>NZ_JAGINW010000001.1:4800000-9600000 GCF_017876405.1 Kibdelosporangium banguiense | reverse complement strand
GAACCTGCGCGGGTTCGACGCGGCCGGGACCCGCGTGGAGCCGAGCGACGCGCTCATGGCGTTCCTCAACGCGCTCGGTGTTCCGACGATCCAGATCCCGCCGCAGGTGGATGCGCGGGCGGCGTTGTTCCGCAGCGTGCTGAGCGACCGCCGGGTGCTGGTGGTGCTGGACAACGCCGGGACCGCCGAGCAGGTACGCCCGCTGCTGCCCGCGTCCGACGGTTGCCTGACGATTGTGACCAGCCGTAACTGGCTCAACGGCCTGGTGGCTGTCGATGGTGCCGAACGGCTGAACCTCGATCTGTTCAACACCGACGAGGCCCGCCAGATGCTGTCCCGCCGCCTCGGCGACCACCGGCTGAGCGCTGAGCCGGACGCGGTCGAGGAGATGCTGGCCTCCTGCGCCGGACTTCCCCTTGCCCTGACCATCGTCGCCGCTCGTGCCGCCTTCTACTCGGCCTTCCCGCTCGCCGTGCTGGCCGGTCAGCTTCCTGCGCACCAGGCCGGTCTCGACGCGTTCCGCGGCGACGACCAGTCCACGGACCTGAGGGCAGTCATCTCCTGGTCGTACCGTGTGCTGGAGCCCGGTCCGGCCCGGCTGTTCCGGTTGATGGGTGGTCATCCAGGACCCGACATCACGATCGCGGCAGCCGCCAGCCTGCTGGGTGAGAACCTCGCCACGGCCGGTGCGGCGTTGACCGCGCTGGCCACTGCCCATCTGGTCGACGAGCGCACTCCCGGCCGATACAGCTTCCACGACCTGCTGCGTGCGTTCGCCATCGAGGAAGCAGAAGTCGTCGAGTCCGATTCGGACCGTCAGGCGGCGCTGCAGCGGGTGCTGTACCACTATCTGCGGACCGCGCAGTACGCCGATCTGCTCATCAGCCCGGACCGTGAGCCGCTCGCCACGGTGCCGCCGGTCGAGGGCGCCGTGGTGGCCGGACCCGCCGACGAGGTGGCGGCCCTGTCGTGGTTCGCTGCGGAGTTGCCGGTGCTGCTGGCGAGCGTCGACCTGCCACACCGGACGCGGCTGGACGCCGTCACCAGCCGGTTGGTCTGGGGGCTGGGGACCTTCCTTGACCGCCGGGGCCACTGGCACGAACGCCGGTACGACGAGGGCTATACCGGCTACCGGGAACTGCTGGAGCACTCCGGCCGGTCGGGAGACCAGAGCGGGCAGGCACACGTCCATTTCCACCTGACCTGGGTGCTGGAGCGGCAGGGCAAGCACCGGGAGGCGCTGGCGCACGCCCAGCAGGCCGCGACGTTGTTCACCGAGTCGGGCAGCAAGGGCGGGCTCGCGGACTGCCTCAACGCGATCGGCTGGTGTTACGCCCAGCTGGGGGACACCGAGCACGCGATCGCCAACTGCTCGCAGGCACTGGTTCTGCACCGGCAGGCCGGCCACCGGGCGGGCGAGGCGCACACTTTGGACAGTCTCGGCTACGCCCACCAACGGCTCGGCAAGCACGACAAGGCAGTGCTCTACTACGGTCGTGCCGTGGAGCTGTGGAGCGAGCTGGGTGTCCCGTTCTACGAGGCGGACACGTTGACCAGGGTCGGGGATGCCCACCACGCCAACGGAGATCTCGGCTTGGCGCGGGACGCGTGGCGGCGGGCCCTGCTCGTGTTCGAAGGTTTCGGCCACCCAGGTGCCGATGAGATCAGGTCCAAACTCGACGATGTGAAAGGCGGAGATTCCTAAGATGCCCGATGTTCCGATCAGCCAGCAGGACATCGACAGCCTCGCCCATAAGCTGGGCAGGCTGGAGCCGGAGCTCACCGAGAGCGAGAAAGCGTTGCTGGCGTTCATGTTCAGCGTCGCGGCCGACGCGATCCGGCGTTCGGAGAGCGATACCGTGGCCAGCCCGCTCGTCTCGCTGACCGAGCAGCAGGACGCCCCGGTCGTGGTGTCGGTGCAGACGTCACCGTCCTCGATCCGCGACCAGTTCGCCAGTGCCTTCACCCCGGCGCGGCCGGGCGTCAAGCCCGTTCCCGGAAGCATCGGGCCCGGCTCGCGTCCCGCCGAGTGACCGGGATCGCCTCGCCCACGATGCTTTCCACGCCCGAACAGCGTCGTGCGTACCCCGTCACGCTTGTCTCGATGCCGTTCATGGAGGCTTACCGGCCCTCGATCCAGATCGGCTTGCTGAAGGCCATCGGCACGGCCAACGGATTTCCCGTCCGCACGCTGCACGCCAATGTGGACTTCGCGGTCCGCGTCGGGATCGACCGGTACCAACTGCTGTCCGAGCACCGCGGGCAGCAGTTGGGCGACTGGCTGTTCTCGCTGGCCGCCTTCGGTGACCTGGCGCCCGATCCCGGCTCGGACTGGGTGGACGACTTCGCCGGAGAGCTGACGGGGGCCGGGCGGTCCCGCACTGAGATGCGCGATCTGCTGTTGCGGACCAGGCTGGAGGAGGTTCCCTCCTATCTGGACTCGATGCTGGCCGTGCTGGTCCGCCACGAGCCCAAGGCCGTCGGTTTCACCTGCACGTTCCAGCAGAACACGGCATCGTTCGCGCTGGCCCGCCGGATCAAGCAGCACGACCCGGGCATCGTGACGATCTTCGGTGGCGCGAACTTCGACAGCGACATGGGCGTGGAGCACGTCCGCGCGGTGGACGCCGTGGACGTGGCCGTCATCGGGGAAGGGGACGTGGCTTTCCCGATGCTGCTGGACTCGCTGGCCACCGGTGGCGACGTCGGCTCGGTGCCCGGTGTCGCGCGCCGGGTCGGCGAGACCGTCCAGACCACGCCGCAGGTGCCGCTGCTGGAAAAGCTCGACGACCTGCCCGTGCCGGACTACGACGAGTACTTCGAGCGGGCTGAGCATCTCGGCCTGCTGCACGACAGTGATCGAGGTGATATCTGGATTCCGTTCGAATCGGCACGCGGATGCTGGTGGGGCGCCAAGCACCACTGCACGTTCTGCGGGCTGAACGGGACGTCGATGCGGTTTCGCGCGAAGTCCGCCCAGCGCGTGTTCGACGAGCTCGCGCACCTGACCCGGCGCTACCGCGGCTTCCGCTTCGCCGCCGTGGACAACATCCTCGAGCTGGACTACCTCAAGACGCTGCTGCCGATGCTGATCGACCGCGACACGGACTACGAACTCTTCTACGAGGTCAAGGCGAACCTGACCCGCGCCCAGCTCAGACTGCTGGCACAGGCGGGCGTACGGCGGCTGCAGCCGGGGCTGGAATCGTTGAACTCGCATGTGCTCCGGCTCATGCGTAAGGGAGTCACGGCCGCGCAGAACGTCAGTCTGCTGCGCTGGGCCCGTTACTACGGCATCCAGGTCGAATGGAACCTGCTGTGGGGATTTCCGGGGGAGACCGAGCAGGACTACGCCGAGCAAGTGGCCGCGGTGCCGCACCTGGTCCACCTGCAGCCGCCCACGGGCGCGAGCCGGATCTGGCTCGAGCGGTTCAGCCCGCTGTTCACCGATCCTGGCCTGATGAGCCGGCGTCACACCGGACCCGAACCCAGTTACCGAGCGGTCTACCCGAACGGCGTCGACCTCGATCGGGTGGCTTACTTCTTCGAGTACGCGCTGACCGACCCGTTGCCCGACACCGTGTACGACCGCCTGGCCGACGCCGCCAAGGACTGGGCGGATGCCTGGACCGGCTCGGAGATCCCCAGCCTGACGTACTCGTCGGCGCCGGGCTTTCTGCAGATCCACGACACGAGACCGGGACGGCAAGGCACCTACTGCTTCGAGGACACCCTCGCCGAGATCTATGTCGCATGTGGTGAACGGCCGATGTCGGCGCGGGCGGTCCGCGACAAGCTCCAGCTGACCATGGCAGTGGACACGATCCAGGACGTGTTCGGCGAGTTCGCCCAGCGAGGCCTGATGTTCCTCGACGGGCCGAGGGCGCTGGCCCTTGCGCTACCGGCCACCCCTGACCGCTGATTTTCGTTGTCCTGTAACCGATGACATCCGCAAGCGAAGCAGTGTCCTTTCTGATCTCCGACGCTCACGTGCTCACCTCAGGTGGAATGCGTTCAGAATCGTCTGATCGACTGAGTTTCCGTCGGCGTCGCGGGCGGATGCTTTGAGGGATACCGATTTCGCGCCCGCTGGGTGGGTGAGGATCGTGAACCGCTTGCCGTTCACGGTCAGCACAGGCACAGGTTTCCAGGTTGTCCCGTTGTCGTGCGAGACCTGCACGGCAGGTTTCCCTGCTGTTGCGTCGGCGTTGTGCTCCACAGTTATCGGGACCACTGTTGGGATGGCGCGAGGCGCCTGGTTGTACGCGTTGAGTGCGGGTGTGAACCGGACTGTCAGCAGGGGCAGTGGTTTCGGGACGGAGGCCGGTGTGGTGTCCGATGTGAATGTCCAGTCCGCGGTGACAGTGCCGGACAGGCTCAGTGGGTTGCGGGATTCGCTGTGTACGGAGTAAGTCCGAAGCCCTGGTGGGACGTTGAATGCCACGAACCCGCCGTACGGTGTTGTGCTGAGTGGTTTGCCGTCCAGGTAGAGCGTGGTGCTGCCGGTGCCGTCGGCCGTGCCGAACAGGTCGCCGGCGGTGCCGTACCGGTTGGGTGACTGGTCGGTGGCCAGTCCGACGTTGACCACGAGCAGGTTGTCGATCCTGAACGAGCGGCTCCGCCCCTCGGTGGGCAGGGCGGGCCCGAACACGCCGAAGTTCCATTTCTCGCTGGTGTCCTCGGTGAAAACACGGGGAGTGGCCCGGAAAGCGTGAGTGTCCCGCCTCGCGGAATCGAGTTGGGTGAAGTTCCCCTCCCACGGGACGCCGGGTGTGTAGAACTCGTTCAGCGTGTACGGCAGTTGTTTGACGACCACCGATTCCCGGTCGCCGTACTTGCCTGGCGCTGTGGTGGCGTGTTCTGAGCGCACCTTCACCAGTTGGCTGTCGTGGACCCGGTGCATCGGCTCCGCGGGTACGCGCCGGTCCGTAGTCTGGCGCAAATTGTAAAGATACGTGGTGGTGGTGAAGCCACTCTTGCCGTCCGGTTCTGCCATCCGGGATTCAGCGATGTACGTGAACTGTCCTGGTGGCGCGGAGGTTCGCGACGGCAGCACGGACAGGGCGCCGTGGTACTTGATCGTGTATTCGTCGGAGATCGCCTGTCCTGAAGGCATGCCCCGGTCGGTCCGGATGGTCATCACGCCAGGTCTCGCTCCTGGGTTGTCCACAGTGAACCCCGCGGGCCTGGCGGTTCGAGTGTCCACAGTGAACGAGGAATCCCTGGCGACCACGTACTCGGGCTCGCTGGCAAGGGCCGTTCCAGCGGGTGTTCGTACCGCCGCATGGAAGTAGTGGACTCCTTTGGCAAGTCTCGCGACGACTGTGCCGGACGCGTTGTGCTTCGCGACTGATTTTGCCCGGTCGAGGTCGGTGAACGTGTAGCTGTAGTCAGGCGTCGGATTGCCGTCCAGGCCGATGAACCGGACGGTGACGTCGTAGCTCTCGAGCTCGCGGTTGACCGCAATCGGTGTGCGAATGTCACCCGTCAGGACGACACCGCTGTAGAGCCCGTCCGGTGCGGTGATCCTGGTGTCGATCGTCACCGTGACCTGTGCCTGGCCGCCCGCTGGGATGGTGACAGTGCTCGGTGAGAAGGTGAACATGCCTGCGGGGGCAGGGTTTCCAGCCGGGTCGCGGATCTCGATGGTCGGCGACGCGGTGATCGGCACCGTGCCGGAGTTGTGGTACGTCAAGGTTTTCGTGATCGGCACGTCGTCGTGGTGTGGCCATCGCGCCACGCCTGCGCTGATACTTGCCGGTACCGCCTGGAGGGTCTGGCTGACCGCGCGTGCGACGTCGAGCCGTCCCGCGCCCTGCTCGAACACCGACAGCGTGGGATGCGGCTTCGCGCTGCCCATCAGCGTGGCCTTGATCCGCTCGGGTCCCCAGTCCGGGTGCTGCCCGGCCAGGATCGCCGCGGCCCCAGCGACATGCGGTGTGGCCATCGAGGTTCCGGACTTACGGACGTGGGTGTCGTCGACGGGCTCGCCCGTGGTTCCGTGCCGGGTCTTGGCGGCGGCGATGCCCACGCCCGGCGCGGTCATGTCCGGTTTGATGGCGTCGTCCCCGAACCGCGGGCCGCGAGTGGAGAACTCGGCGAGCTGGTCGTTGTGGTCCACCGCCCCGACGGTCAGCGCTGAATCCGCCGCGCCCGGAGGGGCTGGTGGCTGGATGGGGTTATTGCCCGCCGCGATCACGAACAACGTCCCCGTCTCGGCGGTGAGCCGGTCGACTGCCTGGGACAACGGATCAGTGCCGTCACTGGGGGAGAAGAAGGAGAGGCTCATGTTGACCACGTCCGCGCCCTGCGCAGTGGCCCACTGCATCCCGGCGATGACCTGCGACTCCGTGCCGAAACCCGCGTCGTCGACCACCTTCCCGTTCAACAGCTTGGTGTCCGGTGCGACACCCGGGTACTTGGGGTGATCGCCGGTGATGATCGAGGCGACATGGGTGCCATGCCCGAAGTAGTCGTCCGGTCCGGTGGTGGCGGTGGAGAAGTTCTCGGCCTTGAGAACCGCGCCGGCCAGATCCGGGTGCGAAGCGTCGATTCCCGTGTCGAGCACGGCCACGGTCGTGCCTGTGCCCGTGTGGCCGGAACGCCAGGCTTCGGGGGCGCCGACCTGCGGGATGCTCTTGTCCAGCGCGGCCCGGACCGGGCCGTCGAGCCAGATCTTGCTGTCCGGCGGCAACTGGGAAAGGCCGATCGCTTTGTCCATGCGGACCGCGGTGCCGTGAATGCTGGGCAGGTCCAGGACTTTGGTCGCGGCGATGTCCGGTCCGCTGACGATCAGCGGGATGTCTGTGCGTTGGGTGTCGTCGTAGCCGCCTGCCACCAGTTTGGTGACGTTGAACAGCCGTGGGTCGATCCGGTTGGCCTGGAGTAACGGCACAGCGTCGTCCGGCACGACGTGGATGTCGCCGTACACGTCCTTGCTCTGGCGGAACCCGATCCGTTCGCGACCCCTGGCGGGCAGCACGCGCGCGCCGCGCGGCCCGCCAAGAACCACCTTGTCGCCCGTGAGCAACGTGATTGTGCTGGTGGGAACCGTTTCCGCGGGAGCGGCGACGGTCACTCCCACCGGAACAGCAAGACCCCAGGCCACCAGGCCGGTGATCACGCCCAATGCTGATCTTTTGCGGCTCATACCCTGAAGATCCCTGAGCGCGTTGACCCGTTGCGTTGAATCATCACGATTTTGTCTGGAGATTCTGCCGGCGGTAGTCGAGGACCGCGTTCACCGCCCTGAGAGTGTGTGCCGCCTTGCGCATCTCGGGCGGAAGAACGTCTTCCGTTCAACGTATTCTTTGTATACATTGCATGCGATGGACGTTTACGAGGAGGTCCGCGGCTTGATCGTGCTCGGCACGTATCCCGCCGGGCGGCCGGTCACCGAGCTGGAGCTGTGCGAACGGCTTGGTGTGAGCCGTACGCCGGTGCGGGAGGCGTTGCGGCGACTGGAAAGCGACGGTTTGGTGCGGGCCGCGCGGCGTGGTGTGACGGTAGTCGAGTTGGATGCCAAGGCGCTGCGGAACGCCTACCTCGTGCGCGCTTCTTTGGAGGCGTTGACCGCGGAGCTGGCCGCATGCCGGCAGCGGGAGGGCGAGCTGTCTCCGGCGAGCCTTGCCCGGCTGGTCGAGCATGCTGATCTGGCTGATCAGGCTACGCGGCAGGGGGATCTGGTCGCGGGTGTCCGGCACAACCGGGCGTTCCACCAGTACATCGGCACGCTGGCAGACAATCCGGCGGCGTTGGAGGTGCTGGAGCGGATCTGGGACCAGATCACGGTCTCCACGCGGGCATCGTTGACCGCGCCGGCGCGGCCGGTCCGGGTGGACGAGGAGCACCGGCGGGTGATCGACGCCATCACGCGCGGCGATCCGCAGAAGGCCGCCGCGCACGCGCGTGAGCACGTCCTGGCCACGATGTCCGTTCTCACCGACCAAGGAGAAGAAACGTGAGCAGGCAGCACGATTATCAGGTCACGGTGCGCTGGAGCGGCGACACCGGGGCCGGCTACCGCGGCTACGTGCGGGATCACGACGTCGTCGTCGAGGGCAAGCCGGTGCTGAAAGGCAGCGCCGACCCGGCGTTCCGCGGCACGCCCGAGCGGTGGAACCCGGAAGAGCTGCTGGTCGCTTCCCTGTCGGAGTGCCACATGCTCACGTTCCTGTCGCTGTGCGCGCGGGCCGGTGTGGTGGTGACCGACTATGTGGACGCTGCCAGTGGTGTCATGCGGGAGGAGCCGGGCAACAGCGGCCGGTTCACCGAGGTCGTACTGCGACCGGAGGTGACCTTCGCCGACCCTGCCAAGGCCGAGCAGGCCGAGACACTGCACAAGCAGGCGCACGACACATGTTTCATCGCCAACTCGGTGAACTTCCCCGTCCGGCACGAGCCGGTCACGACCAGTCCGTGAGCACGGCGCAGGCGGACGAGCACGCTCGGCGAAATCCTGTTCTGGGACGGGCTCAATGTCAGTGGCCGAGTGTGAAGCCGATGGCCGCGCCGCCGCCGGGGCGTGGCTCGGCGAAGACCTCGCTGCCGTGGGCTTGGGCGATGGAACGCACCACGGCCAGTCCGAGGCCGGAGCCGGGTAGACCGCGTGCCGCCTCCGCCGAACGAGACCGTCACGAGCTGGAACCGCTCATCGCCGGAGGTGAACCCCCGGCATCGGCAGGTCGAGCGGTGGCTTGTCGCCCGGCGCAAGGCGAGGGGGCGGTCACGGTGCTGACTGACAGTGCCCGCAGGCGGTGTGTCGCGCGTCTGGCCGTGCTCGCCCTGCTCGCGTGCTGCGTACTCGCAGGCACAATCCCAGCAGCCGTCGAGTTGTCCCGGCAGGGTCTCGACTCGTGGACGAGCATCGAGCCGTTCCTCGACCACCGCGATGCGGATCGCCCTGGCGTGACAGGCCCGGACCAGCTTTCGGCGATTCTGTCGTGAGAGCAAGGCCGCTTACGACGCGGTCGCAACCTAGTTCCGTGTTCTGCGTCTTGTGTTGGGTAGGGGCTCACCACAAGATCGGGGGATCGGTATGGACTACAAGCGCGGCGCCAGAAGCTATGTCGGTACAAGGATATTGGCCGCTGTACTCATCAGCGCTCCCATCGCGCTGACCGGATGCACCAGTTCGACTGACCAGCCGCCGGCAACCACACAGCCGCCAGCAACCACACAACAGCCGGCAGGTACCACGCAAACGGCGTTGCAGGCTGCCGCGTCAACCAGTAGCACACCCGCAGCCACTGTCGCGCCGTCGAATCCGGCGAGTGCGAGCGCCACCAAGCCGGACTTCCCGCCTGCGGTCACCCGGCTTGACCATGGTGGCACGTATTGGGGCGTGTACGTCGTGGTGGTCCGCACAGGACAGACGCAACAGATCTCGCCAGAAGACCAAAAGCGTCTCGATACGGCGCGGAAGTCCTTGACAGACATAGGATACAAGCCGGACAGCGGAGCGTTCGACGTCGGTTGCGAGCAGGGCCTCGTCGAAGCGCTCCGGCTCGATCCCCAGCGCCAGTACGCCGCGACCCGGATCTTCTTCACGACAGAGACCCGGGCCCAGCAGTTCGTCAAGGCATATCAGCCGGGTGTCGTGGGTACGGCGAAAGTCACCCTGTACTGCATGGACTGACGGCCTGGTGCGGTAACGCCCATCCAGGTGATCAGGTTCTTCTTGACCGTGGCGTCAGCTGGATGGGCAGTGGGTCCTGGGGGTGGATCTGGGGGATCCGCAATTGGCGTTCCGGGGCCGGTACGAAGCCGCTGACGTGTCGACCATGGGTAACGTCGGGCAGTTCGACATCGTCAACGCTGCTTTTCTGCTCAACTACGCCGCGGACAGGGACGAGTCGGACGCCATGTGCCGTGTGGTGGCCGACCACCTCAAGCCCGGCGGCAGGTTCCACTTCACGTTGCCGAACTCCGGCTACGACTTCCACAACAACCCGATTGTCGCCGACGACCAGTACGGCGCGACACTCCACTTGCCGGACGAGATGATGAAGAGCGGGCAGCGACCGTCCGACGGCCTTGCGTTCACATTCGTCCTCCAGTTCGGCGAGCCGGTAACGCTCTCGAACCGATACTGGACGAACGAGTCCTACCGGGACGCGTTGGAAAAGGCGGGAATACACGGAATCAGTTTCACGCCCTGGAAACCGAGCCCTGAAGGTGTGCAGAAGTTCGGCGAGGGTTTCTGGCGTCACTGGATCGAGAACCCGCTTTGTGTCGTCGGTACGGGGTACGTCCCGGAGTGACCGCCACACTCCAGGACGCCCCCGTTTGCCTGACTAGCGCCAGAAAGTGCCGCTGATGGCGGCCCGGACGCGGGACGCCTTGGTGTCCTGCGTCGTACTCCGGGCCCCGGCGGTCGAACTGTCGGCCGGGACGGCGGGACGCGGTTCGTCCGTGCACTCCGATCTCGACGGGGGCAGCACACGGTTGATCAGGTAGTTGTCGACCTTCTCGGTGACGCACCGGTTCGTGCCGTAGTGCCCGTGCTTGCCGCTGTCGCGGACGGAGATCAGCTGGTCGCCGAGCTTCGCGGCCATCGCGGTCCCGCCGTCGGCCTGGATCACCAGGCCTGTGGGATAACCGGCCCGCTTCAACGGGACCAGCTTCTCCGGCGGGGTGAAGGAGCGGAACGTGCAGTTGCTCGGTGCCGCGCCGATTATGCCGCTGCCGTTGCCGTCCGCGTAGGGGTAGCGCTCACGGAACGTCCGCATGTCCTTGGTAGTAGGTGGTGAGGTCAGTCGGCCAGTCGGCTTCGCACGTGACCGTGTCGTACACGCCGTCGTCGACCTTGACGATGCCCTGAGCGTGGAGCAGACCGACTGCGGTGCTCGCGTCCGCCGACACCGCGGTGCCCGCCGACGCCGCCTTGCGGACCTCGGCGACCACCTCGGCGGTCACGTCCCAGACGGAACGCGGTTGCGTGGCCATGGCCATGAACTGGTCCAGGACGGTGCGGTCGAAGGTCCTCGGCCAGTAGGTGGGCCAGTTCTCCGGCCGTTCACGGGTGAACGGGACCGATCGGGTGGCCAGTTGTGCGGCCAGCGCTTCGGTGGTGGCCAGCACCTCGGACTGGGTCTTGCCCAGGTGGTAGGTGTTGTCGCGCTGCCCGGCCCAGGTGGCCCACTGCTCGACGTTGAACCGGGCGGCCACCGACTGCTGCCTGCCTTGTTCCCGCCAGAGCCAGTCGGGGTGCACCGCCGAGTCCAGCACGCTGAGATCCAGCCGCCGGGGGAACAGGCTGCCGTACACCGCTCCCAGGTAGGTGCCGTAGGAGTACCCCACGTAGTTGATCTTCTCTTCGCCCAGGGCGGCGCGGATGACGTCCATGTCCCTGGCGGTGTTGGCTGTGTTGATGAACGGGCGGATGCCACCACCGGCACGACGGCACGCGTCCTCGTGTGCGCGGGCGTACTCGGTGTACGCGGCGAACTCCGCGTCGGTGGGCCGGGTCGTACGCGGCCGCGTGTCGGGGATCCGTTCGCACTTGAGCGCGCTGGACCGGCCGACGCCGCGTGGGTCGAAACCGATCACGTCGAAGTGCTTCGCCAGTTGCGACCCGCGGGCCTGCAGCGGCATGGACAGCCCGCCCCCACCGGGACCACCGGGGTTGAGGAGCACGACCCCCTTGCGCAGCGCGGGATCTCCCGCCTTGATCCGGCTGATCCCGATGCTGAGGCTGCCGTCACCCGGCTTGCGGTAGTTCAGCGGAACCACCACGGTGGCGCACTCCGCCTGCGACCACTGACCCTCCCAGGGATCGATGACGATGCCCTCGTCCGGTTGTTCGGACGGGTCCAGTGGCGTCCGTTCCGGGCACGGGCTCCACTCGGGCTGTTGGTCAGTGAACCCGGCGATCCCGTCCGGAGCGGCAGCGGCGGCAGGGGGCACCCCGGCCACCAACCCGCCGCCCAGGACGGCCACCAGCCCGGCGGTGAGCCACCTTCGTCTGTCCCTACTCGACATTCTCACTCCCTTGTGTCGAAAACTGTTGGGGTAAGGGGATTTCACGAACTCAGCGCGGCCGTCGGCGGGGTTCTGGCCGCCCGGATCGCGGGGTAGAACCCGGCCACCGCGCCGATCACGAGCGTCGACGCGACAGCGGCGGCGATCGTCACCGCGGGCAAGGCGAACGGCCAGTCGTTGACGAGGGCCATCACACCCGTCACGGCGGTGCCGAGGCCGCACCCGAACACGCCGCCGAGCGCCGAGAGCAAGAGGGCCTCGCCGAGGAACTGCACGAGGATGTGCCACCGTGTGGCGCCGAGCGCTCTTCGCAGACCGATCTCGCGCCGGCGTTCGAGCACCGAGATGACCATCGTGTTCGCCACGCCGATCCCGCCGACGAGCAGCGCGATCGACCCGAGGCCGACCAACAGGCCGGTGAAGGCCTGGTTCGCGGCGTTGCGGGCGGCGAGCGCGTCGGACGGCCGCGAGACCTCGACTTCACCCGGCGACTGCGGGGCGATGGTCGGGCCGAGGAGCGAGCGGACCCGGTCCACCGCCGCGTCGGCTGACCGCTCGTAGACCGTCGTCGGACTCCCGTCGAAACCGAACAGCGTCTTCGCCACCGGAGCGCCGATCAGGGCCGCGCGGTCGAGGGCGGGTACGAGGGGGACAGGATCGAGGATGCCGACGACCGTGAAGTAGTTGCCCCCCAACCAGATCTGCGTCCCAGGGGAGACGACGCCGAGGCGTTCGGCGGCGGCGTGCCCGAGGACGACCGTGGGGAAGCCGGAGGTCGCGGGGTTCAGCCAGGTGCCGCTGCGCACGCTGCCCGACACGACGCCCAGGAGCGCCTCGTCCGCGACCGTGGTCGTGATCCCGCCCGTCTCGTCGGGATCCGACAGTGGGCTGCGGAATACCGGGACGGACAGCGCGCAGGTGCCGCTCACCGACTCGACACCGTCGATCCTGCCGATCTTCCCGACCGTGTCGGGAGGCAACGTCGTGGCCTTGCCCAGCAGACTCTTGCCCGGCGTCGCCGTCAGGAGGTTGGTGCCGAGCCGGTCGAGTTCGTCGTTCAGCCGCGCTTGGCTCGACGACGAGATCCCGACGACGGCGATCATCGCGGCGATGCCGATCGCGATGCCAAGAGCGGACAGGATCGCGCGCATCGGTCGCGCTCGAAGCCCGGTCGTGCCAAGCCGGAGCACGTCCCGGCCGAGGAGCCGCGAGCGGGCCCCCGGCGGTGCGAGTGCCGTGCTCACACCGCCACCCCCGGCTCCACGAAGTCGTCGACCACACGGCCGTCCCTGATCGCGATTCGCCTGGGCAACGTCTCGGCCAGCTCCACGTCGTGGGTGATGACGACGACGGTCGTCCCCTGCCGGTTGAGCTCGTGGAGCAGTTCGACGATCGCGGTGCCCGAGGCAGAGTCGAGGTTGCCGGTCGGCTCGTCGGCCAGAAGCAGCGGCGGGTCACCGACGACGGCACGCGCGATCGCGACCCGCTGGCGTTCGCCGCCCGACATCTGGTTCGGCCGGTGGCCGAGGCGGTGCGAGAGGCCGACGCGTCCCAGGGCCGCGACCGCCCGGCGGCGGCGTTCGGCGCGCGGGACCCCCGTGTAGAGCAGACCGTCCGCCACGTTGTCCACGGCGGTCACGCCTTCTGCGAGGTGGAACTGCTGGAAGACGAATCCGATCCGGTGCGCCCGGAGCGCCGACAGGGCGCTGTCGTCGAGGTCGTCGACCGTCAGTCCGTCGATACGCGCGACGCCCGAGGTCGGGCGGTCGAGCGTGCCGATGATGTTGAGCAGCGTCGACTTGCCGGAACCACTCGGCCCGACGATGGCGACGAGCTCGCCCCGCTCGACGGTGAGCGTGACCCCCGCGCACGCGAGCACCGGCGGCTCACCGTAGGAGCGCTGGACGTCTTCGAGCGAGATGATCGTGCTCACCGTTTCGGCACCACCACTCGCTGACCGGCCGCCAGGCCGTCACCGGAGACCTCCACCCGGCTGCCGGCGAACAATCCGGTCTTCACGGCGACCTTCCGCGTCGTGCCGTCGGCCTGGACGACCTCCACCCCGAACTCGTCCGGGCTGATCGCGAGCAGCGCACCGACCGGGACTGACAGGACGTTCTCCCGTCGCGCGCTCGGAACACTGATGGTCACCGAGGCCTCCTGGAGCGACCCGGCCACGGCCGGGTCGTCGAGCGTGATGACGACGGGGATGACCGTCTCCTTCTGTTCCCCCGCACCGGGTTTCTCGGTCGGCGTGCCGACCGAGGAGAACGTCCCGGTGGTCCGGATGCCGCCGGGCAGGTTCAGGCCGACCTTCGCCCCGACGACCGCGAGCTGCTGGTTGGCGAGCTTGAGCGTCGCGTCGACGATCCGGGTCGTGGTCGTCGTGGCGAACAGTTCGCCCCCCGGGCCCGTCTGGTCGCCCACCCGCGCCTTGACCGTGCCGATCCGGAGGTCACCGCTGGAGAACAGCACCGAACCGAGCGGCAGGCGACCGGTGACGGCGAGGCCGTTCGCCTTCTGCCACCGCCGGATCGCGTCGGTGGTGAACCAGGAGAACTCCTGGTCGGGCTGCTTGGTGAAGAAGCCGAGGTCGCGCAGGCTCTTTTCCAGCTGCTGCACGTCGGGTCCCTTGTCCATTCCGGACCCGAACTCGCGCCACGCGGGCATTGCACCGCGCAGCAGGAAGACGGGGACGTCGTCGACGGCGTAGAGCTTGCCGCCAAGCGTCACAACCGAGCCGGGCGTCGGCACCTCGGTGACGACACCGCCGCGCCCGGCCTGGATCGTGCGCGCGTCGGCGAACCGCAGGGTGCCGGACGTGCTCGTGCTGCTCTCGAGGTCACCCTGCACGACCTCGTCGGTGGCCCCAAGGAAGGTCCGCGCGGTGTCGTCACCGCGGTCGCCCGAGCCGGCCGTGGCGACGATCCCGACCCCCGATCCGACAGCGGCGACGGCTGCGGCGAGACCGACCACGAGACGGCGCCGTGAGAGCCGGGGCTGCTGCGGCGTCTCGACCTCGGGTGGGTGCTCCGCCACCTCGGGCATCACTTGACCCCCGTGCGGCCGCGGATGCCGTTGGGCGCGCAGGTCGTCAGCGCCTGCTCAGGCGCGTTCTCCGGGACCTCCAACGGTGCGCTCGCCGTGGGGTCCTTCACCTCGACTCCGTGCTCGCGGAGGCACTTGGCGATCTTCAGGTGGTCGGCCAGCATCTCCTCGTCCGACTTGCCCTTCTCACCGCCTTCCTGCGGAGGCGGGTTGCCGACCTTGTCCCGGCACTTGGTCGCCGCCTCGTTGAACGCGGTCATGTCGCCACCGTTCTGGATCTTCAGGCCGCCGTCGGACTCGGGATCGGGCATGTTCACGCCCTGCTCGCGCATGCATTTGGACAATGCGAGCTGGAATTCCTCGAATGACGCGTACGACTGCTTTCCCGCCTGCGCGGACGAATTGGTCGTCGGCTTCGAGTCAGTGCCGGCGGCTGCGCACGCGCCCAGCAGCGAGACGAGCAGGGGGACGGCCGCGACGGCGGCGAGGGCCGAAGTCCAGTGCTTGGCCATGTGGACGCTCCTTCGGTATCGGACCGCGACGGTCGTGCCGCGGACACCGAGCAGTCGACCAACCGGCTCGTTCCCAGGACGTTCAAGAAAACGTTTATGAGTCCGCAACAAGCGGTGTGATTGCCTGACCGCATGCGCGTCCTGATCGTCGAAGACGAGCCGTACCTCGCCGACGCGATCCGCGTCGGCCTGCGCCGCGAGACCATCGCTGCCGACGTGGTCCACGACGGCACGGCGGCTCTCGAGTCGATCGCCGTCAACGACTACGACGTCGTCGTGCTCGACCGCGACCTGCCGGGTGTCCACGGCGATGAGGTCTGCGCGCGAATCGCGGCCGACTACCCGCTGGTACGGGTGCTCATGCTCACGGCGGCCCGCACGCTCGGCGAGCGCGTCGCGGGCTTCGAACTCGGCGCCGACGACTACCTGATGAAACCGTTCGAGTTCCCGGAGCTCGTCGCCAGGCTGCGAGCGCTCGAACGACGCACACAGCCCGCACGGCCACCTGTGCTGGAGTCGCACGGCGTCAAGCTGGACGCGTTCCGCCGCGAGGTCTACCGCGAAGGCAGGCTGGTCCGGCTGAGCAGGAAGGAGTTCGCCGTGCTCCAGGTGCTGATGAACGCCGAAGGCGGGGTGATGAGCGCGGAAGCGCTGCTGGAGAAGGCGTGGGACGCGAACGCCGACCCGTTCACGAACACGACGCGGGTCACCATCTCGAACCTCCGCAAGCGCCTGGGCGAGCCGTGGGTCAGCCAGACAGTCCCCGGCGCCGGCTACCGGTTCGGGGCTTGAGGTGCGGCCACGGGGATCCGGGGACCGCAGGCTGCCGATCCGCGTCCGGCTGACGTTGAGCTACGCGGGCATGGTCACCGGCTGTGGAGCGGCCTTCACCGCGATCGTCTACCTCTTCATGCGCTACGTGCCGAGCTACCTGATCATCAAGGACGTTCGGTCGCCGGTCTCCGTGGAGGCCGGCAGGACCAGCCAGTCCGAGGGGGTGGCGATCAGCAGCCCCACCGACTTCCTCCAGGTGCTCCTGGTGGTCTCGCTGGTGGCGCTGGCGATCCTGGCGGTCCTCAGCGGGATCGTCGGCTGGATCGTCGCGGGCCGGATCATCAAACCGCTGGCGGCCATCAACGCCGCCGCCACCCGCGCCGCGACCGGCGCCCTCGACCACCGGGTCGGGCTGCAGGGCCCGAGGGACGAGATCCGCGACCTCTCCGACACCTTCGACCGCATGCTGGGGTCCCTGGAACGCGCGTTCGCGACGCACCGTCGCTTCGCCGCGAACGCGTCGCACGAACTGCGGACCCCCTTGGCCACCACGAAGACGATGATCGACGTCACCCTGGCCAATCCGCAAGCGGACGCTGGCGAACTACGTGCGCTGGCCGAACGCGTGCGGGAGGTGAACCAGTCGAGCATCGAGACGGTGAACGCCCTGCTCGACCTCGCGGACGTGGACAGCGGAACCCTGGCGCGCAGACCGGTGGACTTGGCCCCGATCGCGGCCGCCGTCGTGCGGGAACTCTCGGCCGAGGCGAAGTCGGGCAACATCGATCTGCCGGCACCGACCGGCACGACGACCGCCGTGGGCGACCCCGTGCTGATCCGGCAGGCCATCTCGAACCTCGCTCGCAACGCCGTGCGCCACAACCGTTCCGGGGGCCACGCGAGCGTGCGGCTCTCAGCCCACAACGGATCGGCGCGCGTCACGGTCACCAACACCGGACCCCCTGTCTCCCTGGCGTCCCTGGAGTCCCTCACCGAGCCGTTCGTCAGAGGAGCGGGCCGCACGCTCACCCGCAAATCGGGCCATGGGCTGGGTCTGGCGATCGTCTCCGGAGTGGCCTTGGCGCACGACGGCGCACTGCGACTCAACCCCAACCCCAACGGCGGCCTGACGGTCCACCTCGACCTCCCACATGCCTCCTCCGGCTAAGAGACCGCGCAAATTGGGGTTGCTCGCCCCGGAACGTCGGGCGGGGTTTGCTCAACTGGTGGGCGATCTGCGCGGCGTCGAGGCCGTAGAGGGTGAGCTGCTCGTAGTTGTTCTCCAACACCAGTTCGTCGGGATGCACTTCGGCGAGATGGGGCATGGACCGAGTGGGATGCAAGACCCTCTCGGACTTTGTCGGATGTCGGGTATGGTGCCCTCCTTACAATTCCTGGCGACATATGACATCGGCCGATAGTGGTCGTGCCCAGCAGGTGTGCCCGCCGGTTCCCGGCGCGTACGGTCTTGCCACGTGACCGAGCAGCCAGAAATCTCAAGACGGACTGTTCCCGTGGATCGGTTGCGGAGAGGTGACCACTCGTGTACGGCCTTCACCGACGACGAGGCCCACTGGCAGGTACTGACCGCTTACACCCGGACTGGCCTGGCCGAGGGAGAAAAGGTCCTGATCATCCTCGACCCCCATGATCTCAGCGACGACGAGGTCGTGGCACGCATGGACTGCGGCAGCGGTCGTGTGGAAGCCGCCTGGGACAGTGGCCAGCTGGTGTTGACACGCAGTCCGTCCTTCTTCGATTTCCCGGGCGGTCGTTTCGACAAGCAGCGCCACGCTGAAATCTTTGAGAGGGAGATCGAGCTCGCCCGTGAGGAGGGCTGGTCGGGGTTACGAAACGCGGGCGACATGGGATGGGTACTGGAGCAGGGCCTGAGCGACGATGAG
This sequence comes from Kibdelosporangium banguiense, assembly GCF_017876405.1. Lineage (GTDB taxonomy): Bacteria > Actinomycetota > Actinomycetes > Mycobacteriales > Pseudonocardiaceae > Kibdelosporangium > Kibdelosporangium banguiense. The sequence continues at coordinate 9,581,780 of NZ_JAGINW010000001.1, read as the reverse complement.
GTGGTGGACTACGAAACCTCCGTGGAGGCGTTGTTCGCGGATGGTCGCTTCACCGCGATCTGCTGGTACGACCAGCGGCGGTTCAGCGACTACCTGGTGGCCGCGGCGAGCGAGGTCCACCCGCTCCAGGTGTTGGAACGTCTCGACGCGATCGACGTCGTGCGGACCACGAAGGGTGGACGGATCGCTGGTGCGGCGGAGCTGCCCACCCGTGAGAAGTTCACGGAAGCCCTGCGCATGGCGCTGGAGCGACCGGGAAGCCGTGGCCCCTTCCATTTCGAGCTGGACCTGACCGATCTGACCTTCATGGAGGCGCACTGCGCCTGGCAGCTGATCAGCTTCGCCGGCTCGCTGCCCGAGGGCAGCAAGGTTGTCGTCAGCTGCGGGCCGCTGGTCGAACTGTCCCTTCGGGGACTCGGCGTCGACACCGTGCCGCAGTTGGAGCTCCGGGTGGAGGAATTTCAATGAGCGAAGGCCATCTCCTGCACCTCGACTTCGGTCGTGCCGATCTCCCGCTGATGCGACTGCTGGTGGCCGAGTGTCTGTTGCGGGCCGGGGTGAACGACCGGGTACGGCGAACGTTTCTCCAGGCGGCGCTGGAGATCGCATGCACCGTGGTGGTCCACGGTGGCGGCTCGGGCAACCTCGTGGTGCGCTTGGCGGACGGGACACTGCGGTGCGAGGTCACCGACCAAGGCACCGGCCCGCATCCCCTGCTGTCGCAGGGCCCGCCCACCGGAGGAAACCACGGCTTGCGGCTGGCCGAGGCGCTCACCGGGCGGCTCGAACTGCGCCCCGGCCCCGGAGGCCGGGGCACTACCGCGGCTGTGGCCGTTCGCCTGGAGGATGTGTCGAACTGACCCAGGCGGCGGCCACCTGGGTGCGGTTGGTCAACCCCAGCTTGGCCAGGATGCGCTGCACATGGCCCTCGGCGGTGCGCTGCGCGATCACGAGGGCACTGGCGATCTGCTTGTCCGTCAGGCCCTGGGCGACCAGCTCGACGACTTGCCTCTCACGCGGCGTCAGCTCAGCGGATGCTGCCCTGGCCGTTGTCTCTTGTGGTGCGCCCCGACGGGAGACCTCGGACCGCTCTCGCAAAGCGCAGGCGACGGCCTCGTCCATCGAGAGTTTGAGGCCGCGTTGGAAAGCCCGCTCGAAACCGCGGTCGCCCAAGGTCTTGCGGGCCCGCCGCTCGCTCACCCGGATCTGTCCCGTCAGCTGTCGTGCTTTCGACTGACCCCGGCCGATGCGGTGCCAGATCTTCTCGGACGCACCCAGCAGTACGGCGGCGCGCTCGGCGGTGCCCTTGCCGATGGCGATCGTGGCCAGCAGGTCGAGGGTCCTGCTGAGTCCCTGCGGTGAATGGACGACGTACTCGAGCCGTAGGCACTCGTGGGCGTGTGTGATGGCGCTGTCGTATTCTCCCATCGCCCAATACGCCATGGCGAGTGTGCGCAGCACGTACGACCGGGCCCACTGCTCGCTGTACGCCACGCTGACGGCGAGGGCCTCGGCGCACAGCGGCACGGCCCGTTCGGGACTGTTCCGGAAGACGAGCGAGCAGGCGAGCTCGACCCGGCCGAGCACGGCGAAACTCATCAGATCGCTCCGATCGGAGACGATATCGGCGAGCGAGGTGACGGGCGGGTCCGCCTGCGCGGGCGCCGGTCGACCGGAGCGGTCATCGGCCTGGAGCACGGTATCCGACCGGCTGTGGATCAGCGACACCACACCGCTCGCCCACTGCGCCTTGGCGGGGGCGCCGCGCGGCTTCACGCCTTCGCACAGGGCCAGGTTCCGCAGCCAGTGCCGTACCTCGAAGCGCAGCACGCAGCAGCTCCAGTAGAACCACAGGGTCCCGACCAGCTTCAGGCCGAGCTGGGCCTCGCCGGGAGTGGTGAGACAGAAGTCGAAAGCCCCGCGGAGATTGTCCTGCTCGGCCCGCAGATGGGCGATGATCTCCAGCTGGCGTGGGCCGAACCACTGTTTCTCGTACTCCTCGGCCAAGCGCAGATAGTAGTCCCGATGCCGGCGGCGGACGGTGGACGCCTTGCCGAGCTCGTTCAGCTTCTCCAGACCGTACTCCCGCAGCGAGCTCAGCAGCCGATACCGGACGCTGCTGCCATCAGCCACCGAGACCAGTATGGACTTGTCCACCAGCCCAACGACCACATCGAGCACGTCAACAGGCTCGACATCCTCCCCGGCACACACCGCTTCCGCCGCACTCAGGTCAGCGCTGCCGGCGAATACTGAGAGCAGCGCCCAGACCAACTGCTCCTGTGGGGTGCACAGGTCGTAACTCCAGTCCACAGTCGAACGCAGCGTCTGATGGCGGGGCAGCGCGGCGCCGCTACCTCCGGTGAGCAGCCGGTAACGGTCGTCCAGCCGCTCGACGAGCTGGTCGATCTCCAAGATCCGCATCTGCACGGCGGCCAGTTCGATCGCGAGCGGCAGTCCGTCCAGCCGGCGGCACAGCCGGGCCACGGCCTTCTGGTTCTCCGCGGTGATCGCGAAGCCCGGGATAACGGCAGCCGCGCGATTGGCGAACAGTTCCAGGGCCGGGAAGCGTTTGGCGGCAGCCACGCCCCGGGCCGGTTCCTCGCGTTTCGGGACTGGCAGGGGCTGTACTTCCAGCAGGTACTCCCCAAGCAGACACAGCCGGTGCCGGCTGGTGGCCACAACTCGTACCCCTGCCGCCTGCTTCAGGACCGTGCCCACCAGTCGCGCGCAGGCGTCAAGCAGATGCTCGCAGTTGTCCAGCACCAGCAGCAGTTGCTGCTCCCGCAGGTGCTCGACGAGAACAGCCAACGGGTCTCGGTCCGTTTCGTCGCGGATCCCCAGTACGTCGGCGACCGCATGGGGCACGAGCGCCTCGTCCTGAAGCGGGGCAAGCGATACCAGCCACACGCCGTCGGCAAAAGCGCGCAGGAGTTTTTCCGCCACACGCACCGCCAGCCGGGTCTTGCCGACCCCGCCGACGCCGGTCAGCGTCAGCAGCCGGCCGGCCGACAGAAGCCGCTTCGCCTCCGCCACCTCGTGCCGTCGGCCCACGAAACTGGTTGTCTCCGTGGGAAGGCACGCGACACCCCGCGACCCGGATCTGCCCATGACCGGTCACGCCTTTCGCGTTGGGACCTCAGTTCGTCGACCAGATGCAAATCCTGGCCACGCCGGATACGCGGCGAAACAACAAGTAATGGCGCATTGTCGTCAACGTCCTTTTCTGCCAGTGACTGAACTCCTGTCCCGGGTTCAACGAGGTTGTCGGTCGATCCGCATGGATTCCTCGCGTGTCCCACCGCGATCTGGTCCAGGACCAGGCCCGCGATGCGGTCGTAGGCATCCAGCGCGATGGTCTTCAGCCGCGCGAAGATGCCCAGGGTGATCCATTCGTCGCGGCGGTTGCGGATCGTGCTCGCCGAGCAGGTGGTGTCGGCGCCTGCACCACGTTTTACCATGTGCAATACAGCGTTCCTGTGGGACCGCTCGCCTGGCCAGCACGGGAGTATCTCTCATGCCGCCATTGCCGACCGGGGCAGGATTGATCCTGACCGGGGGCGTTCTGCTCCTTCTCCTGCGCCGCAAGCAGGTCCGCTGGGAGGATCACCGCGGTACACCTCACTGCGCCGCCGGAAACGGGTGGGCAGGTCCTAGGCCTGCATCAGGTACAGCTTGCGTAAGGGCGTATCGACCTGCCAAGTGGTCCGGTCGCCCGCCCTGAGCCGGACGCCGACGCCGGGGCGCAGTTCGATGCGCTCGCCGTCGGCGAAGGTTATCGCGCCTGAGCCGGAGAGGACGAGGAACACCTCCTCGCGTTCGACGTCCTCCGCGATGCCCTCCTACATCTCCCACAGTCCAATGGCGGCTCCGCCCAGTTCGGTCAGCAAGAGATGGAGGGCATCGGGGGATCCGGCGAGAATCCGTTGCCCGGCGGGGACTTTCTCGGGGAGCTGGCACGTGCGGGCATCTCTGGTAAGGACACGGTCCGGTGTCATCGGCGCTTGGCTCCCTGTCGGATCTTCATGGAACATGTGTTACATTACGTGCCTTCCGGGCAAGATGAAAGAGGTCTGCCGTGGGCTCTGTGGACGCAGCCGATGATCGGTCCGATCTGGAGACATTGCCGTGGCTGGCCGGAATCGGGCGTTATCCGGTCAAGGGCTTGGGCGGGGAATCACTCGCCGAGGTGGCTGTCGGGTTGGACGGCCTTCCGTTCGACCGCGCGCTGGGGCTGGCCAACGGTGCCGTTCCGCTGGCGTCCTTCGGTACCTGGACGATCTTCGAAGCCTTCGACGCGCTGGACATGAAGCCGGACCTGGGCCGCTGTTCGGCTCGGCTTTCGGCGTCCGGCGAGGTCGTTGTCACGGGGCCGGACGGCGACGAACTGCGGGTCCGCCTCGACGCCGACGGCCGGCTGACCGCCGACGAGCGGCACATCGCCGACTGGCTTGGTTCCGCCGGCATCGAGGGCAGGTTGATCTCGTCGGGAGCGCACCTGTGGGACTTCCCCGACATGCCGATCTCGATCATCAACCTGGCGACTGTCCGAGAGCTCGAGCGCGTGGCCGGTGTTCAAATCGACCCGCGGCGGTTCCGGGCGAACCTGTATGTCGACGGCCTGCCGCCGTGGGCGGAGTTCGGCCTCGCGGGCGTCCACCTGCGTATCGGTGAGGTCGAACTGGTCGTGGTGAGGCCGATCGAGAGGTGCCGGGCAACGGCGGTCGAGCCGGGCACCGGCCGTGTCGAGCTCGATGTCCCCAGACTGCTCACCGGGCAGTTCGGTCACCTCCACTGTGGAATGTACGCACAGGTCAGGACATCAGGCAGGCTCCGGGTCGGCGATCAGGTCCACTGTGGATCGCCTGTGGTTCTCAGCCGGGCACAGGAGGGACTGACCCGGCGGGAGATCGTCGCGGCTCCGCGGGTCGCCACGGTGACGGTGGTGCACCGGCCCGCGAACGCCGTCGCCAGCCTCGAGCTCGAGGATCCAAGTGGTGCGTTCGCGCAGGCCCGCCCCGGCCAGTATCTGCGGGTCCATCGAACCGGACATGACGCTCCTGCTTGGCGGAACTACACGATCAGCCGGACCGGCGACGATATGACACGAATCACGACGCAATACCACGAGGGAGGCGTCGTCTCGCCCTGGTTGTCCAGTTTGGACAAAGGTGACGAGGTCCTGGTCACCGGGCCGTGCGGTGACGCCTTCATCGATGTGTGCGAGGGCGATCCGCTTCTCGTACTGACGGCTGGAATCGGCATCACGCCCGCGCTGGCCGTCGCCAGTGCGCTCGTCACTGCAGGAAGTGAACGTCCGGTCGACTTCGTCCACGTCGCCCCTGACATCGACCACATGCCACACCGCGACGAACTGGAGGCGGCTGTGGGAAAGCTGGGCAACGCCCGCTTGCACCTGTGTGTGACACGGCACGGCGCCGCCCCGCCGGGATGCCGCAACGGCCGTCCGGATAAGGAATTCATCGCGGACATCGTGGTCGATCCCGCGCGTACCAGTGTGCATCTGTGCGGGCCGGCCGCTTTCGTGCACGACATGAGAGCGATCGCCGAGACCCTTGGGGTGCCGGCGAATTCGATCCACTGGGATCCCTTCTACTCGCCGCGACCGGTCAGCATCGAACCCCGGCGGGCCCCGCACCCCGGCCCTTTCACCGTGACCTACCTGTCGTCCGGCACGACCACACAGTGGACCACCGAACAGGGAACACTGCTCGACTTGGCGGAGTCCCGAGGCCTCACGATGCCGTCGGCCTGCCGGTCAGGCGTGTGCGGAAGTTGCGCGGCCACGGTCCACGGCGCCACGGCCTATCTCGTCGACCCCATGACGGAGACCCGCAGCGGGCAGGTCCTGCTCTGCAGCTCGGTCCCGACCACGGACGTCCTGGTCGAGACCTGAGAAATTGTGCGAGTGATCCTGACCGGCTATTGGTCGGACACGGCGCGAAGGGCAGGGCGTACGTCGTCGCCGTACAGGCGCTGTACGTCTGCGCCGGGGAGGTTGGGCATCTCGGCCCAGTGCGTGACGATCTCGTCGTCAGTGGGCCTGCCGATGGGGAGGCGGACGACGCCGTCGGAGTCGTAGAAGCAGTTCTCGATGATCTCTCCGGTTTCCTCCACTGGGTGGATGCGGCGGAAGTACATGGGGAGTACCAGCCAGAATTCCTGGCCGGAGAGCGAGTCGGGGTCATCTTCGGGCTCGCCGGGATAGCGGCCGGTCACGGCTGCGACGATGCCGGCGCCGTCGTAGGGGAGTCGCTCGTCGGCCCGGATCCATTCGACTGTCGTCTTCATGCGGACGGTGCTTTCTGGTCGGGAGGCGTTGATGGGTGCCAGTCCACCCGATCTCGTGGCTCGCCGCATCGGGGAATGTCCCTTGGCGCGACCCCGGGATCACTTGGCCGATCCCTTATGGGCTGTCGAAGTGGGCCGGATGCCAAGGCAGGCAGAGGTGTACGCGAAACCCGCCGTCGGGAGTCGGCCCAAAGGTCAGCGTGCCGTTCAGCAGGTCCGCCCGCTCACGGAGCCCGATCAAGCCGTGCTGCGCACTCGGGAGTGACAGAGTGGGACGTGTCGGTGAGGCATTCGTGACTGTGACACCCAGTTCGCTGTGGTTGTGCCACAGCTGCACAGTTGCGCTTGCTCCGGGTGCATGTTTGCGTGCGTTGGTCAGTGCTTCCTGCACCGTGCGATAGACCGCCCGCTGGGTGGCGGCGTCCGCATCGTCGTGCAGCAACCCCTCGATGGTGACCTCGATGCCGCTGTTGGCCACAAGCGTCGGTAGCACAGCGAGTGTCGGCTGTGGCGCCAGGTCGGTGACCACGCTGCCGGACACCCGCAGCAGCGTGACCATGTGGCGCAACTCGTCGAGCGTGGTGACACTGAGCTGGCGAATGGTGGCGGCGATGTCTTTTGTCTCCGGACCGGGCGGGCTGACCTGGAGTACTCCGGCCTGCACGGCGATCAGGCTGACCTGGTGGGAGACGACGTCATGCATCTCCCGGGCCAGTTGGGCGCGTTCCTTGGCCAGGACGGTTTGTGCGACCAGTTCACGCTCATGGTCGCGGGCCTCATTGATTTCCTTGAGCTGCAGCGACAGATCGCCCCTGGCCTGGACCAGTTGCCCGAGGAACGCCGGCGCGCCACCGAACATCAGCGCGTAGACCACGTTGACGAGGATCGATGGCGCTGAAACCATGTCGTCCTTGCCAGGCCACGGCACGGCGTAGCCGATCGCGACCACGGCGGAACACAGTGCGAGCACCCGTCGGTCGCGGGTGTGCCGGGCGACGTCGTACAGCGCGATCAACACAGCGACGACCGCATACGAGAACGCCAGTGTCGGCAGTGTCAGCGCTAACGTGACATAGGGGTAGCGTCGCCGCAACAACAGCGCGAGTACGGCGACGCACACAGAAGCCGTGGAAAACGGCCAGTCAGGCTCAAAACCAAGCCACGCGTCAAGGACAGCCAGTCCGAACAGCGCGGAATCCACCGCCCATCGGAGCCCGCCGCCCGCCCGCTCGTTCATCCGGCCAGTATGGCCACCAGGACGGAGACGAGCGCGGTGGGCCTGCTTAGGCTGGTCAACGCGTTGGTTCGCTGTCCGCCAGAAACCTTGTACGACCAGGCTGCCGATCGTCGTCATCCTCTGGGGTGTAGGACCAGTTGGGTCGACCGCCGCCGGGACGGCGCCGGTTGCGGCCCACGGCGAGCCACAGTACGAAGATTGCGATCGCCACCACCGGCGGCGCCAGCGCAAGCGCCACAACCATAGTGCCACCGTCCGAATCGGACATCACCATCAGCGGCGTCGGGGCGTACAGGGCAGCGAAGTCGACCACGGGGAAGATCAGTCCATGCGCGGCGCGCAATCGCATCGCGAACACGGAGTCGAACTGTGCCCCGGATGCCTGGGCCATCTCGGTGAGCCAGCTCTTCTGCATGTCGTTGGGCGCTGAGGGCAGTTGCAGGCCGTACAGGCCCGCCAAGCGCTCGACCTCGACGTTCAACAGGGTGTGGTCGTTCATCATGGTGCGGCCGGCCTCTTGGACCTTGACGCTCGCCGACCGCTCACCGGCCATCTGACCGGCAGGCATCTCCCACAGATTGGCCAGCCGGACCTTGACCAGCAGATCCGCATCCCGAGCCGACAACCGGGTGATAGAGCGAACGGATTCGCCGCCCTCATTGCTCAGTGGTACGGAGCCGGGGAAAGCCGGGTTCGGTCATGGCCTGCGTTCCAGCCAGTCGACTGGATTACACCCGCCGACTGGCTGGTTTTGCGCGCCGATCGACCGGCCGCCGAGTGCGGGTGCCAGCGGGTCGGATCCCGCCGGTCGGCGGGGGTGGGCAAGCCGATCGGCGGATGGTCTGCCTGCGGTGGGGTCGGTCAGGGTGATCATTCCTGATCCATGACAAGAGCACGGGACACGCCTTCACGATGCTGCCCACCATTCAGCGGATTCTCGATCTGGAAAGTGTTCGCCACGGGCTGCCGGCGGTATTGGCCGGCGTGGAGAACATCGATCGCGAAGTGCGATGGGTGCATGTTGCGGGTGGCTCGCGGCGTGGGGAGATCGTCCTCGCGGCCGAGGTGCCGCAGGACAGCGTGCCGTGGCTTGATCGTCTGGCGGAGACCGGTGTTGCCGGTGTGATTGTTCACGCTTCCACGCCGATTGCGGAGGAGGCGGTGCGTGCAGCGCAGCGGTGGGGCCTGCCGCTGGTGCAGTTACGGCGGGAAACCCGGCTTCTGGACATCGTCGACGCTGTCCACGCGCTTGTTGCAGCCGGGCAGTTCGAGGAGTTCCGTCGCTGCGAGGAGATCCACCGTCGCTTTACCGAGCTTTCGCTGGCTGGGGCCCGTGCCGCGACGGTGGTGTCGCAGGCTGCCGCCTTGGCCAAGTGCGCTGTCGTCCTGGAGAACACGGCGCACCGGGTGCTCGCCTTCGAACCGGCGGGAGCGGACCCGGCCGTGCTGGACGGCTGGGAGTCGTTGTCCCGCAAAATCGTTTCACCTGGACAGACCGGCTACGACCACGAGACGGGGTGGCTGGTCGCCCGGGTCGGCGCCCAGGGGCAGGACTGGGGCCGGTTGCTGGTCAGATGCACGGAACCGTTGACCAGGCACGTGATTCTCGCCGAACGGGCGGCCGGAGTGATCGCACTCGACTGGCTGGCGCGCGACGGCGAGGATCCCCAACTGCAGGCTCAGCACACGCTGCTGGAGTCCTTGCTGGAAGGTGATGTCCTGTCGTCGGATTTCGCCATGCGCGCGGCGGCCATGGGCGTTCCGCTGGACCGTTGCGTGCTGGTGGCCGCGGTCATCCGTCATCAGCCTCGGCGCGATCTCGTCCGGCCGGTCAGGGAGGCGTTGCGGGATAATCGTCAGGTCGGTTTCTGTGCGGCCCTCGACGGCGTTTCGGTCGGGGTATTGCTCGCCCTGTCACCGGATGACGACCCGTACGACCATATGGGGCGGCTAGCGGACGCGGTGCACCGGGCAGGCGATGTGATCGTCGGTGTCGGCCAGCCGGTGGCCTCGGTCGAGGATGTGCGGGGCGCGTTGCTGGAGGCGAAGCAGGTGGCCGCGGCCGCCAACGGCGTGTCGCTGCCGTATGTGAGGCTGAGCGATCTCGGGCTGCGCGGACTGATGTATCTGTTGCGCGATGATCATCGCGTGCAGGCTTACGTCGAGCGAGAGCTGGGCCCGTTGCTCGAGCACGCCGAGCTGGTCGCCACATTGCGGGCCTATGTGGACAGTGGCGGCAACAAGACCGATGCCGCCGCGGCCGCGCACCTGTCCCGTCAGGCGCTGTACGACCGTCTCAAGCGAGCCGGTCAACTGCTCGGTGCGGACCTCGACGCACCGCACGTCCGGGCGTCCCTGCAAGCGGCTTTGCATGCGTTCGACGCAATCGGGCATTCTTGACACACTGTCCGTCCGGGAATCATTTTCCGTCGGGATGTCAACACTTGCCGAGCGGTGAACCCATCCGGGATCTTCCTCGTATTGCTGGTGAAGCCTATTCGGGAAATCGTTCTTGTCGGGAGTTCGTGTGATTGTCGAAGAACGTGTCGGTGTCGTGAGTGCGGTGGCGGTCGTGCGTGCCGACAGGGAGTACCGTCTGGTCGCGAACCGACCGATCGTGGCAGGTGAACGGCTGTTCGCCATCGTCGGTGAAGCGTCCATGCGGCCAACCAGGTACACCGTGCAGGTCGGGCCTGCCACGCATGTAGATGTTCCGGAGGAGTATGACTTCGAGGCCGTTCTCGACCGATTTTACTGGCGCTTTATGAATCACAGCTGTGACCCGACGGTGGCAATACGAGGCCGCGCGGTGTTCGGCTTGAAACCGATTGATTTCGGACAGGAGATCACATTCGACTACAACACCACCGAATACGACATGGCGGAGCCGTTCACCTGTCGCTGCGGCGCCGAGGCGTGCGCCGGGCTTGTCCGGGGCTACCGGTATCTGTCCGATGAGGACCAAGCACGATTGCGGCCGCGGCTCGCGACCCACCTGCTGTCGCTGAGCTCGTGATGACCTCGACGGTCCAGTCCCCGCCGATCTCGCTCTACAGCTTCTTCGAGCGCGCGGCCCAGCGGTGGCCGGAGGCCATCGCGGTGGACATCCCGCCGGCCACCGGACGGCCGGAGCGCAGCCGGACGACCTACCGGGACCTGCTGCGCAAAACCGGTGTCGCCGCCGGGATCTTCGAGCGGATCCTCGGCCGTGGACGGGTCATCTCGATTTTGCTGCCGCGTACGTCCGACTCGCTGTACGCGGCGCAGCTGGCGGTGCTCAAGTCCGGGTCGGCGCACGTGTGCGTGGACCCATCGTTCCCGGATGATCAGCTCACGCACATCCTCAGCGACTCGGGCGCCAGAGTGCTTGTCACCGACGCGCTGGGAGCCAAGCGGGCGACGCGGATCGGCTATCAGGGAACGATTGTCAGGGTCGACGGCCCGCTGGCGGAGTTGCGGCCGGTCGAGGCGCCGCGTGCGCCGGACGGCTTGGCCTACCTGATCTACACGTCCGGCACGACGGGACGGCCGAAGGGCGTGATGATCGGGCACGCGGGCATCTCGAACCTGATCGGGTCGGACCTGGCCGAGTTCTCTCTCGGTCCTGGTGACCGTGTGGCGCAGGGCTCGTCGGCCGCGTACGACTCCTCGGTCGAGGAGGTGTGGATGGCCTTGTCGTCCGGTGCCACCGTGGTGGTGATGGACGACGAGACCGTCCGGCTCGGCCCGGACGCGGTGCCGTGGCTACGCGACGAACGGATCACCGTGTTCTGCCCGCCACCGACCCTGCTGCGCGCCGCCGCCTGCCCCGATCCGCAGGCGGCGTTGCCAGACCTGCGGCTGTTGTACGTCGGAGGCGAGGCACTGCCCGACGACGTCGCCGAACTGTGGTCGCGTGGGCGGCGTATGGTCAACGGATACGGCCCGACCGAGTGCACAGTCACCTGTCTGCGTCAGGACATCGTTGCGGGGCAACCGATCGCGATCGGCCGAGCGGTGCCAGGCATGCAGGCGTGGGTGCTCGACGAGAACCTCACGCCGGTCGCCGCAGGGCAGCGGGGCGAGCTGTGCATGGCAGGGGCCGGGCTGGCGATCGGCTACCACAACCAGCCGGGCCTCAGCGCCGAGAAATTCCCGGACCATCCCGCCCTCGGCCGGATCTACCGCACTGGCGACCTGGTACACGCCGAACCGGACGGGACGCTGTTCTACCACGGCCGGATCGACTCCCAGGTCAAGGTCCGCGGCTACCGGATCGAACTGGAGGCCATCGAGACGAGCCTGGCCCGCTGTGATGGCGTGCGGGAGGCGGCCTGCCGTGTGCAGGGAGACGGCCCCGCGCAGGCGATCGCCGCGCACATCATCCCGGTGGACCCGATGCGTCCGCCCCCTGTGGACAGTCTGAAGACCAGGCTGCGGACGGAACTGCCCGGCTATATGGTGCCCGCGCTGTTCGGGGTGATCGATGACCTGCCGCGCAGCGCAGGCGGCAAACTGCGGCGCACCGACCTGCCGGTGCTCACGCTTCCCGAACGCCGGCGCGGTGGCGTGGCCGCGGCAGACCCGGTCGAGAAGGCGATAGCGCAGGCGGTCGGCGAGGTCTTCGGCCTGGCCGACGGTGTGTCCGTACGGGACGACTTCTTCAACGATCTCGGCGGTACCTCGCTGCAGGCAGCGATCCTCATCTCCAAACTACGGACCAACCCCGCGACCGACACCATTACGGTTCGGGATGTCTACGAGGCGCGTACCGTCACCGAACTCGCCCGGAGAGCGAGACCCGCCACGCCTGTGCGGCACGAACCGGCGCCCATGCCGGTGGTCTCGTCCGCCCGGGATGCGGCCAAGGTGACCGCGATCCAGACGGCGTGGATCGTTCTGGAGCTCATCCTGCTGGCGCCCGTGGCCTACCTGGTCACCTTCAAGTTCCTGCCCTGGCTGGCCGGGGAGATCGGCCTGCTTCCGCTCGTGCTGCTCGTGCCGTTCGTGCTTGTTCCGGCTGGCCTGGCCTGGACACCGATCGCCGTGTTCGTCGCGGTCCGGCTCAAGAAGATCCTCATCGGCCGGTACCAGCCCGTCCGTGCTCCGGCGTGGAGCGGTCTGCGCGTGCGCGTCTGGATTGTGCAGCACATGGTCCGCCTCATTCCGTGGCGGACGATCGCCGGGACGGAGTTCCAGTGCATGGCTCTGCGTGCGCTCGGGGCACGGATCGGCAAACGGGTGCACATCCACCGTGGCGTGAACCTGACCCAAGGGGGATGGGACCTGCTGGACATCGGCGACGACGTGACTCTCAGCCAGGACGCGCACATCGGACTGGTCCAGTTCGAGCACGGGCAGCTCGTCATCGGCCCGGTCAGGATCGATTCTGGTGCCACTGTGGACATTCGTGCCGGTCTCGGTCCGGGGACCAGGATGGGGCGCGACTCCTGGCTGGCGCCGTTGTCGTCACTGCCGGCGGGGCGGTTCCTGCCGGACAGCGAGATGTGGGACGGAGTGCCTGCCCGTCTGGTGGGCCCAGCGCCGCAACCGCCGGATCCGGTGGGGGAGGGGAGTGTCCTTTCCCCGGTCCTGCATGGGATCGCGATGATGGTGTGCCGGACTCTGATGGCATGGGTGCTGGCGGTTCCTGCGACTGTGTTGATGGTCGGTGTCATCCTGCGCTATCAGCTGACGTTCGACTCAGTGCTTGTGGCGCTGACGAATCCCTTGGCATACCTGCCGTTCTTCCTGTCGATCGCGGTGCTGGTGTGTGTGACACTGATCGTCACGCTCGTGCTCGAAGCACTGGCGGCGCGAGCGTTGGGCCGCGTGACCGACAAGGTCATCAGCCGATGGAGCCCGGCCTACATCCGGATCTGGCTGAAGAGCGGGCTGGTGGAGTCGGCGGGCCGCTGGTTGTCCGGCGGGCTGTACTGGCCGGTCTGGCTGCGCTGGGCCGGAATGAAGGTCGGCCGCGGCTGCGAGATCAGTACCATCATCGATGTCGTGCCCGAACTCGTCCACATCGGACCCGACACGTTCTTCGCCGATGGCATCTACCTGGGCGGCCCCAGGATCCAGCAGGGAACGGTCGCGCTTGCCGGTGTCCGGATCAGCGAACGGACCTTCCTGGGCAACCACGCGGTCATCGCGGGCGGCCAGCGGTTGCCGTCGGACATCCTGATCGGGATCAGTACCGTGGCCGACGACCGGGTGATCCGGCCGGGCAGTTCGTGGTTCGGGCATCCGGCCTTCGAGTTGCCGCAGCGGGAAGTGGTCACGGTTGACAGGTCATTGACCCACAAGCCTTCGTTGATCCGGCGGGTCAATCGGTTGTTCTGGGAGTGGTTGCGGTTCGTTCTTCCGGTCGTGCCCCTTGCCGTGATGGTCGCCTGGTTCTGGGGTATCGCGTTGGCTGTGGAGACCTTGCCGTACACGGGTTTCCTGGTGATCGGTGCCGCTGCGGTGACGTTCGGGGCGGCACTGTTGCCGTGCCTGATCGTCCTGGCGATGAAATGGTTGCTGCTGGGTAAAGTGCGGCCGGGTGTGCATCCATTGTGGTCGTGCTGGTGCAGCCGGTGGGATTTCCTGTACGTCGCGTGGGGCGTCATCGCCAGCGGCGCGCTCGCCGCGGTCGAAGGCACGCTGTTGCTGGCGGTGTATCTGCGCCGGATGGGCATGAAGATCGGCAAACGCGTCGTGCTCGGCGACGGTTTCGCCCAGGTCGTCGACCCCGACATGCTTCATTTCGGCGACGGCGCCACCGTGAACGCGATGTTCCAGGCCCACACCTTCGAGGACCGCGTCCTCAAGATCGACCGGGTCACGGTCGGCGCGCACTCGACCCTGGCCAACGCCACGGTCCCGCTCTACGGCGCCGACATCGGCACAGGCACATATGTCGCGCCGCACAGCGTTGTGATGAAACACGAACACCTGTTGCCGAATCTTCGTTACGAGGGTGCCCCGACCCGCGCATGAGTAGTGCTTCGTCAGGCCGGGTGAATCTTCTTTGGTGGTACCCCGGGTGGGCTGATTTACAGGTTCGTTCCGCGCTCAGGCACGTAGCGCCGCGAGGACGGTGTCCACGCATTGCTCGGCGAGAGCGGGAGTCAGCGGCAGATGGCCGAACAGTGCCCGGTAGTACAGCGGGGCGGCCAACGCGTCGAGTACGAAGTCCATGTCGAAGTCCGCGCGCACCTCGCCTCGCTGGACAGCCGAACGCAACGTGGTGGCGGTTGTGTCCCGTCTGGGGTGGAACACTCGGCTGCGGAACTGCTCGGCCAGCTCCGGGTCGGTGGCAAGATCGGCCACCAGCGCCGGTAGGGCCCGGCCGAGCGGCGTCTGGGCCAGTGAGTCAACCAATGTCATCATGCCCGCGATGAGGTCCGCCCGCAGGTTCCCGGTGTTCGGAGTTGGTTGCAGGCCAAGGCTGTCGGCCACCGCGTCGACCACGAGGTGACGTTTTGACGGCCACCGCCGGTACACGGCCGGCCGGTGCACGCCTGCGCGTTCGGCCACCATGCCCATCGACAGCGCGGTGTAGCCGACTTCGCCCAGCAGGGCGACAGTGGCCACCAGTACCGCGCTGTCGATGCGCGCGTCACGGCTCCGCCCTGCCATCTAGAACACCGGCGTGGGCACCAGCACCACGCGCCAGCCGTCCGGATCGGCAAAGGTGAAGGCGCCTTGTTCGGCCCAGAACGGGTTCTCCGCAGTCACCGGCTCGTGACCGGCTTCCGCCAGCCGCTCCATCGCCTCGTACATCCGTGCCTCACCGGCGAAGTACAGCACCAGCAGATTGTCGTCCGTGGGCGCGGGACACGGGCTACCGTCCACATGGGACGTGAACTCGAGGTGGTACGCCGTGCCGGGGAGGCCGAGCATGACGCCGTCATAGCCCGCGTGCCCGGTGAACCGGTAGAGCTCCGGCAGGCCCAGACATCCCGAGTAGAACTCCACCACTTCGTCCAGCTTGTCCGTTGGCCGCGCCACCCGCACCTGAGCTACCGCGAGACCGTCCGGCCACGCCTGCGTTGTCGTTGTCATGTCATTACGGTACACGCTGTACCGATTTGTGGCGAGCCTGCGGCCGGGTTGCATGGACTATGTCATGTAGCATAAGTTACCGACCAGTAGCTTGATGGAGGTGACGAGCGGATGAGCCCGCGCAAGAGCGAGAGCCGGGAGCGGATGGTGCTCAGTGCTGCCGCGTTGCTGCGGGAGTACGGGGCCACCGCGACGAGTATCGACCGGGTGCTGGCGCACAGTGGTGCTCCGCGTGGCTCGGTGTATCACCACTTTCCTGGTGGGCGGGCGCAGTTGATCGATGAGGCGGTGTCGCTGGCCGGTGACTTCATCGCGGGTCTGATCGAGGCCGGTGCGCAGGCCACCGATCCGGTGAAAGCGGTTGATGCGTTCTTCGCGATGTGGCGGGAACGGTTGGTGGACAGCGATTTCCGGTCCGGGTGCCCGATCGTGGCGGTGGCGGTGGAGACCAATGACGAGGCCCCGCAGCTGGTTCGTTCCGCTGCCGCGGTGTTCGTTCGCTGGCAGCAGGCGCTGGCCGCGATGTTCGTCCGGCACGGCCTGTCCGAGGAGCGGGGGCGGCGGTTGGCCGCGTTCGTCATTGCCGCGGTGGAGGGTGCGGTGATCATGTGCCGGGCCGAGCGGAGCACGGTCCCGCTGGAAGCCGCTGCTACTGAGATTCACGATTTGCTGGTCCACGCACTGCGCTGATGAATGGAGTTGGATATGCCTACGCTCGAACGTCAGGACGACGTGTTCATTCTCGATCTCGGGGACTCGGAGAACCGGTTTCATCCGGACTGGATCGCCTCGGTGGACGCCGCGCTGGAGGAGGTGGAGCACGCTGCCGGGGCCCGTGCTCTGGTGACCGCCGCGACCGGGAAGTTCTTCTCCAACGGCCTGGACCTGGAATGGCTGGCGGCGCATGGGGAACAGGCGCAGGGGTATGTCGTGGCGGTGCACGGGTTGTTCGCGCGGGTGCTGGCCCTGCCGGTGATCACGGTGGCCGCGTTGCAGGGGCACACGTTCGCTGCTGGGGCGATGTTGTCGCTGGCGCATGACTTCCGGGTGATGCGCGCCGACCGGGGTTTCTGGTGCCTGCCGGAAGCCGAGATCAACATTCCGTTCACCCCGGGCATGTCCGCGTTGATCCAAAGCCGGTTGAGCCCGCGGACCGCGCATGAGGCGATGACCACCGCCCGTCGCTACGGCGGTCAGGACGCTCTCGCGGCCGGCATCGTGGATCACGCCGTGGCCGAGGACGCGGTGCGTGCGACTGCGGTGGAGATCGCCCGTGCGCAGGCAGGTAAAGCCGGCCCGACCCTGGGCGTCATCAAGTCACGGATGTACGCACACGCCCTGGACGCGTTGCGGGACAAGGACACCCCTCTGGGCTGAGGACCGCGACGAGGAGACGAGCTGATGACTGATCAGGCCGAGGGCACCTGGCACAAGAGCGCCTGCATTCTCTGCGAGAACAACTGCGGGATCCAGATTCGGCGCGACGGCCGCCGGTTCGCCAAGATCCGCGGCGACAAGGACCACGTCGCCACCGGCGGTTATACCTGCAACAAGGCCTTGCGCCTGGACCACTATCAGAACGGCGGGACCAGGCTGACCACGCCGCTGCGGCGTGAGGCCGACGGAAGCTTCACCGCCGTCGACTGGGATACGGCCATGCGCGAGATCGCTGCCCGCTTGACCGCGGTCCGCGACACCCATGGCGGTGAGACGATCTTCTTCTACGGTGGCGGGGGACAGGGCAACCACCTTGGCGGCGCCTACAGTGGCGCCCTCATGCGTGCCTTGGGCGCCCGCTACCGCTCCAACCCCCTGGCCCAGGAGAAGACCGGCGAGGGCTGGGTCGACGCCCATCTGACCGGCGGGCACACCGTCGGCGACTTCGAGCATGCCGAGGTTTCGGTCTTCCTCGGCAAGAACCCTTGGCAGTCACACGGTGTGCCGCGCGCCCGCACCGTGCTCAAGGAGATCGCCAAGGACCCGGCCCGCACCATGATCGTCATCGACCCGGTGCGCACCGAGACCGCTGACCTCGCCGACATCCACCTCCAGGTCCGGCCAGGCACTGACGCCTGGTGCCTGGCCGCGATCCTCGGCATCCTGGCCGCCGAAGACCTCATCGACCATGCCTTCCTCGACGCCCGCACCACCCAGGCCGAGCAGGTACTGCCGCACCTGAAACAGGTAGACGTCGCCCGCTGCGCCGAGATGTGCGGGCTGCAAGAGGATCTGCTGCGCACGGCCGCACGGCGGATCGGCACCGCGTCCAGTGTGTCCACCTACGAGGACTTGGGCGTGCAGCAAGGCCCCAACAGCACGCTCGTGTCCTATCTCAACAAGCTCATCTGGCTGCTGACTGGGAACTTCGCCAAACCGGGCGCCATGCAGCCACATTCGTGGATCGCCCCGCTGGCTCGTTACGACACGCGCGAGCGTCGCACCCCCGTCACCGGCGCCCGTATGCCCGGGGGCCTGGTGCCGTGCAACGTCATCGCCGAGGAGATCCTCACCAAGGATCCCAAGCGGTTCCGGGCGATGATCATCGAGTCGGCCAACCCAGCCCACTCACTGGCCGACTCCACCGCGTTCCGTGCGGCGCTGGCCGCGCTCGACCTGGTCGTCGTCATCGACGTCGCGTTGACCGAGACCGGCCTGCTGGCCGACTACGTGCTGCCCGCCTCCTCCCAGTTCGAGAAGTGGGAGGCCACTTTCTTCACCTTCGAGTTCCCCCGCAACACGTTCCACCTGCGTGCCCCGGTCCTGGAGTCGCTGCCGGGCACCCTGCCCGAACCCGAGATCTACGCCAGGCTCATCCGTGAGCTCAATGCGGTTGCGCGCACACGGCTGGCGGTGCTGCGTACTGCGGCACGTCTGGGCCGCACACCGTTCAAGCTCACGTTCGTAGCGCTGGCCGCGATGGACAAGAACGTCGTCCCTATGGCGCCCTACCTGCTCTACGAGACACTCGGACCCACCCTGCCCGACGGCGCACGCTCGGCCGCCGTGCTGTGGGCGCTCGCACAGCGCGTCGGCAAGGACTACCCACAGGCCATGCGCCGTGCCGGTCACGCCAACGCCGACGCTCTGTTCGACGCCATGCTGGCCGGTCGTTCGGGCGTCACCTTCACCTTGGACGAACCCGAGGACGCTTGGCGGTACGTGCCCCACCCCGGCCACCGCATTCCACTGCCCATCCCGGAACTGCTCGATCTCCTCGACGCCCTCGAGAAGACCCCGGCCGTGCACACCACCGACGACTTCCCGTTCGTGCTGGCCGCCGGACAACGCCGGGCCTTCACCGCCAACGCGATCTTCCGCACCACCTCCTGGCGGCTACGGGACGCGGGCGGCACCCTGCGCCTCAACCCTCAAGATGCCCAGCGCCTCGGGCTGAGCGACGGCTCCCAAGCCCGGATCACCACCACACGCGGCAGCGCCCAGGCCACCGTCGAGATCGACGACCGCATGCAGCCCGGCCACGCAGCCCTGCCCAACGGCTTCGGCCTCGACCTGCCCACCGAGCACGGCACCGAGCGCACCGGCGTGGCCCTGAACACCTTGACTGACCTGCGCCGCCGCGACCCGATCGCCGGCACGCCCTGGCACAAGCACGTGCCCGCGAACATCGAACCGCTTCCGAACCATCAGGAGACTCCATGACGACCCTGGACATCGCCGCCATGTCCGGCCTGGAACTGATGCGCTGGGTCCAGACCGAACGGCCCACCGGCATTCCCACCATCGGCCGGCTGCTCGGCATGCGGTTCGACGAAGTGGAGCACGGCCGCATCGTCGTCTCGCTGGACACCAGACCGGACTTCGCCAATCCCCTCGGCACCGTCCACGGCGGCATCGCGGCAACTCTGCTCGACTCGGCCATGGGCTGCGCCGTGCACACCACCCTGCCCGCCCGCGTCGGCTACACGACCCTGGAGCTCAAGGTCAACTACATCCGGGCCGCGCAGACCGACGGACGAACCCTGACCGCTGAGGGCACCGTCATCCATGTCGGCCGCCGCACGGCGGCCGCCGAAGGCAGAGTGACCGACGAGAAAGGCAAACTGGTCGCCCACGCCACCACCACCTGCCTGATCATCAACTCTGAGGACTGACCGGCAACGCTCGGTCGCCACTACGGGCCAAGCTGATCCGGGAGCTCGACTCCGGCTGGACATCAGTGCCTGGCAATGAGTTTGACCGCGATGATGGTCAGATCCGCGTAGAGCTGCGCGCGGTTTTCAGGTGATTCGATCGCCATGTGTCACTCTCGGGATTCGCTTGCTGTGGGCCGGCTGTACAAGCCCGGCTTTCCACTTCGGACTCACTCGGCTGACACGGCCGCGATGAGGTGGGGTGAGATCGCGGCGGCCATCTGTTTCGGTGTGCCGGGGCAGCCGTGCCGGAGCCAGTCGATGACGCTGCCGAACGCGTCGCCACCGGGGAACTCACCGTGCCGGAAGTCGCCATGAACGGCATGGTCCTGCTGTTCGCCGGGCACGAGACCACAGCCAACATGATCGGCCTGGCCACCCTGGCCCTGCTGGAGAATCCCGGGAAGGCCGCACGGATCCGGGACACCGACGATCCCGCCGTGGTCGGCAGCGCCGTTGAGGAACTACTGCGTTACCTGTCCATCGCCCAGGACATGATCCTGCGCGTGGCCGCCGAGGACCTCACCATCGGCGGGCAACTCGTTCGCGCCGGAGATCTGCTCACGGTCAATCTGCCCGCCGCCAACCGGGATCCTGCTTTCCTCGACCAGGCCGACGATTTCGACGTCGACCGCAACACTCGCGGGCACCTCGCCTTCGGCTATGGCGTCCACCAGTGCCTGGGGCAGAACCTCGCACGAGCGGAGTTGCAGATCGCCCTGCCGGCCTTGCTGCGCAGGCTGCCGAATCTCCGGCTCGCGATACCGCTCGAAGAGGTGAGGTTCCGGCACGACATGTCCGCCTACGGCGTACACGAACTCCCCGTCATGTGGTGACGTCTACGGGAAGCCCTGAGCTCGCCGGCCTGGGTGTCCCCAGACCGGCGGCTTCGTTTTGTTACTGCTTACCAGCGGACACCGATGTTGGACGGTCCGGCCGGGCCGACCACGCTGGCCTCGATGAATCCCGCGGGTACGCCGTTGCAGTACCACGACTGCGGCCCGGCTACGGCATCGAAGGGGTACCGGCAGATAGTGCGGCCATTGGAGTACAGGACCGCTTCCGCGCCACCCCGGCCGTGCACGTCGAAGTCGACGGACAGCTGTCCTTCCGAGAAGTTACCCGCCTCGACCCTGCATGCGCTCTCGGGACAGGTCTTCGACTTCCCGCCTGCTGACGCGGCCAAGGGCGACATGACAGACGCGGCAGTCGCGACAGTCCCCAGGACAGCGGCGCGCTTGAACGATTGGCGCATATATTCTCATTAAGGGCCTCACCTGCGGAAAATGCCCCCCGCGGCAAGCCGTTACCGAATTTCCCCAACTGATCATGGCGAAGCGCGACTTCACATCGGCAACAGCGCGGTTTCACCAGCCGAACCCGGCCCTGCGCTTGGGACTTACCAGGTCACGGGAAGTGCGTAGACGCCGTAGACGAATCCGTCGTGTTTGAACGGGATCTCGTCCAGTTCGGCGGCGAGCCGCAGGGTGGGGATGCGGTCATGGCGCTGGTTGTCGCGTTGCCCCGGGTGCGTGCAGATAGTGGTCGGGTACGCCGATCAGGACGAACTGCTCGACCAGGGTGGCCAGTTCGGGGGTGAGTTCGCCGTCGTGGATGCCGCGGACCTGCTTGGCGTCCAGGGTGATCGCGGGCTGGTGGTAGTCGAGCATCCGGGCGTTCTCGAAGGCGTACCACGTGGAGGGGAACTGGAAGATGAGTGCGGTGCCGCCGTGTTGTGCCTGGTGGTGGGCGTAGATCGGGTTGATCGCCAGCCGGCCGGCGGCATGTGGCCAGTCACCGGACTGCCGGGGCGGGCCGAGGTCGAGTGCCTGAGGCCCGGCGATGATGGTCAGCCATTTCGCTTCTGTGTCAGCAGAACAGACCTCTGGCGCGGTGTTGGCCAGGTACGACCGGACGAGTTCGTTCTCGTCGAACAGGACAGTGTGCATGTTCATGGCCAGTCCGAGGTATTCCGCCGGACTGAGTTCGCTGCCCTCGTTGGGCTCGACGTGCCGGTTGCCGACCCGGGTGAGCAGGATCGGGCCGCCCGGGGTGCAGCGGCGCAACTCGTCGAGGCAGAATTGCTTGCCGGGTAAGAGATGGAACGCGTCCGAGCATAACGCGCCGCCGAACGTGTCGTCAGGGAACGGCAAACCGTCGCCGGCGTCCGCGCACACGAACATCGCCTCTGGTGCGATGTGGCGTTTGGCGACCCAGAGCTGGAAGAAGTTGCGGTCCACCCCGACAACCGGCCGGGATCTGGGCCACTGCACGATCGTGTGCGCGAGATGCCCGAAACCGCAGGCCAGATCGAGCACGGGCCGGTCGTCGTCGGGCAGTACCTGCAGGCAGGTGAGCGCGGCCAGGTGCCGGGGCTGGCCGAAACGGCAGAGGAAGTACCCCATCAGTTCCTGATCCACGCCCCGGGACCGCAGATAGAACAGTCTCATCCAGTCCTGCGCCGAATGCTGTTGTGCCAGCATCTTTCGCACCGTCCGGCGGCGTAACCATGTTCCCAGCGCTGCGGCTCCCGGTACGCCCCACAGCCGGTGCCCGCCACGAACCGGCACGTTCGGCGGGAACGACAGCAAACAGACCAGGGCTTCCTGCCCGTTTCCTGCCTTGACCCACTCGACGAGGTCGGCGACCGCCGGGCCGGACACCTCTTGCGCACTGGTGGTGTGGTGCTGCACGGCTACTCGTCCTTGCCGCAGGACCGGAATGCCGTCGATCACCGGGTAGGTGTGGTGACCGCAACCGACCAGTCCGAACCGGACAGGCCGGTAATCCATCGGTCTTCTGCATTGAGGGCACCGCAAAGAGAACATGGTTACTCCTGACACGGGACGCCGTAGCGACCGAGGGGTGAACGCACTGAAGTCAGGAACACACAGGTGGCCCACGCCGCGCACTGGCGTGGCCGAACAACACAACCCTTGGCGCGTGGACAAGCAACACACTGGCCAGCAACACGGCGCTCGCCTGCGCGACAACCGCTGCGGCAGTAAGACTGCCGTGCAGGTGTGTGAGGTCTGTCAGCGTGAACATCAGGTGCATCAACACCTGCGCCGAGCTCAGCGCGGCCACGGCGGTCGCCAACGTCGCGGCG
Organism: Kibdelosporangium banguiense; assembly: GCF_017876405.1. Lineage (GTDB taxonomy): Bacteria > Actinomycetota > Actinomycetes > Mycobacteriales > Pseudonocardiaceae > Kibdelosporangium > Kibdelosporangium banguiense. The sequence continues at coordinate 9,558,940 of NZ_JAGINW010000001.1, read as the reverse complement.
CTCAACGCCAGGATCACCCCACGCACCAGCCGAGCACTGACGACACGGTGTGTGGGACCCACGCCGACATTCTGACGTGTACGGCCGAATGCAGACCAGAGGAGTCCCTCGATCAGGGGATTCTGACGCCACCGATGTCGTCACAGGCAGGCGAGAGCCATCGAGGCCCCTCAGGCGTGCCGTCCGAGGTCATCGCGCACATGGTCGCGACTGACCATCATCCCGACGGCCTTGTCCGAAGGTGTCTCAGGCTGTCCGGGTCTGTCCCGGTCTGGCTGGTCCTTGTTGTCCTCGGTCCGCGGTCGTTTCAGTGGAGGCCGGCCCGGGATTTCCGTGTGGCCGTTTGTTCGGCGTGGTTCGCGGGATGTTGCTGAGGGGGATTCGATGCCTTTTCGCGGGGCTGGTCTGGCTCTGGTGGTGGCCTTGATCGCTGCCAGTCTGATGGCTCTGGTGGGTGCCGGCCGGGCTCCGGCGGCGGCCGCGGCACCGGCCAGTCGGGGGTGTTCATCATCCCGACGTCGTACCCCGTGCCGGATGGGGCACTGTTCGTCGCGCCGACGGGGAAGGACAGCAACCCGGGCACGCAGGAAGCGCCGCTGCGGACCGCTGCCGCTCCGGTGACTTTGCAGCCGTATCCCGGTGAGCAGGTCTGGTTCAAGGGCAGTGCCGAGATCCCGGCCGGCCAGCTGGTCGCGGACGGCAACGCGTGGCGCCTGGACGGCTGGAACCCGGCCAGCGTGTGCCGGGCGAGTGGTCCGGCCTACGACGAGTGCATGAACCCCGTCCAGTTCAACGATGACAACCCGGTCGGTGGCGACCCGCAGATGGTGTTCGTCGACGGCGAACCGATGCGGCAGGTCGCGACCCGCGAGGAGGTCCGGGCGGGCACCTTCTTCCACGACGGCGCGGCGGACCGGACGTACCTGGGCAGCGACCCGACCGGCCGGAAGGTCGAGATCACGGCGAAGAAGAGCGCGTTGCACCTGTTCGCGGGCGCCGACGGGTCTGTGGTCAGGGGCCTCGGTTTCGAGCGCACTACGGATCGAGTCAGAACGAGACCAAGGAACCCGCGGCCGTGATCGTCCAGGCCAGGGGAGTGGTGGTCGAGAAGAACACGATCGCCCAGAACGCGGCGACGGGACTGCTGGTCAACGCCGACGACGTGCATGTGAGCGGCAACCTCGTGGCCGAGAACGGGTACGACGGCGTCATCGGGCACCGGTCGGCGAACATCTTCCGTCTCGACTCGGACGGAAAGGTCGTCGAACACTGGGATGTCCTCCAGGTCATCCCCGCGACTTCAGCCAACGACAACGGCATGTTCTGAACCTTTCCGCGGGATGTGTCCAACGCTCGGTCGCCGGGTTTCGACGGCCATCCCGGTTTCTTTGCCGCACACATGGAACGCTGCCGACTGGATGGCAAGCTGGTGACCGACATGGCGATCTGGTTCCGTCAAGGGACCTGAGGGGATCGCCGTGGGATCTGTCCTGTTGGTTTCCCTGCACTTCAGGAGCGGTTCATGCGAATAAGTCGAACAGCGGGTGTGCTTGCGGTTTCGGTGTTGCTTCTCGTTCCGGTTGTGGCCCAGGCCTCGTCGTCATCCAGTCCGTGGCCGCATTCGGTGACGCTGACCGAATCGGCTCTGCAAGGAGTCCATGGCACAGCGCCTGATGCCACAGTCCGCAACGTCTTGACGGTCACGGCGAGCGGGGCGGCTTTGCGGGTGCGGCTGGGTAACCCGTTCGGTGGCAGTGCGCTCGTTGCGCGGTCGGTATGGGTCGGCTTGCAGTCGGCGCCGGGGTCGCCTGCTTTGGTGCGTGGCTCGAACCATCGTGCCACGTTTGGTTTGCGGCGCACGGTGACTGTGCCGCCGGGTGGCAGTGTGTGGAGTGATCCGCTTCCGCTGGCGGTGCGGCGTGGTGATCATGTGGCGGTGAGCGTGTACGCGCCGGGTTCGCCGATCAATGATCACACGTTCCCACCGCCGCAGACGCACACTCCGGGGTCGTTCCAGGCGCCCGGCGACGCCGGGGCCGATGCCTCCGGGGGCGGTTACGGCGCCTTCGCACCGGGGGTGTTGTGGTGGGTGGACGCGGTCAGCGCTGTGTCGGATGCGCGCGGCACCATCGTGGCGCTCGGCGATTCGATCACCGATGGCTACAACGCCTTCGGTGGTGGTCCGCGCTGGACCGATGTGCTCGCTGCGCGGATCGGGGCATTGCCGCCAGGTCAACGGTTGTCGGTGGCCAATGCCGGGATCAGCGGTAACACTGTCAGTGTTCAGCCGAATCCGTATGACCCGACCAATCAGTGCTGCGGTCCGCCTGCGCCGGTGCGGCTGGAGCGAGACGTGTTGTCCATGCCGGGTGTGCGGTACGTGCTGCTTTTGGAGGGCACCAACGACATCGGCGGCGGTGACTATGCGCCGCCTGCTCCGGCTGCCCAGGTCATTGATGCGATGCGGGGTATCGCTGCGCGTGTGCATGCTTCCGGGCGCAAGATCGTGGGTGGCACTGTGCTGCCGATGTGCAATGCCGCCGGCAGTGCGAAGGAGCAGGTCAGGCTTGCGGTGAATCAGTGGATTCGGACGTCGGGGACGTTCGATGCCGTGCTGGATTTCGATGCGGTGCTGCGTGATCCCGCTGATCCGACCGTGATGCTGGCCGCGTGGCGCAGCGACTGCTATCACCCCAACGCCGAAGGTGATCGGCTGCTGGGCGAGTCGATCGACCTCGCGGTGTTCCGCCGGTAATCGGCGATCAGGTTCGCTGCAGGGCGTTGAAGACCGCGCCCTGCAGCGAACGCCGGGGTTGGTTCGGCTCGCGTTCTTACGTGACTTGGCTCAGGGCTGGAACCGGCCGGGGCGGCGCAGTGGCCAGCCGTCGATCTCCTCCAAGGCTGATGCCAGGCGGATCAGGATGGCTTCGTCCCATGGTCCTGCGATGAGTTGGCTACCGATGGGGAGGCCCCCGGGTGAGGTGTGGGTGGGCAGGGTGATGGCGGGCAGCCCAGTGATGTTGCAGACGGAGGTGAAGGAGATCATCTGGATTTCCCGGAGCCGGAAGTCGCCGGGACGCGCGTTGGCCTCGTCGAGGACGGTGTCGACCGGCGGCGGAGGGCAAGCCATGGTGGGGGTGAGCAACACGTCGAAGTCCTGGCCCCATTGCGCGACGACAGTGCGGGACTCTTGTTGCAGAAGGACGGCCGCACGGGCGTAGAGACCTGAGTGGCGAGTCGTCGCGCGTGCCATGCGGTGTCGTAGGTGTGGTTCGGCCAGTTCCGGGGCGTCATAGGGGGCGGCCCACAGGGCGGCGTCGAGAATCGTCTCCGCGTATCCGGAAATCGCCTCGGCGCTGAAGAATCGCGGGCTGACCGGTTCCACGAGGTGACCGAGTGATTCCAGCAGGCGTGCGGTGTGTTCGGCTCCGGCAACGCATTCCGCGTCCACCGGTACGCCGGTCGGTGCGTCGAGGGCCAGCCCGATGCGCAGCCGGCCTGTGGGCCTGCCGACCTCTTCAGCGAATGGCCGTTCGGGCGCGGGTGCGCGGTACATCGACAGGCGGTCGGGAACGGACATGACATCCAACAAGGTGGCGGCGTCACGGACGTAGCGTGTGATGGCGCCCTCGACGGTGGCGTGCTCCCAGGCCATCACCTCTTGCGGGACCCGGCCTCGGCTCGGTTTGAGGCCGACCAGGCCACAACACGAGGACGGCATCCGGATGGATCCTCCGCCGTCGTTGGCGTGCGCCACCGGGGCCAAGCCGGCAGCGACTGCTGCCGCCGCGCCGCCGCTGGATCCTCCGGGGGAGTACCCCAGATCCCATGGGTTGCGAGTACTGCCATACCGGTGGTTGTCTGTTGTGGACAGTAGTCCCATGTCCGGTGCGTTGGTGCGGCCGAGCAGGAGCATGCCGGCGTCCAGCAGCCGCGTGACCACAGGGGCGGAGTGATCCCGTGGTGTGTCGGTCGCGCCGAACGACCCGTACGTGGCGGGCTGGCCGGCGACCTCGGTGAGATCCTTGATGGGAATGGGAACGCCGTGCAACGGCGGCAGGTCCTCAGTGGAGCCCACGGCTCGCTCGGCCTGCTTGGCGGCCACGCGCACGGCGTCGTCGTCCCGCCAGGTGAAGGCGTTGACCATCGGATCGTACCGGTCGATCCGGGCCAGGTAGGTGTCCACGATCTCGACGGGGCTGAGGTCCCGGTGGCGCACCGCGGATGCGAGATCGGTCATCGAGTCGAACGGGTCCATGCGTACTCCAGGCATCAGCGGATCAGGACAGGGCAAGCAGTTCGTCGAGTCGGCTGCGCGGCGTGCCGGGGCCGTCGAAGACGGCGCGCCCGGCCTGCATGACGACGGTCCTTGGGCAGTACTCGAGAAGCAGCGCGGCATGCTGGTCGACCACGACGACGGTGACGCCGGTCGTCGTGATGGTGCGCAGCGCCTCCAGTACGGCTCGTACGAGTGAGGGCTGCAGCCCTTGGGTGAGTTCGTCGATCGCGATGAGGCTCTGGCCGGCGAGTATCGCGCGGGCGATGCCGACCTGTTGTTTCTGGCCGCCGGAAAGGGTTCCGGCCAGTTGGTCGCGCCGGTCGGTCAACAGCGGGAACAACTCACGCGGATCGACGGCCGGGCGGAAGCCCTTACGGTTGGCCAGGCGGAGGTTGTCGGTGATCGTGAGGTTGGGAAAGACGCCGCGGTCCTCGGGCATGAGCGTGGCGCCCCAACGAGCAAGCAGGTCGGGGCGCCCGGACGGCACTGTGTGCCTGGCGAGAGTGATGTTCCCGGCGTGCCGGTCGGCGAGTCCGAACACTGCATGAAGCAGCGTGGTCTTGCCCATGCCGTTGCGGCCCAGCAGTGCCACCATTTCGCCTTGGCCAATGTGGACGGTCACGTCCCGTACGACCTTGGCCTGGCCGTAGCCCGCGGAGACATCCGTGAGTTCCAGCATCAGGACACTCCCAGGTAGGCGGCGCGGACGGCGGGGTGTGCGGAGACCTCGTCCATCGGGCCGTGAGCGATTGTGCGGCCCTCATGCAGAACGACTACGTCATCGGCCAGTTCACGGACGATGTCCATGTCGTGCTCGACCACGAGCATCGCGCAACCGGTGCGCCGGACCACGGCGGCGAGCTCGCGGGTCAGCCGACGCGTGTCGTCCGGCCCGAGCCCGGCGGCCGGTTCGTCCAGGATCACCAGCCGGGGTGAACCGGCCAGCACCATGGCCAGTTCCAGCCGGCGGCGGTCGGCGAGCGACAGCACGCCCGACGCCATCGAATCCTCGGCCGTCAGGTCGCGATGACCCTCGGGCACATCCAGGCCGCCCGTGTCCATTGCAGCGAGCCGGACGTTGTCCGCAGGCGACAGGGCAGTCAGAACGCTGGGGATCTGGAACATCCGGCCGACGCCCATGCGTATCCGTTCGTGGACCGGCCGGTCGGTGACGTCAGTGCCGAACAGGCGCACCGTGCCGCCGTCGGCGACAAGCTGTCCGGCGATGATCGACAGCAGGGTGCTCTTGCCTGCGCCGTTCGGTCCGATCAGGCACACCGTGCGGCCCTGCGGCACGTCCAAGTCCACGCCGTCGAGCACACGCACAGGTCCGAAGGACTTGCGGACGTCCCGCAGCGACAGCGCCATCCCCGATACAGGGTGCACACGAGCATGGCGCTTGGGTTTGTGCGCGATGCGCGGAAGCCGCAAGTCCGGGCCCGGCCCGCGCAGTATCGCGACCAGACCGCCTGGTGCGAACTGGATGACGAGGATGAACACCGCTGCGAGGCCGAGGACGTACCAGCCCTGCCAGGCGTCGCCCAGAGTCTGCTGACCGGCTGTCACGGCGATCGCGCCGAGGAACGGGCCGAGGGTGGATCCCCGGCCGCCCACGGCGAGCCAGACCAGCACGCTGGTGGACAGGCCCAATCCGAATACCTGCGGGGACACCAGTCCCGCAGCGGGCGCGTACAGCGCACCTGCCACAGTGGACACTGCGGCACTCGCCACGAACGCGGTGGCACGGACACGAACGTGGTCGATTCCGGTGTGCGCGGCGCGCTCCGGGTTGCGGGACGCGGCGATGAGCCGTGCCCCGAAACGGCTGGACACCAGCAGCCAGGAGCACAACGCCACCACGATGCCGGTCACCAGCACTGTGCGGTAGTAGATGCCGACCACGTCGGCCCCGGACACAGACAGACCATTGGAGCCGCTGGTCACCGGAGTGAGCGTGGTCGCTGTGTGCTGCAACAGCAGGCTCACGCCTATGGTCAGCAGAATCAGCGGTGCCTCGGGCCTGCCTGCGGCCAGGCCGATGCGCACGATCAGCAGACTGATCAGTACCGACGCGAGCAGTGCGACCACCATCAGCACCGGGAACGACGTGTCATGGTTCTCGCTCAGCGCACTGGCATATGCGCCGAGCCCGAAGAACGCCGCGTGGCCGACACTGAGCAGCCCGGCCCGGCCCCACGCAAGGTCGAGACCGTAGGCGAAGAGGCCATAGCACAGCCCCAGCGACAAGACGGACACCGCGAACGCGCTCAGCCCGAAGGGCGCAGCCAGGAGCCCGCCCGCTATCAGGCCCGTCACCACGACCGGGACACCTCGGCGCCCGATCACGCGCAGCCCTTCGGCGTCGCGTCCGGGACCAGGCCAAGGCTACGGGTCACGGCGTACAGACCACCGGGCTGGATCGTCGCCTCGAGCATGTTCGCCTGCAGGATGTGATTGCCCGGATCGAAATGGGTCGCCGTGCCCAAAGCGGAGTCGAACCGGAGCGTGCCGATCTGCCTGTTGACGGCCTCCGGTTCGGTCTTGCCCGCCTGGTTCACGGCAGCCGCCAGGAACTGGACGGCGAAGTAGGCGTTGCCCGCGACCTCCGGGACCGGCTGTGTCCAGCGGTACCGGCTCTGGTAGTCGGCGGCGAACGCCGAACTGTCGGGGTGATTCAGCTGGTCGGTCCAGCGGACCACGTGGGTGCGTCCCTGGGTCAGTGGACCGAGCGCCGGGTAGTAGTCGGCGTCCAGCGGGGCACCGTCGAATCCGAGCGCGGGGGTGAGCAGGCCGAACTGCTGGGCCTGCTGGGTGAACGACACCGCGTCCGAGCCGACGACCATGGACAGCAGCACGTCCGGGCGCGCGGCGGCGAGCCGGGTGACCACCGGCTGCCAGTCGGTCTGGCCCAGCGGGCTGTACTCCTCGGCGACGACAGTGCCGCCGGCGGCCTCGGTCTGTTCACGGGCGGCTTTGGCGTAGGAGTGCGGGAAGTTGTAGTCCGAGCCGACGATGGCGACCCGCTTGCCGTGTTCGGCCATCAGCGACGGCACCGCGGGGGTGAGCAGTTGCCGGGTCGACTCACCGAACGTCCACGCGTAGGGGCGGCAGCGGTCCGGATCACCGAGAATCGCTGTGGCGAAAGGGATGTGGCTGTCGTCGGCGACCTTGCCGACGGCTTCGGCGGTGTCGCCGGTGATGGTGCCGAACAGTATCGAGACCCGGTCCTGCTGGATGAGTTTCCGCGCGAGCTGGGTCGACGTGGCCGGATCACCGCCGTCGTCGGCGACGACGTAGGTGACGTCGTGGCCGTTGGCTCCACCGGATTGGTTCACCTTCCGCACGCCGTTCTCGAAACCATTGCGCAGCGCCTGCCCGGCCGCCGAGACCGGCCCGGTGAGCGGCACGATCAGACCGATCTTGAGCGACGGGTCCACCGTGCTTCCGCCTGCTGAAAGGGCAGCCCCGGAACAGCCACTCAGCGTCATGACGGCGACGCCGAGTCCTGCCGTCCAGCGGATAGCGGCCTGCGAGCGGCGGGAACGTGACGGATCCATGACAGCGACCTCCGGATCAGGGCAAGGGAACGCAATGCCGCGACAGCGACAACGACGGCGTACAACAGCATTTGGGCAACCGTGTCGGGAAACCACGTGCGCAACAGCGCCGACAGCGCGGCCAGTAGCCCCGCGGCCAGCGCGGCGGTACCGAGCGCACCCCGCCGGGCGAGCAACAACCCGAAGAACACCGGGACGAGCAGATCGAAGCCCATGGTCGGGGTCACCGACAGCAACGGGCTGTATAACGCGCCCGCGAGGACGGCCAACAGCCCACCCACGGCAAAGGCGGCGCGACGCAGACGCCGCGGATTGGTACCCAGCACGGCAGCCATGTCCGAGTTGTCCGCCACCGCCCGCAGGGCCAGCCCCCACTCCGTCCGGTGAGCCACGAGCACCACCACGCCGACGACCGCGAGCGCGACCCCGGCGCACACCAGGCGATAGGCCGGATACACCGCACCAAGCACGTCCACCGTGCCGGGGACCGGCGCGGGAACCGAGCGGGCGGTCGAGCTGAACATCAGTTCCGCCGCTTGCCGCAGCGCCATCCCGACGCCCCAGGTGACCAGCATCGCCGCCAGAACATCCACCCCTGGGCGGCGTAGCAGCACTTCCACCAGCAACAGCACCGGTATCACCAGGACAAGGGCGGCAACCACTCGCCACCCGAACCCCAGCCCGGTGAGAGTGGCGGCGCAGTATGCCCCCACCATCGCCAGATCAGCCTGGGCCAGGTTGACCACCCCAGTAGCGGCGAAGATGACCGCAACACCGACAGTCAGCAGACCGAGGAGGCCGAACTGACCAAGGATCGCCAGCACCACGCCCATCGTTGGCCGTCCCGTCACTCGCCTGTCGAGAAGAAGACACATATGATCTGCCGGTCCGAGCGTGCCGGGCTGGTACGAGAGCGCACACCAATGCCTCCCCAGCGCACATGACCGCGCAGGAGGTGAGCTCATGCCAGTGGAGCAGCGCGACGGAGCTGCACTGGTATCCGGCTACCTGGACACCGAACCGTCCCCCCACGCCCATTCCGTCGACTCGGTCCTGGTCCACGCACCGGATCCGTTCGACGCCGACCTGCGGCCACACCGGTTCGGCGTCATGAACGCTTGCGACATCAGTGGTGGAAACACGGTTCAGGTGTGCTCGCTGGTCTCACCGGCCATCAGGGCTTCCGCCCCCGTGCTCGGCCTGCTGCTGTCCGGCAGCGGAGCCTTCGAACAGCACGGGCGCAGTTCGTCACTCGCACCCGGCGAGTTCGTGCTCTACGCCCCACCATTCCGGCTGGCCCTCACCGGCCCCTATCGATACCTCGTGCTCGCACTGGACCCGGCCAACACGTTGCTGTTGCGACAAGTCCGCCACGCGACTGCGAACCCGCACCTGCCACACAACCCCAGCGGCCGGATCCTTTCCGCGACCCTGTCCGAACTCGCCGACACCGCCTCGCTGCTGGGCCCACTGTCCAGGCAGGAGATGGGCGAGCACATCTCCTGCCTGCTGCGCACCGTCATCCGTGACCTCAACCGGGACGCCGCTCCTGCCAGGCCCGTGCCGCTGTTCGACCGCATCCTCGACTACCTCGACCGTCATCTCGCCGAGGACCTGGCACCGGCCCGAATCGCAACGGCCCACCACATATCGGTCCGCTACCTGCATCGCCTGTTCCAGGATCACGGCGACACTGTCTCCGACCACATCCGGCGCCGACGACTTGACCGCATCCGCCGGGACCTGACTGATCCGGTGCTCGCCGACCAACCCGCCTACGCGATCGCCGCCCGCTGGGGACTGCACGATCCCAGCCACTTCAGCAAGCTGTTCAAAGCCGAATTCGCCACCTCGCCAAGCCGTTTGCGGCAACAGCCGTCCACTGACGACGGCAGCCCACCCTGATCTGCTTCAGCGTTTCGTCATCGCCGTCTTGCGCTGGTCGAGCACGTGGGAAACGGCGTTGCTGAAAATGTCGTTGAATTGAGCGGTGAACTGGTCGAACTGGGCCACGACCGCGGGTCCGGCCGCCTCCGGGGAGCCGGCGTCGAATGGCGGCTTCGGGTCATATTCCATGGCGAGTTGAGAGAACTTCGCAGCCTCTTCGCCGAGGACATGGGCGACGATTGTGAGGCCGAAGTCGATTCCGGCGGTCACGCCGCCGCCGGAGAACCTGTTCCGGTCGACGCACACACGTTCGGTCGACACCTCGACACCCAGCCGCGCCAGGTGGTCACGGGTGGCCCAGTGGGTCGCCGAGCGGTAGCCGTCGAGCAGTCCAGCCGCCGCGAGGACGAGCGATCCGTTGCAGACCGACGTGATGTAGGAAGCCCGCGAGCCGCGGTCGACGAGAAAATCGATGACCTTGTCGTCCAGCATCGCCTTGTCCACGGCCCCTCCTGGCACGAACAGAATGTCCAGTTCGGCGGGGCAGTCATCGAACGTGGTGGTCGGCGAGATCGCGAACCCGGAATCGGTGAGCACCGGCCGGAGCGTTTCGGCGACGAGGTGGACCTCCATTCCCACACTCGCGAATGCCGTATGCGGACCGACAAAGTCGAGCGCGGTATGACCATCGAAAAGAAGCATTGCGACAGTGCGGGGCCGGTCACTGAACATTGATTTGTCGAAGCTCACGACCTACACGTTAACGATTAGCGCAGAAGTGATCGAGTGGCTGTTAAGACAACATGTGATATTTTTCTGCCATGCAGGCCCGCGCGCACCCCGCCACGGCGGCCGGCAACCTCGCAGTCCTGGTCCTGGACGGCGTGGTGACCTTCGACCTCGGCGTTCCATTGCTGGTGTTCGGCTCCTTGCCCGACCACTACGAGCTCACCCTGTGCGCGCCCGAGCCTGGCGCGGTGCCCAGCTCCGACGGCTACTCCTTGAACGTCGACCGCGGACTCGACGAGCTGCTCCGGGCGGACACACTGGTCGTCCCCGGCGACGACCTGGACCGGCCGGTCTCGCCCGCCACCCGGCAGGCGTTGCGCCAGGCCCACGCACGCGGCGTCCGGCTGGTGTCCATCTGTTCGGGCGTCTTCGCCCTGGCCGAGGCCGGCCTGCTCGACGAGCTGACCGTCACCACGCACTGGCGGGCGGCAGAACTCCTGGCCCACAGGCATCCGCACGTCACGGTGGACCCGGATGTCCTCTACGTCGATCACGGTCAAATCCTGACCTCCGCCGGCGCGTCCGCCGGCCTCGATCTCTGCCTGCACATCGTCCGCCGCGACCACGGCGCGGTAGCCGCCAACACCGCGGCCAGACTCGCGGTCGCCGCACCACACCGGGCCGGCGGTCAGCACCAGTACATCAAGAGAGCGATACCGCAGGCGTCCGGCCAGTCGCTCGCGCGGACCCGGGAGTGGGCGTTGCGGCATCTCGGTGCGGAACTATCGGTCCCACGGCTGGCCAGGCACGCGGCCATGTCCGAGCGCACCTTCGCCCGCCGCTTCGTCGAAGAGACCGGTGTGTCACCGAAACAGTGGCTGCTGGCCGCCCGGATCGACCTCGCCAGGCAGCTTCTCGAATCCGGTGACACCGGCATCGACGACATAGCCCGGCGTGCCGGTCTCGGCACCCCCGCCAACTTCCGCGCCCGCTTCCGCAAAGCCACCGGCACCAGCCCGACCGCCTACCGCCGCACCTTCAGCCAGACTTGAGCGACATCGAATTCTCACTCGTATTCCTGGGCGGCGAGGACGGCGAGGGCGTGCACCGACCGGTGGATCACGTCCCGCTGGGTGTCCAGGCGGTGGGTTTCGGCGTCGGGGATCTCGACGTGTACGTCGATCGCCGTGCCGCCGTCCACCACGCGCAGCCGCCACTCGAACACGAGGTCCGACACCAGGCAGGAGATCGTGACGTTGCCTCGTCGCCGGTCGCCGTGCAGCAGTTGTGGCATCGGAAAATCCGGGTAGCCGTCCGGGTACACGGTGTAGGACTCATCGTCCTGAGTGGACGGTTCGACCGTGCCGACCCCGGCCCACCACTCGGGGAAGCGGCTCGGGTCGTACAGCAGTTTCCACACCTCTTCCGGCGGCGCGGCGCTGTGTGCGGTCTCATCGAACGTCGGCATCGATGCTCCTGAGGTCGGCAGTGACGGCGGCCAGCTCGCGGTCCGGTTCCACCAGCGCGGTCAGGGGCGGGCGGCCCAGGTCGATCAGCGCGGCGACGTAGCCCTGGCCGGTGTACGCGGCGCGGTGCTGCCACCCGCGTATTGCCTCGCTCAGCCGTCGCCTGGCCAGTTCGGGATCGGCCCGGCGGGCCGCGATCAGGCCCTGAACCGCCGACATGCGGGCGACAAGCGTGTCGGGGAAGTCGGCGGGGGACACCGGTTCCTGCGTGACCGCGCGTAGTTCCGCCTCCGCGTCGGCCGGCCTGCCCGCGCGGGCCAGGGCGTCGGCCCGGTACAGGCGGGTGAGTGCGCGGCCGACCGGGGCGTTCATCTCGATCGCGGCGGCAAGTTCGTCGGCGGCGCGCTCCCAGTCGCCGGTGGTGCGGGCAATGGTGGCTCGGTCGTGGTGGACAAGACCCACCAGGTCGGACAGGCTCAGCCGCTCCGCCAGCACGGCCCCCTGGTCGCAGCTCGCGGCGGCCTCACCGACCCGGCCCAGCCGGCACAACACGGACACCCGGGCAGAGTGTGCGTAGACACCTAGGCGCAGCAGTCCGTTGGGTGCCGCGAGTGGCATGCTGCGGTCGATGAAGTCCAGGGCACGGTCGAACGCGCCGAGGCAGGCGGCGGCCGACGCGGCGTTGAGCAGGCTCGGGAAGGCCAGGTCGGGACGCCCGGCTCGGTTGGCTGCCGCGGCGGCGGCGATCAGCGGCGCGTAGCTGTCGGCGAACCGGCTCGTCCGTAGCAGGATGTGCGCGCGGGCGACGCTGACGTCGTGCGTCAGCAGGTCCCCGAGAGGCTTGCGGTCGGTGAGTGCGTCGACCGCGACCAGTAGTTCCTCCGCTGCGGCTGCGCTGCCAGTCACAGCCTCTGCCCATGCCATGCCCGCGAGTGCCTCGATCCGCGCGGGCGGGTCGGCATCCGGGTCGCGGTCGAGCACGTCCAGCGCGGAGGCGTAGGAGCGGCGGCACTCGCGCGGGATGCACAGCCCGCCGCGCAGCCACCTCCCGCGGCGTAGCCAGGCGCTGACCAGCGCGCCCCGGTCGAGCGGGGCGATCAGCTCCAGTGCCTGGTCGAACGCGGCGTCCGACTCGCCGAGCAGACCGCGCCAGGCCTCGACCTCGGCGAGTTCAACGAACGTGTCCGGGTCGTGCGGGTCGATCTCGGCGACCTCAGTGAGCAGATCGGCGGCTTCGACCAGCGCGCATACCGAGCGCGCAGAGGCGGCGGCCTTCACCAGGTGCGTGACAGCCTGCTCGTCATGCCCGGCCAGCCGCAGGTGCCGGGCGATCTCCGCCGCCCGGCGCGGTGCGTCCATCGGTGCGCGGCGCAGGGCCGCGGCGATGGTGCCGTGCCTGCGGGAACGCAGCGGGTCCGGCAGATCGGCGGCGACCGCGTCGGCGAGCAGGGCGTGCCGGAACCCGATCGTGCCGTCGCGTTCGCGTAGCAGCCCGGAGCCCAGTGCTTCGGCCGCGGCCTGTACCGGGTCGGCCAACCCGGGCAGCACAGCGACTTCGGCGCGTTGCAGGTCACGGCCCGCGACGGCGGCCAGTTCGACGAACACCCGCGCGGGGCCGTGCAACCGGCCGGTGGCCCAGCGGGTCGCGGAGCGCAGACCCTCGGCGGCGTCCGCGCCCCCGGCCAGCGCGCGGGCCAGCTCCACAGCCAGCAGCGGACTGCCCGATGCCACCGCCACCACCTCCTCGGCCTGCCCTGCGGACAACGGTGCGGTCGCGTGGGCCAGTGACTGCACCGACTCGCGGGGCAGCGGCGCGAGGTCGACCTCCACCCCCAGGGCCCCGCTGGCCCGCAGTGTGGCGCACACCCGGTCGACGTCCGGGCGCGGTGGTAGGCGGCGGCGCGTCACCACGAGCAATATCGGCAGCCTGGTCGCCCGTCTGCCCGCGTAGGCGAGTAACTCAAGGCTCGACGAGTCGGCCAGGTGCAGATCCTCCAGCACGATCGCTACCGGACCCGACCGGCACGCCCAGGCCAGCAGCGAGACCACGGCCTCGAACACGCGGACCCGGTCGAGGTGATGGCCTGGCGCCACCCGGCCTGGCGCGGCAGCGGGAAGCAGGCCGGACAGAGCCTGCGGCCACCACGCGTCCGGCAGCGGGTCGTCAGCCAGCGCTCGTAGCGCCTCCAGCCACACCCCGAACGGGACCGTCGGCCCCGCGCCGCCTGCGGCACGCGCCCCGTCGGCGCCCGCGATCGCCAGCACCTCCTCGGCCAGGCGGGTTTTGCCGATCCCGCCGTCGCCGGTGATCGCCACAACCGTGCCCGCCCCGGCTCGCGCCGCGTCCCAGCACCGGCGTATCACGGCAATCTCCTTGCCCCGTCCCACAAGATCGTGTTCCGGTACCGCCGGCACGGCGTCGGGCGGCATGTCGAAGCGGACGCGTAGCCGCCGCGCGCGGTGGGCGTAGTCCGGGTCGCCGTCCTGCGCCAGCTTGTCGAGCAGCGCGGCGAATTTGTCGTCATACTCGGCACGCAGCTCGAACGCCCAGTCGCTGTCGAAGAGGTGCAGCACGTCGCCACGGCGAAGCCGCTCGGCCTCGGCGAGCTTCCCCGCTGCCACCAGTTCGTCGAACACGCGCAGGTCCACGGTCAGCCCGTCGGCCCTCAGCTCGACGCGTTCGCGGTCAGCCTGCAACCACGCCTGTGCGGGCCCGAGCGCGCCACGCAACGTCCAGATCGCGCTGCGCAGGCTCGCGCGGGCACTGGCGTCGAGCACATCCGGCCAGAACCGTGCCGCCAGCCGTGACCGTGCGTGTTGGCCCGGATGCACCGCAAGCCAGGCCAGCAGTTCGCAGGCTTTGCGCTGGCGCGGCAACACGACGGGCGTGCCGTCGGCCACGACCTCGAACGCGCCGAACAGGCGCACCGCCAGCGAAGTGCTCACCTCGTCAGTGTCGATCCGTCACGCCGCTCGGGCAACGTGTGCGTCCTTTGTTGACGGTGCGTTGACGGTGGCCGCGCACGCTCTCCCCACGCCTCAGGAAGGAGCGGAACCGTGAGTACCACCGAACAAACGACATTCGATGTCGAGGCCCTGCGCCGTGGCATCGAGGAGCGCGACGCGGCCACCCTGGCCGCGCTCTACACCGACGATGCGGAACTGTGCATTGTCGACAGCGTCAACTCCCCGAGTGACCCGAGGATCCTGCGAGGCAGCGCGATCGGCGCCTTCCTGGCCGACATCGCCGCCCGCGACATGACCCACTTCCTCGACCGCGTCGTGGCGACCGGCGACCACGTCGCATACGTCGAGTCCTGCCGCTATCCCGACGGCACCCGGGTGCTATGCGCCGCGGTGCTCGACCTGGCAGGCGGACGCATCAGCCGTCAACTCTGCGTGCAGGCATGGGACGGTGCGTGATGACTACGTTCGACCACCGCGATTTCGACAAGCCCGACGAGGTCCGCGAGTTCGACTACGGGCGCGTGGAACTGCTGCGCTTCGACGACGCCCGCGAAGTCGGCAGGCTGACTCTCAAGCCGGGCTGGCGCTGGTCCACCCACGTCAAGCCGATCGCGGGCACCGACCTCTGCCAAGCGCCGCACTTCCAGTACCACGTGTCGGGCACGCTGCGGGTGCGGATGGCCGACGGCACCGAGTTCGACGCCACCCCCGGTCAGGTCACGAGCCTGCCTGAGGGACACGACGCATGGGTGGTCGGCGACGAGGACGTCGTGGTCGTGGACTGGTGGGGCGCCACCCACTATGCCGAACGCCAGTAGCCGCGCCGAGTGAGAGCGGGCGGTCACACCCGCTCCCTACTCGCGGTCGGTATGCCGAAGAACTCGGACAGTCCGGCGCAAGGTACAGGTTCGGCAGCAGCGTGCTCGCCGCGTCGCGGCAACTCTGTGATCTTCTATTGGAGACATGCGCACAACACAACGGAGGTTCCGTGCGGTTGATCTCGAGTGGCCGGCACCACGCCACGTTCGTGGTCCGCGTCGGTGATCAGACTCAAGCAGGGGTTCAGGCACCGATGACGAACGACAGGTGATCGATCAGGTGCGTCTCACCGACCCTGGCGATCACACCCATTACGGCGTTGCCCCGGAATTCGTCCGGTACGGGGGCGAAGGTTTCGGGGTCCATTATGGTCAGCGATCTGAGGTGTAACGGCGGATCGAGCAGGCCGGCGGCTTCGAGCACTTCCGTAGCCGCGGCGAGTGCGTCTTTCACCGTGTCCGGGTGGCGTTGCGCCGCGTACAGGGCGCGCGACAGGGATTGGGCAGTGACCCGTTCGCTCGCGGACAGGTAGGTATTGCGGCTGGACATGGCCAGCCCGTTGGGTTCCCGGACTGTGGGCACGCCGACGATGCGAACCGGGAAGTTCAGGTCGGCGACCATGCGCCGGACGAGCGCCAGTTGCTGGGCGTCCTTCTCACCGAACACGGCCACGTCAGGTTGCACGATGTGGAAGAACTTCGTGACGACAGTGAGGATTCCGGGGTACAGGTCCGGCCGGAGCGCTCCCTCGTGTGTACGTGCGAGGGAGCCGGGGTCGACGCGGATCATCGGCTCGCCGGCCGGGTAGACCTCGTCCGCGGTCGGCGCGAACACCACGTCCGCCCCCTCCGCGGAACACAGATCCAGGTCCGTGTCGAGCGTGCGTGGGTAGCGGTCGAAGTCCTCGGCCGGGCCGAACTGGAGCGGGTTGACGAAGATGCTGACCACGACGCTGGCCGCGTGGCGCCGGGCGTCGCGGATCAGCGCGGCGTGTCCGGCGTGCAAAGCCCCCATGGTCATCACGAGCGCCACTGCACCTCGTTGCCGATCAACCACTTCGGACAGTTCGGCACAGGAGCGGACAAGGACGCATTCGGGCAACGGTCACCTCCGGAGAAGATCGGACATCATCAGGGGCGGGATTCGTTGTCAGTGCACCGTGCAGGTCATCAGGGAACTGACCGGGTGTTCCCGGTACTTCTGCCAGAAGGCCTCGTCGCGATCGCCGTCAGGTGGTGGCGTGCGGATGGATGACCAATGGACAGCACCGAAGCCTGCCTGCTTCGCGGCGAGTTCGTAGTCCGCGAGTTGCCACTCGTAGTCCTCGAGCGGTGTGGGTGGATCGGTCGTGAACTCCTGGCG
Source organism: Kibdelosporangium banguiense (assembly GCF_017876405.1). Lineage (GTDB taxonomy): Bacteria > Actinomycetota > Actinomycetes > Mycobacteriales > Pseudonocardiaceae > Kibdelosporangium > Kibdelosporangium banguiense. The sequence goes on along the minus strand of NZ_JAGINW010000001.1, from coordinate 9,541,874 downwards.
GATCAACGGGACTTCACCACCGGGGACGCGTTCGAGGATGCGCAGGCCGAACTCCGTGTAGTTCCCCTCCGGGAACGGTGTGGGGTTGGCGACGACGGCCAGCAGGCGGCCATGGTCGGCGAGGTTGGCGCGGATGCCGCGAAACATCGAGCGCAGCGCCGTACGAGTGGACGCGTAGTTGAACAGGTAGACGGCGGTGGCCAGATCGAAGCGGCCGAGCGGTGGCAGGGCGGCCACGTCGGCGACGACGTAGTCGATGCCCATCGGTGAGCTCGCTTCGTGCTTCTCGGCAAGCCGGATCATCTCTGCCGAAACATCGACGCCCACCACCGGCCGGGCGCCGCGCTCGGCCAGCAGGCGGGTGTTGTAGCCGTATCCGCAGGCCAGGTCCAAAGCGGACAGTCCGGTGACATCACCGAGCGCGCCGCACAGCGTGAATGTGTCCGCGGCGGAGAAAGCGGCGGTCGACTTCGACTCCTCGAACCGTGCGCCGATCGTGTCGTACTGTTCCATGCGCCTTCCTGAGAGGTCGGTGAGCGCGTTCATCGGCGTAACAGCTTCCCGCCCGTACCGTCGAACTCACGCAGGAGAATCCGGTCAATGTCCACTTCGGGCAGCTGGAAGTTGTCGACGAGACTTTCCTGCAACAGTAGGGTGCTGAGTACCTGCAGGTAGGCATGGTTGTACGGGAAGGGGACCGGTCCGTCTGAAAAGGACTGCACCTTCTCGAACAGCCCATGCACGCCGCGTTCGTCGAGCACGCCGCAGTCCCGCACCCGGCGCGGCGAGGTAAGCTCGTCCACCCAGTCTCCCGCGCCGGTCGGCAGGAGATGCTCAGCTCCGGGAATCCGCATCCCGAACTTCGGCCGCTCGCGGATCTCGTGGGGCAGGACGTCCGCGTAGGCCTCGCGAAGGATGTGCTTCTCGCGGGTCATCCCACTCAGCTTCCATTCACGGGGCAACCTGGCCGCGAAGCCGACGACCGACCTGTCCACGAAGGGGTACCGTGCCTCGATGCGGCACCCCGCGCCGGGACGGTCGGCGAGACAGGTCATCCCGTAACCGATCAGCAGCGTCTGGAAGTCGAGCCACTGGGATCGGCCGACCATGTCCAGATCGTCGAAACCGGTGACCTGGGAGCGCGCGAACCCGGCCAGTCGCCGGTCGTCGTCGGCGATGCCCTGCCCCGCCGCCGCCAGCAGGCCGGGCAGCAACTCGGACTCGAACCGGCGCAGGTGCGCGCCCAGGATGGGGGAGCCGTTGCCGGCCTGGTCCTGGAAGAAGCGCAGGATTGCGGCCGGCGTCGTCGGATCGGTGTGCAGGAGGTCGTCCAGGCTTGAGCCCAGCAACGTCTCCTGCTCCGCCGTGAAACCACCGGCCAGGCACGAGTCCAGGACGGTCGCCTCCTTGAGGATGTCGTAACCGAAGAACGACTCGTCGGCCCCTTCTCCGCCCAGCACGATCCGGACTCCGGACTGCCCCACGTGTTCGGCCAGCATCTCGACCGCGACCGGTGCGCCGAAGTGCAGGAGCGCCTCGCACTTGCGGACCAGGTTCGGGAACCGCTCGCGGATGTCCCGGCCGGTGACCACGACGCAGGAGTGCTCGGTGCCCAGCTTCGCCGCGATGATCTTCTGGTAGGCCGATTCGTCGGCCCAGGAGCCCGGCATGGTGATGGAGAACGTGGGCAACTCGCCGGTCGTGTTCTGCCGGACGATCGAGGCGATGATGCTCGAATCCAGCCCACCACTGAGAAACGCTCCGAGTGGGTAGTCCCCGCGCAGCCGCAACCGCACCGCATCTTCGAGCCGGTCGCGCAGTTCCGCCTTCGCTTCGTCGAACGTCCACGCCGGCCGGCCGATGTCGCCCCGGTCGATCGGAATCTCGAAGTAGGGCGACAGCGTCATGCCGTGGGGCCCGACGCGGACGACATGCCCGGGCGGGAGGCTGCGCACACCGGCGAAACAGGTTTCGCCCGGCACGGGTGTCCAGTAGCGGCCGTTCGCCCGGACGCCCTCGGCCGACAGTTCCCGGCGTACTTCCCCGAAGGCGAACAAACCCTTGATCTCGGAGGCGAAGTAGAAGACACCATCCTGCTGTGTGTAGAACAACGGGCGTTCCCCGAACGGATCGCGCCCCAGCAGCAGTTCGCGCCGTTCCCGGTCGTAGAAGGCGAAGGCGAACTGGCCATTGAGCCGATCGAGGGCCTGCTCGCCCCAGACAACCAGGCTGTAGAGCAGTACTTCCGTATCGGACCTCGTGGCGAACCTGATGCCCCGTGCTTCCAACTCCTGCCGGAGCTCCAGGTAGTTGAAGATCTCCCCGTTGAGGCCCAGCACGAACCGTTCGTCGGCCGTGACCATCGGCTGCTTGCCGAGCTGCGGGTCGATGACCGACAGCCGGACCGTGCCGAGACTGAACTCGTTGTCGTCATAGATGCCGGCTTCGTCCGGTCCACGATGTGCGATGGCGCGAATTCCCCGGCGCAGGCCCGTGATCCGGTCGTCCTTCCGCTTGCCGCTGTTGACAAAACCGACGACACCACACATGAAGCATCCCGCCCTCTCGAGTGATGGATGGGTGGCAGTCAGACCGATTCGAGGTAACGGCGCCGCTCCCAGTCGGTCACCTCCGCGTCAGCGGCCGCTTGCTCTGTCTGCCCGAGCAGGCACAACAGTTGAGTCATCTCCTCGCCCAGGGCTGAGCGCGCGAACGTGCTCTCGTTGAGCCGGGCCACTGCCTCCGGCACGCTTCGGGGCAGCGGTTCGGCGTCGGTCGCCGCATAGACGTCGGTAGTCGCGGCGGACGGTGGTTCCAGTTGCTTTTCCAGACCGGCCAAGCCGGCCAGCAGCTGGGTCGCGACCAGGAAGTAGGGATTGGCGTCGGCCGACGCCACGCGGTGCTCCAGCCGTGTTCCGCCGTCGCCGTGTACGAGTGCTCGCAGCGCGGCGGAACGATGGTCGAACCCCCACGTGACGTGCGTGGGCGCGAACGAGTAGCTGGTCGATCGCTTGTACCCGTTGGGAGTCGGCACGGCGACGTAACACGTCTCGGCGGCATGCTGCACCAGTCCTCCGAGATACCACCGTCCGTGTGCGCTCAGCCCGCCGGTTTCGCCGTCCCAGAACGCGTTGCGGCCCGTTTCCCGGCAGCGCAGGCTCTGGTGCACATGCAGCCCGCTGCCGGACGACTCCGCCCACGGCTTGGCCATGAACGTGGCCAGGTAGCCGTGCGCGGCCGCGATCTGCTTGACCGCGTAACGGAAGAACAGCAGGTTGTCGGCGGCGGCCAGTGAGGGGGAGTGGCCCAGATTGATCTCCACCTGACCAGGCCCGTATTCCGCCTCACTGGCCTCCACCTCCACGCCCACGGCCAGCAGCGCCGACTGGATGTCCCGGATCACCGGCCAGAGGTAGGAGTCGTCGTGCAGGCTGTAGATGGGGTTGCGGGAGTGACGGGGACGCAGGCTGTCCGGGTCGAGCAGGTAGAACTCGGTCTCCAGGCCGAACCGCGGGTCGAACCCCGCCTGCCAGGCCTGCTCCTGTGCCCGGCTCAGGATCTGGCGCGGGTCGAGCGGGACAGGCTGACCCGCCCGGCCGACGACGTCGCAGAACACCAGGGCCGTCGCCGGACGCCAGGGCACCAGCCGCAAGGTGGCCAGGTCGGGCACCAGAAAGACGTCCGGGTAGCCGTTCGCCCAACTGTAGGACCCCACGGACATTACGCCGAGGCCGTAGTCGAGACAGTACAGTCCGGACGAGATCGCGAACTGTTTGCCCGGCCGGAAAGCCGATGCCGGGATCCGTTTGCCCCGGATCGCGCCCATCGCGTCCACGGCGGCCAGTTCGACGGTCTCGATCGAGTTGTCACTGATGAACTGATCGACCGCTGAGGTCACCACATCTCACCTCGTCTGTCTACCCAGGATCGAATTGTCATGTGCCGGCAATGCGGGCTTGTAGCAGCCCAGCAGCCCAGCAGCCCTGCCAGCAGCTGCGGGTCGGTGGGTGGCCGGCCGTCACCTGGTCTCCTGCCGGGCTGCCGCGGCGACGATCAGCTCGGCCACCTTGTCCGGGCGGGTCCGGGTGAAGTAGTGCCCGCCGCCCTCGATGTCACGCAGGAGGGGGTGTTGGACGTACAGTTCCCACTCGCGGTAACGGGTCTGGTAGCCGGTGGTCAGTTTGTCGTCCGACGCCATCACGACTGTGCACGGCGTTGCCGCCCACGTAGGGCAGGAGTACTACGGTCGCGGCCGGATCGGTTGTCTCGTCGGTCAGCGGGACGAGCACCCTGCTGTCCTGTGTGGATGTTCCTTGCTCCGCTACCGCTGTCAGTTCGACCAACCGTGAACACCGCATCACGGCTCGCACGGCGCAGGCGCGGCCGATGTCCCTGGTCGCACCCGTGATCACGACAGTCTTGTCGTGCAGTCGCATTCGTGGTGCCTTTCGCGAGTCGTGCTCAGCCGGTGGCGATCGTCGTGGAGATCAGGTCCGCAGTGACTCCTGGCGGTGAATCGGATCGGCGTGAGCCGGGCCGGTCTGACCAATCGAGAGCATGGCGTGATCCACTCCGGCGACATCGGGCATTTTCTTGCCGTCCAGGCGGATCCGCCGTTGGTCAAACTACGGCCGAGCGGCGGGAGTAACCACGTACTGTCGATCAGTGGCTATCGTGATCACGGGAGGAGTTCAATGGGGGACCGTTTGACCAGTCCACTTGCGGCTGAAGCCAGTCTGAAACCACGTCGTGCCAGGGTCGGTTCGTTTCCGGCAACCGATTGGGGACCTTCATGACGAGGGGTAAACGTGCCATCGCGGCTCTCGTGGCCGCGTTCGGGCTTGTGACCGGCCTTGCCGCACCGGCGCAGGCGGGCGCGCAAGCCAGGTGGTTCGACTGCGACTGGGCTCGCGCGGAGTCCAATGGCTATTTCTATCTCGATCTTTACTTCACCGACATCGACGACTGCATCGCCAACGCCGGCTACATGGGCGTCGACGGGTACTCGTACAAGCGGTACTGGAGCGGGAACAACCGCGGTGCGATCGAGGTGATCACCGAGAGCGGCGTGTACTACAAACAGCCGTTCGAGAAGTGGACGTGGCGCAACCTCAGCCCCAACGACCTGGTCGTCAGCGTCACGATCTTCTGATCACCCGGCGGACAAGGATTCCACGACTGTCTGCCGTACTCGCAAGTGCTGCTGGCCGACGGCGTCGGCCAGCAGATCGAGGCGGTCGAGCAAGGAAATCGGCTCCCTCAACAGCCCCGAGCGGCTATACGGCCTTGGTACGCCGCGTGGTCCGGGGACTGGATGACGGGAACTCGCCGCGCGCGACCTGCTCGGCGACGCCGTGCCAGAATTTCAGCGCGGCCTGTTCCAGGCCCAGACCGAGTTCCAGTGTCACCATGCGGGCCGCGACGTGGTTGATGTCGCCGTAGCGGCGTTTCATGTCCTCGTACTCGGCGATGCGTTGCTTGTGCTGTTCGATCTGGCTTGCCGCGAGCCGGGCGACGTCGTCGAGCCCGGCGAGCTCGTTGAAGAACAGCTTGATCTCCGCGATGTCGCGGAGCTCGAAGTGCGCGTTGGCGGTCAGGGTTTGGTGAGGGTGCAGCCCCGGCGAGGAACGCTGTCAGCATCGCTGCCGGCAGCAGTGTTCTGCTTCGCATGGAGGCACCGTTGTTGATCAACGTCAGCGCCACGCGATGGGAATGTGATGGTTCTGTCACAACGGACCCGGAATCCTGCGCACTCACCGAACCGGCCGTCGACTGGGACGGTCTGAAGCCACTGCTTGCCGCCGTCGCCGCGGCCGGTTCGACGAGCGCCTTCAAGGTCGTCGACCAGCTGTGAACCTGCACATGTCTTGCCCCGATTGGGCGGCAGGCAAGACGCGTTATTACAGAGCGGCGGCTGCGTTGAGGGCGTCCTGGGCGGAGCTCTGTCTGGCCGCGTCAGCGGAATCGAACGGTCCGGTCCAGAGCAGGCCGAGCTGGTTGGCGGAGTTCCTGTTGTGCTCCCAGATGGATGTGGCGTTGAGCCGGATGAAGTCGGCGTACCGCGGGCGCGGGGAGTGCTCGTTGAGGTAGCTCAGGTTCCGGATGAAGATGCCTTTGAACTGCGGGCCGTCCGCGCCGCAGTTCGCTGGTTCGCACGGTTCACGCAGGATGCCGTTGGGATACACGACGTTGGTGATGGCGGCGTTGGCGATCCGGTGCGCTGTCCGTAGCAGCTCGGGGTCTCGGGTCAGTGCGGCGAGATCGGTCAGTGCGCCGAGGATCACGCCTTGGTTGTAGGTCCATGTCGGCTGGCCGTTGTTGGCGCACGAATCGTCCAGCCCGTCGTTCACCAGCCCAGCGGAGTTGATCATGCCGCTGCCGGCGAACCATTTCCAGCCCTTGCGTGCCCAATCCAGATATTCCTTGCTGGCCCTGCCTTTCGTGCGGGCGGCAAGTCTCGCCGCGACGGAGATGAAGAGCTCGTTGGGGATCGCGTTCTTGTATGTCCTTTCCTTGTTCCACCAGATCCCGCCGCCGCAGATGTCATCCCAGCCGGTCGTCATGTCCCCGAAGACCGAGCGCGCGGTGGCGAGGTACCGCTCGTCCTTGGTCAGGTCGTAGGCGTTGATCCAGGCCAGTGCCCACCAGCCCTCATCGTCGTAGTAACTGTTGAAGAATCCACCTGCGATGTTGCGTTCGTAGGTGATGGCGGCGTGCTTGGCACCGACGTCGAGCCGCTGCTGACGGGAGAGATCGATTTCGGCGTTGAACGCGTTGGCCGCATTCCACCAGTTCGTTGTGTCGTAGAGACCAGTCCGCGGGTTGTACCAGCCGGCGAGGACCGTTCCGCTCGTCCGCGCCCACCGGTCATAGCGGTTGTTCCCGCCATCTGGCTCAGCCATGGCGACACCGGGCGCGAAGATCATTCCGACAAGGACGAGTACCACTGCTCTTAAGAGGGTGATCACACGATCGACCGAACCAGCGAGGACTTGCCCTGGATACCGATGATCGAGTGAAGAACTCACGTGAGTGCCGTGGCGCCTTGGGGCAGCTTCACTGCACTGCTATGCCGGTAGCGCGAGCGAGCCTTGTTTCTCGGGAATGCCCTTGACGATGAGCAGAATGCCCAGGCTGACCTCGAAGAGGCCTCCTGGGATCGTGGTGGTCAAGCCGAGGCTGTAGCCGAGGATGTCGAGCACTGCCCCGATCAGAAGGGCGCAGTACCCGAGCAGGCCCCACACCGCCATGAAAGGCGGCACCAGCCGTGCACGGTGCAGGACTCGGCAGAACGGCACGCTGGCGATCGCCGGCGAGATCATGCCGATCTGGAGGCAGTAGTTGTCGGCCTGTTTCGCCATACCTTTCAACGCCGAGAAAGCTGTTGCGTCGTCGGCGAGTGGTGTCCACAGCAGCAGGAAGACGATCCCGACGGCGCGTATTGTCCGGGATCATCCTCCGCCGGCGGATCTGCGGCCCGGCGACCGGCTGTATTAACCGCTGGTACAACAAGACCTACGCGCCGGTGATCAGGCTGCTGGAGGATCTCACCGATGGGCGCTTCGCCAATGGTGCCCTGGCTCGCGTGCTGATCATGGAGTTCTGGTCGCGGGGTGAGGCGCCGACGTTCACGCAGTTCGCTCAGGCATGGTTGGCGGCAACGGACGGGCGGTGGGACCTGCTGGCGCCCGAGTACGCGTTCCTCACCGATCGACGTTGTGGTGAAGCGGGAGCCGACTGGACATCGGTCCGCAATCGGAAGGCGGCCACTGTGCTGGCGGTTCTCCGCAAGCTTTGTTGATGGTGACTGCCTTGATCTGGAGATGGCCGAAGGGCTGTGGCGGCGGCTACCCGCCGACCAGCCCGACCTACGAAGTCCTCATGGTCGGCGCGTGAGTGGTAATCGGGGTCAAGACCGGTGAGTGGGCCGGAGACGATGCGGCCCATTCACCGGAGTTTGCGCTACTTCAGCGGGAACGCGCCGACAATGGTCTGTGTGACGGCGTTTCCGCTGGTGTCGCTCGCGCTTGCCTTGAGTGACACGGATTTCGCTCCTTGCGGGTGAACGAGCAGGGTGAACCACTTGCCGCCCGCGGTGAGCACGGGTGCGGGCCGCCATGTGGCACCGTCGTCATAGGACACTTCGACGGCAGGCTTCTTCACCGAACCGCCGGTGTTGTGGTCGACGGTGATCGGCACCAGCGTGGGCAGTGCTCGCGGTGCGCGGTTGTGGTCGTCCAGTGCCGGGGTGAACCGGACGGCCAGCAGGGGAAGGGCTTCGGGTTTCGCACCGCTCACGGTGTCCGACCTGAAGGTCCAGTCCGCGCTGATCCTGCTGGACATCGGGGTGTTGCGGACGGACTCGGTGTGCAGCCGGTACACGCCCGGTCCGGACGGGACGGTGAAGTCATTGAAAACAGGGTAGGGAGTACTGGCGATCTGTTTGCCGTCAAGGGAAAGGGTGGTGCTGCCGGTGCTGTCGGAGAAGCCGTACCGCGGCGCGGTACGGTCGGCGTAGAGCGGCAGCTGAATGGTCAGCTGGTCGCGGAACCGCCCCGCCCACGCCCAGGGCTGGTCCGGATCGGCCGGGAAGGCCGGGCCGAAAACGCCGTTGTTCCACTGTTCGGTGGCGTGGCCCGGCTTGAACGTCCGCGTCCCGATGCTCGACAGCCCGGACTCGGCAGGCGCGAGGACCGGGTCGGAGGTCTGGGAGAACCGGCCCAGCCATGACGTGTTCGGGGTGTAGAACTCCTCCAGCGTGAACGGCAGTTGTTTGACGATCATCCTTTCACGCATCCCGAACTTCCCGGCACCCGTCGCCGCGTGTTTGGCGTGGACCTTGGTGAGCTCGCTGTCGTGGATCCGGTTGACAAGCTCGGCCGGGACGCGGCCGTCGGTCTCATGGCGCACGTTGTACAAGTAGGGGCTGATGTTGAAGGTGCCCTTGCCGTCCGGGTCCGGCTGGGCCATCCGGGCCTCGGTGTAGTAACGGAACTGTCCAGCCGCGGTGGCGGTGCTCGCCGATGGCCGGACCACGACGTCGTTGAAGTCCGGTGTGTAGATCTCGGTGCTCACGCCGCCCGGTGTCGTGGTCACCCGCTCGAAGCCGATACGCCCCTCGCCGCACTTGGCGGTTGGTTGGTCGACGACGAACCCGGCCTGCTTACCGGCACGCGCGTCGATGGTCAGTGTGCCGGGCTTGTCGACGATGTACTCCGGTTCGGCCGCCAGCGCGACCTTGTCCGGGCCTTGGGTGACGACGTCGAGGTAGTAGCGGCCCTTGGGCAGTCGTGTGGCGACTGTGCCCGAGGCGTCGTAGGGCTGGTAGGACTTCGGGCGGTCGATGTCGATGAGCCGCGCGGTGTAGTCGGCTGTCGGGTTGCCGTCGAAGCCGAGGAATTCGAGTTTCATGTCGTAGCTCTCGACTTCCCGGTTCACCGCGATCGGGATCCGTATCTCACCGGCGAGAATGACGCCGCTGTACAGGCCGTCCGGCGCGGTCACCCGGGTGTCGGTGGTGAGCGTGACGTCCGCCTGGCCGCCCGCGGGAACTGCCACTGTCGCCGAGGACAGCGTGAACATGCCCGCCGGGGCGGGTTTTCCGTCCGGGCCGCGGATATCCGTGCGCAGGTCCAGTGTGGCTGGTGTGTTGCCGGAGTTGTGGTAGGTGATGGTCTTGGTGATCGGGGTGTCGTCGTTGTGCGGCCAGCGTGCGATGCCTTCGCTGATGCTCGCGGGGGAGGAGTAGAGGTTCTGCGTCACGGCCTTGGCGACGTCGACGCGGCCGGCGCCCTGTTCGAAGACAGACCGGGCCGGGTCGGGTTTGGCGCTGTTCATCAGCGCGGCCTTGAGCTGGCCGGCCTGCCAGTCCGGATGTTCGCCTGCCAGGATCGCCGCCGCGCCCGCGACGTGCGGGGCCGCCATCGACGTGCCGGACATGCGGACGTGGGTCTCGTCCACGGGCGTGCCGACCGCTCCGTGTGTGGCCTTGGCCGCGACGATGTCCACGCCCGGGGCGGTGATGTCGGGTTTGATGGCGTCGTCGCCGAACCTCGGGCCGCGGCTGGAGAACGGCGCCAGCTGGTCGTTGCGGTCGACCGCGCCGACAGTGAGGGCGGCGTCGGCGGCGCCGGGACTTCCAAGGGTGGTGCCGGAGTTGCCCGACGCGATCACGAACAGCGCCCCGCTCTCGGCGGTGAGCCGGTTGGCCGCCAGTGACATCGCGTCGGTGCCGTCACTGGGGAACCGGCTGCCGAGACTCATGTTGACCACGTCGGCGCCCTGCGCGGCGGCCCACTCCATGCCCGCGATGATCCACGAATCCAGGCCGCCGCCGCCGTCACCGAGGACTTTGCCGTTGAGCAGCTTGGTGTCCGGGGCGACGCCGGTGTACTTCTCATGCTGGCCGGTGATGATCGAGGCGACGTGGGTGCCGTGCCCGAAGTAGTCGTCCGCGCCGTACTGGCTGGTGGTGAAGTTCTGTGCCTGGACGACCGCGTCGGCGAGGTCCGGGTGTGCGGCGTCGACGCCGGTGTCCAGCACCGCCACGGTGGTGCCTTTGCCGGTGTGGCCGGACTGCCAGGCCTGTGGCGCGCCGATCTGCGGCACGCTCTGGTCGAGCAGGGCCTGTACCGGGCCGTCGAGCCAGATGCGTTGCGCTGATTCCAAGGGGCCGAAGCCGGTCGCCTTGTCCACCCGGACGGCCGCGCCACCGATGCTTGGCAGGTCACGGACCTTGTTACGTGCCATGGCAGTGCTGCCACTCACGATGAGCGGGATGTCGTTGCGGGACTTGTCGTCGTAGCCGGTCTGTACGAGCTTGCTGACGTTGAAGAGCCTGGGGTCGATGCGGTGGGCGCGCAGCATCCGGAGGGTGTCCTCGGGGATCACGTGCAGGTCGCCGAACTCGTCGCGTTGCTGGACGAACCGGATCCGCTCCCGGCCTTTGGCGGGTTCGACCACCGCGCCGTGCGGCCCGGCAAGTACCACCTTGTCACCGGTGAGCAACGTGATCGTGGCGGCCGGACCGGCCGGTACCGAGGTTGGCGCGGCCTGGGCATCAGGCGGTGCCACTGTTCCACTGCCCGCCAGCACGCCGGCGAGTAGCCATGCAACTGTTCTTCTTGGGCTCATGCCCACATGACCCGCGACGGGCAGTGACCGTTGATGTCAGTGGGTCACCTCGTTTTTCCCAGTTGCCTCCACAACTGGGAAAAACGGCATTGCCAGGCCTACGAAGTACGGGTTCCATTCGGCATCGTCACATGCAAAGTGAGACCGCCGTCTTCTCGCGAGCGAGCCCGCACGGTGCCATGGTGGGCGCGCACGACGGTCCGGACGATGGACAACCCCAGTCCTGAGCCGCGCGGCTGCTGGGTGCGGTCGTAGCGCAGTCTGCGGAACAGTTCGAACAGGAAATCCACCTCGGTCGCCGCGATGACAGGTCCGGAGTTGGTCACGCAGAAGGTTGCTGAGCTGTTCCGGTCCGTTCCACTGTGGATAGTGACCCAGCCGTGCTCGTCAACGTTGTAGCGGACCGCGTTGTCCACCATCTCGGTTGGACTGTCTACTTTGGAGGAAGAAGGTCCAGGTGTACTGGACAGCCTGGCGTACATTCTCGACCACGCCAACGCGAGCATCGTCTCGGTGTCGGTGGCGTTCGGCATTCCGCCCGGTCTGTGAAAAGCCTATGCCCAGGTCTTTCAGGAGGGCCATCGCGGTACAGGTGGGGACGGCGCACGCCGTCCCCACCTGCGGAAGACCGATCCAAATGATCAGCAGAAGATGGGCACGACCGGTGTCTGGCCCGACATGTACAGCGGCGAGTTGGCGTAGCCGTACTTGGTGAAAGTGGCGGACCCGAAACCGATGTAATTGAGCGACATACCCAGGCATCCGGTCACGGCGAACATGTCGGCCCTGTCCGTGCCGGGGAAGTTTTTCGCCCGCTCGGCCAAATTGCTGCCGTTGCTCAGATAGATCGCGGACAATATCCAGATGTTGTCGACGGGTGCGGTGCACTCACCGTGCGTGTCGACCCGCACGGCGCCGTCTTGAATGTAGGGGTAGCTGACGTAGCCACCGCAGTAGATGACCTCCGTTACGGTGTTTCCACCCTGAGATGATGTCTTGGTCAGTGTCGTGCTGAACGACGCGGCGACTTTGCCGTTGGTGCTGTTCCCGGCCGCTGAGAGCGAAGTCCGAGCCGGGCCGGCCGCTGCCGGGCCGGCGAACAGGATCATTCCGGCGACGCAGCTTGCCACTGCGGCGAGAGCCACGCTGATTCTGTGTATTCGGTTGCGCATGAAACCCTCCCGTGAACTGATCGACCGATTTGAAATAGGCACCGGTGTCCTCATGAGCCTCCGGTGAGCTTTCTGAAATACGTCACCCGCGTTCCCAGACCTGGAAGGTCGAAATGCGGGCAGGCGCACAGTTGATGTCGAAGTTGTGCCAGCCGCCTGTCGCCCGCACAGTGGGGCCCCAGACCACCCGTCCGTCCGCACAGGTCACGGCCACCCGGATGTTGCCGGACGACACCAGGCAGGTGAACGAGATCACCTGGAACGGCGAACGGCTGAAGTACCTGCAGTCGAAGACGACGTTGATGCCGGCATCGGCGTTGGCGGGCCCGCTGCTCGCCGTGCCCGAGACGGAGGTGGCGGCCTGGTCCTGGGCAATCGTCGTGATCGTGCCGGCCGGTGCGGCAGATGCCGCTGCCGGCGCGACTAGGAGGGCGCCAATTGCCAATGCCGTGGCGACTAACGGTTTGATCGCCAAGGACGCGACGGAATCGCGCCCAAAAAGCGGTCGGCGCATGAGATTCTCCTCGGATTGTTGGCCCTTGCCTGGCCCGCCGCATAGCATTCCAAGGGTCTCGCCGCGGTAGCTATATGATTTCGCGTGAAGTTCGCATGCCCAGCCAAGATCGAATTATCACATTTTCCAAGTATGGTCCATTTGGAGGCACACAGCGGGCATGCAGCGGCCGTGGGATCTCCACTGGAGAATTGCACGCCTGGCCGGCCACCAATTCGACTGGCAGGGGCATGGGTATCGCAACCCATGCCCCTGCCGTCGGGGTGTGGTCTATCCGCTGACTGTGGCGGAGAAGTTGTCGACTGCCAGGCCGACGCCGCCGTTCCATGGTTCGAACCCGGCCTGGATGCTGGTGAGGTACCAGGAGGTGGTGATCGCGCCGCGGGCTCGCACGTCGTTGATGAAGTCCAGCACGCTGAACGACCATGAGTTGACGGGCGACGGTGCGACGTAGGAGATGACGTTGTTGGAGCCGTTGCTGCCGCGCCACACCTGCCAGCTGCGGCCGCCGATCGTGGTTGTGCCGACGGCGCTGCCGATGGGCTGGATCGGGCCCTGGCGGTTCAGCCAGATCATGATCTCCATCTGGTTGACGCCGTTGGTCTTCGGCGTGGGATCGAGCCAGATGTCGTAGGAGGCGTTGTAGGTGCCGCCGGTGTACTGGTAGTTGATCGCGGAGGTGGCACTGCGGATCCGGCTGACCTGCATCGGCAGGTTCGTGCCGGGGGAGCAGTTGGTGTAGTGGCAGCCGAGGAATGCCGACGGATACGACAGCGGCGCCCCGTTGGTCGGCTTCGAGCCCTGCTGCGTGGTGATCCGGAAGCCGCTCGACGTGACGTTGATGCACTGCGTGGCCGACGATCCCCATCGGTTGTTCTGGACCACGTAGCGTCCTTGGATTGTGGTCGACCCGTACTGATCGCAGATGGTGACATCGGCCTGGGCCGGCCCGGCACTCGCGACGAGCATGCTCGCAGCCAGCAGACCGGCCGCGCCGAGCGCACTGATGATGCTTCGCATGAGTACTCCTCTCGCAGGCTCTGGGAGCGCTCCCAGAGTACTCGGATGTCAAATATCTGGGTATCGGGCGCCTGAGTGGGCAATACGAGGTCCTGGCTCTGCCGGGTGTTCTGGGAGCGCTCCCGGACGCAGCACTGATCGGACCGGCCAAGCTGCGTTCGATCCCGGCCAGGGCGGCGAAGGCGCTCGGTCTGGTGTCCACAGTGGCCAGACGCGGTGCCGGGATCCTCTACCAGTTCGAGCAACCGTTCATTGTGGACTCAGGCAAATGCGCCACCCGATTCGGCGGCGCGGGGGAACCACTATGGCCGTGATGCCGGCCGCTCGACACACCTGCCCGGAGTCGGCTACACGCTGGCCGACATGGCCGCCGATGTCGTCGGGCTCCTTGACGCGCTCGGCGTCAGCCGTGCTCATGTGGTCGGAGCGTCGATGGGTGGGATGATCGCCCAGGTCATGGCGGCGCTCTACCCGTCGCGGGTGCTGAGCCTGGCGTCGCTGATGTCCACCACAGGCCGCCGGGGCAAGGGCCGCACTTCCCTGCGACTGTTGCGCCACATGTTCTCCCGGGGAGCCCGTACCGAGCTGCAGGCCATTGAGCGGCGTGTGCGGCTGTTCGCGACCATCGGCTCTTCCGACTTCGAACAGGACGTCAACGAGATCAGGCGGGCAACCGCGCTCTCGTTCCATCGCGACCTCGATCACCGCGAAGGCCGGCGACGGCAGTACAAGGCGGTGCGTGCGGCGGGCGATCGGACCGGCCAGCTCGCGCAGATCACAGCTCCGACAGTCGTCATCCACGGGACGACGGACCTCATGTGCCACTATTCCGGCGGTGAGGCGACCGCGGCCGCCATCAGCGGCGTGCAGTTCGTGCTCATTGAGGGTATGGGGCATGATTTCCCGCCCGACGCATGGCCGGTGATCATCGACGCGATCGCCGAGAACACCAGCCACCTAGCACGAGCGTCAGGCGGTTTTGCGGATGAGTCCGGTGTAGCCGGCGATGGCTAGGGTGGCCAGGCCCCACACCGCGGCCTGCACGATCCACAGCAGCACAGTGAACACCTGGCCGGCGGGGGACTCGGTGTCCAGGTCGCAGCGGGTGCGCAGCCCGGTCGGACCAAGGGGGAGACCGCGGTCGAGGCCGAGACCGACTAGTTCGACGGTCGAGCACGGGGTGCGGGGCGCGCTGGCGGTGGTGGTGTGCTCGGCGGCGTACCTGCCGGGGCCGGTTGGTATGTGGCCGGCCCAGAAGCTGATCAGACCGGCGGTGGCGAGCGCGACGAGCAGGGCCAGCGCGGTGCGGCGGGCGCGGTAGCCGTAACCGGCGAGTGCTCCCCAGAGCCAGTGGAACCGGCGGGTGAGCCAGCCGCCGACTGCAGCCGGGGCGCGATGGCGTAGATCGTGCTGCTGGGTGATGAGGATGTGTCTTGCGTTGCCGTCGTGGCCTGCCGCGCGTTCCACTGCGGCGAGGCGCTGGTATGGGGACGGACGATATTCCTTGGTATGGCAGCGGATCACGTGCAGCCACTGCCGCCACTGGACGTGTGGCAGCGAGCCGTAGGCGAAGTCGTTGAGGTTCACCGTGGACTGTTCACAGTGAACTTCGCGGCAGATGGTCCCGGTCGGCAGATGTGCGCTGCCGGCCACGTTGGTCGTGTGCAGGTCCAGCAGTGCCCCGGCCGGGTTCTCGATCGTCGAGTCGATGAGCGTGAGCCTGCCGATGGTGGCTGCGGCCATACGGACCGTCGCGTGGTCACCCGCGCCGGACATCCGTACCCGTTCCAGGTGCACGAGACCACCGGCCTGGAGCTGGTCAGCGAACAGCGCTGGCCCAGAGTCGTTGCATACCAGGGTGTTCACGACGCGGAGCCCGCCGACGTGCGCGCCGAGCAGCCGGGCCGCGCCGCCGTCGCCTGTCCCGGAGATTCGCGCGTCGAGCAAGAGGATCGTGTCCGCTACGTGCAGACCGTCGGCATGTAGCGCGGGACCGGCACCGCTGATCAACTCCGCGTCCGTCAGGTCGAGCACGCCGCCGATGTGTGCGCGCTGCAGACGGACGGCGCCTTTCGCACCGGACCCGGACAGCCGGGCCCGCACGAGGAAGGCGTTGCCGCCGATCTTCAGGTCGGCGGCGTCCATGCCAGGGCCGGTGTCGTTGCTGAGCTCCGCGTCGTCCGCGATCAGCACGCCTCGGACGTCGGCGCCGGTCAGGCGGATGGTGCCACGGTCGCCGGTTCCGGTCATCCGTGCCCGGCGGAACACGAGGCTCTCGTCCATCCGGAGGCTGCTGACGTGCAGTGCGGGCCCGGAGTCGTTGCGCACCACCGAATCGGACAGGTCAAGCGATCCGTTGATCCGCGCGCCGCGCAGGCAGATCGCGCCATCCTCACCCGCGCCGGAAACCCTGGCCCCGCTGAGGTCGACATGCCCGTTGACCTGGAGGCCATGGGCCTGGATACCGGCGATGCGGCTGCCGGACAGCGTCAGCCGGGGCAGTACCGCCCTGGTGAGGTCGGCGCGTTCGTCGAGGACACAATCGACCAGGTCAAGACCCGCCGCCGCGGTGACGTAGTCGAGTTCCAGCGCACCGGTGATCCTGGCACCGCTGATCCGGACCCCGCGCGGGTCGAGCTCGCCGCGGCGGCCAAGGAGCAGCTCTCGAATCAACCCGGCACGTACTGCGGAGTCCGGCTCCTCGCCGAACGCCAGGACGGTCCCGTCGCGGGCTGCGGTCACCAGCGACTGCTCCTGATCGGTCAGGTCGTCGAGCATCTAGGTGTCTCCTCAACAAGACAGCGCCGTGGCCGCCATTCGGTGCGGGCATGTCGAACCGGGGTCCCTGAGGTCATAAATGCCACAAGTTGTCCGGAAGTTTCCACTGACGGGCCTGGCTGGTTCACCGGCACCATCCCTGACGTCGATCTCTAACGTTAATGGAGGTGCATGGATGCGTGCTCGTGACCGTGGCCGTGCCCTGGGCCGGATCTTGGCCCTTGGTGCGGCACTGGCGGTGATCTGTCCGGCGGCGACTGGGGTGGCCTCCGCGCAACCGTTGGCACGACAGCAACAACAGCAGCAATCTCAGCAGAAGCAGGTCTACAAGATCTACGTCGTGGGGGACTCGTATTCGTCCGGCGAGGGCATCCACACCACGACGCAGACCGGCCGGGGTAGCTTCACCGGGCCCAGCTACTTCGACGCCAGGGACCCCCGGCACCAGTCGAAGATGAGCGCCGCGATCCAGGCAGCCGCACGGGTGCAGGCGGCCAACCCGGACATCCGGGTCGAGGTCCATGTGGTGGCGGCCTCGGGTGCGACCACATCGGACTTCTTCGAGGCCCAGCGCAAGGATTCGCTCGAGGGTCCCGGCAGCCGGGAGCAGAACGGGGCCGATCCGAGGACCTGGCACGACAAGGACGACCTCACGATCAACTCGCCGCAGCTCGACCAGATCCCCGCGGACGCCGACGTGGTCATTATGGGCTTCGGCGGCAACGACTCGTACTTCGGGCCGCTGGCCAGGACGTACTACAACGAGCAGGCCAAGCGGCCCGCTCTGCTGCAGGAGCTCGAGCAACTGCTGGACACCGGCAAATCCGCGGCGGACTACCAGCGGGAGGCCGGCGATCAGAGCATCGAGAAGGGCTACGCCCCCACTCTGGTCGCCCGGCTGCTGCAGGTGATGCAGGCGATCCAGAACCGCGCGCCGAACGCCAAGATCCTGGCGCAGAACTACCCGCTGGCGACCCACCCGGACCACACGTCGCTCTACGACATGCTGGAGGACGAAGGGATGGGGGCGATGCGGGACTTCGCCATGAGGATCAACAAAGCGATCGCGCGGGCGGTGGAGGTCTGCGGCTGCGCGGAGCTCGCCGACGTGTCCCAGGCGATGGCAGGCCGTGAGCTCAACACCGCGGACCCGGCGATCACCAGTCCCAGCACCGGTGTGGGCGGCAACGCGCAGATCTGGGCGACGCAGGAGGCCCTGCACCCGAACCTCAAGGGCGCCGGCCTGATGGCGGACCCGATCGCCGCGGCCTTGGCCAAGCAGCTCGGTCTGAAGACCCCACCGGCACAGAAGGACCGGCCCACCGACACCAGCAAGATCAAGATCTCCCGTACCCCCGCCCCGGACACGGACGGCGATGGCACAGCGGACTATCTGGACAACGACTGGGACGGCGACGGAGTCCGCAACACCAAGGACGACAACCCGAACGTCCCGGACGCGAAACCCGGCCCGCCCCAGGGCGGCAGGCAGGGCACGACTGCCCCGGACAATCGCCAAGGTGGTGCACCGGCCACACCGGGCCCCGGCAACCAGGCCGCACCGCCTCAGAACCAGACCCCGCAACCACCTGGCTCGAACGCAAGCCCGGCCGCACCGCCCCGGAACCAGGCCGCACCACCCAATACGGACAAGCCCCAGGACCAAGCTCCGCCACCGGCCACTGGGCGGTCGACTACGCCACCGCAGGACCAGCCCTCTCCGCCGGCCGCTGACCGGCCGACCCCGCCGAGCCCGGGCCGGCCAGGCCAGCCCCCGGCCGCGCCGCCCGGCGGCGGCCCGGGTCAAACCCCGCCCCCTGCCCAGCAACCGGCTCCTCAGCAGCCTCCGACCCAACAGCCACCCGCCCCGCCGCAGAACTCCAGCGGTGGCGGCAAGAACAAGCAGTCGAAGGCAGCGGGGCCGAGGCGCGGCCCGGTGATCCCGGCGTCGACCCCGATGAGGTCCGCGGCGGCCCCTTCGTCCCCCGCGCAACCTTCGGCGCCTCGCTTCGACCCGAACTTCGGACCGCCGGGCAGCCCGAAGCCGAGCCAGCTCGGCGGCGGTCTGGCCGGCGTGAAGCCGCCGGCGCCGCCCACACCGTCCACGGGCACCGGTCCGTCGACCCCGAAGCCCAAGCCGCCACTGAGCGGCGGCGGCAAGAAGTGGCCTCAACCGAAGCCTGACGGTGACCTCAGCACCGCACCCGGCACCGAAGGCGGCGGCGGTGGCTCGGAACCCTCCACCGGAGGCGGCGGGACCGAGGGCGGCGGCTCCTCGGCTCCCTCGTCGTGACCACAGCGCTCGAATAATCGGGGGAAACCGGAAACCACGACGGCCTCGGACACGCACGGTTCGAGGCCGTCGTCCCGGCTCCTACAGCAGTTTGTCCTGGGTGAAGGGGAGGTCGCGGAGCCGGCGGCCGGTGGCGTGGAAGATCGCGTTGCCGATCGCCGCGGGCACGCCGGTGAGCGGTGTTTCGCCGAAGCCCCTGGCTCCGAGTGCGGTACTGACCGGGTCCGGCTTGTCCACGAAGATCGCCTGGATGTCGGGGACATCCGCGTTCACGGCGAGCAGATACGCCGACAGGTTCGGGTTGACCACCCGTGCGGTCCGGCGATCGAGCACGGTGTGTTCCATCAACGCATTGCCGATGCCCCAGGTGAATCCGCCGATGACTTGGCTGCGTGCGGTTTGGCGGTTCAGCACGCGGCCAGCGTCGTACGCGCCGACTCCGCGGGTCACGCGGACCCGGCCGTAGCGCGGATCGACCCGGACTTCGACGAAGACCGCCCCGGTGGAGTAGCCCCTGGCGTTGGTCATGGAGCTGGTGTTCTCCACCGGCGCGCCATGCCGTGCCATGACCGTTCGGTAGCTTTCGCGGCGGGAACGGTCCGGCGAGAACAGGTACCCGTGCTGTGTGATGATCTGCTCTGCGGGCAGGCCGTGCAGCGGTGACGCGGGATTCGACACAGCAAGCTGGACGACGGCGGTCCGCACGGCCAACGCGGCCGCGTTGACCGCGCCGGTGACGCTGGCGATCGTCGCCGACCCGGCCGAAAACGACGCAGGCGGGAAGTTCGTGTCGGCGAGTTCGACCTTGACCTGGTTCAGCGGCATCTTGGCGGGCCGTCCGAGCTGTCGCGCGATCGCGGCATTGAGCAGCGAGTGCGGCCACACCGGTGACTTGCAGCCGAATCCACCGCCCAGATACGGCGCCAGCACCCGGACATTGGTCTGTGGGATGCCAAGAGTGGTGGCGAAGGCACGTTGCGCGTTGACGACGGCCTGACTCGTCTCGTGCACGGTCAGACGATCGCCGTCCCACTGCGCGACTGTCGCATGTGGCTCGATCGGGTTGTGGTGGTGTGGCGGGCTGGAGTAGTTCTGCTTGACCGTGACGTCGGCCGCGGCCAGGCCTGCCGTGGGGTCGCCGACGATCACTTCCTGGTTCGCGGGCAGGTAGACCTCGGCCAATGCGTCGGCGATGACTGCTTTCGGGGTTTCCGGAGCGTACGTGACGCGGACGAGCTCGGCGGCTTCCTGCGCCTGCTCAAGTGTTGTGGCGACCGTGATGGCCACGATCTGCCCGTTGTGGTGGATCTGGGTTCCCTGCAACGGCAGACGACAGCCTTCTGGTTCGCCACAGCGCGGCAACGCACAACGGCGCTGCGACAAGACTGCGACTCGACCTGGACACCGGTCGTACATCGCCGCAGGATGGTGTTGTTCATGGATCTCATTCCGAACAAACGATTCCGCGACCGTTCGGGCTTCGAACCACGATATCCGAGACGGGGCGGACAGCGTAGGTCGCTGATGGTCGCGGTCGTGCTGGCCGCGGTGCTGGTCGGCGCCGAAACGAGCTTCGGTGCCGACAGCTCGCCTTACCAAGGCGCAGCGGCGGCTGCGAGTGAGGCCGCCGGCAAGAGGTTCGATGTCACCAACTACGACATCGCAATCAGCTACCAGCCGGACACCCGCACACTTCGAGGTAACGCGGTGGTCACCGCCACGGCCACCGAAGCGCTGGACAGTTTCACGCTGCATATCAGCGACTTGACGATCCGTTCGGTCAGCGTGGGCTCGACAGCAGTGAAGTCCTTCTCCCGGACTGGTGAAAAGGACCTCGTCATCGTGCCGGCGACACCGATCGACCGTGGCGCCGAGTTCCAGGTCCGGGTCGAGTACGACGGAACGCCGGGTGCCGGGTGGTTGCCTACCACGTCGGGCGGAGCCACAGCATTCATGGGAAGTTCCAATGCGTGGTTCCCCGCCCACGAGGACGCCCGCGACAAGGCGGACTTCCACTTGGCCGGGACCGTGCCGACCGGCTGGAGCGTCGTGTCCATCGGCCGCGAGGGCCCTGTGCGGCAAGAATCCGCCACCACCACGTTCAGCTGGACGGAGCCGGACGTCGACCCCGCTCACATCGCTGTGTCCATCGATCACTTCACGATCGAACGGTCGGCCCTGGCCGACGGAACCCCGGTGGTCAACGCCTACGCGCCAGGACTGCGGGAATCGACCAAACCGCTGGCGGACCGGCTGCCGGAGATCCTCGGCTTCCTCTCCGGCACGTTCGGCCGGTACCCGTACCGGGCGGCCGGCAACGTTTTCGTCCACGTCAACGACGACGGGCCGGCGACCGCGCCGCAGACCCGACCGGTGTACCTCGGCTCCGGCAACAAGCAGTACATGACCCTCGGCGCCGTCGTCCACGAGCAGGCCCACCAGTGGTACGGGATCTCGGCCGCGCCCGGCCAGCCGGAGGACAACTGTCTGTCCGAGTGCTTCGCTGTCTATGCCACCTGGCTGTGGGACGAGGCCAAGAACGGCGTCGATCTCGATGCCCGCTATCGCGACCAGGTCAATGCCGGCACAGGCAATCCCGGCCTCTGGAAGGAACTCTATCGCCCTGGTCAGGTACCAGGGATCAACGTCTACGACAAGGGTCCGCTCGCCCTGCACGCCCTGCGCAGGCAGGTCGGCGACGAGCCGTTCCGCCGGCTGATCAAGCAGTGGCCGCAGCAACACCGCAGTGATTACGCCGGCTGGCCGCAGTTCGAGACGTTCGCGCAGCAGGTCACCGGACAGGACCTCACCGGCTTCTTCCACGCATGGTTCCGCAGCGCGACGGTACCCGCGGACAAATACCTCTGGCCAGGCACGCTGAAGCCGTAGCCGCTACGAGGTGCGCAGCCAGGACTCGTAGTGGTCGAGTACGGTGTCCTCAGCCGGTCGGTAGGTGATTGCGAGTTCTTCCACGCTCCGGTGGTTGTCGACACGGAAGCGGATGCCGAGGTGTTTGCGGATGTAGTCCTGCGTCAGCCCGAAGCGCGGTCCGAGGACGCGCACGGCGAGATCGGGCACCGGGTGACGCGGAATGAGCAGGCGGCGCGGGTACCTGGCACGGATGATGCGGCCCATATCCAGGAACGAGACCATCTCCGGGCGCGCGAGGATATAGCGCCCGGAGGCGGTCTCGTTCTCGGCGGCGTTGATGTGCGCGGTGGCGACTTCTCGCACATCCACGAGGGTGAAGCTGAATCCGGGCGCGCCGTAGAAGAAGTAGCCCTTCAGCAGTTCGTTCATCAGGAACAGGCTGCCCGAGCGGGAATTCGGCGTGAACGAGGGCCCGAGTACGAGGCCCGGGTTGATGGTGACAAGTGACCAGCGTTCCTGCTGCGCGGCCGTGTCCCAGGCCGCACGCTCGGCGACTGTTTTGGCGTAGTGGTACGGGTTGTTCTCCAGTGTGCTCGTGGTGTTGAAGTGATCTTCGCTGAGCGTCTGGTCCTTCATGCCGAGGACGTCGACGTAGTCCCCGAAAATCGCGCCGACGGTCGAGGTGAGCACCACCCGCCGCACCGTGGGCGTGCGCTCCACGCTCGCGAGCACGTTGCGCGTCCCCCGCAGCGCGGGTTCGAGCACGTCAGTGCGCCCGTCCTTGATCTTTTCGGGCATCAGGAACGGCGAGGCGACATGGAAGACGAAGCGGCACCCGCGCATCGCCGCGTCGAAGGAGCCGTCGGTGAGCAGGTCGGCCTCGAACATCTCCAGCCGGCCGGGGAATTCCGTGCGCATCCGTTCGAGCGGCGCGACCTTCGCGGAGTCGCCCAGCTTCCGCACGGTGCTGTGCACGGTGTAACCACGTTCGAGCAGTTGCCGAACCAGGTGGCTGGCCACGAACCCGCTGCCGCCGGTCACCAGAACCGTCGTTTCGCCTATCCCTGCGTCCACGCTGCCAAAATCTAGTCCACTCAGGATCGGACGCCGGAAGCCGACGCCGTCGGTGCGGCGAGCAGATCTCCCAGTGATCGTGATCGGGGGATCATGGGGCGATTCGCGTATCGGCACGGCGCGCGAAGGACTCGCCGCCGATAGCGGGGTTCCGGAACCCGACGGGGGTAGTGTGCGTCAGTCCGGCAGGCGCGTGTGACCACGTGAGGTGCCATGAGTTCTCGGCGGTACCAGGTGGCTGTCGCGCTGGTCGTGGTCATGGCGGCGCTGGTGGCGGTCAACGGGCTGGCCTTGTGGGGTGATCGGCTCGCCCTGTGGGTTGACGACGCGATGCAGTTGGGCACGGGTCTGTCCGCGGTTGTCTGTGGCTGGTTGGTCGCGCGGCGGGTGAACGGGCCGCAGCGGTGGTGGCGGGTGCTGATTGCGGTGGGCATGTTCGGCTGGTCATGCGGTCAGTGCATTTGGTCGTGGTACCAGCTTGTCGAGAACAAGGGTTTGCCGTCACCGTCCCTTGCGGACGTGGGATACCTGTCGTTTCCGGTGTTCGCGCTGCCCGCGTTGTTCGTCCTGGCCAAGGCGCGGCGTCAGCGGGGCACGCGGCCTACCCAGTGGACCACGCATTTCGGTATGGCTGTCGTGCTCGATGGCCTGGTGGTGACCGGGTCGCTGTTCATTCTGGTCTGGACCGCGGCACTGGGGACAGTGGTCCAGGCTTCCGCGCCGGACGCGCTGGCGTGGGCCGTGGCCATCGCGTACCCGTTGTCGGACTTGGTCGTGGTCGTGGTGGCAGTGCTGCTGGTCGTTTTCGACCGGGTCGAGCGGCCGTATCGCGCGAACCTGCTGCTGCTCGCCGCCGGCATCGTGGCGTTGGCCTGTTCGGACAGCATCTTCGCGTATCTGGTCAGCATCGGCGCGGAAAGCATGAAACCGTGGTCCGACGCCGGTTTTGTGCTCGGGCCGCTGCTGATCGCGTACGCGTTGCTGGCGGTGCCCCGGGAGAATGAACGGGAGGACACGGAACCCGGCGGCGTGGACTGGCTGCAGCTGATACTGCCCTATCTGCCGGTCATGGCTGTCACGCTGGTGATCGCCAGCCAGCTGTTGTTCGGCGAAGGACCGGACTGGGTCGAAGTCAGCCTGAGTGCGCTGGTGATTTTCCTGGTGCTGGCGCGTCAGCTGCTTTCGTTGCTGGACAACAGACTACTGCTGCGACGGGTGTATGAGGGACAACGGCAGCTGAGGTATCAGGCGTTCCATGATCCGTTGACCGGGCTGGCGAACCGGGCGCTGTTCGCCGACCGGCTCGATCACGCGGTCGCGGACGGCTCTCGCCGGCCACTAGTGTTGATCTTCGTTGACCTGGACGACTTCAAGGAGGTCAACGACCGGTTCGGGCACGCGGGCGGCGATGCGCTGCTGCACGCGGTCGGGCAGCGGCTGCAGGACTGCGTGCGTTCGACCGGCACTGTGGCGAGACTCGGCGGTGACGAGTTCGCGATTCTGCTTGAGGGCGAACCGGAAGCCCCACAGGCCGTCGCGGACCGGATCCGCAACGCGCTGCGAAGACCGTTCGCTGTGCACGGCACTCTGGTCAACGTCCGGGCGAGCATGGGTGTGGTGGTGCCGGACCCCAGTGAACCGCTGATCAGCTCCGATGTGCTGCTCGGCCGTGCGGACACTTCGATGTACGCGGGCAAGCGGCTCGGCAAGGACGCTGTCGTGGTGTACCGGCCCACACACGACGGTCCGCTGGACTTTCCCACCGTGCTGCGCCAGGCCCAAGGCGGCATCCCGATCGGCTTCCGCCTGGCGTATCAGCCGATCGTGCGGCTGGCGGACGAGGTGCCTGTCGCCGTCGAGGCGTTGGCCCGGTGGACTTCGCCGGACGGCACGCGCGTGCCGCCGGAGTCGTTCGTGCTCGCGGCCGAAGGGGCCGGGTTGGGTGCGGAGCTCGACAAGCTGGTGCTGGACCTGGCTTGCCTGCAGATCACCGAAGCCGGGCTGGATCTGGCCGTGCACGTCAATATCGGGGCGAGCCGGCTGGGCACCGCGGCGTTGCAGGAGAGCATCTCCTCGGTGGTGAGCCGGTACCGGCTGGCTCCCGGACAGCTGGTCGTGGAGATCACCGAGACAGTACCGGTCCTGGACCTCGACGAGGGGGCCAAGGCGATCCGGCGGCTGCAGGCACTCGGCGTGCGGGTGGCGCTGGACGACTTCGGCGCGGGGTACAGCTCGCTGACGTACTTGCACGCGTTGCCGGTGGACCTGGTCAAACTCGACCGCGCGCTGACCACCGGCGACCGGCCGGAACGAGACGCGGCGCTGTGCCGTTCGCTGGTCGGACTGGGCAACGGTCTCGGCTTGGCGGTGGTGGCCGAAGGAATCGAGACCGCTGAGCAGACCGAACGGATCACCCTGGCCGGATGCGCCCTGGCCCAGGGCTACCGATTCGGCCGCCCAGGGCCGTTGCCGGCGTTACGGCCGCGCGTCAGTCCGCTCGTACCCCGGGAGGTATGACGCCGAAGATCGTCGCCGTCGAGCCCGAGCCGTTGCGGTGGATCGGCCCACCGGCCAGGACCCACGCGCCGGTGGCAGGCAGTGCCTTGAGGTTCGCCAGGATCTCCAGACTGATCCGGTGACGCTGGTAGACCAGTTTGGACACCGTGAACGTCTCCTCAGTGCCCACGTCCGGGCTGAACGTGTCCGTCCCGGTGCCACCACGCCGCCCGATCCGCCCGGTGTCGATCAGCCAGCGTACGGCTGGGATCGCGAAACCGGGCTGGTGCAGGACGCCGTTCGCGTCCAGGTTGGGAAACGCCGGCGTGCCCCAGCGGGACTCCCAGCCGGTCCACAGGACCACCATGGACTGGTTGGGGATCCGGCCGTACCGTTGCTCCCAGGCCTTGATGTCGGCGATTGTCACGGCGTAGTCGGGATTGTTCGCCACCTTCGCCCGGACATCGATCTTCACCGCGGGCAGGAACAGGTCGCCGGGATCCATCTGGTCGGCCAGCAGCCCACCGGCCTCGAAGTGGCCAGGTGCGCCCCAGTGCGTGCCGGTGGCTTCGGCCTCCCGGACGAACTGCATGTAGAAGCCGTCCTCCGGGATGGTCGCGACGGTCTCCAGCGTGAACGCCGGGTCACCGGGAAAGATATTGGTGGTCGCGGGGTCGTTGACATGCGACAGGTTGACCAAGGTCAGTTGGTCCAGGCGCATCGGCGGGGCCGTGGCCGCCGCGGCACGCCCGGTCGACAACGCACCGAACAGCCCGGCCATCCCGGCGGCCAATGACCTTCTCCTCAGTGGCATCTGATCACCTTTCCCTTTGCGGGACGACGAACCCGCGGCCGTGCTGCGACGGCTCGGTATTACCACCTGCGTCCCCGTCCGCCCAAGTGCCACTTGTCCTGCGATTACCTGGCGTCACCGAACGAAACCGACCGGCTTCTCGCCGTGTCCGGTCATGCCCTTGGCGATCTTGTGACTACCGCCGTCGTCAGATCGGCCCGGTCACGCAGTGCTGGACGACGGGGCCGAAGTGGGCCACCAGATCGTCGATGGACGCGGAGGCGATCGGCTCGAGCCGCACGATGTATCTCGCGACGGCGAGGCCGAGGATCTGGACGTTGACCATACCGGCGCGTAATCCGGCGTCCGGGGTGTCGAGCAGTGCGGCGAGGCGGCCGGTTATCTCGCGGTCGATGAACTCGCGCAGCAGTGCCTGGGACTGGTCGTGGGTGGGGGCTGACCTGGTGAGCAGCACCAGCGGTGCGCGGTCGGACTGATCCAGGTTCTCCAGCAGTGCCCGGATGACGCGTGCGCCGATGCCGTCGAGGCCGCCGGTGAAGATCGATTCGATGGCGGGCGGGACGCGGGCGGGCATCTGGAGTGCCGCGGCGAAGAGGCCCTGTTTCGTGCCGAAGAAGTAGAACACCATCGCCGGGTCGACGCCCGCCTGCGTGGCGACCGCGCGCACCGTGGTGCCGCTGTAGCCGTGCTCGCCGAACAGTGCGCGGGCGGTGTCCAGGATCCGCTGCTTGCTTTCCGCGCCGGATCGCCAGCGCCCCGGGCGGCTGGAGGAACGGTGTTCTGTCATGGCGAGGGGGAGTCTATCCGAGCTTTCTTCATCGCGCGGTGGAGATTTACGCGAAAGCGCCCTAGAGTGTTCTTCATCGGATGGTGAAGAAAGGTGGCGCGGATGCGGGTGCTCGTGGTCGGGGCAGGGCTCGGCGGGTTGACACTGGCCCACGGGTTACGCCAGGCGGGGATCGACGTCGCGGTGTACGAACAGGACGGCGTGTCGGGGCGCCCGCAGGGTGTGAGCCTGCACTTCGACGACCGGGGGACTGCGGCGTTGCGCGCGTGCCTGCCGCCGGGACACGTCGCGATGGCCGAGGCCACCATGGGAGGACCGCGCGATCGGACGCAGTCGGTGTCCGAAGTGGACGGAGAGCTTGCGGTGGTGCACAGCCAACCGCTCGACGGCGCGGCGGGTCCGGCGCGTCCTGGCCGACAGGTGCACCGGCCCCTCCTGCGGGCGGTGTTGCTGACCGGGCTGGCGGACACGGTGCGGGTCGGGGCGCAGTTCACGGGGTTTGAACGGCGCCTCGACGGCACCGTTCGGGCGTTGTTCGCCGATGGCAGCACGGACACCGCGGATGTGCTGGTCGGCGCGGACGGGGTCGGCTCGGCGGTCCGTCGCCAGTACTTGCCGCAGGTGCAGGTGGTCGACACGGGAAAGCGCATGCTGATGGGCGCGACCGCGTTGCGTGCCGTGGCCGATACCGGGCTGCCCGGCCTGATCGGCGACAGCCCCGCCAATGTGCAGCAGCGCGGCTCGATGATGGTGCTGGGCATGCTGCGCTTCACCCGCCCGCCGCTTGCCGCGCGGGAGGAGTGGCTGCCGGCGCTGCGCCGCGATGCCGTCGCCGATCTCGAGGACTATGTGATGTGGGCGGTGCCCGTCTCGCAGGAGCGGCTCGGTTCGGCGGGCACACCGGCGGAGTTGTGGTGCCGGGCCAGGGATCTGGTCGCGGATCTGCACCCCACGTTGCGGCTGGTGGTCGACCAGGCGTGGCGGGCTGTCCCGGTCGCGTTGCGGATCGGCATGATCCCGCCCATGTCGGCGTGGACTCCCGGCAACGTCACGCTGCTCGGCGACGCGATCCACCTGGCACCGGGATTCGGCGGCAACCTGGCGATGCGTGACGCGCACTGGCTTCGTGATGCCCTGGTGCAGGCCGACCGTGGCGAGCAGGAGCTGCACGCCGCGATCGGCGGCTACGAGAACGCGATGCGCCGGGACAGTTTCCCCGGACCGCTCTCGCCTCTGACGAGACGACGGCGCGCGTATGAATTTCACGATGCTGACCCAGAAATCGCTGTCCCTGTTCGCGGCGGTGGGCGGCTGGCGCACAGTCGCCGAAGCCGTCGCGTCCCGGGCGCTGTACCTGGTGGCGTATCTGGTGACCGGTGAGGTGGCGACGTCCGCGCTGATCGCGGTCGGTGGTGTGCTCGTGTTCGCGGTGATCCGGGTGTGGAGCGACCGGAAGTACTGGCAGGCGGCCGGCGGGCTGGCCATGGTGGCCGTGTCGGCGACGCTGGCCAGCAGTACCGGACACGGCGTGAATTTCTACCTGCCGGGCGTGCTGGTCAGCATCTGCGCGGGGACGGTGTTCCTGCTGTCCATGCTGGTGCGGTTGCCGCTGGTCGGCGTGGCGGTAGGGGCAGCGCGCGGTGAACGCTTCGGCTGGCGGCGGGATCGTGCGCTGCGACGGCGTTATCAGCTGTGCACGGCGGTCTTCGTGGCGAAGTTCGCGATCGCCACCGCGGTGATGGTGCCGCTGTACCTCGCCGGGCAGGTGGTCGCGCTGGGGATCGCCAGCACACTGCTGACCCTTCCCGCGATGGCCGCCTGCGCCTACGTGAGCTGGCGAATCCTGCGCACCGAAGCCGATCCGGCAGAACCGGCCGCGACCGAACTTCCCGCGGACTGTCAAACAGGCCGACTATGACGACCGGTCAGACCGCTGTGGCGGAGCGGCCGAGACGCACTGCCGAGACGAGGAAGAACAAGCCGCCGAGGACGGCGTATCCGGCCAGGCTGACCAAGGACGCGTTCGGTTGTGCGGCCTGCAGGACGAAGGATGTTCCGGCGACTATGGAGATGGCTCCGCTGATGATCATCGCCCATTGACCGCCCAGTGTGCGGCGGCTGACGCCGACGACGAGTTGGGTGAGTCCCGATACGACTGCCCAGACTCCCCACACGCGCAATACCGCCGGGATACCGGACGCGGCAGCGAAAGCGAGGCCGATGCCGGCGACCCCGCTGATCGTGATGTTCACGTAGAGGCCCAACGCGGATTTGGTGGCCTGTGACGAGCGAACGTCGATGAAAGCGGCGGCGACGTCGAACAGGGGGTACAGCACCAGCAGTGTGACGCTGATCGGCCCGAGCTTTGACGCGGTCGTGAACAACAGGGCGGCCCAGGCAACGGCGAACCCGAAACGGACGAAGTACAAGCGTCGTAGGGCAGGCGCGATGGGGGTGGAAGCGGTGACGGTATTGGTACTCACGAGAGTTCCTTCGACGTAGGTCGGCTCCCCTCCAGTGAGGAGAACGTTCGGTCTCTTCCGAGAGTGTCAGCTTGCTGCGGTGACGTCAAGACCGAACGTTCTATCTGCTAGTGTGTTGATGATGACGAACGTCCATGGGCAGGTGTCCGAAGCGCGGTCCCGGCTGCTCGCCACAGCGACCCGGATCTTCTACACGGAGGGGATCCACTCCGTCGGCATCGATCGGATCGTTGCCGAGGCGAAGGTGACCCGGGCGACGCTGTACCGGCACTTCCCTGGCAAGGACGACCTGATCGTCTGCTACCTGCAGGAAGCCGACCGGGCTATGCGAGGCCAGGTGGACACCATTGTGGCTCAAGGGTTGCCAGCGTCCGACACCCTACGGGCCATTGCCAGGTCCATCGCGGAGGGCATCCGGTCTCCCGGCTTCCGTGGCTGCGCCTTCCTCAACGCCGCGGCGGAGTATCCCGACCCAGCCCACCCCGTGCACAAAGCTGTTCTCGTACATCGCCAGTGGTTCTCGCACACGATCACCGAGGTGCTGGCCCGTATGGGGAACGCACCGGCCGAACCCGCCACCCGGCACTTCGTCATGTTGCGGGACGGAGCGATGGCTACCGGCTGCCTGTCCGACCCTGAACCGATCTGTGACACGTTCCTCCAAGGCGTCGAGGGCCTGCTACAGCTTCACGCCGCGGCCACGTAACCGGTGTCGCCTGGAGAGGTGTTCTCCGGGCCCCGATCTACGTCATTTGTCACGGTCATGGCGTGGTGGACAGCCGAGGCGGCTCGGTCATAGCACCATGTCCGCGCAGGCGGTGAGTACCTAGGCTGACTGCATGGACGTCTCGTTCGGCACCATTTGGGAGGCCGTCGCCCGTCGTTTGCCTGACGCCATCGCGATTTCCGAACCGGGGCGGGACTACACCTACGCCGACTTCGAGAACCGGTCCGCCCGGCTGGCCACCGCGCTTGATGAGGCAGGTGTCCGCGCCGGCGACAAGGTCGCGTGTTACCTGTACAACGGCGCCGCCTATCTGGAAACGGTGTTCGCAGCGTTGAAGATCGGCGCGGTGCCGGTCAATGCCAACTATCGCTACACCCGGGAAGAACTGTCCACTTTGCTCACCGACGCCGACGCCACGGCCGTCGTTTTCAGCGGTGAGTTTGCCGGGAACGTGAACCACGCTGCGGACAACGTGGCGACGCTGCGGCTGTTGGTCCGGGTCGGTCCCACCCCCGGGGACCAGTCGGGCCCTCAAGCGCTTGGGCTGGAGGAGGTTCTGTCCTCGACCCCGCCGCGTCCTGCGGAACATCGCCCTGGCACGGACCAGATCTTCATGTACACGGGCGGCACCACGGGCAAGCCCAAGGGCGTGATCTGGCGCCAGTCGGATCTGCTGCATTCCCTGGCTGTGCCGATCTTCCGCCCGCTCGGCGTCGACAAGCTGCCCTCGACCTTGAGCGAAGCCATGGATATCGCCGTCGCCGCACACGCTGACGGCCGATCTCCCGCGATCATGCCCGTCGTGCCGTTGATGCACGCCACAGGATTGTTCAATTCCATGGGCGCCCTGCTCGTCGGTGGCCGCGTCA
This sequence comes from Kibdelosporangium banguiense, assembly GCF_017876405.1. Taxonomy (GTDB): domain Bacteria; phylum Actinomycetota; class Actinomycetes; order Mycobacteriales; family Pseudonocardiaceae; genus Kibdelosporangium; species Kibdelosporangium banguiense. The sequence continues at coordinate 9,510,843 of NZ_JAGINW010000001.1, read as the reverse complement.
TCACGGCACAGCCGGGCGGACTGGACCCGAAGCACGTCTGGGAGACGGTCGCCTCACAGCGCGCAGGGACGATTGTCGTTGCGGGGAACGCGGTGTGCCAGCCACTTGTCGACGAACTGGTCGCAGCGGGCCAGGCGGGGACGCCCTACGACCTGAGTTCGGTGAAGTCGGTCCTCAGTTCGGGCACGGCGTTGTCCGATCGGCTCAAACGCGCTCTGCATGAGCACGCGAAGGTCACGATCGTCGACGCGATCGCATCGAGTGAGGGCGGCCCATTCGCCTTCGCCATCACCTCGTCGGTTGCAGACCTGCCGGCGCGTTTCTTCCCGGTACCTGCCACGAAGGTCATCCGTTCCAACGACCAGGAAGTCCTGCCGGGTACGGGGGAGCAGGGCGTGCTGGCCTACGGCGGCCCCATGCCGCTCGGTTATTACAAGGACACGGCGAAGACAGCCACGACCTTCCGGGCGATCAACGGTGTCCGGTACGCGATTCCGGGTGATCTCGCCGAGGTCGAGGCCGATGGAGCCATCCGATTCCTCGGCAGAGGCTCGGGTGTCATCAACACCGGGGGCGAGAAGGTGCATCCCCAAGAAGTCGAGGATGTGCTGCTGGCGCACCCGGATATCACCGACGCGGTGGTCGTCGGGGTGCCAGACGAGACATGGGGCCAGCGGGTCGCCGCACTGGTCGCGACGCCCAACAGCGCTCTGGCGGAGGACCAGGTCCAGGACTGGGTGCGCCAGACCCTTGCCGGATACAAGGTTCCGCGCACCGTCGTTCTGCTGCCCAAACTTCCCCGTACCTCTACCGGGAAGCTCGAGGTGGCCTGGGCCAGGAACACGATCCAGACCAAGACGAGGCCACCGATTCGGTAAGCCAAGCCCAGTAACGGTATTCACGATCCATCAGAAACCTGTGTGTCGGTGAGCCCGTCCAGAAGAGCGATGAGGCCGTGTTCGAATTGGACCGTGAGAGGGTCCGCTGTCGTCGCATTGCTGTCTTGAGTCTCGGACTGCTTCTCGTAAAGGGTTGCGAGGCGCGGGAACTGTCCGGTGGCGAGCTGTTGCTGTCCGAAGGTGAGGGCGTCGGCGAGGAGCTGGGGGTTGTGCTCGGCTTGGGCGGTGCGGGTGCGCGTCTCGATGGTGTGCAGGGCGCTGCCGAACACGTAGTGGTCCACGATTCCCCAGAGTGACAGTTTCGCCGCGGGGTCCAGATCGAGCTGGTCGAGAGCGGCCAGCGACTGCTCCATGTGGCGCATGGCGTTCGGGCCGAACTGGGCGTCGTCGAGCGACGTGATGGACCACGGGTGGGCGAGCAGGACGTCACGCGTCCGCCGGGCGATGACGGTGACGGCCTTGCGCCAGGCCGAGGGCAGCTCGTCGTCGGGGATCAGGAGGTCGGCGAGGATCGCGTCCTGCATCAACGCCACCAGGTCGGCCTTGGTGCGGACGTAGTAGTAGAGGCTCATCGTGCCCGCCCCGAGTTCGGCGGCGATGCGCTTCATCGTGACGGCCCCGAAGCCTTCGGCGTCCGCGATCCGTACCGCTGCAGCGGTGATCTGCTCGCGACTGAACCGCGGCCGGCGCGCGCTGGGCTCCGGTCGCAGCCAGATCAAGTCACTGCTCTCTGCCTCTGTCATGTTCGTACGAGATACGAGTATATTGTTCGTACGTGATACGAACAAGCGATCACGATCACGAGGAGGACTTCATGTCGGCATCGATCAACGAGCGGCTCCACGAGTACCTGCACAAGCTGCCGGGTATGCCCTCGCACTCCGAAGCAGACCGCCTGAACCAGAACCGGCACGCTCACAACCACCGCGGCGGGCGCCGCCCGTCGCTGTCCAGCCCGAACGGGCATCACGCCAGGCCGCCGCGGGTCCTGGTGGCATGGCAGAAGTGGATCGAGGGCTTGTTCACCGGGCGGGGTGGTCACTGATGAAAGCAGCAGTCATCCACGAGTTCGGGGCAGTGCCGCGGTATGAGGACTTCCCCGATCCGGTCGCGGGCGGCGGCGAGGTCCTGGTCGAGGTGAAGGCCGTCGCGGTGGAGAACGTCGACAAGGCCGTCGCGGCGGGCACCCACTTCGCGGCTCGCCACTTCCTCCGTGAGTTTCCGGCGATCGTCGTGTTCGACGGGATCGGCACCCTGCCCGACGGGACCCTCGTCGGGTTCAGCCAGCCGCGCCCACCTTACGGCGCGCTGGCCGAGCGCACCGTCGTCCCGGTACAGAACACGACCCCGGCGCCCGAGGGGATCGACCCGGCCATCGCGGTCGTGATCTCCTCTGCCGTGACCGGCTTCGCGATCAAGACCGCCGCCGGCTTCACCCCTGGCGAGACTGTTCTGGTCCAGGGCGCGACCGGCGTCGCCGGACGGCTTGCCGTGCAGGTCGCCCGGTTGCTCGGCGCGGCACGCATCGTGGCCACCGGCCGCGACAATGACGCGCTGGACGAGGTCATCGGCCTCGGTGCCGACGCGGTGATCAATACCGCCGTGGAGGACGACGAGCTCGTCGAAGCCTTTGCTGCCGAAGCCGGTAGCGGCTATGACGTGGTGCTCGACTTCCTGTGGGGCCGCCCCACCGAACTGTTGCTCAAGGCGCTCGTGCCAAGCCGGATCGGCCATCCGAACCCCACCCGCCTCATCCAGGCCGGCGAGTCGGCCGGAGCCCGGATCGCGCTCACCGCGGACAGTGTCCGTACCTCCGGCCTGGAGGTCTACGGCGTCGGCAAAGGCCTGGACGGACAGGCCGTGGCCGACGCCTACGGCCAGATCGTGCAGTGGACACGCGACGGGAAACTCGTCGTCGGGATCGAGCGCGCCCCGCTCGCCGACATCGAAACAGCCTGGCAACGAACCGATCTGCGCGGCAGGCGGCTCGTTGTCACCCCATGAGCGTTCAGGCCTGATCCGCGATCAGCTTGCCACCGACGCCGGTGCGGTCATCGGGCTGGGGGATGAGCTCCACCAGAACGGAATCACGGAGCTCTTCGCCCAGCACGGCCGCAACGGCGTCGGTCACACCGGCAACGAGTCGCCTTGCGACATCCTGGCCGTCAGGTCGAGCGAAAGCACCGGCGCGGATACCGAACGACACTTCGGGGGCTGCCGGGTTGTCGAAGCTGCCGCCAACGGCCCAGCGGTGACGCGGGAATCCGACGAGCCGGACGACCACCAACGGGCGCGCCCATTCGCCCGCACACCGCTACGACCGACTCGGTGAGGGCGGAGACGAGCGCAGGCTCCCGCCCCGACAATTGGGACTCGGTGGCATAGACGGTCAGGTGAGGCATGAGGGATCCAATCGTGAGCAAATGTTGTTTGTAAGTCCGGGCTTCACACGATCTCGATGTTCGCCATCATCCCCATGTCCTCGTGTTCGGCGTTGTGACAATGGAACAGATACCGCCCGCGATAACCGTCGAAGCATGTGATGATCTCTGCCGATTCGCCTGGTTGCAGCGAAATCGTGTCCTTGAGGCCCGCATCGTGGGGCAGCGGCGGCTTCCCGCCCCGTGACAACACCCGGAACCCGGCCAGATGCAGGTGCACCGGATGCTGGACGTCGGCGATCAGCCGCCACACCTCGACATCGCCGAGACCGACCGTGACATCAGTACGCGTGGGGTTGAACGGCTGCCCGCCGATCAGCCAGCCGTGGCCGCCGTTCATCCGCCCGGCACGGAAGGAAAAGTCCCGCACCCGCGCGGCATCCGACCGATTCCAGGAGGGCAGATCGTTCGACAGGACCGTGGGAACGCGGCTGTCGTCGGCAGCGCGACGCGCGACCCGGAAGGCCATCACGTCATGGGTCCGGCCCGAACCGAGCCGGTTGACGATCGTGACGAGGCTGCCGACCGGGACGCCGGAGAAGTCGGCGACGACGTCATAGCGTTCGGCCGGTGCCATCGGCAGCGACTGGTGGGTGACCGGCGCCGCGAGCAGCCCCTGGTCGGCGCCGATCTGCACGAGATCGAGCCGCCGCCCGTCGTAGGTGACCGCTTCGAGTTCGTAGTGCCGGGCGTTCGAGGTGTTCAGGAAACGCAGCCGATATCGCGCCGCGTCGACCTCGTGGACTGGCCACGGCGCGCCGTTCACCAGGATCACGTCGCCGAGCACGCCCGCGAGATACGGCTCGTGGACGCCCGGCTGCTCCCGCAGGGTGGGGTCGAGGGCGGGATAGGCGAGGTTGCCGTGGTCGTCGAACGCGCGGTCCATGATCGCGAGCGGCAACTCACGGGGCCCGGCGGGCAGGCCGAGTGACTCCTCGGCGTCGTCGCGGATGATGTGCAGCCCGGCGAGTCCCCGCCAGATCGCGGGCGCGGTGAAGTCCATCCGGTGGTCGTGGTACCAGAGCATCGCCGGCCGCTGGGCCATCGGGAACGTGTAGTCCCGCGTCTGCCTCGTCACCACCGCCCGCGGATCGGACATCGCCGGCATCTGCATCCCGTGCATGCCATGCATCCCCGGCATCGGGTCCTGCCAGCCGTCGGGCAGGACGAGGTCGGTCGGGTATCCGTCGGACTCCGGCGGGGTCCGGCCGCCGTGGAGATGCACGACGGTCGGCACCGGCAGCTCGTTGTGGTGCGTCACGATTACCGGCCGGTCGCGGCGCGCCTCGATCGTCGGGCCCGGGAACGTGCCGTTGTATGTCCACAATGGAGTCTTGACGCCGGGTAGGATCTCCAGAACCGTTTCGCGTTGGGTGATCTCGTATCGATCGGCGCCGTCCACGGTGCTGACCGGCCGCAGAACGGACGGCAGCGGCAACGGCACGGTGAACGTGGGAGGCAGCGGCACCGCGCTGCGCAACTTGGCGCCGGTGGTCGTAGGCCGGCGGGACAGTGCGGCCGCGCTCGACAGCCCCGTGACCGCCATCAACCCGAGCGCCCCGCCGATGCCCAGCACCTGGCGCCGGCTCATGGTCCGCTCACGCACGGGCGGCCTCCTCGCGAGAGATCGGCTGCCGCCACACGGCGATGAACAACACGACGAGCCCGGCGATCGTCAGCACGCCCAGCGGAAAATGCAGCCACAGCGCCCCGTCCAGCCCGGCGAAGTACTGCACCGTCTCGGCCGCCACCACGGCCAGCGTCGCGAGGAACGGCCACGCCTGGCGCGTCCGGACCAAGACCACGATCGCCGCGATCAGTTGCAGAAAGCCGATCGAGGTGACCACGTTCGCGCCGATTACATGCCAGCTCAGGCCGTCGAAGTCACCGCTCAGATACACGCCGGCGAACACAGGCTGGGCGAAGATCGCGACCACGTGCGCGCTGACGAGGGCCCGCATCACCATGAGGCGTCCTCCTTGCTTGTCCTTGCTTCGCGAGCCAAGTTATGTCCTGAGAGTTATCTTGTCTAAGATCAGTATTGCTATGAAGCTATGATCGGAAAGGTATGGAGTGCGGTGGACCTGAACTCGCTCAGGCAGTTCCTCGTGGTGGCGCGGCTGGAGCACCTCAGCCGCGCGGCCGACGAGCTGCGTGTCGCCCAGCCGTCACTGAGCCGCACCATCGCGCGTCTGGAGAGCGAGCTGGGCGCGTCGCTGTTCGACCGGGGCGGCCGCCTTCGGCTCAACGAAGCCGGGAAACTGTTCCGCGGACACGTCGAACGGTCCCTCGGCGAGCTGGAGGCGGGCAGGCGGGCCGTCGCCGAGGCCACCAGCGAGGGCGTGCGCACGGTGCGGCTGGCGTCGGAAACGTTCCTGACCCTCACCGGGCCGCTGGCCGCCTACAAGCGCGCCCATCCGTCCGTCGAGGTCGAACTCCAGTGGTCGGCGGCCGACGACATGGCCCGCCTCCTGCGTGCGCAGGACGTCGACCTTTGTGTTGCCTCCCAACCGATCCACGCCGAGGGCCTGGAGCAGGCGCAGCTGCTGGACGAACAGGTGGGGGTGGCCGTGCCTCTCGACCATCCGCTGGCAGGCCGCGCGTCGGTGAGTGTGGACGAGCTGGCCGGGCAGTCGTTCGTCACCGCCCGTGCGGGGCACTGGCAACGGCGGCTGCTCGACCGGCTCTTCGCCGCGCGCGGCCGCACACCGAAGATCGTCTGCGAGGTCGACGAGCTCAGCGCCATCGCGGAGCTGATCGGCGCGGGGCTCGGCATCGGTCTCGTGCCCGGCTTCGCGCGGCGGATGGCGATTCAGATGCCGCTGGTCTGGATCGGCGTCGACAGCCCCGACTGTCGTCGCACGCTCACCTTGTTCTGGGGCGTGGGAAGCGACCTGTCGGCCGCCGCCCGGACCTTGCGCGCCACCATCACCGAGTGGGACTGGGGTTAGTCAGTCCACGGGCGGAGCTTTTCGGGGTTGCGGACGGCCCAGATGCGGGTGATGCGGTCGTCCGCGATGTCGAACGCGTAGACCGATGCGGTGACGCCATCGTTCTGGATCAACAGACCGGGCTGGCCGTTGACGGTGCGCTCCAGGATCGTGAAGCCGCCGGAGATCCCGGTGGCGACGGCGATGACGAACCGGGCGATCTGCTCGCCGCCCTCGATCGGGTGCAGCGTGGTGGTGACCAGGCCGCCGCCGTCCGCGGTGAAGGTCGCGGTGGGATCGAGCAGGCCGACGAGGGCGGTGATGTCCTGGGCTTCCCAGGCCTGTTTGAAGTCGCGGACCAGCTCGGCCTGGCGGACGGCCAGGCCCGCGGGCGGCGGGGACGCGCGGACGCGGCGGCGGGCCGAGGAGGCCAGCTCGCGGCAAGCAGCCGGGGTGCGGCCGGTGATCTGGGCGATTTCGGCAAAGGAGTAATGGAAAACGTCGTGCAGGATGAGCGCGACGCGCTGGGCCGGGGTCATTGCTTCGAGGGCGACGAGGAAGGCCATGCCGACCGACTCGTCCAGGGTGACGCGGTCGGCCGGGTCGGCGGTGTTGCCTTCGGCGGGGTCGGGCAGCGGCTCGGGAAGCCATTCGCCGACGTACCGTTCGCGGCGGGCCCGTGCCGAACCGAGCACGTCGAGGCAGATGCGACTGGTGACGGTGGTGAGCCAGGCACCGGGGGAGACGATCGCGTCCTGCTGCGGCCGGGACAGCGCGTACCAGCGGGCGTAGGCCTCCTGGACGGCATCCTCGGCCTCGGCCAGGGAGCCCAGCAGCCGGTAGGCGAGATTGATCAGGTGGCGGCGCTCGCTGAGGATCGCGTCGGTCATCGATGCTCCCGTCGGTTCGGTGTCTTCACTCTGTCTGACGGGACACCGCGTCGAATTGTCAGGGGCGAGCCTGACGTTTTCCAGGGTCGTGTCGTCGTAGTGCCGGCAGCGGACGTTACGAACGAAGGAGACCGACGATGCGCGAACAGGACGAAGCCGAGATCAGGCAGCACATCGGCAGGATCGTTGATGCAATCAAGGCCAAGGATCTGGACGGTCTTCGGCAGCTGTATTCGGACGACGTCGTCTCTTTCGACGTCGAGCCGCCGCTGCAGCACGTCGGCATCGACGCGAAGCTGAAGAACTGGGTGAACGCGTTCGCGTTCTTCCAGGACGTGACCTACGAGGTTCGCGATCTGACGCTGACCGTGGACGAAAGTGTCGCGTTCGGACACTGCTTCGGACGGCTCAGCGGCACGACGAACGACGCAGCGGCGATCGGCGGGATGTGGGTCCGGGCGACGTTCTGCTTGCGGAAGATCGACGGGAACTGGCTGATCACGCACGATCAGGTTTCGGTGCCGTTCGATATCGTCAGCGGCAGAGGGGTGACCGACCTCGAGCCCTGACCCGCGGTCGCCTCATGGGCAGCACGCGTCGCCGTCAGGTCCTTTCTCGGCGATCGGAGAGAACGGGATCGGACAGGAGGTGTTGTGCGCGCAGGCGATCAGGTCGGCACAGCCGGCATCGAGCGCGGTGCGCAAGGTTTCCCGGATGACACCGAGATCGGCGATCTTGGCCTCCACGTCGGCCAGCTTGGAGGCGGCGCGTGCCCGCAACCCAGCGCCGGATGGTGGACCGTGCCGATGGCGGCCTGCATCGAGCAGGTCGGCGACTTCATCGAGGGTGAAGCCGAGGCGCTGGGCCGCTTTGATCACGCGCAGCACGGTCACCGCTTCGGTCGGGTAAAGCCGGTGCCCGCCCAGGGTGCGGTCCGGTTCGGCCAGCAGGCCGCGGCGCTCGTAGTAGCGCAAGGTCTGCAGATTGACGCCCGCCGCGTCAGCGAGCTGCCCGCTACGCAGGCCAGTCACCGCGCGGCCGCCGTGGCTTGTGCCTGAAGGGCATTCAGGACTTCTGCCTCTGCCTCGGGCACCGTGATGTCAAGTCGTAGCCGGCCGCCGGTGGCCACGAGGCTGAAGGTGAAGAACGAACAGCATCCCGCCTCGCGCATGACAAGACTGGCTGTTCTGGCAGCAACTTCGTCGGTCGCGTCGAGTTCCATCCGCAACGCTGTCGACTCCCGTCGCTCAACTCCACGTACCGAGGTCGCGAATAGCTCGTCGAACTCCGCAACGCGCAACGGTCGCTCTTCGGCCGGCAGGGTGCATGCCTGCGGTGCCCATGCTGTCTGTGGTTCCGTGCTCATACTCAGACGGTAAACCTGTACCCCCGTACCGAATGCAAGCCGGACTCGTCAAACGAGCTCCTGCGCTGGACACTTGTGGACACCCGTGCGCGCCACGTGATGCCACCGATCACCGCGTCGACCAGGGACACGGCTGCGGTCGGTCGTGGTCGCGGCGCCCTGTGCCTGCTGGTCAGGCGGTCAGTTGCCGGAGCAGTTCGGCTGAGTCGTGCAGGTTCGTCATCTTCACGAAACGACCGTCGCCGACGGTGTAGATGGCGTATTCGACGATCTCGAACGATGCTCCGGAGGGCGGGACGCCGAGCCACTCCTTGGCCGGGGTCCCGGTGTTGATCGCACGCACGGCGATGCGGTCGCGGTCGATCAGCAGTTCCTGGAAGTCCCAGTGGATGTCGGGAACGGCGTCGACGATCCCCTTCAGGACCGCGACGACGTCATCCCGTTTGCCTGCGACGCCGTCGAGCATCACCTCGTCGTTGATGAACTCGTCCATGCCGTCGAGTTCGTGGTTGTTGAGCGCCTCGGCGTACCGCCGGTACCAGCTGCGCAGATCGCTGTCGGTCATGGGAAATGCTCCTTGCCTCGATACTTATGCACCGATCGGTGCAGAATGCGCACGCTACTTCAGCACCGATCGGTGCACAAGGGTTAGAGTGATGTGATGAGCGACGCACGACTGGGGCGGCCACGGGCCTTCGACGCCGACGCGGCGCTCGAGAAGGCGATGCTGGTCTTCTGGGAGCAGGGCTACGAGGGCGCCAGCCTGGCGGAGCTGACCGAGGCCATGGGCATCTCCCGCAAGAGCATGTACGCGGCCTACGGCAACAAGGAGGATCTCTTCCGGAAAGCGTTGCAGGCCTACGCGGAAGGCCCCGGCGGGTACATCGGCCAAGCGCTCCAGGCGCCCACCGCCCGCGAGGTCGCCGCGGCCTTTCTCGCCGGCTCCGTCCGTTCCAGCACCCTCCCCGGATGCCCGGCTGGTTGCCTGGGCGTGCAGGGCGCCCTGGCCGTCGGCGAGAACGGACGGGTCGCGCACGACATCCTGGCCGATTGGCGGGCGGGGGGTCAGGAGCGTCTGCGTGAACGGTTCCAGCGGGCCGTCGACGAGGGTGACCTGCCGGCCGACGCCAATCCCGATCTGATCGCCCGTTACGTCATGACCCTCGCGAACGGCATCGCTGTGCAGGCATCAGGCGGCGCTTGCAGCGAAGACCTCCGGCGAGTCGCCGACGCCGCCCTCCGGCACTGGCCGCCGGTCTGAGAGCTGTTCAGAGCTAGGCGGTCCCCGAGATGCATCGCACCTGACATCGGAGGTTCGCCCGACTACGCTCGGACTGAAACTTCATCGAAACTCTCCGATAGTTTCGGTCAGCGTGGACCCGAGGGAGCCAACGACGTGGTTGAGACGCACGACATCGTTCGCCCGCCCGCCGAGCTCAGCGCGGCCCTCGCGGCCATCGGCAGCGCGACGGCCAGCGCCGAGCTCAGCCGCATGGGCATCCGCAGCGCGTTCATCCAAGGCCCGGTTTCGGCGACCCCCGGCGTGCGCGTGGCCGGCCCGGCGCTGACGCTGCAGTTCCTGCCGAAGCGGGAGGATCTCTACCCTGTCGACGAGTACGCCGAGCCGGAGAAGCAGCTGCACCGGCACGTGATGTACCACGCCCAGCCCGGCGACATGATCGTCGTCGACGCCCGTGGCGACATGCGCAGCGGCGTGTTCGGCGAGATGATGCTGACCTACTTCAAGGGGCGCGGCGGCGCCGGTGTGGTGATCGACGGGTGCCTGCGCGACATCGCCGCGGCCAAGCAGCTCGGCCTCGGGCTGTGGATCCGGGGCGCCACACCGAACTTCCACACCCAGACCGACATTGTCCCGACCGCCGTCAACGTGCCGGTGGCGTGCGGGGGCACGCTCGTCGAGCCGGGCGACATCGTCGTCGCCGACGACGACGGGGCGGTCGTGGTGCCGATCAAGCTCGCACCCGCCCTGCTTGCTGTCGCTCAGGAGCATGCGGAATGGGAAGAGTTCTCCCAGATCCGGCTGGCAGAGGGCGGCGACATGCGGCTGTACTACCCGCTGTCGGACGAGGCCCGGCCCGAGTACGAGCGGTGGCGGGCCGAGCAGGGCCCAGCCTGACGGGACTCTGCTAGCTCCACAGCCGGTCGTGGCTCGATTCGGAGTCCCAGTGCGTGGTCTCGGCGAAGAACACTGGATCGCGCGGGTCGAGGTGGCGGCGCAGCAGCTCCTCGTTGATGTCGCCGAACCCGAGGCCTGGCGTGTCCGGCACCGTGATGAGGCCGTTCTGGATCAGCGGGCGGGGCAGGCCGGTGACGAGGTCGCTCCAGAACTCCACCTCGGCCGCATGGTGTTCGAGTGCCAGGAAATTCTCCGTGGCGGCGGCCAGGTGCACGCACGCCATCGTCGCGATCGGCGACGCCGCCAGGTGTAGCGCCATCGCGATCCCACGCTCCTGCGCGTAGTCGCCGAGCCGCTTGGTCTCCGCGATCCCGCCCGCCGTCGCCGGGTCGGGGTGCACGACGCGGATGGCGCCTGCGTCCAGCAGCGGCCGGAAGCCATCGAGCAGGTAGATGTCCTCCCCGGTGCACGTCGGGACGGCGACGGCTTCGGTGAGCTGGCGCCACTGGTCGGTCAGCTGCCACGGGATCAGGTCCTCGATCCACGCCAGTGTGAACTCCTCCAGCGCGCGGCCGATCCGGATGCAGGAGTCCAGGGCGATGTGGCCGAAGTGGTCGGCGGCGAGCGCGATGTCGTAGCCGACGACGGAGCGGACAACGTCTACATAGGACGCAAGGTGTTCGACGCCCTTCGCGGTGACCTGGATGCCGGTGAACGGATGCATCGTCGTCCTCTCCGCGCGGGCACCCGGCGGCGCGATCAGCGCCCCCGGCACGTCCCACAGCAGGTCGATGCCCACATCCATCTTCAGCATCGTGAACCCGCGCTGCTTGCGCTCCAGCAGCCGGGCGCCCATCACGTGCGGGTCCGGCAACGACGGAGTGTCCGCGTAGCAACGGATCTCGTCCCGGAACCGGCCGCCGATCAGCGCGTACGCGGGCACTCCGTATGCCTTGCCGGCGAGGTCCATCAGCGCCATCTCGACGCCGGAGACCCCGCCGCCCTGGCGGCCGTGGAACCCGAACTGCTTGATCTTGCGGAAGATCTTGTCGAGGTTGCACGGATTCTCACCGACGAGCCTGCTCTTGAGCATGAGCGCGTAGGTGGCGCTGGCCTGGTCACGCACCTCCCCGTAGCCGGCCAGCCCCTGGTTGGTGTCGATCCTGACGATCGACGAGCGGAACGGCACGCCGGTCACGTTGGCCACCCGCAGGTCGGTGATGCGCAGGTCGCTCGGCCGGGAGGCCGTCGCGACGTGCTCCTCAGTGATCATCGAGGTCTCGCTGTGCACACTTAACCCTTCACGGCCCCCGCGGTGAGGCCCTCGGTCAGGAACCGCTGTCCCAACGCATACATGAGCACGACCGGGATGCTGATCAGCAGCGAGGCCGCGGCCAGCTGTCCCTGCGGCACGACGTCACCGAAGATCATCGACTGCATGCCGACGGGCAGCGTCTTGTAGTCGTCCTTGGTGATGAACACGAAGGCGAACAGGAACTCGTTCCACGCGTTGGTGAGCGTGAACAGCGCGACCGCGAGCAGGCCCGGCTTGGCCAGCGGCAGCACGATCCGGATGAACGCCCCGAACCGCGTGCAGCCGTCGACCAGCGCGGCCTCCTCGAGGTCGGCCGGGATCGACTTGAAGTAGCCGACGAGCAGCCACGTCGCGAACGGCAGGGTGAACGTGGGGTACGCGAGCACAAGCGACCACAACGAGTCGTTGAGCCCGATCCCGCTCATCATCTGATACAGCGGGATGAACAGCAGCGCGCCCGGCATCACGTAGGTGAGCAGGATCGTCACCGTGAAGCTCTCCGAACCCCGGAACCTCAGCCGCGCCAGCGCGTAGCCGGCCAGTGCCGCGCAGACCAGGGCGATCACGGTGGACGCCACCGACACCAGGATCGTGTTGACGTACCAGGTGCCGAACGCCTTGCCGGTGAACAGGCTGGTGAACTGCTCGGTGGTCCACGGGGTCGGCCAGAGGTCGTTGGTGCGCGCCACGATCTGGTCGTCGGACTTGAAGGCCGTGACTGTCATCCAGTAGAGCGGGGCAAGCACGAAGCCCAGCAGACCTATGAGCGCGATCCCCGTACCGGTGCCGCTGACCACGCGTGCGGCCAGCTGGTTGCCCCGCGCGGCAAGCACGGAGACGACCCTTCCGACGGCGGCCGCGAGCACCACGAACACGCCTAACACGAACGCGGCCTTCCACACTATGTGCGGCGAGGCCCAGACCAGGATGAGCGTCGAGACCACGACAATCACCCACGGCAGCGCCTTGCGCTGGGCAGGAGTCAGCCGCCTGCGCCCCATGTCGCCTGTGCTTGGCAGGTCACTGCGTCGCATCATCCGCACGAGGATCATCACGAGGATGCCGATGATCGGCAGCATCACCAGTGTGACCGCGGCGCCTGCGCCCAGCTGCAACTGCTGGATGGCCTTCGAGTAGGCCACCATCACGTACGGGGCGGTGGCGTCCCCTGGCCCGCCCTGGGTCATCAGCCAGATCAGGTCGAAGTTGTTGAACGTCCAGATCGACGACAGCAGCACCGTCACGATCATGATGTTGCGCAGGCCCGGCAGCGTGATGTGCACGAAGCGCTGCCACTGCGAGGCGCCGTCCACGATCGCCGCCTCGTAGAGACCGCTGTCGATGGCCTTGAGCCCGGCCAGGAACGTCACCGTGAAGAACGGGATGCCCTTCCAGACGTTGACCAGGATGACCGCGGGCATCGCGAGCGCGGGATCCGACAGCCACTCCGCCGGCCATCTGTCGACGAGCCCGATCTCGGCGAGGGCAGGCCCGATGCCTGAGTCGGTGAGCAGGACGTTGATGCTGCCGAAGATCGGGTCGAACAAAGACCGCCAGGTGAAGGCTGTGACGACCGTCGGCACCACCCACGGCAGCAGGATCACCCCGGCGATGATCGCCCGGCCGCGGCGCATGTGGTGCAGCATCAACGCCGCGATGAGACCGAGGGCCACCTTGAAGATCTCGGCGTACGCGGTGAAGACGAACGAGTTGAGCACGCCCTTGTGGAATATGGCGTCGTTGATGAGGGCGGTGTAGTTGTCCAGCCCGACGAAGACCGTCTCGGCACCGTGGCGCTCCGTGGCGCTGGTGAAGATCGAGCTGACGATCGGGTACAGGATCAGGCCTGTGACCAGCAACAGCGTCGGCCCGATGAACACCATGGCGAGGCGCCAGTCGCGCCCGAGCAGCCGCTGCGACGCGGTGAGCGAGGACGACGCGCCCGGCGCCGGATCGGCCAGCGCCGGACGCGAACGCAGGACGGTCACTGCTTGTAGCCCTGCTGCTCGAAGATCTGGACGATCCGGGCGTGGGTCGAGGCGACGGCGTCGGCCGGCCGGGTGCCCTGGATGACCGACTGCATCATGTCGGTCAGCAGATAGGCGGCGGTGGCGGCCTGCTCGCCAGGGCTCGGGGCCTGGGGGAACGCGTACCCGGACTTGGTGGTCAGCGGGAGCCGCGCGCGGGTCTGCTCCCGCAGCGCGGGGAAGGCCGGGTCACCGCTGGTGTAGTACGGGTCGGAGTCCCACACCTTGTCCCACGAGGGGTTGACCAGGCACGGTGCTCCCTTCGCGACACCGAGCAGGGCGGTTCCGCTGACCATGTACTTGGCCACCAGCTCGGCCAGCTCGGGGTTCTTGGCCCCCTTGAACACGACGAACGAGTTGGACTCGCCGAACGCGAGTGGCTGGTCGATCGCCGGTCCGGTGGCGCCGTTGAACACGTGCGTGTTGGCGTAGACAGGGTTCTTCTTGGTCTTCGAGTCGGCGTAGACGCTGAACTGGTTGAGCGTGAGCCCCAGGATCTGGGCCAGCCAGTTCTCGTTGTTGCTCGAGTCGGTCCAGCTTCCGACCCCGGGTGGCAGCATCGGCGCGTACTTCGGGTTCGTGTAGATGTCGCCGATGAACTGCACGGCAGCCACAGTCTCCGGCGAGTTGAACACCACCTTCTTGCCGGTGTTGTCCGCGATCGCCCCGCCGTAGCAGTTGATGACGTTGGCGATGAAGCCGTTGGCGTCGCCGGAGCGGTTGACCGTGAGACCCCAGCCGAAGCGCCGCTTGCCCGGATCGGAGACCGCCAACGCGTTGTCGCGCAGCTCCTCCCACGTGTAATGCGGCTTGAGCGGGAGACCCTTTTCCTGATACCAGTCCTTGCGCAGGTACATCCCGGCCGCGATGAAGTGGTAGGGGATCGCGTACCAGCGCCCGTCGAACACGCAGTAGTTGTTCGCCTCCGTCGCGGGCTCCCCGTAGAGCTTGTGCATCTCCTCGACCACGTCGGTGACGTCGGTGAGGGCGCCGAGGTTGTGCAGCTGGCCGACGAACCGCCGGTCGCTCACGAAGGCCAGATCGCGGCTGGTCCCCGCCTTCACCTCGGCGTCCATCTTCGCGACCATGTCGCCGGCGTCGCCGGAGACCAGGTCGTTGCGGACCGTGGTTCCGGTGGCCTGCGCGAACACCTGCAGCGACTTGTCCAGCGCCTGGTTGGCGGCCTCCGAGTACAGCTTCTGCGAAAGCATCCCCGCCGACCCACCGCGCAGCCCGGCCGCCTGGTCTAACAGCGCCTGGGGCACCTGGACGTCGACCTGCGGTGTGGCGGGGCCGCTGTCCCCGCATCCGGCGAGACCAAGCACACCCAGCGCGCTCAGCCCGAGGAAACTGCGCCTTGACCAGTCCGTTTTTTCTTCCATGACCACTCCTCTCGCGTCCGGTCGGGCGGACGCGTACCGACGGGGCGACGTTGCAACCGGCGGGACAGCGGGGCGAGTGCCGCGCTGCGGGTCGTTCATGCGGCGAAGGACGCCGAACTACTGATGCGTTGTCCTGGCAGCCCGTCGAACAGCCCGGTCGAGCCACGGGGCCGCCACAGCGGTACCGGGCCCGCGCCGGGCACAGGGTCGAGAGCCAGTACTGCCGCCCGTTCCGCGGAGTCGAGAGCCCGCTGGACGACCATCGCGTTGGCCACGCTCTGCGCGACGCTGCCGACCGGCCGCACTCCGAACTGCACGGCATCGGCGAAGTCGACGAGTTCCGCGCGGTAGCCGTTGTCGATACCGCGGAAGACTGTCGTATGTGTCGTGGCTGTGTTGGTGGTGGCGTCGGAGCTGCTGCGCGTCACGTGGCGCTCCGACTCGGATCCGGCGAGCACGAGCACGCCCTCGGTGCCGTACAACCGCATGTCGTTGGGTTCGGGCGGCACCGGGATCTCAGGGTAGGAAGCGGTGTAATTGCCGATGGCGCCTCCGGTGAAGACGAGGTTGAGCGTGAGGTCCGACGGTGCGTCGATCGTGCTGTTGGCCGCCTGCACGGCACCGTGCACCTGCGCGATGTCGCCGCAGAGCAGTCGGATCTGAGCGATGTGGTGTACACCGAAGTCGAGGTGTATACCGCCGCGGTACTGCGGCCGCTGCCGCCACGGCGTGCCGGTGAACCTGCCCTCGCGGGGCACCAGCTGGCCGGTGTGCCGCCACGCCATCAGGTGCAGGCGACCGATCGCGCCGTCGTCGAGCAATGCGCGGGCGTAGCGCAGGTCGTCACGGTAGAAGAAGTTCTCGCCCACCACGAAGGTGCGGTCCGGATGCGCGGCTGCCAGTGCGAGGAAGGCCGCCGCCTGCTCAGCGTCGACGCCGGTCGGCTTCTCACAGAGCACGTCCTTGCCGGCCGTGAGCGCGTCGCGCGCAACCTCGTACAAGTGCGGGATCGGCACCGAGATCAGCACGGCGTCCACGTCGTCGCGGGCCAGCAAGGCAGCCCGGTCGGCGGCGGCCCGGGCGGGATCGGCCCCGCTGTAGTCGGCGAACCGCCTGCTCTGCTCGGCGGACCGGTCGGTGAACGCGGTGACCATGTACCGGTCGCCGAGCTCGCGTAACGCAGGCCAGTGCAGCTTCTCGACCGCGAGTCCGGTGCCGATCAGCCCCAGCCGGATCGGGGGGATCGTAGGTGCTGCCATGCCTCGTCCGTCCTCGTCATCGGTTCCGGATCTCGGTCGTGCAGTGGGCTAGAGCTGCGGGTCGGCCCGCTTGGTCTGCTTCCCCTTCTCCGCGAGGAGCGTGGAGTAGTTGTTGCTCAGGTGCCTGCGCATCGCCGCGCGGGCACCTGCCGGATCGCGCGCCACGAGCGCCTCGTAGATCTCCGTGTGCTGGGCGGTGGCGCGGCGCAGCCCGGACGGCGCCTCGTTGGTGATGCGCCGGCTGGTCGTGCCGAGCCAGCGGGCGGAGTACATGATCCGGTCGAGGATGCGGTTGTCGGCCGCCCGGCAGATCTCCATGTGGAACTCGTGGTCGACCTCGAGGTAGGCGTCGGGGTCGGACTCCAGCGCCGACATGCGGTCGATCTCGCCCCTGAGCCGGTCCAGCGTCTCGTCGGTGACGCTGGCCGCGGCCATCGCGGCGAGTTCGGGCTCGAGCAGCGCACGCATCTGGTGCAGCTCCTGCAGCAACTCGCCGACGGTCTCCGTGGGCAGCCACTCGATCAGCAACGGGCTCAGGTAGTCCCACTCCGCGCGGGGCCGTACGACGACGCGGCGGCCCTGCGCGACGTCGACGATGTCGAGCGAGGCGAGGATCTTGAGCGTCTCCCGCGCCACCACCCGGGACACCCCGAACTCCTGGGAGATGTCGAGCTCCGACGGAGCCCGGCCGTCCTCGATCTCGCCGCTGACGATGCGCCGGGTCAGGTGGGCCGCCACCTGCACCGGGAGAGTCCGGATCTTGACAGCGTCCGGAGACTCTTGTCCCCTTTGCATGTCAGCAGCTTATATGACAAGTTGGACATCGCAACAGTCCGTTCATCTGCACGACCCGGCGGCGGGAGAGCAATGCGGATCGTGAACGTCACAACAGCGGTGGTGGCCTACCACGGTCAGGCCACCCTGGTGCGGATCGACACCGACGAAGGCCTCAGCGGGTTCGGCGAGGCCAATCCCGACGCCGGCGCGGGCGCCGTCGTCGGAATGATCAACTTCCTGGCGCCCCTGCTGATCGGCGAGGATCCGCGCAACGTCGAGCGGTGCTGGGAGAAGCTGCGCCGCAACAAGGTCTTCGCGGGTCCCCAGGGCGGGGTGTTCGTGATCGCCCTGTCCGGGATCGAGCTCGCGCTGTGGGACCTCGCGGGCAAGGCCGCGGGCCAGCCGGTCCACCGGCTGCTCGGCGGGAAGTTCCGCGACCGGATCCGCCTCTACGCCGACTGCGGCGACGGCGACGACCCGGCGGGCTCGATCGCCGGGTGCGTCGACCGGGCCCAACGGATGGTCGCCGAAGGCTTCACCGCCATCAAGTTCGACATCGACAACCTGCACCACCCGGCCAAGTTCGACGCCTTCAACCACACGATCAACGCCGCCGAGCTGCGATCGATGGTCGAGCGCGTGGCAGCCGTCCGGGAAGCGATCGGACCGGACATCGATCTGGCCATCGACCTGCACGCCCGCTACGACGTGCCGAGCGCGTGCCGAATCTCTTGGGAGCTCGAGCCTTTCCATCTGATGTGGCTCGAGGAGCCGCTGCCGGCGGAGAACATCGACGCGCTGGTGCGGGTGCGCGAACAGACCCGCACGCCGATCTGCGCAGGCGAGAACCTCTATCTGCGGTGGGGATTCCGCGAGCTGCTCGAACGCGGCGCCGTGGACGTCATCGAGCCGGACGTGCCCAAGTGCGGTGGCCTCGCCGAGGCCAAGAAGATCGCCAACCTCGCGGAGCTGCACTACATTCCCTTCGCACCACACCTGGTGTCGACGCCGCTGGGCACGATGGCCACGTCGCACCAGTGCGGAGCGATCCCCAACTTCCTCGTCCAGGAATGGCACGCCCTGGAGGAGCGCGCGGTGTGGGACAGCTACGTCCACGCCCCCGACGGGAGCGGCTCGATCGTCAAGGACGGCTACATCACGCTTCCCGACACTCCCGGTATCGGCGTGGAGCTCGACATGGACGGCGTCCGGGCACACGCCGTCGAGGGCTACGGAGTGTTCGAGTAGCGGAATCGATCACCCGGTCTGTCCAGCCTTCCCGGGAGGCGAGGGGGTGAGCCCCGCGGAAGCATCGCGGTCGTGGATGGTTTCCGCGGGGCTTCAGGATCAGGGTTTGGTGAGGGTGCAGCCGCGGCGGTTGAGGTCCAGCCGCGTCCCGGGGAAGCTGAGGCAGTCCGCGATCTGGTCGACCTGCTGTCCGTAGGAACGGCCCTGGACCGCGGTCGTGGTCCCGTCCGGCTGGACCTCGCACGGGTTGTTGTCGGTGCACATCTCGCCGGAGATGTTGTGGGTGTTGTGCACGCCCGCCACCGTGACTCCGTCGGCTGCGAGCAGCGGTGAGCCGGACTGGCCTTGCCACGGAGTGCAGTTCTCGCTCGTCGCGTAGCGGACCGAGTTGTTCAGCTCGTAGCCGCCCTCTCGCAGGCGATTGACCACAGCTTCTGCTGTGCAGGACCAACGGCCGCTGCTGTGCATCATCGTGAGCTGGTCGCCGGTGCGCATCGGTGCAGAGGTGAGCTGGAAGACCTTGGCGCCCTCGAACAGCAGCTGTGCGTAGGTCTTGTCCAGCCGGTAAAGCGCGATGTCGGTACCGGTCATGGTGGCGTACACCAAGCGGTTCGCGCGGGCAGTGGCCTGCGGGTACCCCTGCCGGTCGGCGATGGGGACAGCGAAGTCGGCTGGCTGGTCCACCAACGCGGTGCCCGGTGCGGGCCGGTCGCCCTTGACGCAGTGGCCGTTGGTCAGCAGCAAAGCCTTGTCCGGCCAGCCGGCACGGGGCGGCCGGACGATCGAACCGACGCAGCCGCCCAGGCCGACCGAGCCCTCCACGTTGGGAATCACGTCGTCCGGCGGCACGTCCTTGCCGGAGATGATGCCGTTGATCCAGCCTGCGTGCCGGGTGACGTCGGTGTACAGCACGGGTTCGCCTGCGCCGCTGGGACCGCTGACCACTCCCGCCACTGTCCACTCCGGACCCTCGCGGACCAGTGCGGGCCCGCCGGAGTCCATGTTGGCCGCGACCACTTTGCCGTCAGGGCTGCCAATGCACAGTTCGCCGGCGGGAGCGGCCGCAGAGCACAGGGAGACCGGTTGCACGGCCGTGTCCGCTTCGTGCAGACGGGTGGGGTAGCACTCGGGACCGTTGCTGTCGGCGCAGGTCATGCCCCAGCCGAGGATGCGCACGGGCGTACCGTCGGCCGGGGTGGTGGAGGCGATCCGCACGGGCTTGGCCTTCACCGGGTTCTTCAGATGCAGCAGCGCGATGTCCTTGCCCCAGAAGCCGCCTTCGTCCTGGACGGTCGCCAGCCGGTAGTAGTGGTCGACCTCGGCGAGTTCGCCGCCTGCGGTGGTGTCGAGCGACCCGATGCGGACCTTCCAGCCGCGCGGGACACCGTTCCTGGCTCCGGTCGGGTTCTTGCCCGCGCAGTGGCTGGCGGTCAGAACCCATTGCGGTGCGAGGACCTGCACGCCGCAGCCGTGCCCGTCTGGCCGCGACGGCCTGGGGTAGTCCGGTTGGAAGGACCCGGCGAACGGGTACGCCTGGGTCGACTCCGTTCCTCCGACGATGGCGAGCGTGGGCGGGGCGCTCACGAGGAACGCTGCCAGCATCGCAGCCGGCAGCAGTGTTCTGCTTCGCATAGGTGCACCGTTGTTGATCAACGTCAGCGCCACGCGATGGGAATGTGATGGTTCTGCTACAAGATCGGCTCCGCCACGATGATCTGGAACCGCTCGAAGGTCAGCTTCACGGTGTTGTGCTGGGCGTCGACGGTGCCGAGCGAGACACCGTTGAACGGGTCCGTGAGGCGGTACCGGCCGCGGCCCAGACCGCGCAGTTCGACCTTGCCGTCCCATCGGTCGGAGTAGAAGGCGTAGTGCAGGGTCTTGTCCTTGGCGACGACGTGCGCCTCGGGCTTGTCGAAACCGATGTCGTACAGCTCGCCCCGGTACTCGCCGGTGGACAGCATGTTCTTCTTGTACAGGCCCACCCATTTGCGCCAGAGGACTTCCTTCTCCGGGGTGAGCACGTACGGATCGGTGGGGGAGGCCTGTGGGTAGGTGAACTTGGTCGACAGCACCGCTCCCACGCCGTAGCTGGATGCGAAGTCGTCGCCGCCATCGCTCAGTTCCACGTGGTCGCCCGCGTAGCTGCTGCCCGGACCCATCAACGCCTTCATTGTCTTGCCCTTTGTGCGGACCTGGTAGGACGACTCAGGGTCGGAGGCCGGGTACTGGTCGACGTAGGGCAGGTTGTGGAACGCGAAAGCCGTGCCGCAGGGGCAGAGCTCGACGACGGCGTCGCGGTTCGCCTTGTGCACCGCGTCGTGTATCCGCTGCCAGAACCGGGCCACGCCTTCGGTCGACTCCTCGGGCCGGGCGTGGCCGTGCGCCGGGTTGTGGCACGGGAGGACGGCGTTGAGGTGCTGGCCGTCGATCTTGAGCCCTTCATAGCCCCAGTCGCGGATGAACTTCCTCGCCTGTGCGACGAAGTAGTCCACAGTGGGCTCGTACGCCGGGCACAAGGTGAAAGCGTCCCACCAGGTGACCTCCTGCTTGTTGCCGTTCTGGTCCAACAGCAGCATGTCGGGGCGTTGCCTGAAAAGGTTGCTGTCGGGATCGGCCGCGAGCGGGGCCCACCACAGCCGCGGCCGCAGCCCGGCGTCCCGGATCTGCTTGGTGAAGGCTCGCATGTCCGCTTCACCACGCGGGAACTTCTGTGTGTTTACGTCCCAGTCGCCCTCGTTGGTCTGCCAGCCGTCGTCGAGCACAGCCCACTTGAGACCGACATCGGCCACCTTCGGGAGCGTCCCGACGATCTGCTCGACGGTGAAACCACGCTCGTAACCCCAGGCGCACCAGATGGGCTCGACCGCGGCACCCGGCGTCTCGGGTGCGCGCTGGCCGACGTCACCCATGTACTGCCGATAGCGCTGCAGCGGCACGAAATGGTCGCGCGGGTGCGCTGTCAGGAAAGTGGTGTCGGTGGTCAGCTGTTCGCCCGGCTGCAGGGCACGGGGCGTGTCGCCTTCGATGGCGATGCTCGCGCCGCCGCCCGTCCTGCGCACGGGCAAGCGCAGGATCCTGGCCACGGGTTCGACGTGTCCGACGGACAGGCCCGCGTCCCGGCGCCAGACAGTCGCCAGCGGAGTACCGCCGCCGTAGTCGGAGGCCACCATTCCGAGCGAGTTCTCCTGGGTGAACCCGTCTGTCATCGGCTGCACCCAGTCGCGGCGGTCCTCGTGGGTGGTACCGGAGAATGTGTAGAACCCGCCTGGTGCGTCCAGGAGTTCGTGGGCACCGTTGCGCCATCCGGTCACGTTCAGCACGGCACCGGACAGGTTGGTGTAGGTCACCTTCATCACGACCATCCCGGCGAGGCGCTCGAAGGAGGTCAGCTCGACCGTCTTGCGCACGCCTTCGGCGGAGTCGCCCTGGATCGTCACCCGGACTCCCGCGCCGTGCCGGGGGTGCCAGGTCTCGCGGGTCTGGTGGCCGCGGTAGGCGAACCTGTCGATCGCCCTGGTGCCCAGCAACAGAGCTTCGCCGGCGTCGAAGCGCGTGACGTTGGTGCCCTTCAAGGCCACCCGGCTGCGCAGCTTGTCGTCGAACTCCACGGTGATGGAGGTGTCGCCGGCCCCGACGAGGTCAGGTCCACGGTTCGGTGTGGCGGCCGCTGATCCGGCACCGCCGGTCAGAACAGGAAAGGCGGCCAGGCCAGCGCCTCCCAGCGCCACCTTCAGCACGGTTCGCCGCTTCATGGTGGCCATTTCGAACTCCCCTTCGTTGTCAGGTGCACGTCCGATGCCGAGTCAGCGGTCTGCTCGGCGAACGTAAGTGGTATGAAATCGGCTTGTCAATGGACTAAACCGGTATGCTCCAGTTTCTCCGATTTGGGTCCAACAAGGACCGGTATCGTTCTGGTATGACCGTTGCGAGGACGCCGCTGCCCCGTGGCCTGTTCGCGGACGACGCGCTACCGCTGTACGAGCGCACCGCCGCGCAGCTGCTGGACGATCTGCGTGCCACAGCGGCCCGCGCGGGCGACCGGCTGCCCTCCGAGCGTGCGCTGGCGACCCGGTACGGCGTGTCACGCGTGACGCTGCGAGCCGCCCTCGCCGAGCTGGAGGCGCGAGGCATCGTGCGGCCCACGTCGTCGCGCGGGTGGTTCGTCGCCGAGCTCGACCAGCCTGCCGAACCTGTGGCGGCGCCTGTTGCGACAGCCCCGCAGGTCCAGGGCTTCGCCGACTACGCCAAGCTCAACGGCCTGACCGCGAGCAGCAGGGTGCTGTCGGCCACGGTTCGCCCGGCGACGGTGCCCGAGTCCGAACACCTCCGTATCGCCCCCGGCGCGGACCTCTTCGACCTCCACCGGTTGCGCTTCCTCGACGACCTGGTGGTCGTGCTCGAGCACAACCGCCTCCCGCTGACCGTCTGCCCTGCCCTGGCGGTCACCGACTTCAACACTGCCTCGCTGTACGCCACCCTGCGCGCGGCGGACCCACCACAGCTGCCGCGCGTCGCCGACTACTCGGTCGAGGCCCGCCACCCGACGCCGCAGGAGATCGAGCTGCTCCAGACCGGCGACACCATGCCGATGCTCGTCGCGACCCAGCTGACCTTCAACCAGCAGGACCGCCCGATCGAACTGACCGTCCAGGTCTACCGCGGGGATCGCTACCGCTTCCGGGCATCCATCACCAACCGGATCTGATCGCGAACCGGCGAGGGAAGATCGGGCATTCAGCGCCCTGCCGATCGTGGTCGTGCCGGACTCCCTTGTCCCATAAGGCGTGGACCTCCCACTGCTGCCGGTCGCCGGCGAAATCCCGTGCCGGCCCAACAAATCGCCGTTCCGCGGTGCGGTTTTCCTGTGGTCGAACCGTAGAGACTCGCGCGCCTGGTTCCCCGAGGATCACGAGTGCTCGATCCGACCGAACCCGGTCGAGAGCCGGGAACATATGGAAAGCCATGAGGTGATGGAGCAATGACGAAGATCGGTAAGGCACTCGGGGTGCTGGCCGCAGCTGTGGTTCTGCCCCTGACACTGAGCGGAACCGCGTATGCGGACATCCCGTTCAACCAACCGATCAACGGGAACGCCACGTACTACGACAACTCGGGCTTCGGCGCGTGCGGCACGTGGGTCAACGCTGCCACCGAAATGCTCGTCGCGGTGCCGGCCTCGTACTGGACGACTCCCAACCCGAACAACGACCCGCTCTGCCGGGGCGTCTCGGTCCAGGTGAGCTACAACGGGCGGACCATCACGGTCCCGGTCAAGGACAAGTGCCCGAGTTGCGGCAGCGGGCACATCGACCTCAGCCTTCCCGCGTTCTCACAGCTCGCCGATCCCCGGCTGGGCAACATTCCGCTGACCTGGAAGTTCGTCCGGTCCTGACGACGAGTTTCCGGAGGAGCAATGCGCAAGATCCTGTGTGCGGTGATCGCCTTGATCGCCGCGTTGGTGACTGTGGCACCCGCTGCCGCCGCAGCGGACCACACTGTCACCTTCGTCAACCGATCCGGGCGGACGATCTGGGTCGGCAGCGGCGTGAACGCGGACGGGTCGGTGAACTTCACCAACCTGCCTGTGCTGGCTGACGGGCAGTCCGCGACGGTCACCATTCCCGAGTCGAGCGCGCCGAACCACTGGCGTGGCAAGTTCTTCGCCCGGCAGGACTGCACCGGCACGCCGGGCAGTACCTTCCGCTGCAAGGTCGCCGACTGCGGACCGTTCCCCAACCGTTGCACGACCGGTGAACAGCCGTCCAGCCTCGCGGAGTTCAATTTCGACCGCAAGGACGCATTGGCGCCCTGGTACAACGTGAGTTACGTCAACGCGTTCTCGCTGCCTATCACCATTGAGCCACGCGACGCCTCGGCGCCGCCCGGCTCCACGGAATGCCAAGGGGTCGGGTGTTCGCAGAACCTGCTGCCGTTCTGCCCGCCGGCGAACCTGACGCGGTGGGACGACGGCACGCCGATGCTGTGCACCAACCCCAACCGGGACGCCAAGACCCCGTACAGCGACGCGATCTCGTCCCGGTGCCCCAGGGCGTATGCCTGGTCGAAGCAGGACACCGAGCCGGGTAACCAGGTCGTGCGCCAGTGCCGCAACTGCAGCGGCTTCACCGTCACGTTCCACAGTGGCAGATAGGAGCAGCCGATGGTCAAGCACATGCTGAGCCGGGCCGCCACTGTGGGATCAGTGTTGGTGGCAGTGTTAGCGGCGGCGCCTGCCGCGCAGGGCGCAACGGTCCAGACCATTCAGGATGACGTGGTGCGGCTGACCAACGCCGAGCGGCAGAAGGCAGGCTGCGCACCGCTGACAGCCGTGTCCCAGCTCAATCTGGCCGCCCAGCGCCATTCGGAAGACATGGCGACCCGCAACTTCGTGGGTCACACAGGTTCCGACGGCAGCACCATGGTCACCAGGGTCGAGCGAGTCGGCTACACCGGCTGGCGAAGCCTGGCCGAGAACGTCGCGGCCGGGCAGCAGACGGCGGCGGCGGTCGTCGCCGGGTGGATGAACAGTTCCGGGCACCGCGCGAACATCCTCAACTGCGGACTGCGGGACATCGGCGTCGGGTACGCGACAAATCCCAACAGCACTTACGGCGTGTACTGGACGCAGAACTTCGGTAGCAGGTAGCACCCTTGTGTTGTCCTGTCCGGTTATTCGCCGGACAGGACAACACAAGCGGAGATCGGGCAACGCCCGGTGACAAACCGGGCAGAGATGCCGCCAGTGTCTTACAACGTTGTATCCATTGGCCGTAATCACGGAACGTGACCTATCGGTATCACTGTCCGGCAGACCAAGCAATCCAGTTGGCCCGCAACGGTATCGATCGATTGGAGGCCGTTCAGCTCGCTGGGCGGGCATTGTCGGTGACGAATGATCCAAGGTGCTTCGGGCGCGCGGTGCTGACGCTCGCGTACGCAGGAGACCTGCAGTCGGCTGAGGCACATTGCGTCGCAGCGCTGGAGCGGCCGGAGTGGCGCGCTCCAGCGCGCTTGCTGCAGGCGAGAATCCGATACCTGACCGGCGACTGCGCCGGGGCGCGTGAAACCCTCTCCGGCCTGGTGCATGCCAGGCCCCGCAACCTGGCGGTGGCGTGGCTGGTCGAGGCACTGGTGCAGGGTGACGAGCTGGGCCGCGCGGAGGCTCTCCTGGCCGACCACGACCTGCCTGAGCCCGCTGTGTTCGCGGCGCGTGCCGCCATTCACTTGGCCGCCAACCGGTTTGAGCTGGCCGTGGACGAATACCTGAAGTGCGGCAAGCAGTTGACCGCGTCGCAGATCGTCAACCCCGCCGTGTTCGCGTGGCGCTCACGCGCGGCACTGGCGGCGCTCGCGACCAACCGGGTCGACCTCGCCCTGGGACTGGCTCAGGACGAACTCCTGGCCGCCCGTAGGTGGGGATCACCCGCCGCTGTCGGCGCCGCCATGCACCCAGTGGCCCTGCTGCAGAGCGACGACCGCGGAATCGACCTGCTGGCAGACGCAGTGCGGCTGCTGGACCTGGCCCATGTCCGCAACGAACAGATCTGGGCGCTCTACGACCTGGGACTCATGCTGAGCAAGCGGAGCGACAGCGCAGCGGCCCGGGCAAAACTGGAACTGGCGGAGACCCTGGCCGTCCGGGGCGGCAACACCCGCTGGTCAGGACGCGTCAGATCAGCCCTGGACAGCTTGCCGGCCGCAGGCAGAAGCGCCGCCCTTACCAAGCAGGAAGCCAGAATCGCGCGCCTGGCCGCATTCGGCCACAGCAACAAGCAGATCGCGGCCAAACTGTGTGTCACAGTCCGGACAGTCGAGTTCCACCTGTCAGGCGTCTACCGCAAACTCAGCATCTCCGGCCGCCGTGAACTCGGCGCCGTACTCGCCGCCCTCGTCTGATCTCAGCCCCCGAAAACCGTTATGCAGGTTCGGCCTCTCTGATCGACCGGGTGTAGTCGGTGGGAGTCTGGCCGTAGTGCTTCTTGAAGGCTCGGATGAAGTGGCTGCTGTCGGCGAACTGCCAGTGGGCGGCGAGTTCGGACAGAGCCGGTGGCCGGGAGGAGGCAGTGAGGGCGAGGCAGGCTTCTTCCAGCCGGCGGCGGCGAATGTAGGCGGCCGCCGGCTCGCCGGTCGCGGCGAACGCTCGTTGCAGGGTGCGCACGGAGACGTTCAACTCCCGCGCCAGTACCGCACCGGACAGGTCGGCGTCGGTCAGGCGGCTGTCCGCGAGATCCCTCGCGGCCTGGGTCAGCGCGGGCATCAACAGGGGCTCGGTGTCGTCGAATTGGCGCAGCGCCACCGCTTTGACCAGTTCGACCAGGACGTTGCGGGCGGCGTGCACACCGGCCGGGCCGAGGTCGGCCACTGTCGTGTGGAGCATGTCCGTGTGAGCGAGCAGCAGGCGCATCTCCGCCGTGTCCGCCGGTCCGTTGATGAAGCCCTTTTTGAGCAGTGGCATGAGCGTCGCCGAGGGCAGGAAGAAGAAGTCCACCGTGGTGTGGCGTGCCGTGTCGTAGCGCGGCGCCAGCTTGAAGGGGCGCAGGAGGAACTGGCCCGCCGGCACAGTGTCTTCATCGCGATCGCGGATCTCGCCCAGCGTCAACGTCCCTTGCCGCACCACGTGCATCCGCACGAGATCCTCGACGCAGTGCGAGTAGCCTGCGGCATGAACGGCCGACACACCGTGGACGTTGATGACCGCCACGTCGCGCGCCTTGGCGCCACGGCTTTTGACCCGGAAGTCACCAGTCGACGCCGGGCTGAACGCGGGCATGCGAAAACGGTCGCCGAGCTGCGCTTCCCATTCGCGGCGGAAGGCGGCGAAACCGCGCTGGGTGGCCCCGGGCAGCCTGGAGTCCAGCGAGAACGTCCCGAACGCCCTGCCCACGTCTGCGGTGCTGTTGTTCATTGCTTACTGGTCTACCTTGCAATCATTGTGCGACGGCACTGTCCTGGTCTGAAGTGCTCCCGAAGTGCGAATCGCGACCCCTGTGATCGCAGCCGTGCCAGCAGCATACCTGCGTTCGAACTCCTCGCCCGGGCGAATGGTCACGCCAGCTGGGCTCACCTGCGGCGATATGTCGAGACCTGCTGATCACCGCGCCTGACCTCACCGCCCCGCGGGAATGAGGCCGTGTCACGGATCGTGTCGTCGTGCGCGACGCAGCCGGCTCCGTTCTGGAATACGTGCCGTACCAGGAAGCGGACTGACCCGTCCCGACGAGGTCAGCGCTGGGACCGCGCGGCCGTGAGCAGCACGTTGCGGTTTCCCGGGTGCGGCGTCCGGCCGAGTCCGTCACCGACGCCGCCGATCCGCCGGGCGACGTGGCCGAGAGCCATGAGCGCGAAGATGTCCGCCAGCAGTGGCACGTGGAAGATGAAGGGCCGCGGGCCGATGGAGTCGCTGACAGAGGCGATGCTCCCGTCCTCCTGCTGGTGTCCCAGCAGGTACCGGACGCCTGCCGCTGCGGGCCGTGGATCCTCCTGTGCGCACAGGGCCATCAAGGCGTAAGAGGTGCTGATCGGGTCGCTGGGGCTGTCCGCGCGCTGGCCCCATCCGCCGTCATCGTTCTGGCTCTGCAACACGAAACGCAGTGCCCGTTCGCCGATCCTGCGAGCGGGGGTGAGCGGTTCGGCCGGTATCCGCGAGGTCATCAGCACGGTCCGGAAAACGGTATGCAGCAGGCTACTGCTCCAGTCCGGCGGAAAAGTGCCGTCCGGGAGCTGCTCGTCGGCGAGGAAGGACAGGCCGTCGGCGATAACTCGGTGGTGTCGCGGGTAGTCGGAGGTGAAGGCGTCGAGCGCGGCGACCGTCATGCAGGCCTCCGGTACGGAGTCGCGAATGTAGGTGGGGAAGCCGCCTTGCGGGTGCTGCAACGTCAACAATGAGGACAGTCCACGTTCGACTGCGTGTCCGTTGAGGTAGCCGATGCGGGACTGGAGGAACTGCAGGGCGACAGAAGTGTCGTCCACGTCCGTCTGCAGTGCGGCGTCGGTGTACGACCAGCCGCCGTTGGGTTGCTGACAGTTCACCAGGCGTCTCGCGATCCGGCGGAGCGCCGGTTCGGGAGCGCCGACGGAGTCGAGGGCGATTCCGGCGGTGACCGTGCACCAGGTGTCGGTGTCGGTGACGAAGGGAACGCTGCCGTCGAGCCGCATGTGCGGCAGGACTTTGCGGATACCCTCCGCGACCACTGCCTCGGTCCCTGGGAGCCGTCGCAGGGCGTGCAGGGTGCAGAGGTGGATGAGGACGTTGCCCTCCCAGATCTCCGGCTGCAGCTGGGTACTGACGAGCAGGTCCACGTCCTCCTCGGCCAGCGACTCGGTCAGGATGCCTTTCAACGCCGTGACCTGCACCTGTGCCCAGGAGTGCAATCCGTCTCGCCGTAGACTGTCCTGACAGGACTCGCCGGTGCCGGTGGAGGCGCTGAGGACCGCGAACACCCCGTCCAGCAGGGCGCGTTTGCGTGGACCCGTGAAGCCGGGTGATCTGGCGGCAATGCTCGCGTGGAGCTCATCGGTGGCCTGTCCGTTCCACCCCAGAGCGGCTTGGGCGATGGCCACGTCGAACGGGTCGGATCCGGGAGGCATCGATCGGAAATAGTTGTCCTGCAGGGTGAACGGCCGCCCGGTGTCCTGCAGGAGGCGCAGCAGGAGCGCGGTTTCCAGCGGGCGTCCGAGGCAGGGGTCCCGTACCGCGCCTTCGGAATCCATGTGCAGGGTCACGTATCGGGACAGCCGGGTCGTCGCGGCCGGGAGCGAGCTGGAGAACGAGGATGACGGCCATGGTTCACCGCGGTGGTGTGCAAGGGGACGCATTGCGAGCCTACTGGGGTTCGAGGGGGAGTGGTCAGAGCCGGCGTCGGACGACGACCGGCATCCGGTCGGGCCGGAGCGTGACGACCGCCTTCGGGCGAACAGCCCTGGTCGAAGCGGGAACGAACTGCCAGCGCGGGAGCAGGACGGCGAGGACTGTCATGACCTCCGTGATCCCGAAGGCCTCGCCGATGCACCGGTGGACTCCGGCGCCGAAGGGGCAGTAGGCACCCCGCGGCAGGGCACCGCTGCGTTCCGGCAGCCACCTGTCGGCGTCGAAGCGCTCGGGGTCCGGATACCAGCGGGGATCTCTGTGCAGCGCGTAGGGGCTGTAGTAGACGGACGCGCCGACGGGGATGTCGTGGCCACCGAGACGCAGCGGTTGCCTGGCCTGTCGTCGAACCAGCCACACGGGAGGGAACAGCCGCAGCGCCTCACTGACGACGCGGTGGAGGTGTTCCAGCTTCGGCAGGTCGCCGGCATCGACCGGCCGGTCGCGCAGGACCCGGTCGATCGACGGTCATGTCCACGGCACGCGCACGGGCGTCCTGTTCGGACAGGCGGCCGTGGTGGACGAGCACGTCGACGAGGTTGAACAGGTTCCCGGCGCGCCGCTCCTTCTTGTAGGAGTAGATGTCGTTCGTCCACGTGAGCACGTCTGCGCAGGCGTCGAGGAGACGCCGCCACGCGGTGGAGTTCCGGAACTGCTCGGGCAGATCGGTCCGCGCGGCCAGTTCGACGAGGTCGAGGGTCGGCTTGGCCGCGCCCTCCGCCCGGCGCACCACCAGGAACTCGTCCAACGCCGGGAGATCGTTCTCGGCCGACGTCTCGGCGAACAGGATCGCGTGCAGGAGATAGTCGTCCAGGTCCCGGCGGAACTGCTCACCCCAGCCAGGGCTCATGCGCGCGGTGACGTCATCGCGGAACTCGGTCATCCCGGTGGCCACGACCGGCGGGAAGGCGGTCGCCAGCAGATGTCCGGTGAGGTCGGTGGTGCCGGCGGGAACGAGCACGCGGGCCCGGTCCGCCGTGAAGATCTCCTCGCAGAGGTCGTCCAAGGGGAACAACCACAGCAGCCAGTCGGCGAGCGGCGCGATCGTGTCGGCCTGGGCCTGAGGTGACGTCCGGCAGATCAGGTCGGCCATAACGTCGTCGCTCTGTGCGAAACGGCCCAGTCCCGCGGCTTCCAGACGCTCGCGCACCGAGCGAGCCCGCTGCCGCACGAACGCCTCCGGCTCACAACGACCGCCCTCGAACGGCAGCAGGAGCCCCGGAACGCCACCGGTCCGGGTCATGCCGCCCGCTCCCACTCGTCAGCCGGTAGGCGGCGCGGGATCATCGGCATCCGGTTCGGGTGGACGGTGCCGGTCGCCACCTCGCGGATCCGTTGTCCGGCAACCGGTTCGAGCTGCCAGTGCGAACAGATCACGGCGAGGGCGGTGGCAAGACCGGCGAGCGCCATCCGCTTGCCGATGCACACGTGCGCGCCCGCGCCGAACGGGAGGTAAGCGCCTTTGGGGACGGACCCATGGCGCTCGGACGACCAGCGGTCGGGGTCGAACCGCAGCGGGTCCGGGAACCATCGCGGGTCGTGGTGCAACAGATAAGGGCTGTAGACGATCTCGGCGCCCGCAGGCAACTCGATCTCGCCCAGGCGCACCGGCTTGAGCGATCGGCGCATGATG
Source organism: Kibdelosporangium banguiense (assembly GCF_017876405.1). Classification (GTDB taxonomy): domain Bacteria; phylum Actinomycetota; class Actinomycetes; order Mycobacteriales; family Pseudonocardiaceae; genus Kibdelosporangium; species Kibdelosporangium banguiense. Next base: position 9,479,675 of record NZ_JAGINW010000001.1, on the reverse strand, counting down.
AACGGAACGGGGTAGCGTCGCAGTGTCTCGCTGATCACGTTGTTCACGCAGGTCAGTGCCAAGACGTCGGCAGCGGTGAACGCTTGATCCGCCGGTAGTGCGCCCACCTCCTCGCGCACCCGGCGCGCGAGGTCCGGATCCCGGAAGATCTCGTACAACGCCCAGCTCAGCACAGCGGCGGTGGACTCGCTCCCGGCCACCAGCATCGTCATGACGTGGTCGCGGATCTGCTTGTCCGGCAACATGTTCCCCTGGTCGTCCTGTGCCGCGAGGAGCGAGTCGAGGAGGTCGCCGTGCTTGTCACCGCTCTCCGCACGCCGGGCGGCGATGATGGCGGCGACGGCGTCGTCGAGGCTACGCATGGCCTTCCTGAAGCGGAAGTTGCCGAACGTCGGCATCCGCTCCAGCCCGCTCGGCAGGATCGTCCGGAAGATCACGCTCTTGAAGAGCGCGGGCATGTGGAGCCTGATGCTCTCGAGGCTGCCGGTGGTGAGGCTGGTGGAGAAGAGGCTTTGCGCGGTGTTGGTCAGTGCCAGGTCCTTCATGAGCTCGTCCATGGCGAGCATCTCGCCGGGTGTCCAGGACTTGACGAGCGTCCTCGCCGAGTCCTGGACGTGCCGGACGTGGGAGTCGACCTGCTCGCTGGTGAACGCCGACCGCAGCGACCTGCGCTGTTGCTCGTGCGACGGGCCGTGCGAAGTGAGCAGGGAGTCCCCGAACCACACGCTCGCCTTGGCCATGAGCCGGCCCCGGTCGTAGTCCCGGTCGCCGGGCACCAGCAGCTTCTGGACGGCAGCCGGGCTGGTGACGACGTAGGCGGGGATCGGCCCGAGCCTGATCCGGACGACCTCGCCGACCGACGACAGCGACGACAGCGACGACAGGAACTGCAGGCGCCTGGTGATGAGTGCCGGTGCGTGGCCGAGCACGGGCCATCGGCCCGGAGCGGTGGGACTTTTCATCGTCTGCGGATCTCCTGGGTAGACAAAGCACACCGCGCCGAGATCTCGCGGCTGTCCGAAGCCTAGGAACGCCGGCTCGCCAGACGGTTGAACGACAGCGCCATCAAGATGGGATATCCGCGCCACGTGGCGGCTGAGGCGAATCTTCAGGAGGTCGCTATCGGGAGGACAGGGAAGAAGATTCACCGTCGATCAGCGACTGAGACCTGTCGCGCATGGCCGCTCGAACGCTCATCAAGCATGAGCGGACACTGGAGGATCGGTCTGAAGCACTGGCGATCGTGAATCATGTGCCTGCCTATTGGCGTTCTTCTTATCCGGGACCGTTCAACTGGTCGAGGTGTCGCTGGATGCGGTCCGCGTCTGTCGTACGGTTTTGCTGTTGGCACAGCAGCCTTGCGTGGTGCCACACGCCGCGTGCTTCTTGGTGATTGCCCAACGTGACGTGGATCCGCCCCAGTTGCTCCAGAACATTGGCTTCCTGGTACATGTGGCCGATCTCGCGAAACAGGGCGAGAGCCTGCCGGTAGCGGCCCAGTGCCTCGAGGTGGTCGCCGGTGCTGTGCGCCAGGCACGCCAAGCTGCTCAGCGTATATGCCTCACCTTGGCGAGAATGGTGTTGCCGGTGCAGGACCAGGGCCTTCTCGCAGTACCTGCGGGCTTCCAGATACTGTCCTAGGTGGATCGAATGCCATCCCGCCGAATTGAGCATGTCGGCTCGGCCCACTGGATCGTCGAGGTCCTCGAACAACTGTAAAGCGCTGATCGCATGTTTCAGGGCACGTAAGTCGTTGCTCTGTCGTCCCCACGTCACCGTAAGGGCACGGTGGGTCTGAGCCTGACTGATCCGATCACCAGCCTGCTCGGCCATGGTCAAAGCGTGCTCGAGGTGCTCGACGGCTTTACGGTGCTTGCCTACGCGGGAGTAGGCGTAGCCGAGTCGTCGATGTGCCCGAAGTTGCCCGTCACGGTCATTTTCGCGGTCGGACGCCATCAATCCCGCCCGCCACACAGCGAGTTGATCGTGCACGAGTCCACGCCGCCAGTGAAACGTGTCCATGGCCCACGCCAGTTGCCACACCGTGCCATGCCATCCGCGGTGCTCTGCGAGACGTTGGGCGGCTAGCAAGTACCGGTACTCGGCAACGAACCAGGCCATCGCCTCTGTCTGATCACGTAGCGGTTGCGGCCGGCAGCCGGGAACCGGTGGGACGAGGTGTATGGGTACCCGTGCCGGGTCCAGAAGTCGTTCGCCGGAGAAGGCGGTGTGCAGGTAGAAGTCCACCAGTCGCCGAAGCGCGTCGTCCGGAGGATCGGCGGCATGGTGCTTGACCTGTTCGGTGGCGTAGATCCGGATCAAGTCGTGCAGGCGATAGCGGCCGGCGACTGGTTGGGTGATCAAGTGAGCCGACTCCAATTCCCGCAGCGAAGTCCGCGCCTGTGGTGTGCCGGCCAGGGAGAGCGCAGCTTGAAGGCCGATCTCCGGTCCCGGCGTCAAGCCAAGCAACCTGAACAAGGTGATCGCGTCGGACGTCAGGCTCTGCAGGGACCAGGAGAACACAGCCCGAAGGTTCATAGGGATCTCGTCGGCCTGTAGTCCATCCAGTCGGGTGGCATGGTCACGCAACTCCTCAGCGAGCACAGCTAGGGGAAACCCGGGATGTCTGAGAGCACGGGCTGCCACGATGCCCAGCGCCAGTGGCAATCCAGCGCAGCACTCGACCAACTCCGTGACGACGCCAGGTTCGGCGGCCAGGCGGGCGGTACCGAGGTGGGAGCCCAGGAGTTGACGTGCCTGAGCATCAGGGAGCACGTCCACATCGACGGACTGAGCGCCATGCCTCGTAGCCAGCTCAGACAAATAGTGGCGGCTGGTCACGAGCACCACGCAGTCCGGGCTCGTGGGCAGCAACATGGCCACCTGAGAGGTATCACGTGCGTTGTCCAACACGATCAACATGCGCCGGTCGGCGACCAGACTGCGGTACTGGCCCGCCAAGGCGTCCAGATCGACCGGGATCTCGGCAGGAGGGATTCCCAATGCGTCCAGGAAACCTCGAAGCACTGCCGCCGGTCGCGTGGGGTCCCCGTTGGGGCTGAACCCACGCAGGTCCACGAACAGATGCCCGTCGGGAAACCGCTGGGCGTTGAAGTGCGCCCAGTGGAGGGCCAGGCATGTCTTACCGATGCCGCCAAGTCCCCCGATCGCCACAATTGTGGCGCCCGTGTTGTCCGCATTGTCCACGGCGGCGGTTATCTTGGTCAGCTCGTCGGTCCGGCCGGTAAACCGGTAGGGCGCGGGTGGGAGTTGTCGCGGAATGGCGCGTTCACGTTCAGACCGCACATGCACGGAACCGTGGAGAGTCCCGATCTGAACCACAGCACCACTCACCGACGCGGTCACTTCGTTCAAGACCGTCGCCGGCGACGACACCTGCTCGCCGTGCCCGTTGTCGATCGTCATCACCGCTTTCTCCCCCGGGAATCAGGCAGCATAGCGATCCGTCGCGAGACGGTGGGTCGACAACGAACGCTCAGCGGCGGGCAAGATCGGCGTCGCGACGCACCTGAGCGTCGCCGTTGGCAGTCGACCGCCGCAACGCATCGAGGCCACACCGCGGGACACCATCCGACAGCACACCGCTTTTCGCGCTCAGCCGGAATGCGGGGGCACAGGCGACATGATCAATTGATGCGCCCGCTCAGCTCAAGCATGAGAGTGCCTTCCGACATCAGCACGGGCAGAACGGCTGAGGAGTGACTCGGCAGGTAGACGAGGAGCGGGTGAGGTTGTCCGGTCAGCCCAGCGATGCGCTCGCGGCGCGCAGCTCGTCGAGAGCCTTCAGGAGGTAGACGGCGAACCCGGCCTCGGGGGCACGGTCGCCTTCGGACCATTCGGCGTACCCCCGCTTGAAGGCGAGGACGCCGAGCTCGCTGGCGAGGGCGGCGGTCGGATCGGGCACGCCGCGGGCGACCAGGGCGGCGGTCATGGCGGCCGCAAGGCTGACGCTCTTGAGGGCGTCGCGCTCCTGAAGTTCGGCGCTGGCGGCGACGGCCGCTTTCAGACGCGGGGCGATCTCCCGGCTCATCGGGCCCATCGCGGTCGAGGCGCGCTCCAGACCGGCGGCGACCGCCTCGAGCGGGCTGGCGTCGGCGGGCGCCTCGGCGATGCCTTCGGTCAGCAGCCGGCTCAGCGTCTCCTGCCCGGCGACCAGCAGCTCGCGTTTGTCGGGGAAGTGTCGGAAGAAGGTGCTCTTGGTGACCCCGGCACGCTCGGCGATCTGCGCAACCGTCGTGGCGTCGTACCCCTGCTCGGTGAACAGGTCGACGGCCGCCATGACGAGGCGTTCGCGCGCGCCCGGCTCCCATCGACCCATGGGGCCATCATATGTGATGGGACTCTTGTCCCATCACTCTGATACGGTGATGGGACAAGAGTCCCATCACTCGCGGGAGAGTTCCATGCGCGTCTTCATCACCGGCGGCACCGGTCTGATCGGGCCCGCCGTCGTCGCCGAGCTGCTCGGCAACGGCCACACCGTCCTCGCGCTCGCCCGCTCCGACGCCTCCGCGCAGGCCGCCTCGGCGGCCGGCGCCGAGCCGATCCGGGGAGGTCTGGCCGATCTGGACGTCCTGCGCGCCGGCGCCGCTCAGGCCGACGGCGTGATCCACCTGGCCTTCGCCAACGACTTCAGCAGCCCCGAAGCCCTGGCCACCGCGGTCGCCGAGGAAAGCGCCGCCCTCGCCACCCTCGGCGAGGCACTCGTCGGCAGCGACCGTCCCTTCGTCGCCTGCTCCGGCACGCCCGCCGTGCCGGGCCGCGCCTCCACCGAAGCCGACTCGACTCCGGTCGAGGGGCCGGTCGGTGGTCGCGGCCGTGCGGTCACGGGAGTCCTGGGCCTCGCCTCGCGCGGGGTCCGGAGCTCGGCCGTCCGCCTGCCGCGGACCGTCCACAACGAGGGCACGGGCGGGTTCGCCGGTGTGCTGACCGGGATCGCGCGGCAGAGCGGAGTGTCCGGCTACCCGGGCGACGGCACGCAGCGCTGGCCGGCCGTGCATGCCCTCGACGCCGCAGTCCTCTTCCGGCTCGCCCTGGAGCAGGCGCAAGCCGGCACCGTCTGGCATGCCGTGGGCGACGAGGGTGACCAGGTGCGTGACATCGCGGCCGTCATCGGCAGGCGGCTGGGCCTGCCGGTCGAGTCCGTGCCGGTGGAGACCTACGGCCCCCTCGGCGTCATCTTCGCGGCTGACCAGCCCTCGTCCAGCACCCACACTCGGCAGGCACTCGGCTGGGAGCCGAAGCACCCCAGCCTGCTGGAGGACCTGGAGAACATCCAGCCCTGACCGGCAGCCCGGAACATGGGGTGGGCCCGCTGCCGCCGGACCGCCAGCCGCGTGACGACGGTCCGGCGCCGTCGATATCCCCGTGCAGAAGCGGGTTTCCACTGGCAGCGCCGACTACGCGGCAATTCACGTGCACAACAACAGGGGGTCTCGTCATGGTGGTAGTTGTCTTCGGCGCTCGAGGTAACGTGGGCCGGCACGTGGCCGATGGCCTGCTGGCCGCCGGCGAGCAGGCCAGAGCAGTCAGTAGAACCCCAGCCGCGGGCTTGACACCAGGGCTGGACGCTGTCCGTGCCGACCTGGATCGCCCCGAGACGCTGCCTGCGGTCCTCGACGGTGCCGACAAGATGTTCCTCTACGGGATGCTCAGCCCCCAGCGGCCCTACGACATCGAGAAGGTCGTTGCGACGGCTGCGGCCGCGGGGATCCGGCAGGTGGTTCTGCTCTCGTCGGTGTCGGTGCTGGACCCCGATGCCGTCCACCCGGTCCCCCTCCTGAACCGCACGATCGAGCAGGCCATCCAACGGTCCGGTATGGACTGGACGTTCCTCAGGCCGGAAAGCTTCGCCGCCAACACCCGCACCTGGTGGGCCGACTCGATCCGCACCGACAACGTCGTCCGCCTGCCCTATCCACTGGCACAGTCGGCACCGGTGCACGAGAAGGACATCGCAGCGCTTGCGGTGGCCGCCCTGACCGAACCGGGCCACTCGCACCAGACCTACACCATCTACGGGGCCGAGTCCCTGACCCTGCAACGCCAGGTCGACCACATCTCCGACGAGCAGGCTCGCGCAGAAGTCGGCAGGACAATGCATCCGGTCGTGGCCGAGGCGATCGTGAGCCAGTGGGCCGCCGCCTCCGGGGTCCCTGCCCTGACCTCCACCATCGTCGAAAAGATCACCGGCGCGCCAGCGCACACCCACGCCCAATGGACCGTCGGTCATGCCGACGACTTCCGCTGAACTCGAGTTTCACCCGTTACCGGGTTGGTGTCGACTCCGGGTGATGACGAGACAACCCTTGGCTGATCACTCTTCTTGCCGTCTCGTCGGCATGTCAGGACGTTCGGCTTGCGGCGGCCCGGTTTTGCTCGGGTGGATTGGGGTGGCTGGTCAATCGTTCCCAGTTGCCGGATCCGATGGCGGCTTTCTCTTGCTCGGTGAAGGGCGCGTTCTCGAGGAAGGACCTGGCGGTGCCGCCGCTGGTATCCAGGTAGGGGAAGCCGCCGGGGCGTGTACCGAAGGTGTACGGGTAGTCAGTCGAGTAGAGCATGCGGTCGGTCCCGACGACCTCGGCTGTCCAGCGTAGGTAGCGCTCGCTGACTGTGCCGCTGCCGGCCACCCAGAAGTTCTGGCGGAAGTAGTCGGCCAGCGGTCGCTGCAGCTCGGCCATGTCCTGCAGGATGCCGACGTGATCGAGGTAGAACAGGATGACCTCGCCCCAGTGTCCGGCGATCACCTGTAGTTCGGGATGGCGGTCGAACACCCCGGAGAAGATCATCCGCAGGTACTGCACGCCGAGGTCGTAGTACCAGCCCAGCCCGGCGGTCGCCAGCACCGCGCCCACGCCGTTGGGCAGTCCCGAGTAGTACGCCTCGTGGACCGCCCGCACCGGGGCCTGGGGGTGGAAGTGCAGTGGGACGCGAAGCCGTTCGGCGGTGGCGTAGAGGTCGTCGAATTCTGGTGCGTCGGCCAGTTTGTCGCCGGTGCGGCCGTAGAGCATCGCGCCGGGGAAGCCGAGTCGGGTGACCGCGCGCTCCAACTCCGCCGCGGCGGAGTTGGGTGAGGACGTCGGGATGGCCGCGAATGCCTGGAACCGCAGCGGGTTGGCGTCGACGATCTCGGCGAGCGCGTCGTTGGCCTCGCGGGCGACGCTCACGGCGTCGGCGGCCGCGAGGTTCTGTACGCCCGGTGAGGCCAGCGACAGCACCGCGACGTCGATGCCCTGGTCGTCCATGTCGGTGAGACGTCGTTCGCCGACGTCACGCAGCCGTTGTGTGACCGGGTGGTCGTCACCGTAACGGTGCGGCTGCACGCCTGCTCTCGTCCACGCGTCGAGCAGAACCGGCAGGACCACGTGTTCCTCAAGGCCGACGATACGCATGTCAGCAACTCCTCCACCTGGCGTTTCCGATGTTACTCAGTGAAGCGTATCATCGGATACATCGATGGAAGCAACTTTCTGTTATCTTTGATATGTGGCTGATGGTGCAGAGGTCGCGGTGCGTGAGGTCTCCCGGCAGCGGATCGTCGAGGCAGCGGCGGACTTGCTCGCCCACGAGGGACGTGAGGCGGTCACCACCCGGGCGGTCGCGGCCGCCGCCGGGGTGCAAGCGCCCACGATCTATCGCTTGTTCGGTGACAAGGACGGGCTGCTCGACGCGGTGGCCGAGCACGGCTACGCCACATTCCTCGCGGCCAAACACGCTGACGCCCGTCCCCAGGATCCCGTCGAGGACCTGCGCGCGGGCTGGGACCTCGCCGTGGAGTTCGGACTCGCCAATCCCGGGCTGTACGCGCTGATGTACGGCGAGCCGAGGCGCGGTACGAACTCAGCCGCCTTCCAAGCCGGCATGAAGATCCTGCTCGGTCGCATCCACCGCCTCGCCGCCAGCGGCCGGCTGCGCGTCGACGAGGACCTCGCAGCTTCCCTCATCCATGCGACCGCCCGCGGAGCCGTGCTCACCTGGCTGTCGCTGCCTGACGATCGACGCGACCCCGCCCTGCTCACCGCCATGCGCGAAGCGATGATCTCTGCCGTCACCCTCGACAAACCCGCCGTACGCGACGCAGGCCCCGCCGGCGCCGCCCGGGCACTGCGTGCCCTGCTGCCCGAACAGACAACGCTCAGCAACGCCGAACAACACCTGCTCGGCGAATGGCTCGATCGCCTGACCGCAGACCGCTAAGAGGACTTGACCTCCACGGCAGACGCATCTCCAGCCGGGGAAGTCGGGCACACGGCCACAGGCTTTCGCACACGGTCGAGCTCGGCCTCTCCGGACATCCGGGTCGCATTGTCGGCCTCATTCATGTGGTCCGGCGAGGTGTTCGGTGTCGACGTTGCCGCCAGAGATCACAACGCCGACGCGTGGGGGCAGGTGCGTCACGCGTCCGGTGAGCAGAGCTGCCAGGCCGGTGGCGCCACTCGGTTCGATGACGGTTTTCAGGCGGTCGAAGGCGAAGCGCATGGCGTGGCGGATCTCGTCGTCGGTGACCGTGGCGATGGTCTCGACCAGGTGCTGGTTGATGCTGAAGGTTAGTTCGCCTGGTGTGGTCACGGTCTGGCCGTCGGCGATGGTGTGTGGCACGTCGATGGTGACGCGGTGTTCTGCTGCCAGGGAGCGTTGGGTGTCGTTGCCGGCGGCCGGTTCGACGCCGACTACCCGGATGCCGGGGTTCAGCGCGGTGGCGGTGATGGCGCAGCCCGCGATCAGTCCGCCGCCGCCGACGGGGACGACGAGCAGGTCCAGCGGTCCGGTGTCGGTCAGGAGCTCGAGTGCGGCGGTGCCCTGGCCGGCGATCACATGTGGGTGGTCGTAGGGCGGGATGAAGGTGAGGTCCCGGGGATCAGCGGCGTGCGCAGCCATCTCGCGACCCGGGCGACCCTGGAAGCCAGCCGGTGGCGGGAAGGCGCACTGGATCTGGAACAGCGCCGCCGTCTGCACACCCGTGCCAAGAACCGCCAGGAGCAAGAAGCGGGCCTGACGGCCGTGGACCATCGCATCATCCGCGCGCTGAACACCGACGGACGGATGTCGTTCGAGCGGCTCGCCGAACACGCGGGCCTGGGTCCCGTCGCCGTCCGGCGCAGGCTGACCCGCCTGGAGGGCGCCGGGCTCGTCACCTTCCGATGCGACACCTCCCGTCGCCTGTCAGGTCAAGCTGTCGCCGCCGTCTACTTCGGATCGATCGACGTCCGCGACATCGAGGACGTCGAGGGGCGGATCCGTACACTGCCAGGGATCCGAGCGGCCAGCCTGGTGGCCGGGCCGTACAACGTCGTCATCGACGCCTGGCTCAGGTCGGCCGCCGAGGCTCACGATCTCGAACGCAAGATGAGCCATGTGCTGCCCGCTCTGCGCGTGCAGGACCGTTCGGTGGTTCTGCGCACGATCAAACTGCTGGGCCGTATCCTCGACACAGAGGGAAGGTCGGTACGTTCCGTGCCGCTACTGGCCGATGACCAGTCCACATCCGCGGGCAATGAGTGATCTCATCTACTTCAGGTGAGGATGGCTTGTCGGTGCTCGGGCCTAATATGCGGAGCATGACGCGGTATGTCGATGAGGACCTGCACGGTGCGGAGTTCCGCGAGTGTGATCTGACCGGGGCACGTCTGATCGGCGTTGTCATGCAGGATGCGGTGATCGACGGGCTCGTCACCAACCTTGTGGTGAACGGTGTCGAGGTCACCGAGTACGTCGAGGCAGAGCTCGACCGGCGTCATCCGGTGCGGGTGCTGATCCGTTCCGAGGACCCTGCCGATCTGCGTGAGGCAGCGCGTCAGCTCCATGCCGGCTGGGCCGCCACGATCGAGAGAATCCGCCGTACGCCCGGCATCGAGCGCCGCAGCGTGAACGACGAGTGGTCGGCGGTGCAGACGATGCGCCACCTGGTCTTCGTCCACGACTCGTGGTTCCGCCGCTGCTGCCTGGGCTCGACAGAGCTGTTCACGCCGATGGGCATCGGGCCGGCCGTCGAGCCCTACCGTGCAGCGCACGGGCTTGAACTCTCGCTCGATCCGGCCCTCGACGAGATCGTGAGCGTGCGTGAAGCACAGGCCGCCGAGCTCGAGGCCTGGCTCGACGAGGTCACCGCTGCGCAGCTCGCAGCGCAAGCGCCGGTGCCCGACGATGATGTCTGGCCGCCGTACGCCCGGGGCCGCTCGGTGCGGCAGTGCCTCCGCACGGTGCTCAACGAGACCTTCGAGCACCACGGCTTCTGCGTCCGCGACCTCCACCTGATCGAGGCACAGGACGCTGAGTAGGGGCATTCGGCGCCCCGGCCGATGGGCCGAATCAAACCGCAGGCGTGGGTGGGGCCCGGTTGTGGCGATTGCCGCATGAAACGCGGGCCCCGTCGGTGAAGCACAGTGTCCGGCTCGGCGTTATCCGCCGGGCGCCGCGGCTTCGGCCCAGGCGACTACCACTTATACGACCAGGTCGGACTCGATCTGCTTGAGGTAGTGGCGGGCCAGTGCGAGGTTGGCGCGCTCTCTTTCCAGTACCAGGTACAGAAACAGGGAAGTCCTGGATTTCACGGAGTCCATGAGCCGGATCAGGTGGTACTGACGGTGCAGGGTGATGAGGATGTCCTCGATGTTGTCGTTGAGCGCGAGTGCGGACATCACCCGGAGTTTCGACCGGACCACTTCGGTGTTGCCCGCCGCCGCGATGTCCAGGTTCAGCCAGTCACCTCCGCCGCTGGTACCGAGCGACATTCCACTGTCGTAGTCGACCAGTGCGACGCCGACAGCACCGGCGATGGACATTGCTTCCTTCAGTGCAGTATCGATGTTCATCGAACGCGAATTCCTTGTGTCTGGGGATGAGTGAGACGGTGTGGCCGATTGTTCGGTGTCTGGACTTTGTCCGGGTATATCTCCGCTTGGGTGGCGCCGGCGACGCGAAAGGAACCAGAGGCGAGGACGTGCTGCGGCCATGTTCGAAGTCGGTGTCCGTGGCACCTAGAAGGTGCCATGCTCTTTGACCACGCGCCTGACGGAGGCGAAGAGCATTCCGATGTTCACCGACTTGGGGCACACCACGACCACCACCACGTCGTCGTTCACATTGTTGCGGACGAACAGGTGCGTCAGGTTCGTGCTGTTCACCAGGACTTCTTGGAAATAGTGCTCCGAGCTGGTGATGCCGCGGCGCTCTTTGAAGATATCCTCGATCATCGTGACGGTGCGGCCCTGAAAGAGATCGAGCGTCGCGCCCGCCAGCATGTCGAGGACCTCCGGCGGATGGCTGTCGGTGGTCTCGTAGGTCAGCAGCATTCCGGTTGCCATGTCGACCACACCGGTGGCCAGGCACGCGGGTACTTCGTGGCGCAATCTCTTCGCCATCGAGACCAGCTGGTCGGCCATTGCGTGTTGATTGTTGCCGATGGTGTTCACTACCCTTCTCTCGTCTGTCGATTGATGTGCTATGAGGCCAGGATCGTGCCGATCCGCTCGATCACGGGCTGGGATTCGTAGAGCAGGCGTCCGACGTTCAGTCCTTTGTCGCCCAGCACGACCATCAGCGCCATGCGACCGATGGCGTACACGGCCATGTAGCCCTCACTGCTGTACACGACAGTCTGGCGGAGCGTGCCCTGGCCGGTCAGCTCGGCGGCCTGGCGGGCGATTCCGAGATCGGCGGCGGCGAGCGCGGAGATGTTCGCGGGGTCGATGTACTCGGCCGCATCGGCGAGAATCGGAATTCCGTCCGCCGCGGCCAGTACCGTATCGGTTACTCCGGCGACTTCCTGTCGAAGCTTCTGCAGTTCTGCCGCGAGTGCGTCATGGTCCAATATGCTTCCTTTCGGTTCCGAAGATGCGGGACAGCCGGGACAGGGCGCGGTGTCCTGGCGCCCTCTGGTTGTCCGGGGAATCAGTCGTGGCGCTCGGGCCCGGCAGGCGAGCGGGTAACTGGTCAACCTGGTCGTCGTCACTCTCGATGGGTGGCGCTGGTTCTCGCCGGGGGCGCAATGAGGTGGCGCTCCAGCGGAAAGCAGTGACCAGCGGTCTGGGTGGTGCCAGTTCAAGCGAGCCGTCGCTGAGCATGCGGGAGATCTCGGCAGTGATCGGGTAGACGCTCCGGCCTATCACGAAGGCGATATCCCTCGCCGTTCGCCTGCCGGTGGCGTGAGCAATGATCTCTTGCCGTCTGCCGGGCAGGATGGGAAGTTCAGTTCCGCGTGCCGGCACCACGCGTTCCTGAAATGGCGACACGGGGAACGGTAGTGAGGCGAGTGCGTCCAGGCGGCGAGCTGTTTCTGTCATCAGGACATCCGGCGTGACGCGGTTCGGTGCCGGCAACAGAACATCGGTGGGTTTGTCTTCGTCGTCGACGACGTAACCCTCGATCTCGCCGGATGCGACAGCGAATGCTCCGTCTTGTATCGCTGTCAGGGCAACGACCTGAAGCTCGGTCGATCCGATAATCCCGAGCGTGACGAGCTCCGTTTGCGGGGGCCGCGTCCCAGCGCCCTCGCGCAGTGCCGCGGTCCAATCCTGTTCACTGATCCGGCCTGAGCACAGCAACAATGCCTCGGCTCCGGGCGAGCCGGGAGTGTCCACCGCAGTCACCGCGCCGTCGCACATGTGGAACAGGCCACCCGGATTGCCCACAATGCGCAGTACTCCGGTGACTCGATCCGTGTGGCACTGCTCCAACGCGTGCGCGAGGAGGTCGAACGCGGCTCGGTAATCTCGTAACAGAGGTTACTCCGTGTGAAATGGGGGTTGACGGAAACGAGCTTCCGGGGTGAACTGGTCACCCAATCAGGGTTTTCTCTCGGGCTGCGAGAGGCACGGTCATTATTACTTCTCGCCCGTTGATGATGGGCGGTCAGGGTGAACTCCACACGATCGAGTGAAGCAGTCTCCTTTATGTAACAATCATGCGAAAGTGCAGTTCAGGGTGATCATTTCTATGGCGGACGAATGTGAGTTTTTCTGATTTATGTGTGCTGGAGACGATCGCGAATGGCGGCCGGTTGCTGATGCGACAGACCGGGCGCGGACGCTGTGCGTGGGGCAGTCCGGCCGCTCGGGGCCGAAGGCGGCGAGCAGGGCCGCGGCGGTCCACCCAGGCGACCCGGCCAGTCGCACGACCTCGTCATCCGGCCGAGCCTCGGCCCGGCGTGCGACGGCCGCGGCGAACGAAGTCGCCTCCTCGGTGGACATGTCCCGATCATCGTCGATACAGCCGGCGAGGTGAGAGCGATCCATCTCGGTCAGCGGACCGCTTGGCGGGGGCGGTCACCAGGTGATGGGCAGATCCGCGACGCCGTATACCACGGTCTCAGCACGAAACCGGATATTCTCGGCAGGAGTTGCCAAGGCAAGGTTCGGAAACCGTTGCAGCAATGCGGGTATCGCGATTCGTATCTGCAGGCGGGCCAACGCCGCGCCCAGGCAACGGTGTGCACCGTGGCCGAACGCCAGGTGCGGCTGGGCGGCACGGCTCAGGTCGAGCTGTTCGGGTCGCGCCACGAATTCAGGGTCTCGGTTGGCCTCGCCACCCAACTGTCCACAATGGAGGACTTTGAGGTGCTGGGTGAGGTGCAGACCGCGGTGTGCTGCACGCGGTTTCTGCCCGCTGAGCTGCGTGACGCTCCCGGCCCGGTGCAGGACGAGGTGCAGCAACGACTGCAGCAGCGGATCGAGCGAGGCGGCCGGGCCTGGCCGGCCACCACCGTGCTGCGCGGGAGGCGCGTCCTGCGGATCAACATCAACAGCGTGCTGACCCGTGCCGAGCACGTCGACGAGCTCCTGGCCCTGCTCCAGCGGGAAGCCGGCGCTGTGCTCGCCGAGCTGTCGCTCAGTCGGCACGTTCAGTGAACGCGCTTACCTCGGCACACCCGGTCACGCCGATCAGTTCGGACATTGACAGTTAGGATCCATACAGTTAGGTTCCTAAGTGTGGATGCGTCGAAGAGCACGCGGAACCGCAGCTTCGAGCTGATGCGTTGGGTCGTATGGGCTCAGCGCAAGGCCGGCGAGGACTGGATCCGGGCCCGTGAGCTCAGCTTCGAGCAGGCCTTCGTGCTCGGCTGCCTGATCCGGAGCCCCGGTGCGATCCAGCGCGACATCGCGCAGATGACCCACACGACCGCGGCGAGCGTCTCGGGCCTGCTGCAGGGGCTCGAACGCCGCGGCCTCGTCGAGCGCCGTACGGAGGGCGGCAACGAGCGCAGCAAACGCGTTTACGCGACACCGGCCGGCATCGAACTCGTCGCCGGGCTCGACACCGCGATGGCCGCCGCCGACGAGGCGATCCTGGCTCCGTTGGACCAGTCCGAGCGGGCCACCCTGCACGCCCTGCTCACGAAGATCACCGCGGAACTGCCGCAACCGACCCGGTCGTAGCCGCGCACCCAGAACATCCCTGCGCTGGCGCGCGCTCGAACCTGCCCGGAACAGGAGCGACCATGCCCACTCCCGTCACGATCATCGGCGCCGGACTCGGCGGCCTCACCCTTGCCCGCGTCCTGCACGTCCACGGCATCCCGTCCACGATCTACGAGGCGGAGGCCTCCCCAGCGGCGCGTGCGCAGGGCGGGATGCTCGACATCCATGACTACAACGGCCAACTGGCCGTGCAGGCCGCCGATCTGATGGAGGAATTCCGCGCCCTCATCCTTCAGGGCCGCCAGGCGATGCGGCTCCTCGACTGGAACGGGACTGTCCTGTTCGACAAAGCCGACGACGGTACGGGAGGACGCCCCGAGGTGCAACGCGGTGAGCTACGGCAGATGCTGCTCGACTCCCTCCCGCCCGGCACCGTCCATTGGGGACACAAGGTCAGCAGCATCCGTTCCCTCGGCGAGGGCCGCCACGAGGTGACCTTCGCCGACGGCGCCACTGTTGTCACGACCCTGCTGGTCGGCGCGGACGGCGCGTGGTCACGGGTCCGGCCGCTGCTCACCGACGCCATACCCGGATACACCGGCATATCGTTCGTCGAGACCTATCTCTTCGACGCCGACACCCGCCACCCCGCCGCCGCGGAAGCGGTCGGTGGCGGTTCGATGGGCGCGGACGGGCCCCTGCCGGGCAAGGGGATCCAGGCTCACCGCGAGAGCGGCGACACCCTGCACACCTACGTCACGCTCACCGAGCCGCTGGAGTGGTTCGCCACCATCGATTTCACCGATTCCGCCGCGGCCACCGCGCGGATCGCGCAGGAGTTCGACGGCTGGGCACCGGAACTCACCGCGCTGATCGCCGACGCAGACACCGCGCCGGTCCTGCGCCCCCACTACGCTCTGCCGATCGAGCACCGATGGGACCGGGTACCGGGGGTGACCCTGCTCGGCGACGCCGCGCACCTCGCAGCCCCGAATGGTGAAGGCGCCAACCTGGCCATGTACGACGGCGCCGAACTCGGCAAAGCGCTCGCCGCGCACCCCGACGACACCGAAGCCGCCCTCACCGACTACGAGCAGGCCATGTTTCCCCGCAGCACCAAGGTCGCCATCGAGGCCGCGGAGCTCTACGAAAACCTGTCCGCCGGCAACGCGGTCCAGAGCCTGATCGACATGCTCACCTGACACAAGCCGAGTCCATGAGCCGGGCCTTCTCAGACACAGCGTTCAGCGGTGAACTGCCAGCTTCCTGAACCGACGGAATACTGTTGCGCTGTCGAGCTGCCAGGCAGTTTGGTGGCACCTGCCGCCGCACGGACCTTTGTGGCACCGAACGAGGGGACGGATACCGTGGCTGTCGCGTTGACCGGCACGCTGACCGTCAGGTCGAACGTGCACGTGTCGTTGGTCCAGGAGGAGACCACGGTGCCGCGTACCGTGTCGATCGATGCCGAGAGACGGGTGAGTCCGGCAGGGACCTGCGGTTCTATGTTGATCGACGCGTAGCCTGGTGATGCTGGGGTGATGCCGCCGAGCTGGGTGTACAGGGTGGCGTTGACACCGGCGAACATCGCGTGGTCGTGAGTCTCCATATTGGACTCGTACGTCCACTGTTCCCATGGTGTGGTGGCTCCGCGGCTGATCTGGTAACCGAATCCGGGATAGGTCGTCTGGCCGAGGACGGTCCTGGCCACGTCGATGCGTCCGGCCCGGGCGAGTGCGTCGACCAGGTACCGGGTGCCGAATATGCCGGTGTCGAGGTGCCCTTTGTCCTTGCCCAGAACCGTTTCCGCGAGGCGGGCGCCTACTGCGAGGATCCGGTCTTCCGGGACCATGCCGAAAGCGAGCGGAAGCACGGCGGTGACTTGCCGCCCGCTGCCATAGGTAGTTCCAGTGCGGTCAAGGAAGCGGGCGTTGAACGCTTGCGCGATCGAGGACGACAGCTGCCGGAAGCGGGTCGCGTCGTCCTGCATGCCCAGTGCCGCGGCCGCTTTGGCGGTGTCGGAGGCCTGGCGGTAGGACAGTGCTGTGTTGACCAGTGATCGCTCGCTGAAGCACTCGCCTGCGCTCGGGCTTCCCTGGCCGTTGTTGGCATCCGGGCCGTGGACCGGCGGGCACCAGTCCCCGAAGCCTTTGTCGTCCGGCCAGATGAGGCCCGGGTAAGCGGCGGCGTTGGCGTTCACGAACGCCTTCATCGCCGGGTAGCTCCTGGCGAGCAGCGACAGGTCGCCGTACTGCTCGTACAGCGACCATGCCAGCGACACTGAACCACCGCCCATGTCGGGCTGCTGGGCGTTGTGGGCGTCATTGGGCAGTGCGGTTCCCGGTGGCAGGTCCTGCATGTACTTGGCGTAGAACCGTTCCATGCCGAAGTCGCGGATGGCGGCGGCGTGATAGGCCTGAACGTCCATACCTGGCGGAGTCCGTTCGTCACGGACCGGGGTGTCGGTGGGCAGGCTCATGGAGTTGTTCAGCATGGCCCAGCGGTTGTTCTGCCAGATCCGGTTCAGCAGCGGGTCGGAGGTCTCGATTCTCCCGGTGGCGGCGACATCCGCGCGGGCCACCAGGCCGGTCACGCTGTCGAGGTCCGGGGTCCCCGGGTAGCCGGTGACTTCGAGGTAACGGAAACCGTGGTAGGTGAAGCGCGGTTCATAGGTCTGGACGCCCGCAGTACCGTCTAAAGTGTACGAATCGGTGGACGCGGCGTTCCGGTTCGTGGCCGTGTCCAGCATTCCGTTCGCGTCGAGCTCTTCGGCTGTCCGCATGCGTGCGGTCGCCCCGGCCGGCCCGGCGACTCGCAGTCGTGGCCAGCCTGCGATGTTCTGCCCGAAGTCGTAGACGTACACACCGGGGCGTGGTTGCGTCAGGGCTGTGGCCTTGAGGGTCTGCACTACGCGGATTGGTGGTGCGGAGTTGGCGGCGAGTACCGGGCTCGGGGCCGTCGTGGTCCGGACGGAGTGCCAGGACGAATCGTCGAATCCCGGACTGTCCCAGCCTGGCTGACGCAGCCGGGCGTCGTAGTTTTCGCCGTTGTAGATGTCGTTGCTGGTGATGGGACTGTCCGACCATCGCCAGGAGTCGCCGGTGGTGATCGTCTGGCGAGTGCCGTCGGTGTATGTCACGGCCAGCAGGACGATTGCCTGTTTCGGGCCATGCCAACGGAATCCGTATGGGCTGAAACGTGGGCCGTAGCCGTTGCCGAGCCACATGCCGGCCGCGTTGGGTCCTTGCTTCAGCAGCGTTGTGATGTCGTAGGTGTCGTAGAGATTCCTTTTTTCGTAAGGAGTGCTGGCAGGGGAGAGAGCGTGGTCGCCTACTTTGCCGCCGTTGAGACGTAGTTCGTAGAACCCAAGGCCGTAGACATCGGCGCGGGCGGTGGCGACTGGTTTGTCAAGGACGAACTCCTTACGCAGCAAGGGGGCATCGGGCTCGGTCGCAAGGAGCGTCGGGTCTCCGCGTGGTTCCAGGCGGCCGTCGGTGATCGGCACGCCGGGGAACCGGGGATCGGGCGAGATCGAGAAGTCGTCGGAGAACAGGATCCTGCCTGCCAGGTCGCGAATGACGATGTTGTCGTACTGCGCGATCTCGCTGACACCCTGGCTGGTCGAAGACCGGAACCCGATCGTGCCGGGGCCGGGTATGCCCAGGCTGCGTGTGTCGACCTGGGTTCCGTCGATCCAGGTGGTGACCGTGCCGGCCTGGGCCCGTAGCCGGATGTGGTGGGTCGCGGTCACGTTCGACGGCGTGATCACCGGGCTCAGGTCGACCTCGCCGAGCAGCGAGAACGAGCCTTGGATCTTGGTGTGCGGCCGTAGCGTCACCTTGCCGGGCGTGGTCACCGCGTTGACCTGCCACATGGCAAAGGTGTCGGAATCCTTGGCCCGTAACAGGATGCCCGCGGCGCCGGACTTTATCATGAAGTCGGCATCCAGTGTGAAGTCCTGCCAGGAGTAGGCGTTGCCGGTGTCCGGAGTGATCCACTGCGCGCCCGCCCAGTCCGCTGCCCCGGACAGGCCCGTCTCCCACCATGCCGTCGGCGCCAGGCCGGAGGGACGGCCGTTCATGTCCCAGGCTTGAACACTCCAGTAGTACCGGCGCGCGGGCGTCAGATCCGGTCCGCCATAAGCAATCGCGACCGAGTCAGGGCTGGTGACCTTGCCGCTGTCCCAGACGTCCCCACGTTTCCTGGCCAGAATCTCCGGCCTGCTGGCGACGAGGATCCGATAGGCGGTCTGCCGATCGCCCCGGGTTCCCGACCGCAGTCGCCAGCTCAGCGCCGGGCGGGGATCGTCAACGGCCAACGGATTAGCGGTGTTGCCCACTCGCAGGTCATGGACCGTGAGGCCGTCGGCGGCGAAGGCGGACGAGAACAGGCCCGCGGGCAGCATCAACAACTGCGAGAGCAAGAGAACGACCACGATTTGGGCAGGGCGGTGACCGGACATGCGTGCTCCGCTCTCGCGTACACAGGAACATTCGTTGTTCCTGCCCTGGCAGTACCCGGACGTTGAAACGATTCAACTCATTCAAGTTTAGCGTTCCGGCCGGGGGTGGTGCAATGGTCTGGACCGGTGCGCGGCGTTCCGGAACTTCAGGGGACACGTCCGGAGCGACGGCCGAGATCCCCGTTCCGTACGTCGGACGGCTCAAGCGAGTGCTTCGGTTGGGGACAGACGGGCGGCGCGAATCGCGGGGTAGACACCTACCAGGATGCCAATGAGCAGTGCGCCGCCCAACCCGCCTGTGACAGCCTGGACGGGAATGATGACGGGGCAATCCTGGCGGGCGGCATATCCCACGGTGGCCGTGATACCGATCAGCACTCCCGCGTTGCCGCCGAGTCCGGCCAACGCGACCGACTCGGTGAGGAACTGGCCACGGATCTGGTTACGGCTGGCGCCCAGCGCACGCCGCAGCCCGATCTCCTTGCGTCGTTCCAGGACGGACACGACCATGGTGTTCGCCACCCCGATACCGCCGACCAGCAGCGCGACCCCGGGCAAGGCCAGGAACAGCGCGGACAGGCCCGCTTCGGTAAGGCGCTTGGCCGCCAGTGCGTCAGACGGCCTGGATACCTGTACCGCGTCCGGTCGTTGGGGATTCACAGTCGCTGGGAGTACGGATCGGACGGCTTCGATTGCCGATTCCGTTGCCTTGAGGTAGATCGTGGTCGGATGGCCGTCGAAGCCCATCCCGCCGGTGGCTCGCAGGATGCCATCCTGCCGTGGAAATGCGGCCTGATCCCAGTGGAGTCGCCGACGCCGACCGAGGAGCAGGCCATCGCACGGCTCGCCACGAAGGTGAACGAATGCCTGAGCCGGCAAGGCATGCCGCCGGTGAAGATCAGTCTCGACTTCACCACCACCAGTGTCGGCGGCAACGCACAAGTCGCCAGTGCGTGCGTGGACACCAGCCGACGCGAGCTGCTGCGGCCGTACGTTGCGCCTGCGGCATTGTTGTTCGTGAGCAACCCGTCCGGTGTGCAGGTGACTCCCGGATTCGAATTGTCCGGCGGCAACATCACGCGGATCGTCATGCTCGCAGTCGTCGTACTGGCATTGACAATCCTGCTCACGCGATACAGGCACCGGCATCGAAGAGACCGACCTGCCCATGTGTTCGACCGCTTCTGGCGCGCGGACAAGTCACGCAGCAGGCAAACCGGTGGTAGCGGCCTCGGTCTGGGCAATCGTGCGGCAGCTCACGCACGCGCACAACGGCACAGTGACCGCAGCGAGCCGACCTGGGGAAGCGACGACGTTCACGCTTCGACTGCCGTTCAGGCAATCCCCGGGTGAATGAACCGGATTGCCGCGCGTGGTCATCAATCTGGCAGTCCCTGGCTTTCGACTTGCCGCCTGGCCTCCTCGAGGGTTTCCAGGATGCTTATGGTTTCGGTGAGTGTGTGTAGCGGTGACTCGGTGCGGCCGTCGGTGATGTAGCTGGCGGCGGCCGTCGCCTGCCAGCTCAGACCTTCCAGGCCGCGCATGACGGTGGGGTCGGACCAGGTGACCCTCTCGCCGAACATGGTGTTGTCGGCGAGGGTGATCGAGGTCGGGGTGAAGAACGGGGTGGCGATCTCGATGCGGGCCTCGCTGCCGCCGATGGCGGCCGTGATGGGTGTGCGGGTGAGGAGTCCGGTGCTGATCGTGGCGTGCCGGTTTCCTGGGTGCTCCAGTGCGATCGTCGCGTAGGCGTCGACACCGGTGGTGGTCATGGCACCGGCAGCCGTGACGCGGGAAGGGCACCCCAGCAGCTCCGAACTGAGTGCGACGGGATAGATCCCCAGATCGAAAAGGGCGCCGCCGCCCAGTTCCGGGCGGTACAGCCGATGGGCCGGATCCCGCGCGATGGCCTGTCCGTGGTCGGCGAGCAACGACTCGACCCGGCCGAGCACCCCGTCGGCGATCAGTTGCCGGACGACGTCGAACTGTGGCAGGTAGCGGGTCCACATCGCCTCCATCGCGAAGACACCTCGCTCGCGGGCCGCTGCGGCGAGAATACGAGCGTCCTGTGCGGAGGTGGTGAACGGTTTCTCGACGAGGACCGGTTTTCCCGCGTTGATCGCGAGCAACGCCAGTGCGAGGTGCTCGCTGGCCGGTGCCGCGATGTAGACGACGTCGACCTGGGGGTCCGCGACGAGTTGCTCGTAGGACCCGTAGGCGGACTCGATGGCGAAGGTCGCACTGAACGAGGAGGCGCGTTCGATCGAGCGGGAGCCGACGGCCACCACTCGCTGGTCGGTGTGGGTCAGCACGGACCTGGTGAACGCGGCCGCTATGTTCCCTGGTGCGAGGATTCCCCAACGCAGTGAGGGTGCGCTGTCGCGGGTGAACATCCGGGGTGCTGGCAGTTCGGCTGGTAGCGGCACAGGAATTTCCTTAGTCGAGAAGCGTCAGGTCGGCTGCGAGGTCGCGCAGGGTGTAGCGCGGGTGAACGCCTTCGACAGCCGCGGCGTGCACAGCGCGCCAGGCAGCGCGTTGCGCGGTCTCGTAATGGGTGGGCAGAAGGGTCTCGCCGGAGTCGTCGATCCTGGTCACTGACGCGGGCAGGGCGAGCGCGGGGTCGCCGAAGCGCAGCTGCCACTCCTCCGCGAGGCCGCGCAGGATCATCCGCACGTCGGTGCCCGCGGTGGTCCGCACACCCGTGAGTTGCGCCGGCACACCCGCGATCCGGGCAGTGGCCGTATATCCCCGCTCGTCCAACCGGGCCACGTGGAGCATCGAGATCTCACCGGCCGCGACCCGTACCAGGCCGAGCTGCGCGAGCAGGCTGGTGGCGGGTGGCACATCCCGCGCCGCGAACAGTTCCACGAGCGCCGCGCCGGACACGGCTGCCCGGACGCGATCCGCAGCGCTCAGGGCGGCGGGGTTGAGGGCCCATGGGGTGGCGATCACGACCGGAACCTGTGCCATGTCGGCCAGTTCGGACACAACCTGCGCGTCGGCGGGCGCAGGCTCGGTCAGCAGGACGGCACGCGGTGCGGACGTGATGGCGGCGCGCAGGCGTTCCGGCCAGTCCGGGTTGTTGCCCGCGACGGTGCGGATGTCCGGGTTGTCCGACGTCGCACGCAGCCACTGCGGCAGACTCGCGAGTACCGCGTGCATGGCGGGCGTGTCGTGGTCCGCGTCGAGGGTGACAGTGAGAGTCATGCGGCAGCTCCCATCTTGGCCGCGCGAGAAGCGAGATCGTTGGCATACACGAGATCGGCGACCAGCTCGTCGAACGGGTAGCGAGGCGCTGCCGCGCCCGTCGCGAGATCCGCCAGGTGCAGCCACTCTCCGTCGTATCCATTGTGGACATACGGTCCGAACGTGCGGGTGCCGATCGACGCCAGCGCGGAACCGGCGCGGACGTAGGACGGCGGGAACTCGACTCGCAGCGAGGTATCGGTGCCCCAGACCTCGAATGTCCACTCCGGACGCCAGGACGTGCCGATATGCCCGATCAGCTCAGCGGTCCGGCCGTCAGGCCCGTGCGCGATGACGCGGTATCCGAACGGGGACAGCGCGCCCGCCGAATCGACTCCCTCGATCTGTGGCAGGAAACGGCGCAGCAGGGGAATGTCGTGGATGGCGAGCCCGAGCAGGGTGCCATGAATCGCGGCGCTGCGTTGCGTGGGGTCGCTGAGATCCCGGGGTGGCGGCCCGCCTGGTGCGGAGAGCAGTTGTGTCGCCAGGCCGGCGAACCTGGCGTTGGCGGGGAGCTGGATCACCGACCGGATATGCCGTGCGGTGTCGGGAAGATCGCCCCAGTGCCGGGATGCCTCGAGATAGGCGGGGTCGTAGGTGTGCATCGCGCCGACGATCACCGGCACGCCGTGTTCCCGGGCCACGGCTGCCAGCCGCTCGGCATCCTCGGTGGTGGTGGCGAGTGGTTTCTCCACGAGAACGGCCCGCACGCCCGCGCGGATCGCCGATTCCGCCTGCTCGACGTGGAAGGCGTGAGGACTGCAGATGGCGACCACATCCACCGCGTCGTCGGCAAGGAGTGCCTCCATGGACGTGCCGTGCCGGGTTTCAGGGCCAAGCCACGACGCGACGGTCTCGGCTGTCTCGGCGTCGACGTCCATGACGTGCGCGACGTGTAGCCGGTCACTCAACGCGGCCAGGTGTGGAACGTGAATCGCCTGAGCGACCGGTCCCGCGCCGATCAAGCCGATGCCCAGGGCTCCGTTACCCGTCATAGACACCTCAACAGTGAACACGTATTTACAGTTGGCGAACTGTACACACGTGTTAGCTTTTAGGGCAAGAGGAGGTGGCGATGAGCGGAGTGCAACCCACCACGCGCGGGCCTTACCGGACCGGGATCAAGCGGCGTCAGCAGATCGTCGCCGCCGCGGCCGAGGCCTTCGCCGCGCGTGGCTACGACGGCGCGTCGTTGCGGCAGATCGCCGCCGATGCCGGGATCTCCGCGGCCGCCCTGTTGCGGCACTTCGAGCGCAAGGAGGACCTGCTCGCCGCGGTCCTCGAATGGTGGGCAGGGCAGACCACCGCCCTCACCGAGGAGGGGGAGACCGGCCTGGCGGTGTTCGAGCGGCTGGGCGAGGTGATGCGCTACCACACCAGGAACCGGGGCCTGCTCGAACTGTTCGTCCGGCTCACGGGGGAGGCCACGCATGACGATCATCCGGCGCGGGCCTTCATCCAGAATCGCTACGCGGACCTCGTGGCGACGCTGGTGGCACGACTCGTGACGGCGGCCGACGCCGGTGAGGTGGCACCGGTCACCCGGTCGCAGGCGGAGGCCGAGGTCCGATACCTGTGCGCGGTCATGGACGGGCTGGAGATCCAGTGGCTGCTCGATCCCGGTGTGGACCTCGTCGGCCTGTTCGACCAGCATCTCGCCGCCACACTCGACCGCTGGAAAGCGGGGCCCTAGCCATCGAGGGCGCGTTTCAGCAGGTTGTGCTGCGGAAGTCGGAGACTGCGCGCCCGGCGTAGCCGCAGACGAACGGGCTGAACCGGTTGTCACCACTGACGAAGCGCTTGAAGAAGGCCACAATCGCTCGGGAGACTGTGGGATTGACCGTGGTGGGGAACGAATGGACCGCACCGGCAAGCTCCAGATAGGACTTCGGCCCGCCCAGCGAGGTGTAGTACGGAAGGAACTCGCGGCCGCCTGCCTGCTGGTCGCCGGCATCGGCGAAATCACCGGTCACCTTCGCCAGGGGGCGCACTTCACCGAGCTCACGGTGTGAGCGCCCACGTGTGTCCTATGAGGACGGTACTAGCCCTGTCCTGCGTTCTGCGCTCTCTTGAGCAGGGCGCTGGCCCGCAAGGCGGCCTCGGCCTCGAATCGGAAGTCCGGATTGCTCAATCGTTCGCCGAACAGTTTGGACAGCTGGTGCATGCGGTAGCGCACGGTCTGTGGGTGGATGCTCAGCAGTGTCGCGACTTCGGGGGCGCTGCGCCCGGTCGAGGTCAGCCAGGCCAGCAGGGTGGACGCGAGCCGGTCGCGCTGGCCGGGGGTCATGTCCTGGAAGACCCCGATGGTCCGGTCGCTGACCTGCCGCGCGAGGTGTTCGTCGTTGAGCAGCAGCAGGTCGCAGAGATGGTTGGTGCTGTGGATCAGCGATTTGCGGGGAATCGCGCCGCGCTGGGCCAACTGGAGTGTCTGGCGTGCCCACAGCAGCGAGTGCCGGACGTCCGACAGCGGGACTGTGAGGCCGATGACGGCGATCTTGTCACCCAGAACACGGTGTAGCACCGGTTCCAGCTCGTGGATCTCCGAATCGGGTATCAGCAGGTACTGCCCGGTATCGTCGGTCGACGCGAGGATGGCCTGCGGAAGTGTCGTCAGCTCGATCGAGGCCCCGTTGCCGGCCTCGATCGCGACGCAGGCAGCTGTACTGGGCAACGGCCATCTCGCCTGCCGGGCAAGGTCTTCCAGTGTTGTCCTGGACACCGGAGTGGTGGACATCAGCTGGGTGAAGAGGCGTTCGCGGCTGCGCTGCAGAGTGGTCGCGGCGGCTGCTTGTGCTTGCGCATAGCCCTTCACCGACTCGGCTGCCATGCCGCTGATATGGGCGAAGACGGCCTCGGCGAGGATGCTGGTGATCTCGGCGGAGAAACCCGCGCGCCTGGCCACGCTCCCGTACTGGCGCCAGGCGACCCGGGCGCCGACGCGGTAGGCGGCCTGCAGCGCGTCGAGGCCGCGGCCCTCGTGCCACTCGCCTTGTCCCAGGCGCCGGTAGATCTTGGCGTTGTGTTCCTGTGGGGCGCCTGGGTTGGTGATGAGCTCCATGAACTGCCGGAGCCCCTGTTCGACGCCCAGGCGGAGAGCGACGCCGAAGGCGCCGTTGAGCGGGCGGTTGTAGGCCGGCACCTCGTGCCGGATCGCGTCGATCATCTCCTGGGCGACCCTGGGTATCTCCGGGAGCAACCAGGACGCGACCGCCGCCGGCACTGTCCTCGGTGGATAGCGATTGTCCTGGGCGGAGTCCGGCATCTGCGCGCGCCCTTCCCGGTCGTCGTGCTCAGCGTTGTTGACCTTCATGACTAGTAGCACACAAACCGCCGTATACCAGCCGCCATGCGGCAGCACTCGGTGGCTGCCAAGCAGTGGATCACGGGCACAGTGGGCGGGGCGGCACGTGCGGAAAGTGCTTGTCCCAGTCGACGTCCGAGGGGTGGACGCATACCTGCCGGATCGCGCGCTCGACGTCCACGGTGAG
The DNA here is from genome assembly GCF_017876405.1 of Kibdelosporangium banguiense. GTDB lineage: Bacteria > Actinomycetota > Actinomycetes > Mycobacteriales > Pseudonocardiaceae > Kibdelosporangium > Kibdelosporangium banguiense. Next base: position 9,454,104 of record NZ_JAGINW010000001.1, on the reverse strand, counting down.
GTTCCAGACGTGGTCTGTGCCGCCGTCGATGACTGCGAGTTCGCGGGTTTCCGGGTTGTAGCGTGCCAGCCCGAAGCGGGTTCCGGAGGCCCGCAACGACAACAGTTCGCGCCCGCTGGGCAGCTCCCACAGGGCAGCCTGGTCTCCGCCCGTGGCGACTATGGTCCGGCCGTCCGGGGAGAACCAGATCAGGCGCTGTTCTGGTCCCAGCGGTACGTCGAGCACTGGGCGCGCCTGGTCCAGGACGACCAGCCGTGAGCTGTCCCGCGCGACCATCGCGAGCAGATCGCCTGGCCCTGGAGTGAGTTCCAACGGTTCGTCCCGTTCGGCGAGCACAGCTGTCCGGTGCGGTGATCCGGTCAGCGACCACGACTCGACGTGGCGCCGCTTGCCTTCGCGCCGCACCAGTAGGACGCCGGTGCCGTCTGCCAGTGGGACTGCCCGCTCGACATCCGGGACGGGCAGACGAGTGCGACTGCTGTCGCCAAGGTGCCAGACGGCGGGGCTGCCGTCCTCGATGGTGGTGAGCAGGGAGCCGGTGGCGTCGATGCCTTCCACCAGTGGCCATCCGGTGAGCGTCGCGAGTTGCCGTGGGGTGCCGGGGTCGGTGACGTCCCAGAGCGAGTAGTCGTGGAATTGGGTCGACTTGAGCAGCACTCGCCGTTGGTCGGCGCTGATCGCGTAGTGGAAGGTGCCGGTCGGCAGCAGTCCGCCCGGTCGGCGTTCGCTGGTCCAGACGCGGTAGGCGGTGTCCTCCCAGGTCATTGTCAGCCTGCCGGGCGGCAGCACGAACCGGGCGGATGTGTCGGCAGCCAGGACGCCCGCGGCGAGCCGCACCACGTCGCGGGCCTCGGCGGTGGGTGCGACGCGATAGGCGGCCAGCGCGAGGGCGGCCGCGTCCCCCGCGCGTACACGCAGCAGGCGGTCCGCGGTCGCGGCGGCGCGCAGCGACAAGGCTTCGTTACGCTCGCGGGTCGCTTCGCGTTGCGCGGTCATGGCGTAGGTGGCGGTGCCTGCCAGGACGAGAACGAGCACGATGAGCCCCGCGGCGAGTCGTCGTAGCCGGCGCACCGAGCGGCGGCGGTCGGTGTGGCGGGTGCGTTCGGCCGCCACACCGGTATCGACGAACTCCCGTTCCGCGGCATTGAGGCGGTCGAGCAGTTGCCGTGCCTGCTCCAGGCGGGCGCCCCGATAGAGGGCGTCCGGGTCGCGGTCGTGTGCACGCCAGGTGTCCGCGGCTTCGGTGAGCCTGCGGTGAGCGCGCAGCGCGTCGCGGTCCTCGTCCAGCCAGGCCGCGAGTTTCGGCCAGGCGTGCAGCAGCGCCTCGTGGGTCAGTTCGACGTCGTCGCGGTCGATCGTGAGCAGGCGGGCGGCGGCCAACTGGTCCAGCAGGCCAGCCGGCGCGTCGATCTCGGCGCGCCGGACACGCCGCCGGGTGTCCCCGGTGGCGTCGCCCGGTGTGGTCAGTCGCAGGAACAGGGGCCTGACAGCCGACCGGAGGTCTGGCGGCAGTGCGTCGTGGACCTCGTCGGCGGATCGGGCCAGCGCGTGCTCCACGCCGCCCGCGTCCTGGTAGCCCGCCAGAGTCAGGACCATGCCACGCCGTCGCCGCCAGGTTTCGACCAGCACATGCGACACCAGCGGCAACGCCCCCGGCTGACCCGACACGTCCGCGACGAGCCGTGCGAGCAACGCTGACTCCACCGACACGCCTCGCTGGGCGGCGGGCCCGGTGACGGCGCGGCGCAACTCGTCGGCAGTCATGGGGCCGACCAGCAGTTGCGCCCGATGCAGCGCCTCGGACAGCTCCGGGTACTGTCCACAGTGGCCGTAGAAGTCCGCGCGAACGCACACCACCACCCGTGTGGCCGTCGAGGCTGTGCGGGTCAGTGCTTCGATCAGCCACGCGCGGTCGGCGGCGGTGCAGTGGGTGAATGCCTCCTCGAACTGGTCGACGACAAGCAGTACGTCGTCTCCGACGCGACGTAGCAGCGTCCGCAGAGCATCAGTACCGGCCGCCAGTTCGGATCGCACATCGGCCACCGGCCGGTCGAGCAGTGCCGCGATACGCAGCGCCAGCGCGGTGATCGGGTCGGATCCGGGCGTGACCACGGTCGCGGGACTGTCCCACGACGCGACGAGACCGGCGCGCAGCAATGACGACTTGCCCGATCCGGACGCGCCGAACACGCCGACGAAAGGACGTTCTCGCACCAGTTCCAGCAACGACGCCACAACGGCCTCACGGCCGAAGAACCGTTCAGCGTCCTCGGCCTGGTACGCGGCAAGCCCCACATACGGTGGGGCGTCGTCCACCCGCTCCGGCACAGCGGACAGGTCGCGCCAACGCTCGGTCCATTCAGCCACATCGCCGCCGCATTCGCGCACAAAGGCCCGCGTCACGGCGAGGCTGGGCAGTCTTCGCCCGGCCGTGGCCTCGGCCAGCGCGGCTGCCGAATAGTGCGCCCGGCGGCCCAGTTCACGGTAGGACGGCGTGCCTGCGCGCCGGCGTAACCGCCGCAGGTCACCGGCGAACTTGAGCAACGGCGTGTCCTCGGCGCCCAGCGGCCGTTCGGTGCTCGGCACTCTCGCTCCCCTCGATACCTCCCGGTTCTTCAGCGAACGTACGGCGTGCTCACCCCAGTCGGACGGCGGTGTTCGGAACCTGGTGTTCAGTGCGCCGGCACGACGCTGAACACCCCGGCCGGCCGATATGTCTCGTCCTGCAATCGATTCTCCAGGCCGCGTCCCAGCCGGGCGCGGGCCCTGCTCATGGAGAGGAAGAGCCTATGGCTCGCTACAGGCTGCGCGGGGTTGCCGGGTGGTTCGCACTCGTCTTCTCGGTCGGCGCGGTGGTCGCACCACCCGCCACGGCGAATCCCCATACCGCCGCCGGGCACGGAGTCACGCTGGTCACCGGTGACCGCGTGCTCGTCGACGGTGACCGGCTCCAGTCCATCACTCCTGGTGCCGGACGGGAGCAGATGTCGCTCCAGGTGTTCCGGCGCGGCGGACGGCTGCACGTGATGCCACATGACGTTGTGCGGCCATTGGCCGACGGACGGCTTGACCCGAGGTTGTTCGACGTGACCGGGTTGATCGACGCCGGGTACGACGACGCGCGGCGCGACACCGTGCCAGTGATCGTGTCCGGCAGTGGCGCGCCCCCAGGGGCGCGGGAGGCGCGACCGCTGCCTGCGGCGCGCGCAGTCGCCGCCGAGGTCCCCAAGAACGGTGGCTGGGCAGGCATACAACGGCTCGGTACGGGCAAAGTGTGGCTGGACGCCGTGCTGCGTCCGACGCTGGACCGCAGCACGGCCCAGGTGGGCGCACCCACGGGGTGGGCGGCCGGCCTGACAGGAACCGGCGTGACCGTGGCGGTGGTGGACACGGGTGTGGACGGGGCCCACCCCGACCTCGCCGGCCGCGAGGTGGCCGAGCGGAACTTCAGCACCGAGCCCGACACAGTCGATCGCTTCGGGCATGGCACGCACGTGGCCGCGACGATCGCGAGCCACGACGCGAAATACCGCGGCGTAGCGCCGGACGCGCGACTGCTGGACGTGAAGGTCTGCGACGTGACCGGCCGCTGCCCTGCCTCCCGTGTCATCGAAGGGATGCGATGGGCCGCCGAACAAGGCGCGCAGGTGGTCAACATGAGCCTCAGCTTCCCGGACTCCGAAGGCCTCGACCCGATGGAGGCCGCGATCGAGGAACTCTCGGCACACAACGGGATGCTGTTCGTCGTCGCGGCCGGCAACGCCGGAGCACGCGGCACCCTGAGGTCGCCAGGCACCACCGACGCCGCGCTCACCGTCGGCGCGGTGGAGCGGGACGACACTCTCGCCTCGTTCTCCAGCCGGGGGCCACGCAGCGGTGACGGCGGCATCAAACCGGACATCACCGCGCCCGGCGTGGACATCGTCGCCGCACGGTCCGCCCAAGGACACGCCGGTACCCCAATCGACGACAAGCACGTCGCTCTATCCGGCACGTCGATGGCCACACCACATGTGGCAGGCGCGGCGGCGTTGCTCAAACAACAGCACCCAGACTGGTCGGGCACACAACTCAAGGCCACGCTGACCGCGGCGGCCCACCCGAACAGCGCACTTACGGCGTACGAGCAAGGAGCCGGCCGCCTGGACGTGGCCGCGGCCCTCACTACAACGATCACCACGGACCCGGTGTCGATCGGAATCGGAGTCGAGTGGCCGCACGACGACGATGTGTCCGCGCCGAAACGCCTGGCGTACCGCAACTCCGGGACAGAGCCGGTGACGCTGGACCTGACCGTGTCGACGAACGGCCCAGACGGCAAGCAACACAACGTGTTCTCGGTAGTCCCTGCGCGGGTAACCGTTCCGGCCGGTGGCCAAGCAGACGTGACGGCGACAGGAGACCCGCGCGCAGCGGCAGCAAATGGCATCTACTCCGGTGCTGTCGTCGCGACCGGGGGAGGGCGTGTGGTCCGTACACCTGTTGCCATGAACCTGGAGGCAGAGACCTACCGAGTGACGTTCGACCACCTCGATTCGGCCGGCGCGCCCGCGAACGACTACTCCACGACTGTGGTGTCGTTGTCGGGCGACCTGATTCGTGTCGTCGCCGATTCCGACGGCACAGGCAGTCTGCGGCTGCCGGCGGGTGACTACATGGTGATGACCGACTTCGGTCTCGACAGCGACCAGCCGGTACTGCTGATGCGGCCCGACCTCCACGTCGGCGCCGACACACGAGTCGTGCTCGACTCACGAACCGCCAAGCCTGTGCGCATCACCCCGCCCGATCCGGCCGCCACGCCCGGCCCGCAGAGCCTGGACGTACAACGGAAGCGCAATGGGGTCAAGGCAGTGCAGACGGTGTACTACCCGAATGGTTTCCCTGCGGGACTGCGCATGGCGCACGCGGGCCCCGTGTTGTCCGGCGCCGAGGACGACGTTCTCATCGCCGCACAGTTCAGCGGCACGGCTGGCCATTACCTGCTTGCCTGGCAGTCGCCCGGCCGGGTGCCGACCGGTTTCGTCCGCAAGCCGCGCGTCGCCGACCTGGCACGCGTCCGCACCACCGTCGGCCCCATCCCGCCCGGCGTCCAGTCGGACTTCGTCGTTGGGCCGACCCTGCCATCGGGACTCGCCTCGCCACTCGGACCGATTCCCGCGACCTCACCGCTGACCACATACGTGACACCGGGCCTGGGCTGGAGCTGGGCGTTGTTCCTGGGCTTCGACGTGTCCCAGTACTCCGCCACCGAGACCTACCAGGCGGGCCGCACTTACGACCAGTCGTTCAACGAGCCGGTCTTCGGGCCCACACTGCCCGCCGGAGGCACATACCTGTTCCGCAACGGCGACGTGATCCAGTCCCTGCTGTGGCCGTTCGGTGATCGTGCCGGACACTTCGGCACGTCCACCACGGCGTCCGCGCGAACCACGCTGACTCGCGACGGCGTCCTCATCGGGGACAGCCCCACCCCCGGCTGGGCCGAGTTCCCGGTGCGGCCGGGCATGGCCACCTACACGCTGGACGTGGCCGCCGACCGTGCGCCAGGGATATCGGACTTCAGCACCCGCGTGGCGTTGAGCTGGACGTTCCGGTCGGACACCACGGCAGGCGAGACACTGCTGCCGCTGTCGGTGGTGCGATTCACCCCGAGGCTCTCGCAGACCGGCACAGCACCAGCTGGGCGAATCCTGGCTGTGCCACTGGTAGTCGATCAGCAGGTGGGCGCGGCCAACCGGCCGTTGCGCCACTTCGCGGTCGAGGCGTCCTTCGACGACGGCGCGTCGTGGAAGACGGTCCCAGTGGCAGGCCGGACCGCGCTAGTGCCCAATCCGCAGCGTCCAGGCGCGTTCGCCTCGCTGCGTGTGCGGGCGACCGACGACCACGGCGGCGAACTACGGCAAACCGTGGTCCGCGCCTACCGCCTCGATTGACGAGTGGAGGACCCATGCGAATGTTCGGAGCCGTCCTGACAAGCCTGCTCCTGCTGACCGGCACAACCCCCGCGATGGCGGAGCCTGTGTGGTCTCCATCATCGATCGTCTGGGGGGCCTGTCCCGATGTGCCGGACGGCGAATGCGGCACTCTGCGTGTTCCGCTGGACTGGAACAGGCCCTGGGGATCATCGATCGACCTCGCGGTGGCCCGGCACAGGGCCACCGACCCGGCGAACCGCCTTGGCGTGCTGCTGGTCAACCCCGGCGGTCCCGGTTCGTCGAACGCCGAGTTCGCGCTCGTGCCGAACTACTTCAGCCCCGAGATCCGGGCCAGATTCGACATCGTCGGGTTCGACCTGCGGGGTACCGGCGGCAGCCGGATCGTCAAGTGCGAGTACTCCGCCAAGCCGCCGAGCAACGAACCGGCCGACGCGGCGCAGTTCGATGCGTTGCGACGCTACAACCAGCAGCTGATCGCGGACTGCCGTGCGCGCAACAGCCCCATCTTCGACCACGCCGACACCGGCATCACGGCCCAGGACATGGAGGCGGTCCGCCGAGCCCTGAGCGAACAGAAGATCAACTACCACGGGATCTCCTACGGGACATTGCTCGGCCAGCAGTACGCCGAGAAGTTCGGCAGCCGGATCCGCGCGATGGTGCTGGACAGCAACATCGACCACAGCGTGGACATTCAGCACTTCACGGCCGACCGGGCCGCCGCGGCCGACGACGTCTTCAGGCAGTTCGTCCAGTGGTGCGACCGCACCACCACGTGCGCACTGCACGGCCAGGACGTCATGGCGACATGGCAGAAGGCGCTTCAGATCGCCGACCAGATGCCGAAGGACCACAACTGGCTGCGGGACTGGGTGTTCAGTGACATGTACGGCCCGGACTGGCAGGACATGGCGCAGATGATCGCCGACACCGCGGCCGGCAAGCCTCCTGCGTCGGCACTGGCCGAGTACAACTACGACTCGATCCGCCTGGCCACCGTCTGCCAGGACTTCGACTTACGAATCAAGGACTTCCGGCAGTACTCGGCCATCCGTGCCGAGGAACTGCGCCAGGGCCCGATCATGCGCGGCGGCAAGCTCGGACACGAGGAAATCACCGCGTGCGCCGGAATCCCCGGCCCGCCGACGAATCCACCCCACCGGTTGAACATCCCCCAAGCCCCCATGGTCCTGCTGCTGAACTCCCTGTACGACCCCGCCACTCCATACGCCTGGGCACGCAACATCCAAAAGCAGGCACCGGCCAACACGGCACTGCTGACCTACGAGGGTGCCGGCCACGCCGTCTACCATCGCAGCGCCTGTACTCGGTCCACAGTGGACGAATATCTGCTGTCGCTGAGGACTCCCCGGCGCGGCGCCACGTGTCCGGCCGTCGAGTAGGCCACACCAGCCGCTTTGTGAAGGACGTGCCAATATTTCAGCCGGGTGTTGGCACGTCCGCGCTGCTGCCGTCCGGACTGGACAGTTAGATCAAATGCCGGGTTGTTTCACTGGGGAGCGGAGCCCGAAAATTCTTTCGGCCCAACCCACTTCCCTGACGACCCGGCATGAATGGGCTGCCGCGGCGGTGCTGCCGCGACGACAACGTCGCCGGCCCGGAGGAAGAAGTGCGTCCGGCCGCGAAGGGCAGCTTCGAGTACCCGTTCACCGACTTCACCAAGACGGTCGGCGGTCGCTGCTCGGCTGCCGTGCAGTGCTCGTGGGATCCCAAACGCCGAACTCCTGGAAGAACAACCGGGCCCAGAACGCGACGCAGTTGTTCTACTTCCTGGGCACCTTCCACGACCACCTGCTGGCCGGCCCGATCGGCTTCACCCGCACCGCCGGCAACTTCGAGGCGGTCGACGGGGACGCGGTGCAGGGACAGTCGGACGACGGCGCGAACACGGCCAACGGCCTGCCCGGCGACCGGTACACCGACAACGCGAACATGCGCACACCGCCGGACGGCACCTCGCCGCGTATGCAGATGTACCTCATCAGTCCGGGCACGCGATCCGTGGCGGGTAACTCCGGCGACGCGTCGGACGTGGTCTACCACGAGTACACCCACGGCCTGTCGAACCGGCTCGTGGTGGACGCGAACGGTTTCTCCACCCTCAACGGCGCGCAGGCCGACGCGATGGGCGAGGGGTGGAGCGACTGGTACGCCGAGGACTTCCTGGTCGACCATGGCCTGGAGAAGGACACGGCAGCCAACGGGGAAATACGGGTCGGCAAGTACTGGACCGCCGGCGGCACGATCCGCTCGCAGCCGCTCGACTGCACCGTCGGCACTCCGGCCACGGCCTGCCCCGGCACCCCAGCGGCCGGCTCCGGCGGCTACACCTACGGCGACTTCGGTCGTCTCTATCCCGAGGTGCACGACGACGGCGAGATCTGGGCGCAGACCCTGTGGGACCTGCGCAAGGCCGTCGGCAGTGCGAAGGCCGAGTCGCTGATCACCAGGGCCATGGAGCTGTCCCCGGAGACACCGTCCTTTTTGGACGAGCGTAACTCGATCCTGCAGGCCGACCTGGTGGTCAACGGAGGGAAGCTGCAGAAGACGATCTTGCAGGTCTTCGCCGGCCGTGGCATGGGCTACTTCGCCGCGGCGACCGACGGCGACGACGGCACGCCGGTCGAGGACTTCTCCATGCCGCCGGCGGCGAACTCGCCGCGTGGCACGCTCACCGGCACGGTCAGGGACCAGGACACCGGCGCACCGGCCGCCGGCATCACGGTTGCCTTCGGCGGTCACGCTTCCGGCCTCGGCGGCGGCCTGGTGGCCACCACGGCCGCGGACGGGACCTACACGATCTCCGGGATCCTGCCGGGCACCTACCCGAAGGTGGTCGCCCGCGGTGGCGGCTACGACCAGACAGAGAAGACGCTGTCGGTGCCGTCGCACACGCTGACCCAGGACTGGACGATCCGCCGGGACTGGGCGGCGGCCAGCGGCGGCGGCTCGGTGGCGAGCTTCACCGGGCCCGACTTCAGCCCGGTCTGCGGCCCCGGCAACATGATCGATCACGCCCACCCCGGTGACACTGGCCGCGGGCACCGGCAAAGGCGTCGAGTACATCCGGTACACGATGCTGACCACACAAGGCCAGGATGCCGGGCCGCCCTGTGACCCCAGCGCACCCACGCTCGGCTGCTTCTTCATCAGCAGCACCGAGCTGTCTGTCTACGGAACGCCTGCGTAGGCCCAGGTGAATACCGGCCGCCGCGATCGGCGGCGGCCGGTTCGGTACTACCGGGCTTTCTTGAGGCTCGTCAGGGCTCGACACCCCAGGAGAGGGTGCCGCCGGAATAGGCGGTGACGCGGTCGAAATCGGTGAGCGAGTTGCTCGTCCGATAGCTGTGGTCGTCGGCCTGGTTGAAGGTGGACCAGTTGGTCTTCGCCACGCGCAGCTGGATCTCGCCGGTACTCGCGCCGGGCGCGAGGCTGCCTGAGGTGAAGGAGACCTCCAGATAGGCGTCGGCACCGGTTCGGGCCGTGCCCAGTTTGACGACCTGTGCCCTGATGTTGGCGCACCCCATCTGCGCCCAGTCGCACCACACTTGGTAGCTGGGTGAGGAAGCGTCGCCGGTGAACCAGTACCGCAGCGTCACGGTGGTCAAACCGACGCTTGTCGTGCCGCGGTTTGTTGCCTGAAGGGTGGCCCCGATCTGGTTCGACGACGCCGAGCCGGTTCCCTTGTGTTGCACGGTAAGGGTGCTCGCGGTCGCCGGTGTGGTGCGCACGGTGATGGGGACGGCGGCCGAGACGTTGCCGGAGGAGTCCTTGGCGCGCACCGAGAATGTGTAGGAGGTGTCCGGCGTCAGGCCGGTGACCTGCAGGCTCGTCGTAGTGGGGGAGCCCACCACGGTCGTGCTGTTGAGCACCTCGTAGCCGCTCACGCCCACGTTGTCCGTGGACGCTGTCCAGCTCAGGCTCACGCTGGTGCTGCCGATGGAGGATGCCCTCAAACCGGTTGGCGCGGTTGGTGGCTCGGTGTCGATGGGGGTGTCGGCGGTGCGGACGTTGATCGCACTGCTTGCTGCGGAGACGTTGCCCGCCCCGTCCTTGGCCCGCACGGCGAACGAGTAGGATGTGTTCGGCGTCAGACCTGTTGCCTGGTAGGTGGTTCCGGTGGTCGAAGCGATGACTGTGCCACCACGCAACACATCGTAACCGGTGACCCCGACGTTGTCGGTGGACGCGGCCCAGCTCAAGGTGACACTGCTGCCGGACACCGCCGAAGCCGTCAACGCCGTGGGGACACTGGGTGCCTCACGATCGATCGTGCCGGTCGGCTCGTTGCCCCAGACCACCTTTCCGTCCTGGCGTAGCACGATCCCGTCGGTCTGGACGACCGTGTTGCCGGTGCCCAGGCCCGCGTAGGACCAGTCGTTGGCCGGGTTCCACGTACCGGAGCTGGTGATACGGAACTGGACTTCCTTGCGGTAGGCCGATTGCCCGGCCGGCGAGACGCCGGTACAGGGGATCTCCACGTAGTACACCGAGCCGCTGTATTGAGTCGGTGCGCTTGGCGTGCCGCATTGGTTGTAGTTGGTGTTGATGGCGAGCTGGCTGGGTGTGGTGGCGTCGTCGAGCGTGAAGTAGTAGCGCAGTGTTCCGTTGAAAATCCGTGCGGGCCAAGCACTCTTGTTGAGCACGAACGCCTTGATCTCGGTGAACTGGGTATTGCTCTGGTTCACCGACGCCTGCACGGTCAGCTCAGTGCTGTCCGGGGTCTCCGCCACCGGGAAGTTCGCGAGCGGGGTGCCGCCGTATTCCTTGTACAGCCGGGCAAGCGCACTGGTGAAGCCGGCGTTGTAGTCCAGTGCGACCTCGTTCATCACGTAGTCGCTGCGGCTGTCGGTGTAGGCGTCGTCGTTGGACTTGGGACCGCCGACGAGGGCTCCGTAAAGGATATGCCTGCTGACGGCCGGCTCCTGGATGTTGTCGGCCCAGGACCCGTGTGCCGTGCGGTGGTGCGGGTTGCGCGGCGGGTTGGCGCCGAAACCGATGAGGTAGCTGGAGTTGCGCGGGTTGTCACCGAGCGCGTAGTTGACCTGCCGCGCGCCGAAGTCGTGATAGGTCTTGGCTCTGGCACTGTCCCGGGTGGACAGCCAGTCGGAGTACACCAGGGCGGCGAACGCGGTGTTGGCCGCGTAACGCAGTGAGCCCCAGGTGTCGAGCACCGCCTGGCCGCCGGGGGAGTAGCGGATCCGGTTGCCGTTGTACCCCGTGGTCCAGAAGTCCAACCAGCGGTTCGCGTCGCTGATGTAGGTCTGCTCGCCGGTCAGCTTGGCCATCAACACGTAGGCACCGTATGACTTGTCGTCCCACACGATGGTCCACTTGTAGGACCGTTCAGGGCTTTGCGGCTCGGTCGAGAGCTTCAGGTACTCCGCTTTGGCCTTGGTCAGGTACGCCGCGTCGCCTGTGGCGCGGTACAGCCAGATTGCGCCCCACACCAGCTCGTCCTGGTAGCCGCTCCAGGAGTTGTAGAACTTGGCGGCGTCGGTGATGCAGTCGGAGTACTCGCCGCGGTAGGTGTCGGCGAAGGTGAAGAGCTGCTTGGCGTGCGTGAGCAGCGTCCCGGCGTAGGCCGGATCGCTCTCCTTGAACACCATCGACGCCGAGGCCATCGCGGCGGCGTACTCGCCCGCGAGATCCGAGCCCGGACACGATGTGTCCACTTTGTACGATGGGCGGGCCATCGCCATCACCTCGGCCGAACCCCACCAGGCGTGGTCCGGATCGCCCGCGCCGACCTGGCCGTAGACCACGTTCGCCGACGGGTGCGCCTTGATGATCCAGTCGGTGCCCCACCTTAGGTTCGCCATCAGATGCGAGAGCTGGCCGGAACCCGCGTAGGCGTCCCGGTTCTCCACCGCGCCCCAGGCGAGCATCGACATGCTGAACGCGAAGGGCAGCCCGAACTTCACATGGTCGCCCGCGTCGTAGAAGCCGCCGGAGAGATCGCGCCCGACGTCACTGCCGTCGCGCAGCGCCGAGTCACCGCGCCAGCTGACGCGGTTGTCCGCGGGTAATTTGCCGGAGCGTTGGGCGTCGTAGAACCAGATGGACTTCTGCAGCGCCTCCCCGTAGTTGAATGCCGGCGCCGCCGACGCGACCGATGGCAGTGGGCCGATCAGACCCGCGAGCAGGGCGACGAGGACGGTCGTCACCACTCTCGACATGCGACTTTGCACGTGAGCCTCCGATTTGCAGGGTTCGGGACGCGCGGAGGTGTGTCAGATGCTCGAGTTCTGGGAGCGCTCCCAGGATCGCAGCGTAATAGCAAGAGGTCACCGTGAGAAGAGGGACGAGCGAGAACCTGGGAGCGCTCCCAGACCCCGGGATGCGGCGCCGTATACGTTGTCATCGGGGCCGGTCACCGATGTGGACCGCAGCTTATGCGGGTGCGAGGGGTGTCAGCCGCCGGAATGCTTCCCGCTCAGCACGGGCTCTGCCGGTTCGGCCGCCGGTGTCTTGGCTCGCCGCTTCGCCCGTCGTTCCGAGGCTCCTTCGACGATCGTGTACAGGGTCGGTACGAGCACGAGGGTCAGCAGCGTCGAACTGATGAGACCGCCGATGACCACGATCGCCAGTGGCTGCGAGATGAAGTCGCCGCTCTGGGTGAAGCCCAGGGCCATCGGGCTCAGAGCGCAGATCGTGGCCACGGCGGTCATGAGGATCGGGCGTAGCCGTCGCAGTCCGCCCTCGACCACCGCCTCGTGGACGCCCATGCCCTGGGCGCGGTACTGGTTGATCAGGTCCATGAGCACGATCGCGTTGGTCACCACGATGCCGATCAGCATCAGCAGCCCGATCAGCCCCGGCAGGCCCAGGGCGGTCCCGGTGAGCACCAGCAGCAGCACCGCCCCGGTCGCCGCGAACGGGACCGAGACCAGCAGGATGAGCGGCTGGACAATGCTGCGGAACGTGGCCGCCATGATCAGGAACACCAGCAGGACCGCGGCGGCCAGTGCCAGGCCGAGGTCGTTGAACGCCACCGTCAGATCGGCACTGACCCCGCCGATGGTGTAGGTGGCACCGGCCGGGAGCTTCAGCGCGGCCAGCCGGGCCGCCAGATCGTCGGTGACGGCGCCGGTGTCGGAGGTGTCCGGCGTGCCGGTGATCGAGGCGAACCGCGCACCGTCGATGTGGGTGATCTGCACCGGCCCTTCGACCCGCTGCACGGTGGCGAGCGCGTCGAGGCGGACCGGGCCGGACGACGTCGGCACCTGCATGGCGCCCAGCGCGGCCAGGTCGACCGGTGCCGTACCGGTGCGCAGCACGATGTCGCGCTGCCTGCCGTCGATGGTGGCAGAGGTGAGGTTCACCCCGCGGTACACCGTCGAGACGTGTTCGGCGATTGTGGTGTCGCTGAGGCCGTAGCGGGCGGCCGCCTCCCGGTTGACGGTGATGTCGATCCGTGGCGCGCTGGCCGCGAGGTTGCTGGTCACGTTGATGACCTTCGGCGTGGCGGCCACGGCCGCGCGGACCTGTTCGGTGGCGTCGGCGAGCGTGGCCGGGTCGGAGGAGCGGACGACGACCTCCAGCCCGTTGGAGCTGCTGCCCATGTCGTCGCCGACCCCGACCATGGTCTTGCCGATGTCGGCCACCGTCGCGAGCCGGTCCCGCACCTTCGCCATGAACGCCGTGAGCTCCGTGCCGTCCTTCACGGTGACCGTGAAGGTGGCCTCGCCGCCGTTGCTCGCCTCACCGAAGGTGCCGGAGCTGCCGGAAGCGCCGATCGTCACCTGTGAGTTGGCGATCTCCGGGTACTCGGTCAGGATCTTCTCCACCTTCCGCGCCGCGGTGTCGGTGGCCGCGAGGCTCGTGCCGACCGGCATCTTCTGCGACACGCTGACCGTGGTCGTGTCGCTCTGGTCGAGGTAGTTGATCTGTAGCTGGGTGGCCAGGCCTGCCGTGCCGAGGAAGATCAGAGCGCCGATCACCAGGGTCGTCAGCCGCCGCCGGGTGGCGAACTTGATCACCGGCACGTAGATCCGCTGCAACCGGCTGCGCCGTTCCTTTTCGGACGCCTCCTGGTGGATCCGGTCGCGCTCCTGCGGTGACGTACCGGCGGCTGGCGGGCGCAGGAACCAGTACGCGAACGCGGGCACGATGGTGAGTGCGACCAGCAGGGATGTCAGCAGCGCCACGGTGATGGTGATCGCGAACGGCCCGAACACCTGCCCGATGAAGCCGCCGATGAACGCGATCGGCAGGAACACCGCGACCGTGGTGAGCGTCGAGGACACGACCGCGCCGGTGACCTCGCGGACGCCGGTGAGCACCGCCTCACGTTTCGGTGTCCCGTAGCTGAGGTGGCGTTTGATGTTCTCCAGCACCACGATCGAGTCGTCGACGACGCGGCCGACGGCGATGGTCAGCGCCCCCAGGGTGAACAGGTTGAGCGTGTAGCCCCGCGCCCAGAGCACGATCAGGGCGATCACCAGCGACACCGGGATGGACAGCGCGGTCACCAGCGTCGAGCGCAGCGACATCAGGAAGACCAGGATCACGATCACGGCGAACCCGAGGCCCAGCGTGCCCTCGGTGGTCAGCCCTTCGACGGCCTTCTCGATGGACGGCGCGCTGTCGGAGGTGATGGTGAGCTTGGCGTCCCCGCCGAGCTCGCGCTGAAGATCGGGCAACAGGGCGTGGATGTCGTGCGAGATCGACACCGCGTTCCCGTCGGGGAGCATTGTCACCGACAGGCCGATGCTCGGCTGGCCATCGACTCGGGCGAGCGAGGTGACCTCGTCGGGCACCAACTCGACGGTCGCGACGGAGCTGAGCCGCACCGGGGCGCGTGCAGGTGCAGTGGATTGCCCCGTCTTCTGCCCCTCCTTCTGCCCGCCCGCCTGGCTTTCCGATTGGCTTTCCGGGGCCACGAACAGGTTGCGGACGTCGTCCACGGTGCGCAGGGCGGCGCCGACCTGGATCGAGAGCGACTCTTTCTGTTGTGTCAGCGTGCCGGCCGGAGCCGCCGAGCCGTTGGAGCGCAGCACTTCGGTGACTGCCGCGGTGGTCACTCCGGCGGCGGCGGCCTTCGCCGGGTCGAGAGTGACCCTGACGTGGTCGGTGGTGTCGCCGACGAGTTCAACCCCGCGAACCCCCTTGACGCCCTGGAACTTCGGCACGACCGCCTGGCGGAGCCGTTCGGTGAACGCCCGCGGGTCGGCGGTGCCTGCCGCCGATATCTGCATGATCGGGACGTTCTCGAAGGAACCGGCGCTCACCTGCGGGTTGCTTCCCGCGGGCAGCTGTCCGGTGATGCGGGCGACCGCGGACTGCAATCGGCTGACCATGTCGTCGGCCGGTGTGCTGTAGTCGAACGCCACCTCGACGGTCGTGTACCCCTCACGGGAGACCGAGGTAACCGTGCCTGCACCGCTGACCGACTTCACTGCGGTCTCGATCGGTGTCGTGAGCTGCTGCGCGACGATCTCCGGTGGCGCGCTGGGGAGCTCCGCCGTGACCACTGCCACGGGCAGCGCCAGTGACGGCAGGAGCTGCTGCTTGAGCTGCGGGATGGTGTACACGCCGAAGCCGAGCACTATCAGCGTGATGAGCGCGACCAGCCCCCGGTTCGCGAGGCTCAACCGAGCCAGTTTGGACATAATCGTGGGTCCCTCGAGTCAGTCGAATCTTGGGCGTTTCTTCGGCGTTCACCATCGCGGGACCGACCGCCTGCGCGCGTCGTCCTGGCGCGGTCAGCTCACCGCTGCGGACGCAGTGCCCCGGATGCCGGGCTACCGCATCCGGAGCGATCCGGGTACCGCGCATGGATGACGCCCGGACCAACCACGCTCCTTACGATGGAAACCATGGGATTTGCCGGTTTGCGGGTGACCGCCGGGCGTCATCCACGGTGGACGGACACCGTGGCCGGGCTCGTCTTGGGCGCGTTGTCGATCGTCACCGCGCGTTTCTCCCCGCTCGGGGAGCCCCCGCAGGAGATCAACGGGTATCACGTCGTCGCCGCGGTGGTGGTGTTGGTCGCCGTCGCGTGCCGACCCGGAGCCGTTCGAGCCTTTGAACCTGGCCGACGTGGTCGACAGTGCCGTCATCCGTGCCCGCGCCCGTTGGCCGCGGGTCATCTTCGCCGTCTCCACTGTGCCCGCTGCCATGAACGGTCAGCCGGGCGGATTGGCAGTTCGCCGCAAGGAGGCGGAAGACGCGGCCGCTGCGCTGGGTGCGGAGATGCGCTTCTTCGATGTGGGGGACTATCCGCTGCGTGAGGCCCCGGAGGTGGTGGACCGGCTCGTGCACGTCTACCGCGAGGTGGCGCCGACGGTGGTGCTCACCCATACCCTGGCTGATCCGTACAACGGCGACCATCCGGCTGCCGCCAGAATGGCGCTGCAGGCGAGAGTGCTCGCCCAGGCCATCGGGTACGGCGCCCCCGGCGAACCGCTCGGCGCCCCGCCGGTGTTCTTCTTCGAGCCGCACCAGCCGGAGCAGTGCGACTTCCGGCCGGACGTGCTGCTGGACATCACGCCGGTCTTCGCCCGCAAGCGCAAGGCGATGGAGTGCCTGCCCGCGCAGGAGCACATGTGGGAGTACTACACCGATCTCGCGAAACGGCGGGGCGTGCAGCTGCGGCGCAACGTGGGGCCGAATCTGGGCTTGCCGCACAACACCATGGGTGAGGCCTATGTGCGGCTCTACCCGCAAGTCACCGGTGTCCTGTCGTGAAGGGCTTCATCGTCACCGATCCGCCGCGGGCAGCGGCGGCCGACGTCGAGGCGTTGACGGAGTTCGGCGTGGCGACCGTGCACGAAGCGATCGGGCGCGACGGTTACCTTGGCCCGGACCTGCGGCCTGTCCAGAGCGGTGCCCGCATCGGGGGTACGGCCGTGACCGTGCTCTGCTGGCCAGGCGACAACCTGATGATCCACGCGGCTGTCGAGCAATGCCAGCGCGGTGACGTGCTCGTGGTGACTACGACATCACCGTGCCGCGACGGGCTGTTCGGCGAGCTGTTCGCCACCGCGTTGCAGCATCGAGTGCGCGGCGTGGTTACGACCACCGGCATACGCGACGTCGCTGAATTGCGTGCAATGGGCTTTCCAACGTGGTCTGCAGCGGTCAGTGCTCAAGGAACCGTCAAGGCCACTGCGGGCGCGGTGAACGTACCGATCGTCGTGGGCGGCCAGACCATCCACCCAGGCGATGCCGTGCTGGCCGATGACGACGGAGTCCTGTGCGTGCCCCGGCAGGCGACCTACAACGCGGTGCGGGCCGCACGCGGGCGGGCGGCGAAAGAAACATCCACCCGCGAGGCCTTTCGCACGGGCGAGCTGGGACTCGACCGGTATGGCCTGCGGCAGACACTCAAGAACCTCGGCGTGGAGTACCTGACCGCTGAGGAATACCGGTGGAGGCAGTCGTGAGCGCCGGGCTGAGCTGCATGCTGATGCGTGGCGGAACATCCAAGGGCGCCTACTTCCTCGCCGGCGACCTGCCCAGCGACCCGGACGCTCGCGACGACCTGCTGCTGCGGATCATGGGCACACCTGATCCCAGCCAGATCGACGGACTCGGCGGGGCGCATCCGGTCACCAGCAAGGTGGCGATCGTGTCGCCGGCAGGCGAATCCGACCGCGACGTGGACTACCTGTTCCTGCAGCTGGGGGTCGGCGAACCGACCGTCTCCGGCAAGCAGACCTGTGGCAACCTGCTGGCCGGTGTCGGGCAGTTCGCTGTCGAGCGTGGCCTGGTGCCCGCCTCGGCCCATCGCACCACGGTCCGCATCAGGCTGGTCAACACCGGCACGATCGCCGTCTCGACTTTCCCGACGCCCCAAGGCGCGGTGAACTACGCCGGCACCACGGCCATCTCCGGTGTGCCTGGCACAGCCGCCCCGGTCGAACTGGATTTCACCGAGACCGAAGGGTCCGTGTGCGGCAGCCTGCTGCCCACCGGCAACCTGCGTGAGGAGATCGACGGTGTCCCGGTCACGTGTGTCGACAATGGAATGCCCGTTGTCGTCGCCCGGGCGACCGACTTCGGGATCACCGGCTACGAGTCCGCCGAAGAACTGGCGTCCGACACCGGACTCACCGACCGGATCCAGTCGCTACGCACGAAAGCCGGTGCACGCATGGGGCTTGGTGACGTCACGGGCACCTCCGTACCCAAGACCACCCTGGTCGCAGCCCCACGCGACGAAGGCGCGATCTGCACGAGGACCTTCATCCCGGTGCGGCCGCACCCGTCGATAGGAGTGCTGGGAGGCGTCAGCGTGGTGACCGCGTTGTTGCTGCCCGGCGCGGTGGGCAGCGAGCTCGTCGTCCCGCCCGCGGCGGGCGAGCCCGTCGAGATCGAGCACCCCACCGGGAAACTCGCTGTGGCTGTGGACCTCGACGACTCCGTGCCGCCCAGGGTGCGACGGTCGACCGTGATACGCACGGCCAGGAAACTCTTCGACGGCACCGTCTTTCCCCGTTCCTGAAAGGAGGCGGCGATGCCCGCACTTCGCCACGAGATCGCGCACGTCGGTCACGTCGAACTGCTCACGCCAGAACCGGAACAGAGCCTGGATTTCTTCGTCCGCGTACTGGGACTGACCGAGAACGGCTCCGACGGCGACTCGGTCTACCTGCGCACGTGGGACGACTACGAGCACCACAGCCTCAAACTCACCGCGTCGGCGACCTCCGGTGTCGGCCGCACCGGAATGCGTGCCGCGAGCGCGGAAGCGTTGAACAGACGCGTGGCCGCGATCGAGGAGCGCGGCCTGGGCATCGGCTGGACCGACGGCGATCCCGGCATCGGCCCGGCGTATGTCTTCCGCGACCCGGACGGGCACGAGATGGAGCTGTACTGGGAAAGCGAGTGGTACCAACCACCTGAACAACTGCGCCCGGCGCTGAAGAACCAGGCTCAGGCGTATCCGGCGCGCGGAGTGTGCGTCCGCCGTCTCGACCACGTCAACTACCTGGCAGCGGACGCGGCCACCAACGGCCAGTTCATCTGCGACGTCCTCGGCGGGCGAGTCACCGAACAGATCATGCTCGACACAGGTGTGATCTCGGGACAGTGGACGCACTTCGCACAGAAGTCCTATGACCTCGTCTACACCAACGACTGGACCCACTCCAGCGGCCGGCTGCACCACATCGCCTTCGCCACCGACACCCGCGAGGACATCCTGCGCGCCGCCGACATCGCCCTCGACCACGGCGTGTTCATCGAAACCGGACCACACAAACACGCGATCCAGCAAACGTTCTTCCTGTACGTCTACGAACCGGGCGGAAACCGGATCGAGCTGTGCAACCCCACCGCCCGCCTGATCTTCGCCCCGGACTGGCAGCCGCTCACCTGGACCGAAGCCGAGCGCGCCAAAGGACAGGCATGGG
This sequence comes from Kibdelosporangium banguiense, assembly GCF_017876405.1. GTDB lineage: Bacteria > Actinomycetota > Actinomycetes > Mycobacteriales > Pseudonocardiaceae > Kibdelosporangium > Kibdelosporangium banguiense. The sequence goes on along the minus strand of NZ_JAGINW010000001.1, from coordinate 9,434,783 downwards.
GCCTGAAGACCATCGAGACCTTCCACACGCACGGCACTCCACCGGTCGGCGAGCGGTGAGCAAGCGTCAAACGCTGTTCGCGATTCTGGTCAGGAAGTCACGAGTCGCCGCCGCGATGGCCGGCTCGACGCCCAGTTCGGCGAGCATGTCCGTCGCGGCGGACATCTCGTCGGCGCGGCGGACCGCGTGCTGACGGGTTCCCGTGACCAGTCTGTCCACAGTTGACTCATCGGCCCGGGCCAGTTCCTCGGCGACGTTGTCGCGCAGCCATTGCTCGCATCCGGCGGCCCGGGCTGCTTCCAGCGCCTCGACGACGGCTGCCGCGAGTCCTTTGAAGAACACACTGCGCAGCAGCTTGCGTTCGGCGGCCAGCCCGGCCGGTCCGGCCATCGTGTCGACCGAAGCGCCCAGCGGGTTCAGGATTTCCGCCACTTGGGCGGCTGCCGGGCCGCTGGCCAGCATCGGCGTACGCAGGCCTCGGCCTGGGACCGGCGCCATGATGGCCACATCCGCGAACGCGACAGCCTTGTCCGCCGCGATTTCGGCGAGCTGCCGTTTCGTGCCCGGCGACGCTGTGTTCAGATCAGCCCAGACGCCTTGACAGGCGGCGATACCGGCTCGCAGAGCGTCGATGGACGACTTCGCGCTGTTGACGCTCAGCGTGAGGCCGGCTCCGGTCACGGCGTCGGCTTCGCTTGCCGCGGGCACCATTCCGGCCGGTGCGGCAACTGCGGGATCGTAGGCACGGACCACCGCTCCGGCCGCAAGCAGATCACGGGCGATCGCGCCGCCCGCTTCGCCCAAGCCCAGCACCGCCACTGTGACTGTCACGACGCCACCCTACGTCGGCAGCCGGTTGCCGGAGGCGGTGCGGATTCCGAATCATTGCCAAACGGTATCGGCACGGTTACAGTCTGCACTGGGAGCGCTCCCAGAACTGGCAACGTCGCCCAGCCCACAGGAGAGCAGATGCGCCGGAGAACGAGCGGTGCCTTGACCGTGACCGCGTTGGCAACCGCGGTAGCAGCGGCGTTGATCGTGAACCCCGTCTCCGGATATGCAGTCAACGCGCCTTCGTGCGTGGTGGGCTACCGCGTTGACCAGTGGAACAACGGCTTCGTCGGTCAGGTGACGGTGACCAACAACGCAGCTCCGGTCAACGGCTGGACATTGGCGTGGACCTACGCGGGCAACCAACGCGTCACCTCCAGTTGGAGCGCCGACGTCACCCAGTCCGGCAAAGCCGTGACCGCGCGCAACCAGGCGTTCAACGGCAGTATCGCCACCGGTGCTTCCGTCCAGTTCGGATTCCAGGCGACGTTCCAAGGCAGCAACGACGCGCCCACGGATTTCACCCTCAACGGTGTGCGCTGCAACGACACCAGCCCGCCTCCGCCTCCTCCACCCCCACCGCCTCCACCACCGCCGCCTGCGGGCTGTCCAAGTGGGGCGTTCTGTGACGGCTTCGAAAACCAGACCGGGCCCACGCCTGCCGGAGACTGGTCACTGCAGTTCCCGAACTGCCAGGGAACCGGCACCGCGACCGTCGACAACTCGGTCGCGCACAGCGGCAGCAAGTCGGTCCGGGTCGACGGCCGGGCCGGCTACTGCAACCACGTGTTCCTCGCAACATCAAGGGGGATAACGACATCCGGCCTGTATGGGCGGTTCTACGTCCGGCACACCACTGCGCTGCCGGAGGCGCACGTGACCTTCTTGGCCATGAAGGACACTGCCGACGGCGGCAAGGATCTGCGCATGGGCGGACAAAACCGTGCCCTGCAATGGAACCGTGAATCCGACGACGCCACGCTGCCCGAACAGAGCCCGGCCGGGGTCGCCCAGAGCGTTCCGCTGGCGGTGAACCAGTGGACCTGTGTGGAGTTCGGGATCACCGGCTCCGAGCTGCGGACCTGGGCCAACGGCAACGAAGTGCCGGGCCTGCGTGCGGACGGCACGCCCACGCCGGACGTGGACGCGCAGTGGCTCCGCCGCGGCGGGTGGCGGCCTGCTCCGGCGAACTTCCGGATCGGCTGGGAAAGTTACGGAAACGGTGACGACACGCTCTGGTTCGACGACATCGTGCTGGCGGCGTCGCGGATCGGCTGCTCCTGAACACCTGATGACCACCGGCTGATGGTCGCACGCCTCCGGCCAACCAGAAGAGGACGGCACCCGGCATGAGCATTCGGGCAAAGCAACGAACGATCGTGGCCACGACAATCCTGGCCATGACCGCTTTGAGTGTGACCGTTTTGGGCGGGACCGGCGCCTCGGCGGCGGCACCCGAGGGGCCGTGCCCCGGGGGACCGTTCGGCAATCCGCTGCCCTCCCCGAACCTGACCGCGACCAAGATCAAGGACAGGTTCAACTTCCTGGAGGGCCCGACCTGGGACGCGGCGACGCAAACCCTGTTGCTGAGCAACATGTACGACGGCGCCGGCCCGCAGAACGTCCAGCCTTCGGACATCCTGCGGTACACACCCGCGACGGGCACGTTCACCACGTTCATCAAGAACGCGGGCAGCAACGGCCTGGCGATCAGCCGTGACGGCACATCCGTCGTCGCGGCGACCCACGACCAACGCAGCCTGTCCTCGTACAACCTGGCCACCAGGCAACGAGCGACGATCGCGGCGACCTACCAAGGGCGAATGTTCAACTCTCCCAACGATGTCACCACGGCAGCGAACGGAACGGCCTACTTCACCGATCCGAATTTCCAGCGCGCGAACCGGCCGGACCAGATGTCCGGCAAAACCGGCGTCTTCCGCGTCACCAACGGTGTTGTCACGCTGATCGACGACACAATCCGTCAGCCGAACGGAATCGAGCTCTCCCCGGACGGCAGGACCCTCTACGTCGGTGGCAACGCGACAGGCAAGATCTACAAGTACCCCGTCAACGCGGACGGCAGTACCGGACCCCGCAGCGATTTCGCGTCACTCAACGGTACCGACGGTGGCACGGTCGACTGTGCCGGAAACCTGTACCAGGCCACATACGATGATGGGAAGGTCTACGTGTTCTCCCCATCAGGCCGGCAGCTCGGCACGATTTCGGCCGGCCGCCACACCACCAACGTGGCCTTCGGCGGTCCCGACCGGACCACCCTCTACATCACATCGGGAACCGCGTCCACCGGCGGCAACACCGGAAACTTCGGCCTGTACAGCATCCGTCTGAACGTCCCCGGCTGGCCGTACTGACCTGGCGGACCGCGTTACTCGTCGTCAGGAGCAGGCCGGTTCGCTTGGTCGTAGGCTTTCTGCGACGCTGACACGTCGCCGACGTGCTCGATCGACCATTCCTGTAGTGCGCGCAGTGGTTCGCGCAGGGTGCGGCCCGCGTCGGTGAGTGTGTACTCGACGCGGATCGGGACTTCGGGGTAGACGGTGCGGTGTACGAGCCCGTCCCGTTCGAGCCCGCGGAGAGTCTGGGTGAGCATCTTCTGCGAGACGCCTTCAATGCGCCGGACTTCCGCATCTTCGGCACAGCCGCCGAGGACGCGGACATACCCTCGCTTGTCAGTCGGCTGCACGACCGTCTCCTTGCGGTGCAGGCGTTGCCAGACGCCTGAGCCGCGTGATCTTGATGGCCGGGTGGTGGCGTCGTGGATCCACGACGCCACCACGGCGGGGTCAGAGCACGATGTCGGCGAGCCTGCCGATGTCGTCGAGTTCGTCGGTGGTCGGGTTGAGAACGAGTTCGTCGACACCGAGGTCGTGGAACGCTTTCACGGTGCTGCGTACCTCGTCCGGCGTGGCACTCATGGAATTGACGACCATCTCGGTGAATTCGCCGGTATTGGCGTAGTAGTCGCCCACCTTGCGGCGTCCGGTGTCCGGGTCGGTCAATGCGAAGTACGCGATGGCCACCAGCCGCGGTGCGCCATCGCGACCCTCTTGCTGCCATGCGGCTCGAGCGGCGTCGAAGAACTGACCGGCCATGGCGGCCGGGACGGAGCCGGCGATGTAGCCCTGTCCCCATCGGGCCATCCGGGCGTAGGCAGCCGGGGACATGCCGCCGAACAGCAAGGGAACCTGGCGAGTGTCCGGAGTCACGGCGGGATTGTCGCCTCCGCCGACCGGCGCGCCGTTCCAGACATCGCGGTAGGTCTCAAGGGCGGCGTCCATCCGGTGGCCACGCCCCGCAGTGCCCAGCCCGTCGACCACGAAGTCGTCGGAACGCAGGCCCACACCGATCCCCAGCGTCAGCCGTCCGCCGGAGACCCCGTCGATGGCCGCGATCTCCTTGGCCAGCAAGGTGGCCGGCCACGCCGTTGCGATCAGGATGTTGCTGATCAGCCCGATGCTCTTCGTGGCGCCCGCGGCGGCTGCCAGCGCGACGGTGTCCATCACGCCGGGGTAGGCCATCCGGCCGACGGTGCCGAGTGTCGAGAAACCGGCATCCTCGGCGCGCGCCGCCCATTCGGGAATGACCTGTGGCCGGACGTCGCGCACCTGGTTGGGCAGCCCGATGCCGATCTTCATAAGACGAGTCCTCCTGTGGGAACACATTGATTCGTTAGTTTACGAACTTACCGTGATTTCGGGCCCGGTCTGGGGACTGCTGATGGCGCGAAGTCGCCAATCGGACGGTCCTGAAGCGGAACCATGACTGTCTAATATGGACTCTCCTGATGCCGGATCATGATTCGGCATCCGGCCCGACGGCCTGGCGCAGCGGCGACTGCTTGATCCACCAAGCTGCCACGAACGCCAGTCCGCTGACCACTGCGGCAATCGCGAAGATGACGGAAAACCCGGCCACGAGCCCCTGCTCAGTCGTGCGTCCGGGATGGGCCGCACCGGCGAGCAGGGCACCGAACACCGATGTGCCGATCGCGCCGCCGATCGTCCGGAACATCGTCGTGTTCGCGGTGGCGACGCCGATTTCTCCCACGGGAACGGTGTTCTGCGCGATCAGTGTCATCATCTGCGTGCTCAGCCCGAGCCCGAATCCGACGAGCACCAGCGCGCCGCTGGTGAACCAGACCGGGCTGCCGGCCTGCAGGGTGGCGAGCAGGCCGCATCCGGCGGTCAGGCAGCCGGTGCCGGCGATCGGGAAGATCCGGTACCGGCCGGTGCGGCTGCTCAGCCGCCCGGCCAGTTGGGACGCGACGACCACGGCCAAGGTCATCGGCAGCAACAGCGTGCCGGAATCGGCTGCCGAAACGCCTTGCACGTTCTGCTGGAACAGCGGCACGAAGGTGATCACCCCGAAGCTGACCACGCCCACCACGAAGATGATCGCGGTCGTCAGCGCGATGTTCCGGTGGGCAAACAAACCCAGCGGCAGCACGGGTTCGGGGCTGCGCCGCTCGACGAGCACGAACCCGGCGAACGCGGTGAACGTGACGACCGAGAGCAGGAGCGTGTTGCCGACGGAGCTGGTGAGCAGCAGCAGGGCAGTGATGGTGGTGGTCAGCAGGAATGCGCCGCGGAAGTCGAAATGGACTCGGCGGCGAGGGGTCGGGCACTTGCCCAGGACGACCACGGTGGCGATGAGGACCAGCAGACCGAGGGGGAGGTTCAGATAGAAGTTCCAGCGCCAGCCCAATAGCGAGGTGACCCAGCCGCCGACCAGGGGACCGCCGATCTGCCCGACTGCCATGACGCTCGCCGTCATGCCCTGGTAGCGACCGCGTTCCCGGGGCGGCACCAGCACGCCGATCAGGGAGAGCGCGCCGACCGCAAGGCCGCCGCCGCCCAGGCCTTGCAGCGCACGGAAAACGATCAGCTGCGTCATGCCCTGGGCGAACCCGCACGCGACGGAAGCCGCGGTGAAGAGCGCGATCGCGCTCAGGTGCACGTTTTTGCGCCCATAGAGGTCGCCCAGCTTGCCCCAGATCGGCGTCGACGCGGCGGTGGTCAGGGTGTACGCCGTGACGACCCAGGACAGGTGGGCCAGGCCCCCGAGTTCGGCGACGATCGTCGGCATCGCCGTGCCGACGACGGTGTTGTCGAGCATGGCCAGCAGCATCGCCAGCAGCAGAACGGCGAACGCGGCGCGCACTCGCGCCGGGCTCATGGTCTGCGTGCCGGCGGTGTGCGGCGGTGGCGGGACGGAGTCCGTGCCGGGCTGGGCGTGCTCCTGCCGTGGCCTACCGGCCTTACCCTGTTCCGGCTCGATGATCACGCGCGCCATGGGTACTCCTGCCCACTCTCCTGCTCAGGCTTTCTTGGCGGTTTCGACGGCGGCGAACTCGACGACGAGGTCGCGCACCATCTCCGGGGTTTCCAGCTGCGGCAGGTGACCGGCGTCCGCGATGAGCACGAACCTCGCGTCCGGCAGGGCGTCGACGTAGGCCGTGCCGTGTTCAGGCCGCACGATCCCGTCCGCGGCGCCCCACACCACCAACACCGGCGTGGATGCGGCCGGCAGGCGGCCCAACAGCGTGGGATCGGCCATCGTCGTGCCGCCGTAGACCCGCAACGTCTCGCGGTTGCCGGCCATCGCCACCTGCCGTGCGGGCGGGAGCTTCGCGGGATCGAAGCGGAAGGCGTCCGGGTTGGCGTAACTCAGATCGACGACCTGGTCCATGGTGAGGCTGAAGAAATCGGCGATGGGCGCCTGCGGGAGGTCGAGGCCCACCGCGTCGAGCAGCACCACACCCGCGACCCGGGCAGCGTCGAGCAGCGCGATCTCCGCGGCGATCCAGCCGCCGATCGAGTTGCCGACCACTGTGACCCCGGCCAGGTCCAGTTCGTCCAGCAGCGCGACGTAGAGCCGGGCCAGGCCGCTGATCGTGGTCAGGGTGTCCGGGCGCGGGGTGCCCTCGAACCCGGGGTGAATAGGCACGAGGACCTGGAAGTCGCCGCTGGCGGCGAGCCGCTCGGCGAATCCGGCCACCGACTGCGGGCCGGCGCCGCCGTGCAGCAGCACAAGCGGGCGGCCGGAGCCGTGGGTGGTGAAAGTGACGTCGACGGGGCCGGTCTCCTCGAAGTGGACATGCTGTGTCGTGGTCGTCATGAAGTGCTCCAAGGGGATTGGGGATCAGGCGGGTTCGGTGGCGTAGGGGCGCATCGCCTTGGTCATCGCCTCCGGGGTGGGCGGGCGGCCGGCGGCGATCATGTCGCGCAGGTCCCGGAAGTACTGCACGTACAGGTCCGGGGTGAAGGTGTTGAGCATGACCGCGGGGTGGTCGGTGAGGTTGGCGAAGGTGTGTGGCGCGCCTGGCGGGACCATGACGAGCGTGCCGGCCGGCGCCTCGTACTTCTCCGTGCCGACGGTGAACGTCACCCGTCCCGCTGTGACGTAGAAGCCCTCGTCGTGCTGGGCGTGGCGGTGCTGCGGCGGCCCGTCGGTGTGCGGCGCGACGGTGATCTCCGCTATCCCGAGCCGGTGCTCGGTGGTGCTGCCGTCCTCCAGAATCCGCACCCGGGTCGTCCCGATACTGATCGATTCCCCGCCGTCCGGCCCCACGACCGATACGTCTGCCATGTGTGACTCCTCCGATGTGGTGACATCAAGACCGTATTGGTGAGAGTTCACTCGCGCAAGTGTACTCTCATGATTGTGACGCGGTTCTCGGCAGCCTCGCGAGCGGGGGAGAATCGAGTGATCCGTACCGGACGAAGTGGAGAGAGATGCCCCCGACGAGCAAGCGCGAGAGGGTCAGCCGGGCTGAGCAGAAGGCGCGCACCCGCACCGCGATCGTCGAGGCCTGCCGCGAGCTGATCACCTCCGGCCGGATGGTGACGATGCCCGAGGTGGCCGGGAGAGCCGGCGTCTCGGAGGCGACGGCCTACCGTCACTTCTCCGAGATCGTGGAACTGATCACCACCGCGCTGGTGGATCTGTGGCCCACGCCGGCCGAAGCGCTGGCTCCCGTCGCCGGCAGCACCGATCCGTTGGCACGTCTGGAGTTCGCGACCGACTTCCTGTTGCGGCGCGTCACCGCCTACCAGGGGGCCGTCCGCGCCGTCATCGCCGCGACCGTCACCAGCCCGCCGCGCGTGCGGGACCGGCCGGGGTTCCGCTTCGGACTCATCGACCAGGCCCTCGACCCGGTCGTCGCGGCCGACACCCCCGCCGCCGCGCAACGGCTGACCCAGCTCAAGCAGGACCTCGCCGCCGTCGTCAGCGCCGACGCGCTCTTCTCGCTCACCGACCTCTGCGGCCTCGACACCGAAGCCGCCATCGCCAGCCTTCAGCGCACCGTCCGCACCATCGCCCGAACCGCGCTGTCCGAGCCCGGCAACGGTCACCCGGGGGAGGCGATCGCCGACTCGATCACGTCGAACTCGGGCAGGTGACTGTAGTCCTGGAAATGCGGTACTTCCCGGTCAAGCTGAAGGCGGTTCAGGACGCCACGTTTCCATGTCACGAACGGCCGTAAAGCCTTTGCGAACGAATAGTCCTTGCTCAGGCCGCCCGCCCCGCGGCGAACTGGACGGTGCTCGGGGCGCTGAGGGACGCGGGGAAGTCCTTGTGCTGTCCGGTGTTCCGCACGCACACACTGGCAGCCTGCCCGCTGCCGCCACAGGCGTCCCATCGCCGGAATGCCCCCGGATGAGCTGGGATTATAGTGACGCCCACGGTCCAGGGTTCTGGTGGGAAAGGCGCGCTGATGGCGTTGGGGAGTTCGACCGGCCGGGTCAACCAGAAACGGCGCACGCATGACGCGATCGTGCGGGCCGCGGTCGAGTTGATCTGCGCGGGCGGGGAGCTCACGATGCCGGCGGTGGCCAGGGCGGCTCTGGTGTCGGAAGCGACCGCCTACCGGTACTTCCCGGATCTGGTCAGCCTGGTGCGGACGGTGATGGACGGCCGGATGCCCACCGCGGCCGAAGCCCTCGAACCGGTCCGGGATTCCCAGGATCCGGTGGAGCGCGTCGCCGCGGTCACCGAGCATCTGATGCGCCACGTGCTGGCCTACCAGAGCGCGGTGCGCGCGATGATCGCCGCTTCGGTGACGCGACCGGCGGTGAAGGTCCGGCCGGCCCTGCGGACCCGGTTGATCGATGAGGCGCTGAAACCGATCACCGGAAGCCAGGCGGTCATCGGCAGGGCTGCCTTGGCGCAGCTCAAGCGGGATCTCGCGATCGTGGTGAGCGCTGAGGCGCTGTTCGTGCTGACGGACCTGCACGAGCTGGATCCGGAGCGGGCTGTTCGCAGTGTGGTGAGCACCGCGACCACGGTGACCCGGGCGGCCTTGAGTGATTGTGTGCCGGTGCACGCGCGCCGGAAAGGGCCACCTCGCCGTTGAGTCCGATGTGAACACATCGATGATCATCTTGGGCTCAGTCCCCGGCCGCTGGGTCGCGGCTGTCGGTCGGGTCGCCGGGCCCTGGACCCATGACGACCAGGTCGTCCGCGTCCCATGAATACGTCTCGTCCCAGTGCCGGACGGTCACTGTCAGGACAATACGTCGAGCCGGCCCTCGCCGGTCCACTCTGGACGGTACAGCAGCGCGAACGGGGGCGGATCCGATGACAGTACCCGGGGGAGGAGACCTGGAGTGCTGGTCACTGCAGGACTTCTGCGGCGGTGAGCACGACGGAGCAGTTCCGCGCGGCGTACTGCATGGCGAGTCGATGGTCCTCCGCCGAGAAGTCGGCGATCGCGTCAGCCACGAGGAACGTCTGGTTGTCGTTGGTGAACGCGTCGACCGCGCTCATCAGGATGCCCACATGGGCGTACACCTCGCAGATGACAAGCTGATCGGCGTTGTGCCGCCGCAGCCACGCCAGCAGGTCGTTGCCGAAGAACGCGCTGTACCGCCATTTCGTGAACACCCCGTCCGCCGGGTCCGGGGCCAGCGGCCCGGGTACGTCACGGTCGGCTGGTGCGGCCCGCATTCCCGCTCCCCAGAAGTCCGCCAGCAGGCCGCGCTGCTGTGGGGTCATACTTCCGGGCTGTACCGTATACGCCACTGGCATGCCCAGCTCCCGGCAGCGATCCCGGACCAGGGCCGTGTTCCGCACGAGCTGCGCGGCCATGGCTTCGGGGAAAGGGCGCAGGAAGTACTGCTGCATGTCGTGGATCAACACTGCGGCACGCTGGGGATCCACCGTCCAGGTGGCCACGTTCTTCGGCAGGTCCGCCGATACCGGCAGTGGGTAAGGCGCGATGTCCGGAATACCGGCCAAGATCACCCCATGACGTCGGGCGAGAGTTCACCCTTGTCACGCTACCTGGCAACAATCATGAGAGCCGACACTCACGATCATCTGGAGTGATCATGCCAGTGGACTCTTCTTGTCGCGGGGGAGTTGTGTCACCGTCGCTGATGTCGGCTCGGCGCCCTTCTCCGCGCGGTAGACCATCAGGGTCGAACCGGCCAGGGCCAGCACGATGCCCGCGACCTGGAATCCGGTGGGAGCGGCGCCGAAGACCAGAAGCGACAGCACGATGGTCAGCACGGGCGCCAGGGCGTTGGTCACCGGCGCCACGATCGACGCCTTGCCCCGGCTCATGGCCATCACCAGGAACAATGCCCCGACCGAGTTGAGCAGTTGTGTGCCTGCGGTGAGTGCGGGCGCCTGCCACGGGAACGCCAGCGGCAGGCCGCCCATCATCAGTACCGCGACCGGGATCAGCAGCAGTCCGCTGATGGTCATCCAGCCGAACGTCGAGGCGTCGTCCACTCCGGCGAGTGCGGCCTTGCGCATGAAGAACGCCTGCACACCCCACGCCACGCAGACAAGGACCGCCAACGGCAGGTAGAGCCACCCGGTGTCACTGGCTTCTCCGGTAGAGACGGAGAACAGAACGATGGCGACGAGCGCGAGCAGCACGCCTGTCCATGACCACCCGTTGAGTCGTTCCCGCAATGCGGCGAACGCCAGCAGCACCGTGATCGCGGGTGAGAGAGCGACGATCGGGAAGATCACATATGCGGGGCCGATCGTGAGTGCCTTGAACAGCAAGAGCTGTCCACCCGCACCGGTGAGCCCGATCAGCAACCCGTATCCGCCCGCGGTCCGGCTGCGGTCGAACCTCTTGCCGCGCAACGAGAACCACGCGGGCACGACCATGGTCAGGGCCCAGACCACGTACACCATCGGATCGGGGTAGGCGTAGAGCTTGGTGGGCAGGCTGGAAAAGGCTCCCCACACTCCCCAGAACAACACCAGCAGTCCCGCGTACGGGATCCAGCTGTTCGCGCGATCGGACGACGTGGGCACGGTCATCTCGGCTCCTCAGCAAGAGAGAAGGACGCGGTTGAGTGGACTTGCTCCGCCCGCAACGGGTGTCCGTGCAGGCGTGCCGCGTAGAGGGCGGCACCGATGTGCGGTCGCAGCAGTGGCTCACGCAGGTCGTACTTGAGTGAAAGTGAATCGCGGAACGACGCCAGTACGTGCGCCGAACCGAACATGCCGCCGGAGTAGGACACCGCAACCGGTTGTGAGGCGTCGAATTCGAGTGCGCGCCGGCCGACGTCCACGAGCAGTGCGAGCTCCCGTCCCGCTTCCCGGAGTATCCCGGTCGCGACCGTGTCGCCCGCGCCGGCGGCCTGGACCACGACCTTGCTCAGGTTCGCGATCTTGCCCCGGTCGCCGTGCCACCGGTTCACCACGACGTCGATCGCGTCGAAATCGGCGGCGAGGCTGAGAGCCTGGCGCATTTCCCCGACCAACGGCCCGGCAGGCAGGCGCCCGTCGACCATGCGGCTGAAGGCGTTCAAGCCATGGATCGCGACCCAGTAGCCGGAGCCCTCGTCACCGAACAGCTCGCTCCAGCCGCCGCCGCGCCACTGCCTGCCTTCGTGTTCTCCGTAGGCGATCGAGCCGGTGCCGGCGACGACATTGATGCCGTCGACAGCCCCCAGGGACCCGGCCCAGCCACAGATCATGTCGTTGCCGCACCGGTAGTCCGCCGTACCGAGGATCCTCGCGAGCAACGCGTCGAGCATGGGCTGGTCGGTGCTGATCTCCCCGTAGGCGGGCAGCCCGAAGAACGCGTACGTGATGTCCGGGACCGAAATGCCCGCGGTGCGGCACACTTCGTCGATCCCCTGGCGCAGCAGGGGTTCCACGATCGGCAGACCGTCGCTCAGGTAGTACACGCTCGCGGTCCTGGCCTCCGCGGCGATCCGGCCGTCGAGATCGACCAGGCAGAAAGCCGTCTTCGTCCCGCCGCCGTCGACACCGAGGAACACCTCAGTTCACCTCCGAGGACTCAAGTGCTGCATTGGTACGTGCGCCACTGCGCGACTCGCAAGACTCGACGCCCATATGCGCATTCGAGTTGAGCGTTTTACCGGTGCGGCTGCGTTCACGGCGCGGTCGTAAGCTCGACGCCATGTCCGACTCCACGGATTTCGCCACCGCCGGAAGGCGCACGCGAAAAAGGCGCACCACGCGGGCCGAACGGATGTCAGAAGTGTTGCGGGTGCTGGGGGAGGCAGGCTCGTTGCACGTAGGCGAGCTCTGCGCACGCTTCGGCGTCTCCTCCGCCACGCTGCGACGCGACCTGGCGAAACTGGAGGAGCAGCGGCTGCTGACCCGCACCCACGGCGGCGCACTGGCCCAGGGCCAGACGAACGAGGTGCCGGTGCCCTACCGGGAAAGCCGCTCCCGGGACGCCAAACGCGCCATCGTGCGCGCGGCGATCCGCACGCTGCCGACGGGTTCGCACGTCATTGCCCTGACCGGTGGATCCACCACGAGCGAACTCGCCAGAGAGCTGCCCGGCCGAGCGGATCTGACCGTGGTCACGAACGCGTTGAACATCGCGATGGAGCTGGCGATGCATCCACGGCTGAAGCTGGTGGTCGTCGGCGGCGTCGCCAGACCTCAGTCCTACGAGCTGGTCGGTCCCTGGGCCGAGCACGTACTGGCGTCGATCAGCATCGGAACGGCGTTCATCGGCGTGGACGGCATCGACGCGTCGGCGGGTATCACCACGCACGACGAGAACGAGGCGCGGACCAACCACGCCATGCTCGGCCGCGCCCGGCGCGTGGTCGTGTTGGCCGACGGCAGCAAGATCGGACAAACCACCCTCGCCCGCATGGGCGACATCCAGGACGTGCACGAGGTCATCACCGACCAGTCCGCCGCTCCCGAGGCGGTCGCGGCGATTCAACGGGCCGGCGTGCGGGTCACTGTCGTCGAGGTGGCCTGCGCAAGGGACAGTTGAAACGCGCATCGCGAATGCGCGATTGATTGACCACAATGGTTGTGCTGCCTAGGTTTCGCCGACGAAACCGGTATTCCGGCCGGAACCTTTGCGGCACGACACGGAAGCTGAACCGTGCGTGCCTGACGATGATGGAGTCGGTATGAAGCGTCTTCTCCCCATGCCCGGCAAGCGATTCGCTTCTTTCACGGCAGCAGGAGCGCTGGCCGTCGGCACGCTCGTGGCCACGGCGGCGCCGGCCTCGGCCGCGATCACGCTGCCACCGCAGGCAGGCGGGTTCGACTACCAGATCGGTGGCGCGTACACCCCGCCGTCGGGAGTGCAGATCGTCAGCCGGGACGTCTCGGCCGCACCGGCGAGCGGCAAGTACAACATCTGCTACATCAATGCCTTCCAGGCGCAGGAAGGCCAGGATGGCGACTGGCGGAGCGACCTGTTGCTGCGTGATGGCAACGGCAACAAGGTCGTCGACCCGGACTGGCGCGAGACCCTGCTCGACCTGCGCACCCCCGACAAGCGCAACGGGGTCGCGGCCAAGGTCAAGACCTGGATCGACACGTGCGCCGCCAAGGGGTACCAGGCGATCGAGCCGGACAACTACGACAGCTACACCCGGTCGAAGAACCTGCTCACCGCCACCCACGCGCAGGAGTACATCAAGCTCCTGTCCGCCTACGCGCACAGCAAGAACCTGGCCATCGCGCAGAAGAACACCCCGGAACTGGCGGGCAACCGCGTAGCCAACGGACTCGACTTCGCCGTCACGGAGGAATGCGGTGAATACGAGGAGTGCGGCGACTACGCGGGTCCGTTCAACAACCGTGTGGTCAATGTCGAGTACACCGCTTCGGGCATGAGCAAAGGCTGTCCCGAGTGGAACGGCAAGATCAGCATGGTACGGCGTGACGTGTACGTGGTGCCTCAGGGAGCGAGCGGCTACGTCCGCAAGACCTGCTGACGCTCGGGCAAAGGTCGTGCGAGTCCACCACCATCATTGATGGTCGCTGTCGTCATGGTGGCGAATCTTTGCCATGCGGGCGCGCAATCGTGGTGGCTAGGCTGAAGAATGCCCTTGGACGCGGTCTCGCTCCGCTTCGTTGCCGAGTTACTCACCGCCAATGCCCGGCAGTACGGCGAAAAGACGGCGTTCACTGACGATCATCGCAGCGTGACCTGGTCCGATATGGAGCATCGGACCGCGGGCCTGGCCACCGGGCTGGATGTCGGCCGCGGTGCGCGGGTGGCATTCCTGGTGGACAACAGTGTCGAACTCATCGAAGGGTTGCTGGCGACGGTGCGGGCCGCCGCGGTCGGCGTGCCGCTTAGTCCGCATTGTACCGACGCGGAACTCGCGGCGTTGCTAGCCGACTGTGACCCGGCCGTCCTGGTGACCGACCAGCGGCATCTGACGCAGGTCGTGCGGGTGACGGCCAGACGGTCACTGCGCCTGGTGGTGACTGGCGAGGCAGCCGTGCCGGATGGCGCGCTGCGCTTCGAGAAGCTCACCACCAGGTCAGCAGCGCCGCGCGACGACCTCGGGCTCGACGAACCGGCGTGGATGCTCTACACGTCCGGCACCACGGGAACACCCCGGGCCGTCATATCGAGCCAGCGGTCCGCGCTGTGGTCGGCGTTTGCCTGCTATATACCGGGGTTGGCGCTGTGCGCGGATGATCGCGTGCTGTGGCCACTTCCGTTGGCGCACAGCTATGCCCACTCGCTGTGCCTACTGGGCGTGACCGCGGCCGGCGCGAGTGCGCGGGTCGCGGCCACGCCGGATCCGGTCACGCTGGCCTCGCTGATCGACGAGTACGCACCGACCCTCCTGGCTGGAGTACCGGTCACGTACCAGCAACTGCTCGACACGAGCCTGGACGCCGTGCCCTCACTGCGGTTGTGTGTCACGGCAGGCGCGCCCAGTGATCCGGCACTGCGCGAGCAGGTCGAACAGCGATGGGGCGCTCCGCTGCTGGACGGTTACGGCAGCACCGAGACCTGCGGCATGATCGCGATGGAGAGGATTGACGGGACGAGGGCGCGCGGGACCAGCGGACCGCCGGTTCCCGGTGTCGACGTGCGACTCGTGGATCCGGGCACCGGCCGGGACGCCACCGAGGGCGAGATCTGGGTCCGCGGTCCCAACCTGTTGCTGGGTTACCACAATCGGCCCGAGTCGCTGGTGGACGGCTGGTACCACACCGGTGATCTGGGCCGTCTCGAACGGGGTCACCTCGCCGTCACCGGCCGGGTGAGCGACCGGATCGTGCGCGGCGGCGAGAACGTCGACCCGGCCGAGGTCGAGCAGGTGCTGCGCGGCCTGCCCGGCGTGCGGGACGCGGTCGTGGTGGCGCGCCCGCATCCGCTGCTCGGCGAGGTCCCAGTGGCGTTCGTGGTCCCGGCGCGGCGCACGCTCGATCCAGCCGGGCTGCTGCGTGCCTGCGCCGCTGTGCTTTCGCCGCACAAGGTTCCTGATGAAGTCCTGTTCACCCCGGCCGTCCCCCGTACGGCAATCGGCAAGCCACGGCGCCACATGCTGCGTCAGGCACTCACCGAACGGCAGCCTGACCGGGAAATCGGTGGGCCGGCCACCTTGGTGGAGATGGTGCGGGACGAGATCACGGCGATCGGCGGGACGGCGGGCGACCCTGACGCCGCGTTCGCCGACCTCGGTGTGACGTCGATGGGCGCGATGACGTTGTGGCACAGGCTCAGCCTGCGCACCGGCCTGACGTTGCCGGCAACGCTGGTGTGGGACCACCCGAGCCCTACGGCCGTCGCCACGTACCTGGCGTCGCGGCTGCACGGCAGCGCTCCGGCGAGCACCGCGCCACGGGAACGCCCCGAGACCGAACCGGTGGCGATCGTGGCGGCCGGGTGCCGGTACCCCGGTGGGGTACGCAGCCCCGAGGATCTCTGGCGGCTCGTGGCCGAGGGGGTGGACGCCACCAGTGAGTTCCCGGACGACCGCGGCTGGGATATGACCAGGCTGTATCACCCAGACCCGGACCGGATCGGCACCACGTACACACGACGTGGCGGTTTTCTCACGGACGCCGCGGATTTCGACCCGGTGTTCTTCGGTATCTCACCACGCGAGGCGCTGGCCGCCGACCCGCAGCAGCGGCTGCTGCTGGAGGTGGCCTGGGAGACGCTGGAACGCGCGGGCATTCCGGCGACCGCCGTGCGCGGCACGAACACCGGTGTGTTCGTCGGCCTGATGCACACCGACTACGGGAACCGGGTGCGGTCGCACGAACTGGAGGCACATCTCGCCATCGGGTCGGCGGGCAGCGTCGCGTCCGGCCGGATCGCCTACGTGCTGGGGCTACGCGGGCCCACCTTGACTGTGGACACAGCCTGCTCGTCATCGCTGGTCGCAATGGACCTGGCCGCCACCGCGCTGCGCACCGGCAAGTGCACTCTCGCGTTGGCCGGCGGCGCGATGGTGATGTCCAGCCCGCAGCCGTTCATCGCGTTCAGCCGCCAACGGGGCCTGTCACCAGACGGCCGGTGCCGTTCGTTCGCGGCGGGCGCGGACGGAACGGCCTGGGCCGAAGGGGCCGGGCTGGTACTGCTGGAGAAACTGACCGACGCCCGGCGTAACGGACATCCGGTGCTGGCCGTGCTGCGCGGGTCGGCGGTGAACTCCGACGGCACGTCCAACGGCCTGACCGCGCCGAGTGGTCCGGCACAGCGGGAACTCATCCAACTGGCGCTGGTCGGCGCGGGACTGCGAGCGTCCGATGTGGACGTGATCGAGGGGCACGGCACGGGCACCGCGCTGGGCGATCCGATCGAGGCAGGCGCCCTGCTGGCCACCTACGGGCAGGACCGCGATCCAGCCGATCCGGCGTGGCTGGGCTCGGTGAAGTCGAACCTCGGGCACACCCAGGCCGCGGCCGGGATCGCAGGCGTGATCAAGATGATCGAGGCGATGCGCCACGCCGAACTGCCCAGGTCGCTGTACGCGGACGAACCCTCGCCGTATGTCGACTGGTCCGCGGGCGCCGTGCGGCTCCTGGACCGGGCACGCCCGTGGCCGAGCCGCGGCAGGCCACGCCGGGCGGCGATCTCGTCGTTCGGTATCGGCGGAACCAACGCGCATGTGATCATCGAGGAAGCACCGGAAACCGAGGCGCCGCACAGCGAACACCGCTGGGCCGACGCACCCTGGCTGGTCAGTGGCAGCGATGAGGCCGGCCTGCGAGCGCACGCCGCACGGCTCGCGGACGCACTCGAAGAGACCAAAGAGTCCACTGTAGACGTAGCGTTCTCCTTGGCGACGACCAGAACACCACTGACGCACCGGGCCGCGGTGCTGACCGGCCACGTTGCCGGCCTACGTGACCTGGCCAACGGTGTGGTGAATCCTTCGCTGCGCACGGGAATCGCGCGTAACGACCCGAAAGTGGCCCTCTTGTGCGCAGGCCAGGGCGCGCAGCGCAGCGGAATGGGCCGTGCGCTGGCTGCGGCCCTTCCCGTGTTCGACACCGTGTTCACCGAGGTGTGCGACGAGTTCACGCCGTGGTTGCCGCGGCCGTTGCGTCAGGTGATCGACGACGGCCCGTTGGACCGCACCGACTATGCGCAGCCCGCACTGTTCGCCTTCGAGGTCGCCCTGCACGCACTGCTCGCCGAGTACGGCGTGCGACCGGACTATCTGGTCGGTCACTCGGTCGGCGAACTCGCGGCGGCCCACATCGCTGGTGTGTTCTCCCGCGCCGACGCGATCCGG
The DNA here is from genome assembly GCF_017876405.1 of Kibdelosporangium banguiense. Classification (GTDB taxonomy): domain Bacteria; phylum Actinomycetota; class Actinomycetes; order Mycobacteriales; family Pseudonocardiaceae; genus Kibdelosporangium; species Kibdelosporangium banguiense. The sequence continues at coordinate 9,416,955 of NZ_JAGINW010000001.1, read as the reverse complement.
CTTGTCGCTGCGCGCGGCCGGCTGATGGCCACGCTGCCGACGAGTGGCGCGATGATCGCGGTACGAGCACCCGTGGACGAAGTGTCGCGTTACCTCATGAACGGGATCGCGATCGCAGCGGTCAACGGACCGAAGTCGGTTGTGCTGTCCGGTGGTGAGGCCGCGGTTACGGAGCTGGCCGCCAGGATCGGCCGTCCGGCCACCAGGTTGCGGGTGAGCTACGCGTTCCACTCGCCGCAGGTCGACCCTATCCTCGCAGAATTCCGCGCGGTCGCTGAATCCGTCGAGTACCAACGGCCTTCTGTTCCAATCGTGTCCACTGTGACCGGTCGGCCTGAGACGGACGTGTTGACGACAGCCGACTACTGGGTCCGGCAGGCGCGGGAGACCGTGCGGTTCGCTGACGCTGTCGGTTGGCTTGCCGATGCGGGGGTGACGGCGTTCGTCGAAGCCGGTCCCTCCGTGGCGCTCAGTGTCCTGGCTGAGGAATGTCTTACGCCGGAAGCGGTGTGCGTGCCCACTGGAGCCGCTGCGACCGATGTGCTGGCCGCGCTGGCGACTCTGCATGTGCACGGCGTGCCGGTGGACTGGCAGTCGGTGTACGCCGCCAGCGGCGCCCGGCGCCACCCGCTGCCGACGTATCCCTTCCAACGACAGCGTTACTGGCTGAATGCAGTCCAGCAGCCGGATGTGACCAGCCACCCTCTGCTGGGTGAGCCGCACCCGGACGCGGACGGGCCCAACGTGCGCCACAACGCCGTGTTGTCCGCCGCGCGCCAGCCCTGGCTCGCTGACCACGTGGTCGGTTCGCGGGTCGTGGTGCCCGCGACGGTGTTCGCCGAGCTGGCCTGGCGCGCTTCGGGGACGTCGGATGCCGTCCGGCTGGCCGAGCTGGCACTGTACAAACCGTTGACGCTGCCCGGTTCCGGCGAGGTGCCCGTCCAGGTGGTCGTGGGGGCGCCCGACGAAACAGGCCAGCGGCCAGTGACCGTCTGGGCCGCCGCGGCGGGATCGTGGACGCGGCACGCCACAGCGACGATCGCTCCAGCCGTCGGCCCACCCGCCCCGTCAGTGGCGTGGCCGCCCGCGGGCGCCGAGGAAGTCCCGATCGACTACACGGGTCTCGCCGCACGCGGCCATCACTACGGGCCCGCGTTCCAAGCGGTGACCAAGCTGTGGCGACGGGACGCGGACCTGTTCGCGGAACTGACACTGGCGCCCGGGGAAGCGGCGACCGGCGGCTCGTACCTTCTGCATCCCGTGTTGCTCGACGCCGCACTGCATGCGACATTGTTGGCTGAGCCTGCATATGGACTACAGGTCCCGGTCATGTGCACCGGACTGACCGTGTACAAGGCTGGTGCCACAGCGGCGCGGGCACATGTGGTGCGGCTAGGACCGGACGAGGTCCGTGTCAGTCTCACCGACCCGACAGGCCTGCCGCTGGCCGTCGTCGAATCCATGGTGACGCGGCCGATGCAGGTCGGAGAGCTGTACCGATTGGCTTGGCGGACCGCAACACCCGGCACAGCCGGCACCGAACACGAACTGTTCGACGTGACCGCGCTGGCGATCGAAGGTGACCTGCCGGGCCGGGCACACGAGTTGGTCACCGCCGTGCTGACACGGGTCCGCGACTGGGTGGCCGGCTCACAGCCGGGCCGGTTGGTCGTGCTCACCCACAACGCCACCGGCGATGATCCCGACCCGGCCGAGGCCGCCGCAACGGCCCTGGTGCGCAGCGCCCAGGCTGAGCATCCGGACCGCATCGTGTTGATCGACCGCCGCGGCGGCACCTCGATGACGCTGGATGCGGCGCTGCGTACGGGCGAACCGCAGGTTGCCCTGGACGGTGACACCGTACTGGTGCCCAGGCTGGTCGCGTCGGACCCGCCGACCGGCGCGGCCCCGCAACTGGACCCGGACGGAACCGTACTGATCACCGGTGGCACGGGCGCGCTCGGCGCCAGTCTCGCGCGCCATCTCGTGGCCACGTACGGCATTAGGAACCTGTTGCTGGTCAACCGCAGCGGCCGAACCCCGGCATGGGCTGCTGATCTGCCCGCACAAGTGATCGCATGCGACGTGAGCGACCCGGCGGCGGTCGACGCCTTGATCGCATCCTGCTCCACCACGCTGACTGCCGTGTTCCATCTCGCAGGCGTCGTGGACGATGGCGTGGTGGCCGCCATGACACCGCAGCGAGTGGCGGCGGTGCTGGCGGCGAAGGTGGATGGCGCCTGGAACCTGCACGAGGCCACCAAAGGGCTGGGGCTGGCCGCGTTCGTGCAGTACTCGTCGGCGGCAGGCATGCTCGGCCGGCCGGGACAGTCGAACTACGCCGCCGCCAACGGTTTCCTCGACGCGCTGGCCCGGCACCGGGTCGCGCGTGGGCTCCCGGCGCAGGCACTGGCGTGGGGCCCATGGTCCACAGCGGACAAAGGCATGGCGGGGCAGGTCACTGGCCTCGCCCAGCGCCACCTCACCGAGGGAGGTGTCCTCGCGGTCACCGAGCAGGAGGGCATCGCCCTGCTCGACCTTGCGTTGGGGACCGCCGAACCCGTGCTCGCTCCGATTCCCCTGGACTTCACGGCACCCGGTCAGGCCGTGCCGCCGGTTCTCACGGATCTCCTGCCCGGTCGTCCTGCCCCGACCACAAACGCCGCCGTCGCCGTCGAGCAAAGCCCCGGTGCCTGGCGTGACCGGCTCGCCGCCGTGCCCGCGAACGAGCGGGAAACCGTGCTGACCGAGTTGATCCGCGTGGAACTGGCCACTGCCTTGGGTTTCCCGGACGCGGCGGCGCTTCCGGTCGATCGGGAGTTCACCGAACTCGGGTTCGATTCACTGATCGCGCTCCAGGTGCGCAACCGGCTCAGTGCCTTCATCCAGGTACGGTTGCCGCCGACGCTCGTGCTCGACTACCCGACACTGCCGGCGATGACCGCACACGTCCTCTCCGCGCTGCGGGAATCACTGGGGGAATCCTTACCTGACATAGAGAACGTAGCCGAGGACAGGAGGCACGGATGAACCCGGACTACGACGTGATCGTCGTGGGTGGTGGACCGGCCGGCTCGACCGCGGCGACAGTCGTGGCGATGCGCGGGCACCGGGTACTCCTGCTGGAACGGGATACGTTCCCCCGCTACCAGATCGGTGAGTCGCTGCTGCCGGCGACCGTGCACGGCCTGTGCCGCATCCTCGGCGTCACCGACGAAGTCGCGCGGGCGGGCTTCACACTCAAACGCGGCGGCACGATGCGCTGGGGCCGTGGGCCCGAGCCATGGCAGTTCTCCTTCGCCTCGTCGCCTCGTCTGCCCGAGCCCACATCCACTGCGTTCCAAGTGGAGCGTGCGCGGTTCGACGAGATACTGTTGCGCAACGCCCACCGCACCGGCGTCGATGTACGCGAGGGCAGTCCGGTGCGGCGCGTTGTCGAGGACGGGGAGCGGGTGCGTGGCGTCGAGTACACGGAACCCGACGGCACTGCGCACACGGCGTATGCCCGGTTCGTGATCGACGCGTCGGGCAACACCAGCCGGATCCACGGCCAGGTGGGTGGCCGGCGGGTCTATTCGGATTTCTTCCGGAACCTGGCTGTGTTCGGCTACTTCGCCGGTGGCCGCCGGCTGCCCGAACCCAACAGCGGCAACATTTTCTGTGCCGCGTTCGACAACGGCTGGCTGTGGTACATCCCGTTGCGCGACGACCTGACCAGTGTCGGCGCCGTGATCTCGCCGGACAACGCTTCCGCTGTCCAGCACGACCCGCGTGCCGCGTGGCAGAGCATGATCCAGGCGTGTCCCGAAGTCAGCCGGCTGCTGGTGGACGTGCCGGCCGCGACTGAGCCGCCGTATGACCGGGTAAGAGTGCGCAAAGACTACTCGTATTGGAAGAACTCGTTCTGGCAGCCGGGAATGGCGCTGGTCGGGGACGCCGCGTGTTTCGTGGATCCGGTGCTGTCCTCCGGTGTCCACCTGGCTACCTACGGCGCATTGCTGGCAGCTCGGTCGGTCAACGCCAGCTTGGCCGGTGACGTGCCTGAAGAGCGCGCCTTCGTGGAGTTCCAGACGCGCTACCGCCGCGAGTACGGTGTGTTCTACGAGTTCCTCATGGCGTTCTACGACATGCAGAGCGACGAACGATCGTATTTCTGGTCCGCCAAGAAGGTCAGCAAAGTGGACCTGACCGAGGCGGCCGCGTTCGCCGAACTGGCCGGTGGCCTGGTGTCCGGGGACATGGCAGTCCGTCCGGAGCAGTTCGGCGAACGCTGGCGCGCTGTGGCGGACGACCTGGACGGCGCGGTGGGCCGGCTGGCGACCGCGGACGACCGGGTCAACCCGCTGGTCACCTCCCAGGTGGTCGGCGAGACGTTCCGGGCCGGCAACGACCTTCAGGACCTGGCCCTCTACGGGGTTCCGGTCGAGGCGTCCGTCCCGGGCGGACTCGTCCTGGCCAAGGACGGACTGGCCTGGACCCGTGTTGACTGATCAATCGCGTCAGGCGTTGAGGACCGTGGCGAGAAGCTCCGGGATGGTCACCATCGCCATGTGGCCGGAGCGGAGCGTGGTCACATCCGGGTCGATCCGCTGGACCGACTTCGCCTGTAGGTCGGGCGGGTAACAGTGGTCCTCGGACAGTCGCACATATGTCCGCGGTATCGGGAGCCGGTAGCCGCTGAGGTCGACGGTCTCCGCCAGCAGCGCGGCGGCGTCGTCGACCACGCGGCTGAGGATGAACTGCGACTGCTCCTCGTCGGCGTCGTTGCAAAGCATCGCGCGTGCCGCGTCGGCATCGATGCTGTAGACGCCATCCGTGATGCTCGCCTCCACCGAGGCACGCACTTCCGGGTCGATCTGGTCGAGTACACGTGTGCCGTCTTCTGGTACCACGGCCGACAACAGCACCACTCGCCGGATGCGATCCGGCACCAGCTTCATGACCCGTGGCACGGTGACGCCGCCGAACGAGTGGCCGACCAGGACGATGTCGGTCAGGTCGCGCTCGAGGATATCGGCGGCTACGGCCTCGCCGCAGTCGTCCAGTGTCACGGTGCGCACGTCGGTGTCGCGCCGCTTGCCGCGGCCGGGCAGGTCCACGGCGAGCACTTCGCCGTCCAGCAACGGGATCAGCCGGTCCCAGCAGTCGGCGCCCATGGTGGCGCCGTGGATCAGTACGAACGACATGGGGAATTCCTTGTAGTAGACCAGTTCATGGGTTGGGAGAAGCCGCCGCTCGTCGGTGTGACCGCGCTTCTCGCCGTGCTGAAGCAACCAGCCTTCAGCAGTGGCAGGTGACCTGCCTGCGCGGGTGTCTGTCCACCGCTGACCATGCCCGCCGTCGCCGTGAGTCAGTCATCCGTCCTCCTCGTCGAGGAACCAAACTGAACTCACTTAGACTAACAAGCGGCATGCGAGACGCATAGCGGCAAGCCGGAATTGGTCTGCCGGGTACGGGATTCCGGTGTGTGAGCGAGTTACCTGCTGGTCAACGGGATAAGTGAAGTCATTTCATGACTGGTTGTCATCGGGTGGACAGGCACCGTCAGGCCCATGCGTGCGGCCGATCAATCTATCGAATATTGATGCTTGCTGCGACAGGCGGCCGATCGGGAAGGTGAGTACACCCGAAGGAGGTCCGGATGAGAACCCTCGCACTGGCCGCCGTGCTGATCCAGGTCGCGGTGTTGTTCGCGCCGAGCGCCGCGGCCGAGCCGCTGCTTCCCGCGGACCGGTTCTTCTCCTACGGCCGCGCGGCCACCTACGGCGTCCACATCGGACGGACGGATGTCCCGGTGCGCGACGGCAGCCACCTTGCGTGCGACATCCACCGCCCGGCCGGTCCCGACGGGCAACCGGCGCCGGGCCGCTTTCCGGCGATCGTCTACGACTACAACGCCTATGACCAACTTGAGGCACTCGGGAAGGCCGCGCGGTTCTACGTGACGCGCGGGTATGTCGCCGCGGTCTGCAACGTTCGCGGCTCCGGTGACTCCTCGGGATATCTCGACCCGTTCGGCGCCCAGGAGCGGCGCGACAACTACGACTATCCGGAGATCGACTCCGACGCCCCGGCCGGCCGGGTCACTCTCACGCGCGGCACGCTGGCGGTCACCACACTCTGAGCCTTGACCGAAAGTTTCGATCAAGCACCTTGTCATTTCGGTAGGCGTGCCGCCTTCGCACGTCACGGTCAGCGACTCGGGGCGATCGGGTCAGTGCGCCTGTGCCGAATGACAGCCGACAACATCGCAGGTCTATACGTTTGGGCAATCGATGCATCGGCGGTCGACCCTGGTGATCCCCCGTTGACTGCGGCTGCGGCACTGGCTACATTTGTTCGAAACTTGAGGTGGAACAGCCCGAACTTTTGAGCGTCAACGGTGACGTCGTGGAGGTGAGGCATCCATTTCGGTTGTCGGTCGCCACTTTCTGTGTAGCCGAAGCGCGGGTGCACGCATCGGCAGTTCCTCTTGAAGGTTCGGGAGCGATCTGGCAATCGCACAAGCGGTCATGATCACCGTTGCCCCGTGCTCTGCAGTGAATGCGGGCTTGTTCCGCGACCCCGAATGTTAGCGCTAACACGGCAACACTCCCTGCTGATCGAGATCCTGCGCTCCCGTCCCGTCACGACCAACCCGGGAGGGCGGGGATTGGGCCTCCCTGTCACGCATTTCAGCTTCGTGCGGCCCTGACACCGAAGGAGAACCACCATGAGTTCGATGGGTCAAGCCCCGTCGGCCGTGCCACCACGGACGGCGCCCCACCGTACGGATCGCGCACGGCGTAGCCGTCGGCCACGCGCGCTGATCACCCTGCTCGCGGCCGTTCTGGCGGTTTCCGCGGCGGTCACGCTCAACATCGGCGTAGCGTCGGCGGCGACCGTCGACACGAGCGCCTGGTATGTGTTGATCAACCGCAACAGCGGCAAGGCATTGGACGTTTCCGGTGTTTCCACCGCCGACGGAGCGGGGATCATCCAGTGGGCCCGCCACGACGGAGCCAACCAGCAGTGGCAGTTCGTGGACTCCGGCGAGGGCTACTACCGACTGAAGTCCAAGAACTCCGGCAAGGTCCTCGACATCGCCAACTCCTCGACCGCCGACGGCGGGAAACTCCAGCAGTGGACCGACCTCAACGCGGCCAACCAGCAATTCCGCCTCGCCGACTCCGACGGTGGCTACGTCAGGCTGATCAACCGCAACAGCAACAAAGCCGTGGCGGTGACAGGCTCGTCGGCCGCGGACGGCGCAGTCGTCGCGCAGTACGGCGACTCGAACGGGTCCAACCAGCAGTGGCAACTCGTCCGCCTGGGTGACACCCCGCCGCCCGGCGCGTGCACTCTTCCGTCGACGTACCGCTGGACATCGTCGGGACCGCTGGCGCAACCGAAGTCGGGCTGGGTCTCGCTCAAGGACTTCACCCACGTCGTCCACAACGGCAAGCACCTGGTCTACGCCACGACGCACGACACGGGAACGAGCTGGGGCTCGATGAACTTCAGCACCTTCACCAACTGGTCGGACATGGCCTCGGCCAGCCAGAACGGGATGAACGCCGGCACGGTGGCACCCACGCTGCTCTACTTCGCCCCCAAGAACATCTGGGTGCTCGCCTACCAGTGGGGCGGGACCGCTTTCAGCTACAAGACGTCGACTGACCCCACCAACCCGAACGGATGGTCGGCACCGCAGACGCTCTCCACCGCAAGCATCTCCGGCTCCGGCACCGGACCCATCGACCAGACGCTCATCGCCGACGGCACGAACATGTACCTGTTCTTCGCCGGCGACAACGGCAAGATCTACCGTTCCAGCATGCCCCTCGGCAACTTCCCGGGCAACTTCGGCTCGTCCTACACGACGATCATGAGCGACACGCAGGCCAACCTGTTCGAAGCGGTCGAGGTCTACAAAGTCCAGGGCCAGAACCAGTACCTCATGATCGTGGAGGCGATGGGAAGCAGGGGCCGCTTCTTCCGCTCGTTCACGGCCACCAGCCTGGGCGGTTCGTGGACGCCGCAGGCCGCCACCGAGAGCAATCCCTTCGCCGGCAAGGCCAACAGCGGCGCCACCTGGACCAACGACATCAGCCACGGTGACCTGATCCGCAGCAACCCCGACCAGACCAAGACCATCGACCCCTGCAACCTGCAACTGCTCTACCAGGGACGTGACCCCAACTCCGGCGGCGACTACGGCCGCCTGCCCTACCGGCCGGGCCTACTGACCCTGCAACGCTGACCGACTGACACAACAGGTCCACCTCAGCTGGGTCGCCGCCCTCATCTCTCGCCGGGTGAGGGCGGCGACCCGGCTTTTCGCCGTGCCCGTCGGCCGGGCGGTGTACGTCAAGCTGTAGCGACACCGTGCGGATGAGTCGGGTTTATCGCCGATGAGCTGAGCAGGCCAACCCGGCCGTGCGGCCGTTCGGTCCGCCGAACTGCCTGGAGGGCTCTTGATAAGTCGTATCTATCGTCGGCGCATGCTTGTGTATACATCGGTCATATGGTGCACTGATGTCCGCTGTGTTTCCCTGCTGTTAGACCAGTGTCATACGATGCGATCTTCGCGACCTTATGGGCGCGCGCACAGGAACGTCGAGCGCTGCCGCTTGAAGGTACGCAGGCAGGGCGTTCGTCGAGCATCTCTCCCCACTTGAAGGAGATCCTGTGTTCGCGTCCTCGTCCCCCGCGTCACGGAGACCGGTGTCAGCGTCCGTAGCAGTCGCGGCGTTGACCGCCGCGATGGCCGTGGTGGCCCCTGTCCCTTCCGCTTCCGCGGCTACGACCACTCTCTACGCGTCCCCGTCCGGTACCGGTACCAGTTGCACTGCCGCCGATCCGTGTTCGTTGCCGGCCGCGCAGGCCGCGGTGCGGTCGCTCACCGGCGCGATGTCCGACGACATCGTCGTGGAGCTGGCCGGTGGTGTGTATAGGCTTTCGGCGCCGCTTCGACTAACTGCGGCGGACTCCGGCAACAACGGCCACCGCGTCACATGGCAGGCGGCCGCGTCCGCCCGTCCCGTGATCAGCGGTGCCCGCGCGGTCACCGGCTGGTCGGTCGCCGACTCGGGCAAGAACATCTGGCGCGCCAACGTCGGTACCGGGATCGACACCCGGCAGTTGTACGTCGACAGCGCGATCGCCACCCGTGCGCGTACCCAGGTGAACCGGTCCTTGTTCACCTTTACCAGTGGTGGCATGACTTTCTCCAGTTCTGCGCTGAGTTACCTCAACAGCCTGGCCAACCAGAACCGGGTCGAAGTGGAGAGCGTCAACTCGTTCACCGACCGGTACTCGCCGGTGCAGAGCATCAGCGGGAACGTCATCACGATGCAGCAACCCGCGTGGAACAACAACACCTTCGGGTACGACACGCTCACCGCTCCGCACCGGGCCGGTCCTTTCTACCTGGCCAACGCGTACGAGTTCCTCGACTCGCCTGGCGAGTGGTACGTCAACCCGGGGACGGGCACGTTGTACTACATCCCGTTGGCCGGGCAGAACATGAGCAATGTCAATGTGGAACTACCGGTGTTGCAGTCGCTGGTGAACGTCGGGGGCACGTATGACGCGCCCACGCACGACATCACGTTCAGCGGTATCACGTTCACCGGCACGAGCTGGCTCGGCCCCAGCAGCAACCAGGGGTTCGCCGACCAGCAGACCGGCGCCTACCTGGCGGGCAACTGGAACTGGCTGGCCGACCGGCTGACCTCCTGCCAGAGCGGCTGCCAGCAGTTCGAGGCAGGGCGGCCGTACTGGAGCCAGATGCCCGCCGCCGTACAGGTTTCCGCGGCTCGTGGCATCACCTTCAGTGGCTCTGCGTTCGTCAACCTGGGACAGACGGCGATCGGCATCGGCAATGACGCCAACGCCCACGCCAGCGGAGTCGGTCTCGGCGCGAGCGACATCACGGTCACCGGATCGGAGATCGCCCGCAACTCCGCGGGTGGCTTCGTGGTCGGTGGCGTCCGCGCCGACGCGCACCATCCCAGCGACCAGCGGATGGTCAACAAGAACATCACCATCAGCGACAACCGTATCCACGACCTCGGCCTGGAATACCGGGGCAACGTCTCGGTTCTGACCACCTACGTCACGACAACCGACGTGTCCCACAACGAGGTCTACAACATGCCGTACTCCGGTATGTCGATCGGGTACGGGTGGGGCAGCAACGATGCGGGCGGCAGCAACCACTACGCCAACCGCGGTCTGTACAACTACCAGCCGCGATACTCGACGCCCACGACCGCGTCCGGCAACCGGCTCGTCAACAACTACATCCACGATGTCATGCAGCAGATGAACGACGGCGGCTGCATCTACACGCTGGGGTGGAACCCGAACGCGACGATCAGCGGCAACCACTGCCTGCGGACCAACGGTTACTTCGGCATCTACTTCGACGAAGGCTCGCGGTACTACACCGCGACCAACAACGTGCTCTCCGCCACCGGCACCTGGGCCACCGCGAACTACTGGGGCGGCGAGAACATGGGCAACTGGACCGTCACCAACAACTGGTCGACCAACGGCAGTACCAATGTGACCAATGGCGACCGTGGCAACGTCGTGTCCGGCAACGTCACCGTGAGCAACGGAAACTGGCCGTCCGGTGCCCAGGCCGTGATGGCGAACGCCGGGCCGCGGGGCGGCGGCACTCCTCCTCAGGCCGGCACGATCGTCGGCGGGCAGTCGGGCCGCTGCATCGAGGTCAGTGGCGGGAGTACGGCAAACGGCACCAGGACACGACTCTGGGACTGCAACACGGCCGCCAGCCAACGATGGACCTACACCTCCAGCAAGCAGTTGATGGTGTACGGCAACAAGTGTCTCGACGCGTCGGGCCAGGGAACCGCCAACGGCACCGCGGCGATCATCTGGGACTGTCACGGCGGGACCAACCAGCAGTGGAACGTCAACGTCAACGGCACCATCACAGGCGTGCAGTCCGGGCTGTGCCTGGACGCCAGCGGTAACGGGACCGCGAACGGCACGCTGCTCCACCTCTGGGCGTGCCACGGCGGAACGAACCAGCAGTGGAGCCTGCGCTAAGGCTTCATGCACTGTGGACAGCCGCCCGAACGCACGGTGAACGCACAACGGTTCCCGGGCGTTCGGGCCTCTGCCGACGACCACACCCTGCAACGTCGCACGAGAACGGTCTGTGCCATGTCCACCAACAAATACAAGTTCACGCTGTTCCGGCGCCTGCTCAGTGTGCTGACCACTGTGGCACTCGCCATGAGCTGCGCGCTCGTCAGCGCATCACCTGCCAGCGCCGACACAAGCCAGTTCAGAGGTATGAACTGGGCTCGGAAGGGTGACAACTTCACGACCGGAACCCTTGTCCTGGAAGGGTTGACCGGATCCGACAGCTATCAGACTGTCCGGGCCAAGGCCGACGCCGTCTACGCCAGTATGGCCAACCTGCTCGGCGTCAACACCGTCCGGCTGCCCGTCAATACCCACACTGTCGGCTCGGCTTGGTGGAACGCCTACCGCGGCGCCATCGACGCCGCGACCGGCCGCGGGTTCAAGGTCATCCTCGCCTACTGGGAGGACGGCGCCGCGTCAGGTGGCCGGATCACCAACATGGCCGCCTTCAATTCCATGTGGGACACCGTGGTCGCCCAGTACGGCGGCAACGCACTGATCCACTTCGAACCGATGAACGAACCGCACGGGTACAGCTCGAGCGAATGGCTGAACGTCGCCGCCGGCTGGATCAACGCCCGGCCGTCGATTCCGAAGGGCCGGATTCTCATCGGCGGCACAGGCTTCAGCCAGGACCTCAGGCCGGTGTGCGGTGACAGCCGGTTCACCGGCACCCTGCTGTCGTTCCATTTCTACGCGTTCTTCTACGGGCAACACGATTACGCCGGCTGGCGCGACCTTGCCCGGACGCGCCTGGGCAATTGCGCCTCCCGAGCGGTCGTGACCGAGTTCGGTGCGCCGATGGACACCGGTCTCGACTACGGAAACCCGAGCAGCTCCGACAACTTCGTCCGGTACATCCGTGCCATCACTGACATCATGCGCGACAACGACATGGGCGGGACCTACTGGCCTGCCCTCGGCGGCAAGATCACCGCAGGGCAGACCTACGACTGGTACTCGATGTTCGCGCTTCGCGGCAGCGGCACCGATCTCTCGCTGAGCATCCGTAGCACCAGCGGCGCGGACCGGCTCCGGCACGCCTGGGGTGACGACGGAGGCCCCGGTGTGCCGGCCACCGCCATCACGAACCGGAACTCCGGCAAGTGCGTCGACGTGGTGAGTGCCTCGAGCGACAACGGCGCCGAGATCATCCAGTGGGACTGCCACGGCGGGACCAACCAGCAGTGGGAAGCGCGCCCCGTCGCAGACGGTCACGTCCAGCTCGTTTCCCGGCATTCCGGCAAATGCCTTGATATCAGCGGTGCTTCGACCGCCAACAACGCCAAGGTGATCCTCTTCTCGTGCGGTACCGGAACCAACCAGCAGTGGCTGCTGCGCGACACCGGCGGCCACCTGGAGATCGTCGCTCGCCACTCCGGCAGGTGCCTGGACGTGACCGGCTCCTCGACGGCGAACGGCGCCCGGCTACAGCAGTACGACTGCCGGGGTACCAGCAGCCAGCACTGGAGCCGCTGATACGTCACAGCGCCCCGGCGATCGCGTGATGCCGGCGCTCTCGCGCACATCCTGAAATTTCACGGGTGTAGCCGGCATCAGCCGGGTGACCACCCTGGACCGCATCGTCGCCGCCGTACCACTAACCGGATCCTTCGCTCGCGGCAGGCGACCTCATGTCGCACCTGTCATAGCGGGCGGCGCAGCCCGTCCAGTACGAGGGTGATGACGCCGTTGGCTTCGGCACGCCAGTTGGGGCGGTCGTGGGCCGCGCCGATGCCGTGCAGTGCCATCATCACGGCACCGGCGTCCACGTCGTCGCGAACGGCGCCCGCCTGTATGGCGGCGGCCACCAGGTCGGTGACGGCCTGTTCTAGCGCCCGGCTGCCTTCGGTGAGGGCGCCCGAGCGATCGGCCCATAGCGTGGCCAGCGTCCGGGCGAGGCCTTGGTGGGCATCGATGTGGTCGACCATGTCGCGTAGGAAGGTCGCCAAAGCGTCCGCCGCGGGCAGTGTGGCCTGGAGCTGGCGGGCGTGGTCGTGCAGCGTGGCGACTTCTTCGTGGTAGACCGCCTCGGCCAGTGCTTCCCGGGTGGGGAAGTGGCGGTACAGCGTGCCTGTGCCCACCCCGGCCAGGCGGGCGAAGTCATCGAAGCGCAGGTCGAAGAAGTCTCCGGCGTCGAAGATCTCCCGGGCCGTGGCGAGCAGGGCCTCGCGTTTGCGCTGGGCGTCGGCCCGCAGCGGCTTGTCGGCGGTCATGGGCTACCCCCTTGTTGACAAATGGAGATGACCTCCATATTTTGGAAAGTGGAGATAGTCTCCAAAACGATATCGATCGTACCCCGACGAGGTGCAGTGTGAAGATCCTGATGTTCGGCCGGGGCGTGATCGCCACCATCTACGGCTGGGTCTTGTGGCGCACTCCGACCCCGGCGCCGAGGAGCCGCGTGAGGTCTGCCGGGACACCCTGGCCGAGGCACGACGGTTGGGCATCGCGGTACCGCGGCTGAAAGCGCGGAACCGACCTTCGCCCGTGCGGGGACAGGTCGAGCCTGAATTCACCGAAGTTGTCGGTCCCGGCGGTCCATTGCGGCTCCGTGGTCCGCCGCATCCCAGAGCCAAACCCGGTCGCACCGGTCGACCAACTGCCGTTCACCCACGGCTTTTCGCTGTCCAGCCTCTATCGCCTGTCCGTGCCGTCGTGGAAGGAAAAAGTCATGATTACCGCCGAGAAGCACGAGTTCCCCATGGCCCGTACGTGCCCGTTCGCGCCGCCGCCGGCGTACGAAGAGATCCGCGAAGAAGAGCCGGTCTCGCGGGTTCGTCTGCCCGACGGCGGGTGGGCCTGGGTGGTCAGCCGCCACGAAGACGTGCGAACCGTGCTGAACGACCGGCGGTTCAGCGCCGACCGGCAGCATCCGGACTTCCCGCAGCTGGTCAAGGGCGCGGCGGCGGCCCGGCGGCCGGACGAGGAGCGCACCCTGATCGAGATGGACGCACCCGAGCACGGGCCGGCGCGCAAGGCCGTACTCGGCGAGTTCACGGTGCGCCGGTTGGAGGCGCTGCGGCCGCGGATCCAGGAGATCGTCGATGGGCAGATCGACGCGCTGCTGGCCGGGCCGCAGCCCGGTGACCTGGTGGAATCGCTGTCGCTCCCGGTCCCGTCCCTGGTGATCTGCGAGATGCTGGGTGTGCCCTACGCCGACCATGAGTTCTTCCAGGAGCACACGGCGAAGATGTTCAAGCAGTCGACACCGCCCGAGCAACGGGGGGCGGCCATGGGAGCCATCCAGGGCTACATGGTCGACCTCATCGCGGAGAAGGAAGAGAATCCGCCGGACGACCTGCTCGGGCGGCAGATCGTCGAGCTGCGCGCGGACGGCACCTACCGGCGGACAGCGCTGGCCGGCATGGGCTTCCTGCTGCTCGTGGCCGGCCACGAGACGACGGCGAACATGATTTCGCTGTCGACCGTGGCGTTCCTGCGCAACCCGGAGCAGCTCGCGATGATCAAGGCCGACCCGGGCAACACGCTCAACGCGGTCGAGGAGATGCTGCGGTACTTCACGATCGTCGACGCGGCGGCGTCCCGGCTGTGCGTCGAGGACACCGAGATCGGCGGGCAGCTGATCCGCGCCGGCGAAGGAGTGCTGACGCTCGGTCATTCGGCCAACCGGGACCCGCGGGCGTTCGAGCACCCGGACGAGCTCGACATCGAACGCGGCGCGCGCCACCACGTCGCGTTCGGGTTCGGGCCGCACCAGTGTCTGGGCCAGAACTTGGCTCGGATGGAGCTACAGATCGTGTTCGACACGCTGTTCCGCCGCGTCCCCACGCTGGAGCTGGCGGTGGATGTCGACGAGCTGCCGTTCAAGGACGACGCGAACATCTATGGCCTGTACCAGCTTCCGGTGACCTGGTAGCGGACGAACTGCCATCCCCACCTCAGGAGGACAGGGCCATGAGGATCATCGCGGACACCGGCAGGTGCGTCGGTGCCGGACAGTGTGTGCTCACTGAGCCCGCGCTGTTCGACCAGAGCGAGAACGACGGCACAATCATCGTGCTGAACGAGAAGCCGGAGGGCGAACTGGTCGAGAAGGCCCGGGAAGCGGCACGCGTGTGCCCCAGCCAGGCCCTCTCGCTGGAGGCATGAGTCAGTCCGTGGATGGCCGTACAGCCTGAAACGATCACGCTGATCGGTGCGGGGCGCTGAACGGCACCGTCGACCCCGAGCCCAGGTAGGTCACCATGACACCGGGTCGCCGAGCACGCAAGACGCTCGGCGACCCGGTGCTTTCAGGTCAGCCCTTCGAACAGGGCTGACCGTTGACCGTGAAGGCGGTCGGTTCCGAATGCGGTGGCGTCGATGAGGCGTTGAATCCGGTCTGGACCGAACCGCCGGCCGGGACGCGGCTGTTGTACGACATGGCGGTCGCGGTCACCGCGGCGCCGGTCTGGGTCCAGGCCGCCGACCATCCCTGGGTGATCTTCTGGCTGCCGGGCCAGGTGAACCCGAGCGTCCACGAACTCCACTCCGCGCCGCTGGTGTTGGTGATGGTGATGTTCGCGGTCAGCCCGGTGCTCCACGTGTTCGCCTGATAGGCGATCTTGCAGTACGTCCCGCCGGTGTCCAGTTTGGTGGTCACCGGGACCGCGCCGGAGAGCGCGGACTTGAGATCAGCCCCGTTGCGCGCCTGCACGGCGAACCGATACGCGGTGTTCGGCCGCAGCCCGGTCAGTGTCGCGGACGTGCCGGTGACGGTGGTGACCACGCGTTGGGTGTCGCCCTCGATCGAGATGACGTCGTAGTCCCTGACACCGCTTTCCGGGTCGCTGGACGCGGTCCAGGTCAGTGTCACGCCCGAGCTGGTGACGTTGGACGCCACCGGGGTGCCCGGCGTGGTCGGGGGAGTGTTGTCAGGCGGGGTCGGCGTGCCTGACTTCTCCGCCGCCCAGTTGGCGATCCACGCCAGCGCCGAGTTCCAGTTGACTGTGACCTCGTTGAGCGAGTACGCCTCGATGTGGTCCACAAAGCACTTCTGTGGCTTGCAGCCCTGAAGCATGCGCGCGGCAATGGGGTCCTGCAACCCGCTGTTGGGGCCACCGGAGAGCACGCCGGGCGGCGCGATGGGCAGCGTCGAGTTGAGCTGGTTGGCCCAGTGCCGGTGGTGGACGTTGCGCACCGGCTGCCCGCCGTACCCGCTGACGTAGGAGTAGCTCACCGGGTTGCGGCCGAACAGGTAGTGCAGTGCCTCGAACACGCCCTCGCGGTACTTGGCCGCGCCAGTGAAGTCGTACGCCAACGCGAGCACCGATGCGTTGTTGGCGACCAGGCCGTTCGATCCCCACACGTATGTGCCGTCGGGCTCGCGGTACGGCGCGGGGTACGCCAGTGACGCCATCTGGTTCAGGTGTTTGTCGGCGGTGGCCACGAAGGCCGACTTGATCGCCGAGATGTCCTGTGCCGGCAGGCCGTTGGGCACCAGCGCGAGTGTGATGTCGCCCATCGGGCCGGTGGAGCCCCAGTCGTAACCGCGGTCGGTAACGGACTGTCCCTTGTAGAGGGACGAGCTGGTCACGTCCGCGCGGTAGGATGCCTCGCCGGTGGTCGCGTACATTTCCGCTGCGGCCCAGTAGAACTCGTCGGTCAGCACGTTGTCGCTGTACGCGCCGCCACCGGTGCTGTCGTTCGGGTCGGCGATCTTGTTCGGGTTCGCCTTCGCTGCCGCGTACGCCTTCGTCGCCGCGGCAAGGGCCTTGGCCGAGAACGCCGGGTCGATCGTCTTGTAGATGCGGGCTGACTGTGCCGCGACCGCTGCCATGTTCAGCGTCGCCGCGGTGCTGGTCGCCGACAGCCTGCGGGCCTGGTTGTCCTGATGCGGCAATGTGGGCAGGGCCGTCCAGTTCGCATCATGGATCTTGTGGTGCACCATGCCGTTGGGCGCCTGCATCTTCAGCAGGAAGTCGACCTCCCAGCGGGCCTCGTCGAGGATGTCGGGCACCCCGTTGGCCTTCTCCGGGATGGCGAGCTTGCCGTCGCCGAGTGCGGCGGCGTCGCCGATCAGTTTGGCGCGCTCGTAGGTGTTGAGCACCTGCCACGCTGAAATGCCGCCGTTGACGACGTACTTGCCGTGGTCGCCCGCGTCGTACCAGCCGCCGCGCACGTCCAGTGTGTAGCCGCAGTTCAGATCGGACCGGCAGGGCACGTTGTTGTCGCCTTGGTTGGGCGCGACGTTGAGGTGGCCGGCAGGCCGCGCGTACGTGGCGCCGACGTACTGCGCGTCGATCGCGATACCGCTGCGCTGGTGGTAGAAGAACGCCAGCGAGTCGTACCGCAGTTTCTTGATCGGGTTGGCGGAGATGTCGAACGGGAAGCTGGTGTCCGCGCCGACGGCGAGTGTATAGCCCGTGCCCGCGGTGTCATAGGAGGAGAAGTCGATCAGGTGCACCGAGTCCCCGGACAGCGTGTCGACGCCCTTCGGGGTGGTCCGGCCAGTGGCGACTGTCGCACCTGCGGAGTTCTTCAGCGTCCACGTCTGCGCGGCGGTCGCGTTGGACACGAGGGTGGCGTGCTTCGCCAGGCCTGGTACGTACGCGACCTGATCGACCTGGACCTTTTTGGTCGGTGCGCCTGGACCTCCGGGCGGGATCACGCCGCCGATCAACGAGATGTTGTCCACGCAGATGGTGTTGCCGGCCGCACGGCCGCCGAGCTGGAACGTGATCTGGCCGTTGCCCGCGTCCGGGAAGTCCAGCCCGGAGGTGAACGTGAACGAGTACCGCTGCTTGCTCGTGGTCAGCTGAAATTCCTGCCGCGCGATCGCGCGGTACGGGCTGACCCCCTCGCCCGCGTTGGCCGCGACCGGCTGGGGCGTGGTGGCGTAGGCGTCGAAGGACATTGTGTACTGCTGCCCGGTTTCGAACGGCACGCCGTTCTCGCCGATCAAGGCGTCCCAGGGGTTGGTCGTGCCGCCGGTGACCGACGCGCACAGCTCGCCGTTGGCGACGCGGTTGGTCACTCCGGTGCTCGCCCACCACTGGTCGGCCGTGCCGGCGCTGAAGGTGCCATTGACAATCCGTTCGTAGTTGGCAGCCTGGGCGGTGCCGGTGGCGAGTGCGCCCGTGACGGCTACCAGGGCGAGGGTTGCGGTGGCGTGGCGGCGCCAGCGGCGAGGGGCAAGAGATCTCATCGGACTGGGTCTCCTCCGTCTGCTCTGACGGTCGGCATTGCTTCTGGGAGCGCTCCCAGAAACATAGGGTGACCCAGCGCGACCGCACAAGAGCAGGCTTGCGGAAGGTTCAGCCGAAGACGCGGCGCTGAATCTCCCTGCGGTAGTCCTTGAGAGTGTTGTCCAGGTGCACAGCGGCGGCCTGGGCCGCCGCTTGCGGATCGCCGTCGCGGATCGCCCGGTAGATCGCCGCGTGTTCCTCGATCGCTTCCTCGGCGTGGCCGCCGACGGTGCCGCTCAGGCCGATGGCGCTGGACTGGCTCTGCAATCGGCGGGCCTCGCGCACCGAAGCCACCAGGAACTCGTTGTGCGACGCCGCGGCGATGCCGAGGTGGAAGTCGTCGTCACCGCGTTCGAACAGGGCAGTCTGCCCGGTCAGGTGGCCCTCGCGGCAGGTCTCGGCAGCGGCTTCGATGGCCCGCAGTTCGGCGGGCGTCGCGCGGGTCGCGGCCAGCCGGCTCGCTGCGGTCTCCTGGACCTGGCGGAACTCGAAGAGCATGTAGATGTGGTCGAGGTCGGTGGGCAGAAAGAAGCCGCCCCAGCGGGCCGAACCCAGCATCCCGTCGTCGTTCCCGACGTAGAGTCCCCGGCCTTTCTGGGCCTTGACCCGGCCGATCGCCGACAGCGTCTTGACCGCTTCCCGGACCATGGTGCGTGAGGCACCCAGCCGCTCGGCGAGTTCTTTCTCGGTGGGCATCCGGTCGCCCGGCTGCAGCCGCGACTCGGCGATGAGTTCGAGGATCCGTTCAGCCACCAGTTCGTAGCCGGGTTTGTACGAACCGGCGTCCTGTTCCCGCGTGGAATCGCTGGTACTGGCCGGAAGGGACGTGCTGTCCACCTGCATGCCTCCTACAGTGCGGGACCGCCGAGCAAGAGCATGGCTCATCAGTCGGGGCCGGTTAGACCGTACAACTGCGGTCTTGACGTGCTCACCTGGCGGCGGCAGTTGGGTGCGCACGGCTGAGAAGATCGGGCGATTAGTCAGGCTTATCTCTTGACGTCAGGCCTCCTGATCGTTGTTATGTGTGATCTAAGGGTCGAAATTCTCCCCCCACGGTGACCGATAGGTTTAGACAACACGGCGATTGTACGTCTTTTGGTCAGGGTAAGTCATACACATGCTGGCAGCTTTCGCCCGTGACGCTTCGGCTGGCCGGGCGCCACAACGTAGTGGAGTAGCTCATGACGAAGGCCGATGCTGGCGGCACACGAAGTCGGGGCAGTGGCCGGTGGCGGGTCGCGTTGCCGGCGAGCATCGCCGCACTCGTCTTGGCCGGGTGTGGTAACAGCGGCGGGACTGCCAGTCCCCAGAACGAGTTCAAGCCGGTGGAGCAGACCGGCGGCAAGCTGACGGTATGGGTGGATTCCACACGCCTGGCCGCCGCACAGCTGTACCAGAAGCAGAACCCTTCGGTGCCGATGGACATCGTCACGTACGACGGTGACGCCAACGGTTCGAACTACCTGCAGACCAAGGTGAGTCTGTTCAACCGGACCGGCAGTGGCTGGCCTGATGTGGTCTTCAGCTCGCAGAACAACGAGGCCACCTGGGCCGTGCAGGCGAAGTTCACCGCACCGCTGAACAAAGGGCTCCTCCCGCAGCAGGTTCTCGACGGCTGGGCGCACGGTGCCAACGACCCATGCATGGTCGACGGCACGCTTTACTGCCTGCGCAACGATCTGTCCCAGACCGTGCTCTGGTACAACGCGTCCCTGATGCAGCAGTGGGGTTACCAGGTTCCCACCACCTGGGACCAGTACGAGGACATCGGTAAGAAACTCGCCGCCGAACACCCTGGCTACCTGGTGGGTTCCGCGGGCGACACGTTCACCCCGGAGATCTACCTGTGGGCCGGCAAGTGCGGCGCCAACCAGATCACCGGGCCCAAAGCGGTCACCGTGGACACCACCAGTGCGACCTGCACCCGGATGGCGTCGCTGCTCGACACGCTGATCACGAACAAAACGCTGTCCACAAGCAGCGTGTTCAGTTCGGACTTCGGCAAGAACTACGCCGACAAGATCCTCATGATGCCCGGCCCGGCGTGGTACGGCGGTGCGCTCTTCCAGGAGGCGTTCAAGGTTCCCGCGGGCCAGATCGCGGTCGCCCCGATGCCGCAGTGGTCCGGCGACGACAAGCCGTCGGTCGGCAACGTCGGCGGCGGTACCTGGCTGTTGTCCGCGCACAGTGCCAACCTGAAGGCCGCCACCGACTTCCTGACCTGGGTGACCACCTCGGACGACTATCAGGGCAAGCTCGCACCGGGCTACCCGGCACACGCCCCGGCGGCCAAGACGTGGCTGGCGAACCAGGCCACCTCCAAGTACTACGCCAACGACATCGCCGCGCCCCTGCAGGCCGCCGCGGGCCAGGTGTGGCCAGGGTGGGGTTACGGGCAGTTCAGCCAGGAAGCGATCTGGGCGGCGACAGTCACCCCCGGTCTCAACGCCGGCAAGTCCATCGTGTCGATGCTTCCGGACTGGAAGACCGCGATCGTCAACCATGCGCGGTCCGACGGCTATCAAGTCAATCAGCAATGAGCTCGCCGCCGGCCGGCAGGGTGCGCTGGCGCGTCCGCGCCGGCCACGCTTTCGTCGCCCCCTATGTCGTACTACTCGTCGCCTTCGGTGTCGTACCGACTGGTTACGCGTTCTACTTCGCCTTCACCGATTCCGGCGACACCTTCGCCGGGTGGGAGAACTTCGTCACGGCCGCGAGCGATTTCCGGTTCGCCGCGGCCGTCGGGCACGTCGCGCTCTACCTGCTCTTCTGGCTGGTCACGCTGGTGATGTTCGTGGTCGGGCTCGCACTGTTGCTGCACCGCGTGCGCTCCCGCGTCATCAGCAGGTCCTTGCGTTTCCTGTACTACATCCCCGGCGCCCTGGCCGGCGCGGCGAGCGTGCTGGTCTGGCTGTTCCTGCTCGACCCGGCCGTCAGCCCGATCGCCTTCCTGTTGCGTGCGTTCGGATTCGACACCTTCGGCCAGGTGGTCGCGCCGGAGCACCTGCCGGTCCTGTTCACGCTCATCGCGTTCTGGACCGGCGCGGGCGGGTGGATCGTGGTGATGTACGGGGCGTTGAACAACATCTCGCCGGACATCATCGAGGCGGCCCGGATCGACGGCGCGGGCGCCTGGCAGACCGCGCGGCGCATCCAGCTCCCGTTGCTGCGCAAATGGATCGTCTACATGGTGATCCTCGCGTTCGCCGGCGGGACGCAGCTGTTCGTCGAGCCGCAACTGCTGTCGCAGGCGAGTGTCGGGGTCGCCGGCCGGGACTACTCGCTCAACCAGCTCTCGTACGACTTCGCCTTCCAGAACAACAATGTCAACACCGCCGCAGCCATCTCGGTCGAGCTGTTGCTGATCGCGCTCGTCGCCGCGGGCCTGTTCGTCACGAGATCGAGGTTCTTCGATGCCGACTGACGTGCGGCAGCCCGTCCAGGCCCGCGACCCTGCCACCGCGCAGCGTCCCGTGGGCGCCCGGTCCACGCGCCCACGCCGCGGAGTGCCGAACCCGTTGTCCGCGGCGGTCCTCGCGTTGTTCCTGCTGTTGTTCACACTTCCGGTGCTTTGGCTGGTGCTGGCCGCCACCAAGACCGACGACCAGCTCGTGCGTGACCATCCGCTGTCCTTCGGATCGTGGCAGGCACTGCTGGCCAACTGGGAGGCGCTGACCGCGTTCCAGGATCGCGTGATCCTGCAGTGGCTGGGAAACTCCGCGCTGTACTCGTTCCTGGCCCTCGCGATCACCTTGTGCGTGGTGATCCCCGCGGGATACGCGCTCGCACTGACCGAGTTCCGTGGCAGACACACCCTGCTGGTGGCCACCCTCGTCGTGATGCTCATGCCCAACGCGACGCTGGTGGTGTCGCTCTTCCTCGAGCTCAACGCGGTCGGCTTGATCGGCTCGATGTGGTCGATCATCCTGCCGTACTCGTTCTACCCGTTCGGGGTGTATCTGGCGTACATCTTCTTCAGCACCGCGCTGCCCAGGGAACTGCTGGACGCCGCCAGACTCGACGGCTGCTCGGAGTTCGGTGTGTTCCGCCGCGTCGCCCTGCCGCTGGCCGCTCCGGTGGTCGCGCTGGTCGGGTTCCTCAGCTTCGTGTCCAACTGGACCAACTACTTCCTGCCCTACGTCCTGTTGCCCGCCAGCGACCAGTTTCCGGTCCAGGTCGGGCTCGGCGAGCTGCTCAACAACGTCCCCCAGTTCAATCCGACCGTCGGCGAGCTCGCGGTCCAGCGCCCGCAACTGGCGCTGGCGACCCTGCTGGCGATCGTCCCGGTACTCGTGGTCTTTCTTTTCTCCCAACGATTCCTCGTAGCCGGGATGCTCGCCGGCGCGACCAAGGAGTGAACGCCCCCGCCCTGGAACGGAGAACTCCGGATGCATCCCGTCATCACCGCCTCGGTGCCCCTGCTGGAGCCGCCGGACTGGGCGATCTCCCAGCGTGCCCTGTTCGACCTGCTCGACCACGCCTGGCGCCAGTTCGAGCACGACTTCACCGGTCCGGACGGGCAACTGAACTACCAGGCCTGGCTCACCTCGCGCGACGGCGTGGACGATTTCTACGAGACGTTCTTCAACTGGCCTCAGCTCTACCTGCTCGGCGGGGCCGACGACCTGCTGGCCGCGTCCGAATGGCACTGGGAAGGGGTCACCCGGCAACTGGCCGGCCTGGGCATGCTTCAGGACGAGTACGAACGTGGGTACGACTGGTTTCACCAAGGCGAAAGCCTGCTGATGCTGTACTTCCTGTGCATGGCGGCGCCTGGCCGCTGGGTCGGGCGGGCGTTGCGCTTCGCGGAGCTCTACGTCGACCCGGCGCACGGCAACTACGACCCGCAACAGCGCATCATCCGCCGGCCGCACAACGGCAGCGATCCCCTGCGGGAAGGACTCTTCGACGGCGAGGCCTATCCCTGGTTGCCCCAGGAAGCCCGGATGTACGGCTTCCCACTGGACTGGGTGCTGGCACCGGGCACCGGCCAACCGGAACGCGACCGTGACCCCAGGCTGGGCGAGGAGATGCGCCGGCGGATGGCCGTCGGGGACACCGCGATCAATCTGGCGGCTGCCGGCCTTGTGCTCAACGCCTGGATACTGTCAGGCCTGCCCCGGTACCGGGACTGGATCGCCGACTATGTGGGCGCATGGCGCAAACGGGCCGACGCCAACGGCGGCATCATCCCCGACAACGTCGCGCCCGATGGCACGGTCGGCGGCCTGATGGACGGACGCTGGTACGGCGGGCACTATGGCTGGTCCTGGCCGCACGGCTGGTACAGCGTCGGGCAGGCCGCGACGATCGCGGCGCTGGCCGTGGTCGCGGCCACCGGCGACGAGTCCTTTCTCGACCTCGTTCGATCCACATTGGACGAAATCGTCGCGCAGGGCAAGACCATGGCCTTCACCGAGGCGGACTCCAGCCTCCAGTCCCGGTGGATCGTGCAGCTGGGCGATGACATTCGTACGTCCACCCTGCATGTTCCGCTCCGGTACGCCGACCACGGCTGGTTCGACTACAACCCGATGCTGATGGCGATTCCCACGGCGTTGTGGCATCACTCCGCCGCGCCCGCCGATCAAGAGCGCATCGAGCGGCTGTGTGCGGCCAGCGGTCACGACTGGCGCACCGTGCGATCGTTTCGCAGCAAGGAGGAGGCGGGTCACGAGGAGCCGTGGCTCGCCTTTCTGGCCGGGGACAATCCCGGATACCCCGAGCGGATCCTGGCCGCGGCGCAGGCCCAGGTGCGCCACCGGCTGGCCCGGATGGAGCGCTACGGCGGCACGGATGTGTCCGAGCCGGACATTCACCTGTGGCAACAGTCCAACCCGGTGGTCACCGAAGCCCTCGTACAGCTGACCTGGGGTGGCCCGCAGGTCATCTACAACGGAGGCCTGCAACAGGCGCGGGTGCGCTACTACGACGCCCGGGACCGGCGGCCTGGCCTTCCGCCTTCGGTGGCAGCGCTCGTGTCCAGCATCGAACCGGAGGCGACCACAGTCGACCTGATCAACCTCGATCCCGAACACGGCCGTTGCGTCATCGTGCAGGCCGGGCCGTTCGCCGAACACACCATCCGCTCCGCGCGCTACACCGTCTGCGCGGACTCGTCCTGGCTCGGCGACCTCTACGACTACGGACACAGCCAGCCGGCAGTGACAACAGCGTCCATCGATGTGGGCGGCCCATGGCTCGGAGTGGAACTGCCGCCCTCCACCCGCATCCGCCTGACGTTGTGCCTCGGCCTGCGAGACCGGCAGCCGTCCTATCGCACCCCCTTCGACGATCCGAGCACCAATGGACTTTGAGCTGATCAGGAAGGAGTAGAACAATGCACCCTTCATCCGTTTCCCTGCAAGGCCGTGCGACGCGTGGGCGTCGCTGGTCGGCGGCGGTTGGTGTGCGTATGGCCGTGGCGCTGATCGCGGTGCCGGCGGCCACGTTGACCTGGACGGCACCCGCCTCGGCGGCCGGCACAGGACCATGTGACATCTACGCTTCGGGCGGCACGCCATGCGTGGCCGCGCACAGCACTGTGCGGGCGCTCTACGGCTCGTACAACGGCAACCTCTATCAAGTCAGGCGTTCGTCGGACAACACGACCAGGGATGTCGCTGTCCTGACCGCGGGTGGCGCGGCCAACGCGGCCACTCAGGATTCCTTCTGTGCCGGCACTTCCTGTGTCATCACGGTGGTCTACGACCAGTCCGGCAAGGGGAACGACCTGTGGTACCAGGGATCGAGTGTGGTTCCCGGCTCGAGTCAAAGCAGGCCGGCGAACGCCACCTCCGAGTCGCTGACAGTCGGCGGCAGCAAGGCATACTCGCTCTACATCAACCCCGGCAACAGCTACTGGCGTGATGGCCACCTGACGGGCGTTCCGACCGGAAGCGCGCCCGAAGGCATGTACATGGTGACCAGTGGCACGCACGTCAACGGCGGCTGCTGCTTCGACTACGGCAACAGCGAGACGACCAGAAGCGCGGACGCCGCCGGAGCGATGGACGCGATCAACTTCAGCACACAGTGCTGGTTCGGCGGGTGCTCCGGAACAGGTCCCTGGGTCCAGGCGGACCTGGAATGGGGGCTGTATCCCGGCGGCAGCCAGTCCTGGAACCCCAACCAGCGGGCCTTCCCCAACAAGTTCGTCACCGCGATGCTGAAGAACAACGGGACGTCACGATTCGCCATCAAGGGCAGCAACGCACAGGCCGGCACCATGACGACGCTGTGGGACGGCGCCCTTCCATCCGGATACAGCCCGATGAAGAAGCAAGGGGCGATCATCCTGGGCAGTGGCGGCGACTGCTGTAAACCCGGCGGCGGTGCCAACCTGAGCGCGGGGACCTTCTACGAAGGGGCCATGGTCTCCGGTTACCCGTCCGACGCGACCGACGCCGCGGTGCAGGCCAACATCGTCGCGGCCGGGTATGCCACGGGTGGCGGCTCCGGTTCGAGTGGAGCGGTTCGCGCGGTGGGCGCGGGCAAGTGCCTTGATGTCAACGGAAGCAGTACGACTCCGGGCACGCAGTTGCAGATCTGGGACTGCCACGCCGGTACCAACCAGACCTGGACACGCACCGCGACGGGTCAGCTGACCGTCTACAGTGACAGCAACACGAGGTGCATGACTGCTCTGAACAATCAGACCAGTCCTGGAACCCAGGTTGTGATCTCGTCGTGCAACGGCGGTGCGGGTCAGCAGTGGCAGTTCAACGCCAACGGCACCGTCACGGGTGTGCAGTCCGGGATCTGCCTGGACGTCAACGGCGGATCGACCGCCAACGGCGCCAAGACCATCCTGTGGACGTGCCACGGTGGCAGCAACCAGCAATGGTCACTCGGCTGACCCACGCTGGATCGTAGGCACTGGCAGGGAACCGTTCCGGGGCTCTGCCAGTGCTGTGGGTACCCCTGCACAGCAGCAGTCGACACTGCGCTGACCCACGTAAGGAGAACAACTATGCGCACGCGTCTTCCATGGCTCGTGAGCGCGCTGGCTTTGGTCGTAGGCATGACGATTCCCAGCGCGACCGCCGTCGCGGAATCGAACGGCGGAGTCCGCGTGATGCCGTTGGGCGACTCGATCACCGAGGGGACACAGGTTCCCGGCGGATACCGGATCGGGCTCTGGCAGCGGATCGTGGCCAACAGGTATCAGGTCGACCTCGTCGGCTCGCAGTTCAACGGTCCCGCCGGGCTCGGCGACCATGACCACGAAGGACATCCCGGCTGGCGCATCGACCAGATCGACGCGAACATCGCCGGCTGGTTGCGCACCACCAATCCGCGTACCGTGTTGCTGCACATCGGCACCAACGACATCCTGCAGAACTTCAACGTCTCCGGCGCCCCCGCGCGGCTGTCCACATTGGTCGACCGGATCACCGCTGCCGCGTCGTCCGCCGAGGTGTTCGTCGCCACGATCATCCCACTGGCCAACTCCGGCCAGGAGGCGAACGCCCGCGCCTTCAACGCCACGATCCCCGGTATGGTGCAGAGCAAAGTCAACGCTGGCAAGCATGTGCACCTGGTCGACATGCACGCCGCGCTGACCACGGCCGATCTGATCGACGGCGTTCACCCCACCGCCACCGGCTACGACAAGATGGCCGCGGCCTGGTTCACTGCCCTGCAATCGGTGCCGGGGAGTATCGGCAGCCCTGTCGAGGGAGGCAAGCTGATTGTCGGCGGCCAGTCCGGTCGTTGTGTGGACGCGCCGAATACCAATGGTGCGCAGGCGCAACTGTGGGACTGCAATGGCCAGGCTTGGACCTATACCGCGAATCGGCAATTGACCGCGAATGGCAAGTGTCTCGACGCGTACGCCCAGGGTACGAACAACGGTACTCAGGTCGTGCTCTGGGATTGCAATGGCCAGGCGAACCAGCAATGGAATGTCAACGCCGACGGCACGATCACCGGTGCGCAGTCCGGTCTGTGCCTGGACGCTACCGGCCGCGGTACCGCCAACGGCACGAAGATCGTCCTGTGGTCCTGCAACAGTCAGACCAACCAGCAATGGGCTTTGCGGTGAGTTTCGAGGTTCTTGGCGTCGAAAGTTTCGGGCATGGCATGGCGCGGCTGCCCGGCGTGCGAACACCGCACGCCGGGCGCCGGACCACTGTGGACGGGGGTCAGCCCGCCGCGCAGGCGGATCCGTTGAGCGTGAACGCCGATGGCGCTGTGTTGGTCCCGGAGTGGCTCGCCTGGAAACCGAAGCTCACGGTGGCGTTCGGGGCGATCGTCCCGTTCCAGGTCACGTTACGGGCGTTCGCCTGGGTGCCGGACTGGGTGACAGTGGCGTTCCAGGCGCTGGTCACCTGCTGGTTGCCCGGCCATGTCCACTGCAGAGTCCAGCCGTTGACGCTCGACGTGCCGGTGTTGGTGATCCGGACATCGGCGGTGAAGCCGGTGCTCCAGGACTCCGGCTGGTAGGTCACGCGGCAGCCGGTGGCAGGGTCGGGCGGTGGCGGTGGCGGGGGAGTGGTGCCGGTCAGGCCGAAGAACTGGATGGCGTACTGGGCCATCCCGCTCATGGGCAGGTTGTGCCCCGCGCCGGCCACGGTGATCGCTTCCACCCGGGTGGTACTGGACGAATCGTTCCAGCGCTGCCGGGTCCAGCTGGCCTGCGGTTTGTCGGTGGACGTCGGCGTCGTGCCGAGGCCGTGCACGTTCGTCCACTGGTCGATCTCCTCCTGCAGCTCGGAGTACGCGACCACGTTGTCGGCCGTGCCGTGCCACAGTTGCATTCGCGGCCACGGCCCGGTGTAGCTGGGATTGGCCCGGCGCACGATGTCGCCCCACTGCTGGGGCGTCTTGCCGAGGTTGCCGGCGCACGGCGCAGGGTTGCCGCCAGGCTGGTACGCGGCCTCGTTGGGGAAGCACGCGAACGGCACGCCCATGAATGCCGCACCGGCCTTGATCACGTCGGGGTACAGCGCGGCGATGGCGTTGGTCATCATCGCGCCGGACGACGAGCCGGTGGCGTACACCCGGTTGGGGTCGCCCTGGTACTGACGTTTCGCGTACATGATCATCGAGATGATCGACTCCACGTCGGTGCCGGCACCGCGGATCTTCGACGCGTCCGACCAGTTGTCGAAGCAGTTGAACTTCTTGTTGGACGCAGACGGGTAGATCACCACGAAACCGTGCTGGTCGGCGAGGCGCCCGAACTCACTCGACTGGTAGAACTGCGGTCCGTTGCCGCCGCACGGGTGCATGGCGACCACGATCGCGGGTGTGGGTCTGACGGCGTTCGGCACGTAGACATGCATGCGCAGGTTGCCGGGGTTGCTGCCGAAGTTCGGCACTTCCGTCAGCGAGGCAGCGGCGGCGGGCGGCGCGAACGCGATGCCCATCGCCGCGAGCAGGGTCGCCGTCCCAACGATGGCGGCCTTCGTGCGAAGCATCTGTCACCTCCTATCGAAACTTTCGATCTTGACAGCGAAATACCCTTGTGACGTTAGACAGCTTCGTGACGGCCGTCAACACATTGCCCATCATTGTGGCGATGCGGCCGGGTGGTAGCCGGAAGGAGTTGTGAGCAGGAGGGAATTCTCCGAATAAGACAGTTTTCGCGGCCGGGGGTGGTCACGTTCCTGGTCGATTCCGCGCGCCCGGAAAAAGGTGCATGTTTGCGTTAACATTTATTCGGGCTCATGACGACGTTGTCGTCGTTTTCCCGGTCGATGTGATTGCTTGTTCGACAGGATGTAGTCGTGTTAGCGTTCACATAATCGTCGTGTAACGATGTGTACGAACCTGATCGGGCACCGTTGTCGTGCGCAGGTGCTCGCCGTCAACGATGATGGGGTTCTCATGTGCGATGAAGCACTTGCCCGCGGCATGGCCGTGGTACGTCGCTTGGTCAATCGATTCCGCTGCCATCGGGCGTTGCTGATCGTCGCGTTGCCGACGGCCGGGCTGGCCTTGGCGCCGGTCCCGTACCAGCCGGCGGGGTTCGCCGCGCCCGGCAGCCCAGCGGTCACACCACCTCTGGGGTGGAACAGCGACGCGCTGCGGGCCACTGGGCGGCCGATTGTGTTCAGTATCAACCCCAACAGCTTCCACGCGATCACAGGTGACAAGTACAACTGGGGTGAGGTCGCCGATCTGTGGCGCACCACCGAGGACCTGCTCGACATCTGGCAGAACGGCAACACCAACAGCTATCCGATGGGGGTCGGCAACGTCGTCGACGTCAACGCCCCGCTGGCCGCACAGGCCGGGCCCGGGCACTGGAACGACCCGGACATGCTGGTGGTCGGCCGGCCGGGACTGTCGTTGACCGAGTCGCGGTCGCATTTCGCGCTGTGGTCGCTGATGGCGGGCAACGACATCCGCACCATGTCCGCTGACGTCAGCGCGATCTTGCGCAACCCGCGGTTGCTGGCGGTGAACCAGGACCGGCTCGGTGCCGGCGGACGCCGGGTGCGTGACGATGGCGCCACAGAGGTGTTCGCCAAGCCGCTGTCCGACGGATCGGTCGCGGTTGGACTGTTCAACCGTGGTGGTGGCACTGCGACAATCAGCGCGACGGCCGCGCAGATCGGACTGTCCGGCGACTCCTTCACGCTGACCGATCTGTGGACCGGGTCCACGTCCAGCAGCGGCGGCCAGATCACCGCCAGCGTCCCGGCACATGGCGTGGCGGTCTACCGGGTGGCAGGCGGTAGCCCTTGTCCAGCACGACTTCGCGGCTTCGTGGCAGCGGTTCAGGACGTTGCCTCGATGTCACCAACGCCTCGACCGCCGCGGGCTCGGCCGTGGTGATCTGGGACTGTCACACCCCCGCGAGCCAGCTGTGGACGACGTGGCCGGGCGGCGAGATCCGGGTTTACGGCGACAAGTGCCTCGACACGGAGAACCAGGGCACCGCCAACGGGACGCGCGTGCTCATCGGGTCCTGCAACGGCCAAGCCGGTCAGAAATGGACCCTCGGCGCGGACGGATCGGTCACCAACGTCCACTCCGGACTCTGCCTGGACGTCAACCAGGCCGCCACCGCGAACGGCTCGCGGCTGATCCTGTGGAGCTGCAACAACCAGTCAAACCAGAAGTGGGCCCGTGGGTGAGCCGGTCACCGGCGTGGGCCACTCGACGCACGGCGGCTGCCGGTGCGGGGGAGGTGAACCAGCGGACTCCCGTGCGTGAAGAGAAAGGATGAACATGACCCTGCATACCCTTCTCCCCGGACAATGGCCCCGCAGACTCGTCCGCGGAGCGGTTGTCTCGCTCGCGGTCGCGAGTGCTGTGATCACCGTGCCCAGCACGGCGACGGCAGCGGCGTCCACTTTGGGCGCGGCGGCGGCCGAGTCGGGCCGTTACTTCGGCGCCGCGGTGGCCGCGGGCCGGCTGGGCGACTCGCAGTACACGACCATCCTCGACCGGGAGTTCAACATGGTGACTCCCGAGAACGAGATGAAGTGGGACTCGACCGAGAGGTCCCGCAACAGCTTCAGCTTCGGCTCGGCCGACCAGATCGTCAACCACGCGCGGAGCCACAACCAGCGGCTGCGCGGGCACACGCTCGTCTGGCATTCCCAGCTGCCCGGCTGGGTCAGTTCGATCGGCGACGCGAACACCCTGCGCAGCGTGATGAACAACCACATCAACCAGCTGATGGGCCACTGGAAGGGCCAGATCTACGCCTGGGACGTGGTCAACGAGGCGTTCGCCGACGGCGGGAGCGGCCAGCTGCGCAGCTCGGTGTTCCGCGACAGACTCGGAACCGGGTTCATCGAGGAGGCGTTCCGCACCGCGCGTGCTGCCGATCCGGCCGCCAAACTCTGTTACAACGACTACAACATCGAGGACTGGAACGCGGCCAAGACCCAGAGTGTGTACCGCCTGGTCCAGGACTTCAAGACCCGTGGCGTGCCGATCGACTGCGTCGGGCTGCAGGCGCACTTCGGCTCCGGCGGC
This sequence comes from Kibdelosporangium banguiense, assembly GCF_017876405.1. Lineage (GTDB taxonomy): Bacteria > Actinomycetota > Actinomycetes > Mycobacteriales > Pseudonocardiaceae > Kibdelosporangium > Kibdelosporangium banguiense. The sequence continues at coordinate 9,385,663 of NZ_JAGINW010000001.1, read as the reverse complement.
CCGCCGAGCACGTTCCAGACGACGCTGTCGAGCTTCGCCGCGCTCGGTGTGGACGTACAGCTGACGGAGCTGGACATCGCACAGGCGTCGTCGAACGCGTACACCAACACTGTCCGGGCGTGCATGAACGTGGCGCGCTGCACTGGCATCACCACTTGGGGCGTCCGGGACAGCGACTCCTGGCGCTCGGGTGAGAACCCGCTGCTGTTCGACCGTAGCGGCAACAAGAAACCGGCCTACAACGCGACACTCACGGCGCTTAACGGCACGGTCGGCGGGGGACCGGTGCAGGTTGGTGTGAACTACCGCCTGGTGGCTCAGCACAGCAACAAGGCAGCGGAGATCACAGGCTCGTCGACAGCCGCTGGTGCGTTGTTGCGGCAGTGGTCGTCGACCGGTGCGACGAACCAGCAGTTCGATTTCCTCGACTCGGGTGGTGGTTACTACCGGATCCGGGCCCGGCACAGCGGCCTGGTCCTGCAAGTGGCCAGTGGCAGCAGCGGCGCCGACATCAGTCAGCAGCCGGATTCCAATGCCACCAGCCAGCAGTGGCAGGTGGTCGACCAGGGCGGTGGCGTGGTGAGTCTGGTCAACCGGCAGAGCGGGCTGGCGATGGACGTCTGGCAGGCCTCCACCGTCGACGGTGCCCGCATCTCCCAGTGGACGGTCAGCGGTGCCGCCAACCAGCGGTTCCAGCTGCAGCGCACCTAGCGGGGGAGCAACGACATTCGGAAGAACAGAGGGAGTCATGTGATGCCAAGGTGTAGATCCTTCTTCAGATCCCTTGCGGCCACGGCGCTTCTGGTGCTGGCGGCGAGCGGCACCGCGCAGGCAAGCCCGGACGCGGCCGAGTCACCTGCAGGTGTCGGCATCGCTGCCTCGACTGCCGGGTGCGGCAAGGCCCCGGCATTGGCAAGTGGCACGCACACGATTCAGAGCAACGGCAAGAGCCGCAGCTTCATCCTGAAGGTCCCTGACACCTACGACAACAACTACGCCCACCGGCTGGCCTTCGGGTTCCACTGGCTGGGCGGCACCGCCCAGCAGGTCGCCTCGGGCGGGAGCGACGGGTACGCCTGGGCCTACTACGGCATGCAGTCGCAGGCGGGCAACAGCACGATCTTCGTCGCGCCCCAGGGCATCAACAACGGCTGGCCCAACTCCGGCGGTGAGGACGTGACCTTCACCGACGACATGATCAGGGTGATCGGAAACGCTCTCTGCGTCGACACGACCCAGCTGTTCTCGGTCGGATTCAGCTACGGCGGCGCGATGAGTTACTCGCTTGCGTGTTCCCGCGCGACCGTCTTCCGCGCGGTGGCGGCCATCGCGTCCCCCAACGGGATCAGCGGGTGCAGTGGTGGCACGCAACCCATCGCGTACATGGGTATTCACGGCATCTCGGACAACATCGCCGGCGGACGGGCGCAGCGGGACAGGTTCGTCAGGAACAACGGGTGCACGCCCCAGAACGCGCCGGAGCCCGCAGGAGGCAGCCGCACGCACATCAGCACCAACTATTCGGGCTGCCGAGCCGGATACCCGGTTGTCTGGGCCGCGTTCGACGGAGGCCACCAGCAAGGCCCAGTGGACAACTGTGCCGGGTGCGAGAGCGGTGCCCGCAGCTGGGTCAAGCCGGAGTTGTGGCGGTTCTTCACCCAGTTCAGCAGCACTCCGCCCCAGCCGCCGGTCCAGGTCGGCGTGAACTACCGGCTGGTGGCTCAGCACAGCAACAAGGTTGCGGAGATCACGGGTTCGTCGACGGCGGCCGGTGCGTTGTTGCGGCAGTGGTCGTCGACCAGTGCGACGAACCAGCAGTTCGATTTCCTTGACTCGGGCGACGGGTACTACCGCGTTCGGGCGCGGCACAGCGGTCTGGTGCTACAGGTGGCCGACAGCAGCAGCGGTGCGGACATCAGCCAGCAACCCGACACCAACGCCACGAGTCAGCAGTGGCGCGTGGTCGATCAGGGCGGTTCGGTCAGCCTGGTCAACCGGCAGAGCGGTCTGGCGATGGACGTGTGGCAGGTGTCGACAGCTGACGGTGCCCGCATTTCGCAGTGGACCGTCAGTGGCGCCGCCAACCAGCGGTTCCAGCTCCAACGTGCGTAGTTTCAACACAACTCTGGAGAACGACGATGTTCGGTAGATCCATGTTCGGAGCGGTCGCGGCGCTCCTTGTGCTCGCGGCGGGTGGCACCGCCCAGGGCAGTGGCCTCGACAGTGACGTCGGCACGGCTGCGGCGACCCCCGGCTGCGGTAAGACCCCCACATTGCGCAGCGGGCCGCAGACGATTCAGAGCAACGGCAAGACCCGCAACTTCATCCTGCGGATTCCCGACAACTACAACAACCAGAACCCCTATCGGCTGATCTTCGGCTATCACTGGCGGGGCGGCACGGCCAACGATGTCGACTCGGGCGGGAGCGACCGGGACCTCTGGGCCTACTACGGCCAGAAGCGGCTGGCGAACAACAGCGCGATCTTCGTCGCGCCGCAGGGCTTCGGCAACGGCTGGGCCAACTCCGGCGGTGAGGACGTGACCTTCACCGACGACTTGGTCAGGCTGATCCAGAACGACCTCTGTGTCGACACGACCCAGCTCTTCGCCATGGGATTCAGTTACGGCGGCGGGATGAGTTACTCGATCGCGTGTTCCCGCGCGAATGTCTTCCGTGCGGTCGTGGTCTACTCCGGAGCACAACTCAGCGGGTGCAGCGGTGGTACCCAGCTCATCGCGTACATGGGTATTCACGGCCTGAGTGACAACGTCCTCAACATCGGTCTGGGGCGAGGGCTGCGTGACACGTTCGTCCGCAACAACGGCTGCACGCAACAGAACCCACCGGAACCCCGGCAGGGCAGCCTGAGCCACATCACGACCACCTACTCGGGATGCCGTTCCGGGTATCCGGTTGTGTGGGCGGCGTTCGACGGAGGCCACGGTCCCGCACCCATCGACGGGGCTTCGGGTGACAGCGGCGCCAGGACCTGGACATCGGCCGAAGCGTGGAAGTTCATCTCGCAGTTCGGCCCCGGCACCCCGCCGCCCGGGGCCAAGCAGATCGTCGGCGCCGAGTCCAGCCGGTGCGTGGACGTGCCGAACACCAACGGTACGCAGGCACAGCTGTGGGACTGCAACGGGCAGGCCAGCCAGTCCTGGACGAACACCACCGAGCGGCAGCTGAAGGCCCACAGCACCAAGTGCCTCAGCGCGTCCGGCCAGAACACCGGCGCTCAGGTGGTCATCTCGGACTGCACCGGTCAGGCCAACCAGCAGTGGACGGTCAACGCCAACGGCACAATCGTCGGCGCGCAGTCCAACTTGTGCCTGGACGCGAACGGCCGGGGCACGGCCAACGGCACGAAGATCATCCTGTGGACCTGCAACGGCCAGACCAACCAGCAGTGGACCCTGCGCTGATCACGACATGTGGAGGATAGGAGCGAGTGGTGGCCAAAGTGCTTGTCCTGACTGGCGATGCTGCTGAGGAACTGGACTGCATGTACCCCGTGTTCCGGCTCAGGGAAGGCGGCCACGAGGTGGTCGTGGCCGCGCCCACCATGCGTGCCGTCAAGCTGGTGGTCCACGACTTCGAGGCCGGCTGGGACGCCTACACCGAGAAGCCGGGCCACCAGTTGCCGGTGGACCTCGCGTTCGCCGACGTGCGGCCGGAGGACTATCAGGCGCTGGTGATCCCGGGCGGCCGGGCGCCGGAGTACATTCGCACGGATCCTGATGTGGCCCATATCGTGCGCCATTTCTTCTCGCGCGATCTCCCAGTGGGCACCATCTGCCACGGCGCTCAGGTACCGGCCGCGATGGGCCTGTTGCGTGGCCGTGCGACGGCGGCGTCCCCGCCGTTGCGAGCCGACATGGAGCAGGCCGGTGCGATGTTCATCGACGGTCCGGACGTGGTGGACGGCTCGATGGTCTCCTGCCGTGGCTGGCCGGACCTGCCCGAGTGGTCGCGGGCGTTCATGCGTGTGCTGGAAAACGCGAACGTGCCGGCCTGAGTGACAGTCTGCTTCGCCACGGCGAGTGGTTTTCGCTGTGGCGAAGCAGACCGTTGCTACAGGGATTTGAGAAAGGCCAGGCCGTTGGCGGCCAGGTAGTCCTGGCTCGCGGCCAGCGGCCGCCAGATCGATGCCGCGGTGGCGATGCTCGCGTTGTGTGCGGTGAACGATTCGATACACAAGGGACCGTCGTATTCGGCGTCGTCCAGCGCCGCAACCAGCCTCGGCCAGTCGAGGTGATCATGGCCGGGCGTGCCGCGGTCGTTGGCGCATACCTGTACGTGTGCGATTTTGCCTTTTGCCGCCCGGATTGTGGCCGGGATGTCGGTCTCTTCGATGTTCTGGTGGTAGAAGTCCAGTGCGACACCGCAGGACGGTAGTCCGGCCAGTGCCTCCAGTGTCTGGCCGATTGTGTTGAGCAGGCTTGTCTCGTATCGGTTGAGCGGCTCGACAGCGACAGTGACACCGGCCTGCCATGCATGTTCCAGAACCGGCCGGAGATTGTCGCGCAGTTCACGGATGTCGAACTCGCGTTCTGCTCGGTGCCCATCGACTTCAGCTGGACCGAACGCAGCAACTGCTCGACATCGATCCGCCTACGACCGAATGCCGCGTTGCGGACCAGCATCGTGTTGTCCCGCACGGTCTGGCGCAGGGCCAGGCCTTGGCCTTTGCGGTCCTCGGTGACATGCGCGATGCCCTGCCGGATCGCGGCCCGCGGCGACCGGATGTGCACCAAGCGACCGTCTACGTCGACCTCGCCGGAGCCCTGCAGGCCTGCCAGGCCGACGATCTCGCCCGCGGCGCCACGGGTAACCGCCGCACCAGGGTTCGGGGCGTGATCCCGTGCTCGCCCAATCGGCCGAGCAGATCGGCCGTGTCGGCTTCCATCCGGCGGCGATCCACCTGGCCGCGCCGGACCGGTTCCCGGCCGAGGTAGACGTTCTCGGCCACGCTCCGGTCCGGCAGCAGGTTCAGCTCCTGATGCACGATCGAGATGCCGGCTTGCTGGGCATCGCGCGGTGAGCCGAACGACACCTTCTGTCCATTCAGGACGATCTGGCCGCCGTCCGGCCGGTGTGCGCCGGCGAGGATCTTCATCAGCGTGGACTTGCCCGCGCCGTTCTCGCCCACCAGGGCGTGCACCTCGCCCGCGGCCAGGTCGAGATCGACATTGCCGAGCACAGTCACACCGAGGAACTGCTTGCTGATCCCCGTCATCCGCACCACCGGCATCATGGGTACATTCACTGAATTCCTAACGGGAGTCGAGCGGTGATGGCTTTGTCGCGCTGGTCGTTTGTGCCTCGCAACGCGCCCGGCATCGCCCCGGCCCCGGCGGCGGCCGGCCTCGGGCGAAGATGCCGGTTTGCGTGGGGCGGGGCGCAAACGACCGGCTTTGGCGACAAAGTCCGTCCGAGCGGAGCGAGGACAATCAACACTGTCGGGTTCTCAGGGCAGGGTCCAGCGTTGGTTGGTGCCGCCGTGGCAGGTCCAGATGATCAGCTGGGTGCCGTCGGCGGAGCTGGCTCCGTTGGCGTCCAGGCACTTGCCGGACTGGGAGTTGACCAAAGATCCGTTCGATCCGGCCGCCCAGTTCTGGCTGCCCGATCCGTTGCAGGTGGACAGCTGGATCTGAGCGCCGTTGGCAGTGCTCCCACCCGCGACGGTCATGCACTTGCCCAACGCGCGCAGCGTGCTTCCGCTGACAGTCCACTGTTGTTTGGTGCCGCCTGAGCAGGTCCAGAGCTGGATCTTGGTGCCGTCGGTGGTGTTGCCGCCGTTGACGTCCACGCACTTGCCCGCCACACCGGTGATCGGCCCGGTGCGGGGGACGGTGCCGCCCTGCTCCTTGATCCGGATGTTGCGGAACGACACGTCGTCGCCGGTGCCGTGGTTCTGGATGCCGATGTACCCGGAGGTCAGTGAGCGCACCGGGTCGGCGTTGGTGAAGTCGTTGATCTTCACCCCGTTCAGGAACACCTGCAGGCGCTCACCTTCCACCAGCAGCTCGTAGGTGTTCCACTCACCGGGCGGGTTCAGTGCGGCGTCGCGGGCGGCCTGGTCGGCGGCCTTGAACCCGTAGATCGAACCGGTGGTCTTGTCCACGGTGTCCGTGGCGTCGATCTGGACCTCGTAGCCGTTGTCCATCGCCGAGTTCGGATCGGAACTGGCCGGGAAGCCGACCAGGACGCCGGAGTTGTCGTCACCGGGCATCCGCCAGTCCAGCTTCAGCGAGTAGGAACGGAACTCCTTGGTGCTGTACCACAGCATTCCCAGCCCGCCGGTCGAGGTCAGCGTGCCGTTGCTGTTGGTGAACGAGCCCGGACCGGCCTGGGACCAGCCGGTGGTGGAGCCGTTGTAGAGCGTCGTGTAGCCGGTTTCCGGCCGGCAGTCCGCCTTGGTCCGGTTGGCCGCGTACCGGATGCCGCCGAGCACCAGCGACCGGAAGTCCGCCTCGGTGTAGCTCGCCTGGGTGTGGCCGTTGCCCGTGTAGAACGAGCGTCCACCTTGGAGTGTCTTGCACCAGGTGAACGGGTGGTCGGCGCCCATGCCGCCACCGGAGTACGTCGATTCGTCCAGTGTGGTCAGGACTCGGGCAGTCGACCGGACGTTGGTCCGGAAGTTGTACCATTCGTCGGTACGCACCCAGGCGGGGTTGAGGTGCTGGGTGGCCTGGTGCGCCCGGTTCTCGACCCGCTCGGTCGCCTGCTGGATGGCTGGGTGCGAGGAGAAGTACGCGCCCACAAGCTCGCCGTAGAACGGCCAGTCGTACTCGGTGTCGGACGCCGAGTGGATGCCTACGTAACCGCCCCCGCCGCGGATGTAGTTCTCGAAAGCGGTCTGCTGGGTGGGGTTGAGCACGTCCCCGGTGGTGCTGAGGAACACCACGGCTTCGTACTGGGCCAGGTTGCTCGCGTTGAACTGGTTGGCGTCCTCCGTGGCGGTCACGGTGAAACTGTTGGCCGAGCCCAGTTCCCGGATCATCTGGATACCGGCGGGGATGGAGTCGTGCCGGAAGCCCGCGGTCTTGGAGAACACCAGCACGTCGTAGGGCGTGTCGGCAGCGTTGCTTGGTGGGACGGCATTGAACGCGAGGGTTACGAACGCGGCCGCGGACAAGCCGAGCACGCGTCGGGTGAGCGAATGTCTCATCTTCGGCCTTCTGCAGGGGGAAGGCGGTGTGGCAGTGGTTCTCGCCGCTGGGGGAGGCCCGGCGAGAAGTACTGCCACACCGCATGGTCAGGGCAGGGTCCAGCGTTGGTTGGTGCCGCCGTGGCAGGTCCAGATGATCAGCTGGGTGCCGTCGGCGGAGCTGGCTCCGTTGGCGTCCAGGCACTTGCCGGACTGGGAGTTGACCAGTGATCCGTTGGCTCCGGGCGCCCAGTTCTGGCTGCCCGATCCGTTGCAGGTGGACAGCTGGATCAGGGCGCCGTTGGCAGTGCTGCCGCCTGCGACGGTCATGCACTTGCCCAGTGTGCGCAGCGTGGTCCCGTTGACGGCCCATTGCTGGTTGGTGCCGCCTGAGCAGGTCCAGAGCTGGATCTTGGTGCCGTCGGTGGTGTTGCCGCCGTTGACGTCGACGCACTTGCCGCCGACGCCGGTGATCGGTCCAGTGCTGCCGCCCGTCGGCACGCTGAAGGTGAACGCGTCAACCTCGAACAGGTTGCCGGAGCCACCGTGGAACGTCAGGTACAACGTGCCGCCTCCGGCCGGGACATTGGACAGGGTGGTGGACACCTCGGTGAAGGTGTCCCAGCCGCCCGTGGCCGGCACGGTGACCGATCCGAGCACTGTGCCGGTCGACGAGCCGGTCCGGACGGACAGCGTGCCGCCGGAGCCACCGGACGCCACCCGGGCGGTGAACCGCGTGTTCGTGTCGATCGCGTACGGCTCGAACGCGATCCAGTCACCGTTCTGGATGTCGCCGACGCTCCGGCCACCCTCGGCGGGCGTCTTGTTGAGCAGCGCCGTGCCGGACTGGCTGGCATAGTGCTCGGCCTGGCGATGCCGCGGCTGCAGGACGTTCTGCGCGTGGGTGGTCACCGGTGGCTGACCGTTCGCGCCGAGGTCGGTGTACTCGGCGTCGAACACCGCGTACAGGTTCGCTGCCGTGTCATGTTCGCCGTCCACTGGGATCTGCAGTGTCCCCGAGCATCCGTTCTGGGAGGTGATCAGATGCGCGTGGCTGTCATGGCCCAGGAGGTAGCTCAGCTTCACCCGGTTGCAGTCGATCGTGCCGTCCTCCGCGTCCGACACCGTGATGTTGTACGGCACGCTGTCACCGAAGCTGAACAGAGTTCCCTTGATGGGCGTGTTCAATGTGACTGTGGGGGCGGTGTTGCCGACCGAGATCAGCACGCTCGCACCGCCGGTACGGCCGCCTGTGTCAGTCACTGTGAGCGTCACCGTGTACTGGCCGCTGGTGGTGAAGGTGTGGCTCGGGTTGGCCGCAGTGGACGTGCTTCCATCGCCGAAGTTCCACGAATAGGTCAGCGCGCTGCCCTCGGGGTCCGAGGAACCGGCTGATGAGAAGTCCACCGCGAGCGGCGCCGCGCCGGACGTACGGTTGGCACTGGCCCGCGCGGTCGGTGCCTTGTTGCCGGCAGGGTTGTACTCGATGCGGTAGAGCGCGGAGCTGGCGTCCCCGTTGCCCCATCCGGTGCCGTAGTCGAGCACGTACATCGCGCCGTCCGGGCCGAAGGTGGAGTCCATGACCTGCGTGCCGCGCCACGGGAAGTCGTTGATCTGCCCGGCCGAGCCGTCGGAGTTCACGTCGATGGCCTTGATCCACCGCCGGCCGAACTCGGTGGCGAAGACGTGACCGTCCAGTGCGGGCGGGAACTTCACCGACGACGGGTTGGCCGCGTCGTACCGGTACACCGGCGCGCTCATCGGCGACTCCGACCCGCAGCCGAACGCCGACACCGAGCAGTTGTCGTACTTGATCCACGCCGCGCGGGCGGCAGGCAGGTTCCTCAGCCCGGTGTTGCGCGGGGAGTCGTTGACCGGCGCGGCACAGTTGAACCGCGCACCCGACGGCCCGGACGGGAACGTGTAGTCCACATAGGTCTCGTTGGTGGTGTTCGAGCCGGTGCAGTACGGCCAGCCGTAGTTGCCTGCCGAGGCGATCCGGTTGAACTCGACCTGGCCGGCCGGACCGCGGCCGGAGGTCGTCGAGCCCGCGTCCGGCCCGTAGTCGCCGAGATAGACCACGCCGGTGGCCTTGTCCACGTTCATCCGGAACGGATTGCGGAAGCCCATCGCGTAGATCTCCGGGCGGGTCTGCGCGGTACCGGGCGCGAACAGGTTGCCTGCCGGGATCGAGTACGACCCGTCGGCGTTCACCTTGATCCGCAGCACTTTGCCGCGCAGGTCATTGGTGTTGCCGGCGCCACGCTGCGAGTCGAACGCGGGATTGCGGTTGCTGCGCTCGTCGATAGGGGTGTAACCGTCCGAGGCGAACGGATTCGAATCGTCCCCTGTGGACAGATACAGGTTGCCTGCCGCGTCGAAGTCGATGTCCCCGCCGACGTGGCAGCAGATACCCCGGCTCGTGGCCACGTCCAGCACGGTCACCTGGCTGGCCATGTTCAGTGTGAAATCGGCGTTGAGGGTGAACCGGGACAGCCGGTTCACCCCGTTCCACGCCGAGAAGTCCGTGCCGTTCTCCGGGGCGTCACCGCCCGGTGTGGACAGTGGCGGTGAGTAGTACAGGTAGATGTACCGGTTGGTGGCGAAGTTCGGATCCGCCCCGATGCCCTGCAGGCCTTCCTCGTCGTGCGAATAGACCTGCAGGGTGCCGATCACTTTGGTGTTGCCCGCCGCGTCGGTGCGGCGCAGCGTGCCGTTGCGGGCGGTGTGCAACACCGAACGGTCCGGCAGCACGGCCAGCGACATGGGCTCGCCCATCTCGGCTACGCCCCGGGCCAGTTCGATCTGCTGGAAGTCGGCCGCGTTCACCGGATGGGCCGATGCCGGCGCGGCCGCTACGAATAAGGGTACGACAACGTTTGCCGCGATCAGCGCGGCCGTGGCGATCAGTTTTCCCATCACACTGCCTTCATGTGCGGACGTGGAGCGGCGATGGACGCGGGTACGGTCCACTTCTGGTTGGTGCCGCCGTGACAGGTCCAGATGATCAGCTGCGTGCCGTCGGCGGAGCTGGCTCCGTTGGCGTCGAGGCACTTGCCGGAGTTGGCGTTCAACAGCGAGCCGTCGGTCTGCGGGGTCCAGTTCTGCCCGGCACTGCCGGTGCAGCTCCACAACTGAACGAGAGCGCCGTTCGCGGTGCCCGATCCGTTCACCGTGAGGCACTTGCCCAGCGCACGGAACGTCGAGCCGGACCTCGTCCACTGCTGGTTGGTTGCGTTCGTGCAGGTCGACAACTGGACCTTGGTGCCGTCCGCGGTGCCGCTGCCGTTGACATCGACGCACTTGTTGGCGATGCCCACGATCGGGCCGCCCTGGCTGGTACCCGGCGTGCCCACACCGGGGCCGACGAACGTGATCGAGTCCAAATCGAACGTGGTGCTGGAACTGGACTTGAACACCACGAACAGTTCGGTGGTGCCCGCGGGCCTGGTCACGTTGACCGGCGTCAGGTTCACGTAGTTGTCCCAGCCGCCAGTACTGCCCACAGTCGCGGTCGCCACCAGCGTTCCGGTCGGCGAACCCGCCCGCAACTCGATCGTCCCCCCAGGACCCGGCGAGGACACCCGGAAGGAGACCTGGTTGATGTTGGTCAGGTTCATCGGGGTGAACGAGATCCAGTCGTTGTTGCCGATGTCCCCGATCCGCTGGCCGCCCTCGGCGCCGGCCTGGGCCACGACCCGGATCCCGGACGAGTTGGTGAAGTACTCGGCCTGCTTGTGCTTGGGCTGCAACACGGCCTGGGTCCGGCCGGTCAGTGCGGGAACCCCGGTGGCCCCTTTGTCGGTGTAGACCGAGTCGACCGCGTAGAACAGGTTCGCGTCCGCACCGTGTCCGGTGTCCGCGCTGGTCACGATCGTCCCGGAGCAGCCGGGCTGCGGCTCAAGCGGATGCGCGTGCTGGTCGTGGCCCAGCGCGGGCGTGGTGATGACCCGTGCGCAGTCGATGGTTCCGTCCTCGGGGTCGGTGACGTTCACGGTGTACGGCACGCGGTCCCCGAAGTCGAACATCCCGCCGTGGGCCGGTGCGCTGAGCTGGACCGTGGGCGTGGTGTTGCCGGAGGTGATCGTCACGTTGGCCACTCCGGTCTTGCCTTCCCCGTCGGTGACCGTCAGCTGTGCGTTGAACTGGCCGCGCGTGGAGTAGGTGTGCGACGGGTTGGCAGCGGTGGAAGTGGTGCCGTCACCGAAGGCCCAGCGATAGGTCAGTGCGGTGCCGTCCGGATCGGACGATCCGGCACTGGAGAAGGCCACTGTCAGCGGCGAGGTACCGGACGAGGGAGTGGCGGTGGCGCGGGCGACCGGGGCGCGGCTGCCGGAGGTGTAGTCGATCCGGAACAGCGCCGAGTCGGCGTTGTCCCGGCCGAATCCGGTGCCCCACTCCAGCAGGTACATCGATCCGTCCGGGCCGAACTTCATGTCCATCGGCGACTTGAACTGCAGGTTCGCCAGGAACCGGTTGATCTTGAGCAGGTTGCCCGAGGAGTCCAGCCGGAACTCGTGCATGGTGTTGCGCGACCACTCGCCGAAGAACGGCGTCTTGTCGAAGTACTGCGGGAATTTGGTGGCCGACGGGTTGTTGGCGTCGTAGTGGTACACTGGGAAGGCCATCGGAGCCTCGCCGCCCGTGCCCATTTCTGGGAAGGCGTTGCCGTTGCTGCCGTTGCCGTACCACACGTTCGCCGCGCGGGCCGCGGGAAGGTTCGTCATTCCGGTGTTGTTCGGCGAGTTGTTCACCGGCGCCCCGCAGTTGAACTTGGCGCCTGAGCTGTTGGTGGCGAAGTTGAAGTCGTTGAACGCGATGTTGTTGGCCACGCAGTACGGCCAGCCGTAGTTGCCCGGCGACTTGATCACGTTCCACTCGACCAGCCCGGCGGGTCCGCGGTTGGCGTTGTCGGAGCCGGCATCCGGGCCGTAGTCGGCCATGTAGATCGTCCCGTCGGTGTCCACAGTGAACCGGAACGGGTTGCGGAAGCCCATCGCGTAGATCTCGGGCTTGGTCTGAGCGGTCCCGGCGGGGAAGAGGTTTCCGGCCGGAACCGTGTACGTACCACCGGATTCCGGGTGGATGCGGAGGATCTTGCCGCGCAGGTCATTGGTGTTGGCAGAGGTCTTCTGCGCGTCGAAAAGGTCGCGTCCCGAACGCTCGTCGATCGGTGCGTAACCGCTGGACTCATTGGGGTTGGTGTCGTCGCCGACGCCGATGTAGAGGTTCCCGTTGGGACCGAAGGTCAGGTAACCGCCCGTGTGCCCGGGCTCGGAGCGGCGCGCGGCCGGAATGGACAGCAGAATCTTCTCGCTGGCCAGATCCAGGGTGTCGCCGTTGATGGTGAATCGGGACACCCGGTTGGTCTCAGCACTGCCCGCGGGGGAGTAGTACAGGTACACCCATTTGTTCGTGGCGAAGCCGGGATCGAGTGCGATGCCTGCCAGGCCGTCCTCACCGCCGGTGTAGACGTTGAGCGTGCCGGCCACGACCGTGGCCCGCGTGTCCGGCTTGTAGATCTTGAGCTGGCCGCCGTACTGGGTGTAGAACACCCGCCGGTCGGGAGCGACCTCGAGTGCGCTGGGCGCCAGCGTGTTGCCGTCCAGTTCCACCTTGTCGTAGTTCGACCACACGGTCGGGGCGCAGTCAGCCGAACGGGTGCCGGCGGCTGTCTGGACGCCACCGAGGATGTGGGTGCGGAACAGTGGCTCGGAGTACGAGGAAGCCTGATGCCCCATGGCCGTCGCCCACAACCGGCCGCCCTCGAAGTTGCGGCACCAGGAGATCGGGTGATCGGATCCCATCGCCGAGGAGCCCGGGTTGTAGGTGGTCTCGTCCGCCGTCACCAGCACATGCACGTTGCCACGGGCGTTGCGGTCGAAGTTGTACCACTCCTCAGTGCGGTTCCACCGCTGGGGCAGCCCCTGACCCGACGGGTGCACCTGGTCGGCGACCTTCGCCGTGCCCGCGACGGTGGCCGAGTGCTGGGTCATGGTCATCCCGAGCATCTGGTCCCACCACGGGAACTGGTTCTCGATGTTCATGTCCGTGGCGTTGTGGATGGCGACGATGCCGCCTCCGTTGCGCACGTACTTCTGTACCGCGGCGCGCTGGGAGTCGTTGTCCCAGACCATGCCCGAGGTCTGGAACATGATGATCACGTTGAAGCCGGCCAGCGTGGCGTCGTTGAAGACGGTCGAGTCCTCCGAGTGGGTCATCTGCCACCCGTTGTCCGCGGCCATCTGCTGGAACATGCTCACGCCTGCCGGGATGGAGTCGTGCCGGAACGCTCCGGCCGCGGTCTTGGTGAACAGCAACACCTTCTCGCCCGCCGCGGCCTGGGCGGGCGCGGCGGGCGCGGTCGTGGTGATCACCAGCAGCAGACCGGCGATCAAGGTCATCAGCCTGACGAATGTGTGTCTCATGTGTCCGCTTCCTGTGCAGGGGAAGGGGTAGCGGCGACCGTCCGGATCGAGCTCCTCCCCGTGACGGTGCGATCACGGGGAGGAGCCCTCCTTCTGGAAGCGCTCCCAGAAGCTGGATGAAAAAACCTGGATCGGCAAAACCGGGCCGCTAGCGGCCCAGCAGCCGCCAGGTCTGGTTGAGCTGGTTGCCCTGGTTCACGGGCTTGCAGGACCACTGGATGACGGGGGCTCCCGCAGCGGTGGACACCCCGTTGACGTCCATGCACTTGCCGCTGTGCCGGGCGACGAGTTGATAGTCATGGGGGTCGTTGCCGGAGTAGGTGACCTTTCGCGGGGTGAACTGCTGGCTGAGGGTCGCGGCAACACAGCTGCGCTGTTGAACGGCGGCGCCGTCCGTGGTGGCGGAGCCGTTGACATCGAGGCACTTACCCGTCTGCTGGTTGACGACGGTGTAGGTGTCGGCGACGCCGGCCACCGGGCGGAAGTTCCAGAGTTGCTGGTCGCCGCCTTCGCAGGGCGACTGCTGTTGCTGGTTGCCCTCGGCGGTGCTGGAGTTGGTGTTGTCCAGGCACTGCTGGGAATGCTGGGCGACGGCCACGGACTGGAAACCGGCGTCCGAAGGCGGCACGAGTGTGATCGTGAACGTGTCGTCGGCATTGCTGTGCGGCAGGTTCACCGTGGTGGCGTTGCCGGACAGGGACACGACGGAGTTCTGGATCGTGACCGGGCCGGTGACGGCGGCGCCCCCGTTGTGCGGGATGCGCTGTGCGATCACACGTACCTGGTTGTTCTGCACGATGCCGCTTGTGGTGTCCAGGCGCTGCAGGTTGACCGCGATATTGCCGGTCGTGCGCCCGCCACCGACGAGGACTTTCGCGACGTCCGGTGCCTTTGTGGCGAACGCGTCGTAGTTCGGGCTCGGGGTGACCGAGGCGATCTGGCCGGTCTGCGAGCCGTAGAAGCGATAGACCCACCATTCGCCCTTCGGCTGGTGCTGCCCGGCCGAGTTGCGCACGAGCAGGTTGCCGAGGTCGTTGTGCAGGTTCCCGCCGCCGGCCCAGTTGGCGCGCAGGCCGTCGGCGCCGGCTCGCTCCAGACGGGCGATGTACCAGGAGCCGTCACCGGGATTCTGCTCGTTGGACGCCCCGTACTCGTTGATCTGATACGGCCGCGGGTGCGGGATACCCCGGGAGTCCAATGAGGAGTTCGCGGCCGCCACGTTCGCCACTGGATCTCCCGGCAGGGAGTGCCAGCTGACGATGTCGGGAACGACATTGCCGGACCGCACGAAGTCCAGGTACTGGGTCCACCACCCGTTGCCGGTCGACGGGACGCACGCACAGCTCGGGCCGACGATCAGGTGCGCGGGGAAGACGGCCCGGACACGTTGGTAGGTACGCCGCCACAGCTCGAAGTACTGGGACTGGGGCCGGTTCCAGAACAGCGTGATGTTGGGTTCGTTCCAGAGGTCCCACTGCACCGGGGCGCCGGTCGCCCGTACGTCGTCGATCAGGCGGGTGAGGAAGTTGTCGTAGTCGGTCCAGTTGCCGTTGTCGCCAGGGAAGCGGGAGATCGGATAGCCGTCCGCGCCCCACAGGTCGTGCACGAGCAGGACGAATTCACCGCCCAGCGAACGGGTTCGCAGCAACTGGGCGCGGGTGGAGTTCCACCGGCGGTCGTAACGGCCCGACACCCAGCCACCCGGGCTGTCGAGTTGTGCTCCACCGGCGCGCATGTACCGGAACTTCACGTCCCGGTAGAAGTGGTCAGCGGGTCCGGAAGCGTTCTCGGTCATGCCGTAGATCCAGCCGGAGGCTCGGTAGGTCGGTGAGCCACCGGCGACGGAGAAGTTGACGGTGATGGACTCGTCCGCGGCCTGGGCGGGCGCGGCGAGCGTGACGATGGACGCGGCGGCGAGGAACGCGGCGGTTCTGCGCAGATATCTTCGCCACTTCAGGCGTCTGGTGTCCATGTGGCTCCTTTGGCAGCAGGGACGGAGTGCACGAGATCACCGAACGGGCAACCGGCTGGTCGACAGGCAGCCGGCGGACAGGCGGATACGGAGGCCGGGCAGGATCGGCAAGGCAGCCGCGGTCAGTGCGGCCGGCATGCGACGGATAGTTCGCCGTTGAACCATGGGGACTCCGACGGGGTCGAACCGGTTCGATCAACTGGCCACCGTACGCGACCTGTTGCGGGCAACGCAATGGTTCAGTCTTATCTGCCGAAATGGTTCAGTCTTATTGCGGCCGATCGAGCGATACCATCACCAGAAGCCAGGCTCAACAGGGCCCGCGACGCGCACTACTGGCTGTTGCGTACGATTCGCCATCGGTTGTCCGGGGTGCCGTTGTCGGAGTCCTGGACGGCGAAGGCGCCGTTGGTGGTGGAGCTGTTCTCGATGCCGAGCAGCTTGCCGCTGTTGGCGTTGCGGATTTTGTACGTTCCGTCCCCCAGGTCGAGCAGCGTCCACCTGTGGTCGGCAGTGCCGTTGTCCGACCACTGCAGGACATGTGCGTTGTCCGCAGTGGACATGTCGCGTACGCCGAGTACCTTGCCGCTGTTGGCGTTGCGGAAGCGGACCGCGGTTCCGTCGGTGATGATCTCCCAGTTGTGGTCCGCGGTGCCCGAATCGTTCCACTGCAACGCGCGGCCGCCGTCGGCCGTGGACATGTCCTGGATGCCGAGCACGAGACCGCTGCCCACGTTGACAAGGCGGGAAGTGTTGCTGCTCTGGCCGCTCGCGTTCCAGTAGACCGTGTAGTTGTGGCCGTGTGCGTCGTAAAAGGGGCCAAGGTTGACCGTGGAGCCGTTGGCGGTGGCGGTGAAAGCGAGGGAACTGTTGCTGGTCCTCGTAATCGAGGAGGTGGTCAGTGACGGCAGGGAGCTCAGCGCGGTGTTTCCATAGTTACCGGACAGAACCGTTGGGCCGTAAGTGACTGCGGCGACGTTCGGGTTGTCGTTGGCCGCCCGCATGACGATTCGCATCGGCATGCTGAGGGTGACTGTGTCGCCGGAGGTCCACGAGCGGGTCAAGGTGGCGTAACTGCCTGGTGTGGTGGGGATGTTCTGGGCTGTGCCGTTGACGCTGATGGTGGCGCCGGTGGTCCAGCCGGGGATGCGGATGCGCATCGGCCACGTTCCGCTGACGTTGCCGGTGACCTGCAGGGTCGTGGTGTCGCTGACCGGGTACGACGTGGTCTGCGTGACCGTGATTCCGCGCTGCGACCAGTTGAGCACCGATGGCAGGAACATGTTCACGATCAAGGTGGTGTCGTTGTAGAAGTAGATGGAGTCCATCAGCGTGGTGTGGACCTCCAGGCCCGTGCCCTGACAGCACCAGAAGGAGTCGTAGTCGGTGCTCCATGTGCCGCCGCCCCACGCCGGGCCCACGCCACGGCGGCCGCCCGGGTTGAGCGGGGTGAAGTAGGTGACGTGCCCGCGGCTGTCGGCCGGGTTCTGCTGGCCGATCATCTGGTTCAGCCATGCCCGCTCGTAGTAGTCGAACAGGGGGACCCGGTTGGGGTCCAACGTGAACAGCTCCCGGGTGAGCTTGAGCATGTTGTAGGTGTTGCAGCTTTCGCAGGTGTCCTTGGAGAGGTAACCGGCGACGGCGTTGGGCGGCCGGAAATGCTCGGCCTGGCTGTTGCCGCCGATGACGTAGGTGTGCGCGTTGACGCAGATGTTCCAGGCGTTGGTGGCGATGTCGCGGTAGCGGGTGGTGCCGGTGGCCTTGTACTCCCGGGCCGCGCCGATCCACTTGGGCACCTGGGTGTTGGCGTGCAGTCCGTTGAGCTGGTCCTGGTTGGCTGCCAGCGGGTTGAACACCGCGGCGTGATCGAAGCGCTGGGCGGCGGTGAGCCACCGCGAGTCGCCTGTCTGCTGGTACAGGTCGGCCAGAACGGCGTTCATACCACCGAATTCCGTCTGCAGCATGGACTGCATCTGCTGGCTGGTCAGCCGGCCGGTGCGCCAGTCGACCCACCCCGCAAGCCGCAAGAGCACGTCGCGCGCTTGCGTGCTTTCCATGTAGCGCCACACGTCCAGAAGACCGGCCAGGGTCTTGTGGATGCAGTAGTACGGCACGTTGCCGTTGGTCAGGGTCCGCGCCTCCAGAGCGCTGAAGTCGGACTCGGCAAATCCCGACAGGTACCCGGTGTTGAACCCGGCGGCGCTGTTGTTGGCTTGGCACTTGGCCATCTCGGCGACCATGTAGTTGGCCTTGTCGCGGCACGTGGTGTCGCCCGTCAAGGCGTACACCTGCGCCCACGCCGTGAGGAAGTGTCCCTGCATGTGGGTGCGGAACGGGAATGTCGGAGCGTCCCAGCCGCCGTTGGAAGCGGCGCCGTTGGTGGACAGCCGGTGGTTGGTCCGGAAGTTGTACAGCAACCGGTCGACGTTGACGAACCGCAGGTAGTTCACCGTGCGGTTCTGGTTGTCCAGCCACCGGCTCGCGGTCAGCCGGACCTGGCCGAGTTGAAAGGGATACGCCGACACCCCGATATCGGCCCTGACCGGTGCGATGGCCGCGTGGGCGGGCGAGCCGCCGAGGTAGTACCCCGCCGCGGATGCGACCGCTGCGGCTCCGGTGGCTTGCAGAAGCCGCCTACGGCTGAGGGAGGAGGACATCCCGCGCCCCTTTCCATCCAGGGAACTAGTGCACTGTGGACGCTGAACAGCCGTTGTTCGCGCGGAGCGGGGCGATGCCCGGAAACCCTGCTGTGGAAGCGGATTGCCGAAGGCTGCCGTGGCCGTGTCGCCGACGGCCCGGCAGGTCGGGGAGGCGGTTGTCCCAATATTATGTTAGCGCTAACATCCCGGTCTGTTCGTCGGGCAAGTGCAATTGGCTTACACACCTGCGAAGTTGACAACGCTGGAAGTGGTGCTCGTCACAACCCTAGACGAGCGTGGCCGATAACACCGGCGCAGTCAAGGTTCAGCCCGGGATGAGCCGGTCGTTCAGGCGTGGCAGTGTCCAGTGCCTTGACCGGATGGGGGTGGTATGTCCAGTGCGGGGTTGCGGTCGAAGAAGCCGGCGGGTTTGAGGGAGAAGCCGACGTAGTCGCAGGGCATGATCGGCCAGTCCTCTGGCCGGGGCAGGTGGGAGGTGCCGAAGGTGTGCCAGAGGACGATGTCCTGGTTGACCAGGTCGCGTTCTTGTTTGACCCATTCGCCGAGGCCGTCGCCGGGGTGCTGGTTGGGGTAGTCGCCGGCGGCGTGTGTCTCGGCTGCGTGGTAGCGGGTGACCCAGAGGTGGTGACGGGCGAACTCGGCTCGTTTGGCGAGGTCGCTTTCCGGGGCGGCCAGCAGGGTGGGGCCGACGAAGGGCACGAGTTTGTAGCCGACTGGTTCGCCGAATCGGTTGGTGACGCCTGGGTTGATCACTTTCCAGGTGCGTGCGGTGGTGGGGTCGCAGGCTCGTCGTGCGTCGCGTTCGTTGGTGATCTCGGTTTTGCGGGCGACGATGGCGTTGCCGTGTTCGTTGCCGGGACCCATCGGCATGCCGACGGCGTCGACTTCGAGGACGGTGTTGTTCGGCCCATCGACCTCGAAGTCGAGGCGCATGTTGAACAGGTGCTGGTGGTTGGGTGCGTCGAGCTGGGGCGCGACAAGGGTGCCGAACTCAGGGGTCGCGCCGGGCGCGACGGCTCGGGTTTGGACGATGCCGGTCAGTTTGGCTTCGAACTGGATGGTTCCGTCGAGGTAGAAGTACCAGAAGAAGCCGTATTCGTAGTTGCCGATGGTGTGGATGGCCGAGACGACGAAGCGGCGGGACCGGCGGACCTCGGGCTGGTCGGTGTAGCGGAAGTTCCAGTGTTTCCAGAGGATTCCGTAGTCCTCTTCGTGCATGCAGATCGCGTTGGTGATGGTCTGCGGCGTGCCGGCTTCGTCGGCGAGGACTGCGTCGAGGTAGCGGATCTCGCCGAGGCAGTCGCAGCCGAGCGACAGTGATCCGACTGTCTTGCCGAGGTTGTATTCGCCGGCGTCGAAGACGTTGCGGAAGTAGAAGTCGTTGCTGGTGTCGCCGTAGGGGACGACCATTTCGCTGATGGCGGCCCGGTGCAGGATCGATCGGCGACGGTCACCGTCCAGGTAGGACACGTCGCTGATCACGAGGCCTTCGACGGCGTCGATGTGGACGTGCATGCGCCAGCGTTGCCATTCGATGACGTGACCGGTGACGGTGAACGACGGCCCCTGGCTCTGGATGATCTCCAGGGGACGCAGATCCGTGCGCAGTGGGCCGACACTGTCGACGTCGTAGTTGCCGCTTTCGGGTGGCAGGGGGATCGGGTCGCCTTCTTGGATGGCGGCGACTGACTTGTCGTTGCAGTCGATCACGAAGACGAGGTTGCCGACTGGACGGGCGTAACCGTTGTCCGTTGTGTACTCGCGGACGTAGGCGCTGGCGCGGATGATCCGCCTGCGGGCCGAGACGCCGTCGACCGGCAGTGTCCCGGTGGACCACGGGTCGATCTGCAGCAGGTCCAGGTCGTGTACGCCGTGGCGGGCCAGTGCGGCGACCGCGGCGGGGTCGTTGCGGACGATCTCGTCGAGCATCATGATTTCTTCGATCATGATCGCGGGCTGCACGCCGGGAATGTGCGCCCAGTCGGTGATCTTGCCCGTGGCCAGGTCGACGCGGGCCTCGTAGGTGGCCGCGTCGGCACGGTCATAGACGACCAGGAACGCGGCCCTGGTGAATGCCGGGTCCTGCCTGCGGACGACGTCCTTGGCTGGCGGGTCTGTGCGGACGAGCGGGAACCGTGGCTCGGTCAGTTCAGGCTTGCCGGAGCGCACCGCGTTGACAGCGGCAGTGATCTCGTCCGCGCTGAGCGGGTCGTAGGGGTGTAGTGCGCTCACAGTTGTCCTCCAGACGGCAGTACCGGGTTGATGCTGGTCGCTGGTCGTCGTCGGGTGACGACCAGCGACCAGATCACCCCAACGGCGATCCAGCTGCCCAGGGTCCAGGGCACGGTGTCCAGCGGGCTGCTGGCCTTGTAGACGGCGCCGAACACGGCGCCGCCGGAGACCAGGATGCCTGCTGAGGCGGCGACGAGCAGCTTGACGCGGTTGACCTCGTTCCAGAGCCCGCGCGCTCCGGCGGCGCTGACGGTGAGGTACATCAGGGCCAGGCCGGTCCCGGCGAATCCGGCCATCCACCCGAACATCGGCGCCCACTGCGGCTGGCCCTCGGCACGGGCGAACACCCCGTCAGTGAGGGCGACGAGCAGGATCATGGCGACCGAGACGACCGCGATCAGTGTTGCGCCGACGACCGGCGTGCGGAAGCGGGGGTGGACGGTCGCCAGCGTGGACGGCAACCGGCCGGCCCTGGCCATGGCGAGCATTCCGCGGGTCGCGGCGACGCCGACGCCGATGGCGACCGCGAGGATGTCGAGGATGACGAAGACCGAGAGGAAGAGGCCGAATCCGGAGGACCCGAACTCGGAGCCGGAGGAGAGGACCTGTAACGGGAACACGCTGGTTTTCCACGCGGTGCCGTCGAGTCCGAAACCGACGGCCTGGGCGTAGGCGGTGATGATGAAGTACGCGCCGACGATCGTGAGTGACCACAGCACCGCGCGTGGGACATGCCGCTTCGGGTTGTCGGTCTCCTCGGCCAGGTTGGCCGCGGACTCGAATCCGATGAACATGTTGATGCCGTAGAGCACGCCGAAGAGCAGATCCGGGCCGGAGACGGCGAACGGGTTGAAGGGCGTGGCCGACAGGCTGTTTCCGCCGAGGCCGCCCTTGGCGATGATGTAGATCGAGAAGATGAGGACGATGGCCGACGAGATCAGCACCAGGGCCAGCTGGGCCCGCACCGAGACCTGGACGCCGACGACGACGATCGTCGTCACGATCGCGACGAACACCAGCGACAGCACCCACCAGGGCACGTTCACCGAGAAGGCGGCCAGGAGGAATTCCTGGGTCATGCCGCCGAGGACGAGGAAGGTCGCGGCGGCCAGCACGAGCATGGCGCCGAAGTAGGTCCAGCCGGCGACGATGCCGATGCGCGGGCCGAAGGCGTCGCAGATGTACTCGTAGAGCGAGCCGCACAGGTGGATGCGCTTGGCGTACTGGGCGATCACCCAGCCGGCGCCGAAGATGCCGAGGCCGGCGATGATGATCGCGACGGGGGTGGCGACTCCCGCGCCGCGGCCGGTGGCGGACAGGCCGACGATCAGCGGCAGCAGCGTGGCCACCGAGAAGACCGGGCCCATGAATCCGACGGACTGAGCCAGCACGCCGGTCATCGAGACTGTGGTGCGTCCTAGTGAGGCTGTCCCTGGATCGCTCATAGCGGCTCCTGTGAGTATGAGAGGACACCGGACCAACCGGGTGAATATGTACGATTTTCGTACATATTGTTCAAATAATGAACAGATGGTGACTTGCGGTCGGCCTGATGTCAACCGTTGACCGACGGAAATGCCGCTGGGACAAGAAGACGGCTGGACTGGGTTACCAGCAAGTCACGAACTTCCGTGCGGAACTGGGCGAAATCGGCGTCGGCGGCCAGTTGCCCGCGCCGTTGTGCGCGGTCGCCGGGGCCGGTGAACTGCCACAAGTAGACGATCGTGTTCAGCTGACCTGTCTCGGCGGTGTAGACGCCAAGCGGTTCACCCAGGTGACGTGTCTGGGGTTCCCGGCCGAGCCGGTTCCATGTTTCGAGGTATCGGGCTGTGCCACCCGGTACGAGAAGGTAGTCGCGCTGTTCGACGATCATCACGATTTCCCAGTGAACCGGTCGGCGAGTCGAGTGAGCGCCGGGGCGAAATCATCCACAGTGGACATCGCGGCGACGTAGCGGTCCGGGCGGACGAGCACGGCGTTACGGCCCCGCGCCTGGAACCAGGTTCGCAGTTCGTTGTGGACGTCTTCGACGACCAGGGTTTCCTTGGCGGCGCAGGGTTGCCGGTGGTGTCGTTCACCTGCCCGCGATTCGACGACTTTGATCACTTGAGGCCGCAGGCGCCGGACGGCGGCCAGTTCGGTGCTGGTGAGCCCGGCCAGCGGATCGCATTCGAACCCGATGACGGCGAACCACGGGCCCAGGACGTCGTCGAACTTGAGATGGATCCCGTCGGAGGTCTCGACCATGGGCTGGGTCATCATCCTGCCGACGCTGGGCACCCGGGTTCCGGGGCTTTCCGGTACGACGAAGCCGGTTCGATAGTGCGGGATGGGTTTGAACCGCATCTCGAGTGTCCACTTCTTCACCGCGGGTGCGAGAGACGCGGCGCGGAGAAACCAGTCGCGCGCCCGTGCCACGGACGGTCGAGTGGGGCTGAGAATTCGGCCGAGGGTGGTGGACAGATCGATGATCGCCTGGGCGTGCGGCCGGCGTTCCTGGGTGTATGTGTCCAAAAGCGACGGATCAGCCTCGCCGCTGACGATGGCCGCCAGCTTCCAGCACAGGTTGGTCACATCGCGGATGCCGGTGTTCATACCTTGTCCGGCCCACGGCGGCATTAGGTGCGCGGCATCACCGGCGAGGGCTACGCGGCCCTCGACGAAGCGGGTCGCGATGCGGGAATGGTGGGTGTAGACGCGGGCGCGGATCACGTTGACCACGCTGGGGTCTCGGACGTGGTGGCGGAGCAGGTCGTTGACCCGGTCTGGGGTGAGCATCTCCTCGGCGTCCTCGCCGGGGAAGAGCATGAACTCCCAGCGGCGGTGGTCGTCGGGCAGGTGCGCGCAGACGTACGGGCGGCGTGGGTCGCAGTGCAGCGCGGTGTAGGGAGCGTCGAGAGGGTCGTTGGCGCAGTCGATGACGACCCATTTACGGGAATGTGTCGCGCCTTCCAGCGGGATGCCGAGCAGGGTGCGGATGGGGCTGCGGCCCCCGTCGGCGGCGATCACGTAGTCGGCGCGGACTTCTTGCTGCTTGCCTTGCTCGTCCACCAGGTGGAGGGTGACGCCGTCCTTGTCCTGCACGAGGTGGCGCATTTCAGTGCCCAGCATCGTCCGCACGTGCGAGAAGCGTTTCAGACCGCGCCGCAGCGCGGCTTCGGCGATCGGCTGCATGAAGATGTTGCGCTTGTACCAGCCGTAGTCGCAGGTGGTGGGCCGGATGTCGGCCAGACAGTTCCCGGCGGCGTCGAAGAACTTCAGCGGCACGTTCTGGATGGCGCCGCGCAGGATGTCGGCCACGAGCCCGGCGGTCTGGAAGGTACGCAGGCTTTCGTCGTCGACTCCCGCTGCCCGCGGATAGTCCACGATGTCCGGTTCACGGTCGACGATCAGTGTGTTGATTCCGTAGGCGCCGAGCAGGTTGGCAGCCGTGGCGCCGACCGGTCCGGCGCCCACGATCGCCACCGAGTAGTGGTCGTTCATGACAGGAAACCGGTCACGAGCCGGATGAACGCAGCGGGGTTGTCGTCGTGCACGTAGTGTCCGGCGCCGGGAATCTCCGTCCACGTCACCAGGGGCTGACGCCAGGCCATTCGCTCACAGGTGTGTTTGGGCAGGAAATCCGACTGGGCGCCACGGACGACGAGTGTGGGGCAGCGCAGTGCCTCCACACAGGCCCATAGGTCGATGGAACCGGCGGGATCGCCGCTGAGCCGGGCTTTGGCGATGCCGGTCATGTCGAGATTCCAGTGCCAGCGACCGTCAGGTGCTTCGCGGATCGTGTGCTGGATACGTGAGGCGAGCGCGTCTTCGGTGATGCCCGGACGGATTCCGTGCCAGTAGCCGCGTACGGCGTCGAGTGAGTCGAAGCTGTCCGGTGTGTCGCTCATTTCCCGCACGATCCGGTCGGCTCCGGCGGTGGCTGTCGACGAGTCCGGACCGATGTCCTCGATGACCAGCCTGTCGACCTGCTCGGGGCGCCGTGCGGCATACGCGTAGCCGACCGCGCCGCCCATCGAATGGCCGACGATGCTGAAGCGGGTGAGCCCGAGCTGGGCGACGAGATCCTCGATGTCGCGGACGTAGGTGGTGGTGAAGTAGTCGTGCTTCGGGTCCCAGGAGCTCTCACCGCGGCCACGGAAATCTGGTGCGATGACCAGATGCGTGCTGCTGAGCGCATGTGCGACGGGCTCCCAGGTGCGGGCGTAGCTGCGCAGCCCATGCAGCATCAGGACGGCAGGAGAGCGCTCGTCACCCCACCGCAGGTAGTGGTAGCTCATCCCGTTGACAGGTGTGAGATGACTTGATGGTGTCATCGCAACCCGTCCACGCCGCGCACCTCGTCGGCCGTGAGGCCGCCGAGCCGGGCGTGCAGGCGGCCGCGGGAGGCGAACGCGAAGATGACCACGACCTCGTCTGGCCGTGGGGCGTCGCCGAAACTGGCCGAGATGGTGTCGTAGTTTGACCGGACGTACAGAGCATCCTTGTGGGCCAACGGAATATCGATGGCAGCGCCCGCGGCACCGACTTTGCCGGTCGAGGGCACCCACGACTTGCCGCCGCCCACGGCGTCGCGCACCGGGTCGGCGAATACCTGAGTCAGGAATGCATTACCGTGTTCGTACTCGCCGAGTGTGCCGATCAGGCAGGCTTTCCCGTAGCTCTGGATGGTCTCGTCGCCGGCTGCCTCGACGGCGCGTCGGCCGAATTCACGGCCGAGTTCGTCGGATTTGGCGACGATGTCGCTCAGGTCCTTGCTGAACCGTCCGGCGTAGGGGTTGTGGATGGCTGCTGCGACGACGATGCGGCGCACCGGCTGTCCATCGGCGGGCTGGCCGGTCTCGTTGGCGAGCACGTCCTCGACGTGGGTGAACCATTTGCGGATGTGGTACGGCCCGAAGTTCGCTTCTGGCATGGGTGTGGGCTCCTGTCAGGTGTAGAGGGGGTCGAGTTCGACGGGCTCGCTGGGCGCGTTGTGCTCGCCGAGGACGCGCTGGCCTTCCTCGTCGTCAGTGATGGTCTCGGCGAAGAACTCGAACCGGTTGCCGTCAGGGTCTTCGAAGTAGAGTCCGAAACCGATCTTGTGGTCGGTCGTCTTGACGACCTTGACGCCCTTGGACAGCAACATGCCGTACAGGCGGCGCAGATCGTCGACGTCGCCCTGGATTTCCAGGCCGTAGTGCTGCAGACCCAGGCCGCCCTGCTGGGCGCCGTCCTCGGCGCGGATGAGCGCGAGGTCATGGTGCTTGCGGCCGAAGGACAGGAAGACCCACTGCGGGCCGCGGGCCGTGATCTTCATACCGAGAACGTCGGCGAACCATTCCGCGGAGGCCTCTGGGTCGCGTACGAACAACGACAGGTGGGTGCGCACGATGACGGGTTTGGTCATGGTTGGTGTTCTCCTGATCTGAGTTTCTGACAGAGCCATGGGCTTGGCCGCGCTGGTCATTTACGCCGCGCAACACGCCCAACATCGCCCCAACCCGGCTGGGCCCGGCCTCCAGCGAAGATGTTGGTTGCGTGGGGCGGGGTGGAAATGGCCGGCTTCCGGCGGCCAAGCCGGTCCGGGCGGAGCTCGGACAGTCAAACACCGTGGGTGGCGGGAGCGTCGGCGGCCACGGCGGGTGTCCAGGCCACGTCGGTGATCTCCGGGAACTCGCGCCACTCCTTGGTGAAGGTCCGGCCGCCATCGGTCGAGCGGAACAGGTGGCCGTACTTGGTGCCGGCGAACACGCGGCCCGCGTCACTGGGGTGGGTGCCGAACGCCCAGACTGTCGAGTTGGGCGGAGTGTCGAATGTGGACTCCGTCCAGCTCTGGGCGAGGTCGTCGGAGCGCAAGACGCGGGTCTGGGTTCCGGGTGTGCCGTCGCCGATGCCGAGCAGTACCGAGTTGGAGTCCGGGATACGGGCGACGAGCCGGGTGTAGTAGATGCCCCAGGTGGACTTGGTGCCGGTGCGCGTCCAGGTGGCTCCGTCGTCCTGGCTGACGAAGATGGCGTTGACGACCAGGCAGATGAGTGTCTTGGGTGGGCCGTCGAGCACGACGACGCAGTGCACGTCCGAGGGGGTCACGCCGTCCGGTCCGTCGACGCGGTCCCAGGTGTCGCCGCGGTCGCGGGTGAGCCACAGGCCGCCTTCCTCGACCCCGAACCAGGCGGACTTGCCGTCGACGTGGTCGTAGGTGGTGGTGAGGATGCGCGGTTTGCTGACGCCGGCGCAGCGTTCGGGCAGTTCGGGGGAGAGCCGGTCCCAGGTGGCGCCGCCGTCGGCGGTGCGGTACATGACCGCGCGGGATGGCGCGCCGGTGCCCACGAGCATGCTGTCGGGGTCGTTCGGGTCGATCGCGATCGACCACACCTGGGTGCCGTTGAACGGTGAGTCCACACGGGACCACCGGGTTCCGCCGTCGTCACTGCGGCCCAGCCCTGCGTCGGCGCCCGCGAAGATCACCTCAGGCTGGGTGGGGTGCACGGCCAGGGTGCGTACCACGGCGTCGAATTCGAGGGCCTGGTCGAGCGGGATACGGTTCCAGGTGGCGCCGTCGTCGTTGCTGCGCAGCACTCCCTGCCCAGCCGTGCTCACCAGGATTGTTCCTTGCATCAGTGGTCTCTCCTTCTGCTTTAGAGGAAGATGCCGCGGGTCAGGCCGCCGTCGATACCGAGCGATTCTCCGGTGAGGCCACCGGAGGCGGGTGCCGCGAAGAAGCAGACGGCGTCGGCGACCTCGGCGGCGGTCAGAACGCGACGGATCGGTGTGCGGTTGATGAAGTTCTGCTCCACCTGTTGCGGGGTGATGCCTTCTGCCGCGGCGTTTTTCGCGTAGAGCTCGTGGATGTGCTCGGTCTCGACTACGCCGGGGTGCAGGGTGTTGATGGTGATGCCGTGCGGGCCGAGTTGGTCGGACAGCACTTTGGTCATGTGCACGATCGCGAGGTTGCGCATGCCGGACAGCGCGTGGCTCGACCGGCCGGTCAGCCCGCCGATGTTCACGATCCGTCCGTAGGACTGCTCGCGCATGAGCGGGACGACTGCCTTGATGCAACGGAAGTATCCGACGACTTTGGTGTTCAGGTCGGCGAGCAGTGCTTCTGGATCGGCGTTCTCGACATCATTGCGCACGAGCCCGGCCGGTGCTGCGGCGCCGTTGACCAGGATGCTGACCTGACCGAGCTCGGCGGCGGCTTCGGCCATCGCCACGACGGATTCGGTATCGGTGGTGTCGGCGACTACCGGAACGACGTGCCCGCCGATCTCCTCTGCCGCTTGCCGCAGGATGTGCATCCGGCGTGCTGCGATGACGACTGTGGCGCCCCGGCGTACCAAGGCCTGTGTGACGGCCTTGCCGATGCCGAGCCCGCCACCGGTGACGATCGCGACCTGGCCGTCGAGTTCTGTGCTGCTCATGTCAGATTCACCCAGACGCTCTTGGTTTCGGTGTATTGCTCGAGCACGCCGCGGCCCATCTCGCGGCCCCAGCCGGACTGCTTGTAGCCGCCGAACGGCGATGCCGGGTCGGTGAGGTTGTAGCAGTTGATCCACACGGTTCCGGCTTTGATCGCGGCCGCGATCCGGTGTGCCTGGGTGAGGTCGTTGGTCCACAGCCCGGCGGCCAGTCCGTATGGTGAGTCGTTGGCTTTGTCGATCAAGTCGTCGATCTCGTTCCAGCGCATCACGACGAGCACCGGGCCGAAGATCTCCTCCTGGACCACGCGCATGGCGTGCGTGGTCTCAGTGAGCACGGTCGGTTCGAGGAAATAGCCGTCGGCGTAAGGGGCATCGAGACCGCGTGGACGCGAACCACCGGTGGCCAGAGTGGCACCTTCGGTGAGTCCGGACTCTACATAGGATTCCACTGTGGCCAGTTGCCTGGCCGAGACCAGCGGTCCCATCTGGGTGGCCGTGTCCTGTCCCGGGCCGACGACGATCCGGCGGGCGTGGTCCACGAGTGCCGCCATCACGTCGTCATAGATGTCAGAGTGCACGTACAGCCGTGAACCGGCCGTGCACGTCTGGCCTTGGTTGAAGAAGATGCCGTCGGAGGCGGCTGCGGCCACGGCGACCGGATCGGCGTCCGGGAGCACGATGTGTGGTGACTTGCCACCGAGTTCGAGCGAGACCTTCTTCATGTTTCCCAGCGCTGCCGTCGTGATCAGCCGCCCGACCTCGGTCGAACCGGTGAAGGCGACCTTGTTCACATCAGGGTGGGCCGCGATCGCCGCGCCGACGACGCTGCCGGACCCGGTGACGACGTTGAGTACACCTGGTGGGAACCCGGCCTGCTCGACCAGTTCAGCGAGCCGCAGGGTCGACAGTGAGGTCTCTTCGGCGGGCTTGAGTACGACTGTGTTGCCCATCGCGAGGGCTGGGGCCAGCTTCCACGAGGCCATCGACATCGGGAAGTTCCAGGGCACGATCACGCCCACCACACCGATCGGCTCGTGCACGGTGTAGTTCAGAATGCGCAACCCGCCGCGCGGTGACAGCGGGATCGTCGAGCCCTCGAATTTGCTGGGCCAGCCTGCGAAGTAGCGGAAGAGTTTCGCGGTGGTGCCGACGTCGACAGTACGGGCGACCGAGACCGGTTTGCCGTTGTCGAGTGACTCCAGGAACGCCAGCTCATCGGCATGGGCTTCGACGAGGTCGGCAAGTCCGTGCAGCAATTCCCCACGCTGCAACGGGTTGATGTCCCGCCAGGCAGGATCGGCAAGGGCCGCCCGGGCTGCCGTGACTGCCGCGTCCACATCGGACTTGCTGCCTCGGGTCAGCGTGGCCAGCGGACGGCCGGTGGCCGGGTTGAGAGATTTGATCGTCTCGCCGGAGTCGCTTGGCCGCCACCGTCCGCCGATGAACAGGCCGTGTTCCAGGGACAGGAACGATGCGACGCTGGGAGGTGTCGACGCGGGAAGGAACGCACTGTCTACTGTGGTCATATCGCCATCTCGATCAGGTGTGGGCCGCCTGCGTCGACGGCGTCGGTGAGGGCATGCCGCAGGTCCGCGACACGAGTGGCCCGGTTGGCCGGCACCCCGAATCCGCCGGCCAACGAGACCCAGTCGACGCGCGGATCGGCCAGGCTGGTCAACGCCTCGGCCTGGGGCCCGAACTCGGCGTTCCCGTGCCGTCCGAGCTCGGTCCGAAGCACGTTGTAGCTGTGGTTGGCAGCGATGAGCACGATGACGTTGGTGCGTTCCCGGCTCATCGTCCACAGTGCCTGCGCGGTGTACAGGCCGCTGCCATCGGACTGCAGCGCGATGATCGGCCGATCCGGGGCGGCGATGGCCGCGCCGAGCGCGCAGGGCAGGCCTTGCCCGATGGCGCCGCCAGTGTTGGTCATAACCGTATGCGCGGCCGCGGAAGCCGACGCGGTGTAGAACGGGTAGCCGCTCGTACCACCTTCGACGGACACGATGGCCGAGTCGGGCAGGCATGCCGCGACAATCTGGCCGATTGCCTGGCCTGTCAGAGTTTCGTCGTCATTGGGCACCACGGCAGTCGATGTGGGTGTGGTCTTCGCGGTGCCGCCGATCAGGTCGGCGAGCTCGAGCAGGGCTTCTTCGGCGTCCTCGGCCGGACCGGCCAGCCGGATCAAGGTGCCGGGCTGCGTGAGAATACTCGGGATGCCTTCATAGCCGAAGTACGCGACGGGATTTTCTGCCCCCGCAACAACAACAGTGTCCACGTCCTGGAGTAATGCTGCGGCTGTCTCAGGGAAATAGGGCAGCCGGTCGATGTTGGGAAGCCCGCCGCCGCGCTCGGCGCGTGCGGGGAAGGTTTCGCTGTACAGCGCTGCTCCGGTGCTGGCGGCGATTCGTGCGGCGGCTTGCTGTCCCGGGCGGGTGAGGGCGTTGCCGCCGAGCAGGAGCAAGGCCCGTCCGGCACTGCGCAGTCGCGCCGCGACGTCCTTGACGCGGTCGCTGCCGACCACAGGACGGGATGACGGATTCGTTGGGGCGGCAGGGGATTGTGGCGCGCGGTCCTGTTGATAGTCGGCGGGCACGATCACGGTGCTGACGCCCAGTGTCCGGTGTGCCTCGTCGATCGCGCCGCGCGTCACCTCGCCGACGCCGGCCCGGTCGGTGATCGTGTGCACCGTGCCCACTGTCGCCGCGAGTGCAGCGATGTCCGAGGTCAGCGGTGCGTCGTAGGGCAGGTGCCAACTGGTGTGGTCGCCGACGATGTTCACCAGCGGTGTGTTCGCTCGCCGGGCGTTGTGCAGGTTCGCGAGACCGTTCGCCAGGCCGGGACCCAGGTGGAGCAGGGTCATTGCGGCGCTGCCGGTGATACGTGCATAGCCGTCGGCGGCTCCGGTGCACACGTTCTCCTGCAGCCCGAGCACCGCTCGCACGCCTGGTACCTGATCCAACGCGGCGACCAGCGGCATCTCGGTGGTGCCGGGGTTCGCGAAGCACACTCGCACGCCTGACTGCGCTGCGGCGTGCACGAGCGCTTCGGCTCCAGTGAAGGTTTCGTTGGCCACGACTCTCTCCGCTGTACGATAATCGTACGAGATGTACGCTTATTGGTGAGAGTAGACGCTGTCGCGGCCGTGCGGAACCCCGTTGTTCCGGGAGCGTGGGTTTCTCCGGGCAGGCCGAATTCAGCCTTGCCCGGTGGATCTGGGTGGCTCTACGCGCTGTGGTCGCCCGACAGGCGGCGCGCGGCCTCGGTGGCCGCGGACATCACCAGGTCAGGGATCTGTGGGTCGGAGACCTTGGTGCCGAGCTGCACGATGCCGATGCTGGCGCTGGCCCAGTCGGAGGTCTTGATCGGCGCGGCGACCCCGAGTGCCCCCGGCTGCAGAACGCCCACGGTCAGCGCGTAACCGCGTTGACGAGCACGCTGGACGTCCTTTGTGTCCTCGTCGGCCGGCGGGCGTCCGGCGAGGATGGCGAGGCCGTCCGCGCCGAGACCGAGAGCGTGCCGGGCGCCTTGACGCAACGCCAGGTGGAACGTGGTGTCCGGCGGCTCTTCGGTGATCAGGATCAGGGCCTCGTCGCCGTCGGCCACGCTGAGCAGGGACGTGCTGTTGGATTGCCGGCTCAGCCGGCGCAGGATCGGCAGGACCGTCGCCTGCAAGCGTGGACGCAGGCGGCTGGCCAGTTCGGCGATGCCGATGCCCAGCACGTACCGGGTGTCGATGCGTCCGATGAGGCGATGGGATTCGAGAGTGCGTAGCAGCCGGTAGACCACGGCGCGTGCCGTGGAGAGCTGCTCGGCCAGTTCGGCGGCCGTCAGCCCGTCACTGTGCTCGGCCAGCAACGACAGCACTGTGAGCCCGCGGTCGAGGGTCTGGGAGATCTCTCCGCCTGATGCGCTCATTGCTTCGCTGTCCTTCGTGGCCGGCCGTCTTCGTGAACATGGTTTAGCACAGCGGGCCGAACGCCGGCGTGATTGACCGGGGGCGACCCACTGCGTAGTGTACGACTATCGACCGCGAAGGACGGTAATCGAACATGACACCCAGCATGTCACGACGTTCAGCCGCCGAGGCCCTTGTCCGGAACGTGCCTGCCACGCCGTTTGTGGCGGGGCGTTGGGAGACGCGCTCCACAGCGCCGAGCTTCGATGTCATCGACCCGGTCACCGAACGTCCACTCACGACAGTGATCGAAGCGGACGCCGAAACAGTGGACCGTGCCGTCGTTTCCGCACACCACGCCCTTGACGAGGGTGAGTGGGGCCGGGTGGACGGCGCCACCCGTGGACAGCTGCTCTACACCTTCGCGCAACTGCTGGAGGACCGCGCGGAGGATTTCGCCAACCTCGAATCCCTCGAGGTCGGCAAGCCCGGCATCGAACCCCGGGTGATCGACCTTCCACAGGCCGTTGCCACTTTCCGGCACTACGCGGGCTGGGCCGACAAGCTGACCGGGCAGTCGATCCCGACCTCGGGTTATCAGGGACGCGCCACCCTCAGCTACACCGTCCGTGAGCCGATCGGGGTCGTCGCGGCGATCACGCCGTGGAACTCGCCCACGATGATCGGGTCCTGGAAGATCGCGCCGGCCCTGGCCGCCGGATGCGCGGTCGTCCTCAAACCCCCGGAGGACGCGCCGCTGACCTCACTGCTGCTGGCACAACTGGCCGAGCAGGCCGGTTTCCCACCCGGCGTGTTCAGCGTCCTTCCGGGCCGGGGCCCCACCACGGGCAACCTGCTCATCGAGCACCCGGGCATCGACAAGATCTCCTTCACCGGCAGCCCCGAGACCGGGCACATCGTGGCGACCGCCGCGGCCAAGGGATTCCGGCCCACCACACTGGAACTGGGCGGCAAGAGCCCGCAGATCGTGTTCGCCGACGCCGACCTCGACGCCGCCGCGGACGGTGTCGCCCTCGGCATCTTCGCCAACCAGGGCGAGGTCTGCGCGGCAGGCAGCCGGATCATGGTCGCTCAGGCGGTCTACGACGATTTCGTGGACCGGCTTGCCGCCCGCGCGGCCAAAATCGTGGTCGGTGACCCCTTCGACGCGGGCACCACCATGGGCGCACTGATCAACGCCAAGCAACGCGACCGCGTCCTGCGTTACGTTCGCCTCGGCCGCGAAGAAGGCGCCCGGCTTGTCACCGGGGGAGGGCAACCCGATCGCAACGGATACTTCGTCGAGCCGACTCTATTCGCCCACGCGTCGAACACGATGACCATCGCCCGTGAGGAAATCTTCGGCCCGGTCGGCACCATTCTCGCCTTCGACGACGACTCGCACGCCGTCGCCATGGCCAACGACAGCAACTACGCCCTCGCCGCGACCCTCTGGACCACCGACCTGAGCCGGGCACACACCGTGGCCCGGCGCGTGCGGGCCGGCGCCGTCGCGGTGAACGGCTGGTCCCCGCTCGACCCGCGCCTGCCGTGGGGTGGATCGAAACTCAGTGGCCACGGACGCGAGCTCGGCTGGGCCGGAATCGAGGCGAACACCGAGCTGAAGACCGTCACCGTCGTCCTCTGACCATTTTGTGTATCGCTGAAAGGAACAACACATGTCTGTCCGCGTACTCGTCGCCTACTACAGCGCGACCGGTTCCGTGCACCGTCTCGCTGAGGCCGTCCAGGCGGGCGCCGAGGCCGCTGGGGCCGAAGTGCGGCTGCGCCGCGTCGCCGAACTCGCCCCAGCCGACGCGATCGCGTCCAACCCTGCCTGGGCACAACACAAGCAGGACACCGACAGCCAGGTGGAGGTCGTAAGCCTGGACGACCTGGAATGGGCTGACGGTTACGCCTTCGGCACCCCCACCCGCTACGGCGCCCCCGCCGCGCAACTCAAACAGTTCATCGACTCCGCCAGCAGCCTCTGGCACGAAGGCAAACTCGCCGACAAGCCGGTCACCACGTTCGTGTCCTCGGCCGAGCAGCACGGCGGGCAGGAAGCCACGATCCTGTCCCTGAACAACGTCTTCTACCACTGGGGATGCGTCATCGTCCCGCTCGGATACACCGACGACGTGGTCTACGAAGCGGGCGGAAACCCCTACGGCACCTCATGGCCCGCCGGGTTCCCATCCACCATGCCCGACGAGGCCGTGTTGAACTGCGCACGCTACCAGGGCCGTCGCCTCGCCCACTTCGCCGGGGCACTCTCTGGCGTCCGGTCTGGCGCATCGGCGTGACACGCTCCACGAGCGTCGTGGACATCTGGTCGGACATCCATTGCCCGTGGGCGCTCGTCGCCGTGCACCGGCTGCGCAACGCCCGGGACAAGCACGATCTGGATGTGGTGTTCGCGCCGCGAGCCTGGCCACTGGAATGGGTCAACCACCGCGGTACACCGCGCGACATCGTCACAACCGAGACGGCGGCACTGGCCAGCCACGAACCGGAGCTGTTCAACGCCTACACAGTCCAATCCTGGCCATCGACATTCGTCCCGGCCTTCGAACTGGTCGCAGCGGCCCGGCGCGTACACGGCCTGCGCGCCGCCGAAGACGTCGACTACGCACTTCGGCTGGCGTTCTTCCGCGACAGCGTCGACGTCAGCATCAAGGCAGGCCTGCACGACGCACTCACCCTCGCCCACAGGCTCAACACGGACCTGCGGCCAGAAAAGATCATGGATACCTGGCTGCACGCGAACACACGCTCGGACGTAGCCGAGGATTTCCGCGTGAGCGGAACCCAGCCGATCCAAGGAAGCCCGCAGATCTTCTGGCCGGACGGGACCACCACGCACAACCCCGGCATGACCGACCACCACTGGCACGGCGACCTCGTCCGGATCGGACCCACCGATCCCGGCGAAACCGAAAGGCTCCTGCTGGCCCACACGGCGTCCATTCGGTGAACTGCCAGCGTGAGCACCAACACCACAGGACGACAGCGGCGTCACGCATGCGTCGAGGTACTGGCCACGCGCAAGGCACGGTCGACGTCCTCAGGTCCGGATACCGGGGCCGAGCCGAAGACCTCCCCGGTGGACGGATCGACCAGGTCGGCGCGACGGCCATCGACCGCGTCCACATATTCTCCGCCGACGAAGTTCCGGTAGTTCTCCACAGGGCTTCCCTTCACTCGGCGTCGATCTCAGCCAGGATCTCTGACCCCGCGACCACGCTGCCGGCGAAGTGCCGGTGCATCCAGTCCAGATGGTCGTGCCTGCTGCGCATGATCCGCAGGGTGTCCCAGTTGGGGAACGTCTGCTGGAGCACATGTCGTTGCATGAGCCGGGAGTCCACTTCGTACACGTGCTCGAACGTCGTTCCCGCCACCTCGCTCACCCGCACGGTTTCCGGCCGGGTGTGTTGCTCGGTGTAGCGGTACGGGCCGGCCGCGCGAGGCTCGGCGCTCATGGCGACGTCACTTCGAAAGCCCGGTCCAGGAGGTACTTGCCGGGATTCATGATGTTGTTCGGGTCCAGTGCGCGTTTGACGTCCAGCATCACGTCGAATCCGCGGCCCAGTTCCTGGGGCAGCAGGTCGACCTCGCCCTCGCGGCAGGAGCCGTGGCAGGCGCTGATGGAGCCGCCGTGGGCGATCGCGACGGCGGCGATGTCCCTTTTGGCCTGCACCCACGCGGCCCACGCGTCGTCGCCGAGCCGTTGCTCCCAGATGCCGACGTCGATCTCGGTGAGGTAGTCCACGCCGGTGCTGCCCGACGTATAGGCGAATACGCCCCAGTCGTCGAAAACGTCGCTGCGCCGGCGCAGATCGGCGACGATCTCGTGCCAGGCCTTCGTGACGGCCGGCACCGCGGAGTAATTGACAGCGGCATCCTCGCAATGCCAGGACATCGGGATCACCTGGCCGTCCTTGGTGCGCCCGTGCAGGGGAGTGGCGTAGCGATCGTGCCGCGCGGCCCAGTCTCCCTCGGAGATCTCATCGCCGAGATAGCGGGCACCGTGCTCACGCGCGATTCGGAACAGCCGCTTGCCGCCGGCACGAACCTCGTCGTCGTAGCCGTACATGACGGCGCACACGAGCGCGCGCACGTCCGCTGGCTGCGGGATGTAGGCCTCGTCGTCGCGGCGCAGGTAGGCGACTTTGTGCTCGTCGAAAAGCACGGCGCCGGCGAACGTCGCCACACCAGCGCGGGCAAGCGCGCCCACGCACGAGTACGCGGCGTCGTAACTGTCGAAGGACCAGAACGGCGACAGCTCCGCCTCCGGCTTCGGGAACAGCTTCAGCGTTGCCTGCGTGGCGATGCCAAGCGTGCCCTGATGGCCCATGAACAGGTGCTTGAGCTGGTAGCCACTGGAGGACTTGCTGATCTTGCGGCCGATCCCGTCGCCGACGTGCAGCACCTCACCGGTGGGCAGCACGTGATCGAAGCTCAGCACCAGGTCGCGGGTGTGTCCGTAGCGCGCCCCGATCAGCGACCAGCCGCTCGTACCGATCCGCCCACCCACCAACGAGCACGGATAGGACGCGGGGTTGTCGGGATAGATCAGCCCGTGGGCCGCCAGCCGCTCGTTGAGCTTGAGCATGTTGATGCCGGTGCCGACCGTGACCGTGCGGTTGACCAGGTCCAGCTCGTGGATCTGGTTCATCCGCTTGACGTCGACGACGATGCCGCGGCGCATCGGCACCGCGCCGTCGGTAAGGCCTGTGCCGCCGTCGCGGGGGACTACCGGCACGCGCAGCTCGTTGGCGATTTTCACGACGTCGGCGACCTGCTCGGTGGAGGCCGGCAGCACCACGACGTCCGGCACACGCTCGGACCAGCGATGCACCGGGAACGGCGCGGGCACGCGGGCGCGGTTCCAGCGGTCGGTCTTCGCGGTGAGTACCTGCTCGGGGGAGAGCACCCGAAGCAGTGCCGCGACGAGTGTGTCCACCCGGTCCGGCGGCAGCGGCTCGGTGATGAACGGGCTCTCATGCACGGTCATCTCACTGGCCTCCACGCCGGTCGCCGACCTCGCCGCGGGAGCCACCCACGGTGATGCCCAGCGACTGTGCCAACAGCTCGTGTAGGTCGACCACATCGATGTTCTGGGCGTCACCTGCTTGCGACAGCGGCCGCTCGGACCAGGGGCACGCGCTCACCAGCGTGTCGACGTCCAGTTCGGCGGCGCGCTCCAAGCGTGCGGCGCTGATCCGTGCCGTGAGGCCGGGCTTCGCGATCGGCAGCCCGCCTCCGCCGCCTGAGCAGTACGACCACTGGGTGACGCGGTCGACGTCGGTGAACCGCAAGCCTGGGATGGCCCGCAGCAACTCACGCGGCTCGGCCCAGATGCCCTTGCGTTTGTTCAGCCGGCACGGGTCGTGGTACGTGACCGCGCGGTCGACCGTCACCGACGGGGTGAGGCGGCCACTGCGCAGCAGCTGTGCCAGCACTTCGATCACCAGCACCACTTCGATGTCGAACTCGTCGCCGAAGTAGCGCGGGTAGTCCTCGGTGAAGCTGATGTAGTCGTGCGGGTCGAGCACGAGAACTCGCTTCGTGCCGGTGGCGTGCCAGTCGTCGAGGTTGTGCCGGGCGAACCGTTTCGCCTGCTCGGCGTAGCCCATTTCGGCCGCCGGACCGCCGCAGCACCATTGCTCGCCCATCAGCCCGAACTCGTAGTCCGCGAGCTGCAGCATCTGCGCGACGGCACGGGGGACCGAGGTCCGGTAGAACGCGGCTTCGCAATCGACGAACAACACCGTCTCGCCGCCCACTGGAATGTCCAGGCCCGCAGCCCAATCCCGCACGTTGTCCTGCCCGGCTGGGGTTTCCCCGAGCACAGGCTCGTGCGTGCGCAGGTCAGTGCGCTCGTTCCAGGTGCGCCAAGCGGGCTGGTGCACGCCGCTGTCCACCGCGAGCGTGCGAACGGCTTTGACGACATCGACCGTGCGAGTGCGGAACTGGTAGAAGTCGCCGGTGAACAACGTGTTCGGACAGCGCAGCTCACACGCGCCGCACTGGGTGCAGTTGACGTAGTCGGCGGCGACGTCGGTGATGTCGAGCTCGCCACGCTCCATCGCCACCACGTTCGCGTGGAAGGCCGTGGGCGTCCAGGATTCGTTGCGCTCCACCTGGGTGACCGGGCAGACCTCGCGGCAGAACTTGTGGCCCGAGGAGAAGCAGTTGTACGAGGCGTTGCGCCACTCCGCGACGAACTCCGCAGTCCTCGCGTCGGCGACCGGTGCAGGAGCTGGCGCCGCCAACGTCTCCGGGTACTCGGCGAGTTCCGGCGGGTTCGCGAGATCCCCGGGAACGAACGGCTCGGACAGTGCGTCAGGCGGGGCGTCAGGCGGGACCTGGGTCACGGGTGCTCCTCATCACAGTAGGAGGCATGCGGCAACGCTAGCGAGTAAAACCTATGAATTCAATGGTTAATGGTCAGTGGCAGGATGGAGCAATTCCCGTTGCCGGCAACGCAAGGAGGAGTGGCGTGCAACTGCTCAGCGGCGACGCGCGGCGCGCCGTGTTCGCTCCGCTTGATGACGGCGCGCTGCGCAGCGAAGCCGTCGTGCGGAGGGTGGGCAGTGCGATCGCGCTCGGATTGCTGAGCGACGGCGAACAACTTCCAGCCGAGACCGACCTCGCCACGATGCTCAACGTGTCCACGGTGACGCTCCGCGAGGCATTGTCCGACCTGCGCAAACTCGGCCTGGTCGAGACTCGCCGCGGCCGGGGCGGCGGCAGCTTCGTATGCCTGCGCGACGACGCGCTGACCGAGCTGGCCGACGCGCGGCTTGCCCAGCTCGGCACCACTGACCTGCGAGAGCTCGGCGATATGCACGCTGCCATCGCAGCCGCCGCGGCAGGCCTGGCCGCGGACCGGGCATCGCGTACCGAGATCGCGCGACTGCGCGACATCCTCGACCGGCTCGTACACGTCGTGTCCTTCACCGGCCAGCGCCGCGCGGAAGGCCGCTACTACATCGAGGTGGCGGCTGCGGCACAGTCGGTACGGCTGACGATGCAGGAGATGGAACTGCACCTCGAGCTCGGTCAACTGCCGTGGCCACCCGCGCAGGAGCCCGGGATGCTCGAATCGATCGTCGCCGGCCACCGCGCGGTGGTGGACGCCATCGCCGACGGCGACGTCGCGCGCGCCCGGCGGCTGGCCGGCGAGCACATCGACCGGCGCACCCGCTGGCAGATCGAGCTGCACCTGCGGCGGGCGATGGCCGGGCCGGACGATGCGGACACGCAGCGGGAGGTCTCGTGACGGCGACGAAGCAGACCGACGACGCCGGCCGGATCGGCGCGGCGGTCAGCGGGGTGATCGAGCAGGTTTTCGCGGCCGTCGACGTCGTGCACACCGCGGCGCTGCGATCACTCACTGACGCCGGGGCAGGTTCGGCTCTCGCCGAACAGGTCAGCGAGCTGTTACGGGAGCCGGGGCAGCTCGCAGTGGGCCTCGGGCTGGTCGCCGTCCCGCGACCGCAGACGGACATGGCGATGCAGCTGAAGTGGTGGCAGGCCGACCCGACCGCCGACCAGTTGGTGCAGCTCGACCCCGACCTGCGCCCGGCCAGCCTTGGCTACTACGACTACACGACCACCGACTGGTTCGACGTCCCGCGCCGCACGGGGCGGCGGCACGTCGTGGGCCCGTACGTGGACGTCCACGGCACCGGGCGGTACCTCCTGACGCTCACCGGTCCGGTGGCCGACGGCGGTGAGTTTCTCGGCGTGGTCGGCGCCGACGTGCCGGTGAGCGGCTTCGAGGCCACCCTCCTGCGCCTGCTGGGTGCGTCGCGGCAGCCATTCGTGCTGGTCAACGAGGAGGGGCGGGTCGTTCTGTCCACTACGGCGCGGTGGCTCGTCGGCGACCTGGTGCGGACCGAGGGGCAGCTGCCCGGCGCGGGAACGCCCATCGTGGGCGTCCCTTGGCGGTTGCACGTCGGCGAGCTCTGACGTCGCCACTGGCACCTTGATGTATGAACTCTGATTCTATAAGTTTATCTCCGCTTGCTGTGACCTGCCCCACAGCGATCCCGTGCCCGACGGGATGTAGGAGGCCTGGTGACCGGATCCGGACGGCCCATTGAGCACAACACCGACGACACCAACGACACTGCCCAGCTTGCCGCGCTCGGCTACTCGGGCGAGTTCGAGCGGAGTATGGGCCTGTGGGCGAACATGGCCCTCGGATTCACGTACCTCTCGCCGTTGGTGGGTGTGTACTCGCTTTTCGCGTACAGCCTGGCCATCGGAGGCCCGCCGGCGATCTGGTGGATCGTGATCGTCGGCGTCGGGCAACTGCTGGTGGCTCTCGTCTTCGGTGAGGTCGTGTCGCAATACCCCCTCGCCGGCGGCATCTACCCGTGGACGCGGCGACTGTGGAACCGCCGCTACGCCTGGATCGTCTCGTGGATCTACATTTGGGCCGTCATCGTCACGATCACCTCGGTCGCCGAGTTCGGCAGCACTTTCGTGGCCGCATTGCTTGGCATCGAAGCGACTCCGGGCGTCACCCTGCTCACAGTCGTCGGGCTACTGGCCATCGCGTTCGTGGCCAACTACAGCGGAACGCGTTCGCTGGCCCGGATCGCCCGCATCGGGCTCGCCGCCGAGTTGATCGGCGTGGTCGCGCTGGGGCTGTATCTCCTGCTTTTCCAACGTGCACAACCGTTCTCGGTTTTCTTCGACAGCCTCGGCGCAGGCGGCGACCAGGCGTATCTGGCGACGTTCCTGGCAGCGTCGCTGTCCGGACTGTTCCTGTTCTACGGATTCGAGGCCTGTGGTGACGTCGCCGAGGAGGTCGCCGCCCCGGCCCGGCGTATCCCGGTCGCGATGATTCTTACGATCGTCGTCGGCGGCGTCTCGGGCTTCCTTTCCTACGCCGGTTACGTGCTCGCCGCACCAGACCTGCGGTCCATCGTCGCCGGCGAGAACACCAATCCGATTCCGTCGATCCTGGAGAGTTCACTCGGCACCGCCGGGTCGAAGGTTTTCCTTGTCGTCACCGTCGTTGCCTTCGTCTCCTGTGTGTTGTCACTGCAAGCGGCGGGCAGCCGCCTGCTGTATTCGTTCGCGCGCGACCGGATGCTTCCGGCCAGCCATTGGCTCGCGCACGTCTCATCGCGATACTCCGTGCCCACCAACGCTTTGCTCGTCGTATGCGTGGTGCCGCTGCTCATCGCATTGTTCGTGTTCTGGCGGCCCGATTCGCTCGCCCGCATCACCGCGTTCGCGGTTCTGGGCATCTATGTGGCGTTCCAGGCGGTTGTGCTGGCGGCGCTGCGTCAGCGTTTGAAGGGCTGGAGTCCGGCCGGTGTGTGGAACCTCGGCCGGTGGGGAACCGCGGTGAACGTTCTGGCGCTCTGCTACGGGATCTTCGCGATGGTCCTGTTGCTGCAACCTGCCAGCGCCCCGACGTTCCTCGACCGCTGGATCGTGGCGGCCGGTATCTGCGTTGTCGTCGGATCCGGGTTGCTCTATCTGTTGCTCGGCCGGCCCGACCGGCGTTCCGCCGACTTCCCCGAGGGCGACGCCCGCGAGGTCGCCGCCCGGCTACAGGCGATCAGGCGCACACCACGGTGAGGAGAACTGATGAAGTTCAGCTATGTCATGCTCCCGGACTACCCGCTCGAAGAGTCGCTGCGCGCCATCCGGCTCGCCGACGAACTCGGCTTCCACGCCTGCTACGCGGCCGACGAGACGTGGCACAAGGACCTGTGGCTGCTGTTCGCCGCCGCGGCGCAGCAGACATCCCGGATCCGCTTCGGCCCGAGCGTCTCCTCGGTGGCGCTGCGGGAGCCGACACTGATCGCCCAGGCCACCGCCACCCTCGACGAACTGACCGGTGGCCGCGCCGAAGTCGTGTTGTCCAGCGGTAACTTCGGCCTGCTCGCCCAGTACGGGATGGACTGGAGCAAACAGAAGCCGCTCTCGCGTGTCATCGAAGCCGCCAAGGTGATCCGCACTTTCCTCGACGACGGCGCCATCACCTACGAGGGCGAATTCTTCCGCTACGACGGCCTGTTCACCTTCGCCCGCCCGGTGCAGGAGCGCGTGCCGGTCAAGCTCGGTGCAATGCGTGGGCCGCGGTCGTTCCAGGCGTCGGGCGAGTACTCCGACGGCTGCCACCACGCCCTCAGCTACACCCGCGAAGCCTACGAGTACGCCGCCGAACACCTGCGGATCGGTGCCGAGCGCGCCAACAAGGACTGGACCACCCTCGACTTCGGCGCCTGGGTGGTGCTCGCCGTCGGCCGTGACTCAGCGGCCGCGAAGGACGCCGCGCGCAGCATGGTCGGCATCTACGCGTCGTCGATGCCGGCCGAGCAACTTGAGCGAAACGGCGTCGACCCGGCCTCCCTCAAGCCGATCATCGATGCGATCGCCGGTGGCGACTTGGCACAAGGCATCGAACTGACCACCCCGGAGATCGCTGACAAGCTGTCCTTCGCCGGTACCCCGCAGGAGGTCCTCGAGAAGATCAACGCGATCGAACCGGCCGGGGTCAACCACCTGATCGCCGCGATCACCGATGCTTCGCTCGTCAAGGCCTTCACCGGCCGGTCGGTGCCCGGCGTCGCCACAGTGGAGGAGCAGCTGCGACTGCTGCACGACGAGGTGATGCCGGCCTTCGTCAGCCCAGGCGGTTGATCGTGTCCGAGTCCCAGGTGACCGCGTCGTCGGCGGTCACAGGGAATGCTTCGAGCTCGGCGTCGGCTACCACAGCCGCGATGGCGTCGGCGCTACCGCCGACGTAGGTGGTCATCATGTCGACGTCCGTTGCCACGCACCAGGTGTGATCGCTGGGCCACCACAGGTTCGGGTGCAGCCCGCGGTCGGGCTCCGTGAGCGGCGGGTGTTCGTCCCCCAGCGGGAACGCCGCCGCGGCCGCTGGGCCTACGAGCAGGTGCATGCCGCGACCAGGCACCTCGAACCGGGGCGCGGTGGTCCAGTTCCCGGCCAGGTCGCCGTATCCTTCCCAGACCGCGAGCCAGCACCGTCCGGGCGTGGTGGTGTATCTGGTGAGCAGGGCGGAGAGACGGGTAGCGACGGAGGCCGGCATCGCGCCTAGGACCGGTTCGTCATCCCACACGCCTGCGCGGGCGGGGATGGAGCCGAGGTCCCTGCACCACTTTTCGAGATTCGTCGTTTCGCCGGGCAGCGGCGGATTGATCTTCCGCCACTGCGCGAGCGGGTGCATCGCACGGTGGTGCGCCTTCGCCACTTCTCGCCAGCGCACCGGTTCGACGCTGTCGTCTGCGGTTCTGCGGTACGCGGGGTGGAACACGCGGGCGTAGGCGGGGAAGACCGACGGCACGATCGAGCCAACCGTGCCGTCGAAGTCTCGGACACCGGCAACAGCCCACGCCGAAGCGTGAGCTGTTGCCGCCGGTGCCGGCTTCGGTGCGCCGCCAACGGGATTTGCCGTCATGTCCGCATTGTCCCGTGACGGTCAGCAGTTGGTGATGCGGGCGCTGCGGCCGACCGCGCTGATCCGGCCGGTAGCCGGGCGGTAGCCGGGCGGGAAGGTGATCTCGCCGCCGACCCAGCTGCCGTACTGGTGGTTGTTGATGCACGCCGTGTTGGCGTGGTTCGCCGCACTGCGGCGCCCCGTCGTGACGCTGTTGCGCGCGGACGTGCCGGCCAGCCTGCCATCGCGGTAGATCGCGCCCCGCACGGCGATCCTGGGGACGTTGGCGGTGCACGTGATGTTGACGTGCACGTTCGCCCTGCGCGAGTCCGTGTGCGACTTGTGTGGATTGTCCGTGTTGCCACGGCAGACGATCACCGCCTGTGCGCTCAAGCCGTCGCCGTCGGCCACCGCGGTGATCTCGACCTGTCCCGGCTCGGCCCCCTCGATGACGGACGGTGCGGCCGCGCCCTCTTCAGCCGCTGACGCTGTTCCGCCGACGCTTATGACGAGTGCTGACACCGCCACGAACGTTGCCGCGATGAACGACGATTTCCTGTTCCCCATGGAATGTGTTCCTCTTTCATATTCCCCAGTTGCGCGC
This sequence comes from Kibdelosporangium banguiense, assembly GCF_017876405.1. Taxonomy (GTDB): domain Bacteria; phylum Actinomycetota; class Actinomycetes; order Mycobacteriales; family Pseudonocardiaceae; genus Kibdelosporangium; species Kibdelosporangium banguiense. The sequence goes on along the minus strand of NZ_JAGINW010000001.1, from coordinate 9,341,879 downwards.
CGAATCGGTGATTGACGCCGCGTTGTGCGAGGACGAGCCCACAGGCCGAAACGTGGCCAGGCAAGAGACGTGACCCCCGGATCGCGCCCCCATGAGCACCGCCCCCACAACAATGCAGGGGCGAGCTTTCCGGTTCACGGCAACAAGAGGTACCACTGAACAGATGAATCGATCTTCCTCCGATCGGGGTGGGCGTGAGTTCCCGGGTAGCGCCTGGTTGTCAGCCCCGGCTCGGTTGGGAAATTTCCGCTACGCTTAAGTCAGTCGATTGACTTAACTCGTGAGAGGGTGGCATGTCGAGACTTGAGTCTGTGGGGACTCCTGATGAGCTGGGCTTCGACGCTGACGCACTGCGTGTGCGTTACGCGCTGGAGCGGGAGCGGCGGATCAGGCCCGACGGCAGCGAGCAGTACCAGCGCGCGGAGGGTAAGTTCGGCTATTACGCCGAGGATCCCTATGCGGAGCCCGGTTTCACCAGGGAGCCGATCCGTGACCGGGTGGACGCGGTCGTCATCGGCGGTGGGTTCGGCGGGTTGCTGGCGGGTGCGCGGCTGCGGCAGGCCGGTCTGGAACGCATCCGGATCATCGAGAAGGCCGGGGACTTCGGCGGTACCTGGTACTGGAACAGGTATCCGGGCATCCACTGCGACGTCGAGTCCTACGTCTACCTCCCGTTGCTGGAGGAGGTCGGATACCTCCCGCAGTGGAAGTACTCGCCGGGTGAGGAGATCCGGCAGCACGCGATGGCGATCGGCCGGAAGTTCGATCTGTACGCGGACGCCTTCTTTCAGACGGGCGTGCGGGAACTGCGCTGGGACGACGGCGAGTGGATCGTGCGCACGGACCGCGAGGACGAGGTTCGCGCGACGTACGTGGTGGTGTCCAACGGCACGCTCGACCACCCCAAGCTGCCGCGCATCCCCGGCATCGAGGACTTCGCCGGGCACACGTTCCACACGAGTCGCTGGGACTACGACTACACCGGTGGTGACGCGAACGGTGGCCTCACCGGGCTCGCGGACAAGCGCGTCGCGGTGATCGGCACGGGCGCGACGGCGATCCAGGTGGTGCCGCACGTCGGGCGGGATGCCGGGCACCTGTACGTCTTCCAGCGCACGCCTTCGTCGGTGGACGTGCGTGGCAACCGGCCCACCGACCCGGAGTGGGCCGCGTCGCTTGAGCCCGGCTGGCATTCCGCGCGCAGGGAGAACTTCCAGGCCCTCGCGACGGGACACCAGCCGGAGACGGATCTGGTGGACGACGCGTGGACCGCGAGCGGCCGGCTGCTCGGGAAGATCGTCGCGACGGACGCGAACGCACACCTGGAACCGGAGGAGTGGGAGCGGATCGAGGAGCTCCTCGACTTCGGGAAGATGAACGAGCTGCGCGCCCGCGTGGACGAGATCGTCGCCGACCCGGCCACGGCGGAGCTGCTGAAGCCTTGGTACCGCTACGGCTGCAAGCGTCCCACGTTCAGCGACGAGTACCTGCAGACGTTCAACCGCCCCAACGTCACCGTCGTCGACACGGCCGACCACGGCGGTGTCGAGCGGATCACCGAGAACGCGATCGTGGTCGGTGGTGTCGAGTACGAGGTGGACTGCATCGTCTTCGCCACCGGCTTCGCGGTCGGGATGTCGGACGTGATGACCGGCCGCCTGCCTGTCCACGGCAGGGACGGCGCCGGATTGCTGCAGTCGTGGAGCACCAGCGGGGTACAGACCCTGCACGGCTTCTACAGCAACGGTTTCCCGAATCTGTTCCACCTCGGTGGTCTGCAGAACGCGCCGTCGGTCAACTATGTGCACGTGCTGGATGAGCACGCCATCCACATCGGGGCCGTGGTCGAGCAGGCGCGTGAGCGGGGCGTGAAGCGTGTCGAGCCCACCGTCGAAGCCCAGCGCGCCTGGGTGGAGACGCTCAGGGCGACCTCTCCGGAGCGGGAGCGGTACGACGCCGAGTGCACACCCGGCTACTACAACAACGAAGGCAAGCCGCGCGGGCCTCGCCTGACCTACGGGCCCGGCCCGGCCGCGTTTCAGCGGCTGCTGCGCGAATGGCGGTCCGGCGACGGGATCAACGAGGTGCTCGGCGATGAGAACTGACGGGCGGTACGGCCAGACCGAGAGTCCACGCTCCGCACGGCGGAGCATCACCTGGCTCACTCCGCCGAGTCCGCTGTGGGGTTCGAACGGCGTCGCGTTCGGTCCGGACGGAAGGCTCTACGTCGCGCAGTTCGTGGCCGGCCGGATCAGTGCAGTCGACCTGACCTCGGGTGAGGCCGAGGTCGTGGTGGAGATGGACGGCCCGGTGCAGTCTCCGGACGATCTCGCTTTCGGTGCCGACGGTTCGATGTACATCACCGACCTGGTGCCGGGACGGGTGTGGCGGAGGTCGCCGGACGGCGAGTTCACCCTTGTCGCGGAGGGTCTCACGTCGCCCAACGGCATCGCTTGTGTCGGCGACAGGTTGTTCGTCAACGAGATGTGCATGGGCGGCCGGGTGCTGGAGCTGTTCCCCGGCGGCGGGGGACCAGTCGTGCTCGCGGAAGGGCTGGCGTTCGGCAACGCCATGCAACTCGGACCCGACGGCTGCCTGTACTACCCGCACATGGTCACGAACGAAGTGCATCGCGTGTCCCCGGACGGCGGACCGTCGGAGCTCGTCGCGGCGGACGTCCACCAGCCGGTGGCGGTCCGCTTCGACCGGGGTGGGCAGCTGACCGTGTTGTCGCGCGGTGAGACCGGGATCGTCACACGGATCGACCTCGCTTCGGGCAAGCGCACGGTCGTGCCCGGCGAGCTGTCCGGAATGGACAATGCCGCGTTCGACGCGGAGAACCGGATGTTCGTGTCGAGTTTCGCGGCGGGCGGGATCGCGGAACTCGCTCCCGACGGGCGCGCACGGGTGATCGTGCCGAAAGGTCTGGTCGGTCCGTACGGTGTCGCGGTCGACCGTTCCGGCACGGTGTTCGCGGGGGACAACTTCCGGCTGGCGACCGTTGAGGGCGGCGAGGCGCATACCCGCGAGCTGCTCGTGTCGAGCCACGGTGTCGCGGCCGACGACCGTGGCCGGGTGCACCTCGCCTCGCAGTCCGGTGTGGTGCGCACATACGAACCGGGGGAGCGGACGCTCAGGACGCGGGCGGAGAACCTAGCCCGTCCCGGCGGTGTCGCCCAACGCTCCGACGGTCTGCTCGTGGTCGCCGAGACCGGCGCGGGCCGCGTGGTGGGTATCGACGACACGGACGTTCTCACCGTCCTCGCTGAAGGACTGGGTGCACCGGTGGATGTCGCGTTCGACGCGGAAGACCGTTGCTACGTCAGCGATGAAGAGCGCGGCGTGATCGCCACGATCGACGGTGATCTCGTCGCGGAAGGGCTGGAGCGGCCGCAGGGCATCGCGGTGAGCGACGGTGTGCTCTTCGTCGTGGAGACGGGGACACGGCGGCTGCTCGCGATCGACCTCGCCACCGGGGAACGTCGTGTCGAGGCCGAGGAACTCGCCGTCGGATTGCCGCCAGGGCTCGCTCGCGTTCAGCCGGGCGCGGGAGTGCCGGTGCCGTTCGCCGGAGTGGCAGTGGGGCCGGACGGCTCGCTCTACGTCTCGGCGAACGGTGAAGGCAGCGTGCTGCACCTGCATCGCTGACGTTCAGTCCCCTTTGGATACATCAAGGCTGGTGCGCAGTGCCACCGGCTTGAGCAGGATCGCGGCCAGGACGCCGAGCAGGGCGACACCGGCCGAGATGGCGAAGACGGTTGCGGTCGCCTCTCCGTAGGCGGCCGCAACCGTCATGCCTGCCGCGGTGTGGTGGGCGACCTGGCGGGCGAGGACGGCGCCGAGGACAGTGACGCCGATGGTGCCGCCGAGCGACCGAGAGAACGACACGGTGGCGCTGGCGGCACCGATGTCGGCGAGCGGGACGGCGTTCTGCACGACGAGAACGAAGTTCTGCAGCGTCATGCCGACGCCGATGCCGACGAGCAGCATGGGCGCCGCGATGAACACCAGCGGGGTGTGCTCGTCGAGCAACCCGAGGCAGGCGAAGCCGGTGGCGAGGCTGGTGGCGCCGATGACGAGGAACGGCTTGATACGGCCGGTCCGGCTGAGCAGACGTCCGGCCACGATCGACGAGATGAGGATGCCCGCCATCATCGGGATGGTGAGCGCGCCGGCTTCCGTCGGGGTGTGGCCGCGGCTGACCTGGAAGTACTGGCTGAGGAAGACCGCGGCGCCGAACATGGCCGTGCCCGCGGCGAGGCTGCCGAGGATGGCCAGCGCGGTGGTGCGCCGCGTGACGATGCCGGGCGGCACGATCGGCTCCGCGACCCTGGTCTCCACCCACGCCGCGAGAACGAGCAGAACCACGCTTGCGCCGACCATGGCCGCGGTCTGCCAGGAACCCCAGGCGAAGGCGTCGCCGACGAACGAGACCCAGATCAGCAGCACGCTGACGCCCGCGGTGAGCAGCGTCGCGCCCCAGTAGTCGATGCGGACATTCTCCTTGCGTACCAGCGGAAGACGTAACGTCAGCTGCAACAGGGCTAGCGCGGCCAGTCCGAACGGGATGCCGATGAAGAAGCACCAGCGCCAGCCCAGCCATGAGGTGTCGACGAGGAACCCGCCCAGCAACGGCCCGCCGATCGTGGACAGGGCGGTGACACTGCTCAGGTAACCCGCGTACTTGCCGCGCTCGCGGGGTGGGATCATCGCGCCGATGGCGATCTGGACCAGGGCCTGCACCCCGCCGACGCCGACACCCTGCAGGGCGCGTGCGGCGATCAACTGACCGGCGTCCTGGGCCAGCCCTGCCGCGACCGACCCGGCGAGGAAGACCACCGTGGCGGTCTGGACGAGGGTCTTCTTGGCGTAGAGGTCGGCGAGCTTGCCCCAGAGCGGGGTGGTGACGGTCGAGGCGAGCAGCGTGGCGGTGACCACCCAGGTGTACTGGGTGGGGGAGCCGTACAGGTCGCCCATCATCCTGGGCAGCGCGGTGGCCACGACGGTGCTGCTCAGCGTGGAGACGAACAGGGCGAGCAGCAGGCCGGTGAGCGACTGCAGGACTTCACGGCGTGCCGGTGCGTCGATCGTGCTCATGGGCACAGATTAAGTCAATTGATTGATTTAATGCGAGGCGGGGGCCTGGTATAGGCCTGTGAGGGCGTTGATGAGCCCTGTCGCTGTCGAGTTCCAGATCTCCGTGCTGTCGTCGGGAAGGCCCGGTTCCCGACGGGCGCACATGTGCACGATCAGCACGCGGGCCATCTCGTCACGTTCGGCGCGCACAGCCGGTGCGAGGTCGGGAAGACAGCCGTGCACCGCGTCGATGATCGTCCGCTGGAGCTCGGTCTGGCCCACGTCGACCAGCCCGAGCTCACGCAGCTTCGGCTCGGTCATCAGCTGGGCGGCGAAGCGGGCATACCAGCTGTTCGAGGCGAGAGACACCAGGTGGTCGGTGAACGGACGCACAACGCAGGTCAGCCAGTCGCGCAGCTGGACGCTGCCGGCGTACTGCTCGAGCGCCTTCGCGCGCAGGCGGTCCAGCGACTCGTTGTGGCGCAGGTAGATGGCGCGGACGAGCTCCGCCTTGCTACCGAAGTGGTAGCTGACCGCGGTGTTGTTGCCCAGTCCCGCCTCGTCGCTGATCTGCCGGTTGGACACGGAGAAGACGCCGTGCTCGGCGAACAGGCGCTCGGCGGTCTCGAGGATGCGTTGCCTCGTACTTTCTGGCGTCTTGCTGCGCGTCATTCCCTGAAGCTCCGGCCGGCCGTGCCCCGGCGCCGTGCCGGGCTACTGACCAGCAGGATAAGGTCCGACCGCCGCCCAGCCGCCGTCGACAGGCGGCACAACGCCGTTGATGTCGGCGGCGAGGTCCGTGCGATCTGAAAGCCCTGATGCGCAGGTGATCATGCCGGTCGCATATCGTGTGCGCGATGCGGTCGGAAGGACGTTGGGCCAAGCGGCTCCTGTGGTGGGACGGCCGTGTCGGCTTGCTGTTGCTTGATGTCGCCGTGGCCGTTGCCGCGATTGTGTTCGACTTGGGCTCGGTTCGCCGTGTCCCTGTTCCTGAGTCGTTGTACGTGGTCGCCGCGTGTGCGGCAGGGTTGGCTTTGCTGGCCAGGCGCCGGTTTCCGTTAGTGGTGCTGATCGTGGCCAGTGTGTGTTTGCTGGCTGGTACTACGTTCCTTCCGTCGATGGTGGCGCTGTACTCGGTGGCTGCCCGGCATGGGCTCAGCCCTGCCACGGGTGTCTCGGCCGTCGTGGTCGCGGTGAACGGCCTGTACCGCCAGTTCACGGACTCGTTCGACGTGGTGTCGATGGTGGCTACGCTCAGTCTGCTGGTCGTGGCGCCGGTTCTGGGTGGCTTGTGGATGTATCAGCGTGCGGCGTTGCTCACGGCGTTGCGTGATCGCGCCGAGGAGGCTGAGCGCAACCGGACCTTGCTGGCGGACCAGGCGGTGCTGGCGGAGCGACGACGCATCGCCCGGGAGATGCATGACGTGGTCGCGCATCACGTCACGGCGATCACCCTGCAGGCGGGGGCGTTGACGCTGGCTCCGCCGGACGAGCGCACAGCCGAGATCGGCGAGAACATCCGCTCGTCCGGCGTGGTCGCCTTGAACGAACTGCGCGGCATTCTGGGTGTGCTGCGCGACAGCAGTTCCGAGGACTCACGGCTGTCCGGGGTGGGGATACCGGTCGCGATCCGCAAGCTGGCCGGCGAAGGTGTCAACCTGATTCTGCCGGACCGGTGGCCGGAGGTGCCCGGTGACGTCGGCCGGGCCGTGTACCGCGTCGTCCAGGAGTCGCTGACCAACGCCAAGAAGCACGCGCCGCAGACCACTGTCGACGCGACTGTCACCACGACCGGGTCCACGCTCACCGTCACGGTCACCAACCGCCTCGCCACGCACCACTCGGGCGTGCCCGGGTCCGGCTACGGTCTCGTGGGTATGCGGGAACGGGTCGAACTCGCCGGTGGGCAGCTCCGGGCCGGTCCGCACGACGGCCGGTTCGACGTGGTCGCCAGCTTCCCGCTCGGCCAGGCCGAGAAGCCGTCGTGACGGTACGAGTCCTGCTGCTGGAGGACGAGGAGCTGGTCCGCAGCGGCATCCGGATGATCCTCGAGTCCTCTTCGGACATCGAGGTGGTCGCCGAGGCCGCCGACGGGTCGCGCGCTGTCGAACTGGCCGAGACGCACCACCCGGACGTCGTGCTGACCGATATCCAGATGCCGCACGCAGACGGTCTCTCGGTCGCCGAACGTCTCGCCCGGCGCATCCCCGTGGTCGTGCTGACCACTTTCGATCTCGACGAGTACGTCCACACCGCGCTCCGGCACGGGGCGGCCGGGTTCCTGCTCAAGGACACCCCGCCCCGGGACCTGGTCAACGCGGTGCTCGTGGCGGCCCGGGGCGAGGCCATGATCTCGCCCCGGATCACCAAACGGCTGTTGTCCACGTTCGCCGCCGATCCCGCCGGAGAACCGGCGCGTGCCCGTCTGGCCTCTCTCACGCCCCGCGAACACGAGGTCGCCCTGGCCATCGGCCACGGCCTCAGCAACGCTGAGATCGCGAAGTCCCTCGGCCTGAGCGAGTCCACCGTGAAAGTCCACATCGGACGAATCATGGCCAAGCTGGACGCGGCGAACCGGACCCAGGTCGCGATCCTCGTCCACGACGCCGGACTCGTCTAGACCGCCGCTTGCCTGCGTCCGATCAGGAACCACACCAGCGGGCCGAGAAACGGTGCGAAGAACGCGAAAATGATCCAGACCAGTTTCGTCCCACCGCTCTGCGTGCTGCCGAGAATGCTGATCAGGGTACCGATGAAGAACACCAGATAGGCCACGACGAGAAGACCGATCACGACGACGGCGCCGACTCCCCAGGCCCGCTCGGCTTGCTCACTGAGTGCGAAGGACAGCACTGGTTCCCCTCCGATGGTGGCCAGAACGTTGATGATCACGTGTCAAGCATCGCCGTGAGGAGGGGGCGCGGGTATCGGCCGATCATGCATTCCGCGTAGTACTTAAGTTCTATCCCGGCCGCCGGCTTGTCGATCCTTTTCCACGCGGTCAGCACGATTCGTTGGGCCGGACCCATCGGTGCGACCGCAGCAGCCTGCCGATGGCGAGAGTCGTCGACCTGCCCTGCGGTAGAACGACGTAGTCGACCGTATTGTTGTCATAGGGTAACGATTGGCTCGAACGGGTGAACCGAAGCATCTTGACTTAACTCTCGGTAACGACGGCCGGATTGTCTTCGACCATACGGGTCAAATGCGAAACGGGGCTGTTTCGCGAAACCGGAGGAGGGGTCGAAGTGTTCTTGACAATGAAATTGGGTGCCTTTGTTCGACTGGTCCTGGTCGTTGCGCTGGTGGTCTTGGTCCTTGTCGCGGTGATGACCGGTCCCCGGTCGGTGCCCGAGGTGCCAACGCCCGCCCAGCCAGTGCCGACGGAGCGGGCCGGCAGTCTCGAAGCCCCTGTTTTCCTGAGGAAATGGGGCATGCTCACCCCGACATGAGCGATCGATCCGCCATGGCCGGGCGGCTCCTGCCCGTGCTGTCCGGCCATGCATTACCACAACGCTGGACGTTTGTCCGTCAATGATCAGGCGCGCAGAAGATGCCGCCGGCGAAGCCGGAGTAGTCGTTCCAGTGGAACTTCTGCACAATTCCGGTCAGCGAGGTTGGTCGGGAACAGTTTGCGTCAGAACTTGGCTATCCGGCGGTATTTCTCGTTGCCGGTGCGCAGTCAGGAGGTCTGCGCGCCGGAGAGGTCTTTGGGTCCCAGCGGAGGCAGGTAGTCAGGAGTGAGAAGGCGACACGCGAGGCGTGAGGCGGACTTTCGCCTCACGCCTCGCGTTGTGTGATCCACTCGGTGTCAGCCACGGGGTGAATCGTTTCGGCTTCGCGGACTCCAGATAGGGACTAATGGCCTCAGACAGTCGAACCCACTGATGTGGAGGAGAACCGCGATGAGCATCCTGCCCGATCACCATCAGCCGATCGTCGGCGGTGTCGACGGATCCGGCTCAGCCCTAGTACGGCAGCCGCACTTGCCGTGCGGGTTATGTTTGCTGGTTACGGCGTAGTCGGGTGCGGTGGTGGAACCAGCGGGCGCGGGCTTGGTGGCGTCGTCGCCACCAGATCCAGTGCAGGTGGTGGGTTTCGGGTTGCTGGCGGCGGGTGACCAGGAGGAACAGGGGTTTGATCTCGGCGACGGTGAGCGTGATGAGACCGGGATCGTTCGGTGGGTCGTCTGACCCCGTGGGCAGGATCGGTTGCGGTGCATGGGCCTGCGGGAAACGACCGGTGGCAACACCGACACCGCGCCCCCAGGTCTACCTCACAAACGTGTTCACGTTGGTCCTTCGGCTGGTGGTGCCGGTTGGGTTGCGCCGCTGGTGGCGCCTGCGGTGGATTTGTCGGTGGTCGGGCTGCTGGTGTCGATTCGGTATCTGTCGTTGCGGGATGCGCCTGTTGAGGTGATTTGCCGGCTCGGCGGCTGTTGTCGGCGTCGAGTGTGGTGACGTTGGCGTTGAACGTGGCTGAGCCGTTGATCGCTGGTGAGGTGGGGAAGGCGTTGTGAGGTGCTCCGCTGGGCGTCGGCCGAATCCGCCCGTCTGCTGGGTGCGGAAGGCGCCGCCCCCGGAACAGCCTCGGTATGCGCGCCGAGGCGTCGGTCGCGGAGGCCGCCAGGGCCGCGGTCGGACGCTGACGGGCACACGCGGAGCACCCGGCGGCCGGTGCCCGCGACCGGGCGGCCAGCGAACTCCTGATCCGGACGGCCGAAGGCCTGGCCACATGAGCCACGCGCGCTGGATGAACTGCAGTTCTTCGGGCCACCACGTGCGCCGACCCGTCGTGCGCCGCTACTGCTTTTCCGCGTCGCAGCCAGCTTCCCACCGTCCGGGGTGATGATCGCCGTGCGCACCGGACTGGTCTGGCATTGCGGGACGAAGCGTCTGAAGCGGCTGCCCTCAACCTGGCCGGCCCGCGGCTGCTTCGGAAATTTCGCGGAGGACGAGGCAACGGACACCGGTATATATCGTCTTATGATATATGTGGACTCATGGTGGAGCGAAACATGTCCGAGCAGACCTTCCTGATGCTGGTCGCGTTGGAGGAGGAGCCGCGGCACGGGTACGGAGTCGTGCAGCGGGTGCTGGAGGTGTCCGAGGGCCGGGTGCGGCTGCGTGTCGGCACCCTCTACGGCGTGCTGGACCGGCTGGTCGCCGACGGCTGGGCCGAGCACGACCGGGAGGAGATTCACCAGGGCAGACTCCGTCGCTACTACCGGTTGACCGGGGCGGGCAGCGCGGCGCTGGTCGAGCAGACCCGGCGGCTGGCTGCGAACGTCGATGCCGCCAGCACGGTGTTGCGAGCCCGCGGCCAGTGGCCCCGTGCGGCGGAAGTGCGGGCATGATCAGCGCCGAGGCTCGGTACCGCACGCTGGTACGGATACTCCCGGCGTGGTACCGCGCCGAACGCGGCGACGAGATGGTCGGCACCCTGCTCGACCTGCATGGCGAGCGGGCCCGCGCGGCACTGTGGAGCGAACTGTGGGCGTTGCTGGCGCTGGGTGCGCGCACCCGTCTGGCGGCCAGGGCGGCACCCGGCCGTGCGGTCGCCCTCGGCGATCTGGTGCGGCAGGTCGCGCTCCTCGGCCTGCTCTGGGGCGTGCTCAGATCCGCCGGCAGCGTCGGTGACATCCTCTGGTCGCTCTTGGCATTCTCCGACCAAGGCTTCTTCTACCGCGCGGCGTTGACGTCCGACCTGGCCAGGGACCTCGTCCTGCTCGCTGCCGCGCTGATCCCGCTCGTACTTCTGGTGGACGGGTGGCGCCGCCTGGCCAGGATCGCCGCCGGGGCGGTCCTGGCCGCGGGCGCGATCTTGTTCCTGACCAAGCACTGGTCCGATCTCGGCCCCGGGCCGGTCGTGTACTTCGCTCCACAGTGGCTTCCGCTGGTGCTGGTGCTCGCGGCCTTCCACGTCGACGCCCCGTTGCCACTGGCGCGGCCGTGGTGGTGGGCCATCGGTGCGAGCCTGGTCCTTGCCCCCGCCCTCGCGATCGCGCACATCCAGACGAGCGCACTGGACCGGATCACCGGTTTGTCCCCGCTCGTCTGGCTGTGCGCGATCGCCGGAGCCGGATATCTGCTACTCCGGCGCCGCACCGGACCACGCCCGGCACGGACGCTGGCGCTGGCCCTGTGCATCGCCTTGGCGGTGATCCAGAATCTGGTGCTGAAAAACGGAATCATGCCGTTCGGCGTGGTGGTGATCGCGCAGGTTTGCTGTGTCGGGGCAATCGTCGTGGCGCTGACCGTCGTGGGAATCCGTGACTACCGCCGGACCGTCGTGCGCCACGACTGAACGAGCACAACACGACAGATGGAGATGATTCAATGAGGCTGTTACGTGGCACAACAGCGCTGGTCTGCACGCTGACGGTTGTTCTCGCCGAGACCAGTAGTGCGGGCGCCGCCGGCGCGGGGTCGTCGAGCGTGGCCCGCCCGGTATCGTCAATCGACTGGCGACCCTGCGGCGAGCACCCGGCGCTGGACTGCGCGACCGTGCACATGCCGATCGACTGGGCGAATCCGGCCGGGCAGACCGTGCCGATCGCGGTCGCCCGTGCGAAGGCGGCGAAACCCGAGCAGCGCAAGGGCGTGCTGATGGTCAATCCCGGCGGGCCAGGGGGGTCCGGGGTCGACTACGCCTTCGACATCTCGGAAAATCATGCGCTGTCCCAGACGTTGTTGGACAACTTCGACATCATCGGTTTCGACCCGCGCGGCGTTTCCCGCAGTGCACAGCTCAAATGCGACGACGGTGTGCTCAACGAGACGTGGCCATGGCAACCGAAGTCCGAAAAGGACTTCGGTGAGGTGCTCGCGCACAATGACAGGGTCGCCCAGAGTTGCATACAGCACAACGGTGCGCTGGCCAACCATGTCGACACCACCAGTGTGGTGCGGGACATGGATGCGCTGCGCGAGTTGCTCGGCGAGAACACGATCAGTTACTACGGCAAGTCCTACGGGACCCAGGTCGGCCAGCAGTACGCCGAACTGTTCGGTCCGCATCTGCGTGCCCTGGTCCTCGACTCCAATATGGACCACAGCGCGGGAGTCGCGGACAGCCTCGTGCCGGAGAACCTGGCCCTCGAGCAGTCCTTCACCGATTTCGCGGCCTGGTGTCAGCGCACCACGTCCTGCGTCTTGCACGACCGGGACGTGCTGGTCCTCTGGGACGACCTCTACGCCAAGGCCACCGCGGGCAAACTGGGCTGGATAAAGCCCAGCGACCTCCGCGAGAAGGCCTCATGGGCGATGTATACCCCAGTCAGGTGGCCCAGCCTGGCAGAGTTCCTCAAGTCGGCTGCGGAGGGCACCCCGACGACCCGATCGGCCCGATCGACAAATACGGACGATGACCTGTCGAAAACCACGCAGCCGATCTGGTGCAGTGACTGGCAATGGCGCGAGGCCAACAGCTACGCGGCACTGAGCACTTACCGGACACAAGCCGAAGCCGTCGCACCACACACCCGGTTGACCCCGTTCTACGGTGATATCCTCGCCTGCCTCGGCTGGTCCGGCGCGGTGAACAATCCGCAACGTCCACTGCGCGTGCCGCACGCCCCGCCGATCCTGATGACTAACAGCCTGCGTGACGTCGCCACGCCCTACCAGTGGGCGCAGAACGTCGCCAGCCAACTGCCCACCGCCACCCTGCTCACCTACGACGGCACCGGACACGGCAACTACCAGTTGAGCACCTGCGCCCGGGCAGCGATCGATGCCTACCTGCTCACCGTCCGAACACCGGCCCCCGGCACACACTGCCCGGCAGAATGGCCCACCGGTGAGTCAACCGATATCACGCACTCGAACGCGCCCACTATGCGTTAAAAGAACACAACGCGGGAGCAAAAAAGAGTTTCTCAACTCGTATGGCAGCAGCACTCGCTGTTTGGGTTATGTTTGCTGGTTACGGCGTAGTCGGGTGCGGTGGTGGTACCAGCGGGCGCGGGCTTGGTGGCGTCGTCGCCACCAGATCCAGTGCAGGTGGTGGGTTTCGGGTTGCTGGCGGCGGGTGACCAGGATGAAGAGCCGTTTGACCTCGGCGATGGTGAACGCGATCAGACCGGGATCGGCGGGCGGTGTGTCGTCGGACGTGACGGGCAGGATCGGTACTGGAGCACGGGTTTTGGCTTGGGCGGCGGTGACCGCGCAGACCGCGAGCGCGGCCAGGGCCAGCACGATGTGCCGCAGCAGCGCGGTGTAGAGCCGGACCTGGGAATGGTCGAGCCCGAAATGGTCCTTGCCGAACTCGAAACCCTCCTCGACCGGCCAGCGCAGGCACGCGACCCGGACCAGGGCCATCAGCGTGACCGGCCGCCCAGGCGGGACGTGGCAGTAGTGGTAGGCCAGCTCGCCGGTGACCAGGTGCTTGCGGATCAACAGAAAAAGCTGCGGGCTGGTGGTGGCCAGCCAAGCCCAAGCATAGGAACGTTCGCCTTTCGAGCCGGTCACCGAGCAGATCTGCCACCGCCGCCGGTGCTTGCGGCCGGTCAGATGCGTGCTCACGGTGGCGTCGGCGCGCATCCGCCGACCGGGTGTGACCTCGGTGGTGAAGGCGCACCCGACGCGCATCACGTACCCGATCGTGTTGTCCTCCAAGAAGGTGCGGAGTTTCCCGGAGCGGCCGTAGACCTCGTCACCGGCGATCCACGGCGGGATTGTCGCATCGGCGATCATGTCGGCGAGAATGTCCTGCGCCAGCTGTGGTTTGGTCGTGAACTCCACGCCGGCGGGGACACCCAACGCCGCGCGGCGTCCGGGGTCGGCGAGTTGCTCTTCGGGTATATAGATGCGGGCACCGACCAGCGCGTGCCCGCCCGGGGTCGCGTACGAGCAGTAGACCGTGTTCACGCCGTTCGCGACCCGTCCGGCGCAGCCCATGTACTGCCGCTTGACCCCAGCCGTCGCGTTGCCGTGCTTCTCCTGGCCGGACTCGTCCAGCGCCCCCACCCGCAACGGCTGGTCGCCCAGCGCCTCGACCACGAATCGCCGTACCACGCCCTGGGCCTGATCGTGGTCCCAGACCGCGTGATTGAGCAGTCGCTGTGTCCGATCCGGTGTGCGGTCACCTGCGTGTTCGGCGATGCTCCACCCGTTCTTCCGCGGCAGATCACTCATCAACCCGGTCAGGTACTTGCGGGCCTGCCCGAACGGCTCCACCCGCGCGAAGCACGGCCGCAACCGGCCGTGCAATACGCCCAGGTTCGTCACCGCCCGCTCACCCTCTACGATGGCAGCCGCAGCCGCCTCACCGATCTCTTGCGTCACAACAAGAGGATCTTGAGGCGGCTGCCCTCATGGCCAACGGGGCAACTAAACCCCTGACCAGCCAAGATCACCCCAAGTGCTGCTGCCGTACTAGGCGCTGTCCTGCGGCCCTGCCTGCCCGGGCCATTGGTCCCTATCCGCTGTTCACCCCTTGGCACGACAGTGAAGCACAGTCCCTAGGAGGTTTCTGATGCACAACCCTACTGTTGCCAGTGTGATGACCAAGAACCCATACACTGTCGCGCCTGAGGCGGCGTTCAAGACTATTGTCGACCTGTTGGCTGTCAAGCAGATCAGCGCAGTGGCCGTCGTTGCGAGCGATGGCTTCCCTATTGGTGTTGTGTCCGAGGCGGATCTGTTGCGGAAACAGGAGAATGATGGGGCAGACGAGCAGCATAGTCTGTTTGTCGGCAAGCAAGCGAGACAGCGGATGCGCAAAGCAGCGGCCGTTCAGGCCAAGGACTTGATGAGTGTACCCGTCTACACGGTTGGGTCGGACACGACAGTGACTGCTGCGGCGCGTGAGCTTGACCGGCGTGGCGTGCGTAGGTTGTTCGTTGTGGAGAACGGAAAGCTCGTCGGCGTTGTGTCGAGGCGTGACCTGCTGGCGGTGTTCCGGCGGTCTGATGAGGACATTCGGCACGAGATCCAGCAGGAGATCCTTGTCCGGACACTGTGGGCAGACCCGGCCGCTGTCAGTGTCACCGTTGAGGGCGGCGTGGTGACTATGCTCGGCCGGCTGGAGCGTAAGTGCGAGGTTGAGATCGCCGGCCGCCTGGTTCCCAAGATCCCAGGCGTGATCGAGGTGCACAACCGCTTGGACTACGCCTGGAACGACATGCCCGAACGGCACCACGCCTGAGTTGTGCGGATCGCCGTGTCGGTCATGAGGCGAATCCCAGTCCGAGACGGTCGAGTAACCGCAGCCAGAGGTTGCGTCGGCCGGTGCGGTCCTCGCGGTCCATCGACCAGCGGGTGATCTGGATGCCGATCCAGGCGATCGGCTCCGGGGGGAAGGGCAGCGGCTTCTCCCGAACCATTCGCAGCCGGGTCCGCTCGGTGCTGAGACCGGCCAGCTGGTCCAGCATGACGTCGGCGGCGAAGCGTGAGGCTCCCACGCCCAGGCCGGTGAACCCGGTGGCGTAGGCGGTTCGGCCGCCGTGGGCCTGGCCGAAGAAGGCTGCGAAGCGGGTGGAGGCGTCGATGACTCCGGCCCAGCGGTGGGTGAAGCGGATGCCCTCGAGCTGGGGGAAGGTCTCGGCGAAATGCCGGGCGAGCTTCTCGAAGGTGACCCGGCGGTCCTGCAGTTCGTTGCGAATGGACCGTCCGAAGTGGTACACGGCGTCGTAGCCGCCCCACAGGATCCGGTTGTCGGGCGTGATCCGGTAGTAGTGGAACTGGTTGCCGAAGTCGGTGACGGCGATGGCGGGGTCCCAGTTCAGTGACCGGAGCTGTTCGTCGGTGAGGGGCTCGGTTGCCAGGACGTAGTCGTAGACGGGCACCACCGACCAGCGCGGCCGACGCAGCGGGCCGGGGAACACGTTCGTCGCGAGCACGACATTCGCCGCGCGCACGGTCCCGCCGGCGGTCGTGGCCAGGACGCGGCCGCCCTTGCGTGTCAGCGACTCCAGGCGAGTGTGTTCGTGGATTCGTACGCCCTGAGACTCGGCTGCCTTGGCCAGTCCCCATGCCAGTCGTGCCGGGTCGACGACGGAGCAGTCGCGAGGGCTGTGCCGCCCGGCCAGGTAGGTCGGCGAGTCGACGATCGCCCGGGTGGCGGTGGCGCCGAGGAATCCTTCAATGTCCGGGCGGAACTTCAGGACCTCGTGCGAGCGGGTGGCCACGGACAGCGAGCCGCCGCGCCGGAAGCCGCAGCCGATGTCGTAGCGGCTGACGGTCTGCTCGATCTCGTCGAGGTTGCGCATGCCGAGTTGGTGCAGCTGGTCGTACTCGTCGGGCCACCGTGTGCGTCCGTTGTGCTCGCCGTGGGTGATGCTGGCCTCGCACATCCCGCCGTTGCGGCCGGCGGCGTGCTCGGCGATCCGGTCGCTCTCGATGAGGACGACCTGGCGGCCTGGGTTGCGTTCGACGGCGCGCAGTGCGGTCCACAGCCCGGTCAAACCGCCGCCCACGACGAGCAGGTCGGTCTCGATGTCGTCGATGAGGGGCAACCGCGGCGCGGGACGGTCAGGGGTGTCGAGCCATAAGGGCCGGAGCTTGGATCCCTCGAGAGCGGAGAGGGGCCATGAACCCGCGCGGCCGGACGGCAGCGTGACGGGCCGGCTGATGCTCACTTGGCTCATTGCTGTTCTCCGGTCGGCCGACGGCGGTCGTGGGGACGGGCGGTCATGAGTTCCTCCGGTCAGTCCGATCAGGCACGTCCGACGCTAGCAGGAAATATTTGTTGCATTATATAACGAAGCTCATACATACTCGCCAGGCAGCCGGAACGGGCTCGGGAGGGGTACGTCGGATGAGCCGAACGGATGTCGTCGTCGTCGGAGGCGGGCTGGCCGGTCTGGTCGCTGCCCGGGACCTGACCGCGGCCGGGATCGGCGTGGTGCTGTTGGAGGCCCGCGACCGGGTCGGCGGCCGGGCCTGGACGGCCCGCTTCGAGGCCGCCGGTGCCGATGTCGACCTGGGCGCGGAGTGGGTCGCCCCGGACTGTCACGACGCGGTGGTGCGGGAAGTCGAGCGTTATGGTCTCGCTTTCGCCAGGGACATCACCGCCGAAGGCGCACCGGAGTCCCAGGTAAACGCGGCCTACCAACGCGCGCTCGACCAGATCGACAAGGACGCTGCCGAGATCGATTTCGACCGTCCCGACTGGTACCGCGGTCTCGAGCACCTCGACGTGACCATGGTCGAGTACCTGGCGCCACTGGATCTTCCAGCTCGGGCGCGTGAACAGGTACTGGCCGGCTCGTTCGCGTTGATGGGCGCCGATGAGCACCGCTACTCCGCGCTCAACCTGCTGCACGAGGTCTGCGGGTTCGGCAGTGCCCTGGCCGCGTTCACCGGCGAGTCGTCGCGGGTGAACGGGGGAGCCGACGCCATCGCGCGGGCAGTCGCTGCCGAATTGGGGGACGTCGTGCGGCTGGGACACTCGGTCAAGCGGATCGCCCCGCACGACAAGGGTGTTGTCGTGGCTGGGGTGGGCTTCTCGGTCGAGGCGCGGGCGGCCGTCATCGCGCTACCTGTCAACGTCCTGCCCGAGCTGGATCTGGAGATCCCGTTCGGCCCTCAGGCCGCGCGGGTGCTCGCCGAGGGCCACGTCGGCAGAGTGGCCAAAGGGTGGGCCACGGTCTCCGGCGACGCTACGGGTTTGCACTCCGGAGGATGGCCGGACGCGATCGAGGTGTACGCCGTGCCCGGGGAGTATCGGGCGGCCGTCGCCCGGTTCGGCCTCGGCGAGCCCGGCCATGACGCGGCGCTCGACCGGGCCCGCGAAGCGGTGGGACGTCGGCACCCGGAGCTCGGTGCCGAGCTTGAGGCCTTCTCCCACGACTGGATCGCCGACGAGTACGCCCGTGGCACATGGGTCGCCGCGACCCCCGGACAGGCGACGGGCTGGCACGAACTCGCGGCTTCTCCTGGACCCTTCTTCATCGCCGGTGCCGACGTCTCCCGCCGCTGGTTCGGCTGGATGGACGGGGCCATCACCTCGGGTGCCGACGTGGCCGAGCGGGCGGGGGCGTTCGTCGCGGGACGACCTGTGCCCGACGTCCGGGGGTGACCGCCATTGTCGTACATATTGTCACCGCGATCTGAGGAGACGGCATGCCGGACGAGCTGTACTGGAAGACTGCCGCGGAGCTGGGGGAGCTCTACCGGCGCGGCGAGGTGTCACCGGTCGAGGTGGTCGACGCCGCGCTCGACCGGATGGACCACGTCGACCCGCTGCTCAACATCATGGTCACCCGGACCGCTGACGAGGCACGAGCACAGGCAAAGGAGGCGGAACGCAGGCTGGGGTCCGGTGAGCAGCTCCCGCCGCTGTTCGGGGTCCCCATCACCGTCAAGGATCTCGCCGAGACCGCGGGTGTACGCACCACTTATGGCTGTACGGCGTACGCCGAGTACGTCCCGGACGAGGACGCGATCGGCTGGGCCCGGCTCAAACAGCAGGGCGTCATCCTGCTCGGCAAGACCACCACGCCCGAGTTCGGGCTGCTCGGTGTGACCGAGAGCAAGCTGACCGGATCGACGAGCACGCCCTGGCGGCCTGGTTACAACGCGGGCGGGTCCAGTGGAGGAGCGGCTGCGGCCGTCGTCTCCGGAGTCGGGCCGGTGGCTTGGGGGTCGGACGGCGGCGGATCGATCCGGGTGCCCTCGTCGCTGTGCGGTGCCGTCGGGATCAAGCCGTCGATCGGGCGGATCCCCACCGCCGGCAACACCGACGGCGACACGACCGACGGGCCGATCGCGCGGACCGTGCTCGACGCCGCGCTGGTGTTCGAGGTGACCAATGGCCACCACCCCGCCGACCGGTTCTCCGTGCCCCGCGACACGCGCAGCTACGTCGAGGCGGCGCGTGCGCCCGGCGACCTGACCGGGGTCCGCGTGGCAGCGTGCCCCGACCTGGGACAGAAAGTGCTCGACCCCGATGTGCGGGCGGCGTTCACCCAGGCGCTCGAGGACATGCGCGCGGCCGGCGCTGTGGTCGAGGAGGTGCGCGTGGAGCTGCCGGACACGCAGCAGTTCTTTGACCACATCAACGGATACGAGTACCTCGAGTTCGTCGAACAGATGGCGGCGGCCGGCATCGAGTTGTGGCCGATGTGCGTGGACCTGGCCCAGCGTGCGAAGAGCGTGACCGGGCGAGAGGTCAACCGGGCCTTCCGGCAGGGCAAGACCGACATCTACAACGCGTTCGCCACGGCGATGGCCGATGCCGACGTGCTGGTCACTCCGACGACGCCGGTACCGGCGTTCCCGCACGGTGGCGACCGCGGCCCTACCCGTCTGGTCGAGGGCCAGGAGGTGCCCCCACTCGGCATGCTGATCCACTCGATGACCGAGCCGCCGAGCCACGCGGGCCTGCCGGCGCTGAGCGTGCCCTGTGGTTTCGACTCCGAGGGGCTGCCGGTCGGGCTGCAGATCATCGGTCATCTGTGGGCGGACGCTGACGTGGTCTCCATCGCCGCGCGCTACGAGCGCATCAACGAATGGCACACCCGCCGTCCCGAGCTCTGAGCAACGGCCCGTGCTGTCGCGAGCGGGTCTCCCGGCTATATGATTGGGTCGTTGTATAACGAGCGGGAGGGGTGCGGTGCCGATCTTTGTCGACCACGAGCAGCGGCGGGAGGCGATCGTGGCCGCGGCGGTCGCCGTGCTGGGAGAGCTCGGTTTCGCCAAGTTCACGCTGCGGGCGGTCAGCAAGCGGCTCGGCGGCTCGGTCACGATGGTCACGCACTACTTTCCGAGCCGGGACGCGTTGCTGACGCGGATGCTGGAACAGACCCTGGACGAGGCGCGGTCCATGCAGGAGCAGCTCGCCTCCATCCCGGATCCGTACGACCGGATCGAGGCCGTCGTCCGGTACTTCCTGCCGATCGACAGGGAGGCGATGGCGGTCGAGTGCGCGCGTGTGGCGATGGTGAGCCACCGCAATGTGGAGCCGGCCATCAAGCAGCACCTGGCCCTGGTCGAGCCGGGTATGCGCGATCTGATCAGGACCGCCATCCAGGACCTGATCCCAGCCGAGGAGGTCGACCCGATGGTGGACCTGATCCGGTTGTGGACCAGCGGCGTGGTGCTGTCGGCGATCGAGCATCCCGAGCTGTGGACGCCCGAACGGCAGACCGCGGCGTTGCAGTACTTCATGCGGCTGATCGACCTGCCGGTCGCCACATCCTGACCTGACGCGACGACTCGGGCCTGGCGTCCAGAAGGCCTGATCGTCCGATGTGACTGATCACATTCCTCAGGGACGCATGGTGCTCCCGCGTCCGTTCTGACCTGCTCGCACGGCGATTCGCCGTGATCCATGATCGCACGTCCCGAAGTTGGCCATGCGGCTTGGCCGTTTGACTTGGTCAGATGGCCAAGTTAAGTTGATGTTCGCAGGACATCGACGAATGGAGCGAGGCATGCGCGACTCCGGTCCAGTTCCCGCGCCGCGCCAAGCAGGTGTTCGTCAGTGGTGGGCGTTGGCGGTGCTGACGGTGCCGGTGCTGTTGATGAGCGTCGACCTGACCGTGTTGTCCATGGCGGTTCCGCATCTGACCCAGGACCTGGCCCCGTCGGGGACCCAGTTGCTGTGGATCATCGACATCTACGGGGTGTTCCTGGCCGGCCTGCTGATCCTGATGGGGTCGCTGGGCGACCGGATCGGGCGGCGCCGGCTGCTGCTGATCGGTTCCGCGGCTTTCGGCGTGGCCTCGATCCTCGCGGCGTTCGCGTGGAGTGCCGAGGTGCTGATCGTGGCGCGGGCTCTGCTGGGAATCGGCGGCGCGACACTGATGCCGTCGACCCTGTCGCTGATCCGCACGGTCTTCCAGGACCCGGCCCAACGCCGGCGCGCTGTCTCGGTGTGGATGGCCGCGTTCGCCGGTGGCTCCGCGCTGGGCCCGGTCGTGGGCGGTCTGCTGCTGGAGCACTACTGGTGGGGATCGGTGTTCCTGATCAACGTGCCGATCATGCTCGTGCTGCTGATCGTGGGCCCGCTGCTGCTGCCGGAGTCGAAGGATCCGGCCCCGGGACCGTTCGACCTGCTCTCGGCGCTCCTGCTGATCGCGGCGATCCTCACGGTGATCTTCGGGTTCAAGAACGCCGGCGAGCACGGCTGGGGACTCGGTCCGGTCGCCTGGCTGACGGGAGGCGTCGCACTTGCCGCGGTCTTCGTGACCCGGCAACGCCGGCTCTCGCAGCCGCTGATCGACATCTCCCTGTTCCGGTCGCTGCCGTTCACCGTGGCGGTGCTGGCGAATGTCGCAGGTGTTTTCGCGATGACCGGAGTGCTGTACTTCTTCCCCCAGTACGTCCAGATCGTGCTCGGCCGCTCCCCGCTCGAGGCCGGTCTGTGGGCCCTGCCGCTCGCGGTAGGCGCCGTCACCGGGGCGCTCACGGCACCGGCGATCGCTCGCCGTTTGTCGATGGGGTGGGTGATCGGGCTGGGTCTGACGGGCGCCGCGCTGGGGTATCTCCTGGCGAGCTTTCTCGGCGTCGATGAGTCGATGGCTCTGGCGTTCGCCAGCGGGGCTTTGCTCGGCGGTGGTGTCGGTCTCGCGGACACACTGACCAATGACGTCATCATCGGCACTGCCCCCGCGGACAAGGCCGGGGCCGCGGCCGGAATCAGCGAGACCGCCTACGAACTCGGCGGAGCGATGGGCACAGCGGTTCTGGGCAGCATCGGCGTGAGCCTGTACGGCAGCAGCGTCACCGCGAACCTGCCCGCCGACATTCCCGCCGAGGCGTCCAAGGTCGCCTCCGAGACGATCGGAGCCGCCAGTCAAGTCGCCGGGGAGCTCCCGGCGGAGCTGGCGGGCCCGTTCATGGCGGTCGCCAAGGATGCGTTCGTCGACGCGATGACGCAGACCTTCTTCACCGCTGCGGTGATCGTCGCCGTCACCGCTCTCGGCGCGTTCCTCGCCCTGCGCAAGCACCAGGCAACCCAGCCCGCCGACCACTGAACCCGAGAAGGAGACAGAGATGAACACGCAGGTCTCACCCACGCGGGCAGTGATTCCCGGCCCGAAGCCGTTGCCCTTGGTCGGCAACCTGTTCGAGGTCCTCGGCGCCTCCCAGGAGACCACAATCGAGTTCGCTGAGGACTACCACCGGGAGTACGGCGGGATCTTCGTGCTGAGCGCAGGCGGGAAGCGGCAGATCTTCGCCTCCCACCACGCGCTGGTGGCCGAGATGTGTGCCGGCCCGACCTGGTCCAAAGCGGTGCACGACTCGCTGGAGCAGCTTCGTGACCTGGGCGGGGACGGGCTGTTCACCGCCTACAACCAGGAACCCAACTGGGGCAGGGCACACCGGCTGCTGATGCCGGCGTTCGGCACGGTCGCGATGAAGGACTACTTCCCGCAGATGCTCGACATCGCCGAGCAGATGATGGTCCGCTGGGAGCGGTTCGGGCCCGGCCACCACATCGACGTAGCCGAGGACATGACCCGGCTGACCCTGGACACGATCGCCCTGTGCGCGTTCGACGTGCGGTTCAACTCGTTCTACTCCGAGCAGTCGCACCCGTTCGTAGGCGCGATGGTCGGTGCTCTGATCGAGGCGGGCAACCGTGGTGAGCGGCTGCCCGGCGTCCAGCCGTTCCTGTTCGCGAAGAACCGTCAGTACCGCGACGACATCGCGACGATGCACCGGATCACCGACGAGATCGTCGCGGCGCGCATCGCCAAGCCCGCCGAGGGCCGTCCGGACGATCTGCTCGAACGGATGCTCAGCGCCGTCGACCCCCTCACCGGGGAGAAGCTGTCCGCGGAGAACATCCAGTACCAGCTGGCGACCTTTCTCATCGCCGGGCACGAGACCACTTCCGGGCTGTTGTCGTTCGCGACCCACAAACTGCTCACCCACCCCGAGGTGCTCGAACGTGCGCGTGGCATCGTCGACGAGGTCCTCGGCGACGCGACCCCGACGTTCGACGATCTCGCCCGCCTGGGCTACATCGGCCAGATCCTGCGCGAGACGCTCCGGCTGCACCCGACCGCGCCGGCGTTCGCACTGTCTCCCAGCGAACCGGCCACGCTGGGCGGATATCCCATCGACCCAGCCGAGAACGTCCTGGTGATGCTGCCGGTGCTGCACCGCGACCCCGCCGTATGGGAGAGCCCGGACGTGTTCGACCCCGACCGCTTCGGTCCCGAGCGTATGAACGACATTCCGGAGTACGCATGGATGCCCTTCGGACACGGCGCCCGTGCGTGTATCGGCCGGCCGTTCGCGCTGCAGGAGGCCACCTTGGTCCTGGCCATGATGCTGCAGCGGTTCGACATCGCCCTCGCCGACCCTGATTACCGGATGACCATCAGCGAGACCTTGACGATCAAACCCAAAGACCTCGCCATCCGCGCCACCGCACGCAGGCCCCACACGCAGATCCGGCCCGATGCGGCACCTCGTACCTCGCAGGCACCGGCGGACATGGTGACCACACACGGGACACCGATCCTCGTGCTCTATGGCTCCAACGGCGGCAGCAGCGAGAGCCTCGCGAGGACCATCGCCGGAGACGGCAAAGCCCGCGGCTGGGACACCGTCGCCGCACCCCTCGACGAATACGCCGGCACGCTCCCCACCACGGGGCCGGTCGTGATCGTCACCTCCTCCTACAACGGCGCCCCGCCGGACAACGCCAAGCGATTCGTCGAGTGGCTCACCCAGACCAGTCCGGACCTCACCGGAGTGGACTACCTCGTCCTCGGTTGCGGAAGCCTCGACTGGGCCGCGACCTACCAGCGCGTACCCACCGTGATCGATGAGGCAATGCACGCCGCCGGGGCCAGGCGCGTCCGCGAACGCGGGGCGACCGATGCCCGCACCGACTTCTTCGGCGACTGGGAACGCTGGTACCAGCCGCTATGGGAGAAGCTGTCCACCGAGTACGGCGTCGCCCACGTCGACCTGACCGGACCGCGCTACCGCATCACCGGCACCCCTGCAGCTCAGCACGACCGGGACACGGCGGCCACGGCTGTCGTGCTGGACAACCGCGAGCTGGTGCGTGGGCCCTCCGAGCGATCCAAGCGCCACCTGGAACTGCGGCTGCCCGACGGCATGGCGTATCGCACCGGCGACTATCTCTCCGTGTTCCCGCGGAATCACCCGAGTCTGGTGACCCGGTTGATCGCCCGGCTGGGCGTGCCGGCCGATCAGCTGGTCACCATCGAGTCCGACGCCCCCGCCGGGCACGTACCCGTCGGAATCCCGACACGAGTCGACGACCTGCTCACCCGATACGTCGACCTGTCAGCACCCGCGACGCCCGGGGTCGTCTCCCGGCTCGCGCAGACCACGAAATGCCCGCCCGAGCGGACCGAGCTCGGCCGACTCGCAGGCGACGACCACGCCGCACTCGTGCTGGGCAAGCGCCTGTCGCTGCTCGACCTGATGGAGATGTTCCCCTCGTGCCAGGTGGATCTGGCCTGGGTACTGGACATGCTGCCGCCTCACAGGGCGCGGCAGTACTCGATCAGCTCTGCCGCCGAGATCCAATCCGATGTCGCACTCACCGCGTCGGTTGTCGAAGGTCCCGCCCTGTCGGGCAACGGCACCTACCGCGGCGCTGCGTCCAGCTACCTTCAGCGCGTGCAGCCAGGCGACCGGCTCGCCGTGGCGCTCGCCTCACCGGTGGAGGCATTCCGGCCCCCTGCTGACAACGCCGTGCCGGTCATCATGATCGGCGCGGGCTCCGGCATCGCCCCGTTCCGCGCTTTCATCCAGGCTCGAATGGCCCGCGCGGACGCCGGTGAACCGCTCGGCGAGACCGTGCTGTTCTTCGGATGTCAGCACCCCGACTGGGACGACCTCTACGCCGACGAGTTCGCTCCGCACGTCGATTCGGGCCGCCTGCGCGTGGACCGCGCGTATTCGCGGCTTCCCGACGGGGATGTGCGATACGTCCAGCACCGGCTTTGGGAAGAACGCGGCACAGTGCTGGAACTGGCCGGACGTGGCGCCCACATCTATGTCTGTGGCGACGTCACCGGTATGGGCCCGGCCGTCGAGCAGACGCTGACTCGAACCGGTGCCGAGAGTCACGGCGCCGGATGGCTCAGTGCGCTCGCTGAGTCCGGCCGCTACGCGACGGATCTTTTCTAAGACCGCACAAGGGATCTGGCTCGCGCCTGCTGGGGGAGGCCGGTTACCCGGCCTGCCTCGGCCGGGTGAGCCCGGCGAAGAGGACGGCGAACTGGTCGAGCGACTCGTGAGCGATCCGGTTGTCGCGATGGGAAAGCCACGACGAGGTGACGCCACTCAGCGTGGCGACGACCATCTCGGCCAGCAGCTGGATGTCGATGGTGTAGTCGAGCTGTGCTTCGTCCGCGAGCCGCTCGAGATGGACCACGGCTTTCGCCAGGTAGGCGCGGTGTTCCCAGGCAGGCAGCCCGTGGAGTTCTGGCTCGCGCAGGGCGAAGCCGATCAGTTCGGTCAGGACCAGTTCCGTTTCGGGGTCGGCCTCGACGGTCGAGAAGAACGTGCGCAGCAGGGTCCGGATGGTGCTGGTGGGGTCGGCCTGTGGGGTGATGACGGGCCAGACGCCGTCGAGACCGGTGTTGATGTCGGCGGCCAGCAACGCGGCGTAAAGCTCCTGCTTGGAACGGAAGCAGTAGTGGAACGCCCCGTGGGGCATGCCTGCCTCGGCACAGATCGCGCGGGTGGTCGCCGCGGCGATCCCGTCACGCTTCATCACCCGCAGGGCGGCCGCGACCAGTTGCTCGCGCCGGACGTCCGCACTGACATGCTTCTTGGTGATCTTGACGTCCTGACCCGGGGGCATACCCGATAGTAGCATCTTGGCCGTTTGACTTGGTCATACGACCTACTCAGCTCGGTATGCCGTGGTCCGGGAAACCCTTGCGGGAAAGGTGCCTCCTGGTTATGTTTGGCACGTCATATAACGAGGGATATATTTCGACCGGCTGGCGTTCGACCCCCGGAAGACAACGAGAACAGGAGGTCGTCCAGATGGGCGGCTCGACCGACGTGCCCGTGACCTGGCCGGAGGACTTCCCGCAAGCGTGGACAGGTTGTCCCCGGCTCCCGTTGCTCCAGGTCCTTTGCCAGGGATTCGAGCAATTCGGAGATCGGACCCCGCTCGTTTTCGACGACGGGTACCGCATCACCTCCCGGGAACTGAGAGCGGAGACGGAGAAGTTCGCCGCGGCCTTGGCGACGCGGATCGGATTCGGCGACCGCGTGGCGCTGGCGGTCGGAAACCGCGCCGAATACGTCATCGCCTTCCTGGCCGTGGTGGCCAACCGGGCGGTCGTGGTGTCCCTCTCGCCGGAAATCGGTTCGCACGAGGCCGCTTACGTCGTCGAGGACTCGCAGTGCGTCCTGGCGATCACGGACGAGTCGTCGACCGCGGTTTTCCAGGAACTGGCAGGCACGTCGCCAGTCCTCAAGGAGGTCATCGCGGTACGCGGGGAGGAGCCCTATGGCTTCGCTCATGTGCTCGGCGCCGAGCCACCGCTGAACCTGGCTGCTGTCGAGGCCGATGTGGACGACCTGGTCGACATCGGATACACCTCCGGGACGACCGGCTTGCCGAAAGCACTCGGCGGCACGCATCCGGACACCCTGCGCTACATCGACGTCTTCGTCCGGAGCCGGACAGCCGTGCCGGGCGAGGACAGACGCCTGCTCATGCCGTTGCAGTTCCACTACGGCGACCCGCTGGTGGCGCTGTTCACCGCGATCTACACGGGCGCCACGATCGTGCTGATGCGGCGCTTCAGCGTTTCCCGGTTCTGGGACGTCGCCCGGCAGACCCGCGCGACCGAGATCCTGACCATCGGGTCCATTCCCGACATGCTGCTCAGCCGTCCCGAAAGCGCCGCGGACCGCGACCACAGCATCCAAGGTGCGATCGCGCTCGCGATCCCGCCAGGCCGGCACGCGGAGCTGGAGCGCCGGTTCGGCTTCCCCTGGCGGGAAGCGTACGGGTCGTCGGAATCCGGCCCTGCGATCGCGATGCCCGACTCGGCAGGGGCCGAGTTCGTCGGCACCGGCGCACTCGGCATCCCGTATCCCGGCGTCCATGCACGGCTGGTCGATGAGGACGGAGCCGTCGTCACCGGTACGGGCTCCGGAGAACTCGAACTGGCCGGCGAGGTGGAGTTCCCGGGCTACCTCAACAACCCTGAGGCCACCGCGGAGGTCCTGCGTGACGGCTGGCTGCGCACCGGCGACCTCATGCGCCGTGACGAACGCGGCGTCTACTATTTCGCCGGTCGTCGCAAGGAACTGATCCGCCGAAGCGGCATCAACATCGCGCCGACCGAGATCGAGACTGTGCTTCGCCTGCACCCGGACGTGCTGGACGCGGCCGTCGTACCGGTCGCCGACGCGATGATGGGCGAAGAGGTCAAGGCCTACGTCGAATTGGTGCCCGGTGCGGGATTCGACCCGGCGGCCCTGGTGAAGTTCTGCGAACAACGGCTGAGCCGTCAGAAGATTCCCCGCTATGTCGAGCACCGCACGGAGCCGTTCCCCCGGACGCCGACGCAACGCATCCCGAAGAACCAGTTGAAGGTCGACGGCGAACATCTCACTCGCACGGCGTGGGACCGCCTGGCAGGGGAGGAGACCACCGGGAAGTTCGAGGATCTCCCGTCCATGGTCGGGACCGTCGTGCGCGGGGAGCCGTTCGCGCTGGGGGACGAGGAAAGCGAGTTGTTCCACCGGGCAACCTGGCTCGACAAGGTCTATCCCGAGGATCCGGCCGACTACCCGGAGAACCTGGTCGAAGGCTTCCTGCTGCTGTCGATGCTCGACGCCGTGGCGAGGATGGCCCAGCCGGCCGCCGCGAGCCAGGTGTGGGGCCTGAACTACGGGCTCGACCGCGTTCGGTTCGTCTCCCAGGTCCACTGGGGCGACACGATCGTCCCGGCGTTCGAAACCCTTGACGTCCAACCGAAAGACGTCGGATTCAAAGTGTTGCGCCGCTGCACCTTCACCGTTGAGGGGCACGAGCGACCGGCGATGGTCGCCGACTGGTGGACCTTGGTGCTGCGCAACGGAACGGTCGAGAAGGGCCGGCGGAACGGGTGATCACCGTTGCGCCACGTGCTGAGCCGCCGGGGGTCTGAGCTGGAGGAGTGCTGGATGGCGAGATCAAGAAGGCAAGGCAGGGCCGTGGGGCGGCTTCGGATCGCTGCCTGGTGTTCCCGTGCGGACCAGGTGTCCGACGCCCGCGAGAAAAGAGTCCTGATGCCGCCAGTGAACAGCGATCTCCCCGTGCCCTCCGCGCCCGGCAGGTGTGGCCGATGACCGGCGCGTCGCCCGCGCCGGCGATCGGCATCCGTGTCGGTGCCGCGCTGGTGACCGGAGCCTCGCTGGGCAATCTCGGCGCCAACCTGATGCCGGTCCTGTTGCCTGGCATGGCCGGCCGGTTCCACCTGTCGAACACCTCCTCAGGCATGGTCGCCACCATGCAGCTGCTCGCGACGGCGCTGGCAACACTCGGCACGGCGTCACGGGCGGCTCGCCCTGGACGGGCGCGCATCGCCACGTTCGGGCTCGTCGCCACCGTGGCAGGATTCGGCCTGGCCTTCGCCGCGCCGGACCTCGCGATACTGACTCTGGGCAACATCCTGGCCGGCGCCGGTCTGGGCGTGGTCTATGCCGCCGCCATGGCGGCGATCACCGCGACCGACGACACCGACCGGGCCTCGGCCGTCGCCGTCGTGGGCGGCACGCTCGTGATCGCGGCCCTTGTCATCGCACTGCCTGAGGCCAACGATGCCTGGGGCGGAGCGGCGGGTTTCGCGGTCCTGGCCGCGTGCTGCCTTCCGGCGTTTTGGCTGGTGCGTGCCCTCCCTGATGCGGCCGAGCCCAGCCACGGCCCGGCATCGGAGGTGCCGGTCCCGGTGGTGTTTCTGCTGGCGGTAGCGCTGTTGGGGGCGACCGATCAGGGTGCCTGGTCCTACAGCGCCGTGCTCGGAGAAGGCCATGCGGGCATGTCGGCCGGCACCGTCTCAGTGGTTTTGTCGATCGCGTCCATCGCATCTCTGGCAGGCGTGGGCCTGAGCGCATTGGCGGCCGGCAAGGTCGGGCGACTGTCCATCGTGGCCGCTTTCGTTGCCGTGGAAGGCATTGCCAAGCTGGTGATCGCCGCGGTCCCGTCAGGGGCGGCCTACCTCGCCGCCGCGATTGTCTGGCAGATCTGCTTCATGGGCCTGCTCGTCCAGGTCCTCGCCGTGGCAGCATCCGCCGACCGCAGCGGCCGTTGGGTCGCGGCGGCAGGTGGCGCGCTGGCGATCGGTACGGGGCTGGGCCCGGCTCCCGCCGGCTGGATCCTCGACTCGTTCGGTGCTCCGGCGTTCGGCCTGGTTCTCGCCCTCGCCACCGCCGTGGCAGCGGTTCCGCTTCTGCGCACCGTTCGCGCCGTCTGCGGATAGGCGCGGCCTCAGATCCGTCGTATCGAGTTGAACACGTCGTCCGCCAGCCGGCAGGCGGCGACGTCCACACAGGACACACGAATCGTCAGGTGGTTCGACTCATCCTGTTGCGTGCTCAGGATTCGCACCCAGCCCCACGGGTTGCCGTCGCCTCTGAACGCAACCTCTGCGGCGGTGCCGCCGGTGATCTCGCGGCTCGTCCGGACGAATTCCGGTTTGTCTGTCAGAGCGGTCAGATCCTCACCGAAACGCCCGTAGTCGTAGACCACCTCATAGTTCGGTCCACGCATCACGCCGAACGCCGAGTCGACTGGCTGGAAGTCTTGAGCCTGAGCATCGGGCGGCACGGCGAAACTGACGGCATCGACGAGTGTGATCTCGCGCCATCCTTCGGGTTTCACAACGTTGTTGCCCCCGTCCGGCTTCGGGTGGGCGCAGGCGCCGATCGTGGCCAGCACGAGCAGTAGGACAACCGGTAAACGGCGATCGGCACCTGCGGTCACTCTCACCCTTCCATCGAAGGATCCCTCTGCGGACTGCGTTTCGTCGTGACCTGCCGGCTGGAGACACCGGAGATCTCGATGCCACTGGCTGTCGCGTGAACGCGCGCTACTACTGGGGCGACACCGGGAGCCATTACGGCGCGCAGACCCAACTCGACCCTGCCGTCCTGCACCGACGCCTCGCCAACGTACACGGCTTCACCGCTGGGACGGCTCAGGCGAACGGCAACTCGCCCCTCGCTGGTCGGGTGGCTGAGCGCGATCAGGCTCGGATGGAACTCGCCGTACTCAGGATCCTGCACGGCAACGACGGCGGGGACTGCGGGGCGACCACTCAGCTGCTGCACGTCGAGGTCGACCGCGATCGCCAACAGCCGGCGGCCGCACTGGACCTCATAGACGTCCTGCTTGCTGACGTCGAACCATGGCAGGTATCGGTTGATTGCCTTGAGGGCCTGGTCGCGGCGTCTGAGACCGGGGCGAACGCTCGCGAATGTCATTCCGCCTGCCGCTGCCGGCACCTCCTGCGTCTCCGGTTGCGCCAGGTCCACCTGATGGTCGGAGAGCCCGAACCGGTGCACGATCAGCGCCGCTGCGAACGTTGCTCGTTCACTCGTCGGCCCGTCGCCACGCTCTCGCACGCGTCGCAACGCCTCAAGCTCGGATGGCGTGCCGACGTTGCCCAGCGCCGCCGCAGCAGCCCTCCCCACGCCGTCGTCGGCGTCATCGAGCGCGTCGACAAGAAGTGGAATGGAATCCGAACCCGCGACCCGTGAATAGATGCCCATCGCGCCGATCCGGACGTGGCGTGCGAGGTCCGGATTCCCGACCGCGTCTCGCAGCAGTGCTGCCGGGTCGACGCCGGGGGCGTCGATATCGGAAAGCAGTGTCAAAGCCGCTGACGAGGGGATTGTGGCGACCTCGCCGGCGATTGCCTCCCGTAGTATTTCCGCACTGAGGTTGTTTTCGGGAATGTCAACGTGGACCATATTCACCTCATCAGGGCTCGATGAAACAGTGAGATCTCATGGTGTTGCCCTGTGCGGCGGTGAGCAGGCCACCGTTCGGGACCGACGGGAACATCAAGTTGGACGAGTCGCCGGTCACGTGGCTCAAGCCGAGATAATGGCCGACTTCATGCGCGAGAACCTGCCCGGTCGTGCCGCCGATGAGCTCGCACACCGTGCCGTCCATCCCTTTGGCATTCTTGTCGCATGGGCCGGGGACCGGTGACAACCCTGCGACAGAGCCGACATAGAGCCGGACGAAAAAGACGTCGACAGCGTTGTTGGCCACTGTCCACTCGTCTGTCAGCGTTTCGGCCTCTCCGTCGTTGTCGATGACGTCACGACCGTTGGCACTGGCGAGCGGTATGATGTAGTGCTCGACCCGCCGGAGTGTCAACCCGATACTCGCATAGATACCGCGAAGTGTTCCGATGGCATTGTTGATTGTCGTCAGGTCGGCTGCCGAGAAATTCTCGGACCCGACTCTGATGATGTTGAGGCTAATGCCCGGCATGCACGTCCTCCCCAAATATCCTGACGGGCTGTGCCGGGCAAGTCTCCTCTCATCGTTATTCGTTACTCAGCCGCCGAACGGGTGAAGAGGGATTATCGATCAGGTCCATTCTGATCGTATGTTCGCAAACAATGGACCGACTCGAAATATCGGACGACTGTCATCTTTGAGTGATTGATCCGAACCCTTCAGGTGGCTGACTCGTCGTGCAGCGCGCGCACGAACGCGGTTGCGGCTGCTGAGCGGTCCTCGTCGGTGACCACGATGGTTGTCACTGTGCCAGGGCGCTGATTGTGGTCGTCGTGTCGCGGATCGCGGTGCGGACCTGTTCGTCGATGATTCCTGGGGTCTGGCCGGGCCAGAAGGTCACGACGTGCTTGTCGCGGTCGGCGATTTCCCGCAGCGCCGGCAGGATCGGGGCAGCGGCCGGCCCGAGTTCGGTGAGCAGGCCGAGCAGGTCAGTCCAGGGGTCGGCGCCGGGCGGGTTCTCGGCGGTGACCACTCTGGTCAGAGCCGGCAGGACGAGGTCAGGGTCGCTGGTCAGTCGCCAGAGCGCGCGGTAGGCCCGCAGCCGCTGCGTGAACGGTCTGCTGTCGGTGGACAGCATTCCGGTCAGGGTCGGTACGGCGTCCGTCTGTCCTAGGTCGACAGCGAGGATCGCGGCCTCGACCTCGCCGTATCCGATCAGGTCGGTGTCGAGGTTGTCGAGAAACTGGCGCGCGATGGGCAACGCTTCCCCGGTGTCGCCGGTCCACTCCCAGATGAGCCGGGCGACCGCGACGCGTTCGGACTGGTACCACTCGGGGATCTCAGTCAGCCAGTCCGCTCGTGCCTGGCGCATCCTGGGCAGCAGGCCGCGGGCCGGTTCACCGATCTCGATCAACAGCGCGATCGCGGGGATGTCCGCACCGTTGTGGGTGATGTGCCGCCAGGCTTCTTCGATGGCGGGCTGCGGGTCACCGGTCAGCAGCCACCGGGCTCGGGCCAGGGTCACCAGTGTCTCGTTGGCTACGGCACTGTCGCCAAAGGATTCCGCGCGTGACGGCAACTGTGGCAGGGCATGGGCGGCGGCCGGCCCGATCGTGGCGAGGGCGTTGGCTGCCTCGGTGCCCGCTCGGCCGGACTGCAGCAGACTGACCAGTTCGGGGACGACGGTTGCAGCCGACGGTCCCCACGCCTGCACAAGGCGTAGCAGCCCGAGGCATTCCGGATCGGTGTGGCGGCCCTGTCCGCGGATGTCCCGGATCGCGGCAATGTCCCGTTGGTCCGGTGCGTTGCCGGCCAGTGCGGCGAGCCGGTCACGCACCGCGTCGAGTAATTCAGGGGTGGCCGGTGCCCCCATGGCGGCCAGCGCGATGCCGAGGTCGTCGGCCCCGGCGCCGGCCCGGATATGAGCAGGCAGCTGCTTGCTTGCCCGTGGGTCTCCGAGTTCGGCCAAGGCGGCGACCGCCTGCCCACTGGCCTCGTCGTCGCGGCCAGCCGCCGCTTCCAGTGCGTCGGCGAGGTGCGCGGCCGCCGGGCCGGCCCGGCGGACGGCATCGGTGGCGGCAAGCCGGACCCGCGGGTCGGGATCGCTGAGGGAGGGCACGAGGATCGTGGTCAGCGGCTCCCGCAGCGACCGCCGCAGGCCGATCGCGGTGCCTGCGTGGATGGCCGCCCGCATCCGCACGTCCGGGTCCGCGGAGTTCAGCAACGCCGTGAGAATCGGGGCCTGATCGGTGGGCTCGAGGTTGTCCAGCAGGTCTTGCATTGCCTCCGGGTACCAGTCCGGCGGACCCCATCGCCCGCCGTCGTCACCGGCGAACGGATCACCGTCGCGCCAGGCGTCCCGGACGGCGGCTACCGCTTTGGCTCCGGGCCAACGCCGGCCGGTCCGGACGGCGGCCAGCACCGCGGCGGCGCGGACGACCGGTGCCTGACGGGCGGCAAGTCCGTCCTTGATCAGGGTGGTGCGCCGGTCGAGGTCGGCGGACGCCATCACGAGACCGGCTCGAACCCGCGGATCGGGTTCCGTTGCCCACCGCTGCCGCAAACCCTCTTGGATGTCCGCGACCCGGTCCGGACAGCCCGACAGCGCGTACGCGGCGACATACCGGGTCCACGGATCCTCGTGGGCCAGCAACGGCAGCAGCCGGTCCACCTCCGCGGTGACCGCAGCGCGCACTTCGGCCCGCTCAGGCTCCTCCGGGTCGATCTCGTAGGCGTGGGCCAGATCGCCGAGTAGATAAATGATGCTCGCGCGGAGCGTATCGCCGACGCTGGTCAGCAACTCGGCAAGAAACGGCACGACCGGCGCGGTGGCCGAGTACACCGTGCCCTGGTGCAGGATCTCCCACTGCAGGTCATTGAAGGCATCGATCGCGGCCTGCTCGCCGCCCGCCGCGATCGTCCGGAGAAGATCAGGTATCGGCTCGTCCGAGACGCCCGCGACCTCAAGCTCCGCCCATGGCACCGAATCCAACGCACCCAGCATGCCCGCCGACGCTACTCGTGCCGGGGACGTGCGTCCTACGTGGCCCGCAATGCCGCCTGCATCGCGCAGGCGGTCCGCATTGGATGCTATTACGGCAGATGCCCTCTCGTATTGTGGATTTGTTCTGTCGCAAGAACAATCATTCCCAACGAGAGGGCATCTGTGGGGTCCTACCAGCGAACGCCGACGCTGACCGGGCCCTGCGGGCCGCTGACGTAGGCGTAGACGTGCCCAGCGGGCATGAACTTGCAGGTCCAGCTCTGCGGTGGGGCCGCGGCGTCGAACCAGTTCTCACCGCACGCGAGGCGCCCGTTGATCACGACGCCCCATTTCCCGGTTCCGCTGCCGTGCACGTCGGCGTCGACGTACAGGTCCCCGCCGGGGAACCCGGATGCGTTCGTGTTACAGGCGGTGCCCGAAGGGATGTAGCACGAGTTGCCGCCGGCCAGCGCGACCTGCGGTGACACAGCGAGCGCCGAAGCGACGACCGCGGTCGCGGTCGCGGTCAGGCCGCGCATGATTGCTTTACGCATGTTGCCCTGAATGATCGGGTTTGTCGCGTCAAAGCATCATCGAAGATCGTCTCGGCGTGCAATGGTTTCAAGCCAGGCTGAAATGGCTCGTGAGCATTGCGCGCGGCAGTCGGCGTGTGTAGGCCGAATTCACGCCGGGCTGACTACGCTTGGCTGGAGCCGATCCCGGATGGAGCTGCCGTGAGCCAGTCCGAATTCACTGAGGAGACAACGGTCGCAGCCGACGTTGACATTGAAAGCCGTTACCTGGCAAAGCTTTCAGCCGCGTGGAACGCGCCAATCCTGCCCCAGGGCGGGCTGACTGCTGCGATCGTGGCACGCGCGATGCAGGAGTATCTCGACGACGTGTCGCAGCCGCTTCGCTCGTTGAGCACGGTGTTCACCGCTCGCGTTCCGCCAGGCGATGTCACCGTGGATGTATCCGTTCTGAGACGCGGCCGGTCGATGAGTCAGCTCGCGGCGACGTTGTGCAACGCGGACGGCACACTCGGGTTGACTGCCACCGGCATTTTCGGCGCCACCAGGCCGGGATTCGCCTTCACCGACGCGACTGTCCCGCCGTGTGTCCCGCCTGAGCGATGCCCGTCGTTCCGCGACGCTCCAGCGGACGCGGAGGGGATCATCCCGGCTTCGTTGTGGGACCGGGTCGAAGGCCGATTGGTGCGGGGCCACTCGCCCTGGGTCGAGCATGCACTGACCACGTCCGAACAGATCTACTGGTATCGCTTCGACCAGACGCCGACCCTTGCCAGCGGTGCGCTGGACCCGCTGGCGTTGGTGGTCCTCGGGGACACGATGCTCGGATCTGTGGCCGAGCGGATGGGTACCGGCCTGCCGCGATGGCTGGCACCCAGCGCCGACCTCACCGTGACATGGTTCGCCGAAGCCCGTGGTCCGTGGATCCTCGCCCGCAACCGTGCCCGGCACGCCGGACAGGGGTACGTCACGCTGGAGAATGAGCTGTGGGACGGAGACCGGCTGGTCGCGTTGGCCACCCAGCTGGCTTTCTTCAGCTTCCCCGGGAAAGACCAGCCGTCCGCGTAATGAGCACGGCGGCCTCCTCGACTGGTGAACTGCCACCAGTTCATGTTGAACAGATAGCCGCTGGCGCCGGTGAACTTGAGGAACAGGTCCTGGGTTCCGTGGAGCCGTCCTCGTCGTGTCCTGTGTAGAGGTACACCCGTCCGTTGTAGAGCATCGGGGCGGGGTCGGCTGTGTAGATGTGCTGGACGAGGGGGTTGTCCGCCCTGGCCACAGCGGGGAAGACCGCCAGGGCACAGACAACGCCGAGCAACCAGGCTACTGTGCGCTTACGCTTGAGGGATCGCACTGTCGACTCCAAAGGGGTGGTGAAGACCTGTTGTGAGCGGACTTCGGTCTTGCCGTCCGGGGAGAGTTGGGCGACGCTGATGTTGGAGTTGCCGTAGGCGACGTACATGGTGTCGTTGTCGTCGACGAGCATTCCGGCGTCGTAGTAGCACTTGTTGATGGTGGTGTGCCGGGACCATTGGCCGTCGACGGCGGTCGCGGTGTAGATGTGGGTCTGGCCGAAGTCGATGCAGCCGCCCCAGTAGAAGGTCTTGTTGCTCTTGCGGTAGTTGAGGAAGGAGGCCCAGATGCCGCGGACGTAGCCGCGGCCGCCGTTGAGGTCGTACTTGGCGCCGAAGTCCAGACGCGGCACCGAGTGGCCGGCGAACTCCCAGTTCACCAGGTCGTAGGAGCGTAGGATTGGTGCGCCGGGGGAGTAGTGCATGGTGGATGCCGAGTAGTAGTACGTGTTGTCCACGCGCAGGATGTCGATGTCCGCGAAGTCCTGCCAGAGTATGGGATTGGTGAAGTTCGCGGCCGGCTGGACATCGCCGGCGCCCGCCTGTGCCGAAGGGCTTGCCATCAGGCCGAGCGCGACGGTGACAGCCGCGCCCAGCGCCCAGAGACGTCTGTGTGACATGGGATTCGCTTTCCAGGCCGAGATCCGGCCTGCGTCTGGCCGTGACAGGCCCAAGGACTGCGGCCATCCGCAGTCCTTTCGTCCTGGACCAGGGGCGCCGCCGTCGTACTCGACGCCGGCGGCGCCCCCGAGATCAGCAGGGGGCGTTGGTCTGTGTGGGTGGGCCCGGCCGGCAGTGGCAGCCGCCGCACGCGGCCCGCGGATCTCGAATGTCCTTAGTGGATTCGGCGCGGGCGGGGGCGTGCGGACGAGAGGGGTGTGCGGCGCAGGGATGTTGTCGCATCGAAAGTCCCCAACGTCATCGTTGACGGATGGCCGCAGTGGCGAATGGCTCGACCGGAGTGGGTCATCACCTTGTCGACGGCCTTGACTTTCGAGTCAATGTAGCGCTAGCGGTATCGTCAGTCAACGAAAGTTGTGAGCGCTAACATCCACGATCGCGCCAGGGGTTCGAACAACGAGATCATCTTATTCGGCCTGATGGCCCCAGTTACGCGGCTCTGCCATAGGGCGCTGGCCGTGCTCCTCGACAAGGATGACCCGTACCGGCTGGTCCGGCTTGTGAGCGTGAACAGTCGCTGCGACACTGGGAGCCGACATCCTGACATCATATGTTTGCGCTTGATCATTGCCGAGCTTGCTGATGTACTCGATCCGTCCTGTGTCACGGCCCGGTTTGGCATGTGCTGACCCGGGCGGCGCTTGACATGGCGCTGGCCAAACATATGATGACTTGGTGGTAGCGGTACGTGTCGACTGATGGCCTCAAGCCCGCGATCGGGGCCGGGTGTGCCGCAGCGCCTTCATCTCGCGCGCTTTTGTCGTTACGAGAGGTTCCCTGCCATGTCCTCTTCAACGTCTCGATTCAACCGCCGCAGACTGCTCATGGCTGCGGGGACCGCGACGGCCGCCGGGCTGTTACGGCCTGGCATTGTGCTTGCCACTGAAGGTCCGAGCAGCTATACGCCGTCCTGGCCGTCGGTCGACCTGCATCCTCCGGCGCCGGAGTGGTTCCAGGACGCGAAGTTCGGCATCTACTTCCACTGGGGAGTGTTCAGCGTCCCGGCGTTCGCCAACGAGTGGTACCCGCGCAACATGTATGCGGGCGGCTCCAACGAGAACCGGCATCACATTGCCACGTATGGTGATCCGTCGGTCTGGCCGTACCACAACTTCATCAACGGGGCCAGGGACAAGGCCGGCAACTGGGTGCAGTTCGCGCCGAAGCTGCGATCGGCGGGCGGCAACTTCGATCCGGGCGAGTGGGCGCAGCTGTTCGCCGACGCCGGTGCGAAGTTCGCCGGACCGGTGGCCGAGCACCATGACGGCTATTCGATGTGGAACAGCGGTGTCAACGAGTGGAACTCGGTGCGTACCGGGCCAGGGCTGGACCTGGTGCGGCTGCACGCCGACGCGATCCGGGCGCGGGGCATGAAGTTCCTGGTGTCGTTGCACCACGCCTACAATTTCACCGGCTACTACGAACGAGTGCCCGCACAATCGACCGCGAGTCTGCGCAAGCTGTACGGCCAGCTGGGTGCGGCGGCACAGAACCAGCTGTGGGTGGACAAACTCAAAGAGGTCATCGACGGCTATCAGCCCGACATCGTCTGGCAGGACTTCAACCTGCCGCGGGTCGACGAGGCCAGGCGGCTGGAGTTCCTGGCGCACTACTTCAACCGGGCGGTGGCGTGGAACAAGGACGTGGTGACCACCTACAAGGACGGGCTCAACAACCGGGGGTCGGTGTTCGACTTCGAGCGTGGCGGGCCCGCGGGTATCCAGAACCCGTTCTGGCTGACCGATGACAGCATTTCCAGCTCCAGTTGGTGCTACACCAACGGCATCGGCTACTACTCGCTCAACGCCATGCTGCACTCGCTGATCGACCGGGTCAGCAAGAACGGCAACATGCTGCTCAACATCGCGCCGATGGCCGACGGAACCATCCCCAGTGGACAGCGCACGATCCTGCTGGGCATCGGGGACTATCTCAAGCGGTTCGGTGAGTCCGTCTATGCCACGCGGGCCTGGGCGGTGTATGGGGAGGGCCCGACGCAGATGGGTGGCGGCTCGTTCGTCACGCCCAGGGCCGGCACCAACCGCGATATCCGATTCACCCGCAACAAGAGCAACACCGTGCTGTACGCGACCGTGATGGGCTGGCCGGGCAGCACTCTGAGCATCACGACCCTGAACTCGAACCGGATCAACCTGAGCAGCCTGACTTCCGTCCAGCTGCTGGACGCCACCGCCGGGACGTATGTCAACCTGCCCGGCCGCAGCCAGAACAGTTCGGGCCTGCAGATCACGATGCCGTCGGCGAGTGCCCCGTTCAGCGCGGGCGCGTATGTGGTGAAACTGACCTTCTCCGGCCAGATTCCCAGCCTGGACAGTGGTCCGGCGCCCACCGGCTGGGCCCGGATCACGAACGTCGCCAGCGGTCTTGTGCTCGACAGCGGTGGCAATGTCGGGTCTGGATCGGTGCTCAAGCTGTGGACCGTCGACAGCAGCACCAACTTGCAGTGGCAACTGGTCGACGCCGGCGGTGGCTACGTCCGGATCGTCAACCGCACCAACGGCATGGTCGCCGACAGCGGCGGCAACACCGCCAACGGTGCCAATGCCATCCAAGCGGCCTGGAACGGCGGCAACAACCAGCAGTGGCGGCTTGCCGGCCTCGGCAACGGCCGCTACAACATCGTCAACCGGGGTACCGGCACGGTCTTGGACAGCGGTGGCGGCACCACAGCCGGTTCCACTGTGAAGCTGTGGGCCCTGAACGCCAGCACCAACACCCAGTGGACCATCACGGCGGTCTGACTGTCACACCGCAGGTGGCGGCACGCTCCTGACCAGGAGATGCCGCCACCCTCGGCTGGTCGGCTGATACTCGAACGCCGAGATGGCTACCATGTGGCCTGACCAGGCCCGGTATCCGTTCGGCCGCCGAGGTGTCAAGGAGCTGAGCCGCGATGTCATTGACCGACGAGGCGATCTCGCGTATCCGTGAGCTGGTCCGGTCCGGCCGGTTCCCGGCTGGCGCGAGACTGCCTCCCGAGCATGAGCTGGCGGCGGAGCTCGGCATGTCACGCAGCCCGGTGCGGGAGGCCGTGAAGGCGTTGGCGGTGGCCGGCGTACTGGATGTGCGTCGCGGTGACGGCACGTACGTCACCAGCCTTGCGCCAAGCCTGTTGCTGGCCGGCTTGGGCAGCGCGGTGGAACTGATGCAGGGCAACACGTTGCTTGAGCTGATGGAGGTCCGGCGGCTGCTGGAACCGACTGCGACCGCGGTCGCCGCGGCCCGGATCTCCGAGGCCGATCTGGCCGTGGTGTACGAGCACCTGGAGGCGATGCGCGCGGCGGCCGACGACGTCGAACTGCTCAACTTCCACGACGCCGCCTTCCACCACGCGGTCATCGCCGCCACCGGCAACGAGGCGCTGACCACGCTGCTGGACGGAATCTCCAGCAGGACCCTGCGCGCGCGGGTGTGGCGCGGCATGACCGACAACGATGCGGCACCTCTCACGCTCGCCCAGCACACCGCGATCTATGAGGCGTTGGCGGAGGGGGACACCGCCACGGCCCATGCAGCCGCCTTGATCCACGTCGGCACCTCCGAACGTTGGTTGCGCGAACACCTCGCGGAGTCCGACACAGCGGCCGAGGAAGCGACCACTTTCCACGCTCCACAGTGAACACCGAGGTGATTCAGGTTTGACTGTCGTTGGGCGCGTCGGCGTCCGCCAGGTGGGCGCGTAGCCAGCGGTCCGATGTGTCCACGTGCATGAGGGCGGCGGCGGTGGCGACTGCGGCATCGTGGTTGGCCAGGGCGGTGTAGATGGTGTTGTGCTGGGCCAAAGTCAGGTGGGTCACGCCGCGGTCGACGGTGCCGCGCCAGATTCGTGCGCGCAGTGTGCGGGACGAGATGCTGTCGAGCAGTGTGGTCAGGGTTTCGTTGCTGGTCGCGGCGATCACGGCGTGATGGAAGGCCGCGTCGAGCACGGTGAGACGCTCGATATCGTCGGATGCCTTGTGCATCGCGTCGAGCAGTTGGTGGACTTCTTCGAGTTGTTCCGTGGTGATGCGAGTGGCGGCGAGGCCGGTGGCCGCGGGTTCGAGCAGTCTGCGTACCTCGGTGAGTTCGAGAACGCCGCCGCCGTTCATGAGCGCCACCGCGCTACCGAGGCCTTCCAACAGCAGGCTGGGCGCCAGGCTGGTCACGTAGGTGCCGTCGCCCCGGCGGACGTCCAGGACACGCGCGAGGCTGAGAGCCTTGACCGCTTCACGCACCGGGCTGCGTGAGATGCTCAGTTCGGAGGCGAGTTCCTGTTCAGGCGGCAGTTTCGAACCGGGGGGAAACCGGCCGGACTGGACGAATTCCCGGATCCGGTCGATCGCCTCGTCGGTCAGCGATCTCGGCATGGCAGTGTCCTCAGTCTTTCGTCGTGCTGGGACTGACAGTAGCAAACATGTGATGTATCGACGCCTATCCGATCGAATCTGGACTTTTGGGCACGGATGACGTAGCTATACATCTGATGTCTTTCTCTCTTGGTGGACCGAGTGAGAGGTGGTCACGTTGGCCGAAGTGATCAGTGCCATCCAAGCCGTGGATGTCCGGTTCCCGACTTCGCTCACCCTGGACGGGTCGGATGCGATGAATCCGGAACCCGACTACTCGGCGGCCTACGTGACCATCCGGACGAGCGGTGGTGAAGAGGGGTACGGTCTCGCGTTCACGGTCGGGCGTGGCAACGATGTCCAGGTCGCCGCCGTCCGCGCACTCGTCCCGCTCGTGGTGGGGATGCCGGTCGCCGAAGCGTTGTCCGATCTTGGCGCGTTCTCCCGTCGTCTGACCGGGGACAGTCAGTTGCGGTGGCTGGGCCCGGACAAGGGCGCCATCCACATGGCCGCCGCCGCGATCGTCAACGCGGCGTGGGACCTGCGGGCACGCCGGGAAGACAAACCGGTCTGGCGGCTGCTGGCCGAGATGCCGCCCGAGGAACTGGTCGATCTCGTCGATTTCCGGTACCTGCGGGAAGCACTGACCCGCGACGAGGCGCTGGAGATCCTGCGTCGCGCCGAGCCAGGACGTGCCGCCCGCCAGGCCGAACTGCTTGAGTCGGGCTATCCCGCGTACACCACGACTCCGGGCTGGCTGGGGTATACGCCGGAGAAACTCGCCGCCCTGTCCGCAGAGGCCGTCAAGGACGGGTTCACCCAGATCAAGCTCAAAGTCGGCGCCGATCTGGACGAGGACATCCGCCGGCTTCGGCTGGCCCGTGAGGTCGTCGGGCCCGGTATCCGGATCGCGATCGACGCCAACCAGGCGTGGGGAGTCGGGCAGGCCATCGAATGGCTGCGCCCGCTGGCGGAGTTCGACCCGTACTGGATCGAGGAACCGACGTCACCGGACGACGTGCTGGGCCACGCCGCGATCCGCCGGGCGGTGGCGCCGATCAAGGTGGCCACCGGGGAGCACACCCACAACGCGGTGATGTTCAAGCAGTTGCTGCAGGCTGACGCGATCGACATCCTCCAGCTCGACGCGAGCCGGGTCGCCGGTGTCACCGAGAACATCGCGATCCTGTTGCTGGCAGCCAAGTTCGGCGTGCCGGTGTGCCCGCACGCGGGTGGTGTCGGGCTCTGCGAGATGGTGCAGCACCTGGCGATGTTCGACTTCGTGGCGGTCAGCGGTACGCGGCAGGACCGCGTCATCGAATATGTGGATCACTTGCACGAGCACTTCGTCGACCCGGTGCGGATCAAGGCCGGGCGATACATGGCGCCGCTGGCACCGGGGATCGGTGCCCGGCTGCACCCGGAATCCGTGTCCCGTCACCAGTTCCCCGACGGCCAGGCATGGCGTGAGGCCTCAGCGGTGGTCGCGTGACGGGCCACCGCCTGGAAAAACCT
The DNA here is from genome assembly GCF_017876405.1 of Kibdelosporangium banguiense. Taxonomy (GTDB): domain Bacteria; phylum Actinomycetota; class Actinomycetes; order Mycobacteriales; family Pseudonocardiaceae; genus Kibdelosporangium; species Kibdelosporangium banguiense. Next base: position 9,299,527 of record NZ_JAGINW010000001.1, on the reverse strand, counting down.
GTCAACGAGGAGAGGTCATGAAGTTCCAGTACCTGTGTGCCGCCGTCGCCGGCGTGCTCACCGCGGCCGCACTGGCCGGTTGCAGCAGCGGCGGCTCCACCTCCGCGTCCGGCGCGACCGTCGTGGGCGTCGACTACCCGCGTTCGGACACCGACTTCTGGAACGCCTACATCAAGTACGTTCCCCAGTACGGCGGCGAGTTCGGCTTGGACCTGAAGACCACGAACTCGCAGAACGACGTCGCCAACCTGACCGCGAACGTGCAGACGATGATCAGCCAAGGCGTCAAGGGCGTGGTGATGGCGCCGCAGGACACCGCGGCGATCATCCCGACGCTGCAACAGCTGGCCGGCAAGAAGATCCCGGTCGTGTCCGTGGACACCCGGCCGGACCAGGGCAACGTCTACATGGTCGTGCGCGCGGACAACCGGGCCTACGGCGAGAAGGCGTGCCAGTTCCTCGGCGCGAAGCTCGGCGGCAAGGGCAAGGTCGTGATGCTGCAAGGCGACCTCGCCTCGATCAACGGCCGGGACCGCACCGAGGCCTTCAACGAGTGCATGAAGAAGAACTTCCCCGGCGTCACCGTCTTCGGTGAGGCCACGAACTGGGACGCGAACACCGCCGCCCAGAAACTCCAGGTCCAGCTGACCGCGAACCCGGACATCAAGGGCGTCTACATGCAGTCCAGCTTCGCGCTGGCCGGAACGCTGCAGATCCTCAAGCAACGCGGTGCGCTCGTGCCCGCCGCCGATCCGAAGCACGTGTTCATCGTGTCCAACGACGGTATTCCCGAGGAACTCGCCAAGATCCGCGCGGGGGAGATCGACGCGACCGTGTCCCAGCCCGCGGACCAGTTCGCCAAGTACTCGCTGCAGTACGTCAAGGACGCCATCGCCGGCAAGACACCTGTTGCGGGCAAGACCGACCACGACAGCACCATCATTCAGGTCCGCGACGGCCTGATGGAGGACCAGCTGGCAGCGCCTCTGGTCACCGCGGACGGTGGCACCTTCGGCCCGGTCAGCAGCGTCAAGGTCGACGACAAGTCCTTGTGGGGAAACAGCAAGAGCTGATCGCGCCGGGCGAGAGGAAGCGAACATGAGCACCGTGCCGGTGGTCGAGGCACACCAGATCGTCAAGCGCTACGGCGCCACGGTCGCGCTGGACCACGCCGATCTCAGTGTCCTTCCGGGACAAACGCACGCGCTCGTCGGCCGCAACGGCGCGGGAAAGTCCACTCTGGTCTCCATCCTCACCGGACTGACCGAACCGGATTCCGGGACTGTGCGCCTGGATGGGCAACCGGCCCCTGGTCTGTCCGACCGGGACGCCTGGCGCGCGCGGGTCGCCTGCGTGTACCAGCGATCGACGATCATCCCCGAGCTGTCGGTGGCCGAGAACCTGCTGCTCAACCGGCAGGAGACCCGTGGCGGCCTGATCCGCTGGCGTTCGGTGCGCCGGGCGGCCACCGAACTGCTTGAACGCTGGTCGGTGGACGTCGATGTCCGCCGGCCTGCGGGGGAGCTGAGTGTGGAGCAGCGTCAGTTCGTCGAGATCGCGCGGTCGTTGTCCTTCGGTGCCCGGTTCGTCATCCTCGACGAGCCCACCGCGCAGCTCGACGGGGCCGCCATCACCCGTCTGTTCGGCCACATCGCCGAGCTGCAACGCCAAGGCGTCACGTTCCTGTTCATCAGCCACCATCTGCAGGAGGTCTACGAGATCTGCGACACGGTCACGGTGTACCGCGACGCCCGGCACATCCTGACCACACCTGTGGCCCAGCTGCCGAAGGCCGATCTTGTCGCGGCCATGACCGGTGAGAACGCTGTCGCCACGGAAACCCGGACTACGTCGGTCCAGTCCGGTTCGCCCGTGCTCCAGGTGCGCGAGTTGAGCCTGGATTCCCGCTACGACAACGTGTCCTTCGACATCGCGCCCGGGGAGATCGTCGGCCTGGCAGGGGCGGGTGCCAGCGGTAAAACGGAACTCGCCGAAACCCTCACAGGGCTACGTAAGGCGGACACTGGAACCATCCTCGTCGCAGACCGCAGCCCGCGTCCTGGCGACGTTCCGGCCGCGCTGGCCGCAGGGATCGGATTCGTGCCGGAGGATCGGCACCATCAGGGTTTCGTGCCGGAGATGTCCATTGCGGACAACACTACGATGACCGTGATGGACCGGCTCGGGCCGGGGATCTTCGTCCGGGCGGGCGAGCGCGACCGGCTGGCCGGGACAATGATCACCCGGCTGGAGGTCAAGACACCAGGCCCGCAGCTGCCGGTGTCCGCGCTGTCAGGCGGCAACCAGCAGAAGGTCGTCATGGCCCGTGCGCTGGCCGTCGATCCACGGCTGCTGGTGCTGATCACCCCGACGGCCGGTGTCGACGTGCGCTCGAAGGACTTTCTCCTCGGCAAGGTCGCGGAGGCCGCCGCTGAGGGCACCGCCGTGCTGATCGCCTCCGACGAGCTGGACGACCTGCGGCTGTGCGACCGGCTGCTGGTCATGGTGCACGGAGAGCTGACCACCGAACTGCCCGCGGGCTGGCAGGACCGTGAGGTCGTGGCCGCCATGGAAGGAGTCGACCTCGATGCCTGAGAGTCCCACCGCGGTGCGCGCCGAGTCGCGGACCGAGCCTCCTCCCGCGTCGCCGTCGCGTCAGATCGCTCTTGCCCGGTTGCGGGATTTCGCCCTGGTGCCCGGCATCATCGTGATCGCGGTCGTCGGCCAGCTGGTGAACCCGGTGTTCCTCCAGTACGACAACGTGATCAACATTCTGCAGACCATGTCGGAGATCGCACTGCTGGTGCTGGCCCAGACCATGGTGCTCGTGGTCGGCAAGATGGACCTCTCGCTGGAATCCACGTTCGGCCTGGCACCGGGGGTGGCTGCCTGGCTGACGATCACCGGCAGCCACTCGCTGGGCCTGCTGCCCGGCTGGGCCGCGCTGCCTGTGGTGCTGCTGGTCGGAGTGCTGGTCGGTGCGCTCAACGCGCTGCTGATCGTCCGATTCGGACTCAGCGGGTTCGTGGTCACCCTGGGTATGCTGATCGTCCTGCGTGGCCTGCTCACCGGGGTCTCCGGCGGCCAGACGTTCTTCGGCCTGCCCGATTCGATGCTCTATCTCGGAACGACGCTGTGGGCCGGGATCCCGGCGTCGATCTGGCTCTGCCTGCTGTTGTTCGCCGGCGGCATCGTCCTGCTCGGCCATACCCGGTTCGGCCGCAGCCTCTACGCGATCGGCGGCAACCCGGACGCCGCGAAGGCCGCGGGTATCCGGACCGACCGTATCGTCTGGATCGTCCTCATCACGGCCAGTGCTCTCGCCGCGCTCGGCGGACTGTTGCTCTCCGGCAGGCTCGCTTCCGTTGCTGCCGCGCAGGGTGACGGTTACATCTTCACCGTGTTCGCCGCAGCGGTGATCGGTGGCGTGAGCCTCAACGGCGGCAAGGGCACCATTTTCGGTGCCTTCACCGGAATCCTGCTGCTCTACATGATCCAGAACGTGCTGACCCTGGCCGGTGTGCCCGCGCAGTGGATCGGGGCGCTCAACGGCACGATCATCCTGGTCGCCCTGGTGATGTCCCGCATCACCAGCGGCAAACGGCAGAACTAGTAGAACCTCAGGAGAATGCAATGACGCACCCTGCGAACAACCCCCTGTCGCGGAGGACGTTCGGTGTACTCGCGGCGGCCGGCCTCGCGGCCACGGCACTGCCGGGCACGGCCGCCGCGGATTCCCGATGTGGCCGCTACCAACCCACGTGGCCCTCGGTCGACCGGCACGTGCCCGCCCCGGAATGGTTCCAGGACGCCAAGTTCGGTGTCTACTGGCACTGGGGTGCGTTCACCACTCCGGAGTACGGCAGCGAGTGGTACGGCCGGGACATGTACCGGCCAGGCAGCAACGAGAACAACCACCACAAGGCGACCTACGGCGACCCGACCGTGTGGGGGTACGACCGGTTCATCAACGGTGGCGTCGATGTTGCCGGCGATCGCGTCCAGTTCGCCCCGAAACTGGCGTCCCGGGGCGGGAAGTTCGACCCGGACGAGTGGGCCAGGCTCGTCAAGGCCTCCGGTGCGAAGTTCGCCGGCCCGGTGGCCGAGCACCATGACGGTTACTCCATGTGGGACAGCCGGGTCAACGAGTGGAACTCGGTGGCCAAAGGCCCGCGTCTGGACCTGCTGGACCTGTTCGCCAAGGCGATCCGGGCCCAAGGCCTGAAGCTGCTGGTGTCGATGCACCACGCGTACAACTACAACGGTTTCTTCGATTTCGCTCCCCGGCAAACCGATCCCAGCCTGCAGAAACTCTACGGTCAGCTGCCACGCGCCCAGCAGGACCAGCTGTGGCTGGCCAAACTCAAAGAGGTCATCGACCGCGCCCGGCCCGACATCCTCTGGCAGGACTTCTCCCTCAACTCACCTGGGTACTGCCTCAACAACGGCCCCTGCGCCGTCGGGGAGCAGCAACGGCTGGAGTTCCTGGCGTACTACTACAACCAGGCCGAAAAGTGGGGCAAGGACGTCGTCGCGACCTACAAGCACTTCGACAAGGGCTTCACCAACAAAGGTCAGGTCGAGGACTACGAACGCGGCGGCCCAGCGGACATCGTCACCCCGTACTGGCTCACCGACGACGCGATCAGCAGCAGTAGCTGGAGCTACACCAAGGGCATCGGCTACTACTCCAGCACGCAGATGATCCACGCGCTGATCGACCGGATCAGCAAGGGCGGCAACATGCTGCTCAACATCTCACCGACCCTCGAGGGCACGATTCCCGCCGAGCAGCGCGCGGTTCTGGCCGACATCGGCACCTATCTCGGCCGCTTCGGCGAGTCGATCTACTCCACCCGCGCGTGGAGCGCCTACGGTGAGGGGCCGACCAAGATGGGCGGCGGGTCGTTCGTGGCGCCGAAGGTCGGTACTGCCAAGGACATCCGGTTCACCCGGGACAAAGCGGAACGCGTGCTGTACGCAACAGTGCTGGCCTGGCCCGGTACGACCCTGAACATCACCACCCTGTCCGCCAAGCGGGCCGATCTGTCGGGCCTCCGGCGGGCCGAGCTACTGGGCACCGGCACACGGTTGGCCTACACCCAGGATGAGGGTGGATTACGGGTCACGCTGCCGGACGCGAAACCGTTCGAGTCGCCCGCCTATGTCGTGAAGCTGACCTTCGCGAGCCGGATTCCGGTGGTGGGACCGGAAACCGGCGCGGCGGTCTATGTCGACCGCAACTACCGCGGTGCGGGCACGACTCTCAGTGTGGGCAGCTACACCGCGGCGCAACTCCAGGCGAAGAGCCTCGCATCGAAGAGCGTGTCCGCGATCTGGCCCGCGGAGGGCTACCAAGCCGTCGGCTACTCGAAGGACGACCTCACCGGGGCCTCGGCGACGTTCATGGTGGCCACACCTGATCTGCGCGCGAGCAGGTTCGACGACACCATCGTCTCGATGCGCGTGACGTTCGACCCGGCCCGATGGTTCCGCATCATCAACGTCACCAACGGACTGGCCATGGACGGCGGCGGTACGGTCGCCGCGGGCAGCAAACTCAAGATCTGGACACCGGATGACAGCCCGAACCTCCAGTTCCAGGCCGAGGAAACAGGCGACGGGTTCTTCAAGCTGACCAACCGCACGAACGGCTTCGTGATCGATGGCGCGGGCGCCCAGCAGGGAGGCAACCCCGTGCAGACCGTCTACACCGGAGCAACGAGCCAGCAGTGGTCGATCAGAGACACCGGCGGCAACGTCTTCGTGATCGCCAACCGCGCGACCGGCCTCGTCCTGGACAGCGGCGGCAACGTCGGTTCAGGATCGCCGCTCAAGGTGTGGACCGAGGACGGCAGCCCCAATTTGCGCTGGCAGTTCTTCGTGGTGTGACCTGGCCTGTTCGAGCAGGCTGAAAACAGCAACAATCCTGGCGGCCCGAGTGGGCCGTCGGGATTGTTCATGATGGACAGGTTCAGCAGCCGCCGACGTACCAGGCGTCACGCGTTGTATAGCCGCCGCTGTAGTACTCGATGTCGGTCAGACCCGGCGGGACACACTTCTCCCGGTCCTGGAACCAGATGTTCTCGACGATGATCTTGACCGGGCCGTCGCCGCAGTGGTTGTACCAGGCACGCTTGCCAGGCGTCTTGTATGCGGGAAGGAATCCGCAGTCGTAGAAGGTATCAGCGCGGGCAGACGAATTTTCGACAGCACCCGCGCTCGGCGCGATAGCAATACACGCGAGCACCGCCCAGGCGGATGCGATAGCAAGTTTCTTCACAGGCCGGAACGCTACACCGAACGCGCGAACCGTGCGGCCGTTTGGCGGAATTTCCGGCACCGGCCTGCGGAAAACGTACGCCCTTTCAGCCGTGCCTGAAACCCCGGGCCGGTGGAATCATTTGGGACACGGAGTTGCGCTCCATGTGATAACGGCCTACCCGTCCGTGGGACCCTCGAATGGGTAGGGCGACCCGAATTGGTTCCGGTTCCGGCCGGTATTCGGGCTCGAATAGCCTGGGCCAGGACATCCTCAAGGGCGAGGAAGGGGACGCCGTGGATCTGAAGCTCGCCGGCCGGGGTTATGTGGTCACTGGTGGCAGCCGGGGCGTGGGCAAGGCGATCGTGGCTGTGTTGCTTGCCGAAGGCGCTCGCGTGGCCACGTGTGCCCGTGACGCGGAGGTTCTGGCCGGGGTTTGGGGTGAGACTGACCGGGTTCTTGCCCGTTCGGGTGACGTTCGTGATCGGGCTTGGATGCGGGAATTCGTCGACGAGTCGGCGGCGGCGTTCGGTGCTCTGGACGGAGTTGTGGCGAACGCGGGTGCCGGTGTGACCGGTGGTGTCCTGTCGACTCCGCCTGGGGTGTGGCGTGATCAGTACGAGGTCAAGGTCGGCAGTGTGCTCAATGTCGTGGAGCCGGCGGTGGGGTACCTTGCGTTGTCGGATTCGGCTGCTGTCGTGTTGGTCAATGGCGTTACCGCTCATGCTCCGGAGCCGGACATGGCTGCGGTGAGTGCGGCTCGGGCCGCGGTGGGTTCGGTGGGCAAAATGCTGGCCGCGACCTTGATATCCGAGGGAATTCGAGTGAATACGGTCAACCTCGGCGCGATCGGCACCGATCGCCAGATGGCCAAATACACCGCGGCCGAGACGGGGCTGGATTTCGCGGCGTGGTCGGCTGAAGAGGCCCGTAGGCGAAGCGTCCCGGTCGGGCGGTTCGGCCGGGCTGAGGAAGTTGCGCCGGTAGTCGCGTTGTTACTGTCGCCGTTGGCGTCGTATGTGGTTGGAGCGGGTGTCGATGTCGCCGGGGGCCTGGGTGGATGAACGGCGGTGACCTCACGGTTTCAGCCATGGCTGAAACGGTGTGCCGGAAGGCTCTTGCGGCAAACCGGAGAACGTGGCTAGGTTGGGTTTCGATCGAAATTCCGACCGGGGGAACTTTCGCCACTAAAACCAGCTGGGGGGCTGAGGTGTACAAGCGCGCCTTGGTGTGCGCGGTCTGTACGGCCGCACTTTTCTCGTCCATCACGCCTATGGCGGCGTTTGCCGCTACCGAGTATTCCGCTGTGATCGCCGCGGCGCCGACACAAGCCGAACGCGACCGGGCGGATGTGTTGACGTACGCCAGATACCACCCGTATAGCACGGTCAAGACCGATGCTTGGCTGGCGCTGAGCAGTAGCGCACCCGACCTGGCGTGCGCGGATTTCCTTCGTGGCGGCGGCCTGGAGTACGCGATCGAGCGCGCTGCCCGGCGCGACGAGCAGAACAAGGATTTCATCAAGCGCGTCTACGAGACGAACACACCGCAGTACTCGCCCGAGGTGCACGCTGCGGCCAAGCACTTGTTGCGGGCGGGCGCGACGGCCAGCGAACGGGAGCAGTTCGTCCGAACCGGTTATGAGGCAGCGAAAGCGCGCGACCGGCAGTTCCGGGACGCGATCGGCGAGCAGAAGCGCGCACTCGTGGAAGCGGATCGCAACTACGTCCGGATGCTCGCGCAGCACGACCCGGGTGAGCAGGTGCGCGCGATCGCCGCATACGCGACAAGGCCCGGTGCGACGGATGACGACCTCGTCGACTTTTTCGCCTGGGGCTGGGCAAGCGGCGCGCGGCTGGACAATGATGCGCACAGGCTGCGTGTGTTGCAGAACAACCGCCAGTGGAGCAACACGATCGTCCGGCTGATCGCGGACGCGGAAGCGGCGGAGAAGGCCGCCCGTGACGCGTCCGACGAGATGGCCGAAGAGGCGAAGGCCCGCGCGATGGCCGCGTGGCGCGAGGTCGGGACGCAGACCGCGCCCGCGCGTACCGGCTGGGACGAGGCCAGGGATTTCGCCGCCCGGCAGGCGGAGAACTGGCACGCGATCCTGCTCGCCGCGCAACAGGCGAACACACCGAACTGGGACGCGGTCGTCGATCCGGCGCGTACGTCGCAAGCGGCATGGATCGAGGACCAGAACGCCGCGGCCGAGCAGGCCGCCTACTGGACCGCGCTGCTGCAGCAGGCGATCGAGCGCGAGCAGCGAGTCCGCGAATCCCGCTGACTTGTCGTATGGGGCTGGAACCGAACAACAAAAGAGGTTACTGGGGCATGCGAAGAACACTTGCGATGGCCGTCGCCGTTTTCGGCCTGCTGACGCCCATCGCCGCGCACGCGGCGACACCACCCGCGATTCCGAATGTGCAGGCCGAACCGCGGGCCGTGGCGTTACCCGAGGCCACACCGCGGGAGAAAGTCAACGCGGTCAACGAGATCGAGGTCGGCGAAGCCACTGACGACTGGGTCAGGCTGTCCGACCGCAACTTCGTCTTCAAGGTCTACGAGACCGTCAGCGCGACCAAGTTCCCGCTCACCAAAGCCGAAGCGGCCCGCGTGTACGGGCTCACCGCGACCGACGCGACCGCGTTCATCCGCACCGGCATCTTCGAGTTCGCCGCCCGTGACCGCGCCGAGAAGATCATCCGCGACCGGGAACGTGAGCACCTCCTGGAGACACGTCTCAGCGCCACCGGCCGGGTCCGTGTGCAGGCCGACCCGCTGATGCTCGACGCCACGGACAAGAACTTCGTCTTCCAGATCTTCAGCCGTGTACCGGCCGACTACCCGAAGGTGAAATCCGCCGCCGCCACCGCGTACCGGGGTGACGCGGTCGCGTGGAAGAACTTCGTCGAGGTCGCGATCCACACGATCGCCGACGAGGACGACCTGGACGCGATCAGGCGCCTCGAGCAGGAGGACGCCGAGAAGGCGCGCAAGAAGCAGATCGCCTCGGTCCGGATGAAAGCCCTGGCGGCCATCCCCGCGGCGTACAAGCCGATCTGGAACGACGTCGCCGACGACGTGTTCATCCGGGAGCTGCTGCTGGTGCCGGAACTGGCGCTGCCCAAGAACATCGAGGTCAAGGACGCCGCCGATCTCGCCGCGCGCAGCACGGATCCCTTGGCGTGGAAGACGTTCATCGAACGCGGCATCCACGAGGCGAAAGCACGGGACAACGCACGCCAGGACCGGCTGGAGGACGAGGCCGACCGGCGCGTCGTCCGGGAGGTCAAGGCCAAGGCGGAGAACAGCGGCCTGCTGCCGCGCCTGGTCGCCGCAGCGAACACCGCACTGGCCGGTTCGCACGCCGATGTGGTGAAGTTCCTGCGCGAAGGCCAGTACCAGTACCTGACCCAGTCTCTCGGCACCACGACGCCGGGTGTGCGTGGCTGGTACATCGACAGCGCGGGTGGCGACGCCTGGATCACGCCGGGCAACGCGGGAACCGGCACCGGTGGCCCGTTGACCGGAGCGACGTGGAAGGTCGCGAATGGACTCGCGGACTCGACCTGTTACTCGTTCGAGTCGACCGACTACGCCGGAAGCTACCTGCGCCAGCAGGACCTGCGCGTGAAGCTGCACGGCAACGACGGCACCGACCAGTTCAAACTGGACGCCACCTGGTGCCCGAGGCTGGTGGCGGGCGGTGTGCGGCTGGAGTCCAAGGCCCAGCCCGGCCGGTTCATCAGGCACGTCGACGCGCAGCTCTGGGTGGCCCAGGCCGGCGGCCCGAACTGGTTCGACACCGACCGGCTGTACCAGGAGGACTCGACGTGGACGACCGTCGATCCCAACCCGCAGATCAGCACGCCGCTGATGCTCGGCTGGTTCAACGACGACCAGTTGCGGTCGCTGGCCGGGAACCCCAAGGCCGCTGAGGTTTACGACAACGGAGTGCGGTACCGCGACTTCGACCGCGGCCGGGTGTACTGGAGCGAGAGCACGGGCTCGAAGTTCCTTACTGGCCAGGTGTTGCAGCGCTACAGTGCGCTGAACCTGCACAAGCAGGGGTACTTGCCGATCGAGCACCAGACTTCGAGGACGAACCACGAGCACGTCTCGCTCGGCAGCTACATCGCGGTCTACTGGTCGCCGGCGTCCGGTGCGAAGCTGGTCATGGGCGCCATCCGGGCAAAGTGGGAAAGCCTGGGCGGCGTGAGCTCCCCGCTGGGATACCCGATCAGCGACGAGTACGCCACGTCGTATGGCGCGCGCAGCGACTTCCAGAACGGCTACAGCATCACGTGGGACGCCACCACGCACGAGGTCAGGGTGTGGCGTAATGCGTCCTGAGCGAAGATGGCGCGCCACGGCCGTGACTGTGGCTCTGTTATGTGGTTTGGTCGCCACCCCGGTGTCCGCGCAGGCGGACCCGGTGGCGGCGGCCGACATGCCCGCCGCGACGGAACTGGAGAAGGTCAAGGCGGTCAACGAGATCGAAGTCGGCGAGGCGACACCGGAGTGGCGCAACGCCAACGACATGGATTTCGTGTTCAAGGTCTACGACCGGGTCAACGCGGAGAACTTCCCGTTCACCCGTGAGGAGTCCTATCGGGTCTACCGGATCATGGTGGACACGCCCGCCGCGCCGGACGCGACCTCGTTCATCCGCACTGGCATCTTCGATTTCGCCCAGCGCGACCGCGTGGAACGCCAGCGGCGTAACGAGGAACGCAACCGGGCCGTACAGGCCCGGCGGGAAGCCGCGCAGTGGGCGGAGATCCCGGTCGACGACGACATGCTGGGCGGAACCGACCAGAACTTCGTGTACCGGGTCTTCCAGCGTGCCAAGGCCGGCTCAAAGGTCAAGGCCGGCGCGCTGGAGGCATGGGGTGGCGAGGCCCCCGAATGGAAGGCGTTCATCAGCACCAGGATCTACGCCCTGCATTCCCAGGATCAGCAGGACGCGATCGACGACGCGGCGGAGCAGGACCAGGAACGGGGGCGAAAGCTCGCGTCCGACTATGCCCGCAAGAACGCGGGCGCGAAGATTCCGCTCACGATCCTGCCTGCCTGGCTGGAGCTGACCGACGACAACTTCATCCGTGAGCTGTTGCGTACTGCGGAGCTGGCGGACCCCGTCCACCAGGAGATCCGCGCCGCCGCAGTGGCGGCGCTGGCCAGTTCGAGCCGGGACGACTGGAAACGGTTCATCGACACGGGTGTGGCCGAGGCTCGTGCCCGGGACGACGCCAGAATCCTGCGTGAGCGCGAGGAAGCCGACCGTCGGCTGGTGCGGGACATCAAGGCCAAGGCGGAGGCGAGCAGGTTGCGGCCGCGGCTGGCTGCGGCCGCGGCCGCGGTGGCGGCGAACGGGACATGGGAAGAGGTGAAGGACTTCCTGGCCAGGGGGCAGTACATGCCGCTGGAGCAGTCCTTGGAAGGTGTCACAGTGAACACGCGGGGCTGGTACGTGCGCAGCACGGGCGGCGACGCATGGGCCACCGGCGGCACAGTTCCGGGGAGCCCGGTCGCCCCGCCGCTGGGCTGGGCGACGTGGCGGATGGTGCCAGGTCTGGCCGACCCGAACTGCTTCTCACTGGAGTCCAGCCAACTGGCCGGCAGCTACCTGCGTGTCAGCAGTACGTTGCGGGTCCAGCTGGCGGCCGCTGACGGCAGTGACCAGTTCAAGCGCACCGCGACCTGGTGTGCTCTGGCGCCCAAGTCCGGCGGCAGCGATCACGTGACACTCGAGTCGAAGTCGTCGCCCGGCCGGTTCCTGCGGCAGTACTGGGGCGAGCTGTGGGCGGCCAACGGCCAGAGCAGCCAGAACAACTTCGACACCACGGGCAACTTCGCCACTGACGCGAGCTGGAAGGTGGTCGAACCGAACCCGAGGATCACCACACAGATCATGTTCAAGTACCTCAACAACGACGGGTGGCGTAACGCGCTCGGACTGCCGGTCGGCGCCGAGACGATCCTCCAGTACGGCCAGCGCATGCTGCAGTTCCAGGGCGGGCTCGCCTTCTGGGGGCCGGGCATCCGCGATCCGCACTTCGTCGCGCCGCCGATCATCGACAAGTGGATGAGCGTGGGCGGGTACTCGGTGGAGAAGAACCTGCCGGAGAGCGAGACGTCCGCGACACCGGACGGGGTGGGCCGGTTCAACCACTTCGAGAACGGCAAGTCGATCTACTGGAGCCCGGGGACCGGAGCGCACCTGGTGTACGGAGCGATCCGCCAACGGTGGTCGGAACGGGGCTGGGAGCAGGGTTACCTCGGCTATCCGATCACCGACGAGTTGACGGCGGTCGGGCAGCCCAACCTGCGCCGCAGCATGTTCCAGTACGGCAACATCGATCACGACCTCAGCACCGGTGTGACCCGGGACTACCGCCGCTGAGCAACGGGGCGCCTCGCCGTGAAACCGGTGAGGCGCCTCCTTTTCCTGCGAGGGGACCCATGCGAAGAACAATGGCCGTGCTGACGGCCGCCTCCATCCTCTGTGGACTCGTCAGTCCCGTGACCGCGGTCGCCGCGCCGGCGGCGACGGAGATCCCGGCCGCGACCGAGATCGAGAAGGTCAAGGCGGTCAACGAGATCGAGGTCGGCGAGGCGACGGCAGAGTGGCGTAACGCCAACGACAGGGATTTCGTTTTCAAGGTTTTCGACCGGATCAACCAGACCGACTTCCCGTTGACGCGCGCGGAGTCGTATCGCGTCTACCGGATCATGGTGGACACGCCTGCGGCGCCGGACGCGACTGTCTTCATTCGTACCAGCATTTTCGACTTCGCGCAGCGCGACCGGGTCGAGCGCCAGCGCCGCCGCGACGCGTGGGCCGAGACTGTCCGGTTGCGCCGGGAAGTCGCGATCGACGCGGAGATCCCGGTCGACGACGACATGCTGGGCGGGACCGACCAGAACTTCGTGTACCGGGTCTACCAACGGGCACCGTCGGGCACGAAGGTGAAGGCGGGCGCGCTGGAGGCGTGGGGCGCGGACGCCGCGGCGTGGAAGGACTTCATCGAGAACAAGCTGCGGCTGCTGCATGCCCAGGACCAGGACGACTACATCGAACGGGAACGCCAGAAGGGCGAGGAGGCGGGCAGGCTGGCCGAGGCCATCGCGGCCAAGAAGGACGCGTGCCACCGGATTCCCCTTGTCGCCAAGCAGGAATGGCTGACCCTCACCGACGACAACTTCATCCGTGAACTGCTCAAGACTCCTGAGCTGGCCGACCGTGCGCACCTGGAGATCAAGAACGCGGCCGTCGCCGCGCTGGCCGGCACGGCCGCGGACTGGGCCACGTTCATCAAGACCGGTGTGGCGCAGGCACGAGCCCGCGATGACGCCCGGATTCTGCGTGAGCGCGAGGAAGCCGACCGCCAGCTGGTGCGGGACATCAAGACCAAGGCCGAGGCGAGCAGGTTGAGTCCACGGCTGGCCGCGGCCGCCGCGGCTGTGGCGGCGAACGGGACCTGGGAACAGGTCAAGGCTTTCCTGTCCACGGGCCAGTACGTCCCGTTGGAGCAGGCCCTGAACGGCCTCACTCACAACACCAGGGGCAAGTACGTCTACAGCACCGGCGGCGACGCTTGGACGAGCGTGGGCCCGTTCGTACCGGAGCAGCCGGCGGCGCCGATGCGGGACGCCACCTGGAAGATCGTCCCGGGTCTGGCTGACCCGGCCTGCTTCTCGCTCGAGTCGTCGGTCAAGATCGGCAACTACCTGCGGGTCGCGGCGAACCTGCGGGTTCAGCTGGTCGGCAACGACGGCTCCGACGCATACAAGGCAGCCGCCACGTGGTGTGCGAAGCCGGGCCTCGACGGCAGTGCGACGAACGTCAGCCTGGAGTCCAAGGCCAACCCGGGCCGGTATCTGCGGCAGTTCTGGAGCGAGCTGTGGGCGGCCAACGGCCGCAGCGACCAGAACAACTTCGACACCACCGGCAACTTCCAGACCGACGCCAGCTGGAAGGTGACCGATCCACAGCCGCTGTCCACCACACCGATCATGTTCAAGTACTACAACGAGGACTGGTGGCGTAACCTGCTCGGCGAGCCGACCGGCCCCGAGGAGATCCAGACCGGCACCACGACCCCATCCCGTTACCGGCGGTTCACCAACGGGGCCGCGTACTCCTCGGTGCGCACGAACACCGTCTACAACGTCCTGGACCCGTTGCTGCCCAAGTACTCCGCCAGCTTCGGCAGGTGGATCCAGCCGACCACGGACACGTTGTTCCTGCCGGATGGCAAGGGTCGTGCGACCCATGTGGAGAACGGCGTATCCATCTACTGGAGCCCGGCAACCGATGCGCGCCTGATCTACGGCGCCATCAAGGGACTCTGGGTGAGCATGGGCTACGAACGAAGCTGGCTGGGCTACCCGATCTCCGACGAGAAGGACGTGCCGGGCCAGCCGGGCATGCGCCGCAGCGAGTTCCAGCACGGAAACATCGACCACACCCCGGAAAAGGGTGCGTGGGCGTACGCGGTCAGCCGGTGATTTCGTTGACGACTGGGGTGTGAGGCAAGTGAAAGTAAGACTGAGAACCTTCTTGCTGTTCCTGAGTTTCGTGGTGTTCGCCGCGCTGATCGACCCGGCGGCCGCGGCGGCGAACGATCCGCCACCGGCGCCACCACCATCAACTCCGGCCCGACCGATGCCGGAGAACCCGTACAAGCCATGGGACGGCGACGCGGGTGTCCCCGATCTGGTCGGCGACAAGGTCACCAGGCAGGTCGTGTTCGACAACGCCGAACTGGCCGAGGATCCCGAAGTCCGGGACGCGGCGAAGGCGGCGCTGGACGAGGGCACCGTGCAGGCGCTGCGCAAGTTCCTGGAGACCGGCCTGGACCAGGCCAAAGCCAGGGCCGCGGCCCGCAAGGCCGAGACCGCGCGGCAGAACCGGATCGCCATCCAGGCCATGGCGGGCACCGGTGGGCCGATCTTCAACGCGGAGGTCCAGCGGGTACTGGCCGGCACCGACGGCGACCGGGCCGACTTCCTGGCGTATGGCAAAGACGTCGCGCGTGTCCGGGACCAGCAGGTCGCCGAGGGCAATCAGGCGCGGGCGGACCAGCTGCGGGCCAGGGTGACCGCGCTGGTCGGCTCGGCAGGGCCGAACGTGAAGCAGGCAGCGCAGAACGCGTTGAACGCCGGTGACGCGGCGATCGCGGAGTTTCTCCGCACCGGCTACCTGGAAGCGGCGCGGAAGGATGCTGAGGCACGCGAGAAGCAACTGCGCGACCAGGAGGCCGCGGAGCGTGCTGCCGAAGAGTTGAGCGAGGTCGCCAGGCGCGCCGCGCGTGCGATGACGGCCCGTCGCAACCTCGTTGTGGCGCACGGAAACAGCGTCCGTGCGTTGCAGCGCAGTGCGAACGCGATGATTCTGGCGGCCAACGAGTCCCGTAAGGCCGAGCAGATCCTGGCGGCCAACAACGCCAGCGGCCAGCACCCGCCGGACTCGTTCAACCAGGTCAAGGCCGAGGTCGCTCGTCAGTTGACCAACGCGCGCAACGCGGCTACCGACGCCGAGTCGGCGGCTGCGACAGCGACTGTCGAGGCGAACGTCCTTGTCGAGACCGGCTTTACGTATGGCACGCAGTGGGCCGACATGGCGCGTGGTGTGAGCGCTGCCGCACGTGCCGTAATTCTCGCTACGGAGACCGCGCAGCACTCCATCGACGCGACGCAGGCCACGGACCAGGCCCGCAACGCGCAGGAGAAGGCTGAGCGGCACGCCGAGCAGGCACGCAAGTGGCACGAGCACGCGAAGGAGCACGCCCTTGCGGCCGCAGCTGTCGCGGAAGCCGCACGCGTGCAGGCGGATGCGGCGAAGACCGCTGCGGACCGTGCCCGCCAGGCACGTGTCGACGCGGAATCCGCTGCCGAAGCCGCAAGGCTTGCGGCGGAACGGACTCGTGCGCACAAGCAGACCGCAGTGGACGAGCGTGATAAGGCAAAGGCCGCGCGCCGGGTTGCCGATGCGGAACGTACGAACGCGGCGAATGCCCGCGCGCGTGCGGACGCCGCAGCCAATGAGGCACGGAACGCGCGTGGCGAGGCTCAGCGTCAGGCCAGTATCGCGGCGGCCGCGAACGGTCGGGCCAATGAGCAGGAAGGGCTCGCGCGTGACGCGGATGGCCGCGCACAGAAAGAAGAAGGCCTCGCGCGTGAAGCTCGCGATCGTGCCTACGCCGCAGAGAAAGGGCTGCAAACCGCGCAAGCCAAAGCAGAGGCCCTGACGGCCGCTGAGGCAGCAGCACGGGGAACCAGTGCGGAGCAGGACGCCCGCAAGGCAGCAGACCAGGCGCGCACCGAAGCCACCAACGCTCGCACCGCGGCTACCAATGCTCGTAACGCGGCCAACCAGGCAACCGGTGCGGCAGTGGTGGCCCGGGAAGCGGCCGGCGAGGCGACTCGTGCGGCGGCACGGGCACGCGCGGCCGCTCAGCAAGCACAGGCCGCTGCCCAGGCGGCCAACCACGCGGCGACTCAGGCTGAGGCGAGTGCGGCGGAGACGCACAAGCATGCGACGCAGGCCAACGTGAAGGCGACGGAAGCCACCGAGAACGAGACCAAGGCGGCCGAAGCCGCTCGGTCCGCCGTCGCGCTCGCTGAGCAGGCAGCACGGGAAGCCGTGCAGTCGCTGCGTGCGGCCGAACGGACTCGTGCTGAAGCGGATGCCGCGTTCAACGAGTCGGTTTCCGCTGCCACACAAGCGAACATGGCTCTGCGGGCGTCAACGGCGGCGAGCTCGTCCTCCGCGGCGATCAGGGAGCCGGCGAACACCGCGATCACGGTGGTCGCACCGTTCGTGGGTTCGGACCTCGATGCCGACTTCGTGATCCTGGTGGCCAACCAGGCCCGCGCGGTCGGTGCGGAGCAGGCCGCCGCGGCTCGTCTGCGCGCCACGGAAGCAGCCGCTGCGGCTATTCGTGCCGCGGACGCGGCTCGCGACGCGAGAGAGGAGGTCAAGCCTGCCTTCGAAGCGGCTGCCCGAGCGGCTAAGTCCTCATCAGAAGCAGCGAAGTTCGCAGCCGACGCGCAGCAATACGCAGCCAACGCGGCAGTCGACGGTGCAGCGGCACGTGCGGCAGGGGAACGGGCCAACCAGTACGACTCTCAGGCACGTGCCGACGCGTTGGCAGCACGCAACGCTGCCAACGAAGCCAACGCCAACGCGGCCATCGCAGGCCGTAGCGCGGCTCAGGCGGAGCGGGAAGCTGCCGCGGCACGGGACGCCGCGACTCGTGCCGAAAACGACGCACGCCTGGCCAATGAGGCCGCCACCAATGCGGAAAACTCGGCCAGGGAAGCCGAGGCGGCGGCCGAACGGGCCGAGGCCCATGCTCGCAGCGCTGCCGAGGCAGCGGCCCGCGCAAGGGAACACGCCACAGAGGCCCAGCAGGCAGCCGACCGCGCCGAGGACGCGGAGCGCAAGGCGCAGGACGAAGCCCGCAAGCTGATAGCCCAGCAGACGGCCGCCGGTCTGGAACCTCTGACCGTCGAAGAGATCACCGTGCTGCAGAAGACCGAGCTCGGCCGGGAGGAGCTCGCGGAGTACCAGCAGGCCGCGCAGGAGGCCGCCAACGGTGGCAGCGTGACGTCGTTCCTCCTCGAGATCGGCGCCGACGTCATCCTCGAGGTGATCGGCTGGAACGACGCGCAGAAGTGCTTCAGCGAAGGCAACATCGAAGCCTGTCTGTGGACGGTGTTCAACGTCCTGTCGTTCGCCGCGATCTTCCTCAAGCTGCCCAGGCTGACCGCCGCGGTGGTGAAGGTCATCGCCAACATCGGCAAGTGGCTGGACAAGTCGAAGTTCTTCAAGAAGATCGTCGGCAAGGCCAAGTCGTGGTTCAAGAAGGCCGCGGAGTGGTGTGAGATCTCCGGTGGCCGGGCCGCGGCCGTCCAGGAGATCATCTTCTCGTGCGGACCGATCGAATACGACAGCGATCCACTGTCCGCGATCGCGGTCGATGCGAGGATTCATTCGGGGTACCACGACAACGGTCGGAATATCGCGGTGGCCTACGTCGAGGGCTGGGTCAACGACAACGGGAAGTTCCCCAACTACGTCATCGGCCTCAGCGGGGCCAACGGGAACCAGGACTACCACTCCGAGCAGCACATCCTCGACCAGCTCGCGGCGAAGGGCCAGCACCCGTTGCAGGTCGAGGCGCTGTACAGCGAGCGGGAGCCGTGCAGGAGATGCAAGGACGGCCCGGTCTCGAAGATGTCGAACGCGAAGGTGTCGTACTCGGTTCCGTACAAGAACGTCGGCGACAAAGGCATCGAAACCGAGGAAGACGCCAAAAAAGCCAACGCGGACTATACGGTCAAGCTGAAGGAGATGATCCGCAAGGCGTTCTGGCGCCGGGGCCACTCGCGCGGGACACAGACCGAGGAGGAGACTGCCGAGCAGAAGGTACTCGTCGGAGCAGGTAACTGACGAACACCAGCGGGGGCACCGGGGTTTCCGGTGCCCCCGTTTCCTGTGCCGGGAACTCGGCCATCGCCGAAGGGGTCTTTCGGCCCTGTGTCACGTGCCGATGGCCACTGATCCGGCCGACCCGGATTGCGCCAGTGTTGTCCTATGCGGGTAATGACGGTGAATCCGGGTTCGTCCAGCATCAAGGTGTCGCTGGTCGAGAACGGCGGGGAGATCGACCGTGCCGTGGCCGACCGGTGGGATGGTGTGACGTCTGAGCCGTTGCGGCAATCGGAATGGCCGGATGTTGACGTCGTGGCTGTGCGGTTTGTGCATGGCGGTGACCGCCGGACGCCTGTCGTGCTGGACGAGGAGATCTTGGCCGAGCTCGCGAACCTGGTTGCGCTGGCGCCGCTGCACCAGCCCCGGTCGTTGATGGCTGCCAAGTTGGCCATGCTGGGGCCGGCACCTGTGGTGGCATGCTTCGACACGTCGTTCCACGCGTCCATCCCAGAAGCCGCGAGGGTTTACGGCCTGCCTCGTGACCTGACCGTGCATAACGGTCTGCGCAGGTACGGATTTCATGGTCTGTCCTGCCAGTATGCGACGCGGCGGGTCACCGAGCTGATACACAACGATCCAGCCGCGACACAGGTTCTGTGTGTCCACATGGGAGCTGGTGTCTCGGTGACCGCGATCCGTGACGGTCACAGCGTCGACACCAGCATGGGTTTCACGCCGCTGGAAGGTCCTGTGATGGCCACCCGGTCCGGCTCAGTCGATCCGGGACTGCTCGTGCACCTGCTGGAGCAGAAGATCGTGCGCGTCGAGGAGTTGAGCGACGTGCTCTACCACCATTCCGGGCTGGCTGGGATGAGCGGGACCAGCGGCGACCTGCGTGATGTGCTGGCGGCGCGTGCCCGCGGTGAGCGGGACGCTGCGTTGGCTGTCGAGGTCTACGTTCATCGGCTACGCAGGGAAATCGGTGCGTTGGCCGCGTCGTTGGACCGTCTGGACGCGGTGGTGTTCACCGGTGGCGTGGCGGTGCATAACCCTGACCTGGTTGCTGAAATCGCGGGTGGGCTGGGGGTTCTGGGCGTCCGGGTGGTCAACCGGTTGATGGCGGCACACGGTGACCGGGTGGTGAGCCCGTGGGGTGCGTTGCCGCGCGTGTTCATGATCACCGATCGGGAGGAACTCGAACTCGCCAAGCAGGCCGAGGCCGCTATGGCCCGAATCGAAGGGGGAGTGACCTCATGACCAGTCCACAGATCAAGACCGCACTGGAGGCGGCGATTCTCGCGCCGTCACCGCATAACACCCAGCCGTGGCGATTTGAGGTCGCGGAGGACACTGTGGAGTTGTTCCTTGATGAGTCACGCATTCTGGCGATCGCGGATCCGGACGGGCGTGAGGCGCGTATGTCGTGTGGTGCGGCGCTGTTCAACCTGCGGATGTCGTTGCGGTCCCGGGGTGTGCCGGTGCGGGTCGAGCTGCTGCCGGACCGGGATCGGCCTGCGTTGCTGGCACGAGTGAGGATCGGTGGTCATCTGGCTGTCGCTTCTGATGAGTTGGTGTTGTGCCAGGCGATCCCGCGTCGGCGTACGAATCGTGGGCCGTTTCGTGAGGAGCGTGTGCCTGGTTCGGTACAGAAGACGCTGCGTCAGGCGGCGTTGCGTGAGCGTGGCCGGTTGATATTGCTTGATCAACCGGCTCGGTATTCCGCTGTGGCAACGTTGTTGCGGTTGGCGGAGTTCTCACAGCGCCAGGACACGGACTTTCAGGACGAGCTGGTTCAGTGGGTGGCTGGTGATCCTGCGCGGCTGGACGGTGTTCCGCCGCTGGCGAGTGGGCCTCCGCCGGTGACTGAGCCTTTGGTTCTTCTGCGGGAGTATGGCTCGAACAGCCAGAAGGCGCCGCGGGAGTACGAGCAGGAGCCGTTGCTGGGTGTGCTGGTGACGCATGGGGACACTTCGTATGATCATCTTCTGGCTGGTCAGGCGATGCAGCGGGTTCTGCTGGCGGCGACGGTGTGTGAGGTGAGTGCGTCGTTCCTGTCGGCGGCCGTGGAACTGCCATCCAGCCGGGCCTCGTTGCGTTCTCTGCTCGGCGATGGCGCCTACCCGCAGGTCGTTCTGCGTTTCGGCTATGGCTACCAGGCGCCGGGTACGCGTCGGCGGCCGGTCGATGAGGTCAGTACCTGTCCGCAGAACCAGACCTGACGACACATGGATCGTGTTTCGCTACCAACACTGGGCACGGTGCCATGTGCAGGGCGGTGGAGGTGATGACTGAGAGTTTGCCGGGCTGGTTGCCTGAGCCGATGACGAGCAGGTCGGTGCGGTCGCAGGTGCGGACGGCCTCGTGGGGCTGGCTGCGGACCAGGCGGAGGCTGGGAGTCAGATCGGGGGCGAGTTCGTGCACGAGTTCGTGGGCGTGTTCGAGAATGCTGGCGGGGTCGACAACTGCCGGTACGGCGGGGGCGCCTGGTAGTGGCGCGGCGTGCAGAAGACGCAGTCTGCTGCGGGACCGGACGGCGAACTGGACTGCGCGAGCTGTTCCGTCAGTTCTCCTTCCCTGGTGGCGTGCCCAGCCACGCCTCAGCCCACCTGCCCGGATCCATTCATGAGGGCGGTGAGCTGGGTTACGCGCTGGCGCACGCCACCGGAGCCGCGCTGGACAACCCTGACCTGATCGTGGCCTGTGTGATCGGCGACGGTGAGGCAGAGACGGGCCCGTTGGCCACGAGCTGGCATGCGCCGGCGTTCCTCGACCCAGCGACCGATGGCGCGGTGCTGCCGATCCTGCACCTGAACGGCTACAAGATCGCCAATCCGACCGTGCTGTCCCGGCTGCCGCGCGAAGACCTGGCCGCGATGCTGCGGGGCACGGCTGCAGTCTTATCAGCCCGGTGAGCTGTTCGACACCGACGGCACGCCCGCGGCTCTGGTTCGATACTGGCATCCGGTGGGCGACCTACGGATGAGCGCCAACCCCATCGCACACGGCCTGGTACAGAAGGACCTGCGCCTGCCGGACTGGCGGAAGTACACAGTGGACATCAAGCATCCGGCTGAGGCGACTCGCGCGCTCGGCGGCTATCTGCGTGACGCGATGGCGTTGAACAACGACAACTTGCTGTATTTCGCGCCTGACGAGCACGCGTCCAAACCCAGGCCGAATGTCTTGTCCAGGAACGCCCATAGGAAGACGAGTCCGGTGGTGATCCGCAGGATCGCGGTGACTTTGCCCGCGGTTGTCGTCATCACCGCGCCGTGTGCCGGTGCGGTGTCCGCGGCCTGGTGCGGGGAGACCTGCAGGCAATCGTTGACCGGGGCCTCGTGGATGGACATGAGGACCTCCTAATCAGTTGTCGGACACCATCCTGTCGGTGCCGAGACGAGATCGATTGGGTCGGAAGTCCCTGTGCGGTAAGGGCATTGGTCAGCTACTCAGAAGCCGGCCAGTCAGGACGATTTCTGCTCGTCGCGTCGGCGGGTGGCGTAGACGGCGGCTTCGGTGCGGCGTTCGAAGCCGAGTTTGTGGAGCAGGGAGGAGACGTAGTTCTTGACGGTTTTCTCGGCGAGGTAGAGCTGGGCGGCGATCTGGCGGTTGGTCATGCCTTCGGCGATGAGGTCGAGGATGCGGCGTTCCTGTGGGCTGAGGGATGCGTAGCGGGGGTCTTCCTGTTCGCCGCCGCTGCGTAGGCGGTTGAGGACTGTGGCGGTGACGCCGGCGTCGAGTAGTGAGCCGCCTGCGGCCAGCGTGCGGATGGCGCCGACGAGGTCGTTGCCGCTGACTTGTTTGAGCATGTATCCGGCGGCGCCGGCCATGATGGCGCTGAAGAGGGCTTCGTCGTCGGCGTACGAGGTGAGCATCAGGCACGCCGGTGGGGGTTCGACGGCGGCGCGGATGTCGCGACAGACCGTGACGCCTTCGCCGTCCGGCAGGCGGACGTCGAGGATGGCCACGTCCGGCCGCAGCGCGGGGATACGGGCGATGGCCTGGGCGGCGGTGCCTGCCTCACCGATGACCTCGATGTCCGGCTCGGCTTCCAGCAGTTGCCGCAGTCCCCGGCGGACGACTTCGTGGTCGTCGAGCAGGAAAACCGAGATGCCCATGGTCTGCTCCTCTTCATCGGCAATTCGGCAATGCCGACGCTACTGCGTGACGGTTGTTTGCCGAGTTCACCGTGCCGGACCTGCGGCGATCGCGGATAGGGCCGCCTGCCAGCCAGACTAGGGCCGAATGGCCCTAGTCGAGCGGTCGTCGTCGGCACAAAGGACACTTCCGGGGTCGTGCTGATGCTTCTGTACCGGCTCAGGTCGGAAAGGCCCTGCTTGTCGATGGCGGATGCCCCTGAACGACCAGGCCCACAACTAGGGGCAATGTCGGCGACATTTCCGTTGTCAGATATGCCGGTACTAATCCTGCGTCGGTAGTGGGACTGTCCAGGTGATGGTGGTTCCGCTACCGACGGCGGTGTCGATGTCGCAGGTGCCGTGCCATCGGTTGGCTCGTTCGGTGATGTTGGCCAGGCCACTGTGGCGCTGGGGTTCTCCGGGCATGCCTTTGCCGTCGTCCTTGATCGCCAGCTTGAGGCCGCGTCCCTCCCGGTCGACGTTGATCGTGATCAGGACAGTGCTGGCCTGGGCGTGCCGGGCGGCGTTGGACAGCGTTTCCCGCAGTGTTGCCAGGACGTCGGGGCGCAGGTCGTCGGGGACCAGGCTGTCCAGCGGGCCGTCCATGTTCACCGTGGGCTCGAAACCGAGTGCGCCGGCGCCTTCCTGGATCACCCGCAGCAGCTCGCCGCGCAGGCTGACCGGCCCGGTGCCAGGGTCTTCCTGCAGGGAGAAGATGCTGCGGCGGATCTCGCGGATGGTCTGGTCGATCTCCTCGACGAACCCGGCCACCCGGCGGCCGAGGTCGGGTTTGACCATCAGCCGGGACAGGCCCTGCAGGCCGAGGCCGATCGCGAACAGCCGCTGGATGACCTGGTCGTGCAGGTCACGCGCGATCCGGTCGCGGTCCTCGAACACGATCAGCCGCTGCCGGTACTCCTGCGCCCGGGCGTACTCGATCGCCAACGCGGCATGCGCGGCGAAGGTCTGCACCATCTGCAGGTCGACGTCCAGAAACGGGGTCTGGCTGCGGTGCTTGGCGATCGACAACACACCGAGCACGTGCTGGCCGGCCGCGAGCGGCACGATGAGCGTCGAGCCCAGCTCCTGCAGGATTGCCGGCGGTTCGTCGGCCCAGTCGAGCTCTGAGAGCGCGGACGAGGCCTGCGCCGGGTTCGGCACGATGCGTGGCTCGCCGCTGGCGAACACGCCGCCGATCAGACTGTTGGCGACCGTGACCTGCTGGCCGATGAGTTCCGCGGCGCTTGGGTTGTCCACGACCTCGATGGTCAGGTGCTCGCCGGTGTCATCGGGCATGGCGATGGTGACGAGCGGTGCGCCGGAGACCTCGGCGGCCCGGCGTGCGACCAGTTTCAGGGCCCCGTTGGTGGTCTGGCCGGTCATGAGTGCGCTGTTGAGTTCCGTTGAGGCCTGCAACCAGGTTTCCCGCTGCTGGCTGTGTGCGAACAGGCGCGCGTTCTCGATCGCGATACCGGCCGCGGCGGCCAGCGCGATCACCACTGTCTGGTCCTCTTCGGTGAACTCGTCGTTGCCTTTCTTCTCCGTCAGGTACAGGTTGCCGAAGACGGCTCCACGCACCCGGACGGGCACGCCGAGGAACGACTTCATCGGCGGATGGTTGGGCGGGAAACCGTATGACTGGGGGTGTTTGTGCAGGTCCGGCATGCGGATCGGTTCTGGGTGGTTGATCAGCAGCCCGAGGATGCCCTTGCCGTGCGGCAGGTCGCCGATCAGCTCGCGCCGCTGGTCGTCGATACCGATGTAGATGAACTCCTGCAGGCTGGTGCCCTCCGGCGCCAGTACGCCCATCGCGGCGTACCGGGCCCCGACCAGGTCGATCGACGACTGCACGATCCGGCGCAGCACATCCGGCAACGACAAATCGCTGGCCACCGTGACCACGGCATCCAGCAGACGATGGATCCGATCCTGGGACTCCAGCACCTCGGCCGCCCGGTCCATCAGCTCACGCAGCAGCGCGTCCAGCCGCAACTGCTTCAAATCGGGGAACGCCCGATCAGCCGACTCTTCGCTCACCGCATACCTCACCTTGGTCGAGCAGGCTCCTCGACCAGCGAGGCTATCGCTCTGATACCGCCGTCGCGACCTTGTGCCCGTCGTCAGATCGGGGCCGGGAGGTCCGCGGGAGCGTGGAGCCGCCGTCCGGTCACCTTCTCGGTCTGGATCCGGATGAAGTGGTCCCGCCTGCCGGTCACCCATGGCTGGAGCCAGACGCCGGAAAGCTCCACGAGCTCGTCGGTGTCGAAGATCAGCTGCGCGTGCCCGACAACGGTCACGCTCCAGCCGGCGCGCAGGTCGGGATCCAGTTCGTCGGCCTGGAAGGCCACCACAGCGTTGCCGGAGGCGGCTCGTAGTTTCGCGCCGCCTGCCACCCGGATCACGATCTGGCCTTCATACAGCCGGAAGTTGACCGGTTGCACGGCGGGCAGGGCGTTCTCGGTGAACACCAGGCGCCCGACTCGCACAGTCGGTAACAGCTCCAGGCACTGCTCCCGGTCCAGGACCTCGAGTTCTGATCGAGCTGACATTGCTTGCTCCCAACCAAGAAGGTGCGACTGCTTGCCATCGAGGATGCGTGCCCACACCCGGATGGACGCAGGGGCGAAAGTCCCGTGCAGCAGGGCCGAGCGGCACCCATTTGCCAGGCCTGCACCTCGCGTCTGTCAGCGGCCGAACTGTTCGGTGTGCCATTGGCGGAAGGCCGCCACCGCGGTCGGCAGGGTCGGGAAGATCCGGTCGTCTCCTACTCGCTCGACGAATCCGCCTTTGGCCAGCGCGTCATGCAGGTCCTGTTTGACTCTGGCCATCGCGAACACGATGCCGCGTCTGGTGAGCTCTGCTCGTAGGTCTTCGAGGGCGTCCACGGCGGTGATGTCGACTTCGACGTTGGCTTCGGCGTTGAGCAGGAACCATGTGACAGGTGTGGGGGAGTCTTCGACCGCGGCCAGTGCGCGGTGGCGGAAGTTGTCCGCGTTGGCGAAGCACAGTGGTGCGTCGTAGCGGTAGACGACGAGGCCGGGGATCCTTGTGGCGCGTGGGTAGTCGTCGATGTCGTGCATGCCGGCGACGCCGGGGACTTCGCCGAGGATACCGTCGTGTGGCCGGGCGAGCCGCCGGAGTAGGTCGAGAATGGACAGTCCGATGGCGACGAGAACGCCGTAGAGCACGTCGACGAGCAGCACGCCTGCGGTGGTGGCCAGTGCGAGTGCCAGTTCGCTGCGCCGGAATGTGCCGATCCGGCGGAATTCGCCCAGTTCGATCAGGCGTACCGCGGCGTAGATGACCAGTGCGCCGAGTGCTGCGGTCGGGAACGCGGTGAGGACGGGTCCGCCGACCAGGAGCACCAGCACGACCGCGCCGACGGCCACCAGCGAGTGGACCTGCGACCGGCTGCCCAGGCTGTCGCCGATCGCGGTCCGGCTCGCGCTGCTGCTGACCGGGAATCCGCGCAGCAATCCGGCGGCGATGTTGGCTGTGCCGAGGGCGAGCATTTCGGCGTTCGCGTCGATGCGGTAGGAGTTGCGGGTGGCGAACGATCGTGCAGTGAGGACGTTGTCGGAATAGCCGACCATCATGACCCCGATGGCAGGTAGTACCAGCGCGGCAAGGTCCACACCGGACACTGCGGGCAGGCCCGGTGTCGGGATCCCGGCCGGGACGGTACCGATCACCTGGATCCCAAGATCGCGCAGCGAGAACAGCACTGTGACGGCTGTCGCGAGCAGCACCGCGAACAGCGGGACCGGCAGCTTGGGCAGCAGCCTGCCGACGATGAACAGGAAGGCGAGCATGCCACCGGCAAGGATCAAGGTCGGGGCGTGGATCCGGTCGACCTGGTCGGCGATCGAGCTGACGCGGTCGATGACCGACTCGCCGGCGACCGGCGCACCGGTGATCTTGCCGAGCTGGCCGACGATCATGATGACGGCGACGCCCGCCATGTAGCCGACGAGCACAGGCCGCGACAGCAGGTCAGCGAGAAAGCCGAGCCGGGCAGCGGCGCCGAGCAGGCACAGGACGCCGACCAGCAGCGCGAGTGTCGTGGCCAGGGTGGCGTACCGGGCCGGATCACCGGCGGCCAAGGGCGCGACCGTCACGGCGGTCATGAGCGCCGTGGTCGACTCCGGCCCCACCGACAGTTGACGCGAGGAACCGAACACCGTGTACACCAGCAGGGAACCGATAACGGCCCAGAGCCCGACGACCGGGGCCAGCCCCGCGACATCGGCGTAGGCCATGACCTGGGGAACCAGGTACGCGGCGACCGTGATCCCGGCGAGCACGTCAGGCCGCAGCCAACTGCGCTGATAGTGCCGCAGCAGCCGCAGGCCAGCCGGTATGAAGTTCCGGCGCGGAGACTCTGTCATCACCAGAGCCTCCTGCGGGTTCCGTCAGGTTGGTTGGACGCGGGTTGTTGCGGCGCGTCGGACGGTGGTGGCGGTGAACATGAGGGCGGCGGCTGCGACGACGGCGAGTGCGGAGAGTCCTAGGGCGTAGCTGCCGAACTGGCCGTAGACGGCTCCCATGATCAATGGCGGGACGAAGCCGCCGAGTCCTCCCGCGGCGCCCACGAAGCCTGTGACAGCACCGACTTTGTCGGGTGGGGCCAGCAGGGCGACGAGTGCGAATGTGGCGCCGCTGCCTGCACCCAGAGCGGCGGCCATAGTGAGGAAGGCCGTCGTGCCCAGCGGCATGAGCGGGAATGTGAAACTTTGCAGGAGTGCGCCGACTGCCACGACACCGAGTGAGCCGGCGAGGATCCGGACAGGACCGAAGCGGTCGGACAGCCAACCGCCTATCGGACGCATGACGACTGCGAGCAGGACGAATCCGGCCATCCGGTTGGCGGCGTCCGCGGCTGACAGTTGGTACGCGGTCCGCAGGTATGCGGGGAGGTAGACCGAGAACGCGACGTAGCCGCCGAACGTCAGTGTGTAGACGGCTGCGGCGTCCCAGGTCGTGGGTAGACGAAGGGTTGCCTTGAGCCGTTGAGCGAGGGACGTGGTCGGGGCGGTCCGGCCGGGAGCGTCGCGGAGAACGACGGCGGCTACGGCCGCGTAGAGCGCCAGGATGGTTGCGGTCAGCAGGAAGGGTGCGGATGTGCCGAGCGAGTCGGTCAGATCGACGGTGGTCAGCGCGCTGATCGCGGTCCCTCCCATGCCTGCGCCGAAGATGCCGATGGCCAGGCCGCGCTGTCGTGGTGGGAACCAGGCGCTGACGAACGGGACACCGACGGCGAACGCGGTGCCGCCGATACCGAGGAAGAAGCCGCCGACGAGCAGTGTGCCGATTGTGTTCTGGCCGCCGAGGCCGAGGAACAGGACGGGCACGATCGTCGTGGCGGAGACCAGCGGGAACATGACGCGTCCGCCGAATCGGTCGGTCAGCGCTCCGACGGGGATCCGGCCCAGCGCGCCGACCACGACCGGCACTGCGACAACAAGTGCTTGCTGGAACGTGCTCAGCGCCAGGTAGTCCTTCAAGCGGGGACCGAGTGGGCTGAGCAGTGCCCAGGCCCAGAAGTTCAGCGCGAAACCGAGCGTCGCCATGCCGAGCATGAGCCACGCCCGGCCCGCGCGCTGCTTTTCCCTGTCAGCGTTCACCATGTCGTCCATCCCGTGTGATCCGGCATCCGCGACTGAGCCTGGGACGTCCGGGAGCGATCCGGTAGGAGGACTGAGGCCTGCGGAAACACGCCCAAAGCCGGTAGCGGCCCGGGGCATAAGGCCCTAGTCGGACATCGCGCCGCTCGGCTGGACTGCAGTCCATGACCGATCCACTGCACTCAGTCCGGCGCTTCCTCCGGCGCGCCGAGGTGTCCGCCGACGGCCGCACCCTGCACCAGATCGACCCGGCGGAATGGGACCGGTTCTACCGGGACAGATGGGCACACGACAAAGTGGTTCGGTCCACCCACGGCGTCAACTGCACGGGTTCCTGCTCGTGGCAGGTGTTCGTCAAGGACGGCCTGATCACGTGGGAACACCAGGCCACGGACTATCCCTCCATCGGGCCTGACTCCCCGGAGTACGAGCCACGTGGCTGTCCCCGAGGTGCGTCGTTCTCCTGGTACATCTACTCGCCGTCCCGCGTCCGCTATCCCTACGTGCGGGGCGTTTTGCTGGAGATGTGGCGGGAGGCCAAGCAGCGGCTTGGCGACCCCGTCGCCGCGTGGGCGGAGATCACGTCCGATCCGGAGCGCGCGCGGACCTATAAACGTGCTCGGGGGAAAGGCGGGTTCGTCCGGGCGAGCTGGGACGAGGCTATCGAGATCGTCGCGGCCGCCCACGTCTACACGACCAAGGCCCACGGGCCGGACCGGGTGGTGGGATTCTCGCCGATCCCGGCCATGTCGATGGCCTCCTTCGCGGCTGGCACGCGGTACCACTCCCTGATCGGCGGCACGCTGCTTTCCTTCTACGACTGGTATGCCGACCTGCCGGTGGCGTCCCCGCAGGTCTGGGGTGACCAGACCGACGTGCCGGAAGCCGCGGACTGGTGGAACTCCAGCTATCTGATCATGTGGGGCTCCAACATCCCGGTCACGCGCACGCCGGACGCCCACTTCCTCACTGAGGCGCGGTATCGAGGCACGAAGGTGGTGGCGGTCAGCCCGGACTATGCCGACAACGTCAAGCACGCCGATGACTGGCTTGCGCCGCATCCGGGAACTGACGGCGCGTTGGCCATGGCGATGGGGCACGTGATCCTCACCGAGTTCTTCCGTGACCGGGAAACGCCCTACTTCACCGATTACGTCCGCCGATACACAGACCTGCCTTTCCTGGTCGCGTTGGAGGAACGAGAGGACGGCTTCCAGGCGGGCAAATTCGTCACGGCAGCCGATCTGGGTGACGACAGCGAGGACTCGCAGTTCAAGACCGTGCTGCTGGACGACACGACGGGCCGGACAGCGGTGCCCAACGGATCGCTGGGCTTCCGGTGGGCGCAGTCCGGGAAAGGGCATTGGAACCTCGACCTGGGTGACGTGGTTCCCGCGTTGTCGTTGTACCGGTGGGCTGACGAGCACGTGCAGGTGGAGCTGCCGCGTTTCGACATCGGCGACACCGAGGGCGGGACGACCATGCGCCGCGGTGTGCCCGCCATGCGCATCGGCGGTCGCCTGGTGACAACTGTGTTCGACCTGCTGATGGCTCAATATGGTGTGCGTCGCCTGGAGCTGCCGGGGGACTGGGCAGAGTCCTATTCGGACGCTTCGCAGCCGTATACGCCGGCCTGGGCCGAGGAGATCACCTCTGTGCCCGCGGCGACCACGGTCCGCATCGCGCGTGAGTTCGCGCGTAATGCCGAACGGTCCGAGGGCCGCTCGATGATCGCGATGGGTGCGGGCACCAACCACTGGTTCCACTCCGACACGATCTACCGGGCCTTCCTGTCGCTCGTCCTGCTGACGGGCTGCCAGGGCCGTAACGGCGGCGGCTGGGCACACTACGTCGGACAGGAGAAAGCGCGTCCGATCACGGGAATGCAGCACCTGGCGTTCGCCTTCGACTGGCAGCGGCCGACTCGGCACATGGCAGGGACCGCGTTCTGGTATCTGGCCACGGATCAGTGGCGTTACGAAGGCTTCCGGGCCGATGAACTGGCCAGCCCGCTCGGCAAGGGCAGCCTACGGGGAAAGTCGTTCGCCGACTGCAATGCCCAAGCCGCGAGCCTGGGCTGGTTGCCGTCGCATCCGACCTTCAACCGCAACCCGCTGGCCTTCGCTGACGAGGCCGCCGAAGCCGGGCGGAGTGTCACCGATCATGTGGTGGCGGAGTTGAAAAGCGGGGGACTCCGGTTCGCTGCGGAGGATCCGGACGACCCGGCCAACTTCCCGCGCGCTCTGACAGTCTGGCGAGCCAATCTGCTTGGCTCGTCGGGAAAAGGCAATGAGTACTTCCTGCGGCACCTGCTGGGTACCGACGCCTCGGTGCGCAGCGAGCCGTCGCCGGAGAACCTGCGCCCCCAGGATGTCGAGTGGCACGACGATGCCCCGGAAGGCAAGCTCGACCTGCTCACCACCATCGACTTCAGGATGACCTCGACAGCGCTGTTCGCCGACGTCGTGCTACCGGCCGCGACCTGGTACGAGAAGCACGACCTGTCTTCGACGGACATGCATCCGTTCGTGCATGCGTTCAACCCGGCGATCGCACCGCCGTGGCAGGCCAGGACCGACTACGACGCCTTCCTGACGCTCGCGGACAAATTCTCCGAGCTGGCCAAAGACCATCTGGGCACCCGGACCGACGTATTGGCCATCCCACTGACTCACGACACGCCGGACGAGCTCGCCCAGCCCGGTGGCCGGGTCTTGGACTGGCGGCGTGGCGAGTGCGAACCGGTACCTGGTCGCACCATGCCGAAGCTGATCACCATAGAGCGCGACTACGCAGCCGTGGGGGATCGGATGCGCTCCATCGGGCCGCTGCTGGACAAGCTCGGTACCACCACGAAAGGCATCACCTACAACGTCGAGCCCGAACTGGCGTACCTGCGAAGCCAGAACGGTGTCCGACCCGATGGACAGCCCTCGCTGGCGACAGCCGAGCACATGTGTGAAGCGATCCTCGCGTTGTCGGCGACCACGAACGGAAGGCTGGCCAGTCAGGGATTCCGCACACTCGAGCGACGCACCGGCACAGAGCTGGCCGACCTGGCCGAAGAGCACGAAGGCAAACGCATCACCTTCGAGGACACCAAGAAAGGACCGCAGCCAGTGATCACGTCACCGGAGTGGTCCGGCAGCGAGACCGGTGGCAGGCGGTATTCGGCTTTCGTCATCAACGTCGAGCGCGACAAGCCGTGGCACACCCTGACCGGGCGGCAGCAGTTCTTCGTCGACCACGACTGGATGATCGAACTGGGCGAACAGCTGCCGGTCTACCGGCCGCCGCTGAACATGTACCGGCATTTCGGCGACCAGGAGCTGGGCGACGGCCGTGCCGAGGTGACGGTCCGCTACCTCACACCGCACTCGAAGTGGTCGATCCACTCCGAGTACCAGGACAACGCCCACATGCTCGCGTTGTCGCGGGGCGGGCCGACCATCTGGATGTCGACAGTGGACGCATCCAAAATCGGTGTCGCCGACAACGACTGGATCGAGGCCTACAACCGCAACGGAGTCGTGGTCGCTCGCGCGGTTGTGTCCCATCGCATGCCCGAAGGCACGGTGTTCATGTATCACGCCAAAGACCGCAACGTGAACGTTCCGCAGGCCGAGGTCAGCGGGAAACGCGGCGGTATGCACAACTCGCTGACCCGCCTGTTGCTCAAGCCCAGCCACCTCATCGGTGGGTACGGGCAGTTCACCTACGCGTTCAACTATTACGGCCCCACCGGAAACCAGCGCGACGAGGTGACGGTCATCCGCCGCCGCTCCCAGGAGGTGACTTACTGATGCGTGTCATGGCACAAGTGGCGATGGTGATGAACCTCGACAAGTGCATCGGCTGCCACACCTGCTCGGTCACCTGCAAGCAGACCTGGACCAACCGGGAAGGCACCGAGTACGTCTGGTTCAACAACGTCGAGACCAAGCCGGGGATCGGATACCCGAAGCACTACGAGGACCAGGAACGCTGGCGTGGTGGCTGGGTGCTCGACGACCGCGGACGCCTCAAGTTGCGGTCCGGCGGCAAGGTCAAGCGGCTGCTGGGCCTGTTCGCCAATCCGGATCTGCCCTCGATCGACGACTACTACGAACCGATCACCTACGACTACGACACGTTGATCACGGCCCCGGCGGGCCGGGACACGCCGGTGATCCGGCCGAAGTCGGCCCTGACTGGCAAGGACACCGCCATCAAGTGGGGTGCGAACTGGGAGGATGACCTCGGCGGCGCGGCCGAGCACGCCGCGGGTGATCCCAACATCGCCGCGATGCCCAAGCAGGCGGCCGACAAGGTCCGGTTCGAGTTCGAGCGGACGTTCATGTTCCACCTGCCACGGATCTGTGAGCACTGCCTGAACCCAGCGTGTGTCTCCGCGTGCCCGTCGGGCGCGATGTACAAGCGCGCCGAGGACGGCATCGTCCTGGTCGACCAGAACCGTTGCCGCGGCTGGCGGATGTGCGTGTCGGCGTGTCCGTACAAGAAGGTCTACGTCAACCACAACACCGGCAAGGCCGAGAAGTGTACGTTCTGCTTCCCACGGATCGAGGCAGGCCAGCCGACCGTGTGCGCCGAGACCTGCGTCGGGCGACTGCGCTACATCGGCATGGTGCTTTACGACGCGGACGCCGTGACCGCGGCCGCGAGTGTTCCGGACCCGCAGGATTTGCTTGAAGCGCAACGAAACCTCTTCCTCGATCCGGCTGACCCGGCGGTTGTGTCCGCCGCCTTGTCGGCAGGTGTCCCGCGGGACTGGATCGACGCGGCTCAGCGCTCACCGGTCTACGAGCTCGCCATCCGGCACAAGGTAGCTCTCCCGCTGCATCCGGAGTACCGGACTGTGCCCATGGTCTGGTACATCCCGCCGCTGTCGCCGGTGCTCGACGCCGTGTCCGAAATGGATGGTGACAACGCCGATCCGGACCAGGTCTTCCACGGGATCACCCAGCTGCGGATCCCGATGGAGTACCTGGCGAGTCTCTTCGCGGCCGGAGACACCGAGGTCGTGGCCGGTGTGCTGATGAAGCTCTCGGCCATGCGCGGGTACATGCGTGCCCGCACGCTCGACGGAACCGTCGCCGAGGAACTGCTTGCCGCGACCGGAATGTCCAGTATGGACATGGAGCGGTTGTACCGGCTGCTCGCGGTCGCGAAGTACGACGAGCGGTACGTCATTCCACCGGCACATCGGGAGACCGCCGCCGAACTGGCGGAGCTGGGCACCGGGTGCAGTCTCGACGTGCCCGGCGGGCCGGGAATGGGCAGAGTCCTGCTCCCGCTCTCGGTGCTCCCGATCAAACGGAATGGAGAACCATGATGGACGACCGGGCCTTGACGCTCAGGATCGTGTCGTTGGTGCTGCAGTACCCGGACAACGAACTCCTGGCAAACCGCAGCGAAATCGAATCGGTGGTCACCACACTGGCCGAGTCTCCCGCTCGCGCGCACCTGCTCGGTTTCATGCAATGGTTCGCCACTGAATCCGCGACACACCTGGCACGGCATTACGTCGAGACATTCGATCTACGTCGCCGCAGCAGCCTTTATCTGACCTACTACCTGCACGGTGACACCCGACGGCGTGGCATGGCGCTGCTCACGCTCAAACAACGCTACCGCGCCGCGGGATTCGTCCCACCTGACGACGAACTGCCGGATTTCCTCCCGATGGTGTGCGAATTCGCTGCCCTGGAAGGGCGACGAGGTGAAGCGCCACTCCGGCAGCACCGGCAAGGCGTCGAACTGATCCGCGCCGCACTGCATGACAGCGGATCTCGCTACGCGGCTGTGCTCGACGCGTTGGGGGAGATGCTTCCTGGACTGTCCACTGAGGATGAGGAGGCTGTCGCCGAACTCATGCTGACCGGACCACCGGCCGAGGATGTCGGGCTGGCGCCGTTCGCCCCGCCGCAGTACCTGACCGGAACGGAGATCAGAGCATGAGTATGGATGTCGCGCTGTGGGTGGTTTTGCCCTACATCGCGCTCACGGTGTTCGTGGCCGGCCATGTGTGGCGTTGGCGCTACGACCAGTTCGGATGGACCACCAGGACCACCCAGTTGCTGGAAAACCGATGGCTGCGGCTGGGATCTCCGCTGTTTCACCTGGGCGCCTTCGTGGCGATCGCCGGGCACGTGGTCGGTCTGCTCGTGCCGAAGTCATGGACTGAAGCCTTGGGCGTCCCCGAACATCTCTACCACTGGGTGGCCGTCCTCGCGGGTGCCGTCGCGGGTGTCATGGTCATCGTCGGCTTGGCCTTGCTGCTTGCCCGTCGTTTCGTCAACGACAGGGTCCGGCGCACGACAACGAAGACGGACAAGGCGATGTTCCCCGTACTCGCCGTCGTCATCATCCTGGGAATGGCCGAGACCGTCGGCGTGAACCTGTTCGGGCCAGGCTACGACTACCGCGCGACAGTCGCGGTGTGGTTCCGCGGAATCTTCTACTTCCAGCCAGACGCCTCGCTGATGGCGGACGCTCCGCCCGTCTATCAACTTCACGCGCTGACCGCGTGGGGACTGTTCGCGATGTGGCCGTTCACCCGGCTGGTCCACGTGTGGTCGGCGCCGATCGCGTACCTCTGGCGTCCGTATGTCGTCTACCGCCGACGGGCAACCCAGGCCAAGACCCGTCAGGAATGGGCAGGGTGAACCGCAATCTTCGCCTACCTCACCGGCACTGGCGGGAAGGTCCGGACGTTGTCGGGCCCCAACCATTTGCGGGCCAGGTCGATCGCGCTCTGCGGGGTGCCTTCCTCGAAGTACGCCCTGGCTGGGACACCAGCCTCGTCGGCGGCGTGTTTGAGGCCGCGCAACCGGTTGCCCAGCGCGCCCAGATCCGCCGCCTTGGCTGGGCCGCCGACGGCGACATAGCCGCCGTCGCCGCCGATCACGTCGACGTCTGTCGTCCCGTACGGGTCTTGATCTTCTTGCCGATCTTGCCGGGCTCGGTCGACGTGACCTGGCCGTTCTCGATCTTGGCGACCGCCTGCTCGCGGTCGTAGCCGACCTGATGACGCTGCTGAGGAGTCAACGGCTTCTGTTCCTGGGGCGTGGTCTTGGTGTCGAGCGCCGACTGTATCTCGCCCGTGAGCGTGTTCAGCGTGCGCGCGTGCTCAGCCAGCGCTACCACGTCAACTTTCATCGAGTCCTTCATCGCATCCTCAGAGTGTCGGCGCGGGGTGTCACTCGGCGATGTCCCGCAGGATCGGGCTGTCGGCCCAGTCGTCGTCGGCCTGCTCCACCGGACGCTTCGCGGCCTGCCGTGGGGTCGTCATCGGCGGGCGCTCGGCTTCGGCGATCCGCATCTCGGTGGGCTGCCAGGCATGTGTGCCCTTCCAGTGAACCGGGAAATGAGGACAGAAGGTGACGTAACCACGTGTCAAGGGATGATGTCGAGTAGTGAACGGCGGAATGTTCCGATCCGTCCGGCCCAAAATGCTGACATCTCACGTATCCGGTGGCGAGATCGCTCAACGATCTTGGTCGCCCGGCCGTCATAGAGGTGACACATCCACTGGAGGAGTTGCCTGTGCGAAAACCTTCCACGCTCCTGGTCGCGGCCGCGCTCGGTCTCCCGGCCCTGACCTCACCCAACGCGCAAGCGGCTGAGCCGGAGACAACGACGGCCCTACTCGTGACCGGCGACCAGATCGTCGTGAACACGCGGGCGGACGGCCGTCACACCGCCACTGTCGTGCCGGCTGCGGAAAGCGGTCTGGGACGGGTACGGCTACAGCTCAGTCTGGGGCGCAAGTCCTATGCGGTTCCCGCGGCGGCGTTGCCTTACCTGGGGCGCGGCCTGGACTGGAGCCTGTTCGACGTCGACGCCGTTCTGCGCAGTGCCCAGAAAACGGACATCAACGCCGCCAAGGACTTCGGCGCGAAGCTGGTCAGGAAGTTCCTCGACGACCGGAAACGCGGTACCTTCACGGAGTTCCAGCCCGCGATGAGCCTGCCTGGGGCGCCGGCGAGGAAACCGGTCCAGCCGATGTCGGTGATGCGCACCTTGACCGTCACCGCGAACGGGCCGGACGGCAAGCCCGACACTGGCAACACCGCGGTCGTGTACAACGCTGACAACGGTGACCTGTTCGATGTGGGCGAGTATGCCCAGCCGTTCTACGAGGGCGTCGCCAAGTTCAGCGTGCCCGAAGGCCACTACAGCGTGCTTGGGCTGTTCGTCGAGACCGACGCGGACGGCAACGTGACCGCCGTGCGCCTCTCGTCGCAGCCCGAGGTGAACGTGACCGCCGACGTGACGACCAAGGTGCACGCGCAGCAGGCGTCCAGCAAGGTCACCTGGGTCACGCCTAAGCCCGCATTGTTGCAGGAAGGCGGATTCGTGCTGCGCCGCCAGGCCGTGACGGGCAGCCCGCTCGCCATCGACGTGGCCGTCGGGCCTGGTGTCCCCATCTGGGTTTCGCCGGTGAGCAAGCCGGTGGCCACCGGGAAGCTGCAGTCGTACCCGTACAACCGGCTCAGCTCACCGCCCGGCCCGGGAACGCCGTACGAGTACCAGCTTCAACAGGCGACCACGAACGGAACCATTCCGCAGCAACGGTATGTCGTGAAACCCGGCTCGTTGGCCACGGTCGACGCGAACTACTACTCGGAGATCAACTCCGTGGGAGTCCGGCAGCGGGCCGGGATCTATCCGTGGGAGACCGAACAGAGCCGCGACGGGCACCGGATCACCCTGCCGGTCAGGCAGACCGAGTACGTCACGGCCGACCCGGCGATCAACTGGTACGGCGGGATGGCCAAGTACACCGGCATCGGTTTCGGCGGTTGGTACGGCGGTATGTACGACAGCAACCGGACCTATCAGCCGGGCCAGGCCCTACGCGAAGACTGGAACCGCTTTCCTCTGCACCCCGCCGGAAACGTCCAGGCCAGCCCGGACGCCGCATGGCCCGTCGTGCCCGCGGCCACCCGCAAGGGCAACGCCGTCCGGCTGCAGATCCACCCGTTCAGCGACAACACCCCTGGGCACACCGGGTTCGGATACTCCGGAGAGCAGCGGGACAAGATCACCGGAGCGTACGAGATCACCCAGGACGGCGTGACTGTCGCCAGCGGTGACCCGGCGCACGGCGGACTGTCGTTCCAGACCGAGGTCGCGCTTGATCCCAGCCCGTCGACGATCAAGCTGACCCTGGACGCGACCCGCGAAGGGCCGATGTACTTCTATTCCACCGGGAGCCACACCGAGTGGACCTGGAAGTCCGGCCACGTCGGGAATGTCAGGCTGCCCAACGCGTACGCCTGCGAGCTGATCAAGGGCGGGGAACCGGACCGCGACTGCGCCGTCGAGCCGCTGATGACGCTGCAGTACGCGATCGGAAACCTCGCCGTGAACGGGACAGCACCCAACGGTCCGCAGTCCTTGGATTTCACGGTGGGACACCTCCCGCTCGCACAGACGTCCGCGATCACCGGGGCAACCGTCCAGTTCTCCCTTGATGACGGCGTGACCTGGCAGGACGCTTCCGCGACAGCGCAGGGGAACGGGGCGTACAAGGCCGTGTACACGGCTTCCTCGCCGGACTTCCGCGGTACCCATGTGTCGTTGCGCGTGACCGCGACAGACGCGAACGGCGGACAGATCAGCGAGACGATCACGCGTGCCTACAAGATCTTCAACTAGAGGACATTCCACAATGAACAGTCGCATACTCGCGGCCGTCGTCGGGGTGATCACGAGTGTCGTGATCGTGCCCACCGCACAGGCGAGCCCGGCCGGGCAGGCGTTCTGCGCCGAACCCGCACCCGGTTACGCCCGCTGCCTGATCCGGTCCAGCTCGGCGCCGAGCCTTCGCGCCAACGCTGTCGGCGGCTTGAGCGCCACCGATCTCGCGGCCGCGTACAACCTGCCGCC
The DNA here is from genome assembly GCF_017876405.1 of Kibdelosporangium banguiense. Taxonomy (GTDB): domain Bacteria; phylum Actinomycetota; class Actinomycetes; order Mycobacteriales; family Pseudonocardiaceae; genus Kibdelosporangium; species Kibdelosporangium banguiense. The sequence continues at coordinate 9,261,160 of NZ_JAGINW010000001.1, read as the reverse complement.
GAACGGCGGTGCGGACACCCTGGTGGCAATCTCGATCGCCTACGACGCACCGAACCTGGAGGCCGACCTCAACACCTACCGGCGGGAGTTCGGCCTGCCGGAGTGCACCACGGCCAACGGGTGTTTCCGCAAGGTCAACCAGAACGGTGACCCCGCGCCACTGCCCAGGGCCGACTTCAACTGGGCCGTCGAGTCCACATTGGATGTATCCATGGTGTCGGCGGCCTGTCCGGCCTGCAGGATCCTCGTGGTGGAAGGCAACTCGCCCAGCTTCCCGGACCTGGCGGCCACCGAGGACACCGCGGTCCGGCTCGGCGCGAAGGTGGTGTCCAACAGCTACGGCGCAAGGGAGAACGGCCTGGCGCTGTCGTACGCGAAACACTACGAGCGCACCGATGCCACAATCGTGGTGGCCTCTGGCGACAGCGGATTCACCGCGGCCTCGTTCCCGGCCGTGTTCCCGTCGGTCATCGCCGTCGGCGGCACTACGCTGACCAAGGACGAGAGCACCCCACGGGGATGGGCCGAGTCCACCTGGCAGTACGGCGGCAGCGGCTGCTCGGCCTATATCGCGAAACCGGCCTGGCAGAAGGACAAGAGCTGCTCGAAACGCACCACGTCGGACGTGTCGGCGGCAGCCGACAACATCGCCATCCACAGCACGGAGATCGGCGGCTGGATCACCACCGCGGGCACCAGCGCATCAGCGCCATTCATCGCCGGTCTCTACGGCCGTAACGGCGGCACGTCGACAGCAGGTTCGCTCTACCGGCACGCCGGCGACCTGTTCGACATCACCACCGGCGCCAACGACCGGGACGGCACCGGAGCCAAATGCGGCTACGACTACCTCTGCACAGCCAAACCCGGCTACGACGCACCCACCGGCCTAGGGACCCCCAACGGCCCGGCCGCGTTCAAGTGATCTGACACGAACCGAGCCGGCCAGGCCGGCTCGGTTCGTCGTCGGGAGCGATCACGTGATTTCTGCCGTCGTGGGCCCAGGGGCGCTGCTGCGACACTGTGGACCGTGTCCGTGCGTCTTCGTTGGTGGTTTGTGGCCGGTGTCGTGATCCTTGTTGCGGCGAGTACGCTGGCGATCACATTGCCGGGGACCGGCTTGATCACGCCTGATCGGGTTGTCGACGGCCGTTTCGACGGCCCGGAGCCAGATCCCGGTGGCGACCGGGACGTCAAGCTCGACCCGGACACGGGTATCGCCTACTTCTCCTACACCGCCGGTGGGAGCCGGATCGCCGCGTACCGGGAAGGCTCGGACACACCACTGTGGACTGCCGAAGTCGGCGGCGACATCGTCAGCGTCAGTGGCGGTCTGGTGTTGACGACGGCCGATCGCGTGTTGACCGCGATCGACGCGCAGACCGGGAAACTGTTGTGGAAACAGCCCTCCCTGCCGATCGCCGCGGGAAGCGCCCGGAGCGACGGCCGCGTTTTCGCGAGCCTCATGGACAAGAAAGGTTTCACCAGCGGTGTCGCCATGCTGGACGCGCGGACCGGGCAGTTGATCTGGCGACTGGACCACGACGGCCGCGACCGGGTCGTGGCCATCCCGGACAGTCAGGAACTGTTGCGCTACCGGACAGGACACACCCTGGACAGGCTGGATCCCAGTTCGGGCGCCGTGCTCGCGTCGACCGACGTCTCCGCGCTGGTCACTGGCTCGACCAGTGCGGATTTGACCTTCACGGGTGACGCGCTGCTGATGCAGCTGCTGAACAGCGAGACCGACACACGCAGAGGCGTGGTCCTGGGACTGTCCGACCTGAAGCTGAGGTGGGAGCACGACGGCCGCATGACCAGCCTGGCCGACGGCCTGTTCTACGCCGGAAGCAGCGTCACCGGTCGCCAGGTGCTGGACGCCCAGGGGCGCGAACTGTGGCGCCCCGTGGAAGAGGTCCAGGTCGGCAGGGGCGGCGCCACTTGGGGGTACATGAAGGTCTATCCGGAGGACAAGCAGGGTACCGACGAGTTCGTCTACGTCGATCTCGCGACCGGTCGTCGTCTTGTCTCCGACAGCCGCCAACAGGCCTGGTACGGCACGTCCGGCGTCCTGCAGATGCACCGCGACCGGCCGAAAGGCCGGACGACGAATGTCCTGTTCTGGTTCCTGTCCCTGCCCGAAGGGGAGTACAGCAGCCTCGGCGAACTGCCGGTCGCGTATCCGGACTGTGCTTTCAGCCGCACCCACATCGCCTGTTTCGACAGCAAGGGCAAACCCGGCATCTGGCGTTACCGTGACTGATTGCGGTCGAAGTCCTACAGTAACCAGCATGCGCCGGAATATGAGGGGCGTATCTGTTTTGGCGATCGCCCTGCCTCTGATCAGCGGACTGTTGGTGTCACCAGGGCAAAGTGAGGCGACGGGCCGGCATCAGCCGACCAATGGCTTCGCGCGGTCCGGTCCGTGGAACACCAAGCTGCCGCGACACGTGCCGCTCGTGCCGAACTCGGCCGCGATCGTGGCGAACATCAAGCAGGACAAGGACGAGAACTACCAGGTGTGGGCGTTCAACACACACACCTGGTCGTCACCGATCTACACAGCCAGTTGGTACACACCACGGCTGCGCTGGACTTTCTCCGACTGTCTGGGACTGCCCCACCTGGCTCCGGTGATCGCGGACACGTTGTCCTCGGTGCCGACCCCGCCCGGGATGCTGGTGTCGCAGGGCACCGACAACACGGTCGCGATCTATCAGCCGTCCACCGATACCTACTGGGATTTCTGGCGTGCCGAGCGGGACGCCAACGGGAACTGGTCCGCCTGCTGGGGCGGCAAGATCGAGCACTACTCCCGCAACCCCGGGATCTTCACCAATCCGCTCGGCGCGGCCGCCACCGGCCTGCCGTTCGGGGCTTTCCTGATCCGTATCGAGGAATTACGCCGCGGGCGCATCGACCACGCCCTCAACATCCAGACCGTCCGGGTCCGGGCGAACTGCAACTCCTGGCCGGCCAACCGCAACGACGGCAACACCGAAGGTGTGGACTTTCCCTGTGAGGGGCAGCGGTTCCGGCTGGATCCGGCTTTCGACGTGAACACCCTGCGCTCTCCCGCGGCGCGGACCATTGCCCGCGCCATGCAGGAGTACGGGCTGATCATGTCGGACAAGTCCGGCTCACTGGCCACCCAGGCGGAGGACCCTCGCCCGTACATGGCGCGCAACGGCGGCGTGAACCCTTATCACCTGCTTACCGATCCGGAGAACGAGATCCCGGACGACGATTCCTACACGTGGCTGACGCTGGCCGACGTTCCGGTGGAGCGGCTGCAGGCGCTGCCACTGAACTACGGGCAGCCACGCTGAGAATCAGGCGGGGTCAGCAGGCAGTGGCAGTACCCGGGCGAGTACCGGCACGGTGATCACGGCGACGATGACGTGCATCGCCATCAGGGCCAGTGAATTCACGAAGCTCGCACCGGCCGCGAGGATCCCGAGATCCGGCCCGAACGAGAGGAGCACGGCCAGGGGAACAAGCACGCGCAGGACCGCGCGAGGTTTGCGGGCTGTGCGGCGGATGACGTACCAGCCCAGCGTGCCGAGCAGGATGCCGGCGACGGTCAGCGGCGCGTACTCGATCGGCTGCAGGCCCATGCGGACGCCTCCGTCCGGCAGGACCAGGCCGGCCAGCAGGGCGATCCCGGTGTTGAGCACGATCGAGGCCACCGCGGCCAGGGCGAGCGTGCCGGCCAGGACGAGGGCGGGCTGGTGGGTGCGGGCCTGCAATCCGCTGGTGTCGGTCATCGGTGATGTCCTTCCGGGTGCCTGAGGGTTTGCTCAGCGCGCGCTGAGGAGGGTCGGTCGATTCCGTACCCTGCGAGGGAGTGGCCGTCTCCAACGGGTGATTCGAAACTAGGCGACGACAGTCTTCTCCAGAAGGCGGCAATAACGTATGAACCACATCTCCGGCTTCGATAATTCCGCTGACCTGCGCGAACAGCGACCGAAAGAGCCGGCCGGGTGGGGCAGGCTGGATCTCAACCTGCTGATTCCGTTGAACGCGCTGCTGCTGGAACAGAACGTGACGAAGGCGGCTGAACGGCTCTCGATGGCGCAGCCGACGATGAGCACGATGCTGGCAAAGCTGCGGCGCCATTTCAACGATCCGTTGCTCATCCGCGACGGCCGCACGCTGGTGCTCACACCGTTCGCGGAGTCCCTCCTGCAGCCGGTGCAGACCGCCATGGTCGCGGCACGCGAGGTGCTGGCGTCCGGCCGCAAGCCCTTCGACCCCATCACCGCCGAGCGCACATTCACCATGATCGCCTGCGACTACACGGCCGGCACCCTGCTGCTGCCCACGTTGCGTGGACTGACAGCCCAGGCCCCAGGGGCGCGGGTGAACGTGGAACCGCTTCGTGCACAACCGGTCGAACAGCTCCGCTCAGGACGGTGCGACCTGCTGTTCTGGCCGTTGCAGCTCCAGACACCCGGACTGTTGAACTTCCCGCACCTCGCGCTGTTCACCGACGAGTTCATCGCCGTGGCAGACCAGGAAAACCATGCTGTGAACTCACCGCTGACCGCCGAAGCACTGGCCAGCGCCCCGGCCGTTCAGATCAACGGGCCGCGGGTCGTGTCCGAGGTGAAGCTCAGCGAGCAAGGGATACGCCAGCCGATCGCGGTCACAGTGGAGTCATACATGGTGGCGTTGCGGGCAATCACGGGATCGAGCCTGATCACGTTGACCCCGCGCCGGTTGTTCGACCAGTTGGGTCCCATGCTGGGTCTGCGCGAGATACCGCTGGCCATCGAACAGCCGAGACTGACAATGGCGATGTTCTGGCACCCACGCAACATGCGTGCCCCAGCCCACCAGTGGATCCGCGACCGGCTGGAGAGCGTGGCCGCGCAGCTGTGACGAATTCGGTTACGGCACGCGGCCGGCGATCGCCACAATCCGGCTACGTCGCTGGCGAGAGATGGGACGACGAGACCATCAGAGGCTGGCTTACCGGCTACGCAAACGGGCAGTACGTGCATGCCCAGACCGCCTGAACGCCCTCGGCGCTGTGACCGCGTTGAGGTAAGTGTTCAGTCGCGGTTGCGCGAGTATGCCCACATGGTCATGCCTCGATTGTGGGCTGTGGCGGCGATGGCCAGCGCGACCGCGACCAAGGCAACCACCGGCGGCAACGGAGTTCCGTTGGGTCGTGACAGCGGCAGCCAGGCGCCCACGTCCGGCAGGGTGTTCTGGACGACGCAGCAGGCGAGAAAGAGCAGCAGGGTCAATACAGGCGCCGTGATCGGGCCCAGCACGCCGCGGGCCAGGCACGCGATGGCCGTGAACACCGCGACGTTGGCCGGGACGTACTGCCAGGGCGCTTCACCTGGCAGTACGGCCACTCCGGCGAACACCACGAGTTGGGCCAGCCCGGTCACCGCGAGCACCAGCGCGGCTGAGAAGACCGATACCCGGGTGGTGCCGAGTTTTTCCCATTCCACAATGCGTGGTGCGGTCAGGCCGGCCGCGACTCCGCCGTAGACCACTGCCAGCAGTTCGATGAGCGGGATGTCCCGGGGTGGGTCGAACACAGCCAGATCGACAGGGATCACGATGCGCGCGGCCAATGCGGACAGTGCCGCGGCCAGCACGCACAACGCTGCGACGGCCCGCGCGTTGTGCGCCGAGAGGAACAGCACTAGACGGGATCCCTACCGTTCTGGCACGTGGCCACCTGGGTGTTGTTGGCCGCCAGCCAGGCTTGGATCTCCTCGGGCGATTTGGCGAACAGACCGGACGGCGGGGGTTCATAGGGTTGCGCCGACGGCAGGACAATCCCCGCCTGGTGCCGCAGCCAGCGCGCGAGTTCGTTCGCCCGTGCCATTCCGGCTTCGAGCGCCACGCGGTCGCCGGTGTTCGAGCGGATGGCGCGGGCACAGTTGAAATAGCCTGCCATCGCCGCGGCCACGTCCTCCCCGGCGGTGTCCCGGGTTGTCTGATCGAGGATCAGACCGACCACCACGTAGTCGTTCGGCAGTCCGCCTGCCGGGACGGCTGCAGCGTCGTAAACGCCTCTGACAGCAGCGGGTTTGCCGCCGTAGGCCTTGGCGAGCGCGGACACGGTGTCAGCGAGTTCGGGCAGATCGGCCTCGTGCGCGGCGTGGACGCACACCTCTATGCCGTTTCTGGGTTGGCAGAGCAGGGGAGGAGCGGCCACTGCCTCCAGCCTGGCCGGCGGATTCACCGCAGCGGCAACGAGGAACGCGGCGAGCACGCCGACTGCCCCGAAGGCTGGCAAGGCTGTGCGGCCGGGCTGGTCCGGTGTGCGGCCGAGTCGTGACGCCATGACCATCGCGCCTGCTGTTGCCAGCAAGGCGAACGCGCGGAAGATCAGTGACGCCGGTGTCTCGTATTCGTTGGCCGCCAAGGTGTCCCACTGCACCGGCAGTACCGCGCCGAAACTGCGTAGCACGACTTGGGGCAGTTGGAACAGCAGGAAGACCAGCACGGCAACAAAAACAGTCAGCACAGGCATTGGTGCGATGCCCGCGACGAACTGTCCTATCGCGACTGCGAAGCCCAGCCCCAGATAGCCGAGCACGATCGAGCCGATGGCGGGACCGCCATAGGTCGCTGATATGGCTGTGTGTATGAAGATCGGCAGCAGCCCGATGGTGTAGGCCACCGCGCACACTGCCCAGACCCGAAGGAAGTTGACCCAGTGCTCGGGTTTTTCCGTGCCCCGCAACCGGGCTGCGGCCAACAGACCGGCCGGGCGGGCCAGCGTGGCCCAGCGGTGGAACGCGGCCGCGGCCGCTACCGGGCCGGCGATACTGAGGTGTTCGTGCGCCAGGACCGAGGTCGCGGGCCACTCCGGCCGCCAGCCGAAATTCTCCAGTGACAGACCGAAAGCCGCAGCCAGGACCAGCCCGCCTGGGACAAGAAGGGTAAGGGGCGGTAGCGGCCACGCGATGCGCTTCACGTGTCCTCCTGGCCCAGCAGGCGTTCGTAGGCTTGTTCGAGGTTGGTGGCCGAGACCTCCGCACCATCCACAAGTTCGGTGAGCGGGCCGTGGAACCGCAGTGAGCCGGCATCGAGCACGGACACGGTCGGACAGAGATTGACCACGTCCTCCACCAGGTGGGTGGACAACACGACAGTGTGGTTCATGCCGATCCGTTCGATGACCCGCCGGATCCGTACGCGTTGACCAGGGTCCAGCCCGACCGTGGGCTCGTCCAGCACGACGATCTCAGGTTCGTGCGCGACAGCCGCCGCGATACCCGCGCGCTGCCGAAGGCCTCCGGACAGAGTTCGTACCGCGGAATCCGCCCGGTCACTCAGATCGACCAGCTCCAGTGCCCGGTCCGCGGCGGCTTCCGCTGCCCGCCGGTCAAGCCCGTTGAGCCAGGCCGCGTAGACGACGGTGTTGCGCACGGTCATCGAAGGCACCAGCGAGAACCGCTGTGGCAGATACCCGACACGACGGCGTGTGCCGCTGCCCGTACCGCCCACGGTGACCCGGCCGGACTTGGGTTTCCGCAGTCCGACCAGCAGCGCCAGCATGGTCGACTTGCCCGCGCCGTTCGGTCCGACCAGGCCCGTGATGCCCTCGGACACCGTCCAGTTCAGATTCGTCAGCGCCGGCTTTCGCCGATACGAATAGGAAACGTCCTCGAAAGCGACAATCACGTGCCCGCGATCCTCCCTGGTTTCACGTTCCGGTGCCAGCCTAGCGGCGCCGGGAACCCCGGTCCCGGCGCCACCAGGTTCACATGATCAGCACAACACGCGTCGCTGGCTCTCGCCGGAACGCTCGCCCGTGTCGGTGCGGGCCTGGTTGTAGTAGGCGTCCCGGCCTTCCCGGCTGCAGGGGCCGGCGCCGGTCACCGAACCGTTGACGAGATTGGCCGAGCCGTAGCCGATGTTGGGGTCCGGCCACAGGGTGAGGTCGGCGAACAGCCACGACTGCAGGTTCACCAGGTTCCCGCAGCCACCACGGCCGACCACGCCTTCGACGAACGAACCACTCTGATACGGCGCGTTCGCCCACCGGTCGCAAGCCTGGACCTCGGTCGTCCAGGCCGGCGTCGCGGTGAGAGCGATCCCTCCGACAGTGAGCCCCAGTACCGCTGCCCAGCCCATGGCTTTCCTCGACAAGGAAAGCCTGACTCGAGACGGTAATGCCATTTCTAGTGCGCTCCCTTCGATCAGATCACCTGAATGGGGGCGTTGGAGAAACGTGCGAGCCCGCCCTCGCGGACGTGTACCAAAGAATGAATCTCACCGCTGATGAGCGGGACTTGCCCCCCTTGCGGCGCCAACTCAATCAGTGTTCCGCGAATCTGTCAATTGTCCTTTATGGATCGCTGTGGGGCTGGTGGATGGGCGGGTTTTGGCATGTATTAACCGCGCTGCCGGATGGTCCGGGCGGGCGATGAAACATGGCGCCGCCGGATGTCACAGGTGCGTCCTGTGGCTGACATTGCCTGATAGGGCCGGTGTCTGGTGGTGTCGCGAGAGGTGATTACATAGAGTGATTAGCGGTTCCGTCGAATGTTGTAGTGCGAATCGGGCGGGAGCGGCGATACTCTGAGGCCATGGGGATGTAAACGGGGGTGTTTCGTTCCGGCACTGTCATGGCGAGGCATCGTGTCGAATGAAAGTCACGTCACGGTCGGACGGTGCATGCATTCGGCTCCGGGGCGGACCGGCGAGATATCAGTCTGTCCGAACCGTCGAGCACCTAGGCGAGCACTTCGACCACGCGCTGCTGCTCTACAACATGATGTTCGACCCGCGCGAGATCCTCGACCTGATCACCGCGGGCATGCCCGAAGAGATAGCGCTTCGCCGCCTGACCAACGCCTACTACGCCGCGCTGCGCGGCTGGATCCAGAGCGAGATCTAAGAGGTTTCAAGCCGTCAGGGGTTCTGCAGGCCTGGGCGACCTTCCTCGATGAGGAACGACCGTTGCGTCCGTGCCGCGGCCCCGCGCACGCTGACCTTGGGAACGACCCGGAAGTCGATGTCCATTTTGGTCTGACTGAGCCGGGTGCGGACGTAGCCGCGGTGCTGGGAGTGGAACTTCAGGTGCGGGTTGAGCGCCCCGTACGGGATCGCGGTGCTGTCCGAACCGTCACCTCCGGAGGAGACCGAGCTGGTCACCAGTTCGGTCCCGATCACAGGGGCGCCGGGGTTGGTGAAGTCGATCTTGAGCTCGTTGGCCCATGCCCGGTGCACGTCTCCGGTGAGCACCACGGGATTGCGCACACCACGCTGTACCCAGCCCTTCTGGATGCGGTCGCGAGACGCCGGGTAGCCGTCCCAGGCGTCCATGTTGCCCGCGTCGTTGCCGTCGGCCTGCCGGGCGAAGAACACCTGCTGGCCGATCAGGTCCCAGATACCGGTGCGCTGGGCCAAACCGTCGAGCAGCCAGTTCTCCTGGGCCAGGCCAGGCAGGCTGCGCCCGGGGGCACCGGCGTCGGGGCAGTACTTCCAGCCGTCCCCGCACGCCTGGTCATCGCGGTACTGCCGGGTATCGAGCATGTGGAAGGTGGCCAGCCTGCCCCAGCGCACGCGCCGGTAGAGCAAGATGTCGGCACCGTTGGGTTTGGCGGGTCCACGGAGTGGCATGTTCTCGTAGTAGGCCCGATACGCGTCGGTTCGCCGCTGTTTCCATTGCGCAGGAGTCAGTTCCGGCGCAGGTTTGTCCCCAGCCCGCTTCATGTTCGCGTAGTTGTTCTCCACTTCGTGGTCGTCGGGAACCACCAGCCAGGGAGCGGCGGCGTGCGCGGCCTGCAAATCAGGGTCAGCCTTGTACTGCGCGTACCGCCGCCGGTAGTCGTCGAGTTCGACGATCTCCTTGCCGAGGTGTTGCCGGACCTCGGTTGTGCGGGCGCCGCCCTCGTAGATGTAGTCACCGAGGTGCAGGATGAGGTCTGGTCGTTCCTCGGCCATTCGCCGGTAGACGGTGTAGTAGCCGTCCTCGAAGTGCGCGCATGAGGTGAACGCCATCAACAGATCACGCCCCACCACATCCAGGGCGGGCGCGGTCCGGGTGCGGCCGACAGGGGAGAGGTGGCCGTCGGCCCGGAACCGGTAGTAATACTCGTAATCGGGCTGAAGACCGTTGACTTCCACGTGCACGGAGTGGGCGTCGGCGTAGTAGGCCGTCACTTTTCCACTCTGTACGACGTTGCTGAACACCTCGTCGGTGGCGACCTGCCAATCCACGTCCACGGCCTGGTTCGGCATGCCACCGTGCCCGTCGCCGTTGAGCGGCGCGGTCGCGAGCCTGGTCCACAGCACCACGCCGTCCGGCAACGGATCTCCCGACGCGACGCCGAGAGTGAACGGAAAGGCCAGCGCGGCCGATGCGTTGCCGTTCAGGGTGAGCGCGCCGGCAGCAGCGACGCTGCCGAAGACGAAGATGCGTCGGTTGAACTTGGTCATGTCGGCCCCTACCGTGGCGAGTCTTGGTTGTCGTTGAGCACGTGGGCACTTCCCGCGATCGGAGTGCCCGGTCCGTAGTGGGAAGGGGTTGCGATCTGCGCGCGGGTGACTCGCTGGGATCCGGTCACTGCCAGGGAATCTCCGGAAAGCCCGGTCGTCAGCACGAACAGCGCGCCGGTCTGCAGCGTGCCTTCCTCCCACGGCGCCGCGACGACCAGTTCCGGCTTGCCGTCGCCGGTGATGTCGAGAATGCGCAGACCGTAGCCGAATCCCTCACCGGCCTGTTCGTTCCCGTTGATCGGCGCCGCGTTCTCGCCGAACGCGGAGGGCGGCCTGGTGAGCAGACCGGACGTGCTGCCCCGGAACAGGAACACCGAGCCGGCGCGGTTGTTCTCTTTGACAGAGCCCGCAGCCAGGTCGTCGAATGCGTCGCCGTCGAGGTCGCCCACGGCCAACGAGCCGCCGAAGATGTCGTTGACCTCTGTGCCACCGGGAACCGACGCGGTGTCCTGGTCGATCACCTGGGCGGTGGTGGTGAGGCCGGACCGGCTGCCGCGCACAGCCACCAGCGCACCGGAGTTCGCCGGTCCGCCGCGCCTCTGGTCGGCCTGGATCACCAGGTCCGCGTTGGTGCCGCCGTGGAATTTGCCGATCACGAGGCTGCGCCACTTTCCCTCGGTGGCGGCGTTTCCCACGCTGAAGTACGAAGACGCGTTGGCGGCCAACCCGTTCGCCGAACCGTGCAGCAGATGCACCGAACCCCAGGCGCCCGTCGTCCCGTTGATCACCTCTCCGGAGGACAGCACGGCGAGGTCGTCACGGTTGTCACCGGTCACGTCGCCCGCGGCGAGGGCCCAGCCCATCAGGTCACCGGCTTCGGCCGCCCCGGCCAGGTCCTCGTAATCCTGGTGGAACCCTGCCACACCGCGAGTAGTGAGTCCGGCGCTGCCGCCGTAGAAGACCCACACCCCACCTGCCCGCGCCTTGGTCTCGATCGCCTCGCCCGGCGAGCCGACGCCGAGGTCGGCGTAGCCGTCGCCGTTGAAGTCCCCGGCCGCGAGGGCGCCGCCGAACAGGTCACCGGCCTCCACCCCACCAGGCACGTCCGCGGTGTCCTGTGTGATCGTGCCCAACGCGCCGGCGATCGTCCGCAGATAGGGCGCTGTGCGTTGGCCGTACAGAATGGACACTGTGCCGGCATTGGCGTGGCCGCCGACCGACTCGGTGGGGTTTCCGATCGCGACATCGGCGAGCCCGTCGTTGTTGAAGTCGGCGGTCGCGAGGGCGGCACCGAACTTGTCGTCCGGTTCCATCCCCAGTCCGATGCCGGAGGTCTTCTGGTTGACCAACGCGGCCGGCGCGCCGGGCAGCGTCGTCCCGCCGGGGACCACTTGGACCGAGCCGCCGAGGTCGTTGGGCACCAGATCGGTGTCGCCGCTGTAGGTCAGCCGCGCGCCCGTGGACATCACCAGGTCGGCGACTCCGTCACCGTTCACGTCGGCCCGGGCCGCCGCCTGGGGTCCTGCCTCGGGTACCGCGGCGGCTGGGAGCCCGGCGAAACCTGTGGCCACCGCCGCGACGAGTGGTACCAACGATCTCTGTATCAACACTCTGGGAACGCTAGGAAGACCGGCCGAGTCTGGACAAGCGTTTCAGTTCTCGTGGAATGGTTTCCCACTCGCGAGCAGCCGCCCTAACGTCTGGCCATCGGTAAGAAGACCTGCGAATCCTGATTGGAGCTGCGGTGCTGGCACTCGTCGGACTCGTCACCGCCACATTGCTGACCTCAGTGGACGGTGCCACCGGCACCGCACTGACTGACGGATGGTCGTCGTATCCGCGGGCGATCCGGCTGGAACACGCTGATGCCGCGCATCAAGGGCGGATTCTCGTCTCGGCCAATACGACCAGCAGTGCAACGATCCACGAGAGCACCGATGGTGGTGCTTCGTTCCACCCGATCGCGACCATCGCGACCGGGCCGGGTCCGGGCGAGTGGTCCGGCAGTTCGACGCTGTTCGAATTCCCCTGGCAGCTCGGCGCGAGCCCGGCGGGCACCCTGATCTGGGCCACATCGATCAACACCTTCCGCGGCGGCCGGGACCGGCCGAACCCGAACTCCCGGATCGTGGCGTGGAAGAGCACCAACTACGGCCGCGACTGGCACAAGGTGGCCACGCCGCTCGCGACAGGGACGGTGGGCCATGGCGTCTGGGAACCGGAGTTCGCCGTGACGAACGGCGGTGAACTCGTGGTCCACTTCTCCGACAAGACCCAGCAGCCCAAGTACGGACAGACGCTTGCCCGCAAGCGATCCACCGACGGAGGCGAAACCTGGGGACCGAAGGTCAACACGGTCGCGGTGGACGCCTACGAGGACGACAACGACCTCGAAAAGGAGGATTCCCCGGGGATGGCCGTCGTAAGGCGGCTGCCGAACGGCACGTCGGTCATGGCGTACGAGTACTGCAACATCGGGCCGATGGGAAAGATCGGTCACGGCTGCCGGGTCTACACCCGCACGTCGCCTGACGGCTGGGACTGGGGTGCGGCCACCGATCGCGGGACAATCGCGAAAACCGCTGACGGCAAGCACTTCGTCCACGCGCCTACCATCGCCTGGGCGCCCGGAGGCGGCCCCAACGGGCGGTTGCTACTGATCGGGCGGCTGGTGCGAGGCGCCGACGCGGACGGCGATCCTGACCTTGGTCCCGCGCCGGTCCTGCGTCCGCAGAGCGGGAGCACGATCTTCGCCAACACCAGCAACGGGTTGGGGCGATGGTACGAACTTGACTCACCGGTGCGGATCACGGATTTCGGCGTCGACGACGAGCACACGACCTGCCAGAACTACAGTTCCTCGCTTCTGCCGTCCGCGGACGGTTCACGTGTGCTGCAACTGGCGACCGACCGGGTCGGCGACTATTGCGGGGCTTTCTTCGCCACCGGATCGACATACGGCTCGTTGGACCCGGGCGGGATCACCACCACGGCGACCTACCGGATCGTCAATCTCAAGAGCGGGAAATGCCTTACCGCTGAAGGGAATTCGACCACGAACGGAACCAGGGTGGTGCAGCAGCCCTGCGATGCCACCAGGCCGACCCAGGAGTTCAAAGCGGTCGGCCGCGGCAACGGCTTGTTCGCCATCACGAAAGCAGGCTCGTCACCCGCCAAGTGCTTCGACATGCCCAACGGCAACATCTCGGTGGAACCCGGCGACAGGATCCAGCTCTGGAGCTGCAACAACACCGGAGCGCAGAACTGGAAGCCCGCACGGACAGGCCGTTCCACCTACCTGTTCAAAGCACAGAACGATGAGGATCTCTGTCTGGACATCCCGCAGGGCACGCTCGACAACGGTGTCCAGGCCCAGCTCTGGAACTGCACCGGCCTCGGGCCGCAGATCTGGTCTCTGCAGGCCCTCGTGAGCTCGTGACGGATCCGGACCCGCGAAGCAGGCACGTAAGCTCTACTTTGGACAATGGCGAGTAGCGCTGCCGGAGCTTTCCGGCTGTCGCGGTCGGCCGACTGCTACATCTGCTCGGCGAGACTGCGTGCGACGTCGATGGCGATTTCGCGCGTTCGGATCGCGAGCGGGGACTCGGTGCGTCCGGCGGGCCAGTACAGGGACAACTCGCGTTCCGGCGACGGCTTCAGCTGATGGATGCTGAGCTGGTCATCGGACCAGGCGTCGTGTCCGTGCAGGGCAAGCCAGGGCAGCACCGCCCAGCCGATGCCCACCCGCACCATCGACAGGATGGTTTCGTGGCCCGTTGTGCGGAACACGAATCGTGGTTGTGCGCCAGAGCGGGCGAGCGTCCGTTCCAACCATCTCTGGTAATAGGTCGGCGGCCAGGCGACCATCGGAGCGTCGTCGAGCAGCTTCACCCGTACCGGACCATCGGGGAACGTGCCTGCGCCCGTCACCAGTAGGTACGGCTCGTCGAAAAGTTTGACGTGCTCGACGTCGCCTTCGATTGGGCCGTCGTGGAACAGCAGGTCGAGCTCGCCGATCCGCGGATCCTCCGGTTTCACGTCGGACAGCCTGATGTCGCAGCCGGGATGCTCCTCCAGCAGCCTGCGTATGACGGACGGCAGGATCAGGTTGGACACGCCCTGGAAGGTGCCGATGTCGATCCGGCCGTTGCCCGCCTGGAAGCGGTCGACGGCGTCGGTCAGCGCCTCGGCCCTCGTCAGCAGATCGCGGCCGTGGGCCAGGACCACCTCGCCGAGCGGCGTGACTCGGACAGGCCTCGGCCCGCCGGGCCGGTCGAAGACCGGGCCACCGACGGCCTTCTCCAGTGCGGCGATCTGCTGGCTCACCGACGACTGGGTGTAGCCGAGCCGGGCCGCCGCCTGGCCGAACGTTCCTTCCTCGGCGATCACGGCCATGGCCCGCAGGTGACGCAGTTCGACATCCGGCATGAGGTCTATCATAAGCGATAGCGATCAATATGATCTCAAATCATCGCTTTTCTTGATGCTCCTGCAGCCCTAGCGTCATTGCCATGACGACCTTGAGCACGATCAATCCGGCAATCAGGGCACCGCGCCTGGGCTTGCCCAAGCTGGTCTGGGCCCTGGCGGCCACGCACTTCGTCGGCCGGGCCGGGGGTGTCGTGCGGTCGTTTCTGGTGCTGTACCTGACGCAGGCGCAGCACCTCTCGCCCGCGACCGCGGGCGCGGTGGTCGCGGCTGTCGGTTTGGGAGACATCGGATCCCAGTTGCTCGGTGGCTGGCTGGGGGACCGGATCGGCCGGCGCAACACGATGCTGGTGGGGTTCGTGGGTGCCGCTGTGGCGCTCGCCGCGCTCGGCTCAGCGGATTCGATGCCCGAGATCTGGGCGGCCGCCGTCGGTGTCGGGCTGACGATCGAGCTGTTCCGCCCGGCCGGGTCGGCCGCGGTGGCCGACCTGCCCACGCGGCAACGGATCCGTGCGTTCGGGCTGCTCTACTGGGCGGCCAACCTCGGCTTCTCGGTCGCCACGGTGATGGCCGGGATCCTGGCCAAGTACGGATACGGGCTGCTGTTCTGGATCAACGTGGTGGCCTCGCTGATCGCGGCGCTGATCGTCTGGCGCCAGGTGCCGGAAACCCGTCCGGCGGGGTCGACGCGGGAACGGCGGGCGCTGCTGCCCGTTGTGCTGCGTGACCGGTTGATGATCGCGATGATGGTGATTCACGTCGGCTACTTCACGCTGTTCCTGCAGACGTTCACGACGTTGCCGCTGCTGATGACGGCCGACGGTCTCGGTCCCGCGACGTACGGCGCGGTGCTGGCGCTGAACGGGATCGCCATCGTCGCCCTCCAGCCACTGGCCGTCCGGCTGCTCGCCGGCCGCAACGGCAGTACGGTGTCCGCTGTCTCGATGCTGCTGGTCGGGGTCGGCGCCGCGCTCGGTGCCGTGAGCCACGGAACTGCCGGCTTCGCCGCATCGGTCCTGATCTGGACCCTCGGCCAGATCGGTATCGCCGTCCGGTTCGGCGACACCTTCGCCGACCTCGCACCGGCAGAACTGCGTGGCGGGTACATGGGCCTCGCCTCGACCACCTGGAGCGTCGGCGCGGTACTTGGCCCGCTGGCCGGAACCGCGCTGCTCGCTCTGGCCGGACCGGCCGTCCTCGGAATGGCATGCGCGATCGGTGGAATCGCACTCTTCGTCGCTCAACGGGCGCTCGCACCGGCACTGCGCCGTCGAATCGCCTCCTGATTCAGCAAACAGAAAGGTAGTGCCGCATGACTACGTATGTGTTGATCCACGGTGCCGGAGACGGCGGTTGGTCCTGGCACCTGGTCGCAGCCGAACTCCGGGACCGGGGACACGAGGTGGTGGCTCCGGATCTGCCTGGCGACGACGAATCGGCCACGCTCACCGACTACACCGACGCGGTGATCGAAGCCGTCGGCGACCGGACGGACCTGGTCGTCGTCGGCCACTCGTTCGGCGGGTTCACCGCACCGCTCGTCGCCGACCGACTCGCGGCCGGGCTGCTGGTCCTGGTGGCCGCCATGATCCCCGCGCCCGGCGAATCACCCGACGACTGGGGACGTGACACCGGATGTGGCGAGGCAGTGCAGGCACAGGCGGCACGCGACGGTGGCCTCACCGGTAACGCCGACCCGTACGTCGGCTTCTACCACGACGTACCGCGTGCACTCGCGGAAGAGGCACTGAGCAAGGAGCGGGCACACCCGTCGTCCACCGCGATGAAAGAGCCGTGGCCGCTGGATGCGTGGCCGAAGGTCCCGACCAAAGTCGTGCTGTGCGGTGAGGATCGCTGCTTCCCGCCGGACTTCCTTCGCGGGCTGGCGGCCGAACGTCTTGGCATCGTCCCGGACGAGATCGCCGCCGGCCACTGCGTCGCGCTCAGTCGTCCCACCGAACTCGCCGACCTCCTTGAGAGCTACCGATGACATCAACGCTACGTTCGGCGCTCTGGCTGCCGGCCGGAAACAGTCTCGCTGGACCAGGTACGAGGCGTACTCCGCGACGGCCCGGCAGAACCTTGAGACGCCAGACGGTCAGCGGTCTTCGATCGCCGCCACGCACACCGAGCCACCGCAGCGGTCCTGAGCCACTTCAAGTGCTTCTGAACTGAGGGGTGCGCGTGGCCCGGGTCCGTCGCGCAGTGGCCTCGGCGCGTGGTTCGGGTGTTGCGAGCAGACCGACCAGCCGCTCCACGATCGGAGTGACCGACGCGCTGTTCCAGAGCTCGGGGTCCTCGAGGCTGGCGACGTAGAACCCGCGCAGGACCAGGTGCATCACGTCAGCGAGGAAGTCGGGGTCGCTCGCCTGCACGCCTTGCGCGGCGTCACGGAACCCCTCGCGTTGCTGGCGTCCGTCAATCCCAGGTGGAATCGCAGGAGACGAACCAGTTCGGCGCCCAGGGTGGCCTCGGTCTGGGTGAGCAGCGCGGCCAGTTCGTCAGCGCGTGGTCCGCGGGGGAAGGAGTACGTCGTTGCGGCACCGTGTGTCAGCCAGTTGGCGAGGTCGGCCAGTGCATCGGTGCGTATCGCATCCGTGGGGTCGTTGATGAGTTGGAGGTCGACGCTGATCCTTGTCCACGTGCCGTGTGCGCGGAGAAGGCGACAGGCAGCCATCCGGACGTGGTGGGGATGCGTTTGATGAAGCAACGGCCGCAGGGAGTGCTCGTCCAGTGTGTGCGCCTGCGGGTGTAGTGAGAGCGTCACCTGTCGCGTTACCGAGGACACCGGGTCGGGGAGTAGCGGCAGGAGCAATTGCGGTGGCGCGCAATTGTGCCGTCGCAGTGCTCGGACCGCTTCGGCTCGACCGCGTGAGTTGGGGTGCGTCAGCCAGGGCTGGAACAGATCGATGTCGGACCGGATCCCGGTCTCGCTGAGACCGGCGATCACCGAGGGGGCGGGTGGCTGTTGTGCGGCGAGCAGCGTCCGATAGCGTGTGGCTGGGTCGATGCCAGCGCGGCGCACGATGGCTTGCGCGGTCGCGCGTACGAGTGCGCTGCGGTCAGACAGTGCTTCGACGGCGGGTTCAACTTCACCGACAGTTCCTCAGTCGATCGCGGTGGTGACGACAAATATGGAAGCGCTCCCAGTTTGGAGTCGATCACTGTTGGGGTCCTTGTCATCCTGTCGGTTCGCCATTCCTTTTCTGGTTGGAAAAGGCGGCAAGGAGGTGGGCTGGATGTTGCCGGGAAGTCGCGGTACGGTTGGGAGCGCTCCCAGATTCGTCCTCCACCCTGCACGAGGAGCTGAATCATGTCGCGACGGCGTTGTCGCCTGGCCACCATGCTGGCCGGCCCGCTTGTTCTGGTCCTGTCCGCGGTTCTGTTGCCCTCGGTGTCGGTGGCCGACACCGCTGCGGCTGGTACATCTCGCGCGGTTCCACTCCCTGAGCTGACTGTGGTGTCCGAACGGGTGGCGTCCGGTCTGCAGCGTCCGATCGCGATCACCGGGTTGCCGGACGGCCGGATGCTGATCGCGGAGAAGGACGGCACCGTCCGCGCCTACCACCCCGACACAGGCTTGGCGGCCGCGCCGGTGCTCGACCTGACCGCCCGGATCGACACGTCGGACAACGAACGCGGCCTGCTCGGCATTACGCCTGCGCCGAACTTCGCGCGGACCGGGATCCTCTATGTGGCCTACACGAGCCTGCCGGCCGGAGCGCTCACCCTGGCGCGCGTGCCCCTCGGCGCTCCGGACCGGCTGCAAGTGCTGCTGACTCAGGCACACGCCGAGTACGGCAACCACAACGGCGGACAGGTCGCCTTCGGCCGCGACGGGTACCTCTACTGGTCGACGGGCGACGGCGGCCACGCCAACGACCCGTTCAAGTCCGGTCAGAACCTCGGCACCCTGCTCGGCAAGATCATTCGGATTGACGTCAACCGCACCTGCGGGGCGAAGCCCTACTGTGTGCCCTCCAACAACCCGTTCGTCCGCGTGCCGGGCGCGCGGCCGGAGATCTGGCTCTATGGGCTGCGCAATCCGTGGCGGTTCTCCGTCGACCCGGTCGACGGCTCGCTGTGGATCGGTGACGTCGGCCAGGGCCTCGTCGAGGAGATCAACCACATCCGCCCGTCGCAAGGCGGGGCGAACCTCGGCTGGTCCTGCCGGGAGGGCACCCCGGTGTTCGACCCGCAGCAATGCCGGCCGGGCATGCGGTACACCGACCCGGTCTTCGAGTACGACCACTACAACGACAACTGCTCGGTGACCGGCGGCGTGGTGTACCGAGGCTCCCGGACCCCGGACGCATGGGGGACCTACGTCGCGAGCGACTATTGCTCGACCCGCGTGTTCGCCGTGCGTCCCAAGCCCGAGGGCGGCTACGAGTCCGCCACGATCGGCAATTTCCCCACCCAGCCGACCGCGATCGGCACCGACGTGCAAGGCGAGCTGTACGTGCTCAGCGACCTCCCAGGATGGCTGAACCGGGTGCGGTTCGAACGGGTCAAGCCGGCCGCCGGCAGCGGGGCGGCCAACCGCTGAGCCGGGATCCTCGGCTTACGCCGTGTGTCTGACCGCCTCATTCCCGCGCTTCCTCCCGGTACGGCTTCACGGCGGCTGGGACCGGCGTGTCGACGTACTGGGCGGTGAATGTGCCGTGATAGCCGAAGATGGGGCCGAACCTGGGATTGCTGACTGTGACGCGGATCCGGAAGCACTCATGCTGGTCGTCGTACCACTCGTGCAGGTCGGCCGTACCGGTCAAGGCTTGCGGCAGCCGGAAGTCCAGTCCGGCCAACCGGAATCGCTGTTCGCCCGAGCGGATCCGCAGTCCGCCTTGCTGGTCGACTTCGGGATGCAGGTCGACCGCGATGTGCTGGTGCGTGCCGAGGTAGTCGACGATCTGGCCGCGTTCCTCGCTGTAGATCATGGTCGCGTCGAACCGTCTGCGTAGACCGGGCCTGACGTCGAACGTGCGGACGAAGGTGACCACGTCTCTGCCGAAGCTGTCCTGATAGACGTGGTTCTCGATGGTGAACGGGATGTCGGTGCCGGTCTCCGGGAACAGGATGTTGCGGTTCGTGCCGAGCTTGAGGAACGGCACCGTGTGCCTGCCACCGCGCCAGATCTCCGTCATGGTGCCGGTGCCGACGCAGGACTGTTCGAAGCCGAAACGTCGTCGTAGCCGCGGATGCAGGTCGTCGAAGCGTCGGCCAAGTGCTCGCTTGAAGATCATCGGGGTCGCTTTCTGAGGCATCGGCCCGCCGACGGCACCTTGTCCGGCCGCGGCAGCAGCGCGATGACGGCGGGCAACGGGTTTCTGGTTGTCAGAGCGGCTATGAGCGCTGTCGTGCGGACCGTCATGTCGGCTATCGCGCGGCGGAGGGCCTTCTCCGGCGGGATGTCGTATTCCAGCCAGATCCGGAGGCGGTCGAACGACCACGCCGTCGCCCAGCCGATGAATGGCCGGAAGAGGCGGTCACCCGCACGCCACCGTGGCACGTAGTCGTAGCCGGTCAGGAACCGGATCCCTTGGCTCGTGGGGACATAACGCCAGTAGCCGCTGCCCCGCACGATCATCGACAGCGGGTGGTCCGAGTGGAACCTCAGTGCTGACGTGGATTCCCGTTTGCTCGTGGTGACGCCTTCGCCGTGGATGCGTATGCCCGCGACACTGGTTGCGTAGCGGAGGCGTTGTGACGTGGTGCCGGTGCCGACATAGTCGATCTCGGTGAACCGGGCGTCCCAGCGCTGATGCTCGGCCGGGTCCTGGGTCCGCTGCCACAACGTCGCCATGTCGGTCCGAATGCGGGTTTCGATGTACAGCATGTCTCGCCCCTTGTCCCTGAAGGATCCAGTCGCTGCCGGCGACTGGATCCTTCAGACCCCCTTGGTTTGAGCGTTCGCTCAAGACGAGACTAGACCATGTTTGAGCGATCGCTCAAGACCTGCCGTCGGTTTCCGACCAAAGTGCGGAAGCAGATCGGGGCCTCCAGTGCGGCACCTGCCTCGGCTGACTGCCGTGCTGTCGCAAGGGTCTGTTCTGGTTCGGTGATCCGCCACGGCCGAGATGGTCGGCGAGGGTGGCCGAGTCGATGCTGACCTGGGCGAGTCCCGCCTCTGCCGCGCCGCGCAGCACATCCTCCAGTCCAGTGACGACCGTGGGAGACTGCTCCGGCGTTTCCGGCATTTTGACGCAGTTGATCGTGGCAAAGGTCAACGCCGAAGGGGTCACGGCCGCGAGGCTGTCCGGGCGGCGGTCAGTCCGAACACCAGCGCCGTGGCGATGCCGCCCGCGTAGGCACGGTTCCACAGGCCGCCGGTGTCGCACCCAGCCGCGAGCAGCCCGGCGATGGGCTGCCCGTCCGTGCCGAGGACGCGGGCCTGATCGTCGATCAGGACACCGTGGAAGGGGAAGGTGATGGCTGGAACCGTCTCGATCACGTAGTACGGCGGCTCGTCCAGGGCAAACGGGTCCAGTGCCCGGTCCGGCGCCTGTCCTGCTGCCGCGAGCTTGTTGAACTGCTCGACCGCGTCCCGGATCGCCTTGCCGGAATAGCCCCATTCCTCCGGCAGGTACGCCAGCTCGCCGAGGGTCTCGGCGAAGCCCACGCGCCCACCGCGCTTGCTCGCTAGAGCGAACTTGTCTACCGCAGGAGCACCCTCCACATAGGACCCTGCGATCCAGTCGCGGCGAACCCGCGCGTCGGCGACGAGCAGGCCACGACCTTCGGGCTGGTCGAGCAGCGCCATGGTCGTGAGGTGATCACCGAGTGTTTCGTCACAGAATCGCTCATTGTCCAGGTTGAACAGCAGGGCGTGTTCGCTGTAGTACAGCGACAGGTCGACGAAGTCGGCTGGGTCGGCGAACGGTATTTCGCTCGGGATGAGGTGGCCGTAGAAGCCGGCGTTCTCGTGACCGGTCGCCGCCCCGACCTGGGTGGCCAACCGGTATCCGCCGCCGCGGCTGTTCGGGTTCGACCGCAGCTGCATCCGGTCCGCGTGCGGGTGCACGTGTGCGTTCCGCAGCGGGAGGTCGCCCTGGAAACCACCAGTGGCCAGCAGGGTCCAGCGAGCCCGTACCTGCCTGCGCTCCCCGTCGGCCGACTGCAGTTGCGCACCCACTACAGCACCGTCCTCGATGAGAAGCCGTTCGGCCTCCGTGCGAAGCAGCACCTCGCCACCGTCATCGGTGATACGCCTGCGGCAGGTGTCGATGTAATGGTTGGTGTCGAACTGGTGCCCGCGACCGAAACTGAGCATCCGTTGCGCGTCTTTCACCTCGACGCCGACCGAACGGATCCACTCGATGCCGTCGGCGAACCTGTCGACGAGGGCCCGTTTCAGCGCGGCATTCCCATGCGGGTTCTGCTGGTCCATCACCTCATGACTCGGGGCGGTCCACGCGTAGCCGGCGAAGCGAGCTGAACCGCCGACGTCCGCGCTGACCTCGGCCACCACAACGGACAGTCCATTGCGGACGGCCTGGGCGCCCGCGGTCAGCCCGGACATGCCCCCACCGAGGATCAAAAGGTCAACCATGCTGCACTCCCGCACAGGATAGGGCGACTCCAGGAAACCTGAGTTCAGTTCAGTTGAACATACCCTCAGGGTACATATCGTGCAATCGTCCTCATGTGCAGCAATCAACTGAACTTAATCCGATTCAGGCCCAGCCTGTCGATCGCCGGGTGACCCGCCGGAACTCACTGGCTTGTGTAACTAAATTTAGTCAGTTAACCTCGTGGTGTGAACATCAGTGCCGACGCTGCCCGGCGAGTTGTGGGCGAGCGAACGTTTACTGCTCCGTCCACGGTCAGCGAGCAGGCCCGTACCTGGCTTTCCGTCGACGTCGGCGAACTGTCCTACCCGGCCGCCGATGACACCGACGCGTGGCTCGCGATGGCCGAGCAGGCGAATCGATCCACGGCCCGGCGGTTCCCGGTCTCCGGACTGCCGGTCACCGTCGAAGAGCTCCACGTCGACGGCGTCATCGTGTACGCCGCGAGGCCTCACGGGGTAGAAGAGAAGGCGGACGAGCCGGTCTTCCTCTGGATGCACCCCGGAGGTCTCCTGGTCGGCGGCGGGGATGCGTGCCGCGCGACGACAGCTAGGACCGCGCTGTCCATGGGCGTGTTCGTGTGGGGCGTGGACTACCGGCTGCCGCCGTTGCATCCGTACCCAGCCGCGCTTGACGACGCCGTCGCGGTCTACCGGTGCCTGTTGCGCGACCGCGCCCCCTCGCGGGTGTTCGTTGGCGGCGACTCCGCGGGAGGGAATATCGCTGCGGCACTTCTGCTGCGTGCCAAGGACGCCGGGCTGCCGATGCCTGCGGCCCTGGTGCTCAACAGTCCGCAGGTCGATCTCACTGAGGCGGGCGACACGTTCCAGACCCTGGCAGGCGTGGACAACGTCCTGCGCAGCCTGCGAGAGCCGATCGCGCTCTACGCGGCAGGGGCCGACCTGCGGGATCCGTATCTGTCCCCGGTCCTGGGTGATCTGTCCGGCTTCCCGCCCACGTTCCTCCGCAGTGGCACACGCGACCTGTTGCTGTCCAACACCGTCCGGATGCACCGCAACCTGCGCGACGCTGGTGTGGATGCCGAACTGCACGTGTTCGAGGCCATGCCGCACGGCGGGTTCGGCGGCGACACCCCGGAGGACCAGGCGGCCACGGCCGAACAGCGTCGCTTTTTGAACAAGCACAGTCTCTACAGGCACGGCGCTCTGGCGGCACAGCGATGAAGGCGGTCGAGTTCAGCCGGTTCGGGGGCCCGGAGGTCCTCGAGATCGTGGACCTTGCGGAGCCGCACCCACGCCCCGACGAGGTCCGGATCGCTGTCCGTGCCGCCGGGATCAACGCGAGCGACTGGAAGAAGCGTCAAGGCCTGATGGACCAGGAACTCCCGCAGACCCTGGGCCACGAAGCGGCGGGCATCGTTGACGAACTGGGTGACGGTGTCACCGATGTCGCCGTCGGCGACCGCGTGTTCGGGTTCGCTGCCGTCAGTGCGGCTCAAGCGGAACTGACGGTGTTGTCCTGCTACGCACCCATCCCGCCGTCGCTCGGCTTCGCGCAGGCCGCCGCACTCCCGGCCGCGATCGAGACCGCAGCACGTGCCCTCGACCAGTTGGGCGTCGAAAGTGGTGGCACCGTGCTGATCAACGGCGCCTCCGGAAGCGTTGGCAGTGCCGCTGTCCAGCTTGCTGTGGTCCGGGGCGCACGCGTGATCGGTACTGGCAGCCCGGCCACCCATGATTTCCTGCGCTCGCTTGGTGCCGAACCCGTCGCCTACGGTGCCGGCATGGCCGAGCGGGTCCGTGCGCTCGCTGCAGATGAGGTCGATCTCGCGCTCGACGTGGCCGGGAGCGGTGTCCTGCCGGAGCTCATCGCACTCGCCGGCGGCCCGGAGCACGTGGTCACCCTCGCTGACTTCGCTGGTGCACAACGACATGGTGTGCGGTTCAGCAGAGGTGACACGGGACGCGCGCTCTACGTGATCGCCCAGATCGGCGAGCTGATCGAGTCCGGCCGGTTCTCACTCCCCATCGGACGGACATTTCCCCTGACCGAGGTGGCAGAGGCACACCGCGTCGGCGAGGCAGGTCGCGTGCGCGGAAAACTCGTGCTGCTCGTCGACTCCCTGAGGCCATTGTGAATTCTGACGTGTCATCGACCAAGTCCGCCCGACCGGCTCCTTTGGCAGGCAGTGACGAACACCGCCGACCGAACCGGTGGATGGCCCTCGCCGTGCTCAGTCTCGCTCAGCTGATGGACATCCTGGACTCCACCATCGTGAACATCGCCCTGCCGTCCGCCCAGCGCGACCTGGGATTTCCCGCTGACTACCGGCAGTGGGTGCTGACCGGGTACGCACTCGCGTTCGGGAGCCTCCTGCTGCTCGGCGGCCGGCTGTCGGATTTCTTCGGACGCAAGCGGTTGTTCCTCATCGGCGTCGGCGGATTCGCTGTCGCGTCGGCGTTCGGCGGTGCCGCCTGGGATTTCACGACGCTGCTGGCCGCACGTATCGCCCAGGGCGCGTTCGCCGCGATGCTCGCACCAGCGGCGTTGTCTCTGCTGTCGGTGACTTTCGCTGACGACGCAAAGGAACGCGGCCGCGCGTTCGGGATCTTCGGCGCGATCTCGGGCGCCGGTGGGGCACTCGGGCTGCTGCTGGGCGGCGTTCTCACGCAGGGCCTGTCGTGGCGGTGGTGTCTCTATGTGAACCTGATCATTGCAGCGGTCGCCTTCGCCGGCGGCATGGCCTTCCTTCGTGACGGCGATCGACCGGAGCGGGTCCGGCCCGACATCGCGGGCACGGTCACGGTGGTGCTCGGCCTGATCGGAATCGTCTACGGTCTGGGCACTGCCGAGACGCACGGCTGGAACGACATCCGCACGCTCGGCCCGGTGATCGCGGGCATTGCGCTCATAGCCGTCTTCGTGCTGATCGAACGCCGCACCAAGCACCCGTTGCTGCCGTTGCGGGTGATCCTGGATCGTGTCCGCGGGGCGGCGTACCTGTCACTCGGGATTTCCGGGATCGGGATGTTCGCGGTCTTCCTGTTCCTCACCTACTACCTCGAGAACACGCTGGGGTTCACCCCGCTGCAGACCGGCGTGGCGTTCCTGCCGATGATCGGTTCGGTGATGGTGGGCGCGGTCTTCTCCGGGGCAGTGCTTCTGCCGCGCATCGGACCGAGGCCGCTTGTCCCGGCCGGCTGCGTCCTGTCCGCGATCGGCATGGCGATACTCACCGGCATCCATGCCGATTCCAGTTACGCCGGAGCCGTCCTGCCGGCCCTGCTCGTCGCAGGCATCGGATTCGGACTGATCTTCGGCCCGGTGCAGAACGCCGCGACCAGCGGAGTCCGGCCACACGACGCCGGAGTGGCGTCCGCCCTGGTGACCACCGCCCAGCAGATCGGCGGGTCCATCGGGACAGCCGTGTTCAGTTCCCTCGCCACGACCGCGACCACGAAGTACCTCTCGACACAGCCGACGACGATCACCGAGGCGACCCTCGCCGGCTACCACCTCGTGTTCTGGATCGCAGCAGCGGTATTCCTGGGCAGCGCCACCCTGGCCGCGCTGCTCTTGCGAAGCGGCCCCCTCCGACTGCCGGTCGACTCGGATGCGGAACCCGCCGCCGCGAAGTAGCACAGAGTTTGTGCACCGACAAGTATGGTGCCGATTGCGGCGAGAGCCTCCGATATCGCCGAGGTGTCGTCGGTATCGGAGGTTCTCAGGCTGGTCCGGTTCGCGCTGTGCCTGACGCAGGATCAGAAGGAGTCCGGCCTCAGGAGGTGCTGTCCGGGCTGGGCCTGCCCGCCACAGATCACCTTGTCGACCACCTTCCACTCTCCGGCTTCCTGGTATCGGTAGTAGCCGTGGGCGTGCGGCCCGGGGATCTCCGGCCATGTGCCCGGCACCATGGTGTCCTGTAGCCCGAGCGGTCGCAGGATCCGCCGCTGGAGTGCGTCGCCGTAGGGGCGGCCGGTGATCTTCTCGATCAGCAGTCCGGCCAGCATGTAGTTGATGTTGGCGTAGCTCCAGTCTGTTCCCGGTGCGAACAGCGGTTGCTTGGACAAGCTGAACCGCACCAGTTCATCCGGCCGGTAGGTGTGGAACCGGTTGTCCACGAACTCCTGGCCTCCCAAGGGGATTCCCGGCACGAATGTCCACGGTCTTCGCGGCCAGGCCAAAGGCGACAGTGAGCCGGCTGACCGACACGACTACCAGCAGGAGCAGGCCGACGGCGGCAAGCCAGTGCGGGAAGGAGCCGGTGGGGCTGAAGCCGAACAGGAAGGCCATACCGATGATGGCGGCCACAGCGAGCATGGTACGCACCACAGTGGACACGACATGCCCGGTCAGCACAGCATCGCGGGAGACGTCCATGACCTTGAAACGGTTGATGATGCCTTTGGTCATGTCGGAGCTGACAGCGACGGCGGTGGCGGACAGGCCGTAGGAGAGGGCCATCATGATCATGCCTGGGGTGGCGTAGTTGATGTAGTCGCCGCCACCGACGTTGAACGCGTCGCCGAAGACGTATACGAACATCAGCATCATGATGACCGGCATGAGGATCGCGTTGAACACCGCGACCGGGTTGCGCAGGGTGTGCTTGAAGTTGCGGCGAAGCATGATCGCCGAGTCGCTGCTCATGGGGTGATGACCTGCGTCTTGGACTCGGCCGGGGAGCTCGAGTGACCGGTAAGGGCGAGGAAAACGTCGTCGAGGTCGGGCATCTGCACGGTGAATTCCTCGACGTCGATCGCGTGTTCGTCGAGTCGGGCCAGCAGGGTGCGCAGCGACTTGGCGCCGCCGTCGCTGGGCACGCGCAGGATCATGTTCGGCTCGTCCAGGAAGATGATCCGGGGCCTGCCGACCAGGGTCATCGCCAGGTCCAGCTTGCGGCGCATACCATCGGAGTACGTTGACGACAGCTTGTCGGCTGACTCCGCCAGGTCGAAGCGCGCCAGCAGGCGTTCGACGATTTTCTTGCTCTCGTTGCCGCCCAGGTGGTGCAGGTCCGCCATCAGTTGCAGGTTCTCGCGGCCGGACAGCAGTTCGTCCACGGAGGCGAACTGGCCGGTGACGCCGATGGCGGAGCGGACCTTCTTGGTCTCGGTCGCGACGTCGTAGCCCGCGATGCGCGCTGTGCCACTGTCCATGGTGAGCAACGTGGTCAGCACGTTCACGGTCGTGGTCTTGCCGGCCCCGTTCGGGCCGAGCTTGCGGCAATCCGGACCTGGGCGCCCGCGGTGGTCAATGTGGCCGTGATCGGCTGTGGCGTGGCGAAAGCAGGCATTTCGATCTCCTGTTGTGTGCGTGATGTTGTTGCGACCACAGTCGCCGACCGGCCGGACATACGGCTGTCACGGCTCAGACACCGGCGATGCCGGGAGAGGTGGTCGGTGTCAGGGCGTGTCCCGCAGGGCGTCTGTGACGGACACGGCCGGGAAATCCGCTCAGCCGGTCATGCCTGGCTGGTCCAGCGATCGTGAGCGGAGTAGTCGGGCCGCCACCGGGTGTAGTAGGCGGTGCGGACGGAGGCGGGCAGGGTGGACAGCGTTCTCGTGATGTTCTGTGGGTCTGCGTTCTCCAGTAGCCAGGGCAATACCTGGGGTGCGTCGGCGCCGATCCGCTGACTGTGGACGTGTTCGAAGGCCGCCCACTGAGCTGTGCTGAGAGCACGGGCAATGAGCGGAATCGCCGCGCGCTCTTCGTGTGTCAGGTGTCCGCGCACACCTGTGACCAGGGAGTCGGTGAGGTCCCCGAGCCGCAACGGGTCGGCGTCGGGGGCGGTCAGCAGTTCGTCGACAGTGGCGACAACCTGGCCGATGGCGGCGTGTTCGGCTTCCATCGCCTCCAGCAGCACCAACTCGTCCGGCCGGCCTGCCAGCCGCCGGCGCAGCACTGGCCAGAGCATGTCGTCCTCGGCACTGTGGTGGATACGCAACGATCGCTTGAACAGCTGCCAGCCGATCGCTGTGCGCAGGACGTGCCGGGGGTCGTGGTCGATCCGCTCGGTGACGCGGGCGATGTGCTCCAGTTCCCGGCGCAGGGCGTCGTGCATGGCGTGCATCGCCGTCATGTCCAAGGGCATCGTCAGATCCAGGAGGTCGCGGGCTGTTTCGGGCAATGTCCACTGTGCTGAGACATCGGATCCCGATCAACGACGACTTCGAACGCCCAGTGATAACGCATCGGTTATCACAGGCGCGATGACCTCGGACTTCTTACCCGGCCGCTCACCGCGTCCATGGCCGCGACACCGCGTCATGGTGATCGTGTTCTCGTATGATGTCCCGCGATGGGCTGGCTGAGCTGCAGATCGAGGCGGGTATGGAGTTACGTGATATCGAGATCTTCCTGACCCTGGCCGAAGAGCTCCACTTCGGCCGGACCGCCCAGCGGCTGCACGTCTCGCAAGCGCGGGTCAGCCAGGCGATCAACCAGCAGGAACGCCGCCTCGGCGGCGCACTGTTCGACCGCTCCAACCGCCGCCAGGTGCGCCTCACCGCGCTCGGCCGCCAACTCCGCGACGACCTACGGCCGGTCTACACCGGACTGCGCGACAGCCTCGAACGCGCCCGCCTCGCCGCCCGGGGCATCACCCACATCCTGCAGGTCGGCATGCTCCCCATCAACGCCTACGACCTGCGCCCCTTCTGGGACACGTTCCGCACCCGCCACCCAGAGTGGCAGCTCCGACTCCAGCAAGCACCCTTCGTCGACCCGTTCGCCGCGCTCCGCCGCCGCGAGATCGACGTGCTGGTCGCCTGGCTCCCGGTGGAGGAACCCGATCTCACCGTCGGCCCCACCCTGTTCGCCGAACCCCGCGTACTGGCCGTGCCCACCGATCACGAGCTCACGCAGCGCACATCGGTCTCACTGGAAGCGATCAGCCACTTCCAGCATGTGAACGTTCCGACGGCTCCGAACTACTGGTACGACAGCTACATCCCGACCCACACACGCGCGGGCAGCCTGATCGAACGCGGTCCGGCAGTGCGGGCCGTCGAGGATATCTTCACCCTGACCAGCACCGGAGAAGTCGTCACCCTCTTCCCCAGCCACATGACCCGATACTCGGTCCGGCCGGACATCGCCTACCTGCCCGTACGGGACATGAGCGCACTGCCCTACGCACTGGTATGGCACACCGAATCGGAAACCGAACCCATCCGAGCCCTCGCGAGGACCGCACGAGATCTAGGCCCCGTGGAAACACGAAGATGATCTTGGGGTCCAGGCTCAGGGCTGATGGCCCAATTTCACGGTCATCTTCGGGTGACGCTTGCTCAATGCCTTCAGGGCGAGCAGGCTCTCGCGGCTGCGTTGCCGCTCGGCCAGGAAGGTGCCGGGCTCGACGTCGTTCTCCCAGCCCCAGCGGGTGTGGGACACGTCGCCTGTCATGAGCACCGGGCCTGTCGTCGTGCGGGCGAGAT
The DNA here is from genome assembly GCF_017876405.1 of Kibdelosporangium banguiense. Lineage (GTDB taxonomy): Bacteria > Actinomycetota > Actinomycetes > Mycobacteriales > Pseudonocardiaceae > Kibdelosporangium > Kibdelosporangium banguiense. Next base: position 9,231,342 of record NZ_JAGINW010000001.1, on the reverse strand, counting down.
AGGAGACATGTCCCATGGTGTGTCCTGGGGTCAGGATCGCGTAGAACGAGCCGTCACCGAAGACGTCGTTCACGCCTTCGAGTTTTCCGTCGGGGTCCTTTGTGAACTGAAGTTCCTGGAGCGCGGGCCTTCCGTTGAGGAGGTGGTTGTTGGTTCCCTGGGCGAACATGTTCAAGAAGAGGGATGCCTCCGCTTCGTCGGCGCCCGTGTAGATCGGGACATCCTGGGCAATGTCCGGAAACCCGGAGACGTGATCGAGGTGGAGGTGGGTCATGAAGACCCCCTTCAGCGGGGCTCCTTCCGCTTCGATGATCTCCGAAGTGCTCTGCTGGGGCCGCATCTTGTCGATGCCCCCGAATTTCTTCAGCATCCAGCCGACTCCCACGCCGGTGGGATCCTCCACGAGTCGCCGGGAAACACCGGTGTCCACTAGGAAGAAACCCTGTGTGGGGTGCCGCACGACATGGGTGTAGATCTGGATCGGCTCCTTGCGCTCCTTGATGCCTGCCTGGATGGCTTTGGGATCCTTGATGTTGAGCAGGCCGGAAAGGTTGGCCTCCCAGTCCGCGCCGATCGTCCTGAGCTCGATCGGCCCAGGCCGGCCGAGCAGGTCCTCCATGGCTGCCGAGTTGACTGGCGTGCCGATGCTGGCCGGCGTTGCCTGATGGGTTGTGGTCCTGAAGGTGAGCAGCTTCATGTGTGAACTCCTCTGTCCAGCGGCGTCGAGCATCTAGTTATGAACGATACCGTTCAGATCATAACTATCATAGCCTGAAGGAGATTGTTAGACTAGGAACATGACGATGTCGGATTCACAGGTGGCCGCGGACTGGGAGCTGGCCAAGCTGGTGCATGAGCTGGACACGCAGAACTCCGCGCTGCAGCGCGAGCGGGTGGGCAAGCTCGGCCTCACGATTGGGCAGGCCTCCGCGTTGCGCGAGCTGACCGAGCCGATGACTTTGAAGAATCTGGCCGTCCGGATGGGCTGTGAACCGTCCAATGCCCTGGTTGTGATCGACCAGCTCGAGAGTCAGCAACTGCTCGAACGGCGCCCTCACCCCACTGACCGTCGCGCCAAACAGCTGATGCTCACTCCTGACGGCGTCGAACGCCGGGAACAGCTGCTGAAGTCCCTGCGGGGTGAGGAACCTCTCCTGAGCGTTCTGACCCGGCAAGAGCAAGACGCGCTCCAGGACCTGCTGCAGCGGGCCCTGGCTCGTCGCTGAGCGCGAGGTTGGTGATTCGCTTCAATCCATGATAGATATGATCTGAATCATTCAGATCATAACGACATGGAGGCTGGACTCATGAACCTCAACCTCGCCAACAAGACAGCCGTCGTCACGGGGGCCAGCCGGGGCATCGGACTTGCCACCGTCCGCGCGCTGATCGGGGAAGGCGTCCGGGTTGTGGGCGCTGCCCGCAGCGTCACGCCCGAGCTGAAGGAGACCGGCGCACATGCGGTTTCGGCGGACCTGAGCACCGCGGAAGGAGTCTTCGCCCTGATCGACAGCGCGCTCGCCGAGCTGGGTGGCATCGACCTGCTGGTCAACAATGTGGGCGGCGGCGACGAGGCCACCCTTGGCTTCCTCGACGCCGACGACGCCCAGTGGACCCACATGTTCGACATCAACGTGCTCAGCACTGTCCGTGCCACGCGTGCGGCCTTGCCCAGTCTGATCGAGCGCCGCGGGGCGATCGTCAACATCTCTTCCACTGTCGCCCGAGTGCCTGTGGGTGTCCCGGCCACCTACAGTTCAGTCAAGGCGGCGGTCACCGCGCTCAGCAAGTCCCTGGCCGAGGAATTCGGCCCCCGCGGTGTCCGCGTGAACACCGTTTCCCCCGGCCTGGTCCGCACCACCGTCTACGAGGACCCCAACGGCCCGGTCGCCCAGTTGGCTGCCGCGGCCGGCCAGAACCTCGCCGACTTCGTGCAACAGATCGCGAAAGCGCAGAACATCACGACCGGTCGCATGAGCGAAGCCGACGAGGTGGCAGCCCTGATCACGTTCCTTCTGTCCGATGTGGCCGGAAACATCACCGGCGCCGACTACGTCATCGACGGCGGCACGATCAAGACCGTCTGAACCGGCCAATGCGAGCCGGGCTGGGGATTTCAGATCCTGCCGTCGACCATCGGGATGTCGAGGCTGCTGCCGTCGAGCTGGACGGTCAACGCTTTCGCGGCCTGGTCGATGCTGATGTAGTTCCGGTCGTTGGCCATCAGCACGAGACCGACCTGATGCCCGGCCGGGACGACGTAATCCTTGCCGTGCAGCTCCCAGGAAGCCTGATAGGACTGTCCTGGAACAAGAGGCGTGCCGGCGGTCGCCGAGGAGTGGTTCTTCAGGTCGATGGCGCCACGAGTGATCACCTTCGCGGTGATCGCCACCGCGCGTTCGGCCTGGGGTGTGGCGCAACCCGTCTGCTGGTCCACGTCAACGAGATCGCATTTCTGCGTCATCAGCTCCATCGGCGAGAAGTCCGCCACGGAGAACTCTGTCCCTGGCCCGTAGTCGACAAGCAACGCCGTCAGGGGCGCGCTCGCCGTGCTGGACCGCACAGTCACGTTCACGCGAGGTGTGCCGGACATCCGCACGTCCTGGGCTACCGGTTCGGTCACGTAGACAAGGCGGTTCGGCGCGGCAGCCCCGTAGTTGGTGATCGCCGTTTTCTCGGACTGGGTGCGCTTGTCGGTGAACGACTGAGTGCCGGTCGCGCGTTTTTCCCGCAGTGTGCCGGCGACGCCGGATGCGGCCGGACCGAAGTGCAGCCGCACGGTGCGGGCGGCCGCGTCGGGCCAGCTGCGGTGGGTTTCCCAGGTTTTGTCCGGCCGTTGGATGTCGGCCATGGGCTCGTTCATGATCCCGTTGTCCATTCCGGACAGCCAGTGGTCCATCCACCGATGCAGCTGGCGTTTCCACTCGCGTGACCGGGTCTGGACCGGGTCGATGTGCCCGTCCCGGTGCAGCCAGATCTTGCGTGGCACACCTTGTTTCTGCAGCAGATCCCACCAGGCGATGCCTTGGCGGGGCTTGACGTTCCAGTCCTGCATGCCGTGCACGAGCAGCACGGACGCCTTCACCTTGCCGGCGTCCGGCCGGTAGTTCCGCTCGGCCCAGAACGGCGTGTAGTCGTAGGTGTCGTCACCGGCGTTGTCGCCGAGGGACTTGAGGTAGTCGGCGCATTTGGATGTCGCGGGTGGGTTGGCTACGAAGTTCGCCAGCCATTCCGGATACCTGCGATCCCAGCCGCTGTAACCGATTCCCGCATCCCGGGTGTAGTCGTACCAGTTGGAGATCGCGGCGATCGGTACGATCGTTTTCAGTCCCTCGACACCTGTCGCGGCGACCGCGTTGGGCAGTGTTCCGTTGTAGGAGACGCCGATCATGCCCACGGCACCGGTGCTCCACGAGGCGACCGCGTCGGAACCGTTGGCGTAGTGGGCCTTCGCGCGGCCATTCAGCCAGTTCACCACCGCCTTCATCGAGGTCGTGTCCGCCGCGTCGCCCGTGGTCGGGCATCCGTCGGACCGGCTGGTGCCCTGCATCTCAGCCTCGATCACGGTGTACCCACGCGGCACGAAGTACTCGTCGTACCAGCCCTGGAATCCCACCGGCGCTTGGTGCTGCGCGCGAGCGAGCCCACCCTGACCGTAGTACGGGCTCGCCTCCATGATCACGGGCGTCTTCAGCTTGGTGGCGGTTTCCTTCGGCCGCATGATCTGGATCGCGATCCGGTCGGGTTTGCCGTCATTGTCGCTGTCCATGGGGGCGTCGACATAGACGTCCTCACGGATGGCGTCCTTGTAGGAATAGATCGGTTTGGTCTCCGGCACGGCCTGCGGCGCTGCGGACGCAGGAGCGCCTGTCGCAGTGATCGTCAGGCCTAAGATAGCGGTGACAGCAATTCGTAGTCGTCGCATGGTTTCCGCTCGGGTCGGTAGGAAATTCAAGGCATTTCATCGCGCCGGAAGTGATTTGCAGCGCTTTCTAATAAGCGGCTTCCACGACCACGACGCTCCTGCTGGCGCTGGAGGCCTTACCGGAGTAATTGCGTTCGACTTCGGCTCTTTCAGCGGCGTTGGGCCGCGTGTTTTTGCAGCTCACGCCACCGGTGGAACCGGACATCAGCGACGAGCACGGGCCGGGCTTGGCGTCGTCCAGGCCGAGGCTGTGACCCATTTCGTGGGCGACGATGCGGACCTTGTCATAGCCGTCGGCCACTGCCTCCCGTCCGATCCACACCTTCACGGTGCCGGTTGTGCGGACCGGGCCGAGGTCGGCGCTGGGCCAGCCCTCGTCGGCGATCACCCGGATGTTCACGCGCTGCCCCGGCTTCGCCTTCACGATCCGGACCTTCTTGACGTTGGCGTTCCAGACTCGGACCGCGGCGGCCGCTGCCGATTTGAACTCGGCGGCCTGGCTGTCGTCGTAGGTGAGCGTGGTGGCGGCCTGGGCGTCCACTGCCGCAGTGGCAGAAGGCGCCGCGACGACCATTGGCACTATCAGGGCGGCGCCGGTGAGAACACCGGAGAATGTGCGTCGAAGCACGGTTTCGCTCCTCGGTTGCAGGCCGACAGGAAATTCGCAGCATTTCATCACCTCGGAAGTGATCGGCACCACGGTCGAAAGTCGGTCGCGAATCGGCCGAAATACATATGGCCAAGGACGAAGGAGGTACGCCGAACGGTGGAATGGCTGCATTTCGTGGTAGTTCTGTGAAAAGTCAAAAAAGAAACCGTGCGAGCGGCTCTGGTGGAGGCGCGATTTCGGCCCTTAGTTTTCGAGCCGATCCCGGAATTCCTGGGCAGGGAAGGAAACGAAAACAATGAGAGTGCGTTCACTGTTGACCGCGTTGGCCGTGGCCTGCGGTGCCCTGCTGGCCTCGGCCGGCACCTCGCAGGCCAGTGACGTCCCGGTGCCCATCGTCGGCGGGCACAACGCGACGCAGGTCTACTCGTTCATGGTGTCGCTGCAGGACAGGTCGGGCAGCCACTTCTGCGGTGGATCGCTGATCAAGGCGGACTGGGTCGTGACAGCCGGTCACTGCCTCGACGGTGAGACGCCGTCGAGTGTCCGCGTGCGTGTCGGTACCACCAACCGCACGTCCGGCGGCACCGTCGCCACCGGCGCGCAGATCATCATCCACCCGGACTCGTCGGTCGACCTCGCGCTCCTGCGACTGTCCACTCCGGTCCGTCAGGCCCCGGTCAAGATCGCGAGTGCCTCAGGCTCAGTCGGCACCGCGACGCGGATCATCGGCTGGGGCCAGACATGCCGGACCCAAGGCGGTTGCGGCGCGCCGAAAATCCTGCAGGAGCTCGACACATCCATCGTCAGCGACAGCCGGTGCAGCGGCGGTGACATCAAGCCGGGCTCGGAGATCTGCACGAACAACACCGACGGCAACAGGGGCGCCTGCTATGGCGACTCAGGTGGCCCGCAGATCAAGTCCGTCGCGGGCGGGTGGCAGCTGATCGGCGCCACCAGCCGCAGCGGTGGCGGTTCGGTCTGTGCGAAGGAACCGTCGATCTACGTGGACGTCCCGCACTTCCGCTCGTGGATCAGCCAGCACGTCGGATCCCTGTAACCGGTTCTGCCCGTCTCCCGTTCGCGTTGGGAGACGGGCTCCTGGCGTGTAGGCGAGAACGGCGGCTGGTCGACGTGCCCCGGCCGTCGCGTGGTCGTCATGGCACTATGGACGTGGTGAAACCCTGGCAGCATTCTTCGGTCACCGGTCTCGAGCCCGCCACGGCGGCGCCGGCCGGTATCGAGGGCATCCGTGTCCTGCGTGGCGATTTCGCCGACTTCATGCTGGACTACAAGTTCGCGATCGACGAGATCACCACGAAGATCAACATCCTGCGTGAGGACTTCAACCACGCCCACGAGTACAACCCGATCGAGCACATCAACTCGCGGTTGAAGTCGCCGGAGAGTGTGCTGGAGAAACTCCGGCGCAAGAACTACCCGATGAGCCTGACGGGTATCCGGGAGAATGTGCTCGACATCGCGGGTGTGCGGGTGATCTGCAGCTTCATCTCCGACATCGGCAAGATCCGCGACATGCTGGCGGGCCAGGAGGACATCACCGTCCTGAAGGAACGCGACTACATCACCAACCGTAAGCCGAACGGGTACCAGAGTCTTCACCTGATCGTGTCGATTCCGGTGTTCCGCTCCAGTCACACCGTCCGCATCCCGGTCGAGATCCAGATCCGCACCATCGCGATGGACTTCTGGGCCAGCCTGGAGCACAAGATCTATTACAAATACCAGGGCGAGGTCCCGCCCAGCCTGCTCAGCGAGCTGACTCAGGCCGCCGAGGCCGCGACCCGCCTCGACGAGAAGATGGAGTCGCTGCACCGCCTCGTCGAGAACACCGGCCGGGGCGATGCCCGGCCGGGCCGCTCCGAGTCACTGGACCTCAGCGTGATGTACGAGACGCTCGTCATCGGCCGCTGACGGCAATGGTGGGATGTTTCGGCCGCTCGTGGGAATGTGCAAGGGGGACGCGGGCCGGAACGACAAGCATGCAGCAGGGTGAACTCTGGAGGCCGCATGCCGGAGCCCAACGTTTCGTCGAACAACGAATTCTCTGGCACCGCCCATACCGTGATCCAGGTCAACGCACTGTACGGAAACATCGTGTTCGCGGCCTCAGCCGAGTTGACGAACCAAGCGACAGCATTTGAGCAGCGGTATCGCAGGGGAATTCTCGAGGGCCTCGACCGGGTCGCCCTTTTCGGCCCGAACCCGCAGTGGGCGGAGACATTCCAGCTCAGTGAGGCGTATGTCGAGCTTTCGCTGACCGACTCGGCGACGCAGCATAGCGGGTTACGCGTCGACCATGTCCTGGCCGGCAGCCGCCGGTTGCTGCTGGAGGGCTCGGCCGGTACCGGTAAGTCGACGGTGCTGCGCAAGCTGGCGATTCGCGCACTGCGCGGCGAACTGCCTGAGGACGCGGCCGGTTGCTCCAGTCCTGTGCCCTTCTTGCTGAAGCTGCGGTCGTTCGTGAAGGACGACACACTGGCGCTTCCCAAGCCTGAGGAGTTCGTGGCCGCGATCGCGCCCCTGCTCGGCTCAGCGAAGCCCGAGGTATGGGTATCCCACCTGCTTGAGAGTGGCCGCGCGCTGGTGCTGATCGACGGCATTGACGAGGTGCGCGATGTCCATCGCGGTCATGTGCTCGCGTGGGTCCAGCACCTGATCGACTTCTACCCCGAGGTGGGGTACGTCATCACCGCGCGGCCTGCGGCCGTCCCGGAGACGTGGCGTAAGCAGTTGCGCGGCCTCGGGTTCGCGACCACGCGTCTTGAACCGATGAGTCGCCGCCAGGTCAACAGCTTCATCGACAACTGGCACCGAGCCATGGAAGCCGAGTGGGCGGCAGAAGACCTCAAGCACGAGGTCGCGGCACGGCGCGACCTGAGCAATCTCGCGACCTCGCCTCTGCTGTGCGGGGTTCTCTGCGCGATCTACATCAGTCACCATTACCTGCCTACAACCCGTAGCCAGTTGTACGACGCAGGATTGAGTCTTCTGCTCGAACGTCGTGACGTGGCACGCGGCATTCGCGGCAGTTTCTGGCAGTTGCCACGATCGGTGTCGCAGCCGTTGCTGTGCCAGATCGCGCTGTGGATGGTACTCAATGGCCAGGACTCGATTCCCTGGAGCACAGTGCTGACGATGACCCGGGAGACGGCGCACCGGCTCGGCGATCACCATTATCGCGCCGATCCCACCGGGCTTCTGCACGACCTGATCGAGCAGACCGGGATTCTGTGGCGGTCCGGTGAGGACAACCTGGAGTTCGCCCTGTCGTCCTTTCAGGACTACTTCGCCGCCACCGAGATCATCAACCAGGACCACGTCAGGCACCTGGTCCTCAACGCACACAACCCGACGTATCACGACGTCGTCATCATGATGGCAGAATTGGCCGGCGAGGCCGTCGCCACGCGTCTGCTGACCGGTCTGGTGGACCGCGCGGAGGCAGAACCCCTGTATCAGCGCGACCTCTGGCTGCTCGCGACCGCATGCCTCGGGGTCGTTCGCGAGCTGTCGCCTTCCCTCAGGGAACGCATCCTTGAGCAGGCAAGGCATCTGCTGCCGCCCACCAGCATCGACAACGCGTATCACCTCGCCGGTGCTGGTGTGTTCGTGCTGGACCTGCTCATCGGGCTCGCCCAGAGCCGCGAATTCACCGACGCGGAAGCCGCCGCCAGCATCCGTGCCGCCTCGTTGATCGACCCCAGGCACACGCGTGTCCTCCTCGACCATTTCAGCCGGCGATCCAGCCCTGAGGTTCAGCGGGAGCTGGCCGCCGCGCGCTCCCGCGACAACGGCACCTGACATTTTCCGCTCGGTTTCACCATCTATCCGGCGGATTTGGCGGAGCGGGACGCCTATCTGTGGTTCGACACCGCGCACTTCGCGTCGCCGGGGATCCGTTGCTACGACGGTGGTTGGGTCGAGGAGACCCGGGAGGTGGCCGGTGTCCGTGTCTCCGTTATGACTGACGATGATGCGCTTCGGGAACGGTTGCTCGCTGCGGTCCGGCCGGTCGTCGACGACACGGATTGTCCGGCCTGGCACCGGATCCTGGACGGGATCGCCGCGCGCCCGGATCCGGGCCGGTTCGGCCTGGCCGGGATCGGTTCGGTCGAGTCGGTCACGGTGTGCCGGTACGCCCTCGGCCGGCTGGGCAAAGTGATGAACAACCCTGTGATGTCGCTGAGCACGATCACCGGGGGTGAGGCGACCCGGTTGGTCCGGGCCATCTGCGCAGCGCCGCAGGGGAGTGGCCCGGATATTCCAGGCTGTCCGTGGCCGGAGGATGTGTACGGCATGGAGGCGATCGTGCTCACCGTACGCGACGGCGAGCACGCGCAGGAGGTGTTCGTCCGCTACAGCGGCTACGAGGGGCACGGTTTCGACGACGGGCACACCCGCCGGTGGCTCACGACTGAGGCACTCCTGGCCTTGCTGAAAGGCCCGCACTGGCCGATCCACGACCTGCACGGGCCAGTCTCGAAGATGGTCTGGTCCGACCCCGCGAGGGCGTGAATGGGCTGGTTCTGACCGCCAGTGACGCCGTAGCTTGTTCAGCGCCACGCCGTACAGCCACAGCCGCGCATCGGCGAAGGACCGGTCGTAGGTCCGCCGGGACTCGTAGGCGGCCCCCCACACCTCGCCGAGCAGGTCCTCGGCCTTGTCACGCCCCACACGCCGCGCCAGGTAGGCACCGAGCGCGACCTCGTGGCGGCAGATCACCTCCACAAACGCGTCCTTGTCGCCGTTCAGCGATGTGCTGATTAGTTCCGCGTCTGACGCCATGAAGCTCCTTGGTCCGCCTTGCCCTTCCACCCTGTGCTTGCCAACCTGCCTCGAAAGTGTTCAGGCGAACCCTCATGTCCAAGGTGGGAGGACTCGTCGCACGGCGCGGACCGCCACGCCGAGCGGCAGGTTCCACGGTTCGGTGTCCGCGGCATCCCAGGCGTAGGTGGGTATGCCGTCGTGGATCAGGGTGGTGAGGCCGGGAAGGGCCAGTTCGGCCGCGGACCAGGCGTAGAGGGCGTCCATGCGTGGCTGGATGACGCCCAGGTCGAGCAGCCGGCCGAAGCCGTGTTCGTCTGCTACGTACCTTCGGAGGCTTCCTGGCAGGGGGTATCGGTCGGGCAGCACTCGGGACAGTGACAGGAAGATGCTGGTCATTCCCAGGCGTGGGTCGCCCAGCATGGGACCGAATGGGGACAGCCAGCTCAGTGCCAGCCGTGGAGCGGCCACCAGTGCGTGGGCGTAGAGCACCCGGACCAGGATCAGGTTGATGAAGAACCGTTCCACCCGTGATTCGGCTTCGGCCAGTTCACGGTGTTCGAGATACGCCGTCACGATGGTCGCGTTGTGTGCGCGGTACCACGCCTGGGCCGAGGGTCGGCGGGCGAATTCCACGGACCAGGCGGCGCTTGTCGAGGACACTGGGCCGCCCTGGTTCAACAGGTGGGCGCGTGACTCGGCGGTGTCATGCAGAAGCCGTTCGTTGACCGCTCGCCACCAGGGGCTGCCCGGCGCCGGATCGCTGAGTGGGTTGAGGAGTCCGCGGCGCAGTTGCCAGCCCATGAACGCCAGAGCCGCACGCCGGTAAGGCAGATGGAGCTGACGTTGGCCGGGTACGGCCTCATAAAGGGACCTCAGCAGAGCAAGCCGTCCCGCAGGGTCGTCTCGCACGATCGCCGTTTGGGCAGCTGCGTACTCGGCGGCAGTGGACATACCTCCAGGCTAGAGTGATCTGCCCCAAGGGAGATGGGCGGTCGTCCAGCTTCGGACGACCGCCACGGTTCAGGAGATCGCGCCTGCACGCTGTCCTGTGTGGACAGCGGGGGACCGGACGGTGATGTCTGTGTCGTTGAGGTCGAAGAAGACGTTCCCGATCGCCTCGATCTTGATCCTGGCTTTGTTCGTGGTGACGCGGGGCAGAGTCACGGTTTCGCTGCCGTCGTTGGGAGTGCGGTTCGCGAGCACGTAAGGGAAGCTCACCCCGCCGTCGGCCGACAGCGTGATCCTCACTTCGCGTGCGTTGACTGGCGCCACGTTGGTGCGGGCAACATCCCAGGTGACCGATTGTGCGGAACCACCGGCGTAGGTGGTCGCGGAACCCTGTGAGGTCACCAGGAACGGGCCCGCAGCCGGGGCGAGCACCAGAGCTGTGTCTGCGCTGCCGATGCCACCGCCGCCTTGACGCCCGTCCCGGGCGGTGAGGCGGAAATGCAGGGTTCTGCTCTTGTCCCAGCCGATCCAGCCGGCTGTGGGCAGGAATTCCGAGTAGCAGTCGATCAGTGCGGCCGGCACGTTGGTGCCGCGGCCGGTGGTGGGTGGCGGCGGTGCCTGCGGGCAGGTACCGGTCTTGGCGTTGGTGTTGTTCGCGACGATCTGTGCCATGTCGGGGAAAACCCGGGCCGGGTTGGTGTTTGCCGCGTTCTGGCCTGGAGAGTAGTACTTCAGCGCATCCTGGTCGCTGACGACGGCGGCAGTGCCGAACTGCCGGAACAGCGGGCCCTCGGTCTTGGTGTTGTCCACCAGTGCGGTGCCGGCCACGCCGCCCCGGTCGTTCTGCTCCCACATGTAGGTGGTGGTGTCGCCGTCGGCGTCGGTTGCGCTGCCGGTCAACGCGAACGGCGTGCGGACGGGGATCGTGTGCTTCGGTGGGACGGTGACTACTGGTGCGCGGTTGGAGGTGTTCTCGACTCGCCAGCCGCCGTTGTCCTGTTTGCCGCCCTTGACTGTCTCGCTGACGAAGCCCGAGGTGCCGGTCGCGGTGGTGATGGCGAGCGACTCGACGTTCTTCGCGGAGACCGCGCCGCCGGTGAAGCTGACCTGAAATCCCGCGTCGGTCATCTCGTGGCCGGAAAACCCGAGTACGTCGACGGTCGCGCCTTTCGGCCACCCCCGGATCGCTTCGATGGCGGCTTTGATTCCGGTATCCGTGAAGTTATTGCCCCGCACGATCGGCACCGACTGCTGGCCGCGGTAGCCGATCGTGAAGGAGTCCGTGCCGTCGAAGTCGCGCAACGACACGTTCTGTATCTCGTCCAGTTCCGGCTGGCCGGCTGTGATGTACGAGTTGATCTCGGTGTAGCTTCGATGCGACCAGTAGGGGTCGCTGTGCGGTTGCAGGTTGTCCTGCCGGCAGATCCCGGCATACGCCATGATCGACGACCCGCTGCCCGGTTCGTAGGAGCTCGGAGTGCTCCGCGCCTGGTCGGCGCAGCCGTACTGGGTGCCGTTGAAGGTGTGGTTGGCGCCGAACTGATGCCCGATCTCGTGTGCCACATAGTCGACGGCGTAGAAGTCACCGACCGGCGTCGGCAGGCCTGTGCACCCCAGGGCCTTGTCACTCCCGCCGACCACACCGATGCCGGCCAGACCGCCGCCGTTCACGCCCAGGCCGACGTGCCCGACGTCGTAGTTGCCCGCCCCGACAAGCTGGCCAAGGACGGTCGGGTTGTGGTAGATCGTCGGAACGTCGCAGGAGGTGATTTCGTCCGCCCTGAAACAAGCCTCCGCGCCGCAGGGGCCGTTCGGTTCGGTCGCCATGGCCATTGTGTTGAGATTGGTCTTGTCGGTGTCGTTGACCAACACGAGCCGGATCGCGGTCTCGTTCTCGTAGATCTGCGCTACCCGATTGACCAGAGTCACCTTGGCCGCAGTGACGTTCGCCGCGCCGAAGTATGCCGCGTAGGACGGATCGGTCACCAGTGCCAGCCGATAAGTTCGTAGCCGCACAACCGAACCGGCGCTGATCTGTGGAGCATCCGGCACCGATCCCTTGACAGTCGCGCGTTCCACCAACGGCCCACCTGGGTTCGACAAGTCATGACCGTAGTAGCTGGCATACAGACTCTGGTCGGCGCGGTAGTACGGGTCGACGTACCATTGGCCGCGCGGCGAGCGCACAGAAGCGTGAAACCCCAATGGAGTGAGGTCTGCCCGGACTGTCGCGGCCGGGTCGTCGACGCCCTTGCCGGAGTATGTCCTGATCTCCAGGTGTGCGGCCGCGAGCCCGGCTTCCATGACCGGCGAATCAACCAGTTCGAAGCGCTGGAACGTCCCCTCGGGGGTCGGCAGCAGGACCTCTTGTGTCTGCGTGCCCCGCGACCGTGGCGCCCGGTCCAGCTTGGACTTCATGGCAAGGCGGTCAAGGGTGAAACCGGCGAAGCGGGTGGCACGGATTTCGGCCTGCTTGGCAGAACGCGCGCTGACCGAATCGCGGGGGACGGCGGTCCACGGGTTGTCCGGCGTTGCGGTGCCCAGCACTGGCAGCAGCACAATTGCCATGACCGCGATGACAAGCGCGGCCACGCTTCTGCCACGAGTCGGTAATGATCTCTTCACGCAAGCTCCTTGGCCTGGTGTTCGGACGCTCGCCGGATTATCGCGGCCGCCCTGCCGGGCCAGAACTGACGAAAGTCGGGAATATCCTGACAGACAAGAGGATGCTCGGCCAAGAGGTCAAGGCACAGGTCAGCGTGGTGGAGGGAGTCCGCTTGGGCATTCGGTGTGCTGAAGCGCGGACAATCGCCGTACCACGATCGCAGTAGGCGCACGGTCGTGTGGACTTTCCTTAGGCGGTAAGGACTTCCAGTGCGGCGGCGTGCACACCTGGCGCTGCGGCGAGGTAGCTCTCGCTGGCCAGTTCCCACGGTTTGCCCTCGATGTCGGTCACGACGCCGCCGGCTTCCTGGACCAGCAGCACACCTGCGGCGTGGGACCGGACGTTGTCGAACTGCCAGTGCAAGTCCATCCGGCCCGCGGCAACCTGGGCGAGCTGATGGGTCACCGGTACGGAGATCCGTACATAAAGGGCGGAGTTCGTCATTGCGGCGAAGGCGGAGCCCATCCGCTTCCCGAGCTCGGGATAGTGACCCGGCTTGGCCTGGCCGGTCCCGGCCAGTGCGCCGTCCAACGACGTCTTGACCGAAACCCGCAGCCGCACACCGTTGAGAAACGCCCCGCCGCCCTCGATCGTGGTGAACATCTCGTCGAGGACAGGGAAGTAGACCACCGCCAGCACCGGGCGGCCGTCACGGACAAGGCTCACGCCGATGTTCCAATCGGGCATGCCGTGCGCGGCATTGACGTTGCCGCCGACCGGGTCGATGAGCCACCACTCGCCCGTGGCCAGCGGTCCCGATCCGTGTTCGTCGTTGAGCCAGCCCGCGCCCGGCAGGGCCTTGGTCAACGCTGGGCGCAACGTGTCGACAACGGCCGCGTCATTGGCCTGGAGGTTCGCGAGCAGCGACTGGAGTCCGGGCTGACGGGATTCGGTGCTATAGCGCGTCATCATCCGGGCACCGGCGTGGCGGACGGCGGCGACGGTGGCGGCAAGCAGTTCCTGGCTCATGGCATGCTCCGGAGTTGATCGAAGTGGATCTGCGTCTTATTAGGATTTGTTCTTATGCACTTGGACTTGAATCTGCTGACTGTGCTGGACGCCCTGCTGGAAGAGGGCAGCGTGATGGGTGCAGCCGAGCGGCTGCACCTGTCCTCGCCTGCGGTCAGCCGCACCCTCGGCCGGCTTCGCGCCGTCACCGGGGACGACATCCTGGTGCGCACCGGCCACTCGATGGCTCCGACCCCGTACGCGGTGTCGGTGCGAGAAGACGTGCACCGGTTGGTCAGACAAGCGCACGAAGTGCTCTCGCCGGTCCGTGAGCTGGACCTGGCCAAACTGGATCGCACCTTCACGATCCGGTGTCACGACGCGGTGGCCGCGTCAGTCGTGCCGGTACTGGTGGGCAGGGTTCAGCAGCGGGCTTCCGGCGTGCGACTGCGGGTGCTGGCGGAGAACCCCGTCGACACCGACGACCTGCGGCACGGCCGCGTCGATCTGGAACTCGGCGGCAGCGGGCCTCGTCTGCCCGAGTTCCGGTCCGAGCCGCTCGGCGAAGATCGGCTCGTGGTGGCGATGCGCGCGGACCACCCTTGTGCCACCGGACTCGACCTGGCCTCGTACGCGGCGCAGCCGCAAGTGGTGATCTCCCGGCGTGGCCGCCTCACCGCGCCGATCGACGACTTGCTGGCCGCCGAAGGCCTGCGGCGCCGGGTGATCGCGGCGGTGGCGACTGTGTCCACCGCCCTGCAGATCGCCGCCCGTAGCGACGCGCTGGTCACCTGCACGGCGATCCTCAGCCGCCCGCTCATCGAGGCGTTCGGGCTCATCACCCTGCCGCTACCGGTCGAGTCACCAGCGGCGGCGATCAACTGCAACTGGCACCAGCGCTACGATTCCGATCCCGCCCACGCCTGGTTCCGCGAGCAGGTCCGGGCGTCGATCGAGGAGATCACTGGGTGACTACTCTGCCAACGGCAGGGCTACGGCACCGGGAAAACCAGGTGCCTCGGCTTCGTCGAGCATCGCCGCGGCGACGGTTTCCCGGCTGACCTTCGCACTGAGGTCGAAGGGCGGCGCGGCCTCCAGGCCGACCGTGCGCCGACCAGGGCTTTCCGGCCCGTCAGCGAGCACCCCGGCGTGGAAGACGGTGCCCCCGGCTGCGAGAACGGTGTTGTCGGCTGCGACCTTGTCCGCGAGTCGGTCGCCCAGCAGCTTGGCGAGTATGCCCGCGCCCTCGCCAGCCACTTCGGCTGATTTGCCCGTGCCATAGGCACCGAGCCAGATGACGCGCTGCGGGCCTGCGGCGATGACGGCCTGGGCGCCGATCAGGAGAATCCCGGCCCGGTCGGTGCCGAGCGCGGAAAGGACCACGGAGTCCTCATCCACGACGGCGGCGATACTGGCCGCGTCGTTCACGTCGCCCGCCACTTTGCGCAGGTCAGGGGAGTCGGGCAGGGCGATCCGCCGGGGATCACGCGCGATGGCGGTCACGGTGTGACCACGTCGCAACGCCTGCCGGGTGAGGGCGGTTCCGGTCTGGCCGGAGGCCGCGAGGACGGTGAGGTTCATGCCAAGAACGTTAGGGAGCTCCTCACTTAACATCAAATGCAAGTATCTGACTTGATTATTTACCTGGGCGCAATTACTGGGAGTTCCAGGGCGTCAGATGGGCGCGGGCAATGCGGATCAGGTCGGAGCGCCGGGTCCGGCCGAGCTTGTCCCGGATGTTTTCCAGGTGGCGGTTCACGGTGCGTACCGCGATGCGCAACTGTGCGGCGATTTCCCGGTTGTCGTAGCCGTTTGCCAGGCAGCGCAACACATCGCGCTCCCGGGAGGTGAGCGGCCGGGTATGCCGGTGCAGCTCACCGATCAGGTGCGCGGCGAGTTCGGCGGGGAGTACAGGTCCCGTGAGCACGGCGGCGACCGCGTCGGTCAGTTCGGCCGAGGTGGCTGCCTTGCCGACGCAGCCGTGCGCGCCTGCCTGGATCGCGGCCAGCAATTCCTCCGGACCCGCTTGGGAGAGAACGAGAACACGCGCCTCAGGCCTGCGCTGCCGCAGGTGACGGATCACGCCGATGCCGTGTCCGGTGGGTTCCTCGGGGTGGGGTCGCAGGCGCAGATCGACCAGGGCGACATCGGGCCGCACCTGATCGGCCATCCGGCACGCGGTCGGCACGTCGGCCGCCTCGGCAACGACGATCGCCCGGCCGTCGCGTTCCAGTCCACTTCGGACACCGTCGCGGGTGATCGGGTGGTCCTCCACGATGAGCACACGGATCCGGCTCTCAGCCATGGTCGTTTCCCTTCGGGACGCGTAGCTCCACCTCGGTGCCGTGACCGGGACTGCTGCGGATGCGGACGCTGCCGGCCATCCGGTGCACCCTGGCCTGTACCGACAGCCTCAGGCCGAGCCCGCCGGTGTCCTGGCCGGGCGGGAATCCGACACCGTCGTCGCGAACCGTGACCGTGATGTCGCCGCCGTCGGGCAGCACGGTGAGCCAGACCTGGTGCGCCTGCGCGTGTTTGACCACATTGGTCAGTAGCTCCGCGACCGCGGCGGTGATCTCGGTGGCCATACCCGTCGGCAGCGGGAACGGGCCCGCGGTGATGAGACGGACTGGGACGTCGCCGTAGCGCTCAACGAGTTCGGCCAGTTGGGCGTGTAGCGACACGACGCCGGGTGGTGGATCGGGCTCGGCGCTGCCCAGGCTCCGCAAGGCTGACTCCTGCCGGGCGATCCCTTCCGCGACGGCATCCAACGCCGGCCCGCCGGACATCTCCCTGATGCCGGCTCGCAGTCGGCCGAGCTGCTGTAGCACGTCGTCGTGGATCTGGGCGACGATCCGCTGCCGCTCGGCCATCCGTGCGGCCCGCTGCCCATCGCGGGTTGCCCGCTCGTGCAACGCGTTGAGCTGGCGGGCAGCCGCCCCGATCGTGCCGCCGAGCAGCACGTAGGACAGCCCTCCGCCGATCATGGTCAGTACCTGCAGGAACGACAGCCTGTCCAGCGCGATTTCGTTGGCCGCGTATGCGAACGGCAGGGAGAAGCCGAGGACCAGCCCGGCTGCACAGCCGCCGCGCAGCCGGTAGACGACTCCGCAGGCGGCGACCGCCGCAGCCGGGTAGGCCCCCATGAAGGAAGGGTGATTGGTCAGCATCGCGTGCGGCGGGTAAATGTGGCCGTACACCACGTTAAGCGCGATGGCCACCGCTACGTCTGCCGCGAGCACCAGCCTCATCCGCCGGACCGCGGCCACCGTGAGCCAGGCTGTCCAGCAACCGGTTGCGAGCAAAGCGATTGCGGCCTCGACGGGTCGCTGGATCTGCCCGCTGACCAACGCCACGGTCAGCATCCAGCCGAACGCCAGCCAGCGCAGGGCGAGCACCAGCAGTATCGGCGCCGGATGTCTTGGCCCCTCCGACATCTACGGCACTCTGACGATCACTGGGGGCGAGAATCTCGTGCAGGTCGAGCGGCGTACGAAATGCTTCTCGCACGCTTGGACATCCACCATGTAGGTGGTCGCCGGGGTCAGGTCGCGCACGGTGAGCTCGTAGCCGGCGACCTCGCGTTGCACACTGGACCGTATCGGGTCGTTCTGCGGCCGCCAAACCACATTGAACGCGTCCGCGGCCTGGTACCGCCAGCTCAGATGAATCCCTGTGGCGTCAGCGTATGCCGTGGTGATGCATGGCCAATCGAGGACCTCGCAGGGGCCGCCGGGTTCACGGGCGACGGAGTGGCTCTGTCCCAAGTGGACTTGTGGTGTTCCGTCAACAGGCAGCACGATCGCGCCGCCGCGGAAATTCACATAGCTGACCGAGTGATCCGCCGACTCCTCAATCGGTTCGCCGAGCCGCCCTGACGGGCCGTCCTCGGCAGTCCACGCGGCGAAGATGACCAACGGCATCACCATAAGGCGGTCGGGCCGCGAGCCGTACATCACGTAGTCCGGCCCGAATCGGGTGCCCCGGTTCGGTGCGTTCCAAGGCGTGTAGCGCACACCGCCCGCACCACTGCGGGTGTCACCGGCGGGGCAGCCCACCCCGGTTTGTCCATCGTTGTGCCGCAACCAATCGCGGACGGGCGCGTCGACGACGAACGCTGGACAGAAGCGGCCGGCCGGGTGCTGGTGGGCGAGGGCCACGACGACCACGCCGGCTGCCAGGCCGACCGAAAGCAGCAGAGCCGACGTGCGAATCGCCAGAGCCAGCGCGGAAGGCCGGTCGGGCCGCGGACCAGGTGCCAGCGCGACAAGCATCCTGGCGACGCGTGCCTGCCTGGCGGCCCAGCCCGCGGCCAGTGGCAGACAGACTGCGAGCGCGCCGCTGAACGCGCCGAACGGGTCAGCCCCCAACCACTCGCTAGCCAGCGCCAACAGGTACATGACCGCGAGGACGGTCGCGGCCGCGAGCCGCACCCAGCGCCACCAGAGTGGGGCGGTCAGCCAATGACGCGCCCACCCCAGCGCGACGCTCCAGATCTCCGGATCCGCGAACCGGTTTCCCCTTCGCGCCTGCCGGATCACTGCCCGGCGGGTCCGGAAACCGAGCTGCCACCACGCGACCTGCGCCCCCAGGATCTCGGCGAGGGCGCGATGCCCTGCGTTGGACCCCTCGATCGATCCCACAGAACCAAGTCTGGTGGTTGGCGAACCCGACCGCACTAGTCCGCATGGCTGCAGAACGGATGGGCATCATCACCCACGGTCACGTGGGCGAGGTTGGAGCTTACCCGTCCCGCATTACCAGGGTCAGGATCGGTGCGAGACCGGACTGGCAGGCACGTCCGCCAGTTGATTCCCAGGAGCTACTCGACATGAAACGCAAACTCAGCATTGCCGCCGTGTTGGTCGTCTTGCTCGGGACGGTAACGGGAGTATCGCCCGCGCATGCCGCGCAGGACTGGCGATGCACCATCACCGGCAGCTTCAGCGACGCCATTCCGCCGTACTCGACGCACTGGCGGGCCGGTGCCCGTGCTGCCGGCTCGTGGGGCAGGATCGTGTACTGGCTGCATGAGAAAGTCGTGAACGGCCAGTACCGCTTCGACACGGCCGACCGTGCCTCCTGCGACGCGCTTATCCCGCCATTGTTCCCGGTGGTCGGTATGCAGCCACAATCGCTGGCCGGGCAGCCGGCCTGCACGGCGCCGGACATGTTCTCGGAGATCAGAGACGGGAAAATCGCGA
This sequence comes from Kibdelosporangium banguiense, assembly GCF_017876405.1. Taxonomy (GTDB): domain Bacteria; phylum Actinomycetota; class Actinomycetes; order Mycobacteriales; family Pseudonocardiaceae; genus Kibdelosporangium; species Kibdelosporangium banguiense. The sequence goes on along the minus strand of NZ_JAGINW010000001.1, from coordinate 9,212,254 downwards.
CGTACTACCTCGTCGGCCAGGTCCGCAGCAACGTCGGCAACCTGATCCCGATCCCGTACACCTTCCGGTTCTGGCACGTCGAAGTCCAGCGCCAGCCGGGTGTGTGGACATGGGAGACCAGCGTCCTGGCCCAGTGCTGAACGAACTCACTGTTTTCCCAAGGAAAGGGGATCGGGTGATGAGCCGGTTGCCGCGAAGACGCGGAAGAAGACGCAGGGTGGTGGCTGCCGCGATCGGGGTACTCCTGCTGCCGGTGGGAGCGTACGCGAGCGCGCCTCCGATGGTGATGGCGCACGGTGGCTTGGGAGTGATCGCGCAGACGCCCGCCGGGCCTGTCTACGAGGCGACCGGCTCGTTCGACGCGGGCACGGTCAAGAACGTGACCATCGTGAAGTCGCCTGTGCCCGGCAGCACGGAGCCGGAGACCACGGACGCCTACACGCTCCAGCTCAACACCAACGAGTTCAAGACCTCGCTGTGCGACGACAAGCCCTTGTGCTGGGGCTGGATGCAGTTCCTGTTCGCCAACAACGGAACCAGCGGTGAGGTCTATATCAAGTACTGGCTGCGATCGTACGGTGCGGCGTGCCCATCGGGCTGGCTTCCCGCGCTGATCGACAGCTGCTACAAGAAGAGTGCGGCCAAGCCCACCCCGAGCGTGCCCCTCATCACCAGCAGAATGGCGCTCTACAAGTTGACTGGCAGCGTGAACGGGCCACAGGACAAGGTCGAGTTCACCGACGGGTGGTACACGTACCCCATGTCGGTCACCCGCGAACTCGACATCGGGTCGCAGTGGCAGCAAGTCGAGTTCAACGTGTTCGGCTACGCCGACGAATCCACGGCCAAGTTCAATGTGGGTGCCGAGTTCGACACCCGCACCGAGATCATCTACGGCGGCGACAAGAAACCACTGTGTTCCTCCACGGGCTTCACCAACGAAGCCAACGACCTGTCCTTCGTCGGACCGAAGCCACCAGTGAGCGGGACCAGACCCGCATTGATCTTCAAGCAGAAGAGACTTCCCAACGGAGCGCCTGGTGTCCACGTCCCGTGCGCCTGGGCCCGGGCCATCGGCGACACCCACGAAGTCACGTTCGCCGAGCTGGCCTATGACTTCCAGGCTTCGGGCGACTTCGTCGAGGCGCAGGTCGGCAGCGCGCTCGAGGTGCAGACCCGTAAGGTATCCGGCGCCCCGACATGGCCGAACGCGTCGGTCAACCGATCAGTCGGGACCAGGATGGGCACCACTCAGGTGGCAGTGTGCGACGGGACCCGCCTCATGGTGGACGGACGCCCGACCGATCTGCCACCCGGCGGCTCCGTGTCGCTGCCGAGCGGAGTGGACATCAACCGCGTCGCGAACGTGTACACCGTCAGGGACAAGGCCGGCAACAGCGTCGCCATCACCGCGAACACCACCTACGCCGATTTGGAGATCTCCCTCGGAATCTGGCCGACCAGGGTGCGTGGTCTGCTCGGCAATCCCGATGACAGCCCCACTTTGCTCGAAGGCAGAGACGGCACGCGGTACCGCACCCCGATCTCGTTCGCCGATCTCTACGCATTCGGCAACAGCTGGCGAGTGGCCGCCACCGCATCCCTGCTCCGGCCCTGCAACCAGGTCGCCGCGGGTACCCCCACGGCACCGTTCTTTGCCGGCAACCTTCCTTACACGCTCCGCATCCAGTCCGAGAACACCTGCCGCCAGGCCGGCGTCTTGAAGCCCCTCTGGCTGGAAGCCTGCACACTGGACGTCGCCGTGCTCGGCTCACGGGCCGCGGCTGTCTACGTCGACCGTCAAGTGGACGCCATCGACGGCAACGCGCCTCGCCAGCCACCGTGCTCACCGGCCGGCTGCAGCGGCGGCCGTGGTATCCGCTGATTCCCACTCCTGGCGGGCCCGGATCAATTACGGGCCCGCCAGGAACTTTCCGCTGGTTTCCAGCCTCCCGTGGTGCGTACCGTTCGAAGCGATGGCTTTGGGCCGTTCGGTGGGAGGCAGTCTGATGGCTCAGTTCGGCCGTGGATTCCAGCTGCGTGTGATGGATCTGATGGATGAGGGGCAGGGGCGGCATGCGACGGGCGACCTGCCGGCCGCGATCGATCGCTACCAGCAGGCCGCTGTGCTGGTGGGTGAAGCGGTCGAGGCCGAACCGGACGAGCCGGGCCACTCTCAGCAACTCGGTTCGATGCAGTACACGCTCGGTGAGTGGCTGCTGGAGGCTGGAGACTTCGACGCCGCCGGCCATGCACTCAACCAGGCCGAGACCGCCTACCAGCGACTCGGTGTCCTCAGTGGACAGCAGGACGCGAGCGCGGTCCGTCAGCTGATCACCGACGTGGTGATCCGGCGTGCCCGGGTGGCCGCCATGGCGGGCCGGCCCTTGTCCGCCATCGCCGACACGCAGCAGGCGGTGCTGTCCTGCCTCGACTGCCTCAGTGACGAACCTGGTGACCCGCGCCGGGCCGATGCGGCCCGGGTGCTGGCCTTCGCCGGTCAGGTGCAGCTGATGATCGGAGGCGACCCGGATCTCGCAGTCGGGGCGGCCGACTGGGCACTGCGGGAGTACCTGATCGCCTTCCGGAGGGGCGATGAGCTCGCCATACCCGCCATGCACGCACCGGCGGTCAAGACTGCGGGCCGAGTCGCCAGCCTGGTACACACCGCAGCGGGACGAACGGACCTGGCCAGGGCTGCCGGCCATTTCGCCACACTCGACAGCGTAGGTGGGTTCGATCCCGCCACACTGGCATACGCACCGACGCTGGCCGAGGTGCTCGATGGCGCGGACATGAAAGACCTGCGAAGGTCGCACACCGCGCCGGCCACCGATGTCGCTCTTCTCGTACCGGCCATGCGGTGTGACCCGCAACTGGCTCCAGCATTGGCGGAAACCTTGTTCGGCCTGCAGACCAGCCTCGCCGACGAGCAGGCGGAGTTGCTCCTCGGGCTGGAGGTGCACGCCCTGATGGCCGCGGCTTCCCAGCAACGGGTGCTCGCCCTGCGCTACCAGTTCGGACACGTGGGGCAGATCTGGGCGGCCGCGGTCGTCAACTTCGGGGAGCGGCACGCCGAACAAGGCCAGTGGCCGGCGGCAGTCGACGCCGCGGGCTGGCTCACCGCGATAGTCCAGCAGCTCGTCCCGCACACGATGATCGACCCCAAGGCCCGCACCACCGCGATCGAGTGTGCACGCTGGCAGCACAGCATCTACCACGCAGTCGGCAACACCACCGCGGCAGACGATGTCGCGCAGGTGGTCGACATGTTGGAGCGGCTCGCCACCTGAGGCTCAGTCCGACCGCTTGCAGGACAGGCGTGTGCACAGTGCTTCAGCCCTGGGCGGCTTTGTACCGATTTTCCGCGGCCTGGCCTGCCATCATGTGGCGACCGGTTGACGACGGGTTGCCGAGAAGGCGGAAGATGGGTCGCGGCGGGTCATTTTCCGGTACTTTCTTGTCGAGGCGGGCCATGGGTTTGTCACGTGGCCTGACTCGGTTTTGTACCAGCTGTCGCAGCCTGCCTGCCAGACGGTCCGGGATATGGCTGTGTTGAGCCATGAGCGGTAGGAGTCCATTGCTTCTGTGCGGACTTCGACTTCGCCAGGCAGCATTCGCAGGCAGTTCAGGATGTAGTGGACCTGGCACTCGATCATGAAGATGTTCGAATTGTGCCCGAGGATTGTGTTGGGTCCGTGCACCATGAAGAAGTTCGGGAATCCAGGCACAGCTATACCCAGATAGGCCTCGGCTGCCGTGGCCCACTGTTCGTGGAGATTCTTTCCGCCTCGGCCACGCACGGTCATCGGGACGAGGAACTCGGTGGTCCGGAATCCGGTGGCGTAGACGATCACGTCGGCTGGGTGATGTGTGCCGTCTTCGGTCTTGATGCCCGAGGGGGTGAGCCTGGCTATTCCTTCCGTCACCAGATGCACGTTCTCGCGGTTGAACGCCGGATAGTAGGAGTTGTCGATGACTATCCGTTTGCAGCCGATCGGGTAATCAGGCGTGAGGTTTGCCCGCACGACCCGATCGGGCACTTGGCGGCGCAGATGCCGGCGGGCGGCCCACGCGGTCGGCTGGAAGGTCCATCCACGTCTGATCACGGGAGTGAGGAGTGTGTCGGCAGCGAGGTAGGTCGCCGCCCGGTAGGCCGGCTGCAAAGCGGGAAACCGGTCGAACGCCCATCGGGTGACGCGTCCGAATTCCGCTTTCGGTTTCGGGATCACCCAACTGGGCGTCCGTTGGAAGACCGAGACCCGCCGGGCCCGCTCGGCCACGTGCGGCAGCAGTTGGGCCGCGCTCGATCCGGTGCCGACGACGGCGACATCGCGACCGGTCAGATCGACGCCGTGATCCCACTCGGCGGTGTGGAAAACCTCGCCGTGAAAGTTCTCCCAGCCGGCGAACTTCGGGAACTTGGGCCGGTGCAATTGGCCCACGGCCGACACCACGACGTCAAAGACATGCTCCAGCCCGTCGCCGGTGACTATGGTCCAGTGCGCCGACATTTCATCGTAGTCGGCGGACACGACCTCGGCCCCGGTCTTCAGGTGACGGCGCAGATCGTACTTCTCAGTCACTCGCCGGAGGTAGTCGAGGATATCCTGCTGGCCGGGATAGCGAACCGTCGCGCTTCGATATCTCTCGAAGGAGTATGAATACAGATGCGAGGGGACGTCACAGCCGCAACCGGGGTACGTATTGTCGCGCCAAATACCACCGACCTCGTCCGCCTTCTCGAAGATGACGAACGACTCGATCCCCATCCGCTTCAACTCGGCCGCCATGCACAGGCCACCGAATCCGGCACCGATTATGGCGACCGAGACCCCACTGTTGATCTTCGACACAGCCGGAATACAACTGGCGGTGACGCCGGCCCGTCAAGATCTGCCGAGTGTCCGGGCTAGTTCTGGCCACATTGACAATTCGGCCAGTGAAGGCGGGCTGTTCACGCTGCCCGCAGCGTGAACAGCCCGGTGTGTCAGGGGCAGTTGGCTGTGATGTCACCGAGGTCGGCCTTGCATCGGTCGATACCTGGCCCTCCGTCGGTCCGGTCGTTGCCGGCGATGTTGTCGACGGTGTTGATGAGGTCGTCGCCTGCCTCGCCGAAGATCGTGTTGGCCTGGTCGCTTCCGGTGAGGCTGTCGGCCGCCTGGCTGCCGCGGACGTTCTCCACATCGGTGCTGATGAAGTCGCTCTCGCCGGTCGCTGTGTCGCCGTCGTTGGTGAGCAGGTCCAACGTCACCGTGACTCCGGCGGTGCGCGGTGCGTAGGAGACGGTGTCGTTCCCGGTGAAGCCGAAGAACTGGTCGCCGCCGTCGACGGTTGGGTCGGAGATCATCTGGTCGTCCCCGGCGCCGCCGCCGACGATGTCGCCGTCCGGGCCGCCGAACAGGATGTCGTTGCCGTCCATCCCGCCGACCTGGTCGAAGCCGGCACCGCCGTTGAGTGTGTCGTCGCCAGCGCCGCCCAGCAGGATGTCCTCACCGCCCAGGCCGTCGATGCGGTCGGCGCCATCGCCGCCTTCGAGGAAATCCTGGCCCTGGCTGCCGATGATGGTGTCGTTGCCGGGACCGCCGTTGAGTTGCCCTTGCAGTACAGTCGATTGGTTCGCGGTCAGCGAGTCGTCGCCGGCGCCGCCCACGATGTTCTCGACGGTGAGATCAGCGTTGTCGCTCTCGCCTGCCGCGCCGTCGTCACCGATGTTGTCAAGGCTCACCCTGACCGCGCCTGTCCGGGCGCTGTAATCGATCGTGTCGTGGTCCGCGCCACCTTGGAAGACGTCGGCGCCGTCCGGCACGGCTTCGGCGACAAGGCGGTCGAGGCCGTCGCCGCCAAGGAAGAAGTCTTTGCCCGCGCCGAGACAGGCGATGTCGTTGCCACCAAGGCCTATCACTCGATCGTTGCCCGCACCGGCCGCGATCACGTCGTCGGCCGGAGTGCCTATGATCGAGTCGTCACCGGCTGTTCCGGTGATTGTCACCGGTCTACCGCCGCATGTCGCCTGGGCGTATGCCGGCCCGGCCGGGATGATCGTGATCCCGGCACAGATCACGATCGCGCCGATCCATGTCCTTCGCATTCTTGCTCCGTTCATGTCCCCACATCCGTCTACGATTTCGCCTTCTGGCAGGGAAATCCGTGCTCCGGATGCTGCCGGGGCGGATTGCAGGCCGGTTGCAGCGTCCGGCTGATCGTCATCAGAGCGAAGGTCTTGATCCACAAGGGACAATCAACGAGCCGGCCGGGTGAATCCGTACCGCCGCTTGTCGGCTAGGCGGCCCGGATCGGTGTGCCTAGGCTGGTTGACTCTGCCCGGACACAGGAACGGATGTGGCCATGCGCAAGCGTTTCGCGGTTTTATTTGCTGGTTTTGTTGGTGATGGCATCGGTTGTCCTGGCCGCGGCACCGGCAAATGCCGCCGTCTGGTGGTTGCAGTACTCCGACCGCAGCGCCCGGCTGTGCATGGACGTGTCCGGCGGCTCCAGCGCCGAGTTCGTGTTCATCCAGCAGGCCACGTGCAAGACCCCGGTCGGCAGCGGGTCGTACAACCAGACGTTCCAGCTCCAGACGCTCGGCAACGGCAACAAGTGGGTCATCGCGCGTAACAGCAACAAATGCGTCCAGATCTGGAACGAATCCAGCGCCGACGGCACGGGTATCCAGCAACTGAGCTGCTCCAGCAGCCTCGGCCAGCAATGGCAGACCCCGGTCGTCAGCGAGAACCCGAACGGGTCGGTCAACATCCTGTTCCGCAATGCTCTCAGCGGCAAATGCATCAGCGCCAACGGCAATGGCGCGGTCCTGACCCAGCAAACCTGCGACACCACCAATCTCCGCCAGGTGTGGCGCCAGCACCTGCGTGACGCAGGCGGCGGCAACTAACGGCGCATACCACTGGCCGGCTCGCGCCCGTTTGTCCGGGCAGGCTGCGCACAACGGTGGCTTGTGCCTCCGGTCGTCAGGCAGTCTGCTTGTCTGATGCGAAAACTTGTGGGTGTTCTGGGTATTTCCGCTGCTTTGGCGATGGGCGGCGCAGGTGTGGCCAATGCCGACACGTGGACGTGGATAGGTCCGTATCCGACGTTCGCCGCGTGCGAGATCTCCGAGCAGGGGTTCCGGGATGCCGGCCACTTGACGGCCGGTTGCGGCTATCGCGACCTCGCCTACCCCTGGCAGGACGGCTACTACTTCCCCGCATGGCCTGTCGAGTGAGTGGAATGGACATTTCCGGGACACAGTGAATTCGGAAACAACAGCCACGAAGGCGCTACCAGGATACGTGCCGCCGGATGTTCGACGGCCGCCCTGGAGGCGTGAGTGGAATTCCGAGTGCTGGGGTTGCTGGAAGTTTCGGCGAGCGACGGGTTGGTGCGTCTGACCAGCCTGCGGCAGCAAAAAATGCTCGCATTGTTGCTGATCAACGCCGACCGTGCGGTATCCTCAAGGACGAGAACGCAGGCGCGGATGTCGTCCCTGCCCGGCCGGTCGGGCAGGCGCACGCCCACCGCAGCCTCGGGCGTGCCCATGTCCACCTGGACCGGGTGTCCGACGCGATCGGTTACCTGACAGACGCCCAGCGCCTCTTCCAGGAGACGGGTGACGCGGCGGGCGAGGCCAGAGTCCACTTCGACCTGTGCTGGATCCGTGCCCGCCAGGGCGATCACCGGACGTCGCTGGCGCATGCCGAGCGGGCCTTCGAGTTGTTCTTCGGCATCGGCCACCGGTCAGGGCAGGCCAGAGCGCTCAACAACATCGCGTGGGGATACCACAACCATGGCGACGACGAGCAGGCCCTCGCCTCCGGCGAACGGGCCCTGCGCCTCAACCAGGAGATCGATGACCGGTACGGCGAGGCGGACACATGGGACACTCTCGGCCACGCCCACTCTGGGCTGGGCCACCACGAGGAGAGCATCGCGTGCTACGAACGTGCCGCCGCGCTCTACCGGGACCTCGGGCACCGGTGCGCCGAGGCCGAGACGATCGACCGGCTGGGCGACGCGCACCACGCCGAAGGAGCCGTCCAGGCCGCACGTGAAGCCTGGCGGCGGGCAATGACCGTCCTCCTCGAGCTCAGGCACCCGGACGCGGACGCCGTCCGTGCGAAACTGCGCTCGGCCGGTTCCCGTGGTCACGGTGACTTTCTCCGCAGTTTGATCACTGGCGCTCATTGAGGCGTTCGGCCGGCGGCGGCCTTCGCGGTCGCCAGCCGGTCGGACGCGTCGGCGATTCCCGGCGGATCGCCCAGCTCTTCACGCAGATCCAGCGCCTGCTGGTGAGCCCGCACCGCCTCGGCCGGCCGGCCGTGCCTCAGGTGATGCTCGCCCAGGTCGGCTGCGGCTTCCGCGCATATCCCGAGTTCGAACAGCGTGTGGCCCAGATCGGCGCGCCGGCTGAGGTACTCGATGACCCGGCTGGGCTCTCCCATTCTCTCGGCTGCCCGCGCGCAGTCCTTCAGCGTCCGCGCTACTGCCCAAGGGTCTTCGAGCGCGTCGCACACCGAGAGGCACTCGTCCAGGGGCCCAGGATTCTGTTGCGCCACAGCGAGTTCCGCCAAGGCCTGGGCCACCGCCCGATCGTCGCCCAACGTCCGCACGACCGCCAGCCGGGTTTGACATGTGGCGATCGCGGCGTCCGTGTCCCCGCCTTCCAGCTGTGCCTTGGCCAAACCGGCCAAGTGGTGCGCCCTGGCCCCGTCGCCATTGCGGTCACCCAGGTCGGCGGCTTGCCGGAAATACGCCTGCGCCGCACCGAACTGGCCGCGAGCTGTGGCGATCTCTCCCAGCAGTCCCAGGAACCGGAGTTGTCCACGGTCGGCCTCGGTCCGCACGGCCACTTCTACCCCGTGCCGGGCGAACGACTCCGCCTCGGCGAACCGGCGTTGGTCGAGCAGGGCCCGCACCAGATCGGCGCGGAACTTGGCGGTCCAGGTGAAATCCTCGATTGCGGTCAGGAAATCCAGGTGGTACCGCAGCAGTTCGATCGCCTCGGTGGCCCGCCCCTGCTTGATCCTCATCTGCGCGAAATACCCCTGCAGGGTCAACGCCCGCCGGTCGCCACCCTGGCGTTGCAAGGTCGGCAACGCCGCCCAGTAACACTGCTCGGCCTCGGCGAACCGGTACTGCTGGCTGTAGTAGTGAACAAGGTCGGCCAACGTCCATGCCGCCGGATCGAGCATCTCGCGCGTGGAAAGCGCGACCGCTTCCGACAGACGCCGTGCGGCCTGATCGAATTCACGCCGCAGAACATGGGTTTCCGCGACCATGCCGAGCATTTGCACCACGCCGTACGTGTTGCCGGCCTCCTGGCGCACTGCAAGCCCGCGTTCGAAAGTGGCCAACGCGTCGTCGAACCGGCCGGACTCGCGATGGCAGTACGCGATATCCACGAGATTCCAGCCCGTACGGTACGAGTCGACGCCCATCGACGTGCGGACACCGACAGCCGCCTCGTGCATGTCGATCGCTACGCGGAAACGGCCCATGTCCTGGTACATGTTCCCCAAATAGTCCAGAGCGACCGCTTCGGTCTTGGGATCGTCGAGCTGCCGGGACAGGTCTCGCGCTTTCACCATGCAGGGAACGGCTTCCGCATCCCGGTAGGCCGATCGGTAGACTTCGGCAAGCTTCATCAACGATTCGGCGCTACCGTCCTCAATGATGTAGCCGACAGCGGTGGCGATCCGCCCTTGAGCGGCATGGAACCGCGCGAGGTTCTGCGCACCGTGTTTGAGCGCTGCCGGGCGTTGGCCACGCATCCAGTCGTCGGACTGCGGGACTCGGAAGTCTCCGGCATCACTGTGGAATCCCAGACTCACGAGAAAACCGCGATTTCGCGCCTGTGGATCGTTGAGCGAGCGTCCGGCGGCCAGCAGTTGTCGCAGAAACTCCTTGGCCACCCCGATGCGTCCCAGGCTCAGCGCGGTATCGACCAGCTCGGCCAGCACCTCGGCCCGTTCGCGTGGTTCCGGCTGGGATGCCAGGATTTCCAGCGCCTTCAGCTGGCAGTCGATGGCCTGGGCAGCCACACCGAACTCGCGCAGGATCTGGCCGTACAGTGCGAATGCTCGGGCCCTGCTCACCTGGTCGTCGAAGGTTGTGGTGTACAGGGTCACGGCCCGGTCCACACACCGGAGCGCGGTCACGACTTCACTGCGCAAACGGTCCGCGTCCGCTTGACGAATCAGCGCATCCGCCTCGAACCACGGATCGTTCAGCTCACGCCAGATTTCCTGCGTCCTGGTCAGGCATTCGGTTGTCTCGTCGAAGAGAAGCTGGTGGGAATAGAGCTGTGCCAGGTTCGCCAGTGCCCACGCCTCCGCGCGCCGATTCCCCAGCGCCCGTAGCCGTTCGACGCAGTCCACTGCCGCCTTGCGGGCCAGCCCGATCCGGCCGCTTTCCAGGTAGGCGTCCGCGACGATCCGGAGAACATCCGCGTGGTCGGCCGGTGGCAGCTCCTGGATGCCTTGGGGGAGTGGCAGTTCGGCCTCGACAGTGGTCGTCTGGGCCAGGTACAGCATGATCTCGGCTTGGATCCGGACCTTGAGCACGGCGTTGGTCGTCTTCGAGGCTTGTCCGAGCGTGGCCCGCCAGTCGTCGACGTGCATCCGCTCACGGAAGAACGGCGCCAGCAAGCACGCGGTTTCCGCCGATGCACCGGACATGACCAACGCGACGAGGTTGGCGCGTTCGCCTTCCAGCCACCGCAGGGCGTCCCATTTGGTCCTGTGCTCGCGCTCGACGTCCAGCCGCGAGTTGATCCACGCGGTCGCCCCGGCCACCCGATCGCGGTACCACCCGGCGAGCCGCCGCATGGGTTCCGGGTCCGCGCCGAGCTCGCGGGCATACAGCCGAAGCAGGTCATGGAACCGGTAGCGCTGCGAAACGTACTGGTCCAACAGGTTCGCCCGGGTCAGCTCGGTCAGCAACCGCCGGGTCGCACCCAGCACGGTAGCCGCCTCGAAGCCGATCTCCGGTCCGGGATGGCTGCCGAGGTTGCGGAACAGCTCAGCGGCCTGCGGCGAGAGAGACTTGTACGACCACGAGAACACCGCTTGCAGATCGGTGTTCTCGTCTCCGGCATGGAACGCGGAGAGACGATCGCGTTCGTCGCGAAGCTCGGCCACCAGTTCGTCCAACGGAAGATCCGGCTCCGAGGCGCCACGAGCCCCGACGATCGCCAGCGCGAGGGGCAGCCCGCTGCACGATTCGGTCAGGGACGTGACCGCGTCCGCCTCCGCCGCAGCCCGGTCAGTCCCGACGCGGTGGGCCAGCAGCTCGTGCGCCTCCTCCTGGGCGAGCACGTCCAGGGGCATCAACCGGGCACCGTCCAGCGCGACCAGCCCGGTGAGGCGGTTGCGGCTGGTGATGATCACCCCGCAGAGCGGACTGCCCGGCAGCAACGGCCGGACCTGGTCCACGTCCCGGGCGTTGTCCAGCACGATCAGCATCCGCCGGTCGGAGACCAGGCTGCGGAACAATGCCGCCCGAGCGTTCACGTCCGTCGGAACAGAGCCCGCGGGCAGGTCGAAGGCGTTGAGGAAGCCCTGAAGCGCCTCCGCAGGCCGGACAGGGTCGCCGCTCGCCGAAAACCCCTGGAGGTTGACGTACAACTGCCCGTCGGGAAACCGGTTCACGGCCCGGTGCGCCCAGTGCAGCGCGAGCGTGGTCTTGCCTATACCCGCTGAGCCGTCGATCGCCGAGATCACCACGGATCCAGCGGGATCGGCCTCGAACACCGCGTCCAGCTCGGCGAGCTGGTCAGCACGACCCACAAACCCTGGTGCGGCTACGGGGAGCTGACGTGGCAGTGGCAGGCGCGGGTCCACAACGATGCCGACGTTGACGTCGCCCTGGATCGTGTGCGCTTGGACGACCACGTCCGCCATGCCTGACATGCTGTTGGCGGCGGACTCGGGCACATCCACCATTCTCGCAGCAGGATGTGGCCAGCCGCAGCAGCGGAAACAGCCTGTGGCTAGAACGGGAAGCGGCCGCGGCGCCAGTACCAGTGGCGGCCGGCCTTCAGGTGGTCGATGACCGCGCGCTGGAGCAGGGTGCGGTGGGGCAGTTGGTCGAGCGGCGTGGTCAGGGTGCGGAACACGAAGCGCCGTACCTCGACGTCGGCGTCCAGCCCTTCCGGCTCCTGGTAGGGCTCCAGCTCGAACCTCTGCTGGAAACGGGCGATGTTGGAGTCCTCGGGCAGGTACTCCAGCAGTTGCGGGTCAAGCAGCCACGAGCCGCAGGAGAACGCCGTGTGGTGCTCGTCGGGAAAGTGGCGCGGGAAGAACGCGCGGGCCTCGTCGAGCGACGCCGTGACCGCCTCCGGGGTCATCGGCCCTGCCTCGGTGATGTGCAGGTCGATGGCGGTGCTGCCGCGCTGGTGCTGCAGCCGGCCCAGCTCGTAGAGGCCGCCGCGCGCATGCAGCGTCAGCCAGCTTTGCATGACCGGCCAGCCCTCGCCGTGCATCCGCCGGTCGATCGCGAGGTTACGGCCCAGATCCGCGAGGGTCGTCCACGACACGGCATCGGCGATGCTGTGGTCGCGGTGGTATCCCATGACGACGTCGACCAGGGCCAAGTACGCGTACACGTAGAGATGGCGCCAGGCGGGGCCGCGTTCGCGTGGCAGCTCTGGCCCCGGCGGCAGCCAGCCGTAACCTCCGAGATCGGCGAGGACCAGGGCAATCGAGCGGTCGAGCAGCCAGCGCAGCTCGGGAGTCCATAGTGGAGAGTCGGGGTCGGGCCAGCCCGCCATGATCTCGGCGGCGTCGTCCGGCCGAACCGCGAGCCGGCCGAGGATCGCGGGCGCGTCGGCCTTGGCGGGCAGCGGAGCCGACGACCGGTCGCCGGCGAGCTGGTGCACGCGATCGACGTCCTCGACGGATACCCCGAGCCGGGCGGCGATGTCGTCCAGATCCACACCGACGACCCTACCGGCTGAGCCTTCCGGGCCGTTGTCATCAGAATTTGGACGTTCTCAGTGTCGCTTGGCGCTCTTCTCGCCGAGCGCACACTTTCTTATGAATGCCCCGCGACATTTACCGAACCGTTCAGAAGCATAGAGATGGCCCCCATCGCACCGGTGCGGAAGGCCACAGACAGCGCGTATCCGATGGCGGCATCGGCAGGCTGCGAATCGTCGGCCAGCCAACCCACGCTGAACTCGCCGTTGGTGTCCTCCATCCGGAACACGGCGATCTCGGCGCCCTCGCGGCTGAGCTCCGCGGTTTCGTCGGAGTCCGGCGTGAATCTGTAGTGCGTTCCGGCGAGGACCAGGTCGACCCGATACGAACGACGGGTCAGTTTTCCCGGGCCAGGCCGCAGTTCGGCCTCGACGCCGTCGACCGACATGGTCAGGTGGGCGGCTTCTCTGGTGCCGATCGGCACGAACTTGTTCAGTTCCGCGTCCGCAGAACGCTGGATGGCGACCGTGGGAACCTGCGTCCCGGAGACCTCGACCGCTCCACGCTCGGCGTTGACGCCGATCGTCACTACGCCGTAGCGCGCGTCGTCGACAACGCGGGTGCTGCTGAACTGCATGCCAACTCGCTTTCATGATCGGGCTTCCAAGACTACCGATCCACGATCGGATGAAACTGGGCATTGTTGTTTGCCTGCCCGTCACACGCGACTCCAATCGTGCGATGGTGGAGTTGTGGGGGAGGTGGTCTCGTTGAACCATCCGGTCTGCATCTGTCCGCAGGTGGAGACGACAGGCCGTGAGCCATGACGGCGTGCGCCCCGCAATCAGGCAACCGGCAGGTGCGCGGCAGACGCGCATCCGCTCGGCAGAGGCATCTCAACCAGGCATTGATGCGGATCGCGCGGCGGGCCGAGAGCACTGATCGCTACACGCTCGCGACGACCTACGTCACGGCCGGGTCGTTCTCGGCGATGCTGCACTCCACAGACCACCAGATCCTCTATGGACGCAGGGGGACCGGAAAGACACATGCCCTGCTCTACCTCGCGGACCTGATCGAACAGACCGGGGATCTGGCGGTCTACGTAGACCTGCGGACGATCGGTTCGGCCGGCGGGATGTACGCCGACAGCACTGTGAGCCTGGCGTTGCGCGGGACCCACCTGCTTGTGGACACGCTTGAGGCGGTGCACGAGGAGTTGCTCACGACCGCGATCGAACAAGAAGGCCACGAGAACCTGCTGCCCGGACTGGACGCGCTGGCCGAGGCGGCGACCGCCGTCCAGGTGGTCGGTGAGGTGGAACGCGAGACCAAGTTCGGTGACACGGCCGAGGTCACCCATGGGTTCGAGGTGTCCGCCGGTCCCGGTGCCAAGATATCCGCCGGGCGGCGGTCACTCAGGAGAGCCGGCTGCGGCGTACCGGGGTCGAGCAGCACCATGTCGTGTTCGGCCCGCTCAACCGGGCGTTGCGCCGTATCGTCCGGGCGCTTGGCCAGACACGCTTGTGGCTGCTGCTGGACGAGTGGAGCAGCATCCCGCTCGAACTGCAGCCGTTGCTGGCCGACCTGCTACGGCGGTGCGTGCTGCCGACGATGGGGGTCACGGTCAAGATCGCGGCGATCGAGCGGCGCTCCCGGTTCAGCCGGGCGACCGCGGACGGGGACTACGTCGGTATCGAGGTCGGCGCGGACGCGGCATCCGCGGTCAGCCTGGACGACTGCATGATCTTCGATCACGGCCGGACGAAGTCGCAGGAGTTCTTCAGCCGATTGTTCTACAACCATGCCGGTCCCCAGCTGGCCGCGATGATGGGCGCGCCACCGCCTGACGCGGAGACGTTCGTCGAGGAAACCTTCCGCCCCAACGCCTTCGCCGAACTCGTCCGCGCGGCGGAAGGAGTACCCCGGGATGCCATCAACATCGCGGCGCTCGCCGCGCAGCACGCCCACCACGAGCCGATCGGCCTGCCGGACGTCCGACGGGCGGCCCGCGACTGGTACCTGCGCGACAAACAGACCGCGATCACCGCGAACGAGCCCGCCCGCAGGACGCTTCGGCTCCTGGTCGACGAGGTCGTCGGGCGGCGCCGGTCGCGGACGTTCCTGATCGACCAGGTGGCCTGTCAGGAAACCGTCGACGAACTCTACGACGCCCGCCTGCTGCACGTGTTGCGCCGGGGCATTGCGGACAAGAACAATCCCGGAGTCCTGTACGACGGGCTCGCCATCGACTTCGGCTGCTACGTCTCGCTGCTGCTGGACGGTGAGCTGTCCAGCCGGCCACGAGACAAGGGTGGCTGGCTCAGCTCGCCCAAAGGCATCCCGCCGGACGGCTTCAGCTTCACCAGGGAAGCCATCGACCTGAGCAAATTCTGCTAGAACCGGTCAGGCCTGGCGCAACTCCCGTGCCGGGTCGTCGACGCCGTGCCACGGACTGATGGGCCCGTTGAGCAGGAAACAGCCGGTGGCTTCGGTGCGGGTGCCGTCCGGCTTCGGGTGGGTGGCTGTGCCCAGGTAGAGCCCTGTCGACAGGCGGCGTATCTCGTCGATCAGGCCGGCGCGGCCGGGCTGGTTGTTGAAGACGGTGTAGTCCATCAGCAGTGCCGGACGCCCGTCGACCAGTGACGCGCCGATACGGGTGGTGAACCGGCCCGCTCGCGGGAATTCGTAGCCGTCACCGGTGGCCGTGCGGAACACGTTGTAGCCCGCACCGGCGGAGTACGCCTTCCCGATCCAGTACCCGTTGCGTGAACGCTCCTGGTACATGGCCTGGACCAGAGCCCGTACCGCGTCGTCGGGCAGCCCATGGATCGGCAGGAAACCGGCGTACTCACCGTCGAGTTCGTCCTCGGCCGGTGCCGGGAGCGTGGTCCACATGCGAACCAGTTCGGGCTGGGCAATCGTCAGCAGCTGCTGCAGTCCCACCGCCGGGCACGGGTCGACAGCCGTTGTCATCGGGTTTTTCCTTTCGTGGTGGGCAGATCCGCGGTGGCCGTGCCGGAAACGAGGACCTGGTCGTGCTGGTTGGTGACCTGAAGGGTGACCTCCACGAGTTGCCCGTGCCTACGGGTGACGGCGCCGGAGCAGGTCAGCGTGTCGCCGGGGAAGACCTGGCGGCGGAACCGCACGCCGAACCTCCGGATGTTCGGCCGGCCGAGCCAGTCGGTGAGGTAGTGCGACAGCACGCCGGCGGTGAACATGCCGGGGCCGAACACCGCAGGATAGCCGGCGGCCTGCGCGTAGGCGTCGTCGTGGTGGATGGGGTGGAAGGAACCCGAGGATCCCGCGTAACGCGCGAAGTGCGTGCGGTTAACCGGTTCTTCGACCCGCCACACCGGACCGGGCGCGCCCTCCTGTAGGTTTTCCAGGCCTAGCAACGTGATCTCGCGGTCGCGGATCGCGGTGCGACGGGCCTTGTCGGCGTCGTCGCGCAGTGGTTCGTCCACGAACCTGATCGTGCGCGGAATCTTGTAGCGCACCAGCCGCTCACCGAGGAACTGCAGCACCTCGTCGGCGGTGACGTCGCCGTCGGTCTCGACGAGCGCGTGTACGCGCTGACCGAGGTCGTCGTCGGGCAGCCCGACCACGATCGCGCTCGCGACCCGGGGGTGTTCGATCAGCGCGGCTTCCACCTCGGCCGGGTAGACGTTCGCACCGCCGGAGACGATCATGTCGACGCGGCGGTCGCTGATGTAGAGGTAGCCGTCGTCGTCCAGCCGGCCCAGGTCGCCGACTGACATCCAGTCCTGGCGCCTGCGGATCTCGGCGCCCAGCACCTTGGCCTTCTCCGGTGCGCCGGCGACCGGCCGCAGGTAGATCTCGCCGACCTCGCCGGACGGCAGCTCGGTCCCCTCGGGGTCGAGGATCCTGACGTCCCCGCCGACCGGCTTGCCCACCGAACCCCGGTGCGCCAGCCATTCCGTCCCGCTGATCGCGGCGCCGACGGGCGCCTCGCCCGCGCCGTACAGCTCCATGAGACGGTCCGGGCCGACGAGTTCGATCCAGGCATCTTTCACCCACGGCGGGCACGGGCCCGCGCCGTGCCAGACCATGGTCAGCGACGAGAGGTCGAACCGTTCCAGCGCGGCGTCTCGCGCGTGGAGCATGCGGGACATCATCGTCGGCACGAGGAACATCCACTGCACGCGGAACTGGGTGATCGTCTCGAGTGCCGCGGTGGCGTTGAACTTGGGCAGTACCACCACATGCGCACCGATGAGCAGGCCCGACCACGCGAACTGGAACCCTGCTCCGTGGTACATGGGGGTCGGGGCGAGCACCACTCCGCCGGTGGGCATGCCCATGGGCGTGGCCATGCCGGTGAGCAACTGCGCGGCGCCCTGCGACGAGAAGCTGGAGACGATGAGCTTCGGCTGTCCCGTGCTGCCGCCGGAAGTGGTGATCTGCCATGACGGGCTCACCAGGTCTTCGTCGAACCGTGCCGTGGTCGGCGGCGGGACGAAACCGAGTGGAAGACAGGTCCGGCCAGGGTGCTCGCCCTTTGCCGCCCCCACCACAATCCGCGCGTCGGCGAGGTCGACGACGGCCCGGCGCTCGGCGGCGGGGAACCGGTGGGACAGCGGTAACGGCACCGCGCCGAGCATCCAGCACGCGAGCGTGGCGACGAAGAACTCGATTCCGTTGGGCAGTGCGATCGCGACAGTGTCCGCTGTGGTCACTCCGTGCTCGCGGTAAGTGTGCGCCAGCCGTCGCCCGCGTTCATGCAACTCGCCGCGAGTGACACTGTCTCCCGCACACGTGACGGCGGGCAACTCCGGATCCTTCTCGGCGAGCTCGCGCAGAATCGTGGTGATGGTCGACATGAAGGTTCTCCTTCCTACGGGTTATGCGCGTTTGCCGAGTGCACGGGTGCCTGCGCCGGAGCCGCCGTCGATCGAGTACACGCTGCCGGTGATGTAAGAGGCGTTGTCGCCGGCCAGGAAGGCGACGAGGTGGGCGATGTCCTCCGGCTGGCCCACCCGGCCGACCGGGATCCGGGCGGCCATCCCGCCGGCCAGTTGTGCGATCGCGTCGTTGCTGGCGACGAAACCGGGACAGACGGCGTTGACCCGGATGCCGTGCGGTGCGAGGTCCAGCGCGGCGGACTTCGTGAGCCCGAGCACCCCGTGCTTGGAAGCCGAGTATGCCGAGGACGCCGCGACTCCGCCGAGCCCGGCAGCCGAGGAGGTGATCACGATCGACCCGCCGCCCGTGTCTGCCATCGCCCGTGCCGCGGCCTGTAAACCGAGGAAGACCCCACGCAGATTGACCGCCAGGACGCGGTCCCACTCCTTGATCGGGAAGTCGAGCACGCCGGCGGCGTAGCCCGTGCCCGCATTGAGGTGTGCGATGTGGACCGCGCCGTAGCGGTCCGCCGTGGCGGCCACCATCGCGGTGTTGTCCTCAGGCACTGCGACGTCGGCACGTAGCCCGAAGGCGTGGCCGCCGTCGCTGGTAATCTTGTCGGCCACCGCGCGGGCACCCGCCTCGTCGAGGTCGGCGCAGCACACGCGGGCACCCGCAGCGGCGAGCGCGATCGCCGACGCGGCGCCGATGCCAGACGCGGCGCCCGTCACGACGGCGACCTTGTCGTTGAGCGAAGTCATTTGTGTTGTCCTGTTCGTTGAGGTCCCGCCACCGCACCGACGGCACGCAGCGAGTCCACTTCGGATTGCTCGAACCCCCAGTCCCGCAATGCGGCGTCGGTGTCGCGGCCCGGCGCCGGCGGCACGCCGGAAATCGACCCAGGAGTGCGGGAGAACCGTGGTGCTGGTGTGGGTTGCACGACGCCGGCGTGCTCGGTGAACGTGCCACGCGCGATGTTGTGCGGGTGCGTGGGCGCTTCGGCGCAGTCGAGCACGGGGGTGAGGCAGATGTCGCGATGCGAGAGTTCGGCACTCCACTCGTCACGGGTCCGCGAGCGGATCAGGTCCGCCAGCCGCTTGCGGATTACCGGCCAGTGCCGCGGGTCGCGGCCCGGCAGGTCGGTGAGACCGAGACTGGCGATGAGCCCGGAGTAGAACTTGGGCTCCACCGCGCCGAGGGAGATGAACTTGCCGTCCGCGGTCTCGTACGTGTCGTAGAACGGTGCGCCGCCGTCGATGAGGTTCGACTCGCGTTCGTCGTGCCACATCCCCGCCGCACGCATCCCGTGCAGATGGGTCGAGAGCAACGCGGTCCCGTCGAGCATCGCGGCGTCGATGACCTGTCCACGGCTGGAACGCGCCCGTTCGAACAAGGCACAGACGACACCGAACGCCAGCAGCATGCCACCGCCGCCGAAGTCGCCGACGAGATTCAACGGCGGTGCCGGTGGCGTGTCCTTGCGACCGAGGTGTCCCAGCACTCCGGCGAGCGCGAGGTAGTTGATGTCGTGGCCGGCGAGGTGGGCGAGGGGACCGTCCTGGCCCCAGCCGGTCATGCGGGCGTAGACAAGGCGGGGGTTGCGTCGCAGGCACTCCTCCGGGCCGATGCCGAGCCGTTCGGCGACCCCAGGGCGGAACCCTTCGATCAGGACGTCCGCCCGCGTGGCCAGGCGCAGGACCGTCTCAGCCGCTTCGGGTTTCTTCAGATCGGTTGCGAGTGAACGCTTTCCCCGGTTCAGCACGTCCTCTGGCACCGTGTCGGTGGCCCTGTCGGCCGGTCGCTCGACACGCAGCACCTCGGCACCCATGTCCGCGAGCAGCATCGCGCCGAACGGGGCCGGGCCCACGCCCGCGATCTCGAGTACCCGCACACCCTCCAGCGGGCCCATCACACGTTCTCCCGGACTGGCAGTGCGGCTGCCGCGTACCCGTCGACCAGCACCTCGCCCCGGCCGTTGGTCACCGCGAGCTCGGCTTCGACGACGCCGCCGCGTTTGCTGATGATCGTCCCGGTGCAGGTGATGGTGTCGCCGGGCAGGAGCCGGCGCCGGAACTGCACGCTGAACCGCCTCGTCCGGCTGGCCCCCAGCCAGTCGGTGACAAACCGGGACAGCACCCCTGCGGTGAACGCGCCCTGACCGAAGACGGCTGGATATCCCGCTGCCTGGGCGACTTCCCCGTCGAAGTGGATGGGGTTGAAGTCACCGGACGCCCCGGCGTAGCGGACGAAATCCAGCACCTCGACGGGGTCCGGGACCTGCCGGCTCGCTTGCGTCACACCAGGTTCGGCATCCTCGTAGTACAGCCGGTTCATGATCCGTCCTGGGTGGCCGCACGTGAGGTTTCGATCAGGGTGCTGCGCATCGTCAGCACATCCTCGCCGTGCTGGTTGGTGAAGATCGTCTCGGACTCGACGAACGTCATCGACCCGCCACGCGATCCTTGTTTCTCGTAAACATCCACAATAGATCCGCGGGAGGTCAGTGTGTCGCCGGCGTGGATCTCGCCCAGGTACTCGAACTCCAGCCCGCCGTGCAGCAGCCGGGCGAGGTCCAGTCCGGTGAGGTCCGCCTTGCCGGTCTGCCAGTGCGCCGTGGTGACGCCGAAGGTGAGCGGCACCGCCGGATCCGGTCCGAAGTAGACCGGATTGTCGTCCAGGATGGACCGGGCGAACTCCATGATCTTGCCGCGTTCCACTGTCATGGTCACCGGAGCCATGCTCCTGCCGATGATCGAACGGTCGGCCATGTGCGTTTCCTTTCCTTCAGGAGCTGAGCAGGGTGGCGCCGGATGTCCCTGGGATGCCGTAGACCTGGGCCAGGCCGACGCGGGGTGTGCGGGGCATCTGCCTGGCACCGGCTGTCCCGCGTAGCTGGAGCACGAGTTCGTGGATCTGGCGCAGGCCCGACGCCCCGATCGGTTCGCCGTTGGCGATCAGCCCGCCGTCGGTGTTGACCGGCAGCCGGCCACTGATGCGGGTCTCGCCCGCACGGACCATGGCCTCCTGTTCGCCGTCGGCGCACAGGCCGGTCTCGGCCATGGCGATGATCTCGCTGCCCGGTTCGCTGTCCTGCAACTGCGCGATGTCCACGTCGCCCGGCTCGATGCCGGCCATCTCGTAGCAGTCGCGTGCGGCTGCCTCGGTCGGCGACTCGGCGTGCCCGGGAGGTAGCGAAGGGCTGAACACGTTGAAGGAACCGTACTTCCTGGTACGGATCGCCACACCGCGCACGTACACGGGGTGGCTGGTGTAACGGTGGGCCAGATCGGCACGGCAGACCACGAGCGCGGCGCCGCCTTCGCCCGGTGAGCAGAACATGTACTGCGTGAACGGATGGTTCAGCATCCGTGAGCCCGCGATCTGCTCTTCCGAGAGCGCGGACCGGCGCCACGCGTTCGGGTTGAGCGCACCGTTCTCCCGGTTCTTCGCGGCGACCTTCGTCAGCACCTGCGGGGAGATCCCGTGGTCGTGCATGTACCGGGTGCACCGCATGGCGAAGAACTGCGGTGTCTGCATGAGCCCGAGCTGTCCGTACCAGTCACCGAGGCCGAGGAACGCCGGGTCGAAGTCGAAGGCGCCACGCGGGTGCCTGTCGAAACCGACCACGACGCCGAGGTCGTAGCGGCCCCGTCCGATCGCGTCGCAGGCCGCCGCCAACGCGCTGGTCGAGGTCGCGCATCCGTTGTGCACGTTGATGAACCGCATGCCGGTCAGCCCCAGGTGCGCGACCAGCGCGTCAGCCGCGCCGGACCGGAAGCTTCCGCCATAGGCGAACTGGATGTCCGGCCAGGAGACACCCGCGTCCGCCAACGCGGCCCGGACCGCCAGCGCACCCATCTGCAGACCGGTGACTCCTTCGTGTCGGCCGAACGGGTGCAGCCCAACCCCCACGATCGCGACGTTGGTCACGAGACCTCCTGTACGGGCCGGAAAGCGAACGTCATGACTTCTCCGCCGTCGACCTGGAACGGCACGAGGCACAGCTCCATCTCCGCACCGATCCGCGGTTGCTCGTGCTCGCCGACGACCAGCCTGGTCTCGACGAGGACACCGTCCGGCAGTTCGACGTAGCCGAGTGCGAACGGCACGAACGGGTCGGCGCCGATGTAGGGCGGGGACTTCGGCCGGTAGGTCTGCGTCGTCCATGTCCACAGCCGGCCCCGCTCGGCGAGGTGCAACACATCCATACTGTCGGCACCGCAACGTTGGCAGCGGTCCTGGGCAGGGAACGTGACGGCGGCGCAGACGGCGCACCGGGCGCCGAGGAGACGTGGCCGGCCCGACACCGAGGTGAACAGCCCGTCGGCGATGCAGTTCATGCGTTTCCCTTTGCTGTCAGCATCCGCACAACCTCGTCCAGCCCCATCTCCTCGGACAGCAGGCCGTTGGCGTCGAGAGGACGGAGGACCTCGTCCAGTGCGTCGAGCGTCCACGGCTCGTCGCTGGTCACCGTGTGCTGGAACGTGTAGCCGCCGACCAGGTCGACGCGACAGCCGAACACGTGCCAGATGCCGCCGGTGAATTTCGAGCGGGGCGAGGCGAGATACGCCACGAGCGGGCTGATGTTGGCCGGCAGCCACGGATCGAACCCACTGTCCTTAATAGACTCAGTGAGTTCGCCCAGTCCGGGGGTCTGCTGTACGAGACGGGTTCGGGCCATCGGGGCGATCGTGTTGACCCGGACCCCGTAGCGTGCCAGCTCTTTCGCGGCGACCTGGGAGAAAGCCACGATCGCCGCTTTGGCGGCCGCGTAGTTCGCCTGCCCGACGTTGTTGAACAGACCCGCGCCCGAGCCCGTGTTCACGATCGCGGCAGTGACCCGTTCGCCCGCCTTGCTGCGTTCCCGCCAGTGGTTCGCGGCGTGGCGGCTGACGCAGAAGGTTCCTTTGAGATGCACGTCGAGCACCGCGTCGAACTCGGCCTCGGACATGTTGACCAGCATGCGGTCGCGGAGGATCCCGGCGTTGTTGACCACGATGTCGAGCTGGGAGAACGTGTCGATCGCCGTGGCCACGAGACACTTCGCACCGTCCCAGTCGGACACGCTGTCGGTGCTGGCGACCGCGTGACCGCCAGCGGCGATGATCTCGTCGACGACCTGCTGGGCGACCGAGTGATCACGCCCTTCGCCGTCGGTGGCCGTGCCGGCGTCGTTGACAACGACCCGCGCGCCGAGTGCGGCGAGCTGGAGCGCGTGTGCTCGCCCCAGACCGCGCCCGGCCCCGGTCACGATCGCCACCTGACCGTCCAGATCCATGCCTCACCTTTCCTGTTCAGTGCCCACAATGGACACGAAGCTCACGCAGCGGCCCGGTTGCCCGCCGAGGTTGTGCGTCAGCGCGAGCGTGCGGCCGCCCGGGATCCGCCGCTCGGGCGGTGCTTCACCACGAAGCTGCAGCCAGCACTCGAACAGCATCCGCAGGCCGGACGCGCCGATGGGATGCCCGAAGCTCTTCAGCCCGCCGTCCGTGTTGACGGGCAGGTCGCCGTCGAGGTCGAACACGCCGTCGAGCACGTCCCGCCACGCCTTGCCGCGCTCGGCGAAACCGAGGTCCTCCATCAGGACGAGCTCGGTCGGGGTGAAGCAGTCGTGCACCTCGGCCAGTGCCAGCTCGGCTCGTGGCTCGGTCACCCCGGCCTGGCGGTAGGCGTCGGCCGCGGACTCGGCGGCCTCCGGGAGGGTCGTGAAGTCGTAGCCCGGGTCTCGTAACCCGGAACCGTTGCCTGCCACCAGGGACAGTGCCTTCACGAACAACGGCCGGTCGGTGTACCGGTAAGCGTCCTCGGCACGCACGAGCACCGCGGCAGCGGCACCGTCAGACACCCCCGAGCAGTCCAGCACGCCCAGTTGCCCCGCCACGGCAGGAGACGCCGCGATCTTGGCCTCGGGGATCTCCTTGCGGTACTGGGCAAGTGGATTCCGGGCGCCGTTGTGGTGGTTCTTCCAGGCGATGCGGGTGAGAACATCCTTCATCCGCTCCGCGGACAGGCCGTGCTTCGCGCGGTAGGCCGGGGCCAGGAGACTGAACATCGCGGGCCCGCTCAGCTCCGGTTCGGTGCCGTCGCCGTCCGGGCTGGGAATGGCCAGCCCGGAGAAACCGCTGTCCTTCAACTTCTCCACCCCGACCGCCATGACGACGTCGTAGGCGCCGGAAGCGACGGCGTAGCAGGCGTTGCGGAATGCCTCGGAACCGGTGGCGCAGAAGTTCTCCACACGCGTGACCGGCTTTCCGCTCAACGCCAGTGGTTCCGCCAGCGTGATCCCGCTGAAACCCGAGCCCATCGTGCCCAGCCAGTACGCGTCGACGACGTCCCGGTCGGTGCCGCTGCTCGCCCACGCCTGGCCGACGGCTTCGTCGAGCAGCTCCGGAACGCCCTTGTCCCAGTGTTCGGCGAACCGGGTGCACCCCATCCCGACAATGGCCACCTTGTCCTTGATTCCGGTACTCGCCATGTCATGCCCCTGTTCCCAGGCGCTCGGGACGCGCCTTCCAGAAGTAGTTGTGGACACCGTCCGCGGTGCGGAACCTGCGGAAGGTCATCTCGACGCGGTCTCCGACGGACACCGCGTCCGGTGCGACGTCGGTCAGCTCGGTCACCCGCCGTCCACCTCCGTCGAGGTCGACCACGGCCACGATCGTCGGCGGGCTGGGGGAGTGGGCGAGATGATCGGTCGTGTACGTCGTCACTGTGCCGTGCACAGTGGACAGTCGTCGGCCGCCGGCCTCGGCCAGTGCGAACTTCCAGTCCCGGTGCCGGAACGCGGACGGCGCCGTGGGCCGGGCCGGATTGGGCCTGCGGGGCGGCTCACGTGTCAGAAACCCACGCCAGGTGAGGAACTTCTCGTAGGTGACGGTGTGGCCAGGTGAGGCGAGTTGGTCGCGCAGGCTCAGGACTGGGCGCGCACCCACGGATGTCGCCCGGAACACCAGAACGTCGACGCCGTCGGCAAGCGATACGAGGGCGAAAACGTCGCCCGGCTCGGCCTCTTCCAGCGCGGCAACGAGAAGCAGTTGGCTGTGGGCCGCGCCGCAGTGTCCTGTCGTCGCGGTCAACTCGTCGGCCGTTTTCACCCCGAGAGCCCTGCGGACGGCGGTGACCGCACGGGCGTGTGCCCCGGAGACGAGCAGCCGGACCTCGTGGCGTGCCACGCCGGCACGGGCCAGCGCGGTGTCGACGACTTCGCTGACCTCGCCGAGATAGGCGCTTTCGCCGAAGCGGTCTTCCCAGATACGCGCGGTGGTCTCCCCGGCGAGCCGCCACCGGTCCATGAGTTCCAGCGTGCTCGACGCGCAACCGAGGAACTCGGCGATCACCCCGGTGCCCTCGCCGACGACGACTGCAGCAGCTGCGTCGCCGCCGAGCCGTTCCTCGTCGCTGCCCGGTCGCCCGGTTCGCATGTCGGCGGCGACGACGAGGGTCGGCGGACCGCCCTGCAGTGCGGTGAGCAGCGACCCGATCCCGGACCGCAACGCGCCACCGGTGTCGACCGCGGCCACGGCCGAGGGCAGTCCCAACGCGGCGTGCACGGCACTCGCGTTGTTCTTGTCGAGGTAGGCAGGTGTGGTGGTGGCGAACAGGAGTCGCTCGATCTCGTCTGTGTCCCGGCCATGCAGCGCCAGCCAGCCGGCTTCGACCCCCAGTGTGGTGGTGTCCTGGTCGTGGGCCGCGAGGGTGCGGATGCCGCCGGACGCCGTCGCAACGCGATAGGGCGGGATGTATGCCGCCATCGAAAGAATGCCTCGCACGGGAGATACCCGCCTTCTGTAAGAGCGGAAGATGCAGTCCAGGTCATTGAAAACCGGACACGATGCAAGGATGAGTTTACATACGATCGGCATCCATGCAAGACTTCGTTTACATCACGTCTCGATCGGGAGGTCCGCTGTGGACGGTAAGCCGGTGGCCGGCACGAGGCCGCGCAGGCGGGCGGAGGAGATCCTGTCGCACGCGGCAGGTCTGTTCCGGCAGAACGGTTACCACGGCGTCGGCGTCGACGACATCGCCAGGTCTGTCGGCATTACCGGCGGCGCGATCTACCGCCACTACCGCAGCAAGGAGCACTTGCTCGTGGCAATGATCGACCGGGTGGTCGACCGGTTGGCGGAGGTGCTCGGCGCCACGCTGCTCGAGGGCGGGGAACCCCGGCTGTGTGTCCTCGCTGAACTGACGGCCGGCCTGTGTTTTACCGACGGGGACCTGATGTCGGCCTACCAGCGCGAGATGCGGTCGCTGCCCGCGGCTCAGCGCGACCGTGTGCGTGACCAGCAGCGAGAGCTGGCCGGGGTGTGGGCGCGGGCGCTGAAGGCCGAGGTGGCCGGGCTGGCCGCGCCGGAGACCCGTTACCGCACGGCGGCGTTGATCGGCTTGGCGCTCACCCCGCTTTCCCACGACGCCGGCCTGCCGCAACCGGAGTACCACACGATGATCGTGGATCTGGTGCTCGCGGCCGGAAGGGTGCCGGTGCCGGAGTACGCGCGCAGCCGGGGGCGTGCGTCCGCCGAGCCGGACACCTCGCGGCGTCGTGACCGGATTCTGCACGAGGCGATCCGGCTCGCGAGAGCGCACGGATACCCTGCGGTCACCATCGAGAGCATCGGTGCGGCAGCCGGGATCGACGGGTCCACTGTGTACCGCCACTACCGGGATAAGGAAGACATCTTTCTCACCGCCTACGAGCTGGCGGGCCGCCAGCTGCTGTCTACTTTGGATGACGAAGCCCTCGTTCACGAGCTGGTCGCCCGCTATATCGACCACGCGCTGCGGCACGGTGACCTCGTCGCGGTCTGGCTGACCGAGAGCAGCCACTTCACCGGCACGCGCAGCCGGGACGCCCGCGGCCTGCAGACCACTTACACCAAGCGGCTGGTGCGTGCTCTGCGTGGCGCACGCCCCGAACTGGACGACGAGCACGCGGAGGTGATCGTGCGAGCGGTGTTCCTGTTGGTCAACGGCGCGGTTTCCCTCGGCCCCGCCACCCGGTTCTCCGAGCAGCGCATGCGTACGTTGCTCGGGAGCATGGCCGGTGCCTGTCTGGAGGTGTCGCGATGAGTGACCGGATCGGGATCGAGGACCGGCTGGCCATCGGGGAGATGGTCACCCGCTATGCCCTTGCCTTTGACGAGTCCGATGTGGATGGATTCGTCGACGTGTTCACATCGGACGGTGTCTTCGAGGCGTTCCTCGTCGGCAGCGACGAGCCGCTGACGACGTTGCGCGGCGTGGTGGACCTGCGCGGCTTCGTCGAACGTGGGGTGCCAGGCGGCGGGACCGCCGTGCACCACGTGTCGGGAGTCGTGTTCGACGCGCTTGACCGCGACGAGCCACGAACCCGGGCATCCGTCATCGTCACCAAGCAGTTGGCGAAAGGCCCGGCTGTGGTCACCCACGGCTGGTACCACGACCGCTGGCGCGAGACGTACCGTGGCTGGCGTATCACGTACCGCCGATACGTTTCGGCCGGTTATCCACCTGTTTCCCGCGCGACGGGGGAGCAGTGACGGCTCCCTCGCCGCTTCCCGGATACGGCCACAGCTACTTGGTCTTGCGGGTGACCAGTTCGTCGAACTCGCGGTCCGGCAGTGTCCGGTTGAGCTCCAGCAGCTTGTCGGCCATCCAGCCGACCGCGTAGCGGGTCTCCGGGCGGTCGGACTCGATCGCCTGCCGGATGGCGTCTGCGACGACGTCGGTGTCGGAGCCGTTGGCCAGGCCGCCCTCGCTGCTCTGGGCCATCGCCTCGGCCACGTCCCGGTAGGCGCCTTTGCCGGAGAACTCCCGCAACTGGGCAGCGGTCTGGTCTTCGAACTCGGTCTTGATGATGCCGGGCTGAATGATCACGACCTCGATCCCGAACGGCTCAACCTCCATGCGCAGCGTGTCCGAGAACGCCTCCAGCGCGTGCTTTGCCGCGTAGTACCAGGCACCGAGCGGCAGTGCGATCTCGCCGCCGATCGAGGAGACGTTGACGATCGTGCCGGAGCGCTGGGTGCGCATGTGAGGCAGGACAAGCTGGACGAGCCTGGCCGGTGCGAAGACGTTGACCTCGAACTGGTCGCGCGCCTGGTCCAGCGGTACATCCTCGATGGCGCCGTGCAGGACCGTCCCGGCATTGTTGACCAGGACGTCGATTCGTCCCTGCTCAGCGATGACGGTGTCGACTACCCGTTCGAGGTCCCCATGAACGCGTGCGTCCATCTGGAGCGCGTGGCCACCGGCGGCCTGGATGGCCTCCATCTTGTGCACGCGCCGTGCGGCGCCGTAGACCACGTGACCCGCACGCAGCAGGTCGAGGGCGGTCGTCATACCGATCCCGGACGAGGCTCCGGTGACCAGGCATACCTTCATCGTTGACCTCCGATGGCAGTTACTTTTGTTTCTCCAAAAGGAAAGCTACTGTTGCTTTCCATTACAGTCAAAGCAGGAAAGGGCAAGTTTCCCTGTTAGTGTGAGGCAATAGACTAACTGTGTTGCAATCACCATGTCGGTGATCGCAACTCGGATAGGGAAATGTTGCAATGATCTAGAGGCGAACGCCACATGGGAACCGAGGAGGGGCAATGCCAGGCGGTCGGCTGACGCTCGAAGACCGGCGACGCATCGCGACCTGGCTGCGCGAAGGGTTCCGCCCCGCCGCGATCGCACGGCGGCTGGGGCGGCCGCGGTCGACGATCAACCGCGAGCTGGAACGCAACGGCGGCCCTGACGACTACCAGGCCGACCGAGCGCAAGAAGCGGCCATGCGCCGAGCGCGGCGTCGTCCACCAGGACCGCCCCCGGCAGCGCCCCAGCAGGCCGACGAGTACGGGCGTGATGTGGCCGCAGTGCGCGAGTTCACCGAACAGTTCACCGCGCTGATGGTCCGGACCGGTCTGCCGGCCATGCCGGCCAAGGTGCTCGCCTGTCTGTTCGCCAGTGATGCCGGCGCCTTCACCTCGGCCGAACTCGTCCAACGACTGCGGGTCAGCCCGGCCTCGGTCTCCAAGGCCGTCGCCTATCTGGAGAAACTCCAGCTGGTCACACGCGAGCGCGACGCCGACACCCGCCGCGAGCGGTACGTAATCGACGACGACGTCTGGTACCGGGCATGGTCGGCCAGCACGAAGTCCATCACGCTGTGGGCCGGTGCCGCGGAACAAGGCGCGGACATCCTCGGCGCCGCAACCCCCGCGGGCACCCGGATGCGCGACATCAGTGAGTTCTTCCAACTCCTCGCCGAGGACATGACCAAAGCGGCCGAACACAGACGGGACACTCTCCGGCTGCGATCCGCGCCGCCGCCAGCTTGATCTTGCTGCGGGACAACGATGCCGTCACCCCAAGCCTTCGTACGGGTCGGATGGGGCCTGGACCGGTTTCGCTTGCTGGACGTCGATGAAGGGGATGGCGCCGTTGTTGAGCGGGTCTGTGGTCTGTTTGCTTGTGTAGGTGCCGGTGATCTCCAGCCAGGTGTCGGGTTGCAGGACTGGCGGAACCTGTCCGGTCAGGCCGATCTTGACCGGCTGGGCGTCGGCGGCGCAGCAGTTGAGGATCATGCGGATGAGGTAGACGGTGCCGTCCTTGTCGATGGCGACGAAGCCGGTGAGCTGGATCTGCCGGTCGTGCAGGGAACGTCCGTGGTCGTAGACCGCGCGGCCGGCGTAGTCGAGCACGCTGAGCGGGAGCGGGGATCCGGCAGGCAGGGCAGGAAATCCAAAGGGGACCGGTAGGGCCGTGCCGGTGCGCATGCCGCTGTAAGAGTCGAGTGCCGGTGGCTTGATGAGGATGAGAGCGAAGAGCGGCAGGACGAGGAGCCAGGAGATCCGTGGCTCGCGGTGGGTGTGGCTGTCCTGAGTGGTGGGTCGCCGGCGCCGTTCGTACCAGATGGTGGCGATGGCCGCGACGATGAGGACTATGCCGGTCCCGAGCATCAACGGGCGCAATCCGGCCTTCACGTAACGCAGGTAGAGGTCGGTGCTGCCGGCGTACAGCACGGCCCCTCCGAGGAGGGACAGCAGGACCGCTTGCGCTTGCCGGTTCACAGCAGGACCGCCCCGGTCAGCGCCGAGAACAGGACGGCCAGCACGAAGGTGCAGGGGGCGAACCGGAGCGCGAACCCGCGGCCGAACGTGGCCGCCTGCATGCCGAACAGTTTCAGGTCGATCATCGGTCCGACGACCAGGAACGCCAGCCGGGCGGTCAGCGAGAACTGGGTCAGGGCCGCTGCCACGAAGGCGTCGGCCTCCGAACAGATCGACAGCAGGACCGCCACGATCGCCAGGACGAGGACCGACACGACAGGGTTGGCGGCCGCGGTGTGCAGCCAGCTTGCCGGGACTATGGCTTTGAGTGTGGCCGCGGCCATCGCGCCGAGGACGAGGAAGCCACCGGCATGGACGAAGTCGTGCCGGACCGAGCCCCAGAACGCCTCTCCCTTGCTGAGGCCGTCGATCGACCGGTGGGCCGGCGGCCGCAGCCAGTCGGCGCGGCCCAGCCGCTGCCACAACCAGCCCATTGCGCACGCTACGAGCAGGCTCGCCCCGAGCCGGGCGAAGACCATCTCAGGATTACGGGGGAACGCGACGGCGGTCGCCGTCAGCACGATGGGGTTGATCGCTGGCGCCGACAGCAGGAACGTCAACGCCGCTGCGGGGGTCACGCCCCGGCGAACGAGTGCCCCGGCCACCGGTACGGAGGCGCATTCGCAGCCGGGCAGGACAACGCCGGCCATCCCCGCGACCGGCACCGCAAGGGCGGGCTTTCTTGGCAGCGCGCGGGCGAAGAACCTTGTCGGGACAAACACAGCGAGGGTGGCCGACAGCAGCACGCCGAGGACAAGGAAGGGCAGCGCCTGAAGGGCGACCGCGACGAACACGGTCATCCAGTTCTGCATCGCCGGTGCGGACAATGCCCGGCGGATCGGCCCCTGGAACAGGAATACCAGGGGCAGGAGCGTGATCAGGACGAGAAGCGAATCGAAGTTCCAGCCGCGCGGACGGTCCGGATCGTCATGGTCGAACCGGGCGGGGGTCGCCTTGGTGGTGGTCAATGGGGAAATCCGTCCGGTATATACGATTTCGGTGTCGCATTCACGTCCATACATCCAACCACGCCCGATGCCGGCATCCGGTTCACGGCCGTGACACCGGTCTGCCTCGGGCGTAACTGCGATATCAGGCAAACCGTGCCGAGTGTGACGGACCGGACTTTTCTGCAATCGTTCTGCAACGGCCGCCGGAAGGCTGCTGCCCGCTGGAGACTCTCGTTCCCGTGGCGCCGCAAGTGGTGCCACGATGAGGAAAGGTGAGCAGAATGATGGCAGGTCGTCGATGGTCACGCTGGTGGGTTGTGCTGGTCGCGCCGGTACTTCTGGCCGTGCTTGGCACCGCGCCCGCCCACGCCCAGTCCACGACATCAAGCCTCGTGGTTCCCACGACACCGCAGAACCTTCGGGCGAACTATGCCGACGGCGTCCTGCAGAGCTTTACGTGGGATCCCTCGACGATGGAGGGCCTGGAATACAGCATCTGGTACGACATCCATTTGCGCGAAAGCAACGGCGCCAGCCACCGCGCAATGGTTTTCCACACGACCGTCACCCCGCAGGAGCTGACCGACTCCCTCTACCTCGACCCCGGGCACACCTACACGATCAGAATCGTGGCGTGGGGCCACCGCGAGGGCATCAACCGTTCGTCCGACTTCAGTGACCCGTTGACCGTGACTTTCCCCAACACATAAGCGTTGTCTTCGAGATCTCGGCCACGCCGGCCGGCGTGGCCGAGATTCAACGTGTCCTGCCTGAGGTCTTGCACCACTGGGCCCGGGCATGGTGGGATAGGAAACGTCGATTTACAACGTTGTAAACACGGCGGTGCGGCGACCAGTCATGTCCACCCAAAGCAGCGGCGGCGATGGGACACAAGTTGGCAGGCAACAGGCGTAGCAGGATCACCGTCATCACGTTGACCGCGTTGTTGATCACCAGCGTGGCTCCGGCACCAGCGAACGCCGCTGTGCCCGACTACTCCACGGCGGAGGCGGGAAACCCTTTCGTGGACGGGTGGTACGCGGATCCTGACGTCGCGGTCTATGGCGAGAAGTACTGGGTTTTCCCCACATCCTCCAGGCCCTACGCGGAGCAGACCTACCTGGACGCGTTCTCCTCGCCGGACCTGGTGCACTGGACGAAGCATCCGAATGTCCTCACCATCGCCGACGTGCCGTGGGCCCGCCGGGCGGTGTGGGCGCCCGCGCCGGTGCAGCGCAACGGAAAGTACTACCTGTACTTCGCCGCCAACGACATCCAGAGCAACTCCGAACTGGGCGGCATCGGCGTGGCGGTCGCCGACAAACCTGAAGGCCCGTACCAGGACGCGATCGGCCGACCGCTCATCAGCCAGTTCGTCAACGGCGCGCAGCCCATCGACCAGGACGTGTTCATCGACTCCGACGGCCAGGCGTACATGTACTACGGCGGCTGGGGACACGCGAACGTGGTCAGGCTCAACAGCGACATGACCAGCCTGGGCCAGTTCCCCGACGGCAGCACATACAAGGAGATCACGCCGTCGAACTACACAGAGGGCCCGCAGATGTTGAAGCGCAACGGAAAGTACTACCTGATGTGGTCCGAGGACTACTGGGGCGGCCCCAACTACTCGGTCTCCTACGCGATGGCCGACTCGCCAACCGGGCCGTTCACCAGAATCGGCAAAGTACTCAGCCAGGACTCGGCGGTAGCCAGGGGATCGGGACACAACTCGGTGTTGAACGTCCCCGGCACGGACATCTGGTACATCGTCTACCACCGCCGCCCACTGAGCAGAACAGACATCAACCACCGGCAGGTCGCCTACGACCGGATGTCCTTCAACGCCGACGGAACCATCCAACCCGTCACCATGAAGGTCAAGGACAACTTCGACGACGGCGACGCCGTGGGATGGACAACTTACGGCGGCTCATGGTCGTCATCGCGCGGCCGGTACGAAGCCTCGTCCTCGCTCGGTGGCAAGGCACTTCTCGACACCAATTTCCCAGACTTCACCTACGACGCCGACGTAACCCTCAGATCCGCCAACGGCGATGGCGGAGTCGTCTTCCGGGTCACCCAGCCCACGACCGGACCCGACAGCTACCGCGGCTACTACGCCGGCATCACGGCTTCCGGCCAAGTCCTGCTCGGAAAAGCCGACAACAGCTGGACTCCACTGAGGACAGTCCCGATGCCTGTGCGGCCAGGAGCCCGATATCACCTGCGAGTCGAAGCCGTCGGCCCCACAATCAAGGTGTACGCCGACGACATGTCGACGCCCAAGATCGTCGTCACCGACACAAGCTACTCCAGCGGCGCCAACGGCGTACGCGTCTACAACACCGCCGCCAGCTTCGACAACATCTCCGTCAGCCACCGCTGACCGGACATGTACCGCTAGAAGCGCGATCTTGGTGCGTGTGCGTGTCTGTGGTCATCTCAGTGGTGCCACGGCAATTGGACGGGCTTCGCGGTGGCGGGGTTTGTCGAAAGGCCGGTGAGCAGGGGCACGAGCTGGAGTGGGTACACGGTCTCGGTGGTGGCGGTCAGTTCGCCGGTTGTCCACCATCGGTGTCCGCCGTGGTGGGACTGTTCGAGTTTCTCCATCCGGCTGGTGTCGACATCGTGGGTTGTGACCCGGAAGTAGAAGAAGTCGTCCCGGAAGATTCCGGTGGCCCACGAGAACTCGGCGTGGCCGAACGAGTACGCGACCGGGGCGCCAAGATCGTCCGGGGTGACGACCAGGCCGATTTCCTCAAGGGCTTCACGGGCGGCGGCGTCGCGAAGCGGCTCGCCGTCGCGCACGCCGCCGCCCGGGGTCAGCCAGATGTGGCCGTGTTCGGTGCGGAACCGTAAGAGCAGAACCCGCTCAGCGTCATCGACCACCAACAGCCGCGCGGACCGGCGGCGATACGTCTTGGGTTCAAGCATGATCACAGCGTACGGCTGGGTTCAGCACCCGTCCTGGAAGCCGATTCGCACGGGCATGGACTGGGTCTGCTCGCCGTCGGTCGCCCAGAGTTCCGAGACGTGCTCACCTGCCGGCGCGGGGGCGATCCGCAGGCCGGAGAAGACGTTGATGATCTTGACGCCCGGTGGGTTCTGGTGTGAGCCCGGCGGAAGAACCGACGAGCCAAGGGAAACCGAGCCGGGCGGCAGGTCCCGCAGACCGGTCGTGATCGTCTTCGACCAGCTGCCGGAGACCGACCCGATGAAGTAGGTGAACGGATGGCCGAAGTCGGGATCCACACAGATTCGCTGCGGGATCGGCTCTAGTGTCCACGTGGTGGCCGCGGCTGGGGTGGCACCTGTCACAGCCAATGTCAGACTGGTCGCGACCGCCGCCAGATATTTGTGTGCTCGCATGGATCCTCCGCCGATGAAGTCGAAGTTGCCCACTGCTGCGCTGACAGTGATTTTCCTCCCAGTCCTGGCATGGACAAGGACCATCCGGTCGATTGGCCGACACCTGCCATGAGTCCTTTATGGACGAAGCGGTGGTCGCCGGCGATCGCGTCAGTTCGCGGCCGGAGTGCTGTAAAGCTGCGCGGGATCGCCCGAGAGGGCGGCCTTGACGAAGCGGCTGGGGTCGTCGACCAGCACCTCGATGGTCCCGGCCTGCACGCCGTCGAGGCTCGCTCGGGCGACGTCGGCTGGGTCGATCTTGGGAGCGTCGCGTCCGGCCATCATGTCGGTGTCGGCGGCACCCAGGTGTACGCCCTGGACGAGGGTTCGCTGGCCGGCGAGCTCGACGCGCACGCTGTTGGTCATGTTCCACTCCGCGGCCTTGGCCACGGCGTAGGACCCGGTTCCTTCGGCGGCGACCCAGGACAGCACGGAGAGGATGTTCACGATCGCTCCGCCGCCATTGGCTGCGAGGGCTGGGGCGAAGGCGCGAATGACCCGGAGCGTGCCGAAGAGGTGGGTTTCCAGGTCGTGACGGATCGTGTCCAGGTGGTCGGTCATGAGGTTGGCCGCGGTCGCGATACCGGCGTTGTTGATCAGCAACGTGACGTCCTGTGCTGCCGTGGCGGCGTTCACGATCGACGTCTCATCCAGCAGATCCAGGTACAACGGCGTGACCCGCGGGTCGGAGATATCGATCAGTTCCGGGCGTCGGGCGGTGGCGTAGACCTTGCTGGCGCCTCGGGCCAGTAGTTGATCGACGAAGCGCCGACCGATTCCGCGGTTGGCTCCGGTCACGAGCGCGGTGGAACCGGCGATGTCCATGTTCTTGTTCCCTTCGGTGGGCGGTGGGGGATTGGTGTCCGCCCGGTGCGGCTTACGCTAAAACCTGACGTCAACGTGAAGGGCAAATCGTGACTCAGGTGGAGGGCCGGATGCGTATCGGCGGGCTGGCCCGCAGGGCCGGGGTCAGCACGCGTGCCCTGCGCTATTACGAGGAGCAGGGTCTGCTGTGTCCCGAGCGCACGGCCAGCGGTCAGCGGGTCTACCCGGAGTCGGCCGTGGATCGCGTGGGGCTGATCCAGCAGCTCTACACGGCCGGACTCGGCAGCCGTCTGATTGCGACCCTTCTGCCCGCCATCGACGCCCGCGACCTCGGGCCCGAGTTGCTGGAGCGTGTGGTCGACGAGCGCGTCCGGATCAGAGCCAAGGTCGCTGAGTTGGAGGAAGCGGGCCGCCGGCTCGATGTGCTGATCAGTCTCGCCATGCATCCGGGCGCGCAGCCGTGCCCGGCCTCGCTCGGCGAGGCGACCGCTGGAGACTCAGTCTGAAGCCGATGCCTCGGCTGCGCGTTCGTGCAGCCGAAGCCTGATCTCCTCTGGGGTGTAGGCGCGCCGCCGTCGCTCGCCGCGGGCGATGACCACGCCGGTGGCCGCGACACCGAGGAAACCCGCGATGCCCAGGATCTTCCACAGCCGCATCTGCGTAGCCTACAGCCGTGCCTGACAGCTCGATCAGCCTCGACGAGGCGGTGCACCTGACCCGGACCGGCGACGTGTGGGTGTTCCGCGGCAGCTCACCGGCGGACCGCGCGATCCGGGTGACGACCAACAGCCCGGTCAACCACGTCGGCATGGCGGTGGTGGTGGAGGACCTGCCGCCGTTGATGTGGCACGCGGAACTGGGCCGCTCCCTGCCGGACATGTGGACCGGGACGCACCAGCGCGGCGCTCAATTGCACGACCTGCGTGACGCGGTCACCACGTGGTCGATCAAGTACAAGCAGCGCGCGTGGTTGCGCCAGCTCGATCACGAGGTCACTCGCGAGATGGAAGACGCCGTGCTGCGCACGATCGCTCGTCTTGACGGCACCCCGTTCCCGTCCACCGCGCGTCTGGCCGGTCGCTGGCTACGGGGCCGGTTGCCCAGCCGCCAGCGCCCGGCGGCCTTGGAGACGGCGTTCTGTGCGGAGATCGTCGCGCTGACCTACGAGTCGATGGGCTTGCTGCCCCCGCGTCGGCCGAATTGGTACGACCCAGGCCGGTTCTGGAGCGGCGACGACCTCGAGCTTCAGGATGGCGCACGGCTGGGGGAGGAGATCGCCGTCAGGGTGCCTTGAGGATGACCGGCCGTGTCAGTGCCGTGTGAGCGCCGTGTCTGTGCCCCGCCTCAGTCTTCGCATGTCGCACAACCATGACGAACGACGGAGGCAACAGATGAACAACGTCGGCACCTGGGTCCGGAGCTGGGGCGCCTCGCCTCAGTCGGCTCACGACGGGATCGGCTCGCTCGATGACCAAGCGCCTCTCGCCGATGTGACGCTGCGCCAGGTGGTGCGTATCAGCGGCGGCGGACACCGGGTGCGCATCCGCTTCACCAACGAGTTCGGGACCGCGCCCTTCACCATCGGCGCGGCGCAGGTAGGCCTGGCGACGCCCGGCGGCGGGGTGCAACCGGGCAGCGAGCGCGTACTGACCTTTTCTGGCGCGTCGGCCGTCACCGTCCCGGCAGGGGCGCCGATCCTCAGCGATCCGGTCGACCTACCCCTGCCCGCCCTCGCCAAGCTGTCCATCAGCCTCTATCTGCCGGGGCGCGTGGAGACCTGCACCTGCCACGACCCTGCTTTGGACACCGGCTGGAAGATTCCTGGCGACACCGTCGCCGCCCTCACCTTGCCGGAGAACGCCGAAGTTCTGCCGGTGCGGGCCCTGATCTCGGCGGTCGAGGTGCTGTCCGGCGCCCCGGCCAAAGCCATCGTCGTGGTCGGCGACTCCCGCACCGACGGCGCCGGCTCGACCCCGGACACCAACCACAGCTGGCCGGAACTGCTGGCCGAACGTCTCGCCGGTGCGGGTTACGTCTCCAATCAGGGCATCAGCGGCAACCGGATGCTCAACGACGGCATCGGTACCGGTGTCCTGGCCCGTTTCGACCGTGACGTGCTGGCCACGCCCGGCCTCGGCTACGTGGTGCTTTCCTTGGGCGGCAACGACATCGGCATCTCCTTCGCCCCACGCGACGACGGACCGCTGGCCGATTTCCTGAAGATGTTCCCTGGTGCGCCGGTGACGGTGGACGACGTCATCGCTGGCTTCCGTCAGCTGGTCGCCCGCGCGCACGAACGTGGCGTGAAGGTCTATGCCACCACTATCGCGCCCTTCGAGGGCGCGGAGATCTACACGCCAGAGGGCGAGAGCGCACGCCTAGCGGTCAACGCATGGATCCGTACCGGCGGTGCTTTCGATGCCGTGCTGGACTTCGACGCCGTCTGGCACGACCCGGACCGCCCCAGCCGGATCAGGGAGGACTTGCACTCCGGTGACCACCTGCACGGCAACGATGCGGGCTACCAGGCCCTGGCCGACTCCATCGACCTCTCGCTGTTCAGCTGAACAGGGCCGCACTCGCCGCGGCCAGGACGAGGGCCTGGCCGCTGGCGGCGGCACCGGATGTTCATCGGGGTTGCGCGAGTCGAAGCGTCGTGTCCGGGCGTAGCGCACCGGTCTCGTCCAGTTCGGCGAGCAGGGCGGGCACTCCGACGGTGAGCATCCTGGTGCGGATCGAGCCGAGCATCTTGGCCATCGCGAACCCGCCGATTCCGGTGAACCCGGTGTGGTGGTAGGTGAAACGGGTTCCCTCGGGTGTGGGCTCCAGTTGGTAGCGGACGTGGCTGGGCGTCTCACCCTCCGCGCCGACCCAGGTGTAGCGCAGCAGTTCCCGCTCGCGGACCTCCAGTACCTCGCAGTCGACGATCCCCCGCCAGCCGGGCATCGGCCTGGCGGCGAACTGGAACCGGTTGCCGGTCACGGGCCGGAACCCGACGGCGCGAGCGCCTTTCCCGGTCGAGGTCCAGTACGGAATCAGGTCCGGGTCGGTCATCGCCCGCCAGACCTTCACAGGCGAATGCGGGTAGTCGCGAACGATGTGGATCTCGGACACGGCGGCCTCCTCTTCAGCAGCTATAAAATTACCGTAGCAGAACTTTTCGTGTGGCTGAAGTAGGCTGGGCACGTGCCAGGAACCGTCGAAGGGTTGCGTGAGCGCAAGAAGCGCGCGATGCGCCAGCAACTGTCAGACACCGCCGCGCGGATGTTCGTCGAGCACGGCTTCGACGCCGTCCGGGTAGCCGACGTCGGCGAGGCATGCGGGGTGTCCGAGAAGACCGTCTTCAACTACTTCCCGAGCAAGGAAGCACTGCTCCTGGACCGGCTGGAGGCGACAGCCGACGCGTTGCGTACGCACCTGTCAAACCCGGCGCTTCCCCCAGTCACCGCGATGCTGACAGTCCTTGACCGCGAACTACACAGCCTCGTCGCGAGTCTCACCGCCAACGCCGACCAAGATCGCGCGCTGGCGCAGTACCAGAAATTCGGCGACCTGATCCGCAACACCCCTTCGCTGCGGGCCTACCGAAGCGACACCGCCGACCGATTCATCGACGTCGCCGCCGAAACCCTCGCCACCCGAACCGGACTACAACCCGACGACCCCGAACCCCAGATCGCCGCGGCCACCCTCATCGGCCTGTGGCGAGTCCAGTTCCGCGCCCTGCGAACCCACCTGCGACCCGGCCACCCACTACCAGGCGCAATCAACGCCGTAACCCAGGAAATCCGCCGCGCCGCCCGCCTGGCCGAAGAAGGACTGACCAAGTTCCCGAAGCCCGGCGAAACCACGCTGAGGCACAACTGACCTGCCGGTCGCTGTCAATTGAGACATAACGGACAGGCTTGTTGTTCGTCGTCGGACGAGGAACAGGGGCCGTTAACCGCTTTCCTCGGCGCAACGCTCGCTCTTGCCGTGTAGCGGGCGTCTTTCGAGCGCTCGCTGGAGCTGAGCACGCGGTGACAGTCCCGCGACGTCAGTCGCACGACGACATTTGTCCAAGACTGGTGGTCGGCGACCGTGCACCATCCTCGCATGAGTGAGAACGGTGTTGAGCATGCGCACGGGATACACGTGGTACACGACGGTCCGCGGCAGGCGCCGCCGCTGGTGCTCAT
This sequence comes from Kibdelosporangium banguiense, assembly GCF_017876405.1. Taxonomy (GTDB): domain Bacteria; phylum Actinomycetota; class Actinomycetes; order Mycobacteriales; family Pseudonocardiaceae; genus Kibdelosporangium; species Kibdelosporangium banguiense. Next base: position 9,173,030 of record NZ_JAGINW010000001.1, on the reverse strand, counting down.
CCACGGATCGGGGGCCTCGGGTGCCTCGTGGAGCCCGGTGGTCCCGGCCCTTGCCGGCCACCACCACGTCATCCGGGTCGACCTCCCGGGCTGTGGCCAGTCCCCACCTTCACCGTCTTACGACGTGCCCGCGCAGGCGAGCGGAGTGGCGGCGGTGCTCGACGACCTCGGCCTCGGTCATGTCACCGTCGTCGGGCACTCCAGTGGCGGCTACGTCGCCACTGCCCTCGCCGAACAGCGCCCCGACCTGGTGCGCTCGGTCGCGCTGATCAGCTGCGGCCCGCATCCCGACGCACTGCTTTCCCAGCCGTTGATCCTTCGGATCCTGCTGGGCCCGCCGTTCGGTCCGCTGATCTGGCCGAGGCGTTCGGACGCGATAGTTCGCAAGGGAATCCGGGCAACGGCCGCTCGCCCGGTGGACGTACCCGACGACGCGGTCGCCGATCTCAAACACATCTCTTACCACACGTTCAGGACGATATTGCGCCGCAACACCGAGTACATCGCCGAGCGCAGCGTGCCCGATCGTCTCGCCGCCCTCACCGTCCCGGTGCTGGTGATCTTCGGTACGGCCGACCCCCGCTGGGACCCGTCGTCGGTGCGCCAGTACGAGGCGGTGCCCAACGCTCGGATCGAGCTGCTGTCCGGCGTTGGACACCTCCCCACGTTCGAAGTGCCTGAGGCGACCAGCGAACTGCTGCTGAGCTGGACCTCGCGGCAACGGACACTGAGCATCCCGCCCGTGGTCCCCGATCCCTAGACTGGTCGTGTGCTGTCGACCGGAACACCGCCGGACTGGAAAACGGTGGACATCGCGGTCCCGCGCCGGTCGAATCGGCTGCCGGGGATCAGCATGGCTGGGTTCCGCCAGAGTCTCCCCGCCGCCGTGGACATCGCCATGGTCGCGCACCCATCCGTCGCCCTGCTCATCGACCTGAGCGAGGGAGAAGGCGTCGTCTGCGACAGCCGCGGCCGGCACGAGCGCGGCAGCGTCGTCATCGGGCTCATGCCCGGCGATCTGCGGGCAGGTGGCTGCGTGGGCGAATGCCTCCAGATCCGGCTGGAGCCGGACGTGGCGGCCGCGGTGCTCGACGCATCACCCGATCTCAGCGGGACGATGGCACCCCTGGCAGACGTCTGGGGTCGCGACGCCGGGCGGATCGAGGACCGGTTGCGCGCCGCCGCGTCGTGGGACGAACGGTTCACGATCGCGGCCGAGGTCGTGGGCCAACGGCTGCGCGCCCGCACGCCGGTCGAACGGGAAGTCGCCCACGCCTGGCGGCGGACGCTCACAAGCCGAGGGCAGATACAGGTCGACAGCCTGGCAGGCGAGGTCGGCTGGGACCGCAAGCGCCTGTGGTCCCGCTTCCGGTCCCAGCTCGGAATCAGCCCCAAACGCGCCATCCGACTGGTGCGGTTCGACCACGCCGCCCACCTCCTCGCGACCGGTCACACCGCCGCCGGCGTAGCCGCCGAGTGCGGCTACGTCGACCAGTCCCACCTCCACCGCGAGGTCAAGGCGTTCACCGGGCTCACACCCTCGGTCGTGGCCGTCGCGCCGTGGCTCGCCATCGACGACGTCGCGTGGCCCACTTCATCACCAACCCGCGACCCCGCGACAGCCGGCCAACAGGCATTCGACACATCGGCAGCCGAGCATGGGCACGAGGAGATTGCCCGCCCCGTTGTGGCGGGCGTTACGGAACACGGCCGGTGATTGCCACGATCTGGTCGAGCAACGGGGCGTCTGGCGTAACGGTCACCGCGGGACCCCAGAGGGCCGGGATCGGGGCGGCCGGGACGAACTCGGCCACATGCTCGAAGCAGGCTCGCAGCGTGTGCTCGGGCAGGTCGAAGGGCTGGCCAGTGGCTTGGGCGATGTCCCAGCCGTGCACGACCAGCTCGGTGAGCGCGATCTTGCCCCACAGCTCGTTGGGCAGCTCCAGCCCTGCCACGTCGGTCCTGCCCTGCCAGGCCGCCGGCTCGTCCCACGCCTTACCCAGCGCCAGCACATGCTGAGCGACGCTGTCGCGCCAACCAGGGCTGGAGTGTGCGTTCTCAGTGTCCGGTAGTTCGCCGGATTCCTGGAGTGCCAGCGCGGCGGAGCCTCGCGACACCAGGTCGACGTGGTCGATGAGGTCGGCCACGGTGTACTCGGCGCACGGGCTGGAACTGGTGAGCTGGTCATCGGTGACGCGGTGCAGCACCTGGACCACCTGATGGCAGGCCGGCTTCAGATCGATCACGGGTTTCCTCCATAGGTCCGGCAGATGTGGTCGGAAGTACAGACCGTCAGCAGGCCCGAAATTCATCGATCACATGACCGGCGCCGCCTCACCACCAAGAGTGCGTTCGGCAAGGAGCGACCACTTCCGGCCGCACGTGGCGTACGCGGTCGATAGCCGCGACCGGTGTCACAGCAGTCGATCGACAGGCCGCTGACGTCGTTTTTTGCCGTGTTGGACGCCTGCAGATAGAACTGAACCGCCGGTGACCAGGGAACGTCGGGGTTTTCACTTTCATGTGCGTGCGGAAAGGCCGATCTCTACCTTCGGGACCATGACGGAGAAGACGATTCCCAGGCTGATGGCCCAGTCGATCGAGTCGGTGGCCGACTTCTACACCGCATTGGGGTTTGAGATCACGTTCCGGCAGACGGCGCCGTACCAGTTTCTGAGCGTGAAGCGCGGGGGTATCGAGCTGAACTTCTACGGAGACAAGAAGTTCGACCCGACGTCCTCCGAGCATGGCTGCCTGGTCGACACCGATGACGTCGACTACCTGTATGCCGCCTTCACCGAAGGGCTGCGGGAGGCCTTCGGGTCACTGCCCGCCCAGGGACTTGCGCGGGTGGGTGCGTTGAAGGACATGAGCTACGGGGTGCGACAGTTCCTGGTGACCGATCCCGGTGGGAACACTATCCAGATCGCCCAGCCGATCAGTGAGGACCAGCGGCACCGGCCGCTGCCGACGGCGACGTTCGACCGGGCCATCCACATGGGCTCGCTGTTCGCGGATTCCAAACAGGACCTGGAACTGGCGGTGAAAGTCCTGGACCGGGCTCTACATCGGACCGACGAGGAACCGACCGCGGTCCAGCTCGTGAAGCTGCTGGTCCTTCGAGCCGACGTGGCGGTCCGCCAAGGTGAGCCGGCTCTGGCACAGGAACTGCTGACCCGCGCCAGAGCCACCGGGGTCAGCGGACCGGAACTGGCTGACGACCTCCGGCGGGTCGCGGAACTCGAAGCCGGGCTGTGAGCGGAATTCAGCCTCCCCACCGAGCGGATGTTCGGCGTGGATGAATCCGTGGACCGTCAGGGGTTCTGCGGCAGATCGGACATGTCGAGTACGAAGCGGTAGCGGACTTCGTTGCGTTCCAAACGGTCGAGGGCTTCGTTGACGCGTGCGGACGGGAGGAGTTCGATGTCGGCGGTGATGTCGTGCTGGGCGCAGAACTCCAGCATCGCGGCTGTCGCGGGACGGCCACCGCTGCCCGCGGAGCTGAGCTTTTTACGTCCTGTCAGCAGATCGGTGGCCTGCACGGTGATCGTGCCGAGGTGTCCGATGTGGCTGAGGGTTCCGTCGAGCGCGACGAGCCTGAGGTAGGGGGTGACGTCATGCGGGACGGCGATGGTGCCGATCGACGCCACCGGCCTCGCCGGCTGGGCCGTCCGCCTCTACGACGAATATCTTCGCCGCCCCGATCTGATCCGGCTGGCCACCTGGGCGCGTCTGGAGCGACGCCCGACCGGTCACCTCGTCGAAGACAACGACCGCCTCGACGACGCCAAGCTGCGTGCCATCGCCGATGCCCAGGCCGCGGGCATCGTCCGGTCCGGAGACCCGTTCGACCTGATGGCCATGGTCATCGCGATGTCCATGGCATGGTCACCGGTCAGCAACGTCTACGCCGCCAGCGACCAGGATCCCCCGGAACTGCACGAGCAACGCCGAAGCCTGCTCCGCGACAGCGTTCAGCGCGTCATCGCACCCAACTGAGCGGCTCGCCCCGATACCAACGCGACCGGCGGTTGACCAAGATCGCCATCGGTATGTACGCCTACGGTGTCTGCTGGGGCTGCCGGTAGCGTCGGGTCGCGTCTGAAGGAGCAGAGACATGGGTGGTCGTGGCGATCCTGGTGTGGTCATGACCGCCCGTGTCCTTCCTCTTGCGGTCCTTGTGTTCAGCCGCTACTCCGACACGGAACTGGCCCGGTATCGCGGGACGCTCACCGAACTGGCGCATGACGCCGAAGTCTCAGATCAGCAGGCTCATGACTCCCTCCTCGAAGGCCTGCAGGGACTGGGCGGCCTGACGATCCTCGGCGGACTGCTCAGCGCGATCTTCATTTGGGCGTCCCAGCACATGGCGTATGTCCCGATGTCCGTACTCACGGCGATGAGCACGGGACTCATGGGATTCGCCGGCACCCTCGCGGCGATATACGGTGCCCGGCTGACGTGGCGCAGGCCAGCCTTGCGGCCACGCCGAGTCGATTTCTGGCTGGCCGTCGCACCAGGGCTGCTGATCACGGCCGGGGTCCTGGCAGGCAGGTTGACCGTGTGACACGTCGTCTACCAATGCACATCGTTTGTCCGCGCTCAGAACAGGGTCGCGGGCTCAACCGGCTCGGGCTCGGGCAGTGGGTCGAGGCCGGGCACGAGCGTTCGCACGTCGTCGTGGAATCGGCGGGCGAGCGCGGGCGCGTCGTCGTTGTCGGGAGTATGCAAGAAAACCGTCGGTGACCGGCCCTCGCGCAGCCAGCCGGCGACCACCGCGGTCCAGGGCCGCCACCCCTTGACCGTCTCCTCGATCGAGTCCCGGCCCAGGTAGCGGACAATCGGCTGGTCGGTCAGGGCCCGTGTCCGCCGCGGCAGCCGCGGTTTCTTGGCCCAGGCATCCTGCTCGGCCTCGCTGGTCGGCGGGCTCTGGAAGAAGACCGTGGTGTCGAAGGGCAGCCATTCGGCGTTCGCGTCGGCGAGCGTCCTCTCCAACAGTGACGTCGAGTTGGCGTCGGTGAAGAATCCGGGGTGACGCACCTCCACGGCGCGCCGGAGGTCAGCGGGGAGCCTGCGCAGGAAGCGGCCGAGGGCATCGACGTCCGAAGGGCCGAACGAGCCGGGCAACTGGGTCCACAGGACCGCCCGTTCGCCGAGAGGTTCGATCGCATCCAGGAACGCCCGCATCTCGGTCTCGACACCGGCCAACCGGCGCTCGTGTGTGACGACCTTGGGCAGCTTGAGCACGAACCGAAAGCCTGGATCGGTCTGCTGCGCCCACGTCTCGACGGTGGTCCGGGCGGGGGTCGCGTAGAAGGTGGTGTTGCCCTCGACCGCGTTGCACCAGCCGGCATAGGCACGCAGGCGCTGCTTGGCCGGCAGCGACTGCGGCAGGAACCGCCCGGGCCACGCCTTGTGGGTCCACATCGCGCAACCGACATGAAGACGTGCCACTCAGCCAACTCCCATCGATCGTGAGTCAAGATAGCCCGTTGCCAGCTCGCAAGGACGGCGGTAGCCGACCGGCTACAACGAACAGGCTGTCATGACGCGCTCGGCCGGGCTCCGCATCCGGTACCTGCTTTACCTGTTTCTGAGCTGTTTGCGGTTGATAGTCAGGATTTCGTCGGACAGTCCGGGGTCGGCCTCGGCGACAGCGCGGGAGACCACCATCGCGCCGACCAGCTGGCAGAACAGCGCCACTGCCTGTGCGTGGGCTTCTGCCGCGGTCATCTCGATGCCGGACTGGCGGGCGTGATCGAGCACCATCTCGGTGATGGTGCTGAAGTATCCCTCAAGCTCGTCGCCCGTGGGCACCCCGGACCTGTCGATCAGGTCGAGCGCGATGAGCAGCTTCACCACGGACGCGGTGGGCTGCGCCTGATCGGCTTTCCAGCTCAGCTCCACAGCGCACGCTTCCAGATCGACGATCTCGATCCCGAGACGGGGGTCGTTCTCATTGCTTAGGATGGACCTACTGCCCTGACCCCGCCGAAGACCTGTCACGGTTCTGGCCGGGGTTGGGCCCGGGCTGCATCACGCCCGCGAGCTGACGGTCGTGGACGCGGCGGAGCAACAACTGCGCGATCAGCGCGCCGCACAAACAGAGGAACATATCCCACTGTGTGTCCCAGACATCGCCTTGTGTACCAAGGAAGTCGTCGGCCGCGGCGCCAAGCACGACGGCCGCCGCCCACTCCACGAACTCGAAGCACGCCGCGATGGACAGGCACACCGCGGCTGTGAGGGTGAACGTCCAACCGCCCGGCCGCAGCGGCGTCAGGCGCAGCAGCAGCTCACGTACCAGGATCGCCGGTACGAAGCCCTGCACGAAGTGCGCGAAGCGGTCGTAGTTGTTGCGCCGGGTGTCGAACAGATCCTGAAACCAGTTACCGAGTGGAGTCTCCGCGTATGTGTGGTGCCCGCCGTAGCAGAGGACGATGGCGTGACACACCAGAAGCCACAACACCAGCCGCGTCAGGGGAAACCGCGTGCGGTTGAGAATCACCAGCGGCGCACCGATGACAATCCAGACGACTTCGAGCGCCCACGTACCAAGACTGTGGGCGCCGATCGCCGACCACACCAGCGCGACGACGACTATCCCGATGAGTACAGCGCCCTCTCGGCGGGAGATACCCATCCAGTCACTGTGCCGCATCTCGCGGCGATGCGCAGATCGTGGGCTCTGCCGACAGCTCGGCTGTGATCATGCGGCAGGCCGCCGGCACGCGGTAGCTGCCGGACGGCGCCTGGTACTCGCTTCGGTTCCCCAGTGCCGCAGGCGATGTCCACGACGTGTGCTCCGTCAGGCAGGGAGTCCAGGGTCGCTATCCGTGTGTCGGTGAGTCCGGCCAGGTAGGGCAGGCTCAGATCATGGGCAGCCGCGACCGCCGCTTCGGTATTCGTCACGTCTCGATTCCTTCGGTGTCAACGCTTGGCGGCTGATGCCACTGCGGCGAACTCCGCCCAGTCGATGCGGGGGCGTGGCAGGTTGCGTCGGCGGAGATATTCCCGTGTGCTGCGCTGGGTTCGCCTGAGCGTGCGCAGTGCTGAGCTTGCAGGGTCGACGACCTGTGTCGGGGTCAGTTGCCACTGGCCGTCAATGTCTGCCAGGGATCCGCGGACCAGGGCGAATCGCAGGTTGGCGAGCTTGTCATCATGGCGGTGCACGAGCAGGCTTGCCGGACCGCTGGTCACGGTGATGTCGTCAGGTATGTCGACGTGGTAGCCGGTCATGCCGGGCTGCGGGTGGACGCGCGCCAGCACGGGGGCACCTTCGGGGTCACGCGCGCTGAGCACCGCACTGGGGAAACCGCTCAGCACAGCCGATCCCGGCAGATCGCAACCCGGGATCGGCTGGGCTTGCGCCACGGGTGGGTGGGTGATCACCTGAGTCGGCGCGATCGTGATGACCAGCCGCATGAAGTACCAGTCCACGACCGGCCGCATCAGCCGGTTCAGGTACGCCCGGCTCGACGGCTGTCGCTGGAACAGCATCGACCAGTACTCGGCGAGGTCGCCGGGCGTGGTGACGATCTCGTCCGGACAGGTCGCCGTCGCCCGCACGAGCACCTGCTCAGACTGCGCGAGACCACTGCCGTGTGGTTCGGAGAACAGCAACGCGACCCGGCCGTCCCGGCGGATGTTGAACGCCTTCTGCGGAAAACCCACCGAAGTCGTCAAGGTGAACGTCCCGTCCGCACGCAGCAGAGGCGAGACAGGCCACGCCATGGGCGTACCGTCCTTGGCGAGGGTGGCGAACTCACAGGTCCGGTACGCGCGGATGATCGCGGCGAGATCACTGTCGATAAGAGACACGCGGAACGAATACCACCAGCCACGCAACGTCATGGCGTTCCCGGCGAACCGGCCGCTGTTACCTTTCCCGCATTGCCATGCTTGCCGACCACTGATAGGTGTCGGCGCTTGACCACGAACCTGGCGGCCAGCCTGATCAGGAGACCATGATGGACCACATCGACCGGCGAGGCTCGATCCGGCGGATGGACAACATCGCCATCGTCGTCGACGACCTCGCGGCTGCGAAGGCGTTCTTCGTCGAACTCGGACTGGAGCTGGAAGGCGAGGCGACGGTCGAGGGCAGCGCGGTGGATCGCCTTGTCGCGCTCGAAGGAGTTCGATCGGACATCGCGATGATGCGCACCCCGGACGGCCACGCGCGGCTCGAGCTGACCAAGTACCACACGCCGTTGAGCCGAAACGGTGACCCGCATGCTCCGGCGAATACGCTGGGCGCGCACCGCATCATGTTCGCCGTCGAGGACATGGACGACATCCTCGAACGCTTGCGGCCACACGGGGCCGAACTCGTCGGCGAAGTGGTGCAGTACGAGGACAGCTACCGGCTCTGCTACCTCCGCGGGCCCGCGGGCATCCTGGTCGCGCTGGCTGAGCAGATCGGGTGAAGGATGGCCGACATGACATTGCCTGCCCTTCCTGAGGAGTCCTTCCAACGTGTGCTCTGTGTCGTCGCGCATCCCGACGACATGGAGTACGGCACGTCCGCGGCCGTTGCCCGCTGGACCGCGCGTGGCATCGAGGTCGGTTATCTCCTGCTTACCCGTGGCGAGGCGGGCATGCCGAACCCTCCCGAGGAGACGGCTCGCCTGCGTGTCGCTGAGCAGCAATCTGCCTGCGCCGTCGTTGGCGTCAAGCACCTGACCGTCCTCGAACATCCGGATGGTGTGCTCGTGTACGGCCTCGATCTGCGCCGGGACATCTGCCGGGAGATCCGCCGGTTCAAGCCCGATGTCGTCCTCGGCACCAGTTACGCGATCGAGACGCCCTTTGGCTTCGACCAGGCCGACCATCGCGCGGCCGGGCTCGCGACGCTGGACGCGATGCGCGACGCGGGCAACCGGTGGGTGTTTCCCGAGCAGGTCGACGACGAGGGCCTCGAACCGCACTCCGTGCGCTGGTACATCGTCCCTGGGCTTGTCGGCTCCGGCGTGACCCACGGCGTCGAGGTCACGGGTGAGCCGCTGCGCCGTGGCGTGGCGTCGCTTGAGGCGCACGCCGCGTACCTGGCCGCGCTTCCGGACCACCCCGCCCCTAAGGACTTCATCCCGAAGTTCACCGCGATGAGCGGCAAGGCCATGGGCGTCGAGCACGCCGTCCTGTTCCGCGCTCACGACCTGCAGGCGCCACCGGAGTTCTTCACCGAGGCCACGCAGGACTGACTTCAGCCTGAGATGCGGGCCTCGATGCCGTCGAGCAGGAAGTCGAGGCCGATCGAGAAGGTCTGGCCGGCGTCCAGGTGGGGGCCGTCGCGTACGACCCTGGCCAGCGCGGGGAACCGGCCGGTGGCGAAGGTTCGCTCCAGATAAGGCCCGGAGGCGGCCTGCCACTGCTTCTCGTCCATTCCGGAGGCCCGCTCGGCACGCCGCTCGGTGATCTCCCGGCGTACCGCGCCGATCACGTACGCGTTGACCGCGGCGACCGCCGGTACGACGGTGTCCAGGTCGACGCCGGTCATCGCGGCCAGCATGGTCTCGCCGGTGTCCAGTGTGTTCGGCCCGAGCTGGGGCCGCCCGCCGATCAGGTCGGCGAGCCATTCGTGCTGGTGAACGGCCTGCCGGGTGGTTTCGGCCAGAGAGCGCAGCACCTCCCGCCAACTGTCTCCGGCCGGCTGGATCCCGGCGTAGACCGCGTCGACCATCAGGTCGAGCAACTCCTCCTTGGTGGCGATGTAGCCGTACAGCCGCATCGGCCCGACGTCCAGCGCCGCGGCGACCTTGCGCAGCGACACCGCGTCCAGGCCGTCCACATCGGCCAGCCGGAGCGCCGTCCGGACGATCAGGTCCCTGCTCAGCGGGGCCGGCACCGGTCGATCCGGCGGCTCCGGCCGCTCCCACACCAACATGCGCTGACAATACATCGCATACTGCGATACAGTGTATTGACCGATACGGTGAATCGAGGCGTGATCATGACCATCGCGATTGTCGGAGCCGGCCTGGGTGGCTTGGTTCTTGCCCGGGTACTGCATGTGAACGGCATGGAAGCCGTTGTGTACGAACGTGAATCGTCACGTGATGCGCGCGGCCAGGGCGGCATGCTCGACATCCACTCCGGCCAGCGGGCGCTGCGCGAGGCCGGTCTGATCGACCAGTTCTACGCGATCGCCCGTGGGGAAGGCCAGGACCTGCGTCTTCTTGAGCCGGATGGCACCCTGCTGCTGCAGGAGGACACGCCTGACGACGCCCCGCTCGCTCGACCAGAGGTCGACCGCGCCGATCTGCGTGACCTGCTGCTGGATTCCCTTCCTGAGGACGTCGTGCGCTGGGGGCACGCATTCACGTCTGCTGACAACGGATTGCTCCACTTCGCCGACGGCAGCAGCGCGACATATGACCTGCTGGTCGGGGCGGACGGCGCGCAGTCCCGGGTCCGTGCACTACTCACCGACGCCCGTCCGGCGCATATCGGCCAGAACGTCGTCGAGGTCGGCATTCCCGACATCGACCGCACGCACCCCGACCTCGCGGCGATGGTCGGACGCGGTAACTACTGGGTGCTCGGCAACGGAATGTCCCTGGCGGCGCAGCGCAATGGCGACGGCCGCGTTCGCATCGGCCTCAGCTTCTACAACACCGCCGAGGACTGGTTTGCCACCACTGGGATCCCATTCGACGACCCGGCCGCGGCCCGGGCGCGGCTGATCGATCTGCTTTCCGGCTGGGACGCACGGTTCACCGCGCTGATCGCGGCCTGTGACGACACGGTCGTGCCGCGGTCGATCACCACTCTCCCCATCGGCCTGACCTGGCCGTCGAGGTCGGACGTCACACTGCTCGGAGATGCCGCGCATCTGATGCCGCCAGTGGGGGAGGGCGCCAACATGGCGCTGCTCGACGGCGCCCTGCTCGGTCTCGCGCTGGCCGCGCATCCGGACGATTTTCCCGCAGCCGTAAGGGAATACGAACGCGAGATGTTCGAACGTACCAGCGCCGCCGCCCGGATGTCCGAGGATGTACAGCAATTGCTGATGTCGCCGGACGCCGCCCAGAAGATGCTCGCCTTCTTCCAGCCCGGCTGAGGCTGAGGCGAGGCGACCGTCACGTTGAAAACTGCACCGACTGGTCGGTAAAGTTTCAGGCATGCTTGACACCTCGGCGATAACCACAGGTGCGCGGCCCTTCTCTCCGCGACGCCGGTGGGCGGCGCTTTCCGTGCTGGCGGCTGTGGTGCTGCTGCTGTCGGTGGACAACACGGTCCTTTCCCTGGCGGTGCCTGCACTTTCGGAGGCGCTGGCGCCCAGCGCGGAGCAGATCCTGTGGATCGGTGACATCTACTCGTTGACGCTGGCCGGGCTGTTGGTGCTGATGGGCAGCCTCGCGGACCGGTTCGGGCGCAAGCGGGTGCTGCTGATCGGTGCCGTGGCGTTCGGGCTGGCGTCGGTCCTGGCCGCGTTCTCGCCGTCCGCGGAGATGCTGATCGTGGCGCGGCTTCTGCTCGGTGTCGCCGGGGCGACGCTGATGCCGTCGACCTTGTCGTTGATCCGCAACATCTTCACCGACCCGGCCGAACGCACCCGGGCCATCGCGATCTGGTCCACCGCCTTCGGGGCGGGCGGCGCGCTCGGCCCGCTTGTCGGCGGGTTCCTGCTGGAGCACTTCTGGTGGGGCGCGGTGTTCCTGATCAACGTGCCCATCATGATCATCGTGCTGGTCGCCGGGACCATGCTGCTGCCGGAGTCGAAGGACCCGAATCCGGGACGGTTCGACGTGGTCTCCGCGGTGCTGTCGATGGTCGCCATCGTGCCGATCGTGTTCGCCATCACGCACGTCGTCGGGTCGGGCGTCGATGCCTTTGTCATCGGCAGCTTGATCGTGGGCCTCACCGGCGGTGTTCTTTTCGTGCGCCGCCAGCGGCGCGTGGCCAACCCGATGCTCGACGTCGACTTGTTCCGGGTACCGGCATTCTCCGGCGCGGTCCTGGCCAGCCTCATCTCGATCCTGGCCTTCGCAGGACTGGTGTTCTTCTTCTCCCAGTACCTCCAGTTCGCCCGTGGCTACACCCCGCTGCAGGCCGGTCTGGCGGAACTGCCGTCGACGATCGCGTCGATCGTGGTGGTCGTGTTCATCGGCGTCGCGGTCACGCGTCTCGGTCGCGGCCGTGCGATCGCCGCCGGCCTGATCCTCACTGCGGCTGGGCTTGTGCTGGTCGCGCTCACAGCGTCCAACGACACGTACCTGTGGCTTGGCGTCGCCCTCACCGCCGTCGGACTCGGCTTCGGCCTGTCGATGACGCTGGCGGGCGACGCGATCGTCTCAGCTGCCCCACCACACAAGGCCGGTTCGGTGTCCGCGATCAGCGAGACCGCCAACGAACTCGGTGTGGTGCTGGGCATCGCGGTGCTCGGCTCACTGCTGTCAGCCGTGTATCGGGCGACGGTGAGCATCCCTGACACGGTCACGGGCGCTGTCCGTGCGCGGGTCGAGGACTCGCTGGCTTCCGCGATGACAGTGCTCGATCCTGGTTCCCCGCTCGTTGACTCGGCGCGGAGCGCGTTCGTCACGGCGATGCAGACCACCGCGATGGTGGCCGCCGCGCTCACCTTCGTCGCCGCCCTGATGGCGTGGTGGCTCATCCCGTCCCCACGAGGCACCACCGAAACCACGGCGGAGCCGGTTGGCGAGAATGGGACGAGCTGACAGCGAGGAGATCACACGATGGGACGCACCGCGGGCCGCTCGCCCGAGGACACCCGACGAGCCCTGCTGGACGCCGCGGCTGCGGCGATCCGCCGCAGCGGCATCCACGCCTCGCTGGACGAGATCGCCCGCCAGGCCGGCGTCTCCAAAGGCGGACTGATCTACCACTTCGCCAACAAGGACGAGCTGATCCTCGCTCTGACCAGGGATCACCTCTCCGCCTTCCGCAAAAGCGTCCACGACCGGCTGGACCCCGCGGACACCGGGCCGGGCAGGCTCACTCGCGCGTACATCCGGGCGCTGCTGGAACCTACTGAGGACGACGCCGCTGTCCGCGACGCGATCATGCTGATCGGGCAGCTCATGACCGTCCCCGCAGTCGTCGAGCTCACCCGCGCCGACTCCGAGGACCTGTACGCGGAGCTGGACGCCGATGGGCTGCCCGAACACGTGCTCACCCTGGTCACGACCGCTGCCGACGGCGTGAGCACCGCCCCGCTGTGGGGCGTGTCCGGGCTCGAGCCCCGCTACCGGGATCTGGAACGTCGGCTCATCGAGCTCACCCGCCGCCCCGAGCTCTGGGACGCCCTCCGCTAGGAACTCGCCCTGAATTCCATCCGTTACGGGCATGTCTGCCGGTAGGCGAGGTTCGGGCCGACGTAACGGAGCCATTCGTTCTCGGTGAATCCGCGACCGGCGCGCTGACGGTTCTGCGATGCGTCAGGTGACGCCGTCAATGTGGATCAGTCTACTGTGTCCACTACGGCCGCAGGGTTGCCGTAGATGGTGTAGGCGAGCCAGGTTGGGTCGCTGTGGTCGTCCAGTATGGACTGCCGGGCGGTCATGGCGGCTTGGCCGAGAGGTTGCCTGGCGGTGAGGAGGGCGTCGTAGAAGGCGGTGGCGAAGCGCGCGGCCGTGGTCGACCGGACGGCCCAGAGGGTGCCTACGAATGCTCCCGCGCCGGCCCGGAGGAAGCCGCTGGCCCAGCCGCTCATTCCGGTCAGGGCTGGGGTTTCGCTGCCGCTGCGGCATGCGTTGAAGAACACGAGGGGTGCTGTGTCGCGCAGCGTTCCGGTTTGGCCGGCGATGGTCAGGTCCTCGGGATCGAGTGGGCCGCCGATCAGGCGTAACCTGGGGCCGCTCTCTGCATTGAAACCGTTGTGGCAGGCGAAATGCAGGAGGTTGACGTTGCCGTCGTCGAGCAGGGACGACAGCCGGTGCAGGTGCGTGAGCACGCCCCGGTCGGCCACGCCGCTGCCGAGCCGCTGGCGGATGGATGTCACCTCGGTCAAGGCGCCGGTGGGGGAGGGCTCCGACAGGACGTAGGCGGCGCTGGCGAACCGGAACCGCCGGGTGTGCGGCTGCCGTTCGATTCGGCGGACCATCGGGAACCTGTCCACGAAGAAGCCGAAGTCGTCGGTTGCGGAGTACAACAGCTCCCACGGGGTGACGTCGAGGTCGCTGATGATCGAGAACGCGGTGATGCGAGGCAGCTGTTCCCAGACCTGACGGCGGATCGCCTGGGGCACCGCGTCTTCCCACAGGTGGGCGCCTAGGTTCGCCAGCCGTCGCCGGGCGTGCGCGGGAGAGTCGTACGGCGACCGGTCCTTGGCCATGGCGTGGGTCTCGCGGGCGATCCGTTCGACCAGTGACCGCACGTCCCGTCCCAGCCGCTCGGAAAGTGCCCCCTCGTACGGGGTGTCACATACGAGCCGGAACCGATACCCCTCCGCGCATTTGCCAACGACCAGCGTAACCTCGCCTGGCTCGCGGTCGATCGGGGCGATCGGGGCCGTGTAAACCTCGGCGTCCGCGGTGTCGGCATCGGACTCCACCGAGATCTGCACGGACATCTCACCGAGGAACGTGCCACCCAGGAACACCCGCACCACAACGCTGTGCAGGCCAGGGGACACCAGGCTGAAGCTGAACGAGCAAGGATCCGAGTCCATGTGCGGCGGGATCGTGAGATCGCGGTCCAGATCACCGATCCCTTGCAGGCCTTCGGACGGCATCGCGTTGACCGACACGGTGGTGCCCCGCTCGCCGACCTCGAACGGCCGCAGTTGCAGAGCGCCGGACCGCAGTGCGCGCATCACCTGCACGATCAACGGCACGCGCACACCCACAGCGGCCCGTTGAGGAAACTGGACCTGCAGATACCGCTCCGGCGGATCCTCAGCGAGAACCGCGGAACGGTAACCACTCTGCTCCGCTTCACGCTGCTGTCTCACCCATGCCCGTGTCTCGGCATGCGCGGCGAGGATTCGGCGAATCGCATCCTCGTTCTCTGCCAGCGCTTTCACCAATTCGATTTCCACCGCCAGCGCGGTCGCCTCGTCGGCGAACAAGGTCCGCAGGTGCGGCTGGATCGCCGTCGCCATGTTCCGCCAGTAGTGCTCGTTCACTCGATCCCCTTCGGCAGAAGACTCAGACCCCGATGTGCTCGAAGGCCGCCCACACCGGGATCGCGGCCTCGTCGCGGTCGTCGGGTTCCCGGAACAGCAACATGTCCAGGAAGTGGTCACGGACCTCGGCGGGCAGTTGTTCCGCCGCATGCACCTTCTCGGCATTCGTGCTGTCCCGCAACCATTGCTGCGCGTCTCGCAATGCCCTGGCCGGACTGGAGTCCGAGCGGTACCACCGCCGATAGAACTCGGTCATCAGAATGGCGCTGGACAGATCGTTCACGGCCCACAGCGATGCGACCACACCCGCGACACCCGCGTGCAGCAACCCCGTGGGCAGGCCGAGCGCCTCGTCCGGCAGGTCCGTGCCCGCCATGGAGGTCTCGCACGCCGACAACACAGCGAGCCGGGCACGCAGATCCATCCCCAGGAGATCTCGCAGCGTCAAGCGGTCGTCACCGGCCAGGACCAGATGGCTGTTGGCCGGGACGTCCAGATCGGCGATGCCGTGACAGGCGAAGTGCAGGATGTCCGCAGTGGACAGGTGGCTGCGGACGTTCGACGCCGTCGCCGCGGAGCCGCTCAGCAGAACCGACGTGTACCCGTCACATGCCGCATTCACCTCATGGATGGCGCTGTGCAACGGATCCAGTTCCTTGCGGCGTGGAAGTGGATCGGCGACAGCCAGTACGGTGTCCATGGTGGACTGTTGAGCGCGTCCGCGGGCCACCGTGAGTGACCGCGCGTTGGGTACATAGCTGATGACGACATCGTCAAGCGCGTACCTCCGGCCGGTCACTGCGGCCGAGTCCGGGAACCAGGCCGCGTGCAGCGGAAGAAGGCCGAGTAGACCGCCGGTGATGATGGTCATTTCCGTGGCCGGGCAGAGCGAGAGCACGGGTGCCATTACCGCTTCCCACAACCATTGCGTCGTGTCGTCAACATCGGATGTCCATGATGGCAGCGACAGGGGATCCCGCCGGAAGGCTCGGTAGTGCCGCAGATGGGACTCGACGCGTTCCCGTGTGGACGTCGCCGACAGCATGGGCAGCACGACCGGAATCACGTCACCGTCGCGCACGATCAACGCGGCACCGTCGGAGTCCGCCGCCGTGAGATAACACAATGGATGATCGTCGGCCGCGTTCAGGATATCGGCCAGCGCCGGTTCGGAGAGGAAGTCCTCATGGCCGGGCACTTGCCGGATCTCGGCGACCACCTCGTCGAACCCCCGGCGGGCCTGCTGGATTTCGTCGAACCGGTCGGCTTCCATCGGCTGCCTCCGCAACGAGGTCGTCGCAAACAGTCGGAAGTGAGTTTCCGACCGTGCTTGGGTAATTCTCGAAAGGGTGAGAACGCAATCCCGCAGATATGCGGAATTGATCGATGGTTCGGCGTTGTCCGTTTCGGGTCGTCGGGAGGGGCTGTCGGTGGTATGGGGGCTGGAGCTGGTGATCTTGGCCTGGGACACACCCGGTAATTGTGCACAACGGCCTGACGAGTGCTTTCGTGGGCCGACTGTCGACAATTGTCCACTTCTTGTCACGTGAGTGTCCGCCGATCATCGGACGAACCAGCCGTGGGTGGAGGATGGGAGATCGCGGTTGTGTCTCGTCTGCTAACGTCCGCAATTGCGCAGACGAATCGTCAAATAAGCCGCCCGCCATCCAATGGGGAACCAGATGGGACCTGACGACATCAACGCCTTACTGGCGCGGCGATTTCCGGCTGAATTCGCTGAGGAACGGCTGGAGCAGGCCAGGGCGGCGGTCGGCGCGGCAGGCGGGGACCGGGCGAAAAGGGCAGAGGCGCTGCTGGCGCTCGGCGCCGCTCTGATGGCCGAATGCCGCCACGGTCCGCGCCAGCCCGAGATGGACGAAGGCATCGATGCCCTGCGCGAGGTGATCGCGCTGACGCCGCGCGGACGCGTGGCCCGCACCCTGGCCGAGCAATTACTCGTCACCATGCTGTGCACCCGTCGCAACCCAGGCGACGCCGCTGCCGCGATCGCGGTCGCCGAAACATTGTTGTCCCAGGTCAAGCACTTCTCGCCGCCGAACCTGATGTTCGTGGTCAATCTCGGCACCGCACTGTACGCCCATTACGTCGACTACGGCGGCCAGAACGAGGTGAACCGCGCCGTCGAGGTCCTCCAGCACGCCCACGACCGTATGGGTTCGCCGAGGACGACCATGGCGCGGGTGGCCGCCGGGATGGTCAGTCTGGCGCTTGCGATGTGCATGGCCACACGGTTCCAGCACAGCATCAAGGAGGATCCCGCCAACATCCAGCGGCTGCAGGATCTGCTGGCGGAGATCGACGTCGACCTGATCGCGAAGTTCGTGCCGGACGCAGGCCAGTTCATCGAAATGATGCGGACGGGTCTCCCGACGACGCTGGAGTTGGTCGGCGGCGGTGATCCCCGCCGCGCCGCGGCGGACGGCGCGCTTTCGATCTCACCAACCGAGCCTGGCCGACCGATGTCCCAGCGGATGACCGAGTTGGCGAGCACGATGAAGGGCGTCGCTCGGACTGTCTCGTTCGGGTTGGACGGAAACCTTGAACTGCTCGATGACGCGATCGCGCGTCAACGAGCCGATCTGGCCGCCACTCCCGCCGCTGGGCAGTTGCGGGTGATTACGCTGGTCTCCCTGGCAGCCGGGCTGCACACGCGCTACCGCACTCGTCGGCTGGCCGAACTCCACGATGCCCGCAGGGATCTCGACGAAGCCATCCAGCTTGCTGAGGAGGCCTTGACCGATCCCCTGCTCGGACCAGGCCAAGAAGCATGGGTGATCAAAGGGCGCTGTCTGCTCGACCGATACCAGGAAGGGCTCGGAACCGCGGCGGATCTGGACGACGCGGTCCGGCTGCTGGAGCGGGCGGTCTACAGCGTCGAACGCGACTCGCGGGACGCGCTCGCCAATCGAGTCGCGCACTCTGAAGCGTTGATGGTCCGGGCATACCGGGACAGCAGCATCGATGACCTGGACGCGGCTGCGGACACGCTGGAAGTGTTCAAACGCAGTCTGGCACCGGACTCGTCCTTCCATGCCGTCGTCGATGTGCGCATCGCAGCAGTTTTCCAGCATCGCGCGGCTGCCTTGCAGGAGACCGAGCATCTCCTGCTTGCGTCGATGCGGTCCCGGGCGGCGATGGAGAGCGCGGCACAGGTGAGTGTGACCTGGGCCTACGACGCCGCATGGGGCTGGGCCAACTGGGCCTGGCACCACGCACCGGCCGCCGAGCGGGCGGAGGCACACCTGCGGGCGATGACCTGCCTGTACCGGTTAGCCCGCGCACAGCTGACCCGTGAGTCGGCCGAAGTAGCGCTGCGCAGGCAGACGCGGAACCTGACCGCGCGGTCCGTACGTGCGGCGATCGCCGCGGACCGTCCGGCCGACGCGGTCGTGGCCGCTGAGACGGGCCGCGCGGTGTTGCTCACTTTGGCGTTGCAGCGGCAGGAGTCCGCACTGTCCACAGTGGTTGATCCAGTCCTGCGTGAGCGGTTCCGCCGGGCGCGTGGACGGCTGGCGGAGGCGGAGGCGATGGCCGGGTCTGTTGGAGGGATGGGCGATGAGTGACGCGGCGCCGACACGACGGGACGCTCCGCGGGGGACGAGCTCCACGCGGCGCGACGACGTCAGTGCGGGACAACCGCCCCCGACCAGGCGCGACGACGGAGAACCCGCCAAGACGTCAATCGACACCGGTGGCTTGCCCAAGCCGGTGTTCGACCGGTACGAGCCGGTCCCCGGTGGCAGTCTGGGCGCGGGCGGTGAGGCACACCTGGTGATGCGGGTACGACGGCGGACCGACGGCGCCGACCGGGTCGTGAAGGTGTACCGGAGCACCATCCAGCCCGACACGAAGCTGCTGGAAGCCTTGCACACAGCCGATTCGGCCCATCTCGTCGGGGTGGACGAGTGGGGCGACCACACCGACGCGTACGGCACCTCGGTCAGCTGGGAGGTGCTCGAGTACGTCCCGGGTGGCTCGTTGCGTGACCTGATGCAGCGGGAGGGGTTGAAACTCCCCGGAAGCCGGGTGCGCGAACTGCTCATCGAGCTGACGGAAGCTTTGGACTACCTGCACTCCAACGTGGTGTACCGCGGCTCGACCGGGCTGGCGCACCGGGACGTCAAGCCGGCGAACGTGCTGATCCGGACCGAGGACCCGCTCGACCTGGTGCTCTGCGACTTCGGGCTGGTGGCCGAGATCCGGGCCACCCGGGTGTCGAGCAGGCGGGCCGGGACCGCCGCCTACCAGGCGCCGGAGACGTGGTGGGAACCCAGCCGTGGCCCCGAACAGGACTGGTGGTCGCTCGGCGTCATCGTCGTGGAGATGCTCACCGGCCGGAACCCGAACCTGGGCTCGAACGGCGAGGCCGTCGACGACAAGGTCCTGTTCGAGCACATCACCACCACCGGCGGCGTCGACCTGACCGAGGTGACGGATCCACGCTGGCGCATGCTGTGCGCGGGCCTGCTCACCATGGATCCGACCAAGCGCTGGCAGGGTGACCAGGTCAAGCAGTGGCTGGACAACAAGTCGCCGAAGGTGCACACCGGCACGGCCGCGCCGCGATCGGGGCGAGTGGTGGCGCCGCCGATCGAGGTCGCGGGCCTGCCTTGCCGCACTCCGTCCGAAGTGGCCGGTGCGATGAGCCGGAGCTTCGTTGATGCTTGTGGTCTGTTCCAGCGCCGTGACGACCGGCTTGATCTGAGCGAGTGGCTCCGCACCAGTTTTCCCGATCTCGCCGAGGCCCTGCCGAATGATCTGTTCCGAAAGGACCCGGCTGACCGGCGTGACGCGGGTACGCGGGTCGCGCGGTTCATCGCCTGGGTCGCGCCCGAGTTGCGGCCCGGTTACGAGGGCAGGCCGATGGACTCGGCCGGGATCGCGTCCCTTGCGCACGACGCGATGACCGACCGGGACTCGGCCCGCTTGCTGTCCCAGATCGACGCTCGCCTGTTGCGGGTGTTCGGCCGGCACCGATGCGCGGCCCATCCCGGCTGTACGAACGGCTGTGCCGTGCTCACCACGGCCGCCGACTGGCTGGAACCGGCTCGCCAAGCGCTGCGACGGCGGATCGACGATGCGCGCCGGGATGGCATGCCCAACTTGGATCAGCGTGACGTGGCGACCGCCGAGGCGCTCCTCATCCGGGTCCTGGTGGATCCCGATCATGTGGCCACCCAGCGAACCAGGCTCGGCAGGCTGAGGGGGATGGACGGCTCTGCATGGTGGACCCGCCTGCTACAGGAAAGCGGTGACACACCGAACGAACTCGCCGGTCTAGCCCTGGCGTCGGCCACCGAGCACCACGTCCTCAGGCAGGCCGCGAACGACCAAGCCGTGCGGGAGAGCGCACGGGCGGCGGAGAAACAGGAAAAGGCCGTCCGGCGCGGAGAGTTGCTCCGGCATCAGGGCGCGTCCGCCCGGATGGGCCTGCGGGACCTGTTCAGCTGGTCGCTCGCGATGGTGGTGTTCTACCTGGGTGTCATCCTCGCCGTTCTGGTGAGCGCGGTGATCGACGAGCGGACCGCCATGCCAGTGCCCGTGCTTATCGCTCAGGCCGTCGGGTTGCAGACCGTCCTGACGGTTCCGGCGGCGATCCTGCTCGGATGCGTCCTTTTCGGACCGACGCGGCCCTGGCCCGCCGCGCGAAGGGCATTCCGGATCGCGGCTTTCCTGTCCGGTGCGGTGGCCGTACTGCGGCTGTTGGGCTACCCGCAGCTGGCGATCTTCCCTGTGGTCTGGCAGTCAGGGGTGCAGGACCTGCTCGTACGCCTTGGTTCGTCGTTCGGCGGCGAGGGCTCGGCGGCCCAGGCCCCCACATCCGTCCTGTTCGGCGCGGCCATAGCGTTCGCCCTCGCGGGCTGGTGCATGGTCGCCTTCGCTCGCCGCCGCCGGATCGGCGATCCCGGGCCGGCCGCCCGCACAGTCAAGCGTGTCCTGATCGGCCTGGTCATCGCCATGTTCGCGGCACGGGCCGGCCAGATCTGGCTGGACTGGCACGTTCCCGGTCTACCGACCCCGGTTTCGACCTGGCTGGAGATCTGAACCGCAATGGAGGCACGAACGTGAGCAGTGTGACCGCCGCCAGTTACGTGGTGGTGGAGTCGGCGGAGGTGCAGCGGCGCCGCGAACAGCGCGCCGCGTGGGAACAATACGCCTCGGTCCGTGCGGAACTGGCCGCGCTGCAGGCGGAAGCCCGTGCTTACCGCAGCGTCTACGGTGACTTGGTGGAAGAGGTTCCCGCCGGGCAACGCGCCCGCGCCAACTCGTCACGGACCAAACTCGAACGGGCGACCGCGGACGCCGAGGCCATTCTGGCGTCCCACCGCAACCGGCTTCGTGAGTCGGTCGCGCGGGCGCAACGGCTCCAGGCCGAACAGTTGCGTACCGCCGATGCACCGGTGGCCGCCCCGATGACCTACGACCGGCCGGTGACCCGAGCCGAATCGTCCACAGTGGATGTGGAGGTCGAGGACGGGGAGCGAGCGAAGGCCAGGGCGGAGCGGGTGGCCAAGCTGCTGGCGAACCTGCCGGCCGAGGCTTCCCAGCAGACGCGGCGAGCCTGCGACCGGCTGGCGGCCGAGATCCTCGGGGATGTGCCGGAACCCCGCGCCCGGATGCTGCTTGCCGACTTGGAGAAGAGGATTCGCCGCGAGAAGCAGGCGGCCGAGCGGGTCGCCGAGGCCCATACCGCACTCAAGCTCCTACGGACACGGGTTGAGGTCATTGTGGTCGATCCGGCCGCCGACCACGACGCGGTGGAGGCTCTGTGCGGTGAGATCGATGGGCTGATCAGCGCACGTGCCGCCGCCGTCCCAACGGATCTCGCGGGCAGAGTCGCAAGACTGGCGGAGCAGACCGAGCGGGTCGCCGCGGCCCGCATCGCATTGCAAGCGTTGAGGGCCAAGGTCGAGGTCCTGCTCACCGATCCGGCCGCCGACCAGAACGCGGCCCACGCGCTGCAACGGGACATCGACGGTCTGATCAACTCACGCGCTGCCGAGGTCCCGGCGGATCTGGCCGGCAAGGTCGCGGACGTGGCCGAGCAGGCCGATTTGGCCTTCCGCCGCAAACTGGTCGCGGGCGCGCTCCGGATGAGCTTCGCAGAACTGGGTTACGAGGTGAGTGAGGGCTTCGAGACGGTACTGGCCGACCAAGGCGTCGCGTACACGAACCTCCCGAACGCCGAAGGCTACGGCCTCAAGGTCTTGCTGGACCGCGACCGTGAGGCCGTCCGTACCCAGGTAGTCCGGAGTGCGGGCAAGCCCGTTCGTGCCACCGGTGAAGACACCGACGCCCAGAAGAGTTTCTGTGACGACTACCCGACCCTGCTCGCCCGGCTGCGCCGGCACGGGGTCAAGTCGACCGAGCTGGGCGCGCGGCCGCCAGGCACCCTCGCCGTGGCCACGGTCGCCGACGAGCTGCTGCCCGTGGCCCGCCAGCAAGCCCAGCAAGTCCGGTACCAGGAGAGGAACCTGTGACGTCACCATCGGCCGAAGAGCGGCCACCCTGGTTGCGTGAGGTCGACCTCGCGCTCTGCGCGCACCCCCAGATCCTGCTCACCGGCAACGTGCACGACCTGTACCGGTTGCCCGACCCCGCCAGCGACGGCCGGATCCGCTTCATGACCCTGTTGGAAGGGTTGTGGAGCGTTGCCGAGGCCCGCGGATATGGCGCCATGCTGGCGTATTACACCGGCGTGGGTGTCGAAGTGGTCGCCCCGAGGCAACAAGTGCCTGCGGTCACGCAGCTGCTTCGGGACGCCGGTGTCGAGCCGAACCGCCAGCTTCCGTTGACGTCGCTGCGTGATCTGCTGACCGCGGTGGTGGATCCGGAGCGGCGCCGGGCCGACCAGCCACCCGTGGCATTGGTCCTCGCCGACGCCGCGCGGCTGTTCTTCGGCGAGATGCTCTCGCCCGAGGAGCGGCTGCTGATGTCCGCGGCCGACCGGCTCGCCTACCGGTCCACCCCGGTCGGATCCGCCTACAACACGGTGTTCTGGGTGCTGGACCGGGAACACGATCTGCCGTCCTGGTTCGTCACCGGCAACCACACACTGCGCATCACCGCGATCCCCGAGCCGGACCTGGCGGCGCGGCTGCGCACCGCCGGGGACCTGATCGAGGCGTTGCCCGACGCCCCCACCCAGCAAGAGGATCGGGACCGGCTGGTGCGGCGGTTCGCCGAATCCAGCCACGGCATGCGCATTCGCAGTATGCGGGACGTGGTCCGGCTTTCCAACGCGGCGGGCATCGGCGCCGAGCAGGTCGACGACGCCATCCGCGCGTACCGCGTCGGCGTGCCGGACAACCCCTGGCAGGGCGACGCCATGCGTGAACGGCTGATGCAGGCGGAAACCACGCTGGGACAACGGGTTCTGGGGCAGCCGGACGCGGTCCGCCGGGCACTGGACATCCTCGCCCGATCGGTGACCGGGCTCGCCGGGGCGCAGACCACCAGCCGCAACATGCCCCGCGGTGTGCTGTTGTTCGCCGGGCCGACCGGTGTCGGCAAGACCGAGCTGGCGAAAGCCTTGGCAGAGTTGCTGTTCGGCGACGAGAAAGCCTACCTGCGGTTCGACATGAGCGAGTTCTCCGCCGAGCACGCGGAGGCCCGCCTGATCGGCGCGCCACCGGGGTTCGTCGGGCACGACGCGGGTGGCGAGCTGACCAACGGCATCCGCCAGCAGCCGTTCCGGGTCGTGCTGTTCGACGAGATCGAGAAGGCGCATCCGCGGCTGCTGGACAAATTCCTGCAGATCCTGGACGACGGCAGGCTCACCGACGGGCAGGGCGGCACGGTCTACTTCACCGAGGCGCTCATCGTGTTCACCACGAACCTCGGCATCATCGTGCCCGACGACGACGGCAAGCCCCGCGTGAACGTGACGGCCGAACAGGACCTGCCGCAGATCGAGGAGCTCGTCCGCAGCCACATCGAGCTGTTCTTCCGTACCTTCCTCGGCCGGCCCGAGCTGTTCAACCGGGTCCAGCAGAGCATCGTGGTGTTCGACTTCGTCCGCGAACACGTCGCCGCCGAACTGGCCGACCGGGCCATCGAGCGGGTCGCCGCCACCGTGGCACGCCGGTACGAGGCCACGCTGAAGTTCTCCGATCAGGCCCGGACCGAACTGCGCGACCAGGCGACCTACGACCTGTCCAACGGTGGCCGCGGCATCATCTCGGCGATCGAGAAGCACCTGGTAAACCCGTTGGCCCGGCACCTTTTCGCACACCCGCCCGCGCCGGGCGACACGGTCCTGATCGAGGACATCGAGCAGGACGGCCAGAACTGGCGGCTGGTGCTGGGATGAGGCTGCGTCTGTCCCGGATCCACCACCCGGTCACCGCCCTGGGCCCCGGCCGCCGGATCGGTATCTGGACCCAGGGGTGCACGATCGCTTGTCCTGGTTGCGTGTCCCGGGACACGTGGCCCGCCGACCAGGAGACCGAGGTTGCGGTCGCCGCGGTACTGGACTGGTGCGGCACCGTCGATCCCGCCGGAGTCGCCGGTGTCACGATCAGTGGTGGGGAACCATCCGAACAGCCTGCCGCGCTGAGCGAACTGGTCGCTGGGCTGGCCGGTTTCCAGCGGGAGTATGGCTGGGATCTGTTGTGCTACACCGGTGTCGAGGAGAACGAGTTCGCCGATCGGTGCCCGGAGGTGTACCGGTCGCTCGACGCACTGGTCACCGGTCCCTACCGGGCGGGCGAGCCGACGGATCTGGTGTGGCGGGGTTCGGCCAACCAGCGGCTGATTCCGTTGTCCGAGCTGGGACACAGCCGTTATGACGAGTGGGTGTCGGCCGAGACGAGCGCCCCGGCGATCCAGGTTCAGGTGGCCGACGAGCGGATCTGGCTGATCGGGGTGCCCGGGCGCAGTGCGATGTCCAAAGTAGAACGAATGCTCGCGGATCGCGGGATCCGGCTGGAGGGTGTCTCATGGCGGCCATGAGATGCCCGGTGCACGGGCCGATGGGGGAGACCACGCGCCGGTTGTGCCCGGACTGCATGGAATTCCTTGTTCCCGACGTGCCGCCGGAAGTGGCGGAAACCCCCGATCCGCCGAGTCTCTGCCCGCAACCGGGATGCGGCATGGAACTCGACGACGAGGGCTGCCCGGTGCACTCGCTAGGTGCCGCACCGGCGCCGATGACGCGGCACGACGTCATGCCCGAACGGCGGCTGCCCGTGGTCGAATTTCCCTGGGGCACAGTGGAGATCGGTCCCGCGGAGGTCTGGATCGGCCGGGCCGAGGACTGCGGGCCGCTTGTCCCGCAAGTGCGGCACTACGACAACATATCCCGGCGCCACGCCGTGCTGTGGTCCACAGACTCGACGCTGTACGTCCGGGACCAGTCGTCCACCAACGGCACGTTCGTCAACTCCCGCAAGCTCACGCCCAACGAGCCGGTCCCGTTGCGGGACGGTGACCAGCTCCGGTTCGCGGCGGATCTGAAGGCGGTCGTGCGGTCGGCCGAGGACCGGACATGACGCGGGGGCTGGTTCGCGGGGTAGCGCTGACCGGGCGTGGCCTGGTGCGTCAGGCCAACGAGGACGCGGTGCTGATGTTCGAGTGGATCAGCCAGACGCCGCGGGCCCAGGTGGTCGAGATGCGGTCGGTGTTCGCTCCGCCCTTGGTATGTGCGGTCGCGGACGGTCTCGGCGGGCATGCCGCAGGAATGCTGGCCAGCCGGCTCGCGTTGGCACACATCGCCGCCGGCTATCCTCAGTGGACAGATGTGGACGGGGTCGCCGAAGGGCTCAGGGCAGTCAGCGCGAAGGTGAACGCTCAGGCAGGCGCCAGCGCCGAGACGCAGGGAATGGGCACGACCGTCGCCGGGGTGATCCTGCAGCGCGAGCGGGTGCTGTGCTTCAACGTCGGGGACAGCCGCGTGTACCAGATCACCGATGGCTTCGTCGAGCAGGTCAGCACCGACGACGCGGTGCTGAACCCGGCTGGTCAGTCGACCAGCGTCGTGACCCAGGCGATCGGCGACCCACCGGACACCCCCGTCTCAGCTCACGTCGTGGAGGTGCCGTACAGCGGTTCTCGCACACGGTTGCTGCTGTGTACCGACGGGATCACCGGCGTGCTGGAGGCGTCTCACTTCCGCAAACTCTGTCGGGAACGCCGGTTGCGGGATCTCGCCCTCGGGCTGCGGGACGCGTCGTTCGATGACGGCGCACCGGACAACCTTTCCATCGTCGCACTGGATGTCCATTTCACCGAGGGCTGAGTTCCTCTCGGGCAGTGTTCCGGTCCATGGCTATCATGAGTGCTGATGTCAAGGCGTGTGAAATGCCGATTCGTCATACTGGCATGCCTGGCTGGGATGACCGGAGGGCGCTGATGGATCTCAAGCAGCTCAAGGCGCTGGTGACGGTCGTGGAGGTCGGCAGCGTGACCCGGGCGGCCGAGCTGTTGCATCTGGTGCAACCGGCGGTTACCCGGCAGATCAGGACGCTGGAGCAGGAACTGGGTGTGCCGCTGTTCGAGCGGACCCGGCAGGGCATGCGCCCGACTGAAGCCGGTGTGAATCTTGCCGAGCGTGCCCGGCGCGCCCTCACCGAGCTTGATCGTGCTCGCGCGGAGTTGGCTCCGACCCAGGGTGTCATCACCGGAATCGTCACGGTCGGGCTGCTCGAAAGTGCCGCCGAACTTCTTGCTGAACCCTTGGTCTCCGCGGTGCTACGGGACCACCCCGGTATCGAACTGCGTGTGCTGACCGCCTACTCCGGACATCTGCAGCAATGGCTCGACGACGGCGATCTGGACCTGAGCCTGCTCTACAACCTGACCAGCACCCCGTCGCTGAACGTGACTCCCTTGGTGCGCGAGCAACTCTGGGTCGTCGCGCCCCCGTCCGAACGCCTGGACGCCACGCGTCCCGTCACCTTCGCTGAGGCTGCGGCGCACCCTCTCGTCATGCCGGCCACCGGGCACGCCCTGCACGCCTTGATCACCAGGGCCGCCCGCCAGGCTGAGACCGACATCGAGGTCGCGGTCCAGACGAACTCGATGTCTCTGCAGAAACACTTCGTTCGAGGCGGTCACGGCTGGACCATTCTGCCCGCGGTCGGCATCGCCGACGAAATCGAGGGCGGCACGCTCAGCGCGGCTCCGCTGTGTGAGCCTGAGGTCTGGCGTTCGATCGTGCTGGGTATGCCACGCGCTGGCCGTGTCACGGCCGCGGTCGAGGTTGTCGCCCGCGAACTCGTCGGGCAGATCCGTGCTGCCGTCCACGATGGACGATGGTTGTCCACCCGGCTTGAGCAAGGACAGGCATGACGCCTCCAGTGGGTCGAGGGTGATGTGCTGGTGATCACCGTTGATGCTGAGGGGGCCTGGTGGACGGCAGCAGGATGATGGGGAGTGCGGTGACCGCGGCGAGGGCGAGCCAGGGCACGGCCGGGGGCACGTTCAGGTCGAGCAGGGTTCCGGTGGCCGCGCTGCCGGCGAGCACGATCAGGCCGGACAAGGAGGACATCGCGCCGGTGTAGAGGCCGAGTCTGCCGGTCTCGGCGAGGTCGGGGATCCAGGCGCGGGCGGCCGGGGCGACGAGCATCTGGCCGACGGTGAGCAGGAGGACGAAGGCTGCGGCGGGCGCGAGTCCCAAAGCGGCGTGCTGTGTTGCGGCCACGACTGCGAACCCGGCTGCGATGAGCAGCAGTCCGGCGGCCATGGAGCGCCGTAAGTCGAGCCGGTCTGTCACCCAGCGGGTGACGGGCAGCTGGGCGCACACGACCAGCAGTGAGGACAGTGCGAACAGCCACGCGAGGGATGTTTGAGAGCCCGCCACGCGCTGTACTTCGTCTGGCAGGGCGAGATAGAGCTGGTTGTATGCGAGCAGATAGGCCCCATACGCAGTGCACACGGCAAGGAAGCGGCGGTTGCGCCGCAAAGGACCTATACCGCCACGGCCGCGTGTCTTGGGGCGGCCGGGAATGTGCTGTGGCAAGAGCCATGCGTGTCCGCATAAGACGATAACGAACACTCCGGCGCCGGCCAGGCATACTACGCGGAAGTCCACTGTGAGCAGCAGCGCGCCAAGCAAGGGGCCGGTGAACGCTCCGGCCTGGCCTGCGACCGTGAGCAGCGCCAGCACGTGGGTACGTGAACCGCCGGTTTCCTGTTCCCAGCACACTGCCTGCCGGGCGACCTCGGACTCCACGGCGGGGGAGAACAATGCGGCGGCGAAGCCGACAAGCAGCACGGCGCCGATGACAGTCATGGTCTCTTGTGCGAAGCCAAGCCAGACGAAGCCGGCGATACGTATGACGCAGCCGGTGAGCACTATGGGACGTACGCCGTAGCGGTCGGTGAGAGCGCCGCCGACGACGAATAACCCTTGCTGGCTGAAGGTGCGTAAGCCCAGCACAAACCCGACGAGCCAGCCTGCCATGCCGATGGATGTCCCCAGGTGCACGGCCAGGAACGGCAGCACGGCGAAGAAGCCGATGTTGAAGGCGAACTGGGTCAGGATCAGCAACCGCAGGAGCCGGGGGAGCGTGCGCCAAGTCTGCTTGCGGCTCTGGGAGGTCAGCGGCATGCAGGCTCCTTGTCAGTGACCACAACGGCTTTGCCGGAACCGGGCCATCGCACTCCGCCTGCCGCGGTCACTGCGAAGGCGCCCAGCAGGGCCAGCACCGCGGCGGGAGCCAGGACTGCCCATGGGGCGCGTTCGGCGTATGGCTGGTTCTCGGCGAGCAACAGTCCCCATTCCGGTTCTGGGGGCTGCGCGCCCAGGCCGAGGAAACCCAGCGCTGCCAACGCAAGCGCGATACCAGGGATGCGGATCAGCGCGTGGCGGACAACGGGCGGCACGATGGCGGGCAGCACGTGACGCCACAGCACATACCAGGGAGTGGCGCCCAAAGCGTGGGTGGCGGCGACATGGCTGGTGGCGCGTTCGTGACGGAGCAAGGCGGACGTGTGCGTCGCCAGTGGCGACCAGGCGACGACGGCCACCGCGATCGCGGGTGTGAACGGACCGCTGCCCGCGATTCCGGCGACCAGGAGCCCGGCCAGGACAGGCGGTACCGCACTGACGGTGTCGACCAATGCGCCGGATATCCGGGGGAGTACGCCCAAAAGCACGCCTGCCACCAGGGAGACGGCGCTGACTGCGAGGGCGACCAGGAGCGTGGTGAGCGCGCCGTGTCCGACGCGGGCCAGGACATCGCGGCCAAGTGCGTCTGTGCCAAAGGGATGCGCCCAGGTTGGTGCACGCAGCCGAAAGGCGGTATCGACGGCCAACGGGTCACGCAGCAGCCCGGCAACGACGACGGCGAGCAGCACGGCGCCATATAGCAAAGGAAGGCGTCGAGGCGTGAGAGGAACCGGCCGGTGTAGCGACTGTAACGCACCCGCCCGCAGCGCCGGTCCGAGCAGTAGCCGGGCACCAAACCGTGCGAACAACCCGGCGATGACCGCGAGCAGGACGAGGGCCAGCGTGCCGGTCTGCAGGACGGGCAGGTCCTGGGCGATCGCGGCGCGCAGAGTCAGCTGGCCCAGTCCTGGGATGTCGAAGATCTGCTCCACCGCGACGGAACCGCCGGTCAGCCCGACCACGAACAGGCCGAGGTTCGGCAGCAACCCGGGCACGGCGAGTCGCAGTGCCTGCCGCGCGAGGCTCTGGCTGGGAATTCCACGAGCGGCGGCGGCCAACGCCCACGGTTCGGTGAAAACCGCGGGCAGCAGGTCGTTGAGCATGCGTCCGAGGACAGCCCCGGCGGGCAGGCCGAGCGCGAGCGCGGGCAGGACCATCCAGGCAGGCCCGTACCACCCGACGGCAGGCAGCCAGCCGAGCTGGACGCCGACGACAGTGGCCAGTACGGACGCGATGAGAAACTCGGGTAGCGCCGCGAGGATCGCCGCGCCGCTCCCGCCGGACCCGCGCCCGGCCAACTGGTGGCGAGAGCCGAGCCGCAAGGTACCGGCGCAGATCGCTCCCGCGGTGCCGACGGCGACCACAAGGGCGGCGGCCATCAGCAACAGCGAGACTCCGAAGCCGTTGACCACCGACGGCATGACCTCTGCCCCAGAGACCCAGGAACGGCCGGCGTCACCCTGTGTCAAACCGCTCAGCCACTGCGCGAGCAGGCGCAGTGGCCCGGCATCCAGACCGAGTTCGTTGCGGACGGCCGCTAGTGCATCCGGGGCGGGATCAACGTCCGACGACCGTCCCTTGAGGACCGTCAGCGCGGGATCGGTCCGTGAAAGCCATGGCAACAGCCCGATACCGCACAGCAGCACAGCAACGAGCGCGGCTCGCCACAGCAGCACCAGCCCGCGCGTCGCGGCGTCGAGCCTGCTCAGCGTCGCGTCCCAGTCCCGACGAACATGCGCTCGTACGGGTCGAACAGCACCTGCTGCACCGACGGGCCGACGCCGACGATGGCCTTCTGGTGGACCAGCGGAATCACCGCGTCCGTGCTGAGGATCGCCGCCTCGACCGCCATCGCGGCGCTCTGCCGCTGGCCGGGGTCGGTGACGGCCTCAGCTTTGGTGACGGCCTCGTCCACCGGCTTGTCACACAGTCGCGACATGTTGTACGTGCCTTGACAGGTGAAGTCGCTGGCGAGGACCGAGACCGGGTCTCCGGTGTCGAGCATCATGTTCCGCGAGCCGACGAACGCGTCGAACTTCCCGGCCAGTGCGTCGGTCAACAGCCTTGAGGACTCCCGCACTTCCAGCTTCACCGTGAAGCCGGCCCGCTGCAGTTGCTGCTGCAGCACCTGGGCCGTTTCGGGTAACTCTGGCCGGTTGTCGTAGGTGGCCAGCGTGATGGTGGT
Source organism: Kibdelosporangium banguiense (assembly GCF_017876405.1). Taxonomy (GTDB): domain Bacteria; phylum Actinomycetota; class Actinomycetes; order Mycobacteriales; family Pseudonocardiaceae; genus Kibdelosporangium; species Kibdelosporangium banguiense. The sequence continues at coordinate 9,142,124 of NZ_JAGINW010000001.1, read as the reverse complement.
GCCCTGGGCATTGGCCGGTTGCACCTGCCTGGCCGGTGCGGTCCGCTTGCCGGCCGCCCAGCTCAGGGCGGGTCCGAACAAGCCCTGGCCTGGATCGGCGTGTCCCTCGAACACATCCCTGGCCAGGACCGAGGTGTCGATCGCGGCCCGTGCCGCGGCCCGCAGAGCCGGGTTGGTGAAGGGACCGGCGGTGGTGTTCAGGTGCAGGCTGGTCAGGCGTGCGGTCGGCATTTCGTTGACCCTGTCCTTGTCCAGGGAACCGGCCTGCGAGACCGGGATCGCCTCGGCGATGTCCGCCTCTCCGGAACGCAGCGCGTTGGCACGCGCGGTGCCGTCGGCGATGAACTTCACGTCGATACCGGGTACCTGTGCCAGGCCGCCCCAGTAGTCGCCGAATCGCTCCAAAGTGGCCTGAGTGGCGCCGGTGGTCTGGGTGATCCGGAACGGACCAGTGCCGGTGCCGACCGGATTGACGGCTTCCTTCTTCTCGTAGGCCTTGGGGGACAACACCGCCAGGCTCGGGTTGGAAAGCCGCTGCGGCAGCACCGGATCGGGCACGCTGGTGGTGATCCGCACCTGGTTCGCGCCCACGGGCTCGGCGCTGAGGAGAACCCCGGACAGCGCGGTGAGTTGCGGCTTCGCCTGGGCGGCGCTGGTGAGCGCGGCGGCGGCCGCGGCCGCGGTGAGGTCGGTGCCGTCCTGGAACTTCGCCTTCCGCAAGGTGAACACCCAGCTACGGCCGTCCTGCGCGCTGGTCCACGACTCGGCGAGGGCGGACACCGCGACGCCGGTGGTGTCCAGCCGGGTCAGGCCTTCCGTGACACCCAGCCGCGACAGGCTGTACGCGTCCTGGCCGTAGGGGGAGTAGTTCTGCGTGGGCGGGAACGCGAGCACGACCCGTAAGCGTCCACTCTGGCCGGAACCGGACGGGTCCGAAGGGGACGAGAAACATCCGGACAGCAGCGGGACGAGCAGCAGACCGGCGGCGAGCCGGCGGTGGGACGATCTCATGGGCCTCGTTCTTCGCGGAATGATCACTGACGGTGTCCGGCGGCAGAGTAACATGAAAATCGTTTCCGCTAATTGAGGGGAATCTCGAAGTGAACAACCCCACTCCCGCCGTCAGGCACCTCCTCGCGCTCGTCGCACACCACCTTGCCCAGCGACCGCCACAGTTCGGTGGCCCCGGGGGAGTCCGGATACGTGTGCAGGTAGACCGATCGATAGCCGCCGTCCGCCTTCGCGAACTCCAGCAACTGGGCCACCATCTGCCGGGCGAGACCGCGCCGCCGGTGCTCCGGTCGCACGTACACCCGCCGCAGCTGTGCCGTCTCGCCTGACGGATAGCGCTCGGCCAGCCATCGGGGGTTCGGCGGATACGCGGGCCCTCGCGAATCCAGCGCGGCCGTAGCCGTCACATTGCCTGTGTCGTCGACCGCGACCAGCAAGGTGTGCCTCGGGGACGTCAGATAGAAGGGCTCGGGATCGATGATGTCCGCATGCCAGCGCGGCACGTAACCGGTGCCGAAGACGTGGTACACGGTATCGAGCATCACCGCCCTCGCGCCGTCGAGATCCTCCGGAGCCGCCGTCCTGATGCGATAGCCATGCACCTGCACATAATATGCAATAAGCGTTCGAGCGGGCCGGAAAATGTGCGACGATCATCACGGTGTCGCTGTTCAGGTGGGCGCGGTGACGAAATGCGGCCGCCCGGTGATGGGGTGCGGCACGATCGTGCTGCGTACGCCGAACACGTCGGCCACACGATCTGGTTCGAGCACTTCCTCGGGTTTGCCGGTCGCCACGACCTGGCCGGACCGCAGAAGTGCCAGATTGTCGCAGTACGCGGTGGCATGGTCGAGGTCGTGCAGGGCGGCGATGGTGGTGAGCCCGAGTTCGCGCACCAGGCTGAGCAGGTCGAGTTGTGAGCCGACGTCGAGGTGGTTGGTCGGCTCGTCGAGCAGCAGCACCGGCGCCTGCTGGGCCAGGGCGCGTGCCACGAGCACGCGTTGGCGTTCGCCGCCGGACAGGCGAGCGAAGACGCGGTGTGCGGCCCATTGCATGCCGACGCGGGCGAGTGCGTCCTGGACGATGTCGCGGTCCGTGCTGTTTTCCCTTTCCAGCAGGCGTTTGTGCGGGCCGCGTCCCATCGCGACGGTCTCCTCGACGGAGAAGTCGTTGTCCAGGTCGTGATCCTGGGTCACCACCGCGGTGCGGCGACCGGCCTGGCGGGCACCGGACCGCCAGACTTCGTCGGATCCGATGTAGACGGAACCGGAAGACGGCTTGAGCGCACGGTAGACACAGCGCAGCAATGTGCTTTTGCCCGAACCGTTCGGGCCGATCAGCCCGGTGACGGTCGCGGGCTGTACGTCGAGGCGGGCCGCACCGATGATCGGGTTGCCGTCGATGATCACCGTGACGTCGTGGACTTCGATTCTCATCGCAGGACTCGCTTTCGTCCGCGCAGCAGCATCAGGAAGAACGGCGCGCCGAGCACCGCGGTGAAGATGCCGATCGGCAGTTCGTTGGGCCGGTCGACGGTCCGGGTGGCCAGGTCGACCAGGACCAGGAAGACCGCTCCGGCCAGCAGCGACACCGGTAGCACCTTGCGGTGGTCGGGGCCGACGACCAGCCGTACGGCGTGCGGCACGATCAGGCCGACGAACCCGATTCCGCCCGCCACACTGACCACTGCCGCGGTCAGCAGCGAGGAGACGACCAGCAGCAGGATCCGCAGACGGTTGACGTCGACACCGAGCCCGGCTGCGGTGTCGTCCCCTGTGGACAGTGCGTTCATCTGCCTGCCTTGGGTGAGCAGCCACGCCATGGCGACGGCGATGACCGCGACGGGCACCCCCAGATCAGCCCACGAAGCTCCGGCCACCGAGCCCAGCAGCCAGAACATCACGCCCCGCAGTTCGCTGGGATTGGCCTGCAGCTGGAGATAACCGGTGATCGCGGTGCCGAGATAGGCCATCGCGACCCCGGCGAGAACCAGGCTGGTGCCCAGCAGTTTGCCGCCGCGTTGGGCCAGGGCGAACACGATGAGCAGGCTCGCCAACGACCCGGCGAACGCGGCACCCGCGACGGTGAATCCGGCCGTGACACCGGCGGTCAGCACGATCACCGCGCCCAGTGAGGCGCCGGCCGACACGCCGAAGACGTACGGATCGGCAAGCGGGTTGCGGATCAGCGTCTGCAGGCACAGTCCCGCGAGACTGAGCCCGCCGCCCGCGACCGCCGCCAGCAGCACGCGAGGCGTGCGGAACTCCCAGACGATCTGGTCGGTCAACGGGTTCAGGCCTGTGGTGTCGCCGAAGACGTGGGCCCAGATCACGCCGATCACGTCCCCGACCGGGACGTCGACGGTACCGATCCCGATCGCGAACGCGACTGCGGCACCGAGGGCGACGGTCAGACCGACGACGAGCATCGCGAATCCACGGCCGTGGACCAGATGCGGGTTACGGGACACGGTGCGCAGCATCGGAGATCTTCTGTACGGCGACGGCGTTGAGCGGGCCCAGATAGAAACTGTCGGACAGGCTGGTGAAGGTCCTGGTCCTGGCCGCCTCCCACTGCGGGAACTTCGCGAACAGATCGCCGGCCAGCACGTCGACCCGTTCTTGAGGCTGGTACACCCCGATCACCAGCACGTCGACCTTGGCCACCGCGAGTGCTTCGACGTTGATCTCGGCCAATTGGCTGGTGGTCTTGCCGGCGAACGGGTTCACGCCACCGGCGCGGTTGATGATGTCGTCGAAGATGCCGCCGCCGAAGATCGCGGGCAGGCCGTTGTTGTTCATCATCGACATCCCCGGATAGACGACCAGGACGCTCCTGCGCTGCTTTCCGGCCACCTTCTGCTGGAGCGCGGCCAGTTCGGCGCGTGCGGAGTTGACGTGGCCGGCGGCCTTCTGCTGGACGTCGAAGATCTCCCCGAGCCGCATCATCAGCTCGAAGGACGACTCGACGGACGCCGCTTCGTAGGCGGCCTTGTCCCGCGGACTGGCGTTCGGATCACCGTTGGCGCAGTTGACCGGGGTGACGAAGCTGTTGATGCCGGTGGCCGTGAGCTGGTCGCGGTTGATCGAGCCGATCTTCTCGTCGAAACCGCCCGCCCAGGTGGAGATCACCAGGTCGGGTTTGAGCGCCAGCACCTGTTCGCGGGGTACCTCGAAGTTCTCGTTGATCTTCAGCCCGCCGGTGGGCACGGCCTTGACCTTGTCCAGCATGGACGGATCGTCGGACACCCCGTAGGACTGGCTGTTGGCCAGGATCCGGTCCTGGATACCCAGTGCGATGAAGGTTTCCACCTCGGCCACCGACGCGCCGCTGAGCAACAGGACCCGGCTCGGTGCCTTCTCGAAGGTCACCTTCCGTCCACAGTTGTCGATGGTCAGCGGATAGGTAGTGGCTTTCGCTGTGGCGGAAGGCGGCGGGCTGCCTGGCGACAGCGGTACGGCGCCAGGGGAGTTTTCCGTGCCGCAAGCCGTGATGGCGCCAAGCAAGGCAACCACCGCGACTGCACGATAGCGAGACGACATGCCCTATCAGTCGGACGCGAGTGCCGAGCAGTTCCAGGCTTCTTCACGAAACGATCCGAGATCGCTGTCACATCGCCGCGCGACAGGATCGGACCGGGCACTCAACTGGCTGCCTACACTCAATCAGCCAGTTGTTCACGAGCCAGCGCAGCGTCGCCACCCGAACCGGTAAGTGACGGTCTTGACAGTCAGGAAGCTCGTGGTTTCATTCTCGGTCCCTCTTGCCACCCGTGCCTCTACGTTGCTGTTGAGCGATGCCGCCAAGTCGCACCAGACCCAGAACTGCGCGCTCACATCGATGGTATCGGTGACCTGCCAGTTGTCCGCGTACCCACTCGGAAACGGGTGGCTGACGAACGGTCTGGGTGCCGCGCCCGCGTAGTAGTGACTGTGCCGGAGGAGCCCGTTGCCGCCGGGCGCGATGTCTGCTGTGCCAACGGTCTCCGTTTCGAGTACCGCGTAGGTGTAGCCGCTGGGCACCAGTATTTGGACACTTACCTGACAGTTCTTACGGAAGTCGGTCGGTGACGAGCCCTTGCCGGCCGAGGCACGGAAGTCGCTGTACACCACTTGGAAGCCGCCGTTGCCGGGCAGCCGATTGACTTCGTATGTCCCTGGCCGGCAGCCTGATCCGTTCGCCGTGTTCACCTTCAGCTCAAAGGGTTGCTCTGGTGGTGACGTCTCGGCGGATGCCGGTGCCGGCGCGACCGCCAGCAGCAGGGCTATCGCTGGTATCAATGAGCCAACTGGCTGTCGCATAGTCCTCAACCCAACTGGGCACGGCACGTGGTGGCGCGGCAATGCTATCGGTGTGCGGCAAAACTGCGCACCGGCTGTTCGGACGCCGTGGTCACGCCCGAACAGCCGCAACATCCCACCACCGGACCGTATCGCGAATGTCCTCACTGGACATCGTGCGTTTGCGGGGAGTTACAAAGGCGGGGAGCGGCGGGCCGGCGATGTTTCGCGCTGTTACGAAGACTTGGGTGTCGCTGTCGCACCAGACTGGGCGGCGCGGGGGCCGATGGAGGGGAGGACTCGGCCGTGGCGGGCATTGGGCAGGGGGCGGCGGAGGCTGATTTCCGGGTTCTTGGGGACATCGCGGTGCAGGTTGGGGACCGGCCTGTCGCTGTTGGGTATTCGCGGCTTCGGTGTGTGCTGGCGGTCCTGCTGATCGAGGCCAACCGGGCGGTGTCGGCCGACCAGCTGATCGACCGGGTGTGGGGCGATCAGCGGCTGCCCGCGCATCCGCGCAACGCCGTGCATTACAGCATGAGCATGCTGCGCAACGCGTTGGCGGACGTGCCTGGCGTTGCCATCAGCAGGCAGGCGACTGGCTATCAGATCACGCTGGACTCTCAGTTCGTCGACGTGCACCGGTTTCAGGACCTGGTCGAACAGGCTCGCGGCGTTGACGACGTGCACGCTCTCACGATGTACGAGCAGGCGTTCGAACTGTGGCGTGGGGAGCCGTGCGCAGGCGTCGACACACCGTGGTTCAGCACGTTCCGGGCATCTCTCGTCGAGCGGCATCATGCCGCACGTCTGGACTACAACGATCTTCTGCTCCGATGCGGCCGGCACACGCAGCTGGTCACCGGACTGCGCTCCCAAGTCGGGCAGCACCCGCTTGACGAACGGCTTGCGGGCCAGTACATGCTCGCTCTCTATCGCAGCGGCCGCCAGGCCGAGGCGTTGGCGCACCACCAGTACATCCGTGGCCAGCTGATCGAACAACTCGGCACCGATCCAAGCCCGCCGTTGCAGGAGTTGCATCAACGGATCCTCGCCGCGGATCCGGCACTCGCCACGCCTGCCGGGCGATCCGAGGCGAAGCGGCAACAGCCTCCTGTGCCACGGCAACTTCCCGCCCCACCCCGGTTGTTCGCCGGACGCGCCGAGGAGCTTGCGCAGCTCACCGCACTGCTGGCTGGGCAATCGGGCACTGCCGTGATGCTGTCGGTGATCCGCGGCAGCGGCGGGATCGGCAAGACATGGCTTGCTTTGCGCTGGGCGCACGAGCATCTCGACCGATTCCCGGACGGGCAGATCTATCTCAATCTGCGCGGGTTCGACCCTACGGGCAGCCCGATGGACCCGGAAACCGCGATCCGCACGATCCTGGCCGGTCTGGGCGCCGATCCCGGTGCCGTTCCGGCGGATCTGGCCGCCCAGACGGGTCTCTACCGCAGCCTGGCGGACGGCAAACGCCTGCTCATCGTGCTGGACAACGCCGCGGACGCGGACCAGGTCACGCCATTGCTGCCCGGTAGTCCAGCCTGCACGGTCCTGGTCACCAGCAGGCATCGACTCAATGGGCTGGTTGCGTCGCACGGCGCCACTGCGGTCGATTTGGATGTTCTTGCTGATACCGCAGCGAAAGACCTGTTGGCTCGTCATCTCGGCCAGAGCCGTCTGGCCGAGGAGCCCGATGCGGTGAGCGATCTGGTGCGTCATTGCGGCGGGCTGCCGTTGGCTCTTGGCATCGTTGCCGCTCGCGTCACCGGTCAACCTGGATTTCCCCTTGCGGCGCTGGCCGACGAACTGCGGGACCGCACCTGCAGGCTCAACGCGTTCGACGCCGGGGACCTGACGACAAACCTGCGTGCAGTGCTCTCCTGGTCGTGTCATTCCCTGTCGAAGGCCGCACGCACTGTCTTCCGATTGCTCGGCCTGGTGCCAGGACCGGACATCAGTCTGTCCGGCGTCACGTGTCTCATCGACCTGCCGGCCGATCAGGCACGAGTGGTCATCCGGGAACTCGTGGACGCGCACCTGGTCCAGCAGCACGCGCCCGATCGATACCGGATGCATGACCTGATTCGGCTGTATGCCGCGGATTCCGGTCATCCGGCGAAGTCTGCCCGGGCCGCGCTACGCCGTCTGGCCGACCACTACCTGCACACCGCCGTGGCCGCCGAGCAACTGCTGGATCCGCCGCCTCGTCCACAGATCCAGCTCAGCCGGGCAGCCGCCGGAAGCATGCCGGTAGGCCTCTCGGACCAGACCCAGGCCTTGGCTTGGTTCGACGCGGAACACGCGAACCTGATGGCGATCCAGCGACTCGCGCTTGACCAGGGCTGGCACACGCAGGTCTGGCAGCTGAGCTGGACTCTGGACGTGTACCACTACCGACGGGGTTATCTGACAGATGCCCTCGTCGTCTGGCAGGCAGCGCTCACCGCGGCCGAACGCGTGAACGATTCGGTCACGCAAACCCTGGCGCATCGGCGTATTGGCTATGCCTGCGCGCGGGTCGGGCGCCACGATGAGGCGCTCGACCACTTGCAGCGGGCTCTCGCGCTCACCGAACTGGCCGGCGACCGGTCCGGGCAAGCACACAACCACTACATCCTCGCGCGAGCGTGGGAACAACAAGGCGACTACCAATTGGCATTGCACCACGCCGACCACGCTTTGTCGCTGTACCAATCGCTTGACCAGCCCGCGAGAGCCGCTCGTGTCCTGGGCGCGGCGGCCGGTTATCACGCCCGCCTTGGCCAATATGAGCCTGCGTATTTCCACGCCGAAGCCGCTTTTGTCTTGTTTCGGCAACACAACGACCGCGACGGCGAAGGCTCGGCGTTGACCACCCTCGGCCAGGTCGCGCACAGCACGGGCAGACATGCCGAAGCCCTGGAGCATTACCGCCAGGCTCTGGCGGTGTTCCGGGATCTGGGAAATACCTATTACGAGGCCGAAACCCTGGGACACCTCGGCGCAACGTACGAAGCCGTCGGCCAGCTCAGCCGGGCCCGAGCCACCTGGCACCAGGCGCTCCGGCTGTACCGCGTATTGCGCCACACCACGGATGCCGGACACATCCAGCGAAATCTCCGCAGACTCGACGCCGTCACGCCGGAGAACAGCCGTGCGTGATCGATCGTGCACAGATTCGATATTCACCGAATGAGTTCGTGCGCCGAAAAGTCCTGACATAGGTGCTGCACCTGGCGGTACCAACGCCAGGAGCCGGTGACAAGGTTACGGGTGCGGGCGGCGTAGCCGACGGGAAATGTGGACCGCTTTCGCGTTTATCACGCGCCGGTGGTCCGCATTCACGGGGGAACTCTCACACGTTTCACCAGTGTCAACGGGGAGAGACGATGGGCGGATTGTTCAAGGCGCTGCGCACCCGGATCGATTCCAACGCCGCACGCGCGGTCGAGACCTATACCAGTGAACTGCCCGAATACCGCTCTGTGGCCGAAGATCCCGTGGTGCAGGCCGGGATGATGGACTTCGCGGTCCTGCTCAGACGCCGGGAGGCCGAGCTCGCCCAGAACGAACAGCCGTTCACCGACAACGACCTGGCTGTGCTGCGCGCGTACGGCGAACAACGGGGCACAGCGGGAGTCTCTTTGCTGTCCCAGCAACGTGTTCTCGTTCTGCACTCCGTGCTCACGCTCCGCGAGATCCAGGAAGCGGCCGGTCCGGACGATTCCAGTCACCTGACCCGCATGCTCGGCTGGCTGCCCGGCAACGGGCTCGCGGCGCAGAGCGCCTACACGGAGGGCTATCTGCTCGGCCAGAAGCGATTTCGTCCTGCCACCCAGCGGATGCAGGATTTCGCCATGGCGCTGCTCGCCGGAAACCCCGCGGTGAAGGCCATCGCGGCCAGCATCGGCATGCCGCTGGCGACCCGGTATCTGGTGACAGTCGTGCACGTGCCCAGCGAGCCGTTCGCCACCGGACATGACCGGCGTGACGAGGTTCTGGGCGCGGTGCTCAAGCGATTCCTGACGCCCGTCACCTGGCAGACGCCCAAGGAGTTCGTCGCACTGCTGCCGGTGGACGAGGACGCGACCGGCGAACAGGAGGACGAGGTGGCCGACCATGCGCTGGCGCTCGTCCGGGAATTCGCGCACCTGATCGGGCGGCGATGTGGCGCGGGCGCGGCTACCGGGCATATCCGCGATCTGAACGATGCGTTGACTTTGGCCCGGCAGATCAGCCGGACCGCACCTGCCGAGGCGGTGCCACGCCGATTACACGGCATTTCCGATGTCTTCGTCGAGCTCGGTGTCGGGCACGTGCCACAAGTCGACGCCTGGTTGCGCGCAATAGCACAACGACTGTCCGAAGGGCCCGACCTGATCGCCACCCTGGACGCGTTCTACCAGCACGGGATGAATCGGCTGAACACGTCCGGCGCGTTGCACATCCATCCGAGGACACTGGACTACCGGCTGAACCGGATCCACCGGCTGGTGGGATTCGCTCCCGGTTCGGTGCAAGGTGTCCGGGCACTGAGCACTGTGGTCACCCTGGTTCTGGCCGGGACATGGACCTGACGGGCCCTGCTCCCCGTTCGCCTGACCGCGAATCGGGGAGCAGGGTGCCGGGTCCTAGTAGCTGACGCCGGTCAGAATCCCCGGCGCGCAACTGCCGCGAACGGTGTACAGGCCCGGCGGAAGCACCCCGTAAAGGATCTTGCCGTCGGAGCAGAAGGCATAGAACGTGGTCGTGGTGAGAACCGTGCAGTAGAAGTAGAAATTGGTCAGGCTGCCGTACGGCCCCTCACAGCTCGCGAGCTGGATGCCCGCGCTCGGTGCTTGCGCGGAATCCGTCTGCTCGAGAGTGACCGTGGCCGACGAACTGGCGTCGCCGGGCGCCGCGGCGGCAGTGCCCGCGATGGCGGTCACCAGACCCAGAATCATGGCGACAATGACGAAGAGCTTTCTCATCAGTGTGTTCGACTCCCTTCCGATACCCTGCGTCTCGATCGGAGCTTCCGGTGAACTGGACTCATCGTGGTGCGCCGGCCGTTGGCAAACCTTTGCTACGGCTTGGTAAGGGCGGTCGATGGACTGCTTGGCCTGTAGCTGAAACGCAAAGCAGGCCCGCGCCCTTTGCGGGCGCGGGCCTGCGATACGTGGACAGGTCAGCAGTTGATGGAAATCCAGGGGGACGCACCGGCCAGCGTGAGCGGGGAGTTGGCGTAGCCCGCCTTGGTAAACCTGGGGTCCTGTCGCTGATTGCGTGATCAACAAGTGGCTGAGTCAGAATCGGCAGAGGATCTTCTTGCGGAGTAGGTCAAACTTCGCCCGCCCGTACATGCTTCTCTTGATCGATTTCAACCGTGACACGGAACCTTCGACCGCTCCGGAGTTGTGCTCCATCGTGAGCCCGTTGACCACGGCTGCATGGTCGCGTTTAAGCCCTGCAGTGAACGAGTGCAGCTCCGGGAAATCGTCCGCTTCCACTGCGGCGGTCCAGTCATCGAGGCGTTCTCCGTGTCGTCCTGTCATCATCTCCGCGAAGGACGCAACATGGAAGGACAACCTCTCTAGCGCTGAACTTCGGGCCAGGATCTCGTTCAGCCGATCGCGGTCGTGATCGTCGAGGTCGTCGGGGTGTTGCAGCATCCACCGGGTCACGTCTCGGACCTTCGGCGGGGCTGGGGTGGCAGGTGGCGCGGCACCGACTGTCCGGAAGGGACGGAGGTAGCAAGTCAGGGCCGGATAGCTGCCGGTGTAGCCCTGTTCGCGGATCTCGGCCAGCAGGACCGTCGCCGTCGTGCATCCCTGGTTCCATCGCTCGTGCAGGTACGGCTTGAACCGCTCCAGCGGCCCGGGACGACCATCCCGCTGCTTGATCAGCAACTCCTCGATGGTCGTGGCTCGAGCGAACCGCCGCACGGTTTTGCGATCCAGCCGCAGCGACCGGGAGATCCCGCTGATCGATTCGCCCTCCGCCAGCAGTTGCTGCACTGCCTGGTAGTGCTCACGGATGCGGACGACCACGGCTTGGGTCTCCACGCGGTCGATGTCCGCGGCGATCGTGACCTGTTCGACATCCAGCGGGGCAACACGATCTGGGTCAGGACGGGGGATATCGTGGTCGGGATCGCGCAGGTCGCGATGATGCTGCCGGATCGTTTTCTCGACATAGCCGGCCAGGCCATGCCAGAGATGCCAGCGGTCGGCTACTTGCTGAGCGCCGGGCGCGCCCAGACGCGCGCCTTCAGCATACGCGCCAGCACGATCACGACAAACGATGGTCACGCCAGGGTGCGCGCGAAGCCAGGCAGCAAGGCTCTCCGCAGTCCGGTCCGCGAGCAGGTCCACCGGGCGATGGGTGGCCATGTCCAGCAGAATGGTCCCATAGGTATGACGGCGTTTGACCGCGAAATCATCGACACCCAGCACAGTGACCGTTCCAATCGGAGGGTCAGGGATGGCGCGGACCAAGCGCAACAACGTATCCCGGCCGGTGATCAAGCCAAGGCGAGCGGCCAGTCGAGCTCCGGCACGAGCGGCCACCGCCAGGCCGATCGATTCCAACATCCCACGCAGCCGCGGGCTGCGCCGTGCGTGCGCGCTGGTCACGCCATCGACCTGCTCGGCGAACGTCTTGAGCGGACATGTCTCGTTGTCGCAGAAAAACCGGCGCATCCGCAGCCACAGCACCACCGATTGTCCCGCCACCGGCACGTCAGCCACCCGACGGTCATAGCGGCTATGAACCCGACGCGACCCGACCCCACACGACGAACAGGCACTCACACTCGCCTTGGCACTTGCCCAGATCCGCACGCCGCTCGGAGCCTGCTCGACCTTCTCGACCGCCACTCCGGCCAAGTGCGGCAACAGGTCCGCTAACCAATCATGATCACACCAAGATCATGATCACAGACCGGTGGACCGACGTTCACACGGACCCAACCAAGTTGATCACGCAATCAGCGACAGGACCAAACCTGGCGTACCCCGCGCCTCGGTAGGACTTCGTGGTGCCGGGGCACGGGGTGGTCACGAAATGGCTGTTGAAGCTGACCTTGGCCAGGGTCCTGCCGTCGTCAGGGCCGAGGACGCCGTTGATCCCGATTCCGACCCCGACCTCGATCGTGTCCACGATGGCGTCACACGATGCCTGGACGTCGACGCGGATGGCCGAGCCGTTGCGGTACGGATTGGTGACAGTTCCGCCGCAGGTGATGATCTCCTGTATCGCCTGCCCCTGTTGTGGCGCGGCGTCGGCCGTCCGGGTCAGCTTCACCGTGAACGACTGTGTTCCGTTGACTGTGAGCGGTGTCGAGGGCTGGTCGGCCGCGCTGGCTGAACCGGCCGTGACAGTCATTCCCGCGGCATAACCCACCGCGAGGGCAACTGCTGACATGACTGTCCGAACACGTTGTGGCATGGTTAGCCTCCAAAAGTTGGGTAACAGCAATCCCCTGCCGGTCAGTCAGCGAGCCGGCCATCGGGCTGGCCAAGAGTGCCCATCCGGCCGTTGGCAACACTTTGCTGCAGCTTGGCTTGCCTGCTCAGGACGGGCCCGCTGCCGAGGAATCAAGTCTTGTGCCAAGGTCGGGGTGAGGACACCGAACAAAGGAGGCCGGCGGGTGGACTGGAAGCAACAGGTCGCTGAGAACGCCCGGCGGTACCAGGAGTTGAACGAGCAGGTCTCGCGCATGTCGGTCACCGAGGTCTCACCGGACGGTTCGGTGCGGGTGACTGTGTCCGCCAACGGGCTGATGACCGACCTGGTGCTGCGCGAGCGCGGCTACCAGAGGCCGTTGCCGCAGGTGGCGGACGAGATCATGGCGTGCATGCGCAGGGCGCAGGCCCGGATCCCGGATCTGTTGCAGCAGGTCATGACCGGCGCGCTCGGCACGGCGGATACCACCACGCACCTGCTCGTCGCCGACGCCCGCCAGATGTTCCCGCCACCGCCGCCCAGACAGGCATGGTCGGGGCATGCGGAACGCGCGGATCCGCCGCCCGCCAACGAAAACACGCGACGCCCTAGCCGCGCTGAGGACGACGACTGGCAGGAACCCGTTGTGATGGAGGATATCTAGTAATCCGCCCACCAGCGGTTGAACAACTCCCGGTGGGCCGCGCGATCCACTGGGACGAGGTTGTCGAAATCGTTCGTGCCACCGTATTCCCGGGGCCGGATGTGGTGCAGGTCCACCCCGTCCCACGTGGCGCCGGGCGCGAGCTGGTGGCCGCGCCGGTAGAACTCCCTGATATAGGCCGCCTTGTCCATGCCCGTCAGCGGGGGCACACGCTGTTCGAGCGGTACTTTGACCAGGCCGTCGCCCGGGTATTCGATCATCCGCATCGTCCGCCGGTCGACGACCTGCGGGTACCACCATCCCACCCGGTTCTGCGCCACATTCCGGCCGGTGAGCAGGATCGGGGGGATGGGCGGGACGGATGTGGGCACGGTGCCGCTGGAGTTGTTCTGCGTTTGCGGGTTCGGTCTCGGTGTCGTGCGGGGACCGGCGCGTTGCGGGACGGTACCTGGCGATGACGGTTCGAGGATCCTGCCGCCACCCTTCTCGTTGGTCAGGATGTCGATGAGGATCTGGTAGACCTGCCCGAACCAGCCGGCCGAGTCGACCGCCTGCTGGTCGGTGATGAACTGATTCGCGCGGCCATCACTGCCGGGTAGCTGGATGAGGTTGTGCACGCTGTCGCGCAGGTTCTGCTCAAGTGCGGCGATGGGTGCGGCGTAGGAGTCGATCATCCTGCTGCCGTCGGCCACGATCTGCACGGTCAGGCCACCCTGCACCGCGCGGGCCTGTCCCACGCTGGAGATCAGGTCGCGCACCAGACCGGCCAGCAGCTCGCCGATGCGCTTGCGGGTATCCGCCACCACCTCTGCCATCGCCACCGCGGCCGCGCTCTTGGCTTCGCACAATGCGGCTACGCCAGCCAAAGCCGTGGCGATCTCGGCGGCGCGAGCGCGGTACTTGTCACCCGCGACATCGCACCACTTCGCGGTTTCCGTCGGCGCGCAACCGGCGAGCCGTTCGGACACCGCGCGCACCGCGTCCGAGGCACGTCGCCAAGCGTCGGTGAACGACTGGACGGCTGACGCGGACCCGGCCATCCGGTCGTACGCGTCCTGCAGCGGCTGGACCTGCGGGGCGAACCAGCCGAGCCCGGCGGCGTTGAGCTGGTCGACCGGCCTGGCCCGGTCGTCCAGTGCCGCCATCCCGCCACCGGCCTGCAGCCCACCGGCGATCCACCGGCCGCTGGTGATGTTCTTGACCAGCTGTTGCGCCTCATTGAGGTAACGGTCGGCCTCGGCGCCGGTCATGGCTGGAGCGGAAGTCATGAGGTGGCAACCTCTCCCTCGACTCTGGCCATCCGCGCGGCCTCCGCGGAGTCACGGTTTTCGTAGGCGGCCGCCGAATCCCGGAGTTTGGCGCCCGTGCGGTCGACCGCGTCGACACCGGCCTTGATGGCTGCCTGTCCGTCCTGCGCGGCGCTCTCCAACTTCACTGCTGCCGGCCGGGCCGTCTCGCCGTAGGCATCACTGCTCAGACTCACCGACCGGGCGGCATCGAGCGCCGCACGCAACTCGCCCACCAGGCCGGTCAACGTGCGTGCGTGGCTGACCAGTGCTGCGGTGTCAACATCGATCGATTCGTCCACGCCTGCCAGTCTCCCAACGACGGGATAGCCGTGGCAACAAACAACTACATGCCGTAGCCGAGTTCCTCGGTGGCCACCGACCAGAACTGGTTCTCGCCGCGGACGGCGTGCCGGTCGGCTTTGCGGATCGCGGTGCGGGCGCGCTTGCCGTTCTTGCGGAACGCTTTGTCGTCGTTGATGGATTCGGCTTGCTGCCTGGCATCCAGGTAGATCTGGATGGACGTGGCGAACTGGGCCAGTGACCGGTTGACCAGTTCGGTGCTGTCGCTGTCGGCGAGCAGCACTTCGCCGTTGTCCCGGCTCACCACCAGCTGCTGGATGCCCGGGTCGTCCACCAGGATCGCGCAGGTCCGCCCGGCCACTTCGCGCTCCGGATAGGGCGCGGTGTGCCACTTGCCCTCGAACGGCACCTGGTCGACATCCAGCCCGGCCAACGCGTTCCCGATCTCAAGATCTGTCGCCACGCGCACAGCATCCCAGTGCCGGGGCGCTGTTCAGGTCTTGGGTGCCTGGACAGTCCGGCGGACGGCGTTACGTAGCCAGTGGTGTCCGCCGTCGGCGGCGTGGCGGGGATGCCAGGCCATGCCGATGGTCAGTGGCGGCAGTGGCAGGGGGATATCGAGGAGTTGTAGGCCGAGTGCGGCGGCGGGTTCGGTGAGCGGTAAGAGGGCTGCGTCGGGTACCAGGCAGACGACGTCGCTGCGGGCGGCGAGGATCATCGCGGCCAGGTGGCTTGGGAGCACAGCGGTGACCCGGCGGCTGAGGTTGTGCTCGGCGAGCCGGGCTGAGCGCCTTGCTGGGCCTTTCCGAACGCTAGGCCCAGGCCTGCGAGGGGACGCGGTCGAGGATGTCGCAGCGCAGGTCGAGGGCGGGTACCAGTTGGGCCGGGTCGCGGTGGTCGCTGACGGTGTCGAGGACTTCGAGCTGGCCGCCGCGGATCCAGAAGCCGCGGAAGTCGCGGCCGTCACCGAGCATGAAGTCCATCAGGTGGGGCGTGAGCACTGCGCGGGCGAACTGCTCGTTCTCGGCCGTGACCTGGTATCGGGCGTCGAACTCGGGGTGGCCGATACGCAGGTCGCCGACGCCCAGGCTGTCGCCGATGACGCTCTGGGCGCGCGGTACTGAGCGCACGTCGAGGGTTGGGGCCGGGGCCGGCGTGCTGACCCAGATCGCGAATGTGTCCGACCAGCCGCCGCCCTGGCGGGTGTCCGGGGGCTGGCTGATGTGGAATCTGGCTGCCACGAAGGTTCGGCCGCGGTGCTGCCCGGACACGACGTCGTGTGCCCGCAAAGCCTTGGGGGAGCCGGCAAAGCCGACGACGGGCTCGGACAGTTTGCGGTGCCGCTCCAGGTCGTTGAACACCTGGGTGTAGGCGTCGGCGCGTTCGGAGAACGTCCAACCCCGCTGGGGAGCCTCCGCGTGCAGGCGCTCGAGGATCGCGCCTTCTTCGGTGTCGTACGACTTGCGTAGCCAGATCATCATCGCGATGAGCAGACCGGCCACGACGATGAGGCCGCCGACGACGATGACGATGATCAGCGCCGGGCTCACCGGCGGTTCCGCTGGTAGATGTCGAAACCGTCCTCGAAGTCGTCGTTGTCCGGCGCCGCGTGCCGCGAGTGCCTGCCGCGGCCGGCCTGGAGCGGCTGGACAGCCTGAACAGGCTGCTGGACGGGCCGGGTGGCGGGGAAGGCGGGCGCGCGGGTCGGCTCGTCGCCGAAAACGCGTTCCTCCTCGGCCAGGACGCGGTCGAGCAACTCAGTGCTGCCCAGGCCACGCCGGACTGCGTCGGCCTGGGAGCGTGCGGCGTCGGCCTGTGCTCTGGCGATGGTCTGCATGACGATTGTGGACAGTGCCGCGGGCGGGACACTGTGGACCGACTGGCTGAACGTGATCGACTTCAACGCGCCGCCCGCCCCGGCTACCACCGTGACCACACCGTCCGGCGAGGTCGCGGTGCCGTCGGCCTGCTTGAGATCCTCGGTCAGCTGGCGGTAGGACTCGGCACGCAGCCGGTTGTCCACGGCGGCGCTGTCGATCGCCTCGATCCTGCGCGCCAGGCGCTCGGCCCACTCTGTCATCGCCTGCCCCCGTTGTGGGTGTGTGCTGCGGCCTGCTCGGGCCGGATGGTCGAGATGAACTGCTGGAAGTCGCCGATCACCTGATCGAACCGGTCCGGGGTCGCGGTCAGCACGATCCGCAGGACCGCCTGGCGCCGCGGGTCACGTACGTCCTGCATGCCCAGGAACACCTGCAGCTGCGCGACATCCTGCGGCCGGCCGTTGAGGTTGATCCGCATCCGCAGCGCCTGGGTGAGGCCCGGACTGGCCGGTGAGCCGGCCTCGGTGCGCTTGCCCAGCATGACGTTGCCGGGACCCACCTCGGTCTGCATGTTCGCCAGCGCCTCGTCGGCGACGACACCCAGCTGGATGTCGCCACGGACCTCGCCGCTGATCGTGATGTTCGGCGTGAACCCATTGCTGGCCGGCGGTCGCAGCGCGACGAACGCGACATGCGGCGACCCGACCTCGTCCGGCGGTGCCGACACCCATCCGTCAGGCAGCGAGAACTCGATCGGCACCGGGATCGTGGTGGCCATTGTCAGCTACTCCCTTAGAAACCGAGGAAATCCTTGACGCCACCAGCCACGTTGCTGATGCCCTTGTCGACCGCGCCCGCGGCACTGCTGATGCCGTCGCCGATGCCACCAGCCACGTCGGCCACCGTGTCGACCACCGCACCGGG
This sequence comes from Kibdelosporangium banguiense, assembly GCF_017876405.1. Classification (GTDB taxonomy): domain Bacteria; phylum Actinomycetota; class Actinomycetes; order Mycobacteriales; family Pseudonocardiaceae; genus Kibdelosporangium; species Kibdelosporangium banguiense. The sequence goes on along the minus strand of NZ_JAGINW010000001.1, from coordinate 9,124,432 downwards.
GTCGACGGTGAACTCGCCGCCGAGTTTGGCGCCGACGCCGAGCCCGAGCCCGACCGAGCCGCCGACGTGGAATTTGCCGTCGTCGCCCATCCCGAACTGGGCACTGGCCTCCGCGCCCGCACCGGCCCACGCCTCGCCGTGCACACCGGCACCGACCCCGGCGACCTCCGCGCCGATGTCGCCCTCGGCCCGGGCACCGGCGAAGGCACCGGCGTTGGCATCGACACCGCCCCAGCCGATGTTGGCCTCGGCCTCGGCTTTCGCACCCACGAACGCCTCGCCCTTGCCGCTCACGCTGGCGTGGTCGCCGAAGCCCAGCTCGCCTTCGGCCGACGCCTTGGCCAGGTACGCCTCAGCACTCGCGCCCGCCGTGAGCCCGTCCGGGCCCCACTTGGCGTGTGCCTCCGCACCGGCGCCGAGCACGTCGGCCGACAGTTTGCCGTTGCCGGAGAAGAAGCCGCTGTCGAACTCGCCGCCGATCTCACCGCCCCAGACCTTGGCCTCGGCCTTGGCTTCCCACTCGCCCTCGGGAATGTCGATGCCCAGCTGCTTGAGCGCGCCACTGACCAGCCCGCCGAACATGTCGCCGAGCTGGCCCTGCTGCTGGCTGCCGAACTCGCGCTGGTAGCCGCGGCCGGCCCGGGTGCGCTGCCAGCCTTGCTTGTTCTGGTTGTCCAGACCGAACCCACGCTCAGGTCCGGAGTAGGTGTACTTGCCCTCGCCGTCGGGCTGCAGGCCGAACATCTGCGCGATGCTCCCGCCGGCCGTGGCCAGCCGGTCCCGCGCGTTGTTCAGGACGGTCTGGGCATTGTGGAGCATGTCGACCGCCGGATCGACGAACGGGCCGACGACCCCCTGCTGGGCGGTGGTCAAAGCCTGCGCTGCGGCGGCCCGGGAAGCGGCCATCGCCTGGGTGTACATCTCGATCGCCTGCTGCGCCTGGCCTTGCGCCCACGTCAGCGTGTCCCCGAAATCGGCCAGTGCCTGGCCGCCGGTCCCCAGGTCTTCCACGGCCTGCATCCACTTCGGCGGCTCCTCGCCGAACGCGCTGGTGAACGCCGACGCGGCCGCACCGGTCCAGTTGACCACGTCGACCGAGCCGAGGCCGCCGCCCGCCTGCGCGACCTGCTGGATGGTGCCGATCAGCGCCCGGAGGTCCTGCGCGATCGCGTCCGGATTGCCGGGAATGAGCTCCCGTGGGTCGAGGGTCTGCCCGAGTTCGGCTGCCATCACATACCACCCGGGTTGAGCCGCTGCGCGATCCCGAGGTGTGCGCCGCTGGTCGGGCGCCCGCCGCCCAGCACCTCGGCGGCCGACTCGAGCAGCGACCCGGCCTGGCCCAGCACCTGGCCGACGCCCGATTCCCGGTCCAGATAGGACGCAGCCGCGGTGATCAGGTTCTCGCCGTGACCGTCCGCTTTGGCACGCAATGTCTCGACATGCGCCTTCATCTGGTCGATGAACCCGGCCCAGCCCATCTGCACGCCAGGGTGGCCGTAGTCGTCGCTCGGTCCCTGCCAGACCGCGCCGGCGACACCGGCGATCACGTCGCCGATCCGGCCCGCGGTCTGCCGCAACTCCTCAGGAACTATCCCAAACCCGTCGGGCATGTGACCCCGACCCCCAGTCGAAAGCGATTCGGTAGATCTTCATCCAAGTGGCTGCTGTTCTACCAGACCGACGGCCGACGCGTCCGCCAAACGGGTGAACTCCGATCTTGTCTGCTCCGTCATACCTGTCGCATGAGCCCGCCGCCGATGATGAGGCGTTGGATTTCGCTGGTGCCCTCGTAGAGGCGCAGCAGGCGGACGTCGCGGTAGATCCGCTCCACGGGGATCTCGCGCATGTAGCCGGCGCCGCCGTGGACCTGCACGGCCAGGTCGGCCACCTTGCCGACCATCTCGGTGCAGAAGAGCTTGGCCGCCGAGGGAGCGATGCGACGGTCCTCGCCGCTGACGTAGGCGCGGGCGGCCTCGCGCACCATGGCGCGTCCGGCGAGGACTCCGGTCTGCTGGTCGGCCAGCATCGCCTGCACAAGCTGGAAGTCGCCGATCCGCGTACCGCCCTGGGTGTTGGCGGCGGCGTACGCGACGGACTCGTCCAGCGCTCGCTGGGCGGTGCCGACGGCCAGGGCCGCGATGTGGACGCGGCCACGGGCCAGGGAGGTCATCGCAGCCCGGTAGCCGGCAGCTTCGTCACCTCCGACGAGAGCGTCGGCTGGTACGCGCACGTCGTCGAGGATGACGTCGGCGGTCCAGGCACCTTCCTGGCCCATCTTGGCGTCCTTCGGGCCCACGGTCAGGCCCGGTGTGCCGGCGGGGACGAGGAACACGGCGATGCCGGGGTTCTTGGGCTGCGGTTCGGCGGTGCGGGCGAAGACGATGAACAGGTCCGCGAGGGGTGCGTTGGTGATGAACTGCTTGTGCCCGTTGAGAACCCAGCCGTCGCCGTCGCGGTGGGCACTGGTGCGCAGCCCTGCCGGGTTGGAGCCCGCTCCGGATTCGGTGAGTGCGAACGACGCGACGACCTCGCCGGTGGCGATCCGTTCCAGCCACTGCTTTTTCTGCTCGTCGCTGCCGAAGCCGACAAGGACCTGCCCGGCGATGCCGTTGTTGGTGCCGAACATCGAGCGCAGCGACAGCGTGGTGTAGCCGAACTCCATCGCCAGCTCGACGTCCTGGGTGAGGTCGAGCCCCAGGCCGCCCCACTCGGCGGGGATCGCGTAGCCGAACAGGCCCATGTCCGCCGCGGCCGAGCGCAGGTCGTCGGGGATACGGTCCTCGCGCATGATCTCGGTCTCCCGTGGCACCACCCTGGTCCGGATGAAGTCGCGGACCTGCCTGCGGATCAGCTCGAAGTCCTCAGCGGACACCTGCGTGTGGCTCATCGGTCCAGAGTGACGCCATAACCGAGGCGGGTGCAATACCCACAACGGCCGAGCCGCGAACCGCGGCCCGGCCATTGTTGTGCGGTGCTCTACTGATAGATGATGTCGGACGCGGAGTAGATGCAGTTGCGTCCGTCCGGGCCGGTTCCGACCTTTTTGGACTCGCCCTCGCCCTTCTTGACACCGTTGTACTTGTCACAGACCGAGGTCTTCCGCTGGCTGTCGCCGACGATGGTGACCCGGCTCAGCCGGGCGGTGTCACCGTAGTTCACGTTGATGCTGACGACGTTCTTCGCGGACATCTCGATGCGCACGTTCTCCACCCGCACGTGCCGGGTCTGCGGGTTGTTGCTGCAGTTGCCGCAGGTGCGCACCAGCTTGCCGATACCCTGCGCGGCGAAGTTGCGGATGATCATCGTGCCGGGAGCGTTGTGCTGGAACACCTTGTCGCTCGCGCTCAGCGCGCCGCCGCCGTCGATGGTCATCGTCTGCGAGGCCGAGGTGCCCTTGAAGGTGGCAGCATCCTCGCCCACGTCCTCCCACCACACGTTTCGCAACGTGCAGGTACCGACACAGTGCACGCCGTCCGCGCCCGGCTTGCCGATGATCACGTTGGCCAGCGTCGCCCCGTCGGCGAGTTCGAACACTGCTTTCTGGCTCTCACTACCGCCGCCGCTGCCCAGGCCCTTCGGGATGATCCGCTTCATCCCGTAGTCCCGTGAACCGGAAACCTTGACGGTACTCGTCACGGTCTCCTCGCCCTTCGCGGGCGGTACGGTGACCGCCTGCGCGGGCTGCGCAAGCACCACGATCGCACCTGCTGCCACAACACCGGCGAAACCGCCTGACAGGACGCGACGCCACCTCTTCGTGGCCATAGAACCTCCGATCGCACCTCCTGGTACGGCTTTCCCGAGGGGAAAGCCTCTTCAACGTGCAAGCCGGCTCCAGGGAACGAGAGTACGGTCTGGAAAGCGCTTTCCGCAAGATGTCCGCACTGAATCGAAGCCAGGTGTAGTAAAAGCCGCAGGCGGAGGAGTTCCTGGCGGGGTGCGAGTTCCGGCGAAGGTGGTCCGCTCGGAAAGCGATTTCCGTTGGGGTGCGTTGTCAAGGTTGTGAGCGGGCGGAAGCCGGCGGTGCTCACCAGGTTGAGTATCAGGAATCCTGTCCTTGACCGTCTGTATACCCGTCAGTAGGTTGCCGGACATGCAGCCCGGTCAACGCCATTCGCGCCGGCGAGTCGCAATCGCCCTTGCCGTGTCGATGATTCTGCTCGCCGCCGTCCAGGTTTCCGCCAGTACGGCGTGGGCGGTGATCGGCGATGAAGTGACGGTCGCGCAAGGAAAGCTCCGAGGCAAAGTCGACCTCGACAGCCGTCAGTTCCTCAACATTCCTTACGCGGCACCGCCAACGGGAGTGTTACGGTTCCGGCCGCCGCAGTCGCCCTCGTCGTGGCAAGGTGTTCGCGACGCCACCAATCAGGGCAACGTCTGCCCGCAGGGCGCTCCGCTCGGCACGGTGAGCGAGGACTGCCTGGTACTCAACGTGATCACGCCACCGGCGGTGAAGTCCAAGAACCTGCCGGTGATGGTGTGGTTGCACGGCGGCGCCTACACACTCGGCTCAGGAGCGGGCTATGACCCGAAACCGTTGGTCACCAACGGTGGCGTCATCGTCGTCTCGGTGAACTACCGCCTCGGCTCCTTCGGGTACCTGGCCCTGCCGGGCTTGGCCTCCGAGTCGGGCACGACGGGCGACTACGGGGTGCTCGACCAGCAGGCCGGCCTGCGCTGGGTCCGCGAGAACATCGCCGCGTTCGGCGGAAACCCCGGCAATGTCACGATTTTCGGTGAGTCGGCGGGCGGGCACAGCATCTGCATGCAGCTGATCTCCCCGGGCGCGGCGGGCCTGTTCCACAAGGCCATTTCGCAGAGCGGTGGCTGCATCGACACGGGGCTCGGCCCGGCGCCGTTGAACACCGCGTACTCCGTCGGCGGGTCCTTCGCCAAGGAGGCCGGCTGCGCGGACGCCGCGTCTCAGGCCGCGTGCCTGCGTGGCAAGTCGATGGACGAGTTGATCAAAGCGCAGGGCGAGGCGTTTTCCCTGCAGGCCCAACTGCGTTGGATACCCACGATCGACGGGAAGGTCATCAGGGAGTCCACAAAGGATGCCCTGACGTCCGGCCGGTACAACCGGGTCCCCTTGATCAGCGGGACCAACAAGGACGAGGGGGACCTGTTCGTCGCATTCGGCTGGCACCTCAGCAAGTTGCGCAGGGCCAACGCCACCGAACTGGAGGCGGAGATCCGTGCCCGCGCGGGAGCGGTCACGCCCGAACTGCTTGCGACCTACCGGCCTGAGGCGCCGGACAACGCGGACGCGGCCCTGTCCGGCGTGATCACCGACGGTGGATTCGCCTGTCCGGGGGAGTCGGTGGTGCGGTCGGTGACGTCCCGTCCCGGACCGGTCGTCTACCAGTACGAGTTCGCCGACCCGAAGCCGCCGTACTCCTTCCTGGATCCCTTCATGCCGCTGGACGACTTCCATGCGTCCGAACTGTTCTACCTGTTCGCAACTCTGCAGGGGATCCCGTCCGTGCTGGACCTCCGGCAGATCCAGCTGTCGCGCCAGATGATCGGGTACTGGACAAGCTTCGCCGCCACCGGCAACCCGAACGGGCCCGGTCGTCCCAACTGGCCCGCGGCCACCGTGAGCACGCCTTCCCCTGTCCAGCGGTTGACCTCGGAGGGCACCGCTCCCGTCAGCACCTTCCCCGCCGAACACCACTGCCGCCTCTGGTAGCTCGACAGGGTAAGGCATGTGCCTTAAAGTGCTCGTCGAGTGGCGACCGTCGTGGAAAGGCACCGGTGCATGCGTGGCTTGACGGGCAAGAGAATCGTCGTCTGCGGGGGAGCGAGCGGGATCGGTGCCGCCACGGCGGCCCGGCTGGCTGAAGAGGGCGCGCGTGTCCTCATCGGAGATATCGACATCGAAGGTGCGACGGCGACCGGGAAGCGGATCACCGCGGCAGGTGGCGTCGCGGTCGCCATGGAGTTCGATCTCGCCGACGAGGAGTCGATCCAGGCCCTGTTCGATCGCGCTGTCAGCGAGTTCGGCGGCCTCGACGGCGTGTTCAACGTCGGCGCGGATCTGTCGGAAGCCACCATCGGCCGCGACGGTGACCTGCTGAGTCTTGATCCTGAGGTCTGGCGGCGCACCTTCGAGGTGAACCTGCTCGGCTACGCGCGTACGTGCCGGGCGGCCATCCCGTTGCTGCTGACCAACGGCGGCGGTGCCATCGTCAACACGTCTTCCAACGCTTCCTTCGTGGGCGAAACGGTCCGTCCGGCCTACGCGGCGTCCAAGGCGGGCATCAACGCGCTCACCAGGCACATCGCGGCCCGGTGGGGCAAGAAGGGCCTGCGGTGCAACGCCATCTCACCAGGCTTGGTGCTCAGTGAGAAGGCGCTGCAGACGATGAACGAACAGTTCCGTGCCGCCGGGCTGGCCGCCACCCGCAGTACGCGGCTCGGCAAGCCCGATGACCTGGCCGGCACGGTGGCGTTCCTGATGTCCGACGACGCCGAGTGGATCAACGGCCAGGTCTGGTCGGTCAACGGTGGCGTGGCACTGCGCGAGTGACGAAGATCGGCTCGCGGACGTCGCCCGGTGTATGGCAACTTTGTCGTTGCCGGGGAGGCCGTGAGACTAGGAGCAACGTGTGAGCGATGGCGGCTCGATTTTCGAAACTGGACGCAGTCACCACGCCATGGTCGACCGGCTGCCCGAGGACCCGGCGTTGCAGCGGCGGCGCGTGGCCATCAACGAACTGGGCGACGCGATGCGGGACCTGGTCGAGGGCGCGGTGAACACCGAGGTCGGCGAGGAGGAACTGCGCCAGGCCGCGGAATTGGTGCGGACAGCCGCGCTGTCGTTGCGTGCCAAGAGCCGCAAGCTCGCCGAGCTTCCCAGCGCGGACGATCTGCTCAGCGGGATCCGGTTGTACAACCCGGTCACGGGTGATGGCAGCGCTTTCGCGCCTCCGCTGCGCATCGACGTCGTGGACGGAGTGGTGACAGGCACCTGCAGCCTAGGCCGCGCCTACGAAGGGCCGCCGACGTACGCGCACGGTGGCGTCAGCGCGACGCTGCTGGACCAGCTCCTGGGATACGCGGCCAGTTATGCCGGGCACCCCGGCATGACAGTCCGGCTGGACACGTACTACAAGGCGCCCGTGCCACTGCTGACGCCGCTTCGTCTGGTCGCCGAAGTGGGCGCTGTGGACGGCCGCCGGGTCACGATAGAAGGCACTATCACCACCGCGGCCGAACCGGACAAGACGCTGGTGAAGGCGGTCGGTACGTTCCTCATGCTGCGGCCGGATCAGGCCGCCCGGCTGTTCGACCAGGTACGGCACCCGGATGCCACGGATCCGTCGGTGGCGCACGACTGATCATGTCCAGGGCGTGACCGAACGGCCGGGGGAATGTGGCCGATCGACACTGTCACAGCGGTGCCGCGGACGGGGAAAATCCCGGGCAACCGGCACCGTACTGGAACAGGTGATCATGGCTGACACACCGACCCTGACGACCCTTCCCACCTTCCCGTTCGACACCCAGGCCGGCCACGACACCGATCCGGAGGGCTTACGCCTGCTCGCCGAGGGGTCGATGGTCCGGGCGAGGATGGCCAACGGCGGCCAGGAGATCTGGCTCATGCTCGGCTACCACGTGACCCGGCAGGTGATGGCCGATCCGCGGTTCCTGCGGGAGCCGGTCACGAAACCGGATGCCCCGGTCACCCTGCCCGCGCTGGTCGGTGTCACCGATGTGGTCTCCGTGCTGGACGCCCCGCGGCACACCAGGGTCCGGCGGTTGCTGGCCGCGGCGTTCACTCCCCGCATGATCGAACGGCTGCGGCCCCGGATCCAGTCCGTTCTGGACAGTCTGCTGGACGGGTTCGTCAACTACAGCAAGCCGCCCGACCTGCTGGACATGTACCTCGCGCCGCTGCCGATCACGGTGATCTGCGAGCTGCTGGGCGTGCCCGAGTCCGACCGGTCGAACATGCGGGAATGGGCGGAGCGGTTCATGGCCGCGTCCGTGACACCGGAGGAAATGGCCGCCACCCACCGGGAAGTCGGGGGCTACCTGGCTGGGCTGATCGCGGCCAAGCGCGCCCACCCCGAGGACGACCTGACCACCGCGCTGGTCCAGGTGACCGACGAGGGCGACCGGCTGACCGAGGCGGAACTGGTGATCAACATCCAGACGCTGCTCGTGGCCGGGCACGAGACGACCATCAACCAGCTCGCCAACGGAATCGTCACACTGTCACGCAACCCCAATCAGTTCGACATGCTGCGCCGCGACCCCGGACTGGTCGACAATGCCGTCGAGGAGTTGCTGCGGTACGACAAACTCGTCACGTCGACCATCCCCTGGGTCGCGGCCGAGGACGTCGAGGTCGACGGCCACCTGGTCAAAGCCGGGGATGCCGTGGTCGGGGTGCCCCACGTCGCCAACCGCGACCCCGCGGTGTTCGAGGACCCGAACCGGCTGGACATCACCAGGCCCAACGCCTCGCAACACCTCAGTTTCATCCACGGCCCGCACTTCTGCCTCGGCGCCCAGCTGGCCAGAACCGAACTGCGAATGGCACTCGCGGCGCTGCTGAGCCGGTACCCCGAACTCGATGTCGCAGTCGACCACGCCGATCTGGAGTGGCGGCCGAACACACTCAACCGGGCGCTGCGACGGCTTCCCGTCACCTGGTGACGATCACTGCTCGTCGAGTTCGGTGTTGATGATCGCCTCGACGAGCACCTCGCCGTCCGGGGTCAGCGTGACGCCGGTGTCGTCGAGGACAAGCAGGCCCCGGCGGGCCAGTGACTCGAACTGGGAGTGCCACGGTTCCTCGTGCAGCGCACGGCCGAACCGCTCGAGATGCAGGTCGGAGCGGACTGGCTGCAGGGTGGACAAGGCCATCTTGATGGCGCGGGATTCCTGTGCCTCCGGGGAGAAACGGGTTGCTGAGCCCAGGGGGATGCGGCCCTCGTCGACGGCTTGGGCGTAGCGTTGCCAGTGGACGTCGGTGATTGCCTCGGAGCGGCGGCAGCTTGAACTGCCGCCGAGGCCGATCGCCACTTCGGCCTCCTGCCGGTGCTGGTCTACCATGATCGACTTCCATTCCTCGGGGGCGTGGCCCGCGCGGGCGAAGTACATGGTCGGGTGTTCGGTGTAGCCGGCGTTCCGCAGTCCGTCGGTGAGGATCTCGCGCATCTGGTACTGCTCGCCGAGTGCGGGCCAGCGGTGCCCGTCGTGCACGAGTTTGTCGCGGTAGGAGGGGATCTGCCAGGCCGCGGGCTGCACGCCCGCGACTCCGGTCCGTGTGTCCGAATAGGACTTCAGGTGCAGTTTCGTGCAGACCACGGCGGTCAGTTCGAGATCCAGTACGGTGTCGAGGTCACGCCGGACGCTGTCGAGCGTCTGGTCGAGCAGCCCGTACATCAGGTCGATGCTGATCCACTCGAAGCCGATCCGCTGCGCTGTGCGGACGAAGTCGACGCACATCTGGGCGGAGTGTTCGCGGCCGCACTCGTGCAGCACCTTGTCGTCGAAGGACTGCACGCCACTGGACAGCTTGGTGCACCCCAGTTCGGCGAGCAGTTCGAGCTTCGGTGGGGTGAACGTGCTGGGGTCGCCCTCGAACCGGATCGCGGTGTCCGGGCCGAAGGCGAAATTCTCCCGGTAGAAGTCCAGCAACCGGCGGATCGCGTCGGGCGGCAGCAGGGACGGTGTGCCGCCGAAGACGTTGAACTCTCCCACGGGAGCCGAACGCAGGTTCGGCACCGCGCGCAGCCACAGTTCGGCCTCCCGGATGTTCCAGTCGACCCACTGCGCGGCCTTCGCGTCCGCGTTGTCCCCTTTGGCCAGCACCACCGGGTACTGGCAGAACCGGCACCGGTAGGCACATGTGGGAATGTACGACCACAGGTGGATCGGTGCCGTGCCGGCCAGTTGATCGTCCAGATCGGACAGGAAGTCCGCCGGCGAGTACGCGGCGATGTCACCGGGGAACACATGCGCGCCGAACGGATCCTCGATCACGTATTCGAGGAGGTGACGGTTCTCCGGCGCGGCCAGGGTCAGCACGACCGCCGGGACTGGCATCGACGGGTCGGTCATTCGCAGTGACGCCAGGGCCTCTTCGTATGTCATCAGAACACACCGCCGTTGCCGAAGTAGTTGTGCGCCTCGCCGGATTCCCTGTCCTCGCAGTAGTACCTGACGAACTCGGTGAACCGCTCCGGCGGCACGTCCTGCAGGCACTGCGGTAGCGGCGGCGGGTAGCCGATGTCCTCGCCGACGGTCGCGCGCAGCCTGGCGAAGATCTCTTCACGGAACTCGAAGTACAGTCGGTAGGACGGTGTCTTGTAGGAGTGGATCGGGGTGAAGTCGAGTACCCGCATCTCGTCCTTGATCTTCGCGATCCGCCTGGCCAGCCGCTCCGCCAGCTCCGGGCCGAAGAACTCGATCACGACGTCGTCGTCCAGCAGCGAAGGCGTGAGCAGCACCGGCAGGATGGTGTTCTTCGGGGTGAAGTCCTTGATGGAGAACTCCCATGCCTGCTGGGCCTGTTCCTCGGTGAGATCAGGGTGTTCGGCCGCGCCGGTCACGCGGATGTCCTGCATGACAATGATTCCGTCGTTGCCGTAGGCCCGGCCGGTGATCACCTCGTTGATGGCATGGTCGACGCGCCGCGGGTTGATCTCCACCCGGGACCTGGGCGCGAAGGCGATGTCCTCACCGCTGGCACGGACTTTGATGCCGAAGTCCCAGTCGTCGGACAGGTGGTTGACGAACCGCCCGTCCTGCACCTGGTAGAAGATCTCGATTCCGCCGACCGCGTCGTGCACGTCCCGGTCCACGGCGAACCCCTTGCCATCCGGGAAAGTGCCGAACAAGGCGAACGTGACGGCCCGGCAGCGCAAGGTCTTCCAGATGGCGTCCCAGAGCCGTGGGCGGCCGGTGAAATGTTCCGGTGAATAGTAGTAGTCGCAGACACCGATGGCGGCTTTCCCGGATTCCATCGCCGCGAACAGCTCGGCCAGCCAGTCCGGGGCGACACGGCAGTCGGCGTCCGCAGAGACCAGATGGAACCGTTCGTCCCCATTGGACCGGCCGCGGCTGCGCACGCTGGCGAACCGCATCCCGGTCCGACGGGCGCAGGACACGCCCTGCTCAGGTTCGAGCACGACGTGCAGCGTCACGTCCGGATGCTCGGTGGCGAAGGCCTGCGCGATGGCGACCGTGTTGTCAGTGGAGTTGTTGTCCACCAGCACGATCTCGTACAGCTCACGGTCGATTCCGCGTTGGTGGTACAACGAGTCGAGTACCGCAGGGAGGTTCGCGGCCTCGTTGTAGACGGGCAGGATCACACTGAGCCGGATCCGCTCGTCCATCGGTGTCAGCAACAGCCGTTCCAGGACGTCCTTCGTGGTGTGCCGTTGCCCCAACTGGTAGTTGAACTCCGCCATGTCCGCGCGCTTCTCCTCGTCGTCGAGCAGGTCTCGCACTTCCTGGATGAATCCTGGACCCGGCAGGTCGCCGTCCGCCGGATCGAAGACGGCGGCACGAAATCCCTTGCCACCGTAGACCGTGTCGTAGAGCTGGTAGCGAGTCGTCAGGTAGGGCACGCCGGAAGCGATGGCCTCGCCGATCGGATTTCCGTAGCTCTCATAGTCATAGGAGGTCAGAAACGACATCACCGTGGTGTGGGCGAGCAGATCGCGAACCGAGTACCGGTTCCCCGCGCTGTGGCCTTCACGCGGGGCCAGCAGGCCGCCGAAGATCACCCGGTCGGCAACTCCCAACTCGGCCGCCAGCCCGGTGAGCCGCTCATACTCGGCTGGGGATTCGGTGGTGTCGCCTGCCACGAAGAGGTAGGCATCGGTCAAACCGGCCAGCAGGTGCAGATCACGGTCGATCCGTTTCTGCTGGATGATCCGGGTGCACCGCGCGATCAGCGGAACCTCTTCGGGAATCCCGTAGTATTTCCGGAATCCGGCGTTCGAGGTGTCAACGGCCGCGCGGTCGTAGCTGAACGTGTTGGGCAGGACATCGAGGGCGGCCAAGTGCGGCGTCCAGTCGAGCATGCGCCGACGCGCCTCCTCATGCAACACGACATAGTGGATGTGCGGTGAGGCCGGTGGCCGGGGCGTCGCCGGGTAGGGATAGTCGCCGTACTTCCTGGAACTCGGCTCGCTCTGCCACATCAGATCGTGGTCCCGCCACAACACGAACCGGCCGAGACCTCTGCGGGCCCCATACTCGTTGACAGCCAGGTGCAAGGCATGGGTGTAGGTGATGTTCTCCGGCAAGGTCCCGTTCTCGACCAGCACGAACGATACGTCCTGCGCCTCCCACGCCTGGACTATCAGGTCGGCGATCTGGTGTGCGAGAGGCTGGATCCTGGGTTCCGGCTCGCCACGCTGGACCACGTTTCGCAACACATCGGCGACGAACTGCTGGTCATAGCCTGGGATGTCGCTGATCCCGGCCACCCGGGCCAGCTCCACCCAGTCCGGCAGAAGCGTGCCCTCGTCGCGGTAGGGCTGGAAGAACAAGTCCTTGTCGGCCTTGATGTCGTAGCCCAGATCGAGCAGTACCCGGTGGCCCCTGTCGGCGAAATGCCTTGCTGTCTTCACGAACTCGACCACGACACCGGAGATCGGTGTGGCGTCGAAGGAGATACCCCACAGCGCCGTCATCCTCCGACGTTAACAACCCCCGGCCGATCCCACAGGACAGAACCCCTGTCCACTGGTCAATAGTGCAGGATTTGCTGACACAACGGGCATCGCGCGGTGTGGCCCGTGCCTGCGGAGCAACATCATTCCCATAATCGGCGTCGGATGTGGTGTACGAGTTGGTCTTTGGGGGAACGAGCCAGTGATCGAGGCCGGGGTGTCCCGTTCGAGCTGTCGCGGCACGGATCGGGACACGCTCGCGGAAATGTGGAATCGCTGGCACATCGCCGGCCGGCGGATGCCTGCCGAAATGTGGACGGCCGGATCCGGTCTGGGCGATTGGACGGTGCGTGAGCTGTATGCCCACGTCAGCCGGGGTGTGTCGACATTGGCAGACCTCATCGCGCAGCCTCTGTGCACCGACGAGCCCGAACTGTCCGACGCGGCCGCCTACTTCGCCGCACTGAGGCCGTTGGGCAAGCAAGGCGCTGCCCAGGTCGCGCAGGCAGCCAGGATATGGGCTGCTGAGCGAGCTGATGAGGTTCTCGTCGAAGCCTTTCATGGCCAGGCAGGCAGGGTTCTCGCCGCACTGTCTGTGAATGGGAACAACGTGGTGCGCAGCATCGCGGGCACGATCAGGCTCTCGGACTTCGCGGTGACGAGAATCCTCGAAGCCACGGTGCACTTGCTCGATCTCGGCGCCGTGGTCGCACACGCTGCTGGTCCCACTCCCGATGCATTGCACCGCACTGTGGACGTGCTGACGGATCTTTTCCCGCCTGCCGACTTCGTACTCGCCGCCACCGGTCGTTCGTCGTCCGTGGTGCTGCCTGTGCTGACCTGAATGGAAAAGGAGCACGATGTCTGTTCACCCTCAGCTCGAGCCAGTCTCCGAGCGGGCGCGATGGCATCTGGGCGGCCTGCTCACGATCAGGGCCGCCGCTGGGGACACGAACGGTGCGATCGCCGTGGTGGAGGAACGCGCCCTTCGCGGATACGCCACACCGCCGCATGTCCATGGCCGGGAAGACGAGACTCTTTTTGTCATCGACGGCACCCTTGAGTGCACAGTGGACGGCGTCACCGGAACGGTCACGGCAGGCTCGGCGGTACACCTGCCGCGGGGACGGGCGCACCGGTTCGAGGTGACGTCCGAGAAGGCGCACTTCCTGGTGATCATCACGCCGGGGGGTTTCGAGGAGTTCTTCCAAGAGGTGAGCCCCTCCGCGGCGGCTGCCCGGGTACCCGAGGCGCACGACCACGCGCGCACCGACCCGGCTCAGATGGTTCAGGCTGCGGCAGCACGTGGGACAACGGTGTTCCGCGATCACGAGACGGCCGCGCTTTTCGCTGCTCTGACGGTCTTTCGTTCGGACGACCGAGCGGAAGTCCTGCAGGCCTACCGAGACTTGGGCGCCGCGCTGGTCGAACCGGCGCCGTTGCCGGCGTGTGCGGGTGAGGTGGCTGACATGCTTGTCGACACCGTGACCGAGCGGTTGCCTGCCGATTCGCTGCACGCCCGTGCCTTGATATTGCTGGGGATTCTGGTCGAGCGGCACGGCATCGACGTGGCTCGCTGGGACAAGGCGATCGCGCGCCTGCTGCGGACGATCGGCCCGGAGCTCGACAGTGCGGCGATTCTCGCCATGGCCTATCTGCTGGCGCATTTTCCCAGCCACAGTGCGGCGGTGCTGGACGCGCTGCGCCCGGCCGAGCTGCCCGAAGCAGACTTGCAGCGGCTTGAACGTTGCCTGGCGCAGCCCGACTTCACGAGCGCCGAGACGCACAGCCGGATCGGCCGGGTCTGGCCGTCACCTGCACTTTGGCAGCTCGACACCGGTGAACGGGAGCTCGACGAAACCTGGCGGGCCGGCCTTCGGCTGGATGCCGGGACGGCAGGAGAGCTGTGGGAATCCGAAACCGTCGCGCTGCTGGCGTACATGGGCGCCAAGGCCGACCACGCCGTAGAACGGAACGAACATGCTTGACCTGCTGCACGAACGGTTTCGCGGTGTCTTCGCCTGCCCGACATGCAGGTGTCCGGTGGCGGCCACCGATGACCGGCTCGCCTGCCCGGAGTGTGATCGGGTCTTCGGCTCCGGTGCGGGTTACCCGGACTTCGCACCCGAGGTGCGGATGAAACCCGGCCTGGGGCCGTTCTACCTACAGGATCCGCTGCACGTCACCCGGTACGAATCCGAGACACGGGTGGCATTCCTCAACCTGATGGGCGCCAACTGGGAGAACGGTCTCACGCCGGAAGGCGAGGACGACTACCTGCGCACCATGATCAGGCCGGTGGACGGCCCGGTGCTTGACCTTGCCTGCGGTGCGGGGCGGTGGACCCGGACCGTCATGGCGCACGTGGGGGAGTCCCGCGTGATCGGCCTCGACCTCAGTGTGGCCATGATCGACTTGGTCCGGGCCCAGCTGCCCGGCCTCTGTGTCGTGCGCGGCACCGCTTCGCAGCTGCCGTTCACCACCGGTTCGCTGGGTGCGGTGAACTGCTCCAACTCGCTGCAGCTGTTTCCCGATCCGCGGGCGGTCCTGCAGGAAGTCGGCCGGTGCCTGCGCATCGGCGGGACGCTGACGGCGTTCACCTTCCGGCAGGCCGAACGTGCCACGTATCGCCATTTCCAGCGACGACACGAGCAGACCTTCAACGTGCGTGCCTTCCGAGTGGACGAGCTTGTGTCCTGGCTGGTCAGTGCGGGCCTCGAACTCGTCGACCTCCGATCACCTGCCAATACGCTGCTGTTCACGGCGCGACGGGCGGGTTGACGGCTCGTCGCTATGCGCCGTCGTTGCCCTCGCGCAGGGAATGGATCATCTTCTGCAGGATCCGGAACGCGCCTGACTGCTCGGCCTCGGTCATCCCGGCCAGCATTCTGACCTCGACGGACCGGACCGCCACGGTCGCCTTCTCCAGGCTCCGCCTGCCGCGAGGCGTGAGCCGTGTGGGAAGAACTTTCCCGACGGGTGCCTCGGTGGGCCTGGATACGTAGCCATCTCGTTCCAGGGCCTGGAGCAGCACGTTCATCGACTGCCGCGTCACGAACGCACCCCGCGCGAGCTCGGAGTTCGACAAGCCCGGTCGTTGCGCCAGCAGCTCGAGGCAGGCGTAGTGCGTCACGGTCATCCCGAGTGGCCGCAGCACCTCCTCCATGGCTGCCCGCAGGACGCTCGACGCCTCTTTCAGCAGGTAGCCCAGTGACGTCTCCAGGTCGACGCCGGCCCCGTCTTGACTCATGTCAGTATTCTGACATAGGTTGAGCCATGTCAGAAGACTGACACGCAACGAAGGAGTATCGCCATGCCCGCCCTCGGCCCCGACTTCATCTCGCTCCAAGCACGTGATCTCGCCGCTTCGCAGGCGTTCTACGAGCAGTACCTCGGCCTCGTCCGCTCGCAGGCCGGGCCTGCGCACGCCGTCGTCTTCGAGACCAAGCCGATCGCGTTCGCACTCCGCGACGTCATTGCAGGCACGGATCTCTCATCCGTGGCTCAGCCCGGCATCGGCGCCGCGATCTGGCTGCACGCCACGGACGTCCAGGCCATTCACGATGCTCTCGTCGCCGACGGTCACACCATCGTCTCCGCGCCGATCGACGGCCCCTTCGGCCGGACATTCACCTTCGCCGACCCCGACGGCTACCAGATCACTCTCCACGACCGCGCCTGACAAGCCGTACGCCGCAATTGCGATTCTCTTTCCGGTCACCACAAGAATCCTGCAAGGTCTGCCTGCGCCGAATGGGATAAGTTGACGTTCGCCCCCGGCCGCCGCGAGAAGCGGCGTGCCGCACAAATATGGCGGAATGTTCTCGGCTTGTATCCTGGAGGCTGGCTTGAGAAAAACCCTGTCCCTGCTCGTCGGAATGACAATGATAATGCTGGTCGTCCTTGTCTCGCCGGCCACGGCAGCCACAAGCGTCACGTTCCAGCCGAGGACCGTTCTGGGGCCGGGCGTGCCCCAGGACGGTTCCAATGATCAGAATATCGTGGCGCTCGGGTCGATCTCACTGGACATGTCCAGTACGCAGACGGCTTATGTGGTGTCGGTGATGCGGGTGAACTCCGCGACCATTCGTACGCTCTTCGACAACGAGATCGTCTGCAAGTGGGCGGGCGGCAGCAAGAACATGGTGATGGGCCAGAACGTCTACCAGAAAGGCGGCGGCAACCCACAATGGGAGGACGTCACCCTTACTACCAGGTATCTGGTGCATCCAGGTGTCACGGGCGTGGTCACCTGCACCGCCTATATCAGGACCGCCTCTCTCGGCTATGACGATTCGACGGTCGATCTGGTAGGTGGATCGCTGCGGTTCGCGGACGTCTCTGTCGACAACACGGCCGCGGGCGAACCCATTCAGAGCAGCGTTCCCCGTGGGCTGCTGAACGTCAATTCCGCGACGCCCATTGTCCGGCAGCCCGCAATGCCGATGTTCGACACAGCGGCGGGGTTCTCGGGTCTGAGTGTGTTCGGCGATACCGAGTACATGGTCTGTCACCCAGGCAGTTCCTGTGACAAATCCGGCTCGTCCACCGCCCGGTTCACGCTTTTCGTCAACCAGTGGAAGGCGGACGGCACGGTGTGCCACAGCGATTCGTCGGCGTCGGTGACCAAGGCGGTGCCCTACTACGTCCACCATATCTTCGTTCCGTTGAACAAGCCGGATTTCCAGGTACGGACGGACTCCGGTTGCATTCCGCGATTCAATGCCTACGTCCTGGTGGAATGGCTGTCCGGGGAGACCGGCGCGGTGCAGGGGACCGCGGTCGGCCTCACCGACTCGCGAGGGTCGGCAACCAAGCACAACTCCGACATGAGCCACGTCTTCGCGGTTGCATACAAGTAATCAACCTACGGGCACGGATGACCGGCGTCATGTGTGCCCGTAGGTCCACTGTGGACTTCACTTCTTCGGTGTGATGGTGACCGGTATCTCGATCCGTAGCGGGACAGCGGAGTTCGTGGTGGCGGTGATCGTGCCGCCCGTCGCCTTGGGGCCTGCGAGCAGCCGGAAGACGAACGTCACCGAGTCGCCCGGGGCCAGTTGCGGGCTGGCCGGGCAGACCACAGTGTCCTTGCCCGCCGGGCAGCCAATGGTCTGCTGCGCCGCGTTGAGCCGCAACAGCGGCCCACTGAGCAGGTTGTTGCCGGGCCCGACGAGCTTGATGTCATCGGGCAGGGACAGCGTCAACGTCGTGGGCGGCGCGGGAGCCGAACCGGTGTTGCGAATGGTGATGGGCACCCTGGTGGGCGGACCGCCGGTGGACGTGGTGAAGCTGCCGGGAGCGGTCGGCGTCAGGGTCGGTGCCCCATTTCCCGCGCTCGTCGGGTTTGTCGTGCCCCCCGGTGGGGCGGCGCTCGGCCCGCCCACAGACGGCCCCACGGAAGGCCCCAGAGATGGCCCAGTGGGGGCGCCCGTTCCAGATGGCGGTGCGGTGCCCGTCGGGGTGGCGGCGGGCGAGCCCGACTGTCCGGTCGGCGCCGTTGTCTGACCGTTGGTGCTCGACGCGGGCGGGTCGACGACGGACGTGGGCCCGATTGCACTGTTCGGCGGGGTAGTCCCCGACGCGACGGCAAAGACCACAGCCGCCGTCGAGGCCGCTGCACCAAGCCAGGGGAGCACTGTGGTGGAAGTGCTGGCAGCGAGCGACACGGTTGCGCCCGCCTTGCCCGCGCTCGCGGCCAAGTAGCCCGCGGCACCGGCGCCGAGTACGAGAGGCGCGACAACACCGCGCAGCGTTCCGTTGACGTCAGCCAATTCGGCCGCCAGGGCACGGCAGTCGGCGCACTTGTCCAGGTGCGCCTCGACCTGGGTGGTCTCGCGTCTGGAAAGACCGCTGCGAGTCCAGGAACCCAGCTTGGCGGCAGCGGCGCGGCAGCGCTCGGAAGGGTGGTGCACCACGTGCGCCTGCAGGTAGGCCTTCCGCAGGCCCTCACGCGCCCGGTAGGCCATCGCGGAGACGCCGTTGCTGGTCAGGCCGAGCAGCGGCGCGACCTCGTTGGGTGACTGGCCCTCGATCGCGGTGTGCCACAACACGGTCTGCCAACGCTCGGGCAGGCTGGCGAACGCCTTGACGGCAAGCGACCGGTCCAAGTGGGCCACTGTCGTGTCGTGGAAAGGCAGCCTGTTGATCCGCTCCGCGCCGGAGACGGCCTCCATGTCGTCGACCAGTTCGAGCTTGCGGTCCCGACGAGTCTTGTCATAGGCCGTATGACGCAACGCGGTGAGCAAATACGCACGGAAGGCCGTGTCCGGACCGCCGCCCGCGCGCAACGTGGTGAGAACCTTGGCGAAGGCTTCCGACACAAGGTCGTCGGCCTCCATCGGAGACCTGGACAGCTGACGTGCCAGGTTGTTGGCGGCGTGCACATGGCGCGCGTAGAGCTGGCCGTAGGCCTGGACCGCCCCGCCCCGCACAGCTTCGATCAGGTCGGCGTCGGAGGCCACCGGCGAGTTCGCGCTGTCGGCCCTGGACAACGGCTCATCAGGCGCGTCCCGGCCGAGAGCGCGGTCGAGTTCGGCGCGCATGGCCACCGAACCACTGGTCTGCCACCGCTCCATGTCGCGTTCATCGGGGTGCCCGAGCAACGGCCGCCCCCTTCTCGATGCCCAGTGATGAGCGGTCACCTTATCGGGGGACACGCAGGCGATGTATCAAGGGCGCCGACAAGTATTGCCGGCCGAAATCAGGCGATCGGCTGGGTGCCGCAGGATTCGCGCACTGTGAGGGTCGGCCACAGCACGATTCGGTGCACTGGGCGGTCGACGGGATCGCCGACGCGGGCGAGGGCGAGTTCCGCGGCGAGGACGCCGATGCGGTGCTTCTGAGGGCGGACGGCGGTCAAAGGTGGGTCGGACGCGGCTGCCACCTCGTCGTCGTAGGACACCACCGCGAGTTCGTCCGGTACTCGCATGCCCTTGTCCTGTGCACGTTCCAGTACTCCGATTGCCTCACGGTCCGCATGCACGACAAGGGCTTTTGTGTCCGAGTGACGGCATTGGTCGATTACGTCGTCGGCCGCTCGTGACCAGCCTGGGGAACCGTACGGCGGTACGTCCAGAACGGGAATTCCGGTGCCGGGGAGGCCGAGCGCCGCGATCGTGCTCCGCCATCCGGCGTGGATTTGCGGACTGTGCGGGCTTTCCGAGGAGAGCACCAGCCCGATCTTGTTGTGGCCGAGTGTCGCGAGGTGCCGTACGGCGAGGCCTGCGCCGATGGCGTGGTCGGTGACGGCGGCGTCCAGCGGGATGGTGGGCAGTTCCGGTGGTGGGAGGCGTTCGACCAGAACGACCGGGACACTGAGTCCGCCGAGCCAGCGCAACAGGTCGATGCCCGCGCGGCCGGCCACGGTGGGTGCCACCAACAGGGTTTGCACGCCTCGGTCGAGTAGTTCCATGGTGCGCCGCCGGTCTTCGATCGGGTCGTAGCTCGACGCGCGCAGGAGCAGTCGTCCGCCGGTGATCGCGATGGCGGTCTGGGCGCCCTGGATGACCGTGGGCCAATAGTACTCGACTGACGGGGCGACCATGCCGACTAGAATGTTAGCGCTAACATGACCGACGAGCGAGTGTGGGCCTCGGTGTGGCTGGGGCGATTCGGTTCGCCGCGGCAGAGTGATTCCCCCGTGGACGCGTACCACGAGTCCACGGTCGGCCAGCACTGTGACGTCGCGACGGACGGTCACCGCTGACACCGCGAGCAGGCCGACCAGATCCGCCAGCCGAATGGTTCCGTGGGCCCGCACGGCGCTCAGGATCATGTCCCGGCGTTGGGACGCAAGCTTCGGGTTCTCCCGCGGCATTCTTCGGTTCCGTTCGGTCTTGAGCGTTTCTGATCGTTTCGTTGACCAGTGACTATGCCAGAGAGTGAGGTGTTGCTCACCACAGCTTCGAGAGGATCGGCAATGGAGCTTCCTCGGCGCACGTTCCTGCGTGCCTCACTGGCGATGGGCGCCGCCGGACTGGCCGGCGGGTGCTCGTCCTCCGCCGCTCCGCCAGGCGCGACACGGGTACGTCTGTGGTCGTGGCTCACCGGCATGGATCGCTACGTCGCGGCTTTCAACGGCGCCCAGCGGGATGTCTTCGTCGAACTGCGGACGATCGCGGCGGGCCTGTCCGGGGGCTACGCGCAGCAGACCAACGCGATCCGGGCCCACAACGCCCCGGACATCCTGCATGTGGAGTACCAAGGGCTGCCGCAGATCCTGCTCACCGGCGGGCTGCGGGACCTCACCGCAGACCTGGCCGGCCTCGGATCCGGATATTCGCCTGCCGCATGGCTCGGCACGCAGCCGGACGGCCGGACGTGGGCGGTCCCGATGGATCTGGCGCCGATGGTGTTCTACTACCGCAAGGACCTGTACGACAAACACGGCATTCCGGTGCCACGCACCTGGGACGAGTTCCGCGCCGCTGCCGACGCCGTCCGCAAGGTGGACGCGAACGCCAGGATCACCACGTTCCCACTCAACGACGGTTCCTTCTTTGCCGGGATGTGCTGGCAGGCAGGGGATCCATGGTGGCGGGCCGAAGGGGACACCTGGCAGGTCAATATCGCGGGGGAGGGAACGCTACGGACCGCGGCGTTCTGGCAGTCGATGGTCACCGGCGGCCTGGTCGCCGGGGTCAACCACGGGACGCAGGACTGGATCGCGGCGATGCACGACGGCCGGTTGTGGGGCCTGCTCGGTGCGTCGTGGAGTGTCGGTTCGCTCAACAGGTCCATTCCCAAGGACACCGGCCGGTGGGCGGTCACCACGATGCCGACCTGGAACGGCTTGCCTGCCAACGGCATTCAGGGCGGGACCGCGTTCGGGGTGTCCGCGGAGAGCGATGTTCCCGAAGCCGCCACGACATTCCTGCGATGGCTGAGCACAGATCCGGCGGTACCACGGATTGGCGCGCAGATCAGTACCCCCTTCCCGGCCTATCTGGCCAGCCGGGAAGTCGCGAAGGGCGCCTACAAGAGCGGCTACTTCCTCGGCGAGCCGGTCTACGACGTGCTGGAGGAGGCCGCGAAGCGAGTGCCGGAGTGGACGTGGGGACCGAACGCGCTGCGGTTGTTCTCCACGATCGTGGACAACTTCGGCGGCGTGCGGACCGGCGGAACCACGTTGCCCGACGCGATGCGGCGCGTCCAGGCGGCAGCGGTGGCGGACATGCGTGATCGAGGACTCTCGGTGCGGGAAGGAAGCAGGGCATGAGCGTTTTGGCGCCCCAGCGCGCACCTTCGAAAGCTGCTGAGCCGGTTGACCGGCAGCCTCGCCGCCGGGGTCATCTTGCCGGGCTGCTTCTCGCTGCCCCGTTCGCGATCCTGCTGCTCGGCACAGTGCTGGTGCCGGTGCTGTACGCGTTGTACCTGAGCTTGTTCACCGAACGGTTGTCCGGCCTGGGGTTCAATGGTCCGGAACAGGTCTTCGTGTGGCTGGGCAACTACATCGGCGTGCTGTCCGACAAGGCGTTCCACGGCAGTCTGGGCAACGTCGCGCTGTTCGTGCTGGTGCACATACCGATCATGCTCGGCGGTGCGCTGGTGCTCGCGTTGCTGCTGGACTCCGCGGTGGTGCGGCTGCGCAGGATGTGGTCGCTGGCCGTGTTCCTGCCGTACGCGGTGCCGGTCGTGATCGGCGGACTGATCTGGGCCTACCTCTACAGCCCCGGAATCGGGCCGCTCGCGGCGATACTGCCGTTCGACCCGCTCAGTGACGTGGGCATCCTGCCGTCGGTGGTCAACATCGCGACCTGGCAGTGGATCGGCTACAACATGATCATCTTCTATACCGCTTTACAGGCGGTGCCGCGGGACGTGATCGAGGCCGCGCACGCCGACGGCGCCGGTCCGGTGCGGGCCGCGCTGTCGATCAAGGTGCCGATGATCCGGCCGAGCCTGTTCGTCGCGCTGGTCTTCACAGTCATCGGTTCGCTGCAGTTGTTCACCGAACCGATGGTGCTGCGCGGGTTCACCGGTTCTGTGTCGAGCGCCTGGACTCCGAGTATGTACGTGTACGAGGCAGCGTTCATCGCAGGCGACTCCGGCCGTGCCGCGGCTGCCTCCGTGCTGCTGGCCGTGGTCTGCGCATTGCTGTCAGCGGTGGTCATGCGCGTGTCGTCGAGGAGGTCGCGATGAGTGCGTCTATTGTGGATCGCAGGTCCCGCTGGGTGTCCGTGCCTGCGGTGCACGTGCTGCTGGTGCTCGCCGCGCTCTACAGTGTGATTCCGATGGTCTGGCTGATCACCTCGGCGACCAAGACACTCGGCGACTTCTCCACCACCAGCGCGTTCGAACTGGGGGAGTGGAACCTCGGCGCGAACCTCACCGCACTGTTCCGCCAGGAAGACGGGGTGTTCCTCACCTGGCTCGTCAACTCCGCGTTCTACGCGGGCGGCGGTGCCATCGTCGGTGCGCTGATCTGTGCCGCGTGCGGTTATGCCATCGCCAAGACCAGCTTTCCCGGCCGTAAGGCCCTGTTCGCGCTCACGCTTACCGGAGTGCTAGTGCCCACAACGGCATTGGCCCTCCCGATGTATCTGCTGGCGTCCGAGCTGCGGATCGTGGACAGCGCGTGGGCGGTGTTCATTCCCCTGCTGACCAACCCTTTCGGCGTGTACCTGGCGAAGGTCTACGCGGACGCCGCTGTGCCCGATGAGGTGATCGAGGCCGCGCGGGTGGACGGTGCCGGGCATCTGCGCACCTTCTTCACTGTGGCGTTGCCGATGATGCGTCCGGGCGTGGTGACCGTGCTGTTGTTCCAGTTCGTCGGGATCTGGAACAACTTCTTCCTGCCGCTGGTCCTGCTCACCGATCCGAAGCTGTTCCCGGTCAGCCTGGGGTTGTTCCAGTGGAGCACGCGCCAGACCCTGTTCCCGCAGTACACACCGCTGGTCATCACCGGTTCACTGGTGGCGATCCTGCCGCTGATCGTGGCTTTCGTGGTGCTGCAACGCCAGTGGCGGGCGGGCCTGGCGGCCGGGAGCGTGAAATGAGTCCTCGCCACCCGGAGATCCTGCTGGTGATGAGTCCGGACGTGCTGCACCTGCAGTTCGGGGACGCTGAATTGAGCAGGCTTCGTGCGCTGGGGAACCTGAGCGAACCCGTTGCCGCCCATGAGCTCTCCTCTGAACAGGTACGCCGGAGGCTGGCGGATGTGGAGGTTCTGGTGACGTCCTGGGGCTGCCCGCCGATCGACGAGGACGTGCTGCGTGCCGCGCCGAAGCTCCGCGCGGCGTTGCACGCAGCAGGCTCGGTACGGCCGCACATCCGGGACGCCGTGTTCGACCGCGGTCTTCTGGTGACCACTGCCGCGCACGTCAACGCGGAGCCTGTTGCCCAGTACACCTTGGCGGCGGTGCTCTGGGCGTTCAAGAAGGCGCCGTTCCTGGCCACGGATGCTCGCCTGCATCGCCAGGACTGGACCTACCGTGAGCAGCGGGGCGAACTGTCCGGCCGGCACCGTACGATCGTGCTGGTCGGCTTCTCTCGCGTTGGCCGACGAGTCGTGGACCTGTTGTCCCGTCTCGACATCGGCCGGGTTCTGGTGGTCGATCCCGTGGCCGACCCCGCCGAGGTGCGTGCGTCGGGCGCCGAGCACGTCACTCTCGCGGAGGCGTTGCCGCAGGCCGACGTGCTGAGCCTGCATGCGCCCGCACTGCCGGAGACGCACCACCTCATCGGCGCGGCGGAACTCGCGGCACTGCCACCCTGGGCCACCTTGATCAACACCGCTCGTGGGTCCCTTGTGGACACCGAAGCGCTGGAGCAAGCCTGTGCGTCCGGCACACTGCACGCCATCCTGGACGTCACGGATCCCGAGCCGTTGCCCGCGTCATCACCGCTCTACGACTTCCCGAACGTGATGGTGACCCCGCACATCGCGGGCTCACTGGGATCGGAGACACGCGCCATGACCGCGGCGGTGCTGGAGGAACTGGAACGTTACGTCGTCGGGCTGCCCCCGCTGGCGCCGGTGACCCGGCACGAGCTGGCGGTGCAGGCGTGATGCCGCCGGAGGACCGAATCCGGTCCTCGTACACGGGGTGGACGCGGGAGCACTGGGTCGCCGTCGCGGACCGGATGCTCAACGCATTGGAACCTCACTGGTCGCCGTCCGGTGCCCGGATCGACTTGCCTGGACCGCCCAGTCGTAACGGCGTGGTGTCCGACGGTCTGGAAGGGTTCGCGCGTACCTTCATGCTCGCGGGGTTTCGCGTCGCAGGGGAGCACGGAGCCGATCCTGGCGGGCTGCTGGAGCGGTATGCCCGTGGGCTGGCCGCAGGTACCGATCCCGCGTCGCCGGAGGCCTGGCCCCGGCCGGACGAATTGGGGCAGGCCAAGGTCGAGGCGGCCTCCATCGCGTTGGTATTGCAGATGACCCGGCCGTGGCTGTGGGATCGGCTGGACGACGTCGTGCGAGAGCGGGTTGCCGCGTGGCTGGGCACGGTCGTGGGCCAGGTTTATCCGCCGATCAACTGGGTGTGGTTCCGGATCGTCGTGGAATCGTTCCTCCGTGAGGCCGGTGGGCCGTGGTCGGCTGAGGACATCGAGCAGGATCTCGCGGTGCACCAGTCCCTGCGCCGCGCTGACGGCTGGTTGAGCGACGGTCAGGAGCGTTCGTACGACCATTACACCGGCTGGGCGTTGCACACCTATCCGTTGCTATGGACGCATCTGTTCGACGTGACGGGCTCGCTGTGCTCGCAGGAACTGCGTGATCAGTGGTCTGCGGATCTGGCTCGTTACCTCGAGGACGCGGCCATACTGGTGGGCGCGGACGGCTCGCCACTGATGCAGGGGCGCAGCCTGGCCTACCGGTTCGCTGCTGCGGCACCGTTCTGGGTCGGTGCGCTCACCGGCACAGGCGGGCAGGAACCGGGCTTGGTGCGGCGGGTCGCCAGCGGCATGCTGCGGCATTTCGTGGACCATGGAGCGGTGGAGCCCGACGGTCTGCTGCGCCTTGGCTGGTACGGCGAGTGGCCGGCGATCCGTCAGTCCTACTCCGGTCCCGGTTCGCCGTACTGGGCCGCGAAGGGAATGCTCGGGCTGGCCGTGCCCGCAGATCATCCACTATGGACTGACACTGAGTGCCCGTTGCCGGTGGAGAAAGGCGATACGGCCCACGTGATCAAAGCACCTGGCTGGCTCGTCTCCGCCCGGCACGACACAGGTGTTGTCACGGTGGTCAACCATGGCACCGATCACGCGTTGCCCGGCGATACCCGGTCTGATGCGCCGATGTACGCACGCCTGGCATATTCGACAGCCACGATGCCGCCCTTGGTGTGCACCCAGCCGGTGGACAACTCTGTGGGACTGCTGGACGAGAACGGCCTGCTCAGCCACCGGGCCGGTTTCCGCACGCTGTTCCTGCGCGAACTGCCCGGTGGAGTGCTTGCCGGGGCGTCGTGCGGGACGGTGCGTTGGGTCGACACGAGCGCAGACGACTCACCGGACCATGGCTCCGGACGAACCGGGCCGGTCCGGCTCGGACCTTCGGTCCTGGTTGCCTCGGTGATCCGGGACGGCGTCGAGATCCGGCTGGCCCGTGTGGATGGTGAGACGCCGTCGCCCCTGCGGCTGAGTGGCTGGTCAGTGACTGGTGACCGCCGGCCGGACACCGAAGTCGAGGCTGGGCCGTGGATCGCTGTCAACGGCGTGACACTGCGCTCGGGTCTGTGCGGTCTACACGGGTTCGACCATGCCGGGGTCGACAATCACGCGGATGCCAGTCCGCTCGGTGCTTTTGCGGCCACTCCGTGGCTTGCCACTGCGGCATCCGTGCTGCCCGGTCACGTGCTGGTGGCCGCCGTTTGGCTGGACCGCGGTGGAGCGAGGCCTGCTATCCCGGTCGTCGCTGTCGAGCGGGACGTGATCTCCCTGCGGTGGAGCGATGGGCTCCACACGCAGGTCACCCTGCCGAATCCGTAACAGGAGGGTCTTATGGTCACACGCAGGACACTGTTGTCCGGCGCGGCCGCCGCAGTGGCGGGAACAACACTGGCAACAGGAACAGCACACGCGGACATGACCGTCGCTGTCGACCCCAGCGCCGACTATGGGCGTTGGGAGGGGTGGGGAACTTCGTTGGCGTGGTGGGCCAACGTGTTCGGTGACCGCGACGACTTCGCAGACCTGTGGTTCACCACCAAGACAGTCACCTATCGTGGAGCGTCCCTGCCGGGACTCGGCATGAACATCGCCCGCTACAATCTCGGGGCGTGCAGCTGGAACAGCGTCGAGGGCCAGGCCATGGCCGCCTCGCCGAACATTCCCAGGTTCAAGCAGATCGAAGGGTTCTGGCAGGACTGGCGTAATGAGGACCCAGGTTCCTCGGCGTGGAACTGGTCGGTGGACGGAAAGCAACGCGCGGCACTGGTCAAGGCGACCCAGCGCGGGGCGATGAGCGAGCTGTTCGCCAACTCGCCGATGTGGTGGATGTGCCTCAACCACAATCCGTCCGGCGCGGCGGACGGCGGCAACAACCTCCAGTCGTGGAACTACCGGCAGCACGCCGCCCATCTCGCTGAGGTTGCCAAGCGCGCCAAGGATTCCTGGGGCGTCACGTTCCGGACCGTCGACCCGTTCAACGAGCCGTCGTCGGACTGGTGGAAGGCTGCCGGCACACAGGAGGGCTGCCATATCGACGCGGGCGTCCAACGCACCCTGCTGCGGCACCTGCGTGACGAGTTGAACAAGCGTGGCCTGACAGGTACCTGGATCTCGGCGTCCGACGAGACGAACTACGACCTGGCCCGCACCACCTGGAACAGCTTCGACTCAGCCAGCAAGGCCCTGGTCAACCAGGTGAACGTGCACGGCTATCAAGGTTCGGGCGGCCGGCGCGACCTGTTGTACCAAGATGTGCGAGCGGCCGGGAAGGTGTTGTGGAACTCCGAAACCGGTGACGCCGACGGTACCGGTCTGACCATGGCCAGCAACCTCTGTCTCGACTTCCGCTGGCTGCACCCGACCGCGTGGGTCTACTGGCAGGTGATGGACCCGACCGCAGGCTGGGCGCTGATCCACTTCGACGGCAACACCCTGCAGGCAGGCAATGTCCAGACCAAGCTGTACGTCCTCGCCCAGTTCACCCGCCACATCCGGCCAGGCATGCGAATCATCGGCACGGACGCCGGAAACGCCGTCGCCGCATACGATCCAGCGGCGCGACGACTCGTCCTCGTGGCCGTCAACACCGGTTCGGCCCAGACGATCACGTTCAACCTCACCCGGTTCGGCACAGTTCCCAGCACGACGATCACGCGCTGGACCACTGTTACTTCAGGCAGCGGTGACCGGTACACCCAGCGTGTGGACATGCGTCCGGACGGCAAGCTGCTGCGGGTGCCGTTCGCGGCCGGAGCAGTGCAGACGCTGCAGATTGACGGGGTAGTCCAGTGACCAGGAAACTCGCCGTCGCGGTGGCGCTCACGCTGTCTCTTGGCGTGAACGTCCCGGCGCTGGCCGACGGGGTCACCATCCGGATCGATCCGTCCTACCAGCAGCCTGCCTTCGAGGGATGGGGCACGAGCCTGGTCTGGTTCGCCAACGTGACCGGCGGTTATCCCGAGCCGATCCGCCGTCAGCTGGTCGACATGCTGTTCGGCGAGGACGGGCTGAACCTCAACATCGCGCGCTACAACATCGGCGGAGGCAACGCGCCCGACGTCCGTAAGAACTACATGAAGGCGGGCGCGACAATGCCTGGCTTCTGGCAGGCACCGCCGGGAACCACGCGCGACGACACGCAGTGGTGGGACCCGGCGAACCCACAGCACTGGGACTGGACGGCGGACGCCAACCAGCGTTGGTGGGTGGACCAGATCAAGGACAAGGTGACGCGGTGGGAGGCGTTCAGCAACTCACCGCCGTGGTTCCAGACGGTCAACGGGTATGTGTCCGGTGGCTTCGACCCGAGCACCGACCAGATCCGGGCGGACCGCGTGGACCAGTTCGCCACTTATCTCGTGCGCGTCACCGAGAAGCTGGAACAGGCCCACGGCATCAAGTTCGACACCATCGCCCCGCTCAACGAGCCGAACACTCCGTACTGGGGCACACAACTGGGACCGGACGGGCAGCCCACCGGCGGACGTCAGGAAGGCGCACACGCAGGCCCGGAACTCCAGCAGAAGGTAGTTCTGGCGCTGGACCGTGCACTCGACACAGCGACAACACGCGCGACAGTGTCCGCAATGGACGAAACCAATCCGAGCGTCTTCACCCAGAACTGGAACGCCTACAGCGGTCCTGCGCGAGGTGCGGTCGACCAGCTCAACGTGCACACCTACGGCACCGATATGCGAACAAGCGCACGGGACATCGCCAAGGGCGCGGACCGGAACCTGTGGATGAGCGAGGTCGAAGGCACCTGGGGGACCGGCACCGACTTCACCGGTATGGAGCCGGGTCTCGGTATCGCCACCAGGATCGTCGAGGACATGCGTGAACTCGAACCGTCGGCGTGGGTGTTCTGGCAGCCCGTCGAGGACTCCGTTCCCCAGGCTCAGGCAGGCAAGAACTGGGGCAGCATCCACATCCCGTTCACCTGCACGGCTGCGGACACACCTCAGACGTGTCCCATCCGGGCCAACACGAAGTTCCACACGATCCGCAACTTCACCCACTACATCCGGCCAGGAGACCGCTTTGTCAAGGTCGACGACCCGTCGAGCACGGCGGCACTGAAGCCCCACGGTGTCGGCGCGACAGTGGTGCACGTCAACAATTCCACTGCCGCGCGCAACGTGACCTTGGATCTTTCCCGGGTTGGTGTCGTGACGTCCAGGGCATCCGTGACACCCGTGGTGACCAGCGCCGACGGCGCGCTCGTCCGAGGTACGCCGGTGCGGGTGAAGGACCAGCGAGCGACGCTTGCCGTCCCGGCGAAGTCGGTCACGACATTTCTGGTCGACGGCGTGGCCGGGGTGTCGCCGGACGCCGCCACCGTCAAACCCGGGCGCATGTACCAGCTGAAGGGAGTACAGAGCGGGAAGTCGTTGACGCCGAACGGCGACGCGTCGGGCGTGGTCATCCGCACGAGTGGGCAGGATTGGGCACTGCAGAAAGTGACCGGCGGAACCAGCAACCGTGAACGCTATGCGATCGTCAACGCGGCCAGTGGCAAGCAACTCGCGGTGCGCGCCAACGAAGTCGTTCTCCAGCCGCCGTCAGCCGATCCCAGCGCGCAATGGGTGATGTCCACGACCGGTGACGGCACCTGGACGTTCGTCAACGTGGCGACCGGCCGCCTGCTTGACGTCGCCGGCCAGTCCACTGCGGACGGTGCCCGGGTTTCCTCGTGGACACCCACGTCAGGGCCGAACCAACGGTGGATCGTGACCGGCCGGTGAGATCGCCTTGCCCGTGGGGCACCGGAGGTTTCTCCAGTGCGCCACGGGCTCGTCGGCGCTGGTGCGCGGGTCCATTGTGGATCAGTTGATCTGCGCGTTCACCGCATTCAGTGCGTTGGTCACCGGCTGGAAGAAGGTCACGCCGCCGGTCCGGCAGTTGCCGCCACCGCCGGAGGTCAGCCCGATCGCGCTGCCGTCCTGGGTGAACAGTGGCCCGCCGCTGTCACCTGGCTCCGCACAGACAGTGGTCTGGATGAGTCCGGTGACGGTGCCCTCGCGGTAGTTCACGGTGGCGTTCAGTCCGGTGACGCGGCCGTTGCGCAGCCCGGTTGTGCTGCCCATCCGCAACACCCGCTGGCCGACCCGGGCGTTGGCGGCCCGCTGGATCTGCACCGTCCGGCCGCCCCCGGTGTCGACCACGCTGGGCGCCTGGGTGGCGGTGTTGTTGTAGGTGAGCAGGGCGAAATCGCCGTTGCCGGGGAATGTCGCCTGCCGGACAGTGGCGGCCGGCCTGCCGTTGGGTGACAGCGACCATTGCCTGGCGGCGGTCCCGCAGTGACCTGCGGTGAGGAAGCCCGGGTTTCCGTTACTCGTGGTGACATTGAATCCGAGTGAACAACGCCCGCGTCCGGCGAAGATCGCGTCACCACCTTCGGCGAACAGCGTGAACTCCCCGGGTGATCGCTCGACCCGCACCCGGTTTCCCCCGGCTGAGCCGACAGCCGACATCAGGGTGTCCCACCTGTCGCCCTTGACGGTGCTGTCGGCGGTGACGACGACCTGGCCGGTCTCCGGGTCGGTCGCCCACGCGGTGCCGGGAATACTCGCCTGGCGCCTGAGCGTCTCAGTGGCTGTCGCCGGGGACTTGGTATTGGAGGCATAGGCCTGCGGAAGGGCGATCGCCGCCGCCGCTGCCGCGGTGACCACGGCAGCCGATGCCAGGATCTTCGTTCTGCTGATCCTCTTGTGTTGGGGGCGCATTTCGATGACCTCCGCACCAATCGATTGGCTCCTGCCCCCAGTACGAGCCGTTTCAGGTTCAGGGTTCGGCCTGTTCAACGACATTGGCCGATCGGATTTGAGCAATCCGCCGATCGTCTCGACTTCGTCCTCGGCACCGAAGCGAGCCAGGCTGAGCCAGTGTGGCATCAAACTGAGCCAAGATGGCTTGTATGTGGTGTCAGCATGTGTCATAGTGCTGCCATGGATCTGAGCCCGTACGTGGATTCCCTTGGCCGCGAGCTGCTGACAGTCGCCGAGAACAGCGGTGACAGCGCGCTGATCGAGCGGTTGACGGTGGCGATGGAGTCGGCGATCCGGCTCACGCTGCTCGAAGCGTTGTCGGCCGCCGCGGACGAGATCACCAGCGACCTGGCTCCCGGCTCGGTCCAGGTGCGGCTGCGTGGCCGTGACCCGAACTTCATCGTGACGCCTGCCCAGGCGGAGCAGCCGGTGGAAAGTGCGGCGCCGGTGGACAACGCCGTCACAGGCCTCGAAGACGGCCCCGCGGTGCGGATCAACGTCCGTCTCCCGGAGCCGTTGAAGGCCGCGATCGAGGAGGCGGCGGGCAAGGAAGGCCGGTCGCTCAACGCGTGGCTGGTCCGGGCCGCCGCGACCATGCTGCAGTCCTCGGAACACGACAACGGCTCGGGCAGGCAGCTCGGCAAACGCGGCGCACAGCGCTACACCGGCTGGGCGCGCTGACTCCTTTTTTACTTCACGGCCCCGACCAGCGGGGATGGTCTTCAGACTCGATTCGAGGGGACACCCATGCCTGTTTTCGATACTCCTGAACCGATTTCCGTCACGATCGACCTGAGCGCCGGCAATGTGCAGATCGCCGCGAGCGACCGGACCGACACCCTCGTGGAGGTACGCCCGACCGACGAATCCGACGAGTCCGATGTGGACGCTGCGCAGAAGACCCGCGTCGAGTTCGCCGAAGGCACACTGCTGGTTCGCGGGCCCAAGGGCCGCCCGCTCTCCCGCAAGACCAGGTCGGTCGACGTGCGGATCGAACTGCCCGTCGGCTCGCAGGTAGGCAGTGAGGTGTCGGTCGGTGACCTGCGTACCACCGGCGTGCTGGGGGAGTGCCGCCTCAAGGCCTCGGTCGGGCACTTCCGCCTCGACCAGACCGGCCCCCTGCGCCTGGACACCTCCGGTGGCCACATCACCGTCAACAAGATCGCCGGCAACGCCGAGCTCGCCACCGGCTCGGGACGTATGCGCATCGGCGAGATCGACGGCACCGCTGTCATCAAGAACTCCAACGGCGGCACCGAGATCGGCACGGTCACCGGTGAACTGCGGGTGCGCACGGCCAATGGCGACATCTCCGTCGACCGGGCGTTTACCAGGGTGGAAGCCAAGACCGCCAACGGAAGCATTCGCGTCGGCGAGGTCGTGCGGGACTCGGTCACGCTGGACTCCTCGACCGGCGACCTCGAGGTCGGCATCGCCGAAGGCACCACCGCATGGCTCGACCTGAAGACCAGTCACGGGCGAGTGGACAACGCGCTGGACGAGCTCAGCCAAGAACCGGACACCTCCGAGGAGACCGTCGAGGTCCACGCCCGCACCTCCTACGGCGACATCGCCGTCCGTCGTTCCTGACCAGACACTCGAAGGGCACTGCTATGACCACGTCACCCCCACCGGCGATCACGGCGACCGGACTGCGCAGGTCGTTCGGCGACCACGTCGTGCTCGACGGAATCGACCTGAATGTCCCCAAGGGCACCGTTTTCGCCCTGCTCGGTGCGAACGGCGCCGGCAAGACCACCACGGTCAAGATCCTGTCCACCCTGATCCGGGCCGACGGTGGCAGCGCGCGGATCGCGGGCCACGACCTGGTCGCCGAGCCCGACGCGGTCCGCGCCGCGATCGGCGTCACCGGCCAGTTCTCGGCGGTCGACAACCTCCTGACCGGCCAGGAGAACCTGATCCTGATGGCGGACCTGCACCACCTCGGCCGGGCCGCGGGCCGCCGCCGGGCCACCGAGCTGCTCGAGCAGTTCGACCTGGCCGAGGCGGGCGGCAAGGCGGTCTCGACCTACTCCGGCGGGATGCGCCGCCGGCTGGACCTCGCGATGACCCTGGTCGGCTCACCACAGGTGATCTTCCTCGACGAGCCGACCACCGGGCTGGACCCACGCAGCCGCCGCGGCATGTGGCAGATCGTCCGGGATCTCGTGGCGGGCGGCGTCACCATCCTGCTGACCACCCAGTACCTGGAGGAGGCCGACGAGCTCGCCGATCGGATCGCGGTGCTCGACCACGGGAAGATCGTCGCGCTGGGTACCGCGGACGAACTCAAGCGGCGTATTTCCGGTGGCCACGTGCTGCTGCGGTTCGCCGAACTCTGTGACCTCGAAACCGCGGCACGCGCCGTGGGCCAGGTGTCTCGCGACAGTGACGCGCTCGCCCTGCGCGTGCCACACGACGGCAGCCTCCGCTCGCTCAAGGCCCTGATCAACCGGCTCGACGAGAACGCGGTCGCGGTCGACTCCCTGAGCGTGCACACCCCTGATCTCGACGACGTGTTCCTCGCCCTCACCGGCAATCCCAAGAACGAGAAGGTGACCACCTGATGAGCACCATGGCGTACGCCCTGACCGACTCGGCGACGATGCTTCGCCGCAATCTCAAGCGAATGCTGCGCTACCCGTCCATGACGGTGCAGCTTGTCGGAATGCCGATCATCTTCCTGCTGCTGTTCGTCTACGTCTTCGGTGGCACGCTCGGCGCCGGGCTCGGCGGCATGTCCGGCGGGCGCGAGGTCTACGTCAACTACGTCACCCCGGCCATCATCCTGATGGCGATAGCCGCCGCGGTCCAGGGCACGTCCATCTCGGTCGCGATGGACATGACCGAAGGCATCGTCGACCGGTTCCGCACGATGTCCATCGCGCGTGTGTCCGTCCTGACCGGACACGTCATCGGCAGCCTCATCCAGGCGATGCTCAGCATCACGGTCATCATCGGTGTCGCGTTGCTCATCGGGTTCCGGCCGTCGGCGAGTCTCGGCGAATGGTTCGCCCTGGCAGGTGTGCTGCTGCTGATGAGCTTCGCGCTCATCTGGCTGGCGGTCGCGCTCGGCCTGGCCAGCAAGACCGTCGAATCGTCCAGCAACATCGGGATGCCACTGGTGCTGCTTCCGTTCCTCGGCAGCGGATTCGTCCCGACCGACTCGATGCCTGCCGGTCTGCGCTGGTTCGCCGAGTACCAGCCGTTCACCCCGCTCATCGAAACCCTGCGCGGCCTGCTGATGGGCACTCCGATGGGCAACAGCGCCGTCATCGCGCTCTGCTGGTGTGTCGTCATCGCACTGGGCGGATACCTCTGGTCGAAGAAGCTGTTCAACCGCGAATCCACGCGGTAGGCACCTGTTATCGGGGGAGCTCTGTGGACAGCGGCAGGCTGAACCGTTGCGTGAGGTACGAGGCGACGTTGCGGAACAGGGGAGCGGCCTCGATGGGCGAGTTCAGCGCGATGCCGATGACAAACCGGGGGTTGTCCGCGGGCAGGATGCCGGCGATGGTGACAGGGGTTTGAGCGTCGCCTGGTCCGGTCATGGCGGCGATCTGGTAGCCCGGGATGCCTGCCGAGGCGGTCGCCCGGAGCTTGGCTCGTAGCGTGGCGGCAGTGTTTTCACTGACTACGCGGACGTTTTCCGGGGCGGGTTGTTCGTGACGGGTGCCGTCACTGTTGATGATCGCCTTGATGATTCTGGGCGGTACGCGGACGCCTTCATGGGCGATGGCCTGATACATCGAAGTCGTCTGCAGCGTGGTTGCCGACAGGCCCTGTCCGATCGCCAGTTCGTCGAGTGTTGTGGCCGACCAACCAGCACGGTCTGGTACTGATCCTGCGTTCTCGCCGGGCAATCCGGCGCCTGTGCGGGTACCGAGCCCGAAGGCGTTGAGCATCGCGGCGTATCTGTCGGGCCCGACTTTCCTGGCCAGAGTCACGGTACCGACGTCTGACATTTCGACGATGTCGTCCGGGCCGGCGATCTGGTGCTCGATCACGGCCGCCGCCGTGACCAGCTTCTGTACCGCTCCTGGTTGCTGGGGCACGGTGGCGGCCGGGACTCCGGTCGCTTCGGAGTTGCCCAGGCCGAAAGGTCCATGGGGGTCGCGCGGATCGAAGTTCTTGGCACCGGCCAGGGCAAGGATTTCCGCGGTCCGCGCGTCCAGGACCACGATGCTGCCCCCGGTCGCGCCGGTACTCGCCACATACTCGGCGAGCTGGCGTTGGGCGTTGTACTGGATGTCGGAGTCGAGAGTGAGCTCGATGCCGGCACCGTTCTTGGCAGGGCGCAGATCGCGTTCCGTCCCAGGGATGACGACGCCGTCGGCGCCTCCGTCGACGTCCGCCGTCACGCTGCCCGGTTCACCAGCCAATACGGTGTCCCGCGCGGCCTCCAGGCCGAACCAGCCGTGCATCAACCCGTCAGGGCTGGCTGCGTGCCTGCTCGCATATCCGAGGATGCTCGAGGCGAGTGTGCCACCCGGATACTCGCGTCGTATCCGGGTCTCCACACCGATCTCGCCCTTGTAGTCCCTGGTGATCTCCCGTTCCTGCGCCGGATCCACGTCGGCAGCAAGGTAGGTGAACTCGTTGCCGCGCATCCGGGCCAGCAGTTCGGGCTCGTCGACCTTGTCGTGCAGGACCGACTCGAATCTCGCAGCGATCGCGGCTGTCCTGGCGCCGAAGTCGATGCCGGACTTGGCGTACCGGGCCCGCATCGCCTTGGGCGACCAGGACAGTGCTTTCGTGGTCACGCTGAACGCGAGTTTTCCCCCAGTCCGGTCACGGATGTCACCGCGAACCGACGGCACACGCACCTGCTGGGTCCGCTGCCTGGCAGCCTTCTCCGACAACGCCTCAGCCTGGAGAACCTGCACCTGGACAAGCCGTACCCCGGCGGCAAGCAACACGATAACCAGCACAACCCGAACCGACCGCACCCGTAACCGGTGGTCCACCATCGCAGCTCCCCAAGAAGATCAGCACCTGTAGATCATCATCTTCTCAGGAACGCGCCCGCCGAATGGCTTTTCCGCGCGCTGCCCAGGGTCAGCCTGTCACCTGGTAGCGCAGGAGTGCGGCGTTTCCCTTCTGCTCGACGGAGTTGAGCTGGAGGCCGGTGGATCGGGTGCGGTCGGTGAAGAGGCGTTGCCCGGTGCCGAGCACGGTTGGGAACACCATGACGCGGTACTCGTCGACGAGGCCGTGCTCGGCCAGTGTGTGTACGACGCTGATGCTGCCGGTGGTGATGATGTCCTGGCTGGTCTTGTGGCGGCGGACGGTGGTGATCAGGTCGTCTTTGATCAGCGACGAGTTCTGCCATTCGTCGGTGCTGGTCAGTGTGCGTGAGGCGACGAGTTTGGGGATGTTGTTCATCTTGGCCGAGAACTCGTCGCTCCGGCCCGGCCAGATCTTGGCGAACAGCTCCCAGGTTGTGCGGCCGAGCAGCATGAGGCCGGTGTCGAGCAGCGACCCGAGCTGGAACTTGTCGCCCGCCACGGCGTCCGGGCCATGCCGGAAGGCCCAGCCGCCGCCGGGCGTCGCGCCGGATCCGTCCGGGTCCTCGACGACGCCGTCCAGGGTGGTGAACTCGATGACGATCAGGTTGCCCATGGTGAACTCCTCATCCGGTTGTCCTGCGTAGGTACATACCGGCGGGAGCGGCCATACTCATCGCGATGAGCATCGTTGATTTCGAGTCGCGCACCGAGTCGCATCGCCGAGAGTTGCTGGCGTACTGCTACCGGATGCTTGGGTCGGTCCACGAGGCCGAGGATCTGGTGCAGGAAACGATGTTGCGGGCGTGGAAGGCACGCGACCGTTACGACGAGCGCAAAGCGTCCGTCAGGACCTGGTTGTACCGGATTGCGACGAATGTGTGCCTGACTGCGCTGGAGGGCAAGCAGCGCCGGCCGCTTCCCTCCGGGCTGGGCGCGCCGAGCACTGATCCTGAAACGCCGCTGCTGCCGGCTTTCGACGTGCCATGGCTGCAACCGTTGCCCGACGCCCGGCTCGGCGATCCGGCGGAGTGGGCGGTGAAACGGGACAGCATGCGGCTGGCTCTGGTCGCGGCGATGCAGCTGCTGCCACCGCGTCAACGAGCCGTCTGGGTACTGCGCGAGGTGCTGGAGTTCAGCGCTGCCGAGGTGGCCGAGCAACTCGACACCTCGGTTGCCTCGGTGAACAGTGCCTTGCAGCGAGCCCGGGCGGGGCTGGCCGGCGCCGAAGGCAAGGTCGCCCAACCCGATGATCCGGCCGTACGCCAGACCGTGGAGGCCTACGTGCGTGCGTTCGAGGCGGCCGACGTGGACGCACTGGTCGAGCTGCTGACCGAGGACGCGATGCTTGAGATGCCGCCGGTTCCGCTCTGGTATCTCGGTCGCGACGACTACGCCGCGTTCATCCGGCGCGTGTTCACGATGCGCGGGGTCGGCTGGCGCATGACTCCGACCGCTGCAAACGGCCAGCCGGCGGTGGCCGCCTACGCGCCGGATCCCGACGGCGGACATCGGCTGCACACCCTGCAGGTGTTCACAGTCACCGAGGGAAAGATCGCGCACACTGTCGTATTCCAGGATCCGGCAGTATTCGCGGCCTTCGACCTGCCCACCGTCCTCAGCTGACTTCGGAAGCCTGAGCCGCTGTGGTGTTCTGGAAAGTCCCCCGGTGTGTTCCGGTGTAGTCGGACTGGGCTTCGTAGTAACCGCCTTCGTGGTCGTAGGTCGTGTGTGCGCCTTGTGTGACCAGGGCTTCATGTGCTGAAGCTGTGCTGTTGCCGGCGTGAAACCGGGTTTTTGCATGATCGACTCCAGAGTGATTCACGGCCCGGGCGCGCAACATCCGCCGCTTGGGGCCCTGCAACGGGAGGAACTTGATGAGTCGAATGGTCAAGCGCGCCGCTGTGCTGACGTCAGCCGTGGCGGCAAGCCTGGCGATGTCGCCGCTGGTCGCGTCGGCGGACTAGTGCCAGATCAGCTCCTGCACCGAGTCGAGGTCCGACTACCCTGGCAATCGCCAGATTTTTGTGGATTTCGACGTGCATGGCAGTGGTGGGGCCGAGTATGTCGTGTTCCGCAACTCCAATGTGCTCTGCCGGTGGAACTTCGAGGCCTCGGCCGGACCGGCCACGCGGGGCTGCGGCACCGGTCGTGAGGCAGCGGGTTCGTTGTCGGCAACGATCGTGGGCCCGCAGGGGCCGTCCTACATCGAACTGCGCTGGTGACTTTGGGCGATCGTCAATCCATTCGGGACCGTCCTTGAAATAGCGTCCGCAGAGGTTTCACGCAACCCTTTCAGCTGAATACCTCGTCGAGCTTTCCGAACCGGAGCGCCGTGATGTCGGATAACACCTGGGTGAGCGGGCACGCCTTCTACCACGGCGACCTGGACCGGCTGCTGCTCGACGTGACCGTGCCGCTGATGGCCGAGTTGATCAGCGCCGAGCTGGCCACACACCACTTCTTCCTCCGATACTGGGCCGGCGGACCGCACCTGCGGCTGCGCGTGCTGCCGGCCGACGAGTCCGCCGCCGAGGTGCGGCGCCTGATGCGTGAGCACTTCGAGAAGTACTTCGCCGAGAATCCCGCTGCCGAGCGGATGACGCCCGATGAGTACACCGAAGCCGCGCGCTGGTTGTCAGCCACGGAAAACGCGCCATATCCGGAGAAGATGTATCCGAACAACTCGCTGGTGTTCTTCCCGTACGAGCGTGAACACGTCAAGTACGGTCATGGTGAGACCATCGAGGCCGTGGAACGCCATTTCGGTCAATCCAGCCGGATCGTGCTCGAGTTCCTGGCCACGGATCCGACGGCCGATCACCGGAGCACGGCCGCGGCCGCGATGATGCTGGTGGCGTGGTTCGCAGCTGTGGACGACCCGGCGCTGGTCGCTGAGTGGACGGGCAATTTCCGGCTGTTGCGCGACCAGCCCGACCCCGGCCCTGGCACCGAGGAGCAACGCGTGCGGCTCGTCGAGCTGGCCGGACGCATGTACGTCCTGGCCAGGAAATGGCCCGGCATCGACGGCGACGGGATGCTGCTGCGGTGGGC
The DNA here is from genome assembly GCF_017876405.1 of Kibdelosporangium banguiense. Lineage (GTDB taxonomy): Bacteria > Actinomycetota > Actinomycetes > Mycobacteriales > Pseudonocardiaceae > Kibdelosporangium > Kibdelosporangium banguiense. The sequence goes on along the minus strand of NZ_JAGINW010000001.1, from coordinate 9,085,345 downwards.
TCGGTCGGTCGGCACACTGGCTGGTGAATTTGAGAACACGAAGCCTCAAGCGGCGCTCCGGGTACTCAACAGCTGTGCCCATCTGGTGTGTAACCGGCTGCGCGTATCGCTGGCGGAGGAGGACGCCCTGCGCCACCGCGCCGCGCTGGCGATCGGGCAGTTCGCCAAGGGAAAGGGCTGAGCGGTGGACTGACACACCATCCACGTCTACTACCACGACGATGACAAGGACGCCCTGATCCTGGATGCGGTGCGGCCGTTGTTCGACCGGCTGGCCGGGCAGGTGGACGCGGCACTTGCGGCAAGGTCCACACCTGAGGCTGAACGTTCGCGCCAGCACGGAAACCATGCAGAGGTCTGTGCTTCCGGCGGCCCAGGAGATCGTGGGTGGCTGGCTGGAGCGGAAGCCGTCCACGAGGCAGCTGGATCCGCTCGCGGTGCTGCCGGAGCATGAACGGCTCGCCGAAGCGGAGAACGAACGCGGTCCGCTGATGCCGTGGCCTGCCAACAACTCCTTGCGCCTAGGCCCGTACGACCGGCGGGTCGAGGTGGTCGGCAACGAAGCGAGGGCAGATCTGCTTGCCGACTTCTACGCCGACACCACGCCGATCTCGTTCCGGATGACCGAACGGTCCGGCGCCGGGCAGCGGCTCATGCTGGCGTTCGACCTGATCGTGGCCACAGTTCACGCCATGTCCACTGTGGGCATACAGGACGGGTTCGTCGCGCTGCGCCCGCATGCGGAGGCGTTTCTGAACGGACGCGCGGAAAACGGTCGGCTGCGTGAAGGCTGGGACCGGCACTACCGGCTGCACTTGGCCACGCTGGCCGCACCGACCTCATCCATCGCTACGACCACCACCGTGACAAGGCGGCCGCTATGGCCGCCGACTCCACACGTGTCACCGTGATGTCCGACCACGCCCTGCTTTACGCGCACCCAGACACGTTCTCCCGCCTGGACTTCCTCACAGGCTCCGCCAAGACCCGCGCGTTTGCCGCGTCCGCGCCCTCCGGCAACCCGGACCTGCGCGCCGACCTCACCAAGCTGATCAATCGCTACCTGGAAACAGGCCTGGACGTCATCGTGGTCGACCAGACCACACTCGAGCACCGGGCCGGCGGCTTCACCTGCGTGAAGGTCCTCATTCCCGGTACCGTGCCGATGACGTTCGGCCATGCCAACCGACGTACAGCGAACCTGCCCCGCCTGCACACCGTGCCCCCGCGCCTCGGCTCACAGCCGTCAGGCATCAACCCCCATCCGCATCCGTTTCCATAGTCTCGAACTGGCGTCGGACCGAAAGCCGCGGCCAGTACTGTGAGCCGTTGGTCAAGCGGCTGGAAACCGGCGGGACCTATCCGCGGCCGAAGGCCTTGGAGTTGGAGCTGTAGCTGGTGCCGGCGGCGAGCGGTGTGCTGCCGAACAGCTGGGTGATGGTGACGAACTGGTAGCTGCGTTCCTTCAAACCCGCCAGGATCGCGGGCACGGCAGCCACAGAGGTCTGGTGGATGTCGTGGATGAGCACGACGTCGCCGGGTTTCACCTTGTCGAGCACGGTCTGGGTGACTTTGGCGCTGTCGTGGTACTTCCAGTCCTCGGTGTCCACGTTCCAGAGGATCAGGGGCCGGTCGGAACTGGCCCGCACGGTGTCGTTGATCGCGCCGTAGGGCGGCCGGATGAGTGTGGGTTTCCGCCCGGTCGCGTTCTGGATGGCCTCGTCGGTACGGGCGAGCTGGTCCTGGATCTCCTCGGCGGAAAGTTTGGCCAGGCTGGGGTGCGACCAGCTGTGGTTGCCGATCTCGTGCCCTGCCGCGGCTTCCTGGCGGACCAGACCGGCGTCGTAGGTCGCGTTCTGCCCGACGACGAAGAAGGTGGCGTGCGCCTTGTACTCCTCCAGCGTCGCAAGCAATTGCCCAGTGTACGGGCCGGGGCCGTCGTCGAAGGTCAGCGCGACACACTTGACCTGGAGACAGTCCACAGTGGAGGCGGCTGGCGGATCGACCGGCTCGGTCGGCACCGCGGGTGCGACCGAAACGTCGGCGAGGTCCAGCCGTTGTCCTGGGTGGATGGCCTGCTGCTGGGCGCGACGCCCGAAATCGGACAGCAGCGGTCCGGCGTCCGCTGGGGGAATGATGACCTGTGGGCGTCCGGCCGCGCCCGGCGCGACACTGCCCTGGGGGAACTGTACGACCAGGCCACCGGTCTCGGTGAAGGACAGGTCAGCGAGGGTCGACGAGCGGAACTCCGGGTTCAGTGCGTCTCTGACCTGCTCCTCCTGGACGCCTTCACGGCCGGACACGGCTTTGGTCACCGCGGCGACGAAGCTGTCCATGCTTGTGTCGGAAACCAGCGCGGTGGCCGGCAGGGACTTACCGGTGCGGCCGTCGAACCAATAGGACTCCGCACCGATTCCGCTGCCGGCGCTGGCGTAGTCGTGCGTGGTCACCTCGACGCCCACCACATCGCCGGAAGCCGCCAGGAACTCGGAGCTGATGTCGGCCTTCGGCGGATCCTCGGTCTGCTCGCACTCGGCGCCGTCATCGCTGTTTTCCGACGCCGTGCCGAAGCGGTTACGCACCATGTCACGCAGGGTGGCCGTGAGCGCGTCCGCACCGGGGACCGCGGGATAGCTCGCCGACCACTGACAGGCGCTGCCGTCGCTGACCATCCGCAGCCCGGCGATCCAGGTCGGGGTGACTGTGCGGATCTTGCCGGGGTCGGGTGGCGCCTGGCCGGCCACCGGCCGACCGGCCTCCGGCGCCGCACAACCTGTCAGTCCCGCAATGATCAAGGCGAGGACCACGACGGTAGATCCACTCTTCATATCCCGGTAGACGTACAGATCGCAGGATCGGTTGTGCGCACGCGTTCAGCGCATAAACCCCAGCGTGCGCCCGTGCCGGGAAGGCATTCTGAGCGGTTGTGTCAGTCCGGCCGGTGGGCGTCCAGGTTCTTCCACTTGCGGGTCAGTTGCGGGATCTCCTCGCGCAGGAAGGCGAAGAAGCGCTGGGTCTGGGCCAGGCGGTCGCCCACGTCGGTCCGCGTGCCGAAGATCTCGGTGCCTTCGCGGGCGATGTCCTCGAAGCGGCGGTAGATGGTGTCGCTGGAGGTCAGGGCTTCGAACCAGGCGACGTGGTGGACGCTGTAGTGGTCGCGGCGCTGCCCGGGGTCGCGTTCCCGGACGGCCATGCCGGTGCGCAGGAGGTAGTTGATGCCGCCGGAGATGGCCGACGGGCCGACGCCGAGCAACTCTGCGAGTTCGGCCGCGGTCCGCGTGCCGTTGGGGGACAGCAGGAGCGCGGAGAACACGCGGGCGGCCATGCGCGGGTAGCCGGAGTCGGAAAGGACCACGGCGAACCGTTCGAGGAATCGCCGTTCCTCGGTGTCCTGGCTGGTTGCGTCGCTCACGCGGGTGTTCTCCCTGTCCTTGTCCACCTCGGGCAGAGCCTAGCGATCGTGCCGTCGGGCCCTGCGCGCATCAGTCAGTCCTGCCGAGTTTATAGACTTCACATACTTCATGAAATTCGTGAAGTATGTGTATCGTGTGCGGAATGACGAACACGATCTTGGTGTCCGGGCTGGTCAAGAACTTCGGCCCGACCAGGGCACTCGACGGTCTCGACCTGACCGTCCGGCCCGGCGAGGTGCATGGTTTCCTCGGCCCGAACGGGGCGGGAAAGTCCACGACCATCCGCGTCCTGCTGGGTCAACTGCGGGCCGACAGCGGCCAGGTGAGCCTGTTGGGCGGTGACCCATGGGCCGACGCGACGCAGTTGCATCGCCGTCTGGCCTACGTACCCGGTGATGTGACGTTGTGGCCGAACCTGACGGGCGGGGAGGTGATCGACCTGCTCGGCCGGATGCGCGGCGGGAGCGACCAGCGGCGCATGGCCGGGCTGCTGGACCGGTTCGAGCTGGATCCACGCAAGAAGGGCAGCACCTATTCCAAGGGCAACCGGCAGAAGGTGGCACTGGTCGCCGCCCTGTCGTCCAATGTGGAGCTGCTGATCCTGGACGAACCGACCTCGGGGCTGGATCCGTTGATGGAGGCGGTGTTCCAGGACTGCGTCGCTGAGGAGCGCAGGCGCGGCCGGACGGTACTGCTGTCCAGCCACATCCTGTCCGAGGTCGAGGCACTCTGCGACCGGGTCAGCATCGTCCGCCACGGCCGCACCGTGGAATCCGGCACCCTCAACGAACTACGCCAGCTCACCCGCACCACCGTGACCGCCGAGCTGACCGGACCTGTGCCCCGGATCGAGGGCCTGCCTGGGGTGCACGCGGCCGAAGTGGACGGACGCCGGGTGCACTGTCAGGTCGACGGCGATGCGTTGCCGGAACTGATGCGTGCACTGGCCGCCGTCGGCATTCACAGCCTGACCAGCCAGCCGCCCACGCTGGAGGAGATGTTCCTGCGCCACTACGGAGACGACCTGGCCGAACAAGAGGTGGCAGTCCAGTGACATCGCTAGTTGGCACTGCCGACCTTGTCCGGTTCATCGTACGGCGCGACCGGATCCGGATTCCGGCCTGGTTCGGCCTCACTGCGTTGTTCGCGATCGGGGTGCTGGCGTCGGTGCAGGGTGTTTACCCGACCGAGGCCGCCCGTCTCAGCTTTTTCCAGACCACCAATGGCAATCCGGCGCAGCTGATGATGATCGGCCCGATCTTCGACGCCTCCGAGGCGGGAATCGGCGCCTGGCGGATCCGCGGTCAGGTCGCGCTGCTGCTGTCGCTGGCGAGCCTGCTGCTGGTGGTCAGGCACACCAGGGCCGAGGAGGAGTCCGGCCGCGACGAGTTGATGCGCTCGACTGTGGTGGGTAGGTACGCCGGACTGACCGCGGCACTGTTGGTGGCGTTCGCCGCCAATCTGGGCGCGGCTGTCGTGATGACGCTGGGTTTCGTCGCGCAGGGTCTTGCGGTGGGTGGGTCGATTGCGCTCGCGCTGTCGTTCGCCGCTGCCGGTTGCGTCGCCGCCGCGCTCGCCGCACTGGCTGCGCAACTGACCGCGAGTTCCCGGGCCGCCATCGGTCTGGCGACCGCGGGCGTGGGCGTCTGCTATGCGATTCGGGCGATCGCCGACGCGGGCGATGCCTCGTGGCTGCGATGGCTTTCCCCGTTCGGCTGGACCCAGGAAATGCGTCCCTTCGCCGGAAACCACTGGTGGCCGCTGCCGCTTGTCGCCGGGCTGGTGGCGTTGCTGGTCGTGGTGGCCTACGCGGTATCCGCGCGTCGCGACCTCGGTGCCGGGATCCTTCCTGCCCGGCTTGGTCCGGCCACTGCGGCTCCCCGGCTGAGGTCGGCGCTGGCCCTGGCCTGGCGGCTGCAACGGGGCGTGCTGATCGCTTGGACGGTCGGCGGCGCCGCGTTCGGCGCCGCCATCGGCACGACCGCCGACACCATCGCCGAGCAGGTCGACGAGAGTCAGGCATTGGGTGACCTGATGGCGCAGATGGGCGGCGGCGGACGTCCGGTGGACGGCTTTTTCGGGCTGATCATCTACCTGGTGAGCCAGGTGGTGACGATCTACGCGATCCAGGCGACCCTGCGGATGCGGGCAGAGGAGCTGTCCGCCCGCGCCGACACTGTGCTCAGTGGACCGGTCAGCAGGCTGCGCTGGGCCGGCGGGCACCTGCTCGTGGCCGCGGCCGGCACTGTCGTGGTGATGACCGGTCTCGGTTTCGGGATGGGTCTGGTCTATGGCCTGGCCACCGGCGGCGTGGGCGGCGAACTGCCGCCGTTGCTCGCCGCGGCTGTGGTCCGTGCGCCCTCGGTCCTTGTGCTGGCCGCCATCGCCGCCGCTCTCTACGGCATCGCACCCCGTTTCGCCGCGCCGGTCGCATACGCGGTGCTCGGCCTGTGTTTTCTTCTCGAACTCGCCGTGGCCTACGGCGGCGCCAGCGAGAGCCTGATGTGGATCTCCCCGTTCGCGCAGACCCCGGCACTGCCCAGCGCCGACTTCGCCGTTGTCCCGCTGCTGTGGTTCGCCGTCATCGCGGGCGGCCTGGTGACCGCGGGGATGGTCGGCCTCCGGCGCCGTGACCTGGGCTGACGTTCGGAGCGCTGTCGGCCGGCCGAAGCCGGCCGACAGCGCCGCAAGCGATCCTGGTTCAGGACTTGCGCTTCCATCGTGACGAAGTTCGCGCACTTCGCTGTGGCGTCAGGCCAGGCGAGTCACGCACGCACTCGACCACCGCCTGTTCGTCCACTTCGTCGTTTTCCGGCTGTGGCGAATCAAGGCTGGTCGTTGCCGTCATCCTCACGAGCATGCACTGCGCCGGTGCCCGGTTCATTGTCGAAATCCGAGAACCGGGCCGACGCCCAGGCGGTGGTTTGTCATTTGTCACAGAGGGAGAGAAGAAGTCCGCGCTTTGAATTCCACTGTAGGCTGATGCCGGGGACCCACCCGGCAGGAGGGACCGACGCCCGATGAGCGCGCCACCCCGGCAGTTGCGGCCTGGGCAGCGTGCCCGCATCCGTGTCTGGGACCGCTCCACCGGAGCGGTGCGCACGGTGTTCGAGTCGAGCGACCGGCTATACGAGGCGCCGAACTGGACGCCCGACGGACGGCTGCTTGTCAACGGCGACGGCAAACTCTGGCTCCTACCCGCACATGGTTCCGTGCCTCCCGTGGAAATCCCCGCGTATGGGCTGCCGGATGTCAACAACGACCACGTCCTCGCTCCCGACGGCGCGACCGTGTTCGCGTCGGCGAATGACTGGCACATCTGGGAAGTCGCCCTTACCGGAGGAGAGGCACGTCGTGTCACCGTCGATGACGGCGGAATGCACTTCCTGCACGGCATCAGTCCCGACGGGCGACGGCTCGGCTACGTACGCCTGGATCCGGAGGGGGACAACTGGTGGGCGTCGGCGACCATCCACACCGTCGGTGTCGACGGGCAGGGGGACGTCGCCGTCACGACCGACCCGGGCCCTGCGGACGGATGCGAGTGGACGCCGGACGGCGAGTGGATCGTGTTCAACACAGAGCAGTTCTCGAATGGGCACGCCCAGCTGGCCCGCGTGCGGCCGGACGGGACCGAGTTGGAGCAGCTGACCTTCGACGAACGTGTGAACTGGTTCCCGCACGTCGCTCCGACCGGCGATGTCGCGGTCTACCTCAGCTACCCGCCAGGCACCACCGGACACCCCGCCGACCGGCCTGTCGAGCTGCGGCTGGTCTCGGTCGACGCCTGGCAGGAGCCTGCGACGCTGGTCGCGCTCGACGGCGGGCAGGGAACGATCAACGTGCCCAGCTGGGCGCCGGACGGATCGGCGTTCGCGTTCGTGGACTATCCCCTCGACAACGCACTCAGCGTTGGTGTACCCGCAGCGGAAGCCGGGTGAGACCGTGCCGGTGATCAGAATCCGGGCAAGACCGGCGCCCAGGCAGTAGTGGACGCCCGCCCCGAATGTCAGATGGGGATGGGGAGTCCGGGACAGGATGAGGCGGTCAGGGTCAGCGAACACCCCGGGATCCCGATTGGCCGCGGCGAGCAGGCAGATAATCCTCAACTGAGTCAGCGCCGCCCCCGGGTTGAGGACCTGTGTCGAAAGTGGATCTTGGGTGTCGGATGATCTTGATTCGTGGCCGGTGACGTCAGGAAGGCGTCAGGCAGAAGGGGTGGCCGGCCGGATCCAGGAGTACCCGCCAGCGTCCGTCGCCGGGCTGATGGTCCGGTTTGGCCGCGCCGAGTTCCAGGGCCAGCTCCTCCATCGCATCGAGGTCGTCAGCGCGGAAATCCAGGTGGAACTGTTGTGGCACGTCCTGGCCCGGCCACTGCGGAGCCCGGTATCCGTCAACCCGCTGGAATCCCAGATCACAGCCGGAGTCGTCGGTCAGAGCGACGAACTCGTCCGTACTGAAGAGTTCGCGCATCCCGGTCAGTGCACCGTAGAAGTCCGCCAGCGTCTGCGGGTCGGCACAGTCGAGAGTCACCCCTCGCAGTACAGCGCCTGGCATCATTCGCTCCTTCGCGCGTCTGCCTCCGTGAGCCGCCGCTGCACGCGATCACCGGCCACGGCCACACCGTACTCGCCACATCCACCGCTGAAGTAGCGGTTTTTACCCCTGCCGCGTGGGCTCAGGTGCGGGCGGCGACCAGTAGGGCGAAGGCGGCGATGATGACGGCGACGCGGACGTAGTGGTAGCGGTCCCAGCGGTTCATCTGCTGCTTCCAGTCGGCGGGCCGGTTGTCGGGGGTCCACGTCTTGCCTCGGTTGTTGATCGGGACGAGCAGTAGGACCGACATGATCACGCTGACGATCAGCAGGGCGCCGGCGGTGACGACGAGGCCGGTGCCGGGGTGGCTCCATCCGGCGATGGCCCAGACCGCGACGAGGACGAGCGAGGTGATGTACCAGACCGGCATCACGGCGCCGAGCATCCGGCCTCCGTGGGCGCGGCCGCGTAGGGCGCTGTCGTCCGGGAGGCTGTCGAGGATTCGGTTGATGACGAAGGCGACGGAGAACTCCACCCCCACCATCACGCCGACGATCACGGTGGTGAACACCTCGAGTGCGTTGAGCATGAGGACCTCTCCTGAGATCTAGCGTTGATATCTGACGTGTCAACGCTAGTACTACTGACGCTCGATTGTCTAGCGGTGCTAGGATCGAGTCATGTCGGTACAGGAACGCAAGGAGCGTGAACGGGCTGACCGGGAACGCCTCATCTTGGCGACGGCTCGCGAACTCGCTGAGCAGCAGGGTTGGGACGCGGTCACCACCCGTCGGCTCGCCGAGCGCATCGAATACAGCCAGCCCGTTCTCTACAGCCACTTCCGCGGCAAACGCGAGATCATCGGCGCCGTCGCCCTCCAAGGCGCCGCTGAGATGGCCGCGGCAGTGCGGGCGGCGGCCTCCGCCGCGGACGGCCCGCGCGCTCGGGTCACCGCGCTCGCCCGCGCCTACCTGGACTTCGCCGCACGTAACCCGGCGGTCTACGACGCCATGTTCCAGCTCGACGGCGGCCTGGCGTTCGCGCAGGCCGACACCCCAGAACCTCTGAAGGACGCCTTCGCCGCCCTGCTGGAGAGCCTCGGAGAAGTCGCCGGCGACGGCGTCCACCCGGGCCTGTTCACCGAGTTGTTCTGGGCGGGCCTGCATGGGCTGGCGACCCTGACCCGGGCGGGTCGGCTGCCGCCGGAGGACACCGAGCGCAGGACACTGTTGTTGGTGGACCGGCTCGCCGTGCTCTGACGCACCCTAGGAGGTGATGACGACCTCCTGGTGTGTCACGGCGACCGAGGATCCGTTGCAGGAAGCCGACTGTCCGGTGAACACCAGCTTGGTTGAACAGCCCTCGTCATCGGTGACGGTGAGCGTGACTCGGTACCGGCCCGGGGTGGCGTAGGTGTGCTGCGGGGCCAGGCGTGCCGAACGGCGTCAGCTGGCCTCGCGCGCCGACGCGGTAGCTGGCGATTCTGTCGGCCCCGGTTCTGAGGACATAGGCGGTGTTCCCGTTAGGAGCGAACACAATGCCGCGCGGCCGATCCAGAGCCTCAACGGGCTTGCCCACGGGTTTGAGGTCGCCGGACGCCAGGATCGTGGACACCGCGACATTGTCGGAATCCCCGTTCGTCACATAAAGCGTGCGCCTGGCCGGCGTTGACGAAGCTGCGGGCGTGACCGCGGCGAGCATGATCGCCGCGGTCACGACAATGATCCGACTCATCCTACCCCCGTTGGATTGCCTTTCCGCTTCTCACGGTACTCGCAATCCAGGGCCTGAATCAGCGACGCGTTCAGGTGTTGTCGATGTCCCCACGAGCTGATATCGAGCAACCTCGGAGTTCGAGCTGATACACGCTGTACAGTCCCGGAATTCGTTCACCGTGACTGCTCGACGTTCCCACGGTGCCGGAACGAACGACGACACCATTGTTGACGTCCCGGGCCCGCCACGGGCACGGCGACGGACGGAGGCGGTTGTTGATGCCGATGTCCACGAAATGCCCGCTGGCATTGGCCGACACAATGGCGGTCGTGCAGTTGCCGCTGCTGCCGACGAAGCAGGTGGAGCTGGCAAGGATCCCGATCGAGTCGGCGCCGGCAGGAGAAACGACAAGGCCACTGCCAAGCAGTGTCCCGGCGAATACGATCGCCGCACGGTACTTCGAAATCATTGACGTCACTTCCCTCTCACAGTTCGGGGAATACTCAGGTCAGCAGGACTGGCCACGGATGTGTGCGTCCTCGTTGGTGGCGATCTTCTTCGCCCACCGGGCGGGCACTGTGAAGTCCTTCCATACCCAGACTGGAGGTACCCACGTGGCGAGCCGCCCGGAGGCGTTGCACTCCACGTAGACGCCGTCCCAGTCCTCGTTCGGCGGCGTCTGCTCGTTGGGTTGAAGCGGCTTGAACTCAGTGCCTGGTGCTGGGCCGCCGTTGCCCCAGTCCTTGATCGCCCAGATGACGTGGTTGCTCTCGTTCATCACGGAGCCGCAGACGTTGGCCACGCAACCACCAAGTGTGCCGGCTTCATCGTCCGGGTCCGCCACCTGCGACGCGTCGGACACGCCGGTCGACGCCAGGGACGTGGCCGCGATCATCGCGAGCACGGTGAGTGTCCTCCTCATTGCCCCCTCTTTTCTTGATTGCGAACGGGATGCCTTCGGCGTCGTTGTCGGCCCGCCGTAACGACTTCCAGGCATGGCAGCATGTCTAGCACCGCAGTGGTGTCCGACCAGGGCTGTCGACAGTCCGGACACCAAAGCCCGGACAACGTCAGCAGGTGTTCTGGCGGGGCAGGTCTGCTACGAGCTGGTTCCACTCGTCGTCGGTGAGATCACGCCAGAAGGTGTCGCAGATTTGCCTGGCAGCCCGTTCGGCGTCGGTATCCCAGAACAGCACCATTTCGCCACCCGCAGTGACGAGCGTGCGGCCGTCGGGGCTGAAAGCCAGAGCGCGGATTGCCTTGGTGTGGCCCGCGAGGCGGGCCCAATTGGTGTGCTTGTCGAGATTCCAGAGGGAAATGGTGTTCTCGCCGCTGGTGAATGCCAGCGTTGTGCTGTCCGGGCTGAACGCGACCCCGTTGAATTCGGTGTCGAGATGTCCGGTGAGAGTGGCCTTCAAGGTGCCGGTCGCCGCGTCCCAAAGCCGGACCGTGGAATCGCTGCTCGCTGTGGCGACGGTGCGACCGTCCGGGCTGAACGTGGCGTTGCGTACCCAGCCTTTGTGCCCGATGAGTTGTACGCGTGGCGTCCAGTCAGCCGTGTTCCACAGCACCACGGTGAAGTCGTGGCTCGCGGTGGCGAGGATTTGCCCGTCGGAGCTGAACGTCACGCCGTTGACGGCCCCGGTATGGCTGCTCAGCGTGGCCATACGGACGTGGGTGGCGACGTCCCACACGATCGCTGTCTTGTCGATACCGCTGGTCACGAGGGTGTGGCCGGAAGGGCTGAACGCGATATCGAGCGCGGCGTCTGTGTGGCCGGTGAGCTTCGCGATCTGGGTGCCGTTCTCCAGCGCCCACAAGGTTATGGTGCCGTCTTTGTTGGCCGTGGCGAGCAGTTTGCCATTTGGGCTGAACGCCAGGGCATTCACTGTTGACGCGTCGGTGAGGACGCCGAGTTGGCGGCGTGTTTTCGCGTCCCACAACATTGTGCGGTTCTCGGCCGCCTCGGCGAGAGTGGTGCCGTCCGGGCTGAAAGCCAGATCGTTGATACGGTTTTCGCCGGTCTCGACGAGGATGGCCTGATCGGTGTTCCAGAGAATGACCGAGCCGGTCTCCCCGGCTGAGGCCAGTAGTGAGTCGGCGCCGAACGCGAGCGCGTAGACGCTGTTCGTATGTCCGGTGAGGCGGGTACGTAGGACGCCTCGACCGACATCCCACAGCAGGACTTTTGTGTCGTTTCCGGCGCTGGCGAGGGTAGTGCCGTCCGGGCTGAACGCGAGTGTCAGGACACGGTCTATGTGGCCTGTCAACACCTTCGACGGGGAGCCGTCGGCGGCGTTCCACAGCCGCACCGTGGTGTCTCCCGCCGACGCGAGGTACCGGCCAGTGCGGTCGAACGCCACCTTGTAGATGGTGTCCGTATGGCCTGCGAGAGTCTTGATCCGCGTTTGGGTTGCTATATCCCAAAGCACGACGGTCTTCCCTGTGCCGGCGGCGGCCAGGACGCGCCCGTCCGCGCTGAACGCCAGGCTGTTCACTGTGCCGCCGTGACCCGTGAACCGGGCGATGGCAGTGCGTTGTGCCAGGTCCCAGATGATGACGGTGTCATCGGCGCCGCCCGACGCGAGCAGACGCCCGTTAGGGCTGAACGCGACTTCCTTGACCGCAGCGGTGTGGCCGGACAGCGTGCCGACACGGACGTTGCTGGCGAGGTGCCAGAGGATGATGTCCTTGTCGTCCCCGCCGCTGGCCATGGTGGAGCCGTCCGGACTGGTTGCCAACGCACGCAACCAGGTGTCGTGCTCGGTGAGAGACGCGATACGGTGCCGGGCACGTACGTCCCACGTCGCCATCGAGTGATCGGCGCTCGCGGTGACCAGCGTGCGGCCGTCGGACGAAAAGGCGAGTTCCGACACCGCTTTGGCGTGTGCCGCGAACTCCGCCTGGTAGGCACCACGCGTGGACATCCCGAGCAATGCGCTGCGTGCTTCGACTGTCGGCGCAGTGCGGTAAGCCTGCACGCTCAACAGCATCGCCGTGTCCGGCCGCGAGTCGACGAGCGTCTGTGCCTGCGTCGCCAACTGCCGGGAGATCGCGACCTGGCGCGCGTCCACCGCGTCGCGACGCTGCTGGACCGCGACTAACGCGATGCCGATGACAACCACCAGCAACACCACCAGCCCGACCGTCAGATATCGCAGCTGCCGATCACGTCGACGCGTTCGTTTCCTTTCGCTGGCCTCCAGTTCGATGCTCGCATCCAGGAAGGCCTGCTCGGCCGGGTTCAGCTCCTCGCGGTGACCATCGCGCTCGGCCCATTCGCGGGCGATCACCAACTGTGTGCCCCGATAGAGGGCACTTGTGTCCTGGCCGAGCGCCTTCCACGTGTACGCGGCCTCGGTGAGCCTTCGATGGGTGCGAAGACCGTCCCGGTCAGTGACCAGCCAATTGTGCAGCCGCGCCCACGCCGTGATCACGGCCTCGTGCGTCAACTCGGCTGTGGCCTCGTCAAGTGTCACAAGCCGCGCGCTGGCAAGGCTTTCCAACACCGTCCACGTGTCCGGGTCGCCGGTGTCGAGCTCGTCGCGCAAGACGCGGCGCTTCGTGTCTCCCGTGCCTTCGCCGAACACCGTCAGCCGCAGGAACAACTCACGCGTCAGCCGCTTGCGTTCCGGGCTCAGCGATCCGTAGAGATCTTCGGCGGTTTTGGCCAGTGCCCCTTCGATACCTCCCGCCGCCCGATACCCCGCGAGGGTGAGAGTCCCGCCTTTTCGTCGCCGCCATGTCTCCAGCAACGCGTGCGACACCAACGGAAGTACCGCAGCCTGTCCTGCGGCATCCGCCACGACCGCTGCCACCAAAGAGTTTTCGACGGTGCACGCCATCCGCTCGGCCGGCCCTACCACCACTTGTCGCAGTTCATCCGTCGTCATGGCCCCGACGAGCACCTGCGAGCCTCCCATCACCGCCCGCAACTCCGGATAGTCCGCGCAGTGCGCGAAGAAGTCTGCTCGCATCCCGATGACAACACGTGTCCTGCCGCCTGCGGCCGCTACCACCGCGGCGACAAAGCGAGCTCTCTCCTCGCGATCATGGCACAGCGTGAAGACCTCTTCGAACTGGTCGATCACCACGACCAGTTCGCGATCCCCGGCACGTTCCGCCAACCGAGCCGCCAACTCGTCAACCGGCCGCTCTCCAGGCGTCATCACCACGGCGGTGGCAGCAGCACTGTCACCCAGCCCCTCCGTACGAACCCGGGCGACCAAACCCGCCCGCAGCAACGACGACTTACCAACCCCGGACGCCCCCACAACCGCCAGAAACCGGTTCTGTGTCAGTCGCCCGACAATCTCCTCCAACAGCGCGGTTCGCCCGAAAAGCCGATCCGCATCCTCAACCTGCAACGCCGCCAACCCCGAATACGGCGCCGTTCCGTCTTCCTCACCTCGCGCCGCGGCAACTTCTCGCCAGCGCTGCTCCCACTCGACAACGTCACCATCACATGCGCTCACATACGCCAGAACCACGGCCAAGGTAGGCAACCGCCGCCCACCAGCCGCATCGGACAACGTCGTGGACGCGTAGTGCGCACGCCGGGCCAGCTCCCGGTAGCTCGGTTTGCCTGCCTTGTCCCGCAACAACCTCAGGTCGCCCGCGAACTGGACAAGTGCGGAATCCTCCCCGCCCAGCGGCCGCTCCACACGAGGCATGATCTCTCTCCCCCCGGATCTGACTCACCCTGGCATCGTTCCGCCTCCAGATGGTCAAGTACAGGGAGTAACCAACGTAGTGATGACGGCCGAACGGCCCAGACATGTGCCAGTACAACCGATGATCGGCCGTTCTCAGAGCGTGCAGTCGAAGTTCGCGGCGGAGTTCGGGTTGCCTCTGCCGTCGTAGCGGGCGATCCGCGGGTAGGCACACAGCGGTCGAGTCCGTGTGACCTGGCCGTTATCCACTTTGGACGCGATGACGCGGTCCGGCGCCGACCCCTGTTCCACCCACCTTGTCAGGGCGGCGAACATGTCGAAGGTGTTCGGGCCAGGCCCGCCGGCGCAGTGCTCGACACCGGGGGCCATGAACAACCGGGCGAACTCGCCCACCCGGCGCACTCCGCCCATCCGGTCGAGCACGCGCTGGTAGTAGTCGATGCTGCCCTGGGGGAAGATGAGCTGGTCGTTCCAGCCGTGCCAGATCAGCAGCCGCCCGCCGGAGGCGCGCAGCCGGGACAGATCGGGATCGTCGGTGCCGATGACGTTGCCGAACAACCGTTGTGACGCACGGAAGTCCCGCTCGAAGCCGGCGTAGTCCAGTGTCCGCCAATCGAATTGCGGGTTCTGCTCGACCCAGTACCGCAGATGGTTCTCGGCGATGGGGAAGGGCACCGGCCCTGCCAGGAAACCCAAGGGCGCGCCCTTGGCCAGCCCGTACCACAGCCGTTTGCCGTTCTTGGCCACGGCTCCCTGCCAGATCGCCCGCACCACGTCGGCGTCCGCTGTGGTGAACGCGCCACACGGCGTTGCCTGACCGATCAGAGTCCGGGCGTCGAAATCGCATCGGCGCGGATCGTCGATCACGCCGTCGGCGACGCCGTCATACCGGTCGCAGTGCGCCACGGCGGCCTGTGTGGCGGCGGCCAGTTTGCAGTCCCCGATCGGCCCGCCCAACTCCTGGCGCATCACGACTTGTGGCCACAGTTCAGCGGGAATGAACCGGTCCCAGTTGATCGCCGGCGCGCCGGCCAGGATGCCGTCGTAGGCACCAGGCATCCGCTGGGCCAGCATCAGGCCCTGGCGACCACCGGTGGAGCACCCGTTCCAGTAGGAAAAGCGGGATGGCTGGCCGTAGAAGGCCTTGATCAGAATTTTGGCCTTGAGGGTCAGCTCGGTCAGCGAACGGGACGCGAAATCGGTGATCAGCTGCTGATCGAGCCGGCCGTCCGGCCGCAGCGCGAACGATCCGTCCCTGACCTGGTGCCCGGTGTCCGTCGACGCCGTCGCGAATCCTGCCCGCAGCGCACCTGCCATCGCCGGATAGCTGATGACACCGGCGTAGCCGCCGCCCCCGACGGCCTGGAACCGCCGGTTGTAGGTGCCGGTCGGCAACCACACCTCGATCCCGATTCGGGGCACCACAGTCAGAATCACCCGGCAGAACTCGGGCAACCCGGTCATCCCGGCCGCCTGTCCATCGGTGACCAGCTGCGCCGACACGTTCGGCACCTCAGGCAGACCGATCTTCGGAAGATCGGCACACGCCACGCGTCCGGACGCCGACGCAGTCCCTGCAACCGCGACCAGAACCGTGGCCAACACCAGTGCTGGGGCCAAGATTGCGAGCAGCCTGTTCATCCAGCCCTCCGATCCACACCGACCAGAGCCGACACCGAGCGTCAACAGGGTAGGGCCTCGCCACCGGGACTGTCTACAACCAGATCGCGCGACTTCAGGATCTTGGAGACTGTTATTGACCGTGACCGGCCGTGCCGTTACCGTGAAACTGGGAGCGCTCCCAGAATCTCGGCGCCGCGCCATGAGCCTTTCCTGTTGCCACAACGCCCTGGAGGTACGAATGACTCGTATCAAGGCTGTGCTCGCAACCCTCGTCGCGTTCCTGGTGATCACCTCGCAGGCGGCCGCGGCCCAGCCGAACTCGATGGGCTTCATCGGCTGCTCGATGGCCGAGAACGTTTCGCAGGGATACCGTGCGGTCGGCGGCACGCGCATGTGGGGTCCATATGGGACAGGCGGTCTGGTCGTGCAGTCGTGGACCAGTCCCAACTCAGGCGCCTGGCAGAAATTCGACCAGCAGGCAAGCAGATTTGGCAAGCCCACGGCGGTGTGGGTGCAGATCTGCATATTCTCGTGGAGCGGGGCCACCTACAACGAGGTGAAGATGCTCATCGCCAACGCGCGCCTGCACGCGGCCCCGGCGGCGACGATCATCATTTCCGGCATGCCGCTCTACGATCCCGGTCAAAGCTGTTTCCTCGCCGGCCCCAACGGTCCACAGTTGACAGACAACCTCGCCCGGCAGGCCGCGGCCGATCCGACGCAGAACGTGACCTACCCCGGGGTGTTCCGCCTCAGGAGCAATGAGGTCGCCGACGGCTGCCACGCCAACACAGCAGGCCAGCAATCACTCGGCAGGCAGGCTAAGGCCTACTGGAGCTAGCCACTGCCTCGCGCCATGAGCCCCAGTACCAAAGCAGGGTCCTGGGGCTCATGGGGGTGCCTGCCGCTACGAAATGCTTCCTGGAACATGACATGACGCAGTCACCGGATTCACCTCATCGAGGTTGCTGTCACGCCGCGGTGTGAATTGGTGAGGATCACTCGGTCTCGCTGACCCGCGCGCTGGCCACCGAATGGGCAGCCAGCGGTGTTCGCGTCAACGCGATCCTGCCGGGGTGGATCTCCACGGAGCTGACCAAGATGATGTCCGGCAACCAGGAAGTGCCCGACGGCCTGTTGCGGGCGGTGCCGGCACGACGCTGGGGCGCCCCGGAGGACGTGGTGGGTGCGGCGGTCTACCTGGCCAGACTGACCACGGGCTCGACGGTCACAATGGACGGTGGCATGACCTGTTACGTAGGCGGGCCGACCGTGATCGACCTGCTCGCACTCGGCCGGATTCCGTTGTAATTCATTACGTGGCCAGGGTGGCGTAGACGATGATGTTGTCCTTGTAGCTGTGTTCGGTCCGGTCGAAGGCGCCGCCGCAGGTGATCAGCCGTAGTTCCGGTTGACCGGTATCGCCGTAGACCTGCTCCTCGGGAAACTCGCTCTTGGCGATCTGGTCCAGTTGCTGGACAACGAACTTCGCGGTCTTGCCGTCCTGTCTGGCAACCAGGATCTCGTCACCGGGCTTCAGTTCACGCAGCCGGAAGAAGATCCCCGGCTTCTTGTCGCCGTCCACATGGCCGAGAATGACGGCGGGACCGACCTCGCCCGGCGCCGGGCCGAACTTGTACCAGCCTGCCTGCATCGGCTGGCTGACCGGCGGGACCTCCACCGTCTCATCCTTGTCGAGCCCAAGCGGCACAAGGGAGGATTTCGCTGAGATCCTGGGAATCTCGAGGGACACAGGTTCGGGCTTCGCCGGACCGGCCGGTTGGGTGTCCACAGTGGATGGCGTCGTCGTCACGGCAGGGCTGGAAACGGAAACGTCGTGACTTGCCGATGGACCACAGCCGGTGACGAACCAAGTGAGTATGGCCAGCAACACGGCCACCACCCCGGAAAACCCGGGGTGGCCATGGCTGCCGCTGAGGCGAGATCCCACGATCAGTGGACAAGCCAGGAAGCGGTGGCTCGCCGAGCTTGCGGTTACTTGCGGGTAGGGATTCCTTACCTACCGAGTGCTCGGTAAGGTAGCGGAACCACGAGGATGTGCCGGGACGGAGTGGCCGATGACGCGGGCGGAGGCAGGCCGGATTCGCCGACCGGCGGCTGCGCGGCGAGAACAGATCCTTTCCGTTGCAGCGGATGCCTTCGCCCTCGCGGGTTTCAGGGGCACGAGTCTGGCTGAGGTGGCCGCGAGGGTAGGGGTTTCCCAGCCTGGATTGCTGCATCACTTCGGCAGCAAGGAAGTGCTCATTCTGGCGGTGTTGCAACAGCGCGACCTTCAGGATGAGCAGTTCGTCGAGACGCAGTTCAAGGGCGTCGACGCCACCACCCGGGAGTGGCTGATGGCCTTCTGCCGTCGCAACGAGACCCAGCCCGGTCTGGTTCGGTTGTTCACTGTCCAAGCGGCCGAGAGCCTTGACCCGGCGCACCCGGCCCATGAGTTCTTCCTCGAACGCAATCGGCGTGTCCGTAACCGGATCGAGCGACTGGTCACTCGCGATCAGGAGAAGGGCTTGGTCCCTGCCGGGCTCGATCCGGCCGCGGTGGCCACCGAACTGGTCGCGGTGATGAACGGCCTGCAGCTGCAATGGCTTCGTGACCCGTCCGTCGACATGTGCGGGATCTTCGAAGCGAGCCTCCGGCGCCTCGGGACGCGCGGAGGTAGCCGCGTCAAGGACGGCGACGCCGGCTTGTCCCCCGGAGCGGAGTCCGCGGAATGACCGGCGACAAGCCGCAGTTTCCCGCTTCGGTGTACCGGTATGGCACCCGGCCTGACCCTCGATTCAGTCTCGCCAACGAGCGCACGTTCCTGGCGTGGATCCGCACCTCGTTGGCGTTGCTTGCGGGCGGTGTGGCGCTGGAGGCGCTGAAAGTCCCTATCCAGGAGGGATTCCGGTTCGCGGCGGCGGCTGTGTTCGTAGTGCTCGGCTTGTTGTCCGCGATCCAGGCGTGGTTCGGCTGGATGCGGACCGAACGCGCATTGCGGGAAGATCGAACACTCCCGGCCCCCTCGCTGGGGCTTGTGCTGACGCTGGGCATCACCCTGGGCATTGTGCTCATCGTGGTGGGATTTTTCTGGTGAGCACACCGTTCGACCCTGGTCTGCAGCCCGAGCGCACACTGCTGGCGTGGCGCCGCACCTGCCTCGCCCTCGCAGTGGCGAGCTCCGCGGTCGCCCGTTTCACGGTGGAGGCCATCGGTGTGGCTGCGGTTGTGCTGGGACTCGCCGGGATCGGGTTGTCCGGGTGGGCCTATTTGGCGTCGACGGCCCGGCACGGCCAAGTCCACCGCATGCTGACCCGCACCGGCAGGACGCCATCTCCCGCGGTGCCGATGTTGGTGCTCACCGGTGCGGTATTGGTCTTGGGCCTGGCCTGCGCGGTCTACGTCCTCGCACGCGGACCGGCATAACCCGGATTCATGGCGGGTCAGCTCAGTGAGGCGGGCAGCCCGAACGGCGGGAAATGGCCGGCGCCGAGGAATGAGGTGATCTCAGCGATCCGGTCGTCCCGCAGGGACAGGACCGTGATCGACCATGCGTCGTGCGGGCCGTGGGCGTCGGTACCGAGGTAGAACGCGATGGCTGGCTGGCCGTTCGCACTGATGGTCCGGTACCGCCAGCTCGGGCAGCGCGTCATGGGCACCTGCACGGCGAAGTCGGTGACGGCCGCGATGCCGTGATACCAGTGCGGCAGCGGCGGCATCGACCAGGTGACGTCCTCGGTGAGCAGTGCGATCAGGGCTTCGGTGTCGCCGCGATCCAGCGCGGTCGCGAACCCGGTCACGAGTGCCCGCAGTTTCGTGTCGTCGATGGTGCGCAGAGTCTGTTGCTGGGTGCGGGCGGGGACCCGCTGCGCGACGATCCGCCGGGCACGTGCCAGCGCGGAGTTCACCGAGGTGGCCGAGGTGTCCATCATGGCGGCGATTTCAGCGGCGGAGAACCCGAGGACGTCGAACAGCAGCAGCGCGGCCCGCTGGTTGCCGGGCAGGTGCTGACATGCCGCGACAAAGGCCAACTCGACCGCCTCGCGCTGCTCGGAGCGTGCCGCGGGGAGGCCTGCATCCGGATAGGGACCCAGCCACGCCACGTCGGTGCGTGGAAGCTGGTCGAGCACAGCACGCTCGCTGGACGGACCCAGATCCATTGGCAGCGCACGTTTGTCGCGTGCGTCGATCACGTCCAGGCAGGTACGAGTGGCCACTGTGTACAGCCACGTGCGCAGCGAGCTACGCCCCTCGAAGCGAGCCAGCCCCCGCCAGGCCCGCAGCAGTGCCTCCTGGACAGCGTCGTCGGCATCATGGACCGAGCCGAGCATCCGATAGCAGTGGGCGTGCAACTCCCAGCGCAGCGGCGTCACCAAGCGGGTGAACGCGGCGTTGTCCCCATCCCGGGCGTGAGCCAGATCGTCCGCCTCAGCGAGCCGTCCGGAGGAAACTTCGTCCACGAGCGACGATTCTGCCCCACGGTCACGCAAGTGGTTCCGGTCGGGATCCGTTACCGCAGTTGGTCTCGGCGGCGTGTCAGGTTGGCGGTCTCGGCGCTGTTGCCCGCGAGGCCGATGGCTTTGTCGTAGGCCGCGCGGGATTCCTGGCTACGGCCCAGCCGACGCAGCAGGTCGGCGCGGGTGGCGTGGTAGGCGTGATAGCCGGCCAGTTTGTCCTCAAGACGGTCGATGGCCGCCAGTGCCACCTCCGGGCCGTCGAGCTCGGCGACCGCGATGGCCCGGTTGAGGGCGACGATCGGCGAGGGATCGAGGCGGACGAGCTGGTCGTAGAGGGCGAGGACCTGTGACCAGTCGGTGTCGCGAATGTCGCGGGCAGAGGTGTGCACGGCGTTGATCGCCGCGAGGATCTGGTAACGCCCGGGGGCCACCCCGGTGGCGAGGCGTTCGCGCACCAGCTGGTGGCCCTCGGCGATCAGCACGGCGTCCCAGGCCCCACGGTCCTGCTCATCGAGAGCGACCAGTTCGCCGCCGGCCGAGACCCGGGCGGGGCGGCGGGCCTCGGTGAGCAGCATCAGCGCCAGCAGCCCGGCCACCTCACCGTTGTCCGGCAGCAGGGCACGGATCAGTCGGGTTAGCCGG
Organism: Kibdelosporangium banguiense; assembly: GCF_017876405.1. Taxonomy (GTDB): domain Bacteria; phylum Actinomycetota; class Actinomycetes; order Mycobacteriales; family Pseudonocardiaceae; genus Kibdelosporangium; species Kibdelosporangium banguiense. Next base: position 9,064,285 of record NZ_JAGINW010000001.1, on the reverse strand, counting down.
ATCGCCTCGGCGGTCAGGTCGTGACGCACCGGCTCGGTGTCGGGGCCGGTCGCCAGGTAGCCCTCGTTGAACACGAGAAACAGGACGGTGAGCACACTGGACACGCGGGCTGGGAGATCTTCGGCGGCCGGCACGCGGTAGGGGATGCGCGCTGCTTTGATCTTGGCTTTCGCGCGGGTGATCCGTTGCCCCATGGCGCTTTCGGCCACGAGGAAGGCGCGGGCGATCTCGGGCACGGTCAGCCCGCCAACCATGCGAAGCGTCAGAGCCAGGCGGGCTTCGATGGCCAGCGCGGGGTGGCAGCAGGTGAAGATCAGCCGGAGCCGGTCGTCGTCGATGGCGCCGAGAGGCTCGGGCGGGTCGTCGTACACCATCTGAGCCTCCTTGTGCTTGTCGTCGCGCTTGTTCTCGCGCCGGATCCGGTCGATGGCCTTGCGGTTGGCGGTGGTGGTCAGCCAAGCGCCGGGGTTGGGCGGTACGCCGTCGGCCGGCCACCGCTCGACGGCAATCGCGAACGCCTCGGCGGCCGCTTCCTCGGCGATGTCGAGGTCACCGAAACGCTTGGTCAGGGCGGCGACCACCCGTGCCCATTCCTCATGGTGGGCCCGGGTGATCGCCTCTTGGACGTCGCTCACTGAAACGGCCGCACCTCGATCTTCCGATCACAGATCTTCGACGCCTCGGTGGCGAGCCTGAGTGCCACATCCAGATCAGGGGCCTCCCACACCCAGACGCCGGCGAGGTACTCCTTGGACTCCACGAACGGCCCGTCGCTGAACACCGCCTGTTCGCCCCGGTTGTCGATGACCGTGGCCGTGTCGGTGTCGGCGAGCCCGCCCGCGAAGACCCAGTAGCCCTCGGCGATCAGTCGTTCGTTGAACACGCTGATGGCAGGCTGCCGGTCGGTGCTGCCGGGATTGCTCTTGTCGTCGATCACGGAAACCAGATACCGCATCTGCAGATCATCTCCTGTGTGTGGTTCGGTCAGACCGTTGCATACTGCGGACGCCCGGCCGGCCGGTAGACCTGGATTGCGACGCCCTTCGAATCGACTCGCGACTCGACCAGGTCGAGCGCGAGATCCGGGCCGGTCTGCGGGAACAGCCGCGCGCCCTGGCCGAGGATCACCGGGACCACGATCAGCGTCATCTCGTCGACGAGATCGTTCGCCAGCAGCCACTGGACCAGAGTGCCACTGCCGTGCACCTGCAGTTCACCGCCCGGCTTGGCCTTCAGCTCCCGGATGGCGGTGGCAAGGTCGCCGGGCAGGACGGCGGTGCCCGACCACGCCGGATCGGCCAGCGTGGCCGACGCCACGTACTTGGGCTGGGCGTTCAACGCCCGCATGACCGGCTCCCAGCCAGGGACATCCTGTTCGGTCAAGGACCCCCACGAGCCGGCGAACAGCTCGTAGGTCCGCCGGCCAAGCAGGAACGCGTCGGCACGCTGGTAGGTCTGGTTGATGAACGCCATGGTCTCGTGGTCGCCCTTGCCCCGGGCCCATCCACCGCGCTCGAATCCGTTCCTGCGGTCCTCTTCCGACGCGCCACCGTTTCCCTGAACCACTCCGTCGATGGTGACCTGAGTTATGGTCGTCAGCTTCATGATCGCGGTTCCTCCACCTCGGCGCCGCCCCTCTTGGCCGGCCTCACCCCTGCTACGAACGCCACCACCCCGATCCGACACCGCCTCCCGGATTTCTTTCAAGATCTTTTCGAGCCGGTGGGCGACATGCGGATACCCTCGATTCAGGGATGGCGCCGCTTGTTGCGCGGACCGGACTGCTCGGCTGAGCCGCCAGTCGCGCCAACACCGCCCTTACGTTGCCGTTTTACGCCGCCTGAGTGGGACGATGCGGGCATGTCGCGGGCGCCTGTTCTGGACACTCTGCAGACCGATCGACTCATCCTTCGGCGTCGTCGAGTGGACGAGGCCGCTGTCTATCGTGAGTTGTGGGCTGAGCGGGATCTGCGGGTGCCGTCGCATCGGCGGGTAGATGCGGAGGGCCGGCCGACCTTGGAGGACATCGCCGCGGAGGTGCGTGCGGATTCGGGGCTGCTGGCGGTGAAGCGGAAGGGCACCGCCGATGTCATCGGGTATTGCGGGCTGATCCTTGATGGCGACGAGCCTGAGTTGGCCTTTGAGTTGCTGCGGGTGGTTCATGGTTGCGGTTACGCGACTGAAGCGGGCCGGGCCGTGGTCACCTGGGCGAGCGAGGCAGGCTATCGGCGGCTGCGGGCGACGGTCTGGCACTGGAATGTCGCGTCGCGCCGGGTCCTGGAGAAGCTCGGGTTCCGTGAAACGGGCCGGGTGGAGCCCGACTCCGTGCACGGTCACACTTTGCTCACCGTAAGAGAGTTGTGAACGGTCGAGGATCAGGCCGACACGCCCAGTAGAGTTGAACATATGTTCGATTTCTCTAGTAGGGTTTCGGCGTGACGCCGTCTCGCTTGGTGACCGCCGCCGCGTGCGGCGGTGATGTGGCGCGGCGTTTTGCACGCAATTCTACGAAAAGGGCAGGAAGTATGGGGATTCGTGTTCTTCTCTGTGATGAGCAGCCGTTGGTTCGTGCGGGCCTGCGGACGATTCTTGCGCGTGAGCCGGATTTGGAGGTGGTAGGCGAGTTTGCGGACGGGAATTCCGCCTCGGATTCTGTTTCGGCGCTCAGTCCGGCTGTTGTTGTGGCCGATGTTGCCGGGCTTACCGGTCCGGGTGGCCGGGCGACGGGTCAGCTGGTCGATTCCGCCCTTAATCATTCTGTGCCGGTGGTTGTGCTGGCGGAGAAGAATGACATCAATTGTGCTGTCATGGCGTTACGGGCCGGTGCGCGTGGGTTTCTGCTGAAGGAGGATCCGCCGGAGCAGATCGCTTACGGTGTGCGGGCGGCCGCGGCTGGGAAGGCGTTGCTCTCGCCTGCTGTGACCAGCAACTTCATCGCCGAGGTCACCGGTGGCGGCACCGCTGGGAGAAGGCAGGCGCCGGATTTGCTGGCCGCGCTGACTCCCCGTGAACTGGAAGTGCTTCAGCTGCTCGCCACCGGTACGACGGTCGGGAACATCGCCAAGACGCTCTTTGTCGCCGAGGTGACGGTCCGGTCCCACATTCACCATATTCTCCGGAAACTCGGCCTGGAACGTTCGTTCCAGGCGGTCGCGCTCGCCTACTACACGGGTCTGGTGCACCCCGCCTCGGTTGTCAACAACTGTGGAGGCGATTTCCACTATTGATTGACGACCGCCAGGTCATGGTCTCGATAGCGTCGGGTCGGTAAGCGCGAGCCACGCACTGGGGGGACTTATGCCTGCGGACCATGACCGTGCCGTCGAGGTGCTGCGGCAGAACTACCGCGCCCTCCCGGATGGGGCATCGATCCGGCTCGCCAAGCCCACCTCCAACCTCTTCCGGCCCCGCGCCCGGCCGCACGGGGCCGGGCTCGACGTGAGCGGCTTCGACCAGGTGCTCAGCATCGATCCGCAAGCCCGTACAGCGGACGTGCAGGGCATGGTCACGTACGCGAACCTCACCGAGGCGACACTGGCGCACGGCCTGCTCCCGCCGGTTGTCCTCGACTTCAAGACGATCACGTTGGGCGGCGCGGCCGTCGGCCTTGGCGCGGAGTCCTCATCGTTCCGCGCAGGCCTGCCCCATGATCCGGTCACCGAGATGGAAATCCTCACCGGTGACGGGCGCGTCGTGGTGGCGACGAGCGACAACGAGCACGCCGACCTCTTCCACGGTTTCCCGCATTCGTACGCCTCGCTCGGTTACGCCCTCCGGCTCAAGATCGACCTGGAACCGGCGAAGCCCTATGTGCGGCTGAAACACATGCGGCTGAAGTCTGTTGCCGCGTGGACCGAGGCGATGACTCAGGCCTGCGCCGACGAGCGGGCCGACTTCGTGGACGGTGTGTATTTCGGGCCTGGCAACGTATGCCTGACTCTCGGCACGTTCACCGACGAGACTCCGTACCTCTCCGGCTACACCGGCAAACAGATCTACTACCGGTCGATCGGGCGACGCGAAGAGGACTATCTCACCGTCCGCGACTACTTGTGGCGTTGGGACACGGACATGTTCTGGACGTCACGGCTGTTCGGCCTGGAGAACCCGGTGCTGCGCAGGGTCGTCCCCGGCCGGGTCCGCACGAGCGAGAATCTTCGCCGGCTGATGATGTACGACCGGCGCCTGGGGCTGCTGAGCGGGATGAACCGGTTGCGCGGCAGGCGTTTGGAGTGGGTGCTGCAGGACGCCGACGTACCTGCCGAAGCCGTCGGGGACTTTCTGGACTTCTTCGACCGAGAGGTCGGCCTCAAACCGGTGTGGCTGTGCCCGATGCGTGTCCGGCGGGAAATGTCGCTCTATCCGATGCAGCCCGGCCAACTCTGGGTCAGCGTCGGGTTCTGGGGCCCGGTGACGCTCCGGGCAGGACAGGCGCCCGACCACCACAACCGGTTGATCGAACGTGAGATCGCCGCACTGCACGGACTCAAACCGTTGTACTCCACCACGCACTACGACGAGGACGAGTTCTGGCAGCACTACCGCGGTGACGCCTACTGGAAGCTCAAGGACGTCTACGACCCCGATCGCAGGCTGCCGAGTCTCTACGAGAAATGCGTGCTGAGCCGTTGAAAGCGAGCGTGATGAGAACAAACGGGCGAAAGGCTCCCGGACCGGCAGGCTCGGTCGGAGTGCGCCGATACCGCGCCGACTCGGCCGGGCTGATGCAGCGACTGCACCGGGAATACGGGGATGTCACTCGGTTCCGGGTCGGTCCCTACGTCATGCACCAGGTCACGGACCCAGCGCTCATCAAGGACGTGCTGCACGACAACATCGGCACCTACCGGCGTGGCCGCGTGTTTCACGGGTTCGAGCTGTTCTTCGGCATCGGCACGATGACCACGGACGGCGAGCAGTGGCGCACACTCCGGACGGCAGGCCAGCCGTTCTACCGGACCGGCTTTCTCAACGAGAGTGTTCCGGTCATCGCAGGCACTGTGACCGAACTGCTGACCCGTTGGGACGGACTGGCCGCGCGAGGTGAGCCGGTCGACATCGTCCCGGAGATGATGCGGCTGGCGATGGGGGTCGTCAGTCGGGTCCTGTACGGCCATGACCTGACGCACCGCGCTGACGAACTCATCCCGGCGGGCCGGTTCGCGCTGTCGGCGATCTTCCCGGGCAGCCCCGAGTTGATCCTGCCCGGCTGGGTGCCGGGACCGCACCGGCGCAGGCTTCGGTGCGCTCAGGCGGCATTCGACAACGCGATGGATGAAGTGATCACCGCGCACGAGCACGGCCGGACACCGCCGGACCGTATGGCCGGCACACTGCACGCGGTGACCGACCCCGAGACCGGCCGGTCATTCAACCGGCAGCAGGTCCTGGACGAGTTGAAGACCCACTTCATCGCCGGGAACGAGACCACCGGATGCGGCCTGGCCTGGACTCTCTACGAGATCGCCCGGCATCCCGACGTGCACAGCAGGCTCTGTGCCGAACTCGACGACGTCCTCTGTGGACGAACGCCGGCCATGGCCGACCTGGCCAAGCTGCCGTACCTGCGGCAGGTGGTCAACGAATCACTGCGGCTGCATCCGCCGGTCCCGATGACGCCCCGCGAACCCGTGCACGACATCGAGCTCGGCGGCTACCGCATCCCGGCGGGCAGCACGATCTTCATGTCCCAGCACACCGTGCACCACGATCCCGCCCACTGGCCTGACCCTGACGTGTTCGACCCGGGCCGGTTCGATCCGGACCGTCCAGGCCCCGGCCGGTACACCTACTTCCCGTTCAGCGGCGGCCCCCGGCGGTGCATCGGCGCGCCGTTGGCCGAGATCGAGATCCAGATTGCCGTGGCCATGATCACCCAGCGTTATCGATTGAGCCCCTTGCCGCATCACCCCGTGGAGACCGACTCGATGATCTCGCTACGCCCCCGGCACGGAGTCGTCATGGCAGTGGAGGCGCGATGAGGGTCGCGATCATCGGCATGGCATGCCGTTATCCCGACGCCAAAACACCCACCGAGCTCTGGGAGAACGCACTGTCCCAGCGCCGGGCGTTCCGCCGGATGCCTGACGAACGCACGCGGCTCGCGGACTACTTCTCACCCGATCGGGCAGTGCCTGACCGGTTCTACGCGCCGAACGCCGCCCTCATCGAGGGCTACGAGTTCGACCGGGTGCGGTTCCGGATCGCCGGGAGCACCTACCGATCCACCGACCTGACGCACTGGCTCGCGCTGGACGTGGCTTCCCAGGCGTTGGCAGACGCGGGTTTCCCGGACGGTGCTGGGTTGCCGCGTAAGTCCACTGCCGTGATCATGGGCAACACCTTGACCGGTGAATTCACCCGCGCCAACGTGATGCGGCTGCGGTGGCCGTACGTGCAGCGCACTGTTGCGCAGACACTGCACGAGCTGGGCTGGGACGACGCTCAGCGGGCCTCGATTCTGGGTGCGCTGGAGAAGACCTACAAGGCTCCGTTCCCTGCGGTTGACGAGGACACACTCGCCGGCGGTCTGTCCAACACCATCGCCGGCCGGATCTGCAACTACTTCGACCTGGGCGGCGGCGGGTACACAGTGGACGGTGCCTGTTCGTCGTCGTTGCTGTCGGTCACCCATGCGTGCAAGGCACTTGTGGACGGGGACGCGGATATCGCCGTCGCGGGCGGGGTCGATCTCAGCCTCGACCCGTTCGAGCTCGTGGGGTTCGCGAAGACCGGCGCCCTCGCCCAGGACGAAATGCGGGTGTATGACCGCAGGTCCGCCGGGTTCTGGCCGGGGGAGGGATGCGGCGTGCTCGTCCTGGCCCGCGAGGACGACGCACGTGCTCGCGGTGACCGTATCTACGCTCTCATCCCCGGATGGGGCATTTCGTCCGACGGCAAAGGCGGCATCACCCGGCCTGAGGTCGACGGCCAACGCCTCGCTATGGAACGTGCCTACACCAGAGCAGGTTTCGGTCCGGACACCGTCGGTTACTTCGAGGGACACGGCACCGGTACACCGGTTGGCGACGCGTGCGAGATCCAGGCGATCTCAGCGGTCCGGCTGGCCGCGAACGCCTCCGCCACGCGCGCCGTGCTGGGCTCGATCAAGGCGAACATCGGTCACACGAAGGCGGCTGCGGGCGTGGCCGGGCTGATCAAAGCCACCATGGCGATCCACCAGCAGATGATCCCGCCCGCGACCGGGTGCGCTGACCCGAATCCCGGCCTGAACGGCCCCGGTTCGGCGGTCCGGGTGACCGGCAGTCCCGAAGCATGGCCGGTGGATCAGCCCATCCGGGCCGGAGTGTCCTCGATGGGCTTCGGCGGGATCAACACCCACGTCGCGCTCGAGCACCCTGGCAGCCCACGTCGGACCGAGCCGCAGGCCCGCGTTCGTGCGCTTGCCCGTTCAGCACAGGACGCTGAGTTGCTGCTGTTCGACGCTTCTTCTCTTGCCGAGCTGCGTGAGAAAGTCGTTGCCACGGCTGAACTCGTGTCCCAGCTCGCGTACGCCGAGTTGGCTGATCTGGCTGCCCGCCTGCAAGCAGAGGTGGAGGGTCGGCCCGTGCGTGCGGCCGTCGTCGCGGCGAGTCCCGGTGTGGCTGGGCAGCGCCTGACCAAACTGTCGGAGTTGATCGAAGCCGGTGCGCAGAATGTCTTTGACGCCAACGGCATCTTCTGCGGTAATGGAGTGCGGGTGCCCCGGATTGTGTTCGCGTTTCCCGGACAAGGATCCGGGCGTTCCACTTCGGACAGTGCGGTGCGGCGGCGGTTCGATGACGTCGACCGGTTCCTTTCGGCTCAGGTTCTCCCGGTCGCGGAAAACCCGGTAGCCACAGAGGTTGTGCAGCCGCACGTTGCCGCGTCCAGTGCAGGGGCGTTGCTGGCGCTGCAACAGCTGGGCATCAGCGCCGAGGTGGCTCTCGGGCACAGCCTTGGCGAGCTCACGGCGTTGCATTGGGCTGGTGTCATGGACGATGCAACGCTGGTGCGAATCGCTGCGGAGCGTGGCCGCATCATGGCTGGGACGAGCCGTGAAGCTGGTGCGATGGCGAGCATCGAGGCTACTTCCGTTGAGACGGCGCCACTGCTCGGGGAGCGGCCCGTGGTGATCGCCGGGCTGAACGCCCCGCGCCAGACGGTAGTGTCCGGCCCTGCTGCTGCGGTCGCTGAGGTGATCGCGGACGCGGAACGTGCCGGGCTCCGGGCCACCCGGCTGCCGGTCTCTCACGCCTTTCACTCACCGTTGGTCGCTGAGGCAGCCGGCACCTTCGCGGAATTCATCGGCACACAACAGTTCAAGCCGTTGCGAAACCGTGTTGTCTCGACCGTGACCGGTGCAGAGCTCGTTGCGGACGCTGACCTGGTGGAGCTGCTGGAGCGGCAGATCACCGAACCGGTCCGGTTCGTCGAGGCAGTGACCGAGGCCGCCGTCGACGCCGACCTGATCATCGAGGTCGGCCCCGGCCATGTGCTGTCCGGGCTGGTGCGTGAAACCGTGCCGGTCCCGGTGGTGGCGATGGACTCCGACAGTCCGTCGATCGAGGGACTGCTGCGAGTCGCGGCTGCCGCGTACGCACTCGGCGCTCCGGTCCGTCATGCGGGATTGTTCGAAGGCCGTCACGTCAAACAGCTGCCTAACCCGATCCGGCTGTTCGCCAACCCGTGTGAGACAGGCGTTTCCGACGAGGTGATTCCGGTCCCGGATGTCGTTGCTCCGCAACCGGTTGAGCCGGAAGGAAAGGCAGGTGACGGCCTCGACCTGATCCGCGGGCTCGCCGCCGAACGGGCCGAGCTGCCCGTCGAGTCGGTCCACCCGGACAGCAGGCTCCTGGACGAGCTGCACCTCAGCTCGATCACCGTCGGCCAGATCGTCAACGACGCCATCCGGGTGCTGGGCCTGCCACAGCCCGCGGCACCGCTGAACTTCGCGACCGCCACGGTCCGCGAGATCGCGGAGGCGGTCGCCGAGCTGGCCGGAGACCCCGATTCCAGCGCCTCGGAACAGGTTGTCGGTGTGGTCCCGTGGATTCGAGCGTTCCAGATCGAGCTGATCGAGGAGCCCCTTGTCCCGTCTGGGAGCAGTTCCGAGAGCGGCAGTTGGCAGCTGTTCGCACCCCACGGGCATCCGATCGCCGAGCAGCTTCGCGACGAGCTGCAAGCCGCAGGAGTCGGTGGGGGAGTGCTGGCCTGCCCGTCCGATGTAGATCCTGATCTGGAATTGGTCTTGGCCGCGGCCAAGACCACGCCGGCGGAACGTTTCGTTCTTGTCCACCATGGTGCCACCGGCGGCGGTGCCGCGATGGCGAAGACACTGTTCCTGGAAACCGGTGTCACCACCTGTGTCATTGATGCGCCGCCGATTCGGCAGGCAGTGCCGTGGATCGTCGCCGAGGTCTCCGCCGCGACCGGTTTCGCCGAGATCCACTATGACGCGACGGGAACTCGCAGGCGCCCGGTGTTGCAGCCGGTGCCGGAGCGGACCGGTCCACGTGAGCTGCCGCTCAGCGAGCAGGATGTCCTGCTGGTGACCGGTGGGGGCAAAGGGATCACAGCAGAGTGCGCGTTGAATCTCGCTGTGGAGACCGGGGCCCGTGTCGCCCTGCTTGGCCGTTCGGACCCGGCGCAGGACACCGAGCTCGCCGCGAACCTCGACCGGTTTGCTGCGGCTGGTGTCGACTTCCGGTACCTGCGCGCCGATGTGACTGTCGGATCGGACGTGCACGCTGCTGTCGCTTCCGTGCAGGCCGCATTCGGCACGATCACCGCTGTGCTGCACGGCGCCGGCCGGAATGTGCCGCGCAAACTGGCGGACCTGGACGAGCAGGAACTGCGGGAGACACTCGCGCCGAAGATCGGCGGGCTGCATGCAGTGCTCGATGCCGTCGACCCCAAGGCATTACGGCTTCTGGTCACGTTCGGCAGCATCATCGGCCGCGCCGGGCTCGCCGGTGAGGCTCACTACGCCGCGGCCAACGCTGCGGTGACTGAGGCGACTGTTCGGTTCGGCGGGCAGTATCCGGACTGCCGTTGTCTCGCGCTCGAGTGGAGTGTCTGGTCCGGCGTCGGCATGGGCGAACGCCTTGGCGTGGTTGAGTCATTGCGGCGCAACGGGATTACGCCGATCTCCACCGACGAAGGGCTTGCTCTCTTCCGTGAGTTGCTCGCGAACCCAGGCACGCCTGACGTGTTGGTGGTGACAGGCCGGTTGACGGGCATGCCCACGGTCGAGGTGCGGCGACGGGAGTTGCCGCTGCTGCGATTCGTCGATCGCGTGCTTGTCGACCACCCGGACATAGAGCTGGTCACTGAGGCCGAGCTCACCACCGAGACCGATCCTTATCTTGCCGATCACATCCTCGACGGCGACCAGCTGTTTCCTGCGGTGCTGGGCATGGAGGCGATGGCCCAGGCAGCCGCCGCGGTAACCGGGCAGGACTGCATTCCCGCGATCGAGGACGCCGAGTTCCGGCGGCCGATCGTGGTGCCCGCGCACGGGTCGACCACGATCCGGGTGGCCGCGTTGGTGCGTTCACCGATGACGGTCGAAGTGGTGGTTCGCAGCTCGGAGACCGGCTTCCAGGTCGACCATTTCCGCGCGATCTGCCGGTTCCCACGCTCCGATCCGGACACAGATCAGGTCGCGCCTGCGAACCTGCCGCGAGTGCCGCTCGACCCCGCGAGCGAACTCTACGGCGGACCTCTGTTCCAAGGCAGGCGATTCCAGCGACTGCTCGGCTACAGGCAACTCAGTGCCACACAGTATGTCGTTGACGTCGCCGGAGTGGAGGGTGAGGAATGGTTCGGCATGTTCCTGCCCGGCCGTGTCCTGCTCGGCGACCCAGGTGCTCGCGACGTGTTCATGCAGGCGGTCCAAGGCTGCCGTCCGGACCAGCTGCTGCTTCCGGTCCGCATCGACCGCGTGCTGCCCACCGGACTCGGCGAGGCGGATGCCAAAAGGCTCACAGTTACCGGCGTGGAACGGGTTCGTGAATCAGACGCCATCGTCTGGGACGTCACGGTTCGCGACGACGCCGGCAAGGTCATCGAACTGTGGGAGGGCTTGCGGTTGCAGGTGATACGGAGCCACGGCGGCCTGTGGCCGGTTCCCTTGTTCGGTCCTTACCTGGAACGACACGTTGGAGACACACTGCGGATTGTCGTCGAGCCACAGGGCGACGCCGATCGTCCACAACAGACAAACACGGTGGTCAGCCGCGTGCTTGGGCGCGAGATTACGGTGCGGCACCGGCCAGATGGCAAGCCTGAGGTGCCTGGTGGCCATGAAGTTTCGGTCGCTCACGGCGCAGGCCTCACTGTCGCTGTGGCGGGCGAACAGGCGACCTGTGACGTGGAACCGATCGTGTCCCGGTCAGAGCAGGAATGGCGGGCGTTGCTCGGCGCCGACCGGTACGCCCTGGCCCAGCTCCTCGAACGGGAACACCACGAAGATCTCGCCGTGGCGGCCACAAGGCTTTGGTGCGCCTCGGAATGCGTGCAGAAAGCCGGCCGCCCGGTCGAGGAGCCGATCACATTGCTGAAATACGAGCCGTCAGGCTGGGCCTTGTTCCGCGCAGGCGATGCCCGTGTCGCCACCTACAGCAGCACCGCCCGTCAGGTCGTGTTCGCGGTGCGAGGCGGATCATGAAACTGATCGAGGACCACTACTTCGAGTGGCGGCACGTCGTGGCGTTCGGTGAGACCAACCTCGTCGGCAACGTCTACTACGCGCATTACGTGAACTGGCAGGGACAGTGCCGCGAGATGTTCCTTCGCGAGACCTGCCCCGAGATACTCGACGAGCTCCGATCCGGCTTGAAGATGTTCACGCTGAAAGCCGAATGCGAATACCTCAGCGAGATCACCGCGTTCGACGAGGTCACCCTACGGCTGGCGCTCGACGAACTCACCCAGACCCAGCTGGCGTTCGCATTCGACTACCTCGTGGCACGCGACGGGAAGCTCGAACTGATCGCCCGGGGACGCCAGCGCGTGGTCTGCATGCGGATGGAAAACGGCAGAGCAGTCCCCACCCGCGTTCCCGCGGCCCTGTGCCAGGCACTGAACCGGCTGCGGTGATGCTCACTTCAGACCGGCTCGTGCCGCGGCCGCCTGCCCACCCACGATGGGCAGCTCGATCAGGCTTCGGCGGGGTGAGATCGTGATCGTGGCGCGGTTCTGGTCGGCCTGGCTGCCGTAGTCGCGGTAGCTGCCGACAATGATCACGCCGACGCGGTGCCCGGCGGGAAAGACGTAGTCCTCGGGCAGCAGCGGGAAACCGACCTCGTACTGCCTGCCGCGCACCAGCGGGGTCGGCCTGCTGTAGTCGTTGATGTTCAGGCCGTCCACGATGCCCTTGGTCACGACTTCGCGGTCGGTCACCGCGACACGCTTGAACACCTCGCGGTAGCACGCTTCCTCGGTATAGCCGCCCCACACGGCAGTCTCGCCCCAACAGTCCTCCTTGGTACCGGTGACGACGCCGTCACCGGTGCGTTGGACCCGTTCCGCGGGTCCGTAGTCCACGAGGATCGCCCCGAAATTCGTGTCGACGTCGTTGACGGACGCCTGGAGATTGATCCTCGGCGTGCCGGAGATGTGCAGGGGCGTGGTGAGTGGTGCGGAGAGGTAGGCCAGCCGGTTCGGCTGGATCGCCGACTCGTTGCCGATCATGGTGGTTTCCCGCTGGAGCGGGTCGTCCCGGAAGCTCAACGCGGGTGCGGACGGCGGGTTCGGCCACACCGACAACGTCCCTGAGGGCGACAGCCACAAAGGGGTGGGGCGGGAGCCAGGCAGAGGCCAGTCGTTGGCGGTCTCCCACACGTCCGCCGCACGCTCGATGTCGACCATGGGCTCGCGCATGATGCCGTTGTCGACACCCTGGAGCCAGTAGTCGAACCACTTGTGGATCTCGTCGACCCAGGCCCCGCGCCGGAAGTCGAACGGGTCGATGTGCCCGGTCTGCGAGAGCCACAGCTTGCGGGGCACGTTGTTCTGGGCCAGGCCGTACCACCACTTGCTGAAGTGGTCCGGGCGGACGTTCTCGTCGTTCAGCCCGTGGACGACGAAGACGCTCGCACGGACCTTGCCCACGTCGCGGTTGTAATCGCGGACGTGCCAGAACGGGGTGTAGTCGCCGGATTCGTCGCCGTCGTTGGCAGACAACCGGTCGCGGACCGGCGCGCAGTGGTTCCTGCGGTCGGGGTTGGTGATGGTGTTGGCGAGGGAAGCCAGGTAGTTGTCGCCGCGCTGGATCACGCCGTTGCTGCGGGTGTAGTCGTAGTAGCTGGAGATCGCGCTGATCGGCACGATGGTCGTCAGCCCCTGCACACCGGACGCGGCGGTGCCGTTGGCGAGGGTGCCGTCGTAGGACTTGCCGATCAGGCCGGTCTTTCCGTTGTGCCAACCGGCCACGACCTCGCGCCCTGTTTTGTCGCGTGCGGTGGCGCGGGCGTTGAGCCAGTCGATCACCACCTTGGGTGACAGGTTGTCGGACTCCTCGTGGATCGTCGGGCAGCCGGTCGACTTGTTCGTCCCGATCATGTCCATGAGCACGACGGCGTAACCGCGGGGGACGAAGTAGTTGTCGTAGAACAGCGGCCACCGGTCCAGCAGGCCGTCGCCGTCGGCGTCGACCTTCAGCTCGGACTCGTTGCCACGGCCGAGAGTCGAGTAGTACGGGCTCGGATCCATGATGACCGGAACCTTCAGGCCTCGGTCGCTCGCGGCCGGACGCATGATGTCGACAGCGATGATGTCCAGCTTGCCGTCCACATCGGAGTCGTAGGGGGAGTCGACGAACACGCGCTCCCTGATCGCGTCGCCATAGCCGAAGACCGGTTGGGTGACGCCGTTTGCGACCACGATGCCGGGCGTTTCCGCGCTGGCCGTGCCGCCGAGGCTGATGGTCGCTGCCGTGGCCAGCACCACGCACCACACGACTCTCATCCTGTCTCCTGTCTGTTCAGGCCACGAGGAACTGCCGGATCTGCTTGTCCAACTCGGTCGTCCCGCCAGGCCAGCCGCGCACGAGCCGGCCGCCTTTGCTGATCAGTGCGATGAGCGGAGGCTCGTCGACGCGGTAGCGTCGCCAGATCTCCCCACTGGCGTCCAGGCCGACGGGGTAGTCGATGTCGTTGTCTCGCACGAACTTCGCAGCATCCGCACTGCTGGATTCGTGGCCGACACCGACGAACAGCACCGTGTCGCGGTACTCCTCGGAAAGGGCAGTGATGCCGGGCTGTTGCTGTGTACACAGCTGGCACCACGACTCGAAGAACACGAGCACCACCGGGCGGGTTTTCCACTGCTCGGCGAGGTCGAGAGTGGAGCCGTCCAGCAGTTTCAGCTGGAAAGCCGGTGCCGGCGGTGCCGTGGATGGTGCCGCTACGTATGTCACGGCACCCGAACAGCCGGTCAGCGCTAGAACGGTCGCCAGAGCGAGAACAGCGAGTCTCACGAGACCTTCACCTCGCCCACCACGCCAGGTTGCTCGCCGGGTTCGATGGGGATGCCCGCTTGCCGGTCGATGACCAGCTCGTGGCCTTCCGGCCTGGTCAATCCGTTGACGTGCAACGTCATCGCGCACATTGTCGGCTGGCGCATACCTTCGCGGAAGTCCACGTCCATCATCTTCTCCGCGGTGCCGTTGGGCAGTTCACCCCGGAACACCTCGACGCCTGCTCTGTCCTTGATGACGTAGCCGGTGTCGGCGTGCGCGTACCGGAACGGACCGGCGCCGTTGCATGGGTCGCCGAGCTGGCGCAGGTTTCCGTCCAGGACAAGCACCCGGAGTGTGCTGCCCTGGGCATCGTCGCTCGCGCACCCACTGAGGAGGAGCGCGGCGGCGAGGCCCCGCACCAAGGTTCTCATCACCGGGTTGTGTCGTCGACGTTGACCGTGCAGGGGAGAGAATGGGTGACGGTCGGGTTGCTTTCGGACTTGGCAGTCAGTGTGACGGTGGTGCTCTGGTCGGAGCCGGGGGTATGGGAGACGTAGACCGGGACGGTGACGGTGCGCCCGGCGGTGGCCGTGGTCAACGCGTTGTCCAGCTGGGCGGTCCAGCCCCGGCCACGGGAGGACACCGAGAGGCGGTAGACGTCATTGTCCAGTTTGGACGCGACGTTCGTGCTGGTGTGGCCTGCTGTGTTCGTGGCGGCCTGGCCGGTGTTGGTGAGCGGGAACGAGCACTTCGCGGCCTGTCCCGGTTGCACGCTGCTGACCGTCGGCCTGCCGAGCCGGACGCCACGGCGTTGCGGCCCGGAGCCGTCGAGGGATCGCACGGCCAGGGTGTAGGAGAGGACGCCGTTGCCGTCGCGGCGGATGCCGATGACGTAGAAGTGCAGGCGGTTGGCCTGGTCGACCCATTCGTAGGCTGAGCCGGAGTTCAGGCCTGCGCGGAAGGTCGCGTCATTGAGCTGGCGGTGGTCGGCGATGGAGGCCATGACAGGGGTGCCGTCAGGGCGGTAGAAGTCGACCAGCCCGATGTCTCCCGGGTTGGCATCGACAACCCAGTTGAAGCAGTTGTAGCCGCAGGTGTTGCTTTCGGCGGTCTTGTTCTTGGCGATGACGACGCCGTTGTCCGGGGTGAACGAGTCGAAACCCATCCGGCCGACGACTTCGAGGGTGTAGTGGTCCCAGCCGGTGTTGCCGTGGCAGAACGGATCAGTGTTGATGTTGCAGTCAGGAGTGCGGTCGGGTCGCCCCGCACCGTCGAGCCGGACCTTGATGCCGGATGTCCCGCCAAACCCTGGATCGACGGCGCGGGCCGTAACGGTGTCGACGACGAGTCCAGTGCGCGCAAGGGCTTCACGGCTGATGTCGAGAACGTTGGCCGTCGGCACGATGCCGGCGTGGATCTTGTTGCGCAGCATCAGCCCGGCAGGTGACCAGCCGCCCATGTTCGGCGGGATCACCCAGCGCATGTGATGGCCGCCCGGACCGTTGAACGAACCGCGGTCCATCATGTCCCACGGCGCGGAACCCACCCGGTGGAACGGGCTGGGCGGGTTCTGGCGGTCGGAGAACGGATTGTTGTTGTTGTCGCCGATATTGAAGAAGTAGTGCCCCATCTCGTGGGTGATGGTCCCCGAGCTCTCCGCCTGCCGGATGGACGAAAGGCCCCATTGCTGCGCGGCTGCGCGCCAGGATGTCCACTCGACGTACCGGGTGGGGGCCCAGTTCGGCATCGTGTTGTCCGGGTCGACCGACGCGGGCGGACCCCACGCGTCGGGGATGTCCTCCTTGCGGTTGAACATCATCTCGCCGTACTCCTGCCAGATACTGGTCTCGTCGTATCCGGCGTAGACCCGCAGGACCACGTCGTAGCCGCATCGGCTGTCCGGGCACGGGATGCCACGCGCGGCGAGGTCGGCCTTCCAGCCCGTGTCGGCGTCGCGGTCGAGATTCCCGTCGCAGGTGAAGCCTTTCGGGCAGGCCGCGGTCTGCCCCCACTCGTTGAGGCCGTACTCGAACAGGTTGCGGGGGAGCCGGTAGGCGCCGAAGACATCCATCTTGCCGACACCGAGCTTGCCGCGGCTCTGCTCCATCCAGTACTCGTGGATGGTCCGGCCGTGGTTGTACTGGTTCGGGATCATGTAGTAGTCGTGGTAGAACTTCGGCACGTCCGCGCGGGGGATCGGGTCGATCTGCGGGTTGCCGAACAGGTCGCTCTGCTTGGGCTGCGTGATCACGAACGGCTGGTCGGGGAAGTCGACGGCCACCAGGGCGATCCGCAGGCCGCGCTCACTGGGCCGGGCGTTCGGGTCGTTCCATTTCGTGCCGGGGATGTTCTTCCAGTCCGCCCACGTCATGTCGTACTGGTTCTGCCAGTGCTGGGGATCGATCGGAGCCACTTCGAAGCGTGCCGGGTTCCCAGTGGCCGTGCCCGGCACCGATCCGGCCACCAGCGCGGCGACGGTGAGAACAAGAACGCCTGTCAACCTCATCGCACACACGCTCCTTCGGGACTTGCCGACGGACGGTGACATGTAAAATACGACATTGCACTTACTGGCGGCACCAACGAAAGTACGACGTAAGATCGGTATTCGGGAGTGGAGTCGCACCTGGAGGACCGGATGGCCGAATCACGGCACCTGGCGCTGCCATCGTTCGCGCGCTGGACCAGCGTCCGGGAAGAGGTCGCGAACGTGTTGCGCGGGGCCATCATCGCCGGTGAGATGCGGCCCGGTGAGCTGTATTCCGCCTCGGGACTGGCCGAGCGGTTCGGCATTTCGGCCACCCCGGTCCGTGAGGCCATGCTCGACCTGGTCAAACAGGGGCTGGTCGAAGTGATCCGCAACCGGGGCTACAAGGTCACCGTGATCTCGGAGGCCGACCTCGACCAGATCACCCAGATCCGCCATTTGCTCGAGCCGACCGCGGCCGCCGAGGCGGTCCCGCACATCACGGCCGACGAGCTGGTTGCCTTGCGCGAGCTCGCATCGGCGATCGTGGACGCCGCCGCCGAAGGGAACCTCGTCAGCTACATCAACGCCGACCGGGAGTTCCACATCCGGTTGCTCTCGGCCGCCGGGAACCACCGTCTGGTGCGGATCGTGGAGGATCTCCGCGCACAGACCCGTCTCTACGGGCTTTCCGCCCTTGTCGCGTCGGGTCGTCTGGTGGACAGCGCCCAGGAGCACGTCGAGATGTGCGACCTGATCGCCTCGGGTGACGCGAAAAAGCTGAAGAAGCTGATGAGCACGCACCTGGGCCACACCCGTCGCGAGTGGGCCGGCCGCTCGCCGGAGTAAACCCTTGCCCTGTTCGGCGTCCTTGACGTGTAATTCTGACGATCAGTAAAATTGCACACCTTACATGTCATCTGGCACCAACGACGGTGGGGAACTGGATGGACAAGGATCTCTCCCGGCGTCGCGTCCTGCAGATGGGCGCGTTGTCCGCGGCTCTCCCGTTGCTCCCCGGTCAGGCGCATGCAGCACAGCCGGACTTGGCTGTGCTGAACGGTTTTCCCAGTCCGGGTAGCTGGGTCGTGCGGCCGTTCGACCTGGGGCAGGTGACGCTGGGCAGCAGTGTGTTCCGGGAGAAGCGTGACCGCCTGCTCTATTTCGCCCGCGAGTACGGGCCGAGCGTCGTGGGCGGGGTCCGTGACGACATGCGCGGTCCCGACCGGATGTTACGTAGCTTCCGCGTCAACGCAGGGCTCGATCACAAGGGCGCCAATCCGATCGGCAGCTGGGAGACCCCCGACGGAAACCTGCGCGGCCACTACACCGGCCATTTCCTGACGCTGCTGGCGCAGTCGTACGCGTCGACCGGTGAGCAGATCTTCAAGGACAAGCTCGACTACATGGTCACGACCCTGGGCGAATGCCAGGATGCGCTGGCCGCCGCTGCACGCCGGCCGACTCCCCGGGTAGCGGGTCGATCGGGCACGGCGGTTCGGCTGACCGGTACCCCGAACGGTCACATCACTGGCGACGCGGATTACATCGCTGTGCCTGCCGGTGTCACCAACGGGCTGACCGACTTCACCGTCGCCACCTGGGTCAACCTGGCGGTCCGGGACGCGGACGCGCGGATTTTCGACTTCGGCAAGCCTGGTGACAGCGCCGCCGACTCGAAGGTCCGGATGTACCTCGCCGCACACACTTCAACCGGCGGCCCGCGATTCGCGATTACCACAGGTAATGCGGAGCAACGTGTCGACGCCACCACGCAACTGGCCGCTGGCACGTGGGCGCATGTCGCCATCACCAAGGCAGGCAACGTCGGCACCATCTACGTCGACGGGGTCGTCGCAGGTACGGGCACCCTCAGCCTCAGCCCGGCGGACCTGGGTGCCACCACCAACTGGATCGGCCGGGCCCAGTTCCCGCAGACCAACATCAAGTTCCTGAACGGGACGCTCGACGAGTTCCAGATCTTCCGCCGTGCCCTCGCCGGCGCCGAAGTGGCATCCGTCGCGCAGAACGCCAGTGCTGTGGGCACCACGGACTTGGTGGCGTGGTACCGGTTCGACGAAGCTCCCGGGCCATCTATTGTGGACTCATCCGGCCGTGGCAACAACGCCGAGTTCTTCGGTGCCACCGACGGACGACGGCACCCCGGCTTCTTGTCGGCGTACACCGAGGCCCAGTTCATCAGGCTGGAGGAGTTCACGAACTACAGCGGCGCCGGTATCTGGGCGCCGTACTACACCCTGCACAAGATCACGCGAGGCCTGCTCGACGCGTATCACCTGGCCGGCAGTGAGCGGGCGCTGGACATCGTCCGCAAGGTCGGCGACTGGGTGCACAGCAGATTGTCCACAGTGGATCGTGACCGGCTGAACCGGATGTGGTCGCTGCACATCGCGGGCGAGTACGGCGGGATGAACGAGGTCATGGCCCACCTGGCGGCCATTGAGAACGACCCGGCCCGCAAGGCCGCCTATCTGAAGACCGCCACATGCTTCGACAACCGGCGCACAGTGTTCCCCGCGGCCGTGGAGAACCGCGATGTGTTGCGCGGTATCCACGTCAACCAGCATGTGCCGCAGTTCATCGGCTACCTGCGTGTCTTCGAGCAGAACCCCGCCGGCCGGGAGTACTTCACGGCGGCGCGGAACTTCTGGCACATGGTGTTGCCGCACCGCATGTTCAGCCACGGCTCGGCCGGCGGGCAATACGCGGCGGGGCAGGGCTACCCGGAGAACACCAACGCCGAGCTGTTCCAGCCGCGCGACGACATCGCCGGTTCGCTGACCTACCAGACGCGCCCACAGACCGACACGGACGGTGGTGGCGGCGAGACCTGCTCCACCTACAACCTGCTCAAGCTCACCAGGAACCTGTTCTTCCATGACCCGGACCCGGCGTACATGGACTACTACGAACGAGGCCTGCTGAACCACATCCTCGGCTCCCGGCAGGACGTGAACAGCGCGGCCGAGCCGATGGTGACCTACTTCCTGCCCGCACACCCAGGCGCCACAAGGGGATTCGGCAACATCGGCACCTGTTGCGGCGGTACGGGGCTGGAGAACCACACCAAGTACCAGGACACGATCTACTTCCGGTCGGCGGACGGCAAAACGTTGTACGTCAACCTCTACATCGCCTCGACCCTGCGGTGGGAAGGCTTCACCGTCACGCAGGAGACAGACTTCCCCCGCGAGCAGAAGAGCACGTTGACCGTCAATGGACGCGGTCGCCTCGAAGTCAAACTCCGGGTGCCGGGCTGGATCCGGAAGGGTTTCGCAGTCACGATCAACGGCGTCGCCCAGGACGTGAAGGCCGTCGCGGGCACGTATCTCAGCCTGAACCGGGACTGGTCGCCGGGGGACCGCATCGAGATCTCGATGCCGTTCAGCCTGCGAATCGAGCGGGCGATCGACGATCCAGCGGTCCAGAGCCTGTTCTACGGCCCGCTGGTGCTCCCGGCACTGAACAGTTCCCGCAGCTGGCGAACCTTCTCCTTCTACAAGCACCTCAAACTCGACGGCGACCTCCGCGCGGCGGTCAACCCACTAGGCCAGCCGAACTTCTTCGCCACCCAAAACCACACACTGCGACCGCTCTACATCGGCATCGACGACGCGCACCACATCTATTTCAAGCGGGTGGAGCCGACCGTGGTATTCGGATCGGTCGATTCCGGCGTGTCGAACCAGGCTGTGGACGAGGAAGGTTTCTCGTTCCTCGACCGCGTCTGGCAGGCAGCCCCGTTCGAAAACCACGCCCACTTCGTCCGACAGGTCGGGGACGTGTCAGCGCAGTGGCAGGCAAAGGGCCGCTTCACCCGGCACGACCGCCAGGCCGTCCTCATCGCCGCGTCCCAGGCCCAGGACAGCATGCGCACCTGAGAGGCGGCTTTACTTCGGTCGGTTGTCGATGACCCGACGGAGTTTGCCGACCGAGCGTTCCAGGGTGTCCGGATCGGTGATGTCGACTGCCACGCTGATTCCGATGCTGTTCTTGATCTGCCCGGCCAGGGTGGCGGCGGCTGTCTGGCGGGCGTCGGTGGCTGTGGCGGGGCGCGCCTCGACGCGGACCGTCATCGTGTCCATCCTGTCCTGTTTGGACAGGATTAGCTGGAAGTGCGGGCTCAGGCCGGGTGTGCGGAGCACGATCTCCTCGATCTGGGTGGGGAACACGTTCACGCCACGCAGGATGATCATGTCGTCTGTGCGGCCGGTGACTTTCCGCATCCGGCGGAACTCGGGCCGGGCGGTGCCCGGTAGCAGACAGGTGAGGTCGCGCGTGCGGTACCGGATTATCGGGAGCGCCTGCTTGGTCAGCGAGGTGAACACCAGTTCGCCCTGCTCACCTTGGGGCAGAACCACTTGCTCGATCGGGTCGACGACCTCCGGGTAGAAGTGGTCCTCCCAGATGTGCAGGCCGTCCTTGGTCTCCACGCATTCCTGGGCCACGCCGGGGCCGATCACCTCGGACAGTCCGTAGATGTCGACCGCGTCCATGCCTGTGCGCTCCTCGATCTCGCAACGCATCTGCTCGGTCCACGGTTCGGCGCCGAAGATGCCCACCCGTAGTGAGCTTGTGCGCGGGTCGATGCCCTGGCGCTCGAACTCGTCCAGCAGGGTGAGCATGTACGACGGGGTGACCATGATGATCTCGGGCCGGAAATCCTGGATGATCCGCACTTGGCGGGCGGTCATGCCGCCGGATGCCGGGATGACCGTACAACCGAGCTTCTCCGCGCCGTAGTGGGCGCCGAGACCGCCGGTGAACAACCCGTAGCCGTAGGAGATGTGGACCTTGTGGCCGGGGTGGCCACCCGCCGCGTGGATGGAGCGGGCCATCACCTCGGCCCACGTGTCGAGATCCTGCGCGGTGTAGCCGACCACGGTCGGTTGGCCGGTCGTGCCGCTGGAGGCGTGGATACGGCGCACCTGGTCCCGCGGGACGGCGAACATGCCGAACGGGTAGTTGTCGCGTAGATCCTGCTTGGTGGTGAAGGGAAACTTCGTCAGGTCCTCAAGGCTGTGGCAGTCCTCGGGGCGAACACCTGCGTCATCGAACTTCTTTCGGTATGCCGGCACGTTCTCGTACGCGTGCCGCAGCGTCCACTGCAGACGTTCGAGCTGCAGCTCGCGTAGTTCGTCGAGTTGGATCACCGCAACGTCCGCAGCAGTCCCGTCCTGGCGTGACAGCCCAGGTATTCGAACCGCGTTTGGGACTGCTCGGCGACCGTGACCTCGTGGTAGAGGCGTAGCCGCGCCGCTGGGCCCATCGTCGACAGGTACTTCATCGCCACCCGGAAGATGGCCACGTGCGTCGGGTGGGACTCCGACCAGGTTTCGAGGTCTTCGAGGCCTCGCCACCAGCTCAGGCCGAAGCTCTTGTCCGTCTGGCTCCCGTCCTCGGCCAGCACCCGGACGTATCGGTTCGCGTAGCAGCCGATCGGCAGGCCGTCGTCACGAAGGAAGTCCATGCCCGCCCGCAGCACGGGTTCGACCTCTTCCAGGTACATCCGCCGCTCGTCGCCGTCGGTCTCGGACCACTCCTGGCCCGAGCGGATCAGGCACAGGTTGCCGTTGGGCACCACCGTTACCAGGTCGCCGGAGGTGTGCACCGACACTGCTCCGAATGGTGCGAGTGTGTCCGTCTGCGACAGTGGGATCCGGTCCCGCGCGCCGCCCCAGTATCCGTGTTCCTGGATCTCACCGCTCAACTTGTCCGCCGCGACGGCTATGCCTTCGACTCGGTCGTTGGAGAACAGTGTCTCGAACCGGTGTACGGTCGGCTGCGCCGCCTCCAAGAAGAAACCCGCCTCAGGACTCGCCGGGCCGGTGGTCCAGAAGTCGTTGTCCGCCAACCACGACGCGAATTCCGCCGGGTTCGTCCAGTACCGGATCTCCAGAGTGGTGTGGTAACCGGCCTCGTCGACGTACCGTGCCCGCTCGCGATGCGCGCCGCCTGCCGTCCCGGCCAGGCGCGTCAAGGCCGCTTCGGCTACAGGGGGCGGGTCCTGCGACGCGTGTTGCACCCCGAAGTAGGCCATGACGACCTGCTGCATCGACGGGTCGAACCGTGCTGAGAACGACGGGTACGGTGGCTGGAACGTGTCCGACTTGCGGCTTGATCTGGTCCGTTCGACTGTCAGGTATGGGGGAATCGCGGATTCCATGTCGTCACGCCCCGTCCGCGGTGACGAGTTCGATGTCCTTGAACTCCGGCTCTGGCTGCTCTGCTCCACTGTGGATGATCCGTGGATTCGCGCCGAGGTTGACCTGCAGACGGAACACGTCCGGGCGCGAGTAGTGACCCACCGGGTCCGCGGCGGACTTGGCGATCGCGATCAGCGAGAAGTCCAGGTCGGCGAACAACAGGCCCTCGTCGGTCTCGGCCAGCGGAGATGCCAGTTCGCTGCCCTCGGGACCGTAGATCCGGGCGAATCCGCCGCCCTTGAGCAGCAACTGTTTCTTCACGTCGTCATCGCAGAATGTCTCGTGCGCCGCGTCGCCGACAACGCCGCACGGCGCGAGCACGAACGTCTGGCCTTCCACGGCGTACACCAGGCTGGCCGCGGTGTTGACCTCCGGGCCCAGCGCCTTCGCCCCGCCGCGGTACACCGAGAAGCTCGGCCACGAGGCGACGTGGATCTGCTCGCCCAGGCTGTACATCGTGTACTTGGTCAGTGGCTGGAAGTGTTCCCAGCAGTTCAGCGCGCCGAGCCGGCCCAGCTTCGTGTCGTGCACCTGAATGTCGCTGCCGTCGCCCTCGCCGAACACACTGCGCTCGACGTGGGTCGGCTTGAGCTTGCGGCGCACGGAAAGCACGCGGCCGGTGTCGTCGATGAACGCCTGCGCCATGTACAGGCTGCCGCCCGCCTTCTCGCTGAACCCGAGGACAACGTGCACGCCATGTTCGGCTGCGGCAGCCGCGATCCTGGACATCTCGGCGCCGTCGCGGGTCATCGAGTTCTCGCTGTAGCGAGGGACGAACTGCATGCCCCAGGCGGGCGAGTCGAGCCAGATCCACCACGGGTAGCCTGGCAGGAAGGTCTCCGGGAAGGCGACCAGCCGGGCACCGCCCGCCGCGGCATCGGCGATGAGGCTGACGACCTGGTCCACCCCGGCGGCCAGATCCAGCCACCTCGGTTCCGCCTGGACGACCGCGACGCGAACCTGTTCTGCCATGGCAAGCCTCCGAACTGAGCCGCAACTGCTACCGGCTCACTATCGGCCGCTCACCAGCCGTCCGGATCGACAACGCGTGCCGCCTCACTGACCGGACGTGCCACGGAACTGTCCGGGAGTCATCCCTGCCTCGTGGCGGAACACCCGGAAGAACTGCCGTTCCCCGGCGAACCCGCACGCCAGGGCGATCGACTCAAGCGGACGCCCACGATCGGCCCGCAGCAACGACTTCGCGTGCTCCACCCGGACGCGCCGCAACAACGTGCCCACCCCGTCCGGCGTGCCGTCGAACAACCGGTAGAGCGTCCGCTTCGAAATCAGGAACGCGTTGGCCACGTCGTCGACCGTGAGGTCCGGATCAGCGTGATGGGCGCGCAGGAACGCCTGGATACGTTGGCGCGTCAGGACTTCGTTACGAGGAGCCCGGCCGGCGGAGAGAGCCAGCGCGGACGCCATAAGCCCGCGTCCCTGCGTCGCGAGGGTGGCCGCGCCGAACGGGTCAGTCTGATGGAGATGCGCGAGGCCGTGAAAGAACTGAGCGACGACTCCGGCAGGACTGTTCGCGCCGAGCTTCACCGCCGTGACGCCCCGGGAGTCGCGAAGCCCAGTCTCAGCGAGCATCCCGCGCAGCGGCACCTGCACGACGACCTGCTCGAACGTGTCGTCGAAATGCAGGGTGTACGGACGAGTGCTGTCGTAGAGAGCCATCTCGCCGGGAGCCAGCTCGGCCACACGGCCATCCTGCTCGATCCGCCCGCAGCCACGCGTCTGAATGCTCGCGAGCAGATACTCCTCCCCGGCACGGGCGATCAACTGCGGCGTCCGACGGACCCGTTGCCCACCCGCATGCACAGTCGTCATCTCGAAGGACTCAAGGTCGGCATGCCTCAGCCGGCCATCGAACCGCCCCGGCCTCGTCGGCGTCGCCGACAGCTGCACAAACGTGGCGCAGATCAGATCCCGCCAGTACTCGAACGCACGCGGCGCCAGAACCTCCGAAGTGGACCACACCTCGGCGGGACCGGTCGGCCTCGAGCCGCTCATCGCGCAATAATGCGCCGACGTGCACGAACTGTGCAACAGACCGATCCGGCATGATCCCGGACGCGTGAGCGGGAGCACTCCTGACCGTCAGTTGGCTGCGAGTGCGTCAACAGCGGTAGATTGTCGTAGGTTTACGACGAAATCGAAGCCTTGCGCGCGGCCAGACTGCAGAGAGGGATATGTTGTGCTGATCCGGTTCGAAGTATCGAACTTTCGTTCGATACTTCATCCTGTCGAACTGTCGATGGTGGCTGTCGATCGGGATCGGGACGAAGCGCACCCCATTCCCAACCTGGGTGAGAGCCTCCTGCCGCTCGCGGCCATCTTCGGGCCCAATGCCTCCGGCAAGTCGAACGTCCTGGCCGCACTGAGCTGGCTTCGGTCCGCCGTGCGCGATTCACTGGTCAGGTGGGACGACAAGATCCCGGTGGAGCCCTTCGCCTTCACACAAAGCCTGGCGTCATCGGAGTTCGTCGTCGCGGCCGTCGTCTCAGGTGTTCGCTTCGAGTACGTCGTCGAGTTGGACCAGCAGGCTGTTCGCTACGAAGGCCTGTTCCACTATCCGGAGAAGAAGCGGCGGCGGATCTTCGAACGTGAGGGCCTGGAGTTCACCCTGCAACGCGGCCTGGGCAGGCTGTCCGGAACTCGGGAGTTGCTGACCGACCGGGTGCTGGCACTGTCGATCGCCCGGCGGTTCGATGAACCTGTTGTCTCGGACTTCGCCCGGTATCTGCTCAATATCCAGGTGCTCGGACAGGGGCTGGAGGATCCGGCGAAGCTGGCGCCGGAAGACCGGGCTCAGGCGTTGGCACTGCTGCGGATGGCCGATCTTGGCATCGATGATGTCGTGATCGAACGGTTGGAAGGCCGTCAGAAAGTGCGTCTCATGCATCGAACGGCCGAAGGGGCGATGCCGCTCGACTTCGAGGCCGAGTCGGAGGGAACGCGTACCTGGTTCAGGCTGATCGGCCCGGTCCTGGGCGCGCTCAAGGAAGGCTCACTCGTCCTGTTCGACGAGTTGGACGGAAGCTTGCATCCCACGCTGTCCATGCACCTGATCCGGCTCTTCCATGAGCGGGCAACGAATCCCAAGGGCGCGCAGTTGGTGTTCACCTCCTATGACACGAGCCTGCTGAACCATCTCAACCGCGACGAAGTCTGGCTGACCGAGAAACTCGAAGACGGCGCCACACGGCTGGGTGCCTTGGCCGAGTTCGCCGGCGAGCGAGTGAGGAAGTCCCAGAACCTGGAAAAGGCATACTTGCACGGCCGTTTCGGCGCGTTGCCCCATGTGGACCGGACCGAGATGCTGCGCGCTCTCGGCTTGGTCGGCTGATCCGATTGCGCCAAGAAGGACGCGGGCAAAGGACCTCAGGGACTACATCAGCGCACTCAAGCGGCTGCCGAGCATCCGCGGCACAACACCTCGATCGATATCGAGGCCGCCACAGAGCGAGGAGTGCCGCAGACGCTCGTGCGCCGGGCCGTCGAGCGGGCCCGTGACGATGAGGTGGACGAATGCTGGTGTGTGTCCGTCATCGTCGATGTACGACCTCTTGGCGGCGATCGAGCGTTGACGCGGGAGTGCTCCGTCTCGGGCAGGCGAGAAACTGGCCGTTGCTCCTGGCGTTGTGGGAGTTGATCATCCGTAGGATGGGCCGCGGTCTGGTGAGTGGGGCGTCCGGGGTTCGGCGCTTGCCTGTTCGGAAGGGTTGTTGTGAAGCCGCTTGGAGCGTCCGATCCGATGGTGATCGGCCGATACCGGATTCTGGCTGAGCTGGGTCGCGGTGGGATGGGCCGCGTGCTGCTTGGGTCTGGTCCGGATGGACGGCTGGTTGCGGTGAAGCTGGTCAGCTCCCTGTTTGTCGAGGATGAGGGGTTTCGCGCCCGCTTCAGCCTGGAGGTCGAGGCCTCGAGAAGGGTCTCCGGGGCTTATACGGCTGCCGTGGTCGAGGCTGATGCGGACGCGGAGGTGCCGTGGCTGGCGTCGGTGTTCGTGCCGGGTCCTTCGCTGTATGAGGCTGTGACGGTGGCTGGGCCGTTGCCGGAGGAATCGGCGTTACGCCTGGCGGCCGGGCTGGCCACGGCTCTGCTGGAGATTCACCGGGTCGGCCTGGTTCACCGGGATCTCAAGCCCTCCAACGTGCTGTTGACCGACGACGGCCTGCGCGTGATCGACTTCGGTATCGCCAAGGCTGTGGACGACTTCAGCGGTCAGCTCACCCGGACGGGCTCGACGGTCGGGTCGCCGGGGTTCATGTCGCCTGAGCAGGCCGAGGCCGGCACGCTCGGTCCGGCCAGCGACGTCTTCTCCCTGGGTGCGGTACTCGCTGCGGCGTGTACGGGACGCAGTCCATTCGCGGGCTCGTCGACCCTGCAGACGCTGAACAATGTGGTGAGCGTCCACCCGGACCTGTCGGCGATCCCGTCACGGGTGCGCCGGATTGTGGAGCGGTGCCTGGAGAAGGACCCGCGCAGGCGCCCCAGCCCTGAAGAGATCCTCAACTTGGCGCACCCGGTCCCGCCGTCGGTGCGGCCCTGGTTGCCCGCTGTCCAACGGATGATCGACGATCAACGCGCCGCCGTCGCGCAAGTCCTGTCCGGCGAGGCGCCGGAGCAAACGGTCCGCGTGACCGTGCCTCCGCCGCACTCCACCTCGGTCATACCCGCGCGTCGGGGGCGACGGCGGACGGTGGCGGCCATCGCGGGCGCGGCCGTCGTCGCGCTGTCAGCCGTAGCGGTGGTGATCTGGCAGAACTGGCCGACGTCCGCGAGCGGTGAACCAGCGCAGGCGCCGCCGTCGCCAAGTACGAAGGAGTTGCGGCTTTACTGGAACGGTGCACTGCAGGACAACGCCACCTGCGTCACCGACGAGTGTCTGGGGCGATATCGCGTCGGGTACCAACCCGCCCACCCGGAAGGACGTGTGCTGGTCTCCCGCGAGGACGGCACGGTACCCCTGAAGACCTACCGGAACGAGGCTCGCGGGGACATCGTCAGCTGCGGGACCGACACATGCGTCAACCAGAACAAGCACGATGGGTACGTCTTCATCCGGGACGAAGGCTACGTCTACCGCGCGCAACGGCCCGGCACGGTCCCGCTGCGGTTGTACTGGCACGAAGGACGCAAGGACAACGCGACGTGCGTGACCGACAAATGCAATGAAGACCAGAAAAACGCTGG
This sequence comes from Kibdelosporangium banguiense, assembly GCF_017876405.1. Classification (GTDB taxonomy): domain Bacteria; phylum Actinomycetota; class Actinomycetes; order Mycobacteriales; family Pseudonocardiaceae; genus Kibdelosporangium; species Kibdelosporangium banguiense. The sequence goes on along the minus strand of NZ_JAGINW010000001.1, from coordinate 9,035,946 downwards.
TTACAAGTACATCCGGGATGAGGGCTTCGTGTACCCGGTCGGCTGATCAGGTGTCCGACAGTGCTCGCGTGACGAGGCTGATCGCGTTGGCGATGTGTTCGCGGTGCCTGTCCAGGGTTTGCGGAGTGATGCCCTTTTCCGCTGTGGCATGAACAAGATGATCTGTCGCGGCCTTGAGTACCGCGTTCATGGTGGCGGCCTGCACGCGGACGTCGAATGTGTTGGGCGGCTTGCCCATGCGTTCGGCGAGCACTTCGGCGAAGGTGTCTTCCGAGCGTTCGCGCAGCACCAGGTAGACGGCACGGAGCGCGGGTTCGTCATGGGTCATCCGGATCACGGCGAGCACTGCTTCGACGTCGGTGCCGGGTGCCGAGTCGAAGACGGGTGTGTAGGTCGCCCGCAGGTGCTCGATCAGCTCGAGTTCGGGCGGCCACGCGCGCAGGACCGCCCGGAAGGCGTCGATCATCTTGGTGAGCAGCGGCTCCACACAGCTTTCCTTGGTGCGGAAGTAGCGCCACAGCGTGCGTTCGGAGACTCCGGCGGCCCGGGCGATCTGTTCGCCGGAGGTGGCGGCCACGCCCTGTTCGGCGAACAGCCGGACCGCGTGGCGCGAGATGTCGAGGCGTTGCTGCTGGCGTTGTTCGTCGCTCGCCGGCGGCCGTCCCCGGCGGGGTGCGTAGCCGGTGCCTGTCACGACGTCCTCCATCAGGGGATCTAAGCATGCCCGAAGGCAATGGAAACTTTAATGGCAGTCACTGACAATAAAGTGCTACGGTCGGGTTGTCGGAAAATCACTGGAGGAGTGCCATGAGCGTTGCCGCTGAGCGTTCGCAGTTGCCCTTCCCGAGGCCGAACATCCTCGACCTCGCCCCGCTGTACGAGGTGCTGCGCCGGCAGGGCCCGGTCACGCCGGTCACCACCCCGGCCGGCGATCCCGCGTGGCTGGTCACCCGCTTCGAAGAGGTCCGCGAGCTGCTCAGCGACAAGCGGCTCGGCCGCTCACATCCCGAGCCGGAACGGGCATCACGCATCACCACCGCCGCGGTGCAGGACGGGCCCTCAGGCAACTACGACACCGAAGAAGCCGACCACACGCGGATGCGCCGGCTGCTGACCCCCGCGTTCTCCGCCAAGCGGATGCGGATGCTCACCGATCACATGCAGCAGCTGGTCGACGGCTACATCGACCAACTGTTCATCGAGCACGACACCAACCCTGACGGCGTCGTCGACCTGCACGCCGGGCTGGCCTTCCCGCTGCCGGTCGCGGTCATCTGCCAACTGCTCGGCGCTCCCGAGAAAGACCGCGCGTACTTCCACACGCTGTCAGAGCGGATGTCCAACACCGTCATCGGCGAGGACGCCCACCGCGCCCGGGAGGAGTTCAGCCGCTACATGATCGGTCTGGTCGAGACCAAACGTCCGCAGCTGGATGAGGACGTGATCTCCGACCTCGTGCGTGCCCAGAGCGCCGACGAGGCCTTCGACTACGACGAGATGGTCCGGCTCTGCGTCGGATTGCTGTTCGCCGGGCACGAGACCACCGTCAACCGTATCGGCCTCGGCACGCTGTTCCTGCTCACCCACCTCGACCAGTGGGAAGCGCTGACGGCCGACCCGGACGGCCGGGTCGACGCCACCGTCGAAGAGATCATGCGCTTGGGCGCGCCCGGCGACCTGGGCCTGCTGCGGTACGCCCACACCGATGTCGACGTCGCCGGTGTCACTATCCAACGTGGCGACGCCGTGATCCTGTCGGTCAACTCCGCCAACCGCGACGCTTTGGTCTACACCGATGCCGAGACCTTCAACCCGGACCGTCCGGAACGCGCCCACCTCGGATTCGGCCACGGCGCGCACTTCTGCATCGGCGCGAGCCTGGCTCGCACGGAGTTGCGGGTCGTGTTCGCCGCCCTGGCCCGCCGCCTGCCTGGTCTACGGCTCGCCAAACAACTCGATGAGCTTGAGGTGCGCACCACGATCACCGGTGGCGTCACCGCGCTTCCCGTGACCTGGTGACTGGGAGGACATCGTGAAGGTGGCCGTTGATCAGGACAAATGCGTCGGCTCCGGGCAGTGTGTGCTGGCCGCCGACGATGTGTTCGACCAGCGCGACGAGGACGGAATCGTGACGCTGCTCGACGCCGATCCGCCCGCCCAGCGGCTGGCGGATGTGCGGCACGCGGCTGTGGTCTGTCCGGCGCTGGCCATCACCGTCGAGGAGTGACCGCGATGTTGAAGTGAAAGGTGCCGAGCACGGCTGAGAGCGTGAAGTAGAGCGGCATGTACATCTCGACGCCGCGCGCTGCCCGGATGCCACCGAGGTCGATGATCGCGTCCATCGGCCATCCGAACCCGTGCAGCAGGCTCTTGGCTGTGTTCTTGGCATCAGTGTCGTCGCCCGCGAGGAAGATGTTGTGCTCCCCGGGGACCCGCTTCGGCTCGATCATGACTTCGAAGAACACCGTGTTCAGGGTCTTGACGACGCGTGCGGCAGGGAAGGTGCGCTGGATCTGCTCACCGAGGCTGTCGGTGTTGGCGACCGTGAGCGTCGGCGGCATTCCCTGGGAGAGGTCGAGCGGAAGCGCGATGTCGACGATCACCTTGCCGGCCAGGTTCGCCGCGCCGGTCGCATCGAGCGCCGCCAGTGAGCTGGCGCCCGCGGTCGCGTTGACGATGAGTTCGGCGTGCGCACCGGCCTTGGGGAACGGCACCAGCCGCACTTCGGGGCTGGTCTGCTGCCACACGGCGTAGGGCGGGTGCCCCAACGCGTCCGGCTCGGTCCGCGCCAGCGTCTGCTGCACGTCCCGCGTGCCGATCACGACGTCGTGTCCGAGCTCGGTCAGGCGGTCCGCGAACCCGCGGCCGGCCATCCCGGTGCCGAGAACGGCGATCTTCATGGTGAACTCCTGTTTCCTGAAGTGGACAGTCACCATGCAACTCGCGGCGGCTGTGATGTGGGAGTCACGGCTCTGAGGGGTACCGACAGGGACACCCAGCCGCGCTGCGGCGCACCTAAACTGGTCTTTGTGGACCACCGCGCTGAAACCCGGACATTTCTCCAGTCCCGGCGCGCCAAGATCACGCCCGAGCAGGCCGGTCTGTTCGCCGGCGGCGAGCGCCGGGTGGCCGGTCTGCGCAGAGGCGAGGTCGCGATGCTCGCCGGAGTCAGCGTCGAGTACTACACCCGCATGGAACGCGGACACCTCGGCGGAGTGTCCGAGGGCGTCCTGGACGCGATCGCCCGTGCACTGAGACTCGACGACGCGGAACGGGCGCACCTGTTCGACCTCGCCCGCGCGGCCAACACCACCGCCGCCCGACGGCGCAAGCCCGTCCAGCCGACCGTGCGGCCCAGCGTCCAACGGATCCTCGACGCGTTGACCAGGGTGCCCGCGTTCGTCCGCAACAACCGCTTCGACATCGTGGCGACCAACTCACTCGGCCGCGCGCTGTATTCGGAGATGTTCGCGGGCTCAGTGGGATCAGTGAACATTCTGCGGTTCATCTTCCTCGATTCCCGCGCGACACGCTTCTACGTCGACTGGGAACGCAACGCCCGAAACAGCGTCGGAGCACTGCGTGTCGAGGTCGGCAAGAACCTGCACGACCGCGAGCTGTCCAACGTCGTCGGCGAACTCGCCACCCAAAGCGACGCCTTCCGCACCATGTGGGCCGAACACGACGTGCACGTCTACCTGCCCGGGGCGAAACGCGTACGCCACCCCGACGTCGGTGAACTGGAACTGGCGCACGAGATCATGGCCCTGCCTGGCGACGAAGGCCTGGTGATGTGCACTTACAGCGCCGAAGCCGGCAGCGCGTCCGAGGACGGCCTCAAGCTCCTGGAAAGCTGGTCCGCCACCACCGGGAGCGCCGGCCACCGCTGAGACTCGTCTTGATCGTCGTGCCCCGTGAGCTGGGCTTTCTCGTGAGATGACGCCCGTGTCAGCGCGGTGGCGGTGCCGTGTCAGGGCCTAAGGCGATCGTTGCCGCCATGACCAGTTCAGCGGCCTCGGCGGTCGATGCGATCGGGATGGGGGCAGTCTGATGCCTACCCAGGCAATCCATGTACGGGGTCTCGAGAAGTCCTATGGGGACCTGAATGTGCTGCGCGGTGTGGACTTCGGTGTGGCGCGGGGCAGCATTTTCGCCCTGCTCGGTTCCAATGGGGCGGGCAAGACCACGGTTGTGCGGATCCTGTCCACCTTGCTCAAGGCGAATTCGGGGACGGCGAGCGTCAACGGTTTCGATGTGGCCACGCAGGGTGCGGACGTGCGGGAGGTCATCAGCCTCACCGGGCAGTTCGCCGCGGTCGACGAGATCCTCAGCGGGCGGGAGAATCTCGTGCTCATCGCCAGGCTGCGGCACATCAAGGATCCGGGCAGGATCGCGGATAACCTGCTGGCGCGCTTCTCGCTGACCGAGGCGGGCGCGCGGAGGGTGTCGACGTATTCGGGTGGCATGCGCCGCCGTCTGGACATCGCGATGAGCCTGATCGGGGATCCGTCGGTGATCTTCCTGGACGAACCGACCACCGGGCTCGATCCCCAGGCGCGTGTCGAGGTGTGGCAGGCGGTCAAGGAACTCGCCGGACAGGGCACGACGGTGCTGCTCACCACCCAGTATCTGGACGAGGCCGAGCAGCTGGCCGACCGGATCGCGATCCTGCACGAAGGCCGGATCATCGTCAACGGCACCCTCGCCGAGCTCAAGCAGCTGCTCCCGCCCGCCAAGGTCGAATACGTCGAGAAGCAACCGTCGCTTGAGGACGTTTTCTTCGCCATCGTCGGCGACGACCGCAAGAGCGGCGAAGTCCGCACAGACAAGTAAGGAAACGACGATGACCACGCACGTCCTCGGCGACACCACCGTCCTGTTGGGACGATCCCTGCGCCACATCACCCGCAGCATCGACACCATCATCACGACCGCGATCACGCCGATCGCCATGATGCTGATGTTCGTCTACGTGTTCGGCGGCGCGATCAACACCGGGTCGAGCTCGTACGTGAGCTACATGCTGCCCGGCATTCTGCTCATCACGATCGCGTCGGGGATCGCCTACACCGCGCTCCGGCTCTTCACCGACCTCAAGAGCGGGATCTTCGAGCGCTTCCACTCCATGCCGATCGCACGGTCGTCCGTGCTGTGGGCACACGTGCTGACCTCGCTGGTCGCCAACCTGATCTCGCTTGTGCTCGTCGTGGCCGTCGCCCTGCTGATGGGCTTCCGCTCAGGGGCGGGAGTGCTGGCCTGGCTGGCGGTCACCGGCATCCTGCTCCTGTTCACCCTGGCGTTGACGTGGGTCGCCGTGATCGCCGGTCTCACCGCGAAGACAGCCGAAGGCGGGGGCGCGTTCTCCTACCCGCTGATCTTCCTGCCGTTTCTCAGCTCGGCATTCGTGCCCACCGCGACGATGCCCGGCCCGGTGCGCTGGTTCGCCGAGAACCAGCCGGTGACGTCCATCGTCAACACCATCCGCAGCCTGTTCACCGAGCAGCCGATCGGCAGCGACATCTGGGTCGCCCTGGCCTGGTGCGCGGGCATCCTCGTCGTCGCGTACGTCTTCGCCTCGTCGGCATACCGCCGCAAGATCGCCTAGTGCCAAGCCCGGGCACGACCGACTGTGCCCGGGCTTGGTTTCCCGCGTGGTTGATCAGAGCGTCAGCTTCAGGCCACGGAATCGCGTAGGCGTACCGGCATGGGCACGCGGTACGTCCTGGCTTCCGGTGCGGTTTCCTCGCCGTCCCGGGTGATCTCGGCGAGAAGTACTTCGACGGCTTTGCGTCCGAGTTCGTAGTGGGGGAGGGCGACGGTGGTGAGTTTGGGGCGGAGCCAGCCGGCGACTGGATGGTCGTCGAACGAGATGACGGACACGTCCGCGGGCACCTTGAGGCCGAAGTCGTCGAGCGCTTGGTACGCGCCGACGGCGAGCCGGTCGTTGAGGCAGATCAGGGCGCGTGGCCGGGTGTGCTCCAGGAGTTCGCGAGCCGCCTCGTAGCCGTACTCCGGCAGCCAGTCGTCGCAGAGGCGACCGCCGGCGATCTTGACCTTTGCCCGGGTGAGGACCTCGCGGATGCCGGTGACCCGTTCGGCGGCGGCGACGCCTCCCGATGGCACGTCACGGCTCCGAGGGCCGGCGCCGATGAGGTGGATGCCTTCGCTGTGGCCCGCGTCGAGCAGCACACGCGCGGCGGTGCGACCGGCTTCGAGTTCGTCGGGCACGACTGAGGAGAGTGCGGATGCCCGCTTCGCAACGGCGTTGAGTAATACGGCAGGCCCGGTCGTGAGCGCTGTCGGCACCTTGACGGCCCGGGTGTACATCGACGCGTAGATGATGCCGTCGACCTGACGATCGTGCATGGCCTGTAACAGGTCGCGTTCGAGGCCCGCGTCGCCATCGGTCTCACCGATGAACAACAGCATGTCTTGTTCGCGCGCGGCCTCGATCGCGCCTTTGATCATGTCACCGGCCAGCCGGGACGTGGCGACGGTGTCCGACACGAAGCCGATCGTCCGGGTAGTGCCCGTGCGCAGGCCACGGGAGACGATGTTGGGCCGGTAGTTCAGCTCTTTCGCCGCCTCGAGGACCTGCTGCTCGACACTGCTGGAGATCCGTAGTTCACGGGCCCGGCCGGCCAGTACGAGGGACGCCGTGGTGCGCGAGATGCCTGCCCGCTTGGCGACTTCCGCGAGCGTGACCCTTTGTGGGCTCAACGGGCAACCTCCGGCGTCATCCTCGACATGTGCGACTGTGCAGCGTAACACCGCTGTGTGCCAACACGTTTGGCAAACGGTGCGTGCTCGGGGCCGACCGCGGCGCAATCCTATGTGGAAGTTCAGTCGCCGGTCTGCCGGGTGGCGCGCCATGTGGTTCGGGCCAGTGCGATGGCGACGATCGCGCCGACGGCGGTCAGTGCGGCGATCCATGACAAGGTGGTGGTGATCGCCTGGGTGGTGAGGGTCAGGTAGAGGCTGCCGAAGATCGCGACGCCGACCACCTGGCCCAGTTGGAGCGTGGTGGTCACCAGGCCGCTGGCGTCCGCCGCCGACGTGGCCGGGACGTTGACCAGGGTGTGGGTCATCAGCGGGCCGAACGCGGTGCCGACACCGACCGCGAACACCAGCAGACTGGCTGCGATGACGAGGCTCGACGGCCGGTCGGCGAGCAGGATCGCGGTGATCAGGTAGCCCGCAGCGCCCACCGCGAAGCCGATCGGCACCAGCAGGTGATGGCTGCGGGCGGGCAGGCGGCGCCAGTAATAGCCGCACAGGCCGAACAGCACACCGGACGGGGCGAACGTCAGGCCGGTCCTCAGTGGACTGTCGCCGAGCTGGATCTGCAGGTGTACTGACGTGGTGAACAGGAATCCGCCGTACGCGATCATTCCGGCTGCCAGTGTCGCCAGCCCGGACGCCGCCCCGGGCACGCGCAGCACGGCCAGATTCATCAGTGGATGCTCGATTCGCCGCTCCACCACCACGAACAGCGCCGCGAGCAGTGCACCTGCCACCAGGCTGACGAACGTCCAAGCCGGCCAGTGCAACTCGTGGCCGAGCACCAGCGGCAGCACAATCAGGCACACCGCAGGCATCGAGACAGCCAGACCGACCAGGTCCAGCCGGCGCGCCGGGGCGGGCTCGTCAGGCGGCACCAGCTTCGGCACCAGCGCCGCGACCACGATGCCGATCGGCACGTTCACCAGGAACACCGGCCGCCAACCGCTGTGCAGCAGGTCCGCGCTGACCAGCAGACCGCCGATCACCGTGCCGCACACGCCGCCCACCGCGATCACTGCGGCATATGCCGACAGTGCCTTGGCGCGCGCCTGGGCCGCGAACTGGGTCTGGATGGTGGTCATGATCTGCGGCATCATCAGCGCCGCGCCGACGCCGTTGACCAACCGCGCGGCCACCAGCACGCCCGCGGACGGGGCCAGGCCGCTGAGCAGCGAGGTGATCGTGAAGCCGATCACGCCGATGAGAAAGATCCGCCGCCGGCCGTACAGCTCCCCGAGCCGCGCGCCGGTGATCAGGAACATCGCGTAGGTCAACGTGTACCCGGCGACTATGAGCTGGGACGTCGAGCCGGATGTGTGCAAGTCCTGCTGGATCGACGGGATCGCGACATTCACGACCGTCACGGCAAGCAAAGCCATGAACTGCCCGGTCAGCAGCACGATCAGCATCAGCCAACGCTGCCGCTCACCGCCCGGTGCCTGAGCGGTCGCAGCCGAATTCATTGTCATGCCGACCACCTTCGGGCGGCCGGACAGATCGCACCGAGTGCCCTCTGGTGCTGGTACTACCACTACCCCTCTCGGCGACCGGAACTAGGGGATGATGGGGTGTGGCCACATTCGACACCGCCGACGGACGCAGGCGCAGCGAACTGGGCGCCTTCCTGAAGACGCGCCGCGCCCAGCTCCGCCCGGAGGACGTCGGCCTGCCGCCGGGAGAGCGGCGGCGCACCGCGGGTCTGCGCCGCGAGGAGGTCGCACTGCTCGCCGGAGTCGGCATCACCTGGTACACCTGGCTTGAGCAGGGACGGCCGATCAACGCCAGCATCCAGGTCCTGGACGCGGTGGCCCGCACCCTGAAACTGGACCGCGCCGAGCGTCGGCACCTCTACGAATTGGCCGAGGCCACGCCACGACGCGACCGGGAACACGGCACAAACCTCCCGCCGGCCACGAAAGTGCTGCTGCAATCGTTGCAGCCACTGCCCGCCACCCTGGTCAACGGCCGGTTCGATGTCTTCGTGGCCAATGACGTGTACCGAGCGCTCTTCCGCGACTGGCACACCGCAACCGGCACGTGCGTGCACCGAAACGTGTTGTGGTGCTGCGTGACCGAGCCGATGGCACGTTGCTGGTACGTCAACTACGACGCCGAGATCGCGCACATGGTCGCCCGGATGCGCGCCGAGTACGCCCGCCACGTCGGCGACCCGGACTGGGAAGAGGACATCCGCCGGCTGCAGGAGACCAACGAGGAGTTCGCGCGGCTGTGGGCACGGCACGAGGTCGCCGAACCCGCCGTCCGCCACCGCATTTTCGAGCTCCCCGAATTCGGCCGAGTCACTTTTTCCGGGCAGGAGCTGGCAGTGTCAGCTGTGCCTGGCCTGACCATCCAGGTGAACACCCCGCAGGACGCACACACCTGGTCCGTCATCAAATACCTGGCCGAGGAAATGGACGTGTCCCTCGCGGACTGAGGGCCCTTCGATGCCCACGCGTGGCATGCCGCTCGAGGTGTACGCTTACTCCAAAAGTTGGACTATCCAGAGTTTGGAGTAAGTCATGTTCCTTGTCACCGGAGCCACCGGCAGTGTCGGGCGGCACGTCGTCGCCGGGCTTCTCGCCGAAGGTCACTCCGTACGCGCGCTCACCAGGAATCCGGAGACCGCCGTGCTACCGGACGCCGCCGAAGTCGTGCACGGCGATCTGGCCAGGCCGGACGAGCTGGCGGTCGCAGTGCAGGGTGTCGACGCTGTCTACCTGGTCGCGATGGGCGATGCCCCCGAGCAGTTCGTCAACCTCGCCAAGCAGGCCGGTGTTCGTCGCATCGTGCTGTTGTCCACCGGCGACGTGCGAGACGACGTTGCCCGGCAACATGACGCGGTCGCCGAGCGCCATGCGCGGTTCGAGCATGTGATCCGGTCGTCGGGCCTGGAATGGACGTTCTTGCGCCCCAACGAGTTCGCCGGCAACAGCCTGCACTGGGCACCGCAGATCCAGGCTGGCGACGTGGTACGCGCGCCGTACGGTCAAGCGCGCACCTCTCCGATCCATGAGCGTGACATCGCGGCTATCGCGGTCCAGGCGTTGACCGATGACGGGCATGCCGCGGTGGCGTACCAGCTGAGCGGGCCGCAGACCTTGAGCCACGCCGACCAGCTTGACCTCATCGGTGCCGCGATCGGCCGGAAGCTGCGCTTCGAGGAGATGCCCGCAGTCCAAGCCCGCGAGGAGATGATCCGCTATGCGCCACCGGCGATCGTGGACGCGGTGCTCGGACAGCTCGCCGCAGCCGTCACCCACCCGGTCGGTGTCACGCACGCGGTGCAGGAAGTGACCGGCCGGCCACCGCGTACGTTCGCTGAATGGGCCACCGAGCACGCTGCCGACTTCCGGTAGCCACATAATGATGGTCGGTAGACATCAATGACGAGGTAGGTCCCGTTGGCGAATCCCCCCAAGCAGAAGCTGATCGACGAGCTGATGCTGGCCGTCACCGACCTGCAGAACGCCTCCGATGTCGCCGACCAGGCCATCAGCGACAGTCTCGGCCTCAACCGCACCGACGCGCGCTGCCTGTCATGCCTGATCACCCGTGGCCCGATGACAGCAGGCGAGCTTGCCGAAACGGCCGGGCTGAAACCGGGGGCGCTGACCTTCGCAGTCGACCGCTTGCGGGAGGCGGGTTTCGCCGAGCGCGCGCCCGACCAACGAGACCGTCGCAGGATCATCATCGCGGCTTCCGACAAAGCACGGCATCTCGCCGAACAAGTGTGGGGCCAGACCATCGCCGAGGCGCAGACCCAACTCGACCGATACACGTCCGCGCAACTGAAACTGCTCACCGGCTTCGTGCGGGAACAAGTCGAGCTACAGCAACAGCAGGCCCATCGCATCCGTACCTGGAACGGACGTTGATGCAATTCTTTGACAGGAAAGGGGACACGCGTGTCGTTGTTCTGTGACACCGGGCTGGCTGAGCGGATCGAGCAGGCGGAGGTGCGGCTGATCAGCGCAGGCTGCGAGGCTGCCCGGGGCAGGGGAGCGCGTGGCCTGCTGTTGCCGGTCGCCGGGGGTGTGGCGAGCGTGGCGGAGGAGGGGTCGCCGCTGAACAAGGTGGCTGGCCTGGGGTTCGCGGGGGTGCCGACTGAGAAGGACGTCGAGGAGATCGAGCTGGCGTTCGGCGACATCCCGGTCCAGGTGGAGCTCGCGCATCTGGGCGATCCGGGGATCCCGGCGCTGCTCACCGCCCGCGGTTATCGGCTGGTGTCGTTTGAGAATGTCCTGGGCCTGGCGCTGGACGGTGGCTACGAGCGCGTCGACCCGGCGGGGGTGGAGGTTCGCCGCACGGACGAGGATTTCGAGTCCTGGCTGGACACCGTGGTCGAGGGATTCGCCAGTCCGGACAATCAGGGAGTGCCGTCGCACGAGGAATTCCCGCGCGAGATCCTCGCGAACGCCATGCGTGACCTGGTCGCGGCAGCTGGGGTGCGGCGCTATGTGGCGTTGTACGAAGGCGAGCTCGCGGGTGCGGCGAGTTGTCGAGGTGACAACGGCGTCGCACAGCTCACGGGCGCGGCGACCGTGCCCAAGCATCGGCGCAAGGGAGTGCAGACCGCGCTGTTGTCCGCCCGGCTGGCTGATCTGGCGGCCGAAGGTTGCGACATCGCCGTGATCACGACCCAGCCAGGCTCCAAGTCGCAACAGAACGCCCAACGCCAGGGCTTCGACCTGCTCTACACCCGTGCTGTGCTGGTGAAGCCCGCGCCGGAAACCGGATGACGGATCGCCGGATCCGATCTGTTGCTACCCGTAGATGATCAGCTCCAGCAAAGAACCGTCCGGGTCACGGAAGTAGATGCTTGTACCGCGGCCACGCCCGCCCCAGCGGACGACTGGTCCCTCCTCCGCAGGCACTTGGTGGCGGCTTAGGTGGGTCATGGCTTCATCGACCGTGCCTGGCCATGTGAAGCAGAGATCGCTACCGCCCGGAACCACCGGCGGACTCGCCACGAGCGGGCCGATGTCCAGACCTGGTCCGTGAACGTTGAGTTGCTGGTCGCCGAACCTGTATGCGACGCGGCCATCGGGGTGGTCGACCACCTCCGCGCCCAGCACGTCCCGGTAGAAGTTCGTCGACCGCTCCCAGTCGCTCACCGCGATCACGCAGTGGTCGAGCCTGACCTTGATCTCCGGCATCAACGAAATGTACCGCGGCGGGCTTCCGGGCATTTCGGGCAACGCCCGGAGTTTGTCAGGAAAGGTTCCTAACAAAGCTTGACCCGTGCCGCGCTGGGCGGGAAGGTGTACGCAGCCGCCGCGACACTCTGTACTTTCACATGCGGAGGCATGATGAGACGCCGTGCGTTGTGCACTGTGGTCCTTCTTGTTCTGATGTCCGTTTTCACCGGTGTGCCGGCCAATGCCGCCACCACCTATCCGATGTTCCTCACCTTCTACGGGTGGTGGGACAACACGCCACCCGGGGGTGACATCGCCTACCCGCAGATCCACAACACCGCCGGGGGCAAGGGCACCTACGCCGACCCCATCACGTTCGCCACCTCCACTTCGGAGCTGCGCGCGGGCACCAAGGTGTGGGTTCCCCGGGTACGCAAGTACTTCATCATGGAGGACTCCTGCCAGGAGTGCGGCGAGGACTGGAACGGTGAAGGCCCGAACGGAGGGCCGGGGCTGCGGCACATCGACCTGTGGCTCGGCGGCAAGGGCGGCGACCCGATGGCCGCCATCGACTGCGAAGACGCGCTGACGCACTACAACCCTGACAGCACACCGGTTATGGAATCTGTTGTCGTCGACCCGCCGTCCGACGAACCATACGATCCCACGCCGATCTTCAACACCGGCACCGGTGAATGTTACGGCGGTGCACAGCCGAACACCACATTCGGCTCGTACAGGAACGTCTCCACGGGCCAGTGCATGGAGAATCCCGGCAATAGTTCCAGTCCTGGCACGCAGATGAAGCTGGCGGCCTGCTCCGGCGCGGCCGCGCAGCAGTTCAAGTTCCACGGCGCCTTCTTCGAGATCAACAAACTCTGCCTGGGCATGTCGGGCAGCAAGATCGTGCTGCAGACCTGTACGGCCGGGCCGAACCAGCAGTGGTCGGTCAACCCCAGTCTGACCATTTCGGATATTCAGACCGGCAAGAAGTGCTTCCGGGCAGCCAGTGGCGCCGTCACCGCGGCCAGTTGTTCCGGGACCGCGAGCCAGTGGCAGTTCACGCCCGCGGGCACCAACGATTTCTCCGTGGCGGTCAACCCCGCGTCCGGATCGATCACCGGCGGCGGTGCCGTGACGGCGACTGTGGCGACCACGGGCTCCGGTGAGATCAGTCTCGACTCGTCGAACGTTCCCCCGGGCGCGGTCGTGACGTTCACCCCGGCCACGGTGACTGCGGGTGGTTCCTCCACGTTCAGAGTCGCGACTACGGCGGACGCACCGGCAGGGACGTACCCGATCACGATCACCGGCACCTCCGGCGGCAAGACCCACACGGCCACCTTCACCTTGACCGTCGGTGGAAGCGGCAACCCGACCCTGCTGTCCCAGAGCAAGCCCGCGACCGCGTCCTCGACTGAGTCCGGCAGCTACCCGGCGAGCGCCGCGTTCGACGGCAACCTCACCTCGACCCGTTGGGCCAGCAAAGAAGGCTCGGATCCACAGTGGATCCGTGTGGACCTCGGCAGCACCGCCACCATCTCCCAGGTCAAGCTCAGCTGGGAAGCCGCATACGGCAAGTCGTACACCATCCAGACCTCGCCGGACGGCAACACCTGGACGACGATCTACACCACCACGACCGGAAACGGCGCCACAGACGACCTCACCGCCCTCTCCGGCACGGGCCGCTACGTCCGCATGAACGGTACCGCCCGAGGCACTTCATACGGCTACTCCCTCTACGAAATGCAGGTCTACGGCACGCTTTAGTTCACCTCGTGTGGTGCCGGTGCGTCCGGCACCACACCAGCGCCGATGAAGCGAAGTACTCACCAGGGAGTCGACAGACTGACGGTGTTCAGGACGCGATTGCGGAGTTCGCCGAGGCCACTGACCGCGGTGACCACCTCGTCGCCGGGCTGGAGGAACACCTGGGGCTCGCGGGCGTTGCCGATTCCGCTGGGGGTTCCGGTGAGGATCACGTCGCCGGCTCGCAGGGTCATGCCCCAGCTCAGTTCGGCGATGATTCGCTCGAACCGGAACGCGACTTGCCGGGTCGAGGCCTGTTGCAGGGTCACGCGGTTGACGTCACAGCGGATTGTGAGGTCATACGGGTCGTCGATCTCGTCGAGTGTGGTGATCCAGGGGCCGAGCGGCATTGTGCCGTCGATGCTCTTGCCTTTGAGCCATTGGCCGCCGTGCCGGCGCTGAAGGTCGCGCTGGGATACGTCGTTGGCGACGCAGAAGCCGAATACGTGCTCCCAGGCGTGTTCTTCGGGGATGGATCGGCCGTCCTTGCCGATCACGAGTGCGACTTCGGCTTCGTAGTCCCACTTCGTGGAGATCGCCGGGTCGTGGGCGATGTCGTCGTAGGGGCCGATGACGGTGCCGGGGCCTTTGGTGAAGAACGTGGGGTGCTTGGGGCGTTCGGCCGGGTCCTGGCCTTCGCGTTTGCCTTTCGACTCGTCGAAGTGGTCCCAGTAGTTCCAGCCGGTGCACAGGATGTCGCGGTTGAACCGGCGCAATGGCGCGGTCAACTCCACGGCACTCAATGGGAGGCGTTCGGCGAAATCGAAATCGACGCAACCGCCTCGGACGATGTCGTCGACCGAACCCGGCATGACCGCGGCAGTGCTGTCCTCGGGACGTACCGCGGCGAGGAGTTCCTTGCCGTCCAGCAGGACGGTCGCGAGTTTCATCGTTCGTCCTCGTCGGGCAGCACGGCGATGGCGTTGATCTCGATCAGGTAGTCCTTGTTCACGAACTTGGACACTTCGACCATGGTGGAGGCAGGTGCCACACCGGTGAAGTACTGCCTGCGCACGGAATGGATGGCGGCGAAGTCCTCCATGTTGCGGACATAGACGTCGACGCGGGCGATATCGTCGAGCGTGCCGCCTGCGGCCTTCACGGCTGCCGCGAGGTTCTGGCACACCTGGTGGGTCTGGGCCGTGATGTCGCCGACGCCGGTGACGTCGCCCGTGGCGTTGCGGGCGGTCATGCCGGAGACGAAGAGCAGGCGTCCCCGGGCGGGGACGACGGTGGCCTGGGCGAAGTGTCCATTGGGGACAGCCAGGTCGGGGGAGACGACTTCGTGTTTGGGCATGGGATTTCCTTCAGCGGGCGTCTTCGGGGTCGCTGTACCAGTCGGGCTGGGTGGGATAGTGCGGGCCGTCGTAGATCTCCAGCAGCACGGACTCCTCCTCGGCGATGGTCGGGCCGTGCGAGGCTCCCTTGGGGTTCCAGTAGAAGGCGCCCTCGGTGAGCGTGATGCCGGTCGGCGTGTAGGTGTAGCGGCCGCTCAGGCAGTACATGAACTGGTTGGAGGCGTGCGCGTGCCGGGACGGAATACCCGAGCCTTTCTCGAACCGGACCAGAGCGATGGAAGCACCGGTCTCTTCGTCACGCCACAGCATCTTGTGCGACAGGCCCGCCAGCGTCTTGTCGACCCATTCGAGGTCGCGGGTCCGCAGCAGGATCTCCTCGAGATGGTTCGTGGTCATCGGTTTTCTCCCAGGTACTTCAACTCGATCAGTCGGCTTCGGTAGCGGGTGGCGCCCGCGTTGACGAACATCTGGACATCGCCGGGTTCGAGATACCGCACGGAGCCCGTGGGCTCGGTCACGACCGGCCCTTGCGCGGCGAGGGTGTCTATGCGGGTGTCCGAGCCGTCGAGCGTGATCACCACATGCGGGTTGCAGTGTCGGTGCCACATAAGCGAAGCGCCCGGGTCGAGCACGATTTCCCACGCGCGCACAAGGTCGGTTTCGAACACGACGTGATGGCCGACCGGTCCGGTCCCGGGCTCCGGTTGTAGATGTTTCGGCACGATCGCCGGCACCACGTCGCCCACGGCGTGCTCCCCGATGTCGAGCAGTTCGATCAACCGGTTGCGATACGGCGTCGTTCCGACGTTGGTGAGCATGTGCACCGGCGATGTGGGCCGAAGGATCACGCCACCGACGTACTCGTTCACGAACCGCGGTGGGGCGCCGTCCAGCCAGTCCATCCGCCCAGGTGACGCTTCGAGGTTGACCACGAGATAGGGGTTGTGGTGCAGGTGCCACGGCTGGGACTCGCCCGGATTCAGCGCCACTTCCCACACACGCACCCGGTCGTTGGCGAGCAACTCGGTCTGACCGATTTCGGCGAGCACAACCTGCGGCCCATCCGGTACCCGCGCAATGGTTCCCGCTGTCATTTCAGTCCTTCCGCAAGAGCCTGAGCCGATGCCCGGCCGGTGATGCGTGCGTACACGTCGCCGATCGGGTCGGCGGGATCGAAGCCGACGATCGCCGCGACGTGCCCGTCCGGGCGGACGAGGATCGCGCTGTCCGGCGCGACCCCAAGCCGGCGCGTGGCCCGCTCTCCGGGATCGAACAGCGCGCGGTCGCGCAGCCCGGAGTCCAGCGGCGCATCCCACCGGCTCACGACGTAACGCCGCAACCCGGGGGAGTCAGCAGGTAACTGCGGGTTGCGCCGCGCATCGGTGAAGTACAGGGCGACGAACGCGTCAGCGCAGAGGTCGTGTACGTGAATCGCGCCGTCAGGGCCGAAAAGACGTACGTCAGGCAGGCGGTCACCGGTCCGGGCCGCGTGTGGCGCGTCGCCGGTCGCGATCATCGACCAGTCGCCGGTGCCATCGACATCCAGCCGGACACCAAGCAGGGAGCGGGTCACGGCCACGCCCCAGCCACCGCCTGCCATGGCGGATACGCTCGAGTCCCTGCGGTCCATGTACGCGCGGGCGGCCTCGGCCATCTCGCCAGAGCCGCGGACGGCCACCGGTGCCTGTTCCCGTTCGTAACCGTCCAGAATGGACTCATCTGCCCACCCCCGGAGTACCCATGCAAGGCGCCACGGCAGATTCGAGGCGTCGAGTACGCCAGTGTTCAGCCCCAGCGCCCACATCGGTGTGATCAGGTGGGCAGCGTCACCCATGAGGAAGACGCGCCCGACACGCCAGCGGTTGGCGACTCGGTGATGTACGGGGTAGATGTTCGTGCCGATGACACGCAGGCCGTCGACATCTCCGATGAACCGCTTCGCCTTGGCGGCGAGCTCGGCGTGGTCGGGTTCGGGTCTGCCGGATTCGAGCGGGTAGAGAAACCGCCAGCAATGTGGTTGCCGCACCAGGATCATCCACTCCGCCGGGTCGCCGAAGTAGGCCAGGTACGGATAGTCCCTCGGGTTCGCGACGTCGAGATCGACTTCGAGGTCGACGAGCATGTACCGCTGGTCCAGGGTGTGCCCCTCGACGGTGATGCCGAGCTGCTCACGGGTCTGCGACCGGCCGCCGTCGCAGGCCAGCAGGTACTGTGCGGCCACCCGTCGTTCGCCTTCAGGCGTGTCGAGCAGGATTTCGACGTGGTCGGAGTGCTGGGTGAAGCCCGTCATCCTGTGTTTCATATGGACGGTTCCGGGCGCCAGTTCGTCCAGCCTCCGATGCAGGACGGGTTCCATGTGGTGTTGCGGGATGTTGACAACAAAGGGAAACCGTGTGTCCTCGGTCAACAGTCCGGTTCGGACACTGTCACGGGCGGTGCCGGTCGCCCGGTCGAGGTCACCGATCTCGTCGATCCTCAGTGACGCACGCAGGACTGTGTCGACGGCGTCGTAGCGATGCAGAACCTCGAGAGTGCGGGTGAGTACGGTTCCGGCCTTGGTGTCCAACGAGAGTGCCTCGTCTTCCTCGAACACCATGACCGGGATCCCGTGGTGCACAAGGCCGAGTGCGGTGATGAGCCCGACCGGTCCGCCGCCGACCACGGCCACCGGAAGTGGTTCGGTCATGAGGCCTCCTGGGCGAAGGCCCGGTCCCGGGTCAGGGTCGAGCCGGTCATGGTGGCCGCGTCGGACAGCAGGAACAGCAGGCAGCCGACGACGTCCTCGGGCGAGCCGATCCCGGTGGTGGCGGCCCAGTGTTCACGCTCGCCGCCGCTTGGGTTCGCGGCACGGAACTGCGGTGTGTCGATCACTCCGGGGAAGACAGTGTTCACCCGCACCCGGTAGTCGGCGACCTCGGCGGCCAGTGACTTCGCGAAGGAGATCAATGCTCCTTTGCTTGCCGCGTAGGCGGCAGCCTGGGCACGGCCGGCGTGGGCGAGGCCTGACGAGAACACGACGATACTTCCGGAGCGCCGGGCGATCATGTCGGGCAGCACTGCCTGGCAGCACCAGACGACGCCGTCGAGGTTGACCGCGAGGGTCTGGCGCCAGGTGTGGGCGTCCATTCCCACGACGTCGCAACGTGGCTGCACCGCTGCGCCCGCCACCAAGGCGTCGATGCGTCCGTGCTTGTCCAGCACGGCATCGACGGCATGCAGGACCGCCTCACGGTCGGACACGTCTACGCGGTGGTGCTCGATCCGGTCATCCAGATCCTCGGCGGGCGCCACGTCGAACACCACGGCGGTTCCGCCGCGTTCGGCGAACGCCCGGGCGGTGGCCGCGCCGATCCCGTTCGCCCCACCGGTCACGAGCAGGACCTCGCCCTGGGCATCGAAAGTGGATTTCATGCTTTTCTCCTGAGCAGGCGTTGTGCGACAAGGTGGCCTGAGGCCCCGCCAAGACCTGGACCGGGATGGGTGGACGCGCCGATGTGCCAGAGACCGGGTACCGGGGTCGAGTGCCGGGCGCCGGTGGGAGTCGGGCGCCAGAGGAAGTTCTGGTCGAGTTCGGCGGATCCCCCATACGGATCGCCGTGCACAGCGTTGACGTTGTGGGCGGCCAGATCTGCCGGGGTGATGACGTCGATCGCGCGAATGTTCTTGGCCAGGCCCGGTACGTGCGCGGCGACCCGATCGATTACCCGCTGTGCGAACGCGTCCGCCAGCTCCCGGGTCCAGCCGTTGGCAGTGTCGAGTTCACCGGCCGCATCACCTGTTGGCGCGAACGGCACCTCTTGCAACTGCAACCACAACGCAGCGGCGCCGTCGGGCACGCGCGTGGGATCGAGGACGTACTGCTGTCCCACCACGACAGTCGGCTTCGCGGGCAACAGGCCGGCTTCGGCCTGGGCGCAAGCTATTCCGGTGCTCGCCGAGCCATCGGAGAGGTGGATGAGCGGCACCTGGGAAAGACTGGTTTGCTGCCATGCCGGGGGCTCTGCCAGCGCAACATGGATCTGCATTGCCCCGCGCCCATAGCGGAACCGTTCGGCCTCGTCGGTGAACCGGGTGCTTGTGGCGCCTGCGGGCAAGAGGTTCTGCACCAGAGCGGTCGGTGTGCACGAGGCCACCACCGCCCGGCGAGCCCGGATGTGACGTCCTGCAGCGACAACGCCGACAGCACGACCATCCTCGACAAGGATGTGCTCGACCTCGGTACCGGTGTACGCACTGACACCGAGTTCGGCGAACAGTTTGCCGAACGTCTCGACCAGCCGTGCAGACCCGCCCGCGACGACAGGCAGACCGAAGCCGTGCATCGTGGCGGCCAGGATCGGGATCATCAGGCCGCCGGACGCGTGATCAGGGGAGAGACCCGCGTGCAGCAGCCACGGTGACCACAGATGATCCACCTCGTTGCCACGAAACTCCCGGCGGCAGTACGAGCGGCCGCTGGTGACGGTGTCTCGCAGCAGGCGGGCGAGGTGGGAACGCCCGGCGGTACGAGCGAGTTTCAGCCCTGTCCGGACGGTCGATCCGGACAGCAGTTCCGAGCCGAGCAACGTGCCGAACGGCTCGGCGATGCCGAGAAATCCGTTGAGGGCAGCCAGATAGGTGTCGCGGTCGCGGCCATCGGCAAACAGGGCTGCGGTGCGTTCGGGGTCGCGGTGAGCCGCGGTCACACGCCCGTCGTCGGCAACGCTGGCGGTTACCCACTCGTCGGTGTTGCGGTACTCGAGGCCCAACCGGTGCAGATCGTCGCCAAGTGCCGCGTACGCGGGTCCGGAGACGAACAGCGGGTGCCACGACGAGTATGTGTCGTGCCGGTAGCCGGGGAGCGTTCGTTCCTCGGTCGCGATGAATCCGCCGAATGTGTCGTTGCGCTCCACCAAGGCGACCGACCAGCCTGCTTTGGCGAGCTCGGCCGCGGCGACCATGCCGTTGATGCCGGAGCCGATGACCACAGCGTCGACCTGTTCGTTCACCGCACACCTCCGATGGCGAGTTCGACACCGAGTGAACGAGCCGTGTCGATCAGCGCGCTGCGCACGGCAGGCTCCAGGCGGACGCCTTCGACGCGTGCCTTCTCGTGGCGGAGCGCTTCCAGTTCGCCTGGGAGGTACACGCGGTCGATTCCCGGCGCCGCAGGGGTGTTCGCGATGTTTGTGGCGAAGGTCCGCATCTGTTCCTCGAACGTGCCACCGAAGGCGGCCGGATCCAGGGCGAGGAAGAAATGGGCGCAGTCGTTGGGGACAGCCGTGTCGGCGTAGAGACCGGACACGCCGGCGCCGAAAGCCCCGCCGGACAACACCCCGGTAAGGACATCGACCATGACCGCGAGCCCGTATCCCTTGGGACCGCCCGCAGGAAGCAGCATGCCTGCGAGCGCCGCCGTGGGATCAGTGGTCGGTACGCCGTCCGCGTCCGTGCTCCAGGTTGCAGGGATCTGCCGGCCTTCGGCTGCGGCGATACGAACCTTGCCCAGCGCGGCCTCGGACAGCGCCATGTCGAGCACGATCGGGGCGCGTCCCGGCACCGGGGCCGCCAAGGCGAGCGGGTTGTTGCCCACGACCGGTGCCGCGCCACCGGGGGCGGGCATCAGAGGCCGGGTATTGGCGGCGGCGAGGCCGACACAACCTTGCTCGGCGGCGGCCAGGACGTACCGGAAGGCTCCGCCGAAGTGGAACGCGTGGCGGACGGTGACGGCGCCGATGCCGAACTCTTTCGACTTGGCCACCGCGAGACGCATCGCCTGATCGCCGGTGAGCTGACCGAGCGCGTTACGTCCGTCCAATGTGGCCACTGCGGCCAAGTCGGCGACGACCTCGGCGGTCTGCGCTGTGCTGACCGACCCGCGGCGAATTCGCTCCACATACATCGGAACGAGCATCGCGCCGTGGGAAGGAATACCACGGCAGTCAGCGTCTACAAGGGACCCGGCGACCACGCGTGACGGGCGTTCGGACAGTCCCGAAGCAGTGAAGATCCGGCTGATCGTTTCGGTCAGTACGTCGATCGGGACTGCGTCCACCGGACACCTCGCTTCGCCGTTCGGCCGTGTCCGGTCACCGTACGAGCGGGCATCGGGCCGGGCTATCCGCTCAGCGAGCCCGCTGTCCGGAAACCTCAGCCACGCAGGGTCGCGGAGGGTGATTCGCCGAACCGCTGCCGGTACTGCACTGAGAACCGGCCGGCGTGCAGGAACCCCCATCGCATCGCGACGTCCGTGACGTTGGTGCGGGCCGGATCGGCTAGCTCCAGTTCGGCCCGCACCCGACGCAGGCGAACTTCACGCAGGTAGTTCATGGGCGTGGTGTCGAGGAACCGCCGGAATCCGTCCTGAAGCGCGCGCACACCGATACCGACGGCCTCCGCGACGTCCTCCACGGTCAGTGGTTCCGCCGCGTGCGCGTCGATGAGTTCCGCCGCCTGCTTGATCACCTTCGGCGCGCTGGGCGCCGGGTCACGGTGCAGGGCGGCGCTGTAGTTGTTCGGCTGCGCGATCAGGAGCTGGCTGAACAGCAGCCGTTGGAGCTCCGTCATGGCGAGTGGCTCGGTGGGGATCGCGCCGTCCATGTCGATCTCGCTGCGCATCAGCTCCACGACGTTGCGCCAGGAACGAATGGCCTGCTGGGTCATGTCCATGCCGAGGTCGAACCGTAAGGGCTGGGCCAGCGGCCGGCCGAGCATCTTGCTCAGGTGACGTTCCAGGGCCTCGCGGTCGATCCACACGATGAGCTGGGGATTGTTCGCGCTCCACCGCATGACCAGATCCCGGTCGGGCGCGGGCACGGACGCCATCAGCGGGTCGGAGAGCACCGAGTCCTTGCCGCAAATGATCTCGGCGTGGCCCGCCAGCGGCATCTGCACGAGGAAGAAGTCCTGCAGCTGTCCGGGCGCGATCCGCACTTCGGCGCCGTAGTCGAGGTAGTTCAGCCCCACATCGCCGAGCCGGACGGAGTGGAACCGGGCATCGAGCACGCCATGACCGTCGAGCGGGAGCAGCTGATGCGTGCAGAAGGCACGGGTCACCAACTCGCGGGCCTCGTCGACATCGCGGGTGTGCGCGCCCTCGTGGCGGAACAGCGGGGGCTCGTCGGTCATTGTTCACCTCCGGCACGGCTGGTGGTCACTATGCGCCGATTTGCCGCCGGACGCGACACCCCGCTGCCGGGACCTCGTAAAACGCATAGCCGCCGCGCCGGGTGGATAGCTGAGACCCGGTCGCGTCCTTAACGTCCTCGTCCAACCTGACTCGGAGGAGGTGCGATGCGGGAACTCACTGGCAGGACCGCCGTCGTGACCGGCGGTGCGACGATCATCGGACAGGCCGTGGTACGCACGCTGCACGCCCAAGGTGCCCGAGTGGTGATAGCCGATATCGACGATGTCGGCGCGAAGGCTGTGGCCGATGAACTCGGCCCGCACGTACTGGCCGAACACACCGACATTACCGACGATACGGCGATCGCGCGCTGTGTCGCCACCACCGTCGACCATTTCGGCGGCATCGACATCCTGGTCAACCTCGCCTGCTCCTATGTCGACGACGGCGCTGATTCCACACGTCAACAGTGGACCCAGGCCCTCGACGTCAATGTGGTCAGTGCGGCGATGTTCGTACAGGCCGTACGTCCGTACCTGGTCGCACGCGGCGGTGGCGCGATCGTGAACTTCACGTCCATCTCGGCCAAGGTGGCGCAGACCGGGCGCTGGCTCTACCCGGTCAGCAAGGCGGCGCTGGTGCAGCTGACCCGCAACATGGCGCTGGACCTGGCCGCCGACGGCATCCGGGTGAACTCGGTCAGCCCAGGCTGGACGTGGTCGAAGGTGATGGACGAGCTGACCGGTTCCGACCGTGCCAAGACCGACCGCGTTGCCGCGCCGTTCCACCTGCTTGGTCGCGTCGGCGACCCCGAGGAGGTCGCCTCCGTCGTGGCGTTCCTCTGCTCTGACGCCGCCTCCTTCGTCACCGGAGCCGACTGGGCCGTCGACGGCGGCTACTCGGCACTGGGCCCCGAACAATCCGTCCCGGCCATTCCCCAGCTCAGCGATCCCCAGAGGTGAACACCATGCGCTCCATCACCATCGTCGGCGCGGGCCAGGCGGGCCTGCAGCTTGGCCTCGGTCTGCTCGACCACGGCTACGACGTCACCATCGTGTCCAACCGGACGCCGGACGAGATCAAGACCGGAAAGGTCATGTCCAGCCAGTGCATGTTCGGCGGCGCGCTGGCCCGCGAGCGAAAGCTGGGCCTTGATCGGTGGGACGAGACCTGTCCGCCGGTCGAGGGCATCTCGTTCACCGTGCCCGACGGCGCCGGTGGCAAGGCCATCTCGTGGGCGTCACGGCTCGACGTCCCCGCGCAGTCGGTGGACCAGCGGGTGAAGATGCCCGTCTGGATGAACGAGTTCGAGCTGTTCGGCGGCAAGCTCGACTACATCGACGCCGGCCTCGACGACCTGGAGTCCTACGCGCGCTCCGCCGATCTGGTGATCGTGGCCGCGGGGAAGGGGGAGATCGCCAAGCTGTTCGAACGGGACGCCGAACGCTCCACCTACGACGCGCCGCAGCGGGCGCTCGCGCTGACCTACGTCACCGGCATGCGGCCGCGCGACGAGTACTCGGCGGTGTCGTTCAACCTGATCCCCGGTGTGGGGGAGTACTTCGTTTTCCCGGCCCTGACCACGAGCGGGCCGTGCGAGATCATGGTGTTCGAGGGTGTGCCCGGCGGCCCGATGGACCGCTGGGGCGAGGTCCGCTCGCCTGAACAGCACCTGGAGACGTCGGTACGGATCCTGGAGCAGTTCCTGCCGTGGGAGTTCGAACGCTGCGGCGATCTTGCCCTGACCGACGACAATGGCATCCTCGCCGGCCGGTTCCCGCCCACCGTGCGCAAGCCTGTCGGGGTACTGCCGTCGGGCGCCACTGTGCTGGGTCTGGCGGACGTGGTGGTGCTCAACGACCCGATCACCGGGCAGGGATCGAACAACGCGAGCAAGTGCGCCGCGTCATACCTGTCCAGCATCCTCGAACACGGTGACCGGCCGTTCGACCAGGCGTTCATGCAGGACACCTTCGAACGGTACTGGGACTACGCCCAGTATGTGGCCGCGTGGACCAATGCCCTGCTGGCCCCGCCTCCGCCGCATGTGCTCGAACTGCTCGGCGCGGCCGGCGGGCATCCCCGCATCGCGCGCCGGTTCGTCAACGGCTTCGACGACCCCCGCGACTTCTTCCACTGGTTCATGGACCCTGCCCAGGCACAGGCCTATCTCGCGACCGTAGGTGCATCATGACCATCTTGACGGAGCAGCCCGTGACCAGGGACTTCGGCCCGCGTGAACTCCGCTCGGCCCTTGGCCACTACGCCACCGGCGTTACCGTGATCACTGCCTGCACCCCGAGCGGACAGCGGATCGGCGTCACCGCCAACTCGTTCACCTCGGTGTCGCTGGAACCGCCACTGGTGTCGTGGTGCCCGGCCAAACGTGCGCCCAGCCTGCCCGATCTCAAGCAGGCCACGCACTTCGCGGTCAATGTGCTGGCTTCCGGCCAGCACCACCTGTCGCAGCAGTTCGCCACTCCGGCGCCGGACAAGTTCGCAGGTGTTCCCATCATCGACGGCATCTGTGGTGTCCCGCTGATCGAAGGCGCGCTCGCCCGGTTCGAATGCCGGACCGTGCGCTGGGTGGACGCGGGTGACCACCTGATCTGCATCGGCGAGGTCGAGCGCTTCGACACCGCCCATGGCGATCCCCTGGTGTTCCACGCCGGGTCGTACCACGTGGCCGCGCGTCACCCCGAATTCTGAGGCGGCACACCGTGATCCTCCCGCCCATTCGGTACCTGCGGCCGGACACTCCGGCCGATGCCGTCGCTCTTCTGTCTGAAGTGGACGACAGCGTCGTACTGGCCGGTGGTCAGACGTTGCTCAACATGCTCAAACTCGACCTGGCCCAGCCCGCGGCACTCGTCGACGTGCATCGGATCGATGCCTTGCGCGGCGTCAGCCAGACCGAGGACGGCACGCTGATTGTCGGTGCCGCCACCACCTATGCCGCCCTGGCCTCATCGGCTGAGGTGTATCCCGCTGTGGCCCAGATGGCGGCCGGACTGGTCGACCGGCAGGTCCGCAACCGCGGCACCATCGGTGGGAACTGCTGCCTCAACGACCCGACCAACAACTTTCCTCCGTTGCTGACCGCCTTGGACGCACGATTTCGCGTTCTCGGTGCCTCAGGCGAACGGGTTTTGCGCGCCGACGAGTTCTTCCTTGGCACGCTTGCGACCGCGGTAGGCAGGGGAGAACTGCTCACTTCGGTCGAAATCCCGGCCCTGTCCCCGAATTCGGTCGTCGCGCACGAACACTTGCAGGTGGGTGCCGATTCGTGGGCGATCGCGCGGGCCATTGTACGGCTCGACGTGACTGACGGCATCGTTACCGATGCTCGCGTGGTGTTAGGCGCCGTCTACGGATCGCCGCTTCGCCTGCCCGAGATCGAACGCCTTCTTGTAGGCGCCCAAGCGACACCTGAGCTTGCCGATGCCGCTCGAGGCCTCGAGGTGGACACGGCGGATGACGTGCACTGTTCGGCGGCCTATCGCAGAGAGATGGCAGAAGTTCAGTTGCGGCGCGCGTTGCGTGCCGCGGTGGAAAGGAGCACTCGATGACGGACCGGGACATCACCGTAACCGTGGACGGGAAGCCTGAAACCGCTGCGGCACAGGATCGCACACTGCTGGTGCACTGGCTGCGTGACGCGCTTGACAAGCGCGGTCCCAAGATCGGTTGCGACACCGGGAACTGCGGCGCCTGCACCGTGCGGTGGGATGGCGCCCTGGTCAAGTCGTGCATGGTGCTGGCGGTCCAAGCCGATGGCGACACGGTCGAGACCGCTGCGGGATTGTCTGAAGTGGACGGATCGCTCAACCGAGTGCAGCAGTGCTTCAAGGACCATCACGCCCTGCAGTGCGGCTACTGCACCTCCGGAATGCTGATGACCGCGACGGACTTCCTCGACTCCGGCGAATCCGTCACCGAGGAGACCACGCGTCGCGCCATCAAGGGCAACATCTGCCGTTGCACCGGCTACCACAACATCGTGCAGGCTATCCGCGCTGCCGCAAGCCCTGAGGAGCGTCTGTGACCTCCGACCAGATAGCCCGGCCCATGCTGCGCCAACAGTTCACCGGCAAGCCGTTGCCCCGCAAGGAGGACGACCGGCTGCTCAAGGCCCAGGGTGAGTTCGGCGACGACACTCCGGTCGCTCACCTCGCCTATCTGGTGTTTGTGCGTTCTCCGTACGCGCACGCCCGCATTACCGCGATCGACGTATCGGCTGCGGAACAGGTGCACGGCTACCTCGGCTGCTTGACGCCTGACGAGGTCGAGACGCTGACCGATCCCTACATGGAGCTGCAGGGGCCGCCGGGTGATGCGGAGGTGGACCGCTGCCTGGCTTCCGGCGGTGTCGTGCGCTTTTCCGGGGAGCCGGTCGTCGCAGTCGCCGGCGCGTCCCGGGAGACGGCGCGGGACGCTGCTGCGGCCGTCGTCGTCGACTACGAGCCGTTGCCGCATGTGCTCGACGCTCGAGAAGCGGTCCAGCCTGAGGCGCCGCTGGTGCATTCCCAGATCGGGGTGAACGTCGCCTTCGACGCGCTCTACGACTGGGGTGACATCGACTTCGCGCTGGAGAACGCCGACCATGTGATCGAGGTCGACGAACTGCACTTCCACAGGTTCTCCTCGACACCACTGGAATGCAGCGCGATCACCGTCGAGTACGACGCAGGTGTCAACACTTTCACCTTCACCGGCGGTTTTGCGACACCGCAGTTGGCGACGTTCAACCTCGCGGTGGCGCTGCGCCATCCCGCGAACCGGCTTCGCGTGCTGAGCAAGGACTTCGGCGGCTCGTTCGGCGTCAAGATCAACACCCATATCCCGGCCACTGCCGCGGCATTGTTGGCCCGCAAGCTCGGCAGGCCGGTGCGGTGGACGGAGACCCGGACCGAGCACCATCTGATGGGCGGGCACGGCAACGAGCGGTGGTTCCGTGACGTGAAGCTGGCCGTCCAGTCCGACGGCACGGTCCTGGGTTTGACTTACGACGCGCTCGACGACGTCGGCGCCTACACCCGCTATGAGCCGCTCGGTGGCGTGATCTGGACGCAGGTCACCAATGCCTGCTACCAGCTCAAACACCTCAAAGTCCGCTACCGGTCGGTGTACACCAACAAGGGGCCGGTACACCCCAACCGCGGTTACTCCCGCATGCAGCATCTGTGGCTGGTCGAGCGGATGATGGACATCGCCGCGCACAAGCTCGGGTTCGACCCGGTCGAGTTCCGGCTGCGCAACTACGTCCAGCCGGACCAGTATCCGTACACGACTGTCAACGGCTGCGTATACGACTCGGGAGACCTGCCCCTGTCACTGCGCAAGGTGTTGGATCTCATCGATTACCAGGACGCGCGGCGGCTGCAACGGGAATCCGCGGGTTCGGGCAAACGAATCGGTATCGGCATCGGGTCTACTTTGGACTCCGGTACGAACAACTTCGGCCAGGCACGCCTGATCAACGCGCACCTGCCGTTCGGCGGCAACACCGAAGGCGCGCTGGTCCGGCTCAGCGCGGACGGTTCGGTCTACGCGACGACAGGCGGTGTCGCGTTCGGCCAGGGACACGAGACCACAGTCGCCCAGGTCGTCGCCGACATGCTGGGCGTGGCCTACGACGACGTGCATGTGCAGCGGGGCAGCGACTCGTCGTTGTCCGCGCAGACCGGGTTTTCCGGCTCGTACGCGTCCCAGTTCGCTGTCACCGGTATCGGCGCGATGATCAACGCCACCAACCGGCTGATCCGGGAAATCTCGCTCGTCGCGGCCGCCACCCTGGGGTGCGAGCCGGATGAGATCGAGCTCGCCGAAGGCGCCGCGCGAGTGGCGACAGACCCGGAGCGCGCGCTTGCGCTCGCCGCCGTCGCGGGAATCGTCCACTTCTCACCCGTCGACCTGCCTGCCGAAGTCGCGGAGGAAGTCGGCTTGGTGGCACGGTCGGTGTACCGGGCACCCTTCGAGTTGCCTGACCTGGAACGTAAGTACGGCAACCTGACCCTCACCTACGCGACCCAGATCCACGCCTGTGTCGTGGAGATCGACGAAGAGACCGGGCACACGACACTGTTGCGCTACGCCATGGTCGACGACTGCGGCACGCCCATCAACCCGATGGTGATCGAGGGACAGGTCCACGGCGCCACGGTGCACGGCATCTCGGCGGCGCTGTTCGAACACTTCGCCTACGACGCCAATGGTCAGCTGGCCGCGGGGAACTTCTACGACTACCACGCGGCCACAGCCCTGGACCTGCCGAGCTTCGGCTACGACAACGTGGTGAGCCCGTCGCCGTTCACTCCGATCGGCGCCAAGGGCATGGGCGAGGGAGGCGGCGCCCCGCTGCACGCGCTCAGCGCCGCGATCCAGGACGCCGTCGGCACCAGCGCGATGGTGCTCGAGTCCTTCAACCCGCCGGAGCGCGTGCTCCGGCTGCTGCGCGGCCTTGACGCCGAGAAGGTGAAGGTGGCCCGATGAAGCTGACCGGCCGGTTCGAGACATCGACTGGTGCGACGGCTCTGCTCGCGCTGCAAGGCGGCCCGGACGTGTTGACGGCGGTACCCAGCCTGAGCAGTGTCCGGACCGACGGCGCCGGCAACGTTCGTGCGATCTTCACCCCGCGCTGCACGTTCATCCCGATGCCGTTCTCGATCACTGTGGCCGTCCAGCAGGCGCGTGCTGCGGGAGCGGTTCTGTCCGTGCACGGAACACGCGGTCCGACAGCGGTTGATATCCTGCTGCGACTGGAGTTCACGCAGAGTCCACACGGGACCTCTGTGTCCTGGACCGCGGATGTGGCAGTGCGAGGACCCGGAGCCACTGTGGGGCAACGTGTGGTCCGCGATCTCGTGTCCGCCGCCCTCGACGAGGTGCTCCGCGACACCGCTGCGGTGGCGTGAGATGACTTCGATCGACCTGCACGTCCACCTCGCGCCCAAGCATGACGGCAGCCCGGTGGGGCCGCCCGCCCTCTACCGCCCGGACGAGGCCGAGGCCTACCTCGACCGGGCAGGGCTGGACGAGGCCGTCGTGTCCATCCCGCCCCCGTTCTTCCGCCAGGGCCAGCCCGGAGTCGCACGCGAGGTCAACGACGGCCTGCTCGACGTCACCGCCGGGCGTTCCCGCCTGCGCCCACTCGCCTATCTGCCATTCGAGGACCCGGAAGCCGCCGCCGAGGAGTACGACCGAGTCAAGGCGGACGCCCGATTTGTCGGAGTGTGCGGCGCGGCAGGCGGCAAGTCCGTGTCTCTGGCCGACTCCCGCTTCGGTCCACTGTGGAAGGCGCTTGACGCTGACGCGCGACTGCTCCTGCTACACCCCGCCACGTCACCCGACAACCGCCTCGACCCGTTCTATCTGCACAATCTCCTGGGCAACCCCATCGAGACCGCAGTCGCCACCGCCCAGCTCGTCTTCGGCGACGTCCTTGCCCGACACCCCAGTCTCAGGGTCCTGCTCGTGCACTGCGGCGGATGCGTACCCGCCGTCGCAGGCCGCTGGCAACGTGGCCTGGACACCGCACGACCCGGCGTCGAAACGCTCACCGAGCCACCACGGCTAGCGTTACGACGCATCTTCGTGGACTGCCTTGCGCACGACCCCGCCCAAGTCGACCACGCCATCGAAGTGTTCGGTCCGGACCGCATTGTGCTCGGCAGCGACTGGCCCTTCGCCATGGGCATCGTCGACCCACGAAGCCAGATCGCACACCGTGGCCCCGCATTCGTGGAACAAGTCGCTACCACCAACGGTACGCACGCACTCACCGGGTGAGCCTCTTGGTCCGGTTTCGGGCGTGGCTGAAGGTCCTGGACGAAACGGTGACCCGCCCTTCCTACCGGTGAAAGATGGGCGCCGGTGTGCGTCGTTGGGGTGGATTCGGCGCGGCGTGCCTGAGGTTTCACCGATGCCGGTCCTAGCGTGGTCGGCATGGGCAATCGTTACGTCTCGGCCGCTTACCGGGAGTTGGGCGCGATGCTGGTCAGGACCCGGCAGCAGGCCGGACTGACCGCGACGGAGGTCGCGCGCAGGCTTGGCTGGCCGCTGACAACGATCTCCCGGATGGAGAACGGCCGCCGGACCACGACAACGACCGACGTCATCCAGTACGTGGTCATGTGCGGCCTGAAATGGCACGAGCTGCAACCATATGTGGAGTTCACCAGGCTTGCTGAGCGTAAGCAGGGCTACTACCTGTCGGACGAACGAATCGACGGTTCCCTGCAGTCACTGATCTTCCACGAGTCTTCGGCAGAGCATGTGCTGAGCTATGAATCGCAGGTGATCCCCGGCCTGTTGCAGACACCTGACTACGCCCGAGCTCGCATCATCGCTATCGAATCCGGCATCGCCGAGGAAACAGTGGCGGGTGCTGTTCGCACTCGAATGGAGCGACGACAGGTTCTGAACCAGTCGCAGCCCCCGCGGTTCACCTTTTATATCCACGAACACGCGTTGCGACTCCGTGTCGGCGCGGACAAGATCATGCACGAGCAACTGCTGCACCTTGTGTTCATGGCCGCGCCAGACAACGTCACGATGCGGATCGTGCCGAGCGCGGCTGGCGCGTTTGGTGAGGCATTTCGCCTGATGGAGTCCCATGAATTCCGCCCTGTGGTCTACCTGGACGACCTTCGATTCGGTGGCCTGATTCTCGACGCCCTTGCTTACGTGAACAGCTATCGCGAACTCGTGTCCAAGCTCGCTGATGTGGCCCTGGATGAGGGACAATCTCGGGAGTTCGCGGCCAGACTGGCCGACGAGTACGACCGAGGGAGTCAACAGGGTGTCACAGACGTCCTGGCGCAAGAGCAGCCGCAGCAACGGTGTGGGAACCGACTGCGTGGAGGTGGCGTGGCCTAGCCGCCCTCCATCTCTGAGTGCTGACGGGGTTCTGGTCCGCGATTCCAAGAACCCCGCCGGTCCCACGCTCACCATCCCTGTCGCCGCCTGGCGCGGGCTTCTCGCCACTCGCTGAGGCGGGGTGACTCAGGCGCGGCGCTGGTCGAACAGCCAGTCGAGGATGACATCGTTCGGGTAGGTGGGAATCCAGGAGCCGTGGCTGAACACCGGTGTCGTACCCGCGGGGAACGTGGTGAAGATGTGCTTGCTTCTTGACCTGGCGGCGCGTGCACGCGCGTCGGCGGCGTAGGCCTCCTGGACGCGTTCCGGTGCGGTGCCGGGCCACTCGCTCCAGGTGACCGGACGGCCCGCCGCCTCCAGCGCCTTGAAGATCCGGTAGTCCGATCCTGGAACGTCGTAGCGCACGACGGAGTCGTCGATGGAGTGCACGGCCCAGATCGGGAACTTGCCGAGGTTGGTGACGGCTGCTGTCTCGTCGCCTGCGCCGCAGACGAGGATGGCGCCGGCGAATAGATCATGGTTCTCGGGCAGGAACGCCCACGAACCGTATGACCCCATGGACAGGCCGGTCAGGTAGACCCGGCTCCGGTCGATCGCGGGGTTCTTCGCGATCGTTGCTTTCACCAGGTCCAGGACGGCCGCGCGAATGTCGGATCGCCACCATCCGCCGGTTCCGGGCGTGCCAGGAGGTGCTTGGGGAGAGAGAACGAAAGCCGGCCGCGCCGGGTTCGCGAAGGCCACGGAGATCTGGTTCCCGGCGATCTGGGCGAAGTTATCGGTGCCGCTTTCGCCGTGACCGTGGAGGGTCACCACGAGCGGATATTTCCGGCCGGGGCGCACTTTGGGGGTGAAGAAGCGGTACGGCAGCGGGCCGGACGTGCCGGAGCTGTAGTCGTCGACGACGGGGTTGCTTATCCCCGTGTTGGTCACCCCTTGGACCTGGTAGGCGCCTTTCAGGTCGTAGAAGCGCGTGTAGTAGCCCTCGTTGTACGCGGCGCGGGCGAGTGGGTCGTTCTCGTCCAGTTCCAGGATGACGTACCTGCCCGGCCGCGGGTGCTCGCTGAACTCCGGGGCGTTGTTCGGGTAGGCGTCCACGACCGTGCGGGTACCGGTGAGAGGGTCGGCGTCGGGCCGGGAAAGCGTCACCTTGACATCGAAGGGTGATTGTCCACCATGGACTGGCCGGTCGTACTCGATCGCGAGGCCCGCGACCTTGTATCCCACCGGGCTTACTGTTGTGATGACTGTGGCGTCTATCGCGCGGGGTTTGCCGGGCTTCGCTTCCGCAGTTCCCGTGAACGCGGCGCCGACCGCCGGCACGGTGAGCCCTGCCCCGAGTAATGTTCGCCTTCTTATCATGTAATCCACTCCTCATTGAGCCGAGATCGCGATAAGCCGGACTGCCATGAACGGGCGGCCGGGCAGCGGGACCCGGAACGAGCCCTCGAACGAACCTGGCTGCCGTTCGACTGTCATGTTCCAGGTGTCGATCACGTCGACGGTGTAGTGAGCGCCGGGCGGACGGATGATGTCGCGATAGCGTGGCCGCCCGAAACCGAAGTACGCCAACAGGTACCGGTCGGCGACACCACCCCAGGGAACATCCCAGTCACTGGGGAGTGGATCAAGCGTGCCCGTCGGCGATTCTGCCATGACCGACAGCAGGAACGCGACCCGTGCCGGGGAATCGCCGACCAGTTCGCCACCTTTGGACCACCAGAGCTCTTCCCGGTCGTTGAGGTAGGTCTCGCCGTGCCCGACGTATCCGCCGCGCACCGCGCCTTCCCAGCAGCGGCGCGTGAACTCCTCGCCGCTGATGTTGCCCCAGCCCTGGTCGATGTCGCCTTCGTAGGCGCATTCGTCGATGACGATCGGCTTTTCCCACTGGGTGCGCCAGTCGTCGGTGTTCTCCGCGGTGCGGTAGACGTCGATGCGCTGGACGCTGCAGTGCGTGATCCAGGGCCGCGAGTAGTCGTAGAAACCGAAGCAGTTGTGGATCGACAGCAGGTGCCCGGACGGGTCCTCGCCGGTGATGATCTCCGCGAGGCGCTCCCAGTCGGCGATCTCCTTCGACCGCACCAGGTCGTACTCGTTGGCCAGCGACCACCACACGTTGCGGAACGCGGACAGCCGCCGCACCACGTACCGCACGTACCGGTCGTCCGCGATGTGCCCGAGATCCGAGAATCCCCACCGGTCGTAGGCGTGGAAGAGGATCAGGTCCGCTTCGATGCCGATTTCGCCCAGCTCGCGGATACGGCGTTCGAGGAGGTGGAAGTACTCGGGGTCGAACCGTTTCGGGTCGAATTCGCCTTCCTCGTTCTTAGGGAAGGGGAAGACCGAGGGTTCGTTGGTGTTGAAGAGATATGCCTTGGGGAACAGGCACATACGGAGTTTCGTGAACGGCGAGGTGCGCAGCGTTTCGAGGGTTTGTTCCTGCAGTGGCAGCGGCTGATGTGTCCATGCGTACGCCGTCGTGCCCAATGGGTGGTGACGGGTGCCGTCGGCGTGGGCGAAGTGGAACGTGTCCACGACCCGCACTGGGCCGTGGTTTCCTTGCCCGGGTTCGGTGGCCGTGAACTGTCCTTCGACGCCGTCCAACGAGCGGGCGTTGGATTCGGTGGTGAACGACCAGTCGCCGGTCTGCGGTGGCATGAATCTGATGAGGTACCGGCCGTCGCCATCGTAGAAGCCGCCGACGCGGACGTGCCGTCCTGGCGCGGAGAAGCGTGCCGTCAGCTCGACGTCGACGAACGGGTTGCCGTGGGAAGGACCTTCGAGAAGTACTTCGAAGACATCCCAGCGTTCGGCGGAGTCCGGGTGTCGGACAGTCGCCGAGCCCCGGGTGACGTCTTCGGTCTCGTAGTCCGCACGCGGGACGATCGGTGTGGTCTCGCGGACCCGGACCGGGATGTCCGCTTCGAGCGCACCGAGTTCGTGCCAGAGCTTCTCGCGCGCACTCTCGTCGAGGAATTTTCCTCCGTAGGCGACCACCTGTCCCAGTGGAAACTGGTTCATCTGGGTGAACAACGGTGAGTTGATCACGCCGGGCAGTTCGCGTTCGAGGATCGCGCGGGCGGCTGGATCGCCGAGCGCGTCGGCGAGGCGGGATTGCTTGGTGAAGCCAGGCACGTCAGTTCCCCGTCCGGATCGTTGCTTCGAGTGGCAGGTCAACGGCCGACGAGCCGGCGCTGAGCGTGAACGAACCCGGCTCGTAGTGCCAGCCCTTGTCCCAGTGGGCGAAGGTCCGGACATCCACCTCGACATCGACCACTGTGGACGATCCAGGTTCCAGCCACACCGGCTGGAACCCGGCCAGCCACCGGACAGGGCGGTCGACGGCGGAATCCGGTCGGGCGGCGTAGACCTGGACCACATGCTTGCCGGAGCGTGGGCCGGTGTTGGTGACGCCGACCGAGACAGTGATCGTGCCGCCGAAAGGTTCTTCGGACGCAACGACTTCCTCAGGCGCTTTGATGCTGTCGAACCGGAAGGTGGTGTACCCGAGCCCGTGCCCGAACGGGAACGCGGGTTGCGTGCCCGCGGACAGCCAGGCGCGGTAACCGACGTGAATGCCTTCGCTGTACTCGAGATTCCCGTCGACCGGGACGGTGTCGAGGACGGGCACGTCTTCCTGACCGACCGGCCAGGTCGTGGGCAGGCGGCCACCAGGCTCCGCGGCGCCGGTGAGGATGTCCGCGACGGCGTTGCCGGACTCCTGCCCGCCGAAATACCCCACCAGGACGGCCGCGACCTCGTCCCGCCAGGGCAGCAGAACGGGCGACCCGGCATTCACCACGACGACCGTGCGCGGGTTGGCCGCGGCCACTGCACGCACCAGGTCGTCCTGGAAGCCAGGCAGGGACAGGCTGGTCCGGTCATGGCCTTCGGACTCGACGTTGGAGTTGGTGCCGACGACTATCACCGCGGCAGTCGCCGCGCGTGCCGCCTGTACCGCCTCGTCGATGAGTACTTGCGGGTCGATCTGGGGTGGCGTGGTGCCGAGCGTGAAGGCGAGTGACCGTGCCAGCAGGCCGGTCCGGTCACGCAGGTCGAACTCCGCGCGCAGATGAACGCTTGTGCCCGCGGTGACCGTGATCGGAGCCGAGAGGGAAGGCGGCGACAGCAGTGCGGCACCGAGGTCGGCGCCCTCGGCCTCGGTGGTCGCGGCGAGCACTTCCTCGCCGTCGGCGAGTAGCCGGGCCGTGCCGAGCGCGGCGAAGGCGAGCGGGAACTCGCCGCTGGTCTCTGGCGTGAAGTGGGTTTCCAGGATCAGGGTGGCCGAGTCGGCGATCGGTGCGGAACCCCCGAACCACAACAGGTCGCTGGCGCGCCGGTCTTCCGTGTACAGCTCTGCCCCGGCTGCGTCGGCGAACGCCACCCGCACGCCGGGCTCACCTGTGTGCGGGTTGACCATACGGCTCAGCGGTAGCGGCAAAACTCCACTGTGGACGATAACGCCGGGTGCGTAGGTGATGTCCGTGTTCGGCAACGCCGCTCGAAGCCCGTCCAGCGGTGACACCACGGTTTCAGGGACCACAGTCGCACTGCCACCGCCCTGGATCCTTGCCACGGCGGCGTTGTGGCCGATGACCGCGAGCGAGGGGAGTTCCGCGGGTATCCAGGGAAGTTCTCCCCGGTTGGTCAGCAGGACCGTGCCCGCTGCGGCCGCCTCGCGGGCGAAGGCCACGGGATCCTCCGCCTCGGGGAGCGTCACCTCGGGCTCGAATCCGGCCAGCGCACCGACGCGGGCGGCGAGCTGCAGGATTCGGATCACCTTGCGGTCGACGGCGGCCTCGGGGACGCTTCCATCGCGTACCGCGGCCACCAGCGCCGCGCCCCACGGGCCGTCCGGACCCGGCATCACGAGGTCCTGGGACGCTCGCGCACTCGCGATGCTGCGTACCGCGGTCCAGTCGCTGATCACGACGCCGTCGAAGCCCCATTCGTCGTTGAGCGGCGTCTCCAGGAGATCGTTCTCGGTTGCCGTCGCGCCGTTGATGGAGTTGTACGCGCTCATGACCAGCCACGCGTGGGCCTGCACGACGGTCTTCTCGAATGGCGCCAGGTACACCTCGCGCAATGCCCGGTCGCTCACCCGGACATCGACGGTGAACCGGTCGGTTTCGGAGTCGTTGGCCACGTAGTGCTTCGGCGTGGCGGCGATCCCGTTGGCCTGTGAGCCTTCGACGAAGGCCGCGCCGAGTTCCCCGGTGAGCAGCGGATCCTCACTGAACGCCTCGAAATGACGGCCGCCCAGCGGCGACCGGTGCAGGTTGATCGTCGGGCCGAGCACGACATCCACGCCCTTGCGGCGTGCTTCGACGGCGACAGCGGCCCCGTAGCGGCGCGCGATCTCGCAGTCCCAGGACGAGGAGAGCGCTGATCCGGACGGAAAACTCGCCGACGGGTCGCGCTCGTCCCAGACCTCGCCCCGCACACCGGCCGGACCGTCCGACAACAGCATCCGGCGCAGACCGATCTTCTCGTTCGGCCACGTTGTCCAGAAGTCGCGCCCGGTGAGCAGGGCGACCTTCTCTTCGAGGGTGAGGCGTGCCAGAAGTGGACGGACGTCGGTCACTCGGTTCCCGCTTTCTGAAGTTCCTGGCGCTCGGCCCGGCGCTGCTGCTGCCGATCCGGGTCCGGCACCGGCGCGGCCAGCAACAGTTGCCGCGTGTAGGGATGGTTCGGGCGTGCCGTGACCTGGTCACAGTCGCCCCACTCGACGATCTCGCCGTGACGCATCACGGCCACGCGATGGCTCATGTGCCGGATGACGGTCAGATCATGCGAGACGAACAGATACGCCACGCCCGTGCGGTCCTGGATCTCCCGGAACAGGTCCAGAACCCGGGCCTGGGTGGAGAGATCGAGCGCTGACACCGGTTCGTCGCACACGATGAGCCGGGGTTCCAGCGCGAGGGCACGCGCGATCGCAATGCGCTGCCGCTGCCCGCCCGAGAATTCTCGGGGCAGGCGTGACCGCGCGTCCGAGGGCAGCCCGACCTGGTCGAGAAGGCGCCGGACCCGTGCCGATGCCTCCTCGGGCTTGACCTGCCGGACGACGAGCGGCTCGGTGAGGATCTGCTCGATCGTCAGCGACGGGTTGAGCGAGGTGTACGGGTCCTGGAACACGACCTGGATCTCACCGGCGAGAGTACGCCGGTCCCGGCGGGACAGGCCCGAGATCTCCCGCCCGTCGTAGGTGATGCTGCCTGCCGTGGCCGGGGAAAGGCCGAGCACAGCGCGGCCGAGGGTCGTTTTGCCGGAGCCTGACTCGCCGACCAGACCAACCGTCTCGCCTGGTCGCACATCGAGAGAGACCCCATGCAGGACGCGGAAGGGGCTGTGTCGGAAGCCTTTGACGGGGTATTCGACCACGAGGTCACGGATATCGAGCAGTCGGTCGCTCACGCCTTCACCGCCTCGCGCACAGCCGACTCGTCGAGGATCGCGTCGAGCAACGACTTGGTGTACTCGTGCTGGGGCTCGCGGAGGATGGTCCGGACCGGGCCGGTTTCGACGATGCGCCCCTCCCGCATGACCGACACGCGGTCACACAGATCGGCGACCACACCGAAGTTGTGGGTCACCAACAGGATTCCCATGCCCATCTCCTCCCGCAGCGAGCGCAGCAGGTCGAGCACCTCGGCCTGCACGGTGACGTCCAGGGCCGTGGTCGGTTCGTCGGCGATCAGCAGGTCCGGCTGGCAGGAGATCGCGCCCGCGATGAGCACCCGTTGCGCCATGCCGCCGGAGATCTCATGGGGGTAGGAGCGGAAGGTGCGGTCCGGGTCGGGAATGCCGACCTTGGCCAGCAGCGCGAGGGCACGTTGGCGAGCGTCGGGTTTCGTCAGGCCCAGCCGGACCCGCATCGGTTCGGTGAGCTGGCTGCCCACAGTGAACGACGGGTCCAAGTTGGACATCGGTTCCTGTGGCACATAGGCGATACGAGTGCCGCGCAGCCGTTGCATGGCCTTCTCAGGCAGGGTGGCGAGATCGGTCCCGTCGAAGACGATGGAGCCGCCGGTGATCCGTCCGGTGTCGGGCAGCAGACGCAGGACCGACCACGCGGTCTGGGTCTTGCCGGAGCCGGACTCGCCGATCAGTCCATGCACCTCGCCTTTGCCGACCATCAGTGAGGCGTTGTGCACGACAGTCGTGACCGTGCCGTCGGGCTGGTCGTGGCCGACCGAGAGGCCGGTGATGGTGAGCAGCGGTTCGCGTTCCTCACCGGCGTGTTCTACCGGCGCTGCAGTGTCTACAGTGTCCGTTACAGGCTCTGCGGGCTGCCGTCGTGCGCGCCGTTTGCGGCGAGTGGTGCGTTCGAGTTCGTCGCGCATCGCGTTGGCCAGCAGGGTCAACGAGATGGTGGTCAGCGCGATGACCAGGCTCGGCCACAGCATCAGCATCGGTGCGGTGTAGATGTTGGCGAACCCGTCGTTGAGCATGCTTCCCCAGGTGGGGATGGTCATGTCACCGAGGCCGAGGAATTCGAGGCCGGCCTGGATGGCGATCGCGATACCACCGACCATGGCGGCCTGGATGATCACCGGCGCCCGTACGGCGACCAGCACGTGGCGGGCGATGATCCGGCGGTCGGTGAGACCGGAGACCATCGCCGCGTCGACGTACAACTCCTTGCGTACCGCAGTGACCGACGCGTACACCAAGCGGAAGAACGAAGGCGACAGGAGCAGCCCGAAGATCGCCATCGACAGCCACATCGACGGGCCCAGCACCGCACGGGCCGCGAGCAGGATGACGATGCCGGGCAGCGCCTGCCACAACCCGGCCTGCCACGACAGCACCGAGTCGAGACGGCCACCGTAGAAGCCGGCGAACAGACCGGCCGTCACCCCGATCACCATCGCCACCAGCAGCGCGACCAGTGCCCCGGCGAGGCTGAACTGCCCGGCGATCAGCAGCCGGGACAGCACGTCACGCCCCGCACTGTCAGCACCGAGCGGGTGTGCCCCACCTGGCGGCGCGAGAACGTCGATCAGCGACGCGGCGTTCGGATCGGCTGGTGCGAGCATGCGTGAGAACGCCGTGATCAACACGAGGACCGCGAGATAGGTCATCGCGATGACCCCGACCGGGTTACGCAGCAACCGCCGGAACAAGGATTTGCCGGGCGTCACCGTCGGCAGGTCCTGGTTGAGACTCATGACAGGCGCACCTTGGGGTTGAGTGAGGCCTGGAGGATGTCTATCAGCAGGTTCACCACGACCACGAGCGTCGCGGTCACCACGACCACGCCCATGACCAGCGGGATGTCGCCCTGGCCGGTCGCGGTGACCGCGATCTGGCCGATGCCCGGGATGGCGAAGACCTGCTCGATGATCACCGCCCCGCCGAACATGCCGACGAACTGGACCGCGAGGACTGCGAGCGCCGGGCCGCCCGCGTTGCGCAGCACGTGCTTGAACAGCACACGGGATCCGGGGAGGCCGCGGCTGCGCAGGGTACGGACGTAGTCCCGGGCGAGGTTGTCGATAACCGCGCCCCGGACCTGCTGGGTCACCGACGCGATGCCGGCCAGACAGAGCGCGAGGATCGGCAGCGTGGCGGTGGCGAACCAGCCGACGGGCGAGGTAGTGAACGCCACATACCCGGTGGGACTGAACCACTGCAGGTTGATGGCCAGCAGCAGGACGAGCCCGAGCGCCACCAGGAATCCCGGGATCGCGAAGCCGACGATCGACAGGACCTGGACGACCCGGTCAAGCCAGCCTCGGCGCGTCGCGGCCAGGACGCCGAGCGCGACCGCCACGGCGGCGCTGAGCAGGGTCGCGCCGAGAACAAGCGTCAGCGTCACGCTCAGCCGGGACGTGACGGCGGCCGACACCTCCTGGCCGGTGAACCAGGAGGACCCGAAGTGGCCGGTGACCGCGTTGCCCAGCCACTCGCCGTACTGCACGAGGATCGGGCGGTCGAGGCCGAGTGACGCCGCCTTCTGCGCGACCCCTTCCTGGGTCGCCGACTGGCCGAGGATGCGGCGGGCTATGTCGCCGCTGCCCAGGTACAGCAGGAAGAACGCGAGCGTCGAGATCACGAACAGCAGCACGACGCCGGCGGCCAGCCTGCGGATGACGAAGTTGAGCACGGTGTCACTCCGTCCATTCAGGACTTAGGCTTGAAGTTCCACAGATACGGGTAGGCGTTGCCCTGCTGCACGGTCACCGTGGTGTTCGCGTCGGTGACGAAACTGGACTGCATCCGGTACCACGGGGCGTACCACGCCTGCTCGACGAGATACTTGTTGAGCTTCTTGGCCGCCTCGTCGGCGTCGGCCTGCGAGCCGTTCTGGATCGTCCCGGCGAGCGAGACCACGGTCGGATCGCTGTAGCGGAACGGGTTCCAGGCCGCGTTGGGCAGTAGGCCGAACGTCGCGATCTTCCAGGCGGTGGAGTCCTCCTGCAGGATCATGTAGGCGGAGCCCCACTTCGCGCCGACGAGCTCGGCGATGTAGCCCTGGGCGATGTCGGTGTACTGCACGGTGATGCCGACGTCCTTGAGCTGCTGCGCGAGCAGCGTGTAGGTCGCCGGGCCGATCAGGGCCGACTGCGGTTGCTTGAGGGTCAGGCCACCCGCGTAGCCGGCGTCGGCCAGCAGTTGCTTCGCCTTCGCCGGGTTGTAGTCGTAGTAGCTGTCGAGCGACTTGTCGTAGGCGGGGGAGTTGACCGGGAAGACCTGTGTGGTCGCCGTTCCGTAGCCCTTGCCGACCGCCTTGAGCAGAGCCTGCTTGTCGAAGGCGTAGTTGATCGCCTGCCGGACGCGTACGTCGCCCAGTGCGGGGTTGGTGGTGCCGGCGCGGTCGAGCAGCAGCAGGCCGGTCCAGTTGAGCTCCAGCGGGTTGACCGTGTACCCGGCCGCCTTCATCTGGTCCAGGGAGTTGTTGTCCGGGGTGTTCGCGGCGTCGACCTGGTGACCCTTGATCGCGTTCAGCAACGCGGTCGCGTCGCCGTAGACCTTGAGCTCGAGCTTGTCGTAGTGCACGGTCTGCGGCGCCCAGTACTTCGGGTTCTTGGTGAACACATAGCTCGAACCCACCACGGTGGCGCCGGTGTCCAGAATGTAGGGACCCGAACCCACCGGCACGGTCTTGATCGTCGCGCTGGTGAACGCCTTCGGGCTCTCCTGCACGCCTGCGCCCTGCGTCAGCGCGGTCAGCAGCGCGGGATCCGGCTCCTTGAGGGAGATCTCCAATGTGGACTCGTTCACGGCCTTGGCGTCGGCCACCCTGGACAGGTCGCTCTTGTTCGGCGAGTTGCCGTCGCGGAACCGGATCACGTTCTGCGCCGCGACATCCGCGGTGAACTTGGTGTCGTCGGTGAACGTGACGTCCGTGCGCAGCGTCAGCGTGAGCTTCGTCTTCGCACTGTCGTATGTCCACTTGGTAGCGAGCCACGGCTCGATAGTGCCATCCGGCGCGGCTCGCAGCAGGCCGTCGTACACCGCCTGACCGTACGGCGACTCGTTCGCCCAGTTGATGTCCTGCGCGGCGAATGTCGTGGCGGGTACGAGCACCCCGAGCGTCAGGGTGGGGTCGCTGGTGCCGCCGCCTTGCGTAGCCGTCGCGCCACAGCCGGCGAGCGCGAGTGTCAGGGCCGCGGCGACGGACACGGAGCCGAGTCTTGTCGATCGGAACATCGTTGGTCCTTTGCGTTTCCGTTCTCTGCCACCGAAAGCGACGAACCTGAGAGCCACGCCCTGGCAGCTGATTGACAGCATTTTCACACGCGTGACACACTGATTGCAAGTTTGGTCACCTATGAATAGGTATGCAAATGCTCTCGACGGACCACGCTCAGGTCGAACGGTGGCGCAAGCGGCGTACGCAGCTCGCGGCCGCGACTCCCGATCAGCGCCGGGAACTGCTCGCCGACACCGCGCGCCAGACGCGGCGCAGTGTCGTGCGGATGATCCGGACCGCAGGCCAGGGACACATCGGCGGAGACTTCTCCGTTGCCGACATCCTGACGACGTTGTTCTCCTACACGTTGCGCGTCGATCCGGCCGCGCCGTCGGCTCGCGGGACCGACAGGTTCATCCTCAGCAAAGGACACTGCGCGGCCTCGCTGTACTCGACGCTCGCGGATGCCGGCTATTTCCCGGTGCGCGCACTGGAGACCTTCATGCGGCCACTGTCCGAGTTGAACGGACACCCGAACCGCACCAAGATCCCGGGCGTCGAGACGAACACCGGGCCGTTGGGTCATGGGCTCCCGGTCGCGGTCGGCCAGGCGATGGGGGCAAGGCTCACCGGGTCGGACACGCGGGTGTTCGTGGTGCTCGGCGACGGCGAACTGCAGGAGGGCAGCAACTGGGAGGCACTGATGGCGGCCTCGCATTTCCGGCTGGACAACCTGGTGATCATCGTCGACCGCAACCGGCTGCAGCAGGGCGCACGCACCGAGGACACCAACGGGCTTGAGCCGCTTGAGGCAAGGCTTCGCGCGTTCGGCTGTGAGGTGCGCCGTGTGGACGGGCACGACTTCGACGCGTTGATCGAGGCCTTCCGGCCGGCCGGGGAGAACCGGCCGGTGGCGGTGATCGCCGATACGGTCAAGGGGAAAGGTGTGTCCTTTATGGAGGATCGGGTGGAGTGGCACCACAAGGTGCCGACGCCGGAGCAGACCG
Source organism: Kibdelosporangium banguiense (assembly GCF_017876405.1). Taxonomy (GTDB): domain Bacteria; phylum Actinomycetota; class Actinomycetes; order Mycobacteriales; family Pseudonocardiaceae; genus Kibdelosporangium; species Kibdelosporangium banguiense. Next base: position 8,993,281 of record NZ_JAGINW010000001.1, on the reverse strand, counting down.
ATCAGGCATTGAAGGAGCTCGCGTGAGCACGGAGGCGGCGAACATGACCTCGTCCACCGGGGGATCGAACACCGTGTCAGCCGACGTGCCGGTCTACGACAACCGCGCGGCGTTCGCCGACGAGCTTCTCCGGCTCGCCCGTGAGGACGAGCGGATCGTCGCGGTGTGCAACGACTCAGTCGGTTCGAGCAACCTCGTGGCCTTCCGGCAGGAGTTCCCGGACCGGTTGATCAACGTCGGGATCGCCGAGCAGAACATGGTGGGGGTGGGGGCCGGGCTGGCGAGTTTCGGGCTGATCCCGTTCGTGTGCGCGGCGTCGCCGTTTCTCACGGCCAGGGCTCTCGAGCAGATCAAGGCCGACATCGCGTACAGTCAGCATCCGGTGATCCTGTGTGGAATGAGTCCCGGGCTTGCCTATGGGGAACTGGGGCCGACCCACCATTCGCCGGAAGACCTGTCGTGGTTGCGCGCGTTGCCTGGCATCGACATCGTCGTTCCTGCGGACCGCAGGCAGACGCGGCAGGCGGTCGCGGCGGCGGCCCGGCATCCACGGCCCACTTTCATCCGGGTCGGCCGTTTCAAGGTCCCGGATGTCACGACCGAAACGTCTAGACTCCGGCGCGGGAAGTTCGATGTTCTACGCGGAGGTGACGACCTGACCATCATCGCCGCCGGAACGCTCGTCTCCCGGGCGCTGATCGCCGCCGAAAGGCTGCGAGCCTCAGGAGTGGAGGCACGGGTGCTGAACGCCGCGTACATCGCCCCGCTCGATATCGACGCGATCAGGGCTGCTGCGTTCGAGACGCGCGCCATCGTCACCGCCGAAGAAGCCAATGTGTCCGGTGGGCTTGGCGCGGCCGTCGCCTCTGTGATCGGCGAGCTACCCGCACCGGCCCGTGTTCCGCTGCGAGTGCTCGGCATGCGGGAGTTCGCTCCCACCGGAAGCACTGAGTTCCTGCTCGGTCACTTCGGGCTCACCGCCGAGGACGTCGTCAAGGCCGCGGAGGATGCGCTGTCCCATGGCTGACGTGGTGATCGCGGTCGACCAGGGGACGAGCTCGACCAAGGCCATCGCCCTGGACACCGCCGGTGCGATCGTCGGCCGCGCGAGTGTGCAGATCGGACAGCACCACCCCCGCCCTGGCTGGGTCGAACAGGACGCGGAGGAGATCGCGGCCAGTGTGATCGAGGCGATCGGCCAGGCAGCCGAGGCAGTGACCGGGAGAGTGGCCGCGGTGGCGCTGAGTACCCAGCGTGAATCCGCCGTGATTTGGGACAAGACAACCGGGGCGCCGCTCGGCCCGGTACTGGGCTGGCAGGACCGGCGCACCGCCGGCTCCGCGCGCAAGCTTGTCGAAGAAGGTCACGACGAGGTCGTCCGGTCGATCAGCGGACTGCCGATCGACCCGATGTTCTCCGCTCTCAAGTTCGCCTGGCTGCTCGCCGAGACCGATGCCGCGAACGTCGCACTGGGCACGGTCGACTCCTGGCTCGTACACCGGCTCACCGGTGAGTTCCGGATCGAGGCCGGCAACGCCAGCCGCACCGGGCTTCTGGATCTGGCCACAGTGGACTGGAGTGACGAGCTCCTGGCGCTGTACGGCATCCCGCGCGCCGCATTGCCCACTGTCGTACGTTCCGACGAGCCGACCGCGCCCATCCGTGGCGTGCCCGGTCTCCCAGTCGGCATCCGCGTGCATGCCGTGCTTGGCGATTCCCATGCGGCGCTTTACGGGCACGGCGTGCGTGCGGCTGGGGGAGTGAAGGCGACGCTGGGTACAGGCTCGTCGATCATGGGGTTGCTGGACTCGCCGAAGACATCTTTGCCAGGTCTCGTCACAACTCTCGCGTGGGCGTGTGAGAACCCGGTGTACGCGTTCGAAGGCAACATTCTCTCCAGCGGTGCGACTCTGGTGTGGCTGTCCGGTCTGCTGTCGATCACTCCCGACGAGTTGCTCGCGCAGGCGCAGTCGGGCGCTGAGGGCGTCGACGTGGTCCCGGCTTTCGGTGGGCTCGGAGCTCCGTGGTGGGACAGCGAGGCCCGCGCGGTACTCACCGGTTTCGACCTGGGCACCGCACCTGCCGACCTGGCTCTGGCCGCCGCCGAGTCCGTCTGTCTGCAGGTGGAGGACGTGCTCTCGGCGGCGGAGACCGCGACCGGCAGTCCACTGGGGACTGTTCTGCTCGACGGAGGCCCGGCCGCCAACGACTGGCTCGCCCAGTTGATGGCCGACATCAGCAGTCGCGAGTTCAAACGGCCCGTCACCACGGGTGTGTCCGCCCTGGGCGCGGCGCGTCTCGCCGGTGTCGCCGCCGGGCTGTGGCACGACTTTCCGGACGAAGACAGCAGGGTATTCCGTCCTGGCCGATCCGCCGAATGGGCCGACGCGCGCCGGCAGCGGTGGCACGCCGCGGTCGCTCTGGCACGACGGCAACATTGACGAAGGAGAACATCATGACCCAGAAGTTCGGCGCGGGCATTTGGCACTTCGCAACGTATGTCGACCGGTACGCGACTGACGGTTATGGCGCTCCCCGCACTGTGCTCGAAGCAATCGACCTTGCCGGGCGGGTGCGGGATCTGTCGGTCGTCGACCTCAACTATCCGTTCTTCGGCGGTGAGTTCAGCAACGAGCAGGTCGCCGAAACGTTGAAGCGCAACAATCTTGGCGTCATCGGCATCACGCCGGAGATTTACACCCGGACATTCGTCAAGGGCGCCTTCACCAACCCGGACCCGGGTGTCCGGCGGCTCGCCCACGAACTGGTGACCGAGGCCGCTGAGGTCGTCCGCTACTTCGGCGCCGACTACGTCAAGCTCTGGCCGGGACAGGACGGCTGGGACTACCCGTTCCAGGTCGACCACGGCGCGTTGTGGAAGCACTCGCTCGACGGGGTGGGGCAACTCGCGTCGGAGAACCCCGACCTGAAGTTCGTCATCGAGTACAAGCCCAGGGAACCACGGGTGCACATGAGTTTCGACTCGGTGGCGCGCACTCTGCTGGGCATCGAGAAGATCGGCCTGCCCAACGTGGGCATCCTGCTCGACTTCGGGCACGCGCTCTACGGAGGCGAGTCTCCCGCGGACTCCGCACAACTGGCCATCGACTACGGCCGGTTGTTCGGAATGGACGTCAACGACAACATGCGTGGGTGGGACGACGACCTGGTGGCCGGGACGGTGCACCCCATCGAGCTGTTCGAGTTCTTTCACACCCTGCGCAAGAACAACTGGGAAGGTGTCTGGCAACTGGACCAGTTCCCGTTCCGTGAGGACAGTGTCGCCGCGGCAGATCACGCCATCGACTTCCTGAAGACCATCGAGCGCGGGCTCGACCGTCTCGACATGGACGCGCTTCGGCAGGCGCAGGAGCGGCATGATGCGCTGGGCGCGCTGGCGATCGCCCAGCGCGCGCTCTACTCGGCGCACTAACGGTCATGTCTGCATACCTATGCACTACGCTCAGGCCGTGAAACCGGAGAAACCTGGTACCCGAATCAACGGTGACCGGCTGTCGCTGCTGACCAAGGTCGCACGGCTCTACCACGAGCAGGGGATCCGTCAGCCCGAGATAGCCGAGCGCCTGACCATCTCCCAGTCCCGGGTGTCCCGTCTGCTCAAGGAGGCGGTGGCACGCGGGATCGTGCGGACCGTGGTCGTGCCACCGGTCGGTGTGTATCCGGAACTCGAGGACGCACTCCAGGCGCGGTACCAGCTCCGCGACGTCGTGGTGGCCGATTCGGGCGGCCAGGACGAGATGTCCCTGCTGAACGCGATCGGTGGTGCCGGCGCGGCCTATCTGGAGACCACGTTGCACGCCGACGACCGGGTGGGGATCTCGTCGTGGTCGGCGTCGCTGCTGGCCGTCGTCGACGCGATGGCGCCCCGGCCAACCCGGTCGGCGCGTTCGGTCGTTCAGGTCATCGGTGGGGTCGGCCACGCCAGCGTCCAGGTCAAGGCCACGCGGCTGACCGAACGCCTCGCGAGCGTCACCGGCGCCGAGCCGGTCTTCCTGCCTGCCCCCGGGCTGGTGGCGAACAAGGTCGTGCGGGACTCCCTGTTCACCGACCTGCCCATCGCGTCGGTCGTGTCCGCCTGGCAGGACTTGACCGTGCTGCTGGTCGGAATCGGCAGCCTACGGCCGTCACCACTGCTGAAGGAGTCGGGCAACACCCTGTCCGAGGAGGAGATGGCAGGGCTGCGTGAACTGGGTGCGGTGGGCGACGTATGCCTCCGGTTCTTCGACGCCGACGGCGTTCTGGTCGAAAGTCCCCTCAACGATCGCGTGCTCGGTCTCAGCGTGGACGAACTGCGCCGGGTGCCACGCCGGGTCGCCGTCGCGGGCGGCGAACGGAAGGTGGAGACCATCCGGGCCGCGCTGCGGGGCCAGTGGGTCGACGTGTTGATCACCGACAACTGGACGGCGAAAGCGCTGCTCGAATCCTGAGATGTGGGACGCCGCACACCATTACCGCCCGGTAACCGCCAGCGTCGTAATATTTATTCACTATTGACGAGGCATGGAGGAGCACGGTGGCGGCCCCAACACACACAGCAGGCACCCGCACCCGGGTCGACCTCGCCGTCGCCGAGATCGCAGCCGGTCGCGCCGTCGTGGTCGTCGACGACGCGGACCGGGAGAACGAGGGCGACCTCGTCTTCGCGGCGGAGTTCGCGACAACGGAGCTCGTGGCCTTCACCATGCGGGAATGCCGGGGACTTCTGTGTGTCCCGATGACCGGTGCGGATCTGGACCGGCTCCACCTCCCACAGATGGTGCCGGTGAACACCGAATCCCATGGCACCGCGTTCACTGTCTCGGTCGACGCCCGGACCGGAATCACGACCGGCATCTCCGCGGCAGACCGTGCGCGCACCATCCGGCTGCTGGCTTCAGCGGATACGGCACCCGCCGATCTTGTGAAGCCCGGCCACGTCTTTCCGCTGCGTGCCCGCCCCGGCGGTGTCCGCGCTCGGCCCGGCCACACTGAAGCCGCGGTCGAGTTGTGCCGGCTGGCAGGCCTGCGTCCGGCCGCCGCCATCTGCGAGATCGCCAACGACGACGGCTCGATGGCCCGTGAACTCGACCTGATCGCCTTCGGGGACAAGCACAATCTGGCGACCGTCACGATTCGCGAGCTGATTGAGTGGCTGGAGCGCGCGCCGCACGCGAGTTCGTAGACTGTCCTTTGTGGACCGTGGCTGGACTCGGTGGATGGTGACAACTGAATCCTCCTCGTCTGTGCGTGTGAACAACCGATTTCGTTGAATGAACACGTTGACAGTGCGGTATTCGTGCTGTTTAGTCGTTCTGTGCCACGTACCGAGATGTTGCGATTCGTGCGCCGGGTCGTCCTCGACCATGCCGCCGCCGAGCGGCTCGGCGTGCCGGTGCTTGAGTTCCGGGAAGCGCGGATGGCTCGTGCGCAGGCCCGGACGATCACCCGGCGAGACGTGCTGAAGATCGGTGGCGTGCTGGGTGGCGCCGCATTGCTGGGCCTGCCAGGACGTGCGCACGCCGCATCGGCTGAGCAGGGCCCGGCGCCCAAGGTCGCGATCGTCGGCGCCGGCATCGCCGGTCTGACCGCGGCGTTGAAGCTGGCCGATGCCGGTGTCCGGGCGACTGTCTACGAGGCACGCGACCGGGTCGGCGGCCGCATGTACTCCGAACGGGATTACTGGGACGGCCGGCAGGTTTCCGAGTACGGTGGCGAACTCGTCGACACCGACCACACCGCGATCCGCGACCTGTGCGCGAGATTCGGGCTCGGGTTGACCGATGTGCGGGCCGCGGCCCCGAAGGGCGGCCGTGATCTGCTGTTCTTCGACGGCAGATATCGATCGCACAGCCAGTTCGTCGAAGAGTTCAAGCCGGTCTACAAGGCGCTGCAGGCCGATATCGCCAAGGCCGGGCCGGACGCGCCGACCTGGGACGCGACCACACCAGGCGCGACCGAGTTGAGCAACATGAGCGTCGCCGAGTGGATCTCCACGCGTGTCCCCGGCGGCTATTCCACCTGGTTCGCGCGTTTCCTGGACGAGGCCTACGTCGTGGAATACGGCAGGCAGGCCGACGAGCAGACCGCGGTGAACCTGGCCTACATGATGATCGACCAGAGCGATCTGGACGATCCCAACGTGTGGGGCGCTTCGGATGAGCGCTACCACATCACTGAAGGCAGCCAACGGCTTCCGGAGGCGATCGCAGCCGCGTTGCCTGCGGGCACGATCCAGCATGGCTGGCGGTTGGAAGCGATTGTCCGTAACGCCAACGGAACGCAGACTCTCACGTTCGACGACCGGGGCAGCCGCCGGACCGTCAAGGCGGATCACACGATCCTGGCTGTGCCGATCGGTGTGCTCAAAGGGATCGACTACGCCAGAGCGGGTTTCGACGCCCGGATGAAACGCTCGATCGCCATGCTGGACATGGGTTTCTGCTCGAAACTGAACATGCAGTTCCGGCAGCGCCGCTGGCTCGGCCGAGGCCCGTGGCCAGGCGTCGCCAACGGCACCAGCTTCACCGATCTGGGCTACGAGCAGATCTGGGACGCCACCGCGGGTCAGCCCGGCAGGCAGGGGATCGCCATCCAGTACGGCGGCGGTGACGGTGCCCTCCGGCTGCGCCCACGGAAGCCTTTTCTCGATTCGCGTGATCCGTATGTCCGTGCGGTCGTGCGGGACAAGCTTGCCCAGTTCAACAGGGTTGTTCCCGGCGTGAGCGCGGAGTGGACGGGCAGGGCGAAACTGGCCGCGTGGCACATGGACCCGAACTCGCTCGGTGCCTACAGCTGCTATCCGGTCGGGTACTGCCACCGTTACGCCGGCTACGAGGGCATGCGTCAGGGCAACATCCACTTGGCCGGTGAACACACCTCAGTGGACTTCCAGGGATACATGAACGGTGGCGCGGAAAGCGGCGCCCGGGTAGCCGCCGAGGTCCTCGGCTGAGCGGAGCAAACCATGGTGGACCGGCTGAAGCCGAACTCTGTCGGCCTGCTCGGGGTCGTGTTCATGGCAGTCGCGACCGCCGCGCCGATCACCGCCATGACCGGGAACGTCCCGGTCGCCGTGGCGTTCGGCAACGGCATCGGCGCACCGGCCGGATACATCTTCGCGACGGTCGTGCTGACCATCTTCAGCATCGGATTCGTCGCCATGGCACGGCGAATCACCTCGGCGGGAGCCTTCTACGGGTTCATCTCACACGGTCTCGGACGGGTGATCGGCCTGGCCAGCGGGCTGCTCGCGGTGCTGGCCTACATCGTGTTCGAGGCGTCCATCGTCGGGATCTTCGCCTACTTCGCCGACACGACGATCAACGCCCAACTCGGCGTCGACCTGCCGTGGCAGGTGTATGCCGGGATCATGCTCGCGGTCACCGCGATACTGTCCTATTTCGACATACACCTCGCGGCGCGAGTACTCGGCGTGTTCCTGGTGGCCGAGATCGCTGTCCTGGCGGTGATGGCGTTCGGCGTGCTGCTGCAGGGCGGCGGGCCGGACGGGATTCCGGCGTCGCCACTGGACCCGGCGGCGGCTTTCGGCGGGACGGCAGCCGGATTCGGCTTGTTCATGGCGTTCTGGTCGTGGGTGGGGTTCGAGTCGACCGCCATGTACGGTGAGGAGTCCCGCAATCCCAAGAAGATCATCCCGATCGCCACCATGGTCGCGGTGATCGGGATCGGCCTGTTCTACGTCTTCGTCTCGTGGATGGCGATCGCGGGCAACGGCCTGGCAGGCTCGGTGCAGATCGCGACGGCCAATCCGCTGGGCCTGTTCTTCGCGCCGACCGAGCAGGCTGTGGGCCACTGGGCGGTGGTGGCCTTTCAGTGGCTGATGATCACCGGGTCGTTCGCCTGCGGGATGGCGTTCCACCAGTGTGCGGCGAGGTACTTGTACGCACTGGGCCGGGAAGGCCTGATCTGGCGACGGTTGGGGCGTACTCACCCGAAGCACGGGTCGCCGTTCGTGGCGTCCTTCGCACAGACCGGGATCGCGGTGGTGATCGTCGCGCTGTTCAGCGTCGCCGGTCAGGATCCGTACCTCGGGCTCTACACTTTGATGGCTTTGCTCGGCACGATGGCGATTCTGATCGTGCAGGCACTGTGTTCCTTCGCTGTGGTCGGCTACTTCTGGGGACGCCGGCGCCGAGGCGGGCATTGGTTCACCACGTTGGTCGCACCCTTGGCCGGTGGGGCCGGAATGATCACTGTCGTCTGGCTGTTGTTCGACAACGCCGACGCGGCGGCCGGTCCGGCCGCGGAGTCCACTTTGTTCACCGCGATTCCCTGGATCGTCGCCGCCGTGTTCATCGGCGGCGTGGCCGGCGCGTTGTACCTGCGCAAGGTCAAGCCCGCGGTCTACGACCTGTTGGGCCGCATCGTGCTCGAGGACACCAGGGAGCGTTCCGTTCACCCCGTCGCTTGAGGAGGTTCGGACATGCAACGACCCGGTATCGGCCGTCGGCCGCTGTTGGCAGGTCTCGGAATGATCGGAGCGGGCCTGGCCGCCGGAACCACGCCGGTGTCGGCGGCCCCCAGAACTTCGGCTGCCACGATCATCAGGAACGCCAGGGTATGGACTGGCATGTACTCCTGGTACCCGTCGTCCGCGGTCGCGATCGGCCGTGACGGCCGTATTCTGGCCGTGGGAAACGATTTCGACGTGCGTGGTCACCTGGGCAGGGACACCGAGGTGATCGATGCCAAGCAGGCCACCGTGATGCCTGGCATCCACGACGGGCATGTCCACCCGCTTGGCGCGGCACAGTTGTCCTTGGACGTTACCCTGAACAACGAGTCGTTGACCGTGGCGCAGTTGCAAGCCAAGGTGCAGGGTTTTCTCGACCAGTCGGCAGACCAGGAGCCCGACGGCTGGCTGGTGGTCAAGGAATGGAACCCGGTCGGCCTGATCGGTGCCGTGGCACACCGGAAGTTCCTGGACGCCCTGACCACGAAGCGGCCGATCCTGCTGTCCGGATCGGACTTCCACAACGCCTGGGTGAACTCGCGGGCCTTGCAACTGGCCGGAATCACGGCGTCGACCCCGTCGCCGCCGGGCGGGCAGATCGTCAAGGACGCCGACGGGCCGACCGGACTGCTCAAGGACAGCGCGATGGACCTGGTGTCCCGGCTGGTCCCCGAACCGGATCCGGCTGTGCTGCGCCGAGCCCGGATCAAAGCGCTGAACCAGCTCGCGGCCCAGGGCGTGACGTCCTTCATGGACGCTGCCGGACCGGACCCGCTCGGTGTCTACGCTTCGCTGCTTCAAACCGGTGATCTGCCGATCCGTGCGTTCGTCGCGCATCATCTCGAGGCCGACATCGCCAAAGATCCCCGAGCGTCCTTGGCCGCAGCCCGTGCGGCACAACGTAAACACCCCGCCGGCCCGATGCTGGGCATGCGGACCGCCAAGGTCTTCCTCGACGGCGTGGCCGAGTTCCCGGCGCAGACCGCCGCGATGATCTCGCCCTACCTCGACGAGAACGGCAAACCGACCACCCACGTCGGCGAGCTCTATGTTTCACCGGAGCACTTCTCCGCTTTGTGCGTCGAACTGGACAAGGCGGGATGGCAGGTCCACGCACACGCCATCGGTGATCGCGCTGTCCGTGTCGCCCTGGACGGATACGCCGCAGCCCGCCGCGCGAACGGCTGGCGGGACAACAGGCACACCATCGCACACGTCCAGTTCTGCGACCCAGGCGACTATGCACGTTTCGCCAGATACGGTGTGGTCGCTTCGATGCAGATGCAATGGGCGACCAGGAACGTCTTCACCGTGGAGGCACTCGAGAAGTACGTCGGCCCGCAAAGACACCGCGGTATGTACGCGTTGAGAAGCCTGGAGCGGGCGGGCGCCGCCCTGGCAGGCGGCTCGGACTGGCCGGTCGACACACTCAACAGCTGGAACCAGATCCGAACAGCCATCGACCGCACAGGCACGGCGTCCGAAGGCGGTGCTCTCTATCCGGAGCAGGGAGTCACTCGCGAGACCGCGCTACGCATGCACACCTATGGGGCCGCGCAGCAACTGCGTCAGGACACCACTACGGGCACACTCACCCCAGGCAAGGCCGCCGATCTGATCGTCCTGGACCGCGACGTACTGAAGTGCCCGGTCGCGGACATCAGCTCGGTCCAAACCCAGATGACCTTCGTCAACGGCGTGGCCGTGCACGATGCCAGCACAGCGTCGGGCAAGACGAATCTGATTGCCATGGCTACCTCTCCAACGCACAACCGCCACGCCGCTTGCGGCAGCCACTGAACCCGTTCTCGACCTTCAGGAGTGGTAATGCGTTGTCGCCGAATACTGGCCGCACTCGTGTTGGGCGCCGTTTTCGCGGCGCCCACTGCAGAGGCGTCGAACGGCCCGATCGTGCGTACAGCCGATGGTCCGGTCCAAGGGCTCCAGAAGCCGGGATTGCAAGTTTTCCGGGGCCTTCCGTACGCCGCACCGCCCGTTGGAAAGCTGAGGTTTCTGCCTCCGGTCGCGCATGGCCGATGGTCGACGGTGCGTCCTGCCCGAAACCGCACGCCGGCGTGCGTCCAGACGCCTGCCTACGACCCAACGGAGAACAGCAACGATGTGATGGCCGAGGACTGCCTCACAGTCAACGTGTGGACACCAAGGGCCGACGGCCGAAAACGACCCGTCCTGGTCTACATTCACGGCGGCGCGTTTGTCGTCGGCAGCGCCCGCAACACATGGTTCGACGGAGCAGCGCTGGCCAGGCGGGGTGACGCCGTGATCGTCACCGTCCAGTACCGGCTCGGCGTGTTCGGGTACACCGAGCTGTCGCATTTGGACAGTCGGTTCGGCGGTGGCGGCAATGCGGGATTGCTCGACCAGGTGGCCGCTCTGCGCTGGGTCAACCGCAACATTGCCAAGTTCGGCGGCAATCAGGACAACGTGACCGTGTTCGGCGAGTCCGCTGGCGGCGAAAGCGTGCGAATCCTGCTCGGACACCGTCCTGCGCAAGGACTGTTCCACCGCGCGATCATCCAAAGTGGCATCCTGGCCGGATCGCTCGGGCCGGTGTCCGACGCCCGCGACACGACCCGTACGGTGATGGACGCTGTCGGCGTGCAGTCCGCCCAGGCGCTGCAACAGGTCGACGCGCTGAAGCTGGAGAAGCTCGTCAACGATTCCGGAGCGTTCCCGTATCCACATCAGGACGACTATGCCTACGCCGAATCCCCGGACGAGATCATCCGTACCGGCCGGGGAGCCCGCGTACCCTTGTTGATCGGCACCAATCTCGACGAGATCCGTTACTGGACTGCGATGTGCGCCGCCCCCGGCGACGACTCGGTCAACACACCGGCGCTGCTGCGCAACGTCTTCGGCAACCGCGAGATGATGCAACGCTACTTCGGGCCGCAGGCGGACAAGGTGATCGCCACATACCAACGCGACTATCCGAACCCGGAGGAAGCGGTGACCACCTTCCTCGGCGACGGCGACTTCCGTGCCTCATCCATCAGACTGGCCGAAATCCAGGGCCGCTTCGCGCCCAGCTACATGTACCTGTTCAACTACCGCTCGCCGGTGAAAGGCCGTACAGGAAAGCCATACGGCTCATCACATTCGATGGAACTGCCCTTCGTCTTCGGCATCTCCCCGGCCGACGCGGCCCGAGTCACCGGTCCGGCCAGCCTCTGGGGTGATCTGCAAGACCGCACCATGGACGCCTGGCTTGCCTTCGCGCGGACCGGAAACCCAAGCACACCAACACTTCAGTGGCCGCAGTACACACAGTTCCGGCGCACCACGATGCTCCTCGACTCGGCGAGCAAGCTGGTCCACGACCCGTATCGCGACCAGCGACTCATCTGGTCACGTGTACCAACCGACCTGTTCCCGTATCCCATCCCGTTCGAAGTGTGAATCCCGACAGGTGGAATGACACGGAACCATCTCCACCCGAACGTGTCGAGCGCGGTCACGGTATCCGCGGCTGCGCGGGCAGCACCCGGATGACTTCTGCTACGCGACTTCCGACCGGCTGGAATCGAGTCGCGTCGTGGCCGGGTCCTGTGACGTGATGTTCGTCCTCGGCGGCGGCCCGGAGACCGGGGAACTGGCTGCCCGGCTGGATTCCTGCCCGGCGCCTGTCCACATCGTGGACCGTCCGGAGTGGATTCGCCCGTCATGGCTCGCCGGAGCCGCGAGCGTCGGGCTCACCGTCACGCCGTCGGCACCGCCATCCCTTGGCAGACAAGTACTTGACATCCTGTCCGGCCTCGGACCCCTGTCAGTCGTCCGCCGGCAGGTAACCACCGGACCGGCAGGCAACGACCCGTGGCCATCGCCTGTCGGGGCCTCACACGGTCGTCACGTCAGCACGCACTGAAGACAGCTCTTGCTTATGGGTGCTCGGAAACGACGATCGCTGCCGCTTCGTCGTGGCGGCCGGCGCGCTCCAGCGCCTTTCGCAGTGAAACAAGAGTGGCGCGATAGATCGAGCCGTACGAGGCAGGCTCGTTCTGTTCGGCGGAGCGCAGGAGGGCTGCGGCGTCCCGGTATGCCTCGATCGCGTCAGTCGTCTTTCCGGAGTCTTCCAACATCGTCGCCATTCGCAGGTGGCATCGCGCCAGGTCGTCCCGGTGGGCTTCGGGTTCGTGTTCTGCCAGTGCGCGGTACATGTCCGTTGCTTCGGTCAGCGTCTTGGTCGCCTGCTGCCGATGGTTGCAACGCCAGAGGTGAACGGCGTGGTTGGCGAGACTGTAGGCCAGGAAGACGGTGTTTTCATCGGGCTGCGCCGCCATGAGAGCCCGCTGGATCCGCTGGGCTCGTTCAGAGGCCTTGAGAGCCTGTTCACTGTCGCCTGAATCGCTGAGAATCGTTGCGAAGTCGGTCAGCAGCAGAGCCAGGCCGGATTGATACCGCTCAGGAGAACGCTCGGCCAACAGTTGCTGGATGAGGACTGCTTCCTGCATCGCCTTGACGGCCTCCGTCGTCTTGGTCACGGCGTTCAGGCACCTGGCGAGCGAGTGCAGTGCTCGTGCGAGGGCAGGTTTGAACTGATCCGGCGCATCAGCCGCCAGCTGACGACAGATCTCGGTCGCTTCGGTCGCGGCTGCCAGTGCGTCCCGGTTCTGGTCCAGCCGGGACAACCCATGCGCGAGACGAACGAGCGAATCCCCGAGACCGGTATCGGCAAGCTCCCGCTGGATCTCGATCGCCGATCTGATCGCCGTCAGCGCATCGTCGTGATGGCGCAGGCTGTAGAAGACCTCAGCCTGGTGGCTGAACGCATGAACGAGTTCCAGCAGATGCTTGCCAGGTTCCCGGGAAACGAGCGCCTGGTAGATGTGTACGGCCTTCTCGATGGCCGCGGCGGCCTCACTGTAACGGCCCGCTTCCGACAGCCGGTGCGCGTGTGTGTAGTACGACTCCGCGACGGATGCGTCATCGGGATCTTCTTGGGCAGCACCGCTTTGCAGGATTACGGTCGCTTCGGTGCTGGCTTCGAGAGCCTCGTGCGTCAGGCCCACATCGGACAGGTGCGTGCTGAGCCGGTCCAGGGCGAACGCGAGCCGGACCGGGCGCTCGTCCGGTTCTTGCCGCGCCTGCTTCCGGGTGATCTCCACGGCTTCCCGGGCCGAGACCACGGCTTGCTGGCTCACGCCTGCGACCCGCTGCAGCGACGCGAGCCCAAGCAGCGCTGTGACCAGGTCAGGCCCGTGCGCCCACATCGGCTGGTTCTCGGCCAGTATCCGGCAGTGCTGGACGTGCACCTCCTGCAGGGCGCATCTGACTCGCGGATATGCGTCCGGAATGTGCAGGCCTTCCAACCGGACGTTGATGTCCGACCTGTCCATGTAGTCCTCACCGAGCACGTCGCGGAGGTCCTGTTCGGTCAGGTTGGTCACGTCCATCGCCGCCCTCGGCGTGCCCTGCGGCCCGGCGGCCGCGATCTCGGCTGTCATGCCGTGGCGGCGGACGAGATCCGCGAGCGCGGTGTCCACATCGGAGCCGACGATTCCCTGCTCGATGACCGCCGAGCAGACCGTCGGCAACAGCGACCGATCACCGTCGACCAGGCCGAGCAGAACGGGCAGGTTCCCGGAAAACGTCCGGCAGGCACGCGCGAGAACCGGCACCGCATCCGCGGCCGGCCCGGCCAGCAATTCCGGCGTACGAGCCAGCGTGTCGAGAAGCAGCCGCTCACCGACCAGATGCGGCTGCACGTCCAGACGCCCGTCCAGGCCACGGGAGTACTGCCGGAACGCCCACCGGGCCACGACAACCCGTGTCTCCTGGGCGGATTCGTGGGAGAACTGCGGTACCCGGCTGAGCAGACCGGCTGCCTCGGCAGTGGTCACCGACGTCAGGAGCATCAGCACCGTGACCGCCTCGGCGAGAACCTCGGCATCACACGTCAGAGGCAGCGCGTCCCGCGTCCAGCGCTGTGTTTCCAGACCGACGAGATCGCTGCTGATCGCGGCCAGTGAGGCGCGATGCCTGCCAGGCCGGTCGAGGACCGCAAGCAACGCCCTGGCTTGCAGAAGGAGAAACGTGTCTTCGTCATCGCCGATCTTCTCCTTGGTCAACTCCGGGACCGGGAGCCCGAGTTGCTCGGCGTAGGCGCGGACAGCTTCGCCGTACCACCGTTTCCGATCGTTCCTCCCGCCGACAGGTGCCAGGACACATCGGATGACGGGATCTGAGAGTGATGGACTTGTCGGGAGGCGTTCCGGGGCACGCGTGAGCACCAAGATCCGGAGTTTGGCCGGGTGCCTGCCAGCCTGGCGGAGCAATGTGTCCAGATCAGCCAGGTTTTCCGCGTCCTCGACCACAATCAGGGCCGGTTGTGACGTGGCTGCGATTCTGTCGACGGCACCGGCGACCGAGGTCAGTCTCCCGGTGAGCCAGCCTTGGGGGAGCCTTTCGGCGACTTCGATCGCCAGCCGGCTTTTGCCCACACCCGCGGGACCGGCGATCATCCGGACCACGCCGGCCGACTCGTCCCGATCGATGCACCAGGAAACCAGTTTGTCGATCTCCGGCGCCCGGCCGCGCACCGGCGACGGGCAGTACGACGCGGTCAGCCGGAACACCATGCCCACGTCCTGGCGTTCCGGTCTCAGCGGTGCAAGGACTTCGTCGAGCCGGGGGCGGCCATCGGTCCCGCTTTCGGTGATCTGCCACGCCAACAGGCCGATCTGCACGGCGACCAGCCCGGCTGCGGCGGCCGCCAGGCTCCACGAGAACGTACTCGTCACCAGGTTGGTCACGGCACCGAGGGCCGCGCCCGCCAGCACCGACAGCAGGCCGTGCCACCAACGGAATCCGCGCAGTCGCCACACGCCTGATAGTCGGTGTTGGGGGCGGCGGCGTAACGAGTGCCGGGAATGAGATCCTGTGCCCCGTTGATCACTGTGAGTGGCTGGCGAGGATGATGGGCCGCGCAATCCCGTGCTGTCCGTACTGAAGGGACCCCGAAAGCATGACGACACTTCCTGCTCCGCGTACGCCGGATCCGATGGAGGCACCAGCCGTGCGGTGGGGCATCCTCGCGCCGGGCTGGATCGCGCGGCTGTTCTGCACCGCTCTGCGGGACGGGACGCGGCAGGAGATCGTCGCCGTCGGTTCGCGGGGCTTCGACCGGGCGAAGCTCTTCGCTGACGACTTCGGCGCCCCGTCGGCGTACGGGTCCTACGAAGGGTTGGTGAACGACCCGAACGTCGACATCATTTACGTGGCGTCGCCGCATTCGGAGCACTACGCGCACGCCCGGCTCGCGCTGGAGGCGGGCAAACCGGTCCTGGTCGAGAAGGCCTTCACCCGCAACGCGGCCGAGGCCCGTGACCTGGTCGCGCTGGCCAAAGCGAAGAACCTGTTCCTGATGGAGGCGATGTGGGCGCGCTTCCTGCCGCACTACGACGTCATCCGGCAGGCCGTGGCGAACGGCATGCTCGGTGAGGTGACGACGGTCTTCGCCGACCACGGCCAGCCGCTGTACCCCGGTGGGCCCGAGCGGCTGTCCAATCCGGCCCTCGCCGGTGGTGCCCTGCTTGACCTTGGCGTGTACCCGGTGTCGTTCGCGGACTTCGTGCTGGGACCGTTCACCTCGATCACGGCGGTCGGTGCGCTGACCGATCTCGGAGTCGACAGTCAGGAATCCATCACTGTGACGAACGCGTCTGGTGCGCAGGGCGTCCTGCACGCCTCGATGCTCGGCAGATCGGCCTCGACGGCGTCCGTCTGCGGCACAGTCGGCCGGCTGGACATCGGTGGCCCGTTCTACGCCCCGACCTCGGTCCGGTTGTACGACCGGTACGGCCAGTTGGTCGACCAGCACGACAAGGTGCAGGACATGGAGCACGCGGCCCTGCGGTACCAGGCCGCCGAGGCCGCACGCTGCCTGGCCGCCGGTCAGACCGAGTCGGAGCTCTTCCCGCTTGAGGCCACCGTCCGGGTCATGGCGGCGATGGACGAGGTCCGTGCCCAGCTCGGAGTCCGTTACCCGGGCGAATAAGCCGTCAGTCGAACAGCTTGGCGCCCTGAGTGACGATGGTCAGCACCGAGAGCACGCCGAACAGGCCGACCGACCAGCACAGCGCGGCGATCCGGCCGCCCCGGATGCGGATCTGGTCGGGGAGCACGCGGCGGTTGAGGACGATCAGCAGAACGGAGTAGATGAACATCATCAGCCCGCCGACGCAGGCGGAGAGCACCAGCAGGACCAGCGGCTGGTCGAACCCGGCGAGCAGGATGACACAGCCGAGCAGTACGAGGATCCAGACGAGGACGACGTAGAGGGTGCTCTCCTTGGCCTTCTGCGCGTACGAGGTCTTGATGACGTCGGCCGCCAGCCTGCTGGTGTAGTCGGTGATGCCGAGTGCGGCGGCGAACAGCGCGAATGCCCCGATGAACCAGAAGAACGCGCCGAACCAGCCGCCGCCGACGGCGGTATCGAGTGCCTGTCCTTCGACCTTCAGGAAGCCGATGCTGTTGGACAGACCCGGCTTGCCGTACACCGTCGAGTACGCCAGCAGCGACGTGAACGTGATCGTGACGAACGTGATGAGCACGAAGGTGTAGAGCTGCTCGCGGTTGGCCAGCCGCCACCAGGCCCGCCACCGGCGCATGTTGTCCTCGTCCGGTTCGAAGATGAACCCGGTGCTGGGGGCGGCTTCCGGCTTGCCGGTCAGCGGGCTGGCGATCCGCGGCACGTACTTGCCCATGCCGAACTGCTTGTCGCGGATCCAGTTGCTCTGCACCAAGTTCTGCCCGCCGCCCGCCCCGGCGAACGCCAGGGCACCCAGCAACAGAGCGAACCCAAGCTCGGTAGGAACACTCGCATCGGTGACGATGCGCGGCAGACTGCTCCACGCGTCGGCAGTGATCGCGAAGAAGGCGCCAACGACGACAAGAACGATGACCGCAGCCACCTTGAGCATCTCGGCGCGTTCCAGTGCGACGTAGACGACCGGCGCGAGCGTGAGGATGAGCCCGATCACGACGAGCATCCCGATCGCGATCCAGCGGACATCACCGCCCCAGAGGTACGTCACCAGCGTCGCCGAACTCGTCGCCCACCCAGGCCAGAGGTTCGCCAGGTAGGTCAGCACCGCGAACACCAGGCCCCAGTGCCGCCAGAACCGGCTGAAGCCGGTGAGCGCGGTCTCGCCGGTGGCCAGCGTGTAGCGCTCGATCTCCATGTTCAGGAAGAACTGCGTGACCACCCCGACCAGCGCCGCCCAGACGAACACCAGCCCGACCTGCGAGGCGATATAGGGGAAAAGAATGAACTCACCGGACGCCAGGCCGACACCGGCAGCGACCACACCCGGCCCGATGATCCGCCACGTCGAGGCAGGCGCCTCCGGCAGCGGCCGGACCTGCGGGCGTGCCAGGTGTTTCGCCGGAAACCTGTCGGCCGCGGAGGCCGGCGTGCCGCGAGTCGTCATCGACCCCACCCTTCACCGGTACTACCAGGAAAGCGATGCCACCACCCCAGGGTTGCGCATTTTCCCCAGAAGATCCAGATCCAGTCGGAGACAAACCAACATCACGGCCAAAAAGGACAGTCCGGTGCCAGGTCGTGGCCAATGTCAAAGGCAAGCGCCGCGACTTAGCCGAGGCAACGCAACCAGATCACACGCGGTCCGCCGATGACGTCCTCGCGGGGCTCCACGTCCACAATGCCGAGCTGAACTCGGGTCTTCGTGTTGGTGTCGGCACCGACACAAGTAGGTCCTTGCGCTCCGTCATGCCACATGTTGTCGCTGCCGGCCCACCAAGCGCCCGCGATTATGTAGCCGTTGCCGTCGCGTGTGTCGTCGCTGTCATGCAACGAGATCGCTGTACCGGTCATGTTGGGCACGGCCCACCCCTCAACGACGTCGGGCACCGCGATGTGCCGCGTGGTGAACCACCAGATCCCGAACGCGACCGCGGCGACCAAACCTACTGCGGCTGGCGCCACGAGTCGATGCTTGTTCATGGCTATCTCGCTATCAGCATACGTCGCCGACGAGGCCTGCAGTCGCCCTGTAGGTCGTGAAAGCGTGCCCGAAAACCCCGGGTGCTTTGTCAGGCGCCAGGTTCCCCAGTTTCTTTCCTTATGATAACGAAGTCTGTGCCGATCGAGCGATACAGGCAAGTTGCCTTCAGCCAATTGGGCCGTACCCAGCAGGACTTCCTAGCGCTGGAAGACGAGTAGTTCGCTGGTCTCGTGTTGGGGCCCATCGCCGAGTGTGGCAGCGCTGCCTCGATCTTGGCGAAGCCTGCCTGGATGACCTCCTCGGTCATGTGCTCGAAGGCTGAGACGGCACGCAGCTTCAGCTTCTCGAAGTCCTCGGCCAGGTTCGCCGAGCGAAGCCAGGTGACTTCGTCGCGAGAAACGAGCGTCCATCCGGCACCGGCGAAGTCGCTTCGCACCTCTTGTGCGGACCGGAACTGTGCCTTGTCGGCTTTCCTCCAATGTGCTCGGCAGACCCAGCCGCATAGGTGACAGCGGGATGGGTGGCGTGGGCAAGGGCTTGAGCACGCATCTTGTCTGACGGCTCGACTCCGTGGACGGGGGCCGCCGAAGACTGCCGCGGCTGCGCGCTTGATCCATCGTTGGATGGAGGGGCGGCGCAGGAGCAGAGCGGAGAATGTGCCGGCCGCGATGCCGAGGGCGCTGTCCATGATCAGGCCGATCACGAAGAGCACTGCGCCGAGAACCAGGATCTGCAGACCTGTGGACCATCCGCCCACGGTGATGAACTGGGGGACGAAGGCCAGGTAGAACAATACGACCTTGGGGTTTCCGATGTTGGTCAGGACGGCCTCCGCGGCGGCCGCCGACCATGCCGTGCGCGAGGATGAACATCATGCCTGGGCCTGGCACGAGGTTGAGCACCACGCAGGCGACGACAAAACCGAGAACTGCGTTGAGCTCCATGCAAGGCATCCAAGCACGAACCGCTCTGGAGAACCGCGACATTATCGGCGCGGACCGCTGTGTGATTCAGGTGTGGACCAGCAGTCTGTCCACGCCGTGCACGATCGACGTGGTCCGGAATGCGGGGTGATCTTCGGCCAGGCGCATGGTGGGGAATCGGCGTACCAGCGCTGGGTAGGCCGCGCGTAGTTCCATCCGCGCCAGTTCTGCGCCGACGCAGCGGTGTGCGCCGTAGCCGAATGCCAGGTGTGTGTCGGCGGGGCGGGTGTAGTCGAAATCGGTTGCAGCAGAACGGTTGGCGGCTGACAGCGACACCACGACCACGTCGCCTTCTTCGATCTGCTGGTCGCCGATTCTTATTGCGTGCCGGGCAAAACGGGGGAACGCGACCTGCACCACGCTCAGGTGTCGCAGCAACTCTTCTACCAACGGGCCGACTGCGGCGTCGTCATGCATGGACGCACGAGCGCGGTCGTCGCGCAGCAGCACGATCGCGCCGAGCGCGAGCATGGACGCAGTAGTGTCGAAGCCTCCGGTGAGCACGCCATCGGCAAGGCCTGCCAGTTCTTCGTCGCTCACGTCGCGGCCATGCGTGCGGATGATCGTCCCAATCAGACCGTCGCCAGGGGAGCGGCGTTCGCGTTCGACGATCTCCTGCATGTAGATCAGCGATTCGGAAAGTGCACCCAGTGCTTGACCGGCTCCTGCGAAGAGGTCGAACCGGGCTACGGCCAGCTTCTGGAATCGGTCACGGTCCTCATAGGGCACGCCGAGCAGTTCGCAGATCGTGAGCGACGGGATCGGCAGGGCGAATTCCTTGACCAAATCCACTGGGCCGGGTGTGGCCTCGATCGCGTCGAGGCGCTGGGTGACGATCTCGTTGATGCGTGGCATGAGCCGGGACAGCCTGCGCATGGTGAATTCCGGTGTGAGTAGTTTGCGCAGTCTGGTGTGGTCGGGTGGGTCGGCGAAACCGAGACCTCCTGGCGACGGTTCGATGTGGCCGATGGTGGCGGCGAGGCGTGCGTAGTCGTTGCTGAACGCCTTGGTGTCCGAAAGCACCGTTTCGGCCTCGCTTCGGCCGGTGATCAGCCACATACGGACGCCGAACGATATCCGCAGGCGGTGTACGGCACCGGACTGCCTCATCCGTTCCAGTTCGGCGGATGGTTCCACTCCGTCGCGCTTCAGTGGGAACAGCGCGAGTTTGCCGATGACCCACGTCCGGATCTTCTTGATCATCGTGTTGCGGCCGCCCGGTGGACGAACGCGGGCGGCAGGTTGCCCCACACGACCCGGCTGCGGCCGACGAATCCGAATCGCTTGGTCAGTGACGCCTCGAACCGTCGTGCGGCGGGTAGCCATGCCGCGTGCAGGTAGGCGAAGGTCGCGAACCGGCCGCTCGGCGAGAGGATCTCGCAGACCTGGTCGAGGATCCGTTCCTGCCGCTGGCTGGGGAACAGTGCCCAGGGCAGGCCGGACACGACGATGTCGGCCGACCGTACGTGGCGGGTCAGATCCTCAGCGGACCCGGTGACGACCTCGACTCCGTCAAGGCGCCGCGCGAGGTCGCCGGCCAGCCTCGGGTTGAGCTCGATGGCGGTCAGGCGGGCGCCTGGTTCCAGCCGTGCGAGCAACGCTTCGGTGAACACTCCGGTGCCAGGCCCGAGCTCGACGACGTGCGCCGCGCGCTCCACACCGATGCCCGCGACCATCGCCGCGGCCAGGCGCCGGGAGCTGGCCGCGACCGCACCGGTGCGGCCAGGGCTGCGAAGGAATTCCCTGGTGATCGACATGCTTTCGAAGCTAGGAACGCCGATCTCGCCAAGCGTCCACTTCGGAGTCGCACTATCTCCTACCACGGTAGGAGAACCGTGCTACCGCAGTAGGACGCGCTCGCGCCCGGCGACATTTATGGTCAGGCGGTGCACCGCCTGTACCAGTGGCTGCGCGACCACCCGTGGATCGCGGACATTCCGCTCTACGCCTACCTGCTGTCCTCGCCCGTGATACAGCACCGGCCGGACTGGGAACCGGTGTGGCCATACGCGCTGGCGCTCGTCGTGATCGTGCTGCCGTTGCTGTGGCGGCGTCGTCATCCGGAACTGGCCGCGCTGATCGTGTTCGCCGTAGCGGCCGTACAGCTGGGGATGCAGTCCTATAACGGCGTTCCTGGCGATATCGCGATGGCGGTCATGCTCTACACGCTTGTCGTTCTGGGCAAACGTCGAGCGGCGGTGGTCACTGCGGTGGGCATCGTCGCGCTGGACTTTGTGTGGGCCGCGACCACGTTGACCGGTAAGCAGTTCGGTCTGTTCGCGACGGTCCTGGCGATTCTGCCGTTGCATCTCGCGGCGTGGGCGCTGGGCGAGTTCGTCCGTAGCCGGCGCGGATTCGCCGCGGAGGTCGAACGGCGTGTGCTCGCCGAGGATCGGGCCCGGATCGCGCGGGAGCTGCACGACGTCCTGGCCCACAGTGTGAGCGTGATGGTCCTGCAGGCCGAGGGCGCGAAAATGATCGCCCGCCAGGACCCTGAACGGGCGGCGAAGGCCTTGGAAACCATCGGCAGCACCGGCCGCGGAGCCGTCGGGGAACTGCGCCGCCTGCTTCAGGTCCTGCACGACGCCGAACCCCAGCTCGGGGTCGGCGACCTGCCCGAGCTGGTCGCCCGGTCGGGCGAAGGACGGGCACCGGTCCGGCTGGAGGTCCGGGGCGACGGCGACGCCCTGCCGGCGAGCGCGGCGCTACAGACGTACCGGATCGTCCAGGAAGGCCTCACCAACGTGCTCAAACACGCGCCGCCGGACGCCGAGACCAATGTGCTGGTCGAGTTCGGCGACGAGGTCCGCATCGAAGTGGTGAACAGCGGCGGGACCGGGCGTGCACCGGCGCTGCCCTCCTCCGGACGTGGCCTGGCCGGGGTGGCACAACGCGTCGAGATGTTCCACGGCACCCTGCACACCGGTCCGACGCCGGACGGCGGGTTCCGGCTCGCCGCGACCCTGCGAGCGGCGTCATGACGGCACGCGTACTGATCTGCGACGACCAGGAACTGGCGCGCGCCGGGTTGCGCATGATTGTGGACAGCCAGGACGACCTGACGGTGGCCGGCGAGGCTGCGGACGGGGCAGCCGCGGTCGAGCAGGCTGTCGCGCTGCGGCCGGATGTCGTGCTGATGGACGTGCGCATGCCCGTGTTGGACGGCGTCGCCGCGACCGGGAAGATCTGTGCCCGGCTGTCCGATACCCGCGTCCTGATCATCACGACGTTCGACCTGGACGAGTACGCCTACACCGGGTTGCGGGCCGGCGCCAGCGGGTTCGTGGTCAAGGACGCCCCGGCAGACGAGCTGCTCGTCGCGATCCGCGGGGTGCTGCGTGGCGACGCGATGGTGGCGCCGTCAGTGACCAGGCGTCTGCTCGACCGATTCCTGGCCGGACCGCCGGACACACGGCCGCTCGACGTGCTCACCACACGCGAACGGGACGTGTTGGCACTCGTCGGCCGTGGCCTGACCAATGGCGAGATCGCCGCCCAGCTGTACATCGGTGAGACGACGATCAAGACCCACGTCGGGAGCATCCTGCGCAAGCTTGGCCTGCGCGATCGAGTGCACGCGGTGGTGACGGCCTACGAGACAGGCTTGGTGCGGCCCGGAGGCTGAGTGACCTGGGTAAGTCTTCTTCTTGATCGGTTCTGATAGCCTCCAGGCGCCCGGGGCGGCTCAGCGTCGCGCCGCTCTGAAACAGCATGTGAGGAGCGCTCTATGACTGCCATTGTCGCCGTCCGTGGCCGTGAGGTCCTCGACAGCCGAGGCAACCCGACCGTCGAGGTGGATGTCCTGCTGGAAGACGGATCGTTAGGTCGTGCGGCGGTGCCGTCCGGCGCGTCCACCGGGACCCGTGAGGCTGTCGAGCTGCGCGACGGCGACAAGTCCCGGTACCACGGCAAAGGCGTCCGCAAGGCCGTAGACGCGGTCAACGGTGAGATCGCGGACGCGGTCGTGGGGCTCGACGCGGAATCGCAGGCAGAGGTGGACCGTGCCCTGATCGACCTGGACGGCACCGCAAACAAGGCCCGGCTCGGGGCGAACGCGACGCTCGGCGTGTCCCTGGCAACGGTCAAGGCCGCCGCGGTCAGCAGTGGCCTGCCGTTGTACCGCTACGTCGGCGGCGTGTTCGCCCACCTGCTGCCGTTGCCGATGATGAACATCATCAACGGCGGCGCGCACGCCGACAACTCGATCGACTTCCAGGAGTTCATGATCGGCCCGGTCGGGGCGGAGAGCTTCGCCGAGGCGGTCCGGATGGGCTCCGAGGTGTTCCACACGCTGCGCAAGTCCCTGCACGACGCCGGTCACAACACCAACGTCGGCGACGAGGGCGGATTCGCCCCCAACCTGAATTCGGCCGACGAGGCGCTGCAGTTCGTGGTCAAGGCCATCGAGGACTCCGGCTACACCCCGGGCGAGGACATCGCCTTGCTGCTCGACCCGGCCGCATCGGAGTTCTACGCCGACGGCGTGTACGACTACGTGGGCGAGGGGCGCAAGCGCAGCGTCGAGGAGCATGTCGCCTACCTGGCCGAACTGACCGAGCGGTTCCCCATTGTGTCCATCGAGGACGGAATCGCCCAGGACGACTTCGACGGCTGGAAGCGGTTGACCGACACCATCGGCGGCCGGGTCCAGCTTGTCGGCGACGACGTGTTCTGCACCAACGTGACCATCCTGCGCGACGGGATCGAGCGGGGAATCGCCAACTCGATCCTGGTCAAGGTCAACCAGATCGGCACCCTCACCGAAACACTGACCACAGTGGACACCGCGCACAAGGCCGGTTACTCGGCCGTGATGTCCCACCGGTCGGGCGAGACCGAGGACACCACCATCGCCGACCTCGCCGTGGCCACCGGCTGCGGCCAGATCAAGACCGGCTCACTGTCCCGCTCGGACCGTACCGCCAAGTACAACCAGCTCATCCGTGTCGAGGAAGAGCTGGGCACCGAAGCCCGGTACGCGGGCCGCGACACCCTGCGCGGCAGCCGCTGACACCAGTGTGACGTTCCCGCCCGGCAAGATGGGCGGGAACGTCACGCCGGATACGGTGCTGATCGACTGCGGAGGTGAGTGTGCGGGCGTACGGGTTCGTGCAGGTCGGTGGGCCTGAGCAGGAGTCGTTCCTGGATGTGGCGGTGCCTGAGCCGGGGCCAGCGGAGCTGCTTGTGCGGGTGCGGGCGGCGGGAGTGAACCCCGGCGACTGGCGGCTGAGAGATGGCTCCTATGGCGACTTGCGTTCCGCGGTGCTGGGCCGTGAGGTCGCTGGGACAGTCCTGAAGCTCGGTTCCGGCGTGACCGGGTTCGCGCCTGGCGATGAGGTGTTCGGTGGCTGTCCTGGAATGGTCGGTGGCTGGGCTGAGCAGGCCTTGGTGACGGCCGGGTTCGCCGCGCACAGGCCAGACGGAGTCTCACCAGAGGCTGCCGCGGTGCTTTCGGTCGCTGCCGGTACGGCATATGACGCCCTCAACCAGTTCGATCTGCCTGAGGGCGCGACTCTGTTGGTGAATGGGGCCGGTGGTGGCGTCGGTGTGCCGATTCTGCAGCTCGCCCGGCTGCGCGGAATTCGTGTCATCGGCACGGCAAGCCCGGCGAAACACGATCTCATCGCGGGGCTCGGCGCGATTCCAGTGTCCTATGGGGACGGTGTGCTTGACCGGATCCGGGCCGCGGCGCCGGACGGGGTCGACGGTGTGTTCGACCTTGTCGGTGGGGAGGCCTTGCGCACGGTCGCCGCGTTGGCGCCAGCCGGCCGGTTGTTCTCCGTCGCGGACAAGCCGCTGGTGAAAGAGCTCGGCGGGCGAGATGTGGCGCGCGACCGCAGCAACCGGGTGCTGGCCGAACTGGCCCAGCTGGTGGCTGCTGGGCAATTGGACCCGCACGTCACGGAGGTACGGCCGCTCAGCGAGGCCGGCGAAGCTCTCGCCCTCGTCGAGCGGGGACATGCGTGGGGCAAAGTCGTCCTGGTGCCTGGCTGACAGATGGTTTTACAGCCAGCCGCGCTGGGCGGCTATCACGCCTGCCTGGAACCGGTTGGTCGCGCCGAGACGAATGTGCAGTGCGCTCACCCGGCGCCGCATGGTGCGCAGTGACAGGCCGAGTCGCCGGGCGATGGCTTCGTCCTTGAGCCCGGCGGCCATCAGCGCGAGCAGCGACCGGTCCTCGCTGCTCACCTCGTCATCATCGCCCTGCAGTGGTACCGATTGCCGCCAGCACAGTTCGAAGAAGTCGACCAGGGCGTCCAGCAGCGCCGACGGCCGGACCACGACGGCGCTTACGTCGCTCATGTCGAACGAGAGCGGTAGCAGCGCCAGCCGGCGGTCGGTGATGGCGAGCTTGACCCGCAGGCCGGGCAGCACCCGGGCCTGTTCACCACGCCGTGCCAGGTCTTGGATCTCCAGCAGGGTGCCGCCTTCGAGCGCCTCCGGCGCGTACACGCCGCGGTAGCGGACACCGCGGGCGAGCGCGGTGTCCTCGGCCGGGTTGCTTGGGGCCTGCGCGTACGGCGGAAGGACTAGACCAAGCACCTCCTCGCGGGCCTCCTGCTGTAACCGCACGAACCAGCGCAGGAGGGCGTCACGGCCGCGCACGATCTCGATCTGTTCCGTACCATCGGGATGTGCTGTCACCGCCAGCCGCGACAGTTCGCCGACCGCCGCCCTGACCTGGTCCAGTTCGCCCGCCCGGGAGCGGATCAGGGCTTCCACGGCGATGTGCGGATCGATGGCCGCGTACCGGTGCGGCCGGCCGGCGAGCCGGTCGACCAGCCCGTGCGCCCGCAGCCGGTTGAGCGCACGGGTGACCCGCTTCTGCGAACAGCCGACATCTGTGGCCACTGTGGACGGTCCGGCGGTGTGGCGGGCCAGAAGCGCGCGATACACCGACTCGTCGAACGAATCCACACCCGCGGCACCCAGCAGATTGATCACTGCTTGATCGTGGCCGCTGTGTGCCACTGACAGCAACGGGCCAACGGGAAATCTTGTGTGGCCATGGTCATCGGCCCTAGGACGGTTACAGGGGCCTGCAACCCACCGCGAGGGAGCACGATGACCGCGATTCGCCGAAGACTTGTCCTTGCCCTGACCGGAGTACTCATCGCCGGTACCGCCATACCGGCCAACGCTGAACCGGCGGACGACCCACCCGCCGGCAACGTGGTCACGCTGATCACCGGTGACAAGGTCAGCGTCACCGAGTTCGGCGCGGGACGGCGAGCTGTGGCCGTCACACCGGGCAAGAACCGTTCGGACGTCACCTTCTACAAACAGAGTCAGGATGGTGGCGACGTCACCATCATCCCGTCCGACGTGGTCGGGCTCTTGCACGACGGCACACTCGATCCCCGGCTGTTCAACGTCACCGGCCTGATCCGTGACAGGTTCGACGACGCGCACAGCGCGAGCCTGCCGCTGATCATCACGCACACCGCCGACCGCCGACCGGTAGCGCTTGCCCAGGCGGACGGCGCCACGGACCAACGCGCACTGGCGAGCATCGACGCCACCGCAGTCGGTCAACGGCGTGACCGGGCCGTCGAGTTCTGGGCCGGCATCGCACGGGAACCAGCGGCCGCGCTCGAGTCCGGAATTCGCAAAGTCTGGCTGGATGCTCGCTATGAGGCCGTGGACGACGTGGGCAACGTGCAGATCGGCGTGCCCGCTGCCCACGAAGCCGGTTACACCGGGACCGGCGTGAAGGTGGCCGTGCTGGACACCGGCTGGGACTACGACCATCCCGACCTGCAGGGCCTGGTCATCGACGAGCGTAGTTTCGGGCTGGCCAAGAACGCGAACGACGACAACGGCCACGGCACGCACGTGGCGGGCATCATCGCGGGCAGCGGCAGCGCGTCCGGTGGCAGGTACGCCGGTGTGGCGCCGGATGTGGACCTACTCATCGGCAAGGTCCTGGATGACAGCGGCAGCGGCTCCGCCTCGCAGATCATCGCGGGCATGGAGTGGGCGGTCGCGGCAGGCGCGGACATCGTCAACATGAGTCTCGGTTCCCGCTTTCCCAGCGACGGCACCGACGTGATGTCCCAAGCCGTGAACGCGTTGTCCCGGCAATCGGACACGCTTTTCGTGGTTGCCGCGGGCAATTCGGGGCCAGGCGCCACCACGGTCGCCGCGCCGGCCGCTGCCGATGCGGCATTGACTGTCGGTGCTGTCGACAGTGCCAGCGTGATCGCCCCGTTCTCCAGCCGCGGACCCCGGCTCGGTGACGGCGCGGTCAAACCGGAGATCACCGCGCCCGGCGTCAACGTGATCGCGCCACGAGCCAAGGGCACTCCCATCGGCGACGTTGACCCGGAAGGGCCGATGGGGCCGATCAACGACAACTACACCGCGCTGTCCGGCACATCGATGGCAGCGCCGTCGGTCGCCGGGGCAGCGGCGTTGGTCGCCCAGCAACACCCTGGCTGGGACGGCGAACGACTCAAGGCCGCGCTCACGTCCACCGCCAGCCCGCAGTCCGGGCAGGATGTGTTCATGCAGGGCAACGGCCTGACCGACCTGGCCAGAGCAGTCCGCCAGCCGGTGACAGCCGAACCCGCCAGCCTGGCGATGGGATTCTTCGCCTGGCCGCACAAGGACAAGGCGCCGGTGACGAAGACCGTGACCTACCGCAACGACGGAACCGTGCCGGTATCGCTGCGGATCACCTCGACGCCCACCACATCGGTGCCCGCGGGGTTGCTGCGCCTGTCTGTCACCGAGATCGCTGTCCCTCCACATGGGACGTCTACTGTGGACGTGACGCTGACGCCTTCGGCTGGTGTCACGACGGCAGGTGGCGACTTCGGCTGGAGACTGGTGGCGGCGAGCGCGGACGGCCTGACCAGGCTGCAGACCACGGCTGGGACGCGCTTCGAGACCGAGAGCTATGACTTCACATTCACAGCCATCGACCGCAACGGGAACACGCCACGCGCGCCGTACCAGACCTTTGTCATGGCCGACCCGATCGACAGGAAGGGTGCCAGCACGTTCGCACGGGTGGACACGATCAACCCGAAGGCCACGCTGCGGCTGCCCAAGGGCCGGTACGGCCTGACCGCGATCACGACCACTGTCACGAACGGCGTTCCCACCGAGAACACCCTCGAAAGCCGGCCACGCGTCACATTGGACCGGCACACCACGCTCGAATTCGACGCCCGGAAGGGCAAGCCGGTGTCCGTCGGGGTCGCATCGGAGGAGAAAGTGACACCGACGTTCGCTGAAATGGGAGGCCTGCACACTGGCGCCGGGGAGACCGCGGAGTTCGGCGCATGGCGCCCGTACTTCTCGAAGACGGCGTTCTCAGCGGTTCCGACCCCGTTCTGGGAAAGGGACAGCTCGTTCCGGTACTACTACCGCACCACACTGGTGCCACCACAGGACGACGTGACCACGCCGATCGCGGGCCCGACCTACTCATTGCTGGAGGACAACCGGGGTGGCGTGCCGGATCGGCTGTCCTACGACGTTCCTGTGCACAGTCTGGCCAAAGTGGATGCCTGGTACGGCAAACGGGCGGGATCGCTCAACAATGCGGCATACCTCGTCGCCGGGTTCGCGCCGGGCCAGGTCGGCTCGACGGCCATGACCGTGGTGCGAAACGTGCCGATTCCCAGTCGCCGCGTGGAGTACTACAGTCCGGGCGCGTCCTGGGCAGGAATGATGAGTCGTTCCCGAACCCCTGACGGCACCGCCTACTACTCACTCGGGCGGCTGATCAGCCAGCCGCGTACCTACCCGGTCGGGCGCGTCACCACGGAGATGTGGAATTACGCGGTCGACGGGCCGGCACTTGCGGCGAACGGGCAGTTCCTCACCCGGGCCGGAGATCGCATCACACCGGCGTTCGCGCTGTGGGGTGACTCGAACCCGAACCACTACAACTACAACGACCGGCCGTTTACCAGAGCCAAGGCCACCCTCTACCGGGACGGCGTCGCGGTGGGTACCGTCGACCGGCCTTGGGAGGACGAGGAAAACTTCGCCGGTCCGGTCTTCTGGACCGTGCCGGACAAGCAGGCCTCGTATCGGCTCGACGTGACGGCGACTCGGGACGCCTCGTGGCACGGGCCGAGGTCACAGCGGATCGAGGCGAGCTGGACGTTCCGCTCAGGGCACACCGACGCGACCACACCGTTGCCGGTCACCGTGGTCCGCTTCCAACCACCGACGGACGGCAACGGTGTCGCCACGGCTGGCACTCGGTTCAAGGTGCCGTTTACCGTGCAGCAGCAAGGAACCAAGCGCCAGGGAATCGACAAGCTCACAGTCGAGGCGTCCTACGACAACGGCACGACGTGGACACGTGTGCCGTCGACCATCTGGGGCGCCAGCGGCAAAGCGGAGCTCACCCATCCTGCCGGGCCAGGCTGGGTCTCACTCCGGGTGGCCGGCACCGACACTGCCGGCAACACCTTCAGCCAGACGGTGATCCAGGCTTACCAACTGGCCTGAGAACCTCTGTCGCTGCCAGGCACGCGCCTGGCAGCGACAGGATTTCAGGCGTGCGGCAGGAGGTTGAGCAAAACACCGGACAGCAGAACGACGTACGACATCAAGGTCACCACACTCGTCGATATCAGGGTGGCCTTGATCGGCTGACGGACACACTGATAGGCGATCAGGCCGGGCACGATGAAGCCGAGTGTGCCGTGGGAGAACAGGAACGGCCGGTCGTTCAGCAGGAAAAGGAAGATCGTCAGCTGGAGGAAGACGCCGAGCAGCAGCACCGCTGCGAAGAGGCGTTTGCCGTACAGGATGACGAACCGTTGCAGCAGCCTGGTGCCGAAATAGGTCGCGACGGTGACACCGCCGATGATCCAGAGCCGGCGGGGGTCGGTGATGAGCGCCAGTCCCAGCCAGCCTGGCGTGATCATGCCACCGGGGGAGAGGTTGGAGACCAGATAGCACGCGAGCGAGAACACCAGGCCGATCGCGATTCCCAGCACAGCCACCTCGGCTGTCACTGTGGCTGTCAGCATGGGACTCCTGTTCTTTCCAGGTGGCGCAGCAGGATTTCGCCCTGGCCGTGGATGTTGCCGATGGCCACCAGGGATGCCTCCTGATCGATCTGCTCGACGATGGTGCGCAGGACGTCCTCGACCGGGAAGTTCGCGCCGCCGAGGTCGAACACGGAGCCGTCCCAGCCGGACGGGACCTTGACCAGCGCCGATTTGGAAGGGTGGCCGATTACGAAGAGCTTGTCGGTGAGCAGTTCGGGCACGATCTCGCCCATCTGGCCGTTGCGTTCCACCCGGTCGGGGCGGCAGTTGATGAGTGTGAAGACCGGTGACTGGATCTGCTGGCGTTCGATGAGCTCCTGCACGTTCATCACCGTGGATCGGGGGTCGTTGGCCGCGAAGACGTTGGCGAAGTGCAGCGACTTGCTGCCGAACCGGTAGGACTCGACGGTGAGCACGCCGGGATCCGGTGGCGCCTGCCACATGCCCTTGAGAGCCATATCCCTTGGTATGCCCAGTAAGCGGGCGACTTCGAGGGAGATGGCGACGTTCTCCTTGAAGCTGTGGTGCCGGAACCCGGACATGTCCTCATCGGTGATGTCGTCCGGGTCGACCGCGATCAGCCGGCAGGAACGTTTGTCGGCCTCCTGCTGGAGAATGTGCAGCAGGTCGCGCTCAGCGG
Organism: Kibdelosporangium banguiense; assembly: GCF_017876405.1. Classification (GTDB taxonomy): domain Bacteria; phylum Actinomycetota; class Actinomycetes; order Mycobacteriales; family Pseudonocardiaceae; genus Kibdelosporangium; species Kibdelosporangium banguiense. Next base: position 8,962,172 of record NZ_JAGINW010000001.1, on the reverse strand, counting down.
TGACGCAGATGCCGCCCACGGGCATGGACCGCGACAGGGACCGGGCAACGTCCTGGAGAGTCGGGCCCATCTCCTGCAGATGGTCCTCGCGGACGTTGCTGAGCACGCCGATGGTGGACTGGATGAGCTTGGTCTGGTTGACCTCCTGCAGTGGGGGCATGACAGCCATGCATTCCATCACCAGCACGTCCGGCTGGGCCGCGGCCGCGCGCCGGACGATGCCGATCTGTTCGACCACGTTGGCGATGTCGAACTTCCGGTGGACGGGTTCTTCGGTGGCGTCGGGGTGGATAAAGCGGGCCGCGGTGCCGGTGGTCTTGGCGACGACGGTCAGCCCGCCGCCGCGCAGCGCCCCGGCACACAGCCGGGTGACTGAGCTCTTGCCACGGATGCCGTTGACCAGGACGCGACTGGGGATGCTGTCCAGATTTCGTTGGTGGCGGCGTTGTTCGACGACGCCCGCGATGAGCAAGGTGCCCAGCGCGATGCTGAAAACGGTGTACAGGAAGGACATTAGCTCCTCCGGAGCAGGCCGCGGCGCAGCAGTTCCAAGTCGCGTGCGATCAGGCCGAGGTGGTCGTAGCGGCGGACGATCACCGCGTCGTCGGTGTGGCCGCGGGCGATCTGTCCCGCGGCTTTCGCCAGTGCGGACAGCGGGCTGATGATCACCGCGTACAGCCAGCCGAAGATGACGACCGTGATCGCCGCGATGAGCACGCCGAGCAACAGCAGTTCACGTTTCTCACTCGAATGGGGAAGCGTCAGCGCCGTCTCCGGCCGGTCGGTGACCACCGCCAGACCGATCTGGCGCGTGGCTTCCTTGCTGGTCACCGGCGCCCAACTGACCACGTGCCGTTGGCCGTCCACGTCTCGTACAGCCGAGCCCGCGCCTTGAGTGGCAGCGGATTGGGCCGCCTGATCGAGATCCGGCCGGGTCAGTGGTTCGAACGCGGTGAACCCGGTGGTCGCCCCGATGACTTTTCGCTCCTTGTTGAGCAGCCGGGTGTTTCCCGGTCCTGCCAGGGAAAGCGGCCGGATCAGCGCCTCGGGTTTGAACTCGGCGACGAGCCGGCCGGCCCGTGGACCTGTGACAGGTACCGATACGAACACCCGCGGTGAGATGCCTTGTGCTGCCGCGGCGGCCAGGGCGGGCTTGTCCGTGGTCGTGATGACCGTGGTGTCGATGTCCTCACCGGCCTTTGCCCGGATCTCCCCGGTGGGGGCGAGGTACGCGGTGCCGCGGTACCGGTTCCTGGTGGACACCAGTTGCGACAGCAGCCGATTCGGCGTTTCGTCGTTGAGCACCCGGATACCGGCGGCGACACTGGCGAGATCCGACACCCCGCTGTCCAGCGAGCGTTGGAGCTGACGTGCGGCCAATGCCGTTCGCGCCTGTTGTTCGGCGGCGACACTGTCAGGGATGTCCTCGACCAGCCAGGACGATGGCGCGGTCGCTGTCGTGACGGCCAGGACGAGGAAGGCGACTGCGCCGAGCGCCCACATCGCGACGGCGACAGGGAAATAGCGTCCGAGGCTCGTCTCACCGGATGGCGGGACGTCGGTGTCCGGGGCGGATTTGTGATGGCGGCCAACGCGTACGGTCATTTCTCCTCAGACTGGGTGCGCCGGACATGTGCTTGTGCTTCGGCGATGCGGCCCGCTTCACCGAGTCGCGGGGACGCGCCCCGCCCGAGCCGTCCGATCGGCCGTAGTACCAAGAGATAGAGGCCGAGGAAGACGAACACGGTGAGCGTCGCGAGCGCGATGCTCAAGGTGATTGCTCGTCGTCGTGAGTCGTCGGCCGGGGCGTTGGTGTCGGTGGTGGCCTGGTTGGACACCACGGTCCAGTTGAGCGCGTTCGCCGGTGCCTTGCCGGGCAGGGACGTCCACGCGACCACTTCGGTCCGGTCGGCGTTGCGTTGTGCCCTGCTGCCGGCTGAACTCTCGCCAGGCTCCGCGGCCGGTGCGATCACTCCTTGCGGAGGCGCGCTGTTGTTCGGGCCCGCTATGACCGATCCGTTGTTGTCCAGCAGCCAGGCGCTCTGCGGACCGGCCACCGCCAGCAGATCGGTCAGCCGGTTCGGGTCGAGATGCCCGACCAGCAGGTATTTCGCCTCGCTCGGCTTACCGACCGGTGTATACTGCACGATCTGGTTGGACGTGCCCACCTGGGCCAGGCGCATACCCGCCTCGGCGGGCATCGGCTCACCGAGCACCGCGGGCTGTGCGGGTTCGCCGACTTGGGCGACCACCGCACGGGTACTCCGGTCGACCACGTACAGCGCCTTCCAGATCCTTTTGCGGAACGGGATCAGCAGGGCTTTGTTGCGCTGTTGCATCGACTCGTCGACGACAGTGGCGATCTCGGCCAGGCTGCTCAGCCCGCCGTTGAGTGACCGGGCGACAGCCTGTGAAGCCGCGACCGTGGTCTCTCGCCGGGCATCGAGCACGGACTGAGGGACCGGCGAGAAGTCCCGTGGGCGCGCCATGTAGACCCCTGCGGCCACGGCCAGCAGCAGGAACAGGACCAGTCCGGTGATCCAGGGCGCGCGGATGCCGGGAACGCGCTGGGTGCCAGTCACTGGCCGACCGCCTGCCGGGCCAGCGCCGAGACGACTCGGTCGCGTGATTCGGGCGTGTCGCGGATGTCCCGGGACACTTCGACATGGACGAAGTCACCACCGCGGGCGACGGCGAACCGCGCCTGGACGTTGGTGGTCCCTTCAAGGCCGGGGCACCCGGTCACCCATGGGCGGCACACCGACAGGCCTGCCGACTCGAGTCGCTGGGCGATACGGTCCACATAGGCACTGTGTAGTTCGGGGCCGGCGGAAACGACGACGTCACTGTCCGGTGCCGACTCGTTCTGGTAGCCGTGCAGTTGCACCACCGGCAACTTCCGCTGTATCAGCAATTCGTGCACTGTCTGGAAAACGCTGTCGGTCGTGTGCGCCATGTCGGCCTGTTCGCCTGACCGGCGATGGGCACCGGCCACTACCAGGACCGAGCCGGGAACCTTGCGGAACAGCCCGGTACCGAGCGACTCGGAGTCCAGGTCGGCCTTGGGATGGGGAATCTCGATTCCTAAATGGACTTTCGGGTCGATGTCCACGAGGATCCGGCCCCATCCGCGGGTGACCGCGGCCCGGTCGGATATCTCGTAGAAGGCTCGTTGGGTGGCGGTGTCGGCCAGCCTGCGGATCGTGTAGCCGACCGGCGCCAGGACATCCTCGGCCTCGCGCGGTCGGCCGTCGAGCACCCGGCGAACGCCGTCGCCGATGGCCGCACGCTGGGCGGGAGTCGGTTGCGTGTAGCCGGATTCCGTTGACATGCCCAGTGCGAACCGCTGGACGTCTGCCGACAGGTCGGCCTGGCCGTCGTCGGGCAGCTCGCTCTTCTTGGTGGTGGGAACCAGAAGCAGAACGAGTGCCACGACGACGAGCGCGGCCACGATGCCCGTCGCGGCCTTTATGGTCGTGCGGGAGTGCGTCACGAATCCGACGTTCCACGATCACGGGGACGCGTGCCGCCGGATGTAACTTTCCTCCAGGCCAGATCCGACTGTGAGCGGATCTGCGGGTCCTTCAGGCTGTGTAGCCTGCGTCGTATGCGATCATGGCGAGCTGCACACGGTTGGTGCAGTCCAGTTTGACGAACATCCGGCTGACGTGCGCTTTGACCGAGCCTTCACTCATGTCGCCGCAGCGGGCGATCTCGGAGTTGGACAGACCTTGCGCCAGCCAGCGCAGGACGTCGTTTTCCTTGCCGGTCAGGGCAGTCAATCGCGCGCGTGCCTGCTCGGCCCGCAGTGGGTCGTGGCTGGTGAATTTCGCCAGCACCGAGCGGGTCACCCGCGGCGACAGGAACGCGTCCCCGGCCGCCACCGACCGGACGGCGTCGATCAGTGCCCGCGGTGGCATGTCCTTGAGCAGGAAACCGACCGCTCCGGCGGAGAGTGCACGATGAACGTATTTGTCGAACGCGAACGTGGTCAGCATGGCGACGGCCGTCGTGGGCATGCGCCTGCAGATCGCCTCGGTCACCGCGAGCCCGTCCACACCAGGCATGTGGATGTCCATCAGCAGCACGTCAGGCCGATGGTGCTCGACCAGTTGCAGCGCCTGGGTTCCGTTGGACGCCTCGCCGAGCACCTTGATGTCCTCGGCTGTCTCCAGCACACCCCGGATCCCGGACCTGACCAGCGGCTCGTCGTCAACGATGCAGACGGAGATCATTGGCCGCCGCCCCTTTCCTCGGTTGCGAACGCGGCGGTCACCAGAAAGCCGCCGTCAGCTGTCGGTCCCCAGTGCAGGCGCCCGCCCAGTTCCCGTGCTTGCCTGGCGAGTGATCCAAGGCCCCGCCCCGAACCGGTGCCGCGGGTGCTCGGCGGGCATGCGGGCGGGCTGTTGCGGATCAGCAGCCGCGATCGGTCTGCCTCGATGTGGAATTCGACCACGACGTCGACCAGTCCCGCGTGTTTGTGCACGTTGGTCAGGGCCTCCCGGGCGATCCGATGCACGGCGCCGGACACGTCCGGTGGCAGGGCGTCGATCCCACTGTCCACTGTCGACTTGACAGATACGCCCGCGCGCCGGGAGGAGTCGATGAGCTCTGGCAGCGTCATCAGCTGTGGCGCGCGGGGAACCGGCTGCGAGTCGAGGACACCGACGATCTGCCGGAGATCATCCAAGGCGGCGCGGCTGGTCGAGCCGAGCAGGTGAGCCGTCTGATCATCCGATGGGCCAACGAGTTCGAGCCGTCCCGCGTGCAATGTGATGATGCTCAGCTTGTGCCCCAGGACATCGTGCATCTCACGCGCCATCCTGCCACGCTCGCGCGTCACAGCCTGCTCAGCGACCAGTTCCTGCTCCCGCTGCAGGGCGGTCGCCCGGTCCCGATACGCCGCGGCAACCTGATGCGACCGGCGGACATACGCACCGAGCAGAGCCGGGAACAGAACCTGAAACCCCGCGGAGGTCAGACTTTCGAAGACATCGGAGTCCTCCCACTCAGCGGAGGCGACCGCGAAGGACGCCCCAAGCACCGCCAACGCCCCCGGCAGCACCCTGGCCCGCGTCCCGACCGTGTACGCAGCGCATATAAGCACCGGCAGCACCCCACTCCACATAAGAAAGTGGATCGAGGTGACTCCGAGTAGCACAGCTGACGGCACAAGCCTTCTGACCATGAGCAGGACCACAGCACAGCCCGCCCACCACAGATCGCTGGTGCCCAGGCTCGCCGCGACAGCCGGCCCTGCCCAGGTCAGGACCGCCGCGACATCGAGAACGAGGTCTCGTCGGCGACGGTCGAAGCGGTTCCATCGAGCCTCGGCTCTCTCGACGAATGAAGCATTCAAGGCGGCGGTATCCCACTGTTGCTACGGTTGTGGACACCCTATTCGTTACCACAGAGCGTGACCGCCGCCCATGTGACACCTCTCGCCCCCAACCAACGCAACAATGGCGCAGCTACGGCCACAAAGGCAGTGAAACTGCTGGACGGGCCAGTCGTGATGGCCCGTCCAGCAGTTGTGCGTCATGCCCGTGCCCACGCGGTCCATGGGCCCTGGCCAGGGGCACTCTGCGTGCGGCAGTAGCCGACGAAGCCGATGTCGAATCGGCAGACCCTGGCTCGCCCATCGCTGAGGAATTCGTTCCACGGCGATGAGATGGAGACACCGCCGAGACTCGCCCAGCCGCTCCACGATCCACCGGCGGAGTACTGCCATCTGTGCTCCAGAATGTTGCCGTTTCGCCGGAACTCCTCCCAACGTCCGTCACAGTTCGGGACCGTCTTCGACAGGATCCCCACATCCGCCTTGGCCACGGCTTCGGTCGCCGATGCCGCGGCCGGAACCGACACGACCGAGGCCAGGAAAAGGCCCATCAGCCCCAGTGACAACAGCCTTCGAAACATATGCTTCCCTCCCAGTGATAGCTGCGCCGTCAGACTGGCCCAGCCACCGCTGCGCAGGGGTGCGCATCAGCGCCAGGTTCGTGCCGGATCGCGCCAGATGCCGCTGACCGGAGGGCCGATGGGGACACTGGATGTGGTGTCGTTCAACGTCTTCGTCGGCATGCGCTTCCGTGACGCCTCGGCCCCGGTGTCGTTTGCCACTGCTGAGGGACCACCGTGTTTGCCAGTCGTGGGACCACCGACACCCGCGCAGAAGTGGAACGGGTTATCACGCTGTTCATCGGCGGCCGCCGCGTTCCCGAACGACCGGTATGCGGCAAGACAGTGCATCCATGTCAGGTTGCGGGTGCCATGTACGCCGCCAGGATGTAGTTCGGGTGTCGATCAAGGTTCTTGCGGGCTCGGTCGTAGCGCATGGTCGTGCGCGGGTCGGCATGCCGAGCGGCAATCTGAACGTCCCGTAGGTCGACGCCCGCGTCGAGCATCGTGGTTACGAAGGTGTGGCGCAGCATGTGTGGATGCATCCGTGGCAGCCGTACCACCGATACCTCAGACAGCCTGCGCAGCCGTCGGGTTGCGCAGTGCCGGTCCATCCGCACGCCTCGCCGGTTGAGCAGGATCGGACCGTGGTCTTGTTCGCCGACGGCCCCGTCGATCGCCCGCCCGACCGCCGGCGGCAACGGCACCAGCACGACCTTGCCGCCCTTGCCGACCACGAGCAGAACGCGGTGCCCGTGTTCCTCGCCGACGTCGTTGATGTCCGCGGCGCAGGCTTCGAACACCCGTAAGCCCAGCAGGCCCAGCATCGCCACCAAGGCGAAGTCGAACCGGTTGACGGATTCCCGCGCGGCGGTCAGCAGCGCCTCGAATTGGAGATGCGACAGGCCGAGTGTGGGCGATTCGCTGGGCACCACCGGGCGCCGCACATACTCCGCCGGCGAGTGCTCGAGCACGGTGTCGATGACGCAGGTGCGGTAGAAGCCGGTGACGGCTGGTTCGGGGTGAGCGGGTAAACGCTGGTAGTCCGGGGCAACCCGCACCGAGGGCACCGACGCGATGGGCGGCAACCTCGACGCGCTCGCTGCGCCCGCGCCGGCCGGCCTCGGCGGAGGAGATCGCGGACGCGATCGCCTACCTCGCGGTCGGGCCCTCCCCATTCGTGTAGTGCACCGTTCTCGATGTGGACGGGGGCGACGAGCAGTTTGACCAGGTCGACGACAAAACCCAACGTCGACGCCACCGTCGTCCACACCCTCGCCGCCTGCGACTGGGTCGAGAAAGGACTGCCGCTCTGCCTGATCGGCGACTCCGGCATCGGCGAGTCACATCTGCTCATCGCACTGGGCACCCTGGCCGCCAAGCTGGTCAACGAGCTCATCGAAGCTGCCTGTGGTGGCCCGTAGGGGGCACACGCGGGCCCATAGCGGTCTCCGATTGGGCTCCGTTGCTCACGGAGCACTCGATACGCCGCAACACTAACGCTCGCCAAAAATGCTGCCCGACCTGCACAGATCAACTACCCTGACCTAGGCGAACATGGAGCTGCCACGTGACATCTCGGTGGCCGACTACGAGCGACAGCCGCCTGCCCCACATCGACATGACGACCGTTTGCCAAAACACCACGGGCCTGGTCGAACACGCGGTCCGCGTAACCATCGCCCGGCTAAAATGCACCGCCCGGCCCGCAGAGACGGTCCTCGATCCGAAACTGGTGATCCGCGGCACGACCGACCCACAGCCTCACCGAGTCGAGCTGTCGACGTGAACTCTTGCCCGGCTCCGCCGATACGGCTGTCCCGAGCGGTGTTCCTTATTGACGACCGGCGGTTCGCGACCGGCCGTCACTGCGGTGCGACGAAGCGGGCACCTCGACGTCGTTCATGTCACGTACGTCGCACGAGCCCTCGCAGATGTTCGGCGTACGCCCGCGCGGATGAGTTCATCCGCGCGGGCGTACCAAAACTGCCTTAGCAGTGCGCAGCTATTGCCCTGGCGAGATTGGTGGCCGTCTGCCTGACCTGGCCACCCAGGTTGTTGCGGACCCACAGCATCTCGTTGTAGAGGAATCCCGCGTCATCCGAACCGGTCGGTCGCCCGATTGCGCCGAGAAGTGCCCTCGCGTCCCGCTTGGCGTTGCTGCAGACCGACATGACTCCGGCCGAGGGCGCGTTCGCCGACGCGGCCAGCGCGGCGGGTGCGAGCACCGCACCCGACAGGGTCAAGCAAAGCGCCGCGCCCGCCACGAACAAGGCACTTTTTCCCATGTGAACCTCCAGTTTTCGAACAGTATTGTCATCTAACTTCCGCTGGCGCGACGGCGCGGAGAATGCTGAACTACTTCTCGGGTGCCCCGTTGCCAGCGAAACCCTTGGTTGACGCAGGAAAGAGAGGGAGCACGTCATCAGCGGGCTTATGTGCTGCGTCGAGTGCGTCATCGGTGGTCGTCGTGCGCCAGGAGTGCTGTCAGGCCAAGCGCGACGACTCCCAAGACCACCCGACAGCGACTGACATTGAGACCGGGGTCGTGCCGGTGTTGGCCGCAGCGGCCAGAGTCAGCAGAGCCCACGCGAGCCCGTGGGCAACCCGCGAGGTGCCGCGTCTTCAGCAATCGTGCCGGTGGTTTCGGGTGGGCGGTTGCCGCTGACCATGCCTCGTTCCTTCCTAGGCCTGCGGGCAGTCTGGCCGCTGTCCGACAAGATCCACCTTGGCAGGCCGTGGGCAGCTGGCACATCGGCAAAAAGGCGAAAGCCGGTCGTCTCCTACTTTTGGTGCAAACGGGGCCGGTGGCGGCGGGTGGCGTACCGCCGTGATCGATCATGGGCAGGTCACCGCCCGCCGGACCGTGGCGTCGGCTGCTCGCGAGGACGGCAGGGAGCGTGGGCAGATACTGTTCGTCAGCGATCCGTGGAGGCCGACATGGTTCCCGTTACCTCGCCATCACATAGGTCCTGGCCTCCGCGTCTGGTTGCCGCGTTTGGCAGTGGTGTGGCGGCGATCGGCATGCTGCTGTTTCTGCCCAGCGCGGCCGAGGCCGACCCCGACCTCGGGCCGGTGCCCAGCCCTGGTGGAGCCGCATGGTGGGCCGTCATGACGGTGCTGCTGGTGCAGGCCGTGATGGTCGCCTGGGCCGGTAGGGCCCCCGCGGTGGTGTTGCCCGGGGTGACCGCCGTGGCGTTGGTGCTGGTTCCAGTGGCACCGGGATCGGCGTTCACGCTCACCGCCATCGCTGTGCTGGTGTCGGTGTTCGTCGCCGTCACAGCCCGTCCGGCGCGGCCGTTGTGGGCGCCTTTGCTTGCCGCGGCGGGGTTACTACTCACCGGACAGTTCGTTACCGCGGGTGCCCGCGGCGCGTCCGGGGTGGGCGCGGCCGGGATGAGTGCGGCGTTGCAGGCCTTGCTGGTGATCGGGCTGCCGCTGCTGGTTGGTTCGGTGCTTGCGGCGCGGCGGGACGCGCATGAGGCGCGTCGGCTGGAGCTGGCGGCTCTGCGCCGGGAGCAGGATGCGCTCCTGCAGGCGGCGATCTCGCGGCAGCGCACGGCGTTGTCGCGGGAGCTCCACGACATCGCCGCCCATCACCTGTCCGGTATCGCGATGCTGGCCGCGGTGGTTGCCCGGCAGATCGACACCAGTCCCGCCACGGCCAGGCACTCGGTGGCCCAGATCCGGGAGCAGAGCCGTGCCGTGCTCGCCGACCTGCGACGGCTGGTCGGTCTGCTGCGTGAGGAGACCGATGGGGTCCGTCCGGTGGAGACCCTCGACGCGCTGGCCGGGCTCGTCGAGGCCCGGCGGGCGGCGGGCGCCGAGATCGAGCTGTGCATGCCGCCGTGCTGGGAGGAGCCGGGGCCGCTGGCCCAGTTGGTCGCCTACCGGATGGTGCAGGAGTCACTGGCCAACGCCGCGGCGCACGCACCGGGTGCGCCCTGCACGGTCGAGGTCGGCGCGCCACGCGAGGGGCGGCTCACGATCAGCGTGCGCAACGGCGTGCCCACCAGCCCCGACCCGGGTCCGGGTGGCGGGTTCGGCCTGGTGGGCATGGCCGAGCGGGCCCAGCTGGTCGGCGCCGATCTCGACCACGGCCCCACTCCGGAGGGTGGCTGGGAGGTGCGGCTGAGACTTCCGCTCGGGGAGACGGTCAGTACGATGTGCGCGCCCGCGAGCCTTCCGGAGGTCCCCCCTTGATCCGCGTGCTCATCGCCGATGACCAACCCCTGGTGCGCACCGGCTTGACGGCACTGCTGACCGCCGAGCCGGACATCGAGGTCGTCGGCGTCGCCTGTGACGGGGCGCGGGCACTGACCATGGCGCGTGAGCTGGTGCCCGACCTCGCCTGCCTCGATATCCGGATGCCCGGCCGCAGTGGCATCGACGTGGCGCGGGAGCTGTGCGCGCCACATGCCGACCCCCAGGTGCCGGTGCTCGTGCTCACGACCTTCGACCTCGACGACTACGTGTTCGGCGCGCTGGAGGCCGGGGCCTCCGGGTTTCTGCTCAAGGATTCCGAACCGGATGACATCGTGCACGCGGTCCGGCAGGTGGCCGCCGGACGGGGCACGATCGACCAGACGCTGACCCGGCGCATCCTGCGCGAGTTCGTGCACCGGCGCCGGCTGCAGCCGGTGGCCGGGCGACGGGTCGAGGAGCTGCTCACCCCGCGCGAGCACGACATCCTGTTGCTGCTCGCGGAGGGAATGTCCAACGACGACATCGCCCGTACTCTGGTCGTGGAGGTGTCGACGATCAAGTCGCACCTGGCCCGGATGCTGCCCAAGCTCGGCGTGACCTCCCGGCTCCAGGCCGTTGTGTGGGCCTACCAGAACCGCGTCGTCGCCGTACCCGGCCCGGAGCGCGTGCTCTGAGACCGGGATGTTGCATCTTTGGATGGCACCCGGGAGCTTCGGTCGTTTGCCGCTCGTGACGGACTTCGCGCGTGCGCAGGATTGCGGCCATGACGACTTCGAACCACACCCCGCCGCTCACCGACCCCGGTCCCCGGCCGCCGGATCCCCCTGGTGCCGGTGGCGTGCGCGGGGTGGTGCGCCGCCATCCGTTGCTGAGCTTCTTCCTGCTCGCCAACCTGTTGAGCTGGCTGGCCTGGATGCCCTACGTCCTTTCGCAGGACGGGCTCGGCTGGTGGGCCTACCGGCTCCCGGAGTTTCTCGGGAGCACCCAGCTGACCGGTGTGCTGCCCGGCGCCTATCTCGGCCCCATCACCTCGGCGCTGCTGGTCACCGCGATCGCCGACGGGCGGGCGGGGTTGCGGCGGTGGGTCAGCCGGATGTGGCGCTGGCGGGTTCGCTGGCACTGGTACGCCATCACCCTGCTCGGTGTGCCGGCGGCGATGCTGGTCACCGGGTTGGCGTTCTCCGGTGGGCAGATCGCCGCGCCCTCGATGATGGCGCTCGCCGCCTACGTGCCTGCCCTGTTGCTCCAGATGATGACTACCGGCCTTGCCGAGGAACCGGGCTGGCGGGATTTCGCGCTGCCGCGCATGCAGCGCAAGTTCGGCCCGCTGGCCGGAACGATGATCCTCGGTCCATTGTGGGCGGTCTGGCACCTGCCGTTGTTCCTGACCGAGTGGGGTGGCTGGCCGGACGCGGACTGGACCCGCCCGGTCGCGTTCGCGGTGTTCTGCGTCGCGTTCAACGTGGTGATGACGTGGGTGTTCAATCGCACCGGGGAGAGCCTGCCGCTGGCGATGCTGCTGCACGTCAGTGCCAACAACTTCGCCTCGGTCATGTGGTCGGAGACGTTCCCCGGCATCGACACTGACAAGGCGATGCAGGCCATGGCCGCAGGCGCGGCCGTCACCGCGGTACTGGTCCTGATCGGCACCCGCGGACGGCTCGGCTACCGCCAGCCAGCGGAATAACCACCCGGGATGTCCGGTTCGGTCTTCGCTCGCGGCCCCTGCGGCGTGAGTGAGACATGGTCCGCCGCCCACGACGCGACGGGTGTGAGTACTGCCCGGCGACACGGAAACTCCGCTCGATGCCGCGGATCCGTTTGCGGTAGCCATTGCGCGGCCCGGTACCAGTCCGGATCCGGCCAGAAGTCCATGGCGAGCCTGGGTTTTGTTGTGCACATCCGTCTGTTGTGGACGGTTGACGGGCGTCGGGCGGCCGGGCGCTCCTCATGCCACCTTGATGATCACCTTGCCTGAGGTGTGGCCGTTCTCGACGGTGGCGAGGGCAGCCGGGGCGTCGGAGAGCGGGTGGACCGCGGTGATCACGGGGGGCGAGGAGTCCGCCGAGGGCCAGCCGGGCGGATCGCTCCAGGTTCTCGCGGACGAGGCAGCGCTCGACGAAACGCCCACCGAGATCGGGCACCGCATCTCACCCACGGCGATGACGTTACGGGGATCCCGGGCCAGCGGAGCGACCGTCCGCAGCGAGGTGCCGCCGACCAGGTCGACGATCCCGTCGAAGCCGTCGGCGGGTGTTGGTGGCCAGTTGGAACTCCCCGCCGGCGGCCAGTTGGCGGGGAGTTGTCTGGCCGCGCGCCCGGTTACGTAGCGTGGCCCTCGACAGACGTGGCCGTAGCCCGTGGAGAGCTGACCGCCCATCGGCTGGAGTGGCTTCGATCTGTCGTTTGATAAGACCGAGGGACCACCATGTCGCCAGTCGTGGGACCACCGACACCAGCGCAGACGTGAAACGGGTTATTACGCGGTTCGTTGGGCCGCTGCCGCGTTCCTGAACTACCGCTCGGCGGCATGAGCGGACATCTGGTGGAGACCTCCGGAGCGCGCCGCGTTCCTGCCCCTTGCCCGTGCGTCACCGCATGTACACCACCGGTTGGCGGCACCAGTCCGGCCCCCACGCCGACTCGCACACCGTGATGTACCTGTACGCCCCCTTCGAGCTGATGTTGTGGGTCGTGCAGCCCTTGGTGTTGTCGTAGAGGACATCGGCGTCCAGGTCGTTGCGGTGCCTCAGGTACGCGTAGACCGCGCGATCGTCGTTTTCTTTGTCGCAGACCTTCACCGTCTTTTTCTCAAAGTTGAAGTATGCCCAGTCGTCGCCCTGGAAGACGGTGGCGTGCTTCCCCTCGAGAACGTCCCTCTTGACGGTCGGTGCCTCTGATGCAGCCGGTCCGGTCGACGACGTCTCAGCAGGCGATGCCTGGGCGGCAGACATCGTCATCAGCCCTACCCCGGCCGTGCTGAGCGTGACGGCGGCGAGCATCGCGGCGGCTTTTGACTTTTTCATGTGCGCCTTCCCCTGTGAGAGTGATTTACGTTGCCGGGGAAGCTAAAAGCACAAGCCGGGGCCGGTCCACCAGTTTCGGAGCTGGCCGAAACTAGGTCTGGCTCCAGGTGCACGGGGTGCTTGACGACCGCGGTTCGGTCGCGGGCCAGCGCAGGCCCACACCAGGTCGAGCGCCCGCCATACGGACCTCGCCACCGTCCACGAGGCCACTGATAGAGAGCCAGCCGCCTCAGCGGCACCCCCGCTGTGTCGCGGCGTCACTGCGTGGACGCTATAGGTATAGAACAATGCATCGGGGACCGCGACCACATGAGCGCGTATTGGGTCAGGCATGGTCTTTCCTCGTCCAACACCCGTGTCTGGAAAACGGTTTCAGCATCCGCCTCGCCCACACCGCTTGAGAATTGCAGTTCTCACCACTATGGTCCCAGAAAAGGGGCAGTAATGCTCCGGCTCGTCAGAACGGCCGGGGCATGCATTGGTCGCAGAAACGCCGTGGCGGACAATAGGGGGAAGCCGTGCTGCGTATCCATTTCAGCGCCGGAGACTTGGCCCGCACCAGGGTCGCCGAGGACCCGGATCCATTGTGGGAAACCGTCTTGAGCCTGCACCAACTCCGCGAGACGAGGCGGGAACCGGTGCTCAACGAGTGGCGGCGCCGCAGGTGCGCGCGCGGTGCCCGCGTGCTGCGGATGCTGTCACCGCTGATGCCATCGCGCGGCTACTTCCCGGACTTCCTCACTCCCGCCGAGGCGTCGGGCGGGCTGGAGTGCGGGATCGACGCTGTGCTCGCCACTCCGCGTCGCCAACTGCGCACCGAACTCGGGCTGCTGTCGACCCACAATCGGTTGCCTCCCTGGGCCCGGCAACTGGCCGACGGCGAAGTGAGCATCCTGCACCGCTTGGGGCGGGCCCTGCGCGAATACCACGCTTCCGTCCTTGAGCCCGCCTGGCCGGACATCGCCTCCCGTATCGAGTGCGACCGGCGGCACCGGACCGAAACCCAGAGCCGCCTCGGCACCGAAGAGATGCTGCGTACTTACGCGCCCGTGCTGCGCTGGCAGTCCCCGGTCCTGTCCGCCGATTACCCCGTCGAACGAGACGTGCACCTGGAGGGGCGCGGACTGCTGCTCGTGCCTTCGTACTTCTGCCGCGACACGCCGGTGGCCCTTCTGGACGAGGACCTGTGGCCGGTCTTGGTCTACCCCGCCCGACTGCCCCGTCACGAGGCTCCCGCTGCACCGGGTGCCAGGCTGGCGCCGCTACTCGGCCACTCCCGGGCGGCAGTCCTGCAGGCACTCCTAGAGCCCCGTACCACCAGCGAGTTGGCACGCTGTGCAGGAGTGTCCCTGTCCTCCGCGAGCGAGCACGCCTCCGTGCTGCGCCGCGCCGGACTCATAGCCAGCACCAGGGAACGTCACCGCATGCACCACACGCTCACCCAACTTGGGAGCCATCTGCTCACCGGGCCGGTAATGGGCTGAGTTGGCGTCATACGCCTCTCGGCAGAAGAGTGCATCTTGATACGTAGCATGATCGACCTTCGGCGCACTCCGCTTCGAGACGGTTGATGTGATCCTGTAACCGCCGGGCTTGTGACGACTGCTCCACTGATCGCCACCCGCCGCGACCGGAGGTGCCAGCTCGCGGCGGGTGCAGTCACGGATGTCAGGGACCACAGGTGTTGGGGACCCAGTTGCCCCACTGGTGCGACCGTAGGAAGGTCCCGCCATCGAGTACGTTCCATGACGTTCCCTGCGGGGCGCAGTAAGCCAAGTCGTTGTGGTTGACGCTCAGGTACAGTTTGACGCCACGGAAACTGGTGTTGGTCCCACGGTTCCAGTAGGACTGCACACGCGATGTACCGGCCCACGAACACCTGACGGATCCACCAAGCCAGTCCGAATCCGCGTTTGTCCAGGCACAGCGGGAACCGGTCCCGTCCAGGCCAGTCCACGCACAGAAGTCACCGACACTGCACTCCCACGCCGCCGGCGCGACAACCTGAGTCGCGACGACCTGGACCGCGGCAGGCGGCTTCGAGTCTGCCGATGCGGTCCCCGCCGCCAGGACGAACGACCCCAGCAGCATGAGCACGGCAGCCATGAGTCTCTTCATTCGCATTGTTGCTCCTCCCCACAAGATTTGATGCGAACCTGGGCATCAGGATTCTTCACATGCCGACGCTGCCGGACATGCCCTTTGCGCACCAGCGAAAAAGTGCTGGTCTCGGCCCTGTTCCTCGATGTGGCAAACGAAAACACACGCCGGCCCGGAACGGCCGATTGCGCCACTGCGATGTCAGCAGCGGGAGAGCAGGTGCAAGGGGGCGCAGTGCTGCGAATTCACTTCAGCGCCGAGGATCTACGGCGCACATGTGTGGCCAGGTCGGCGGATCCGCTCTGGGAGATGGTGTTCAGCCGGCTCAGGCTGCGCGAGCGAGACAAAGCCCTGGTGTTCCTGCCGTGGGCACGACGGGTCCGGCACGACATCGCAGACCCGGCCATTGCATCCGGCTTACGAGTTCTCACGGTGCTCAGCCCGCTGGGTCCCTACTTCCCGGACTTCCTCACACCACCCGAGGGTGCGCTCGGACTCGTACCGGCCGTCGAGGCGATCCGCGCCACTCCATCCGGCAGGATCCGGCACGAACTTCACCTCCTGTCGCAGACCGCGCGTCTGCCCAGTTGGACTCGGTCTCTGGCCGAGGGGGATCGGGAGTTGTTGGGGGACATAGGACACTCGTTGATCGACTACTACCGGAACGCGATCGAGCCCTACACCGACACCATCGAGGCGGCTGTCGACATGGACTGCGCCTACCGGGCCAGAACAATGCTTGACAGCGGGGTGGACGGGCTACTGCACGGCATGCGACCGCTGATGCAGTGGCAGCCGCCTGTGCTCAAGGTCCAGTACGACGTCCACCGCGACCTGCACCTGCGCGGCCGTGGCCTGCGATTTGTGCCGTCCTACTTCTGTCGGCGAGTGCCCGTAGCGTTGGCCGACCCCGATCTGCCACCGACCCTGGTTTATCCGGTCAACCACGACTATGCGGGCAAGCGCCAGGTCGACGCTACAGTAACTGCATTCCCGGGAGGGCTCTATCAGCGCTGCTGGGAGGTACGCGCTTCGCTGTGCTCGCCGCGATCCGAGAAGGCGCGACGACCACTGAGCTCGCCAAGCGGCTAGGTGTCGCACCGTCGTCTGTCAGCCGTCATACCAATGTGTTGCGGGAAGCCGGAATCATCGCCACGTATCGGCAAGGAAGCTCAGTCCTGCACAGCGCGACGTCGCTGGGCATCGCGCTCCTGCGAGCAAATCGCCGCACCTGAGATCAACGACGTGATCCAAGAACGAGCTGCTTATCGATCACTTCGCGGCACGCGATCAGTGGCATGTGCGGATGTTGAGCGGACATGATCAATTCGAGCGCTCGATCAGCGGCATGTGCGGACGTTGTAGGTGATCAACAGCGGCATCACGAGCACTGATGGGGTGCTGCGAGGTCACGACGAAGTCTGTGGTCCTTTGCTCGCACTACCGCACGTTCGTCGTTGTTCTGCGGAGTTTGCTGCGCAGTGCGCGGCGTGCGACCGGCCCGAGGTCGTCTACCACCTCGATGAGTGCGGCCAGCCGGTCGAGTGCGTCCAGGGCAGCGTGGGCCCCGTCCGGGTCGACGCCCTCGTAAAGTTCCAGTCCGACGAACCCGGCACTCGCCGCACGTGCGAGGCCCGCCGTGTCGATCACCTCGGCCACCGGGGAGTCGGCCAACAACCTCGTCAGGGCGTGCTCGACCGGGTTGATCCACAGCTGCAGGGCCGCCGCGGTGGCTTCGGCGAGCTTGGGGTCGGCTTGGGCGCTGGCAAGCATCTGGGCCAGCACGGTGACGTTGCCCTCGGCGCGTTCCTCGGTGTGCAGGGTACGGCCGAGCGCGAGCAACTGCCGCAGGTCGGTGATCTGGTCGAGGCGTTCGACAAACGGTGCGACCCTGGCCTGGGTCGCGGCGAGGCACGCGGCCTGGAGCAGGTCATGGACGGTGCCGGAGTGGTAGAAGACCAGCGCCTGGTTGACCCCGGCGGTGGCCGCGATACTCCGCGCTGAGGTGCCGGTGAAGCCGTGTGTGCGGATCGTCTCGATCGCGCCGTCGATCAGGCGTTGTCGGGTGTCGGCCACGGCATCACCGTAGAGGCTCCTGGTGGTCGGCGAGCACCGCGCCGGGATGAGGCAGGCGCTGCGGCGGGCCGTCGGGCCGATACTCGAAATGCCACCACTCGTTGTCGTACACCCGGTAGAGGTGATATCGCGGCCCGTGGTTCTCCAGCCAGCGCGCGCCCTCGGCTGGCCGCACGTCAAGTGCGGTCCCCGTGACGTGCCGGGACTCGTGTGGCGGCAGCGCCCGCAACCTGGCCGCCGCTGGTGATCCGCTCCGGCGGACTTCCTCGGCGAACAGACGTTCCTGCTCCCCGGTGTTCCGGTATCCGGAGGTGAGCCCGATCAACTCACCGCCCCGCCACAACGCCTGGGTACGCGCTGCCGTGAACGCCGCACGGGTCGCCGGCGTCAGACCGGTGAGATCTTCGGCGGGGAAACGCGCCGCCAGAGCCCACTGACAGGCCGCATGCCGAGCTCGACGCGGCGCGATCACGAAGGCCACCGGTAACAGCGCCACTGCCAGCATCCGGGTGACCACCTTGTACCCGCGGTCACGAAGGCGACGGAGACGATTGGGAAGGACGGCGGTCATGACACCCCCACTCTCTCTTGAGCACTCGCTCAAATCCGAGGATAGTCCAGAGATTGAGCAGCCGCTCAAGAGGTGTCGCGCAGGCTCATAGACCTGCGATCAACGACATCACAACGTCATCGGCATGTGAGGACGTTCGCTGAATTCCACAAGTGCCAGTGTTGGCTACCTGTCTGATGGGGTGGAGGATGGAGCCATGGACGGAGACGATGCAAGCCCGTCCACGGCTGAGGACCTGCCGGACCGTCAACGCGAACGCGCCCGCCGGTCGCATCGCACCGAACCGGACGTCGTCGTGGAGATCGAGATCGTCGACGGTGAAGACGCCGCTCGCCTCGCCCGACAACAGACAAAAGCGATCTTGGACATCCTGACCTGGCAACAAGCACAGCCGTCTTCTGGCCGCCACGGAGACCCGCCGCGCACCGTCAATTAGAACGCGATCGACCAGTGGCCGCGACCACGAATCCGGCCTCCACAACCAACGTCCCTGTAGAAAACCGCTGGTTAGCCCAGTTCCCATCCTTTGGTGCTCCCGCCGGGGGCACTCACCTGATCAAGCATTTCCGCAGGTCAGGCCAGGTCCTCTCGTGAGGTCGACCTGAGCACAGAACACCAATCCCCAGGTCAGTCCAGGTCCGGTACGTGCCCTACGGGTGCTCCGGAGGGTTCGCGAGGTTGCCACAGGTGCCGGGTCAGCTGTAGCCGAGCACATCCTCATCACCCGCATATCAAGCATGAGCGCGCGTCGACCGCGACCGTCGACGCATCCGGTGGAGACATCTGGCCGCTCTGGAGATCGGCGGCGATGCGACCTGCGCTGGACGGGCCAGTGAGGCATTGATCAGGGGAACAGATGCGTCCGTTCGGAAGTTGGCCGTGGCATGAGCCAACTCGTAGACCGCACGATCACCGCACTCCGCTCTGAGCATGACACGCTTGCCGATCTCGTCCGCACCCTGACCGACGACCAGCTGGCCACCACGAGCGGCGCCGCGGAATGGACCGTCGCCCAGGCCCTTTCCCACCTTGGTAGCGGCGCGGAGATCGGCCGCGCGCCGATTGCCCGGGCGGCCGGAGAGACCGTGGCGGCCGAGGACAACCAGACGATCTGGGCACGGTGGGACGCGTCCGCGCCGCAAGCGCAGGCCGAGGGCTTCCTGGAGTACAACAGCCGCTGGCTCGACACCGTTGAGGCGCTCACGCCCGAGCAGCGCCCGTCGCTGACCGTCGATCTCGGCTTCCTGCCGGAGCCGGTTCCGTTGGTGACCGCCCTGGGCATGCGGCTCAACGAGGTGGCCAACCATTCGTGGGACGTGCGCGTGGCCTTCGACGCCCACGCCGGAGTGGACGCCGACTCGGCCGCGGTGCTCGTCGACCTGCTGACCGGGCCGGTGAGTTTCATGCTGGGTTTCCTCGCGAAGCCGGCCGAACTCGCCGGCCCGGTGTCCGTCGCGATCCCAGGCGCCGGTCTGGTGATCGACGACGCGGTCACCGTGGTCGACCACCTGGAGTCACCTTCCGCGACGTTCAACGGGCCGCCAGAAGCGTTTGTCCGGCTGATCAGCGGCCGTCTCAAGGCCCCTTACGACAGCGGCGTCACCATCGACGGCAGCATCACGCTCGACGATCTGCGTCGCGTTTTCGCCGGCTTCTGACGGAATTATTCCTCGTCGATGTGGTTGTCGCAGCGAGCGCTCTATGCGGCAGAAGAGGATGTGTCACCAACTTGATCAGGATGCGGACTCTGCTTGTGCGGCTGCCGCCATGATCGGGTGCCAGCGTGTGGCATCGAAGATCAGAGTGATGGACTCGATCCGGCCGTCCCGCAGCCGGAAGTGTTCGGCGGTGCGCTGGATACCCACCGGCGTGGCGGTGTGCACGTCATAGACGAGCGTGGCCTCCGACTCGCCGTACAACTCGCTGATCATCTCCACGCCGGTGACCACCTGGAGGAACCCGGTGAGCCCGGCCAAGTGGCCGTTGGCGTCGCCAGAGCTGATCAGCGGGCTCTGGAAGGTGAACGTGCCGGCGAGTCGGACAGCCGCGGCGGCTACGTCCCCGGCGAACCTCGCCTGGTGATAGGCCTGGACGGCCTCCCGAGTCCGGGTTGTCGCGCTGGTCATCATGTCTGTTCCTCCACATAGCGGGCCAACTGGTGCTGGTTTTCCACAACACGCAGGCACAGGTGCCGCAGCAGGGTCGTCTCTGCGGGGGTGAACCCACGGAAGACGGCCGCCATGGCCGCCTGGGTGGGCCGTCGGAACTCCTCGAGCCACGTCCGCCCGGACGGTGTGATCCGGGCGAGCACGGAACGCCGGTCCTGTGGGTCGGGGACCCGTACGGCGAGCCCCCCTCGTTCCAGGGTGTCAACCAGGCCGGTCACATTCCTCGAGCTCACCCCGGCGGAGCCGGCCAGGTCCTTGATACTGATTCCGTCCTCGGTCCCACTGAGGCGAATCAGGATGTCCAGCGCGCCCGGACTGAGCCCACGACTGTCCGTCCCCCGAGACCGCAGCCGTTCCAGGCCCCGGGCGGCTGCACGGATGGCCGCGGCCGCCTCCAGCACGCCGGTGTCATCGCCGAGGGCGAACTGGGCAAGCGCGTTCCTGACCCGCGGGTCGAACAGGAGGTCGTCCGGATCCCGACCGAACTCCTCCGCATCGTTGTCTACGTGCTTCATAATGAAGCATGACTTTAGTACGTACTTCTCTATCTGTCATTAGAGCAGTGATGCGGACGTTCAACGTGCACGACGCGAGTGGCCAGTCTCACGCGCGGCTGACGGTGAACTGCGGCACGTAGTGCCCTGGAGTCTCGACGGCGTCCCCGTCGGCGACAGCCCGAAGCAGGCGCGGACCTTTGACGGACGCCGAACACACGCTCGTCGGCAGAAGAGTGCGTTCCATAACCAGCGTAGAACCATGGAAGCATCTGCTGATCGGCGGACCGGTTGCCTGGCCGGGCCGGTGGCCACCTACGGCTGGATGCTTGTCTCGGCTGGCTCGGTGATGAAGGTGGTGATCTGATCGAGGGCGCGGGATGCCTCCGGCAGCGGGAACAACGGCCAGACGTGGAGCATGCCTGGGTACTCGTGCCAGATCAGCGGGATGCCTGACTCGGCTGCAAGCTGCTTCAGCCGATGGGCGTCGGCGTTGAGGATGTCTCGGGTGCCGGTGAAGATCGCGATCGGTGCCAGGCCGTCCAGCGATCCGAACAACGGACTGACCACCGGGTCGCTCAGGTCGTAGTCTCCGGCGTACATGCGACCCAGTTCTCGTGCACCGCGGGCGGGCGAGATCGGGTCCTTGCGGTCCAGCGCGTCGGTGGCGGGATCGGTGAAGCCGACGTCCAGGCAGGGCGAAATCAAAACGAGCCGGTCGGGCTGGGGAAGTCCTTGCGCCCTGGCTTGCATCACCAAGGAGAGGGCCAGATTGCCACCGGTCGAGTCGCCCATCACGGTCAGGCCGCCCACGCTCGCCTCGGCTACGAGCTTGGCGTAGAGCGGCAGCAGCATGGCGAACATCTCGCGGGCATGATGCTCGGGCGCCAACGGGAACATCGGCACGGTGACCGAGCAGTCCAGCCGCTCGGCCAGTTTTCCCACCATGCCCCAGTGCGGGTCGGAGATCGACAGCACCCAGCCGCCGCCGTGGAGGTAGAGCACTCGCCGACGGACATGGCCGCTGCGGGGACCGACGACGTGGACCCGGCGGCCGGCGAACTCGGTTTCCCGCACCGAGAAACGCGCCATGAACTTCGCAGATGGTGTGGCTGGGCCCTTCGTGCGATCGGAGGCGACGGACCGGCCGATCCGTTCGGCGCCGTCGAACGTGTTGCGCACACGACCCATCCTGACCAAGACCGACAGCAGATGCGCTCTCACACTGGGCATACCGACAGCTCCTCAGTCATGCTCGAAACGGCGGGTCAACAACGGAACAAGCAGGTCATCCACCAGACCGGCCAGGTAGTCGTCGTCCAGGGGCTCGCCCAGCAGCATTCGTCGCAGGAGCTGTCCCTCGGCTACCTGGTGCGCCAAGTGCGAGGTGGTGCCGGCAGGCAGTTCGCCACGCCCCACAGCCCGGTCGACGATCGTCTTGAGCGGGGACAGCTCCTCGTCAGCCACGTGCGCCCGCAGGAGATCGGCCAGTTCCGGTTCGACTCGCATGGCATGCAGCAAGCCGGTCATCATGACCGCGTACCGGTCATCCACCCGCGCGCCGGACGCCTGCAGCGCCGTCAGTAGGTCACCGCGCAGTGTGCCGGTGTCCGGCGCGTCGGCCGGACCGGTGTCATAGGCGTCCAAAGCTGCTCTGACCAGTTCGGGTTTGCCGCTCCACCGACGGTAGATCGTGGTCTTGCTGGCACAGGCCCGCGCGGCCACCGCATCCATGGTCAGCGCCGCGTACCCGACCTCGCCGAGCAACGCGATCGTCGCGTCCAGGATCGCCTGCTCCCGCTCGATACCGCGAACCATCGGACCTCCTCAAGGTACGATACAGTATCGTACATATCCTCCTATGAACACCCACCGTCGTCATCGCAATGTGGGCTCATCGGCAGGACAGTGCATCGGGTGTCAGGTTGCAGATGCCATGTATGCCGCGAGGATGTAGTTCGGGTATCGGTCAAGGTTCTTGCGTGCTCGGTCGTAGCGCATGGTCGTGCGCGGGTCGACATGCTGAGCCGCAATCTGCATGTCCCGCAGGTCGACGCCCGCGTCGAGCATGGTGGTCACGAAGGTATGGCGCAGCATGTGCGGATGCATCCGCGGATGCATCCGCGGCAGCCGCACCACCGACACCTCGGCCAGTCTGCGTAGCCGCCGGGTTGCGCAGTGCCGGTCCATCCGCACGCCTCGCCGGTTGAGCAGGATCGGGCCGTGATCGCGTTTGCCGACGGCCCGGTCGATCGCCCGCCCGACCGCCGCACATACTCCGCCGGCGAGTGCTCGAGCACTGTGTCGATGACGCAGGTGCGGTAGAAGCCGGTAACGACCGATATCCTGCGCGACACCGTGGAAGGCTTGAACCGCCGGACTTCCTGCATCCAGCGCACGTACAGCTCGATCTGCGCTCGCTCTGCTGCCAGCGGTGTGAGCTCGCGCTCCTGGCACCAGGCGAAGAAGATCCGCAGGTCCGATTCCGAATGCGTCCGCGAGACACCGGTGTAGCGGCCGAGGTATGCCAGGGCCGCCAGTCGCAACACCGTGTCGTTCAGGTCTGAGGGCTTCATGGCCTCTCAGGCTGGGCACGGACGCGCCGAACACCAACCCAGATGGCGGAGTGGGGACGGCGTTGTGCGCGTCTCCAACGACCGGACAGGCTTGCTGACATGACGGACACGGACCGGCTGCACGAGATGATCGACGACCTAGCCAAAGAGAACCGAGCCTGAATCCATTCGAGGTGACGGATTCAGTCACACCGCCCGTCGCGGCATGAGAGCGCGTTCACGGTGTGGTGTGTGAGTATGTGGCGAAGCTCGTCGAGGTGAGCGCGGAGGGGCACCCAGTGCTCGACGTCGCCTTCGGGCTGTTCGCCGTGGCGGGGTCGGGCTTGCGGTAGGTGCATCAGAGCCCGTTGGTGTTGGTGCGGGATGGCCGGTTCGGTGATCGACGTGGCCGGGGCGTGCCTATTCGGTCGGCGTGGCCTCGGCGAGTTCGAGTACGACTACGGGAATCGTCCGCTCGGTGTAGGTCGCATAGGTCGCGTAAGGCTTGTAGATCGCCACCGCTCGCTCCCACAAGCGGGCCCGCTCCGCGCCCTCGGCGACGCGCGGACGGACCCGCCGACGTTCGCCGCCGGGCAGCTCCACCTCGGTGGTCGCCATCGCCATCAGATTGTGGAACCACGCCGGATGTGCGTCCACGCCGCCTTTCGATGCGACGACGACCAGCCGTGGCGAGTCGTCGAGGTAGATCAAGGGGCTGATCCGGGCCTCGCCGGACTTGCGGCCGACATGGTGGAGCAGCAGCACGGGTGCGCCGCCGAAGAACGAGCCGCCCACCTTGCCGCCGGTTTTGTGGAACAGGAACGTGTTGAGCCGCGTCAGCTGTCGCTGCAGCTGCCAGTAACGAGACGTCGGCGGGGGAGGCTTTGGCATGACCAAAATACTGTCAAACAGTGACAACTGTCGTCAACTGACAAATGCCTGCCGATGACGTGATTGCCGTATGCTGGCCGGCATGGAGAAGCTTGGCCTGCGGGAACGGAAGAAGCAGCGGACGCGGGAGGCGCTGATCGACGCGGCCCAGGCGCTGTTCTGCACCCACGGCTTCGAGGCCACGACCATCGACCAGATCGCCGAATCGGTCGAAGTCTCATCGCGAACCTTCTTCCGGTACTTCACTTCGAAGGAGGACGTCGCGCTGGCCCTCGCGGACGAACAGATCACGGCGGTGCTCGAGGCGTTCGCCGCGCAACCGGCTGACCTGCCGGTGCTGACCGCGATGCAGACGGCCGCGGTCGAAGTCATGCGGACGTACGAGACCGACACGCGCTTCCATAGCCTGCAGAACGTGATCTCGGTCAACCCCGCGCTGACGGCCGCGCGTATCGAGCGGGCGACCACCCGGTTCGACGAGGTGGCACGCCTGATCGGCGCCCGAATGGGAGTCGACCCGGCCGCGGACCCCCGGCCCTACCTGGTGGCCTCGGTAGCGCTTTGCGCGGTACAGACGGCAGTCGTCGCTTGGCGAGCGGCCGGCCAACAAGCACCGGAATCCGAGCTGACCAGGCAAGCGTTCGACCTGCTGACCATCGGCCTCGACTACCCCGCGGGGCCGACGGCCACCGGTCACTAGTCAGCGGCGGCACCACGCTGTCGCCAGCCGCTGAGTTCCAGCTCCGTCCAGCATCGTCCGCTCATCAAGCATGACAGTGTGGGTCGAGCACGCCGCTGCAGGATCGACATCTCCGCACGTGGCCGGCTCCGGGTTCGGCTGGATCAGTACGTCAGACCGGGGGTTCGTGCGATCTGCCTGGTAGTCATCGAGTCAGGGCGAATCGCTCGGCGAACGCGGACATCTCATCGCGCTGCCGGTCGCGGTCGGCGGTGGTGGCGCTCACGACGATGCGTGTGACGCCCTGCTCGGCGAGTGCCTCGACTGCGTCGGTGGACATGTCGATGGATCCCCAACGGGTGTACTCCAGTGTGTCCGCGCTATTGCCTGCCTCGGTCGCGGTCGCCCTGGCAAGTTCGATCTGGATGCGGCGTTCGTCCGGGGCGAGCGCCCCGCCTGGGAAGTAGCCGTTGCCGCGTCGCCCGGCACGGCGCGCGGCTGCCCGGCTCGAACCGCCAACGTGGATCGGAAGGTGTGCGACCCCGTAGGGCTTCGGGAAGCTGTATAGACCGTCAAAACTGAAGAACTCCCCGTCGAAGCTGACGCCGTCTTCGCCACCTGCCCACAGCAGCCGCATCACGTCGATCGCCTCGTCGGCACGACGGCCGCGTGTGCTGAAGTCGACCCCCACCGCCTGAGCCTCGCCAGGCAGGGCGCCGACACCCACGGTCAGCAGCCGCATGCGTCCCTTGGACAGCACATCGATGGTCGCCAGGCGCTTGGCCAGGACCACCGGGTGGTGGTAAGGCAGGAGCAACACCGCGGTTCCAAGCAGGATGCGTTGCGTGGAAGCAGCGACGAAGTTCAGACAATCCAGCGGATCACCGTACGGCAGCGACGGAGGCAGCTCCATGGGCCCGATTTTCGCGCCGCGGTACAGCGCGATGTGTTCTGGCATGTACAACGACTCGAAGCCACAGTCCTCGGCGTGCTGCGCATAGGCCACGACTTTGTCGGGGTCGACGCCGAAATAGGGCGTGCTGTAACTGATCCCGAACTTCATTGTGATTGCTCCTGCCGACTGGTGACCGACGTGCTGTTGACCCGACGGGCCGCCGTGGCCACGCTAGCCCTTGACGTCGATGTCAAGGCAACGTTTGCGAATCGCCCACTCCGTGCCGTTGTCGATTCTCGGCGGCGACTTCAACATTGCCAGCACCAGCACGCTCTATCCGCACATCATCGACCATGGCGCGTGGCAGGAACCCGTTCGCGTGCACTGATCGCCCGACCTATCGAGCCGAGTATCTGCCCGCCGGACGGCCGGCCAACCGCATCGACTACCTGCTGGTGTCCGGCCATCCGGTGACAAGTGCCGACCTGATACTCGCCGAACCGGCACACGGCGGCATCGGCTTCTTATCCGATCATCTCGCGCTGTGGATTCCTAGTTCGAGGTGGGGAAGTTGAAGGCGGCTTCGGTGTGGGGCCAGCGGGTGGTGACGACTTTGGCGCGGGTGTAGAAGCGGACGCCTTCGGGGCCGTGGATGGGGGAGTCGCCGATGAGACTGTCCTTCCAGCCGCCGAAGGAGTAGTAGGACATCGGCACCGGGATGGGCACGTTGACGCCGATCATGCCGACCTTGACCTCGCGCTGGAATTTGCGGGCGGCTTCGCCGCTGGAGGTGAAGACGGCGGTGCCGTTGCCGTAGGGGTTGGCGTTGATGACGGCGATTGCCTCGTCGATGGTGTCCACTCGGACGATGGCGAGGACGGGGCCGAAGATCTCTTCCCGGTAGGCGTCCATCTCAGTGGTCACATTGTCCAGAAGGGACGGTCCGACGAAGAAGCCGTTCTCGTGGCCGTCGACTGTCAGGCCGCGGCCGTCGACCACGACTGTGGCGCCTTGGTCCGCGCCGGATGCGACGGCCTTGATGACGCGTTCACGTGCGGCTTCGGTGACGACGGGGCCCATGTCGTTGGTTGCGTCGTCGCCGGGGCCGACCTTGACCTCGTTGGCCTTGCGTTCCAGGGTTTTGACCAGTTTGTCGGCGGCTGTGCCGACTGCGACGCCGACGGAGATTGCCATGCAGCGCTGGCCGGCGGAGCCGAACGCGGCCGCGGTGAGGTGGTTTGCGGCGTATTCGATGTCGGCGTCGGGCAGGACGACGGCGTGGTTCTTCGCGCCGCCGAGGGCCTGGACGCGTTTGCCGGATGCGGTGCCGCGCTCGTGCACGTAGCGGGCGATGGGGGTGGAGCCGACGAAGGACACGGCTGCGATGTCGGGGTGGTCGAGGATCGCGTCTACTGCAACCTTGTCGCCGTTGACCACGTTGAACACGCCGTCGGGCAGTCCGGCCTTGGCATAGAGCTCGGCGACCAGGCGAGAGGCGGACGGGTCACGCTCGCTGGGCTTGAGCACGAATGTGTTGCCGGTGGCGATGGCGATGGGGTGCATCCACAGCGGCACCATGATCGGGAAGTTGAACGGGGTGATGCCCGCGACCACACCGAGCGGCTGGCGGAAGTTGTGCACGTCCACGTCGCGGGAGACCTGGTCGGAGAAGCTGCCTTTGAGCGCGTCGGCGATGCCGCAGGCGTACTCGACGACCTCACGGCCGCGCACGATCTCGCCGCGGGCGTCGTCGATGACCTTGCCGTGCTCGCTGGAGATGATGCGGGCCAGCTCGTCCTCGTGTGCCACGAGCAACTCGCGGAAGGCGAACATCACCTTGACGCGCTGGGACAGTGAGGATTCTCCCCAGGCTTCGAACGCCTTGGCCGCGGCCGCCACCGCGATGTCCACATCGGACGTCTCGGCGAGCAGTACCCGAGCCTGCTCCTGGCCGGTGGCCGGGTTGAAGACCGGTGCGGTCCGGGTGGATCCGGCCGGGGTGGCGGCGCCGTTGATCCAGTGTTCGACCGTGTACACGCCTGCTCCTAGAGGTAGTGCCGCTGGGTCCGCCCGAGCGGGAGGCGGGGGTCGATGTCCTGGGACTCCCAGGTCTGGCGGACCCAGCCGTGAGCGGGGTCGTCGCAGATCAGCCAGGCACGCTCCTGACCAGGACCAGCCATGACGTTGAGGTAGTACAAGTCGTAGCCCGGGACAGCCATGGACGGCCCATGCCAGCCGTGCGGGATCAGCACGACATCGCCACTGCGGACCTCGGCGAGCACGTCGATCGGACGCTGTTCGGTGCCGTAGACCCGCTGATAGCCCATGCCGCCGTCGGCGACCTCGAAGTAGTAGATCTCCTCGAGTTCGGACTCGCCGTCTCGTGCCTCGTCATGCTTGTGCGGTGGGTAGGACGACCAGTTCCCGCCCGGCGTGAGGACCTCGCACACCAGCAGCTGGTCGGCGTCGAAGGTGTGCGGCAGGCAGTAGTTGTGGATCTGACGGCTGCAGTTGCCCGCGCCACGCAGCTCCAGCGGCACATTCTCTGCAGGGCCGTACCGGGCAGGAAGCCGTTTCCCGGTTTTCGCGGAAGGCAGCGCGAACCGGCCTGTGCCGGTGATCGTCACCTCCGCATCCCTTGGCAGATAAGCGAAATCAGTGATGCCGTCGAACACGCCGGTACGGCCGGTGAGCTCGAACGTCTCACCGTCGACCTCGACTGTGCAGCTGCCGGAGAGCGGCAGGACCAGGGCTTCACTATCCCCTGTGGACAGTTGCTGGGTGCTGCCGTCAAGGGACAGCACGCGCAGACCGGAGAAACCCCAGCCCGCGGACTCCGGCGTGACCACGAGATCGAACGGTCCTTCGGCGGTGCTGCCCGCCGGTCGATAGAGATTCACATTAACCCCACTGCGGTGTTGACGGCCTTGGCGACGTCTCCGTCGTGCGGATACAGCAAGGAACGGCCTACTACCAGCCCTTGCACGGTCGGCAGCGCAAGAGCCTCCTGCCAGGCGGCGAAGGCGGCGTCGGGATCTTTGACCTCGCCGCCCAGCAGGACTGCCGGCAGGGTCGATGAGGCGAGTACGCGTTCCATGTCGGCCACCACGGGCAGCTTCAGCCAGGTGTAGGCCGAGGTACGGCCTAGTCCGGAGGCGATCGTGATGGACTTGATGACGGCCTCGGGGGAGAGGTCGTTCTTCA
Source organism: Kibdelosporangium banguiense (assembly GCF_017876405.1). Lineage (GTDB taxonomy): Bacteria > Actinomycetota > Actinomycetes > Mycobacteriales > Pseudonocardiaceae > Kibdelosporangium > Kibdelosporangium banguiense. Next base: position 8,933,409 of record NZ_JAGINW010000001.1, on the reverse strand, counting down.
AGCGGCCGTCGTCCCAGGTCGACAGGAACGGTTCGACCATCGCGATCAGCTTGCGCTCGGCCAGTTCGTTGACCGCCTTCGCGGAGTTCTCCAGCACGCTCGGGGTGGCTGGGTCGGAGAGCGCGATGCGGGTGAGCATCTTGCCGCCGTCGAAACCCATGCGGGCGATGGATTCGGCGTCGTAGCAGGCGAACCGGTCGTCGATCTCGAATGCCGAGCCCGCGAGCCCGGTGCGGTTCATCGAGCCGAACACGGTCTTGCCGTCGAGCACACCGAGCAACAGCAGGTCGTCGATGATGTCCGCGGTCGCCAGCACTCCGGTCACACCCGGGTGTTCCAGGGCGATGCAGAGACGGTCGAGCAGCCGGCCGCGGTCGGCCATTGCCAGCGGGTCGCCGCCGACGGCGTTCGCGCCGCGGGCCGGGTGATCCGCGGCGATGATCATCGTGCGGCCCTTGCTGTTGAACAGTGATTTCGCCCGTACCCGGTTCGCGGCCGCCTCGGCGATCGCCTCGGGGTCCCGTACCCGCTTGTCGACGATTCGCCGCACTGTGTCAGACACTCTGTGGTTCTCCCAGCTTGCGCAGTCCTCCCCGCCGGTACGACTCCGACGCTGCCACCCGCGAGCGAGTATGTCAAGACATATGGACATTAGGTCATTGTTGCTGGATGGCGGTAGGCTGCCCGGGATGAGCGCCAGCCCCGCCTGGGATCCGGCCCGCGAGATCGTGGTCGATCCGGGCAGTCCCGAGCCGATGTACTTCCAGGTCGCCAGGCAACTGCACGCCGCGATCGAGGACGGCAGGCTGCCCGCGGGCACGCGGCTGGACAACGAGGTGGATCTCGCGGCCAGCCTGCGGATGTCGCGCCCGACCGTCCGGCAGGCGATTCAGTCCCTGGTCAACCAGGGGCTGCTGGTGCGCAAACGCGGAGTCGGCACCCAGGTCGTGCGGACCAAGGTCTCCCGGCCGCTGCGGCTGAGCAGCCTGTTCGACGACCTCGCCACACTCGGCGGCACGCCGGAGTCCGTCGTTCTGCTCAACCAGGTCGAGCACGCCGGCTCCGACGTGGCAGACCTGCTCGAAGCACCCGGCCTCACGAGTGTCAGGAGACTCAAGAGGGTGCGATCGAGCGACGGCGAGCCGCTCGCGGTGATGAACAACTACCTACCCGACGGCATCATCGACCCGACTGACGACGAGTTGCGCGAAAAGGGCCTGTACCAGCTGTTGCGGTCCGCAGGCGTGCGGTTGCACGCGGCCCAGCAGAACATTGGTGCACGGCTGGCCACCGAACAAGACGCGGAACTGCTCGACGAGAAGCCAGGAGCGGCACTGCTGACAATGCAGCGCACCACCTACGACGACACCGGCCGAGTGGTCGAACACGGGTGGCACGTCTACCGGGCGTCGCGCTACTCGTTCAACCTGCCGCTGACCAACGGTCCGGCTTAGCCCGGGACTGACCACGTTGTGGTGGTGTAGCCCGGTGCGGCGTTCGGGTCTGTGCTGAAGGCCTTGACCTCGAGTTTGTGCGGGCCTGGCGCGAACGCGCCGCTGTTCAGCGCGATCCGCCACTGACCGGCGATGCCCGGGCCGTCGGCTGCGGTCGGGATGCCCGCAATGCGCTGGGTGTCCACGAAGATCTCGATCCCGGCGAGGCCTGCCTGCATGGCTGTGCCTGTGGCGGTGACTTCGACCACGACGCGGGCGCGGGACGCGAGCTGGTTGTTCTCGATCTTGTGGCCGGCTGCGTCCAGGAACGTCGTGCTCAGCGCTGCCACAATCAACCGGGGCCGTTCGGCGGGTTCGTCTGTCGGCTGGGCCTGGTCCGGGGACTGCCGCCCGGCTGGGTCCGGGATCAGTTCGACCTCGGCGTGCTGCACGACCGGGGAGATCGCCGGATTGGCACCGCGCACGGTCAGCCGTAGTTCCCGGCGATCGTCGGACAGGACAAGGGCGTCGGCCGGCAGGTCGGCGACGATCGGGAAGCGGAACGTCGGCGCGAAGGCGTGTCCGTCGACGGCGGGCCTTGCCGGGAAGACGCGCCCGGCGATCTCGACCGTGAACGGCATCATGGGTTCTCGCACGGTCGTGCGGACGGTCATCCGTAGCTGGCCGCCGAGCACTCCGGCCATCAGTTCGGTTTTCGGGCTCTGGCCCGGGTTGGTCGCGGTGATCCGGGGCGGCGCGACGAACACGGGTGTGTCCGCACTGGAAAGCCCGATCGCGTCCACTCCGATGTAGCTCATCCCGTTGGCCGGCCCGGTGAAACCGAACAGCGGGGTCGCGGAAGTCCACGTGGGCACATGAGCGCTTCCGGCGACTTTGGTGCCGTCACGCCACAACGACAGGCCGTCAGTGCGCAGGACGAGCTCCCACCTTGAGCTCAGGCTGGTCCGGTGCGGGATCGCGACCGGTTCGGCGCCGGGCAGCGTGACCGACTCCGGCGTGATCTTCACGCGCAGCGTCCCGGGTGGCAGGTTGTCGTCGATCAGGTCGGCTGGGCCGGGCACGAGATCCAGCAGCAACTCGCCCTCGACGGCCGGGCAGTCGGTCTCGATCATCACCCGGCCGAGCTCGCCGCCGATGTCCTTGAGCTGCAACGGAGTGCGTGACCGCAGGGCGACCGAGTCGTTGCCGCACGCGGCACTGATCACCAGCCTGCTGCTGTCGTCGCCGACACCACGCGACATTCGTGCGCACGAAGCGTTGTTCGCCAGTCGCCACCGCGCGGGATCGGGCACCACCCCGCCGTCGAAGTGATCGATCAGGGCGTATTTGCTTTCGTCCGGCCGGTTGTCCGAAGGGCGCTGCCGCGAGGTCGACGGGTCCGACCGTTGCCCGAAGGAATCCACCGCGCGCACTTGCACCTGATACTCGACGGAGTCCTCCAGGCCGTCGAACTGCACCGCGTTGTCGGCGATCAGCTGGTCGCGGATCACGCCGCCCTCGCCGCGCAACTGCACTTCGTAGCCGGGAGCTGTGTCAGCCCAGGTGACCTGCAACCGCTGTGGGCCCGGGACAAGCGTGAGATCCGCCGGTTTCTCCGGCCGGGGCCCTGGTTTCGGTATCAGTGCGCTCTCGCCGGCGAACTCGTTCACGGTGGTCTGGACCGGCGTGGGCGGGGGTGGTTTCCGCTCGTCCGGAGTGTCGGTGCTACGCAGCGCGATCACGGCACCGGCGACCAGCAACAGGCCCCCGGCGGCGAATCCCGCTCGACGCAGCAGTCGACGCTCCACCCGGCCACGCTAGGCGGAATGTGCCCCCGTGCACGGTTTCGTTGCCTTGTCGATATGCAATACGACCGGCAGCGGGGGCACAACCTTGCTAGCTGATCGAGTACGAGTACAGATCTCCTGCGGTGAGGTGGAATTTCAGCCGGAAGGGACCGCCGGTGGCGGGCAGTGTTGTGGTGGTCGCCCAACGGGCTGTCGTGCCGAGGGTGTCACCTGTGATCGGCGTGGCGTCCGCTGCCTGGTAGCCGGGCACTGGGACACCGTTGGCGTCAAGCAGTTCGACGCGAAGCTCGCCGGAGCCGGGATTGGCGTTCACCGTGACCTGTTTGCCCGTGGGAGTCAGCGTGCGGGTGGTGACGCTGCCGCCGCCGGGCGCGGCGTGGAAGGCCACGAACCGGTCCCGTTTCCACGTCAGCAGGCCGACCTTGCTGTTGCCGTTGTCCTTGCGGCACAGGCTCGGCACCTGGGCGGCCGAGCACGAATGCTCGCCCGCGAACGATCCATAGTAGAACCGGACCTCGTCGCCGGTGGTCACCAACGACGTCCCGCCCATCTGGAATCCCCAGTCCCACGAGTCGATGCCCCGGTCGGTGACCAGCGAGTCGCGCACCGGCCGGCTCCAGTTGACCAGATCCTGGGAAGCCACCAGTTCCAGGTGGGCGCGGCCGATGTCGACGCCGGGATTGCCGTTCGGGGCCGGTACCTGGGTGATGTCGAACATCCACGGCACACCGAGATACTGCTCGCCGTACCGGATCCCGGGCATGCCGTAGATCTCGGACACCGCGTCCGGCCTGCCCGGGTTCGCGGCCGCGACCTTCTCGTTGTCCAGCACATCGGTGCCGAGCACGTACCGCGGTGACGTCCAGTGCACGAAGTCTGTGCTGTACGACAGCCAGATGGTGCGGGGACCGTACGGCGCCTTGTCAGGGTAGTTCTTGGTCATCGCGACGTAACGGTTGCTGACCGGGTCGTAGGTCGCGTTGGCGACGTCGTAGCCGGGTAGCACCGAGGCGCCTGAGTTCAGGGTCTGCCAGGTGATGCCGTCCCGGGAACCAGCGGCGTAGTAGTCACCGTCGGTACCGACAGCCTTGGGGTAGAGCATGTAGTACCGAAGGCTCGACGGGACTGCCGGGTTGAACTTCGGGTTCTCCACCACGCCGCCCGGCCCGTAGTCGAACACCTGCTTGGTGCCGTACCGGGTCCATTTCACGCCGTCGGTGCTGGTCGCGTATCCCGTTCCGGGTGCGGCGGCGTACCACATCTTCCACGTGCCGTCGGGGTCACGCAGCACGGTCCCGCTGACTCGTGGGTTGGCGTCCCAGGTTCCGCGGCCCAATACGACCCCATTGTCCCCATCCGGCAGTGCGGGATCGCCCTTCGGTGTGCCCTTGATGCCCTGGCGGGTCATGCCTGTGTAGGACTCGACTCGGTGATCACCAACAAAGAGAACGCTTCCGGTTCCCACTGGTGTCGCATAGGGAGTGTCGCGATCGGACTTGATGGCCACGTCATCCCAGACCGTGCTGCCGGTCGCCTCGATGGCGCTGTAGATCCGGATGGTCGCCGAGGTGGCGTCCGCCGGTGCCTTCTTGGCCACCGCCAGCGGCCGCCAGCCGGAACCCGCGGTCAGATCCTTGTGTGTTTTGTACGATTCCTCAGTGGATCCGTCCGCCCGGCGGTATTCCAGGTACAGCGATCCGGCTAGGCCGTCGACAATCCGGGTCTGGACAGTGACTGTCAGCGTTTCCCCACCCGAGATCGGCACGGCCTTGCTGAGCGCGGTCACCGCGTCGTCGTCGCTGTTGTCGTCTGTGCGCAGTGCCCGATTACCCGTGTGTACGGGTGAACTCACGAGTTTCGCGGCACCGGTCACGGCCCAGGAGGTTGGTTTCGGGGTTTCCCGTAAGGCCTCGAAGTCACCGTTGGGCACCTTGTGGATCGGCAGTGGCGCCGAGTCCAGAGTGATATCGTCCCAAACGGTGCTGCCCACGCCGCCTTGCTTGCTGTAGAGCAAAACCGTTGCGGTCACCGCGTCGGACGGTGTGATGCCGCTGACTGTGACAGCTTGCCAGCCGGTGCCCGCAGCGAGATCCTGGCTGGTGGTCGCGTCGTCGATCCGCGAGCCGTCCGCGCGCCAGTACTCCAGGTACAGCGTTCCACTGTTCTGGTCGACCCGCTGCGCCCACGCACGCGCGGTGAGCATTTCGCCGGGGACGACGGCCACTGAACGCGCACGGACAGAGATCCCGTCAGTCGCGCTGCTGTCGGTGACCTTGAGAGCCTGACCACCGCTGTGCACGGGTGTGGTGACCAGCGACGCGGCCCCGGCTGGTCCGTCACTCGCCCATGCGGCAAGGCCGGGTTCCTCGAATCCCGGATTGGCTATGAGTCGTGCGGTGCTCCAGTCGGCCGCCAGTGCGACCGGCGGGGCTGACTGCACTGCGATCAGCCCGCCGGCCAGCAGGCTGGTGGCGAGCAGACCGCGTTTGAACAGATCGGGCAAATCCGGCTCCTTGTGTCAGGCTTCGGGACGTAGGTAGAACTGCTGACTCGCTTTGCCTGTGACACAGGCGTTCTGGTTGATCGCGGCCCCGGCGGCCGTGCTCGCGGATGCTACATCGAGACATTTCTCGCTGTGCACGATCCTCGGCTGCACGACCACGTCGACTCCGCTTCCCTCCACATAGTCCAGCCGGAACTGCTGGTTGGGCTGAGGAGTGCCCGGCGGCCCGCAGGTCCACTGGTGCACGACCGTGTTGTCGGCCTGCTTGCTGCTCTGGACGTCCAGGCACTTCGAGCTGTGCTGGGCCTGGACGGTGAAGTAGTCCGAAGCGCCGACCCGCACGATGGTGAACTGCTGGTATTTCGCGCCGGTGACACAGTCGGCCTGGTGTAGCGGTGAGCCATTGGTCGTGTTGTTCGCGATCTCCGCGCATTTCTCGCTGTGCTTGGGATACAGCCGGTACGCGCGGCCGGGCTCGATCACGAACGGTGTCTTCGTGTCGCCGATCTGGCCCTGCCAGCCTGCCTGCTTGTCAGTGAATGCGGTTCCGGTCGACACGAAGGTGTACATCCGGCGGTTGCCGTTGCCGGTCGCGGACAGGGCGGCGACATCCGCCTTGCCGTCCCCGGAGAAGTCCCCGGCGGCGAGAACCGCCTGAGTGGCGTCGAACGAACTTCCCGACCACCACACGGAGTTCGTCCAGGTGCCGGCGTTCGCGGTGAGCACGCTCAACTGGGCGGTCGCGCTGCCCTTATCAGTCATGACAACGATCTCGTCATGCGCGTCACCGTTCACGTCCGCAGCAAGGAAAGTCGCTTTTGCCTGGTCCAGGTTCCCGGCCCCGCTGTCCCATTGCTGGACCGGCGCGGCGAATCCCGTTGCGGTGGCGTAGTGCACCCAGAGCTTGGTCTGCGCGGCGGTTCCGCGTAGCTGACCGATATCCGCACGGCCGTCGCCGTCGAAGTCACCAGCGACGTAGCTCGCGGTGGTCACGTTGAGTCCACCAGCGCCACTGTCCCATTGCAACACTGGTTCGCTGAATCGTCCGCCGTTGGCCGTGTGCACCCAGAGCTTGGTCTGATTCCCCGGATATCCTTGGAAAACACCGATGTCGTCGTCCGCGTCGCCGTCGAAGTCACCTGAGACCACCCGCATGTAAGACAAGTGGTACGCCGTTGTGGTCCACTCCGGATCGCCCAGCGCGATGAACCTGTTCCCGTCCGACTGCAGGAAGTACAGGCGTACCTTGCGATCCGGGTCCTCACGGAACACGGCCAGATCACCGCGGCCGTCGCCGTCGAAGTCACCCCGGACCGACGCGGTGCGATACGCCGGGAAACCGCCGTTCGCCCCACTGTCCCAGCCGATGTACCCGCTGGTCAGCCCGGATCCCGTGGCAAGGAAGTTCCACGCGGCGGTGCGGCCGTCGCCTTGGTCGAGCATGACAGTGACGTCGGAGCGGCGGTCGCCGTTGGTGTCCCCGGGCACGGGTGCGGTCGTGATCGCTCGCGGTATCGCGGTGATGCTGCGGGATGCCGAGTTCAGGCTGGAATTGCCGGCCCGGTCCATGGCCCGTACGTACAGCGTCCGGCTGATCCCCAGCGTGCCGCCGGGGGAGTCGGGCCACAAGGTCACCGGGACTGTCGCGTGACCATCAGCCTCGGCACCGGCCCACATGGACAACCGATCCTGCTGGAAGCCGTATTGATACCCGGCGACGTCGGTGTCCGCAGTGCTGCGGGTGAACGTCACTGTCCCGGTTTCACCAACCGAGCGAACCGCTGTGCCGTCCGGATAGTCGGTAGACGTGATCGACGGTGTGCCAGGCCTGGCCATGTCGACGGTGAAATAACATCGGGTGCTGTCGGTCCCGTTGAGCGCGGCATCCTTGGCTCTGGCCCGATAGTTGAACACCGTGCCGGGCTGGTCGCCGGGCAGCACTCCGGACGGCAGTTGGGGCCAGGCGAACGCCGCCCCGGAACCGATCGGCGGGGTGGTCAGCGTCCTGATCACCTTGTCCCCGTTGAGGATCTCCAGCGTTCCGGACACGTTGTCCCCATCCGGGTCGGAGATCACGGCGGAGAACGCGGGTGTGTTGGTTCCCAACGCAATCGGCTCGGTCGTGGTGCCGCACGGGCTGGCGGGCACGGTGGTCACCTTGGCCGGTGTCCGCGGCTTGGTGTTGTACTCGACGTTGATCCTGGCCGTACTCGGGTAGAAGTACTTCCAGTAGTTCTGATCTGTCTCGTGTGCGCTGGGAATCCTCAGGCCGAGCGTGATGGTGTCGCCGCGGTTGGTGGCCACGGACTGGACCGCGTTGGTCAGCGCGGCGGAGGAGAACTCCATCGGCATGTCGGGCTGCGGGCATGAGGCCTCGTTGGCCTTCCCGCTTGAGGTGGCCAGGTTGGTCAGCCAGTGGCCCGCGGAGTTGCTCCAGGTCAAGGCGTTGGCCGGGTTGATCGCCTTGGTGTGCCAGAGCTCGACCGCGGTCGCGGCACAGGCCGCCGAATGGTCCAGCGTGACCGAGAACCAGGCCCGGGTGACTTGCGAGCCGGCGATCTGCCCGGCGGCCATCTGGAAGAACGACCGGTAGCGTCCGGTCACGCTGCCGTAGACCTCACCGACCTTGGCGCGTTTGGAATCCTTGCTCGTCCAGTACGAGGCGTTCACGTCTGCGCCGTTGACGTAGGTCCACGTGTTCTGCAGGGCGCTGTACGAGGGATCGATGTACACCGGGAAGACCGTGTCGGGCGCGGTCAGCAGCTGCCGGTCCGGCACGATCTCCAGCTCGTCCTTCCGAACGGTGAGAGCCATCGCGCGGTGCTTCGGCGTGACCCGGATGCCCGGCGGCACATCCCTGGGCTCGGACTCCCACATGCTCGGCGCGCCCGAGTTGAAGACGACCCGGCCGGTGTCGTCGACCGCGGTGGTCGACCCTTCGGGCCCGGCCACGATCATCAGGCCGTCGGCCGACGTGCCGTACTTGATCGATCCCAGCGCCGGATTCGCCGCCGCGGCGGCGTTCTTGACCACCAGAAGCTGCGAGAATCCGTCCGAGTCGGCCCGGACTTGAAGGTCCACACCGGACAGAGCCTCGGGATACGTCGCGGTGTTCCCATCCAGGACAGGGATCGGCAGGGCGCTGGGCCACGCAAGCGACAGCCGTTTTCCGTTTCGTTCCAACCTCACCAGGGGATCGGTGCCGCCGCCGGACAGTCGTAGTCCGGTGACGGTGGCCGCCGGGCTGATCGAGCCGTCGGGGGCGCGGGTCAACGTGGTGTCGATCGGTACCCAGCCCGCGCCTTTGCGTGCCCGCACTGGGCGTGCGTACTGCTCCATGGTCTTCGTGCCGGACGGGTTCGCGAAGACCTGTGTGGTCTCGGTACGCAACTCGGTGAGCTCGACCGGCTCTGGCGGGTCATCCGGCGGAACCGGTTGCGCCACCGCCGTCCCGCCGAGCGAGGCCATGAAGGCGCAGGTCAACAGGACGGACAAGGCGGATCTGGGAAAAGGCATGCGAAACCTCACTCACCGGGCGGCCGCCTGAACGGTAGGACCGCCGATGATCCATCCGGAAGCATTTGCACTGACGCGAGAATGCTGTCGGGCCTGGGATTGCTGGCCATAGCCTCCGCAACCGCCCGCTATGAGCGCGCGTTGGTCGATGCCCAGGAGGCACCGAATGAGACCCTTACCGCCCACCCGGCTGATCGCTGGGGTCGTCGGCCTCGCGCTGGCGATCAGTCCGATCGTGGTCACCCCGGCATCGGCCGCGGCCGCGCCGGCTTTCCAGCCGCACCGCGAGAGCCCGGTTTCCGGTGAGAACATCCAGCCGATGCAGCCCGGCCCGAACGCCGCCGCAGCGGCTTCACAGACCGGTACATCATCGGTCATCTGGCCGAAGCCCGCCGCGGCCGAGGTGACGCTGACGTCGACCGCGGCGCTGGCGGGCAGCAGTGTCCGCGCGGGTGACCTGCCCGTGTGGATCGGCCGGTCGGCAACAGCGCCGGACAAGGTCAACGTCGAAGTGCTGCCACAGCGCCTCGAAGGACCGGTCCTGCGGATCAATCGCACTGACGGCGCCAAACAGGCCGGGGCAGTGTCGGTGGAAGTCGACTACTCCGGTTTCGCCAAGGCCTACGGCGGCGACTGGGCTCTTCGCCTGAAGCTGGCTTCGGTGCCCGAGTGCGCGTTGACCACGCCAGAACGTGACGAGTGCGCTGCGGTTCCGTTGCCAACAAAGAACAACGGATCCGGCAAGCTCACTGCGCAAGCCACCGCGTCCGGCCTTTACACCCTGCTGGCAGCCGAATCTTCCGGTGGCGGGGACTACAAGTCGTCGTCGCTGGCACCGTCGGCGACGTGGGCTGCCGGCGGTTCGTCCGGCGACTTCACCTGGAACTACCCGATGACAGTGCCACCGGCAGTCGGCGGACCAACGCCCGACCTGGCCTTGTCGTACTCCTCGGGCTCCATGGACGGCCGCACCTCGGCCACCAACAACCAGCCGTCCTGGGTCGGTGAGGGCTTCGAGTTCAGCCCCGGCGGCTACATCGAACGGCGGTACGTCGCGTGTTCGTCCGACATGGGTGCTGGCGCCAACAACACCAAGAAGACCGGCGACATGTGCTGGCGCACCGACAATGCCACGTTCTCGCTCAACGGCAAGGGCGGCGAGCTGATCCTGGACACCGCAACCGGCGTGTGGAAGCCGAAGAACGACGACGGCACCAAGGTCGAGCGGCTGACCGGCGCGGACAACGGCGACCAGGGCACCGCGGGCAAGGACGTCGGCGAGTACTGGAAGATGACCAGCCGCGACGGCACCGAATTCTACTTTGGACTCAACAAGCTGCCCGGCTGGACCACGAACGCCGAGCAGACCAAGTCTGCGTGGACGATGCCGGTGTACGGCAACAACGCCAACGAGCCGTGCCACAAGACCGCGTTCGCCGACTCGTACTGCAACCAGGCGTGGCGCTGGAACCTGGACTACGTCGTCGACCGGCACAACAGCACGATGAGCTACTTCTACAATACCGAGACCAACAACTATGCCCGGGAGCTGACCGCGAGCAAGGTCTCCGGTTACGTCCGTGCGGGCAACCTGGCACGGATCGACTACGGCCAGTTCGACGGGCAGGCCTACACCACCAAGCCCGTCGGTCAGGTCGTGCTGACCACCGCGGACCGGTGCAGGCCTGGAACCGCAGCTGCGGACTGCGTTTCGTCCAAACCGGACAACTGGCCAGACACGCCATTGAACCAGGCCTGCACGAGCACCACCAGTTGTCCCAACAAGTTCTCGCCGACCTTCTGGACCCAGAAGCGGCTCGCCGAGGTCAAGACGCGGGTCATCGTCAACGGCACCACCAGGGACGTCAACAAGTGGACGCTCGCGCAGAGCTACCCGTCCACCGGTGACGGCACCCGCGACGGCATGTGGCTCGCCTCGGTCCAGCACACTGGCCTGGCTGCGGGCTCGGTGGCGTTGCCTCCCACCACGTTCGACGGCGCCCAGATGGCCAACCGCGTGGACGCCACCAACGACTCGGTCCCGCCGATGAACTGGTGGCGGGTCAACAAGATCATCTCGGAGAGTGGTGGCCAGATCGCGGTCACCTACGAACTGCCGGAGTGCCTCCCGACCGGCGTGCGTCCGGCACCGGACACCAACGAGATGCGATGCCAGCCGCTTAAGTGGACTCCGGACACCCCGGACAACGCAGGCAAGGAACGCACCGACTGGTTCCACAAGTACGTCGTCAAGACGGTCACCGAGACCGACCTGACCACCGGCGTGGTCGCGGAGAGCACTGAGGTCGAGTATCCGCGCAAGCCGGCCTGGCACTACGACCAGGAGGACGGCCTCGTCCCGGCCGAACGCAAGACGTGGTCGCAGTGGCGAGGGTATGACCTGGTGCGGGTGCGTAAGGGCAACGCGGCCGGCTCGCAGTCGATGACCGACACGCGGTACTTCCGTGGCATGGACGGTGACAAGCTCACCAGCGGCACGAAGCAGGTCGACGTCATCGACTCGAAGAACGGCAAGTGGCGCGACAGTGATCCACTGACCGGCACCGAGCGCGAGGAGATGACCTACGACAAATCGGGCGGCATCCTGATGTCCCGCTCGATCTCAGACCCGTGGCTGTCGGCCGCGACCGCGACCCGAATCGCCACCTGGGGCACCACTCAGGCCTTCCGGACCGGCGAACAGCGCTCGCGTCAAGGACAGCTGCTGTCGGACGGAACCTGGCGGGAGACCGGCAGCGACAACATCTACGACGACCGTGGTGTGCTGGAGAAGTCCTTCGACTTCAAGAACATCGCCACAGCCGACGACGACCAGTGCACCACCTACAGCTATGCGGCCAAGGGCTCGACCGATCTGGTGGAGTTGCCGTACCGCAAGCAGGTCGCCAAGGTCGGCTGTGACAAGCCGGTGACACAGAACGACATCAAGAGCGACGACCGCACCTACTACGACGGCAACGACACGCTCGGAGCGCCGCCCACCAAGGGCGACGTGACCAGGGTCGAAGAGCTGACCGGGTTCGACAACGGCACCCCGAAGTACGTCACGACGAAAACCGCGACCCACGACGCCTACGGCCGCGCCCGGGATGTGTACGACGTCGACAAGCGGTTGAGCAGAACGACATACACCCCGGAAACCGGTGCGCCGACGACCATCTCGGCCACCAACCCGCTCAACCAGACGACGGTCACCGACGTGGATCCGGCCTGGGGCGCGGATCTCGCCATCTCGCTGCCAGGCAACCGCAGGACCAAGAAGGTCTACGACGCGCTGGGCCGGGAGACGCAGGAATGGAAGCCCGGTGCGGATCCGGCCACCCGGCCGGCCGACGAGATCACCGAGTACCTGTTCCGCAACAACGGCGCGAACGTGGTGATGAGCAAGGACCTGCAGGCCGACGGCAGCTACGACACCGACTACGAGCTGTACGACGGCAACATGCAGCTGCGGCAGACCCAGGCGCCCGCGCCGGGTGGTGGCCGTACGATCATCGACCACATCTACGACGCCAAGGGCCTGGAGGTCAAGCGGAACGGGCCGTACATCAACGACGCGCCGCCCGGGTTCGAGATCTTCAAGCCGGTCGAGAGCGAGCTGCCGGCCCAGACCGTCACCGAGTACGACGGTGCCGACCGGCCGACCGCGTCGATCTTCAAGGTCAAGGGTGCCGAGAAATGGCGGACCACCTACCGGACGACCGCCGACCGGTACGACGTCGACCCGCCCGACGGAGAGACGCCGACGACCCAGCTGCTGGACGCCGACGGCCGGGTCACCGAACTGCGCCAGTACAAGGGAAACACCTTCGACGGCGACTACGACAAGACGAGTTACACCTATGACGACGACGGCAACCTGCTGAGCATCACTGACCCGGCCGACAACGTCTGGCGCTACAGCTACGACCTGCGCGGCCGGAAGATCACCAGCGATGACCCGGATCTCGGGCACGTCGAGTACAGCTATGACGACGCCGACCGCGTGACATCCACAAAGGATGCTCGCGGCACGGTTCTGGTCAACACCTACGACAACCTCGGCCGGAAGACCGCGGTGTACGAGGGATCAGTCACCGGGACCAAGCGTGCCGAATGGACATTCGACACCGTCTCGGCTGGAATGCCGGCCTCGTCGACACGCTACTTGAACGGCGCGGCGTACAAGACCGAGGTCACCGGGTACGACCCGACTGGCAAACCGACGGGCAACCGGATCACGATTCCGGCGTCCGAGGGCAAGCTGGCCGGAACGTACGACTTCGCCACGACCTACACCCCGCACGGTGAACTCAAGACGCAGACCCTGCCCGCGGTGGCCGGGTTCGCTGAGGAGACGCTGACCTACGGGTACAACGGTTTCGGTCTGCCGACCACTTTGGACGGTAAGACTTCCTATGTGAAGGGGACGACGTACACACCGTACGGTGAGATGGAGAGCGCCACGCTGTCCACCGGCGGCAAGGCGGTCAAGCAGACCTTCGAGTACGAAGACGGCACGCGAAGGCTGAAGAAGTCGGTGGTGCAGAGCGACTCGAGCGCGACCGACCTGTCCAACGCGACCTATAGCTACGACGCCGCCGGCAACGTCCTGAAGGTCGCGGACACAGCCGAGAACGACACCCAGTGCTTCGGCTATGACTACCTGCGCCGGCTGACCAGCGCGTTCACGCCGCAGAACGGCGATTGCGCCTCAGCGGTCCAGGGCGGTCCGGCCCCATACGCGCTGAACTGGACGTTCGACAAGACCGGCAACAGGTCCAGCGAGGTCAAGACCACCGCGGACGGCAAGTCGACCACGTCGGTCTACGCCTACCCGCCCGCAGGCCAGCCGCAGCCGCACACCCTGCGTTCGGTCACCACGGGCAACAAGGTGGATTCCTACGCCTACGACAAGTCCGGGAACACCATCGCCCGCAAGGGACAGGCCCTCGAGTGGGACGCGGAAGGCAAGCTGGCCAAGGTCACCGAGAACGGCAAGACCACGTCCTACGTCTACGACGCCACCGGTGAGCGGATCATCCGGCGTGACGACACCGGCACGACCCTGTACCTCGGCGCCACCGAGGTACGTCTTGGCTCCAGCAACACACTGTCCGCGGTCCGGTACTACAGCCATTCCGGCCACGTGGTGGCTGTGCGTAACGCGGACGGGAAGGTCAACTGGATCACGGCGGACCGGAACAACACTGGTCAGCTCGCGATCGACGCGGACACGCAAGCGGTGCAGCGCCGTCGGATCACTCCGTACGGTGACCTGCGCGGTGCCGCACCGTCGAACTGGCCTGGCGAGCGAGGGTTCGTCAACGGCGTCAACGATCCGAGCACCGGGCTGGTGCATCTGGGCTCCAGGGAATACGACCGGTCCACGGGCCGGTTCATCTCGGTCGACCCGGTGATCGACGAGATGGACCCGCAGCAGCTCAACGGGTACGCCTACAGCAACAACAGCCCGGTCACCTACGCGGACCCGGACGGCGAGTGGGGCTTCAGCCTCAAGACCATCACCAAGGTCGTGTTCCAGCCGATCGTGAAGACGATCATCCAGCCGGTCACCGTGATGATCACCAGGTACACCCCGGTCGTGATCGACTCGGTCCGCAAGTTCATCGCCGACCCGATCGCGGTGACCAAGAGCGTGCTCAAGAAGATTCCGTCGATCAAGAAGATCGTGCAGACCATCCGCAAGGTCGTGCACAACGCCGGCAACTCGGTGCGCAAGTTCTACAAGAAACACATCGAGCCGAGGATCGAGGCGACCAAGAAGAAGTGGGACCGCTTCAGGAAGGCCGCCGCGACCAACCTGAAGAAGGCGGCCAAGGCCACCTGGGAGGGCACCAAGAAGGCAGCCAAGTGGGTCGGCAAGGAGAGCATGCCCGGCGGCAAGGTCTGGGGTGCGGTGA
The DNA here is from genome assembly GCF_017876405.1 of Kibdelosporangium banguiense. Taxonomy (GTDB): domain Bacteria; phylum Actinomycetota; class Actinomycetes; order Mycobacteriales; family Pseudonocardiaceae; genus Kibdelosporangium; species Kibdelosporangium banguiense. Next base: position 8,918,225 of record NZ_JAGINW010000001.1, on the reverse strand, counting down.
AACTCGGTGTCGGCGTGGGCGCCATGTTCGGGTGCGTGCCGTGTGGTGCGGTCGCCGCGGGTATGAGCGCGGTCGACATGGTGGTGGCGCTCGCGGATCCCAAGGGGCCGCAGTGGGGCACCGCCGCGATCGAAGGTGCCGGTGTGCTGACCTTCGGGATGTCGAAGAAGTTCGAGATGGGTCTGAAGGCGGCCCGCGCGGGTCAGTTCAGCAGTGCGGCCGAGTTCGGCCAACGCGGCAGATCGACCCAGCGGTTCTATCAATCCGTGGTCAAGAACGAGCTGGGGCTGAGCATGCTCAGGATCCCCGACGCGACGCTGCTCGCCTACGACGCGATCAAGTACAACCTCAAGGGCTTCTCGCCGACCGTGGCCAAGCTCCCCTGAGGCCGTTCAGGCGGACGGATCCGCAAGCAGCAGATGGCCTTGTGAGGTAAGCGAATGCAGCACTGACTGGCCATTGCGCCGGCTCGTGACCAGGCCGGCAGACCGCAACACCGCGGTCTGCCGGCTGGCCGTCGATACGGTCGTCCCCGTCCGTCGAGCCAGATCGCTTGTGGTGCAAGGACTCTTGGCGATCGCCTCGAACACCTTGGCTCTGGTCGGGCCAAGCAGAACCGACAGCGGGCGGGGTGTCTCCGCAGACCGCGACCAGCCCATCTCGTGACTGATCGGATACACCAGGGCGGGTTCGAACGCATCGTCGCGGAACGTCGTCGGCGTGCCCATGCAGAAGAACGAAGGCACCAGACGCAGGCCTCTGCCCTTCAGATGCAGCTCGCGGTCGACCGAGTACGCGATCTCCAGGACCGGGTACTGCCAGCGAGCCGACGGGTGCAGCCCGCGCAGCACCGCCTCCAGGCCACCGTTGGCGAGCAGTGCGGTCTGCCTGGCACGTTCCCGTTCCACCGCGGTCCGCACTTGCGGCCAGTACGCGGCCAGACAGACATCGAAGTAGTTCACGACGGCCTTGCCGAGCTGCCGCATCGTGTCGGGCCGTCCAGCGCTGAGATCCGCGGTCCACGTCGGCAGCCGCCGCTCGTCCGCCAGCGTGGCCACATCGGTGAGCAGCCGCCGCCTCGGCGTGCTGAGCACGGCGGATACCCCCTCGTTGAGGGAGATCACGTCAGGCATCGGGGTGAGGAAGTCCGCGTAGTACCCGGACATGGGCACCAGATCGGTCAGCATCCGCGTGGACGAGGGCACCTTGGCCACGGTCGCACGCCGCCACTCGTCGAAGACCATACCGCTGTCACGTTTACGCAGCCGATGCAGGCTCAGCACGGTCTCCCACATCGGCTGCGGCGCTGCGGAGATCCTGGTTCTCGTCAGATCGTCAGGAGTGAAGAAGATTTTCAGCACGACACCCGCCAGTACCGGTCAGAGGAACCACTGCCAGCCTGCCCCCAGGCTTCGTTCGTCCCAAAGACTAGGCCGTCGGTCAAGACTCGATCAACAACAGGTGATCTCAGGTTCGCTGAGCTGCAAGTACCTGTGGGCGTCGTGGCGATCCGTGGAAGAGCCAGGCCCTTCCACGGATCGGATCATCCTCAGCTGTTGCTTGTGTAGACGTCGTCCACGATGAATGTCTCGTCGGCGTCAGGTGTGCTGCTGGCGGAGAACTCGTGCCCGGTCAGGTTGCTGGTCGCGCCGTCGGTGCGGGGCGCGGTCCCGATCGTCACGCCGTTGACTGTGACGGTGGCCTGAGTCGTGGTGGCCCTGACCTTGATGGTCGACCACAGGGCGGTGGACGGATCGAACGCCCGTCCGGTGCCGACCTGCTTCCATCCGTTGGAGTAGTAGCGGATCGTGCCGTCGGACCAGAGTGCGAAGTGGTAGGCCTGTTGCCGCACACCGTTGACCGGTGTGCCCAGCAGGTCGAACAGCATGCTCGAGGCAGGGCCGGCCGTCCGCCACTGCTGCGGACGGAACCGGAATTCCACCGTCTTGACGGCGCTGGACGAGTCGACCCGGCGCACTGCGGGCCGGTGCTGGGAGGTGTCGTCCCTGATGAACAGCGCACGGCTGCTGCCGCTGCCACCCGTCGCGGTCGTGACCCACACGCCCTGGTGGCCCTTGCCCTGATCGTCCACTGTGTAGTCCAGGGAGTACCCGCGGGGAATGCCGTTGACCGGGTCGTTCTCGAACGAGTCCACGTCGTTGGCGAACAGTTCGACCTCGTTGAGCATGCTGCACGGCGCGGCCACCCCAGGCGGGCAGTACGACGCGGCACCGGTCACCACCCGCACGTACTGGGCTTTCCTTGGCGTGACGGAGGCATACCGCAGTGCCTGGCTTTCCTGGTTGTTCACTGTGTACCAGTCCTGCCAGGCGTCGCCCGCGTCCAATTTGGTCTGTACGGTCGCACTCTGCGTACCGCCGAGCGCCAGGCTCAGACCGACCTTGGACAGCGTGTACTGACGGTCGAGGGCCATGTCGAACGTGCCCGAATCGCCTTGTTTGATCGCGCTCGACCACAGTTCGGTGCTGCCGTCGACCGCGCCGCGCAGGCCTGTCCTGCTGTGCCCCGCGACCGCGGCCAGATCACCGCTCAGCTGCGCCTTCCCGGCGAGGTCGATCTTGCCCGTGTCGGCGGTCAGGATGTCGGCCATGACGCGTTTGATCTGGAACTCCGTGGTACCACCGGACATCGGGGCGTTGTGCCAGGTGCACTTGTTGTAGTGCGCGCCCTGGAAGGTGATGGCGTGACAGCTGTCGGCCAGCAGTACGGCGCGGTTGGCCTCCGTCCAGGCGAAGTCCGCGTTGCCGCTGGTGCCCTCGTTCAGGTTCTGCGGGTCGTTCTTCGAATGGTTGTCGTAGAACATTTTCTTGATGTTCCACGAGGTGCCTTTGCCGTCGTAGGACAACGCGATGTGGTTGTCCGGCCGGCCGGCGACCAGGGCCAGGATCCCGTTCGGCAGCAGCGCGAGCCGGGGGTTGATCCGGCCGAAGGGGCGGTTGCCCGCGGAGTCGGCGGCGAACTCGGGGATCGCCCGCAGCGCACCGGTCCAGTTCTCCCCGAGGTCGGTGGACCGCTGTATCCACAGGTTGTCGTAGGTGGACGACCGGCTCACCGCCAGCAGGTCCCCGTCGGAGTTCAGGGCGATGGTCGTCTCGGAGTAGGTACGAGCGGACGTGCCCTGGGCGATCGTGTTGCGTAACGTCCAGGACTGCCCGGCGTCGGTGCTCTGCATGAGCAGCGCGGAAATGCCGCCGGTCTGCAGGTTCGCGTACCCCGCCATCAGCAGCGGCCCGTTGGGCACCTGGATCATCGACGTGGGATAGAAGTTGGCGCTGTCGGCGAGGAACCTCTGCGGCGCGATGTTGACCGGCGCGGTCACCGTGGCCGGGAACGTCGCACCGTCATTGCTCGAGTAGCGCATGACAAGACGGCGCTGCTGCAACGAATCCGAGGTCTGGCCAAGGAACTGTGCGTCGATGACCCGGCCGTCCATGAGCCTCGCGCTGGCTTCGAACCCCTGCTGCGTGGATGTGCTGAATGTCTGGCCGCCGTCGGTCGAGACCAGTTGACCGTTCTGCGAGGAACCGTCAGCGTCGTAGTGGTTGACGTACCCGCCGAACACGGATCTCGTCGGAGACGCGGCGGTCCCCGAGTCGTAGGCTTCCGCGGTCGCGTACCACGTCGGCGGGTCCCCGGCCGGGTTGTAGGCGACGGAGTCCCCGCTCAGGAGCAACGCCGGCGAGGTCGGTGACGCCCCGGCTATCTCCGTCCTGGTCGCCCCCGCCGCCTGCGGCACTTGGCTGACGGTGCCCAGCATGACCACTGCCACAAGCAGTGTTCTCTTGCGCATCTACGCATCCCCGTTCTTGGTGGAATAGCCGCCCCTCCCGGCGAACGGAGATTTCACGGAGCACCGTCGCATGTCAATGACTTGCACGATCATGCAAACGTGCGGAAGCCGGTTCGTGATCGGGCCTGCCCGCCTGCGGCCGGGGATCGTCGTGCTGCCTGAACAGTTTGCCGGGCCACCACATCCATCGGCCCACATCCAGGGTCAGCGCGGTGACCAGCACGGAGCGGACGACCATGGTGTCCAGCAGGACGCCGAACGCCACCGCGAACCCGAGTTCAGCCGCGAACACCAGCGGTAGCGAGGCCATCGCCGCGAAGGTGCCGGCCAGCACCAGACCCGCCGAGGTGATCACACCCCCGGTGGCGGACAGGCCTGTCAGCGCACCGCGCCGGGTGCCGTGCAGCAGCGCGTCTTCCCGTACCCGGGTGACCAGGAAGATGTTGTAGTCGACGCCGAGTGCGACCAGGAACACGAACGTCAGCAGCGGGAACGAGGCCTCCGCCCCGGCGAACTGGAACACGTGGTCGAACACCAGGCTGCTCACACCGAGGGCTGCTCCGAACGACAGCACCACTGTGGCCATGAGCAGCAGCGGCGCGACGATCGCGCGCAACAGCAGCGCGAGGATGAGGAACACCACGAGCAGCACGATGGGGATGATCACCTCGGCGTCGCGGGTGGCCGCTTGCTGCGTATCGAGCAGGATTGCCGTGTTGCCGCCGACCTCGGCGTCCGCGCCCTCGATCTTGTGGACCGCGGTTCTGGCCTGCTCGACAGTGCTTATGGCGGCCGTGCTGCTGGGAGCGTCCTTGAGCTCCCCGAGCATGATGGCCTCGCCGTTCTTGACCATCGGCGGCGAGACGCCGGCGATTCCGGGCACGCCGGACAGTGCGATCCGCACCTGCTCGGCCGAGGCGGCCTTGGCCACGACGTAGATGGGGTCACCCGCACCGGCTGGGAAATGCCTGGAGTGGATCTCCTCACCGACGGCCATCTGCGGCTTGCCGGTGAACTGGTCCTTCGCCGACAGCCCGTCGGCCTTGAGCCCCAATGCCCCGAGCACCATGACGCCGAGAACGAGCGCGGTGCCGATCCACACGATCCGGGGCCGGTCGGAGACAGCGGCGCCGACCTTGGTCCAGATGCCCTGCTTTGCAGGGCCGGCCGATCCGTACGCCGGCTTCACCGGCCAGAAGACCCAGCGGTCGCAGATGACCAGCAGGGCCGGCATCAGAGTGACCATGGCGAGCAGCCCGACGAGGATGCCGATGGCACTGGCCGGGCCGAGCCCCTGCGTGGAGTTGAGGGTGGCCAGCATCAGCAGCATCAGGCTGACCGCGACGGTCGCGGCGCTGGCGATGATCGCGGGACCGGAGCGGCGCAGGGCCTCCGCCATCGCCTTGTGCCGGTCCTCGTGGCGCCGTAGCTCCTCCCGATACCGTGAGGTGAGCAGCAACGCGTAGTCAGTGGCGGCGCCGAACACCAGCACGGTCAGGATGAAGCTGGTCTGCTTGTTGACGGTGAGCCCGGCGTTCTCCGCCAGCAGATAGATCACTGCCTCCGACGTCATCAGGGCGGCGCCTGCGGTCACCAGCGGTAGCAGTGGCAGCCATGGGCTGCGGTAGGTGAGCAGCAGAATGGCGACCACCACCAACGCGGTGATCACGGTCAGGTCGCCTCCCGAGCTGAAGGCCTTGATCGAGTCGGACGCGTGACCGGCCGGTCCGGTGATGTGGAACCCGAGGCCGTCGGCGTTGCGCTGACCGACCTCGGTCATCGCGTCGACCACCCGGCCGATCCCTTCCCAGCCTTCCTTGTCCTTGCGTACCTGGACCACGGTCTGGATGGCCTTGCCGTCCTCGGCCGTCGTGGGACCCTGCGGCTGCCCCACGACGCCTTCGACACCCTCGAAGGCCTCAGCGTCGGCTTGGGCCTTGGTCATGTCGGCGGGGGTGATGCCCGCCGGCCGGTCGTAGACCACGATCGCGGGCACGGTGTCGGCGGGCTGGAACCTCGTGGCCCGGTCGACGACCTTGGTCGACTCCGCGTTGCCGGGCAGCCAGGCCGAATTGTCGTTCTCCTCGACGTCACCGAGCCTGCCGGCCAGCATGACGGCCGGGATCAGCAGAGCGATCCAGAGGGCGACGACGACCCATTTCGCCACCCTGCCACTGGGCAGGGACGCAATTTTCCGCACTTGATTGTCCTTGATGGTCAGTCGACGTGAGAGAGCTTGTCCGGATCGGACACGGCGTAGATCCCGCACACCTGGTCGCCGTCCGGAGTGAGATCGAGGACGATGACGGCGTAGGGGGTGCCACCGGCGAACAGCAACGCTGACGGGTCGCCGTTGACGCTGCGGTAGGCGATGTCGAGGCCCTTGCCCGTGCTGGGGCCGATATCGGCGATCAGGCGAGCCACCTCGTCCCGGCCCCGCAGCGGCCCCCCGGCTGCCTGAACCTGGCCGCCGCCGTCGCCCCACAGGGTCACGTCGGGCGCCAGGATCTCCAGGAGGGCGTCCAGGTCACCGCCGATCGCGGCGGCCATGAACCGTTCGGTCACCTGCTGCCGGACGTGCGGGTCGGGCTCGTAGCGAGGACGCCGGGCATGGACGTGCTCGCGGGCGCGATGGGCGAGCTGGCGAATCGCCGCGGGGCTGCGGCCGAGGATTTCCGCGATCTCGGTGTGGGCGTAGCCGAACACCTCGTGCAGGACGAACACTCCGCGTTCAAGCGGCGTAAGGGTTTCCAGGATCACCAGCAGCGCCATCGACACTGACTCGGCGCGCAGTGCCGCATCGGCGCCGTCGTGGGGGACCGGAGCGTCGGTGAGGGGACTGACGAGCGGTTCAGGCAGCCATGACCCGACGTAGGTCTCGCGGCGGCGGTTGAGGATGGCCTGGTGCGCCAGCGCCCGGTTCACCGCGATCCGCACCAGGTAGGCGCGTGGGTGGTCGATCCGTTCCGCGCCCGGTCCCTGGTTTCGGGCCGTCCACGACAGCCAGGTCTCCTGCAGTACATCCTCGGTGTCGGCGACAGTGCCGAGCATGTTGTAGACAATGGAGAAAAGCAGCTCACGGTGGTCGTTGAACACCTGTGTCGCGGTGCCGGTCACCGGATCCGGCGGCTCGCCTCCGCAAGAGGCCGCCGCCGAGTCCGGCAAGGGGTTGTCCATCGTAGAGCCTTCCGTCGCGGATGCGTTCGGAAAGGAGAGCGATCCAGGCACTCGGAGTGTGATGCCGGTTCCCTGAATGTGACCTGAATCTCACGGCCCTGGATGGACAGGGTCAAGGCTGGTCCAGGCCGGCGGCCTGGGTGAGGGTTTCGGTGGCCCATCTGTAGTCAGGTTTGCCGGAGGGGGAGCGTTGGATGCGGGGGACGACGTGGGTGAAGCGGGGGAGTTTGTAGCGCGCGACGAGCGGGGCGAGGTGGGTTTCGAGGTCTTGCGGGCTCGGGGCGGCCGCGGTGGGGTGGAACTGGAGCACCGCCGCGACTTTCTGGCCCCAGCGGGCATCGGGGATGCCGGCGACGACGGCATCGGTGATCGCGGGGTGGGTTTTGAGCGCGGCCTCGACCTCCTCGGGGTAGATCTTCTCGCCGCCGGAGTTGATGCAGATGGAGCTGCGCCCGAGGAAGTGGACGGAGCCGTCGGCGTCCACAGTGGCCAGATCGCCGGACAGGACCCAACGGACGCCATCGACCTCGACGAACGTGCGCGCCGTCTTGTCGGGATCGCCGTAGTAGCCCTGTGCGATGTGCCCGCGACGAGCCACCTGACCGACTACGCCACTGCCAGGGGCGACAGGTTTGAACGTGTCGTCGAGAACCGTGGTGCTGTCGTTGACGGTGAAGTGTCGTCCCGAAGTCACACCGGCTCCACTATGGCCGGTTTCGGTGGACCCGAAACTGTCCACTATGAACAGATTCGGCAGGTGCGCCTGGAGCCGGTCCCGCACGGGTTGGGTGAGCAGGGCACCCGCGCTGGCGATGATCTGCAGCGACGGCAGGGCCTGGGGCGCGGCGTCCAGGGCTTCGATGATCGGCATGGCCATCGCGTCACCGACGATCATCATGGTCTGGCAGCCCTGCTCCTGGATGATGCGGACCGCTCCCTCGCCGGAGTACTTGCGAATGAGGCAGACCTTGCCGCCGGCCAGGAAAGCGATGAACGCGGCCAGGACGGCCGTGCCGTGCATGAGGGGCGGCGCGGCGAACATCACCAAAGGAGCGGTGGCCGCCGCGCGAGGGCCGGCGTCCTCAGGTTTGGCAAGGGGTTCCGACCCGCCGCTCATACCGCCGAACAGCAGATCCTCGTGCCGCCACACGACGCCCTTGGGCATGCCGGTGGTGCCGCCGGTGTAGATGATCATCAGGTCGTCGGCGGAACGTTCGGGGAATCCCGCGCGGTCGTCGGGTTGGGTCCTCAGCGCATCTTCGTACCGAAGGGCGCCGCCAGGCAGCCCGTCACCGGAGCCGACGGCCAGTAAGTGCCGTAACCGCGGCACGTCCGGCAGAACGGCGGCCACACGGTCGGCGAATTCGGTGTCGTACACCAGTCCGACGAGGTCCGCGTTGTCGTAGAGGTATCGCAACTCGTCGCGGACGTACCGGAAGTTCACGTTGATGGGCACAGCGCGGATCTTCAACAGCGCGATCATGGTCTCCAGGTACTCGGCGCCATTGGTCATGTGGCAGCCGACGTGATCACCGGCGCGGACACCGGCCGCGGTGAAGTGGTGGGCCAGCCGGTTGGCGCGCTGGTCAAGCTGCCGGTAGGTCAGCGTCCGTCCCTCGGTGTACAGGGCATCCCGGTCAGGGATCGCGTCGGCGATGTCCTCGAACAGGTCGGCGAGGTTGAACTCCATCAGCAGCCGCCTTTCCTGGAAAGGGGTGAGACCAGGGTGAGACATCGTCTAGAATGAGACTATGTCTCACCCTGGGTCTCACAGTGAACCGGAGGGTCTCGCAGTCCGCAAGAGGCGGGCGACAAACGCCCGGATCGCCGCTTCGGCAGCCCGGCTCGCCGGTCTGCATGGCGTCGCCAGCACCACCGTGGAGCAGATCGCGGCGGACGCCGAAGTCGCGCGGGCGACCTTCTTCCGCTACTACGACACCAAGGAAAGCGCGGTCGCGGAAGGCATCACCGGTCCCTGGCTCACCCTCGTCGCCGAGGCGATAGCCCACCAGCCCGACCACCTGTCCGCGCAGGAAACGCTGGTCGTGGCCTTCGCCGAACTCGCCGACGAGTTCCCCGCACACCACGACCAGATCCGCGAACTCGCTCGGCTCACCCGCTCCTCAGCGACCCTCAGCGCCTGGACCGCGCAGACCTACCAGCGTTACGAACACGCCATCGCCGAACTGCTGACCCCGCGTTTCTCTGCCCTCACCGAACGTGACCCCCGGCCGCGCCTGCTCGCTGCCCTCGCGATGACCGCCGTCCGTATCTCCCTGGACGACTGGCTCGACCACGGCGGCGCACTTCCCGATCTCATCCGCCGCGCCCTCGACTCGATCTCCATCGACCCGCGGTAGGGATCTGGCTTCAATCGAAGGCGTCCATGTTGTGGAAGATCTTCCAGAGTTCGAGCCGTCAGCCGGCTGAATTCATGAGATCCAGCGCGCTCTGTTGCCGGGCCCCGTCGCTGCGCTGGAACGGACCGGCCCAAGGCTTGCGTCTCCGTGGTCAACGCTTCTGGCGGGTCAGGTTTTTGTCATGCGCCCGGATTGCCTCTTGTTAGCCCCGGTGGACCCAGGTTACCGTGGGCATACTCTACTGACACGAGTCAGTGAACGGCCAGTTTTGGGGATGGTGTGATCCGGTACCACGACTTCGAGCACGACGGCCTGACGTTACGGTCCACCGTGCACATTCCGGACGGTTCGCCGGGAACGCGGTGGCCGGTGGTGGTCTTCGTGCACGGCTTCACCTCCAACCGGTTCGAGCTTCCTTCGTTCGTCGGGATGTCGCGGTTGCTGGCCGACAACGGCATCGCGTCGGTGCGAGTGGACCTTTCCGGGCATGGTGAAAGCGACGGTGACTTCTTCGACGTCACGATCTCGGGCGAGATCGCGGAAGCGCGGTCGGTGGTGCGGTCGGTCCGTGCCTTCGACGTCGTTGATCCCGACCGGGTCGGTCTGGTCGGGATGAGCATGGGCGGTGTGGTCGCGGGCATTGTCGCCGCCGAGGAGCCCGGAATCCGGGCGCTGTGCCTGTGGTCGCCTGCGGCTGTGGCTCCGTTCGAGGTCGGCGGCGGGTACCTCAAAGGGCGCAGCCTTGCCGCGGAGATCGCGGAAAAGGGGTACTTCGACGCTGACGGCCACCGCGTGAGCCAGGCTCTCGTCGATGACATCGCCGGGCTTGACGTCTACGGGCGCTCAGCGGGCTACGGCGGGCCTGTCCGCATCATTCACGGCGACAAGGACGACATCACCCCGGTCGAGTACGCACGCCGATATCTCGAGTACTACGCCGGCAATGCCGAGTTGGAGGTCGTCGCGGGCGCCGACCATGCGTGGGGAACCGTTCCACACCGGGCCCGGCTGCATCAGTCCACCTTGGACTTCCTGACGGCTAACGGGTGCTGCCGCTCGAAGCCGTCAGCCCGTGCACAGCGTCCTTCATAGGCGGGTCCGTCCGTGGGCGTCGTGCGGTAGGTCGGCGTAGTGCCATTGATGGTCGCGGGTGAGCTGGCATGCGGCGTCGAGATCGCCCGACAGCAGGACGTTCAGCAGTTCTTCATGCTCGTTGGCGACCTCGTCGAGGTCAGGTTCGACGGCGACGAGGGTGGCCGCGGTGCGTGCCTCGATCTGAAGCGCCTCCCAGGCGTTCTTGAGTAGCTCGTTGTGCGCGGCGTCGATGACGTGCCGATGGAAGGACACGCTGGCGGCCCCGACTGCCTGCACGTCACCGCGGCGTGCTGCGTCGTGCAGGGCGGCGACATCGGCGCGTAGGGCGTCGAAGGGGAGGGTGCCTGAGGGGAGCGCCAACCGCGTCGCGGCCTCCTCGAGCGCGGCGCGTACGACGTAGCTTTCCCGCAGGGTTTGTTGGATGAAATGGCGGACGAACGTGCCGCGCCGCGGCTTGGTCTCGACCAGGCCGATCGTCTCCAGCTCGCGCAGGGCCTCGCGGACCGGGGCCTGACTCGTGCCGTAGCTCTCCGCGATGCGCGTCTCGATGAGCCGTTCGCCTGGCTGGAGTTCGCCGGAGACGATGCGCCGGACGAGCGCGTCGCGGATCTGCCGGCTCAGCGTGAGCCGGGGGAGCGGCTGGGTCTCGGTCATGCGGTCCTTCTGGAGGTCTTGACGGTGTCCTGGGTGAACCGTACCGTCGGACTCAGGTTATCAATTATCGATAATCGAGCAAAGTGGCCTCACTGGGAGGTTCTGTGCTATCGAGCGTGCTCCTGCCATCGTCTGCGGCAGAGGCGGTTGACCTGCTCCGGCAAGGCGGATGGATCGTCAGCGGCGGCACTGTGGTGATGCCCCGGGTGAACACCGGCGCGATCCCGGTTGATCGGTTGGTTTCGCTGCGCAAGGCAGGCCTCGACGAGATCCATGTCGATCACACGACGGCGACACTCGGTGCCGCGACCACTCTGGCGAAGATCGGCGCGTACGACGGCCTGCGCTTCCTGCACCCGGTGATCCGGTCGATCGCCTCACCGCCAGTACGCAACCTGGCCACAGTGGGCGGCAACCTCTTCGTCGCCCAGCCCCACGGCGATCTCGCCGTGGCACTCCTGGCTCTTGATGCGCGTGTCGAGATCGTCGGCCGTGACGGCACACGCGAGGTCTCGGTCGGCGAACTGAGCGCAAACCCGGGGGAGATCGTCTCCACTGTGCACTTCGAACTGCCCCGGAAAGGAACCTGGTTCTACCGCAAGGCCATGCGGCGTAAGCACAACTCCGCGTCGATCGTCACCGTCGCCGCAGTGGTGGCCGTCGAGGACGGCGTGGTCCGCAGTGTGCGGATCGCGCTCGGCGGGGTTGCCCCACGTCCGATTCGGGCGCATGCCGCCGAACAGGCGTTACTCGGGGGAGTATTCGACAGGTCCACTGTGGAATCTGCTGCCGAGGCGGCCCGCGAAGGCATCGAACCCTTCGACGACGCCTACGCGTCCGCCTGGTACCGCGCCCGCGTTCTCCCCGTCCACGTCCGCAGGGCCCTGCTCGGCGAGTAGCGAAAGGTACGCACATGGCTTCCCGGATCGTGTCCCTGGCTGTCAACGACCGGCAGCAGGAGTTCATCGCCCAGCCTGGAACCTCGCTGCTGACCGCGCTGCGCGACGCTCTCGGGCTCACCGCCGCCAAGAGGGGCTGCGCACAGGGAGCGTGCGGATCCTGCACGGTACTGCTGGATGATCAGCCTGTCCCGTCGTGCCTGGTCGCGGTGGAGACGGTCGACGGATCGTCGGTGCGGACGCTGGAAGGCGTTGCGACCGACGGCGAACTCGACGAGGTCCAAAGTGCCTTCCTGGAGGACTTCGCCACCCAGTGCGGGTTCTGCACCGCGGGGATGATCATGACCGCTGAGGCGCTGCTGGCCGAGAACCCAGACCCGACCAGGGCTGACGTCGTCGAGGCGATCTCCGGCAACGTCTGTCGCTGCACGGGGTATGAGCCGATCGTGACAGCGGTGCTGGACGCCGCCGATCGTCGCAAGGCGGCGCGGAACGGGGGACAGGCCTGATGTCCTACCGTCGCACTCCGATCGACAGCACGTACTTCGCCGACGAGCGCGAAGATGATCCCGACTTCACCGCGATCGGTAAGGTCGTCGACCGGGTCGACGCTCGTGGGCATGTGACCGGGCGTACCGAGTTCTTCGAGGACGTGCGCCCAGCCGGCCTGCTGCACCTGAAGATGCGCCGCTCGGATCGGCACCATGCCCGGATCACGTCGGTGGACACGTCCGGTGCGCTCGCTGTGCCCGGAGTCGTGAAAGTGCTGACCTACAAGGATATTCCGAACAATCTCTACACCCCGTTGAAGCTGATCGGGGTCACCCCTGACGACGAACCGATCCTGGCCGAGGGCAAGGTCCGCTACCTCGGTGAGCCGATCTGTGCGGTCGTGGCCGAGACCGAAGCCGCGGCCTACGCGGGCGCCACGGCGATCACGGTCGAGTACGAAGACCTGACCCCGGTATTCGACGTGGAGGAGGCGCTGGCTGAGGGCGCTCCTGTGGTCAACGAGTACCACGGCCGAAACTACTTCACCTACGAGGGGCACCACTGCCGCCGGGTCCGGCTCGGCGACGTGGCGGCGGGATTCGCCGAGGCAGACCATATCTTCGAGTGGCGCTACCAGTCGTCGCCGATCGAGCAGGCGCCGGTCGAGACCACCGGGTGCGTGGTGGTTCCCCAGCCGGACGGGCGGCTGCGGATCCACTCCGACACCCAGGCGTGCTTCTTCACCCTGGACAACACCGCTCTGATCCTGGAGACGGAGTTCAACAAGCTGCGCATCGTGGGTGGCACTGTCGGCGGGGGTTTCGGCGGCAAGGTCGATGTTGTCGTCGAGCCGGTGGCCTGTGCGGCCGCGATGGTCACGCACAGGCCGGTGAAGTTCGTCTACGGCCGGTACGAGGAAATGCAGATCTCCTCGCCGCGTGCTGCGGAACGTATCTACATCAAGGACGGCGTGCTCAACGATGGCAAGATCGTGGCCCGTCAGGTGACCGCGTACATCGACGCCGGCGCCTACTCACGGCACACCCCCTACGGCACAACCAAAGCAGCGGCACACTTTCCCGGCCCGTACACGATTCCAAACGTGCGGATCGACTGTCACTGCGTGTACACCAACAGAACTCCCTCAAGCGCGATGCGCGGATTCGGCGTCACGATCGCTGACTTCGCGCTGGAGTCCCAAATGGACAGAATCGCGCGAGCGCTGGACATCGACCCGCTGCAGTTGCGTCTGCGCAATGCCTACCGGGACGGCGATATGAAGGCACACCGCAAACTCGCCGAGGGCACCGCGCTCATCGAGGTCATGCAGCGGGCTGCCGAGCTGGTGGGGCACGAGCTGCCCGAGTCCTACCGGTCGATGTCCTCGAAGGGAGGACGGTGATGGCCAAGCTGCTCGGGCGGGGCTACGCGGCGGTCAACTACCCGACCGGGATGAACCTCGGTGGTGACCCGTCACAGGCGCTGATCCACGCCACCACCACAGGTACCTTTGTGATCTCGCTGTCCTCAGTGGACCTCGGTCAGGGGCTCACCACCGTTGTGGCCCAGTGCGCCGCCGAGACGTTGGGACTGCCGGTCGAGAACGTTCTGGTCGACACCGCGGACACCGACACGGGCCCGCACTGCATGGGCACGTTCGCCAGCCGTGGCACGCACCGGATCGGCAACGCGGTGATCATGGCGGCCACCGAGGCACGAGCCGTGATGCTGGACGTGGCCGCCGAGGAGCTCGAAGTCGATGCGGCAGACCTGGAGACCGACGGCTCGGGGTACGTCAAGCTCAAGGGCTCCGAGCTGAAGAAGATCCACATCACCGATCTGGCGATGGCGGCGCACTTCAAGCACGGCCGCACCATCTCCGGCCGAGGCATCTTCATGAAGGAGAAGAGCGATCTCGTGCCGGAGACCGGCGAGATGGACCCCGACTCCTGTCACGCGCACGCGTGCACAGTCGCCGAGGTCGAGGTGGACGACGAGACCGGGGTCGTGGAAGTGCTGCGGATGTACAGCGTCTACGAGATCGGCCGCGCCCTGCACCCGGTGATGGCCACCCAGCAGGTGGAAGGCGGCGCGTGGATGGGCATGTCGCACGCGCTGTTCGAGGCCACCGAGCCGTACTACCCGGTCCGCGACCACGGGCCGACGGACTTCACCGAGTACCTGATGCCGGGCGCCGCGGACATCCCGGAGCAGCACAGTGTCCTGATCGAACGCCCGGCGGCCAACGGGCCGTACGGCGCCAAAGGCATCGGCGAGATGACCGCGAACGGCCCGATCCCGGCCATCGCGAACGCGATCTTCGACGCGTGCGGCGTCCGGCTGGAGCACATGCCGTTCACCCCGGAACGAGTGCTGCGGGGTCTCGACGCGCTGCATGGCTCATGAACGAAGCCGAGCTGGCGCAACGGATGCGGGAAGAGCGGTACTTCGCCGACGAGGGCCTGCTCACCGCCGTGTACCTGGCATTGACCCTTGGCCGCCCGCTGTTGCTGGAGGGCGAGCCAGGGGTGGGCAAGACCGAGATTGCGTCTGTGCTCGCCCGTGTTCTGGGGCGTGAACTGGTCCGGTTGCAGTGCTACGAGGGCCTGGACGCCGGACAGGCACTGTATGAGTGGGATTATCCGAAACAGCTGTTGCATCTGCGTGCCGCTGAGGCGCGTAACGCTGACGTCGGCGATGTGTATGACGCTGCCTTCCTGCTGGAACGGCCGCTGCTGAAGAGTTTGCGGTGCGCGGAAGGCGCTGTGTTGCTGGTCGACGAGATCGACCGGGCGGACAGCGAGTTCGAGGCCTTCCTGCTGGAGTTCCTCAGTGACTTCCAGATCACCATTCCCGAGCTGGGCACGGTCACTGCGGCGAAGGCGCCGGTGGTGGTGCTGACCTCGAACCGTACCCGTGAACTGCACGACGCCCTTAAACGCCGATGTCTGTATCACTGGATTCCGTTGCCGGATGCCGAACGCGAGCGCGCCATCGTGCGCGCACATGTGCCTGGTATTGAGGAAGAGGCTGCGGAAACGCTGGTGCGCGCGGTGTCCAGGGCTCGTCAGCTGGACCTGCTCAAGCGACCGGGGATCGCCGAATCGGTCGAGTGGGCACGCGGCGCGGCCGCGCTGGCCGATACCGGCGACTCGTGGCCGGTCGCGCTGCGCCGGGCACTGGGCCTGCTGATCAAGGACGAGCAGGACATGGCGCTGGTCCATGGCCACATCGAGGAGCTGATCGGCTGACATGGGCGCCGCCGACCACATGCGTGGGTTCCTGCGGGACCTGCGCCGCCACGGCCTGCCGGTGCCGATACCCAAACAGCAGGATTTCTTGCGCGCGATCGCGTTGTTGCCGCCGCGAGACGTCTCACACCTCTACTGGATCGCCCGTACGACGCTGACGACCTCAAGCCGTGATCCGGAGATCTTCGATCCTGTCTTCGATCTCTGGTTCCGGGGCGGACCGGGTGTGTCCGAAGTGGACGCTGGTGAACAACCTGCGCCCGATACCGGCGGCCACTGCGTCGATCCACCCGACCGGGCCGTTGGGGAGGGCTCTGGCCTGGCGGCCAGTGCGTCGCGGTTGAACCGGCGAGCGTCCTTCGCCCGGACACCGGATGAGGAACGCCGGATCTTGGCTCAGCTAAGCAGGATTGTTCCAGCGGCGGTTCCCGTGGTTCGATCCCGGCGACGTAGGCCTGCCCGGCGCGGCGACCGGCTGGACGTCCGGGAGGTGCATCGGGCGGCCTGGCGGTCCGGGGGAGAGATCGTCAGCCTGCGGTGGCGGCGCCGTTTCGAGCGGCAGCGGCCTGTGCTGGTGCTCATCGACATCTCCGGCTCGATGAAGCAACACAGTCCGGACTACCTGCGGTTCGCGCATGCTGTTGTGGGCACGTGTTCCCGCGCCGAGGTGTTCACGTTCGGCACCACGCTGACCCATGTCACCAAGGCATTGCGGGCGCGGGACGTCGATGCCGCCTTGGCCGGGCTGGCAGACGTGGTTCGCGACGCCGATGGCGGGACACGGATCGGGCCGTCACTTCAGGAGTTTCTGGGAAACGCCCGGCATCTCAGGATGGCGCGCGGTGCGCTCATCCTCGTGCTGTCCGACGGTCTGGAGCGGGGCGACTGCGTGCCACTGACAACGGCTGTGCGGAGGCTGTCGATGCTGGGGCACCGGCTCGTCTGGTGGTCTCCGCTGGCTTGCGACCCGGCCTACCGGCCCATCACCCGGGGCATGGCGGCTGTCGTCGGCCACGTGGACGCCCTCGGCGGTGTCCGTGACCTTGAGACCGCCCGTGACCAGCTGCTGAGAGGAACGCACGCGTGGACATAGTGGACTCGCATCACCACGTCTGGCGGAAAGCGGACATGCCGTGGCTGTCCGGCCCGATGGTTCCGCGGATCTTCGGGCCGTACGAGCCGATCAAGCGGGACTACCTGATCGAGGAGTACATCGCCGACGCACGGTCGGGCGGGATCACGCAATCGGTGTACGTGCAGGCGAACTGGCCGCTGGACCAGGTGCTGGCCGAGGTCCAGTGGCTCAACGAACTGCACCTCTCGACCGGCTGGCCGACGGCCGTGGTCGGGTCGGCAGACCTGTTCAGCCCTGACGCCGCCGAGGTGATGAAGAAGCAGGCGGAGCTGCCCATCGTTCGTGGCACCAGGCTTCAGTTGCACTGGCACGAACGGGAGGAGTTCCGCTACGCGCCGGCCCCGGACACCATGAAGGATCCGGTGTTCCGTCGCAATCTCGGTGCACTGGCGGATCTCGGCTGGGTGTTCGAACTGCAGGTGTTCGCAGGCCAGATGGCCGACGCCGCCGCGCTGGTGGCCGACTTCCCGGACATGACCTTCGTGCTCGTCCACGCCGGGATGCTGACCAGCCGTGACGAAACCTCGTTGCGCGGGTGGCGGGAAGGCATGGCACAGCTGGCTGCCCTGCCGAACGTCGTGGTCAAGCTGACCGGCCAGGGCACATTCGTACGTCGCCTGGATCCCGAGTTCATCTCGTTCGTGGCCACCGAGACACTCGGCTGGTTCGGGCCGGACCGAGCCATGTTCGGGACCAACTTCCCGGTGGAGAAGCTCTGGACCACCATGCCGGAGCTCGTCACGGCATGGCGAAACGCACTGTCCACAACAGACCAATCTGCTGTGTTCGCCGGTACTGCCCGGCGCGTCTACGGACTGTCGAACTGACCGAAAAGGAGAACCAAGTGGCACTGTTCCTGCTGACCTACGGCTACAACGACTCCGACCTGCGCGCGCAGCGCCGGGACGACCACGTCGCATACCTGAACAAGCTGAAGGACGCCGGCTCACTGGTCGTCGCGGGCCCGTACAACGACCTGACCGGCGGAGCCATCCTCTACCAGGCCGACTCCGAGCAGGATGTCGAGGCCCTGATCGCCGGCGACCCGTACACGCAGGCCGACGTGACCAAGGACCGCTACCTCCGCGAATGGAGGATCACTGTAGGCGCGATCACCGGCTGAGGAGAAAACGCCGGCGAGACTGGCGGCCGATGGTTGTCGGCCGCCAGCCTGCGTTTTGTGCTGCCCGTTTAGACGGTCTGAACCCAGGTGACCAGCACATTCAGGTCGGCCTTCACCTGGTCCCAGGTCTTGTAGTGACCGCCCATTGTGCGAAGCTCGAAAACGGCCAGATTGTCGCCGTTCTCGACAGTCGGCGGAATGAGGGTCATTTTCCCGTACATACTCGACTGGAACACTTGCGGAGCTCCGGTGAGCGCGGATTTCAGGTAGTCACTGAGTGAGAACGCGGGCAGGCCGGGGATTTGCCGGACGACGTTCTCGTTGAAACTCGCCGTTTTCCCGGGGGTCTCCGTCGTGTCCTGGTATTTCGCGATCCGGTCGAGCATCGTCTCGCTCTTCCAGCTGAGCCCGAGGTACGTCAGCACGTCCTGCGGCAATGCCGGGAAGATCTCGTGGAACGAGGTCCGGCACAGGGCGACGGTGGTGTTCTTGACCTGCCCCGACTCCTGCACCTCGCTGGTGTAGTCGGCGATCCCGGCGATCTGCGTGTACACCAGTTGCATGTAGGCGTGCATGACCTGGACGCTCTGCTGGCTGGTGGCGCCGTTGACCGCGAAGTCGTTGGCCACCTCGGTGGCGATCTGCGCCGCCTGGCTGGTGCGGAACCGCGCGCGGTTCAGGAAAGCCGGGTGACCAGGGGTGAACGGGGCGATTGTGGTGCGCAGCAGGTCGAAGAATCCCGCGAGCGCCCTGACCGGCACACCGACCGAGTAGTGCAGGAAAAGCCCATCGGTCCCGTCGTGCTCGGCCGGCGTGTAGTCGCCGGGGAAGTTGATGATCCGTGCCTTGAGACCATGTTCGACCGGGTTGCCGTACGGAGCGATCGCGGCGGCGAAGGAACCCGGCTTGGTCCCGTAGAGCGCGTCCCGCATCGTCCTGATGCCGTCGACCTGGTTCATCAGGAAGGCCGGCCCCGTCGTGCTGCTCGCGCCGGTCACCGGGACCGGTTCGGTGACGAATTCGATGTTGGAGTAACCGCCACGCTTGTCACTGACAATTTTGAGATTGTGCGCCGGGCACTTCGCGAGATTGCTCTCCCCGTCCAGCTTGGTGCCCTTCCCGTCGTCGACCAACAGGCTTATCTCGATCTCGAACCCGATCATGGCGTACCCCTTCGGTGAATGTGCCGTTCCGCACCACTCGTCTGTCAAATGTCCGAGACCGTTTCTGTCTGTGTCTGAACCGTTATCGAACACATCGTTTCAAGAATTGTCCACGTCGGACTTCCTTAACAAAACCTCAAGCCGGGGAAATGTCTTCGGAATGAAATCGCAGCGGACGGAGCGGCCGGAAGATCAACTCATGTTCACCCTGGTGTGGGGACGGCAGGCGCGGTAGAACCGGAGGTATGTCCGAGCGCGGCGGCAGGCCGCATCTCGCGGTCAAGCGTGAGGTGCTCGTGCGGTATCTCGATGCGTGGACTCCGGTCGCGCTGCGGTCGCATCGCGGGGCCACCTATGTGGAGGCCGGCGGTGGAAGTTTTGCGGGGGACGCGTTTCGGGTTTTCGGTGAGTTCGCTGACCGGCTTGAGGGGCATCGCCTGGATATGGTGATGGCAGGGGCTTCCGGCCCGGCGGTGCTGGGTGAGGCACCGGCGGGGCTGGCGGTGCGGTCGGTCGCTGATGCTGAGGATCTTGCGGTGGCCGGGCCGGTGCTGCTGCATTTGGATGTGGTTGAGGATGGGGCATTCGGCGAGTCGGACGTGTGGCGGTTGGTGGATTCGTTGGGGCGGGGCAAGTCCCGGGAGGTTCTGCTCACGTTGCCTGTGCGGGAGCCGGTGACGGAGTACCGGGAGCGGCTGCGCGCAGTGGGGCTGGGATGCGCGGTCACTGTTGAGCTGGTTGCCGAGGGCGGTGGGGCGCAGCTGCTGGTGTTCGCCACTGGGGACAGCAAGCATCTCGCGATATTCAAGAACGAGCTGTGGGCAGCGGACGAGTTCGCGGGGATTCGTTATCGCGATCCGCGCGATGCCGAGCGCGCCTTGGTCGATATCTCGCTCACACCTCAGCTTCTGCCGTTGCGCCGGGCGTTGCTGGCGGAGCTGGCTCGGCGGCGGAGCTGCACCGTCGCCGAGTTGCAGCAGTATGCCCTGCTGGAGACGATCTACCGGCCTGCTGATGCTGTTGGGGCGTTGACGTCTGCGGCTTCAGCAGGTGCTGTCACTCGCGAGCCTTCGAAGGGGCGTCTCACTCCGCGTACCGTCGTCGGTCACCTCGAAGGGTAATTGCTTCACCGGACTTTGGCGAAGAACTCCCGGATGTCCGCGGCGAAGGCCGACGGCTCGTCCATCGCGACGAAGTGGTGGCCGGCCGGATTGTTCTCCGGCCAGTGCACGATCTTGTTGGTGCGCTCGGCGAATCGCCGGATCCCGGGCGGTCCGTTGTAGACACCGGTGGGCACCGTCGGCTGGCCTTCGGGCCAGCCGATCTCCGTGCTGTCGAAGTACGGCCAGGCCGACGTGCCGAACGTGCCGGTGAACCAGTACAGGCTCAGGTTGGTCAGGAACGCGTCCCGGCTGATGGCCTCTTCCAGGGGTTTGCCGCTGGCGTTGAACTCGTGGAACTTCTGCGTCATCCAGGCGAGCGCGGCCACCGGCGAGTCGTTCCAGCCGTACGCGAACGTCTGAGGCGCCGACCGCAGCAGAGCGTGATGGTCCACGCCCTTGATCCAGTCCTGGTCCATCATCCAGGCGAACCCCGCCCGCTCCTCTTCGGTCATCTCCGGCAGGTCGGCCTCGGTGGGAAAGCCCAGCCCGCCGATGATGTACACACCTGCCACGCGGTCCGGCGCGATCTTGGCCATCTCAGGCGCGACATAGGCACCGAAGTCCCCGCCCTCCACGCCGTAACGGTCGTAGCCGAGCCGTTGCATGAGTTTCACCCACATGTCCGCCACCTCAGGCGCGCCGAAGCTGGTCTTCGGGGCGTCGGAGAAGCCGAAACCCGGCACCGACGGGACGACGACGTGGAAGTCCCGCAGCAGCCCGATGAGGTCGGCGAACTCCACGAACGTGTTCGGCCAGCCGTGCGTGAGCACCAACGGCAGCGCGTCCGGCTCCGGCGAACGCACGTGCAGGAAATGCACGCCCAGCCCGTCGATCTCGGTGATGTACTGCGGGAACTCGTTCAGCCGCGCCTCGTGCGCACGCCAGTCGTAAGTCGTCCGCCAGTACTCGGCCACCTCGCGGAGATGGCTCACCGGCACACCCCGGCTCCAGCCGTCGCCACGCAGCTGGTTCGGGAAGCGGGCCATGGCCAGGCGAGTGTGCAGGTCGTCCAGGTCGGCCTGCGGGATGTCGATACGGAACGGGCGGATGTCGTTGCTCATGGGACTTACGTTAGAGACGATGTAGGTCAGATCATGTCCTAGTTGTGCGGCATCCTGAACATGTGACTGACACCGCGGCCCGGCTGCTGAAACTGCTGTCCCTGTTGCAGACTCCCCGCGAGTGGCCGGGCAGCGAACTGGCCGAGCGGCTGGACGTCAGCGCGCGGACTGTCCGCCGTGACATCGAGCGCCTGCGTGACCTCGGCTACCCAGTCGAGGCGACCATGGGCGCCGAAGGTGGCTACCGTCTCGTCGCCGGCACCGCAATCCCGCCGTTGCTGCTCGATGAAGAGGAAGCCGTAGCGATCACGGTCGGCCTGCGCATCGCGTCCGGCCACGCCGTCAACGGAATCGACGAAGCATCTGTGCGCGCGTTGACGAAGCTGGAACGCGTACTGCCGACGCGACTACGGCGTCGGGTTGCTGCGTTGGGCTCAGCGACCGTGCCACTGCTCACCGGGGACAGCCCGACCGTTCAGCCGGAGACCCTGACGGGAGTTGCCACCGCGATCGCCAACCACGAGCGGCTGCGTTTCGCCTACCAGGACAACACCGGCGCGGAGACCAAGCGGCTGGCAGAACCGCACAGCCTGGTGTCGGCCAGTCGCCGCTGGTACCTGGTCGCCTTCGACAACGACCGCGACGACTGGCGCATCTTCCGGCTCGACCGGATGGACGCATTGTGGCCGACCGGCGCCCGGTTCGTGCCCCGGGAACTGCCTGCCACGGACGCGGCCAGTTACGTCACCAGCAAGCTCTACTCGATCATTCCGACCTATCAGGCTGTCGCGACACTGCACGCGCCGATGGACAAGATCGCGCACAAGGTAGGCACGTCACTCGGCGAGCTGACCCCGATCGACGACCGCACCTGCAGCCTGCGCAGCCACACGGACACATTGGAGTGGCTGGCATTCCGGCTGACGATGCTCGGCTGCGAGTTCGAAGTGCACGGGCCACCTGAACTCGCCGAGTACCTACGCGCTTTCGGTGCCCGCGCGACCCGTGCGGCGGGACAACGGTCCTAAGCCGGGGGAGCGACAGCGGCGTCCGCCTGGTGGGAGCGCTTGAGGGACTCGGCGATGAAGCCGTTGGCCTTCAACTCTTCGATGAGGCCACACAGGAACGGGACAGTTTTCGGATCGCGGGACTTCGTGGTGCCGACGGCCTGCTGGATCTGCATGAACCGCTCGTCGATCAGGCGGGTGCCAGGGTTGGCGGCGACGAACTTGGTGATGGGCTGCCTGATACCAGCGGCCGCGTCGAGGCGTTCGGCCTGGAAGACGAACGTGCCCTCAAGGCCGCGGACAACAGTCGCATGCTGGAGAGTGCGCGTGAGAAACAGGTCGTAGGCAGAACCCTGCTTGACGCCGATGCGCGTACCCGGACTGTCGACCTCGGCGGGCGTGGTGAAGGGGGAGTCCTCCGGCACGGCGTAAACACCCTCGATCACGACGTAGGGCGCGGTGAAGGCGACCTCAGCCTCGCGCGCAGGATCAATGGCCAGGAAGCAGATGTCAGCCTTACCCTCGGTCATCGCCTCGAAGGACTTACGGGCGGCATCGAAACACAGGAACTCGACGGGCACATCCAGCCGGCCAGCGATCTCCCGGGCGATGTCCACTGTGACACCGGCCGGTTCATCAGCGG
The DNA here is from genome assembly GCF_017876405.1 of Kibdelosporangium banguiense. Classification (GTDB taxonomy): domain Bacteria; phylum Actinomycetota; class Actinomycetes; order Mycobacteriales; family Pseudonocardiaceae; genus Kibdelosporangium; species Kibdelosporangium banguiense. The sequence continues at coordinate 8,895,191 of NZ_JAGINW010000001.1, read as the reverse complement.
TACCCTGCGCAAGAACAGGATTGCCCAGGTTGATCGAGGCCCGCAGAACGCCGGTCGGCGCAAGATCCATCATGGATTCGACCGTATAGCATCAGCCATCCGAGTCCAGGGCGCCGCAAGCAGCGGCGACCAGCCCAAGCCCGGCACGCCCCAGCGAAACCCGGCCCACACCCAAGTCGCCTCTCAGCGAAGTGCATCAACAAAGAGATGGCGCCGGCGGACGAGAGCGAGCGCTGTCCTGGGCTCGTGTGGTCACCCTGGGGGCAGGCCGACCGAGGAGGAGAGCGCGAACCGCTCTTCCGTCCTCATCTGAGGGAGGTTTGCCCGCCCGGCGAGGGCACGTCTTGCAAACAATCACAGCACCAACACAATCAGCGGGATCGCCACCGACCAAACCGGCCCAATTCCCAGGAAATAGTCTTTTAGTGACTATCCATAAAGAGGCTGATGGCGAGAATGTGCCTATCGAGTGGTGATTGATTCGGGCCTCGGGTACACCCAGCCGGCATCAACGCGGGAACGCGGTGATACGGGCTGGGTGCCGGTCTGGTGGATCATCCCCGCCGCCGGCCTCCTCTCGTGCGATCGATGTAGGGAGAATCGATACGCAGAGAAGGGCTACCCGAGGCGACGGCCGTCACTCACCCATTCAGGGGGAGTTACTTCTTCTTGCCGTTGGTGGCGTGTGCCTGCTCGAAGGCCTCGAGCACGTTGCCGGGGATGCGACCGCGGTCGGACAGCTCGTAGCCGTTCTGACGTGCCCAGTCCCGGATTGCCTTGGTCTGCTCACGGTTGGCCGTGGGCGTGGTGGCACCGGGTGTGGTGCCGCGCTTGACCCGGCCGCCGGTGCGGCGTGCGGAACTGACGAAGTCGCCGAGCTGGTTGCGCAGCTTGGCGGCGTTGTTCGCGGTCAGGTCGATCTCGTAGGTGGCGCCGTCCAGCCCGAAGGTAACGGTGGTGATGTCGTCGGACGCCGTGCCGTCCAGGTCGTCGACCAGCTGGACAGTGACTTTCTGGGCCATAAGGATGCCTGCTTCTTTCTCGGCCGCTTCGGGTGAATGCCTAGAGCGGAATTCGGATAGCTGGAATAAGCATAGATTCCCGAAGTCGGAATCGATCACTACGGGTATGAGTTCGGCGTGGCGTGTGCTGAATCACCTCGTGCGGGGCGTAGGCAGATTGTCGCTTTCGGTGAAGCCTACCGGCTAGTAACGTGTTGGGGGCAAGGTCTCCCTGCGACCTATGAGGTGTACAAAGCTGTGCATACTCGCAACCTGTTCGTCCTGCTCGCAATCACCGCGACCGCACTCGCCGGCCCGTCACCCGCGCTGGCGGCCGACAATCCCTACGAACGGGGCCCGGCCCCGACCGTCGCCAGTATCGAAGCCGCCCGCGGCCCATTCGCCATCGCGCAGACCACGGTCTCCGCGAGCGCGGTAAGCGGGTTCCGCGGCGGGACGATCTACTATCCGACATCCACCAGCGAGGGCACGTTCGGTGCCGTCGCCATCTCCCCGGGATTCACCGGCACCCAGTCCAGTGTCGCCTGGTACGGGCCACGGCTGGCGTCCCAGGGCTTCGTTGTCTTCACCATCGACACGCTTTCGGGTCTCGACTTCCCCGACAGCCGGGGTACCCAACTGCTGGCCGCATTGGACTACTTGGTGCAGTCCAGTTCGGTGCGGACGAGAATCGACGGCACCCGGCTCGGTGTGATGGGCCATTCGATGGGTGGCGGCGGCTCTCTGCGCGCGGCTGCCAACCGGCCCGCACTGCAGGCGGCCATTCCGTTGACCGGCTGGCATACCACCAAGAGCTGGCCGACGGTCAGCGTTCCGACTCTGGTGGTCGGCGCCGAGAACGACACAACGGCGGCGGTCGCCTCGCATTCGGAGCCGTTCTACCAAAGCCTCACCGCGGCCCCGGACAAGGCGTACCTGGAACTCAACAACGCCGGCCACTCCGCGCCGACGTCGGCGAACACAACGATCGCCAAGTACAGCATCTCCTGGCTGAAGCGCTTCATCGACAACGACACCCGCTACGACCAATTCCTTTGCCCGCCACCGGCACCGAGTTCGCTGATCGAGGAGTACCGGGACACCTGCCCGCACTCCTGAGTTCAATCCGGCCCGCACGTCATCGGGCGTGCGGGCCGGCCAATTCGGATTACGTGCCGCCACCCGGCGGTGTCGCTTCGGCCATTCCGCTCAACGACCCGGGTCCGGCCAATTGGCGGAGCCCAGTTTTCCGGCGGCGATCAGTTCGACCGTGAGCAGCACGGCAGCCGATTCGACGGCAAGTAACGCGATCAGCACAACAAGTTGCGTGGCGCCTGCCTGGATTGGGGTAGCGCCGCCGAGAAGGACACCGACAAAGGCGCCAGGCAACGTGACCAGGCCGACCGTGCGGGTTTGGTCCAGAGCTGGGACAAGGGCCTGGCCCGCAGTGGGGCGGCTGATCAGCAATGCCGCATCGCGGGGGAGAAAACCGAGAGCGAGAGCAGCCTCGTATTCGCCGTGGCGCGTGCGTAGTTCGTCAAGAGCGCGGCGGCCCGCGAGGGAAGTCGCGGTCATGGCCCCGCCGATGAGGATGCCGGCGACCGGCACCATCGCGATGGGGCTGAGGGGGATCAAGCCGGACGCGGTCAGCAGCCCAAGGACAGGGGCGACCCCGGCGGCGAGCGCGATGGCGGTCCACATGCCGTCCCGCCAGGTGCCGATGCGGCGCCCGCACGTCAGGCTCGCCACCGCGAACATCATCAGCACGAACGCGGCGGTCAGCCAGCCCGACCGGAGCACGGCCACGATCAGCAGGGACACCGCGGCGAGCTGAACCGTGGCCCGGACAGCCGCGGTGAGGATCGGACGCCAGGCGGTGAGCCGCCCCAGCCAGACGATCATGGCCGCTGTCGTGGTCAGCAGGACGAGCACGACGGCGAGCGTCGGGCCCACCGCGATGATTCCGTTGTTCACCAGCTCATTCTCATCTGGTCCGGCCGACCTGGTGATCCCCTGCGACACTCCCGGAGTGACGTTGTGTCAACGCGTCGGGTGACGCAGCTCACTCAGGGTGCAGAACCTGACCGGTGTCGCCTCGCGACAGACCTGATGTGAGGCGAAGTCCAGTGGACCTGCGGGCGGCAGACGAGCAAGACCTGCTGCGCAGGGTCGCGCGGGAAGACCGCGCGGCGTTCGAGGAGTTCTACCGACGCACGTCGCCATGGCTGGTCCTGCGGCTGCGTCGGCGATGTGCCGACGAGCAGATCGTCGCCGAGGTCCTCCAGGAGACCTACCTGTCCGTGTGGCGGGGTGCCGGGGCCTTCGTGGGAGCGACTGCGGGCGGCTGGTTGTGGACGATCGCAGCGCGGCGGCTGGTCGACGCGTTCCGTCGTGAAGGCCGCAACACGCAGGCGCCAACCATGGGTGAGGAAGTCGCCCCGCCGGCTGAGGACCTGGCCCTGGCGGACGCGTTGTCCGGCGATGTGGGTGAGGCGTTGAGCAGCCTGGCGCCGGAACTGCGGCAGGTGCTGCGGGCGATGGTGCTCGACGGGTTGTCGGTCCGGGAGACCTCGGTCCTGCTCGGAATTCCGGAAGGCACGGTCAAGACGCGAGCTCGCCGGGCGCGGCTCGCGATGCGGGAGGCGATGTCATGAGCGGCGTCCACGCGTCCGAGCAGCTCATCGAGCGATACGCGGCAGGCGGATCGGCGTTGTCCCCAGAGCAGGAATGGACGATCGAAGCGCACCTGGAGACCTGCATGGTGTGCCAGCAACGGCTGGCACAGATCTTCGCCGAGCGGCAGCCACAGCTGGGTGACCTGCTTGATGTGGTGTGGCAGGACGTGGCTGCGACCGCGACGAGCACACCCGCGCCTGTGCGTTCACAGCTGAAGCGTCGGCTGCTCACATGGGCGTCGCCGTCGCTGCTGCCATGGCTGGCGATGACGGCGTTGGTGGTGCTGGCGGCGCTGGGCTTCGACATCGTGGCGAGGACCGGTTCAGCGGGCCTGCCGTCCTTGGTCGTGCTGCTGGCGCCCGTCATGCCGTTACTTGGCGTGGCGGCGTCGTGGACACGCCGGATGGACCCGATGTACGAGTTGATCGCGGGTGCGCCGCGGGCGGGGCTGTCCATGGTGCTGAGGCGTACGGCTGCCGTGCTCGTGGTGGTGATCCCGATGCTGGCGATCGCCGCTGTGCTGGCCGATGGCTCGCCGGTGTTGTGGCTGTTGCCGTGCCTGGCGTTCACGCTCGGCACGTTGGCTCTGGGCACAGTCATCGGGGTGGCACGAGCGGCGGGCACGTTGGCGCTGTGTTGGGCGGTCGCCGTGGTCATCCCGAGCCTGCTGACCGGCGCCATCCCTGTGGTGCTGCACCCGATCAGCTTTCCCGGCTGGGTGCTGGCCGCGGTCGTCGCCGCCGTGGTGGTGCACCGGCGCGCACCCGCCTATCTGACCTGACGAATCCATAAGGAGAAGACATGCCACGCATGGTGAGCGCCGCAGAAGTGGCGCCGACCAGCTACGGCTGGCAGATACAAGCCGAGGGCCTGAACGTACGGGCCGGTCGGCGGATGGCCGTCGACGGCCTGGACCTGCGACTGGGCACCGGAGTGCACGGCCTGCTCGGCCCGAACGGTGCGGGCAAGACCACACTGATCCGGTCGCTCGCGACCGTGCTGCGCCCGGCGAACGGCGAGTTGCAGCTGCTCGGCCAGTCCATCGGCGGACGCACCGACCTGCGCGCGTTGCGCCGCCGACTGGGATATCTACCGCAGGAGTTCGGCTTCTACCCCCGATTCACTGTGCGGGAGTTCGTCGAGTACATCGCGTGGCTCAAGGAGATGCCGGCAACCGACATCCCTGGGGCGGTCCAGCGCGTGATCGAACGCGTCGGGCTGGCCGACCGCGCTGACGACCGGATGAAAACCCTGTCCGGCGGAATGGTGCGGCGCGCGGGAATCGCCCAGGCGATCGTCAACGACCCCGAACTGCTGTTGCTCGACGAGCCCACCGTGGGCCTGGATCCTGCACAGCGACTGGAGTTCCGCACGTTGCTGCGTGAACTCGGGACGCAGTCGTGTGTTCTGGTGTCCACGCACCTGGTCGAGGATGTCGCCGCGGCCTGCACCGACGTGGTGCTGATGGACAGCGGCAAGCTGGTATTCCAGGGGACTCCTGCTGACCTCACTGCGGCCGGTGGCAGCGACGACATCGGCGACAGCCCCATTGAACGCGGTTATTCGGCGTTGCTCGCTCGCTATCGCGCGGGAGGGTCCGCGTGAAGCGTCGAATCCTGGGCATCGAACTACGCCGCTCGTCGGGAATCACCGCAGGCGTCGTGGTGGGCCTGCTCGGTGTGGCGGGTCTGTACACGTTGGCGCTGAGCGACCAGACCGACCTTTGGAGTACACAGTGGACCGTTCTGGCCGTGTTCGAACGGATCATGCTGATACTGCTGTGGCCGGTTGCGTTGGGGGCGGGTGCGTGGCAGGCCCGCCGTGAGCAGCGGTCACGCATGGGGGAGTTGCTCGGCACGACCGCGCGACCGGTGTGGCAGCGGGTGCTGCCGGCTTCGGCTGCGATGGCGATCGGCCTGGTTCTCGGATATGGGGCGATATTGGCGGCCGGTGCGATTCGAGTCGCCGGTGGGACCAGCTATTTCCACTTCGGCTGGCTCGTGGTGGCCGCGGTCGGTGCACTGTCGCTTGTCGCAGCGGGATGGCTGGGCATGGGCATCGGACGGCTGTGGCCGTCGACGTACACCGCGCCTGCGTTGGTGGTGCTCGGTTTTGTGGTGCTGCTCGTGCCTGTCCAGCTGGCCAAGTCCGGGCTGCCGGGTCCGGCCGCACTGCTGGCGCCGCTGTTCAGCACGACCGTGGACGAGTTCACCAGGGTTGCCGATTCGGTGAACCTTGCGCAGGCGGTGTGGTTCCTCGTCCTGGCGGCCACGGGATATCTGCTCTCGGTTGCGGTTCGTCGCCGTACCTTGGCTGTCGCGCTCGTTCCAGCCGCGCTGGGGTTCGTGGTCGCGATCCCGTTGCTCACTGCGGCTCCGGCATCTGGATTCGAGCCAGATCCCGCTGCCACTGCAGAGGTGTGTACGCCCGATGGCAGGGTATGCGTTGCCGCGGCCCACAAAGACGCGCTTGCGGTACTGGAAGGCCCTGCGCGGCAGGCATTGAAACGACTTTCGCAGATTCCCGACGCGCCGACTTCGTTGCATGAGATCGCCGGCGACTTGGACCAATGGCGTACCCGGGTACAACCGGCCGACGTCGTCTGGTTCCACAGCGACAATCTGAAACCCGGCGGCGTTTGGCAAGGCACGCCCGAGGAGTTGGTCGTACGGATGCTGGCCGGCGCGGGCACACGGCCCTGTAGCGACGACTACCGCGCCCGAGCCATCGCCGCAGCTTGGCTCTACGGCACGCTCGACACCCCAGGACCCCAACTGCAGCCCGAAGAACGCGTCGAACGCGAGAAACTGTGGACCGCAGTGCAAGCACTGCCCAAATCCACCCAGGTGGAGCGCATCGCCGCTCTTCGGACAGCTGCCCGCACCTGTGACGGCGACCTGCTCACTGTGCTGACCGGGAGCGCGTCTTGAGATTTCTCAACCTCTACCTGCGTTCGCGCCAAGTACCCACCGCGCTCGCCGCGGCTTTCGGCGCGGCCGCCGCGTTCTGGCTCGTCGGGGTGGGCAGCCCTGAGCACGCCCGGTGGACGCTGGCCGTGCTCGCCATCGGATTCGGCGTCGCCGTGTTCGGTGCTGGACTTGGCGGAGCGGATCCGGATCTCGAACGAACCGCCGCCTTCAGTTGGCCGCCACGCCGCCTCGGGCACATCCTGGCCGTGATGGGCCTGGTCGCCGTCGCGGTCGCCGCAACCGGTATGGCCCCGATCGAAGTCGTCCTGCGAGACGCTTTCGGCCTCGCAGGACTGACCGCTCTCGGTGCCGCAATCCTTGGCAAGCAGTTGTCCTGGTGCTTCCCGCTTGTCTGGGCCGGCGGCTCCGCCGTCTTCCCGAGCATGTCGGAACCCGCGTTGATGCAGGCCCTGACCTGGCCCACACAACCACCGAACAGCACGATTGCCGTGGTCACGGCACTGATCGCCGGAGCCGGTGGGCTGCTGGCCTACGTCATCACCGGCAGCCGTCGTTGACTCAGTCCTTGCCGACGAACCCTTCCCGTGCCAGCCAGTCGCGGGCGACCACGGCTGGGTCGCGGCCATCGACGTCGACCTCGGCGTTGAGTTTGCGCATGGTGTCGTTGTCGAGCTTCCCCAGGATCGGGGCCATCACCTCGGCGACCTGCGGATGCGCTTCGTTGAAGTCCTTTCGCAGCGTGACGGTCGCGTTGTACTGCGGGAAGAACCGTTTGTCGTCCTCCAGGACCACCAGGTTCAGCGCCAGGATCCGCCCGTCGGTGGTGAAGACCTCGCCGAAGTTGCAGTTGCCGTTCGAGGTCGCCGTGTAGATCGTGCCGGTGCCGAAGACCTTGACCTGGACCGAACCCGGATCGAAGCCGTAGGTCTTTGCCACGCCGGGGAATCCGTCCTGACGGCTGACGAACTCCGTCTCCAGGCAGAAGATGCCCTTACCCGGATCCTGCTTGATCAGGTTGACCATGTCGCTGGTGGTCCGGAGCTTGTTGGCCTCGGCGAACTGCTTGGTCACCGCGAACGCGTACGTGTTGTTGACGGCCGAATAGTCCAGCCAGACAACCCCGTTCTGGTCGAGGTCGGCCTTGCGGACGGCCTCGTACTGGGCGCGTTCGTCCGGGATGGGGGAGGTGTTGCCCAGATACGAGATCCAGCCGGTGCCGGTGTAGTCCCAGGACAGGTCGATATCGCCGGTCAGCAGCGCCTGGCGGGCACTGTTGGAGCCCTGGATGTTGGTCATGTCCCGCACGTCGGCACCGGCGGCGGTCAGCGCGACCTCGGAGATGTAGCCGAAGATGTGGCTCTCGGTGAAGTCCTTCGACCCGACCGCGACGGCCACACCGGACAGTGCGGGGACCGGTTTGATCGAGCCGGCGACGACCGAGAACGGCAGGGTGTAGCTGGACTCCAGGCCACACCCGGCCAGCAGTCCGGCCGTGGCCAGCAGAGCGGCAAGGCGTTTCAACGGAGTCCCTTCGGTCCGAGGTACTGCTCGGCGACCGCGCCGAGCCAGTCGACCAGCAGCGCGAGTGCGACGGCCAGGACGGCGCCGGTGATCAGGACGGTGATCCGGGAGAGCTTGTAGCCGGTGTCGATCAGCAGGCCGAGGCCGCCGCCGTTGACGAACACGGCCATGGTGGCGACGCCGACCGCGTGCACGAGGGCGGTCCGCAACCCGGCGAGGATCAGGGGAATCGCCAGGGGCAGTTCGATTCGCCGCAGCACGGCGAACGCGGACATCCCGATGCCGCGGCCGGCGTCCACCAGTGCCGGATCGATCTGTTGCAGGCCGACCATTGTGTTGCGCAGCACCGGAAGCAGTGTGTAGAAGGTGATCGGCAGCGCGGCCGCCCACAGGCCTTCCCAGCCCGACAGCAGGAAGAACAGCACCAGGATGCCGATCGTCGGTGACGCCTGGCCGATGGTGGCGATCGCCAGGAAGAACGGTGCCGCGCGGCGGGCCCACCGCCTGGTCAGCACGATCCCCAGCGGGACGGCGATCACGAGCACCAGCCCGGTCACCACGAAGCTGATCACCAGGTGGTCCCAGACGGCACCGAGCAGCACCGGCGCGTTGATGCTCTGCTTTTCGATCGCGTCGAGATCCTGCGTGAACGCCCACACAAGGACGACCGTGACCAGCACGACGACCGCGATCGGCTGAGCGAACATCCGGAGGCCCGCCGCGCGCTTCGTCTCGACCGCGACGGCCGTCATGCGTTCTCCTCCCGCAACTGACGGACGATCGCCATGACAGTGTCGATTTCGACCAGGCCCACGTACTCGCCGCGGGCACCGGTCACGACTGCGTTGCCGCCCTCGGTGAGGATCGCCTCGAGTGCGTCCTGCAGCGTCGACTCATTGGACACCATGTCGCGAATCGGGCGCTGCACCTGGGGTTCACGGACATGCACCCAGCTCACCGGCCGGCGCCGGCCGTCCAGCATCAGCGCGAAGCTCTTGCCGGCGTCGACGAGCTTGCGCCGGATCTCACCGGGATCATCCTCTGTGGACACTAGGACGCCGGCCTTCGCCAGCTCCACATCGTGCACCCGCCGCAATGTCAACTGCTTCAACGAAGCACCCGCGCCCACGAACCCGGCAACGGTGTCGTCGGCCGGGTTGGCGAGGATGGCCTCAGGCGTGTCGTACTGCAGGATCTTGGACTGGTTGCCCAGCACCGCGATCCGGTCGCCGAGCTTGACGGCCTCGTCGAAGTCGTGGGTGACGAACACGATCGTCTTGCGCAGTTCGGCCTGCAGACGCATCAGCTCGTCCTGCAGGTTGCCCCTCGTGATGGGGTCGACCGCGCCGAACGGCTCGTCCATCAGCAGCACAGGCGGGTCGGCGGCAAGAGCCCTGGCTACGCCGACGCGTTGCTGCTGACCACCCGAAAGCTGGCGGGGGAACCGGTTGCGGAACTCGGCCGGGTCCAGCCCGACCAAGTCGAGCATCTCGTCCACGCGGTCGGTGACCTTCTTGCGCTCCCAGCCGAGCAGCCCGGGAACGACACCGACGTTCTGGGCGACGGTCATGTGCGGGAAGAGCCCGGCCTGCTGGATGGCGTACCCGATGCCACGCCGCAGATCGTCCGGATCCAGGGAAAGCGCGTCCTTGCCGTCGATCGTGATCTTGCCCGAGGTGGGCTCGATCAGCCGGTTGATCATGCGCATGGTGGTGGTCTTGCCGCAGCCCGACGGGCCCACGAACACCACGATCTGCCCGGCCGGGATGGTGATGGTGAAGTTGTCGACCGCGGGCGGGCGGCGGCCCGGGTAGCGCTTGGTGACGTCGGTCAGCTGGATCTCACTGGCCACTGATCCCCCTCGAAGTCGTGAACCGGCCGATCAGGACGAAGATCCCGTCCAGGACAAGGGCCAGGATGACGATGCCGACCGTGCCGGCGATCGCCTGGTTGGTGGCGTTGGCACTGCCCGCACGGGTCAGCCCGGCGAAGATCTCGACGCCGAGACCGGGACCACGCGCGTACGCCGCGATCGCCGCGATACCCATCAGCATCTGTGTCGCGACGCGCATCCCAGCCAGAATCGCCGGCCACGCCAGCCGCAACTCGATCCGGGTCAGCACCCCGAACCTGTTCATCCCGATGCCGCGGGCGGCATCGGTGATCGCACCGTCCACACCGGCCAGTCCGACGATCGTGTTGCGCACAATCGGCAGCAGGCCATAAAGGACCAACGCGACGACCGTGGGTTCTGCGCCCAGCCCAAGCACCGGGATCAGCAACCCAAGCAGCGCGAACGACGGAATGGTGAGAATCGCGCTCGTAAGCGCGGTGGCCACGGTGGACCCGATCGGGCTGCGGTACACCGCCACGCCGATCGCCACCCCGATCAACGCGGCCAGAATCGTGCACTGCACCACCGCGCTGACATGCAACAACGACTCACTGAGCAGTCTGCTCCAGCGGTCGCTGACGAACTCCCAGAAGCTCACGGCCCTCCCCGAGGTCATGCCGGACGCGACAAGGTGCCCATCGGACAACTGGCCTAAACATCCCTGGTCCGACCGGAGGAGATGGGCAAGCTCGCCGGTCGGACCAGTAGGGGTTACCACGGCTGTCCGGGAGTTGGCGATGCTTGCGATCGATGCGGTGACGGAGGGACAGCAATGAATTCTCAAGTGTTGCGCCGGATGCCTGACGTTTGTGGCGTAGTTTCCCGACTGTCGCAGTTGGACGCTTATGGGCGACCGGCCAGCAGTGGGAAGGCGCACCGCAGTGTTCGCCGATCTGTTGGTGTGCACGGGAATGCGGCGCGGGCCATCGCATGTTCCCGGCTGGTCAGGGTGCCGGCCCCGCCCGCGCGGCTACCCGGACGCAGCTGGAGCAGGCCCTGACTCGCCTACTGGCGGGCGGACAACTTGCGCTCGAACCGGTCGAGGTCGATCACCGCGCGTCGGTGCGTGCCCCGGCACACCACGGCGGCCTCGTCGCGGGCCGTCACCTCAAAAGTCAGAATCCGCCCTTCCATCCGGGTCAGCTCGACGTCGATGGTCACGATGTGGTCGGGTGGGGTGGGAGCCTCGTGGCTGAGGTCGACGTGCACCCCGAGCGTGCGTTCGGTCGGCTCCAGGTGGTCGGCCAGCGCTCGCATGCATGTCCACTCGACCAGTCCGACCAGGTATCCGGTGGCCAGCACGTACGGCATCGCGGCGAACTCGGCGGCTTCGGGCAGCAGGTGCGGCACGGTCCGTTCGGCGGGCACCGGGTAGTCGAATGTGGCGTGTAGGCCTGGGGCGAGAGTGTCGCGCACTGTTGGATCCTCCGGTTACGGGTGCTGGCGCCGGCGCGCGGTAGGGGCCGGGATATCTGGAGGTGGGCGGGAGCCGGGGCCCGGTCGCCGACGGCTGCGACTGCCCCGGGCGGCCCAACCGTCAGTTGGCGGGCAAGCCGAGCACATGCTCGGCGAGGAAGTTGAGCGCGAACTCGTTGCTCAACGGGCCCGAGCGCGACAGGCGCGCGTCGAGGTAGAGATCCATCCAGGGCCCGCGCCGGTCCCACGCCTCGGCACCGAAGACCTGCACGGTGTGATCGGCCGCGTCGAAGGCCAGCTCGGAGGCCAGCACCTTGACCGCGTTGACGTTGCTGGCGAACGAGGCGCCGTCGTCACCGGCGTCGAAGGCCGCGGTGATGTCGAGCAGCAGCGATCGCGCGGCGGAATACCTGGCGTGGAGTCGGGCAATCGGATGCGAGATGGCTTGCTTGGTGCCGATCGGGAGGCCGCCGGCGATGGTGCGGGTGCGAGCCCGATCGACGGCGGCCTCGATGCAGTGCCGGGCCGCGCCGAGACAGATCGATGCCGTCAGGACGCGCTCCACGTTGGCGAACGACCAGAGCACGAGCATCCCGGAGCCCACGTCGCCGACCAGGTCCGCCGCCGGCACGACGACGTCGCGGAGTTCGAGCCCGAACTGGCGCAGGCCTTCCCGGTTTCCCATCGGCACCTCGGTGGCCGTGGCGCCTGCGGCGCGCGGGTCGACCAGGACGGTGGCGTACCCGGATGACGTGCCGTCCTGGCCGACCGCACGTCCGTGCACGAGGACCCGGTCGACGATGTCCAGGCCCGAAGTGACCTGCTTGAAGCCGTTGACCACGAAGGTGTCACCGTCGCGCCGGATCTGGGTGCGCGTGGCGAAGACGTTGTGGCCGGTCTCCGGCTCGGTCATGGCTACGCCCAGCAGCGTGGTGCCGGCGGAGACTCCCTCGAGCCACCGGCGGGCGGGGTCGGGACCCTGCTTGTCGATCGCGTGCGCGACCGCCGAGGACAGGACCGGCAGCCAGAGCAGGATGCCCTGCTCGGCGAAGGCCTCCAGAACCAGGGACATGCCGGCCAGGCCGTCCGACCTGAGCAAGCCCGGCCAGCCGCGGTCGCAGAGCTCCGACCACAGCTCCGGGTGGATCTCGTGGTGGTCGATCACGTGCTGCCGGAGTTCCCTGGCCCGCGGCGCGAACCGGGACGCGGCGGCCACGGCCTCGGCGCGGAGCGTCGGCTGCTGGGTGTCGTCTGACGGCGCGACGGTGTTCAGGGTCATCTTTGCTCCATCTCTCGAATGATGGCCAGAGTACTACTCTGGAGTATTACTCTGATGGGTCGAGGCGGAGTTCCGTTCTACCGCTCGCCAGCGGTGCGCCGTCGTCGTCGAGTAGCTCGATGCGGATCCGGGCCGTCGCTGGCCGGTGGGGCGACGGTGGGACAGGCACGGGAGTGGCGCCGAGGCCCGCCGTGGCGGCCTGCGCGAGCACGTCGGCGTGGCGCAGGAGCGACCCCTGCCCTCCGTCGGCAAGCCAGCGTTGCGCGATCGCGTGCGCGGGCCCGGTGACGATCGCGACCATCACGTCCAGCGGCAGCCGCAGGACGTCACCGCGGGCGATGAACGGCTCCAGCCACTCGACGTAGGCGGCGCCGATGTCCGCGTTCATCTCTTCCAGGCGTGCGTCGACCTCCGGCAGCCGATGGAACCGTCCCTGTGCGTAGATGAACCGGGCCAGGTCTGGATGCTCCTCGATCCACCGAAGATGCTGACGCACGAAGTCGCCGACGCCCTCCGCGATGGTTGCCGGCCGCCCGGTGAGGACCTGGCGATAGGCGTCGTGGATCGAGGCCATCGCGTCCAGGTAGAGCGCCCCGGCGATCGCCTCCTTCGAGCGGAAGTGGTGGAACAAGGCACCGTTCGAGACCCCGCTGGCCTCCCGGATCCGAGCGACGGTGGTGTGCTCGTACCCCTCGGAGCTGAAGCAGAACAGCGCCGCCTGCAAAATCTCGTCCCGAACCGCCATGGGAGAGACCGTAAAGGTGCTCCCGAAGCACCCACAAACGCCGCGGCCTGAACGCGACCGAACGCCCACTGACATAACCAGCGCGTTTATCGGACGTTGGCTGAGATCGCCCGTGTTGATGCGGTCGATCAGCCGAGGCTGGCTTTGCCGTGCCGCCAGTAGCCGAGGAACGTGACGTCGGACTTCGGCATCTTCCGGTCCTGCACCAGATGTCGTCGCAACCCTGTGGCCAGCGCGCTTTCGCCGGCGACCCACGTGTACAGCGGGCCGTCGGGCAGGTCCGCGGCCTTGAGCGTGCGCAAGGCCGGCTGACCGGGAAGTTCGGGGGAGTCGTCGCGGGCGATCCAATGCACGGTCACGCCTGGTGGCGTGTCCAGGTTCCGGATGTCTGCTGTGCGTGGCACTTCGAGGTAGACGTGGGCCCGCAGGTCTTGTGGGGCGTGGTCGAGGATCGCCAGTGCGGCAGGGACTGCGCTCTCGTCGGCGACCAGCAACTGAGTGTCCTTTGTGGGCCAGTAGCCGACGCCCTCGTCGAAGATCCCGACCGGGTCGCCTTCACTTGCCTTGGTGGCGAAGGCTGTTGCGGGAGTGTCGTCACCGTGCAATGCGAACTCGATGTCCATCTCGAGGCTGTCCGGACGGAACGCCCGCACGGTGTAGTTGCGTACCCAGGGCCGGGTGGCCGTGCGGGACATCATGTGCTGGGCGACCCACACGTTGTTGGACCTCGTCGGCATTGCCAGCTCGCGTTGGCCGTCGCGGCGGAAGAACAGGCGGACGCACTGGTCGAACCCGGCGGGTACGAAATGGGCGAGGTCCGGCCCGCCGATCGTGAGCGTCACGAAGCTCGGGCTGGTGCGGTGGGTACGCACCACTTCGGCCCGGATCATCTTACGCTGAGCAGGCGTTTTGACTCTCGACATGACACCAGGCCCGTTCAGTTAGCATAGCCTAACCTTGCTTGGGCGACGATAGGGTGTCCTCGCGGAAAGATCAAGCGTCTCTGATCAGCTAAGCGATCCCATGCTGGACGTGATGTCCGGCGGTGGGTCGGCCCATCGTGGAGGGGTGGCGTGGGTATGCAGGTGGAATCCTGCGCCCAGTGCTGCTCCTCGTGGCTTGTGCCGGGTGATGGGTGTGCTGATCGTTGTCACGTCCTGGTGCCGGTGGGCTGCGCGGGGCAGCCGGGTCCGGTCCGTGTGAGCGTGTCCCTCCGGACGCTGGCCCGCCGGTCCCGAAGGGCGGGTGGGGGAGGGTGCCCTGCGTCGCCTGGGCGCGGGGCGTGTGGATCGTGGCCGGGTGGGTCCGGTCTTGGTCCGGTCTCGGCTGGTCTTCGCGGGTGTGATGACCGCGCCCGCTTCGAGTGTGTCCACGACCGTGCGGACGACCATGGCGCTGCTGGCGGCATTACTGGCGCGGTCGGTGACGGTCTTGGCCTGATGGGTCAGGCCGCGTGCGGCGATGCGCTGCCACGCGCCGGTGTCGCGGTCGCCCTGGTAACCGCACGAGCCGCAGAGAGCCCACTTCCATCCGGGTGTGGTGGGCCGGTCGGGGGCTTTACGGTGCCGCAGGACGGTGAGGCACTGGGGGCAGTGCTTGGAGGTGTTGCGGGCCGGGACGGTGACCACAGCGATCCCAGCCTCGACGGCCAGGTGTCGCATCCGATCCACGATCCGCCCGCGTATCTGCTGGGACAGGCGCGTGTTATGGGTGCGGCCCATGCCGCGGGCTTCCATCGACCGAAGGTCCTCGACGTAGATCACGGTCGCGGTGCTGGCGAGCGCCTGGTCCACGGCCCAGCGCGCGGCGGACCACGCCAGGGCGTCGTTGAGGTTCGACCGGCGGGCGGACACCGCACGGATCTCCTCCTGCAGGACCTGGTGCTTGGCCTCCAGCGGGTGTTCGGTGTCGCCGGCGGCCAGCCTCTGGTACTGCTCAGCCTTGGCGTGCAGGCGCTCGCTGTGCCTGCGCAGCCGGTGCTGCTTGGCCAGAACACCAGCGGCCCGGAACATGCTCCCGGCCCCGAGGGCGGTGATACGGCCGTCATCATGCAGCCGGACGGTCCCAGCGGACAGCAGAGTGTTGAGGCCCCAGTCCACACCCAGCGCGACGGTATGCCCGGTGCTCCAGGTCCGGGGAACGGCGTGAGTATAGGCCAGATCAACGCGAACACGGTCCTGGCGGACGCGCAGGGTGGGCAGGTGCAGGATCGCACTGGCGGGCACCGTCGGCGGCAGCGAGATCGGGCAGGCCACCCACGCCCAGTCCTGATAGGACCTCGGGTCATGCCGTGTGGGCAGTTGCAGCCGCAGTAGCACCCGGCCCGCGTCATCCGCGCGCTCGAGGGTGGCCTGCTGCTTGTCGCACGCTGACAGCAGCAGCATCCGCGCGCTCCGTGGCGCGGGCTCCAGGTCGAACACATCCACCGGCAGCCGCCCGTGTCTGCGGGCGAAGGCAGCCACGTGCCGGGTACGGGATGCGATCACACTGGAGGGCTGGTGCTGCCCGCCAGCAATGGCCTGCCCAATGGCCTGGCGTACAGCGTCCCACTCCTGCGGGGTGCGCTTGGCCGGGACGGCGGGCCAGGTTGCCAGTACCGCGGCGGTCAGACCGGCCCGCCACTTCGCCGAGCGCAGCACACGCCCGGCCTGTTCCTGAGCCATCCGCACGATCCGGTCATTGACCTTCACACCCTCGGCCGGTGCGGCATTCCAGCCCAGGCGACGCAAGGCCATCCACGCGTTCGACGGCAACGCGCGCCCGCCCGCATCCGCACCCGAGGCAAGCATGTCCACATCAACACTGTTCCAGTGGTCGGCCAGCAGACCGGTGACCATCCCGGACACCAAATCGGCAGCCCAGCCGACACGCTCCGCCACATTGGCGGCGGACAGCAACTCGCCGGTCTTCTCATCCATGCCCGTGCGCAGCACCGCACGGGCACACGCGGTACGGGAAGTCTCGCCCTCGGCAAGTTGACGTTTCCGGCTCACACCACACCGTCCTCGATGCGCTGGCCGGTCTCGGTGAGCAGCCGCGTGCGGGCCTCCGCGCTGCGCATGCCGTACAAGCGGCCCGCGAAGGTAGTCATCAACGAAACGAAGTCTTTGAGGAGTTCGTCCCGGCCACCAGACTTCCTGGGATGCGGCACCTCCAGGGTCACGCCGCACACCGCGAACAGCCGCCGAAGCCAACCGACCTCGAACCGGGCCAGCCGATCCTCATGTGTCACCCGCACCACCGTCACACTGCCATCCGAATCCTGCCATTGATCGTCCACTGACGAAGCGTCATCGGGTGAACCCCAAACGCTTCGCAGCCATGGATGAACGCAGCAACTCCACAACCCAGACCATAATTCACAACACCAAGGCTCGCTCAGGATCGCTAACGAAGCTGGCTAGCCTGTGCTCGCGGCCGGTCGCCGACCAGCCGCGAGCTCCCTCACTACAGCCGGATGGACTTCTTGTTCATGAACTCCTCGATGCCCGCCGCGCCGAGTTCACGGCCCATGCCGGACCGTTTGATCCCGCCGAACGGCAGGTCGGCCTGGGAACCGCCGGACTTGTTGAGGTAGACCATGCCCGACTCGATCTGCCGGGCCACCCGCTGGTTGCGTTCCGGATCGGTGCCGAACACCGCGGCGCCCAGCCCGAAGGGTGAGTCGTTGGCGATCGCGATCGCCTCGGCCTCGGTCTCCGCACGGAAGACCAGTACGACAGGCCCGAAGGTCTCCTCGTAGTACGCGTTCATCTCAGGCGTGACGTCGGTCAGGACGGTGGCCTCGAGGTACGCGCCCGGACCGATCCGGCGCCCGCCGGTGCGCAGCGTCGCGCCCTGTTTGATCGCGGTCTCGACCTGAGCCGCGACCTCGTCGGCCGCCGCGATCGACGCCAGTGGCGGCAGGGTCGTCTTCGGGTTGGCGGGGTCGCCTGGCTGGTAGTAGTCGGCGACGCGTTTGGTCAGCTTGTCGACGAACTCGTCGTAGATGTCGGCCAGCACGATCATGCGCTTGGGCGCGTTGCACGACTGGCCGCAGTTGCGCATCCGGGCGGTGGCGGTGGCCTTGACCGTCTCTTCCATGTCGTCGGTGTCCAGCACGATCAACGGGTCGGACCCGCCGAGCTCCAGGACACAGCGCTTGAGGTTCTTGCCCGCCTCGGCAGCGACCGAGATGCCCGCGTTCTCGCTGCCGGTCAGCGACACACCCTGGATGCGCGCGTCCGCGAGGATCGCCGGGATCTGCCTGCTCGAAGCGAAGATGTTGACGTACGCGTCCTCGGGTACGCCGGCATCGTGCAGCACCTGCTCGATCGCGGCCGCCGACCGCGGGCAGATCGAGGCGTGCTTGAGCAGAATCGTGTTGCCGAGCACCAGGTTGGGCGCCACGAACCGGGCGACCTGATAACACGGGAAGTTCCACGGCATCACGCCCAGCAGCGCGCCGATGGGTTCCTTGGTGATGACGGCCTGGCCGCCCTTGATCGTCAACGGCTCGTCCGCCAGCAAGGCCGGGCCGTTCGTCGCGTAGTAGGTGAAGATGTCCACGACGATGCCGACCTCGCCGCGTCCTTCGTTGATCCGCTTGCCCATCTCCAGCGTCATGATCGCCGCCAGCTCGTCGGCCCGCTCGGCGAACAGTTCGGCGGCCCGCAGCACAATCGCCGCGCGCTCTGCGACCGGCCTGAGCCGCCACGACGAATAGCCGCGGTGGACCCGCTCGATCGCCGCCTCGACCTGCGCACTGGTGGCGTTCTCGATCTCCTCGATCAGTTCACCCGTGGCCGGGTCAGTGACTGAGTACATGGGGGCGTGAGCCTCCGTTCTCTGCGGCACGGTGCCTGTGTCGACCCTATGATAGTCGACCGTATACTGCATACACTAGTAGGCCGGGGTGAAGCCGCAGGTCGCCGTGCCTAGCGGGACTTCGCTGGGACGCACAGTCTGGGAAACAAGGCCTGGGACCGTAGCAGCGTCAAGGCTCCGTCTCCGCCTGGTTTTCCGCCGGATCGCTAGACCCGCAGGCCAAGGAGTGTCTCGAGGTCCGACGCGGCGACTGCGGGGCCGAACATGCCGCCCTGGGCGGTGATGGCGCCTGCGTTGGTCCAGTATGTGGCTTCCGTGGGATCGGAGACGTTCACGACTGAGCAGTCGACGCCGTTGTCGCGGATCATGCTGATGACGCGGGCGGTTTCGGCGCGCAGCAGGGGAGTGGCGGTCACGGCGCACTGGGCGGCCAGGGTGACCGAGCGGACGCCGGTGCGGGCGAGCAGATCCAGTTCGCGGGGGCCGCCGTTGAACTCGCAGAGGCCCACGGTCACGCCGATGTCGTGCAGGACCTCCAGATTGTCCTGTGCGTCGCCGAAATCCTCCAGGACGGCGCCGGTGTGCAGGCAGACCTCCAGCAGGCTGGGATCGGGGGTGATGGCCTGGTTCACCGCGCGGATCAGGTCGGCGTCGCCGGACTGGTTGCGGGTCAACTGGATCCGGACAAGCGGGCTGCCTTCGAGAGCGGGCCGCAGCAGCGGCAATCCCGACATCGCCTCGGTCAGGATCAACGGTCCAAGGTGGACGGACAGGCCGGTGCGCTCGGCAAGGCGTACACAGTCGTCGTGTCCCATGGGTTCGGTGTCCGGACGAGTCCAGCGAAGGACGGCACGCACCCCGACCAAGCAACGGTCGGCCAACCGGATTACGGGCTCGTAGGCCACGGCGAGATCGCCGGTCTCCCATGCGCCGGGGAGTTCGACGGCCCATTGGTCGAGGCGGGTCGCGTGGAGATCGTCACGCTCGTGATACCCAGCCCACTGCCTGCGCCCGGTTGCCTTTGCCTTACGCAGCGCGATATCCGCCGCACGAAACAGCTCATCGGCGGACTGCGCCGCAGCGAGCCGGCGGATCGCGCCGACGCTGGCGCCGACCGCGATGCCACGGCCGTCGATGTACTCCGGCTCGCTGAGTTCCCGGTTGATCGCGCCGACGAGATCGTCCAACGGAACCGGTGTGGCCGGATCCTCGATCAGGACTGCGAACTCGTCCCCGCTGATCCTTGCCACCGAGGCATTCTGCCCGGCGACAACATGTTCGAGGCGGTGACCGACGGCCTGCAGCAGCCGATCGCCCGCGGGGTGGCCGAGACTGTTGTTGACCATCGCGAAGCCGTCGAGGTTGATGCAGCACAACGTGATCGACGTGCCTGGTGCGGCGCTGCCGAGCATGGATTCCAGCTTGGTGTGGAAGCACTGCCGATTGGGCAGCCCGGTCAACGCGTCGTAGAGCAACTGGTGGCTCAGCCTGTCCTGCAGCAGCCGCAGTTCGGTGACGTCCTGCACCATCGTGACGAAGTACGCGGGCTCGTCCGCGTCGTCGCGCAGCAGCGTCACGGCCAGCAGCACCCAGACCTTCTCGCCGTTGGCCCGGCGCAGCCTGAACTGCTCCTGCATCGGAGTCTCCGCGCCTTCAAGGATCCGGCTATAGAGACGCATCACGGCGTCGTCGCGGAACATGTCGGTGACGGACACGCCCATCAGGTCCTGGGGACGCCGTCCGAGGGTCTCGCCGAGCGCCGGATTGGCCTCCAGACACATCCCGTTGAGGTCCGTGATCGCGATCCCGGTCGCGGAGGAGACGAACACCTCCTGGAACCGGCTTTCGGTGGCACGCAGGTTCTTCTCGGCCCGCACCACGCTGTTGAGCAGTGCCTGGTTGACACCTTCCTGCTGGTCGAGGGTGTGCTTGCGCAGCGCTTCGGCGTAGCCGGCGCACAAGGCGCCCAGCAGCATGGGCGTGCGGTGCGTTCGCTCTTCCTCGGTTGTGGGCAGACCATCGGTGAGGACCTGCACAGTGGCCGTCAACGCGTCGGGGTCGACGAATCCCTCGGTGACCAGCTGGGCACCTGCGACTGTGCCTGCGTGCGTTGAGAACTCGGGTGCGGTGAGCGCGTCGATGAGGGTGCCCACAAGCTCGGTGAGCACTACATCGAGGTCGGCTGGCGACCTCGGGATGTAGCTCGCCTCCAGGACCGCATGACGCCAAGCGGCCGCCAGCTCGGTGTGCTGGGATCGCGGCTGGGGCATCGTCAGTCCGTGGGAACTCGGTTTCGCGATTAGGTGCATGCTATTTCTTGCGTGCCACACCCGCGTACAACCCGTCGGCCTCGGGATTGTCACCCGGGGACGCGTGCTGTTCGGGCCGCCATTGTGAGGTCGTGACCAGACCCGGTTCGACCAGCTCGAAATCGCCGAAGAAGCCGGTGACGACCGATTTGGTCCGGGCCTGAACGTTGTTTTGCGACTTCTTCATCATCTCGGTCAGTTCGTCACCTTTGACCTGCTTGAAGTCGTCGGTGAGATGGGTCAGTGCGAGATAGCTGCCAGGCGCGAGCACCTCGCGATAGGCAGCGAAGACTCCCGCCGGGTCGTCCTTGTCGAGCACGTAGTGGCCGATGGTGATGGCCAGCAGGCCGATCGGCTGGGAGAAATCGAGCAACCGCATTGCCGGGTCGCCCAGGACCAGGCCCGGCCGGGTGATGTCGGCGTGCACCATCACGGCGTTGTCGTTCTCGTTGAGCAGCAGCTGGCTGTGCTCCACCGCGACATGTTCGTTGTCGACGTAGACCACCCGTGAAGCCGGATCGGCGCCCTGCGCGATTTCGTGCACATTGCCCACAGTGGGGATGCCGGAGCCGAGATCCAGGAACTGCCGGATGCCCTGCTGGACCATGAACAGCACGGACCGGCGCAGGAACGCCCTGTTCATCACCGCGAAGCGTTTCGCCTCCGGCTGGATCTGCAGGATCTTGGCGATGAACTCCCGGTCCACCGCGAAGTTGTGGTTTCCTCCGAGCAGATAGTCATAGATCCTGGCCGCGCTCGGCTTCTGCAGGTCGACTGAAGTAGGCACCCAATTGGTTTGCTGCGACACCGCACACCTTTGGCTGTCGAGGTCAGGACATGAAAACCCTACTGATCCCGGCCTGCCCCTGTGCGCGCGGTTCACTCGGATGGCGTACGCCCCGTGGATAATGTCTCATTTGCCGGGACGGACGGCGCCGGAGGCATAATCGTGGCGAACACCGATGTCAGGACGCACAGCACCACCGGCAGAGCGAACGCGACGTTGAGCGGCATCCAGTGAGTCAGGCCGCCGACCAGCGCGGGCCCGGCGAGCATGCCGACGTAGCCAAGGCCGACCACCCGGGCCATCAGGGTGCCGGACGCCCGCGTGTCGAGGTTGCCCGCCGCGGTGAACAGCTGCGGAATCCCGCCGGACAGGCCCAGGCCGAACAGGGCCCAGCCCACCAGGGAAAGCGGGACCCACGGGGACGCCGAGGCCACCGTCAGGCCGATCGCGGCCAGTGCCGATCCATATCGGACGATCGCGACCGGGCCGATCGCCGCGGCCACCCGGTCGGTGGCGAACCTGCCCGTGGTCATGGCTATCGCGAAGGCGCCGTAGGCGTAGGCCGCCATGCTCGGTGACGTGCCGAGAATGTCCTTGAAGTGCAACGCCGCCCAGTCGGCCGCGACGCCTTCGGCGAGCATCAGCGCGAACGCGAGGCAGCCCATGAGCCAGACAAGCCGCACAGGTGCCGCCGAGGCTTTGCGGGGTTCTGCGGTCTCGGGTTCGTCCTGGATGTCCGGCTCGATCAGGAATCGTGCCGTGGCAAGCGAAATGACCACACACAGTGCGCCGCAAGTACCCAACGTCACGGCTGTCGGCACGCCTGCGCCCAGGGCAGCGGCGCCGACCACGGCTGCGCCCGCACCGCCGATCGACCACATGGCGTGGAACGCCGCCATGATCGGCCGCGGGTAGGCCCGCTCCACCACCACCGCCTGGGCGTTCATTCCGACGTCGATCGTGCCGTTGGCGAATCCGAACGCGATCATCGCCAGGGCCAGCGTCCACCACGAATCGGCCAGGCCGGGCCCGGTGATCGCGAAGCCGAGCAGCACCCCCGCAGCCGGCACCAGGCGGCGCTGGCCGAGCCGGTCGCTCAGCGGGCCGGCCACCTGCATCCCGGTGAAGGCCGACGCACCCGCCAGCAACAGCAGGAACCCCAACGTGCTGTGGGAGATGTCGACGGCGCGTTCGATGACAGGGATGTGCACCACCCACAGGCCGACCGCGAAACCGTTGAGGGTGAAGTACACCCAGGTCGCGACGCGGGCAGCGCGTGCACGGGGCATGACGTCGGGTGTCATCGGGTCTCCTGTTCGGTCGCGACGTGCACATGCACACCGCGGTCAGCCAGTGCGGTCCGTTGGTCCTCAGGCGCGGACGGGTCTGTGACCACCACGTCCGGCCGGTCGGCCGCGCAGACGTGCGCGAGCGCCGCCTTGCCCCATTTGGTGCCGTCGGCCATCACGATCGCGCGGGCCGAGACGGCGAGCATTTGGTGTTTGATCTCAGCGTCGTTCAGGTCGAACGCGGTGAGCCCGTCGGGGACGTTGAACGCACATGGGCTGAGGATGGCCACGTCGAACCGCAGCGCGCGCATCGACGCCAGGGCGAGCGGGCCGATAAGGGACAGTTCGCCGGGTCTCGGTTCACCGCCCGGCAGCAGCAATCGGACCTTCGGCGCGTCCACCAGCTCTTGAATGGCGTGCAGCGACAACGGCATCACGGTGACCGCGCGGTCGTGCAGCAGACGCGCGACCTCAAGCGCGGTCGTGCCACTGTCGAGAAGCACGGTCTCGCCGTCCTGGATCAATCCGACTGTCGCGGCCGCGATCGCCTGCTTGGTCGCGATCGCAGCAGCCACGCGCGAGGCGAAGGGCGGCTCGACGCCGGAGGGCGCTGTGGGCACGGCACCGCCATGAACCCGCCGCAGCACGCCGGTGGCCGCCAGCACGTCGAGGTCACGGCGGATGGTCATCTCCGACGTGCCGACGGCCGTGGCCAGGTCGGCGACGCTCACCTGCTCGGTGACGTGCAGCTGGTCGATGATGAACCGCTGTCGGTCGGCACTCTTCACCCGCACATCATGACAAGGGATGTTCGTTCGCACAAATCGAATGTTAGAACGCTCAGCGTGGCTGTGTGTTTGCGGCCTGCGGCATGATGAGCCGATGGTGGTCCAGTGACAGGCGGTTATCTGAAGGGCCGGCTGCGCCGGGAGGACATCATCACTGCGGCGATCGCCGTGTACCGCGAGGCTGGGTATCACGGTTCCTCCCTTCGCGAGGTAGCCAAACGGGCGGGGATCACCCACGCGGGCCTGATCTACTACTTCCCCAGCAAGGAAGCCCTACTCGCGGCCGTGCTGGAGCGCCGCGACGCCGAGGACGCCGACCGCGAGCAGCTCAACGTCGCCGCACCAGGCCTCGACATGCTGCGTCACCTGATCGGCCTAGCGGAGTACAACGTCGCCCATCCCGGGATCGTCGACCTGTACGTACGGCTGGCGGCCGAGGCGGTCTCGCCCGGCCACCCGGCCCACGAGTACTTCGTGCGTCACTACCGGGTCGCACGCGAAGAAGTGCTCGCGTCGTTCCAGGCGCTGGCCGACACCGGCGAACTGCGCCCTGACGTGGACCCCCAGGTCGCGGCGCTGACATTCATCGCCTTGGAGGACGGCTTGCAGGCCCAGTGGCTGACCACTCCGGACGAGGTGGACCTGGTCGGATCGCTGCGGACCTACCTGCAGAGCCTGCTTACCGTCCCCTTGTCATGACGTGCTTGCGTACGGATCCCAGTCCGCGGGCAGCGCGGGCGGGACTTCGGCCGTGCTCTGAAGTTCGACAGTGTGGCCGAGGGTGATCGACTCGTCGATGGCCAGCATCGCGTCGAGCACGTGATACGCCAATTCGCCTGACGCCCGTTCCGGCACGCCTGCCTGGATCGCCCGCGCCAGTTCGAGCGCACCCGTACCGCGCTCGGCCTGATGCCCTTGTGGCACAAGCTCTTGCGGGTCGTCCTGGCCGAGCAGATGCAGTTTTGTGCCGCCGTCGAACCGATTCGGATCCGGCAGGACCGCGGTGCCCTGAGTGCCGGAGATCTCCAGGAAACCCGAACGGCGCAGTCCAGAGTCGAAGCTGAACACGACCTGCGCCGAACCGCCACGAGCGAACTCGACCAATGCCGTGACCGTCGTCGGGACCGTCACCGCGAACTCCGTTCCGGCTCGTGGGCCCGAACCGATGACACGCGTCGCACGGGCTTGCCCGCCCGCACCGGTGACCTTGCTGATCGGGCCGAGCAAATGGACGAGTCCGGTGAGGTAGTAAGGCCCCATGTCCAGCAGCGGGCCGCCCCCGTACTGGAAGAGGAACTCCGGCGCGGGGTGCCAGCTTTCTGGGCCGGGTGACTGCAACAACGCCAACGCGGTCATGGGTTCACCGATCCGGCCCGCGTCGATGGCGCGGCGTGCGGTCTGCAGCCCAGCGCCGAGGATCGTGTCGGGTGCGCAGGCGACGCGCAACTGCTTCTCTCGGGCGCGCTCCAGCAGTTTCCGGCCGGATTCCCGGTCCAGGGCCAGCGGTTTCTCCGACCAGACGTGCTTGCCCGCGTCCAGGGCGGCCAGACCGACCTCGACGTGCGCGGCCGGGATCGTCAGGTTCACCACGAGTTCGACATCGTCGTCGGCCAGCAGGTCGGCGACGTTTCCCGAACGCGGCACGCCGTGTTTCTCAGCCTGTGCCGTGGCTCGTGCGGTGTCGATATCGGACACTCGCACGACATGGACGTCGGGAAAGCCAGTGAGGTTGGTCAGGTAGGCATCGCTGATGGTTCCCGCGCCGATGAGGCCGACTCCGATACTCATCGCGCTACGCCTACTCATCGCGCTACGCCGTTCAGGTAGGCGAAGCTCGCCGCGATGCCTTCGAAGATGTCGCCGTCGTAGGCGTCGAACTCGACCACGCGCAGTGCTTCCGGTGCCGCATCGAGCACGTCGGAGACCGGGACCTGGCCTTGACCGGCCGGCACCTGACCGGTCGCGTCGGTGGCGAGGCCGCCGTCCTTGACGTGGATGGCATGGACCTTCTTGCCGAGGCGGCGCAACAGTGCGGGCGCGTCCTCGCCGCCCGCAGTGGCCCAGTACGTGTCGACTTCCAATACCAGAGCGGGATCCAGTTGGTCGGCGAAGACCTCGAACGCGGTCCGGTCGTCGATCCGGGACTGCAGCTCCCACCAATGGTTGTGGTAGCCGACCGTGACTCCGTGCTCCTGCGCGACTTTGGCCGCGATGTTCAACGCTTCGGCTGTGGCGGCGATGTCCGCGGGTTCCTGCCACTTGTCCGGTGGGACGAACGGGTCGATGACGACCTTGACTCCGCATTCGGCGGCGGCTGCGAACACCTCACGCTGGTCGACGCCGATGAGCTTGGCGTGGGCTGTCGGCGCGGTGAGGCCGTGGTCGGTGAGTCCGGAGCGCAGGATTGCCACGTTCTCCACCAGGCCGTACGGCTCGACCTGGGTGAATCCGATGGTGGCAAGGCGCTGCAGCGTGTCGTTGGGGTCGGCCGCGAACTGCTCGCGGACCGAGTACAGCTGGACGGAAAATGTGCTCACTGCGACTCCCCGGTGTCGGCTCTGACTGGGCATGTGGAAGCGCTCTCACAATTTCTACCACGTGGTAAGTTTTGACGCCAGAGCTGAACCGGGAAGCAGTACTGTTGGAGTCAGTGGATGATACGGATGTCGTGCGGGGAGCGGGGCAGAACCTCGTAGGCGGTCTCGAACTGGCCGCTGAACCCGGTCACCAGGACCCGTTGACCCAAACGGAGGCCGGCGAGGTCGATCCCGGTCTCCACGTTGACGAAGATCTGTACCTCGCCCGACCCGTCGTTGATCCAGAACTTGTAGCCGTACGGCAGGTCGCTCGTGGGCGCCTGGGTGATCTTGCCCAGCACCCGCACGAGCTTGCCTTCGGTCGACTCGCCGACGGCAGATGTGGCCACGAACTTGGGTGGCGGCTGGAACCCGGCATGCCTCAGGGCGACATCGGCTTCACTGGCCGGTACGAGGATCAGCAGACCGAAACTGTCGGCCAGTTTTCCGGTCACTCTGACCAGGCGGCCCGGCCGGACCTCAAGGTCGGCCGGCCGGCTGACGTAGATGCCGGCGTGCGCGTCCTGCAGGCCGAAACCCTTGTCGAAGAAACTGGATTCGAACGCGCCGGATGGCGTGGTCGCAGTCCCGTTGACCGTGACCACGGTGCCTAACGGGAGATTGCGTGCCTTCGCAATGGAGATCACCCTCGTCGGCGCGGCGACGGCGGCCGGTGCCGCCAGGCTTGTCGTCAGCAGGGTGAACAACGTGGCGAATACCAAAGCGCGGATGGTGCGAAGCGAGGCCATGGGAGCCTTTCTCCAGTCTCGAAGTCATCCGCCAGCCTAGTGACCGGCGCCACGCCATAGTCGTCAACTCCGGGTTGACGATCCATCGATCGTCAACCTAGGGTTGACGGTGTTCGTTGGACTGCGGAGGAGATTCCCGGATGACCACGAGTGACCCGAACATCGATCAGGCCGTCACGGAATGGCTCCGCGACAACACAAATCGGCTGCGCACCCTCGACCCCGCCGATGAGGACTTCAGCGACCTGGAACCGCTGCGGGAGATCGTCGGCGACGCCCGGGTCGTGTCCATCGGCGAGAGCACCCATCGTGTGCACGAGTTCTACCAACTCCGGCACCGGGTGGTCCGGTTCCTGGTCACTCAGCTCGGGTTCGGCGGTTTTGTGATGGAATCCGGCTTTGCCGAAGGCTTTGCCGTCAACGACTGGGTGCTCGGTGGCGCCGGAGATCTCACCGCGCTGCTGCACGACGGGATCACCTACCGCATGGGCAGGTGCGCGGAAATGCGCGAACAGCTCGAATGGATGCGGGCGTACAACGCCTCCCATGATCGCAAGGTCCGGTTCTACGGGATGGATGTGCCCGACTCCAGCGCGAGTGCGTTGCCCGCGGTCAAGGTGGTTCTGTCCCTTCTGGACGATGTGGACACCGCCTACGCGCAGGTGGTCCGCACGTCATTGCTGCCTCTGTTCGACTATCTTCCCGCTGACCGGTCTGGCCGTGCGTGGGCGGCACCCGCTCTGCAGGCCTATATGGCTTTGGAACCGGCCGTGCGTTTTGAACTCACCGCACGGATAGGCGCAATGGTCGAGCGGCTGCAGGCAATGCGTGTTGTCTACTCCGAACTCGCGGACGCCGATCGCGTTGATCGCGTCTATCGGTGTGCGGCCACTGCACGGCATATGGACGCGTTCCTCTCAGCCATGGCAGACGGCGCAACCAGGACCTATCAGGGCGCGAACATCCGCGACGCGGCGATGGCCGAGAACATCGAGTGGATCCTGCAGCGTGAGGACCGGATCATCGTCGGCGCGGCCAACGGACACATCCAGCGATGGCCGTTCTGGGCGCCGCCGATCGTCAACGACAAACTCACCATGGTCGGGCAACACCTCGCCGCGTCCCTCGGTGACCAGATGGTGGTCATAGCCACTTGTTTCGGCGGCGGCACACTGTGGCTGCATCGGCCCATCCCAGGCGGCGCTCCAGGGCACACCGAAGTGTTCGTCGAGGATGTCGCCGCCTTACCCGATGACACACTCGACGCCCTGATGTCGGGCGCAGGAGTCCCGCTGCACCTGCTCGACCTGCGCCAGGTCCCCAGCACCGTCGCAGACCGGTTCACCAAGACCACCTCGATCATGAACGGCGGACAACCACAGCCCATCGACCCCAGAGCCGCGTTCGACGCCGTCGTGTTCATCGACTCGATCACGCCCTGGCACGCGTTCCCCACCGCGTAGCCTTACGGCGTGAAAGACCAGGCGTGGCTGGATCTCCTGGCCACAGACCGGATCGCCGCGATGCGCGAATTCCTCCTCACGTGGTACCCCGGCCCGCCACCCGAAGCGGCCCGGATGCCCGGCGTGCCGGCCGCGTTGGCGGAGTTGTACGCCATAGCTGCCGGCCGCCCGCAAGTGCTGGGGGAACAGAACAGCATCTACCCACCTGATCGGCTACGAACCGATCCGCACGAGGGATTGCTGGTGTTCGCCGCGGAGAACCAGGGGAACCTCTCGTGGATGATCGACCCGGCCGAGGACGACCCAGCCGTGTGGGTGGTCAGCGACGGCGTCGCCCCGGTGGCCGAGCGGGAGTCGCTCAGCGGATTCCTGATCCAGTTCTGCCTGCTGGAGGCCATCATGTCGGCGGCTGCACAGGCTTTCTGCTGGTCCGCTTCGGCAGCTTTGGCGGACCAGGTGATCACGCCGCTGCGGGAGGTACCGCTGGAACCCTGGCAGTGGCCCGGCGATCCGACCCGCTTCTACGTCACGTCTGACCTGGTGGTGTCCACATCCCACAACGGGCCTGACGATGTCGGCATCCTCGCCGGTGCTCGCTCACCCGACGCCTTGTCCTCATTGGCCGCCACCGACGTGCGCTGGGATCACGGATTCTGATCAGGTCACACCGGCTTCGTAGGCCAGGATGGCGGCCTGGACCCGGTTACGGGCCCGCAGTTTGTCCAGTATGGAGCTGACGTGGGCTTTCACTGTTCCCTCGACGATGTACAAGGTGCGGGCGATCTCGGCGTTGGAGTGGCCGGCACCGAGCAGTGCGAGGACGTCGCGTTCGCGTTCGGTCAGTGTCTCGACCCGTTGCCGTGCTTGAGCTGCTGAGATACCTGCGTCGCGGTAGTTTCGGACGACGCGGTGGGCGGCCTGGCTCACTATGGGCGACCATATAGGGACTTCACCCGTGAGACGCACCCGCAAGCCGGCCGCGGTGGCCCGCCTGACAAGTACGTCGATGCTTTCGTCCGCCGGACGCAGCGCGGCCGCTGCGTCCGCACTGCCGAGAACTTGAACGATCTCATGTAACCGTTGGGTGGCCCGGACAGCGCCCGCCCGCACGTCACTTGCGGCTTGGCGTTGCTTGTCATTGAGGCCGGCCGTGAGCTCCAGCGCGCCGCTGTGCAGCGCGATCAGCGCAAGCTCATGGCCGAGCGAGTCGTGCATGTCCTGCGCGATCCGGGCCCGCTCATGCAGCCGGGCCTCCTCGGCGGCGGCACCGCGTTCGCGTTCACGCTGCTCGGCGCTCAAACGTTGGTAACGGCCGGCCCACCATGGCAGCACCGAGGCGGCGAACTCGACGAACACCACTGAAAGCCAAGGCGAGAGCGGGTCGGGCGAGCGCCAGAACCCCAGCACGAGGCCGGTGACTGTCACGGCGGCGAACACCCACAGCGCCAACGAAAGCGACGCCATCCGCAGGCCTGCCAGATAGGCCAGCACGGCCATCGGCACTGCCAGCCAGCCTTCGCCGTCGAACGTCAGCGCGACCACCAGGGACAGTCCGGCCGACAGCAGTAGTAGCGGCACCCAGATCAGGTCTACCGGCCGGTTTCGCACCCGGCCCACGATACAAACCCGGACGGTTGCCGTGCCCCTGACGAAAGTCAGGGTGACGAAGGACAGATGCCCCGGCACAGCCCGGGTTCCTAGCCTTGGCGACCGACCCGACAAGGAGATCGAGAATGAAACGCAAGTTCATGGCGGTGATCGTCGGTTTGATGACGGCCACAGTGCTCGTCGCGCCGGCCGACGCCTCACCACGCGAGCTGGTGCTGCCCGCGCCGACCGGACAGCACCCGATCGGCTGGACCCAGCTGCATCTTGTCGACGAGGGTCGGACAGATCCGTGGGTACCTACCGGTCCGCGGGAGCTCATGGTCTCGATGTGGTACCCGGCCGCGGCGGCGCACGGTGATCGCGTGCCGTACGCCACCGCCGAGGAGTCCCGGCTGCTGTTGAACCTGTACGGATTTACCGATGTCCCTTCGGATGCGCTGACCAAGGTCCGTACCCACGCGCGTGCCGACGCGCCGCCGTTGCGCGCACCTCACCGGTTGCCCCTGGTCGTTCTGTCGCCCGGCTTGGCTTTCCCACGCTGGACGTTGACGACACTGGCCGAGGACCTGGCCAGCCGTGGGTACGTCGTGGCCGGCATCGACCACACCTACGAAGGGGCGGCGGTCACGTTCCCTGACGGGCGTGTAGCCGCGTGTGTGGTGTGCAACGGAGGAGCGAGCGGCGCGGCAATCATCGCCAGCCGAGCCCTGGACATCTCGTTCGTGCTGGACCGCGTGCTCGCCTGGTATCCGAACCTGATCGACACCAACCGAATCGCTGCCGTAGGCCACTCGATAGGCGGGGCGGCCGCCGCCGCGACAATGCTCGCGGACTCGCGCGTGGACGCTGGGATCAACCTGGACGGCTCCTTCCAACCGGCACTCACCCAGGACCTCACACGACCGTTTCTCCTGATGAGCGCCGAAGACCGAAGCCCGGGACACCGCCCTGACTGGGACAGGACCTGGCCGCACCTCACCGGCTGGCGACGCTGGCTGCATGTGCCGGACATGCAACACGCCTCAGTCAGCGACGCCGCGGTTGTCGTCGAATGGCTAGGCAGGCCGCCTCAGCCACTGCCAGGCACACGAGTCGTTGAGATCGTCCGTACTTATGTGGCCGCGTTTGTTGACCTGCATCTACGGCACCGCCCCCAACCCTTGCTCGACGGCCCATCGCCACGCTTCCCGGAGGTGCAACAAGTGATCACCGGGGGAGCTGGCTCAGGATCGTCTGGTCGGTGATCTTGTGGTCCGCGGCGAGCAGCACGATCTTGGCGAGGATCACGCTGAGGACGTCGTCTCCGTCGAACGGCAGCATGACCTTCTTGCCCTTGCCTCTGCTGGGAACGATGCACAGGTAGCGGTTGCCCGGCTCGATGAGGATGTTCGCCGAACCCAGGTGGATCTTGTAGCTGGCGAGTCTGCCGCGTACCAGGACGTGCCGGTCGGCCAGTTCCACCTGGCCGGCGACGGCCATCTTGGGCAGGATTCTGGCCAGTACGTCCCGGCGGACCTGGGCGCGGGCGGTCAGCTCCCCGAAGGAGACCTTGTGCCAGTAGCCCAGGTGCGGGTCGTCGCCGCGGTCCGCCCAGTTCGGATCCAGCGCGATGGAGGCGACGCCGACGAACAGGTCCACGTCCCGCATCGCCTCGCTGAACACCAGAGGCGGCACGTGGCTTTCGATGTAACCAGAACTGTTTGTGAACGCCGCAGTTATGGGAAGATCAAGTTCCATGACGAGTTTGTCCGCTGATGTCATCGAGTCGGATCGGCTGGTCCTGCGCAAGATGCGGGACACCGACCGCGAAGGGCTTATCGAGGTATTCACCGATCCCGAGGTCAGGGCCTACCTCGGCGGGCCTCGACCTCGCTCGGCCGTTGAACAGTTCCTCGACCAGTTCGGCGCGGCCGCATTGCCGGGCGGCTACATCATCGCCGACAAACAGACTGACGAGTTCGTCGGCATGCTGGGGTTCAGCCCTCGCGCGGCCGACCTCCCCGGGCATGTCGATCCCAAGGGGGAGGAACTGGAGCTCTCCTATGTGTTGCGGCGCAACGCCTGGGGCAGTGGACTCGCATTCGAGGCCTCGACAGCCATATTGCGTGCAGCAGCGGAAGAGTTGCCCGACCAGCCGGTCCTGGTCACGACCCAGACGGCCAACCACCGCGCCCGGAAACTGGCCGGCCGGCTGGGTTTCGAAGAGGTGTCCACTTTTCAGGCGTATGAGGCGGAGCAGACGCTCGCCGTTACCTCACTGCATTCGTTCCGGGGGCCGGATCCGGGGTGATCTGGATGTTGCGGAAGGAGACTTGGTCTTCTGAGCTGTGGTTTTGCAGGCCGATGTGGCCGGCCAGGCTCCGGGACGGATCTGTGCCGGTGAATTCGTTGATCTTTGTGCCGTTGAGGGTCACCCGGAGGTGTTCGCCGGTCACCTTTATCGAGAATGTGTTCCACTCACCGGGAGGGTGCAGCGCCTTGTCCCGGGCCGGGATGTCGGCGGACTGGAAACCGTAGACGGCGCCGGTGGTCTTCGCGGGTTCGTCGGTGGCGTCGATCTGGATCTCGTAGCCGTGGTCCACCGCTGAGATCGGGTCGTCGCTCGGCGGGAAGCCCAGGAATATTCCAGAGTTGTCGTCGCCGGTCAGGCGCCAGTCGAGGGTCAGGGTGTAGGAGTCGTACGCCGCCGCCGAATACCAGTACAGGCCCATTCCCCCGTGGGAGGTGAGTACGCCGTTTTCGCTGATGAATCCTCCTGGGCCGGCTTGTCGCCAGCCGTTGTCGGTGCTGCAGGCTGTCAACAGCACTGCGCTGAGACACACCAGGAATCGCATCCTTGGTTTGTACCGGGATATACGCGGCGTACGTGTGAATCTTGTTCGCAGTTCTGTCGTCCGATAGGTTCGCTGGCTCAGAGGGACAACCAGGGACAGCTGAATGCGACGCAAGGTGGCCGTGGCGGGCGGGGTGGTTCTCGCTCTTGTTCTCGTGGCGATCCTGATCTTCTCCGGTGACCGGGAACGCCAGCCGGTCAGTCTTTCGGTCCCGATTCCATCAGCCGAAGAACCCACTTTCACCCCTTCCCGGCCGTTGACGATGGTGACGATCATTCCGCCTGCGGCGCCGATCACCACAACACCGACATCGTCGACGAAACCCACAACACCACCGACACGTGCTGAACAACAAGCGCCTGTTCCCAACGCTCAGGGGCGTATCAACTACTACGGCGCTCGCACCAACGAGCCGCGCGGGAGCCGCGCCATCGCGTACCCGAATGTCCTGCATGGCCAGGCGGGCGGTACAGGCACGTTCGATGACCCGTTGACCTTCGCCGCCGGTGAGGACAAGTACAAGCCCGGCACGAAAATCTATGTGCCGGAGGTGAAGCGGTACTTCATTCTCGAGGATCTCTGCCCGCAGTGTTCGGGCGCGTCGGTCAACTTATGGGCCGGACCGGCCAATGATCAGGGCCTGGTCGACTGCACCAAGTCCCTGGCCCGCCAAGGTGACCGGCCGTACGTGGTGAACCCGCCCGCCGGCCTGCCGGTCACCGCCGGTGATCTTTACCAGTCGGGCCGTTGCTACCAGCTCACATGATGAGAAAACGATTTCAGGCGGTCCCGGCCATCCGGTGAGGATGATCGGGTGACTGTTGCGAGCGAGACCCGCTCCCCGTTGAGTCTGAAGTCCCTCCTCCCGTTGGCGTCGGCGAGTGTCGCGGTCGGCCTTGCCATGGCGTTGGCCATGCCGTTCATGGCGCTGTTCCTCACCACGGAAGTCGGCGCGAGCCCGGTGGCCCTGGGGACGTTCCTGCTGATCTCGCCATTGGCCGGCCTGGTGGCGAGCACGGTGCTCGGACGGGTGTCCGACAGCCGCGCGGTGCGGCGGAACCTGCTTGTGGTGGGTGGTGCTGCGGGCGCTGGGGGTTCCGCACTCTTCGCCGTGCTGCGGAACTACTGGATACTGCTGGCGGTTTCGGTCACGCTGCTGGCGGTGGCCTCGTCGCTGTTGTCGCAGGTGTTCGCATATGCGCGGCAGGCGACGGAACGCAGCAGCTCAACGCGGGCGCCGCTGGTGATCAGCGGCTTCCGGACGTTGCTGTCGCTCGCCTGGGTCGGCGGACCTCCGCTGGCCGCGCTGCTGATGGCCAAGACCGGGTATGTCGGGCTCTACCTGGCGAGTGCGGGGTTCTACGGCCTGGTCGCGGTGGTGACCATGCGGTTGCCGGAGCTCGGCAGCGCGACGACTGGCCAGGCTGACAGCGACAGGGGGATGCTCCGGCCGCAGGTGGTGCTGGCCGTGGCGGCGTTCGTCCTGCTACAGGGCTCGGTGACGCTGAGTGTGAACGCCGTGCCGTTGCTCGTCACGGACGTCCTGCATGGCACCGCCGGTGATGCCGGGCTGATCCTGGGCTTGTGCGCGGCCTTGGAGATCCCGCTGATCCTCGGATTCGGCATGCTCGCGGTCAGGATCGAGCAGCACCGGATCGTGTGCTTCGGCGCCGTCGTCGCGCTTGCCTACCACGTTGTGATGTTCACGACCTCCAGCACGGCGCAGGTCGCGGTCGCGCAGGTGCTCAACGCCATCGTCATCTCGGCGATCATGGGTGTGGGCATCTCGTACTTCCAGGCCCTCGCGCCGGACCGGCCGGGCCTCACCACCACCTTGTACACCAACACGATCACCGTCGGCGTGATGGTCTCCGGCCCGCTGCTCGGGCTCGCGCAGGAGATCGGCTACCGGACGGCGTACCTGATGTGCCTGGCGATGTCGGCGCTTGGCCTCATACTGCTCGTGACGGCCGGGATGACTGCGCGGCGCGAAAGCGTTAGGTGAAGCGGGCACCCATCAAGCAACAGAGCGGAGCGAGAAAATGGCCACAGCGACCGAGAAGGCGATCCTTGCCGGTGGCTGCTTCTGGGGCATGCAGGACCTGTTCCGCCGCCACCCGGGCGTGATCTCCACACGAGTGGGTTACACGGGCGGCGACGTCCCCAACGCGACCTACCGCAACCACGGCACGCACGCCGAGGGGATCGAGATCGTCTTCGACCCGGCCCAGCTGTCCTACCGGCAGATCCTGGAGTTCTTCTTCCAGATCCACGACCCGACCACACGCAACCGCCAGGGCAACGACATCGGCATGAGCTACCGGTCGGCGATCTACTACGAGAGCGACGAGCAGAAGAAGGTCGCCGAGAGCACGATCGCGGACGTGGACGCCTCCGGCAAGTGGCCAGGAAAGGTCGTCACCGAGGTCACCCAGGCCGGCGACTTCTGGGAGGCCGAGCCGGAGCACCAGGACTACCTGGAGCGGTACCCGAACGGGTACACCTGTCACTACATCAGGCCGGAGTGGCAGCTGGGCGCGAAGTAGCGATCGCGGCCACGCCGATCACGTGATCGGTATCCGCACCGACCGGGAGCCACGCAGGTCCAGCCAGATCTCGGTCGGTGTCCGCACCACACGTGCGGTGACCTCCTCGCAGCCTGGGCAGCGCGCGACCACACCCGGCCCGCGGTCGTAGACGTGCAGGTCGGCGAACCGGCCGGACCGGCCACAGCCGTCACACGTCATGACCAGCACCGACGCGTCGATACCGAGTGCCTCGGCGAACAATCCGGCAGCCGCGTTGCCGTCGACGTAATCCATGGTCAGCCTCCGCTGGGACCGAATCGTTCAGTTCGGATGGTGTCCGGGTCGCTGCCCTGATCGAGCAGCAGCTTGGTCACCGCTTCCACGAAACCCGTCGGGCCGCAGACATAAGTCCGCCCGGCCGGGCTCGAGGGCAGGTCTTGCGGGCCGATCCGGCCGGCCGGTCTGCCATCGCCGCTCTCCTCGCGGGTGTACACCACCGAGTGGTTGAGCCCATGCCGCGAGAGTTCGTCGAGGTAGCAGGCGTCGGCGCGGGTGCGGACCGAGTACACGAGGTCGAAATCCACTGGACGGCCCGCACGGATCATGGCCATCAACGGCACCACGCCCGAGCCACCGGCGACCAGCAGGACAGGGGAGACGTCCCCAGGCTGCCAGGTGAACCAGCCGCCGATCGGCCCGCGTAGCTCGATCTCGTCCCCGATCAGCAGATCCTCCACCAGGAACGTGGAGACCTCACCGCCTTCGACAAGCTGGACCATGATCTCGACCCGGGTCGCCTCGGCGGGTGCGGCGATCGAGTAGCTGCGCTGTGTGCTGTAGCCGTCCGGGGCGGTCAACCGGATGTCCACGTGCTGGCCGGGGATGTGACCGCCCCAGCCCGGCACATCGAACACGATGGTCCGGGCGGTCGCGGTCTCCGCACGGATCCCGGTGACCGTGCCGACCAGCCACGGCAGACGTCGGATCACCATCAGTCGCCCACGTACCGCTGTTCACGCCAGGGGTCGCCGTACTCGTGGTACCCCAGGCTTTCCCAGAACCCCGGCAGATCGTCGTCCCGCAACTGGATGCCCCGCACCCACTTCGCGGACTTCCACAGGTACAGGTGCGGCACCAGCAACCGGATCGGGCCGCCGTGCTCGCTCGTCAGGTCCTCGCCCTCGTACTTGTGCACCAGCCACGCCTTGCCGTCGAGCAGATCCTCCAACGGCAGGTTCGTCGTGTAGCCGCCATACGAGCGGACGAACGCGTAGTCCGCGCCACTGTCGACCGACTCGAACAAGGTGTCCAGCGAGACGCCTTCCCAGCTTGTGCGTAGCTTGGACCACTTGGTCACACAGTGGATGTCCACTGTCGGCCGTTCGCTCGGCAGGCGCTGCAGGTCATGCCAGGTCCACGAGTAGTCCGTGCCGATCTCGTTGGTGATGGTGAACTGCCAGGTGTCCAGGTCGACCCGCGGCGTCGGACCGGCGGACAGGACGGGAAAGTCGTGCGTCAGATACTGGCCGGGCGGCAGATCGGCGGACTGCTCCCGTCTGCCCTGGAAACCCCGGGTCACCCTGCTCATCGGACCTCCTGAAATGGCGTCGCCGCGCAATTCTCGCAGTCATGAGCCCCGGGCACACCTTGTCAGGGCAGGTATTGCTCCGGGATGGCGAAGGCGTTGACCAGGGTGGTGGCGTGCGGGCGCAGTTGCTTGCCGAGCGTGTTGACCTCGACGACCACCTTCTTGGCCCGGGCGGGGGAGAGCCTGCCGTGTTCCAGGAACCACGCCCGGTCCGCCTCCACTGTGCTCAGGACGTAGAGGTCGCAGACCTGTTCGAGGAGATCCTTGTCTGGGCTCCGGTCGATGCCGTTGACGAACGCATCAAGGACAAGCCGGTCAATGTGGACGCGGCCGGCCCGCAACACGTGATCCTGGGCATCGTTGAAAACGTCGAACGGGTCGGCGGAAGCAGACGCCGCGGCACGCAGCCGACGAGCCAGACCGGCAAGCACGTGTTCTTCGCGGTCCTGGAACAGTTGCCGGTGCCACGAGCGGTCACGCAGATCACTGCTCTCGACGAGCTGCCGGGCGGGCAGACGCTCGAGCACGGCACCCATCAGCTGCTCGGCGACCAGGCGGGCGGTGGCGAGCGGGCTCAGATCGGCGAAGTTGTCCCGGTAGTCGGTGAGCAGTCCTTTGGCGACAAGTTGCAGCAGGACGGTGTTGTCGCCTTCGAACGTGGTGAAGACATCGGTGTCGGCTTTCAGGCCGGGCAGGATGTTCTCGGCCAGATAGCCCGATCCGCCGCAGGCTTCACGGGCTGTCTGGATCGTGCTTGTGGCGTGCCAGGTCGCAACCGCCTTGATGCCCGCGGCGCGTGATTCGAGCTGACGCTGAGCCCGCTCGTCGGGAACCTGTGCACTTTGGACCTCGTGCAGCATGCCGACAAGTTCTTCCTGGGCGAAGTGCAACGCGTACGTGGTCGCCAGTGCGGGCAGCAGCTTTCGTTGGTGGGCAAGGTAATCGAGCAGCACGACCTCTTCGTCACCGCCTGGCCGCCGGAACTGGCGTCGTGTCTCGGCGCGCCTGACAGCGATAGTGAGCGCCCGTTGTGTCGCGCTTCCCGCACCACCCGCCACGCTGATCCGGCCACGCACGAGGGTGCCCAGCATCGTGAAGAACCGGCGGCTGTCGCTCTCGATCGGGCTGGAGTACGTGCCGTCTTCAGCGACGTCGCCGTACCGGTTGAGCAGGTTCTCCCGCGGAACCCTGACCTGGTCGAACCACAGCCGGCCGTTGTCCACCCCATTGAGGCCCGCCTTCGGCCCGCAGTCCTCGATCCGCACACCAGCCATCG
Source organism: Kibdelosporangium banguiense (assembly GCF_017876405.1). GTDB lineage: Bacteria > Actinomycetota > Actinomycetes > Mycobacteriales > Pseudonocardiaceae > Kibdelosporangium > Kibdelosporangium banguiense. Next base: position 8,857,128 of record NZ_JAGINW010000001.1, on the reverse strand, counting down.
GCCGCCCCTGCCCATCCCGGATCGGGACAAGGAACGCGTGCACGCCGTAATCCCGGCCACCGGTGATCAGCTGCGCGAACACCACAGCCATCCGGCCGTCACGGGCAGCGTTGCCGATGTAGTCCTTACGTGCACTCAGATCGGGAGTGTCCACAATGAAGTGGCCGTTGTCGTAGGTCGCGGTCGTGCGCAGATGCTGCACATCCGATCCGTGCCCCGTCTCGGTCATCGCGAAGCACCCAGGCAGCTCCAGCGACACAATGTCCGGCAGATACCTCTCGTGGTGACGCCCGGTCCCCAGCATCTGCACGGCACCACCGAACAGACCCCACTGAACCCCGGCCTTGACCATCAGGGAGAGATCGCCGTACCCCAGCATCTGAAACGAGATGACAGAACCACCGACATCGTCGCTGACCTCGGAATATCCAGCCTCGGCCAGCTCATGCAACTGCTGCTGGACCTGCGCCCGGTGGCTCTCGATGTCCAGCCCGACCGGATCGGCCGGCTTCGTGGCGGCCATCCGCCCCCGCAAACGCTGCTTCAACCCGGCCCACCGGCCATCAAGGACAGTGGTGAGTACATCGGTCATGCCCGCCAGATACCCCGCTGCCGGCTCAGTCACACCTGTGCCGGGCCACGCGTCGCCACAATTCCGCGAAAACAGGATTGACGATTGCCTGCGGGGTCGGTCATGATGAATTCACACAAACGAGCCGAGGGGACATCATGGTGATCCAGCAGCAGGTGCAGGGCCGTTATTCGGCCGTCGCCGCCGCGGGTCAGCGTGTCCGCGGGCAGGTCCAGCGTTATCGCTGCTCTGGCTCTCCGCCGTGACTTCTGGGTCATGACTGTGGGAGCCGCCAGCCGGGAGTCCGGTGAGGCGGTTTTTTTGTTTTCCATGTTTTGTTTTCGCGCGATTTTTCCAAGAATGGTGGAGATGGGCTGCGGAGCCCGACCCGGCTGTAAACCGGGCGTCCTTGTGACAGTGAGCCTTTTTCATCCTGCGGTGACCTCGTAGTTCTGTAGGACGTGGATGGCCTTGGCGAGTCGGCCGATGCGATGCGGGCTGACACGGACTTTGTGCAGGATGCGCCAGTACTTGAGCTGGGCGTTGGCGCGTTCGCCGGGGCCGCGCAGCCGAGCGTGAGCGCGGTTGGCATCCTTCTGCGACTCGGGTTTGTTCTTGCCCTTGTACGGGGTGATCACCTGTTGGCTGGTCTCGTCGTAGCCGTGGTAGCCCTTGTCACCCAACGCGATCAGCCCCGCATCGCGCAGCGCGGCGAGGATGTTCCAGATCCGGGCGGCCGCGGTGTCGTGCGTGCTGCCCGGCAACTCGCCGGACACCCACAGGATCGTCCCATCCGGAGACGCGATCACCTGCAAGTTCACCCCATGGCGCTTGTGCTTGCCGGAGTAGAACGGCCGGTCGACGGCGATCCGGTCGATCGGGATCAGCGTGCCGTCGATGATCACGTACGCCATCTTCTCGCGTTTGGCCTTCCGCAACGCCGCCCGGAGCTTGGGCGCCCGAGCAGCCAGCAACTCGACGGTTTCGTTGACATACCGCCAGCAGGTCGCGGTGGAGATGTCGAACCCGGCGCCGACCTGCGCGAACGGTTCACCCTTACGCAGATACACCAGCACCGACAGCGCCTGCTGGCCTGGGTTGAGCTTGCGCCACGCCGAGCCCAGCTCTCGGCGGTGAGCGCGGATGAGATCGGACACGAAGGTCAGGGTCTGACGTGACAACGGCAGCGCGGCACGGTAAAACAGCATCTGAAGCCCTTGGTTGTACGGACATGGATCTTGGTCGATTGCTGTCCTACCAAGGGCTTCGTCACGTCCGCGGTAACGACACGCCGATGAACATCACCTTGTCACCTCGGATCCCTTACCCACCAACATATCCACACCAGGATGAAAAGCGCTCAGTGATGGTTCGACTCCATCCTCCACCACGGTTTTTCTCTTTGCTCGTTGGTCCAGGTGGCATGGACACCGGATTCTGACTCCGGAGACCGAGGTTCGAACCCTCGACGAGCAGCGCACCACCCGGGGAGACGCGCCGGAGCGCAGGTGATCCTTGCAAGATCGCCGGGAAGGGCTCGACACCCTTGTCTTCCACAACACCCGTCCTGTAGCTCAGTCGGTAGAGCGTCCGCCCGACGCGCGGAAGGTCCCAGGTTCGAACCCTGGGTGTGTCACGAACGTGGAAGGAGCTTGGATGTAGGCAGAGTTCCCGAAGCGATGCCACGTGGAAGATGAAGGTTGTGGCCCTTCGGAGCCGCCCTGCGGGGGGAGGCTTCAAACCGCCTCATGCTGCGTTAGCTGAAGACTGTCGTGGTGAGCGATGAGGAAAAGGCATCAGATAGGTGTCAGGTAGGGATCAGGAAGACGAGCGCAAGCGAATCGCTGCTGACGTGTCGAAATCGAATCAGTTGACATCAAAACCGGGGTGTCCAGGAAATCCCGGGATGAGCCTGGCGGGTGCCCGTCGACTGGCCAGGTGGTGTCCGGCATGGAGGCGACGTGAGCCTGATCTGCTGCTTCCACGGGGAACGTGAGAAGGCTTGCCCCGACACTGCTGTCCCTTGTGGACGGCGAGAGGGAGAATTTCAAGCGGCTAAACCGTAAGAGACTGAGTACCGACGCGGGGTCGGCTGGCGGACCGGCTCGTAGTAGTGCCGAAGCCTCTGTAATGGAGGTGGAGCGAAGGGGCTGGGTCATCTGTGGTTCTGTTCTTTTAGTCAACCAGGCATGTGCCTGGGAGGAGCTACGTGAACAAACTGAAGTCGCAAGGCAGACCGTTTGATATCTCGAAGTGGGAGGTCTGGGAGGCCTTCCAGGAGGTGAGGAAGAACAAGGGAGCGCCAGGGGTGGACGGGCAGTCCATCGAGGAGTTCGAGGCCGATCTGAAGAACAATCTGTACAAGATCTGGAATCGCATGTCCTCGGGATCGTACTTTCCGCCTCCAGTGCTCGCGGTGGAAATTCCGAAGCAGCACGGTGGCGGGGTGCGCCTGTTGGGCGTGCCCACGGTCGCCGACAGGGTGGCACAGACTGTAGTGGCCCGTCATCTGGGAGAACGCGTGGAACCGGCGTTCCACGATGACTCCTGGGGGTACCGGCCGAAGCGGTCCGCCCTGCAAGCGGTGGAACGCTGCCGGAAGCGGTGTTGGAAGCGCGACTGGGTTATCGACCTCGATATCCAGAAGTTCTTCGACAGCGTCCGGTGGGATCTCATCGTCAAGGCTGTGGAAGCACACACCGACGCCAGTTGGGTGCTGCTGTATGTGAAACGGTGGCTTGCTGCCCCGTTGCAGCTCCCGGATGGTTCCTTGCAGGAGAGAGACCGGGGCACGCCGCAAGGATCGGCGGTCTCTCCCGTGCTGGCGAATCTGTTCATGCACTACGCGTTCGACATGTGGCTGACCCGGGAATTCCCGACGGTCGAGTTCGAGCGCTACGCCGATGACGCGGTAGTGCACTGCGTGAGCGAGCAGCAGGCCCGTGCGGTTCTGCGGGCGCTGAGGAACAGGATGGCCGAAGTCGGGCTGACGTTGCATCCCGACAAGACCAAGATCGTGTATTGCCAGGATGGGAAGAGGCGCGGTTCGTACGAACACACCTCTTTCACCTTCCTCGGTTATACGTTCCAGGCACGTGGTGCGCGGGATAAGAAGGGAGCGATGTTCCTGTCGTTCTCGCCTGCGATCAGCAAGGAAGCCTTGAAGAAGATCAGTGGTGAGGTCCGCAAGTGGGGGCTTCACCTGCGCGGCAATCACACCTTCTCGGGACTCGCCAAGGAGATCAATCCGATCGTGGCGGGTTGGATGCAGTATTACGGCCGGTTCTATCAGTCCAAGCTGTATCCGCTCTTGGGGCGCATCAACGCCTACTTGGTGCGCTGGATCCGCGACAAGTACAGACGGTTGGCGGCAGTCAAGAAGGCCCGCCAGTGCATTGAAGGGGTCACGCGTTCGTATCCCCGGCTGTTCGTGCACTGGAAATGGGTCACTTCTGTCTGGTGATCAAGGTGACAAGAGCCGTATGAACCGAGAGGTTCACGTACGGATCTGCGGGAGCCTGGGGCTGAGATGCCCCGGGCTACCCGACTGGGACGACTCAGTTCAGTGTTCGGCGCAGCCAGTGGGCGACAGTGTCGTTGACTTTGTTGGGCCGTTCCAGGGCGATCCAGTGGCCTGCGTTCACGGATGTCTCTGTCAGGTTGGTACAGAACTCTCGCATTGGGTCGCGTAGCCGTGATACTGCTGTGTCGGCGATCGAGTCGTAGCCTGCTTCGATGAACAACACTGGTAGGTCGAGCCGGCCTTCGTTGACTGATTCGTTGCTGTAGGCCAGGTTGTCGTCGTCGTTGAGGTACAGGCCGATGTTGCGGCTGAAGCCGGTGTGGCGGAACGACTGGTGGAGTTCGTCGTACAGGTCTGCGGTGAGGACGTGGGTGTCGAACGGTTTGTCGGGCGCGGGCTCGCCGCCGAACCAGCCGCCGTTGCGGGTGAGCTGGGCGCTTGGAGCGGGGACGCCCATCGCATCGGGGTTGCCGCGCCGGTAGAAGGCCCGGAGGTATTCGCCGGTCTGTGCTTCGAACGCGGCGATGGCGTCGTCTGTGTGCTCCTGGTAGTACGTGATGTAGTCGAACTGGGCATCTGGGTACTTGTCCGCGGGGTAGATGTCGCGGTTGACGTACTTCAGCATCTCGGCTTTGCCGCGTTCCAGGGTCCTGTACGGCACGCACAGGCTCACGAGGGCGACACACGCTTCCGGGTGGTGTGCGGCGAGTGCCCACACGGTCGCGGATCCCCAGTCGTGGCAGACCCAGATCGCCTTGTCGTGGCCGAGATGCCGTAACAGTGTGTGCATGTCGGCGACGAGGTGACGCTGGGCGTATGCACTGGGATCTGTTGGCGCGGAGGACGAACCGACACCTCGGAGGTCCGGTGCGATGACCCGGTAACCACGGGAGGAGAACGCGTTCAGCTGCGGCTGCCAGGTGGCCGCGACCGAAGGCCAGCCGTGCACGAAGACCATCAGCGGCCCGTCGATCGGTCCGGCGGCCAGATACGAGATCGGGCCGTCCGGACCATCGGCTGTCGCCCGGGTCTGCGCCGGCCGCTCGTTCATGCTTCTCCCGTCGATCTGACTGTCCTTCGTGGACAGTTCGCGGTACAGGGGTGACCACTCTAGGCAGTGCCCGCACCGCGAGTCATCGGGTGATTGTGCGTTGCGCACAATGGCCGCACCACCGGCGCATCCGGCGCAGTGGCGTGCCGGTTGACCTGGGAAAAGTGGGTTGATCACACCTTGATCGAGAAGCTGAAGCAGAATGCGCGTGTGACTGAGCGCTCCCGCTGGCTGATCCCCGCCCTGCTGGTCGTCGCGTGGCTTGGGCTGGGTGGGTTCGGCGGCCCGTTCGCCGGGAAGCTGAGCGAGGTCGCCAAGAACGACAACGCCGCGTTCCTGCCCGCGTCGGCCGAGGCCACGGCGGTGTCCAACGAACAGCTGTCGTTCAGTGCGCGGCAGGTCCTGCCCGCGACGCTGGTCGCCGAGCGTGTCAGCGGTCTCACGGAGGCGGACCGGGCGTTCCTCGACGCCAAGGTCGCGCGGCTGAACTCGGTGCCCGGTGTGGTCGGGCCGCTTGGCCGGCTCGAGAACTCGCCGAGGGACGACCAGGCCGTGCAGGTGGCTCTGCCGATCACGGCCGAGGGCAACCCCGCTGAGGTGGTCAAGGAGATCCGCGCCCAGTTGGAAGGCGCGCCGGAAGGACTGACTGTGCTGGTCACCGGCCCTGGCGGGCTGATCGGCGACCTGGTCAAGGCGTTCGGCGGGATCGACGGCGTGCTCCTGCTGGTGGCCGGCGGCGTGGTCGCGTTGATCCTGATCGTGGTGTACCGCAGTCCTTTGCTGCCGCTGCTTGTGTTGCTGTCCGCGGGGTTCGCGCTCGCGGCAGCGAGTCTGATCGTGTATCAGCTGGCCGCCAACGACATCCTCAAACTTAATGGCCAGAGCCAGGGCATCCTCTCGATCCTGGTCTTCGGCGCGGCGACGGACTACGCGTTGTTGTTCGTCGCCCGGTTCCGAGAGCAACTCAGGGACACCCGGAGCCGCTACGACGCGGTGCGCATCGCTTGGCGCACAACGGTTGAGCCGATCGCAGCGTCGGCCGGGACAGTCATACTCGGTGTGCTGTGCCTGCTGTTCAGCGACTTGAACTCGAACAAGGGCCTCGGCCCGGTCGCGGCGATCGGCATCGGCACCTCGCTGCTGGCGTCGCTCACGTTCCTGCCGGCCGTGCTGGCGCTGTGCGGCCGAGGCGCGTTCTGGCCGTTCCGCCCGGAACTCGGTTCGCCGCACCCGGAGACCAACGGCATCTGGGGCCGGATCGCGCGGATGGTCGGCGCTCGCCCACGTCTGACCTGGGTGGTCACCACGCTGGTGCTGCTGGTGGGTGTCGCGTTCCTGCCGCAGCTGAAGGCGTCCGGCACCGCGCAGTCGGACGTCTTCCTGACCGAGGTGGACTCGGTCAAAGGCCAGGAAGTGGTGAGCCGGCACTTTCCCAGCGGGCTCGGCTCGCCCACGGTGATCATCACCAACCAGGCCCAGGCACCGGCGGTGCTGGCCGCGTCCAAGGTGGACGGTGTGGCAGAGGCGGCACCAGTGCCGAAAGCGGTCAACGGACGCGTGCAGATCTTCGCGGTGCTGAGCAATCCGGCCGACTCCGAGCAGGCTATCGACACAGTCAGCCGGATGCGGGACGCGGTCCACGCAGTGCCCGGCGCGGACGCGAAAGTCGGTGGCCAGACCGCGATCCAGCTCGACACACAGCAGACGTCCGAACGCGACCGTGCCCTGATCATCCCGATCGTCCTGCTGGTGATCTTCCTTGTCCTGGCCTTGCTGTTGCGGTCCTTGCTTGCGCCGTTGCTGCTGATCGCGACTGTCGTGCTGTCGTTCGCGGCGACGATGGGCGTGTCGGCGATCGTGTTCAACCACATCCTCGACTTCCCGGGCGCCGACCCGAGTGTGCCGCTCTTCGGGTTCGTTTTCCTTGTGGCCCTGGGGATCGACTACAACATCTTCCTGATGACCCGGGTCCGTGAGGAGGCGTTGACCCTCGGCACCAAGGACGGGACGTTGCGCGGGCTGGCCCTGACCGGCGGCGTGATCACGTCGGCGGGCGTTGTGCTGGCGGCGACGTTCGCCGCGCTGGCCGTGATTCCGATCCTGTTCCTGGCGCAGATCGCGTTCATCGTCGCGTTCGGCGTCCTGCTGGACACCTTGCTGGTGCGGTCGCTGCTTGTCCCGGCTCTCACTGTGGATGTCGGCAGGCGAATCTGGTGGCCGTCGGCGTTGTCCCGGCGATGAGACCGGCCGGGATCATTGCGCGGTGGGCTTGGGGCTGGGCCACGGACCGAGATCCGCCCAGACCTTCTCCAGTTCGGCCGACGACTGCAGGACGTCCTCACGCAGTTCGGCGGCGGAACGCCCAGCGCCCGCCTCGATCGCCGCGTCCCGCCCGGCCTGGCCGCCGTCGTACATCTCGAACTTGGTGCCGTGCAGAACCTGCCGCGCGAGCGCGTATCCCACGTTGGCGATATGGGTCAGAACGTGTCCACGCGTCCAGCCAGGCAAGGCCGAGTCACCCCGCGCCTGCTCGTCGGTGAGGTCCTTGACCATCAGGTTCAGCCGGGCGTGACCGGCAACGACGTCGGTGAGATTCATCAGGTGACCCTATCGTGCCACTACCAGCGCAAACATCAGATGACGCCGCCGTTGGCGTAGATGACCTGGCCGTTGATCCACCGGGCCGGACCGGCGAGGAACGCGACGGCCTCAGCGATGTCCTTGGGTTCGCCCAAGCGCTCGAGTGGCGACATTGCGGCCATGCGGTCGATGACTGACTGCTCTTTGCCGTCGAGGTACAGGGGAGTGGCGGTCGGGCCGGGGGCCACGGCGTTCACGGTGATGTCACGGCCGCGTAGTTCCCTCGCGAGGATCAATGTGATCGCGTCGACCGCGCCTTTGGTGGCGGCGTAGGCGGTGTACGTGGGCAGGGCGATCTTCGTGACCGAGGTCGAGAAGTTGATGATCGCGCCGCCGGTGCGGACCCGGCGCGCGGCCTGCTGGTCGACCACGAACGTGCCGCGGATGTTCGTGCGGTGCATCCGGTCGAGGTCGTCGAGGTTCAGCTCGGCCAGCGGCGACAGCAGCATGATGCCTGCGGTGTGCACAACCACGTCGATGCCGCCGTAACGCTGTTCCGCCGCGTCGAACATGGCAGCGACAGCGGTCTCGTCGGCGACATCTGCACGGAAGGCGCTCGCAATCCCACCGGCTTCGGTGATCGCGGCGACAGTCTCGTCGGCGCGGGCCTGGTTGCCGGAGTAGTGGACGAGCACGGACATGCCGTCAGCTGCGAGGCGCTCAGCGACGACACGCCCGATCCCGCCGGACGCACCGGTGACGATCGCGACGCGGGTCTGGGTGCTGGTCATGTCGGTCTCCTTGGCAGCGATGTTCCGTCCGTTCGTCAACCACGCTACGACGACAGCCGTATCGACGCTACCTCTTGGGCAATATCAACGCTATGACGTGTGTAACATCGCTACCGGGGTCATGTAGCGACGGTACTCGATGGTCGGCGATGCCCCGAAAGCCACGTTGGGAGCATCCAGTGCTCCCAACGCCACTTTGGGGGCAAAACAGGACCGGTTACTCGAGCCGGGACACGATCGGGAAACCGGCGTCCCGCCACCCGGCGAAGCCGCCGATCACGTCCCGGACGTTGCTCAGTCCCAGCTGGAGCCTCAGCTGGTAGGCCGCCAGGCTGGACGTATAGCCCTCGTTGCAGATCAGGATGATCTCCTGACCGGTGTCGCCCGGCCGTAACTCCTTGATGTGCCAAGGACTTGTCACGTCCAGCCGCCACTCGAGCACGTGCCGGGACACGGCGACCGCGCCAGGGATCTCGCCGAACCGCCACCGGTACTCGGTGGGCCGCAGGTCGACCAGGGTCGCGCCGCGGCGCAGAGCGTCGGCTGCCTCGGCAGGGGTGTACCGGGTGATCTCGGTGCGTGCCTGCTCGAGCAGCCGGGTTATCGCGCTCACGCCCCTGCCGCGCGCAAGGCCGCGGCTTGTGTCTCCAGCATCGACGAATCGGGCTCGGGCGTGTCACAGTCGATCGCGCGCAGATGATGAATGCCGGTCGGCAGCCAGCAATAGAAATTCATCACCCGCAACGGCGGTGAATAGGCGTGAATCGACACCGTCGGTTCCATGCCGACATTCACCAGATTGTGCAGATAGTCCGCGCCGAACCCGACCGAGGTGCCCGCGGTGTGCCGTCTGGTTCGCAGTTCCGGCTGGGTGATCGTGCCGTAGTCCTCGACCAGGGAGCCCTTGGCCACGGCGAACACGCCCACGCTGCCGCCGTGGTCGTGCAGCAGGGTGTCCTGGCCGATATCCCAGCAGATGAGCCAGACCTCGAACTTCTTTTCGCGTCGTAGCCGCACGCAATGACGTTGGTACAAATCGTATCGGACGGATGACAGCCATGTTTCCGGCGAATTCGCCGTGCTGTCCACAATGTTTCTCAGCTGCCGTACGGGCAGCACAGAATTCTTCGCCACGAGACAGGCCTTTCGCTTCGAACCCCGGTGTCCTGCCTCGCCGTGGATCCGTCGCTGCAGGCCAGCGTGGGTTGCATCTCGCTCGAGTCACGCCACCGCGACACCCGCCCGACTCGGCGCGTTCACTGCGACATGGCCCGAAAGGCCACTATATGGTTGCCAAGTGCGGATAACCAGGGCACAGCGCAACGCGGTGGCCGAGAAGATCACGAGTCTTGAGCGGTCGTTCTACGGGCGCGGTCCGCGAAACGTCAAGGTGTCGGTCAGCGACGACGATCCGATCAGCCTCGTGGTGGTGTCGGTCGACAGTCTCACCGTGGCCGACGCTGTGCTGAGCGAGCGTGGCCACAAGCAGGCGGTGATCCGTCACCACGAGGCGTTGCACGAGGCGACCAGGGCGGAGTTCCTCGAGGCGATCGAACAGATCGTCGGCACGCCGGTGTCGGCCTATCTGGCGCAGGTGCATCCGAACACCGGCTATGCCGTGCGAGTGTTCGTCTTCTCCGATCTCGGTGATTTCGACGAGCCCGACCAGGACAATTGAGGCTGACTACATCTGCGCCGCGACCAGCGGGGTGTAACCGGCGGACTGGCCGGTCCTGTTGGGGTGGTACGACTCGGCAATCGGGTCCGACAGGCCGTTCAGCCATTCGGTGTCGTCGCACACGGCGTGCCCCGTGAAGGCCGATCGGGCGTCGACGAAACTGAACCCGTGGGCTGCCGCGCGAGCGGAAATGGTGGTGGCCAGCAGGTCGGCGGTCTTGTTCAGTTCCGACTGCTCACCAGGGCTGATCCGGGCGAAGGCGTTGCATTCCTCGCCGTTGAACACACGGGGGTAGCCGACGACGATCACCTTCGCGCTCGGCGCACGGTTGCGGATGGCGGTGTACAGGCTGTCCAGCCGCCCCGGCAGGGTGTTGCGGATCGTGTTGTTGGCGGTCGTGATCTCACTGGTGCAGGTGTACGGCCAGGGGCGTGCGCATGCCGAGATCACGTTGGAGAATCCGGCGTCGTTGCCGCCGGCAGACACAGTCACATACGCCGTGCTGGCATTGAGGCTGCCGAGCTGGTTGTTCTGGACGTCGGCCACCCTCGCGCCCGAACACGCGGCGAACGTCAGTTGCGTGCCCGTTCTCTGAGCGACGAGCACGGGAAACGCGTAGGAGGACCGTTTGCAGGACCCGCTATCGGCGTAATAGGTGCGCGTGCCGACGCCGGACGAGTACGAGTCGCCCAGTGCGGTGTAGGTGCCGGCTGCTGCCTGTGCCGTGTGGACACCGGCCAGGCTGAGCGCGAGAGTCAGGAGCAAGAGGACAGGCAACCGGCGCATCACGAACCTCCACTGTGCAGGGAACATCAGCGTGATGCGGGATGCGCCGGTTCTCAATGGACCGATGAGGTGAATATATTGCCAATTAGTGGCACGTTCCGTTAGCTCTTGTCACACCTTGTGTGCGCCCGGCTTGCCGGACTCCACGACGAAGGACGCGAAGGTGGATTCGGGTGCGTCGCGGCGGCTGACCGTCGAGACCATCCGCAGATCCGTCCGCATCTGGGATTTGGTGACGTGGCAACGGACGTAGCCGCGCCGGTCGCCGTCGAAGAACTTGATGTGCGGGTTGTACTTGATCATCGGCCCGTAGTAGGGACCGTAGACCTCACCGTCCCCATTGGACGAGATGGACGTGCCGACGAACTCCGTGGCCACGACCGGCGAGCCGGGCTGGTCGAAGTCCTGGTGGATGTCGTTGACGAACGTCGAGTGCCAGTCTCCGGTCACGACAACGGGATTGCTCACCCGGTTGCGGACCCAGGCGTCGGTCAGCCGGTTACGGGCGGCGGGGTAGCCGTCCCACGCGTCGTGCCACAGCCGGTTGCCGCTGGCGCCGTCGTGGTCGAGGCGACCCACCATCACGTTGCTGCCCAGGATGTTCCACCGCGCCCTGGATGCGGCCAGCCCGTCGAAAAGCCATTTCTCCTGCGGGAAGCCCAGCATCGTGACGTCCGGTGCGTAGCCGCCGGTGCACGCGTCGGCCTCGCCCCAGCCACACGGCGGGACACTGCGGTACTGGCGCCCGTCCACGATGTCGAGCTGCGCGAGCCGTCCCCAGGTCAGACGCCGGTAGATCCGTCCGCCGCCGAACGCGGCAATACGGACAGGCTGGTGTTCGTACCATGCCTGGTATGCCGCCGCGCGCAACGCCGTGATGTCGCCCGCGTGCTCCTGCTTGGTGCCGGCGTAGTCGTTCTTGACCTCGTGGTCGTCCCAGGTGACTGCCCAGGGGAACCGAGCGTGGGCGAGCTGCAGATCCGGGTCGCTCTTGTAGAGCGCGTACTGCATCCGCCAGCGCTCAAGATCTACCGGCGCCGTACGCAGCACGTCCGGTGTGCTCGTGCGCCGAAGCCCGCCGCTCGCGGGAATGCCGCCTTCGTAGACGTAGTCGCCGAGATGCACCACCAGGTCGAGATCGTCCTGAGCCATGTGCTGGTACGACGGGTAGTAGCCGGCGGCCCAGTCCTGGCATGAGGCGAACGCGAACTGCAACGACCCGGCGCTGAACACCGGCGCTGTTCGCGTCCGCCCCACCGGCGATGTGTCGTTGCGGTAGCGGAACCGATAGAACCACTCGCGGTCCGGCAGCAGGCCGTTGACCTCGACGTGCACTGAGTGCGCCAGCTCCGGCGTCGCCCACGCGGTGCCGCTGCGGACCACCCAACGGAACCGCTCGTCGGCAGCGATCTGCCACTCCACCGGCACTTTCGTGCTCGGCATGCCGCCACCTGGCACGAACAACTCAGGCACCAGCCGCGTCCACAGCACCACGCCGGACGGTGTCGGATCGCCGCTCGCCACACCAAGCCGGAACGGATAGTCCTTGGGTTTCGGCGCCGCGGCCGCCGGGTCGGCGGGCAACTGCGAGAAGGCCGCCGCCCCTGCCACCGTGGACATCGCGGTCAGGAAACGGCGTCTGCCGATCGAGGTCGTCACGCGCACTGTCTAACCGGTTCCGATTGCTCACAGGCAAGCAGCAGGTGAACAAATCACCCGAACAGCTCAGCGAGGAACTCCGCGTCCAGCCGGACCGGGGTGAGGCGGTACCCCTCCGGCGGTTGGGAGCCATGCAGGTGACGGACCAGGAAATCCCACTTGCGGCGGTTGGCGTAATGCTCGTAGCCGAGGTAGATGTGGTCGGCGCCCGGCATGATGACCAGGTCGAAGTCCTTGCCGGCAGCGATCAGCCGCTCGGCCAGGCGCAGCGTCAGCTCCGGCGACACCTGCTGATCCACGCCGCCGTGCATGAGCAGTAGCTTGCCTTCCAGCCGTTCCGCGTCATCCACATTGGACGACATGGCGTACGCCTGCTCGTCGAACGGGCCGTGATACGCGGTGGCCAGGCCTGGATCGCTGAACCGCCAGTCGTGCATGCCTGACTCGGACACGCCGACCTTGAACACCGACGGGAAGTCGAGCATCGCCCGGACGGTGCCGTAACCGCCTGCCGACGTGCCGAAGATCCCGGCCCGGTCGGTGTCCATCCACGGCCGGTTGGCAGCCAGCTGCTGGATCGCGGCGACGTGGTCGGCCAGGCCTGCGGCTGGTTGCCCGTACGAGAAATCGTGGAATTGTTTGTTCCGGCCAGGGGTGCCGCGGCCGTCCACGGCGATCACCACGAACCCAAGTGCGGCTACGACCTCCGCGTCATTGCCGTGCCAGCCTTGGTCGAAACCGGGGCTGACACGGGTAATGGCCGGGAGCGGATACGTGTGATCAAGGACCGGGTAACGACGGCTGGGATCGAAGCCGTGTGGCCGGTACAGCACGCCGTAGATGTCGGTCTGCCCGTCGGCGGCCTTGACACAGAACCGTTCCGGCGGGGTCCAGCCGGTCGCCTCGAGCCTGCTGATATCAGCCTTCTCGACCTCGACAAGGACCTGCCCGTCCCAGTCGCGTACCACGGTCACCGGCGCTGAGTCCACAGTAGACGACGTATCCACGAAGTATGAGCCGTTGGGGGACAAGGCTACCGCGTGATCGAGGTCGTCTGCGGTCAGCCGCGTGAATCCGGTGCCGTCCAGGCCGATACGGCAGACTGACCTGCGGTACGGATCTGCCGGGACGAGCCCGGCGGCGACGAAGTACACGAACCCGTTGTCAACGCGCAGGATCTGCTGCACGACCCACTCACCCGAGGTGATCTGGCCGAGCAGGTCACCGGTGCGTACGTCATACCGGTAGAGGTGTCCCCAGCCGTCACGTTGGGAGTACCACAGCACGTCGTCGCCGTGGATCTTGATGATCGGGCCCAGCAACGGCTGCTGTGACGGCTCGACGCGGGTCGGCCCGGTTTCGGTCAGCACCACCTGGACTTCGCCGGTCTCCGGATCGAGCCGGTTGAGCCGGAGCGTGCGCATGTCGTCGGACTGGCTCAGGAAGTAGGCCGCGGTGCCGTCGTCGGACCACCACACCGACCGCATCATGATCGGCGACATGATCGGCATCGGCAATGGCTCGGTGTTCACCCGGATTGCCTTGCCCGCCAGGACATCGAGCACGACCAGTTCGGCCATCTGCATCTGCTGGTCACCGGCCAGCGCCACACGCATCTCGTGCAGTTGCGGCGGGCCGCCGTCGGCGGGCAAGGATTCGATGAAGTGCGACTTGCGTAGCCCTTCCTGCACAGTCCGGTGGGTCAGCACCCGGGCCGAGTCCGGTGACCAGGCCACCGCGGGCGGCGCGGACGGCATGCCAAGCCTCTGAAAAAGTCTGGAGTACATGAAGTAGTCGGGGCTTGCGCCGTAGTCGTGGTCCTCGTCGCCGTCGTTGGTCAGCGCCCATTGTTTGTCGTCATTTACTGAGCGAACCCATATATCGCAGCCCTGGCGGAATACAACGTACTTGCCGTCGGGTGACGGTACTTCGAGGGGATTACGCGTCACCGGTACCGCCATCAGCTGTGCAGGATCCGACACGGGTTTTCGTTCGCCCGCGTGCGGGTCGACGACCATGAACTGCCGTCCGGCGGCGGTGTCGACCGAGTACCAGAACCGGGCGCCGCCGTCGATCCACTGCGGTTTGATCTTGCCGCCGAAAACGAGCTCGCCACGGTTGTGGCGCAGCAACCGCTCGGCGGTTTCGTAGGCTTTCACATCCATGCGGCGATTGTTGCGGGCTGCGCTGACATATCGCTGATACGGGAATCAGGGCTTGAGAACCGCAGCCGTGAACTCCTCGATGGTCTGGATCGTCGCCGTGCGGCCGTGCTTTGCCGCGTCGGCGAATTGCGCATCGGTGAGGGCTGCACGAGTGGCGGCCTCGACTCGCACGAGGTCGGGCAGCGATTTGTCCACAGTGCCCCGGATCGCGTCGGCGGCGGCAAGCAGCCGAGCGGCTTCGTCGGGCTGGTTCTGGTGCAGGGCCTGCTCGGCGATACCCAGGAGGATCTGGCCGACGCAGAACACGTTCATCGAGCGCAACGCCCACGACAACGCCTCGATGCGGTGCGCACGGGCGGAATCGAGACCGCCGTCGCCAGTGTCCAGATAGCCCAGCGAGTCCCGCTGCATCGCGCGGAACTGCCAGTTCAAACTGACGTCCTCGGTCAGGGCGTCGACATGGGCCAGCTGGATACGCGCGCCTGCGCGGTCACCGGACCAGCGAGCGAGCTCGGCCTTGGCGTAGGCGATCGCCGCGAGAGCGTCCGGCAGGCCGATCTTCGCGGCTTCGCCTTCGGCGGCGGCCACAACGGCGGCGACGCGCTCATGCTCGCCGAGCAGCCAGTGCAACTGCACGAGCCGAAGCCGCGGTTTCCACACGTCGGTGCTGGACATGAACTCCGCGATGATGGCCATGGACTCTTCACGGTGCCTGATGGCATCGGGAAAAGCGCCCCGCCAGGCGGCCAGGTCCGACAGGCTGATCAGGGTGTGCGTGATGCCCCACCGGTCGCCGGTCGTACGGAAGGCCGCCAGCGCCGCGACGAAATCGGCCTCCGCCTTCGCATGCGACCGGCCCGTGGACAGGAGCATGGTGGCGTGAGTCATGTGCGCCATCGCTCGCACCCATGTGTCCTCGTCGTCGAACGGATATGCGTTTTGGTCTCCCAGTATCGGGTCGATCAGGCGAAGCAGCGGGCTGCGCTGCTTGTGCTGTGCGGCGAGCCGGCGGGCGGTGACCATCCACTCCCTGGCCAATCTCTCGTCACCATTGCCGGACTGATTGAACAAAGCCGATACCACACAGGCCTTCGCGCGGATGACGTCATCTGCCGGTCCCGGCAGCGCGAGGGCAGCGGCTGCCATCCTGGCGCCGGTCGCTTTGTGGCCACGTAACCACCATCTGAGCAACCAGTACCAGCCAGCACCCGCGACGAGCCGTGTGGCGGTGGCGGCATCGCCGACGTGAATGGCGTTACGTACCGCGGAGTCGATGTTGTCGTGGTCGGCGGTGAGTACGTCAAGCCAGACCAGCTGGTCGGCGCCACGCAGGTGCTGATCCGCGGTCTCCGCCAAATCTGCGAAATACGCCGAGTGCGCCTGGCGCGTCTGCTCAAGCTCGCCTGCCTCGGTGAGTTTGAGCAGGCTGTATTCCTTGATCGTCTCGAGCATGCCGTACCGCAGGGTGCCTTCGCCGACCGCCACCAGCAAGGACTTGTCCACCAACGCGTCGAGGACCTCCAATGCGTTGCCGCGGCAGACATGCTCGGCCGCCGCGACCGTCGCGCCACGCGAGAAGACCGCGAGCCGCCGCAGGACTGTGCGTTCCTCGTCGGTGAGCAGGTCCCAGCTCCAGTCGATCACCGCCCGCAACGTCTGATGGCGCGGGAGCGCGGTCCGGTTGCCGCCCGTGAGCAGACGGAACCGGTCGTCCAACCGGCCGGCCAGCTGCTGGGCGGTCATCGATCGCATCCGGGCCGCGGCCAGTTCGATGGCCAACGGCATGCCGTCCAGCGCACGGCAGATCTGACCGACAGCGGGCATGTCGATGACGAATCCACGGCGGGCGGCATTCGCACGATCGACGAACAGCCGCACGGCGGGAGATGACACCACTTCGGCGACATCAGCGCCTTCCTCGGCCAGACCGAGCGGCTCCACCTGCCACAACGCCTCGCCGATGATGTTCAGCGGCTCACGGCTGGTGGCCAGGATCCGCAGGTGCGCACAGGCACCGAGCAGGCGGTCGGCCAGCGCCGCGACCGTGCCGATCACGTGCTCACAGTTGTCCAGTACCAGCAAGGCCCGCCGGGTCTGCAAGGCCGCGACCAGCTGATCGGCCGGTTCGGCGCTGGATTCCTGGATTTCGAGCGCGGCCAGTACGGCGCGCGGTACGTCAGCGGTGACAGGCGCGAGTTCGATCAGCCAGACACCGTCGGGCTGGTCGTCGAGCATGGTTCGGGCGGTTTCGCCGGCGAGACGGGTCTTGCCGGAGCCGCCTGGGCCGGTGATTGTCGTGAGGCGGTATTCGTTGACCAGCTTGGCGACTTGGGCGACGTCGGCTTCCCGGCCGATGAAGCTCGTCAGGCCGGCACGGAGATTCGTGCGGCCAGTCGGTGCGTTGGTTTCACCGCGCAATATCGCTGTGTGCAGCGCGGAAAGTTCGGGTGAAGGGTCGCTGCCCAGGGCGTCGGCCAACGTCTCGCGGGCGCGTTCGTACGCCGTGAGGGCTTCGGCTGAGCGGCCCGTTGCCGTCAACGCGCGCATGAGCGCGGCGACCATCCGCTCCCGAAGCGGATGTTCAGCGACCAACGACGTCAGCTCCGTCACCAGTTCGCCTGCCCGGCCCAGGCGGAGGTCGGCGGCGACGCGTTCCTCGATCGCGGTCAGGCGGAGTTCGTGCAATCCTGCTGCTGATGCGGCGAAGGAGTCTGTCACATCCTGCAGGGCAGGGCCTCGCCACAGGCCGAGTGCCTCGCGGAGGATTCGTGCGGCGTCCTCGGTGGACGCGGACCGGGCTTGGGCGACCAGCCGTTCGAACCTGCTCACGTCGACCGAGTCCGCGTCGATGACCAGGCGGTAGCCGCTCGGGTGGGATTCGATCACCAGGCCGGGCACTGTGCGCCGGAGCCTGGACACCAGTGCCTGCAAGGCGTTCTGGGCCTGAGCAGGTGGCCGCTGCGGCCAGATTCCGTCGATCAGGCTGCCCGTCGGCACCACTCGTCCTGGTCGCAGCGCCAGGATGATCAGCAATGTCCGCAGGCGGATCCCGGGTACGGCCGCTTCCGCGCCGCTGTGGTCACGGACCTCCAAGGGGCCCAGCATCCCGATCCGCACTCACTCGATTCTGCCCTGGCGTAGTGCGCACGGCGAACACAGTCCGTGCCCGGGGTTCGCCGTCCGGCGGAGAAAACGGAAACTTCCGGCCTGGCGGGTTCTGTTGTGCGCGGGCTGGGCAATAACATGGGAGGGTGAGTGATTCTCCTTTATTCACAGGAAGATCTGCCGTCGTGGCGTTGTTCTCCGTTGCCGGTTGCGCGCTTGTAGCAGCTGTCACGCTGACCGCTGTGGGGATTTCTGCCGACATTCCGGAATCGTGTTGTTCCGACGAGGTGATCCCGGTTGCCGGTGAGACGACAGCCACGCCGAAGGCAGCGGCCAACCGGCCGGCGGCGCTGCCGATGTGCATGATCGGCAGCTGGCGCTCGGTGGGCGAGTTCACGACCGTCAAGTTCTATACCGACCAGGAGCCGATGCGATTCTCGGGCAATGGCAGGGTGCTGGAGTTCCGGGCGGACGGCACCGGCATGGAACGGCACGACAGCTTCACCCTCACCAGTAGTTTCGCCGGCCGGACGCTGCGGATCGTCTCCAACGGAACGATGGAGTTCAAGTGGAGTGCGTCCGACAGCGCCGTCACCTACATCGGGCACACCAGCGCCACGATCACGTTTTCCTACTACGACCATCGAGGGCTCCGCTCGACCCAGCCGTTCGAGGTGAAGCCGAACCTCAACGAAGTGGACCCGTACACCTGCAATTCGACGCAGTTCGCCGAAGCGGGTGCCAACGGATACAGCTCGGTGTGGGTCCGGACAAGCGGGCCAGGTGTGTACGGGCAATGAGAAAAGTTCTGTGTGTCCTGGCGATTGTGCCATTCGTGACGTTTCCGGTGCCCGCGGCCGCGCAGCCGTCGAGTCCGGAAGAGCTGGCCGCCGCGGTGGCCCGCCCGGCGATTGTTTTCATCCAGGTGACCTGGCGCGGCTGGGTGCGTGACAAGCAGACCGGTGAGGTCTTCGGCGGAACCGCCGGATATGAGGTCAAGACCAGCTGTAGTGGGGCCGTGATCGACCCGGCCGGGTATATCGCGACGGCCAGCCACTGTGTCCACACCGGCGTTCACGGCGGCGGTGGCGCACTGTTGGAAGCGGCCATCGCGGATCTCGGCAAAGTGGGCCGGATCGCGGACCCGGTCAAGGCCAAGCAGGCGCTGGCACAGAACGCACTGGCTGAGGGAGCATCGCCGGACCGGCCGGTGGACCGCCAGATCCGGGTCGAACGGATGGTGCCGGACGGCGACAAACTGAAGCGCGAGGTCATGACGGCGACCGTGACCGACCTCGTCGCGCCGGACGACGGCGACGTCGCCGTGCTCAAGGTGCCGGTCAACAGGCTGCCGTCGGTCGAACTCAGGGCCGATCCGGCGCCGGTCGGGACCCCGATCCTGGCGATCGGCTATCCGGGGTCGGTGCCGGACGCGAATCTGGAGCCCAGCAACAAGAACGGCCAGATCTCGGCGCACCGCACCCAGGAGAAGCGGCCGTTCTACGAGTTCAGCGCCGCGGCCACGAACGGCATGAGCGGCGGGCCGGTGATCGACAACCAGGGCCGTGTGGTCGGTCTGATCAGCCAGAAGACGCCAGGGGAGACCCAGTCGTTCAACTTCGCCAGCTCGGCGGCGACACTGGCGGAGTTGCTGCGCGGCAAGGGCATCACGGTGGGCCTGGGGCCCAATGACCGCAACTTCCGGACTGGGCTGGACCGGTACTTCGCCGGTGACTTCAACGCCGCAGTCGACTATTTTGACGCGGTCGTCAAGGGCTCGCCGACCCATGTGCAGGCGGGGGAGTTCCGCAAACGGGCTGCGGACAAGGGCGGCACGCCGA
Organism: Kibdelosporangium banguiense; assembly: GCF_017876405.1. Lineage (GTDB taxonomy): Bacteria > Actinomycetota > Actinomycetes > Mycobacteriales > Pseudonocardiaceae > Kibdelosporangium > Kibdelosporangium banguiense. The sequence goes on along the minus strand of NZ_JAGINW010000001.1, from coordinate 8,837,378 downwards.
GTTCGGGCACCACCCTTGTCCTGCTTTTCGCGATGGTCTGTGCCGGTGTGGTGGTCGTCGCAGGCGGGCTGGGTGTGCTGCTGCTGGTCCGCAGGAGGCGCGTGGTGTCCACAGCAATGGCCACTATGGACACTCCGCCGTACGGGATCCCTTTGCTACCAGTTGGTCTCGGCGATCAGCCACAGCACCACGGCGATAACGATACCGATAAGATTCACCGGAGCGACGCTACCGCCGGAGAGGACAAGACCGAGCACCAGACTCAGGCCCGCGACACCGACATAAGTCCGTGGTCCCCACTTGCGGGTGAGCCACGCACCGACAAGGCCGATCACGGCGACGGCACTGAGGATCGTACTGAGCGCCACAGCCTGTAGCACGCGGTCGTCGAAGTCGCGCCCAAGGTCGGCTTCCTCGGCCCACGCCATGATGCTGACCACGAGCACGAGTGTGTTGGCGAGGCTGAGCAGCACCAGCAGGATGATCGTACCGACGCCTTTGCGGGCCCGGGGCTCGGAGTCCTGATGCTGGATCATCGTACTTTCCTTTCGGCTCAACGTGATTGAGCAGAGGGTAAGGATGGCCGGGCAGCCGTGGCGAGGGTCAGGGCGGCGGAAGTTTCCGGTTTCGTGCCGCGCGGTGGACCTCGGCCAGATCGGCGGCGGTGACCAGGCGCATCTCGGCCGCGCGCCGGGCGACCGCGAAACGGATGTTCTGCAGCCTGCCGCCGTGCGGTGCCAGGTAGGGATCGCCACGCGCGCCGAACGCGATCGCGGAGATGACCCTGATCGCGTCGTCGACTCGTTGCGGCTGGTGGAGATTCCAGGCATAGCCGTGCCAGTGCTGTACCCGTTCGAAGATCTCCCGGTTGGACGGCGGACGCGGATAGTCGTCCGCGCCGGCGAGCCACGGTTCGGTCAACGCGAGCGCGACGAACCAGTCCTTGCTGTGTCTGACCAGGCCGGGCCCGGCCGTCGTGACCGGTCCGGTGCCCGCGTCGGGTGCGCCCGGCTGGACTGTGCGGCCGAGGTCGACTTCGATGCCGATCACGAGGTCCGCGAAGCCGCCGGTGGGGGTCTGCCTGCCCAGCAGGAGGACCAGTTGGTTCTCGCCGTCGTCGAGCAGCGCCGTCATCGACCGGGTCATGATCACCCGCCGGGCGCCCCCGGGCGCGTCGAACAGGCCGGACAGTTGGGCCTCACCGGCGCCCAGCCACGTCAGCGACACAGTGTCGGCGCCGACGTACAGTTCGGCCACGAGCCGGGACACGTGCGATGCGCACTCCGGCAACGTCAGGCCGATCGCTCCCGGCTTGAGCGCATAGTGCGGTGCACGCCCGAACAGCAGCGACTCGCCGGTGTTCAGCTCGACCGCGGCCATCGCGGTCCCACGGACGACGACTTTGGGCATGTCAGCTCGGGCAGACGGGCTGGTCGCCGCGGTCGGGTCCGAGAGCCTTCCACTCGTCGGCCAGGGTGTCGCGGTCGAGCACGGCACAAACCTGCCGGACGGCCTCCTTGGTGTCCAAAATGTACGTCCGCACGGTCCCGTCCGCGCTGGCGCTGGATATGTACTTGCCCGACCAGTCGAACGCCACGTCGTTGAGATCGTCCTCGTGACGTTCGAACCGTCCGGTGGACTGGTGGCTGGCGACATCCCAGAGCCGCATGATCCGGTCCTGGCTCGCGGTCGCGAGAGTCTTGCCATCCGGGCTGAACGTCACCCGGCGCACAGTCGCGTCATGGCCGGTGATCACGCCCGCGGGGGAACCGTCCCGGGTATGCCACAGCCGCACGAGCCGGTCCGATCCCGCTGTGGCCAGTGTCTGACTGTCCGGGCTGAACTCGGCGTCGGTGGCGATTCCTTCGTGCCCGGCCAGAATCGTCATCTCCGATCCGGGGTCGGCAAGGTTCAACAGCCCGACCTTGCCTGCTGAGAGCGTGACTGCCAGCGAACGGCCGTCCGGGCTGTACGAGAGCGCGGTCGGGTAGTTGACGTCCACCTTGTTCGCCTCGGCGTTGCGCGGCTCCTCGCGCGTGGGACGGCGGTTGGCCACCGACAGGTCGGTGGCCTGCAGGAACATGACCTCGTCGCGGTCCACGTTGTCGCGGGCGTCCGCCGGGGTCTTGCCGGCAACCGCGATCGTCTTGCCGTCCGGACTGTACGCGGCTTGGGTGAACTCTGTGCCAGGGCGGGAGAAACGGGCCTCCTCGGCACCGGTCACCGTGTTCCACACGATGACCAGACCGTCGTCACCGACGGCCACGATCTTCGCCCCGTCCGGGCTGAATTCGGTGTGATACGACTTGCCGGCCGCACCCTGCAGTTGTTTGACCATGTCACCGGTGGTCACGTCCCACAACCGCACCGTGCCATGCCCGCCTGCGGTCGCGAGGAGCTTTCCCTTGGGCTGAAACGCGACACTCACCAGGGCCTCGTCGCCCGTGCCGAGCATGGAGCGCTGGAACGCCCACACCGTGATCACACCTGCCGAGTCGGCGGACAGGAACGTATGCCCGTCACCGCTGACGGTCAGGCCGAACGTGGTGACCGATCCGGTGGCCAAGCCCAGTAGCTGCCGTCGGCTGGCCCGATCCCAGACGTAGACCGTCGTGCCGATGCCCGCGGCCATGATCCCGGTTCCGGTCGGGCTGAACGCCACGGTGGCGAGACCGCCTCCTACCGTGGTCATCACGTCGATCTGGGTCCACTTCGAGGTGTCCCACAGCCGGAGGGACCCGTCCATGGACGTGCTGGCGAGCTGGGTACCGGTGCGGTCGAACGCCATTGCCAGGACGTCATCCGTATGCCCGGCAAGGCTTGCGACGACGGCACCGTCGCTGACCCGGTGTATGTCCACATTGTTCTTGTTGGTCGTCGCGACGAGCGAACCGTCCGGGCTGTACGCCATCGCCAGGGAGTTCGCCGCGGGGAACCGGGCTCGCTCAACGTGCGACTCCACGTCCCAGACCGCGACCCCACGGTCGGTCCATGCCACGAAAGTCTTGCCGTCGAAGGATATCTGCCCGTCGATGCCCTTGTCCGGAACGGTGAACAGGATCTTGCGATCCGGCACGCTCCACAGGGTCACCTTGCCTTCGATCGGGTTCGCCGCCAGCAGGAACCGGCCGTCCGCGGTCATCGACACGGTGCGGAACCAGCCGTCGCCGTCGGCGAGCACCGTCAGCTCCCGGCGATTCGGCACGTCCCACAGCCGGAGCGAGCCGTCACGCCCGCCACTGGCCGCGATCTTCCCGTCGCCGCTGATCGCCACGGACGAGACGGCACCCTGATGGCCCTGCATCCGGCCCTTGTAGTGATCGGTCTGCGTGCCTAGCAGCGCACTGCGTCCTTCGGCGGTTTCGCCCGCCTGCCAGGAACCCAGTGCCGACAACGCCGCCCGGCGTGGGTCGGTGCCTCTGGCCAGGGAAGCTTCGGCGGCCAGTTGCCGTGACAGGTTCATCTGCTTGCCGATGTCGGCCCGGTTGCGTTCGTCCTGGGCGTCCTGTCTCAGCTCGGTCGCGACGACCACGGCACCGGCGGCCACCAGCAGCAGCACACTCAGCGCTGCCACCAGCGTGCGCAGCCGCCGGGTTCTGCGGCGCGCGGTGATCTGCCCGGCGTATTCGGCGGCGTTCGACCTGACCAGGAACTCTTGTTCGGCGGGCTGCAACTGGGTACGGCCGCGATCGAGCCACGAGTTCACGGTGGCGAGGCGGACACCGCGGTAGAGGTCGTCGCTGTGCTGTCCGGACTCGACCCAGACCCGGACCGCGTCGATGAACCTGCGGTGCTGCACCAATCCCGCCCGGTCCTCGTCGATCCAGTCGCGCAGTCTGGGCCACGCGGTGAGCAACGCTTCGTGGCTGAGTCGCGCGCCTGTCGCGTCGACGGTGACGAGCCGCGCGGCGATCAAGTTGTCCAGGATGTAGCCGCTGATCTCCTGCGGATCGACTCTGCGCCGCGCGACCGTGCCGTCGTCGGAGACGGCCACCAGACGTAACAGGATCCCGCGAAGTGCTTCTCTGTCGGCATGATCAAGCCTTGCGAAGATGTCCTCGGCGGTCCGGGAAACAGCGCCGTCGATTCCGCCGGCACGGCGGTACGCGGCGAGCGTCAGCACAGAGCCTTCGCGGTAGTTCCACGCTTCTCTCAGAGCGTGTGCCATTCGCGGCAAGGCGCCCGGGTCGTAGCGCACCTCGCCGCGTACACCGAGGTCGGCTATCAGACGTTCCGGCAGGCCGGGTTCGATCTCGACGCCGAAGTCTCGGGCGGGCTGGACGATCGCCTGCCTGAGCTCGGTCGCGTCCATCGACCCGAGCAGCACGGGTGCGGTGAGAGCGGGCATCAACGGGTTGAGTTCGATGCATCGGTCGACAAGGTCCGCGCGCACCGCGAGGAGGGCCAACGCCGGTCTGGCGTGTGCCAGGGCCGTGGCGAACGCCCGCCGGTCGGCTTCGGGGACACCGTGGGTGAACAGTTCCTCGAACTGGTCGACCACGATGATCGACCGGCCGGCCCGCGCGCAGATCTCGCCGAACTTGGTGGGGCGCTGGCGGATGGACTGGGCGATGTCCGCGGCGGCCATCCCGGTGTGCGGCGCGATCGCAGCGGCCAGAAAGCCGATCGGATCCGAGCCCGGCGTGATCACGACCTGCGGCCATGCCGGGTCGTCAGCCAGTTTCGGCAGCAGACCGGCGTGCAGGACTGACGACTTGCCTGCGCCGGACGCGCCGACGAGGACTACCGGTTCGCCGCCGTCGAGTTGTTCTGCCAGGCGTACCAACAGTTCTGTGACGACGTGATCGCGTCCGTGGAACAGGTCCGCGTCCGACTGCTCGAAGCCGATCAACCCGGGGTAGGGGCAGGTCGGCGGGTAGTTGTGCAGGATCGGGAGCGTGCTTCCCTTGCGGGGCGAACTCGACCGCAGAATCGCCCGCACGATTTTGCCCTGGTCCTCAGTCGACTGAGCGGCGCGTGTGGTGACGCCCGCGTAGGCGGCTTCTCCCGCCGCCTTCATCATCGCGGTCGTCGTCGCGAATCGGCGTGCGGGCTCCTTTGCCATGCCGCGCATGACAACCGCGTCGAGCTCCCGGCTGATCGTCGGCACGAACACCGAAGGCGCGGGCGGAGGCTGCAGCAGGTGCGCGGCGACCTTCGCTGCCGGGTCCGACGCCGGATGCGCGAGCCGCCCTGTCAGGCATTCGAACAGGACACACGCCAGCGAGTACTGGTCCGAGCGACCGTCGACCGCGCCTGCGGACATCCGCTCGGGCGCCATGTAGTCCCAGGTGCCGATCAGGTCCCCGGACCGCGTCAAGGCTGTGGCCTCGGGCGATGTCTCCCGCGCGATCCCGAAGTCGGCCAGATAGGTCTGCCCGTCGTCGCCGATCAGGATGTTCGACGGCTTCACATCGCGGTGGATCAGGCCCCGTTCGTGCGCGGCGTCCAACGCCAACGCGACCTGCGACAGGATCCGGATCGTACGATCCACCTCGAAGGTCCCGGAACCCAGACCGCGCCGCAGGTCCGTGCCCTCGATGAGTTTCATGTCGAGGTACAGATCGCCGTCGATCTCCCCGAAGTCGTTCACCGGAATCACGTTCGGGTGCTTGAGCCCGGCCGCGATCCGTGCCTCCCGGCGAAACCGCACCCGGTATTCGCGGTCGGTGATCGAACTCGGCAGCCGCTTCAACGCGACCACGCGATCGTGAACAGTGTCGTAGGCGCGGTGAACCACACCCATCCCACCCTGACCAAGCAGCTCAAGAATCCGATAGGGCCCGAAAACAGGCATGTCGGTGGAACCGGTGTCGGTAGCGCCCGCGACCATCGCCCCAACCTACTGAGCAACCAGGACCCGCTGGGGCGGCAGATCTACCCACTGTCTCGCTCGCTCGTGACCGCGGTGGCGGCGCGACAGTGCCTCACGGGTACCTCTACAGGCACCAGGATCTCGCCGAGCCACGCGGCCAGTTCGGATAGATCCGTCCTGGGCAGGCGGCTGCCCAGTGCGGCGGGACACACGATGAGCCGTTCGCCGGCGCGGAGCACCACCTCCACCGAGTCTCTGTGTTCCCGCAGCATGATCTCCCTGAGGTCCACGATCTCCACCACAGTCCGGCGGAACCATCCGGCGACCACGACACGGTCCGGTCGTATCTCAATCCGGTGGAACGCATGCGCGAACCGCACCGCACCGATCGCCAGGTGCGCGGCACCGTAGATGACCAATCCCCCGAAGGGAGCACTGACGAACACGAGGAACGCGAAGCTGAAGGCCTCACGCAAGGCTCTCAAGAACAGATTGACAAGCGGCATCACGGCCACAAGCAGGCCGAACTGCGCCAGGGCCGCGGCAAACACCAACGCCAGCACACAGACCACAGGTGCGAGTACCGCACGGAGACCGCCGGGCGCGAGGCGCAGCCGAAACCCGGCATGTCGTCTACGTACAACGCGACGCAGTGATCGCGGCACCTTCGCCGTCATAGCCGAACAGTATTGCGTGGCCCCTGATGCGCATCAGGGGCCACTGCATTTAGGACTACGACCACAGTGAAATCTGACAGTGACGAAAACGCCCTTCAAAGCAGCCGGGAACGAAGCCCTACTCGCGGGTGAGGACGGTGACTTTGCCGCGGGTGATCCGGCGGGCGGGGAGTCTGATGGCGAGCAGGCCGATGGCGGTGGCCAGGGCGACGATTCCGATGTAGACCAGGGGAGTGCCGTCCGGGATCGGCGAGCCGGCCAGGTTGAGGCCCAGGAAAGCCAGGGGCAGCACGGGAATCGCGGATCCGGCCACGACCGCGATGCCGACGACGATCCAGGATTCGACGCGCATGACGCGCAGGACCTGGCGCCTGGTGCCGCCGACCAGGCGGAGCAGGGACAGTTCACGGCCGCGGTCCAAAGTGGCCGTGACGAGGGTGTTCACCACCGACAGGGCGACGTAGAGCATGATCACGCCGAGCAGGATGCGGTTGAGCCAGAGGTTGGCCTGCTGTTCGTCGTCGAGGGCCACGACGAGGCCTTGGCGATCGGTGACCTTGAGGCCGGGGTAGGGCAGTGCCTGCAGGCCGTCTGTGTTGCCGCTGACCAGGATCGAGTCCGCGGTCCGGTTGACGGTGTGCGGGATCAGGACTTCGTGCGGCATCAGGATGTCGCCGAAGCCGAGGTTGTCCTTGAACACCGCGACCACGGCCGGGTTGATCAGCGTCCGGTCGCCGAGGTACATCGAGATCCGGTCGCCGGCCTTCTTTCCCGCCCATGAGGCCGTGGTTTCGCTGAGTGCCACAGTGTCTCCGCGCAACGCGCCAAAGTCGCCTGTGGTCGCGGTCAAGGAGAGGGTGCCTTTCAATTGGGAGGCATCCACGCCATGAGCGCGTGACTTGGTGAGTGGTTCGGAGGCCGCGTCGGGATCCAGGACGACGACTTCGCTGCCGACCAGGGGAGTGGCGGCGGTGACGCCGGGGACGGCGCGTGCGGCGGTGGCTGCGTCGGCAGGGAGGCCGTTGGGGGCGGTGAGGACGTAGTCCGCTGTGGTGGCGGCGCGGGCTTGGTAGAGCGTGGCTTCGGCCATGGTGGTCTGGCTGTAGAACTGCGTGACCGCGAAACCGATCGTGAGCACGAGCGGGGTGACGGCCGCGGCGAGGCGCCGGGAGTTGGCCATGCTGTTGCGGGCGGCCAGATATCCGGCGCTGCCGGGCGAGCGCAGGAGAGGACGGCCGATGAGCCGGGTCGCGGCCGACACGAAGACCGGCCCGAGCAGGCCCAGTCCGATCACGGCCAGCAGTGACGACATCCCGGCCGGGGCGATGGCCGGCTGCCCCGGGATGACCAGAGCGGCGACAGCGCCGGCGACCGCAAGTGCCAGCAGCACGAATCCTGAGATCAGGCGCGCTTTACCGAGCCTGCGAGGTTCGACGGCGGCCTCGCCCAGCGCCTCCACGGGTTTGATCCGAAGCATCCGGCGGGCGGAGGACCGGGCCGCGATCTGTGCCGCCGCCACACACAACACGATCGCGGCGAGCATCGGTACGGGACCGACGGAGAGTTCGAACTCCGCGGGGATGATGCCGATCCTTGCGAAAGCGTCGCGCAGCGCGTACCCGGCGAACAGGCCCGGCCCGACACCCAGCACAGCACCGGCCCCGGAAATCAGCAGGGTTTCCGTGCCGATCAGGCGCCGGAGCTGACGAGGTGTCGCGGCGACCGCGCGCAGCAAGGCGAATTCACGCCGCCTTTGGTTGAGCACCAGGGCGAGCGTGCTGCCCGTCACGAAGATCACGATCATCAGCACGAACCCGGAGAACGAGCTGGTCACGATCATCAGGATCATCCGGGACTGCGCGCCGTCGGAGGATTCCGCCTCGGACCGGTTCACGCCGGTCAGCACACTCACGTCCGGGTTGGCGGCGAGTGCGTTCCGCACGGTGTCCGGATCGCCGAACACACCGATCGCGGCGATTTTGCCCGGGTCGCCGGACAGTTGACGCGCGACGTCATCGGAGAAGAACACCGCCGGTGGCCCGTCGGCGATCCCGGCGACCCGGTACGACTCGGATTGGGACCGCACTGAAAGCGGGATCGTGTCGCCGACCGAAACCCCCGCCCGGCCGGTGAGCACGACATCGCGCGGCCCGGCAGGCGCCTGCCCCGCTTTCAGCGTGTAAGGAGCCAGTTCCGCGCTGGCCCAGCCGTGCCCGGACGTGGGCCCGTCCGGCGCGAGCACGGGAAAGTTCACGTCCCCGATCGCCTTGCGGACGCCGGGAATCCGGGTCACCTCGTCGACCAGGCGTGCGTCGACGGGCACTCGCCCGGCGAGGCTCTCGCTGTGGGACATGCCGTCCGCGGTCGCGCTGACCGTCTGGTTTCCGCTGATCACGGCCGGCGCCGCGGCGTACCGCTGGACCGGGACGCCGCCGAACAGCCCCGACTGCAGCAGAATCCCGCACGCCGTGAGCAGGATCGACCCGCCGAACAAGGCGAGCAGTGGCGCGACGAAGGCCCCTTTGCGGGCCTTGATCGCCTGCCAGGCCATCCCGTACATCACCAGTCCCCCAAAGTCGTCATCCGCGTGGCCACGAGGTCGGGCGTCGGCCGGGCGACCTCGTCGACCACACGGCCGTCGGCCAGGAAGATCACGCTGTGCGCGTGTGACGCGGCCACGGGGTCGTGCGTGACCATCACGACGGTCTGGCCGATGCTCTCCACCAGGTCACGCAGCAACGTGAGGACCTGCGCGCCGGTGCGTGTGTCCAGGGCGCCGGTGGGTTCATCGGCGAAGACGACCTCAGGGCGGGTGATCAGGGCTCGGGCGATGGCGACGCGTTGCTGCTGGCCGCCCGACAGCTGACTCGGCTTGCGGTCCAGGTGCTGGGCCAGGCCGACCCGGCCGATCACCTCGTGCAGCCAGGCCCGGTCGGCCTGCTGCCCGCCGAACCGCAGCGGCAGGGTGATGTTGTCCAGGGCACTCAGCGACGGCACGAGGTTGTAGGCCTGGAAGATGAAGCCGATCCGGCTGCGGCGCAGCTCGGTCAGCGCGGTCTCCTTGAGCCTGCCGAGGTCTACGTCACCGAGCCGGACGGTGCCGGAGGTCGGCCGGTCAAGCCCGGCCGCGCAGTGCAGGAACGTGCTCTTTCCCGACCCGGACGGCCCCATCACGGCCGTGAACCGGCCTCGCCGCAGCCGGAGCGTCACGCCGCGCAACGCGGTCACCGCGCCATCGCCCGTTCCATAGGTCTTGGCCACGGAGTCCAGCTGGACTGCGTACTCCTGACTGGTCGTCACTGGTGTTGTCATTCCCCGCTCCTGCTCGTTGTCGGGAGCGACGGTAGGTTCCCGGGCGGGGTCACTGACATCCCGCGCACTGCCAGATCCACGGTGGAGCGCGCTCTACCATCGGGGAGGGACATGAGGCAGGCGCTGGTGGCGGTGTGGCCGTCGTTGCGCTACTTGCTGGTGGGGTTCGTCACGGCGCTCGCGTCCTGGATCGTGCTGTCCGTGGTCCTGGTGAGCCTGGTGGTGTATCCACTGCTTCCGCACGCGGTGCGGTTGATGCGCCGGGTTGTGGCGTACGACCGCGGGCGGGTGGCGGCCTTCTCCGGCACGGCCATTCCGGAGCGCTACGAGGAGTTAGGCGGTTCGCTCGTTCAGCGGGTCGTGACAGCGGCGTCCGACCCGGCGACCAGGCGCGACGTGGTGTGGCTGTTGCTGCACGCGTTGACCGGGATGCTCACCGGCGGCCTGGCGGTCGGCATTCCCAGTGCCGTGGTGCAGAACGCGTTGGCACCGCTCTACTGGTGGGCCATCCCAGGTGGAGTCGGCACCTCGTTCGGGATCGTTGTGGACTCTTGGTCGCTGGCCGCGGCCAGTCCCGTGGTCGCAGTCGCGCTTCTGCTGCTGGGCCGTTGGCTGATACCGGTGATGGCGGCGTGGGACGTCCGCTGGTCGAGCACACGGCTCGCGCCGCCGAAAGCGACTCTCGTGCAGCGGATGGCCGAGCTGACCGCGACCCGGGCGGCGGCGCTGGAGGCGCATGGTGCCGAGTTGCGCCGGATCGAGCGCGATCTGCACGACGGCACGCAGAATCGCCTGGTTGCCGTGGTGATGATGCTCGGCATCATGGAGCGTTCGCTCAAGCGTGACCCGGATTCCGCGCTCCCGCTGATCGTCAAGGCGCAGGACGCCGCCACCGACGCGCTGGCCGAGCTCCGGGACGTGGTTCGCAGCATCCATCCGCCGGTGCTGGCCGATCGTGGGCTCGATGGCGCTGTGGACGCGCTCGCCGCGCGGAGCCCGATTCCGTGCACGGTCGCCGTCGATTCTGTTCGCCGGTTGCCCGCCGCGGTCGAGTCGGCGGCGTACTTCGTCGTGGCGGAGGCGTTGACCAATGTGGCCAAGCACAGCGGAGCCACGCAGGTCACGGTACGGATCTCCATGTCGGGCGACGCCCTGACGATCGAGATCGCCGACGACGGCCGCGGGGGAGCCGACGAGGACGGCGGCACCGGGCTGAACGGCATCCGCCGGCGGATCGCCGCCTTCGACGGGCAGACCGCGGTGACTAGCCCGCCAGGCGGGCCGACTGTCGTGCGAGCCGTTGTCCCGGCTGGAGCGTGAGAGGAAACCATGCGGATCGTGATCGCCGAGGACGACGCCCTGCTGCGTGAGGGCATGGCGTTGTTGCTGCGCAGTGAAGGCCTGGAGGTGACCACGGCCACCGACAATCCTGATGACCTGCTCGCCGCGCTGGACACCGACAAGCCGGATGTGGCGGTGGTCGACATCCGGATGCCACCCACGTACACCGACGAAGGCCTGCGCGCCGCGGTGGAGGCACGCAGGCGTTATCCCGGCCTGGCTGTGCTGGTGCTTTCGGCGTACGTCGAGGACAGCTATGCCGAGGATCTGCTGGCCGGGAACGGGGGAGGAGTCGGCTATCTGCTCAAGGAGCGGGTTGGCAAGGTCGCGGACTTCCTCGACTCGCTCAACCGGGTAGCCGCCGGGGGAACCGTGCTGGACCCCGACGTGGTGGCCCAGCTTCTGGTGCGCCGCAAGGCAAGCGACCCGATCCGGACGCTGACGGCGCGGGAACGGGAAGTGCTGGCGCTGATGGCCGAGGGCCACTCCAACACCCAGATCGGCGACGCGCTGGTGATCAGTGCCGGTGCGGTGCACAAGCACATCGGCAACGTCTTCGGCAAACTCGGCCTGCCTGCCGGGGACGGAGGCGGTCACCGCCGGGTCCAGGCGGTGCTGGCGTACCTGCGTTCCTAGAACTTTTTTCTATAAGTTTGTTCTAGTTCTGGATTAGGCTGCCGGGATGATGGCAGTGGTCACCGGTGGCAGCCGTGGCATCGGATACGCCGTGGCTGAGGAGCTTGTGCGACGAGAGTGTCAGGTGGTGGTCGTCGCGCGGGACCGTGCGCGCGGCGAACAGGCTGTGTCGGCATTGGGGCCGGCCTCACTCGTGGTCGCTGATCTGTCCACGATCGCGGGCATTCAGTCGGCGGCAGACCAGATCCTCGATCAGTGCCCGAAGATCGACGTGTTCGTGCACAACGCGGGGATCTGGCCGACCAGGCTCGTGCGTACGCCCGACGGGCTGGAGCAGGCGTTCGCGGTCAACCATCTGGCGCCGTTCCTGCTCAATCACCTGCTGGAGCCGCGACTGCGGGACAGCGCCACCCGGGTCGTGCAGGTCAGCGCCGGGCTGTTCGTCAAGGGCCGCTACGACCCGCAACGCACACCCACCGGCGAGGACTTCCACCGGATGCGGACGTACTGCACCACGAAACTGGCCAACCTGCTGACCGTTCCCGTGTTCGCCGAGCGCTGGCGGAACACCGGTGTGACCATCGACGCCGTGCACCCCGGCGTGATCAAGACGGATCTCGGCGACACCGGTGGCCTGCTCGGCCTGCTGATGAAGTTCGTCAAACGGTCCTGGGCGCCACCGGCGTCGGGCGCCAAGCCTGTGGTCCGGCTCGCGTTCACCACTGGCAACGGCCGGTACTTCGACCAGAACGCGCTCGCCGAAGGCCCGAAGGATCCTGTTCTGGCACAACGAGTCTGGGACCAGGCGGTGGCCTATGTCCCCTAAGCAGCAGCGCGGCACCGAGACAGTCGACCGGCTGCTGTCCACAGCCTTGGACGTGTTCGCCAAGTCCGGTCAGGACGGCTTCACCGTCAACGCCGTCATCGCGGCCAGCGGCGTCAGCCTGGGCAGCCTGTACCACCACCTCGGTAGTTTCGACGGCCTCGCTGCCGCTCTGTACAGCAAATGCATGACGCAACTGTTCGACGAGCTCATCGCCGCGTTGCAACGCACGCGTACCGCGCGCACAGGTGTCCGCGCGCTTGTGGTGACATACCTGCGTTTCACGGAGGAGCACCCAGCGGCAGCCCGGTTCATCCACGCGTCGGCCTACGCTGGCTATGTCTCCGCGCACGCAGCACAGATCAATGCCACCAAGGCACCGCAGCTTGCGGCTGTCGCCGGCTGGCTACGGCCGCACGTCGCGTCCGGTGAGATCGTCGACCTACCGGAACCGTTGATCGAGATCCTGCTGATCGGGCCGGTGGCAGAGACCTCCCGCCGATGGCTGTCGGGCGTACCCGGTATCGACATCGGACAGGCGATCAAGGTCCTGCCTGATCGGATCTGGCGCTCTCTGCAGGCCTAGGCCCCAGCTCGGCGGAACGGCCTGAGAGTGGCGCGGACGTGCTGCGCCGCGCCCCAGTCGTGGTCGAACTGGGCGATCACGGCCAGGTGCTGACGCAGCTGGATCAACGGCATCCGGGCCCGCCAGTCTTCGTCCAGGCCGGTCAGCTCCGCGTAGACGTCGAAGAACCGGTTCGCCTCAGGCGGATGCGGAGTGCACCACAGGTGCGCCAGGTCGACCTCGGCCCATGTGTAGGAGATCGCCGGGTCGATCAACGCGGGCCGGCACGTCGGCGAACGACTTGACGAACAGCGAGGGCCCGCTGGGCCGGACGGCGACGCCTGCGAGCGCAGCGACCCCGCCTTCGACCGGCTCGACTGCCGTGACGTCGGTCAGTCCCGCTGCGTGCAGGCGGTCAAGCAGCAAGGAGGCGATCGGCACGGGAACGCAGGCTACCTCAGCCTCGCCGTGCCGATCTTCCACGCTAGCTGGTCATGACCGTCGGTGTGTCCTCGTCGAGGAAGCCGCCGGACTGGTGGTGCCAGAGGCCCGCGTAGGTGCCCTGCAGCCGCAACAGTTCCTCGTGTGTGCCCTGCTCGACGATCTGGCCCCGGTCGAGCACCACCAGCTGGTCCATCCGGGCCACGGTGCTCAGCCGGTGGGCGACCACGAGGGCGGTCCGGCCTTCCATGAGTTTCCACAGTGCTTGCTGGACAAGGATTTCACTTTCGGAGTCCAGGGCGCTGGTGGCTTCGTCGAGCAGCAGGATCGGGGCGTCACGCAGGATGGCGCGGGCGAGCGCGACACGTTGCCGTTGGCCGCCGGACAGCTTGATGCCTCGTTCGCCGACCATGGTGTCGAAGCCGTCGGGCAGGGCCTCGGCGAACTCGGTGACGTGTGCTGCCTGCGCGGCCTGGTGGATCTCCGCGTCGGTGGCGCCCGGCCGGGCGAACGCGATGTTGTCGCGCAGCGTCCGGTGGAACATGGCCGGGTCCTGGGGGACGTAGGCGATCAGGCTGCGCAGGTCGGCCTGGCGCAGTTTGGCGATGTCCTGGCCGCCCACCAGGATCCGGCCCTCGTTGACGTCCATCAGCCGCAGCAGCAGGCGGGTGAGTGTGCTCTTGCCGCCGCCGGACCGGCCGACGAGGCCGATCTTGGTACCGCCCGGCACTGTCAGATCCAGCCGGTCGAACAGTGGCGGCGCTCCCGCGTGTGCGAAGGTCACCTGGTCGAACCGGACGTCCGCGGTGGTCTTGCGCAGTGGTTCGGGCGAGTCCGGGTCGAGCACGGTGGGCGGGTCGAGCAGGAGCTCGGTGAACTGGGCCGCCTCGGTCAGCGAGCTTTCCATCCTGCGGTAGATCTGGTTGAACTCGAACATGATCCGGGTGGCGTTGCTGAAGTACGTGAACGTCACCACGATGGCCTCCACGCCGAGCTGCCCGCCGCTGAGGCTGACGGCCAGGAACAGCCCGAGCGCGTTGGTGAGCACGGACATCGGCGCGACCAGCGTGTCGATCCGCAGGTTGGCGTAGTCCCATGACCGGACTGCGATCCTGCGTTGCTCGGCGACACGAGACTTGTGCTCGGCCGCCTCGCGGGGTTCGGCGGCGAACGCCCGCACGGTCTCCATGTTCGCCAGGCTGTCGGCGACATGGCCGGACACCCGGGCGATCGCGGCTTCCCGTTCGTCCACAAGCGCCTGACGGCGGCGGACGAGCGGCGCTATGCCCAGGCCGGTGATCACGATCAGGCTGACGAGCACGACCACGAGCAGCGGGTGGTACTGCCACAGCACGACCGACGCGAAGGCCAGCGGCACCACGCTCGCCAGGACGGAGAACGCCAGCGTGTCGACGAACTCCTCGAACCGGTAGGCGAAACTCAGCACCCGCTTGGTCAGCGACCCGGCGAAGTTGTCATGGAAGAACGCCGCGTCCTTGGCGAGCAGCTCGTTCATCCCCTCGACCGCGAGGTTCTCGATCCCGCGGCCGTCGAGCCGGTTCAAGCAGTGAATTCCCAGCCGCCACACGCCTTCGGCGAGCAACAGCAACCCGCCGAACCCGAGAACATAAGGCAGCACAACGGATGCGGTCACGGTGCCGCCGTCGGCGATCCGCGCGGCGAGCTCCGCGACGATCAGCGGTGTAACATAGAACAGAACGGTATTTCCCAGCGCGGGCAACAAGAGTGCGGGTACGGCGACCCGCCGCCGCCGGGCGATCTCACGGCCGTAGTAGCGCAGTGCCAGCAGCACCGCTGATTTGCGCGTGGACGAACCGCGGCGCGGATTCCCATCCTCGCCGCGTGATCCGGGCGCAGTCATATCCTCCCCTTCGACGCACGTCCGAGCACCAGCCCGTCCATGTTGCCCCAAGAGGTGCAGTCAACTCGACCGAATATCCACGCCATTCCCTGTCACCGCGATCCCCGGCGAGCAGAATCGCGCCGGGGACCACTTGGCTGCCCTACTTGCTGAGCGCCTTGTTCGTTGCGTCGTAAGGGATTCCTTCGGCAGTGCTGTCGTAGGTGCCGTGGGTGAGCAGTTCGGCGGTCGCGCGGGCAGCCACTGCGTAGGCGGCTTGGGCGATGGCAGCGCCCAGGCTGATTCGTACAACACCGACGTTCGCGAACTCGGCGACAGTCGGCGCGCCGGCCCACGCCATGACCGCGATCGGCAGGGGACCGGCAGTCAGTTCGGCCAACGCGGGCAGGTCGATCAAGCCGGGAACGAACAAGCTGTTCGCGCCTGCCTCGGCATAGACGGCGGCCCGCTCCAAGGCCGCGGCGAGCCGGTCTTCAGCAGCGGTCACACTGGTGAGGTAGATGTCCGTGCGGGCGTTGATCCACGCCGGGATACCCAGACTGTCGGCGGCGGCCCGCGCGGCGGCCAGCCGTTCCGCCTGCTCGGCCGGCGCAAGCAGGCGCCCGTTCTCACAGTCCTCGATGTTCACTCCGACCGCACCGGCTTGCAGCACCGCAGTCACCGTATCGGCAACGGATCCGTAACCCGCTTCAATGTCAGCCGTGACCGGCACGTCAACCGCCCGCACAATCCGCTCGACAACCGCGGCCGACCGGTCAGCACCGAAATCCACTCCGTCGGCCACACCCAGCGACCACGCGACCCCCGCGCTCGTCGTCGCGATCGCCTTGGCCCCAGCCCCCGCAATCGTGACAGCCGACGCCACATCCCAGGCATTCGGCAACAACAACGGCTCACCAGTCTTGTGCAGCCCGGCAAAGGTCTCAGCTGAACTCATGATCAAGACCCTACTGCCGGGCGCAGCCCGCACGCTGGCGATTTTCGGACACCACCCGGGGTCACGTACCGCTAGCTTGAATAGTGGGAGGCGTCGCCCTGGAGGGGGATGCTGTGGACTCCGTCGATGCTGACTGGGATGTCGCCGGCGAGGGTGATTCGGTGCAGGCGGCGGGGGAGGTCGTTGTAGTCGGAGATGGCGTAGTGCTGGGTGGCGCGGTTGTCCCAGATGGCGACGTCGCCGTCCTGCCACTGCCATCGGACGGTGTTCTCCAGGCGGGTGATTCGGTTCTGCAGGAGGTGGAACACTGCGTTCGACTCTGCTGTGGACAGTCCGACGATGCGTTTGACGAAGTGGCCCAGCAGTAAGGCCCGTTCGCCGGTCTCGGGGTGGATGCGGACAACGGGATGTTCGGTCTCGTAGTAGTCGGAGACGAACTCCGATCGGTAGCCCTGTTCTTTGACGTCGATGCCGCCGATACGTTCCTTGTCGACCTCGGCGGCGTAGTCGTACACATTGGAGTGTACCGCCCACAGCCGGTCCACCAGGGCTTTGAGGGCGTCCGGCAGACGATTGTAGGCGGTGACTGTGTTCGCCCAGACGGTGTTTCCGCCGTACGGTGGCAGGTGCACGGCACGCAGGATGCTGACCGCCGGGACCCTGTCTACAAAGGTCACGTCGGTGTGCCAGCTGTTGGCCTTGGAGTACTCGGAGTCCACCGGCAGAATGTGTGGATTGCCGTTCTTGACCGTCGGGTGCCCGAGGGTGACCTCGCCCAGCAGGCTGCCGAAAGCGAGTTGTCCCTGGTCGTCGAGGTGGTCCTGGCCGCGGAAGAAGATCACTTTGTTGGCCCGCAAGGCGGCCCTGATCGCCTCGATGTGGGCGGCGGGCACGTCGCCTCCCAGCCGTACTCCGTCGATTCGTGCGCCGATGTCCGCACCGAGCTTGGTCACGGTGAGCTCGGTGCTCAGCTGAGTCGTCATGGCTTTGACGCTAGGGCGAACGCGCAGCGAGCGAAACGCGTCTCAGATTCTGGTCAGCCTGTGGTGCTTTCGCGGACCTCGAGTGTGAACGGGATCTGGATGTCCTGAGGCGCGCCGTTGTCGCCGCCTGCCCGGTGGTGGATGAGATCCACGGCGGCGTGGGCGAGCGCGGTCTTGTCCGGGGCGATGGTGGTGAGCGACGGCAGGCTGTACGCGCTGTGCTCGGTGTTGTCGAAGCCCACGACAGCAATGTCTTGCGGCACATGGTATCCACGCTCTGCCGCGGCGCGCACGGCACCGAGTGCGAGCATGTCGTTGAAGCAGAACACGGCATCCGGTGGCTCGGGTAGCGTCAGCAGCCGGGCCATGGCCGCGGCGCCATCGCTGTGGTGGTAACGCATCGCGGTGGCGACGAGTTCGGGCGCCTGCGGCAGATCCGCTTCGGACAACGCGTCACGGTATCCGGCGAGCCGCTGGGTCGCGGTGCCGCGATTGGGGTTCTGGCCGATCACAGCGATCCGGCGGCGGCCCATGCCGATCAGGTGCCGGACGGCCACCTGGGCGGCGCGCACGTTGTCGATCCCGACGTGGTCGATGGGCACGTCCAACGCGTGCTCGCCGAGCAGGACCATCGGGATTCCGCTGGCGTGCTGGGTGAAATCGGCCTTCTCCAGCGCCTCGGGGCTGATGATGGCGCCGTCGACCATGTGGGGGCCCAGCGAGGCGAGAGTGGCGCGTTCGGCGTCGCGCACCCCTTGGGTCTGTTCGATCAGGACGCTCCAGTCGTGCCCGTGGGCCGCGGTGATCACGCCGCCGGCGAGCTCGCCGAAGTAGGGGATGCTCAGCTCCGGCACCATGAGCGCGATGAAGCCGGTGCGGCCGCGGCGGAGGTTGCGGGCGCCGACGTTGGGCTTGTAACCGGTTGCGGCCAGAGCCTCTTTGACGCGGCGCTCGTTCTCCGGCCGGACGAACGAGTAGCCGTTGACGACGTTGGACACCGTTTTCACCGACACGCCGGCGAGTTCGGCTACGTCCTTGAGGGTTGCCACCCGGGAAGCGTATCAAGGACGGGCATATTTACAACGTTGTACCAACGATGTAACGTCGCTAGGGTGATCGGCGCCACAGCCGGTCCGGTGCGTGTTCTCGCTGGTCAACGAGGAGTCAGCCATGCTCGCCACCGGTTTTCCCCGTCCCATCCACTTAGGCCGCGTTGCCGGCGCGTCGTTGTGTGCGTTGCTCGTTATGTCCGGGTGTGCGAAGTCCGAGGAAGCGGCCGCGCCGCCGCAGGCGCAGGGCAGCGGCGGCGCGCAGGCTCCCGTGGCACAGTCCACCGCCGGACCTACCTGCACGCTGAGCCAGTACGGCGGCGACAAGATCGATCTGAAGAACGCGATCGTGGGTTTTTCCCAGTCGGAGAAGGAAGCCAACCCGTTCCGGACCGCCGAGACCCAGTCCATCAAGGACGAGGCCGCCAAGGCCGGGGTCAAGCAGCTGCTCACCACGAACGCCAACTCGCAGCTGAGCAAGCAGATCTCCGACATCCAGGACATGATCAACAAAGGTGCGCAGGCACTGATCGTGGCCCCGCTGAACTCAGACGGCCTCGAGCCCGCACTGTCGGCCGCCCGGGCGAAGAACATTCCGGTGCTCACCATCGACCGTAAGGTCAATTCCACCGCCTGCAAGGACTACGTCGCCTTCCTCGGCTCCAACTTCGTCGAGCAGGGCAAACGGGCCGCCCAGGAAATGGCCAAGGCACTGGGTAACAAGGGCAAGGTCGCGATCCTGCTCGGCGCGTCGGGCAACAACGTCACCACTGATCGCACCAACGGATTCATCGACGAGCTGAAGGCCTCCGCACCGGGCATCCAGGTGGTCGCCCAGCAGACCGGTGACTTCGCCCGGGAGAAGGGCCAGCAGGTGATGGAACAGATCATCCAGGCTCAGCCGGACATCAACGGTGTCTACGCGGAGAACGACGAGATGGCACTCGGCGCACTCGTGGCCCTGAGCGGCGCGGGCAAGAAACCCGGCACCGACATCCAGATCGTCTCGATCGACGGCACCCGCAACGCGGTCCAGAAGGTCACCGACGGTGAGCTGTACGCGGTGGTCGAGTCCAACCCGCGGTTCGGCCCGCTGGCCTTCCAGACCCTCAGCACGTTCCTCAGCGGGCAGCCGGTCTCGCAGACCGTCGTGATCAGCGACAAGCTCTACGGCAAGGACAACGCCTCCGCCGAACTGGCCAACTCGTACTGATGGCCGGCCAAGCGGTGCTGGACGCCCGCGCCATCGGCAAACAGTTCCCCGGTGTGACCGCCTTGTCCGAAGTGGACCTAACGCTCGCGCCGGGCGAAGTGCACGCCCTGGTCGGCGAGAACGGCGCGGGCAAGTCCACCCTGATCAAGGTGCTCACCGGGGTGTACCCGCCCGACGGCGGTGACCTGCGTTTCCAGGGCCAGCCCGTGCGGTTCGGGCGGCCGCTGGACGCGCAGGCGGCCGGTATCAGCACGGTGTACCAGGAGATCAACCTCGTACCGCTGATGTCGGTCGCCGCCAACCTGTTCCTCGGCCGGGAGCCCAGATCCCGGCTCGGGCTGATGGACTTCCGGGCGATGAACGCCGCGGCGAAGCAACTGCTCGATTCGTACGGCGTCGACGTTGATGTGAAGCGTCCACTGCGGACACTGGGTGCCGGTGTCCGGCAGATGGTCGCGGTCGCCAGGGCGGCAGCGACCCACGCGCGGGTGGTGATCCTCGACGAGCCCACGTCATCGCTGGAACCTCGCGAGGTCGACACTCTGTTCGCGATCATCGAGCGGTTGCGGGCGGACGGCGTCGCGGTGCTGTACGTCAGCCATCGGCTCGACGAGCTGTACCGGATCTGCGACACGGTGACGGTCCTGCGCGACGGCCGGAGAGTCCACTATGGGCCGTTGGCGGAGTTGTCCCGCTTGCGGCTGGTGGCGTTGATGCTCGGCCGGGGCCTCGAGGAGATCCGCCGCGAAGGGACCACCCGGTTCGAGGCGGGCACGACCGAGGCCGCGGACGCGCCAGTGCTGGCCGCGACCGGTCTGAGCAGCGAACACCGGTTGTTCGGCGTCGACATCACAGTGCGGCCGGGGGAGATCGTCGGGCTCGGCGGCCTGCTGGGCGCGGGACGCAGTGAGACCGTGCGGGCCATCGCGGGCTCATTGCCGCTGGACTCCGGCACGGTGTCGGTGGCGGGCAAACCCGTGCGGACCGGCTCGGTCGCCGCGGCCATGCGGGCAGGGGTGGTGATGCTGCCCGAGGACCGGAAAGCCGAGGGTATTCTCCCCGATCTCTCGGTCCGCGAGAACATCGTTCTGGCGGCGTTGCCCCGCCTGTCGGCCGCGGGCATGGTGTCGCGGCGCAGACAGGACGCCATTGTGGACACTTTCGTCCGGCGGTTGCGGATCAAGGCTTCGAGCGTCGATCAGCGTGCCGGGGAGCTGTCGGGCGGCAACCAGCAGAAGGTGCTGCTGGCCAGACTGCTGTGCCAGGAGCCGAAAGTCCTGCTGCTGGACGAACCGACCCGCGGTATCGACGTCGGCGCGAAGGCCGAGGTCCAGGCACTGGTGGCGGAACTGGCCGCCGAAGGGCTCGGGGTCGTGCTGATCTCCTCGGAGTTCGAGGAGGTCGTCGAGGGCTCGGATTCGATCGTGGTACTCAGGGAAGGCCACGTGGTCGGGCGGTTGCGCGGAGCCGAGGTGACAGAGGCCGCACTGATCGCAGCGCTCGCGGACGGAGGCAGCGATGATTGACACTGTTGCCGCCGAGACCCGGGTCCGGCCGAAACGCCTGCTGCGGGACTACGGCGTCTACGCGGCACTGGGCGTCCTTGTGCTCTACAACCTGGCGTTCACCGAGAACTTCGCAAGCCTGGCGAACCTCAATACCCAGCTGGTCCAGGTCACCCCGATCCTGATCGCGGCCCTGGGCATGGCCTTGGTCATCGGGACCGAAGGCGTCGACCTGTCGGTCGGTTCGGTGATGGCGCTGGCCGCGGCACTGCTTCCGCTGTATCTCGGATACGGCCTGATGCCCGCGTTGATCGTGGCACTGGCAGGCGGGGCGCTGTGCGGGTTGTTCAGCGGAACGCTCGTCGCGGTCGTGGGAATTCAGCCGATCGTGGCCACGCTGGCGCTGCTGGTCGGCGGGCGTGGGCTGGCGCTGGTGCTGGCCGACGGACGGCTCAAGGACATCCGCAATCCGGCGTTGCTGGAGCTGGGTGCGGGCAAGGTGCTCGGCATCCCGATCGTGGTGCTCATCGCGGTGGTGCTGACCTTGCTGGTCGGATTCCTGGTGCGGTACACGACTTTCGGACGGCAGCTGGTCGCGGTCGGCGGGAATCGGGCGGCCAGCGAACTGGCTGGGCTGCCGGTCCGGCGGGTGCTGATCGTGACCTACGTGATCAGTGGCGTCCTGGCTGCGATCGCGGGCATTGTCGCGACCGCGCGGCTGACGGCGTCCGACCCGTCGGCGATCGGCCAGCTGTCCGAACTGGCCGCGATCACCGCGGTCGTGGTCGGCGGAACGCCCTTGTCCGGCGGGCGGGTGCGGATTCTCGGCACAGTCGCGGGCGCCCTGCTGATGCAGCTGATCTCCGCGACGTTGATCAAGAACAACCTGCCCACGTCGATGTCGCTGGTGGTGCAGGCGGCCATCATCGTCGTCGCGGTCTTCCTGCAACGGCCACGCCAGGGAGGTGGCGGATGACCGTCGTGCGTCCGGAGGTCCCGGTGGCCATAGAGGGAACCGCCGACAGTGGCGTGACCAGGCGCGAACAGTTGGCGGGTCTGGTCCAGCGCCGTGGTTCGGTCGTGGTGCTCGCGCTGGTCGTGCTGATCTCGGCCTTCGCGTTCGATTCGTTCGCGACGGTCGACAACGCGCGCAACATCGCCATGCAGAGTTCGTTCCTGGCGATCATCGCGCTGGGCATGACCTTCGTGATCATCTCCGGCGGCATCGACCTGTCGGTCGGCTCGGTCTATGCCCTCGGTGGTGTGCTCGCCGCGTACGGAGTCCAGTGGGGGAGCCTGGCCGGACTGCTGCTCCCGCTGGTGGTGTGCGGCGGGGTCGGCCTGCTCAACGGCGCCTTGGTGGCGTACGGCAGGCTGGCGCCGTTCATCGTCACCCTGGCGACCTTGCTGGGCGCCCGCGGCCTGCTGCTGGCGATCACCGATGAGGGCGCCACCACCCGGCTCATGCCGCAGGATGCAGTGCTCACCAAGGCTGGACAGGGCACCTTCCTCGGTCTGGGCATCCCGGTGTGGATCGTGATCGCGTTGTTCGCTGTTGGTGTGCTTGTGTTGCAGCGCACCAGGTTCGGGCATTCCGTCCTGGCCATTGGGGGCAGTGCGGAAGCTGCCCGGCTGATGGGCCTGCCGGTGGCCAGGCGAACCATGGGGCTCTACGCCGGCAGCGGCCTGCTCGCGGGGCTGGCCGGCGCGTTGTCGGCGGCTTACTACGCTTCCGGCGTCACGATCGTCGGCGTCGGCATGGAGTTGGACGCCATCGCCGCGGTCGTGATCGGCGGAACGTTGCTCACCGGCGGCGCCGGGACCGTCGGCGGCACGCTGGCGGGCGTGCTGCTGCTGATGGTGATCCAGAACGTCATCAACCAGATCGGCACCTTGTCCTCGCACTACCAATCCGTGGTCAGCGGCGTGTTTCTGGCCATCGTGGTCGCCGTCCAGGCATATCTGAGCCGGGCCCATCTCGGCAAATCCCGCTCATAACCGCTCGTAAAGGAGGTTGCCCAGTGTCGAGAACCCCCACGACGAGAAGACTCATCACTCTGTTAGCCGCCGCGCTGACCGTCACGGCGCTTACTCATGCTCCGGCGTCCGCGGAACCACGCTGGAAGCCCGGGAAACCCCCGCTGTCCACACCGTGGACCAGCCAGGTCGGCCCGAACAACGCACTGCCGGAATACCCCCGGCCGCAATTGACCCGGGAACGGTGGCGAAACCTCAACGGCGTCTGGGAATTCGCCGGCGCCGCACCGGGGGAGGCGCCGCCGGTCGGTGACACACTCGCCGAACGGGTGCTGGTGCCTTACCCGATCGAGTCGGCACTGTCCGGGATTCAACGCCGCGAAGACCGGATGTGGTATCGCCGATCGTTCTCTGTACCCGACGACTGGCGCGTCGGCCGGGATTCCCGGCTGCGACTGAACTTCGGCGCGGTCGACTACGACGCCACGATCTGGGTGAACGGCAAGCAGGTCGGTACGCACCGCGGCGGCTATGACTCGTTCAGCCTGGACATCACCGACGCGTTGACCCGGCGCGGTCAGCAGGAACTGATCGTCGGCGTGACCGACCTGACGGACGCGACCTGGCAGCCCGTCGGCAAACAGCGCAATGTCCCCGACCGGGGGATCTTCTACACCTCCAGCTCAGGGATCTGGCAGACCGTGTGGATGGAACCGGTGGCGTCGGCCAACATCACCCAGCTCGACCAGACACCGAGCCTGTCCGACAGCACACTCCGGCTGACCGCACGAGTCGAGGGTGACACATCCGGTCTGGCTGTCGAGGCGGTCGCTTATGACCGGAACCGCGTTGTCGGCAGGGTTGTCGGTGCGCCGAACAGTGCGCTCAAACTCCCTGTCCCGAACCCGAGACTGTGGTCGCCGGATTCGCCTTTCCTCTATGACTTGAAGGTCCGGCTTGTTCGCGGGTATCGGACCGTGGACAGCGTCGGTTCGTACTTCGGCATGCGTGAGATCGGCATGAAACCCGGTACGGACGGCAAACTCCGGATGACGCTCAATGGCAGGATCCTGTTCCAGATGTCCACACTGGACCAGGGATTCTGGCCGGACGGCATCCACACCGCGCCCACCGACGCGGCCCTGCGGTTCGACCTCGAACAGCACAAGGTCCTCGGCTTCAACACCGTGCGCAAGCACATCAAGGTCGAGCCGGACCGGTGGTTCTACCACGCCGACAAGCTGGGACTGCTGGTGTGGCAGGACATGCCGGCGATGAAGACGTCCAACCAGCTGCCGCCGCCGGACGCCCAGCAGCAGTTCGAACGCGAGCTGCACACCATGGTCGACAAGCACAAGAACTTCACGTCCCTGGTGGCATGGGTGCCGTTCAACGAGGGCTGGGGCGAATGGGACCGCACGGCGACCGGGCGGATCGCCGACTCGGTGAAAGCCCAGGATCCGAGCCGGCTCGTGAACGCCCACAGCGGCGTGAACTGCTGTGCCTCCAAGGGGGATTCCGGTCGGGGCGACATCCTCGACCACCACGCCTACCTCGGACCCGCGGCACCAGCTCCGAGCGCATCGCGTGTCGCCGTGGACGGTGAACACGGTGGTTTCGGCCTGGAAGTAGCCG
This sequence comes from Kibdelosporangium banguiense, assembly GCF_017876405.1. Classification (GTDB taxonomy): domain Bacteria; phylum Actinomycetota; class Actinomycetes; order Mycobacteriales; family Pseudonocardiaceae; genus Kibdelosporangium; species Kibdelosporangium banguiense. Next base: position 8,812,587 of record NZ_JAGINW010000001.1, on the reverse strand, counting down.
GGCACATGTGGTTCGGCGAAGGACACGCCTACGAGATGACGCCCGACTCGGCCACACTGACCCGTCGTTACGTCGAGAACCAACGCGATGTTCTCGCCGTCGCGCAACGCTGCGGGATCAGCGCGGCCGTCTACACCCAGATCACCGACGTCGAGCACGAGGTGAACGGCTTCTTCACCTACGACAGGCAAGTCCGCAAGATGGACTTCAAACAGGTCAAGGCCGTCAACGACGCCATCGTCCGATCCGCGGACGGCACAGGCAGCCCGAATCCGCCGGGACCCGGCACCCCAGGGCCTGACGGAATCACGTTCTATCCGTTCGAGGAAGCCGCCGGCACCACGACCGCCGACACCGTCGGCAAACACAACGCCACCCTGACCGGCGGCGCGGCCTGGACCGCGGGCCATCCCGGTTCCGCGGTCCAGTTCAACGGCAGTACCTCCACTGTGGACACAGGTGCCAGCGTCCTCGACACAGCGGGCAATTACACGGCCGCAGCATGGGTGAAGCTCGACAGTCTCGGCGGATTCGCCACCGCGGTCAGCCAGGACGGCCCCAGCAACAGCGCCTTCTTCCTGCAGTACTCCGGCGCTGACAACCGGTTCGCCTTCAGCTTCGCCGGAGTCCGTGCCCTGGCTCCGACCGCCCCGGAGGTCAACCGCTGGTACCACCTCGTGGGTGTCCGGGACGTCCGAGCGGGTTCGTTGACGCTGTATGTCGACGGCCAGCCCGTGGGCACCGCGTATTCCTGTGATGGCGGCCCAGGCGCTGGCAATACGGTCATCGGGCGCGCCAAGTACAACGGCGGCCCCGTCGACTACTGGCGTGGCGCGATCGACCAGGTGCACCTGTTCGACCGTGCATTGCCAGCCGCGGAGGTAACACAGCTGTACACCTCAGGACGCTGAGTCGTTCCCCTTGGTCCCGCCCGGCGATTTCGGGCGGGACCAAGCCATGTCTTCGCCGAAGACGGCAGCGAGCGCCTTCGCGATCATGTCGGGCAGCGGAGTCCGGCCGTCGTCCTCGGCCCAGCGCACCAACGCCGTGTGCAGTGCGGCCAGGCAGGCGCTGGCCGCCGCCTGGGCCTGGAACGCTTTGTCGTCCTTGACGGCATCGGCCTCAAGAGCGGCGACGATCGCCTGCTGAAGGGCGTAGTGGTTGTCCAGGTGTTTGGCCCGCAAGGCCGGTGTGGAGATCATGAGCCGCAGACGCGCCAGCAGAAACTGCTCATCTCCGGTCAACGCGGTGGCCGAGTCGATGAGCGCCCTGCCGATGCGGCGGACCAAAGGCTGCTCGCTGGGCGGTCCCGACGACATCGCCGATGTGGTCGCGTTACTCGCCTCGGATGCGGCACGGTGGATCACCGGTCAGGTCATCGACGCGAGTGGTGGCCTGTTCCTCGGACCGCGCGTCTGATTCAGGCTGCGGCGTGGCCGGCCATCTGCGCGACCACGCCGTGCGGTGCGTCGGCCTGGAAGCAGAGTTCGAGACTCGCGGCGGACATGGCGGCGGCGGCCTTGCTGCGCGCGAACATGGTCTGCTCGTACTTGAGCAAGGCTTTCTCTGGGTCCTGCGGATTCGCGGCGATGGCCAACGCGAGTTCGGCACCGTCGAGCATCGCCAGGTTGGCGCCCTCGCCTGCGAATGGGGACATCAGGTGGGCGGCGTCGCCCAGAAGGGTCACGCCGGGAGTGCGTTCCCAGCGGTGTCCGACGGGCAGTGTGTGGATCGAGCGGGAGACGAGGCCGGTGTCCGCGTCTGTGATCAGCGCATGGAACTGCGGATCCCAGTCGGCGAACTGCGACAGCAGGAACTCTTGTGACAGTTCCGTTTGCCGGGTGCGTAGTGCGACATAGATGTGCAGGCGGCCGTGGGGTTCGCGGTGGGCGAGAAACCCTTTTCCCTCACCCAGCGCGAACATCATGCCCGGCCCGACGAGATCGGCGGCGGCCGGATGACCGTTGTCCGCGTCGAACAGGTTCACCTCGGCGAAGCAGATGTCGGCGCGGACCGGTGTGGCCTCGGAGACGAGCGGCCGGATTCTCGACCAGGCTCCGTCGGCGCCGATCAGTAGGGGAGTGGTGAAGGAGGTTCCGTCGGCGAGGGTGACCTCGTGTGTGCCGTCGCCTCGCGGGTGTGCCCCGGTGACTTTGGCGCCCCAACGGACTGGGGTGTCCTTGAGGAAGAGGTCGCGCAGGTCTTTCCGGTTCACTTCCGGCCTGCCGACTTCGTTGTCGTTGCGCCAGTGAAGGGTGGCGTGCCTGTCGTAGATGCGGGTGGCTTCGCCACCGGGAAGGATGATCTCGCGGAATTCCTCGAACAGGCCGGCCGCGCGGAGGGCTTCCTGGCCGGATTCCTCGTGCATGTCGAGCATGCCGCCCTGGTCCCGTGCGGTGGGCGACGAGTCGAGATCGTAGACAGTCGCTTCGATCCCGTTGCGGCGCAGTACCCGGGCGAGCGTGAGACCGCCCAGACCGGCACCGACGATGGTGATCATTCTGATGGCTCCCTTGGTGTGCTGCGTGTTCCGTTGATCAGGACCCGAAATCCCCACGCGAGCCGTTGGGGCCCGGAACCGCTGAGAAGATCGGAACCGAGCGCGGCGATGTGCGGATGGGTCTTCGGGGAGGCGTTGCGCACCGCGGCTTCGACCAGATCCCAGTCCGCGGGGGAGTCGCCAGCCTGGTGCTCGGCAGCGGTCGCGGTCGCCGTCTGCAGCAGCAGATCGATTCCCCAGGCCGCCTGTCCAGGCGGGATCCCGCCCTCGGACAGCAACGCCAGCACGGCTTCGACGAGATTGAGGTAGTGGGGCCCGGACGGCCGGGCCACCAGCGCGGACTGCGCGAGACCAGGATGGTCGAACAGGACCTTCGTGTACGAGGTGAGAACCTCGACCAGCCGGTCCTGCCATTCTCCCTTGCCAGGGCGCAGATTCACGGTGCCCAGCAGCTCGTCGAGCACGGCGGCGTGCAACTCGGCCGTGTTGCGGACGTAGACATACAGCGAGGCCGCTCCGGTATCGAGTTCGGTCGCCAGCCGGCGCATCGTGACCCGGTCGAGGCCTTCCGCCTTCATCAGCCCGACGGCGGTCGCCACAATCCCTGCCCTGGTCAGAGCCGGTTTCGCCGGTCGTTCCCGGCGGCTTCGCGGTGCGTTCACGACGCCAGCGTACACGAACATGTTCGTTACGAACACGTTCGTCAGATCTTGTGCGCGCCGGTACGATGGCCATGGGCTGCGGGCAGGCGGCCGTGTGAGTGTTCCGGCACTCTGGCCACTTTTGCCGCCCGATGCCGCGATCCGCGCACTCACCAGCCGAAACGCCTTGCGATGAAAGGGATTTCCATGGTGGAACGCGTCGGAGTGGTCGGCTGCGGCACGATGGGGGCGGGCATCGCCGAGATCTGCGCCCGGGCACACCTTTCGGTGAAAGTGGCCGTCAGCGGCCGCGACTCCGAACACTGTGGCCGACGGCGCCTCGCAGCGTCGCTGGACCGCGCGATGACCAAAGGCCGGATCACGGGCTTCGACCGCGACGACGCCCTCTCCCGCATCATCTTCGTGCACACGATCGACGACCTGGCCGACCGGCAACTCGTCATCGAAAGCGTGACCGAGGACGAACAGGCCAAGCTCCACCTCTTCAAAGACCTCGACAGAGTCATGGCGGCGCCGGACGCGGTCCTGGCCTCGAACACGTCCTCAATCCCGATCATCCGGCTCGCGGCGGCCACCAGCCGCCCCGAGAACGTCATCGGCATCCACTTCTTCAACCCGGTGACGGCCCTGCCCCTCACCGAACTCATCGCCTCACTGTCCACAAGCGACAAAACCAGGGCCGCCGCGGAACACTTCGCCGCCTCCCAGCTCGGCAAACAAGTGGTCTGGTCACCCGACCGGGCCGGCTTCACCGTCAACGCCCTGCTGATCCCCTACATCCTGGGCGCGATCCGGATGGTCGAATCCGGCTTCACCTCGGCCGAAGCCGTCGACCGGGCCATGACCCTCGGCTGCAACCACCCCATGGGGCCGCTGCAACTCGCCGACCTGATCGGCCTGGACGTCGTCACATCGATAGCCGAGGCGATGTACCAGGAGTACAAAGAACCGCTCTACGCTCCACCGCCGTTGTTGCTGCGCATGGTCGAAGCCGGCGCCCTCGGCAGGAAAGCGGGCCGCGGCTTCCACGCCGCATGATCAGGATCGGCCGCATCCCTTGCGTCGGGCACTAGTGCGCGATCATGGCTGTATGGCGAATACATCCGATGACGGGCGTTATCGATCGACCGAGCCACACGAGTCAGGCATGTTGGACGTCGGCGACGGCCATTCGCTGTATTGGGAGGTGTCGGGCAACCCTGACGGCAAGCCGGCCGTCGCGCTGCACGGTGGTCCCGGCTCGGGGAGCTCTCCGAGGCTGCGGAGCCTGTTCGACCCGGACCGCTACCGCGTGGTCCTGTTCGACCAGCGCAACTGCGGGCGCAGCACCCCTTCGGCGGCCGACCCGGTCGTCGACCTGTCGGCGAACACCACCCAGCACCTCGTCGCCGACATCGAGGCGCTGCGCGTCCACCTGGGAATCGAGCGCTGGCTGGTGTTCGGTGGCTCGTGGGGCGTCACACTCGCTCTGGCCTACGCGCAGGCATTTCCGGAGCGGGTGACCGAGATGGTGCTCGCGGCCGTGACCAGCGGCGACCGGCGCGAGACTGACTGGATCACTCGTGACATGGGCCGCGTTTTCCCGCGCGAGTGGGAACGGTTCCGCGTCGGCGTGCCCGCCGCCGAACGCGACGGCGACCTGTCAGCCGCCTACAGCCGGCTGCTGCACGATCCCGACCCCGAGGCCCGGGCCACGGCCGCACACCGATGGTGCGAGTGGGAGGACACGCATATGTCGCTGGCTCCCGACGCCGAACCGTCCCTGTCGATCGCCGACCCGGCATTTCAGCTGGTCTTCGCCCGTCTGGTGACCCATTACTGGTCCCACGGCTGCTTTCTGGAAGACGGGCAGCTACTGCGTGACATCGAACGGCTCCACGGGATTGCTGCCGTGTTGATCCACGGGCGGTACGACGTCAGCGGTCCGCTCGACACGGCCTGGGCGCTGCACCGGGCCTGGCCCGGAAGCGAGCTCGTGGTTCTCGACGACACCGGTCACCGCGGCGGCGGCATGACCACGGCGATCATCGCCGCCACCGAGCGCTTCGCCCGCGGTCAAGGCGAGTAATCGGCCCCGGCACAGGGCGACCAGCTCCGCCGGTCTCGGCGAAAAGCGACGTGCATCACCCTTCGTCGGTAGTAGTTGAGGCTCACCTAAGTTAGGTTAGGGTGACCTTGATTGCGACCGATGGTAGGGCGGGTATGACAGACGGTGCAGTTCCTGGAGTTCCGGTCTTTGACCTCGTCGGTGTGGGTTTCGGGCCGTCGAACCTGGCCATGGCGGTCGCCCTCGCGGAGTACAACGAGCAGGCGCCGCCGGGGCTGAGGGTGACGTCCCAGTTCCTTGAGCGGCAGACCACGTTCGGCTGGCATCCGGGCATGCTGATCCAGGACGCGACGATGCAGGTGTCGTTCCTCAAGGACCTGGTGACGCTGCGCAATCCGGCCAGCCGCTTCAGCTTCCTGTGTTACCTGCAGGCCCGCGGCCGGCTGATGGACTTCGTCAACCACAAGACCTTGTTCCCGTTGCGGATCGAGTTCCACGACTATCTCGAGTGGGCCGCCGCGCAGGTCGACGACGTGGTGGCGTACGGCCGTGAGGTGGTGGCCGTCGAACCGATGCCCGGCGGGGAGTACTTCGACGTCCGCGACAACACCGGGAACGTGATCCGGGCACGCAACCTCGTGCTGGGTACCGGGCTGCGGCCGCGGATGCCCGACGGCGTGCGGCGCGGCGATCGCATCTGGCACAACAGCGAACTGCTGTCGCGGATCGACGAGATCGAGGATCCGCAGCGGTTTGTGGTCGTCGGTGCCGGTCAGAGCGGCGCGGAGGTCGCCGCCTTCCTGCACGAGCGGTTCCCGCGGGCCGAGGTCTGCCCGGTGTTCGCCCGGTACGGCTACAGCCCGTCGGACGACAGCGCCTTCGCCAACCGGATCTTCGACCCGGAAGCGGTCGACCAGTTCTACGATTCGCCGCCCGCGGTCAAGCAACAGCTGCTGGGCTACCACGCGAACACCAACTACTCCGTGGTCGACATCGACCTGATCAACGAGTTGTACCGCCGGGAGTACCAGGAGAAGGTCCGCGGCACCCGGCGGCTGCGCATGTTCAACGTCTCCCGCACCACCGAGGTCGTCCGGACCGGCCAGGGTGTGCGGGCCACGGTCGTCTCGCTCACCACGGGCGAGCAGACCGTTCTCGACGCGGACGTCGCCGTCTTCGCGACCGGCTACCTGCCGGCTGATCCGTTGGCACAGCTGGGTGAGCTCGCCCGGTACTGCCTGCGGGACGAGGAGGGCGCGCTGCGCGTCGGGCGCGACTACCGGGTGTGGACGGCGCCGGAGGTGAGCGGCGGCATCTACCTGCAGGGCGGGACCGAGCACACGCACGGGATCACGTCGTCGCTGCTGTCGATCACATCGGTCCGGGTCGGGGAGATCCTGCAGTCCATTGTGGATCAGCGGCCACTGGTCCAGGCACCGCGGCCGGCGTACGCCGTCAACGGATGATGCCACCTACCCCGAAAGGTCGACCAAGAGCGATGTCCCCAACCTTGGCGCGCCGCCTACCGGCGGTACTCGTCGCCGGTGTCCTGACGCTGTCGATCGCGGCCTGTGGCAGTCAGCCGCCGGCCACCTCAACGGCACAGACCGGCTCGGCCGCGCAGCAGCCCGCGGCAAGTGCCTTCCCGGTCACGATCGAGCACAAGTTCGGCAAGACCGAGATCAAAACCGAACCCCGACGTGTGGTGTCGCTGGGGCTGACCGATCAGGACGCGATGCTGGCCCTGGGCGTACGCCCGGTCGGTGCCACCGCCTGGTTCGGTGAGCAGCCCTACAGCAACTGGCCGTGGGCCGACAGCAAGTGGGGCGACGCACGTGCCGAGGTGATCAGTGACGGCAACCAGGTGCAGTACGAGAAGGTCGCCGCGCTGCGGCCGGACCTGATCATCGGCCAGTACGCCCAGGTCACCCAGGAGCAGTACGACAAGCTCTCGCAGATCGCGCCCGTGGTCGCGCAGAACGCCAAGTTCGAGGACTACTCGACGCCGTGGCGGGAGATGACCACCACCATCGGCAAAGCGCTGGGCAAGGAGGCGGAGGCCAAGAAGCTCATCGCCGGCACCGAGGCCAAGTTCGCCGAGATCCGCAAGGCACACCCGGAGTTCGAGGGCAAGAAGGTGATCGTCGCCGACAGCCCGGCCGCCGGGCAGTACGGCGCGTTCGCCCCGGCCGACCCGCGCACGGTGCTGATGACCGAGCTCGGGTTCAAAGTGGACGACAAGCTCAGCGGCCAGACCAAGGACGGCAAGCCGATCATGTTCGGCGACGAACGGCTGGATCTGCTCGACACCGATGTCCTGGTGCTGATGCCACCGGACAAGGCGTCCATCGACCGCGTCAAGGGCACGCCGGTGTACCAGAAGCTCCAGGTGGCCACCGGCGACCGGGTGGTCTACCTGCCCTACACCGAGCCTCCCGCCGGTGTGGCGCTGACGTTCGCGACGGTGCTGAGCATCCCGTACGCGCTCGACCAGATGGTTCCGGCGCTGTCCCAGGCAGCCAAGAAGAAGCAGTAGTTCGTAGCTGCCGTGACCGTGCCGCCGCCGATCTGCCGGCGGCACGGTCACGGCCATGCGCTGAGGAGTGCGATGTATCCGCTGACCAGGGCACAGGCCGGTGTCTGGCGCGCCCAGCGATTCGAGCCGGACAGCCTGATCTTCAACGTGGGCAATGTCGTCGAGTTGCGCGGCGATGTCGACGTCGACCGGCTGGCCGACGCGGTCCGCCGGGCGACCGACGAGGCCGGGGCACTGCATGTGCGATTCGTCGAAGCCGGCGGAGAGGTCTGCCAGGAGCCGGTGTCGTGGGGAGACTGGCCACTGCGGGTGCTGGACTTCAGCGACCGGCCGGATCCGGACGCCGAGGCCGACGCGTGGATCCTCCAGGACTGCCTGCGTCCGCTCGACCTCGGCCAGGACCGGCTGTTCACCCAGGTGATCATCCGGCTCGCCGCGGATCGTGTGCACTGGTACTTCGGCGCGCACCACATCGTCGTCGACGGGTACGGCATGTGGGCTGTCACGGCAAGGGCCGCTCAGCTCTACGCCGATCCCACCCTGCCGCCGGTCCGGCTGGCACTGTCCACTGTGGTCGACAGCGAGGCCGGATACCTCGCTTCGGAGCAGTTCCGGTCCGATCGGGAATTCTGGCTCGACCGGACGGCCGACCGGCCGGATCCGGCCCGGCTGGTCAGCCTGACCGGCCAGTCCGCCCAGCAGATCCTCCGCCGGTCGGCCGAGCTGCCCTGGGGGCAGGCGCAGAAGGCCGCGGCGGACAACGACATCCGGTTGTCCGGCCTGTTCATCGCGGCAGCCGCCGGGTATGTGCACCGAGCCACCGGAGCCACGGACATTTCTCTCGCGCTGCCGATGACGACCCGTGTGACGCCGGAACTCCGGGCCGTGCCCTCGATGTTGTCGAATGTGTTGCCGCTACGGCTTTCCGTGCGTCCGGACAGCACTCCGACGCAGCTGTACGCGGCGGTCGCGAGCGAAGTGCGGGCGATGATGCGGCACAGCCGTTATCGTGCCGAGGACATCGCCCGTGAACTGGGCCTGCCCGGCGGTTTCCCGGAGATGGTCGGGCCGGGCGTCAACTTCGTCGCGTTCCCGCAGCAGATCAAGTTCGGTGAGCACGGCACGAGACTCCGTAACATCCGCCCCGGCATAGTCACCGACCTGACGATCGGCGTGCTGGAGGTCGACGGGACGATCTCGGTCGAGTTCGCCGCCGACGGTGCCGTGTGCACGCCCGAGGAGCTCGCCGCCCACGAACGCCGTTTCCTGGCCGTCCTGCAGGGAATGATAGCGCACCCGGATCGGCCGATAGGGTCGATCGACCTGGCCACGCAGCCGGAGCGCGATCTGGTCCTGGAGTTCGGCCGTGCGTCACGCGAGGTCGACGAGGTCACGTGGCCGTACGCGTTCGAGCGGCAGGTCGCGGCCAGGCCTGATGCGATCGCGATCGTGTGCGAGTCCGAGCAGTTGACCTACGCGCAGCTCAACGCTCGCGCGAACCAGCTGGCGCGGCTTCTGCGGGAACGTGGAGTGCGCGCGGAAGACGTTGTCGCGGTTGCCTTGCCCAGGTCGATCGACCTGGTCGTGGCCTTGCTGGCGGTGATGAAGGCCGGTGCCGCCTACCTGCCGCTGGACCTGGACCACCCGGCTGACCGGATCGCCTTCATGCTCGCCGACGCGGGCGTTCGCACCAGTGTGTCCATTTCGGATCTGGCCGACGGGCTGCCGGGGGCTGTTCTGCTCGACCAGACCGACCTTTCCGCGCTGCCCGGCTCAGACCTTGACCTACCGATCGCGCTGGATCAAGCCGCGTACGTGATCTACACGTCCGGCTCCACGGGCAAGCCCAAGGGTGTCATCGTCTCGCACGAAGGCATCGGCAGCCTGATCGCGACCGCGGTCGACCGCATCGGCATCACCCCGGACAGCCGTGTCATCCAGTTCGCGTCGGTCGGCTTCGACGTGACCGTGTGGGACCTGTGCATGTCCCTCGGCGTCGGTGGCCGGGTGATCATGGTCCCGGCCGAGCGCCGGGTGGCCGGTGCGGCGCTTACCGATTACATCGCCGAAAACGGCGCCACGAACATGATCCTGCCGCCGTCACTGGTGGCGGCCCTGCCGCCGGAGTGTGAGCTGCCGGAAGGCGCGGTGCTTATCGTCGGCACTGAGACCGTTCCGGCCGAACTGATTGCCCGGTGGGCGAAGCGCCTGCGTGTGGTCGCGGCGTACGGCCTGACCGAGGCGACGGTGAATTCCACACTGTGGATGGCCGAGCAGGACTGGACCGGGCCGGTGCCGATCGGCAAACCGGACCCCAACACCCGTTGTCACGTCCTGGATTCCGCGTTGCGCCCGGTGGGCGTCGGTGTGGAGGGCGACCTCTATGTGGGTGGCCGTGGCTTGGCCCGTGGGTACCTGGGCCGGGCTGGGCTCAGCGCGGAGCGGTTCATCGCGGATCCGTTCGCCGGGCCGGGCGAACGGATGTACCGCACCGGTGACCGGGCGCGCTGGCGGGCCGACGGCAACCTGGACTTCCTCGGCCGGTCCGACGGCCAGATCAAGATCCGCGGCTACCGGATCGAGCCGGGCGAGATCGAGAGCGTGCTGATGGCCCACGAGGCCGTCGCCCAGGCTGCGGTCATGCCCCGGCTGGACCACCGAGGTGTGAAACGCCTTGTCGGCTACGTCGTCGGCGACATCGATCCGGCGCGGGTACGTGAGCACGTGGCGGAGGCGCTGCCGGAGTACATGGTGCCGTCGGTGATCGTGCCGATGGACGGGCCGCTTCCGTTGACGCCCAACGGAAAACTGAACTACAAGGCGCTGCCCGAGCCGGAGTGGACCGGCATGGCCGGTGACGCGGCTCCGCAGACGGACACCGAACGGACGCTTGCCGCACTGTTCGCCGAGGTGCTGGGGCTGCCCTCGGTCGGCGCGCTGGACGGGTTCTTCGAGCTCGGCGGCGACAGCATCGTGGCCATCCAGTTGGTCAACCGAGCCCGCGAAGCGGGCCTACGGATCAGCCCGCGTGACGTCTTCACGCACCGCACCGTGGCCGGGATCGCGGCTGCGACCACCGAGCGGGACATACCTGCGGTGCACGAGCCAGGCACTGGCACCGTCCAGCCGACCCCGATCATCCGGTGGCTGCGCGAGGCGAACGCACCGGTCGACGCGTTCTACCAGGCCGTGGAGCTGAAAGTACCGGCCGAGTTGAGCTACGTCCGGCTGCTCACGATGCTGCAGGCCGTGCTGGACAAGCACGACATGCTGCGTGCACGCCTCACCCCGGACTGGACGCTGCAGGTCCCCGAACCCGGCGCAGTCCGCGCCCAGGACATCCTGTCGCTCAGCGGGGGACTGTCCGACGCGGTAGGGCGCCTCGATCCGGCGGCCGGGCGGATGCTGCAGGCGGTGTGGCACGAAGATCGCCAACGGCTGCTGCTGGTGGGCCACCACCTTGTGGTCGACGGCGTCTCGTGGCGCATTCTGTGCGACGACCTCGCCGCGCTCTGGGCGGGCCGCGACCTCGCGCCGGTGGGCACCTCCATGCGCACATGGGCCCGACTGCTGTCCGAAGTGGACCGGTCGACCGAGCTGCCGGTCTGGCAGCGGCAGCTGGCTGGTTCGTCGGTGTCGTTGGGCCGGCCGCTCGACCCGGCTGAGGACTTGGCGCCCACGGCGCGCTCGCTGACAGTGTCGCTGCCGTCTGAGCAGACCTTGCCGCTGCTCACCAGCGTTCCGGCGGCGTTTCACGGCTCGGTGAACGACGTGCTGCTGACCGCGCTGGCCCTGGCTGTCGGTCAAGGACAAGACGTTCTGGTCAATCTGGAAGGACACGGCCGCGAGGAGCACGTGGCCGGCGCGGACCTTTCCCGCACGGTCGGCTGGTTCACCAGCATGTTCCCGGTTCGCCTGGCGCCCGGCGGCACCGCTGTCGCGCCCGCGCTCAAGCGCATCAAGGAACAGCTGCGGGCGTTGCCGGACAACGGGATCGGCTTCGGGCTGCTGCGCGAGTCGCTGGCCGGGCAACCCACGCCGCAGATCCTCTTCAACTACCTGGGCCGGTTCTCCGCGACCGACCACGACTGGCGTCCCGCTGTGGACGCGGACCCGCTCACGGCCGGGATCGATCCGCGAATGCCGCTGCGGCACGTCCTCGAGGTCAACGCGATCGTGCGCGACAGCGACCACGGACCTGTCCTGGACACGACGTTGTCCTGGCCTGACGCGGTGTTGACGCAGGACCAGGCCGGCATCCTGGCCGACAGGTGGCTCGCGGCTCTCCGGGAGCTGTCCGGCCACACCTTCGACGCCGGGCGCACGTCGTCGGACTTCCCGCTGGTGAACCTGACCCAGGACGAGATCGACGAACTGGGTGATGTCGCCGACGTCCTGCCGTTGTCTCCGCTGCAGGAAGGCCTGTTCTTCCACTCGCTGTTCGACGAGTCCGCAGTGGATGCCTACGTCATGCAACAGGTCGTCACTCTGCGCGGCGATGTCGACGGTGACGCCCTGCGCCGGGCTGTCCAGGCCGTGGTCGACCGGCACGACTCCTTGCGTGCCGCGTTCCGCCAGCGCCCGGACGGGACTGTTCTCCAGATCATCGGCGCCAAAGTCGAGCTTCCCTGGCGCGAAGTGTCCGGTGCGGACGTGCGCGAGATCGCCGAGCGGGATCGGGCCACCCGGTTCGATCTCGAAGCGGCTCCGCTGCTGCGGGCCACGTTCGTCCAGGGCACGAATGACCAGCACTGGCTGGTGCTGACCGTGCATCACATCGTCGTCGACGGCTGGTCGACGCCGATCATGATCCGCGAGTACCTGTCGATGTACACGCTCGACGACTCTCTGCCATCGCTGCCCCCGGTGACGCCGTACCGCGACTACCTGAGCTGGCTGTCCACAAGGGACAAGTCTGCCGCGCGTAAGGCCTGGCAGGAGGCGCTGGAAGGTCTTGCCGAGCCGACTCTTCTGGCCCGGGGTGAAGCCGACGCTGCGAAGTTCAGCCTCGAAGAGGTCAGCGCCTCGGTCGACGAGCACCTGACCGCCGCGTTGGTGACGGTCGCCCGCGAGCGGGGTATCACTCTCAACACCTTGATGCAGGGCGCTTGGGCGATCCTGCTCAGCGCGCTGGTGGGACGCGACGACGTCGTCTTCGGCAGCACGGTGTCCGGTCGCGCGGCCGAACTGCAGGGCGTGGACGCCATGGTCGGCCTCTTCGCCAACACGCTTCCGGTTCGAGTGCATGTCCGGCCGGGTGAGTCGATCGCCGGGTTGCTGTCCCGTGTGCAGACCGAGCAGTCGGCGCTACTGGACCACCAGCACGTCGGCCTGGCCGAGTTGCAGCGGATCAGCGGTCTGCCGGAGTTGTTCGACACCCTGGTCGTGTTCGAGAACTACCCGGTCGGCCAGGAACTGACCGACCCGGCCGGCGCGATCGCGTTCGGCGGCCTGGACTTCTTCGGTGCCGGGCACTACCCGCTGACCGTGCTCGTCCTGCCCGGTGAGCGGATCTCCCTGCAGTTCATGCACGACGCCAGCCGTCTGCCCGAGCTCGAGGTCCGGCACTTCGCGGACCGTTTCATCCGAGTCCTCGAAGCCATCGCCGCCGAGCCCGCCAAGACGGTCGCGGCGATGGACCTGCTGACAGCGAGGGAGCGGGACCACCTCACCGAACTCAACGCGACCACCCGGACCGTCCCCGAACTGACGCTGGCCCAGGCGTTCGCCGACCAGGTCGGACGGACTCCGTCCGCGCCTGCGGTCATCTTCGAGGACACCACCCTGTCCTACCGCGAACTGGATCAACGCGCTGAGGGTCTCGCGCGGAGGCTGCGGGCCAGGGGAGTGGTGCCAGGTCAGTTCGTCGCTGTCGCGGTGCCACGGTCGGCTGAGTTGATGGTCGCGTTGCTGGGCGTTCTGAAGGCCGGTGGCGCGTATCTCCCGCTGGACACGGACTATCCGGCGGAGCGGATCGAGTTCATGCTGTCCGACTCGGGCGCGCGGCTCGTAGTCACGGTCCCCGGCATCGATCTGCCAGGCGGTCCTGACTGCGTGTTCGTGGACGGGCCGGACACTGAGGCGGCAGGACCGCAGGCAGGGCTCGATGACCCGGCCTACCTGATCTACACCTCGGGATCCACCGGCCGTCCGAAGGGCGTGGTCGTCACCCACCGCGCGATCTCCAACCGGCTGCGGTGGATGCAAGGGGCGTATCAGCTGCGTGCAGACGATCGCGTGCTGCAGAAGACCCCGGCGAGCTTCGACGTGTCGGTCTGGGAGTTCTTCTGGGCGATCTGCGAGGGCGCGGCCGTCGTACTGGCCCGTCCGGACGGGCATCGGGACCCGGCCTACCTCGCCGATCTGATCTCGAAGCAGCGCATCACCACGCTGCACTTCGTGCCGTCGATGCTCGCGGCTTTCCTTGCCGAGATGGAGACTTCGGCCTGGGCGGGGAGCCTTCGCCGGGTCTTCTCGAGTGGTGAGGCGCTCACCGGTGAGGTGGCGCGGCGCTGGCGCGACCTGACCGGCGTGCCGCTGCACAACCTATACGGGCCGACCGAGGCTGCTGTGGACGTCTCGTGGTTCACCTATGACGGAACCAGGGGAGCGGTGCCGATCGGCTGGCCGGTGTGGAACACCCGCCTGCACGTCCTTGATGTGTACCTGCGGCCTGTCTCGCCGGGGGTTCCTGGCGAGCTGTACATCGCCGGTATTCAGCTGGCCCAGGGCTATCATGTGCGGGCCGGGCTGACGGCCGAACGGTTCGTGGCTGATCCCTTTGGTGCGCAAGGGGAACGGATGTATCGCACGGGTGACCTCGTGCGGCGCCGGACCGACGGTGCGATCGAGTATCTCGGCCGCACCGACCGGCAGGTCAAGATCCGTGGCAACCGCGTCGAGCTCGGCGAGATCGAGTCGGTGCTGGCCAGCCAACCGGGCGTGAACGGCGCCGCAGTTGTGGTGCGGGACAACGCCTTGGTCGGCTACGTCGTCGCCGACAACGTCGACACTGCCGATTTGCGGGCCGCGATGGAAGCCGCGTTGCCGGCGCCGATGGTGCCCAGCACATTTGTCGTGCTGCCCGAATTCCCGCTGACACCCAGCGGCAAGCTGGACCAGAACGCACTGCCCGTGCCCACCCGCACCAGGACGAGCAGGACCGGTACGGACCGGGAGCGCGAGCTCGCCGAGATCTTCGCCGACGTGCTGAGGGCCGGTGAAGTAGGCGTCGACGACGACTTCTTCGTGCTCGGCGGCGACAGCATCCTGTCGATCGCGGTGTCCAGCCGGGCCCGCAAACTGGGTTTCCCGGTCAGTCCGCGCGACGTCTTCGAACACCGCACCCCGTCTGCCCTCGCCGCTCTCGGTGAGGGCGTTGTGGCCAAGCAGGCTGAGGCGGACGGCGTCGGCGATGTGCCGTTGCTGCCGATCGTGCACTGGCTGCGGGAACGCGGCGGCACGATCAACCGGTTCAACCTGTCCGCCCTGCTGGACGCGCCGGAGTCGGTCCCCGAGGCCCTGCAGGCACTTCTGGACCATCACGATTCGTTACGGCTCAAGCTGACCAGGATCGCGGGCATCCTGTGGTCGCTGGAAGCACAGCCGGTCGGCGCCGTCAGCGCTGCGGGCATTCTCCGCGAATCGTCCGATGTGGACATCGAGGCCGAGGCGGACGCGGCGGTCGGCAGGCTTGACCCCGACGCCGGGGTCGTGGTGCAGGCCGTGTGGTTCCGTGAGCTCAGCAAGGTGCTCCTGGCCGTGCACCACCTGGCTGTCGACGGTGTGTCCTGGCGGATCCTCAGCGAGGACTGGGAGGCGCTGTCCCAGGGCCGCCCACTCGACCCGGTGGGCACGTCCTATCGGGCGTTCGCTCAGCACATCAACGCTCAGGCGGCCTCGCCCGCGCGGCTGGAAGAGCTGCCGCACTGGGCCGAAGTGTGCAAGCCAGGAGCAGAGCTGCTGCCCGGAATGCCGACGGGAGCGATCGGCACGGCCAGGCAGCGTGTGTTCCAGTTGTCAGCCGAGCAGACTGCGAACGCGCTCGGCGGCAACGTCACCGAAGCACTGCTGGTGGCCTTGCGTAACGCGGTCACTGCCTGGCACGCCAGGCATGATCGTGCGGACTCCGACCTGCTGGTGGACATCGAGCGGCACGGTCGTGAAGACCTGGACACCTCTCGGACCGTCGGCTGGTTCACCAGCATCCAGCCGGTCCGGCTGATCGCGGGCGACAGCGTGCAGGACGTCCAAGAGCGGCTGCGTTCGGCCCCCGACAACGGCCTGGGTTACGGCATGCTGCGGCACCTCAACGCCCAGACCGCTGCGATGCTCGGCAGGTTGCCGCAGGCCCAGGTGCTGTTCAACTACTACGGCCGGGTCAGCGAAATCGGCCCGGTGTTCGCGCCGGATCCTGACCTGGGCATGCCGTACTTGTTGCAGGTCGACGCGGTCTGCCTGGACGGCCCTGACGGGCCGCGGATGACCGTCACGCTCAGCGGTTCACTGTCCGAACAGGACTTCGCCGAGCTGGACGAGGGCTGGGAACTACCTGGCAGGCAGCAGGAGATCTGGCCGCTGTCACCCTTGCAGGAAGGCCTGTTCTTCCACGCCAGCTACGACCAGTCGGCGCTGGACGTCTACACCGTGCAGGACGCGTTCGAACTCGGCCACCGGGTCGACGTGGACCGCCTGCGCCGTGCGGCCGACGCACTGCTCGCGCGCAACCCCAACCTGCGTGCCGGATTCACGAGCGAAGGCCACGGCCGTCCGGTCCAGTACATCGTCGACGCGCCGGAAATCCCGCTGCAGGTCGTGGACCTCACCGGTGCCGAGAACCAGGACCAGGAGGTCGAGCGCCTGCTGGCGGCCGACCGGGCGAAACGGTTCGACCCGAACGAGCCGCCGCTGTGCCGGCTGCTGCTGATCCGGCTGGGCGAGACCCGCGATCTGCTGGTGATCATCCATCACCTGCTGCTGTGGGACGGCTGGTCGGAGAACCTGTTCCTGGAGCAGCTGTTCCACCTCTACGAGCACGGCGACGCCTCGCGGCTGCCCAAGCCGGGCTCTTACCAGGACTACCTGGCCTGGCTGGACCGGCAGGACAAGGACGCCACCGCCGCGGCCTGGCGTAAAGCCCTGGCTGGGCTGGACGAGCCGACGCTGTTCGGCCCACCGGACCGCAAGGCCGAACCGTCCATTCCGGAACAGTGTTACGCCCAGCTGTCCGCGGAACTGTCCGACCGCCTGCGGTCGGAGGCACGGGGCAACGGCCTGACGATCAACACCGTGCTCAACGCCGCGTGGGCACTCACGTTGGCCGAAGCAGTCGGCCGTGACGACGTGGTCTTCGGCAGCACGGTCGCGGGCCGGCCACCGGAGATCGAGGGCGTCGAGAACATCATCGGCCTGTTCCTCAACACCATTCCGGTACGGATCAAGTTCGACCCGTACGAGTCGGTGCTGCAAATGCTGCGGCGTGTGCAGTCCCAGCGCGTGGAGTTGATGCCGCACGAGTACTACGGTCTCGGCGAGATCCAGCGTGAAGCCGGGCACGCCAGGCTGTTCGACGCGCTCTACGTGCTGCAGAACTTCGTCGACGAGGACACGTTCGACGAGTTCCGGAACCGTTACGACATCAGCAAGTCCGACAGCGTCGACGCCACCCACTACCCGGTCGGCCTGGTCGTCACACCGGCCACGCGGCTACGGCTGAAACTGTCGTTCCGGCCCGATGTCCTGGACCGCCCGTTCGCCGAAGGCCTGCTCTCCAAGTTCGTACTGGTGCTGCAACGGCTGACCGCGGACATGTCCCGGCCGGTCGGCGCGCTGGACCTGTTGTCCCTGCGCGAACACAAGGAACTCACCGCGCTCTGGGACTCCACCAGCAACGAGATGTTCCCCGAGACCGTCGCGGACATGCTCGCCTCCCAGTCGGCCCGCACCCCGGACGCGATCGCGCTGGTGTTCGGCGATGAGCAGGTCACCTACGCAGAACTGGACGCCCGGATCAACCGGATGGCGCGGCTGCTGATGGCAGGCGGTGCCGAGCCGGAGCAGGTGATCGCGCTCGCGCTGCCGCGTTCCATCGACATGGTCGTCGCGTTGTTCGCGGTGCTGCGGACCGGTGCCGCGTACCTGCCGCTGGAACTGGACTACCCGGTCGAGCGGCTGGAGATGATGATCGCGGACGCCAAACCGATCACGCTGGTCTCCACCCGCGCGGTCGCAGCGCGTCTGTCCGACGGCACGCCCAGGGTCCTGCTCGACCAGACCGATTTCACCGACATCCCCGGTGGCCCCCTGGAAGGTGTGGAGCGGCCGCAGTTCAGCCTGGAACACCCGGCGTACGTGATCTACACGTCCGGGTCCACCGGCAAGCCGAAGGGCGTGGTCACGCCCTACCGCGGCCTGACCAACATGCAGTTCAACCACCAGGAGGCGATCTTCGCGCCCGCGATCGCCTCGGCGGGCGGGCGCCGGCTGCGGATCGCGCACACGGTGTCGTTCTCGTTCGACATGTCCTGGGAAGAGTTGCTGTGGCTCGTCGAGGGCCACGAGGTGCATGTCTGCGACGAGGAACTGCGCCGGGATGCCCGTGCACTGGTGTCGTACTGCGACGCCAACAAGATCGATGTCGTCAACGTGACCCCGACGTACGCGCACCTGCTGATCGAGGAAGGCCTGCTGGACAACCACCGGCCCGCGCTCGTTCTGCTGGGCGGCGAGGCCGTGTCGGAGACCGTGTGGTCGCGCCTGCGGGACACCGAAGGGACGTACGGCTACAACCTGTACGGCCCTACCGAGTACACGATCAACACGCTCGGCGGCGGCACCGACGACAGCGACACCCCCACAGTCGGCAAACCGATCTGGAACACCCGTGCGTACATTGTGGACCGTTGGCTGCGGCCGGTTCCGGACGGCGTTCCCGGCGAGCTGTACATCAGCGGGACCGGCCTGGCCCGTGGTTATCTCGACCGGCCCAGTCTGACCGCGGACCGGTTCGTGGCCGATCCGTTCGGGGCACCGGGCGCACGGATGTACCGGACGGGCGACCTGGTCCGGCGACGGCCGGACGGCAACCTGGACTTCCTCGGGCGCACCGACGACCAGGTCAAGATCCGTGGCTACCGGGTGGAACTCGGCGAGATCGAGACCGCGCTCGCTCAGCACCCGAGGATCGCGCAGGCCGCCGTGGTCATCCGCGACGACCGGCTGGTCGGCTACATCGTCCCGGCGGAACTCAGCGGTGCGGCCCGGGATTCCGTTGAAGCCGAGCAGATCGGCGAATGGCAGCAGATCTACTCCGACGAGTACACCGAGATCCCGACTGCGGTGTTCGACGAGGACTTCGCCGGCTGGGACTCCAGCTACGACGGCAAGCCCATCCCGGTGGAGCACATGCGCGAGTGGCGCGCGGCGACCGTGGACCGGATTCGTTCGCTGCAGCCAAAACGGATCCTTGAGGTCGGTGTGGGTACGGGTCTGCTGATGTCGCAGCTCGCGCCGGACGCGGAGGCGTACTGGGCGACGGACTTCGCCGCGCCGGTGATCGAGAAGCTGCGCCGCGACCTGCAGCGGGACCCCGCACTGGCCTCGAAGATCGAGCTGCGGGCACAGCCCGCGCACGTCACCGACGGGCTGCCGGGCGGGTTCTTCGACACCGCGGTGATCAACTCGGTGATCCAGTACTTCCCGAGCGTGGACTACCTGACCCAGGTGATCACGAGCGTGCTGGACCTGCTCGCGCCGGGCGGCAAGCTGTTCATCGGCGACGTGCGCAACCTCAGGCTCGCACGGGCGTTCCAGACCGGCATCCAGCTGTCACGCGCCACCGGCCAAGCCGACGCGGCCCAGTTGCGCCGCGCGATCGAGCGTGGCGTGTCGCTGGAGAAGGAACTGCTGATCGACCCGGACTACTTCAGCCGATTCCCGGGCACCGAACTGTGTACCAAGCGAGCCCGGCAGCACAACGAACTGAGCCGCTACCGCTACGACGTGGTGATCTACCGTGCGCCCGCGGAGACCGTGCCGGTGGCCAAGGCGCCTCGCCTGGTCTGGGATTCGGTCGAGGATGTGGAGACTGAGCTGCGTAGGCGGCCAGACGTGCTGCGCGTGACCCGTATCCCGGACGCCCGGACAGCCGGTGAGATCAACGCGATGCGGGCGTTGGACGAAGGCCGTCCGGTGTCTGAGGTGTTCGGGCATCTGCAGGCAGGCGGCGGGGTCGAGCCGGAAGACATGCACGCGCTGGGCGCACGGCTCGGGTATCACGTCCGTACAACGTGGACGGCGGGCCATGAGGGCTGTTTCGACGCCGTGTTCACGGTTTCGGACGCGTTGACCTCCGGGCTGTACCTGCCGGGCCAGGCTCCGGCTCTGGCGAACACACCGACCGCGGCCCGCGGCACCAACGCGCTGGTGCAGGAGTTGCGTGAGGACCTCAAACAGCGGCTGCCCGAGTACATGGTGCCCGCGGCCTTCGTCACGCTGGGCAGCTTGCCGTTGACGGACAACGGAAAGCTGAACATCAAGGCCCTGCCGGACGCGGACCCGGCGGTCTCACTGACCGTGAGCCGGGCGCCGGAGAACGAGACCGAAGAGATCCTGTGCGCCCTGTTCGCCGAGGTGCTCGGACTGCCCGAGGTCGGCGTCGAGGACAACTTCTTCGACCTCGGCGGCCATTCGTTGCTGGCCACGCGGCTGATCAGCCGCGCCCGCACCGAACTCGGCGCGGAACTGGCGATCCGTGACCTCTTCGAAGCGCCGGCACCGGCTTTGCTGGCACTGCGTGCCTCGGACGGCGAGCCCGCGAGGCCTGCGGTCCGGCCGTACGACCGGCCTTCGCGAGTCCCGGTTTCCTTTGCCCAGCAACGAATGCTGCTGGTCGACCGGATCGCCGGGGGAGACCTCGCCTACAACTTCCCGCTCGTGTTCCGCGTGCAGGGGCTGGATGTGCGGGTGTTGCAGGCCGCGGTGAACGATGTCGCCCAGCGGCACGAGTCGTTGCGGACTGTGTTCATCGACGGTGAGTTCCAGGAGATCCTGGACGTCGAGCCACCGTTCGTGGTGGCGCCTTATTCGGCGGAGGCCGTGGCTGACTTCGTCCGGCGCCCGTTCGACCTCGCCACCGAGATCCCGTTGCGGGTCGGCGTGTTCGAGGACGGCTCCGAGCACGTGATCGCGGTCCTGCTGCACCACATCACTACCGACGAATGGTCTGACCGGCCATTGCTGATCGACCTGACCACGGCGTATCGCGCCTGGTCGGCCGGCGCGGCACCGGACTGGGAGCCGTTGCCGGTGCAGTACGCGGACTACACGCTGTGGCAGCGTGACCTGCTCGAAGAGGTCGGCCAGGCCCAACTGGACTTCTGGGTCGACGCGCTGGGAGACCTGCCCGAGGAACTGACCCTTCCGGTCGACCGGCCTCGCCCGGCGGAGCGAACCGGCGAGGGCGGCAAGGTGCAGGTGGAGCTGTCCCCGGACATGGTTCGTGCGCTGCGTGAGCTGTCGAACCGGTCTGGCGCGAGCATGTTCATGGTGTTACAGGCCGCTGTCGCGACCCTGTTGCACCGACTGGGCGCGGGCATGGACATCCCGCTGGGCGCGCCTGTCGCGGGCCGCACCGACGCTGCCGTGAACGACCTGGTCGGGTTCTTCGTCAACACGGTGGTGCTGCGTACGGATCTGACTGGGAACCCGACGTTCGCCGGGCTGCTGGCCCGGGTGCGGGAAGCCGACCTGGCCGCGTTCTCCAACCAGGACGTGCCGTTCGAACGTGTCGTGGAGACGGTCAACCCCGTCCGGGCCGCCGGGCGGAACCCGCTGTTCCAGGTCATGCTCGGCTACCACGTGCGGACGGGCGTCGAAGAGAGCGTGCTCGGGCTGCCCGCGCAGTGGTACCCGCTCGACACCGGGCAGGCCAAGTTCGACCTGCACTTCACGTTCGTCGACCGTACCGACGAGATCACCGTGCAGTTGGAGTACGCACGCGACCTCCTCGATCCGTCCACAGCGGACAGTCTCGCCGCCCGGCTCGTGACGTTGCTCGGCCAGGTGTCGGCGCAACCCGACCTGCCGGTCGGCAACACAGACCTGCTGTCGGGCGACGAGTACCGGACCGTGGTCTCGGAGTGGAACTCGACCGCTCACCCGGTGCCCGCTACGACATTGCCCGCGCTGTTCTCAGCGCAGGTCGCCCGGACGCCTGACGCGGTCGCCGTGGTGTTCGAGGACGTGTCGCTGACCTACGCGCAGCTTGATGCGAAGGCCGCCAACCTGGCTCGATTCCTTGTTTCGCAAGGAGTTCGGCCGGACTCAGTGGTCGCGGTGGCGCTGCCCAGGTCGCTGGAACTGCTGATCGCGCTGTACGCGGTGCACAAGGCCGGAGCCGCCTACCTGTCGGTGGACCTCGACTATCCGGCCGAGCGGGTTTCATACATGCTGTCCGACGCGCAGCCCGCGTACGTGATCGACAACCCGGCTCTGGTCGGCGACCCGTCTGCGGCGGATGCCGACCTTGCCGCAGTTTCGCCGCATCACGCGGCATACGTGATCTACACGTCCGGCTCGACCGGACGCCCCAAGGGTGTGGTCGTGCCGCATGCCGGGATCGTGAACCGGCTGCTGTGGATGCAGAACACCTACCAGCTGAGCGCCGACGACCGGGTACTGCAGAAGACTCCGTCCAGCTTCGACGTGTCGGTGTGGGAGTTCTTCTGGCCGTTGATCACGGGCGCGACGCTTGTGGTGGCGAAGCCGGAAGGCCATAAAGACCCGAGGTACCTGGCCGGGTTGATCCAGTCGCACGGCATCACCACGGCGCATTTCGTGCCGTCGATGCTGGATGCGTTCCTGGCCGAACCCCAGACCGCGGCCTGCACCAGCCTGCGCAGGATCTTCGCCAGTGGCGAGGCACTACCTGCCGAGGTCGCGGCCAAGTTCTTGCGGTTGCTGGGCGCTGAGTTGCACAACCTGTACGGCCCGACCGAGGCATCAGTGGACGTGACGTACTGGCCTGTCACGGACACCGGCCGGGTGCCGATCGGCCGTCCGGTCTGGAACACCGAAGTCTACGTGCTCGACGCCGGGCTCCGCCCGGTCCCGCCCGGCACGGCCGGCGAGCTTTACCTCGCAGGCACGCAACTGGCCCGTGGCTACCTGAACCGGCCTGGTCTGACGGCTGACCGGTTCGTGGCCAATCCCTTCACACCCGGGACACGGATGTACCGGACAGGCGACCTCGCCCGGTGGAGCGCCGACGGCGTGCTGGAGTTCCTCGGCCGCGCCGACGACCAGGTCAAGGTCCGGGGCTTGCGGATCGAGCTCGGCGAGATCGAGTCGGTGCTGCTGCGCGCTCCGGACGTGTCCCAGGCCGTTGTCGTGGTCCGTGACCAGCAACTGGTCGCATACATCGTCGGGGAGGTGCCTCGCCGGGAGCACCTGGCCGAGGCATTGCCGGAGTACATGGTCCCGGTGTCGATCGTGGCACTGGACGAGCTTCCGTTGACACCGAGCGGGAAGCTCGATCGCAAGGCGTTGCCGTCGCCCGTGTTCGAGGTGTCGGACTCCGCGCCGCGGACCGGGCTGGAAGCGGCGTTGTGCGAGTTGTTCGCCGACGTGCTGGGCATCGACCGGATCGGGATCGACGACGACTTCTTCGCCGTCGGCGGGCATTCCCTGCTGGTGATGCGGCTGGCCGGGCGGATTCGCGCAGAGCTTGGCCGGGAAGTCACGTTGCGGGCCGTGTTCGACGCGCCCACAGTCGCCGGACTGGCCGCACGGCTTGGCTCTGAGGGCATGGCCCGCCCAGCGCTCGCATCCATGCAGCGGCCCGAGCGGATCCCGCTGTCGTTCGCGCAGCACCGCCTGTGGATCCTCGACCAGGTCGAAGGCCCGAACGCGACGTACAACATCCCGTTGGCCTGGCGGCTGTCGGGGGCGTTGGACATCGCAGCCCTACAGGCCGCCCTGGCAGACGTCCTGGCCAGGCACGAGGCCCTGCGGACCGTGTTCCCGGCCGACGCGGGCACGCCCTATCAGTCCATTCAGGACGCTCCTGGCGTGCCGTTGGTCGCCGAGCAGGTGACCGAGGGTGAACTGGCTGGGCGGCTGGACGAGGCGGCCGGGTACACATTCGCGCTCGACTCGGAAATCCCTGTGCGGGCGACGGTGTTCTCCATCGCGCCGGATGATCACGTGCTTCTGCTGCTGGTGCACCACATCGCGGGTGACGAGTGGTCTAGCCTTCCGTTGGCCAAGGACCTCGGCACGGCGTACACCGCCCGGCTCGCTGGCAGCGCACCGAGCTGGGAACCGCTACCCGTGCAATACGCCGACTACGCGCTGTGGCAACGTGACCTGGTCGCTTCCGTGGCCGGATCCCAGCTGGAGTTCTGGGCGGAGACACTGCGTAACCTGCCGGACGAACTGACCCTGCCGACCGATCGGGCCCGCCCCGCCGAGGCGAGCTACCGGGGCGCCCAAGTCGACGTCGCCGTGCCACCGGCTGTGGAAGCGGCGTTGCAGGAACTGGCCCGCAAGCACGACGTCAGCATGTTCATGCTGTTCCACGCCGTGATCGCAACGTTCCTGCACCGGATCGGTGCGGGCACCGACATCCCGCTCGGCACCCCGATCTCCAGCCGCTCGGAAGCGGCGCTGGCGGATCTCGTCGGGTTCTTCCTCAACACCCTGGTGCTGCGGACGGACCTGAGCGGCGACCCGGCGTTCACCGAGTTGCTGACCCGGGTCCGGGATGCCGACCTGGCCGCGTTCGAGCACCAGGACGTGCCGTTCGAGCAGGTCGTGGACGCGGTCAATCCGGTGCGGACCCTGGCCCGGCACCCGTTGTTCCAGGTGATGATCGTCTACCTGGCCGAGGGCGCGGGCACACCAGGCTTCGGGGACCTGACGGCTCGGATGGAGCCCGTGGGCCAGCACACCGCCAAGTTCGACCTGTCGTTCGACTTCGTCGCCGGGTACGGCGGCCGGATCGAATACAGCGCGGACCTGTTCGACCGGTCCACAGTGGAGCGGATGGCGGCCGGGCTGAGCGTGCTGTTCGAAGCCGTCGCGGCCAACCCGGACGCCCCGGTCGGGCAGCTGGCGATTCTCGGTGACGATGATCGTGACCAGATCCTGGGGGAGTGGAACGCCACCGAGCTGGATGTTCCACAGTCGACAGTCGCCGCCTTGTTCGAGGCGCAGGCTCAGCAGGACCCCTCCGCGGTCGCGGTCGTGTCGGATGACGTGAGCTGGACGTTCGCGGAACTCGACGCCCGTGCCAACCAGTTCGCCCGGATGCTTGCCGCCCAAGGGGTCGGCCCGGAGCAGATCGTGGCCTTGCAGCTGCCACGGTCGGCGGACTATCTGATGGCGATTCTGGCTGTGCACAAGGCCGGTGGGGCGTACCTGCCGATCGATCCGGACCTGCCGCAGCAGCGGATCGACGCGATGCTGGCCGACGCACAGCCGAAGGTCGTGCTCACCGAGATCCCCGCTCTGGACGGACAATCCACCGACGCACTCGGTGATGTGGGACTGTTGCCCGGGCATCCGGCGTACGTGATCTACACGTCCGGCTCGACGGGCACGCCGAAGGGTGTCGTGGTCAGCCACCAGAGCGTGGTGAACCTCTTCCACAGCCACCGGGAGACGCTGTACCGCCCGGTCGGCAGGCGGCATCTGAAGGTGGGCCACGCGTGGTCGTTCTCGTTCGACGCGTCCTGGCAGCCGCAGTTGTGGCTGCTGGACGGGCATGCCATCCACCTGATGTCCGACGAGACACGCCGTGACCCGGCACTCGTGGTCGAGGAGATCACGCGGCACGGCATCGACTTCATCGAGCTGACACCGTCCTTCCTGGCCCAGACGGGTCTCGTGGACGACTGCCCGCTCGCCGTGGTCGGCTTCGGCGGCGAGGCAGTGTCCGACGCCCTGTGGGCCAAGCTCCGCGCACTACCGCGAACCGAGGCGTACAACCTTTACGGCCCAACGGAATGCACAGTCGACTCGTTGGTCGCCCGAGTCGCCGACAGCTCGAAGCCAGTCGTGGGCCGTGCGGTGCACAACGCCCAGGCATACGTGCTGGACGCTCACCTGCAGCCCGTTCCTCCGGGCGTGACAGGGGAGCTGTACCTCGCGGGCGCCGGGCTCGCCCGCGGCTACCTCGGCCAGACAGCCTTGACAGCATCCCGGTTCGTCGCGAACCCCTTCACCCCCGGGGCCAGGATGTACCGCACCGGCGACCTCGCCAGCTGGACACCGGACGGTCTCCTGGAATACGGCGGCCGCACCGACGACCAGGTCAAGGTCCGCGGCTTCCGGATCGAACCAGCCGAGGTCGAGTCGGCGATCACCCAGCACCTGGCGGCGCGGGAAGCCCTCGTGCTCGTCCGGTCCGGCAGGCTCGTCGCCTACGTGATCGGCGATGAAACCGACCTGCGGCCCCACCTGACGGCATCACTACCGGACTACATGGTGCCAGCCGCCTTCGTGTGGCTCGACAGCTTCCCGGTGCTGAGCAACGGAAAGCTGGACCGCAACGCGTTGCCTGCCCCGGACTTCGCGGCACTGTCAACCAGGCGCCCACCCAGCACAGACCTCGAACGAAAGCTGCTCGACGTCTTCACCACCGTGCTGGACCTGTCAGACCTGGGCATCGACGACGACTTCTTCACCCTCGGCGGCGACAGCATCCTGGCCATGCGCCTCGTAGCCCAGGCCCGCGAGGCAGGCCTGCCGATAACCCCACGCCAACTCTTCCAACACCGAACAGTCGCCGGCCTGATCAGACTCATGGAGGAGGTTCTGCCAGTTTGACGCGCACCCGTCCCACATCGGGAAGCGGCAGGCACTTCCGGCTGGACGATCTGTAGCCGGAGTTCACTCTGTGGAACCTCGGTGTGGTGGCGGGTACTTCGATGATCACATGGGGCGGCAACGTTTCGATGATCTGGCGGTCTGTCCGGGCTGTGTCCACGATGTGACGCTGCGCCGGCGGACAAGTGAGCACCTGAGCGAAGGAGACTGCTCGTTCTGCGGGGCCACGGCCGCCGCGCCTTTCGAGCAGTTCATGGACATCGTCATGGAAGCAGTGCATTTCCTCTTCGTGGTGGCCGAGGGCACGGATGCGGAGGTTCTCGACCCGGCTGAGGTTGCCTACGCGGTCTGTGAAGGCGACGTCACCGATGATGTACTGGAAGCTGTCGCGGCCGCGATCGCCGACCGGTCAGCCACCGATTTCTACCGGTCGAAATCGTCCTCCAGCCAGGCTCTGGGATGGGGGTGGAACGCGTTCTGCGAGAAGGTCAAGCACACTTCGCGCTTTGTCTTCCTGTCGGCTCCGGAGCAACCGCCTCGGCGGCCCGGCGATTTCACCACCGTCGAGCTGCTGGAAAAGCTGGAAAAGATCATCCTCGACCACGACACGCTGTTGCCGGTGCCCGCGGGGCGGATCTTCTGGCGCGGCCGGAAGGTCGATTCGCCCGGCAGGCTCGCCCAGTACGGCACCGCTGCCGCCCTGGGTTCACCGCCCAGAGCCAAAGCGTCCAACAGCCGGATGAGCCCGGCTGGTATCTCCATGTTCTACGGCAGTGACGACATCGACACCGTGGTGGCCGAGATCGGCCATGACGCCAGGCGTTACGTCATTGTCGGGGCGTTCGAGACGACCCGGGACCTCACCCTGCTCAATCTCGCCGACCTGCCACCGCTGCCGAGCCTGTATCACGAAGCCGGGCGCGAGCCGCACTACTACGACCTGAGATTCCTGCATTCGTTCGCTGTGGACCTGGGAAAACCCGTCACGCTCGACGGCCGGGAACGCATCGAGTACGTCCCGACCCAGGTGGTGACCGAATATCTGCGGTTCATCCCGGACTTCGCCGTGGACGGCATTCTTTTCCGCAGCGCGCAGAACAACGGCGTCAACTGCGTGTTGTTCTGCGACGCGAGCGGCTGCGTCGATTCCGGAGCGAAATCTGGGTCCGATGAAGGGGCCTGCCTGCGGCTTCTGCCGGACACGGTCCAATGGGTCCGAATCGCGGCCAAGGCCGTGATCGGGCCCGATCGGCACCGGTGAGGGGCAGGTGCGCTACTAACGGACGTATCGGGCACCGGCGGGAAGCGGAAAGCTGGCACGCACAACTCCACAAGGTTCAGGAGGCACGCGAAGCATGCGAAGACCAGCTTTCCGGCGGGCCACGGCGCTGGCGGTGACCGGGATCTTATCGGCGAGTCTGCTGTGGACGGAGACGGCCCTGGCCGCTCCCGAGGGCCAGGGCCCGAGTCAGATCCAGGGTGACACGCACGGCGATGGGGACGTGGACAACCGTCCCGGGGCGACAGAGCCCAGTGCACAGCAGCGATCGTTGACGGCTGAGCGCAGCACTTCGGTGCGGTGGAACAAGTACGGCACACCGGCGACGCTGTTGCCGAAGGCCGGGGTTCAGCAGCGCAAGGCACTGGGCGATCCGGTGGCGATCGCGAAGGCCTATCTGACGGACAACACCCTCGCGTTCGGGATCGGCCAGCAGGCCGTCGACACGATGGACGTCCTGGTGAGCCGGCCGATGGGTGAGGGCTCGTACGTCATGCTCCGGCAGAAGTTCGGGGCGACGCCGTCCTTGCTGGACGGCTTGGCTGTGTTCGGCATTCGCGACGGCGCGGTGATGTATCTGAGCTCGACGCTCAGCCGCGCGTCGGCCGCACCGGAGCCCGCGACCATTTCCGAGGCGGACGCCCTGAAAGCCGCAGCCGCCGATGCGGGCCTGGCAGGTGACGAGCTGGCGACCACACGGGTGCAACTGGGTGCGGTGCCGATGCCGCAGGGCCCGGCCCGGACGGCCTACCAGGTCGTGGTGATGGGCAAGGACCAGAACCTGCCGAAGGGCTACACGACGTACATCGACGCCAGGACAGGGCAGGTCCTGGTGCGTGAGGACATTGTTGATCATCATGCGGACAATCCGGAGTGGGAGGTCTTCCCGGCCAACCCGCCCGCGGACTACTCCTCACGCGACAACCGCGTGAAGTGGTGCCTGGTCAAGGCACCCGGTTGTGAACGTGCCGTGAGCACGGCAGACCGTGGGCTCGCTTGGGACGCCGACCCGGTCACGGGAGCAACGACGCAGACTTCGGCCGGCAACTCGGCACGCGGCACCGAGAAGTGGGACGACCTCGCCAGCGGCACGGTCGGCACGCGTACCTCGGCGCCGAGCGCGACGCGGGACTACACCTATCCCTGGACCAACCAGTGGAACAAGGAGAAGTGCAACCCGTCGGTCTTCGCCAGCCCGCAGCAGAACGACATCGACGCGGCACTGGCCAACCTGTTCGCGTCGCACAACCGCATGCACGACTGGTCGTACTACCTCGGCTTCACCGAGGAGACCTGGAACATGCAGGCGACCAACGGTGACCGCGGCGGTCTCGGCGGCGACGCCGAGCGCGGCAACGCGCAGGCAGGTGGACGCGCGGGTGGCGCGCCCCCAGGCTTTCCGTCACGTAACAACGCCAACCAGGCGACGCCTCCTGACGGCGTGCCGCCGACGACGAACATGTACCTGTGGCAGCCCACGCCCGGCGGGTTCTACGCGCCGTGTGTTGACGGCGACTACGACATGTCGGTCATCGGGCACGAGTACAGCCACGCCATCAGCGGCCGTCTGATCGCGGGCCCGAACAGCGGCTGGTCCGGTGCGCAGGGCGGCGCGATGAACGAGTCGCACTCGGACCTGTTCGCAATGGAGTACCTGTACGAGTACGGGTTCAAGCCGCGCGGTGACACGCCGTTCGTCACCGGTGGGTACGCCACAGGCGACAACAAGGCCGGCATCCGTAACTACGACATGAGCAAGAGCCCGCTCAACTACAGCAACATCGCCTACGACCTCGTCGGCCAGCAGGTGCACGCGGACGGCGAGATCTGGAGCGCGACCAGCTACG
Source organism: Kibdelosporangium banguiense (assembly GCF_017876405.1). Taxonomy (GTDB): domain Bacteria; phylum Actinomycetota; class Actinomycetes; order Mycobacteriales; family Pseudonocardiaceae; genus Kibdelosporangium; species Kibdelosporangium banguiense. The sequence goes on along the minus strand of NZ_JAGINW010000001.1, from coordinate 8,782,888 downwards.
ACGTCCGCCAGGTCATGATCGACAAGTACGGCCTGGGCACGCCGGCGCTGCAGCGGGCGTGTGCCGACGGCAAGCAGCCGGTGGAGAAGTGCCCGGGCAACCGGCGCTGGGTGCAGCAGGCGTTCGATGCCTTGCTGCTCAGTGCTTCCGGCGCGGTCAGCTACGTCGACATGCGTGACGCGACACTGGCTGCCAACGAGATCCGGTTCGGCGGCAGGGACGTTCCGCTGCTGTGGAACGCCTTCTCGCAGCACGGCCTCGGTCAGGGCGCGCTCAGCAACGGCGGCAACGACGCCGACCCGATCCCGAGCTTCGCTTCGCCGTACGATCGCAACGCGACGCTGCGCCTTTCTCACAGCGGCAACGCGCGGCTCTACGTTGGTGACTACGAAGCGCGTTCGATTCCGGTCGCCGACACCGATCCTGCAACGCCGTTGCCGGACACGGTCGAGATCACGGCGGGAACGTACGACTTCATCGTGGCCGCGGATGGCTACGGCAGCACCCGGATCAGCAACCGCCGCCTGCACCCGGGCGAGCGCGACACGATCCGTCCGCTGTCGGCGCCGAACGTGGCGTCGCGCAGTCTGGGTGCGACGGCCAGCGGTGACGGCGTCAACCTGGAGAAGCTCATCGACGACACCGAGGCGTCCAACTGGGCGTCGGTCGGCTCGCCGGTGGCGGGCAAGAGCGTCCGGGTGGACCTCGCCGGCGACCGGCCGCAGTTGGTCAGCCGGGTTCAGGTGAGCGCCCAGCTGCGTCCGCAGGTGACGCAGGATCCTGATCCCGACCCGCAGAACCGGTTCACGGCTCTCCGGCGGTTCGAGGTGCTGTCGTGCAACGCCGCGATGGGCAAGGACTGCGCGGACCCGACGAACTACCGGAAGGTGTACACCAGCCCGGCCAACGCGTTCCCGGCGGACGTGCCGCGGCCGACCGCGCCCGATCTCGCGGCCCGGTCGTTCCGCATCCATCCGACGCTGGCCACGCACTTGATGGTCCGCGTGCTGACCAACCAGTGCACCGGCACGCCGGAGTACGCGGGGCAGCAGCACAACGACCCGCGTTCGACGAGTGACTGCACCACAGGCAACCCAGCCGTGGCGCAGAGCGTGCGGATCGCGGAGTTCCAGGCGTTCTGGATCTGATCATTTCCCGACAAGGGACCGCTCGCAGAGGGCGGTCCCTTGTTCATACCTCCGTCTGGCGTTATTGTTTGGGCTCAAATGATGGAGGTGTAGATGCCTGGCTACGAGGGCTGGCTGAGTCTCGCCCAACAGTTGCGACCGGCTGGTCATCACCACATCAACGGCGTGGATGAGCCTGGTCAGGCGTCTTTCACTGTCGTCTCGCCTCGCGACGGCAAGGTCCTGGCGACAGTCGCCGACGCGGGGAAGAAGGAGGTCGACCTCGCCGTCGCGGCTGCCCGGCGCGCCTTCGACCACGGCCCGTGGCCGCGGTTGGCACCGGTGGAGCGCGGGCGCTTGCTGTTGCGGCTCGCGGACCTGATCGAGGAACACCGCGCCGAACTCGCCCTGACCATCAGCCTGGAGATGGGCAAACCGATCACCGACGCGCACGACATCGAACTGCGCGCCGCGATCAACACATTCCGGTGGTACGGCCAGCTTGCCGACAAACTCGTCGACGAATCACCCCGGACCGCCCTGGACTCCCTGGCTTTGGTGACGCGGGAGCCGGTCGGTGTGGTGGGCGCGGTGGTGCCGTGGAACTTCCCGCTCACGCTCGCGTCGTGGAAGGTCGCTCCGGCACTCGCCGCGGGTTGCACTGTGGTCCTCAAACCGTCCGAGTTCTCGCCGTTGTCCGCGCTCAGGCTCGGCCGGCTGGCGACTGAAGCCGGTCTGCCTCCGGGTGTGTTCAACGTGGTCGCCGGAGACGGGCCGACCGCGGGACGTGCGCTGGGGTTGCACCCGGACGTGGATGTGCTGGCGTTCACCGGGTCCACGGCCGTCGGTCGCCATTTCCTGCACTACGCGGCGGATTCGAACCTCAAACGGGTCTGGCTGGAGCTGGGTGGCAAGTCTCCCAACATCATCCTGCCGGACGCCCCGGACCTGGACAGGGCCGCGGCCACAGCGGCATGGGGAATCTTCTTCAACCAGGGCGAAATGTGCACCGCGCCGTCCCGCCTGCTCGTGCACACCTCCATCGCCTCCCAGGTCACCGACGCCGTCATCGCCGCCGCCCAAGCCCTCCGCGTCGGCGACCCACTCGACCCGTCGACCCAGATGGGACCGTTGGTCAGCGAGCACCATCTCGGCCGCGTCCTGGCCCGTATCGCCGGCGCGGCCCGGCTACGGACAGGCGGCGAACGCACTTTGGCCTCGTCCGGCGGCAGTTTCCTGGCCCCCACCGTGTTCGACCAGGTAAGCCCCGACTCAGCCATCGCCCGTGACGAGATCTTCGGACCGGTGCTGTCCGTACTCACCTTCGACACCGTCGACGAGGCGATCGCCCTCGCCAACGCCACCGAATACGGCCTGGCAGCAGGACTCTGGACCGCGGACCTGTCGACCGCCCACCAAGTCTCCCGCGCCCTGCGAGCAGGCACAGTCTGGGTGAACTGCTACGAGGAAGGCGACCTGACCGTCCCCTTCGGAGGAATGAAGCAATCCGGCAACGGCCGCGACAAGTCGGCGCACTCGCTGGACAAGTACACCGAACTCAAGACAACCTGGATCCAGCTGTGAGGCCACTCATCGCGATCCCGGCCCGCTTCGCCGCCTCCACATCGGCCTTGCGCTACGCCGCCGAGGTCAACGCCCGCGCCCTCATCGAATCAGTCTGGCGCGCGGGCGGCGAACCAGCCTCCATCCACCCAGACCTCACTGGGCTTGAGACCCGCCTGTCCCGCTTCGACGGAGTCCTCCTGCCCGGCGGCGGAGACCTCGCCCCCAACCTGTACACCGACCAGGCCCACGACAGCGTCTACGACGTCGACCATGACCAGGACGCCTTCGACCTGGCCGTCGCGCGTCGCTGCCTGGAATCCGGCTTGCCGCTCCTCGCGATCTGCCGCGGCCTGCACGTGGTGAACGTAGCCCTAGGCGGAACCCTCGACCAGGACATCCCCGGCCACAAACACGTCGTGCACCCAGTCAGCCTCGCACCCGACTCCACGGCAACCAAGCTCACAGGCACCGACAAAATCGCCGCTTCCTGCTACCACCACCAACGCGTCGCCACCCTCGGCCAAGGCCTCACCCCAACCGCCTGGGCCACCGACGGCACAATCGAGGCCTTCGACCTACCCACCACAAAAGGCTGGTTCACAGCAGTCCAGTGGCACCCCGAGGACACCGCCGCCCAGGACCCCGCCAACCAGGCCTTGTTCGACGCCCTGGTCAAGGCTTCTGCTTAGGCCTTCTGCCGCTGCGGCGGGGTTTGGGGTCGGCGCCGTTGAGCAGGGTGAGGCGCCGGTCCTCGCCCTGGGTTTCGACCTGCATGACTATTTTGCGCAGGGAGTCGGCGAGGCGGAGGCATTCGTCGACCGAGAGGCCTTCGGTCACGAATGCCTCTTCGGCGTTGAACTCCGGGAAGAGGCGGACCATCAGTTCTTCGCCTGCCTCGGTGAGGCTGAGCAGGACGAGGCGGCCGTCGGAGGGGTGGCTGGAGCGCTTGATCAGGCCGCGGGACTCCAGCGTGCCCACTACTCCGGTCAGGGTTCCCTTGGAGATCCCTGCTTCGTCGGCGACGTGCCGGGTCTCCATCTCGTCCCAGATCCAGACGACCCAGAGCACCACGAAGGCTGTCCAGGTCAGCTCGGAGTTGCGCAGGACCGAGTTCTCGAAGTGCTGGCGCACGGCGGCCGCGGCGCGGTGGATGTTCGCGACCGCGGCCATCTGCTCGTGTCTGATGGGGGTGGCGCCGAGTTTGGCCTGCACCAGTTTCTCGGTCTCGGTGACTGATCGCTTCACGGGCGCCCTCCATCGTTCGATGCCAAATGATAAAGGTGTCAGCTTCGCCGGGGCGGGCGGATGCCGCGGAACTCCCAGTCGCCGCCGAGTGCGGTGGACAGCACCTCTTCGGACTCGGTCGGCTGCGCGCCGACGTCCGGGCGGATCCCGGTGGGGCCGCTGACAATCCGGTTCGTCAGCCGTCCCAGCCCTTCGACTTCCACCTCGACCACGTCACCTGGCTGCACGGGCCGGGAGTTCGCGGGCGTGCCGGAGAGCAACACATCGCCAGGCACCAACGTGATCGTGCGGGCGATGTCGGCCACCAGATAGTGCATGTCCCACGCCATCTCGTCGGTGGAACCGTCCTGCACGACCGAACCGTTGACAAAGGTCCGCAGATACTTGCCGTGGAAATCCCAGTCGGTGACCAGACCGGGCCCCAATGGGCAGAGTGTGTCGGAGCCCTTCACCCGCAACATCGACCCGGCGTCGGTGTCCCGGAAATCGTGCAGTCCGAAATCGTTGGCCACGGTGTAACCGGCGATGTACTCGCCTGCCTTCGAAGGCGAGATGCCACGGCATGTCCGGCCGATGACAATCGCGACCTCGCCCTCATAGTTGAGGTATTTCAAGCCGTGCGGCCGGATCACGGTCCCGCCGTGCGCGTTGAGCGACGAGACGGGCTTGTGGAAATACGTTGGCGTCGCCGCCGGCTTGATCTGGAATTCCTCCACACGGCTGCGGTGATTGAGATGCACCGCGACGATCTTGGAAGGCTCCACCGGTGGCAGGTGCACGGCTTCGGACGCCTTGACCCGGCGGCCGTCCCCGGCCACCAGCTCCGCACCGTCACGGACAACCTGAACGGCCACGCCGTCCAGCAGAATTCGGCGGTACTCGGTCATGACTGTGTCCACCCGTCGGCCGGACGGTCGAACCAGATGTGGATCTGCCCGGTTCCGACCGAGTTCTCGTATTCGCTGAACAGCTGGCCGGGCGCGGCGCAGGCCTGCTCACCGAGTGCGCCGATCATCATCAGGTAATGCCCGAACCGTGCCTCCGGTTTGACCTTCAGATAGTCCGGCATGGTCTGCAACACCTGATCGTGGCGGCCGGCTTCGAACCAGGCGATGCGTTCGTGGTCGGCTTCCCGCGCCTGGTCGGAGAAAATGTGCTTCGGGTCGCTGGACTCGTGATCACGCAGTTGACGCAACGGCCAGAAAGTGTGCGACAGCGCGCCGGACGCGATCAGCAGGACCTTGCGGTCGGTTTCCGCGATACCGTCGGCCAAAGCCCGGCCCAGCCGGAGGTGGTCCTCGGTATCACCCGTCTGGCACACCCCGATCGACACCCAGCGCTTGTCCGGGACACCGAGATACGTCCACAGATTGATGGTGGCGTAGTAGATCGGCAGGTATTCGTCGTCGATGGGCGTGATCCATGTGCCGTGCTTGTCGGCGAATCGCGCCACATTGGCCGCGAGCTCCGGGTCGCCGGGGAAGTCGTACGGCATCCGGCACATCCCGCGCGGCAGTTCCTCGGAGGTGAACAGGCCCGCGCGGCGGTTCTGAGCCGTGACCACGAACTCCACCGTGGTCGCCCAGTGCGAGTCCAGAACGACCACGGTGTCGTAGTCGAGCGTGTCGAAGACTTCCCTGCGCAGCCGCTGCAACCCGGGAACGAGGCTGATCTCCTTGCCCTCGTTGAGTTCCCGGCGCTCAGCCTCGGGCAGTACGATGGTGGGCACGTGCGAGAGCAGCCCCGCGCCGACGATCTCACCCATTGTTCTGCCATCCTTTCGGGGCCATCACGGTGTTCTTGATGTCGCAGTAGAAGTCGAAACTCCAGGTGCCGCCTTCCCGGCCGACGCCGGACTGGCGCGCCCCGCCGAACGGCGCCTGAAGATCACGCACGAAGAAGCAGTTCACCCAGACTGTCCCGGCCACCAGCCGCGCGGTGACCCGTTCGGCCCGCTGTCTGTCACCGGTGGCGACAGTTGCGGCCAGGCCGAAACGGGTCCCGTTGGCGAGTTCGACCGCTTCCTCTTCGGAGGAGAACGTCTGCAGCGTGAGCACCGGCCCGAAGACTTCTTCCGTGATGATCTCGGCGTCCGGGGCCATGCCGGTGATCAGCGTCGGCCGGTAGTACAGACCGCCGAGATCCGCGTTGGGCTCGCCGCCGAGCAGCGCGGTCGCACCCGCGTCAAGCGCCCGCCGCACAAACCCGTCGATCTTGTCGACCTGCCGTTGGTGAATGTTCGGCCCCATGTCGGTGGCTTCATCGCGCGGATCGCCTTGCTTCAGCGAAGCCGCACGAGCGAGGAACCGTGCCGTGAACTCGTCGGCGATGGAGGACTCGACCAGCAGACGGGTCGCGGCCAGACAGACCTGGCCCGCGTTGTCGTACTGCTCGACAGCCAGGTCGACAGCCAGATCAAGGTCCGCGTCCGCGAAGACCAGCAGCGGCGACTTCCCACCCAGTTCCAGGCTCAACGGGGTGAGGTTGCGTGCGGCAGCCTCTGCGATGCGTTGGGCAGTCGGCACCGATCCGGTGAAGCTGATCCGGCGGACGCGAGGATCCGCGACCAAGGCCGCGCCCGCCTCAGCGCCGTAACCCTGCACCACGTTGAGAACTCCGGCTGGTAGCCCGGCTTCGTGCGCGATGTCGGCCAGCAGGGAAGCGGTCAGCGGTGACCACTCAGCGGGTTTGAGAATGACCGTGTTACCCGCGGCCAGTGCGGGCGCGACCTTCCACGTGGCCAGCATCAACGGCGCGTTCCACGGTGTGATGAGCACGCTCGGACCGGCCGGATCCCAGGACACGTGGTTGGCGTGGCCCCGTGTTTCGAAGTCGTCATGGCCGAGGCTGAGCAGCCAGTCGGCGAAGAACCGGAAGTTGTGCGCGACCCGTGGCATCACGCCACGGCGATGCGACCGCAGCAACGCTCCATTGTCGACGGTCTCGACGTTGGCCAGATCCTCCAGCCGTTTTTCCACACCATCGGCGATGGCATGCAGGATTCGGGCCCGCTCTGCCCGAGAAGTAGCCGCCCAGGCAGGAAACGCGTCCGAGGCCGCAGCCACCGCAGCCGCGGCCTCGGACGCGCCGCCGCGAGAGATCTCGGCGATCAGGCTGCCGTCGATGGGGGAGTGGTCGGGGAAGGTCTCCGGCGACGCCACCCGCTGCCCGCCGATCCAGTGGCGCGTGTCGAGGAGAACACCGGCGATCTCGGTCATGGCGCTGTCCTCTCCAGCAGTCGTCCGCCGTCCCAGGTGACACCGACCTGGCGGTAGTACGCGCCGATCAGCTCATGGATCTCCAGCCGCGCGAGCTCCTCGGTCGGCGCCTCGAAGACCGAGACATCCGCGTCGGCCGACCATGGTGTGCCGCCTTCGAAGGACGCGGCGCCGGACTCGATCAGCTCGTCGAACGCCGGCCCTTCGCCTTTCGCGATGGCGGGCAGCCTGCGGTTGTGTGCCATCGGGTGGCCGTTGACGAAACCGTTGGTCTCGGCCGGCTCGCGCAACGTGATCACGGCTTGCGCCAGGCGCCGGTCCGCGGCCGCCAACGTGGCGCCGAACCGGGCACCGGCCTCGATGCGCGGTGCCGGGCCGTACGGATGCGGCCTGGTCATGTGGATGGAACCGAGCTTCTTCGGATAGCCCTGGTGCAGTCCCCGGGCGATGGCGAAGTCCTTGTCCACCCAGATGTAGACGCACCGGGAGTACGTCTGCCCCTGGTACTGGCAGCGCACCACGACAAAGGCCTCTTTGTACTGCGACCGCACGGGATCCAGCAGCTCCTCGCGGGAGTCCGAACAGGACTGCCAGTCCGCCCAGATCAACGCGACCGCGCCGGGGTCCTGCTCGGCGAGGTCCAGCGAGTCCGGCAGGAGCTCACGCACCCGCGCCGGATCGGTGCGGTACTCGATGGTGATCAGGTCGCCCGAGTAGTGCCACGGCGGCTCGGGGATCAGCGACGAGCGGCCGGTCGCCGACTGGGGACCGAAAAAGCCGCGGAGGGCCACGACATACTCCTAAGGGGTCAGCATCTTGGCGCGGTAACGGGCTGCACTGCTTGTGGCTTTCGGGCCGCCCAGGGCGACCACGCCGACCAGGCGATCCCCGGCGTGATACCCGACGACGACGTCCCCGCAGACGTCCCCGTCCAGCACCCGGTGATCACCGGTGCCGAGTACGGGAACGCCGAAAGACTGCAGCCGGTACTCGTACTGGTCGCTCCAGAACGAGGGCAGGGGAGCGAAGACGGCATCGTCGTGCGGGGCTTCGGCCAGTTCGGCCACGAGCGACTTCGCAGCGCGTTTGGCCGTGTCCCCAGGCGTGCTCCAATGCTCGACACGACGTGGAATGCCGTCGTAACGAGCGTTCGGGTACCTGGCGATGTCACCCACGGCCACCACGTTACGGAGGCCGACGACCCGCATCCGGTCGTCACACAACACGCCGTCGCTCAGGTCGAGTCCATTGCCCTGCAACCACTCGGTACTCGCGATCGACCCGACTGCCTCGACCACGACGTCAGCCGGGAGCGTGCTGCCGTCGCTGAGCGCCACCGCGGTGACCCGGTCGGTTCCCTCGAAACCCACCACACCGGTGCCCAGTTCGAAACGGACACCACGGTCTTCATGGCGGCGCAGCAACTCACGTGCGAGCAGGTCACCGAGCGGCCGAAGCATCGGCAGAGGTTCGGGTTCGACGACAGTCACCTCGGCGACACCGAGCCCGACAGCGGTCGCGGCCACTTCACAGCCGATGAAACCGGCCCCGACGACTACGACTCGAGCTCCGGGATGCGTCAGAGCTTCGCGTAGGCCAATAGCGTCGGTGAGCGTGCGTACGGCGTGACGGCCCTGCGTTGGGCCTGCGCACCTGAGTCGACGCGGCCGCATGCCCGTCGCGACAACCAGCCCATCGAAGGAGAGTTCGTCGTCGCCGAGCTGGACGACCTGGTCGGCAAGCCGGGCCCCGGTCACGGAAGTACCCAGCCGCCACTGCACATCGGCCGCGCTCGCGCGAGGCGTGAAGGCCAGCGATTCGAACGTCGCCTTGCCCGCCAGGGCCTCTTTGGACAGTGGCGGCCGGTTGTACGGCATGTGCGGCTCGTCGCCGACGACCACGATCTCACCGGTCCACCCGGCCGAACGCAGCTGCTCGGCGGCGCGCAGGCCGCCCAGCGAGGCGCCCGCGACCACGATCCGGCCGGTCATGTCAGCGTGATGGCCTGGAGCGGGCAGACGTCCGCCGCGTCCTCGATGTCCTCCCGCAGCGCGTCGTCCGGCTCGGCTACGTAGACCAGGTGGCCGTCCGCGTCGAGCTGGAAGACGTCGGGTGCCGAGAACACGCATTGGCCGTGGTCCTGGCACTTGTTCATGTCGACGACGACCTTCATGGCGGACCTCCGGTGAGTCGTTTGACCTCAAACAATCTAGGTCGGGGATCGCCTCAGGTCAACCCTTGCGCCGGGGGTGTGCCGACCATACTGTTTGGTGTCAAACGATGGACAGTTCCCGTCCGCGAGGAGACACCAGTGAGCTCCGCCGGCCCCACCACAGAGCAGGCCCAGCAGCAGGTCGAACGGCTTTCGGCGCTGGGCATCGACGTTGTCCGGGTGACCTATCCCGATCTGCTCGGGATAGACCGCGGCCGCGATGTGCTCTTGCATCACCTGCCCGCAGCCTGCGCGCACGGCCTGGCTTTCTGCCGCGCCGTGTACCACACGACGCCGCGCGGGGGAGTCGTCGACGCTCCCGGCGGCCTGCAGGAAGGCCTGCCCGACATCTCGATCCGCCCCGACCTGAGCACGCTTGTGCCGATTCCGTGGGAACCGGGCGTGGCCTGGTGCCTGGGCGACCCGATCGACGTGGTCACCGGCGCACCCGTGGCCGAATCACCCCGTGACCTCGTGCGCCGGCTGGCCGGGACGTTGTCCGGATCGGGCCTGACCGCGGTCGTCGGCCCGGAACTGGAGTACTTCCTGCTGGAGCCGGATCCCGGCTCGGCGCTCGGCTGGCGGCCGTACCAGGAGATCACCGGCAACGTGTACTGCAGCGGACGCCGCGGCGACCCCGACGGCCATCTGCTGCGGTCGTTGCGGCACCTCGACCAGCTCGGAATCGGCGTCATCTCGGGCAATCAGGAGTTCGACGGCGGCCAGTTCGAGATCAACCTGACCCACTCCGCCGCGCTCGACGCCGCTGACCGGTCGTGGCTGTTCAAATCGGCCGTTCGGGAACTGGCCCGGACCGAAGGACGGCTGGCCACGTTCATGGCGAAACCGTTGAACGCCACCGGCGGTTCTGGCTTCCACCTGCACGTCTCGTGTACCGACAGCGAAGACCGCAACGCCTTCGAAGACCCCGGCCAGCAGCACGGGCTCGCTGTCCCGGCGCAGTACGCGATCGCCGGACTGCTTGCCCACGCCCCCGCGATCAGTGCCCTGCTGAACCCGACCATCAACTCCTACAAGCGTTTCGGACCGGACACACTCGCGCCGTGGCTGATCGACTGGGGCCTGGACAAGCGCAGCGCCATGCTGCGCGTCCCGCCCGAGCGCGGCAGCGGAACACGGCTCGAACTGCGTCTCGGCGACGCCAGTGCCAACCCGTATCTGGCCACCGCCGGTCTGCTGGCCGCGATCCATCTCGGAATCCGGGCCGCCGCACTGCCGCCACCGCCGTTCGAGGGCTACGGCTACGACGCGGCCTCCGCGCCGCAGCTGCCCAGGACCCTGGACGCCGCGCTGGACGCCCTCGAAGCCGACACCGAGCTCACCGAACTGCTCGGAAAGCCTTTCACCGACGCCTATCTGGCGTACAAACGCGACGAGTCCGACCGGTTCCACCGGCATGTGACCGATTGGGAGTTCGCGGAGTACGCCCAGCACATCTGAGGACACGTGATGTTCGACCCGCTACCGCTCGGCCAGGTCGACCTGGCCGACTACGACAACTTCACCGACGGTGTGACGCCGTGGCGCATGCTCGACACCCTGCGCCGTGAGGATCCTGTGCACTGGCAGCCGGAACCGGCCCCCAACCGCGGATTCTGGTCGCTGACCACGCATCGCGACATCGTCCGCGCGCACCGCGACCCCGAGACGTTCACCTCCACGAAGTTCGTGAACCTCGAAGAGGTCGACGACGACCAGATCGCGATCCGGCGCTCGCTGCTGGAGACCGACGGGCTGCGGCACCTCGCGATGCGCAAGATCCTGCAGAAGCAGTTCATGCCCCGGGTTCTGGCCACCTACCAGGACTTCCTGCGCGGCCTGACGGCAAGGACACTGGACGCGGCGCTGGCCAAGGGCACGTTCGACTTCGTCGACGAGGTGGCCGCCGACTTCCCGATCAACGTGCTGGCCCGGCTGCTGGACGTGCCTGAGCACGACACCCAGCAACTGATCGACTGGGGCAACCGGATCATCGCCAACACCGACCCGGACTACGCCGATGTCCTGCTCGACAGCTCGGAAAGCGAGCAGTACCGGCACCTGCCGTTCCGTAGCCCGGCCTCGCTGGAGGTCTTCGACTACGGCCGTGAACTGGCCGCCCAGCGCCGAGGTGGCGACGGCACCGACCTGGTGAGCAGGCTGGTCAACACCATGCCCCAGGACGGCGTGCCACTGTCGGGACAGGACTTCGACAACAACTTCCTGCTGCTGGTGGTCGCGGGCAACGAGACCACCCGGCACGCCATCTCGCACACCATGCTGGCCCTGATCGAGCACCCGGACCAGCTGGCCAAGCTCCGCGACAACCCCGGTCTGATGCCGGTCGCGGTGGAGGAGTTCCTGCGCTGGGCCACGCCCATCTACCACTTCCGGCGCACCGCGACCAGGGACGTCGAGATCGGCGGGAAGAAGATCAAGGACGGCGACAAGGTCGTGCTGTGGTTCGCCTCCGGCAACCGGGACGAGGAGGTCTTCGCCAATCCCTACGACTTCGACGTCACCCGGCCCAGCAACGACCACGTCACGTTCGGCAAGGGCAGCCCGCACTTCTGTATGGGCAACGCGCTCGCCCGGATGGAGATCCAGATCATGTTCGAGGAGCTGCTGCCGCGCCTTGCCGACATCCGGCTGGCCGGCGCGGTACCGCGGGTACGCTCCAATTTCATCAACGGCATCAAGCACCTTCCGGTGACGGTCACTCTCGCCTGACTTCCAGGAGCACAACCAATGGATCTGCAGCGCTGGCTCGCCGCCGCCCTCGACTCCAATGTGGACTGGTCGCGCTCCTTCGGTCAGTACGCGAGGCATCCGTCGCTGGAAGTCACCGACGACCGCTTCGCGGGGGTGTTCGCGCAGCTCACCGAGCGGCTGAAGGACAACTACCCGTTCTTCCACCCCCGGTACGCCGGCCAGATGCTGAAGCCGCCGCACCCGGCCGCGGTGGTCGGCTACCTCACCACGATGCTGATCAACCCGAACAACCACGCCCTCGACGGCGGGCCCGCGACAGCGACCATGGAACGTGAGGTCGTGCAGCAGCTGGCGGAGATGTTCGGCTACGAAACGCACCTCGGGCACCTGACCACGAGCGGAACGATCGCCAACCTCGAAGCCCTGTTCGTGGCACGGTCACTGCATCCGTCACTGGGCGTCGCCTACAGCGCCGAAGCCCACTACACGCACAGCCGCATGTGCACAGTCCTGGGCATCGAGGGGCACAGCGTCCCGGTCGACCCGGCGGGCCGGATGGATCTCGATGCGCTGGAAGACCTGCTGCGGACCGGGCGCGTCGGCACGGTCGTGCTCACCGCGGGAACGACCGGGCTCGGCGCCATCGATCCCATTGACGAGGCACTCGGTCTCCGGGAGAAATACGGCGTCCGGATCCATGTGGACGCCGCCTACGGTGGTTTCTTCACGCTGCTGGCAGGTGAGCTCGGAATTCCGGCCGGTCCGTGGCAGGCCGTCGCCGCGGCGGATTCCATCGTGATCGACCCGCACAAGCACGGCCTGCAGCCGTACGGGTGCGGTGCGATCCTCTTTCGTGACCCCGAAGTCGGCAAGTTCTATCTGCACGACTCGCCGTACACCTACTTCACCTCGGATGAGCTGCACCTGGGGGAGATCAGTCTGGAATGCTCCCGGGCAGGCGCGGCGGCGGCCGCTCTGTGGCTGACATTCCAGCTGATCCCGCCGACCCGGGACGGACTGGGCGAGGCACTGGCCGCCGGACGACGGGCGGCCATTCGCTGGGCCGAGCTGATCGACAAATCCGAAGTGCTCGAGCTCTACCAGAACCCCACGCTCGACATTGTCGGCTACTTCCCCGCAGCGCGGTCATTGTCGGCTGTGGACGCCGTGAGTGCCCGGATTCTCGACGCCGGCATGACCGCTGACGACCCGGTGTTCCTCAGCACTTTCCGGGTGTCCGCCGAAGCCTTCCTGGCTCGTCATCCCGATCTGGATGCCGACGTGAAAGGCGGCAGGATTCTGCGGAGCGTCCTCATGAAGCCGGAATCCGAGGACTACGTCGACCAGTTGCACGCCCGCCTCGAAGCGCTCACCTGACCTCACACCGGCCAACGCGGTTTTGCCCCCAAAGTGGCTTTCGGAGCGCTGGGTGCCCCCAACGCCACTTTGGGGGCACCCAGCCTTCGTCAGATGATGACGACGGTCTTGCCGCGGGCGCTGCCCGCCTGCAGGTCCTTGATCGTGCCGGGCACCTCGGCCAGGCCGCACGTCCGGCCGATCACGGGCTTGACCTTGCCGTCCTCGATCATCCCGATGAGGAACTCGAGGTCCTTCCTGCGTTCGATCGCGAGAACGTTGCGCAGCCGGTGGCTCACGAACGGCGACAGCAGTGTCGCGCCGAGGACACGCTCCATGCCCCCGAGCCAGATTCCGCCGTTCTCACCACCGACCAGGACGAGCATTCCCTTGGGGGTCAGGGCGCGCCGGACTTCGGTCAGCTTGCGGTTGCCCGCGATGTCGAAGACCACGTCGTACCGGCCCGCCGGGATCTGCTGCGAGGTGTAGTCGATGACGTGGTCCGCGCCGATGGACTGCACCAGCTCTGTTTTCGCCGTGCTGCAGACACCGGTGACCTCGGCGCCGAACGCCTTGGCCAGCTGCACGATGTACGTCCCGACACCGCCCGCGGCGCCGATGACCAGAACCTTCTGCCCGGCCTGGATCTTGGCCGTGTCCCGGACGGCTTGTACCGCGGTGATCCCGGAGATCGGGATGGCGGCGGCCTGCTCGAAGGACAGGCTCGCCGGCTTGGGCGCAAGTCTGGCCGTGGTCGCGGTGACGTACTCCGCGAAGGTTCCGTTGGTGGCGGTACCGACCACGTCGTCGCCGGGCTTGAAGTCCGTGACGTTGGCGCCGGCCGCCTCGATCGTTCCGGCCATCTCCCGGCCCCGGACCGGGACTTTCGGCCGCTTGAGGCCGAAACCTAATCGGAGCAGGTACGGTTCGCCGGTCATCAGGTGCCAGGTGCCTGCGTCGATCGCGGCGGCACGGATGCGGATGAGCACCTCGTCCGGCCCGGCCACCGGCATGTCGATGTCCTTGAACTGCAGGACATCCGCCTGGCCATAGGTGTCCTGGGTGATCGCCTTCATGATGTCTCTCCTGGGTATTGGAAAACGTCTTCAAGCCGGACTGCGAACACACGCGCGATCTGGAACGCCATTTCCAGCGAGGGGGAGTACTTGCCCTGTTCGATGGCGATCACCGTCTGGCGGGTGACGCCGATCCGGTCGGCCAGCTCGGCCTGGGTCATCTCACCGTGCTCGAACCGCAGTGCGCGGATGGAGTTGGTGACCTTCGTGGGCTTCACTGGAAACCCCGGCGGTAGGCGGCGACCTTGGCCGCCGAACCGAGGACGCCCGACAGGGTGAAGCCGAGGTAGATCGCGTTGGCGATCCAGAAGTGGTCGGCCTCCGCCATGGCCAGGACCAGCGCGGTCAGCCCGCCGATCGCCACAAAGGACTGTCCGATGTGGTCGCCGAACCGGCCGATCTCCAGATCCCGCTGGTCCTTGACCCGGCTGCCCTTGGGCACCCGCATCGACGCGGCGATGTTGAGCACGATCTGGATGACGATCGCCGCCCCCAGCGTCCACAACATCGGCGCCACATACGAAGCGTCCGCCAGCCGTCCGGGCATGGTCAGGACGATCACCAGATACACCACACACGAGATGCTTGCGACCACTCCCATGGTCCAAGCACTTTGTTCTTCGACAGTCACGCCACCTCCCATGTAAAGCAAACTTGACACGGTCAATGTAAAACACATCAGACTTCGTGTCAAAGCTTCTTTACATGGGAGGTGGTCCGGGGTCAGACCCTGTTGTACTGGAAGTACCAGCCACCTTCCGCCTGATAGCAGCCCCAGGCAGGGAAGATCTGGTGGTAGCGCTCCATGTCGGGCTGGCAGGATTCCTTGGTCGGGTACGGCCCCACGGTGATCCAGTTGGTCGCCTGTGCCACGCCAGGACTGATGGCGATCACGGCGACGGCGGCCAGGCTGGCGGTGATGATGCGCATTGCTGTCCTCCTCGGCGAAAGACTCGATGACATCGTGCCCGCCCGCCAAGGTCGGCCACACCGCCGATCGGTGGTGTGGTCTAGTCCAATGCGGTCGCTAGCGCACGACGCGGCAGACAAGCGAGTCCGAGGGACCTCGCAAAGCGCTCATGACCACATCGATGGTGAGGTACTTACAGGCCAGGTACGGGTTTCCGGAGCCGACGTACTGAAGACCGCCGGGGGAGCCGCTGGCGTAGCAGCGCAGCCCACCGCTCTCGTAGAAGCCGATGGTCGCCGAAGAGCCGACATTGGCATGGCAGTAGTCGCCGATCGACGACGGCCCGAAAGGCACGTCCACCACAGCGGCTTGCGCGGGCGCCGCAGTGGCCAGCGCCAGGGCGCCGCCGATCAGACTGGTCGCGGCAAGGGTCACGGCACGTCTCAGCATGGATCCTTCTTTCCCGGTGATCACAGGTCGGCATCCGAAGTGGACTGTCACTCGTCATTGTGGGAAGCGCCCATCCGGTCGTCATCGTTGCGACGATCAGCGCATCGGGCGCGGGCTGGCCAGGATCCCGATTCTAGGGCACCACGTCTCGAGCTGAACATCGCTGGGACACAAGGAAATCTCGAAATGGGGGTGGGTGACCGCGGTCACACGCGGACTGCTTATCATGACGCCGTCTGCTTCTCCCCTCCCCGAAGTCCTCCCTCTCTCGAAAGGGAACCCACCGTGCCCGAGATCATCAGCTCCCTCTTCGGCCGCTCCAAGAACGACACCGTCACCTCCCGCGAGGAGGCCACAGTCACCACGCTCGCCCCGACCGGCAGCGTCCAGACCGACAGCACCGAGATGGGCGGCGCGGAGGTGGTCGTTACCGAAGACACCAGTGCTGCCAACGCAATCGACGTCGAGCCGGCCGACGCCACAGTGGTGGAACCAATCGACGAAGCCACCGCAACCGAGGACACCGCCGAAGACACCGAGGCTGCCCCGAGCGCGGATGACGTCGCCGACTCCACCGACAGCGACTCCGAGAACGCCGCCGCCGAGGACACCGCTTCTGAGGACGGCGACGACGTCGCCGAGGCGGACGCTGCTGAATCGGATGGCGCCGAGGCGGATGCTGCCGAGTTGGACGAAACCGGGGCGGATGACGCCGCCGATCAAGCCGGCGACGAAGAACCCGTTGCGAGCGAGGCCACGGACGAGGCCGCCGTGGAGGAGTCCGACGAAGCCGCTGCGGAAGAAGACCTCGCATCGGAAGCCGCCACTGAGGACACCGAAGACACCGCCGACACGGAAGCCGAAGACGCACCGGCCGCCGAAGACACCGACGCTGACGTGACTGACACCGAAGAGGCCGGCGACGCCGAAGCTGTCTCTGCAGAGGCGGAAGACGCGCCGGCCGCTGAAGAGACTGACGTTGATGTGGCTGACGCCGAAGACACTGCAGATGCTGAAGCTGTCTCCGCGGAAGCGGAAGACGTACCGGCTGCTGAAGAGGCCGACGTTGACGTGCCTGACGCCGAAGCTGTCTCTGCGGAGGCAGAAGACGCACCGGCTGCTGAAGACACTGACGCTGATGTGACTGACACCGATGAGGCCGAGGCTGCCCCCGCGGCCGCTGAAGTCGGACCGGCTGCCGAAGAGACCGACGCCGAAGAGACTGACGCCGAAGAGACTGACGCTGTTGTGGCCGACGCGGATGCTGCCGCGGCCGATGACGTCGAAAAGCCTGATGAGGCCGAAGAAGTCGAGCCGGTCGTGGTGGCCGAGACCCGTCCCGCTGCGGGCTCTCGCGGCAACGTCACGGTGGACGACAGTGTCGTGGTGAAGGTCGTGACCATGGTCGCCGGCAAGGTCAACGGTGTGCACAGCCTTGACGACGGCGGTATTTCGGTTGAGGTGGCCGACAACGTCGCCACGATCAAGGTATCGATGGCCATCGAGTACGGGCACGCGATCAAGGCGTTGGCCGGGCAGATCCGGGTCGACGTGATCGAGGCCGTCGAGCAGTTCCTCGGCCTGGATGTCGCGGCGGTGGACGTCCACGTGAGTGACATCCACCCGCCGGCTGCCGCCTGAGTGGACGGACGTGGGCTCGGTCTTGGGCGCGGGGGTCGGCCCCAAGACCGAGTGCCGGTCGGCAGCCGCAGGTCCGGGCCGGTGTGCTGATATTTGTCCCAGCTTGTTGCTGGTACATTTCCAGTGTCCCTGACGTGCGTGAATCCGTATCATGTGCAGGTGACCGCTGCAGGTGAGCTTATCGCCGGACGATACCGTCTGGAGAGCGAAATCGGCCGCGGCGGCATGGGGGTTGTCTGGCGCGCCCAGGACGAGTTGCTCGACCGTGTGGTCGCGGTGAAACAATTGCTGGCCAATTCCGAGGTCGTCGGCGGCGACTCGGAGGACGTCGTGGCGAAAGCCCAACGGGAAGGCCGGATCGCCGCGCGATTACAGCACCCCAATGTGGTTTCGGTCCACGAGGTCATCGTGCATTCGGGCCGTCCCTGCCTGGTGATGGACTACATGGCGGCGCAGAGTCTCGCCGAGGTGATCGCCGCGCGGGGCCGGCTGCCGGTCGACCAGGTCGTCGACGTCGCCGAAAAGGTGGCGTCCGCGCTGGTCGCGGCCCATCGGGCCGGGGTGGTGCACCGGGATGTCAAGCCCGAGAACGTCCTGATCGGCTTCGACGGCAAGGTCAAGATCACCGATTTCGGCCTGTCCAAGGCCACCGGCGAGGGGTCCACGACCAGGGCCGGTTTCGTGGCAGGCACCCCTGGTTTCCTGGCGCCCGAAGTGGCCAGTGGTGCCGATATGGGCTATGCGTCGGACGTTTTTTCGCTCGGTGCCACGATGTACACGGCGATCGAGGGGCAGCCGCCGTTCGGCGACCACGAGAACAAAGTCGAGCTGCTGATGCGCTCGGCCCGCGGCGAGATCATTCCGCCCCGGTACAGTGGCCAATTGACGCCACTTCTGCTGGCCCTGCTCGCGGCCGACCCGAAAATGCGGCCGACTATGCGTCAGGTGCAAGAGGAACTTCAGGCCCGCAGGATTCCGCAGACCGGCACGATCGAGCTGAAACTCGTGCACGCCGGCAATCAGGCCAGCGGCGTCGCGCTCGCTGAAGCACCGTCGATTCCGATGATGCGTGCCAGCGCCCCCACACGTCCGCCGGCACGGCCGGCACGTCCGGAAAGGCTCGACTCGCGGTCGCGTGCGGGCCTGATCGCGGCAGTACTGGTGGCCGCCGGTCTCTTCGGCGGAATCATCGTCGCGGTCACCTCCGAACCGGAGAGCGGGACCATCCCGGCACCGGCTCCACCGGCTCGTCCCGCAGGTGACGCGGGAACAAAGTGCCAGCCCGCGATCGTGGAAACGGCACCTGGGCAGGACGGTATCGAGGCGACAGTCCAGGTGTGGAACCTGGCCAACGAGCCGCTCGACGGCTGGACCGTGCGGTGGACGATGCCCGCCCGGCAGCCGGTCAGAACAGTCGCCGGAGCACGGCTGTCCCAGGAGGCGTCCGGGGCGGACGTGCTGGTCACAGTCGACTCGCCGGCCGCCATTCCCGCGCGCGGGAGCGTGCGGTTCAGCTTCGTGGCCGGTGGCGACGGGCAGGTGCTGGACGGCCTGCGGATGCGGTGTGACGCCGACGTTCTTTGACCAAAGATGTTATTCTCGGTCGTAGCGCACGGAGGGGCCTGTTTCTCTGCGACGAGAGGTGGCTGCCCCGTTGGAGCGCGATGAATTCGGGATGCTCTGCGAGACCTTACGAGAGCATGTCGCCGACCTGATCACCGGTCGGCGTGGCAATTTCACCGAGCAGGTCCTGACAATAGGCGTCGGTGGCGAGAAGTACGCGGCTGATATCGCAGGTGTCGCAGTATACGGCGATGCGGGCACGGTCGCGACCGTTATTCTGACGTTGAAGCCGGAACACACCCATTTCGAGGAGTCCGTCACCACGCGGCGTAAAAAAGTCCTCACCGAGATGGATGCGAAAATCCTGGAAGGGGTCGCGGCCGGTGTGCCGACCGTCCGGCTGGCCGCCATGGTCGATCTCAGCCGGGGCGGTGTCGAATACCATGTGACGAGCCTGCTGCGAAAGTTGAAAGTGCCCAACCGCACTTCGCTGGTGTCCAAAGCCTACGCGCAGGGAATTCTCGTACCGGGAATCTGGCCGCCGAAAGTCGTGCCCGACTTCATCATCTGAAGCCGTCACCCGGTGCTGAGCGTGAGCGTGGTTATCGGCGTGAGGTCATCCGCTCTTTCGATGACCACATCGGCTTCACGTCCGCTGATTCGCAACGTGGCAATGGCATTGACGACATAAGGACCGTCGATCCGCTTCCAGTCCAACGGTTCGGGCGTGATTCGTCGCTTGAGCCACCAGCGGGTGAACGCCGACAGCGGTCGCGACCAGCCGAGGTGGAAGAACGGCCGCAAGAAGCCTGCAACGTGGTTATGGAAGGGGGAGCAGACGAGCTGGAACACCTTCGCGTTGACCGGCGTGCCGAAGCTGGCCTGCGCGGTATAGACGTGGTGCACGTCGCCGGACAGCACACAGACGGTGGCGGCGTTGCCTTCCGCGCTGCGCCGGATAAGCCTGGTCAGACGGTCGAACGAGTCGCGAAACGCCGCCCAGTGTTCCAGGCTGGCCTTCTGGCGGATCTTCTCGGAGAACCGGCCGCGCCTGCCGGGTTTGGCGCAGCCGATCTCGTTGATGCTCTGCATGTCGCTGATGGCCCGCGGCAGCAGCCATGGCAGTGACGATCCGATCAGCAGGTGGTCGTAGTCGCCTTCGGCATTGGCCTCCAGCCATTCGAACTCGTCGTCACCGACCATCCGCCGCTGCCCGGACAGGATCCGCCCGGCCCGGGTGTCGATCATCAGCAGTCGGACCCGGCCGAAGTCGCGCCGGTAACTCCACTGGGCCTGCTTGCGGCCGTCGGCCTCCCGGATGGCCTCCGTCGCGAACGACCGCAGCACGTCGATGGCATCACCCTGAGTGGCAAGCACTTTGGTGTACACCGGATCGACGGCCAGGTCCGCAGGCGAGAGATTGCCGATGTGCTGGTAGATCCAGTACGAGACCAGCGCGGACGTCTCGCGCTCGGCCCACCAGCCGGTCGCCTCCATCCGCTCGCGCCAGGCCGACGAGGTGTTCCAGTCGTTGATCACGTCATGGTCGTCGAGGATCATCGACGTCGGCACGGTCGACATCAGCCATCGGTTCCACCGCGTCGACCACGACTCGTGGTAGAGGTGCACGTACTCCTCGAAGTCCGCCACCCCCGGCGGATGGTCGACCGAACGCCGCCGGCCGATCCAGTCCTTCGTGGACCTGGACAGCTCGTCGGCGTAAACCTGATCTCCCAGCAGCACCAGCGAATCCGGCCACAGCTGATGATCCTGCCCGGCCATCCGCTGGGCATAGGCGGCGATCGCGTCCCGGCCCATCCGGGGATCACCCGCCTCAGGCATCCGGCACGAGCCGAACACCATGGTCAGATCAGTACCACTGAAGGTCCGAATCCGGCTCGGCGGCAGACCGTCGACCGGCCAGGCCTGCTGCCCGTCCAGATGCACTTCGTACGGCGTGCTGCCTTCAGCCAGGCCCGTCACGACGACAAGCGCGTAGTGGTGCGCCCCGACTTGGAACGTCCTCGCCGCAGCTCCGGCGATCTCGACCGTGCACGGGCTGTCTGTCTGCACCCACACTGTCGCCGAGGACGTGTCCACATACCGCAAGATCGGGCCAAGCACCAGCTCTGGCAACAGCGGTCTCCTTGTCGGTCCGGACGCCCCGCAGATCCTTTCACCCGGACTCCGCTGGGCGGAACCCCGGTCGATCCCGCCCAGCGGTACTGCCGGGGTTGAGGTAGGTTGCTGCGCGTGACTTCTCCGGAGGCCTCAGAACGGTAGCCGCCCAGCGATCGGCTGGGCGGCGGATCAGCGGTGTGCGGGATGGCTGCTGTGTCCGCGTGAGTGCTGCCGTTTGCCTCTCTGGCGCGTGTTTCCCCCGGACATCGGGCCGCGCCGTGACTTCTGGAGTAGGTCGTTCACGATGCCTGTCGTGGTTTTTGTGCTGGCTGCCGCGGTGTTCGCGCAGGGCACGTCCGAATTCATGCTTTCAGGTCTGTTGGCGGAGATCGCCGCCGACTGTGGTGTCTCGATCGGGTCGGCGGGGTTGCTGACCTCGATGTTCGCCGCCGGGATGGTGATCGGCGCGCCCGCGATGGCGGTCGCTGTCAGTGCCGTTCCCCGGCGTACGGCGCTGATCGGGTTCTTGGGGTTGTTCTGTGCCAGCCATGCCATGGGTGCTCTCACCATGGACTTTGCGCTGTTGCTGAGCACGCGTGCGGTCGCGGCGATCGCGAACGCCGGGTTTCTCGCTGTCGCGCTGGCGAGCGTGCCGGCACTGGTCACGAGTGACGCCGTGGGCCGGGCGACGTCGATCCTTCTGTCCGGAGTGACAATCGCGTGCATCGTCGGTGTGCCGGCTGGGACTGTGCTTGGTCAGGCGCTGGGTTGGCAGTCGGCGTTCTGGGCGATCGCGATCATCACCGCGGTGGCGTTGGCCGCATTGTGGGCGATGACCGGCACAACGCTTGAAACGCCGCACCAGAACGGGATCGGGCCGGTGCGGCGTGAGTGGCGAGTACTCGGCGGCCGTGGACTGATCGTCACGGTTGTGCTGGGTGTACTGGTCAACGCCTCGACGTTCGCGGGCTTCACCTATCTCGGCACCATTGCCGCCGCGCTGACGGGCCCCGCCAGTCCGTGGATTCCCATTGCCCTGGCGCTGTTCGGCATCGGCTCGTTCATCGGAGTCACCCTCGCCGGGCGCCACGACGGCCGGTACCGCACCGTGGGGACCGTCGCGCTGGCCGGAATCTGGCTGGCAGCGGTTCCTTCTGTGCACACCCTCACCGGCCTGCTGGTGTTCGCGCTGATCACCGGCGTCGGCGCATTCGGTATCGGGGCCACTCTGATCGCGACGATTGTGCGGACAGCCGCGCCGGCCGCGCCGCGTATCGCCGGCGCGATCGCAACGACCACTTTCAACATCGGTGCGGTCGTAGGCCCGGCCGCCGCCGGACTTGTTGTCGGCAGCGGCGCGCACTACGCACTCTGGGTCAGTTTTGTCCTCGCCGGTGTCGCGGCGCTGGTCAGCCTGCTAGCGGGCTAGGAACGAGGTCAGCTGCTCGACCACGAAGGCGTGGTCCTCGGCCTGGGGCAGCCCGGAGACCCCGACCGTCCCGATCGGACCTGTACCGCGCAGGATGATCGGGAACACGCCGCCGTGCGCGGCGTACAGGTCGGGGTCGAGCCGGGACTTCTCCTCGAACGTGTCGCCGGCCTCGCGGTGCAGTGTGCCGATGTAGAACGAGCTGTGGCCGTAGCGGTCGACGACCCGGCTCTTGCGGTCGATCCAGGCGTCGTTGTCCGGCGCTGTGCCTGGCAGGGCGGCATGGAACAGGCGTTGGCCGTTGCGGCGCACGGAGATCACCACCGGCAGTGAGCGTTCCCGGGCCGCAGCGAGCAGGTACTGGCCGAGCGCGAGGGCGGTCTCGTTGTCGAACCGGTCGAACTGCAGCCGCTCTTCCTGCTCGGCGAGTTCCTTGCTCGTTGTCACAGTGTTTCGACCTTTCCGGAGTGGGCTGAGCGGAACGCGCCCTCGATGACCTGCAACGCGTACTCGGCCGACTCCGGCCGTACGGGTACCGAACCGTCCCGGATGGATTCGTAGAACTCCTGGTACGCACCCAGTTCGCTGGGGACGGGCTGAACGTCGTCGAGCAGGCCGAGTTTGCCCCACGCGCTCTGCGGTTCCTCGCCCCAGCCAGGGTCGCCCGGTCGACGGCCTGCGGCCAGGGCGTCTTCCTGGCCGTCGAGGCCGTAGATCGTGAACGCTGCCTTGCTGCCCAATACGCGGAATCGGGGGCCGTGGTTGGCTGCGGTCGCGCTCATCCAGAGGTGTGAGCGCACACCGTTGGCGTGCTTCAACGCGACGAAGGCGTCGTCGTCGACCTGGACACCCGGCCGCCGGAGATCGAGCTCCGCGTACACGGTGTCCACTGGGCCGAACAGGTCGACTGCTTGGTCCACGAGGTGCGCGCCGAGGTCGTAGAGCAGGCCACCGGCCTCCTCGGGCGCCCCGAACTCACGCCAGTTGTCCCACACGTCCGGGATCCAGCGCTCGTAGCGGGACTCGAAGCGCTGTACCTCACCGAGCCGGCCGTCATCGACGATCTTGCGTACGGTCCGGAAGTCGCTGTCCCACCGCCGGTTCTGAAACACCGTCAGCGGTACGTCACGTTGACGGGCGGCCTCGATCACCTGGCGAGCTTCTGCCGACGTGGGTGCGAACGGTTTGTCCACAATCACCGGAATGCCCGCTTCGATCGCAGCGAGGGCGAGCGCGACGTGCGTACGGTTCGGCGTCGCCACGACGATGAGGTCAAGCGGCGTCTGGAGGAGTTCGGCGGCGTCGCTCAGGATGGGCACGCCCGGGTTCTCGGCGGCCGCCTGTTCTTGGCGTGCAGGGGAACGGGTCACGATCGCGGCCAGTGTCAGGCCGGGTGTGGCCGAGATCAGCGGCGCGTGGAAGACGCGGCCGGCGATGCCGTAGCCGAGTACGCCGACACGCAAATCGGATGCCATGACGGCTATTAAAGCAACACTGTAGATTAATTGCGAGCCGTGCGATCATGGTCACGTGGCCGACCTGGGATTCCTGCGTGGATACAACGACGCTGTCATCCTTGGCCTGACCCGCGGCGGCGAGGCGATGACCAGGGTCGAGCTGGCTGATCGCGGCGGGCTGACCCCGCAGGCGGTGTCCAAGATCGTGACCAGGCTGATCGCGGCCGGGCTGATCGAGGAGACCGGCACCCGCAACATCGGCGTCGGCAAACCCCGAACGTTGCTGCGGCTGGTGCCGCAGAGCCGGTTGGCCTTCGGCGTGCACGTCGAACGTGACGAGCTGCGAATCGCCCTGGTCGATCTGGCCGGGACAGTGCTCGACTGCGTGGTGACGCCATTGCCCGCCAGGTTCAGTCCGGCCATCCTGATCGACGAGCTCGCCCGGCACATCACCGCGATGAATAAATCCGTGCCGGACGACCGGCTCCTGGGTGTGGGCATCGGCATCGTCGGGCCGCTGGACCACCGCAACGGTGTTGTGCACGACGCGACCGGGCTGACGGGCTGGCACGACATCCCGTTGCGTGATCTCGTCGCCGAGCGCCTCGGCATACCGGTGACCGTGGACAAGGACACGAATGTGGCCGTCGTCGCGGAAATGTGGCGCCGTGGCCAGGGCTTCCGTGACGCGGCTGTCGTGTTCGCCGGCACAGGCCTGGGTGCAGGCCTTCTTCTTGATGGACGCGTACATCGTGGGGCGCGCTCAGGTGCGGGCGAATTCGGGCACACCACGATGTTGCTCGACGGGCCATTGTGCGCGTGCGGCAGGCGGGGCTGTGCCGAAGTACTGCACAACCAAGCGCTCGCTGCGGGCGACCGCAGGCGTGCCATCAAGGTCCTCGCCGCGGCGACCACGGATCTGGTTCGGCTGCTGGACATCGAGCACATCGTCCTGAGTGGACGTTCCATCCTCGGTGCACCCGAGGCCTACCTCGACGGTATCCGCGCGGCCCTGCCCGCCGACGGCTGGCTGCCAGTGGAAGTGAGCCTCGCGGTGCTCGGCCAGGACGTGGTGGCCGCCGGTGCTGCCATGCTGGTACTCGACGAGTTCTTCACGGTCGGGCCGGTATGAAGGGGGATCGGGATGGTGCAGGTCATCGGCGCCGGGTTCGGGCGGACCGGCACGGCTTCGTTGAAGCGGGCGTTGGAGCTGCTGGGATTCGGCCCGTGTCATCACATGAGCGAGGTCCTCAAACAGCCGCAGACCACGGTCGGTTGGACGGCGGCACTCAACGGCGACCGCACCGCGCTGCCGCCGTTGCTTGAGGGCTACAAGGCGACAGTCGATTTCCCGGGCTGCCTGTTGTGGCGTGAGATGACCGAGTTGTACCCAGACGCCAAAGTCGTGCTCAGCGTGCGTGACCCAAAGAAGTGGTACGACAGCGCACGGGCAACGATCCTGAGTACGGAGCCCCGTGAGATGCCACAGGACATCGCCACGCTATTGCGGCCGTTCTCCGAGGCGATGGCGGCCCGGGGATTCCGCAGGGACCTGAGCGAGGCCGACACGATCGAGGTCTTCAACCGGCACAACGAATCCGTGCAGGCAGGGGTGGATCCGCGCAAACTCCTCGTCTACGAGGTGAGTCAGGGCTGGGCGCCGCTGTGCGAGTTCCTCGATGCCGAGGTTCCTGACACGCCGTTCCCACGGGGCAATGACTCGGCATCGTTCCGCGAGAACGTCAACCGGCTGCTCAAAGACGGCATTGACGACTTCGTCTGAGGTTATGGTGACGATATGTCTTTCGGCCGTTTGTGCCTGAGCACGATTCACTCGAAAATGTGACCGGAGACCGGTAACAACCGGCCACCCTTCCCGATGTCCGTGGTGCGTGTCACCCGGCGCGGCGCGGAGGGGGCTGCCGGTGCGAAGTGGGGTTGTCGAGCGGTCAGTTCAGGTGCGCCGGTGGCTTGCCCGCTATCGCAGGCGAGCGCCTGGCCAGCTCACCCTGCTGCTCACTGTTCTTGTCCTGTTGTGCCTGACGACCGGTGCCGCCTGCGCCCTGGATCTGCAGCGCAGAAAGGACGAACTGGCTGGGATCGCCGACCGCAGTGCCCCGCTGACCGGTGCGGCGGTGGACATATACCAGTCGTTGTCCGACGCGGACGCCACTGCGGCGAGCGCCTTTCTGCTTGTCGGGGGAGTGGAACCGGCGGAACTGCGCGAGCGGTATCAGCTGAATATCGCCGAGACATCGACCGCGCTGACCACCGCCTCGGCCGGTTCGCCGACCGGGGAAAGCGCGGTCACCGTCACCGAACTGGCGGCGTATCTGCCTGTTTACACCGGACTGGTGGAAGCAGCGAGAATGTACAACCGGCTGGGTATGCCGCAGGGTGTGTCCTACTTGAGGGAAGCCTCGCATCTGGTGCAGTCGAGAATGCTTCCTTCGGCGCAGCGCCTTTACCGGGCTGAGATCACCCGATTGGCGGAGGCGCAGGCGAACGCGAGTGTGGTCGGCTGGATTCTGCTCACGTTGGGGATTCTGGTGGTGGGGGGATTGGTGGCGGCCCAGATCTACCTCGCGCGCACGACCAGACGGATCCTCAACAAGGGTTTGCTCGTCGCCACGCTCGCTGCGGTAGCCGCTGTCTCCTGGTTCACCGTCGCGACGACAAGCGCGGCCGAGCACACCGCGGCAAGCCGTCACGAAGGCTCTGCGGCGGTTGAGGCGCTTGTAGAGGCGCGGATCAAGGTCCTGGAAGCCCGCAGCGACGAAGCGCTCACATTGGTCGCTCGCGGCGGCGGCAAGGTCTACGAAGATCACTTCAACGGCGTGAAGAGCCGCCTCGAAGGCGGGGAAGGGCTGCTCGCCCAGGCCAAGGCCGCGGCGGCCAGCCCGCAGGCCGGCCAGGCGGTGGACAACGCGATCACGGCATGGCAGGCGTGGCTGGTCAGCCACCAGGCGTTGCGAGACAAGGACGACGAGGGCGACTACAACGAGGCCATCCGTCTGGCCGCCGACCAGGGGCCGTCCGGCGCGGGCCGACTCTCGTCCACAGTGGACGGCCAGTTGGGCGAGGCCATCAGGCATGCGGCCACGAGGTTCGAAGAGGAGTCGGCGAAGGCGGGCGGCGCGCTGTCGACCGCGGACATCGGCGTGGCCCTGCTGATGGTGCTGGCCGCGCTCGGTGTGGTTGCCGGATTCGCCCCGCGGCTCCGGGAGTACCGGTGAAGCGGGTGATCGCGGTAGTCGCCGTGCTGCTGAGCAGTTGTGGTGCGGACCCTGTGGTCGTGCCGGCGCGGCCGGTGCCTTCGGTGACTGTCCTGCCGTCGGGTGTGCAGATGCCGGCCGTGATCCCCGATGCGGTGCCGGAGACGTGCAATCCCAAGGCGAGTCTGCGTCCGCTGGAGCCGGCAGGTGTCATCCCGCCGGACAGCACGATGGCCAGGATCCAGGAACGACGTCGGCTCGTCGTCGGCGTGGGGTCGAGCGCGTACCGGCTCAGCCATCGCAACCCGCTCACCGGCCGGATCGAGGGGTTCGAGGCGGACATCGCCCGGGAGATCGCCAAGGCCATCTTCGGTGACGACCAGGAGAGCCGGATCCAGTTCCGGGCGTTGAACGCCGCCGACCGGATCGCCGCCGTGCGGGGCGTGACCGACAACGGCGAACCGGTCGAGAAGGTCGACATGGTCCTGGCCGCGATGACGATGACCTGCGAACGCTGGCAGAAGGTGGCATTCTCCGCGGAGTACTTCTCCGCCGGTCAGCAGATCCTGGTACCCCACGGGTCCAGCGCGCAGAGCCTCGCCGATCTGGGCGGCAAGAAGGTGTGCGCGTCGGCCACGAGCACGAACATCCGGATCATCGCGCAGTCCCGGCCCGCGCCGATCCCGGTCGCGGCCGCGAACACGAGTGACTGCCTGCTGTTGCTCCAGCAGGGGCAGATCGACGCGGTGTCCACCGGCGACGTGATCCTGGCCGGACTGGCCGCGCAGGATCCGGCGATGGAGATCAGGGGACCGCGGTTCACCGACGAGCCGACCGGGATCGCGATGTCCCTCGACGCACCCGACCTGGTCCGGTTCGTCAACGGCGTGCTGGCGGAGTTCATCCGGGGCGGGAAGTGGAAATATCTGGAAACACTCTGGTTTTCCCCGCAGATCGCCGACGCGGTCCCGCCCACGCCTCAGTACCGGTCGGAGTGATGCGTGGACCTGCGTGAACGGATCCTGCGGCGGGTCGCCCGGCCCCCTGAGCAGCTGGGCCTGATCCTTACCGGGCTCGTGCTGGTGTGCCTGATCACCGGTCTGGCCGGGCTGCTCGACGTCCAGCACCGCCGTGACGTCCTGGTCGGTGTGGCAGACCGGAGCAGCCCGCTGGCCGGCGCGGCTCTGACGGTCTACCAGTCACTGTCCGATGCGGACGCGATCGCCACCGGTGCGTTCCTGACCGGTGATCAGGCACCGGCCGATCTGCGTGCCAGATATCGCACGGACATCACCGAAGCGGCTTCCGCGCTGAGTACCGCCGCGGCCGGAGCGCCGGACGTCAAGACCGCGACGGCGGTGGCGGAACTGACCGCGCTGCTGCCGATGTACACCGGGATCGTCGAGAAGGCCGAGACCAACAACCTGCTGCAGAAGTCCGTCGGCGCGGCCTATCTGCGAGAGTCCTCCGGACTGGTCCGTGAGCGGATGTTGCCTGTAGCGCAACAGTTGTTCCGCGACGAGATGGTCAGGCTGTCGGTGGCGCAGGACGATGCGGGCTCGTTGGCCTGGTTCCCGCTCACCATCGGCGGCCTGGCGCTCATCGCGTTGCTAGCGTCGCAGGTCTATCTGCGTCGGACGACAAATCGGACGCTCAACGCCGGACTGCTGGGCGCGAGCGTCGCCGTGGTCGCGGCGCTCACCTGGCTTGTCGCTGCCTCGGCGACTGCGGTCGGACACAACGACGCGGGCCGGGAGGGCGGCAGCGTGCCTCTCGAAGCGCTGGCCGAGGCCCGGATCACGGTCCTGACGGCCCGCAGCGAAGAGGCCCTGTCCCTGGTCGCCAGGGGGAACGGACAGCGATACGAGGACGGATACAAGCAGGCGCGGCAACGGCTCGACGGTGACAAAGCCCAGCTCGGTTCCTTCGCCGCGGCCCTCGACCGCATCGGTGACGCGCCCATCCGGTCCACTGTGGAGTCCGCGGTCGGCACGTGGCAGCGGTGGCGTACCGACCACCAGCAGCTGCGGGAGCTGGACGACAAAGGCGAATACATCAAGGCGGTGCGCCTGGCGACAGGCGTCGACACGACGTTGCAGGAGGCGATGCCCGCGAAGATCGAGCAGGACAACACCGGCACCCTGGCCGCGGACGTCGACAAGAAGCTGGGGGAGGCCGTCGGGCAGGCACAGTCCGTCTTCGACGACCAAGCCGCGCGGGCCGTGAACTCGTTGAGCGTCGCCGATGTCGGAATCGCGATCCTGATGCTTCTGGCCTGTGCGGGTGTCGCGTTCGGGATGGCACCGAGAATCCGGGAGTACCGATGAGGATGCTGATACTCGTCTGCACGCTGGCGCTGGTGGCCGGCTGCGGCGCAGGGCCGGCGGACACGATCTCCCGCAGGCCGCCGTTGACAGTGGCCGAGGCGATGCCGCCCGGTGCCGAGGTGATGCCGCCTGTCTTCGTGCCTGATTCCCCCGAACCACAGGCCGACCTGCCGGCCCAGTGCGCGCCGGGCGCGGGGTTCGACGCGCGGGCGATCAGCCTGCGGCCACCGGCGACGATGCCGCAACCGGGCGTGATGCCACCGGACAGCACGATGGCCAAGATCCTCAAGCGTGGGCGGCTGCAGGTCGGCGTGGACCAGAACCTCAACCTGATCAGTTCGCGCGATCCGCACACCGGTGTGATCGAGGGGTACGACATCGACTTCGCCCGGGAGATCGCCCGGGCCATCTTCGGTGATCCGGAGAAGATCCAGCTGCGGGCGGTGACCTTCACCAACAACTTCGACGTGCTCAAGAACAACGAGATCGACCTGCTGGCGGACTCGCTGACGATCACCTGCGAGCGCCGGTACAAGCTGGGTGTCGCCTTCAGCACCAACTACCTGGACTCCGGGCAGCGGGTCATCGTCCGGAAGCGATCTCCGTACCAGGGACCGCAGGACCTGATCGGCGGGAAGGTGTGCGCACCGGCCAAGACAACCTCGATCCAGCGGATCCGGGAGTACGGAACGCCCGGCCGGAGGCTGGTCCCGGTCGCGGTCACGGAGTTCTCCGACTGTCTCGTGCTGCTGCAGCAGGGCCAGATCGACGCCATCTCGACCACGGACACCGTGCTGCAGGGCATGGTCGAGCAGGACCCGACGCTCAGGCTCGCCGGCGACCGGATGTCCGACGAGCCGCACGGGCTGGCGATGCGGGACACCGAGCCCGACATGGTCCGGTTCGTCAACGGCGTCCTCGAGCAGATGCGCAACGACGGCCGCTGGGCGGCGATCTACGCCAAGTGGCTGGGCAGACTCCCGCCGGAGCGGGAGTTCCCGCCGCGCGCCGCGTACATCGACTAGTTCTCAAGGAGCACGACATGCAGGCCTCGATTGAGATCGGTGACAGCGCCGACGACCTCGCCGAGTTCGAGTCGCTGCACAGCTGGCTGGCCGAGTCGGCGTCGTTGCGGGGCGCACTCACCCTGGAACAGACGATGAAGCCGGGGGAGATGGGCGCGGTCTCCGACGTGCTGGTCGTGGCGCTCGGCAGCGGGGGAGCGGTGACCGCGCTCGCCGCGTCGCTGGGATCGTGGCTGTTCAGCAGGCGATCGCACGTCAAGATCAAGGTGACGGCGGCGGACGGGTCGAGCATCGAGCTGGATGTCAAGCGCGCCAAGGGCGACCAGGCCGGGGTGGAGGAGCTGCTGCGGGAGACGCTCAACCGGCCGCCCAAACAGATCGACTCGGGCGAGGCGTGATGGCACGACTTCCCGAACCGGGACGGTCCCGGGCAGTACTGATCGGCACGGGCGACTACCAGGATCCGGCCCTGGAACCGTTGCCCGCGGTCGCCAACAACCTCACGGACCTCGCCGGTGTGCTCACGGCCCAGCAAGGCGCGGGCCTGCCCGGCGGGCACTGCGAGGTGTTAAGGGACCCGCCCGCGCAGGCCGCTGTCGGCGACCACATCGTTGCCGCCGCAGGCGCGGCCGAGGACGTGCTGTTGGTGTACTACTCCGGGCACGGCCTGATGAGCTGGGACGGCAACAACGAGCTGTTCCTGGCGTTGCGGGACACGAAGACGAAGCAGCTGCGAACCTCGGCCCTGCGCTACGCCGACCTGCGCCAGGACATCCTCGACAGTTCGGCCAAGACCAAAGTGCTGATCCTGGACTGTTGTTTCGCCGGCCGGACGCTCGATCACACCATGTCGGAGCCCGCGGACACACTGCTGAGCGAAGTGGACATCGCCGGGACGTACGTGCTGGCCGCGACCGAGAACCGGGCGCTCGCCCCGCCTGGCTGGCGCAACACCCTGTTCACCGGCGAGCTGCTACGCCTGCTGTGGGAAGGCGTCGCCGCCGAGCCCGGTGTGCTGCTGACCCTGGACGTGCTGTTCAGGGAAGTCCGTGCCGCGATGAGCCGGCACAACTGGCCGGAACCGCGTAGCAACAACCGGAACTCGGCCGCGCACCTGGCGCTCGCCTACAACGCTTCACACGAGCTGCGTAAGGCGATCATCGCGTTGAAGGCGAGGCTCGACGAGCTCGCGGCCGAGGAGACGCTGACCGAGCAGACGTACGCGCTCGCCTCGGACAAGATCGCCGAGCCCAACCTACCGCCGCACTCCGCCGCGGCGCCGATCCTGCGCGAACGACTCGCCGTCGCGGAACAGTACGCCCCGCAAGGTCGTCTGCCTTCGGCCGCGGCACTGGCCGACATGTCCGCTGCCGTAGACGACGCGCTGAGCAAAACCCGCGACGCCAGGGAAGTCGCCATCGGGTCGATCGACCGGCGAGACCGGTTGCGGGGCCGGCTCAAGGGCTATCAGGCGATGGCCGTGCGCCTGCGGATCGCAGAGGAAGCGGAGGTCGGACAACGTTACGTACTGGCCCGCGATCTGCTGTGGACCCAGCCGTGCGACCTCGGTGCGGCAACCCGCGCGGTCAACGCGTTCCAGCGGGCAGTCACGGATCGACGGGAGAAGCTGCGTTGAGTAAGTGTCTGCAGCCAGGCTGCCCCGGATCGTATGGCCCGCACGGCTATTGCGACGAGTGCGGCCACAAGGAGCCATCAGCCCAGCCGCCCGAACCGCCCGCGCCTGTCTCCACACCGACACCAGATCCCAAGTCGACCCCTGGCTCGGTGCCGCGCAGCAGACCGTCCGGACGGGTCACTCCGTCCATGCCCATCGTGCCTCCCGCACGGTCGAACCGGGGCGGTATCGGCGGAGGGTGGTTCGATATTCCTCTGGTACCGCCCCGGGATCCGGCCGGCACAGCCTTGCCACCCCCTGAAGTGCCTGAGTCACAACGGTTCTGCCGTACGTGCGGCGCGCCTGTCGGCCGGGAGCGCAACGGCAGGCCGGGCCTGACCCGTGGGTTCTGCACCAAGGACGGCACACCGTTCTCGTTCGCGCCGACGTTGTCGGCAGGCGACTTGGTCGACCGCTACGAGATCGACCGGTGCATCGCCCGCGGTGGCCAGGGCTGGATCTACCTGGCCCGCGACACGCACCTGAGCGACAGCGGGGCCGAGCACCACGTTGTCCTCAAAGGACTGATCGACACCGAGGACCAGGAAGCCGTCGAGCAGGCGGTGCAGGAACGACGGTATCTGATCGATGTCGACCACCCGAACATCGTCAAGATCAACGACTTCGTCCAGCACCCGGATCCGCTGACCGGGACGATGGCCGGCTACATCGTCATGGAGTACATCGACGGCCGGTCCTTGCTGGAGCTGCACCGCGGCCACCGGGACGAACTCGGCCGGCGGGCGTCGATGCCGCTGGCGCACGTGCTGGCGTACGGCCTGGAAGTCCTGCAGGCGCTCGGCCACCTGCACGAGAAAGGCCTGCTGTACTGCGACTTCAAGCCCGACAACGCGATGCAGACCGGTGATCAGCTCAAACTGATCGACCTCGGCGCGGTGGTCCGCGCGGACAGCCTGCCCAGGACGTTTCTGGGCACTCCCGGCTACCAGGCGCCCGAGGTGGAGGAGACCGGGCCGTCGGTGCTGTCGGATCTGTACACCGTCGGACGCAGCCTGGCCGTGCTGAGCTTCAAGTTCGAAGGGTTCTCCGGCAAGTTCCGTCACACGCTGCCGCCACAGCAGGACATCCCGCTGCTGACCGAACAGGAGTCGTACTACCGGTTCCTGCGCAGGGCCACACATCCCCAGCCGGAACTCAGGTTCTCCTCGGCCGCGGAGATGCGCGGCCAGCTTGAGGGCGTACTGCTGGAAGTGCTGTCCGCACAGGACCAGGAAGCCCGGCCGGCCGTGTCCACCTGGTTCACCGTGGAGCGCCGGACCTTCGGTACCGACGCGGGCGTGGCCGACCAGGTCGACTGGTCCGCGGTGGGCCAGGCGCTGCCCTCACCGCTGGTCGACCCGCGTGATCCCGGTGCCAGCTACCTGGCCGCGATCGCGGCCGCGGACCCGGACGACGTGATCGAGATGCTGGTCGGGATTCCGGTGAGCAGCCCGGAGGTCGTGCTGCAGCTCGCGGGCGCCCGGATCGCGGCAGGCGAGATCGAGGCTGCCCGCGAGGGCCTGGACGACTATGCCGAAACGGCACCGCACGACTGGCGGGTCGCCTGGTATCGCGGGCTGGCCGCGCTGGCGGACGGCGACCCGGATGAGGCTCGCACCGAGTTCGAGATGGTCTACGACGCACTGCCAGGCGAGCTCCCGCCCAAACTCGCCCTCGCCGCGTCGGCAGAATGGGACGGTGACGACCGCGCAGCCGGTCCGCTCTACCAACGCGTCTGGCACACGGACAACCGGTACCTCAGCGCGGCATTCGGCGTCGCCCGGGTGTCACGGCGGTCCGGCGATCTGACGGCGGTCATGGCCGCCCTCGACGACGTACCGGCGGGAACGCAGTGGCACGTGCCCGCCAAGATCCTTGTCCTGCGCGCCGCACTGGACTGGGTGTCGGCCAACCACGACTTCTCGGACACCGGCATGGTGCTGGGCCATCCCCTGGAGGACCGGCCGCTGCGTTTCGGCCTGGAGAAGGCCTATCGCGACCTGGCCAAGGTCACCGACGACATCGACCGGCGGATCGCGCTGGTCAAGGCGGCCAACAAGGTCCGGCCCCGGACGCTTTTCTGAGAAGGAGGCTGGCGATGGACTTCGAGCTGCACGTCGACCACAACAAGTACCTGCCCGACGGAGGCCGCGTGATGGACGCGGTGGTCTCGGTCAGCGCGCTGGACGGCGGCCGGCGGGCACACGCCCCGACCGCAGCCGAGGTGATCATGATCGACTGCTCGGGGTCGATGGAGGGCGAGAAGATCATCGAGGCCAAGCGGGCCGTGAACGTGGCTGTGGACCAGTTGCGCGACGAGGTCGCTTTCGCTGTGGTGGCGGGCAATTCGGCGGCCCGGATGGCGTACCCGCCCGGCGAGACCATGGTGCCCGCCTCGCCGGTGACCCGGGCTGAGGCCAAGGCGGCGATCCGCAAACTGCGTGCCGAAGGCGGAACGGCCATCGGCACCTGGCTGGACCTGGGCAACCATCTGCTCGCCGGGCAGGACGCCGACATCAAGCACGGCATCCTGCTGACCGACGGGCACAACATCCATCAACGGCATGAGGACCTGCTGGCCACTTTGGAGCAATGCCGGGGCAAGTTCGTCTGCGAGACCCGCGGTGTGGGCAAAGGCTGGTCGGCCGAACCGCTCAACGCCATCGCCGACGTGCTGCTCGGCACGGCCGACGGCCTGCCCGACGCCAAGACCCTGACAGCCGAGTTCCAGGCCATGATCGAAGCCGTGATGGGCAAGACGACAGCGAACGTGACGCTGCGGCTGTGGTGCCCGCGCGGATCCCGGCTCCGGTTCGTCAAACAGGTCTTCCCGGACATCCTGCCGCTGACCGAGAACGGCACCCCCCTCAGCGACCTGATCACCGACTACCCAACCGGGTCCTGGGGCGCGGAGACACGGGACTACCACCTGTCGGTCGAGCTGCCGGCCGGCAAGAAACTGGGGGAGGAGGTGCTCGCCGCGCACGCCCGGATCGTGGTGGCGGACAACGTCGTCGCCGAGGGCCTGATCCCGGCGAGCTGGACCGACGACGCCGCACTGTCCACAAAGATCAATCAACGCGTGGCGCACTACACCGGGCAGCAGGAACTCAACGTCGTGACGCAGGAAGGCCTCGCGGCACTGACCGCGGGCCGCAAGGACGAGGCCACCGCCAAACTCGGCCGGGCCGTCCAGCTGGCAGCCGAGTCCGACCACCACGACACACTCCGGGTCCTCAACAAGATCGTGGACGTCGTCGACGCGCCGACCGCACACGTGCGGCTGCGTGACGACATGGAAGACGTCGACGCCGAAATGGCGTCGGTGAAGTCCCGCAAGACCGTGCCCTGGCGGAAACGCTGATGTCTCTCTGCCCACGCGGCCACGATTCGCCTGGCACCACCGGATACTGCGAGCAGTGCGGCGCCCGCATGATCAGCTGGCGCCTGACCGCCCGCGCCGACCACAAGTACTACGAGTTCGTCCTGGCCAACGGCGGCCGCGAGATCCCGTTCCCGGCGTTCTGCCCAGAACGCCGTTTCGACCTGCGCCGAGGCCGTCTGCTGATTGGCCGCCGGTCGGTCAGCCGAGGCATCGAACCCCAGATAGACCTGACGGGCCCACCCGAGGACACCTCCATCGGCCGCTCCCATGCGCTGCTCGTGACGCGCCCTGACAACTCCTGGGCCGTGGTCGACCTCGACTCGGTGAACGGCACCTACCTGAACTACTCGCCGGACCCGATCGAGCCGAACGCCTCGGTGCCAGTGGGCGACGGCGACCTCATCCACCTCGGCGGCTGGACCACCCTCACCCTCTCCGCCGGATAGCCCCCCACTCTTGCCTCCGTCAGAAGTTCCTGCCCTGAGGTCCACTTCAACTATGACTACGTCCACAGTTGATATCTCTAGTGATGAAAATACCCAAAACCGCACCGACCAGAACATCGCCTGCTGGGGGAGAGCTACCGGGACGGGTCGGCGACCAGGCGGAAGAGGTCGCGCGTCGGGTGTACGTCGACCAGGATGCTTGTCCCGACTTCGATGATCTCTTCGCCGGCGATGAGGTGGCTCGTGGTGAACGGCGGCCGGCCCGGCACGGTGACCAGCATCCGGATCCTGGTGCAGCGGTCGTCTTCGCCGCACGACACGTGCTGTGCGGACGTGACCTCGCCCATGACGCGCACGCCGGCTGTGTCCAGGTCACGCCACACGCGCTGGTCCCGCACGGTGCCGACGATGGCCAGAAGCAGGACGACCACGGTGAGAGGGATCCAGATGAGGCCGGTCACGACGACGGCTGTCTTGTCGTCCTCGGGGACGTAACCGCCGATACCGGCCAGCAGGATCAGGGGACCGGCACACACGACCAGAAGCCCGAGCACAGTCCAGAACGGCTGCTCGAAAAAGCCCGTCGGCCGGTTCATCGGGCCTTCGGCCTCGGGTATTCCACCGCTCGTCACGGCGTGGCCCGCCTACCGCCGGGAAGGGAGGCCGAGGCAGTTCGCGAGCGTCCTGACACGGGCGGAATATATCGGACCTGATCCGTAGGCCTCACGCTCGGAACGTCCGGCGGTAGGCGTCGGGCGGTACGCCGATTGTGCGGTGGAAGTGGCGGCGCAGTGTTGTCGCTGTGCCCATACCCGCGGCCGAGGCGATCAGGTCGATGCTGTCGTCTGTGGACTCCAGCAGTTCCTGGGCGCGGCGGATTCGTTGTGTCAGCAGCCATTGCAGGGGAGTGGTGCCGGTGACTGACCGGAAGTGGCGGGCCAGGTGACGTGAGCTCATGTTCGCCTGGCGGGCCAGGTCCTCGACGGTGAGTGGCTGGTCCAGCCGCAGCATGACCCAGGGGAGCAGGTCGGCCAGGGGATGGCCGTCCTGTTCGGGCACTGGTGTGGTGACGAACTGGGCCTGGCCACCGGCCCGGTGGGGCGGCACGACCAAGCGGCGGGCGGCGACGTTGGCGACCGCCGAGCCGTAGTCGCGACGGACCAGATGCAGGCACAGGTCCATCGCTGCGGCCTTGCCCGCGGACGTGAGCACAGTGCCGTTGTCGACGTAGAGCACGTCTGGGTCGACCTCCACGCGGGGATAGCGCGCGGCCAGTTGCTCGGTGTGGGCCCAGTGCGTGGTGGCGCGCAGCCCGTCCAGCAGGCCGGCGGCGGCGAGTACGAACACGCCTGTGCACAGGGAGACCACGCGTGCGCCGGCCTCGTGGGCCGCACGTACCGCCTCGACCAGATCGGCCGGCGGGTCCTCGTCGACGTCAGCCAAAGCGGGAACGATCACGGTGCCGGCGTCGGCCAGCCGGTCCAGCCCGCAGTCCGGCTCCACCAGGAACCGGCCGACCCGGACGGCTTGCGTGCCGCACACCTTGACGTCGTACCAGGGTCCTGACACGGCATCGGGACGGGAGCCGAAGACCTCGTAGGCCAGGGCCAGCTCGAAATGCAGCATCCCGTCGGTGGCGGCGACCGCGACAAAACGCATGTCGGAAAGTGTACGGGTCGTGTCGTTCCGGACACTGGTGCCGGTCGATCAACGGCGACATGATTCTCCCAGTTGATCACTTCAAGAACGTGGGAGCAGGAAATGGGATCGGGTCGGAACGTGGCAGTGTTCGGCGCTTACGGGCACACCGGGCGGTTCGTTGTGGCGGAACTGCGCGAGCGTGGATACGCCCCGCTGCTGCTCGGTCGCGACCAGGCCAAGCTGGAGACGATGGCCGAACTGGGAGAGGTCCGGCAGGCATCGGTCGGTGACCCGGCGTCGCTCGATCGCGCGCTGGACGGTGCCGACATCGTGATCAACTGCGCGGGGCCGTTCGCCTCGACTGCCGCTCCGCTGATCGAGGCGG
This sequence comes from Kibdelosporangium banguiense, assembly GCF_017876405.1. GTDB lineage: Bacteria > Actinomycetota > Actinomycetes > Mycobacteriales > Pseudonocardiaceae > Kibdelosporangium > Kibdelosporangium banguiense. Next base: position 8,744,706 of record NZ_JAGINW010000001.1, on the reverse strand, counting down.
CACTACGTGCTGGCATCCCGTATGTCGATGTAGCCGCCGAGCTCGAGGCGAACCACGACACGTTCACACACTTCGCGGAGCGTGCCCGCGATGCGGGGACCGTGGTGGTCCCGGCGATGGCGTTCTACGGCGGTCTCGGCGACCTGTTGGTCACCACCGTGATGGGCGACTGGACCGCGGCGGACGAGGTGCACGTCGCCTACGGCCTGAGCAGTTGGCACCCCACCGCTGGAACGGTTGCCTCGGGTGTGGTCTCGGGGGAGCGGCGGGGCGGCCGCCGTGTCCGCTTCACCGGCGGGCAGTTGGAGTACCACACCGACGCCCTGCCGACTCTGGAGTGGTCCTTCCCCGCGCCACTCGGCAAGCAGAGCGTCATCGACGAGTTCACCATGGCCGATGTCATCACCGTTCCCAGCCACCTGGATGTCCCGGAGGTGCGTACCTACATGGCCGCCAAGGCGGCTGCGGACCTGTTCGCTCCTGACGCCGCAGCGCCGACCGCCGTCGACGAGAGCGGTCGCTCCGCGCAGACCTTCGTCGTCGACGTCGTCGTCCGATCAGGTGGTACGGAACGCCGCGTGGTCGCCACCGGCCAGGACATCTACGCCATCACAGCGCCGCTCGCGGTGGAGGCCGTCGACCGCATCCTCACCGGTCGGACCAAGGCCACCGGCGTCGTCTCCGCCGGTGCGGTCTTCGACGCGCCGGACTTCCTCCGCGCCTTGTCCGCGCACCTCACGCTGGAGGTCCCGGCACTTCAATCATGACTATAGATACCGTCCATAATCCATGTGACGAAAATACCTGAAACCCGCCCAGACCGAACTGGTCTGGGCGGGAGTTCGTTCAGGCGGGGTTGTCGGACCGGGCGCCGACGGGGCCTGTGGCGGCGGTGACCTTGCGGGACCCGGCGAGGGTCTGCCAGCTCCGCAGGTAGGCCGTCGTGGTTGTCTGAACCGCGACCGGGTTGGGCATCGCGCTGGTCGGGAGCGGAGTGTGGTGGTAGTCCGCCTGCACTCGCTCGGGCGTGACGTCGATCAACGTGTACCCGTGCCCGACGCCGTCGAGGAACTTCACGTTCGGGTTGGCCGCGCGCAACGCTCCCTCAAGCACACGCGTGGCGGTGACGAGGGCCTCCGGAGGAGTGCCGGCCGGCAGCCGGCCGCGGACGATTTCGTAGAAACCGTCGCTGGTGACCGACGGTGTCACGAACTCGACGCCGGCCGAGTTCGGCAGGTCGATGGCCCAGGACGAGTGGATGTCGCCGGTGAGCACGACCGTGTCGGAGGCCTGGGCGGCGAGGTGGGTGAGCAGGGCTGACTGGTCGGCCTGATATCCGTCCCACTGGTCGGAGTTGATCAGGGTCAGCTCGGGCGGGACGCCGACCGCCGCGCCTGGGAAGCGCAGCGGGCCGAGGACGACCTGGTTGCCGATCAGGTGCCACGGCCGCGCGTCGGCTGTGTTGTTCTTCAGCCAGGTCAGCTGTTCCGGTTCGAGCAGGTGCCGGGCGGGGTCTGCCAGCTGGGCGTCGGCAGCCGGGTTGACGCCCAGCGGGATCAGGCCGCCGCCGCTGGTGGAGAACGGCGGCAGGTTGACCTGGGCGCTGCGGTTCTGGCGTGTCTCGATCACCGACAGGTCGCCCAACGGCCCGAAGGTGAACTTGCGGAAGAACCGGGTTCCCTGGTGCGGGACGACGCGCTGCTCGGGCAGCCGGAACGGCATCCACTCCAGGTACGCGCGGTAGGCGTCGCGGCGTCGGGCGGCGAAGCTGCCTTCAGTGGCGTCAGTATGGTTTCCGGCGCCTGAGTCCCATGCGTTGTCGGCGACCTCGTGGTCGTCGAAGATCGTGATCCACGGGTGCCGGCGGTGCGCGAGAGCCGCGTCCGGGTCGGCTTTGTGCAGGGCGTGCCGCAGGCGGTAGTCGGTCAGGGTGAGGATCTCGGTCGGCGGGATGTGGTCGCGGACGCCGATCAGCTCGGGCGGCCCGGACCGGTCGGCTCCGTTGCCGTACTCGTAGAGGTAGTCGCCGAGGTGCAGCACGAAGTCCAGGTCGTCGCGCTGGCCCAGCGCCCGGTAGGCCGAGAAGTACCCGCCGGTGTAGTTGCTGCAGGAGACCAGGCCGAATCGCAGCGCGTGCAGGTGGCCGGCTTCGTCGGGTGCGGTCTGGGTGCGGCCGACCGGGCTTGTCTCGCCTTCGGCGTGGAATCGGTAGAAGTAGCGGGTGTACGGCTGCAGGCCGGTGACGTCGACTTTGACCGTGTGGTCGGTGGATGCGTTGGTGTACACCGTGCCGCGCTTGACCATGTGCCGGAAGTCGCTGTCCCGCGCGACTTCCCAGTGCACGCACACCGGCCGGCCGAGGCCGCTGCCAGGAGTGGCGATCCGGCCGCCGGCGGGCGGGGGAGTGGCTCTGGTCCAGATGATCACGGCATCGCCGGTCGGGTCACCACTGGCCACGCCGTAGCCGAAGATCCCGTCGGCGGCGGGGGCCGCTGCGGCTTCGGCGGTGAAGACACGCAACGGCACTGCCAGGGCGCCGAGTGCGGCGCCCTTGAGAACGAGTCTGCGGGTGGGCTTGTCAGTCACGCTAGAAACCCCCAAGTAGCTAGCTGGGCGGCGCGAACGGGCCGTCCGATGGTGGTGTGGTCGGGAACGCCTCCTCAACCGGCGGTTGAGGAGGGATCTGTGGGTGGCGGCCTTCTTCGCGGTTGCGGCGTTCGGCCAGTACGGCTGCCAGGTAGGCCGGGATCGGGACGTTCGGCGGTATCGGGGTGCCGAGGTGTGCGCTGACTTCGCCTGCCAGGCGGTAGCCAAGGGATGCTGCGGCGTCGTGGGTGAGTTGGTGGACCCGGCCGAGGTATTGGCGGACGGCCAGTGCCAGGTCGTTGGGCAGTGCGGAAACCTGTTGGGTCGCGGCCCATCCGGCAAGCGGCGGCGGCATGTAGACGGGCCCGGCGACCTGTTGTTGCGGGACGCGTTCCCGTACGACGAACGTGCCTGCGAGCAGGTCGCCCACTCGTTGGCCGTTCTTGGACGACAGTGACACGACGACGGCGACCACGCCGAGCAGGCCCAATCCCCAGAAGTCCACGAAGAAACCGGCGAGTGCCCGGACAATGGCGTGCCGGAAGCGGATCGGCCCGCCGTCGGTGCGTACGGTGCGTAGCCCGAGGGCGGCTTTGCCGATCGTGCGGCCGCGGGTGAGGGTTTCGGCGGTGGTGGGGTAGCCGACCAGTACGAGCACGATGACGACCAGGGTGACTGTGGCGGCGAGCGCGCTGTCGAAGCCGATGGCGTCGCCGGGCACGATGAGCAGGAACGCCAGTAGCAGGGTGATTGCCTGGATGAGGACGTCCAGGGCGAAGGCGAGGCCGCGGCTGGCGAGTTTGGCCACGCGCAGTTCGAGCAGCACTGCCTCGCCGCTGACGAGATCGGACATCGTGATCTACCCCCCTGATCAATGCGGAATAGTACGGGGTGTGGACATCGATGTGTTCGTTGCTGCGCATCGCGCGGAGTGGGATCGGCTGACGGAGCTGGTGCGGCGGTCCGGTTCGGTGCGCGGTCCGGAGGCCGATGAGCTTGTCCGGCTGTATCAGCGGGTCGCGACGCATTTGTCGATCGTGCGGACCGAGGTGCCGGATCCGGCTTTGGTGGCGCGGTTGTCGGCGTTGGTGACGCAGGCGCGGTCGGCGATCACGGGGACGCACAGTCCGGCTTGGCGTGAGGTGGGGTTGTTCTTTTCGCGGCGGTTGCCTGCGGTGCTGTATCTGGGGTGGCGTTGGTGGGTGCCGACCGCGTTGGTGTTCATCGCGGTGTCGGGTCTGGTGGCGGCGTGGATCGCGGGCAGCCCTGATGTGCAGGGCAACATCGCCGCGCCGGAGGAGATCAAGGAGTTGACCAGGCCGGGCGGTAGTTTCGAGACCTATTACTCGAGTGGCCCGGCGAGTTCGTTCGCGGCGCAGGTGTGGACGAACAACGCGTGGGTGGCCGCGGGTTGCGTGATGCTGGGTGTGCTGTTCGGTGTGCCGGTGGTCGTGATGTTGTGGATGAACGCGGCGAATGTGGCGCTTTCCGCGGGTCTGATGTTCGCGGCGGGCCGGGGTGAGGTGTTCTTCGGGTTGATCTCGCCGCATGGGTTGCTGGAGTTGACGGCGGTGTTCGTCGCGGCGGGTACCGGGTTGCGTCTGGGGTGGACGGTGATCGACCCACGTGGACAGTCGCGGGCGCAGGCTTTGGCTCAGCAGGGCCGTTCTGTGGTGGTCGTGGTGCTCGGGTTGGCGTGTGTGCTGGCGGTGGCCGGGGTGATCGAGGCGTTTGTGACGCCGTCGGGCTGGCCGACGTGGGCGCGTGTCGGCATCGGGGTGGTGGCTGAGGCGTTGTTCTTGTCGTATGTGTTCGTTCTGGGTCGTCGGGCGGCGTCGGCTGGCGAGACGGGTGATATCGACGCACGATATGCGGGTGATTCGTTGCCGGTTTCGGCTTAACCTGCTTGGGCTGTGTGCGTTTCGTCGTAGGTGTCGCGTGCTTCGAGCACGTTGCCCAGTTTGTTCTCCACCCATTTGGTCAGTGCCCACACCTGTTCGGCGACTTCTTGTCCCAGCGGGGTCAGTGAGTAGTCGACGCGTGGTGGGATGACCGGTTTGGCGTCGCGGTTGACGAATCCGTCGCGTTCGAGGGTCTGCAGTGTCTGGGCGAGCATTTTCTCGCTGACGCCGCCGATTCTGCGGCGTAGTTCGCTGAACCGGTATGAGCGCTCCAGCAGGCACGCGAGGACCAGTACGCCCCAGCGGCTGGTGACGTGTTCGAGCACGGCGCGTGAGGGGCATTGGGGCTGGGTGACGTCTGGCTTGAACTCGGTGATTTCCCTGCTGGCCATGCGTGCACCTTACTTCAAAGTGGGTACTTTCGCCGAGTTAGTACCACCCCTAGGGTGAGCACGCGGAGTGAATCGACACAGGGAGCAAAGGATCCTATGAGCATCGTTGTCACCGGGGCGAACGGCCTGCTCGGCCGGCTGGTCATCGCGGATCTGCTGGAGTCCGGCGTGCCGGCGGCCGATATCAGGGCTGTTGTGCGCAGCCTCGACAAGGGCGTCGGTCTGGGTGTCGCCTTGCATGTGGCCGACTATGACAATCCTGAGACGTTCGCGGGTGCGTTCCAGGCGGGGGATCGGGTGCTGCTGATCTCGGGGACGGATGTCGGCAGGCGGGCCGCGCAGCATGGCGTGGTGATCGACGCGGCGAAGGCCGCCGGTGTCGCGCAGCTGGCGTACACCAGTGTGCTGGGTGGTCCTGAGGCGGATTTCGTGCTGGCCGCCGACCACCGTGCGACGGAGCAGCTGATTCTCGATTCTGGTCTGCCGTACACGTTCCTGCGTAACGGCTGGTATTCCGAGATGTACTTCCAGGACTTCGCGGGGATCGTGCAGCGCGGCGAGATCGTCAACGGTGTCACCCCTGACGGCAGGATCGCCACCGCGACCCGTGAGGACTTCGCCGCTGCGGCCGCGGTTGTGCTGACCGGGGACGGGCACGTGAACAAGGCCTACGAGCTCAGCGGGGATGTCGCGTGGACGTTCAAGGAGTTCGCCGACGAGATCACCCAGCAGACCGGCAAGCCGGTCACCCACCAGTACCTGCCGCCGGCCGAGAACAAGCAGCTGCTTGTGTCCCTGGGGATCCCGGAGGGTTTCGCGGATCTGCTGGTGGACGTGGACGACGCGATCAACCGTGGCAAGCTGGCCGGGACCTCGGGTGACCTCTCGCGGCTCATCGGGCGTCCGACCACGCCGATCGCGGAGACGATCGCCCAGGCCGCGCAGGCCTAGGGACATGCCCTAAAGGCGTCCGGCGGCCTTCAACGCCAGGTAGGCGTCCGACAGTGCCGGGGCGAGTTCGTCGGGTGTCGCGTCGACGATCTCCACGCCCCGGCGCCGTAGGACGGCGGCGACGTGCTGGCGTTCCTGCAGGGTTCGTGCTGCCGCGGCGGCGTCGTACACGGCTTCGGCGTCGCCGCGGGCTGCGGCCATTTCCGCGATGCGTGGGTCGGCGACGCTGGCGAGCAGTACGAGGTGTCGTGAGGTCAGCATCTGCAGGACTGGCAGCAGGCCTTGCTCCAGGGGGTCCGGGTCCAGGCCGGTCAGCAGGACCACGAGGGAGCGCCTGCGTGACCGGCGCAGGATTTCCGCGACCATCCCGGAGGCGTCCGATTCGACCAGGGCGGGTTCGAGGGTGGCCATGCCGTTGACCAGTGCGGGCAGCAGGTCGGCGGAGCCTTGCACGCTGGTGCGGACCTGCCGGTCGTAGGCGAACAGGTCGACGCGGTCGCCGGCGCGGGATGCCAGTGCGGCCAGCAGCAGGGCCGCGTCCATGGCGGCGTCCAGGCGGGGGATGTCGCCGACGCGTCCGGCGGATGTGCGGCCGGTGTCCAGGACGATCATGACGTGCCGGTCCCGTTCGGGCCGCCAGGTCCGGATCATCACGTCGGTGGAGCGGGCTGTCGCGCGCCAGTCGATCGAGCGGACGTCGTCGCCGGCGACGTAGGTGCGCAGGGAGTCGAATTCGGTGCCTTGGCCGCGGGCGAGTGTGCGTAGCCTGCCGTCGAGGTCACGCAGTCGTGCCAGCCGGGCCGGCAGATGTCGTCGGCTGGTGAACGGCGGCAGTACGCGCACGGTCCATGGAATGGCGTGAGAGCCTTGCCGTGCAGCCAATCCCAGCGGGCCGAACGCTCGAACCGTGACGCGGTGGGCCATCCGGTCGCCGCGCCTGCTGGGAGTCAGGGCAGTGGTGACGGTTTGCTGTCCGCGTGCCCGGATATCGATGGTATGCCGGTCTTCTGCGCCAGCGCTGGGTGGCCAGGCGTCGCGCAGCAGTCCACGGACCCGGCCTGGTCCGGGATTGGTGATCGTCAGCGTTACCGAGGCGGGTTCGCCGAGACGGACCATCCGGTCGCCGCCGCGCGTGAACGTCAACGCCTGGACGGGTCCGGCCAGCGCGAGGTCTGCCACGATCGCGAGCAGGACCACGCCGGTGACCACTGCGATCCCGGTCCATGAGGGGATCAGGAACCCGACGACGAGCGCGCCGAGCAACGCGAGCAGGCCGGCGCGGCCGGTGACGGCCATGGTCTCAGCGGGGGACCGGCACGGCTGCGAGCACGCCGTCCAGTACCCCGTCGGTCGTGGCGCCTTCGAGTTCGGCTTCGGGCCGTAGTTCGAGGCGGTGACGCAAGGCAGGCCGGGCCAACGCTTTGACGTCGTCGGGTGTGACGTATTCGCGGCCGGACAGCCAGGCCCAGGCTCGTGCGGCGGCGAGCAGCGCGGTCGCGCCACGCGGTGACACGCCCAGGCGTACCGCGGGGGAGTTCCGGGTGGCGCGGCAGATGTCCACGATGTATCCGAGAACCTGCTCGTGCACGGTCAATGCGCGGACCGCGGCGCGTCCGGCGTCCAGGTCGGCCTTGCCCGCGACCGGCTGGATCCCGGCGCCGGCGAGGTCGCGTGGGTCGAACCCGGCGGCATGGCGGGTCAGGATGCCCACTTCGTCGTCGCGCGACGGTGTGGGCATGGTCAGTTTGAGCAGGAATCGGTCGAGCTGGGCTTCCGGCAGGGGGTATGTGCCCTCGTATTCGACGGGGTTCTGGGTGGCGATCACGATGAACGGGTCGGGCAGTGGCCGTGGCGTGCCGTCGATGGAGACCTGGCGTTCTTCCATGGCCTCCAGCAGCGCCGACTGTGTCTTCGGGGGCGTGCGGTTGATCTCGTCGGCGATCAGCAGGCTGGTGAACACCGGTCCTTCGCGGAAGACGAAGTCGGCTTTGTGCGGGTCGTAGACGACCGAGCCGGTCACGTCGCCGGGCATCAGGTCGGGGGTGAACTGCACGCGGGTGCACTTGAGGTCCAGTGCCCCGGCGAGCGCGCGTACCAGCAGTGTCTTGGCCACGCCGGGAACGCCTTCGATGAGTACGTGCCCGCGGCACAGCAGTGCGATGATCAGCCCGGTGACCGCGGCGTCGTTGCCGACGACCGCCTTGCCCACTTCGCTGCGCAGTGCGATCAGCGCCGCACGGGACTCGTCCGTCATCCGTTCCCCCTCACAGTGGACCTATTTCATCAGTCAGCCGGTCCAGGTCCCCGGCCAGGTCGACCAATGCCTGTTCCGTGCCGGGCGGAGGTCCACAAAGGACCATACGGGCGTCGCGGCCGGTGTGGGCTGCGACAGCGTCCGCGACGGCTTCGGGCGTGGCGTCGGAGGTCAAGCCCAGCAACGGGATCAGCCGGTTGATGGCGGAGCGTCGCAGTGCGTCGGCGGCGTGGTCGGTCGCGCCGGCGCGGCGGTAGAGCCGGGCGCGGCCCTCGGCTGTCTCGGCGGCACGGACCACGACCGGCAGCGGCTCGGTGACCACCGGGCCGAGTCTGCGGCCGCGCCACAGCATGAACAGCAGGATCGCGATCACGACCTGGCCGAGGCCGAACTTCCAGCCCGGCGGGATCAGGTCGTAGAAGGACTGTTGGCCGCCGTCGCGGGCCGGGTCGGCCAGTGACGGCCGGTACCAGACCAGGCGCTGGTGCTGTCCGAGCAGGCGCAACGCCAGTGCGGCATTGCCTTCCTCGGCGAGGGTCTCGTTGGACAGCGGCGCGGCGCCGCCGAGCAGGATTGTCTGGGACCGCGCGACCAGGGTGCCGTCGTAGCACGAGAACTCGTCGGAGTAGGTGATTCCGCCGATGCGTGCGGCTCCGGCGGCGCGGGCCGCGGGCAGGGAACATCCTGGTTCGCGGGTGCCGGTCGGGACACTGGCCGCACTGTCGACACCCGGGATGAGGGCGCCGACGGCGTCTCCCTGCGGTGCGATGGCGACGACCGTGCGGGCCTGGTCGCGCAGTTGGTTCAGCCGGACCGGGTTGACCCAGTTCGGCTGGGTGATCAGCAGTGTGGCGCCGCCGTCGAGGGCTTCACCGGCGGCCTGGGCGGTGTCCACGGGGTGGATCTGGACGCCTTGGGCGGTGAGCAGCCTTGCCACGGCACGGCTTCCCGTCGGGGCGACCGAGTCCGGGTCGAGGGCGTCCAGGCTGGGGCTGTCGCGGAACAGCGACATCACGATCACCGTGGCGAGCACGATCACCCCGATGATCAGCGGGCCGCGGGCGGCGGCCCAGATCCGCCGGGCGTCGGGGGAGACGGACGTGCTCATCGGCGGGCGCCGTCCAGCGCCAGATCGAGGTCCACCAGGCTCTGATATCCCGCCGCGGTGGCCGGGTGGCCGCCATACCAGACGTCGTCGAACAAGCGGGCTGACGCGCGCAACGCGTCGGCGTGCTCGGGAAGCCAGCGGCCGGCCTCGCTGGCGGCTTCGTCGACGGTCCGGCCGGAGCGCGGGTCGAGCACGTGACGTTCCTCCAGCCCGCGGACGATCGCACGGAACCGTTCCCGTACGGCTTCGGCGAGATCTCCTTGCGCTGCGGCGGTTTCCGCGGCTCGACGGTGATCGGCCGCGGTCAGGACGCGGTCGCCGAACACTGTCGCGCTCGTGGTGCGGGCGAGCTTGCCGACCTTGAGCCGTACCCCGATGGCGATGCCCAGCAGCACCACCATCAGGGCCACGATGCTCCACAACCCGCCGGGCACCACGGATCCGACGCTGTCGAACAGGTCGCTGAGGCGTTGCAGCACCCAGCGCACCGCCTGGGTGAACCACGACGGCTCGGCGTCCCGGTAGGCCGGGTCGGACAGTTCCCGCAGCGCGGCGTCCCGGGCCTGGTCGCGGCCGATGTCGACCGGGATGTCGCTCACCAGGACTGCGGGGCGGGCCCGCCCGGGTACGGCGGCGGGGGAGGCTGCGGCGGGGTCATGCCGGCCTGGCGGGCGAGTTCGATGTCCATGCCTTCCCGGCGCATCCGCCGGTCGATGTAGATCAGCGTGGTCACGCCGGAGGTCAGCGGCAGCGTGATGGCCTGGGTGATGATCGTGCCGATCGTGGTGAGCAGGTACGCCGTCTCGTACTGCGGGTCCAGGCCGGTGACCGAGCTGAGGTCGCCGTTGATCAGCGAGAACGGCAGGCTGATGATCAGGCTCAGCAGGAACGTCAGCAGCGCGGTGAGCAACAGGATCCCGAACGTGCGCCACCACGCGTCGCGCATCAGCACACGGGAGCGTGTCATCGACCGGCCGACGGGTGCGCCTTCAAGGATCAACGCGGTGCTGGCCAGGCTGAACAGGATGTAGAGCCACACACCCGGGATGACGAACACGATCGCGCCCGCCGTGACGAGCAGTGTGTAAAGCAGGCTGACCGCGACCAGGGCACCGAAGCGGGGCCGGACATGTCCCCAGGCCTCGCTGACGGTGATCGGCTGGCCGAGCACGGCCTTGCCCATCACGACGGTGAGCAGCCCGTTGAGGATCATTCCGGCCAGGATGCCGATGATCAGCCCGGGGATGCTCACCAGCAGCGAGATCCGCAGCAGTTCCAGGTCACGGTCGGCCTGGTCCATGCCTGAGGTGAAGTCCGGGGTGAACACCGTGGTCTGGGTGACCAGGAAGATCGTGATGCCGTAGACCAGCAGGTTGGTGACCGCCGAGATCAGCACCGAGATGCCCAGCATCTGCTTGGGGTAGGTCCGCATGGTGGTGACCGCCCCGTCGAGGATCTCGCCCAGCCCCAAGGGGCGCAGCGGGATCACGCCGGGTTTCGGCGCCTGCTGCGGGCCGTAGTACATCGGCGGTGGCGGTGCCGCGGGATACGGCTGCTGCTGCGGCGCCGGGTCCTGCGGTCTGTCCGACTGGTCGTCGGGTGCGGACCACCCACCTGATTCACTCACCTGAAACCCCCAAACAAGACCTGACAGGTGGGCCCAACTCTAGGGCCACGGGGTGTTCGGTGTATCCAGGGATCTGCCTACCGACTGTGCTCGCGCGGAAACCGCCCCGGCGAGCGGATGCCGGGGTTGGGAGGACTGTATCCGCCGCTGGGCGGCTAGATCATCAGTCCTGGCACGCCGGCGCGGGGGCGCCTCCGGCGTAGTACCACCCTGCGGGTGCCGTCCGAGTACAGCCGTACCCGGGACAACTCCCAGCCTGCGAACTCTGCCTGGATCGACAGCTGGACCGCCGCGGTCACCCGGGACACCCCCGGGGGCAACTTCAGCGGCCGGTACTCCCAATCCCCTTCAACCACCCCATCGTTCACGGCTGCATCACCTGAACTCCTCCACCGGTCGCGGACGCGACGAACACCCGCCCGCTATCCGGGTCGACGGTCACCGAATTCGGTTGAACGACGGTGGGGAACCGGTATTTCTCGGTCGGCTCACCACCGGCGACGTTGTAGCCGATCACCTCGTTTCGCTCGGTCAGGGTGACCCACGCCAGGTCACGCTTGGGGTCGTACGCGATGCCATAGGGCGCTCCCGGGACGGGGTAGCGCTGTTTGAGCAGGATCGGGCCGGTCGAGAACGCCAGCAACGCGCCACCGCGCGTGTCGGTGACCAGGACACGGCCGAAACGGTCGGTCGTCGCGTTCGTCGCGCCCTGCCCGGCGCGCTGCCCGGCGCCGACTTTGCCCTCGCCGAGGTTGAGGTCGAACACCGCGGTGCGCAGCCGGTCGAGCACGACCGTGTTGCCACCGGCGGTGAGGACCTGGTCGGCGCTGAACATGCTGCCGGAGATCTGCTTCTGCGTCTTGCCTGCCTGCACGACGTCCACGGCCTTGCGGTCGCTGAGCGGCACGAGCGTCGTGTCGCCCTCCTGCAGGGCGGCGCCAGGCACACCGTCGACCGTCTGGACCGAGGTGGTCCCGGCCGGCAAGGACACCTTGACCAGCTGTTTCGTCGAGGCCACCGACGCGAGCACACCGTCGGGCAACACGGTCAGCGCGGTGGCCGGCCCAGGCAGCGAGACCGTCCTGGGCGCCGCGGCCGGGTCGACGAGGCTCAGCAACCGCAGCTCAGGGCCGGTTGTCGCTAGGGCGAGCTGTTTGGCCTGGACGACGGCCGCGATCGCGGTGATCTTGTCCGGGAGCGGGACGACGGTCCCGGCGGGCTTGGACTCCGCGGGGGACGTGGCCGGGCCCGCGGCCGTCACCGTGTCGGTGACCTGTAGCTCGTCGCGCGGCTCCGCGGTCGAAGAACACCCGGCAAGCAGGCTCGCGCCAGCCACCACGGCTACCAGCCGATGCAACAGCAACCTCCACGTGTTACGTCCCGTTCACCCAGCATCCCCGATTCGCGCCCCTAGGTCACGCACTAACCGGGTGCTTTCACCCCAGCCGTTGCTCCGGGTAGCCGAGTTCGATGCCGCTGATGTCGTCCAGCGCGGCCCGGATGGCCGCGGGCAGGGTCAAGTCTTCCGCAGCCAGTGAACCGGCCAGCTGCCCGGTGTCCCTGGCACCCACCACCGGCGCGATCACCCCAGGCCGGTCGCGTACCCAGGCCAGCGCCACGGCCAGCGGCGAGGTCCCCAGCCCGTCCGCGGCCGTGGAGACCGCCTGCACGATCCGCGCCGCACGCTCGGTCCTGTGATGCTCCACATACGGCGCGAAGTGCGCAGACGCGCCGCGCGAGTCCGCGGGCGTGCTCGTGCGGTACTTGCCGGTCAGCACGCCACGCCCCAGCGGCGCCCACGGCAGGATCCCGATGCCGTGATGCTCCGCGGCGGGCACGACCTCACGCTCGATACCCCGCTCGGCCAGCGAATACTCCACCTGAGTGCTCACGATGGGCGTGGCCCCGGGCGACATCAGCTGCATCGACGACGCGGTCGCCAGCTGCCAGCCCGAATAGTTCGACACACCCGTGTAGCGCACCTTGCCGCTGCGCACAGCCACGTCCAGCGCCCCGAGCGTCTCGTCGAGCGGGACCGAATCGTCCCAGGCGTGCAGCTGCCACAGATCGATGTGGTCGACACACAGCCTGCGCAGCGAACCGTCCAGCGCGGACAGCAACGCACCCCGCGACGCCCCGCCACCGAACGGGCCCTCGGTCCGGCGTGCGACGGCCTTCGTGGCCACGATCACCTCGTCGCGCGGCACCAGGTCGCCCAGCAGGCCGCCGAGGATGCGCTCGCTCTCGCCATCGGTGTACACGTCCGCGGTGTCCACAAGGGTGCCGCCGGCGTCCACGAACGCCGACAGCTGGCTGGCTGCCTCCTCGGCTTCGGTGTCCCGGCCCCAGGTCATCGTGCCCAGGGCCATCCGGGACACCCGCAGGCCGCTGCGGCCCAGGTGTCGATACTCCACGGCGCCTGAGCCTAAGGGCTGGCGATCACCGGGGCCGGGTAAGGGCCCCGCTGTGGCGGTAGGCCAAGATTCTTGCCGGAACACCCGGATTTGATCTTCACGCGGCAGGAGTGGCGGCTTGGACTGGATGCAGGCGATCGTGCTCGGACTGGTCCAAGGACTGACCGAGTTCCTGCCGATCTCCTCCTCGGCACACCTTCGGGTGGTTTCCACACTCGGCTGGGGGACGGACGCGGGTGCCTCGTTCACCGCCGTCACCCAGCTGGGCACCGAACTGGCGGTGCTGATCTACTACGCCAAGAAGATCGGGGTCCTTCTCGGCGCCTGGTTCAAGGGCTTCTTCAGCGCCGCGGTCCGGCGGACCGACGACTACCGGATGGCCTGGTACGTGATCATCGGCTCGACGCCGATCGCGTTGCTCGGCGTGGTGTTCAAGGACGAGATCCGCACCTCGCTGCGTAACCTGTGGATCACCGCCACAGTCATGATCGTCTTCGCGGTGGTGCTGGCGGTGGCCGACGAGATCGGCAAGCAGGCCCGGGCCGACCTCACCCTCAAGGACAGCATCACGATGGGCCTGGCCCAGGCCATGGCCCTGATCCCCGGGGTGTCGCGCTCGGGCGGCACGCTCACCGCGGGCCTGTTCCTCGGCCTGGACCGCAAGTCCGCGACGGACTACTCGTTCCTGCTGGCCATCCCGGCGGTGTTCGGCGCGGGCCTGTTCAGCATCCCGGACGTGATGGACAAGACCGGCCCGGGACCGCACGCCTCGACCGCCCAGATGATCGTCGCCACGGTGATCGCGTTCGTTGTGGGCTACGCGACCATCGCGTGGCTGCTGCGGTACGTCTCGCGACACACCTTCTCGGCATTCGTCTGGTACCGCATCGTGCTCGGCGTCGTGCTGATGGCGCTGCTGGCCACGAACACCATCCCGGCGACCTAAGTAGGCTCAGGATCATGGCGACAGTGATCCTCTTACGGCACGCACGCTCCACGGCCAACGGCTCGGGCGTGCTCGCCGGGCGCACCCCGAAGGTGTCGCTGGACGACTCAGGGGTCAAGCAGGCCGCCAAACTCGTGGAGCGTCTCACCGACGTGCCGCTGGCGGGCATCGTCGCCTCACCGCTGTTGCGCTGCAAGCAGACGGTCGCGCCGCTGGCCGCGACGAAAGAGATCCCCGTGGTCACCGACGCCCGGCTGTCCGAGGTGGACTACGGCGAGTGGACCGGCCGCAAGCTCAACACCCTGGGCAAAGAAGAACTGTGGAAGGTCGTGCAGCAACACCCGTCCGCAGCGGTCTTCCCCGGCGGTGAAGGCCTCGCCGCCGTACAGGCCCGCGCGGTCGCCGCGATCCGCGCGCACGACGCACGCATCACCGCGGAGCACGGTCCCGGCGCGGTCTGGGTGGCCTGCAGCCACGGCGACGTGATCAAAGCCATCCTCGCCGACGCACTGGGCCAGCACCTCGACTCGTTCCAGCGAATCGTGGTGGACCCATGCTCGGTGTCGGTCGTGCGCTACACCGACACACGGCCATTCGTGCTGCGAACCAACGACAACGGCGGCGAACTGGCCAGCATCGTGCCACCGAAACCCAAGAAGACCGGCCGCAAGAACGCCGGTGACGCGGTCGTCGGCGGCACGACCGGAAAAGCCTGACCGGTCTCAGCGGACCTCGGCGCCGTACACGCGCTCGACCGTCATCACCATGAGCACCCGGCGATCGGACACCATCACCGATCGGTACTCCTCCCAGTCCGGGTGCTCCCCGGCGGCGGCGCGGTAGTAGTGCACCAGCGCCTCGACCTCCGAGCCATGCGGGTCGGTTCCGGGGCCGGTGAGCCTCACCGGGCCTTCGGCGGTGGCCCACGACCAGCCGTCGGCACTGGTGACCTCGAGCGCGGCCCGCGGATCCCGGCGAAGGTTCGCCGTCTTGGCCCGGCCCTCGGTCATCGACACGTAGAGGACACCGGCCGTCCGGTCGTAGAAAGGCATGACCGGCGACAGTTGCGGCAGACCGTCCGACTTGATGGTCGCCAGCACGCCCAGCCGGCTTTCGGACAGCAGCGTATGCGGATCGAACACGATCACTCTCCCGGGGACTTACGGAACTGCTCGATCATCGCCGCGTAGCCGTGGCCGCCATGCCCGGCCGCCACAGCACGGTCGGCCACCGCCTTGATCAACCGCGGCAGGTCGGGATTGACACCGAGTGACTCGCTCTCGTCGATGAGGTGATCCATCGCGCCGAGATGAGTGTCGATAGTGGAGTCGTAGGCCGGGTACGTGCCGTCGTCGATCTGCTTGGCGTACGGCGGCAACCAGTCGCCCACGGTCCCGATCAGGTTGCGAGCGAACGGCTCGAACACCGAGGCGTCCACACCCGCGGCGCCGACGAGGGCCGCGCCCTGCAAGAAACCGTTCAGAACACTCCACATCAGGCCCAGCAACGCCACGTCGTACAGCGAAGACAGGCCATGGTCGTCACCGAGATACGTCGTCGCCGCGGCAAGGCTCTTCAAGACCGGCTCGTACGAGTCGAAAGCCGACCGCGGTCCGCTGTACAGAACGACAGCGTCCGCCGTGCCGATCGCCTGAGGGATGGCCATGATCGCGCCGTCGAGGTAGGTGACACCGCGTTGCGCCGCCCATGCCGCGGTCTCACGGGCGGTCTGTGTCGTGCCCGAAGTGAGGTTGACCACCACCTTGCCGTCCAGGACCAACGGGTCGAGAAGTTCGTGCACAGCGGCGTAGTCCGAGACGCAGACGACCACGAGCGGGCTGGCCGCGACAGCCTCGGCGGGGGAGCCGGCGAGCGTCGCGCCTTGGGCGACAAGGTGTTCGGCCTTGGATGCCGTGCGATTCCATACGGTCGTGGGGTGCCCGGCGCGCAGGAACGTCCCGGCCAGCGCCTGGCCCATCAGCCCCAGGCCGAGCACGGTCACAGGTGGGTTGGTGATCATGGCAGAATCATCGACCTTCACACCGGTATGAAGGTCAAGGGGAAGTCGTCATGCTGATCGGGGAACTCAGCCGCCGCACCGGCGTGCACACACACCAGCTGCGCTACTACGAGTCGCAGGGCCTGCTCGAACCCGGGCGTGGTGCCAACGGCTATCGCGAGTACCACGACGACGCGCTGGTGACCGTGACCCAGATCAGGAAGCTGCTCGAAGCCGGGCTCTCGACCCAGGAAATCGCGTTCCTGCTGCCCTGCGCCACCGGCACAGGCCCCGACCTGGAACCCTGCCCCGAACTCCTGGACACCCTGCGGGCACGCCTGCAAGGACTCGAAGACCACATCGACACGCTGACACGCACCCGCGATGTCCTGCACGACTACATCAACACCACCGAACACCGCGTGTCACAGCACTACCCGCCCTGCGACCTGACGGCCTAGCTCCTTTTCATGCGATAGGCGCGCTGCTGGCAGGCGCGGGAGCAGTAGTCGCGAGGCCTGCCCTTGCCGGTGACCTCCACCGGCTTGCCGCACACCCGGCACGAACTTTCATCACGCTTTTCATCACGAATGAGGGCGGCGATGCTGTCCAGAACCCGCTCCAGGCCGAACTCGAACGGGTCCAGCGGCTTGTCGTAACCGCCTTGCTGGTAGATCCAACTCAGGGTCGGGTACTGGTCGAGGTGCTGATAGAGGGAGTCGCGGGCACCCCACCACTCGTCGTGAGTGACACCCGACCGCTGTTCCGCCTCGGTGGTCTGCACGACCTGGCGCGCGGCGCTTTCGACGAATCCGCCCAGCAACGTCACCACACCGACGATCTGCGCGGGCGGCAGGCCGGCCCGCCGGGCCCCGGCCAGGGCCTGCTCGAAGATCGCGACCGCGTTCGGGCCCGGGACGGTACGAGGCCCGGCCGACTCGATCAGCCAGGGATGCCTCCGGTACCGGGCCAGGCCGGCGCGAGCCCACGCCGCCAGCTCGGCCCGCCAGTCCGGCCAGTCGCCCGGCTGGGTCTGGTCGGCCATGGCGGCGTCACGCATCAGTTCGACGAGCTCGGCCTTGCCCGGGACGTGCCGGTACAGCGACATGGTGGTGAAGCCGAGCTTCTCCGCGACGCGCCGCATTGACACCGCCTGCAGGCCCTCGGTGTCGGCCAGCCCGATCGCGGTTCGCACGATCACCTCGAGGTTGAGCGCGCGCTTGGCTGTTGTCCCCCAGAGCAGTTCGGTACTGCGCTCCGGATCCGGCATCTTGACCTCCAACCCTGTATATGATGTATACCATGAGTGTACGCCATACACTAGGAGGAAGATCGTGAAATTGTTCGTGTCGCCCGTCGGCGACGACTCGGGTCCCGGCACGCGGGAGCAGCCGTTCGCCACGGTGGAACGGGCTCGTGCCGAGGCGGAACCCGGCGCGGTGGTCAACCTCCGCGGCGGCACATACCGGCTGACGGAACCGTTCGTGCTGCGCGCCGAGGACTCAGGCGTGACGTATCAGGCCTACGAGGGTGAAGAGGTCGTGATCAGCGGCGGCCGCCGGATCACGGAGTGGAACGGGGGAGGGGAAGGTGTTCGCACGGCAGATGTAGCGGGGCTGGCATTCCGTCAGCTGTACGTCTCGGGACGCCGTGCCGCACGCGCCTCGGTGGACCTGACCGAGAAGATGACCAGGACCGACACCGGCTATGACGGCGCTCCGGCGTGGGACGGCGACGTGGAGCTGGTCTACCGGGGCGTCTACCCCTGGTCGGAGGCACGCATCCCCGCCACCGGGAACTCCGGCGGGACACTGACGATGGCCCAGCCCGCGTTCGGCCGGGCCCTGGAGCTCTACCGCGCGGTGCTCGGCTGGCTAGGCCCGGACACCGTCTACGGTGTGGACAATCCGACGTCGGCGGAGAACAGCCCGGCATTCCTCACCCCGGGCACATTCGCGCTGAGCGGGGACGTCCTGCACTACTTGCCTTTACCCGGCGAGGATCTGTCCGACGTCATCGCGCCGGTCCTGGAAATCCTGGTACGCGGCGAAAACGTCCAGGACATCGTGTTCCGCGGCATCACGTTCGCCGACGCCACCTGGCAACAGCCCAGTTCCGCGGAAGGATTCCTGCACTACCACGGCAACGGCCACTACACCGGCGGCGAGATCATCACCGTCGAATTCGGCGAGGGCGCCGGCTCGGTGAAAGTCCCCGCCGATGCGGCGACCATGCCCGGCAATATCGTCTTCACCGACTCCGCGCGGATCACCTTCGAGGGGTGTCAATTCACCCGCCTGGGCGGGGTCGCCCTGGAATTCCAGGGCACGAGCGACGCGAACACCGTGCGGGACAGCACTGTCACCGAAGTGTCCGGCGGTGGCCTGGTCATCGGCGGCGCGGCACGGGACTGCCGCGTGGAGGACAACCACATCCACCGGATCGGCCTGGACTACCATGGTTCACCCGCGATCCTGGTGTCCGGCACCACGAACGCCGTCATCGCGCACAACGAGGTCCACGACGTCCCGCACGCCGGCATCGTCGTCTACAGCGGCACCGGCACCCAGGTCCTGAACAACCTGGTGCACAACACAATGCAGGTCCTGGCCGACGGCGGCGGCATCTACCTCGCCGGCCCGCAGGGCACATCCTCCGCCGACGGCGCCCTGGTGCGCGGCAACGTCGTCCGCGACACCATCACGCACTACAACTTCGCGCTCTACACCGACTACGGCGCCGCCTGGATCACGGTGCAGGACAACGTCATCCACCGCAACGACAAGCCTGTGGTCCTGGAAGTCTCACCGCCGCTGGACAATGTCTCGTTCATCGGCAACTTCTGGGACGCCGACCCCGGCAAAGCCCCCGACGCGGTCACGCTGACCGGCAACACGGTCCTGGCTGACGACGAATTCGCCACCACCCCGGCGGTCGCGGCCATCGTGACCGCCGCCGGCCGCCGGTAGGAACCTGGGACTGCCGTCCTCGCGACGGCAGTCCCTCACTATCTACGCAACTACGACCACAGTTATTTGCCAAAGTGACAAAACAGTTCCCCGGTAAACGATTCTGCTTCCGGTTCCAGCGAAAACACCCCCGCAATCCACGAAAGGAGGGCGCGCTTCCCATTTTCACAGTAAATAGCGGTAGGCCGTTCGGCGGCTGACCGGTTGTCAACTGGTGGGTACCGTCGGTGACCTGCCTGGGCCTTTCCTCCCGTTCGGGCAGTCCCTGCTGCGATCCGGAGGTAATTCATGCTGCGATCTCGACGCGGCCTAGTGGTGGGGTCCGTTTTCGCTGCCGTGCTGATGACGACCGGTGTCGTCACGGCCAGCGGTTCGGACACACCGCAGGACGCGCAGTTCATCTACCTGGCCAATCGGACGTTCGATCCGGCACGGACGAGTGCGCGGACGGTGGGCGAACAATCCGGCAATGGCGCCTATCTCGTTCAGTTCCGCGCGCCATTGACCGACACGCAACGCGCACAATTGCGCGGAATGGGCGTCAGAATCGGCACGTATATTCCTGATTTCGCCTATGTCGCCCGGATGGATACGGCGGCGAAGAAATCAGTGTCGGGTTTGGATTTCGTGCGATGGCTCGGTGACTACCAGCCGGCCGACAAGGTGGGGATGACGGCGTCGAGGGCCGCCGTGGGCCAGTACCTTGTCACGCTGGTCGAGGCGGACTCCGCAGACCAGCGCGCGGTGGCCGAGCGCGTCAGGCGGCTCGGCGGACAGGTCGATTCCGTCTCCGAGAGCCGCCAGCACCTGTCGGTGGTCCTCGGCTCCGGCCAGGTCGCCCAGATCAGCCAGCTGCCCGAGGTGCTGGCGATCGGCGCGCTGTCGGCGCCCGAGACGGACATCAACACGGCACGGGAAGCCAGCGGCGCCAACGTGATCGAGTCCGCGGGCGGCTACCGCGGGCAGGGCGTCCGCGGCGAGGTCATGGACGGTGGACTGCGCGCCACGCACCAGGAGTTCCGGGCGCGGCCGCCGGTCCTGCACGGCTCGAACTCCACCGACACCAGCCACGGCACGTCCACCTACGGCGAGATCTTCGCCCAGGGCGCCAGTGCCATGCACCGTGGTTTCCTGCCCGAGGCGCAGGGCATCATCGCGACCTACAACAAGCCGGACCGCTACGCCCACACCCGTGAGCTGGTCGACCCGGCCGGACCGTACCGCGCGGTGTTCCAGAGCAACAGCTGGGGCAGCGCGTTGACGACGTCGTACACGACGGTGTCGGCGGCGATGGACAGGATCGTGTTCGATCACGACATCCTGATCTGCCAGTCGCAGTCCAACGCGGGCACCCGCAGCTCGCGCCCGGAGGCGTGGGCCAAGAACGTGTTGTCGGTGGGCGGCCAGTACCACTACAACACCTTGTCGCGCACCGACGACAGGTGGAACAGCGGAGCCAGCATCGGCCCGGCCACCGACGGCCGGATCAAGCCGGAACTGTCGAACTACTACGACGCCATCAACACGACATCGTCCTCAAGCGACACGTCCTACACGACGTCGTTCGGTGGCACGAGCGGCGCGACGCCGATCACGTGCGGCAACGCCGGTCTGCTGTTCCAGATGTGGGCCGACGGCGTGTTCGACGGCGGTCCCGGCAAGGGGCGTGACGTGTTCGCCGCGCGTCCGCACGCGTCGACCGCGAAGGCCCTGCTCATCAACACGGCCAACCAGTTCCCGTTCACCGGCACCACGCACGACATGACCCGCACCCACCAGGGCTGGGGCACAGCGAGCGTCGGCAACCTCTACAACCTGGCCCGCGCCAACGGATGGACGCTGCCTGTACTGGTCAACGAGACCGACCTGCTGACCAACGGCCAGACCCGCCGCTACCCCGTGACGGTCTCGGCGGCCAAACCGTTCAAGGCAACCCTGGTCTACACCGACCCAGCCGGCAGCCCCACATCGTCGGTCACCCGGGTCAACGACCTCACCCTCCGCGTCACCGCCCCGGACGGAACCGTCTACTACGGCAACAACGGCCTGTCCGCGGGCACCGTGTCCACGCCGGGTGGTTCACCGAACACTGTGGACACCGTGGAGAACGTCATCCTGGACTCGGCCGCCCCCGGCACCTGGCAGGTGGAAGTGATCGCCAGCCAGATCAACGCCGACGGCCACGTCGAGACCACAGCGACTGACGCGGACTACGCGTTGGTCGTGCAGTAATCAGAACGAACCAGTACTGCCCCTCGTGAACAGCCAGTTCGCGAGGGGCAGTCACATGCGGTGACAGGTAGGCTCTCTATCGGGTTCGCATGCCCGTGCAACGCCGGCGGGCAAGGTGAGGAGGAGCCGTGACCGCGATGGAGCACTGGCCGACACAGTTGTACACAGTCGGTGAGTACGCAGCGCTCGGCGAAACCGAATTTCGAACCGAGCTGCAGGAGGGCCACCTCTTGATGTCGCCAAGCCCGAAGCGGCGCCATGTGTTGGGGATCAGGGCACTGGCCAGGCAGATCGAGGATCAGCTGCCAGGCGGCTTCGAGTGGGAGGTTCTCACTGAGATCGATCTTGACCTGGGTCTGGTCCCGCCCGATCAGCCTGGGACTGTGCGGCAACCGGATCTGATGGTCGGTGATGGCCTGGCGTTCGAGCGGGCCGAGGACAACGGCGAGACGATGAAGGCGGCTGACGTCCTGCTCGTGGTGGAGTTCGTATCACCAGGCTCGCGCCGGATGGACTACAAGATCAAGCGATCGGAATATGCCGATGCCGGGATCCGGCACTACTGGATCGTCGATGTGAAGGAGCCGATCTCGCTGCGCATGTGCGAGCTCACCGAGACTTCGGGCTATGTCGACAAAGGTGAGGTGATCGGCGGATTCACCACGGCGGAGCCCTTCCCGATGACCATCGACCTCGCAAGCCTGGTCAGGCGGCGAGCTGAGGGATGACCTTGTCGCCGAAGAGGCGGATCGAGGCCAGGACCTCGTCTGGTGGCAGGCCGCCGACATCGATCAGGACAAGGTGTGCGTCGAGACCCAGCAGGCTCTGCAAGGCGTTGAGCCGGTCGGCGACTTCTGCGGGATCGCCGCAGACCGCAGCGCCCTCCATGAGGGTGTCGATGTCCAGTGCCTGCCCGTCGCCCCGCCACGGCTCGGCGAACGCGGCGTAAGCCGACAGGTAGGGCCGCCACAGCTCGCGTGCGTTGCTCGGGGACACGAAAACGTGGCTGGGCAAGGCGACCCGGCCGGGCCTCGTGAGGCGGGACCGATATCGGGCCACCACGTCGGCGTACGCGTCCGGTGAGCGCAGTGTGCTGGGCAACATCAGCGGCATGCCCAGCTCAGCCCCCAGATCCGCGGAAATCGCGGAGCCGCTGCCGATCCACACAGTGGGGTGCGGTTTCTGCAGAGGCCGAGGCGTGGTGGTGACGTTGGCCAGCGGAGTACGGAACGTACCGTTCCAGGTGACGTTCTCCTCCTGCAGCAACTGCAGCAGCAACCGGAGATACTCGTCGAACCGGGGCCGTAGATCGGACGGCTCGATGCCGAACGCGAGATCGGTCTCCTTGGAAACACCACGCGCGACGATGAGCTCGGCCCGGCCACCGGACAGAACGTCGAGAGTCGCCAGCTCCTCCGCGACACGAACCGGATCGCGGTGCGGAAGCAGAGTGACGCCAGTGGACAGCCGCAACGTCGAGGTACGCGCGGCAATGGCAGCGAGCAGAAGCTCCGGCGCGGAGACGATGTAGCGGGTGAAGTGGTGTTCACCGATGGCCACCCCGGCGAACCCGGACTGCTCGGCGACGACGGCCTGCTCGACCATGGCATGCACCCGGTCAGGCTGGGACACCGACTGCCCCGTGCGTGGGTCCGGCAGGTGATCCCCAAGGATCAGCAGGTAGACCTCCACGGACCGAGATCCTACCGGCGGCCCCGGAAATCTGTGGACAACCACCACCAGCGGATCTTCGATGCCCCAGAACTGTCAGCCCCCACGGCTAGGCTGGATGTCGGGGGGCCGTGGCCGCAGGCATACGCACCCACGGCCACGGAACAGGTCAGATCTGGGCGCACTGACCTGTGCGGGGCCCGTTGACCTGGTTGGTCAGTCCGTTGTTGGTGGGAGCCGGGTTGTTGCCGGTGCAGCTGACCGGGCCCTGGACGGTCGACGAACCGACGACTGGGCCCTTGTTGTCCACTAGCGACACTGGGCCGCTGATCCGGGCGGCGCCGAGGCTGACCTCGCCGCGGGTTGCGGTCAGGGTGACGGGTCCGTTGACCTTGGTGCCGATCAACGCCACCGCCGCGGCCTGGGAGCCGGTGACCGGTCCATTGATGGCGCCGCCGAAGGCGTAGAGCGAGGCGCCCGCGTCGATCTGGACTGGTCCGCCGATGGTGGCGTCCTGCAGGCATACGACGCCGGTGACGCGCAGCGGTCCGGTGTGGGTGCCGGTGATCGTCTGGGTGCACGCCGGGGTCGGTTTGGCCAGGAACTCGATTTCGGCCAGGGTGACCGGCCCGCCGAACTCCAGCCGGTACTGGGTGTAGCGGCCGGGTTTGGCGACCTTGAACGACTTGGTCTGCCGGCGCCACGGGAAGCTCTGGGCTTTGCGTTCGTCCACCACGGCCCAGTTCTTGCCGTCGAAGGAGCCTTTGAGCACCCAGTCGCGGGCGTCCGCGCCGGTGGCCTTCGCCGAGGTCACTGTGTAGAACTCGACGATGTCGTGTGGCCGGGCGGGCGTGAAGGCGATCTGCGAGACGGTCGCCTCGGTCTGGGAGTCGTTGTCGAACAGCGGGCCGGTCAGGTTCGAGGTGTCACGCAGCGGTTTGGCGACCTCGGTGCCCGTGGTCAGCGACGGCGGGACCGCGTCGGCGCCAGTGCCCCACGCGGAGGGCTTGGGTCCCATGTCGAAGTCCAGCGTGCCGCCGCCGGCGAGCTGATCGTGGGTCAGGAACGTCTTGTCGTAGGGCCTGCCGTTGACCTTCAGGCCTTGGACGTAGATGTTCTGCTTGGAGTTCTTCGGCGCGTTGATCACCAGTTTGCGGCCGTTCTCCAGGTTCACCGTGGCCTTGGTGAACAGCGGTGAGCCGATCGCGTAGGTGGGGCTGCCCATTTGCAGCGGGTAGAAGCCCAGTGCGCTGAAGATGTGCCACGCGGACATCTCGCCGTTGTCCTCGTCGCCGGGGTAGCCCTGGCCGATCTCGCTGCCGATGTAGAGCCGCGAGGTGATGTCGCGGACCTTCTCCTGCGTTTTGTAGGGCTGGCCGGTGTAGTTGTACATGTACGGGATGTGGTGCGAGGGCTGGTTGCTGTGCCCGTACTGGCCCATGCGCACGTCGCGGGCCTCGAGCATCTCGTGGATCGTCCCGCCGTAGGAGCCGGGGAAGCGCGCGGTCTCGGGGTCGCTGAAGAACCTGTCGAGCTTGGCGGCGAGTTTGTCGCGGCCGCCGTAGAGGTTGGCCAGGCCCTGGCCGTCGTGCGGGACGGTGAAGGCCATGTTCCAGCCGTTGGTCTCGGTGTAGTCGTAGCCCCACACGCGCGGGTCGTAGGTCTCGGGGGTCGTGCGCCACTGGCCGTCTTCGGACTTGCCCTGGAAGAAGCCGATGGCCGGGTCGAACATGGTCACGTAGTTCTGGGCGCGGTTGCGGAAGTATTCGGCGTTGTCCAGGTACTCCTGTTTGCGCGGGTCGCCGGGGGCGGCGCGGTCGTGCAGGGCCTGGGCCATCTTGGCGATGCCGAAATCGTTGATGTAGCCCTCCAAGGCCCAGGACATGCCTTCGCCGGTGGAGGTCGGGGTGTAACCAAGGAAGATCGACTTGTCGATGCCCTTGCGGCCCACGCTCTGGTCGGGCGGGGTGACGGTGGCGTTGCGGACGGCCGCGTCGTAGGCGCCGCGGGCGTCGAAGTTGGTGATGCCCTTGAGGTAGGCGTCGGCGAAGGAGACGTCCGAGCTGGTGCCGGTCATCAGGTTGGCGTAGCCGGGGGAGGACCAGCGGGAGATCCAGCCGCCGTCGCGGTACTGCTGGACGAACCCGTCGACCATCTCACCGGCCTGCTTGGGGGTGAACAGGGCGTAGGCCGGCCAGGTGGTGCGGTAGGTGTCCCAGAAGCCGTTGTTGACGTAGACCTTGCCGTCGACGATCTTGGCGCCGGTCTGGGTGGGGGTGTCAGGCCCGGTCTTCGGGACGAACGCGCTGGCGTACTTGTAGGCCGGCCGCTGGGGTGTGCCGGTGTTCTCGAAGCCGGAGTTCGGGTAGAGAAACAGCCGGTAGAGGTTGGAGTACAGCGTGGTCAGCTGGTCCTCGGTGGCACCCTCGACGGTGATGATCTTGAGTTTGTCGTCCCAGGCCCGCTGGGCACGGGCACTGACGGCTTCGAGAGTGTCGCCGGCGGCGATCTCCTGCTCGAGGTTCTTGCGGGCCTGCGCGACACTCAGCAGTGAGGTCGCGATCCGCATGGTCACGGTCTTGTCGGCGCCGGCGTCGAACTTCAGGTAGCCGGTGACGCTCGGGCCGCCGCCCCCGGGCAGCATGCCGCCCGCGGTCACGGGCTTGTCGAACGTGGCGTAGACGAACAGCCGGCCGGCGCCCGCGGACAGTCCACTTCGGACGTCGGAGTAGCCGGTGATGGTGCGGCCCGCCGGGTCCAGGGTCAGGCCGCCGTTGTTGTCGACGTTGTCGAAAATGAGGTTCGCTGCGCCGGGGAAGCCGAAGCGGAACATCGCGGCATGGTCGGTGGGTGCCATCTCGGTTTTGACGCCGTTGTCGAACTGCACGCTGTAGTAGTGCGCTTTGGCGGTTTCGTTGCTGTGCTTGAACGGCAAGGCGCGGGCGGTACGGCCCGCGTTGGGGGTGCCGTCGGCTGTGGACGGCATGATCTGGAAGGTCTGCCGGTCGCCCATCCAGGGGCTGGGTTCGTGGCTGGCGGAGAAGGCCTGCAGGGTGGGCAGGTTGTCGGCATTGTTGCCGCGGGCGTAGTCGTAGAGCCAGCTGGTGGAACCGGCGTTGGTGACCGGGGTCCAGAAGTTGAAGCCGTGCGGCACGGCGGTGGCCGGGAAGTTGTTGCCGCGGGAGAAACTGTTGGTGGCGTTGGTGCCACGGGTGGTCAGGACGTGGTCCGACAGGGCGGCGTAGGTCTTGCGGGCCGGGGCGCCGGCGATCTTGACGTCGTCGACCCAGCCTTTGAACCCGGTGGGGCCCTTGGGGTTGTCGTAGGCGAGCAGGATGCGGTCGATCGTCTTGCCTGCGGCGATCTTGCCGATGTCGGAGACGATGTTGTTCCACTGCTGGGTGTAGAGGGTGCGGGAGGCGGCCTGGCCTTGCGGGGTCAGGGCGTTGCCGTGCTGGTCGAGCGCGCCGAGGTCGCTGAGGTAGGTGCCGTCGGTGAACGCGAGGTCGATCGCGGCGTGGGTACTCGGGTAGTTCAGGTCGTCGAGCAGGAACTCGGGGAAGATCAGATACGACAGCTGGGTGGCCGGGGTGACGACAACGTTGACGTCGAACACCTTGTTGTAGGAGTACGCATGCCCTGTGGCCAGGTGGGTGCCGACGTAGCGGAAGGCCTTACGGCCGGTGAACCCGGTCTTCGGACGGGCGGTGAAGGCGCTGGTGGGGCCGTCGCCGACGGTGGTGGTCATGTTCGGGGCCACCGTGATGCGGGACTCGTCCTGCGGCGTGGTCTCGGAGAACTGGACCTCGGCCAGTTGCACGATCGGATCGCCGTTGTTGGCGGTGAAGTCCAGGCGGTAGTAGAGGTATTCACCGCCACCGGCGAACGTGTACTGCTTGGTCTGGAACCGTTGCTCGAAGCTCTGGCCGGTCCGGGTGTCCAGAGTGGTCCAGTTCTCGCCGTCGGTGGAGCCTTTCAGGGTCCAGTCGCGTGGGTCGCGGCCGGGGAAATCGTTGGCCGAGGTCAGCGCGTAGCGCACGACGCCGACCGGCTCGGCGAACTTGAACCGCACCCAGCCGGTGGGTTCGAACACCAGCCACTTGGTGAGCGGGTCGGCGTCGACGAGGTTCTCCTTGACCTCGTCGGAGCCGGGGTTCTCGCCGTTGGCGGTGATCTCGGTGACCCGGTCGGTGATGTCGCCGGGGATGCGGGTGGGATCGTCGCCGTTGACCCCGGCCGCCTTGGGATTGCCCGCCGGGTCGGTCTCGGCGGTGCTGGTCCAGGTCGGCTGGGTGTCGCCCGGCTCGAACGACGAGGAGAAGTCCGTGGGGCCTCCAGGCTGGGCGGCGGCGGGATTCGCCAGCAGTGTCGTCGACAGTGTCACGCCTAAGGCGGCGGCCGCCAGGCGTGTGGTTCCCAGTCTTGGCCAGCCGGTCCGCCGGTGCCCCATCGTGCTCGCCTCCGCGTCGAGGAAAGGTGAGGAACTCACGGCCCTGCCCTGGGCCGCGCGCCACAGGACAACCCAGGCTGACATCGATGTCAAGACGTTGACACCGACCTGTCCGCCGGCTACGGCAGTTGGCCTACGACGACCGGGGGAGCCCGCCGAGCACGATGTCCACTAACTGTTCGGCGAAGTCGGTCGGCAGTTCGGTCTGGCGGACCAGCACCCGGTACCAGATCGCGCCGGCGAGTAAGTCCACTGTGGTCGCCGGGTCGGCGCCCGGCGCGATCTCGCCGCGCGCCACGGCGCGTTCGAAGATGGGCCGCTCGGCCTTGAGCCGCTCGGCACACAGCGTCGCCACGAATTTCGCCAGGCCGGGGCGGTCGAGGCCGCCCAGTGAGGCCCGCGTGACCCGGCTGCCCTCCTCGCCGGTGAGCAGGTCGATCACCTGGTGGGTCACCGCGATCAGGTCGCCGCGCAGGCTGCCGGTGTCGGTCACGTCCACCTTCAGCAGGTCGGTCTCGACGAATGCCGTGCACAGCAACTCGTCCTTGGACGGCCACCAGCGGTAGATGGTGGTCTTGTTGACCCCGGCGCAGGCCGCGACCCCCTCGATGGTCAGCCCGTCGTATCCGTGCCGGACCACCAGGTCGAGGGTGGCCCGGTAGATCTCGGCGGCCTGCCGGGGGCCTTTCCCCGGGCGCCTGGTCTCGCTGAACACGTCCAGAACACTACGCGACGTTGCGTTGCGCCGCCAGTCGGAGTAGCGTGAAACGCAACGCACCGTTGCGCCACGGGGCGAGCTCGCAAGGAGGAACAAGCTATGAGTGCGAAGTGGACCGCGGCCGACATCCCGGACCAGACGGGCCGGATCGCGGTGGTCACGGGGGCCAACAGCGGTCTGGGGCTGGTGACGGCCCGGGAGCTGGCGCGTGCCGGTGCCCATGTGGTGGTCGCGGCGCGTGACCCGAAACGCGGCGCCAGGGCGATCGACGAGATCACAGCCGCGGTGCCGCACGCCGACCTGGAGTTCCAGCCGCTGGACCTGGCGGATCTCGGCTCGATCGAGCGGTTCGCCGGGGCGATGTCCATCCAGCACGACGGACTCGACCTGCTGATCAACAACGCCGGCGTGATGGCGTTGCCCTACCAGCGGACGGCGGACGGATTCGAGCTGCAGTTCGGCACGAACCACCTGGGCCACTTCGCCCTGACCGGCCGCCTGGCCGGATTGCTGACCGAGCGGCCGGACTCCCGCGTGGTCACCGTGTCCAGCGGCCTGGCCCAGCGAGGCCGGATCGACTTCGGCAACCTCCAGGGCGAGCGGAAATATCAGAAATGGGCGGCGTACTCCAACGCCAAACTGGCGAACCTGCTGTTCGCCTTCGAACTCGACCGCCGCCTGCCCCGCGTCGGCAGCTACGCCGCCCACCCCGGCTTCGCCGCCACCAACCTGCAGCCCGCGTCCGCCAAGGCCACCGGCAACAAACTGGTCGAACTCGTCGTCGGCCTCGGCAACAAAATCATCGCCCAGGACATGGCCATGGGCGCACTGCCCACCCTGTACGCCGCGACAAAACCCGACCTGCCCCGCGGCTCCTACGTAGGACCGGACGGCTTCATGCAACAACGCGGCCACCCCAAAATCGTGCGCGCCATCCGCGCCGCCTACGACGAGGACACAGCCCGCAAACTCTGGGAGGTCTCCGAAAAGCTGACCGGCGTCCACTTCGGCGCCCCCGTCTAGACAAGCTGCCGATGTCCTGAAACTCCTCCAGGATTCAGCCGTCCGCGGAACGCTGAGGCCGCGGACCTTGAAACTTCCTCGGCTAGCGAACAGGCCGGGTCGAAGGTATTGAGGCGGCCACCGGGAGGCCGGGACAGGGCGGGCTGGGACCATGGCGGGATGACTGCCGCCTTTGTCCGGGCAAACACGCGCCTGGGGACTGCCCCGCATGTGCCGGAGATCCAGCTCTATCTGGCTGATGACGCGATCGAGTTGTGGGAGCGGGTGGAGGCCGAGGTCGGGGAGACTGACCTGGCGCCGCCGTTCTGGGCGTTCGCGTGGGCAGGCGGTCAGGCGCTGGCGCGGTATGTGCTGGACAACCCGTCGCTGGTGGCTGGGCGGCATGTGCTGGATTTGGCGGCCGGGTGTGGCGTGGTGGCTCTGGCGGCGGCCAAGGCAGGCGCGCGGCGGGTCGTGGCCAACGAGATCGACCCGTTCGCGATCGATGCGATCGCCCTGAATGCCGAGGTCAACGCGCTCACGGTCGAGTCGGTCCTGGGCGACATGCTCGACGGTGACGCCGACGGCGCCGATGTGGTGCTGGCCGGTGACATCTTCTACGACAAGGCGGTCACGTCGCGGATGATGCCGTTCATCCAACGCCTGCAGGCACGCGGCGTCACCGTGCTGGTCGGCGACCCGGGCCGGGCGCATCTGCCGCAGGAGAAGTTCGAGAAAGTCGCCCGGTATGAGATCTCGGTGCCCAAGGCACTGGAGGACGCGGAGGTGAAGACCACGACGGTGTGGCGTCCGCTCAGTCCGGTTGATGGCGGCTGATCACCGCGGCGAGCGTGTACACCGGGGAGGAGTCCAGCTTGTGACGGGCCGCGTCGTAGCCGCGGGTGATGCGGATGTCGTTGTGCGACAACAAGTCCTGGACCTTCTCGATGGGGACGCCATTGGCCAGCAGCGTCGTGGCGACGGTGCGGCGGGAGGTGTGCGGGGTGATGCTGTCGGCTGAGGCCAGGCCGGCTTCCCGGGCGTAACGGCGCAACGCGATCCACACGTCCCGCTGGGTCAGCGCGCGGCCGCCGACCTTCGACGGGTCGCGCGGGTGCGGGGTGGTGACCAGCAGCGGGCCACGGGGTTCGCCTTCGCGCGCCGTGCGCAGCTGCAGGTAACGGTCGAGCGCGGCCAGGACCGGAGGGGCGAGCGGCACGAAGTCCCGGGTCTGGCCTTTCTTGGTGTACCAGAGGATTCGATGGCCGCGGTCGTAGGCGAGGTCCTCGACCTGGGCCGTGGTCACACCGGACACACGCAGCCCGGTGTGGAACATCAGTGACAACAAGGCCGCGTCCCGATGCGCCGCCTCACTGTTGACCCGTTCGGCGCGCTGGTTGACATGGTCAAGCAGCGCGGCGGTCTCCGCCTCCGACAAGGCCGGGAACGGTGACTGCTGATCCAGTTTGGGCCGCTTGACCGCCGACACGGGGTTGCGCTCGGCGACGTCATTGTCCTCAAGGTACTGATACCAGCTGGAAATCGCGGCCAGCCGACGCGCCACAGTGGACGATGAGGCCTTCCGCAGTGAACCGTCCTTGGCGGTGACCGTCAGCGTCGCCTTCCACGCGTCCACATCGGCCCGGCGCGCCTGCAACGGGTCCAGCCCGGTCCGCCGGCACCAGTCCAGCCACGCACTCAGATCCGCGAAATACGCCCGCCTCGTGTGCTCGGTCTTGTCCGCCTCCAACCACAGCACCGTCAACGCCCGGATCCCATACCGGTCACCCGGATCCACCGGCGGCAACGCGGGCAACGTCTGCACCGCGTCCGCAAGCTCGGCCCGCAACGCAGCCGGATCGCCCGGCTCGACCTCACGCCCCGCCCGCCGGACAAGATCCCCAGTCATGCCCTGATCATTCCACTCGGGCCCGGAACATGTCGGCTATGGGCGCAGGCCGTTGACGAGCAAAGCCAGCAAACGGTCGGGCAGGTGCGGGTCGTCGCTGTCCTTCTCGGTCACCAGCGAGATGCCGTTGACCAGTTTGAGCAGGTCGACCAGCTTGACGTCCGCGCGGACAGCGCCTTCCTGCTGGGCACGGTCGAGCAGGCGGCCGCCGGCGCCGTAGATCATTTGGTGGCATGAGCGCGCCACGGCCGAGTCGGCGTTGTTCAGCGCGACCATGAGGGCGGTCGCCAGGCCGCGATAGGTGTTCGAGTGGTTGATCACCAGGCGCAGGAACTGCATCAGGCCCTCACCGGCGTCCGGTGCCGCCAGCAACTCTGTGGCCTGGTCGAGCAGGGCCTGGATCTGCAGCTGGAAGACCGCCTCGATCAGATCCAGCCTGGTGGGGAAGTGCCGGTAGAGAGTGCCGGAGCCGACACCGGCCCGTTTGGCGATGTCGTCGAGTGGCGCGTCCGTGCCGTGCTCGGCGAATGCCGCTTTGGCCGCGTCGAGCAGCCGTTCATAGTTTCGCCGCGCGTCCGCGCGCATGGGCCGGACGGGGTTGGCCGTGCTCGCCATCAAACACCCCTTGCGTAACCGGGGACTGTCTCCGTATGGTAGACCGCATAAGCGGGGGCTGTCCCCGTTTAAGGTCGGCGTCGTCCTTTCCTGCGCCATTGTCCCGCAACGGGCTGATCAGGCTGATAGGGGCGCGCAACCTTGATATTTCTCCGGAGGACGGCATGATCCTGGTACTCGGCGCGACCGGCCAGCAGGGCGGCGCGACAGCACGGCATCTCATCGCGCGCGGCACGCACGTCCGCGTCCTGGTACGCGACACGGGCACTCCCGCCGCTCAGGCACTGGCTGAAGCCGGAGCCGAACCGGTCCTTGGCGACATGAGCGACGTCGACTCCCTCGAATCGGCCATGGCCGGAGTCAGCGGTGTGTTCAGCGTCCAGCCGCCGGGCGGCGACGAATTCGAACTCGGCACCAACGTCGTGGACGCCGCAGCGGCAGTCGGTGTGGACCACCTCGTCTACGCGTCCGTCGCAGGCGTCGACAGGGCCAACAACATCGGGAGTTGGGCGACCAAACAGCGAATCGAACAGCACATCCGGTCGACCGGCCTGCCCACGACATTCCTGCAGCCGGTGAAGTTCATGGAGAACCTCACCCATCCGCGATTCCTGGACACCGCGACGGGACAGCTCAAAGAGCCGTGGGACCCCGACACCGCCACGCAGGTGATCGCCGTCGACGACATCGCCGTGTTCGCCGGCATCGCCTTCGCCGACCCGGCAACCTACACCGGTCAGGCCCTGGAGCTCGCCGGAGACGAGCTGTCCCACAAGGACATGGCCGCGGCGATCACTGAGGCCATCGGGCGGACCGTCACCTACCAACACCTCACACCGGAGCTTCTCGCCGCGCACTACCCGGAGCTCGCCCGGAACTACCAGGCGGCCCTGGACTTCATGGGCAAGAACGGCGGCTGGCACGCCGACATCCCGGCGCTGCGGGTGATCCACCCAGGCCTGATGGACTTCCGCACATGGCTGGACCGCGTCGGCGGGGCCAAGATCAGCGCGTTGTTCACCGATCAGGCGTGAGCCGGGCAGAACAGAGCCGTTCTGGTCAGAGCGACAGCTTGCGTTCCAGCGGGGTGCGGAAGCGGGGCGTGACGCGGACACCGTCGAGCCAGTGGTGAAGGCGGGCGGCCTCGGCTGTGATGGCGGCTGTTGGCTCCTTTCCAAGGTCTTCCAACAAGTTGAACACGATCTCGCCGTCCGCGCGCTGGGCCCAGCCGCCGACTATCCGGCCGTCGGCCCAGACTGTCGGGCCGATGTTGCCGGTGCGGTCGAACAGGGCAGGGCCGTGCGGCCCGAGGAACCAGTCGCGGGACTGCCAGCCCATGGGGGTGGGATCGAGGGCCGGCAGGAGCGCGACCCACGGGTCCGGGGTGGCCACCGGTTCCAGGTCGCCGGCCAGGGCGATGCCCGGGGTTCCGTCCAGGTCCACCTCGGCCGGGCCGAGCTCGGCCAGCGCCTTCTTGGTCTGGCCCGCCGTCCAGCCGGTCCACCACCGCAGGTCCGTGATCGGGGCCGGACCGTAGGCGGCGAGCCACCGACGGGCCAGCTCGACCCGCGCGGCCTCGGGTGGCCACGTGGCCCGGGCCGGTAACCAATCGTCCAGAGTGGACCACGAGTACTGGCCGCTGAGCCACGACCCACGCGGCCGGCCGCGCACGATCCGGCCGTCGGCAGCCAGCAGCCCCAGGACACGGGAGGTGATGAACGCCTTCGCCCCATAGCTCTTGTCCGGCGCGTACACGAGCTCGGTCCGCAGGCGGGGCTCATCCTGCGAGAGCTCCGCGGCGGTCGCCGAGCCCCGAGCGGCCAGCGCGGCCGCCACCGAATCCTCCACTTCGGACAGCCATTGACCGTTCTTGCCCACTGGGGCCAGGTGCTGCTCCAGGCCACGCCGCAGCCGCGCGGCCACATCCCGCGTGCAGGCCTCCTGGACGACAGGGACCAGACCGGCACCCACCACGAACATGGTGCGGCGCATCCCCAGCATCCGCACCACAGTCCGGTCCTCGTACAGCGCGCGCTCGACTGCCGGGATGTCAGGCACGCGCTGTCGGGCGGCGGCAGCCAAGTGAACAGTCGCCGGATCGGTCGCGTGCAACGCCACCATGGCCTCGGCCACCTCGTCGACGGCCGCCGCCCTGGCCGCCAGCAGGTGCCGCACGCCAAGCCTGGCCCGCCGCTGCCCGATCCCGATTTTCATGACTTCGTCTTACCAGGCCCCTCTGACAATTACCGCGTTCGGCCTGGTCACGGCTTGTGCACGGATCGTCTGCAACGTGGGCCTAATAATGTGGCTCCATGACGCCGCTGACCGCCATCCGTGAGTACGCCAGGCTCGTGCGGGAAGGCCCCGGCAACGAGAAAGACCGCTTGGAGCTGATCACCTGCAAAGTCCAGGGCGCCGTCGGCGGGCTGTGGACCTGACATGTCCGCGACACGGCTGCTGGTACTCGGCGTGGTGCGCGGGTTCGGCCGCGCGCACGGCTACCTCATCCGCGCCGAGCTGCTCCGATGGGGCGCGGAGAGCTGGGCGAACATCAAATGGGGCTCGCTGTATCACGCGCTGCGCAAACTCGCCGAGGAAGGCCTGCTCACCGCCGGTGACATCGACGAGGCCGGACGCGTCGACCATGAGATCACCGCACGCGGCGAAGCGGAGTTCTTCCGGCTGCTCAAAGCCGCCCTGCGGGAACCACAGCCGCGCCCGGACATGCTCGCCGCCGGGCTGTCGCTGCTGCCCGCGCTGAGCAGGGCCGAGGCGATCGAACTGTTGGAGGTCCGCCACCGCACACTGCGCACCAGCCAGGACGAATACCAGCACCAGAACGACAACTGGGAGCGTGCGCCGCACATCCGGGAACTGTTCGGCCTGTGGACCCACACCGCTGCGGGCGGTGCACAGTGGACACAGCAGATGATCCGGCGCCTGCGGGCAGGGACGTACCTGATGGCGGGGGAGCCCGGCGCGGTGTTCGGCGTCCCGGGCGCGTGGCCGCCGGACGCCGAACTCGCCGGGTATGGTCCAGACAACTACTCGCCAATACCTGGCCCATCTGGTTGATCGCCCACGTCACGCCGCTATTTTCCACCGGTGTGAACTGTCCGATTCCGCCGTTCGGGCGTAGCTGTGGTCTAGACCTCGATCTAACGTGGTCCAGACCATAATGTCGCCGCTGCGAGCGCGAGGAGAACCATGGTCAACAGGAGATGGGGCGCCCAGGTGGTCCTGGCTGCGGCCTTGTCGATCGGGCTCGGGGCCGTGACCGCTCCGGCCGAGGCCCATTCGTACCACGACGGCGCCCGCACCGTCGGGTACTACACGCAGTGGAGCATCTACGCCCGCAACTTCCCGGTCCGGAGCCTGGTCGACAACGGCACCGCGGCGAAACTGACCCACCTGAACTACGCGTTCGGCTTCCTGGACGAGCAGGGCAAGTGCGTCAGCGCCGACCCGTGGGCCGACTACCAGCGCCCGGTCCCCGCCGAGCAGTCCGTCAACGGCAAGGCCGACGAGGCCGGACAGCCGTTGTCGGGCAACCTCAACCAGCTCAGGCAACTCAAAGCCAAGTTCCCCCAACTGCGCATCTACATGTCGGTCGGCGGCTGGACCGGGTCGAAATACTTCTCCAACGCCGCACTGACCCCCGAATCACGCGCGGCACACGTGAAGTCCTGCATCGACCTCTGGCTGAAGGGCAACCTGCCGGGCGCGCCCGCGGGCGCGGCGGCCGGGGTGTTCGACGGCATCGACCTGGACTGGGAATGGCCGGGCAGCGAAGGCAACCCCGGCAATGTCATCCGGCCGCAGGACAAGCAGAACTTCACCAGGCTGCTGTTGGAATACCGCCTGCAGATGCTGCGGCTGGGCTGGCAGAACCGCAGAACCTACGACCTGACCGCGTTCCTGCCGGCCAACCCGGCGATGATGGACCGCGGCTTCGAGATGGCCAAGGTGTACAGCCTGCTGACCTTCGCCACGGTCCAGGGCTACGACTACCACGGCTCGTGGGACCCGCTGACCAACCAGCAGTCGGCGATCCGCAACTCCGACGCCGACCCGACCTCGCCGAAGTTCTCCAGCCAGGTCGTGGTCGACGCGATGCTGCAACGCGGCGCCCAGCGCGACAAGATCGTGCTCGGCGTGCCCTTCTTCGGCCGCGGCTGGACAGGCGTGACCAACCAGAACCACGGGCTGTTCCAGCCGGCCACCGGTCCCGCACCGGCCACCTACGAGGCCGGCAGCGAGGACTACAAGGTCCTCAAGAACCTGGTGGGCACCGGGACCTACAAGGTGTACCGCGACGAGAAGGCCGGGCACGCCTGGCTGTTCGACGGCACCACCTTCTGGACCTACGACGACCCGACCGAGATCAAGCGCAAGGCCCGCTTCATCACCGACCGCCGCCTCGGCGGGGCCATGATCTGGTCGCTGGACGGCGACACCGCCAACGGTGAGCTGATCACCGCACTGCAGCGTGGCCTGCGGCGCTGAATGGACCCCCTTGTGGGTGGCCCACCCCTGGCCACCCACAAGGGACTCAGTACACCGGCAGGGTGATGCCGTTGGAGATGCGCCGCATGGTCTCCGGGTCGATCCGGCGTTCCTCCGACCGGGACGCGGCCAGCGCCACATCCTGATTGGCCGCCACGAACCCGCGCATCTTCTGCTCATAGGCCGCGAACCCGCCGCCGTAAGCCATTTCGCCCGCCAGCACGTACGCGCCGACCAGCGCCATCGTCGTGCCCTGGCCCGACAACGGCGACCCGCAGTACGCCGCGTCACCGACCAGCGACACCCGGCCTGAGGACCAGGTGGGCATCCGGATCTGGCCCATCGCGTCGAAGTAGAAGTCCGGCGCCCGCATCATCTCCGCCAGCAGCCGCGGCACCTGCCAGCCCGCGCCGGCGAACCGGTCGGCGACCAGCTTGCGCTGCTGGTCCAGGTCGCGGTGATCGAAATCCAGCAGCGGCGACTCGAATCCCAGGAACGCGCGGACCTCGTCGTTGGTACGCGTGGTGTACACCCCGGCCAGCCCGCCCTCGGTCTGGTGGAAGGTCTGCCAGCGGTCCAGGCCCAGGAAGTTCGGCACGGTGAACACCGCGAGATAGGTGTCCAGATGCGTGAGGTACTGCGACTCCGGGCCGAACACCAGCGAGCGCACCGTGGAATGCAGCCCGTCGGCGCCGATGACGTAGTCGAACCGGCGCCCGGCGCCGCGCTCGAAGGCCACCGTCACGCCCTCGTCGTCCTGCGTCAGACCGGCGATGGAATCGCCGAACAGGTGCTCGACGTCGTCGCGGGTCGCGTCATAGAGGACCTCCGACAGATCGGACTTGAGGATCTCGATGTCCTCGTTGTCCACCACCCCTCCGGTGAGCGTCTCCTCGGTGCTGCGCATCAGCTCCGCGCCATCGGCGTCCACAAAGGACATCCCGGTGGTGTGGGTGCGCAGGTCGCCGATCGCGTCGAGCAGGCCCATCCGGTCGACCACGGTCAGTCCGACTCCGCGGACGTCGATCGCCTGCCCGCCGGGCCGTATCCCGGGCGCCCGCTCGACGATCGTCGGGGTCATCCCGTGCCGCCGTAGCCAGTACGCCAGCGCCGGCCCGGCCACACTCGCACCCGAAATCAGCACGTTCGACATCTACTCGTTCCCCTCGTGCGTACGCTGTATTGAACTGTCCTAGCGACCGTACAACATGCCCTTTTAACTGCGCAAACATGACTCGACCTGTCCTATGACAGGTGCGGTATGCTGAGCGCTGTGTACTAGTACAGGAGGTGTGGTGGAGCCGCCGTATGCCCGGATCGTCACCGAAATCCGCAGACGCATCGACGCCGGCGAACTGAAGCCGGGCGAGCGGGTGCCCTCGACGCGGCAGATCTGCCAGGAGTGGGGCGTCGCGCTCGCAACGGCCACCAAGGCGCTGACCGCGCTGAGCCAGTCAGGCGACGTGACCGCGGTGCCCCGGGTCGGCACGATCGTGGCCGAGCGCGCCGACCGGCCACGAGAAGCGCCCGACCAGCGGTTGACGGCCGCCGAGATCATCCGCGCGGCGATCGACATCGCCGACGCCGAAGGGCTTCCCGCAGTGTCGATGCGCGGTGTCGCGGCCAGGCTGAAGGTCGGGCCGATGTCGCTCTACCGGTACGTGCACAACAAGGACGACCTGATCCTGATGATGATCGACACCGCCTGGGGCGAGACGGCCCTGCCCGCCGCGCCGCCCGATGGATGGCGGGCCCGGTTCGAGACCGCCGCGCGTCTACAGTGGACACTGCATCGCCGGCATCCCTGGCTGGCCCGCGCGATGCCCCTGAGCAGGCCACTGCTGCTGGGCAACATGCTGGCCCACGCCGAGTGGATGTTCCAGGCGATGGCCAGGCTCGGGCTGTCGGCGGAAACCATGATGGACGTGCACATCACGATGTACAGCTACGTGCAGGGCCTCGCGGTGAACCTGGACGCCGAAGCCGAGGCGCAGGCCGACACCGGCCAGACCCAGGAAGAATGGACCGACGGCCGGGCCGCGCTGTTTCAGGAAGTCGTCGCCTCCGGAGCCTTCCCGGCCTTCACCGACGTAATGGCCCGGCTGGAGGGCGCGGGCTACGACTTCAGCTACGACGCCCTCTTCGAGTTCGGCCTGCGACACCTGCTCGACGGCCTGGCGGCCGGAGTCCTGCGAGATGCCTGACTGCCGTCCTGGATGGCTGACTAGGCTGACGGGCCATGTCGGCGACACGGTTGCTGGTGCTTGGGGTGGTGCGCGGATACGGCCGCGCCCATGGGTATCTGATCGGCAGTGAGCTGCTTGCCTGGGGTGCCGACCGGTGGGCCAACGTCAAATGGGGCTCGATCTACCACGCGCTCAGACAGCTGACCAAGGCCGGTTCACTCATCGAGGACAACCTCGCCACCCGCACGGAGTACGAGATCACCGCGCACGGTGAGCAGGAGTTCCAACGGCTGCTGCGCAACGCGATCCGCCAGCCCGAGCACCGCCCCGACATGCTCGGCGCCGGCCTGGCCCTGTTGCCCGCGTTGTCCCGGCAGGACGCGATCAGTCTGCTGGGGCAACGCCTTGCCGCGCTGGAATCCGAACGCGACGACGCCGGGGTTCAGTTGCGGAAATCCCGCGGCCCGGAACACATCGGTGAGCTGTACACGCTGTGGGAGCAGTCCGCGCAGTCCGGCGCGGACTGGACCCGGGGGCTGCGGTCGCGGCTGGAAGCCGGCAAGTACGTGATGGCCGGGGAACCCGGTTCACCCGGCGAGCCCGGCAGTTGGCCCGCCACCGACTGACCCGTACTGTCCATTCAGGACCACAGCTGGAGCCCGCAGGACACCGTCGAACGTGGTGACCGCACTGCCGTTCAGCAGCACACGATCACCGCGCATCGCCACACGCACGACACCCCTGCGCTTGGACGCCTGCAGGCCGACGAGAGTGTCCTTGCCCAGCCGCCTGGCCCAGTACGGCGCCAACGCCGTGTGCGCGCTGCCGGTCACCGGATCCTCCGGAATACCGTCGGCCGGGGCGAAAAACCGGGAAACGAAGTCGTGGCCGTCGGCCTGCGCGGTGATGATCACACCGCGGATGTCGTCGTCGCGCTCGATCCTCGCGATCGCCGTCATGTCCGGCACGACACCGCGCACCGCGTGCTCGTC
Organism: Kibdelosporangium banguiense; assembly: GCF_017876405.1. Lineage (GTDB taxonomy): Bacteria > Actinomycetota > Actinomycetes > Mycobacteriales > Pseudonocardiaceae > Kibdelosporangium > Kibdelosporangium banguiense. The sequence goes on along the minus strand of NZ_JAGINW010000001.1, from coordinate 8,705,278 downwards.
ACGCAGGACCACCAGCAGATCCCGCAACGCACCCGTGCGATAGACCTCCACAGGTTCCGCGCCGATCGCCTCGGCGAGCCCCGCGGGCGGAGGTGCCTGAACCGGGGGAGAGGCGGGGAAGTCGAGGGTGATGCCGCCGTCGGCGAAGCTGTGGGCGATCAGGATTCCGCGGCGCGTGCTGAACCGGACCGTGGCAGGCGTGCCGCGGTCTTCGTGCAACGCGTGCGCCGCGGCCAGCGTGGCATGCCCGCAGAGGTCCTCTTCGATCTCAGGTGTGAACCACCGCAAGGCGTAGTCCGCGTCCTGGCTGTCGAGCGGAAGGACGAACGCGGTGTCCGACAGGTTGGTCTCGGTCGCGACCCTCCTCATCCACTCGTCGTCCGGCCAGGTGCCCTCCAGCAGGCACACACCCGCCGGGTTCCCGCGAAACGGCTGATCGGTGAAAGCGTCGATGATCCGGAACCGCATGATCCGACGCTAGAGCCCGCGCGGCCGCCCACCCAGGGCCAATTACGCCGAATTGGCTCGGGACAACCGCCGCAGGCCCTCGGCGATCCGGTCGAGCGGGATCCCGCCGTACCCGATCACCAGGCCATGCTGTGGCCGCGTGCCACAGAAATCAGCCAGCGCCTGCACGCCCACGCCCTCCGCCCGGGCCCGTGCGACCACCTCGGCGACGTCGCTCTCGGCTCGTGCGCACAGATGCAGCCCGGCCGCGGACGGCACCAGTTTCAGCCATCCGAAGTCGCGCTCGAGTGTGCTGGTGATCAGCTCATGCCGGGCTGCGTACTGCCGGGTCGCCTTGCGGATGTGCCGGGCGAGCAGGCCCTCGTCGATGAACTGCGCCAGCGCGCCCTGCGTCACCACGTCGCCGTGCCAGTCCGCCAGCTGCCTGGCCGTCACCAGCGCCGGACGCAGCGACACCGGCGCCACCAGGAACCCGACTCGCAGCATCGGCAGCATGGTCTTGGAGAACGACCCGACATACACCACGCGTCCCGCCCGGTCGATGCTCTGCAGCGGCTGCAAAGGACGATCGGAGAACCGGTACTCGCTGTCGTAGTCGTCCTCGACCACCACCGCGTCATGCCGCTGCGCCCACGCCAGCAACGCCGTCCGGCGCGCCAGCGACATCGGCGTGCCCAACGGGAACTGGTGCGACGGCGTCGTGTACACCAGCCGGGCATCCGCAGGCAGTGCACCGACATCCAGGCCCTCACTGTCGACCGGGACACCCACCACCCGCGCACCCAGCGACTGGAACAACCGCCGAGCCGGCGGATAACCAGGCTCCTCGATCGCCACGCAGTCACCCGGATCCACCAGCACCCGGCCGACCAGGCCCAGAGCCTGCTGAGCGCCCTGGGTGATCAGCACGTCGTCGGCGCCCGCCTGTACCGACCGCGACACCCCGACATAGCGCGCGATCGCCGCCCGCAAACCCGCGTGCCCCGCCGGATCGGCGTACCGGGCGTCCAGGACCACCCGGCCACGCAGCTCCCGCGCGACCAGCCGGCGCCACGTCTCCAGCGGGAACAACGCCCCGTCCGGCACACCCAGCTGGAAGTTGTACGGCACCGCCGAGTCCAAGGCCGGCGGCGGGATCGACTCCCACAACCGCCTCGGCCGGGCCGCACCGTGCACCGCCCGCCGGGAAGCCCGCTTGACCGCCTGGTCACTCACGAACGTGCCCGCGCCCACCCTGCCGACCAGGAAACCCTCCGCGGTCAGCCGCTCATAGGCATCGGTCACCGTCGTACGCGACACCTCGAGCCGCTGCGCGAGCTCCCGGGTCGGCGGCAGCCTTTCCCCTGGCCGCAGCCGTCCGTCGACGATCGCCTCCAGCAGCCCGCGGTAGATCCGCGCGGACAGGTCACCACGACCTGCCAGGCTGACGTGAAAGTCCATTGGTCCATTCAGTTTGGCAAGAATTGGCTCTAACAGCCGACCAATCTACCTCCTAGTTTCTGATCCATGCGCAGACTCGCGGCAGCCCAGCTGACCAACTCCATCGGCGACGGTGCGTTCTACGTGACCTCGGCCCTCTACTTCACCCGGGTGGTCGGACTGTCCGCGACCCAGGTCGGGCTCGGCCTGACGATCGGCTGGGCGGTCGGATTCCTGACCGGCGTGCCACTCGGCCACCTCGCCGACCGGCGCGGCCCGCGCACCACCGCGATCATGCTCGCCGTCGCCACCGCAGCGGCGATCAGCCTGTTGCTGTTCGTCCGCTCGTTCGCTCCTTTCGTCGCCGCCATCTGCCTCTACACCAGCGCCCAATGCGGCCTGACCGCCGCACGCCAGGCCCTGCTGGCGGGCCTGGTCTCCCCGCAACTGCGCACCAAGAGCCGCGCGATCATCCAGGCCGCGGTCAACGGCGGCATCGCCGTCGGCGCGGGTCTGGGCGGGCTCGCCCTCTACTTCGACACCGCAAGCGCCTACCTGGCGATCTTCGCCATGGACGCCGCGACCTTCCTGGTCTGTGCACTCATCCTGCGACCACTGCCCGAGGTCCCGCCCGCACCCGGCACCGGACCGAAACTGGCAGTGCTGCGTGACCGGCCGTACGCCCTGCTGTCGCTGCTCAACACGATCATGCTGCTGCACGTCCCGCTGATCACCCTGGCCACGCCACTGTGGATCGTGCAGCACACCGACGCGCCACGCTGGATGGTCTCCGCGATCCTGTTGGTCAACACCGTGTCCGTGGTGCTGTTCCAGGTCCGCGTCGCCCGCCGCGTCACCTCGCTGCGTACCGCGACACGCTCCATGCGCCGCGCCGGCCTGATGCTGCTGGTCTCCTGCGCCGCGTTCGCCCTGTCCGCGCTGGGCACCTCGGCCTGGGTCTGCGCCGCCATCCTGCTCGCCGCCGCCCTGATCCAGGCCTACGGCGAGATGATGCAGTCAGCCGGCGCCTGGGAGATCAGCTTCGCGCTCGCCCCGCCCGACAAGCACGGCCAATACCAAGGCCTGTTCGGCAACGGCCTCGCCGTGGCCCGCGTAATCGCCCCACTGCTGCTGACCACCCTGATCGTGGCCTGGGGAATCCCCGGCTGGCTGGTGCTCGGCGGCATCTTCCTGATCACCGGCGCGGTAATCGGCCCGGCCGTGCGCTGGGCGGAACGCACCCGGCAGGCCAGCGCCGAACCCTCGCTCGCACCATGCCCCGCATAGTCACTTCCCCCGTCTCTATCGGCGATAGGGCAACTCTACCACTGATAGAGTCCGGTGTGTGGCGCGACTCGACATCCAGCGAATCACCGATGTGGCCGTGGAACTTCTCGACGAGGTGGGCCTGGCCGAGCTGAGCACCCGGCGGCTGGCGGCCAGGCTGGGCGTGCAGTCGCCCACGCTCTACTGGCACGTGAAGAACAAGGCCGAACTGCTCGACCTGGTGGCCGAGGCGATCTGCGCCGGTCCGGCCACCATCGATCCGGCCCTGACCTGGCGCGAGCAGCTGACCATCAGCCTCCGGCGGTTCCGTGATCTCCTGCTGTCGCACCGGGACGCCGCGGCGCTGCTGCGTGAACGGCCACCCATCGGCCCGCGCAGGCTCGGGCACCTCGAGGCCACGCTCCGGATCCTGCGCCACGCCGGATTCGCCGAAGCCGAAGCGGCAGGCATCGCGCGACTGCTCACCGCGCACGTCCTGGACTCCACACAGGACCCGCAGGCCCCAGATCAATTCGACGCCGATCAATTCAGCCTCGGCCTGGAGATCATCCTCGACGGGCTTGAGCTGCGCCTCACACGGGCAGCACCGTCCCGGCCCGCTTCACCGTCCTGATCACCGGGGCGGTCTCCATCGCCCAGGTCGCGTCCAACGCGGACACCCGCTCGGTCAGAAACCGGTACAGATCGCCGGTGTCACGGCAGTTGACCGCCGCGGTGAGGTTGGTCGCGCCCGTGGTGACCGCCGCGAATGACACTTCCGGGTGATTCGCGAGAGTCTCGGCGGTGCCGACCAGCCGCGACGGCTGCACGCTCATCCAGAGCCGGGCCTCGGCGTGGAAACCCAGCGCCGCGGGCGGAATGTCGAGCATGTAGGACAGGACTCCGCTGCGCCGCAAGTGATCCATCCGCCGTTTGACCGTCGAGTCCGACCAGTCGGTCACCGACGCCAGCTCCGCGTACCCCGTCCGGCCATCGAGTGACAACGCCCCCAGCAACGCCTTGTCGCCGGCGTCCAACGTGATCGGTGTGTCGTCCACGGCCGGTGGTTCCGGCCGCAGCGCGTCGACCTGGTCCGCGTTGAGCCAATGCAGGCCTGACCACATGGTTGGCAACGCGGTCGCACGCAGGATGGAATGCGCCGACACGGACGTCACACGCCTGGTGCGCGGCAGTTTCGACAACAGCAGCGCGTCCCGGTCGCCGACACTGCGAGCCTGCGTGTTGCAGGAGATCTCGGTGCCGCCGGACAGCAAGTACACCCACGAGGTGTCCGGTCGGTCCGCCAACGCCGCGGCCACCGCGGTCGCGGCGTCCGGCGTGCACTGCAGGCGCAGCGTCCACGCCGTATAGCCGAGGCGAGCGCCATTGATCGCGCCCACGACCCGCATGACCCCCGCGGAACGAAGCCGCTGGTAGCGCCGCGCGACCGTGTTCTCCGAGACGCCGATGACGCTCGCGATGGTCCTCAGCGGAGCCCGGCCGTCGATCTGCAGCGCGTGCACGAGGCCTCGGTCGACGTCGTCCAATATGACGGTATCCACCAGTCAAGCCTAACTGGTGACAGTTTCCTGCACAGAGGGCGGCTGATGGCATGGCGATCGACGTGACGGCCTGAACCTTGGGGCCTCGTCCACGTAAGGAGAACCATGCGGAAGTGGATTCCACTCGTCGCGATCTGCCTGGGATCGCTGCTGTTCCTGATCGACACCACCGCGGTGACCGTCGCGCTACCGGACATCGGGCGCTCGTTCGCGGCGCCGCTGAGCGGGCTGCAGTGGGTCCTCACCGTGTACACGCTCGTGCTTGCCGTGCTGATGCTGCCCGCAGGGTCCATTGCGGACCGATACGGCCATCGCAAGGTGTATCTCGCAGGGCTCGGGGTGTTCCTGGCCGCGTCGTTCGTCTGCGGTGTGGCACCAGGGATCGAGGTGTTGATCGCGGCCCGGGGTGTGCAGGCGGTCGGCGGGGCGGCGATGGCTGTGACCACGTTCGCCCTGATCGGCAGCTGCTATTCCGGTCGTGACCGCGGTGTCGCGATGGGTATCTGGGGCGCGGTCAACGGGCTTGCCGCGGCTGCCGGGCCGATGCTGGGCGGCGTGCTCACCCAGTTCTGGAGCTGGCGCGCGATCTTCCTGATCAACCTGCCGCTGGTGGTGCTCACCGTCGTGGCGACGCTGCGCATCCGGTCCGCGGATGGCAACCGCGACAAGAAGTTCGACCTGTTCGGGCTCATCGGGCTGTTCCGCGGGTCCTCGTTCAACGCGATCATGGTGTGCACCGGGGTGTCGGCCAGCGTGTTCGCCTGCCTGGTCTACAGCTCGGTATGGCTGCAGTCCACGCTGGGGCTCGGCCCTGTCCGGGCCGGTCTCGCGCTGGTTCCCTTGGCACTGAGCATCTTCGTGACCTCCACGCTGGCCGGGCGGCTGCTGCACGACGTCACGCCCCGGATCATGATCAGCGCGGGATTGCTCCTGGCCGGTGCCGGGTGCGCCCTGCAGGCCGGTCTGGATGAGAGTTCCACGACGGTGTCGATCCTGGCCGGGCTCGTCGTGACAGGCGTGGGCGTCGGGCTGGTGATGCCGTCGATGGGTGGCGCGTTGCTGGGATCTGTTGCGCCGGAACGGTTCGGCATCGCCGTCGGCGCCATGACCACCTGCCGTCAGCTCGGCCAGAGCGTCGGCGTGGCCGTGCTGGGGCTCGTGTACGAGTCAGGCGTAAGCCCTGCCGACGGCCTCAACCTGGTCTACCTGACCGCCGCCGTGGCCGGGTTCGTATCTTCTGTCCTGGGTTTCCTGCTGATCAGGAAAACTGTCGGTGCAGGCGTCTAGCGTCACCACCATGAGCAGTGACATCGACCCCTTCCGCAGCGAAGTCCCGCAGGCCGACCTCGACGACCTGCGGGACCGGCTGGCCAGGACCCGCTGGCCGGACGAGTTGCCCGGCGCGGGCTGGGACTACGGCGTGCCGCTGGAGTACCTGCGGGAGCTCGCGGCCCACTGGCAGACCGGGTACTCGTGGCGTGAACACGAGGCCCGGCTCAACGAGTTGCCGCAGTTCACCACGGTCATCGACGGCCAGAAGATCTACTTCCTGCACGTGCGGTCGCCGGAGCCGGACGCCTTACCGCTGCTGCTCACCCACGGCTGGCCCGGCTCGGTGCTGGAGTTCCTCGGCACGATCGGGCCGTTGACCGACCCACGCTCCCACGGCGGCGACCCCGCCCACGCGTTTGACCTGGTCATCCCCGCGATCCCGGGTTTCGGGTTCTCCGGCCCGACGACCTCGGCCGGCTGGGAGATCCACCGCGTCGCCGCTGCCTGGGTACAGCTCATGGACCGGCTGGGGTACTCGCGATACGGCGCGCAGGGCGGTGACTGGGGATCGATCATCTCCCGCGCGGTCGGCGCGCTCGCGCCGGATCGCGTTGTCGGCGTGCACGTCAACTTCCTGCCCACCGTGCCGAGGGAGCCTGTCGAACTGTCGCCCGAGGACGAGGCCCGGGTGGAGAGGATGCGCAAGTACCTGGCCGCCCCGGCCGGATACATGCGCCAGCAAGCCACCCGGCCGCAGACACTGTCCTACGCACTGACCGATTCCCCCGTCGGCCAGCTGGCCTGGATCGCGGAGAAGTTCACCGAATGGACCGACCCCACCAGCACCATCGACCCCGAATGGCTGCTGACCAACATCTCGCTCTACTGGCTGACCGGCACCGCGGGCTCCTCGGCCCGCATGTACTACGAATCCCAGGCCACCCGCGCCAAACCCATCGCCTGCGCAGTCCCGCTCGGGGTCGCGGTGTTCCCGCACGAACTCGTCCTGCCGGCCCGCGCACTGGCCGAACAGCAACACCCCATCGCCCACTGGACCGAGTTCGACCGCGGCGGCCACTTCCCCGCACTGGAGGTGCCCGATCTGCTCGTCCCGGACGTCCAGGAGTTCTTCGCCAAGCGCAGGGAGCCGGCCTGACGCGGTCGCCGGGCTGGACTGGATCGGCGCTGTGAGGTGAAAGGCCCCAGAGTGTCGGTGCCTGGTGGTTAGATGCGGGATCGTGACAGGCGTGCCAACGGTTACCGAGACCCATCAGGCGATCGACGCGGTCTGGCGGATCGAGTCGGCCCGGGTGATCGCCGGGCTGGCGCGCATCGTGCGGGACGTCGGCCGGGCGGAGGAACTGGCGCAGGACGCCCTGGTCGCCGCGTTGGAGCAGTGGCCGGAGCAAGGCGTGCCGCAGAATCCGGGCGCCTGGCTGATGACCACCGCCAAACGCCGGGCCATCGACCATGTCCGCCGTGAGCAGGTGCTGGCGCGCAAGGTGCAGGAGCTCGGGCACGAGATCGAGACCGGCGGAGCCAGTCCCGAGCCGGACATCGACGCCGCGCTGGACGACGACATCGGCGACGACGTGCTGCGCCTGGTGTTCACCGCGTGCCACCCGGTGCTGTCCACCGAGGCCCGGGTCGCGCTGACGCTGCGGATGCTGGGTGGCCTGTCCACCAAGGAGATCGCCCGCGCGTTCCTGGTGGGCGAGTCGACCATCCAGCAACGCATCGTGCGCGCCAAGCGGACCCTGGCCGACGCCAAGGTCCCCTTCGAGGTCCCGGCCGCGAACGAACGGGCCGGCCGGCTGGCCTCGGTCCTCGAAGTGATCTACCTGATCTTCAACGAGGGCTACTCGGCCACCGCGGGCGACGACTGGATGCGCCCGACGCTGTGCGCGGAGGCGATGCGGCTGGGCCGTGTCCTGGCCGGCCTGACGCCCAAGGACGCCGAGGTCCACGGCCTGGTGGCGCTGCTGGAGATCCAGGCCTCACGCGCCAAGGCCCGGACCGACGCCCAGGGCGAGCCGATCCTGCTGCTGGAGCAGAACCGCGCACGCTGGGACCACATGCTCATCCGCCGCGGACTGGCCGCGCTGCAACGAGCCGAGGAACTCAGCGACACCCGCGGGCCGTACACCCTGCAGGCCGCGCTCGCCGCGTGTCACGCCCGGGCGAAAACCGCTGAGGAGACCGACTGGGCGCGCATCGCCGCGTTGTACGCCGAGCTGGCGGACCTGATGCCGTCGCCGATCGTGGAGCTCAACCGGGCGGTCGCGTTGTCGATGGCGTTCGGCCCGGAAGTCGGCCTGCAACTGGCGGACATGCTGGTCGACGAACCCAGCCTGAAGTCGTATCACCTGCTGCCCACGGTGCGCGGTGACCTGCTGGCCAAACTCGGCCGGTTCGAGGAGGCCCGCACGCAGTTCGAACGGGCCGCGTCGCTGACGGCCAACGCACGCGAGCGGACATTGCTGCTGGAACGGGCCGAATCCTGTGCCCGGGGTGAGGCGCCGGCCCGTTGAAACCCTCAACCAGACGTTGAGACTCGCACCCTCAAGTACACCTTGAGACTAGCCTCTGACCTCACCATTTGAGGTTGGTGACCACCTTTTGCAACACCGGCACCGACCGGTCGCACTCATAGGTCTTCGGTGCCGGATCAAGTGCACCGGCCTGCGCGGACTGGCTGCTGAACTGCAGCCACGGGGTGCCGTTGCCGACATACACCAGGCAGTACAGGCCGTCGTCGGCCAGGACCGAGCCCTTCTTGGCGCCGATGTCGAGGGTTCGTCGCGCGCTGGTGACGTCCGGGAACTCCGGGGTGTTGAGGTTGAGGCTGAGGTAGGCGTCGCCGCCCGGGGCCTCCCAGCGGCAGCCGCGGCCGACGTTGGGCAGGTCGTCGACCGTGGCTTTCACGGCCGTGCCGACGTGCGCGCTGGCCTCGGCGTCGGTCAGCAGCGTGCACGGATCTGTGGCCACGTGGACTTGGGATGACGGCGGTGGCGGCGGCGCGGATGTAGGAGCGGGCTCTGAGCCGCCGCAACCGGCCAGTGTCAGGACGGCCGCGGACGCGGTCACGATTCGTGTGATCACCAGGAGTCCTTGCAGGGTGGTGTTCATGACACGGAACGTAGTGGCAAGAGACATCATGGTGCCGGGCTGAAAACATGGTCAACATGCCCGCCGATCCCACAGTCCTGCACCCCATGCCCGGCCAGCCCCGGGTGGTGCAACTCAAGCCGCTGCTGACCTCGCCGTTGATCGAGGTCGGGGAGTACTCCTACTACGACGACCCGCACGACGCCACGGGCTTCGAGACCAACAACGTCCTCTACCACTACGGCCCGGACAAGCTGATCATCGGCAGGTTCTGCGCGTTCGCCGCAGGCACGCGGTTCATCATGAACGGCGCCAACCACCGGATGGACGGCCCGTCGACCTACCCCTTCCCGATCATGGGCGGCGACTGGGCCCAGCACATGGACCTGCTGACCGGCCTGCCCGTGCGGGGCGACACCATTGTCGGCAACGACGTCTGGCTGGGCATGAACGTCACGGTCATGCCGGGCATGAAGATCGGGCACGGCGCCATCGCCGCCGCCGGATCGGTGATCACCAGCGACATCCCGGACTACGCCATCGCGGGCGGCAACCCGGCCAAAGTCATCCGCACCCGTTATCCCCAGCCCGACATCGACCGCCTGGTCGCCCTGGCCTGGTGGGACTGGCCCGCCGAACACATCGACGCGCACGTGTGCACCATCATGTCCGGCACCGTGGACGAACTCGAAGCCGCGAAACCCTAGCTGTAAAAGCCGTCGATCGGGACGCGTGCCTCGTCGAACAGCGCGGGACCGTCCTGCTGCACGGTGGGCCAGCCGCCGCCTGGGTTGAGCTGCAGCAATTGGTCGGTGGCCAGTGCGAACACCACGCGGCCCAGGCCGGAGCGCTGGATCGCGCCGGTGCACATGCCGCAGGGTTGGCAGCTGGTGTACATCGTGGTTTTGGCGGCGGTGTCCCCGTCGAGGTTGCTCGCCGCCCATTTGGCCATCTTCAGTTCCGGATGGGCGCTGATGTCGTTGTCGCTGGTCACGGTGTTGTGGGCCTCGGCGAGAACGGAGCCGTCCGGGCCGACGAGCAACGAGCCGTACGGTGCGTCGCCGGTTGCGCGGGCGTGCGCGGCCAACGCGATGGCGCGGCGCAGGTGTGTCTCGTCGTCGGGTGTGACTGTCATGCAGTTCCGCCTCCCCGGATTTCAATGTTTGGTCGCGTTGGGTTGGCACGGTTCAGTTCGGTGCGTACCGGTGGCTGGCTTGCGTCACGTTCCCCTGAGGTGCAGCTGGGAAGCACTAGACCTGATTTCGATCGTGAGGTTGACACAAGGGGTGTCATGCGGATTCCCTCCAGTTCGCGGCTACCGTCGCCAGGGCTTGCCAGGCCACGTGCGGACGTGTTGTCTCGTCAGGGTCTCCACCGAACGTGTCCAGCAGGACCGTGTGCGCGCCCAGCTGACGTAGCTGCGACAGGTCGTCGACGATCTGCTCGATCGTGCCCACGCCTGCGGTGCGGTCCGGATCGGTGACGGGCTCCGACGTCAGGCGCAGCGTGATGCGGGGTGCGAACAAGGGCACGGTCTGCTCCTGGAGCACAGAGCGCAGCCACGGCAGCGTGACCCGCAACGGATGCCACGCATCGCCGAGCTGGATCGCGCGCCGCAACGCGGCATCGCTGTTGCCGCCGACCCAGATGGGGATCCGTCCCTTGCCGTAATCCGCCTCGTTCTCCCACGCGGCACGCATCGCCTGGATGTACTCGTCGGTGATCTTGCCGCGACGCTCGAAGGGGACACCGAGCGCCTCGAACTCCTGACGCGCCCAGCCCACGCCGACGCCGAGGATCAGCCGGCCACCGCTGAGCTGGTTGAGGTTCGCGGCCATCCGCGCGGTGAGGAGGGGATGGCGGTACGGCACGATCAGCACGGTCGTGCCGAGCAGGACACGGCTGGTGATCCCGGCCAGCCACGACAACGTCGTGAACGGCTCGTAGAACGGCGCCGGATACTGCGCGGCCACATCCGGCGTCACCGCCACGTGGTCGGACATCATCAGCAAGTCGTAGCCAAGACCTTCCACCGTCTGCGCCCAGTCACGCAGCACCGCGGGGTCCGTACCAGGCCCGAAATTCGGGACGTTCACGCCAATCTGCACGGCGACACGCTATCGCCTGCGCTTGCCGGCAGGTGCCTGTTCCCAATGGCCGGGCCGCTCCAGCGCGGCAGGGACCTTCGTAGCCCGGTCGCCCCGGGCGGCGTTGAGCTGAGCCTGGGTGAGGAAGAAGCTGCCGGTCAGATCGGCACCCGAAAGATCGGCGTCCCGCATGTCCGCGCCGATCAGGTCGGCTGTCCGCAGATCCGCGCCACGCAGATCGGCCCCGATCAAGTACGCCCCGCGCAGGCTGGCCGCACGCAGATCGGCGTTGCGGAGCCTCGCGCCGATGAGGTCCGCGCCGCGCCGGTCCTTGCCACCGCGCCCGCGCACGAGCTCGCTCGTCTCCAGCAGCAACGCGTTGACCTTCTGCCGGTGTGCGGGAACATCCAGCTCGATCAGCACTTCCGCGTCGGCGTACGTGAGCTTCTCGGTCTCCTCGAGCACACCGCGCAGCCGCTCGTGCAGCGTGCTCGCGGCCGGCAGCGTCAACGCCTCGGTCAGGTACCAGAGCAGTTCGTGCAGCTGACGCATCACCGGGAAGACCTGGAACATCTGCTTGGCGGTGCCGGGGGAGCCGCGCCACGAGTTGCCCTCGAAGGTCACCTGGGAGACCTTCTGGCCCGCGCCGAAGCAGTCGAACACCGTGCACCCCGGGAAGCCCTGCTGCCGCAGCGTGCTGTGGATGCCACAGCGATAGTCCTGCCGCAGGTTGGGACAGGGCTTCCCGGGGTCCTTGGTGATCGCGAAGTCCGCCGACGCCGCGAACGGCAGCGCCACACAGCACAGCCCGAAACAGTTCTGACAGTCGGCTCGCAGGCCTTCGGGCATCGCGCTGATGCTGTTCTCCTCTGGTGGCGGACTACGGCAAGGCTAGTCCCACTGGGTCTGCGGCTCGCCGGGACGGTGCACGCCGAAGCTCCACTCGTAACCCTCAAGGTCGATCACGCGACCCCGGTAGTTACCCCACGGCGTCTCTTCCGGGACGTACACGCTGGTCGCGCCGTTGCCGACGGCCTGCTCGTGGAGGGTGTCCACCTCGGCCTTGCCGGGCAGGGTCAGATACATGCCCAGCCCGGTGGTGTCGCCCTTGCGCGGGGCGCGTTCATAGCCGTCGACATCGCTGAATATGATGATCACCGCGTCGCCGAGGCGCATCTCGGCATGCGCGATCCCGCCCTGCTCATCGGGGAAGCTCATGGTGGTCTCGAACCCGAAGGACTTGGCCAGCCATTCCATCGCGGCGAGGGCGTCGCGATAGCCGAAGTAGGGGTGCACGCTGATCTGGTTGGTCATGCGGCACAGCTTTTCGGTCATTGCGGTCAGTTCCTGACCTAAGTGGAGACGAATGCGGTGACGCCCTCGTATTCGGCCACCGGGGCGGCGCCGGAAGGTTCGTACTCGAGCAGCAGCATGCCGCTTGCCGTCACTTCGTGGCCGACGAGCCGCAAGCCCATGGATTCGTTCGGATGGTCCAGCAGCCGCCGTCCGGTTCCGATCATGGTCGGCGCGACGACGAGCCGGAGCGTGTCGACGAGGCCCGCGGCCAACAGGGCGTTGCCGAGTCTTGCGCTTCCGTGGATCTGGAGTTCCCGTCCCGGCTGGGTCTTGAGTTGCCCCACGGTCTGGATCGGGTCGCCGCGCAGCAGGGTCACCGGGTGCCAGTTTCCTTTGGTGAGGGTGCTGGTCACCACGTACTTCGGCAGTGCGTTCATCCGCTCGGTGAACGGGTCGTCCGGGTCGGTGATCCGCGGCCAGTCCCGGGCGAACGCCTCGTAGGTGCGCCGCCCGAGCAGCAGGCCGTCCGCGAGATCCAGCCACTCGGAAGTACGCCGGACGAAGAGTTCGTCCAGGTACGGCACGAGCCAACCGCCCCGGGTGAAGCCGTCGCTGGTGTCCTCGGCCGGTGAGCCGGGGCCCTGGCTGACCCCGTCGAGGGTGACGAACTCGGTGAGGGCGATCTTCATCGTGCGGCCTGGTTTTCGGCGAGGCCGGCGAGTTGCTTGGTGACCGTGCCCCAGCCGTCGATGAAGCCGAGTTTCTCGTGGCGGGCGCGGGAGGCCGGATCGCCGTGCCGGACAAGGACCCGGTAGTCCGTGCCATCGGGATGATCGGCCAGCGTGATCTCCGCGGTCATGCCGACCGGCTCGGGTTGCGCGGGGCGCCAGGCGCTGTCGATCGCGTTGGTGAACACGATCCGCTCAAGTTCGTCCACGACAAGGAAGCTCGCGTTGACGTGCGGGACGAACTCCACCCCGTCGTCGCTCATGTGTGTCACGAGCGCACCGCCGGGCCGTGTCTCCAGGCGGTCGACACGGCACACGGTCGGAGCCGGGAGCCACCACTGGGCAAAGCGCGCGGGATCGGTCCACGCCTGCCAGACCACAGCGCGGGGCGCGCGGATGATCCGCTCCAGGGTCAGGTCGAGATCGGGGTTCACGGTTGCTGCTCCTCGGGGTCGGTGACGAGGCGTTCGAGCCGGTCGGTGCGCTCTTCCCAGATCAGGCGCTGCTCGGCGAGCCAGTCCTCAAGCAGGGCCAGCCGGTCGCGGTTTAGCACGCAGGTGCGTACGCGGCCGGACTTGACCGTGCGGATCAGGCCGTTCGCTTCAAGCGTCCGCACATGCTTCATGAACGAGGGAAGAGTCATCGGGAACTCGCGGGCCAGATCGCCCACGCTCGTCGGGCCGCGGCCAAGACGCCGGATGACGCCACGCCGGGTCGGGTCGGCGAGCGCGACGAACACCCCGTCGATCTCAGCCGAATACTGTGCCATGCGGCTAAGTATGGCCGGTCGAGACACTTAGCTCAAGGGCAAAGTATTCAGCTCGGTGGGTCGTCGCCCGCGACGAGCTCTCGCTGAACCCAGGCCACGTCGCGCCACGCGCCGTTCTTCCAGCCGATCCGCCGATACGTGCCGACCGGTTCGAACCCCATCGCGCGGTGCAGACCCTCGCTCGCGTCGTTCGGCAACGTCATGCCTGCGGCAGCCATGCGGTACCCACGCTCAGTCAGACGCTCGAACAACACCTCGTACAGTGCGCGCCCGCCACCCTTGCGCCGTACACCTAGCTCCAAGTAGACGCTGACCTCACATGACCACCTGTAGGCCTCACGCGCCTTGAACGGACCGCCGTAGGCGTACCCGATGACACGGCCGTTGTCGTCCTCCAGCGCCAGCCACGCGTGTGTGCTCAGCGCGCTGGCTATGCGCTGCGCCATTTCCGCCACTGTCGGCGGTTCGTACTCGAACGTGATCGCGGTGTCCGTGACGTATGGCGCGTAGATCGCCGCGCACGCCTCAGCGTCGAGTTCCGACGCGTCCCTCACCTTCATGAAAACTATAGTAGCCACAACTGGCGCTATAGTGACAAGCATGACCGACGCGCTGTCCGACTCCCTGGCCACGACCCTGCGTGAGGCCCGCGCCGCCCGGGACATGTCGGTCAACGCCCTGGCCGAACGCTCCGGCGTCTCCCGCGCGATGATCACCAAGATCGAACGCGGCGACGCCCAGCCCACCGCCGCCCTGCTCGGACGCCTGTCCGCCGCCCTCGGCATGACCCTGTCCGAACTGGTCGCCCGCGCCGAAGGCACCAGTCAGCGCCTGGTCCGCGCGGCCGAGCAACCGACCTGGACCGACCCCGAGACCGGCTACGTCAGGCGCGCGATCTCCCCGCCCGCCGGCGGCCCGCTCGAACTGGTCGAGGTCGAACTCCCACCCGGCGCCGTGGTCTCCTACCTGGCCGACTCCTACACCTTCAAACACCAGCAGCTCTGGATCCTGGCCGGCCACCTACGCTTCCGCGAAGGCGACACCGACCACGAGCTCGACGCCGGCGACTGCCTCCAACTCGGGCCACCCACCCCATGCTCGTTCATCAACCCCACCGACACGCCATGCCGCTACCTCGTCGCCCTGGCCAAACGCCAATGAGACGCTAGTCGGCGTCCCAGGCCTGGCGGAGGGCCTGGGCGAACACCTCGGTGGGCTGGCCGCCGGACACGCCGACGCGGCGGCCCAGGACGAAGAAGGGCACGGCTCGGGCGCCGAGTTCGGCGGCGTCGCGTTCCTCCTGGCGGACGTCGTCGGCGTAGGCGGCCGGGTCGTCGAGGACTCGTTGGATGTCGGCTTTCTCCAGGCCGACGGTGACCGCGACGTCCAGGAGTGTGTCGCCGGTGAACAGGGAGCGGGCCTCGGCGAAGTTGGCGTGGAACAGGGCGGTCATCAGTTCGTGCTCGAGGCCGTGGGCGCGTGCGAGGTGCAGTACGCGGTGCACGTCGAATGTGTTGCCGACTTCGCGGTCGGTGCGGTAGCCGAGGCCTTCGGCGCGGGCCATCTCGGCGACGCGCTGTTCCATCTCGGCGGCTTGGGGGCCGTAGCGGGAGGTCAGCATGTCAGCGACGGACTCGATGGTGTCGCGGCTGGGATCCAGTTCGAACGAGCGGTAGACGACCTCGACCTCGTCGCGGTGCTCGAAATCGGCCAGCGCGGCCTCGAACCGCGTTTTGCCGATGTAGCACCAGGGGCAGATGACGTCACTCCAGATCTCCACGCGCATGCCTTCGAGCATAGAAACCCACTGGGTACATACCTTGAAGTAAGCGGGTGCACGGTGTGTGAGCACGCATGTGACCCGATCGGGTAAAGCGGGTGTGTGTTTGGCTGGTAGCCATGATCAAGACGCGGTCGCAGAAGAACGGCATGGTCACCGTGACGTGGGTATTGCCCGCGGACGTGCACGAAGGCCCAGTGAGTGTCGTGGGCTGCTTCAACGACTGGACACCGGGAACGCACGTGCTGGGCAAGCGGTCCAACGGCACCCGCTCGGTGTCCTGGACCGCCGCGCCCGGTACCGAGACTCGTTTCCGGTACCTGGGCGACGGCGGCTACTGGTTCGGCGACCCGGACGCGGCAACCGACGGCGTCAACAGCGTGATCGTCGTTGAGCCAGGACTGCGAAACTAGGGGACCAGCACCACTTTGCCGGTCGTCGCCCTGCTCGCCAGCGCGGCGTGCGCGGCCGCGGCCTGCGACAGCGGAAACGCCTGCACCGTCGGCACAAGCGTCCCCTCGGCCGCCGCAGCCAGGGCTTGGCCTTCGAAGTCCGGCGCGTCCGGCAGGCCTTCGATCATCATCAGCAAGGCGTTGGTGACGGTGACATCGCGCGACGCGTCGGGCGTGAACTCCTGCCGCGACGCGTTGCCGATGCTGACAAACCGTCCACCCGGCACGATCCGGTCGTACGCGGCCTGCGCCTTGTCGCCACCCACCCCGTCGAGCACAACCGTGACGCCCTCGAGCGTCTTCGCCCAGCCTGGCTCGTTGTAGTCCACCGCGATGTCCGCGCCCAGCTCACGCACCGCTTGTACCTTCGCGGGCCCGCCAGCCGCACCGATCACTGTCGCACCCAGGTTCCGTGCGTACTGCACGACCAGACGGCCGATACCGCCCGCTGCCGAGGTCACCAGCACGACGTCCTCGGGCGTCAACTCGGCGACGTGGAGCAGTGCCAACGCGGTGAACCCGGTGACGACCATCGCGACCGCCGCCTGGTGATCCAGTCCGTCCGGGATGACCCGCACCGAGCCCACGTCCGCGACCGCCAGCTCCGCGTACCCGCCAGGCGTGCCAAAACGCGTCACGACATCACGGCCAACCCACGAGGCGTCCACATCAGACCCCACGGCGTCGACGACTCCCGCGACCTCACCGCCGAAGATCGCCGGCAGTTCCGGCAACGGCGGCGCCATGCCACCGTCGCCACCTGCCCGCATCACGGTCTCGATGTGGTGCACACCCGCCGCTTTCACCGCGATACGTACCTGCCCCGGCCCGGGGACGGGATCCTCGACGGTCTCGTACCGCAGATTCTCCGCGGGCCCGAACGTGTGCAGAACAACGGCGTGCATCAGCTCTCCTGAAGGTTGTGATCGTGTCCTTCCCCGAGCCTGCAACCTCAACAATGCTTGAGGTCAACCCTGGCTGTCATGACGTCTGTTCAGCCCTCCCGTCCGGCAGGTGCCGGCCCATAACGTGATGGAATGACGCCCAGCGAGGGATACGCAGTCGTCCCGGACGCGTTGACCGCACACGCCCGGCAACTGAACACGCTCGCAGACGAGATGCAGGCGATAACGGACGCAGCGCACACCAAGATGCCCGGTGATGCGCTCGGCGAGGTCGGCCAGTCGTTCACTTCGTTGATGGAGCAGTTCGTCACAGCCGGGGCCCGCGCTCTGCAGTCGGGTATCAACGCGATGCAGGCGACCGGAACCGGTGTCCAGAGCAACGCGAACACGTTGGAACAAAGGGAAAGCACGACCGCGGCGACCTTCGGCGGCCAGCCCGCCGCGGAAACGACGGTCGAGCCGACCCGGTCGCCTCAACGTGTTCCGGAGGACAGCGCGCACCTGCAGCTGGCGAACTACACGGCACCGCCGGCTGGGCCGGTGCCCAGTCAGTCCGAGTCTTCGTGGAGCCAAAGCCCGGCCCGCACCTGGGATCTGCACGTCGGCGACGACCAGTGGAACCCAGCCGGGTCCGGCCCGGGGACTCCGTCGCCGATGACAGCCGACGCGCGAGCCCAGCTCGCCGACCAGCTGACCCAGCAATCGCAGATCAGCCCGGCTGTTGCTGATCTGGCCGTCGGACTGGCTCCCGCCGGCACCAACAGGGTCATCATCGGCGAACCGGGCGTCGGGGCGGCCGTGCAGTTCTACAACGATCACTCGATCCCTTACCAGGACCGGGACGAGTCCGGCCAGATCCGCAGCGACATGCTCCTGGAAGGCAACGTCCGAGAGCCGCTGGGGCAGCGGGACGTCGCGGTCCTGGGCGGCGGCCAAGACGGGCTATGGGCCGCGTTGGCCGATACCTCCGCACGTTTCGGCGGCCAGCCGGGAGAACTGTGGATCCAGGTTCCGGAGGGCCGCGATGTTCAGGCGGTGTTCAAGGATTTCATGTCTCCCGACCAGGCCGACACCCTCGACGCCGCCACCCGGAACAGTTTCTCGAACATCGACGTGACATTCATGACCCCTGAAGGGATTGTGCTGGGCACGGTCTCGAACGCCGACCCGTCCGTCCGCAATGGACAAAAATGAGCAAAGGCAAGGAACCTCGTTCCTTGCCTCTTCTAACGTATAGCGCACCTGGGGTCTTGCGGCAAGACCCGGGTTGTGCTGCACACTCACCCGCCTAAGCCAGAACAGTGCCGAAGCGGGGGTTTCGTGATAGACGTGATCGTTGCCGGTTGTGGACCGACCGGCTTGATGCTGGCCAGCGAATTGCGATTGCAGGGCGTGCACGCGCTCGTGCTGGAGAAGGACACCGAGCCGACCAAGGTCGTCCGCGCGCTCGGCATGCACGCGCGCACCATCGAGGTACTGGACCAGCGTGGCCTGCTGGAACGGTTCCTCGCGGTGGGCCAGCAGCACCCGGTCGGTAGTTTCTTCGCCGGCATCGCCAAGCCGACGCCGGAGCGGCTGGACACCGCACATCCCTACGTTTTGAGCATCCCGCAGCCCACCACCGACCGCCTGCTGACCGAGCACGCCCTCGAGGTCGGTGTCGAGATCAGGCGTGGCTGTGAGCTGGTCGGGCTCAGCCAGGACGATGACGGAGTGACCGTCGAACTGGCCGACGGCACGCAGCTTCGCTCGCGCTACCTCGTCGGTTGCGACGGCGGCCGCAGCACGGTCCGCAAACTGCTCGGCATCGACTTCCCCGGTGAGCCAAGCAAAGCCGAGACGCTGCTGGGCGAAATGGAGGTCGCCGTACCGCCGGAGGAGCTGATGGCGGTGGTGGCCGAAATCCGCAAGACCCAGCTTCGGTTCGGCGCCATGCCCCTGGGCAACGGGGTGTACCGCGTTGTCGTGCCTGCCGAGGGCGTGACCGAGGACCGCGCGGTCCCACCGACCTTCGAGGAGGTCAAGCAGCAGCTGCGGGCGACCGCCGGCACCGACTTCGGCGTGCACTCACCGCGCTGGCTCTCGCGTTTCGGCGACGCCACCCGGCTGGCCGAGCAGTACCGCAGTGGCCGGGTGTTGCTGGCCGGCGACGCGGCACACGTCCACCCGCCCGCCGGTGGGCAGGGCCTCAACCTCGGTGTCCAGGACGCGTTCAACCTGGGGTGGAAACTGGCCGCCGAGGTCAACGGCTGGGCACCGGAAGGGTTGCTGGACAGCTACCACACCGAACGGCGTCCTGTGGCCGCCGTCGTGCTGGACAACACCCGCGCGCAGATGGAGCTGATGTCCACCGAGCCAGGGCCGCAGGCCGTGCGCCGGCTGGTGTCGCAGCTGATGGACTTCGAGGAGGTTCGCCGGTACCTGATCGAGCAGATCATCGCGGTCGGGATCCGTTACGACTTCGGCGAAGGGCCTGAACTGCTCGGCCGGCGGCTGCGGGATGTGGAGCTCAAGCAGGGGCGTCTCTACGAGCTGATGCGCGGCGGCCGCGGGCTGCTGCTGGATCAGACCGGCCGGCTTTCGGTTGCGGGCTGGGCGGATCGAGTCGATCACGTCGTGGATGTCAGCGAGGAGCTGGACGTGCCCGCGGTGCTGTTGCGGCCCGACGGCCACGTGGCGTGGATCGGTGAGCACCAGCAGGATCTGCTCGGCCGGCTGTCCAGGTGGTTCGGCGCCGCCGCCGGCTGAGTGCCTCTTTCGGCCGTTGACACGCCGCCGGGATCGGCGAAAAGTAGGTTGTCGTTCCGCTCTGGGGCCGGGGGGTCGCGGAACATGATTCCTTGTGCCTCTCGGCCATCGACGACAAGGAGGACCAGTGCTCAAAAAACTGGGGAACCTGGGCGATCGGCTGCTGACCCGGCTGGTGCCCAAGGTGGTCGCCTCGGCCGGCACGCAGGGGTGCACGGGCATCTACTGCGGCTGCATCGCCGGCTACGACTCCTACCGCCTGACGAACGAGAGCTCCTGCAGCAAGTGTCGCTCGTCGATCTGCTGATCAGCAGATGAACCATGTCAGTCTCGCCTGTGCCGTCACACTGGCCGGGGTTTTCCTGGCTGCCGTGTGGAACAAGCGCAGCAGGCTCCGTTTCGAGGTCTTCGTGGCCACTGCGGGGCCGCTGAGCCTGCTTCCTCGCCGATGGCGTGGCAGGGCTGCGGCCGCGGTGACGGCAGCCGAGTCGGCTGTCGTCACCGCTTGTGCCGTGGGCGCCGTACTCGCGGTCCTCGGTCAAGGCGGAACCGTGCTGCTGCTGGGACTGCTTGGCGCCGGGGCGCTTCTGCTGATCTTCACTGTCGCAATCGGACTCATGCTACGGCGTGGTGAACGCGCGCCCTGCCACTGTTTCGGCACGCGTGACACACCACTCGGACTCGCGCACGTCGTGCGCAACCTGTTCCTGCTCGCGCTGTGTGTCCTGGGATCGCTGGGCGATTCGAGCGGATTCGCCGTCCCCGGGGTGGTGCTGGCGGTGGTGGCCGGTTTGTTGGCCGCCACGCTGGTGATCCGGCTGGACGATCTGCTCGCCTTGTTCAGCACCACCTCACCGCGGCGCCCGACGGGGAACCTTCGATAGGAGTCGCATGCCCTACCTTGTCGCCGCGGTGATCCTCGTCGGCGTGCTGGTCATCATCGACCTGATCCTCACCCTCGGCGTGATCCAGCGGCTGCGCGAGCACGCCCGGCTGCTCACCCAGGCACTCGAAGGCACCCAGAGCGTCGCGGACTTCATGCTGCCCGCCGGATCGCCACTGCCCGGACTGCGGGCCACCACAGTGGACGGCACCGCCGCACCGGACACCGGGCCGCTGCTGATCGGATTCTTCTCACCGACCTGTCACGCCTGTCTGGAGCGGCTGCCCGGCTTCGTCAGTTACGCCGACGCGTTCGACGGGCGGGTACTCGGCGTGGCGGTCGGCGCGCCCGAGGACGTCGGCGACATCGTCGCCAAACTGCGTGGGGTCGCCGACGTGGTCATCGAACAGGTGGACGGTCCGCTCGCGAAAGCGTTGCAGGTCAAGGGAATGCCCGCGATGGCCACGGTCGGCGCGGACGGTGTCGTGGTGGCCAGCGGGTTCGAGTTGGCGGCCCTGCCGAGTCTCGTCACCACGTGACGACAAGGCGTGGCGCCGTCGAGGCGTTGGGGGTCGCGTGGCGCGCGGCACCCGCGGTGCTGGCCGGATACCTGGCCGCCACCGTGCTGGGCGGAGTCGTTCCGGTGCTGGTCGCGTGGCTGACCAAGCTCGTACTCGACCGGATCGGCCCTGCCGCGGCCGGTGAACTGCTTGTCCTGGCCGGTGCTCTGGCCGTGTCCGGGGTGTTGCTGGTCGTGGTCGCCCAGGCCGCGAAGTACCTGCAGCTCGAGCTCGGCCGACGGATCGGGCTGCTCACCCGTGACCGGCTCTACACCGCGACCGGGCGGCTCGGCGGTCTGGCCCGGCTGGAGGACCCGGCGTTCCAGGATCGGTTGCGGATGGCGCAGCAGCACAGCCGCAATGGTCCGTCCGCGGTGGTCGACGGTGTGCTCGGTGCCGCGCAGTCGGCCCTCACGCTGCTGGGTTTTCTCGCCACACTGGCCACGTTGAACTGGCTGATGGCGGTGGTCGCCGTGGTCGCGGGCGGGCCGGCGCTGATCGTCGAGCTACGGCTGAGTCGGCGCCGCGCGGAGGTCATGCAGGGCATCACCCCGGCCGAGCGTCGCGAGTTCTTCTACGCCGACCTGCTCACCAGCCTGGAAGCGGCCAAGGAGGCACGGCTGTTCGGCCTCGGGCCGCTGTTTCGCAGGCGCATGCTCACCGAGCTCAGTGCGGCCGACGCCGAGCGCCGGGCGTTGGACCGGCGCGAGTTCGCCGCGCAGGGCATGCTCGGTGTGCTCAGCGCGGTGGTCGCGGGTGGCGGGCTGGTCTGGGCGATCTTCGCCGCACGCGACGGCCGGCTGACGATCGGAGACGTGGTGGTGTTCGTCGCCGCGGTCGCCGGAGTGCAGGCAGCGCTTGGCATGATCGTCGACAAACTGGCCACGGCGCACAACGCGTTGCTGCTGTTCGGCCACTATCACGCGGTCACCCGCGCGGAGCCCGATCTCGGCGAGTCCGCGCAGCCGGTCGCGGTCGAGCCGCTCGAACGCGGTATCGAGTTCCGTGACGTGTGGTTCCGTTACAGCGACAGCCATCCATGGGTGCTGCAGGGCGTCGACCTGTTCATCCCGTTTGGACAGTCAGTGGCTCTGGTCGGGCACAACGGCGCCGGCAAGAGCACCCTCGTCAAACTCCTGTGCCGGTTCTACGACCCCACGCGTGGCGCGGTGCTGTGGGACGGCGTCGATCTGCGCGACCTGTCGCTGGCCGAGCTGCGCCGCCGGATCAGCGCGGTGTTCCAGGACTTCATGTGTTACGAGCTCAGCGCGCGGGAGAACATCGAACTCGGTGACGTCGACGGCGCCGACGACCTCGGCGATGACCGGCGCGACGCGGTGGCGCTCGCCGCGAAACGAGCCGGGATCCACGATCTGCTCGACGGCCTGCCCCGCGGCTACCGCACGTTGCTGTCCCGGATCTTCATCGACGAGGAGGACAAGGCGAACCCGGAGACAGGGGTGCTGCTCTCCGGCGGGCAGTGGCAGCGGGTCGCGCTCGCGCGGGCGTTCCTGCGTGACGCGCGGGACCTGCTGATCCTCGACGAACCCGCGTCCGGTTTGGACGCCGAGGCCGAGCACGCGATCCACACCGAGCTGACCGCGCACCGAGCCGGACGGACCAGTGTGCTGATTTCGCACCGGCTCGGCTCGGTCCGTGACGCCGACCGGATCGCGGTCCTCGTCGACGGCCGGGTGGCCGAGCTCGGGACCCACCACGAGCTCATCGAGGCGGGCGGGACCTACGCCCGTCTGTTCCAGCTGCAGGCAAGTGGATACGAGAGCCGGGCAGGGGCAGCGAAATGAGACGACTCACCGTGGGCCTGCTCGGACTTGGCCTGCTCGTCGGGGCCGCACGCTGGGCAGCGGGCCGATGGTCGGCGGTAACCGTGTCAGGCGACAGCATGAGTCCCGCCTTGTCGGACGGGGACCGGGTTTGGGTGCGGCGCTCGTCATTGCCGCGGCTGAGGGTGGGAGACATTGTCGTCGCCCGGGTGCCGGGCATTGCACGTACGCACGAACCAGGCCCCCGCGACCGCGTCTGGCTGATCAAACGTGTGGCCGCACTGCCGGGCGACCCGGTACCGCAACCTGTGTCCGCCGCGGTCAGCGGCGACAAGCGAGTACCGCCAGGACACCTGATCCTGCTCAGTGACAACGCCGCCGACGCCGTCGATTCGCGCCAGTTCGGCTACGTCGCCCACGAACTCGTCCTCGGCCGGGTCGTCAGGTCCCGTCAGCAGTGGTTCACTCTGGCCTCGGCAGATCCATCGAGGTGAGTCGGGCCGGGTCGATCACGACCGCGATCCCGGCGACCCGGCCGTCGACAACGGTGAACGCCATGACCGAGAGCGGAGTGCCGTCCTCGCGCCAGGACACGATCCCGGGAAGACCGTTGACGAGCACCTCCCGCGCCCGCACAGCCAGGCCCGAAGCCAGCCGCAGCCGTGCTCCGGCGGCGACCTTGGTAGCGCCAAGCACAACGATCGCACCATCGGGTGTATCGACGGTCAGTTTCACCTCGGGATCGAGCACACGCAGCAACTCCTCGAAGTCACCGTGGCGTGCCGCGGCCAGGAAAGCCTGGACCACCTCCCGCTGTTCCCGTCCCGCGACCGTCGGCTGCCCGCTCGCCTGCACCTTCTTGCGGGCGCGGCTGGCGAGCATCTTGGTGGCGCCGGCGGACTTGCCGAGAATCTGGCCGATCTCGTCGAACGGCACCGCGAACAGATCGTGCAGCACGAACGCCAGCCGCTCACTCGGCCTGAGCGACTCAAGGACAACGAGAAGCGCGAGCCCGACCGAGTCAGCGAGCGCCACGTCGTCCTCAGGCACGGGCCCGTCGTCGACCGTCACGACGAGCTCGTCGTAGGACGCCTCGGGGCGAGCCTGGCGCGAGCGCAGGACATCGAGGCTGATCCGGCCGACCACCGTGGTCAGCCAGCCTGCGAGGTTGTGAATGGCCGCGGTGTCCTGGCGCGAGAGCCGCAGCCATGCCTCCTGCACCACATCCTCGGCGTCGGCGTGCGACCCAAGCATGCGGTAGGCGACCCCATGCAGCCGGTCACGCTGGGTCTCGAACGTCTCGGCCACGTCGGTCATGGTTGTTACCTTCCTCGGATCCGCTTCGTCATAGGTGATGACGGGCCCAGAGGGCCACAGGTAACCGACGAAGGAGCAACACCGGTGCAGGCACGCATGAAAAGCCAGGCGAACCCCGACGTGATCACCGCGATCCAGCAGCTCAACAAGACAATTCACGCCGCAGGCGTCGACCCGCTCCTGCTCGGGCTGGTCCACCTGCGCGCCAGCCAGATCAACGGCTGTGGCCCCTGCGTCTTCGCCGGGGTCACCTCAGCGAAGAAGCAGGGAGAGACCGAGGAACGCCTGCACAACGTGGCCGCCTGGCGCGAGACCCCCTTCTTCACCGAACAGGAACGGGCGGCCCTCGCCCTCACCGAGGCCGCCACCCGCATCCAAGACGGCGCCCCCGGCGTCACCGACGAAATCTGGACCGCAGCCGCCACACACTTCGACGACAAGCAACTGTCGGCGATCATCCTGAACATCGCCTTGACCAACTTCTTCAACCGGATCAACCACACAACCCGGGAGCAGGCCGGCAAGACCTGGTGAGCCGGTTGCGTGCCGCTCAGTAGACAGACGCCGAGTTCTGCTTCGCCCAGTTCTTCTCGGCGTCTAATGGCCGTTGACGAGACTGCGTCAGCCCTTGCCGTTCCCCGATGCCGGGCTGCTGCCGCATTCTTGACGCTTGTCGGTTGCTCCGGGGATCTTTCTTCCGATACTGGAGGAACGTGCGGTGCATCGCCAATGGTCATGGTGAACGCATCGTGGCCTCTGGTGGCCTCGCTGAGCGCGCCCGGCTCGGGGCCTGGATGGCACATCGAACGTGGGACCTCACATGTCGTGCACCAGCGTGGAGCATTACCTTGGCAATCTTCCCGCCGAGGTCACCAGTTTCGTGGACCGCCGAAGGGAGATCTCCGAGGCCAGGCGGCTGTTGTCGGCCAGTCGGCTGCTGACGTTGACTGGTGCCGGTGGGGTGGGCAAGACGCGGCTCGCGCTGCGGGTGGCGGCTGGGGTGCGGCGGGCGTTCGCCCATGGGGTGTGGCTGGTGGAGCTGGCTGGGTTGCGGGATCGGACGCTGGTGGCGCACACCGTGGTGCAGGCGCTGGAGATCCATGACGACACCGGGCGTGAGCCGCTGGGGCTGCTGGTCGATTTCCTGCGGGACCGACAGGTGCTGCTGGTGGTGGACAACTGCGAGCATCTGGTGGGCGAGTGTGCCGTGCTGGCCGACTTGGTGCTGCGCGGGGCCGCCGGGCTGCGGATTCTGGCCACCAGCCGGGAAACCCTTCGGGTGTCCGGTGAGCAGGTCCTGCCGGTCGATCCGCTGTCGGTCGGTCCGCCCAACGCCTCGCGGCCGGCCAGGACCGGTCCCGGGGATGCTGGGGATGGCGCGGTGGTGTTGTTCGCTGAGCGCGCTGTGGCGGTGGTGCCGGCGTTCGCGGTCACCGCTGAGAACCAGGAGCAGGTGGCTGGTATCTGCCGTCGGCTGGACGGCCTGCCGCTGGCCATCGAACTGGCCGCGGCGCGGCTGCGGGTGTTCTCGGCGCATCAGATCCTGGCCCGGCTGGACGACCGGTTCGGCCTGTTGACCACCGGTCCGCGTACGGTGTCGGCGCGCCATCGGACCCTGCGGGCGGTGATCGACTGGAGCTTCCAGTTGTGTAGCCCCGATGAGCAGGCAGTCTGGGCGCGGGCCTCGGTGTTCGCCGGCAGTTTCGGGTTACCGGCGGCCGAGGAGGTCTGCGCCGGTGAGGATCTGCCTGCCGACTCCATCGTCGAGTTGCTGGCCGGGTTGGTGGACAAGTCGATCCTGATCCGGGACAACCACAGCACGCAGACCCGGTACCGGTTTCTGGAGACGCTGCAGCAGT
This sequence comes from Kibdelosporangium banguiense, assembly GCF_017876405.1. GTDB lineage: Bacteria > Actinomycetota > Actinomycetes > Mycobacteriales > Pseudonocardiaceae > Kibdelosporangium > Kibdelosporangium banguiense. The sequence continues at coordinate 8,679,015 of NZ_JAGINW010000001.1, read as the reverse complement.
ACGGGCAGAACGAGCTGCGCCAGGCCGGCCAGCAGGACCGGCTGCGGCGCCGGCACGCCGACTGGTACCTGCACCTGGCTGAACAAGGCGAACGGGAGTGGTTCGGCCGCGACCAGGCCGCCTGGTTGCGGCGACTGCGACTCGAGCACGCCAACCTGCGCCTCGCACTGGAATTCCACCTCACTCGCCCCGGCCAGACCCAGGCTGGACTGCGCCTTGCCGCAGCACTGTCGTTCTACTGGGGCCACTCCGCCGCGCTGACGGAAGGACGACAGTGGCTGGACCGGGCACTGGCTCTGCACGCCGAGCCGAGCAGGCACCGAGCCAAGGCGCTGTGCGCCATCGGCTTCATCGCGAGCCACCAGGGACACCTTCAGGCTGCTGTCCGCTGGTTGGAGGAGGCGCAGGAGCTGGCCCGCCAGGTGGGCGACGCGTCCATCCTGGCCTGGGCCACCGAGCGACTGGGAACCTCCGCGATGTTCAGCGGCGATCTGGACCGCGCCGCCCCGCTGCTGGAGCAAGCGCTGGCGCGGTACCAGGCCCTCGGCGAGCCGGACAACCTCGGCGCGGTGCTGGCCCGTCTCGCCCTCGCCGGCACTCGTGTGCTCCGCGGAGACCTAGCCGGCACGGTGGAACTCAGCCAGGAGGCCCGCATCATCTGCCGGGCACACGGCGACCGTACGTACCTGGCCTACGCGCTGACCCTCCTCGGCCGCGCCCAGTGGGCCGGGGGCAACCTGGCGGAAGCGGCCAGGTCCGCTCAGGAGGCTCTGCGGCTACGGCGAAGCGTGCCCGACCCCGTGGCGCTCATGCTCTCCGTCGAATTGGTCGCCTGGATCGCCGAGACAGCCGGCGAGCACGAGCGGGCCGCCGTCCTGCTCGGCGCGGCCCATTACATCACGCGGACCTTCGGGATCTCCGGGCTGCTCCATTCCGCGGCCTTCGCCGTCCCGCATCGGGAGTGCCAGGCGCGCACCCGCCAAGCCCTGGGCACCCCTGCGTTCGAGGCTGCCTTCCAGCGCGGCACCGAACTCGACCTCGACCAGGTCATCGCCTACACCCTCGGCGAGAGCTCCCAGCCTGTCCCCGTGGCTGCTGCCGCCGCCGACGAACCACTGGCGCCGCTGACCCGCCGCGAACAGCAGGTCGCCGAGCTGGTCGCGCAAGGACTGTCCAACAAGGACATCGCCGCCCGGCTGGTGATCGCCCAGCGTACCGCGGAAGGCCATGTGGAGCGCATCCTGACCAAGCTCGGCTTCACCACACGCACCCGACTCGCTGCGTGGGTCTCCCGACAACGAGAAGGCCGAGACCGATGATGGCAGGCCGCCTGCGTGGGGTCTGTGGCTGATCGGTGAGGAAGCCTGGATTCCGCGGCGCTGGAACTGCTCGATCATTCGCGCCGGGATGCCGCGACCGTGCTGGCCGAATTCCTGGCGGACAAGCACCTGCTGCTCGTGCTGGACAACTGTGAGCACGTACTGGCGTGTTGTGGACACCTCGTAGCCCGGTTGCTGTCGGCTGCTGCGAGGCTGTCTGTGCTGGCCACCAGCCGGGAGCCGCTGGGCATCCCCGGTGAACAGCTCTGGCCCGTCCCGCCGCTGTCCGTGCCGCCGGCCGATGGCGATGCTCAGGTGCCGGAACAGTCCCCGGAAGCTCTGGTGTTGTTCGAGCACCGAGCGAGTGCGGTCGCTCCAGGTTTCACGGTGGGCCAGGACAACTGGCTCGCGGTGGCGCGGTTGTGCCGGCGGCTGGACGGTCTGCCGCTGGCGATCGAACTGGCCGCCGTCCGGATGCCGATCTTGTCCGCGGAGCAGATGCTGGAGCGGCTGGAAGACCGGTTCGCGCTCCTGACGGCCGGGAGCCGCACGGCCCTGCCGCGCCATCAAACCCTGCGGGCGACGGTCGACTGGAGCTTCGAGTTGTGCTCGGAGCCGGAACGGGCGCTCTGGGCGAGGTGTTCGGTGTTCGCCGGGGACTTCAACCTGGACGCCGCCGAACGCGTGTGTGCCGGTGCGGGGCTGGCCACCGGCGAGGTCTTCGAGGCGGTTTCCGGGCTGATCGACAAGTCGGTTCTGGTCAGGGACGAATGCGGGCATGTAGTGCGGTACCGGATCCTGGAGACCATCCGCGAGTACGGGCGGCAGCGATTGGAGCAGGCCGGTGACACGGCTGCGGTGCTCCGCCGGCACCGCGACTACTACCTGCACCTGGCTGAACAGGCCGACGTGAACGTTAGTGGCCCTCGCCAGTACGAATGGGCCGAGCGTCTGCGGGCCGAGCGGGCCAACATGGGGGCGGCGCTGGATTACTGCCTGACGCGGTGCAGGCAAACGACGACGCCGGCCAGGCCCGTGCGCACTACGTCCTCGGCTGGGCTTGGGAACAACGCGCCGACTTCCACAAGGCGCTGGACCACGCGTGCCATTCCTTGAGCCTGTTCCACAACTCGGGCACACCGGTCTGGACCGCGCTGGCACTGAATGCCGTGGGATGGTTCCACACCCAGCTCAACGACTACGAAGCCGCCCGTAGTCACTGCGAACAAGCCCTTCCGCTGTTCCGCGAGCACACGGACCGCAACGGCGAAGCGCAACCCTCGACAGCCTCGGCTACATCGCCCACTGCACCGGCAAGCTGTCCGAAGCCGCCACACACTACTCGACGGCTCTTCAGCTCTACCGAGACCTGGACAACGCCTACTGTGCGGCGTCTACTTTGGACCACCTCGCGGAGACCCACCTCGCAGCCGGCGCCACGGACCTCGCCACGGCCACGTGGCAACAGGGCTTACGACCTCTATGAGGCCCAGAACCGAACAACCGAATGCGACCGGGTGAGCCGGCACCTCGGTACTACTGGCGGTGCTCGTATTGGATCAGGAACTGGTGGACGAGTTGGTCGGTGATTTCTTCGGTACAGGGCACTGACACTTTGTCGCCGTCACCCGCACCCTGGACATCATCACCGAAGTCTGCGGCCAAGCATGCGCCGAACTGCGGTCCACTGTGGAAGTACTGCGTGATCCCGTGCCGTGCCGCCCAGTCTCACCGACCTCGACGCGATCCGGACAGTCGCGGCAGGCGAGTCGCTGCTATCGGCCGGTTCCCCTTCCCGGCTGTTCGCAGTCGACCAAGCCGGGCTGGCGCTCGCGTTAACCGCGATCGACCTGCTCGCCTGGCCCCAGACGACGTGCGCGTCGGGTATGCGCGCTTCACGCCCCATACCCAGTGGGGCCAGGTGAATGGCTCACTTGGGCCGTGGGTTTTCTTGGCCGAGACTGGTTTCTACCACCGGATTGTGGGGAAACGATCATGGAAGCTGCACAGGAGTTCTCGGCTCGGCGTAGCCTGCTGCTCGCCGTGGGAGTCGTCGTCGCGTTGATCGCCGGCGTTGTTCCGGCATTCCCCACTCCTGCGGCTTCGTCTGCGGTGCCGATTCCAGAGCGGTATCTCACCCAGCGCATCGAGTGGAAGTCGTGTTTCCCGCAGGGACCTCCATCTGGTTTGCCGCCGGGGTCGGAACGGTTGGAGTGTGGGTCGTTCGCCGCGCCGCGCAACTGGAACCGGCCGGAGGACAAGATCGACGTGGTGATCGCGGTCAGCCGCCTGCGCCCGGCCAGTGGCGCGGAACCACGGGGCAGCGTGCTGGCCAACCCGGGTGTTCCCGGCGTGCCGGGACGGCTCCTGCCGTTGGTCTTCCTGCAGGCGGACCGGGGCAGGCTGCTGGACAATATGGAGGTTGTCGGGATCGACGTACGGGGGACCGGCGACAGCACCAACGTCTCCTGTGGCAACGCCCCCTCCAGCTCGTTGGATCCGAGGGACCGCAGCGCGGCCAATCTCGACCTGATCCTGGACACCATGCGGCTCCTCGCCAGGTCCTGCCAAACTCACTCGGGCGAGCTGGGCCGCTATATCACCACCGAGCAAACCGTGCGGGACCACGATCTGTTGCGGCACCTGCTGGGCCAGGAGAAGATCAGCTGGATCGGGTACTCCGCGGGCACCTGGCTGGGTGCCTACTACGCCACCTACTTCCCGCACCGGGTGGACAAGTTCGTGCTGGACTCGAACGTCGAGTTCACCACCGGCTGGCAGGCGGCACTCCGCTGGCAGCCTCGAGGCTACGAACGCCGTTTCCGGGAACATTTCCTGCCTTGGGTGGCCACGTATGACAACGTGTACCACCTGGGCACCACCGCGGAGGCTGTGCGGCAGGTCTACGAACAGGTACGGGCCACACTGACCGAACGGCCGGCGGAAGTGGACATCGACGGTGAAGTGCTCACGGCCGACGCGGTGACGCTGGACTCGGCCATCATCATGTCGTTGTACACGAAGTATCTTTTCCCGAAGCTGGCCAGATTCCTTCGCGCGGTGCGTGCGGCGGCCGGAACATCCGGACACGCGATCGCGTTTGGCCAGCCGCAGCAGGCAGCCGCCCAACTCGAAGCTGCGAAACGACGGCCGCACGGTCCGCCACTGCCCATGCAAACGCAAGGACAGCAAACCGAGGACGCGATCACCGCGACGATGTCGGCCATCACCTGCAACGACACCCCATGGCACGGCGATCGCACCAGCCTCATCCGAGAGTCGGAACGCCAAGGACGCCGCTACCCACTGCCCGGCTGGTACAGCATCTTCCAGCAGTGTGTGTTCTGGAAACGTCCGAACCTGTTCCTGCCTCAACCGACCGGTCAAGGCGTGCCGCCGGTGCTCATGGTGCAGTCGACGCACGACCCCGCCGCCCCTATCGAGGGCGCTGAGCGAGCCCACCGACGGTTCACGGGCTCCCGGCTGCTCACCGTGACCGGTGAGGGCGACCACACCATCTACGCCGGCGGCAATCCCTGTGTCGACAACCAGGTGGAAGCATTTCTGGTCGACGGCGTGGTACCGGCTGGCGACCTCAGCTGTCCAGGAATGCCGCTACCACAACCAGACGCTCCTCCACGGCTGACGAACCCGCTGCAGGCCCTTGTGAAGTTTCTTGGCCTGACTGGCCCGCTGCCAAAATAGGACGTCCAGAAAGTCGGTAGATTCCGAGAATCTGGGCCGGGTTGAAGCGCAGACACTTCGCTGCGCGGGCACTGACACTTTCCTGCGTTTCGGGGACAGAGCGGCTGCGCGTCGTGGAAGGCGCGAGGAAGGTGTCAGCAGTCGCGCAAAAAAGCGTCAGTGACCGATTCGGATGAAAGGGCACGATGCCATCGTCTGAACGGCTGATCACTGCCCGCGGCTGGTCGGGTCAACCCTGGCGAAGGTGAGCAGGTCGACCATGGTGAAGTCACCGGTCGACCCGTTGCGTCCGGGCAACGTCGGCCGCCAGTTCCGGCGGACCGCCAGGTAGGAGGCCGGGTCCAGCTCCAGCAGCCCGATGAACACCTCGCCGATCAGCCTGGCCCCCACCCCGGCGAGCGTGATGCCGTCGCCGAGCAGTTGGCCTTCCTTGAGGACGTAGTACCAGAGCGGGGTACTGGCATCCAGTCCGGCGCCCAGCGGCCGCAGCTCGGGAAAGCTGTCCGGACCGAGCACCGGGATGCCCATCGCGGTGGCGATTTGCTGGCCGGACGGAAGCGACCAGGTCAGGTGCCGCAGCAGATTGCGCTGAGGCAGCGCGGTCGGCGGGTCGCCGGACGGGATCGCGGCCAGCGGCAGGTTGAACAGCGGCGTGGAGATCCTGGTGTCGATGCGCTTGTTGGGACGGACGTTGCCGTCGCCGAAGTTGAAGAACGTCTGCCAGCCGATGAACCGGCGCGGCGCGCGGGCGCCGCCGCGCAGGTCGACTGGGTCCCGTTGGCCCTGCCCGGTCGGGTCGAAGATGAAGCCGAAGAAGGCCGGGGCTCCGGTCGCGGGGTCGCCGCCGGGGTCGCCGCGCAGGTTCGCCCGGTAGGACGGCCGGATCATGCTATGTCCGAACCGGTAACAGGCGCCCTGGAACTCCACCGGCATGAAGTGCTGCCCCGGCGACGGCCGGTAGAACCGGCGACCGTGCGTGAGAATGTCCCGGGTAATGCCAAACGTGATGATCTGCGGCAGGAACTCGTGCACGATGATCCACTGGTAGTGCCAGGTGACCAGGCGCCGTGCCTTGTCGAAGACCTCGTCGGCCGGCACACCCTGGGACCGCAACCGGTCGACGACCCGATTGTGGAACAGTAGGAAGGCGGCGTGCATGCCAGAGATCATCAGGTTCTCGTCGTTGCGCGGATCGGCGATGATCGCCACGTTGTCCGCCCGCCGTGGTACGTCCTCGAAAAGGCCACCGCTCTCCACCTTGAACTTCACCCGGTCGGCCGGGTCGTAGAATTCTGGATTGACGTTGGGGCCGCCGCCATACACCGAGTCGAGCGACAGTGTCGGATTGCGCGTATTCGGTGATGTCCTGGGATTCGTCGGCACCCCGAGCGGTGAGTTGTTGTCGAAGGTGAAGTCGTGGTCGACGAACTGACCGAAAAATGTCGTGCCGGCCGTATGGAACGGATTGTCCGGGTTGTTGGGACTCAGCTCCGGGTTGGTGATAAGCCGGACCGGCCCCTCCTGTAGCGGATCCCTGGCATCCATCAACCCGCCTGGCCGACCGAGCTCGCGCAGCGCAGCCCGAACCTGGTCGTTCGCCGGCGCGAACGGCGGCAATTTGAAGATGCGACCAAAGAATCTGGGCGAGGTGGCCGCAGGCTCGACAACCTCTTCGGCGAATGCCGCACCAGGTCGCAAGGTGACCGCTGTGGCCGCGCCCGCGGTGACGCCACCGAGAAATCCTCGTCTACTGAGGCCTGTCCGCTTGTCATTGTCGCTCGACCCCATGTCGTCCTCCCACGAGCGTCAGTAGCAGGGAACGCACTCCGGGATAGAAATTGTCCGCATATGCCGCGCTGCCGCTATGACGAGAATCTCCTAAGCGTGGCATGAAGTACCTAGTAGTAGGGCAGTCGCACTTACAGATCATGAAAGGCCAGGATTGATCTTGCCCTTGCGCGGCGTGTCCTCCCGGATCCTGATCGATTCATGATCTACGCAAGGGTGGATGAGGTACGCGGAGCCGGACAAGCGGCCACTTACATTTTCCGGACACCTGGTCGAATACTAAGACTCTGCTTCACTTGGTCGCGTCAATTTCATATTCAACCAACCTCGCTTTACTCACTGTAAAATCAAGGAGGACTAGATGAGCAAATACTGGTTGCGGACGGTCGGGCTGACGATGGCGCTGGGTATTTCCCTGCTGGGCTTCGCCGGCTCTGGGCACGCCGCGCTGCAAGAACCCAACTGTGGCCACTTCAAAGCAGACAAGTCGTGGGGGTCCGCCGAGGGCAAGGTCTGCTGGAAAGGTGGACGGTCCGAGGGGAAGGTGCGCGACAAGGAAGATGACGGGAAGTGTGTCTGGGTACGGCTGTGGTACAAGATGGAAGATGGCAGCACGAAGACGCTTGACTCCTCGAAAGCATGCGGAAAGGGCAAAGTCAAATCCGTCGCGAATTCCTCGCCGAAGAAATCCGTTTCTGTCAAGGGTAGCCTCATGCGGGGCTAAATGCGACAGATCGCCCCAAATAATGAACCGCCGATCGGTGTGTGCGGCGGTATGGGCTCCAGTACTTGCGAACTGGTGCGCTGCCCGCTGGGGGACGTGCGCCGCTGACTATGTAAGCGTGCGCAGGGAGAGGCTGCCATGCATAGCCGTATCCGTGGGCCGGTTTTGCGTTGGTCTGGGCCGTCATGGTTTCGGCTTGGCTAAGGGTGGCGAGCACCAGCATCCCCGCTGGTGCTCGCCACCCTTAGAGTGACAGCAGCCGCGTCCGGACGTGGCCGTGATCGACATCAGAATGCCCTGGCCGGGCAGGACCGCGGCAAACCGCCACCGGCGGGTCAGTCCGCCCAGCCGGTGCACCACCCGATTCGCAGTTTGCAGTACACATCAGCAGGGAAATTGCCACGCAGCGGCTTGCGACCATGACTTATGCACATCGCTTGGTCAGTTCAGGGCGATTATCTCCGCGGTCCGGGTCCGGCGAAACAGCGGCGCCTGGCGTGCTCTCGTCAGTGGCCACAGGCTGCCAGCGTAATAGGGATCAGCCTTGTCACGGGGGCTGCTCTGGCGAACGAGGGGGCCAAAAAACTGGCCCCTTGCGCTCGTGGCGTTTGCAGGAGGAGAACTGGAGTTGGGACAACTTTTTCGCAGCGCTTTCGGGTGCTGATCGGAAATATGCATACAACTCTGGAAGCCTTGGGAGACTTATGGATTTCTTTACGTGATCGGTCAGTTCGAGTGTGATCGTAACCATTTCTGGCCAGAATTGCGACTGGCGTCGTGGCCCGCGCTTTCGGCACGGCCGAAAATCGTTCCGGCTGCCACATGAGGAGTAGTGCCCCCGGATACCTCCGGGTCTTCTGCCCATCTGGTGGAACTCGCCTTTCGTACCGGTATCGCGCGTGATTCGCCTTGCCGGGAGAAATAATTCGCAATTTTGTCGGCGAGATGGAGTTCGAGGGAGCAGCGAGTGGGTAGTCGACGATGCGTTGTCGTGACGGGAGTCGGAGCGGTTTCGCCTGTGGGCACTGACGCCGAATCCCATGCTTTGGGCATGATGGCCGGTTGGCCGGTGTGTGAGGCGCTGGGGTTCGAGGGGTTCGATCATGCGATTGGCTGTCGGGTCGGCTTGGTCGGGGAGACCGATGGGTTGCCGAGGCATGTCGGTCTGGGTTTGCACGCGGTCCGGGAAGCGGTGGAGGACGCTGGGTTGTCCGGTCGGGAGCGGGCCGAGATCGATGTGATCGGGGCGACGGCGATCGGCGCGGCCGTGGAGTTGGAGGTGGCTTACCGCGCGGGGGTGGCCCCGCAGGCCGGGGTGTTCGCCCTCGACCTGTTGACCGAGCGGGTGCGGACGGAGCTGGGTGGCGGTGCTCGCCGTTTGACGGTCGCCACCGGGTGCACGACGGCGTTGGACGCGCTGGGCGCTGGGGTGGACGCGGTGGCGTCCGGTCGTTCCCCGCGGGTATTGGTGGTGGCCGCGGAGGCCCCGTTGACGCCGGCGGTGGTGGCCGGGTTTCAGCGTATTGGCGCGTTGTCGACCCGGCCGGTGCCGCCGGCGCGCGCCAGTTGCCCCTTCTCGGCCGAGCGGGACGGGTTCGTGCTCAGCGAGGGGGCGGCGGCGGTGGTCCTGGAGGACGCGGCGCTGGCCGCGGCCAAGGGAGCGCGGCCAGCGCTGGAGGTGTGCGGCTGGGCATCGGTGTCGAGCGCCTATCACATGACCGGCATCCGTAGCAGCGGTGAGGACGTTGCCCGGTCGATCCGGCAGGCCCTGGACGACGCGGGTGTGTCCGCGGACGCGATCGACTGTATCGACGCCCATGGGACGTCGACCCTGTTCAACGATGCCGCCGAAGCCGCCGCCTACGCCGACGTCTTCGGGAAGCGGTCGGCTTCGATGCCGGTGGTGGCGCAGAAGGGCGCGATCGGTCACTCTTTGGCCGCGTCGGGCCTGCTGGAAGTGGTGAGTCTGGCGGTCCTGCTCCCCAAGGAGGTGCTGCCGCCGGTGAAGAACACCACCGTGGACACCTTGGCCGAGCCGGTGGATCTGGTGCTGGGTGAGCCCCGGCACCTGCGGCCGGAGTTCATTGTCAAGAACAGCAACGGCTTCTGCGGCCTGCACAGTGCTTGTGTGCTGCGGGTGCTGTCATGAGGGCCAGGGTCGACGGGCTCGAGGTGTTGGCGAGCCGGGTGCTTCTCCCGGCCGAGGGTGAGACGGTCAGCCTGACCACCGAGCGGCCTGGCGAGCCGGTGATCCGATTGCCGGCTTTCGCCGAAGACCCGTGCCGGGCTGAGGGAGTGCCGCCGCGACTGGGCCGCCGGACCGACCGGTTCGTCGCGCTGGCGTACCGGGCGGTGTCGGAGTTGGTCGCTCCGCTGGTGATGCCCGAACCGGAGCGGGTGGGCGTGTTCTTCGCCGCCACCCGCTGCGGCTACAGCTACGCCCAGCCGCAGTTTGACGCCCTGGTCAGCCGGGGACCGCGGGCGGTGCAGCCCTACTTGATAACCACGTGGTTCGCGACGGCGGCCACCGGCGAGGTCACCGTCGGGCTGGGCTACCGCGGGCCTGCCAAGACCACGACCGGTCGCCTGTCCGGTTTCGCCGAGGCCCTGTGGCTAACCAGGGATGCGCTGGAACGGCAGGCCGTGGACGTCGCCATCGTGGGCGCGGCGGAGTCCGTAGTCGCCCCGTTCGCGGTGCTGAACTGGTCGCCGGAGCGGCCGCTGCCGACAGCGGGCGCGGCGGAGGGGGCGGTCATGTTCGCGGTGCGGCAGCCACCGGCCACTGGCCCGAGTGCTGCCGGGGTGTCCCTGCGGGGCTTGCACTACGACGATTCCGTCCGGTCCACCGCCGCTGACCAGCACTGGATTCCGACGCTCAGCCTCGCCGCCGAGCTCGCCAGGCGCATCGCCGGGGCCTCCGAGGTCGACGGCGACGTCGAGGTCACCCTGGGCGCCGGGTACCGCGTCACGGTGGGACACGGGCTCGGGGAGGCGGCGTGACCAGAAAGGATACCGAAATGATGGATCTCCCGGCGGAGACAACGGTCCCTGAGGAGGTCGCCGACCGGTCCTCGGCTGGTCCGCTGACCGGCCGGGTGGCGCTGGTCACCGGCGGCAGCCGGGGAATCGGGCTCGCTTGCGCGGCCGAGCTCGGCAGGCTCGGCGCCACCGTGGTGGTCTCGGCCACCAGCCCGGACACCGTGCACAAGGGGCTCGCCGCCCTGCGCGAAACGGGTGTTGACCGGGTGGCCGGGCACGTGGCCGACGTGCGCGACCAGCGGCAGGTCGATGCGCTGCTCGACGCCGTCATGACCGCGCACGGCAGCTGTGACGTGCTGGTCAACAATGCCGGCATTGGCGGCATGACCCCCATCGAGAACACACCGGACGAGGTGTGGGACCGCATTATCGGCACCAACCTGACGGGGGCGTTCCGGGTGACCCGCGCCTGGGTGCAGCGTTCGGGGGCGCTCGAAGGCGGCTGGGGCCGGATCATCAACATCGCCTCGACGGCCGGCAAGCAGGCCGCGCCATTGGGGCTGGTCTACGCGGCGAGCAAGCACGGCCTGGTGGGGATGACCCGGACGCTGGCCATCGACCTGGCGGGCAGCGGGATCACTGTCAACGCCGTGTGCCCCGGCCTGGTCGATACAGACCTGACCGCGGGGCTCATGAAGCAGGCGGCCGAGGCGATGTCGATGACACCTGCGGAGGTGCTGCGGATGCGCAACAAGCTTGTACCCATCGGCCGGCACCTGCGCCCGGACGAGGTGGCCCGCATGGTGGGTTTCCTGGCGGTGCCCGAGGCTGAATCGATTACCGGACAGGCCTTCAACGTGTGCGGCGGAATGGGCGTCAACTGACCGCGCGCAACGCGGAATCGAATTCGAAGGAGCTGAAATGGTTGATCGCACACCCCATTCGAACGTGGAATTGTTGCGAGCCGTCTATGCCGATTTCCGCCTGCTGAACGAATTCGCCAGACAGGACATGGTGCTGCACGCCGCCGGATCCCGGGGCATCCTGACCGGCGACTACGTCGGCAAGCAGGCCGTGCTGGCCAGGGTGCTGGAACTGTACCGGCGATCCGGAGGATCGCTCGTGCTGAGCGCGGACGACATCGTCGCCAACGACCATTTCGGTGTCGTACTGGGTCGCCTGGCCGCGAATCGTGCCGGCCGCAGGTTGGAAGGCGAGGTCTGCGGGGTCTGGCGATTTCAGGACGGGCTCATCGTGGAGCACTGGGAAAACTGTGCGGACTGGCCCGCGGCTGAGCGTTTCCTCATCGACGAATTCGACGAAGAAGCGGATGCCGAACCAGCCGATGCCCGGCATTCGACCGGCTGACGGGGGCGGTGATGATGGACCGCATTGACATGCACCACCACGCGCTGCCGGACGGCGTCATCGAACTGATGCAGGAGCTCGGGTTGCCCACCCCCGTTGTGCGGTGGCGCCTGGAGACGACTCTGGACGTCATGGACGCGAACAAGATCGAGGCCAGCGTCATCTCCAACGTCTTCCCTTGCGACGTGCTCGGCGACGCGGCACTGGCGCGGCGGCTGACCCGGCAGGTCAACGAGGCGGCCGCCGAGGTCGTCACCGCCCGCCCGGACCGGTTCGCGTGCTTCGCGATGCTGCCGCTGCCCTATGTTGACCTCGCGCTGGAGGAGGCAGCGTACGCACTGGATGACCTGGGAGCCGAGGGCGTGGTCCTGCTGCCGCACGGCGGCGACCGGTATCTGGGCGACGCGATGTTCGACCCGCTGTGGGCGGAGTTGAACCGCCGCCGGGCGGTCGTCCTCGTCCATCCGCTGGATTTGCCGCAGGGCAGCGCGCCGGGCGTGCCGTCGGTGTTCGCGGACTACCTCCTCGACACCACGCGGGGCGCGATCCACCTGATCACCTCGGGCACCCTGGACCGCTACCAGGACATGTCGATCATTCTGTCTCACGCGGGCGGGTTCCTGCCCTACGCCGCCACCCGTGTCGGGTTCGCCGCCGCACTGGCCGGTGTGGATCACACCACCGTGCGGGACAAGATCCGCCGCTTCTACTACGACCTGGCGCTGTCGGTGCCCTCGGCGCTGCCCAGCCTGCTCGCCACGGCCAACCCCGGCCACATCGTCTACGGGACCGACTGGAGCGGTGTCCCCGCCGCAGTGGTCGAGCACGGCACCCGCGCCCTCGACGAGACCGGCGTGCTCGACGAAGCCACCCGCCGGGCGGTCAACCGGGACAACGCCCTCCGCTTGCTCCCGGGCCTGGCCCACCGCCTCGGCGACACACACCGGATCGAACACGGAGGATCGGTATGACCGACGACCGAGCGGACGCGGACGCGATCCACGACCTGGAGAAGCAACTGTCCTGCGCCATGCGAGACGGCGACGCGGACATCCTCGACGCACTGTGTGCCGACGAGTTGGTCTACGTGCACTCCAACGCGACCCGCGACGCCAAGCCCTCTCTGCTGGCGAAGATCCGCAACCAGGAACTGCGGTGCACCGAGGTACGGCACCAGCCCGAGGACCACGTGGTCGTCATCGGTGACACCGCGGTCGCCGCTGGCACGGTGACCGGGACCGTGTACGTCAACGACCGCGCCATCGAACTGCACAACCGCGCCTTGGCCGTGTGGGCCCGCCACGGCGGGCCCTGGCGGCTGATCGCTTACCAGTCAACGCCCATACCTCCACGGTGAGTGGCCAGGGCCAAGAACACCAGAGCAGGAGAACATGACATGAGATTGGGCTCCCGGCGCACCGGGACGCGTGACGGCCAGCTGGTACTGGTCACCCCGGACCAGCGGCGGGCACTGCCCGTTGACCACATCGCGCCCACCGTGCAGTACGCGCTCGACCACTGGACCGAGGTCGAGGGCCCGCTGCGCGCGGCCGACGACCGGTTGAGGTCGGGCCGGGCGGCTGGCGTGGAACTCGCCGACGGCGACCTGCTGGCGCCACTGCCCCGGGCCTACGCGTGGATCGACTGCGCCGCTTACCCGCACCCCATGGAGTTGCTCGCCCAACTGCAGGGCACTGAGCCATCCGATCCCGCCCAAGCCCGCCGCACACCGTTTTACGACGGGGTCGGCCAATTCATCGCCAGCGGCCAGCCGCTGACGACCCTGAGCAGCGACGAGATGGACATCGAGGCCGAACTCGCCTTCGTGCTCGCCGACGTCGAACGCGCCGCGTCGGAAAAGGAAGCATGCTCGGCCATCATCGGGATCACCGTCGTCAACGACGTCACCCTCAGAGACCTGCTGCGCCAGGACCTCGCTGTCGGCATGGGTATCTATCACGCCAAGCCACCGAGCAGCATGGCGCCCACCATCGTCACCCTTGACGAGCTCGATGACTGCTGGGACGGCCAGTTCGTGCACGCCCAGATGCACAGCTGGGTCAACGGCCGGCTGATCGGCCGGCCCGACACGGCGGTGGACATGGCCGCCACCGTGCCCGAACTGATCGCCCAGGCCGCCCGAACCCGGCCACTCACCGCCGGCACCGTGCTGGCCACCGGAACGGTGTCCAACCGCGACCCTCAAATCGGCGCCGCGTGCCTTGGCGAACTGCGTATCCGGGAAACCCTCGCCCACGGTGCCCCCACCACCTCCTTCCTCCGGCCCGGGGACCACATCGCCATCGACCTGCGCGCACACGACGGGTCTGTGGCCGGAACGCTCCACCACACCATCGCGCCCGACCCCACGACCGGCCCCGTCGCCGAGACGTGAGAGGTCCGCGCCTCTCATCTCGCGACACGATCAAGGGAGCAACAATGTCAGAAACCACCGAGATCCTCGTGGGCTTCGCCCGCATCATCCAGGACGTCACCGCCGGCGCGGTGACCCAGCAGGACGTGACCTTCGAGAAGTCCTTCGCCGACGACCTGGACCTCGACTCCCTGGCCATGGTGGAGGTCGCCGTCCGGGCAGAAGAGACATTCGGCGTGAGAATCCCCGAGGACGAAGTCCCCAACCTCAAGACCGTCCGAGACGCGGTGAACTACGTCTCCACCAACGCCGCGTGAGCCGCATGGAGCCACGCCTCCACACCGTCCGAACGGTCGTCGGCATACCGAGGTGGGGGACGAGGGATGAGGGAGACCGCAGGAGATGACGACCACGATGAACCGTGCGCCCGGCGCGTCTGGACAGGCGAGCGCCGAGAACGACTGGCTGGTCTGTGCAAAGTGCCGTTCGCTGTTGTACCGAAACCGGTTCGAGCGTCTCGCCCAGGTGTGTTACGAGTGCGGCTGGCATGCACCGTTGACTGCGCGGGACCGTCTCGGCCAACTCCTCGACGCCGGCTCGGCCAAGCTCGTCGAGCCGGGCCCGTCCGTGCACGACCCGCTCGGTTTCACCGACCTGGTGCCCTACAGGGAGCGGCTGATGAAGGCACAACGGGCGACCGGCCTTGATGATGCCGTGCAGGTGGTTCGGGGAGCCGTGCGGGGCAACCGGGTCGTAACGGCTGTCATGGACTTCCGGTTTCTCGGTGGCAGCCTCGGTACCGCCGCGGGCGAGGCGGTCGCGACGGCCGCGGAAACCGCGCTCGCTCACCGGGTTCCCCTCGTGTTGGTCACCGCCTCCGGTGGAGCGCGGATGCAGGAGGGCGTACTGTCGCTGATGCAGATGGCCAAGACCAGCAACGCGATGGCCGCGCTGGACGAGGCCGGCCTGCTCACCGTCACCCTGGTTACCGATCCGACTTTCGGTGGAGTGGCCGCGTCGTTCGCGACCCTGTCCGATGTGATCGTCGCCGAGTCGGGTGCCAGGATGGGATTCGCCGGGCCCCGGGTCATCGAGCAGACCGTTCGGCAGCGCCTGCCGGACGGCTTTCAGTCCGCCGAGTTCCTCCTGAAGCACGGCCTTGTCGACGACGTGCGCAGCCGGACGGAGCTGCCGCAGGTGCTGGCCGTGTTGCTCGGTGCGACCCGGTCGGCCTGCCCGGATTGGGGACGCGGCGAGACCGATCCGGTGGTGCGCGACCCCGGCCTGTTGGAACGTAAGGACATCGAGCGGGTGATCGAGCTCGCCCGGCATCCCGATCGACCGACCACATTGGACCACGGAGCAACCTGGTTCGACGGTTTCCTCGAGCTGCACGGCGATCGTGCCGGCGCCGACTGCCCCGCGATCGTCGGCGGCCTGGCGAACCTGGACGGGCTGCCGACGATCGTGATCGGGCATCAGAAGGGACACACCACCGGCGAGTCGATCCGGCGCAACTTCGGGATGCCCGCACCGGCCGGCTACCGCAAGGCGGTTCGGCTGATGCGATTGGCCGCGAAGCTGCGTGTTCCGGTGGTCGCGCTGATCGACACCCCGGGCGCCTATCCCGGCATGGACGCCGAGCGGCACGGCCAGGCGAACGCGATTTCCGAGTGCCTGCGTGTAATGGGCGGCCTTCCAGTGCCCGTGGTCAGCGTCATCACCGGAGAAGGCGGCAGCGGGGGAGCGCTGGCGTTGGCTGTGGCCGATCGCGTGCTGTTGTGCGAGAACGCGATCTATTCGGTGATCAGCCCTGAGGGCTGTGCCGCCATCCTATGGCGCAGCCCTCAGGCCGCCGCGAAGGCGGCCGCCGCCCTACGCCTGGATTCCCGGTCGTTGCTGGAGTTCGGCGTGATCGATGGAGTGATCCCGGAGCCACGCGGTGGCGCGCATCGCGACCCGGCCCGCGCCAGCCTGCTGGTTCGCGACGCCGTGAGATGTGCCCTGCGCGAGCTGCGTGGCCGCGACGGCGAGGAGTTGGTGGCCTCTCGGCGGGAGAGATTTCGTCGGCTTGGGTTGGTCGAAACGACGATGGAGACCGAGGTGGAGGCGAGATGACCAGGTCGGGCACGCGCCCTCCGCCGGACATGAGCCC
This sequence comes from Kibdelosporangium banguiense, assembly GCF_017876405.1. Classification (GTDB taxonomy): domain Bacteria; phylum Actinomycetota; class Actinomycetes; order Mycobacteriales; family Pseudonocardiaceae; genus Kibdelosporangium; species Kibdelosporangium banguiense. Next base: position 8,662,603 of record NZ_JAGINW010000001.1, on the reverse strand, counting down.
GCTGGAATCGGAGATGAGCAGGCTGGGTGCACAGGACGCGATGGAGATCCTCGGCCGCAGCCTCGCCGAAGTGGTCCGCGCCGCGCCGCTGGTACCGAGCCGAGCGCGGGTGCGGTTCGGCTGCGCGAGCATCGAGGTCGAGTGGCCGCAGGCGGAAACCGGCGGACCAGGGTCGCCACCGGTGCCGGATCCGGTCGACGCGGCCGACGGATTGCGGGAGGTGCGCGCTCCGTTGGTCGGAACCTTCTATCGGGCTCGCGAACCAGGTGCCCGGCCGTTCGTCGAAATCGGCGACGAAATCGAGGCCGGGCAGCAGGTCGCGATCGTGGAGGCAATGAAGCTGATGAACCCGATTGTCGCCGAGGATGCCGGACGGGTCGTCGAGATCCTTGTCGGAGACGGGGATCCGGTGGAGTACGGCCAGTCGCTGCTCCGGCTGGAGCAACGGGCCGAGGAGTGAATGAGGTGCCTTTGGCTGCAGCGTACGCGGATCCGGGCAAGCCGTTGTTCGACAAGGTGCTTGTGGCCAACCGTGGCGAGATCGCCCTGCGCGTGGTCCGGACGTGTCAGGAGATGGGAATCCGCTCGGTCGTCGTGTACTCCACCGCCGACCGGGACTCGGCGGCCGTGCTAGCGGCCGATGAGGCGGTGCAGATCGGGCCTGGTGCGCCCAGGCGCAGCTATCTCTATCCACCGATGATCATCGAGGCCGCCCTGCGTACCGGAGCGCAGGCCATCCATCCCGGATACGGCTTCCTGTCGGAGGATCCGGACTTCGCCGAGATCTGCGCGCGCAGCGGCCTGGTGTTCATCGGTCCTCGCCCGGAGGTGATGACCAGGCTCGGCGACAAGGTCCTGGCGCGTGAGCTGATGAGCGAGGTGGGGCTGCCGGTGGTGCCTGGATCGGCCCGTGTGGTGAGCGACCCGGCTGAGGTTCTCGCCACTGTCAAACGGATCGGCTTGCCAGTGATCATCAAGGCTTCGGCGGGCGGCGGCGGACGCGGCATGTCGGTCGTGCGTGATTGGGACGAACTGCTACCCGCGTTCCGAGCCACGCGCGCCGCGGCGCGTGCCGTCTTCGGCGACGAACGGGTGTACCTGGAGCGGTTCTGGGAGCGGGCGCGGCATGTCGAAGTGCAGGTGCTGGCCGACGGCCACGGCAACGTCGTGCACCTTGGGGAGCGGGACTGCTCGGTGCAACGCCGCCACCAGAAGCTCGTAGAGGAGAGCCCGGCGCCGGGCCTGGCCCCGGAAATGCGCGCCAGGCTGACAGATGCGGCCGTGCAGGGCGCGTCGGCCGCCGGTTACACCGGAGCGGGGACCTTCGAGTTCCTGGTCAACGGGGATCAGGCCGCGTTCATCGAGGTCAACTGCCGGATCCAGGTCGAGCATCCGGTGACGGAAATGGTCACCGGCATCGATCTGGTCCGCGAGCAGATCCGGGTGGCTGCCGGGCTTCCGCTTTCGGTGTCCCAGCAGAGCGTGCGTATGTGCGGTGTCGCCGTGGAATGTCGGGTCAACGCGGAGGATCCCAGCCGCGACTTCGCGCCCTGTCCGGGCGAGCTCACCGAGTTCGTTCCGCCGGGCGGACCCTTCGTACGGGTGGACACGCACGCCTATCCGGGTTGGTCGGTCCCGCCGCACTACGATTCGCTGCTGGCAAAGGTGATCGTCTGGGCGCCGGACCGAGAGCAGGCGCTGTGCCGGATGAACCGCGCGCTGCGTGAATTCCGCATCGGCGGGCGTGGCATCCGGACGACCAGAGACCTACTCCGGGACGTCCTGGCTCACCCGGCGTTCCGGGCGGGTGAGCACGGCACGGCGCTACTGCGTCAGCTGGACGAAATGAACGATCTGGCCATGCGGTGAGTCAACCGTCAGTGGATGGTTGGTTAGCGCACTCATTGATCGACGGTGAAACTGATAGCAGCCCGTCCAACTCACAATCTTGCCGTGGTCGATCGGCCATCGATCCGGACTGTCGCGGAAGCAAGCCCGCGGCGGACATCAGGTTCGGGTGTCCAATTCAACGGCAATTTTCTCCTGCCGCCGGTGGAATGGACCGCGCCGCTGCGATCATCGCTGTTTCTCGAAGGTTTCGACCAGTGAACGGCCACAATATACAGCGGCGGTCAAATGGGCTCGGTCCGTCATACAGTGGCCATATGAGGCGCGCAGGATTGGACAAGGATCCGCACGCGGTCGCTTCGATGTTCGATGAAGTGGCTCGCCGTTACGACCGGACCAACACGCTCATGACGTTGGGTATGGACCGGCAGTGGCGAAAACAGTTCCGCGCCGCGGCTGGCACCGGGCCGCGTGACCGTGTGCTCGACCTGGCCGCCGGGACCGCGGTCTCCACGGTGGAACTCCAGCGGGACGGGGCGTTCTGCGTCGCGGCGGATTTCTCGCTGGGCATGCTTCGCGCGGGAGCGCACCGGAATGTCCCCTCGGTCGTCGCGGACGCGCTCCGGCTGCCATTTGCGGACAACGTTTTCGACGCAGTGACAATTTCTTTCGGCTTGCGCAATATCGCGGACACTGTGGCCGCGCTCACCGAGATGGCCCGGGTGGCCCGGCCGGGTGGCCGGCTAGTCGTCGCGGAGACCTCCACCCCGTCCCCGCTGAGCCTGCGGAAGTACCTGGAGTACCTGATGGGCGCACTGCCCGCGATCGCCCGCCGGGTGAGCAGCAACCCCGATGCCTACGTCTACTTCGTCGAGTCCCTCCGGGCCTGGCCCAACCAGGCCGCACTCGCCCAGTTCATGTTCAAGGCCGGCTGGACCGACGTCGCCTGGCGCGATCTCAGCGGCGGCATCGTCGCGCTGCACCGGGCGACGAAGCCCGCGCACCCCGCGCACCCCGAGCGGTCCGGCCGGGCGTAGCGCCGGCGGTCACTGCGCGTTCCTGGCGCCCGGAGCCTTCCGCGGACACGGCGTTGTTGTTCTGACGCCGGGTCACCGAGGGCCTGCGTTTCCGCGCTGTCCTTCTCGTGGGCCGTCGCTCCCCGCTGTCGCTTCTCGCGCTTGCCGGCCCGGCAGTACGACCAGTGCGACGAGCACCCCCACCGCAGTGACCGCAGCCCCAAGGAGCAGCGCGTCACCGAACCCTTCGACGAACGCCTCCCGAGCGCTCTCGATCAGCGCCCGCCCCTGATCCCCGCCGATGGACGGCGCGACTGCTGTGGCGGCACCGATCGAGTCGCCGACCGCCTCCGCGGCGGGACCCGGTAGCCCGTCGAGCCTGGGCAGCGCGTCACGGTAGGACGTGGTGAGCACACTGCCGACCACGGCGATCCCCAGTGCTCCGCCGACCTGCATAGCCGCATCGGTGACTGCGGAGCCGGCCCCGGCCTGGCCGGACGGTGCGGCCGCCAACATGGCGTCCGCCGCGGCCGGCATGCCGAGCCCCAAGCCAAGGCCGAAGAGCGCGAGGCTCGTCAGAACCCGGGTCTCCGACTCGATTCCGGCCCCTGCGGTCAGCGCCAGCGATCCGGTGATCAGCACAAGGCCCGCCGCCACGACCCACCTCAGACCGATGCGCTCCACCAGCTTTGGCGAGAGGGGGGCGGCGGCGATCACCGTGGCGATCGGCAGCAGCCGCAGACCCGCCGCCAGCGGTTCGTACGAGAGCACGAACTGGAGGTACTGGGTGAGGACGAACAGCACGCCGAACATCCCGAAGGAGAGGGCGGTGATGGCGGCCGCGGCACCGCTGAACCGTGCATCGCGGAACAGTTCAGGTTGCAGCATCGGGTGCGGTGCACGCCGCTCCCACAGGACAAACGAGACCAGCAGCAGCGTGCCGCCGCCGAGCGAGCCGATGATCACCGGGTCACTCCAGCCGTTCCTGGACGCTTCCACCAGTCCGTACACGAGCGCGACCAGGCCCAGCACTGAGAGCAGGACGCCGAGCAGGTCGAGTCCGGGGTGCTTCTCATTACGCGACTCGGGGATCAGCCACAGCCCTGCGACGAGGGCCACGATCACCACCGGGACGTTGATGAGGAAGACGGAGCCCCACCAGAAGTGCTCAAGCAGCAGACCGCTGACCACCGGGCCAAGCGGCACACCAAGGGCTGCCGTGGCGGCCCAGATGCCAATGGCCTTGGCCTGTTCTTCGGGCGGGAACACGTTCTTGATGATGGAAAGCGTGGCTGGCATGATCATCGCCGCTCCGACGCCCATGGCGGCGCGCATCACGATCAGTGTCGTGGAATCGTCGGCGAAGGCTGCCCCCACCGAGAACCCCATGAACAGCAGGAGCCCGACGAGAAGCAGCCGCTTGCGCCCAAAGCGGTCGGCGAGAGTGCCGCAGAGCAACAGCAGCCCGCCGAAGGCCAGGGTGTACGAGTCGATGATCCACTGGAGTTCCGTGCTGGTCGAGCCCAGGCCGGTCTGGATCTTCGGCAGCGCCAGATTGAGGATCAGGTTGTCCAGGCCGATCAGGACCAGACTGAGGCACAGCACGGTGAGGATCTGCCAGCGGCGCCTATGGACAGTTGAATGGTCCACGGTCATCCCTCTTTCGGTGATGTGGGAACCGCGCCCGGACAGGGAGCGACAGTTGCCTGTCGTTCATGGAGATTCCGCGGGGCGGGAGGCTGGATACAGCAGAAGGCTCTGTGGCCGATGGCGCAGTTCGCCGGAGTGAGACCGGGGACGACCGCCTTGGACACGATCGGGTTCGACGGATGCCCGGCGAAGCCCAGCACGACGAACCCTCACGACATTACGATACCAAAGTTCCGGAACTCGGGTATCGTATAGAAACATCATGCCGAATCCAGCACCACGACTGGGCCGCCCCAGGGACAGCCAGACCGACCAGGCCGTTCTCTTGGCCGCGCGCGAGCTCCTCGCCGAGTCCGGCTACAGCCGTGTGACCATGGACGCGACCGCCGCCCGCGCGGGCGTGGGCAAGGCCGCGATTTACCGCCGGTTCGGCTCCAAAGCGGAGCTGCTCTTCGCCGCGGCCGTACACGGCATGGACATCGAGCCCCCTGCAGACTCCGGCTCGCTGCGCAGCGACCTGCGCGCGATGGCCCACGTCATCCACGAGCGGCTCACCACGCCCGCAGCCCGCGAAGTGATACCGGCGGTACTGGCCGAGGCGTCCCGCGACCCCGCCCTGGCCGCCCGGTTCCAGAGCACGTTCGTCGCCCAGGAGCGCAGGGACCTCGAAGCGATCATGGAGCGCGCCTGGCGGCGCGGCGAGTTGTCGCGGCCAGTGGATCCCACACTCGCACATCTGCTGCTGGGCGGCCCGCTCTTCGTCGCCCTGTTCGTCTTCCCCCATCCACTGGACGAGGACCGTCTCGATGACATCGCGTCGGTGATCGCCGCAGGGCTCATCGCCCACACCACCGGGCCCCCGCGGTCAGGGTGATCAGGGGTCAGCGCTTACGGCGGGCCACCAGCAGCACCAGCTTGCGGGTCTTGCACCCTCCGGTGGCCCGAGGCTCGTCCTGCAACTGCAAGACCGAGGCCAGCGACCTGATTGTCGTGGTGGTGCGATGGGCGGCGATGGCGTTGCGTTGCTCGCGGGTGCTGGCGTCGATGTAGACCTGGCTGGTGGCCAGCGAGGCGTGCCACCCGGCGGGTGCCCTCCTCGTAGTACAGGCCGGTGTCCATGACGCGGCCCTTGGCGTTAGGTCGCCGCTCGCAGCGTGGACAGTGGTCGAGGTTGCGAGCTCTCGGTGTTGACCCGAGGTGTCGAGATCGGACGGGGCGAAGGTCACGGGGCTCCTGAGTTGATCGACGAGCAGCCGGGCGACTGGAAGAGCTGGGTGTCCTAGACCCGCAGCAGCTGGCGCTGGTTCGTTAGCGGCGCCGCGCCGATGGCCGAGTAGATGCCTATCCGCGATCGGCACCGACTGTCTGTACTCTTGCCTGCAAGACTCGGCCGGGCCATGTCGGTCTGCCACGTGAGCAACTCGGTCGTGTGATTTCTCCAACCAGCCCGTACCTCCAGGGGACTGCACCCGGTCAGTCCAATCTCTGTACCCGTGATTGCGCGGAAGAGGCCTTTCACCCGATGTTGCCCAGGTTCTCGTCGCTGCGGCGGGCGAGGTGGTTATCAGGCCGTTCTCACTGCGGGACTTCGTCACCCACCGTGCCACCCACACCTACCACCGCAACATCGCCGACGTTCTCCGCGCCGTAGCCAGTAACGCACCACCTGTCGGTGGCGTGCGAGTGCTGCGGGATCGTCCGATTCGGACGAACACTGCGCACCGCCGCGGAGCTCCCTTGTCGCGTGGTCGAACCAGAGCCAACGGCGTGAGTCACCTTCGCGTCGTGGAGGACATCGACCGCGCCGGCGCCTCGACCGGGAAACAGGCAGCCACCGAAGAGCCAGCTGTGTCGCGCGTGGCCCGCGACTTCCAACGGTCGGTGACGGCTTTCTGCTGTTCCCGCCGACCAACTGCCCTGGATGGTCAGCTCTGCAGGTAGGTGAGTACAGCGCGGACGCGGCGGTGGTCGTCGGTGTTGTCAGGTGGCAGGTCGAGTTTGGTGAAGATCGCGTTGATGTGCTTGGCGACGGCCATGGCGAGCAGTCGGGCTATTCCTTTGCGCTTTATGCGCTCGCCCTGGCTGAGATGCCCCCGGGGCGACCTCGAACAGGCGACCAAACACGCGCAGGAATCGTTGCGCCTCAAGAAGACCTTCAACGACCTTCCGGGCATGGCTTTGGTCGTCGACCTGCTGGCCTCGATCGCGTCCGCGGCGGGCGACCGTGCGCGGGCGGCGATGTTGCTCGGCGCGGTCCAGCAGGTCTGGGCCTCGATCGGTGGGCAGGTCCGGATGGGTACCCAGAACGTGATCGCCCCGCACGAGGCGTGCGAGCGGCAAGCCCGCCACGCCCTCGGCGACCGTGCCTTGGAAACTGCCTACGCTCGCGGTGCTGAACTCGGCCTCGACGAAGCCGTCGCCTACGCGCTCGGAGGGAAACCCGCGCCCGTCACCTCGGCCTCCACCGCGAGGGGCACAGCGAGCACGCCGCTGACCCGCCGGGAGCAGCAGGTCGCCGAGCTGGTCGCGCAAGGCCTGTCCAACAAGGACATGGCCGCGCGGCTGGTGATCGCCCAGCGCACCGCCGAAGGCCACGTGCAACGCATCCTGACCAAGCTCGGCTTCACCACGCGCACCCAGCTCGCCGCCTGGGTCACCTGGCATGGGAAAGACCGAACCCATGACGGCGCGTACCCGGGCCGGGTCGGCTGGTGGGCAATCTGCCGGGCGCGGTGACGAGTTTCGTGGGTCGCCGACGCGAGATCGCCCGCGCCGTGCGGCTGGTGCGGCGGGCCCGGCTGGTCACATTGACCGGGGTGGCCGGGGTGGGCAAGACCCGGCTGGCGTTGCGGGTGGCCGCCCAGACACACGAGGCCTTTCCCGGACGGGGGTGCGGCTGCTCGAATTGGCCGCGCTCACCGAGGACAGGCTGCTGGCCCAAACGCTCGCCGACGTCGTGGGGGTATCCACGATCAGCAGGGACGGCGGCCTGCTCTGGACCTGCTGGCGGACAACAGGTGCTGCTGGTGCTGGACAGCTGCGAGCGCACTGCGAACAGGGCGTCCGTGACGCACTCGGGAAGAAGCAGTTCACCGGGCGCCCTGGGACATCGTCGCAGGTCAAGGCTGTAACCGGCGTATCTGAATCGGTCACTGACACTTCCTTGCGCGACCGCTGACACTTCGCTGCGCGAGTACTGACACTTTGCTGCGTTTGCCGGGACAAACAGGCTGCGCGTCATACCTGGGACGCGCGAAGAAAGTGTCATCCGTCGCGCAGAAAAAAGTGTCAGTGACCGATTCAGCACGAGTCATAAGGTCACATTATCTGGCTCGCTCGATCGGTTTGCGCGGTGTGTGTGCAGGCTCTGCGCTCGCCCCGGCGGTCTATGACCGGCGCCGAAGCAGTTTGACCTCGATGCGGGGATCCAGCGCGTGCACTCGGGCCGTGCCATCGGTGATCGCCGCCCAGCCGCGGACCCGGCACGCCGCCACGACATGGGCGACGGCCAGGGCGGTCCAGTCGGTCAGGGCTTCGTCGGGCTCGTCCGCCTCGGCGAGGAGCACACCGACGTCGCTCGCGCGACTGCGGTCCAGCGGGTCGATCACCGTGACCGGCAGATCAAGCAGCACACCGATCGCGTCGTGCACCGAGGACGGAGCTGTCGCACACGCGAGAGCCAGGGCGGTGGACGGCACCAGCAAGGTCGCGCCCTGCTCCACCGCTGCCCACACCACCGCCTGCGCATACGGATCGGCATGGGCGAAGAAGGTGATGGCGGGAGTGTCGAGAATCCAGCCGGTGGCGTGCATCAACCAGCGTCAGCAGTCCTCGGCGGCGGGAAGGGGTTCTCCACGCCGTAATGGTCGCGGTAGACGTCATCGAGTGCCCACGCGGGCGGCTGCCCGAAACGCCGCTCCAGCAACGCGAGCGCGGCCGTGCGCCGCTGCTCGGCCATGCCGTCGATGGCCTCCGGGCTATCCATGCCGGTGTTGCGCGGGTCGGGCATGTGACTACGGTACCGGATCACCGGGCACATGTGAGTTCGCTGCTACAAGCAGCCACGTTGGTCACGGACCGTGGCGGAAGACATCGCCGGGCGACCCAGGTGTCGAACCTGTCGCCGCCCTCGAGGAATCCCGTAGCGTCTCAGTCCACAACAGACCGACGCCAAGGTGGATGCGGAGGCGTCTGGCCCCCTCTCATACCACCAGAATGGCCAGGTGTAGGGCACATGGGTGCATGTTCGGGTGGGCAGTCCTCGGTGTCGGCGCCGAGCAGACGGGCTCAGCCATCACTGTCCTGTCGACGTCGCTGGCAGCTGCCGAACATTCACTACCAGCGCCATACGAGTTCGGTCCGGGTCGTTTCCGCCAGGTTCGCACACGCCTGCTCGGCGGTCGTGTCACCGGCCTGGATGCGGTGCAAGAGCCATAGCAGGAACTGCACATCGATATACCAGGTGTCGGGCCGTCGTTCCCCTGAGATGGCTCGACCGCCGGCCAGGACCTGGAACACCGCCTTCTGCCGTTGATCGCCGGCTTCGAACTCTGTCGTCAACGTCTGGCCAGGCCCGAACATCGACTTACACTCCATTCCGATTCATAGTGATCTTGGTCGTCACGGTCGTAGTTGTCCGAGTGGTGATGGTGATCGTCTGGTGCTCCGCACTGGCGGGACCGAACTGTGCTGGCGGACCCGTCCTACGGCGTTCCTACACGGAGCGCGCCGAGGTCGACATCTTGTTGTGCCTGTTGAGTATTCGCCGGGTGGACATCCCTGCTCACGATCACGAAGGTGGGCCAGTGCCTCGGCCGCGACGGCGGTATCCCGACGGTCACCGGGACCATCGCGTTCGTAGTCGACAAGACCGGCGAGCTCGTCGGGGCACAGCCGGGACAGGTCGCGACGGTTCCCGTGCGGTGGATGTGGCTGCCGTGACTGCCTCCTTTCCCCGTTCGAGTGCCAGGTCCGCTGCTCGCGGTTCAGTGCCGCCGAGCTTGTCGGACCACCGCGCCCGGCCCAAATGCAACGCCACTTCGCCGCCGTCTCAAAGATTCGCAAACTCCCTCACAAGATGAACGTTGCCAGTCGATCACAAACGACGTGATGGTCAACCTGCCGAAGGGCACGGTCATATATCAACAACGTCAGCCCAATCAGTTCAATGAATGCCTGACCGGCCCGCCTCAAAGATCTCGATACAAACTCCTGTCTCCCCCCTAATGACCTTGAGGCAACCTCGACGATCATCATTTTGATGTTGCCCGCCTGGCCAGATCGCCCAATTGGCGGGAAGGATAGCCAGTAGGTGAGAAACCGGCAAAGATAGCGACGTTACCGAAACATCCCATGATACGCATGAATACGTGGCGCATGGCGGCTAGTCCAGCTACTTGCCTGGTCAACGCCATAATTTCACGACGCCGCAGGCCGGTTGTCGACGGCGAGGTGTGCATTGTGGACGATCGTATAAGGGACGGCTCGGCGGACAGATTCGGTGCGAGGAGCCTGACGCGGTCTCCGATTGGGGCGCAGCCCGAAATGGCGACACAACCGCCATCTACCGGGTCCCTGCGGGTGCCGGTGCTGGTGATGCGGGCCGAACTCGCGGCGGGTCTTTCCGATCTCCCGGTGGTCGGACCGCACGTGCCGGCGGACCTGGATCTGTGGCTGACAGGTCTGGACATCGTCGCGGTGAATACCGCGCGGAGGTCGGCCGCAACCGAGGTGAACAACGTACTCGATCACATCGACACTGATCGGCGGGTGGCCCGAATCCCCGAGGAGGGGCTGCCGAACAAATTCAGGTTCGGGGTTGTGGTGACCGCAGGCGGGCGGCGTATGGCACAGGGCGCCCCGGATGGCGCCGGTCCGTCGCCGTCGAGGGGGCGTGCTCCGAGTCAAGGAAGAAGGACGACATGCATCTGACTCCCCATGAGCAGGAGCGCCTGCTCATCCATGTGGCGGCGGACGTCGCCCGGCGGCGCCGGGAACGTGGCCTGAAGCTGAACTACCCAGAAGCGGTGGCGCTGCTGACGGTGCACATCTTCGAAGAGGCCCGGGCGGGGCAGCCCGTGAAGGACATAATGTGCTCTGGTCGCAAGCTGCTACGCCGTGAGGAGCTGATGGACGGCGTCCCGGAGATGATCGAGAACGTCCAGGTGGAGGCGACCTTCCCGGATGGCACGAAGCTGGTGACGATTGACAAACCCATCAAGGAGCCGAAGGAGCCGCCGCTGGTGCATCCGGGGAAGGTGGACCCCGCCGACGCGGGACCTATTCCATTCAATGAGGGGCTGGAGGTGACGACGGTGAGTGTCCGCAACACCGCAGACCGCCCGATCCAGGTGGGTTCGCACTACCACTTTTTCGAGGCCAACCCTGGCCTGGAATTCGATCGCAAGGCGGCCTACGGCAAGCGGCTGAACGTGGCGGCCGGGACCTCCAAGCGTTTCGAGCCCCACCCCGGAACCGAGGACGTCGAGCTGGTGCCCATCGCGGGCGATCGTGTTGTGCGCGGCCTGCGCAAGGAAGTGGGAGGACCTCTCGATGCTTAAGGCATGGAACGACCCCCCGTACCGGAATCCACTGGAACGCTACGAGTACATCGAGTTGTTCGGGCCGACGGTGGGCGACCGGATCCGGCTCGCCGACACCGCCTTGTCCATCCAGATCACCGAGGACTGGGCCGGCGGGCCCGGACGCAGCGGGAACGAGGTCGTCTTCGGCGGCGGCAAGGTGATCCGTGAGTCGATGGGCCAGTCCAGCATCCCCCGCGATCCCGGCCCTCAGGAAACGCGCAGGCCCGCGGACACTGTCATCACCGGCGCGGTGGTGCTGGATCACTGGGGTGTGGTCAAGGCGGACGTGGGCCTGCGCGACGGCAAGATCCAGGCACTGGGCAAGGCATACAACCCCGAGACGATGGACCCGTCGCACTGGAACGACAAGCGCCCCGAGAATATCGTGATCGGCCCGGAGACCGAGGTCATCTCGGGCAAGGGCCGCATCCTCACCGCCGGCGGTGTGGACACGCACGTGCACTTCATCTGTCCGGAGCAGATCCGGGAGGCCCTCGCGGCTGGGGTGACCACGCTGATCGGCGGCGGAACCGGTCCGGCCGAGGGGTCCACCGCCACCACCGTCACGCCCGGGGCGTGGCACCTCGCCCGGCTCTTCGAGGCGCTGGACGAGTTCCCCGTCAACATCGGTCTGCTCGGCAAGGGCAGCACCGTGTCTGAGGCCTCGCTGTACAACCAGGTGGACGCAGGTGTCGTGGGCTTCAAGATCCACGAGGACTGGGGAGCCACTCCCGCGGTCCTCGACGCCTGTCTACAGGTCTGCGACGACACCGGCGTGCAGCTCGCCCTGCATGCGGACTCGCTGAACGAGGCCGGGTTCGTCGAGAGCACGAGAGAGGCCATCGCCGGGCGTTGCCTGCACGTCTTCCACATCGAGGGCGCGGGCGGTGGCCATGCCCCTGACATGATCACCATGGTGGGTCAGAGCAACGTCCTCCCCGCTTCGACCAGCCCGACCCGTCCCTTCACGCTCAACACCGTCACCGAACACATGGACATGATGATGGTCTGCCACCACCTCAACCCGGAGATCCCGGCGGACGTGGCCTTCGCCGACTCACGGATCCGCCCTTCCACCATGGCGGCCGAGGATGAGCTGCACGATCTGGGCGCGATCTCCATGATGTCCTCCGACGCCCAGGCCATGGGCCGCATCGGTGAGATGATCATGCGTACCTGGCAGACCGCGCACGTGATGAAAAACCGATACGGACCCCTGCCTGGAGACAACGACTCGGACAACCACCGCGCCCGCCGCTACGTCGCGAAGTACACCATCAATCCCGCGATCGCCCAGGGCATCGACCACGTGGTCGGCTCGGTCGAGGCCGGCAAACTCGCCGATCTGGTGCTGTGGGAGCCGAAGTTCTTCGGCGTCAAACCGCACCTGGTCGTCAAGGGTGGCCAGATCGCCTACGCCCAGGTGGGCGACGCCAACGCGTCGATTCCCACGCCGCAGCCGATCCTGCCCCGTGCGGTCTGGGGAGCACAGGGCCGGGCTCCCGCGGCGAACTCGTTCAACTTCGTCTCGCAGCGGGCCCTGGACAACGGGCTTGCCGACCGGCTGGGCGTCGGCAAGAAGTTCCACGCCATCACCGACACCCGGGGCCTGAGCAAGAGCGACATGCGGGAGAACAACCTCACGCCCGTCGTCAAGGTCAACCCCAACACCTACAAGGTGACTATCGGCGGAACCACAACATCGGACACGAAGACCTTGGTGGAGCAGGGGCCGGTGAACCTGGAGCCCGTCGTCGACGAGCTGCCGATGGCCCAGCGGTACTTCCTGTTCTGACCGATGAGCCGCGCAGCCCTGCTCATCCTGGCCGACGGCCGCTTCCCCGCCGGAGGACACGCGCACTCCGGCGGAGTGGAAGCCGCTGTCGCCCGCGGAGCGATCCGTGACGCGCACAGTCTGCGGGCCTGCTGCCAGGGGCGACTGCACACCACGGGTCTGGTCGCCGCGGCGCTGGCCGCCGCGGCGGCTGCCGGATACGACCCGCTGGCACTGGACGAGGCCGCCGACGCCCGGACCCCTGTCCCGGCGCTGCGCGACATCGCCCGGAAACTGGGACGGCAGATGATGCGCGCCGCACGCGCCGTGTGGCCAGCACCGGAACTCGACCAGCTCGCCCGCGACCGTCCGCAGGGCGTTCACCAGCCTGTGGTGCTGGGCCTGGCCGCCCACGCGGCCTGCCTGACGCCTCTGGACGCCGCGTACGCCGCCGCGTACGAGAGCATCAGCGGCCCAGCCGCCGCGGCCGTACGACTGCTGAGCCTCGATCCCTTCGACGCCACCGCCGTCCTCGCCCGGCTCGCCGACGACCTCGACCAGGTCGCCGACCGTGCCGCACGAGCAGCCGACCGCGTGGCAGCCGAAGGCACCACCGTTCTGCCCGCCACCTCCGCGCAACTACTCGACATCACCGCCGGGCAACACGCCCTGTGGCCGGTACGCCTCTTCGCCTCCTGACCACCCTCCTTTCGCGACCACCCTCCTGGAGACCTCCGTGCACCTCGACAACCCCGAAACCGTCCCCCACCGGCACACGCACAGCGCCGGCCCCGCCCGACCTGCCGGCCCCGCCCGACCTGCCGGCCCCGCCCGGCCCGACGGTTCCCGCCGCGCGCTGCGGATCGGCCTGGGCGGGCCGGTCGGCTCCGGCAAAACCGCCACCGTCGCCGCCCTCTGCCAGGCCCTGCGTGACCAGCTGTCCATCGCCGTCGTCACCAACGACATCTACACCCGCGAGGACGCCGACTTCCTGCTCCGCAACGCGGTCCTTCCCGCGGAGCGCATCCTGGCCGTGGAGACAGGCGCCTGCCCGCACACCGCGATCCGTGACGACATCTCCGCCAACCTCGAAGCCGTCGACCAGCTGCAGGCGACTGTCGGTCCCCTCGACCTCATCCTGGTCGAATCCGGCGGCGACAACCTGACCGCCACCTTCTCCAAGGGCCTCGTCGACGCGCAGATCTTCATCATCGATGTGGCCGGCGGCGACGACATCCCCCGCAAGGGCGGCCCCGGCATCACCACCGCTGACCTCCTCGTGATCAACAAGACCGATCTGGCTCCCTACGTCGGCTCGGACCTGGAGACCATGGCCACCGACGCCAAGCGGCAGCGCGGCGACCTGCCCTTCGCCTTCACCTCACTCACCGCCGACGACGGCGTCCGGCCGGTAGCCGACTGGATCCGCGCACGCCACACCGCCTGGACAACCGTCCCCGCGGCATGACGACCACCCCGCCACCCACCCAAACTCCACCGCACGCCAGCAGAGGTGTCCACGCCGCCGCCCGCATCCGGGCCACCAGCAACGGCTACCTGACCACTGTGTCCCTCCTGCACAGTGACGGCCCCTTCCATCTGCGCCAGCTCCGGCACCACGGCACCCAGGCACGCGTCTGCGTCCTCAGCGCAATGAGCGCGCCGCTGGGCGGAGACAGACTGGCCATCGACGTCACCGCCGAAGCGGGCGCCGAGCTGGAGATCACCACCTCCGCCGCCACCCTCGCTCTGCGCGGCGCCACCACCGACCACGCCACCTACGACGTGACACTCACGGTGGGAGAACACGCGACCCTGTATTGGCTGCCCCAGCCGCTCATCAGCACCCACGGCAGCAACCTGCGGCAGACATGCACCGTGGACCTCGCACCCACCGCCCGGCTCGTCCTGCGCGAAGAGGTGATCCTCGGACGCGCCCACGAATCCCCCGGCAACCTGGCCAGCCGTCTCACCGTGCATCGAGACGGCCGCCCGCTGCTCGCCCAGCAGACCACCTTCGGCCCATCAGCCCCCGGCTGGGACGGCCCCGCCGTCCTGGCCGGACACCGCGCCACCGGCCACATCCTGATCGTCGAACCGGCCTTCGCGAGCACCCCACCCGCCCCCCGCCTGCTCGGCGACGAACCAGCCAACGGCCAGGGCATAGTCGCACCACTGGCCGGCCCCGCCCTCCTGGCCACGGCCCTCGCCCCGACAGCGACACACCTACGGCACCTACTGGACGACGCCGTCCGCCCGTCTCACCCGACCCGGCACGGATGACGCCGTCGCGGGCCGACTCGCCAGAGACCGGCGAACCCGGCCCAGAGGCGAGGTTCGGTCAGCAGCCTTCCTGTTCGCCTAAACGGCCACACAGCCCAAAGAAACGGCATTCGAGCAGGTCGCGCACATTGAGATCACGCGACGCGTCCTCAACCTCGGCGAGGGCCCGGACCAGGCTCGGCTCCGCCCCGGGCTCGATCGTGGTCACCGAGGCCTGGTGCGCGGCGCAGCCACCACCGACGTACCCGGCTCCACCAACATAGATCGCAACGTCGACATCGTCGTCCGAGGGTTCGAACCACACTTGCGGACGATTCGGTGCCCCATCGATCCGCGCGAACCACACACCCTGGAAAGCCGGGGAATATTCCCACGCAGGAGTCCCGAACGCCTCGCCCGTGTCGACCAGCGGCATGTCCTTGCGTTGCAGTCGCACGCTGGTCCCGCTCGTGCTCAAAGCCCTGGACGACGCCCGCCAGCTCGACGAGCTCACCGACGAAGCCGAGGACTTGTAGCGCGATGGCCACACTCAATGATCCGAACATGGACCTGCAAGAGTTCGCGCAGGAGCTGGCCTACGCCGTGGAAGGTCCGGATCGGGCGGCGCTGGCCACGCTGTCGCCGGAGGCACGGCAGGCGCAGCTCGCCGCCCGACACGCGCTGCACAAGTACCTGACCGACGTGTGGCAAGCCGCGAAACGACGCGATGAAGATCCAGCCAACAATCCCGAGTACACCGGCATCGCCGCACTGCGGGATCTGATGATGTACCTGGTCGAGTTCACCTCCCAGGCGGAGTGAGGTCACCAGGCGTGCCATCAGCATCGCGCTCCGCGACAGCCATGCCCGACACAATGGCGGCAACCCGACAGTGCAACCGCGTGGTCCACTTAGGACACTAAGGGCTACTGAGGGCATCGCGAATTGCGCCACTTCACGCGATCTTCACGGCATCACTCATCTAGGTTCCAGACGCAGGATGGTTTCTTCGATTTCGGTGTCCCGAGCGCGTGCGTAGGAGATCTCGGTGCCGACGACTGTGAAGCCCGCCTTCTGCAGGACCCTGAGCGATCCGAGGTTGTCGCTGGCAGCGCGCGCATGCAGGGGCCGGACCTCGACAGTGTCGAGGAACAGGGCGAGGGCCTGACTGGTCACAATACCCGGCTGCGGACGGCTGAGCTGCGGCGACACCGTGATAACAGTCATTATCACTGAACTAATCTCTGGCTTTAGTTACGCGTAACTGACACGCGATACCAATAACGCTTACGCGTAAGCGACTGAGATATGCTGGTCGTATGGGTGAAGAGGCTGAAGACCGGGGAAGTTGCGCGCTGGATGGGTGTGGGAACTTGTTGCCACCTCCGGCTCGGGATGAGCGGGGGCGGTTGAAGGGCGGGAAGCCGGTTCGGTACTGCAGTAAGGCGCATGCGGATGAGGCTTCGCGCCGGCGCCGCGCTCTGGAGGCGGTTGGCGTCGAGGAGCCGTTGCTGATGTTGCGGAACCTTGGCGGTGAGACGCGTGAGGCGATGGATGCCGCCCTCACCGAGTTCGCGGAGATCCGGCGCCGGTGGGATGAGCTCGATGCGGGGGCGGTGGCGCAGTCGGCGAAGGACCGGGCCGATACGGCTGAGGCTCTGTTGAAGGTGCAGCGGGCCGAACGTTCGGCTGACGACGCCGAGCGGGCCAAGGTGGATGCTGTCGCGGCGGCGGCCAAAGACCGTCAGTTGCGGGTGGAGGCTGAGCAGTCGGCCGAGACGGCGATCAAGGAGGCCGAACAGGCGCGGAAGGCCGCGTGGGAACAGACCGCGGAGCATGAGCGGGCCCGTGGGCAGGCTGAGACCCGCGCGACCCTGGCTGAGCAGGGGCAGCGGGACGCATTGGACATGCTGGAGTCGGTGAAACGCGAACTGCGTGACCTGAAGATCCTGCAACAGGACACGCTGCGGCGAATGACCGACGCGCTGGCTGTGGCGGAACGTGCGGACACGGCCCGGGAACTGGCCGAGGCGAAGATCGCCGGTGCTGAGGAGAAGGCCCGGCTCGCGGGTGACGCGGCGCAACGTGCACAGCAGGAAGCCGAGACCGCCAGGGCCGGTGAGCGCCAGGCGTGGTCAGCCGCCGAGGCCGGAGCACAACGGGCACAGCAGGACATCGACGCCGCCAGGCGCGCGGAAACCCAGGCCCGGGCCGACGCGGAGACCACGATCAAGACCCTGTCGCAGGCGCAGGAGGTCCTGGTGCAGCGGCTGACCGAGCAGGACACACAACTGCAGGCCCTGCGAGCACAACTCGAAGCCGCTCACGAGAAGGAACGCACGGCACTTGACCAGCCGGCTGCACCCTAGTGAGTTACCGTTGTGTGTCCTGCTCGGACGGTGGCCGGGGCAAACCGTGCGAACGGTCCGTTCGCACCGTCTGGTGTTGTTTGGCCGGAACCACTGGTGGGGTCGCGTTCGTTCCGTGGTTGAAGTCGTGCACGGCGAGGACGTCGGAG
Organism: Kibdelosporangium banguiense; assembly: GCF_017876405.1. Taxonomy (GTDB): domain Bacteria; phylum Actinomycetota; class Actinomycetes; order Mycobacteriales; family Pseudonocardiaceae; genus Kibdelosporangium; species Kibdelosporangium banguiense. The sequence goes on along the minus strand of NZ_JAGINW010000001.1, from coordinate 8,644,951 downwards.
GCTCAGTCGGGATCTCGAAACAAGCCATCGGCCATCTCGTCGTTGGGTGGTGGCCGATTCAGGTCATGGGGCCACAGCGCCCCAGTCGGCGAAGCCGGACGGGTCGTGCCTGCCGAGGCTGGCGTGTTCGAACAGGCCCCAGCCCTCGGCGCCGTCGCACCACGCGTGCGCGACGTGGTCGATCACGCCGTAGGGAACGCGCCCGGCGATGGCGGGGTCCGTGAGGTCGTAGGTGCGCGATGCAGACCAGCCTCTGCCCTTCCACTGGCCGTGCGACCAGTCGGGATCGCCGCCATAACCGGCGCCGACGTGCAGTGGGATGAATGTGCCGGTGTCCACTTCGATGGTCAGCGGCTTGCCGTCCGGGGTGGTGAGGGCGATCCGCGCGGACACCGGGATCCTCGTGCCGGAGCGGTAGTCGATGTGGATCCGGGGCCAGCCCAGCTGTTCGGTGCGGCCGTCCGCCCACACTCGTACGGCGTCGTTGAGGGTGCGCCAGCCGTTGGGTTCCTCCTGCGCGATCACCACGACGGCGAAGTCGTCGAACCGCAGTGGCATGTACAGCCACCAGAACCCGCCGGCCGGTTCACTCGCTGCCCGGCCGGCGGGTTCTGGTTCGCCGACCAGCCGGATGCCCCACGACCGGTCCCTCGCCCCGGTCCACCGGGACGAGTCGGCCTCGATCTCGTGCCCGTCCCAGTGCACGGTGCCCTGCCAGCTGCCGACCTGCGCGAACCGGGAGGCGTCGATGACCGGCCGGCCGCCGGTCATCAGCAGGTGCGGCGGTTCGGCCACGGGGGCGAACGCGCCGGTCCAGGTCAGGTCGAAGCCGAAGTCGTCGTGCTCGCACACGACCCGCAGCCGCCGCAACGGTTCGATCACCTCGATGCGGTATCCGCCGACCTGTTGCTGGATGCCGCGTTCGGTCAGCGCGTCGGAGAACTGCACGGACCACTGGCGGTCGCCGTGCCGGAGGGTCGCGTAGGCGTCGATCACGCCGAGGTTGGGGTAGACGCCGAGACCGGTGACGAAGAACGTGCCACCGTCCCGGTCGTGTCCGTTGAGGTAACAGCGGTCGTAGAAGTTGCGGTCGCTGGTCCCCACGCGCGCGAAGGACAGGGGTGTCTGGTGGATCGGGTACTCGTCCAACGGCACGGGCCCGGTGGTCGGCATTCCTACTCCCACTCGTAGTTTCCGGACAACATCGCGTCCAGGCTGGCGCGATGCAGCACGTAGTCGTCGGGATCGGCGGGTACGGTGTCCTCGCCGAAATGGATCATCCGGCGCTTGATCCGGGCCATCACGATGGCGTGCCGCACGGCGGCGTACACGAGGTAGAACTCCATGTCACGCGGGGTGTGGCCGGTGACGTCCCGGTAGTGCGCCAGCACGTCGCCGTGCCGCAGGAAGTCCGGCAGGCCGGGCTGGTCGAACATCGTGGCGATGTCCTGGAAGAACCGGTGCAGGAAAATCAGCCAGCCGAGGTCGATCTCGCGTGGCCCGAGCGCGGCCATCTCCCAGTCCAGGACCGCGACCGGGGTGAATTCGTCGTAGATGATGTTTCCGGGCCGGGCATCGCCCCAGGTGAGGACGTCCGGGCCGGGGTCGGCCGGCCAGTGTTCGGCCAGCCAGGCGAATCCGCGTTCGATGAGCGGGATGGGGAAACCGTCGTCGGCCAGCGCCCATCGATACCAGTCGTGCTGGTCGTCGACGTGGCGGCGCAACGCGGGCCCCGGTCCGTCGAGCGTGGGGAGTCTCGTGGCCACGTCAGTGATCCCGTGGATCTGGCCGATGGTCTGGATGGTGTCGCGGGCGAGCAGTGCGCGTTGCGCGGGCGTGGCCTCGGCGAGCCAGCCGGTGAACACATAAGGCGGGTTGTCGGCCGGGATACGACCGGAGACGTGCCGCATCACGAAGAACGGCGTCCCCAGGGGACGTTCGTCGGGCTCCAGCCAGCACAGGTCGGGCACCGGCACGTCGCTGGCGGCCGCGACCTGCTCGATGATCTGGTACTGCTGCACCAGGTCATAGGTGCGGAACACCGGGAAAGAGCTGTCCTCCGGTGCCATGCGCGCCACGAACGACCCGCCGCGGGACTGGCCGTCCAGCGTCCATTCGGCGTCGAACAGCACTGAGGCACTGGACAGCCCGCCGGATTGGGGCCGGTGGATGGCGGTGATCGTGGGCGGCGTGCCGGCGCCGATCACCGCCGCCAGCCATGTCGCCAGGTCGCCGGCGAGTTTGTCGAGGGCACGGTCGGTGGTGGTGAGCTGGCGCCACTGTCCGGGGTCAGGCGTCATCGTTGACCTCCTGAGTGAAACGAGTTCTCGACGTTGAAGGATTCTCTTGCATCGACAAGGCCGCTGACGAGACCAGACGCATGAAACGTGTTCTTGATGTCGGGGGCGGGGCTGGTGTCGCGGAGGTTTTGACAGAGAATCGGGGGATGAGCGAGCAGACGGCCGAGGTCAACGGCGTCAGGATCTGTTACGAGACGATCGGCGACCCGGAAGGCCGGCCGTTGTTGCTGGTCATGGGCCTGGGCGGGCCGATGATCTGGTGGGATGACGAGCTGTGCGAGCTGTTGGCCGGGCGGGGTTTCCGGGTGATCCGGTTCGACAACCGGGACTGTGGCCGGTCGCAGTCGATGCGTGGCCGCGTGTCGCTGGTCGGGTCGTTCCTGCGGCAGCCACCGCCGTACACGCTGGCCGACATGGCCGATGACGCCGCCGCGCTGCTCGAGCATCTCGGGATCGAGGCGGCACACGTCACCGGGGTGTCGCTGGGCGGGATGATCGCGCAGACGCTGGCGATCCGGCATCCGCAGCGGGTGCTGTCGCTGGTGTCGGTGATGTCCACGACCGGCGGCAGGCTGGTCGGCTGGCCCAACCCGCGTGTGCTGCCGTTCCTGCTGGGCAAGGCACCAGCCGGGCGCGAGGCGTACATCGACGCGGTGCTGGCGACGTTCAAGCAGATCGGGTCGCGCGGGTTCCCGTTCGACGAGGACAGGATGCGTACCCGCGCGATCCGGACCTATGAGCGCGGCATCAACCGGGCCGGGACGTTGCGTCAACTGGTGGCGATCACGTCGGCGGGCGACCGCCGGCCACAGCTGCGCAAGCTGCGGATTCCCGCGCTGGTGATGCACGGCAAGCGTGACCGGCTGGTACACGTCTCCGGCGGCCGCGCGACCGCTCGTGCCATCCCGGACGCGGAGCTCGTGCTGGTGCCCGGGATGGGCCACGACATACCGCGTGCGGTGTGGCCTGCCCTGGTCGACGGCATCGACCGGACCGCGAACCGGGCGCTCAGCAGTCGCACGTGATCGCGTTGACGGGCGCGGTGAGCGGGTCGGCGGCCTGGCGCACAATGCCGTCGAGGGTCTGCAACGGGAAGCCTTCGCGGATCCAGTACTCGATGCCGCCGAGCATTTCCTTGACCTGGTAGCCGAGTTTCGCGAATTCGAGCGCCGCCCTGGTGGCGCCGTTGCAGCCAGGACCCCAGCAGTAGGTGACCACCTGCGCGCCCGGGTCGATCATGCGCGGCGCCACGGTGCGGATCTCGGCGGTGGGCATGTGCACGGCGCCGGGGATGTGGCCTTGGTTCCAGCCCGCGTCGCCGCGGGAGTCGATCAGCACGATGGCGTCCATGCCCTGGTGAACGTCGGTGACGTCGGTCTGGAACTCCAGGCGCGCGGTGAAGAATCCGACTGCGTTGGTCATGCCGGAAACGGTAGTGACCAGCGATCATGACAGGAAGTGGCGATCAACGGCGTCGGGCTTGTATTGCCGTGGAATCCCTGCTAGTCATGCCCCATGGCCGATGAATTCCCGGACAGCACTGATTGGCGCATCCTGGAGGAACTCCAGCGCGACGGCCGGGCCAGCTACGCCGACCTCGCCCGCGCGGTGTCGATGTCTCCGAGCGCGGTGACCGAACGCGTACGCCGCCTCGAACAGGCCGGGATCATCCGTGGCTACACCGCGGTCGTCGACGCCGAGCAACTCGGGTTCGTGATCATGGCGCTGATCCGGCTGCGCTACCCGTCGGGCAACTACAAGCCGTTCCACGAGTTCCTGGCCACCACACCGGAGATCATCGAGGCGCACCACGTCACCGGCGAGGACTGTTTTGTCCTCAAGGTCCTGGCCCGCTCGATGCGTCACCTGGAGGAGACGGCCGGCCGGATCAGTGGTCTCGGCCCTGTCACCACAAGCGTCGTGTACTCCAGCCCGCTGCCTCGCCGCGACCTGGGCAAGAGCCTCGCCTCTGGCAGATCACCCGCGTAGCTGGGCGTTGAGGCGGGCGGCCTGCCGAGTGAGGTGCTCGCGTTCGGGGAGGTTGGGGGCTGATTGGGCGGCTTCGGCGTAGAGGCGGGCCGCGGTGGCTGGGTCGCCGTCGCGCTCGTGCAGGTATGCCGCGACGGCGGTGTGGCGGGGCAAGGTGGGATCGAGTTCCGCGAGGGCGGCCAGGCCGGCTTGAGGACCGGTGGCTTCGCCTACCGCGACGGCTCGGTTGAGACGGGCTACAGGGCTGTTGGTGAGGCGTACCAGTTCGTCGTACCACTCGACGATCTGCGGCCAGTCGGTCTCGGTGGTGGTCGGGGCGTCGGCATGCAGGGCGGCGATTGCTGCCTGGGCTTGGAATTCGCCGAGGCGGTCACGGGCGAGGGCGTTCTGGAGTACGTCGACTCCCTCGGCGATCAGGTGGGTGTTCCACAGGCTGCGGTCCTGCTCGGCGAGGGGCACGAGCCTGCCGTCGGGGGTGGTGCGGGCGGGGCGGCGTGCGTGGTGCAGCAGCATGAGCGCGAGCAGGCCGGCGACTTCCTCGTGGTTGATTCTCGCGGCCAGTTGGCGGGTGAGGCGGATGGCCTCGGCGGCGAGGTCGACGTCGCCGGAGTAGCCCTCGTTGAAGACCAGGTAGAGCACGCGCAGCACGGTGGCCACGTCGCCGGGCTGGTTGAACCGGACGCCGGAGACGGTGCGTTTGGCCCGGCTGATGCGCTGGGCCATGGTGGCTTCCGGGACGAGGTAGGCCTGCGCGATCTGCCGGGTGGTCAGGCCGCCGACCGCGCGCAGGGTGAGCGCGACGGCCGAGGCGGGTGTCAGGGATGGGTGCGCGCACAGGAAGTACAGCTGGAGTGTGTCGTCGACCATCTCGGCTGGGCCGGGCGTGGGTTCGTCCTCGACGCGTACCTCGCGGTGCCGCCGGGAGTTGTCCGCGCGGGTGGCGTCGAGGAATTTGCGCCAGGCCACGGTGATCAGCCAGCCCTTGGAGTCCCGGGGCGGGTCGTCCGGCCATCCGCGCACGGCTTCGACCAGGGCGTCCTGCACGGCGTCCTCGGCCGCCGCGAAGTCTGCTCCGCGACGGACGAGGACGCTGATCACCGTGGGGGTGAGGGCCCGCAGCAGGGGCTCATCCACGTGCGTGTCACTCCGTGATGGTCGGGGGCACGCCGTAGAACGGGCGCAGCTCGAGCCACTCGTGGATGGGCTTGCCGCCCGCGCCGGGAGCCGCGGACAGTTCGCCCGCCAGCTCGAGCGCCCGGTCGTAGGTCTCGACGTCGATCACCATCCAGCCGGCGATCAGGTCCTTGGTCTCGGCGAACGGGCCGTCGGTGACCGGCGGGCGACCCTCGCCGTCGTAGCGGACGAACGTGCCTTCCGGGGAGAGCGCCTGACCGTCGACGTACTCGCCGGTGCCCTCCAGGCGGGTGGCGAAGTCCTGCATGTACTGCACGTGGGCGGAGACCTCGTCGGGCGTCCACCGGTCCATGGGCACGTCGTTGACCGCCGCCGGTGCGCCGCGGTAGTGCTTGAGCAGCAGGTACTTGGCCATTGTGGTCTCCTTGGTGCGATACGGCCCATTCTGGCCGTGTTCACCGCGGGGACGCAGCCGGGCCTGGGTTCTCGACATCCCGCGCGGAACTTTTTTCCAGCGGGATGTTTTCAGTCCTTGACCTGGTCGTGCATGGGGCGGTTGGGATGGCGGGGGGTGGGTGGGTCGGGCGCGAGGGTGCCGTCGGGGGCGATGTGCTCGAAGATCTGCTCGACCAGGGTGAGCACGTGGGGGTCTTCCACGGCGTAGATCTGCCGACGGCCGTCGCGGCGGGCGGCTACCAGGCCGGCGAGGCGGAGCTTGGCCAAGTGCTGACTGACCGCGGCCACGGTGGTACCGATGCGGTCCGCGAGCGTGCCGACGTCGTATTCGTGGCGGGCCAGCAGCCACACGACGTGCAGCCGTGTCGGGGCTGAGAGCAGCGCGAACGTGGCGGCCGCGGACTGCAGTTGCGGCCGGGTCGGCTCGTCGGGTGGCGTCGGTTGACTCATGGCGCGATGGATTCTTCCCGAACGAGGCCTCCGCCACAGTCTGACACTTGCGCAATTGATTGACAATTAGCGGGGCCTACGGCAGGGTTGTCACCGAACGAAGGGGAGTAGCCCCCAACGCCCGGGTCGACATGCTGGCGCCTCGCGCCCGGCCCGGCGGCCTCGCACGGTAGTGCGGGGCGGGCGAGACCTTCGACCTGTTCGGCGTGCACCAACTGGCGCGCCATGGGTCGAGGTCTGCGGCGTGCACCGGAGAGTTTCGTCCCGCGGTGCGGGAGGAAACGGCGTGATTCATTTCGTTCTGCTGATCGTCTGCGCGGTCGCGATCTATCTGTCGTGCGAGTGGTTCGTCAACGCGGTGGAATGGCTCGGCCGGCGGCTCAACGTCGGGACCGTGGCTGTGGGAACCGTGCTGGCCGCGGTGGGCACCGCGCTGCCCGAGAGTGTCGTGACCTTCGTGGCCGTGGTGTTCGGCCAGACGCCTGAGCAGCGAGATATCGGTGTGGGTGCCGCGATGGGTGGCCCGTTGGCGCTGGCGACCGTGGCGTACGGCGTGATCGGCTGGAGCCTGCTGGCCAGCCGCCGCCGGGGCGGCAGCGAGGACTGGGGTGATCTGGACAAGCTCGCCAAGGACCAGTCGTGGTTCATGGCGGTGTTCGTGGTGAAGGTCGGGCTCGGGCTGGTGGCGTTCGCGATCAAACCGTGGCTGGGCCTGCTGTTCTTCGCGGTGTATGCGGCGTATTGCATCCGGGAGATGCGCCAGCAGGACCATGGGCCGCAGGAGCAGCTCGAACCGTTGAAGCTGCAGCGCAACCGCGCCGAGCCCGCGACGTGGGCGGTGGTGGCGCAGACGCTGGGCGCGCTGGCGGTGATCTTCGCGGCGTCCCGGTTGTTCGTGGTGCAGCTGGACACCGTCGGGCCGATGCTGGGGTTGCCGGCGGCGTTGACGGCGTTGCTGCTCGCGCCGATCGCCACCGAGCTGCCGGAGATCATGAACGCGGTGATCTGGGTGCGGCAGGGCAAGACGAAACTGGCGCTGGCCAACGTGTCCGGCTCGATGATGGTGCAGGCGACCGTGCCCAGCGGGTTCGGCCTGCTGTTCACGCCGTGGCGGCTGGACGGCATGTTGCTGATCGCCGGCGGGGTGACGCTGCTCGCGGTGCTGTATCTGCTGATCACGTTGCGCTCGGGCAGGTTGAGCGTGCGGCGGCTGTCGACCGCCGCTGCGTTCTACGGCTTGTTCGCCCTCGCGCTGGTGCCGTCGTTCACGTGATTCAGGTGGTGAGCCGGTGGGCCGCGGCCGGCCGGCCACCCGCGAACGCCACCACCCGGAAGTCCTGTCCGGGGTGGACGCCGGTCACCGTGGTCGTCATCGGTTCGCCGTGCAGGGCAAGGCAATCCACCCGGTGGCCGTCGAGGTAGAACTCGGCGCGATCGAGACCTGCGGTGTCCAGGCCGACGGTCAGCCGTCCGGACACCAGCGAGATCGCCACGACCAGTTTGTGCACCGCACCGTCTGACATCGCCCGCTCCCTTCGGCATCCGCGCTGAACGCCTCCGCATTGAACAGAGCCGGGACGGCGGGCTGTGATACCTCAGGTGCGCCAGGTGGCCACGCCGGTGATGATGGCCTGCAGGCCGCGGGTGTAGCGGGCGTCGAAGCCGTCGAACAGACTTTTCCCGGCCGCGGCGGCCAGGGGGACGTGTTCGCCGACCATGCGTTCGGTTCGCCGGTCGATGTCGTAGCGTTCGTCGCGCTGCCCGGGGTAGTGGTACACGGCCTGTTCCTCGATGACGAACCCGATCGTGTAGCTGTGGATCGTCCAGAACACCTGGCCGGCGTCCTCGAGGGTGAACCCGGCGTTCACCATCAGTCGCAGTGACGCTTCCTGCTGCTGGTAGACGCTGGTGTCGGTGAGGAACGTGCCGGCGAACATCTTCGCGCCGTCGCGGTAGCGCAGCAGCATCTGGCGCAAGCCGGTGCCGTAGGTGGCCGCGAACTCGTCCCAGGGCTGGCCGGCGGGCACCGGCTGGACGTGGTCGGTCAGCAGGGTGGTGGCCATCTCGTCGATGAGGTCCTGCTTGTTCTTGAAATGCCAGTACAGCGCCGGGGGCTGGACGTTGAGCTCGGAGGCGATCTTGCGCAGGGTCAGCGCCTCCAGGCCGACGTCGTCGAGCACCTGCAGTCCGGTCCGCACCACGGTCTCCCGGTCCAGTGCCACTCTCGCCGCCCTCCTCGGATTCAGGGTTGACACTTTAACAGCATTAAGTTTACCTTAATGACGTTAAATTGAATGACATTAAGGAGCGTTTGATGACAAATGTGCTGGTCGTCGGGGCGGGTCCGACAGGGCTGACGCTGGCTGTGGACCTGGCGCGGCGCGGGGTGAGCTGCCGGGTGATCGACAAGGAGGTGACGTTCCCGGCCGGGTCGCGGGGCCGGGGCATGCAGCCGCGCACCCAGGAGGTGTTCGACGATCTCGGCCTGATCGAGGCGGTGCACGCGCACGGCTCGGTCTACCCGCCGATCCGCGCCTACCAGGGCGGCGAGGTCGTCTGGGAGGGCACGATGAGCGAGTATGTCGAGCCGTCGGCGGACGTGCCGTACCCGAATCCGTGGATGATCCCGCAGTGGCGGACCGCCCAGTTACTGCGTGACCGGCTGGCCGAGTTCGGCGGCGCGGTCGAGACGGGCACCGAGTTGGTCGGGTTCGAGCAGGACGAGGACGGTGTGGCCGCGACGCTGCGCCGTGACGGTGTGAACGAGCGGGTGCGTGTGGCGTACCTGGTCGGCGCGGACGGTGGGAAAGGACCGACCCGGCGGATGCTGGGTGTGCCGTTCGACGGAGAGACTCGGGACGACATCAGGATGCTGATCGCCGATGTGCGTGTCGAGGGCCTGGATCGGGATCACTGGCACCTGTGGCGGGAGCCGATGATCGGGTTGTGCCCGTTGGGCGGGACTGACTCGTTCCAGCTGACGATCGCCGATCCGGACCGCGAGCTGAGCACGATCGAGCAGCTCGCGGCGTATTTCGCCGAGCGGACCGGGCGGACTGATCTTGGGCTGTCCGGCCTGACGTGGCTGACGGTGTGGCGCCCGAATGTGCGGATGACCTCCCGGTTCCAGGTGGGGCGGGTGTTTCTGGCCGGGGACGCCGCGCATGTGCATCCGCCGTCAGGTGGTCAGGGCATGAACACCGGTGTGCAGGACGCCTACAACCTGGGGTGGAAGCTCGCGGCCGTGCTGCGCGGCGCGCCGGAGGTGTTGCTGGACAGCTATGAGCAGGAACGTCTGCCGGTGGCGGCGCATGTGCTGGGACTCAGTGAGCGGCTGCTGGCTCGCAGGACGATGCATCGGGGTCACGAGGAGCGTCAGCTCGGGATCACCTATCAGGACGGCCCGCTCGCGGTGGACGACCGGCCGTCGCCGGGGTCGGTGGTGGCGGGTGACCGCGCACCGGACGGTCCGTGTGGTGATGGGCGGAGGTTGTTCGATGTGTTCCGTGGCCCGCACGCCACTGTGCTCGCGTTCGGCGCCGAGTGCGAGGGTGCCGTGCGGGTCACGGATCCTGAGGCTTTCCGGATCTATGACGTCGAGCCGGGAACGTTGGTGCTGGTCCGGCCGGACGGGTACATCGGTGTGATCACACGGGATGCCGGGCGTCTCGGGAGCACCGGCTGGTACTCCCGGGACGCTGCGATGGTCAGCTGACCTTGAAGTCCGGCGTGAGCACCAGCGGAGCCAGCTGCTCGAGAGTCAGCGGCGGCTGCGCCATGGGGCCGTCAGCCGACTCGGCGTTGTTGGGCTGCTTGGACTGGGCGACGACCACTGTGGTGCCGTCCTCGTAGCGGTAGGCGACGGCCTGGTCGATGCGTGCGTCCTTGGACTGGGTGACCACGCCGACCGTCTTGCCCTGGACCACCCTGGTCTCGCAGGTGCCGCCGATGCCCCAGAAGTTTTTGGCCAGGTCGCACACGTCGGTGGGCCCGGAGCCACCGGGGGTGACCGTTTCGACCATCACCCGGCCGGTTCCCGCGTTGGACGACCCCTGTTTGGTGACCGCGACCGTTGCCTGGTACTCCCAGATCTGCTTGTTCTTGTCGCCGTTGATGTAGTCCCTGAACTGGGACTGGCTGGTGGTGACCGGGAGCTTCGGGTCGCCCTGGTGGGTCGCCTTGGTGTCCACAGTCAGGGTGCTGGGCATCTTCGCCTTCAGCGACTGCAGCAATGCCTCGCCCTTGGCGGCCTGGGGGCCGTTGCGGGCGGTGCGGTCGGTCTGGCCGTCAGGGAACTGGGTCTCGGTGCCGCCGCCATCCTTGCCGGTCCCCACCACCCCTGTGTTGGCCGGTGGCTGGGCGGCCTGGTCGATGGGCAGCGGGGTCTCGCCGGGGCTCAGGGCGAACGCGGTACCCACGGCCATCGCGACCACGGCAACACCGGCCGCGGCGCCGGCGAACGTGGCACGACGGCGCTTGTGGGCACGCCTGGCCGAGTCGAGCGCCGCGTTGGGATTCATCGACGGTGGGGGGCTGCTGGCCACCATCACCTCTCGCAGACTGTCACGCAGTTCCTGCTCGTTCATCGGGACGTCCTCTTTCGATCAAAGGCGGGTGTGGAGTGAACGGCGAGCAGGTCGCGCAGCGTCTGCAGCCCCCGCGCGGCCTGGCTCTTGACCGTTCCGGTGGAACAGTTGAGGGCTTTGGCGGTCTCCTCGACCGACATGTCCTCCCAGTAACGCAGCACCAGTACCGCCCGCTGTCCCGGCGGCACCTGCCGCAGGGCCGCGAGCAGCACCATCCGGTCCTCCGGGCCGGCACCGGTGACGGCGGTGTCGGCCAGGTCGTGGGTGACGCTTTCCTTACGGAACCAGCCGAGCCGGCGTTCGGACAGGAAGGTGCGCACCAGGGTCTGGCGGGCATAGGCGTCCAACGCCTCGTGTCTGGTGATGCGTTTCCAGGCCAGGTACAGCTTGGTGAACATCACCTGGACAAGGTCCTCGGCTCGGTGCCAGTCGCCGCACAGCAGATACGCCGTGCGCCGCATGGCATCCGACCGCGCCGCGAAGTAGTCCGCGAACGCGGTGTCCCGATCGGTCATCGATCCCCCGGTCTGGGTGTGGTGTCTTGAACTCGGTACTGGTGTTGCGTTCCTGCACTAGTCACGCCCGCCGCGGCCCGGCGGGTTGCACGCCGCCCCAAAAAGGATCAGCCCGGTAGAAGATCACGATCTTCCACGGTGGCGGGCGACGACGAACGCGCTGGCGGCGTTGTGCTTTTCGGCCAGGTCGTGGCAGGTGAGGATCTCGAAGCCGTGGTTGTCCAGGTAGTACTCGAGTTCCTTGGGGTAGAGCAGCCGGAACTTCACGCTGTCGCGGACCGGGCCCTTGGCGCGGCGCCAGATCCGTTCGCGCTGCAGGATCTGCTGGGCGGGGTGGAAGGTGTACTCGGCGATGGCGTCGGCGCGCAGGTCGGGGATGTCGATGTGGAAGTCGCGGGGCAGTTTGCCGGTGCGTAGGGGGTCGATGAGTTCCAGCAGGAGCAGGGTGCCAGGGGCGCTGTGGGCGGCGTAGGTGGCCATTACGCTGTCGATGTCGCGGTTGGTGTGCACGTTGGCCAGGGTGTAGCCGAAACTGGTGATCGCCTCGAAGGTGCGCTCCAGCCGCAGGGTGCGCATGTCGCCGGTGCGGAAGTCGATCCCGGGCCGCTGCCGGCGAGCGAAGTCGATCATCGGCTGCTGGTAGTCGACACCGGTGGCGTCCGGGATGTGGCGGGTGAGGTACTCCAGGTCGCGGCCGGTGCCGCAGCCGATGTCGAGCAGGCTGGCGGGCATCCGGCCGAGCTGGGCCTGGAAGATCGCCTCGGCCAGTCTGGCCACGGCGTGCCGGGCGCCGTCGTAGACCACCTCGTAGAGCTCGGGGTGCCGGTACAACAGGTTGCTGACCTCGGGGTCCATGGCGTCGATGGTGCGCACCCACAGTGACCGGGGGCCAGCACAGCGGGTGAAGTTCACTCGGTCGTGAGTAACGTCGCTTCTGTGCCCGATTCCGGGCACAGAAGTTGAGTTCGGGGTGGTTGGGGTGTCAGGCTCAAGCGCCATGGCGCACAGCGAGCTTGTCCTGCACGTGGTGGCGTCGACCGGGCTGGCCCCGGAGACAGCGGCGAGGCTGGTGGCCGATGTGATCGCGTACTTCGGCGAGACGGCTGAGCAGTTCGTCCGGCGGCGGCATGCCGAGCTGCGACGCAGGCACATGGGCAACGCCAGTATCTGGCCGGTGATCGCGGCCGAGCTGGCGCAGCGGCGGGTGATGGCGCCGCAGCTGTCGGAGCGTCAGCTGCGGCGGATCGTGTACGGCTGAAAGGGGAGAGTTCTATGTGCGGGATCGTCGGCTATGTGGGTCATCGGGACGCTGTTCCGGTGTTGCTGGAGGGACTGCATCGGCTGGAGTACCGCGGGTACGACTCGGCTGGGGTGGCGTTGGTGCACCGGGGCCGGCTGAAGGTGCACAAGGCCGCGGTACGGGTGCGTGAGCTGCGCGAGCAGGTCGGCAAGGCGCCGGGCGTGGTGGGTATCGCGCACACCCGGTGGGCCACGCACGGTGAGGTCACCGACGTCAACGCCCACCCGCATACCGACACCTCGGGCCGGTTCGCGGTGGTGCACAACGGGATCGTGGAGAACTCCGACGAGCTGCGCGCGAAGCTGCAGGCCTCGGGGGTCACGCTGGTCTCGGAGACCGACACCGAGGCGCTCTCGCATCTGATCGCGGCGGCCGCGGAGTCGCACGAGACGCTCGAGGAGGCCGTGCGGGCGGCGCTGCGCGGGGTGGAGGGCACCTACGGGCTGGTCGTGCTGGACGCGCGCCGTCCGACCGAGCTGGTGGTCGCGCGTAACGGCAGCCCGATCGTCCTGGGCGTCGGCGAGGGCGAGATGTTCATCGCCTCGGACGTCGCGGCGCTGGTGCGTCACACGCAGCGGGTGGTGTACCTGGAGGACGGCGAGATCGCGACGGTCCGGGCCGGGGACTTCCAGACCACGGGCCGTGAGGAGACCGTGGAGCTGGCCGACGAGGACTACCAGCTGGGTGAGTTCACCGACTTCATGCGCAAGGAGATGGCCGAGCAGCCCGAGGCGGTGCGCCGGGCGCTGCGGGGCCGGCTGGACTCCCGGTTCGCCACCGCGCACCTGGGCGGGCTGCGGCTGGACCCGCGGGATCTGCGGGATGTGCGGCGGGTGAAGTTCCTGGGCTGCGGCACGGCTTATTACGCGGGTCAGATCGGCGCGAACCTGGTGGAGGAGCTGGCGCGGATCCCGGCGGACGCCGAACCGGCCTCGGAGTTCCGCTACCGCAACCCGGTGGTGGATTCCGACACGTTGTACGTGGCGATCAGCCAGTCCGGCGAGACGCTGGACACGCTGGCCGCGGTGCAGGAGCTCAAACGTAAGGGCGGCAACGTCATCGGCGCGGTGAACGTGGTCGGCAGCGCGGTGGCCCGTGAGTGCGGCAGCGGGGTGTTCCTGCACGCCGGGCCGGAGGTGTCGGTCGCCTCGACCAAGGCGTTCACGAACATGACGGTGTCCTTCGCGATGCTGGCGCTGCTGCTGGGCCGGGTGCGGGACCTGTCGGCGGCGCACGGGTCGCGGCTGGTGACGGCGTTGCAGGCGTTGCCGGACCAGATCGCGTCGATCCTGGAGGCCGATGACGAGGTCGCGGCGATCGCGAGCAAGTACGCCCAGGCGCAGCACATGTTCTTCATCGGCCGGGTGCGTGGCTGGCCGGTGGCGCGGGAGGGCGCGCAGAAGCTCAAGGAGATCTCCTACGTGCACGCCGAGGCCTATCAGGCCGCGGAGCTCAAGCACGGGCCGCTGGCGTTGATCGATGCGCAGATGCCGTCGGTGGTGGTCGTGCCGCAGGACGAGTTGCTGGCCAAGAACATCGGCACGATCGAGCAGATCAAGGCCCGCGGTGGCCCGGTGATCGCGGTGACCAACGCGTCCTTGCCCGAGGGCCTGGCCGACGCGGTGATCCAGGTGCCGCGCAACGAGCCGGAGCTGGACCCGATCCTGCTGACCATCCCGTTGCAGATGCTGGCCTACCACGTGGCCGCCGCGCTGGGCCGCGACATCGACAAGCCCCGCAACCTCGCCAAGAGCGTCACAGTGGAATAGAGGTCCGATTCGTTCAAGACCGTCCTGGTGGGCCTGTCCTAGCGTCGCGGGTATGACAGTTCGGTTGAATGTGGTTGGAATCGTGGTCCAGGACATGGGCCGCTCGCTGGCGTTCTACCGTCGCCTCGGCCTGGATGTGCCGGCCGGGGCCGACGGTGAACCGCACGTTGAGGCTGTGCTGGCGGGCGGGATGAAACTGACCTGGGACACCGAGGCGACCATCAGGTCGTTCATGCCAGGCTTCCAGCGCCACGGGCACGGCAACGACGGCATGTCGCTGGCGTTCGAGCTGGACAGCCCAGCCGAGGTCGACACGTTGTACCAGGAACTGGTCGACCTCGGCCATCACGGCGAGATGAAGCCGTGGGACGCGTTCTGGGGTCAGCGCTACGCGGTGCTGCACGACCCGGACGGCAACGGCGTGGACCTGTACTGCGCGCTCTGACACGGGTCAGGACTCATCCTCACCTTCCGGTTCAGGGTCGTCGTGCTGGTGCGAGAGGCGCCTCTTGCGCTTCTCGTTGGTGAGGTCCAGTTGCAGTGATGAGCCGTCCGGCCAGGTCAGCTCCCCGGTGTGGATGTTGATGGCCGGGTAGGCCTCGTCCTGGCCGGACCACAGCCGGTTGAGTTTGGGGCGTCGCCTGCCGGTGACTGTGACGAGTACGGCCAGGCTGTCGGACCACAGCAGCCACGGTGTTGTCGTCCAGTGGTTGCGGCAGGCGTCGGCGAACGCCACCGCGTGCGACTTGGCCTTGCCGCGGACGATGTCACGGCGATGCGACACCACGCTGCCGATCTCCAGCGTGATGAGCGATACCGTGAACACCCCCACGGCGCGGCTGCCCCAGAACAGCTGCCGGATGCCCCACAGGATGCTGTGGGCGCCGATCTTGGAGCCGTCCCGCCGACGCCCCCGGACGTCCTGGTAGTGGGGCCAGAATCTCGCCAGCGGGATTCCGTAGGGGAAGTAGTGGTCGTAGGCCTGGTCGGCCAGGTCGTAGGCAGGGTGGTGCACTCGTTTCCCCCTCATGGTCCCTTTCGGGATCATGATCCCGGCCGTGGCCGGTCAGAGGGAGCCGAAAAACGACTGGATGTCGGCGACGAGCAGGTCGGGGGCCTCCATGGCCGGGAAGTGGCCGCCGCGGTCGTATTCGGTCCAGTGTGCGACGTACTCGCCGCCTGGGGTCAGCGACTTGACTCCGTAGTCACCGGCGAACACCGCGAACCCGACAGGCACGAATGGACCGTCGCCGCCGCTCCAGGCCATCTCGGCGTTGAATGCCTCGTAGACGAACTGTGCCGAGGAGGCGCCGCTGCCGGTGAACCAGTAGAGGCTGACCTCCGCGAGCAGGGCGTCGCGGCCGACGGCGTCGTCGGGCAAGGCCACGGCGGGGTCGGTCCACTCCTGGAACTTCTCCACGATCCATGCCAGCTGGCCGGCCGGTGAGTCGGTGAGTGAGTAGCCGAGGGTCTGCGGCCGGGTGGTCTGCAGGTGCAGGTAGCCCAGGCCGCGGGTGGCGAACCCGTTGAACCGCTCGGCGCGGTCGAGGTCTTTGCCGGTCAGTCCGTCCAGGGCCACGGGTCCGGCGAAGGGGAACGGCCCGGGACCGTTCATGTGCACGCCCACGACGTGTGTGCCGTAGGTTCCCATCATGCTCGCGGCGATGCCGGCGCCCGCGTCGTGGGCCTGGATGCCGTAGCGCTCGTAGCCCAGGCGCTGCATGAGTTCGGCGAATGCGGCGGAGGTGCGCTGGGTGTCCCAGCCGGTGCGGCTGAGCGGGGTGGAGAAGCCGAAGCCGGGCAGCGACGGGATCACCAGGTGGAAGTCCGCGCTGAGCGGCTTGATGATCTCCAGGAAGTCCAGCACCGAGCCGGGCCAGCCGTGCAGGACCAGCAGCGGGGTGGCGTTCTGGCTGGCCGAGCGTACGTGCAGGAAGTGGATGCGCTGGCCGTCGATCTCGGTGATGTACTGCGGGAACTCGTTGAGCCTGGCTTCCTGGGCGCGCCAGTCGAATTCGGTGCGCCAGTAGTCGGCGAGCTCCTTGAGGTAGTCCAGCGGGACGCCGCGGGTCCAGCCGGTGCCGGGCAGCTCGTTCGGCCAGCGGGTCATGCTCAGGCGCAGTGCCAGGTCGTCCAGTTCGGACTGCGGGATCTCGGCGCGGAACTCGGTGATCGTCATGGCACCAACGCTAGAGCCGATTGCGGAAAGGATCGTTCCGCAATCGGTGGGAGGATTCTTGTCATGACGACATCGGCTCGGTTGCTGAGGTTGCTGTCCTTGCTGCAGTCCCGTCGTGACTGGACGGGCCCGGAACTGGCCGGCCGTCTGGAGGTCACGACGCGCACGATCCGCAACGACATGGACCGGCTGCGGGGCCTGGGTTATCCGGTGGAGGCCACACCGGGTGTGCAGGGCGGCTACCGGCTGGGTGTGGGTGCGTCGATGCCGCCATTGCTGCTGGACGACGACGAAGCCGTCGCGGTGGCGGTGGGGTTGCGCACGGCGGCCAGCGGAATGGTCGACGGGATCGAGGAGACGTCGGTGCGTGCGCTGGCGAAGGTGGAGCAGATGCTGCCCTCGCGGTTGCGGCGCCGGGTCAACGCGGTACAGACCTACACCGTGACGGTCCCGCCGTCAGGCCCTCGTGTGGACGCCGATGTGCTGGCCACGATCGCCGCGGCGTGCCGGGATCACGAGCGGCTGCGGTTCGACTACCGCGATCACTCCGGGACGGCGTCGCTGCGGGTGGCGGAGCCGCACCGGCTGGTGAACTCGGGCCGCCGCTGGTACCTGGTCGCGTGGGACGTCGACCGCGCGGACTGGCGGACATTCCGGGTGGACCGGGTCTCGCCGCGCACACCGACCGGGCCGCGGTTCCGGCCGCGCGAGGCCCCGGAGGTCGCGGACTACGTCACGCGAGGCGCGACGATGGCGACCTGGCGCTATACGGGCCGGGTGCGGCTGCTGGCGCCGTTGGCTTCGCTGGAAGGCCGGTTGCCGTCGGTGGCCAGTGTGGAGTCCTCTGATGAGGACAGTTGTGTGGTGCTGGTGGGGTCGGATTCGCCCGTGATGCTGGCGCACCACATCGGCCTGCTGGACGTGGATTTCGAGGTGCTCGGCCCGCCGGAACTGGCGGAGCGGGTGCGGGCGCTGGCCGCCCGGTATGCCCGGGCGGCCGGCTCGTTCGATGCTCAGTGGACCGGGTAGAGGTAGACCGCGGGCGGCTCGCCCTCACAGTCGTAGTCGGTCCACCAGCCTTCGTCGATGCCGTGGTTGCCGGCGCTGAGGCATTCCGACAACTGCTTGAACGGCCCGATCGGGTCTCCGGCGGCCAGTGCGGTGCCTCCCGTGCCCAGCAGACCTGCGATGGCCAGTGCTCCCGCGACCGCTGCGGTGCCGATCTTGTTCCGTGTCACAGTGTTCCTCCCTTGGACTGTGCGTCCAGGGTGCAGAAACAGTGTTCCCGCTGGCCAGGGACTCCGTACTGATCAAGCCGGGAGGATTTCCCGGGATCTTGAGGGGCGGGTCAGGACGGCAGCAGGGCGGTGACCGCGTCGATCAGCTGGGGTCCGTCGAGCAGGATCCGGTCGTTGTGGTCGGCGCCCGGGATTTCCACGAGCCTGGCCGATCCGGCTTTGGCGACGTCTCTGCTCTGCCCGGGCGGCACGATGCTGTCGGCGGTGCCGAGCACGACGGTGATGGGTGCCTTGACCCGGGTGATGTTCTCGGCGACCGGGAAGGTGTCCCGGAGCATCAGGCGTACGGGCAGGAAGGGATAGTGCTCCTGGCCGGTGGTGGCAAGATCGGTGAATGGTGACCTGAGCACCATGCCAGCGGGCGGGTGCTCCACGGCGAGTTCGGTGACGACCGCGGAGCCGAGGCTTTCGCCGTAGTAGATCAGCTGTGACGCCGGGACCTGCAGATCCTCGGTCAGGTAGCGGTGTGCCGCGCGAGCGTCCTGTTCGAGGCCGTCCTCGCTGGGGCTGCCGGAGTTGCCGCCGTAGCCGCGGTAGTCGAACAGCAGCACGGCCAGTCCTGCTCGCGACAGTGCCGCGGCCAGGGGTGCGCGGGAGGCTCGGTTGCCGGCGTTGCCGTTGGCCACGAGGACCACCGCGTACGAGCCGGGCCCGCTGGGCGGCACCAGCCACGCGCCCAGGTCGAGGCCGTCGCTGGTACGCAGGACGATGTCGGTGGCGCCGGGCAGGATCTCGCCCGCGGGCGGCACGGGTGAGGTGTCGGGCAGGTAGATGAGTTTGCGCTGGAACAGCCAGATCGCGCCGAACAGCAGCACGATGGCCGCGGCGAGGGCGATCAGCACACGGATCACTCTCGCACGGGTCACGGCCTGATTGTCGGCTCAGGCCCGGATGACCTGCACGCCCGCGTCGGTGAACTCCGCGACCACGGCCTGCTCGGCGCCGGAGTCGGTGATGAGCACGTCGACCTGGCGGATCTCGCAGATGCGGGCGAAGGCGTGCCGGCCGAGTTTGGAGGAGTCGGCGACCACGATCACCTGCCGGCCGCGGGCGACCATCAGCTGGTTGATGCTGGCTTCGCCTTCGTTGTACGCGGTGGCCCCGGCGGCGGCGCTGACCGCGTCGACGCCGAGGAACAGGTGGTCCAGCGTGAGCTGTTCGAGCACGAGGGTGCCCAGCGGACCGGTCAGTTCATAGGACTGGGGGCGCACGACCCCGCCGGTGACCACGATCTTGACATGCTGGCGCACGGTCAGTTCGTTGGCGATGTTCAGTGCGTTGGTCACGACTGTGAGTGCCGCTTCGGGGCCGCCCGCGTGCAGGTCTGCGCGTGTGGCGAGCGCGCGGGCGACTTCGGTGGTGGTGGTCCCGCCGTTGAGGCCGACCACGGCGCCGGGCCTGATCAGCGCGGCGGCAGCGCGGGCGATGCGTTCCTTCTCCGTGGCGTGCCGGGCGGTCTTGTAGCGCAGCGGCAGGTCGTAGGAGACGTTGTTGGCGGTGGCGCCGCCGCGGGTGCGGGTGACCATCTGCTGCTGGGCCAGGCGGTCGAGGTCGCGGCGGATGGTCGCGGTGGACACGTCCAGCTCGCCCGCCGCCGATTCGACCTCCAGCCGCCCGTCACGCGCGATGATCTCCAGCAAGGCGTTCCATCGCTCGTGCGACGCCATGAATGTTCCTCCAGCCCGGTGCAGGCACTCGATCGGTGCAGATCGTCACAGTAAACAGCGCCGAACGCCAACAACCACGCCCAGCCTTGCGTGAAACTGCACTGTCTGACCTACTATGAAGCAGAATTGCTCATAATCACGCAGCACAGGTTATCGGAGTCGTATGAGTCACGCGTCGCAGGAGATCGCCAGCCAGCCCGGCTGCTGGCGCACGGCCATCGAGCTCGCCGCCGACCGGCCCGCCGGACTGCCGGCGCCGGGTGAGCGCGTGGCGGTCATCGGGTGCGGCACGTCCTGGTTCGCCGCGCAGGCCTACGCGGCGTTGCGGGAACGGGCTGGACAGGGGGAAACGGACGCCTGGGCGGCCTCGGAGTTCCCGTCGGGCCGCCGCTACGACCGGGTGATCGCGATATCGAGGTCGGGCACCACGACAGAGATCCTGCGGGCCCTGACCGACGTCGGCTCCCGGTCGAAGACGACCGCGATCACCGGAGTGGGCGCCGGTCCCGTGCGGGATCTGACCGACGACGTGATCACGCTGGACTTCGCCGATGAGCAGTCGGTTGTGCAAACCCGGTTTCCGACGACATCGCTGGTGTTGCTTCGAGCACACCTCGGCGAGGACGTCTCGGCACTGCCCGAGCACGCCGAGCGTGCGCTGAGCGTGCCGCTGCCGAACGACTGGAACGGGTTCCGCCAGTACACGTTCCTCGGCGCGGGCTGGACGGCAGGGCTGGCCAACGAGGCGGCGCTGAAGGTCCGCGAGGCCGCGCAGGCCTGGTCGGAGTCCTACCTGGGCATGGAATACCGGCACGGGCCGATCGCGATCGCCGACGTGGCGTCGCTGGTGTGGGTGTTCGGCGACGCGCCGCACGGGCTGATCGACGAGGTCCGCGCGACCGGCGCGCACCTGGAGGTGTCGTTGCTGGACCCGCTGGCCGAACTGGTGCGCGCGCAGCGGCTGGCGATCGGACTGGCCGTACGGCGTGGACTGGACCCGGACGCGCCGCGCAATCTCACGCGGTCTGTCATCCTGACATGACCGCTGGACCGACCGTGGCGTTGGATGTCGGCGGGACGCTGATGAAGGGCGCGGTCGTTGATCGCGACGGCACCGCCAGGGCCGTCGAGCAGCGGCCGACCCTTCCTCAGCCGGACACCGTCGAGGGCATCCTGCGGTTCGCCGCGGATCTGGCCGCCGCCGCGGGCGCACCGGATGCGGTCGGGCTGGCCGTGCCGGGCATCGTGGACGAGCAGCGCGGCATCGCGCGGTATTCGACCAACCTGGGCTGGCGCGACCTGCCGCTGCGCCGGATCGCGAGCCAACGGCTCGGCCTGCCGGTCACGCTGGTGCACGACGTGCGGGCCGGTGCGCTGGCCGAGCGTGAATTCGGGGCGGCCCGGGATGTGGCGGACTTCCTGTTCCTGCCGATCGGGACCGGGATCGCGGGCACCGTTTTTGTCGGTGGCGCGCCGTATCGTGGCGCGGACGGGATGGCAGGGGAGATCGGGCACGCGCCGGTACCGATTAATACGGGGCCGGTCGGTGATGAGCCGTGCGCGTGCGGGCAGCGTGGCTGTCTGGAGACGTACGCCTCCGCGGCGGCGCTGGTACGCAGGTACGGGCAGCCCGGCGTGACAGCGGCGGAAGTGGTGGCGCGCGCCGGGCACGATCCCGACGCGCAGCGGGTGTTCGCCGACGCGGTGCACGCCCTGGGGTTCGCGCTCACGACGTACACGATGCTGCTGGACCCGGCGTTGATCGTGATCGGCGGCGGGCTGGCGGAGGCCGGCGAGACGCTGCTGGCCCCGGTGCGCGCGGAGCTGGCGGCGAGGGTGTCGTGGCGTGTGCCGCCGCCGGTGGTGAAGGCCGCGCTGGGTGCTTCGGCGGGGCGGCTGGGCGCGGCGATCTCGGCATGGCGGTCGTCGTGATCCTGACTGTCACGTTGAACGCGGCGCTGGACGTGACCTATCGAGTGGACGCGTTGCGGCCCGGCGGCACGCACCGCGTCGAGGATGTGCACACGCGCCCAGGCGGCAAGGGCGTCAACGTCGCCGACGTACTCACGCAGCTCGGTGAGCAGGTGGTGGCCACCGGGTTCGCCGGGCCGCAGTTGCGTGCGCTGCTGCCGGGATTCGTGCCGATCGCCGCGGAAAGCCGCCGCACGGTGGCGGTGCTGGCCGGGGCCGAGGCGACGCTGTTCAACGAGCCGGGACCGGTGATCAGCGCAGGGGAGTGGACGGCACTGCTGAGCGAGTTCGACCGGCTCGCGGCGGACGCGGATGTCGTGGTGCTCTCCGGGCGCCTGCCAGGCGTCGCGCCTGATGCCTACGCCCAGCTGATCACGCGCTGCCCGGCGCCGGTGATCCTGGACGCGGAAGGTGACTGCCTGCGGCACGGGATCGCCGCGGGGCCGACGTTGATCAAACCCAACCAGGACGAACTCGCCGGACTGCTCGGCCGGGAATCCGGCCACCCAGCCGATCTTGCCGCTGAACTGGGCGTGAACGTCGCAGCAACGCTCGGTTCGGACGGTGCTGTGCTGTCGACGGCCGACGGTGTCTGGCGTTCCCGGCCGCCACGCGCGGTGACCGGGAACCCGACGGGAGCCGGGGACGCGTTCACCGCCGCGCTGGCCGTGGGACTCGCGCGAGGACGGTCCTGGCCACAGATACTCGCCGACGCCGTGGCGTTGTCGGCAGCCGCGGTGGCCGTGCCGGTCGCGGGCGCGTTCGACGCAGCGATGTACCGCGAATTCACCGACCTCGTCACCGTAGTGAAGGACTGAACAGTGCTTGTGCCGACATCGGAGATCATCGACCAGGCTGTGCGGGCCTCAGCCGGGGTCGGCGCGTTCAACGTGATCACCCTGGAACACGCCGAGGGCGTCATCGCCGGCGCGGAGAGCGTCGGCAAACCGGTGTTGCTGCAGATCAGCCAGAACTGCGTGCGCTTCCACGGCGGCCGGCTGATGCCCATCGCCGCCGCGACCGCCGCGGTGGCTGCCGAGGCGTCCGTGCCGGTCGCGCTGCACCTCGACCACGTCGAGGACGACACCCTGCTGCGTCAAGCCGCGGACGCCGGGTTCGCCTCCGTCATGTACGACGCCTCCCGCCTGCCGTACGCCGAGAACGTGGCGGCCACGCGCAAGGCCGCGGACTGGGCGCACGGCCAAGGCCTGTGGATCGAGGCCGAACTCGGCGAGGTCGGCGGCAAGGACGGTGCACACGCCCCCGGCGTCCGCACTGACCCGGGCGAAGCGGTGAAGTTCGTCGAGGCGACAGGCGTGGACGCGCTGGCGGTCGCCGTCGGCAGCTCCCACGCCATGACCACACGCACCGCAGCGCTCGATCACGACCTGATCGCGCGGTTGCGTGACGCCGTGCCGGTGCCGCTTGTCCTGCACGGATCCTCAGGCGTGCCGGACGAGCAACTGCGTGACGCGGTCCGGCACGGCATGGTGAAGATCAACATCGGGACGGCCTTGAACGTGGCGTTCACCGGCCGCATCCAGGCCGCGGACCTGAGCGTGTCCGACCCCCGCAAGTACCTCGCCCCCGCCCGCGACGCGATCGCACACACCGTGGCTCACTTGCTGGGTGTACTGGCCGGCAGCTGATCAGGCAGCGGGATCCTCCGCAGCACCAGCACCGCACCGATCCCGACCACGCACAACCCGGCCAGCAGCAGGAATCCCGCAGTGAACGTGCCCGTGGCGTCCTTGAGCCCGCCCAGCGCCCAGACCGCGGTGAACCCGCCGAGGTTGGCCCAGAAGTTGCCGAACCCGCTCAGTGCCCCGGCCACCGAGCGGCCGAGATACTGGATCGGGATGGCGAACAACGGCCCGAAGTACAGCTGGATGACCACCGAGTTGACCGCGACCATGACGATCAGCAGCACCAGCGAGTCCACCAGCACCAGCCCGACCAGCGACGCCGCGATGACCGCCAGCGAGACACCCACCACCGCCTGCGGCCGCCCGGTCTTGTCGGCCAGGTAGCCGCCCATGATGTTGGACGGAGCGGTGAGCGCGGCCCCCAGCGCGACCAGGAACCCCGCGGTCTGGATCGAATAGCCCTTCTGCACCACCACGAACGTCGGCAACCACATGATCACGCCGTGCGTCGCGGCCAGCCGCACGAACTGGATCACCGCGGTCACCGCCACCACCGGATGCCTGATCAGCCTCGGCAACTCCCGCAGCGGCGGCTGCCTGCGGGCCACGGCATCCGTGCCGCTGTTGCCGACCAGCCAATACAACGCGAGCGTGACCACACCCAGGCCCGCGCACACCAGGAACACACCCTGCCAGCCCAGCGGCCCCACCAGCAGCGGACCGACGAGATTCAGCACGATGCTCGAGGAAAACCCGCCCGCCACGTACAGGCCCATCGCCGTGGCCTGCTTGTCGGTGGGGAACTGGCGGCCGATCAGGATCAGCCCGGGCGCGAACGCCATCGAACGCAGCACGCCACTGACCGCCTGGTTGACCACCAGCCACCCGTAGGAGTCGATCACCGCGAACCCACAGGCCAGGATGTTCACCCCGAGCAGGCCGACGAGGAACATCTTCTTGGTGTCCACCCGGTCGGCCAGCACACCGACCGGGATCTGCATCAACGCGTAGGTGAACGTGGACGCCGCCGCCAGCGTGCCGCCCTGGGCGAAGCTCAGCCCCAGGTCATGGCGGATCAACGGCAGGAACAACGCGATGCCGCCGGTGACGAGGGCCTGCGAGCTCTGGCACAAGACGATCAGCGCGATCGAGACACCCCGACGGTTGCCGATGATTCCCTCCACACCTAAGAGTTCTCATCCAGTATGTTCGCGGGTATGCGAATTGGCTTCAGCTTGCCTCAGGTAGGCGCCCACGCACACCACTACGACCAGCTTCCCGCCTACGCCAAGGCCATCGAAGAACTCGGCGCGGACAGCCTCTGGGTCTCCGACCGCGTCCTCGCCCCGGTCAACCCGACCGTCGGCTACGCCGGCACCGACGAAATCCCCGAAGCATTCCACTCCGTACTCGACCCGCTGGCCCTCGTCGCCGCCGTCGGCACCGTCACCCAACGCGTCACCATCGGCACCAACGTCCTCATCGCACCCTGGTACCCACCGATCCTGCTGGCCCGTTTCCTCACCACCGCCGACATCATCACCGGCGGCCGCCTGATCACCGGCTTCGGCACCGGCTGGTCACCCGAGGAATACGCCTCCGTCGGCGTCCCGATGAAACAACGCGGCGCCCGCCTGGAGGAATGCCTCGACATCCTCGACGCCTACTGGACCACCAACCCCGTACAGCACCAGGGCGAACACTGGACGATCCCGCCCACCTACGTCGAACTCAAACCTGTACAGCGCCCACGCCCACCGGTCTACCTGGCCGCGTTCGCCCCCGCGTCCTTCGCCCGCGCCGGCCGCCGCGCCGACGGCTGGATGCCCATGATGGTGCCCAGCGCCGACTTCGACCCCGCCTTCCTCACCGCCGGGATCACCGCGATCCGCACCGAAGCCGAGAAAGCCGGCCGCGACCCCGACACCCTCGACACACTGCTGCGCGTCAACCCACGCCCCGGCACCACCGTGCAGAACATCATCGACGGGATCGAACTCGCCCGCGAGAAGGCCGGGATCAACCACGCCTACCTCGACGTCAACTTCTACCGCCACCACGCCGAAGCACTCGACATCGCGGGCCAGGTGTACTCAGCTGTCCGGGGCTGACTGCTCCCTGTTGTTGTTGCTGGTACTGGCGAACAACGCCGGTACCAGCAACAACACCGCACCGCAGAACAACACGATGTCCGCGACATTGCCCACGAACCAGCCGTTGTAGTCGATGAAGTCCACCACGTGCCCACGCGCGAAACCCGGATCCCGGAACAACCGATCCAACAGGTGCGTCACCGCGCCACCCAGCAACAACGACAACGCCACCGCCTGAACCCGCGACGACGGCTGCATCGCGAACTTCACCAGCACACCCACCGCCACCGCGGTGATGATCGTGAAGATCCACGTCGACCCGGCACCGATCGAGAACGCCGCACCGGAGTTGTAGAGCAGCCGAAACTGCAGGAAATCGCCGAAAACCGGCACCGGAGCCTGCCCGGTCAACGCCGACACGGCCCAGAACTTCGTCCCCTGATCCAGCAAGACGACGAACACGGCCACGGCGAACACCACCGGGAGCCTGGTGACAAGCGGGCGGGAAGCTGTGCTGTCCATTGACCACAACCCTAGTCCAGCGCCTTGTCCCGCATGACACGCCGTACAACCGGCTCCCGTCGTAGTCTGCCCTGATAGGACAGGCGGAGGACGAGGCGGACCGTGAGTCACGACCATGGCTTGACGAGGCGGCCGGAGCGGACGCGCCCCGCCGCACTGCGCCATGTGTCACGGGACCGGCAAGAACGTGCCAACGTCCAGCCGTTCCCCAGCGGAACACCCCACCAGCCCGGACAGTACGAACTACGCAGCGGCGTTCCCGCTGAGACCGAATAGGGGAGCGGGGATGATCAACACAATGCCGGCCACCGAAGCCGGCGAACCCAAACCCCGCCTCGCCGGCCGCGACGACGCCATCGCCTACGTCGTACGCGCCGCCACCACCGCCGCACGCCCCCTCGTGATCCTCACCGGACCAGCAGGCGTCGGCCGCAGCAGCGTCCTCGACCGCGCCCGCGACCAGATCACCGCACAACACACCGCCACCCTCACCATCCCCATCCATCCCACCGAACGCGACAAACCCCTCGCCCTGGCCACCCGCATCGCCGACGAACTCGACGCACCCGGCCTCACCGCCGCCGTCCGGGAAAGACACCGCCGCCAAGACCCCCTCGTGATCTTCCTCGACGACCTGCAATGGGCCGACCCCGAATCCCTGCGCGCCCTGGGCAACGTCCCCGCAGGCGGCAACATCACCTTCGTCTGCGCCCACCACACCACAACCACCCGCACCCTGCCCCCACTCGACTCCGTCGAACTCATCCGCCTGCGCCCACTGAACGCAGCCGACGTCACCCTCATGCTCACCGACCTCCTGCACGCCAAACCCGTCCAGGACATGACCGACACCCTCTACCACGGCAGCAACGGCATCCCCGCCATCGTGCGACTGGCCATCGACGGCTACCGCCGCGCAGGCAGCCTCCGCATCGTCGACCGCAACGCCTACCTCGTCCCCACCAACCAGCCACCCACCCCCACACCACAACACCCCGGCTTCGACGCCCTGCGCGCCCTCGGCACCCCCACCTGGCCCGTCATCAAAGCCCTCGCCGTCCTGCACCCCCTCGAACACCACTCCATCCCACTCATCGCCACCGCCGTCGGCATCCCCGAAACCGACGTCGAACACATCCTCACCGGCCTGGAAGCCGACGAACTCCTGCACAGCAGACCCTGGCGATTCCGCACCCCGCTGCTGGCCACCTGTCTCACCGCCTGCCTCGGCCCCTACGAACGCCACGAACTGGCCCGCCTGGCCGTCCTCGCCCTCGAAGACGGCACCGCCACCTGCGACGACCCCCGCTTCCTACCCGAACAACTCGTCAACGCCGGCAAACTCGTCGACAACGACCAAGCCGGCACCACCCTGCTCACCCACGGCACCGCCACCGTCGTCGACGACGAATACTTCGCCAAACGCTGGCTCGAAGCCGCCGCCGCCCGCCTCACCGAACCCCAGCAACGCGCCACCGCACTGTTCATGCACGCCGTCACCTGCGGCTACCACAGCGACTTCCGCTCCGCGGTCGACACCGTCAACACCGTCGTCACCTGCTACGCCGACCAACTACCAGCCGAAGCCCTCCAAGAAGCCCAGATCATCCGCATGATCGGCCTCGGCGCCATCGGCGACCACCGCACCCTCCACGAAATCGCCGACCACCGCTGGCGCATGCTCCTGGGCGACGAAGCCGACCAGATCATCGGCCGCGCCTTCGCCCTCTGCTTCACCGACCGCTGGCAGGAAGCCCAAACCCTGCTCGCCGACACCCGACCCACCTGGTCGACCGGCAACGACTCCGCCATCACCTACGGCAACACCATCGGCAACGCGATCACCATGCTCTGCGGCCGCCCCCAAGCCTACGAACAGATGCTCGCCGACATCACCACACACTGCCCCCTGTTCACCGAACACCGCCACCGCCCCGGCCTGCTCGACACCCTCGCCCGCACCCTCCTGCTCATCGGCGACGCCACCCGCGCCGAACAACTCTTCACCACCCACGGCCAACCACCCGAACGCCGGCTCACCGGCATGCGCGCCCTGTAAGCCGCCGCCGCGGGCAACTGGGACGACGCCCTCACCCACGCCAGACTCAGCCTCGCCACCGGCTCCACCCTCGGCCACCTGCTCGGCCACACCATGGTCTGCCGCGACATGGCCACCATCCTCATCGCCCGCGGCCAGATCAACGCCGCCCGCGCCGTCATCGACTCCGCCCGCATCGCCGAAGCATCCCTGCCACACCTGCTCAACATCCCCGAAGCAGACCTCGAATACATCCTCGGCAACCCCGCCCGCGCCCGCATGCTCGTCCACAACGGACTCACCTCAGCCGACGAACACGGCGTCGTCGTCGGCACCGACGAACTCTGGCTACGAGCAGCCCTCGACGACCTCGCCGTCGGAGCCCACGCCGACGCAGCCGACTCCGTCACCGAACTCAACCAACTCGCCGAACAACTCGGAACCGGACGCGCCCACCGCAACCACCTACTCGCCTCCGCCATCGTCAACCACGATCACCAAGCCGCCACCGCCGCCGTCACCCTCGCCCGCGAACGCGAACAACCCCACGAACTCGCCGACACCCTCATGACCCTCGCCGCCCACAACATCGGCGACCCCACACAACTGCGCGAAGCCTACGAAATATTCGGCAACCTCGACGCTCTCCTGCCACGCGCCCGCCTACGCCACCTCATGCGCACCCACGGCATCACCATCCCCGGCCGCAACGTCACCATCAGCGAAAACGAACGCCTCCTCGCCTCCCTCATCGCCGACGGCCTGACCAACCGCGAAGTCGCCACAGTCCTGGCCACCACCGAGAAGAACATCGAAGGCCGCCTGTCCCGCCTGTTCCAACGCACCGGATACCGCTCCCGCGTCGAACTGGCCACCGCCATGCTCACCGGCGAATACACCCCGTACTGATAATTGTCTTGACACCACCGCTATAAAACAAGGGTGTTACGCAAGTACCCCCGCACCCACCACCTGGAATCCTCCCGGCTGCAGCCCGGCGACGAGGACATGAACTCCGTCGCCTTCGCCCACATCCGGGAGAAGTTCACCGTGGTCGAGGAAAACTCGACGGGGCGAACGTCGACTTGGACCAGTCCGTAGCCGTCGTGGACCAGGGGGACGCTGTGGAACAACGTGCGGAGCCGCTCGACCTCGGTGCGTGCCGCCGGGCGCAGCATCTCAGCCAGGAAGGGGTTCCCGTAGTCCTGGCGGAAAAATCAACGGATTTGGCGTGACCTGTGGAAACGCCGGGGCCGCCGATCATCGCAGCGATGATCTCCTATATGTCTGAGCCCCGCCCGGCTAGCGTGAAGCCAGCGCCGGGAAGGATGGTCAGGGTTGCGGGAGTCTGGTGGGCCGGGGCGGCGGCTCGTGTCGCCGGCGTTGGTCGGACGCGGTGAGGAACTCGCGCAGGTGGCGGCGGCGGTGTCGCGGCCGCCGGCCGTGGCCGTCATCGAGGGCGAGGCGGGCATCGGCAAGACCCGGCTGGTCGCCGAGTTACGGACACAACTGGGCAAGGCCGGTGGCCGCCAGCTGCTCACGACCGGGTCCTGCCGGCAGATCCGGGAGCCGTTCCCGCTCGGCCCGGTCATCGAGGCGATCCGCGGCCTGCGCGAGCACCTCACGGCCCGGCGGCTGTCCCCGCTGGCCGGTGCGCTGCGCCCGCTGCTGCCCGAGTTCGGCGATGCGCTGCCACCGCCGTTGCCGCCGCTGGACGACCGGCCGGCCGAGCGGCACCGCGTGTTCCGGGCCCTGGTCGAGGTCCTCGGATCGGTCGACGCGCTCGTCCTGGTCCTCGAGGATCTGCACTGGGCGGACGAGCAGACCATCGACTTCATCCGCTACCTACTCGGCGAGCCGCCCGTGTGGCTGTCGCTCGTGGTCACGTTCCGCGGTGAGGACGCCGCGGCGACTGTACGGGCATTGACGGCGAAACCGCCCGCGGCGGTGACCCGCAGCCATCACCAGCTGGCCCTGCTCGACGAGCGCCAGACCGGTGCGCTCGCCGGCGCCATCCTCGGCACTCCCCGCGTTTCCACGGATTTCGCCGCCTATCTGCATCGGTGGACCTCCGGGCTGCCGTTCGCGGTGGAGGAGGTGCTGGCGCTGCTGCGGGCACGGGGCGAGCTGGCCCACCGCGGCGGCTGGGCTCGGCGGGCGCTGCAGCGCCTCGACGTGCCGACCGGCATCCGCGACCCCATCCTGGAGCGAGCCGCCGGTCTGTCGCCCGGTGCGCGGACGGTGGTGGAGGCCGCGGCGGTGCTCCACACCGCGATGCCGGCGGACGTGCTGGTCGCCACCAGCCCGAACCCTGCACCACACGCGCTCGACGAGGCGGTCGAGGCCGGCCTGTTGGCCGAGTTCCCCGACGGCGACACGCCGCGTATCGGGTTCCGGCACCCGCTGGCGGCGCAGGCCGTGTACGACCACATGCCGTGGACCCGCCGCCGGCGCCTGCACGACCGGGCCGCGGCCGCCCTGTCCACAGTGGAACCGCCCCCGCTCGGGCAGCTGGCCCACCACCTGCGCCACGCCGGCCAGGTCGCCGAGTGGGTCGTCGCTGCCGAGCGTGCTGCCGACCACGCCATTGCGCTCGGCCACGACGACGAGGCGGTGCTGCTGCTGGAGGAGGCGCTGCGGCACGCCGCGCTCACCGCCGACCAGCGGGGCCGGCTCGCGGTGAAGCTCGCGCGGACGGCAGTGGAGGCGCTGCACGCGCGCGACGTACGCGACGTGCTGCTCGCCGTGCCCACAAAGGACCTTCCCGAGCGGATCCGGGGCGAGCTGCGGTTCTGGCTCGCCCTGCTGCTGGAGCAGAGCGGTGACGACCCACGCCGGGCCCATGGGCTGCTCGCCCAGGCGATCGGGGAGCTCACCGAACGGCCGGACCTGCGGGCCTGGGCGATGGTCTTCCTGGGGACGCCGTCCGGTGGTCCGCAGACGTCGCTGGACACCCACCTGCGGTGGCTGTACCGGTCGCTGGAGCTGCTGCCCGAGCTGGCGGATCCGGCGCAGGAGACGCTGATCCTCGGCAAGGTCGCCATGGTTCTGACCACCGTGGGCGATCCGAAGTGGCGCAAGCTCACCGAGCAGATGAGCGAGTTGACCGGCGGGACACCGCGCCGACGCCGGGAGGTGAACGCGTACGACTCGGTCGGGACAGGCGCCGGCTACGCCGGCCACCACAGCGAGGCCCGGGACCTGCTGACCGCCGCCGTCGAGGGCGCCGTGGCCACCGGCATGCACCGGCTGGAGCTGCGAGCCCGGTCAGACCTGGCGCTGCTCGATTACAGCACCGGCCGCTGGGACGGGCTCGGCGAACGGGCCGACCTCCTGGCCGAGGAGCTGTACGACTACCAGGCGGGGCGGGTCGGTGTGGACGTCGTCGCCGGGTGCCTGGCGTTCGCGCGGGGTGAGCTGGCACTCGCGGCCGAGCGGTTGCGGGCGGTCATCGCGTGGATCCGGGACACGGGCGAGTTCGACCTGCTCCCGCTGCCGGTGGCGGCGTCGCTGCGGCTGGCGGTGGCGCGCGACGAGGCCGGGTCGGCCCTGGCGGCGGCGCGGCCGGCCCTCGCCAGCGTCGAGTCCGCGGGAGTCTGGCCGTCCGCCGCCCGGATCCTGCCGCCGCTGGTGGCCGCGATGGTCGCCGCCGGCCAGATGGACGAGGCACGTACCGTGGTCGCTTGCTGGGCCAGGCCGCTGCGGGCCCGGGAGGTGCCGCTCGCCGCGGCGGTGCTGCCGCACGCGTACGGGATCCTCGCCGGGCAGGCAGATCTCTTCCTGGAGGCCGCCGGGCACTACGAGCGGCTGGAGTGCCCGTACGAAGCGGCGCAGGTGCGCGAGCAGGCGGCCGTGCATCTGCTGGCGACCGAACGGCAGGCCGCGGATCAGCCCTTGCAGGAGGCCCTGGCGGCCTACCGGCGGCTGGGGGCGACCTGGGACACCCGCCGGGCCAGCGGCATCGCCCGCCGCCACCAGGTCCGGCTGCCCGCCCCGTACACGGGAGGCACCCGCGGCTACGGCGATGCCCTCTCGCCGCGGGAGCGGGAGGTGGCGCACTTGGCGGCGGCCGGGCGCACCAACGAGGAGATCGCGCGCAGCCTGTTCCTGTCGCCGAAGACGGTGGAGAAACATGTCGGGTCCGCGCTGCACAAACTCGGCCTGACCACCCGGCGGGCGCTGGCCGGCCGCCTCGCCATGACCGACGATGGGCAACAGCGAACGCGAATATTGGGGGATTTTCCCCCATAGCTCGCGGTCGGCCACGGCGCCGAGACTGATGACCATGCACAGAAAAGGGACAAGCCTGCTACGCGCTGTGACAGCGGTCGGTACGGCGGCGGCCGTGGTCGCCGCACTGACGGTGCCCGCCACCGCAGCCGCCGCCGAACCGGATCCCGGGACCGCCCACGGGCCCGGGATCCGCCAGATCACGCTCATCACGGGCGACGAGGTCACGCTGGACAGTCAGGGCAAGGTCGCCGGGCTCCGGCACGGCCCCGGCCGGGACAACGTGCCGATCCAGGTCCGCAAGGTCAAGGAGACCACCTATGTCCTTCCGTACGACGCCCAGCGGCTCATCTCCACAGGTGTCGTCGACCGTCGCCTGTTCAATGTCACCGAGCTGGGCCGGGCCCAGTACGACGCGGCCCATCGGATGCCGATCATCGTCACGTACGCCAAGAACGCTCAGCCCGCCGGCACCCGCGCCCAGCTGTTCGCGACCGAGGGCCTGAGCAACGCCGTACCCCAGCCCACGGCCTCGTTCTCATCGATCAACGGCGAGGCGCTCACTGTCGCGGCCAAGGACACCACCGCCGCCTGGCGCGCCTTCACCCAACCGGCAACCGACAAGTCAAGGACACTGACAGCCGCGCCCGGGGTGGCCCGGATCGCCCTGGACTTCCTCGTGCAGGCCAGCCTGGACCAATCCGTGCCACAGATCGGCGCCCCGCAGGCATGGGCGGCCGGGTACGACGGCACCGGAACCAAGATCGCGATCCTCGACACCGGCATCGCCAATGTCGAAGACGTCGCCAGCAAGATCGTGGCCGCCAAGAACTTCACCACCTCCCCGGACGGCGACGCCTTCGGCCACGGCACCCACGTCGCATCCACCGCGGCCGGCACCGGCGCGCACTCCGGCGGCAAGTACAAAGGCGTCGCACCCGGCGCCACGCTGCTCGACGCCAAGGTGCTCGCCAACGACGGCGGCGGCTACCTCTCCTGGCTCATCGACGGCATGCAATGGGCCGTCGACCAAGGCGCCAACGTCGTCAACCTCAGCCTGGGCGCCGACGACGACGCCGGCATCGACCCGCTCGAGGAGGCCGTCAACAACCTGTCCGCCACGTCGAAGACGCTGTTCGTCGTCGCCGCCGGCAACGACGGCCCCCTCCCAGGCACCATCAACTCACCCGGCTCCGCCGACGCCGCCCTGACCGTCGGCGCAGTGAACAAGCAGGACGAACTCGCCGAGTTCTCATCCCGCGGCCCACGGCTAGGCGACCGCGCGATCAAACCCGACCTGACCGCCCCCGGCGCCGCCATCACGGCCGCCGCCGCCCCCAACAGCATCCTGGAGGCGAAGGGCGCCCCGGTGTCCAACGGCTACATGACCCTGTCCGGCACCTCCATGGCCACCCCGCACACCGCCGGCGCCGCCGCCATCCTCGCCCAGCAGCACCCCACCTGGGACGGCGAACAGATCAAGGTGGCCCTGACCGGCTCCACCCGGCCGAACGCGAAGGCGAACGCCTACCAGCAAGGCGCCGGCCGCCTCGACGTGGCCACCGCGGTCAAGCAGACCATCATCGCTGAGCCCGCCTCACTGAACTTCGGCCTCGCCGAGTACCCGCACGACGACGACAAGCCGATCAGTCGCGGCCTGACCTACCGCAACGCCGGCACCACCGACGTCACCCTGGACCTGGCCGCCACCGGCACGGACCCCGCCGGCGGGCCCGCCCCCGACCGCATGTTCACCCTGAGCAGCACCAAGGTGACCATCCCGGCCGGCAGTTCCACCACGGTCACGGTCACCGCCGACACCACCGTGCCGAAGCTCACCGGCCTGTTCCTCGCGGCCGTCACCGCCACCACCGGCAGCCAGCACATACGCACCGTCGGTTCCGTCGATGTGGAAGTCGAGACCTACGGCGTGTCCGCCATCGCGATCGGCCGCGACGGCAAGCTGCCGGAGGACGGCGAGATCCATACGCTGAACCTGACAACCTACGAGGACTACTACCTGGACCCCACTGAGGCCGTCCGGCTGCCGGCAGGCCCGTACGCGATCAGCACCCACTTCTACAACTTCGCCAACGACCTGCTGCGCAGCGAGGACTGGATGGTCCAGCCATACCTGACGGTGACCGGGGCCACCACGGTGAAATTCGACGCCCGCGACGCCAAGCCCCTCACCTTCTCCCTCGAAGGCGAGAAAGCGGCAGCCGATATCACCCTCGACTTCCGCCTCGAGACACCTGCCGGCGAGAACCGCCTCGACATGGCATGCTGCTCGAACTTCTACCCCGAGGGCATCAACACCACCCAGATCGGCCCCCCGCCACCCGGCTTGTCGATGGTCTCCCACGCGACCGCTGCCTGGCGACCGGGCGGCGGCAACGCGGAGTACCACGCCTTCGACGTGCACCAAGGCAGCTTCTACACTGGCTACCACAGGACCATGAAACGCTCCGAGTTCGCGCGGATCACCACGACGGTGGGCGGCTCGATGCCAGGCAAGACCACCTGGATCACCGTGCTGGACAGCGAGGTCGGCGTGGCCGGCACAAACGAGTACCCATCGCCGGGCACCATCGACATCTACGTCCAGGGCGACGCCACCACCTGGCAGACCTACGTCTTCCAGCGTTCCCCCGGCTTCCATCTGGACGCGATCTACCTGGACCAGCCGAAGACCTACAAGAAGGGCGGGCACTACAAGGCGAGTTTCAACGTCGGCGTCTTCAGCCCGCTCGTCGACCCCGCCAAAGGCGCGCTGTTCCGCAAGGGAAGCACCATCTCCGGAAGGACCTCCCCGTTCTCCGACGGAGCCGGCCACATCGGCTCCAGCGAGTACGACCAGACCACCGGCACCGCCACGACCCTCTACCGCAACGGCACACAGATCGCCACGGCCAAGGACATCCTCGACAACCTCGACGGATTCGACGTCCCCGCCGACAAAGCGACCTACAACCTGGTCAGCACCGCGAACCGGAAGGGCATGGTCTCGACCGCGTCGACCCTGGTCACCTCCTCCTACACCTTCACCTCCGCCCGCCCCGCCAGTGGCGTCACCGAGACCCTGCCGGCAGCCGCCGTGCGGTACGCCCCCAAACTGACCGTCGCCAACACCAGCCCGGCCGGCAAGACCATCGTCGTGCCGATCACCGTGCAGACCTCGCAGTACTCCGGCGTCAAGCCGGTCATCGTCGAGGTGTCATACGACCGGGGCAGCACCTGGCGCAAGGCGCAGGTCACCGACAACCGCATCCAGGTCACCAACCCGGCCGCAGGCGGCAGCGTGTCGTTGCGGGCAACCGTCAGCGACGCCAACGGCAACTCCACCGTCCAAACCATCATCGACGCCTACCTCACCGCCTGATCCCCGCCGATCGCGGCATCCACAATCGACCCGGTCGGTACAGGATCACCACCCGCCCTTCCCGCAAGGATCGATGACGATCGGTACTCGCGATGGAGGGGACCCCGGATACGCCTCAGAAGATGGGTACCCGCGGTGGGCACGGCGACGGCCGTGCCCACCGCGGGCGCGCCGGCCCCGCAGGCACTCGCAGCGGCTGATTCTGGGGCCGCTCGGACTGACGGACACCGCGACGCCGCCCGCCGAACCCCCTCCTGGATCTCCAGCGGCGGTGACATGATCCCGACTCCCACAACGGCGCCGCCGTCGGCCACACGGCGCTGATGTACAGCACACCCGACGGCAGCAAGGCCTTGACCGCTGCGCTGAACTGCGTGGACGACGCCAGCCTGTCCATCGCAACAGCATTCCAGAACGCCCGGCAAAGGCTCCTCAACGAGGTCTTCTACGAGTCGGCCAAACCCGACAAAGCCTGATACGTGCGGTTGCCCGCAGCGGCAGCCCGACGCTCCTTGCCGGTTGCCTCAATGTAATTCTGGCTGGTGTTGAGATTGGCGTGCCCCAGGAGGGCCATGATCTCCGTGGCGTTCGCACCGTCTTCGGCGAGCCGGGTCGCGAAAGTGTGGCGCAGCGCGTGCAGGTTCGCGCCGGTGGGCACCTGGTCGCGGATGCCGGCCCACCGGTAGCTGGCCTTCACCAGGTAGTCCAGACCGCCACGGCCGATCGGCTCACCGCGATAGTCCAGCAGCAGCGCGGAGTTCGGCCCGAATCGCTGATGCGGGAACCTCGTCGCGCACGACGCCAGGTATGCGTCGATCACTCGCTCCAGCGGTGGCTCGATCGGAATGGACCGTTCCCGGCTTCCCTTGCCCTGCACGTGAAGCCGCTGCTCGCCTGGCCGCCCGACCACCGAGGACCGTTGCAGCGCCCGCACTTCCGCAGACCTCAGCCCGGCGACCAGACCGAGAGCCAGCACCAGGACGTCCCGCTCCGGCCACGGATCCCTGGCCCGCCTCGCCCCGGCGGCCGCGGCCGCCAGCAGACGCTCCGGAGTGTCCTCGCCGCGCAACGGTTTGGGGGCCGATGGGGGAGCCTTGGGCCTGGTCACGGCCCCCATCGGATTGCCTTCGAGCAGGCCGTCGGTGACACAGAAGGTCAGGAACTGGTTCCAGGTCGACCAGGCCCGCGCCACCGAGGTCTTGGCATGCCCGTCCGCGAACTCTCCGAACGCACCCCGCAGAGCCAGGACCGTCAGGTCCTCGAGAACCAACGAGCCGACGGCCTTGTCAGCGGTCCGCGCCAGCAAGGCGTTGACACCGTGCAGGTCCCGCCGGTAGGCGGCCGTGGTGTGCGGGGAGTCTTTACGAGGCTTGCGGGCAACGAAAAACGCCTCCTGAGCATCAAGCAGCAGCACAGTGATCTTGATACCGGCAACCACCGACAATCCAGCATTCAACACAAGTTGAATTTACCGCACGATCACTCCTGATCGGAAATCCGCGGGGAGACCGGACGCTCGAAAAAAGTCTCCAGCACCACCGTGGCCTGCGTGCCGCTGACCCCGTCGATCGCATAGATCCGCCGCAGGACGTCCTGTAGCTGTTCGGTAGTCGCGGTCCTGACCTTCACCAGCACCGATGCACTGCCGGCGATGACATGCGCCTCCAGGATCTCGGGGAGTGCGGCGAAGTTCTCCGCCGAATCACCCATCCAGGAGGTCGAACTGACCATCACGTAGGCCAGGACCACGTTGCCCACCGCTGCCGGATCCACCTCGACGGTCGTCCGCCGGATCACGCCGCGTTCCCGCAACTTCCGCACGCGTTCATGGGCCGCTCCGGCGGAGAGACCCACAGCCTGACCCAGCGCGGCGTAGGACTGGGTGGCGTCCTGCTGCAGCTGCGCCAGCAGGGCACGATCGACGTGATCCACAACTCTCCCTTCAGATCGAGGTTGCATTGACAGTATGCCATCCTGCACCCTGCCCTGTAGACCGAAGGTGATTCGGCAATAGGAAGGAATCTCATGACCAACGAACGGCCGCTGTACGAGATGCTCGACGACCGATTCCGTACCGGCCGGTGCATGAACGGTGACGACGGCCTCGAGGTCCTCCACACCGGCTGCCGCTGGGTCGAAGGACCGATCTACCTGCCCGCCTGGCGGCAGGTGATCTGGAGCGACATCCCCAACGACCGGATGCTGCGCTGGGACGAGGAAACCGGCACAGTCAGCCTCTTTCGCCGCTCCGCCGGGCACACCAACGGCAACACCCTCGACCGTGAGGGCCGGCTGATCACCTGCGAGCAGGGCAACCGCCGAGTGACCCGGACCGAGCACAACGGCACAATCACCGTGCTGGCCGATCGCTGGCAGGGCAAGCGCCTCAACAGCCCGAACGACGCGGCCGTGAAGTCCGACGGCTCCATCTGGTTCTCCGACCCGGACTTCGGCATCACCAGCGACTACGAAGGCTACCGCGCGCAGAGCGAGATCGGCTCCAACAACGTCTACCGCATCGCCCCGGACACCGGCGAAGTGCGGCTGGTCGCCGACTGCTTCGGCGCCCCGAACGGCCTGGTCTTCTCGGCCGACGAGCGGCAACTCTTCGTCTCCGACACCCGGGCAGGCTTCATCCGGGTCTTCGACGTACGCGACGACGGCACACTGTCAGACGGCGAGATCTTCGCCGAAGCCAGGCACCGTGAGACAGCCCGCTTCGACAACCTCCGCTTCGACGACGCGGGCCGGCTTTGGGCGGCCGCGATGGACGACGGAGTGCACTGCTACGACCCCGACGGCACTCTGATCGGGCGGCTCAACATCCCCGAGACGGTCGCCAACATTGCCTGGGGCGGCGCCAAGCGCAACCGTCTCTTCATCACCGCGCAGACCAGCCTCTACTCAGTGGTCATGGGCGTCACGGGCACGCACCCGACCGGACCGGGGCACAGGCCATGGCTACGAACTCCGTGACGACAACCTTCATTTCTCGACGAGCCTGGCGAGCTGCTCCTGGTTGAGCTCACAGGTACGCACCCGGCCGGACTTCGTGGTGCGGATCAGGCCATTCGACTCAAGCACCCGCACGTGCTTCATGAATGACGGCAACGTCATGGGGGCCTCGCTGGCGAGATCGCCCACGCTCGCCGGTCCACGACCAAGCCGCCGAATCACCGCACGCCTCGTCGGGTCAGCAAGCGCGACGAACACCCCATCCAGCACAGCCGAATACTGAGCCATGCGGCTAAGTATTACCCGAAACAATACTTAGCGCAAGAGCTAAGTATTGAGGTCAGGGGGACACGACGGTGGGGTAGTGGTGGCCGATCATCGCGACAAAGACCGACATCGATGGTTCCCCTGTCAAGCCAAGGTAGTGACGGGGTCTGACGGTCGGGACGGGACAGCGGGGTGGGGCTTCATGATCATCGGAGGCTTGACAGGGCGGCCGGGTGGTGAGCGATCAGAAGGAATTTCCGCATGCGTTGAATTGATGCATAATGACCGTTATGCATCAAACGGGGTGAAACCTCGTCTGGGGAAGGTCCGGGGACATCGAGGTCTAACGTCACGGTGACGATTCATTCTGCAGTGTTTCCGAGACCGGCGCCCCAGGGCGGGCTGGCCCCGCGGTCGCTCATCGCTAAGGCTGGCTCGACGCGTGCTGAGCGACGAAACGGCGCGCACGCGTATGCGTGCACCGACAACCAGCCTGCAGCGCCTGAGTCCTCTCAGGGATGATCTCCCAGGTCGGCAATAATTCGATAATCTACATTATGTCAAGTAATGGACATCTGGGCCTTCCCCTGGCGTAGGGACAACCCCCCGAGTGCGCCGGGTGTTCGCCGGATGGTTCCCGCCAGGCGGTTCGGAAAGGCTGATGAGGCAACAGCATCAGCAAATGGACCCTGGTGGGAGCAACCATGACTGTCTTGTCGAGACCGTTCAGTGCCATGCATGGCTGGCATCGCCCACTGCTGGCGAACGTGACGCTCATGTTCGCTCTGGTGTTGGCATGCGTCGTTGGTGTGGTTGTCGACGATCGCCTGTTACTGGGCGAATCGATCTGGCTGAAGCCCATGAAATTCGGCTTCGGCATGGGCGTGTACGGCCTCACGCTCGCATGGCTGCTCAGCAAGCTGCACAAGGGTAGACGCCTAGGCTGGTGGCTGGGCACTGTGTTCGCGGTTGCCGGGCTGCTGGACGTTGGCGTTGTCGTCTACGCCGCCGCGCACGGTACCGTCAGCCACTTCAACGGCAACACCGATGCCGTCGCCCAGACCGTGCGGACGGTGTTCAGCTTCGGCGTCCTGCCGCTGCTGCTGACCACCCTGGTCATCGCGATCCTGGTGCTGATCCAGCGCACCGGCGACCCAGCCATGGCCCGTGCCCTGCGCGCCGGGCTCGGGCTGGCCATCGCCAGCATGGTCGTGGCCCTGTGGCTCAGCGGCTCCTCAGGTGCCACACCTCGTACGGTGACCGACGCCAACGGCAACACGGTGTCCATGAAAGGCGGCCACGGCATCGGCGACCCCGACGGCACCGGGATGCCCATCACCAACTGGAGCACGACCGGCGGCGACCTGCGGCCACCGCATTTCGTTGGTATGCATGGCATCCAGGTCCTGCTGCTGGTGACCGCGATCTTGGGATTGCTCGCGACCCGCTACGGCTGGCTGCGCGACGAACGGGTCCGAGCCCGGCTGGTCGGCATCGCCGCCCTGGGCTACACCGGTGTGTTCGCCGTGCTCACCTGGCAGGCAAAGCGCGGCCAGTCGGTGGTTCACCCCGATTGGCAGACCCTGACCGCGTTCACTGCAGTGGCGGTGTTCACCCTGGCAACGACCGCCGCAGTGATCATCACCGCGCGGCGGCGACCTGCGCTACCCACCGAGGAAACGCAGCACGATGACCTGCCGAGCCTGATGGCCACGACGATGAGAAGAGTCGGGTAAGTGTGGCGGCCTTGGTTTCTCAGTCGCTGTCAACAGGAAGGTTTTCCGGCAAAGTGCTCATCAACTGCACACTTTGTTTGTCAGACTCCCCCTATGCGTGCTGATCGGCTTGTTGCCGCGTTGCTTCTGATGCAGTCCCGGGGCCGGGTCACCGCTGCCGAACTGGCCGACGAGCTGGAGATCTCGGTGGCCACGGCCCGGCGGGATCTTGAGGCGTTGTCGGCCGCCGGGATTCCGGTTTATCCGCAGCCTGGCCGTGGCGGCGGGTGGGAGTTGCTGGGTGGTGCGCGTACTGACCTCAGTGGACTGACCGCTACCGAGGCGCAGGCGCTCTTCCTGCTGGTCGGTCCGGCTGCTTCCGTTGCGCCAGAAGCGAAAGCGGCGCTTCGCAAGCTTGTGCGGGCGCTTCCCGGCACCTTCCGGGCTGACGCCGAAGCCGCGGCGAGTGCTGTGGTGATCGACTCCAGCAGGTGGGGTGAGCCTGACCGGGGGCGCAACAGTCTCGTCGATACGCTCCAGACTGCGGTTGTCCGCCGGTTGAAGGTGCGGTTCACCTACACCAATCGGGCACGTCAGCAGGCCGAGCGGCTGGTCGCTCCCCTGGGCCTGGTGGACAAGGACGATATTTGGTACCTGATCGCCGGTACCGAGAACGGTCAGCGGACATTCCGGGTTGATCGCATGGTGGATCCGCAGGTGACCGATCTGCCCGCGGAGCGGCCGGACGACTTCGATTTGTCGGCGGCGTGGAGTCAGGTGGTCGACGAGGTTGAGCAGCGTCGTGGTCTTGTTTCGGCGATCGTGCTGGCGCAGGAGCGGCATGTGCGGATCTTGCAGGGTCAGTTCGGACGGCATTGTGAGGTGCTCGGTGATGCGGATGACGGCCGGGTCCGGGTCAGGCTGGCCGCTCCCGCGCCGATCATGATCGCTCAGGTGCTGGCCGGGTGGGGTGCGCTGGTGGATGTCGAGGAGTCTGATCCGGTGCGGGCGGAGCTGGCCCGGCTCGGGTCGGAACTTGTTGCGCGCTATGGGACTTGACCCGTCAGGACGGTTACGCGGACATGCTCGATGAACGGTCCGTCGTGTTCGAGCGCGCGTTGGATCTGCCCGGCCAGGACCGGTCGTTGTTCCGGGGTGGGCAGTTTGCTGGGAGGCAGGGCCGAGTACATGCCGCCGACGATCTCGTCGATGGTCAGTTCGTCTTCGTATTCGACGGTGTCGGTGTCCACGGTGAATCCGTTGGCGCGCAGGCTCTCGGCGTAGCGTTGCTGGGCTTCGGCGTCGGAGCCGCAAGTGAGTGTCGTTTTGTGGCCGAGCCAGTGTTCGACGCTGGCGCGTAGCGATTTCGACCATGGGTTGTCGTGCAGCCAGAGTGGGGTTCCGTTGGTCACGACCGCTACCCCACCGCCGGGTCGTATCAGGGGGAACAGTGCGTGCAAGAGTGTGTCGTGGTCCATCCAGTGCAGGGCTTGCCCGATGGTGACCGCGCCGATGGACCTCTCCCCCAGCACTGCGGTGAGTTTTGGGATATCGGTATCCGCTCCGAGCATCCAGGTGATGTTCGTGCCGCCTTCCTGGCGGGCGCGGGCGAGCATGTCGGGTTCGGGGTCCATGCCGATGACGGCGCGGACTGTCTCGGCGAGTGGCCGGGTGAGCAGGCCGGTGCCGCAGCCCAGGTCGAGTGCGATGTCGTTGTGGGTCAACGAGAATTTGCCGGTGATCGTGGTGATGGCCTCGGCTGGATAGCCGCGGCGGTATTTCTGGTAGAAGTCGACGACGTCGCCGTTGAATCCAAGGCTCATGGTTTCAGCCTGCCCGGGGTACTCCCCCGGCGGCAGGCTGTTGCGCTCTGGGCGATTCCGCTTATGGCGTGATCCAGGCGCTGACGCCGAGTTTGCCGGTGTTGCCCAGGTCAAGGCCGCCGTCGGGCTGGAGGGTCTGCCAGGGTTGTCCGTCCGCGGGGGCGATGTTGAGGTACGTGCCTTTGGTCGCGTTGACGGTTGAGTCGGTGACTGTGTTGCGCCAGAGCAGGCTGGCGGTTGCCTTCTGGCCGGGTTCGAGGGTGACGGGGCGTGGTGGTGTGTCGAAGCCGCTGGTGATGCCGGCGGCGCCGGGGACGATCTCGATCTGCAGGAGGCCGCGGTCGGAGTCGAGGACCTGGAGTGCGGGGTATCCGTTGAGCGGGTGCGGTCTGGTGTCCTTGTTGGTCATGGTGACGGTCATCGCGCGCAGGCCGGATGCGGCTTCGACTTCTCCGGCGGTGATCATCAGGCCGGACTGTTGCTGTGGGGTGGTTGTGGGGGTAGGTGGCCGGATCGGGTCCGGTGCCGGGGCGGGCGCCGGCGTGCAGGCGGTCAGCAGGAGCACGGTGAGGATGATCAGTGGTCGCACATGATCATCCTTTCAGGTGATACGTTCCGTTTACATGTGAACACCCTTCGTAGGTTCTAATCACATGCGTGCCACCTCATACTCGCGTTCGGCGCGGCGGTCGCCCTGTTCCCTGCCCCTGGCTGCCGGCCTCTGTGGAGGTGTGTCCATGAAGCTGCGGATCGGTGTGCTCGCGGCGGCTTTGGTGTTGCCGTTCGCGGTCGCGAGTACCACGTCGGTTGCCCAGGCTCGGCCTGATTCGACGCCGTACTACTGGCAGGTGCCGGGTGGTGACGAGCATGTGCTGTCGGAGGCCGGTTTCGATGTCGAGCACGGTGCTGGTGGCCCGGTTCAGGTGGTGGGTGATCAGGGTGTGGCCAACCGGTTGATGGG
Organism: Kibdelosporangium banguiense; assembly: GCF_017876405.1. Classification (GTDB taxonomy): domain Bacteria; phylum Actinomycetota; class Actinomycetes; order Mycobacteriales; family Pseudonocardiaceae; genus Kibdelosporangium; species Kibdelosporangium banguiense. The sequence continues at coordinate 8,601,705 of NZ_JAGINW010000001.1, read as the reverse complement.
TCTGGGTTATCGGCCGGTGAAGTACGACACCGTCTACAAGCAAGTGGTGGCGTCGCGGGCCGAGGTTGCTGCGGATACGTATTACGGCGGCTATCACACGGTGACGGCTCATGAGAACCATCTGACTTCTGTCGCGGCGGCGTATCCGGCGTTGACGCAGGTGTTCGATATCGGTGACAGCTGGCGTAAGACTCGTGGCCAGGGTGGGCACGATATCTGGGCGATCTGTATCACCAAGAAGAAGGCCGGGGACTGTGCGCTGAACCCCAACTCCGCCAAGCCCCGGTTCGCATTGATCGCGCAGATCCATGCGCGTGAGCTGGCCACGGGCGAGCTGGCGTGGAAGTGGATCGACCATGTCACGAAGGGCTATGGCACGGACGCCGAGGTCACGTCCATTCTGGACACCACGGAGTTGTGGGTGGTGCCGATCGTCAACCCGGACGGTGTGGACATCGCGGCCTCTGGCGGCAACCAGCCGTTGATGCAGCGCAAGAACGCCAACAACACGGGTGCGAGTTGTTCGACGCCGAGTTATGGGATCGACTTGAACCGGAACTCGAGCTTCAAGTGGGGTGGGGCGGGCACGAGCCGGTGTGGTGAGACGTATCAGGGCACGGGTGCGGCGTCGGAGCCGGAGACCAAGGCGCTGGAGACGTGGTTCAAGCAGTTGTTCCCGGATCAGCGGGGTCCTGGTGACAACGATGTGGCGCCGGTGACGACCAAGGGCGTGATGATCACGGCGCACAGCTACGGCAACTTGATCATGCCGCCGTGGGGCTGGACGTGGAACGCGAACCCGAACGCGGCGGGGCTGGCCGCGCTGGGCAACAAGATGAAGGCGTTCAACGGTTACACCGTGGTGGCCGAGGGTGACACGACGGGGACGACCGACGATTTCACGTATGGCAACCTGGGTATCGCGAGTTACACGTTCGAGCTGGGTTCGGGCAGTGGCTCGTGTGGCGGGTTCTTCCCGCAGTACTCGTGTATGGACAGTTTGTTCTGGCCTAAGAACAAGGGTGCGTTGTTGACGGCGGCGAAAGCGGCGAAGGCGCCGTACGCGAGTTGACCTCAGGCATGGTTGAGGTTGCAGGCTGGGCGCATGACAAGTCATGCGATTCGGCAGTACGAGTTCGGTTCGGCTGAGGTTCTGAAGTTCGAGGAGACACCTGCCCCGGTCCCTGGGCCGGGGCAGGTCCGGATCGCTGTGGCCGCGTCCGGTGTGCATTTGCTGGACACGAAGATCCGGGCGGGCGAGGCGGGCGGGCCGTTCCCGGTGCCTGCTCTGCCGATGACGCCCGGGCGTGAGGTCGCGGGTGTGGTGGACGTGCTGGGTGCGGATGTGGATCAGGCGTGGCTCGGCAGGCGGGTGGTGGCGCATCTGGGCGCGGCCAGTGGCGGGTATGCCGAGCGGGCGGTGGCGAATGTCTCGTCGTTGCACGAGATTCCTGAGGGTGCTGGGTTCGAGGCCGCGGTGGCGATGATCGGGACCGGGCGGACGACGTTGGCGGTGCTTGAGGTCGCCGCGTTGCGGGCGGATGACGTGGTGCTGGTTTCGGCGGCGGCCGGTGGTATGGGTGCGTTGCTGGTGCAGGCCGCGCGCAATGTGGGCGCGTTTGTGGTGGCGTTGGCGGGTGGTCCGGAGAAGGTCGAGGCCGTGCGTGGGCTGGGTGCGGACGTGGTGGTGGATTATCGGGTGGATGGCTGGTCTGAGCAGGTGCGGCAGGGGTTGGGTGATCGTGAGCTGACGGTGTACTTCGACAGTGTCGGGGGCAAGCCGGGGCGTGAGGCGTTCGATCTGCTGGGCGTCGGTGGCCGGGTGGTGATGTTCGGGTATTCGTCGGGTGAGTCGTTGGCGCTGTCGGCCGAGGACCTGTGGGCGCGGAGCCTGACCGCGACGGTGGCGATCGGCCCGCGCGTGCTCAGGCAGCCGGGCGGGTTGCGGCGGCTGGAGACCGAGTCACTGGCGGCGTTGGCAAAGGGCCAGCTAGTGCCGTTGACGCAGGCTTTCCCGCTGGCGGAGGCAGCGCGGGCGCATAACGCGTTGGAGACACGTGGGACAGTCGGCAAGGTGGTCCTGGTGTCCTGATGCAATGATGTCGCGCATGTCATCCGCTGAGTTTCAGCCGTTGTCGATCGAGGTCGAGCAGGGCCCTGCTGGTCCGGTGCTGTCGGCCAAGGGTGAGATCGACACCGTCACGGCCCCCGACTTGCAGCTCACCGTCGAGCGGACAATGCCCGCGGCCGGCGCAGTGCTGGCCGTGGATCTGTCCGGGGTGACATTCCTGAGTTCCGCGGGCCTGTCAGTACTGGTCCAGGCCCATCAGAAGGCCGAGCAGGTGGGCTGTGAGGTGCGGATCGTGACCAACTCGAGCACAGCCCGCGTATTCCAGCTGACCGGCCTGGACTCGACTTTGAAGCTGTTCGGCTCGCTGGCTGAGGCGCACGCCTGACACCGCGGTTCAGCGCGAGGTCTCCGGAGCATGCGGGCCCGCAGCAATGATCTTGCTACGGGCCCGCATGTTTACTGGCTCAGTACCAGCGGTACAGGAACCACTTCAGCCTGCCGTCGCTGCCCCTCTTGTACTCGCACTTGTAGGTGCCGCCGAGAGCGTTGCCCTCAGCGGCGCACGCCCCGAGGGTCCAGTAGGCGCGGTAGAAGTGCCAGCTGGCCAGGATCTGGGCGGTCGTCTCGCTGGCGGAGACCTTCGATGAAGGTGCTGCCTCGGCCGCGTGGGCCGTCATCCCCATGCCCCCAACGGCGAGCGCGCCCCCCAGGACGGCTGTAACCAGTGCGCGTCGCATGCGCATAATGTGTTCCCTTCCTTGACTCGGTTTGGCATCGACCGGAATCCGGAACCAGTAAGGAAGGTAGAAGCGGGCCGGAGCGGTGTCGTCCTGCACGGGTTTGATTGCCGCCGAAACCCTCACGGTATGTCCGTGGTTCGCTGCAACTTTCACGGTACGGCTATCTGGTGGCGACGGTGCTGCCGTTGAGTTGGACGAGCCATGTGCCGCAGACGCATCGGCGGTAGTCGACGATTCCTTCTGAGGTGCGGTGGGCCGAGGTGGGCAGGTCGTCGGTGGGCCAGCCGCAGCTGGGGCATGTTGTCGTCACGCCGCCAGCCTGCTGTAATGCTCTAATGCATTTCAACCCTTACGGCGGGCCGGCGGCTGAGCTGGCCGCGGCCTTGGTCAATGTGGACGGTGCGGTGGCGCGGGGTGGGGCGGCCGCGCCGGTGGTCGGTGAGATTTTTCAGGCGCACAACCGGACGACGCGCTCGGTCACCGAGCCGGAGGCGGTGCGGATTCTCGAGTGGGCCGCCGATCGCCTGTCCCCTGTGTTCGGGGAGGCTGATGTGGATCGGCTGGTGGGGCTTGTCAATGGGCTGCTGCGGGATTCGGCGAGTCGTCCGTACATCTCGCAGCATGATGGCCGGGCGCCGCATATCCACTACGCCCGCGAGGATGATGACCCGGTCATGCGGACGATGGCTTTCACCGCTGCGGGTGTGGCGCACGTGTTGTGTCTGGATCCTGCGCGGCTGGGGCGTTGTGACAACGACGGGTGCGAGACGGTCTATGTGGACACGTCTCGCAATGGCCGTCGTCGGTTCTGTTCAACGCGGTGCGCGACCCGGGTGCATGTGGCTGATCACCGGAGCCGGGCACCGAAGTCAGGGGTTATTGGGGTCGTCTGACAGTTCGGGTGAGTCGGCGAGGGGGACGCCGGGGCCGGGAGGCGCGGACGGGTCGTCGCCGAGGGACAGGGGCTGGCGGGCGCCGGGGCTGACTGGGCCTGGGCGTACCGACAGCGGGCTGGGGACTTCTTTGCGGGCCACGGCTTCCGCGGCGCGGACGGCTTCGGCGACGTGGGGGTCCGGTGCTGTGTCGAACCAGGCTTTGATCTCGTCGTCGTCTTCTTCCGGCTTGGACGCGGGGACGTCCTCTTTGGGCGGTTCGTAGCGGAACACGCCGTCGTCGCCGGGTGCGCCGAGCATCTTGGCGAAGCCTTCGAGGGCTTTGCCGTAGTCGCTGGGCACGAGCCAGACTTTGTTCGCGTCGCCCTGGGCCATCTGCGGCAGGGTCTGCAGGTACTGGTAGGCCAGCACTTCCGGCGTGGGTTTGCCCGCCTTGATCGCGGTGAAGACCTTCTCGATGGCTTTGGCCTGGCCCTGGGCCTGCAGGTAGCGGGCGGCCCGCTCGCCCTGGGCGCGCAGGATGCGGGACTGGCGCTCGGCCTCGGCGGCGAGGATCGCGGCCTGTTTGGCGCCTTCGGCCGAGAGGATCTGGGACTGTTTCTGGCCTTCGGCGGTCTTGATGGCGGCTTCCCGCTGGCCTTCGGCGGTCAGGATCATCGCGCGCTTCTCGCGGTCGGCGCGCATCTGCTTTTCCATCGAGTCCTGGATGGACGGCGGTGGGTCGATCGCCTTGAGTTCCACGCGGGCCACGCGGATGCCCCACCGGCCGGTGGCCTCGTCCAGGACGCCGCGCAGCTGCCCGTTGATCTCGTCGCGGGAGGTGAGTGTCTCCTCGAGGCTCATTCCGCCGACGAGGTTGCGCAGGGTCGTGGTGGCCAGCTGTTCGACGCCGACGATGTAGTTGGAGATCTCGTACACCGCGGCGCGGGAGTCGGTGACCTGGAAGTAGACGACGGTGTCGATGGACACGGTCAGGTTGTCCTGGGTGATCACCGGCTGGGGTGGGAAGGACACGACTTGCTCGCGCAGGTCGATGCGGGCGCGTACCCGGTCGACGAACGGGGCGAGGAAGTTCAGGCCGGGCTCGGCGACCTTCGTGAACCTGCCGAGCCGTTCGATCACCGCCGCCTGTGCCTGGGGAATGACCAGGATGGACTTGACCACAATGGTCAGCACCAGGATGACGATGACCGCGACGACGATGATCGCGACGGGTTCCAAGTCAGTTACCTCCACCTTCAGCGCGGGGTACAGCTCATCAGTTGTACTCGCTGCCGTGCGGCCGTGCCCGCTTCGCGGGTGTGTGTCTCGGTCACGGTTCGGGAGCGACGATCGCGGTGGCCCCGGAGATCTCCATGACGATCACGGGGGTGCCCGTTTCGGCGAGGCGGTCGTCGGGGCTGTGGGCGCGGGCGGACCAGATCTCCCCGCCGATCTTGACCCGCCCTTGGTGTTCGTCGACCGGTGCCACGACTGTCGCCTTGGCGCCGATGAGGGCCTGGGTGTTGGTCTTGTGGCCGGTTGTGGCCAGCAGGCGTCGTTTGAGCAACGGGCGCAGGCCGCCGACCAGGGCGATGGACGCCACGGCGAACACGATGGTGCTGACCACCAGGTCATCGGTCACGCCCGCGGCCGCGGCGCCGCCGAACGCGCCCAGGCCGATCATGAGCAGCCAGAGGTCGCCGGACAGCACTTCGGCGGAGATCAGGATCAGTCCCGCGATCAACCACAGCAACCAGGCCGCCATGGCGCTCATCCTCGCAGAGATCAGGGCCGGGCCGCTGCCGAATCACCCGAAGTGACCCACGAAGTCGATCAGGCGTTCGACGGAACCGATCAGTGGGGTCTCCAGATCGCGGAAGCCCTGCACGGCGGCGAGCACCCGGCGCCATCCGTCGGCTGGTTCGCCCCAGCCGAGCTGTGCGCAGATGCCTTCTTTCCAGGATGTGCCGCGGGGCACGGTGGGCCACTGCGCGATGCCCAGCGAGGACGGTTTGACCGCCTGCCAGATGTCGACGTACGGGTGGCCGGTGACCATGACGTTCGGGTCGGTGACGGCCGCGACGATGCGGGACTCCTTGCTGCCGGCGACGAGGTGGTCCACCAGGACGCCGAGCCTGCGCTGCGGGCCGGGCCGGAATTCGGCGACCCGCTGGGCCAGTTCGTCGATGCCGTCCAGGGGTTCGACGACGATGCCTTCCACGCGCAGGTCGTGTCCCCAGACGCGTTCGACCAGCTCGGCGTCGTGGATGCCTTCCACCCAGATCCGGCTGGCCTGCGCGGTGCGGGCCTTGAGGCCTTCGACCTTCACCGATCCGGACGCGGACATCTTCGGTTCGGGCGGTGCGGCCTTCGGGCGTACGAGGGTCACGGGTTTGCCGTCGACCAGGAACCCCGCGGGTATCAGCGGGAACAGCCGGTGCCGGCCGTTGCGGTCCTCCAGTACGACGTTGCCCTGGTCGAACCGCACGACCGCGCCGCAGAACCCGCTGGCCGGGTCCTCGACGACCAGGCCTGGTTCGGCGGCGAGTTCGGGGATCTGGCGTTTCGGCTTGCCGGCAAGGATGTCGCGGCCATAGTTCTGGGAGCGCACGCCCGGCACGCTATCGGCTCCGGTGGTGAGTTCCTGGGATTAACGCGGCCTGCCGGCGTCGGGCCGGGTGTAGTCGCAGACTCCGGTCGGGAAGATCTGCTTGAGACGGTCCACCTCGGCGCTTGTGGGGCGCCACGATCCGTACAGGCCGCGTGCGAGCGCCCATTGCACGGGTTGCAGCGCGCACTTGTAGTGCTGCTCGTCGAACGGTCCGCCCGCGACTGTGCGGGATGTGCCGTGGATCGGGAACTGGGCGGTGCACGGTCCGGTTTTGCCGGACAGGATGCCGTTCCAGGCGTCCGCGCCCTTGTAGATGAGAGATCCGTTGGTGGCGAAGCAGCTGTCGACGGCCTCCTGTGGCTTCGAGCCGGCCACACCGAGCCAGGGGCGGGCGCGCAGGTTGCCCAGCCACTGGTCCATCACGGCCAGCGCCATCGGGGTCTGGTCGAACGCGCGTGCCGGGCGGGCGTCGGTGAACCACACGATCTGGTTGGCGGCGTTGCCCTTGCGGTCGAGGATGCGCTGGCGGGCGGCGAAGGACTGGCGGGCGTTGTGCATGTCCAGCTCGCCGTCGAGGTAGTGGCGCCAGTCGATGGCCGGGATGTCGATCTTGCCGTCGAACACCAGCCCTTCCCGGTACGCCGCCTGCATCGCCTCGACGCTGCCTGCGGTTCTGGGTGCCACGCCGTCGGCGCCGGGCATGGTCGCGTTGCGTGCGCTCCACACATCGATGTCGGCCGGGCACGCGGTGGGAATGAACGGGCAGCCTTCCTGCACGTTCTCGTGCGGAGGTTTCCACGCGCCCACGGTCGCGTTCAGGTCGAGGAACTCGGCGGGCGTGATCTGCTTGTCCACCAACGCTTTGAGCCCGTACTGGACGCCGACGTTGTCCCAGGTGGAACGGGCGAACCCGGTGGCCGGGTCGCGGCCGTAGACGTTGACGGCGTCATTCCAGTGGGTCCACTCGACCTGGGCCTGTTGCTGCGGGGTGATGCCGGGCGCGGTGCCGAACTTCGGGTTGAGCACCAGCGGGGACAGGCCGCGCCAGCCGTTGATGCATTCCGACGATCCGGGCGTCTTCAGCCACGGTGTGAGCGCTTGATACGGGTTGGCCACGGTGTCCGAGGCGGCCAGGCCTTCCAGCAAGGTGCGGTTGGTCCAGGTCGCCCACTTGGAGGCGGGATCGGCGCGGACCTTCAGGTCCATCCAGCGTTCGAGCAGTTCACAGTCGCCGACGTGGATGGCCTGGGTGACCATGTCGGGGTAGGAGTACTGCGGGATGGCGCCGTCGAGCAGCCCCGGATGGTTCTGGGCGTAGACGTATTGCTGGATCCCGCCGCCGGACCCACCGAGCCCGACGGTGTACTGCGGGTTGCCGTACTCGGTGACGAACCGCGACTTGACCATCATGGCGGTCTCGCCACCGAGGACGAGGTTGTAGTGCGTGTTGGTCTTCGTGCCGGTCGACCACGCGATGGCGTAGCCCTGCCCGAGGCCGTAGGTGTAGCGGGACTCGTTGCGGTTGTTGGAGCCCTGGTAGTGGCCGATGGCGACGCCGCCGCCGAAGTAGTAGATGAGTTTGCGGTTCCAGGCGGAAGTGCCCGTGCCGGCGGGGTCGAGCACGGCGATCGTGTAGATGAAGCGGTTGATCGTGCCGCGTTCCCAGCGGATGACGAAGTCCACGCCGGTGGGTGTTCGTGTCATGTCGGCGGGCCGCGGAGCGTTGCGGTCGTAGGGTTTCCAGTCGCCGTTGGTGGCGAGGTAGTAGTGGCCGACCTGGGTGGCCAGCGAGCAGTTGCTGTCCAGGAACGGCGGCGCCAGGTCGAACCCGGCCAGGTGAGCGGGCGTGGAACAGAAGAAGTCGGGTTGCTGCGGGCCGGAGAACATCGGGCCAGTGATCGGGTGGTTGACCAGTTTCAGCTCGGCTCTCCCCCGGGCTGTCCTCGCCTCGACGCGGCTCGTGCCCAGCGGCAGGTCCCTCACGACGCCTTCCAGCGCATGACCGTTCGGTGTGAACGCCGCGCTGACGTCGGTCCCGTTGACGGCGATCTTCGCTGTCGTGTTCCTGGGGGTGACCACACGCAGACGGGCGGCGCCTCCGCTGACGTACTGCGCCGGCCCGGACAGCACCTCCAGCCTGGGCTCGCCGTACCGCTCCTCCACCGCACTGGCAGTGCCGCCGAACAAACCGGCAGCCGCCACCGCGACAATGAAGGTGACTCCGCGACGACCCATCGCGTCCTCCCAGACCTCGCCTGCCCCATTGCAAGACCGACCACAATAGCCGGTTTTTCTTGCCATGTAAGGAAAACAGCGTTTCATCCGGCTATTAGGCGCGGCCTGGACGTCAGAAAGCCGGCCAGGGAATGGGGCGGCCGTCCGGGTTGGGCTCCGGGTACACCGGGTTCTGCAGCAAGGCGTCGGTGCGGTGGCGCAGAGCGCGGACCTCATGGCGGGTGAGGTGCTCGCTGAGCTGCTCCCCCAACGAGTCGTCCAGGGCCGAACGCACCCGGGCAAGCCCGACGATCGCCTCCTCCGGCAAAGGCTCACCGAGGAAGCCCCACAGCACGGTACGGAGCTTGTTCTCGGTGTGCAGGCAGATGCCGTGGTCGACGCCGTAGACGTTGCCGTCGGTGCCGTGCAGGACGTGGCCGCCTTTGCGGTCGGCGTTGTTGATGACTATGTCCAGGGCCGCGAGGAGTTTTACGCTGGGGTGGTCGGCGTGGGTCAGGACTGCCGGGTCGCCGAAGCGGTCGTGGGCGCGCAGGACCATGCGCCAGCCGTCGGGGACTTCGTCGGGCGGCAGGACGTCGACCAGGTCGTCGCCTTCCTTGGTGTCTATCCAGAGCTGGACCATGCCGGGGCCGAAGGGGCCCGGGCGCAGCACCGTGGGCGGGACCAGGCCGAGGCCTGAGGCGTCGGAGACCAGGTAGGCGGCTACTTCGCGGCCGGCGAGGGTTCCGTCGGGGAAGTCCCACAGCGCGCGTTCGCCGTTGATCGGCTTGTACACACAGTGCGCCGAGACGCCGTTGTGGTTGATGGCGCAGTAGAGCGTGGCGTTCGAGGCGTCGACCAGACGGCCTTCCACGTCGATCTTGCCCCGGGTGATCAGCTCGAGGGCTGCCGGGCCGCCGGTGGCCTGCACTCAGCCTTCTTCGCTTCGGCGGTAGCCGTTCTGGCGTGGACAGACGTGGCCGTCGGCGTCGAGCGGCTCGCCGCACAGCGGGCACGGTTTGCGGCCGGCGCGCACCACTCGGTCTGCTCTGTCGGCGAAGGCCTTGGCGTGCGCGGGGGTCAGGAACACGCGCACCGCGTCGGGGCCTTCTTCGGTGTCGTCCAGAACGACCGCTTCGTCCACTTCGGCCTCGCTGACCGCGAGCAGTTCGATCACCACCGCGCGGGAGTCGGCGTCCCAGCCCAGCCCCATCGTGCCGACCTTGAACTCCTCCTCCAGCGGCACCTGCAACGGTTCGGAGTCCAGCAGGTCGTCCGGGGTGTCGCCGGGGACCTCGGCGCCGAAGCGGCGGCCGACTTCGTCAAGCAGTGATCCGATCCGCTCGGCGAGCACCGCGACCTGCTGTTTCTCCAGTGCGACGCTGATCGTGCGGGCATCCTGGGAGGCCTGCAGGAAAAAAGTGCGATCACCTGGTTGCCCGACTGTCCCGGCGATGAACCGGTCGGGCTGACGGAAGACATGTATGACACGAGCCATGGCACCCTCGACCCTAGGGCACGCGCCGGTGCGCCAGCAGCCCGGCCACCGAACTTGACACCAGACTCACAGCCGGTGACCCAGAGGTGAACCGACCAGTACTGTCGCCGCTGTGGTGGAGATCGCTTCTTACGGAACCTGGAAGTCACCAGTGACCGCCGCCGAGACGGCCGCGGCCGGCGGTGGCCCGGAATGGGTGGATCTGTACGGCGACGACCTGTGGTGGGCCGAACGCCGGCCCCACGAGAACGGGCGCGTCGCACTGGTCCGCAAATCCCCCGGCCAGCCCCCTGCCGACGTGCTGGGTCCGCAGTGGAACGCCCGCAACCGCCTGCACGAGTACGGAGGGCGGCCGTGGACGGTCCTGCACGACCGGGTCGTGTTCACCAACTGGGCCGACCAGCGCGTCTACCAGGCGAGCCTCGACGGCGGCGAACCCGAGCCGATCACACCCGAGCACGAGCAACCCCACGGATACCGGTTCGGCGACCTGATCGCGGGCCCTGACGGCCAGGTGTGGTGCGTACGGGAGACCGTGACCGGCGACGCGCCCACCGACATCCGCCGTGAGCTCGTCGCCCTGGCCGACGGCCAGGTCCGGATCCTGGGCGCCAGCCACCACTTCATGTCCGCGCCCAAGATCAGCCCCGACGGGCGGCACGCGGCGTGGATCGGCTGGAACCACCCGGCGATGCCGTGGGACGGCAATGAACTGTGTGTCGCGCCGATCAGCCCCGACGGCACGTTCGGGCCGCACAAGGTCGTGGCCGGCGGTCACAGGGAGGCCGTCTGCCAGGTCGAATGGGAGGACGCGCAGAACCTGCTGGTGCTGTCGGACCCGGAGGGCTGGTGGAACCTCTTCCGGATCGGCATCACCGGGTCGGTCAAGAACCTCGCGCCCTGCCAGGAGGAGATCGGCGGCGCGATGTGGCGGATGGGCTGGCGCTGGTTCACGCCCCTGGGCTCGGGCCGGTACGCGGTGCTGCGGTCCACCGCCCTGGCCATTGTGGACGAACGCAGCGGCACCGTCACCGACGTCGACACCGAGCTCACCGCGTGGAAACCGGACCTGGTCGCGGCCGACGGCGTCGTGTACTCCGCGGCGGGCAGCCCGGTGCTGGAACTGGCTGTGGTCGGCCTGGACCTCTCCCGGGGCGAGGTCACCGCGTACACGCCGCAGAACCCGCCGGTCGACCCCGACTACCTGCCGCAGCCACGCGAAGAATGGTTCGGCGAGATCCCGGCATACGTGTACGCGCCGCACAGCCCGGACTACACCGGCCCCAGCGACGAGAAACCCCCGTACATCGTCCACGTGCACGGCGGCCCGACCGGGAAGTTCACGCCGCTGCTGAACCTGGAGATCGCGTACTTCACCAGCCGCGGCATCGGCGTGGTCGCGGTCAACTACGGCGGCTCCACCGGATACGGCCGCCAGTTCCGGGAGGCGCTCAACGAGCAGTGGGGCGTGGTCGACGTCAACGACTGCGCGACCGTCGCACGCGCGCTGTCCGAGCAGGGCACCGCGGACGGCGACCGGCTGGTGATCAGCGGTGGCAGCGCGGGCGGCTGGACCGCGGCCGCGTCGATGACCAGCACCCGCGTCTACCGGTGCGCCACGATCCAGTACCCGATCCTGGACCTGGCCGGGTGGACGTCCAGCGGCGGCGAGACCCACGACTTCGAGTCGCGTTACGTCGAAGGCCTCGTCGGCACCCTGCCCGAGCACCTGGACCGCTACGCCGAGCGCTCGCCGATCAACCACGTCGACAAGCTCGCCGGGCCGGTGCTGCTGCTGCAGGGCCTGGAAGACCAGATCTGCCCGCCCGAGCAGGCCGACCGGTTCGTGGCCACCCTGCGAGGCAGCGGCATCCCGCACGCATACCTGACCTTCGAGGGCGAGCAGCACGGATTCCGCAAAGCCGACACAGTGGTCGCCGTGCTGCACGCCCAGTTGTCGTTCTACGGTCAGGTTTTCGGGTTCACGCCACCCGGCGTGCCGGCGTTGGAGCTGCGGTCATGAACACTCGTCCGGCCCGGCTGCGCCCGGGTTCCCGCGTGGCGATCGTCGCGCCGTCCGGGCCCGTCCCGCCGGCGTTGCTGCGTGACGGCGTCGCGCACCTGGAGTCGTGGGGGCTGCGCGTCGAGATCGGCAAACACGTCTTCGACAAGCACCCGACGCTGCCGTACCTGGCCGGCCTGGACGCCGACCGCGCGGCCGATTTGCAGGCCGCGTGGTGTGATCCCGAGGTCGAGGCCGTGTTCTGCGCGCGTGGCGGGTACGGCACGCTGCGGATGGTCGACCTGCTGGACTGGAACGCGATGAAAGCCGCGGGCCCCAAGCTGTTCGTGGGCTCCAGCGACATCACCGTGCTGCACGCGGCGTTCGCCGAACACCTGGGCGTGGCGACGTTGTTCGCGCCGATGACCGCCACCCTCGCGTTCGTCTCCGACGCCGCGGCCCGGGATCACCTGCGGCGCACGTTGTTCGAACCGGAGTCCGTGCAGGTGCTCACCGGTCCCGCCAGCGCGACGATGGTGCACGGCCAGGCGCGGGGTGTCCTGGTGGGCGGCACCGCGAGCCTGCTCGGCGGGCCGCCGCCGGAGAACGCGATCCTGGTGCTGGAGGACATCACCGAGGACACCTACCGGCTGGACCGGATCTTCACGGCGTTGCTGCGCGACGGCTGGTTCACCGGCGTGAACGGTGTCGCTCTCGGGTCGTGGACCGACTGCGGCGACGCGGCCGTGGTCGAGGCCGTGCTGGCCGACCTGATCGGCTCGCTGGGGATGCCGACGATCTGGGAGCTGGGTTTCGGGCACTGCAAGGCACAGCTGACCGTGCCGCTGGGCGTCGAGGCGGAACTGGACGCCGACAACGGCACGCTCACGGTGCTGGAACCCGCGTTGGGTCAGCCCAGCTCGTAGTCCAGGGTCAGCTCGCCGTGCTGGACGCGGCAGGTGCCCTTGATCGCGGTGAGCTCACCAGTGCCGGAACCGGGCACGATGAACCCGTACTGCTCGGTTCCGTCCGGTCCTCCGCACGCGCCGTGCTGGAGCACGAACGTGCCCACGCGGCCGTTGAGCGTGCCCACCACGCGCTCCTGCGCCATGTACCCGGCGCCGTCGGTGGGCTGGTCACCGGTCTGGCAGGCGAGCATCTGCGCGGTGCTGATCGCTTGCAGGTCCCCGGTGTAGCTCTTGGCGATGGTGGCCTTGCCCAGCGGCGGGCCGTCGTCGTGCTCGTCGTAGGTGGCCTGGTCCCAGCCGGTGATCTCGAACTTCGCGATGAGCTTCATGTCCTGATCGTCCCAACGGAGCCTGACAGCCGCTGTCAGGCTTGATCGAGTAATCATTCGCCTACGGTCAGCGACAGGTTCTGACACTATGTGCTGTGCGCGCATGCGCGTACGAGGAGGGGACAACAGCACATGGTCACACCGGACAGCGGGCCGCAGCCCGACTACGCAGTCGATCCGAGCGGTATGGAGCAGGCGATCAGGTGGTTTCTCGAACCTGTGCTCAACCAGCTTGAAAAGATCAATGGCAACTATTCCGCGGCGCATGGCGAGATCAAGGCGGCACACGACAACCAGACGCCAGGCTGGTTCGGCGGGGTGGGGAACAACGAGATCCCCATGATCAGCAGTTCGTTTCTCAACGCCGCGGAGTGGCAAGTGCGGCAGCTGACAGCCGACCATGCCGAACAGTTGCGTTCACTCCAGGACTACCGGGCCATGCTCAAAGGCCATATCGCAGCCATTCGCGACACAGAACAGCAAATCGCCACGAGATTCCGGGCGATCGACGCCGAGCTGGAAGGGCAGGGCCACTGACGATGCCGTTGCCTCCCGGCCGCAGCCCGCTGCCCGTCGCGGGCATCAACGCGCAGACTGATCCGGAACTGGCTGAGGCCGCCGCCGAGCTCAACGCCTGGATCGACTACCTGACACGCCCCGAGTCCCACGACGGTCCGCGCATCTACCGCGAACGCGGACCGGCCGGCCAGCCGCCGATCGACTCCGAAGTGCCCCGGCGCTTGCCGCACCTGGACGAACAGACCGGACAGTACGAGGTCGTCCCCATCCTGGACGGTTTCCAGGCGGATCCCGGGCAGTTCTTCCGGCCCGCGCAGGCCGTCAGCGGTATCAGCGAGTCACTGCTCGGCTCGACCTTCATGAAGCTCACCGAAGGCTGTCTCACCTGGACGAACGCCGAGCGCCAGCTTGACGACAGCCGCGGCCGGGAAATCGGGCTGGAGAACGCGCCACGCTATCCGGAGGTACATCCAGCGCGGGCGGACTGGATGCAGATGCGCAAGGACTTCCACGGCGCGCTCGACAACGCTGCACACGAGTACGAGGGCGACTTCATCACCTACCAGGTGCACACCGAGAACGGCTTCTACGCCGTAGCCGAGCACATCGCGAAGTACCAGGCCATCTTCGCCCAGGCGGGCAAAGACATCACCAGCCTGATGAAGGCACTGACCGAGACGTTCGCCAAACACAACTGGTACGGCGGCACCGGATTCACCATCGACGTCAAGTCGGTCATCATCACCGGCCTGGTCGCTGCGGTGACCACCGTCATTTCGGGCGGTATCACCGTGGCGAAGGCGTTGGCCAGTGTCGTCACCGAACTGACCGGTGAGGCAGGCAAGACAGCGCAGTCGAAACCCATCCAGGACCATTACCGGCTCCGCGAACCTGCCAAGCAGTACCTGGACGCGGTCACCAAGATCGAACGCGACACCGCCGAGGCGGTCAAACAGCTCTACGAGAGCCTGCGCGTGCAGATCGACCGGATCCGCGAGATGCGGCAATACGAGGCCAAACCACGGACAGGCACGAAGACTCAGCTCGCACCGCACTACCGCGACTACCTCTGAAAGGGATGGCTACTGGTTCGCCCTGATCGTCGCCACGACCGCTGTCGCCACTGCCTTCGCTGTCGAACACCGGCCAGCACCGGCGTTGTCGGGGGCGGTCACCCAGAAGAACAGAGAATCGGTCAGGCCTACGGCGAAACTGCAGAACTGCAGGTCAATGCCTGGGTCGTAGCCTGCCGCGGGATACCCGTCGACCGTGGCGGGCTCCCAGTACTTGTATGCGCCGCGGGCGTGTTCGATGTAGCGGATGGTGAGGCCGTTGGTCGACTTCGACGCGTACGTCACCGACACCGCCTGCGGCATCGGGCCGGGATACCGGTAGAAACAGCTTTTGCCTTCCACGGCAGCGTCCTTGACTGTGCCGCTGTCCAGGCCGAACTGTTGCTGCTGGGCGCCGGTGAGGCTGCGGCACGGTTCGGTCTCGAACACCGTGGCGTTGAGCGGGCTGGGTACGGGAGGCGCGCTGGGCAACGTCGGACCGCTGGGCACCGACGGCGCCGAGGTGACAGGGACAGTGGGCGGAGGCTGTGGTGGTGGGTCGCCGGTGCAGCCGGTCAGCACCATGAGCATGATCGCCGCACCGAGCCACTGTCCGCGCATGCCGGCCTCCCCGTCCCGAGCCGTTGCCGAGCGTAGCGGACCGGACACGCGGCGACGACCGGCCCCGGCGACCGTGTTCGCCCGATTTGGCCGGCGAGGCTGGGGCAGGACGTGGGCCGCGTCACGTTGTGGCTGGTCACGGAACCGGAAAGATCGACACGCCGTCGACTATGGTGTTCGCCGCTGGGGGCGACCGGGTTCGACTGCCTTGGGGCGTCGTGACCACTGGTGCGGACAGCACAGGGGGACAGAACCATCCGAGTGAGGTAGGACCGTGCGAGAACAACCACAGCAGGACCCGGACTACGCCCTGGACCCGGACGGCATGAAGCAGTCGATCGAGTGGTACCTCGACCCGGTGATCAAGCGGGTCCGGGAGATCGACGGCGGCTTCAAGACCGCGCACGACGATGTCGCCAAGGCCTACGAAAACGAAGGCGGCGGCTGGTTCGGCGGTGAGGGCAACGGTGTCGTGCGCACGGCCAGCAGCTCGTTCTTCAACGAGACGGAATGGCAGCTGCGGCAGGTGCTCATGGAGCACACCGAGCTCGCCGAATCGCTGGAGGAGTACAAGGCCGCGCTGCAGACCCACATCCAGGGCGCCAAGAACCGGGAGACCGTCATCGCCAACCGGTTCCTGGCCGTGGACAGCCACTTGCAGGGACTGGGGTACTGACATGTCACTTCCCCCAGGCGCCGGCCCCGTCCCGGTCTCCGGGATCAGCTCGGACATCGACCCGGAGCTGGCGAAGGCCGCGAGCGAGCTCAACGCGTGGATCAAGTACCTGATGGACCCCAACTCCAACGACGGGCCCCGGATCTACGCCGACCGCTCACCCAGCGCGACCGGCGAGACGGACTCGGAGTTCTCCAAGCGCGTCGAGCCACTCGACTCCGACGCCCAGTACCAGGCGGAATCGGTGCTGCGCGACCTCGCAGGCGACCTCGGCCAGTTCTTCCGCTCCGCACAGGCGGTGGCGGGCGTGAAGGAATCAGCGCTCGAGGCGACGTACCTGAAGCTCACCGAGGGCTGCTTCACCTACACCGACAAGAACCGTAAGGCCGACACCGACGGCGCGGGCAACGGCGAACCGGTCACCGACGTGAAGTACCCGGAACTGCACCCGGCCAGGATGAACTGGATGCAGATGCGCAAGTCCTGGTACGGCAAGGAGGACACCGGCGCGCACGAGTACGAGAACGACTACATCGCCTACTCGGTCTACACCGAGAACCTGCTGTACATCGTGGCCCTGAACCTCGCGCGCTACCGCGCGATCTTCAAGAAGGCCGGCGAGGACATCGCCAAACTGATGAACGCGCTGATGGAACGCTTCGGCCGCAAGGACGTGTTCGACGACGGCAGCAGCCCGGCGACCTTCGACTGGAAGTCCATCGCGGTCACCGGAATCGTCGCGGCAGTCGGCACGGTCATCACCGGCGGCGCGGCCGCCCCGGTGATGATGGGCCTGGTGGCGACCGAGGTCATCGGCGAGGCCGTGAAGACCACCCAGGACGGCCGGCAGAAACACCTCGAGCTGGGCAACGCCGACGCACTGGCCGACATCGCCCGCAAGTACGTCAGCGAGGCCCGCAAGATCGAGGACGAGGTCGCCCAGGCCATCACCGAGCTCTACAGCCAAATGCGCAACGAGCTCGACGACATGCGAGAGAAGCGCAAATACCAGGCCAAGCCGACCGACAGCGCGACCACCATGTGGGTCCCGCACTACAAGGACTACATCGAGGCCTGAGCCTCACAGTCCAAGCGGACGCCGCCGGGCCAGTATGGTCCGGCGGCTGATCCGCCAGCCCTCGGCCACGCGGACGACCGTGTCCTCGTAGGTCACGCTCGCGCACGAACCGTCCGCACGGATGCCGATGCCTTTCGACCGGGCGTGCACATGGCCGTCGGCCTGCTCGGTGAGCACTATGTTCGTGACGTGATGCCCGACCGGGTTCGCCTCACCCAGCGCACGTCCCGCCGCCGCACACGCGGCCACTCCATGAAGCGGTTCCTGCCCGAAGTCGGTGATGTCATAGGTGACGTCGTCGGTGAACACCTCGTTGAACCGGTCGAGCTCGCCGCTGTCACACAGATGACCGTGCATGGCGAGAAGATCATGGATGGCTGTCCGGTCGTCTGACGTGAGCATGCCGGCCTTCCCGTAAACGGAGACACTCCCCGCTTGACTTTATCCGGCCAGTTCCGCAGCGGGCAAGGGAATACCAAGCTGCTTGTGCAGGGCTGTCTCGCCTGTGGCGGTGACGCGGACCGCTCGGCTGGAACCGGTGCGCGTGATCCATCCGGCGTCGAAGAACGCCTGGCACACAGCGGCTCCGACCCCACCGGCCACATGCGACAACCGTTCGGTCCAATCCAGACATTCCCGGATGAACGGCCGACGCGCCCGCCGCAACCCGTCGAGATCCACACCGAGATCCGTCAGCCACCGCGTCCCCATCGCAGTGACGACCAAACCGTTGTCGGTACTCAGCAGTCCCCGCTCAACCATCGCGGCAGTGACCTGCACGCCCAGCCGCCCCGCCAGGTGGTCGTAGCACGTGCGGCCACTGGCCAACGCTGAGGCGATCGTCGCCGACCGCAGCGACGTCGGCCTCGGCGCGGAAGGCGCGTGCGCGGCGAGAGTCTCGATGAGTTCAGCGGTCCGCGCGTCCGCCAGCTGCACATACCGGTGGCGGCCCTGCCGCCGTTCGGCCAGCACCCCACCGGCGATGAGCTGGTTGATGTGCTCGGTCGCCGTCGACGGCGCCACGCCCGCGCTGCGCGCCAACTCCCCTGCCGTCCACGCCCGGCCGTCCAGCAGGCTTACGCAGAAACTCGCACGAGTGCCGTCAGCCAGCAACGCGGCGAACTTCGCAAGATCAGGGGCAATCACGGGATCTATCATGCGCCACCTGCGTTTCGGCCGCGGCCGAACGGTTCGTGGCCAGATCGAAGAGTGTCGTCAGTTCGCGGGCGCAGTCGTCGAGGCCGAGACCGGGGTTGGCGACGAAACGGCGGGCGACCTCGTCGAGGGCGGCACGGATGCTCCAGGCCATGACACGCGGGGAGAAAGCGCGGAACTCGCCGTCGCGCTGACCTTCGCGCAGGCGTTCCTCCAGGGGCGTGGCCTGGCCGTCGTCGAACTGGGTGCGGTTGTGCAGCAGGATTTCCGAGACGGCGGCCACGTGCCGAGGGTGCGTGCGCATGAAGTCCATGTGGGACTGGATGTAGGCGCGCAGCATGCCCGCGGAGGTCTCCTCGGCCTGCACGCGCGGCCACATCAGGGCCGCTCCCGCTGCGCTGACGTCCTCGAGGACCTGGTCGATCAGCTCGTCCTTGCCGGCGAAATGGTAGGAGATCACGCTTTTGGAGATCCCGGCCCGCTCGGCGATCTGGTTGAGCGACGCCTGGGCGTAGCCGAGGGACGCGATGGTCTCGATGGCGCACTCCACGATCTGCGCGCGACGGGCCACCTCGATGAACGACGGCCCGTCGCGGCCGATCATGCGGGTCTTGGACTGCATCGGCGCAACCTAACATCCAAGATCTTTAACCCTGTGTGCGGGCCTGGTCACCACCCGTCAGTGAACACGTACCGACCGCCTGGCCGGATTTCAGGCCAGCAGGTCGATCCGCAGGCCGGCGCCGGTGTCGAGGGCGCGCTGGTAGAGGGACCACGACAGGGCCAGGTCCTGCCACGGCAGACCGATCGGGGCGTACACACTGACCCCACCGTCGATGTGCGCGGGGATACTGCCACGCAGCACGTCACTGAGGGTGCCCGCGGCCGCGGTGGCGTCGAGGCCGACATTGCCCAGGGCTCCGGCGGCGGCCACCAGGACGGGGTCGTCGACGATGACGCGGCTGGTTTCCAGCAGGCGCCGCGACAGTTCGATCTTGCCGGGTTCGTCGGCGCCAAGGGTCGTGAAGTGCTGGCCGGGCCGGCCGGTGTCGATGATCGGCTCGCGTGACCAGGTCGCGAGCACGACGACGTCCGCGGTGTCGGCGACCGCGGCGGCGGTGGGCAGCGGGTCGCCGATCGATCGTGCGGGGTCGGTGTCGGTGGACACGACGGTGGTCCACGGTCGCAGGTGGCTCAACGCGGTCCACGTCATCTGGGCCTGGGCGCCCGCGCCGACGAACCCGATCGAGGACGCGTCAGGCCGCGCCAGGGTGTGGGTGGCCACTGCTGCCGCCAGGCCGGTTCGCCACGCGGTGACGCTGGCGGAGTCCAGCAGTGCGAGCAACTCCCCTGTCTGCAGGCTGTGCAGGCAGATCACACCACGCAACGCCGGTGTGGCGTGCGGGAACTTCGCGTTGACCTTCGCCGTAAATGCCGGAATCCCCGGCAGCAGGCCGGGGATCAGCGCGGTCGCTGTGCCAGGCCCTGGCAGATCGGTGCGTACGCGTTGCCCGGGGACATCGGCGGCGGGACTGGTGAAGCCGGTGGTGATGAGCTCGAGTGCCCGGTCGAGGTCGAGCAGCGTGGTGACGTCCGACCGGGTCAGCAGGAGCGTCAATCCCCGACCAGGTCCCTCTTCGGCGCTTGCGCCGGGGCGGGCGCCGGGCCGACGTCGACCAGCGCGGGTTTCTTGTGCCCGAACATGTTCAGCGGGTCGATGATGGTCAGCGACTTCGCCGCGAGGATGGACACCAGTATCGCGGCGGCCATGAACGGGTAGTTGTACAGCTGGTCCTCACCGGCCGGCGAGTACGTCAGCACCAGGAACACCGCCACACCGACGAACAGCGGGAGCCGGTTGACCGACCACGGCAGTGCGGCGGCGATGACGAAGCCCCAGGTCAGGTACCACGGCAGGGTCGCCGGGGACAGCAGCGCGACCGCGAGCAGCACCAGCGCCATGCGTCTGACCGCGTCCGCCCCGCCTTCGCGGGCGGCCCACCACTGCTTGACGAAGATCCAGACCAGCAGGATCGCGCCCAGACCGCGGGTGGCCCAGATGAACGGGTCCTTGGAGACGTTGAACACCAGCGCGACCAGCCAGTGCACGAACTCTCCGACCGCGGTCGGCGGGGACATCCAGTTCACGATCATCGCCGGGGCACGCAGCGCGGGCAGCCAGCCGAGGTTGACCCCGGCGGCCAGGGTGACCGCGGTGAACGTAGCGGCGAAGATCCCGATCGACAGCGACGCCGCCCGGACGAAGTTGCGCCAGAACGTCGACGACAGGTGCTTGGCCCAGACCCAGACCAGGAACGGCAACGCGACAGCCGCGGAGGCCTTGACGGCCATCGCCAGGGTCACCAGCACGATCCCCAGGACGTGTTTGCGGTTGAGCACGCAGAGTGTGCCCGCGGCGAGCAGGCCGACCATCAGGATGTCGTTGTGCGGGCCGCCGAACAGGTGCACCACGGTCATCGGGCTGGCCACCGCCAGCCACAGCGCGACCGGGAGCTTGCCGCCCAGGTGCTTGACCAGGCCGGGCAGCGCCCAGATCAGCAGGCCGAGGCCGATCGCCAGGGCCAGGCGCATCAGGATCACGCCGAAGATCGCGTGCGATCCGGTGATCGACACGACGCCCTTGGCCAGCAGGATGAACATCGGCCCGTAGGGCGCGGGGGTGGTCTGCCAGAACGTGTGCACGTTCTGGGAGATCTCCGGCATGTTCTCCAGCTTCGCCGGGCCGAACACGTACGGGTCGATGTCCTGCAGGGGCAGCATGCCCTGGCCGAGGTAGGAGAACACGTCCCGGGTGAACACCGGCGGGCTGATCGCCAGCGGGGCCATCCAGCACAGGGCCGCGGTCAGCACCGCGCGGGCGTTGACCCGCCCGGCCAGCACGTGCCGCCCAAGCCGCACCCAGGCCCACACGACCAGCGCGAAGCCGATGTACAGGATCGCGGTCGCGAGCATCTTGCCGTGGCCGTAGCGGATCCACGACAGCGGGCCGTTGCCCAGGATCGGGTCACGCACCAGGATCCCGGCCGCGCCTACCGCGGTCAGCAGCATCAACAGGGTGCCGACCGTGCCGAGCACGATAGTTCGCACCGGCATACCCGTGGTCGCGGGTTTGCCAGACTCAGTGGTCTGGTCGTTCTCAGCGGAGTCAGCACCCAAGGTTTTATCCAGGTTCGGCGCC
Organism: Kibdelosporangium banguiense; assembly: GCF_017876405.1. Classification (GTDB taxonomy): domain Bacteria; phylum Actinomycetota; class Actinomycetes; order Mycobacteriales; family Pseudonocardiaceae; genus Kibdelosporangium; species Kibdelosporangium banguiense. The sequence continues at coordinate 8,580,097 of NZ_JAGINW010000001.1, read as the reverse complement.
GGATCAGTGGTGGTGGCCATGGCGTCTAGCAGGTTACACACCGTCTCCGACCGTGCGGTCAGGGCCACCCGTGGCAATGGTCACCTCACCACGGGTGTGGTAATGGTTCCTCCCTGGCCTAATCCTGCCAGTCCGATCAGGGTAGCGCCGCTGCTTCCGGCAGGGCGGCCAGCAGTGACTTGGTGTAAGCGTGCCTGGGCTCCAGCAGGACGTGCTCGACCGGACCGGCCTCCACCAGCTCGCCCTGGTACATCACCGCGACCCGGTCGGCGATGTTCCACGCCAGGCCCAGATCGTGCGTGATCACCAGCGCGGCCAGGCCGAGCTGGGCCCGCAGGCGCAGCAACAACGCCAAGATCTCGCCACGAACCGACGCGTCCAGCGACGCCACGGGCTCGTCGGCGACCAGCAGCCGAGGCTGCAGGGCCAGCGCACCCGCGATCACCACGCGCTGCCGTTGCCCGCCGGACAGCTGGTGCGGCAGCACAGGCATGAACCGCTCCGCCGGACGCAACTCAGCGGCCTCCAGCGCGGCGGTCACCTGCTCATGCTCGTCACCCGGCAGCCGGTGGATACGCAGCCCTTCAGCGATCGCCTCGTACACGCTTTGGCGCGGGTTCAGCGCACTGGCCGGGTCCTGCAGCACCAGCTGCACCTGCCGTCGGTAGTCCCGCAACGCGCGGGAGCCACGCGGCACGAGCTTGCCCTCGAACAGCACCTTGCCGCTGGTCGGTTCCTGCAGGCCGAGCACGGTCCGCGCGAGGGTGGTCTTGCCCGAGCCGGACTGGCCGACCAGGGCGACGATCTCGCCGCGCCCGACCTCCAGGTTCACCTCCGACACCGCGTGTGTCCAGCCACCACCGCGTTTACGGAAATCCACCCGCAGCGATTCGGTGCGCAGCAACGGCTCCCCCGCGGATGGAGTCACCCTTTCCGGCAGTCCCGCGGGATTCGTGGTCGCCGGGACATAGCGCGAAAGCGGGTCACCCACGGTGGGGAACGCCGCCGCCAGGGCCTGGGTGTGCGCGTGTTGTGGTTCACGCACCACTGTCGCCGCGGTGCCCAGCTCGACGATCTCGCCCTCGTACATGACCGCGAGGCGTTCACAGACAGAGCCGAGCACCGACAGGTCGTGGCTGATCATGACCAGGCCGATGGCGTGGTCGGTCACCAGCCGGGTGAGGACCTGCAGCACCTGGGCCTGCACGATCACGTCCAGCGCGGTCGTCGGCTCGTCGGCGATGATCAGCCGCGGCTCACACGCCAGCGCCATCGCGATCATCACGCGTTGTTTCTGCCCGCCGGACAGCTCATGCGGGTACGCGTCGGCCTTGTCGGCCGGCAGTTCCACCTGCGCCAGCAGTTCGGCCACCCGGGCGGGCACCTTCTCGGCTGGGATCGTGGAGTGCAGCAGGATCGGCTCGGCGATCTGCCGGCCGATGCGCCGCACCGGGTTCAGGGCGTGCATGGCGCCCTGGAACACGATCGACGCCCCGGCCCAGCGCACCGCCCGCAGCCGGCCCCAGGTCATGGCCTGGGTGTCCTCGCCGTCCAGCAGGATCTCGCCGGTGATGACGGCGTCCTTGGGCAGCAGCCGCAGCACCGACATCGCCACCGTCGACTTGCCGCAGCCGGATTCGCCTGCCAGGCCCAGGGTCTGCCCCGGCTGCAGGATCAGGTCCACGCCACGGACCGCTTCATGGCCGCCCGCGTAGGTCACTCGCAGGTCGCGCAATTCCAGCACTGGTGTCATCGGCGCTCCCGGAGTTTGGGGTTGAGCACAGTCTCCAACGCGCGCCCGACCAACGTGAAGGACAGCACGACCAGGGCGATGGCGATGCCTGGCGGCAGCAGGTACCACCAGGCGCCGTAGGTGATCGCGCCGGAGTTGCTGGCCGAGCGCAGGATCGTGCCCCAGGTGACCTCGTTGGGGTCGCCCAGGCCCAGGAACCGCAGGGTCGACTCGGCCACGATCGCGCTGCCCACCGCCAGAGTCGTGTTGACGAACACCAGCGGCAGCACCGAGGGCAGCACGTGTTTGAAGATCACGTGCGAGTGCCCGCCGCCGAGAGCCTTGGCGCGTTCGATGTACGGCCGGGCCTCCACCGACAGTGTCTGGGCCCGCACCAGCCGGGCGCTGGTCGGCCACGACACCACGCCGATGGCCAGGATGATCGTGCCCGCGCCGCCCTCCAGCACCGCCGAGAGCGCGATGGCCAGCACCAGCGACGGCATGATCAGGAAGAAGTCGGTGAACCGCAACAGGATCGCCGACAGCCAGCCGCCGAAGTGTGCGGCCAGGATGCCGACCGTGGTGCCGATCAGCACCGACAGCAGCGTCGCGGCCAGGCCGACGACCAGCGACATCCTGGTGCCCCACAACGTCAGCGCGAGGATCGAGGTGCCGTTCTCGTCCGTGCCGAGCAGGAAGTTCCCGCTGGGCGATTCAAGGCGTCCGCCGGTGGCCCGGGTGACATCCAGCGCGGAATCGCTGATCAGCAGCGGGACGAAGATCGCGGTCAGCACGAACAGGCCGAGCACCACCAGGCCGATCAGCCCGCCGCGGTTGCCTGCGAACTCGCGCCACGCTGTTCCGCCTCCCCGCATTTTTGTGTTTGGTCGCGTTCCAGCAGACCCACCGGTCGGTGCCGTACTTGTGGGTGAGTCGCGTCCCGTTCCCCTTAGGTGCGGTTGGGAGGCACTTGACTCATGCAGTCTCTTTGTCAGGCGACGTCTCAAGAGGCACGCACCCGGGGGTCCAGGACACGCAGCAGGAGGTCGGCGATCAGGTTCATGGTCACCACCGCGATCACGAGCACGATGAAGATCCCTTGCAGCAGTGGCAGGTCCTTCACTTTCAGCGCCTCGAAGGTCAGCTGGCCGAGGCCGGGCCAGGAGAACACCGCCTCCACGGTGATCGCGCCGGACACCACCATGCCCAGGTGCAGGAACACCAGCGTGGTGGTGGGCAGCAGCGCGTTGGGCAGCGCGTGCCGCCGGCGGACCAGGTCGTCACGCAGGCCTTTCGCGCGGGCCGTGGTCAGGTAGTCGGTGTTCATCTCCTCCAGCAGCGACGCGCGCATCACCAGCTGGTACTGGCCGTAGAGCGCGAGCACCAACGTCAGCACCGGCAGCACCATGTGGTGGGCGACGTCGAGGATGTGCGGGAAGAACGCGTCGGGGGTGTCGGGGCTCTGCATGCCGCCGCTGGGGAACGCCCCGCCGACGACCATCATCAGCACGATGCCCAGCCACCACGGCGGGATCGACCAGAACACCAGCGCCACACCGGTGCTGTTGCGGTCCAGCGGCCCGTTGCGGCGCCAGGCCGTCTTGGCGCCCAGCCACAGGCCGAACGCGGCGGCGATCAGAGTCGCGGTGCCCACCAGCAGCAGGGTAGGGCCGATGCGTTGGCCGATGATCTCGCCCGCCGGGCTGTTGTAGCCGTACGACCAGCCGAAGTCGCCGTGCAGGAGTTTGCCGATGTAGTCGACGAACTGTTCCCACAGCGGCCGGTCGTAGCCGTTCTCCGCGCGCAGTTTGTCCAGCATCTCGCCGGTGACCGGACGGCCGCGGGTCATCAGCGTGACCGGGTCGCCCGGCATCACGCGAAACAGCAGGAACCCGAGCACGACGACCATGGCGACACTCACCAGGGCGCCGCCGATTTTCGTGAGCAGATAGCGGAGGACTCCGCCGCCGGCTTTCGGCGACGGAGCCTCGGCGATCGTCTCCTCGACGGGTGCGAGGAAATCGGTCACAGCCTGTTACTCCCGTTCGTCGGCAGTGCCACGGCGGCGCAGCCGCGTGAACAGCAGTACGCCCGCGACGACCACGACCACGCTGCCGCCCACCACGCCGAGCACGAGCCCGGTGTTGCTGGCGCTGTCCTGCTGCTGCGGGGCACTTGTGTCCTCGGTGGACTTGCCCGGGGTGGCGCTGTAGTAGCCCCAGTAACCCTGCTGGTTCATGATCACGCCGCCGCCCGCGGGCTGCGTCTGGAACGGCGCCCACCGGTCGGCGCGGTAGGCCTCCAGCGGGTTGTCGTAGCCGATGATCACGTTCGCGGCACGGTCGGCCATCACCTGCTGCATCTTCTTGACGGTCTCGACCCGCTTGGCCCGGTCGACCTCGGCCAGCTGCTGGTTGTACAGCGCGTCGTACTCGGGGTCGCACAGGAACGAGTCCGGAGTGGCGCCCTTGCCGTCGGCGTTCGGCCGGGCGGCGCAGGTCTGCAGCGACAGCACGTAGTCCGGGTCCGGGTTGGCGCTCCAGCCGGAGAACGACAGGTCGAACGTGGCCGCGGTGGTGGCGTCGTTGACCTTCTGGTCGGACACCAGCTGCGGTTCGACCGCGATCCCGATGTCCTTGAGCCAGCTGGTGATGAACTTCGAACCCTGCTCGTCGAGGTTGGTGCCCGCATGCCCGAGCAGCCGCAGCTTGAGCGGCTTGCCCTGCTTGTCGTTGCGGATGCCGTCGGCGCCCTTGGTGTATCCGGCCTCGTCGAGCATCTTATTGGCCGTGGCCGGGTCGAACTTGCGCTTCTCGGGCAGGTGGAACTCCGAGAAGCCCGGCGGGATGTAGCCTGCGGCCTCCACGGCGTAGCCGCCCCACACCTTGTCCACCAGCGTCTTGGAGTCTATGGACAGCGCGATCGCCTGGCGCAGTGTCTTGTCCTTCAACGCCGGGTTGCCGTCGCCGATCGGCTTGTTGTCCGACGACGTCGCGCCCGGGTTGATCAGGATCTCGTTGAGCCTGCGTCCCGCGCCGGTGTTCAGCTTGATGTTCGGGTCGCTCTTGAGCGCGTCGTACTGGGCGGGCACGAGCCGGCTCATCAGATCGATCTCACCCTTTTTCAGGGCCTGGACCTCGGCGTCGACGTTCTTGTAGTACACGAAGTCCAGCGCGTCGATCTTCGCCGCGCCCCGCCAGTAGTCCTTGTTGGCCTTCAGCTTGATGAACTGGCTGGCCTTGTAGTCCTGCACGATGAACGGGCCGCTGCCCACCAGCGGCAACGGCGGCTCGGCCTTGAAGTCGGTGACCTTGGACCAGACGTGCTCGGGCACGATCGGGATGTCCAGCGCCAGCATGGTCGAGCGGGGCTCTTTGGTCTTGATCACCAGCGTGTGCTCGTCGGTGGCGGTGACCGACTCCCAGCCCTGCACGAAGTTGCCGTTCGCGGTGGCCGCGGTGTCGTTGGTCATCATCGTGTTCAGCGTGAACGCCGGGTCCTTGGCCGTGATCGGCTGCCCGTCGGACCACTTGGCGCCCGAGCGGATCTTGAAGGTCCAGGTGAGCTTGTCCGCGGAGGTCTCCCAGGACTCGGCCAGGCCCGGCACAGGGTGGTAGTCCTTGGGGTCGTACGTGGTCAGGTACTCGTAGTTCAACCGGGTGAGATCCGTACCTACCCGGGTGATGGTGATGAACGGGTTGAGCGAATCCAGGTCCTGGGTCACCCCGGCCCGCAGGGTTTTCCGATCTTGGGCCCCCGCTGTCCCACCCACCGCCAAGGGCATCGCGACCAGCACGGATATCGCGAATAACGCGCCAACCCGGCGACGTCTGACCAGCACGACTAACCACCTCTCTCCACGATTGGGAAGAAGTAACCATCCGTCGGCCGTGGAAGTCAACGAGTACCGCTCAGCTCGTGCCAAGACGTGACTTAAGGCCTTACGGTGGTCCCCGTGCGGATCATGATCTCAGCCGATATGGAGGGCGCCACCGGCGTCACCTACACCCAGGACGTCGTGCCGGGCACCGAGCAGTGGCAGCGGATGCGGCAGCTGTTCACCGCCGATGTCAATGCCGCGGTCGCCGGTCTGTGCGAGGGCGGCGCGAAAACGGTGTTGGTGAACGAGGCCCACTCGTCACAGCGCAACCTGCTGCTGGAGAAGCTGGATCGGCGCGCGGCGATGCTCACCGGCCGGCACAAGCCCCTGTCGATGATGCAGGGCATCGACTCCGGCGTGGACGGTGTGGTGTTCCTGGGCTACCACACCGGCGCGGGCACAGAGGGCGTGCTCGCGCACACCTACATGGAGAACTCGATCACCGGCGTGTGGCTGGACGGGGTGCTCGCCAGCGAAGGCCGTCTTAACGCCGTTATGGCCGCTGAGCACGGTGTTCCCGTGCTGTTGGTCACTGGGGACGACAAAACATGTGAGGACGCTAACGAGTACGTGCCCGCTGCGCGGGTAGTAGCAGTAAAGGAGTGCGTGAGCCGGTACGCGGCGATCTGCTTACCGCCCGCGCGGACCGCGGAGCTGATCCGTGAGCAGTCTGCCGCTGCCATGTCCCTGGCCGGCCGGACCGCAGGAGTGCAAGCGCCGCACCGCATCGAGGTGGAGTTCGACGCCACGCACCTGGCGCACGCCGCGGCGGTCATCCCGACGGTCGAGCTGATCGGCGTACGACGGGTGGGGTTCGACGCGCCGACGATGACCGAGGCCATGAAAGCGTTCAAGGTGGTGACCGCCATCGCGGCGGGCGCCGTGGAGGGTATCTATGGATGACGTTGAAGAGTTGTGCTCGCGACTGATCCGCCTGGACACCACCAACTACGGTGGTGGCGAGTCAGCTGGCGAGCGCGAAGCGGGCGAACTGGTGGCGACCGTGCTGTCGGCGGCCGGGATCGAGTCGAAAGTCCTCGAGCGCACCACGCGGCGCAGCAACGTGATCGCGCGTGTGCCCGGTACTGATTCGTCACTGCCGCCTCTGCTTGTCCAGGGACACCTCGACGTCGTACCCGCCGACCCGGCGCAGTGGTCGCGTGACCCGTTCTCCGGTGAGATCGCCGACGGCTACGTCTGGGGCCGTGGCGCCACCGACATGAAGGACTTCATCGCGATGGTCCTGACCGTCGTGCACACCTGGGCGCAGGAGGACCGCGCCCCGCGCCGCGACATCGTGCTGGCGTTCGTGGCCGACGAGGAGGACACCGGCGCCGACGGCGCGGAATGGCTCGTCGACGAACACCCGTCGCTGTTCGAGGGCTGCGGCGCGACCATCAGCGAGTCCGGCGGCTACTCCTACCACGTCACCCACGCCTCGGGCGCGCCCATGCGTCTCTACCCCATCGGCACCGCTGAACGCGGCACAAGCCACCTGCGCCTCACCGCGACAGGACGCGCCGGCCACGGCTCCCGCCGCAACGACGACAACGCCGTCGTGAAACTGATCGCCGCGCTCGACCGGATCGCACAGCACCCATGGCCGATCCGTCTCACACCCACCGTGACAGCGTTCCTGGAACGCACCGGCAAGGCACTTGGCGTTGAAGTCGACCTGTCCGACGTGGACGGCACACTGGCTCGCCTGGGCAAGGCCGCACCCCTGGTGGAGAACACCGTCCGCATCTCGACCCGGCCAACGGTCTTGAAGGCCGGCTACAAAGTCAACGTCATCCCTTCGACCGCCGTGGCCGAGGTCGACACCCGCACCCTGCCCGGCACCGAACTCGAACTACTGTCCACAATAGACACACTGCTCGGCGACGGCGTCACCCGCGAGTTCGTCACCCGCATGCCCGCCCTCCAGGCCCCCATCGACTCACCCTGGTTCGACGCCATGGCCGCCGCGATCCGCTCCCAGGATCCCGACGCCGTGGTCGTCCCGTACTGCATGGGCGGCGGCACCGACGCGAAAGCCTTCGCCCGCCTCGGCATCCCCGGCTACGGCTTCGCCCCCCTCTGGCTGCCCGAGGGATTCGACTACCGCGCCATGGCCCACGGCGTGGACGAACGCGTCCCCGTCCAGGGCCTGCATTTCGGGGTCCGCGTGCTCGACGCTTTCCTCTCGGAGGTCTGAAATCAGTTTGAGTCTCCAGTCGCTGGAAGGTTGAGGCTGATCGCTGTGACCGAACTGTTCAGCATCGGGCAGCTCGCCCGGACCACCGGGCTACCGGTGCGCACCGTGCGTTTCTGGTCCGACCTGGGGCTCGTGCCCCCGGCGGGCCGGACCACCGGCAACTACCGGATATTCGACGCCGAGGCCGCAGCCCGGCTCGACCTGGTGCGCACCCTGCGTGAGCTGGGCATCGACCTCGACACAGTCGAGCGGGTGCTGCGCGAGCAGATCACGGTCGCGGACGTCGCCAAAGCGCACGTCCGCGCCCTGGACGCGGAGATCCGCACGCTCCGGCTGCGCCGCGCGGTGCTGAGTTCGGTCGCCCAACGTGGCAGCACGACCGAGGAGATGAAACTGATGCACGAACTGGCCAAGCTGTCCGCGCAGGAGCGGCAGCGAATCATCGACGAGTTCGTCGATGAGGCATTCGCGGGCGTCGAGGCGAGGCCAGAAGGCGCACACATCGCCGACGGCATGCGCACAATGCCCGCCGAACTACCCGAGGACCCAACCCCCGAACAGGTCGACGCCTGGATCGAACTGGCAGAACTGGTACAGGACCCGACCTTCAAGGCCCGCGTCCGCGAAATGGCCGTCGCCGGCTCGCAGGCCGCCGAGCCGGCCCAGCCCTTCGACCCGGGCCCGGTCCTGGAACACGCCGGCGGCGCACTCGCCGCCGGCACCGCCCCGGACTCGCCCGAAGGCAAGCAGATCCTGGACCGAATCGTCCCAGCGGAGACAACCCGCGAGGAGCGCCTCAAACTCGCCGACACACTGTCGACATTCAGTGACCGGCGGGTGGAGCGGTACTGGGCCCTGCTGGGCACCATCAACGGCTGGCCCGAGCGGCCAGCGTCAGTGCCCGCCTTCGAATGGCTGATCGACGCCTTGCGCTCTTGATTGCTGTTGCTCTGTAGGAGTGCGACGCTTTCCGAAGAGGGGGTTGCCCTCACCAGGCGGGCAACCCCCTGGACCCGGGCTGATGTTGCGGACGAACTGAGGTGTGGCACCCACCACCCAGGACGTGGCCCGCTGGCCGGCGCCACCCTGGTGCAGCGGGCCACGTGATTTCTGGCGGCTTTGCGTGATCAATTTCTGTGTGGTCGTGTGGCTCGGTGGTTGTTCGTGGTGGAGCAGCACCAGAGCGGCAGGCCGAGAGTGTCGGTGAAGCTGGATTCACGCCAGCGCCTCGACTACCGGCGCGGTTGTTTAATGCGCCTGCCTGCTACTAAACAACGCCGTGGCCTGCTGCCATGAGGGCAGCTCAACCGTCGATACATCGCTGATCTCAGGCGCGGCAACCGAATCTCGGCCGCGTCGTTCCGTAGTGCCGTTGGGCAGGTAGAGGCACCAGCATCGAATTCAATCATGGGGAGAGCAATGTCCGTTCGAAGACATTCGCACGTATTCGCCCGGCTCGGGTCGGGGCGGAGGGGAAAAGTCACGAAAGGAATCGCGGCCGCCAGCGCCGCCGTTCTGTTACTTACCTTGACAAATCAGGTCGTGCTACCTGCCGAGGCGGCGGCCAAGCCCGCCTGTCCGGCGCAGCAGCCGGACCCGCTGTCCGCCGTGATGGCGGCGCGGGCGTGCGGCGGCCGGGTGGAGGTGCTCTCCCAGCGGACGGAGACGACCCTGGTGTGGGCCCGACCGGAGGGTGGCTTCAGTACCGAGATCTACGCCGGCCCGGTCCGCTTCAAGAAGAACGGCCCCTGGCGGGCGGTGGACCTGACGCTGCAGCGGACCGCTGACGGCGCGGTGGAGCCGGCCGGGCACCCACGCGGCCTGCGCTTCTCCGGCGCCACGACCGGCTCTGGCGAGCAGATGCTCGCGCGGGTGGAGACCGGTGACGACTCGGTCAGCATGCTGTGGACCGGCCCTCTGCCCGCCCCGGTGCTCGCCGCGAACACGGCTACCTACCGGGAGGTCCGGCCGGGCGTCGACCTGCTGCTGACGGCGACCCGGCTCGGGTTCGAGCAGTCGCTCGTGGTCAAGAACCGGGCGGCTGCCGCCCAGGTGGCGACCATGACCGTGCCGCTGCGCAGCGACGACCTGCGGTTCGTCGCCGACGGCCCGGCCTCGTTCGCGATCCGCGATGCCGCCGGGACCACCGTCGGCCGGGTACCGACGCCGATGATGTGGGACTCCTCGGTCGGCGCAAGCGGCGAGCGCACTCGGGAGAAGAGCCTCGCCGTTCAGCTCAGGCCACGCGGATCGGCGGATTCAGCGGTGGCACTGGCCATGGGTACCGACGCGGCGGGCGGCACAGGCGCGGTCGACCTGCAGCTCACCGCCGACCAGGCCTGGCTGCAGGACCCGAAGACCACGTACCCGGTCACGCTGGACCCGCAGATCGAGCTGGACCCGACCTCCGACACCATCGTCCGCAACGACGAACTCTCCACCAGCGGCAAACCCGACCACTCCGGCGCCGACTACCTCGCCTACGGCAAGGCCACCAGCTACCTCGCGCGATCCTTCATGCAGTGGCCCGCGGCGCAGTTCGCCGGCGCCCGGATCACCAGCGCCACGCTGAACCTGTGGAACTGGTACTCCGGCAGTTGCGCGCAGACCGGCTGGCTGGTCTGGGACACCGCCCCCTACACCAACCCCATCTGGTGGGACACCGCCCCCGCGCTGCTGACCAACGACGGCTACTCCACCCAGACGGCCGGCTTCAACTCCTCCTGCAACGATGCCTGGGTGAACGCGGGTGTCGCGCCGCTCTTCCAGCGCGCGGCCGACGCCGGCAAGCCGACCGTCTACATGGGACTCACCTCCTACAACGAGACCAATCCGAGCCTGAGCTGGAAGCAGGTCCGGTCGCGGCAGGCTCCGAACACGGCGCAGATCCCGGTCGTGCGGATCGACTACGAATACCCGCCGCAGGCCGGCCTCTACCGCTACGGCGTGAACTACCCGTACGGCCTGGCCGCCGTCGACTATGCCTACTCGGACCAGGGCATGTGGAAGAACCTGAACGGCCTCCGATACCTGCTCAACCGGTACAAGGAGTTCTGGAGCCCGACCAAGTACACCGAGGAGTACCCACCCCCGCACGAATGGAACGAGGCCGGGCTCATCGATCAGGTGGCGCCGCTGGACGTCCGGCAGACGGCCCTGGACGTCAACCACCACCTGCTGTTCGACTACGACTACAACGACGACGTCGATCCGGTCCCGGCCGGTTTCGCGTTCCACGAGCACTTCGGCAAGGGCGTGGGCGGGGCCGATCAGGGACGGCCGTACCACCTGTTCTGGTTCGACGACAACTGGCTGGCGCGCCACATGGCGCAGGCCTACAGCCGGCCGCAGCCCAACGGCCTGAGCGACAACGGCAGTCAGATCCGGTGGCAGATCATCTCCGGCGATCAGACCTGGACGCCGTACGATCAGCTCCCGATCAAGGAGGACGAGAAGAACCAACTCGACCGGCTCGTGCTGGACGGCCTCTACTACCTGTCCGCCGGATCGCAGCAGAAGACCCTGGACAAGTGGAACTTGGTTCTGGGCAAGGCCAGGCCTGCCATGAACCCCGTCTGGAACATCTACGACTACCCGGGCCTGTTCGAGAACTACCACATCGGGCTGACGAAACTGTTCGCCGACCTGCTTCTCGTCCACCACACCGGCTTGACCGCCCTCCAGCGGCGTGACCTGGAAATGCACTCGGCGTCCCTGCGCAGCCAAATCGTCTTCAGGCAGCAGCGGTTGGGCGGCACCGGGACGCTGCTCGGGTGGACGACGGACACGGACCTGGAGGCGAAACCCAAGTCGCTGATGAACATCGAGACCCTCGCGGTGAACGCGCTGGCGCTCGGCGCGGGTGCCAAGCTGACCTACAGCCCGGGCCAAGCGCCGCTGCAGACGCCTGCGGCGGGCAACTACCGCCGGACCGCCACCGGTCTGCTCCAGGCCGTCCCGGGCACCAGCACCCCGGGCCACCTGACCTTCGGGCCGAACCACACCCTCGCCCCGGGGTCGTACAACGTGGAGTTCGTGATGCGCTCGGTCACCCCGGCCGCCGGCACCGAGGTGGCCAATATCGAGGTCTACGACGCACGGACCAACAGTTCGGTCAAGCCGCCGGAGATCCTGAGGGCCGAGCGCTTCGCCACCGACGGTACCTACGACAGGTTCCTCCGCTTCACCCTGCCGTTCACGGTCTCGTCGGCCGACAACAGCCTGGAATTCCGGGTCTGGTGGTACGGCGGGAACCCGCTCGACATCGCCGAGATCCGGGTCCGCTGACCGGGTGAACCCGGACCGCTGCCGGCCTCGATCCGTACGGACCGGGGCCGGCAGCGGTGTGACCAGGAATCGTGAGCTCAGCCGTTTGGGTAGATGTCGCAGGTACCCCGACCGGTACCCCCGTCGTGGTACCTGTCGCCCAGGTGTCCCCGGAGGCCGGGGTAGCCCAGGTGGTCCAAGCTGTCGGGGAAGTCGTTCCAGTCGGGTACCTCACCGGTCTTCACATAGTGGTCGCCGATGTAGGCCCAGTGGAATCCGGCGTTCTGCCAGGCGATGATCCATACGTACTCATTCTGGTAGACACCACACTGGCCGGACTTGTCCTTGGACCAGGACCAGAGAGCGACGCTGTTGCCGTTGCGGAGCGTGTAGATTTGGCCGGTGTTGTGGTCGAGTACTTGAACTCCTGCCGCCGGGGCCGAGGTGATCGTCGTGCAGGCGAATTGTTCATTGCCGCTGAACGGCCAGCATTCCCAGAGCACAGCGCCGGCCGCGCCCGCCGGGCCCGGAGTCAGCACCATCGCCAGCACAGTGGCCACTACGATGATCGGAAACTGGACGATTCTTCGCCATCGAGGTTTCACAGAATCCTCCCCTGTGGGTGTCCTAGCTGCAGAACCAATAGAACTTCAGAACGCTTCGCGTTTGCCGGCCGTAGCCACCGTCGGCCTTGATGCCGTGGGCCTTCTGGACGTTCACCAGCGCGTTGAACGTGTTGCCGCCGAAATCGCTGTCCGGGCCGTTCGGGCCGACGTACTGGCCGTAGCAGTTGACCAGGGCCATCTGCAAAGCCCAGACGCCCCAGCTGTAGTTGCCCCGGAGCATCCAGCAGTTCGTCTCCCCGGAGCTGGTCGAGGGCACATACCCTTCGCCGGAAATGGCGGTCCAAGATGCATTTCTTCTTCCCTCTTTCTCGACCGTTTTTCCGTGCGATCCGAGCAGGGCGCCCCGGGATCAGCTTGAGGCTGTCTGGAGGTAACCGCTCGAGGCGGAGTAGTTGACCGGACACGTCGCGTACGACACCGGGTAGGGAATGGAGCTGATCCAGGGGCCGTAGGCGGTCCGTCTGCTCCCGTTTTCCCGCACGCAGTAGGCGACGGCGCGGTACCTGTCCCGGCCGGGGTAGGTGATCTCGTCGCACTTGCCCTGCCAGCCGTCGTTGCCGTTCCACGACCGGCTCCAGCAACTCCTGGGTTCGGCTTGGGCGACGGCCGCGGGCAGCGCCAGCGTTGCCGAGACCCCCAGTGCCGCGGTGACCAGCACGCGTACCGCGGTCGAACGCATCAGCATCTTCATGTTCTCCTTCGACGTCCAGGTGGTCGGCAGCCCGGAGACTGCCGCGGACCTTGCTGCGCCAGCAGAGCAGAACGCCGGGTTGTCCAGTAGGGGGTCCGACGCTAAACAACCCCGGCGAAAGCCGAGGTCAGGACGCTTCGCCCAGGTACGTCTCGCGTTCTTCCGCGGTCAGGGAGCGGGTGACGCGGGAGTCAGCCATGGTGCGGACCTCGTCGATGGGTCCGCAGACTTCGCAGCGGACGAAGCGCGCCGTGCCGTCCCCGTGTGCGGTGAATAGGCCGGCGCTGTCGGGTTGGAACGCGACCTGCTCGACGGACGCGCCGTGGCCTCGCAGCGCTACCAGTTCCTTCCCGTCGGGCAGGGTCCAGATGCGCAGGGTGCCGTCGTTGCCGGCGGTGGCCATCCGCCGTCCGTCGGGACTGATGGCCATGGCCCACACCGGGCCGCGGTGACCGCGCAGGATACGGGGCTGCCCTTGGCCGTCGCCGCGCCAGATCCGGATCGAACCGTCGTCGCCGCACGTGAGCAGATGCTGCCCGTCCGGGGTGAAGGCGACGCACCACACGAGGCCGGGACCGCCGTGGATGACCCGTGGCGTGCCGGAGCCGTCGATGCGCTGGAACCGCACGGTGCTGTCCTGGCCGGTGCTCGCCACGCTCTGCCCATCCAGGCTGAACGCGACGGACCAGACTTCGGAATGATCGTGGCCCTGCAGTTTGCTCGGGGCCCCGCGGCCGTCGGCCGGCCAGATCGTCACCGCGCCGTCACTGCCACCGCTGGCCACACGCCGCCCGTCGGGGCTGAACGCGACGGATCTGACCGGTTGATCGTGATCCAGAACTGCGACGGCTTTGCCTTCGACGGCATCCCAAATCCTTACCGTGCGGTCCTTCCCCGCGCTCGCCACCCATCGGCCGTCGGCGCTCACGGCGACCAGGCGGACAGAGCCGTCGTGACCAGGCAGCACTAGCGGGTCACGACGGTGCGGAGCGCGCCAGAGGCGGACCGTGCCGTCCAGACCGCTGCTCGCGATCGTCCGCCCGTCGCGGCTGACGGCTACCGAATACGCCGGGCCGTCGTGGCCGTACATCACCTGGGGAGTACCCGGGTAGGCGGGATCCCAGAGCCGTATCGTGCCGTCGCCGCTGCCGCTGGCCACGCGCTGCCCGTCGGGGCTGAACGCGACGCTCCACACCGGGCCGTCGTGGCCGTGGAATTCCAGGGGGTTCGGGAGTTCGCCGGCGGTCGTGTTCCACACACGGACGGTGTCGCTGCCGCTGTGCCCGCTGGCGATCCGCCGTCCGTCCGGGCTGAACGCCACGGTCTCGACCGTGCCGTCGTCTGCGCGCAGCACGAGCGGTTCACCCTCACCGGATGTGTTCCAGATCCGCATGGTGGTGTCGTGGCTGCCGCTGGCGAGCCGCTTCCCGTCGGGGCTGAAGGTGATCTGCTCGATCTCGCCCTCGTGCCCCCGCAGCACCACGGGCGTGCCCGCGCCATCGCCGCGCCACACCCGCACCTCGCGGCTGGCGCCACCGGCGGCCAGATGTGTTCCGTCGGCGCTGAAGGCCACGGCGAGCGCGGCTCCACCGCCGAGCGGCAGGGACACCGGTCGTTGTGGGTCAACGCGATCCCAGAGGTGGATGAGTCCGTCATCGCCTGCCGCGGCCACCCGTTCGCCAGACGGGCTGACCGCGACGCCCGATACGCCGCCGCCGTGCCCCCGTAACACGATCGGTGCGCCACCACCCACGAGGTCCCACACGGTCACCGCATCATCGTTTCCGCCGGCCGCCAACCAGCGGCCATCACGGCTGAACACCGGGCTCCACACAATCCCGGTGTGCCCCCGCAGCACCTGCGGCTCCTCGCCGAACCTGTCCGGCCCCTCCAAACGCCACACCCGGATCGTGCCGTCGGCGCCGCTGCTGGCCAGCTGTCGCCCGTCCGGGCTGTAGGCCACCCCGAAAACCTGGGCCTGGCCCGAGGAGTGCACGGCCCGGACCCGCGAGTCGGCCACCGCCTGCCTCAACACCGCTGCGGTCTCGTCAGTCGGCTTGGTGTCGTAGGCCTCCCGCGCCAGCAACACCGCCAACTCTTGGTCGATCTGCAGCTGGTCGCGAGCGTTGGCCACCAACTGACGCGCGAGCGCACCGTCGCGCTCGTCACGGGCCCGATTCGCCTGTGCCACTGCGACCAACGCCAACACGGTCGTCACCACCAGGCCCGTGGCCAGGGCAGTCACCGCCAGCCGCAGCCGTCGGCGACGCAGGCGCGCCTCCCGCGCGACGCGTTGCCGGCTCTCCGCCAGAAACGCCCGCTCCCGCTCATTCAGCCGTGCCATTCCACGGCCGTCCCAAGCAGCCAGCCGCACACCCCGGTACAGCAGATCCGGATCGCGATCGTGGGCACACCATGTCTCGCTGTCGTGCGTGAGTTGCCGGTGCAGCCGCAACGTCTCCCGATCCTGGTGCAGCCAGTCGCGCAGCCGCGGCCACGCGCCGATCAACGCCTCGTGCGCGATCTCGACCGTGTCCTGCCCCAACACGACCAGACGAGCTGCGGCCAGCTCGCGGAGCACGACGTCCACCCCCGGGAAATCCAGCTCATCTCGAGTGACCCGGCGACGGGTGTCCGACATCCCACCCTCGCCCAGAACGACCAGCCGCACAAGGACCTCACGGGCAGTGTCCGCGTGGTCCGCGGTGAACCGCTGGTACACAGCCTCAGCAGTCCGGGCAACGGCGGAGGCGACTCCGCCCGCAGCCTCATACCCGGCGACCGTGAGCATGTCGCTACGCCGTTGCCGCCACGTCTCCAGCAATGCGTGTGACACCAACGGCAACGCCCCCGGCTGCCCGGCCACCTCGGCGAGGACCTTGGTTACCAACGCCCGCTCCACCGTCACCCCGACCAGGTGCGCCGGCTTCGTGATCACCTCTCGCACGTCGTCCTCGGCCAACGGGTCAACCGGCACGCTCGCTTCGGCCAGCAGCGAAGCCAACCTCGGTAGCTGAATGCACCGGGCGTAAAAGTCCGCACGTACCCCAATCACAGTCGCGCTGCCCGGTCGTGCGACGCGGGCGGCAAGCGCGTCGACGAACTCGCTCTTCTCCAGTGCATCAGGGCACAGAGTGAACAACTCCTCGAACTGGTCGACAACCAGAACGTCATCGTCCGCCGGCACCTCGCGCAGCGCCGTCGCCGGGCGAGCCCCAGGAGTGATCACCACCGTGTGCCGGCCCCGCTCGCACAGCGCCGGTACCAGTCCGGCCCGCAACAGCGAGGACTTACCACTACCGGAAACGCCGAACACCGCCACGAACCGCCGCCAGTCCAGCAGGTTTACCAACCGCGCGGTCATGCGCCTGCGCCCGAAGAACCGTTCGGCGTCGTCGACGCCATACGGGGCCAACCCCAGATACGGCGTGACATGATCACCCTCGACGGGCGCAACTGGCGTTGCCGACGACTCGCCGGCAACGCGCCGCCAACGCCGCTCCCATTCCCCCGGATCTCCATCACACGCACGGACGAACGCCAACGTCACCACCAGGCTCGGCAGCCGCCGCCCACCAGCGGCATTCGACAACGTGGCAGCCGAATATCCCGCCCGCTCAGCCAGCTCGCGATAGCCGGGGCCACCGGCCCGAGCACGCAACTCCCGCAGCTCCGCAGCGAACGCCGCGACCGGTCCGGCGGCAGGGTCCAAGGGACGCTCAGGACGTGGCACTCGCATCACTCCCGGAACTCGAAGCAGGGATCGTTGCCGATCACAGATGCGTTACCCGGACTCCGATGCCGCCGTACAGGAGCGGCCGTTGTTCATCAGGAAGCCGCCAGAGCGCCGGCGTTCTTTCCCAGCATCGCGGCAGCGACCAGTTACCCGAACACCCTGGGCTGCCGAGGAATGCCCCGGCACTGAGACTGATCTTGAGTGCGACGAAATCCAGGCGGGGCGCCCATGGCCACCCGAACCAGAACAGTCTCCTGTAGACAGTTATCGACCTGCCCGGTAACGGATTTCGGTGAAAGCGCTTACAAAAAGCGGCAATTGTTGACACAAGGGCCACGTCTGCCTACCGTCAACTCCGGAAAGCGCTTTCCGTTATACCTGCTCCGTTCCCTGCACCCAGGGGCAGGCAGTGGTGCCTGCCCCGACGGGAGGATCACCCTATGTCAACGAGGACATTGCGTGCGGGCACAGTTGTGGCGGTGTTCGCGGTCTGTGCCGCGGTTGTGTCGCCGGCTGCGGACGCGGCGCCGTTCGATCTGGCGGGCTGGGCCACTCAGGGTGGCGGGACCACTGGTGGTGGTTCGGCCGCGCCTGTCACTGTCACCAGTTCTTCCGCCCTGACTTCGGCCATCCGGTCGGCGAATCCCGCGGTCATCCGGGTTTCCGGGTCGATCGCCATCTCGGGTATGCAGAAGGTCACGTCCAACAAGACGATTGTCGGCGTCGGGTCCGGTGCGGCGATCACCGGCGGCGGCCTGACTGTCAGCGGCGCCAGCAACGTCATTATCCGGAATGTGAACTTCCGCAACTGGTCGGACGACGCCATCAACGTCGAGCGCTCGACCCGGGTGTGGATCGACCACAACTCCTTCTCCAACGGCTACGACGGGGCCGTGGATGTCAAACGCGCGTCGGACTATGTCACGGTGTCGTGGAACAAGTTCAGTTCTCACGACAAGACGATGCTGCTTGGGCACAGTGACGACAACGGCGGTGAGGACCGCGGCAAGCTGCGCGTGACCTATCACCACAACTGGTTCGCCGGCACCAACCAGCGTCACCCGCGGGTCCGGTTCGGCAATCCTGTGCATGTCTACAACAACTACTACGCGAGCGTCGGCAGCTACGGCGTCGCGTCCACAATGGAGGCTGGTGTTCTCGTCGAGGGCAACTACTTCGAGAACACCAAGGACCCGTATCACCGTGGCGAGGGCAGCTCGCCTGCCGCGAACCTGGTGGCACGCAACAACCACTTCGTCAATTCGGGTAGCGGCGACGCCGGTGGCAGCGTCAAGGGCATTCCTTATTCCTACACGCTGGACTCCGCCAGTTCGGTGAAGTCCTCTGTGACCGGTGGCGCAGGCACCGGCCGGATCTGAACAAACGCTTACCGGGTCGTGGGTTGGCACCCACGACCCGGTTTAGCGCGAACCGGAACAGCTCGGGCTAGTGTCAGCCGACCTGGCAGGTGGCGAACCGCTCAAGACCTTCGGGCTTGGCGGCGAACCGGCCGATGGCCGTCTCGATCCGGTTGAGGGCCGCGGTCCGCTTGTCGGCCAACGGTCCCAGGATCGCGTTCTGCACGAAGTTCGGGCCACCCTGGCCAACCGTGCTGACGAGGCGGTTGTTGGCCTCGTTGATCTGGTTCTGCAGACCCTGCAGCTCACGGGTGACCTCGGCCTGCGCCTGTGCGGGCACCGCGGGAATCGCACCGGTCGGGTCCGGGCAGGAGATCCGGCCGACGGCCTGGCCGCCACCGTTGTTACCGCTGTTGTTCCCACCGCTGTTGCCGTTGTTGCCTGAGCCCATGCCACCACCGGCAGCGGGCGGGTTCGTCACAGCCGGGGCCTGCCCCAGAGCGCAAGGCGCGAACCGCTCGAGACCCTCGGGTTTGGCTGCCGCACGGCCGATCGCGGTCTCGATCCGGTTCAGAGCGGCAACTCGCTTGTCGGCCAACGGTCCCAGGATCGCGTTCTGGACAAAGTTCGGGCCACCCTGACCTGCCGTGTCGACCAGACGCTTGTTGGCCTCGTTGATCTGCTTCTGCAGGTTCTGCAGCTCACGGGTGACCTCGGCCTGCGCCTGTGCGGGCACCGCGGGAATCGCACCGGTCGGGTCCGGGCAGACGATCTTGCCGGAAGCCTGGCCGCCCCCACTGTTACCGCCGCTTCCGTTGCCGTTGGACGACGACGTGGCGGGCGGGTTCGAGACTGCCGGTGCCTGCCCCAGGGCACACGGCGCGAACCGCTCGAGACCCTCGGGTTTGGCTGCCGCACGGCCGATCGCGGTCTCGATCCGGTTCAGAGCCGCGACTCGCTTGTCCTCCAACGGCCCGAGAATCGCGTTCTGCACGAAGTTGGGTCCACCTTGGCCGACCGTGTCGACCAGACGCTTGTTGGCCTCGTTGATCTGGTTCTGCAGGTTCTGCAGCTCGCGCGTGACCTCGGCCTGCGCCTGTGCGGGCACCGCGGGAATCGCACCGGTCGGATCGGGGCAGGCGATGGACTGGGCTGCCCCGGTGCCGCTGTTCCCGCTGTTGCCGGCGGCCAGCGCGGCGACAGCACCCGCGGTCAGAGCGCCAGCGCTGATCAGCCCGATCCAGAACATCCGCTTTTTGGCGTTCTGCGGACGGGCATGTGCTTGTGACATGTCTACCTCACTGCTGTCGTAGAAGCGGCAGCGTCAGGTACGGCACGCCGGTTTCCCGGCGCCACGGTTGGCCGCCTGACCGAGACCTGCCCAGCACCTTGTTGGGGAAGGTCTCAACTCCAGTACGGACAGGTCACGGCAGGTGGTTCACCACCGAAGGCACCAAATCGGAATTTTTGTTAGCGCTCCCATTCGGGGCGCGGGCTCAGCCGGTGAAGTTGACGTCGCTGCAGAAGTAGTACGACTGATCCAGGTGGCTGGCCTGCCAGATCGTGTAGACGACATGCCGTCCGGTCCGGCCGGGTGCGTTGACCTGGACCTGGTAGGTGCCGTTGGGCGCGATCTTGCCGGTCTGCGCGACCCGTTCGAGGTTGCCCCAGCCCAGCGGCTGGGTCGCGGGATTGAAGCCCTGCCTGGTGACGTAGACATAGATGTAGTCCGCGCCGTGCCGGGCCTGGTCGGTGATCGTCAGGGTGAACCGGTTGCTCTTGCTGGCCATCTGCCACGCCCCGACAGTGTCCATCGAGTTGTAGCGGCCGTCTTGGGTGCGCCCGGCGCTGCACAGCTGTCCGTTGGGGATGCTGCCCTGGTGGTTGCCCTTCACGTTCTCCCGGTAGAGGCCGTTCCAGTTCCACATGGCGTTCGAGTCGGCCTGCCAGGCCTGCCAGCACATGGGGTCCCGGGTGGCCATCGTCGGGTTCTGGAAATCGCTTCCCCACCGTGCCCAGCAGCCGTAGTTGCGTGAAGGCGGGTCCGTGGTCGAGCCGTGGGCATCGGCGATGCCGGTGAGCAGCCCAGCCATCAGGATTCCGGCCGCGGTCAGCACGACGAGCGCACGGGAAAGCACAGTTCTGCCTAAGCGGTTTTGCACGTGTCCTCCTCCTTGAGGATGCAACGGCAGACGAAAACTGGGAGCGCTCCCAGTTCGTACTGTAGCGACCATGACACTGACTGTGAACCCCGTCGCGTCAAGAAAAGAGGTGCCCCCAAAGTGGCGTTGGGAGCATCCAGTGCTCCCAACGCCACTTTGGGGGCAAAACCGCTGCCGAGTTGGGGTCAGCTGCCGGCGGGCAGGCCCGTACGTGCCTCCTGTGTGGTCAGTGGGCGAAGGGACAATGTGTACTCGTAGGTGGTGTCGGGCTGGACCTGGTTGCGTTCACGCACGGGGTTCGGGGTGTCGCCGACCCCGGTGGCGGCGTGGTCGGCGTGCAGGGTGAACCAGCCTTTGTTGCGTTGCAACTGGAACGGGTACGCCGCGCGGTCGAGGTCGTCGAACGGGGTGACGCTGACGTCCTTGGCGCCGCCGACCAGCAGGCCACCTGTGCGGCCGTCGGTGAGCAGGGCCCAGCGGGAATCGGTGTGGTTGCCGTGGTCCTGCGGACGGTGGTACTCGACATACTGTTCGTCCACGGTGCTGGAGTGCACGCCGATCGGCGTGCCGTCCTTGCGGTCCACGTAGCTCTCGGCTTTGCGGCCGTACCAGGCGAACCGGTTGAAGGTGTCCGGAACACCCAGGGACACGCCGATTCTGGGTAGGTAGGACAGCGTCCGCAACGAACCCTGCGGCGTCACGCGGTGCCCCAGTTTCAGCACGCCCGTGGCGTCGACCGTGTAGGTCATCGTCTGGTCGAACCACGCACCTGTGACGTCCGGAGCGGCTACCCGGCTGTCGACGATCACGCGCACGGACGACCCGCCGGGTTCGACGCGGACACCGGTGACCTTGGCCTGCAGCCGATCGAGCCCCACCTTGCGCCAGTCCTCGCCTTCGGCACGGCCCCAGGTGTAGGTCTCGTTGCTGATCGGGGCGCGCCAGGCGTCCAGCTTCGGACCGCTGCTGAGCAGCTCACGGCCGAGGTAGCGGATCGACGACAGCGCACCGCTCTTCTTGTCCACTGTGTAGGTCACGCCGCCGCCCATCACAGTGACGGCTTCGGCGCCGTCGACGGAGGCGGCCTGCCGTGGGGTCAGCGGCACCTGGTCCAGGCCCGGTACTTTGCTTCCGCCCAGGGAGAACTGGTCGTGGGCAAGGATGTGCCCGGTCGCGGTGACCGCTTCGACGGTGAGGAACCGTTCACGGTCGGCCGAGGCCGCCGCGAGCGGGATCCGTGCCGTAGAGGCCGCGGGTACGCGCAGAGGCTGCCCGCCCTGGGAGATCACGCGCGAGCCCTCGGTCACGCGCCATCGCAGGTCGAGCTCGTTGGTGCCGGTGAACTGTCGTTCGTTGGTCACCGACAGCGTGCCGCCGGTGTAGGCGAACCGCAATGGTTGATGCGCCCAGGCCATTTGCAGTGCTTCGGGCTGCACGGACCGGTCGGAGCCGATCAGGCCGTCCACTCCGGACAGGCTCGATCCGTAGCTCAGGTGCGTGCCGCGCTCGACGACGTTGTCGAAGTCCAGCGCCAGGACCGAACCACCGGCCGGTGTGGCCGCCGACAGCTCCTGCGCGGACAGGGGCCGGTCGTAGATGCGGACGTCGTCGATCAGGCCGCGTCCCATCCAGCCGATGTTGGACGGGTCGGTCCACGAGGTCTCGAAGTCGCGCCCGACGTTGACCTCGGCCGAGGAGGAGTCGATCGAACCGGTGAACGGCGTGCTGGCGACCTGTTTGCCGTCGATGTAAAGCCGTAGCGCGGTTCCGTCGTAGGTTCCGCTGACCCGGTGCCAGTTGCCGTAGAAGTCCGCAGGCACCGGCGCCTGCACGGCCCGCCAGGTTCCACTGTGGATGAAGAACTCCAGGGTCGTCTCGGTCTTCATCTTCAGCGCGTACTGGTGGTCGCCCTTGCCCACGATCCGGAAGTCGCCGGTCCACTTGCCGGGTTTGACCCACGCGTCCAGGGTCACCGCCTTGCCGGTGATCTCCAGCCGCCGGTCGCGGTAGACCTCGACGAAGTCGTCCAGCCCGGACAGCTCCAGCGCCTTGCCGCGGTGGCCGTCGGCCAGTCCGGGTTTGCCGATCATGTGCGCGGAGATGTCGTTGCCGGAGGTGTCGGGCAGCATCCGGATCGGCTGGCGGATGTTCTGCTCGGCCCAGTCCCAGATGAACCCGCCCTGGGTCTGCGGGTTGGCCCGGATGATGTCCCAGAACTCCCGGAAGTTGCCGAGGCTGTTGCCCATGGCGTGCGCGTACTCACCGAAGATCAGGGGTTTGGTGGTGGTCCTGGCCTGCTCGGCGAACCGCTCCGGCGAGGGGTAGCGCGGGCCCCACACGTCGGCGAACGGTGCGTCGCCGTCAGGGTTGTTGGACTGGTGGTAGATCGGCCTGGTGGGCTCGTTGGCGTCCAGCCATTCGGCGAGCGCGTAGTGGTGGGCGCCGAGGCCGGCCTCGTTGCCGGTGTCCCACAGGAAGATGCTCGGGTGGTTCTTGTCGCGTTCGACCATGCCGATCATGCGGTCGAAGAACGCGTCCCGCCAGGCCGGATCGTTGGCCTGGCACCAGGAGTTGCAGTTCTCGTGGTTGTGGGTCTCGATGTCGATCTCGTCGTCGATCCACAGGCCCTGCTTGTCGGCCAGCTCGTAGAAGTACGGGTCCGACGGGTAGTGCGAGGTGCGCACGGCGTTGACGTTGAGCTGTTTCATCAGCGCGACATCGCGTTCCTGCGCCGCGCGAGGCACATGCCGGCCGTGCTCAGGGTCGGTCTCCGCACGGTTGACGCCTTTGAACAGCACCCGCTTGCCGTTGACCAGCAACTGTTTGTCGCGGATCTCGATCTCGCGGAAGCCGGTGGTCTCGCTGGTGATGTGGGTGACCGTGCCGTCGGGGGCGGTGAGCGTGAACACCACGGTGTAGAGGTTCGGGGTCTCGTCGGTCCACTTCGCGGGGTTGCGCACCGGCAGTGTGAGGGTGGTGGTGCCGTTGTGGTCGGCTTCTCCGGTCGCGGTGGCGACCTGCTGGCCGGCGGCGTCGCGCAGGCTTGCCTCCACGCGGTGTTTTCCGGTGGTGCCGCCGGGTTTGTGGCCGAGTTCCACCGCGGCGGTGAGGGTCGCGTCGGTATAGGTGGCGTCCAGATCGGTCCGCAGCGTCACGTCCCGGATGAACGTGGCGGGTGACGAGTGCAGCGTGACCGACCGGAAGATGCCGGAGTACCGCCACTGGTCGAAGTCTTCGAGGTAGGCGCCCGCGCTCCACCGGTGTACCTGCACGGCGATGCGGTTGCGTCCGGGCCGCAGGGCGGGGGCGATGTCGAACTCCGCCGGGGTGTAGCCACCCTGGTCGTAGCCGATGTACTTGCCGTTGACCCACACGAAGTAGCCGGAGGTCACGCCTTCGAAGCGCAGGAACGTCTCGCGTTGCGTCCATCCGGCCGGCAGGTCGAAGTCGCGTGCGTAGGCCGCGGTCGGGTTGACGTCCTGCGGCACCTTCGGCGGGTTGTCGGGCTGGATCTCGGTGGCGATGTTGCGGAAGATCGGGTGATCCAGGCCGTCGGTCTGCAGGGTGTGCGGCACTGACACTTCACGCCAGGCGGAGGTGTCGTAGCCGTCGCCGTAGAACCCGGCGGGCACTTGTTTGGGGTTGTCGGCCATGGCGATACGCCATTTGCCGTCCAGCGACATGGTGTACGGGCTGCGTTCGTCGCGGCGCACAGCCGAGGCTATGTCGGGATAGGGACGCAGGAACGCGTGCGGCGGCTCCTGGCCTTCCGCGACTTTCCGGGGGTCGTCGAGGTAGCTCTGGACATCCGGCGGCGGGTCGGCCGCCGCGCTGACCGGACCGGCTGCCGCCAGCGATCCAACACACATCGATAGGACTAAAACAAGAACGCGCGTTCGCAGCACCGCGTAAACCTCCACGTTCCGACAGCATCCAACAAGATGGAACGGCACGTGACCGCC
The DNA here is from genome assembly GCF_017876405.1 of Kibdelosporangium banguiense. GTDB lineage: Bacteria > Actinomycetota > Actinomycetes > Mycobacteriales > Pseudonocardiaceae > Kibdelosporangium > Kibdelosporangium banguiense. The sequence goes on along the minus strand of NZ_JAGINW010000001.1, from coordinate 8,555,487 downwards.
CGCGTCAAGACCAGGAAGGATGCCTTTTCGTCCATAGTGGACAGATTTCACGGTCAACTGGAAAGCGGTTTCCACTTGAGCGGAGACTTGACGGGCAGCGGTAGTGTCGAGCAAGGAAAGGAAATGTGATCGATCTCACGCTACGAACGTGTTGAGGAGACACAATCGATGACGTCAGTTCCGGCCGACGCCTGCCTTGGCGCGGACGTGGCGAGCGACGGTGCCGGACGGGTCGAGGCAGGTGACGAGGGTGGGTGTCCACCCCACGTCGGTTCCCAGGTCGGGGTCGAAGGCTGCATTGTGGGCGGCGACCACGTCGACGGGACGGTTGTTGACGAGGGTTCCGGTGGCGTGCAGGACTGTGCCGTTCCACCATTTCGCGAATGTGCTGGGCTGCACGCCGCGGCCGGTCTGGAAGACGTTGTTCTCCGCGTAGATCTTCGATTCGAAGCCGACGCCCCACGAGTACTCGTACGAAGCCGCCTCGGGGACGACGTAGAGGTTGTTGTAGATGTGGACCTGTCCGTAGCGGACGCGGGGTGCGCGGGAACCGAGGTTGTCGAACATGTTGTGGTGCAGGGTGACGCGGAGTTTGCCGACGTCGTAGGTCGGCCGGTCGGTGCTGCCGATCAGCAGTGACTTGTCGTGGTCGTGGAAGTGGTTGTAGGACAGGGTGATCAGGTCCGCGCCGTTGACCACGTCGAGCAGGCCGTCGTGGACCTCGTACTTGCGGCCGAAGTAGGTCGGCTGGGAGGTGTTGCCGCCGTCGCTGAACTCGCTGCGGTCGACCCAGACGTGGGTGGAGCCGGTGAGCACCAGGTTGTCGTATTCGGAGTTCCAGTTGCCGGTGGGGCCGTCGGTCGGGTCCCACTGCGGGAAGCAGTCGTAGGCGTCCTCGAACCGGAGGTTGCGGATGATGATGTTGTCCGCGCCGGAGGCCCGCAGGGTCAGGCCGAGCAGGGTGGCGTCGTCGCCGAGGCCGATGATCGTGGTGTTGGACCGCACCGGGACGACCACCCGTGCTGCCTGGTTCTTCTGTGACCGGACCCGGGCTTCCTCGAGCGGGCCGGACGGCTCCGCCGTGCCCCACGTGGCGGGGTCGTATTGAGTGAGATACGCGGGCAACGAATAGCCAGGGTCGGCGTAGTCGGCGCAGCCGAGAGGACGGTTGTTGTCGTCGGCATTGCCTTCGATGGTCCCACGGATGTAGATGATCTTCGGGGTGGTGCCGGCGAGGGCGGCGACGAGTTCGGAGCGGGTGCCGACGAAGTGGACGTTCTCGCGGGTGGCGGTGGATCCGCCGGTGGTGCCGGTGGTCGCGGCCGCCCAGCCGTCGCGGGGGCCGAGGATCTGGCGGCCGAGGTTTTCGAAGTCGGCGTTGGCGGGCACCGCGGACAACAGCCCTACCGCGGCCACGATCGGCAGGATCTTCGCGAAACTCATGGTTTCTCCTTGTCCCAGCGAGCAGCGATGCGAAGAGCGATGTATCTCTCGATCCGTTCGGGCTCCCACTGGCCGTCGGCGATGATCGCGTGGTGCGTCAGGCTGAGCCGCTCGCCTGGTTCGAGCAGCAACGGCTGGTGGAAGGTGACCGCGAAACTGACCACCGGGAACGGCGCGGTACGCACGTACCAGGGGGTCGGGTAGCGGACGTTGGCCGGGCAGTCGACGAAGACCACGGTGGAGTGCCGCAGGCTGACGTCGTGCTGGCCGGTGTAGGACAGCCACGGCGCGCGGCAGCCCATGGCGTCGTCGCCTTCGACGCCGGTAGAGGTGCGTGCGGTGCCGCCGATGAACGAGCGCGGGCCGCGCCAGAACAGCCCGCCGTAGCCCGCGGTGGGGCGGCCCTCGGTCACCGGGCTGCCCCACCGCAGTTGCCGTCCGCTGGTGTTGTGCAGGTGCGTTTTCCAGGTCAGCAGCCAGGATCCGTCCAGAACGTCGACTTCGCCCACGTCGATGGACCGGTCTTCCAACAGCCAGCACTCCCCTGCCTGGGTCTGCCATTCCAACTGGTGGCGCAGTTCGGCGCGGCCGTTCTCGCAGCGGGCGTGCTGCCAGTTGACGTGCCGCATCGAGCCGTTGTTGTCCAGCGGGGTGTAGCCCTGGCCGCGGACAAAGGTCCGGCCGCCCCAGAAGTTCTCGCCGGAGAGGTTGGCCGCGGTGAACTGCAGGCCGTTGTGCCAGGTGTGGTCGTGTGGCCGGATCGCGCTGACCACGTCGCCGGCGATGGTGCGCAGGGGGTGCAGGTACGGTTTCGGGGAGTCCGACTGGGGAACCCCTGGGTCGGTGACGTATTCGGCCAGGTCGACCTCGCCTGCCGAAACGCGCACGAACCCGTTGCTGGTCACCAGTTTCAACTGGTCGGACACGCTGTTCAGATCGCCCATGGCACGCCCAGCTCGGAGAACAGCGACATGGTCTCGGCGGCGGATTCGACGAACTTGTCGATACCGTGCACGGTGTGGCGGCGTTGCGGTCCTTCGTCCATTGTGTCCACCCAGCCGGGCGGGATGGGTTGCGGCCCTGGGTGATCACGGACCGCTTGGACGAACGCGGTGAACGCGCGGGTCTGGCTGAGCGGGGCCACCAGCGGTGTCTTGTCGCGGACGTGACGGGCGAGGTTGCGCAGCAGGTCGATGGGCTGGCCGACCGGTACGCGTTCGCCGTTGACCTCCAGGACGTCCGAGCGGTACCACCAGCGGGCTTTGCCGCGGGTGCCGTGCAGCACGACGTACGGGTCGACCTGCTGTTCGGCGCAGAGTGTCGCCGCGGCGACGATCTTGATCCCGTTGGCGAACACGATCCGGGCGCAGGCGGTGTCGTCGGCCTCGATGGGCCGCACGTGGTACAGCTCGGTCTCGATCGTCGCGGGCAGTACCTCGGCTTTGCCCGCGACGAGGATCGCGGTGGCGATGGCGTGCGCGAACGGGTTGGTCAGCGAACCGTCCACAACGGACTTGCCGTCGAGGGTGCGCCGCCCGGCCCAGGGGTTGCGGGTGTAGTAGGCGTCCCGGCGGACCCACGCGCCTGCGGTGCCGACCCCGGTGAGCCGGCCTATGGCGCTGGTGGCGATCGCCGCGCGCAGGGCGTGCAGGGCGGCTGAGCCGAAGCTCTGGAAGCCGACCTGGCAGCGCACGCCGGCCCGCTGGGCTTTGGTGGCCAGCTGCTGGAAGGAGTCGAGATCCTGGACCGGGGGTTTTTCCAGCAGGACATGGCATCCGGCCGCGATGGCGGTCAGGGCGACCGGCAGGTGGGTGTGTGGTGGGGTGGCCACGACTGCGATGTCCGGCGCGGTGCGGTCGAACAGGTCCTGGGCGTTGTCGGTGAGCACCGCGTCGTCGGGCAGGACGGTTCTGGCGTCCGGTGCTGGTTCGCGCACGTCGCAGGCGCCCACGAAGCGGATCTCGGCGGTGTCGTGCATGGCGCGGGCGCGGCGCAGGTGCACACCGGCGTATCCGGACGTGCCGAACACCACCACTTTCGGCGGCGTCACCGGGTGGTCCCGACCGCCGCGAGGGCCAGTGGCCCGGCGACCAGCAGCAGCATCAGTGGTTGCATCCAGACCAGGACCCCGGCGGTGACGACCGCGCCGGCCAGCAGCGCGGACCCGCGGATGTCGGCGCTGAGGCGTACGGCGGTGCGCAGCGCGGGCATCCATCCGGTGTGTGCGGGCACGACCGAGCAGGTCCGCAGTGTCACGATGGCCAGGGCCGCCAACAGCACGGGCAGGGCGATGGCGAAGAACTGCTTGCCCGGCAGGCCGTTGCCGAGCAGCGCCAGGTCCACGCTCAGCATCAGGGTCAGCGCGGCCACGCTGATGGAGAAGGGGATGCCGCCGCGCAGCTGCCGGACGAACTCGGCCCGGAAGGTCTGCCACATGGGTGGTGAGTCGCCGTCTCGCCATCGGTGCACCACCCGGCAGCCCGCCGCGAACGCGGGCGCGGCGGTGACCACGGGCAGCGCAGCCACGCAGACCAGCACGCCGAGCTGCAGGCAGTCGGAGAACTCCGTGAGCCGGTCACGCCACAACGCCATCACCCCTTCAGTCCGCTGGTGCTCACGCCCTCGACCAGCAGGCGCTGGAACACCAGGAAGAACAACACGATCGGCACCAGCGCGAGCGCCGACATGGCGAACATCGCGCCGAAGTTGGACTGGCTGCTGGTGTCCACGAACAGCCGCAGTCCCAGGGGGACGGTGAACTTCTCCGCGTCGTTGAGGTACACCATCTGTGTGAAGAAGTCGTTCCAGGTCCAGATGAACGTGAAGATCGACGTGGTGACCAGTGCCGGTTTGGCCAGTGGCAGCACCACGAACCAGAACGTGCGGTAGACCCCGCAGCCGTCGATGGTGGCCGCCTCGTCGAGCTCCCGCGGGATGCCGCGCATGAACTGCACGATCAGGAACACGAAGAAGGCCTCGGTGGCCAGCAGTTTCGGCAGGATCAGCGGGACGAAGGTGTTGACCAGCCCGGCCTGCTGGAAGATCACGTACTGCGGGATCAGCGTGACGTGGTGGGGCAGCATCAGGGTCGCGATCATGAACGCGAACAGCGGCCCGGAGAACCGGAACCGCAGGCGCGCGAACGCGTACGCCGCCAGCGTGCAGGAGAACACGTTCGCGGCCACCGACAGGATCGCGACGATGAACGAGTTGAGGAAGAACGTGCCGAACCCGGTTCCGGCCGCGCCTTCCCAGCCTTGCCGGTAGCCGTCGAGCACCACCCGGCTGGGCAGCAGGTTCAGGCTGGAGAGCACTTCCTCGGGCGGCTTCACCGACGCGAACGCCAGCCACACCAGTGGATACAGCACGACCGCGACCGCGCCCAGGCACAGCACGTGCCAGATGACGGTCTTGAACCTGGTGCTCACGACTTGTCTCCGTAGAACACCCACAGCTTCGCGCTGCGGAAGATCACCGCGGTGACGATCGCGATCACCACGAGCAGCACCCAGGCCATCGCCGAGGCGTATCCCATCTCGAAGTCCTCGAATCCGGCCTGGTAGAGGTACAGCGTGTAGACCAGTGCGGAGTCGGCCGGTCCGCCGCGGCCGCCGCCGATCACGAACGCGGGGGTGAACACCTGGAAGGCGTGGATGGCCTCCAGCACCAGGTTGAAGAAGATCACCGGGGAGAGCATCGGCAGGGTGATGTGCCAGAACCTGCGGGCCGGGCCGGCACCGTCCACTTCGGCCGCTTCGTAGAGCTCGCGCGGGATCTGCTTGAGCCCGGCCAGGAAGATCACCATGGGCGCGCCGAACTGCCACACCGACAGCAGGATGATGGCCCAGATGGTGTATCCGGGGTCGTCGACCCAGCTGGGGGTGTCCCAGCCGAGGCCGGCGAGCACTTCGTTGACGGTGCCGCCTTCGGTGAACATCGCCCGCCACACCAGGGCCGCCGCGACGCTCGCGCCCAGCAGTGAGGGGGCGTAGAACGCCGCGCGGTAGAAGCCGTTGGCCGCGGCGCGGGTGTTGAGCACCATCGCGATCAGCAGCGAGACGATCATTTTCATCGGAACCGCGACCAGGACGTAGACCAGGGTGACCTGTACCGAGCGCAGGTAGCGGTCGTCTTGCGTGAACATGTGCACGAAGTTGTCCAGGCCCACCCAGCGCGGCGGGGTGAACAGGTCGTACTCGGTGAACGACAGGTACAGCGAGACGACCATCGGCCCGACCGTCAGCGCGATCGCGCCGAGGATCCAGGGCGCGAGGAAGACGTAGGCCTGGGGCTGGTGATCGGCCCGCCGCCTGGCCCCACGGGGACGGCGGTCCCGTGGGGCCTCCACCGCTGTTGCAGGGGACGGCGGCGGGTTCTTGAGGACTGTCACTTGAGGTCTTTCTGGGCTTCGGACATGAAGCGGTCGACGGCGGCGTCGACGGTCAGGCGGCCGAAGGCGATCTCCTCGTAGGTGCGTTGCAGCAGTTTCTGGATCGCGCCCGCGCCCTTGGGCGGGACGGCGGGGGCCGGGCCGAGTCTGGGTTCGATCTCGGCCTCGTAGTCGAAGATGACCTTGTTGGTGCCGGTGGCCGCGCCGGCGAGCTGGGCACGGACCTTGAGGTTGGGGGGCAGGCCGCGGTCGGCGCCGAGGATCTTGCCCGCTTCGGGGTCGTTGATCAGGAAGTTCACCAGTTTGGCGGAGGCTTCCTGGGCTTTGCCGCGGGCGGAGACGGCCAGGAACATCGACGGCCTGCGGTACTGGCCGGTGTTGCTCGCGTCGTCGCTGGGGTACGGCGCGACTTTCAGGTCCTTGCCGTTGGCCTTCTGGAAGCCCGGGTACACGCTGTCGTAGGCGAATTCGGCGCTGGTGAGCTTCTTGCCCAGCGGGGACTGCTCGGGTGAGGTGTTGTATGAGGCGGTCACGTCGGCCTCGGTGGCGGCCTTGGTGGTGCGGAACTTGTCGGCCAGTTCCCAGTACTCGCGCAGTTCGCCTGCGCCGAACCCGAGTTTGCCGTCCGGGGTGAACATCGCTTTGCCGCGCTGGCGCAGCCAGATCTCCAGGGCGCTGTCGATCATGCCGAAGTCGGTCACGCCACGGACGCTGTTCCCGCCGGCGGCGCTGACTTTCTCGGCCGCGGCCCGGAACTGCTCCCAGGTCATCGGCTTGCTGGGGTCCGCGCCTGCGGCGGTGTACGCGGCGGGGTCGTAGACCAGCGATGACGCGTTCTGCGCCCACGGCACGGCGTAGCGCTTGCCGCCGATCACGCCGGTGTTGGCCAGCTCAGGGTTGACGTCGGCGAGCGAGATCTGTTTGCCGGCGCCCTCGTTGAGGTCCAGCAGTACTTTGCGCTCGCCGTACTCGGCGAGGTAGCGGAAGTCGACGTTCATCACGTCGGGCGGGTTGCCGCCCGCGGTCTGGGTGGCGACTTTCTCCCAGTAGGCCGCGTAGGCCGAGAAGGTGGTGTCGACCTTGATGGTGGGGTTGCGCTGCTGGAACAGTTCGACGGCCTGTTTGGTGATGGTGGCCCGGCCGTCGCTGCCCCACCAGGCGAACGAGATGGTCACGTTCTCGCCCGCGCCGCCGCCTGAGTCCGATCCGCATGCTGTCAGCAGTGGTGATAACACCAGCGCGGCTATCGCCGCCCGTCCGAGTCTCCTGGCAACCATGCCCCGCTCCGTCCTTGCGCCGCGCCGCTTTCATGATTTTCAGAAAACGTCATGCTGTGCCGGGAACGGTAGAGCGGGGTCGTTTCCGTGTCAACGTTGGGCCAATGTCCGGTCATCGGCCGTTTTGGAGGTTTGACGGACTAGTCCGCACGCGGGACGATGTCAGAGTTTTCTGCAAATGATGGGAGTGACGGCATGCGTGGGGACCTCAGCCGGCCGGCCACCCTGGCTGACGTCGCCAGCCGGGCCGGGGTCTCGCCGGCCACGGTGTCTCGGGTGCTCAACGGCGGTACCGCGGTCGCGCCGGGGACCCGGGCGCTGGTCGAGCAGGCGATCCATGAGCTGGAGTACGTGGTCAACGGGCACGCCAGGGCACTGGCGGCGGCCGCGTCGGAAGTGGTGGGGGTGATCGTGGGCGACATGTCCGACCCGTTCTTCGCCCACATCGTGGCCGGTGTGCAGGACCAGACGTTCCTGGCCGGTCAGTTGGCGCTGGTGTGCAGCACCGGCGGCGACCCGTCGCGGGAGATCGGTCAGCTGGAGCATCTGCGCAGGCTGCGCGCTGGTGGGGTGATCCTGGTCGGCGGCGCGATCCGCGATCACCACCATCAGCTGGAGCTCACGCGGCAGTTGACGGGTTTCCTGCGGCGTGGTTGCCGGGTGGTGCTGTGCGGCCGGCCACCGATCCCGGATCTGCCGCAGGCCTCGGCGATCACGTTCGACAACACCGGCGGCACGATGCGGCTGGTGGAGTACCTGACCGGGCTGGGGCACCGGCGGATCGGCTACATCACCGGCCCGATGGCGCAGTCGACGTCCCGCGAGAGGTTGCACGGGTTCCGGATCACCGCGCGCGACCACGATCCCGCGCTGGTCGCCGAGGGCACGTTCACCCGCGAGTCGGGCCGGGTCGCGGGGTTGAAACTGTTGCGGCACAAGGGTGTCACCGCGATCGTCGCGGCCAACGACCTGATGGCCGCGGGTGCGCTGGCCGCAGTGCGCACCGACGGCCGGCCGGTGCCGCAGCAGGTGTCGGTGGCCGGGTTCGACGACATCGAGTTCTGTCAGGACACTCATCCGCCGCTGACCACGGTCCGGCTGCCGTTGCGGGAGGCCGGTGCCACGGCGGGCGGGATCGCGTGTGGCCTGGCGCAGCCGCCCGCTGGGGTCATCCGGCTCAACGCGGATCTTGTCGTGCGGGGCACGACGGGGCCGGTCAGGGAGTGACCCGGACCCGATGGACACCACGCCACCAGCGGTTGGGCCCGGCCCACGGCACGCCGATCTCGGAGAACAGGGCGAGCCGTTCGGCGGCCACGGCGACTTCCTCGCCGATGCCGCGGACCACGGGGTGTCTGGCGGGGCCGTCGCCGACGGTGCGGATCCAGCCTTCGGGGATCGGGGCCGGTTCGGGTGCGTCACGTACGGCCTGCACGACCGACGCGAACGCGCGGGTGGAGGTCAGGGGCGCCAGCAGCGCGGTGGCCTCGGGCCGGGCGCGGTGCTCGATCAGGTTGCGCAGCAGGTCGGCCGGTGGTGCGACGGGGATCCGCTCGTCGTTGATCTCCAGCCGGTGGGTCTTGTACCAGAACTTCGCCCGGCCCTCGGTGCCGTGCACGACCACGTAGGGCTCGTGATCCTGTTCCGCGCACAGGGAAGCGGCCACCACGATCTCCGGTCCGGCGTCGAAGCGCACCCGCAGGCACGCGGTGTCGTCGGCTTCCAGGTCGCGGGTGCCGAACAGTTCCAGCGCGATGTCGCTGGGGTCCCGGTGCGCGACTCCCCCGACGAGCAATGCCGTGGCCACCGCGTGGGAGAACGGGTTGGTCAGCGCGCCGTCCACAACGGCCTGACCGTCGAGCCATCGGCGGCCCGCCCAGGGGTTGCGCGCGTAGTACGCGTCGGTGCGTACCCAGGCGCCTGCCGCGCCGATGCCCACGACCTCACCGAGTTCACCGCGGGCGATCGCCGCGGACAGGGGTGGCAGCGCGGCGGATCCGAAGCTCTGGAACCCGGTCTGGCAGATCCGGCCGAACTGGGTGGTCAGTGCGCGCAACTCGTCGTAGCCGTCGATGTCGAGCACGGGCGGTGTCTCGATCAGCAGGTCCGCGCCGGCACGCAGCGCGGCCGCGGCGACCGGGCGGTGCGCGTGCGGCGGCGTGGCGACTACGACGATGTCCGGCTCGGCGGCCCGCATCAACGTGTCGATGTCGCGGTGTACGGCGGCGCCGGCGGGCATGAGGGCGAGGGCTTGCGGGGCGGGTTCACGGATGTCGCACGCGCCGACGAACCGCGCTACGCCTTCGTCGTGCAGGTCACGCGCCCGCTGCAGATAGGTGAACGCGTATCCGGACGTGCCGACAACGGCAAGGCGTGCGGTACCCGGCATTGGGTCTCCGATCCTGCAAACAGCCGTCACTTTCTGCAAACTCACGCTAGGGGCGGCCCGCGATCGCTGTCAAGAACGAATGCGCTGGTAGGCATCTGTTTGCGGGCAGCACGCGACAGGCCGGGAGGGCCTGTGAGAATTGACAGGAAAGCAGACGATTTACATCATGTTGTGCAAGTCTGCTCAAGGGAGGCTCGTGACCGTCACCATCCATGACGTCGCCCACCGGGCGAAGGTCTCCATCTCCACTGTCTCCCGCGCCTTCACCACTCCCGACCTGGTCAAGCCCGAGACACGCAGCCGGATCCTGGCCGCGGCGGGCGAGCTGGGCTACCAGCCGGCCGGTGGGCCCCGCAAACCGGTCAGCCGGACCGGGCACATCGGGATCATCGTGTCCGATCTGGACAATCCGTTCTTCACCGGCGTGCTCAACGGCGTGCAGGCCCGCGCCCGGCAGGACGACGTGGCGGTGCTGTTCGCCAACAGTGACGAGGATCCGGTCACCGAGGAGAACCTGGCCCGCAACATGGCCCGGCAGGTCGACGGGCTGGTGCTGTGCAGTCCGAGCATGAGCGACGAGCAGCTGCACGATCTGGCCGGGCAGACTTTCGTGGTGCTGCTCAACCGTGAGATCGAGGGCATCCCGTCGGTGGTGATGGACAGCCCCGGCGGGATGCGCCAGGCCATCCAGCACCTGGCGGCCCTGGGGCACAAGCGATGCGCGTTCATCGGCGGCCCGAGGGATTCCTGGTCGAATGCCGCGCGCCGCAGCGGCCTGCGCCCGGCCGCGGAGGAACACGGCATCGAGGTGGTGGAGTTCGGGCCGTTCCCGCCGCGGTTCGAGGGCGGCCTGCAGGGCGCGGACCTGGCGCTCGCGGCAGGCGTGACCGCGATCATCGCGTACAACGACCTGGTGGCGTTCGGTGTGCTGGCGCGGTTGAACGCCCGGGGTGTGCCGGTGCCTGACGAGGTGAGCCTGGTCGGGTTCGACGACCTGGTGTTCGCCGCGATCTCCGCGCCGCCGTTGACCACGGTCGCGATGCCCGCCGAGGCGGCCGGGCGTGCGGCGGTCAATGTCCTGCTCGCGCAGCTGGACGACGACCACCGCGTGGGCACCAACCGGTCTTTGGACACGTACCTCATCGTGCGTGCCACCACCGCCCCACCCCGCGCTTGAGGGTTGTGCCCCCAAAGTGGCTTGCGGGGCATCCAGCGCTCCCAAAGTGGCTTTCGGGGCATGCCGGCCTCCCCCCGCAAGGTGGCTCGCGGCTGTGTCCCCAATGCCACATTGGGGACATCGCATGCCACCAATGTGGCATTGGGGACACATAAACGCGTGAGCCCCCAATGTCCCGTTGGTTGCGTCGCATGCAACCAACGGGACATTGGGGGAACGCTCACAAGCCGGGTCAGGAGGCCGCCCGGCGTTTGGTCCAGATGTCGTAGGCGACCGCCGCGAGCAGGACCAGGCCTTTGACGAGCATGACCCGTTCGCTGGGCTGGCCGAGCAGCGACATGCCGTTGTTGATCACGGCCATGATCAGGCCGCCGGTGATCGCGCCGACGACCTTGCCGACACCGCCCTGCACGGCCGCGCCGCCGATGAAGGCCGCGGCGATGGCGTCCAGTTCGAACGCGTTGCCCGCGGTCGGGCCGGCCTGGTTGAGCCGGCCGGCGAAGATGACCCCGGCCAGCGCGGCCAGCACGCCCATGTTGACGAAGATCCAGAACGTGATCGACTTGACCTTCACGCCGGACAGCTCCGCAGCCTGCTTGTTGCCGCCGATGGCGTAGATGTGCCGGCCGAACACCGACCGGTTGGCCAGCAGCGAGTAGCCCAGCACCAGGACTGTGAGCAGCACCAGCACCCATGGGAGGTTCTTGAACCGGGCCAGCTGCACGATCACCGCGAGCACCACCAGCGCCGCGGCGGCGGTCTTGATCAGGAACACCGGGAACGGGTCGACCTGCTGCAGGTATCCCAGGCGGGCCTTGCGCTGGCGCCACTGGGTGAAGAAGATCGCCGCGACACCGGCCACGCCGGCCAGCAGGCTGGCCAGGTCCGCGCCGCCCAGCGGGCCGAGGCCGATGTTGCCGAGGTAGCCGTCGGTGAACCCGTTGGACAGGGTGCGGATCTGGTCGGGGAACGGGCCGATGCCCTGGTTTCCCAGCACGCTCAGGGTCAGTGCCCGGAACACCAGCATGCCCGCGAGGGTGACGATGAACGCCGGGATGCCGAAGTAGGCCACCCAGTATCCCTGCGACGCGCCGATGACGGCACCGGCGACCAGCGTGATCAGCAGCGCCGGGAACCACGGCATGCCCATCTCGACCGTCAGCACCGCGCACAACGCACCGCAGACCGCCACCACCGAGCCCACCGACAGGTCGATGTGCCCGGCGATGATGATCAGCATCATCCCGACCGCGAGGATCAGGATGTAGGAGTTCTGCACGATGATGTTGGAGATGTTCTGCGGTTCGAGCAGCACGCCGTCGGTCAGGATCGTGAACAGCACCACGATCAGCACGAACGCGACGTAGATCCCGCTTTCGCGCGGGTTGATGGAGAACTTCCGCAGCGCCCGCGGCGTCTCGGTCGCCTGCTGCGGTGCTTTGGTGACAGTCATGTCGATTCCTTGGTCATAAGCTGCATGAGGCGTTCCTGGGTCGCTTCGGCGCGGTCCAGTTCACCGGTGATCCGGCCGCGCGACAGGGCGTAGATCCGGTCGCACAGGCCCAGCAGCTCGGGCAGTTCCGACGAGATGACCAGTACGGCTTTGCCCTCGTCGGCGATCTGGTTGATGATCGTGTAGATCTCGTACTTCGCGCCGACGTCGATGCCGCGGGTCGGCTCGTCGAGGATCAGCACGTCCGGGTCGGTCAGGATCCATTTGGACAGCACGACTTTCTGCTGGTTGCCGCCGCTGAGCTTGCCGGTGATGCTGCGCACGCCCGGGGCCTTGATGTTCATCCGGGCGCGGAAGTCCTCGGCGACGCGGTGTTCCTCGTGCTCGTCCACCCAGCCGCGCTGCGACAGCTTGCCCAGCGCGGCCGCGGAGATGTTGCGTTTGATGTCCTCGATGAGGTTGAGGCCGAACTTCTTGCGGTCCTCGGTGACGTAGGCGATGCCGTGGCTGATGGCCTCACGCACCGAGCGGAGGTGGATCTGGCGGCCGTCCTTGATGATCCGCCCGGTGATGTCCTTGCCGTAGGAGCGGCCGAACACGCTCATCGCCAGTTCGGTACGGCCCGCTCCCATCAGCCCGGCCAGGCCGACGATCTCGCCGCGGCGCAGGCTCAGCCCGGCGTCGTCGACGATGACCCGGCCGGCCTGGACCGGGCTGTGCACGGTCCAGGCCTCGATGCGCAGCACCTCGTCGCCGATGTGCGGCGTGTGCGGCGGGAACCGGTGTTCCAGGTCCCGGCCGACCATTCCGGAGATGATCCGGTCCTCGGTGACCTCGGCGGCCTGCAGGGTCTCGATCGTGCGGCCGTCGCGCAGGATGGTGATCGAGTCCGCGATGGCCATCACCTCGTTGAGCTTGTGCGAGATGATCACCGAGGTGACGCCCTGCTCACGCAGTTCGCGCAGCAGCCCGAGCAGGTGCTCGGAGTCGCTGTCGTTGAGTGCCGCGGTCGGCTCGTCGAGGATCAGCAGCCTGACCTCTTTGGACAGTGCCTTGGCGATCTCGACCAGCTGCTGCTTGCCGACACCGAGTTCGGACACGGGCGTGACCGGGTTCTCGGCCAGGCCCACGCGGCGCAGCAGTTCGCCGGCCGCGTGGTTGGTCCTGTTCCAGTCCACCAGTCCGCCGGTGGCCATCTCGTTGCCCAGGAAGATGTTCTCCGCGATCGACAGCTGCCCGCAGAGGGCGAGTTCCTGGTGGATGATCACGATGCCACGCCGTTCGCTGTCACGAACGGACAAGAAGCGGCACGCCTCGTCCTCGAACTCGATCTCGCCCTCGTACGAGCCGTGCGGGTACACCCCGGACAGCACTTTCATCAGCGTGGACTTGCCCGCGCCGTTCTCCCCGCAGATCGCGTGGATCTCGCCGCGACGCACGGTGAGGTTGACGTCCTGCAGCGCTTTCACACCGGGGAATGTCTTGGTGATGCCGCGCATCCGCAGGATTGTCATTTGAGCTGCCCGGCGTTGTAGTACCCGGAGTCGATGAGGATCTTCTGGTAGTTGGCCTTGTCCACGATCACCGGCTCCAGCAGCTGGCTGGGCACGACCTTCTTGCCGTTGTCGTAGTCCTTCTCGTTGTTGACCTTCGGCTTGTTGCCCTTGATGACGGTGTCGGCCATCTCCACGGTGACCTTGGCCAGGTCGCGGGTGTCCTTGAAGATGGTCGAGTACTGCTCACCGGCGATGATCGACTTCACCGACGCGACCTCGGCGTCCTGGCCGGTCACGACCGGGTAGGGCTGGGAGGCGGTGCCGTAGCCGCTGCTCTTGAGCGCGGAGAGGATACCGATGGACAGACCGTCGTACGGCGAGAGCACACCCTGGACGGTAGCGCCACCACGGTAGGTCTTGGTGATGATGTCCTCCATCCGGCGCTGTGCGGTGGCGGGGTCCCAGCGCAGGATGGCCACGGTGGCGAAGTCGGTCTGGCCGCTGGCGACCTTCAGCGTGCCCTTCTCGATGTAGGGCTTGAGCACCGACATCGCGCCGTTGAAGAAGAACGTGGCGTTGTTGTCGTCGGGCGAGCCGGCGAACAGTTCGATGTTGAACGGGCCGGTCACGCTCGGGTCGTCGGTGCCGTCGGCCTTCTTGAGCTTCAGGCCGGTCACCAGCGAGGTCGCCTGCTCGACGCCGACCTTGAAGTTGTCGAAGGTGGCGTAGTAGTCGACGTTCGGGCTGTTGCGGATCAGCCGGTCGTAGGCGATGACCGGGATCTTCTTGTCGGCGGCCTCTTGGAGCTGCGTGGTGATCGCGGTGCCGTCGATGGAGGCGATCACCAGCAGCTTGGCGCCCTTGGTGATCTGGTTCTCGATCTGGTTGACCTGGGTGGGGATGTCGTTCTCGGCGTACTGCAGGTCGACCTGGTAGCCGAGCTTCTCCAGTTGGGCCTTGATGTTGTCGCCGTCGTGGATCCACCGCTCCGACGACTTGGTCGGCATGGTGACGCCGACCAGCCCACCGGCCGCACCGGCGCCCGGCGCGGCGGTCTGGTCGCCGGTCTTCACGCTCGACCCGCACGCCGCCAAAGTCGTGGTGAGTGCGATAACTCCCGCAATGACTGCGATTCGCATATGTCCATCTCCTTTCTAAAAGCCCTGGGCGAGCCGGTAGTAGGCCTGGTTCCATCGGATCCGGTCGCCGAACGCGGCCGGGGTCGTGTGGCTGTCGATCAACAGCAGTTCGGTGTGCAGCATGTGGGCGAAGTCCTGCAGGGTGTCCGAGCCGACGGCCTGGGTGAGCACGGTGTGGTGCGGGCCGCCCGCGGTCAGCCACGATTCGGCCGATGTGGACAGTGACGGGCTCGGCTTCCACACCGCGCGGGCCACCGGCAGGCTGGCCAGCGGCTCGTCGGGCTCGACGACCTCGATCTCGTTGGCCACGAACCGGAACCTCTCGCCCAGATCAGCCAGGCCGATGACCACGCCGGGCCCGGTCGCGGCGTCGAAGACCAGCCGCACGGGGTCCTCGCGGCCGCCGATGCCCAGCGGGTGGATCTCGCAGGAGGGCCGGCGGCCGGCGATGGTCGGGCACACCTCGAGCATGTGCGCGCCGAGGATCTTGGGCTCGCCGGGCCCGAAGTGGTAGGTGTAGTCCTCCATGAAGGAGGTGCCCCGGCCGGTGCCGCGGCCCATCGCCTTGACCGCCGCCAGCAGGGCGGAGGTCTTCCAGTCGCCTTCGCCGCCGAAGCCGTATCCGTCGGCCATCAGCCGCTGCACGGCCAGGCCGGGCAGTTGCCGTAATCCGCCGAGGTCCTCGAAGTTCGTGGTGAACGCGCCGAACCCGCCGTCGGTCAGGAACGTGCGCAGGCCCGCCTCGATCCGCGCGGCGTAGCGCAGCGACTCGTGGCGTTCACCGGTCAGCTGCGGGACGACGTCGTAGGCCTCGGCGTACTCGGCCACCAGCTCGTCCACGGCCTGGTCGGACACCGCGTCCACCACGGCCACCAGGTCGTTGACGCCGTAGGTGTTGACCGAGACACCGAATTTCAGCTCGGCCTCGACCTTGTCGCCTTCGGTCACCGCCACGTCGCGCATGTTGTCGCCGAACCGGGCCAGGCGCAACGAACGCAGGTGAGCCACGCCGACCGCGGCCCGTACCCAGCCGTCGATCCGGTCGGCCAGCGCGGGGTCGCTGGCGTGCCCGGCGACGGTCTTGCGGGCCACGCCGAGCCGGGTCTGGATGTAACCGAACTCCCGGTCGCCGTGCGCGGCCTGGTTGAGGTTCATGAAGTCCATGTCGATGCTCTGCCACGGCAGTGCCTCGTTGAGCTGCGTGTGCAGGTGCAGTACCGGTTTGCGCAGCGCGTCCAGCCCGGAGATCCACATCTTGGCCGGGGAGAAGGTGTGCATCCACGCGATGACACCGACACACGCCGGGTCGCTGGAGGCCTCGGTCATCACCCGGCGGATCGCCGCGGCGTCGGTCAGCACGGGCTTGCCGACGATCTCGGCGCTGATCCGGCCGGACTGGGTGAGCATCTGCTGGATCTGCAGCGACTGGCCGGCGACCTGCTCCAGGGTCTCCTGCCCGTAGAGGCCCTGGCTGCCGGTGAGGAACCAGACCTGGGGCTTGTGCTCGGGAGTGGACAAAGTGGGGCTCCTGCTCCTAGTGCTGGCCGTAGACGTTTTGGTAGCGCTGGTGCAACTGGTCGATGTCCTGCTGGCTGATGGCCAGCGGGGCACCGAGCTGACGGGCGATGTGGACGGTGCGGGCCACGTCCTCGACCATCACGGCGGCCTTGACCGCCGAGCGGGCGTCCTTGCCCACGCTGAACGGCCCGTGGTTCTGCATCAGCACTGCGGGCGAACGGCTGCCGCGCAGGGTCTCCACGATGCCGCGGCCGATCGAGTCGTCACCGATGATCGCGAACGGGCCGACCGGGATGTCGCCGCCGAACTCGTCGGCGATCATCGTCAGCACGCAGGGAATCGGCTCGCCACGCGCAGCCCACGCGGTGGCGTAGGTGGAGTGCGTGTGCACCACTCCCCCGACCTCGGGCATGTGACGGTAGACGTAGGCGTGCGCGGCGGTGTCCGAGGAGGGCGCCAGCTCGCCGTGCACGAGGTTGCCGAACAGGTCGGTGACGACCATGGTTTCGCCGGCCAGGTTGTCGTAGGACACGCCGGACGGCTTGATCACCATCAGGTCCTGGCCGGGCACCCGCGCGGAGACGTTGCCCGCGGTCCAGATCACCAGCTCGTTGCGGGTCAGCTCGCCGTGCAACGCCGCGACGGTCTGCCGCAGTTCGTCGACGGTGTCGAGGATGGCGGTGGTCAGCACCATCTAGCTCTGTCCCTTCTGGACTCGGC
The DNA here is from genome assembly GCF_017876405.1 of Kibdelosporangium banguiense. GTDB lineage: Bacteria > Actinomycetota > Actinomycetes > Mycobacteriales > Pseudonocardiaceae > Kibdelosporangium > Kibdelosporangium banguiense. Next base: position 8,538,485 of record NZ_JAGINW010000001.1, on the reverse strand, counting down.
GGCGCTCGCGCAGCCGGCGCATGACATCGTTGACACCACGGCCGAAGTAGTCGTGCAGCGTCTGGTACTCGTCGAACAGCTCCTGGTAGAGCTCGACATTCGCCTCGATCGGCTGGTAGTCGGCGCTGCTGGCCGAGCCCATCGCGGCGGCGGCCTCACGGATGTCGGGGTAGGCCCCGGCGGCCACCGCGGCATGGATCGCCGAACCGAGCGCGGGTCCCTGCTGCGAGCCGATCACCGACAGCGGCAGGTTGGTCACATCGGCGTAGATCTGCATGAGCAGATCGTTCTTGATCAGCCCACCGGCCACGATCAGCTCACGCACCGGGATGCCCGAGTCGATGAACGTGTCGATGATCATCCGGGTGCCGAACGCGGTGGCCTCCAGCAGCGCCCGGTAGCTCTCCTCGGGCCGCGTGGCCAGGGTCTGGCCGATGATCAGGCCGGCCAGCTCGTGGTCCACCAGCACCGACCGGTTGCCGTTGTGCCAGTCCAGGGCCAGCAGGCCGTGCTCACCGATGCCTTGTGCCGCGGCGAGTTCGGTGAGGTACTCGTGCACGGTCAGGCCCTTGGCCTGTGCCTGCTCGTGGTACTCCGGCGGCACGCAGGTGCGTACGAACCAGGCGAAGATGTCGCCGACACCGCTCTGCCCGGCCTCGTATCCCCACAGCCCGGGCACGATTCCGCCGTCGACCACGCCGCACATGCCGGGCACCTCGACCAGTTCGGCCGCGTTCATCACGTGGCACGTGGAGGTGCCCATGATCGCGACCATCTGGCCGGGTTCCACCGCGCGTGCCGCGGGCGCGGTGACGTGTGCGTCAACGTTGCCAACCGCGACCGCGATGCCTTGCGGCAGGCCGGTCCACTGCGCGGCCTGGGCGGTGAGCTCACCGGCCTTGGCGCCCAGCTGCCCCAGCGGATGGTCGAGTTTGTGGGTGACGAACCGGTCGAAGTCCGGGTTGAGCTCACGCAGGAAGTCCGGGCTGGGGTACTCGCCGTCCTGGTAGATGCCCTTGTACCCGGCGGTGCACGCGTTGCGGACGTAGTTGCCGGTCAGCTGCCAGATGATCCAGTCGGCGGCCTCGACGAAGTGCTGCATCGCGGTGTAGACGTGCGGGGCTTCCTCGAGGATCTGCAGTCCTTTGGCGAACTCCCACTCCGAGGAGATCAGCCCGCCGTAGCGCGGCAGCCATTTCTCGCCGCGCACGCGGGCGAGCTCGTTGATCCGGTCGGCCTGCGGCTGCGCGGAGTGGTGTTTCCACAGTTTGACGTACGCGTGCGGTTCGTCGGCGAACTCCGCCAGCTCGCACAGCGGGGTCCCGGTGGATGTGGTGGGCACCATCGTGCAGGCGGTGAAGTCGGTGGCGATGCCGATGACGTCTTCCGGTTGTGCCTGCGCCGCGCGCAGCGCCTCCGGCACCGCTTGCGACAACGAGGTGATGTAGTCCGCGGGCACCTGCAGGGCCCAGTCGGGTGGCAACGGCTTGTCACTGCCCGGCAGAGCCTGGTCGACGACGGCGTGCGGGTAGTCGAAGACCGCGCTGCCCAGTTCGGCTCCGTCCCGTACGCGTACGACCACGGCCCGAGCGGACAGCGTGCCGAAGTCCACACCGACCACGAGCGGGTCTTGTGCTGCCACGTGCCCTCCTGTCAGTTAGCGCTAACAATGTCGGCCCGCCGCACCTGCTCCGGCGGGCTGGCGGTTTCACTGGGCCCGGCGGGCGACCAGTCGTTGCAGGACGATGAACACGAACAACAGCGCGCCGATCACGATTTTGGTCCACCATGAGCTGAGCGTGCCGTCGAAGGTGATCAGGGTCTGGATGATGCCCAGCACGAGCACGCCGAGCACGGTGCCGAACAGGTAGCCCGCGCCGCCGGTGAGGATCGTGCCACCGATGACGACCGCGGCGATGGCGTCCAGTTCCATGCCCACGGCGTGCAAAGCGTTGCCCGACAAGGTGTAGAACGCCAGCAGCACGCCGCCGAGCGCCGAGCACAGGCCGCTGATCGTGTACACCGCGATCTTGGTGCGTGCCACCGGAAGACCCATCAGCATCGCCGACTGCTCGCTGCCGCCGATCGCATAGACCGTACGGCCGGTGCGCGTGTAGTGCAGCACGTAGGCCGCGATGGCCACGATGACCAGGGCGATCACGACGCTGATCGACACCCGCAGCTCACCGGGCAGCATGACCGGGGTCTGGGCCATGGTGGTGAAGAACCCGTTGGTGATGGAGATCGAGTCGGTGCTGATCGTGTAGGACAGGCCGCGAGCCAGGAACATGCCCGCGAGGGTCACGATGAACGGCTGCAGCTCGAAGAAGTGGATGACCGCGCCCATGCCCATGCCCAGCAGCGCGCCCATCACGAGCACCAGCGCGATCACCGCGGGCCCGGGCCAGCCCTGTTTCTCCATCAGGGTCGCGGAGACCAGTGTGGACAGTGCGACCACGGCACCGACCGACAGGTCGATGCCGCCGGTGAGGATCACGAAGGTCATGCCGACCGCGACCACGAGCAGGAACGCGTTGTCGATCAGGATGTTCAGTACGACCTGGCCGTCGCCGAACGCCTCGTACTGGGTGGCGCCGAAGACGTACATGCCGATCAGCAGGACCGCGGTGGCCAGGATCGGCACGTACTTGCGGCGGGCCGCGGTGATCTTGCCCAGATCTGCCAGGGTGGTCATGCCGGGATCTCCACCTTCGTCTGCGTCTGCGAGGCCTGGGCGGGCGGTTTCGGCTTGCGGCGGCCGAGCACCTTGCGCCGGAACGCCGGCGACTGCGCCAGGCACACCGCCATCACGACGACCGCCTTGAACAGCAGGGTGGTCTCCGGCGGGATGCCCAGCCGGTAGACGGTGGTGGTCAGGGTCTGGATCAGCAGGGCACCGATCAGCGTGCCGCCGAAGGAGAACCGGCCGCCGGTCAGCATCGTCCCGCCGATCACCACGGCCAGGATGGCGTCCAGTTCCATCCAGAGTCCCAGTGCGTTGCCGTCCGCGCTGGAGACGTTCGAGCTGAGCATCAGCCCGGCCAGGCCCGCGAACAGCCCGCACAGCAGGTAGGTCAGCCAGATCAGCCGCCGGGACTGCACACCGGCGAGCCTGCTGGCCTCCGGGTTGCCGCCGACCGATTCCAGCAGCAGGCCGAGCGCGGACTTGCGCACCACCAGCGAGATCAGCACGAACACCGTCAGCGCGATCAGGATCGCCAGCGGCAGCGCCACCACGAAACCGGCGCCGATCGCCTTGTACGGGTCGGAGTTGATCGTGATGATCTGGCCCTCGGTGATCAGCTGGGCCAGGCCGCGGCCGGAGACCATCAGGATCAGGGTGGCCACGATCGGCTGAATGCCGAACACCGCGACCAGCAGCCCGTTCCACGCACCCAGGACCAGGCTCAGTGCCAGGGCGATGCCCATCGCGCCGAGCATGCCGCTGATGCTGTTCTGGTCGCCCAGTTTGCTGATCTGCAGGCACGCGATCGCCGCGCTGATGGCGGCCACCGACCCGACCGACAGGTCGATGCCGCCGGTCGCGATCACCAGGGTCATGCCCAGTGCGATCAGGATCAGCGGCGCGCCGTTGCGCAGGATGTCGATCAGGCTGCCGTAGAGGTGGCCGTCGCGCAGTTCGATGGCGAAGAATCCGGGGTTGGCGATGAAGTTGCCCAGCAGCAGCGCGAGCAACGACGCTGTCGGCCAGAACAGCCTGTGCTTGATCATTCCCGCCCTCCGTCGGCAATGGTGGCCATGATGTCGTCGGGCGTCAGTGAGTCGTTGCGCAGCTGCGCGACCACGCGCCGGTCTTTGAGTACCGCGACGCGGTCGCTCAACCGCAGGACCTCTTCCAGTTCCGAGGAGACGAACAGCACCGCCATGCCCTCGGCGGCCAGCTCCGACACCAGCTTCTGGATCTCGGTCTTGGCGCCGATGTCGATGCCGCGGGTCGGCTCGTCGAGGATGAGCAGCTTCGGTTCGGTGATCAGCCAGCGGGCCAGCAGGACCTTCTGCTGGTTGCCGCCGGAAAGGTTGCGTACCAGCGCTTCCGGGTTGGCCGGCCGGATGTCGAGTGCCTTGATGTTGCGTTCGACGATCTCGTCCTGCCGGCGCCGTGACAGCGGTTTGGTCCAGCCACGCGCGGCCTGCAGGGCCAGGATGATGTTCTCGCGCACGGTGAGGTCCGCGATCAGTCCTTCGGTCTTGCGGTTCTCCGAGCTGAACGCGATCGCATGCGTCATCGCGGCGCGGGGGGTGCGCAGGGCGACGGGCTTGCCGTCGATGCGGATCTCTCCCTCGTCGGCGTGGTCGGCGCCGAACAGCAACCGGGCCAGCTCGGTACGCCCGGACCCGAGCAGACCGGCCAGCCCGACCACCTCACCGCGTTTGATCTCCAGTGAGAAGGGCTCGATGCTGCCCTTGCGGGCCAGTTCCCCGGCCTGCACGAGCACTTCGGCCTTGGGGCGGTCGTGGTCGACCAGGCTGTCGAGGACTTCCAGTTCCTTGCCGATCATCTTGCGCACCAGCTCGACCTGGGTGATCTCCCTGGTCTCGAACTCGCCGACGAGTTTTCCGTTGCGCAGCACGGTCATCCGGTCGGAGATGGCGAAGACCTGGTCGATGAAGTGCGACACGAACAGGATCGCCATGCCCTGCGACCGCAGCGACCGCATGACCGCCAGCAGCTGCTCGACCTCACCGGAGTCCAGGCTGGAGGTCGGTTCGTCGAGGATGAGCACGCGGGCGTCCACGTCCAGCGCCCGGGCGATCGCGACCAGCTGCTGGACCGCGATGGACTGGGTGGACAACTGCGCCGAGACGTCCAGCCGCAGGTCCAGCCGGGCCAGCAGTTCCTCGGCGCGGCGCCGGGTCTGTGCCCATCGAATCCGGCCCAACCGGCGTGGTTCCCGGCCCAGCAGGATGTTCTCGGCGATGGAGAGGTTCGGGCACAGGTTCACCTCCTGGTAGACCGTGCTCACCCCGCCGCGCTGGGCGGCGGCCGGGCCGGTGAAGGCGACCGGGGACCCGGCCAGCTCGATCTGACCGGCGTCCACCCCGTACACCCCGGTCAGCACTTTGATCAGGGTGGACTTGCCGGCGCCGTTCTCGCCCATCAGGGCGTGCACCTCGCCGGGGAACAACCGCAGGTCGACGCCGTCGAGCGCGAGGACACCGGGGAACTCCTTGCGGATGCCGGTCATCCGCAGGATCTCGGCTGGCATGGGCACTCCCTGCACGACTGGGAAAGGGCTGGGTTCAAGTGTGAAGCTGACAGCGGCTGGGGCCCAGGGGGTCCCGGGTCCTTTGCGACGCGGGACCCCCTGGGAGTCGGTGTCAGTACTGCCGCTGCGGCAGCGCGGCCTTGGCCTTGGCCTGGTCGAACTCGGTCTCCTCGGTCTCGATGCGCTGCGGCACCGACTCACCGGCCGAGACCTTCTTGACCAGGTCCATCAGTTGCGGGCCGAGCAGCGGGTTGCACTCGACGATGTAGTTGATCTTGCCGTCGGACAGGGCCTGCATGCCGTCCTTGACCGCGTCGATGGTCACGATCTTGATGTCCACACCGGGCTTCTTGCCGGCGGCCTCGATGGCCTCGATCGCGCCAAGGCCCATGTCGTCGTTGTGCGCGAAGAGCACGTCGATCTTGGGCTGGGACTTCAGGAACGCCTCCATCACCTCTTTGCCCTTGGCACGGGTGAACTCGCCGGTCTGCGAGGCGACGATCTTGAGCTTCGGCTGCGCGGCGATCGCGTCGGCGAAGCCCTTCTTGCGGTCGTTGGCCGGCGCGGAGCCCGTGGTGCCCTGCAGCTCGACGATGTTGACGTCACCGGTGGCCGAGGCGGTCTCCTTGACCAGCCAGTCGCCGGCCTTCTTGCCTTCCTTGACGAAGTCGGAGCCCAGGAAGGTCTTGTAGAGCGAGGTGTCCGGCGAGTCGATCGCGCGGTCGGTGAGCACGACCGGGATGTTGGCCGTCTTGGCCTCCTTGAGCACGGTGTCCCAGCCGGACTCGACCACCGGCGAGAAGGCGATGACCTTGACCTTCTGCTGGATGAACGAGCGGATGGCCTTGATCTGGTTCTCCTGCTTCTGCTGCGCGTCGGAGAACTTCAACTCGATGCCCGCGGTCTTGGCCGACTCCTGGATCGACTTGGTGTTGGCGGTACGCCAGCCGCTTTCGGCGCCGACCTGGGCGAAGCCCAGTGTGATGGGACCGCTGCTGCCGCTGTTGGTCCCGCTGGCACCCCCGCCGCCCGCCGGCGTGCCGGCGTTACCGCACGCGGTCAGCAGCGCGAAGCTGATGATCCCGGCCGCTGCGGCGGCCAGCTTCCTCGTTAACATGGCGGCTCCAACTTCACTGTTAGCGCTAACATTTGCAAGGGACGGGCTCGGGAAAATGCGCACGCTGGGCTATCGGGGCCCGGTACTCTCCCGGACGATCAGCTCGGCCTGGACCAGGTCACGCACTTGTGGCGGGCGACCGGCGATCCGTTCGGCGAGCTGACGGAATGTGCGTCTGCCGACTTCGATGAAGTCCTGGCGCACGGTGGTCAGCGGCGGCGAGAAGTACGCCGCCTCCGGTACGTCGTCGAATCCGGCGACGTGCACGTCCTTCGGCACGATCAGGCCGGCTTCGCTGAACGCGCGCAGCAGGCCCAGTGCCATCTGGTCGTTGGCCACGAACACCGCGGTCAGGTCCTTCTCCGCGGCCAGTGACCGGCCCGCCTCGTAGCCCGAGCGCGAGCTCCAGTCGCCCCGCACCACGCGCGGGGCCTTGGCGCCGTGCCGTTTGAGGGTCTCCCGCCAGGCCCGTTCCCGGTCCTGGGCCTCCAGCCAGTCGGTCGGACCGGCCACGTGCCACACCGTGCGGTGGCCGAGAGCGAGCAGGTGTTCGGTGACCCGCCGGGCACCGTCGTACTGGTCGACCGCGATCACCGGGATCGGCGCGTGCTCGCCGCCGCCGACCGCGACCAGGGGCATGTCCTGGGGGGCACATGCCAGTGCCTTGCCGGCCGCGGCGTGTGGCGCGATCACCACGATGCCCTCGACCGCCTGGCGGCGCAGTGTTTCGATCGCGTCGGCGATGGCCGTGCGATTGGGTGCGCTGACACTGGTGATGGTGACCGAGTAGCCGGCCTCGCGGGCGGCGTTCTCGATGCCGTACAGCGTGCTGGCGGGCCCGTAGAGCGTGGAGTCCAGGGCGATCACGCCGAGGATGCCGGTTTTGCCGGTCACCAGCGCACGGGCGGCCGAGTTGGGCCGGTAGTCCAGTTTCTGCACCGCGGCCAGTACCCGGGCGCGTGTCTCGGCCCGGACGGGACCGGTGCCGTTGATCACCCGGGAGACCGTCATGTGCGAGACGCCGGCGAGTTCGGCCACGTCAGTCAGGCTGGCGTGCCGCCCGGAAAGGCTGCCACCGGTCATATGCGACAACCTCCCGTTCGCTGCACCACATCGTGACGAGACGTAGTGTTAGCGATAACATCGGGTCGGTCAAGAAGCATATTCGTAACGGTCGAGTCACGACACAGTAGCGGACCGAGACCTCGCTGTCACCGACCATCGGTGTGACCTTGTCGAAACCCCCGCTGAGCGGCGCAAACACACTCCCCCGGACGCCTGGCAACCTTGCCCCGTGGTGAGCGGCGCCCCTACCGTCGAGACACCTCGTTGGATGTTAGCGATAACATTTCGGCGGGAAAGATGCCTGTGCGCACCTGACCTTTTGGTATGCCCCCAAAGTGGCGTTGGGAGCACTGGATGCTCCGAACGCCACTTTGGGGGCAACACAGCGCAGCCTCGTGCTACTGGCCGATGATGATGCCGCGGCCGTTGGTGCCGAGGTAGACGCGGCCGTATACGCGGGGGTCGCCGGTGATGGCGTCGCCGATGTTGCCGTACTGGTGTTTGTCGTCGTTGATCCGGGTCCAGGTGGCGCCGGTGTCGTCGGAGCGGAACACGCCGCGGACGTTGCCGATCCGGGCGATGGCGTACAGGGCCGGGTAGGTCTTTCCGGTGGCGGGTTTGCCGAAGCCGATGTTGTCGGATTCCTGCACGGCCGCCAGTTTGGTGAATGTGGCTCCGGAGTCGGTGGAGTGCCACAGGCCTGCGCCGCCCGCGAGCCAGATGTCGCCTTCCCGTCCGGCCACGGCTTTGAAGTTGGCGGTGGCGGGCAGGCCGCCGGCGGGGCTCGCGGTGAAGGCGGCGCCGCCGTTGGTGCTGACGTAGAACCGGCCGCCGGAGAAGCCGTAGAACTTCTGGGGGTTCACGCGGTCGGATTCCACTTTGGCCCCGGCCGGGATGCCGTTGGCGGCGGTCCAGGAGTTGCCGTATCCGACCGAGTAGTGCACGCCGGTGCCCTGCGGGCTCCAGACGAACCGGCTGGCGTCCGCGGCCGCGGCGACCGTCCCGCCGCCGGTGACACCGCCGGGTTCGGTGCCCTGCCACCAGTTGGCGCCGCCGTCGGTGGAGAAGGCGACGCGGTTGTCGTTGGGGCGCGCGGACTTGTCGAGGTTGCCGACACGCACGATGTTGCCGGGGTTGCGTTCGGCGTAGTCCAGGCTGGTGGTGCTGACGAAGGTGGGCTGGGTGAACATCCTGGCGGGCACCGCGTCGAGCCGGTCGTGGCGGAATCCGCCGATGTCGCCCAGGGCGCTGAGCAGGGGCGCGCCAGTCGGCGGGCTGGCCAGGTCGAGCACCGCGGTCTCCTCCAGGCCGCCGACCATGGGCCTGATGGTGATCTTGCCGCCGGTGTCCCAGGCGGTGAGGTTGGTGGTGCCGTAGATGGTGGCGCCGGTGCCGTACATCATCCGGTTGGAGTCGAACGGGTCGATCTCCATCGCCTCGGTCATCCAGCCCAGTTTCGGGGTCACCTCGGGCGGTTGCGGGTTGGTGGCGAAGGTCAGCCACGGCACGGCCGAGATGTCCTGGGTGTAGCGCGTGGACCGGTTGGGGTAGCTGGTCCAGTCCCAGATGCGCGTCCAGGTGGTGCCGCCGTCGGTGCTGCGGAACAGGATGATGTCGGGCCACCAGGACACCTGGGTGGCGACCATGATCGTGCCGGGCCTGGTGCGGTCGACGGTCAGGCCGCTGTAGCCGAAGTAGTCGTCGGAGCTGGTGGACGGGATGGGGCTGATGCGGGTCCACACGCCGGTGGCGGTGGCCAGCTTCCAGACGTCGCCTTTGCTTCCGTCGTACGGACCGCCAGTGTCGCTGGTCGCGATGTAGAGCACGCCGTTGACGTGGTCGAGGACGCCTTTGTGCGGCAGGAATCCGGTGGGCTGCCCGGCGACGCGTTCCCAGCTGGCGCCGCCGTTGGTGGAGCGGTAGATGTTGTTCTGTTTGTCGGCGACGCCGACGTAGATGGTCTGGGTGGTGTTGCCGCGTGAGCCGGTGCGCGGGTCGAAGGTCACCCAGAGCACGCCCTGGTTGTCGTTGAGATAACCGTTGGGGTCGTTGGGGTCCTGGGCGTAGTTGCCGGGGTTGGGGAACGAGGTGACCTTGCCCCAGGTGACGCCGGAGTCCGTGCTGCGCCACAGGCCGTTGCCGCTGGGCGCGGCCAGGTACAGGGTGCTGTTGCGGTTGGGGTCGATGGCCAGCCGCTCTCCCATGCCGCGGCCGGGCATGTTGCCGCCGAGTTTGAACGGCAGCGCGGTGGACTGCCAGGTGCCGCCGCGGTCGCTGGATCTCAGGATGGCGCCGTTGTTGGGGTCCCAGCTGTTGGTGTACATCCCGGCGGCGACGTAGACCCGGTTGGGGTCGACGGGGTCGGTGGCCAGGCTGGCGACGCCGTTGAGGCCCCAGTTGTCGCGGCCGACGTGGTCCAGCAGGGGGATCCACCGGCCGTTTGCCTGGTTCCAGCGGTAGGCGCCGCCGATGTCGGTGCGTGCGTAGATCAGGTTGCGCTCGGTCTGGTTGAACACGATGCCGGGCACGAATCCGCCGCCCGCGATCTCGGCGTTGGTCCAGGAGTAGGGCGCTTGGGCGGTAGCCGGCTGCGCCGCGCTGATCAGGCCTGCGAGCAGGGCTGCCGCGAGCATGCCGGAAAGAGCTCTCCGCATTGAGAGATGCCTCCGTTCGAGAAACGGTCGCCAGATTCTGGGAGCGCTCCCAGGCGTAGGGTAGCCGGGCCGCGCGAAAATGGACAGCCCGTTGACACCGGGAGCGCGGCGTCCTACCGTCAGTGCGGAAAGCGCTTTCCGTCTCGGTCGCCGTCCCTGCCCGGCGCACCGGGATACGACTGTCCGCTGTGGACTCGACTGGTCAAGATCGCTTTGCTGCCAGTGATTTCACCAGCTTGTCCGGCCCGCCGTCGGTGGGGCAGGATACAAGCAGGTGCCATCTCCCGGCCCGCAGTCGTCGTGGCCGCGTCCACGACGCCCGAGGCGGTGGCCGCTCCGGCGGCCACCGCCGACGGCGATGCCAGTGCCGGCTGACCGTCCCCAGTGGCCATTCTCCAGGCGGGGTGAGCTGCGGGTATCTGACTGTTGGCGTGCTGTGTGAGGTTTGCGAGCGGCGGGTTGCAGGGTGGCGTTGTCCACGTCATCCGTGGCATCAGTGTCACCTGTCAGCTGGAGGAAAACCTCTATGTCCCAACGTGTTTTCAGGCCGAGCCGGGCCGCGGTGTCGGCGCTGGCGGTCAGCCTGGCCTTGGCCGCAGCGGTGCCCGCGGCCGCGAGCGGCACCGATATCCAACGCGCTCAGCTGCAGGAGCTGACGCGCAAGCTGGTGGACGCCGGGGCACCCGGCGTGATCGTGCGGGTCGACGACGGTCGCGGCCGGCCGATCGAGATCGCCGAGCAGGCCGCGTGGACCAGGCCGGACCACGTGATCCGGCCGGGAGACGAGTATCGGGTGGCGTCCAGCACCAAGACCATGATGGCCACGCTCGTGCTGCAACTGGTCGCCTCGGGCGAACTCGCCCTGACCGACTCGGTGGACAAGTGGCTGCCGGGCAAGGTCTGTGGCCTCGGTCCGTGACATCGCCGGGTGGCGGGTCGGCCAAGCCGGTCAGGGCATGCGCGCGGGCCTGTGCCGGCCGTCCGGCTTGGCGTTCCAGTCGCGCGAGAGCCAAACAGACCTGGGCGCGGGGGACTCCACCGACCCGGCCCGCTCGGCCTGGGCGAGCAGGTCGGTCAGGTGCCGTCGCCCGCCGTCCGCGTCCCCGGCCTGGGCGCGCCGCAGGGCGACGTGGACCTCGTTCTCCATCGCGTGCTCGGGCAGGCCGAGTTACCAGCGATTGCAGCGCATGCAGATTGCGGGCAGGTGCCGCGTCGTCCCACAGCGCCTCGGCCAGGCTCTCCGGCCGGACGGCGCGCCCGGGGGTCAGCACCAGCCGGGCCAGCAATGCCCGCAGCCGCGCTCCCCGGACCGCCACCGGACCGGTCGCTGTGTCCAGCACCAGTGGACCGAGGATGCCGACGCGCACCATGCCACTATCCCAGCATGATCCGTTGGGCGGCTCAGGCCCTTTCCGGGCCGGCGCCGAAAAGGGAGAAACGGGTGCAGGGAAATGCCCCGCCGTGGCATTTCCCTGCACCCGTGAACCATATTTCCGGTCACTTCACCGGAGCGGGTCTGCAACAATTACCACCCGGCCGGATCCGCCGGGGACGGCTCCTCGCGAGCACCACCCGCCATGGGTGCCCACGAGGAGCCGGTCGGTCACCTGGCCGTCACTCCCGGCAGGTCTTGTTCTTGTTCACACAGTTGACCAGGCGGTTCATGATGTTCTGGGACATCACGTTGGCGAAGTCGTCGTGGTCGGAGAACGGGTTGTGCTTCTCCTCGGGGAATGAGTCCACCTTGTACTGGCCGTTGACCTGGACGTCGCGGGGGATGTTGTAGGTCAGCGCGACGCGCAGCTGCGGCACTGCCTTGAAGCCGTTGCGGCACTGGCCGTTCTGCTCGGGGTAGACGATGTGGTCGCGGTGGTTCTTGGAGTCGATGTTCTTGCCGTCCCAGCAGCTGGGGAAGTCGTGGATGCGCTTGACTTTGCTTCCCTGCGGGCAGATCGGGTACTTGTTGATCAGCACCCGGTCTTCGAAACCGGTACAGGTCCACGAGTCGCGGGCGTTCTTCGGCCCGTTGGTGCCGACCTTGGCGTCGCCGTAGAGGATGCGCAGGAACTTCGGCATGGCCACGACCTTGCCGGCGGGGCTGCCGCGGAAGGTCAGCTCGGCCTTCTCCGGCCGCTGGATCTCTCCGTCGTTGCCCGGCAGTTCGTTGTTGTCGTTCTCGTCGGGCAGCTGACCGCCACCGCCGTTGTTGCCGCCACCGCCGTTGTTGTTGCCGCCTTGCTTGAGGGCGCAGGGGGCTAGGCGCTCGAGGCCTTGTGGCTTCGGTGCGTTGCGGCCGATGGCGATGGCCATCCGGTCGATGGTGGCCACACGCTTGTCCTTGAGCGGTCCGAGGATCGCGTTCTGGATGAAGTTCGGGCCACCTTCACCTTGCGAGGTGATCAGGCGCTTGTTGGCCTCGTCGATCTGGGTGTCGAGCAGTTCCAGGTTGCGCTGGATCTCGGCTTCGGCCTGGTCGGGCACGTCGGGCAGCTGGCTGGCCACGTCCGGGCAGTTGACCTGCGGGGCCTGACCGGCGGCCTTGTCCTGGTTCTGCTGCTGCTTGCGCTGCTGCTTCTGGTCCTTGGCCGGCGGGTTGGGCTTGTTGTCCTCGCGGTCGATGCGGATCACCGGCCAGAAGTACGCCGACTTGTCGCCGTTCTTACAGGTGGTCCCGCCCTTGGCCAGGCTCTCGTTGGTCGAGTCGGCGTTGGTGGTCAGGTTGCCGACGTAGTCGTGCAGGTGCTGGGCTCCGTTGCGCACGCCGGGCTGCGCGATGAAGTTGTCCGGGTTGAAGTGGCCGTTCTCGTTGCGGCCACAGTCCACTGTGAAGGTTCCACGTGAGGCGTTGCCCTGCTGGCGCGGCGGTTTCACGTTGGGCCGGACAGTGGTGATGTCGACGAACAGTGACTTGTCCGCTCCGTCGGCCCGGGCCGACGCGGGGTCGCCGGCCGTGGTGACCACGACGATGCCGCCGACCGCGAGGGCCAGTCCGATCGCACCGGTGGCGATTTTCGTTCTGCGCGTGATGCGGTGTTGCCCGGTGTTTCGCGCCATGGGCCATTCACCTCGTTCGGGTCTCTGAGCTCTCTTTTCTCTGAGCTCTTATCCCGTGATACGTACGTAACCTGGCTTGGGCTCAACGACGGTTCAGATATTCGAGTGGGCAACACCACATGCGCGCGGGGGATTCCTACTTGGACATTCGCGCTTTTCGTGCTGTGCCTGCTATCCGTTCGCGGTCAGTACCCGTGAAGTAGCGCGCTGCGACCGTATCCACATGTTGCACGAAAACTCCTTTCGACGCAAATGGTGCAGCGGCCCATACATCGTCGAGAAATCCGGGCACGTTCGCCACGCCCGAATCGAGCCCGCCGAACACAACGCGTGACTCCACCCGACGGAAATACGAGTGGAACGCGTCCGCGGTCGCCTCGAAGAACGGCGCCAGTTCGACACCGTCCACTGTGTAGTGCAACGGCTTTCCCGCAACCGGCTGCACACTCCCGATCAGGTCCCCTGAAAGGGAAGCGTTGCCGTACAGCCCCAGCGGGATCAGGCTCGTGCGCGGGTCGCAGGCCACGAGGTGGACCGGCCCGTACATCAGGCTCTGCACGTCGGGCTGATCAAGCGCTCGCTCGGCACGCAGCGTGAACGGAAATCCAATGCGGACAGTGTCACCGGTGCGCCACCACCGGGAGATCTTCACGTACGTACCCGGCGTAACGCGGGGTATCGGCTGGTCGTTGACAGTCACACCGGCTCCCCGCGCCCAGCCGGGAATCCGCAGATACAAGTCGAACCGGGCACTGCCGGTGATCCGTAACGTCGATTTCTGCTCGAACGGGAACGCTGTCGCCTGAGCGATCGTCACTCCCCGCCATTGCACTGTGGACGGACTGTAGAGGTTGACGTACAGACCCGATCCGTCGGCCGTCTGGTGGTAGATCGTGTCCTGGTACTTCGTCGCGCTCTCCATCCCGGTGCCCTCACAGCACGTGGTGCCCTGCTTCGGGGTGTAGTCACGCACCGAACCGGGCGCCAGCCCGATGAAGTAGGTCACCAACGGGTACTCGGCGTCCGGTTGGTCCTGTTTGGACCCCAGGATCTGGTTGAACAGCGTCCGTTCGTAGTAGTCCATGTACTTCGGGTCCTGCTCGTGGGCGAACAGCGACCGGCTCAGCTTGAGCATGTTGTGTGCGCAGCACGTCTCGGCGTTGACGTCGGTCAGGCTGCCGGCGATGACATCCCGCGCCCGCCAGAACTCGCGGTCGCTCGTCCCGCCGATGCTGTACATCCGGTGCGGCACGACCATGTCCCAGAAGTTGCGCGCCGCGGTGAGGTACCGCTGCTCGCCGGTGGTGTCGTAGCGCCGGACCAGGCCGGTGAAGATCGGGATGTGCTGGTTGGCGTGCAGCCCGTCGAGCACGTCCCGGTTGTCCGCGCAGGCGGTGATCAACGAGTCCAGGTCGAACAGCCTGGCCAGCGAGAGATGGTCGGCATTGCCGGTGATCTCGTACAAATCGGTCACGGCCTCGGCCAGGCCGCCGTACTCGCCACTGGAGAACAGTCCCCACATCCGTTGCAGGACTTCGGGAGCCAGCCGCCGCAGCCGCGAGTACATCCAGTCGCCCATCCCCCGCGCCAGATCCAGCGCCCGCGGGTCGCCGGTGTTGAGGTAGGCGTCCAGCAGTCCTTTGAGGATTTTGTGCGCGGTGTAGTAGGGCGCCCACACGACCGTGTAGTCCGGGCGGGTCATCGTCTCCAGCGTGATGAACTGCGTCTCCGGGTACGCCGCGAGGAAACCCGGATGGCTGGGACCGCCCCACGTACGGCGCAGTGTCATGCCCTGCGGCCCGGACGCGAGATCACCCCGCCCGGCGCTGGTCGCGGCCGCGGCCTGCGACTGCAGTTCGGTGATCTGGCCCGCGCTCAACGCACGCGACCAGATGTTGATCTCCTCGAGGGCACCGGCGAAGACCGGATCGGCCGGATAGTTCGACCGCCCCACCCAGTTGTTACGCAACTGCCCCAGCGCGGCCGGGTTGAGCGTCATCGCGGTGTTCGTGCCGACCGGTTCGCCGTTGACGTACATCGTCCCGGTCGTGCCGGTGATGGTCACGGCGATGTGGCTCCACTGGCCGAGCGCAAGCGGCGCACGGCCGTTGATGCCCTGCTCGGCGCCGGGCCCGTTGGTGGTGATCGCGAACCGGGGAACACCGTTGCCATTGCGCGCGGCCAGGTAGAGATACCGGGTCGTGTCGTTGCCGAAGTCGAAGATCCGCGCCCAGTTGGACGCGTGCGAGGGCCTGACCCACGCCGACAACGTGATCGTGGCACTGCCGCCGACCACACCGGCCGGCAGATCGAGGTACTGGTAGCTGCCCCGGGGCTGCTCCACCGCGGTGGCGAACCGGCCGGGCACACCCAGCAGCACGGGGTCCTTGTTCAGCGCGGCCCGGCATTCCACCAGCGCACCCAGCATCGTGCTGATCTTCTCGGCGTACACCGCCTCCCCCGTGCTGCCATAGGCCTGCGACAGCATGGACAGGAAATGCCCGGTGTAGTGCCCGCGGAGGTTGCCGTTCGCCTCACCGTCCAGGCCTTCCCAGCCACCCGGCGCGACCGCGCCGAGCGTGGGCAGACCGGCATTGGCCCGGAAGACCTGCAGCAACCGGTTGACGTCGTAACCCCGGGCGTAGTCCAGCATCAGGGCCCGCTTGTCCGCGAAGATCCCCTTGCCCAGCACGACATCCCGCAACGCGAACGGCCGCAGATCCCCAGCGGCCGCAGGCGCCGCTGCTACCGACACCGCAGTACCGGTAGCAGCGAACGGGACAACAGCAGTAGCCATGAGAAAGCCACGCCGGCCCAGCATCAGCTGGTCCTGAACGTGACGCGCTGACGGTCACGGTACGACCCGCCCGGCCGCACGGCCACAAACCGGCCGTTGTCATGCCCCAGGTAGGTACCCGAATCCGTGGCCAGCCGGAACGACACCGCCCCGCCGTCGGCAAGCCCCGGCACCTGCACGAAACTCGCCGCCCGCCCGTAGGCATCGCTCTCGTCATACGGATCGACCCGCACAGTCATCGGATCCACCACCCGGACATACCGGTCGGGGAAGTTCACCGACTGCAACGCCACCCGCCCCGGCTCCCGGAAACCCGCCACGAGCCGGAACTGCGAATCGGCCAGCTCCCGCACATCCCCGTCCACCCGCAACCGGTACTCGTAGTGCCGGACATACAGGTTCGGCGCATCCAACGGCGAGAACCGCACAGCGGGCCCGCCTTTGCCCACCGGCACACCGAAACTCGGTGTCCCGTCCTCATTCCAGTACAGCCGCTGCACCCGGGTATGCCGGTTCGGGTCGTACAGCGG
Organism: Kibdelosporangium banguiense; assembly: GCF_017876405.1. Classification (GTDB taxonomy): domain Bacteria; phylum Actinomycetota; class Actinomycetes; order Mycobacteriales; family Pseudonocardiaceae; genus Kibdelosporangium; species Kibdelosporangium banguiense. The sequence continues at coordinate 8,522,040 of NZ_JAGINW010000001.1, read as the reverse complement.
ATCACCGGTGATGTCCCGGTAGTCCCGCGCGTGATAGACCAGCACATCGGTCTTGCCGTCCTCGGCCACGGTGAACGAGTTGTGCCCCGGCCCGTACTGACGGGTGGCGTCGTTGGTGGTGAAGATCGGCTGCGGGGACTTCGTCCACGACCGCGCGTCCAGCAGATCGGAACGCTCGTCCGCGGTCAGCAGACCCATGCAGTACCGCGCGTCGGTCGCGCTGGCCGAGTACGTCATGAACACCCGGCCGTTACGGATGATCACCGCCGGGCCCTCGTTGACCTTGAAACCCTGGATCTCCCACGGCAACGTCGGCACCGCCAGCCGCACCGGGTCACCCTTGATCGCCAGCGGCGACGCCATCTCGGCGATGTAGAGGTTGCTGTTGGTCGCGATCCCCGGCTCACCCTGCGCCCACGCGAAATACCGCTTCCCGCGGTGCTCGAACGTGGTCGAGTCCAGCGTGAACGTGTCCCACTTGGTGATCATCTGGCCACGTAGCACCCACGAGTCCGCCCGCGGATCCTCCGCTGAGGACTCCAGGATGTAGGTCCGGATCCCGAACACGTTGTCGGAATCCCCGGCCGCGAAGTACACGTACCACTTGCCGTCGATCCGGTGCAGCTCCGGCGCCCAGATGTGCCCGCCCATCTTGCCCGACGCGGGACGCCGCCAGATCGTGCGCTCCCGCGCCGTGGACAGCCCGTCGATCGTGGACGCGCCCCGCACGACAATGCGGTCGTACTCCGGAACCGACCCGGTCATGTAGTACATGCCGTTGACCGGCCGGGTGATGAACGGATCCGCCCGCTGCTCGACGAGCGGGTTACGCGTGGTCAGCTGCGCCGGGCCGGGAGCGGCCTGCGCGACCGCCGCCGCGGACGCGGTGGTCACCGTCGCGGCGGCCACCAGCCCACCGCCCGCGCGCAGCAGGTTACGCCGGTCGAATGTCGCCATGTCTGCTCCTCTACCTGGCCTGGATCCGCAGGAACGTCACCGAGTTCGCGGGGAAGGTGTAGGTGAACGTGCCCGCCACACCGAACACCCGCGACTCGCGTGGCTGGATCGGCTGTGTGTACGCGGTGTTCACGTCGTCGGGCCGCCCCTGCAGCGTGGTCGCCCGCGCGACCGCCCCTACCCGGACCTTGTTGCCCAGATCGACCCTCGTGCGGGCCTCGGAGTCCTGGGCGTTGACGACCTTCACCACGAGCTCCCCGGTGCGGGTGTCCCGGGTGACGACCTGCCGGAACGGCTCAGCGATCTTGTCATCGGTGAAGCTGCCCCACTTCTGCCCGTCCAGCAGCAGCGTGACCTGACGGCCGCGGACCTCGACCTTCAGGTCGTACTGACGACCGGTGTCGATCTTGGTGTTGTTCTGCACCAGGGTCTGCTTGGCACCACCCTCGGACTTCTCCACCGCCGAGATGGTGTTGTTCCAGCCACCGAGGTTCCACCAGTAGTAGTTGCCGGTGTCCTTGACCCCGAAGGCGACCAGGAACCCTTCCCGCCCGGCGAGCTTGGTCGCCCTGACGTTCAGGTCGTAGTTCTGCCACGCCGAATCGCCCGCGGTGACCAACGTGTTCTCCGCGCCCTGGTCGGACTGGACATACGCACCGTTCACAATGGACCACGAACCACGCCCGGCCACCTTGGCCCACTTGGCGTCGTTGCCCGAGAAGTCATCGGCGAACAACGTGCTGCCGTCCGCGGCGGTGACCTTCACGTCGTCATAGGACGCACTCGTGGCCCACGTGGACAGTCCAATCGCGCCGGAGATCGGGGCGACCGTGCCCGGCGTGGCCGAGGCCTTGCTCGGCACGACGTGCTCGCCGACGTTGGTCATGAACAGCTTCTGGGTCTCATAGCTGGTCGATCCCCAGGAAGCCTGGTTGTTGAACCAGATCATGTCCGGACGCCACTGCACATAGTCGGTGTTGGCCAGCAGCGGCGCGTAGGAGGCGAGCTTGACCACGTCAGCGTTGCGCTCCAGGCCCGTCATGTAGGCGGCCTCGGCCAGGGCGTTGCCCCACCGGTTGTCCAAAGAGGCGTACTCGCCGAGGAACACCTTGGGCCCGTTGCGGTCATAGGAGTCGTACCGCTGGTTGTTCTGCAGGAACCACTGTGGACTGTTGTAGTAGTGCTCGTCGACCATGCCGACCTTCGCCCCGCGGTTGAGTTCCCACAGCCGGTCGAACGTCGCGCCCGTGTCGTCCGGGCCGGAGTTGCCGATCACGGTGATCTTCGGGTACTTCGCCTCGATCGCCGCCCGGAACTGGGTGAACCGGGAGAAGAACGCGTCCGGCAGGTTCTCCTCGTTGCCCACACCGATGTGCGTCAGGTTGAACGGCGCCGGGTGACCCATCTCGGCACGCTTACGGCCCCACGTGGAGGTGGCCGGGCCGTTGGCGAACTCGATCAGGTCCAAAGTGTCCTGGATGTGACGCTGCAGCAGCGCGGGATCCTCAGTGGCCCGGTTCTGCCCGCAGCCGGTCACCAGCGCGGGCACCACCGGCAACGGCATCGCGCCGATGTCCTCGGAGAACTGGAAATATTCGTAGTACCCGATGCCGTAGGACTGGTTGTAGCCCCAGAAGTTCGCGTTCGTGGCCCGCTGCTCGACCGGCCCGATCGTGTCCTTCCACTGATACGACCGCTTACGCTCGAAATTCGGCGCGTCGTAGCCGTAGTGGCTGCCGGTGTTGACCAGGCACCCGCCGGGGAACCGCAGGAAACCGGGCTTCAGCGCGGCGATCTTGTCCGCCAGGTCCACCCGCATGCCGTTCGGGCGATTGCGGAAGGTGTCCTTCGGGAACAGCGACACCATGTCCAGCCGCAGCGTCCCGGTACCGCCGCCGGTGACCGCCAGCCGGCCCAGCGAACTGGTCGCACGGCTGCGGATCGTGCCGGTGTACTTCGCCCACCGGTCGCCCTTCACCTGCAACCGCAACGCATCCGCGAGCGGCTGCCCAGCCGGGTCGGTCAGCTCGACCGTGACCGGAGTGCCCTCGGCCCGATCGGTGCGCGCCCAGACCGAGAAGTCGTACCGTTTGCCGTTCTCGACACGGATCCCGGAGTTGTAGCCCGCGTTGGCCACGCCATATCCACCGTTGCCGCCTCGCAGGTCCAGCCGCAGATAGCGGCGGTTGCGTTCGTTGAGGCGCCCGTCGTCGTCGACGACCTGCACGCTGCCCGCTCCCCCGGTGGACGTCGGCGCCCACGAGGTCAGCGACGTGTACGCGGCGTTGTCGGCGGGGTCGTACTCGAACGACCGGTTCTGCACGAGCTCGGCGTACAACCCGCCGTCCGCGGCCCGGTTGATGTCCTCGAAGAAAACCCCGTACATGCTCCGGTCGATGGTGGCGCCGCGACCGGTCGAATCGACCGTGATGGTGTAGTCCGTCGTCGCGGCGACTGATGCAGGACCGCTGGTCAGAGTCACCGCCGTCAATGTTAGCGTTAACATAAATACCCGGAGGAACCTGCTGGACACAGCACTTCCTTTCGCACCGTTGCGAGGACTCATGCACTTCCGACCACCTGGCACGGCGATCGAGCGAACGCAGAGATAGTCAACCGTGGGCGCGCAGTAGTCAAGAGGGTGTTAGCGCTAACCATCCTGCGGTAACGCACCGTGCCCGTTTCTCCGGAAAGCGGTTTCCTTGTGTCGGCGCCGTCACTCGCCGTACCGTCGCCGCTACGATCCTCCAGCACAAGGAGCACCGATGCGAGTGATGATCGCCGCCGTGCTGACCACCCTCGTCACGGCCACACCCGCCCACGCCGACGTCACGATCACCGTCGCCAAAGACGGAACCGGCAACCACACCAGCGTCCAGGCCGCGATCAACGCGACACCCGACCGCACGCCGGTGACCATCAGGATCAAACCCGGTCTCTACCGCGAAGTCGTGACCATCCCGGCCACCAAGACACCACTCACCATCCTCGGCACCTCCGGCAACCCCGCCGACGTCACCATCGACTACGACAACGCCTCCGGCACCAAAAAACCCGACGGAAGCACCTACGGCACAACAGGAAGCGCCACTGTCACCATCGCCGCGAGCAACTTCACCGCCCGCAACATCACCTTCAGCAACTCCTTCGACCGCGCCGCCCACCCCGAGATCACCGCGACCCAGGCCGTCGCGGTCAAGACCACCGGCGACCGGATGTCCTTCGACAACACCAGATTCCTCGGTCACCAGGACACCCTCTACACCGACACCCCCAACGTCACCACCCGCGCCCGCCAGTACTTCACCCGCTCCACCATCACCGGCGACGTCGACTTCATCTTCGGCCGCGCCACCGCCGTCTTCGACCGCGTCACCATCACCGCCCACAACCGCGGCCAGAACCCCAACGGCTACGTCACCGCCGCCAGCACACGCTCCGACAACCCCTACGGCATCCTGATCATCAACAGCCGGATCCTCAGCACCGCCTCCACCGGCACCTACTTCCTCGGCAGGCCATGGCACCCCAGCGGCGACCCCGCCGCCATCGCCCAGGTCGTCATCCGCGAAACCCAGCTGCCGACCGCCATCAAGACCGCCCCCTGGACCGACATGTCCGGCTTCTCCTGGCGAGACGCCCGCCTGCGCGAATACCGCAACACCGGCCCAGGCGCCACCCCCGGCCCCGACCGGCCCCAACTCACCGACGCCCAAGCCGGCCAGTACACGGTCAAGAACTACCTGGGCGACTGGACACCATCGTGCTGTCGCGGATGACCACCTCACCCTTGACCCGCACCACCCGCCGACGATCCCCCGACTGCTCGTCGAGCACCATCGACGCCGCCATCCGGCCCATGTCCTCCAACGGCAACCTCACCGTGGTCAACGACGGCGCCACATCCCGCAACGTCGGAATGTCGTCGAACCCCGCGATCGCCACGTCATCCGGCACCCGCAGACCCCGCTCACGCACCGCCGCCATCGCACCGATCGCCATGACATCGTTGACCGCGAACACACACCCCGGCCTGCTCCGCCGATCCAGCAGGTCCGACATGGCCTGATACCCGCCATCCCTGGTGAACTCGCTGTGCAGCACCACCGCCGCCCGCCGCCCGCGCCGGGCCAGCCCGTCGGTGAAACCCTCGAGCCGGTCCCGCGCGGTCAGCAACGTCTTCGGCCCCGCCAGCACCCCGAACGTCTTGTGCCCCTGATCAGCCAGCGCCGTCGCCAGATCCTTCGCACCCGCCCGGTTCTGCGGCAGCACCGTATCGGTACCCAGCCGATCCTGGCCGATCACCGCCGCCCGGCCACCACTGGCCACGAACTCCGCGATCGCCTCGGCCAGCCGCCGCGTGTGCGCCGCGTCCGTCGTGCGGCTGCCCACCATCACCAACGCCTGCGCCTGCCGCGCCCGCATCGTCGTGATGTAACGAAGCTCCTGCTCCTGGCGGTGCAACGTCGTCCCGAGCATCATCTCGCCACGCGGCTCCACCACCGCCATCGCGGCCGCCGCGATCACCGAGAAGTACGGATCCTGGATATCCGGCACCACCAGGCCCACCACATCACTGCGGCCCCGGGCCACCGCCTGCGCGAACGCGTTGGCCGTATAACCCAGCTCCGCCGCGGCAGCCAGCACGCGCTCCCGGAACCGGGCGCCGACAACACGTTCGCTGCCGTTCACGACCCGGGACGCCGTCGCCAGCGACACCCCTGCGCGCTCAGCCACGTCTGCCAGGGTGACCTGCGAGCCCACGCCGACCTCCATTTCAGGGAAACCGGTTTCCGATCGTACCGGTCCGGCGGGGTGGAAGGCGCTTTCCACGCGGGTCTGGTGCCCGCTGATCTCGCGAGTTACCGTACCCAACGCGAGCATCTCTCACGTTTTAGTCACATTAGGCGCGAACAAGGGACACCCTGTGGCAAGACCGTTCCTCACCGTCACCCTGACCGCGGCACTCCTGCTGGCCCAGGCCGGCGCACCAGCCGCCCAGCAAACCGTCACCGGGAACTTCTCGGTGCTCACCTACAACGTCGCCGGCCTGCCCGAAGGCCTCTCCTCCGGCCACCCGGCCACCAACACCCCACTGATCAGCCCCCGCCTTGCCCCCTACGACGTGGTCAACGTCCAGGAGGACTTCAACTACCACGCCGCCCTCTACGCAGGCGACAACCATCCACACCGGACCCCCACCAGCGGCGGTGCGGCCTTCGGCGACGGCCTCAACACCCTGTCCGACCACCCCTTCACCGAACTCACCCGGGTCAAATGGGCCAAGTGCAACGGCACCGACTGCCTGACCCCCAAAGGCTTCACCTTCAGCCGCCTGCAACTGGCCGAAGGCGTCTACGTCGACCTCTACAACCTGCACCCCAACGCCGGCACCACCAACGCCGACCTGGCCGCCCGGCGAGCCAACATCACCCAGCTCACCGACTACATCGTCGCCAACTCGGCAGGCAACGCCGTCGTCGTCATGGGTGACACCAACACCCGCTACACCCGCGCCGAGGACAACATCCGCGAACTGACCAGCCGCGCCGGCCTCACCGACCCCTGGGTCCAGCTGATCAAGGGCGGCCAGCCACCCGCGGCAGGCAGCCCCGCACTGCTCTGCGACCCCGCCAACGTCACCAACTCCTGCGAGGTCGTCGACAAGATCCTCTACCGCGGCAACAAGTTCATCAACCTCACCGCACGCTCCTACAACAACGAGAACGCCGCGTTCCTCGACAGCAAGGGCCAGCCGCTGTCCGACCACTACCCGCACACCGTCGGATTCGACTGGTCACTCAACACCGGCATCCGGATGAGCGACCAGTTCGGCGGACCCCACGGCACCCCCTTCACCGACGTCGACCACATCAGCAGCGGCACCTCCGCACGCTCAGTGACCCTGCGCGGCGGCGACCGGCTCGACCAGATCGGCCTCACCCTCACCGACGGCACAGTCCTGCGCCACGGCGGCACCGGCGGAACCGAATCCACACTGACCCTCAACGCCGGCGAACGCCTCACCTCGATCACCCTGACCCAGGCCAAACACAACAACCGCACCCGCATCTTCTCCGCCCAGATCACCACCGACAAAGGCCGGACCCTCACCGCGGGCAAACCCACCAGCGACACCGTCACCTACACCGCCCCGCCCGGCTGGCACATCACCGGATTCACCGGCCGCAGCGGCGACGGCGTCGACAAACTCGGGGTGATCTACCAACCATGAGAATCATCGCCGCATTAGCCCTGCTCTGCCTGCTGATCACACCCGCACAGGCAGCCGCGGCCACCGATCCGGCCTGGTACGACAACGCCACGATCACCGTCGACGGCGGCGTGTTCCGCGACGAACACGGCCGCGAAGTCGTCCTGCGCGGATTCAACGTCTCCGGCGAGGCCAAACTCGCCGAGAACAGGGGCCTGCCCTTCGCCACCCTCGCCGACGCCCAGGCCTCGGCAGCCGCCATGCGAAAGCTCAGCGGCGCCAACGCCGTCCGGTTCCTGATCACCTGGGCCTGGGTCGAACCCCAGCCCCGGCAGATCGACTACCAGTACCTGGCCAAGGTCACCGAACAGATCACCGCCTTCACCGGCCAGGGCATCCGCGTCTACCTCGACTTCCACCAGGACCTCTACTCCCGCTACCTGTTCAACCCCGGCAGCTGGTACACCGGCGACGGCGCCCCGGCCTGGGTGGTGCGCGCCGGCGGCTACCCGCAGGAATCCTGCGGCCTCTGTTTCCACTGGGGACAGAACATGAAGAACAACAACGCCGTCACCAGCGCGACCTACGACTTCTGGCACAACCGCGAAGTCACCACCACCGCCGGGCCGATCAGGATCCGCGACGAGTTCCTGTACCAGGCAGGCGAAACCATGCGGTACCTCAAGGAGAACCTCTCCCCCACCGCGTTCCGCCTGATGCTCGGCGTGGACCCGCTCAACGAGCCCTACGCCGGCCGCTACGACTCAAGCCAGACCAGCCTCACCTGGGAACGCGACCTGCTCTGGCCCTTCTACCAGCAGTTCCGCCAGAAAATGGACCAGACCGGCTGGACCGCGAAGCCGGCGTTCGTGGAACCCCTGGTGTTCTGGAACCAGAACGTCGACTTCTTCGCCGAACCAGGAGGACTGACCTCGGTGCCCGCCATGGGCTCCCGATACGTCTTCAACTCCCACTTCTACGACGGCAAAGCACAGTCCGGCGTCCTGAAACCCGGAAACGCCAACGACGGCGAATACACCCGCGATTTCGGCACAATCCGTGACCGCGCCCAGGCCCACGGCACAACCGGGATCGTCTCGGAGTTCGGCCACCCCATCGCCGGCTTCACCTCCGACAAGGCACCCAGCGTGCTCAAGGCGATGTATCAGGCACTGGACTCCAGAGTGAACGGTGCCAACTGGTGGTCCGGCGCAGCCGGCTCCGGCCGCCCATTGTCAGGCAGCCAATGGCACTGGGACATCTACTACGGCCGGCACCACGAGCTGATGAACGACAACCCGGACAAGGTGCGCACCGAGGGCGACGCCATGAACGACGAGCACTTCTCCGCAGTCCGCCTTGCAACCGGCGGCTACGTGTTGAATGTGGACAGTCGCATCGTGGACCGGGCCTTCCCCCGCGCAGTCGCAGGCAACACCGTCGCCTTCACCTACGAGGACCGCGCGGTGGCAGCCTGGAACCGTATCCCCGACTCAATGCCATCCGTCCGCCAACTCGTCGGCACAGGCCAATACGCCGTCCTCGTCTGGCGCTCCAACGGCGGCACAGCACCCACCGAGATACACCTACCAGCCTCATTCACCCGTACGAACACAACGGTGGTAAGCGACGTCAGCTCGTCCATCGCACCGGAACCCGGCGAGTCCGGCGTCAACCGCCTGCTCCTGCCCACAACCGACACCGGCAAAGTCCACTTCGCACTGATCACGAACGGCGGCGGCCCGCAAGGTTCGGCCCTCACCGAGCTCACCACCTGGGCAAACACCACAGCCCGCTGAAACCCCCGGACGCCAGGAGTACTCCCCTCCTGGCGTCGGGGCTTCTTTTAGGGGTATTTTCGTCACTGGAGATTGTACTGTGGTCGTAGTCTTGAATACAGTGGTGTGATCGTGTCGTGAATCTTGCTAGAACCTGCGTATGACCTTCAGTGTTGTGCCTGTTCCGGCTGAGATTCGGCCTGTGCCGCAGGAGAGCTTCCAGATCACCGCCGCCACCCGGGTTCGAGCGCTTGGCGCGGCCTCCCCCGTCGGCGCGTACCTCTCGGAGATCCTTGCGATCCCCTCTGGGGCTGACGGTGAGATCTCCCTCGAGATCGGTGAGACCGGCGTGGGTGATGCCGGGTATCGGCTCGATGTGAGCCGTGCAGGTGTTGTCCTGACGGCGAATACCGGTACTGGGTTGTTCGCCGGGGTGCAGACGTTACGGCAGATCACCGACGGGCAGGGCCTTGTTCAGGGCTGTGAGATCCTGGACTATCCGAGATTCCGGCATCGGGGCGCCATGCTTGACGTGGCGCGGCACTTCTACTCCCCCGCCGAGGTCAAGCGGTACATCGACCAGCTTGCCCAGTACAAGATCAATGTCCTGCATCTGCACCTTACCGACGATCAGGGCTGGCGGCTGGACATCGAGAGCTGGCCCAAGCTGGCCACCATTGGCGGCGCCACCCAGATCGGCGGCGGCCCGGGTGGCTGCTACACCCAGGCTGAATACCGCGACATCGTTGCCCACGCCACCAGCCGGCACATCACCGTGATCCCGGAGATCGATATCCCGGGCCACGTCAACGCCGCCCTTGTCGCCTACCCGGAACTATCCTGTGACGGCGTCGCTCCCCTGCCGTTCACCACGACGGGAACCGCGACAGGCTTCAGTTCCCTGTCCACGGACAAGGAAATCACGTACCGGTTCGTCGAGGACGTACTCACCGAAGTCGCGGCCCTCACGCCCGGCGAGTATCTGCACATCGGCACCGACGAAACCCACGCCACCCCAGGCGAGGGCGCCCAGAACTTCATCAGGCGCGTGCTTCCCATGGTCACCGGCCTCGGCAAGAAAGCCATGGGCTGGCACGAGATCCTCAAGGCCACGCCGGACGCCGTGGCCCAGTTCTGGAGCAAGAAGGCGCCCGATCCCCTCGTCACCGAGGCGGCCTTGAACGGAACGAAGATCCTGCTGTCCCCCGCGAACAAGGTGTACCTCGACATGAAGTACACCCCCGACTCCCCTATCGGCTTCAAATGGGCCGGCTACATCGAACTCCGTGACGCCTACGACTGGGACCCCGGCACATACCTTGATGCAGTTCCCGAAGACGCGATCCTCGGCGTTGAGGCTCCACTGTGGTCGGAGCACCTCAGGTCCCGTGACGACCTCGACTTCATGGCCTTCCCCAGGATCGCGGCGGTCGCCGAACTCGGCTGGTCACCCCGGTCCGCCCACGGCTGGGAGAACTTCGCGACGCGGCTGGCTCAGCATGGACCCCGATGGGAAGCCGAAGGCATCGCGTTCTACCGCTCACCCCAGATCCCCTGGGCCTAGCCCCTGGACCGATCAGGCCCGTTCGAAGCAGTGAGAGTGGCCGATGACGGAGAAGCCGCGGCGCTCGTACCAGTGTCGCGGCCAGTCCGCCGCATCAGCTGTCAGGAACCGGGTGTCGCAGTCCTTGTCCGCGGCCAGGCGCAAGGCGGTGGCCAGCACGGCATCGGCGTAGCCGCGCTTGAGGTGGGCCTCTGAGGTGATCAGGTCCTCGATCTGGGCTGTGCCGGTTGCCGGGTCCAGATAGAGGTCGGCCCATGAGGCGACCTCGCCCTCTTCCGTCCGGGCACCGATGAAACTCACGACGTCGGCCCCGCGGCGGCGAGCCTCGCGCCGGTCGACGAGGTGGCGTATGACCTCGTCGTCGGCATTCGGAAGGATGTCCCGCCATCGCCGGGCGAGCGGGACACGTATCGCGTCGAGGTCCATCTCCTCCGCGGCGCCGTCGGCCGGCACTGGGCCTGTGTGCAGCATGACCAGATAGGTGGAGTGGGTGTATCCGGCCCGGATCATCGGCCCTGCGCACGCCAAGGCGACTTCGTTGTCAAGGACGGAGACCAGTCGATGTGGCAGATGCCCCAGTGCCTGCTCCGCAATGGCGGGCAACGTCTCGGAATCAACGGCCGTTTCCACGATGACCTGGTTGTTCGAACGGGAATGTGCGAAGGCGTCGTCATATACGGCGAACCCGCCCGGGAGCTCTGCGATGCGCGCGGCCTGGCGGCGGGCGAAGGCCGACAGGAAGGAGTTGATCCGCTGCAGTTCTGGCTTCGGCATGGAGGGAGGGTAGGCAGCTGTGGACCATGGCCGCCTTTGAATTATCCCCGGCAGGGCGGACCTTCAGGCCACCACTTCCGCTTCGGTGTTGTGGCTCCTACCGTCCAGGCTTCTTTGTCCGGTTATTTTTGTCATGACGATATACACTGTGGAAGTAGTCATGAATGAAGTGGCCGAGCGATCATGGAAAAGCCCGGGCCTCGACAGGCCCGGGCTCCCCTGGGCCGGATCACGCGTCCGGCAGGCGCTCCCCTGAGTTCTTGTCGAACAGGTGCACGGCGCCGGCCCGTGGGCGGACGCCGAGCTGCTGTCCCCGCTGCCACTCCGACATGCCAGGCGTGCGGACGACGATCGGGTGCGGGGCCTCCTGGTGTTCGATGTCCTCCCCCGCCGCGACCAGTTTGGCGTCCGACGAGCCGTACAGGTACTGGTCGGAGCCCAGCTCCTCCACTGCCTCGATGGTGACCGACAGGCCGTCCGCGGCGTCGACGACGTCCCAGCCTTCAGGCCGGATCCCGACGATCACTTCACCGCCGGTCAGGGCCGAGCGCTGGCCCGGTGTCAGCGGGATCGTGGTGCCGCCCAGGGCGATGCCGTCGGCCGTGACGTGAGCCGGGATCAGGTTCATCGCAGGCGAGCCGATGAAACCGGCCACGAACACGTTGCGGGGCTTGGAGAACAGCCCGACCGGGGTGTCGCACTGCTGCAGCAGCCCGTCGCGCATCACCGCGACCCGGTCGCCCATGGTCATGGCTTCGACCTGGTCGTGGGTCACGTAGATGGTGGTCGTGCCCAGCCTTCGCTGCAGGGACGCGATCTGCGTGCGGGTCTGCACGCGGAGCTTCGCGTCCAAGTTGGACAGTGGTTCGTCCATACAGAACACCTGGGGCTGACGCACGATGGCGCGGCCCATCGCCACCCGCTGGCGCTGCCCACCGGACAGCTTGGCCGGCTTGCGTTCCAGGTACTGCTCCAGATCCAGCAGCTTGGCCGCCTCGGCGACCCGTTCGTCGCGCTCGGGCTTGGGCATCTTGGCGATCTTGAGGTGGAACGCGATGTTCTCGTGCACCGTCATGTGCGGGTAGAGCGCGTAGTTCTGGAACACCATGGCGATGTCCCGGGCCCGCGGCTCCACGTCGGTGACGTTCTTCTCGCCGATCCAGATCTCCCCGCCGTCCACGCCTTCCAGGCCGGCGAGCATGCGCAGCGTGGTCGACTTGCCGCAGCCGGACGGGCCGACCAGCACGAGGAACTCCCCGTCGGCAACCTCCAGATCAAGCCCGTCGACCGCGGGCGTGTCGTTGCCGGCGTAGTACCGGGTCGCGCCCCGGAACGAGACCGTAGCCATCTTGGAGCTCTCCCTACTTTCCGGCGCCGAGCGTGAGGCCGGTGATGATCCGACGAGCGAGCAGGATGTACAGCACGAGCATGGGCAGCACGATGATGGCCACCCCGGCCAGCAGCCCGCCGTACTCCGACTGGTAGGACGCGGCGTTGTAGAAGGTGAACAACGCCCGCGCCAGCGTGAAGTTCGCGTTCTCCTGCAGGAACACGATCGCCAGCAGGGTCTCGTTCCACAGCCCGATGGCGTTGAGGATCAGCGCCGTGATCAGCCCGCCGCGGGCCAGCGGCAGCATGATCGAGAAGAACGTGCGGGTCGGCGACGCGCCGTCGATGGCCGAGGCCTCCTCCAGCTCGTCGGGCAGCGACCGGAAGAACCCGGTCAGCAGGAACACCGTGAACGGCAGCGACAGCGCGATGTAGATCAGCGCGAGGCCGAACAGGTTGTTGTTCAGGTCCACTTTGGACATGGCGATGAACAGCGGGATGATCACCGTCTGGAACGGCACGCCCATCCCGATCGCGATGAACCCGGTCAGCGGCCCCGATCCACGCACACCCAGCCGGGACAGCGCGTAGGCCGCGGGCGCCGAGATCAGCACGATCACCACCGAACAGACCGCCACGAGCACAACGGTGTTGAGGAACGCCGTGCCGAACTCCGCGCTGTCCCACGCGTAGACGAAGTTGCGGAACGGCGTGCCCCGGGTGAACAGCTGGCTGGGCAGCCCGAGCGGGTTGCGGAAGATCTCGATCGGCGTCTTGAACGCCGCCGCGATCAGCCAGTACAACACCACCAGGTTGAACAGCGTGAACAGCCACACCACGGCCAGGCCGATCACCCGCAGCGGGCTGACCCGCTTGGTGCCGGGCGCGGGCTTGGGCCGCCGGGGCGCCTTGCGGGCCGGCGGCGGTTTGACTCCCGGGCCCGTGGAAGACGTTGACAATGCGGTGGTCGACACTGCTGCCTCTCAGAACTGGATGGCGTCGCGGCGCATCAACCTGCGCAGCGCCACCACGAACACCGACACCAGTGCGATCATCACGACCGCGCACGCACAGGCCGCGCCGTACGCGGGCGTCCCGCCGAACGACCGGTCGAACACGAAGATGCCCAGCGTCCACGTGTGGATCGGCGGGGCGTACGTTCCCGAACCGGCCATCACGAAGACCAGCTCGAAGATCTTGATCGCGTTGATCGTCCACAGCACACCGGCGATGCCCACCACGTCCCACGTCAGCGGCAGCGTGATGTTGCGGAACTTCTGCCACGGCGACGCCCCCGCGATCGAGGCGTCCTCGTACAGGTACGGCGGGATCCGGTCGACCGCGGCCATCAGGATCGTGATGTAGAACCCGGCGGACGCCCAGATGATCGACCCGAGCACCACCCATGTGACCGAGTCGGCCTCGAGGAACTTCACCGACGACAGGCCCACGCTCTCCAGCAGGTAGTTCGCCAGGCCCTGCCGGTTGGGCTGGTAGCGGTAGACCACGCCGAAGAACATGCCCAGCGCCACCGGCGCGACGATGTTGGGGAAGAACAGGATGGCGCGCACCATCTTGTTGCCCCGCATGTCCCGCAGCACCATCGTGAACAGGAACGCCAGCACGAACGTGCCGACGCCGCCGAGCGTGATGTAGATCAGCGTGTTGACAAAGGAGTTCTGGAACCCTTCGTCGCCGAACATCTGCATGTACTGCGCGAACCCGTTGAACTCCGGCGTGTCGCCCGCACCGCGCCAGTTGGAGAAGCTGAGCACCACGGTCGCGAGCGTCGGGACGATCAGGAACAACCCGTAGAGCACGAGCGTGGGCGCCACGAACGGCCAGAACAGCCGCTTGCGGCGGGCGATGTGGGCGGCCTGCCTGCTTTTCTCGACACCGCCCCCTCCTGCCTCCGGCTTGTCACCGGAGGCAGGAGGGGTTGCCAGACTGCTGGCTGTCATCCGCGGTTCTTCCAGAAGTCCGCGGTCTTCGGCCCGATCTGGTCGATGAATTGCTGAGCGGTGATCTTGCCCTTGAGCAGGTCGTTGTTCAGCGGGTAGAAGACGTTCTTGACGTAGGTGCCCTCATAGAGCGAGTCGATCGAGTCCATGAAGATGACCTTCTCCTTCTTGGAGTCGGTCAGCGCCGCGTTGAGCTGCTTGAGGTCGTCGGGCACCGGCAGCTCCGCGCGGGGCGCGAGGTTGTCGGCCACGGCCGGGATGCCCCGGGCGAGGTCCTTGTTGGCGAAGTACGCGATGAACGCCTTGGCGGCTTCCGCGTTCTTGGCCTTCTTGGTCACCGTCCAGCCGATCGGCAGGAACTCGATGGTGTCGTGCGTGGCGCCCTCGGGCTTCGGGAACTGGAACGACCCGTAGTTGATGGTCGCGCCGCCGCCCTGCTTGCCCAGGTACTCACGGGTCTCCGACGGGCCCCACGAGCCGACGAACAGGAACGCGGCCTCGCCGTCGGCCCAGCGCTGCTGGATCTGCGGGAACTTGCCGGCGTCCCAGCCGTCGAGGAAGTAGCCGCCCTTGGCGATCTTCTCGACGTACTGCGCGGCCTTGAGGAAGCCCGCCTCGCTCTTCCACTGGTTGCCGGTCTTGTCGTCGACCGCCTTCTGGATGCCGCCCGCGCCGACGTACTTCTCGGCGATCTGGGTCAGGAAGTAGGCGTTGTAGAAGTCGATGTCGCCGTCCTGCGCCAGCGCGCCGCCCGCCGCCTTGGCCTTGTCCAGCGCCGCGAACAGCTCGTCGGTGGTCTTGGGCTCGACGAAGTCCTTCTGCTTGTTCTTGTCGTACCAGAACCCGTTGGACAGCACCTCGTAGGGAACCGAGAAGAGCTTGCCGGCCTTGTCCTTGGCCTGCGGGATGTCGTAGAGGTAGCTGGGGGTGACGTCCTTGACGGTCTTGTCGCCCTCACCGACCTTCATCGTCAGCACGTCGTCGAGGCCCTGCGTGCCGCCCACGTCCACCACGGCGGCCTTGACCTGGCTGATGTCCTGGTCGATCAGGTCCGGCACGGTGTCGGTGTTCAGCGCGGGCGCGACGTTCTGGGTCAGGAACTTGCGGCCCAGCCACTGCACGTTGACCTTGACGCCGGCCTTCTCCTCGAAGCACTTGAAGGCCTTCTGCAGCACCCGGCCCTGCGGCTCGTCCTTGGTCCACATGGACCAGTAGGTGAACTCCTTCTGGGTCGGCTTCACGCCCGGCTCAGGGCAGGGCGCGTTCAGGTACTCCTGCTCGCCGACGAGCTTGCCGTCCTCGCCCGCCACGGTGCCGCCGCCACCGGCAGCCGGCTCGTTCGTCGAGCCGCACCCTGCCAGCACGAGCGAGACGGCCGCGGTAAGCACAAGAGCGGACGTGCGCCGCGTACCGCCATACATCGATCGCATCCAGTCACCACCTATGAAGCCTTGTTGGCAAGACGGACCAGCCGTCTTGCGCGGATGTGCAACTATTCCGGCAGTTTCAATCAGAAGTCAACACAAAGTTGCACTCTTGTTGCATTGGTCTGTACCAACTTAGCTCGCTGGCCCACCATGCCTGCCGGGCCCCCTCTTGTCCAGCCCCACGTAACCCGCTATAGGGACCGGTTTGTTCTTCATGTCCGATCGTCTCCGGCGCGTGGCCGCACCGGCACGGAAAGTGGACACGAACCGCGCCCGCACCGCCACGTGGACGCCCCATCGTCAGCCTCAATCGTTAGGGAATGTCCAACATCCTGGCACTCTTCGCCCGCAACGCGGACCTACAGCCGGGCGTCCCCAGCCGGCACCTTGCCCAGCCACCCGGCCGCGAGCCGGAGCCGGCCGCCGCCAGAAATCGGTGAACACCCACGGGTCGTCCAGTCCGAACTCGTCGTCGTCGAAGGCTTTGCCCATCTCCTGCGTCGCGACGGGCACAAAGTAAGGAGCGACCTGATCGGGTGTGCGGCCCGCGGCCTCGGCGACGATCGCGGGCCGGCCGGCATAGGCGGCTTTCAGTCGTGCGATTTCGCCGGAATCGTCGGTGAAGTAATCAGGCACCGACGCGAACCGGTCGAGCGTGCTGCCGTTGCGCAGCAACGAATGACACCAGTAGTCGCCGTCGTGGATTCTGACCGTGCTCACCAGCACGCCCAGGTCACGGGAAATGGACTCCACCGCGGCCAATTCGGTGAAGTAAGCCGGCCACAGGATCACTGTCCACCCATTCAGCGGTGGAAAGAACAAAACGTCGTCCTCGGTCACCGGCTCGGCGTTTCCCACCGGCCGCGCGGGCCAGGAACACGATTCGAAAAACCGGCCGGTGGCGGCCGAAACCGCGTCTTCGTTCTCCGTTTCGATCGCCGGGACCGTGACAAATTCACCCATGTGGGGACCTTAGTGGGTTCTTCCCGACCCCCGGCGCGCCTCAGGCGTTCTCGGCCCTGGCCCGGTTCTGCTCGGCGGCTTCTTCCATGGATTGGGGGCGCTGGGGCCAGCCGACGTTGGGACGGGCCAGCAGCGCGTTGAGCGGCTCGGGGCGGCCGAGGTGGAAGCCCTGGGCCACCCGCACGCCCAGCCTCGACAACGCCTGGACCTGGGTGGGGCGCTCGACCCATTCGGCCACCACCGACAGTCCCAGGCCCCGGGCGATGTCCACGATCCCGCTCACGAGCACTGTGTCGCGGCTGCCGTAGTCGATGCCGTGGACGAACTCGCCGTCGATCTTCAGGCCGGTGATCGGCAACTGCTTGAGGTGCACGAAGGACCCGAAGCCGGAGCCGAAGTCGTCCAGCGTGATCCGGCAGCCGCTGGCCCTCAGCTGCTGGGCGAGGCTGCGGGCGGCGTCCAGGTTGGTCACGGCCGCGGTCTCGGTGATCTCGAAGCCCAGCCGGCCGGGCGCCACGCCCGCGGCCGCGATCCGGTCGAGCACGAAGTCGCCGAAGTCCTCGTCCTCCAGCGTCCGCCCGGAAACGTTGACGTTGAACCGCAGGCCCGGGTACGGGTGCTCCACCAGCGCGTCGATCGCCGTTCCGGCCACCCAGCGGTCGATGTCCAGGACCAGGTCGCTGCGTTCGGCCGCGGGCAGGAACTCCCCCGGGCCGAGGCGCGGGTGCTTGTTGTCCTCCAGTCGCAGCAGCAGCTCATGCCCGACGACGCGCCCGCTGGCGAGCTTCACCATCGGCATGGCGTGCAGCGCGAAACCACCGTCCTGCAGAGCGCCGCGCAGACGGTCCAGCACCGAGACGCGGAGCGCGGTGTCGGTGTAGTGCCCCTGCTCGTAAACGGTGACTCTGTTACGGCCCGCGGCTTTTGACGCGTACAGCGCCAGATCGGCGTTCGCCAGGATCGCCTGCCAGCTCTCCCCCGAGTCGAACCGTGCCACGCCCGCGCTGATGGTCGTCCTGGCCGCCCCGGAACCGCCGCTGAGCGGGATCGCGGCCACGGCTGTACGCAACCTGTCGGCGACGGCCACGGCCTCGCGTTCGTCCGCGCCAGGCAGCACGACGGCGAACTCGTCGCCGCCTAGCCTGCCGACGATCTGGCCGTCGGTGAGCCGGTCGCGCAACAGGTTCGCCAGAGTGCACATCACGCGGTCGCCCGCGGGGTGGCCGCGCAGGTCGTTGATGTCCTTGAAGTTGTCCAAGTCCAGCAACAACAGCGCACCACGCACGCCCAGCGCCAGCTGCCGCTCGAGTTCCCTGGTCAGCGCGCGGCGGTTGGGCAGCCCGGTCAGCGGGTCCTCTTCCACCATCCGCAGCAGGTCCTCGTGCCGGTGGCCGAGCTTGGCCGCACGTAGTTCCTGGTCACGCCAACGGGTGACGTCCACGGCACGGAAGAGCAGCTCCTCCGCCAGTGCCGCACACGAGATCTCCAGCCAACGGTGATCCGCCTCGTCGCGGGAACGCCACGAGACCACAACGCTTTGGGCGGGCGCCTCGGGCGCGCCCGAGAGCAGCGCCGGGAGAGAACGGCCGACACTCTGCTCGGTGCTGAGCCCGAGCAGTTCGGCCATCCGTGGGTTGACCCACTTCACCCGGCACCGCTGATCGGTGACGGCGAACGCGATATCGCTGGCCGCCAGCACCTCGCCCGATGAGGCGCTGTCGTCACTCACTAACACCCTCGCAAGATCTTGACCTCAGCAAGTTGTCTCTGCATGCGCGCACGAAGCGTAGCCGACCGGCCCCTTTAGCGCAGACGCTCCAGCGCATCGGCTGAACGCAATATCTGTGCGGCCAACCGGCCGAGCTCCGCGGCGTCCGCCCCGTCCTGTGCCGCTGTCACCACATCCTCTGCCGCACACCGCAGTTGGAACAACCTGTCCTGCAGGTCCGCGAGCTCCGCCGTGGAAAGCACGACCGCGTCGTCGGGCAGGCCGCTGCGCTGCAGTGCCGACCGGCGCTCGTACGCCCGTTGCCGGCAGGGCTGAGCGCAATAGCGCCTCGGCCGGCCGACCCTGTCCTCTTCGGGCAGCCTGCGGCCGCACCAGCCACAGTGCTTCGGTTCCGCGCGCATGAAGTCCCGAGGCGCGCCGGATTCCGTCCCGGTAACCACCGTCATGACATTCGACCGTATCTGGACATCGCGCCGCCACCCATCCGCCACGCCGCCGGTGCACACTCATGATGTGCGTGACCACGATTATCTGGCCGGACCGTACCCGCGGGCCTTTGCCCACCGCGGGTGGCATGTCGGCGATCTCAAGGGCATGGAGAACTCGCTCAGCGCGTTCCGCCGGGCGGTCGACGAGGGCTACCAGTACCTCGAAACCGACGTGCACGCCACGGCCGACGGGGTCGTCGTGGTGCATCACGACTCCTCGCTGGACCGCACCACCGACACCCGTGGCCTGGTCGCCGGGCTGCCGTGGCGAAGTGTGCGCAGCGCCAAGATCGCCGGCCGGGAGCCGGTCTGCCGGCTGGAGGACCTGCTCGAAGAGCTGCCCGACGCGTTGCTGAACATCGACGTGAAGTCGGACGCCGCGGTGGAGCCGGTCGTGGAGACGTTGCGCCGCACAGGAGCGGTCAACCGGGTCTGCCTCGCGTCGTTCTCCGACTCCCGGCTGCAGCGGCTACGCGCCAGAGTCGGGCCCCGGCTGATGACCTCGATGGGTCCGAGGTCCGTGGCCGCGCTCTGGGCCGCCGGACGGGTGTGGGCGCCGCGGGCGTGGCGCGCGATCCGCGGCCGGATGGCGCAGGTGCCGGTCAACCAGGGCCGGTTGACGGTGGTGGACCGCCGGTTGGTCAGTGCCGCGCACCGGCGGGGCATGGAGGTTCATGTGTGGACGATCGATGAGGCCGGCCAGATGCACCAGCTGCTGGACCTCGGGGTGGACGGTCTGGTGACCGACCAGCCGGGGATCCTGCGTGACGTGCTGCGTGCCCGGGGCACCTGGCCGGCGGCGGTCAGGTGACGGCCGGATCGGCCAGGGTCAGATGTATGCGGACTCCGCATATGTCGGGACGCGCTTGCTTCGAGCGTCTCTGTCCTCACGCAGTTTGAGCTTGCGCGCGCAGCTCCACGGCTGCCAGCCACGCATCCGGTAGAGGTACAGCGCCCGGTAGTCCTGCTCGTCCGGGCTTGCCAGGTGCGGGCTGCCCTGCCCGCCCACGCTCTTCCACGTCGTCATCGTGAACTGGTACGCGCCGAAGTGCTTGCCTTTGGCGTCGTAGCGGCCGCCGGACTCACATGTCCGTAGCCGTGCCCAGTCGCCGTGTGCCGGATCCGCGACAGCCTCCCCTGCCGGTGTTGTGAGTACGCCTGCCATCAGGAAAACCATGACCAGCCGTTTTCTCATGGGTCCCGAAGCTAGGTCACAGCCGCATCACGTGCCTCACGAGTCACTCGGTCGTGAACATTTGATACCGCCCTGGCATCGCATCGTGGCGCGGGTCACCCGGTCGTGAATCCGACCAGTACAGTCCGCGTACCACTGGACCTGGAGGGACTGCGTTGAGCGCCGAGCAAGTAAGTACCGTGGACGGGACACGGGACCGCAAACGAGAACAGCGGGGCTGGGTCTGGTACGACTGGGCGAACTCCGTGTTCCCCACGTCGGTCACGACGGTCTTCGGCTCGCTCTATCTCACCGCGGTGGCCGCGACCGCCGCAGAGGCAGACACCGCCCGCAACGGCCCCACTCCCTGCCCAGGCGGGGACAGGCTGCGTGACTGCGACATCTCGGTGTTCGGCCTGGAGTTCCCGGCCGGGTCGCTGTGGGGCTACCTGCTCTCGTTCGCCACGGTGATCCAGGTGCTGATCGTGCCGCTGATGGGCGCTGTGGCCGACCGCAGCCACAACAAGAAGCGGATGCTGGCGATCTTCGCGTTCGGTGGTTCGGCCGCGACCGCGTTGATGGCGCTGGTGACCGGGTCCAGCTGGGAGCTCGGCGCGATCCTGTTCGTGCTGGGCAACATCGGCTACGGCACATCGGTGGCCATCTACTACTCGTTCATCCCCGACATCGCCAACACCGACGAACGCGACGACCTGTCGACGCGCGGCTGGGCGTTCGGCTATCTCGGCGCCGGTGTCGTGCTGGCGTTGCAGCTGGCGATCGTACAGTTCGGCGACTCGATGGGGATCTCGGCGGGCGACGCCGCCCGGATCGCGTTCCTGCTGTCGGGCATCTGGTGGTCGGCGTTCACGCTCATCCCGCTGCGGCGGCTGCGCAACCACGTCCCGACGCGCCCCCACGAGCCTGGCACCAACGTGTTCACCTCGGGGTTCAAGGAGCTCGGCGCCACGCTGAAGTCCGCGAAGGCGTTCCCGCTGACGCTGGCGTTCCTGGGGACGTACCTGATCTACACCGACGGCATCGCCACGGTCGCCAACGTCTCGGCCCAGTACGGCAGCGAGGAGCTCAAGCTCGAGCAGAACGTGCTGATCACCACGATCCTGATCGTGCAGTTCGTGGCGTACGTGGGTGGCATGCTGCACGGCCTGGTGGCCCGCCGGATCGGCGCCAAACGCACGATCATGTACAGCCTGGGCGTCTGGGTGGTGGTGATCGGCCTGGCGTACTTCGTGCAGGCCGGGCAGGCACTGCAGTTCTACGGCCTGGCGGCGGGCATCGGCCTGGTGCTGGGCGGGACGAACGCGCTGTCGCGGGCGCTGTTCAGCCAGATGATCCCGCCGGGCAAGGAGGCGCAGTACTTCTCGGTCTACGAGGTCGGCGAGCGGGCGACCTCGTGGCTGGGCCCGCTGGTGTTCGCGGTGACGTCCCAGACGACCGGCTCCTACCGGTACGCCATCATCTCGCTGGTGATCTTCTTCTTCGTCGGGCTGGTGCTGATGGCCTTCGTTCCGGTGAAGCGGGCGATCGAGGCGGCGGGCAATGCCGTGCCCCGCACGCTTGAAAGCAAAGCGTGACTTTCGATAAACGCAGTGTGCTGTGCCGTAATCGAATTCGGGCAACTACTTTTGGTCACCGATACAAGATCGTAAGACACCGTTTAGGGCCACAGCCCGGCGGGTACCTGTCAAACTTGGACTGACCTGTGACATAACTCCTCCGAACGGGTGAGATGTTGGTGTCGATTGTGGGATAACGCGTCACTTTCCCGCGCCGATTGCCTCCCTTAGGAGGAAGCTGTTGTTGACGGGTGAAACATGTCACTGTGCGCGACGATGTGCCGGGAGTAGGGAATCTCCCAGCCGTTCCGTTCGTTGCACACGGTGAGCAACACCCTGGCTCGAGGGGACTCGGGCCGAACGAAAGGACACCGCCATGGCCGACCGTGTTCTCCGTGGAAGCCGGCTGGGAGCGGTCAGTTATGAGACTGACCGGAACCACGATCTCGCGCCGCGTCGTACGGTTCGGTATGCGTGCCCGAAGGACCACGATTTCGAGGTGCCCTTCTCGGACGACGCCGAAGTGCCACCGGTGTGGGAGTGCCGTCTGCACGGTCTTGAATCCAAGATGATCGACGGGTCCCTGCCGGAGCCCAAGAAGGTCAAGCCGCCGCGGACGCACTGGGACATGCTGCTCGAGCGCCGGACTATTCCGGAGCTCGAGGACCTGCTCACCGAGCGGCTGGAAGAACTGCGCGGCCGTCGTAGCCGGACCGCGTAACGACCGGGTATCCCGCCACGCAAGTGCAGAAACCCGCCCAGACCTCCCGCCTGGGCGGGTTTTTCGTGCCCGCTAGCCGAACAGGCGGCAGGAGGACAGGTACTTCAGGCCGCTGTCGACCTGGACGGTCAGCACGCGGTGGCCGGTGCCCAGCCGGGCCGCCAGGCGAGCGGCGGCCACGAGGTTGGCGCCGGTGGACGGGCCGGAGAACAGGCCGAGCTGTGCGGCCGCTGTACGGGCCATGTCGAAGGCCTCGGCGCTCGTGACGGTGATGATCTCGTCGAAGTCGTAGGACTCCAGCAGGGGCGGCCAGAAGCCGATGCCGATGCCCTCGATGCGGTGGGTGCCGGGCTGCCCGCCGGAGAGCACCGGTGACTCCGCCGGTTCGACCGCGACCCGCAGCATGCCTGGGTACCGCTGACGCAGCGCGCGGCCCGCGCCGATCAGGCAGCCGCCGGTGCCCACCGAGACGCAGAACGCGTCGATATGGCCCGGCACCTGGGCGGCAACCTCGTAGCCCAGCGGTTTGTAGGCGTTGATCACCTCGGGATTGTGGAACTGGTCGGTGGCGTAGCCCTCGACCTGGTCGGCGACCAGCCGGGCGAGCCCGATCAGCTGCGGCCATAGCTCCGGCGCCAGCCCACCGGGTGGGCTGGCCACCAGGTCCACCTCGGCGCCGAACGCCCGCATCGCGGCCAGCTTCTCCGGCGCGAACGCGTCGGAGGTGACCACGCGCAGCGGATGGCCGGTCACGGCGCACACCAACGCCAGCGACGCGCCTGTGCTGCCGCCGGTCGCCTCCACCACGATCTGGCCTGGGCTGAGCCTGCCGGACTGTTCGGCGCCGCGGATCATCGCCAGCGCCATCCGGTCCTTGTAGGAGCCGGTCGGGTTCGCGGCCTCCAGCTTGACCCAGACCTCGGCGTCGTCGGGGCCGGTCAGCCCGTCCAGCCGCACTGCCCGGGTCCAGCCGATGCCGGCGAGCAGACCGTGTTCGGCCATAACCGCTCAGGCGGGCTTCTGGCCGCCTTTGACCAGGGACTTCAGCTGGTTTCCGCGCAGCCGGACACCCCACTTGAACACTCGCCACAGCGCCTCGCGCACAATCGCGCCATCCATCTTGGACACGCCGATCTCACGCTCGGTGAAGGTGATCGGCACCTCGGCGACGGTGAACCCGGCCTCCAGGGTGCGCCAGGTCAGGTCGATCTGGAAGCAGTAGCCGGCCGAGGCCACGTTGTGCAGCTTGACCTTCTCCAGCACCGCGCGGCGGAACGCGCGGAACCCGGCGGTCATGTCGTTGACCTTGGCGCCGAGCCAGATCCGGGAGTACAGGTTCGCGCCCTTCGACAGCAGGAACCGGCGCTTGGGCCAGTTCACCGTCTTGCCGCCGGGCACGTAACGCGAACCGATCGACAGGTCGGAGTCGTGCAGCGCGTCGATGATCCGCGGCAGGTCCTCCGGGGAGTGCGAGCCGTCGGCGTCCATCTCCACGACGACGTTGTAGTCCCGCTCCAGCGCCCACCCGAAACCGGCCACGTACGCGGCGCCCAGCCCGGCCTTCTCGGTGCGGTGCATGACGTGCACACGGTCGTCGGCGGCAGCCATCTTGTCGACGATCTCTCCTGTGCCGTCCGGGCTGCCGTCGTCCACCACCAGCACGTGTGCCTTGGGCAGCGCGGCGTGCAGCCGGGTGATGATCGGCGTGATGTTCTCCCGCTCGTTGTACGTCGGGATCACCACAAGCACCGGCTCGAGCTCCGCCATACGTTCCTCTCCTAGTCGTTTTCTGCCCGGCTCGAGTCAACGTGCCGACGCCGGATCCGCAGACCGATCGCCCACAGCCACGCCGTGAGGCCACCGGTGACCATGACACCTTCTGGCCAGGCCCCGATCCGGGTAGCCAGGGTAACGGTCGTCCTTTTGGCAACCGTGGCGACCAGCGTGTCGGCGGTGTACAGCTCAGTCTTACGGGTGACAGAGCCGTCCGGCTCGACGATCGCGCTGACGCCCGTCGTGGCCGACACCACCACCGCACGGCCGGTTTCCACGGCTCGCACGCGCGACATGGCCAGCTGCTGGTAGCTCATCTCCGTCCGGCCGTACCAGTTGTTGTTCGTGGGAACGGTGAGCACCTCGGCACCCTGCTTCGCCGCCTCGGTCAACACGTCGTCGTAGGCCACCTCGAAGCAGATGCCTACACCGAGTTTGGTGCCGGCCACGTTGAGTACCGGCGGCTCGATGCCGGGCAGCATGTCGGTCTGCCCGTCCACGAACGGAGTGAAAAATCGCGCGATCGGGCGAACCGGCACAAACTCGCCGAACGGCACCAGCTTGGTCTTGGCGTACTGCAGGCCGGGGCCGGTCCGCGGATCCCAGTTGATGATCACGTTCTGCGCGGCGCCGCCAGGGCGTTCGATCCGGGCCCCCACCAGGGTCGGTACGCCCAGGTCGGCGACCATCCGGCTGAGCGCGGCGTCGGCGGCCGGATCAGGCCCAAGGCTGGTGAAGGTCTCCGGCATGACCACCACGTCCGGCCGGGGCACGCGGCCGGCTTTGATGTCCTGTGCGAGCTGTTCGGCCCGCTGGATGTGGTTACGCCGCATCTCCGCGCCCTGGGTGAGCGCGCCGAGGCCTTCAGGCGCGTTGCCCTGCACGACGGCGACCGTGAGCGTCCCGTTCTGGGCGTCGGTGCCGACCAACGGCGTTGCGGCCAACCCGATGGCCACCGGCAGCACGGCCATCAACGCGGGCGCGATCCGCCGCCGGAACACCAGCTCCGCGAGCGCGCACCCGGTGAGCACGACGGCGAAGCTGAGCAACGGCGCACCGCCGAGCGAGGCCAGCGGCAGGTACCAGCCTTCCGGCTGGCCGAAGCCGGTCCGTGCCCAGGGGAACCCGCCGAACGGGAACCGGGCGCGGATGGCCTCGCTGGTGACGAACAGCATCGCCATCCAGACCGGGCCGCCCGGAAGTTTGCTGACCACGGCCATCCCGGCCGCGGGCACGGCGATCATCAGCGCGATCGTGACCGAGAGCCCCACCCACGGCGCCGGCCCGAACCCCTCACCGAGGAAGTTCTGCAGCCAGTACAGCACCGGCATGATGAACCCCATCGCGAACACGAACCCGTAGCCGAGTCCGGCCCGCGCCCGCTGATGCCTGATCGTTATGGCGAACAACGCGAACGCGATCGGCGCCAGCCACCACAACGACCGAGGCGGGTAACTCACATAGAGCAGTCCCCCACCCGCCAGCGCGGCTGCCGTACGCCAGATCACCGGATGACGCCGGACGAACGAAACCGTGCCGCGAGGAGCGGGCGCAGGTTCAGGCGTCATGGGAGGAGCGATCACACCGCTCAGCGTACGGCCGGTGGACGAGGCACTACCTGTCGGTCAGGTTGTGTGTCTCGTCGGCCCATCGGTCCAATAGAGAGGCGTCGTGCGAGATGTCGAGCACGCCTGCGCCCGTTTCGCTCTGATAGTCCCGGATGACCGCGACCAGTGCCGCCGTGGTGGAGGGTCGAGCATCGTGGTCATCTCGTCACACACGAGGTATGTGGACGGCCTGACGCAGGCTCAGCCTGGGGTGACCGTCAGGCCGTCGAGACTGACCGCACCGGCGAACGGCTTGAGCAGCAACGAGAGCACTCTGGCCAAAGTGGACTTCCCGCTGCCGCTGGGCCCGGCGGGACCCACCGTCTGGCCGGGTTCGACCCGCAACGAGACACCGGTGATCACCGGGGGCGTGGGTCGCTGACCCGCCCCTAGGTGAGCCTCCGGCGGGACGCGAACAGCCCGAGGGCCACCACTCCCCCGCTGAGCACCAGGAACAACGCCAGCTCGGTCAGCTGGAACCGCCAGAACTGCCCGGCCAGGTGCACCTCGCTGTAGGAGGCGACCACGCCCTTCTCCACCATGCAGTCCTTGGGGTCACGCATGGTCCGCGCGCAGTCGATGGGTGAGTACCCCACCTCGTTGCCCTTGGCGTCGAGATACCCGTAGCTGACCGTCATGGAGTCCCAGGGCTCCAGCCGGCTGGCGTGGTCGACCGGCCCTTCGTAGCGCGTAGGTGTGGCGTAGTGGGGACGAACCTCGTTGGCCACAGTCATGACAAGCACTGTGTAAGCAACGAGCGTGACCACCATCGCGGCCAGCGTGTTCCGTAGCAGGAGTCCCGCGGTGGCGCCGACGACGAACGCCAGCAGCGTGTACACGCCCACGGTCACGCCCTGGGTTTCGAACATCGTGGCAGCCATCCGCCCTGACAAGACAAAGTTCAACGGCGCCAGAGCCCACGCCGCTATCAGCCCGAGCGCGAACATCAGCAGTCCCGTGGTGCCGCCGGCGACCGCGAACTTCGACACCAGCCAGCGCCGCCTGCTGATCGACTGGGTCAGCCCGAAGATGTGGGTGCCCTGTTCGATCTCCCGTGCGAACAGCGGCGCTCCCGCGAACATGCCGAGCAACGCCGGCAGCACCAGCATCGCGAGCACGAAGTACTGCAGGAACTGGTTGTACTTCTCACTCACCACAGCCATGTCCGGCAACAGTGCGATCGCGTCCATCCGCACGTAGACGAGAATCGCCGACACCAGCAGGACGATGCCCAGGGTGGCGAGGATCTGCACGCGTTGCTGACGCCAGGTCACCCAGATCATGCCGCTACGTCCTTGTTCTCCTTGGCCGAGCGCAGGTAGCCCAGCGCGAGCTCCTCCAGCGAGGGCTCGTGCAGTTCCCATCCGGCCTCGGCATGGGTTGCGCGGGCGAGCAACGTCGCCTGCCGCGCGGTCGTACTGCTGTCCACAATGGAGGACGGCAGGGCGAGGTCGCTCGGCCCGATCATGATCCGGTGCTGCGACAGCAGGTCCTCGACGTCGCCGCACAGGTGGATGCGGCCGCCGGCGAGCAGCACCAGGTGATCGCACACACTTTCCAGGTCTGCCAGCACGTGTGAGGACAGCAGCACCGTCATCCCGGTGTCGGCCGCCTCGGCCATCAGGGCCTTCATGACCTCGGTGCGCGCCAACGGGTCCAGATCGGACAGCGGTTCGTCCAGCATGATCAGCTGCGGCCTGCGGCCCAAGGCGATCGCCAGCGCGACCCGGGTCCGCTGCCCACCCGACAACGTGCCGACCCGGGCATGCATGGGCACGTCGGCCTCCTCGACCAGCTTGGTCGCGTAGCCGTTGTCCCAGTCCGGGTTCATCGATTCACCGGCGCGCAACATCTCCGCGACGGTGAATCGCCGGTACAACGGCTTGTCCTGTGCCAGGAACGCCACCTTCTGATGCGCCCGCACATGCCCGGTGGTCGGCGTCAGCAGGCCGTTCGCCAGATGCATCAGCGTGCTCTTGCCCGCGCCGTTCGGCCCGACCAGCGCGGAGATACTGCCCGCGGGCAACTCGAACGTACAGTCCCGCAAGGCCCATCCCCTGCGGTATTGCTTGCCCAGCCCGGCCGCTTCCAGCGCGATCCCTGAATCCAGTCTCACAGTTCCCTCTATCGGTAATGGTCATCCAGCGCGGCCTTGACCAGCGCCATCACGTCTTCACGGTCAAGACCGCCCTGTTTCGCCCGGCGTACCCAGTCGCCGATCTCGTCACGCAACGGCCCGTCAGCGGCGTTCTCCGGCATGGCCAGGGACCGGGACACGAACGTGCCCATCCCCCGCCTGCCTTCGGCCAGTCCGTCCCGCTCCAGCTCGCGGTACGCCTTCAGCACGGTGTTCGGGTTGATCCCCGTGGCCGCCACCACCTCCTTGGCCGTGGGCAGCCGGTCGCCGGGCCGCAGCATCCCCAGCCGGAGCGCATGCTTGGTCTGATCGACGATCTGCTGGTAGGTGGCCACACCGGACCGCCGGTCGATCCGGAACTCGATCACCCCAACACCCTTTCACTAATTAACTAGTGAAAGGGTGTCACAGTGGATCACATCGCGTCAACAGGCAAAGATGACCGCGTGACCGACGACCAGCTGCTGAATGACGCCCGTCGTGGTGACGAGTCCGCCTTCGAGGTGCTGGCCGCACGGCACCGCCGTGAGCTGTACGCGCACTGCTACCGGATGCTCGGCTCAGTCCAGGACGCTGAGGACGCCGTGCAGGAATCCCTGCTCGCGGCATGGCGGGGACTGGCGGGTTTCGCCGGCCGCAGCTCACTGCGCACATGGTTGTTCCAGGTCACCACCAATGCGTGCCTCCGGCTGTCGGCCAAACGGCCACGCCGGATGCTGTCGTTCGAGCACGGCCCGGCCTTCACCCAGACCAGCGATCTCGGGCAGCCGGTGACCGGGCCGGTCTGGCTGGAGCCGTGGCCGGACGAGCCGGTCGACGACGAGCCCGATCCCGCAGCGGCCTACCTGCGCAGGGAGAGCGTCGAACTGGCCTTCGTCGCGGCGCTGCAGCATCTGCCGGGAACCCAGCGAGCCGTGCTGATCCTGCGTGACGTGCTCGGATTCTCCGCCGCCGAGGCAGCGGAGATCCTCGACACGACACCCGCGTCGGTCAACAGCGCGATGCAACGCGCACGCGCGACCGTCGATCAACGAATGCCCAAGCGCAGCCAGCAGGCAGAGCTGGCCACGCTCGGCACGGATGGCCAGCGAGAACTCGTGGACGCGTTCGTCGAGGCGTGGGAGCGGGCCGACGTCGACGCGCTGCTCGAGTTGCTGACCGAGGACGCCCAGTTCACGATGCCACCGCTGCCTGCCTGGTTCGACGGCCGCGAGAACATCCGCAAGTTCGTCACCGAGCGCATGTTCGCGACACCGTGGCGGCTGGTGCCGATCGAGGCCAACGGCCAGCCCGCGTTCGCCTGCCACCAGTACGACGGCGAGCAGTACCGGCTGGGTGCCGTCAACGTGCTGAGCGTGCGCGACGGCCGGATCTGCTGGATCGCGGGATTCGTCGACCCGGCCGTGACCAGGTATTTCGCAAAATCTTGAAAAATTTCCGGCCGGAGCGATGAATCCGGCGCGGGCGGTGTCTCTCAACGGGTGACAAGCACAACCCGAAGGGAACCACAGCTATGCGCAAGCTCATCGTCACCAACATCGTCTCCCTCGACGGCTACTTCGAGGGCCCCGGCGGCAACGTGATGGCACTGCCGATGGACGGCTTCTTCGACGCCCACAACCTCGAGCGGATGCGGGCCGCGGACACGCTTCTCTACGGCGCCAACACCTACCGCGGCATGAAGGGCTACTGGCCGCTGGTGGCCAACGACCCCACGGTCTCCCCCGCCGTGGCCGCCGACCCCGGCTTGGCCGGACTGCACCAGGAAATCGGCAGGCGCAGCAACGAGACCCCGAAGATCGTCGTCTCCGACTCGCTGACCGGACAGGACACCGCGCCGTGGAGCGACACGACGACCATCGTGCGCCGGGCCGACGCGCACAAGACCATCGAGGAGCTGAAAACCCAGCCGGGTAAGGACATCCTCACTTTCGGCAGCCGCGTGCTGTGGAACGACCTGCTCGATGCCGGGCTCGTGGACGAGCTGTACCTGATGGTCGGTAACACAGTGCTCGGTGGCGGTACCCCTGCGTTCGCACAGCCGCGGTCGCTGCGGTTGCTGGACACACGCCGGGCGGACGGTTCGGACAATGTGCTGCTGCACTACGAAGTCGCGCGATAGGGTGACTCTTCAGGACGTCACGTGTGGCTGGGGGCTTCGCGATATGACTGACGATGATCCGTCCTTCGTCGGGCGCGTCAAGCAAAGAGCGCTGCTCGGCGAGGCGCTCACGCTCGCGGCAGGTGGGCGCAGGCAGGTTGTGCTGCTCGGCGGGGTGGCCGGGGTCGGCAAGAGCAGGCTGGCGGAATACCTGGCTGCCGCGTCGAAAGCTCACGGGACGCGTGTCCTGTTTGGATCGTGCGCCGCGCTGGGTTCGGAGACGCTGCCACTGTCGCCGTTCATCAGCGCGTTGCGGCGGCTCATGCGGGAACTCGGTGCCGAGGGTGTTACCGCGGCGTTTCCGGAAGGTTTCCGGGTGGAGTGCCTGCTGTCGCAGCTGATCGGCACACTGCCGGACGGCGAAGTCTCCGAATATGCCTCGGTTTTCCAGGAACTGATCACCGTCGTCGAGGGACTCAGCACCAACCAGCCGATCCTGCTGATCCTCGACGACATCCACGAAGCCGATCCCTCCACACGCAAACTCCTGTCCGCGTTGGCCCGCACACTCGACACGGCCCGGCTGATGATCCTGGCCACCTACCGGACCGACGACCTGCACCGCGGCCACCCGCTCCGGTCCACATTGGCTGAGCTGCAACGCGTCCGGGGTGTCCGGCAGCTCAGCCTGGATCACTTCACCCGGGCCGAGACCGCCGAGCTGATCACGCACGCACTCGGCCGCCGGCCGTCCGGCGAGACGCTCGACCGCATCCACACCCGGTCGGACGGCAACGCGTTCTTCATCAAGCAACTGGTGCAGGCCGAATCCGCCGGCAAGACCGGACTGCCGGACTCACTGCGTGATCTGTTGCTCGGCCGAGTCGAGCAACTCCCCCACCCCACGCAGCGAATCGTGCAGCTCGTCGCGATGGGCGGCCCGTGGGTGTCGCACCAGCTCGTCACCGCCGTCGCCGCGGTCGACCAAGACGAGTTGCTCACGTCGCTGCGAAGCGCGGTCGACGCCAACGTTCTCACCTCGAACGACGACGGTTACGACTTCCAGCACGCTCTGGTGCGTGAGGTCGTCACCGATGCGCTCCTGCCCGGTGAGCGCATCCGGATGCACCACCTGTACGCAGCCGCGTTGGAGCTCCAACCCAACTTGGTACCGCCCGAACATCACGCGGCCCGTATCGCGCACCACTGGCTCGGCGCCCAACGGCCCGACCGTGCGTTACCCGCGTTGGTACGGGCCGCGTCCGTCGCGGCTCGCTTCCACGCGTACTCCGAACAGCTGCAGATGCTGGCCAGCGCCCTCGACGTCCTGCCCAGCGTGGTCGAACCGCAGGTCACCCGCTTGGAACTGCTGGAGGCAGCGGCCTACGCGTCCTGGCGGGCCGTGGAGAACGACCAGGCCCAGGACTACATCGACCAGGCGCTGGCCGACGCCGATCCGGTGATCCACACCGACCGGGTCGCCGAGCTGCTCGCGCTGCGCAGCCGCACCTTGTTACGGCGAGGCGGACAGGGCGCGCTGATCGCCGCCCAGGACGCCCAACGCCTCGCGCTGCCACGCCGATCCCCTACTTACGCCCGTGTGCTGGAAGTCCTCAGCGCGGCGCTGACCAGCGAAGGCCAGACCGAGAAGGCTCAGGAAGTCAGTCAGCAGGCCGTACGGCTCGCGGTCGAACTCGGCGACCAGGAGCTGGAGGTCGCCGCCCGGAGCACGGCCGGCCTGGCGTTCAGCCACCTGGGCCAGCACGAGCTGGCAGTGATCGAACTACGCCGGGCCCAGGAAGTGGCCGGCAGCCGTGGCGACATGGCCGGTCTGACGCGAGCGTGCGTCAACCTGTCCATGGAGTTGTGGGCCTACGGCCGTCACGAGGAAGCGATCAGCGTTGCCTCAGCCGGGATGCACGCCGCCCGGCGGGCGGGTCTGGCGCGCTCGTCGGGGATGTACGCGATCACGAACCTGGCCAGTTCACTGATGGCGATCGGCCGCTGGGACACCGCCGAGCACGTGCTGACCGAGGCGCTCGAGGAGCGCCCATGCGACGTCTACCGGGCCTATCCCCATCTGGTCCTCGCCGAACTCGCCGTCGGGCGCGGCGACTCCGCCGCGGCGCACGAACATCACGCCGTCGCCTCCGAGACGCTGTCCATCCGTGCGGGCCGCTCCGAGGCACGGCTGCCGTTGGCCCGTCTCGCAGCCGAAATCGCGTTGCTGGAGAACCGTATCGAGGACGCACAGGACATCATCGGCGCCGTTCTCAACGGTTTCCACGTGACCGGGCAGTCCGTCACGTCCGCGTGGCCACTGCTCACCACCGCGGCCCGTGTGGAGGTGCAGGCCCGCGCCCAGGATGTCGGCCCGGACACGTCCAGACTGCTCACCAGGATCGCTGCGACGCTCTCGACCAACGCGACGTCATGGCACGCGGCGGCGCTCCAGGTGACGGCCGAGCTCGCGTCCGTCCAGGCGCCCAGCCCGCAGTGGTACGCCGTCGCCGCGGCGTGGGAACACACCAACGAGCCGTACCCCACAAGCTATGCGCGATTACGCGCGGCAGAAGCCGCAGCCGTCGCAGGCAACCGGGCCGACGCCCAACGATGGCTCACGGCCGCCGCGAAAGACGCCCGCCCGCTCGGCCAGACTCCACTGCTACGCGAGATCGACCGCCTGACATCCCAGACACGAACCGAAGAACCAAAACTCGGCCTCACCCCGAGAGAAACCGAAGTTCTCCGGTTGCTCGCGGAGGGATTACCCAACAAGATGATCGCGGAACGGCTGGTCATCACCGAGAAGACCGTCAGCGTGCACGTGTCACGGATCCTCGGCAAACTCGCCGCCTGCAACCGCACCCATGCCGCGGCCATGGCCCGTCGCCTGGGCCTATTGGGGACGTAAGGCCCGAGATAGGTAATTCGCCTGATGACCGTGCGAGCCCTGTGCAAGATCATGTGGGAGCTCGCGGTCCCGCACGAAGCCGCCCTGCGGCGAGTCGGATCCTGGGGGTTCCGATTGGCCCGCTTTCCAGCCCGGGGCCGCGGGCATCAGCAGGCCTCGATCGTCCGCCGGACGTGGTCGAGCAGATCGAGCTGCCCGGCCTGCTCGGGCGTCAGCCACGCGTGCTCGTCGTGCTCCCCTGGGTTGAGCACCACTTCCCCGCGCTCGTCCTCGGCGACGTCATAGATCCACGCGCGAATCCGCAACGGCCTGCCGTTGACATCCGGCCAGCTCAACCGGTGCCGCTCGGCCACGACCCGGACCGCCAGCCCGGTCTCCTCGGCGACCTCCCGGACCGCTGTCCGCTCCGGCCGCTCCCCCGGCTCGACCGTCCCGCCCGGCAGCTCCCACCGCCCGCCGAAGAACACACCGGCGTCCCTGCGGATGAACAGAACCGCGCCGCCTCGCACTATCCATCCGTAGGCGAGGTGTTTCTCGGCGATGTCGGCCATACCCAGGATTCTCGCAGGCAATGAGCAGGCCCGCGTCCTGGTCCGCCGTTCCTTGCCATCTTGGGCGTTTTCGTCACATGTGTATTTTACTGTGGCCGTAGTACTGAATGCAGTGGGACTGTGGGCATATGGCACGGCAAGGCACAAAGATGTGCCACCAGGACGGGACTCAGACCTCTTTGACGGTCAAGGCGTGGCGGCGCGCGAGTTCCTGGTACAGCGCGGGATTCACGTCGATCCACTGGCGGGCGGTGTCGGTCAGCGGCACGTGACGCTTGGCCGGTGAGCCCATCGCGATCACCTCGTCGGGGACCTCGGAGCCCGGGGTGACGGTCGAGCCGGCCGCGATCATCGTCCGGGCGCCGACCCGCGCGCCGTCGAGCACTGTCGAGCCGTTGCCGACGATCGCGTACTCCCCGATCACGCAGTCATGGACCAGGCACAGATGCCCGACCGTGGCGCCACGGCCCACCTCGCATGTGTTCACCCCGACGTGGATCACGGCGTTGTCCTGCACGTTCGCGCCTTCACGGATGATGATCCGGCCGAAGTCCGCGCGAATCACCGCGCCGTACCAGACCGACGCGTCCGCCTCCACGATCACGTCGCCGACCAGTGTCGCGGTCGGCGCGATCCAGGCCGAAGGATGCACTTGCGGGCTCTTGCCCTCGAACTCGAACATCGGCATGCGACGAACCTACTGTCACGCGGGGAGCTTGTTGATCGCGTGGTCCCCCGTCGCCCACAGGTACTGCACGGCGTACGCCCGCCAAGGCCGCCATGCCGCCGCATGTCCGTTCAGTCCGGCTGGGGTCTCGGGCAGGCCCAGGTCACGGGCGGCGTACCGGATGCCCAAGTCGGTGGGCACGAACGCGTCCGGGTCACCCAACGCGCGCATCGCGATCGTCTCGACGGTCCACGGCCCGAACCCCGGCAGGTCGATGAGTTGCTCGCGGGCCTTGTTCCAGTCGCTGCCCGCGCCGAGGTCGATCTCGTCGCCTGCGAGGGCTGCGATCAAAGCCGCGAGCGTCCGGCGCCGGGACTGCGGGACCGCGAGCTTCGCCGGGTCGATTGTCTCGGTCATGGGGAACAGGTGCGTCAGGCCGCCACCCGGATCTTCGATCGGTTCGCCGTGGGCCACGACAAGCCGCGCTGCGTGCGTCCGGGCCGCGGCCGTGGACACCTGTTGACCGAGCAC
This sequence comes from Kibdelosporangium banguiense, assembly GCF_017876405.1. Classification (GTDB taxonomy): domain Bacteria; phylum Actinomycetota; class Actinomycetes; order Mycobacteriales; family Pseudonocardiaceae; genus Kibdelosporangium; species Kibdelosporangium banguiense. The sequence continues at coordinate 8,487,103 of NZ_JAGINW010000001.1, read as the reverse complement.
AGCCCGGACAGCGAATTCCGCGGTGTCCACTGTGCGCGGTACCCGTCGGCCAGGATTCTTTTCCACCAACGGTTTCAGGTACGGATCAGTGCTCAGCTGGGCGTCCACGGCCAACGGGTCGGCGTCCAGGTCAAGCAGCCAGCGGCACCGGGCGATGGCCGTCGCCAGGTCACGCAGGTCGGTCAAAGTCAGCTGGCATTCGATGTGCTCAGGCAACGGCCGCAACGCGACGATGCCGTGCCCATGCGGCAGGCGAAGCGTGCGGCGGTACGCACCCTCGCGCCACTCCTCCACGCCCGGGACGCCCGTCGCAGCGAGGTGACCGAACAGGTTGTCGGGGCACAGCGGTTGACGGAACGGCAGTCGCAGCATGAGGGAACCTGGCGCGGCCGTCGGGAGCCTGCGCGCCGCGCGGGCTCGCAGCTCGCTTGGTGAGAGTGCGAAGACTTCGCGGACGGTCTCGTTGAACGTCCTGATACTGCCGAATCCCGCGGCGAGCGCCACGTCGGTCAGCGGCACGGTTGTGGTCTCGATCAGCAGCCGTGCGGTCTGGGCGCGTTGTGCCCTGGCCAGCGCCAACGGGCCCGCACCCAGCTCGGCCACCAGCTGCCGTTGGATCTGCCGCACGCTGTAACCCAACCGCGCGGCCAGCCCTGGGACACCGTCCCGGTCGACCACGCCGTCGGCGATCAACCGCATCGCCCTGGCCACCAGGTCCGCGCGTTCGTTCCACTGCGGCGAGCCGGGGCTGGCGTCCGGGCGGCACCGCTTGCACGCCCGGAACCCGGCCTGCTGGGCCGCGGCCGCGCTCGGGTAGAACACCATGTTCTCGGGTTTCGGTGGTACGACCGGGCAACTGGGCCGGCAGTAGATGCGCGTTGTCAACACAGCGGTGAAGAACCACCCGTCGAACCGAGCGTCCTTCGACTGGACGGCTCGTACGCAGCTCTCCCTGTCCTCATGCATGCGTCCAGCATCACCGCTGGCCGCGGCGCATGCCAGCGAGAATGCGACATGGTGCGAGCCGCCCGGAAATAGGTAGTCATTGCCGATGTCCGCGGCAGGTCACGCGAGTGACCCTCGATAGCGTGAAGATATCCATCCTTGGCCCATGTGAACTACGCGGACCGCACGGTTCGGTCCGCCTCAAGGCGCGCAGACAGCAGATCGTGCTCGCGACCCTGCTGTGGCACGCCAACCGCGTTGTTCCGGTCCCGGCGCTGATCGACGCGGTCTGGGGGTCCGCGCCGCCGGCCAGTGCCCGGACCCAGATCCATATCTGTGTCTCGGAGATCCGCCGCCGGCTGGCACCGGCCGGGCTGCCCGGGTTACTGGAGACGATCCCGCCCGGCTACTGCATCCGGATCGGCGCCGACGAGCTGGACCTGCATGTCTTCGACCGGTGGGCGGCCCAGGGCCGGGCCATGCGGGCGCGCGGCCATCTCGACGAGGCGAGCGGCTGTTTCGCCGAGGCGCTGCGGCTTTGGCGGGGCGCGCCGTTCGCCGGGCTCAGCGGCGAACGGATCACCTGGATGGCCGAACGCCTCGCGGTACGCCGGCTTGACGTCACCGAGGAGTACTTCGACATCCGGATCCGGCTCGGCCGTGGCGCGGAGATCCTGACGGCGCTCACCGCGATGGCCGAGCAGTACCCGTCGCGGGAACGGTTGCGCAGCCAGCTCAGGACTGTGTCACAGCAAGCCAGGCGCTACCAGGCCTTGCCGCGGACCGGATAACCGTTGCGGCGCCTGCAAAACAGCCCTGATCACTCCGCCGAATGGGGGATTACCTGGGGTTTTGATGTTTCGGTCAGGTATCCGGCGGGCACTTGAGCACCACAAGGAATTTCCTCGCCGCGGAGGGAGCGTCGCGCGATGACTCGTCACATCGTCCATCACCCCAAGGTCACCGCGCCCAGTCGCCCGGTCCGCACCAGCGTTCCCGAGTTCGACTGGCCGGGCGCATGCACGTGCCGCGCGTTCTCCGGCGGCCGCGCGGTGCACAACTACGGTCAGCCCGGGTGCCGTCACGCGGAGACCGAAAAGTCCTAAAAGGACTCAAGGGAAGAACACCGCCGCAATTGATCTGCAATTGATTTCCCCCCGCTGCCGGTCGCGGTCAACTGCCCGAAGGCGATAGCTGAAAGGCACGGATGTGCGGCAGGCGGGGGCGTGGATGGCGATACTGGTGCTCGGGCCGCCGATGGTGCGGTCCCGCAGACCGGTCCGGCGGATGGCCCGGATCCTGCTGGGCGTGTTCGCGCTGCGGCCCAACCGGCCGCTGACCGTGGAATGGCTGATCGACAGCCTGTGGCCGGCCAAGGCCCCCGCGTCGGCCGCCGCGAACGTCCGGTCGCACATCGCCGAACTGCGCCGGTTGCTGGCCGGCGACCGGCCCGCGATCGAAACCCTCGGCGACGGCTACATGCTCGTGACACCACCGGATGGCGTCGACGCACTGTGGTTCCGCCATCTGGTGACCGAATCGCGCCGATTATCCGGCCCGGAGGCGGCGGATTCCCTGACCCAGGCCGCCGCGCTGTGGCGTGGCGAGGTCCTCGAAGGCGTGCCGATCCCCGCGCCGGTCCAGGCCGAGGCGGTCGTACTGGACGATCTGCGGATCTGTGCGATCGAGGAACTGGTCGACATCCGCCTGGCCCTGGGCCACGAGCAGGATCTCATCCCGTTGCTCAAAGGCCTCGTGGTCGAGCATCCTCTGCGGGAACGGTTGTGGCACCAGCTGTTGCTCGCGTTGTGGGCCACCGGACGGCGCAGCGAGGTCATCGACACCTACCGCAAACTGGTGTCCCTATTGGACCGTGAGCTGGGCGTGCGGCCGGCCGAGGCGAGCACACGGCTCAACGAGATGGCCCGGCGCCGCTAGGGCATGATCACGACACCGGGACCGGCCGATAGGGTGATCCCATGAAACTGACGCATTTCGGGCACGCGTGCGTGCGGGTCCAGGACGGCGATCAGGTGCTTGTGATCGATCCGGGCACCTTCTCCGACGCGGAGGCGGCCCTGTCCGGAGCCACAGCCGTGCTCGTCTCCCACGAGCACCCCGACCACGTCGACGTCGAGGCGCTCAAAGCCGCCCGCGCGGCCAATCCCGCGCTGACTGTCCACACGCATGCGGCGCTGGCCGCTGAACTCGGCGAGGAAGCCGTCGCGGTCGCCGCGGACGAGACGTTCACTGCCGCCGGCTTCACCGTGAAGGCCGTGGGCGGCATGCACGCCGAGGTCATCGACGGACTGCCTGGCTGCCCGAACCTCGGGTACCTCGTGAACGGCCTCTACCACCCGGGAGACTCCCTGTTCGTCCCCGCTGAGGAGGTCGGCACCCTGCTGGTCCCGGCGGCCGGTCCCTGGGTGAAGATCAGCGACGCCATCAGCTTCGTCCGGGCCGTCCGGCCGGCCCGCGCGTTCCCGATCCACGACATCCAGCTCAGCAAGATCGGCCTGGAGTACTTCGACGCGTGGCTTGAGGAAGAGACCGACTACGCCCGTATCGCGGTGGGCGCTTCAGTCGATCTCTAGCGCGATGACCGTTCTCGCGGCCCGCCCTCCAGATCGCGGAGGGCGCGACGGCATTCAGGCTCAGCTCACCCAGGCACCGCATCCTTCGCCGCTTTCGCAGGTCCGCCAGCCCACGATGACGCTGCCGTCCTCGGAGAGCTCTGTTCCGGCCTGCCCGGCTGACCCGGCGGGATCGCCCACTGTGAAGCGTCCGCCTGCGCGGGTGAGGTATTCGGCGTGGACGCCGTGATTGTCGGCTTCCCGGTCCTGCACCCAGATTCGAACGGCCCCATCGGTTCGATATCGGCGCTACCAACGACATTTCCGCTCCTCAGCGGCTTGTCCGGCAATCCCTGCCGGCTGTGGACAAACAATGTTGGACCGTTCGGAGCACCTCGATACGCGGGATGTACCTGCCACTCAGTGTGTGTATGCGCGTGTGTGTACGGCTGTGTGTGCGAGCCGTTTCTAACGTCATTTCGCCCACCCACCAAAGGAAAGGGGCGTAACAATGACAGCTGCTCTGCTTGACGCCGAAGAGATCGTGGCACGCTGGCGGGACGGTATCGACCTCGACAGCCCGGCCGGCCCGATCTTCGCCAGCGGCGAGTTCGCCGAGGGCGACATCGTGGCATGCAACCCGCCTGGCAGCCGGTGCTCGTCCTGCACCGCGTCCCGCCCGGTCTTCTGCTGCTGACGATCACCATGGCAGCTGACGAGGTCGGCGAGCTCGACCGTACTGTGGAATGGCTGATCGGCCCCGCGCTGGACCGGCTCACCGGCCGCGTCGCCGGGATCGCCGGCCTCGTCAACGGCGAGGTGGCCGCGTTCACCGACGCCACCCGGGAGGTCCTGCTGGACTCGGTGCGCCGCAAGGTCAACCGGGTCCTCGTGCTGGAGCTCAACGCCGCCCGGATCACCGGCCGGCTCACCGCACCTGACCCGGCCGGCCGGTGGACGGAGTTCCTTGCCACGGCGACACGACCGCAGTTCTGGCACGGACTGTCCGAGCACTACCCCAGCCTTGTCGACCGCCTGCGCGTCGTCGTCGGCAACAGATGCGACGCGGTCCTCCTCCTCGCGGAACGATTCGCCGCTGACCGAGCAGAACTCGCCGTCTTGCTCGGGGCCGACCCAGGCCAACTACGCAAGATCGAGATCGGCGCCGGTGACAGTCACCGCGGCGGGCACACCGTCACGCTTGTGCACTGCGCGGGCGGGACGGTCGTCTACAAACCGCGTCCAATGGAGGTCGACGGCCACCTGGCCGAACTGCTCGATGTCCTGGCCCCCAACGGGATCAGAGTGCCTCAGGCCCTTGTCATGGACGGCTACGGCTGGGCTGAGCACGTCTCCCACCGCTACTGCGCCAGCGACGAGGAACTGGTGCAGTTCTATCGTCACCTCGGCCACTGGCTCGCTGTGATGCGCCTGGTGTCCGGCACAGATCTGCACGCCGAGAACATCATCGCCTGCGGCCCGATCCCGATCGTGGTCGACTGCGAGAGCATCTTCACGCCCCGGCCACCGCATCCACCCACCGGTGCGGGCGAAGCCACGGACATGGCCGCCGAACTGCTCAACGGCACAGTCATGCGAACGGGCTTGCTGCCCGGCCGGGGCGCCGGACTCGGCTGGCGTGGCGTCGACGGCTCGGCCATGGGCATGCTGCCCGGCCAGCAGCCCGACATCGGCCTGCCCGATCTCGTCGGCGCGGGCACCGACACCGCCAAGATCGCCATCACGCCCCAGCAGTTGCCGCCGACCCAGAACCTGCCCAGCCGCAACCCGCAGCTGGGCCGTTACTGGGGGCACGTGATCGAGGGCTTCGACGAGATGACCGCCCGGATCAACCAGCTGGACCAGACCGATGGGCTCGAGCCGCTGCTGGCGCGGTTCTCTGACTGCGTCGTACGCGTGGTGGTGCGTGACTCCGAGGCGTACACGGAACTCGCGCGGATGCTCTGGCACCCGGTCGGACTGCACAACCAGCCTGCCGCTGAACAGAAAGCCCTGGCGTTGCTGGCGCGGCACTCGATGAACACCCGTGGCCCGGCCGAGCAGGTCGTGCACGCCGCCGAGGTCGCGGAGCTGCTCACCGGCGACATCCCGGTGTTCACCACAACCCCGGCCGAGGGCTGGCTGCACACGCCCGCGGGCACGGTATGCGGGCCGCAGATCGACCAGATCCAGCTCGTGCTGCAGCGCTGGCGAGACGCCGACTTCGACCTGGAGCGACGCGTTACGCATGCCGCGCTGGTGAGCGCGTATCTCAACCAGGGCGCCGAACCGGATCTGCGGCGGATGACTGTCGAGGCATCAGACAAGTCCACATTGGATGCCCGACGCAGAACGCTGGTGGCCAAGGAGATCCAAGAACTGTCCGCAGAGGCCGTGCGCGGCAGCGACGGCACGGTCACGTGGTTCGCGCCGATCCTGGACCGTTCCGGATGGCAGACCACACCGCTCACACCGGATCTCTACAGCGGCACCCTTGGCATCGCAGTACTTCTGGCCGGCTATGCGCGTGAAGTCGCGGCCGGAAGGGCTGACGCGGTCGACTGTGTCGCCGAGCTGCTGGACGGGACCGTGGCAACCGCCCGCCGGACGCAGAAATGGTGGGCCGAGCAGGCCACGCACACCAAGCGGCGGCCGGACCCGCCAGGCGGGTACATCGGGCTCGGGTCGCAGATCTGGTGCTGGCTGACATTGCAGTCACTGGGCCACGACACGCTCGACGATGCCCTGTTCCTGGCAGAGCAACTGCCCGCGGCGATCGACGCGAGCGAAGGACCGGACCTCGTCGTGGGCTCCGCCGGGGCGATCGTGCCGTTGTTGATGCTGGCCCAGCGCACTGGTGACGACAGGTGGACTGATCTCGCTGTCCGGGTCGGTGACCAGCTGGCCAACACCGCGATGCGCCCAAGGGCCGGGCACGTGTGCTGGTCGGTGGCGAATTTCCCGGACGGGATCGGTGGTTTCGCGCACGGCTCGACCGGGATCGGCTGGACACTCGCACGGCTCTCGCTGGCCACCGGTCACCAGCGGTTCGCGACGCTCGCCGACGAGGCCGCTGCCTACGAGGAGACCTGGTACGACCGTCGCAAGGGTGGCTGGATCGACCCTCGCGAGCCGGGTTCGCTGGTCGCGGCGTGGTGTCATGGCGCGGTCGGCGTCGGGCTCGGCGCCGCGGACCTGCTTTCGCTTGGGTTCGCGCCGGACAGAAACCGTGACGTGCTGGAACGCGCTGTGGCGTCCGCGAGACGCGACGGGTCCGGCTGGACGCACACCCTGTGTCACGGGGACACAGGCGTCTGGGAGCTGACGTGCGACGCGGCGCAGGTTGTGAGCAGCCTCGAAAAGTACGGCACGACAACGGGTCTGGCGCGCGAGGTGTACTCGCCGAGCATGATGTCCGGATCGGGTGGCGTGGCGTACCAGTTGCTGCGCATGCATCCGGACTGTGACCTGCCGTCGGTGCTTGTGCTCGGTGAAATGCCGTGACGGAACCGGATCCGCGTGATGACGCCCTGAACACCCCGCATTGGCAGATCGACGAGGCTGCGGGCAAGGATGTGCCACGCCGGGTCGTCCGCAGCCTGCCCCGCGTGACGTGGCCGGTCATCCGGATGATCTGGGACGCGGCGCCACGGTCCGCCACGGCGATCGCGATTATGCAGGTGGCGTCCGGCTTGGCGGCGGCATTCGGGCTGTTCGCGACTGCGGGCGTGTTGACCGAGCTCTTCGCCGCCGGGCCCACGGCCGATCGTGTGGTCGCGGCGCTGCCGTCCCTGCTGTTGGTCGGTGGCGCGTACGCGTTGCGCGGGGCGATGGACATCGGCGTCGCGTTGGCGCACGCGCGCATCACGCCTGCCGTACGCCGTCTCGCCGAGGAGCGGCTCTACCAAGCGAGTTTGAGCGTCGAGCTGGCGGCGTTCGACGACGCACGGTTCTACGACCGGATGCACCGGGCCCGCGATCGTGGGTTGTTCTACATCGAGCGGTCAGCCGACAACCTCGTTGAGCTGATCGGGTCCGTGCTCGGGATCGTGGCCGCGGCAAGCAGCCTGGGTGTGCTGCATCCGATTCTGTTGCCTGTGCTCCTGCTGGCAGTGGTGCCGGACGCTTGGGCAGTGCAGCGTTCCGCGATGCTGGCCTACGCGAGCATGGCCCGAGCGGTCACATTGGACAGACGCGTGCAGATGGTCGCCGAGCTCGCCACGGAACGTGAACCGGCCGCGGAGATCCGTGCCTGTCAGGCTGAACCGTTCGTCCTGCAGGAGTACGAAGTCGTCGCGGACCCCTTGCGCGACGAGGACATCCGCCGGGGCGTGGCGCAGGCACGCGTACGCGGAATCGGCCGCACACTGGCCGGCGTCGGCCTGGCGGTCACATACGTTGTGCTTGGGCTGCTCGTGCACGCCGAATGGGTGCCGTTGGCGATCGCGGGCACAGCTGTGATCGCGATCCGGGCCGCCACGACCGCGTTGAACCGGCTTGTCCTGGCCGCCAACCAGCTCGTCGAGCAGGGCATGTACGTCGCCGACTATCTGGCGTTCCTCGACTCGGCCCGGCGGCCACCTGTCCAGGTGCGGGTGATCGCCCCTCCCCCGGGACAAGTCCAACTGGAGCACGTCGGCTTCATCTACCCGGAAAGCACGCGGCCCGCGTTGCGAGATGTCTCGCTGACCATCGACCGGGGCCAGACAGTCGCCCTGGTCGGCGAGAACGGATCCGGCAAGACCACGCTGGCCAAGCTGGTCGCCGGCCTGTACGCACCGACATCCGGCCTCGTCAGCTGGGACGGCCAGGACATCAGCGAGATGGATCGCGCGAGTGTGGCCGACCGCGTGATGATGGTGCTGCAGGACCCGATCCGATGGCCGCACACCGCACGCGCGAACGTGCGCGCCGGGCGGCACGACCGGGCCGATCCCGATTCGTCGGCGTTGCTGGGTGCCGCGATCCAGGCGGGCGCGGACGAGGTCGTCGACCGGCTGGACGCCGGCTGGAACACGTTGCTGTCCAAGCAGTTCCGCGGCGGGCAGGAACTGTCGGGCGGCCAGTGGCAACGGCTGGCCGTGGCGCGTGGCCTCTTCCGGGACGCGCCGCTGCTCATCTGGGACGAACCGACCGCGCCGTTGGACGCCAAGGCCGAGTTCGCGGTGTACGAATCGCTGCGCGCCCTGGCCGAGGACCGCACGGTCGTGTTGATCACGCACCGCCTGGCCAGCGTCCGGCACGCCGACCGGATCTTCCTGTTGCACGAGGGAGAACTGGCCGAGCAGGGCACACACGACGAGCTGATGGAACTCGGTGGCCGGTACGCCGAACTGCACGACCTGCAGGCCCGGATGTACGCCAATGCTTGACCTCGTGTGGCCGGACGACCAGCGTTACTCGTTGTCCCGCAACCAGTTCATCGGCCGCCCGGCCGAAGTGCTGCCCCAGGCCGTCGCCCGCTGCGAGGGACCAGCCGACGTGCGCGAAGCGCTGGAGCTGGCGGCGGACAAGGGCTGGCCGTTCGCCGTGCGCGGCGGAGGACACAGCAATGCGTGCCATTCCAGCAGTACCGGTCTCGTCATCGACCTCTCCCCCGCGGCCACGGTCCTGCTGTCCGGGAATGAGGTCACCGTGGGCGCGGGTGTCCGAACCGGACAATTGGCAACTTTCCTCGCATCACGGGAGTTATTGGTGCCTGCCGGGTCCTGCCCGTCGGTCGGCCTGGTCGGAGCCGCGCTCGGTGGCGGGTTCGGCAGCCACGGCCGAACACACGGACTGACATGTGATCGCCTTGTCGCGGCCGAGGTCGTGCTCGCTGACGGACGTGTCGTGAAGGCCGGCGAAACCGAGGAGCCTGACCTTTTCTGGGCTTTGCGCGGTGCGGGCGGCGGCAACTTCGGTGTGGTGACCAGCGCGACTTTCGCGCCGGTGCGATCCGTTGCGCGGACACATGTCCGCTACTCGTGGGACATCGCGCACGCGCCGCGGCTCATTGCGATATGGCAGGAATGGGCGCCCTTCGCACCGGACGACGTGTCGGTGGAACTGGTGTTGCTCAGCCCGGATCATCCCGACGACCCGCCGGAAGTCCTCCTGATCGGCGCGGGTGACGTGACCGGATTCGTGTCCGGGTCGCCGGCACCACGACTCGCAGAGGTCGAACGCCTCTCCCCCGCCGAGGCCGCGCTCCTGCACGCCACACCGTATTCCGCGGTCGCCCACGATCCGGTCAGCATCCAGCTGACCTACTCCCGGCCCGGGATGAGCACCGCCAAGACCGAGTTCTTCACCCAGCCCTTGCCTCAGCCTGCGATTCAGGCCCTGGTGGAGCATTTCACCGCCGCACGTGAGCCCGGCGAAATGCGTGAAGTCGCCTTCACGCCGTGGGGCGGCGCATACAGCCATGTGCCGCCCCACGCCACCGCCTTCCCCCACCGGCAGGCCGACTACCTCGTCAAGCACACCGTCCTGGTCGGCCCGAACGGCGCTGCCCGGCGCGGCAACGAGGCCTTGGCGTGGCTCGCCGCGAGTTGGGCGACCATCCATCCGTGGGGTAACGGCGGGGCATATCCCAACTTCCCGGACCCTGCGCTCACTGGCTGGTTCACCGCGTACTACGGCTCCAACACGCAGCGGCTGCGTGAGGTCAAAGCGGCCTACGACCCGGAAAACGTCTTCCGGTTCGCCCAGTCCGTCCCGTTATGACCGGGCGTTGGCCTCGATCGCGGCCCGGACGATGCTCAAAGCCTCCTCGGAGTTCATTCCGAGTGACCGTGCTTTGAGCGCGTACTCCGCCGCGGCCCGCTGCACGACGATCTGGGCGTGCTGCCCGGCCGCGCTGACGAACGTGCCTGCCCGGCCACGGGTCTCGATGAGCCCGGCTTCCTCGAGTTCGCGGTACGCCTTGGCGACCGTGTTCGCCGCGAGCCCGAGTTCGGCCGCGAGCGCCCGGACCGTGGGCAGTTTGGCGCCCACCGGCAGGGTCCGGTCGGTGATCTGCTGGGCGAACTGCGAACGCACCTGCTCGAACGGCGCCACTGACGACTCTGGGTCGATACTGATCACGCGCTCAGCCTACTTACGCGGTGCGTACATGATGACCGCGACACCGATCAGGCAGATCGCGGCACCCAGGTAGTCCCACTGGTCGGGCCGGAATCTGTCCACGACCATGGCCCACGCCAGCGAGCCCGCGACGAAGACCCCGCCGTACGCGGCCAGGATCCGGCCGAAGTTCGCGTCCGGCTGCAGGGTGGCGACAAAGCCGTACACCCCAAGGGAGATCACTCCCGCCGCGATCCACAGTAGACCACGGTGCTCCCGCACCCCTTGCCAGACCAGCCATGCCCCGCCGATCTCGGCCACGGCGGCGAGGGCGAACAACAGCAGCGAACGCGCGACGGTCATGATCGCGACGATATCCCGGAATGGCGGTAGGGCCCGGCCGCAGGCATGCGGATAAAGTGCCGTACTGATCCGACAGGGGGCGCAACTTGGACCACGAGGAAATCGACCACTGTTCTGGCGGGCAGCCGGATGCCGAGGGCGAAGTGGCCGTCGCGCGGCTCGTCATGGACAGCGGAGACCTGCCTCACGCACTGCGCCATCTGGCTGACGCGCTGGCGCTGGATCCGCGTCTGCCGGACACGCACGAGGCGCTCGCCGAGTTCGTCGCCCGTGCGGGTGGCCCAGTTCAGGCACTGGACTATTTCGAGGACGAGGACGGGTTCATCGGCACAGTCGCCGCGCACGCCCACGTCTGCGCGGCCGCGGGCCGGTGGGACGAGGCGATCCAGATGCTGCTGACCGTCGCCGCGCACGAGCCCGACCGGCAGTGGCTCGACGTCGCGTGGCTGCAGCGCACCGATCTGCCGTTCGACCCGTCCGCGTTGGGCATAGCGCTGGGGCAGATGGCGCAGCGCCTGGACGACCCCGTCGACGAGGACGAGCGTGAGCCGTTGCTGCCCGCGCTGGATCTGCTGCGCACGGCCGTCGCGCAGCATCCGGGTCACGCGATGCTGCTGTGGTGCGGGTCGATGCTCGGCCGCAGGCTCGGCGCGTTCGACGAGGCGATCGCGTGGGCCGAGAAGTCCTTCCAGATCGAGCCGTCGCACCAGGCGGCCATGATGAAGGGCTACGCGCTGCGGACCGCGGGCCGCACGGAGGAAGCACTGGCCGTGTGGCAGGACGAGATCGAGCGCACGCCCCAGGACCTCGATCTGTACATCGACGTGGCCGACCTGCTCGGCGCGATGGAGCGTCCCGAGGAGGGCCTGGAGTGGGCCGAGCGCGTGGTCGCGCAGGACCCCACGCATTCCCGGGCGGTGCCGACCTCCCATGGCCTGCGCTACGCCATCGACGGCGACGTACGGCATCTGATCACGCTGGCCGACGAGGTACGCGACCACCCGGACAGCTACGCGGCCACCGTGCTGGCCAACCACAGCAGCAGCCGGCCATGGCTGGGTGTCGTCCCGGACGCGCAGGAAGCCGTGATCAATGTGCTGCGGCAGGTGCTCGAACAGAACGAGCCCTCGCCTGACGTCACGATGTCCATGACGTTGTCCGCGCTCGAGCCGCCGAGCGCGTTCCTCACCCTGCATTCGGTCTTCCCCATGGCCAACGTGGATGTCGACGACGTGCCCGAGCCCGACATCCGGCTGCCGTCGTCACCGGTTCAGTACACGGTGTGGTCGTACGACGGCAAACAAGCGCGCCCTGCGCTGCCCCCACCCACGCCGCAGGTGGCTGAAGCCGTACAGCGCGTCGCCATGATCAGGTGGCTGTCGCCGCCAGAGGCCTACGACGCCGCCATCACACTGTCCGGGCTCGACCCAGTGCAGCTGATGAGCGTGCTCACGTACCCGCCGGCACCAACAGCTGACGAGCTCGGCCACATCCTCGGCAGGCACGCACCGCATCTGTGGGTCCGTGCGGTGCAGACATGGGCCTGTCTCGGGATCGCGCACTACGCGTCGGACGAGCCCTGGCTGGAGTCGCAGCGCCGGGTGATCCTGGCCGACCTGCTCAACGGCCCCGAGGACTGGGTCACCGAATCGGCCGCGTTCGCCATGGTCGTGACGGCATGGGTCAACCCCGACGCGCGAGCCGACGTCCAGCAGTTCGTCGTGCGCCGGATGCTCGACCTGATCGAGGCCTCCCGCACCCGGGACGTCACCATCCTCGCGTCGGTCTGCCAGCTGGTGCTGATCATCCCGGGCCTGGCGGGGGAGTTCGCCGCCCTCGCCGTCGACGTGCTGGCCTCACTGGAGGCGGAGTGAAGAAGATCCACGTCCTGGACGCGCCCTCCAATCTGGGCCTGCGGATGCCCGGACCAGGAGTGGTCCCGGGCTGCTACAAGATGGCCGGTGCCCTGCGTGACTGCGGCCTTCTCGGCGAACTGGACGCGCTCGACGAGGGCTATGTCGTACCGCCGCGGTACGACATCTCGGACTGGTCGCCCGGTGACGGCGTGTTCAACGCCAAGGCCATGGCCGAGTACAGCCGTCGCCTGGCCGGTCGGGTGAATGCCGTTGTCACTCGCGGCGACTTCCCGCTCGTGCTGGGTGGCGACTGCAGCATCCTGCTCGGTATCGGCATGGCGTTGAAGCAATATGATCGATGCGGGCTGGTGTACTTCGACGGCAGTGCGGATTTCCTGCGGCTCTCGCAGGCCGGACGGATCGGCGCCGCCGCGGGCGAGACGCTCGCGCTCGTCACGGGTCGTGGGCAGGCCGATCTGACGAACATCGACGACCTCGGGCCGTACTTCCAGGACCCCGACATCGTCGTGCTCGGCAACCGTGACGACGACGAGGACGTCGCCAACCTGGCCGAGGCGGACATCCTCGGCATCACCGCGCCCGGGATCCAGGCCATGGGCCCGGACGAGGTACTCGACCGCACCCGTCAACGGCTCGACGGCCGCAGCTACTGGGTGCACCTCGATGTGGACGTCCTCGACATCGAGGTAATGCCGGCCGCGGACGCGCCGGACCCGGGCGGCCTGCAGTACGGCGAGCTGATCGATCTGCTGAAGCCGTTGCTGGCCGACGAGCGTTGTCTCGGTATGAACGCCGCGATCTACGATCCGGATCTCGATCCCGACGGGCAGTACGCGCGGGAGCTCACCGGCATGATCGTTGCAGCGTTCCGGGATCGGACACAGTAGACAGTCTGCCCTTTGGGGCACTGTTGTATCACCGGGGTCACGATTTCGCTCTTCTTACGGACTAGTTGAGCAGCCGGCCGCAACCCGCACCGCCGGGTCACGTCTTTGCGCTTGAACAGACAGTCGCAATAGGACGAACGGAAACGGTGATACACATGATCTTCCCCCGAGTTCTCGGCGTGATCGGCACGGCGGTCGGCGTCGGCCTGGCGTTGGCGGGTTGCAACAACGTGTCCGGCGGCTCGGCGACGACCGCGCCCCCGACGGTCGTCTCGGCGCCCACATCCGACAGTGGCCAGCCCGCCACCACGGCGACGGCGAAGTCCGGGGTGAACGCCAAATCCGGCTCGTCGGGCGGTTCCGGCAACAGCGGCGGTAGTAACAGCGGTAGTAGTGGTGGAGGCAAGTCCACATCGAGCTCAAGCCCGCCGTCGGCGAGCGTCACCCTCTCGGTGAAGAAGCAACCGTTGTGCCCGCGCCACGGTACGCCGGACGCACCGTTCTCCACGCCTGGCCAGGACGTGACCATCACGTGGAAGGTCACCGGCGCGACCAAGGCGGCGATCTCCGTGGACCAGCCCAGCCTCTACGGCGCGTACGGCAGCGACTACCCGGCATCCGGCGAACTGACTTTGCCGTTCTCGTGCACCAACTCACCCGGCAAGACGACGCACACCTACACCGTGTGGCCCGCGGGCAACAAGAACGTCTTCAAGACCATCACAGTCAGTGCCACGAACAACCCGTCAACCTGAGCGGCCGGCCAGCTGCTGGGCAACGCCCACTCTGGACTTGACGCCGAGTTTGGTGAACACCCTCGCCAGGTGGGCTTCCACGGTCTTCGGGCTGAGGTACAGGCGGGTGGCGATCTCGCGGTTGGTCAGCCCGGCCGCGACCAGCTGAGCGACCTCGAGCTCCCGTCCGGACAGGGCACCGACCGTGCCCACAGGCCGGCGAGTGCGTTGCGCCCGCGCTCCGAACCGGATCTCGCTCGTGCGGGCCTGAGCGAACAGCCAGGTCGCCCCGCACGCCGAATAGCCCGACTTGGCCAGGCCAAGATCCGCCCGCGCCTGCTGCAGGTCACCGGCTGCCGCCAGGTTGTGCGCGGCGACTTCGTGGGCCAATGCGCGATACATCGGCGCGCGAGCCGCGGCGAAGCTTTGCGCCGCGGCGTAAGCCCGGTCGACGGAGGTCGTCAACTGTCCACATCGGCCTAGTACCCGCGCGTAGGCGAGCTGCGCGAGTCCGTCCTGGAAGGACAGTCCGAGGGTGCTCGCGTGGTTCAGCGCGTGTTCGGCGAGGTCCAACGCGTCGTCGAACTGGCCGAGCTGGCCCTTGGCGACCGCGAGGATGCCGCACCACCGGGCCGCGGTCAGCCCGGCGAGCTCCCTCGGATCGCCCACGCAGGACATGACATGGGCGCCGGCGTTCTCCGGTTGTCCGGCGAACAGGTGGATGGTGGCGATGAACATGTCGCCGACCTCGGCCCACCAGGTCGACTTGGGGCGTTCGCCGCCGGCCAGCAGGTCCGCGAGGGGCAGCGCGGCCTCCGGGCCTCGTTGCCACAGCAGCGACCGCAGCTCCAACGTCCGGGCCATGGCCAGCGTCTCGGTGCTGCCCATCAGCGTGGACAGCTCCCTGGCTTCCTCGTTGGCCTGGGTGGCCTGGTCGATCAGGCCGGTCCGGTACTTCACCGCGGAATCCACGATGTACAGGTACGGCAGGGCGTGGCTGTGCCCGCTGCCGTGGGCGATGTCCAGGCCGCGGCGGACGTGCCGGGCGACGTTGTCGTACTGCTCCAGCTGCAGCTCCAGCCAGCCCAAGGGCGGGATCAGGTGCAGGTGTTCGCGCAGCTCGGTGTCGGACACCGAATCCACAAGCCGGACAACAGTTTCCAGTTCCTCACGCGCGGTCTGCGCGTCGCCTGAGCTGAGTGCTGCCAGCGCGCACAAGGTCCGGCCCGCCGACTCGTGGCCCCGATCGCCGACCTTCACTCCCAGCGTGACCGCCTGGGACGCGTTGCTTACGCACGTCTCGTTGTCCTGGACGAGAATCGCGGACCCGGCCAGTTCGACGAGCAGCGCGGCCACCTCGGCGTCGGCCATCGTGGGCGACCGGCCGAGCTCGGCCTCCAGCAGTGCCCGGCTTTCCGGAAGCCGGCCGAGCAGGCGCTCGGTCACCGCGCAGTACCGGACGGCCAGTGTCCGTGGCGCCTGGGGAAGATCCAGGACCTGGTGCAGGATCTCGCGGCTGTTCTCCAGCCGTCCGCTCCGGCCGAGCGCCCTGGCCAGCAACAGCAGCAGCTCGACCCGGCGCCCGGCGGATTCCTCGTTGTCCGGCAACGCGTTCAACGCGACACGCAGCCACTCCGCGGCAGTGCCGGGCGCGCTGTCGATCGACGCCACCGCCGCCTGTGCGAGCGTCGACGCCGCTGTGCTGTCGCCGTATCGGGCCGCGTGGGCGGCATGATGTGCTCGCAGTGTCAGGGGTCCGCCGCGTGATCGCAGGAATTCCTCGGCACGCTGATGGGACTTGATTCGCCACACGGGCCCGGCCATCTGGTACGCAGCGGCACGCAGAAGCGGATGCCGGAAGCTGAACCGCGAACCTGCGGCGTGGATGACCCCCAGCTGCACCAGTTCGTCCAGCGCCCGGTACACGTGGTCCTCGGCACATGCGGCGACCTGGACCACGAGGTCGAGATCGGCCGGGTCACCTGCCACCGCGGTGGCCTGCGCGACCAGCAACTGAGTGGGATCCAGGGAATGCAACTCGGTGGCGAGCAGTGCCTGCAGCCGGTGCGGCATGTCGTCGGCGGAGATCCGGGCCGGGTCGGTCAACGCCGCCACCGTGTTCTCGTCGACCTTCTCCAAAGCCTTGAGATACAACGGATTTCCGCCACTTGCCTGAAACAGCAGCCGGCGTCTGCGGGCCGGCAGTCCTGGCACCACGTGGTGCACGTCTGCCAGCCGCAACGGCCCCAATGCCAGCCTGGTCACCTCCGCGCGGGTGCGGGCCAGGGCGGCCGGTAACGCCGCGGGGACCTGATCTGTCCGGTATGCCAACGCGATCAGCAGAAACCCTGGTGGGCGGTCGCGCAGCAGATGCTCGACGAGCTCAAGCGATGCCTCGTCGGCCCAGTGCAGATCGTCGAGCACCAGGGCGAGCCCGGGTGACTCGGCCAGCCCGGCCAGCATCCGGCGGACCGCCCGGTAGAGATTGTGCCGCTCAAGACCGCTCCGGCCGGGGGAACGAATTCCGTCAACGACTTCGGGCACCGTTTCCAGCACCGCCGGAATCGCGTCGAAAGCTTCGGAGAAAACGGCGAACGGGACTCCGTTCTCGTATTCCGTCGCCCGGCCCGCGGCCAGGGTGGCGCCTTTCTGCCCGATCATCACCGAAAGCGCGTCCAGCAGCCGGGTCTTCCCGATGCCCGGTTCGCCGTATATCTCCACGACCTGGGGATCCCCCGATCCCAGCCGCCGCAGTACACCGTCGAGCTCGGCCAGTTCGGCCGAGCGGCCCGCAAGCCAGGCGCCACTGAGGGGTGGGCCGGAATCAGACAACCACTCCTCCGGTTCCTGGAGTTCTCACAACAAAGACCTGTTGACCCGGCGATACATAGTGCGTACGAAGTATATCGCGTGACACAATCGAGGACCAGAAGTCGTTCCGCCCCAAGCAGGAACGCCCGCATCATGGTCTGCGGCATGTACCGGCAGGCGGCACGCGGGGCGCGTTCGAGTGCCCGGCCAGGACTCGGCCACCCGACCCTGAACCTGCGCAACCGTAGGGATATCCCTCATGTTAGGGATGCGCAGCCGACCTAACGTCGACGACCGTGACCTCTCAGTACCTGCGCGCGATAAAGCTGGCACTGACCGGCGACCCGGCCACACCCCTGGTATTCCTCTGCAACTTCGAAGCCGAGACGCAGTGGGCGGCCAATTACGCCGGTCTGCCCGGGCCGTCGTTTTCCGGCTCGGCCGGCCTCGTGCGGCGGATGGAGGAACTCGGCCTGCTGCTGGCCGGACCTGACGACTACCTGGTGCTCAAGCAGCCGCTGGACCCCGGATACGCCGACTACGCGCGGAAACTGGGCTTCGCCCTGCCGACGATCCTGCTACCGGAGAACGCCGAGGACAACCGGTCCACCACCGAGGACGTACTGGACTCCCCCGCCCTGCTCGACCGGCTGACCCGGATCGGCGCGGCCGGCGGCCGGCTGCTGCCGATGGGAACGTCCACATTGGAGCAGAAGATCGCCCAGACGTGCGGGCTCCGCCTCGCGGTACCGGACGCGGACACGTTCGAACGAGTGAACAGCAAGATCTACAGCCGACGCATCACCGAGGAGGCCGGGCTGCGCACGGTCCCCGGCCGATCCTGCGAGACCGTCGAGGACCTTGTCGCGGCGATCCGGCACCACGAGCCCGCGATCCGGCGCGGCCGTGGGGCCGTGGTGAAGGCCGCGTTCGGCGTGTCGGGCAAAGGTCTGCTCGTCCTGGACAGTCCGGCCAAAATGGACGGACTGGTACGGATGGCCGAGCGCCGGGCGGCGCGCAGCGGGGACAGCCGGATGCATGTGGTGGTCGAGTCCTGGCTACCGAAGAAGTACGACCTGAACTACCAGTTCACCATCGGCCGGGACGGCCGGGTCACGTTCGACTTCGTCAAGCAGGCGCTCACTCAGAGCGGAGTCCACAAGGGACACCTGATGCCTGCGGACCTGTCAGCCGAACACGTCACCGAACTCGAGCACGCGTCGGCTGTGATCGGTGCGCGGCTGTTCTTGGACGGCTTCGTCGGAGTGGTCGGGGTCGATGCCATCGTCACGGAGAACAAGACGCTGTACCCGGTGCTGGAGATCAACGCCCGGCTGAACATGTCCACCTACCAGGGCGGCGTCAGCGAACTGTGCCAGCCCGCCGGCCATGTCGCGCTCGCCCGTCACTACTGCGTCGGCCCGCTCTCGTTCGCCGAGGTCCACCGCCGGCTCCGGCCGGTCCTGGCCACCACGCCGGACTCCAACCTGGTGATCACGTGCTTCGGCACCGTGCGGCACGGCCGACTGTACGTGATGCTGACCGCCCCTGACCGAAGCCGCCTCGCGGCGTTCGACGCTGCCGCCGAAACCGCCCTGAGGAATAACGAATGACCTGCGAGTATTCCGTACAGGGTCACGCGATCAGCGACCTGGCAGCCCGATTCGGCACACCCCTGTACGTCTACGACGGCGACATCCTGCGTGAAGTCTACGGGTCACTCCGCGAGCGCCTGCACCCAGGCATGGACATCTTCTACTCGGTCAAGGCGAACCCGAATATCAGCATCTGCGCAGTGCTGCGTTCGCTGGGCGCGGGCCTGGAAGTGTCCTCTTTGGCCGAACTGGAGACCGCCCGCCGTGCCGGTGCCGCGCCCGGGAACATCGTCTTCCTCGGCCCAGGCAAGTCCGCCGAGGAGCTCGACGCCTGCCTTCAGCTGGGCGTTCACGCGATTGTCTGCGAGTCGCTTGACGAACTGGCCGCGCTCGACGCCAGGCAGCAGCCAGTCCGAGTCTTGTTGCGTGTGAACCCGTCGTTCACGACCAAGGGCGCGAGACTCTCGATGGGCGGCACGCCACAACAGTTCGGTATCGACCAGGATGTGCTGTTCCAATCAGGACAGTTCATCGAAGAGCTTCGGCACGTCACGGTCGCGGGCATCCACGCCTACATGGGGACGCGGCTTCTGAGCTCGTCCGACATCGTGCACAACACCCGCGGCATCCTCGAAGTCGCCGGGAAGCTGTCGGTCGAACTCGATTTCGAGCTGCGAACCGTCGACATCGGCGGCGGGCTCGGTGTGCCGTACTTCGACAACGAGACAGACCTGGATCTCGACGCCTTGGCCGAAGGCCTGAACGACACCGTCGACGACTTCCGCACCCGGCACCCCGGCTGCCGGCTGATCACGGAACTCGGCAGGTATCTGACCGGGTGGTGCGGCATGTACGTGATCCGCGCCCGGTACGTCAAGCAGTCCATGGGCGAGTGGTTCGTCGTCGCCGATGGCGGCACCAACCACCACATGGCCGCGGTCGGCATCGGCAGCTTCGTCAAACGAAACTTCCCGGTCAGGTCGCTGACGCGGTACGAGGAACCAGCGGTCCAGCGCTACAACATCGCCGGGCCGCTCTGCGCTCCTGGCGACGTGGTCGCAAAACAGGTCTCCCTGCCAGAAATCCGGCCGGGCGACCTGCTCGGTGTCGAACGCTCCGGCGCATACGGCCCCACGGCGTCACCAGGTCTGTTCCTCAGCCACGGCTACCCCGCCGAAGTCCTTGTCCTCGACGGCGTCGCGCACCTCGTCCGCCGGCGCGACACCGTGGCCGACCTGCTCGGCAAGCAACAGCTCATATCCCTGTAACCGAGGAGTTCACTGTGGACCGAATCAACACCGCACTCGAAGACGTCGCGGACTGATCATGCGCCTGCGTACCGCAGCCGAGTACCAGCCGGGCGGGGGTTCGAGCATCTCGTTCGGCGAACTCGCCGAAGGCGCCCTGGAACAGATCACCGGGCCCGTGCCGTCGCCGGATCTGCTGATCGTCGCCCACGGGCTGGGTGACTCGTACCCGTCCCAGTCGGTCTCCGCACGCTTGGATCACCTGCTCGGCGGCGGTGCACGCAACTTCGCCGTATCCGAGCAGGGCATCCGGGCGCCGTTCAAGGCGTTGCGGATCGCGCGCGGGTACACCAGTTCCGGCCGGTGTGAGGAGCTCGCGCTGGTCGTGGTCGAGCAGACCTCCGGTGGTCCGCCGAAGCCGGCCTCCAGTGTGTTCCTGCTTTTCGGCGGAACCGGCGGCCTGCAGCTGACCAGCCTGGCCACAACAGCACCTGGCCGGCCGGTGGATCTGGCCGGGCTGCCGGACCGGGCACTGCTGGTGGCCGGGCACGGCATCGACCCGGCCGTACTCGCTGATTGCGGGCTTGACGTGCACGAAGCCGCGCCGGGCTCGCAGTCCTCCAGCGTGTGGCGGGAGCTGGCGACCCACTACGAAGCCTGGGCCAGGGCCTACGACGCCGTCGTTCTCTGCGACACCGACACAGATACCGGTCATAGCGAGATCGCGGTGTTCCGTAGCCGGATGCCTAGTCGGCAACAATGGTGAGCCCGTCCCGCGGGTCCGGCACGGCTTCGAGCGCTGCCTTGATCGACTGCCGGTGGCGGAACTCGTCGCGGATGCGCTCAGTCCGGAAAGCGATCTCGAACACCACACCGCGACCATGCGCCCGCCACGACCACCGCACGGCCCGGTCGGCTATCGCGGCGTCGAGGAATGTCCCGCCATGGACGCGGCGCCACTCGCTCGCCGGGACCTCCCCGTCGAGCACCTCGATGAGCAGCCAAGGATCCGGCACACCCTGACGGTATGCCGGAAACCTGTTATTCGACAGCCATTTCGCCGAGCAGCGACCAGTCGTCCTGCGGGACCTTGAAGTTGACGATCCGGGGCGTCTCGGCCAGGTGCGGCGGCAATGTCTTCTGGGCCGCTTTGAAGTGGTCGGACTGCACGTGGGCGGCGCCCGCGTCGTCGTCGCGGAAGGCTTCCACCAGGACGTACTCGCATGTGTCGTCGAGGCTGCGGGACCAGTCGAACCACAGGCAGCCCGGCTCGGCCCGGGTGGCCTCGGTGAACGCACGGGAGATCTCCGGCCAGCGGTCGGCGTCCTGCGGCTTGATCCGGAACTTCGCGGTGATGAAGATCATTCCCACATGCTATCGGAGGTGCGCCAAGCCGACTGTCCCAGATTGAGACACCTCAAGGGCTGCGGTGGTGGCCGCAGTGGTCGTCGCTGGGCTGGCGGCGAGCAGCGGCAGGCGGACGTGCGGGCTGGGAATCCGACCGTGAGCCGCCAGAACCGCCTTGATCACAACGGGATTGGGCTCGGCGAACAGAGCTTGGGCCAATGGGACGAGCTGATTGTTGAGGCGACGAGCGTGGTCGATCGGGCCGTCTCGCCACGTCGCGACCAGGCCGGCGTAAGCACGGGTGGCCACGTTGGCACAGGCCAGGATTCCCCCGCTGGCGCCAAGGGCCAGCAGCGGCCCGGCATAAAGGTCGTCGCCGGCGAGAACCGATACGTCAGCCGACATGCTGCTCATGAACGCGACAGTGGCCTCGTCGATGCCGCCGACCGCGTGCTTGAACCCGGCAACGTTCGGTATCTCGGCGAGCCGACGGAGAGTGCCGGCTCCCAACGGCCTGCCAGTGCGGTACGGGATGTTGTAGATGAGCAGCGGCACCGGACTGGCGGCCGCAAGCCGGCGGAAGTGCTCGACGACACCGTCCTCGGACGGGCGGGTGTAGTACGGGACAACTGTGAGAGCGGCGGTCACTCGGGGGCCGGGATCGGCGAGCATGCCGATCGAGTCGGCAGTCGAGTTCGACCCGGTACCGACGATCAGGTGCGCCCCGCGCTCCGCGCACACACCGGCGCAGATGTCGACGACCCTGCGTCGTTCCGCGGGCGTCAGCGTCGCCGGTTCGCCAGTCGTGCCCAATGCGACGATGCCGGACGCCCCGCCGTCGAGTACGGCATGGGCAAGTGCCTCCAATGCCTCGGAGGCGAGTTCGTCGGCGGCGGTGAACGGCGTGACTAGCGGAACGAAGAGACCTGTGAGGGACATGTCTCCACGATCACCGAATCCACCGTTCAGGTCCAGTTCACATTTCTGCTGTCGAGCATAAGGTGTTCTTATGCTCGACGTACGTAAGCTCCGGCTTCTTCGCGAACTGGCGCACCGCGGGACGATCGTTGCCGTCGCCGAGGCGCTCAGCTACACGCCATCCGCCGTTTCGCAGCAGCTCACCGCCCTCGAACGCGAGACCGGAGTGCCACTGCTGGAGCGGACCGGCCGGCGCGTGCAACTGACCCCAGCGGCTCTCGGTCTCGTCGAGCACACCGAGTCGATCCTCGCGATCCTGCAGAAGGCCGCCGCCGAACTGGCATCTACAGCGCTCACGGGAACCCTGCGCATCGGCGTCTTCCCCACAGCGGTACAGACGATCCTGACGCCCGCCATCGTCGCGCTGAGCACCGAGCATCCGGGCCTCGATCTGATGGTCGCCGAACTGGATCCGGCGTCAGTGCCCGACGCGCTGCGCGAGGAAAGCCTCGATGTCGCCCTGGTTCAGGAATACGACTACGTGCCGGTCGTCTCCGAGCCCGGACTGCAGACCGAACCACTGCTGGAAGAGACCCTCCACCTGGCTGCGCTGACCGCCGGGCCCTTGACCGCCTGGCGTGATTCCCCCTGGATCGCCGGTACGCCAGGCACTCTCTGCCATGCCATGACTGTCCGAGCCTGTGAGGCCACAGGATTCGTGCCACGCATCCGCCATCACGCGGACGACTTCGGTGCGGTGCTCGCGTTGATGGCGGCCGGTCAGGGCGTCGCTTTCGTACCCGATCTGGGCGCCGTCGCGGCGCCCGCCACTGTCGTGCTGACTCCGCTGCCTATCCGGCGCAGAACCCATTTGGCCTACCGGCGTGGCACCGGCGACCATCCCGCGATCTCAGCCGCCCGCCTCGCCCTGCAGCGCGCCGCCGATCAGATGCCGAACGGTTTGGCGTAACGGACCATCCCGCTGGGCAAGGGTGATCCGTCCAGGCTCATCGCCATCATGGCCTCGTCCGGGACATCCATCGGGATCGTGATCCCGGCTGCCGACGCCCGCCCGAACCCGAACTTCGGGTAGTACTCCGGGTGCCCCAGCACGGTGACGAACCGCTCCCCCATTTCGGTGGCGGCCGCCAGGGCGCTGCGGATGACCGCCCCGCCGGCCCCTGTCCGCTGGTGTTCCGGCGAGACCGCGACAGGCGCCAGGCACAACGCGGGCGTCTCCCCGATGTGGCACCTGGTCAGCAATGTGTACCCGGCGACCTCACCGGCGGACGTCTCAGCGACCCAGGACAACCCGTCGATCCAGGCCGGGTCCTCCCGGAGCGCGTCGACCAGGTCCGCTTCGAGTGCCGTTTCAAACGCCGCGAGCACGATCGACCTGACGGCCGCGACATCCGAACTGGTCTCTGTCCTGGTGATCCACATACCGCGCAACGGTACTCAGGTCCTGTCACTGCTGGACGAACGACTTCGCCATCGCCTGGAACGCGGGCAACTGGTCGGGGTGCACGGCGGAGTCGAAGTCACCGATGATCAGGACGTACCCGCCTTCGGTGAACAGCGCGACCATGTAGTGCGTCCTGTTGTTCTTGCCCTTGCCCACCAATTCGAAACCGGGCAGCCCGTCGATGCTCACCTCGGTGGTGGTGTCCGGGGTCGGGGCGTTGTTCAGCGAGCCGAACCTCTTGATGGCGAAGTCGCGGCGCTCGTCCTGCGCGACCACGGCCAGCCCCAGCGAGGGCGCGGCGATCAGCTTGGGCACAGTGGTGTCGGTCCGTGGCCCCAGTGAATAGACCAGGCCGCCGCTGCTCTCGGTGCGCTGGTAACCGGGCGCGGGGGTGATGTCGAATCCGAAGCCGCCGGGCGCGATCTCCTTGTTCCACCGGGCTTTCGTGAGCACGCTTCGCATCTCAGCGGCGGACATCGGATCCTCCCGCTGGATCGTGCCGGTCATGATGACGAGCTTGCCCTCGGCCATCATCCCGACGACGGCCTTCTCGAAGACGACGCTGTCGGAGATCCGCTGGCTTCCGGTGAACACGACGGCTTGGAACCCGGCCACAGTCGTCTCTTGCGGCGCCCCCATTTCAAACCCCTGCGCCTTGGCCCTCGCGCCGGAGAAGGACTCACGCAACTCCGCCAGCCCCTGCTGCTCCGTCTTGCCCACCAGCTCCTGCTCGACCACGATCACACCCGTGCGCGACCCGGGCTTGCTCAGCCCGGGCAGAGTCCCGTCGACCTGCATGCCTTCCGGTACGGGCAAAGAAATCCTGGTCCGGGGAATCGCCGCGAACCCCGCGGCGGCGCTCCTGCTGGTCGTCGACCCCTTGGCCGGCGGTAACGCCTGCTCGTTGCTGCTTCCGGAGCATCCGGCAAGAAGAACAACTGCAACAAATGGCGCAACCGCCGAGAATCTGGACACCCGGACAGCATATCGACAGCCCGGAAAGCCGGTGCCGCACGCATATTTCCCTGAAAGCCCCAGTAAAACCGTCACATTTCCGCATCAGCCGCACTTGACTGCATTCAGCTTGTTTCCGGCGTCCGAATGGCCGAATGGCCGAGCCTCGGAGCGGTTTCGCCGGCACATGCACCGGCCGCTTGCCAGGCGCCGGTTTCAGTGTGGCGTTGTTCATGTTCCCGATCCGGGATCCACGGGTGGATCCCGACGCTCCCACACACCGGCATCCGCCGCAGCCACAACGAATCCGCCTGCCGCAACAGGCCTTCGAATCGCCCCTGGCGTGCTGGATACAGGTCTGTATTCAGCACGGGCCACAGCAGAACTTTGGTATACCCCAGGCAAAAGACCGCTCCAGGCGGCAGCCGCAGCGGTTCCCGACAGGACCGTAGGAATATGCCCTTTCAGCCACATTTTGTTGACCTTCATCTCCGCGCGTTGTACACACAACTAATCCACACGGGACTCGCAAGAACCACCTTCCATCCAACCTGTACACATCCGGGGGCCGGGGACATGGGCACCACAACGCAGTTACCTACGGTCGCGGTCGTCCTGGTCCGCGCGAGATCCCAATGGGACAGTTCCGGAGATCCCGACCGGACGGCCACCGAACTGTCCAACATGGACACGGTGGTCCGCGAGGAGGTCTCCCGCTTCGACGGTTTTGTCGCCGCCCGGGTCGGCACGCTCTGGCAGGCCGTCTTCGGCGCCCGCACCGGAGCCGGGGACCACGACGAACGGGCCGTGCTCGCCGCCCTCAACATCCGCAGGCGCCTGACCGACGGCGAATCCCGGACTGTGCGGGCAGCGGTGGTCAGCAGCGAGGTGTCGATCAAGGCCCTCGACGACTGCCACACACTCCTGCCCCGCGTGCCCTCGATGGAGGTCTGGGTCTCCGAGCAGACTCACCAGCGCACCGAAAGCAAGATCGACTATCGGCCGGCGACCTCGGGCATGTGGTCGGCCGCGGGACTCGCCTGACATTCGGCTGCTACGGCCACTCCGTGGCGAAGGCGCGAGCCGGGTTGTCAATGAAGATGCGCGCGACGGCGTCGGGACCCAACTCTCGTTCGATCCTGGGCCGCAGCGCGCTAAGCAGATATCCCATGCCGGGAGCACCCTGGGCGGCGGCGACTGTGGTGTCGCCGCCGAGCAGCACCTGGTCGCTGTGACCGGCCTCGACGAGCGCGGTCAGACAGTCGAACATCAGCCAGTCGGTCGAGTGGTTGGCCCGCGACGGCCCGTCGAAGGCCAGAAACACGCCGGCCTCGGCGAGATCCCGGTGCATGCCGGGATCCGGGAACCGGTTGAGGTGGCCGAGGATGATACGGCCGGGCGGGACGTCCAGCTCACCGCACAGCAGGCCGATCACCTCCATTCCGGCCGTCCCGCCTTCCAGGTGCACCGCGATGGGGGCGTTCGTCGCCCAGTGCGCGGACGCCGCCGCGCTCATCGTGCGCCGGGCGTGCGCGTCCAGATGGTGGAAACTTCCGGCGACCTTGATCAGGCCCGCCCGCAGCTGGCTGTCGCGGGTCAGTTCGTTGATGAACAGATTCGCCAGCCGGTCCTCGATCCCGGCCAGCACAGCCGGCTGGTAGTGATGCGCCTGATGCAAGCCGGTGGCCGCGATGATGTGCACACCGGTCGCCTGCGAGAGCCGCAGGAGCCCGGTGGCGTTGCGCCCCATGCCGTACGGCGTCCACTGCGCCACGGCTCCGCCGCCGTACTGAGCGAACGTCCGCAGATCCGCGGCGGCCGCTTCCAGCGAGTCAAGCTGCTGGCCAGGCAACATCGGCGAACGCAGAAACAAGTGATCGTGGGCGTTGCAGACGCCTAACTCCTGTGGCCGGATGTCCCCGAGGACGGTACGAATGGTCGCGCTCACGCACCACGATAACACCGACGGGCGCCCTCAATGTCCTAATAGGAACGTCCCACACCATGGACGTCACGTTTGTCCTAAAAGGACATTCAGCACCGTCAGCTCTCTGTTCCCGCGCGAATACCGGCCGTTAACAAAGATCACCCGGAAAGACCGTCACATATACAGTTGACGAATATCTCAGCGCGGCGCACGCGAGCCGTATGCCGGTCCGAACACCACGAGCAGGGCCAGATCCTCGGTGATGTCAACGAACCGGTGGTCCTCCCCCGCCGGAACGAAGATCACGGCACCCGGGCCGACCTTCGCCGTCGAGCCCGGTGTCACGATCGTGGCACGCCCCGCGGTGACCACATAGATCTCGTCCTCGGTGTGCGGGCTCTGGTCATCGACCCCGCCCGCCGGAATGCAGTAGGTCCCCACAGACAGATCCGGCACCTTCAGGTGCTCCACCCAGTCGTTGACCGCCTCACCCGGCGATCTCCACTCCCCGGCCCCTTCGATGATCCGCATGCCGGCATGCTAGCCCGCAGCGGCGCCAGGGTGATCAACGGGCGCTTGCCCGCACCGTCCACTTTGCTCATCCCTGCCGATTTCCTGTTTCAGCTCAAGGACAATCACCGGGCGGCGCACCGGAAGCGGGCCGCCCGGCGGTGCGCCTGGCCGACCGGGCCGAAAATCCGGCGCGGGTTTCGTCGACCAGCCTGTCCATCCGAGTTATTATGGTCTCATTCCGAAAACAATATTCTGCCCGATCGGGCGAATTTCGCGTTCCGTTTGGACGGTCGGCTGCAATGGCCGCGACGAGGCCGCATACTCCCTTTGTCGCATTCGCAGAGATATGGGGATCACCGCTATGAAGTTTCGCGTAACGTTGACTGTCGCCCTCGCCACGCTGGCGCTGACTTCCTGCGGTTCCTCCTCGCAGAGCGGAACGCCCACCGGGTCCGCTGCCGGCACTTCAAGCGCTCCGACCTCCACGAAGGCCAGCAAGGACGAGCTGGTCGCGTGGGTGGACAAGGTGTGCGGGGTGACCATCCAGTCGATCGCGCCGATGGAGCAGGAGCCGGCGCTCGACACCAAGAACCTCACCACGATGAAGACCCAGTTCGTCGACTACCTGCAGAAGGCGTCGGATTCCCTGGGCAAGGGCGTGACCGACCTGGAGCCGTTCAAACAGGGCCCGAGCAAGGATTCCGAGAAGTACGTGACCTCGCACACCGAAACGCTGACGAAGCTGAAGACGACCCTGGACTCGTCGATCGAGAAGGTCAAGGCCTCCGACCCGAAGAACCCGCAGAAGTTCGCCACCGACATCCAGCTTGTCGGCACCGAGATCTCCAGCGCCGGCCTGGTCGCCTCCAGCTCCATCGGTGTGCTGGTGGAAAAGGACCTGGCCGACGCGGAGAAACAGGCCGCCAACTGTCAGAAGCGCAAGTGAGCCAGTCCGTCAGTCAGTCCATCTTCGCCCACGCCTTGGCCAGCGCGACCTTGCCACGGGTCTGCAGCAGCGAACCGGAGTACAGCCGGGACGCCAGCAGCACGATCAGCACGACCGCGCCGGCCAAGACCCCCAGTGCCAGCACCGCTTCCCACGCCTGCGCGGCGCCGGTGAACATCCGGACCGGCATAGCCAGAGCCGACGAGAACGGCACGTACGACATCACTGTCATCACGGTCTCGTTCTCCGACCCGATCAGCACCCCGATGTACGGCCCGAACACCAGCAACATCACCAATCCCATGGTGGATCCGAGATCCTCCTGACGGCTGACCAATGAGCCCGCGACGGCCCAGATCGCCGCCAGGAGGACGAATCCCAGGCACAGGAACGGGATGAACCAGCCCAGCGCGGGGACGAGCAGGGTGAGCAGCTGATCCTGTTTCCCGATTTTCAGCGCGATCGGCGCGGCCAGGACAAGGACGGCCGCCTGCGCGATCGTCAGCACGGCGTGCCCCACGATCTTGCCTGCGAGCAGCGCCCGCACCGGAACCGTGGCCACCAGGATCTCCACCACCCGCGTCTGTTTCTCAGTGACAGTGCTCTGGGCGATGGCGACACCGCCCATTCCGAACACCAGGAACAGCAACGCGAACACCTGGATCACCACCATCTGCACGTCCCGGCCGGCGTCGGCCGGATCCAGCAGATCAACCGGCGGCGCGGTCGAGAGCGCGGCGACGACCTTCGTCGGTCGGCCGTCCAACGCGATCACCCGGACCCCGGTCGCCGACTGACCGGTGCCGTCCGGCACAACCGCGGCCTTGACCTCCTCCGACCGCACCAGCTGTTCGGCCGCCGCCACGTCCCCGACCTGCCGCACATCAAGATCGGCCCCATCAAGAACCTTCGACGCCGCAGGCCCCACACCGGCCACGGCATCCCGTCCCCCGTCCAGCACCGTCGGCAGGATGGCCACGGCGAAAAGCCCTACCAGCAGAAACCCGAACCCGATCCAGAACCCTTTGAGCCGCACGAAACTCTTGATCTCCCGCTCGGCGACAAGCCGAGTGGCCGAGAAGAACGAAGTCGCCATCTCAGATCACCTCCTTGAAGATTTCCTCCAGGGAGGGGACCACCGGAGTGAAGCTGCGGACCGGGCCGCGTTGCAGGGCGCTGGAAAGGACTTGTTGTTCGGCGGCGGTGGCATCGGGTTCGAAGACCGCGCGGGGGCCGTCGACGTCGACCACGCGAATACCTGGGTAGTCACGGAGCCAGCCTGCGTCGGAGTCCACGACGAGTTCGAAGCGCGCTGTGCCGTACTGGGCACGCAGCTCTTCGCGGGCGCCGCTTGCCTTGATGACTCCGTTGGAGATGATCACGACGTCGTCGCAGAGGCGTTCGACCACCGACAGCTGGTGGCTGGAGAACAGCACCGGGACTCCCCCGGCCGCACGGTCCCGGAGCACCGCCAGGACAGTGTCGACGGCAAGCGGGTCGAGGCCGGAGAACGGCTCGTCGAGGATGAGCATCGACGGGTCGTGCACCAGGGCCGCGGCGATCTGGGCGCGTTGCTGGTTGCCCAGGGAGAGCTCTTCGAGCGCGGAGCCGGCCCGGTCAGCCAGCTCCAGCTGCTCAAGCAGCTGCAAGGTGTTACGACGGGCCGCCGTGTGCGAAAGGCCGTGCAGCTGGCCGAGCCAGGTGATCTGCTCGGCCACCTTCATCTTCGGGTACAGGCCGCGCTCCTCGGGCATGTACCCGAAGTGCTGCCTGGAAGTGACCGGCACCCCTTGCCATGTGACGCTTCCGCCGTGGGGCGCCAGGACGCCGAGGATGATCCGCATCGTGGTCGTCTTGCCGGAGCCGTTGGCCCCCAGGAAGCCGGTCATCCGGCCGGGCGAGACGGCGAACGACACGTCGTCGAGCACCAGGTGGTCGCCGAAACTCCGGCTGACCGATGTCACCTTCAACATGCCCGGAAGACTAGAGAACGCACGGGCGCACGGCGTCCGGCGCGAGATGGAGCTAGAGATCCTCCGCGCGGCCGACCTGGCCTGGCGCGACGATGCCGTTCTCGTACGCGAAGACGACCGCGTGGGTACGGTCGCGCAGCCCGAGTTTGGTCAGGATCCGGGACACGTGCGTCTTCACCGTCGTCTCGCCCAGGTACAGCTGCTTGGCGATCTCGGCGTTGGTCGCTCCACGCGCGAGCTGGACCAGCACTTCGAACTCGCGGTCGGTGAGTTCGGCCGGGCGCTTCAACGCCTGCGGGGCGTTGCCGGAGAACCGGGCGATGACCCGGCGCGTGACCTCCGGAGACAACAGGCCGTCGCCGCGGGCGACCACGTGCACGGACTCCACGAGGTCCTCGGGGGACGCGTTTTTCAGCAGGAAGCCGCTCGCCCCGGCCCGCAGCGCCTCGAACAGGTAGTCCTCACGGTCGAACGTGGTCAGGATGACGACCTTCGACGTGTTGCCCGGCGCGCTGAGGATCCGCCGGGTCGCCTCCAGGCCGTCGACACCGGGCATCTGGACGTCCATCAGCACCACGTCCGGCGTCAGCGACTCCACCAGGCTCACCGCGGTCAACCCGTCGCCCGCCTCGCCCACGACCTCGATGTCGTCCTCCGCGCCGAGGATGACCCGGAATCCGGCCCGGACGAGATCCTGATCATCGGCGAGCACGACCCGTAACGTCACACTGGCTCCTTGGGAAAGCTGACGCGGACACGGTATCCACCGTCCCGCCGTGGGCCTGCTTCGAGTTCGCCGCTGTGCACGGCGACGCGTTCACGCATGCCGACCAGGCCGAATCCGTTCGACGTCGTAGCCGTACTCCGGCCGTCGTCGGTGACTTCGACCTCGAGCGACTGTGTGAGGTAGCGAATCCGCACGTGGGCCGTCTTGGCGCCCGCATGTTTGACGACGTTGGTCAGCGCCTCCTGGACCACGCGGTACGCCGACAGCGCCACCGCCTCAGGCACAGCCCAGGTCTCTCCGAACACGCCGTACTCGACGTCGATCCCGGCTGACTTCGCCGACGAAACCAGCTCAGGCAAGCGGTCAAGCCCAGGTGAGGGCGGGTGGGTCTCCGGGACGTCCGAATCCTCGGCCCGCAGCACGCCGAGCAACCCGCGCAACTCCCCTATGGCGACGCGTGCTGTCTTCTCGACGGTCTGCAGCGCCTCCTGCGCCATCACAGGGTCCTTGTCGAATACACGCCGCGCGGCTCCTGCCTGCACGCCCATCACCGACACGTGGTGGGCAACCACGTCGTGCAGGTCACGTGCGATACGAACCCGTTCAGCGACGATCGCCCCGCGTGTGTTCTGCTCCTGCGATAGCCGCAGCTCCTCAGCGCGTTGCTCGAGTTCAGCCCGGCGACGAGCAGCCAGATACGCCACGTTGCCGAAGTAGTAGGCGCCGATGAAGAACATCAGGTTGAACACGATGCCGTAGATCACGGACGCCAGCAGGGGCGGCAACGGCCCGGCGGCGTCGGGGAACTTCCGTATCGGCGCCGACAGCGCGACGATGAACGAATAGGCCATCCAGCCGAACATCGCCACGATGACCGAAATCCGTGCCCAGTTGGCCGCGGTCCGGCTCGGTGCCCACACCCCCGCGCTGTACAAGGCGATGAACAACGCCAACGAAGGTACGAGGTTGTCGCCGATCCGCCTCGACTGCGCGGCGATGTACAACGCCGCGATCAAGAAAAGCACAACCAGGGGAAACCGGCGCCGCATGACCAACGGCACGGTCAGCACGAGGCCCCACGCGAGCTGTTCGGTGAATGATGGCGCCTCTTCCAACGGCACGATGCCCATGCTGCTGGTCAGCACGGTCATCATGACGGCGCATGCGACAGCCGCGAGCGCGAGCCAGACATCGGCGCGCTTCTGCTCCGGCGTGAGTGGCGGCCGTTGCCATACCTCCTGGTCACCTGGCATAGCCGTAAGGTAGCTCATGCACGTGGGCTATGACCTGGGCGAGATGTACTGGCTACCGGGATTGTCGCGGCGCGGGGACCCTCATAGCTGTGTACACACCGCAGCGCACGAAGGTCCCTGGCGTCGCGATCGCGATCATCGGGGCGGCGGTGGCGCTGGCGGTCAACGCCGTGCTGCCGGTGCTCAGCGCGTTGACCGTGGCTGTCCTCATTGGAGTGTTGATCGGCGGAAAGTTGCCAGATAACACCGATACCGGCTTGCAGTGGGTCACACGCAAGTTCCTGCGTACCGGCGTTGTGCTGCTGGGCTTGCAGTTGAGTGTGCAGGACGTGACAAGGCTGGGCTGGGGCACAGTGGTGGCCGTCGTGCTCACGGTCCTGGTGAGTTTCGGCGGCACACTGGCGCTCGCCCGCCTGGTGGGTGTCCCCAAAGGACTCGGTCTGCTCGTGGCAACCGGTTTCTCGATCTGCGGCGCGTCGGCGATCGCGGCGATGGACAGCGTTGCCAAGACAGACAAGCAAGATGTCGCGGCAGGTGTCACGCTGGTCACGCTCTACGGCAGCGCCGCGATCGCCCTTGTGCCGCTCATCGGCGCGGGCATGGACAGTGAGTTCCTCGGTAAATGGGCGGGTTTGAGCGTGCATGAGGTCGCGCAGGTCGTCGCGGCAGCGTCCCCCGCCGGCGCGACGGCCGTTGCGGCAGCAGTGATCGTGAAGTTGACGCGAGTGGTGCTGCTGGCACCGATGGTCGCAGGTGTCGGTCTGGTGCAACGCAAGCAGGGCGGCCGGCCACCGGTCATGCCGTTGTTCGTCGCGGGGTTCCTCGCCATGATCGCGTTGCGCAGTACCGGAATGGTGCCGGGATTTCTACTCGATGGAGTGAAAATCACGACAACTGTGCTGTTCGCCGCGGCCATGGTGGCACTCGGCAGCGCAGTCCGGATCGCCGAGCTGGTCCGCACCGGCCGGCGTGGCATCCTGCTGGGCGCCATGTCCACGCTGCTGGTCGGGACAGTGTCGTTGATCGCACTCAGAATCACGGCCTGACCTTGATGTGCCGAATGCGACGGTGCGCAAGAGTCCCGTTCGGAACCACGAAAACCGCGCACGGCAGAATGGCGGCATGACACAAGTCAAGCTGCACACTTCGCACGGCCCGATCGTGATCGAGCTGGACGCCGCGAACGCACCCGCGACCGTGGAGAACTTCCTCGGTTACGTGAACAACGGCCACTACGACGGCACGATTTTCCACCGCGTCATCCAGACGTTCATGATCCAGGGCGGCGGCTTCGAGCCGGGCCTGCGGCAGAAGCCGACCGGCACGCCGATCAAGAACGAGGCCCAGAACGGCCTGAAGAACAACCACTACACCGTGGCGATGGCCCGTACGTCCGACCCGCACTCGGCCACCGCGCAGTTCTTCATCAACACCTCGGACAACGACTTCCTCAACCACACCGCACCGGCCGGTCAGGGCTGGGGCTACGCCGTCTTCGGCAAGGTCGTCGAGGGCACCGAGACCGTGGACGCGATCGCGGCCGTGCCCACCGGCAACGCCAGCGGCCACCAGGACGTGCCCAAGCAGGACGTCACCATCACCAAGGCCGAGGTTCTCTGACCGAGTTCCCGCTCGATGAGGGTCTGCCCCGGCTTGCGTGAGGTGGGTTGTCTCTTCGGGCATTTCGGCGGTGCCCACATCCGGCCCGGCTGTCGCGAACGTACACGGCTGGGCCCGATGCTCAAGTGGAGGCGTCCTGCCCGGGACGCCTCCACTAGGCGATGCGTCGAAGCCGCCCCTCAACTCCACCGGGTAAATCCGTGCGAACGGTCCATTCGCACGGGTTCGTCTTGCCGGAGTGGAACTGTTGCCGGGGTCACGATCGTTCCGTAGTTGAAGTCGTGCACGGGGAGGAGGCAGACAGACCAAAACGGCGGCCGCGTAGACTCAAGCAGATCCCGCAGAGAGTGCAGGCAGGGGCTCAGGTGGGCGGACCTCAGTGGGGCAGGCGGATCCCGCAGAGAGTCAGGTGGGCGGACCTCGACGACTCAAGCGGACCTCGCAGAGACTCAGGCAGGCAGACCTCGATCCAGCCCGATGGCGATCGGCAAGGTCGAACTCGCCGACGGTGCATCAGGACGGTGGCTCAGGCGGACCTGCTCGGGCCGACCGCACTCGCCATCCCGGCAGGCACCGCGATCCGGCAGGCACCGTGGACGGCTCTCGGCACAAGGCCTCGATCTTCGCCAGGTCTCGATCTTCGCCCGGACCCGGACAGTCCGGGAGGCTTCGCGGGCCCTGGCGTGTGTCCGCGCAGCCCCAGGCTCCCCCATCCTCGGTTCAAAGCCCTCAACCTCGGTTCAAGGCCCCTAGCCTCGGTTCAAATAGGCCCGCCAGCCGCCGTATGAGGTGATCTCCTCGGCGCCGGTCAGGGCGTGCCGCTCGCAGGTGAAGCCGGGCACCCAGGTGCCGTCGGCGAGTTCGACCTTGCCGATGGCCATCGGGCTGGGCAGAGCCGCGACGAACGACCCGAACTCCGCGACCGGCAGCTCCCACACCTCAGCCTCGACGGCCGCGCCGGCCAGGTCCCTGACCAGGCCGGGCTTGGGTGGGACGGTGTCCAGTGCGTAGAGGCGGTACGCGGGCGCGGTTTTGGTCTGCTGGGTCAGCACTCCCCCGCGTGACACCAGTTCGTTGTTCAACGGCTGGCCGGTCAGATGTGCGCCGACCACCGCGATCTGCGCAGTCTTCGCCCGGACCTGGGTCGCGGCTCTGCCCAGCCCAGCTGGCCGGGAGGCTTCGTCGCGGGGTTCCTCGCCATGGGCGTGTGTGTCCGCCGAGGTCAGCTGCTCAGCCATCGCGGCCAGGGTGTTGTCGGTGAATGCCTTGCCCACCAGGGAAACCCCGAACGGCAGGCCGTCCACGGTGCCCGCGGGGATGGCGAGTGCGGCCAGCCCGAGCAGGTTGGCGAAGTTGGTGAATCGGCCCAGCCGGGCGTTGACGCCGATCGGATCCGCTTCGACCTCGGCGATTGTCGGATGTTCCACGGTCGTCGGGATCAGAAGGGCGTCGACGAGGTCCAATTGGGCTGCTGCGAGTGAGTCGAGGCGGGCGAGTTCTTCCTGATCACGGAAGAACTTGTGAGCTGGGACATCCCGGGCGGACGAGATGATCGCGGCCACCGTGGGGTCCACTTCGGACCTGTGCGCGTCGATGAACTCGCCGACCGCGGTGTACCGCTCCGCGACAAACGAGCCTTCGTACAAAAGCCTTGCCACAGCGACAAAAGGCGAGATATCGATCGGAACAAGTGTGGCACCGGCGAACCGGGAAGCCGCAGCGGCGAAGGCCTCGGCCCATCCTGGAGCCAGCGCGCCCAGGTCGGAGGGCACACCCAGCCGGTAAGGCAGCGGCAACACCGGAGCCGGGGGCTGCGCGGACACACACGCCAGGGCCTGCGAAGCCTCCCGGACGGTCCGGGCGAAGATCGAGACACAGTCCAGGCTCCGGCACGCGGGCACGACCCCGTCCGTGGAGATCAGCCCGTAGGTGGGTTTCAGCCCGACGATTCCGTTGAACGCTGCCGGAACCCGGCCGGAGCCTGCGGTGTCCGTGCCGAGGGCGATGTCCACAATGCCCAGCGCAACTGCTACCGCGGAGCCTGAACTCGACCCGCCGGACACCCGGGCGGGATCGATGGCGTTGCGCACCGCGCCGTGCGGACTGCGAGTCCCCACGAGCCCGGTGGCGAACTGATCCATGTTCGTGGTGCCGAGCACGACCGCCCCGGCCGCACGCAACTGAGCGATCACCGGGGCGTCGGCCGAAGGCTGGTACGCATATGCCGGACAGGCCGCGGTCGTCGGGAGACCGGCGACATCGATGTTGCCCTTGACCGCCACCAGTTTGCCGGCGAGCGGCCCGCGGGCGGCCGCGAACTCGGCCTGGACCTCGTCCTGTGGCCGCAGGTCGATCCAGATCTCCGGCCGATCGACCTGGCGGATACGTTCATAAGCCTGCGAAACCCGGTTCACGCGGCAGTCCTTCCCGCCAATACCACCAGTGCCGTACCAGGCCCGACCTGATCGCCGGGCGTGACAAGAACTTCCACCACCTCGCCGTCCGCAGGCGCCGAGACGACCGATTCGGCCTTCATCGCCTCCAACGCCAGCAGATGATCGCCTGCCGACACGTGGTCGCCCGGCTGTACGTCCACACGCCACACAGTGGACATGAACGGTGCCTCGACAACATGCCCACCCGGTGGTGCAACCACGGTCGCATTTTCCACTGTGGACAGTTCAGGCTCGGGCCGGGGCGCGAACTCTCCTGCGGCTTCCCAGGCAGCCCGCTCGGCAGCGAAAGCCTCCGCCTGACGAGCCCGGAACGAGGCGATGCTTTCCGCGTTCGCCGCGAGGAACTGCTCGTGCTCGGCCAACGCGAACTCACCGGGCTCGGTCCGCAGCTCCAGCCGGCCCGCGGCCATGTCGGCCCGCAGGTCCAGCAGTTCCTCGGCCGACACCGGATACCACCGGATCCGGTCGAAGAACCGCAGCTGCCACGGGTCACCCTGCTCCCAGCTGCGCCACACCTGGACGGTCCGGCCGACGAACTGGTACCCGCCTGGCCCTTCCATACCGTAGATGCACAGATACGCGCCACCGATGCCGACGGAGTTCTCCGCTGTCCACGTGCGAGCAGGGTTGTACTTGGTTGTCACCAGCCGGTGGCGTGGGTCGAGCGGCGTGGCCACAGGCGCGCCAAGATAGACGTCACCCAGGCCCAGCACCAAGTACTCCGCGTCGAACACGGTGCGGTACACGTCGTCCACACTGGACAGCCCGTTGATCCGCCGGATGAACTCGATGTTCCACGGGCACCACGGCGCGTCGTCCCGGACCCCGGCCATGTAGCGGGCGATCGCCTCACGAGTCGCGGGGTCGTCCCAGGACAACGGCATGTACACGGTCCGGCTCGGCACCACGAGGTCGTGTGTCGCGGGCAGGCTCTCCTCGATGGACTGCACCAGATCGAGGATCGCGTCCGGATCGGACCGGATCTGCAGCGACCGGATACCCGGTGTCAGCTCCGTGACGCCCTCGTCGGACAGCGCGGAAGCCAGCGCGTGAACCCGCATGCGCAGAGCCAGATCCAGCTGCATCGGCCCGTATTCGACGAGCAGGTTGTCATCGCCGCTGCGCCTGTAGGTCACCGAGGGCCGGGCTGCGGTGGCCTCCCAGTGATCGAGCACACCACCGTCCAGATGCGCCGGGCGGGTCGCACCCGTGGTCGTGACGGGCTTGAACCGGACAGTGTCGCCCGGCCTCAGCTGCCCGAGTTTCCAGCGCTCATCGGTGATCACAGTCGCCGGGCACACGAACCCGCCCAGGCTCGGGCCATCAGGCCCCAGCAGGATCGGCAGGTCACCGGTGAAGTCCACGGCCCCGACGGAGTACGGCGTGTCATGGATGTTCGACGGGTGCAGGCCCGCCTCGCCGCCGTCCGGCCGGGCCCATTGCGGACGCGGCCCCACCAGCCGGACACCGGTGCGGGCGGAGTTGAAATGCACCTGCCAGTCGGTGCTGTAGAAGGTCTCCATGTCGGCCACGGTGAAGAACTCCGGCGCGGCATGTGGCCCTTCCACCGCGGCGATCTCCCAGTGGCTGGGGAACTCCGGCACGTCGGCCACTGTCTCCCGGACGCCGGTCTCTGAGCCAGGCCGCAGCACGTCACCGACGCGCAAGGCCCGCCCGCCATGCCCGCCGAACTTGCCCAGGGTGAACGTGGCCGCGCTGCCGAGATACTGCGGAACGTCCAAACCGCCCTCGACCAGCACATACGTCCGGAGCCCAGCTGTCGCGGCCCCGACGTCCAGCGTCGCACCGGCAGGAACGTCCACAGGCTCCCACTGCGGTACGGCCACACCGTCCACAGTGACAGGGGCAAGCGCGCCGACAACACAAACCGTTGTGGCGTCGGTGAACCGCAGCGCCGGGCCATCCACAGTGCACTCAAGACCGGGCGCGCCCTCAGCGTTGCCCAGCACCCGGTTGCCCAGCCGGAACGACCGGTCGTCCATCGGCCCTGACGGCGGGACACCGACATGCCAGTAGCCGACCCGGCCCGGCCAGTCCTGAACCGTTGTCATAGTGCCAGCACGTACGACCTCGATCCGCGGTTCACGATCATGCACCGAAGCAAGCGTGGCCGTGCTGTGCTCCGCAGCGAGGACTGTGCTGTCCGTGCAGCTGGCCCGCAGCAGACCGAGGTTCGTCTCGATGCCGTCGACGCGGCTTTCGGTCAGCGCTTCGCCCAGCCGGTGCCACGCCTGGTCACGCGATACGTCGTGGGCGATCACCTTGGCCAGCATCGGATCGTAGTGCGGGCTGACCTCGGCGCCAGGCTCGATCCACGTGTCCACGCGGACGCCCGACGGGAATCGCACCCCGGTCAGCGCACCGGCGCTCGGCTGGTAATCCCGGGTCGGGTCCTCGGCGTACACACGGGCTTCCACGGCGTGCCCCATCGGCTCGGGCACCACGAAATCCCGGTCGCCCTGGGCCAGCCGCAACATCCATTCCACGAGGTCAACCCCGTAGACCGCCTCGGTGACCGGGTGCTCGACCTGCAGACGCGTGTTGACCTCGAGGAACGCGACTTCTTCACGGGCCGCGTCGTAGACGAACTCGACCGTGCCCGCGCTGCGGTACTGCACCGAAGCCGCCAAAGCCACCGACGACGAGGCCAGCAGCGACCGGACATGGTCCGGCAGATTGGGAGCCGGGGCCTCCTCCAGGACCTTCTGGTTACGCCGCTGCAGGGAACAGTCCCGGTCGCCGAGCGCGACGACACGTCCCTCGCCGTCGCCGAAGACCTGGACCTCGACATGGCGGGCGCGCTCGACCAGCCGTTCCAGGAACACCCCGGACCCGGCGAAGTTCGCGCTCGCCATCCGCTGCACCGCGTCCCACGCGACAACGAGGTCATCCGCGGAGTGGCACGCACGCATGCCGATGCCGCCGCCACCGGCAGTGGCCTTGAGCATCACCGGATAGCCGATCCGCTCGGCCTCGGTCACGGCCTTGTCCACGTCCGATAGCAGGCCGGTTCCGGCGAGCAGTGGCACACCGGCGTCCTCCGCGGCCGCACGGGCGGTGTGCTTGGCCCCGAACAGATCCAGCTGATGTGGCGTCGGGCCGACGAACTTCAGGCCGGCCGCCTCGGCTCGGCGCGCGAAGTCCGCGTTTTCCGACAGGAACCCGTACCCAGGGTGAATCGCGTCCGCACCGGACTCGGCAGCCGCCTCAAGCAGGCGATCCACCACCAGATAGCTCTCCCGCGCGGGCGCGGGCCCGAGCCAGACAGCGCTGTCGGCGAGCCGGACATGCGGCGCGCCACGGTCGGCGTCGGAGAACACAGCGACTGTGCGGATCCCCAACCGCTGGGCAGTGCGGATGATCCGCACCGCGATCTCGCCGCGGTTGGCCACCAGCAACGCCATCAGGCGATCACCAGTTCGATCGGCGTCGGGTTGAAGCCGTTGCACGGGTTGTTGATCTGCGGGCAGTTGGAGATCAGCACGATCACGTCGGTCTCCGCGCGCAGCACGACTTTCAGGCCCGGTGAGGAGATCCCGTCGACGATGCCGAGCGTGCCGTCCTGCTCGACCGGCACGTTCATGTACCAGTTGACGTTGCTGACCAGGTCGCGCTTGCCCAGCCCCCACTTGGCGCCCTCGGTGAGGAAGTTCTCCACACAGGCGTGCTGCGGGCGTGTGTGGTGGCCGTAGCGCAGGGTGTTGGATTCCTTGCTGCACGCGCCACCGATCGTGTCGTGACGTCCGCAGGTGTCTTCGACGACCGTCATCAACGGGTTGCGTTCGTTGGACATCAGAACGCTGCCGGTGGTGAGGAAGATGTTGCCCTGCACCGCGATCGTGTCCGCCGCGCTGTAGCGCTCGGCGGTGTCGTGCGCGCTGTAGACGAGGAAGTCGACGGCCTGGTTGCCCTCCAGGTCGACGATCGACAGCGTCTGTCCCTTCTCGACCTTGGCCGACCAGCCGACATTCGCAGGTACGGTACTCATGCGATCCCCCTGGCGGTCAGGTAGTCGGCGTTGTTCTCGAAGGCGCGGCGCCCTTCCGGCGTTGCCGTCCACAGCGGGTCGTCTGGTCCGGTGGCTTGATCTCGCCAGGCGGTGACCTCCAGGCGGGTGCATGTTCCTTCGGCGTCCAACGGGTGCGCGGTGTTGGCGATCAGGATGACCAGCGGCAACTCCGCGCGAAGGACCACGCTCGTGCCGGACGCTCCTTCGTGTGAGAGCGAGCCATCAGGCTGTACCCGCACGCTCTGGAAGAAGGACAGGCTCGGCGGCAGGTCCCGCTTGGTCAGGCCGTTCTTGGCCGCAGCCAGCGTGAACAGTGCGCGTCCCGCCGGGCTGGTGCCGCACAACGCGTCGTGCTCACCGTCGGCCTCCAGAATTGACGCGAGTACGCGTCCCTGGTCGGACAGCAGCAGGTTGCCCTGGTTCAGGTAGGCGTTCCACTGCACCTTGACCGTGTCGGCCACGTTCAGGCGTTCCCACGGCTGGTCGGAGTTGTACAGCAGGACATGCGCGCAGGCGCCACCCAAAGGGTTGGCCAGACGGACGGCCGTGCCGCGTGCGATCACCTTGTGCGTGTAGCCGCCGGGGGCCACGTGCTCCGCCCAGACACCGTTGGCCGGCATGTCCGGCGCTTCCACAGGTATCTCCTGCGCCCGCGCGTGATCGCGGGCGCCGTAGGTCGTCGAGGTGCTCAAGGCGGGGACCCTCCATGCTGTCGTCGCAGGTCACGGATTTCTATAGCTTGACAGAAATCCGCGCCGGAGGGAACGCCCCGTGGCAGGATCACAGTATGGCCGGCCGACCGAGAGCAACCGGCGAGTCGGCGGGCGACCGCGATTCGCGGCAGGACCTGCTGGACGCGGCTGCCGAGTTGTTCATCGAGCACGGCTTCACAGCGACGTCCACGCGGGCCGTCGCCGACCGCGCCGGACTGCGCCAGGCGTCGCTGTACCACTACTTCAACGGCAAGGAAGACATCCTCGCGGTCCTGCTCGAAGGCACCGTCCGGCCGTCGCTGCACACAGCGCATGCCCTGATCGAAACCCCTGTGCCACCGTTGGCAAAGCTCTGGGCGTTGTGCCGGTTCGACCTCGCGTTGCTGTGCGGCGGCCCGCACAACCTCGGCGTGCTGTACCTGCGCCCGGAGATCCAGTCGCCCCGGTTCGCCGGATTCCACGCCGAACGGGCCGAACTACGCGACCGCTACCGCCGGCTGGTGCTCGACTCCGGGGCCGACGAACTGGCCGCTGACCTGGTGTTCGGCATGGTCGAAGGCGTGGTGCTGACGCGGCAGTGGAAAACGATCCCCGACGTGGAGTCGTTCGCCAGTGCCGGCGCCGACGCCGGTGTCCGGATCGCAGGTGGGACGGACGTCGCTGCGGTCCGGGAACAGGCTCGCGTTATTGCACATCTTTGGCAATAATCTCGCCATGCAGATTGATCAACTGACTCCCGCCGGGCTGGCCGGGCTCCGTGAGCCGCTGCTGGACCTCTACGGGCGCTGCTTCTCCGGCCCGCCCTGGAACGAGAACCTCACCGAGATCTATCTCGACGTGGTGGACAAGCACCTCGCCGACCCGGGGCTCACCGTCTTCGCCGCCCGTGCGGGCACTGACCTGATCGGCGTCATCTACGGCTGGCCAGCGCCCGCCGAGGTCCCGGACACCCCGTTCCACCGTTCACTGCCCGCTTCGGCGTTGCCGCATGTCGTCGCCCCGGCGGTGGGCGTGGCCGAACTGATGGTGCACCCCGATCACCAGGGCAAAGGCATCGGCCGTGAACTGCTCACCCGATACATGAAACAGCACAGCGCCGGGTGGCTCGTCACCCATCCCGACGCACCGGCCCGCGCGCTCTACGACTCGGCCGGATGGCAGCGCGGCGAACAGTTCCGCAACCAGCGGGACGAGCCGCGGGTGTTCTATTTCCACCAAGCCGAAAAGGGTTGGTAGATCAATCGTTCGATGCCACGATCGTCGGGAATTCCCTACCCGGAAGGGGCATCGCTTGAACGTCAACCGACGACGCTTACTCGTGGGCGCAGGTGGCACGTTACTGGGGCTGGGGGTCGGGGCTGGGAACGCGTTCGCGGCGCCTGATCAGCTGGGGGTCACCGAAATAGCGCGGCTGACAGCCGGTCAGGGCGCGTTGAACGCGACCGACACCAAGTGGGGCATCCACGGCACGGATCTCGGGCACATGTTCATGCACAAGGGCCGGATCGCCATGGTCTTCGGCGACACGCTCGGCGGCCCGGCGGCCGACGACTTCTGGTCGGTGCCGCACGAGGACTGGCGCAGCAACTGCATGGCGTGGATCGACCCGCCGAGTTCCCCCGGCAAGGGACTGCTGTTGTCCGAGATGGTCACCGACAGACCGGGACACGCGAAGGAACTCTTATCCTCCAAGAAAGTCGACGGCGATGAGACGACCGTCATCCCCACCTACGGCGTCGCCGTCCGGGACCGGCTGTTTCTGCACTACATGTCCGTCAAACAGTGGGGTGCGCCGGGACACTGGACGCTGAACCACTCCGGGCTGGCGTACTCCGACGACAACGGCCAGAACTGGACCAAGGACAAGGACCTGATCTGGCCGGGTGACAGCAACTTCGGCCAGGTCGCGATCGTCGAATCGCGCGGCTTCCTCTATTTCTTCGGCATTCCCGGTGGCCGGTACGCGGGCGTCCAACTGGCCCGCGTGCACCCGCACCGGATTCTGGCCCACGAGGACTACGAGTACTGGGACGGACAGTGGTGGACGCGCTCCCGGGCCTCGGCGGCGACCATCGTGCCGCCCAATGTCGGCGAGTTGTCCGTCCGGTGGAACTCGTACTACCGCCGCTGGCTGATGATGTACCTCGACGACCCCAACGGCCAGATCCACCTGCGGACCGCGGCCCAGCTCACCGGCCCGTGGTCCGACCCCAAGATCGTCACGACCTCGGCACAGTACCCGTCGCTGTACTCGCCGTATATCACTCCACTGTGGAATGACGGGCCGGACATCTGGTTCACGATGTCTGTTTTCCGGTCCTACGGCGTTTTGCTGCTGCGTACCAGCTTGAGCCGGACACGAACAACGCCACCAGCGTGACCAGGTACGGCGCCGCGTCGGTGGCCTGCTGCGGCAGTCCCAGCCCCTGCAACCGGAAGCCGAGGGCCTCCGCGAGCCCGAACAACAGAGCCGCAAGCAGGACACCGGCCGGTGCCGCCCGGCCCAGCATCACGGCCACGACCGCGATCCAGCCACGCCCGGCAGTCATGTTCTCCGCGAACAACGTGACCGAGCCCAACGCCAACTGGGCGCCGCCCAAGCCGCACAGCGCTCCCCCGGCGATGATCACCCAGTATCGGTACCGGGTCACGCTGACACCCAGACTCGTTGCCGCACTGGGGTTTTCCCCGAGGCCTCGCAGTCGCAGCCCCCACGGATGCCGGTACAGCAGAATCGCCATGCCGGCCACAGCCAGCCACGACAGGTACACCAGCGCCGAGTGGTCCCACAGAATCGGCTGCAGTCCCTGCAAAGCAGGATCACTGAACGAGCCTTTGGTGCCGAACACGGTACGGATCAGGAAACTCGTCAGGCCGACGGCAAGCAGATTCACCGCCACGCCGATGACAATCGGGTCTCCGCCGAACGTGACCGTGCCGATCGCCAGGATCAGGGAATACGCGGCTGCCGCGATCACCCCGACGAGCACACCTATCCAGGCACTTCCGGTGTACCAACTGCCCGCGACCGCACCGAAACACCCGATCAGCATCGTGCCTTCGAGCGAAATGTTGAACACACCGGCGCGTTGCGACAACGCGCCCGCCAAAGCCGCGAAGAGAATCGGCGTCAGCGCGGTGAGCGCCGACGAGATCAGGCTGAGGTCAAACACGGGC
This sequence comes from Kibdelosporangium banguiense, assembly GCF_017876405.1. Lineage (GTDB taxonomy): Bacteria > Actinomycetota > Actinomycetes > Mycobacteriales > Pseudonocardiaceae > Kibdelosporangium > Kibdelosporangium banguiense. The sequence goes on along the minus strand of NZ_JAGINW010000001.1, from coordinate 8,443,005 downwards.
ACCTCGCTTGCGCAGAAGTCCCGATGCCGCCGCCAGGAACAGAATCAGCACGGCCTGCAGTACCGCTGTCAGTTCCCGTGGCACCTGCGTCGCGAAGAACACCGCCGCCAGCAGTGTCGCGACGGGATTCGCCCTGGCCAGCAATGCCGCCAGCAACCCGATCCAGGTGTACTGCGGTGTGATCAGGGCACCGTCGATGAACCGGTACGGAAAGTCCATCGCCACAATAGCCCCGGTGAGCCCGGCGGTCGCCCCGGAGCACGCGAGCAATCCGAGTGTGAGCTTCGGCCGGTCGATTCCCGCGTAGGCCGCGAACCTCGGGTTCCACCCGGTCACCTTGGTCTCGAACCATGACGACAAGCAGAACAATCCCCAGTCCCACCAGTTCCGGCAGCCGTGCGCCAGGCGGGAGTTGCGCGCTCTGCGGCAGGCTCGATCCTTCGTCTTTCATCGGAAACCGGACCAGATAACCGGCCAGCGACATCGCCGGATAACTCAGCAGCAGAGTACTGATCAGCAGCGGCACACCGAATCTGTTCTCACACACTGCCGCCAATGCCGCGTACGCCCCGCCCGCAAGAATCGCGGCCACCAACGCGACCAGGACCTTCACCCATCCAGGCCCTGGCGTGTACAACCCGGCCGCGATCGCACTGATCGCACCCAGCACAAGCTGACCTTCGCCACCGAGATTGACCATTCCGGCCCGCAGTGGAATCGCCAACGCCGTGGCCAGACCCGCCACGGGAATCACATAGGAAAGGGTGTCGGCGAACCCGTCCGGCCCGAACGCCCCGGACAGAATCGCGCCATACGCGTCGAGCGGATCAACTCCAGTCGCGAGCAACAAAAGCGCGCCCAGCAGCAAGGCAGCGACCAAGGGAATGCCGATGGCCCGGATACGCCGATTCATCGGGCACCACCGGCCATCGCGAGGCCGATCTGGCCGGGATCGGCGTTCTCCCGGTCGAACTCGGCCACGAACCGGCCCCCGTACATCACCAGAATCCGGTCCGAGAGCGCCAGGATCTCGCTCAGTTCCGCCGAGACCAGCAGCACGCCGTGCCCGGCGTCCCGGTAGGCGATCAGCTGCGCGTGGATGTTCTCGATCGCGCCGACATCCACACCGCGGGTCGGTTGTTCGACCACAAGCAGCGGCGCGCCATGCGTGAGTTCCCGGCCGAGAATGGCTTTCTGCTGGTTACCGCCGGACAACGTGTCCATCGTCGAGCCGGTCCCGCGGACGTCGAACCTGGCGATGATCTTGCCGGCATGCTCCCTGATCGCGGACGGCCGCAGAAATCCCTTGTTCGCCAGGCGACGCTGGAACCCCACGGCCAGGTTCGCCGCGAGGGGCGCATGCGGCGCCGAGCCCACCTCGGAACGTGATTCGGGCACGTGGGCGACCTCGTCGTGCACACCCGTGGTGATCGACTCGACCAGTTCGGCCTGCCCATTTCCCGCGATCCCCACGATCTCCCCGGCATATACCGTCAGGCCGGGAATCTCGAGCACCACTTTGCCGGGCGATCCTGCAGGATAGGTCCGATCCAGGTCCACCGCGCGGCCGGTCATCGCCGACGCCAGCGCGGGACCCGTGAAAGACGAAGTTGCCCCGCGTGCGGTGACCTCGCCGTCCCGAAGCACGGTCACGTTGTCGCTGACCTCAAGGACTTCCTGCAGCTTGTGCGACACGAACAGCACGGTCTTGCCTGCCGCCGCGAGATCCCGGAGCACCCCGAACAGCCTCGACGTCTCCGCGGGCGTCAGGACCGCGGTCGGCTCGTCCAGGATCAGGATCGAGGCCTCGCGGTAGAGCAGCTTGAGGATCTCGACCTGTTGGCGCAGACCGACCGGTAGATCGGCGATCCGGGTATCGGGCCGCAGCCGCAATTCGTGCTTGTCGATCAAGGAGGCCACCGCGGCCCTCGCAGCTTTACGTGAGAGGAAGCCACGGCGGATGGGCTCCCGCCCGAAGATCACGTTCTCGGTGACGGTCAGCTGCGGGAACAGGGCGAAGTCCTGGTGCACCATGCCGACCCCGGTCGAGATCGCCTGCGCGGGCGACGTGAACGAGACTTCACGCCCGTGCAGTGCGATCGTGCCGGCGTCCGGCTGGTGGAGCCCGTACAGGATCGACATCAGCGTGGACTTGCCCGCGCCGTTCTCCCCCATCAGCGCGTGGATCTCGCCGGCCCGCACCGAGAGGGAGACATCCGAGTTGGCGAGCACGCCGGGAAACCGCTTGGTGATTCCCCGCAGCTCGACGGCGTCAGGACTTGGCTGGGTCATCGACGGTGATCGCGCCCGAGACGATCTGGTCACGCAGCGCGCCGACCTTTGTCAGCACGTCCTGGTTCTGCGCCACCACACACTGCGAGGACGCGACATCCGGTTGCAGCCCGGTCAGTGAGACCCCGTTCTCCTTGAGCCCGTACGACTTCGTCGAGCCGCTTTGTCCACTGAGGATCGAATCGACGCCGTCGGTGATCACGACGTTGGTCCGCTTGACGACGTTGTCCACGACCTGCCCAGGGCTGAGCGGGCACTGGTTGACGTCGACGCCGTACGCGAAGAACCCGCCCTGCTTGGCTGCCTCGAACACGCCCGGATTACCGGCCGCGGAGGCAGCGCCCATCACCTGGTCCACGCCCTGCCCTGCGAGCGTCGCCGCCAAGGCCTTGGCCCGCGCCGGGTCGTTGAACGGGTTCGCACCACCGATGTACAGCGGCGTCAACGTGGTGCCCGGCTTGGCCTTCTCGGCGCCCTGCCCGAACGGCACGGAGAACCGGCGGAACTGCGGCGTGTCCAGCACCACTACCGCCCCGATCTTGCCGGTCTTGCTCAGCAACCCAGCCTCGGCACCCGCGAGGTAACTGCCTTCGTGTTCACGGAACACCGCGCACGTGACATTGGGGAACGGCTTCGCGGTGCACGAGTCCACGAACAGGAACTTCTGCTGCGGGTTCTGCTCGGCCTCGCTCGCGATGGCGTCCGCGAAGTTGAATCCGACCGCCACCACCACGGCGGGCTTCTCCCGCACCGCCGCGGCCAGGTTCTGCTGGATCGAGGCCGGGTCGGTGCTCTGGAAGACCTTCTGGCTGCCGTTGTGCTTCTTGGCCGACTCCTCGACGCCCTGCACCGCCAGCTTCAGGAAGTCGTTGACACCGACCGGGTTCGGCGTGACCAGCACCAGGGCCGGCCCACCCGCGGGCTGCTGCCCGTCCGGCGACTTGGACGCGTTGCAAGCCGCCACCGAAGCGACGACGACCACAGCCACACCAGCCCGCGACAAGGTTCGAGGCGACATGCGCGGCATGGTATGCCAAAGATCCCACCATTTGACCCGATTCCCACTCAGCGGGAACACTATCGGATGAACTCGATGATCGTCCGGTAGACGTCGTCCCGGTCCAGTTCGTTGAGGATGTTGTGCAGGTCGTCGGCGAAGATGGCGGTACGGGCGTCTGGCAGCACTTTCGCGGCCTGTTCGGCACCCGAGACAGGTGCCATGTCGTCCTTGGCCCCGTGCACGAGCAGGACCGGCACGTCGATCGACGGGAGCACAGTGGACACTCGCCCGGCCGCGACACCCAGGGCCTGCAGGGTTTCCAGGCGGATACCGCCCTGCCAGGTGAACGGGTCGTTACGGATCTGCTCGGCGTAGCCGGTGTTGCGGGTCATCTCGCCCGGGTCTTTGCGCAGATCCATCGGGTCGACGCCGGTGGACAGCAATGCGACCAATCCGTTGTCCGCGCTGGGGACCAGGCTCGATCCGGCCAGGACGAGCTTCACGGGCGGCGTACCCGCGGGCAGGAGTCGTTCGCCCGTGAGCAAGGTGGCCACGGTGGAACCGAGCTAGTGTCCAATCAGGATCAAAGGCAGAGCGTCGTGTGCCGAGCGAGCGTGATCGAGCAGGATGCTGGCGTCGTCGAGCAGGTCGTCGATGTCGTTGATCAGGACCCGCACGCCTTCGCTGCGGCCGTGCCCGGCGTGATCGTGCGCCCAGAGCGCGAGGCCCGCTTCGTTGAGCGCCGCTGCGAAGGGCTCGTAGCTGCCGATGTGTTCCCCGAGCCCGTGGAAGAACACGACAACCGCCGTCGGGTCGTCCGGTATCCAGCTGCGATAGTGGATCTTGCCGGCGTTGCCCGCGAACTCACCCATGGTCGGATCCCCGTTCCAGATCGGCTATCAGGTCTGCCAGTCCTTCGAGACCGACCGACAGCCGGATGAGTCCCGGCGTCACCCCGCTGGCCCGTTGCTGCTCCTCGGTGAGCTGAGCGTGTGTGGTCGAGGCCGGATGGATCACGAGACTGCGCACGTCACCGATATTCGCCAGGTGGCTGAACAGTTCCAGCCGGTCCACGAACCGCTTGCCCTCGTCCAGCCCGGCCAGCTCGAAGGCGACCACAGCACCCACTCCGTCGGGCATGTAGCGCTTGGCCGCATCGTGCCACCGATTGTCGGGAAGCCCCGCGTAGTGCACCCGCTCGACACGCTCCGACAGCCACTCGGCAATGGCCTGCGCATTGGCGACGTGCCGTTGCATTCTGAGCGAGAGCGTCTCAATGCCTTGTAGCAGAAGGAAACTGTTGAACGGCGACACCGCCGGTCCGAGGTCACGGACAAGCTTGGTACGCAGCCGCAGAGCGTAAGCGAGCTTGCCGAAGGACGAGAACTTCAGGCCGTTGTAGCTTGGGTCGGGTTCGCTGAACTGCGACCAGGAGCTGAAGTCGAACTGTCCACTGTCGATGATCACGCCACCGATCCCGGTGCCGTGCCCGGACAGGAACTTGGTCGTCGAATGCACCACCAGATCCGCGCCATGGTCGATCGGCCGCGACAGATAGGGCGTCGGCACAGTGTTGTCGACAACCAGCGGCACACCGGCGGAATGCGCGATCTCGGCAACCACGGCCACGTCAAGCACGTTGCCCAGCGGGTTGCCGATGCTCTCGGCGTAGAAGGCCTTGGTCTCCGGGCGGACCGCGGCCCGCCATTGGCCGAGATCATCCGGATCGACGAACGTGACCGAGATCCCCAAGTCCTTGAACGTGTACGCGAACAGGTTGTACGTCCCGCCGTACAGGGTCGCCGCCGAGACGATGTGGTCACCGGCTCTCGCGATGTTCAGCAGAGCGAGCGTCGACGCAGCCTGCCCACTGGCAACCGCGACAGCCGCGTACCCGTTCTCCAGGTCTGCCAGACGTTCCTCCACAACCGCGGTCGTCGGGTTGGAAAGCCTGCTGTACGCGTGCGTTTCCAGATCCCGCAACGCGAACGCCGCAGCCGCATGATCAGCATTGTCGAAGACGTACGACGTCGTCTGATACAGCGGCGTCGCGCGGGCACCCGTCGTGGGGTCAGGCCGCGCACCGGCATGGATCTGCCGGGTCTCGAACGACCACCGCGTCATGCGAGCACGTCCGACCACCAGCGCTCAGCCACCTTGGGATGCGACCGCAGCCAGCCGACCAGCGCGTTCGCCCCGAACTGAGCGTGCAGCGGGTTGTCCTTCTCATCACTGACGCCCCGGGCCTGAGCCGCCAGCTCCTCCGGCAGCTGCAACGCCTCCACGACCGCATCCAGCCGCGGCCCAAGAAAGAACGGCACCGAGAACCGCTCGACGCCGGCGGGCGGGCTGAGCACGCGGTGCCTGGTCGCGGTCAGGTAGCCCTGCGTCGCGATCTCCAGCATCTCGCCGATGTTGAACACGAAGCTGCCGGGAATCGGCGTGGCATCGATCCAACTGCCGTCCTGCGCCTGTACCTGCAGCCCGCCTATGTCGTCCTGCTGCAGCAAGGCGAGATAGCCGTAGTCCTTGTGCGCACCCACGCCCTGGTCGGCGTCATCCCGCCCGGGATAGCGGACGATCTTGATGTGGGTGGACGCCTCCTCGTCGAACCAGGCGTCGAAGTACCCTACGTCCTGCCCCAACGCCGCCGCCAACGCCCGCAGCACCTCCCGGCTGACCCGCAACGCCTCCGCCTGCCACGCGAGCACGGTTTCCCGCAGCTCAGGCAGCCCATCAGGCCATTGATTGGGCCCGATCAACCGTTTCCACGCGGGCGCGTCCCCATCCCGCGGCAGGGCCTCGCGCTCAGGACCGATATCGATCTGCTCCCGCCAGTCAGGCTGCCCGCCGGTGTACTCGTAACCCGTTCGTGTGTATCCGCGGAACTGCGGCGAGTTGATGTTCTCGATCGCCAGCCGCTGCTCGATCGGCAACCCGAAGAACCGCCGCGCCACTTCGAAGATCCCCGTGGTCAGCCGCTCCGGGACACCATGCCCCACAACATAGAAGAAGCCCACCTCGTGGGCAGCGCGCCGCAGCTCGGCCAGAAACTCGTCACGGTCAGGCCCGCGGAACCGGGCGACGTCGACCAGCGGAAGCGGTGTACTCACCATCGCAGGGTATTGCGGACCCACCGGATCCCGCAGCACTCCCAGATTCCGGGCAGGGAACCCGGGTCACCGCGTGATCGTTGCGCGAGTGTGGAAACGACCTTGGCGCTGTCCGGGCCTGCGGCTGTGCTGCTGTTGATCCTGGTGGGGAGCTACGAGCTGATCCGGGTGAAACGGAAAAAGCAGACAGGCACGCCGATGGCGGCCTCGGTGGCCGACGAGTTCACCGCGTTCTGGTACGGCACAAAGCGCAACGAGCTGGAACATCGGGACACCGTGTCGATGATGCGTGAGGAGGAGGCGCAGGGCGCGCCGCCGAAGATGGGTGTCGATCTGGATCGCGGGGTGGTGCGGCTGGCCACGGACTCGGCCGTGGCCAGCGACGGCATCACATCCGCTGGTACTCCTCCCAAGTCCGCTTCGGGCTGACGGCCGGGCCGTCATCGGCGCCACGGTTGGCGAGGCCGTTCTTGCCGAGGTAGTAGTCGCCGGACTGGTGCTGCGCGCCGGACGACTGGTCCGGGTCGGAGATCGCGATCGCGTGGATGTGGTAACCCCAGTCGCCTTGGGCGGGAGTACGGACCCACGCGGCGAATCCGACGATGCGCAGCTGCTTGGCCACGTTGTTGCGCGTGGCCACGGACATGCCGGACACCGAGATGTCCAGGGCACCGCCACCGTCGTGCGTGCCGGCTGACGCGCCGACACCACCAGCGTTGTACGAGCCCTGGGTGATGCCCAACTGGATACCCAGCAACCGCTCGGCCTCCACCAGCATCGTCTTGGTCCGGGTGTTCATCGTCTTGCCGTGGTAGGTCAGCTTGGCGCCCGCGGTCACGACGTTGCTGACGGTGTACCGGTCGGTGCCCAGCTGCCTGAGCGAGGTCGGACCGGGCAGGCCCGACGCGTCGATCCCGGTGTACCCCAACGACTTCTGGTACGCCGAATACGCCGCGATGGTCGACGTGCCGAAGTGTCCGTCGACGTACTGTGTGGCCAGGTACCCCTTGGCGTCCAACGCCTGCTCGACGGCCAGGACGCTGTCCTTGCTGCCCGGCGTGATCGCGCTGTCGGCCCGGCGCGGGTCGATCTGCGCCGCTTTGAGCACCGCTTCCATGTCGACCACCGGCAAGGCTGCCGCACTCGGCGCCGCCACCAGGCTCAACGAGATGGCCGCTGCCGCGACCACCACTTTGCTGAACAGTGTGCGTCTCATGCCGCCAGACAGTGACCGGCGCACATACAAGTCAGCTACAAGCCGGCCCTGACCGCCGCGACCAACCGGGCAAGATCGCCGGTCAGCACCGCACCTGCGGGATTCTTGGAGTCACGGACAGCCCTGAGATCGTGGTGCACCTCGACACAGTCACCGCCGTTGGCATCGCTGAAGCTGCTCTTGCGCCACGCCGATTCGCGATCCACGATTCGTGATCCCTCCGCTAGCCCCCTGAGTTACTTCACAAGGGTAGCCAGGAAATCGCGAGTCTCATCCACCGGCAGCGCCTGTTCTGCCAAAGCCTCGAAGGTAGCGGTGTACTTGCCCAGGTCCGACTGTCGCTCGAGGTAGACCGCTCCGTCCCGCTGTTCGAGATAGACGAAGTTCGGCTTTTCCTCCTCCGGCAACGTCAGCATGTTGAAGGGACCGATCATCGAGCGGTGCGGCCCTGACTCGAACGTGAGGATCTGCAAGGAGATGTACTCCCGGTCGGCCATCAGCAGCAGGTGGCGAAGCTGCTCCCGCATGTCCCCGACCGGCCGCCGCACGACGGCTTCGTTGAGAACCACCCGATAGTCGGTTCCCCGTGCCGCCAGGCGTTTCTGGCGGTCCAGCCGGAAGGCGAGCACCCTCTCCAGCGCGCCCGCCTTGGTCTTGAGCGACTCGTTGAGGCCCTGGAGATAGCTCTGGGTCTGCAGCAGGCCCGGCACCAGCTCGGACGAATAGGTCCAGATCGCCTTGGCATCGGCCTCGTACCCGACATAGTTCTCGAACCAGTCCGGCATGGTGCCCGAGTAGGCCATCCACCAGCCACGCTCGTTCGACTCCTCCGCCTGGCGCATCATCAGCCCTGTGTCCGACGGCCCGACGTCGTAGAACTGACAAAGAAACTTCACATTTTTCGGCAAAATGGCCTGCCGGCCTGTCTCTATCCTGCTGATCGTGGGGCGTCGCACCCCGATGTATGCTGCTGCCTCGTCCATGGTCCGCCCCACTTCCTCGCGGATTTGACGAAGCCGTTTGCCCAGGCGCCAGCGGCGGACCAACGAGCCGGGACTCAGGTCATCGGTGTCTTCCATGTCGATATTCTGCAATACCGTACGTACGTACATACAGTACACGATCAGGTGATCCCAACAATGTACGTACCCCAGCTATCTTCTTGACCATGACCGGCGTGACCCCTGAGCCGAATTACCACGGCCGCCAACTCCAGCGTGAAATCAAGAAACTGCGTGAGCAGGCCCGGCTGACCCAGCAGGAAGCGGGCGAGCGCGTGCACATCGAGTTCCGGAAGCTCAGCCGGATGGAACGCCGACAACTGCCCAGCTACCACGAACTGGTGATGCTCCTTGACGCATACGGGGTATTGAGCAACGACTACGCGCCCTACCTTGAGCTCTGGGAACTGGCCAAAAAGCGCGCCTGGTGGCGTGACTACCACCTCAAGGAAACCCGTTACATAAGAATGGAGGACGAGGCCGATCACAAATACGAGTTTCAGCTGGGCCAGATTCCCACCCTGCTGCAGACACCGGCGTACGCCCGGGCGACCTTCCCGCGCAGCAGCAAGAAGACCGTCAAGACCATGACCGAGGTCCGCATGCGCCAGCAGGACCGCCTCACCAACGACCCGCCCCTCGCCCTGCACGCCCTGATCCACGCCCCGGCCCTGCACCAGGGCGTCGACCGGGCCCAGCTGCACCACCTGCTCGACCAGGCGGAGCTGCCGAACGTCACCCTGCAGATAGTTCCCCAGGACCGCTACCACGAAGGATTGCAGAGCCCGTTGATCCTGCTGTCCTTCAACGACCCCAACGAACCCGACATAGCCTTCACCGAATCGCTGATCGGCCTGCAGGAAACGCAGGACCAGGAACGGACGGCAACGATAAAACAAGTCCTCGAAGATCTGACCGCCCAAGCACTGAGCCCGGCCGAAACCCGGAAACACCTGAAATCCCTGGCCGCCGGACTGCCCAGTACCCCCAAGATCCCGGCCCAGCATCCAAAGCACAACACGGCCGCCCGAGAAGCCTCCGGAGCCTGGTAATCCATCCGGAATCTTGAAAAGTCCTTTCCCAGGCCCGGACATGCGGGGAGTAAGAGTCATGAGCCAAACGGGTCGTGCCGTTCCCCCAGTCAGGTCCTTTGACGGCCCGGCGGCAGAATCCCGATAAAGATCGTTCCAGAGGTGTGGGAACATGCCGGGAAAGCCGCGCGCGAAGGGCCGTCGGATGACCGACAACCGCATCGAGGGAAACGTCTGGGGCCAAGCCCTCCAGGCCGGTTCGATAGAAGGGGGCGTGCAGTTCGTCCTCAACGCGACATCCGCGGCTCCCCCACGCCCAGAACACGAGCCGGTAGCGGCCTGGGAAAAGATCACAGAACCGCCGGACGAGATCCGTTCGGTTCTCAACGCCCAAATGCAAGCGGCCCACAAACTTCCCTACCGGCTGCCCGGCGCCCGCCGGCCGTCGTTGGCCACGGTCTACGTCCGCCAGGACTTGAGCAGCGGCACGGAAGAGCAGCGGTCAGAAACCAGCCGCCCGACTCCGGTCCTCGACGACCACGGCCAACTCGTCGAGGTCCTACGGGCCCCAACCGTGCGCGTGGCAGTACGCCCACCCGCCCGAACCGTCCGCGAAGCCTTGGACGCCAACGAACACCTCATCGTCACCGGCGGCGCAGGCCAGGGAAAGTCAACGCTCTCCCTCCGACTAGCCGCGGACACCGCATCCCGTTGGTATGACTCGGCGGCGGACGACCCCCTGACCGAACCAGTCATCCCCCTCCGCCTGTCAGCGCGCGAACTGGCCGCCCGCCTCGACCTCCCGTTCGCCCAAGCCCTTGCAGACAGCGCCAACGCCGAATGCGGCGCCCTCCTCGGCGCACCCCTCCAATCAGACCTGGTGAGCGACCGCGCCTTGGGCTGCCGCTGGCTCCTGCTGGTGGACGGACTCGACGAAGTAGCAGACGCCGCCGACCGCGACAGCCTGGCGGACGTCCTCGCCGCCTGGGCCTCAGCCCCCGAATCGCCATACCGAGTCGTGGTCACCACCCGGCCGATCGAAGGCGCCGCTCTGGCCCCACTGCAACGCATCAAGGCCGCCCGCTACGAGCTACAACCATTCGACGAACAGGCACTGATCCGATTCGCAGAGAACTGGTTCGACGAGGAAGGCCTGGACCACGCCCACCGGTTCGTCCGCCAAATCCGCGACGCCCACCTCGACGAGCTGGTCCGAGTCCCCCTCCTGGCCACCATCGCCGCGATCATCTTCCAACAAGAAGACCGCCCCCTGCCGGACAACCAGTACGAGCTCTACGAGTCATACCTGGCATTCCTGCGATCAGCCCGTAAATCGAGCAGCATCTTCGAACCCCACCACACAGCCCTGCTGGAACACCTCGGCAAAACCAGATCCGAAACCGACACATCCCTGGTGGGAGCGGCCCGCGACTGGATCCGCCGCTCAGTCGACCAACTGCCACACGGCTGGTCCGAGGACTTGACCGCCTATCTGATCTCAGGCGGCCTTCTGGTCATGCGCGGCAACGACCTCAGCTTCCTCCACCACAGCTTCGCCGAGCACCTCGCCGCCACCGCCCAAGCCCGGTTACTGCCCGAGCACTTCGACTCCTCAAACGACGATTTCGCGCGGCTCTTGTACGCGGCTCGCCCCAAGGAACGCGGTGAGTACGCCCGGTCCGTGCTGCTCCACTACACACGCCTGCACCCCGACGAGGCTGATCCCCTCGTATGTTGGCTCCACACAGGTGGAACTGAGCAACACCTGCTGGCAGCGCGTCTCCTCGCAAAACGAGTCCCGGCAAGCCATGCGGTCATGACCGCCTTCCTTGCCACGGTTCGAGCGAGGGCCATGACCACCACCGCCTTCAGCGGCGAAATCCTGTCCCAAGCCAGCCGCGCCACCCACTACCCAGGTCTGGCCGAGTGGCTGTTGGGGTTGATGCACACCGAAGACGCCCCCTGGCAGTCACGCACCGAGGCTGCAGCAGCGCTGGCGACCCGCCTGCACGGAAAGCACTTCCGCGAAGCAGTCACCTATCTGTCAGATGTCGTGGACGATGTCGACACGTCGATCGAGCAACGACTTACCGCAGCCGAACGCGGCCTCCGCGCTGTGCTTTCAAATCCTCGGGCAACCGGCCTTCAATACAGAACCGCAGCAGTGACCCTGGCAGTATTCGGCGGCCACGCCCGGGAGTTCGCGATCAATACGTTGACCTCGCTGCTCACCGACGACAGTCCGGTGACAGATCTTGTGGAGGCCGCCACCGGCTTGGTCGAGATCGGCCCGGAGTTCCACGACCAGGCGGCGGCCATCTTCCGCCAAGTGCTTCGCGACCCGGTGCTCAGCACCGTAGGCCGTCGCGACGCAGCACTCGGCCTGGTTTCGCTCGGTCCCGCTCAAGCAGCAGAAGCGGTTTCATTGGTGAACACTCTGATCATCGACCGCCGTCGGTCTAGTACTGACCGCTTCGACCTCGCGAGAGTCCTTGGTGACCTCGGTCCCCAACACCGGAACGCCGCAGTCGACCATGTCGAGTCAATCCTGGCTGAACCTGGATTGACCGGGAACGATCGATGGTGGGGCGCAGACCAGATCGCCGAGTTCGGTCTCGACTTCCGCGACCGGGCGATCCGGCACCTTCGATCAACGATCGCGGCTCCACGTACAACTGCGGTGGCCGTCGGCCGGTCCGTCAGATCTCTCGCCAAGCTGTCGCCAGAGTTCGTCCACGAGGCGGCTACTGAATTGCAACGCCTGCTCAACGAGACCAGCACGACTGGAACAATCACCCGGCTTCACGGCGTGGAATCCTGGCGGGTCCGAGCAGCTGTGAACCGGCTGGGGCGAAAGGCACGCACTCGGCTGGAGCACGATCTGCTCCACAATCGATCGGCGCCTATCGACGAACGAGTGCCAGACACTGATGTATGGGACGACAACCCTCTGGCAGACGAAGCTGAACAAGCCATCCGCGCAGTGATCGACGCACCTGAATCCTCAGCAAGCGAACGGATCAAGGCGGCAGTCGCGCTTGCACAGCTCTCGCTCGCATTCGTGCCGGAGGCAGCCGCCTTCCTGCGAGGTTTCCTTCCAGGTCAGCAATGCGCGACAGCTGCTCGCAAAGAACTCGCATCCCTGGGGCAGAAGCACTTCGACCATGTGATCGCCGAGACGCTGGACCTTGTGCGCGACGAAGCACAGGCCACACGCGCCCGGTCACGCGCGAGTTTCCTCGTCGGTGATCTGGTGACGTTCTTGCCGGGTGAGGTGTCCGATTTCCTACTCCAAATCGCTACCGACGAGCGAACCTCAGATCGTGACCAACTCACCGCACTGTACGCGCTTCGTACAACTAATGGTCTCGATGCAGTACGTGCTGTCCGCGATGAGGTGCGCCGATCACCGGGTACACGCGTGCAAGCCGCTGTTCACCTGGCCAACTTTGATGTGTCTGATCGAGCCGTTGGCGCCCGGCTTCTAAACGATCTGGCCACCGACTCCTCGTGCCATCCTGCTCTGCGTCTGTTCGCTGCTCGCGAGCTCGACAACTTCGGCCAAGCCGTCCGGGACCTATCAGTCCCAGCGCTGCACTCCCTCCTAACCGATGAATCCGCTTCCGGAGCCGTTCGCGCGGAAGCAGCGCGCCTCCTCTTCATACGGTCGCCATCCGACCGCCGAATGGTGTTGAAACAACTCAACACCCTCCTGACCACCGCGAAACCCTTGCACCGCATACAGGTTCTGATGGGCAATCGCCGAGGTCGACCTCGCTACCGCCGTCCCAGACCTGGAACAGATGATGCGGGACCAACGCCTCAGCGCCTTGGCGCGGCTGAGATCCGCCGAAGCCGTGGTCAAACTGCGGCGCTTTGACCGGGAACGTGCCGCTGTCGCCGCGCGGGACGTGATGCGGGACGAAACTGTGCCGACCCACATACGTCAACGGGCTGCCCGCGATCTTGCCCGGTGGAGTGAGTTGTGTGTCGACGAGGCCCGGGCCGTACTGGCCAGCTGCGTTTCAGGTTGAACTGGCTGGGCAATTCTTCGGTTATGGCTGTGAAGCAGGGTGGACGGTCGTTGGAGACCGTTGATACTGATGTGCCGGCTCGGATGGATCGGTTGCCGTGGGCGCGGTGGCATTGGCTTGTGCTGGCTGGGCTTGGGACTGTTTGGATCCTGGATGGGCTTGAGGTCACTATTGTGGGGGCGTTGGCCGAGCGGCTCACCGAACCCGAGAGTGGGCTTGGGCTCAGTGACTCGGAGGTGGGGCTGGCTGCGTCGATGTATGTGGCCGGGGCCGTGGTGGGTTCGCTGCTGTTCGGTTATCTGACTGATCGGTTGGGGCGTAAGAAGCTGTTTCTGGCCACGCTTGGGCTTTACCTGGCTGCGACTACCGCGACCGCGTTCTCTTTTGACGCGTGGTTCTTTGTTGTGATGCGATTTCTTACCGGGGCTGGGATCGGCGGGGAGTACGCTGCGATCAATTCGGCCATTGATGAGCTTGTCCCGGCCCGGTTGCGGGCGACGGTTTCGCTTGCGGTCAATGGGTCGTACTGGGGTGGGGCCGCTGCCGGGGCCGCGCTCACGCTTCTTCTGCTTGATCCCACGATCTTCCCCGCCGACGTCGGCTGGCGTGTCGCGTTTGGACTGGGTGCCGTCCTTGGTTTGGTGATCCTTCTTGTGCGCCGCCATCTTCCGGAGAGTCCGCGATGGCTCTACACCCATGGGCACAACGGAGCCGCCGAGGAACTGGTCGGTTCGATCGAGCACGAGATCGAGCGGGAGACCAACACGAAGCTGGAACCTGTCCGGGATTCGTTGCGGGTGCGGCAACGGGCGAGCACCGGGTTCGGCGAGATCGCCCGGACCGTGCTGCGGACCTATCCCCGGCGGAGCCTGCTTGGGCTGGCTCTCTTCATCGGACAGGCGTTCCTTTACAACGCCGTCTACTTCACGTTCGCGTTGGTACTCGCGACCTTCTTCGGTGTCCCGAGCGCCCAGTCCGGGCTGTACCTCATCCCGCTGGCCCTTGGCAGTCTGATCGGGCCGCTTGTGCTCGGGCGGCTGTTCGACAGTGTCGGGCGTCGCACGATGATCAGCGTCAGCTATCTCGGCTCCGGGCTGTTGCTGCTCGCGACCGCGTGGATGTTCTCAGCGGGCGTGCTGTCGGCGTGGACGTTGGCCGGGGCGTGGGCGGTGATCTTCTTCTTCGCCTCGTCCGGGGCGAGCGCCGCCTACCTGACTGTGTCGGAGATCTTCCCGATGGAGATCCGCGCGATGTGTATCGCGCTGTTCTACGCCGTCGGGACCGGTGTCGGCGGCATCGTCGGGCCCGTCCTGTTCAGTGTTCTGGTGGAGAGCGGGGATCCTGGCAACGTCGCACTCGGCTACTGCATCGGCGCCGGCGTGATGATCATCGGTGGGATCGCCGAGCTGGTGCTTGGTGTTGAAGCGGCCAAGCGTTCCCTGGAAGACGTCGCGACACCGTTGTCGGCTCGGCAGGTCACCTCCAGTTCCGCCTAGCGAGGTGTCTGATCAGGCAGACGCCGGCCGCGGCGAAGCACTGCCCCGGCGTGAGGGCCGGGCCCGACACGATGAAGTCGAGCCCGGCGAGTGCGAGTAGTCCGTGGACACCCAGCACGAGACTTGTTGTGACGAGCGCGGTTGACGGCAGATCCATGGCAGGTCGAAGCACAAGATTCCCTTTCCACCATCGGGCCCCCAGCCCAAAAGAGAGTCGTACCCCCGATGTGGCGAACCAAAACCTGGGTCAGTCCGTGGCCAGCTGCCTGTCGACCCATCGGACGAACCTCAGCTGAGATCCGCCGAAGTGCTCACGGACACGGGCCTGGATCGCCCGGACGTCGTGGCCCGCCAGGAAGTCCCGGTCGGTGCGGCCGCCGCATCCACACGCGCAGAGGCGGTAGACGAACTGCTTCTCCACCAACAGTTCGCGGTAGCCGACCGGGTTCTGCGAGCGGTTGACCACCGGATCCGGTTGACCGATCAGGACATCGCGCACCGAGTGCCCCTCGGCCAGGACGGCACCTTCGAGGGCCGCACGGTCGCCGTGGACCGTCACGGCGCTGATCTCGGCGACCGCGCGGACAAGGCCCTCCCCCACGATGATCGCGAAACGTTGCCGCCGTGCCTTCCCGGCGTTCATACGCCACATGCCCCGGCCGACCTCCCAGGCCTCCGCTTCGGTCATCCGGGGGAAGTACCCGACGAACGACCGGCCCAGCGGGTCGTTGTCGACTCTCGCGTATCCGCCCATCTTCAACCGGATCGCCACCGGCCGCACCCCCCATCTCACGAACCCGCTTTCCCTCGCCAACAGGGCACCATTGCGGGCCGGGTTTGAAAAGACGGAAATCACCAATGCGGGGCGGCTCGCACGAGCAGCACACATATCCCGGCTGACCTGAGAACGCAATTACGGGACAGCCATCAGGTGTCACAAAGTGTGACATCTCTTGTGGCACACACTGCCACCAAAGGCCTTATCAGGGCATCTACCGTGAGCGAATGCTTATCATGCTACACAGAAAGCGCTTACCATTACCAGCCGGAGGAATGTGAACACTCACGCGGGGACAGGTCGCCTCGCTGAAAGGTTTACCAAGGTAAGTGTGATGTCAGTCACACTCGTCGGGTAATCGTTGTCCCGAAGATCGCGCCCAAGGGTCGCCGAGTGATCACAAACGGACAATTCGACTACCGGCAGACGCTGCCCAGTCATATGCCGCAGCTGCGCACACAGCGGGCATCCACACGTCCAGAAGGGTCACTGACCAGCGAATTCACTTCCGGGGATTGTGGCGGGCACCCGTTTGGCCGACGGGCACCCGCCACGACACACGGACCATGCCCAGGTCAGGGACAAGGAGTGATGTGCCCACCCCCGCCTCGGATCCCCGAAGGAAGGGTGCGCTCACAACGTAACCAGGAACAAAGATCACCTCTAGTTCGACGGCGTCCAATATCGGCTGTTCGTCCAGCTAGGCGGGGGTGAGCAGGGCACGGGAGACCAAGTTTCCGCAGACCACTCGGGCCTTGATCGGCCGATCGGGCGATGTGCCGTCCAAAGATTTTTTTCGTCCAGGATCCGCTTCCGATGTGTCATTTGACCTTGTTTCCGGCGCCCCCGTTCGGTAAATGCGCGACCCCGCCGTCCACATAACGGCGCGGCGTGGCAGCAGGCGAGCTTGGGTTGAGTCAGCGCGACTTTGTTGCCAGTGGGAGATACGCTCTCTGCCAAACCAACGGATCTTCTTCTTCACACCCGCCCGATCGGATTGGCCTCTGATCGACTTTCCCCGCGGGCCAGAGGCGGATTCGGATGCCCAGGTCACGGTTGGAGACGGAGGATTGCCCGTGTTGACCCCCGCCAGGTGGCGGATGCCGCTGCCATACCCAGATTCGTTCCGGGGCCCCACGGCCGGCGGGACAGGTGCCGGTGGGGCGGCCGTCGGCGGATGGACGAGCCGATGACCGCCCCGGACGAACCACCGCCCGGCCCTGGCTTACCGGCCCGGCGCACGGACCCGGCTGTGCCGCCGGAGAACGCCGAGCGGGACCGCGTCTTCGGCAGCCCGCTGGCGCAGGCCCAGGCCGCCGACCGGCCGCTGCCGTTCGTGCAGGCACTGCGATGGCTGCGGGAGGACGCCAGCCGGTCCTTCCAGCAGATCGCCAACACCGCGCACGGCAAGCTGCCCAAGAGCACCGCCCACTACATGGCCAAGATCGCCGAACACCCCGAGCTGACCCGGCTGCCGGCCCGCGCCGAACTGGTCGAGCTCTTCGTGCGTGGGTGCGGACGGCCGGAGGCCGAAGTGCGGGCCTGGGTCGCGGAATGGCAGCGGATCAAGCAGGACATGAAGCTGGCGAAGGAGACGACCGTCCGCCTGCGCCCGGTCGCCGCCTCACCGCCCGAGCCGCCTGCGCCGATCTCCAGAGACGCCCCAGAAGCGCCGGACCCGGTGCCGGCCAGGCGTCCCACCGGCCGCCACCGGCAGCAGCCGGAAGGGACGTGGTTACGCCGGCTGCGTGACTGGCTCAGCTTTCCGGCGCTGATGCCGGCGGTCATGGCCGTGCTGGCAGTCGTGATGATGATCGCCGGCGACGGCACGATCGCGGGGATGCGAGGCGTGGACGATCGGTCGGCGCTGTTGCTCAGCATCATTCCCGCCGCGCTGGTGTATTCGGTGCTCTCCCGCCAGATCGGCAACGCGCACCGGATCGCGCGGGCGAAGGCCGCGGCCGTCCTGGCCGATCACCGGCCCAGCCGGACATGAGGTGATCTGTCCACAGTGGGCTCAGATGGGAACGCCCCCGCCCGGGCAGCCGGGACACCCGCCTCTGGTTCCCGGGACCGGGTGCACGGAATGGTTGCGTCACAACCACGTCCACATACGACGATCCTCGAAGGGGTCAACAATGGCCATTCCGGTCGAGAACGACAACTCTTCACGCGGGTACTTCGAACCCGAGAACCTCGCCCAGTGGTACGACGCGCTGGTGCGTTACGCCGCGGCCGCCCAACCCGGGAACCAGTACTTCCACGGCCCGCACGTGGCGGCCGTCAAGGCCGACCTGGACCGGGTCCGGCTCGGCCTGACCTGGCTGCACGACAACCATGCCGAGGCACTCGCCCGCCACCCGCTGCCGACGTTGGCCGAACTGGAGAACCCGGCAGGCAACGGGCAGGTGTCCATCAAAGACAACGGGTCTCCCCTGCACAATTTCTGGCACTGGATCAACGGCTGACCGGTCCCGTCGACCTTGAACGGGGGAGTTCAGGTGTTGCTCCGAACAATGGTGGCCGGCCGGGCCTGGTGGTCCGGCCGGGAGGTCCTGCTGTCACGCGTGATCGGCGGGCTCGCCGCGGCCTGCGTGGCAGTCGCTGTCGCCCGGTTGACGCTGCCGGGCGAGTGGATCGGTTCGCATCCACGCAACTGGGTCGTGGCGATCGCCTTCACCCTGTTGGGGATGCGGGTGATCGGCCACGTGCCGGGCAACCGGGTCGGCTGGCTGCTGCTGGTCACCGGTCTGAGCGGAGCGATCACGGTCGCTGCCGAGGCCTGGCCCGGTATCACCCCGATGTCGTGGATCGGGACGTGGTCCTGCTGGCTGACCTACGGACTGCTGCCCTTGCTGGCGTTGCTCTTCCCGACCGGGAAGCTGTTGTCACGGCGGTGGTCGCCGGTGCTGGTCGGCGGGAGCGTGGCCACCGCCCTGGCCGTGATCGGTATCGGCTGGGCCTCCTGGTCCTCGCCGGACAGCTTCTGGACCGGCGTCGACGACCCCGGCGCCGGAACTCAGCGCGGTCTGCCGCTGGTGATCGCGGTCGTCGGCCTGGCGGGCACGGCAGTGACCGCCCTGCTGGCGATCGCGGCTCTGGTGATCCGTAGCCGCCGGGTCTCCGGCGACCAGCGTCGTGTCGTGCTGCTCGCCCTGGTGTCCACGGTGATCCTGCTGCTCGCGGCCATCACGGAGATGCTGGGTGTGATGTGGGGCGCGTGGGCGGTCAGCGCGGTCGCGATCCCAGTGGTGGCATCGGTGGCGATCATGCGGTACGGGCTCTACGACATCGACCTGATCGTGCACCGGACTTTGTTGTACTGCTTGCTGATCGCCGGTCTTGTGCTGACGTACACGGTCGTCGTGACGCTGGCGATGCGTCCCTTTCCGCATCAGGCCGAGGAGATCGCCACAGTCGCCGTGGTCATCATGCTCGCGCCGCTGTACCGCACGTTGTTGCGCAGGCTGGACCGACGGTTGTTCGGCCACCGCGCCGATCCGTACATCGCGTTGTCCAGCCTGTCCGAACGCTTGGAGAACCCGATCTCCGAGCCTTTGGTGGCAGTGGCCAACACGGTCGCGGTCGCGTTGCGGCTGCCGTATGTCGCGGTCTACGTGGGCACCGACGACCGGCGCAGCCTCGTGGCCGAGTCCGGGCGAAACCGGGGCTGGCAGCAGGTGTCGGTTCCCATGACGTACGACTGCAAGCAGGTGGGCGAACTGATCGTGGAGGTCCGGTCGCCGGAGGAACGGCTCGGCGGCCGGGAGCAACGTCTCCTGCACGACCTGGCCCGGCAGGTCGCGCCGTCCGCATGGTCCGAACAGCTCTCCCAGGATCTACGGCGGGCACGGCAGAAGTTCATCCAGGACCTGGAGGAGAACGCCCGCCGGACCATGCAGGACCTGCACGACGAGATCGGGCCCAGCCTGGCGGGCGCCCTGTTGCAGGTGGACGCGGCGCGTAGGATGGTGCAGGACAAGGACGGCCAGGCACATGACCTCCTGGCAAGCGTGATCGAACACATCAGGGCGACACAGCTCGACATCCGCCAACTGATCGAGCGCATCTGGCCCACGCAACTGCGCCATGGCCTGTCCGAGGCGTTGCGCGCGTTGGCCGAGAAGTTCACCAGTCCGGACTTCGCCGTCGAAGTGTGCACAAAGGACGTACAGGAGGTGCCGGCGGCGGTCGAGACCGCGGTGTACCGCATCGCACGCGAGGCCGTGGCCAACACCATCACGCACTCGGGTGCGTCGCACTGTCACATCCGGTTGTACGGCAAGGAAAACCTGTCGTTGGAAGTGATCGACGACGGCAGCGGGATCGAACCGTCCGCAGGTGGCGGCCTTGGCCTCGTATCGATGCGACAGCGGTGCGAGGAGCTGGGCGGCACCTTCTCCATCACCAACCATCCGCCGCGCGGGACAGCGGTCGTCGCCAACCTCCCGATCGGCCGGCCGACGTATTCGTAGGAGCAACACAGTGGGTGACGAACCGCTTCGAGTACTGATCGTCGACGACCACGCGGTCTACCGAGCCGGGTTGCGCGCTCAGTTCATCGCGGCGGGCGGCGTCGAAGTCGTCGGCGAGGCCAGCACTGCTGATGAGGCAGTGCTGGCCGCCCGCACGTTACGGCCGTCACTGATCCTCATGGACCTCCGCCTGCCCCGTGCGAATGGGCACGAGGTCACCTACCAAGGCGTCACCGCGATCAAGCAGATCCGGCACGATCACCCGGAGATCGTGATCGTCGCGCTGACGATGTACGCCGACGACGACCAGGTGGCCGCCGCACTGAGCGCCGGCGCGAACGGGTTCCTGGTCAAGGAACGCGACGACACCGACATCATGGCCAAGCTCCTGGTCGCGATGGACGGTACCACCGTGATCAGCGGCGGCGTCATGGCCCGGCTGCGGGACGTCATCAGCACCGCGCAGTCCACTTCGTTCCCTTTCCCCGCCCTGACCCCGCAACAGCGCACGATCCTCGAGTACATTGTGGCCGGTCTCGGCAACGACCCCATCGCCCACCGAATGTGCCTGTCCCCCAAGACGATCCGCAACAACACGTCGCTGATCTTCCAGAAGATCGGTGTCTGTAACCGGGCTGAGCTGATCGCCAAGGCACGGGACGCGGGCGTGAAACCCCGGCTCTAGTTGACCATCAGGGACACCGGCATCTGCCGCCCGGGACACCGGGCACAGAACACTCTTCGGGGTGAAGATCCCCCAACAGCCCTGCTACCGCAGCATCATCGCGGTCGACGCGCAAGCCAGCACGATGAGGACCAACCAGGCCAAGAGCCGGTTGCGCGACACGATGTACCAGGTGTGCGAAGAGGCTTTCCTTGCCGCGAGTGTCACAGAGCAACGCCGCGATCCCTTCTTCGACAGGGGCGACGGAGTCCTGACGCTTGTCCACCCCGCCGACGAGGTGCCGAAAACCCTGCTGCTCGGCCAGGTCGCGCCCACCCTCAGCCGGCTGCTCGCCCGGGACCACGACGGCCTCAGGATGCGAATGGTCATGCACGCCGGGGAGGTCCACTACGACGAGCACGGCTGCTACTCCGACGCACTGGATCTGGCCTTCCGCCTGCTCGACGCCCCGGAGACCAAGGCCGCGTTGCGCGCCACCCCGGCTCCGCTGGTGCTGGTCGTGTCCGATCACATCTACCAGTCGGTCGTCCGGCACGGATATCCCGGGATCGATCGGGACGCCTACGAGCCTTCGGTCGCCACAGCCGTCGGCGACCGGCGCGAGCTCGGCTGGATCCATATCCCGCGTGCCGCGTCGGGCGTGCCGGTCGACCGGGCCGGCCTCAACCTCGTGCAGGCCTGAGGCGCGCCGGATTCTTGACAGTAGCCGAACGGCACCCTTACGTTTGACTGGAAAAGGCTTTCCAGATTCATCGCGTGGTCTCAGTCCGGACCCCTCAGGGCTGAAGAGGGCATCTCTGACGGACTGTGTCCGCGCCCGGCTCAGCCCAGCCTGTGTTACGCACCCCCTGTACCCACCGGGCACGGCCCTGCAGCCGTTCCCCAGAATGTTAGCGCTAACACTACCCAGGGAAATGGATTGTGAGGACTCAATGATGCGTCCTGTCCACCGTCCACCGCGCGGATTCGCGCGGCTGGTGACGCTGATCGTGCTGGGACTCGTGGCCAGTGTGATCGCGGTGCTGCCCTCGGGCACCGCATGGGCCGCGAACGCGTTCACCAGCACCGTTGTCAACCAGGCGAACAACAACTGCACCACGGTCCCCAACGGGGCTCCTACCAGCGGCCTGCAGCTGGTCCAATCGACATGCTCGGCCGCGGCCGGGCAGTCGTTCGCTTTCACCCCAGTGTCCGGATCCTCCGACACGTACACCGTCGGCACCCTGACTTCAGGCAGTTGCGTCGACATCTACGGCGCGTCAAGTGCCGACAACGCCGCGGTAATCCAATATGGATGCCACTCCGGGACCAACCAGCAGTTCCGGCTGCAGCCGGTCAACGTGCCCGGCGCGACCAACACCTTCAACCTGGCGTCGGTCGGTTCGGGCAAGTGCCTGGCCCCGCTCGGGGACAACTCCGCCGGCAACACCGCACTGGTCCAGCTGTCCTGCACGAACGCACTCAGCCGGGTATGGCGGATTCCCAGCTACAGCAACGCTCCTGGCCAGGATCCACCGGCCAGGACCGTGCGGGTGTTCCTGCTGCGTCCGTCCGACGTGCCCTTCGACCAGCGCTACCCGGACGGAATCGCCAACGTGATGCGTGAGGCGCAGCGGTACTACCAGCAGGAGCTCGGCAAGACCTTCAAGCTCAACGGGCCTGTCGTGCAGGTAGTGGCCGGCGAGCACACCAAGAGCTGGTACGAGAACACGCCCAACGGCCCCGATCGCTACTGGTGGTCGGTGTTCAACATGCAACAGGAGCTGTTGCGCAGGTTCTCCCTCGGCGCACCGGACAGCCGATGGCTCAATGTCGGTGAGGTCATCGCCGAAGGCCCCGGCGCGGGCGGCGGTGGCGGCAACGGCTGGGTGATCCTCTGCCAGCACGACGCCGACGGCGCGGCGGGCATCAACGGTCCGATGAACCGTTGGTACGGCGGCATGGTGCACGAACTCGGGCACGCGTTCGGTCTGCCGGACTCGTCGTACACCGACGGCACCCCGATGTCCGCGTCGTTCTACAACTACCCGAACACCCATTTCAACCAGAGCCAGAAGAACAACATCCTGAACGGGCCGTACAGCAGCTTCCTGTCGTGAGTCCTGGCCGCCCGGTCTCCGCCGCTGTGGGTGGATTTCCACGCACAGCGGCGGACAGCGCCTTACGAGGCGGGCTCACCGGACGGAACGGCGAGCCTCGTTCCCAGTGCGACCGGGGTGCCGAAGTTCGGCGTCCCGTCGGCGTTCCAGGTGATCTTCTGAGCGCGGGTGGACCGGTTCATGTCACAACCACCACTGGCGGAACTGTTGGCGTGATACACGATCCAGTCCTCAGTGCCGTCAGGGGACTTGAAGAAGCCGTTGTGCCCCGGGGCGTACACGCCGTTGGCGTTGTTGCGCTGGAACACCGGCTGGCTGGACTTGACCCACGAGGACTGCTGCAGCGGGTCGCCGCCGTTGTAGGTCAGGATGCCCAGCTTGTAGTCGGGAGTGGAGCAGTGACTGGCGGAGAACACGATGAAGGTCTTGCCGTTGCGCTGAATGACCTCGGCCCCCTCGTTGACCGCACCGCCCACGGTCTCCCAGTTGTAGGTCGGCGTGGACAGGATGTGCCTGGTGCCGCTGGCGGTCCACGGGTTGGACAGCGGGCGGATGAAGTTCGGCTGGGATCCGTTGTAGAACGTGCCGAGCAGGTAAAGCCTGCCGTTCAGCTGCAGGATGCCCGGATCGAGCTCCCAGGTGTTGTCCTGCTGGGGATCCAGCATGTCGGCCTT
This sequence comes from Kibdelosporangium banguiense, assembly GCF_017876405.1. Classification (GTDB taxonomy): domain Bacteria; phylum Actinomycetota; class Actinomycetes; order Mycobacteriales; family Pseudonocardiaceae; genus Kibdelosporangium; species Kibdelosporangium banguiense. The sequence continues at coordinate 8,419,111 of NZ_JAGINW010000001.1, read as the reverse complement.
GAAGCTGTAGGGCCCCATCGGGTCGGTCCCGGCGCTTTCGAGCACGTGGATGCGTTGGCTGCCAAGGTCGAACGGTTCCCGGCCGGCCGTGTAGTAGAAATACCAGCGTTTGCCGTTGGGGCCGTCGAGCAGGTGGAACTCCGGTGCCCACATCGTCCCCGCGCCGTTGGGCCTGGTCAGGTTGAAGATGACGGTCTCCGGCGCGTTCAGCAGCCCGCCCAGCGTGCGCGACTTGCGCATGGTGATGGTCGAGTTCCAGGTCGTGGAGGCCAGGTAGTAGTAGCCGTTGTAGTACTGCAGCCAGGGGTCCGGGCCGTTGCGGTCCAGCGGGTTGGTGAAGGTGGCTCCGCCGCCGCCACCGCCGGTGTATCCGGGAATCCGCCAGGCCCTGCTGGTGGCGGCCGTGCATGGCAACTGCACCAACGGTGTGTTGACCGCGGCGTTGTCGCCGGACGGAACCACGCACTTGCCGGAGCTGACTGCCACGACGTTGAACGTGTTGGCGGCACCGCTCACCGGCTGCAAACGGAACTGCTGATTCGTCCCGGAATGACACGTGTACTGGATGACCGCGGCATTGTCGTTGCCGGACGCCCCGGAAATGTCGAGACAACTCCCGGCGGTCAGCGTCGCGACGGTGTACGTGTCACCGCCGCCCGCCACCGGATTGAACGAGAAGGACTGGTTCGTGCCGGAAGTACAGGACTTCTGAACGAGCTGCAACGCATTCGTGCCGGCGCCGCCCGGCACATCGGCACAGTTCCCGTTGCCCTGGTTGACCACCGTACTGGCAAAGGCCACGGCGGCATCGGCCTGACCGGCAGGCACCACCATGACCAGCGCGGCGGCCAGCGAACCCGCGGACAACCACGGGATCAGTCGCGACCGCCTTGACGAGACAGGACACATCATCGAGCCCTCACATCTTCGTGCAGGAAAGGAGAGTAACCGGCAAAGACTCACGACGGGCGCCCGTAACGGACGCTACATCGGCCAAAGCCCTCTGTACAGGCGCGGGAACGAAACAGAACCGATGCGAACAATCGGGACATCGGCGGTTTCGACCTGGCCTGAAGTTATTTGCTGACGAGTGAAAGGAATGGGTGATGAAGCGCAGACTCGCGTTAGGACTCGCAGCGGCGCTGGCCGCTCTGGCGATCAGTCCGGCCACCGCGCCGGCCGGGGCCGTGACCACGCAGGCGGTCACGGCCCCGCCGATGGGCTGGGCCTCCTGGAACAGCTTCGCCGCCAGGATCGACTACAACGTGATCAAGGCGCAGGTGGACGCGATCGTCTCCAGTGGGCTGCGGGACGCGGGCTACCAGTACGTCAACATCGACGAGGGCTGGTGGCAGGGAACCCGCGACCCGGCGGGCAACATCACCGTCGACACACGGGAATGGCCGGGCGGCATGCAGGCCATCGCCGACTACATCCACAGCAAGGGCCTGAAGGCGGGCATCTACACCGACGCAGGCCGGGACGGCTGCGGCTACTACTTCCCCACCGGCCGTCCCGCCGCACCGGGATCGGGCAGTGAGGGCCACTACGACCAGGACTTCCTGCAGTTCTCCCAGTGGGGGTTCGACTTCGTCAAGGTCGACTGGTGCGGCGGCGACGCCGAGAAACTGGACCCGCGCAGCACCTATCAGGCCATCAGCAACTCGATCGCCCGCGCCACCGCTCAGACCGGTCGGCAGCTGGTGCTGTCGGTGTGCAACTGGGGCAAGCAGAACCCGTGGACGTGGGCGCCGGGCATGTCGACGATGTGGCGTACCAGTGCGGACATCATCTACTGGGGCGAAAGCCCGTCCATGGACCGCGTGCTCGCCAACTTCGACTCCGCACAGCACCCCGAAGCGCAGAGTCCCGGGCACTACAACGATCCGGACATGCTGATCGCCGGCATGCCAGGCTTCACCGCGGCCCAGAACCGGACGCACATGAGCCTGTGGGCGGTCTCCGGCGCGCCTCTGCTGGCAGGCAACAACCTCGCCACGATGAGCACTCAGACGAGGGACATCCTGGCCAACCGGGAGGTCATCGCGATCGACCAGGACGCGCTGGGAAAGCAGGGCGTGAAGGTGGCCGAGAGCCAGGCGGGCCGGCAGGTGTACAGCAAGGTGCTCACCGGAAACGGCCGTCGCGCCGTGGTCGCGCTCAACCGCACCAACTCCCCCAGCGACATCACCGTCCGGTTCGCCGACCTCGGCCTCGCCGCCACAGCGAATGTCCGCAACGTCTGGAACGCAACCGACCTGGGCACCAAGACCACGAGCTACACGGTCAACGTGCCCGCGCGTGAGGCAGTCCTGCTGACGGTCACCGGAACCGACTCGTCGGGCGGTTCCAGGACCGGGGCGCTCATCGGCAGGCAATCCCAGCGTTGCCTGGACATCAACAATTCCTCGACGACCAACGGCACGCAGGCTCAGCTGTGGGACTGCAACGGCCAGACCAACCAGCGCTGGACCAGCACCACAAGCGGCCAGCTCACGATCTACAACGGCACCAAGTGCCTGGACGCGTACAACCAGGGCACCGTCAACGGCACGCAGGTGGTGATCTGGGACTGCAACGGCCAGTCGAACCAGCGCTGGGAACTCGCCGCGGACGGCACCATCCGGGGTGTCCAATCCGGACTCTGCCTGTCCGGGGTGAACTCCGGCACCGCCAACGGCACGAAGATCGTGCTGTCGTCGTGCGGAACCGGCGACAACCAGAAGTGGAACCTCCAGTGACAACTTGGCCCTATCGCTCGGCGGCTGTGCGCGCTAGCGTGGTCGAGACGTGACTAAAACGTTTCAATCCCCTGCTGCGCGGGAGGTCTGCGCATGTCTCGTGGACGACGGAGTCCAGGTCTGATCGTCGCGATCGTCGTACTGCTGGCAACGCTGGTCCAGGGTGGCATCTCAGCCGCGTCGCCGGGTGGCCGGAATCGTTCTCCGGATGCCCCGGCGCGGCTGACTGTCAACGACCGCACGGACCCGCCGGCTGTCGACGGCGTCCCCGCATTCGGCTGGCTGCCGAGGGATCGGGACAGCAATGAGGTGCAGACCGCGTACCAGATCCTCGTGCTGCGCGGCGACACCCGCGTGTGGGACAGCGGTCGGGTCGCGTCCTCACGACAGTCCTGGGTCCGCTACGCCGGTCCGGCGATGGCTGCTGGAACGACCTACCGTTGGACTGTCCGCACCTGGGATCGGCGCGGCGCGGTCTCGCCTTACGCCGACAAGGCTTCGTTCGATACTGGCTTGGGTGACGGCGATTGGTCCGGTGCGGCGTGGATCCGGCGTCAGACCGAAGGAAACGACGCGCTGGACGAGTGGACCCTGGCGCGCAAGGTAATCCACGTCGGCAGAAGCCCTGTGATCCAGGCCCGTGCCTACGTCTCCGCGACCAGCGACTGGACACTGCACGTGAACGGAGCCGCGGTGGGCCGTGGCTCCTCGTACGGCTATCCGGGTGAGGGATACTACGACGTCACCGACCTGAAAGACGTGCGAGCGGGCGCCGCATTGGCGGTGGGGGTGCGCTACCACTACTGGACATGTCGCTGTCAGGGGCGCGCGAACGGTCCTGCAGCGCCCGAAGGTCCGTCCGGCCTGCTTGTCAAGGTCGTCATCGAACATGCGGACGGCAGCCGGGAAGTGGTTGTCTCGGATGATTCCTGGCGTCTCACGCGCGACACGGCACGGGACATCACCACGCCCACCTACCGCAACTCGGACGCCGGAGACCGAGTCGAGCGCTACGACGCCACCCAGGAGATCGCCCGGTGGGACACACCGTCGTTCGACGATCCCGGCTGGGCGCCCGCGTCGGTCATCGGCCTGCACCCCAGGTCGAACCCGGCCTCCTGCGCCGGCTCCGCACCCTGCGCGTTCACTCGCCTTTCCGCTCAGCAGGCACACATCGCCTACCAGGTCGCCCGTCCGGTCTCGGTGATCAGACTGCCGGACGGAACGGTGTTCGCCGACATGGGAAAGGTGGTCGCGGCAGTGCCGCGAATCAGCTTCCTGGCAGGCAAGACCGGTCGCGCGATCACTGTGACCACGAGCTATCGGCGTAACAACACCACACTCACGGCACCTGTCGAGGCAGGCAAGCAGGAGGTCGGCCTCGCATCGGTGTCCAATGTGCACATCGGCGACGAGATCACAATCGACGCTCCCGCCAACGGATACGGCCCTGGCGCTCCGGAAACCCGCACTGTCGTGTCAGTCAACCCACAAGGTGTTGTGGTCGACGCGCCCTTGGCTCGTTCGCACAGTGCCGGTGCGTGGGTGGAGAACTCGCGGGCCGGCACGTCTGGGCTCGACACCCAGGGCAGCGACATGCGTTTCCACTACGTCCAGAAGGATGGGCGTCAGACCGCAGAGCCGTTCACGTACTGGGCCTGGCGTTATCTCCAGATCAGCGACCCCGGCGAGGATCTCTCCGCCGACCGGATCGCCGCGGTCACGCAGGCGACCGATGTGCGTCCAGCCGAGGCGGCCACGTTCTCCAGCAGCAGCCCGACACTCGACGCGGTATTCCAGCTCATGCAGCGGTCGGCGTTGCTGTCGGCGCAGAACGTCTTCCTCGACACGCCGACGCGGGAGAAAGGTCAGTTCCTCGGTGACACGATCGACCAGTCCTTCGCGACGATGGACTCGCTGGGCGAACGCAGCCTCACCCGGCAGGCCATTGCCGAGTTCATCCACTCGCAGGACCGGTACTGGCCGAACGGCGCCCTCAACGCGGTCTACCCGAACGGGGACGGCAAACGGGACATCCCCGACTACACCGAGATGTTCCCGGAATGGGTGATGCGGTACCACCAGGTGACCGGTGACGATTCACTCGTCGCCCTGGCATTCCCGACGATGCGGCGAGTCGCGGGGTACATCTGGTCCGCTGTGGACTCCACTGGGCTGGTTCATCAACTGCCTGGCGGAAGCGGGCAGTACGCGAATGGGATCATCGACTGGCCGCCCGCGATGCGTTACGACACTGTCGTCCAGGACAATGGTTCCAGGACAGTCGTCAACGCGTTGGCCGTCGGTGCTATGCGCGCGGTTGCCGACGCGGCCGTCATTGTGGGTGACACCGCTGCGGCAGAAGAACACCGCCGACGTGCAGGCTCCCTGACCTCAGCTATGAACGCACAGTTGCGTGACCCCGCTTCTGGTCGTTACACCGACGGACTCGCTCTGTCCACCGGCGCGCAGATCCCGAATTTCTCGCAGCACGCCCAGAGTTTTCCCGTGGCCTATGGCGTGGCCCCCGCCTCGTCCTATCCCGGGCTCGGCGCCTACATCCGCGAGCTTGGTATGCGGCAGGGCCCGATGACACTTCGTCAACTCCTCGCCGCGCTGCACAGAACCGGCCAGCCCGAGGCAATCGTCAGACTGCTGACCAACCCGACGGCCGACGGCCCCGCCAGGACACTTGCCGAGGGCGGCACGTTCATGTGGGAGCAATGGACGCCAGGCTGCACAGTCGCCGGATGCACTGGGGCGCAGGTCAATCAGACCAGCAGCGAGAGCTTCTCGCATGGCTGGGGCGGTGCCGGTATCAGCGGGATCCTGCGGTCCTTGCTCGGTCTTGAGGTGACGTCGCCCGGCGCAGCCACCGTACGGATCGCCCCGCCTGCCAACGGATTACGGCATGCCCGGGGAACGGTGTGGACTGAACGCGGCCCGATCGGCATCGGATGGACGCGCACAGGACAAGGGATCGCGCTCGACGTGGACATCCCGGTGAACGTCACCGCGACTGTTGCACTGCCCAGCGGCCGGACAGTCACGGTCGGCTCGGGCCACACTCGATTGAGGTCCTGAGCCGCGCCGCCGGCTCGCGGCGACGCGGCCGGAAGCGTCAACTACAGACGTTCATCGAGCTGTTGTTCAGCGTGATGTTGCGGAACGTCGTGTTCGTGCCGCATGGGCTTTCGCGGACCGACGAGTTGGTCACCCTCAGGTTCTGGATCATGATGTCGGAGTTGCCGGGGAACTCCGAACGGGCGGCGAGCCTGATCTCACCGCCACCCGAGACCGTGCCGCTGGCGGCTGCGATGTTCACGTTGTAGCAGTTCTCCACGAGGATCGCGTTGTTGCCGGTGTTGGCGACGTCGATCCGATCGATGACAAGGCCACCGCTTTCCGAAACGCAGAAGACGCCACGGCCTCCGCCGCGCGCCCGCACGGTACCGACGCGGACGTTCGTGGGATATGCGCTGCCGATCCGGCCGTTGCGGTTGGCCACGCGGAACGCCGCGTATCCCGTTCCCGCGCCGGCGTTCTCGGCGTCCACTGTGGTCACAGTGGCGTTGATGGTGTCGTTGAGCAGCAGGCCGGAATGCCCGACGTTCCGGGCCATCACGGTGCCGATCGTGATCCCGTCCACGCCATAGGTCTCGACGGCGTGGCTGCCCGCGCCGGAGACGAATACGTTGTCGATACGGATGTTCCGGCTACGAACGCTGGTGTCGCCCCGGTTGTCGATGCGTACACCGAGACCGCCGGACAGGCGCATGTCGATCTGCCCGAGGATGACGTTCTGGACGTTACGCATGAAGATGCCGTACAGCGGGGCACCGGTCACGTTGAGGTAGCGCACCTCGATGTCACGTGTTCCCCGGGAGTAGATCGGGGCCTGGTCGCCGGACCCGGATCCGGTGACGTTGATGGTGCCGCAGACATCCAGGCCGGTGAAGCTCGGCAGCGAGATCCGCGAGCCCGCGCTCACCGTGCCGGAACCCCTTATCAGCACCCACTGTTTGGTGGTGCGACCGGATGTGAGGCTGTTGATCGCGGCTTGCGCTGCCGCTCGCATGTCCCCACCGGTGTAAACCGTACTGCTGCCGTTGCGGGCGGTCCATGTGCTGCCGCTCAGGACCGCTTCCGCGTTGAACGTCCTGTCGCCGCACGCCAGGACGGCGTCCGCCGGCGCAGGTGCCAGACCTGCCAGAACGCCGCAGGTCAGGGCCGCGATCGCGGCGGCAAGACCTGTTCGCCGCAACGACGTCCTTGTCGTTGATGTCATCTGAGTCTCTTTCTCGGCCCCGGGAATCACGGCTCACCCCAGCAGCGGGGCAAGCCGGTCGGCGATCTTGCGGTGCCCGGTGTCGTTGGGGTGGACGTTGTCCGCCGTGTCGGTGGCCTCGTTGATCCACCCGTCGGTGTTGATGTAACGCACCTTGGTGTCACCGGCATCCGTGAGGGTCTTGACCGCCGCCTGTGTTTCGGCGATGTACCGCTTGCGGAACGTCTGCATCGCGTGGATGGTCGCGTTCGGATACTTCGCCCGGACGTTGCGCAGCAAGGTGATGTAGGCGCTGCGGAACTGGGCTGAGGTCACGCCGTGCCCGACGTCGTTGGTGCCCAGGTTGATCACCACCGTGGCCGCCTGGTACCGACCGAAGTCCCAGTTCGGCGAGTTCGTGGCCAGCCCGGTGCGCAGGAACCGTTCGCTCATCCCGATGCATCCGTCGGACGCGGGGAACAGGCAGGCGCCACCGACCGCGATCTGGGTGTGCCCGGCGCCAAGGCGTTCACCGACAAGCCAGCCGTACGCGGTCAAGGCCTGTTTGGACGAACGCTGCCCGACAGTGATCGAGTCGCCGATGAACTCGATGATCCGCGACGGAGTCCGCGGCACGACCGTCCGCGCGCCCGCGTCGAGGGTCACGCCCTGGAACACCGCGTCCCCGTGATAGGAACCGGCGACCGGACGGTACGACACCCGCAACACGTGGGTGCCCGACGCGAGCGGCCGGGGCGTCAGGTTCACGGTTCCGCTGACGTTCACATAGGACACATCAGGCCCGCCGTCGATACTGGCGAACAGATCGATCGCCCCACGCTGCCGTAGTTTCACCGTCGTCCCGGTGAAGCCGATCAGAACGTACGCACCTGCCCACTCCGACACGTAGGCGCTCGATGACCGGGTGTCCCACCGGCCGAAGTACCTGATGTTCGAATCGCCTGCCGAGCCGTCGCCGGTCGCGGCCCACGCCTGCGTCCCCGTCAGCCCGGTCAGCACGAGGACCACTGCCAGCAGGGTTGTGATCAGTCGGGACATGTCGCCCTCCATCGCCGGGGACCCGATGCCAGGAAAGCGCTTTCCACTTCCGCGCGCAAGAGGTAAGATGGCAACGCATGTCTCTCGGAGTCCTCATCAGACCACCCTGCACGTCTGGAGAAACTCGTGAGGAAACGCCTTCTGGCATTGGCCGTGCTCATCGCGGTGCCGATGATCGTCAGCACCGGCTCGGTCTCGGCCGATCAGCCGTCCTGCTCCCCCGCCGCCGGGAACCAGCAGGCCGCGGCCGTCAAGGTCTGGCTCGCGGGCGACTCGACGATGGCCAACCCGCGTTCCGGCTGCCCGGTCGGCTGGGGCAGCCAGTTCGACCCGCTGTTCAACGACAACGTGACAGTGGTCAACAACGCGGTGGCAGGCCGGAGCATCCAGACTTGGCTGTACGAGTCCAATGTCACCGCCACCAAGGACTCCGCCGGCGAGTGCGTGGTGAGCCCGAAAACGTACGCCCAGCGGTGGCGTGACATGCTCGACCCGGCCATCGGCATGAAGGCCGGCGACTACCTGATGATCCAGTTCGGGATCAACGACGGCGATCGCAACTGCCCCCGGCACGTGGGTTCCGCCCGATACCGCGAGTTGCTCACGACGATGGCCACAGCAGCCAAGGCCCGTGGCGTCCAGGCCATCTTCCTGACTCCGGTCGCCGCGATCACATGCAGCGGCAACACAGCCGTCGGCAACCGTGGATTCCTCACCGAGACGACCCAAACCGGCAGTGCCGGCCAGGTCCCGGTGATCGACCTCCACAAACTGAGCTACACCCTCTACAACACCCTCAAACTCTGCCCCAACGACGGCGACTACACCAAGGGTGCCGTGGGCGCCTTCTTCTGCAACGACCACACCCACTTCGAGGCGGCCGGCGCGCTGCAGATCGCCCGTGTCGTCGCCAAGGCCCTACGCGACCAGAGGATCTCCCTCGCCAACCACCTCAAGTGAGTCAGTACCGGTAGTGGTCGGACTTGAACGGCCCGTCCTTCGGCACGCCGATGTAGTCGGCCTGACGCTCGGTCAGCTCAGTCAGCCGCCCGCCGAGTGCGGCGACGTGGCTGTGCGCGACCTTCTCGTCTAGCTTCTTGGGCAGCATGTACACCTGGTTGGCATAGTCGGTGTGCCGGGTGAACAGCTCCAGCTGGGCGATCACCTGGTTGGAGAAGGAGTTCGACATCACGAACGACGGGTGCCCGGTGGCGTTGCCGAGGTTGAGCAGCCGGCCTTCGGACAGCACGATGATCGAGTGACCGTCCGGAAAGGTCCACTCGTCCACCTGCGGTTTGATCCTCGTGCGGCGGATGCCCTGGGTACGGGCCAGACCGGCGATGTCGATCTCGTTGTCGAAGTGGCCGATGTTGCCCAGCACGGCCTGGTGCTTCATCCGTGCCATGTGCGACGCCGTGATCACGTCACGGTTGCCGGTGCACGTGACCACGATGTCCGCCTGGCCGACCACGTCGTCGACCCGGTCGACCTGGTAGCCGTCCATCAGGGCCTGCAGCGCGCAGATCGGGTCGATCTCGGCCACGATCACCCGGGCACCCTGGCCGCGCAGCGACTCCGCGCAGCCCTTGCCGACGTCGCCGTACCCGGCCACCAGCGCGATCTTTCCGCCGATCAGCACGTCCGTGGCCCGGTTGATCCCGTCGATGAGCGAGTGCCGGCAGCCGTACTTGTTGTCGAACTTCGACTTCGTCACCGAGTCGTTGACGTTGATCGCCGGGAACAGCAATGAGCCCGTCGCGGCCAACTGGTACAGCCGGTGCACGCCGGTCGTCGTCTCCTCGGTGACGCCACGGATCTCCGACGCCGTCCTGGTCCACTTGCCTGGGTCCCCCGCCAGGGAGGCCCGCAGCAGGTCAAGCACGACACGCGCCTCTTCGGAGTCATCGTTCGAGGGCTGCGGGACCGTTCCGCTCTTCTCGTACTCGGCTCCCTTGTGGACAAGCAGCGTCGCGTCGCCGCCATCGTCCAGGATCATGTTGGGGCCCTTGCCCTCCGGCCAGGTGAGCATCCGCTCAGTGCACCACCAGTAGTCGGTCAGCGACTCGCCTTTCCAGGCGAAGACCGGGACCCCGGTCTCGGCGATCGCGGCGGCCGCATGATCCTGCGTGGAGAAGATGTTGCAGGAGGCCCAACGGACTTCGGCGCCCAGGGCAGTCAGTGTCTCGATCAGGACGGCGGTCTGTACGGTCATGTGCAGCGAACCCGAGATCCGGGCGCCCCGCAACGGCGCCGCCTCGGCGTACTCGCTGCGCAGCGCCATCAGGCCGGGCATCTCATGCTCGGCGAGCCGGATCTCGTTGCGGCCGAACTCGGCCAGCGACATGTCGGCGACAGCGAAGTCCTGATCAGTGGAGAGCGTCACGGGTAAAACCTCATTCCCAGTCGTTCAGCAACGGCGTGATGTCCGCGGCGGCCTCTGGTCCGTACGCTTCGGCGATTCGCACCGCGAGGACGTCCGAGCCCTGCCAGTACTCCTGCGTGCCCACGACCTCGATCACGAGCGTCGCCAGCGTGCAGCCCAGCTGCGCGGCTCGTTCGTCGGACAGGCCCCAGGAGCGGCCCGCCAGGAAACCTGCGCGGAAAGCGTCTCCGACGCCGGTCGGGTCGGCCCGTCGCTGTTCCTTCGGCGCGGCGACACGCACATTCGAATGATCGCTGCGCAGGACGTCCACGCCGTCCGGGCCGAGTGTCACCAGCCAGGCACCGACGCGACTGAGTATCTCCGCGGTGTTCCACCCGGTCTTGGCCTGCAGCAGACCGGCCTCGTAGTCGTTGGTGAACAAGTACTCCGCACCGTCGACAAGGGATCGGATCGCGTCGCCGCCGAGCCGGGCGAGTTGCTGGGACGGATCGGCGGCGAACGGGACCTGCAGGTCACGGCATTGCCTGGTGTGCAGCAGCATCGCATCCGGGTCGTCCGGGCAGATCAGCACGATGTCCGGACCGGCCCGCCCGACGATCGGGCCGAGGTCGATCTGCTTGGACTCGGTCATGGCGCCCGGATAGAACGACGCGATCTGGTTGTCGTGTGCGTCGGTCGTGCACACGAACCTGGCAGTGTGCCGGCTGCTGGAGACGTGCACGGAATCGGTGTCGACACCGTGGTGTTTCAGCCACAGCTGGTATTCGGCGAAGTCCGGGCCCACCGCGCCGACCAGGATCGGCGCCATGCCCAGGCAGCCCAGGCCGAACGCGATGTTGGCCGCCACGCCGCCGCGCCGCACTTGCAGGTCGTCGACCAGGAAGGACAGCGAGATCCGGTCCAGCCGGTCGTCGACGAGCTGCTCACGGAACGAGCCTGGGAACACCATGAGGTGGTCCGTGGCGATGGATCCGGTGACAGTGATGGACATCTGCTCCTCCTCCGGTCAGGTCCCGGTCGCGTCGCGCAGTGCGGCAACCCGGTCGAGGCGTTCCCACCGCAGGTCGACATCGGTACGGCCGAAGTGGCCGTAGGCGGCGGTGTCCCGGTAGATCGGGCACAGCAGGCCGAGATCACGGATGATCGAGCCGGGCCGCAGATCGAAGACGGCCTGGATGGCGGACTGGATCTTCGACGGATCGACGGTCTCCGTGCCGAACGTCTCCAGGAACAGCCCGACAGGCGCGGGCTTGCCGATCGCGTACGCGACCTGCACCTCCACGCGCGAAGCCAGGCCCGCCGCCACAAGGTTCTTGGCCACCCATCGCATCGCGTAGGCGGCCGAACGGTCCACCTTGGACGGATCCTTGCCCGACAGCGCTCCGCCGCCGTGCCGGGCCATCCCGCCGTAGGTGTCGACGATGATCTTGCGGCCGGTCAGGCCCGCGTCGCCCATCGGTCCGCCGATCACGAACCGCCCAGTCGGGTTGACCAGCACGCGCACCCCGGATGTGTCCAGTTCGAGGTCGGCGAGCACGGGGTCGATGATCGATTCACGGACATCCGGTTCGAGCGTCTTGGCCAGGTCGACGTCACCGGCGTGCTGAGTGGACAGGACCACGGTGTCCAGCCGGACCGGCCGGTCACCGAGGTACTCGACAGTCACCTGTGTCTTGCCGTCCGGGCGCAGGAAGGGCAGCAGGCCCTGCTTGCGGACATGGGTCAGCCGACGGGAAAGCCTGTGTGCCAGGGCGATCGGCAACGGCATCAGCTCCGGCGTGTCCGTGCACGCGTGGCCGAACATCAGGCCCTGGTCGCCCGCGCCCTGGTCTTCGGCGTCCACGCCCATCGCGATGTCCGGCGACTGGGCGCCGATCGCCACGTTGACGCCGCAGGAGTTGCCGTCGAAGCCCTTGGCCGAGGAGTCGTACCCGATGTCCAGCACGACTTCCCGCGCCAGGGTGGGCACGTCGACGTACGCGTCGGTGGTCACCTCGCCCACCACGTGCACCTGTCCGGTGGTCACCAGGGTCTCGACCGCCACACGGCTGTGGGGGTCGCGCTCCAGTAAGGCGTCCAGGACCGCGTCGCTGATCGCGTCGCAGATCTTGTCCGGATGTCCTTCGGTCACCGACTCACTCGTGAACAGCCGGCTGTTCATGGTCACAGTCCTTTCTCTTCTCAGCAGCCGAGGCCACGGGCACGCAGCACGGCCCGCTCCAGCGGCCGGAAAACCAGGAGGTCCACGCCGATACCGACGAGGAGGATCAGGCAGATCGCGGCGATCACCATCGGCATGTCGTTGAGCGCGCGGCCGTTGTCCAGCAATGCGCCCAGCCCGAAGCCCAGCTGCGGGGACACCGCGATCAGTTCGGCGGCCATCAGCGACCGCCAGGAGAACGCCCAGCCCTGTTTGAGCCCTGCCAGGTAGCCGGGCAACGCCGCGGGCAACAGCACATGCCGAGCCAGCGCCCACCGCCCGGCCGACAGCACGTGGGCCACCTTGGGCAGGATCGGCGGGATCTGGTCGATCCCGGCCACCAGGCCGTTGGCGATCGACGGCACCGCGCCGAGCAGCACCACCATGTAGATCGCGCTGTCGGTGAGGCCGAACCAGAGGATCGCGGCGGGCACCCACGCCACGGACGGCAACGACTGCAGTCCGCTCAGCAGCGGCCCGATCGCCGCACGCACGACCTTGACCTTCGCCACTACCAGGCCCAACGGAGTCGCGATCAACACCGCCACACCGAAGCCGAGCACCGCCCTGTGCAGTGACGTCCACAGGATGCTCAGCGCCTCACCGTCGGCGAACCGGTCCGAGATCGCCGCCCAGACAGTCAGCGGCGCGGGCAACTGGTACTCGGGCCAGAACGCCAAAGCCCACAACGCCTGCCACACCGCGATGAACAGCACGAAGGCGACCAGCGGTGGCAACACCACCCGTATGATCCGGCGCCACCGGCTCGGCGGTGCGGACTCCAGTGGCGTGTCCAGCGCGTCCAGATCGTCCTGGATCGAGCGGTCATCCCGAACCATTGCCATGGCAGCCGATCACCTCCCGCAGCCGTGCGTTGATCTGGCCGACCAGTGCCGACTCCGGCACGCCGTCGGCGGACCATTGCTGGACCACTCGCCCCGGACGCGAGGACAACAGCACCACTCGCTGCCCGAGCCGGACCGCTTCACGGACGTCATGAGTCACGAACAACACCGCCGGAGAAGTCGCCCGCCAGATGCGCAGCAACTCCTGTTGCAGCACGTCCCTGGTGATGGCGTCGAGTGCGGCGAACGGTTCGTCCATCAGCAACAGGCAAGGGCCGTCGTTCTCAGCACCGATCGACGCGCTGGCAAGCGCCCTGGCCAGTGCGACCCGCTGGCGCATGCCGCCGGACAGCTCGTGCGGCCGTTTGTCGCCGAGTCCGCCGAGACGGACCAGTTCCAGGAACTCGTTGGTCCTGGTTTTACGGTCAGCGCGGCCGACTCCGGCCAGCTGCAGGGCGAGCTCGACGTTGCGGGCCGCCGTGAGCCACGGCATCAGGGCCGGGTCCTGGAACATCACGGCGGGCTGGGAGGTGGCCCGGGTGATCCTGCCCTCGGTGAGCGATTCCAGGCCGGCCAGCAGGTTCAGCAGCGTGGACTTGCCACAGCCGGAGGCGCCGATCAGGCACACGAACTCCCCCGCGTGCACCTCGAGATCGAACTCCGCCAGCGCGGTCACCTCGCCGAAGGCCTTGGACACGCCGTCCAGCCGGACCACCGGCCCGGCATCCCGCTGCCGCGGCACCGGCCAGGTCTGCTGCGTGATCATGGTCATCAGCCGCTCCTGACGCGTGTCGACGAGTCCACGAAGTCCTTGAGGTCCGGCGTTTTGGCCGCCACACCGGCGGTGACGGCGTCGCGGGCCATCTGCTGCAGCCGGTCGGGCAACACCTCGGGGCTCAGCTCGATCTCCCGGAAGGCCCGCTCGATCACCGGCCCGGCGAGCGGTTTGCCGGTGTGCTCGGCCAGGCTGTCGTTCACCACCGTCTGAGCCTGGGATTCGTTGTCACGGGCCCATTGCGTGGCATTGGCGGCGCCTCGCAGCATCGCTTGCACGGTCTGGCCGTGTTCGGCGAGGAAACGCGTGCGTGCCAGGATCACGGTGGCCGGGAATCGGCCCTGAGGCCACAGGTCCCGCTCGTTGACCAGGACCCGGCCGCCTGCTTCCACCACCAGCCGTGAGGCCCACGGCTCCGGTACCCAGGCCGCGTCGATGTCACCGGCTCGGAAAGCGCTCAGCGTCTGTGCGTTGTCCGAGTTGAGAATCCGCACGTCTGGGACGTTGTTCTCACGCAGCCACTTCTTGAGCGCGACGTCTTGCGTATTGCCCAGCTGAGGCGTGGCCACGGTCTTGCCGGCCAACGAGCCGACCCCAGGCCGGGCGACGAGCTGTGCCCCGCCGGATGCCGCTCCGGCCACTACCCGCACGGACTTCCCGTCGGATTTCGTGTACGCGTTGATCGCCGGGCCAGGGCCGATGAACGCCACGTCGATCGAGCCGCCCAGCATGCCACCGGCTTCGTCGGGGCCGGCGTCGAACAGCTGGGTGGTCAACCTGGTCTGGCCGAGCTCACGGGTGAAGAATCCATTTCGGACACCGATCAGCGCGGTGGCGTGCGTGACGTTGGGGAAGTATCCGAGCCGGACCTCGGTTGCCGGGCCGCGGTCGGCCGCCGAGTCCTCGCCGCGGTCGATCCTCGAACACCCGGCGAGCACCGCGAGGACGGCCAGTACCGCGAGGATTCTCATCATCGATCCTTCCTGGTCACTGGATGGGCAGGTCCGCACCGACCAGACCCGCGGCCAGCGTGCTGCCGTCGGCCGGGTCGATGACGATGAACGAACCTGTCGCCCGCGAGGTGTCGTAGTCGTCGATCGGGACGTGTTCGGCAGTACGCAGCCGGACCAGGCCGATGTCGTTGAGTACCAACTCTCCCGGCTGCCCGCACAGGCTCAGCGCCTGTTCGTCCAGGCGTACCAGTAGTTCCTGGGCGATCGCCGGGATGGTCCTGGTGCCGTGTTTGACCAGGAGCCGGGTGCCACGCCGCAGCGGACGGTCGCCCAGCCAGCACAAAGTCGCGTCGAACTCGTCGGTCAGGGCAGGCGGTGCGTCCGCCGCGGTGATCATGTCGCCACGGGATACGTCCAGGTCATGCTCAAGCAGCAGCGTCACGGACTGGCCTGCCGGCGCCTCGACCAGCCTGCCGTCCGGTGTGTCTATCCCTGCGACTGTTGTGCGCAGACCGGACGGCAGAACCGCGACCTCGTCCCCGCAGCGGACGACTCCGGCGGCGACCTGTCCAGCGTATCCACGGTAGTCCGGGCATCCGGCAGAGCGCGGACGGATGACGTACTGCACGGGGAAACGCAGTGGCGTCTGATCGGGATCCGGTGCTGTGTGGACGGATTCCAGGTGTTCGAGCAACGTCGGCCCGGTATACCAGGACGTCCGGCCACCACGATCCACCACGTTGTCGCCCCGCAGGGCCGAGATCGGGATCGCGGTGACCGCGTCCCTGGGATAGCCGAGCCCGGCGGCATGCGCGGCGAACTGCTTTGCCATCACGGTGAACGTGCTCTCGTCATACCCGACGAGATCGATCTTGTTCACCGCGAGGACCAGATGCCGCACACCCAGCAACGCCAGTACGGCCGCGTGCCGCCGGGTCTGGCCACGGATGCCTTTGCGGGCGTCGACCAGCAGGATCGCCAGTTGCGCTGTCGAGGCGCCGGTGACTGTGTTGCGTGTGTACTGCACATGTCCTGGCGTGTCGGCGAGCACGAAGCTGCGCCGAGGCGTGGCGAAGTATCGGTATGCCACGTCGATCGTGATGCCTTGTTCCCGTTCCGACCGCAGTCCGTCCACCAGCAAGGCGAGATCCGGTGTGGACAAAGCGGAGTCGGCGGTGACGGCGTCGAGCTGGTCGGCCAGCACCGACTTGGTGTCGTAGAGCAGCCGCCCGACGAGGGTCGACTTGCCGTCGTCGACGTCTCCCGCGGTGGCGAGTCTCAGCAGATCGCTCACTAGAAGTACCCTTCCCGTTTGCGGTCCTCCATCGCCGCGGTGGACAGCCGGTCGTCGGCCCTGGTGGCGCCGCGCTCGGTGAGCCGGCTGGCCTGCACTTCGGCCACGACGTCCGCGACCGTGGCGGCGGTGGAGGCGACCGCGCCGGTGCACGAGCCGTCGCCGACAGTCCGGTATCGCACGGATCGTTCGGAGACGACCTCGCCGCGGCGTGGGCCGCCCCACGGCCCGGACGTCAGCCACATGCCGTCGCGTTGGTACACCTGGCGGCGATGGGCGAAGTAGATCGGCGGCAGGCTGATGTCCTCGCGTTCGATGTAACGCCAGATGTTCAGCTCAGTCCAGTTCGACAGCGGGAACACCCGGACGTGCTCGCCGGGACGGTGCCTGCCGTTGTACAGGTTCCACAGCTCGGGCCGCTGGCGCTTGGGATCCCACTGCCCGAAGGCGTTGCGCAGGCTGAAGATCCGTTCCTTGGCGCGGGCACGGTCCTCGTCACGGCGACCGCCGCCGAAGACGGCGTCGAACTTCTGCTCGGCGATCGTGTCCAGCAACGGCACGCTCTGCAGCGGATTGCGCGTGCCGTCAGCGCGTTCGGCCAGGCGCCCGTCGTTGATCCAGCGTTGTACTTCGGCCACCATCAGCTGCAGGCCGTGCCGCTGCACGACCTCGTCACGGAAGCGCAGCACCTCGGCGAAGTTGTGCCCAGTGTCCACATGCAACAGCGGAAACGGGATGGTGCCCGGCCAGAACGCCTTCAACGCCAGGTGCACCAGTACAGCGGAGTCCTTGCCGCCCGAGAAAAGGATCACCGGCCGTTCGAACTCGCCGGCCACCTCCCGGAAGATGTGGATCGCCTCGGACTCAAGCACGGTGAGGTTGTCGGTCTTCAGTGCAGTGGTCATTGGGCTGCCCTCACAACTGGTCGATGCCCCGTGCCCGTGAACGCAGTGTCGGTGAACGCGGTGCTGATGAACGCGGTCAGGCGGCTCGCCGACTGCTCGACGGTCTCCCACGATGTGTCCAGCCGCAGTTCGGGCGACTCGGGCTGTTCATAGACCGCGTCGACACCGGTCAGCCCGGAGATCTCGCCTCGATCGCACCTGGCGTACAGGCCTTTGACGTCCCGTTGCCGGCACACGTCCAACGGCGTGGCCACGTGGACCTCCGCGAACCCCACGCCGGCTTCGGCGTGCGAGACGCGCAGGTCATGACGCGCCTGGGCGTACGGTGCGATGGCCGAGACCAGCACGACGACTCCGTTGCGGGCCAGCAGGCACGCGACAGTCGCGATGCGGTGGAGATTCTGTTCTCTGTCCTCACGCGACAGGCCGAGTTCAGGCCAAAGCTGCCGCCGGACCGTGTCGCCGTCGAGCACCTCGGCGGGCTGCCCGCGCTGCGTCAGACGTGCGGCGACCGCGTTGGCCAGCGTGGTCTTGCCCGCGCCGGACAGGCCGGTGAGCAGGATGGATTGACCGCAGGAGTCACGCATGGGTCGTCGCCCATCGTTCGGTCTGGCCGAAGAAGTCGGTAATGGTGTGGGTGCGGTCCGCCGCGACGGCGCCTCGGAACACGTGCCACCCGACCACGAGGTCGAGCACGCCCATCCCGAACGGGGAGAAGATCACCGGCCGGTCGCCGGCCGGCTTCACCTGCCCGAGCAGTACCTGGGCCAGGGTGCCGGTGACGAAGTCCCGATGGCCGTAGCGTTGTTCGGCCAGATGGGGAGACGTGTTCGCGGTCAGGCAGTGCTCGACCGAGTCGAGTATGTTGTCCGCTTCGACGATGATCTCCGGCGCCAGGTCGCGCAGCGAGATGTTCAGCACCAGCCGGCCGGGCCGGAAGGTCTTCGGATCGGTCACGTGCGGCTCGCCCGCGGTGGTCGCGAAGATCACGATGTCGGCGTCGCTGATCGAGTTCGCCACGGCCGCTTCGTATCCGTGTGCCGCAGTGGCATGCTGGGCCAGCAGGGCGGCGTAGTCGCTGTTCAGGTCATGGATGTCGATCCGGCCGATCTTCCATTCACGGGCGGCCAGGAAGTCGATGATGGTCCGGGCGATCACACCGGCGCCGACGACCGCGACACGGTCGACTGTGTGGCTGCCGTGCAGCGCCTCCGCGGCGACCGCTGCCGACGCCGCTGTCCGGGCCGCACTGATCTGCGCGGCCTCCAGACAGGCGAACGGATACCCGGTCGCCCCGTCGTTGAGCAGCAGCACTGCCGATGCGCGCGGCACGTTGGCGGTGATGTTGGACGGGAAGCTGGCGATCCACTTCAGCCCGGCGATGTCGTAGTCGCCGCCGAGGTGGGCAGGCAGCGCGATGATCCGGCAGTCCGGCCGGTCCGGGAACCGCAGGAAGCCGCTGCCGGGATTGCGGAAATCACCCGCGTGGTGAGCCAGATAGGCCTCTCTGATCAGATTGGTCAGGTGCGCGCGGTCATCGGCGACGATCTGGCGCACCGCGGTGCCGTCGATCACATGGAAGTCGAACACGAGAATCGGATCCCTTCGTCGGAGAACCGGGCCGACGCCTCGGCGATGTCCAGGCCGTTGCGGCCGGCCCAGCCGTCGTCGTAGACCGAATCCCAGTACTTCCAGCCGCTGTCCGGGCAGACACAGACCGGCCGGACGGTGGCCGGATGCGCCCGCAAGTGGTCGAGACAGGCCGCGAGCGCCGCACCGCTGGAGCCACCGACTTCCAGGCCGGTCTCGTCCTTGAGCTTGCGGCACAACGCCACCGCGTCCGCGTCGGATGCCCAGACCTTTCCGTCCACGTTGGACTGGATCGGCACCGGCGCGTCCGGGCGCACGAACCGGGACCGCACATTCGCGCCGATCCCGGTCAGGTACCGCGGGCCGGGACAGCCGCCGATGGCCACCGAGCCGCTCACGTCGACCGCGATCACCCGGGTGGGCTGCCTGGAGCACCGGAAGTAGGTGCAGAGCCCGGCGGCGATACCGCCGGTGGACACCGGGGCGAAGACGATCTCGACATGACCGGCCTGCTCGTGGATCTCCGGCGCGGTGGACCTCGCGTGCGCCAGCGGATTGGCCACGTTGCCGTACTGGTTGGTCCACATCAGCCGGTGATCGGCCGCGAGCAGCTCATGCACCCTGGCCAGGCGTCCAGCCAGGTAGTTGTTGTTCTCATCGGCCTCGGTCACCAGCTCGAGCTCGGCGCCGAGCTCGGCCATCAGGGTCAGGTTCTCGGTCTGGACCTTCGGGTCGATCACTGCCACAAAGGTGTGCCCGCGCAACCGGCAGAGCGCGGCGAGCGCGACGCCGAGGTTGCCGGAAGTGGACTCCACGACAGCCAGCGGCCCGTCGTACCCGCTGCGTTGCTCCATCGCGTCGAGCAATCCGTAGGCCGTTCTGTCCTTGATGGAGCCAAAAGGGTTGCCGCCCTCCAGCTTCAGCAGCAGGACGTGCTCACGCCCGCGCAGGCTGGTGTGCACCGGGACCAGCGGTGTGCGTCCCAGCCGGCCGGCGAACTCCTCCCAGCTGTGCGGGGCGGCGGTGAGCAGTGCGGTCATCCCACTCCCCAATCGTCGTCGTCCTCGCCCGCCTCCAGCACCAGCTGGAAGAACACACAGTCGACGTAGGTGCCGTCGACGTCGACGAGCTCACGCATCCGGCCGACTTCGACGAAGCCGAACCGCTTGGCCAGCGCGATCGACGCGTCGTTGGTGGCCCAGACGCGGTTGACGATCGTGTGGAAACCGTGCTCACGGGCCCGGTCGATCATCCACGCGCGCAGCTGTCTCCCGACTCCCTTGCCTCGCGCGGAACGGCGGACGTAGGTGGCGAACGTGGCGGTGCGGTGGAAACAGGGCTTCGAGTCGTAGGGAAAGAGCCCGACCCAGCCCTCGACACCGGCACTGTCCACGGCGACCCAGACCCCATAGGGATGGCGTTGCCGGGCAAGCCAGTCACGTCGTTCGTCGACCGGGACATTGCTGAGGTCACAGGTGGCGACCTGGTCGGCGACAGCCTCGTTGTAGATGTCGTTGATCGCGGGGACATCCGTCTCCTGGGCGGCCCGCATGCGTACCGTGTTGATCGTGCCGGTCACGGCAGCACCTCCGGATCGTCACGCAGGTCGTGGTACACCTCAAGGCATTCCTCGACATGGGTCCGCATCGGCGGTGGGAAGTCCTCCACGTCAGGCACTTTCTCCGTGGGCGGTTGCAGTCCGCAGGACCGCAGTACACGGTCGTACCAGTGGGACTGTTCGTCGGCGAGCTGGCCCAGCTGCACGTCTTCGGCGTCCCGCCAGGTGAGCATGTCCGCCGTGTAGGGCAGGCCGAGCAGTTCACAGAGCGTCATCAGGGTCGGTTCGGGTTCGGCCCTCAACCTTGTCGTGTCCACAATGACGTACCTCGTTTCGTTGGCCCGCAACTGCTCCAGGATCGCCACCAGGTCTGCCCAGCCGGATTCCCGGTGCGGGAAGGACGGCCGCCGGCCAGCCCGTTGCCGCTGACGCATCCGTGACTCGATTGCCAGCCGCGGATCCCGGAGGGCGACCGCGACGGGCAGGGTCGCGGCCGCGGCGAGTTCCCCGGCGTAACGTCCGGCCTGGAAGGTCATCTCCTTGACCACCAAGCCGTTCGCGCCGGAGCGACCGACCTCGACCGGGCCACGCAACGCGTCGAGCACGGTCCGCGAGCCCGCGTCCTGGTGGTAGAAAAGGTCGTACGGTTCGTGCACGTACCACCGGAACGCCGGATGCGGCCAGAAGGCCCGGGCCAGTGCGGTGGAGCCGGAACGGGGCGGTGACAGCACCACCAGCACTGGATCGAACTGTGCTCGCACGGACTTGGTCAGTTCGTCGCCGAGCAGGATGGGGGAAGCCATCGCCGTGTCACTTGCGGCTGAAGGAGTACCAGCGCCAGGCGCCGAGCCCGTACTCGCGGATGAGCTCGAATCCCTTGGCCTCGGCCAGATCCAGGACCTGCTGGCGGGTCGGCTGGTAGGACACCGGACGGCGCAGGGCGAACCTGAGGTCCATGATCTCCTGGTCGATGGTGCCCACCTTGGACAGCACATAGGACACGCAGAACGTGCCACCCTTGCGCAGCAGCCGGGCCACGTTGTCCCACAACGGCTCCGGGTTGCGCAGGAAGTGGTAGGCACCGACGATCATGGCGCCGTCGAAGTAGCCTTCCTGCAGGAAGTCCAGCGGCTGGGTGACGTCTCCCCTGGTGACCCGGATCCGCTCGTCCGCGGCGTTGCGCTGGGTGGCCGAGGCGACGAAGTCGGTGGAGATCTCCACACCGAACACGGTTCCGTCGGTGGGCGCGAACTCCGCCAGTTCACCGAGCCCGAAGCCCGGGCCGCACGCCAAGTCCAGCAGATGGGGGCCAGTGCCACCGATCTCACGCACGGCCTGCACCCGCGAGTAGCGGTAGAACGGCGCCTGCAGCACTTCTTCCCACACCGGCAGGTGGTCGCTGTCGAATGTGGTGGCGACGGGGTTGGCGTCGGTGGTCAGTGCGTCGATGATGCCCGCGTAGTTCTCGCTGTGCCGCAGTTCTTCGAACGAGTCTCGTCCGGTCGCCTGCCGGATCAGGTCGATGTCCAGCTCATGAGTAGGCGGCTCGGCGACTGCGGTGTAGGTGTCCTTGTCCGGGTCGTGCTTGACCGCGCCGTGCTTGACCAGAGCCTTGAGCAGCAGGCCGGCCACATCGACCTTGTCCGGCACGACATGGAACTTCTCGGCGAACTGGGCCAGTGTGACCGGCTTGTCGAGCACCTTCAGCACGCCACGGTCGACAGCGTTGCGGTACACGATGTCGTAGCAGGCGCGCCGGTACTCCAGGTAGGAGCGTTCCATCTCCTCCGGGGAAAGGTCGACGACGTCGAACGTCTGGACGGTCATGCGGATGTCCTCTCTGCCAGCAGGGAAACGAGGGTGGCGATCGACCGGGTGCCGCCGAGCAGCAGCGAGGTCCTCATCGACTCGTTGGGACCGTGGTGGTTCTCGTCGACCGGCCCGAACGGGACCATGAACGTGGGCAGGCCGAGCAGTTTGGTGAAGACCCAGTCCGGCGTGGTGCCCGCCAGGCTCGGAACCCGGGCGGGCTCGCGGCCGAAAGCGGCCTGCAATGCCTGCTGCACGACGTCTGCCTGCGGGTGGTCGATCGGCGTACGGGACGGCGGCTGGCTGAACAGCTTGATGACCTCGACGTCGTCGTACCCGTTGTCATGAATGAACTTCTGGATCGCGGCGAGCACGGCGTCCGGATCCTGCTTGCCGACCAGCCGGAGGTCGACTTTGGCGACGGCGTCGGTCGGCACGAGCGTCTTGAGCTGGTCGGTGTGTCCGCCGCTCATCCCGGCGATGTTGAAACTCGGCTTGTACAGCAGCCGTTCGTAGTACGCCTCGCCGAACTTCATCGGCAGCGGCTGCTGGCCGGTCTGCTTGGCGAAGGCGTCCGCGTCGAACGCCATGCCTTCCAGCGCGGCTCGTTCGGCGTCGGTCACCTCGGGCATGCCCTTCTCGGCGCCGGGCACGAGCAGATCACCGTTGGGCGCGATCATCTCCGAGAACAGCCGGGACAGCCGCGCGATCGGGTTGGTTACCGTGCCGCCGAAGTTCCCGGAGTGCAACGGACGCGACGGTCCGTGCGCACGGAATTCCATGCACAGCGCACCGCGGGAGCCGAACAGGATCGCCGGCTGGTCGCCGCCGAGCATCGGGCCGTCGGAGTACACGCACAGATCGGCCCGCAGGTCGTCCCGGTGTGCCTCGATGTACGCGGGCAGGTTCGGGCTGCCGATCTCCTCCTCGCCCTCCAGGATCATGGTGAGCCGGATCGGCAGGCCGCCACGCTCTCGCTGCCACCACTCGTAGGCGTTCAGATGCGCGAGGAACTGGCCCTTGTTGTCGCCGGATCCACGCGCGAAGATGCGGTCACCGCGGATCACCGGTTCGAACGGCTCGGTCTCCCAGCCGTCTTGGCCGGCGACCGGGAACACGTCGTAATGGCCGTAGGTGAGCAGTCGCACCGGCGCGTCCTCAGGGCCTGCGGTCGCACGGACAACAGGGTTGCCCGCGGTCTGCTCCAAATGCGTGGTCAGACCGGCGCGTTCACATTTTGTGGCGACAGCATCGGCCGTGTCGTGCACGGCCGCCGCATCGTCGGCGGCGACGCCGGGAATCCGGATGAAATCGCACAGCTCGTCGACGAACCGATCCTGGTTGGCCGCCAGATAATCGTCGAGACCAGCTGGTACGTGCGTCGTGGACGCTACAGTCATTCGCGTTTCTCCCTAGCTCATGTCGATCGGGAGGGCCCTGCGAACAACAGTCCGGATATCGGGTATCGCGACACTATCGTTCCGGCTCCGCCAAGCCGGTCACCTGGAATAACCGCCGTGATAGCGACGTGATAGCGCTATGGGCCGAAATGACGCTTGAGGGCGCGTTACTGACCTGAAGGGAGCGACTGGATGCCGCCCGGCGACACGCCTTGGTGAGGATAATCAGACAGCCCGGACAAATCGGCGAGAGCCGTCCGGGCTTTGTCCTCCCAGGCAGGAAGCCGGCGGGATTGGAACACCCGCAACGCCTCCTGGACCAAGCCGGTCGCCTCACGAACCTCGCCACGCTGCGTGAGCAACGCGGCCAGATCAAGCCGTACACGGCTCGCGCCGAACTGATCACGAAGCCGCTCACGCAGGCTCAGCGCATGTCGCAGGATCGGCTCGGCCTTGTCGAGTTCCTGCATGTGCAGATGGACGGTGCCGAGGCTGTGCAGCGTGAAACTCTCCCCCAGCACGTCACCGGTCGCGTGGACCATGTCCAGCACCGTCATCAGCATCTGCTCGGCCTGCTCATAGTTCCCCTGCAGCAGGAACACCCTGCCCACCCGGTAGAGCAACTGGCCTTCCAGCCGCGTGTTGCCGGTCTCCCGGCAGATCTCCAGGGCTTGTCTCAGACGTTCGATCGCCTGGTCGTAGCGGGTGCGTCCGATGTCGAGCTGGGCGAAGCGGCCGAGCACGTAGGCCTCGCCGATCCGGTCACCGGCCAGCTGGAAGCCGTGCTGCGCCCGGTCGTACAACTCGGCCGCCGCGACCGGTCTGCCTTCGATGTACGCCAGGATCCCCAGGCTGCGGGTGACCAGGGCCCGTCCGTGCACGTCGGCGAGCTCGTCGAACAGCTCCAGCGCCGGTTCGAGCATCAGCTCCGCCTGTGCCAGACGGCGTCTGCTGAGGTGCATCGACCCGAGTGAACACATCACGGCCGCGACACCGCGAGAGTTTCCGGCCTTCCGGACCGCGTTCAGCGCGACTTCGTGAGTCTCCTGCCAGTCGTCGAAGTACCCACGAGTCTCGAACAACGTCACGGCGGTGACCGCGAGGTCCCAGCAGGCCTCGTCGAACTCGGTCGCGGCGGCCTGTCGCACGGCCGAACACAGGCAGGCCTGCTCGCTTTCGAGCCATTGCAAGGGTTCCTTGAGCGCTGCGGAGACGTATGACGGGTCGGCGTCCCATCGAAGGCCGTTGCCGTGCAGGACGGTGTAGTCGCCGCCGTACAGCCGTCGGTGCGCCTCACGCGCCAAGGCAAGCCAGCCGCCGACCAGCCTCTCGACGGCGTCCTGGCACTCCTGACGCGACTCGGACTCAGTCAGGCGTTCCCGCGCGAACACCCGGACCAGATCGTGGAACTTGAAGCGGGGATACCCGGCCACGTCCACCCCTGCGACGTTGAGCATCTGGGCGTCCACCAGGCTTTCCATCAGGTGTGCACCGCGGGCGGGCTGCTCGTCCAGCAGTGCGGCCGCGATCCAGCCCAAGAACGTCTCCGCCTCGACCAGGCTGAGCAGCCGCAGCAAGCGGCGACTGCGCTTGCTGAGGCCCTCGTAGGTGAGCGCCAGGCTGGCCCGGACCATGATCTCGCCGTGTGACAGTTCGTCCAGGCGATGGCGTTCGTCGGCCAGCAGCCCCATCATCGCCGCGAGCGACCAGTGTGGTCTGGCCACCAATCGTGCGGAGACCACGCGTAACGCCAGCGGCAACCCGCCGACCGTGCCGACCAGCGCCTCGGCGACACCCGGCTCGGCCTCGATCCGGTCCCGGCCGATCACCTTGCCCAGCAGCTCCAGCGATTGCTCCTGGTCCATGACCTCGACTTCGCAGAGCCGTGCGCCCGGCAGCCCGGCCAGCCTGAACCTGCTGGTCACGACGACCGCGCAGCCAGGACCGCCCGGGAGCAACGGCAGGACCTGCGCCTCGGCCGCGGCGTCCTCCAGCACGACCAGCACCCTGCGATCGGCCATGACGCTGCGGTACATCTCGGCCCGTTCCTCCAGCTCCTCGGGGACCGCCGAGCCAGGCACCCCGAGCGCGCGTAGAAACCGGCACAGGACGTCGACGGGATCGGCCGGCTGTGGCTGGCTGCCGCGCAGGTCGACGTACAGCTGCCCGTCCGGGAACCGGTCTGCGACATGGTGGGAGATGTGCACGGCGAGCGCGCTTTTGCCGACTCCCGGCATCCCGGTGATCACCACGACCGGCACGGCGCCCTGGTCACCGCCGATCCAGCCGACCAGGTCCGCCACGGGCTCGCGGCGGCCGGTGAAGTCGGCGGTGTCAGCCGGCAGCTGCCTCGGCTGCACGATCTGACCGGCGGGCGGGCCAACCGGCTCGTTCGTCGGCGTGACCTGCCGTTCCCCGGCGAGAATCGCACTCTCCAGGGCCTGCAGTTCCTCGCTGGGCTCAAGGCCGAGTTCGTCGACAAGCACGTCACGGCCAGCCCGGTACGCGCCCAACGCGTCCGCCTGCCGTCCGGAGCGGTACAACGCCAGCATCAACTGGCCACGCAGCCGTTCCCGCAGCGGGTGCTCCTCGACGAGACCCGTCAGCTCGGCGATCAGGTCGTGGTGCCGGCCGAGCCTCAGTTCCAGGTCGACGCAGTTCTCCAGCGCGGTCATCCGTTGCTCGTTCAACCGGACCGCACAGGCCGTCAACTGACGGCTGCCAACCCCGCCGCCGAGCGCGTCACCACGCCAGAGGGCCAACGCGGCACGCAGCAGCTGTACGGCCTCCGCCAGCCTGCCTTCCTGCTGCGCGACGTCGGCCTTGGCCAGGTTCCGCTCGAAAACGTGCAGGTCGAGCTCGTTGTCGGCGACCCGGATGAGGTATCCCGGCGCGATGGTGACGATCGGCGCCTCCCCTGGACCAGCCAGGGACTGGCGCAGCGCCGAAACGCAGATCTGGATCTGACTACGCGCTGTAGCCGGCGGGCGTTCGTCCCAGACGGCGTCGATCAGCTGATCCATGCCGACGACACGGTTGGCGTCCAGCAGCAACGCGCCGAGAATGATCTGCTGACGACCTGGTGGCACCCTGAGCCGCTGCCACCCGGCGTCCACCTCGATCGTTCCCAGGATACGAAAACAACGGTCGCCGGTGATCGAATGCACGGACATCAGCCGGCACGCCTCCCACTATCCCGATGAACCTGCCTCCCACTTTGCTACGTCCTGGTCAATCTTGCCGAACAGAATTGTCGTCGCAGCTGACAGATCGTCCGCAGTGGACAATTGCACTCGATCTGCGGAGGTCATCGCCCAGACCTACACTGGCAATCGGCCCGCCGGAATACGAGGGGAGCTGCGATGCCGGTCAACTACTGGGCATACTTCGGTTTCGCGATCCTCGTGGTGATCGCGCCCGGACCCGATTTCGCCGTGGTGATGAAGAACAGCCTCGCTTATGGCAAGCACGGCCACCAGCCAGGGCTGTACACCAGTTTCGGCGTCGTCTCCAGCCTGCTGGTGCAGGGCCTGGCCGCCGCGCTCGGTGTCGCGGCGTTGATCGTGCAGTCCCAGACGGCGTTCACCGTGCTCAAGATCGTGGGCGCGGTCTACCTGGCCTACCTGGGCATCCAGTCACTGCGATCCGCACTGGCACGCCGTCGTGACGCGGGATCCGAGGACGACAGCCCGTCGGACCAGCCGGATCCGGCGACTCCGCGAATCCTCTTCAAGGCTTTCCGCCAGGGTTTTCTGTCCAACATCTCCAATCCCAAGGTGCTGGCGTTCTACTTCTCGCTGCTTCCCCAGTTCGTCAACACCAGCAGGCCGGCATTGCCGCAGGTCCTGCTCCTGGCGGGCACGCACGCCGGGCTGGCGCTGATATGGCTGGTAGTCGTGGTGTACACGCTGCTCAAGGTGCGCGTGTGGTTCCAGCGTTCCCGCGGCCGCAAGATCCTGGAAGGTGCGGTCGGCGTGGCCCTGATCGGCTTCGGTGTCAGCCTGGCGACCTCGGCGACGCCATGAGGACCGTCGCGGCGTTGCTGATCGAGGACTTCGCCCTGTTCGAGTTCGGCGTGATCTGCGAGGTCTTCGGCGTGGACCGCACCGATGACGGCGCTCCCGCGTTCGACTTCCGTGTGGTCGGTGAACAGGCGGCAACCCCGGTGCGTTCCAGCATCGGCATCCGCACGACCCCCTACTTCGGCCTGAACACCTTGGCAGAGGCCGATTTGGTGGCCCTGCCCGCGTGCACCGTCAGAGACCAATACCCGCCCGAGGTACTCGACGCCCTGCGTGCCGCCATCGACCGCGGCGCGACCCTGCTGTCGGTCTGCACCGGCGCCTTCCTGCTCGGCGCGGCCGGCCTGCTGGACAATCGGCCCTGCACAACACACTGGCGTTTCACGACCATGTTCGCCCAACGCTTCCCCGCGGCCAAACTCGACCCGGACGTGCTCTTCGTCGACGACGGAAACATCATCACCAGCGCAGGCACAGCCGCGGGAATAGACGCATGCCTGCACCTGGTCCGCCGCGAGTTCGGCTCCCGCGCGGCTACAGTCATCGCCCGCCGCATGGTCGTATCCCCCCAACGCGACGGCGGCCAACGCCAGTACATCGAACTACCGGTCTGCGAATCCGACACCCTGCACCCAGTCCTGACCTGGATGCTGGAACACCTCGGCGAAGACCACACAGTCGCCAACCTGGCCAGGCACGCCCAGATGTCCGAACGCACCTTCGCCCGCAAGTTCGCCGCCGAAACCGGCAGCACACCCCAC
Organism: Kibdelosporangium banguiense; assembly: GCF_017876405.1. GTDB lineage: Bacteria > Actinomycetota > Actinomycetes > Mycobacteriales > Pseudonocardiaceae > Kibdelosporangium > Kibdelosporangium banguiense. The sequence goes on along the minus strand of NZ_JAGINW010000001.1, from coordinate 8,390,549 downwards.
AAATGGCTGACCGGCCAACGCGTCCTGCACGCCCGCCGCCTGCTGGAGGAAACAACCCTCAGCATCGACGAAATCGCCCGCCAATGCGGCTTCGGCACAGCCGCCCTGCTGCGCCACCACTTCCACCGCGGCGTCGGCGTCGGCCCAACCGACTACCGCCGCACATTCTCCCGCCACTGAGGACCCGCAGCGGTCCTCAGTGGACAGGAGGATTCCGGGTTCAGAGGTCGTTGCAGCGGGCTTGGTTGAATTCGAGGTAGCGGGTGCGGGTGCCGCTGCTGGCTGAGTTGCCTCGGCAGTCGACGGAGAGGTAGCCCGCGAAAACGGTGTGTGCCGCGTCCTGGTACCACTGGTAGAGGCAGGTGTAACCGCTTCTGCACTGGGGGATTGCCTGGGCCTGGGCGGCGGGCATCACGGCGACGACACCCAGGGTGGTGGCGGCGACTAGCAGCAGGCGACGGATCACAGTGTTTTCCTTTCCCCGCAATACTTTCCAACATCCGGCGAGTATGCCGTGCTGATGACGATCTCACCGGGGGCAGCATGCGGACACCACCGATCGGTCCCCTAAGGGTTGGTGCGACGGGGTTCTAGGGTGTCACGGCGATCAGACTCAGGGTACCTGGGAAAGGACCTCGATCTCGGCCAACGACAGGACGGTCGGCCCTGTCTGCCGCACCATGACGTGGCGGCCTGGCGCGCCTACGGGGATCTGGGTCGGGTTGCCTGCCCGGGTGGTTTGATGGGAGCTCCATACGCCGGGGGTCCGCGCTTGTTCCTGTGGGGTCTTGGTGGTGTCGAACGGGTTTTCCGAGACGAAGACCCAGTAATCGGACAGACGCTGGGCGCAGCAGTCTGTGCGGTTGTGGATGTTGATCGTGCCGATCTGCTTGGCCGAGCCGAGGTCGACCTGCCACCAGGGCAACGGATCCGGCGCGCTGTCTGTTGTGTGGGTGACGGATCCGTTCGCGAAGTTGCCGTCGGTGTTGCCGTCCACGGCACGGCTCGCGGCCGCGCCGGTGGTGTGCGTGCTTGACTGGGTCGCGGGCTGGTTGAGCGCGAGGTTTGTCGCCCGGCCGTCGTCGTACGCGGAGAAGGTGGCGATGACCGGTTGGGCTCGCGCCCCTGTGACTCGCACCCGCAGTTTCTGTGTGGTCACCGAGTTCTTCAACGGAAGCAGACGCTTGTAGCCGATGGTTGTCTCGGAAGCCACGGTGCGCCAAGCCGTGCCGTCCCAGGCGTCCACGGCGAACGACGTGATCCGCTGGCCCAGGTCGATGTTCTCCTGCAGGCCCAGGACGTTGACCTTCTTGGGCGAACGGAGGTCGACGGTCAGTGTGCCCGTGTTCGACGGCCCGGCCTGCCAGGTTGTCCGCGCCCCGCGCGCGAGGTCTCTGGTGAACACCTTGGAACGCCATTGGGTGAACTCGGCCAGTCGCGTCACATCGGCGTCCGGCAGCCTGCCGGTGTTGTCCGGGGCGACGTTGAGCAGCAGCACGCAGTTGCGGCCGACCGAGCCGTAGTAGATCGACTGCAGCTGGGCCAGGGACTTGGGGGTCTGGTCGGCGTGCCAGAACCATCCCGGTCGCAGCGGGGTGTCGCATTCGGCGGGCAGCCACTTCACGAAGTCCCAGCGGCTTGTGCCGTCCGGGTCGCGCTGGGTCAGCAGGGCGTCGCTGCCCAGGTCCCCGGCGGAGTTGTCGGCCGGCCTGGTCAGCCTGTCCTCGGCGCCGTCGGCCGATCCCTGGAACGGCAACACGCTGTGTTCACCCGGCCGGGCGATACCGCTCTCGTTGCCGACCCACCGCACGTCCGGGCCGCCGTCCTGGAAGATCACGGCGTTCGGCTGGAGCGTACGCACGATCCGGACCCAGTCGGAGTAGGTGAACTTCTCCTTGTTGCCGCCCACCGCGTCGGCGCCGTCCCACCACACCTCGTCGATCGGGCCGTAGTCCGACAGCAGTTCGTACATGGTGTTGAGGTAGAAGCGGTTGTAGTCGTTGGCGACGACCTTGAACGCCGGCCCGGCCGGGCGGGTGCCGTCGAGCCCGATCTCGGGGATGCTGGTCTCGATCGACGGACTGTTGTTGCCGAACCGGCCACCCGGCTGGGCTTCGTGCAGGTCCGCCGGGGACAGGTAGAAACCGACCTTCAGGCCGTACTTGCGCGCGGAGGTGATGAACGACCGGACGACGTCGCCCGTCCCGTTCTGCCATGAGCTGTACTTCACCGAGTGGCGGGAGTACCTCGTGGGGTAGAGCAGGAACCCGTCGTGGTGCTTGGCGGTCAGGATGGCCTGCTTGAAACCGTTGTCCCGCAACGTTCGGGCCCACTGGTCGGTGTCCAGGGCGGTGGGGTTGAAGACGTCCGGGTCCTCGGTGCCGGTCCCCCACTCCCGGTTGGTGAACGTGTTCACGCCGAAGTGGTGGAACGCCGTCAGCTCCATCTGCTGCCAGGCCTTCTGCCGTGCCGACGGGCCGACGCTGCCCGCCTTGGCCAGGATCTGCGCGTCACTGTCGTTCGCCGAGATCGCGACGACCGAGGCAGGCACCGCAGCGCTCGCGGCCACCGGCACGGTCACCGCCCCGGCAACGAGCAGGACAGCGGCCGCACGCCGCAAGCCGAACGACATCGGGTTCCTCCAAATCGTTCGTACAGTCACCGAACGAACTAAAATCACCGCGGCCTGACGATCCCTTGTGGTCACCGATCCGGCGCCATGCAGGCGATTCACTGTCCGGAGTGGCTCAAGGAAAAGCACTCCCAACGTAACCCAGCGTATCGATAACACCTGTTATGGTAATCCGCCATCCGAGTTACCCGGATCGTCCTCAATGGACCGCGAACCGGAGCAGCGGGCCTGATCCATTCGGCGGACGACCTGCGCCGCCACCTCCCGTTCCGCTACCGTGGGCCGGCAACATCCACATGCGGTACGGGGGCGGAAACACAGCCATGGAGGGGTCCCAGGCAACGCCAAGGCTTGTGGGAAACCGGTACCGGCTGGGCACCCTGTCCGGCAGCGGCGGGATGGGCACGGTCTGGCAGGCCACCGACGAACTGATCGGGCGGGCGGTCGCGGTCAAGGAACTGCGTCCACCGGCCGGGCTCAGTGCCGACGAACGGGCGTTGGTCAGCCGACGGGCCCTGCGCGAAGCCCAGACCGCAGGCCGGATTCACCACCCCGGCGTGATCGCCATCCATGACATCGTGCCCGCCGGCGACGACGATGACGCGATCTACATCGTCATGGAGCTGGTCACGGCCCCGACCCTCGCGGACGTCCTGAACCAGACCGGTGCCCTGCCCGAAGACCGGGTGCTCACGCTGGGTGCGCGGATACTGGCCGCGTTGGACGCCGCCCACCGGCTCGGCGTCGTGCACCGCGATGTCAAGCCCGGCAACATCATGGTCCTGCCCGGTGACCAGGTGAAACTGATCGACTTCGGCATCGCCCACGCCATGGACGACACCCGCCTGACCCGCGACGGGATCATGGGGTCGACAGGTTACATGGCGCCGGAGTTGTTCCACGGCCAGGACCCGGCGCCTGCCTCGGATCTCTGGTCGGTCGGCGCCACGCTCTGCCACGCGATCATCGGCCACGGCCCTTTCGACCGCGATTCCACTGCCGCCACCCTGCACGCGATCCTCTATGACGAGCTGCCTCCGCTGCCTTGTCAGCCGCCACTCGCCACGGTGATCACCGGTCTGCTCACGCGCGACATCGACAGCCGGATGACCAGCCGGCAAGCACAGGACCTGCTCGAACCAAGCGAACCTGCTGCGGACTCACAAGACACGCAGGTGGTAACTCCCACACGGGACGCCAACAACGCGACGGCTGTGTACACGGCCAAGGAGAACACCGGGGTCCGCCGTTATCTCATCCTCGGCGCGATAACGGTCCTGGTCATCGTCGGCACGATCCTTCTCATTCCGGTCTTCACCAACAACGCTCAGCCAACTGGACCAGCGTCACCGTCCAGTACGACGTCAGCCGTCCGGTTCCAGCTGACCGGCAGCACCATGACCACACAGACGAAACTCACGCACGCGACAGTCCTCAGCCCGGACGGACGCACTCTGCTCACGATCGTCACCGACGGGCCGATCCGGCTGTGGGACGTGTCCGATCCGGCCAAAGCCGCAGACCTCGGCACCGCGTCGGCCAGCCCTCATTCGGCAGCGTTCTCCGCCGATGCAAGAACTCTCGCGATCAGCGACGGGAACGCGGTGCGACTGTGGAACGTGACCGATCCGGCGCGGCCCGCCCCGCTCGGCAAGCCGATCCCCCATCCTTCCGGCAGCAGCGGCTTCAGCGCGATCGCGTTGAGCGCGGACGGACGAAAACTCGCCACCGCCGACCAGAGCGCCCGAATCCAGTTGCTGGATGTCTCCACTCCCGCCGGACCCGCGACCCTGGCCACGGCCACAGCGGACAAACCGGTCGACTCCATGGTGTTCGGGGCGGACGGACGCACGCTGCTCACCGTGACCACTTCCGAAACAGTGCAACTGTGGGACATCTCCGAGCCCACACGCGTATCCGCGTTGAACCGGTCCCTTTCCGCCAGCAGCGGTGTCAAGTTCACTTATGCCGCGGTAAGCCCGGCCGGCGACACAGTGGCGACTGTCGGCGGGGATCAGGCTGTCCAGCTGTGGAAGGTGTCCGATCTCGCCAATGCCACACCGGCTCCGGCGGCCGTACTTCCGCCCGAGCCGGTTTTCGGTGGAATACGGACCGAACCACTGCGATTCAGTCCCGACGGTCGCTCCCTCGGCGTCGCCAATACCAAAGAGGGAGTCCAGTTATGGGATCTGGCCGACTCCGCCAGGCCTGCCGTCCTCGGCCTGCTGTCCCGCCACGACATCCCTGGCGAACGCGTCGACTCGGCGGTACTCGGCCCGGACAGGCAAACCCTCATCACAATCAGCTATGACAACGGTGTTTGTCTATGGCGCGTCAGCCGTTGACGCGTATGTCAGCAGGGCGGGAAGAACAGGTTGATGTATGTGGTGGTCTCGCCCCACTGACCGCCCGGACCGCTGCAGCCAAGCCACTTCTGGCCGACCAGAGTCTGTTTGCCGCCATCGCTGTAGTAGGCGATCACGGTGAGTGTGTTGGGGCCACCGATCGCATTTGCCGAGGCGGCCGGGATGACAGTCAGGCCGGCGCCGAGTAAGGCGGCAATGAACAGGTTTCGCAGTTTCATAAGGCATTGCAGCATTGCCGCGCGGCGAAACGCGAGCTGCTTTCGGCTCAATCCACTTGCACCCGTTCAGCACGCGGACCCGGTGCGACTCAAGGAGTTCACCGGCCTACCCGCCGTCCAGCCGGGGCAGGCCGGTGACGGTAAGGTCGGATGATCGATCTCTGTGGACTGCGGATGTAGTCGTCATGTGACACGGCAGGAGGAACGGCCAGGTGCCCATGCAACATCGGAGCCGTGCAGGCAAGTGGAACGACTTCAAGGGTGGCACCCCGCAGACCCGGCAGCTGGCGCAGCATCTGCGTGACCTGATCAGCCGCAGTGGCCTGACCTTGAACGATCTCGCCGGCGCGCTGTCGGTCAGCGCACAGACCATCTCGCGCCGGGTCGACGCCCTGGCCCTGCCCGACTGGGAGTTCGTGGCCGCTCTGGTCCGCGAGTGCACGGCAGGGGATGCATTACGCCAGCACACCGCGACAGACGACGCCCGCAGGCTCTGGGAAGCCGCGAGCCCGGCCGAGTCGTGGCCGATCGTCAACCGGGGCTCGGCCGACGAGTCGCTGGTGTCGGTGACGCAGAACACTGTGCGGCAACTCGAACTGCTGGATGAGAAGAACGCCGGGCACGAGCAGTCCATCCGGGCACTTCTGCGGGTCCAGACCGAACTGTGCGACGAGATCACCGATTCGATGAGCCGGTACAACCGGTATCGGCAGGATCTGGTGGAGCAAGGTGTTCCCTCGTTCACCCCCGACCGGCGCAGGCGCAGATTGCGTGACGTGGCGGCGAGAAGGCGCGTGGAAATACTGCGCAATTCACTGACCATGCTCCAGCAGCGGCTGGCAACGACAAACGAGATAGTTTGGCACACCGAGGAGAACCGGGTCGCGCTCACGCGAGAGCTGGTCGCCGCACAGGAATGGGCCGGCCAGCTTCAGGAGGCGTTCTCCCTGCCGAGTTCGGTGTTCCGGCCCATTACGGCCGAACAGACGGCCGGCATTGCGGGTGAGCCTGATTACCGCACCTACATCGACGAGTTCCTCGCGGAAGTCACCGGAAACAAGCCACAGTCGGCCGCCGAGATAGAAACAGTGCTGGACGCCGACGCGCACATGTCGCTCGACGTGTCGTTCAACGCACGTGTCGAGGCGTTCGCGGCATGGCTCGACGAGCTGCTCTTCGCGGCTCGCACCGAGATCGCGACCCTGACGGGGATGATCGAGGCCTGGGTGGCCGCCCAGCTGACCCCGGAGTCCGAACTGGACACGTTCGCCGACGAGTTCGCCCGGATGCCGCCCGATGAGCGGCTGCTTACCCGGATCTGGTTTCCGCGTACCGAACTGGGAATCCTGAAGTCCGTCGCGAGGCTGGCGGCCGCAGCCCAGCAGGAAGGCCCCGTCGACGAGCGCGACTCCGCCCAGGTGATGCTCGAGGAAATGAAGAACATGGCGCACGAACTGGCCATGAGTCTCGACGACCTGCAGCGGACGCTGGCCGGCTGGTCCTCCTGGCTGCATCTGTTCGTGTACGTGTTGAACGAGGCCAGGGACAGCGACCAGATGCTCGTGATCGACCAGGTCGAGGCAAGTACGGCCGCTCGTCCGCATGCGCTGCAGACATATGACACCTCAGCGATCGGCAAACTCGCTCAGGCGTGGGACCGGGATCTGGCCAGGCTGCTGCTGCCTGTGTGCGGCGACGAATTCCTCAAACGACTCAGCCGGGCCGTGGAACGCCTGCACGAGGCGATAACCGATATGACAGGAGCCGATCTCACCGGCGCCGACCTCGACGGCCTCCCGCTGGACGGCGTTCTGTGGTCCAGCACCACGCAGTGGCCTCCGACCTGGGACCTCGAGGTGGCGCAACAGTCGGTCAGGCTGGCTCCGGACACCCACATAGTGGTCAAACCTGCCTACCAGCGCACGGATGCCGTAGGGCTGTCGCATTCGCACGGGTGAGAAGAAAAGGCCGCCACACTCACACTCGGGTGATCACCACCGCGCTCTGGAAACCGCCGAATCCGCTACCGACCGACAGGATCGTGTCCATGGGGTGCTCTCTGGCCGTCAACGGCACATAGTCCAGGTCGCATTCCGGGTCGGGAGTGTGCAGGTTGGCGGTAGGCGGGACCACCTGACGCTCCAACGCCAGGCAGCACGCCGCCACCTCGATGGACCCGATCGCGCCCAGTGAGTGGCCGACCATGGATTTGATCGAGCTGACCGGCCGCTGGTAGGCGTGATCGCCCAGGCTGCGTTTGAATGCCGCTGTCTCGTGCCGGTCGTTCTGTTTTGTGCCGGAACCATGCGCATTGACGTAGTCGACGGCTGAGGCGTCGACCCGCGCCCGGTCGAGCGCGACCGTGATGGCCTCGGCCATTTCTCTGCCGTCCGGTTTGAGGCCGGTCATGTGGAAGGCGTTGCTACGGCTGGCGTATCCCGCCACTGCCGCATAGACGTGGGCACCACGGCGGCGAGCGGCGGACATCTCTTCCAGCACCATCACAGCTGCGCCCTCCCCCAGGACAAAGCCGTCACGGTCCGCGTCGAACGGCCGCGAAGCGTGTTCGGGATCGTCGTTGTTCGGCGAAGTTGCCATGATGGCGTCGAAACAGGCCGAGGTGATCGGTGACAGCGGTGCGTCGGTCGCACCGGCCAGCACTACGTCCGCTGTCCCTTCCTCGATGAGGGCTGCGCCGTGCGTCACGGCGTCGAGCCCGGAGGTGCATCCGGTGGAGATCAGCGCGGTCGGTCCTTCGGCTGCGACCTCCCAAGCCACTGCGACGGCGAGACTACTCGGCACCATGTAGCCGTAGAGGTGCGGCACGCCGTACGTGTGGTCGACGAGCCATCGCCGTCCGTCGTCGGACAGCACGGCGTACTCCTCCTCCAGCCCCATGGTGCAACCCACCGCGCTACCGATGCTGACCGCCAGCCGTTCGGGTTCCATCGACGAGAGGTCGAGGCCGGACTCCGCCACGGCTTCCCTCGTGCACACCACGGCGAACTGCGCGGCACGGTCCATCCGGCGTATCTGCTGTGCGGTCAGCCCGTGCACCCGAGGGTCGAAATCCACCTCGGCAGCGACCTGGGAGCGAAACCCCCCCGGCTCGAACAACGAGATCCGCCGGGTGGCCGTGCGGCCGGCGCTTAGCAGATCCCAGAACGCCGTACGGCCGATCCCGCCGGGTGCCACGACGCCGATCCCCGTGATCACGGCCGTCCTGCTCATCCGGGCCTGCCGACCTCTGGCGGGGGTGCCGCCGGCGCCACTGGTTGTTCGGTGTCGACATGTCCCAGCTCCGGGCGGGGTGCCAGGGGGGACAGGTGGAACACGACCTGCGCCGGTTCGGCGCCGACGTTGCGCAGCCGGTGCCGGACACCGATCGGCACCATCAGCGAGTCGCCCGCCGCCAGCGCCACCGGCTCGCCGTCCAGCAGCATTTCCAGCTCACCCCGCACGACGTGCAGAAACTCCTCGGAGTACGGGTGGTAGTGCTCGGTGACGAACTCCTCGGGCCGCAGCCGGAGCACGCCGCCGAAGCCGGACGTGGACTGCACGGTCTTGGGGCTGAGCGTGACACGGATGTCGCCGCCACGGCGGCGATTGGCAACAACGGCCTCAACATTGACCTTGAGCCGGCGGATCGTGGTCATCGCACGATCCCCTGCTCGGGCGTCCACACGTAGAACGGGTCGGCCATCGCGTCCTTCGGTTCCTTCCACTGTGGATCGTAGGGCGCGACGAGCTCGGCAAGCCTGGTGCTCAGCCCCTGATACAGCGGGTGGTTGCGGGCCTTGTACAGGCTCGGCGAGATGTCCTGGTCCGCCTCGACCAGGTGGAAGTACAGATCGTGGAAGGTGAACAGCGTGCGGCGGGACACCCCGATCATCCGGGGCAGATCGGTCGAGTCGGACTCGCCGAAGGCGTCCGCGATCTCGCCGGGGTCGTCGGTCCGTAGTTTCGCGACAATCAGCGTCCGGTGCACCGGCCGTCTCCTTTCAACTGGTTCAGGGCGCGAAGTCGAGCTTCATCGACCACTGGGCGATCTTGAGGGACATCACGACCGCCTCGGTCGCGTATCCGGTCATCGCCTCCTGGTAGGCGGCAACGGCTTCGGCGAGCGACTGCTTTCCTTGGTCCACCGCGACAAGCGCACGCGACAGTGCGCTGGCGTCCCGGACCGCCGTGTTGGCGCCGACTCCGCCAGACGGCGGCATGGCGTGTACCGCGTCGCCGAGCGGAACGATGTTGCCTGCTTTCCATGACAGGACAGGCAAAGTAGCCCGAAGCGCCACCGGGAAGGTCTGCTCCGGCTCGGCGTAGTCGAACACTCCGTGCAGGTCGGGATGCCAGCCTGAGGTGCGTTTGAGAACGAGGTCGCACAACTGGCGGCCGGTCATCGCGAAGAACTCCTCGTCGGCCAGCCCCAGTTCACTGCGGTGCACGCTGAACACCGACATGTAGTAGTCCTGGACATCGTCGAACTCCAGGCCCGGCCACAGCTCGGCGGCGGCCTTGCGTGGCTCGGTCCGGAAGACCATCGGCATCATGCCGAGATGGAACCCGTCCGCCCCGATCACGTAGGTGAACCGGTCCCGCAGCACCTCCGGCATCCCGGCCTGGATCGCCGCGGCCATCGGCGTCCGGGACAGAATCGCGCGCACACCCAGGTCACTCAGGGCGTGCTCGCCGCCCAGTTGAGTCCTCACCCGCGAGTTCGTGCCGTCCGCCGCCACGAGTACGTCCCCCACGTCGTGGGTGCCGTCGTCGAACCAGGCCGCGACCTGACCGCCGGGCCGTTGCTCGTAGTGCGTGAACCGCTTGCCGAAGCAGACTCGGTCGTCCAGTCCGGCCAACAGGATCCGGCGCAACGTCACCCGGTCCACAGCGTCCACTTTGTCCGGTGCATCGCCTCTGGCGTCCTCGAACGTAGGGGCCCACTGCGGGTTGAGCCGCTCGTCGTAGGCGGCCAGTCCCTTCTCGTACCGCATGTTCGCCGTGGCGACCAACAGCTGCTGCGCCCGGTGCGGCAAGCAGTCACGCAACGCCTGCTCGCCTTCAGGACTGATCCGCAGCCGATATCCCTGCCGCCGTCCCAACGCGGACTCGTCCCGTTCGTACACGGTGACGTCGACATCGTGCTGCCGCAGGCCTTGTGCGAGACACAGCCCGCCAATGCCGCCGCCGATGACGAGCACCCGCAATCCCCGGCGCTGACCGCCCATCGAGTCCTCCCTCCACGAATCACGTGTCACAGCAACAGGCCTACCGCGACACAGTTGAACAACAGGGCAAGCACCGCCAGCGCGGTACGGGCGCGGTTCCAGCCACCCCAACGCCTGCGTGGATCGCGCTCGGCGAAATCCGCCGGCAACCGGTCCGGGTCCAGCGTCCGGATCCATCTGTTCAGCGGAACGTTCTTCACCAACGACACCACGACACTGCCCAGCGTCAGTAGCGCTGCCGTCAGGAAAAGCACCGCCGTCACGGCACGGTCTGCCAGCACGCCCAGTACCACGTCACCGACCGCGGCGGCCACGAAACAGACCGGCATGAACGGGTCGAACCGGGTCGAGAAGAAGGCATGGGCGGAGACGTAACCGGCCGGTGGCAGGCTTTCCAGCAGCGGCCATCCGCCGAGCTGGGTACCCACCAGGACACCGGCGGCCAGCCCGTTGGCCAGCAGTACGACCGGGACCAGCAGTTCGAGCACCGCGCACCTCCGCACCGGGGCAGACTCAGCCGATCGGGGCGGCGTCGCGCGCCGCCGCCTCCACCTTGTCCTTGATCAGTCGCATCTGGACGGCGGTGTTGCGGTTCAGGTTGTCCTGCATCACCTTGTCGTCCACGGGAGCCTGCGGCTTCATCTCGAAGTCCTGCACCCAGCGCATCCGCACGTGCCCGTCGGCAGGCAGGTACTCCCAGTAGATCCACATGTACTTGAACGGCCCGGTCTCCACCCGCTGGGACCGCACGGTCCGCGTGGCCGGGTCCGGTGTGCGGGCCGAGACCCAGCTCCACACCGTGCCGTTCTCGTCGGGGTGCAGTGCGAGCCGGAACACGATCGTGTCGTCCTGCCGGCGGAGGATCTTCGCCTCGGCGTACTCGCTGAACAGGTCGGTCCACGACTCGATGTCGTTGGTCATGTCCCAGACCAGGTCCATCGGGGCGTCGATGATGATCTCGTTGTCGGTGTGCCCGGCCATCTCATGCCTCCTGCACGGCGAGCCGTGTGTTGATGAACTCGACGGCGTGGCCGGGGGTCGGCATCTCGGCCACCGCGTCGTCCGGGATGCGCAGGCCGTACCTGCGCCCGACCTGACCGGCGAGTTCCAGTACGGCCAGCGAGTCGTAACCGAGGTCGGCGAACTCGACGCCGGCGATGTCGCCGTCCAGGTCGACGCCTTCGTCGACACCTGCACTGGCCCGCATGATCTCCCTCAGATCGCTCAGCGTGAATCCGCTCATGACACCCTTCCTTTCCTCGAATCCGGCTGGTCATCCGGTGGCGACCGCGAAGGCGTTGGCGAACAGGGCGAACAGGGCCAGCCCCGTCCGCAGCAGGTGCCACCGGCGCCACACCGGCCTCGGGTCACGCCAGCCGGCCGGGATGCCGGCCGGGTCCTGGGACTTGACCCGGCGGTTGATCGGGACGTTGCAGAAGTGCGACACGACCGACACTCCCAGCAGTGCGGCCGCCGCGGCCGCGAACCAGACCGTGCCGGACGTGGCCACCACCGCCAGTGCCACGTCGATCGCCACGCAGGACAGCACGATCACCGGCATCGTCGGGTCCCAGTTACGGCCGATGAGCTTGTGCGTGTAGACGTACCGGTCGGCCGGCATCGCGAACAGGGCGGGCAACACACTCAGCGCCACCGCGAACAGCACCCCTGCCACCACGCCGCTGCCGACGAGCACCGCGACGCCGAGCAGGGTCACCATCAGCCCAGTGCCGCCTTGGCCAGCAGATCGAGCCGGGCCGGATCGTCCGAACAGGACATGATCATCAGGCGGTCGACGCCGTTGCCGGCGTAACTGGCGATGGCGTCGTGCAGCCTGTCCTCGTCGGAGATGACGCCGCTCGCCAGGCGTTCGGCCATCGGCCCCAGGTAGGAGTAGTAGCTCAGCGCGTGCTTGCGTCCCAGCTCAGCGCCGTCCTTGCCCAGCGAGGCGTAGCACATCGCGCCGATCTTGGGCATGTCGTCGCGACCCTGTTCGGCCCACGACGCCCTGGCCTTGGCCACGAGATCCGGGAACACCGCGGGCGGGCCGCCCGGGGAGATGTAGCCGATGCCGTACTTCGCCGCCCGGCGCAGCCCGGGATCCGGCATGCCGCCGATCCACAGTGGAATGCTGCCGTTGGTCGGCCGTGGCCCGACTCCGGGCACGGGACCGTCGCCCTGCCAGACTTGCGTGAGCTCGTCGAGCATCGCCTCGAGCCGGCTGCCCCTGCGATGATATTCGGTCCCTGTCGCGGTGTAGTCGTCCTCACGCATCCCCGACGCCACACCGAGTACGAGCCTGCCGCCCGACAGCCGGTCCAGGCTGGCCAGTTGCTTGGCGAGCTCGACGACGCTGGGCCGGTAGGCAGCCAGCAGGATCGACGTGGTCAGCTCGATGCGCTCGGTCACGCCTGCCGCCGCGGCCAAGGCGACGATGCTGTCGTAGTTGTCGTACACCAACCGGTCGTTCACGCCCAATACGGCAAAGCCGAGCCGCTCAGCCCGTCGGGCGAACTCGATCAGCCGCCCACCGTCGGCGCCGGGAACGGTCGTCGGCAGGCACACTCCTATGTCCATTGATTCCTCCTGTGCCGCTTCATCGGGTCTGTGTCAGCTCGGCCACCGAGGCGGCGTCGTCATCCGCCCGGCCCGCCGCGAGTACCTCGTCGAACCGGTCGACGGTCCGGTCGGCCAACGGCAGGGCGACACCGTGTGCCAACGCCTCGTCTCTGGCCAGAGTCAGGTCCTTGTGCATCAATCCGGCCCGGAAACCGGCGGGCTGGTACGCGCGCCTGCGCATGAACTCGGCACGGAAGCTCAACACCGGCGACCGCCACCCGCTGTTGTCCAGTGCGTCAAGCAGCAGGCCGCGATCCAGGCCCATCGTCTCGACGAACGCCACAGCCTCGCCCAAGCCTGCGGTCTGCACGCCCAGCAACAGGTTGAACGCCAGTTTGAGCACGCTCGCACTGCCGGCCGGGCCGAGGTAGCGGACCTGCTGGGCGATCGCGTCGAGCACGGCGCCCACTTCGTCCACATCGGACTTCTTGCCTGCGGCGAACACCCTCAGCGCACCGTGCGCGGCCATCTGTGGATTGCCCACCACACAGGCCTCGACCCGGCGCGCTCCCAACGCTGTCAGCCGCTCGGCCGCGTTCCTCGCGAACGTGGGCGACACGGTCGACGTGTCGATCACCACGGCTCCCGTCCGCAGGTTTCCCGTCACCTCACCGAAAAGCACCTCTTCGACAGCGGCTTCATCGGCCAAGCTCAGCAATACCGTGCCGGTTCCTTGTACTGCGGCGGACGCGGACTCCGCCAGGCGTGCACCAGCGGCTGTCAGCAGCTCCGCCTTCGACCGCGTGCGGTTGAACACCGTGACGGGAAATCCCGCGTCGAGAATGGCGCGAGCCATTCCCGACCCCATTCCGCCGAGTCCGATCACGGCGATGGACCTGTCGGGCACCTGTCAGCCCCCTGCCGGGTGCGTCTGCACCGACAGCTGGGAGACGCACCGCATCGTCGCGTCCCGGAAGTACTCCGCGAAGCCCTCCGGAGTGCTGGTGTCCCGTTGCCGGACCAGCAGCGGCGCCAGCTTCTCCTCGATCAGGTGCACACCGGGCTGGGCCGCCATGTGCCTGGCGATTGCGGCGAACTCGCCCTCGTAGTGGATCACGCGGACCATGACGTCGTCCTTGACGAACACGGCCGTGCCGAGCAGCCGCCCGGCCTGGTCGCCGTCGGAGCCGCGCAGCACCGGGGTGTCCACCCGCTGGAAGCCCGCGAAGATCTCGGCGATCTCGTCCTCGTGTCCCGGTTGCACGCGATAGGTGATCGCGGCGTACGGCATCAGACGCCTCCGTCCACGTTCAAGGTCACTCCACTGATGTAGCGGGACGTGTCGCCCGCGAGGAAAAGAACCGCTCCTGCCACGTCGTGTGGCTGGCAGATCCGGCCCAGCGCGGTCATCCCCACGATGCGTTCGACCGCCTGCGGCGGCAGGCCGGCACCCGGTTCGGTCTCGGTGAGCCCGGGTGCGACCACGTTGACCCGGATCGCGCGTTCGCCGAACTCCTTGCACAGTGCGCGAGTGAAGCCGATCAGTGCCGCCTTGGACGCCGAGTAGTGCACGCCGTTGGCACGTCCCCGCAGTGCGACCGACGAGCCGATGTTCACCACGGAAGCCCCGTCTGCAAGCAGATCACGCACTGCGTATGTCACCAGGTAGGCGGCCGTGACGTTGTGGTCGACGACGTGCCGCCACTGCTGTTCGTCGAGCTCGCCGAATGGCACCACGCCGTCCACGCCCATGTTGTTGACCAGGACGTCCAGGCCACCGAGTGTTTCCCTGGCTGCCTCGGCAAGCCGTCCAGCACCGCGTTCGGTAGTCACGTCCGCCGCCACGACACGATGGCTGTCGCCGCATTCCTTCAGTTCACGCGCAAGGCTTTCCGCCGCTTCACTGGGATTCAGGTGGCCCGCCACAACGAACGACCCCGCGTCAGCGAACGCGAGCGCGACAGCGCGCCCGATTCCTCGCGTGCCTCCCGTCACGAGCACTCTCTTCCCGCGTAACCCTTGATCCACTGGAGATTCTCCCTTCGGGACAAGCGCCACCGGCCCGGAGTCGCCGTTCTGCCGCAGGACAATGGTGCCGATGACGGATGGAAGCCGGCTCAAAGCCCAATGGAACCCAGCAGGCGGCGCCGGTGCCGGGTCAGCCAGTCGTCGAACGAGGCCGGTGGGCGGCCAGTCACGCGCTCCACTGTGGGCAGTGGGATGCCGCCGCGGCGAGGGTCAGGGTCGGCCAGCTCCGCGACCAAGCCATCGACGAGCTCGGGCGGCATCCCGCCGCCGATCATGCCCGCACGGGCAGCCGACCCGGGGACATCCACGTATTCGAGAGGTGTGTTCGCTACTCGGCTCAGGCGGTCGACCTGTTCGGGCACAGTGAGCGCCTCCGGGCCGGTGATCGTGTACGTCTCGCCGATGTGACTGTCCTCGACAAGGGCGCGAACCGCGACAGCCGCGACATCACGTGGATCGACCACGGCACGTGGAATGCTGCCGAATGACGCGTGAACAGTGCGCTCGGCCTCGATCGGCGGCAACCAGTATTCCATGTTGGACATGAACGCGGCCGGTCGCAGCATCGTCCACTCCGGACATGCGACTTGAACCACGTACTCGCCCTCGGCATGTGCCGCGGCGTAGACGTTGCCGGTCGGTGGCATCGCCGCCACCGAGGACAGCTTCACCACCCTGCGTATCCCCGGCACCGCAGCGACATTGCGGTCGTGGTCGAGTGCTTGAGGGCCGGTCGTGAGCAGGAAAAGTCGTTCGATTCCAGCCAGCTTGGCCGCCAGCGTCTCCGGCTCTCCGAGATCACAACCGACTACCTCGACACCGGCCGGGAGGTCTGCCCGCATCGGATTCCGCGTGAACGCGCGCACAGTTTGGTTGGCTTCCACCAGCAGCCGGACCACTTCACGCCCGACCCGCCCGGTCGCACCGAACACGCCGATCGTGATACCGACGGTGTCGTCCATCGTCAGGCCAGCACAGGAGGCTGCCAGTCGCCGACCGCGGCCAGCGCACGTTCCCTGGACCGTCGCGGAACCATCCGCACCATGGCGTTACGGGCCAGTACCTGCCAGCGCCGCTCACGCATGGTCAGCTCGCCCATTCGCCGCGAGGCCTCGACGATCATCTGCGCTCTCGGCCTGCGTTGCTCGTCATACCGAGCCAGAGCAGCAGAGACATCGGGTTGCTCGGCCAACGCCGCACACAGCACAACTGCGTCCTCAATGGACTGGCAAGCGCCCTGCCCGATGTCGGACGTCATAGCGTGGGCCGCATCGCCAAGCAGAGCAACACATCCGGAGACGTAAGACGACAACGGCGGATCCAGCTCGAACACGTCGTGATGTAACACCGTGTCCCCCGGAGTAGAGTCGAGCAAGGCCGGGATCGGGTCGTGCCAGGTACCGAACCGGCGGCGCACCTCGCCCAGCTCGTCGTCACTGCTTTGCCCCAGCGGGGTATTGGCGACCGCGTACCAGTAGACACGGCCATCGCGCAGCGGCATCCGTCCGAACTGCCTGCCTCTCCCCCAGGTGTTGCCACCTGGTTCGTCCGGCATAGTGCACTCACTGATCCCCCGCCAGACACTATGTCCACTGTAAACAGGAGGATGCGCATCCGGCTGAAGCAACGAACGGATCCGGCTGTTCACTCCGTCAGCCCCGACAACCAGATCACCCTCGATCGTCCGCGTTCCCTCGTCGGTGTGGTAGACGACGCACGCCGGGCCACCGGCCGGGTCCCAGCGGACGTCCGTGACCCGCGCACCTGTTCGCAGGCAACCATCCGTGAGCGCGCTGAGCAGGACGTCCTGCAGGTCACGCCGCAGCAGGACGATCGCCGAAAGCCCATGCTCGGCGACGAAATCCGCGTCGGCGCCAGGCATCAGCCGCCGGCCTGACGGCAGCCGGACTCCCTGGCCACCAGGCATCATGGTCGCCGACCGCGCCCGTACTTCGGCTCCGACACCAAGCTGGTCCAGCGCCCGGCGCGCGTTGACCATCAGCGACATCCCGGCCCCTACCTCGCGAGGCCGGGGACTGCGTTCCAGCACCCTCACCCGCCAGCCGATCCGGATCAGTCCTGCCGCCACACACAGCCCACCGATACCAGCGCCGACCACCACTGCTTTCGGGGCGCTGTTCATTGGTCCCCTCCGTCGGTGCGCGTCTCGAACAGTGCCACGCACCCGACGGTGACGACTTTGACGACCGGGAAGTACTTTTTCAGCTGCTCGGTGAGTCCGGCCGGATCGTCGCCCTGGTTCTGGAAGTTGCCTCGCCGATGCTGCTCGGCCATCAGCTTGCGGGTGAGCCGGTTCATCGGCACGCCACGTTCGAGGACCGTAGTGCCGAAGAGGGTGCCGCCCGGTCGCAGACAGGTGGCCGCGTGCCGGAACGCCTGACCTTTCGTCTCCCAGCCGCCGGGGATGGTGTGCATCACCAGGTTCAGGGCGACCGAGTCGAAATGCCCGGCGGGCAACGGCAACGGCTGGAGGATGTTGGCCTGGTGCGTGGCCGGCCGGTACCGGCTGAGCCGCCGGGCGGACACGGTCAGGCAGTTCTCGTTCAGGTCGACCAGCGTGATCTCCGGGTCACGCACCGGGAACCGGCAGCGATCCAGGAAGAACCCGGTTCCCGGGCCCAGGTCGAGATGCCTGCGACCGGCCAGCCGATCGTAGAGACCTACCATCGTGCGAGGCGGGCACCGCCAGATGAACGTGCAGAACACCCGCAGTACCAACGGATCGTAGATCGACAGGATCCGTTCGGTGTAGACCTGCTGGGCCCGTTGCGTTCGCGGGTCGAGGTCGTCCGCGCCAGGGGCGACACCGGACATCACAGCTCCTCTCGGACTGGCCGAATTCAGACTGGCCGAATTCAGACTGGGCGGAACTCCAGCAGGGCCAACGCACCGGGAGCGGGATCGTTGGCGGGCGCGAAACCCGCGGCCTCGGTCACCCGGTTCCACTCGCCGCGGCTGCGTTCCCGGCCGCCGAGCGCGGCGAGCA
This sequence comes from Kibdelosporangium banguiense, assembly GCF_017876405.1. GTDB lineage: Bacteria > Actinomycetota > Actinomycetes > Mycobacteriales > Pseudonocardiaceae > Kibdelosporangium > Kibdelosporangium banguiense. The sequence continues at coordinate 8,372,511 of NZ_JAGINW010000001.1, read as the reverse complement.
TCTCGATGTCGATGAGCTTGCCGACATCCCAGCCGGGCGAGCCGGTCAGCAGCATGTCCACGATCAGCAGGCGCGCCGAGGTGTCCTCGCCGATCGCTGTGCGGATCGTGTGCAGGATGCGTATCGCGTGCTCGTCGTCCCAGTTGTGCAATGTGTGCTTGATGAAGTACGCGTCACAGCCCTTGGGCAGCTCCGCGAAGAAGTCGACCGCGGCGATCTCCACCCGGTCGGCCACACCGCGCTGCTCGAACACCGGTTCAGCGTCGGCGACCACCTGCGGCTGGTCGCACAGCACCCCGGCGCAACCCGGATGCCTGCCCAGCATCTCGGCCAGGAACTGCCCCTGGCCACCGCCGACGTCGGCGATCCGGCGGAACCGGCCGAAGTCGTACTCCAGCAGGATGCGGTCGGTCTCCGGGTACTGGTTCTGCCGCATGGCCTGGTCGAACAACCTCCCGCTGGCGGGATCGGTCTGGAGATACTCGAAGAACGAGACGCCGAACGCCTGCTCGAAGGCGGACTCGCCGGTGCGGGCGGTGTGCAGGACTTCCTCGTACGGCCGCCACATCATCCGATGCGACGCGAACAGGAACATCTCGCGGATGCCGCCCGTAACACCGGAGCGCAGCGTCTCGGAATACTCGGTCAGCGCGTAAGTCCCGTCGTCCTGCTCACGGAAGATCCCCGCGGACGCGGTCGCCCGCAGCAACCGGTGCAGCACATCAGCCTTGGTACGTGTCGCCTCAGCGAGCTGTGCCGCAGTTTTCGGGCTGCTCGCCAGCAGATCCGGGACGCCGAGTTCGACGAGCGGACGCAGCGCGCCGATCGTCCACTTGGCTGAGAAGAGCGCGAGCACACGCTGCCCGGGCGGCAGATCGAGCGGGAACATGTCCAGCAAGCCCTGCGGCTCAACCGAAACCGGGCTCATCACGCGCTCCCTGTGGTCAGACGGACGGGCATGTGCTTGATGCTGTTCATGAAGTTGGTCTCCGGACGTACCAACGGGCCCGCGAACTCGATGCGCGGGATGAGATCGAGCGCGGCCTCCAGGAACATCCGCAACTCGAGCACGGCCAAGCCGTTGCCGATGCACACGTGCGGGCCGCCGCCACCGAAGGTCAGGTGTGGATTCGGGCTGCGGGTGATGTCGAACCGGTCGGGATCGGCGAACACCGCTTCATCCCGGTTGGCCGAGGTGTACCACATCACGACCCGCTCGCCCGCCACGATCGGCTGTCCCGCGATCTCGGTGCCGGCCACGACATTGCGGGCGAAGTGCGTCACCGGTGTGATCCACCGGAGCATCTCGGCGACCGCGCCCGGGATCAGCGACCGGTCCGCGCGCAGCATGGCGAGTTGATCCGGGTGCTCAAGCAGAGCGAGCACCGCACCGGTCACCGAGCAGTATGTGGTCTCGCTGCCCGCCGTGATCAGGGTCGTGGCGAACACCGCGATCTCCTCGGGCGAAAGCCTGTCGCCCTTGACCCGCGCGGCCGACAGCACCGAGAACAGGTCGTCGGCCGGTGTGCCGGCGCGATACCGGGCGAACTGCATGAAGTAGTCGAGGATCTGCCGGAACACGTCCGTGCCCGCGTCGGTGACACTGGGGTCGTACTCCGGGTCGCCGAGGTTGACCGTCTGGCGGGCCCAGCCGATCACCATCCGCCGATCGCTGCCGGGCACGCCCAGCAGTTCGGCCAGCACCTCGAACGGCAGCAGCAGCGCCACGTCGTCGGCCAGGTCGAACTCGCCCTTGGCGGCCGCGGTGGCCAGCAACGAGCCCGCGATCCGGCGGATCGGCCCGGCCAGCGCCGCCATCCGGGCCGGGGCGAACGCCTTGAACGTCAGCCTGCGCATCCGGGTGTGGTCCGGCGGGTCGAGGAAGGTGATGATCGGGTACTCGGACTCCTGCAGCCGGACCGACGTCATCGTGCTCGGGCTCGACGAGAACACCTTGGGGTCACGGGATATCGCGGCCACTTCGGGATGCCGTACGACGTTCCAGAACTCCTGCCCTTCGACGTCGGTCGCCCGGGTCAGCCCGCGCGTGGCCCGCAGTTCGCGGAAGTACTCGTACGGAATGCCTTCCTGAAAGACGTTGGGGTCCATCAGGCCGGTCACCAGACGACCGGGATCTCTGTGAAGCCCTCCATGAACCCGCCAAGGCCACGGGGCAACTGCTCGCCGGGGACCGCCAGCCGGACGTCGGGGAATCTGCGCAGCAGGCCCTCGGTGGCGACCTGGATCTCCATCCGCGCCAGCGCCGCGCCGACGCAGTAGTGCAGGCCCGCACCGAAGGTCATGTGGTGGTTCTCGGTGCGGCGGATGTCGAGCGTGAACGGATGGGGGAAGACGCTCTCGTCCATGTTGGCCGATTCCTCCGACAGCAGCACGCTGCTTCCCTTACGCAGCACCGTCGCGTCGGACAGCTCGATGTCCTCCAGCACGTAGCGCAATGTCCCGATCGACGAGCCCATGATCTGGGTGCGCAGCAGTTCCTCGGTCGCGGCGGGCACCAGGGAGAAGTCCGCCTGGATCTCCTTGACCAGCTCACGCCGGTGCAGCAGCATCGCGGTGCCCGCACCGATCTGGCTGGCCGTGGTGACGTAGCCCGCGATGAGCAGGCTCTGTGTCCAGAACTGCAACTCGTGCTCGGAGAGCCGGTTGTCGTCCTCGTCGCGCACCTTGATCAACGCACCGATCAGGTCGTTTCCGGGGTCACGGCGCTTGGCCGCGATCAGGTCACCGAGGTACTGCCACAGGCCGGTACGGCATTGCTCGACCTCGTCGGGCGGCAGCTTGGTGACCGACAGGAAACCGTCGACCAGCTTGCGGAACTTGCCCATGTCCCGCGGCGGGACGCCCAGCAGCCGGCAGATCACCCGGATCGGCAGCGGGAACGCGAAGGCCTCGTTGAGGTCGGCAGGCTGCGGCCCGCCGGCCATCCGGTCGAGCAACTCGTCGCAGATCGCGGTGGCGACCGGGCGCAGCGCCTCGATCCTGCGCGCGGTGAATGCCCTGGTGACCAGCCCACGCACCCTGGTGTGGCCGGGTGGATCCGGGTCGATCTCCGGGTCCATGAACAGGTCGTTGTCCGCGGAGATCCGGGCCACGCCCGGCCGGGAGATGTCCTTGCTCAGCCGGTGGTCGGCGAACAGCGCCCGTACGTCGGCGTAACGGGTTACCAGCAGTGCCGTGTCGCCGCTGGGCAGCGTCACCTCGACCACGGCGTTGTCCCGCAGACTCCGCAACGCCTCGGGGACTTCCATCGGCGGGGTCCACGGGAAGGGATACCGGACAGGGACTGTCACACTCATCCCGTCGCACCTTTCTGGTCTTTCGGTCAGACCGGCCAGACCGGCCTGCGCAGGCTGCTTTCGGCGAACGCCCACTCGTAGCGGACACCGAGCCGGAACTGCCCGGTGATCTCCTCGCGTTGCCGGGCCGTGCACGTCTCGCCGATGCCGTCGACGGCATCCAGGAACGCGTGCACCGCGTACTGGTAGCTCTCGCCGGGGTGATAGGCCTCGATCCACGGCATGTACCGGGAATCCGGCACGGCCCGCTCAACGAGGTCGTTCGATACATGGAAGTTGAACCACACCATGGGCAGCAGCGCCCCGATGCCGGTGTACGGCGCCTTTACGCCAGCGGCCGTGAAGAACGAGGCATGTGCGTGGGTGGCTGGATCAACCGGCGCGTGCTCGTGCAGTGCCGGCAGGCCGAGCCCAGGCGCCAGTTCGGTGTAGGAGGCCTGCAGCCGGTCGCGAGCGTCCAGCGTGCTCGCGGCCGACCGGGCGAACAGGATCGCGTGGCCGTCGTCGTTGGCGGTGGCTGCGCACCTGGCCAGCGCGCGGGCGTATGCAGGCAGGAGATATCCAGTGTCCTGTTCAACGAAGTGCGCGAGCGACACGCCGGGGAGCGAGCCGTCCCGCAGACCCGCCCAGAACGGGTGGTCCTGCACCTTGGCCAGGACGGGGCCCGCGGCCTCGGTCAACTCCTCGTGCAGCATGGGGGCCTCCGCTCCGGCGCGAGACTGGCGTGCGATAGCAGTACCGGCTGCGGCTCGAAAACCCCTGGTGCGGGAGTGAGCGGGTGCCCGGGGGCTACGATCGACCCCGGTGCGGCGCAATCACGGGAGGTCACGCAACCACATGATGACGAGTCGTGCTCCCCGCCGCTCGCCTCTCGCGATGGCGGTGCTGATGATCCTTGCCGAGGAACCGATGCACCCGTACGGGCTGCGGCAGAGGATCCGCGAGTGGGGCAAGGACCAGGTCGTCAACGTGACCCAGAACAACGCCATCTACCAGATCATCGAACGGCTTGAGCGATCCGGCCTGATCGCCGTGCAGGAGACCGCGCGCAACGAGCGACGGCCTGAGCGGACGGTCTACAAAGCGACCCCCGAGGGCGTCCGGACCGCACGGAGCTGGCTGCTGGGGATGCTGTCCACGCCGTCGATGGAGTACCCCGAGTTCCCGGCGGCACTCGCCTTCCTCGCCGCGATCCCGGACGAGGAGAAACTGCGGACCCTCACCGAGCGCGTCAAGGCCCTCGAGGAGACGCTCGCGAAGATGAAGGCGGACATCCAGAACGACATCGAGGCGTACCCGGGCGGTCTCGACCGGATCTACGTGGTGGAGATCGAGTACATGCAGGCCATGCTGGAGGCCGAGCTGCGCTGGGTCCGTGAACTGGTCGACGACCTGCGGGCCGGCGTCGTGGACTCGCCCCCGCGATCAGTGCCGGCAGACGACTGACCAGGCCAGGTGGCCGGAATTCCGGCCACCTGGCCTGAGTCACGGCGTGACGCCAGGCCCTTGGTACGCGCCGATGTTGGGCGATGTACCGGAAACCGCGTTGCCGAAGTAGTCCCGCCCGTTGTGCTCAAGGGTGGGGTCGCCGCCTTTCAGTGCCGCGGAACCTTCCCGAAGCTGGAACCAGTGCACGTCGGCATCGGTCTGCCCGTCCTGGATGGCCAGCAATGGATCCGCTTCGACGGCGTTGGCGTCGACTGCCCGCCGCAGCGTGACGTTGTGGTAGACGTTTCCGCTGTAGGTGCCGTGCGGATCGGTGATGGTCGAGCCTGCCGACCGGCCGATGAAGATGTTGCTGGACACCTCCGCCGCGGTCTCCCCCAGGTTGTTGATCACCCTGGCGGCGTTCGGCGCGTAGATGGTGTTGTTGTGGATACGCAGATTCGTCGCGATTCCACAGGCCACCGTGATCACGCCCAACGGCACCGATCCGTCGCCGTCGCGGTCGTCGTGACTGATGTTGTACCTGATCACGTTATTGTTCGCGATGGCCCCGGCGTCGTTGCACGTCAACAGGAAGCCACCGTTGTTGTGATGGCTGAAGTTGTACTCGTACACAGTTCCGTTGTCCGCGGTCTCGATGTCCAGTGCCATACCGTTGCGCTGGCCGTTGCAGATCTCGTTGTGCCGGAAGAGGCTGTTGTCGGAATTGAATCCGTAGACCCCGGAATTGAACTCGGCCGATCTGCCCGCGAACCCGTCGACCACGTTGTGCTCGACCAGCGCGCGGACGCCGTTGTATATCATGATGCCGTCGCCGCCGACATCTTTGACGCGATTGCGGCGTATCACGACATTTTTTGACGGGACGTAAGCCGAACCGGTTCCGTCGGGATAGCGGTCCCGCCGGGTCCAATGCGACATCAGCGCGATCCCCAGCCGGTCGGCATGCTCGACCGTGTTGTTCTCGACGGTGACGCCGTCGAACCCGGTCGGCCGGGCGGTTCCCCCGGCCACGAACACGATGCCGCCGCTGGGAATGGGACTCCGGCTGTCGGGCCCGTTGACGTCATGGACGTCCACATTGGATATGACGTAGTGCCTGCCGACGCCGAAGTCCTCCAGCAGCACGTAGATCCCGGCCCGCTGCTCGCCGGGGACCGGCGGCGGCCCCTCGTTGCGCACGTCGAGGTCACGCACCTGCCAGCCCTCGACGTTGGACAGCATGATCGCGGCGGTCGCGCCCCCGCCGTCGATCACGGGCTTGGGGCCGGTGCCATACGCGTCGATCGTGATCGGGCGGCCCGGCGATCCCGATCCGCGCGGGGTGAACATGCCCGCGAATTCCCGGCCACGCCGGAATCTGATCATGTCACCGGCCTGGAACGTCACCTGGTTGAGCCGCTCCAGGCTCCGCCACGGCCGTTGCGTCGTCCGGCCGGAACTGGCGTCGTCACCCGCGACGGAATCGACATAATAGATCTTCCCGCCGGGCGCGGCACCGGCTTGGAATTCATGTGATCTTGTTTCGGTCATGTCCCCCTCCACACCTTCTCGCCGACATCGCCCGATATCAGAGCGTGCGAAGCCGGTACGACGGTGCGGGGCGGACGCTGGTTCCCCATAACCTCGTATACCGCTCGCTCCACATCGTATTCGAGCGCGGCAAAAAGGTAGTCGAGCGCGGGGCCCGGGGTCCAGTGCCTTGCCGGTGCGTTTCCGAAATCGTGTCCTCATACTGATCGAAAACCGGAGTGATACGCATTTTGCTACCACCGGTGATCGGCCAATCACAAAAGGACGGGCGTCACCGCCGTCCGATGATGGGCACGTCGGCGCGGCGAAGCATCAGCCGAGGGTGGAACGCCAGATACAACCCGGCGACGGCGTTCTCGGGAGTCATCGGCGCCTGTTTACGCTCGTGCACTTTGTTGAGATTCGCCAGCGGGTTCGGGTCTCCGCTCTCGGTTCCGCCCAGGTGTCCCCGGATTCGGCGATAGACGTCCTTGGCGTCGTCGAGATCCGCCACGCCGGTCACGATCCGGTTGAACGCGGCCTGCAGATCCAGCTCGTCCCGGTCGGCCTCCGACAGCCGCTGCGCGTTGTAGAAGTGGTGGTCCTTGCCGCGATAGCTCTCGTAGAACACCGATACGAGCACCAGCAGCCGTTCGTACGCCTGCCGGTACACGGTGCCGTAGAACTCCCAGGCCTCCTGTTCGCCGACCTCGCCGGACACCACGCTGCTGATGGCGGCCGCGGCGAGCATGCCGCTGTAGGTCGCCAGGTGCACCCCGGTCGACAGCAACGGGTCAAGGAAGCACGCGGCGTCGCCGCTGATCAGGTATCCGGGTCCGGTGAACTGCTCGGCGACGTAGGAGTAGTCCTGTTCGACCTTCATCCCGGCCACCTGTTCGGCGTCCGACAGCAGCTCCAGCACGGCGGGGCACTGGGCCATCGCCGCCTGGTAGACCTCCTCGATCCCGCCGAGTTCGGTACGCCGCCGGTTGAAGTCGTCCTTGCCGGTGACCAGGCCGACGCTCATGGTGCCGTCGTGCAGCGGGATCGCCCAGAACCAGCCGTCGGGCACCGAACACACCGCGATCGCGCCCGCCGGGCCACGGTCGAGTTGCTTGGCCCCTTTCCAGTACGACCACGCCGCGACATTGCGGAACACGGTGTGCCACTTACGGTTCCGCAAATACTTGGTGGACATCACGCCGGCCCGCCCGGACGCGTCGACCAGGTAGTCGAAGCCGATCCGGCCCGTAACCGACGGCTCCTTGGTGCCGGCCCAGTGCGCGGCGACCGGCCTGCCGTCCTCGAATTCCAGCTCACGCACGCTGACGCCCTGGACCACCTCGACGCCCAGCTCTTCGGCGTGGTCCAGCAGTAGCTGGTCGAACTCCGCGCGGACCACCTGCCAGGCGTTGGTGCCGTCCGAGCCGAGGTCGTTGAACCGGACCTCCCACTCCTCCGGGCCCCAGAAGAAGTAGGCGCCGCCCTTGGGCTGGAACCCGTGGCGTTCCAGCTTGTCCCACACGCCCAGCTGCTCGAAGATCGGCCGGCAGGACGGCAGGATCGACTCACCTATGTGGTAGCGCGGGAATTTCTCCCGCTCCAGCAGCGTGACCTGATGTCCCGCCTTGGCCAGCAGGCCGGCCGCGGTGGACCCGGCGGGCCCGCCGCCGATCACCAGGATCTGGGTCGCGGTACGCATCGGCATCCTCACCTTCCAAGCAAGAAGCGGGCCCCGAACGTGCCAGCGCCCGGTCGAGCCGTCCTGGGACGGCACTCGGAAGGATCAGTCCTAGTATGGCTATAACTCAGTCGATCAGTTATATTATGACTATTACCTGATGACGTGCCGCGTTCGAGAAGGGGAACTCGCATGCAGACAACCGACGGCTCCGGCAACACTGACGACACGGCGGGCACACTGCCGGTTCTCGTGGTGGGTGGCGGACTGGTCGGCCTGGCCTCCACACTGTTTCTGGCACACCACGACGTGCCCGCCCTGCTGGTCGACCGGCACCCCGGGGTGTCCATCCAGGGCCGGGCCAGGGGGATCAACCAGCGGACCATGGAGATCTACCGCGCGTTCGGGGTGGACGCGGAGATCTACGAGGCCGGCAAGCCGTTCGACGACGAGGCGGGCGTGGCCCGCTGCACGGCGATCTCGGGCGAATGGGAATGGGTCTTCGAAGACGAGGCACCCCGTGCCTGGCCCGACCTGACCGCGGCGAGCTACTGCATGGCCGACCAGAGCTCCGTGGAGCCGATCCTGATCGAGGCCGCGGCCAACCGGGGCGCGGTCCACCTGTTCGACACCGAGGTGCTGTCGGTCCAGCAGGACGGCGACGGCGTCAACGCGCTGGTGGAGAACACCAAGACCGGGCAGCAGCGCACGATCAGGGCCAGGTACCTGATCGCCGCCGACGGCCATCGCAGCCCGATCCGGGAGAGCCTGGGCATCAACCGGCCCGGCGCCACCATCTTCCAGCACTCGATGAACATCGTCTTCCGGGCGGACCTCTCGCCGTACATCCAGCGCCGGGCACTGTTCTGGATCATCCTCAACCCGCAGGCCGGGATCTTCGGCGGCATGGTCAGCACCTCGGAGCCCCATCGCTGGCAGCTGACCGTAGGGTACGACCCGCAGCACCAGTCCATTGAGGACTTCACCACCGAGCACTGCCTCGGGCTGGTCCGCGCCGCGATCGGCGTGCCGGATCTGGCCGCGGAGGTCGAGGACATCGCGGCGTGGGAACAGGGAGTCGGCGTGGCCCAGAAGTTCCGCAGCGACCGGATCTTCCTCGCCGGGGACAGTGCGCACATGTGGCCGCCCGCGGCCGCGATGGGCGCCAACACCGGCGTGCAGGACGCGCACAACCTGGCATGGAAGCTCGCGGGTGTGGTGCGCGGCTGGGCCAAGGACGCCCTGCTCGACAGTTACGAGGCCGAACGCCGGCCGCTGGCCAACGAGCTGGCGCCGCGGATCGTGGCCAACCAGCAGGCCCGGATGGGCGGCGGCGACGCCGAAGGCGAGACCAAACCGGACGACAAGGTATGGGCTCTCGGGCACCGCTACCGATCGTCGGCGGTGCTGGGCACCGACCTGTCCATGGGACAACACGACACGGTGTTCGGGGAGAAGCTGGACCTGCACGGGCAGCCGGGAACACGCGCTCCGCACCTGTGGCTGGAGTTCGGCGGAGCACGGATCGGCCTGCATGACCTGTGCACCGATTCCTTCGTCCTGCTCACCGGTCGTGACGGCGCTCCCTGGTACGGCGCAGCAGCACCGGTCTCCGACACGCTGGCCGTCCCGCTGAAGGCCTACCGCGTCGGAGCACAAGGCGAAGGCGTCGACCTCGTCGACGTCGAGGACGAATGGCAGACCCGCTACGGACTCGGTACCGGCGGCGCGGTGCTCATCCGTCCCGACGGTTACGTCGCCTGGCGCGATGAGCGAACAGTGTCCGACCCCGCGGTCACCCTCACGACCGTGCTGCGGAAAGTACTGGGATTCGACGTGTCCTGATGTGAGACGTATGGCCGGGCCTTGGCAACGGCCCGGCCATAGTCATTCACAGGACGAGTTCCACCTGATAGCGCCGTAGCCAGTGGTCGAACCGCAAGGCCGTCTCGACGTTCATCCGGCTGGGCCAGTCCATCGCCACACCATCCGGATGCTCGAGTACCTTGCGGGCCGCGTCCGTGTCCAGCAAGGGCACGACGGGAGCGTCCTTGTCGGCAAGCAGCAAAGCCAGTTCATCGCGCAACGCCTGGGTGTAGACAGGGTCCTGTGTCACCGGCCAAGGACTCTTCTTACGTGCCAGCACGGATTCGGGCAGCAGGTCCCGGACCGCGGCACGCAGCAAGCTCTTCTCCCGGCCGTCGAAGGTCTTGAAACTCCACGGCGTGTTGTACAGGTACTCCACGAGCCGATGGTCGGCGTACGGCACGCGCATCTCCAGGCCGTGCGCCATGGTGAGGCGGTCGCCGCGGTCGAGCAGCAACGGCATCCAGTGCGTCAAGGTGACATGGCTGACCGAGCGCATCCGATGCTCGTCGCTGCTTTCGTCGTCCTGGTGCGGTACTTCCGCCAGCGCCTGACGGTAGCTGTCGGCGTAGTACTCGGTCATCGCGAGCTTCTGCATGACGCCTCGGTCGAACAGGCCCCTGCCCTGGCCCTGGCGTGCGCCGGGCTGGCTGGCCTCGTTGACCACCCAGGGAAATGTGTCCGCCCGCACGAACGCCGGATTGAACATCCAGTTGTACCCGCCGAAGATCTCGTCGGCCACCTCACCGGACAGCGCCACCGTCGAATGGCGGCGGACCACACCGAACGTCAGGTAGTTCGAGGTGTCCATGTCGCCGAGGGTGGACGGGATGTCCTGCGCCCACAGCGCCGCCGCCCGAGTCCCGGCATCCATCAGCTCCGGCGTACGCAGCACGATGTCGGTGTGGCCGGATCGCAGATACGCGGCCATCTCAGCCGCATACGGTGCGTCCGCAGTGCTTCTGGCGTCGTCGGGCCGGAATCCTTCGCTGTATCCGTCAAAAGTCACCGAGAAGGTACGTACGCGTTCACCCGAGATCTGCCACATCCACTTCGCCGCCAGCGCGGTAACTGCGCTGGAGTCGAGGCCGCCGGACAACGCGGTACAAAGCGGTACATCCGCCACAAGTTCGCGGAGCACGATGTCTTCCAGCAATGACCGCACTGTGCTGATGGTCGAGTCCAGGCTGTCGGTGTGCGGACGTGCCTCGAGCTGCCAGTAACGCCTGGCGGTGATCCCGTCCCTGTCGACTGTCAGTGTGTGTCCCGGTGGCACTTCCCGCATGTCACGGAATACCGCCTGCCCCGGCTGTTTGGCGATCGAGAACAGTTCCCGGAGCCCGTCGAGGTCCACGACCGGCCGCACCGCCGGATGGGCCAGCAGTGCCTTGGGTTCCGAGCCGAACAGCACGCCATCCGGCAGTGGGGCGTAGAACAGCGGCTTGACGCCGAACCGGTCACGGACCAGCAAAAGCCGCCGGATACGCGGATCCCAGACGGCGAACGCGAAGATGCCCTCCAGATGCCGCGCACAGTCGGCTCCCCACTCCAAATAGGACCGCAGCACGACCTCGGTGTCGCTGCGGGTACGGAAGTCGTGGCCGCGGTCCTTGAGCTCGGTACGCAACTGCTTGAAGTTGTAGACCTCGCCGTTGTAGGACAGGACAGCCGCCGTGTGCCCGTTCTCGTCGGCGGTCATGGGCTGCGTCGCGCCGACCGGATCGATGATCGCGGTCCGGGTGTGCCCGAGCCCGGCATGCCCGTCCAGCCACAGTCCCCGGTCGTCCACTCCCCTGGCGCCGAGCGCTTCGGTCATGGCCGACAGGATCGGCCGTTGCCCGGCCAGGTCCCGCCGGAAGTCCACCCAGCCGGTGACACCGCACATGAGGCCTCCTCGTTCTCTCCGCGGGTATCCGCGCGGTCGCGGCAAGGCTGCTGGGCGGCCATCGAAAACATCTCGACCACCGCTCGATCCGGCTTCGACCCGTGCGCCGAACATCGGGGTCATGCCTGTGTCCCCACCGCTGCCCGCACACGCCCTGCTCGTGTTCCTGCTGCAGCTGGCGGTATTGCTCCTGCTCGCGTTGTGTCTTGGGCGGCTGGCCACACGCCTGGGCATGCCGTCGATCGTGGGTGAACTGCTGACAGGCGTGCTGCTTGGGCCGTCACTGCTCGGGCATCTCGCGCCAGGCTTCACCGGGTGGCTGCTGCCGGTCGCGCCGAGCCAGGCGCATCTGCTGGACGGGGTCGGGCAACTGGGTGTGCTGCTTCTGGTCGGTATCGCCGGGGCACAGATGGACACCCGGTTGCTGCGCAGGCGTGCACCCACCGCGGCCAGGGTCAGCCTGGCCGGTCTGGTGATCCCGCTGGGGCTGGGAATCGGGCTGGGCTTTCTGCTGCCTGTGTCGCTGCGGGCAGGCGGCGGGAGCCTCGTGTTCGCGTTGTTCCTCGGTGTCGCGATGTGCGTCACCGCGCTACCGGTGATCGTGAAGACGTTGACTGACATGAATTTGCTGCATCGCGAGATCGGGCAGTTGACGATCGCCGCCGGGATGGTCGACGACGCGGTGGGGTGGTTGTTGCTGTCGGTGGTCTCGGCGATGGCCACGACCGGGCTGCGGGCCGACCGTGTCGCTCTGTCCGTTTTCATCCTCATCGCGTTTGTTCTGCTGATGCTGCTGGTGATCCGGCACGCGGTACGCCCGCTGCTCCGCCTGACGTCCCGAGTGGACGATCCCGGGCCCACGGTCGCGCTCACCGTGGTCGTGATCCTTCTCAGCGCCGCCGCCACCCACGCGCTGGGCATGGACCCGATCTTCGGCGCGTTCCTCGCAGGTCTGGTGATCGGACCGGCACAGGCCAGGCGGCTGGCCGCACTGCGGGTCGTCGTACTCGGGGTCCTGGCGCCGATCTTTCTCGCCTCGGCCGGGCTGCGGATGGATCTCACCGCGCTGGCCGTTCCGGGTGTCGCGCTCGCCGCGGTGATCGTCCTGGCGGTCGCGATCCTCGGCAAGTTCGCCGGCGCCTACCTCGGGGCGCGCGGCAGCGGACTGAATGCCTGGGAGGGTTTGGCGCTGGGCGCTGGAATGAACTCGCGTGGCGTGGTCGAGGTCGTTGTCGCCATGGCAGGGCTGCGCCTGGGAATCCTGAACGCCGCGACGTACACGATCATCCTGCTGGTCGCGGTCATCACCTCGGTGATGGCGCCGCCGCTGCTGAGACTGGCCATGAACCGGGTCGAGCACACCGCCGACGAACGGCTACGCGAACGCGAGCAGCACTCCTGGACGCTGCCGGCAGCCGAACGACGTCACGACGGCGGCTTATGACAGAACACCAGCATCTCGTTGTCGCCGAGCGGCTGGTGATGGATACCGGAGAATCCCGCCGCGCGGGCAATTCCGGTCAGCTCGGCGACAGGGTACTCGCAGCCCTCGTCGGTCATCAGCACCATCATCAGACTGGCGAGCAGATTGTCCACACGCGACAGATTGTCGTCCAGCATCCGGTCGTGCACCAGCAACACGCCACCCGGGTTGACGGCCGTGAACGCCTTTCGCACCAGCATTTCCCGATCCTTGCCGGCCCAGTTGTGCAGGACGTGCCCGAGGATCAGCACATCCGCGGGCGGCAACGGGTCGCGGAAGAAGTCACCCGCATGGAACCGTACCTTCCCGGTCAGCCCTATCTCGGCCATGTGCGCGTGGAAAAGCGGCTCCAGCTCGGGCAAATCGAACACGTTCCCGGACAGTCGCGGGCGGGCCGCGATCAGGCGGCCCATCAAGCCGCCCCGGCAGCCTCCCACATCGAGCACCTCGTGGCAGGCCGACCAGTCCACCGCGTCGACCAGCAGCGGGCCGACCACCCCCAGCACGCCGTCCATCTGCCGCGCGTACCGGTCGAGCGCGGCCGGATCCGTCAGCATCGCGGCGAAACTCGCGCCGGACGACTGTGGTCGGCCCGAGCGCAATGTCTCGGCCAGCCCGCCCCAGGCTGGATAGATGGCCGCCCGTAGGCCCTGCAGCAGGCCACCGAGATAATCCTGCTTGCCACGAACCAGAAACTTCTCGGCAGCCGGCCGGTTGTGGTAGCGGCCGCCGCTCTCGCCCAGCAGGCCGAACTCGACCAGCAGCCGGAGAAAGTCCCGCAGGCCACGGCCGCTGAGCCCCAGCCTGGCCCGAAGCTCCTGCTCTGTTGCCGGATTTTCGTGCAGTACGGAGAAAACGCCCAGTTCGGCCGCGGTCAGCAGGACCTGCGACTCGCAGAAGGCGTTGCCCAGCCGCAGGATTCCCGCGGCGGTGGCCGGATCACGGCTGTCGAGGTTCGAGGTCATGGCGTGAACATGCCAGCAGGCCGTGGATATTCGCTCAAGCCGGCTACGAGTGGGCCACGGCAGGGTGTGTGGAACACGACTTTCGAGGTGAGCACACATGCGTGTCAGTGCCAACAGCACAAGCTGCGTGGTGAGCAGCCTGTGCGTCTACCGCGTGCCCGAGGTTTTCGACCAGGACGAGGAAGGCCACGTCATCGTGCTCGACGCGAACCCGCCCGCCCGGCTGCACGAACTCGTGCGGCGGGCCGCCCGGGGCTGTCCCACCAAGTCCATCCGGGTCGAGGACGACCACTGAACCTTCCAGGCCTTCCAGGAGGCTGTCATGACCGGCCGGCGCACCGCCCTCATCACCGGAGCCAACAGGGGAATCGGCCGTGCGGTCGGTTTCGAGCTGTACCGCCGCGGACTGGACATCGTGGTGACAGCCAGGGACGGCCACGCCGCGGCCGCGACCGCCGCGGAGATCGGGCCCGATGTACGTTCCTGTGCGCTGGATGTCACCGACTCCGACAGCGTCCGATCCGCGTGCACCGCAGTCGGTCGCGTGGACATCTTGGTGTGCAATGCCGGTGTCCTGTTGGACGCGGGGACCGATCCGCTATCCGTGCCGCTGGATCTCGTCGACCGTACCCTGGCGGTGAACTTGCTCGGCGCATGGCGCCTGGCCCAGGCGTTCGTGCCTGACATGGTGCGAAGAGGCTGGGGCCGTGTGGTTTTCGTCTCCAGCGGGACCACGGCGGAGTTCGGGGGAAGCCTGTTCGCCGGTGCACCTGGCTATTCGGTCTCCAAGGCGGCCTTGAACGGGCTGATGACGATGACGGCGGCCCAGACCGCGGGATCCGGCGTCCTGGTGAACGCGGTCAACCCCGGACGGGCCCGCACCAGGATGATGCCGGCCGTGACCCGCCCGCCCGAAGAGGCCGCACGCGACATCGCCGACACGGTCACAGTCGCGGACAGCAGTCCGACTGGCCGGTTCCTCAGCGGCCGGAGCCGCTAGAACCTTGAGACGTACCGGAGGATTCCCATGGAACTCGGCTTGGCCGGGCGGAAGGCGGTTGTCACCGGGGCCGGCGACGGGATCGGCCTGGCCGTCGTGCGGGCACTGACCGCCGAAGGTGCACAGGTACTCGGCGGGGCCAGGACAGTCGGTGCCGAGCTGCTCGCGATCACCCCGCACACCATGCGAGTCGACCTGGCCACACCGGATGGGCCGGCCGAGCTGGTCGGGCACGCGCTGGAGCTGTTCGGCGGCCTGGACATCCTGGTGAACAACGTCGGCGGCGGGATCCGGATGTCATCGGGTTTCCTTGACGTGGACGACGAAACCTGGCAGCGCGCGCTGGATCTCAACTTCTTCAGCACGATCCGCGCGACCCGCGCCGCATTGCCTTCCCTCATCGGGCGGAAGGGCACGATCGTGAACATCGGCTCGGTGAACGCGCGGCAGGCCGAGGTGAAGCTGGCCCACTACTCGGCGGCCAAGGCCGCGCTGGTCAATCTCGGCAAGGCGCTCGCGCAGGAGTTCGGCCCGCGCGGCGTGCGTGTCAACACCATCTCCCCCGGCCCGGTCCGCACCCGCGTCTGGACCAGCGCGGCACTGGCCGAGGTGACCGGAATGGCGCCCGCCGAATTCGTCGCCCAGGTGCCCAAGGCAATGGGCATGGCGACCGGAAGAATGATCGAAACCGGGGAAGTCGCCGCACTGGTGGTTTTGCTGGCCTCCGATCGGATCCCCAGTGTGGTCGGTGCGGAGTATCTGATCGACGCCGGAATGTGCAAGAGTACGTAGCAATCGCCTGATCCTTCACGCCTCCGGCCCGACCCGCTAGTGTGAGTGTTTCCCGAATTCCCGGGGTTCCACGGTCGATCGGGGGGACACGAACGTGACAAATCCGAACCTGCCGTCGAAGATCAGGAATGTCACCGGCCTGCTCACGGCGCTCGTGCTGGTTGTCATCGTCGTCCAATTGTGCAACGCGATGCTCATTGCATCCATACCGGACATGGCCAGGAGAATCGGTACCAGTACGGAGTCGATCGGACTGACTCAGGCTTTCTATTTCCTGGCCGCCGGTCTCGCCGCGGTCGCGCTCGCCGGATACAGCGACTTCACCGACCGGCGCAGGCTGGTTCTTCTCGTTCTGGCCGTGACGTGCGTGGGTATCGTCGTAGCCGCGGTCGCACCCACCATCGATGTGCTGTTCGCCGGGCGGGTGCTGCAGGGCGCGTCCGGCGGGCTCTTCCCGCTTGTCCTGCGTGTCCTGCAGGAAACGGTGCCGGCCGGGAAGTTCGGATGGGCGATGGGCATCGTCTCGGCCGCGTACGCCGGATCCACCGGGGTCGACGGGCTCATCGGCGGTTGGCTGACCGACAACTACGGATTCCGCGCGGTGCTGGCGTTCATGTTCCTGGTCGCGGTGACCGCCATGTTCGTGACCGCCAGAACGCTGCCGGAACTGCCCAGGGCGACCGCCGGACGGCTGGATCGTGCCGGGCTGGTCCTGCTGTGCCTGAGCCTGACCGTCGTCCAGATCGGCGCCGGCCTCGCGGGCGATGCGGGTTTCCTGACCGCGGGCTTGGTCATCGCCGTCGGCGTGGCGCTGTTCGCAGCCTTCTGGTGGGTGGAGAGACGCACCGACGCACCGCTTGTCCCGACGGGGTATCTGCGCTCGCGGCAGGCGTGGCCGGTGCTGGCGACATCGGCGTTGATCATGGCCGGCCTGCTGAGCGTGCTCAACTACACCGTTCCCGTCCTGAGCCAGGATCGCGTCCACGGGTACGGCAATACAGCGATGACGACGGCGTTGCTGTTCATCGTCCCGGTCGCGGCGGTCAACCTGGTCTTCTCGCCCATCGCCGGGCACTTGGCGGGCCGCATCGGCTGGCACCGTGTCCTGCGTTTCGCGCTGGCCTGCAGTGTGCCTGTCGTGGCGGTGCTGGCATACGGCTACGCAACGCAATGGCTCGTTGTCACGTTGGTCGCCGTGTTCGGCCTGTTCAGCGCCATGGCTCTGACCGCGATCAACGGCCTGAGCGTGCTTCTCGCGCCTGACCGGAACCTCGCGGTGTTACCTGGCGTCAACTCGACCGCCTTCGCCATCGGCGCGTCGCTGGGCATCACGAGCGCGTCCCAGATCATTGCCGCGAGCCCGGGTGGAGATCCCTCGTCGCCCGCTGTTTACCAGCTGGCACTATGGATGACCGTCATCACGGCCGCCGCGGCCTTTCTGGTGTCTCTCACTGTTGCGGAAACGAACGATCAACGTATCCCGAATAGTGGATAGCGCCAGCCAGGTGGCCCGTTCTCCACCGGCATTCCAGTAATCCTCCACCGGTTTCCCAGAGTCACTCAAGGATGCTTGTTACTTTGACTGGGGACCCATAGCCGGACAGGCTCCATTGCTGCGGATCCACGCAGGGGTTCGACGGTTGCTTTCCGCGAAGCCCGCGTCCAAACCTGCCGCTGTGGAGTGCCCGTTCACATAGACGTCGACGGCGACGTCCGAACGCAACATAAGCCTTTGAGCCGAGGAGCGTGCGGTGTTGGAGATCAATGTGCTGGGTCCTCTGGAGGTTTTCCGCGACGGCGTGCTGAGCAACCCTTCCGCGCCGAAACTCCGGACGGTCCTCAGCCTGCTCGCGGTCCAGTCGCACAGCGTCGTCCGTACTGATCAGATCATCGAGGAACTATGGGAGGACAACCCGCCGACCAGTGTCACCACCACCCTGCAGACCTACATCTACCAGCTTCGCAAACTGCTCAAACTCACCGCCGGGACCGAACACCGCGCCGACCGTTCGTCCACAGTGGCTGCTCTGCGCACCTCTCCCTACGGATACGTCCTGTCACTGCCCGCAGACCAGCTCGACTTCCTGCGATTCGAACGGCTGGCCGCACGCGGCCGGACCGAACTGGAGTCCGGTGACGTCAGAGCAGCGGCCCGGACGTTGTCGGCCGCACTGCGCATCTGGCGCGGCCCGGCACTCGTCGACGTCAGCACCGGACCCGCGCTGCAGGCGGAAATCCTGCGCCTGGAGGAGATGCACAAGAACGCGCTGGAGTGGCGGATCGAGACCGATCTCCAACTGGGGCGTCACCACGAACTGCTCGGCGAGCTGACCCGGCTGGTCGCCCAGCAGCCGACGCACGAAGGCTTCCAGGCCAAGCTGATGCTCGCACTGCACCGCGCGGGCAGGCGCTCCGAGGCACTCAACGTCTACCAGCGCACCCGGACCGCACTGGCCACCGAACTCGGCCTCGATCCGTCGAGCGATCTGCAGCGCATGCACCGCGCCGTGCTGGCCGCGGACCGAAGCCTCGACCCGCCGTCCCCCAAGCTGAACGTACGCACCACCGCCCAGTGCGACATGTTGCGGCAACTCCCGCCGGAAGGGCCGACGCTGGTCGGCAGGCACTCCGAGGTCACCGCGGCGCTCGACGCCTTGGCGGGAGGACCACGCCATGCCCCTCAGGTCGTGGTCGTCGTGGGCCCGCCGGGCAGCGGCAAGTCCGCGCTGTGCACACGTGTCGCCCATGAGGCCAGTGCCGGATATCCGGACGGCCAGCTGTACGCCAGCCTTCTCGACGCCGACAACAACCCTGTGTCACCCGGCGACGTGCTGGCCGAGTTCCTGCGTTCGGTCGGGACCCCGGATCAGCGGATTCCCGCGTCGACCGCCGAACGCAGCAGGATGTTCTGGTCGTGGACCGCCGACCGGCGAGTGCTGGTCATGCTCGACGACGTGATGAGTGTCAGCCAGCTGCTGCCGCTCGTTCCGTCCAGTGGGGACTGTGGCCTGCTGGTGGCCGGCCGGCGGAGGCTCTCCGCCCCGACGGTCACCGCGACGGTGGAGCTGAGTCCGTTGACCGTCAAGCAAGGCATCGAGTTGCTCACCGACGTGCTCGGCGAACACCGGGTCAGCAAGGACGAGGACGCGGTACGAGAGCTGGTGAGGCTCTGTGACGGGCTTCCCGTCGCGTTGCACGCGGCCGCCACCCGGCTGCGGGGCCGCCCGCACTGGCCGCTGGCCAAGCTCGCCCGGAGGATCAGGGCCGAGTCCGTGCGCCCGCCCGCACCCACTCCCGACAAGCTGAACCTGTATGCCAGCGTCGAGCGGACCTATCGGCTGGCTCCCCCTGCGGTGCGGGCCGCCTTCCGGTTACTGACCACATTGGACGTGGGATCGATCTCGCTGGCGCGGGCCACACAGGCCCTTGGCATTCCCGAGCAGCAGGCGGAATGTCTGTTGGACGACCTGGTGGAGTTCCGTCTGGTCGAGGTGGTCACCGGTGACGAAGGAGCGCTGAACTACCGCTTCCTGCCCAGCCTGCGGGCGGTCGGACGCAGGCTGGCCGCGGACACGGACGGGATAGGCGACGACCCTCTCCCGGTACCGATCCCATCGCAGCAGCCGGGCGGGTGGAGCGGTCTTCGAGCCGGCCACGAGCCGGTCTCACGATGATGGGTGACGCCATCCGGCCAGATGTGATCGCGTTGCCGCACAGGAGGTCGATCCGGACATGCGGGTTCTCTTCACGACCTGGGCCTGGCGATCACATCTCTACGCGTTGGTGCCGCTGGCGTGGGCCTGCCGGGCGGCGGGCCACGACGTGCTGGTCGCGAGCCAGCGCGGCCTGGTCGACGAGATCGTCGCGACCGGCCTGCCCGCAGTCGCCGTCGGCCAGGACGTCGATGCCGCCGGCATGGTGCGTGGCTACCTGCTACCCCGCTCCGGCCCGCCGGCCAAGGGACCCCGTGCCCTGCAGATGTTGCTTGCACACGCGGAGTCCATGACGAGCGGCCTGATCGACGTGGCGAAACAGTGGCGAGCGGACGTCATCGTGTTCGAACCGACCGCATTGGCGGGACCGATTGCCGCTGCGGCAGTCGGTATCCCGGCAGTCCGTCAGACCTACGGCCCTGACCTGTTGTCGCGAGCCAAAGCAGTGTTGCCCGACGCGCTCGCGCCACTCGCCGAGAAGTACCGGGCGGGAGCGTTCGACCCGTTCGGCGTGGTCACCATCGATCCGACCCCTGCTCCCCTGCGGCTACCTGCGGACTATCCGCGCTTTTCCATGCGCTACATACCTTTCAACGGGCCTGGAGCCGTTCCTGCCCAGCTGCCCAAGACCCGGACACGGGTCTGTGTCACATGGGGACACACTATTGCCAGTGTGGACCCCACCAGATTCCTGCTGCCATCTGTGGTCGCCGCGATCAGTGAACTCGGCGTGGAAGTCATCGCAGCGGTATCCGCCGACCAGCGCCAGTTGCTGGGTCCGGTGCCGCCCGATGTGCACATGCTCGTCGACGCACCGCTGCACCACCTGCTGCCCGGCTGCGACCTGGTTATCGCACACGGCGGAGCCGGCAGCACGCTGACCACGCTGCACCACGGCATTCCGCTGTTGCTCGTCCCGCAACTTCCTGACCACATAGGACATTCAGCACAGGTATTGGCCAGCGGTGCGGGCGAAGTGCTCACTGTGGACGAACTTTCACCGGATCGGCTGCGGTCCGAGGTCGTGCGTCTCAGCGACTGCGACGGCCCGCACCGGGCCGCCGCAGTCCGGATACAGCAGGAGATGCAGGCCAGTCCCCCACCCGCGGCGCTGGTGCCCGAGCTGTTGCTCGGTGCCGGCGTGCCGGGATAGTGCCGTCACAAGAGAGGATCAGCATGCCCTTCGCAGCCGTCACCTACGACGTCAAGCCCGGTCACGAGGACGCGCTCGCCGAGATCTTCGGCAGTTTCCAGCGAGTCCGGTCGTCGTCGGTGCCCGGCGCGGCCGGTCAGGAGGCAGGGCGCATCCTGGCCACCGCGGTGTTCCTCAGGGATTGCTTGCTGGTACGCGTGATCGAGTACGAAGGCGACCTCACCGCGATCGCCGCCCACATGGCGCGCCAGCCCGGTGTGCAGGAGGTCGAGCGGAAACTCAAGCCATACCTGAACAGTCCACGGGACACCGGCACGATCGACGGGTTCGTCACGACCTTCACCGGTAGCCTGCTGCGATGCGTCTCGCAGGCGGCTGTTCCACGGACCTACGCCGAGGCACCGTCGGCGAACGCCCACTCGTAGCGTGCTGCTGCCGAGAAGGACCGGACAAGCTGGTCACGGTCCGCCTCCGAAGCCTGCGTGTCGATCTCGTCGACCATGCGGAGGAATTCCCGCACTGCGGGCCAGGCCCGCTCGCCAGGGTTGTAGACGTCGATCCATGCGACATACCGCGAGCCGGGTACATACCGGCGCGCGAGGTCCTCGCACACATCCATGTGGAACCACATCATGGGCAGCACCGCCCCGATGCCCGCAGTGAACGATGTGGCCGCGGCCGCGTTCAGGAAGGAGCAATAGGCGAGCGTCGTGGGATTGGCGGGGACTTCGTGGTCGAGCGGTCCGGTGTCGAAGTTTCCAGCCAGAGCATCGAAAGCGGCCCATAGGCGGGGCGCTGATTCCAGCGTGGCGTAGGCACACTCGCTCAACCGTTTGGTGTGCGCGTTGACGTCTGCGGACGCAGCACATCGAGCGAACGCCCTGCCGAGCGCGGGAAGCAGGTGCGCGGTGTCCTGGGTGACGAAGTGCGCGAGCGCCGTCGCGGGCAGGGAACCGTCCCGCAGCCCGGCCCAGAATGGGTGCGCGACGATCTCGGCCACCATCGGCCGCGAAACCGCACGCAAGTGTTCGGTCAGCATGTCGACTCCTTCGGGAGATCCCAAGGCCGGCTCTGCGTGGTGTGTGTCCCCGCGCGGAACACCGGGTCGGCGAGCACCGACTGGAGCAGCGCTCTCGTCGTACGCACCCCGCGTCCGCTGATACGGAACTCGGCGAGCGCACGCGTCATCCTGGCCAGCGCCTGTTCACGGTCCGGCGCCCAGACGATCACCTTTGCCAGCAATGAGTCGTAGTCAGGCGGCACCCGCCAGCCCGCATACGCGTGGGTGTCCACGCGCACGAACGGTCCGCCTGGGGGTACGAACTCGGTCACCTCACCCGGGCACGGCGCGAAATCCCGTGCCGGGTCCTCGGCGTTGATCCTGCACTCCAGGGCAACGCCCTGCGACCGGATGTCGTCCTGGGTGAACGACAGCGGCAGGCCCGCTGCGACCTTGAACTGCTCCCGGACCAGGTCCACGCCCGTCACCGCCTCGGTCACCGGGTGCTCGACCTGGATCCGGGAGTTCATCTCGATGAACGCGAACTCCTCACCCCGGACCACGAACTCGACAGTGCCCGCGCCCGTGTATCCCACTGCGGCGGCTCCGGCAATCGCCGCGTCGGCCAGCCGGGCTGCCAGGCCATGCGGCAGCCCTGGCGCAGGCGTCTCCTCCACGAGTTTCTGGTGACGTCGTTGTACCGAGCAGTCCCGTTCACCCAGGGACACCACGGTTGCGTGCTCGTCAGCCAGCACCTGGACCTCGATGTGCTTGGCGTTGTCCCAGAACTGTTCCAGGTACACCCGCTCGTCGGAGAACACCGCCCGGGCCGCTGCTTGTGCGGATCGCAGTTCGGACATCAACTCGTCCTGGCGGCGTACCACCGACATACCCCGGCCGCCACCGCCCGCGACCGCCTTGATGATCAACGGGTAGCCGATCCGCCTGGCCGTCGCGAACACCTCCGCGGGTGTGCTGACCGGTTGCAGCGTGCCGGGCAGGACCGGCAGGCCGGCGTCGGCCATCAGCCGCCGGGCCAGCGCCTTGTCGCCGAGCTGGGCCATCACCTCCGGCCGGGCACCGACGAACACCAGACCGTTGCGGGCACAGATCTCCGCGAAGTCCGGATCCTCCGACAGGAAGCCGTATCCGGGGTGCACCGCCTGCACACCGGTCCGTCTGGCCGCCTCGATGATCGCGGGCGGGTAAAGATAGCTGCGCCGGGCCGGACCGGGTCCGATCCGGACAGCCTCGTCCGCAGCACGGACCGCCGCCGACTCACTGTCCGCTGTGGAGTACACGACAACCGTCCGGATGCCCATCTCCTGGCACGTGCGCACCACCCGCAGCGCGATCTCACCGCGGTTGGCCACCAGCACTTTGCCGAACGGCGGCGCAGCGCTGGTCACTGCGCTTCCTCCGGTTCCAGCACCAGCAGCGGCTGGCCGTATTCGACCGGCTCGGCATCATTGGCGAGAAACTCCACGACCCGTCCACGCACATCCGCGGTGACAGGATTCATCAGTTTCATCGCCTCGATGATCGCCACCTGCTGACCAGCCTCGACAAGGTCGCCGACCTGCACGAATGGTTTCGCACCCGGCTCCAGTGCACGGTAGAAGGTGCCCACCAGCGCGGCACAGAGCGCATGCCGCTCGGCGGTGTCAGTGGACGTGGCTTCAGCGGCATGCGGAGCTGCCGGCACGGCAGGCCACTCGACCTCGATGCTCGCTTGGCCGAACCGGACACTCGCCCGGCTCGGCACTCCCGGCACCACCCGGACCGCGGCAGTGAGTCCCTGGCAGAGCAGGTCCATCGCCTCCTGAGCAGGCAGCCTGGCGATGTCCGCCTCCCACAAGCCCATCTCGGCGGCCCCACGGACCCGCTGATCCTCCGTCATCTGCCAGCCCTCTCCGTCTCCAATGTGCCTGTACCGAAACGCCGGAACCGCTGCCTCCTGGCAGCCACCAGACGCACCGCGTCCTGGCCACGCAACTCCCGAAGGGCACACACCACGGCGTCACGTACCCATTCGCTCGCCAGGACCGGATTCACATGCGCGCCACCATCGGGCTCCGGCACCAGTCCGTCGACAACGCCCAGTGACAGCAACGACCTACCGTCCAGGTTGAGCGCCGCAGCCGCCGCGTGCGTAGCGTGCTGATCTCGCCACAGGATCGCCGCGCACCCTTCCGGACTGATCACCGAGTAGGTCGCGTTCTCACATAGCAGCACACGGTCCGCGACAGCGAGCGCCAGCGCACCGCCGCTGCCACCTTCTCCCGTGATCACGCTGATCACGGGAACCGGCAGCCCGCCCATCACCCGCAGGCACTCGGCGATCGCATGAGCCTGCCCTTGTTGTTCGGCTTCCAGGCCGGGATGCGCACCCGGCGTGTCGACCAACGTCACGACCGGGATGCGCAGCTTCGCGGCCAGCTGCAGCAGCCTGGCGGCCTTACGGTAGCCGGCCGGTGAGGGCATGCCGAAGTCCCGATGGACCAGTTCCTCGGTGGTGTGGCCTTTCTGGTGGCCGATCACCATCACCGGCAGGCCGTCCAGATCCGCCAGCCCGCCGACCAGGGCCAGGCTTTCCCCGCCGGACCGATCGCCGTGCAGCTCGACGAAACCCGATACCCACGTCGCGATGTGGTCCATTGTGGTCGGACGGTCGCGGTGCCGGGCGAGTCCGACAATCCGTTCGACCGGCTGCGGCACCACCTTTCCCGGGCTACGCACGACCCGGTCCGGAACACCCGCACCCCAGTCGGCCCCGGGCGGCGTACCGGCACCGAGCAGAACGCCCAGCACATGCGGCAGTTCCCGCCTTTGCCGGACGCTGTCGACCAAGCCATGGCCGAGCAGGAACTCCGCGGTCTGAAACCCCTCGGGCAACCGCCGGCGAATGGTCTGTTCGATCACTCGCGGACCCGCGAATCCCATTCTGGCACCGGGTTCAGCGATGACGACGTCCGACAGGGTGGCGTACGACGCCGCGACACCACCATAAGTCGGGTCGGTCACCAGCGTGATCGTGAGCAGTCCCGCATCATCAAGCGCGGCCATCGCGTTGCTTGTCTTGGCCATCTGCATCAGCGACAGGACGCCCTCCTGCATACGCGCACCGCCGGACGCCGTCACCAGCAGGAGCGGCACCTGATCCGACAGTGCCGCTTCTGCCGCCGTGGTGATCGCCTCGCCTTCCGCGCACCCCATGCTGCCGCCGAGGAACTGGAAGTCCATCGCTGCCACGACAACTGGCCGGCCCTGGATCGTTCCCCGGACCACGCGCACGGCGTCCGTGAGCCCGGTGCGGGCGACGGCCTTGTCCAGCCGCTCGGTGTACCTGACCAGATCAGCGAAGCCGAGCGGGTCACGGACCGACGGCGCGGGATCGATCGCCTTGCCACTGCCGGGGTCCAGCAGCTGGCTCAGCCGCTCGGACGCGGTCAGCCTGCCGTGCGCGCCGCACTCTGGGCACACCATCGCGAGGCGGTCGTAACGTCTGCGGTAGATCAGAATCGAACACTTCGGGCAGGACAGCCAGTCCGTCGCGTCCAGCATGGACTCGACGTCAATGGCGGGACGGTCCACTGTGCCGGTCATCTTGTCCCGTTCTGTTGTCGGTTGGCTAGTACGACGCTGCCACCTGGTAGACGTCGAACGGCCGGCTTGTGGTGGTGTCCCGGAACGGCCGCAGCGGCGCAGTCTGCCGTTTGTGGTCCGGCCCGCGCTCCCACTCCATGAACGCCGCCAAGCTGTGCCACGAACTGACCACCACGAACCCGCTGGGATCGGCGACCGATCGCAGCAGTTCGTTGCCCATCAGACCGGGAACCCCGGCCAAATGCTCGCTCGTCCGGTGGTATGCCGCCTCGATGGCCGCGGTATCGGGCGTGGTGTGATAGAGCAGGACTCGCACGCCGGTCACCGCGCAGCCTCCCAGTCCTCGTGGGACTCCGGGCTCGCCACACCCGGCAGGTGCGCGACGACATGCATGGTGACCATCGACCCGTCCGAGCGGTACGGATGTAGTTTCTTGCGGTGGTTCAAGTGACGGTCGCTGGTCTCGAACTCACGGAACCGCGGCTCGTCTACCCAGTCACTGACGATGTAGTAGACCCCGTCCTCCTCGGCCGAGCGGGACAACCATTGGCCGATGTTCGCCGGATGCGAGGTGACCGAGTCCCCGATCTGAAGCCAGGCGCGCTCGAACTCACGCTCCATCCCCGGTTTGATCCGCATCCGGAGCATTACCCGGAACACCGGCATCACGAGATCCCGCCGTCCACCGGGACCACACCGCCCGTGACGTACCGGGACAGGTCGCTGGCCAGCCACAGCACCGCACCCGCCACCTCGTCCGGCTTTCCCATCCGGCCCAGCGAGATCATCTTGCTGTAGCGCTCGAGCATCTGGTCACGCTGTTCGGCAGGCAGGGCGTCGACCGCCTCGGTGTGGATCATGCCGAGCGACAGGATGTTGAACCGGATGCCCCGCGCGCCGAACTCCCTGGCCAGCGTGCGGTTCAGGCCGTGCAACGCCGCCTTGGTGGCTGTGTAGTGCGCCCGCAACGGGATGCCGACCTCGATGGACTTCGAGCTGACGCTCACCACCGAACTGCCTTCGCGCAGCAGCGGCAACGCCCGCTGGATCACCAGATGCACGGCGGTCAGGTTGATGTCGACGATGCGCTGCCACTCATCGAGCGGCAGTTCGGCGTACGGGATGTGGCTGATCGCGGCGGCGTTGTTCACCACCAGGTCAAGGTGGCCGAACCGGCTCGCGCACTCGTCCATCAGCCCGGCGGCCTGCTGGGGGTCGCCCAGGTCGGCACGCAACACCGCATGCTGCCCGCCGATCTCCTTGAGCTCCCGTTCGAGCGAGTCGGCCACCTCGCCGGTCTGCCGATGGCACGTGATCACGTCGACACCGGCCCGGGCCAGCGCCAGCACGATGCCGCGGCCGACACCCCGGGTGCCGCCGGTGACCAGCGCCTTCCTGCCTTTCAGACCGAGATCCATCTCCTGCCTCCCTGATCAGATCAGTCCACAGTGGATCGCCGGAGCACCAGTACCGCGGTGAATCCGGCGTAACCGCGAGCGAGTACCACGGCGATGCGCGGCTTGCAGTCGCGCGGTTGTCCCAACACGAGATCGATATCGCACCCCGGCGCCAGCCGGGCAGTCCCGGCCGTGTGCGGGATGACGCCATCGCGTAACGCCAGCAGCGCAGTCGCCACATCGAGTGCCGCACCACCGCCGTACATCCGGCCGGTCAACGTCTTCGGCGCGGTCACTGGCACGGCGTACGGCCCGAACACGGCACTGATCGCCCGCGCTTCAGCCAGGTCACCGGCCGGTGTCCCGGCCGCATCGGCGAATATGACGTCCACATCAGACGGGCCGATCCCCGCGTCCGCCAGCGCGCGCTCGATCGTGCGGCGCAGCACCGGAGGGCGGGACGAGCCCGGCGGCGGGTCGAATCCGGTCGCGTAGCCCGCGATCACGCCGTAGCAGCGCTGCGCGCCTCGGCTTTCCGCACCCTGCGGGGTTTCCACGATCAGCACAGCGCCTCCCTCCCCCGGCAGGTAGCCGGAAGCGTCCACATCGAACGGGACATAGGCGCGGGCCGCGTCGTCCACAGTGGAGAGCAAGCCCGTCGACAGCTGGGCCACGAGGCCGTAGGGACACAACGAGGCGTCAGTGCCACCGCTGACCACCAGTCTCGCGTCGCGACCAAGCAATCTCCGGGCTTGGCCCAGCGCATCCAGCCCGCCCGCCTGTTCGCAGCACAACACACCGCAAGGTCCGCGCATGCCGTGCCTGATCGACACCTGCCCGGTGGTCGCGGCATAGAACCAGGCGATCGACTGGTACGCCCCGACCCACGAAGGACCGTTGCGGTACAGGCGCTGCATCTCGTTCTGCCCGAACTGGGTCCCGCCGGAGGAACTCGCCGTGACGACCGCCATCTCGTACTCCGGCAACTCGGCCACATCCACACAGGCGTCCGCCAGCGCCGCTTCGGCCGCCGCGAGGCCCATGTGGGTCCAGTGGTCGGTCTGCGGGATGAGTCTGCCCGGAACCTGGCGCCTGGCCACGAATCCCGGCACCTGCCCGGCCAGCCGGACCGGATAGCCGGCCGGGTCGAACCGCGTGATCCGGCCGATCCCCGATTTGCCGGCCAGCACAGCCTGCCAGTGTGCCTCCACGCCGATGCCGGTCGGGGCCACCACGCCTATCCCGGTCACCAGTGGGGCGGCTGTCAGGCCGGATGAGTTCATCGATTGCCCTTCCTGAGGCGTGGTGCCCACCATGGCCCGGAGGACTGGAAGCCCTCTCGAACCGGAGTCGACGAGCCTGCGATCAGCGCAATACGGCCTTGGCGATCAGGTCGGCCTGATCGGGGTCGGCAGTGCATGGGAAGAACAGCACCTCGTCGCAGCCAGCGGCGGCGTAGTCCTCAGCCGTCTGGCGCAGAGCGCTCTCGTCGGTGATGACGCCGGCAGCCAGATACTCCGCTTTCCGTCCCATGTAGGAGTAGTAGGAACGCAGGTAGCGTGCCGCGTGTTGGGCTCCGTCGACGCCGAGCGAGACATAGCTCAGTGCGACCATCCTCGGCGGATCGGCGCGTCCACGTGCGGCGAACGAGGCACGGACATCGCGGACCAGTTCAGGATAGGACGCGAGTGACCCGCCGGGCGACAGCCAGCCCAGCCCCCTGTCGGCGGCACGTCTACGCGCGGCGACGGAATGACCGCCGATCCACAGTGGAATATCGCCACGGACCGGGCTGGGGCCGATGCCCGAGACCGTCCCGTCGCCGTGCCACAGCTGCCTGAGCTCGGCGAGCATCGCGTCAAGTCTCCTACCGCGATCGTGGTAGGCCGTGGCGGTCGCGGCGAAGTCGTCTTCGCGTCCGCCCGCGGCGACGCCGAGCACGAACCGCCCACCGGACAACCGGTCCAGACTCGCCAACTGCTTGGCAAGCTGAGCGACGCTCGGCCGGTACGCGGCGAGCAGAACCGTGGTGGCCAACCGGATCCGTTCGGTGACCGCCGCCGCTGCGGCCAACGTGACGATGCTGTCGTAGCTGTCGTAGACCAGCCGGTCGATCACGCCGAGGGTACTGAACCCGTTCCGGTCCGCGCGCCGCGCGAACTCCGTCAGACTCCTGCCGTCCGCGCCGGGAACCGTGGTGGGCAGCCCCACACCGATGTCCATCCGATCCTCCTCATCGCCTCTCGACCGGCGCGTCGGCAGCCAGTCCTCTGGCCAGTGCCCCGCGCCCAGCTACAAAGACCACTCCGCAGGCCGCGGCCACGGCGCCGAGACCGAGGTAGTAGACGGGTTCGGGCATCACTTCGGCCAGCCGGACCAGTCCGCTGCCCAGGCCACCGCCGAGTCCGGCGAACAGCCACAACGTGCCGAGCGTGCGTCCCATGAACCCGGCCGGAAGCACGTCGGCCGCCGCCGAGATCGTGACCGCGGCAACGATCACCTCACCGCAGGCGTGGGTCAGGTAGACAACAACGAGCCAGAACGGCGACACCTTCGCCCCCTGCTCGGCGAGCATGGTGGCGACCGACATCACGAGAAAGCCGGAACCCACCAGCACAAGACCGCCACCGAGCTTCACGCCCAGCCGGTGGGCACCGCCTGCCCGCGGCAGCACCACGGCGATCACCGGTGCCAGCAGCAGAATGAACAGCGGCGTCACGCCCTGGAGCCAGCTGGCCGGGATCTCCAGGCCGAACACGTGACGGTCGACGTGATCCCGGGCGAACAGGTTCAGCAGCGACGCCGCGTGGGCGATGATCATCCAGAACAGCGTGGCACCGAGGTACACCGCGAGAAACGTCTTCAGCCTGCGCCGATCCCCCACACCCAGCGCAGGATCCCGATACAGCAACACGTAACACACGATCGGCACGACCACACTGAGCACGCCCACAACGGCGATCGCCATCGTGGCACTCAGGACGCCAGTCGCTGCGAGCCCAGCCAGCAGAACAGCGAGCACGGCGCACACGACACCCGTTCGTCTTGCCACCAAATGGGTTTCGGCTGCGGTCAACGGCCGGATCGGACGGTCACCCACGCCGTCGAACTGGCCCGCTGTCACAACGAGCTGAATCGCGGTGAGCAGAAGGACCGCTGCCGCCACGCCGAACGCGAGGTTCCAGCTCACCCGCTCGCCGAGGTATCCGACGACCAAAGGTGCGAGCAACGCCGAAAGCTGGGTCGCGACGTACATCATCGAGATGCCCGCCTCGCGGCCCTTGCTCCCGCCGAACATCCTGTTGATCATCGCTTGGTGGTTCGGTTTGTACACCGCCCCGCCGATTCCCAGCAACGGCAACCCGACCGCAGCCGCCCAGCCCGCCGGGACGGCCATGCACAGATAACCGGCCACACTGACCACACAGCCGGCCACCAGCGCGCGCCGGTTACCCAGTAACCGGTCGCCGATCCAGCCACCGGCCAGCGACAGCATGAACATGAACCCGATCCACGCGCCGAACAGCGCTGCCGCGTCCGCGATCGGCAGCCCCAATCCACCCCGTTCGGCCGGAGCCGACGCGTAGAGCACGAGGATCGCCTGCAGCCCGTAGAAACCGAACCGTTCCAACGCATCGCTGAAGAACAGCGTCATGTACCAACGCGATACTCTGAGGGAACTCCGCTCTGTCGTGCTCATCGTGCTCCCCCGTCCAGGCCGCGGGCTCGCCTGAGAACGTCTGTCAGAACGGATTCCTGATCAGGTACCGACCGCTGTGAACGCCACGCGACGAAGGCATCCGGCCGCACGAGCACCGCTCCGTTCTTGGTGACGCCGTATGCGGCAGCCCAGTCCTTTTCCAAGGGCACCAGGTCACCGTCGTCGGCGACCACGTGTGTCTGGACAGGAATCGAGAGACGTCCGGCGGCATCGATCCAGCCGCTGTCACGCGCACCGGTCAGCAGCACGAAGTCGTCCCAGAACAAGTCCGTTGCCGAGATCCGGTCGCCGTCGCGGTCAAGCCACAGGTGCGGGGCTCGCGTGCCAGGCTGCCCGGTCAGCTCCAGCCGGGGAGTGAGCACCGGCGCGTCCTTGTCACCGCCGGTGATCGCGTCCGACTGGTAGCGATATCCGAGCGTGATGATGACGTCGTCCACCATGGACGCGCGAGTCTGATCGTCGGCATGGCCGTGCCGGATCCTGTTACGCACCATGGCCTGCTCAGCCATGGCCGCGCCCACCATGCGCCGCTCGGCGTCGTAGCTGTCCAGCAGCGCGTCGCCGGCCTTTCCGGCCAGCACCCAAGCCAGCTTCCATGCGAGGTTGTGCGCATCGTGAATGCCCGTGTTCGCACCGAATCCCCCAGCCGGGGGATGCAGGTGGGCCGCGTCGCCGGCCAGGAAGACCCGGCCGCGCCGGAACGTCTCGGCCACCAGCTGGGCGCCCTGCCAGGGCACCTTGGCGACGATCTCGACCTTCATCTCGGCCTTGCCCGCGGCGGTCCGGACGATGTCCACGCACCGCTCGTCGGTGAAGTCCTCCGGCGTCTCCCCCTTGTCCGGGTAGTACAGCGGTGCGGCCAGCCACGGATCGATGCCGTGCAACCGGGACAGGCCCATCAACGTGCCAGGCGCCGCCGTGGCGTAGCACAGGATGAACTTGCGGCCCTTGAGCAGCTCCTCCAGTTCCGGCGCACGGAAGTAGATGCTCAGCGCATTGAACACCGTGCCGCGGCCACTGCGCTGCACGCCAAGGGTCTCCCGGGTCCGGCTGCTCGCGCCGTCCGCACCGATCATGTAGTCGGCGCGGATGCTGGTCAGCTCGCCTGTTTCAGTGTCCTTGACCACCGCTGTGACGCCATTGTCGTCCTGTGTGAAGGACATCAGGCGAGTGTGGAAACGGATGTCGGTTCCGGCGTCACGGGCCAGCTCCACGAGAACTCGCTCATAACGGTCCTGGCCGCAGCCCATCACCCGTTCCGCGCTGATCTCAGGGCCGTCCAGCGACGGCGCCTCGAGCACCACCGCGTCGTCGATCTGCGCGAACGTTTCGACCTGCAGGATGCCGCCTTCGAAGTAGGCGTGGGAGTCACCTACCTCCAGCGCCCGGATCGGTGCGTTCACCCCGGCGGACCGGAACAGTTCCATGGTGCGGGCCTGCAGGCCCGGTGCACGCGGCAGACTCGATGTGCCGTCCCGTTTCTCCACAAGCAGCGAACGGACCCCGTGCCGCCCGAGGAACAACGCCGCGGACAGTCCGACCGGCCCACCGCCCACCACCAGCACCGGCACTCTCAGGTCATTCATGCCCGTTTCCCTTGCTCGGCCCTGATTCCGTCCTGCCCTGACTACTCGTGGCGGCTCGAAACTGCCTGGGGCGCGGGACTCAAGCCCGGATCGAGCGCCCTTGGACGGCCGCGGGAGACCATCGCGGACGCACGGACACGGCGACTGTCGCCGGCCGGAAAGGAGCAGTGCGTATGACCGACACACTCCCGGACGTCGGCGAACCGGCGGGGATCCTCCGGCTCGGCAACGCGTTCTGCGATGCCAAGGCACTTCTGACCGCTGTGGAGCTGAACCTGTTCGACGTCCTGCACGATGGCCCGGCGACGATCGAGCAGATCAGGCAGCGGCTCGGTCTGCACGGCCGCGGGCTGGCGGATTTCCTCCACCTGCTCACCGCGCTCGGCCTGGTCGAGCGGGACGGTCCGCACTTCCGCAACGCCGCCGGCGCCGACCGTTATCTGGTGACGAGCCGGCAGACCTATATCGGCGGATTCCTGCACCGGTCCAACCGCAACCTCTACCCGGCTTGGGGCCGGCTCACCGAGGCGTTGCGTACCGGCCAACCACAGTCCGGCAGCGATTTCAGTCAGGTGGCGGGCAGTCCGGCCTTGCTAGGGCAGTTCATCCGGATGATGGACGCGCTCACCCAGGTCCTCGCGCCTGAGCTGACCGACGCCTTCGGCTGGGCGGCACACCAGTCCATCGTGGACATCGGCGGGTGCCGGGGAAACCTGGCCGGGCATGTGCTCAAGGCGCATCCCGACCTGACCGGACACGTGTTCGACCTGCCCCAGATGGAGCCGTTCTTCGACGAGCACGTCGCGTCGATGGGCCTCACCGGCCGGATCCGCTTCCACGGCGGGAACTTCTTCACCGATCCGATTCCAGCCGGTGACGTGGTCATCCTGGGGCATGTCCTGCACGACTGGGACGAGCAGCAGCGGGCCTACCTGACCAAAAAGGCGTACGACGCGGTCAGTCCCGGTGGTGCGCTGCTGGTCTACGACCGAATGCTCGACGACGACCCACGGCACGTGGAGAACCTGGTCATCAGCCTGGACATGCTGCTGGTCACCGACGGCGGCTCCGAGTACACAGTGACCGAACTACGTGGACACGTTGCCGCGGCTGGGTGCGACTCGATCACAGAGCAACCGCTCGGCGACTACGACACCCTTGTCATCTGCCGGAAGCCGTGACAACGCCGTCTGGCCCCTCGCACGCGAGGGGCCAGACGCACCTCCCACCCTCGGGGGCCCGGCCTACCTCCCACCTGCGGTATGGATGACTTCGCCGTTGACGTTGCCGTTGGCTTCCGAGCAGAGGAACACGATCACCCGGGCAACCTCCTCCGGGGTGCTCAGCCGTCCGCTGGGCGTCTCGGCGATGCCTTGCTTGAGCAGCTCTGGGTCCACGGCCTGCAGGCTTTCGGTCAGGGTGCCGCCGGGCGCGACGACGTTCGCCAGCACGCCGTCCCCTGTCCACATCAGACCGCGGACGAATCCGTGCAGTGAGGCCTTTGCCGCACTGTAGATCTCGGCACCGAACCGGCCATGCTTGGCGGTGACCGAGGACAGCAGGACGATCCTGCCCCAGCCCTGCCGGCGCATTCCGCCCAACGCGGCCCGGATCGCGAGCATGTGGCCTTCGGAGTTGCCGCGAAACAGCGTGAACCCCTCGTCCACGTCGAGATTCTCGAAGTACGGCAGCTTGTCCGGGTCGCTCCACACGAACGACTGGGCGTTGGCCACCAGGACGTCGATGCCTCCCCAGCGCTCCTCCACCGTCCGCACTGCCTGTTCGATCAGCTGGGGGTCGTTGAGGTCGTACCGCACCGCGCAGGCGCGGTCCTGCCCGCCGAGCTCCTCCACCACATCGTTGGCCGCGTCGACGGCCGAGTGGTAAGTGATCGCGACCCGGGCTCCTTCCTCGGCGAAGACCCGAGCGGTCGCCCGACCGATGCCCCGGGTGGCTCCGGTGACGAGGACGCGCTTGTCCTTGAGCCCCAGGTCCACGGCACACCTCCCTACGGCATTAGCATTACTATGACTAGTCCTAATGACAATAGAACGTCGGATACCCGCACGTCAACGGACAGCGACGGCGTCGAGGGCGTGGCACAGGTTGTGCTCGGCGATCGGTGTCACCTGATCGAGTTCGAATCCGGTGGCGGCCAGCAGTTGTTCGTACTCGCCGAGCGTGCGTTCCCGGCCCGGCGTCAGAACCAGCAAAGAGAGGTCGAAAAGCGACACCGCCATGGTCTCGCCCCGGTTCTGCTCGTCGATTCGCTCGGGCATGAGTGAGGTGATCACCACGACCCGGCCGTCCGGCCGCCCGGTGAGCGCCGCATGGCAGCTGCGGAGTATCCGCACGCTCGACTCGTCATCCCAGTCGGTCAGGACGTTCTTCAACAGGTAAGCGTCCCCGCCTGCGGGAACCGACTCGAAGAAGTTCCCGCTCACCACGGCACAACGGTCGGCGACCCCCGCACGTTTCAGCAGGTCAGGGGCCTTCCGCAACGCTTGCTCAGTATCGAACAGGGTGCCGTGCAGCTGGGGATTCGCGCCGAGAACCGCCGAGAGTTGCGTCCCGTCCCCACCCCCGACATCGACGACATGACCGAATCGGGAGAAGTCGTAGCGCTCGACGATCGCCGCCAGCTGACTCCCGGTTCCGGACGCCATCGTGGCGTGGAAAAGCTCCGACAACCCGGCGTCCTGCTGGAGATAGTCGAACAGGCCGACGCCGTGCACG
Source organism: Kibdelosporangium banguiense (assembly GCF_017876405.1). Taxonomy (GTDB): domain Bacteria; phylum Actinomycetota; class Actinomycetes; order Mycobacteriales; family Pseudonocardiaceae; genus Kibdelosporangium; species Kibdelosporangium banguiense. The sequence goes on along the minus strand of NZ_JAGINW010000001.1, from coordinate 8,337,652 downwards.
CTGTCGAAGGCCGGTTTCCCGGTGCGCACCGCGCCTTCCAGCGCTCCCCACGCCTGCCAGATCGCCGGCGCCGAATTCAGCGCCGAGGCCGTGCCCGCCTGCCACGGCGAGTCCCGCCGGAACATCCGGCCGAGCGCGGTCATCGCGAACCGCCCGTCGGCCGGCATGCCACAGACCCCGATCACCGCCGCTGTCCTCAGCAGCCGCCGCAGCGACGCCGGATCCGCCCCGGTCTCGGCCGCGAGCTCCTGCGCGGTCATCGCGGACTCACCCAGCACGTCAGGAATGTTCAGCCGGGCCAACGTGGCGACGACCTGGAACATGGCGAACCCGTAGATGGCGGGGAGGTAGCTCTCCGGCTTGAGCCCCACCCATTCGTCCAGCGAAGTGCCCATCCGTACTCCTTGGTCATAGGCCGACCTCGCCGCACGCTAAGCCGTCACGCTCGAACGCCACTCGATCGCTTCGTCGCGGTCACGTTGATGATCAGCGTGCCCAGGTCCGTCAGGTCCTTGGAATGGAAGCTGCGGTGCAGCTGTGAGCGCATCGCTTCGGTGATGGTCACCTGCTCATGCGCATCGACCGTCACGTCGACGAAGCCCGCTGCCTCGAACCCGCGCTGCCAGTCCGATGCCCGCCATCGGTTGGTCACCAGCCGCCGTGAAGTCGCTGCCCGCCATGTCCGTTCGGAATGCCGGAGAAAGGCGAGCGGATCTGTGAAGTCGCGATGATCGCGCAGATCTATGCTGTGCGTGGTCACGCCGCCGGGCTTCAGGAGCCGGTGAATCGTGCGAAGCGCTGCCGATGGGTCGGCGACATGTTCCAGGCACGCGGCCGAGAAGACTATGTCGAAGCTGCTGTCCGATAACGACGGTTGCTCGATCGGCTCACCTGTGCGGTATTCGATGCGCTCCAGCAATGCCGAGGCGTCCGGCGCAAGGCTTTCGTAAAGCGCCTGCTGGTCTGTGACAAGAGGCACCAGATCGAGTGCCACGCCCCGGTCGCACCCGGCAGCGAGATACATCACAAGTGCCCCGAGGTTGCCGCCAGGACCGATTTCCAGGACATTTCCGGCAATTGGCCGGCGGCTGGCGACCAGCTGTGACGAGTTCTCGAACACGTCCTGCACGTAGGCCACGGCGTTCTTGGTGGGCTCGTACGGCGCCGCACGAGCCATGTGACGCCGTCGAACAGCCGGTACCGCCAGGATCTGGTTCTTGAGCACATCCGCCAAAATGCCTTCCATAGTGGCAGGATACCGGCGTCATTTCAGCCATCGAGCCGGCGTGGTGGCCTTGTTGAGCAGGAACTCCAGTGGTCCACGCCGCAAGAACCGCGACCACACCAACGCGAAGACGATCGCACCGGCGATGAATCCCAGCAGCACAGGCAAAGGCTCGCCAGGCTGGGCGTCGAGTCCCAGCAGGCCGATCGCGATCACGTGCCCCACATACGCGGTCAGCGACATCGATCCGACTGCCGTGACCGGGCGGCACAGACGGGGAAGTTTCTCCGCCAGCACAAGCGCGGCCGCCAGCACCGTGATCCCGACACCCAATGCCCCGATGATTTCGAACGGAGTCCCGCTGTGCGGCGACGACACCAGCAGCCACGCCGGCGAGTCGGTGCTCACCGCGCCTTTCGCCGCGGCGCCCTTTTCCAGTACTCCCTTGGCGATCCCGGACATGTCGCCGAATTTCGCCGAATTTCCGGACGTCAACGCGTCGACGCCGCCGAAGAGGTGCAACGCGATCCACGATCCGCCGTAGCCGATCAGAGCGAGAACCGGTCCCATCACGGCCAGACGAGCCCGAGTAGCGGCGGCCTGGAGGTCAATCCGTCCCAACGCCATACCCGCGAAGACAAAGGGCATCCACGTCGCGGCCGGATACGCACCCGTGAGCAGCAACTGCAGGACGCCTTCGCCGCTGAGGATCTCGATCGGATCGTTCGAGGCGATCAGCTGGTCCCAGCCGGTGCGGGCCAATGATCCACGCACCAGGAAGGACAGTAGCGGGCCTACGATCGCCGTCACCGCCGCGATCACGGCCAGCGGCATCGCGCGCAGCCTCGTGAATGGCAGCGCCAGCAGGAAGTACACGCCGTAGTAGGCCAGGATCACCGAGACACTGGTGCCCGTCATCGTCAGCGCGGTCCCGAACGCCAGCAGGATCACCGCCCGGATCGCGATCTTGACAGCGGCCTGCCGTCCTTTCAGGCCGGTCGCGGGTCGTTGCCTGCCGGACATGATCGCCAGCGACAGGCCTGCCAGGGTCGCGAACAGCGCCGAGGCCCGGCCGTGGGCCAGTTGCATCAACCCGCCGATCAGGCCGCCCTCCGCGGGATCCGGGCCGACGTGTGCGGCGAACATGCCGAAAACCGCAAGACCACGGGCCAAGTCGATGCCCGCCAGCCGGGCGGTCGACGTTTCCTGTTTTCCCGCAGTATGTTCCGCCAGTGCCATGCATCCCAGCGTCGCGAGCGGCACCGGTTCGCCGCGCCTGTCCGGCGACCAGAACCACCCCGCCACCCGGCTGGACCCGGCCCCACCGGTCGACGGTGACCGGCTCGCCGCCCGGCCGGACTTCTTATCGGCCACCGGCACCTATTACCGCAGGTCAACCGCTCTTCCGGGGCCGCGGCCGGGCCGATCGGCGGGTTGCCCGACCGGGGGTCATGGCCTTCTGATATCACCTCGTAGCGACCACAGTGGAATCGAGGAGGACATATGCACGTCGAGGATCCCCAGCGGCGTGCGGCCGAACAATGGTTCCGGCGCCGCGGGCTGCCGACCATGGTGCGTAACCGGCCGACCCAATTGCTGCTACGGATCATTCCGGCAGTGGTCTTCCTCGCCACAATAGACGTCGTCACGGACATCCTGTTGCTTGTGGACGGTCAGACCGACGCCGAGTTCGAGCAGATGATGGAAAACGATCTGTACGCGGCGGCATACCTCGGCCTGCTGCTCAGCGTCGTCGTCCTCCCGCCCATCACTGCCTGGCTGACCATGAGATGGGTCCGCAAGCGCACCGGCACCAGCAAGTACAACGTGTTCGGTGGCATCGTCGTCGCGCTGTACGTGCTGGCATGGCCCGTGATCGAGCACCTGGCCGGCACCGGCCAGGCCATCCTGCCGAACCTGCTGATCAACGGCTGCGTGGTCGCGTTGATCTACAGCGCGGCGTCCGTCGGCGGCGGCTCCATCGCCGGCTGGGCAGTCCGGTCGGCGCTGCGCCAGGTCCGCCTGCTGGGCACATTCACCAGCCGGGCGCTGCCCCTGTTGCTGCTGTTCACGATCTTCGGCTTCTTCACCGCCGAGATCTGGCAGGCAGGCACCGCACTGACCCGTGCCCAGATGTGGATGGTCGCCGGATTCTTCGCCGTGCTCTCCGTGCTGTTCATGGCAGCCAATCTCTCCGACGAAATCCGCGAACTGAACACAGTCCGCCCCAGCCCCCACGGCCTCGAAAAGCTGCGCGACAGTCCGTTCCACCCATTCGTCGGCGACCACCTGCCCACAGGCGAACCGCATGTCCCGCTCCGCCCGGTCGAACGCGCCAACATGATGCTGGTCCTCCTGCTCACCCAGGCATTCCAGGCACTGGTGTTCGCGGTCCTGATGTTCGCGTTCTTCGTGAGCTTCGGCTCCCTGGCAGTACGCCCCCAGGTAATGAAGGCCTGGAGCGCCCACGACCCGTCAACAGGAACCCTGTTCGGCATCCAGATCCCCGTCCCCAACGAACTGCTCCAGGTGTCCATCTTCCTCGCGGCCTTCTCCGCCCTCTACTTCGTCGCCTCCACCACAAGCGACGCCCGATACCGCCAGTCGTACTTCGACCCACTCGTCGACCACATGGCCGTAAGCCTCACCGCCCGCCACATCTACCTGACCCGCTGGAGGGCCAGGGAATGAGCGCAGGCGCGATGGGCGACGCGGCGGATGGTCACGCTGACCATCCGCCGCGTTTCCGGCCTCAGTACACTTAGGACAGGATTTCGACGTAGCCGTTTGTTCCGTTCACGCGGATTCGTTGGCCGTCCTGGATCAGGCGGGTGGCGTTTTCTATGCCGACGACGGCCGGCAGGCCGTATTCGCGGGCGATCACTGCGCCGTGGGTCATCAGGCCGCCTACTTCTGTTACGAGGCCTTTGATTGAGACGAAGACGGGTGACCAGCTGGGGTCTGTGTAGGCGGTGACGAGGATGTCGTCTGATTCGAGGTCGGCCTTGGTCATGTCGAGGATGACGCGGGCGCGGCCTTCGACTGTGCCGCTGGAGACTGGCAGGCCGGCGATTGCGTTGGCTGGGACGTCCTGGCGTTGATACGCCCCGGAAAGGGTCTCGCCGTCTGATGTGAGTACGCGGGGAGGCGTGAGCGCCTGGTACGTGCTGAATGCCTCCCTGCGTTCGCGGATGAGCTGGGAATCGACCTGTCCGGTGCGTACGACGTCGTGGAATTCCTGGAACCTGAGGAAGAAGACGTCTTCGGGGTCACCAATAATACCGGCCTGCGCCAGACGCGAGGCTTCTTCGAGCAATGCCCGCTTGTAGACGAGGTAGCGGCTCACCAGGCCGTATTTGGGGTATTCCCGGTAGCCGATGAACGTCCGCACGCGGTCGATCATCGACTTGGTCTCGTCGGCTTTCCGGTCTCCGTCCGGCAGGGCTCGCAGGCGCTCCAGCACCTCCTGTTCCTTCTTCCACGCTTCCTGGCGGCCTTGTTCGAAACGCTGCCTGCTGGCGCCGGGTTCGAAGTTCTCGATGTTGCTGAGAATCACGGGCACGAGGGTTGTGGGGCGTTCGCTCCACCGCGGCCTCGTTATGTCGATCTCGCCGACGCAGCGCATCCCATATTTGTCCAGGTAGGCCAGGATTGCGTCGCGTGCCTCGCGCCCACCCTCAAGACCAGGCAGTTCGTCCAGGAAACCTTCGTCCTTGACGTCCCGGAGAAAAGCCACCACCGCCGGATGCGGGCGGATCGCATCCGCGACGTCCAGGAGCGCCAGCCCCATTTCCGAAGTGACGTTGTTGGGGGCCGACTGGGTGAGTGTGTCGGCCGCGTTCTGTTCACCCAGCCATTCGTTCAACTGCTCGTTGAGCCACCATGTCGCGTCCATCGCCGCCATGATCACCGGAAGGCCCTGCGGGTCGAACAAGACCCGCCTCAGTTCCGGAAAATCTTCCAGGATGAAATCGAACAGGTCCGACCCGTGATGTTTCCGGATTTCGCGTTCGACCGTGACCAGGGACTCCTGGCTGCGCGCGATCAGCCCATCGACGATGGCCGGGTCGGGTTCGATCGCCGCCGGCGCGCCGACGACAGTCGGCCAGGGGCCACTCTCCTTGGACGGCGCCGGGATGAAGTCGCCGCGGTCGATAACGGTCTGCAGCACGTCCCTGATCAGCGGGTCTCCCCTCCCCATGACCTCGAGCAGTCCGTCGCGGCTGGCCGGGGATGCCAGGCCCTCGGTGACGTCGACGAACAGTCGCCCGCCGGCCTCGGACATGGGCCTTGGCGTGGTCAACTGCCAGACGGACAGGCCCAGGGGCGTCATCGGGTCGGTCATCATCTGCTGATGGCCGACGGAGACGTAGACGTGGTTGCCGTCGTCCCCGGTCTCCGGGATGGGGAACAGCGTGGTGATCGGCCGGCTCTGGACGATCTGGAAGCCACCGTCGGCCAGGCACCACTCGATGTCCTGGGGACGGCCGAAGTACGCCTCGATCCGCCGGCCCAACTGCGCGAGCAGCATTACCTGCGCATCGGTCAGCGCCGGTTGCTGCTGCAACTCCGGCTCGATCGCCTGCTGTTTCGTCCCGCCTTCCGGCAATGCGTAGATCGCCAACTTTTTGGCGGCGATCTTCTTGTCGATGATTTCGCCGGCCCGCACCTTGTAGACGTCCGCGTTCACCAGGCCCGACACCAGGGCCTCGCCGAGGCCGAAGCCGGCGTCCACGCTGACGATCTTCCGGTTGGACGTGATGGGGTCGGCCGTGAACAGGATCCCGGACGCGTCCGGCACGACCATCTGCTGCACGACCACAGCCATGTGGACCTTGCGATGGTCGAAACCGTTGCGCAGCCGGTAGGTCACGGCTCGCTCGGTGAAAAGCGAGGCCCAGCACAGCCTGACGTGCTCGAGGATCGCCGCAGACCCCACGATGTTCAGGTACGTGTCCTGCTGGCCTGCGAAGGAGGCCGTCGGCAGGTCTTCGGCCGTCGCACTGGATCGGACGGCGTAGGCGGCCTTTTCGTCCAGGACTGGGCTGATGATCGCCGCCGCCAGATCGTCAGGGATCGGTGTCCCTTCGATGGCGCTGCGGATCTCCGCACTGAGCGCACTGATCGCATCCCGGTCATCCGGGGCCAGAAGCGACAGCTGATCGAGCCGGTCTTCAAGCGACGGCGCGTCTGCCATGACCCGCCGGAAAGCGTCCGTCGTCACACAGTAGCCGGACGGCACCTGGACGCCTTCGATCCGCGAAAGCTCTCCCAAGTGCGCGCCCTTGCCTCCGACGACCGCGACCTGGCTCTGATCGATCTCCTGGAAATCCAGCACGTAACGACCGAGCGAGGCACTGCTGCCGGTATCTACCACTACTTCCCCCACGTGCGTCGGTTGTCAGCCCTCGGCCCGCGCATCTGCGCAGGTCCTGGCTTCGGGCGGAGATTCTGCAGCACAACCGGGGTCTTGCCGCAAGGCCCCCGGTGCGATATATGTTTAAGTGGGAGGAAGTCACCTCCGCAGCCGACCAGCCGCCGCTAATCCACTGTGGATGATCACGCGATGGAGCGGTCGGCCAGGTAGCGGTGGCAGAACCGGGCGAACACCGTCGCGCGGCGGGTCAACCGGGCGCCTGTCGGCCAGCCGAGGACCACGGGCATCGGGTCGAGCCGGTCCCGGATCGGGCGGATCGCCACCGTCCGGCCCTCGTAGCTGACGTCCACCACTGGGTGCTGGATCAGCAGTGAGTAGCCGACTCCCCGGGCCACCAGGCTGCGGACCATCTCGAAGCTGACGGTCCGGTGCCGGATTCTGGGGGTCACCCCGGCGGTGGCCAGGACCTGGCTGAAGTACCGGTAGCTCGGCGGGACGTCGAGCATGATCATGTCGTGGTCGGCCAGGTCGGCCAGCCGGACGGATTTCCGGCGCGCCAGTGGGTGGTCCGGTGCCAGGAGCACGTGCGGTTTGGTGGCGTACAGGGTCTCATGGGATATCCCCGGCTGGATGTCCACGTCGTAGAGGACCGCCACCTCGCAGCGGCCTTCCAGCAGGAGTTCCTGCAGCACCACCTGGCTGTCTTCGACGAAGTCGAGCGTGACCTCCGGGTAGGCGGCGTGGAAGTCCTCCAGCAGATCCGGCAGCAGGAACGGGGCGATCGTGGTGAAACAGCCGATCACCAGCCGGCCGGCCGGGGCCCGCCCCGCTTCGAGCATGTCCGCCCGCACCTCGTCCGAGCGCGCCAACAGGGCACGCGCCTCCGGCAGCAGGCGACGGCCTGCCGCGGTGAGGGTCAGGCCTTTGGCCTTGTGCCGGAGCACGAGCTGGACACCCATCTGCCGTTCCAGCTCCGCGATGGCCAGCGACACCGCCGACTGGGAGACATGCAGGTGCCCGGCGGCGGCGGTCATCGTGCCCGTCTCGGCGGCGGCCACGAAGTAGTCCAACTGACGCAGGCTGATCCGCTCAGTCATGAGTTCATCTTATGTTCCGGCGCACATCTATGTGGTTTTCAACGATGCCGCCGTGCAGGACGCTGGAAGTACCAGAGCAGAAGGAGGTTCCGCGATGGTCGCCCCCAAGACGGCAGCCTGCCCGGTGCACTCGTCGTTCAATCCGTTGTCCGACAACTATCTTTCCGACCCCTACCCCACTCTGTCCGCGGTCCGCGACGAGGTTCCGGTGTTCTTCGCGCCCGAGGTGGACATGTGGGTGGTCACCCGGTACGACGACATCGACGCGATCTTCCGGGACCCGGCGACGTTCTCCGCCTCGGTGGGCCAACGGCCCGTGTTTCCGATGTCCAGCGAGGCACAGTCCATTCTTGCCAAGGGTTTCCACGCGTTCCCGGTGATGTCGGACTGCGATCCGCCGCGGCACACCCGCATCCGCAAGCACAACATGACCGGCTTCTCCGGGCGGCGGATCGCCAAGCTGGAGCCGAAGGTGCTGGCCAAGGCCACGCAGATGTTCGACGGGATCCGGCCCGGCCTGGTCGATCTGGTCGACGCGGTCACGTATCCACTGCCGGCCTACATGATCTTCACGTTCATCGGGTTCCCCGACGAGGACATGGACACGCTGAAACGGTGGTGCGGCAACCGGATGCTGTTCTCGTGGGGCCATCCTAGCCCGGCGCTGCAGGCCGAGATCGCCACCAACATGGTGCATTACTGGCGCTACTGCGAGAACTTCGTCGCCGAACGCGCCCGCTCGCCGCAGGACGACTTCACCAGTGACCTGATCCGTATCCACCAGGCCGACCCGGACAGCCTGTCGCTGCACGAGATCACGAACATCGCGTACGGCCTCAGCTTCGCCGGCCACGAGACCACCACCAACTTCACCAGCAACGCCGTCCACCGGCTGCTCACCCACCGCGAGCAGTGGGACGCGGTCGTCGCCGACCAGGGACTGATCAACAACGCGATCGAGGAAACCCTGCGCTACGACAGCAGTATCATCGCGTGGCGGCGGATGGCCACCCGCCCGACCACCGTCGGCGGCGTCGACATTCCCGGTGGCGCCAAGCTCATGCTGCTGCTCGGTGCCGCCGGCCGCGATCCCGGCCACTTCAGCGCCCCGGAGGAGTTCGACATCCACCGCGGCGACGCTCGCCGGCATCTGGCGTTCGGCAAGGGGATCCACTACTGCATCGGCGCCGCGCTCGCCCGGATGGAAGCCAGGATCGTGCTCGACCTGCTGGCCACCCGGGCACCCGAAGTTCGCATTGTGGACGATCAGGAGTACACGTTCCCGGCGAACATCTCCTTCCGTGGCCCCCAGCAGCTGTGGGTGCAATGGCCGGCTAGCGACTCGTGACCAGGATGGTCTGCACGATCCGGCCGCAGTCACCGTCCTGATCGGACAGCTGGCCGACGGCGAGGCCCGATCCGCCCGGGCTTGCCGACGTGCTCGTGTGCATGCAGAACCACTCGCCGACCGGCGGGCGGTGCAGGGCGACCGTGATGTCCGTGTTGATCACGAGCTGACGGTGCCGGTCGAGTTCGAAGCCGACCGCCCAGCTCGCGTCCGCGAGCGTGAGGACACGACCCAACGGCGTGTCGGTTTCACCTTCCACCAACGGGATTCGCGGCCGGGCCCAGGCCGTTCCCGGACCCAAGGTGTCAAAACCGCCACCATCGAGGAACCTCCACTCGATCGCGGCGATGTAGCCGTCGACGTGCGCACCTGCCATGCCATGGTCGGGTTGCGGCGCCGGCAGGGGCGGCGGGTCGGAGTGCGCCCTCAGGACCGGTGTGTCCGCCGGACCGGGGGCCAGCCGCCAGGCCCTGGCCAGCATCACCGGCTGGCCGTCCGAGGTGAGCTCGGCCTCGAGCAGTTCGGCACGTCCCCCCGAACGCACCGGCCGCACTTCGACCCGCACGTCCCCCACCGGGACCGGGCGCGGGACTTCGACGGTCACCCGCGCCACCCGCAGCCTGCCACCGTCGAAACTTTCCAGCGCCCGGGCGAGCAGCGCCGACGGCGGGCCGGCGTGCTGCGTTTTCGGGCTCCAGGGCCCCGCGGTCGCCGGACCGCTTTCAAAACGGCCATCGCCCACATCGCGATAAAATGCCTTTGCGGTCAATGCACACATCCTTCCCAGCCGCAAAAATGCCCTACAGTCAATAATGCTACCGCAATTTCAGTGATCGCACGAACATCTGCGACATAACGGTATTACGGTTCGTTACCGACAGACATCTGTTCGTAACATGTGTAGACTGGCGAACATGAAAACTGTCGCGTTGGCAGTTATGGACGGCATACAGCTACTGGACATCGCCGCTCCCGCGGAGATCTTCGGTATGCCCGGACCACATCCCGTCGACCCGTGGTACGAGTTCATCGTCTGCGGGCTGCCGGCCGCGCGGATCGGCGGCTGGTTCCAGCCACGCGCGCCGCGCGGCTGGGACGAGTTCATCGCCGCCGACACCGTGATCGTCCCCGCTGTCAGAGACGTGGACGAGCCACCGCCCGCAGACCTCGTCAACGCGGTTCGCGCAGCTCAGGAGCGTGGCGCCCGAGTCGCGGCGATCAGCACGGGCGCGTTCGTGCTGGCCGCGGCCGGTCTGCTCGACGGGCGCCGGGCGACCACGCACTGGCCGCTCGCCAGCACGCTCGCGGCCAGATACCCACGAATCGATGTCGACGTGGCCGCGCTCTTCGTGGACGACGGATCGGTGCTCACCTCGGCCGGAAAGACCGCCGGAATGCATCTCTGCGTGCACATTGTCCGGACCGACCACGGCGACATTGTGGCCAATGCGCTGGCCAGGCATCTGGTCCTGCCGCCCGATCGCAGCGCGGAGTTATCCGGCACCGATCCGCAGGACCATGTCCTTTCCGAGCTCTTACCCTGGGTCGCGGAAAACCTCAACCAGCCGCTCACCGTCACCGATCTCGCCCGGCACGCGAATATGAGCACCCGCAATCTGACCCGGCGGTTCAACGCGCTCGCCGGAATCACGCCGCTGCAGTGGCTGCTGACCCAGCGGATAAACCGCGCACAGAAATTGCTGGAAACCACGAACAACAGCGTCGATCACATCGCCGACCAGACCGGGATGGGCACGGCGGCAACACTGCGCCGGCATTTCAACCGCGCGATCGGTGTCTCCCCCGACACCTACCGGCGCACGTTCCGCATCAGGGTGAACCAGCTCGCCGGTTGACGCTCCACGGGCTACCGGCACCGCGAGAACAGTGCCGGTAGCCCGTGGTCACGAAAGTTCCCACACCTCGGCTCGAACGCCGTTGGCCAGCTCGACCGCCGACCGACCATCTACAGTGGACGAAGTGGCGTCGCCGTTCTCCATGGCACGCACCACACCAGAGCCGCCGGTCGACGTGAGCAGCGCGAACCCGACCAGTTCGGGGTCCGCGCTCAGCTCGTCCGAGCCCACCAGCAACAGGTTCCCGACCAGAGCGAGCCGTGCACCGCGCCGGGTCGTCTCCTTTTCCACACCGGCGCACAAAACTGTCTTGTACAAGGCAACCGCCGAGTCGAACTCTGCGTCGGGGACGACTCGGCGAGCGTACAGCCGGATCCCGGTCGGTTGGCCGGGGTCGGCAGGTGGCCGGGGTTGTTCGCCGGGTTGAGGCCGGTGTTCGACCAGCTCGGCGACGGAGCCGTCCGGGTAACGGACCCGGGCGCGAGATCCGGGCAGGATGTCCTCGGTCGGTTCGAGCACCTCGGTTCCGGTGTCCTGCAACGCCGACAGCTGCCGGCTCAACGACGGCACGATCAGCGAGTAGGCGGTGCGCCGCTGGATCGGGGTGAACGGCCGGGCGCTGGCGATCAGCAACAGGTTGCCCATCGCGGCCAGCTCCAGCCCGCCGAAGTCCGGGATGGGCATCCGCAGGTCGGCCGGGATGCCCAGGAGCCACTCGTAGAAGGCGATGGTGTCGTCCAGCTCGCTGACATCGATCAGGGAGCGGGCCAGCAGCCGCGGCCGGTCCAGCACCGAGGAGTCGGGTCTGGTCCGGAACCAGCGCTCGGGTAGGGGCATTGTCGGCAGATCCTCCTTCGACGTCAGTACCATCGCTGCGCCACCAGTCCCCAGGCCGCGAGTTCGTCGGCCACAACCTGGCTGAATGTCTCGGCGTCGCCGAACTGGTCGGGCATCCCGGTCGCGGTCACGGTCAACCGGTCACCCACCCGGACCAGGCAGAGCGACCCGCGTAACCGGGCCCGCTCCGGCACGAGCCCGGGAACGTTCATGGTCCGCAGTGCCATGCTTTCCGCCCGGTGCCCGGCGAACCGCACCACGTCCTCGGACACCTCGCCGAAGTTGGACGCGACCACGTCGGTCTGCTGCGCTCCCGGCGCCTTCAGCCGGTTGGCCAGCCGCCGGGGCAACAGATGCCACAACGCCTCGGGGACCAGGGTTCCGCTGTGATCACCAGTGTCCTGAAGCAGGAACTTGGTTCTCTGCCGCGTCTCGGTGAGATCGACGTGCCGCGGCTCACCGGCCGCAACGGCCAGCGGCACGACCACAAGCGCGTTCGCCCGGCTGTCCTCGTCGTTCTTGCGCAGGTTCACCGGGATACCCACGTTGATCTCGGCACGATCCACCGGAACCCTGGCCCGCACCAGGTTCGCCGCGATCTCCACGAACAGGCTGTTGGTCGTGCCACCGTGTTCCTCCGCGCGTTTCTGCCACTCGTCGGCATCGACGTCGAACACGGCCGACACGAAGAACCTCGGCTCGGACACCTTGGTCTGTCCACTGTGGCCATTGCGTAGGGCTGCCATGGCCGCATTCCGCCGAGCAGGGTCGCCGAGCCAACGAAGTGTGCCGGTGAAGGCCCGGGTGGCCTGCCCGACAGCCTCGAAGACGTCATCCCGCAGGTCGGACCGGGGCATGAGCCGTGGCGCCCGTGGCCGGAGCGCGGCGAACACCCCGAGGCCGTCGGCACGGAAATGCGGCACAGTCAACGACACCAGAGTGCCCTCGCGATACGGCACGGCCGCGAGCCGCCACAACTCGTTCGACTCCACCTGCAGCGGAACGCTTACCTGACGATCGAGCCAGCCGAGAACGTCACGGTCGGCCAGCGGTTGCGAATCCACGTGCAACAACTCGGTGTTCGACGCCTGCCGCCACTTCCGTCGCGCACCCGGGAGCATGGCGGAGGCCGGCCGACGGCTCAACCGGCCCCGGTTGAGCCGCTCCCACTCAGCCGCCAGCGCCGAACCGGGCACCTCGGTCCCGAACCGCCACAGCACCTGGATGATCCGGGCCGACCCCAGCGCCGCACTCGATCCGACGAGCATCTCGTCGGTCGCGTTGAGACGATCAACCATCACTCACCTCCGAATCCCGCCGCCGTCAGCCCCGCCCCGATCAGCCCGTGGATCTGTTCGGCCGCAAGACTTCCCACGGCCGGCGCGAGCTTGAAACCGCCGCCGTTCCAGCCGGTCGCCGTCACCAGCCCGGCCGGTTCGTTCCACACCGTCACTGCGCCCTTGGCCGGGGCCATCGCGTCGAACGCTGTCACGCCGCCGATCACCTCAGCGTTGACCAACTCCGGGTATCGGTGCCGCAGGACGTCCCGGACCCGGTGCTGTTCAGTCAAAGGCACTTCGTCCGACACCGACGGCGGCACGTCACAGGACTCCGAGGTGACCCCGGCGAGCACGGCACCCGGCGTGTTCCACGGTCGCAGCCACGCCCCGGTGGTGGTGTCCACCATCGTCGGCACACGTCCTGGACGCCGAGGCCGGAACATGCAGTAGCTCACCGAACGCGTCCGCAGAGGTAGATCCACCCCCACGGTCCGGGCCAGTTCCGTGCTCCCGACACCGGCCGCCAGCAGTACGGCCGCGGCCTGGACCAGACCCGCGGTGGTCTGGACCCCGGACACCCGGCCGCCGGTCGTGACCACCGCGGTGGCCCGGGCCGAGTCCAGCAGCGAAAGGCCCGGCTGGGCATCGGCGAGCAGGGCTCTGGCCACCTCCCGGGCCGGCAGCCAGCCGGCCCGGGACTCGTAGAGCCCCACGAAGTTCGGCGGCACCGTCAGCCCGTCGAACTTCTTGTGGATCTCGTTGGCGGACAACAGGTCTGCGTGCCGGCCGGTCGCCGTCATCGCCTGGTGGATCGCGCCGGCGTCGAACAGCACCAAGCTGCCGGACTGGCGGATCGCGGGCCACCGGCCGTGCCAGCCCCGGCGCAGGTAGATCTCCAGACCTTCGGCGGCCAGGTCCGGAAACCCCGGGTCGTAGGCCCGGACCAGGCCGCCGGAGGCACCGCTGGCGCCGCCCGCCACGCCCGCGGGGTCGATGACGACCACCGTGAGACCACGGGCGACGAGGCGTTCGGCTGTGGCGAGGCCGATCACCCCGCAGCCGACGACAGCAACATCGGCGACGGCGACCGGCGACATCGGCGACATCACAGCGCGGCCTTCAACGCCACCCGGCCGTTGTGGCCAGGTTCTTCTTCCTGACGGGTCAGTGACTCGCAGATGTCGGTGGCCCGCACCGACAGCATGGCCAGCGCGCCTGCGTCACCCATGCCATGGCTCGCCTCGCAGAGTCCGTTGAGGTAAATCCGCGGCGGAGGTGGGCCGTACGCCATGCGCCGCACCGGAATGGAGTAATCCCTGGCCACGACCGGCACGCCGCTTTCGTCCCGCTCCAGCCGTTCGAGTACGCCTGCGAGCAACGGGTGGTACAGCTCGTCTTCCGCGCCCGTGCCGAAGTCACGGAACCCGGTCGCCAGCACGACTACGTCCACATCCATCGAGCTCTGCGTCTGGTAGTTGACGTCCCGGATGCGCAACCGGTGCCCGTCGGCATGCGGGGTCACCTCGGTCACCTCGGAGAACGACATCAGCCGCAGCCGGTCGCAACCGGTCAGCTCGTACTCACGCTGCACCCCGGTCAGCCGGTCGATCACGTCCTGGTCGCAGGCCGCGTAGTTGATCGACCGCAGTTGCTCCCGCAGCCGGGACTTCACCTGTCTGGGCAACGGGTGGAAGTAGTCGACGAACTCGGGCAGGAACACCTGCCTGCTGTACGGGCTGGTGTCCTTCAACCGGAACCCGATCCCCCGCTGGATCGACAGCACCTGCTCGACGTTGGCCCGGCCCAGCAGGTCGAGGACCACCTCGATCGCGCTCTGGCTGGCGCCCACCACCGCCACCCGGATCCCCCGGTCGCTGAGCTTGGCGATCGAGCTGAGGTAGTTCGTCGCGTGGAACACCGTCGGCCCGATGTGCCGGATGAACTCGGCGGGGACCCTCGGTGAGCGTCCGGTGCCGATGACCAGGGACCGGCCCAGATAGCACCGCCCGCTCGCGGTCTCGACCCGGATCACCTCGTCGTCGCCGTACTCGATCAGCGACAGCCGGACCGCTGACTGTCCATAGTCGACATACGACCGGAAGCCGCCGGCCACCCAGCCGAGATAGCCCGCGTACTCGCGGCGCAACGGGAACTTGGCGTTCAGGTGCAGGTATCCGGTCAGGTCCTGCCGGGCCGCCAGATACTTGACGAACGTGTGCGGGCTGTCGGGGTTGCGCGGCATGGCGAGGTCCCGGAACGGATTGTTCTGGATGTCCGTTCCTGGGAGCAGTTGCTCGTCCTGCCACTGGAAACCGCTTGCCCGCTCGATGAAACGTGCGCCGGAACATCCCAGTTCCTCAAGTGCCACCGCGAGCGATAAGTTCGCCGGGCCGAAACCGACGCCCAGGACCGAATGGACCTGTTGGTAAGCCATGACACGCACCTCAGGAGTCAGTAGGGGTCAGCGAACGACCGCGAGCTCGGGGACCCGGTTCTCCTCGTCCACGTGCACGACCGTCGGCTCGTGCCGGAGCATCTCGGCCTCGTTCAGCTGGGCGTAGGAGATGATGATGACCTTGTCACCGGGCTGCACCAGACGTGCGGCCGCGCCGTTCACGACCACCTCGTAGGCACCTGGCGTCCCCAGGATGGTGTACGTCTCGAACCGCGCACCGTTGTTGATGTTCACGATGTGCACCAGCTCGTTCACGCCGATGTTGGCGGCCTGCAGCAGTTCGGGTGAGAGCGTGAGCGAGCCGACGTAGTTGAGGTTGCTGTCGGTCACGGTCGCGCGGTGGATCTTCGAGTTCATGAACGTGCGAAGCATGGTATTTCCCTTCGGATAAAAAGAGAGTGGATGGTCAGACGGAAACGCCGACCTTCACGGGACCACCGTTGACGCTGATCCCGTTGTGGGACAGGGCGATTCCACGGAACCGGCCCGCCGGCGGGACGGCCGTGTCGCGCAGGAGCGGCGCACTCGGCGGGTTCGGATCGGCACCGAACGCGGCCGCGATCTTGCCGGCCAGGTCAGGGGTGACGGGCCAGGCGAGCGTGCGCAGTGCCCAGAGGAACAGTAGTGCGCCTGCGACGTCCGCCGCGTCGTCGGTACGGATCTGGCTGAGGCCGACCGCGAGCACTTCCAGGTGCAGGGCAAGGGCTTCAGCCGCCTTGCGGATGCTGAACGTGTCCAGGTTGTACGCGCTCTCGAAGCGGGCGAGTGATCCCGCGAGCGCCCGGTACCACCACGTCGAGGCCTCAGCGTCGATGCCACAGTGGACCATCGTGGTGTTCAGCACCTGTTCGATGGCCGCGAGCGGCGCGTCGAACCGGGTCGCCAGCGTCGCACTGGCCACCTGCTCGGTGAACTCGGACTGTTGCAGCTCGGGGCTGGTCAGCGCGAGCACGAACCTGGCCCGGTCGCGCCCGGCCTCGGCCAGGTACTCCCCTGCCCAGCGCACGTCGCCCTTGCTGGTGGAGAACTTCCGGCCGGCCAGCAGGAAATACTGGTTGGTGACGGTCCGGGTGAGCGGCAGATCGATCGGCAATCCGTGGCGGACCGCGAGCAGGGACAGTGCCACATAGACGAACGCGTTGTAGAACCCGTTGTCGATACCGATGAACTGGACCCACTCGTCGGTGCTCGGTCGCGCGCCGCGCCCCTTCGCGAGCCAGTACTGGTGGCCGGTGTAGATCTCCGGCCACGCGTTGATCGCCTGCGGCTCGCTGTCCGGCCCGTCCCAGTCGACCGCGATCCCCCACGTGCTCGGATAGGTGATCGGAATGTACGGCAACCGGCGGCCCGAACCCAGCGACTCGATGACCACCCGGTCGAGGTCCGGCCGCAGCTGCACGGCCGACGCCTGGTACCAGTGACTGATCATCGACCGGTACCGCTCCAGGTCGAGCACCCAGATACCCACTGGCTTACGCGGCAACGCAGACGCGGTATCGCTCACCGCCAGCAACTCGCCGGGCAGGTTGTACAGACCACAGGCCTCGCAGACCCCAGCCCGGGCGTGCGCCAGGCATGTCGGGCAGCGGCCGGTCACGAATGCTTCGGCCCGGTACTCGCCAGCCTCGGCATCGTACGGCAGCTCCACCACCCGCCGGTCGAACGCTCCGAACTTCCAGAGGTGGGTGAAGAATCCGCGAACGTAGTCCTCGTACTCCTTGTCCGGCCGTTCGAAGAGATCCACCTGGACACCGGCCAGGTCGAGTGACCGGCGCATCAGCCGGTGCGCCTCGTCGATCAATGCCTCGGGCGACGTACCGACCCGCTGCGCGGTGGTGACGACGTACGTCTGGTTGTCGTCGGTGCTGACCGCATAGGTCACGTCGTTGCCCAGGACCTGTTGGGACTTGGCGCAGATGTCGCTGGCGAGCACCGGCCCGGCCAAGTGTCCTAAATGGAAGTCACCGTTCGGCGTGGGCGGTGAGAACGTGACACTGACGTGCCGCTGCTCAGTCATCTGGCGCGCCTTCCTTCTGCAGCCAGTAGATGCTCACAAAGGTCAACGGCTCGCTGTCACTGGTGTTGGTCACCACGTGGTTGTTGTCGTGCGGGATGTAGAAGACGTCGCCGACCTCGACGGCCCGCTGCTCGTCACCGATCCGCACGGTGCCGGAGCCACCGGTGAAGATGAACGTCTCGTCGGTGGCGTGACTGTGTTCCTTGCTGGACTCGTGCGGCCGGATGGACACCAGCGAGCTGTTCCACGGCGGCACCACCACGTCCTGCCACGGGAAGATCCGGCGCAGGTCGCAGTTGTTCTCCCGGGTCTGCCCGTCCTCGATCTCGGTGCGGACGTACACGAAGCTCTCCTCTCGGTTCGGGTTACTGCAGCGCGAAGATGCGCTCGATCACGTGCGGCTCGAACGACTCGGGCGGCACCTGGAACGGGCCCTTGAAGGTGGCCACCCGGGACCCGGCCAGCACCGGGTCGGCCGGCCACGCCTCGCGGTAGGCGATGCGCCGCTGGGCCCCCGCGGGCGTGAACGTCATGTTGATGGTGGTCCGGACCTGGCCGGACACCCGCAGCCGGCTCATCCGAACGTCTCGTTCGGCGCTGTACTGCCGGAAGACATCTTCAGTCCATTTGGGACTGAAGCGGAGCGTGTCCCAGACCGTCCGGGCGTCGCGCAGTGCGATCGACAGACCCTGGCCGACCACCGGGTCGGTCCAGCCTGCCGCGTCGCCGACGAGCACCACGCCCTCGGTGTACGGCCGGTCGGTCCACGCGTCGTTCATCGGGTAGAAGGCGCACGTGCCCGACGGCCGGGCGGCACCGAACATCTCGCTACCGGGAATGCACCCGAACTGGAACGCCTCCAGGAACTTCTGCTGCCGGTCCGGGCCGGTGAACCGGCCTTTCTGGGCCGTGTCGTGCAGCAGGTACAGCCTGGCCTTGCCGCCGATGCGCGGGAAGACGAAGTAGAGCAGGTCACCCTCGGTGCCGATCGACGTGACGTCGACAGGCCAGTCGTAAAGTTCGTCGACGAGCAGGCCGCCGCCGAGCGAATTGGGCGGCGTCTGCACGATCGGAATGCCCAGCTGCCGCCGGACTGTGGACATCCGGCCGTCGGCGCCGACGATCAGCCGGCAGGAGATCTCGTATTCGACATCGTTGTGTTCGTATCGGACGGACGGATGCGCACCGGCACTCACGATCACGTCGCCGATCCCGCGGATCACGGTCGCGCCGGCCTCAGCGGCCGCGGTGGCCAGTGCCTCGCACGCTTCCGGGTGCCCGACGTCCAGCACTCCTGGAATGTCCGGCAGCATTTCGTCCAGGTGCAACGCGCCCGCCTCCGCCGCCGCCGGGTCAATCGTTTCGTCGAAGCCGACAAAGCGACTGACATACGTTCCGCCGGCGTCCAGGATCTGTTTCTCCAAGCCAAGAGCCATCAGCTCGGCAACGCCCCAGCAATTGATCACCTCACCGCGGACCTTGTCCCGGTACACGGTCTGCCGCTCCAGCACTGTGACTCCGTAGCCGGATCCGGCAAGTGCGGCGGCCAGGGCCGAACCGGCGATACCGCCGCCGACAATCACCACATCAACATCGACATCAACTGATCCATGATTCTCCATCTGACCCCCATGGCCATAGCTGTGGACCACCGTCGAAACAGAACGTCGACTGGTCGTACCGCTTATGAGAACCATACTTGCGACCATGAACACTCGCCGCGAGTTGTAACAGAGACATTAAGCGAACAGTTTCAGACAACCGGAAAACGACATCAGCCGTCGCGCTTTCCCGGTTATCCGACGTTATCCGGGAACGCGCGACGGCCTAGGACAACAAATGCCGAGCGACTACTCCTTATCGCCGATATGGGCGTTTTCCGTAATGTCACACGGTCTGCCGGAAATACCGCTGGCCGAGCAAGGTCAGCCAGGCTGCCCAGGTCGGCTCAGCGTCAACACGGCCAGGGTCATCAGGACCGCTGTGACAGCACCGCACACCATGACGATCGACGGTGAAGAGGCATCCACGACTACGCCGCCGAGCAGTGCGCCGACTGAGAAAGTCGCCTGGAACGACGCCGTGAACAGCACTGACGCGGCCTCGGTGCCCTGAGGGTAGGACTTGCGGAACCAGGTCTGCGAGCAGACCGGCACACCGCCGTACGCCACTCCCCACACGATCAGCAGGACGATCGCGCCGGCATCCCATTTGCCGATCACCGGCAGCAGGGCCGTGGCCACAGCGATCATGCAGGCGGCGATGATGACCGTACGCCGGACATTGCGGGCCGCCATGGCACCTGCGACGAAGTTGCCCACGATGCCGGCCAGGCCGTAGATGAACAGCAGAACGGTGATCAGGCCTGGACCGACCTTGGTGACGTCCTCCAGGAACGGCCGCACGTAGGTGTAGGCCCCGAAATGCGCCAGGACGACCAGGAACGTGACCACCAGGCCGACCCGGACCATCTTGTCGCGCAACATGTCGCCGAGCACGTTCAGCTTGGTCACCTCGACCGCTGGCAACGCCGGGACGAACGCGAGCAGCATGGCGAGAATGCCGATTGTGAGCAGGCCCATCGCGACGAACGCCGCACGCCAGCCCAGCTGGTCGCCGATGAACGTGCCGGCCGGCACGCCGAGCACCGAACTGAGCGGCACGGCCGAGAAGATCACCGACGTCGCCCTGGGCACCTGGTCGGCAGGTACCAACCGAGACGACAGGCCGGATCCGATCGACCAGAACGCGCCGATCACGAACCCGACGACGACCCGCGAGATCACCATCATCCAGTACGCGGGCGCGACCGCGGCGAGGAAGTTCGCGCCCGCCAACATAATCATGAGCACCGCCAGCATGAACCGCCGGTCCAGCGTGCGCGTGGCCACGGTCAGTGTCGGCGCCGAGATGGCCGCCAGGAAGCCTGGCACGGTCATCATCAGTCCTGCGGTGCCGTCGGAGATGTGGTAGGTCGCCCCGATCGACGTGAGCAGCCCGATCGGCAGGTTTCCGCTGGTGCCGATGGAGAAGATCCCCAGCATCACCGATGTCACGGCAAGCCAGCTGACCAGGGGTGATCGTCGGGACACCGCAGTGCTGTCAAGGCAAGTGGTCGTCGCGGACATGGCTCCCGTCCCATCGAGAAGTGTCACACCGGTTCGGATCCAGTCCAACAGCCCCCCACCGGCCCGGTCTGGCAGGAATGCGACGCCACCTCGATCGTGAAGGTGATGTCGTTTTTTCTCTAGGCCGGGTGCGTACCACGCGCGACACTGGAGACATGCACGACGATCTGGAGCGCTGTATCAGGGCTGTCCGGGCAAAGGACCCGCGGTTCGACGGCTGGTTCTTCGCTGCCGTGATCACCACTGGGAACTACTGCCGGCCAAGCTGCCCGGCCATGCTGGCCAAAGTGGAGAACATGCGCTTCTACCCCAGCGCGGCCGCCGCGCAACGGGCCGGGTTCCGGGCGTGCAAGCGATGCCGGCCGGACGCGAGTCCTGGCTCTCCACAATGGAACGAGCGGGCCGATCTCGTGGCCCGTGCGATGCGACTGATCGCGGACGGCGAGGTCGACCGCAATGGCGTCCCAGGATTGGCCGCCCAGCTGGGCTACAGCGTCCGCCAGATCCAGCGGCAACTCCTGGCTGAACTGGGCGCAGGCCCTTTGGCTCTGGCCAGAGCACAGCGTGCGCAGACCGCGCGGCTGCTGATCGAGACCAGCTCGGTGCCCATGGCGGACATCGCATTCGCGGCAGGCTTCGCGAGCGTACGGACCTTCAATGACACTGTGCGCGAGGTGTTCGGCTTCACGCCCACCGAACTGCGTAACCGGGTGGAGGACGAGCCGGGTCCGGCGACCGGGTCTCTGTTGGTGCGTCTGCCTTTCCGGGCTCCACTGTGTACGGGCACTTTGTTCGGACAGCTGGCCCAGGACGCTGTTGCGGGCGTGGAGGAATACCGCGACAAGGCGTACTCACGTACCCTGCGCCTGCCGTACGGCCATGGCGTGGCCACACTCCGCCCTGCGGAAGACCACATCGAGTGCCGGCTCGACCTGACGGACCTGCGCGACCTGTCCACCGCGATCGCCCGCTGCCGCTGGTTGCTCGACCTGGACGCGGACCCGGTGGCGGTCGACGAGCAGTTGCGCGGCGACCCGATGCTGGCTCCTCAGGTGGACCAGGCACCGGGCCGCCGGGTCCCGCGAACGGTTGATCCCGCCGAGTTCGCCATCCGGGCTGTCCTCGGTCAGGGAACATCGTCGGCGACCGCGCGGATCCGGGCTGCCCGGTTCGTCGCCGCCCATGGAAAGGAGCTCGCCGAGCCGGTCGGCGGACTCACCCGCCTGTTCCCCGAACCATCTACTGTGGCCAGTCTGGATCCGGGGGAACTGGCCGTGCCCAAGGAAGTTCGCGGCCCGTTGCTCCGATTGGCGAACGCGCTGGCGGGCGGCGACGTGGATGTGAGTTCGGGCAGCGACTGGAGCCGGACCCGTGGTCAGCTGGCCTCGTTGCCAGGCATCGAGGCGCAGACCGTCGAGAAGATCGCGATGCGGGCGTTGGGCGACCCGGACGCGTTTGTCCCGACGCAGTACGGCGTCCAGCTGGCGTCGGCCAGATTGGGGCTCAACTCCTCGCCGGAGGCGCTGACCGCGTACGCCTACGGCTGGCGACCATGGCGGGCGTACGCGACCCAGTACCTGCAAGGTTAGCTGTCGCTGGCGATCCCACGCTCGAAGTCGAGCAGGAACTGTTTGCGCTCCAGGCCGCCCCCATATCCGGTCAGGCTCCCGTTCGCGCCGACCACCCGGTGACAGGGCACGATGACCCCGATCGGGTTCTTTCCGTTGGCCAAGCCCACGGCCCGGGACGCGGTCGGCCGCCCCAGGTGGTCCGCGAGCTGGCCGTACGACCACGTCTCCCCGTACGGGATCTGCTGCAGGCCTGCCCACACCTTCCGCTGGAAGTCAGTGCCACGCAAAGTCAACGGCATCGTGAACTCGGTACGACGACCGGCGAAGTACTCAGCCAGCTGGATGATCACGTCGCCGAACGGTTCCGGGTCCGGCACGCCGAAGGTCTCCTGGGCCGGTCGGTGGCGCTGATCGGTCATGTACAGGCCGGAGAGCTGCCCGTCCGTGGCCACCAGGGTAAGCGGGCCGCATGGACTGTCGGTGATCGTATGGCAGCGATGGCCGCGCGATGGGATACTGGTCCTTTCCACGAGACCAGTCTTCCCCAAGCCAGGAGCCCCGGCTGGCGGAAATCCGACAGCACCCTCGCGGGGAAGATGCCGTCGCGAAACCGCCAGCTCACCAGGCCCGGCCCTGGTGGACTGGGTTGTATGACCGAACAACCGGACGACCCGGCCACCGAGTCGTTGTCCCCATTGGACAGTGTGCCGCTCGAGGATATCGCCCCGGCCACCGTGTTCGACGCGCGATGGGAGTGAGCCATGCAGCCGTATCAGCTCACCATCACCGAGACAGCCCGGTTGTTCCGTCTGGGAGACCTCTCTCCCGTGGAACTCATGGACTCCGTCCTCGACCGTATCGAAGCACTCGACGGTCTGGTGGGCGCGTTCGCAACCGTGACTGCCGAACGCGCCCGCTCTGCAGCCGTCCGCGCTGAACACGCGCTGGTCAACGGAGTCGACCTAGGGCTGTTGCATGGCATCCCGATGGGTGTAAAGGACATTGTAGACACTGCCGGTGTCCTCACCACGAGCGGCTCGGCGGTCCGCGCCGACCACGTTCCCACTGCCGATGCGGAGGTGGTCCGCAGGTTGGCGGACGCGGGCGCGTTGCTCGTGGGCAAGACTCACACACACGAGTTCGCGTACGGCCTGATCACCCCGACCACGCGTAACCCGTGGAATCTGGCACACATCCCCGGCGGTTCCAGTGGCGGCTCAGCCGCCGCCGTGGCAGCAGGCCTGGCACAGTTCGCGATCGGCACAGACACCGGCGGGTCGATCCGCGTCCCAGCTGCGCTGTGCGGCGTGGTCGGCTTGAAACCTACATATGGCAGTGTTTCCCGGCACGGCGTCACCCCATTGGCGTGGTCGCTTGACACAGTCGGCCCAATCACCCGCAGCGTCGCCGATGCCGGTCATGTACTCAGCGCGATCAGTTCTCCGTTGCCAGTGCTCACATCCGACGTGCGCGGCCTGACCGTAGGCATCCCCGTCAACCACTTCTTCGACCGAGTGGCGCCGGACGTCGCCACAGTCGTACACCGAATGGCCGGTCTGCTCATGGACGCGGGCGCAGAGGTGCGGGAGGTGACCGTGCCGGACACAACCGTGATCGGCCCGGTGTTCTGGACATTGATCACGTCCGAGGCCAGCGCCTACCACGAGGAAGTCTTGCGCACAAAGGGAGCGCTCTACCAACCAGACGTGCACGCACTGCTGGAACAGGGACAGCAGGTGACCGCGGTGGACTACGTGAAGGCGCAACGGGTCCGTGCGTACCTCAAGGAGCAATGGAAGGCACTGTTCGCCGACATCGACGTGCTCATCTCGCCGACCGTAGCGAGCACCGCACCCCTTGTCGGCCAGACAAACGTGGCATGGCACGGGTCCACCGAGGACGTGACAGCCATGCTGCTCCGCCTTACTTGCGCGGCAAACGTCACCGGCCAGCCAGCACTGTCCGTACCGTGCGGCCTCGGCGACGACGCACTACCCGTAGGCATCCAGGTCACCGGACGCCCATTCACGGAGGACACAGTCCTGCGTGTCGGCCACGTGCTGGAGCAGGTCAGCGAGTTGACCGCGCATACACCCGTGCTCGTCGGTTCGTGATGCTGACGCACCCGTTGCGCAACCGCGTAACACCGGCCGGTGAACTGATCGCGACGACACACCGCGGCACCATGTACGGAAACCGTGGCGTCCTACACAACGACGACCTAGCGCTGGTTCGTCGCCATCAGGTCCGTCGATGGCTGGTGTGCGTACTGGAGTTCCGAGGTCGTCGCCGCCAGATCATGCAACCCCGTCGCTACACCGAACTGTTCTTCCTGGACGAAGCCGTCGCATTCGCCGCAGGACACCGCCCATGCGCCGAATGCAGGCACGCCGACTACCAACTGTTCCGAACACTGTGGACCGAAGCACTCAACCTGCCAACCAAGCCAACAGCCGACGACATCGACCTGGTCCTGCACAAACAGCGCGGCCTCGTCAACGGCACACGAACAACCCACACAGCACCGCTCAACACCCTCCCAGACGGAGTATTCATCGTCCTGGACAACGGATACTGGCTGATACACAAGGACAAACTTCGCCGGTGGACGCCTGCGGGCTATACCGACCAGCAGAACCTATTCGCCGGTACCGCAACGGTACTCACTCCAAAGTTCACAGTGGACGTAATCCGGGGCGGCTACAAACCCGGCGTACACGACTCAGCGCAGACGTGAGCTATGGCCTACCCGCCTCTCTGCAGATGCGCGGAGCGGGCACATTTCTCTAGGGTGGTTCTGTCACGTCAGCGGGCGAATGAGGAGTGGACGACATGGCGGCCAACGATCGGGCAAGCAGACTGCTCGAACTGCACAAGAACCCCAAACTTCTGACTGTTGTCAACGTCTGGGACGTGATCAGCGCCAAAGCCGTCGCCGGTGTCCCCGGAACCGAGGCGCTGGCCACCGCCAGCCACTCGATCGCGGCCTCCCGTGGCTACGAGGACGGCGAGAACATCCCTGTGGACGAAATGATCGAGGAGGTCCGCCGGATAGCCGCGGCCACAGACCTGCCGGTGACCGCCGACCTCGAGGGCGGCTACAGCAACGCCCCGGAGACAGTCCGCAAGGCGATCGGCGCCGGTGTCGTCGGCGCCAACATCGAAGACCAGATGAAGCCCATCGCCGAGGCAACAGCCCAAGTCGAGGCGATCATGAAAGCGGCGGCGGCCGAAGGCGTGCCCGACTTCGTGCTCAACGCCCGCACCGACGCCTTCGCCAGAGCAGGCGACCGCCCTCAGGACGAAGTACTGGCCGATGCCGTCGAGCGCGGCAAGGCCTACCTCGAAGCCGGCGCCCCCGTGATCTTCGTCCCAGGCCTGTTGTCCGACGAGCAGGTGGTGACACTGACTGACGCCTTCGGCCCGCAGCGGCTCACAGTGGTCGGCATCCCCGGGATCCCCTCGCAGGAGCGCCTGACCGAACTCGGCGTGGCACGGATTTCCTTCGGCCCGCTTTCCCAGCGCGTCGCCCTCACCGCCCTCGCCGAACTCGTCGAGTCCGTCCACGCAGGCGGCGGCATCCCCGCGAACACCCGCCCGCTCAACTGACCCCCCGGTGCGGAGCGGATGAACCTCTCCGCTCCCATCGCCGACCAACGCAGGCAGGAACAGACCGTTTACTTCCCCCGGATCACGACATCGGGCCTGCGCCTGCCGTATGCCACGTGGAGCTTCGCGGCTGTCGACAACGAACCTCTGCACATCGACCGTGACCTGCGCTTGCTGCTCCTCATACCGGGCGACACCAAGGCAGTGCCCACAAAGGTGTCGCTGCACGGTGCCGTAGCGGTTTCCGGAATTGCCGGATCCGTGCCGTTGGTCGGCAAACAAACCAGGGAGTTCACGACCACTTTTGAGCTCGGCTGAGAAATGCAGGCGCCGACTCTGTCCGATTGGCCTGATGCCAACAGTGACATCGCCGTAGCCGGCATCGACTAGGTCGTTCGAGGGAAGGGCTCGTGCGACCGAGCGGCGGAACGCAGAATCATGTCGTGACGACCGAACCCGAGCCTGGCACGCCAGCGTCGACGGTGCGCAACGATGTCTCCGGGCAAACTGCTTTCGCCCTGCAAGCGGGCATGATCACAGGCAATGTGCGCATCGATGCGAGGTCGGCGGCGCCTGCGATCCCCCATCAGCTGCCCGCGGGAAGTGGCGTGTTCATCGGACGGTCAGGCTTGTTGGCATGGCTGGACAGGACATTGGTGCCGCAGGGGCTCGCAGTCATCACAGGTATGGCAGGCGTCGGCAAGACGGCTCTGGCGGTGCGCTGGGCGCAGGCGTCGACAGCGTTCTTCCCTGACGGTCAACTGTATGTTGATCTTCGAGGTTTCGGCGCCGGAGAATCGATGCGGCCCCACGAGGCGCTGGCCGGTTTTCTGCGTGCGCTGGGACAGTCCAGGCCCGAAGCCATCCCCACGCTGGAGGAGCGCTCGGCGCACTACCGGACTCTGCTGAACGGCAAGCGGGTCCTGATCGTTCTGGACAACGCGCCGTCCATCGATCATGTCCGTCCTCTGTTACCCGGATCGAGTACCTGCTCCGTGGTCGTGATCAGCCGCCTTCAGATGGGTGGTCTGGTCGTGCATCATGACGCATCAGCCCGACGCGTCGAGCCAATGCGGAACCCGGAAGGCGTCGACCTGCTGCGGCGAACGATCGGCAGTCTCGCCGATGAGTCCACCATCAGCCGGTTGGCTGAACTGTGCGACGGTTTGCCGCTGGCGATCCGGATCGCCGCCGAACGCGTCGCCGACACGCCGTCGTACGCCAACGACCTGGTGACCGAACTGGCGGACGCGCGTCTGGACTTCCTCGATTCCGGCGACGATGGACATTCCGCGGTGCGCAGTGTGTTCTCCTGGTCGTACCAGGGTTTGACCGACGACGAGGCACGCATGTTCCGGCTGCTCAGCCTCCATCCGGCGGGCACGTTCGCAGGCAGGGCGGCGGCAGCGGCAGCCGGCTGCTCGCTCGACGCGGCGGCCCGGCTGGTACGGTCGCTGGTCCGCAGGTGCCTGGTGTCCGAGCCGGAGCGGGGCCGGTACCAGATCCACGACCTCATGAGTGAGTATGGCAGAGAGCTGTGCGAGAACTCCGAATCCATCGAAGCGGTGACGAGACTGTTCGACCACTACCTGCACACCGCGGATCGGGCGGGCCGGATCATCATGCCGCACCGGCTACGAGTTCCCCTTGACGGTTCTCCCGTTGCGGTGACCGAAATCCCCGACCGTCACGCCGCGTTGCGATGGTTCCGGGCAGAACGACGCAACCTGGAATCGATGTGCGCCCTTGACGAACCCGGGTTGGACGCCCGCATCTGGCAGCTCGCCTACGCCCTCCGGGACTTCTACTTCCTGCACAAGCTCCTGGACGGCTGGCAGGAGACACATCTGCACGCCCTGGCTGCGAGCGTCCGCAGCGGTGACAGGCTCGCGGAGGCCCGGACCCGCAACAACCTGGGCATGGCCCTGGTCGAAGCCGGCGACCTCGATGAGGCCATGAACCACTACCGGCAAGCTGAACACCTCTTCGAACAACTTGATGACGGTCACGGCCGCAGCAACGCCCTGTCCAACCAGGCCGCTGTGCTGCGCAGGCAGGGCGAGTACGCCGCGGCACTACGCAATCAGGAGCAGGCGCTGGCCTGGTACCGAAACTCCGGCGCGAAACGCAATGTCGGGATCACTTTGCGCAGCATGGCGTTGGCAGAGATGGAGCTGGGTCGTTTCGCGCAGGCGGTGCAGCACATCGAGGAGTCCTTGGACATTGCCATGGGCCTCGGTCTTGACGTCGACGCCGCCGAGGCGTTCGGCAGGCTAGGCCGGATCCAGCACCGCGCGGGAAACAACCTCCTCGCGGAGATCGCCTTTCGGCAAGCTGTCGAATACAGCAGGCGGTGCGACAGCAGGCACGAGGAAGCCCACGGACTACATCAGATGGGCAGGCTGGCCGCTGGCGCCGGGCGCCTGGGCGAAGCCCGGCAACTGCTCTCCGAGGCCCGTGACCTCTACCAAGAACTGGGTTCCCAGGCAGCGGACGGCATTGCCGACGAGCTCGCGGGACTGGCCCAGGACTAGTACCGGGGCTCTTGGCCGGCAAGCCGGACCATCCAGTGGTGCAGGATCTCGGCGATCTCCAGATCGTACGGTTCGACCGTGTCCGGGGTCCGCGCGGCGGCCTCGGCCAGTCCGTCCCTGGACTCTTGGATGATCGTCAGCGCATCCTCGATCTGACCGTCGTACTGGTCCGCGGCTGCCAGTGCGTGCGCCAACACCATGCTGGCACGCAAGGCATGCGGGTCATCCGGCCCATACCTGGCGACTTGGGCGTCCTGCCACTCGACCGCCATGACAATGATCTCCGACAACAGGTCCGCTTGATCACCGTCCAACCGCACCTCGCCGAGATCCACCTCGATCGGCACTGGCTCACCCTGTTCGCCACCGCCTTGGGCGCCATTCCCACGCACCAGCCGCCACAGCGTGCGCAAGGTGTCCGGATGGTCAGGTCCCTGCACGCGTAGCCGGTCCGCGTACACAGGCCAGTGCGTTTGCTCGCGAGCGACCCTCGCGTTCTCCTCAGCATCAAGGGTGTCCGGGTGTTTGGGTCCCAGGACGGCTCCTCGCCGCTGGGCGACGTACTGGTACGTATCGGCCGCCTCGGTCGGGCGGCCGAGATACCACAAGGCGTTTCCTATGTTTTCCACGCATTCCAAGGTCTGCGGCATGTCCGGACCTGCGGCGCGATGCCACATCGTCCAGGCGTGCAGGGCAAGCCGGAGAGCCAGATGATGCGACCGGCAGTGCCTGGTCGCGATCACGAGGTTGTTCAAGGCGATCAAGGTCAGGCGATCGGTCTTGCCCATGCTGTCGCGCCTGGCTCGGTACACCTCGGTCAGCAGTTGCACGGCTGCCTCGTACTCCGTCAGCCCGGACAGCGTATTGGCCAGGTTCTCCTTGGCCTGCAGTGTGTCCGGGTGGCCTTCGCCGTACAGGTGTGACAGCCGCGTTACCGACTCCCGCTGGACGCGCTCGGCCTTGGTGTAGTTGCCCTGCCCGAAATACGCGGCTCCGAGACCTACCAGGACCGCCGTCCGGATGTCCTCGTCAGTGTCCGGTGACCGCTCAGTCTGGGCGTGCAGGACCTCGAACGAGTGCAACGCCGCCTTGGTGTCGCCGAGTTCGTTCTGGGCACGCCCGGCTTCGTTGAGCATGTGCCACTCCAGCCGGCCGGTGAGCCATTCCGGTGTGGACGCGAGCGCGACGACGTGAGGCAGATGCAGTGACATCGCTCTGAGTTGCTGGAACTCGTCTCTCGTAGCCTCCAGTGAGTCGCCGAGCACCTCACAGGCCCGGTCGTGCAGACGCCTGCGGTAGGTGCCGGGGAACAGCAACCGTGCCGCCCTCGCGACAAGGGCATGCACAGTGAACACGTCATGTCCGAGATCACCGGCGAGGCCGCGGCGGCTGAGCTCGGCGAAACCGGGCTCAGCCGTGGACACCAAGTCGTGGACCAGTTCAAGCGGTATCGGCGCCGCGCCGAGGACGCTCACCGCGGCGAGGACCTCACGCCCGGCGTCGGACAGCGTCGCGTAGCTGCGAGTGATGATGGAGCTGAACGACTTCGCATAACCGAGCGGCAGTTCGTCTGCCATGTGCGCGGCCATCTCCAGCGAGTCGTGCTCGCCTGACATCAGATCGTCACGAAGCCTGACGTACCCGGCGAAACCGGGCGCTGTGGTGAGCCCGGCAGCCAACGTCAGTCCCAGCGCATGCTGCCCGAGTCTCTCGACGATCTCCTGCGCCGCCGCGCGTTCTTCCTCCGGCGCCGGCCGTATGCTGGTCAGCAACGTAAGACCGGTTCGCGTGTCCAGTGGCTCGAGGTCGATCTCCACGGACACGCGCTTGGCCAGCCGTCCACGCGTGGTGACGAGCGTCTTGCCGTTGGCCGTCGGTGCGAAGAGCTGGTCAAGAACCGCTTCATCCACTGTGGACGGAACGTCGTCGAGGATCCAGAGATAGGGCATCCCGTCGGCGAGCTTCTCGGCAATGCCTGCGGGTGGCACACCGAGGCGTGCGGCGATCGGCCGCAGCTGCAGCCGGAACTGACTCAGCACGGTTTCGGGATCTGTGTGCCTGCTCCGGTCACTGCCGCCGAGCCGCAGGACAAAGACCCCTCCCGGGTGATCCTGGGAGAACCACCGGGCGTACTGCTCACACAGCGCGGTCTTACCCTGTCCGCCTTGGCCGCGGACCGACACGACCGGGTGACCTTGGTTTCCCGGCTTGCCTTTGATCAGCAACGCCTCGTGCAGATCCCACAGCACTTCGGCGCGCCCGAAGAACTGTTTGTTTCCGGGCAGGAAATGCGGGTACCACACCGGATCGGGATGGCGTGGCGCGTCACCGAACCGGCGGTCGTCAGCAACCTTGAGGCGCGCGAGCTTGCCGGCGATGATCGCGGCCTGCTGGGCGACATCGTGGCTCTCCCGGCTGAGCAGCCTCGGCCGTTTGAGCTGTTTCGGCCGCAGCCTGCTTGGCCGTACTCGCCACGTCACCGGCATGACCCGTTCGGTGGACCCGGCTTCGAGGTGGTACGCGGCCGTCAGCGCGGTGTGCAGTTCGCGGCGGCAGCTGGCGCTCTCGTGGAACGTGGGACTGATCAACGGGACCAGCATGTGCGCCCCGAGCAACGCCTTGAGCAGAGCAGGATCTAGCGTGTCACCGTGCGGGATGTCCTTGTCGTCCTGGAAGACCCGGACGTGAAGAGCCGTGAGCGCGGCGTGTAGCTCGTCCGCCCATGGCTTGTCATCCCAGTTGTAACAGAGGAAGACGTCGAAAATGGTGTGCTCCTGCGGTGTAGTGCCGGCCGGAACTGGCTTCCCCCTCTACGGTCGGTGCCGCGGTCGGACCTCGAAGGGATGGCGGGGAAGCGAATGATCGTGATTCTCACCGCACTGCAAGCAGAGTACAAGGCCGTCCGCAAGCACGTGACGGGGCTGCGTCAGCACCGTCATCGGGCCGGAACAGTGTTCGAAGCCGGTGTCCTGGCTGATCATCCGGACAAGCACGTTGCCATGGCAGTGCTGGGGGCGGGCAACAGCGGAGCGGCGGCCCTGACCGAACGGGCGATCGCGGAGTTCCAACCGAGTGTGGTGATGTTCGTCGGGATCGCGGGTGCGCTGCGGGACTGGCTGAGACTAGGTGACATCGTTGTGGCCACGAAGATCTACGGATACCACGGCGGGACCAGTGAGGACCGCGGCTTCAGCGCCAGCCCGCAGGCATGGCACCTCTCCCACAGTCTGGACCAGGCCGCGCGGCATCTCGACGTGTCCAACTCGTGGCGGTCCGCGCTGCCTGTCACGACAGGCCACCCCAACGTTCACTTCCAGCCCATCGTCGCGGGTGAAGTCGTCCTGAAATCGACCAGTTCCGCTGTGGCGGAACAAGTCCAGGACCACTACAGCGACGCGATAGCCATCGAGATGGAAAGCGCGGGCGTGGCACACGCGAGTCACCTCAACCTGTCCCAGCCGACCATCACCATCCGCGGTATCAGTGACTTCGCCAGCGCGTCCAAGGACTTCACCGACCGGACCGGAGCACCGTCACTCGCTGCGGACAACGCCGCGGCCTTCGCTGTGTCGCTCATCGCACAGCTCGACGACGCCGATGCGGCTTTCCAGACGTCTCATCAGGTTTCGCCCCCTCCTGTTGTCCACAATGTGTCTGGTCCCGCGGAGTTCGTGGCCCTGATGGGTATCGTGCGTGGCCCGCTGCACATCGACGATCCGGACCGGACATTCGACTCCTCGTCGGCCATGCCCAGGCTCCTGCTCGAGCTGACCGAGGCGGTCGTGGCCGACCACGAGGCCGGTCGGCTGGACGAGCGCACGTTCAACCTTGGTATGGAGGCACTGTACGACGCACGCACCCAGACTCATCAGAGCCGTCGCGGAGAAGCGATCCGGAAGCTGAACGAGTTGTTCGGTCAGCATCCGCGGCTGCGGGCCATCCTCGCAGAGATCAACAGAACGTTGTAGCGGTCATCGTCCTGCTGCGACCACGAAAGCGGCACCCCAGACAGCGTTGCCGGACTTGCACTTCGACTTGTCGATGGTCACCAATGACGACCTCAGGGTCAGCGCGAAGGTGCCAGCCGGCAACTCCGCGCGCAGCGGTTTCGCATCGCCGGGGCTGACCGCCACCGCCGCGACGGGCTTGACCCTGTCGTTGTTGACGAAGATCTCGAACTTCACCGCCAGGCTCGGGTCCGAGTTGCCGTCCATTCCGACCGCCTGCACCTCGATACTGCTGAAGTTCTTCAGATTGAACTGCTGCACACCGCTGTACCGGTCGTCGTTGCAGGTACTCAGCGGAGTCCACACGGACTTCTGATACGGGGTGAGCCGCACGTCGTGATCGCCGTGCTCGAAGTACCACTGGTCGCTGGGTTTGGGCAGGTCGGCGACGAAGACAGGTGTGCCCTTGCTGACGCTACTGCCGTCCCCTGGATTGTCAGGCGGCGGATCCGAAGCACTGGGCAATGACGGCGTCACGGTGCTCGTCGTTGTGGAGGATGTGGCCGTCGGGCTGTTGGCCGGCGGTGACGGCACCATCGCCGTCACTGTCACCGTCCCTGGCGTCCCCGGCGCCGCGGCCTCTCCGTCCTGCGCGGTCGACCGCGCCACGATGAACGTGCCCGCGATGACAACAGCCACTCCGCCCGTGACGGCGAGAACCGGCAATAATCTCCTTTGGGCAGGCAATTTCCGCCTACTTTCGATCGCACCCGACATGGCAGTTCTCAGTTGCGCACCGAACTCTGGATCGTTACGAATCTCCTGATCCAGGTGGACACGCAGTGCTTCCTGTTCGGCCGCCACGGCCGGGGAATCGGTGAATCGGGCGAGCAGCTCACCGTGAAAGGGGCTCGACAACTTTGTGACCAGCAGGCCGAGCACATTCTCCAGCTGGGCGTCGTATACCGCACTACCCGCTTCGGACTTACGAATCAGGTATTGCGCCAACGACCGCACGACGGTACTCGCCAGCTCGTCCGCCACCCACGACCTCCCCTTTTCGCGGTTTCACCGAACCGGTGAGCCGCCGTTCGATCATGCCCGCATCAGTGCATCATCGCAGCCGTCGAGATCCACTCTCCTTGTGCGTCATCTGCGGCACAACCGGCCCGACTTGTTATCCGGCACAGTCCCGCAGTGCACCGAGATCAAGAATCGTGACCACCCCACGCCGCGTCCTGATGATGTTCGCCTCACGAAGCACGCGCAGTGCCCGTACCGCGGACTCCCGCGAAAGTCCCAGCGATTCGCCCAGGCCGGCCTGCGAACCGATGTTGACCCGGACTTCCCGCTCACCATCGACTTCGTACTCGTCCGCCTGCCGCACGAGCAGGCGGGAGACCCTCGTGACGGTGTCGCTGCCCTGACTGCCCAGGTTCCGGTCCGCCTCCCGCAGACGCTCGGACACGACAGTGCACAGCACACGCAGGATATGCGGATGACGGCCGAGTACCCGGTCGAACTCCCGGCCACCCAGCACAAGTGCCCGCACGGCGATGTCCGCACGGACGGTCGCCGACCGTGGCTTTCCGTCGATTACGGCCTGCTCGCCGACAATATCTCCCACACCCCGCATCGCGATTGTCCGAGTGCCGTCCAAACCAATCACCCGGACCCGTCCCGAACTGAGAACCGCCGCCCAGTTACCCGTCTCGGCGATACGCATAACGGTGGCACCTTTGGCATATCTCTGCCATTTTCCCACGTCGAGGAGCGCTGCCCGCTCATCCTCCGTGAGCAGGCGCCAGAAACTCCCGTCGCGGTGAGCCCGGGTCACCGTGATCACGTGAGATATGTCAGCCACAGGCTCAGCCGTTTCTTGCGCGAACTATGCCAGAGAAACATCGCGGCACAGGCTACATTAGTCGCGTGGCCGACGAAACGAGCAAGTTCTACGAGGTCTTCATCTCGTTCTCCGGCACCGAGCTGCCGAGAGTGAGAATGATCGAGAACCGCCTGCGCGACCTCGGTATTTCGGTATTCGTCGATCGAACCGAGAACCGGCCGGCGGACCGGGTGACACCCAACATCGAGCAGGCGCTGGCACGCAGCCGAATGTGCCTCGTCTACTACGCGGAGCGGTACTCCAGACGGCACGCCTGCCAGTTCGAACTGGCCCAGGCGTTCGTCGCGGACGCCAGCGAAGGCGGCAGGACGCGGCTGCTGGTGGTCAATCCCGAGAAGGGCAAGGACCACATTCACCCCGTCGAACTGCGAGACCAGATCTACGTCAGGGACGACGACGAGTCGCCCGCCGCCATCGACGGCGTGGTCAGCGCAGTCCAGGAGCGGCTCGCCGGGCTCACCGGAACGTTCCAGGACATCGACTTCCAGAGGTTGCCGATGTCCTACTTCAGGCATCCCGGAGTGGAGCCGCGGGTGCGGCGCTACTCGGCCATCTGGGCTCTGCACAGCGCGCTGAACCGCCAGCAGCACCGGATGACCCAGCCTCCGTCGAACAACACAGCAGTCCTCTTCGGACTTGCGGGATCGGGCAAGTCGAGCCTCGTCGACGACTACCGCCTGCACTTCGAGTCTGCCTATCACACGGTGGTCCACCTCGACCTGCACAATGAGACCGAACGTGTGCTCGAGATCCATACCGCTCAGACGAGCACCGTGGCCACAACGGGCACAGTGCTCTGGATAGTCGACAACGTGTCTCCTGACCTCGACGAGTCCGTGGTCGAGCAGCTGATTCCCCGTCACAGGGACGCACACACCGTCCTGATCACCCAGCAGCGCGCGTTCGACGGACTGGGTGAGCCCGTCCCGGTCAGCCGGATGACCGAGGACGAAGGTGCCGCCCTGTTCACGTTGTGCCACACGCCTGCCGCCGACGAGGCGGATCTGGTGCGGTCCCTGGTGAACCGGGTTCACGGACACCCCATGACCATCGCCCAGCTGGGACTGGCCGCCGCCGAACGACAAGGCCTCGATTCCCTCATGGAGCACGTCGGCCGGGTGCTCGACGGCACGTCCGGCACCATGGACCAGATCGCGGGCATCTTCGCCGACCGGCTTTCACGTGTCCGGGACGAGGACCAACTGGCGCTGCTCCGACTGTCGGCCGTATGCACGGCCGAACCACTGCCGGTTCGTTTCGTACGGGATACCCTGCGGCGCCTGGGAATGTCCACACAGCGTGTCATGGACGGCCTGTTCTCGCTGGGAAAGGCCCTGCTCGCCACCAGGACCGGCGAATGGTGGACTGTGCATCCCGTTGTCTGGCAGGCTGTGCGGCGTCATCTTCCGGATCCGGATGCCGACATCCGCGTCGCCACCGCCGCTGCCGAGACCCTGCTCGGCTATGACGATCATGCCGATGCGTCCACGTTGCTGCACGCCCAGCGTCTGGTCGAGAACGACAAGCTACCCAGTGCAGTCATCAGCGGACTGCTTCGCCACATCGCGTTCCGCCTCAAGGACATCGGCCGGCCCGGGCTGGCCGCCCGATACTTCGACCGGCTGCTTGCCACAGGTGCGACCGACATACAGCTGGCCGCCGCCAGGAGTCACTTCGACGCCGGTGAATACGCCGAAAGCGCGCGGCTGGCTCGCGAGGTGCACGGCGACCAGGAATGGGACGCGGCGGTGATCCTCGCTTCATCGTTGGATTCCCTGGGACTGTTGGAGGAAGCCGAGACGCACTGGACTCGTGTCGCAACACCGGCGGTCCTCAGCACTCGTCCAACAGGCAACGACCTGGAAGCCCGCTTGCTCTGGATCCGCGGCAGGAGCCTGCGCGGTTCGTTGCGGGAACACAAGGATTTCCTCACTGGCCTGCTGAACCGCCGGCACGATCTGCCCGTCCACATGGTGAACGCGGCACTGCTCGAGCTGGCCGACATCCAGATGCAGACTGATGAGCAAATTGAGGCCAGGGAGAACGCGCAGAAGGTCGTCGACCACTACACCGGTCTCGGCCAACTGTATCGCCCTCAAGCTGTTGAGGCGCAGTTCGTTCTGGCCGGCGCCAATCTGCTGATCCACTTTCTGGAGTTCAAACCGGACGCGACCAGATGGCCGGAGGCCGAACGCACATACCGCGCGCTGGCCGACGACCTGGAGCCACAACTAGGCGCCCGTAACATCCAGGTCCTCACAATCCGGGTTGCCGTGGGGCAAACACTGATCAGCCAGGGCAAAGCAGCCGATGCCCGCTCATACGCAAGTGAACTGCTGGCAATCCTGCGCGGTCGTCTGGCTGACACACATCCACTGGTCCTGCGCTGTTGTTACGTGTTGGGTATGGCACACGCGCAGCTGACCGAGTTCGGCCCGGCCGTCACTTGTCTCGAGGAGGCCCACACCGGCCAACTGGCCGCCTTCGGCGTGTATCACCACGAGACCCTCCGTACCCAGTACGAATTGGGCGTACTCCTCAAAATAACCAAAGACAAGACGCGCGCCAACAACCTTCTCGACGGAGTCCGTCGGGCGGCACCCAAAGTCACCGGTCGGGTCAATGACCTCTACGGCCAGGCAACCGTCGCCACGACCCTCGCACGCTATGTTCCAAGCCGCGTGCTGCGATGGGCTCACTGGCTCAACCACAAGGACAAGCAGTAGGCCATTAGCTTCGTTCGACGATATTGCTCGCCCGGATCCACCACAACCCGAGGATTGGCAGGACCAGCGGCACGAATCCGTAGCCCTGCCCGAAGTGCGACCACACTGTGGCGTCTGGGAAGGCCTGGGGTGCGACAAAACTGATTGTCCCGACCACCAGGACGCCGGCGAGCTCGACCAGGCATGAGATTGTCGCGATCCGGCGCGATGTCCTGCTTCCCTTGACCAGGCAGACGGTCGCGACGATGTAGATCACGGCTGCCACTGCCGACAGAACGTAGGCCAGGGGTGCGTGGCCGAACCGGGTGATGATCTGCACGGCTGACCGGGCGGTGGCCGCGAGGACAAAAATGCCGTAGACGGCGATCAGCAGCCGGCCGGGGCCGGACCTGGTGATCGTCTTCAGATCAGCGCGCTGCTCAGCCATGACCTTCCCAGATCTGCCGCATACGAACGATCATGACCGGCACCGCGAGACAGCCGGCGATGAGAACCGCCGGCCCCCAGCGACTGCGTTCGGAGGCAGCCCAGAAGGCGGTGTACGGCAGGACCAGCACCGGCCCGAACAGGTAGCCGATGAAGGTCAGCTCTTGGATGTCGCGCCCGGCGCCGGACATCTTGACCACGCCCGCGATGGCCTGGACCAGCAAGGCGATCACCAGCAGCAGGACTGCGCCGGCGAGTGCTTGACCGTAGCGCTCCTTCAGGGCGAACGGACGGTTCATCACGATCAGGACCAATGCCCACAAGGCCACGCCAAGGGAGAAGTAGATCAGTCCCGTGGCTAGAACATCGATCATGGAGTGGATCCCTCGCGTGCATTCCGAACCGGACACACACAGCGTACGACCACGCGTCGCACGAGTACGCGGGGTGGTCGACATAGCCGCCGACCTCGGAGAACCCTGCGCCCGAACACTCAGTCGAGCCCCAGCACGCTGGTAAGTGTTCGCGCCCTCGCAAGGCGCGCCGAACTTCGGCGCGCAGCCGCTCAGCAGTCAGCCCCGGTCCTCCTGCTCCGCGCCGAGCACTCCCCGTTGAACGCAGACGATGCCGCGCGACTACGCGAGCTCGTGCCACACGCGCAGGAAACGACAATCGCCGGAGCGGGTCATCTCATAGCCCGTGACGCCCCGAAACAGCTCGCCGACCACGTAATCAGCTTCCTTCACGACCCACACGTGCGGAACCGACGGATTCCCTGACGGGACTTCCCGGCGTGACAAGGGACTCGCCCCTCTCGGTCGTTGACGCACAGGCCGAAGCACTCGTCGAGCGCTACTGCTCCTGCGATCGCGCGGCCAGCTACTGTAATCGTGCGCGAACCTGCACGCCGCGCCGTCCAGGAGAGTATTCAGGGAACAACAGTCACCTGGTAATAGACGCCTCTGTGGTCAGGAAACACAAAGGCTCCCTGGGCGTCGACCATCTTCCACACCACTTCGCAGACGCCGGTGCCCTTCGGGGTGACGGGGACACTTACTTCGACCATCTGGCCGGGCGCGGCATCGGGCACCGGTATCCGGTCAGGCGATTCACACAGCACGGTGGTACCGCCCGAGATCTGCAGGTACCGATTGTGCCAGGGCACCGTCCCGATGTTCTTCAGACGCCAGATCTTGGTGAATGTTCCGCCGACGTGTACTGATGTCCCGTCGGGGAACGTCTCATCGCCGGGAAGCCCGTCACCGCCGAAGCTGGTGGCGTCCCCGGGAATCGGATACGCCGTGGCGGACTGCTGCGGAACTCTGGCCAGCAACACCACAGCCAGCATGACTCCAACCGTGGCCAGAGCCGCGATGAGGCCTCGCTTTCTCCGACTGTCCGCTTTGTCACTTGTGGTGAGGTCTTGCGGTTGTTCGACGACTGCTGAGGCGAGTCCGGCCTTCGCCGTCTCCCATCGAAGTTGCCACTCGTTCCGGACGACGTCCACGTCGTGCCCAAGCCTCGTCACGGCGAGGCTCCGGACAAATTCCCAGGTGACCGCCCAGGACGGCAGGACACGACCGCGCGTGGCGGCCGACAGCGTGGACTTCGACGCCGCCGCGCCGAGCTCCAACCGCATTTGGTCATACGACGGGTTGCCCGCCGACTGCTTGAGCGCGAGGAGTTCGCAGGCGAAGCGAGCGACGGGACCGCTGGCGGCGTCAGGAACGATGTGTCTACGTCCCCGCCGGGCGTGCTGCTGGTCCTCCCGGCTGTCGCCGTGAAGCGTCGACTCGCTCATATATCAGGCAAGATACCTGAAAGCGCGGTGGAGGTGGCCGCGACCACCTCCACCGCGCCGGTACCGCGTCACATCAGAGCTTGCAGCCCTTCTGGACCCGGGCCACATGGTGGTCCACTCCAATGTGGAACTTCTTGTTGCCCTTTGTGCCGCCGTTGGTTTCCATACACTGGACGCTCAGCGCCCCGTCCTCGTCCTCCAGCACGATTCCGGCGGCCACCCGGTGCGAGCAGTGGTTGTTGAAGTAGACAGTCACGGTGGTGATCCCACCGGCCCAGGAATAGTTGGCCTTGGCCCCGGAAGGCTTGTCACAGGAGATGCTCGCCCGGTGAACCGCCTGAGCGTCCAGTGTGGCCGCCGACGCCGACGGTGCGACGGCACCCGCCAATCCGATCCCCAGCACGGAGGCGGTCAGCAACATCATGCCCTTGTTCATTGAGTCTACTGTGTCCCTTTTATGCGAATTGGATAGGCAACCAAGCGTTCGCAACAGTCCGAACCCCCGGTACGTCCCATCCCAGCCCCGCCCTCGACCAAGTTCAAGCAATCAATGTCCACAGTCAATATCCGAGCAGGTCACAGCATTGTTCGAAGTTTGTTCGGCACACCCGAAGGCACGGACGGGCCGGACAAAGGGGGCAGTCCTCGAAGGACCGCACGGTGATCATCACTGGCTGTCGGGGTCGCCGGCGGTTACGCGGCGGGTGAGGGCTACGCGGGAACGGACGTCGAGTTTGCTGAAGGCTCTGGAGAGGTGGGCTTCTACGGTCTTTTTGCTGACGTACAGGCGTTCGGCTATTTCGCGGTTTGTCAGGCCTGCGGTGACCAGGTCGACTATTTCGCGTTCTCTGGGGGTCAGCGTGGCCAGGCCGCCGCCGGATGGGTTTCTTGTCCGGGGGCCGCGGGCGGCGAATCGTAGTTCGTCACGGGCGAGTGATGCTGTCAGCCAGGTGGCCGAACATGCTGTGTAAAGGGATTTTGCCTGGCCGAGTTCGGCGTGCATTTGGTCGCGCTGGCCGGTTCTTGCGTACAGGATCGCGAGCAGGTGCCGGGTGCGGCCTTCGTCGATGGGCGCCTGGGCGTCCGCGAAATTGACAGCGGCTTTTGTGGCGTCGGACTCTGCCTCGTCGAGGTTTCCCAGGGCGATGTTGGCGCGGGCGCGGGCGTCGAACGCGGTGCCTAATTGGTGCGTCAGGCCTGAGTGGTGGGCTTGGTCCAGCGCGGTGTCGGCCTGCCTGCGTCCTTCCGCCGCGCGGCCGAGCCTGGCTGATGCGACAGCGCGCAGCGCCAGACTGTAGACATCGGGATCTTCACCGTCTAATTCAGACAAACACAGGTCGAACTGGCCTGTTGCCAAGTGGACGGTGGCCAGGTTCAGCCGTGCGATCTTCGACCACCAGGTTGCCGTGGGCCGGGTCGCCCGCGCGACGAGAACAAGCGCGGCACGGCTCCCCTGCTGCCACAGTATTGGGCACAGGCGGACGATCTCGGCCATGGCGGCGGTCTCGGTGGCGTTCATGATCCGGGAGTACTCAAGGGCTTCCTCGGCGGCCTCGAGTGCCTGGGTCAGCCGGCCTCGCCGGGTGCGGGCCAACGCGTCGACGATGAGCAGGTACGGCATGGAGTGTGTGAGACCACTGCTGATGGCGATGTCGATGCCGCGGCTGAGGTGACGCTCGGCCCGGTCGTATTGCTGCAGATGAAGTTCCACCCATGCCAGCGGGGCGACGGTCACCAACTCCGTGAGCAGCAACGCGTCCGTTGCTCCGTCCGTCTGCCGTGCGGCTCGGTCGATGTGGGTTCTGGCGTCGGCGATGTCCCCGGATTGGAGGAAACTCAACGACAGCAGGGAATGCGCTGTTGCCTCCAACGCAATATTGCCGGAGCCACGGAGGATTTCCACCGCGCGGGCCGCGTGCCGCCGCAGGCTGGAAACGTCGTGCCGGAACAGCTCGACGGCGGCGAGCTCAAGCAGCGTCTGGGCTGTCGTGACATCTGTGTCCGGCAACCGTTCGAGCTCCTCGGCGAGCAATGTCTTCGCCTCGTCGAACTGGCCGAGCATCCGGTCGATGGCGGCCATAGAGTTCACCGCGTCCCGGCGATATGACCCGTCGCAACGGATCGCCTCGTGTAACAGCCGACGGCTCTCGATGAGTTCGCCGCTCCGCGCGAGCGTTCTGGCGAGCAGCAGACGCAACTCGCCCCAGTGGTCGTCGAGCCCTGACTGGTCCGGCAGGAGCTGCATCGCCCTTCGCACAAGCCTTGCCGCGGTCGCGGGTGCCGCGTGCTGGGAAGCCATCGCGGCCTCGGTGAGGGTGGCCACCGCGAGTTCGTCGCCGGGCTGGGCGGAACGCTCGATGTGGTGCGCCAGAAGGAGCAACGCCCCATGCCGCTGCCTCAGGTACTGCGCACCCCGGCTGTGTGCCTCGGTACGCCAGGCCGGACGGGCCATCCAGTACGCGGCCGTCCGGACGAGCGGGTGCCTGAACCGGAATCGGGGACCTTCGGCCACCATCACCCCGGCCAGGCTGAGCTGGTCGAAGGCCGCCGACACCGCGTCGTCCGGCACGTCGGCCACCCAGGCCACGAGGGCGGGATCCGCTGGGTCGCCTGCGATCGCGGCCGCCTGGGCGACGCTCAGCACCGCAGGCTGCAACGCACCGAGTTCGGCGCTGA
This sequence comes from Kibdelosporangium banguiense, assembly GCF_017876405.1. GTDB lineage: Bacteria > Actinomycetota > Actinomycetes > Mycobacteriales > Pseudonocardiaceae > Kibdelosporangium > Kibdelosporangium banguiense. The sequence continues at coordinate 8,295,836 of NZ_JAGINW010000001.1, read as the reverse complement.
GCACGTCGAGCAGGACCTGCTCAGGGATCGCCTGATCGTCGACGGCCTGCCCGACGAGGCTGGTCAGCGTCTGGTCGTCGGTATCGGCGAGTGCCTGCAGGTACAACGGGTTGCCGTGGGTCGCCCGGTGCAGCAACCGGTGCCTGCGGGCGGACGACTGCGGGAACATCGCGGCGACATCGGCCTTGCGCAACGGCTGGAGCTCGAACTGGACCGCCGCGGAGGCAAGGTATGTCAACGCATCCGCGAGGCCACGGGGTGGCTGGGCGGTCCGGTGGGCCACCGCGATCAACAATGCCGCACGCGGCGGCCTGCGTAACAGGTATTCAGCCAGGTCAAGGGAAGCCGGGTCCGCCCAGTGCAGGTCGTCGAGCACCAGCAAGATGCCACGACCCGACTGACGCTCGAACAGCCTGCGCACACCACGGAAAAGCCGGTACCGATCCATCTCGACCGGCCGGTCGTCCGCCCGGCTTAAGGCCGCCGCCCTCAGCACCGAGAGCACGTCGGCCAGTTCGGCGTCGAGCGCGTGCGTTTCGGCCAGATGCTCGAATTGTTCGAAGGCGTCGATGAAGACCCCGAACGGGATGTTCTGTTCGAACTCCGTGGCCCGGCCCCGCAGCACGACCAGGCCGGCACCCTCCGCCCGGCCCGCGAGTTCGGTGAGCAGCGATGTCTTGCCGATGCCTGGTTCGCCGCGGACCGCGACGGCCCGGAACTCACCGGTGAGGACTTCGGTGAGCGCCATGTGCATTCGGTCGAGTTGCGGGCGCCGGCCGACCCGGTCTCCCGCCCGCACATCAGGCATCGCACCCCCGCTGTCACGGTACATATTCACCCGAAACGTCGATATGGCGGTCAACAGCGTTACGACGGATGTCTTACGGCAGGCTGAGGCAGGGTATGGGGTAGGGCATGTCCCGATGCTGCCCGGCCGCCGGCTTCGGTAATTCTTGCCGCGAGGGGGTGTGATCAACCGATCGGGAGGCCGGATGGTTGCCAGGCAACGGGAACTCGGCCCGGATCCCCAGCGGGTACACGGGCTTGCCGAGCTGGCAAAGGAACTGGACCTGCTGCGGGCACGCGCCGCGGCAGGAACCCTGAAGGCCAGGGTGACCCTGGAGGATCTCACACGGCTGGTACGACTACCGCGTTCGACGCTGCACCGGTACATCACCGGGCGGACGCTCGCCCCCTCAGAGGTGCTCGACCGTATCGTCCTCGCGCTCGGTGCCAGTCCGGCTGAGCAACGGGAATGGAACGAGGCGTGGTACCGCGTGCACGAACACAAGCCAGAAGCGGTTCCGCGCGGACTGCCCGCCGCCATTCGCGGCTTCACCGGCCGTGCCACAGAACTAACAGCGTTGGACCATCTGCTCAGTAGCGCATCGTTTGACGAAGGCTGTTCGGGTCTGCCGATCCTGGCGGTGTCCGGACCACCCGGGGTTGGCAAGACCGCGCTGGCGATTCGATGGGCGCACCGGGTACGCGACCAGTTCCCCGACGGCTGCCTGTATGTGGATCTGCGCGGCTACGCCCCGGACAGGCCGATGACGCCCGTGGAAGCCCTCGGCACGCTGCTCGGGTGCCTGGGTGATGACGTCCCGCCGGATCCAGCGGTCCGTGGCGCCCGCTATCGGTCGCTGCTTGCCAACCGGCGGATGCTTGTCTTGCTGGACAATGCTTTGTGCGCCGAACAGGTCAGGCCCTTACTGCCGGGAACCGGCTCGTGCGTGGTCGTCGTGACCAGTCGCGACGACCTGGCCGGACTGGTCGCCAGGGACGGCGCACACCGCGTCGCATTAGACGTGTTCCCCATGTCCGACGGGTTGGTGCTCCTGGGTGCTCTGCTTGGGGCCGAACGGGTGCGGGCGGATCCACAGGCAGCCGCGACACTGGTCTTACGCTGCGGGCTCATGCCGCTGGCCATCCGGGTCGCCGCCGAGATCGCCGCCGCGCGTCCGCATGCCGCTCTCACGGAGATCGGCCATGATCACGCCCTGGACTGGCTGGCGGCGGGCGGCGACCCACGGACCGACGTGCGGGCGGTGTTCTCCTGGTCCTACCGGCATCTCGCCACGAGTGCCCCCGACGCTGCCGCCATCTTCCATACGCTGGGCAGGCATTCGGGCATCCTGCCACTTGCACGCGCGGCTGCCCTGGCCGGTATGACAGACGACCGGGCCGAACAAGCGCTCAACGCCTTGGTGCGGGCGCATCTGGTACACGTGTCGTCTGGTCACTACCAGATCCACGACCTGCTTCGCCTGTATGCCTCGGAAGTAGGCCGAACGGCGGCGCCCCACCCTGAGGCGTTGTCGCCAGCCTGATCCGCACATGACAAAAAGGGGATGCGAGCGGCTGCCCCTGCCGCTCGCATCCCCGGGTCAGTGCTCAGTCGTCACGGTCAGATATGCCGCAGGCGGAATGACAGGAAGCACGCCCCGCCACGGTTGTCCGTGTCGAGACCGATGGTGACAGGCACGCCGCCAGTCTGCACAGTCCTGGGCTGGTTCGTGCCCAGCGGCAGAGCGCCCTTGCACTGACCGCTGTCGCCATTGAACTCGTACACCACGTCGAGAGCCACGTCGGTCCGTCCGCTCATCTGGAACGTGAGATCGCACCAGCCGCGCCGGCCGTCTGTGTCGATGTAGATCGGTCGATCCATCATGTAGCGGAATGGGAACGCGATCGGGAAAATCGGAATGTCGACGGGCTTGCTCGACGAGCCCGGGCACTGTCCGGCGTCGCCGTTCCCGCTCACCTGGTAGATGTAGCTGAGCGTGAGCCCGGTGAGCGAACCGTCGGCGTTGTTGAACCCGAACGTCATCCGGCAGCCACCCGACCGCGAGTCCGTGTCGATGACAAGGGGTTCGGAATACTGCCCTTCGGGCACCCACTGAAGGGAATCGCCCACCGAGCCGTCGTTGACCACACACTGACCGTTGCGGTTGTCGTCCACCAACCGGACCCCGAACTCGGCCGTCGCGAGGGCTCCGGCCGGCTTCGCACTCGCGGGTGACGCACTCACCAAGGCCAACGCGCCGACGCTCATCACGCCGCACGCGATCGCCGTAAATTTTCTACCCAACACTCGCATCCGCATATGAAGCTCCTGTGTTGACGAGAGGTGCACCAGGAGCAGCCCAACCGAAGGCCGCGGCCTGGCGACGAGCAGTCAAACACCCGGAACACCGGCCACATTCGCGTGCTGGGACAAGGTGGGAAATATCGGGAAACGACGACGGGTCCGCCTCACCGGCGGGCTCGCGAGCGGGACTTTCCGTCGGCGGGCTTCGATGTCAGCCCGAGCAGCTGGAGCACGCCGTCGATCACGGCGAGCTGCCGCTCGGTCGGCCACGAGTCGGGATGCTCGACCACCGACAGCACGACGCCGTTCGTGGTCACGCGCAGCAGTTCGACGGTTCGCTCGACGTCCCCGGGAGGGACAAGGCCTTCCAGGTGGCTGCGCAGGAAACCGCGGATCGTGGTATCCCAGGTTTCGAAGGTGGCGCGGTTCTCCTCGCCGAGGATCTGTCCTGAGAGGAGGTTGATCCTCGAACGCTCGCCCGCCAGACCGTCATCCGTCGTGGGCACGAGCCAGACCAGGAGGTTGTACAGCCGGCGGAACGGGTCGTCGCTCTGCGCGTCGAGCTCCCGGATCTGATTGTCCCACAGCTTCACCGCGGTGGCCGCGACCTCGTCGATCAAGGCCTGCTGCGTCGGGAAGTAGTGGGTGATCAGCGTTGTGGAGCCGCCCATACGACTGGCCACAGCACGGAACGACAGGCCACGCGTGCCCCGCTCGGCGACGATCTCCATTGTGGCCCTGACGATCTCGAGCCGCCGCTGTTCGTGATCGACGTGCCGCGGCACCGCACCTCCATAGTCGACGGATGGTCACATCCCTGGCAACACCTTAGCCGAAACACCTTCCCTTTGTACAACGAGTGTTGTACAAATGCCCCACGACAACGTGGAGGTGCTGGTGAGCTTCGAGATCATCGAGACCATGACGTCGGAGACAGCCTCGCGACATGCGACCGAATACATGGTCGCGACGCGGGACGGAGCCGAACTCGCGACGGACGTCTACCTTCCCGGCAACGCCACGACGCACTCCGCGATCCTGGTCCGCACTCCCTACGACAAGTCCAGTCGTTACACAGCCCTGAAGCACGAAGCGGAGTACTTCCGGCAGCGCGGTTTCGCCTTCGTCGCCCAGGACGTTCGCGGTAAGTTCCGGTCGTCAGGCGAAACCGTGCCGTACGAGTTCGACGTCGCGGACGCCTACGACACAGCCGAGTGGATCGCCCGGCAGCCCTGGTCGAACGGCCGCATCGGCGTTTCCGGCGCGTCATACTACGGATTCACGACCTGGGCGGCGGTCGCGAGCGGCCATCCGGCGATCAAGGCGGCGATCCCCCAGGTCACCGGAATCGAGATGGGCGGAACGCACGTGGCGTCCCGATGGCGCCACGAGGTCCCTCCTTTTCTGGCCCTCAACGACCTGCTGCAGATCTGGACCAACAACGAGGGGTATCTCGCCGAGATCGACTGGGCATCCGACCGAGTCGCGAACATCATCGCGCAGTGGCACGAACAGGTCGGCGAGTGCGCCGGCGCCACCAGGCTGCTCGACATGGCGTCCCGCCAGGACTGGTACAACCCTTACGGCGCAAGACATCCATACCACACAACGAACATACCGATCCTGCACTGGCAGAACTGGTACGACCCCGGCCTCGCCCCGTCCGGCTTCCGGGACTGGCGGTACTTCCGTTCCCAGCCCTCCCAGCGCAACCTGCACTACCTGCGAGTCGGGTCAGCCGACCACTCAGGATACAAACTCGAGGACGTCGGCGCAGGCGACAAACGCAATCCCTATGTCAGCGAACAGGCACTCGCCGAGAAGATCGAGACAGAATGCGGCGAGATGGCGGACTTCTTCGACGAACACCTCAACGGTGTGCCTCTCGGGCAAGCACGCCCCCGCGCCCGCTGGCACGTCGGCCACGTCGGCTGGCAGTCCTCGGCAGACTATCCACCACCGAGCCGGCCACTCACCTTCCATCTCGCCACGACCGGCGAGCACATCCACGGCCTGAGCCTTGAGACCAAAGACAGTGCCACCACGGTCGAGTGGACGCATGATCCAAAAGATCCTGTGCCGTCCACAACCCATATCGAGGCCGTCTGGTTCATTCTCGCCGCCTACCCCGACGAGCGGGCCCTGGCGGAGCGGTCCGACGTGCTGACGTTCCGGACCGAGCCGCTGGCGGAGAACCTCGATTTCGCCGGTCAACCGGTCCTCACCGGGCAGATTTCGTTCTCCTCGCCGTCCACACATGTGTTCGCCAAGCTCCAGGACGTCTGCCCGGACGGGACGACCCGGCCTATCTCCTGGGGCCGTGTGGTCATGTCCGAGTCGACAGGCACCGACCTGCACCTGGCCATGGACGACAACGCCTACCGAGTCCAGCAGGGCCACCGTCTTCAACTGCAGATCCAGTCCAGCGATTTCCCGCACTTCGCCATCCACCCGGGAACCGACGAGAGCCCTTGGCTGGCGACCACCAGGATTCCCAGCCGGCAGGGCATCGAGATCGGCGGGCCGCGCGGCGCACAGCTCACTCTGCCCGTCATCACCATCGCCGAGTCCTGAGGCGAGTTCACCAGGACGCTTGCGGCCGACCTGGCAAAACTTTATGTTGAGATTGTAGTACAACACATGTCACACTACGACCGCCCAGCGTGACCCGCGGGGATCTCTTTCACCAGCAGGGGGCTAAGGAGTCGATCACCCATGAGAACACGCGACCTGGTTGCCGCCGGGACACTCGCCGTGTCCCTGCTCGCGGCCGGTTGTTCGGCCGGCCCCAAGCCCCAGGGCGCCGAGGCGAGCAGGTACGAACTGACGTCCACGACACCGCCCGCGACCGGCGAGGTCGACACCGTGAAGTGGGGTATCGCCGAGAGCGAGCCCGAATCACTGGACTGGATCTACGACTGGGACTACGGCGCAGGCAACCAGCTCGCGTCGAACCTCTGCGAAGGACTGCGCAGGCAGAACCCGGACGGTTCGCTGGGCTGGGCGCTCGCCACGGGCGTCAGGACTCCCGACCCGACCACACTGGTGTACACGATTCGCCAGGGAGTGAAGTTCACCGACGGAAAACCCATGACCGCCAAGGATGTCGCGTTCAGCCTGAACCGCAACGTCACCGCGTCGCCCGCTTCCTACTGGGGTCTCTGGTACGAGAACGTGCAGTCCATTGAGGCCACTTCACCCACTGAGGTCACGGTTCGGTTCAAGAGTCCCGACAGCCTCTTCGACTCGGTGATGGGTACGCCGGCCGGGTATGTGGGTGAGCAGGAGTACATCGAGGCGAAGGGGAAGGCCTACGGCACACCCGGCGGTGGCGTCATGTGCACCGGGCCGTTCTCCCTCGACCAGTGGGAGCAGGGGCGATCGCTTGTCCTCAAACGTAATCAGGACTACTGGGACACCCAGCTGAAGCCGAAGGCGAAGTCCTTCCAGTTCTCGTTCGTCCCCGACTCGACCGCGATGACCAGCGCCCTGCAGACCGGTGAGCTCGACGGCGCGTGGAGCGTCTCGATTTCGAGCCTGAAGAGCCTGCAGTCGTCGAAGACCGGAAAAGTCTATGTCAACGAGGGCACCGAGGTTGCCGTCATCCAGATCGCCACACTCGACGGCGCACTGAAGGACCCGCGTATCCGCAAGGCATTGCGGACGGCGATCGACTACGACGGCATCGTGCGTGGTGTTCTCGGCGACGCCGGCCGGCCCGCGACGACGACCACTCCCGAGTCGGTGTGGGGCAAAGGCGACGTACGAGCCGTCTACGAACGTGAGTTCGCGAAACTCGCTCCGGCCAAACAGGACTTGGAACAGGCCAAGAAGCTCGTCACGGAGGCCGGTACGCCGGCACAGCCCATCGTGCTTGCCGTCAGCGCCGACTTCCCCGAACTGGTGAACGCGGCCACGTCCGTCCAGGCATCGGCCGTGCAGATCGGCCTGAAGGTCGAGATCAAGAAGATGCCGCAGAACACCTTCGTCAACCTCTTCTTCGACGAGAAGGCGCGGGCGGGGCTCGACGGCATGATCAACAACGTGACGGCCGACGTGCCCGACCCGCTGGAACTGGTCATCCAGGTGCGGCCCGGTTCGCCGTACAACTACGCGAAGATCGACACCCCTGCCTTCGCCGAGCCACTGGCACTCGCGGCCACGACGGCGGACCCGGTCAAGCGCGCCGACCTCACCGCACAAGCAATCACGGCCTTCGCGGACAACGTCTACAGCTTCCCGATCTACGCGGTCTACTCCCGCGTGTTCCTGAACAACCGGATCACTGGCGTGCCCGTCGAGTCGCTTGTCCAGTGGTACTACCCGTGGGCGGCGACGGTGGGCAGCAAGTGAGCCGGTTCCTGCTGGCCCGGCTGGTCCGCCTGGTCGCGAAGATGTTCATCTGCAGCGGTGTGGTCTTCGCCTCGCTGTACGTCGCACCGGGCGGGCCGCTCGCAGCCATCACCCGCGGCCGCCTGCTCACCCCGGAGGCGCAGGACGAGCTCATCCGCCTGTACCACCTGAACGATCCGTTCCTGGACAGGTTCCTTTCCTGGCTGGGCAACGCCTTGCTGGGCGACCTGGGTACCTCCTACGTCGCGAGGCAGCCGGTGATCGACATGATCGGGCCGCGATTGATGGTCACCGTGTCGCTCGTGCTCTACGCCGGCCTGATCATCGTGCTGGCCGGCGTGGGCCTGGGAGTTCTCGCCGCGGTCCGGGGCGGGCGCGTCGACGGTGCCATCGTGGCCGGTTTCAGTGCCCTGGCGGCGATTCCGGGTTTCGTCGCCTCGGCGGTCCTGCTCGCCGTGTTCGCTGTCGGTCTCGGGCTGTTCCCGAGTTTCGGTGCGGGAACCGGATTCCTCGACCGGGTCTGGCATCTGACTCTTCCGGCGGTAGCGCTGGCCGTCGCCGCGGTCGGCTATGTGGGACGGGTGACCCGGACAGCGGTCATCGCCGAAAAGTCACGTGAGCACGTCACCACAGCAGTCAGCCGAGGTATGCGTCCTCGCGAAGTGCTGGTCTCCCACGTTCTTCGCAACGCGCTCGTTCCCATCACCACGAGCGTCGGGCTGACCATCGCCGGTCTCATCGCCTCCTCGGTGGTGGTCGAGAACGTCTTCTCGCTCGACGGAGTGGGTTCGCTGCTGATCGAGTCGGTCAACAACAAGGACTTTCCCGTGGTTCAGGGCGTTTCGCTGGTCCTGGTGGCCAGTTTCGTCGTGGTCAACACGGTGGTGGATCTGCTGTATCCCGTGCTGGATCCCCGGATTCGACGAGGAGCGCTGCTGTGAGCCTGCTGCTCGCCGGACGACGGCACAGAGAACGACATGTGTCCAACCGGACCGCCATCGCGGCGACGGGCGTGCTCGTCCTGATCGTCCTGATCGCTGTGACCGGTCCGTGGCTGACGCCGTACTCGCCGACGGAAACCGACCTGATGGCCACGTACAGTCCGCCGTCGGGTGCACATCTGCTGGGTACGGACGAGGTCGGCCGGGACGTCCTCTCGCGCGTCGTGGACGGAGCCCAGGCAAGTCTCCTGGGGCCACTCATCGTCATGCTGGTCGCAGTCGCCCTCGGTACGGTCGTGGCGCTCGTCGCCGCGTGGTTCGGCGGCAAGGTCGACAGCCTCATCGGCGTGATCACCGACGTGAACTTCGCCTTCCCGGGCCTGCTGCTCGCGGTTCTGGCTTCGGCGCTGTTCGGTCCCGGGTTGCTGCCGCCCGCGATCGCGATTTCGATCGCGTACCTGCCTTACTGCACCAGAATGATCCGCAGCGCCATCGTCGGCGAGCGTGCCCTGCCGTACGTCGAAGCCCTTCGGGTACAAGGCCTGGGAGGTTTGCTGATCTGCGTGCGCCACATCCTGCCCAACGTGGCCACCACGATCGTGGCGATCGCCACTCTGACGTTCAGCTACTCGATGGTCGACCTGGCCGCGATCTCGTTCCTGGGCCTGGGAACGCAGCCGCCGGACGCCGACTGGGGATCGATGGTCGCGCAGGGCCAACTCGGCATCCAGCAAGCAGCGCCATGGCAGGCGCTCTCCGCGGGCGCGTTCATCGTGGTGACTGTGGTCGCGCTCAACCTGCTGGGCGAGCGGCTTGTCCAGAAAGGGGAGGCGGTCGGATGAGCGCGCTGCTGGAGATCACCGATCTCGATCTGACAGTCCACCGGCCGGACGGACCACGCCGGATCCTGGAGTCCGTGTCCCTGTCCGTCCACGCGGGCGAGGCCGTGGGCCTGGTGGGGGAATCCGGTTCGGGCAAGTCGATGACGGCCCGCTCGGCCATGCGACTACTCCCGTCGTCGGCAAAGGTCACCGGCTCGATCACCTTCGACGGCCGGTCGGTACTCGACATGAGCGAGCGCGACCTACGGGCGTTCCGGCACCGCGACGTGTCGATGATCTTCCAGGACCCGCGGGCCGCCATCAACCCGGTGCGCACGATCGGCGACTTCCTCACCGAGTCGCTACGGCGGCACCGGCGACTTCCTTCCCGCGAGGCAACCGCCCGCGCCACCCGGGCCCTGGACGAAGTCCGAATCTCCGAGCCCGTACGCCGGTTACGCCAGTATCCACACGAACTGTCCGGCGGGATGCTGCAGCGGGTCATGATCTGTGCGGCCCTGCTTTCCGACGCCCGCGTGATCCTCGCCGACGAGCCGACGACCGCACTCGATGTCACCACCCAGGCCGAAGTCGTCGGCATCCTCGACGAACTGCGTCGCGGTCACGGTCTCGGAATGCTCTTCATCACCCACGACCTGGAACTGGCGACCGCCATGTGCGACCGGATCTACGTCATGTACGCCGGCAGGATCGTCGAAACACGCGCGGCCGCCGAATTCGAGGCGCGGGCGAACCATCCGTATTCGGCCGCGTTGTTCGCCGCACGTCCCGAGCTTGGTCACTTCGTGCCCAGGCTCCCCGCCATCCCGGGGCGGCCCATCGCCGCGTTCGAGGCGGGCAGCGGCTGCGCCTTCGCCGATCGCTGTTCGTTCGCCGAATCCGAGTGCCGCAGTGAGCCGATCGCGCTGCGCGATATCCACAACGGACAGGTTCGATGCCGCCGGGCCGGGGATCCGGTCGTGGTCGCGGGCCTGAGTGAGGGCAGACGATGAACGACATCGTCGTCGTACGGGACCTGACAAAGGTCTTCGGCCGGCGTGGGCGCAAGGCACAAGGTCTCGTCGCGGTCTCCTCGGTGTCGTTCTCGGTGCAGGCCGGGGGCGCGCTCGGCATCGTCGGCGAGTCCGGCTCGGGCAAGACGACCCTGTCCCGGATGCTGGTCGGTCTTGAGCGCCCGACTTCCGGGTCGATCACCATCTGCGACCAGGACCGGTCGAAACCGGCGCGATCGCTGGCGGCCCAGCGGGAACGAGCACGCCAGATCCAGATCGTCTTCCAGGATCCGTACACATCCCTCGACCGGCGCCAGACCGGAGCGGACTGCCTGGCAGAGGTCCTGCGACTGCACTCGGATCTCACCGCGACGCAACGAGATCACCGCATCCACGAACTCGGCGACCAGGTAGGCCTCTCGAAAGCCACCTTGGCGTCGCGGCCGGCGGCACTGTCCGGAGGTCAACGCCAGCGGCTCGCGATCGCTCGGGCGTTGGCCGCCAGCCCGCAAGTTCTGGTGCTTGACGAAGCCGTGTCCGCACTGGACGTTTCCGTTCAGGCCCAAGTCCTCAACCGGCTTGCCGATATTCGCGAGGAACTCGGTATCACGTACTTGTTCGTATCGCATGACCTCGCCGTCATCCAGCAGATCACCGATGACGTGATCGTGATGCGGCACGGCGGGATCGTGGAGCGGGGATCCACAAAGGACGTTCTTACCGAACCACAGCACGAGTACACGAAGCTCCTGCGCGACAGCGTCCCGCGCCCTGGCTGGACGCCTGCCAAGCCCGCACACTGAAACAGGAGGTCGCTGCTCATGGCGAGCGCGCCACACAACCCCTTGCCCGTCACCTGGCCGGCGGATTTCCCAGGCCCGTGGACCGGCTGCCCTCGCGAGCCGTTGCTTCAGGTGCTGTGCCGGGGATTCGAGAAGTTCGGCGACCGCACTCCCCTCGTCTTCGACGACGGGTACAGCATCACGTCCGGCCAACTGCGAGCAGAGACGGAGAAGTTCGCCGGTCACCTGGCCACCCGGATCGGCCCTGGCGACCGCGTGGCCCTGGCGGTGGGAAACCGTGCCGAGTTCGTCATCGCCTTCCTCGCCATCGTGGCCAACCGGGCGATCGTCGTCATGCTGTCGCCCGAGATCGGCTCGCACGAGGCCGCATACGTCGTCGAGGACTCCAAATGTGTACTCGCCATCACTGACGAGACATCGACCGCGGTCTTCCAGGAACTGCTCAACGCTGTCATTCCGGTTGAGGGCGACGAGCCGCACGGCTTCGCCGGGGTGCTCGGCGGTGAACCACCGCTGGATCTGACGACCGTGCAGGCCGATGTGGACGATCTGGTGGACATCGGCTACACGTCGGGAACCACCGGCCTGCCCAAGGCACTTGGCGGTCACCATGCCGACATCCTCCGATACGTCGACGTCTTCGTCCGCAGCCGGATCGTCGACGGCGACGACAGCCGGAGGCTGCTCATTCCCCTCCAGTTCCACTACGGCGATCCGCTGGTCGCGCTGTACACCGCCATCCACACCGGCACCACGATCGTGATGATGCGGCGATTCAGTGCCTCCCGGTTCTGGGACGTCGCCCGCCGGACCCGCGCGACCGAGATCCTGACCATCGGATCGATCCCCGACATGCTGCTCAGCCGGCCCGAAAGCACCGCCGACCGGGACCACGGCATTCGCCTTGCGCTTGCTCTGGCGATCCCCCGGGACAGGCACGCCGAACTGGAACGCCGTTTCGGGTTTCCGTGGCGTGAGGTGTACGGCTCCTCGGAGTCCGGCCCTGCCATCGCGATGCCCGAAGCGTTCGGACCGGAATTCGTCGGCACCGGCGCACTCGGGGTCCCGTACCCGGACGTCCAGGCACGACTGGTCACTGAGGACGGTTCGGTCATCACCGGCCCCGGCTTCGGGGAACTGGAAATGGCCGGCGAGGTGGTCTTCACCGGCTACCTCAACAACCCCGCGGCCACCGAGGAGGTCCTGCACGACGGGTGGCTGCGCAGCGGTGACCTGATGCGCCGGGACGAGCGGGGCGTCTACTACTTCGGGGGCCGGCGCAAGGAACTGATCCGCCGCAGCGGTGTCAACATCGCGCCTGCCGAAGTCGAGGCCGTGTTACGGCTGCACCCGGACGTGCTGGACGCCGCCGTCGTGCCGGTGGCCGACGAGATGATGGGCGAGGAGGTCAAGGCGTACGTCGAACTGGTACCCGGCGCCAAGTTCGACCCGGCAGGTCTCGCGGAGTTCTGCGCGGACCAGCTGGCACGGCAGAAGGTGCCCCGCTACATCGAGCATCGCACCGAGCCTTTCCCGAGGACACCCTCACAGCGCATTCCGAAGAGCCAATTGAAGGTCGGCGGCGTGCACCTCACCAGCACCGCGTGGGATCGTCAGGCCGATCACGGCGTGAAACCCGTCAAGTTCGACGATCTTCCCAGCACCGTCGGCATGGTTGTGCAGGGAAAGCCCTTCGCACTGGGCAACGAGGAAAGCGATCTGTTCCACCGGGCGACGTGGCTGGACAAGGCGTATCCCGAGGACCCACCCGAGTTTCCTGAGAACCTGGTCGAAGGCTTCCTGCTGCTGTCCATGGTGGACGCGGTGTCAAGGATGGCCGGGATGTCCGATGCAGACACGATGTGGGGCCTCAACTACGGGCTCGACCGGGTCCGGTTCACCTCCCAGGTCCACCTCGGAGACCGGATCCTGCCGACATTCGAGACCCTCGAGGTCGTACCGAAGGACCTCGGATTCAAAGTGCTGCGCCGCTGCACGTTCACCAAGGAAGGCCACGACCGGCCCGCGATGGTCGCCGACTGGTGGACCTTCGTCCTGCCCAGCGGGACGAAGGAGAAACGCCGGAGGGGCGCGTGATTCGCATGTACACCTCGTCCCCCACCGAACAAGTACGCTCCCTCATCGACGCCGAACCCACACCGTTCTGGCTCGACGACTCCGCCCGGCCGACACCTTCCCCCGCACTTGCCGGCGAACAACACTGCGACCTGCTCGTCGTCGGGGGCGGTTATTGCGGGCTGTGGACCGCGTTGCTGGCCAAGGAACGCGATCCCAGCCGTGACGTGTTCCTCATCGAGGCCCGCGAGATCGGCTGGGCGGCTTCCGGACGCAACGGCGGGTTCTGCAGCGCCAGCCTCACCCACGGCTTTCGCAACGGTCTGACAAGGTGGCCGCACGAACTGCTCGAGCTCGAGCGGATGGGCATGGCAAACCTCGACGAGATCGGGGACACCGTCACCCGCTACGGCATCGACTGCGAGTGGGAACGCACCGGCTCGATCAGTGTCGCCACCCGCCCGCACAGCGTCGCCGAACTTCGCGAACTGGCCGACATCGCCCAGGACTTCGGTACCAAATACGACTTTCTTGGCACCGCCGAAGTCCAGGCCCAGGTGGCGTCACCGACCTATCTGGCCGGTCTGCGAAATTCTCACGGCGTCGCGTTGGTGAATCCGGCCAAACTGGCTTGGGGTCTACGCGACGCCTGCACCCGCGCCGGCGTCCGGATATACGAACGCACGCAGGCGACGGACCTGCGCGCCGCAGGCGCGAGTGTGGTCGTCACAACCGGATACGGCCGAGTCATTGCCAGGCATGTAGCGTTGGCCACCAACGCGTTTCCCTCACTGATTCGGCATGTACGTCCGTTCGTCATCCCGGTCTACGACTACGCCATGGTCACCGAACCGCTGACCGCACGACAACTCGACTCCATCGGCTGGCAGAACCGACACGGTATTTCCGACTCAGCCAACCAGTTCCACTACTATCGCCTCACCGCCGACAACCGGATCCTCTGGGGCGGCTACGACGCCATTTACCACTACGGCGCCAAGCTGTCCGCCGAACTCGACCAACGACCCCACACATTCCGGGTGCTGGCCGCCAACTTCTTCCGCACATTCCCGCAGCTGGAAGGAATCCGCTTCACGCACACCTGGGGCGGTGTGATCGACACCTGCTCCCGTTTCACCGCCTTCTACGGCACAGCAGCAGGCGGCAAAGTCGCCTATGCACTCGGATTCACCGGCCTCGGCGTCGCCGCCACGCGCTTCGCCGCCCAGGTCATGCTCGACCACCTCGACGGCAAGCGCACCGACCGCACTCGGCTGAAAATGGTGCGCACCAAGCCGATTCCGTTCCCACCGGAACCGGTCCGCTGGCTCGGCGTCGAACTGACCCGTCGCTCGATGGCCCGCGCGGACCGCACCGGCGGCAAACGCAACCTATGGCTGAAGGCCATGGACGCCCTCGGCCTCGGCTTCGACAGCTGACAGTGTCCGGTTCCTGAGGGGAGCAGGGCACTCGGTCTTGGGCACGCCTCGCACCCAAGACCGACCGAGCCCACGTCGGCTCGGTCAGGCAGCAGCCGGCGGCTGGATATCACTGACGTGGACGTCCACAGCCGCGACATCGAGGCCGAGGAACTGCTCGACGGCCTCGATCACGCCGATCCGAATCTGCTCCGCCACCGCCTTGATCGCGTGTCCGTACTCGATCACCAACGAAACCTTGATCGTGGCGACGTCGTCGTCCACCTCGACCGAAATGCCCCCGTCGTCAAGGCTGTGCACACCTTCGATCTTGCCGGCGACGATGGTCACGACCTTCACGACGACCCCGTCGCCCACCGTGACGTTCCCGCGAGAGCCCGCAGCGGGCCGAGTCTCGGCCGTGACCGGCTCAGTCTCTTCGACGTCATCCGCGTCAGTCTCGGTGGTGACCGGTGTGTCTTCGGCTTCGGCGGGGACGGGCTCGACGTTCTCCGCACTGTCGCCGTGCTGATCGTCGACCTCGGTGGCAGCTTGCGGTGTGAGGTCTTCGTCTGTGGCGGCTTCGCCGGACTCCTCCGCAGTGGTCTCGATCGCGGCCTCCGCAAGGGGTTCGTCTTCGTCAGCCTGACCAGACGGCGCCATGACAGGCCGTCCGCCCGTGATTCAGATCATCTGCCCGTCTTTGATATTCCCCTGTGTCCCGACAGTGTTCAGCCGTCGGTGATCAGGGCGGAGCCCGGGGGTGTGCGCAAAGTTGTGATCGGTAGTCGCTGCCGCGGCTGGAGGCTTCTCCCACGGACGCCGACAGCGACTCCGCCGCCCGGCACCGCCTGGAAAGGACCACGTCATGAAGATCATCGCTTGGCTCATCACCCTGGTCGGCCTGTTCGTCACCTATCTCTACATCCGGGAGGGCCTCACCGGCGACGGCCCGGTGCCCTGGCTCAACGGCTTCATGGCCGGCCCGATCTGCGCCGTGGTGGTCGCCCCCATGCTGTTCCGGGTCGCCACGCTGCTGGAGAACTCCGGCTCCGGCGGCAAGGTCCCGGCCAACTACCGGGGCGCGCCGATCGGCATGGCCACAGTGGTCTCGTTGGCCCGCACCGGTCTGACCGTCAACGACCAGCCCCAGCTGTTGATCACCCTGAACGTGGACACCCAGGACGGCCGTACCTTCCACGCCGAGGCCAAGCAGCTGGTCGACCTTACCCAGATGGCCATGGTGCAGCCAGGTCGCATGCTGCCGGTGCGCTACCTGCCCGGCGACAGCCGGGTCGTGCTGGCCACTGACGCGGCCCCGGACGAACTCCAGCAGGTGCTCGACCAGATCCGTCTGGCCAAGGGCCTGGTCACACCCCGCCAGCTGCAGATCTCCCAGCAGGGCCTGGAAACCCGGGCCGTGGTGCTGTCCATGACGCCCACCGGCGAGATCCGCGACGACCGCGCAGTGGTGTCCCTGGGTATGCGGGTGACCAGGCCGGATGGCAGCGCCTTCGACATCGTGCAGGAGAAGGCTCTCTCACCGGAGTTGGTCGCCGCGGCGCAGCCGGGGGCGGTGGTGCGGGTGCGTTACCTGGCCCACGACGAGTCCGAGGTGATCATCCTGGTGGCGGCCCAGCCATGACAGTGCGACAGGTCTTCGGCCGGATCGTCATCACCTCGGTGACCATCTCGTTGGGAGTCTTGATGTTCCACGCCTGCACGGCCAGCCTCAGGGCCAGCGGCGCCACGGTGTACCAGTTCTTCCACGCCGTCGGGGTGGGCGACGCCCCGGCGGCCTGTCACCTGCTCTCCGGCGCGGCTCTGGCAAAGTTCCAGGCCAGGGCGCACGCAACGAGCTGTGAGGCAGCGGTCACCCTGGTGCACCGCGGACTCACCCCGGCCAAGCGCGAGGAGCTTGTCACCGGCGAGCCCGACGTGCAGGAGTACATCACCGCCGTCCGCCTGGACTTCAGCACACGCCGCGAGATCACCTTCGACCCCAACCCGCTGGGCATGGAGTACATCGTGCTGGCCGACCACGAGGGCCGCGAGACGATCAGCGACTGGGGCTGGGATGTACGGGAACTGTCCTGACGGCACCGGCGACCGTCGTCCGCGAGTTGCTGCGCCGCGCCGTCGACGAACTGTTCTCCTGAGACAGTACTCGGTAGCCATTTCCACCTGCATGAACCGACCGATCTCCTGGGCACGTCGATCGCGAGTCGGTCCATGTGTCTGCACCAACGGGCATTGTTGCGTGTCCACAGGTGCCCTAGCGTGCTCGGCACCTGTGGAAGGCGGGGGTATGAACAGCGACGGTCACCAGAGCGCCGAGCGGCAGGCCGAGGATCAGGCACGCGGTCCGGTTGTCCCGCCTATGCAGGTCGCGGGGCTTCAGGGCGCCGGCAACCAGGCGATGGCGGGCCTGCTGGCCAGCAGCGCACCGGTCAAGGTCCAGCGGGACGTGGTCAGCGACGTCGAGGACAAGATGTCCTACTCGACGTTCGACTGGGCGATCACCGATGAGGAGGCCACCGAGTCCCTCAACGAGCTGGCGTCCCTACCGGCTCCCGCGCTCGCTGCGGCCCTGGCCAGGCTGTCGCAGACGGCGAAGACGCGGCTGCTGGACAACCTTCCGGCCAGTGCACGCGCAACGTCCGGCTTCACGAAGGTCCTTGTCGCCATGGGCCCGGAGGCTGTGCAGCCTTATGTGCAGAACCTTCTCAGCTACGGCGTGTTCGACTGGGCGATCACTGACGACGACGCTGCCAGCGTGTTCCATATCTTTGTCGCGTTGCAACCCGCGCAGCAGGTCACCTTCGCGCAGAAACTCGGCAGTGGCTTCCGGTCCCGGCTGGCCGGCAACCTTGCCCGGTCGGCCACTGTCGGCGAGGCCGAGCACACCGCGCTGCGGGCGATGTTCGACGCCACGCCGGATACCGAGATCGAGACCCTCAAGGCGTGGATGCACGTCCGGTTCCGCATCGAGTTCGGCACCCAGACGTCCGGCTCGGAGGTCGCCGAGGAGTGGGACGCGCCCAGCCTGCGCCGGATGTACAACGTGCTCCAGGCGCTGCCGGCCGGTGCGGTCGAGTCCAATCCGGAGCTGACACGGATCGACCGGTACAAGTCCGCCGGTCTGCCCGGTGGCTACTACGACGGCAGCGACGGCCGGATCGCCGTGGGCTACGCGGATCTGCGGGCGTTGAACGCCCAGGCCGGTCCCGGCAACCCGGGTGGCGGCGGCATGGGTGTCGTGCCCGCACCGCTGCAGGGCCAGAACCTGTTCGACGGCGTGATCCGGCACGAGGTCGGCCATGCGGTCGACAACCGGCTGGGCCTGTCGCGCAGCTACTGCATCGGCAACCCGGCGGGAGGCAACTGGCAGGCCCACGGGGCCGGTGCCGGACTGGCCACGACGCTCGTCACGGCCAGCGCCGGCGCGATCGCCGCACTGCCACCGGAGCAGAAGACCGCGGTGATCGCCGAGCTGCAGGACGTCATCTCCGACCGGGACCCCGAGAACATCCAGACCCGGCTGCAGGGGCTGCCGTTCTGGAGTTCGCTCGCCGCGGCCGATCAGACCGCGGTCCTCAACGACAATGCTGTGCAGGCGCTGCAGACCTGTTTCGCGGACAAGACCCCTGGTGACCCCTGGTACGGCGCCGGGGACACCGGCGGGGTCCACCTCGGTGGCCGGGTCTATCAGGAGGCGTACGCCGGGCAGTGGTGGAGCTACGACCCGGTGCACCGGGCCCGGAAGGTTTCGTCGTACCAGTTCCGCGCGCCGGGTGAGTGGATCGCCGAGGCGTACAACGCGTACTACACGCCACCCACCAAGGGAGTCCTGCTGGCCGCGGTCGACCCCGCGACCAAGGCCTGGTTCGACGTGAACGTGGACGCCGCAACCGGCGGCGAAGGTGCGGCGGGTCCCGGCCCGGCGCAGCCGCTGCCCAACACCGGACCTGGTTTCCCCTAAGTTGTCGCCACGAAGGAGGACCATGTTCATCGCCGGTGCGGTCGCTGTGCTGGTTCTCGCCGGTGGGGCGTACGCGCTCTGGAGTCCACGAGGGTCAGGGAAAATGGTTGACGAGGCACACCTGCGTTCGGCGCTGCAGAAGCAGTTCAAGATGGACAAGGACAAGCTGCGGCTGGAGATCGGCCCGGACGTGCCCGGCATGATCGTGTTCTTCGCCTACGAGATGGGCAACCCCCGGAGCAACATAACGGGAGTGTTCGACGGCGAGCTCCACACGGACTTCGACAAGAGCATTCCCCTGGTCCTGCGCGCCCTCGGCTACGGCGAACGCGACGTCGACCCGATGGTGGTCGCCGGCGCGGTCGGCAAGCTCGAAGGCAATCCCGGCACCCCGTTCCTGACCCAGTTCGGCATCGACAAGTCCGGCGACCCGGCCGTGATGACCTTGCCCCGTCTGGTTTCCGTCGACGGGCAGCAGGTCGTCGAGTACTGGAACAAGACCTCGCGCGAGACACCTTGGCGCTCAAGGGTTTACCGCAAGGCCGACGGCACCTTCGAAGTACACCGAGGGGTGGACTAGTCATGTCCGTCTTCCGTCCACAACCGATGACCTGCACCGCCTGCGGTCATGTGAACGTCGAGACAGTCGCGATGAGCCTGCACGGTTCCCGCGTCCCGCAGATCGTGGAGTCCATTGTCGCCGGCACATTCCAGTGCTACACCTGCGGCGGCTGCGGGATCGGCTACCGCGCCGACGGTCCGGTCATCTACGTCGACTTCGAGACCAAACGCTGGATCGGCGAGTTCCCCGCGA
Source organism: Kibdelosporangium banguiense (assembly GCF_017876405.1). Lineage (GTDB taxonomy): Bacteria > Actinomycetota > Actinomycetes > Mycobacteriales > Pseudonocardiaceae > Kibdelosporangium > Kibdelosporangium banguiense. Next base: position 8,276,524 of record NZ_JAGINW010000001.1, on the reverse strand, counting down.
CGATGGAGCGCGGCTGGGCGAGCCTCGAACAGCAGCCGATGGACGTCTTCCGCCAGTCCCTCATCGACCTCGCGCCCGCGTTCCTGCGCGCCGAGGCCGACGGTTTCACCGTGCGCGCGGTCTTCGGCCTCGCCGCTCTCGCCGAGAAGATCCGGCTGCTGGAGGCAGGCCTGGACGACCGGGCCGTCGAGGTCGCCAAACTGGCGATAGTCCTACGGACCGGCGCGGTCATGTCGCCCAGCCACCGGCCCCGCGTCGTGGAGGCCGACGCGGAGTCGGTACGCATGGTCCTGTGGTCACCCGACCCACTTGAGCAGTTCTCCTTGACCGTACCCACCGAGGACATCGTCTCACTGGCGACTTCGGACGACTGGCGACCAGTGTTGCGGGAGATGCAGATCGGCCCATACGTCGACCTGGGCCGGATCATGCTCGACGGGCGAGCGGAAACTCCCCTCTCGCCCGTATGACAGCGTTGCTGCTCCCGGCATGGGACAGGCCGGTCGTGCCAGGATGGGTTGCATGCCCGTCCTTCCCGAGAGTTCTGCCGGGGCCGTAGCCAACGACTACGACACCTTCGGCGAGGCGTATGCGGCCGAAAACGAGACCAGCCTCATCAACGCCTACTACGCGCGGCCCGCGATCCTGGACCTGGCCGGGGACGTGGCCGGCCGGCAGATCCTCGACGCCGGTTGCGGCTCCGGCCCGCTGTTCGAGGCGCTGCGTGACCGTGGCGCCACGGTGACCGGCTTCGACTCCAGCACCAAGATGGTGGAGCTGGCCCGGCAACGGCTCGGCGCCGACGCGGCCCTGCAGGTTGCCGATATCGGCAGCCCGCTGCCGTTCTCCGACGGCGTGTTCGACGATGTCATCGCGTGCCTCGTACTGCACTACCTGGAGGACTGGACCGCGCCGCTGGCCGAGTTGCGGCGTGTGCTGAGGCCCGGCGGCCGGTTGATCGTGGCCGTCAACCACCCCGTCGTCTACAAGCTGTTCTATCCCAAAGCCGACTATTTCGCCGTCGTCCAGTACTCCGAGGAGTACACCTTCAGCGGCCAGAATGCCGTGCTCACCTACTGGCACCGGCCGCTGCACGCGATGACCGACGCCTTCACCGCGGCCGGCTTCCGGATCGCCGTCGTCAGCGAACCGCCCTTCGAACCGGGCGCCCGCGAACTCTTCCCCGACGAGCTGGCGAACTTTCCCTCCGGCGCCTTCCTGAGCTTCCTGTTCTTCGTCCTGGAGGCCGTCTGACGGTATTCAGTCCTGGGTGGCGGCGAAGTACTGTTGCGCGGTGGTCGGGATGATCCGCGGGTAGCGGTCGTTGTGTACCTGGTCCAGTTTGCCGTCGCCGTTGAAGCTTGACCGGATGTACATCAGCGGCAGGAATCGCATGAAGCTCTCGGAGCCACCGGATGCCAGCCCCGTGATCAGGCCGTCGAGGTCGTCCAGCGAGCCGAGCCGCTCGACGCGCAGTGTCGTGCCGGTGGCTTTCTCATAGGCCGCAACCAGTTCAGCGAAATTGAGGCTGTCACCGGCGACTGGGAGGACACGGCCGACCGGTTTGTCGTCGGCGGCTGCCTCGACGGTGTAGCGGGCGGTGTCGGTGTAGGTGGTGAAGTCCACCGGGTGTTCGCCGTCGCCCCAGAGGTAGGCGGTCTGTGTGTCGGGATCGATGAGACGGTAGAAGTAGAACAGGATCTCCCGGTCGAGGAAGGTGCCGTTGAGCACGTGCACCACCTCGACGTCGCCACGCTGCTCGTCGGCCAGTTGACCGAACTGGCGGCGCCAGTCCGAGGTCACGATCTGTCCATTGGGGACCTTGAACAGGTCGAGCGAGAAGCTGGAGGGGATGAACCGCGTCACCCCGGCCTCGCGGGTGGCGCGCAATAGTGCGGCCTGTCCGTCGATGATCACGTCGGGCCCGCCCTGCACGGCGGAGATGACGGTGGTCGCGCCGTCGACGAACTTGGCCAGCGAGTCGTCGGCGTTCGCGCCGAGTTCGCCCTCCACGATCTGCGCGCCGCGGCGTTCCAGATCGGCGACCTTGCCGCGGCTGCCGGGCCGCACCAGCAACCGCAGCCGGGCCTCCGGCCGGCCGAGCACTTCCTCGGCGATCAGACCGCCAAGCTTGCCGCTGCCACCAACCAGTGCGATGTCCATGACTTTCCTTTCATTTAGGGAGATCAGTGCGCGACACGGGCCAGACGAGGCACCGGGCCGAACACGCCGTCGTGGAAATCCCGGAACGCCTGGGCGATCTCGGGTTTGGTGTTCATCACGAACGGGCCGCCGAGCGCGACGGGCTCGTGCAGCGGGGTTCCGCTGTAGACCATGATCTTCGCCGACAATTCGCCGTCCGGGGCGGCCAGCGGCAACAAGGTCTCCCCCGCCGTGGCGACGGGATCGGACCAGCCGACCTGGCCCTCACTCAGCAGCCGGTCCCCGACCGTCACGGTGCCGCGCAAGACATGCGCGAACAACCGATGCTCAGCGGGAACGGCCAGGTCGTACGAAGCCAGCGGGTCGAGGGTGGCCAGCACGCCCTGTACGGGGTGGTGGGTATCCGCGGCCCCGGTGATCCCGTCGACGGTGCCGGCGTGCACGTCGATCACCACTCCGGGCGCATGGACCCGGGGAATGGTCGCACGCCGGAGATCCTGGTAGCGCGAGGGCGTCATCTTCTTGGCAGCGGGCAGATTCAGCCACAGTTGCAGGACGTGGGCGTGCTCGTCACGGTAGGCCAGTTCGCGGTGGATGATGCCGCTGCCCGCGGTCATCCACTGCACTTCGCCCGGCTCCAGCGAACCGGCGTGGCCGAGGTTGTCGCCGTGCTCCAGCACGCCGTCGACCACCAGCGTGACGGTTTCCAGGCCGCGGTGCGGATGCCACTCGAAACCCGGTGTGGAGAACCAGTCCTCGACCAGGGTCAGAAACGGATCAGTCAGTGCCGGGTCGGTCGGGACGAACGCGAGTGCCTTGTCGTCGACCTGTTCGTCCGGACCCAGGCGAGTCCGGTCGCTGATCCGGGTCAGGGTGCGCGCGACGGACAGTTGGCTGGTCATGGCCTTCTCCTCTGCTACCACGGGACGTTTCCGTCGTTGCCGAAGAACTCACCGGTCGGCCCGTCGGGCCCGATCGTGGCGAGCCGCACGATCACCTCCGCGCCCTCGCTCACCGGCTGGCTGTCCGAGGAGAACCCGGTCATGTCCGTGGCGGTCTTGCCGGGATTCACCGCGTTGATCCGGAAATCACCCAACGCGATCGCGTACTGGGTGGTGAGCATGTTCAGCGCCGCCTTCGACGACGGGTAGCCCAGAACCGGGCCATACATCTTCCCCCACTCGATCGCGTCGGGCACCGATCCGGCCGAACTGGACACCATCACGATCCGGGGATGGCCGGATGCCTGCAGCAACGGCAGGAAGGCGTGCGTCACCCGGACCGGGCCGAACACGTTCACTTCGAAGATGCCGCGCAAGTCGTCGCCGTTCATGGTGGCGACCGCAATGCCGGGATCCACGATGCCCGCGTTGTTCACCAGCACGTCCAGCCGCCCCGACCGCGCCTTCACAGCCTCGGCAGCCGCGAACACCGAGTCCTCAGAGGCCACATCGAGCGGCACGAACTCCACCGCCAGGCCGTCCTCGACAAGTTCGGCGGCGGCCGCCTCGCCGCGCGCGGTGTCCCGGGCGGCGAGGAACACCCGCCAGCCCAGCCCCGCCAGCCGCCGCACGGTTTCCCGGCCCAGTCCCTTGTTCGCCCCAGTCACGAGAGCGGTCGTCGTCTCAGCCATGCCGGCAACGTTCCGCTCCCCCGCGGCTGCTCGCCAGGGACCACTGTGGCCTAGGACCGGCCATACCACCCCGAGATCACATTCCTGCGGCACGATGAACACATGGACCGAGCCGAACTGGCCGCAGTGCTACGCACCGCACGTACGCGAGTGTCACCGGCCGATGTCGGCCTCCCGGCCGGATCGCGCCGACAGGTGCCTGGACTGCGCCGTGAGGAGGTCGCCCACCTGGCCGGCCTCAGCGTCGACTACGTCGTCCGGCTCGAACAGGGCCGCGGCCCTAAACCGTCCACCCAGGTACTCGCCGCGCTGACCCGGGCCCTGCGGCTGTCAGAGGATGACCGCGACCTGGTCTTCCGGCTCGCCGGCGCCGCGCCCCCGCAGCCCGGCCACGTACCGATGCTGATCCGGCCGAGCGTGCTACGCCTGATGGACCGCATGGCCGACCTACCCGCGCTGCTGCTGTCGACCAAGTCCGACGTCCTGGCCTGGAACCCGCTCGCCGCCGCGCTGCTGGGCGACTACAGCCGATGGCCACCCGCCAACCGCAACATCATCCGGCAGCGATTCCTCGGCACCGGCCCCAGCCGAATGACACTGGACTCAGCCGACGCCGACAAGGCGGCGGACGCCGAAGCCGCAGGTTGCCTACGCTTCGCCCAGGCCCGCTACCCCGACGACCCCGAACTCCGCAGACTCGTCGCCGACCTGCGAGCAGGCAGCGCCCAGTTCGAAGCCGGGTGGCAAGCCGGCCAGACCGGCAGGCTGCACCCCGCCACCCAAACCCTCGAACACCCCGAACTCGGCCCCCTCACCCTCGACCGCGACAACCTCCACATGGCCGAAGGCGACCAGATCCTCATCGTCTACTCCGCCGCCCCAGGCACCCCCGCGGCCTCACAACTCGACCTACTCCGCGTCACCGGCACCGAACAATTCACGGACTCAGCCGGGCTCGCCGCGCACAGCCAGCCACGTCAGTAACCGGTGCATAGAGCTCTCACTGGGTTGCCAGTCGCAGGATGGTTGTGGCGAGCACGTTGATACCGGCGGCGCACGCTTCCGGGGTGGAGTATTCGCGGGGGTTGTGGCTGATGCCGTCGTATTCGCCACGTACGAAGATCATCGCGGTTGGGGTGATCGCGGCCATCTCCTGGGCGTCGTGACCGGCGCCGGACATCAGCCGCATTGTGTCGTGGCCCAGATCCGCAGCCACGGCGGCGATCGCGTCCTGGATGCCTTCGTCGAAGGGCACCCGGTTTGTCTTGGCCATGCGCTTGGTCTCGACCCGTAGGCCTGGCTGCGCGTCGGGCAGTGTGGCGAGGAATGTGGCCAGGTCGGCTTCGGCGGCGGCCATGTGGGCGTCGTCCGGATTACGCAGGTCCACGGTCAGCTCGGCTCGGTTCGGCACTACGCTGGGTAGGCCCGGCGAGGTCGTGATGTGGCCGACGGTCGCGCGTAACCGGCCGTAGGCACCGGAATCGACCATCTCGCGCACCTTCACGACGATCTGCGCTGCGGCGAGTCCAGCGTCCACACGCAACTCGGTCGGAGTAGTGCCAGCGTGCGCGGCGCGGCCGTGCAAGGTGACCTTCTGCCAGGAAATCGCCTGCACGCCTGTGACCACACCGATGTCGTAGCCCTCCTGGGCGAGCACCGGACCCTGTTCGATGTGGCACTCCACATAGGCGTGCGGCGGGTCCATCCTCACCGGCTGGTCACCCCGGAAGCCGATACGCGCGAGCTCGTCACCGAACCGCAATCCCTGCTCATCAACCAAGTCGTAGGCGTAGTCCAGGGTCAGGCGCCCGGCTGCGACCGCGGAGCCGAGCATGTCGGTGCCGAATCGGACGCCCTCCTCCTCGGTCCACGCGGCGATCACGATCGGGCGCCGCGTGGTGATGCCCGCATCGTTGAGACAACGCACGACCTCCAAGCCACCGAGCACGCCCAGGCATCCGTCGAACGCCCCGGCCGTGGCGACCGTGTCGATGTGCGATCCGGCCAGCACGGGTGCCAGGTTCGGCTCGGTGCCTTCGTGGCGGCCGAAGATGTTGCCCATCTCGTCGATGGTGACCTCAAGACCTGCGTCGGACATCCATCCGATCACCAGGCGGCGGCCTGCGGCGTCGGCGTCGGTCAGGGATTGCCGGTTGATCCCCATCAGACCTGTGGCCTCGTCGGGGTAGGAGCCGATCGTCGCCAGTTCCATCAGCGAATCCCACAACCGTCCACTGTCGACGGTCAGGGTGCTTGGCAGATCAGTCATGCCGCTCACGGTAGGAAGAACGCGTAGGTTGAAACGATGTCATGAGTTCAACCATTACTCATGAAAAGATGCCATGATTGGCAGGTGTACGACGTGCGTCGGCTGCGGCTGCTGCGCGAACTGAGTTACCGAGGCACCCTGGCCGCAGTCGCCGAAGCCCTGGGCCTCAACCCGTCATCGGTCTCCCACCAGCTGACGGTCCTGGAACGCGAGGTCGGTGTCCGGCTGCTCGAACCGGCCGGCCGGGGCGTGCGACTCACCGCCGCGGCCCAGGTTCTCGTTGAGCACACCGAGGCGATCCTGCTGGAACTCGAACGCGCCGAAGCCGCGATCGCCGCCACGCATACCGAGGTCAGCGGCGTGGTCCGGCTGGCGACCTTCCAGACCGCCGCCCATGCCCTCATGCCCGCCGCCGTGGCAAACCTGGCGACCAGCTACCCCCGGCTCGACATCGAACTCACCCACATCGACGCCGAACACGCCCTGTCCGCGCTCGTCGCCCGGGACTTCGACCTAGTCCTGCACGAGGAGTACCCCGGCGCACCCGTACCGCCGGTCACCGGCGTCACGGTCGAACAACTCGCCACCGATCCGATGCTGCTGGCCACCCCTGCCGACGCAGACGTCACCACCATCGAGCAGACGGCCGGACAACCCTGGGCCATGGAACCGGCCGACACCCGCGCCGGGACCTGGGCCAGGGCCGTGTGCCGCGCCGCCGGGTTCGAACCCCAGGTCCGGTACGAGTCATCCGACGTACCGCTGCATCGGCACCTCGTCCGCCATGGCCTGGCCACCGCACTCCTGCCGCGACTCGCGCTCACCGCCGAGGAGCCCGGCATCCGCCTGAGCGCGCTGCCCGATGCCCCTCAGAGAGCGATCATGCTCGCCTTCCGCACGGGCAGCCGCACGAACCCGGCGATCACGGCCGTGATCAACGTGCTCAAGGCCGATACGACCTCAGCCTGAGCGCTGATTTCGGAACGCCAGCACAGTGGTCGCAGCGAGCACGATGGCGCCGATCGCCTCGACGATCAGCGTCGTCGAGACCAGCTGACCGCTCATCGTCTCGGTTATCCCGAACAGCCCGACGGTCAGCGCGAGCACCAAGGCGAGCAGCGTGCCCACCATGAACACCAGGCTGAGCGCACTCGCCAGAGGCAGGAGCCGCACGGGCGCCGCGATCATCGCGATCGCCAGGACGAGCCCGCCGATCGCGTTGAGCACGAACAACACGCCGAGCAGACCGTCGGCCCACTCGAAGACGAGATACAGATGAATCCCGCCCATCGCCAAGAGCAACAGGGCACCGAGAACCCGCCAGCCCATCAGCGGACGCCGACCGACGACGCCGTGACGTCCTCCACCCGCACTGATGCTTCCCATCACCGTCTCCCTTGGTCACACCGCAGGCGTCAATAATGCGCCTAAAGCGCGGGCGACGCCGCTCAGGATCAAGACCAACAGAATGATCACGTTCAGCCGTAGCTGGCGTCCGGGGCGACTTCGATGTCGAGCAGGAGCGGGCTGGTCCGCCCGGCGAGTGAAGGCAGGACGTCGCCCAGGACCTCGGTGAGCTCCTCGTGCGTGGTGATGTGGCGGGCAGGACAGCCGAGACCTGCCGCGATGGTGGAGGTCCGGACCTCGGTGAACGCCGGCCAGGGTGCCTTGCCCAGTCCCGACCGCTCGGCGAGCCGGTCCATGACTGCGTAGCCTCCGTTGGCCAGCACGATGAACAGCACGCCGACGTGGTAGTGGGCCGCGCTCCACAGGCCCTGGATCCCGTACAAAGAGGAACCGTCACCGAGCACCGCGACCACCGGGCGCCGAGGGGCACCGAGTTTGAGCCCGATCGCGGCAGGCAGACCGAACCCGAGTCCGCCGGCCGCGGCGCTGACGAAGCCCAGCGGAACACGGGCCGGTACCCGGCGGTGGAGCTCCGGCCGGCTGGAAGGCGACTCCTCGATGAGAATCGTGTCTCGGGGCAGCTGCTTGGCCAGCAGATCGAAGACGTGCGCCGGGCGCAACGGCTCCCCTGGTTCAGGCTCTGCATCCGGAGTCCGGCGCGGCGCGGGCGAGACCTCGCGCGGCACGACACGTTCGGCGAGCCGACGGCAGACGTGCGCGGGTTCGGCGATCACAGCCACGTCGGCGGCGCTGTAGTGGGCCTCGTCGGCGTACTGGGTGATCTGCAGGACCGTTGTCCCGTCTGGCACGAAGTCGCCCGGTTCCCAGGTGTACTGGCGCAGAACCGGTGCCCCGACAACGAGCACGACATCGTGGTCGGCCAGTGCAGTTCGGACGCCGGAGCGTCCGGGTGGGAGGTGCCCGGCGAACGACGGGTGGTCCTGCGGGAAACCGGCGCGGGCGCCGAAGGATTCCTGCCATACCGGGGCGCCCAGTCGCTCGGCCAGTGCGACCAGCGCCGCCCAGCAGGACTCGTCGTCGGCACCGGCCCCGACGACGATCGCGGGACTGCGGGCTGCGTCGAGGGATGCCGCAAGGTCGCCGAGTCCATCCAAAGTGGACGGCATAGGCCTGCGTACTTCGAGCGCGGCGGCGCCGCGACGCGGCTCAGCCGGTTTCTCCCAGTCGTCCATGGGAACCACGACGATCGCGGGGCCTGCCGCGGTGACCGCTTCGTGGTGTGCACGGGCGATGGCCGCCGGCACGTCCTGGGGCCGGACCGGCTGGTCTGTCCACACGGGATAGTCGCCGACCAGGCCTTCGAGCCGCCCGGCCAGGAACGGGTCGTGGGCGAGGTGACGCCGGTCCTGCTGGCCGACCACGACCACGAGCGGCACCCGGTTGGTGCGTGCGGTGGCCAGCGCTCCCGCCGCATTGGCCAGCCCCGCCGTGGTGTGCAGGTTCACGAACGCGGGACCTCCGCGGGCGGTCGCCCAGCCGGTGGCCATCCCGACCACGGAACCTTCGTGCAGTGCCAGGCGGAAGCCGATGTCGTCCGGCAGGCCGGTCAGGAACGCGATCTCCGTGGATCCGGGATTGGCGAAGATGGTCGTCGTACCGAATCGGCGCAGCACTTGGAAGGTCTCGTCGCGAACGGTGGTCATGGCGCTCCTGATCGTTTCCGGCACGGGTCCCGCGAGTATCCGGACGCGCCCCGGTCTGGACAACGCCGTTGTCCGTTCAATGGACACGCGATCAGATGTACTGGATCCTGCACCCCGGGCGCCAGCCGAGCAGGCGGGAGATCCCGAGGCCGCTCGCGATCACAGACGGCAGCACTGCCTGGCGCTTCACCAGGTCGGCGCGGAAGACGACCGACAGCGCCGCGACGACGCGGCCTTCGGAATCCACGATCCGGGTGGCAACCGAATCGGCCCCGGGGGTCAGCTCTCCTCGCACCGTGGCCGTCCCGGTGCGGCGGCATTCTGCGATCTCCTCACGCAACGCGTCCGCCCGCACGATGCTTCGCGGCGTGTACTTGCGAAGCTCGCCCGAGAGCACGGTTTCGATCAACTGCGGATCGGCGTGGCTGAGCAGGACTTTGCCCACACCGGAGCAGTGCAGCGGCAGTCTCCCGCCGACCTGGGACACGAGCCCCAGGGCCTCCGGCGCGGACAACCTCTCGATGATCACCGCTTCCTGGCCGTCGAGAACCGCCAGTTGCACGTGCTGATGCAACGCGGTGTAGAGGTCCTCCAGGAACGGCTGCGCCAGGGCGCGCAACGGTTCGGTGAGCGGGGCCAAGGTGCCGAGCTGCCACAGCCGCAGGCCCACGGTGAACCTGCCGTCGGGCCGGCGATCGAGCGCGCCTGAATCAACCAGTTCCACGGCCAACCGCCGCACGGTGGCGTGCGGCATGCCCGTCCTGCGCACCAGGTCGGCGAGACTGAGAACACTGTGCCCAGGCTGGAACGCGAACAGCACCTCGAGCAGCCGGGAGCTCACCGTCCGGCCGGGTTCACTGGTCCGAGGCATGCGGCCCAGCATAAGAGCAATGTTCATTCAACGAACATCCGTGTCCGCCTCCCCTTTCATTCGGGCAGCATGCCGAGATGACCCGGACACCCGAAATCGCCATCCTCGGCGGCGGCATCGGCGGTCTCGCGGCCGCCGCGTTCCTGCGTCGCACCGGGCTGCCGAGCACAATCTACGAACAGGCATCCGAGCTCAGAGAAATCGGCGCCGGCCTGGTGATGGCCCCCAACGTCGCCCGGCTGCTCCGCAGACTCGGAGTGCTCGAGGAGCTGGCGCATCACGTCGTGCGGCTCGAAATCGGCTGGGAGTTCCGACGCTGGCAGGACGGAACGGTCCTGTCAGCCGAAAACCTCGCCGAAGCGTGCGAACGCCTCTACGGCGAGCACACCTACACCGCTCGTCGTTCCGACCTGCTCGCCGCGCTCCGGAAGAGCGTCCCAGACGACTCAGTCCGGCTGGGCAAGCGCTGCGTCGCCGTCATCGAAAATGGCGATCGCCCGGCGCTGCGCTTCGACGACGGTGAGGTGGCCGAGGCGGACATCGTGATCGGAGCCGACGGCATCCATTCGGTCGTGCGCCGCGTGATCGCCGATTCGATCGAGGCCACCTATTCGGGCCTCTGCGCCTTCCGCACACTCGTACCAGCGGAACACGCGCCGGAAATCGCCCGCCGAAACGCACACACATTGTGGCTCGGCCCGGGCCACCACCTCGTGCACTATCCGATCTCCGCCGGAAAGCTGATCAACCTCGTCGCCATTGCCCCAGCCGGGGACTACTCGGTGGAATCGTGGACAGCGAGGGCAAGTATCGAAGAATTCCTCGCGGAATTCGACGGATGGGACCCGCGACTGCTGGATCTCATCCGCGCGGCCGAAACACCCGGACGCTGGGCACTACTGGACCGGACACCACTGCGGCACTGGAGCCGCGGACCGGTCACCCTGCTCGGCGACGCAGCGCATCCCATGTTCCCATTCTTCGGCCAGGGCGCCGCCCAAGCCGTCGAGGACGCCGCAGTCTTAGCCCAATGCCTTGCCGCCCAACCCGATGACCCCGTCAACGCGCTGCAGAACTATGAGTCGCTACGGATCCCACGCACGACCAGACTCCAGGAAGTCAGCCACGGGCGATCCCGCATCAACCACCTGCCCGACGGCCCGGAGCAGCAGGCCCGCGACAAAGCCTTCAGCGACAGCGATCCGTTGGTGGACAGTGCCTGGATCTACGAGTACGACGCCGACACCGTGCCGCCCTTTCACATTGACACCGTCGCCCGATGAAAGGCCGAAGTCAGTTGTCCGCCGCCGCGCCCTGAAACGGCACTAACCAAACGGAATACCGGTTTTGTACGGGACAGACCCAATAGCCGGGAGCGGCAGGTTTGTCCGCTTTCCTTGGAGCGCGAAAGGCTACCCCCGCCGCCTGCCTCCCCTGACACTGTGCGAAGTGCACTGTCGAGAGGGCACTGGGCAGCCCGTCAGGGCGGGGGGATTTTCGTGAAACGTAGGGTATCCGGCAGATCGGTCATTCTTGTCCTGGCGTTGGCGGCGGCGTTCGTGGGCGCCGGTGGCGTCCCGGCCGGCCACAGTCCTCCCAAGGCCGCCGAACAAGCCGAACAAGTCGAGCTCACCGGCCAGGGCACGGAGACCACCCGGGTGCTGGCCAATCCCAACGGCACACGCACCGTGGAGATGCATGCCACGCCGATCCGCGCGCGTCGTGGCGACAGTTGGGTTCCGCTGGACAATTCGCTTCATCCACAGCCGGACGGCAGGATCGCGCCGGCCGACTCGGCCACGCCGGTGGTGTTCTCGTCAGGCGGCTCGTCCCCCTTGGCGGTGTTCGGCGACCGGGACCGCCAGTTGGTTCTGCGTTGGCAGGGCAACCTGGCCAAGCCGACGCTGTCCGGCGACACGGCGACGTATCCGGACGTCCTGCCCGGGACCGACCTGCAGGTCAAGGCCACGCCCCAAGGGTTTAAGCATGTCCTCGTCGTCAAGACGCCACAGGCCGCACGTGATCCGCGCCTGGCGAAGGTAACGTTCGGCCTGGAGGCCAAAGGGCTTACCGTCCGGGCCGACCAGAGCGGCGTCCTCACCGTGACCGATGCCGCCGGCGCCGTGGCGTTCCAGGCACCTCCGCCCCAGATGTGGGACGCGAACCCGGAGCGGCGGAAGGTCACCATGCCGGTCACCGTCACCCCAGGCGAACTGACCATCGTGCCGGACCAGGCGCTGCTGACCGATCCGTCCGCACGGTTCCCGATCGAGATCGACCCGGACTGGAGTTCCGGCCGGAACGCCTGGGCACTGGTCTACGAGCAGCACCGCGACGACCACTACTGGTTCGGTGACGGCGACAACATCGCGAAGGTCGGCTACTCCGGCGACTGGGAGCCCAAGGCCGTCACTGTCCGGTCGTACTTCCAGTTCGACGTGGGCGCACTGGCCGGCAAGGACATCATCACCGCGGAGTTCAACGCCTACCAGTACTACTCCGCAAGCTGCACCAAGACCGGGACGACACTGTCCCAGACGACCCCGATCAGCGGCAGCACCAGCTGGAACAACCCGGGCTCCTGGCTGCGCGGGCTCGGCACGTACGAAGGCGCGTGGGGCCGTAAGGACTGCCCAGCCAGATCGATCGGGTTCAACGTGCGGGACGCGGTCAACGATCCGCGCGAGGGCGCGGTGACCGTAATGCTTACCACCGACGAGGGTGACAAGTACGCATGGCGCAAGTTCGACCCGGCCACGCCCTACATGGTCGTGACCTACAACGACGCGCCGGTCCAGCCGTGGTCGCTTTCCATCCACGGCAAGGAATGCACCGGCAAGGGTGATCCGGACATCGCGACCGGCACCCCGGTGCTGCGGGCGTCGGTCGGCGATCCGAATGGTGGCAATGTCCAGGCCGACTTCGAGTGGTTCGTACGCAACGGCGACATCCTCGGCGGCTACCGGGCTCAGCCACAGGCCAGCGGTACCGAGTTCGCGATGACGATTCCGGCGAACATCTATGGCGACGGTTCCGGGATCGCCTGGCGGGTGCGTGGCTGGGACGGCAGGGTGTGGGGACCGTGGTCGATCTGGTGCGGCGCGACGGTCGACCTGACCAAACCCGACAAACCGCCAACCGTGACATCGGCGCTGTACCCGGAGAACGGCGAGGGCGGGGCGCCCGGCAAAGCCGGCGCGTTCGTGTTCGGTGCCAACGGCGTGCCCGATGTCGCGGCGTTCAAGTACCGGCTCAGCGGCCAGTCGGAGCAGACCGTGACCGCTGTCAACGGGACTGCGACGGCGTCCGTCACGCCGCCGACGTCCGACCCGTACACGCTGGAGGTGACCAGTGTGGACAGAGCGGGCAATCGAGCCCTCCAGGAGAATACGAAGAAGTACCAGTTCCGGGTCGGCCTGCCGACCCCGCCAGTCGGCCATTGGCCGCTGGACGGCTATCACACCGTAACCGCGGCACCGGACGCCATGAACCGCAACAACGCCACGGTCAATGCGATCGGCCCGGCGTTGTGGACCAAGGGCCGGATCAACGACGCGCTCAAGCTCGACGGTTCGTCCGGTTACGCGTCCACGGCCGGGCCGGTGGTCGACACGAGCTCGAGCTTCACGGTGAGCGCCTGGGTGAAGCTCGATCGCGCGGCGGACCTGTGGTACTCCGCGCTCACCCAGCAGGGCACCAAGGTTCCCGGATTCGCCTTGCAGTACGCCGGGAACACCCGCAGCTGGTCGTTCTCCATGCTGACCGAGGACAAGATCGACCCCGGCATCGAGCAGGCCTACGACACGCAACCGCCCGTGGTCGGCCAGTGGACCCATCTGACCGGTGTGTACAACGCGTCTGATCGGCAGATGTCCTTGTATGTCAACGGACGGCTCGCGGGCACGGCGGCAAGGCACGGCAACTGGAACGCGACCGGCGGGCTGCAGATCGGCCGCGGTATGTGGAACGGGAACATCGGCGACTACTGGCCGGGAGCCATCGACGACGTCCGGGTCTACGACCGTGCGCTGCCGGACTTCGGCGGTGCCGGGCCGAGCGAGGTCGACAAGGCAGCCATCCAGCCTGCGAACCAGGAAGCCGTGTTCGCGTTCGACGAGAAGGCCGGCACGACAAGCCTTGACGTGTCCGGCAACTACCGTGAGTCCACTTTGGTCAACGGACCGACGTGGGCGCCTGGCAAGGTCGGCGCCGGCTCGATCCATTTCGACGGCCAGAACGACTACGTCAGCACGACCGCGCCGGCCGTACGTACCGACAACAGCTACACAGTGTCCGCATGGGCCCGGCCCGACCTGCTCAGACCAGGCACATTGGTCAGTCAGGACGGCGCCAACGGCGCCAGCGCGTTCTATCTGCAGTACCGGGGTGACAACAACTCCTGGGACTTCATGATCTCCAATTCGGACACCGCGAAGCCGACTGTGGTCATCGCCAAGGACACCGGGCCACCACAGACCGGATGGTCGCACCTGACCGGGGTCTACGACGCGTCCGTGCCCGAGATCAGGCTGTATGTCAACAGCGCGATGGTCGCCCGGAGTCCCGTGCCGGCCGGCGTGAACTGGAGCGCGCCGGGCCCGCTGCAGATCGGCCGCTCGAAGTGGGACAACCAGCTGGTCGACTTCTGGAACGGATGGATCGACGAGGTCCAGGTGTACACCGGGGTCCGTACCGACGACGAGATCCGCAAGGACTTCCTCAACCCGCCCGCGACCCGCGTGAACCTCGACAGCCTTGGCCGGTATGTCAACCACGACGGCGACCACTTCTTCACCAACGGCCCGGCCCCGGCGGGCTACCGGCTGGAGGGCTCGCTCGGCTGGCTCGCCCCGGCCGGCGCGCCCGGCACCAGGCTGCTCTACTCCTGCATGTTCGGCACGGACGAGTTCACATCGGTCATGCCGGACTGTGAGGGCCAGCGCCGGATCGCGACGCTCGGCTCGGTCTATGTCGAAGCGCCGCCGGGCGGCCCGTCCCACGCTCTCTACCGATGTGTTGTCAAGGGCAACGGCGACCATTTCATCTCGGTGATGTCCGACTGCGAAGGCCATACCAACGAAGGCAAACTCGGCTACGCGTTGCCGTACAAGATGCTCTACCGGACCGTGCGACGCGAAGGACGGGCCGACAACAGCAGCGAGACCGGGCTGGCGCCCCCGGGTTACGTCCGCGACCGTGCGCTCGGCGGGCTGGCGACGAGCCAGCTGCCCGGTACACGAGCGCTGATGCAGTGCCTGTTCAACGGCGAGCGGTTCACGTCGACCGCCGCCGACTGTGAAGGCCAGACCGTGGTCGACCGGATCGGCTGGATCTGGGACCAGCAACCGTCCGGCTTGGACACAGTTCGGCTGTACCGGTGCTCGGTGCCCGACGGCGAGCACTTCGATTCGACCGACCCGGATTGTGAGGGTCAGGAGACCAACGGACCGCTCGGCTACGTCCTGAAGGGGATAACAGCATGAGACGCGCGATTCTGGTGGCGGCACTGCTCGCCCCGATGATTGTCGCGACACCCGCCGTCGCGGATGACTGGACACCGGCCAAGCCGGGCGATCCAGGCCCGTTACGCACCGAGAAGCCGGTGCCGGGCACGACAATGCCCGTGACACCGGTCAGGCCGGACCCGGCCGCGGCCGGCCAGGTCCGGGGCAATCCGGCGGTGAAGTGGCCGGACCCGGGCTCGGCTGAGGTGGACCTGACCACGCCGGCCCAGCGGGCCGGCAGCGGAGAGGAGATGGTGCGGGCGGGCCTGACTCCGGTGTGGGTGGGCCGCAGCGGCTCGGGGCCCACCAAGATCCGGGTGAATGTCCTGGAGCGCAAGCAGGTCGACCTCGCGGGTGTCGTGGGAATGGCGGTCTCGCTCAAACGGACCGACCAGGGCAAGGCGGCCGGCCAGATCCCGGTACGGCTGGACTACTCCGGTTTCCGGGATGCCTACGGCGGTGACTGGGCGGCGCGGCTGCGGATCGTGGCCCTGCCCGGTTGCGCGGCCGAAACGCCGGACAAGCCGGAGTGCCGTGTCCAGAAACCGTTGCGCAGCACCAACAACACCAAGACCAACACAGTGACCGCGCAGGCCGAGGCCGGACCGGACGACACGGTCTACGCGCTGGCCGCGGGGAATTCCGGCGCCACCGGCGACTACACCGCGACCCCGCTGTCGGACGCCTCGAAATGGCAGGTCTCCGCGCAGTCGGGCAGCTTCTCGTGGTCCTACCCGTTGCGGACCCCGCCGGTCCCCGGTGGACTCCAGCCCCAGGTCGCGCTGTCCTACGGCTCGGGTTCGGTGGACGGCCGGACGGCGTCCACGAACAACCAGCCGACCTGGCTCGGCGAGGGCTGGGCGCTCTGGTCCGGGCAGATCACCTGGCGGTTCATGCCCTGCTCGCAGGACACCGCGAACGGCAGCCCGATGACCGGCGACCAGTGCTGGGCCGGCGACCACGCCTCGGTGGCGTTCAACGGAACCGCTTCGGACCTGGTCCGGATCGGGACCACCAACACCTGGCGGGCCACCACCGACGACGGCACCCGGTTCGAGCAGGAGTCCGGCGAGGACAACGGTGACCACGACAAGGAGCACTGGAAGGTCACCACGACCGACGGTACCCAGTACTTCTTCGGGTCCCGGCCGGAGGCCAACTCGACCTGGAACGTCCCGGTGTTCGGCAACGACCCGAACGAGCCGTGCCATCAGAACACGTTCGAGGCCTCGTCCTGTGACCAGGCCTGGCAGTGGAACCTCGACTACGTCGTGGACCGGCGCGGCAACACCATGAAGTACTTCTACGACAAGGAGACCAACAACTACGGCCTGAACCTGGGCAAGGTGACCGCGCCGTACACCAGGGGCGGCACGCTGCGGCGGATCGAGTACGGCACTCGCCGGGGCAGCACGGACTCAGCGCCGGCCTGGGTGGAGTTCGAGACTGCGGACCGCTGTGTGCCGGATTCCGACTGTGGCCACAATCCCGCCGCACAACCAGATGTTCCGTGGGACCGTGAGTGCACCGGCGGGCCCTGTGGCGACAAGATCTCCCCGACGTTCTGGAGCACCAAGCGACTGTCCAGGATCACCACGAAGATCCGGGTGGACGGCGTGGAGAAACCGGTGGACTCGTGGACGCTCGAGCACATGTTCCCCAACCCGGGTGACAACACCAAAGCCGCGCTGTGGCTGCAGAAGCTCACGCACGTCGGCCTCGGCGGCGGGCAACTGCCCGAGCCTGCGATCGAGTTCCGCGGTTCGGCGTACGCCAACCGGGTCAACACCGAGACCGACGGCCAGCCACCGCTGAACAAGTTCCGGCTGGAGGCCATCTACAACCCCACCGGCGGGGTCACCCAGATCGTCTGGGAGGACCCGGACTGCAAGCCCGGGGACAAGCCGGTCGCGGAGACCAACACCAAGCGGTGCTTCCCGGTGCGCTGGGTGCCCGCGCAGGGCGACGTGATCAACGACTGGTTCCACAAGTACGTGGTGCGGCAAGTGGACTTGACCGACCGGGTCGGTGGCGGCGCGACCCAGGTCACCAAGTACGACTATGTCGGCGGCGCCGCATGGCACTACAACAACGACCCGCTGATCCCGGCCGACCATCGCACCTGGTCGCAGTGGCGCGGTTACGGCAAGGTCGTGGTCCGCAACGGTGATCCGGGTCCCAGCAAGAGCGTCGTGGAGGGCAAGACAGAGTACTTGTACTACCGCGGCATGAACGGCGACTGGCGCAATCAGAAAGGTGACCCCAAGGACCCCGCGTATGTCGTGGACAGCCAGGGCGGCAAGCAGGAGGACAATCCCGGCCTTGAGGGGTTCGTTCGCGAGACGATCACCTACAACGGCGTCGGCGGCCCGGAGGTGACCGGCACCCTGGCGCTCCCGTCGATCAAACAGACCGCCAGCAAGGACGGCCTGACCTCGAACGTCGTCCGTACCGCGGAGAGCGAGACACGGACCGCGCTGGCCGTCGGCGATCCCCGGCGGACCAAGGTCCTCAACACCTACGACGATTTCGGGATTCTCACCAAGGTCGAAGACCTGGGGGACACTGGCCCTGGCAAGACCGATGACGACCGCTGCACTCACCACGAGTACGCCCGGGACGAGGCCAACTGGGTCCTCGCCCTGCCGAGCCGGGTGTACACCGACGGCGTGGGCTGCAAGGCAACACCGTCGTATCCGGCCGACTCGATCTCCGACGTCAAGACCTTCTACGACAACGCCGACCTGGGTGTCGCGCCGACAACCGGAACCTTGGTCCGCAACGAGCAGGTCTCCGGGTACGACACGACCGGCAAAGCCAGCTACGCCGTGGAATCGACGACCAAGTACGACTCATACGGCCGGGTGGAGAAGAGTTCCGACGCGTTGGGGCGCGAGACTGTCACGGCCTACACGACCACAACCGGCCTGACGACAGGCACGACTGTCACAGATCCGTTGGGGCACGCCACAACAGCCACGGTCGACCCGCGCTGGGGCAGCACATTGTCCTCAGTGGACGTAAATGGCCGGAAGATAGACAAGGAATACGACGCTCTCGGCCGGCTGACCGCGGTCTGGGACCCAGGCCGGTCCAAGGACGACGGCGAGGGCCCGCACGTGCGGTACACCTACCAGCTGCGTACCGACGGAGCCAGCTCGATCAGGACGGATGCCCTGAAGGCCAACGAGAACTACATCAGCAGCTTCGAGTTGTTCGACGGTTTCCTGCGGCCACGCCAGACGCAGAAGCTGGCGTGGGTGCAGCCCGACCAGCCGAAGAACAGCCGGGTGGTGACCGATGTCGAGTATGACTCACGCGGCCAGGTGGCGCGGACCAACGCCGAATACACCGCCGCCGGTGCCGCCGGTCCTGATCTGTTCAAAGTGGACGCCACAGCGGACGTCTCGGCGCAGTTGGTGACCAAGTACGACGGTACCGGCCGACCGGTGTCGGCCGCCTTGGTCAGCGCGGGCGTCGAGCAATGGCGTACCACCGCGGAGTACCGAGGTGACTCGGTGGCCACCATGCCGCCGGGCGGCGGGACCGCTACCACGGCGCTGATCGACGCCCGCGGCCAGACCACGAAGTTGCTCCAGCACAAGGAGCTCAACCTGGCCAGCGCCGCCGACGCCACGAGCTACACCTATACGAAGGCCGGCCAGCCCGCGACGATGACCGACGCCGTGGGCAACGTCTGGACCTACAACTACGACGTACGCGGCCGCCGGACCAGCTCCACCGATCCGGACAAGGGCACGACCACGATGACCTACAACAACGCCGGTCAGTTGACGACCCAGAAGGACGCCCGCGGCCAGACGGTCGTCTTCTCCTACGACAACGGCGGCCGCAAGACGGCGCTCCGCAAGGACTCTGAAACCGGCACTGCCCTTGCCGAGTGGAAGTACGATCCCGCGGGCGCGAAGGGCAAACTGGCGTCGTCGACCAGCTACCTCAACAGCAAGCCGTACAAGTTCACGGTCAACGGCTATGACGTGGCGTACCGGCCGATCTCGTCGCAGGTCGAGATTCCGGAGTCGGCCGACCCGGTCATGAACAAGCTCGCCGGGACATACACCAGCGGTGCCGCCTACCGTGCCAACGGCAGCCTTGTCCACGAGAAGCTGCCCAAGCTGGGAACGCTGGTCAGCGAGGAGGTCGACTACGAGTTCGACGACTTCGGGATGCCGAAGAAACTGGTCGGTACGAACACGACCACCTACGTCGGACTGACCCGGTACACCCCGTTCTACGAGACGGAGATGACCCGGTTCGGCCTTGAGGGCGCTGAGCTGTGGGAGCAGCAGGACTACGACCGGATCACCCGGCGGATGTCCTCGATCCGCGTGCAGCACCGCAAGTCGACCGACATCCAGGCCGACGACACGCTGGCCTACGACCCGTCCGGAAACGTCACGAAACTGACAGACGCCACTCCCGGCGCGGCCAAGGACACCCAGTGCTTCACCTACGACTACCTGCGGCGCGTCAACGACGCCTGGACGTCCACCACGGACTGTGCGGGCGGGGTGGGCAGCAACCTCGGTAACACGGCGCAGTACTGGACAACGTACGGCTACGACGCGATCGGCAACCGGACGACCGAGAACCAGCACACCACCAACACCGTACGTACGACGAAGTATCCCGATCCCAAGCAGCCACGGCCGCACTCACCGCTGTCGACGAAGACCGGCGCGAACACGGTGACATACGGGTACAACGAGATCGGTGCGACCACGAGCCGGCCGGCGCCGACCGGGGGCACGCAGGCGCTCACCTGGGACGAGCAGGGCAGGCTCGCCTCGGCCGGATCGTCCACGTACGTCTACGACGCCGACGGCACGCGGCTGATCACCAAGGACGACAAGGGCGCGACCCTGCACCTGGCGAGCGGCGAACTGCGGTACGACACGGCTTCCGGCACACTGACCGGCACCCGGGTTTACGTCCACAATGGATCCAGGGTGGCCGTGCGGACCGGCAAGAACCTGACCGACGTCACCTACCTGCTGCAGGACCACCACGGCACGGACAACGTCGCGGTCAATGCCAGCAGCCTGCAGGTGACGCGGCGCAGGCTGGACGTGTTCGGCCAGTCCCGGGGCGCGCAGTCGCCGACGTGGCCGAGCACCAAGGGGTTCGTCGGCGGCACGACCGAGGCGGCCACCGGACTGACCCACATCGGCGCCCGCAGTTACGACCCGGCGACCGGGAAGTTCCTGTCGGTGGACCCGTTGTTGTCGCCCGGTGACCCTCAAGGGTTCAACGCGTACGCGTACGCCAACAACAACCCGGTGACGTTCGCCGACTCGACCGGCCTGGCCAGGGACCGCGGCGACAACACCGACTGCCCGCCGGGCACCAGCTCCTGCTGGGCCGCTCCGCCACCGGCTCCCCCTGCACAACCCGCGCCGCCGTCCCCATCGCCGCGCGGCAGCGACAACACCCGGTGCTCCCCTGGCACCTACGACTGCTGGACCGGGCCGCTGCCATCCCGGCCGAACCAGACAAAGAGCGTGCCACGAGTACAAGACGACTGCTACGGCCCGCTCGGCGACAAGAAGTTGGCGTGCTACACCAAGGAAGATTGGGACAAGTGGGTGGACAGCAGCTGCGCGCGTAGCTACTCGCCGCTGCGGTCGGACGTGTCCGGCTCCTGCAAGTCCTATGACAAGCGACGCAAGGCGAACGACGAGGAGAACGCCCGCGAGGACCGCAAGAACCGGGAGCTGGCCAAACAGGCGAAACAGGCCGAACTGGAGGCCAAGAAGGTCAACACCGTGCTCTACTGCGGCACGGTCAACCTGGTCATCGTCGGCTTTGAGCGTTGCCAGGGCACCGACAAGCAAGGCACGTTCTTCGCCGACAGCATGATCTCCATGCCGTTGGCTCTCGGAGTGAGCGGAAGCGTCCGCGCCTTGCCGGGCCAGCGCAGCATGGCAGAAGGCGTATCCGTCTGGGCTACCGGCGGGGCCCGGTTCGTCGAGGTCGGCGGGTCGGCCACGGTGCTCGGTCCGAACAAGGTCGATACAGACCCCAGCCACTGGACGACATCGTACGGCGGCGGCGCGAACATCGGCTTGCCCTTCGCGACCGGCTACGCGAAGACCTGGATACATACCCGATGAGTTGACGTCCACAACCCAGTCGGCCGGCGCGACTCGCGCCGGCCGACTGGCGTTGAGCGGTAGAGATCAGGATCTGCAGCAGGGGCGGTTCAGGGCAGCTCGGTGACGAACTCTGTCAGCACGGCGGCGAACTTCTCAGGCGCTTCTTCCTGCGGTGCGTGGCCCGCGCCGGGCAGTATTCGCACTCCCCCGCGCCACATTGTCGGCATGGTGAGCTTGCGCAGGTAGTCCAGGCTGACGAGTTGTTCGCCCTCGCCGTGCAGTACCGCCAGTGGCTGTGACAGCTCAGCGGCGATCTGTACTTCGTCGGTGAACCGGCCCGCACCGATGCTTGCCATCAGTCCGGCGCGGGCGGCACCGTCGGTGGCCAGGATGTCGGCGACGAAGTCCGTCAGCGGGAACGTCGAACCGGGTGCCAGGAAGCTGGCGGCGTAGGACCGGGCGGCGTCGGCATCCACCTCGGCGGTGAAGCCCACGTTCATCGCGGGGTTCGGCAGGAACGCCTCGGCGAGCTGAGCCGGTGACCCGACTGGTGGCGTCCCGAAGATCACGAACCCGGCGGCGTCCGGCAGCTGCGGCGCTGCCTCGAGCGCGATGTGCCCACCGAGACTCCAGCCGACGACAACAGCGTCCTCCGCACTGGTGGCCGCCATGAACCCGGCCACGATGCCTGCGTAACCGGGCATCGAGTAGAGGTCCGTGTCCGCTGCGGGCTTGGACCGGCCATGCCCCGGCAAATCCAATGCCAGGCAACGAAACTGCGCGCCGAAGGCCCCATCCATGAGGGCGTGCCAGGTACGACTGGAGGACGAGTTGCCGTGCACCAGCACCACCGGCCGCCCGGTGCCGGCCGACTCGCGACAGACGAGTTCCTGCCCAGCCACAATCACAGTGTTCTCACTCAACGGACGGATCTCCTCGCGCGGCGGCATTTCGCCGGTAGCCTCTCACGCCACAGGACCGAACGCGAGGCACGCGTTCGGCTCAATCTGTTCCGGCCGAACGCAAAAGCCGTAACGGACTGAACGGATCCGCCGCTGCACGGGTATGTCCCGACTGTTATCAGTACTCCTGGCAGTGATCATGGTGCTGGCGGTGCCGGTCGGCGTGGCCCATGCCGACTACCCCATCGCCCACTTCACCTCACCCACGTCCGGTGCGAGCATCGACACCGGAACTCCCGTATTACTCGCCGGTGTGGCCGTGAACGGTGAGGCCGGCGGCGTGGTCTCCGTGGAGGTCTCCTCCGACGAGGGCGAAACCTGGCAACAGGCCGAATACGCCGACGAGACATGGTCGTATGTGTTCACTCCCACCGAGCCCGGAACGGTCAACCTCTACTCACGCGCTTCGACCAACAGCACCGTAGGCGTCGTCAACGGCCCTGTGGTCCTGCACGTCGGCGAGCCGGGCACGGTGACACTGTCCGGCGACCGCTTCCGGCTGCCGTCGCTGCCTGGCAAACCGCAGATCAACGAGGCGGACGACCAGCCGGTGGAAGTAGGGATACGCACCCGGCTCGACCGGAGCGGCCACATCACCGGGGCGATCATCTACCGCGGTTCCTACAGTGGTCCCGTCACACTGCGTGTCTGGGGGCCGGACGGAACACTGCTCGGCGAGCAAGCCGCAGGATCGGCTGTCTACAGCCAACGCATCACGCTCAGCACGCCCGTCCCTGCCGTGGAGGGAACGGACTATGTCGTGTCCTACTACACGCCTTCAGGCGGCTACGCGCAGACCGAGGAGTACTTCACCGGTGCGGTGATCACCGCACCGTTCACCGCACCACCCGCTGCGGGCGTGTACCACTATGGGGTCGACGGAGGATTCCCGACCGACACATGGCACAACGCCAACTACTGGGTGATGCCGCTGTTCGGGCCCTGACTCACCGCTTTTCCCAGACCGACACGTGTTTGGTGCTCTCGGCGGTGAACTCCGAGCGGTCCCAGCCGGCCCAGCGGTGCTTCAGGCTCATTCCCGCGATGCGTGCCATGAGGTCCATCTCGGCCGGCCAGACGTACCGGAAGGGGATACGGCGGAACCGTCCCTTCCCGTCCGGGGGCACGGTGACGTGGTTCGACGTGAACTCCTGCGTGACCACGTCGTACTGGTCGAACCCGACGTAGCCTGGCGTCACCACGAACGGGACGGCGTCCTGCCCGGGTGGGAGGCGACGCAGGTTCGGCACGCCCACCTCGACGAGGAACAGGCCGCCCGGCCGCAGGTGCGCGGCCGCGTTGCGGAAAACGTCGACCTGACCGTCCTGTGTGGTCACGTTGTTGATTGTGTTGAACACCAGATAGACCAGCGAGAACTGACCATCCACCCGCGTCGTGGTCATGTCGCCGATCGTGACCTCGATGCTGTCGCCGCCCGGCTTGCTCGCGATTCGTGCCGCCATCGCCTGGCTCAGTTCGATGCCGCTCACCGGCACGCCGCGAGCGGCCAGCGGCGCGGCGATCCGGCCGGTCCCGACCGCGAACTCGAGTACCGGGCCGTCGGCCAGATCTTCGAGTACGTCCACCGCGGGCGTCACCACCTCGGACGAGTTCGCACCGCCCGGGTCGTCATAGCCGACGGCCACGCTCTCGGGGAACCAGCCGTCCGCGGGGTCATCTCCAGCATTGATCACGATCATCGACGCTATGCCCGCGCCTGCAGACTCCTCAACGTATTTTCGAATCCGCGGCGGTACGGAAGCCAAGGTTGCCAGAAGAGCTGTCCGGGCTGTTGGCTGTGCGAGCGGCCACGCGGTAGCGGTTGCAGTACGAGTCGTGGCACAGGTACGAGCCACCGCGCATGGCGCGGTTGGCCTGGGCCGGGTCGAACCATTCGGCGCACCACTCCCAGACGTTGCCGGACATGTTGTAGAGCCCGAAACCGTTGGGCGCGAAGGCGTCTACGGGCGCGGTGCCTGAGTAGCCGTCCTCAGCGGTGTCGCTGACCGGAAATCGGCCCTGCCAGATGTTGCATCGATGCTCACCGTCCGGGGTCAGCTCGTCACCCCACGGGTACCGCGCCTGGTCCAATCCGCCCCGGGCCGCGTACTCCCACTCCGCCTCGGTCGGCAGCCGCCGTCCTGCCCACTCGCAGTAGGCGACCGCGTCGTGCCACGACATGTGAATGACGGGATGGTCCCAGCGGCCGTCCAGATCGCTCCCCGGCCCCTCGGGATGCCGCCAGAACGCGCCGGACACACCACACCACCACGGTGTCCTTTCCGGTCGTGGCGACTGCTTGCGCAGCTCGCCGGGCAGGAACTTCGCGAACACGTAGCTCCAGCCGAACTTCTCCGCGTCCGTGCGATAGCCGGTGGCGTCCACGAACTCGGCAAAACGTTCGTTCGAGACACAGCACGCGTCGATCGCGAACGGCGCCACTGTGACCTCGCGGACGGGACCCTCGTGATCCTCCGGGAAACCGTCCGTGTCCTCAGTGCCCATCCGGAACACCCCGCCAGGCACCCAGACCAGGCCGTCCCGGTCAGTCCGCCCCTGCTCGACAGGTGTCCGGGCCTGGTCCTGTGTGGATCGCGATGGTGGGCAACATCCGGGCATACCCGCATCCTCGCATGACCAGAGCCAACCAACCATATGAGTTGTAGAATACCATGACACTTGTGGAGTACCCTGTCGGCGAGGTCTCACGGTCGTCTCGACATGAAGGACGCTGGCGATGAAGCTTGAGAACATCCTGTTGGGCGTGCTGCTGCAAAAACCCAGCACGGGCTACGACCTCAAGAAGTACCTCGACACCGTCGGGCGGTTCCAGCGATCCAACACCCAGATGAGCCAGGTGTACCGGTCACTGTCCAAAATGGAGGACGAGGGCTGGGTGACGCACACCGTCGAGCCACGGCCCGGTGCCCAGGACGCCAAGCGGTACCACGTCACCGACGAGGGCACGACACTGTTCCTCGACTGGTTGACAGGCCCTTATCACCCGCCCACCCGATTCCAGGACCCGGAGTTCGGGGTCCGGCTGAGCTTCGCCGGGTTCATGGGCGTCGAGGAGGTGCTCCGCCTGCTGGAAACCGAGATCAGCACCCGGCGTGACGAGATCGCCCGGTTCCGCTTCCGGGACCGGAAACTGCCGCTGGATCCCGCGTGGGCGTTCGACACGGATCTGGCCGGCTTCATCGGCGAGTGGTCGCACCAGACCGGCGCCGCCGCAATGGACGCGCACGTCGCCGCCTGCGAGGCACTGCGCGAAAGCCTGCTCGACGGCGCGGCCCAAGGTGTCCGGAAGGCACACAACCGCGAGGGCGTCCGATGAGGGCGATCATTCTCATGTTCGACAGCCTCAACCGGCACATGCTGCCGCCCTACGCGGACACGTTCGTGCAGGCGCCGAACTTCCGCAGGCTGTCGGAACGCGCGGTCACGTTCGACAACTTCTACGCCGGATCCATGCCTTGCATGCCCGCCCGGCGCGAGATGCACACCGGCCGGCACAACTTCCTGCACCGCAGCTGGGGCCCACTCGAACCGTTCGACGACTCGATGCCACAACTGTTGCGGGACAACGGCATCCACACCCACCTAGCCTCAGACCACCCGCACTACTGGGAAGACGGCGGCGCCACCTACCACACCCGGTACACCACGTGGGAATTCTTCCGCGGCCAGGAAGGCGACCCGTGGAAGGGAGTCGTGGGCGGGCCCACTGTTCCGTTCGCGGCGATGCGCCGTCAGGACGAGATCAACCGGCGGTACATGCCCACCGAGGCCGAGCACTCCCAGACCCGGACCGTCGACGCCGGGCTGCACTTCCTGGAGACCAACGCCGCCGCCGACAACTGGCTGCTGCAAGTGGAACTGTTCGACCCACACGAACCGTTCTTCACCCACCAGAACTACAAAGATCTCTACCCGCACGACTACAACGGACCCAAGTTCGACTGGCCCGGCTACGAGAAAGTCACCGAGCCATCGTCCCAAGTGGAGCATGCCAGGCACGAGTACGCGGCCCTGGTGTCCATGTGCGACCGTTCGCTCGGCCGAATCCTCGACTTCATGGACGCCCACGACATGTGGGACGACACCATGTTGCTCGTCAACACCGACCACGGCTATCTGCTCGGCGAGCACGGCTGGTGGGCCAAGTCGGTCATGCCCTGGTACAACGAACTCGTCCACTTGCCGATGTTCCTGTGGGACCCACGCACCGGCGAACACGGCACCCGCAGGAGCGCACTCGCCCAGACCATCGACATCGCGCCCACCATCCTGCGGTACTTCGGTCTAGAACCCCCGCAGGACATGCAGGGCCACGACCTCGCTGACCACGATGAGCCCGACGGAGTCCTGTTCGGTATCCACGGCGGACACGTCAACGTCACCGACGGCCGATTCGTCTACATGCGAGCCGCCGCGACCGAGGCCAACACCCCGCTCGACCAGTACACCTTGATGCCCACCCACATGCGGTCCCGTTTCAGCACCCAGGAACTCGCCCACTGGGAACCCGCCGACCCGTTGCCCTTCACCAAAGGACTAAGGCTGATGCGAATGCCGGCCGCGACAGGCTGGATGAACCCCTGGCGGCACGGCACCCTGCTGTTCGACCTCGAAACCGACCCGGCCCAGCACCACCCGCTCGCCGACGACGAGCAGGAACTACGCATGCTCCGCCTGCTCGCCCGGCTCATGCACGAAAACGACGCCCCAGCCAGCCAATTCGAACGACTCGGTCTCCCCTTCGACACCGAACCATGCCCGGAACACCTCCTCGTCCGTGCGCAGGCCGCACGCGCGACCACAGTCGCGGAACCACTTCCGTCACCTGGAGACCTGCCCGCCACCGAACTACTCGACACGCCCCTGTTGGAACTGCTGCAGAACCCCGCCGCACGGACCGTGATCGAACGGCATGTCCCCGGGTTGGTCCACACCGAACTGCTCACCCTGCCGCCCTCGGCCACACTGCTTCGGCTTGCCCGGCTCGCGATCATTCCAACCGCGACAGTGCGCGCACTTGCCGAGGACCTCGCCTCGAACTTATGCGGTTGAGGCATCCAGGTCCGGGACGGGCCGCTCGCCCATATGATGCCGAGTTGTGATGTCCAGACGGTGGTTGGCGGCCGCGGTGGTCGCGCTGCTGTTGGCAGGAATCAGTGTCGTGACAATGCGCGATCAGACGAGCGTCGTGGGTGAGCCTGTCGCCGCAGCCAATGTCACAACTGCGACCCCGTCCAGCGTGCCCACGACCACGCCGACCACAAGCGAGCCAGCACCCACGCCGACAAGCACGACCACGTCCACCACCTCGACCTCGACCACCGCCTCGACGAAGACGGCCGCCCCCGCGGCGGCCACGGGTGACACGTCACTGGCCGGCAGGATCAAGCCGGGCGTGCCCCACAGCGGGGTGGCGACGTTCTACGACTCCAACGGCAGCGGAGCGTGCTCGTACGACCCCAGCCCTGACCCGTTGACCGCCGCGATGAACACGGCGGACTACGAGGGCTCCAAGGCCTGTGGCGCCTATGTCCTGGTCCGCGCCGCCAACGGGGCGAGCCTGACAGTGCGGATCACCAATCTCTGCCCGGCGCCGTGCAAGGCCGGGCAGCTGGACCTGAGCGCGGAGGCGTTCGCCCGGCTGGCGGCACCCAGCCAGGGCCAGATCCCGGTCACGTGGACGCTGGCCAGTCCCGAGCTGTCGAAGAAGATCTCCATCCGCTACAAGACAGGGTCCAGCCAGTACTGGTGTGCGATCCAGGTCATTGATCACCGCAATCCGGTGGCACGGCTGGAAGTCCAGTCGGGCGGGCAGTTCAAGCAGCTGTCGCGGGCCGACTACAACTACTTCCTCTCCGAAAGCGGTTCCGGGTGCGGCGGGGCCATCGCGGTCACCGACATCCACGGCCAGCGCCTGGTCGTGGACCCCTTGCCGGTCAAGCCCGATGTCACCCAGGCCACCGGCCTCCAGTTCGCCGCACACTGATTTCCGCGGTGGTGCCGGAATGGCGCCGAACATCCCGTCAACTCCCTGCACCACCTGGCCGTGCTCGCCACTCGCTCGGTGTGACGCCGTATGCGCTGCGAAACCGCCGGGTGAAATGGGTCGGGTCGCTGAATCCCCACTGCCGGGCGACCATCGCGATGGTGCGGCCGCGGCTGCCGGGCCGGATGAGCTCCTCCCGGGCGCCGTGCAGCCGTTCACCGATGATCCACTGTTCGAGGCTGAAGCCGGCTTGGGCGCAGATCTTGTACAGGTAACGCAGCGAGACGTTGTGCGCGGCCGCGATCGTGGCCGGGCTGAGGTCGGGGTCGGTGAGGTGCTGGCGTACGTAGGCGCGCACACGGGTGAGCAGCGTCTGGTGCATCACCGCATTCGAGTGCTGATCAGGACGGGCAGCCGAGATGAGCAGCGCCCGGGCCAGCTCGACAGTGGCGGCGCCGAGAATGGCGGCCCCCGGATCGGCGCTGAGGCGGTCGGCGTCCCGGCTGAGGTGGGCGACGTGATTGGCAAACAGCTGGTAGAGGGGGCTGGCACGCAGGTTGCCGACTGCGCTCCGGATGATGTCGACCGACAGGCCGAGCTGCTCGAACGGGATCTGGACGCAACCGGCGGCACCATTGCCGGGCCAGGAGAATTCGTAGGGCGCTGACAGGTCGACCGCCATCAACTCGCCTGGCCTGATCACCTGCCGCACGGTCAGCTGTTCGTGCCGGCCATGGGCCAGTTGCTGGACCGACAGCGCGACCACCGGTTCGACGTCCTGCTTGGCCTGCTTGGCGGTGCGCAACAGCCGGATGCCCGAGGCACGGTTGGTGAAGATGTTGGCGCTGCCCAGGTCCCACACCCCCATGAGCGCGTGGACGTCGCCGTCCGGGTCTTCGTGGATGACGTAACAGGGAGCGGACGCCTGCAACATGGCCGCGTGGACGGCCTCGACGCGGTCCTTGGCCGGTAAGTCCGCTGTGTTGAGCACAAAGGGCATCGCACGCCTTTCTGTTAACGCTCACATATTGCACTGTCAGCCGAGTTGCGTGCACTCACAGCCCTGCCGCCCGCTCGCCCCACTTCTACCCTTGGTTTCGTCGTTTTTGTCATGGTTCCTGGGGGTTTTGGTGAGGCTTCACGGCCGTCGAGCGGAGCGCGAACGCCTCGACCATCTCGTCACCACGGTTCGTGGTGGGCTGAGCGGAGTGCTTGTTCTGCAAGGCGATGCCGGTATCGGCAAGACAGCGCTGCTCAACCACGCCACAACACGGGCTGAGGGCCTGCGCGTGATCCGGGTGGCAGGGGTCGAGGCTGAGATCGGTTTTCCGTTCGCGGCGCTGCACCGGCTGCTGATCCCGCTGTTGACTGTCCCGCGCGGTCTTCCCACGGCGCAGGATCGCGCGTTGCGGGTGGCGTGCGGGCAGCTCGACGGACCGCCGGCCGATCGGTTCCTGGTAGGGCTCGCGACCCTGACGTTGCTTGCCGAAGTCGCAGCTGGTGAGCCGATGTTGTGCTGTGTCGACGATGCGCAGTGGCTGGATGACGAGTCGCTGGGCGTATTGGCGTTCGTCGGCCGTCGCCTGCATGCGGAGGGCATTGGTCTGCTGTTCGCCACACGCGGCACCATCGACGCGCTGGCCGGGCTCACCGTGCTCGAGATGGCCGGGCTGTCTGAGCCGGACGGCGTGGAACTGCTGAAGGCAGTGGTGCCTGGGCCGTTGGACAGCCTTGTCGCCGCACGTATCGCGGTTGCGACCGGCGGTAACCCGCTCGCCCTGACGGACCTCGGACAGGAGCTGTCGACCGGCCACCTGACCGGTGGATTGTCGTTGCCCGACCCGCTACCGATCGGTAGCCAACTCGAAGAACACTATGTGCGCCAGGTACGCGCACTGCCGCAGGCGACACAGACCTGGTTGCTGCTGGCCGCGGCCGAGCCCGGCGGAGACATCGGCTACATCACGAACGCCGCCGCACGACTGGACATCGGGCTGGACGCCTCCGGTCCCGCGGAGGCGGAACGTCTGCTGGCGCTGGGGATCACCGCGGAGTTTCGCCATCCACTGGTGCGTTCCGCAGTCTATGGCGGCGCGACAAGCGTGCAGCGGCAGCGAGCACACACCGCACTGGCCGAAGGGACCACACGGTCAGCCGACGCGGACCGTCGTGCGTGGCACTTGGCCGCTGCCTGCGTCGGCACCGATGAAGCCGTAGCCGCAGAGCTGGAACAGGCGGCTGATCGGGCCAGCGCACGTGGCGGGTACGCGGCCCGTGCGTCGTTCCTGACCCGGGCCGCTGAACTGACATCCGAGGGTCAGCACCGCGCTGATCGAATGCTCGGGGCCGCCGAAGCCGCACTGATGGCCGGGGCTCCGCTACAGGCGCTGAAGCTGCTCGACGGTGTCGGCATCGACCTGGTCGGCGACATCGGCCGCGGCCGGGCGCTGCTCGTACGCGCGAGCACTCTGGTGGTGCTCGGTGGCGAGGGAGCGTACGCGGGAGGCGCAGCTCTGTGCCTTGACGCCGCGTCGGCGTTCGGCGAACGGACACCCGACCTCGCCCACGAGGCGTTGCTGGAGGCCATCGAGCACACCGTGCGCGGCGGCCACCTCATCCGCGACACCACGGTCGCACAGATCGCCCACGCTGCCGAGGAGTTCGGCGCCCGCACGGGCGGCGCGACCGTCCGGGATCTGCTGCTGCGCGCGTTCACCGTACTCATCACGGACGGCTGCGCGTCGGCCGTGCCGCACATCCGACGGACCGCCGACGCATTGCTGGACCCGGCAACCCCCGAGGAACACGTACTGCGTCGTCACCTCGCAGGCACGACGCTCAGCATCATGCTCTGGGAGCCGGAGCTGCACCGGGCGGTCTGGCGGCGAGCTGCCGAAGTCGCTCGTAAGAACGGCGCCTTATGGACGCTCGTCACCGCGTTGTACTGCTCGGCGACAGTGGAGACATATCTGGGCGAGTTGGCTGCGGCCGAAGACCTGCTGGACCAATGCAACCAGGTTCGTGCGGCGATCGGCGCCACCGACGAACTCTGGACCATCCACCGCCTACCGGAACTGCTGGCCTGGCGCGCCGACGGCAGCGACGCCACCACCGACGCCATCCTGCACGAGTCGCTGGAGGCAGCCGGCTGGATTGGCAGCGGATCAGTCCAATCCATAGTGCGCATAGGCCTGGTCGTGCTGTACCTCGGCCGAGGCGACTACGCGCACGCACGCACAGTCGCCCACGAGGTTGCCGAATCCGACGTCGTGGGCGTCCACTCCCGCGTCCTACCCGACCTCGTCGAGGCCGCCGTCCGCAGCGGCGACCGAGTCCTGGCAACCTCCACGCTGACCAGGCTCACACCCCGCGCCACAGCCGCCGGCACAGGCTGGGCGTTGGGCGTACTGGCCCGCTCGCGCGCCCTACTCGCCCCAGCCAGCACCGCCGAGCCCCTCTACCGCGAGGCAGTCACCCTCCTGTCCGGCACAGGCGCACACGCAGACCTCGCCCGCGCCCACCTGCTCTACGGCGAATGGCTACGCAGACAGAAACGCCGCCGAGACGCCCGCGAACAACTCCGAACCGCCCTGAAGATATTCGAACAGATGGGAGCCCCCGGCTTCGCCGCCCGAGCAGCGAAAGAACTGGCCGCCACCGGCGAAAAAGCCCGCCGCCGCACATCAGCCACAGCCAACGACCTCACCACCCAGGAACTCGCGATAGCCAGACTCGCAGCCACCGGAGCCACCAACGCCGAGATAGCCGAGCAACTGTTCATCAGCGCGGCCACCGTCGACTACCACCTCCGAAAAGTCTTCCGCAAGCTCGGCGTCACCTCCCGCCGCCAACTGGCCCGCACTCCCCCGCTACCCGACACATTGGACTAGAACGCGCTCACTTCGAACGTGGTCGC
Source organism: Kibdelosporangium banguiense (assembly GCF_017876405.1). Classification (GTDB taxonomy): domain Bacteria; phylum Actinomycetota; class Actinomycetes; order Mycobacteriales; family Pseudonocardiaceae; genus Kibdelosporangium; species Kibdelosporangium banguiense. The sequence goes on along the minus strand of NZ_JAGINW010000001.1, from coordinate 8,244,012 downwards.
CCGCCGAATCCGCGCTACCGCAACGGTCTGACGGTTTCCGCGGCCTCCGGGCAGCGTTCCCCACAGGAGCCAGGGCGGCCTCCGGCCCCCGAACTCCAGCTTACAATTGAAGACCGACAAAACCTGGACTGCGAAATCTACAAGCTGGAACTGCCCACAAGTGGCGGGTTGTCCACAGTGAAGCGCTTGAATGTCCTGGGATTGTCGGGCCTTGTCGGTATGCTGGATTTCGGGGGGCCGAGGGCGTTGTCCGGGCCGGGATGTCTAGTGGGCGGCGGAGAGGATGAGGGATGCGGTCTGGGCTGGTTTGGACATCATGGCGACGTGGGAGCTGCTGACCTCGATGGTGCGGGAACCTGCTCGTTTGGCCATGTGGCGTTGTGCGGCGGCGGGGATCAGTTGGTCGTCGCGGGCGACCAGGAACCATGACGGGATTGTTTTCCACGCCGGTGGTCCGGACAGTTGCTGTAGGGACTGCACGTCTGCTGGGCGCTGGGTTGCTGCCATGACTGCGGTTGCTGCTTGGGGTAGGTCGCCGGCGAAGACTTCGCGGAAGACTGCCTTCTTTACGTAGCCGTCGTGGCTTGGTTTTCCGTCGGACTGGGTGATTGGGCGCAGGTCGAGTGCTTCGAGTCCGAGTTTTGTGCCGGGGAACTGGTTTTGCAGGTATCCGACTGTTTCGCCTTCGTCGGGGGCGAACGCGGCGATGTATACCAAGGCTTTGACGTTGGCTGTGGCCGCATTGGTGATGACGACACCGCCGTATGAGTGTCCAACTAGGACGATCGGTCCGGTGATCGTGGCGAGTATGCTTGTGAGATAGGCGGAGTCGGATGGGATGCCACGCAGTGGGTTGGCTGGGGCGATGACTGGGTAGCCCTCGCACAGTAGCCGGTGGATGACGTCGTTCCAGCCCGAAGCGTCGGCGAATGCGCCGTGTACCAGAACGATGGTCGGCTTCGGTCTTGCGACGGCGGCGGCCTCGCCTGTGGTGGCCGCCAAACCGGCCAAGCCGGCCGCGCCGGTCAGCAGCGTGCGACGCCGGAATCCGGTTGTTTCGTTGCTCATCGGTGTGTCCTCACTCGTCAGACGGTGGCGTGCCGGAGGGCCCAGTCGAGAGCGTGGTCGGCGACCTGCTCCCAGCCGGGTTCCGCGCATGTCCAGTGGGAGCGGCCGGGGAACTCGAAGTACTCGGTGACGGTGCCCGGTGCCTTGTAGTGGTTGGCGTTGGACTTGTTCACCGACGGCGGCATGATGTGGTCCTTCCCGCCTGCGATGAACAGCAGCGGTGCGCGCTGCTCGTTGTGGAAGTCCACCCACGTTTCCTGCTTGCCGGGAGTGAGGTTGGCCAGTAGGCCGTACGCCCATACCCAGCTGCCCGGCGCTGGGATGGCGTACCGGTCGTAGGCCGCCTGGGCCTCCTGTTCCGGGAGGGTGTTGGTGAAGGCGTAGTGGAACTGTTCCGGCGTGAACCCCGCTGCCTGGTGCCGTTTGGCCGGGTTCTTCAGGATCGGGAACAGCGATTTGATCTGCGACGGCGGGTTCACCCGGATGCCTTCGGGTGGCGCGGAGTTGATGACCACCCCGGCCGCCCCGTGCCCCCGGTCGAGCAGCAGCTGGGTCAGCGCTCCGCCGAACGAGTGCCCCATGATGATCGGCTTCTCCGGCAGGGCCGTGATGATCTTCTCCAGGTGCGCCACCGTCTCGGGCACGGTCGCCGTGGCGATCGGCGTCGGGTCGGCGCGCAACGCCTCCACCTCGACCTCGAAACCCGGGTACGCCGGCGCCAGCACGGTGTGCCCCTTCGCCTCGTAGAACGGCACCCAGTGTTCCCAGCTGCGCGGCGTCACCCACAGCCCATGTACGAGAACGATCGTGCTCATGCGTCGTACTCCCTCAGGAACGCGAGCAGGTCGGCGCCGAGCTGCTCTTTGTGGGTGTCGGTGATGCCGTGCGGCGCGCCGGGATAGACGACCAGCCGCGCTCCTTCAACCAGTGCGGCCGACGCCTTGCCACCGACCTCGAACGGCACGACCTGGTCGTCGTCACCGTGAACGACCAGCGTGGGGACGTCGAACTTGGCCAAGTCCGGGCGGAAGTCGGTGGCCGAGAACGCAGCGATGCACTCGTAGGCGTTGCGATGCCCCGAAGCCATGCTCTGCAGCCAGAACGCGTCCCGGATCCCCTGCGAGACATTCGCGCCCGGCCGGTTGTTGCCGAAGAACGGCCCATCGGCGAGATCCTGGTAGGTCTGGGACCGGTCGGCGAGGGAGCCCGCACGGATCGCGTCGAACACCTCCACCGGAACCCCGCCCGGATTGTCCTCGGTACGCAACATGAACGGCGGCACCGCCGAGACGAGCGCAACCTGCGCGACGCGACCGGTACCGTGCCGGCCGACGTAGCGCGCGACCTCGCCGCCTCCGGTGGAGAACCCGACCAGCGTGGCCTCGGACAGGTCGAGGAATCCGATGAGGGCAGCGAGGTCGTCGGCGTAGGTGTCCATCTCGTTGCCGTCCCACGTCTGAGTGGAACGGCCGTGCCCACGCCGGTCGTGGGCGATCACCCGGTACCCGTTGTCGGCCAGGAACAGAGCCTGCGCCTCCCAGCTGTCGGAGTTCAGCGGCCAGCCGTGGCTGAGCACAACCGGACGGCCTGCGCCCCAGTCCTTGTAGAAGATCCGCGCGCCATCAGTGGCGGTGACGTGACTCAACGTGGTTTCCCTTCGTCCGAGGTCGGCCCGTCGACCATCCCGAGGAGGCCATCGGGTTCGAATCCCGCGATCCGCGTAGTGAAAACTGCACGAAGGGGCATCACGTGTGGGACGTCAGGGCAACCTGGTGGCCCCTGTTTCCTGCTACGAACGCGCCTACTGTGGACAGCTATGACGAGGCCGGTCGTGAGTCACCAGCCGGCAGTGGCTGGTCCGCAAGCCGCGCCGGCCGCCAGTCCGGTGGCCGCCCGGCACGGGGCGATGGACGCTGCCAACCTTCTCGCGCTTCAGCGGACCGCGGGCAATGCCGCCGTCGGCTCGCTCGTGATCCAGCGCGATGACGCCGGAGCCGCCCCCGCGTTCAACGACGACGAGTTCAAACGCATGGCCATGGGCTCCGCGAACGACTACCTGTTGTCCGGCCAGGACTTCCCGCCTGCCGTGCCCGGCAGGGTCACGTACTGGAAGACCATGTCGGCCTGGCGGGAGGTCGACGAGGACCACTTCTACACCGATGCCAACGGCGCGGAACAACACGTCAAGGTCAAGATCACCCTGTCCGGCGGGGACCTGGCGCCGGGTGCCCCGAACCCCGACAAGTACCTGTTACGGGTGATCAGGTGGAACGACGCCGGGCAGGAAATCACCGTACGCCGCTCAGTCGGCTGGATCGACGCGACCGGCACACCGCACCGCGGCGAGAAACCCCAACCGCCCCAGCCGCCGGACCAAACCCCGGAACACCCGCACTACCACGACAACGACGACAACGTGCCGGTCTGATCGCTTACGCCCCGAACAACTCCGCGAGGTCAGCCGCCCGGCCGGTACGGACCCGCAGCTCAACACGTCCCGACCGACTGGCGCTGAACGCGGCGGCGTCATACGCGATGAGCAACTGATCGGCCCCCTTGACCGAGACCGCGAGAGCCGCCCGCAACGGGCTGTCGAACGGCATGTCGACCTGCCTCATTCCAGCCGCCCACACCACCAGCCGCTTCCCAGTCACCACGACCGCCGCGACGAACTGCTCACGCCGCCAGCGATAGCTCTTCTCGCCATCACGGTAACGGCGATACGTGATCGAACCCGGCAGCCCTTCCTCCATCAGCAGCACACCCTCGGCATGCAGTGTGACCCGCAGCTTCTCGGGGAGCGGGCTGCTCAGGGCGCTCGGCGTGGCCGCCACCGGCAACAGGAACGGCGGGCGCGGCAGCGGCAGATCCTCGAAGACCGGCCGCACCTCACCCCGTAACCGGGCCTCCACCACCACGCCGAGACGCTCCTCGTACTCCTCGGCGGCCAGGCGGCCCGCAGCGAAATGCTCACCGAGCGCCGCGATCGCCACCTCCCGCTCACGCGTACTGATACGCACCTGATCAGCGCCCACAGGGTCGGTCACCTGACCACAATAACCGCGGCCAGACCTAAAAATCAGTCCCCTATGGACGCTCCTGCCTTTCGGGAGACACAGCACCGAACATCCCTGACGGGGGAACCGATTCTCCGATGAGTCTCGTACAATGGGGTAATGGCGCAGGAGAAGTACCTTCCGCATCCGGCTCGGGAAGAGATGCGTATCGAGGCGGTTCTGCGTGCTCTGGCTGATCCGGTGCGCCTGCAGCTGGTTCGGGAGATGGACCGGATCGGGGCGGGTGTGGCCTGCGGGGCGATCGAGCTGCCGATCAACAAGTCGACCCGGACCCACCACATGCGGATTCTGCGTGAGGCGGGCGTGACCCGCGTTCGACCTGAGGGCACCGCGCGGATCACGGAGCTGCGTAGGGAAGATCTGGACACGCTGTATCCCGGTCTGCTCGACGGAATCCTCGCCGCCAAGCGCTGACGCCGCAATGGCCTTGCCGCGCCTGGCAATCCAGGCGCGGCAAGGCCATTGCGGCGATCAGGGGGCGATGCCTGTGGTGACGTACACCCAGCCGCCGTAGCGGGTGAGGGTGTGCGTGTCGGCGGCGCCCTGCTCGATCGCCTTCCAGGGGTGGCGGTTGAGCAGCATGTCGGGCCGGCCACCGAAGGGGGCGATGACCGGGCCGAGCATGGGGACCGCCCGGCGTGGCCACCAGTCCGGCAGGCGGTAGTCGAGGGCCACCCAACGGCCGCCCGGGACGAGTGCGTCGTAGCCGTTCTTCACGATCGTCGCGTAGCCCTCGATCAGGGTCAGCGAGAAACAGGCGACGATGCCGTTGACCTTCTGCGGGAACTGGAACGTCGTGAGATCGGCCTGGTGCAGGGTGACGTTGGTCAGATCGTGTTCCCGGATCCGGTCCTCGGCCAGGTGCAGCATCGAGTCGGTCAGGTCGATGCCGATGACCTTCCCGCTGGGCCCCACCGCTTTCGACAGGTACGGCAGGTTGTGGCCGGTGCCGCAGCCGGCGTCGATCACCGTGTCGCCCGGCCGCAGTTTCAGCTGGTCGAGTGCCAGGTGTTTGTAGGCCATGGTCCGCTGACCGATCAGATACAACCGGTTGGACATGATGTCGTAGTGCTTGGCGCGCTTGCGATAGAGGTTGAGCAGGCGGTTGGTCTCCACGGTGCCGGTCAACGAGTTCTCCTCCGATTTCGGGCCACGCAGCACCTCAGCGACAACGCTGGGGCGAAAGACGGCCTCGGGTGGCGCCAGCAGGTGATACGTGTCCAGCAATGCCGTCGCCGCAGGTCCCCTTCTGGTGGCCACCCGCACCAGGCGGCCCATGTAACGCTGGACGATCCGTGCGGGCAGTGGCAGTGGTCCTGGCGCCGCGCCGGGGTACGCCAGGTCGGAGTTCGCCGACAGCATCCACGCGCCGTCCACGCGCTTGGCGATCGGCTTGCGCAGGCCCGACGCCAGCCCGGCCGGGATACAGCCGGTGTCCCGGGTTCCGGCTGCCTCGAAGGCGTCGTCGATGTCGACCGCGCAGGTTGCCGCCACGGAAATGCCTTGTCCGTACGCGGGGTTGAACGAGCCGGCCGCGTCGCCCATCACCACGAACCGGTCCGGCCAGCGGGTGAGTTTCTCGTAGTGCCTGCGTTTGTTCTCGGTTCGGCCGGAGCCATAGACCTCGGTCAGCGGCTCGGCGTCCCGGATCTGGTCGTAGATCTCGGTGCTGCGTAACGTCTTGGCGAAGTCGACCATGCCTTGGTGGTCGAGCGGCGGACGCTCGCCGCCGACCCCGGACACCGAGACCATCCACCGGTTGCCCTCGATCGGGTTCAGGATGCCCTGCCGCGGCACCTCGGGAGTGGACTGCAGGACGATGCACTTCCAGTCGGCCTTGTGATCGGGCGGAATGGCGAAGATGCATGTGGCGTAGGCACATTGGGCGTCGACGACGCTTTCCTCCACCGTCCCGTAGCCAAGGTCCTCCAGCCAGTTGCACGACTGGGAGTTGCGTCCCGTCGTGTCCACGACGAAATCCGCCTCGAACTCGTACGGCTCTCCCCAGCCGGTCTTGGCGCCGGTTTCCCTTTCCCGCAGCCGCACTCCACGTATCGCGTCGCCTTGCGGCAGCAGGCCGACTGCCTCGCACTCCTGCCGGATCTCGATGTTCGGCAGCTTCATGAGGTGATTACGAACCCGCCAGTCGATCAGGTCGCGGGTCGCCGACAGCACCACGTGCCTGCTTGTGAAGCGTTCCATCCAGCCGCCGGGGATCATCGCCAGCATGTCCTTCGGCATCCGCACGTCGACGACGCCCTGCTCACCAAGGTCTGCCAGCACACCGGGAAACAGCCGTTCCAGGGCCCGCTGTCCCGCGCCGAGCAGGTTGTGTGTATGCCGGGACTGCGGCACACCGCGGCGCCAGTGCGGACCGTCGGGGTACAGGTCGCGTTCGATCAGCGTCACTTTGCCCATGTGCCCGGCAAGCGCCGCCGCGGCGCACATTCCGGCGAGGCTGCCGCCCAGGACTACGGCGTGCAGGCCATTGTTGTGTTCCGGCATCTGATTCCTCCTTCAGGCCGATGTGGTGCGGGTGGCCGCCGCCCACCTGGCGAGCTGCCGGGACGCCGCGGCGAACCACAGGTGGGCGGTCCGGTGGACGTTGATCGAGTGCGCGGCCTGTGGCACGACGAAGAGGTCGAAGTCCGGCGCGCCCCGGTAGAAGTCGCGTTCCTGCTCGGCGTCGACGAAGAGCCTGTCCTCACGACCGACCACCAGCAGCACAGGCACGTCCACGGCGGCCGAGTAGCCCGGCCGGTAGATCTCGTCCACTGTGGAGCCTTCACCGATGGTCACAGTGGACTTGGTGGCCTCGTGGTACTCGGTCAGTGCCCAGTCGACGCCACCTTCGAACTCGTAGATCACACCTCGCTTGCCCGGCTGTGTGGTCAGATATCCCTCCGGCAGGCCCTCGGCGGGCTCCAGCGAACCCACCGCGTCCTGGTACAGCGGACCGAACGTGTGTGTCAGGCCGGTGAGAATCAACGCGTCGAAGTCCCGGTGCTGGGCCGCACCGATGATGGCGATGCCCGTGCCGAGTGAGTGCCCGACAGCGATCACCCGGGCAAACGGATTGAGTCCCGCGATTCCAGCCCGCAGAGCCAGAACAAGCTCATGCAGAGTGTCCACATTAGCCTGAACGGTGACGTCCATGGCCGGCGGGTGACTGCTGTCCCCCGTGCCGATCCGGTCCAGCGCGAGCACGGCGTGCCCGTCGGCGACCATGTGCCGCACGTAATTGCCAGCCCCCGGCGCAAGCCAGTACCGCCGGTCGTAGGTCAACCCGGACAACAACACCTGTACGGTGTCCGGCTGGTCACCCGACGGCAGGTACAGGTCACCTGCCAGCTGCCAAGTACCGTCGGGAGCCGGCACATCGAGACGGATCGGGACACTGTCCATCGAGTACACCTTCTCCTCAGCTCACCGTGACCTGGGGTTCGCCGGACGCGACGCCGTCGTCCCGCATCCGTTCGGCGATCTTCATCGCCTCGTCGATCAGGGTCGTCACGATCTGGTGTTCCGGCACGGTCCTGATCACCTCGCCCTTGACGAAGATCTGGCCCTTGCCGTTGCCGGAGGCCACGCCGAGATCGGCTTCCCTGGCCTCGCCGGGGCCGTTGACCACACAGCCCATCACGGCCACCCGCAGCGGGACTTCCATTCCCTCAAGGCCGGCCATCACTTCCTCGGCCAGCCGGTAGACGTCCACCTGCGCCCGGCCGCACGACGGGCAGGACACGATCTCCAGGCGTCGTTCCCGCAGCCCGAGCGACTCCAGGATCTGGATGCCGACCTTGCACTCCTGCACCGGCGGAGCGGACAACGACACCCGGATGGTGTCGCCGATCCCCTCCGCCAGCAGCGCACCGAACGCGACCGCGGACTTCACCGTGCCCTGGAACTCCGGGCCCGCCTCGGTCACGCCGAGGTGCAGCGGGTAGTCGCACTGCCCGGCCAGCTGCCGGTACGCGTTGATCATCACGACCGGGTCGTGGTGTTTCACCGAGATCTTGATGTCGGTGAAACCGTGCTCCTCGAACAGCGAGCACTCCCACAGCGCCGACTCGACGAGTGCTTCTGGGGTCGCCTTGCCGTACTTGGCCAGCAGACGTGGGTCGAGCGAGCCCGCGTTCACACCGATCCGGATCGGGGTGCCGTGATCCTTCGCGGCCGCCGCGATCTGCTTGACCTTGTCGTCGAACTTCTTGATATTGCCCGGATTCACGCGTACCGCCGCGCAGCCGGCCTCGATCGCGGCGAACACGTACTTCGGCTGGAAGTGGATGTCGGCGATCACCGGGATCTGCGACTTGCGCGCGATGACCGGCAACGCGTCCGCGTCGTCCTGGGAAGGAACGGCGACGCGGACGATCTGGCAGCCGGACGCGGTCAGCTCCGCGATCTGCTGCAGTGTCTTGTCGACGTCCGCCGTGACGGTCGTGGTCATCGACTGGACCGAGACCGGCGCGTCGCCGCCCACCGGCACGTCACGCACCATCAACTGGCGCGACCGGCGCCGGGGTGCGAGTGAGACCAACGGTGCCGGCATTCCCAAGTGGACTGCTGTCATCGCAGAACTTCCTTCTCCAGCATCGAGTCGAGTGTCCCCTGGACCGCACGGGCGGTCACGGCGTCGGCGATCTGATCGGCTATCCGGCCGGCGGTCAGCCCGCATTCGTCGAGCAGTTCGGCACGTGAACCGTGCGCGAGGAACCGGGTCGGCACGCCGAGAACCCTCAACTCGGCGGGCACGATCCCGGCGTCCCGCAGGCTTGCAGCGGTCGCCTCACCGATGCCACCTGCCCGGATTCCGTCCTCGACGGTCACCACGACCTCGAAGTGCCTGGCCAGCTCGACCAGTGCCGGGTTCACCGGCTGCACCCAGCCCGGATCGACCACGGTGCACCCGATTCCGCGCTCCTGGAGCCGCATCACCGCGTCCAGGCACGGCCCGGCCATCGAACCGACCGCGATCACCAGAGCCTCGTCGCCGTTGGCCACGAGCACATCGACCGGGTTGTCCAGGTCGTCCGTGGCGAAGCGCTCGACGACGGGCAGGTCGGCGCCGAGCGAGCCTTTCGGGAAGCGCAACATCGTCGGTGCGTCCTCGACGTCCAGTGCCTGGGCCAGCAACCGGCTCAGCGTTGCCCGGTCGCGTGGCGCCGCGATACGCATTCCCGGTACGGCCCGGAATGCCGCGAGATCCCACACGCCGTTGTGTGAGGACCCGTCATCCCCGGTGATCCCGGCGCGGTCGAGCACGAACGTCACCGCGAGCCGGTGCAGTCCCACATCCATCAGGACCTGGTCGAACGCCCGGTTGAGGAAGGTCGCGTACACGCAGAAGACCGGGTGCAGCCCGCCCATCGCCATCCCCGCTGCCGACGTGACCGCGTGCTGCTCGGCCATGCCGACGTCGACGACACGATCCGGATGAGCGTCCTGCAGTGGCTGCAGCCCGGTCGGTTCCACCATCGCCGCGGTCAGCGCGACCAGCTCGGGCCTTTTGTCCACGGCGGCAAGCAGTTCTTCACTGAACGCGCTGGTCCAACTCGGACCGGACTTGGTCGCGGATACGGCCCGCACCGCGTGGAAGCAGTCCCGTTCGTCCTGCTCGGCGGGCGCGTGGCCGCGCCCCTTCTGCGTGACGCAGTGCACCACAACGGTCTCGCCACGGTCACGAGCCTCATGCAGCGCGGACTCCACGGCAGCGCGGTCGTGGCCGTCGATCGGACCGATGTAGGGCAGGCCTACGTTCTCGTACATCGACTGCGTGGCTTGGAAAGAACGCAGTTCTCGCAGGTGATCCGCGAGGCCGCCCACGGTCGGCGCGTACGAACGACCGTTGTCGTTCACGACCACGATCAGTGGGCGATCCGGTTCGACGGCGAAGTTGTTGATCGCTTCCCACGTCATTCCACCGGTCAGCGCACCGTCCCCGATGACGGCAACCACGTGGGCATTCCTGTCCTGCAGACGATTGGCCCGCGCCAGACCATCCGCATAGGACAGTGCGGTCGACGCGTGGGAGTTCTCGACCAGGTCGTGCTCGGACTCCTGCCTGCTGGGATAGCCCGACAGCCCGCCTCGCCTGCGCAGGCCCGCGAAGTCCCCGGCCCGGCCGGTGAGCATCTTGTGCACGTAGGCCTGATGCCCGGTGTCCCACACGATGCTGTCGCGGGGCGAGTCGAACACCCGGTGCAGCGCGATCGTCAGCTCGACGACACCGAGGTTGGGGCCGAGGTGACCGCCGTTGCGGGACACCTCTGTCACGAGCCGGTCGCGGATCTCCGCGGCGAGCGCGTCCAGGTCCGGACCGCTCAGGACCCGCAGGTCGGCCGGGCACCGGATCTCGTTCAGCAGCGACATGTTCATCTCCTGATCTCGGCCGGTTTCTGTTGCAGGAAGACCACGTCCGCCTCCGGGGCGAGCCCGAGCCCCGGCCCGGTGACCAGCTCGGGTGCGGTGACCAGCACGTTGTAGTGGTTCGGGAAGTGGCAGGAGTCGAAGCCGAGCACGGTGCCGACCAGCCGCCCGCCGATCCACAGCTCGTCGCCGCGGTCGATCACACCGGCCCGGTCCACCTCGACGAAACCGAGGAAGCCCACCCGGTCGATCCGGGCACCCGGCTGGTGATCGGTCTGGTCGGTGGTGACCAGCTCGTGCACCTCGCCCTGCCGGACGCACCTGCTCGCGAACCCCTCCAGCCGCATGCCGCGATCCACCCGGCTGTGGGTCAGCACCTTGACCAGGCTGCCGCGCACCGCTCGCTTGCCGCCATCCTCGTTCGGGTTCACCGGGCCACACTCACTTCCCGGCGGTACACGGCGTCCACGAGTTCCAGCGCGGCAAGCCCATCGGCCGACGAGTCACAGGTGGACGACAGGATCTGGTTGAAATGCTTCAGGACGCCGACGTACTCGTGCCGCAGTGACTGCTTGAAATCGGGGTATCCGGCGAGCATGTCGGCCTGCAACCGGGTGCCGTCGGCGAGTTCCACACTGATGTCCTTGACCTCGCCGGGATAGCTCCAGTCGAGCTCGACCTCCACGTCGGCACCGCTGTTGGCACGCAGGAAGACCTTCGCGCTGCGATCGACGCCGTCCTCGTCTCGTACGACCTGAGCGTCCTGGAGGGTGACGTCGCCGAGCACCAATCGCACGAGGTCGAAGGCGTTGGGACCGTTGTCCGCGACGCACCCGCCGCCGCAGCGTGCGGGATCCAGGTACCAGCGGTCCGCCCCGGCGTGTTCCTCGATCTGCTCCAGGTACCGGACTGTCAGCGATGTCACCGGCCGGTCGGACGGCAGCGAACCGAGCAGTGTCAGTACGTTGGAGTTGTACCGGCGATGGAACGAGGTGAACAGCGGCACACCACGCCGGTCGGCGAGCGCAGCCAGGTCACGGCCGTCCTGCAGGTCGATCGCCAGTGGTTTCTCCACGCAGACCGCCAGTCCGGCCTCGATGATGTCCCGGCATACCGGCACGTGCACGTCGTTGGGGACGTTCACCACGACCGCGTCGAGGACGGCGTGTTCCAGCATGTCCTGGTGCGAGGAGTAGCACTCGACCTTGCCCTCGAACGGGGCCAGCGCCGCCGGCCGCAGATCACAGACGGCCGCCAGGTTCAGCGAGGGCAGTTCGCTGAGGGCCTCGACGTAGAACCGGGAGATCACCCCGAGGCCGACGATCGCGATGTTGGTCCGTGTCACTGCGCGCCTCCGGTTCGCGGAAGGTCAAGACCGCGCTGCGCGGCCAGGTCCCGAAGTTCCCGGTATCGCTCGATCGGCAGCGACACCCCTTGTTCCGTTGTCCGGGCGGCTTGTTCTGCCTCATGCCAGCCGGGATAGCTGACGGGCCGGTCCGGTGCCTGCGGCGGGCAGTCGAGCAATGTGGTGAACAGTCCGTCGGCCTGGTCAAGGAAGTCTCCGACTGGCCGGAGCGCGCCAGGCGCGATCACCAGTGCGACGAACCCGATGTTGTCGTCGCGGCCCGTCGGCCCGCCGTCCCCGGCCAGGGCTACCGGCTCCGGACCAAGACCCGCGCCGGGAACCAGGGCCGCGAGCACCTCGACGAGCAACCCGAGTCCGTAGCCCTTGAAGGCGCCAGTGGCCGGATCGCCGCCGAGCCAACGCAAGTACGCCTCGCCACGGTCGAACGCGCCAGGGTCGGTGACCGGACGACCGTCGGCATCCTCCAGCCAGCCCTCCGGAATGGGTTCGCCCGCGCGCTCCGCCGCCCGGATCCGGCCGGTGGGCACGACTGTGGTGCTCATGTCCAGTACGTAGGGATGATGCCGACCGGCCGGCGAGGCGAGGCTGAGCGGATTCGTGCCGAGCACCGCCGGCCGTCCACCAGGGGCACGGGCGATACGCTGCCTGCCGCAGTTCGATGCGAGCAGCGCGACGAAATGCCGCCGTGCCAGCCGTCCGGTGTGGTACCCGGCGCAACCGAAATGCGTGGCGTCGCGTACGGACACCATGGCTATCCCGGTGTCGCGCGCCCGGCTCGCGGCCAGGTCCAAGGCGTCTGTCGCCGACCACAGACCTAACGCTCGCTTGCCGTCGAGCACCACGGCGGCGCCGGTGTCGGCAAGGGGTTGTGGTGTCGCGGCCGGGTCGATCCGGCCCTCGTCGATGGCCGGCAGATACAACCGCGTGAGATTCGCGGTGCCGTGTGAGGACATTCCCGTCAGATCGCCGTAGCACAACGCCTCCGCGGCGATGTACGCCCGATCGGCCGGAACACCACGATCGGCGAACACTGTCGCGGTGAACTCGACGAGTTCCTTGTATTCCATCCGCACAGTCGTCTGACTGTCGGTCAGATCCGTCACCGCGCCCTCCCCGTCAGTGATCGTGTGGCCCGTTGCCGGGCGAAACACAGCAGGATCGCCGAGACCGCGTCGGCGAATTCCGCCAGCTCGGCTTCCTCGGCGTACTCGCCTTCCGCGTGCGCGTGGTTCCGGTCGAGCTGTCCCGGCCCGAGAACTGCGGTGTAGGTGCCTGGCCGGTCGGCCATCCACAGCGCGTCGCAGGTGAAGGCGGGCTCGTCGGCCGGCCATTGCGTCAGTCCGAGGTCCAGCAGGTCCGTCACCCATTCATCCTCTTTGGACTCCAGGGTGGGCAGACCGCGTTTGTGCCATTCGACTGTGGTGATCGCTGACGCGTCCGCGGCCGTGCGGGCCAGATCGTGGTGATCACGATAGCGGGCACCGAACTCGCTCAGCGCCCGGCCGACTTCGGATTCGAGCACCTTGGCCAGCCGGTCGCCGGTTTCCGTACGGCCATAGGACAGGTTCAGCATCAGCCGGCCGGTGCCGTAGACCCTGTTGTGCAGGTGTCCAGTGTGGATCCCGGCGACGCAGACCCGCCCGTCGACGGCGTACCTAGGGAGCACCTCGGCGAGGCGTTGACTGATGTATCCAAGAAGGACAGTGGCGTTGTGGCCGCCGTCGGGGTTGTCGTCGATCGCGTCGTCGCCGTCCACCCGCACGCACGCGGTCATCGCTGCGGTGCATTTCGAGAGGAAACGCATTCCGGTGGGTTCGCAGAACAGGTTGAGACGGCCGTAGTAGCCCTGTTCCACCAACGGGCGGGTGCCGAAGACACCCATGGCGCCGCCCTCCTCCCCCGACACGGCCTGGATCAGGATCCTGGTGTTCGCCACCAGCGAGGGATCGGCGGCCAGCGCGGCACCGATACCGGCCAGCAACGCGACCGCCGGGCCTTTCGCGTCGATCGCTCCCCTGCCACGGAAAACCGTGCCGTCATAGCTGACCGGTGGCATCCCGGCCACGGTGTCCAGGTGGACGTTGAACATGATCGTGTCCGCCTGCGGCAGGTCCGGGCCGAGCCGCAGCACCATGCTGGGCTGGTCGGCGAGGAAACCCGGATCGGCCGCGGCAAGGCGAACCGGAAGCGGCACGTGCTCCCCGAGGAGCGTGTCCGGCGCCGGACGCTCGTGCTTCTCGACGATGAAACCCAGCTTGGCCGCGGCCTCGGCGTAGCACAGCTGCGCTTCCGACAACCGCGGCCGCGGACCATCGGGGCCGGTCTCCAACGGGCCTGCAGTCGGCATTTCCAGTAGGTGCAGCAACAGGTTCCGGTCCTGCTCGGTCAGCACGCGACCTCCCGCAACCCGGCCACGAGCTTTTCCATGGCACGCCCGTATTCGACGAACTCCGTCACGCCGTCCGGGCCGGCATCCGCGCGTCCCTCGTGCGGACGGACCTTCAGGTGCGGTTCCATCGTCAAAGTGCCGGTGTAACCGGAATCCAGCAGCAGCCGCAGGCAGTCCGAGACCCGGCAGTCCCCTTCGCCTGGCAACGTGTAGACGGCTTCGCCGTTCTCGCTGCGAGCGTCTTTCACGTGGACGTGTTCCACCCACGGCAGCAACGCCACCAGCATGTCGTAGGCCTCGTAGCCGTAGGCGATGCCGTTGCCGATGTCGAACAGTAGGCGGAGCGCGGGACTGTCGGTGTCTTCGATCAGACGCCGAGCCAGCCTGGCGTCCGTACCTGCCCAGCCCGCACAGTTCTCGTGCAGCAGAACCAATCCCGCGGCCTCGGCCCGGTTGGCCAGCATCCGCATCCGCACCCGGACCCGCGCGCCCCACTCGACGTCGTGCAGGCCGTCGTTCGGATAGGACATCACCCGCACATACCGCGTACCTAGTGCAGCGCAACGTTTTTCGAGCTTGCCTAGTTCCGTCAGGTCGAGTTCGAAGTCCCCGGTGATCGGCCGCGCCCAGTTGGCGATCCGCGAGTCGACGCACACCACGCGCAGACCCGCCCGCTCGATCCGCTCGGCGAGACGATCGAACGCTGCGTCGCTGAGGTCGGCCAACGGTTCGCCGTCGACGTTGCGCAGTTCGATCGTGGACCAGCCCAGCCGCTGGTGTGCCTCGATCTGCTCGCTGAGCGATTCGCCCGCCTCGTCCCCGATACCGGCGAAGGTGATGACGCCGTCAGCTGACACGGGCCGCCTCCGCTCCGGTCAGGCACAGGTCCTTGGCCTCCGCGATCAGTTCGACCACCTGGCTGCCGATCGCCAGCTCTGTGCGGAAGTCCTCGCCCCGCAGGAAACCCCGGTAGGTGTCGCGCACGTACGCGGTCAGCGCGTCGTCCGGGAAGATCTCCCGGGTGGCCTGCCGGCCGTCGGCGGCGACGTGCAGATGGGCATAGTGGTCGTCCCCGCTGCCCGGGTAGTGGCCGATCACGTGACCGCGGTCGAAGTCGAGCTCGATCCGGCGTTCCCGGACCGGCGACACCAGCTCGGACACGATCCGGCTGGTCGCGGTGCCGTGGTGGAGCACCAGTTCGGCCGATCCCATGTTGGGAATCACCGTGCTGCCGATGGTCATGTCGGACAGGCGCGCGTCGGCCAGCCGCGCGGCGCCCGCCAGCCGGAGGCACACGCCGAGTGAGTGCGGCGGTTCGATGTCGAACGCGGTCGGATGTCCGTCGGTGGCCAGGGAACGGCCCATCCGCGGCTTGCTCTGGTGAATCTCGATGGCTCGCAACGTGCCCATGCCGCCCGTGGTGACCAGGTCGACGAGCCGCGCGGTCAGCGAACTGGCCAGCCATGGCGCCACCACCGCCAGCCGCAATCCCTCGGCGTAGGCCAGATTCAGGATGGCCGCCAGGGTCGCCAGGTCGGTGGTGACCGGTTTCTCCACGATGATGTTGCGGAAGCCGAGCCCGGCCAGTTCACGCAACAACTCCAGCCGGACCGTCGGCGGCGTGCACACGTGCACCACGGTGCGGGCCGGATCCAGCAGCTCGGCGGCCTCGGCGATCGAAGCGGCCACCCGCACGTCCGGCCCCACGGTGATGGCGTGCGCTCGCGGATCGACCGCGACAACAGGGGCCTGATCGAACGCGGCGTCCCATTGCCGTGCCGCCCGGAGCTTGCGTAGCACAGTCAGGTGCAGGCCGGCGCCGGAGTGACCCAGCCCGATGATCAATGTCCGCAGCACGTCAGCTCGACTCCCCTGTGTTCTGCTCCCCTGTGTCCGCCACCGGTTCGGTTCCGCCGACGGCCGACGGCAGCCCGAAGGTGATGTCCGCCTCCGAGCCGGTGACCTCCACCTCGAGCCGGTCGAGACCGAGTTCGGCCAACCGATCGAGCAGTTGTTCCACCAGGAACTCCGGTGCGCTGGCACCCGCGCTGACACCGACCGAGGTCGCGCCGTGCAGCCAGCTCTCGTCCAGGTCCTCGACATCGGGCACGAGATAGGACCGCACTCCGGCCTGCTGCGCGACCTCAACCATGCGCACGGTGTTGCTGGAGTTCTCCGAGCCGACAATCAGAACAACGTCAGTGCGCTGTGCGAGCGCCTTCACCGCGTTCTGCCGGTTCTGGCTGGCGTAACAGATGTCGTCGGTCCCGGGGCCGGTCATGTCGGTGAAGCGGTCCGCGATCGCGTCGACGATCTCACGGGTGTCGTCGATCGACAGTGTGGTCTGGGTGACGTAGGTGACCGGGGTGTCCTCCGGCAGATCCAGCTGCCGCACCTCGTCCACTGTGCTGACCACGATCGTCCGGTCGGGAGCCTCGCCATAGGTGCCCTCGACCTCCTCATGTTCCATGTGACCGACGAGCAGGACGGTGCGGTCGTCCCTGGCCGCCCTGATCACCTGTTGGTGCACTTTGGACACAAGCGGGCACGTCGCGTCGATCACCCGGAGGTCGCGCGCCGCAGCCGCCTCACGCACCGCGGGCGAGACGCCGTGTGCCGACAGCACGCACACCGCGCCACGCGGGACTTCCTCGGTGGAGCTCACAAAATGGACATCACGTTGTTCCAGCGCACGAACCACGTGATGGTTGTGCACGATCTGGTTTCGGACGTAGATGGGTGGCCCGAATCGCTCGAGTGCTGCCTCGACAATTCCGATGGCGCGTCGCACACCAGCACAGAAGCTGCGCGGTTCGGCCAGAACCACTGTTTTCCCGATAGGCACGCCCGGGTCATTCTCGGAGTTCATCGCATTCCCCTAGGGAAGTGGGACTGTGTTTTCCCTGCTTCGTGTATCCGGCCGATCGGCACGGCTCCCCAGCGAGCGACCCAAGGCTCACGTGATAGGACGCGTGCCGTCAAGCCCTCCCAGGCCGATCGGGACCGGCCGGAGTGGACGGCCACAGCGGGCGAACATCGGTTGAACTGGTCATATGACGACATATCCGGGCGGCATGGCTGATGACAGCCATTCCGTTGTCACGGCGCGGTCAGTGTATTGCTATTGCCCGATCCAAAAAGCTCCTCCTACGTTTTCCTTCGGACTGCGGCGCATGCTCGCGGAGGACATTTGGAGGATGGCTACGTGAACTCGAGGTCCGCGCCACCCATTCCTTTCTTCACTCAGGCTTCGTCGTTCGAACGGTGCTGGCCGGAGATCCGCCGGCATCTCAATGCCCTGTTCGACCGGGGCAAGTACTCACACGGCCGGCAGGTGGTGGAACTGGAGAAGATGCTCGCCGCCTACACCGGCGCCGAGCACGTTCTGGCAGTGAACAGCGGTACCGACGCGTTGACTTTGCTGCTACGCGCCGCCGGTGTGCGACGCGGTGACGAGGTCGTCGTGCCGGCGTTCAGCTTTGTCGCGACCGCGTCGTCGGTCGCGCTCGCGCTGGCCAAACCCGTGTTCGCCGACATCGACCCGGAAAGCTATTCGCTGGACCCGGATTCGGCTGAGGCGGCGGTGACCGAGCGGACCACCGCGATCATGCCGACCCACCTGTTCTGGCAGCTGGCGGACATGGCCGGGATCGGTCAGGTCGCCGCGCGGCACAACCTGACCGTGGTCGAGGACAGCGCCGAGTCGATCGGCATGCGCTGGGACGGCACCCATGCCGGGCTGCTGGGCAAGGGCGGGGTGCTGTCGTTCTTCCCCACCAAGACACTCGGCGCGCTCGGGGACGCCGGCGCGATCGTCACCAACGACCCGGACGTGGCCGACCAGGCCGCGATCCTGCGCCACCACGGCCGGATGGGCCGTACCACCGACCACATCGCCGGTATCTCCAACCTGTCCGGCGCGTCGGGCACCAACAGCAAGATGGACGACATCCAGGCCTGTGTGCTCATGGGCAAACTGCCACATCTGGACGCGGACATCGCACGCCGGGCCGTGCTCGCCGAGGCCTATACCGAGCGTCTGCGGGCAGTGCCAGGCGTGCTTCGGTTGCCGTCCCTCGCCAAGCGCGAGGTCCAGAGCGATCCCGTGTTCTACGTGTACGTCATCGAAGTGGAACGCCGTGACGAACTGGTCGAACACCTGACGCGGCAAGGCATCGGCACCGAGGTGTACTACCCGACGCCGCTGCATCTGCAGCCTTGTTTCGCCGAGCTGGGCTACCGCCGCGGCGACTTCCCGAATGCCGAGGCCGCGTGCGAACACACGGTCGCACTGCCGTTCCACCACGACCTCGACGAGGACACGGTCGACCGTGTCTGCGAGGCGATCCGCACCTTCTACACCGGGAGCCGGAATTGACCACGCTGCCGTTCTTCCCGCCGGACCTGTTCGAGCAGGACCGCCAGGCACTGCTGGACATCGTGTACGAGCACGGCACCGGGCCGTCCCAGAAGTTCATCCTCGGCGAGCAGACCGCCGCGCTGGAGGACGCACTGCGCGCCGAAACCGGTGCCAAGCACGTGATCGCGTGTGGCAGTGCGACCGGAGCGCTGGAACTTTGTGTGCGGGCACTGGGCATCGGTCCGGGTGACGAGGTGATCGTGCCCGCGTTCTGCTGTCAGCCGGTGGCCAGCTCGGTGATCAACATCGGGGCGACGCCGGTCTTCGCCGACGTCGATCCGTGGACCATGGTGCTGGATCCGGCCAAGGTGCCCGAGCTGGTCACCGAGCGGACCAAGGCGCTGATGCCCGCGCACATCTTCTCGATCATGGCCGACATGCCGAAGTTCCAGGAACTCGGCAGGCAGTACGGGCTGCCGGTGATCGAGGACGCGGCCGTGGCGCAGGGCGCGGTGCTCGACGGTGTGCCGGCGGGCCGTTGGGGCGAGCTCGGGGTTTTCTCCTTCTTCCAGGTCAAGGCGTTCGGAACGGCCGGTGAAGGCGGCATGGTCCTCACCGAGGACGACGAACTGGCCGCGCTCTGCCGGATGCTGCGCAACCACGGCCAGGACGGCAGGCAACGCTTCACGCACCACCGCATCGGCCAGAACAGCCGGTTCGACGAGGTTCTCGCTTCGTTCCAGCTGCACCGGCTGCCCACGTTCGCCGACCGCCTGGAACGACGCGCCCAGATCGCCGACTACTACTCCGAGCGGTTCGCGCCGCTGGCGGACCGCGGCGTGCTGGCCCCGCCCGCAGGCCGCAACGGCCGTTGTTACTACGTCTACTCGCTGCTGGTGAACCGGCGTGAGGACCTGCGCGCGTACCTCAGCGACCGGCAGATCGGCACACACATCTACTACCCGGTGCCCCTGCCGTTGCAGCCCGCGTTCTCCACGTGGGCACCGGAAGGGCAACGCTGGCCCAACGCCGAGCAGGTGAGCAAGCGCAATCTCGGCATCCCGATCTGGCCGCACCTGACCGACGGGAACGTCGAGTTCATCGCGGACACGGTGTGCGAATTCTTCGAGTGAGGGAGCTATGAGCACCATCTCCGAACAGGACTATGTCTTCAACCCGACCTGGGTCAAGGAGACCGAACGGCTGCGCACCAACGAGGCCATCTGGGATCCGGGCACGTTCGAACGGATGGACCGGCTCGGCGTCGCCGCGGGCTGGCGGTGCCTGGAGGTCGGCGCCGGTTCGGGTTCGGTGGCCTGCTGGCTGGCCGACCGGACCGGGCCGACCGGCCGGGTGCTGGTCACCGATCTGGAGACCCGGCGGCTGGTGGAGCGCCAGGAAACCGGGTGGTCGCTGGCCGACCTGCCACAGGTCGAGGTACGCAGGCACGACGTGCGGACCGAGGAGTTCCCTGCCGAGACGTTCGACCTGATCCACGCCAGGATGCTCGTGCAGCACCTGCCCGACCGTGCCGACGTCGTCGCACGGATGGTCCGCGCCCTGCGGCCGGGCGGCCTGCTTTTCCTTGAGGACACCGATTCCTCGACGTTGTTCCGCAGTTCCCACTCAGAGGATTTCCTGCAGGACATCCGGGCGGCCGGTTACGGCCTGATGCGCCAGTCCGGCCACGACCCGCGTGGTGGCCACGTCGACCTGCAGTTGCTGCTGGCGGCCGGACTGGAGACAACGGCCGAAGGCCGGGCGGTGATGGTGCGCGGCGGTTCGGACCAGGCCAGGCACTACATGCTGTGGCTTGAGTTCATGCGGTCACGGATCACGACGGCCGGCCTTGTCGACGACGCGCGCATCGAACTCGCCCTCGAGGAGATGGCCGACCCGGCCAACCACTGGCTCAGCCAGGTGATGATCAGCACCGTGGGCCGCAAGCCCGTACCTGAAGGGGACTCCGCGCGATGACGTCGACGACGAGCCCGGCCGGGCAGCGGCTACGGGCGTACGTGAAACTCGCCAAACTCTCGTTCTGGGACTACTACACCTGCATCCTCGTCGCGTTCGCCCTGCTGGCCCCGTCGGCCCAGGCCGAGCCGCGGATCTGGCTGGCCCTCATCCTGTTCGACCTCGGCTGGGTCGGTGTGGTCGCGGCGACCGTGGCGTTCGACGACGTCACCGGTTTCCGCGATGGCAGCGACGCACGCAACTACAATCCCGCGCAGACCGCGCTGCGGGCCAGGGATCGCAAACCGTTGCTGGACGGCAGGCTCACGGTGCCGCAGGCATTGCGCTTCGGTTACGCCTGCACCTTCATCGGCCTGGCGCTCTGGGTGGTCGCGTTCGCGATCGCGCCCTATGCGTCGACCTTGGGCATCGTGGCCGCAGCGGTGTGCGCGTTCGTCTTCATCCAGTACTCCTACGGCCTGAAGTTCAGCTACCGGGGTGGCCAGGAACTGGCTTTGTGGCTGTGCACCGGCCTGTGCCTGCTCGTGCCGTTCGCCATGATCAATCCCGAGGTGACCGGGCTGATGTGGCTCGAGTCGTTCCTCTTCGGACTGTGGAGCCTGATGGTCTCGGTGTACTCGAACATCAACGACATCGAGGGCGACCGGGAGGTGGGCCGGATCAATCTGGCCACCCGCGTCTCACTGGCCGCGTACCACCGGTTCATCGCCGGGCTGAGCCTGCTGGAGTTCGTCGTCATCGTCGGCGCGCTCGCGCTGGACGTCGCGCCGCTCTGGTTCGGGCTGTTCCTCGTGCCGACAGTGTTGATGCGCGCGAGGCAGGCCTATGACGGTCTGAAGGCCGGCCGGGTGCTGGTGGCCAGGAAGGCCGGCGTCACCATCCACCGCTGGGGAGTGGTGGCGCTGATCGCCGGGAACATCGTGATGGTCCATGTCGGCTGACCCGGTGTGCAAAGTCGTTGTCGTCGGCCAGGGGTATGTCGGTCTGCCGCTGGCCGTGCGGGCCGCCGAGGTCGGGCATTCGGTGGTCGGCTACGACGTGGACGACGGCCGGATCGGCCGGCTGCGGTCGGGTACGTCCTATGTGGAGGATGTGTCCGACGAACGGCTCGCGGCGGTGATCAAGGCGGGTGGCTACCGGCCGACAACGGACGCGGGCGACCTGGCCGGGTTCGACGTCGCCGTGGTGACCGTGCCGACCCCACTGCGCGACGACGTACCGGACCTGTCCTTTGTCAAGAGCGCGGCGCTTGCCATCGCACCGCACCTGACCCACGGCGCACTGGTGGTACTCGAATCGACCACCTATCCCGGCACCACCGAGGACGTGTTCGGCGCACTGCTGGAGAAGGAAAGCGGCCTCGCGCCGGGGCCTGACTTCCGGCTCGGGTACAGCCCTGAGCGCATCGACCCCGGAAACCAGTACTGGACGTTCGAACGGACCCCGAAGCTGGTGTCGGGAGTGGACGATGAGTCACTGCGGCGGGTACGGGAGTTCTACGACACCGTGGTCGAGACGACCGTGCCGGTGACCTCGCCGAAAACTGCCGAGCTGGCCAAACTGATCGAGAACACCTACCGGCACGTGAATGTCGCACTGGTCAACGAGATGGCTGTGGTGGCGCACGAGCTCGGCGTGAACATCTGGGACGCCATCGGTGCGGCGTCGTCCAAGCCCTTCGGGTTCATGCGGTTCACTCCCGGTCCTGGAGTGGGCGGTCACTGTCTGCCGGTCGACCCGCGGTACCTGTCGTGGCGTGTCGAACGTCAGCTCGGCCGCCGGTTCCGGTTCGTCGACCTGGCCAATGACGTCAACAACCAGATGCCGCAGTATGTGGTGCAACGGTTGGTGGAGGCACTGAACGAGCGCCAGCGTTCCGCCAACGGTTCCCGGGTTCTCATGCTCGGTCTGGCGTACAAGCGAAACAGCGGTGACGCCAGGGAATCGCCCGCGGTTCGGGCGGCGGAGTTGTTGATACGCACAGGCGCCGAGGTACGTGCGGCCGATCCGCATGTCCGGGAGACCGCGCCGATCGACGCTCGTGTCACGCGTGTCGAGTTGAGCGTCGAGGAGGTCGCCACGGCGGATGCCGTCGTGATCCTCACCGACCACGACGCCTTCGACTACGACATGATCCACACCCACGCTCGCTACGTCCTCGACTGCCGCAACCGGCTCGCCTCCGACCGGCACATAGAGCGGCTCTGACCGGCTCGCCGAATTTGCCTCCCCGGCGATGTCACAGTTGCCGGCCCGCGTGCGTCGGTCAGTCGGGAGCCAACTCCCAGGCGACGCGAGGAGAGATCAGGTGCAGACGCGAGAGCGTAACCCGTGGGTGGTACTGAGTGTGCTGCTCGTGGGGTTCTTCATGACATTGCTGGACACCACGATCGTGAACATCGCCATCCCGGACATGGTGACCGGGCTGGACGCGTCGCTGGATCAGGTGCTGTGGTTCGTCAACGCGTACACCCTGGTGTTCGCCGCGCTGCAGTTGCTGTCCGGCAGGCTCGGCGACCGGCTCGGGTCACGGACCATGTTCATCGCCGGGCTGATGATCTTCACGGTCGCGTCGGCCGCGTGCGGGCTGGCGGGCTCGGCCGAGCAGATGATCATCACCCGGTCGGTGCAGGGCCTCGGCGCGGCGGTGATGATGCCCCAGACCCTCGCGCTGATCAGCGTGGTTTTCCCGCCGCAGAAGCGGGGCGCCGCGTTCGGCGTGTGGTCGTCGGTGGCGGGGCTCGCCATCATCGCCGGCCCCACGCTGGGCGGCCTGCTGGTCAGCACGGTCGGCTGGCGCTGGATCTTCTTCATCAACATGCCGCTCGGCGCGTTCGCCGTGGTGGCCGCGCTGATGGTCGTGCCGAACGCGCGCTCCGGCCGCCGTCCCCGGCTGGACCTGCCAGGCGTGCTGTTGTCGACCGTCGCGCTGTTCCTGGTGATCTTCGCGTTGATCGAGGGCCAGCGCTACAAGTGGGGCACGGTGTTCTCGTTCGTCACCATCCCGGCCGTGCTCGTCGCCGGGGTCGTGGTGTTCGCCGTCTTCCTGCTTCTGCAGCGGCGCAGGCAGGAGCGGGATCCGCTGCTGCCGTTCGAACTGTTCCGCAACCGGGTGTTCTCGGTCTCGGTGACCCTGTCGTCGGTGATCCTGTTCGCGTCCGTCGGACTGCTCCTGCCGCTGACCATCTACCTGCAGTCCGTCCTCGGGCTGTCGGCCATCGTCGCCGGTCTGGTGCTCGTGCCGCCGTCGGTGATCTCGCTGCTGCTCTCCCCTGTCGCGGGCAGTCTGGTCGCCAAGGTCGGCGGGCGGGCGATCCTGGTGCCCGGCCTGCTGCTCTACGGCGGCGGCGTCGGGCTGGCCGGGCTGATGGCCGAGCCGGACTCCAGTCCGTGGGTCCTGCTGCCGGGACTGATCCTGTTCGGTATCGGCATGGGCGTGGTGTTCCCCGCGATCAATACCCTTGCCATGCGGGACGTCCCGCCACCACTGGCAGGTGCGGCCTCCGGTGTGCTCGCCACGACTCGTCAGCTCGGCACTGTGCTGGGCGCCGCCGCAGTTGGCCTGCTGTTGCAGAACCGTCTGGCCAGTGAGGTGACCGAACAGGCCGCGCAGCGGCTCGGTGACCTACCGCCGGAGGCTCAGGCCGGCTTCCAGGACAACATCGCCGCGGCCGTCGACCGTGGCCTCGACGTCGGTGTCGGGCAGAGCGGTGGTATCCCGCTGCCGCCCGGCCTGTCCGAACAGGCGGCGCAGGAGACAGCGAGAGTCACGCAGGACGTGTTCGGCAGCGCGTTCACCACCGCCGCGACATGGGCGTTGGTGCTGACCGCCGCAGTGCAGGTGGCGGGCATGCTGCTCGCGTTGTTGCTGCCAGGCCGCGCCAAACCGCCGGCAGAGCCGTCGGACACGCCCGTGACCGCCGGGGTCACAGGGGAAAGGTCGTCGTGACAATCGATCCGTTCGACGTCCGGCCACCGGCGTGGATGGCGGCGCACTACCGGCGTGAAGGATGGTGGCGCGACGAGTCGATCCTGCACGACCTCGTCAGGGCCGCCGCCAGTTGCCCGGAACGACCGGCGATCATCGCCTACCGCGCGGAGACCGGCCGGGCGGTGACCGTGCGATACGGCGAACTCCTGCGCTATGTCCGCCGGTTCACGGGTGGGTTGATCGCACTCGGCATCCGTCGCGGTGACGCGGTGGCGTACCAGTTGCCGGACTGGTGGGAGACAACGGCACTCACCTTGGCCTGCATGTGGATCGGTGCAGTGGCCGTGCCGATTCAGACCAGTATCAGGCCGAGGGAACTGGAGCTGATCCTCACCGACGCGCGGGCACGGCTGTGCGTCACGGCACAGACCTGGCAGGGCGCCGAACTCGCGTGGGAGCTGGAGCGGATGGCGCCCAGGCTGCCCCAGCTGCGGTACCGCGTGGTGTACGGCGAACGGCCTGGCAACGGTGCGATCGACTTCACGGAACACTTCCTCAACACACCGCACGAGGACCTGATCCGGCGACCGCCTCCCCTGCCGTCCGGCGCCGCGATGGACGAGCCGCGGCTGCTGATGTTCACGTCCGGCACCACCGGTCAGCGAAAGTCCGTGCTGCACACCGAGAACTCGATCTACGCCGGGATAGGCGGGTACGCCGAACCGGTCGAACGCGGCTGGGACCGCCACGAGGTGTTCTGCACCCCGCACCCGATCACCGGGCTCGCCGCCACGCTGTACTCCGTCTGGGGATCGTTGCTGGCGCACGGAACCGGCGTGTACCAGGACGTCTGGGACGCCGACCGCCAGTTGGACCTGATGGCGTCCGCGGGTGTGACCCAGTTGTTCGCAGCCCCGGTCTTCCTGTCCCAAATGGTCGAGGCACAGCGGCGGCGGCGCAGGCACCTGCCGTCGTTGCGGTTGCTGAAAGCCGGCGCCACCCCCGTGCCCAGCAAGCTGGTGCACCAACTGGCCGACGAGTTCTCCGTGCCGATCCGGTCCTGCTGGGCCATGACCGAGGTCGGCCTCGGCCTGCGGATCCGGGAGGACGACCCGGACCGGTGGGCGGCGCACAGCGACGGCCGGCCGCTGCCCGCCCTGGCAACGGACCTGCGTCCGGTGCCAGGTGTCGACGGGCTTTACCGGCTGTGGGTGACTGGTCCGTCTTTGGGTTCGGCTGTATGGCAGACCGACGCACCCAGTGATCGGGATGTCCGCGCGCTCTGGGACACCGACAGCGGCTGGTTCGACACCGGCGACCTGGTACGGCACGACGGACATGGCGGGCTGCGGTTCGCCGGCCGGGCGAACCGGCGGATCGGTGGCATGTTCATGATCCCTGTCGAGGAGGTGGAAGGGGAACTGCGGGAGCACCCGGCGGTCCGGGAGGTGGCGGTGATCGGCCACGCGGTGTCTGACGGTGACGAGCAGCCTTGTGCCGTGGTGGCCTCCCGCGGCCACTGCCCGTCCCTCAGCGATCTGCGCGATTTCCTGACCTGGCGAGGCATGACGGAGTGGTACCTGCCCACGAAGCTGATCCAGGTGGAGACGTTGCCCCGGGACGCCTGCGGCAAGGTCTCCTACGACCGGCTACTGACCATGCTCGCCACGGCGAACGTCTCCTAGCCCGTCGTCGACCTTCAGTACCCACTGTGCGACATGGATACGGGACGGCAGGCCGAGCTTCTGCATGATCTGCCGGACGTGGTTGACCGCGGTCCACTCCGAGATCTGCAGCTGGTGGGCGATCTGGCGATTCGTCAGACCCTGACTGACCAGCGAGGCGATCTGGTACTGCCGGGGAGTGAGCTTGGCTTCCTGTGGCGCGGAAGGCGTACGCCCGCCGTCGGCCAGCAGCGGTGCCGACAGTATCTCCGCCACCATGGCGGCGGAGTCGAGCAACCGGCCTTCCTGCCACAGGGCCTCGAACCTCGCGCCGCCGAGGTTACGGCGTAACTGGCGTAATGGTCCGGCGTGCACGGTTCGCCGCGTCCGCAACGGCGACGCGTGCGTGGCCTTGCGCAGGGCCGAACCTGCCGCCATCATCCGCACAGTCCGGTCTTCCTGCCCCGAAACCTGTTGCCACAGCAGAGATGCGTACGCGTCGAGCACGGTTGGCAACATCGTGCGCTCGCCGACCGACCGCAGCCTTTCCATGCTCAGCCTGAACAATCGTTCGGCCACGTCGAACTGACCGCGTGCCATGGCCAGCTCAGCCTGCTCCGCGAAGACCAGGCCGGTTCCACGCACATCCTGGTGGCGTGCGTAGACGAGCCGGGCGACCCCCAGCAGTTCCTCGCAGCGGTCGAGATCCTGGCCCGCGGACATGGCGAGCGCGAGCGCCGCGTCGCCGATCTCGGTCGGTGCTTCCGCCCGGCCCGCGGACCGGATCACGTGGTCGATCGACCGGACGTTGGGCCGCTCGCCCGCATGCTGGAGGGCCGCGTGGCGCTGGGCCAGCATGGCCTGCTCCCGATCATGGTCGCCGCACTCCCGGTAGGCCGTACTCGCCCGGTGGAAGGCCTCCGCTGCGCGCAGCACATCACCCATTGCGGCGGCCAGCGCACCATATGCCGCCTGTGCCGCACCATCCGATTGCGACAGAGACGCGTCAGTGAGGTGCCGGCATCCGATCTCCAGATGTCCGTGGATCAGCCAGAACCGGTGCATCGCCACCGCGGTGCTCGAGGCTTCGGCCGGGCGTTCGTCCTGGACCAGGAAATCCAGTGCGCACCGCAGGTTGTCGTGCGCGGCTTCGAGTTCACCCAGCCACTGTGCCTGGTCACCGCCGGTGAGATGGGGCTTGGCGCGGTGGGCCAGAGCCTGGAAGTGTTCGGCGTGGCGGGTTTTCACGTCGGCCAGTTCCCCGCGTTCGGTGAGCCGGTCCAGGCAGAACATCCGCACTGTCTCCAGCACTGCGAACCGAGGGGCGCCCGAGCCGTGCCGCACCACGACCAAGTTGAGGTCCACCAACGGTTCCAGCACACGTTCCGTCTGGTGTGGCGCCAGCCCGCCGAGATCTTCGACCGTGTCGAGCCCGATGTCCTGCACACACACCGCGATCCGCATCAGCAGACGCTGTTGTTCCTCGTCCAGCAGCCGGAAACTGCCTTCCGTGAGGGCGTGCAGCGACCGGTGCCGGTGCGGCCTGCCCGTGTTCCTGCCGACAGCGCCGTGGCCGCTCTCCTGCAATCGGTTGACCAGGGTCGCGACCGGGAACAGCCGCAACCGCGCCGCGGTCAGCTCGATCGCCAGCGGCAGGCCGTCCATCCTGCGGCAGATCTCCGCGACAGGTTCCGCGTTCTCCGCCGTCAGAGCGAACGACGGATCCATTGCCCTGGCCCGGTCCATGAACAGCGCCACCGACGGGTATTCCGGTAACTCCGCGACATCCTCGGTGAGCGGGCATTGCGGCGTTGGCAATGGTCGCAGCGGGAACAGCCGTTCCCCGTACAGCTTCAACGGCCGCCTGCCCGTGGTCAGCACTCGCAGGCGGCTGCGCCAGGAACGCAGGTCGGAGACGAGCGCGGCCACGGCCTCGATCACCTGCTCGCAGCCGTCGAGAATCAGCAACACGTCTCGATCCGGAATGATCGCGACGATGTCACGAACGGTCACCGGAGCGCGGATCGTACGGCCGAACTCGTCACCGAGCGCACCAGCGGCCGACCTCAGCACACCCTCCGCGGTGTCCACGTCGTGCAGGTCGGCGAGTACGACGGTGAACGAGGTCGTCAGGGTGACCTCGTCAGCCGCCGCGGCCGCGAGCCTGCTCTTGCCGACTCCGCCGGGGCCGGTCAGCGTGGACAGGTAGGCGTCGGATCTGCACAGGTGCGCGACCAGGGTCAGCAGATCCGTGTCCCGGCCGAGCAACGGCGGTAACTGGCCGGAGAATCTCGGTGGCTGAGCCCGGGACGGCCCGCCCACGGATATACGCATTTCGGTCATTCCGGCCCCCTAATCAGTGGATCGCGCCTACCCGGTCCAGATGGCACGGTCCCTGCAATCGTTCGCCCCAGGCTGGTGATTATCTTTCTATACATTCGCCCGGAACGGGCGGTCCAGTCGGGTGACGCCGATTGCAACCAGTTGGACAATCTGTAACTGTCCGGTGTTTTGGACTACAGCACACGGTACGGGTCGTCGGGAAACTGTAAAGCGGCCAATAACAAAACGTTGTCAGGAATGCGTTCCCAGGGCGGTGACGGCACAAATACCGGGTCTCATGTCACAGTTGCGAGCTCTGCTGCGTCGGTCAGGTACACCGACTGGAGGAGTGAGGACCATATGAGTTCATTGGGAGAGAAGTTCGTTCTCGCATGGGCCACTCAGGACTGGGAATCCTTCGCTCAACTGTACGACGAGGACGTCATCCTCTACGCCCCCTTCGCGTGGAAGGTCATGGGCTTTCCCGCTGTTCTCAAGGTCGCGAGCGGGTTCCACGTGACCTACCCAGGCCTGCGCGTGGCGCTGCACGACGAGTTCCACAACGCCGACAACACGCGCGCCGTCTTCCGCTATGCCTGGGACTGGCACAACACCGGGCCGTTCCACGGGCAGCCGCCCACCGGCAGACGAGGCACCACGATCGAGACCCACACCGTCCGGCTGCGCGACGGCCGCATCACCGAACAGATCGTCTCCACGAACAACCTGGCGCTGATCAGCCTGCAACTCGAGCGGGGCCTGGAATTCCCGTTGGTCACACCGGATCCGGCGTTGGAGATCGTCTCCGCGTCCGTCTAACTGTCCTGCGGGACAGGGATACGTGACAACTTGCCCTCCTCGCGGATGACCCACACGGCCGCCACCCGGCCGTCCGGCCCTGGCGCGAAATCGAGCACGAATGCCGCGTACACCTCGTCGCCGACGACCAGCAGACCACTGCCACTGCCGTTGAGTTCGACATAGCGCGACCGGATGCCGGCCGGGAACCGGCCGGCAACCGACGCGAAGTAGCCGGCGATCGCCTGCGCGCCGTACACCGGTTGCAGCGGGCCACCTTCGGATCGGCCGTTGGAATCGACGTACATCGTGACGTCCGGCGCGAGCAGCTCCATCAGCCCGCCGAGGTCGCCCCCGAGGCAGGCGGCCAGAAACCGCTCGGTGATCTGCCTGGTTTGCATGCTGTCAGCGGTAAACCGGGGGCGGCCGCGGACATTCGCCCTGGCCCGGCGGCCGAGCTGGCGGACCGCCGCCTCCGACCGGTCGATCGCCTGCGCGACTTCGGGAAAGCTGAACCCGAACACCTCCCGCAGCACGAAGACCGCACGCTCAAGGGGCGACAACCGTTCCAGCATCACCAGTATCGCCATCGAGACCGAATCGGCCAGCGCCACGCTCTCCGCGGAATCCGGGCCGGTCAGCAACGGTTCCGGCAGCCAGGAACCGACGTACTGTTCCCGCCGCGCCTTGGCCCGGCGCAGCTGGTCGATGGAGGTACGGGTCACCGCGCGGACCAGATAACCCCGGGGATCGACGACCGAATCCCGGTCGATCTGGTTCCACCGCAGCCAGGTCTCCTGAATGGTGTCCTCGGCGTCGGCGACGGTACCCAGCATTCGATAGGATATGCCGAACATCAAATCCCGGTATTGCTCGAACGCGTCGACACGAGCCGGGTCGGCCTGCATGTGATCAGCATACCAGCCAGGTAGCCGGTAATTGACCGACACGCTCGCCGAAAACCTCACCAAGGCCGCCACACATAGACTGCCAGCGAAATCCACGCACCCCCGGCAGTCCACGGCAGTACA
The DNA here is from genome assembly GCF_017876405.1 of Kibdelosporangium banguiense. Taxonomy (GTDB): domain Bacteria; phylum Actinomycetota; class Actinomycetes; order Mycobacteriales; family Pseudonocardiaceae; genus Kibdelosporangium; species Kibdelosporangium banguiense. The sequence continues at coordinate 8,213,657 of NZ_JAGINW010000001.1, read as the reverse complement.
AACAGCCGCGTTACTTGTTCGCAGTCACCCGGCCATATCGAGTTTCGTCCCATCTGACGAACACGAGCCCAGCACCGGCGAAATGCGCCGCACCCGATCCGTCGCCTTTGCAGGATCCCGCCAACTCAGGATGACACCCCGTAGCAGGTGGCCAGAGCGGCGGCGCGGTCCCGCAGGGAGGTGCGTAACCATTGCGGGGCAACGACTTCCGCGTTTGTGGCGAGCTGCCACAGTGCCCATTCGGCGTGTCTGGAGTCTTGGAAGGTCAGCTCCATCCGAAGCCATCCGTCCGCGTCGGCTTCTTCTTCGGCGCGTACAGCCAGCGCGGTGCCCACCAGGTCGCCGCGCCGGGATGGGTTCACTCGTGCCAGCACGGTGACCTGGTCACCGCCGGTCCGGAACCGTGTGCTGCGTTCCTGCCAGGCTCGGTCCAGATCGACGCGGTCCGGTCGCTGGGCGGGTTCGGCGAGTTGCTTGGCGGCCAGGATTCGTGACAGCCGGTAGGTACGGTCTGAACCAGATCTCGTTGCCAGCAAATAGCCCTGGCCACGGACGGTGACCAAGCCGATCGGGTCCACCGTGCGCCATTTCGGGGCCTGGTCGGCAGCCGCGTAATGGATGCGCAGCTTGTGCCCGGCGAACACCGCACGCCGGACCTCGGTCACCACAGTGTCGGGCACTTCCTCGGTATCCGTCCGACGCGCGAGCAGGTCGGTCTCCGGGTCTATGAGCAGTCGTTGGACCGCGCCGGCCGCCGTGGCCCGATGGCTTTCGGGTAGCGCGTCGACCACCTTGCGCATGGCCGAAGCGAGCGCCGAGCCGAGGCCGAATGCCTGCGCGCCACGCCGCGATCCGGCGACCAGCAGGGCAAGTGCCTCGTCGTGGTTCAGTCCGGTGAGTTCGCTCTGAAATCCAGGCAGCAATGCGAAACCGCCGTGCCTGCCGCGTTCGGCGTAGACCGGAACTCCGGCCGCGGACAACGCCTCGATGTCGCGCAGCACAGTGCGCGTGGACACCTCCAGCTCGCGGGACAGCGCGGTCGCGGACAGCCGGCCGTGCTGGCGCAGCAGCAACACCAGCGATACCAGCCGGTCTGCGCGCATACGAAAACTCTAGCGGAATACACGACACAGGATGTCGTGTATTGCTTGGCAAGCTCTCCGGCATGACAAGCAAGACAGTGGCCACTGAACCGAACGACCTGGGCAGGTACTTTATCGAGCGCGCCAACGCGGGCGACGTCGACGGGCTGGTGGCGTTGTACGAGCCGGACGCCGTGCTGGCGTTCCCACCGGGCAACCTCGCAACCGGACATGCCGAGATCCGCAAGGTGTACGAGGAGTTCGTCGCAGCCGCGCCGGTGCTCGCGCCGGGCAGGCAGCATCCAGCGTTGGTCAGCGGCGACCTGGCAATCACGGCGTCCACATTGACCACCGGTGAGATGACCGTCGAGATCGCCCGTCGCCAGCCGGACGGCTCCTGGCTGTGGGCCGTGGACCAGCCGGTGCTCGTGCCGTAACAGAACGGCGGTGGGCTCAACCGAGCCCACCGCCTCAGACAGGGGCGGCGATGAGGCGCATCACAACGATCGGTGTCTACGGCTTCACTGCCGCGACTTTCATCGAGAAACTCACCGGCGAGGGCGTGGGCCTGCTACTCGACCTCCGCCAGCGCCGTGGCGTCCGAGGCCCCGACTACTCCTGGGCGAACTCGGCGCGACTGCAGCACATGCTCGCCACGGCCGACATCGGCTACAGGCACGTAAAGGAACTAGCGCCGACAACCGAACTACGCCAACTCCAATACCGCGAGGACGACCGCCAGGGCGTGGGCAAGCGCAACCGCATCGCGCTGGCGCACGAGTACGCCGAGCGCTATACCCGCGAGATCCTCGACCCGTTCGACCTCAGCGCGCTCGTGGCAGAGCTTCCGAGCGACTCGGCGACCGCGCTCTTCTGCGTCGAGCGCGACCCCGAGGCCTGTCACCGCTTACTCGTGGCCGCACGCGTACGCGCCGCGCACCGCCTGCCAGTCACGGACCTCCGCCCAGGCTAAGCCATGCCTGTCAGTCCACAGTGCCTCCTCGGAAGCGCTACTAACGACACATTACGGACAGATCAGCCGACGCGGTCCACAGTGTCGCCCGCCCGCAAGAATCCCCGTTGACGGCACGGAAAGATCGAGGATCCACGGCATCGCTGCCGCCGCTCCTGCAGCCGGGGGCGCGGCCGGCCGACCGGGGCGCCAAGCCGGTCGCGGTACCAGCCTGCCGCCTCGGGTAGCCGGGCGATGAGTCCTGGGCCCGGCGCAAGGCCGGTGAAGTCCCATATCCCCGAGCTGTCGTACCAGTGATCCTCCACCAGCATGGAGTGCTGGTGGTCGGTGAGCGCTGGCATGGCTTCGCGGGTCATGGTCCGATGGTCGGCTACGGACAGATCTCCTTCCGGTAGCGGCAATTCCAGTAGTTCGCACACGCGGGTGATCAACTCCCGGGCGCGGACCGGTTGCGGGTGGTTGACGTGGAACACCCTCCCGATGTCCCACTTCATCCCAGCGAGCGCAACCGCGGCCGCGGCGAGGTCCGTCACCGCGACCAGCGACATCCGCGCAGATCCCCCGTCGGCCCACATGGGCACGCTGCGCAGCCATCGCACCAACGTCGGCACGACGTGCCGATCTCCGTTTCCGTACACCACGTTCGGCCGCAACACCATGCCACCGACGGCGAGGACCATTCGTTCGGCAGCGAGCCTCGTGCGGCTGGTCACCGACACCGGCGCGGGCACAAGTTCAGACTCCCCAAAGCCTCTGTGCGCGCCCATGCCGTAGACAGCGGACGTACTCAAGCAGATCACGCGGGTAACCCCAGAGCGCCGCGCCTCGTCGAGCAGCGCCCTGGTTCCATGTTCGTTGACGGCGGCGCACGTCTTCGGGTCGCCACCGATCTGCGAAGCGAAGTGCAGCACGGTCCCCACGCCTGCGCACATGCCCTGCAAAGTGGACGGCTGAGTGAGATCCCCGCGCACCGCGGTCACCCCCGCCTCGGTCATCCACTGTGGAATCGGTTGCCGGGTCAGCACTCGCACCCGCCGCCCGGCGTGCTGGGTGAGCAGCTCGCGCACCACAGCCGAACCGATGAAACCCGTTGCACCGGTGACCAGAAACTCGGCCGACCGGAAGTCTTTGTCTTCCCCAGCCCCCAGGGTGACACTCACGGCAACAGCATTTCCATCATGCCAGTGGCGACAGTGCTGCCATCCTGCTGCAGCGTGACACTCACGACCCGCGTGCCCTCCCTGGCCGGCGGGTCCTCATCGGCGATGATCAGGCACGGCTCATCGAACTCGACATAGGACGCGAAGTCGAACTCCGACCGCACCGGCAGGGCCCGCGGGTCTCCCACCATCACCAGGGCGGCCTGCCGGACCCCCTCCAGCATCACCATCCCGGGAACGTGGTCGACCGGGTGGTCGAACAGCACCGGGTGGTCGGGATCGAACTGCAGCGCCCAGACGTTGCGCAGTGGCGTCTCGGCGAGCAGGACGTCCTCCGGCCGTTCCCGGCCGACCAGCGCCGGGTCGACGGTCGGCAGCTTCTCGGCCTGAAACGGCGTCGCGGCGAAGTGGTCGCCACGCAGCCGCCGGTATGTCGCTGAGGACACCGAACTCCAGCGTTCCGATGAGGACGCGATGTGCAGACCGTCGCGGTAGCAGTCGAAGTCCATGGTCGCGGTCAGTGACTTGCCACGGCGGCGTACATCGCGGTGGCTCACGTGCAGCACCACGTCCACCGGCCGGTCGGTGGTCCGGAACCCCTCCGCCTTGACGGCGAACGTCTTGGAGTGGGACATGATGTGGAAGTTCAGCGGGACGTCCAGGACACAGTGCGAGACGAGCAGCCCTGCCTGCCGGCAGCACTCCACGAAGAGCATCGGGTCGTGGGAGGTTCGCGTCCTCGGGCCGAGGAAGCTGTGCCGGCGCGGCCACTGCGCACCGACCAGGAACTCATTGTCACCGACCACCCGCAGATCTGTGACGAATACTTCGGATAACGCGGCGCGGTGCACCAGGTGTCGAGGAACGGTTTGCGTGAACTGAACCTGCTGGGGTGGAGTCGGAACGCCGGCGAGCGACGCTCCGTTCAATAACGACACATCCGGTAATTCACCGGTTTGAACATTTGTCCCATCAAGCAACGCCGTCACAACGGCCTCCCTGCGAGAGATTTCCCCTAGTCGTGCTTACTTTCTACTTGGATCGAGCCGAGAAAACCATACCTACCCACCGGTTTTTTTCACTGGCCTACATACCAACCGGTGTGTTAACTTCTGAGGTCAACGGTCCGAGTGGCTACACACGGCCGATCGTCCCATCAATGAGAGGAGTTGACGTGGCGCGACAGGAACGCGCTGAGCAGACCCGTAACGCAATCCTGGATGCCGCGGCGGCCCGGATCGACGAGGTCGGCTTCGTAGGTGCAAGCCTGTCGGACATCCTGTCCGCAGCCGGGGTGACCAAGGGTGCGCTCTATTTCCACTTCTCCTCCAAGGAAGAGCTGGCCAACGCGCTCATCGGGGACCAGTTCTCGTCTGCGGAAGAACTGCCGGAAGTCGAGAACCTGGGCATCCAGACCGCCATCGACCGCGGTCACATGCTGGCCCACGGCCTGCGCACCAACATGCGGATCCGCGCGGGTATCCGGCTGGTGATCGAGCAGGGATCGTTCATCGCGCCGGCGAGCAACGCCTACAAGCAGTGGATCGACTTCACCCACAGCTGCATGCTCGCCGGGAAGGTCAACGGTGACGTGCGCAAGGAGGTCAACCCCTACGACCTCGCCCAGTTCGCCGTCGCTTCGTTCACCGGCATCCAGCTCACCTCGCAGGTGCTCACCGGCCGCGCCGATCTGCACGAGCGAGTGACTTTCTTCTGGGCGACAACACTTCAGGCCGTGGTGCCGCCGCGCAGGCTGCACAAGTTCAACCCGGCCGGCAGTGACCCCCAGCTGCTCACCGCCTGACTTTCACCGACCACCCGCCCGGCCCCGCGCTCAGCGGGGCCCAGCGGGGGTCAGGCGATCACACCTGGCAAAGCATGGCCGCCACGGGCGCCGATCAGCCCGGGCTTGACCAGCTCCCACATCCCGGCCACCGCCTTGACCGGCTCCATGTCGCGGTCGCCGGTCCTGGTGGACATCATCGCCTCCGCGCCGACGCACATCACCGCGATCAGCAGCGCCGAGATGTCCAGTGGCGCCGACTTGTCGAGCTCCCCCAGCTCCTCCGCGTCGTTGATGTACCGCTGCACCTGCGCGTACCAGGCACGTGAGAACGCCAGGAACCGGCCGTGCCGCTCGCCCATCTCACGGGCCATCCGGAAGCTCGCACCGACCACGGCTTCGTCGCCCAGCCAGCGCATCAGGGCGTGGGTGAGGTAGATCAGCCGCCGGACGGCCGACGGCTCGCGGGCGTCCTGCTTCTTGATGAAGGCATGTAACACCGTGATGGCCTCGGCCTGCACCGCGTCACACATCTCATCTTTCGAGGAGTAGTGGAAGTACAGGCCACCCTTGGTCACGCCTGCGGCCTGCGAGATGCCCGTCATGCTGCACGCCTCGTACCCGTCGCGGCGCAGGAGCTCGGCCGCGGCGGCCAGGAGATGTACCCGGGTCTGCTCTGAACGAGCCTGCTTGGTCACCGCGAATCCCGCTTTCTCGCCACGATCCTGTGCCGGTCCGTGCGGCACATGATTCAATACTACAAAACCAACCGACCGGTATGCAACTAGGGGGTTGGTTCATCCCACCCCTACCGGGCGGCCAGGGAGAGACTGGATCATGGCTTCTACCAGGAAGTTTCCGCATCGCGGCAACCAGGGCCACCTGCGGCCGGACCACGGCGACACCCTTAGAAAAAAGACCGACCGCCTGGTTTTGCCTTGACAAACCAGGCGGTCGGTTTAGTACGCTGCAGGCATGCCCAAGGTGGTACGGATCCCCGGACGATTACTGAGGTCACCATGAACTACGAAATTCTCGGTCAGATACAGGTCAGCGGCGCCCCTGGGGTCTGCGCGCCCCGGGCACGCAAAGTCGAGACACTGCTTGCCATCCTGCTGACCAAGGCCAACCAGGTGGTCACGACCGAGCAGCTGGTCGTGGAGATCTGGGGAGACAAACCTCCCACCCGGGCCAGCGACACCCTCTACGTGCACGTGTCACAGCTGCGCAAGCTGCTTCGCGGGTCGACCAAGTGCGAAAGCCAGCTCATCACCAGCCCGCGCGGTTACTCGCTGATCGTGGCACCCGACGAACTGGACGCCGACCGCTTCAGCAGGCTTTACCAACAGGGCCGTGACCTGCACCGGGATCGTAGCTACGGCCAGGCCGCGGAGGTCCTGCGCCAGGCCATCGCGCTGTGGCGCGGTCCCGCGTTCGGCGGCCTCATCGACACCCCGCTCATCCAGACGCACGCGATGCTCCTGGAGGACAGCAGGCTCGAGTGCATGGAACTGCTGATGGAGACCGAACTGCTGATCGGCCGGCACCGCGAGATCGTGGGCACCCTGACAGCGCTGACCAAGCAGCATCTGCTGCGCGAGACCTTCTGTGAGTACCTGATGACCGCCCTGTTGCGGTGCAACCGCCGGGCCGAAGCGGTGGAGGTCTTCGCCGCCGCCCGCCGCAGGATGATCCAGCAGCTGGGCATCGAGCCGGGTCGCTCGATGCAGGACCTGCACCAGAGAATTCTGCTCGGCGAGCGGTCCGAGGTCGCCGTCTGATCAACGACCGTATGGCAGGTAACCAGTGGGATTTCGCTTTTGACCGAACAACGGTGATCCGGCGTTACACGAACGGCCCGGCGAATGATTTCGCCGGGCCGTTCGTGTATTTCCCGGTCCAATCGGACTAGCAGACTCCTCCCCGCAGCCGAGAGGAGTTCAGCGAAAGCAACTGCGGAGTTCGGCGAAATTTGACCCATTAGTTACGGAATACCGACATGTGGGTGGCTTTGCCGGTGAAGGGCTCCGCGCGCCAGCCACCCCAGCGATCCTCCAGCGCCAGCTCCGCCAGCTCGCACATCAGATCCAGCTCCGCGGGCCAGACGTAGCGCAGCAGCACCGGGTCACCGGTGAGCGCGCACGTCGTCCGTAGCCGCTGCCCAGCAGGCTCGTGGTCAAGGCGCTCTTCGTCCCAGCGCGCGAGATCCGGCACTGAAGCGTGCACCACCAGAGCCCCGCCTGGGCGCAGGAACGACGAAACCCTTCTCAGGCACCGCACCTGCTCCCGCTGGCCGGTGATCCGGCTGAGCTCGTCCTGGATGGCGAAAACGACGTCGAACTGGCCTTTCAGGCCGGGGATCTGGCCGGCGGCACAGCGGCGCGGGTCAGCGCTCGAGACGTCCAATCCGTTGGCGGACAAGGCGAACGACACTTGTCCGGGGGTAACGGCAAGCTCGAGCAACCTTGGCCGGGCGCCTGGTGGCGTCACCCGGCAGGCCAGCTGCGTGAGGAACGCGGCCGCGCCGCCGTTGTCTCCGGCGCTCGGGGACAACCACTCCACCGGCATCTCGTCAACTCGGCTCACCATCTCCGCACTCCACTCCACGGGTTCTTCTCTTCACTACCCGTTACAGGATGCGCGAAGCACCTAAAGGCGACCTATGCCTGCCGCACCACAACGGGAGTGACCACGCCGTAAGGCATGACCACTCCCGTGGTGGGACTGTGCCGCGGATGTCAGGCGGCGGCACGCTTGAAGCGCCGGACCGCGACGGTCCCGGTGAGTGCGACGACACCCACCAGCCACGCCAGTGCGATCCAGCCGGTGCTGCCGACCGGCATGCCGTTGAGCAGGCCGCGGACGGAGTCCACGACCGGCGTCACCGGCTGGTTGTCGATGACGACCTGCAGGACACCCGGCATCGAGGCCGTAGGCACCAGCGCGCTGGTCGCATACGGCAGGAACACCAGGATCATGCCGAGCCCGCCGGCACCTTCGACAGTCTTGGCGACCGTGCCCAGAAGCACGGCGCACCACGAGATCGCGGTGGCGAACAGAACGAACAGGCCGAGCGCACCCAGCCAGTCGATCAGGCCGCCACCCGGCCGGAAGCCGACGAGCAGACCCACCGCGATCATGATCACGGTGGACAGCATGCTGCGCAGCACACCGGAGACCACGTGCCCGATCAGCACGGCGGAGCCGGACATCGGCATCGACCGGAACCGCTGCATGATCCCGCCTTGCAGGTCCGAGGCGACTCCGACCACGGTCGTGGTGGCGTTGAACGCCATGCAGACGATGATCAGCCCCGGAACCAGGTAATCCACATAGGACATGGCGCCGACGTTGATGGCGCCACCGAACACGAATCGGAACAACAGCAGCAGCACGATCGGCAGTGACACAGCCTGGAACAGCATCTCCGGGTTGCGCGCGATGTGCTTGACGTTACGCCGGATCAGCACCCGGCAGTCGGCGATCGCGGAAGCGAACGACAGTCGCTTCGGACTCGGCGTCGCAGGGACAGTCTCCCTGGACAGGGTCTGGGTCATCGTTGGGCTCCTGCGGTGTTTCCGGTCAGTGCGTTGAAGACGTCGTCCAAAGTCGGCTGCGACAGCGAGATCTCCAGCGGGTCGAGACCCGCGTCGGCGACCTCGTTGAGCAGCTTCCTTACCTGTGCCGGCCCGTCCACGGCGACGCTGACGACGGACGGGTCGGACAGGACACCACCGATGAGGCGGTGGGCTCGGGTGGCGACGGCTTCGTCGGCGTAGGTGAGCTTCAGCCGCTCGGTGCCGACCTGACGTTTGAGGTCACCGGCGGTGCCCTCGGCGACCACACGGCCGTGGTCGATCACCGCGATCCGGTCGGCGAGCTGGTCGGCCTCCTCGAGGTACTGCGTGGTGAGCAGGATCGTGGTGCCGGCGTCGAGCAGCTCCCGGATCGCCTCCCACATCTGCGTGCGGCTGCGGGGATCCAGCCCGGTCGTGGGCTCGTCGAGAAACAGCACCGGCGGCTCGGTGATCAGGCTGATCGCCAGGTCCAGCCGGCGCCGCATGCCGCCGGAGTAGGTCTTGACCGGCCGGTCGGCGGCCTCGGCCAGGTCGAACTGGATGATCAGCTGCTCGGCCCGGGTACGGGCCGCGGCCTTGTCCAGTTTGAAGAGCCTGGCCATCATCTCCAGGTTCTCCCGTGCGGTGAGCAGTTCGTCCACGCCGGTCTCCTGACCGGTCAGGCCGATCTGCGCACGCACCGCGTGGGTCTGCTGCTTGGTGTCATATCCGTTGATGCTGACGGTGCCGCTGTCGGCCTGCAGCAGTGTGGTGAGGATGCGCACTGTCGTCGTCTTGCCTGCCCCGTTGGGGCCGAGCAGTGCGAACACCTTGCCACGCTCGACTTGTAGGTTGACTTCCTCGAGCACGTCGACATCGCCGTAGGACTTGCGCAGCCCCCGTGCCTCGATCGCATAGCCGGTGACCATCGGTTACCTCTCTCTGTTCTGGCAAGGGAGCCGGCAAAACTGTGTATGACATGAACCGTTCGGTACCCAGTTGGCCACACCGCCGAATCGGCCGTCAATAATGGCCGGACCGGGGCTGATAGGGGTGGCGGACATGGGTTCAGTCCTCGTCCCGGCCCGCGCCGATCGCCATGTTGATCAGCGCTTCGCTGTCCAGGTCGTCAATGTCCACGGCGCCGTCGATCGAAATGTCCTCTTCCAGTACTTCGACCGAGCCGGCACCGCCCAGTTCGAGCAGGCTGTCCAGCAGGCCCGCCTTTCGCAGCTGTGCCAACGGGATCGACGCGAGGATGTCGCGTACCCCTTGCTCAGTCAACGCTTCCGCACTGTCTGCGCTCTGCTCTGCCTCCTCATGCGGCAGCAACTGCTCGGCGAGGTGATCGGCCAGCACCCGCGAGTTGGGGTAGTCGAAGATCAGGCTGGCCGGCAGCTTCAGCTTGGTGAGCAGGCTGAGCTTGTTGCGGAAACCGGTGGCCGACAAGGAGTCGAAGCCGATCTCGTTGAACGGGCGATCCGGCTCGACCTCCTCGATGCCCGAGTAGCCGAGCAGGGCCGCGGCCTGGGTGCGGACCAGCTCCAGCAATGCGGGCCGACGGCGCCGTTCGGGCATCTCGGCCAGTTGCTGGGCCAGCGAACCGGTGTCCTCCTGCGCGTCGTTGGCGGCCCTGCGGCCGGCGGGACGCACCAGGCCGCGCAGGATCGCCGGCAGGTCGTCGTCACCGGCGCCCTGCAGGGCACGGGTGTCCAGCGGCATCGGCAGAAGCACGGCTTCGCCACCGCCGGTGGTCGCGTCGAACAGCCGCAGCCCGTCCTCAGTGGACAGTGCGGTGATGCCGGTCTCCGCGATCCGTTGCCGGTCGGCGTCGCTCAGGTCAGCAGCCATGCCGTTGTCCTCGGCCGCCCACAGACCCCACGCGAGCGAGACGCCCGGTAGACCCGCCGCCTTACGCCGGGTCGCCAGTGCGTCGAGGAACGCGTTCGCTGCCGCGTAGCTGCCCTGCCCTGGCGCGCCGAGCACACCTGCGGCCGAGGAGAACAGCACAAACGCGGAGAGGTCCAGATCCTTGGTCAGCTCGTGCAGAGTCAGTGCCGCGTCGACCTTCGGCTTGAGCACCGCGTCAAGGCGTTCCGGGGTCAACGACGTGATCACGCCGTCGTCCAGCACGCCCGCCGAGTGGACCACGCCACGCAGCGGTGCGCCGGCCGGGATCGCCGCCAGCATGGCGGCTGTGGCATCCCGGTCCGCCACATCGCACGCGACCACGGACACGTTGGCGCCCAAGGAGGTCAGCTCGTCCCGCAGGACGTCCGCACCGGGCGCGTCCAGGCCTCGCCTGCTGGCCAGCAGCAGGTTCTGCACACCGTGCGCGGTGACCAAGTGCTTGGCCACGATGCCGCCCAGTGCACCGGTGGCGCCGGTGACCAGAACTGTGCCTTCGGCGTCCCACGCTCCGCTCGTGCCAGTGGCCCGTTCCAGGCGCGGTACCAGGACCGAACCGGTGCGAACCGCGACCTGCGGTTCACCGGAGGCCACGATCGCGGCCAGGGTCCGTGGTGACGGAGTGCCCGCGTCCAGGTCGGCCAGGACGATCCGGCCGGGGTTCTCCGCCTGCGCCGACCGCACGAGTCCGGCGACCGCGGCACCGGCCAGATCAGCGGCGTCCTCACCGCCGCAGGACACAGCTCCCCTGGTCAGCACCAACAACGTGGTGTCAGCCAGCCTTTCGTCAGCCAGCCACGCTTTCAGCGTGTCCAGCACGCGGTTGGTTTCGGCATGTATCGAGGCAGCATCCGTGGCGTTCGAGTCGCCGCTGGGCAGGATCAGCACATTGTCCTGACCCACCTCGTCGATGCCGGCCACTGTCGTGGCTTCGAGTGCACCGGCGATGCCCAGCCGGTCGTCGCCGACGACTGTCCACTTGGTCCCGCCGGCCACCGCGTCAGGCTCCGCTTGCTGCCAGGACACCGCGAACAACGAGTCCCCTGCCGAGCCTTCCGCGGCCTGCGGCACAGCAGACATCGGCCGCAGCAACAACGACCCGATCGAAGCGACCGGAGCGCCGGTGTTGTCGGCGATGTCGAGCTCCACCGCACCGGTTCCGACTGGCCGCACGTGCACCCGCAGACTGGTCGCGCCCCCGGCGTGCAGCCGCACGTTCTCCCACGCGAACGGGAGCACCGGCTCCTGTCCCGCGGCCGAGGAAAGCCCGATCGCGTGCAGCGTCGCGTCCAACAGTGCCGGGTGGATACCGAATTTGTCCACATCGGACGTAGCAGACCGTGGCAGAACCACCTCGGTGAAGGACTCGCCGCCACGCTGCCACGCCGTGCGCATTCCCCGGAAGGTCGGGCCGTAGACCAGGCCGTCCGCCGCCAAATCGTCGTACGAGCCCTCGATGTCCACCTGTTCGGCGCCGGCCGGCGGCCATTCGGTGAGATCGAAGGATTCCGGCTTGCCGCCCGGCGCGAGCGTGCCAGTGGCGTGCCGGGTCCACGGTGTGCCGTCCGGCGCACCCGCGGCGCGTGAGTGCACGCTGAACGGCCGCACTCCCCCGTCACCAGGTCCGTCCAGCGCGAACTGGACACGCACGCCGTTGCGCTCAGGCACGACGAGCGGGAATTCCAGAGTCAGCTCGTCGATCCGGTGACAGCCGACGGCGTCGCCTGCCCGGATCGCCATCTCCACGAAACCCGTGCCAGGGAACACGAACGACCCGTTGACGGCGTGTTCGGTGAGCCATGGATGTGTCCCGGCGGAGATACGGCCGGTGAAGAGCATCCCCTCCGCGCCGGCCAGCTCCACAGCCGAACCGAGCAACGGGTGCTCCTCCTCGCCCGAGCCCGTGATCCCGATGCTGTCCAGCCAGTACCGCTGCCGCTGGAACGGGTACGTCGGCAACTCGACCGAACGTGCCCCGGTCGGCGCGAACACCGCCTGCCAGTCCACGGTCTTGCCGCTCACGTGCAGCTGGGCCAGGCCGGTCAGCGCCGCCTTCGGCTCCGGCTTGTCCTTGAGCAGCAACGGCGTCAGGACCGTACCGTCGGCCCGCTCCTCAAGGCTCTGGTCGGCCATCGCGGTCAGGGTGGCGTCCGGCCCGAGCTCGACGAACCTGGTCACACCATCGGAAGCCGCTCGCACAACCGCGTCACGGAACCGCACAGCCGCCCGTACCTGGTTCACCCAGTGGTCCGGCGACGCCAGTTCCTCAGCGGACACGGGCGTCCCGGTCACGGTCGAGATGATCGGAACGCGCGGTGCCGCATAGGTCAGGCCTTCGGCAATGGTGCGGTACTCGGCGAGCATCGGCTCCATCAGCCGTGAGTGGAACGCATGCGACACACGCAGCTTCGTGGTCTTGCTCTTGCCTTCGAACGACGCGGCGACAGCGTCGACCGACGCCTCGTCACCGGCGATGACGACCGACTGCGGGCCGTTGACGGCCGCGATGTCCACCGTGTCGCCAGCGGCGGCGAGAACGTCGTCCAGCCTGGCTCCGATGGCCACCATCGCGCCACCTGTAGGCAACGCCTGCATCAGCGCGCCGCGCGCAGTGATGAGAGCAGCCGCGTCGGCGAGCGACAGGACACCGGCGCAGTGCGCGGCGGCCAGCTCACCGATCGAATGCCCCACAAGTACGTCCGGCCTGACGCCCCACGACTCCAGCAACCGGAACAGCGCGACCTCGATCGCGAACAGTGCCGGCTGGGTGTAGCCGGTCTGTGCCAAGGCTTCGGCGTCGCCGTCGATCACCTCACGGATCGGACGGTCGGTGTGCTTGTCCAGTTCGGCGCACACCTCGTCGTACGCGTCGGCGAAGGCCGGATACCGTTGCGCCAGTTCGGCTCCCATGCCGAGACGCTGCGACCCCTGCCCGGCGAACAGGAAGGCGGTCTTGCCACCGGCAGACGCGACCCCACGGACAACGCCGGGTGCTTCCTCGTCGTCGATCAGGGCCACCAGGCCGCGCAGGAACTCCGGCCGCCTGCTGCCGATCAACACGGCACGCTGTTCGAAGGCGGTCCGCGAGGTGGCCAGCGAGTATCCGATGTCGCCCAGGCTGCCGTCCGGGTCCTCGCCCACATGGTTCAGCAGTTGCTCAGCCTGTGCGCGCAGGGCCACCGATCCCCGGCCGGAGACCGGCCACACGACCGGACCGTCCCACGAATCGGCCGCCTCGACCTCGCGCCGGTCGCCTTCCTCCAGGATCACGTGCGCGTTGGTGCCACTGACCCCGAACGAGGACACACCGGCCCGCCGGATCCGGCCGTTGGGCAGCCATTTCACCGGCTCGGTCAGGACTTTCACGTTGCCGGCCGACCAGTCGATCTCCGCCGACGGCTGCCCGACGTGCAAGCTCACGGGCAGTTCGCCGTTGCGCATCGCCATCACCATCTTGATCACACTGGCCGCACCGGCGGCGGCCTGTGTGTGACCGATGTTCGACTTCACCGATCCGATCCACAGCGGACGCTCGATCGGTGCTTCCTTGCCGTAAGTGGCAAGCAGTGCCTGCGCTTCGATCGGGTCGCCGAGCTTGGTGCCCGTGCCATGCGCCTCGACAGCGTCCACATCGGACGCGGCCAGCCCGGCGTCGGCCAGAGCCGCCCTGATGACCCGCTGCTGGGCCGGTCCGTTCGGGGCGGTCAAACCGTTGGACGTACCGTCCTGGTTGATCGCGCTGCCCCGCAGCACAGCGAGCACCTGGTGGCCGTTGCGGCGGGCGTCCGACAGCCGCTCCAGCACGAGCACACCGACGCCCTCAGACCATGCCGTCCCGTCCGCGTCGTCGGAGAACGCTTTGCACAGTCCGTCTGGTGCGAGCCCTTGCTGGCGGCTGAACTCGACGAACGTCTCCGGCGTGGCCATCACGGTCACGCCACCCGCGAGTGCGAGCGAGCAGTCGTCGCGGCGCAGCGCCTGCGCGGCCATGTGCATCGCGACCAGCGACGAGGAACACGCAGTGTCCACGCTGATCGCCGGGCCCTCCAGGCCCAGGCTGTAGGCGACGCGGCCGGTGACGATCGAGCCGGCGCTGTTGGCACCCACATAGTCGTGGTACTGCACACCGGCGTACACACCGGTCGGGCTGCCCTTCAGCGACGTCGGGTCGATCCCGGCCCGCTCCAGCGCCTCCCACGACGACTCCAGCAGCAACCGCTGCTGCGGGTCGATCAGCGGCGCTTCCTTGGGCGACACACCGAAGAACCCGGGGTCGAACTCCCCCGCGTCATAGACGAAACCACCCTTGGCCACGTACGTGGTACCTGACCGCCGTCCGCTCGGGTCGTGCAGCGAGTCGACGTCCCAGCCACGGTCGGCCGGGAAGTCACCGATCGCGTCGCCACCGTTGGCGACCAGCTGCCACAGGTCCTCCGGCGAGGTGACCCCGCCAGGCAACCGGCAGGCCATGCCGATGATCGCGATCGGTTCGTCCGAGACTTCCTGCCTGGCCGTGGTCACGGTCTCGTGACCGCCGGTGAGCTCGGCGAGCAGATGGTCGGCCAACGCGGACGAGGTCGGGTAGTCGAAGATCAGCGTGGCGGGCAGACGCTGCCCGGTGGCCGCGGTCAGTCCGTTGCGCAGCTCGATCGCGGTCAGCGAGTCGAAGCCGAGCTGCTGGAACTGGGTGGCCGGCTCGATCTCGTCGGCGGAGCCGTAGGCGAGGACCGCGGCCGCGTGGGTCCGCACCAGGTTGAGCACGGCGTCACGGCGGTCTGCTTCGGCGAGTGCCTCGATGCTCGCGGCGAACGAGCCGACCGGAGCTGAAGCGGAAACTGTGAAGCCTTCGGAAGCGACCCGCCGGGCCTGCCGGCCGACCAGGTCCTGCAGCAGCCGCGGAACGCGGGCCCCCGGCTTGCGCAGAGCGGCGATGTCCAGCGTTGCCGGGACGATCGCGGCGTGACCGCTGGCCAGTGCCGCGTCGAACATGGCCAGGCCGTCCTGAGTGGACAGCGGAACCAGGCCGGCCGCGGACAGCCGGGTGACGTCGTCATCCGACAACGTGCCGCCCATCCCGCCTGCCTGTCCCCACAGGCCCCAGGCCAGCGACGAAGCCGTGAGGCCAGCCGCCTTGCGGTGCGCGGCAAGCGCGTCGAGGAAGGCGTTGGCAGCGGCGTAGTTGCCCTGTCCTGGTGCGCCGAGCACGCCGGAAACCGAGGAGAACAGCACAAACGCCGACAGCTCTGTGTCCTTGGTCAGCTCGTGCAGGTTCAGCGCGGCATCCACCTTCGGCCGCAGCACTGTGTCGATTCGTTCTGGCGTCAACGCCGTCAGAACGCCGTCGTCGAGCACACCGGCGGCGTGCACCACCGCAGTGAGCGGGTGTTCGGCCGGAATAGTGGCGAGAACCTTAGCGAGCGCGTCGCGGTCAGCCACGTCACACGCGGCGACCTTGACGTCGACACCGATCTCGACCAGTTCGGTGGTAAGCCTGACGACGGCCTCTGGACCGCTTCGGCTGACCAGCAGCAGGTGACGGGCCCCATGCTCGGTGACCAGGTGCCGGGCGATCTCGCCACCCAGCGCACCGGAGGCACCGGTGATCAGCACTGTGCCGTGTGGCTCGATCCGGACCTGCTCGCCGTCCGTGCCGGCGACCCGGGCCAACCGAGGCACGAGCAACTCATCGCCACGGACCGCGACCTGCGGCTCGCCCGAGGCGATCACCCGCGGCAGCACCGCGTTCACGTCTGCACCGGCCTTGAGGTCCAGCAGCACAAGGGAATCCGGGTTCTCCTCCTGCGCCGAGCGGATCAGGCCCCAGATTGCGGACCCACTCAGATCGGTGACGTCCGAGTCGTCGACCGAGACCGCACCACGGGTGACGACCACGAAGCGCGCGTCCGGCGCTGGGTCGGACGCCAGCCAGGACTGCACTGCGGCCAGGACTCGGTGCAGCCCGGCACGCACGGCTTCGGCGTCGGTGCCGCCTGTGTTCTCCAGCACCACGACGTCATTCGGCATCTCAGCAGGCGCCGCGGTCAGGCGCCGCCAGTCCAGCCGGTACAGCGGCGTGCTGTCACCCGCGACCGGAGCCACGAACGGACGGAAGATCGTCGTGTCGACGGTGGCGACCGGCGCACCGGTCGAGTCCGCGATGGCGATCGCGTAGTCGTCCTCACTGATGGGGGTGAACCTGGCCCGCAGCGCCGATGCGCCGGTGGCGTGCAGCTCGACTCCGGTCCAGCAGAACGGAACCCGCCCGACACCACCGTGCCCGCCCGCGGCGACACGCAGCGCGTGAGTGGCCGCGTCGATAGCCGCCGGGTGCAGACCGAACTGCTCGGCGTCATGCCCCTCGGGCAGCACCACTTCGGCGAAGACCTCATCGCCGCGTCGCCATGCGGCACGCAAAGCACGGAACATCGGCCCATAGGTCAGGCCAGTGTCAGCGAAGTCGTCGTACAACCCGTCGACCGGCACTGCCTCGGCACCTGCAGGCGGCCATTCGGTCAGCGGCTCGCCACCACGATCCGCTGACGGGAGAAGGGTTCCGGAGGCGTGCTGGGTCCACGGCGCGTCCGGGCCGTCGTCCTCGAGTCGCGAATGGATGGTGACAGTGTGCGTCCCGTCCAGGACGACCTGCACCTGCACGCCACCGCGCTCCGGCACCACAAGCGGAGTACCCAGCGTCAGCTCCTCGATCCGGCCGTAACCGGCTTGGTCGCCCGCACGGATCGCCAGTTCGAGGAAGGCAGTTCCGGGCACGGTCACCGCACCCGAGGCGCCCAGCCGGTGATCGGCCAGCCACGAGTGCGTGTCGAGCGACAGCCTGCCGGTGAGCACGACACCGTCGGTGCCCGCGATCGTGATCGCCGCGCCGAGCAGCGGATGCCCGGCGGCGGCCAGGCCCGCGGCGCTGACGTCGCTGATCCCGCCCCGCGCGTCCAGCCAGAACCGCTTGCGCTGGAACGCATACGTCGGCAAGGTGACCTGCCGCGCGTTGCTGCGCGCGAACACAGACGTCCACTCCGGCTCGATGCCGCTGACGAACAGTTCAGCCAGTGCCGTGATCGCGGCCGGCGCCTCGGCGCGGTCCTTGCGCAGCACCGGCACGACGATCGCGTCGGCAAGACTTTCGCGGGTCAACGCGGACAGCACGCCTTGCGGACCGACCTCGACGAACCGGGTGACTCCGGCGGCAGCGAGCGCGTGGACACCATCGTGGAACCGGACCGCCGCACGCACGTGCTCGACCCAGTACTCCGGCGTGGCCAGTTCGATGCTCGCGAGCCCGCCGGTCACATTGGACACAATGGGAATCGACGGCTCGGTGAACGAAAGCCCGGCGGCGATCCGGCCGAACTCGGCCAGCATCGGCTCCATCAAGGCCGAGTGGAACGCGTGGGACACCCGCAGCCTGGTGGTCTTGCGGCCCTGAGCCGTCAGCTTCGCGGCGGCGGCCAGCACAGCGTCCTCGTCACCGGAGATGACGACTGACTGCGGGCCGTTGACTGCGGCGACGCTCACGCTCTCCGACAGCAGTGGTTCCACTTCTTCTTCGGTTGCCACGACAGCAACCATGGCGCCGCCCGCGGGCAGTGCCTGCATCAGCCGCGCACGCGCGCCCACGAGCGTGCACGCGTCCTGCAGGGACAGCACTCCCCCGACATGCGCGGCGACCAGTTCACCGATCGAATGGCCCAGCAGCATGTCGGGCTTGACGCCCCAGGAGGCGAGCAGACGGAACAGCGCCACCTCGAACGCGAACAATGCGGGCTGGGTGTAGCCGGTCCGGTCGAGCAGCTTCGGCTTTCCGAAGATCACCGGCTTGATCGGGCGGTCCAGGTGCTTGTCCAGCTCGGCGGTCACCTCGTCGAAGGCCGTGGCGAAAACCGGGAACGCCTCGTAGAGCTCGGCTCCCATGCCGACACGCTGGGCACCCTGGCCGGAGAACAGGAACGCGGTCAACCCCTCGGTGCTCGCGCCACGGATCACATTGGGTGCAGGCTGGTCGTCAGAAAGCGCGGTCAGTGCGGTGGCCGCGTCCGCAGCGTTGTCGGAGTTCGCGGCGAGTACCACGGCACGGTGGGTCAACGGCGAGCGAGTGGTGGCCAGTGAGCAGCCGACGTCCAGCACCGTGTGTCCGTCCACAGCAGACGCGAGCCGCTCGGCCTGCGCCCGCAGACCGGATGTGCCGTGCCCGGAAACAGGCCAGGGCACCGGTACCCCGACCGGCCAGGACGGCTCTCCCGTCTCGGCTGCCTCGACCGGCGGCGCCTCCTCGATGATCATGTGCGCGTTGGTGCCGCTCACCCCGAAGGACGAGATCCCGGCCCGGCGCGGATGCCCGTTGGTCTCCCACGACCGCGACTGCGCCAGCAGCTCGACGGAGCCGGCGGACCAGTCGACGTCGGTGGACGGTTCGGTCACGTGCAGCGTCTTGGGCAGCAGGTTGTTGCGCAGCGCCATGACCATCTTGATGACACCGCTGACACCGGCCGCGGCCTGGGCGTGGCCGATGTTCGACTTGATCGAACCGAGCCACAGCGGCTTCTCGGCCGACCGGCCCTGGCCATAGGTGGCCAACAAGGCCTGGGCCTCGATCGGGTCGCCGAGCGTCGTACCGGTTCCGTGCCCCTCCACGGCATCGACATCGGCCGCGGTCAGCTTGGCATTGGCCAGCGCCTGACGGATGACGCGTTGCTGGGACGGGCCATTCGGCGCGGTCAGGCCGTTGGACGCGCCGTCAGAGTTGATCGCCGAGCCCCGCACGACCGCGAGCACGTGGTGACCGTTACGCCGGGCGTCCGACAACCGCTCCAGCAACACGATTCCGGCGCCTTCAGCCCATCCGGTGCCGTCGGCGCTGTCGGAGAACGGCTTGCACCGGCCGTCGGCGGCCAGGCCGCGCTGCCGGCTGAACGCGAGGAACGGCCCTGGCCGCGACATCACCATCACGCCACCGGCCAGCGCCAGCGAGCAATCCCGCTGCCGGAGGGACTGAACCGCGAGGTGCATCGCCACGAGCGACGACGAACACGCGGAGTCGATCGTGACGGCCGGGCCTTCCAGGCCGAGCGCGTACGCCACCCGGCCGGAGATCACCGAGCCGGCGTTGCCGGTGCTCAGGTAGTCCTCGACCGTCCCGGCCACCGCGTCCGGCGACAGCTCGTCGTAGTAGTCCTGGTCGCCGCTGCCCACGAACACGCCGACCTGCTGCTGCGCCAGCGAATGCGGAGCGATCCCGGCTCGTTCGACGGCCTCCCAGGACAGTTCGAGCACCAGCCGCTGCTGCGGGTCCATGGCGAGCGCCTCGCGAGGCGAGACACCGAAGAACGGCGCGTCGAACTCGCCGACGTCGTAGACGAACCCGCCTTCCCGCACGTAGCTGGTACCTGGGGCGTCGGGGTCGGCGTCGAACAGCGTGTCAAGGTTCCAGCCGCGGTCGGAGGGGAACTGCCCGACCGCGTCCCGTTCCTGCGCCACGAGCGTCCACAGGTCCTCCGGCGAGCGCACGTCACCGGGGTAACGGCAGCTCATCGCGACGATCGCGATCGGCTCCTGCTCGGCTGTCTCCAGCTCGCGCAGACGGGCCCGCGTCTCGTGCAGGTTCGCGGTGACCCGCTTGAGGTAGTCGACCAGTTTTTCTTCGTTAGCCATCGTGAGACCTCTTGTCGATCCGGTGCTCGGAGTCGGGGTGTCGGGCGGGCCTCAGGCGGACCCGAGTTCGTTGTCGATCAGGGCGAACAAGTCGTCCGCGGTCGCCGTCTGAAGTGCCTCGGCGACGCCGCCGCCCTGGCCGGCGACGGCCTTGTGCAGGACGGTGACCATGGCTTGCAGGCGGGAGGTGATCCGGGACCGCTCGATCTCGTCCGCGGCCAGGCCGGCCACCCGCTGCTCCAGCCGGTCCAGCTCAACGGCCAGTGGTACGGCCTCTTCGCTCGCACACAGCAGCGACCAGAGGTGCTCGGCCAAGGCCTGCGGGCTGACGTAGTCG
Organism: Kibdelosporangium banguiense; assembly: GCF_017876405.1. GTDB lineage: Bacteria > Actinomycetota > Actinomycetes > Mycobacteriales > Pseudonocardiaceae > Kibdelosporangium > Kibdelosporangium banguiense. The sequence goes on along the minus strand of NZ_JAGINW010000001.1, from coordinate 8,193,194 downwards.
AACACCACGGTCGCCGGAAGCTTCAGCCCGGTCTGGGCGCCCAGCCGGTTGCGCAGGTCGACTGCGGTGACCGAGTCGAAGCCGAGGTCCTTGAACGCCCGGCCGGGATCCACCTCGGACCCGTTGTCGTAGCCGATGACCACAGCCACGTGACCGCGTACCAAGTCCAGCAGCATGCGTTGCTGCTCAGGACCGGTCAGCCCCGCCAGCTGGTCGGTGAGTTCCGTGCCACCGGCCTGAGTTTCGGCCGCTGCGCCATCGAGCGGACCGGACGCCTCAGGCAGTGCGCGCAGCAGCGGCCGCGGCCGGGCGAGGGTGTAGACCGGCGCGAACGCCGCCCAGTCGATGTCGGCGACCACCAGGTGGCTCTCGTCGTGATCCAGCGCCTGGCCGAGTGCCTCGACGGCCAGTACCGGGTCCATTTCGGACAGTCCCATCCGGCGGAGCATGTCGCTCGCGGTCTCGTCGACCATTCCGCCGCCGCCCCACGAGCCCCACGCGATCGAAGTCGCGGCGAGCCCAGCGGCCCGGCGCCGGTGTGCCAGCGCGTCCAGGAAGGCGTTCCCGGCGGCATAGGCGGGCTGGCCTGTGGTGCCCCACACAGCGGCACCCGAGGCCATCAGCACGAAGGCTTCCAGCGGGGTGTCCTCGAGCAGGTCGGCCAGGTGAGCCGCACCGGCGATCTTGGCCCGGGTGGCGTCGGCGAACTGCTCAGGCGTCATCTCGGCCAGCGGCGGCTCATGCGACAGCACTCCGGCGGCGTGCACCACGGCTGTGGGCGGGTGTTCAGCGAGCAGTCCGGCGAGGGCAGCCTTGTCGGACACGTCGCAGGCCGCGACCGTCACCTTCGTCCCGAGCGCCTCGATCTCGGCAGCCAGGTCGGCCGCTCCGGCCGCTTCCAGGCCGCGACGACTGGTCAGAACGAGGTGCTCGACGCCACGACCGGCAAGCCAGCGGGCGACATGCGTACCGACGGCGCCAGTGCCGCCGGTGACCAGCACGGTTCCCTTTGGTTGCCAGGAATCGACAGCCGTACCGTCAAGCGGGGCACGAACCATGCGCTTGGCGAACACACCGGATGAACGGATCGCCACCTGGTCTTCATTGTCCACACCGGACACCACTGCGCACAGCCTGCCGATCGCGCCGGCATCGGTGATGTCGGCAAGATCCACCAGGCCGCCCCAGGTGGCCGGGAAGTCGAGCGCCGCGACCGTGCCGAGGCCCCAGACCGCGGCGGCGGCCGGGTCGGCATCCGAGAACGAGTCCGTCGCCACCGCGCCCGCAGTGACAGTCCACACTGGAGCAGTGATCTCAGCGGCCTGCAACGTCTGCAGGAGCTTGATCGTCGACGCGACCGGAGTGCTGACCGCGGGATGCCCGGAGTGCTCACGCTCGTCCAGTGCCAGCAGGGACAGCACGCCGTCGACCGGCCCAGCGTCCGCCAACTCGTCGACCCGGACCGTCGTCGCGCCCTGCGCGGCGAGGATTTCGGCGATACCGTCCGCACGGGAGGCCGTGTCCGGCACGACGACCAGCCAGTTGCCGGTGAGCTTGGTTGCCGCGATTCCGGCCAGCGGCGCCCAGGACACCCGGTAGCGCCAAGCGTCCACGGTAGCCAGTTCGGTCTGCCGTCCGTACCAGGTGGCGAGCGCGGGCACGACGTCGGTCAACCGGGCGGAGTCCAGCCCCAGCCGGTCGGCCAGGGAATCCACGTCGCCCTGCGCCACGTCCTGCCAGAACACGTCGTCGGCGACCCCGCCGGACTCCTGCGCCGGCAGCGCCTTCGACTGCTCCTCATTCCAGTAACGCCTGCGCTGGAACGGGTAGGTTGGCAACTCGACGTTGGCTCCGCCAGGGCACAACGTGGTCCAGTCGGGCGAGACACCACGGACGTACAGCTCCGCCATCGAGGTGGCGAACCGGCCGAGGCCGCCCTCGTCGCGGCGCAATGTGCCGACCACGGCAGCGGGCTGTTCGAGGGTACCCAGAGTCTCCTGGATGCTCATGGTCAGAATCGGATGCGGGCTGATCTCGACGAAGGCCGTGTATCCGGACTCGGCCAGCCGCGTCACCACCGGGGCGAACCGGACGGTCTGCCGGAGGTTGGTGAACCAGTACTCCGCGTCCACGGTCGGCTCTTCGACCAGTTCACCGGTGACGGTGGACCACATCTGCACGTCGCCCAGGCGCGGGCGGATCGGTCCGAGGTCAGCGTGCAGACGGTCGACCAGGTGCTCCACATGCGCCGAGTGCGACGCGTAGTCCACCGCGACTCGCTTGGCACGGATGCCGTCCTCGACCAACTCGTCCCGCAGTTTGTCGAGCGCGTCACCGTCGCCGGACAACACCACGGAGGTCGCACCGTTGTCGGCCGCGACCGAGATCCGGCCGTCCCACGCGTCCAATCGATCCTGCAGGTCTCCGGCAGCAGCACCGACGGCGAGCATCCCGCCACCACGGCCACCGAGAATCTCCCCGATCGCCTTGCTACGCAACGCAACCACCCGCGCGCCGTCTTCCAGCGACAGCGCACCGGCGACGCTTGCGGCCGCGATCTCACCCTGCGAGTGACCGATCACCATATCCGGCTCGACACCGTGCGCACGCCACACGGCGGCGAGCGACACCATGACCGCCCACAGCATCGGCTGTACGACGTCCACCCGGTCAGCGGGCGGGGCGCCGGCTTCTCCGTGCAGCACCTGCGTGACCGACCAGTCGACGAACTTGGCCAGCGCAGCCTCGCACTCGGCCATCCGCGCTGCGAAAACCGGCGACTGCACAAGCAGTTCGGTCGCCATCCCGGCCCACTGCGAACCCTGGCCCGGGAAGACGAACACCGTCTTGCCCCGCACGTCTGCCGTGCCGGTCACCACTCCGGGCAGCGACTGCCCGCCAGCAAGCCCGCGTAATCCCGCAAGAGTCTCGTTGTCGTCGGCACCCAGCACCACAGCGCGGTGCTCGAACGCAGACCGGCCTGTCGCGAGCGTGTAGGCGACGTCCGCCAGCTGGTGCTCGGTGTCCGCCAGTTGTCCCGCGGCGGTGGCCAAAGCGGAGGCGGTCTTTCCGGACAGCACCAATGCGTTGACGATCGGTGGTGCTGCGGCCTCGACAGGCTCCGGCTCCGGGGCCTGCTCGATGATCACATGCGAGTTCGTGCCGCTGACCCCGAACGAGGACACGGCCGCGCGTCGCGGTCGCGAGACCTCCGGCCAGTCGCTTGCCTCGGTCAGCAGCTGCACCGAACCCGCGGACCAGTCCACGTGCCGCGACGGTTCAGTGACATACAACGTCTTCGGCAGCCGGGCGTGCCGGATCGCCTGCACCATCTTGATCACACCGGCGACACCGGCCGCGGCCTGCGGGTGACCGATGTTCGACTTGATCGAGCCGAGCAGGAGCGGATGCCCGCTCTGACGCTGACCATACGTCGCCAGCAGCGCCTGCGCCTCGATCGGGTCGCCAAGTGACGTGCCCGTGCCATGCGCCTCGACAGCGTCCACATCGGACAGTGAGAGACCGGCGTCAGCCAGCGCGGCCTCGATTACACGCACCTGCGACGGACCGTTCGGCGCGGAGAAGCCGTTGCTCGCACCATCCTGGTTCACCGCTGAGCCACGCACGACGGCGAGCACCCGGTGGCCGTTGCGGCGCGCGTCCGACAGCCGCTCCAGCACCAGCACACCGACGCCTTCACCCCACGACGTCCCGTCGGCGTCGTCGGAGAACGACTTCGACCGGCCGTCCGGCGCCAGGCCACGCCGGCTACAGAAGTCGACGAACATCTCCGGGGTGCCCATCACCGCGACCCCGCCCGCCAGTGCCAGCGTGCAGTCACCGCGCCGCAGGCCCTGGATCGCCATGTGCATCGCGACCAGCGACGACGAGCACGCGGTGTCCACACTGATCGAAGGCCCTTCCAGGCCGAGGCTGTAGGAGACCTGCCCGGAGATCAGGCTCCCGTCCGGGCTGCCCCCGTTGTAGTCGTGGTACATCAGGCCCGCGTACACCCCGGTCGCACTGCCCTTCAGCGACGCCGGGTCGATGCCGGACCGCTCGATGGCCTCCCAGGACGCCTCAAGCAGAACGCGCTGCTGCGGGTCGGAACGACGGGCGTCACGCGGGCTGATCCCGAAGAACTCCGCGTCGAACTCGGCGGCGTCGTAAAGGAAACCGCCGTGCCGGACGTAGGTCTTGCCCTCCCGCTCCGGCGCCGGGTCGTAGATCGAGTCGATGTCCCAGCCCCGGTCGGCCGGGAACTCACCGATCGCGTCCCGGCCCTCGGCCACCAGATCCCACAGATCGGCCGGGTTACGTACCCCACCCGGATAACGGCAGCTCATCCCAACAATGGCGATCGGCTCGTTCGCCCTGGACTCGATCTCGTGCAACCTGCGCTTGGTCTGCTGCAGATCGGTCGTCGCACGCTTGAGGTACTCGCGGAGTTTGTTCTCGTTGTCCATGGCGTTCCCGTTCATGCGAGGCCCAATTCGTTGTCCAGCACGGCGAAAAGCTCGTCGTCGGTGACCGAACCGAGGTCGGCACCCGTGTCGTCTTGGTCTTCGCCCTGGGCGTCGGTCCACTTGCGCAGCAACGCCTCGAGGCGGGCAGTGATCTTCGGGGCGGAGCCGTTGACCGAGGCGGCGGCGAGTACTGCGTCCAGCCGGTCTATCTCGGCCAGGACGGGTGCGGCGGGGTTCGCCTGGCCTGGGTCGAGGGATTCGAGCAGGCGCTTGGCGAGCACGGCGGGCGTCGGGTGGTCGAACACCACAGTGGCCGGCAGACTCACGCCGGTTGTTGTGGCGAGTTGGTTGCGCAGTTCCACCGATGTCAGTGAGTCGAAGCCCATCTCCTGGAACGCGCGTACCGGGTCGACCGAGGTCGCCGACGCGAAGCCCAGCACCGCCGCGACATGCTCGGACACCACTGTGAGCAGGTACGGCTCCCGTTCTTCGCCAGGCAGTGCGGCCAACCGGCCGGCCACCGAACCACCGGCCTGGGCAGACCGGCGACGGACCGTCACCCGAGCCAGCCCACGCAATGGCGCCGGGACCGCGTCGGTGCGTGCCCGCAGTGCCGCGATGTCCACCTTCAGTGGCACGAGTACCGCTTCACCGGCGGCCAGGCTTGCGTCGAACAGCGCCAGGCCTTCCACTGTGGACATCGGCGGCATGCCCAGTCGTCGCAACCGGCGTAGGTCCGAGTCCTCAAGCTGGCCTGCCATGCCGCCGTCCTCGGCCCAGGCACCCCACGCGAGCGACACCGCCGGCAACCCGAGCCCACGGCGGTGGGAAGCGAGCTCGTCGAGGAAGACGTTGGCTGCCGCGTAGCCTGCCTGCCCGGCGCCGAGCACCAGGCCCGCTGCGGACGAGAACAGCACGAACGCGTCCAGATCAAGGTCCTTGGTCAGCTCGTGCAGGTGCCAGGCGCCGTCGACCTTGGGGCCGAACACACTGTCGATGTGCTCCGGCGTCACGGTTTCGACCGTTCCGGCGGCCGCGATTCCGGCTGCATGCAGAACAACTGTGAGCGAAGGGATCCCGGCAAGCAGCTGCGCCACCGCGTCGGCGTCCGACACGTCGCAGCTCGCAACCGTGACCTCGGCGCCGAGTTCGACCAGTTCGTCGCGAAGCTCCTGAGCGCCTACAGCCGCCAGTCCGCGGCGGCTGGTGAGCACCAAACGTCGCACACCATGTGTTGTGACCAGGTGTTTAGCGAGCACCGCACCGAGTCCGCCGGTGCCACCGGTGATCAGGACTGTGCCGTCGGGATTCCAGCTGAAGCCGTCGAGTTCTTGCGAGGCCTTGACCAGGCGCGGCACCAGCAGGCGACCGTCGCGGATGGCCAGCTCGGTCTCGCCGGTGGCGAGCGCAGCGCGCAATTGCTGCGAAGAAGGCTCTGTGTCTGCGTCGATGAGTACGAACCTGCCGGGATTCTCGGCCTCGGCGGCGCGCACGACACCCCGCACAGGCGCCGCGCCCAAGTCCCCACCGGTGATCACCGCGAGCACACCGCCATCACCGGCCAGGTGTTCCCGCACTGCTGCGAGTACCTCGTCGACGGCCTCACGAGCAGCGGCCGGAACGTCGTCGCCTGTCGAGGAAACGAAGATTGTGTTGGCGCTGGCCGGGCCGTCTGAACCGTCCGGCGCGGGCTCCCAGGCCAGCGAAAAGAGTGAGTCGTTCGCCGTCTGAGCGAGTTGGCCGGCCGAGATTGGCCGCGCCGCCAGCGAGTCCACCGAGAGCACCGGATTGCCGGCCGTGTCCGTGATCGACAACGTGATCGTGTCCGGGCCTGTCGGCGACACGTGAACCCGTACGGACGACGCGCCCGCGGAATGCAATGTGGTGCCGCTGAACAGGAACGGCAGCATCGGCGCGACCTCGCCGTCGGCGCGTGCCGGACCGAGGAGCTGGGCATGGAATGAGGCGTCGAACAATGCCGGGTGCAGGCCGTAAGCGCGGGCGTCGGTCTGTTCGGGAAGCGACACCTCGGCGAACACGTCCTCGCCGCGCCGCCACATGGCCCGTAGTCCTTGGAACGTGGGGCCGTAGTCGTAGCCCTGCTCAGCAAGCTGGTAGTAGGGATCGTCAAGGGCGACCTCGACGGCGTCCGACGGCGGCCATTCGGTCAGCTCGCCGGACGGGCCATCCTTGGCGACCGACAGCACGCCGCTGGCATGCCTGACCCACAGCCCTTCCACGCCCAGGCGTGAGTACACCGAGAAAGCACGGCGATCGGCTTCGTCCGGACCGTCCACAGCGACCTGAATGGCCGCACTGGCCCCCTCCGGGAGCACAAGTGGCGCTTGGAGGGTCATCTCCTCGATGACACCGCAGCCGACCTCGTCGCCCGCGCGCATCGCCAGTTCCACGTATGCCGTGCCAGGCAGGAGAATGCTGCCGAGCACGACATGGTCGGCGAGCCACGGCACAGTGTCCGCGGACAGCTTGCCGGTCAGCACGACTCCGTCGGCTCCGGCCATCGGCACGACCGCGCTCAGCATCGGATGTGCCGCCGGAACCTGGCCGTTGCTTTCGGCGTCCGCCGTACCCGTGTTGGGCGGCAGCCAGTACCGCTCGCGTTGGAACGCATAGGTGGGCAGATCCACCCGGCGACCGCCGGTGAGGATCGCGGCCCAGTCCACCGTGATGCCGTTGACGTGCAGGGTGGCGATCCCGGTGATCGCGGACTCCGGCTCCGGCCGGTCCTTGCGTTGCACCGGAACGAAAACGGCGGCGTCTGTGCAGTTCTGGCCCATCGCGGTGAGCACCGCGTCCGGACCCACCTCGACAAGCGTGGTCACCCCGTCGGCGACCAGCGTGTTGATCCCGTCGTCGAACCGGACCGCCGCACGCACGTGCTCGACCCAGTACTCCGGCGTCGCCAGCTCGGCGCCCGCGAGTTTACCGGACACATTGGACACAACTGGGATCGACGGCGCCTTGAAGTCAAGTCCGACGGCGATACGGCCGAACTCGGCCAGCATCGGCTCCATCAGCGGCGAGTGGAAGGCGTGCGACACACGCAGCCGTGTGTTCTTGTGCTCCTTCAGGGAAGCGGCCACTGCCAGGACGGCGTCTTCCTCGCCAGAGATGACGACAGACTGGGGGCCGTTGATCGCGGCGATGCTCACCTTGTCCGACAGCAGCGGCGTGACATCGTCCTCAGTGCACGCGATGGCGACCATCGCCCCGCCGGCCGGCAAGGCCTGCATCAGCTTCGCGCGAGCCGCCACGAGCGTGCACGCGTCCGGCAACGTCAGCACCCCGGCCACATGGGCGGCGACCAGTTCGCCGATGGAGTGCCCCATCAGCACATCCGGCTTGACGCCCCAGGACATCAGCAGCCGGTAGAGCGCGACCTCGAAAGCGAACAGCGCGGGCTGGGTGTAGCCCGTCTGGCTCAGCGGCCCGTCCTCGGCGAAGATCACGTCCCGAAGCGGCTGCGGCAGATCGAACTCGGCACACACTTCGTCCAGAGCCGCCGCGAAGACCGGGTACGTGGCGTACAGCTCGGCACCCATCCCCTGCCGCTGTGACCCCTGACCGGTGAACAAGAAGGCCGTTCGGCCCCCGGCCCTGCCCGTACCGCGGATCCCGCCCGTGTCGGCTGCGAGCGCGGTAAGCCCGGCCAGCAGTTCGTCCCGGCCCGTACCGACGACCGCAGCCCGGTGGTCAAGCGCGGCTCGCGTGGCCGCAAGCGAGTGGGCCACATCGACCGGCCGCAACCCGGGGTTGTCCTCCAAATAGGACGCGAGTCGCGCGGCCTGGGCCGGCAGGGATTTCGTGTTGTTCGCCGACACCAGCCAGGCCACCGGCCCGGCTTGATCGCATGGTCCGGCGATTTCGGCAGGCTCGGCCTGCTCGATGATCACGTGTGCGTTGGTGCCGCTGATCCCGAACGACGACACGGCCGCACGCCGGACCCGATCCACCTCCGGCCATTTCCTGGCCTCCGTCAACAGCTCGACCCCGCCCGCCGACCAGTCCACGTGCGGTGACGGCTCGTCCACGTGCAAGGTCTTCGGCAACACCCCGTGCCGGATCGCCTGCACCACCTTGATCACACCACCCACACCGGCCGCTGCCTGCGTGTGACCGACGTTCGACTTGAACGACCCCAGCCACAACGGTTCCTGGTCACGGTCACGCCCGTACGTCGCCAGCAACGCCTGCGCCTCGATCGGGTCACCCAGCTTCGTCCCCGTGCCGTGTGCCTCGACCATGTCGACGTCTTTGGTGGACAGGCCAGCCGACGCGAGCGCCGCACGGATCACCCGCTGCTGAGCCGGACCGTTCGGCACCGTCATCCCACTCGAAGCGCCATCGGAGTTGACCGCGCTCGCCCGGACCACGGCCAGCACCTCATGACCGTTGCGGCGCGCGTCGGACAACCGCTCGACGACCAGCACACCAACGCCTTCGCCCCAACCAGTTCCGTCGGCGGCAGCTGCGAAAGCCTTACACCGCCCGTCGCTGGACAGGCCGCGCTGCTCGTTGAAGTCGATGAACGTCTGAGGGGTGGCCATCACAGTGACACCACCGACCAACGCCAGCGAGCAGTCCCCACGCCGCAACGACTGCGCCGCCCAGTGCAGGGCCACCAGCGACGACGAGCACGCCGTGTCGACGCTCACCGCCGGGCCCTCCAGGCCCAGTGTGTACGCCACCCGGCCGGACACCAGGTTCCCCAGCGCCGCATGCCCCCGGTAGTCGTGGTACATCACGCCGGCGAACACACCGGTCTTGCTGCCCCGCAAGGAATCCGGCGCCATCCCGGCCTGCTCCAGCGCTTCCCAGGACGTCTCCAGCAACACCCGCTGCTGGGGATCCATCACCAGCGCCTCACGGGGTGAGACGCCGAAGAACTCCGGGTCGAAGTCCCCCGCACCGGCCAGGAATCCCGCCTCCCGGGTGCATGTGCTGCCCGGCCGTTCCCCGGTGGGGTCGTACAGACGGCCGAGGTCCCAGCCGCGATCCAGCGGGAAGTCACTGATCGCGTCGGTGCCCGAGACGACCAGGTCCCAAAGATCCGCCGCGGAGCGGATCCCGCCTGGATACCGGCATGCCATGCCGACGATGGCCACCGGCTCGGTGTTCTTCAGTTCGGCCTCGCGCACCGCGCGCCTGGCTTCTCGCAGATCGGTGGTCGCCCGCTTGAGGTAATCGAGCAGCTTGGTCTCGGTGGTCACACGAATCTCCCCAGCTCCACGGGAATCCACAGGGGATCAATGGGTATTCCAGAACGCTACCTACGCCACAACCGGCGCCGTACCCCTAAAGGGAAAACCCCAGTTCCAGCAATTTCCGGTATGTCACGCGCAGGCCGCGGCGAGCGCGGCCAATGCCGGCACAAGATCGAGCGGCTTCGGCATTGCCTCGATTTCCGCGCTCAGCCTTGCGGCACCCGCGCGAAGGGATTCGTCGGCCACAAGTGCGTTGATCCGTTCGCCGAGATCTGCCGCGGGCAATTCCACCACGGCCCCGGCGCCGGTCTCGGCGATGTCCCGCACGAGCTGAGGCAGCTCCCGTGTGGACACGGCGAGTTGCGGCAATCCGTAGGCCAGGGCAGCGAAAGCGATGTCGGCGGCGCCGTCGTGCACGACCGCTGAACACGTCGGCAACACGGCCGGCGCGGGCGCAGTGTCGACCACGCGGACGTTGGCCGGAATCCGGGCGCCGGGACCAGCGCTGTCGGGAGTACCGGCCCAGACGACTTCGATGTCCAAGCCGCTGACCGCGTCGAACGTCGCGGCGCACACAGCCGGATCGGTGGTCGCTAGCAGCACCCGGTCACGGCGTGACTTGCGTCGCAGCCACCCCGGCACGACGGCAGGACCGGTGTAGGGGATGTACCGAATGAGGCCGTTCTCCCCACCGGGCTGCCGGAGCGAGGGCGGCAAGCAGTCGAGGGTCATGTCGGTGGCCACTCCATCGCTGGTCTGCACCGACGGGCCAGCTGGGCCGACCACTCGCACGCTCGCCGCGCCCGTCGCCTTGGCGGCCACAGCACCGGCGGGCGCTCGATCGTCGGCGATCACCACGTCCGGCCGCCACACCTCGGCGAACTCGGTCAGCTCCGCGACGGCGGACGCGTCGGCCAGCCACGCGGGATCGCCGGGCGCGCCGACTTCCACCGCGATGCTCCCGGTCCGGTTGATGACCGGCGTGAAGTCCGGGCGACCGGCCACTTTCACGTCGTGCCCGGCGGTCCGCAACGCCCAGATCATCGGCACCAGGTTGTGCAGCCGGCCGGCATCGGACGCGACGGTGAACAATACGCGCATGGATTCACCCCGGGATGAATGAGGAAAGGCAAGAGACACTGCCTGGACTCACATTTCCAGGCCACCCGAGCCTAATGGCGCGATTTGCGGCCGCGTACCCCTAGCCGTCCCCACAAAGACACGACCCCGCTCCCTGACGCGCAGGGAGCGGGGTCGGTTGCCGGGCATTTGGGGGATGCCCCGGCCATTTACTGGCCTGGTAGTGCGATGGCTTCGATGGGCTTGCGTTTCATCGCCATCTTGGCGGCCGTCGACGAGACCGGCAGCACGATCAGGAATACCGCGATGATGACCGCGAGGAACACCCACAGTGGACCGGACGGAATGAACGAACCGACCGAGACCGCCATCGGGATGACAGTGAAGAGGGATATCACGGTGCCGAGCACGAGCGCGACGACCGCGACGAGCCCACCTTCGATGAGCAGCATCTGCCGGACCTGCCGCCAGTCCGCGCCGGCCAGCCGCTGCACGGCGAACTCCCGGCGGCGGGCCAGCACCGCGACCGCCAGCATGTTCACCGCCGCGATGGCCGCGTAGGCGATGGCCAGCACCGCGAGCAGGTAGTTGATCCACGTCTCCACGTCGAGACCGGCGGAGATGTTCTCGGTGAGCATGCTGTCGTCGCCGGCCGTGACGCCTGGCCAGCCATTGACCCGCTGCTTGATCGCTGCGACGAGATCACTGGCGTCCTGATCCGGTTTGGCGCGGACCAGGATCTGCGACGGCAGGCCGGTGGTGGTGTGCGCGGCCAGCAGGTCCACGGGCAGCACGAGGCTCGGGAAGCCCGACGGGCTGTCCAGCAGGGCGGCCACCTTCGCCTTGACGCGTGCGCCGTCGCCGAGACGCAGGGTGACCTGGTCGCCGACCTTGATCCCCAGATCGTTCGCCTCGGACTCCGGCACGGCCACCGAGTCGCCGGTCAGGTCCTTCAACGAGCCGGACAGGACCGGGGTGCCGAGCACGGAGGCCTGGTCGTTGGCGTTGATGCCGACAGTCCGGGTGGGATCGCTGCCCATACCGTCGTAGGGCTCCTCGATCCAGCCGAGACTGGTCACCATCCCGGAGGCGTTGGCCACCCCCGGCGTCTCGCTGACCTGCTTGAGCAGATCCGGTGCCACGCCGCCTGCGCCCGCGGAGACCACAGCGTCCACTTTGAACTGTCCGGTGTAGTCGCTGACGGCGGCGTCACCTCTGGTCGTCTGCGAGTAGACGTTGCCGAGCGCGATGGCGACGGCCAAAGTGATCGGTGTCAGCACAGCGGCGAAGGCAACCGCCCGCGCCCGGGCGTTGATCATCGCGAGATCGGCCCGCGGCCCGGCGAAGCGCCGGATCGTGCCGCCGAACCTGGTGATCACATAGGTGACCAGTTCCGGCCCGGCCAGTCCCACGGCGATCGCGCCGGTCAGTCCGGCCGGACCGCCGGTCGCCCCGGCTGTCTCGGCGGGCATGAACATCGTCAGCAGCGCCAGAGCGGCCGTGCCCAGCGCGAACAACTTCGCCAGCTGACGGCGGAACGCGCTCACGCTGACCGGAGGGATGGCCGCCTCGGCGAGGGCCTGGATCGGCCGAGCCCTTGCCGCGGGCAGCGCGGAGAACCACGCCGACACGAACGCTGTCAGCAACGCGACAAGAGCGCCGCCGGCGAACGGAATGATGCCCTGCCGGAACTCCAGTGCCGCGGGCACCACGCCTCGGCTGGCGCTGAGTGAGAAGATCAAGTTGCCCATCACGCTACCGAGCACGATGCCGCCGACGACGGCCAGCGCGGCGACCGCCATGGTCTCCACGATCACCATCCGGTGCACCTGCTTCGGCGTGCCACCGGTGGCGCGCAACAACGCGAGCTCCTGCTGACGTTGCCGGATGCTCAGGCTGATCGTCGCCGACACCACCAACGCCATGACCACCAGGACCATGCCGCCGAACACACCGGCCAACAGGATCAGCGGGAGCTGGCTGGCATCGACGCCGACGAACTCGGCCGAGCCACGGCTGTCGTCGGTGAGCACGGTGAGCTCCGGCAGCTGACCCGCGATCCGGCCGGCAAGCTCCTGCGCGTCAACACCTTCCGCGGGAAACACGCCGAGCAGGTCGACCGTGCCAGGATGCTTGGCGAACTGCCGCGCGTCCGAGGAGGAGAAGAACAATGCCGACGCCGCAACGGTTTGGGCAGGCTGCGCGATCCCGGAGACCGTGAAGTTCATGCGCTGCCCGTTGACGACGATGTCGACCTTGTCACCGGCTTTGACGCCCGCGTTGCCCGCGGTGGTGTGGTCCAGTACGACCTGTCCGGGCATACGCGGTTCAGTGCCGTCGCTCAGGCTGTACGGGGTCAGAACAGAAGATGCCCAGTCGTGTCCGGAAAGGACAGTGTCGCCACCTGCCAGTGGCGTGCCGTCCTTGACGACCGCCGCGGAGAACGACACGTCCGGCACCGCGCGGCCGACGCCTTGCACAGCGGTGATCTTGTTGATCGCGTCGAGCGGCACACCGGCGCGTTCGGTGTACGGAACCGTCTCGGACTCCTGGTCGGGCAGTTTGAACCCGCCCGAGCCGCCGATCACGATCGGTGCCGCCGCAAGGCGTTGCGGCGTCGCGTTCAGCCGGATCGCCGACTCGAACAGGCCACCGCACGCGATCAGCAAAGAGCAGCCGATCAGGACTGCCGTGAACGTCGCCAGCGACGCGGCCGCGCGGTAGCGCAAACTCGCCAGCGCCAAGCGGTACACCGCCCGCCTCGCATTACTCACCGCTGCCTCCGCGCCTGCTTGGCCTGGGCGCCGAGCTGCGCCAGGCGCGCGGCCACCTGCTCGACCGTCGGCCCGGCCATCTGCGTGACGATCGACCCGTCGACCAGGAAGAGCACGTTGTCCGCGAAGGACGCCGCGACCGGGTCGTGGGTGACCATCACGATGGTCTGGCCCGAGTTGGCCAGTTCACGCAGCAGGCTGAGCACCTCGAGCGCGGTCTCGGTGTCCAGCGCGCCGGTCGGCTCGTCGGCGAACGTCACCGCCGGCTTGCCTGCCAGTGCGCGGGCGATCGCGACGCGCTGCTGCTGGCCGCCGGACAGCTCGCCCGGACGGTGCTTGACCCGCTGGCTGAGGCCGACCCGGTCGATCACCTGGGCCACCCATGCCGCGTCCGGCGTCCGCCCGGCGAGCAACGCGGGCAGCATGACGTTCTGCTCGACGTTGAGCGCGGGCATCAGGTTGAAGGACTGGAAAACGAAAGCGACATGGTCGCGGCGCAGCTCGGTCAGCTCGGTCTCGCTCTTGCCCGCCAGCGGTGTGCCGACCAGGGTCACCGTGCCAGAGGTGGGCTCGTCGAGGCCGGCGGCACAGTGCAGCAGCGTGCTCTTGCCGGAACCGGACGGTCCCATCACCGCGGTGAAACTGCCCGCGGGGAAGTCGATGGTGACGCCACGCAGTGCGGCGACGGCGTTCTCCCGCGAACCGTAAGTCTTGTGGACCGAGTCAAGCCGGACCGGCGCTTCCAGGGTCTTCATTGTTGTCACGGCTTACTCGGACCTTTCGGTTCGGCTCGGATGGGGCGACTGGCGCCGCGATTCGACGATCCACAGCGCGCCGAGCACGACACCACCGCTGACGACGGTGTACACCCAGAACGGGAACAGCAGCTGCCAGCCGATCAGCACCATCATCAGCCAGATGACGAACTGCAGTCCGCTCACGGCCAGCCATACGAATGTGATCATCCGAATGATGGACAGTCTCTTCGACCTGGTCTCGGCCATCAGGGCCCCCGCTCTTGGTCTCATCGAACCGACAGTAATTAGTGCATGCCTTGCACAGTTTAGCCACCGCCGGATCAGCTTGAGAAGCCCCCCGTCACCCCTAAGGGTCACTGTCCGCTACGGACAGCCTCATTCGCCGGTCCCACGCACGGGTGCACCAGAGCCCCGCAACGATCACGCCACACCCGGCGAGCTGCCATAACAGCCAAGTGCCGTCCCACGTTTGCCCGAACAACCCGATCAACAGCCAGATAACGATGTCAACAAAACTCAACACGAGCCACAACCCCACCCCTACGCGAGGCGCGGCGAGCAGCGCGACGGGCTGTAGTTCGCCGGGCATCCCGGGCAGTAGTCGCTGCAGCTCCGCACGCGTGGTGGCGTCGGCCAGCCGGGCCCGGCGCTGACTGGCCTGTTCCTCAGTGAGCTCGCCGCTGGACACCGCGTGGTCCACCCAGGTGGCCGCCAGCTTGCGGTCCAGCTCGCTGGCAACCGTGCGCTCCCGCCAGAACAACCGCTCTACCACGGAGTTCGCCTTGCTCACAGTTCCCCCAGCTCGCCCGAGGATGGTATTAGTGTGATACTTGCACAGTTTACCGCCCGAGCACCTCCGACGGAAGACGCCGACCATGCTGGACAGCGAAAACGCCCACCTACTGCCCCCGGGGCTGACTCTGGCGTGGGGAGTCACGCCGGCGAGCCGGCGCGGCCCGAAACCGGCGCACAGCATCGGCCAGATCGTCGAGGCCGCCGTCGAACTGGCGGACGACGACGGCCTTGCGGCGGCGTCGATGCCGAACATCGCCGCCCAGCTCGGTTTCACCACCAACGCGCTGTACCGCTACGTCAGCTCCAAGGAGGAATTGACGGTCTTGCTCGCCGACGCTGGCTGGGGACCGCCACCAGGCGACCTCGTCCGTGACGGCGACTGGCGTGCCACCGCCAAGGCATGGGCGCAAGCCGCGATCGACCGGTACCGCACTCGGACCTGGTTGCTGGACATCCCCTTGCGGGGCGCGCCGGTCACACCGAACCTGTTGCGCTGGATGGAGATCCTGCTCCAGGCGCTCGCCGGGACCGGGCTGGCGCACGGCGAGCTGTTCGGCAGCGCCCTGCTGCTGGACGGCTTCGCACGCAGCGCCGCGGCGCGGGCCCGTGGCCAGACCGAAGGTCACATCACGGCCGAACGGACCGCCGCCATGCAGGCGTTCCTCGAACCCCTGCTGAAAGGCGGTGGGTACCCGCTCGTGGCCTCGATGATGTCCGACGGCCGGTTCTGGGAGGTATCCGAAGTGGACTTCGGACTGGACCGGCTGCTGGACGGCATCGAGGCACACAGCAGTACTCACAGCGACGACAGCCAGTCGTGCACTGCCTGAGCGGTCGTCGCCGCGTCACCCTCGACCACACTGAAGTGATCACCGGGAATCCTGAGCACGGCGTCGGCCCGGGTCCAGGTCGACTGCCAGGTACGCGGGTCGTCGTCCACCCGGCCGGCCTCGTCGCCCTGCGTGCTGAACCGCTTCTCCGGCAACAGCAACGCGGTCGGCGCGGTGACCCCGGCCAGTTCGATGTCCTCGATGAGGGCAAGGTAACGGGCCATCGCGGTGAGCTTGGCCCGGTCGAACGGCCCGTACTGCTCCTCACGCTCAAGGATGCCGGTCGCCATGTCGGACACGGTGTCCGCGACCTCGTCGCCACTTTCGTCCACTGAGTAGGTGTCCAGCAGGACCACCGCAGCGACCGGGTGACCGGCCCGCTCCAGGTTCGCGGCCACCGCATAGGCGAGGATGCCACCGGACGAGTGTCCGAGCAGTGCGACGGGCTCGCCACCCGCGGCCTGCCGGGCGCTTTCCGCCAGCATTTCGACGATCGCGCCGGCACTGGCCGCAAGCGGCTCGCCTGCCAGGAAACCAGGGATCGGCAGCGCGGCAACGCCACGCCGTCCCCGCAGGTGCGATGCCAGCTTCGCGTACTGGTATGCGCCGCCCATCCCGGCCGGTGTCGGCAGGCACAGGACCTTGCGCTGGTCAGCCGGGCCTTCGGCGAGCCGGATCGGCTTCGGCGGATCGGCAAGGTCGGCCATGCTTTCGAACGACGGGCGCAGGTTGGCTGCCAACGCCAGCAGCGCGACGCCGTCCTGCACCCTGCCTGCCCGCACCGATTCGACGAACAACTGCTTGAGCCCGTCAGCCTCGGCAGCCCGCTCCTGCTCGCCCGGCTCAAGAGCCTGACGCAGGTGCGTGGCGAGGCCGACTGGCGTCTGGTAGTCGAAGGCCACCGCTGCGGGCAGTTTCAACCCGGTCACGGCATTGATGTTGTTGCGCAGCTGAACCGCGGTGAGCGAGTCGAAGCCGGCCTCAAGGAAGTGCGCGTCCGGGTCGATCACGTCCGAGTCGCTGTAGCCGAGCAATGCCGCGGCGTGGTCGAGCACGAACGTCCGGAGCGTCTTGTCCTGCTGCTCCCCCGTTTGACCGGCCAACTGCTGGCGCAGTGTCATCGTGTCCACGGCAGCAGGTGCCGCCGTTCGCCTGCTTGTCCTACCGGCAGTCTTGTTGCCCCGTTTGGCGTTCCGGGTGCTGATCGGCTTCGGCTTGCGGAGCGCCAAGGAGTCGACCTTGGCGACCGGCGCGCCGGAGTGATCGGTCAGCACAAGCGCGACCTTGTCCCGGCCAGCTGGCGTGACGCGGACTCGCAGCGCCGCCGCCCCTGTGGCGTACAGGGTGACGCCCGTCCACTCGAAGGGCGCCTTGGTCTTGTCCATCTTGGACAGACCGATCGTGTGCAACGCCGCGTCCAGCACGGCGGGGTGCAGACCGAACCGGTCCGCCTGCACGTCGAGGACGACCTCGGCGAACACATCGTCACCAGCGCGCCAGGCGGCACGCAGGCCCCGCTCGTCATAAAGCTCTGTCACATCGATGGGCACCGCACCCGCAGGCGGCCACTGCGTATCCACGGCGGGCTCGTCTGCGATGTCCGTCGACAGGAGGCCGTCGGCGTGGCAGGTCCATGATCCGGTGTCGTTCAGCCTGGAATGGATCGTCACCGGCCGCTCACCGGACGGGTCCGGCTCACCGACAACGACCTGGATCTGTGCTTTGGCATCGTCGGCCAGCACCAGCGGCGCGCGCTGGGTCAGCTGGGAAAGCCGCCCGCAGCCTGTCTCGTCCCCGGCCTGGATCGCCAGCTCGACGAAACCTGCCCCAGGGAACACGACCGTGCCATCGATGGTGTGATCGGCCAGCCACGGCTGGGCTGCCGTCGACAATTGCCCGGTCAGCACGACCGTCGAGGAGTCCGCGACCGTGAGCGACGCGCCGAGCAGCGGATGGCGGGTCGCGTTCAGTCCGGACGAGCCCAAGTCGCCCTTGGCCCGGCGTGCGTCCATGTCCACGTCCGGCCAGAAACGCGTGCGGTGGAAGGCGTAGCCCGGCAGCGGCACAATCCGTGCGCCGCGTCCGGCGAAGAGCCGTTTCGGGTCCAGACCCGCCCCGATCGCGTACAACCGCCCAGCGGCCGACTGCACCGCTGTCACCTCAGGTTGGTCCTTGCGCAGCACAGGCACGAACGCGACGTCGTCGGTGTCGGGCACGATCGCCTGCGCCAACGCGGAGAGCACGCCGTCCGGCCCCAGCTCCACGTAGCGGTGCACGCCGTCGGCCTGCAAAGTCCGCACACCGTCGAGGAACCGCACTGTGCGACGGACATTGTCGACCCAGTACCCGGGATCGCGCATCTCCTCGCCCACCAGCGCACCGGTCACTGTGGACACCACAGTGAAGCGGGGCTCCTGATAGGTCAGCTCCTCGGCGATCTCACGCAACTCGTCGAGCATGTCGTCCATGAGCGAGGAATGCACGGCACTGCCGATGTCCAGACGGCTGGTCCGCCTGCCCTGAGCGGTGAAGGACTCGACAACCGCTTGTACCGCCTGCTCCTGGCCGGACACCACAACCGCGCGGGGCCCGTTGACCGCCGCGATGTCGGCACCGGCATCGAGTACCGCCGCGACCTCGTCCTCGGTCGCCTCGATCGCGAACACCACACCAGCGCGCATCTCCTGCATCAACTGCCCGCGGTTGGCTGTCAACTTGACCGCGTCGTCCAACGACAGCACGCCTGCCACATGGGCAACGGCAATCTCGCCGACAGAATGGCCGAGCAGCACGTCAGGCCGCTGTCCCCACGATTCCAGCAGACGGAACAGAGCGACCTCGATGGTGAACATCGCAGCCTGGGCGTACGTCGTCTGCTCAAGCAGTTGCGCGGTCACCGAACCAGCTTCGGCGAACAGCACATCGCGCACCGAGGTGCCGAGATGTGTCTCGAACCGTGCGCTTATCGCATCGATCTCCTGCGCGAAAACAGGGAAAGCGTTGTGCAGAGCACTGCCCATACCGGCGCGCTGGGCGCCCTGGCCTGGGAACAGGAACGCCGTCTTGCCGGCTGAACGTGCCCGGCCGGTCACCGCTGTACCGGCGTCTTGCGCCAAAGTGGACAGTCCGGCGAGCAGTTCGTCGCGGTCAGCCCCGGCCACAGCCGCCCGGAACTGGAACTCCGACTGACGGGAGGCAAGCGAGTATCCGACGTCCACCAGGTCGAGCTCAGGATGCTTGGTCAGGTGCGCCAACAGGGCGTCTGCCTGGTCGGGCAGCGCGGCCTTGGTACGCGCCGACAGCACCAACGGCGGCAGCACATTCGCGCCGTCAGGGATGGCGGCGGGTTCCGGAGCTTCTTCGACCAGTGGGGTCGCGGCTGCTTGTTCGAGAATGACGTGGGCATTGGTTCCGCTGTAACCGAAGGACGACACACCCGCGCGGCGCGGACGAGCCACATCCGGCCAAGGCGTCGTCTCCTCCAGCAACCGGACCGCACCCGATGACCAGTCGACTTCCGGCGTCGGCTCGTTCACGTGCAAGGTCTTGGGCATCTGGCCGTTGCGCAGCGCCAGCACCATCTTGATCAGGGCAGCCACACCGGCCGCGGCCTGGGTGTGCCCGATGTTCGACTTGATCGACCCCAGCCACAACGGCCGGTCCGCAGGCCTGTCAGCGCCGTACGTAGCCAGCAGCGCGGACGTCTCGATGCGGTCGCCCAGCGGCGTGCTGGCGCCGTGACCCTCAACGATGTCCACCTCGGACGGCTGGAGGCCGGCGACGGCCAGTGCCCGCCGGATCAGCCGCTCCTGCGCGGGTGCACTCGGCGCCGTGAGGCCGTTGGACGCGCCATCGGCGTTCACCGCGGTGGACCGGATCACAGCGAGGATGTCGTGTCCGTTCTGCTCAGCATCGGAAAGCCGCTCCACCACAAGCACACCGACGCCCTCGCCCCAGCCGAACCCGTCGGCGTCCGCGGAGTACGGCTTGCACCGGCCGTTGCGGGCCACTGCGCCGTCGACGAAGTGCGCGAACGGCACCGGCGACGTGATCGCGGACACGCCGCTGACAAGCGCCAGTGAGCAGTCCCCGCTGTGCAATGCCTGCACGGCCTGGTGCAGCGCCACGAGCGCGGACGAGCATGCGGTGTCCACTGACACAGCGGGGCCTTCCAAGCCGAACGCGTACGCGACGCGGCCGGATACCACGCTGTTCAGCGCGCCGGATCCGCGGTGCATCCCGCTCTGCTCGGTCTCGCCCGGGTCGTAGTCGGACTGCATCACGCCGACGAACACGCCGGTCTGGCTGCCCTTCAACCGCAACGGGTCGATCCCGGCACCCTGCAGTGCCTGCCAGGTGGACTCCAGCAGCATCCGTTGCTGCGGCTCCATCATCACGGCCTCGTTCGGGCTGATGCCGAAGAACGCGGCGTCGAAGTCGGTGGCGTCGTAGACGAATCCGCCCTGCGGGGTGCCGCCGTCGGGAGCGACGAGGTCCATCCAGTGGTCCATGTCCCACGCGCGGTCGGCCGGGAAGTCTGTGATCCCGTCGGTGCCCGAGGCGACCAGGTCCCACAGCTGGCCCGGATTCGTCACCCCGCCGGGGAACCGGCAGGCCATGCCGACGATCGCGATCGGCTCGTCGGACGCGATCCGGATGGTCGTGGCCGTGTCGTCCTGAGCTTCAAGGTCGCCGAGCAGCGCCTCGTACAGGTGTGCGGCGAGGTCGTTGGCGGTCGGGTAGTCGAACACCAGCGTCGACGACAGCGACAACCCAGTGGCCTCGTTGAGCCCGTTGCGCAGCTCCACCGCGGTGAGCGAGTCGAAACCGAGGTCCTTGAACACGCGCTCCGGGTCGAACAGTTCGGTCGAGCTGTGGCCGAGCACCTTCGCCGCGTGGGTGATCACGAGTTCGCGCAGCCGGTCCATACGCTGCGTCGCGGGAAGCCGGATCAGCTTGCCCAGCAACGAATCCACACCGGCAGCGCGGTCGGAGACCGTGCGGCGGGCCGCAGGCACCAGGCCACGCAACAGGTCGGGCACGGCACCGGAGGCACGCATTCCAGCCAGGTCCAGCTTGATCGGCACCAGTACCGGCTCGGATGCGGCGGTCGCCGCGTCGAACAGGGCCAGGCCGTCCTCAGGTGTCAACGCGTCGAGGCCCCGCTTGCCTTTCACGTCAGCGGCCATGCCCTCGACACCATCGGCCGACTCCCACATGCCCCAGGCCAACGAGTGCGCCGGCAGACCGTTCGCACGCCTGAACTGCGCGAGGGCGTCAAGGAAGGCGTTCGCGGCGGCATAGTTCGCCTGCCCTGGCGCGCCGAGCACACCAGCAGCAGAGGAGAACGTCACGAAAGCGGCATCGGCCGGGGTCAGCTCGTGCAGATTCCAGGCAGCGTCTGCCTTCGGGCCGAACACCGCGTCCATCCGCTGCGGGGTGAGCGACGAGAGCACTCCGTCGTCGAGGACGCCAGCCGTGTGCACGACCGCGGCAAGCCGGTGTTCGGTCAGCAGCGCTACGACGGCGTCGCGGTCGGCAAGGTCACAAGCGGCAACCGAGACCTCGGCACCGAGCTCGGTCAATTCCGCGACCAGTTCGTCGGCTCCGGGCGCTGCTGCCCCTCGCCTGCTGACCAGCAGCAACTTCTGTACGCCGTGCTGGCGCACCAGGTGCCGGGCCACCAGCCGGCCGAGCGCGCCCGTCCCGCCGGACACCAGCACGGTGCCCTCAGCGGACCAGTCCGGCGCGACGGCGTCCGAGACGGCCGCGGCACGTGCCAGGCGCGGCACCTGGATGACGTCGCCACGCAGCGCCACTGCCGACTCGTCCATCGCCAGGATCGCGGCGAGCTGCCCAGGCGTGGGCTCGGTGTCGGCGTCTACCAGCACCAAACGTCCTGGGTTCTCGACCTGTGCCGAGCGAACGAGACCGGCCACCGCAGCGCCGGCGAGGTTGGTGAGCGTCTCGCCGGGCAATGCCACCGCACCCTGCGTCAGCACCACTATCGGTGTGGAGTTCTCCTCAGCCAGCCGCGCCTGCAGCTCAGCCAGCACGTGATGTATCCCGGCACGGGCCGATTCGGCGTCCGTACCAGTGTCCACACACAACACTCCGTAGTCGGCCTCAGCTGCCTGAGGCAGGGCGGCAGGCACCCAGTCCACCCAGAACAGGGAATCGGACGTGGCGTCCGGGCGTGAGCGGGCCGCGGCCAACTGCTCCTCGGAAATCCCGCGCAGTGTCAGCGTCTCCACCGATGCGACCGGAACGCCACTGGTGTCGGCCAGACGCAGCGCAACAGTGCTGTCACCCGTCGGCCGGACGTGTACCCGGACCGCAGCCGCACCGGCGGCCAGCAGTTCCACATTGGACCATGAGTAGGGCAGGTTGGTGCCCTCACCGGCGGCCGAGCTCAGCCCGATGGCGTGCAGCGTGGCGTCGAACACCGCGGGATGCAGCCCGAACGTCTCGGCTCCCGCCTTGGCGTTGTCCGGAAGGCTCACCTCGGCGAAGATCTCCTCGCCGTGCCGCCATGCCGCCCGCACCCCCTGGAACACCGGGCCGTACCCGATCCCCTGCTCGGCCAGCATCTCGTACATGCCGTCGATGTCGATCGCGTCGGCGCCCGCAGGCGGCCATGCGCTCAGGTCGAACGGCTCGGTCGTCGGCTCTGCGGCGAGCATGCCGCTGGCGTGCTGGGTCCATGCGGCGGTTGCGGCGAGATCGTCGGCGCGCGAGTAGATGTTCAGCGAGCGGGAGCCGTTCTCGGTTGGGGTACCGACCCGCACCTGGATGCGGACAGCGCCCTTCTCGGGCAGCACGAGCGGCGCGTGCAGGGTCAACTCCTGGACTCGTGCACACCCGGTCTGGTCGCCGGCTCGGATCGCCAGCTCCAGGAATGCCGTGCCGGGCAACAAAATCGAGCCACCGAGAGCGTGGTCGGCCAGCCACGGGTGGGTGGCGACCGAGATCCGTCCGGACAGCACGATTCCGTCGGCGTCGGCGAGCAGTGTCGCCGCAGCGAGCAGGGGGTGGTCCACCGGGTCGAGACCGACCGAGGTGACGTCGCCCGCGCCGGACGAGGCCTCCAGCCAGAACCGCTCCCGCTGGAAAACGTAGGTGGGCAACGCCGCCGGTGTCGCGCCACGGGACTGGTAGTAGGACTTCCAGTCCGGCGACGCACCGCGCACATGCAGTGTGGCGAGCGCGTTGGCGATGGCGACGTCCTCAGGCACGTCTCGGCGCAGAGCAGCCACCGAAACAACGGATTCCGGCGAGCCGGCCAGCGACTGCGGCACAACAGCGGTCAGGGGCGCGTCCGGGCCGAGTTCCAGGAACCGGTTGGCACCCAACGCTTGCAGAGCGCGGACCGCG
The DNA here is from genome assembly GCF_017876405.1 of Kibdelosporangium banguiense. Lineage (GTDB taxonomy): Bacteria > Actinomycetota > Actinomycetes > Mycobacteriales > Pseudonocardiaceae > Kibdelosporangium > Kibdelosporangium banguiense. The sequence continues at coordinate 8,169,892 of NZ_JAGINW010000001.1, read as the reverse complement.
TCGGAGAACCGGACGGTGTCGCGAACGTTGCGCACCCAGTACTCCGGATCGCACAGCTCGCGGTCGACCAGCGCTCCGGTGACGCTGGAGACGACGTCCAGATCCGGGTCCACATAGGTCACCCGCTTGGCCACGGCGCGGAACTCGGCCAGCATCGGCTCCATCAGCCGGGAGTGGAACGCGTGCGACACACGCAGCCGGGTCGTCCGCCTGCCCTCGGCCTCGAACTGTGCGGCCACCGCGAGGACGGCGTCTTCTTCGCCGGAGATCACCACTGAGCGAGGACCGTTGACAGCAGCGATGTCCACGGTTCCTGCTCGCGCGGCGACTTCGTCAGGCGTGGCCTCAATCGCCACCATCGCCCCGCCCGCAGGCAATGCCTGCATCAACCGGCCGCGTGCGGCGACCAACGCGGCCGCATCCGACAGGGAGAAGACGCCCGCGCAGTGTGCCGCGGCCAATTCACCGATCGAGTGCCCGCACAGGAAATCTGGCTTCAGGCCCCACGATTCGGCCAGACGGAAGAGCGCGACCTCGACCGCGAACAGAGCGGCCTGGGTGTAACCAGTCTGTGCCAAAGCTTCCGGGTCTTCGTCGATCACCGTGCGCAGCGGCCGGTCGAGGTGCTCGTCCAGCGCCTCGCACGCGGCACGGTACGCCTCGGCGAACGCCGGGAACGATGCCGCCAGCTCGCGTCCCATCCCGGTGCGCTGAGATCCCTGACCGGAGAACAGGAACGCGGTCGTGGACTCGCCACGGGCGACGCCGGTGAAGGTCCCAGTGACGGGCTCCCCCGCCGCCAGGCCTTCCAGCCCGGTCATCAATTCCTCAAGATCATGACCGACGACGACGGCACGGTGCTCAAGGTGCGTGCGTTGGGCGGCCAACGTGTATGCGGTGTCGAGCGGAGGCAGTTCGGGGTGCTCACGCACGTAGCCGGCGAGCCGCTCGCATTGTGCGCGAAGGGCTTTCGGGGTACGGCCGGACAGTGTCAGCGCGATCGCGGCACTGTCCCGCGGCACGTCCCCGGTCTCAGCTGGCTCCGGTGCCTCCTCGAGGATCACGTGCGCGTTGGTACCACTCAGCCCGAAGCAGGACACGGCGGCGCGGCGAGGATGCCCGTTGCGCGGCCACTGCATCGCCTCGGTGAGCAGCTCCACCTTGCCGGCAGCCCAGTCGACGTGCCGGGTCGGCTTGTCCACGTGCAACGTCTTGGGCATCAAGCCGTTCTGCAGCGAGAGCACGACCTTCATCACCCCGGCCACGCCGGACGCGGCCTGGGTGTGCCCGATGTTGGACTTGATCGCACCAAGCCGGAGCGGCTCCTCGCGCTTCTGGCCGTAGGTGGCCAGAAGGGCCTGTGCCTCAATGGGGTCGCCGAGCGTGGTGGCAGTACCGTGTGCCTCGACCATGTCGATCTGGTCGGCGGTCAGACGGGCGTTGGCGAGCGCCTGACGGATCAGTTTCTGTTGCGCGGGACCGTTCGGCGCGGTCATACCGTTGGACGCGCCGTCCTGGTTGATCGCGCTGCCGCGGATGACCGCGAGGATCGGGTGGCCGTTGCGCCGCGCGTCGGAAAGTTTCTCCAGCACCAGCATTCCGCAGCCCTCGGACCAGCCGGTACCGTCGGCGGAGTCGGCGAACGTCCGGCAGCGGGCACCCCGGGACAGTGTGTTGTCCAGGCTGAACTCGACGAAGGTACGCGGGGTCGACATCACCGACACACCGCCGGACAGCGCCAGCGTGCACTCCCCCGTGCGTAGCGCCTGAACCGCCATGTGCAGCGTGACAAGCGAGGACGAGCACGCGGTGTCGACCGTGACCGCCGGGCCTTCCAGCCCGAACGTGTAGGACAACCGGCCGGACACGACACCGGAAGAGCCGTAGCTGCCTGGGTAGTTGTGGTACATGACGCCGGCGAAGACGCCAGTGGGGCTGCCCTTGACCGAATGCGGCGGGATTCCGGCCCGCTCCAAGGCTTCCCACGAGGTCTCCAGCAGCAGACGTTGCTGCGGATCCATCAGCAGGGCCTCACGCGGGCTGATCCCGAACAGGTCCGCGTCGAAGTCCGGGGCGTCGTGCAGGAAACCGCCCTCCCGCACGTAGCTGGAGCCTGGCCGCTCACCTGTGGGGTCGTAGAGCCGGTCGAGGTCCCACCCGCGGTTGGCGGGGAACTCCCCGATCGCGTCGACGCCGTCGGCGACCAGCCGCCACAGCTGCTCCGGAGTGCTCACCCCGCCGGGGAACCGGCACGCCATCCCGACGATGGCGATCGGCTCCCGGCCGGCGTCGGCGAGCTTGCGATTCTGCTCACGGAGCCGCTCGGTCTCCTTGAGCGACGCACGGAGCGCACCGACCAGTTTATCCTCGGACTTGCTCACGTGTCCTCTTTTCTCCCGCAGCTCACTGTGGAACTTGCCGGCACCCGGACGAGTCACATTCCACCGGCCACGATGCCGACGTCCGTGCCGCCACAACACCCCTATCGGTCGCCGACCACTAGCCGCCGGCGCGCCGCGAGTCCGCGAAACTCCCCCTACCGGAAGGCCGGCCCGGATCGTGGTCGTCCTCTTTAGATCCCGTTTAGGGGTTGCTGGCGGACAGGCCTGCTTGATTCGCTTTGCCAATCAACCAAACGACGGGTCGAGGAACATTTTTGTTCGCCAATTCAGGCGATTGTCCGGTTCTCGGTACGTCGCCCGTGTGAAAGCGTGAGGCTGGGATCGGTATGCGCAGGACGATACAAAGGCTGCTCGTAGTGGCCGCGCACGGCGACGACGAGACGTTGGGCGCCGGCGGCACAATCGCCAAGCTGGCCGACGAGGGGGTCACGGTCGCACTCTGTGTGCTGACCAACGACGACGGTTCACGCTCGGAGTCGGGAAACGGGGTCACCAACCGTATCTCGGCCATCGAGCTGGCCGCGAAAATTCTTGGCATCGAACGGATCCAGGTCAACGAGTTCGGCGACAACCGGCTGGACACCGTGGGCCATCTGGAACTCAACCGGGTGGTGGAGCGCGAGGTCCGCGACTTCGAGCCGGACACCATCTTCACCACGAGCATGGCCGACCTGAGCGTCGACCACCAGCTCGTCAGCCGGGCCGCGCGGGTCGCCGGCCGCCCCGGCAAAGGCAGTGTCAAACAGATCAGGGCCTACGAGATCCGGTCGGCCACCGACATCGGTGAGGCGTCCGGACTGCAGCCGGGCTTCCGGCCCAATTGCTGGGAGTCGCTCGACGAACAGCATGTGGACCGCAAGCTGGAAGCTTTGCGTGCCTACGGCAAGGAGCTTGAGGAGTGGCCGAACCCGCGCAGTGAGCGCGGTGTGCGGGCACTTGCCGAATATCGCGGTTCACAGGTGGCCACCGGTCTGGCCGAGGCGTTCGAGATCGTCCGGACCGTGCACCAGTGATCACGAAAACCGGGATCAGGGGAAGCATTTGCCGCTTCGCGCGACCCGCTGCGGGTCTGGCCAAAGGGAAGCATTTCTACGTGGGGAACTTCACAGCAGAGGCGGTTGAGAGGAAATGACTCAGGCTATTGTCGAGACCGGCGTTCCAGCCGGACTGGAGAGGTTTTCGTCAGTCGCCGTCATCGGGATGGGCTATGTCGGTCTGCCGACCGCGCTCGGCCTGCACGAGGGCGGGATCACCGTGATCGGCATCGACCGCGACCAGCGCCGCGTCGACGCCATCCGGGCAGGCGACGTCGACCTGATCGAGGCCGACCACCGGCGGCTGGAGAAGTCGCTCTACCAGGAGACCTTCCAGCTGACCACCGACGGCGCCCGGATGGCCGAGGCGGACGCGGTCCTGGTGTGCGTGCCGACCGGGCTGGACCCGTACCTGCTGCCGGACCTGCGTCCGCTCAGCGGCGCGTGCGAGGCGCTCGTGGCCTACGCGCAGCCTGGCCAGACCCTCATCCTGACGTCGACCAGCTACGTCGGCACGTGCTCACAGATGCTGGTGAAGCCGTTGCGGGCAAGGGGTTTCACGATCGGTGAGGACATCTTCGTCGCATCGAGCCCCGAGCGGATCGACCCGGGCAACGTCACCCACACGCAGGCGGAGACGCCGCGCGTGCTCGGCGGCGTGACCGCGAAGTGCACCTCGATGGCCGAGCGTGTCATACGAACGCTCACCCCGGCCGTGCACACGGTGAACTCGCCGGAAGCCGCCGAGATGACCAAGCTGTACGAGAACACGTTCCGTGCGGTGAACATCTCGCTGGCCAACGAGTTCGCCGAGATCTGCGCCGGGTTCGACATCGACCCGGTCGAGGTCACCAACGCCGCGGCCACCAAGCCCTACGGTTTCATGCCCTTCTACCCCGGACCGGGCGTCGGCGGGCACTGCATCCCCTGCGACCCGCACTACCTGCTGTGGCAGCTGCGTTCCACGCAGACCACCGCACCGCTGGTCACCCAGGCGATGAACGCGATCGCCGACCGGCCCAGGCAGGTCGTCGACCGGGTGCTCAACACGCTCTCGGCCATCGGCAAGGGAATGGCCGGCACCCGGATCGTCGTGGTCGGCGTGACCTACAAGCCCGGTGTACAGGACGTTCGCGCCTCGTCCGCGCTGGACATCATCGACCTGCTCGTCGAAAAGGGCGCCAAGGTCGGCTACTACGACCCCCTGGTGCCCACGTTGCAGCCGTCGAACGGCACCTGGCTGGAGAGCACGGTCCAGCCCAACGGCGGCGACTGGGACGTCGCACTGATCCACACCGTCCACCCCGGACACGACTACGAATGGGTCACGCACTGCGAGACGGTCGTAGACGCCACATACCGGTTCTCCCCGGCTGACTCCCGCATGCGCCTGCCGGCGTGAGCGCACCGCAAGAAAGGACTGACCATTGCGTTGCCTGATCACCGGCGGTGCCGGTTTCATCGGTTCACACCTCACCGAGCATCTGCTCGGGCTCGGCCACGAGGTGGTCGTGCTCGACGATCTCAGCACGGGTACCAAGGACAATCTCGCCGCGGTCGCCGGCCACCCGGGATTCCGCTTCGTCGAAGGTTCCATTGTGGACGCGGCCACTGTCGACTCGTGCATGGACGGGGTCGACGCGATCTACCACATGGCCGCCGCGGTCGGCGTGTTCACCATCCTGGACAAGACGCTCGACAGCCTGCGTACCAACCTGCACGGCACCGAATCGGTGCTGGAGGCCGCGTTGCGCCACGACGTCCCCATCCTGGTGGCGTCGACCAGCGAGATCTACGGCAAGAACACCTCCGACGGGCTCACTGAGGAGTCCGACCGGATCATCGGCTCGCCGTTGAAGAACCGGTGGTCGTACGCGGAGGCCAAGGCTCTCGACGAGACGTTCGCCTACCTGTACGCCGCCGAGTACGGCCTGCGCACAGTCATCGTCCGGCTGTTCAACACGGTCGGTCCCCGCCAGACCGGCCGCTACGGCATGGTCGTGCCACGCTTCGTCGACCAGGCCCTGGCCGGCGAGCCGATCACGGTGTTCGGCGACGGCCAGCAGACCCGCTGCTTCTGTCACGTGCACGACGTCGTGCCCGCGCTGGTGGCCCTGCTGGCCGACGAGTCGGCGCACGGCACGGTGTTCAACCTCGGCAGCAACGAGCAGACCACCATCCTCGAACTCGCCGACCGGGTGATCCAGGCGACCGGATCCACGAGCACCATTGTCAAGGTCCCCTACGAGCAGGCCTACGGGGCCGGATACGAGGACATGCAACGACGGATCCCGAACGCCCAGAAGGCCCGCGAGCAGATCGGCTTCCAGCCGCGCCGCATGCTGTCCGACATCATCAGCGACATCATCGCCGAGAAACGCGCACACTGAACGATTCTCAGCCCCTCGAGAGCCGGTCTGCCCGAACCTGGGTGACCGGCTCTCGAGGCATTTGCAGGACCTTCACAGGTCAGGTCCATGCTCTGTCATGGAGGCGGCCGCGTGGACGAGTGCGGGGTCTTCGGGCAGCGCGCTGCGGCCTGGTACGCCGAGCTTGCGATACACCCTCGTGAGGTGCTGTTCGACAGTGCTGACCGTGATGTACAGCGTGTTCGCGATCTGACGGTTCGTGTGGCCGAGTGCCGCGAGCTGGGCGACGCGCAGCTGTGCGTCGCTGAGCATGGTCGATTCCGGGGTTTCGGTGCTGGGTGGCGCCTCGGGTGCCCGGGCTCCCGTCGGCGCCGGCATCGGCCTGGGCGTGGGGACAGCGGCCCGCCTGCTGGGCCGGACGGGCTTGGCCTGGCCGGCGCCGTGCCGGAGCTGTCCCATCGCTTCCAACGTCCTGCCGAGCTCGAGATGGTCCCCAGCGGCCTTGAAGCAGGCGGCGGCGCGGCCGAGCAAGCCGGTCCGTTCCGCCGGTTTCCCCACCGAGGCAAGGATTCGCCACACCGTCGCGTGGGTGTAGGAGTCGGTCTTGGCCGCCATGGCGAGCTGCTGCTTGGCCAGTTCCACTGCCACACTGGGGTTTCCCAGGTGCAGGTTGGCCTCGGCGAGATCGGTGCGCCACGGGATGAGGGTCGGCATGTCGACGTCCCAGTCGCACATCCGCCGCCGGCAGTCCTGGAAATCGCTCACCGCGGCCAGAACCCGGTTGGTGGCCAGGTAGAAGTGACCGCGCGCACGCAGATAACGCAGGCCGCCCACGGTGTTCAGCGCGGCAGGGGGCACCGGGTGGCGCAGGATCTCGACGGCCGCCTTGACCGCACCTGTCGCCGTGTGCGCCATCAGCAGCGTGGTCAACGGATAGCAGATCGCCACACCCCAGTTGGCCGGGCTCAACATCGCCAACGCTCCCCTGGCCATTGCTACGGCCGCGTCGGCGTCACCCCGGCGCAGGATGATGCCCGCCCAGACAGCGTCCAGCATGGCCCGCCAAGCCACTGCGCCGCGTTGAGCCGCCTCCTCGCTGAGCGAGGCGCACCACCCCTCGGCGCGGTCGATCTTGTTGTCATACGCCAAAGCAAGGATCGCGGTTGCCAGCGCTTCCAATGTGGTGTCGGACAACCGGCAGTTCTGCAGGATGCGCTCCGCACAAGCCGACGTGTTGTCGTTGCCGCCGCTGTGCCAGACCGTGGCAAGGGTTCGAGCGGTGTGCTGCCACGGGTCCGCGTTCGGCGTCGCGGGTGCAGAGCTGTCCAGGGATGGGGCGGATCCGTAGTGCCATAAGGACGCCAGCGTCAATTCCGCGACAGTGCGGGATTCGACCGAGTCTTCCGAGTTGGTCAACGTCTCGAACGCGCCGCCGAAGGTCTCCCGCTCGCCGTACCACAGCGACTGCCGGACCTGCAGGGTCAGATCGTCGTGGTTCGGCTGCCGCAGCGACGCGAGGTACGACGACGCGCCCGACGGATTGACCCGCCACGTGATCTTCGCGAGCAGCCGGGTGATCGCCTCGCGCTCGGCGTCGTCCACGGCCAGCGACGCGGCCAGATTCAGGCAACGGGTGGCGAAATCCACGTCGTCGGTGAGCATCGCGTGCTCGGCGGCCTCGGTCAGTACGGTTGCCGACCACTCGGCGCCGGCCTCGCCCGCGGCCAGCAAGTGCGCGGCGACCTGTGGGGCGGCAACGGCTTGCTGGTGCTTCACCTCGGCAGCGCGCAGGTGCAGTTCGGACTTCGCCTCCCCGGGCAGGGCATCGAGGATCGCCGCGGTCACACTCGGGTGCCGGAACCGGCCGTCGGTGACCAGACCAAAGCCAGTCAGCACGCCCATCGCCGTCTCGGTGTCGTGCAGGCCAACGCCGCAGACGGTCGCGACAGCCTCAGTGTCGGTGTCCGTGTCGAGCACCGCGAGCGCGGTGGCGACCTCGTTGACCGGCGAACCCCACCTGTGCAGCAATGTCCGTACTGCTTGGCTGTAGCCGGCGCCCGCACAGGCGATGTCGCCGTCCTGGCGGTAGTCGTCGATCAAAGCGCTTGCCAGCAAGGGGTTTCCGGCGCTGAGCCGGTGGATCTCGGCGGCCAGCTGGTCAGGCGCTTCGGATTCGTCGATCAGTTCGGCGATCGCGGTGACCGTCATCGCTGTCAGCTCGACGTGGTGGTGCGGTTGTGTGGTGAAAGCGTTGCCCCGCCTCGGGTCGGACTGGTTCAGCACCATCAGCAGTCCGGCCGACCGGGTCCTGCGCTGCAACTGCAGCAGCAGCTGTAACGAGCTGTTGTCGACGTACTGCAGATCGTCGACCGCGATGAGTACGGCACGCTCACGGGCGAGTCGGTGCAACGCCCGGCAGACCTCCCCGATCTGCTCCTCGGCCGTACCGCCGGGAATGTCGCCGAACCGATCGGACAGTTCTGCCGGCAGTGCCGCATTCGCCAGCAACTGATCGATCACGCCGCCGTCGACCAGGCGCTCGTCGGCGGCTCCGGTCGCACTGAGCGTCAGGATTCCCGAAGTCGCCGCGTAATCGACGAACTCGTTGTGCACATGGGTCTTCCCACTCGCGGTTCCCCCGGTGATCAGGACGACGCTGCCGGTGCCTGATGAACACTCTGTGACCTTGTCACGAAGTAGGTCCAGCGTTTGCCTTGAGTCGATGTGATGGATCTTCCCCCAGGTCACGCCCATCGTAGCTCCTTTGACGGCGCGGTCGATACGGTGATGGCACCACGATGACAAGCACATCCAACCGCGACCTAAAGTCCCTCGAATGGCGTCACGGGCAATAGCGGACAGTAACCGAGGAGGTGTTTCAAGTAAGGGGTTGCCGGGTGCCCGTAACCCCTGAGCATCATGGACATATGGCAGCTCTGATCAAAGAATCCAGCCTGTGGATCCGCAGATTTCACGCTGTTGACGACGCACCCGTCCGGTTGGTCTGCTTTCCGCACGCCGGTGGTTCCGCCACCTTCTACTTCCCGCTGTCGCGGGCATTGACACCGCACGCCGAGATGGTGGCCGTGCAGTATCCCGGCCGCCAGGACCGCCGGGCCGAACGCTGCGTGGACGACCTGGGTGAGCTGGCCGACGGCATCGTCGACGACCTGCGAGCCTGGTCCGACCGGCCGATGGCCCTGTTCGGCCACAGCATGGGCGCAACGGTCGCCTACGAGGTCGCCAGACGCCTGGAACGGCACGGCACACGGGTGCTGGGCCTGTTCGCGTCGGCCTGCCGGGCCCCTGCCGTGCAACGGGTCGAATACGTCCACCAGCGCGACGAAGAGGGCCTGATCGCGGCTCTCCGGGAGCTCAGCGGCACCGATCCCGGCGTGCTGGGCGACGACGAACTGCTGCGCATGGTGCTGCCCGCGGTTCGTGGTGACTACAAAGCCGTTGAGACGTACCAGCATCAGCCCGGTGCCGAGCTGAGCTGCCCGATCCGGGTCCTTGTCGGCGACAACGACCCGGTGACCGAACTGCCGGAGGCGACCGCCTGGGCCGCCCACACCACCGCGTCGTGCGAGACGAAGGTGTTCCCCGGTGGTCATTTCTATCTGCACGCCCAGATCGAGCAGGTCCTGGCGGCGGTCGAGCGGCAGCTGACCGAGTGGTCGGCGCACCCCTATGTGTAGGGGTGGGCTAGCCCCATCTCTGGTTGGCCTGCGTCCCCACTGGTTGATCACACCCGATGCGGCGATGCTGGACACAGCAAGTTGAGAGCGACCGGCATCGAGCCTTCGGAGGCAGAGACAATGACCACGACAATCAACACCGCGGTCGGCGTAACCCAGCGGATGCTGCCGAACGGCCACCTGGAACTGGTCTGCCACACCACGCGCAGGCACGTCGAGTGCGCCCCGGCCGCCGCCGCCATGTGGATCATGCTCAAGCAGCACGACGGTGACATCGACCGCGCCGCGGCCATCCTGGCCGGCCACTGGAACGCAGACCCTGCGGAAGTCCGCTACGACATGGTCGTCCTGGTCGGCTCCCTGTGCGCGATCGGCCTGCTCACCGAGGCCTGACGACCCCTCTCCCGGCTGACCGGGGCCTGCCCGAGCCGGCCGGGAGAACGCCCGAGTCCCTACGGACTACGCGCAGCGCCAGACTGTTGGCTGGTACTGGCCGCCGTTGTAGCGGTAGCCGCCGATCGAGCCGTCGTCGCCGACGGTCTCCGTGCGGGCGTCGGTACCGAGGTTCGCTTCGAACGTACCGAGCCGCCACACACCCGAAGTGCCCGGCGATGAACTGATCTCGCCCTCGATCAGGCCGTCCCGGTTGATGGACCGCCCGGCCGTGCTGCCCGGCAGAGTACGCGGAACGCCGTCCTTGTCCCAGAACACGCCCTGAGTGCCGGCAGAGGTCGTGACCGTCCCGACCACCCTGCCGTTGGCGATGGCGTTCCCAAGCATGCTTGTCGCACCAGGGAGCCGGTTCAGCGGCGTGGTCACGCCGTCGCGCCACAGGTACGGCCAGGTGTTCCCATTGGCGTCCGGGATCCGCAGCAGGACGGTGCCGTTCTCGTCCAGATCCACGGCCAGGGCACCCACAGGTGCGCCCGCCAGTTCGACGACCTGGTCCGGCTGGCCCGCGGGCCAGCGCACCGCGACATCGGCCAGCTTGCCCGAGCGCCTGTCCGTGAGGCCGCCGACGACGTCACCTGTGTCGCTGATCGCGTACGCCTTGGAGTAGACGGCTTCGAGCGGTGCCGGCAGAGTTTCTATCGCGCCGCCGTTGGTACGGAAGGAACGTTGGGCGCCGAGGCTGCCGTTGTGCCGCGTGCCGACGAGTGTTCCCGCCCGGTTGGAGTCCTGGACCTGGCTCGCCGTGGTGTTCGGAATCGTGCCGTAGTCGGTGATTCCGCCGTTCTTCCAGGACACGACGTGTCTCGTGCTGTTCGCGGGGAACCAGGCCGTCCCCGAGTAGCCGCCCTGGTGGTCGGTCGCTTGGACCTGTGCCCATGTGGCGCCAATGGGCACAGCCAAGCTCGTCGCACTCCATGTGCACGCCGCTGCCGAAGCTGTGGCGGTGGGCAGAAGCACGGCCGTCGCTGTCAACGCGGCGCAGCAAAGCAGATGTAAACGTCCTCTCACGTTGCCTCCTGGTGTGATGACGAACAAACCCGTGCCCGAACCGGGCACGGGTTTGTTTCTCGTGTTTCGATGTGGGTCCTCAGCCGGAGGACTCCAGCTCTTCGTCAAGCATGGCGAACAACTCGTCGGCTGTTGCCTCCTCGAGGCTTTCCCCGGGGATGTCCGTGCGGCGGCTCTCGGTCCAGCTGGTGACGAGTGCCTTGAGCCGGATGGCGATCCGGGCGTGTTCGGTTTCGTCGGCGGTCGCTTCGCCCAAGGCCGCTTCCAGGGCCGCCAGTTGCTGGTCCACCGCCCCGGTCTGGCCCGGCGAAGGCTGCGCACTCTGTGTTTCGGCGAACTCGGTGTGCAGGTGATCCGACAGGGCCGCGGGTGACGGGTAGTCGAAGATCAGCGTCGCCGGCAACCTCAGGCCGGTGATCGCGTCGAGCTTGTTGCGCAGCTCGATCGCTGTCAGTGAGTCGAAGCCGAGTTCGATGAAGCCCTTGCGGGCATCGATCGCGTTGCGGCTGTCGTGGCCGAGTACCGCCGCGGCGGTCCCGCACACCAGGTCCACCAGCGCTCGTTCGCGCTCCTCCGGGGACATGGTTCCCAGGCGTGACCACGAGTCGTCGACCACTTCCGCGCGCCGCCGTGGTGTGGCGCGAACCAGGCCACGGAACATGGGGGCCACGTTGTCACCACGCAGCTTCGACACGTCCAGGCGGATGGGCACCAGGGCGGGGTGATCTGCGCCGAGAGTGGCGTCGAACAGTTCCAGGCCGTCCGCCGAGGAGAGGCCCAGCACGCCGGAACGGGCCATCCGGGCCAGGTCTGTCTCGGTCAGTTCGCTGGCCATGCCGGCTTCCGACCACAGGCCCCACCCAAGCGAGACCGCAGGCAGCCCGAGGGCCGAACGGTGTTGTGCCAACGCGTCCAGGAACACATTCGCCGCCGAGTAGTTGGCCTGTCCGGCGCCGCCAAGGGCTCCGGTGGCCGAGGAGAACAGGACGAACGCGGCCAGGCCGAGATCCTTGGTCAGCGAGTGGAGATTCCAGGCGGCGTCCACCTTGGGGCGCGCCACCGCGTCCATTCGTTCGGGTGTCAACGCCAACAGCACGCCGTCGTCCGTGACACCGGCGGTGTGCACGACGGCATTCAGGCCCGGCACTGTTGCCAGGAGCTGCCGCAGCGACTCACGGTCGGCGATGTCACACGCCGCGACTGTCACGTCCGTAGCACCTGACGAGAGCAGTTCGGCCTGCAAATCCTTGGCACCAGGCGCATCCAGGCCACGACGGCTGGTCAGGACCAGGTTCCGCACGCCGTGCCGGGTCACCAGGTGCTTGGCGACCAATGCACCGAGCACGCCGGTTCCACCAGTCACCAGAACCGTGCCGTCCGGATCCAGTGAAACCGGGGCCGAAGTCGTGGTGTGCTTGGCCAAGCGGTTCGCCAGGACCTTGCCGGCACGGACCGCCAGCCCACCCTCGCCCGCATCCATGCCAGCGAGAACTGTTGCGAGCGGAAGGTCGCCGCCGTCGACGTCGACAACCATGAAGCGGTCCGGGTACTCCACCTGGGCAGATCGCACCACGCCCCACACGGCCGCGTGGGTGAGATCGTCGACGCCCTCAGTGGCGGCGGTTGCGATGGCTCCCTTGGTGATCACGACCAGGCGGGACTTGGCAAGGGCCTCATCGGACACCCATGACTGGGCCAGGGCGAGGATCCGGTGCACCGCTGAACGAGCTGCCGCGCCAACGTCATCAGTCGGGTCGGCGTGAAATGGCGCGAACACGACGTCCGGCACGGCTGCTGCCGCGGTCAGCGAGGCGAGATCCGCGTAGTGATGTGCACTGCCGCCTGACGCCGAGATCGCTGCGGCGATATCGAGGTTGTCTTCGCCGAGTACCGCACAGGTACCCACAGCGGCCGGGTCGGCCGACCACGGTATCCAGTCCACATGGAACAGTGAGTCGTCGACCGCCGAACGCGGGCCGCCCAACGCGCCGTCCGCGATCGGGCGCAGCGCCAGGGAGTTCACCGTGACGACCGGGTTGCCGGACGGGTCGGTCGCGGTCAGGGCGATGGTGTTCGCCACGTCAGAGGAGATCAGCACGCGCAGGCTGGACGCGCCGACAGCGTGCAGCGTCACACCGGACCAGGCGAACGGCAGCACCGGCTTGTCCTCGGTCGGCCCGGCGAGCCCGATCGTGTGCAGCGCCGAGTCCAGCAGGCCTGGGTGCAGGCCGAAGGAACCGGCGACCGAATGGGCCTGCTCGGGCAGGGTGACCTCGGCGGCGATCATGTCACCGATCACCCATGCCTTGCGCAGGTTGGCGAACACCGGTCCGTAGTCGAATCCCTGGGCGGCGAGCCCGTCGTAGCGGTCGGCCACATCGACCTCGACCGCACCCGCGGGCGGCCATTCCCGCGACACCGGAGCCTGCGGCACCGCCTCGGAGAGCCAGCCGGTGCCGTGCTGCGTCCAGCTGTCGTCCTGCTTGGCGTCGTCGGGGCGCGAGTACACGCTCACCGGACGTCTGCCGGACTCGTCAGCACCGCCGACGACCACCTGGACCTGGACGCCACCGGTCTCCGGCAGCACCAGCGGTGCGGCGAGCGTGAGCTCCTCCAGAGTCCCGCAGCCGACCTCGTCGCCCGCCCGGATCGCCAGCTCGACGAACCCGGTGCCGGGGAACAGCGCCAGTCCCTGGACGACGTGATCGGCGAGCCATGGTTGGGCGCGCAGCGACAGCTTGCCGGTCAGGACGACGCCGCCGGAATCGGCCGCCGAGATGACCGCGCCGATCAGCGGGTGGTCGGCAGCGACCTGGCCGGCCTCGGCCACGCCACGCCCGCTTCCCGAGCAGGTCGGGTCGTCCGCCCAGTACCGCTTGTGCTGGAAGGCATACGTCGGCAGCTCCACCCGGCGGCCACCGGGGAAGAGCGCCGTCAAGTCCACTGTGGAGCTGTTCGCGTGCAGTGTGCCGAGCGCGCCGAGAACGGTCTCCGCCTCCGGCCGGGTCTTGCGCATCACCGGCACGAAAGCGCCGTCAAGCCCGCAGCCCTGGCCCATCGCGGTCAGGATCGCGTCCGGGCCGACCTCGACGAAGGTGGTCACGCCACTGTCGGCCAGCGCGCGGACTCCGTCGGTGAAGCGCACTGCCGCGCGCACCTGCTCGACCCAGTACTCCGGCGTGGCCACGTCATCGGTCACCGAACCGGACACTGTGGACACGATCGGGATCGACGGCTTGGCGAACGAGAGCTTGGCGGCGATCTGGCCGAACTCGGCCAGCATCGGCTCCATCAACGGCGAGTGGAACGCGTGCGACACGCGCAACCGCGTGGTCTTGCGACCCTGTTCGGCCAGCTGCGCGGCGATCGCGAGCGCGGCGTCCTCGTCACCGGAGATCACAACCGACTGCGGGCCGTTGATCGCGGCGATACTCACGCGCTCGGTCAACAGCGGCGTCACGTCTTCTTCCGTAGCCGCGACCGCCACCATCGCCCCGCCGGCGGGCAGTGCCTGCATCAGACTGGCCCGGGCAGCGACCAATGCACATGCGTCGGCCAGCGACAACACGTCGGCGACGTGCGCGGCGGCCAGCTCGCCGATCGAGTGTCCCAACAGGACATCGGGCTTGGCGCCCCACGACTCCAGCAAACGGAACAGCGCCACCTCGACTGCGAACAGCGCGGGCTGCGTGTATCCCGTCTGGTCGAGCAACTCCTGCTCGCCAAGGATCACCTTCTTGAGCGGGTGCTCCAGGTAGACGGCAAGCTCGTCACACACCGCGTCCAGCGCCTCGGCGAACACCGGGTACGCGGAGTACAGCTCCGCACCCATACCGAGCCGCTGGGAACCCTGACCTGTGAACAGGAATGCCACGCGTCCGCCAGCACCGGCCACGCCTTGGACAACCCCAGCGGGAAACGAGCCCGCGGCGAGCCCGTTGAGAGCACGCACGGCCGCGTCGCGATCACTGGCGACAACGACGGCGCGGTGGTCCTGCAGGGCACGAGTGTTGACAAGCGAGTAGCCGATATCGGCCGATGATTGCTCCGGACGGCCGGTCGCGTGCGCGGCCAGCCGGGATGCCTGGCCCGCCAAGGCGTCCGCGTTGTACGCCGAGAGTGCCCAGACCACTGGCCCGGATTCGGCAGGTGCAGGCGCGGGCTCGACCGGCGGGGCCTGTTCGATGATCGCGTGCGCGTTGGTACCGCTGATCCCGAACGCCGACACACCGGCACGCCGGACGTGGCCGGTCTCAGGCCATTGCCGGGCCTCGGTCACCAGTTGCACGTTGCCTGCGGACCAGTCGACGTGCGGCGAGGGTTCCTCGGCATGCAGGGTCTTGGGCAGCACACCGTGCCGGATCGCCAGTACGGCCTTGATCACGCCGCCCACACCGCCTGCTGCCAGCGTGTGGCCGACGTTCGACTTGAACGACCCCAGCAGCACCGGCTCCGGGCGATCACGCCCGTAGGTCGCCAGCAACGCCTGCGCCTCGATCGGGTCACCCAGCTTCGTGCCTGTGCCGTGCGCCTCCACATAGTCCACATCGGACGTCTTGAGGCCGGCGTCGGCCAGCGCGTCGCGGATCACCCGTTGCTGCGCGGGACCGTTCGGCACGGTGATCCCGGCGGAGGCGCCGTCGGAGTTGACCGCGCTCCCCCGGATGACCGCCAGTACCTCGTGGCCGTTGCGACGAGCGTCCGACAACCGCTCCAACAGCACGACACCGGCGCCCTCCGCACATCCGACGCCGTCAGCGCCTGCGCCGAACGCCTTGCACCGGCCGTCGCGTGCGAGGCCTCGCTGCTCGCTGAAGTACACGAACATGTCGGGTGTCGTCATCACGGTGACACCGCCGGCCAACGCCAGCGACGACTCACCGCGGCGCAGCGACTGCACTGCCCAGTGCAACGTCACCAGTGACGACGAGCAAGCCGTGTCCACGCTCACCACCGGGCCTTCGAGGCCCAACGTGTACGCCACCCGGCCGGAGATCATGCCACCGTCGCTGCTGCCCATGCCGTAGTCGTGGAACATCACACCGGCGAACACCCCGGTCTTGCTGCCGCGCAACGTGGACGGCACGATACCGGCCTGTTCGACCGCCTCCCACGACGTCTCGAGGAACAGCCGCTGCTGCGGGTCCAGCGTGATCGCCTCGCGCGGGGAGATACCGAAGAAGTCCGGGTCGAAGTCCGCGGCGTCGTACAGGAATCCGCCGTCACGGGAGTAGGTCGTGCCCGGTTTCCCGCCATCGGGGTCGTAAAGCGCCTCGATGTCCCAGCCCCGGTCCTCGGGGAACTGCCCGACGGCGTCGGTGCCGTCGGTCACCAGCTGCCAGAGATCCGCGGGCGAGCTCACGCCACCCGGGTAGCGGCAGCCGATCCCGATGATCGCGATCGGTTCCCGCACCGCCGCGGTGAGCCGCTCGTTGTCCGCCCTCAGCCGCTCGTTGTCCATCATGGACTGCCGGAGCGCGCTGACGATCTGCTCGGTCGACGGCACCTCGGTCACTGCAACTCACCTCGTTCGTCGGTAACTGTGTTTCCACCAAGGGCCGTGCGGACCAGATCGGCCAGATCCATCCCGGCGATCGCGGCGATCTCCTGTGCCGCGGGGGCCTGCTCCGGCACGTCGGCCGCGGGCTCGTCGTCCTGGCCGACCAGTTCGGTCAGCAGGTGCCTGGCCAGCGGTAGCGGGCTGGGATAGTCGAAGATCAGCGTCGCGGGCAGCCGCATCTCGGTGGCCGCGCCCAGCCGGTTGCGCAGTTCCAGCGCGGCCAGCGAGTCGATGCCGAGATCGGTGAACCCCTTCTCCGGGCCGACCGCATGGGCGTCGCTGTAGCCGAGAACGGCCGCGGCGTGCCCGCACACCAGGTCAAGCACTGTCTTCAGCCGCTCGTCGGCTGAGAGGGCCGCAAGCCGTTCGGCGAGCCCGGCCTCTTCGACCGGCGCCGCAGCAGGGCCTGCCGCAGCGACCGTCCGACGTGGCGCGGCCTTGGCCATCCCACGCAGCAGCGGTGCCACCGCGTCGGCGTCCCACTGAGCTGCCAGTTTCACCGGTACCAGCACCGGTTCCGCGGCGCCCAGCGCTGCGTCGAACAGTTCCAGACCGTCCGCGAAGGGCAAGGGGGCAACACCGGACCTGACGATGTGCGCCACGTCGATCTGTCCTTCGGTGCCTTCCCAGAGGCCCCAGGCCAGCGACGTCGCCACCAGCCCACGAGCTGCCCGGTACTCGGCGAGCGCGTCGAGGAACACGTTGGCCGCCGCGTAGTTCGCCTGGCCCGCGGCGAGCAGCAGTCCTCCGGTCGAGGAGTAGAGCACGAACGCGGCCAGGTCCATGTCCCTGGTCAGCTCGTGCAGGTGCCACGCGGCGTCCACCTTGGGCCGCAACACGTTGTCGACCTGTTGCGGGGTAAGGGATTCAAGCACGGCACTGTCCATCACGCCGGCCGCGTGCACGACCGCGGTGAGCGGATGCGCCGCAGGCACGTTGTCGATCACCTTGGCCAGGGCAGCCCGATCGGCGACGTCGCAGGCGACCAGGTTCACCGTCGCGCCCAGCTCGGTCAGCTCGGCGATCAGGTCGCCCGCGCCGGGCGCCTTCCCGCCCTTGCGGTTGGTGATCACCAGGTGCCGCACATCATGCGTGGTCACCAGGTGCTTGGCCAGTGTGGCGCCCAGCAGTCCGGCACCACCGGTGATCAGCACGGTGCCATCCGGGTTCCACTTGGCCGGTATGTCCATCTTGGACACTCGGGTCAGGCGCGGAACCTTGACGTCGCCACCGCGAATGCCGACCTCCGGCTCATCCGAAGCCACAGCAGCGGCCAAAGCCGATACCGAAGACGGCGAGTCGATGTCGACCAGCTGGATCCGGCCGGGGTTCTCCGCCTGCGCGGCACGCACCAGACCCCACAGGGGAGCCTGCACGAGGTCAGGACCATCGGGTCCGGACACGGCGCCACGCGTCAGCACGACCAGCTTGCTGCGGGTGAACCGCTTGTCCGCCAACCACTCCCGCAGATGGCCGAGAGTGCGGTGGACCACCGCGTGGACTTGCTCGGGCACGTCGCCGTCGCCGGGTTCGAACGGGAGCACGACCACGTCGGGCGTGCCGGTGATCGCGGCCAGATCCTCGTGGACCGGGAAGCCAAGGCCGGGATCGTCCTTGCCCAGCACAGCCCAGCCGTCCGGTTGTGCGCCCGGTTCGACGGTGCTGTCCTGGCTGTCCTGCCACGAGATCCGGTACAGCGACTCAGGCACCGAGGTGGCGGCCAACTGGCCGTCCGACACCGGCCGGACCACCAACGAGTCGATCCGCGCGACCGGGGCACCCACGGCGTCGGCCAGCACCAGGCTGTCGCCGCTGCCGTTACGACGGACCCACAGGCGCAGCGCCGTCGCGCCGGAGGCCTGCAGTGAAACCCCGTTCCAGGCGAACGGAATCGTCGTCTCGGTGAGAGCCATCGGCCCGCCGGGCAACAGGTAGTCGGTGGCACCAAGAGCGGAGTCCAGCAATCCGGGGTGCAGCCCGAAACCGCTGGTGTCGGTGCCCTCCGGCAACGCCACCTCGGCGAACACCTCGCCGTCGCGCAGCCACACCGCGCGGAGGTTCTGGAAGGTACGCCCGTAGCCGTAGCCGAGCCCGGCGAGATGATCGTAGAGGCCGTCCAGGTCCACCTGCTCGGCACCGGCAGGCGGCCAGGCCGTCAGCTCCACTGGCTCCGGCCGTCCACCTGTCCCGAGAACGCCGGCGCTGTGCCGGGTCCATGGGGTGTCCGCCGGGGCGTCTTCGGGACGAGAGTGCACCGACAGTGAACGCCGGCCAGCCGCGTCCCGGGCGTCGATCACGACCCTGACCGCGACCGCGCCACGGTCGGGCAGCACGAGCGGCGCCTCCTGGATGAGTTCCTCCAGGACATCGCATCCGACCTGGTCGCCCGCGTGGATAGCGAGCTCGACGAACGCCGTGCCGGGCACCATGACCCTGCCCATGATCACGTGGTCGGCCAGCCAAGGCTGCGTTGCCACCGACAACCTGCCGGTCAGCACCCAACCACCGTCCGGCAGTTCAACGGCGGCGCCGAGCAGCGGGTGACCCACCGCGTGAGCGCCGAGTGCAGCGGCATCGCCGGCCGGGCGGGTTGCCTCAAGCCAGTAAGTCTTGTGCTGGAAGGCGTATGTCGGCAGCCCGACGACCGAACCCCGGCCGCCGAACAGCGCGGCCCAGTCGACCGAGCTACCGAGCACGTGCAGTTGGCCGACCGCGCTGAGCAGCGTGCCCACTTCGTCACGGTCCCGGCGCAGCGACGCCATCGGCGTGACGGGTTCGAGCACTGATGAGGATGTGCCCGTGTCCAGGCACGCCGACACCATGCCGGTCAGCACTGCGTCCGGGCCGAGCTCGACGAATCTGGTCACTCCCGCTGCCGCGAGGCTGGTCAGGCCATCGGCGAACCGCACCGACTGTCGAACATGCGAGACCCAGTACTCAGGCGAGCACAGCTCCTGCGCCGACGCGATCTGCCCGGACACCGTCGACACGATCGGCACCGTAGGCGCCTGGTAGGACAGTCGCTTGGCGACCGCGCGGAACTCCGCCAGCATCGGCTCCATCAGCGACGAGTGGAACGCGTGCGAGACCCGCAGTTGCTGGGTCTGCCTGCCCGCTTCGACGAATTTGGCCGCGGCGGCGAACACCGGGCCTTCCTGTCCGGAGATGACCACCGACTCCGGGCCGTTGACCGCAGCGATGTCCGCGCCGAGCGGAAGAACCGCCCGCACGTCCGCTTCGGCCGCTGCGATCGCTACCATCGCCCCGCCGGTCGGCAGCGCCTGCATCAACCGGCCGCGAGCGGCGACCAGCGCGCAGGCGTCCGGCAACGAGAACACACCGGCGACATGCGCGGCCGCGAGCTCACCGATCGAGTGCCCGGCGAGGTAGTCCGGGCTGATCGCCCAGGACTGCAGCAACCGGAACAGTGCGACCTCGACTGCGAACAGCGCGCACTGCGCGTAGCTCGTCTGGTTGAGCAGCGCGCTGTCGGCCGATTCGGCGTCGGCCCACATCACCGTCTTCAGTGGACGGTCCAGTTCGGTGTCGAAGGTGGCACAGACCTCGTCGAGTGCCCCGGCGAACACGTCGAACGCCTCGTACAGGCCTCGCCCCATGCCCAACCGCTGAGCGCCTTGACCGGTGAACAGGAAGGCGGTCAGACCTCCGGAGCGAGCCGTGCCACGGGCCGTGCCGACCTGCACCTCACCCGACGCCAACGCGGCAAGCCCGCTTATCGCCGAGTCACGGTCGGCCGCGAACAGCACTGCACGGTGCTCCAGGGCGGCACGGGTGGTGGCCAGTGAGTATCCGACGTCCGCCAGGTTCAGCGACGAGTCGGTACGCAGGTGCTCGGCGAGTTTCGCCGCCTGGTCGGCCAGAGCGCCCGCAGTGGCGGCAGCAACCGGCAGCGGTACCACCGCCAGATCGGGTGCCGTACGACCTGTACGACCTTCCACAGTAGGCGCAGGAGCCTCTTCGACGATCACGTGCGCGTTGGTCCCGCTGAGTCCGAACGAGGAGATCCCCGCACGCCGTGGCCGTCCGTCGGCCAGCCATGGCCGCGCCTCGGTCAGCAGCTCGATGTCACCCGCCGTCCAGTCCACATGCGACGACGGCTTGTCGACGTGCAGCGTCTTCGGCAGCATGCTGTTGCGCAGCGACTGCACCATCTTGATGACCCCGGCCACGCCACTGGCGGCTTGCGGGTGACCGATGTTCGACTTGATCGAGCCCAGCCACAGCGGCCGGTCGCGGTCCTGGCCGTAGGTCGCCAGCAACGCCTGCGCCTCGATCGGGTCACCGAGCCGCGTGCCGGTCCCGTGCGCCTCCACCGCGTCCACATCGGACGGCTTGAGACCACCGGCGGCCAGGGCGGCCTTGATCACCCGTTCCTGGGACGGACCGTTCGGCGCAGTCAGCCCGTTGGACGCACCGTCCTGATTGACCGCGCTGGACCGCACGACCGCGAGCACCTCGTGTCCGTTGCGCTGGGCGTCGGACAACCTTTCCAGCAACAGCAGGCCGACACCTTCGGCCCAGTTCGTGCCGTCGGCGGCCTCAGCGAACGCTTTGCACCTGCCGTCGGCGGACATCCCGCGCTGCTGGCTGAAGTCGATGAAGATGTCCGGTGTGGACATCACAGTGACACCGCCGGCCAGCGCCATGGTGCACTCCCCCGCCCGCAACGCCTGCACCGCGAGGTGCATCGTCACCAGCGACGAGGAGCACGCCGTGTCCACTGTCATGGACGGGCCTTCCAGGCCGAGCACGTACGAGATGCGCCCGGACGTGATCGCGTTGGAACTGCCGTTGGCGAGGTATACGGCGACGTCGGCGGGAGCACCGGGTGCCCGGCTGCCGTAGTCGTCGTACATCGTGCCGGCGAACACGCCGGTCTGGCTGCCCCGCAACGAGGCCGGGTCGATCCCGGCCCGCTCGACCGCCTCCCACGCGGCCTCCAGCAGCAGCCGCTGCTGCGGGTCCATGGCCAGCGCCTCACGTGGCCCGATGCCGAAGAACGCCGGGTCGAAGTCGGCGGCGTCGTGCAGGAAGCCGCCCTCACGCACGTAGGTCTTGCCCCATGTGCCTGGCTCCGGGTCGTAGATGGCGGCCTCGTCCCAGCCACGCCCCTCCGGGAACCCGGTCAGCGCGTCGGTCTCGTTGACCAGCAACTGCCACAGGTCCTCCGGCGAACGCACACCGCCCGGGTAGCGGCAGGCCATGCCGACAATGGCGATCGGCTCCTGCATGGACGCGTTGGCGCGTACCGTCACTGCCGGTGTGTTCTTCGCCGTGCCGACCAGCTTGCCCTTGACGAACTCGGCGACCGCCATCGACGTCGGGTGATCGAACACCAGTGTGGCCGGCAGGGTCAGGCCGGTCGCCGAACCGAGCAGGTTACGCAGTTCCACCGCGGCCAGGGAGTCGAAGCCCAGTTCCTTGAAGGCCCGCTTGCCGTCGATCGCGGCCGCGTTCTCGTAACCCAGGACCGCGGCGACGTGCGTGCACACAAGGTCAAGCAGGACCCGGTCCTGTTCGGGACCGCTGAGTGAGGCCAGCCGGTCCGCCAACGGGTTGTCCGCGCCTGCCGTCACACCATGGGAGGCATTGGCAACGCGTCGGGTACGCGATGGCACGAATGCACGCAGCAGGGCGGGCAGTTCGTCAGTCCGTGCCCGCAATGCCTTGAGGTCCAGCCGCAACGGTGCGAGCACGGCCTCCTCGGTCCGCACGGCCGAGTCGAACAGTTCCAGGCCTTCCGCACCGGTCACGGCAGGGATGCCAAGGCGGCTCATACGCAGGAGGTCCGCCTCGGCGAGCTCGCCGCCGAGCCCAGTGTTCTCCGCCCACAAACCCCACGCCAGCGCGGTGGCAGGCAGACCGTTGGCCTTGCGGTACTCGGCCAGGCCATCGAGGAACGTGTTGGCGGCCGCGTAGTTCGCCTGTCCCGCGGCCAGCACCATGCCACCGGCAGACGAGAACATCACGAACGCTGACAGGTCCAGGTCCTTGGTCGCCTCATGCAGGTGCCAGGCGGCGTCCACCTTCGGCCGCAGCACAGAGTCAACCTGCTGCGAGGTCAAGGTCTCGAACATTCCACTGTCGGCCGTACCGGCCGCATGGACGACCGCGCCCAGGGGTGCGTCCGCCGGAATCGCGGCCAGCAGCTCGGTCACCGCCGCACGATCGGCGACGTCACAGGCCGCGACAGTCACCGAGGCACCGAGGTCGACCAGATCATCGACCAGCTGCCTCGCGCCCGGCGCGTCGAGTCCACGCCTGCTGGTGAGCAGCAGGTGGGTGACGCCGTGCTCGGTAACCAGGTGGCAGGCCAGCAGGCTGCCCAGACCACCGGTACCACCGGTGATCAACACGGTCCGGCCGGGCTGCCACGGGGAATCACCTTGCTCCGCAGTGGATTTGACGAGCCTCGGGACGAGCACCACGCCGTCGCGAACGGCCGACTCCGGCTCGCCCACCGCCAGTGCAGGCGTGGCGTCGCCGTCAAGGGCGTCGATCAGCAACACCCGGCCTGGGTGCTCAGCCTGGACACCGCGGACCAAGCCCCACACCGGAGCGTGGGCCAGGTTCGCTTCCCCACCATCGACCTGGACCGCACCACGGGTGACAACGGCCAGTTTCGCCGCGGACAACCGCTCGTCAGCGAACCACGTCTGGATGGCCGAAAGCACTTCGGCGGTGACACCGCGCGCCGCGTCCGGGACGTCCTCTGTGGACAGCGGGCAGTCCAGAACGATCATGTCAGGAAACTGGTTGCCGTCGAGCGACGCGATGTCGGCGGCCCCGCGCACGGTTACCCAATTGTCGGCCGTGCCGTCCGGCACGACCACCGACTGCCAGCCGACCCGCAGCAGCGAGCCACCGGAGTCACGTTGCTGTGCGAGGTCGCGCTGAACCGGCCGGGACACCAGGGACTCGATGGTCGCCACCGGGCGGCCTTCGCTGTCAGCAACCTCGATCGCGGACACTTCATCGCCGTCCACCCTCACGATTCGCACGCGCAGCACCGACGCTCCGACCGCGTGCAGCGTCACACCGTTCCAGACAAACGGAAGCAGCGTCGCGCCGTCCGGGTCGCCAAGGAGGTCGGCGTGCATCGCGGTATCGAGCAGGGCCGGGTGCAGGCCGAACGACGACGCTGTCCGCGCCGTCGGCTCTGGCAGCGTCACCTCGGCGAACACCTCGTTGCCGCGTCGCCATGCGGCGTGCATTCCCTGGAACGCCGGGCCGTAGCCGTAGCCACGCTCGTTGAGCAGGTCGTAGGCATTGTCGACGGGGATGACCGTGGCCCCAGGAGGCGGCCATTCCGTGAGCCCAGCCGGCTCGGGCCGCTGCGCCGAGGACACGAAACCGGCGGCGTGCTGAGTCCATTCCGCGTCGTCGGCCGCGTCGGTCCGGCGCGAGAACACTGAGATCGGCCGACGATCGCCGGTCAAGGCGCCGACGGTGACCTGCAGTGCTACTCCCCCGGACGCCGGCAGGATGAGCGGCGCGTGCAGGGTCAGCTCTTCGACTGTGGGACAACCGACCTGGTCGCCCGCCTTGATCGCAAGCTCGAGGAATCCGGTACCCGGCAACAGGATGCCGCCCTTGACCACGTGGTCGGCGATCCACGGCTGGGTCTCCACGGACAACCTGCCGGTCAGCACGGTCGAGTCCGAACCGGGCAGCGACACCACAGCGCCCAGCATCGGGTGCCCGGCGGGTTGCTGGCCGACTCCGGCCACATCGCTCGACGGCGCCGCGTGCAGCCAGTAGTGCTTGTGCTGGAAGGCATATGTCGGCAGGTCCAGACGGGTCGGGCCGTCACCGAGCAGGGCCGTCCAGTCGGGCTTGACGCCGCGGGCGTGCAGCTTCCCGACCGCGGCGAGCGCGGTACGCACTTCCTCGCGGTCACGACGCCCCACCGCGACGAACACAGTCTGGTCGGGCATCGTCGTGCTCTGCTGGCCGAGCACAGCCAGAACGTTGTCCGGCCCGAGCTCGACGAACGTACGCGCACCGCCAGCTTCCAGCGCACGGACGGCATCGCTGAACCGGACTGTCTCCCTGACATGGGTGACCCAGTACTCCGGCGAGCACAGTTGCTCACCGGTAGCCGGCTGCCCGGTCACACACGACACGATCGGGATCCTCGGCGGCGCGAAGGACAGCCCGGCGACGATCTCGCCGAACCCGGCCAGCATCGGATCCATTACGGGGGAATGGAACGCGTGGCTGACCTGCAGCCGGCGCGTCCGGTGGCCGAGCGTGCGCACGGCCTCCTCGATCTGGTCGACGATCTCCTCCACACCGGAGATCACCACTGAGGAAGGGCCGTTGATCGCGGCGATGCCGACCACGTCTTCGTGGCCACGCAGCAGGTCGCGCACTTCCTGCTCGGGAAGTCCGATGGCGACCATCGTGCCGTGTGGCTCGGGAAGACCGGCCATCAGACGGCCACGCGCGGCCACCAACGTGCAGGCGTCCGGCAACGAGAGCACACCAGCGACATGCGCGGCGGCCAACTCGCCGACCGAGTGACCGGCAAGCAGGTCGGGCTTGATCCCCCACGACTCGACCAGCCGGAACAGGGCGACCTCGATGGCGAACAAAGCACACTGGGTGTACTCCGTCTGGTCGAGCAGGCCGCGTTCAGCCGGTCCTGTGGCACCGAAAACGACATCCCGCAACGGCACTTCCAGCAGCGGGTCCATCTGCGCGCACACCGCGTCGAACGCCTCGGCGAACGCCGGGTATGCCGCATGCAGCTCACGGCCCATGCCGACCCGCTGTGCCCCCTGTCCAGAGAACAGGAACGCGATCTTGCCGTCCTCATCGGCGTTCGCGAAGCCGGTGACCACGTCGGGCGACTGCTCGCCTGCCTCGACGGCCGCCAGTCCTCTGACCAGCTCGTCCCTGTCGCCGGCAACGATCACCGCGCGGTGTTCCAAAGCAGCCCGGGTGACCACCAGCGAACGGGCGAGCTCGTTGAGGTCCGCATCGCCTTGCTCGTCAAGGAAAGCCCTCATCCGTGCCGCCTGGCCGCGCAACGCGGCCGGGCTACGACCGGACAGCGCGACCGGCACGACAGCGGGCCCGGTTTCGTGTTGGGACGCTACCTCCACATGAGGTGCCTGCTCCACGATCACGTGCGCGTTGGTGCCGCTGATACCGAACGACGAGACCCCGGCGCGACGCGGGTGACCATTCTCGATCCAGTCCTGCGGCTCGGTCAGCAGCCGCACCGCACCTGCGGTCCAGTCGACCACAGTGGACGGCTGGTCGACGTGCAGGGTCCGTGGCAGCGAGTTGTTCCGCATCGCCATGACCATCTTGATGACACCCGCGACACCGGCTGCGGCCTGCGTGTGCCCCATGTTCGACTTGATCGAGCCGAGCCACAGCGGGCGGTCCTCGGGCCGGTCCTGTCCGTAGGTGGCCAGCAGGGCCTGCGCCTCGATCGGGTCGCCGAGCGTGGTGCCGGTGCCATGCCCCTCAACAGCGTCCACATCGGATGGACGAAGGCCACCGTCGGCCAACGCCGTGGCAATGACACGTTGCTGGGAAGGGCCGTTCGGGGCGGTCAGCCCGTTGGATGCGCCGTCGTGGTTGACCGCCGATCCGCGCACCACCGCGAGCACCGGGTGCCCGTTGCGCTGCGCGTCGGACAGCCGCTCGACGAGCAACATGCCCGCGCCCTCGCCCCAACCGGTACCGTCCGCCGCGTCGGCGAACGACTTGCAACGGCCGTCCGC
Organism: Kibdelosporangium banguiense; assembly: GCF_017876405.1. Classification (GTDB taxonomy): domain Bacteria; phylum Actinomycetota; class Actinomycetes; order Mycobacteriales; family Pseudonocardiaceae; genus Kibdelosporangium; species Kibdelosporangium banguiense. Next base: position 8,143,607 of record NZ_JAGINW010000001.1, on the reverse strand, counting down.
GGACAGCCCGCGCTGCCGGCTGAAGTCGATGAATGTGTCCGGAGTGGACATCACGGTCACACCACCGGCCAGTGCCAGGTTGCACTCACCGCGACGCAGCGCCTGGATCGCCCAGTGCAACGCCACCAGCGACGAGGAGCAAGCCGTGTCGACGGTGACGGTCGGTCCCTCAAGACCGAGCGCGTAGGAGATCCGGCCGGACACGACACTGGCCAGGCTGCCGTTGCCGAGGTAACCGGCGATGTCGTCGGACACCGTACCCAGACGGGTGCCCCAGTCGTGGTACATCACGCCGGCGAACACGCCGGTCGCGCTGCCCCGCAAGGCGACCGGGTCGATGCCGGCCCGCTCGAACGCCTCCCACGACACCTCCAGCAGCAACCGCTGCTGCGGGTCCATGGCCTGCGCCTCACGTGGGCTGATCTCGAAGAAGTCCGCGTCGAACTCGGCCGCGTCATGCAGGAAGGCGCCGTGCTTGACGTAGCTGTGGCCGGGCTTGCCGGGCTCCGGGTCGTAGATCGCCTCGACGTCCCAGCCGCGGTCGGCCGGGAAGGTGCTGATCGTCTCCGTGCCCTCGGCGACCAGCCGCCACAGGTCCTCCGGTGTGCCGATCCCGCCCGGGTAGCGGCAGCCGATGCCGACGATAGCGATCGGCTCCTCCGGGTCGGCCAGGGTCGCGGTACTCGTCAGCGCGACCGGGGTGACGCCGTCCAGCTTCGCCAGGATGTGGTCGGCCAGCGCCCGCGGGCTCGGGTAGTCGAAGATCACCGTGGCACCCAGCCGGAGCCCCGTCACCGAATCGAGGATGTTGCGTAACTCCACCGCGGCCAGGGAGTCGAACCCGATCTCACCGAACGGCCGGGTCGGGCTGATCGACTCCTGCCCATCGTGCCCCAGCACCCCGGCCACATGCGTACGGACGAGGTCGAGCACGGCACGAGTCCGGTCATCTTCGGACAGCCCGGAGAGACCGTCGGCGAACAGTTGGGCTGGTGAAGCGTCACCCAGGGCCTGCGTTGCCCGTCGGATCTGCGTCGGCGCCAGGCCCCGCAGCACAGCGGGCAGTTGGTCGCCACGGGACCGCAACGCAGCCCGGTCGACCCGGACCGGAATGACCGCCGGCTCACCAGAGGCGACCGCCGCATCAAGGGCGGCAAGGCTTTCGGTGACCGTCAGCGGTGCGAGACCGAGCCGATCAATGCGTCGCCTGTCCACATCGGACAAGTTGGCGCCCATGCCGCCCGCGTCGAGCCACAGGCCCCAGGCCAAGGAGGTCGCAGGCAGGCCGAGCGTGTGGCGATGGGCGGCCAGTTCGTCGAGGTAGGTGTTCGCTGCCGCGTAGTTGCCCTGTCCCGCACCGTCGACGAGACCAGCCGCGGAGGAGAACAGCACGAACGCGGTCAGGTCGAGGTCCTTGGTCTGCTCGTGCAACGCCCACGCGCCATCGACCTTCGGAGCCAGGACGGTGTCGACCTGCCCGGCCGTGAGGGTCTCGATCGTCGCGTCGTCCAGCACACCGGCGGTGTGCACCACTCCGGTCAGCGGATGCTCGGCCGGGATCTGCCGCAGCACGGCGGAAATCGCGTCGGCGTCAGCGACATCAGCCGCAACGACCGTCACGCTGGCACCGTTCGCAGCCAACCCGTCGACCAGGTCAGCCGCGCCTGGCGCGTCGGTGCCACGCCTGCTGACCAGCAACAAGTGCTGGATACCGTGCACGGTCACCAAGTGCCGGGCGACGTGAGCGCCGAGACCGCCTGTGCCACCGGTCACCAACACCGTACCGGCTGCGTTCCAGGCCGGCTGGTCGGCTGAGGTCCGCAGTCGGGCCATCCGCGGCGCCAGAATGGTCTGGCCGTCGATGCGCAACTCCGATTCTCCCGAGGCCAGCGCGGTCTCCAGGAGGTCAGCCGACCCATCGCCCTCGATCAGCACAAACCGGCCCGGGTGCTCAGCCTGGGCGGAACGCATCAGCCCGCGTACCGGCGCGGCAGCCAGCCCGCCAGGCGTGATCACGACGAACTTGGCTTCCTCGGCCGGGCCCCCGGCCAGCCACTCCTGCAGTGCCGCAAGCACCCGGCGAGTCGTCTCACCAACCGAAGTGGGCTCGACAGTGAACACGGTCACGTCCGCAGGCGAAGGGCTGGCGGACGTGGTCACTGGGTGCCACTCGATGCCGTACAGCAAGTCGTCCGCTGAGGCGGCCAGTTCAGCCGTGCGGACCGGACGGGACCGGAACGATCCCACTGTCAGCACTGGGGCGCCGGTGCTGTCGGCGATGTCCAGCGTCACGCCGCCGCTCGACGGCGAGGTGATCCGCACACGGACCTTGGTGGCGCCACTGGCATGCAGGCGCACACCCGTCCACGCGAACGGCAGCCTGATCTCGTCGGCCTCGCGAGCCTCACCGGGCGCGAAGTCGGTGGCGTGCAGCACCGCGTCGAGCAGTGCCGGGTGGATGCCGAACGTGTTGTCCTTGTCCGCCTGTGGCAACTCGACATCGGCGAAGACCACGTTGCCCCGCCGCCACGCGGTACGCAGGCCTCGGAACAACGGGCCGTAATCGTACCCCTGGCTCGCCAGCTCCTCATACAGCTCAGCGGTCGCCACGACCTTTGCCTTGGTGGGCGGCCACTGGCCCACCCCCGTCGGCGTGACATCCGCACCGGCCACCAGCACACCGGTGGCGTGCCGAGTCCACGTTGCGTCCTCATCCTGCTCGGGCCGCGAGAAGAACTCGATCGAACGACGGCCGTCCTCGGCGGCGCTCACAGTCACCTGCAGAGCGACGCCACCGGTCGTGGGCAGCACAAGCGTTGCCGCCAACGTCAACTCGTCCACCTCGTCGCATCCGACGTGCGTGGCCGCGTGCAGAGCCATCTCGACGAACGCGGTGCCTGGCAGGACGACCGAACCAGCGATGGTGTGGTCAGCCAGCCAGGGGTGTGATTTGAGGTCGGCCCGGCCGGTCAGCACCAGCCCGTCGTTGTCGGCCAGCCTGATCGCGGCCGCCAGCAGCGGGTGCTCCGAGGCGACCTGCCCGAACCCGGCGGCGTCCGCCCGGCCGGTCGGTGCGGTCAGCCAGAAGTGCTTGCGTTGGAAGGCATACGTCGGTAGATCGACCCGCCGTCCCCGGGTGCCGAAGAACGCGTCCCAGGCCACGGGGATCCCGCGGGTGTGCAGCTTGCCCAGTGCGGAGACAATTGCGTTCTGCTCGGCGTGGTCACGGCGCAACGCCGGAACGAAAGCAATGTCCTCGTTGTCCTGCAGGCAGTTGGCGGCCATCACCGACAGCACTGCGTCCGGGCCTGCCTCGATCGCTGTGGTGACGCCCATCTTGACCAGCGTGGCGACGCCGTCAGCGAACCGGACAGGCCGGCGCACGTGCCACAGCCAGTACCCCGGCGAGCGCAGCTCTTCGTCCGTGGCGATCCGGCCGGTCACGTTGGACACCACCGGGATGCGTGGCGCCGAGAAGTCCGCCGCGCGCAGAATCTGGCGGAACTCGGCCAGCATCGGCTCCATCAGCGGCGAGTGGAACGCGTGCGACACGCGCAGCCGCGTGGTCTTGCGGCCCTGCTGTTCGAACACCGAGGCCAGCTCGAGCACCCTGGCCTCTTCGCCGGAGATCACGACCGAGTTGGGTCCGTTGATCGCCGCGATGGTCGCCTTCTCGTCGACCAGCGGGGTGAGTTCGTCCTCGGTCGCCGAGATGGCGACCATCGCGCCGCCTTCCGGCAACGCCTGCATCAACCGTCCGCGTGCGGCGACGATCATGCACGCGTCATCAAGCGACCACACGCCAGCGATGTGCGCGGCGGCAAGCTCGCCGACCGAGTGGCCCAGCAGCACATCCGGTTTGACGCCCCACGACTGCAACAGGCGCATCAGGGCGACCTCGACCGCGAACAGCGCACACTGGGTGTACTGGGTCTCGGCGAGTTCCTCGGCGTCGGTACCGAACAGCACGTCCCGTAACGGCTGGTCCAGTTGCACGTCCAGATAGTCCAACGCCTCGTCGAGCACGTCGGCGAACACGGGGTAGGCAAGGTAGAGCTCACGGCCCATGGCCAGTCGCTGCGATCCCTGGCCGGTGAACAACACGGCCAGCTTGCCCGGAGCCGGCGACCCGGTCACGACTGGGCCGCCGGCCTGTTCCCCGGTCAGCATTTCCAGGCCACGCAAAGCTTCTGCGGTGTCACCGGCGACCACGACGGCCCGGTGCTGGTGCGCCGCCCTGGTAGTCGCGAGCGAGAAAGCGATGTCAGTGACATCGGTGGATTCGTCCAGGGCGGAGCGCAGCTTTCCGGCCTGCGCGCGCAGTGCCTGCTCGCTGCGTGCCGAGAGCACCAGGGGCACAACAAATTCAGTGTCCGCGGGCTCTGGGGCGTCCTGCTCGTCAACCGGCGGCGCCTGCTCGATGATCACGTGGGCATTGGTGCCGCTGACCCCGAACGAGGAAATACCGGCTCGCCGCGGGTGCTCGCCGTCGGGCCATGTCCGCGTCTCGGTGACCAGCTCCACATCGCCGGCGTTCCAGTCGACATGCGGTGTAGGGGCGTCGACGTGCAAAGTCCTGGGCATCAGGCCGTGGTTGACGGCCATCACCATCTTGATCACACCGGCGACCCCGGCCGCGGCCTGGGTGTGCCCGATGTTCGACTTGATCGAGCCGAGCAGCAGCGGCTGCTCACGGTCCTGACCGTAGGTGGCCAGCAGTGCCTGTGCCTCGATCGGGTCACCGAGGCGGGTACCGGTACCGTGCGCCTCGACAGCGTCCACATCGGACGCATTGAGCCCGGCGTCGGCCAGTGCCTTACGGATGACACGTTGCTGCGAAGGGCCGTTCGGAGCCGTCAGGCCGTTGGAGGCGCCGTCGGAGTTGATCGCCGAACCGCGCACGACCGCGAGCACGGTGTGCCCGTTACGGACCGCGTCCGACAGCCGTTCCAGCACAAGAACACCGACGCCCTCGGCGAACGCGGTGCCGTCGGCCGCGCCGGCAAATGCCTTGCACCGGCCATCCTCGGCAAGGCCACGCTGCCGACCGAAGGACGTGAACACGCCAGGAGCGCCCATCACCGACACACCACCGGCCAAGGCAAGCGGGCACTCACCACGGCGAAGTGCCGCCACCGCAAGGTGAATCGCGACAAGCGAACCAGAGCACGCGGTGTCCACAGTCAGCGTCGGACCTTCAAGGCCCAGTGCGTACGCCACACGACCGGCGATCACGCTCGGCGCGTTGCCCGTCAGCAGATAGCCGTCCATGCCGTCAGGTGCTTCGTGCAGCCGCGGCCCGTACTCCTGGGCCTCAGCACCGATGAACACGCCTGTCCCGGTGCCACGCAGGATAGTGGGGTCGATCGCCGCGCGCTCCAGGGCCTCCCATGAGGTCTCCAGGATCAGGCGTTGCTGTGGGTCCATCGCGGACGCCTCACGCGGTGCGATACCGAAGAACTCCGCGTCGAACGCGCTCGCGTCCGGCAGGAATCCGCCGGTCTGCACGTAAGTGCTACCGGGCTTGTCCGGATCCGGGTCGAACAACCCGTCCAGGTCCCACCCGCGGTTGGTGGGGAACGGGGAGCTGGTGTGTACCTCGTCCATCACCAACTGCCACAGCTGTTCCGGCGACGCCGCGCCACCGGGGAAGCGGCAGCCGATGCCCACGATCGCGATCGGCTCGTCGGCGGCGTCTCCCGTGACCGGGACGACCTCGTCCTCGGCTGCCTCACCGAAGACCAAGGTGTGCAGGTATCTCGCCACCGCGACCGGTGTCGGATAGTCGAACGCGAGCGTGACCGGAAGGTCCAGGCCACTGTCCTCGGTCAGCCTGGCGTGCAGCTCCACCGCGGCCAGCGAGTCGAAACCCAGTTCCTGGAAGGCCTTCGCGGTGTCCACCGCGGCGGGCACCTCGGGCAGGACCGCCCGCAGGGCGGCCAAAGTGGCGTCGTGTACGAGATCGGTCAGGTACGCCGCCCGCTCAGCCGCCGGCAGCTGGGTCAGCAGTCGCGCGAACGCGGATTCCTCGTTCGATCCGTCACGCGGTTCGCCCCCCTTGCCGGAAGGCTCGGACGGTGCCATCTCAAATTCGCGCATTCCGCACTCCACCGCTCTGCAAGGCAGCATTCACTGTTGTGTGACCGACTCTAGGTGCCGAATCCGGCACGGCCACCCCCTGAAACCGGCCACCAGCCGAAACTAGGGGGCGGTCACGTGGCCTGGGATATCTCTACAAAGGACTCCGACATTCTCACCAGGAGATTCGCAGTTCCGACGGACCGCGGACGATCACGCCGAACTCCCATTTCACGCCTTCCCGGCCGTCGGCCAGACGCATGTTCGGGAACCGCTCAAGCAGCTCCGACAGCGCCTCCTGCAACTCCAGGCGCGCCAGCTGGGCCCCGATGCAGTGATGTGGGCCGTGCCCGAAGGCCATGTGCGGGTTGGGACTCCGCGTCAGATCGATCCGTTCCGGGTCATTGAAGACCTCGGGATCGCGATTGGCCGCGTGCAGCGCGGGCAGCACCGGCTCACCCGCCCGGACAACGATATCGCCGAACCGGACGTCCTCCGCGGCGTACCGCGCGAACATCGCGGCTGTGTTGATCGGCACATACCGCAGCAGTTCCTCGACCGCAGTGGGCATCAGCTCCGGACGCCTGCGCAGCAACGCCAACTCGTCCGGGTTGGTCAGCAGGGTGAATACGAAACTGGGCAGCGCGGTGGAAACCGTCTCCACGCCACCGGTGAGCAGTCCCGGACCGGCGATGGAGATCAGCTCGGTCTCGGTCAGCTTGTCGCCGTTGTCCCTGGCGTAGACCAATGCGCCGAGCAGGTCGTCAGTCGGCTCCTCGCGCCGCTGCGCGACAAGCTTGGCCACGTACTCCTCAAGCTGGTTGCCGTACACATAAAGCACGTCACCCTTGGCCGTGGAGTCGTTCACCAGCGCCTGGGTCCACTCCCGGAAGATCGGCTGATCCTCGTGCGGCACGCCGAGCAGGTCGCAGATGACCGTCACGGGCAACGGACGCGCCAGATCCTCCACAATGTCAGCGGTGTCCCCTCCTGTGACCATCGAGTCGATCAGCTGCCGGGACAACGCCCGCACGCCCGCACGCATCTGTTCCATCCGGCGGGCGGTGAACGCCTTGCTGACCAGCCGCCGCAACCGGCTGTGGTCTGGCGGGTCCATGCCCATGATCCCGTCGCCCATCGACTCGCGGCGCATCCGCGGCTGATCCAGGCCCTGGGCCAGTTCCCGGCTGAACCGCGCGTCGGTCATCACCAGTTTGACGTCGGCGTACCTGGTCGCCAGCCACGCCTGTTCACCGAACGGCATCTGCACCCGGCTCATCGGCTCGTCGCGCTGCAATCGCACGTACTCCTCCGACACGGAGATCTCCTCCATGTCGAACGGATAGGCACGCACCCTGCCCTTCGCACTCATCCCGACTTCCCTTCTATCACGTTCATGGGTTTCTCCAGCGCTTCGACGTCACACGCGTTCTGGACGTAGGACAATGCCGACATGAGGCTCGCCGAGGTGATCGTCTCGGCGCGCCTGCTCTCTGTGATTCCCCTGAGCGGCAACGAACCGATGTCCGACCAGCCGAGCCTGCCGTCCGTGCCGATGAAGCTGCGGGCGCGTCCGGCGTTGTCCGGGTGCAGGCAGTACGGCACGTCCATCAGACCGCGCTTGAACGCCACGACCATGGCGCGACCCAGATCTGAGTCGCAGTTGAGCACAGCGTCGACGATCGCGTACGCCTCCGCGTAAACCTCGCTGTCGCCGACATCTGCGACGCCCCGGCTCGAGACGTTCGCGACGGCCCCCGCGTGTTCGAGCGCCTCCACGTTCTCCGCGACTGTGGGAATCCTGTGCGCCTCGGCGACGGTCTTGACGATGAGGCGTTCCGAATCGGTCGTCACCGCCAGCTCGGCTGCCTTGGCCAGCAGATTCAACGCTCCGTCGTGTGTCCTCGGGTAGACGCCCATGTACGCGTAGATCACCACATGCCACTGAGCCTCGGGCAGCAGCCGCGCGCACAGCTTGCGCAGCGCGGCCACCGCCTCCTGGTCCTGCGCCATGTTGGTCTGTTGTGCGTAGCTGACCGAGATGCTCCGCAAACCCAGGCGGTAGAAGAACAACGCCTCCAGCACGCTGAGCGCTACGAGCTGGCTGGGCGGGCACAGCTGGCCCAGCATGCAGCCACCGAACGTCTCCAGGTGCGGTGTCCCGTTGTCGGTCCCGCCGGCCAGCAGGAGTTCGCAGCAGTGCTCCCAGTTGCGGACCGACTCGTCCAGCGGGGCCCGGCTGTAGGGCAGGCAGTACGAGACCGGCCCACCCTCCGTGGCCGGGATGCCGGCCCGGACCAGCGCGCGGAAGATCTCCGCGGGCCGTGCCGCGCCGTGCCGGACCTGCACCGGGAAGTCAGGTCCCACCACCCCGTCCAGCATCGCCCTGGTGGTCGTCTCGTCGTGGTTGACGATCGGATACCCGTTGAGCCCGATGCCCTCACGCAACGCCTGCGCCACGGACACCAGGTCGTTGACCCTGGTGTAGCTGTCCAGGGTGATGGTGCCGACGGTGGTGGCCGCCGCCTTCTTGGTGGCCACCAGCCCGGCCCGCATCACCTGCGGGTCGGCGAAACCCATCCGCGGCTGCACCACAAGCGAGCCCGCCCGGTGCTGCCGCGCAACGAATTCGCCGAAGTTCATGACGCTTCCACTCCCTCGGCAAGCGCCCGTGGCATGGTGTCCGAAATGGACGAAACAAACCTGCGGAACGACGCCGGGCCGGTCTGCCGGTCGTCGAACACGGCGTTGAAACCGGCCAGCAGCAACGCGTCGACCTGCTCGTCGCTCTGGGCGCCGGAGATGCCGAGCTTGCCGCCGATCACCATCGGGACGTCCCGCAGTTCGGCGTGCCCGCGCAGCCGCTGGGCCACTCGCAGCCCGTCCTGGTAGCCATGGCCGTTGACACTGCTCAGCACGATCATCGCGGGCCGCTGGCGACGGCACTCCGATTCGAGCAGCTCGTCGGGCACGCACGCACCGAGATTGATCACCTCGAAGCCGAGCTCCGCGATGAGCAGTTCCAGGTACACCAGGTTCCAGGTGTGCGAGTCGGACGCCATGCTGCTGACGATCACCGTCCGGCCGCCATCGGGCACCATTCCGGTGCCGTCCCGGACATTCAGGCTGTTCTCATCGCTCATCCGTACGCCTCCACGGGCTCGTAGGCGCGCCGGTAGTCCAATCGCGACACTGAGATGATCTCGTCGCCACGCACCACGACCTCGGTCGGCGCAGGCCGGCCGAGGAAGCCCAGCGGGCTGGCGGTGACGCCGTAGGCGCCGACGTTGGGTATCTCCAGGACGTCGCCGACCGACAGTGTCGGGATCTTGGCGCCCTTGGCCAGCGTGTCGCCGGGTGTGCACAGTGGACCGACCAGGCTGCCGACGTCCGAACCGTCGTTGCCGGTGACGCCGATGGTGGCGGGCAGCAGCCTGCCGATGCCGGACAGACCGCCGACCACGTTGATGCCCGCGTCCAGGATGACGAACTTGCTGCCGCGGCTCTCCTTGATGTTCACCACGCCGCACAGCAGCACACCGCTGCTGCCGACCAGGTAGCGGCCCGACTCGCAGGCCAGCTTGATCTCGCCGGTACGCCAGCGCGGCAGGTGCAGGTCCAGCAGCTGGGTCAGCTCCACGCGCAGCTTGCTGTAGGCGGCACGCTCGCCGGGAACCGCATAGGGCGAGGAGAATCCGCCGCCGATGTCCAGGAACTCCAGTGGCAGGCCGATTTCCTGCTGCAGCTGGGCGGCGAACTCGATGACGTACTCGTACTCGGCGAGCAGGCTCGCCTCGTCCTTGGCGTTGCTCATGGTGAAGAAGTGCGCACCGGCGACGCGCACGCCGGGCACCGAAGTGAGGACGGGCATCAGCTCGGGCAGGGTCTCGCTGTCGATGCCGAACTGGGACGGCCTGCCCATCATCCGGATACCGGTCTGCGCACTGCCGGACACGGTGTTGATGCGCAGCAATGCTTTCGCGACGACGTTGTGCCGCATGGCGACCGCGCCGACGTGCCGCAGGTCGCTCAGGGACTCCACGGAGAACATCCGGACCCCGGCGGCGATGGCGAAGTCCAGCTCGCCGTCGGTCTTGCCCGGCCCGGTGTACAGGCACTCAGCCGGGTCGAAACCCGCGGCGATCGCGATGCTCAGCTCGCCCGTCGAGCTGATCTCCGCCCGGCATCCCCCGGCGTCGCCGCCACGCATCTCACGCGCGACATCCATGTGCGGGTTGGCCTTGAGCGCGTAGAAGAGCTCGAACCCCTCCGGCAGCAACGAGAACAGCTCGTCGCGAGCCTCGGCCACCTGGTCGAGGTCGTAGACATAGGTCGGTGTGCCGAAGCGCTCGGCCAGTTCGGTGTACCTGCTCATGTCCGTGCACCCTCCAGTAGCTTGGCCAGTTCCTTCGTGGCGTTCTTGCCGTGCGCGGTCAGCGGGAACTGCTCGACGACGTGGCAGATCGAGGGGACCTTCTGTGGTTCCAGGCGCTTGGCCAGTTCACGCAGGACGGTGTGCGGCGGCAGGTCGGTCTCCACGCACAACGCCAGTTCCCGGTTCTCGCTGGGCGGGATCGCCCCGGCCGCGCGGACGCCGGGGATGTCCATGGCGGCGGCCTCGATCTCGAGCGTGCTCATCCGGATGCCCTTGACCTTGAACATGTCGTCGCGGCGGCCTTCGAAGTAGAGGTAGCCGTCCTCGTCGACACGCCCGTAGTCGCCGGTGTGCAGACGCAGTTCACCGGTGTGTTCGTCACGCCGGAAGGCATGGGCGCTGATCTCGGGCGCCCGCCAGTAGCCGGGCATCACGTGCGGGCCGGTGGCGACGATCTCGCCGATGTCGCCGGGCGGTACCTCTTCGCCCGCGGAGTTGACGATGAGCACGGACGTACCGGGCAGCGGCACCCCGGATGAGCCGGGCCGCTCCTGGTCCTCGTCCGGCGGCATGATCGTGATCCGCTTGCACTCGGTCTGGCCGAACTGGCGGACCACCCGGACATCCGGGAACGCGGCGCGTAGCTTGACGACTGTGGCGTCGGGCAAAGCGGCGCCGGTGTTGGTGATCAGCCGGATCGGGGGTGGCGGGGCGGTGTCGCGTTCGGCCAGGATGGCGATCATGCTGGCCAGTGACGGCACGATCGGCAGCACGGTGGCGCCGACCTCCCGCATCCGCTTGAGCAGCACCAGGTCCGACTCGGTGCCGGCGAGCACGATCTCGCTGCGCCCGAGGGTGGACAGCAGCACCTTGTACAGCCCGTAGTCCCAGGACATCGGGAACCGGCAGAAGACCACGTCGTCGCCGCGGTAACCGAGTACGGCCTGGATCACCCTGGAGGCGAACGTCACCTGGCGGTGCGGGCCGATCACACCCTTGGGCGCCGCGGTGCTGCCCGAGGTGTAGATCAGTACCGCGATGTCGTCAGGGTCCACTGTGGTCGTCGGTGCCTGCTCGCCGGCTGTGTGCGCGGTCAGTACATCGCCCCACAGCAACTCGAATCCGCACACCGCGACCTCAGTAGCACCGGCGATCGCGGCCACAGCGCTGTCCATGGCCACGACCATCACAGGCTCGGCGTTCTCGATCACCGACCGCAGGTGGAACGGCTTCATCGCCGGGTTGAGCGGAACGAACACCGCACCCAGCCGGGAAACCCCGAAGAACAAGGCGACAAGTTCGCGTGTGGTCTGCAGTTGCACCACGACTCGGTCACCCCGGCGGACGCCAAGGCGGTACAGGGTCGCTGCGACCGCATGGCTGTACGCGGCCAGTTCGTCGTATGTCCATTCGCCTGCCGGGTCACGCACTGCCCGCGAACCGGGCGCCTCCGCGACCGCCTCGTCGAGCAGAGAATGGACGAGCGCACCCTCATCAGAATTGTTCATCGCGGCATCTCCAACCCACCAAGAAATAATCGGAAACCTTCCCGGCGCAATGGGTGCGCCCGAATCTCCAGCCACCCGAAATCTACGTTCGCAGGCTGGGCAGGGCACACCCCTACCACGCCCCTAGCGGGCTGGCAGCAGCAAGATCCGGCTCTCGGCGTTGCGCTCGATCTCGGTTTTGCCGTACAGCAACGGGAAGGAGCCGCCGGAACTCCACAATCCGGTCAGGTCGCTGTAGTGCGGGCTGCGCTGGTCGCCGGACTGGCCGGGCGCGTTGATCGCGTAGGAGGCGTTCCAGTTGCCCACGTCGAGAGCCATTTTGAAACTGGCACCGATGATCTGCTGGTAGTTGAACGGGTTGAAGAAGGAGGGGTGAATGGTGTGATACGAGCCACCCGCCGGGATCGGGCCGACATTAGGCCCGCCAAGGGGATGGGCGAACAGCACGTGGTGCACCGCGCCCCAGCGCCAGGTCGACGCATCGGCGCCGAGTTGCGCGCTCACCCCGGCGAAAGCCTGCCCCAGAGTGTCGAGCAGCAGCTTGTCCCTTGTCGCCGCCCCGTTCGGGCCGAACCACGCGTCCGGATCGGCGAACGACTTGATCACCAGGCTGAGGTCGGGGTTGATGGTGCGGGTCAGCACGTCCGCGGCCGCCTGAGGAAGCACAGTGCGGGCCCAGCCGGAATGCAGGTACAGCATGATCCAGGTCTCGAACAGCACGGCTGCCGCGGATTCCTGACTGGCCACGCCGTCATAGCCGCGAAGCAGTTGCAGGGCCTTCGTCACGCCGGGATCAGCGGAGCTCAACGGCGCCAGGTACGGCAGGATGTTGGTGGCCACCAGTGACTTCTCGTCCTGTTGCAAGGCAAGCGAATCCTTGACGGTCGCCTGCGGCAGTGCGGACAGGATGGCGTCGATCCGCTGCTTGCGGTAGGGCAGCTGCCACTCGTAGGTGGGAATCACCGGATGCCCGGCCGGGATGTTGTAGTCGTTGGCCGAGGCGAAGAACCCTTGCGGCGGATTGAGGACGCCCGCGAGTTCGCTGTTGTTGTAGAAGCCGTCCCACTCGTAGCGGCCGTCGCCGGGCACCGGCAACAGGCCGTCGTAGGCTGCGCCCTGCCGCTTCGGGGTCAACGCCGCCGGAACGTAGGCGATGTCACCCTTCTGGTCGGCGAAGACCAGGTTGGAACCTGGCGTGCGCCACTTGCCCATTGAGGCCTTGAAGTCGTTGTAGTTGCCGGCCCGCTGGTAGGCCAGGCTGGCCAGGTACGGCGAGGTGCCCGGCTCTGTCCACACTGTACGGATCGCGAACGCGCGGTGGTTCTGCTCGTCGATCTTGACCACCGGGCCGTGCCTGGTGAAGGTGAGCGCCGAGCGGACTGGAGTGGCGCCTTCGACCGGGATGTCCTCGTAGCGCGTGGTCATCTGCTCCCAGCCGGAGCCGTAGCGGTACTTGGTGGAATCATTGGGATCCAGCTCGTACACGTACAGGTCGGTCTGGTCGGCGGGCAGGTTGGTCAGTCCGAACGCGACCTTCCCGTTGTGCCCGATCGCGATGCCGGGGTTCCACGGCTCGCCCGCGCCCGCGAGGTTCAGTCCCGGTGCGGACAGGTGCGCGATGTAGCGGCCCGAGGGCAGCGCGTCGGTACCACGGTGCGGATCGTTGGCCAGGATGGGCCGTCCGGTCGCGGTGCGTTGCGGTCCGACGACCCATGAGTTGCTGCCGGTCGTGGCGTCCGCGATCGCCTTCGTCGTATCGGTCTGGAGGGTGCCGTTGGCGAACGAAACCGAAGCGGTCGCGAGGTTGTAGACCTTCAGCACGTCACTGGGGATCGAGCACGGGTCGAGCCCGGCCGGTACCTGAGGCGTGTGCTCCGGCTGCAGGTTGCGCAGATATCTGCTGGCGTCCGGCCCGGCGAGGCATGTCATCCGGGCGCGGGTGACCTCCCAGGAGAGGTTCTCGCCGATCGCGTGGGTACGGATGCGCACCACGTCCTCCGGCCGCCACTTGGCCGGGCGGTAGCCCAGCGTGGCGAACTCGGTCGGCAACGCGGCCGGGTTGCGGTTGAGGTAGTCGATGTAGGCGTTGATGCCGTCGGCGAACCGGGTCGCCGCCAGCTTGGCCTCGGGCCCGTAGCTGGCCCATTCGGCCGCCATGTCGCCGCGGTAGAGGAAAAGCCGGGCGGCCCGGTCCTGCTCGACGTAACTCGGTCCGAGCACCTCGCTGAGCTGGCCGAGCCCGCGCCTGCGCCACGTGTCGATCTGGAACAGCCGGTCGCGGGCGATGTTGACGCCCTGCGCGTAGAGCAGGTCACTGGTGTCGGCCGCGAAGATGTGCGGCACACCCCACTTGTCGACGATGATCTCGGCCGGGCGGGCGAGCCCGGCCATCTCGTAGCTCTTTCCGGAATCCGCGACGGCCTCCGGAACAAGTGACACCCCGAGAAGAAGTGCCACCGATAATACTGCCCGTAAGCGCATTTCAGTGCCCCCAGACCGCGTGGAACTTCCGCGCGTTCTCGCCGCGACGGAAAATGTGTATTCCTCGACGGTCGGAAAGTACCGTGCCGATTCATCGCCGACACACCCCTAGCGCGCCCCTATCGCACGCCCGCAGGGGTCAGCAGATCGGCCGCCCAGGCTGCGAGTTGTTTACGATCCACCTTGCGGTTGGAGTTCAGCGGGAACTCGTCGATGTGCCGGTAGTGCTTGGGCACGACCCCGGCGGGCAGCACCTCGCGCAGCGCACGGACCATCGTCACGCTCGGCACCTCGACGCCGACGTAGAACACGAACAGCTCGATGCTGCCCTTCGCCGGCACCCCCAGGACAACCGCGTCGTGCACGCCGCAGGCCCGCAGCGCATGCTCGACCTCGGTCAGCTCCACCCGCCAGCCCTGGACCTGGACCTGGGAATCCAGCCGGCCAAGGTACGCCAGGTCACCGCCGTCGATCCGGCGGACACGGTCGCCGGTGCGATACCACCGCAGACCGTCACGCTCAAGGAAACGGCCCTGCTCATCGGCCGGGTCGAGGTAGCCCGGGGTCATCTGCGGACCGGCGATGCACAGCTCACCCTCGATATCGGTCGGCTCGCCATCCTCGCCGAGCAGCAGGTGTTCGTGCCCTTCGTGCACTGTCCCGATCGGCACCACGCCGTTGACCGCGACCCCGGGAGTCAGCTCGTCGGACCACCGGTACCCGGCGATCGTGATGGTCAGTTCGGTTGGCCCGTAGAGGTTCTCCACGGTCGAGGCCCGCGCCGCCGCCTGCCAGTCAGCGGTGTCACGGCAGGTCAGCGCCTCGCCGGCGAAGAAACTCCAGCGCAGGCCGGACATCGACTCAGGGGTCAGCCCGTCCATCCGCCGGACCAGGTCGATCGCGCTCGGCGTGGAGAACCACACGGTCACGCCACGGTCGGCGAAGAAGCCCGGCAGGTCACGGTAGGCGGCCGGGGGCACCGCGATCGCCTCCGCGCCCGATCCCCACGCGCAGAACAAGTCGAACATGGCGCAGTCGAAGTTCAGGTCGAACGTCTGGGAGAACACGTCGTCCGGCGTGAAGTCGTAACGCGCGTCGAGCAGGCGGAAGTAGTGGTCCACGCTGCCGTGTGTGATCACCACGCCCTTGGGCCGGCCGGTCGATCCGGACGTGAACAGCACGTAGGCCGCGTCGTCCGCGGTGACCTCCCGAGGCGCGGCCAATGGCTGCGCGATCGGGAGCACCGAAGACTTTCCGCCCTCGCTCTCCGGGGCCAGCACCGCGATCACCGGCAACTCGGGCACGAGGGTGAGGCCACTGTCGTCCACTACCAGGGCGGTGACCCCGGCGGCTTCGATCATCTGCCGCGTACGGGCGACCGGGAAGTCCGGGCGTAACGGCACCACGGTCGCCCCGGCGTACAGCGTGGCCAGAATGCCCACGTACGAGGTGACCCCCTTACCGGCCAGCACCCCTACCGCCTTGGCGCCCGTGGCCGCCAGCGCGCCACCCCAGAGCAACGCGAGCTCGTGCGCCTCGGCATAGGTGACCGCCCGCTTTCCCACCCTTATCGCCACGCCGTTCCCGGCCAGCTCAAGGCCTCGGAGAAACCGGCCGTGCAGCGCGTGCGAGACGTTCGTGTCCATAGTCGACCTCCGCCGGATCACAGAAATAGGGGTACTCGCCGATCGAGCCGGGCCCGCAGCCGCGGGTACAGTCCGCACTGGGCCCGGCGCCATTCTTCCGGCTTGTCAAGTGATTCTGGAGCAATTATGTGGGATAGCAAGTTCGACGAACTCCTGCGCCAGTACCTGCCGTATCTGGCCGCCGACGAGGAATTGACCGCCAGCGTCCCCCTGCGCGAGCTGGGGCTGGATTCACTCGCCGTGGTGGAACTGCTGAAGGCTCTCGAGGACACCTACGACGTCCGCTTCGAGGACGACGCGCTGACCCTCGAGACCTTCGAAACCCCCGGTGTGCTGTGGAGCGCACTGGACAACGTCCTGTCGGTCGCCCAGCCCGTCAACTGATGCGGGTCGGCCCTGCACCCCGTCTGCGGGGTTGCAGGGCAAGCCGCGGGCTGGCCGCGATCACCTCGAATCGGCTTGTGGTGCAACGCACCCGGCCGAACAGGCTGTCCTGCCCGGCGACGCACACCTTGCCGACGCTCAGCTGTTCCAGCGTCCGGACCACGTCTACCCATCGCATGGGCTTGGTGACGCTGTCCAGCAGCATCGTGCGGACCTCTTCGCCGGTCCGCAGCACCGAGCCGTCCTGGTCGGCGATCATCGGCAGCAGCGGCGCCTCGAACCGCAACCCGCCGATCACCTCGTCCTCCGCCTTGCGCCGCAACGCTTCGAAAGCGCGGCAGTGCAGTGGCGGCCGCATCGTGTACAGCGAAAGCCCGCCGATCCCCCGGATCCTGCGCTTGAGCCAGTCCAAGTTGCGCTCGCGCAAGGACACCATGAAGAAGTCGTCGTCGACGTAACAGGAGATGTCGTGCCACTCTCCCAGGTCGGTGAGATCCGCCAGCACCTCGGCCAGCCGGAGCTCCGGCGTGCGCACGAACGAGTGGGTCACCACGTCCTGGTACTCGGTGGCGAAGAACTCGTCGAGACAGCGTGCCAGCGCCGCGGTCATCCACACCGCTTCGTCGAACGGCAGCGAACCCGCGTAGACACTCGCCGGTTTCTCCCCGAAGCTCGGCCCGGTGCAGTAGTCCGCGTCGATGTCCAGCGCCTGCTCGGCCCACTGGGCCAGCGCGAGCGAGTTCAGCATGAACGCGACCTGCGCGTACTCCGAGTAGTCCCCCTCGGCCTCGCGGAAGCGGTCGACCAGTGAGTAGCCCAGGCGTTTGTCGGCCATCGCCACCAGCCTGCGGGCGAACGGGTTGATCAGCATGAACTTGCCGACGTCGGCGTAACGCGACGGGCTCATCCCCGGGAACACCATCGCCGTCCCGAGCCGGCTGGCCTCACGCATTGCTGGTCACCTCTCTCCGGGTGATCGTGTGTGCCGCCGGCAACCCCCGCAGGAACTCGACGAGCACTTCGAAGAACCGTTGCGGCTCCTCCAGATTGGGGACGTGGCTGGACTCCTCGAAGATCTCCCAACGCACGTCCGGGATGTGGTCGAAGTAAGGCTGCACGGTGACCGGCGTCGCCTCGTCGTGCCTGCCGGAGATCAGCAGGGTCGGCGCGGTGATGTCAGGCAGGCAGTCCACCACCGAGTAGTCCTTGAGCGTGCCGGTCACCGTGAACTCGCTCGGCCCGTTCATGATGGAGTACACCGTGTTGTCGTTGGACGTCTCCATCAACGAGTTGAGATAGTCCGACGGCCACGGTGAGAGTCGGCACACATGCCGGTCGTAGAAGACGCGCATCGCGTCGAAGTATTCCGGGGAGTCCGTGGTGCCCGCTGCCTCGTGTCTGCGCAACTTCGCGTCGTTCTCCGGCGGCAACGCGGCACGCAGGACCTCCATCTCCTGGCGCCACAGCACATAGGACGCGGGTGAATTGGCGATCACCAGGCCCTTCAGTCCTTGCGGCGCGTTCGCGGCATGCCGCGCGGCCAGCAGACCACCCCATGATTGTCCGAAAAGGACGTAGTTGTCGGCGATGCCCAGTGCCTTGAGCAGGTTGTCCAGCTCGTCGGCGAACAGCTCGGGCGTCCAGAAGTCCGCGCCCTTGTCGGGCAGGTGCGTGGATCCGCCGTTACCCAGCTGGTCGTAGTGCACCACCGGCCAGCCGTCCTCGGCCAGCCGCGACAGGTTGAGCAGGTAGTCATGCGTACTGCCGGGGCCGCCGTGCAGGCACACGACCGCAGGCCGCCCCGCGCCGACAGGACCGGTCACCCGGAACCAGGTGCGGTACTCCCCGAAGGGCACCCAGCCCTTCACGGCCTTGGCGGCTTTCGCGCCGGATGCCATTGCCATGTTCATCACCTCATCTGCCTTCGCCGTAACCGATACGCAGGGATCGGCGGTGAGTTCACCGTCCGGCGTCACGTTCTATGTGTAATCGGCACAGACGCACCTTTACAGCCCCTAAGGGGGACCCAAGCGCGATCCAAGCCGGACCTAAAGCGGCCGCCGGCAGCTCCGATAGGGGTGGGCGCGCCGACCCCTACCTGGCCGTTCTCGGGTCGGACCGAGCCCGGCCGACGGCTAGCGTCGCATGCGAAGAGTCTTAAGACATCGGAGTGCACCCATGCGCGTCATGTTGATGGTCTTTCCCACCAGAACGCATATCTACAGTATGACGCCGATCGGCTGGGCACTCGCCGCGGCGGGACACGAGGTCCGCTTCGTCGGCCCGTGCAATCCACAGGAAGTGGATTCCTACTTGGAAACAGGCCTGGACACCATGTGGTTCGGGCCTGAGCTCGACATCGCCCGGCACCGCAAGCTGAGCGTCGAGGGCGACAACGCCATGCAGGGCAGCTATCTCATCTCCGAGACCCGGCCCGAGCGTTACACCGAGGACTACATCCGCACCACTTATGACATGTGGACAGAGGTCTTCCGCTGGTCGACCCCGGTCGCACTGGTTGACGAGTTGGTCCGGTTCGCCCGGCAATGGCAGCCCGACCTGGTGATCTGGGACCCCATCGTCTACGCGGGACCGTTGGTGGCCAAGGCCGTCGGCGCGGCGCACATGCGTTTCCTCTACGCCGCCGACCAGACCGCACGGCTGGGCCTGCAGTACCTGGACCTGATGGACCGGCTGAACCCGGACCCGCGCCCGGACTCCTTTGTGGACTGGATGTCGGAGATGCTCGGGCGCTACGGCTGCGAGTACGACGAATCGCTGCGGTTCGGCATGGCCACCATCGACCCCTCCCCCGCCTGCGTGCGCTACGACCTGGACGTGAACTACATCCCGGTCGGGTTCGTGCCGGTAAACCGGCCGATGGCGCTTCCGCGCTGGGTCGTGGAGAAGCCAGAGCGCCCCCGCGTGATGCTGACGCTCGGTGTGTCCAACCGCCAGGTGCTCGGCCAGGAGGAGACCTCGGTCGCCGACCTGCTCGACGGCTTGGCCGAACTGGACATCGAGGTGATCGCGACGCTCAACGCCAGCCAGCTCGCGTCCGTCAAGCACGTTCCCGACAACGTCCGGGCAATGGACTTCGTGCCCATGAACGAGGTGCTGGCCAGCTGCTCGGCGATCGTGCACCAGGGCGGCGGCGCCACGATCGGCAACGCGGTCGTCAACGCCGTGCCGCAGGTGATCGTGCCTGGCACGACGTGGAGTGAGCGGGCATCCGCGCTGGCTCTGGAAAAGCGCGGCAACGGCCTGACGCTCGACCTCGAGGACGTCAGCCCGCAGACGGTACGCGACAAGGTGGCGCGGATGCTCGACGAGCCTTCGTTCCGTGAGTGCGCCATCGAGGTGCAGCAGGAGATGCTGGCGACGCAGACCACGCACGACATCGTGTCGCTGTTGGAGAAGAAAATCGCGGCGAACCGGTGAGCGTCACCGTCGGGAACGCCGGACCCCGTGAGACGCCGAAATCCCCCCGTGCCGGCAGCAACGACCGGGCACCCCGCCCGTGGGTGCACCGGTCGATCGTTTTCATGATCGCCAGTTTTCCGTTGCGGCTGGCCGAGTTCGTGCTGATCGTGACGGCCATGGTGATCGGCATCGCGACCACCATGATCTGGATCGGCATTCCCCTGCTGGTGCTGACCACCAGCATGGTCCGTGGGCTCGCCGACCTGGAACGGTCCTGGGTGCGCAGCATGCTCGGGGTGGACATCCCGCCGGCGGTGCGGCTGCCGCACCGCCGGGGTCTGATGGCCACCTGGCAGGCGCGTCTGGCCGACCGGACGACCTGGCATGACCTGGCGTACCTGATGATCGCGATGCCGCTGGGCATCGTGGAGTTCATCGCGGGTCTGGTCTCCCTTGCCGTACCGCCGTTCGGGATCTGGGTGGCGCCACGGATCGGCGCGCTGCACGGCGAACTCGCGTTGCAGATGCTCGGTCCGAGCCTCAACGCCCGGCTGGCAGCCAGAACCCATCAGCTGGCGGTCTCCCGCGCCCGCGGAGTGGACGCGGTGGAGGCCGAGCGCCGCAAGATCGAGCGCGACCTGCACGACGGTGCCCAGCAACGCCTGGTGGGGGTCGCGATGAGCCTTGGCCTGGCGAAGCTGAAGCTGGAGTCCGTGCCCGAGGAACTGCGTGAGCTGATCGACGAGGCACACTCGGAGGCCAAGCTCGCGGTATCCGAACTGCGTGACCTCGCCCGCGGCATCTACCCCGCGGTGCTGCAGGATCGTGGTCTGGACGCCGCGCTGTCCGCGCAGACCGCACGGTTGCCGATCAAAGTGGACATCGAGGTGAAGACCGACCCTCGCCCGCCATCGGTCGTGGAGACCACCACCTACTTCATTGTGTGCGAGTCGCTGACCAACATCGTCAAGTACGCCGGGGCGACCCGGGCGACGGTCAAGATCTGGCGAACCCACGACACCGTCGTGGTGGAGATCACCGACGACGGGTGCGGCGGCGCGGTGATCCGCCCTGGCGGCGGGCTCGCCGGCCTCACCGACCGCGCGGCCACCATCGACGGCGTCCTCACCGTGGTCAGCCCGCCAGGTGGCCCCACCGTCGTGCGGGCCGACCTGCCATGCCGCTGGTGACGCACCGACTACCCGGGACAGGAGTGGAAACACAGATGCGAGTCGTGATCGCGGAAGACTCCGTGCTGCTGCGCGCTGGTGTGCAACGGATACTCGCCGACGTGGGCATCGACACCGTCGCCGCCGTCGACAACGGCGACGACCTGCTTGCCGCCGTTGAAGAACACCGGCCGGAACTGGTCATCACAGATGTCCGGATGCCACCGACGTTCACCGACGAGGGCCTGCGCGCGGCCCTCGCTGCCCGGACAGCGATGCCACGCCTTCCCGTGCTGGTGTTGTCCCAGTACGTCGAATGCAGCTATGCGGTCGATTTACTCGCCGCCGGCGCGAGTGGTGTGGGCTACCTGCTCAAGGAGCGCGTGGCCGACGTCGCGGAGTTCGTCGAGGCCGTGCGCCGTGTCGCGGCCGGTGGCTCGGCCATCGATCCTGAGGTCGTGGCACAGATGTTCGCCCGTAGCCGCAATCCCCTCGACGCGCTGACCGCCCGCGAGTCCGAAGTGATCGGGCTGATGGCGCAGGGCCTGTCCAACGGCGCGATCGCCCAGTCGCTGACGATCTCACAGGGCGCGGTGGAGAACCACATCGGCAGTATCTTCGCCAAGCTCGGCCTGGAGGCCAGTTCGGTGGAGCACCGGCGGGTCCGCGCGGTACTGACCTATTTGGACCGTACGCTGCCCGCGGTGACTCGCTGACGGAGTGCTGAAACCACCTTGTCCCGGCCGGTGGGAGAACCGGCCGGGACGAGATCACCTGGTGCGCCAGCTTCCGGCGGCTCGGTAACGGGGGTAGTACCGCCGGAAGCGTGTTGTGGCGGTGGTGTCCTGGGCAGCCTGCTGACGTATCGCGAACAGGACCGCGGTCAGTGCGGCGAGTTCACTGTCGTCCGGGTTGCCTTTGACGACCCGCAGCAGCTCGGGCAACGGGTCCGTTTCGCTCTCGATCGCCATCAGACCGGCGGGTTCCCGTGCTTGCGGCGGGGGATGTCGGCGTGCTTGGCGCGCAACATCGCCAGGGCGCGGATCAGCAGCGTCCGGGTTTCCCGTGGGTCGATCACGTCGTCGACGAGTCCACGCTCGGCGGCGTAGTACGGGTGCATCAGCTCGGTGCGGTACTCCTTGATCTTCTGCGCCCGCACTTCGTCCGAGTCGGCCGCGGCCGCGATCTCCTTGCGGAAGATCACGTTGGCCGCGCCTTCGGCACCCATCACCGCGATCTCGTTCGTGGGCCAAGCCAGCGACAGGTCCGCGCCGATGGACCGTGAGTCCATCACGATGTACGCGCCGCCGTAGGCCTTGCGCAGAATGATCTGGATCCGGGGAACCGTGGCGTTGCAGTAGGCATAGAGCAGCTTGGCGCCGTGCCGGATGATCCCGCCATGCTCCTGCCCGACACCAGGCAGGAAGCCCGGCACATCGACGAGAGTGACAAGCGGGATGTTGAACGCGTCGCAGGTCTGCACGAACCGGGCGGCCTTCTCGCTGGCCTCGATGTCGAGCACGCCGGCCAGCACCGCGGGCTGGTTGGCCACGATGCCGACCACATGCCCGTCCATCCGGGCGAAGGCACAAAGGACATTCGTGGCCCACGCGTCATGGACAGCCATGTACTCACCGTCGTCGACGATCTCCTCGATCACTCCGCGCATGTCGTACGCCTTGGAGGGATCAGTGGGGACGATGTCGAGCAGGGCGTCGGTCATCCGGTTCGGCGGGTCCGAGGTCGCGGCTACCGGCGGCGTCTCATTGTTGTTGGACGGCAACAGCGACAGCAGCAGGCGCACGTCCTCCAGACAGGTCGCCTCGTCGTCGTACACGAAGGTGGCCACGCCGGAGGTCTGGCCGTGCACGTCCGCACCGCCAAGCCCGTTGTGCGAAACCTTCTCCCCCGTGACCGCCTGGACGACGTCGGGTCCGGTGATGAACATCTGCGCGGTCTCGCGGACCATGAACACGAAGTCGGTCAAGGCAGGTGAATAGGCCGCACCGCCCGCGCACGGACCCAGCATCACACTGATCTGTGGGATGACGCCGGAACACCGGGTGTTGCGCTGGAAAAT
Organism: Kibdelosporangium banguiense; assembly: GCF_017876405.1. Lineage (GTDB taxonomy): Bacteria > Actinomycetota > Actinomycetes > Mycobacteriales > Pseudonocardiaceae > Kibdelosporangium > Kibdelosporangium banguiense. The sequence continues at coordinate 8,120,463 of NZ_JAGINW010000001.1, read as the reverse complement.
GCCGCCATACCCGGCAAGGGCGGTCACGCCTTCCTGGATCCTGGCGCCCGCGCCGTCATTCAGGCTCACCAACGGCGCACCCGCCGCTTCGGCGAGGTCCATCACCTTGTGGATCTTCGACGCGTGCGCCTCCCCGAGGGCACCGCCGAAGATGCGGAAGTCGTGGGCGTAGACGAAGACGGTCCGGCCGAAGACAGTGCCCCAGCCGCACACCACACCGTCGGAGTAGGGGCGACGGGCGTCCAGGCCGAACGCGGTGGCCCGGTGCCTGCGCAACGCCTCGATCTCGTTGAAGGAACCGGGATCCAGCAGCAGTTCGATGCGCTCGTGCGCGGTGAGCTTGCCGCGCTTGTGCTGACGTTCGGTGGCGGCGTCGTCAGGTCCTCGCCGCGCGGCCTGCTTGATCTCGATCAGCTCGCCGAGCCGTTCGTCGAGCGTGGATCCATTCGCGGTGTCCACGGCCTCAAGCATGGACCCATCCCCTTTCGGCCACGGGCACGACGCGGTCGGTGATCGCCCGCAGGATCTCGTTCTGGTGGCCGGCAAGGAAGAAATGCCCGCCGGACAACGCGTGCAACTCGAAACTCGAACCGGTGTGACCCGACCACGATTCGACTTCGTCCACAGTGACCCGTGGGTCCTCGGTTCCGGCGAAGGCCACAATGGGTGTCTTGAGCGGGTACCTGGGCGTGTACTCGTACGTTTCCACCGCCCGGTAGTCGCTGCGCAATGCCGGCAGAATCATGTGGACTAGGTCCTCGTCACCGAGCAGGTTCATCTCGGTGCCGGCCAGTTCCCGGATTTCGGCGAGGATTCCGTCGTCCGACCGCTCGTGCACGTTCTCCTTGCGGTACCGCGACGGCGCCCGGCGGCCGGACACGAACAACGTGTCCACCGCGATTCCCGAGCCCTCCAGCCGGCACGCCACCTCGTACGCGATCATGGCGCCCATGCTGTGCCCGAAGAGCATCAGCGGCAGACCGTTGTCCTGGCTGGTCAGCAGCCGGGTGACCTGGTCGGCCATGGCGTGGATACCGGCCGCGAACGGCTCGTGCCGCCGCTCCTGGCGGCCGGGGTACTGGATGGCCAGCACCTCGATGCCGGGCGCGAGCGCACGGGACACCGGGAAGTAGAAACTCGCCGAGCCGCCGGCGTGCGGCAGGCATACCAGCCTGGCGACCGCGTCCGGCGCGGGATGAAACCGCCGAACCCACTTGTCGTGTATTCCAGCCACCACTCCACCGCCTTCCGATCCCGCAGGCGCACGGTGAACAATGCCGGCCCACCTGGAATCGAGTTTTGATCCGACCGAGAAAACCTAACTGCCCGCCGAGGCCGGTCACGACCCCTACGGCACCCCTCTGTCGTGGCAGGGCAAGCAAAAGCGGATCCCAAGCGAAGGTAAACCTTTGCCCTTAAGGGGTCTGGACGCACGCGTCCGGGCGCGCTGATACTCGGCCGACCGAAGTGGATCACTTGAAGGGATGACAATGAGGCCAACCCGCACCATTCTCGCCGTGGCGGCGCTCGCAGGCGCACTCACCCTGGCCGCGCCCACCGCGAACGCAGCCGAAAACCCTTGTGGCTATTTCGAACGCGGGCCCTACGCCCTCTACAACAACTGTGGCTCCACGAATCAGCTGATCCAGATCGACCTCGTCGCCGACCCAGACGAGACTCAGTGCGTCGGTCTCGGCGTGACAATGCTTGCCGACGGTGCCGACCGCACAGTCAGCGCCTGGTCCATCGGTACCTGCTGAACCAAATGCCGCGTGGACAGCCCTCGAGTCCGCGCGAGCCACGTAAGTCCAATGTAGATCGACTCATGCGGGCCGGCCGGATCTGGCCGGCCCGCCCGGCGGCCAGTGACACGCCCTGGCCAGCCGTCTATTCAGGACAAGTCCGGCCGGCTTCGACGCCGGCCGCCAGGGCCCGCAGGAGCGGCTTGGTCAGGACGGTCATCTCCGTCGGCGTCAGCGGACATCCACGCCTCAGCCAGTCAGTGGCCACGCCAAGAAGCGCGCCGGCTATGAACGCCGCGGGGACATCGTGCGGAATGTCTTCTGCCGAGCCATGGTTTCCGGAGGGGTAGGCGGCTGCCGTGATACGCAGCCGTACATGCTCGATGACGCGGGCACTTCCCGTCGGCCCCAGCAGGCTGCGGTACAGGCCCACATGATCGGCGAAATGCGCGAAGAAGGCCGTCAACGCCGGGTCGGGGCCCGCTGAGGACTCCGACGTGTTCGCATGGGCAGGGTCGAGCGCGAGGACGACCCCGATCAGGTCGTCGATCATCGACGTACAGGCGGCCTCAGCCAGTTCGTGCACATCCCGGTAGTGGTCGTAGAACGTCGAGCGATTCACCTCAGCCGCCTCCACGACGTCGGCGACGCTGATCTGCGACAGATCCCGCTCGTCAACGAGGTCGATCAGGGCGCGCTGCAGAGCCGACCGGGTGCGGCGCACGCGTCGATCACCCGACGGGGCGCTGCCGCTCTTTGTCGTGACCATCTCGCGAGTCTACCCAGCTGGCCCCAGATAATCAACACTTGTCGGTTTTCGGATGACTGTTGGAAAACCGATAGACGTCGGCTAACGTTCGTTCGTGGCAGCACTCAGCACACAACCGAACGGGAGAAGGACATGCGAGGACTCAAGGGCAAGCGAATCGTCATCGCCGGGGGTACCGCCGGGATCGGCGCGGCCACGGCCGAACGGCTCTCCGAAGAAGGCGCGTCGGTCGTCATCGGCGGCAGAAACCTCGAGGCCGGGCAGGTGCTGGCCAAGCGTCTGAACGAGGCCGGCGGCAAGGTGATCGCCGTGAAGTTCGACCTCGGCGACGAGAGCTCCGTCGAGGCACTCATCGACACGGCAGCCACCGAACTGGGCGGGATCGACGGGCTGTTCAACGTCGGCGCCGAACTCTCGGCCGAGCACCTGGCCCGGGACACGAATCTGCTGGAGATGGACGTGGCCGTGTGGCGGCGCACCTTCGAGGTGAACCTGTTCGGCTACGCCATTGCCAGCCGCGCGGTCATCCCCCACCTGCTGGCCCAGGGCGGCGGCGCCATCGTGAACACCTCGTCGGATTCGGCCTGGATAGGCGAGACCACGCGCCCGGCCTATGGCGCGTCCAAGGCCGCCATCAACTCGCTGGCCCGGCACATCTCCTCCGCGTGGGGCAAGCAGGGCATCCGCGCCAACACCCTCGGGGTCGGCGTGACCATGACCGAGACCGCGCAGGAGCAGATCGGCGCGGAGTGGCAGGCCAGCATTCTGGCCACGGTCCGTGGCCCGCGGCTGGGCAAGCCGGCCGATGTGGCCGCTGCCGCCGCCTTCCTGCTGTCCGACGACGCAGAGTGGGTCACCGGGCAGGCCTGGTCGGTCGACGGCGGCATGACCATCCGCGACTGAACCGCACCGATCACTTCACCCTGAGGAACAACCATGCGACGCAGGTACCTCGGCGCGACCGGGATGTCGGTCAGCGTCATCGCCCTGGGCACCATGAACTTCGGCGGCTGGGGAAACACCGACCGGGCCGAGACCGTCCGGATGATCCGCGGCGCGGTCGACGCCGGGATCGACTTCATCGACACGGCCGACGTCTACGGCGCCGGCCAGAGCGAGGAGATCGTGGGGCGAGGCGCTGCACGGGCGCCGCGACGAGGTCGTGCTGGCGACCAAGTTCGGCCTGCCCGGCGCTGATCACCCCAACCACCAGGGTGCCTCCCCGCGCTGGATCCGCCGCGCGCTGGAGGCCAGCCTGCGCAGGCTGGGCACTGACCAGCTCAACCCGCCGATGTTCGACACGGCCAACCCGGCCAACGCCCGCCGCGCCGAGATCATCGAGGCCCTGTCCAAGGTCGCCAGCCAGGCCGGCATCCGCCTGCCACAGCTGGCCCACGCCTTCGTCCGCGCCCACCCGGCCGTCACGTCGGTGATCATCGGCCCCCGCACGCCGCAGCAGCTCCAGGACTCGATCGCGGCGGCCGACATCGTGCTCAGCGACGACGTGCTCGATGCCATCGACGCGATCGTGCCGCCCGGCACCGATGTCAACCCGGCCGACACCTACAACGCCACCCCGCCTTCAATCGCCGACCCCCGGCAACGCCGACAGGCCGCATAACCACAAGTTCAAGGAACTGGAGTGTCATGAACCTCAATCTCACCAACAAGACAGCCGTCGTCACCGGCGCGAGCCGAGGCATCGGACTCGCCACCGTCCGTACCTTGATCGACGAAGGCGTCCGAGTCGTAGGCGGCGCCCGCACCATCACGCCCGAGCTCAAGGAAACCGGCGCATACACGGTGTCGGCCGACCTGAGCACCGCGGAAGGAGTCTCCACCCTCATCGACAGCGCGCTCACCGAGTTGGGCGGCATCGACATGCTGGTCAACAACGTGGGCGGCGCAGATGGGGCAACAGTCGGTTTCCTCGATGTCCAGGACACAGAGTGGAGCCACGCGTTCGACATGAACGTGCTCAGCACTGTTCGTGCCACGCGTGCGGCCCCGCCCAGCCTGATTGAGCGCCGCGGAGCGATCGTCAACATCTCGTCGATCATGGCCCTGATGCCCGGGGGCTTCCCGCCCGCCATGAGCTCGGTCAAAGCGGCGATCACCGCGATCGGCAAAGCCCTGTCCGAGGAGTTCGGTCCTCAGGGCGTGCGCGTGAACACCGTCTCCCCCGGCCTGGTCAACACCTCCGTCTACCAGGACCCCAACGGCACGGTCGGCCAGTGGGCCGCCGCATCCGGCATGAGCCTTGCCGACTTCCGCCATCACATGGTGAAAGAGCAGAACGTCACGACCGGCCGCATGACCGAGCCCGAGGAAGTGGCGGCTCTGACCGCATTCCTACTGTCCGATGTGGCCGGAAACATCACCGGCGCCGACTACGTCATCGACGGCGGCACAATCAAGGCGGTCTGAGCGATGGACCGGCGGCCTCAGGGTGACGGGTACGAACTGGAGAGAGACAACTGCATCCAGTTCCTCCTGGTGGACTTCCTCGGCTGGAACAACCGCAGGTGGGACATGCACGAGCACTACCACTCGTCCGATGTCTACGTGGAGATGATGGGAGTGGCGACCACCGGCGTCGAGAAGCACATCGCCGACATGCAGAACGTGATCAAGGAATATCCCGGCATGCTGATCCTGCGACACACCCCACCGGTCGCGGAGGGCGAATGGACGGCGTCGGTCGTCCACCAGGTCGGCTTCGGCCCCGATGCCACGGCCACGGCCGCTGTCCACCGCCACCGCGAGGGCCAGATGGTCGAGGAGTACTGGTTCAGCCGGGAACTATCCGAGGGCGAGCCGGATCCTTACGCACACGAGGAGCCGTTCATCACGATCACCAGCCCCGACAGCCACCTGCTCCAGGTGGCGGTGGACGTCCGGCCCGGCTGGAGTGTCGCCGTCCGCGGCAGCGAAGTGGGCAAGCGTTCAGCCACCTTCACCCGGCAGGAGGACGGCAAAGTCGTCGAGCAACTCCGGTTCCTGGCAACCTGAGCGGCACATGCCCGGAGATGACCATGCGGGGACAGGACAGCTGCAGCGAGACCTGTCCCGCGACTGAAAACCCGCTTTGTCAGTGTGGCGGCATGATTATCCAGCCGCGGTAGCAGCTTCTGGGCCGCCGCGGCGGCCGCGGCGGCCGCGGCCCGAAGGAATCGCTGCTGCCCTTGCCATCGAGCAGCTGGGCGAGTCGGTCAGCGGCGCCTTCGGTACCCGCATCGACTTCAAGCCTGAGATCGTCCAGACGACCGAATGCGTGAAGCAGATTGACCAGATCTCCTGGCAACCACCACATACCAGCGGACTCAGCCGTATCCATGTGCGACCGGAACGCCTCGACCGCCTCATCGAGACGATCCTCCTCGATGAGCAGATCGACCCAGAGTTTCAACGCGTGCCGATCACCATTGGCAGCACTCGCCTGCAGCTGCTCACGTGGACCGTATTGGGGCAGCCGGTGCCGCGCGTTCCAGTTGCCGTCGGCCGCACATTCCCGCAAATACTCGATTGCCTCGTCACGTCGGCCGTAGTCGATCAGCAGGTCGACGATCTGCTCCACCGCGGTTCCGGACCCGGCGTCGGCGAAGCGCCTCAGCACTGCGACTGCCTCGTCGAGTTTTTCCTGCTCGAGGAGCAGCTGCACAACGCGCTCCGCGATGCCGGGTTCGGTTTCGACATACGGAACCAGCACCTCGATCGCCTGGTCGAGGTACCCCTGCCGGGCCAGCAGGTTCGACAGCCGCCCGGTCGCGGGCCGGCTTCCCGCCTGGCCACGGGCAAGAAGTTCGTCGGCGTCGCCTCGGGACACAAGCAAGTCGGCCAGCACACCTTCTCTTGTCCAGTTCTCGTGACTCGCGAATGGGCGGACAAGCGCGATCGCCTCGTCAAGTTGTCCCCGCTTGGCCAGAACCTGGGCAAGCCGATTGCTGGCCGGCCACTCGCCGGCAAGCGCACGAGAACGCAGTTCGTCGATACGGTCGGCCTTGACCAACCAATCGGCAAATTGCGCGCCGAGCGACCAACTGTCGGCCCAGGGCTCGCCAAGCGCAATCGCCTCGGCATGGCAGCCGTCCTTCGCCAGAAGCTCGGCCAGCTTGACGGTGGACTCCCATCCACCGTCGGAGGCCAGCCTTCGGTAGAAGGCAATGGCCTCCCGCCAACGCATCCGCAGTTCAGCGGCCTGGCCAAGCCGTTTCAGCTCCTCCACCCCGAAACAGCAATGCTCACACAGGGCTCGCCACGTACTACTGGGCGGACACACGACGCGTCGGGTCCGTCGCGCTCGTTGCAGCAGGAAATCAGCGGCGACATAGCCCGTGACCACACCCATTGCCTCGTCGGCGATCGGGCTCAGTGCCCGCGCGGCACCGCGCAGCGGTGTGGTGGCGTAGGCGAGGGCGCGCTCGAACCAGTCGGCCGACGCCACCGCGCGTTGCGTCGCGGTGATGTATCCAGGCACAGCCGCAGCAAGATAACTCTCAGTCAACGGCACGGTGACGCCCAGACGACGGGCGTCGACAGCCGCGGTAATAACGGCCTTGCCATATGGATCCGACGCCATCTCCCACGAGCGGACCAGCTCCGGCCCGGCGGCGAGTACCTGGGTCACTCCGGCGTCGGTGCTCTCGATCGCAGCACGCAACCGACGGTCACTGACCGCCAGTTGCTCGGTGCGCGCCCGTTCGGCACTGGTGAACTCGTCCGGGACATCGAAGACCTCGGCGAGCCGGAGCACGTCCCGATCCGGGGCGTAAGGATCATTAGCCGACTGATCGCGCTGAGCTATGCGAATGCGGTAGTCGTCCTGCCAGAGCGTGCCGACAACCACCAGACCGGCCGACAGCAGCGTCCGCACGGTAGCGGCGGTCAGGGGATCCGGTGCGCCGAGGTAGCGGAGGAGTTCGTCCAGCCAGACCACAGTTCTGGGCACCGGCGCCTGAGCCAGATCGCGGATCGCACCCGCGTCCGCGGGGTACACCAACCACCATTCTGGGAGCGTCACCCGGACGGCCTCAAATAAGGCACGAGTCTTACCAACCGAGGCGTCACCGACCAGAAGCACAAAGCCCCCGCGCTCACTGCCGTCCGCCAGAGCAGCGTGTAGACGCTGGTCGAAATCACGACTGACGTAGTCCGGCAGCTCGCTGGTGGAACCTTCGACCTCGATCGCCGCGTGCACCCCCAGACGCCGAGGCAACGCTTGCCCGACGCGCAGAGCACCCACAGGCCTCACGACGCGAGGCCGGCGCACGCGGTTCCACGCTGCCACCCACAGGGCGGCCTCGACGGGCGGCACCTGACACACGGCCAGGAAGGTCTCGAGCTTTCCCTTGGCAGGCAGCCGCTTGCCCGTGACGATCTCAGCCACGGTGCTTTTGCCCAGCGTGTCCCAGCGCCGACCAGGCTCGCCCTGTAGTTTGCGGGCCGCCTTGTCCATCTGCTCGTAGGACAGACCACGTTGCTTGCGAAGCTCATTCAGGCAGGCAGCCAGGTCGGCTGGCGTGCGCACCGTAGACGGATCGATACCGGGAATCCCAGCCGACGAGGTCATCCCGTGACACCTTCTCTGTCCGACGTGGGCCTCCGAGCCTCCGGCAGCAAGCCTACGAGACGAGCCCAGCGTGACTCCGGCCTGCTGCTCGCGGCCCGCCACCCGCGACATCCCTCCGGGTTCCTCCGAGAACCTGGCCGGAACTCATGTGCCGCTGCTGTCATCGCGGTCATCCAAGCCCGTTGACCGCACCGGCACCTGGGAGTTCAGATGTCACACTGGATCAGTGTCATCGAAGTAGTCGGCAGCACGTTCGGCTGTGCCGCCGCGGCAGCCAATCTGACGAGCGCATTACTCAGATTCCGGCGCCCGAGCGAGCGCAAGTCGGCCGCGCCGAGTCCTCCTCAGCGCAGTGAAGAGGGTTCATGACGGTTCTTCGGCCAGAGAAGGGATTGTGTGCTCGTCGAAGATCTGGCGGGCGAGGAGCAGGGCTTCGGCGGCCTTGGGGAAGCCGGCGTACGGGATGGTCTGCATGATCACCGCGACGATCTGTTGCGGGGACATGCCTGCGCGCAAGCCGATCTCGATGTGGTTGCGCAGGCTCCACTGGTTGCCGATCACGGTCAGGGCGGCGACGGCGGCGATCTGGCGTTCGGCCGGTTGCAGGCCTGGCCGGGCGTAGATCTCGCCGAACCCGAAGTCCACGATGTGGTCCACGAAATCCGGGGCCACGTCGGCGAAGAGCTGGCCGATGTACCCGTATACCCCGTTGATGGAGGAGTACATGACGAACAGGTCCAGGTCGTGTTCGGCAGTGATGCGGTCCAGCACGTCCGCGCCGCCGAGTTTGGCGGCGAGCCCGGCTTTGATCTTCTCAGGGGTGAGGTTGGCCAACAGTCAGTCTGCCAACAAGTTGGCGGCGTGCACCACACCCCGCAACGGGTGGTCCATGTCGGCGATGACTTGCCGCATCGCGGATTCGTCGGAGACGTCCGCGGCGTAGGTGGTGATCGTCACGGACGGATGGTCCGGCGCAACGAGAGCCCCACGGCCAACCAAGGCAATGTGCTTCGCACCGCGTGCGGCAAGCCAGTCCACAGTGGCCGCGCCAAGGCCGGACGTGCCGCCGGTGATCAGGTATGTGCCGTCCGGGTCGAGCGCCGGGGGCCGCGGCTCGGCGACGGCCTGAGGGGCCTCCTCGAAGGTGATGACGATCTTGCCGATGTGCCGGGAATGCCGCAGCACACCGAACGCGTCAGAGATCCGGTCGACGGGAAAGGTTCGGTGCGGCAGCGCGGGATACATGCCCTCGCGGACCCGGTCGGCCAGTTCGGCGAACCGGTGTCATGCTGTTGACCAGCTTCAACTGGTCATAGGTCAGCCGGACCTTCTCCTGGTAGGTCAGGCCTTCGCGTGGCGCGAACAGCTCGTGGCCGAAGATCTGGTGCAACCGCTCACGAAACTGCGGCGAGACCGGACCATGCACTACCCCGGACAGCGCCTGCAGGATGCCCGTCATCGCCGCCACTCCCTGGACTGTGGGTGAAAACGCGATCGACGACCACGTAACCACAACCCTGGAACGTCCGACAGTCCACTACCGGGTACCAACGACCGGGTGATTCATGCCAATTCACACTGTCACCGGGCCAGGTCACCCACATGAGGGACGGGGATGCCCGGACGGGCGAAGGCCTTCCCGCACTCGACTGTCCACTATAGATTGATCCTTCCGGCATCGCGATGTTCCACTGCGACAGGCGACAAAGGACCAATCCTATGCACGGGTACGCGCTCGACAACGCGGCAGGCGAAACCGTTGAACGCTTCAACGCCCTCGAATCCTGTTATGACACCGCGACTCGGGATTCGTTGCGGCGAACCGGACTGGCCGGCGGATGGAACTGCCTGGAGATCGGTGCGGGCGGTGGTTCGATCGCGCTCTGGCTGTCGGACATGACCGGGCCGGACGGCCGGGTCACCGTGACCGACATCGCGCCCGGTCAGCTGGCTCCCGGGCTGCTGGCCTGTCCGAACGTCCAGGTGCTGCGGCACGACGTGGTCAACGATGCCTTGCCGGAAGCGGAGTTCGACCTCATCCACGCCCGCCTTGTGCTGCTGCATCTGCCCGAACGACGTGCGGTCCTGCAACGCCTGGTCCGGTCACTGCGGCCAGGAGGATGGCTTGTCCTGGACGAGTTCGACTGCTCGTGGACCCCCGTACTCATGACTCCCTACGAGGGTGCGGAAGTGACCTTCGAGCGGGTGCATGCCGGATTTCTCGAGTCGCTGACCGAGTCCGGGGCCGATGTGACGTGGGGACGGAAGTTGTTCGGTGAGTTCGTGCGGGCCGGGCTCAGTGAGGTCTCGTCCACCACGTTCGCCATGGCCTGGCCCGGCGGCAGTGCGGGAGCGAGCCTGCACCACGCCAACACCACGCAACTGGCCGACCGGATCCAGGGCCACGGCGTGCCGGCGGAGGATCTCCACCTGCTCTGGTCCCTGCTGGAGGATCCTCGGTTCGCGGTCCAGTCGTACCCCATGGTCAGCGCCTGCGGCAGGCGCGAGAGATGACCACCAACACTCACATCGTCGCACCGCGGGCACTTCAGGCCCTGGACGATCACGAGCCGATGATCAGCCCGGCGTCGTTGCGGGAGCTGGTACCTCTCACCGACGACGCGGCGGACCTGGTGCGCCGGGCCCGGCGTTCGATCCGCGAGGTGCTCGACGGCACCGACGACCGCCTGCTGGTGATCGTCGGCCCCTGCTCGATCCACGACCACGACTCGGCACTCGACTACGCCGACCACCTGGCCGCCCTGGCCAGGCAACTGTCCGACGACCTGGTCGTGGTGATGCGCGCCTACTTCGAGAAGGCCAGAACCGCGGCAGGCTGGCCCGGCCTGTCCACCGTCCCCGCCCTGGACGGCACGCCGGACCCCATGCACGGTTTCCGCCTGGCCCGCTCGATCATGGCGAAAATCGCCCAGCGCGGCCTCCCAGTCGGCACCGAATGGCTACACCTGTTGTCGCCCAGCTATTTCGGCGACCTCACCGCCTGGGGATGCATAGGAGCGCGAACCGTCGAAGGCCAGACCCACCGCCAACTGGCCAGTGGGCTCACCATGCCCGTCGGCATGAAGAACCGCACCGACGGGTGCGTCCAGTCGGCCGTGAACGCCGTCATGGTCGCCGAACAAGGTCACGCCATCATCGACATCGATCCGCACGGACGTGTCACCATCCGACGGACCACCGGTAACCGGCACTGCCACCTCGTCCTGCGCGGCGGCGCGGACGGGCCGAACTACCACCCGGCGGCGGTCAAGGAGGCCAGGCGGTTGCTGCGCTCGGCTTCCCTGCCCGAACGGGTGGTCATCGACGCCAGCCACGGCAACAGCGGCAAGGACCACAACCGCCAAGCAGCCGTCGCCCGCGACCTCGCCCAGCAGATCGCCGACGGCGACGAAGCAATCCGTGGCGTCATGCTCGAAAGCTTCCTGTTGCCCGGCAGACAGCAACCGGCGCCCGGCCGGGCCCTGGTGCATGGGCAGAGCGTGACCGATTCCTGCCTGAGCTGGCCTGCAACCGCGGAGATCTTGGCCGAACTGAGCCAAGCCTCGGCCGCCCGACGCCGGGCGCCCGGCGGGCAGGTGTCCCGGCGGGTGCGGACCGAGGCGGTGAGCATCACCGATTCACCGGCCGAACGCGCGGTCGGCCTGGTCGACACCGGCCTGTTCGACACGTACATGGTGTACGAACGGAACGGTATCTGGACGGTGGCAGGCGGAGTCCAGGCCACAGTCGCCCTGGACGCGACACGAGTTCACCGCGACGAGCAATCCTGGGACTGGAAGTCCAGACCGCTGCGGGCCCTCGGCGACGCCTTGGCCGGGCTGCCGATGCCCAGATGGACCGCCTACGGCTGGATCGCATTCGAAGCAGGCCAGCCAGGCCAAAGCGGCGAACTCGCCCGCCTGATCGTGCCCCAGGTCGAGGTACGGATCTCGACCGACACCGCACTGATCACCTGCGCCGACAGCCACATACGGCACGCCGTCCGCCGAGCCCTCGCCGCCGACCTCCCGGCACGCCCGACCGGCTCGGTCACAGTGGACCTCAGCACCGACCGCGACTGGTACTGCGACGCCGTCACCGCAGCCGTCCAGGAAATCCGCAGCGGTGGCTTGCAGAAAGTGATTCTGTCCCGGCGTGTTCCCCTGGCGTCCACTGTCGACATCTCCAGCACTTACCTACGCGGACGAGCAGCCAACACCCCGGCCCGATCCTTCCTGATCAAGATGGGCGGCATCACCGCGGCGGGCTTCTGCCCCGAAACAGTCCTCGAAGCCGGCGCCGACCGGATCGTCTCGACCCAGCCACTGGCCGGCACCCGAGCACTCGGCGCTGACGCACAGGAGAACCTGCGGCTGCGCCAAGAGTTGCTCAGCGACCCTAAAGAACTCGTCGAACACACCCTGTCGGTGCAAGTGGCCTGCGAGGAGTTGCGGCGCGTCTGCATACTCGACTCGGTCGCCGCCCACGAACTGTTGTCAGTCAAAGAGCGCGGCACCGTGCAGCATCTCGCGTCACGCGTGAGTGGGCGCCTCTCCGGCGACCACAACGCCTGGGACGCACTGGAAGCCGTCTATCCCGGCGTCACCGCCTCAGGAATCCCCAAAGTCGCAGCACGCGACTACATCGTCCGGACCGAACCAACCCCACGCGGCCTCTACGCCGGCGCCGTCCTCACCGCATCCAGCGACGGCACACTCGACGCAGGCCTGGCCCTACGCACCATCTTCGAAAAAGACGGCCACCAATGGCTGCGAGCCGGAGCAGGCATCATCGCCGAATCACGACCCGAACGGGAATACGAGGAAACATGCGAAAAACTCCGCAGCGTCGCGCCCCACCTCGTCCCTGCCGACCAGCCTTGACCTTGTTCGGCCACGGCTGGTCACCAGGATTCGATCAGCGGGACATCGTGTTCCTGCCGCTGCCATTGCTCGGTGAGACGACCGAGCCGGTCCTGGGCGGCGATGCCGCACACGCCTGCGATCTTGTCGTCACGGACCTGAAGGATCACGACGCCCAGAACCCGGTCGTCGAGCGCGGCGAGCATGGCTGGGCAGCCGTTGATCACGACGGCATGGATCGAGGGTGAGCCACCGGCGAGTCTCCGCTTGGCCTCGGACGGTTTGAAGCCGGCCCGCATCACACCGGCGACCTTCTCCGGGGTCGGATACCGGAGCAGTTTCCCGGCCAGCCCGAACCCGGCGCCGTCGGAGATGCCGGTCGCGTCTTCGGTCAGCAGCGCCACCAGGCGTTCGGTCCGGCCTGAGGACGCGGCATCGACGAACGCCGCCACGATCCGGCGTGCGGAGGCGTGGTCGATGCCGGTGCCCTTGCGGGCGGCGGCGATTCGGCGCCGGGCCCGGTGGGTGTGTTGCTGACTTCCCGACTCGGTGATGCCGAGAATCCCGGCTATCTCGGCGTGGCTGTAGGCAAAGGCCTCGTACAGCACGTAAGCGGCCCGTTCGACCGGCGACAGCCGCTCCATGAGCATCAGCACCGCGAACGTCACCGATTCACGCTGCTCGACGGTGTCGGCCGGGCCCAGCATCGGGTCGCCGTCGAGCAGCGGTTCAGGCATCCAGGCGCCGACCGCGCGTTCACGCCGTGCCTTGGCCGAACGGAGCCGGTCCAGCGCCAGGTTGGTGACGATCTTGGTCAGCCACGCCTCGGGCACCTCGACGTACTCCCGGTCGGCGGCCTGCCACCGCAGGAACGCGTCCTGAACCGTGTCCTCGGCGTCAGCGGCCGAGCCGAGCAGACGGTAGGCAATCGAGGCCAGCCGATTCCGGCTGGCCTCGAAACGCGCCACGGTGGCAGTGTCCATGAGCCCGACTCTATGCAGCGACCAAGTCGTGGGCGGCGGCCAAACGGTACCTGTGACTCGGCATTCCGAAGTTCGGGTGACTCATGGCCCAGGCGGCGGTACTGAGGATTGCCGACTTGACGCGCGCGGCCGTCCGGCCGCACAGGGCACCCGGCTTCGCCCGCACGTCACCGTCGACCAGCTGGAAGATCGCGTCGTTCCGGCCGAGGCTGATGTGGTTGCCGACATACGCCAGCGAGGCCGACGAGATCCTGCGCCCGGTCAGGTCCCCGATGATCGCGGCCGTCGCCTGGTTGCTGGTGGCTCCGGCGGAAGCGCAGGACATCGGCAACGGCCGGCCGTTCTCGCCGATGACAAAGGCGCTGTCACCGGCAACGTAGACATCCGGGTGCGAGACCGACCGCATCTGACGGTCGACCCTGATCTGACCGTTGGGTACCACCTCGATGCCGCTGGAAGCGGCAATCGGATGGACAGCGAAGCCGGCTGCCCACACGGTCGCGTCAGAGGCGAAAGCCGTGCCGTCGGCGGCGATGGCCTCCGTCTGCTCGACGCGCTCGATGGCGGTGTGCTCGTGCACGGTGATCCCGAACCGGTCGAAGGCGCGCAGCAGGTGACGGCGGGCCTTCGGGCCCAGCCAACCGCCCAGTTCGCCGCGGGTGGCGAGGCTGACCCGAAGTCCTGGACGGGACTCGGCGATCTCCGTGGCCGCTTCGATCGCGGTCAGATTGCCGCCGACTACAAGTACCTTCCCGTCCTCACCCAGCTCATCAAGGCGTGCACGCAGGCGCAGCGCGGACGGCCGCGCGGCCACGTGGAAGGCGTGCTCGTCCACGCCCGGAACATCGACGGTGGCGGTGCTCCCGAGCGCGTAGAGGAGGGTGTCGTATTCGAGGCCGTCGATCCCCTCGCCGTCAACGACCGTGACGGTCCGGCGCTCGACGTCGATGTCGGTCACCCGCGCCACCCGTAGCCGGATTCCGGTGCCCGCGAACACCTCCGCCAGCGGGCGGTGGCGGAGATCCTGCCCGGCGGCAAGCTGGTGCAGCCTCAGCCGCTCGACAAAATCAGGTTCGGCGTTGACAACGGTGATCTCGAAGTCGTCGGAGTGCAGTCGGCGGGCCAGGCGCCCAGCGGAGAAGGCTCCGGCGTATCCGGCCCCGAGTACGACGATGCGGTGCATGGTTGGCTCCTGTCTGGTTCGCGTGGTCCCTGAACGAGACAGCCCTCGAATTCCTGACAGGATCGACCAGTGACGCGGGTCACCCCGGCGCCTGGTCCTGAGTACGTGCGGGGCGGTTGAGCCTGGACAGTTTCGCGGGGTTGCCGACGGCGTGCAGCACCGCCACACGGCCGTCGCTGATCTCCAGCGAGATGACCGTGACCACCCGGCTACCCAGCCGGACCAGAACCCCAGGTGCGGCGTTGACGTCGGCGACCTCGAAAACGGCTGGTACGCCGATGAACGTCGCGGCCAATGTCCTGGCGACCTCGTCGGAGCCGGTTACCGCCGCAAGTGGTGCGCCGGGGATCAGGCCAGCGGAGTCGAACTCGCCCGTGACCTCCGGGTCGAGGACTGCCACGAGTTCGTCGAGGTTGCCGTTGCGGCACGCCGCGACGAACCGTTCGGTGACGCGCCGCCGCAAGGCTGAGTCCACTTGGAACCGTGGCCGGCCGTGCAGGTGGCGGCGGGCTCGGCTGGCCAACTGCCGGCAGGCGGCGGGCGCGCGGCCGACGACATCGCCTACCTCGGTGAAACTCAGACCGAACACGTCGTGCAGCACGAAGGCCGTCCGCTCGGCAGGGCTGAGCGACTCGAGCATGATCAGCAGCGCCATCCGGACGGAGTCGTCCATCGTGATCCGGTCGGCCGGGTCCGGGCCTCCGCCGGGCAGATCGACCACCGGCTCGGGCAGCCACGGCCCGACATACGCCGACCGGGTCTTCTCGGCGCGCAGCCGGTCCAGGCAGATCCGTGCCGTGGTGGTGATCAGCCAGCCACGGGCATCGGCCAGGTCGCCCAAACCCTGGCGTGCCAGGCGGAGGAACGCTTCCTGCACCGCTTCCTCGGCGTCGGTGACGCTGCCCAGCATCCGGTACGCGACGTCCAGCACCCGGCGGCGGTCGCGGCGCCACACGTCATCGAACTCGTCGGTCATACCCGTACTGGACGAACCGGATCGCGGCGATGTGACATCGCATCACCATGTCACATCGCGCCGGCCCCCGCCGTCCTTGCCTGGTATGACAAACCTTCATCCCCGGCCCACGTGGCTCCCCGAGACGGTCTGGCCCTATCAGATCCAGTACCTGCCGATGGCGCAGTACCGGGGGGCCTACACCGATGTGGGTCACGGCCCGGCTTTGTTGTTCTGCCATGCCGGTATGTGGCAGTTCGTCTGGCGCGACCTGATCGGCCGGTTGCGGTCGTCCTTCCGGTGCGTCACCTTCGATCCCCTCGGCAGCGGCCTGTCCGACCGCGTCCCGGCCAACCTGCAAACCCTCACGGCCGTCCGCGACACCACCGGTCACCTGATCGACCACCTGGACCTGCGTGGCATAACCCTGGTGCTGCACGATCTGGGTGGCGTCGCCGCACTCGCGGCCGCGGCGGCGCACGTCGACCGGCTCGACGGGCTCGTCGCGGCCAACACATTCGGCTGGCGCCCGACCGGCATCCTCCTGCCCAGCATGCTCCGGGTATTCGGCAGCGTGGCCATGCGCGAACTGGACGCCCTCACCGCATTCCTGCCCGCGGCCACCTCGACCCGATTCGGGGTGGGCAGGCATCTGGACCGCCCAAGCCGCAAGGTGTTCCGCAACGGTATGGACCGTGCGGCCAGGCGGACCATGCACCGGCTGTTCCGCGACGCCGCCCGCGACAGCGAGGTCTTCCGGCAGGCAGAGACCACACTTGAATACCTGCGGGACCGACCGTCACTCAGCGTGTTCGGCGCCTGGAGCGACTACCTGCGGTTCCAGCCGAAGTGGCACACCCGGTTGCCACAGATCGAGCAGAAGACCATCCCGCGTGGCCTGCACTTCCCCATGTGCGACAACCCGGCCGCGGTGGCCGCGGCCATCGCCCGATGGCATCCGGCCACTGCCCAGCCGGGTCACTGAATCAGCCGACGGTGAACGTGAGGCTGTCCGGCGGTCCGTCCCCGTCGATCATCGTCAACGTGTATGTCCCCGTTGCCGGCAGATCGACCTGGGTTGCTATGGCCAGCCGCGAATAGCTTTTGCTGTCCGGGTACACCGCGACGTTCGGCCCGTGTTCGGGGCGCAGCACACGGCCGTTGGGCAGCTTGAGCGTGAACGCGTCCGTGCCGAAGTGGAAGCCGGACGGGCCTGGGTTGCCTTCGAAGGAGAAGGACACCCTCAGCCCGGCTTGGCCCGGATCCAGCCCACGCATGTCCAGACTCTCGTTGCGGTTGTCCTCCCCGTCCGCGCCGAGGGCCGCGTCGCCGCGCAACAGCCCGGACTGCATCGTCAGGCGCACCGCACCCGACTGGAGCCCGGTCTTGTGGAATGTCACTGTCCTCGGCGCCAGTTCCACGGATTTTCCCTTGCCACCCAACGGAATGCTGGCAGGTTCGGCGCGGCCGCCGAAGAGCGGGAAGAGCAGCACCGCGTCGTCCCAGGTGAACGTCGGTTCAACGTCGACGTCGAGCCGACGCGGTACCGCCTTTCCCAGCGGATATGACTCCGCCTGCGACGCGACACCCTGATAAGCCTGACCACCTTGCTGGACGATCGGCCACGGCGGCGGGTTCGGGACACTCCACAACTCGTTGGTCACCAGCATGTCCACGTCAAGACGCGGGGTTCCGCTGTCCCGGTACGCCCGAACGGAGTTGACCTTGAAAGCGTACCCGTTGGCGTGGACGGTCTTTCCGAAGGAGCGCTGCCCCACGGGAAAAGAGTCGCGCGTCGGGGGTGGACCCGAATCGGTGTGGGGTTGTGGTTCATTGTTCGGAACGACGGCCACGGAAGGCGAACTTCCGTCCGGCGCCGGGGTGATCGGCTGTTCGAGTATCGAGCTGACACCAGCCTCGTTCGGCGCCGCGCCGGGAGGACTACCGCTTGGCTTAGGACCGCCGCTCAGAGCGAGCGCAGCGACAATCGCGGCGGCCACTGCGGCTGTGGCTCCACCGATCACCAACGGCTTGCCGGCAATCGCCGACTTCGACCCAGTAACGGCTTTGCCCGCTCCGGTTCCGGCTGCTGCCTCACCCCCAGCCGCGCCGAGGGTTGCGCCCACGACGACAGCGGCGCCGACTGTAACGCCCACTGCCGCACCGACGGCGAGGGCGCGGCGGCGCACACCGAGTTCGTGCGCGAAGTACGCTTCGTCGGCTGCGGAACCAAGCCGCTGGGCGGCGGTCCGGCCAAGAGTGAGCAGCTCATGCCAGGCACCCCAGCGCAAGGTACGGCCGAGTACCGGCGCGGCGGCCCTTGCGAGATCCCGGACCGCTTCGTGCCGGCCCTCCGCCGCGGCCATCCGCAACGCGCGCAGTATCACGGGCGCGGCATCGACAACGGCCTGCAGCGATGAGGCACGTACCCACGGCACGAGCCGCTCCGCGAGTCCAGCACCACTCGCCCTGGTCCCGGCCCGCTCGGTCACCAGCTCGGCAAGCTCACCGGATGCCTTGTATCCCAACGGATCGGGCGCGATCAGGCACGTTTCGAAAAGCTCGGAGAGCACCCGGTCGTCCACAGCGACGCCCGCCAGTGCCGACAGCAACTGGGCGCTGACTCCGAGGCCCGGCAACGTGCTGAGCACACCGAGTGCCAGGCGCGCCGATTCCGACAAGCGGGCGCCGACGGCCGCCGCGAGCACAGCCGGTGTGGTCCCGACAACTTCACCGGCGGCACGAATGGCAGCGGCTGTCTGGATCAAGGCTCCCGGATGCCCCATCGTCGCCTCTAGCAACTCCCGCGCCGATGGTCCCTCCTCCGGGCGTAAGGCGCGCCGCAACTCCTCGGTGAGCAGCTCGAGCGCGGCCTCATGGGGAAGTCCGGCGATCTCCACCGCCACCCACGCCTCTGCGGCACAACGTTGCGACGACGCGATGAGCAAGTCACAGGACGGCATGGCGTCGAGCAGTGTGCGCAGGTCTTCTCCGCTGCCCTCGAAGTCGTCGACCACCACAAGGGCCTGGATCGACCCCATGAGGCGGCGCAGACGGTCCGGCTCCGGCCGGTAGTCGTCGGCGTCGTAGCAATACTGGAACAGCTCCTGCACGACGTCCTCGACGGGCATCCCGGCCGCGGTGAGGAAGACGACGTCCCGGCCGGTGGCTACGGCGCGCACCGCGATCTCGCGCAACAGCACCGTCTTGCCGCTCCCGCGAGCCCCGACGAGCTGTACCGGCGTGCCATTTTCAAGCGTGGCGCCGATCCGGTCCACCACCTCGTCGCGGCCCAGCAACTTCCGGCCCACTCCAGGCAGTGGCCTGCTGACCGGCCGCCGCCTGCGCGCGACCGGCGGTGGCCCGCCAGTGCGCATGACCACCGAAGAACCGCCCTCCGCATTGATCACAACATTGTTACTACCGACGACAGTCTGACCATTTGTCGAACCACCGACCCGCAGATCAATTGATCCATGGCCGCCCCCAGAACTGCCAATTCCTGTCGCGGAATCGTCCGGCATCGCAAATTCCTCGCCAACTCGGTATCAGCATCGAAGGGCCAGCAGCATACGTCGCACGAATTCGGGGTTCGCAGCGGGATGTACTGTGAGTCCATGTCCGATATGAACGGCGATGTCGATGCCGTACTGTTGACCGCTCTTGATCTGGAATACTCCGCCATCCGAGCACATCTGATCAACATACGGACGCAGGTTCACCCGATCGGTACACATTTCGAGACGGGCACCGTGCCGGGCACGTCGACGCGGGTCGCGATCGCCGCCGCGGGCGAGGGCAACCGCGCCGCCGCAGTCCTCGTCGAGCGGGCGAATGCTTTGTTCCGCCCGAATATCGCGCTCTTCATCGGCATCGCCGGAGCACTGCATACCGACATCGAGCTCGGTGACGTGGTCGTCGCCACCCGGGTCTACGGCTACCACGGCGGCAAAGCGGAGCCAGGCGAGTTCCTTACTCGTCCACGCGCGTGGGACAGCCCGCACGAACTGCTCCAACATGCCCGGTATTTGTCACGTACTCGATGGTGGTGCCACTTTTCACCACACCCCGCCGATCATCCTCCCTATTCGATCCACTTCAGGCCGATCGCCGCTGGTGATGTCGTACTCGACACGCCAACCGGCCCACTTGTCGATCTTATCCGCCGGCACTACAACGACGTGGCCGCAATTGAAATGGAAAGCGCAGGCGCAGCCGAAGCAGCACATCTCAACGGTCCACTGCCGCTCCTGACCATTCGCGGCATCAGCGACCGAGCCGATGGACAAAAAGAGGTCACAGACGCGTCCGGCTCACAGCAGCTGGCCTCAGCCCACGCAGCCGAGTTCGCCTTGGCACTGCTCACCAGGTTCGGCAACGCCGGGCAGCCTGGCAAACCGAAGCAACCACCCGCATCGGACCGGATCAGCATCGGCGTCGGCGGCGACATTTCCGGGCAGCTCGTCATCGGCACCGGCAACCAGGTGACCTGGAGCCGGCCGCCGCCCGATCGTCCCGAGACCTGATAGGTAGCCCGGCTGGTGCGCAGATCAGATGCAGGCGCAGGCCCCAGAAAAATCTGGAGTGGCTGGAGCAGTAGTCTGCCCAGCCAGCCCAGTTCCGAGCGTCGGAGAGTGTCGCGGGAGCGGGCGCATTCCACCGGGGTCGAGTCGGTGATCCAGGTGGTGCCGGTCCAGAGGCCGGTATCACCGCGAGTATCCGGATCACGCACTTGAGCAAGGGCCCGGCCTGCCTGGACATGTCCGGAACCCCGACCGGCAGTGGTTTCACCCTACTGACCTAGGTCATGAGTACTGCGTCATGGCGGTGTAGGCATTGTCGAGCTGCGGAACGACCAGATCCCACAGTTGAGGATTCTGAGTGACAAGCCACTGCTGGAGCAATGTCATGCCATTCCTGAGGTAGTCCACGGCCAGTTGGGGGCCTGGATAGGGGGCCGGCAGGAATGCATTCCGGGCTCGGTCGAAGAATCCCCCACGTGCCGCCGGCAGCGCTCGTCCGCCGAGCATCCGCGCCGCGGTGGTGAAGGCGTTCATGGCAGTGTTGTGCCACTGAGCGGCCTGCCCGGGATCACTCGTGACCGCGGCTGCACCGAGGTAGTAGAAGCCCTCGTGAATCCGGGACATGGCCATACTGGCGGGACCCGCCGGAAGCACCGCGTTCAGATTGAGTTCGATGGCGAACGGGCAGGGACAGGGAGGAAAAGGCGGAGGATCCGGCCAGCCGGGAGGCAGCGTCCGCTCGGCCAGGGGGATCGGGCGGCAGTCCCAGACAATGCGGGGCGGCCCGGCAAATTGTTCGACATAAGGCAGGCAAAATGGGAACGAGTCGGGCGAATTCGGCCGTGGCGTGGCGTCGGCCGCGGCCGGCAGCGTCATCACCCCAACCAACGCGACGACCATGGCAAGCAGGATTCTTCGCATGGTGATCCTTTCTCACTGACCTGGTTCACCTGAAGCAATATGTGCCAGAATTGGAGCCACTTCATACCGATATTGACACGCGCGCGACAGGGCAGGTAAGAGCCCAACAGCCCAGCCGTTCATGGGAGAAGTTACCCATACGCATTACCACTGCATGGACTACCCAGGAATTCGCCAACCACCGGACCCGTGAAACGTCCTGCCCAGGGGCCGGCCGGCCATTGCGGCCGGAATCGTACCGGTCGTCTGCTGCACCGCGGTGCCGGTCGGCAGGCCGTACGCGGTCAGCAGGGCGACCGGTCGGCCAGGTGTTCGCCAGTACGGCTAGCCTCGACACCGAGAGCGACGGCTCATCAGGTCTCGGTGCACGGGGGATGTCACGTGGGTGGGGTATTCATCAACTACCGCACCGGGGACGGCGAGTTCGCGGCGACGTTGATCACCAGGGTGCTGGTGGCCCGGTTCGGGGCCGAGCATGTGTTTCTCGCGAGCAGGTCCATTCGCCCTGGTGAGGACTTCGCGCAGAAGATTCTGGAGCGGCTGCGGCAGTCCGATGTGCTGCTCGCGGTGATCGGGTCGCGGTGGCATTCGGTCACTGATCGGCAGCGCCGCCGTGAGGTCGATGCCCCGGACGACTGGGTGCACCGGGAGATTGTCGAGGCCTTCCGGCACGGCCTGCGGGTAATTCCGGTGTTCCTGGATCACACCGTCGGCCTTTCCGAGCCTGAACTGCCGCCCGACCTGGCGCCGCTGGCGCGTTGTCAGTTCCTCCGGCTGAGCCATCGTAATGACACGCGTGACCTTGCCCGTCTGGTCGACGAGCTGGGTGACCTTGTCCCTGGCCTGGTGCTCAACCGGGTTTTCGCCACGGCCACGCCGCCGAGTGTGAACCTGGAGCCCAGTGCGTGGCTGCGTCCCGAGTACCAGTTGGTGCCCTTCGACGGGCGGGAGACCGAACTCGCCGAGCTGAAGGCACGGCTGGGCGCGCCGAAACCGGTGTCGGCGCATGTGGTCACCGGGCCTGCCGGGCAGGGGAAGACACGGCTGGCCCAGCAGTTGTGCCAGGACATGACCGCGCACGGCTGGGTCGCCGGCGCGGTGCACGACAACGCCGCCATCGCCGACCTGATCAACCTGAGCCGGACCGAAAGCCCGCTCCTGGTGGTCATCGACCACGCCGAGACCCGCTTCGAGCAGGTCCAGGCCATGGCCGCCGCGTTGATGGAGCGCTCCCCCACGTTCCCGCCCGCACGCCTCCTGCTGCTCAGCCGGGACACCGGCGAGTGGTTGCGGCGGTTGCGCACCCACACCGACGATCGCGTTAGCACCTTGTTCCGGACGATCGACGAACGTCCCCTCGCACCGCTGGCCTCGACAGTCTCCGCACGCCGGGCCGAGTTCCTGCGCGCGACCGCCGCGTACACCGACTACCTGCAGGTGCCCGCCACCGACCACACTCCGCCGTCCGATTTGGACAACCAGCGTTACGTGTCCATCCGCGCCATTCACGCCACCGCGCTCGTGTCGGTGCTCACCGCGAACGGGACCAAGCCGGACCCGGAACTGCATCGGGCCGCGCGGCCTGAGTCCCCGTATCGCGGCCTGCGGCCTTTCCAGGAGCAGGACGCGAGGTTCTTCCGGGGCCGTGACCCGCAGATCCGGCAACTCGCCGCGCTGGTCGAGCAGCATCCCCTGGTGCTGGTCACCGGGGCGTCCGGGAACGGGAAGTCGTCGCTCGTCCAGGCTGGGCTCTTCCCCCTGCTACGCCAGCGCGACATCGCGTTGGCGACGTTGCGGCCGGCCGCCGGTGTCGAGCCACGCGAACTCCTGGGGCGGGCGCTGGCGCCGGTTCTGGGATTCGAGCCGGCCACCCGGGACATCGCCTCGCTGGCCGACGCGATCGTCGAGAAGGCCGGGCACCTGGTTCTGTTCGTGGACCAGTTCGAACAACTCGTCGCGGCCGAGAAGGACGCGGCACGGCAACTGCTCGACCTCGTGGCCGCCCTGCTGCGGGCGGCACCGCCTCGACCTGCGACGACACCGGCGCTACGGGCCGTGTTCACGGCGCGCTCAGAGGATCTCGACGGCTTGCTCGCCGCTGAGTTCGCCCCGGCGCCGCAGACTCTGCCGCTGCCGAGAATGGGGCCCGCGGAGCTGCGGGAAGCGATCACCGGACCGGCCGATCTGCCCCTGGTGACCTTCGAACCGGGTCTCGTCGACCGGATCATCGCCGACACGACGGACGCTCCCAGCCAGTTGCCGATCGTGGAGTTCGCGCTGACGCGGCTGTGGGAGTCGCATCAAGGCGGCACGCTGACCCACCGCACATACGACGAGCAGGGTGGAGTGGCCGGGCCGCTGGCCTCCTATGCCCAAGAGGTCTACGACCGAAACCTGCTGCCGGACGAGCAAAAACTCGCCGAACGGTTGCTCGTGCAGCTGGCCAGGCCCGGCGACGACGGGACGTTCACGCTGGCCCCGGCCCGGCTCGACCGCCTCGATCCCGAGTCCCGCACCCTGGCGCAGACACTCGCCGAACACCACCTGGTAGTCCTGCGGCACGATCCCGGGCAGGCCGAAGTCGTCGCACTGGCCCATGAGGACCTTGTCCAGCAATGGCCGAGGTTGCGGGAATGGCTGATCGCTGCCCGGGACTTCCGGTCGTGGCAGGAACAACTCAGGATCGCGCTCGGGCAGTGGCGGCAGGCCAACCGGGATCACGGCACCTTGCTGCGTGGTGCACCCCTTGCCACGGCACAGGACTGGCTCGCCAAGGATCCGTCTGGTTTCACCGACGACGAACGCGCGTACATCACCGCCAGCCGCACGCATGAGCGCCGGGGATCACGCCGACTGAGGATGATCACCGCGTTGATCGGAGTGCTCGCCCTGGTCGGGGCCGTGTCCGCCGTGGTGGCCATCAACCGCAACAACGAACTCACCGACCAGTTGCGACAGACCGCAGCGGTCGCCCTGGGACAGGAGTCGTTGCGGCGCAGCGACACCAATCCGTTGGCAGCACTGCAGTTCGCCCAGGCGGCCTGGCGCCACGACTCGAACCGGCCGGAGGCGTACGCGGCACTGTTGCAGCAGTACCTCAAGTACGCGGCAGTCGACGAGGTCCGTTCAGGCCTGTGGTCGGCAACCGTGAACGGGCTCGCCACCTCCGAGGACGGCCAGGTAACCGCGGTCGCGGAAGAGGACGGCAAGATCACCGTGTGGACCGGCCTGTTCGGGACCGCACCGCAAAGCTGGTTCGTGACCACCATGCCCGGCCAGCGGGGAATCCTGGTGAGCCCGGACGGCCGTTGGCTCGCGGTCATCGACGAACGCGGCACTATCTCGCTCTGGGACATCAGCCGGCGCAGCGGTCCGGTCCCGCTGCGGTCCCCCGAAGGCCCGGCCGACACCAAGCAACCGACCAGCCTTTCCAGCGCGGCTTTTTCCCCGGACAGCCAACTGTTCGTGGTGACGTTGCGGCGAACAGGACCGGCGACGTCGAACTCCGTCGAAGTATGGGATATCACGCAGCGCCAACCGGCAACGGACGGCTTCACCGCAGACGCACCTGTCGAAGCTGTTTCCGTCCAACGAATCGAGCCGGACGGCAAGAGCGCGTGGTTCAGCGAACAGCGCCTGGATGGGACACGGCACAACGTCCTGCGTGACTTGGACACGGGTGCCACTCTGCGGGACACCACAGTGGATTTCATCACGCCGCGTGGCGTGGCCGCCGACTGCGAGAACAATCGACTGTCCATCGTGGACCCCGCCACCGGCGCGGTTCGCTTCAGCCGGTACACGCCCGGCTGCCCGGCAACCGCCCAAGGTCTGACGGACTTGAGCGGCAGATACGCCGTGGTCGACGACGGGTCGGCCCCAGCGTCCTTCCGGCAGCTCGTGCTGATCGACCTGGCCACCGGCGACACGTATTCGCTCCAGTGCCCGCCCAAGCCCTACCGGCAGCCGGAGAACGACCTCACGAAGTACAACACGGAACCGATCATGGTGGTGCCGGGCAAGTCAGGGCCGCCCACGGTCTTCATGTTCGGCACCGACGGCACACTGTTCCGCTTGCATGCGACCGGCCCCGTTGACGACTTCACCCAATCCGTTCCTTCGACGGATCCCGGTTTCACGGCGTTGAGCCCGGACGGACATCTGCTGGTGACGTTGACCGACCAGGGACTGCTCGCAACAGACCTCACCACCCGACGGCGACGGGCCGGCGGGCCGGGGACGACGGCAGGCAAACTCCGGCTGGCCAAGAACCCTCGGCTGGCCTTCACCGACGACGGCAAACGGCTGCTGGCGCTCGGCGAAACCGGCGAACTCGTGGTGCTTTCAGCCGCCGATTTCGCCACGGAACGCCGGATCACCCCGCCCAAGGACATGGTCGTCGACCCTGCCGCCATCGGAAAGAGCCCGAACGCTTCCATTGTTCCCACCCGTGAAGACGAGGTCGCCTTGGTGATCAGCGCCAGGGTCGCCACGTGGCGAGTCAGCACAGGCGAGCAGATGACCAACGTGCTCGACCTGCGTAACGGAGAGAATGCCAAGACGTACGACTTCTCCCAGCGTGCCGTCGCGATCCCGGTGCCCGGACAGTCCGGCTTCATGGTCGTCACGTCGACGGACGGCGTCGAGTTGTGGGACGTCACCATGGCTACGCTCGCGCGATCCATGCAACCCCGGCCGGGAAGCCAGGCTGCCGCGGTGATCTCCGAAACGGCCCCCATCCGGGTCGCACTGCACTACAAGAACGACGGGCAACTCGAGTTGTGGACTCCAGAAGTCGACAGCCCGAGACCGCCGCCGAGGCCGATGCCGGGTGAACTGTCACTTGTGGCGTTCTCCGCCGACGGCAAGCTGATCGCCGATGCGGGCAGCGGCACTGTGCAGGTCTGGGATCCCGAAACCGGCATCGCCGTTGCCAGCGTCCGCGTTCCCGGGCCGACAAGCGCCTGGGCGATACGCGACAACGTCCTGGTCGCCGCCACCGCGAACAGGCCGGTCGCGATCGACATGACGCCACAGCATTGGATCGACCAGCTGTGCCGCATCAACAATCGCGACTACACGCCCGAAGAGCGCGAACTTCTACCGGCCGGGGCCGATCCCGCTCGACCTTGCTCATAACGGCTGGCAGACGATACCGGCACACCCTTTCGGGTTTCCTTTCGCGGTGTTCCCCACGTCGATCGTCACGACTCCAGGGGGAGCGATCATGCCATATTCAGCGTTGTTCTCCGCATGGTTGTTCGACACCTCGACATGACTACCCGCAACGAGATCCTCGATCCGAAGACCATCGCGCCCGTATTCCGGATACTCTGGATCAAGGCCGTTGGAAATGAACTTGTTGTCCGAGATCTTCAGGGGTCCGACCGGGGCGTTCGGAACATCCTGAACCACCCGCATACCATGCCCCCTGCTGCCGGTGAAGCTGTTTCCAATCACCTCACCCTTGATCGAGCCCCAGCCATCATCGAGACTCAATCCCTGCGTTTCCGCGCCAGCGAACTCATTGTAAGAAACAACGAACTCCCCACGCACTATCATAGTGGGATTCTTTTCCATCTTGTTTCTGGTGACGACGTTTCTGTCGCCGTCCACGTTGATAAGACCCTTCACCAGGTTGTTGCTCACCGAGGTCTCGTTGCAGCCGCCCCCGAAATACTCGACGAGGACCACGACACTCGATTCGATGCTCATCACGGAACTGGCACCCGGGTTAAAACTACACATGAGATATCTCACTCGAATGTCGGTTTCCGCCTGGAAGGCACACGTACTGTGGGCGCAATAGGACGACCCCTGGGCGTCATCTCCCACGATACTCGACCCGGTAAATACGACCGACGACTCTCGCTCGAAGTAGAAAGGACTGAAACCGTTCAGTGTGACGCTGCGCATCCGGACATTGCGGGCCTTTTCGGCGAGGACCCCGAAAAATTCTTTGTCACGCGGCGCAGGCGACCCGGACACGGTCACATTTGCGAGAGTGACATCCGAAACGTCAATCATTTCGACACCCGTCCGGAACTGGGTGACCGTGCCATTGCGAATGGTGACGTTCCTGATGGTCTCCGCGAGGACGATCCCCTTCCGCGGCGCCTGAGGGTTGTCAGTGGCGATCTTGTGGCCGCCGAGGTCGAGTACGACGTCGCCGGCGGCGATCTTCAGGCCGACGTCGCCGGTGCAGTTGAGGTCCTTGGTCAGGACGGTGTCAGCCCTGATGACGTCTCCACAGCGCACTTCGGGCGTCTCGGGCGTCACGGTGAACTGTTTGGACTGCTGAACTGTCGCGCTACCGGAGGTCACGGTGTGGGTCGCGGTGTACGTGCCCGGCTTGGTGAAAACGTGCTGGAGCACCGCCTCGTTCGAGGTGGCTTCGGTGCCTGCTTCCCCGGTCACTGTCCACGCCGAGCCCTGCAGCCGCCCACCGGCCAGTTCGGCGCTGAACCGTACCTGCTCACCAACGCGAGGAGTCTCGGGCTCGACGTTGATCCGGACAATAGTCGGCGGCGAGTCCGGGGAGTCGACCACGACCTGGGCCGTCGCGTTGACGGCCTGCCCTTCACGCGATCGCGCCGCGACAGCGACCGAGTACGTCCCAGCGCGGTCGTACTTGTGCCGCGGCACGAAGCCGGTCGCCCCAGTGCCGTCGCCGAATGTCCACTGTGCACTACTGAGGCGCCGCGCACCTTTGGCCGTCACCATGAACCCGAACTCCTCGCCGACAAGTCCCCGGTTGCGCGGGCTGATCGCGATGGATACCTCTGGGGCAGGCTGGGTGACAGGTCGTGGGCCGGTGGGCGGTGGTGCCGCGACTTGCGAGGCTGAGCCGGGCCCGGTGGAAACCGCGGCCGAGGGTGGCGTCTGAGTCGGTTGTCCTGGCCGGTACTTGGTGATCGGCCGGATCCGGCCGTCGAGGTCGATGACACCGGCCTGCTCGCCGCGGGGGTCGTTGTAGAAGACCACACCGTCCCGGACGAGCAGCTCGAATCGCACGGAACGGTCGAAAAGCCGGCGTTCGGCCACCACTCGCCCCGCGGCGAGGTCGACGATCCAGATCCGGCCGGTCGCGTAGTCGGGCACCACCGCGTGGCCATTCGCTTCGACCGGCTCGCCAAGATCCGCCGGACCTTGGCTCAACTCGACCGGAGCGGCACACGCGTTGTTGCCGGATGAGCAGCTCACGAACTGTCCGCGGGCGCCGACCGCGACCAGCAGCCTGCGTTCGTCCGCGGACCCGCTCACCGCCACAGTGTCGTCAGGCTGGAGTTGTATCGCGGCCGACTGCTGGACCAGACCGGTTTTCGGGTCCAGGAACTCCACTGCGCCGCGCGCCGAGTCCAGCAGAGCAGGCCCGCCCGCGGTCTGGGTCAGCTTGCTCCTGCCGGGGGTGTGCGCCTGGGGCCGTGCCTGGCGGGTCCCGTCGGAGAACCAGACCAGTTCGCCGGACTGCTGGTCGAGCGCCCAGAGGTGACCGTCGGCGTCCATCACGGCCCCGTCCACCGACGCCCCGGCGGTCAGCTGGTGTGGATCTCCCCGGGATTCCAGTGTCTCCGGGTCTGCCTTCATGAGCAGTCCGCGCGCTGTGTCCAGGATGTAGAGCGCGTGCGGCGTCGGGAACACGCTGAGCTGAGCACCGGCTCCCGCGGCCGGTGCCAACGGGCGGGAGAGCCCGAGCGTCGCGCCGTCAACACGGATGACAGACCCCGCCGCGCGGTTGAGGACGTATCCAGCTGCCCCTTGCTGCGTGGCGTACAGGTCAGTGCCTGGCTGGCCGACCTGGACCTGGGCGGCCACCTCTCCCGAGGCGCCGTCCAGCAGGGTCAGCTGCCCGACCTCGTCGGACGCGACCCATGCAGTGCCCGGGTGTAACCGGACCTGTGGGGCGCGGTCGCCCGCGTGATCCCAGCCGACGACAATTCCCGTGGCCACCGTGGCGACTGCGACGACCCCCGCCACCACACGCCGCCCCTGCCATATCGGGCCGGCCCAACGCGCCACGTGACCACTGATACTGATCATCTCGGTGACTCCCCCGGTTGTCTGGCCTGCCGCCACCCGGCGATGACCGGCCGCGGATCGAGCCTCGCCCGGAGCCGTCGCACGGAGAAGCGTCCCGGGTACAGCTGCCGCCGCAGTTGCGACTCAAGCTGCCACGCCCGGTACACGTCATCGTCGTCCGGCTCGTCGCGCGCGTACACCGCCATCGTGGCCAATGGCACCATTTCCACCAACGGGTTCGCGGCATTACCCAGCGTACCCGTAGCGTGTACCGCGATCTCACTGGCGGTAAGCGACCCCGATGTCGGAATGCCCCGTTCGATCAGCCGGTCTGCGGCTTCCTGCCATGCCCCCATCACACGTGCGGCGTTGCCACGCGCACGGCGGCGGCGCCGTCGTCTGCGTGCCTTCAATCCCAAGATCGTCAACATCAGGAGGACGAGGAGAGCCATGGGACCGGCAGCCACGAACGCTGCCTCCAACAGCCCTTCTCGCTGGTTGTTTCCCGGCCGTGGAGCCGTCGGCGGCGGCCGCACGTCCGCAGGCGGCTGGGCCACTGGAGCTTCCGCGGGTCGCGGAGCGGTTGTCGGCCGGTCCGATGATCCGGAGCCGCCCTGCGACATGTCGGTGGGCTCGAACGCGACCCAGCCGTAGTCGTCGAAGTGCACCTCTGCCCAGGCGTGTGCGTCATGGGTGGTCACGACGTAGGAGTCGCCCGACCTTTCGCCGAGCCTGTACCCGACGGCGACCCTTGCCGGGAAACCCGCACTTCGGGCAAGTACCGCGAATGCCGACGCGTTCTGCTCGGCGTTTCCGACGCTGGTCCGGGTCAGCAGCCTGACCAGGGCGGCATAGGAGTGTCCGGAAAGCCCCTCGAGCCCGTATGGCAGGCCACGCAAGTGCTCCTCGATCGCCAACAGCTTGCCGTACGGCGTCGGTTCGGTGGCTGTGAGCTGCTGTGCCAGCGCCCGCAACAGCGGCGGCATGTCTCCCGGCAATTCGGTGTTGCCGCGGTATTCCGGTGTGGTGGTCGGTGTCGCCCGGAACAGCCCGTCGTCGCGGTCGGTTACTTCCCCGGCAACGTCGTATGTGACTCCGCGCAATGACCGCAGGGTGCTGACGAGCACGCCGGAAGTCGTGCTGAAGCCGACAGGGTTCTCGTCGCTCTGTGCGATGTCGAGCCGATCGGGCCAGCCGATCGCAGGCAGGAACGGTCCGCTGAGGTCCTCGATTTCGACGCGTGCGGACACCGTCCGGGATTTGGTCATCGCGGGATCCGCCGCGAGCTGACGGCCTGCGATCAGGAATTGGTCCGTCGACGCCCATGACACGCCATCGAACTGGTTCAACGCGGCGACTCTGATCCGGTCCAGCCGCTCCTGGCCGTCCACGCGCACGGTGAACAACCGGCGGGGCGGTTCCTCCCGCAGCTGCCCCTTGAGCGTGGCCAGTGGGGTGAGCGTGTCGATGATCCGCACCGGCGGAGGCCTGAGCGTGCGTGGGTCGAACCGCTGCTCACCCGAGGCCAACGGCGATACCTGACCATAGAGAACGGCAGGCACCGCGATCACGACCACGGCAGGCACGCCGAAAACCAGCCTGCTGGTCATTGTTCTCTGGTCGCGCTCCGACCAGGCCCCGACGCGGATGGTCCGCAGCAACATCAGCGAAAGCCCGGCCGCCAGGAAGAGGATCGTGGCTGTGAGGTGGATACCGGGCTGTTTTCCGAGGTACAGCAACGCAAGGGCGAACGCCACCAGGGCGGGTGCGATCGGTGCGAGCACACTTCGGGTCCGCAAAGCGAGTGTGGCCGCCGTGAACGCCGCGATCCAGGTGATGAGCACCGGGGTGATCAGCAGATCTGCCTGGGTGTCCGCGGGCGGTGCCACCAGGAGCATGCGTACCCATCCGTCGAGCACGCCCCGCGCCAGCTGCGACGCGGTGTTCCAGGTGGGCAGGCCAAAGTAGAGGGTGCTGCGGAACACGCCGTAGACGGCCACGACTGCGAAGCCGGCGACCGCCAACAGCAGGGTCAGCGACATCCGCCACCGCCGCAGCCCGGTCACCGCAGCGACCAGGGCACCGACCAGTGCGGCGACGCAAACCGCTGGCAGATAGCCGAGGGACGCGAAGAACCGGCCGTACAGCAGCCCGGTCGCGATCGTCGCGACCGCGCACATGGCCACCTCGGCGAGCCGGAACAGCGTGTCCCGGTTCATGGCCGGCCCAGCTGATTCCATCTGGCTTCGAACTCCGCACTGGTGCCTGCGCCGATCGTCACCACACCAGGCAAGGCACCCACATCGGCTTGTCCGATGTGGACCAGGGTGACTGCGGGAAACTGCATTCTCAGCACCGCGAGCTCCATCAGTTGATCATGATCGGCCTGGCCGGTCACGACACTCAGGGCCACCCGCTCCCCGGTGGACACGACTTCACGAAGCACGTCGTTGAGCGACGGCAGGCCGCGATCTACTGCCGAGCACTGCACGCCGGACAACAGATCCAGGGCCGCGGCTTCCCCGTCCGCGACTTCCAGGTCAGCGGTGGTGCCGCAGGCGACGGGGTAACCCACTCTTTCGGCTGCCACGCACAACGACGCGGCAACTCGCACTGCCTCCTCGAACGAGGAGCCACTGTACGGCTTCGCACTGGTGTCGAGGATGACCAGATGACGCGGCTCGTTGGGAACCACGTTGTGCCTGACCATGAGTTCCCCGGTACGCGCCGTGGACCTCCAGTGGATCCGCCGCCAGTCGTCACCGGGCTGGTAGGCACGCAGGCTGTGGAAAGCCACGCCGTCGTGCGATGAGTTGGCCGAGGTCGGCCCTTCCACGTCACGCGGACCGCCCAACGGCAGCGGGTCGATGTGATGCACCCGCGGGTACACCGACAACACCGACTCACGCCCACCGGTCCGTCCACTATGGAACAACCGGAGCGGATCGGCGTGATCGAGCGTGACCGGCGGGATCACGTACCGGCCACGACGGAAAGCCGGCAACGTGTACACCGTTTCGAAGTTCTCGCTGACGGCCAGGCTGGGCAATGGCACCGTGACACGAGAATCGTCGACTGTCTCCACAGCCACCGAAGGAGTACTGCGGCGACGCCCGATGTTTGTCACGGTCAGCATGGCGTGGACGACAGCACCTTCCTCCACCCGTACAGGATCGATCTCCCGCACCACCGACAACCGAGGACGCACAAGCAGCCACGTCAACGCGACCAGCAGCGCCATCACACAGGCGAAACCGAGGATGACGAACTCCGGTGAGTCGGCCCACGCACCTGCCAGCAGCAGGATCACGGCCGACCCGGCCACCGTCACGCCCGTTCTGGTGATCACTTCTGTTCCGGCAGACGAGGAACCGGGACTCCGTCCAGGATCTCGGCCACAATCGCCTCCGGCGCCCGCTTGCGGAGCCTGGCCTCCGAGGTCAGCAGCAGCCGATGGTTCAGCACCGGCACCGCGACGGCTTTGACGTCGTCGGCCGTGACGAACTCCCGGCCCTCCGTCAACGCCCACGCCTGCGCGGCGGTGGCCAACGCGATGGTGCCACGCGGGCTGACGCCCAGGTGCACGTCCGGATGCTTGCGGGTCGCCCTGGTGATCATGGCGACATAGGTCCGGACCTTCTCCGAGACGTGCAGATCCCGCAGCGCGAGGATCATCGCGCGCAGCTCGTCGAGCTGCACGACCGGCTTGAGCTCCTCCGGCCGTCGCCGGGCGAGCCCGTCGGTCACGATCGCGACCTCGTCGGCCAGTTCCTCGGGGTAGCCGATGGAGATCCGCATCAGGAAGCGGTCCAGCTGGGCCTCCGGCAGCGGATACGTACCGTGCTGCTCGATCGGGTTCTGCGTCGCTATGCAGAGGAACGGGTGCGGCACCGCGTAGGGAACGCCGTCCACCGTCACCTGGTGCTCGGCCATCACCTCCAGCAATGCGGACTGGGTCTTCGGCGAGGCCCGGTTGATCTCGTCGCCCAGCAGGATGTTGGCGAACACCGGGCCCTGGCGGAACTCGAAACCGCCGCTTGCCTGGTCGTAGATCTGCACACCGGTCACATCGGACGGCAGCAGGTCGGGCGTGAACTGGATGCGCCTGACCGCCGCGTCGGCGACCGACCGCGCGATCACCTTGGCCAGGGACGTCTTCGCCACCCCGGGGACGTCCTCGATCAGCAGGTGCCCCTCGGCGAGCAGGCACACCAGTGCCAGCCGGACGACCTCAGACTTCCCCCGGATGAACTCCTCGATATTTCCCGTCAACTGAAGAAAGCGTCGGTGAAACGTCGCCGTATCGGGCAATTTGCGCCACTCCAGACCTGCAGGGTTATTCCGGTGCTCACGCCGAGACGTCATAGTATGGGCAACCTGCCCGGGTTATACGCGAGGGTCAGGTCATGGACCTTTGTTCAGGTTCGGCAGATACGTCTCGCCATAGTCGACCATGATCGAGCCGTACGGGTTGGCCTTCTCGTCGAAGGCGTTCTCCAGGGCGACCACGGCGCCGATGATCTGCGGTTTGAAGCCGCCCTCGGCAAGCGGCATCCGGACCACGAACTCCAGGAACATCGCGTTGACCCGTTGCTCGTCGATGGCGAATTCCTGCCCATGACCGTCGGGCTTGTCGACGAGCTTGGTCGCGGTGTTGGCGAAGACAGCGGCATTGGCCGCCCCCTCGGCGCCCATCAGGCTTTCGTACCTGGTGTCCTCCCCCAGCCCCAGGGCGTACGCCGGATACCGCTGGTAGGTCTTCTCCCAGAAGTCGAGATCATCCGGGTCGTCGAGCACCGCACCCAGGTAGACACCGAGGATGCGCCCGTTGAGCAGAGACGGCCGACGGCTCGCCGACCGGTTCGGCGGCCACTGGGCGAGGAACAGTCCCCACTGACCGACCAGCACCCGTTCGTGCCGAGGGACGTGTTTGCGTTCCACCAGGGCGATCCGCACCGGGGGTGACTTCAGCGCCTCACCTCTGGTCAACCGTCTGATCTCGGCCGCGACCGACTGCTCGAGCACCGGCCACATCGCCTCCAGCTGCTTGTTGGTCACGGTGTCGGGCAGCCGGTGCTCGTCGGGATCCCTGACCATCGCCTTCAGCGTGGACCTGTTCCTCAGCATCAAGGCGGTGATCTCGTCGGCACGGGCCACGATCCGCGGATGCACCCTGCCGTGGGCGTCGGCGAACGGCTCGTACACGCGGTTCATGGGGTCGCGCGGCGAACGCCATGGAAATGCCCTGTCCATCGCGGGCACAGGCACCAACTGATGCTTCACAATGCGCACAATACGAGCTCGAACTCGCCTTGATCATCTCTACATGGCAACAAATGTGGCCGGCGACCGCACAACCGCCTCATGCAACCGCAGCGCCAGAACGCCACGCATACAACCGACGACAACGAGTGGCCCGCTGCCGACCACAGACAGCACCTCGGATCCGATCCCCACGCTGTCCAGGTGCTCCAACGACGCGAGATCAACCAGTTCGACGGTGAACCCCTCGATGGCCGAACCGAACACAAGCACCTGGCGGCCGGCGATTTCAGTCACGGCGGCTCCAGGCCACGTGGTCATCAGCCGCGTGCGTTGTTGCCGGACCAGCCGACGCGTGGAGAGGTCCCAGATACTGATCTCCCCGAGGTTCGTGCGGGTGACTGCGACCGGACGGCCTTGCAGTGTGGTAACCGCGACGGATCTGACCACGTCGTTGTGCAGCATGGGATCACCAACCGGGACACCGGCGGCCGGGTCCCACATCTGCACCGCACCCTTGTTGGTGGTGTCACCGACACTGCCGGCGGTCAGGAAGATGGGCTTACCGGCTACCTCGCCCGCAGCGGCCGTCCACAACCAGTTGCCTGGGTGTTTTCCGGCGGGATGTACCGGTGTGCCGGATGCCAGGTCAAGGAAGTGCACGCTGCCACCCAGATCGGCGGCCACCACCATCGGACGATCACCGTCGACTATTGCCACGCCTTTGACCCAGGCACCACCCCAGCCGGCATCGTCGAGCCGCGACCTCGTCCGCCAGGCGTCGACCGCAGCGGCGCGGGTGCCTTCGTGGACTGCGCATGACGCAGCTGGGCCGAGGTGCCAGAGTCGCACCGCTCCATCGTCGGCACCGACCACGACGTAGGTCTCGCCATTGACCCGTCCGCTCGCCACGGAATAGATGGGTGCGCCTTGATGGAACGGGTGGGGAGCCTCGCTGTCCGGGCTGTAGACCCATCCGAGGTGCGCGAACCAGTCGTCGCCGAAATTCTCCTCGTCGCCGCGGTAGGGCTCAGGTGCCCCCAGCGTGGCCAGACGCCGGCTGTCGGACAGCCGGCGGACGACCAGGTGATGAAATCCACTGTGGATCAGAACCGGCCCGTCACCGGTTTCCACCACCGTCGCATCGAAAACGTTGTAAGGGGGACAGCCGTGGGGCTCGTCGATTCCTTCTCCGCCGATGTGCGTCCATGGCGTGGCCCAGGGCCGGTCCGGGGCGACCCGCGCGACGTCCTCGGCCAGGCGGTCGAGGCCGACCAGCCGCGCCCGCTGCTCCAGCGAAGCGGCCCGCCTGGGCCAGTCCTTCGCGGAGAAGAGCAGGAGGTGGTGGTACAGGCCGCGAGGGCGCTGGTTGATCGCCGTCCTCAGCCCCTCGTCCTCGGCGGTGAGGACGAATCCGGCATCATCGAGCAGCGGTTGCAGCAGGTCCGCGGCCGCGGCGTGGCGGGCCAGGTGGCGGCGCACGTAGGACGGAGCGGCGGTCCAATCAGGACGGCTGTCGGCGGCCGCAGGAACAAGTGAAACCAGTGTGCGAGTGATCCGCCGCTGGGCGAGGTCTTCAGCGGCAGGCGGTCGCAGGAAGTCCACCAGCGCTTGGTGGTACAGCCGATGATGGACCGCGTCGTCGTCGACCGTCTGCTCGACAAGGAAGTCAGCCGCGGTGGTGAGCAACCAGTCCAAGTCGGCCAACGTGTAGGTGCGTTGGCCGAGCGCACCCGCCAGTTCCACCCATGCGTCGTCCCGGGCGAGGCCCGTGCCGTGGGCGTAGGCAAGCGGAACGAGCAGGTCACGCGCGCGGGTGCTGTCCTTCCCGAAGCGGAGAAGGTAGTCCTCCAGGGCGTCGGCCACGGTACCTGGGAGGCGTGCGGCCGGGTCGGCGACCGCGTCACCGAGGATCAATGCGCGGCTGATGAGTTGTGCGAAAAGAAAGGTAGGGAA
Source organism: Kibdelosporangium banguiense (assembly GCF_017876405.1). Taxonomy (GTDB): domain Bacteria; phylum Actinomycetota; class Actinomycetes; order Mycobacteriales; family Pseudonocardiaceae; genus Kibdelosporangium; species Kibdelosporangium banguiense. The sequence continues at coordinate 8,083,719 of NZ_JAGINW010000001.1, read as the reverse complement.
CGCACGGTCGGCGACTGCGTCCGCGACCTTGGCGGCCAGATCGGGCCGATCCCGGTATGGGCTGCTTGTGCGCGGGTCGTCTGTGGCCAACAGCCGTTGCCGCACGTACCCGGCCAGGTCGTCGCGCTGCAGCCAGGGCTCGCGGTCGAGGTCGATGACCTGTGCCTGGTGCCCGCATGCGGTCAGCAATCCATCCCGGAGCCCTGGCCGCGTGCCGACCAGGACACGAACCCCGGCTGAAGCCGCGTCACGCGCGATGTCCCTCAGGGCTTGGCCGATGGCGTGTGGTTCGGCTGCCTCATCGAGCGCGTCCACCACGACGGTCAGCGGCACAGGCCCGGCCAGGATGTGATCGACAAGCACGTCCAGCTGCCGATTCGCGCTGACGGCGGTCAAGTCCACCGCAACTGCCCGGGCGATGCGTTCGAGCACATCGGGCGCGGACCGGCCGTGCGCGAGGATCGCCAGGTCCACACAGCCAACCGTCGGCACTGTGTCGTCAGGTACGTCGTTCAGTGGTGTATTCGCCCGGATCCCGGGATCGGCCAACGTGGCAAGCCGCGCCAGCACCGCGGACTTCCCTGAGCCAGGACCTCCGGTCACCACGCGCACCCGCCCGTCGGGTGCGTCGCCGGTCAACCAGGCGACGAGCTCGCGCAGAACCTGGGTGCGGCCGGTGAAATACCAGCCGGCCTGGCTGCCTCGTTCCACGCCACGAGCCCTCGGATTCCAGTGAGTGCCCAGCTCCCCGTCGGTGAACCAGACACCCTTGCCACGAGCCCGACTGGTGTGCTGAAGCAGCGCTTCGTACTCGGTGCGGCGGGTTTGCCATACCTCCAGCACCTGACGCAGTGAGTCCGCCGACATGTCCGGCGCGATCGGCGCCCCGTGCTCGGCGCTCCAGGACACGCACGCCAGCACGAACATCGACACCGTCCACGCGTCCGGCGCCGTCAGGTGCTTGCCGATGACCAGATCGTTGAGTGTGGTGTGCGCCAGCGGCTTGAATTTGATGTTGACGACATCAGCCAGGGCCTTCGGGCTCGTCGGACTGGTGTCATTGGCCATATGCCGGGCCAGGTCCCGGTAGGAGGGTGACCCAGCACGACGCCGCAGGTCGCCTAAGTGCTCAGCGAACCACGCCCGCGCGTCGACGCCCGCCACACCGACCTCCTAACCCGCAGTCAGCGCCCGTTCAGGTGTCCGGGAATGTCCGCGCAACCTGTGCACCAGCGTAGGAGCCGACCAGGGCGGACAGGTGGTACGTGTCCGGGTGTGTCCGCGATTCACTCCAACAGCGGCATTCACCAGCAAGGTTTCCGCCAACACCGGCGCGAAGAGGAGACCTTCAGTGTGGACCATAGTGATCGTCACGTACGCGGTCGCCCTGCTCGCCCTGCTCCTGGCGGCGGGCTGGGTGGCTCTGTTCGTCAAAGACCATCGCCGAGCCACTCGCGCGACCGGCATCCTCAAGATCGTGCTCGCCGCCACGCTGGGCAGTGGTGGCCTGTTCGGCCTGCTGATCCGGCTACACGAACTCGGCCTGCTGTGACACCGGGACGACGAGGTGGAAATCCGGCGCGGTCGTGCCGGGCGCTCTGCGATACTCCCGCCGTGAACAGTGGGAACGATGTGCCGGGGGTGCATTTCCTGCTCTCGCTCATCGAACCGGAGGACGCGGCCGCTGTACGGCGGCGGCTCGGGATCGGTGAGCCGGAGCAGCACCCTGACGACCGCGCCGCGTGGGAGCTCAATCGGCTGGGTGCGCCCAGGTCGATGTTGCTGTGGATGCTCGAGCGCGACGATCCCGCCACCAACCAGGTGGTGTTCCACCAGGCAGGCGCTTGTGACGCGATCAAGCGGGACATCTTGCGTGGCCTGCCGTTCGGTGGCGCGACCGGGCGGCTGCCGGTGCCTGGGCACTGCGGCAGGCGGTTCTGTTCACACTCGGAACCGGACATCCCGCTCAGCGGGCACGGCCTGATCGGTGGGATGCGCGAGGCGCGGACGATGGGTTCGGCCCGAGTGGCGGTGCGAGCTGTCGGCAGGCGCGACTGGGCCGAGGTCGCGGCGGCGGATCGGGCAAAGCCGTTGCCTGGATACGTGCGGTGGGCGTTGACCGAGCGGATCGACTGCCCGCCGGAGGTGCGCGCGCAGTTCGGGTCGCATCCCAAGTTCACTCATCGGCTGCGCAGGGCGGGCATCGTCGAGCTGCGGGAGTACGTCGAGCTCGGCAGGCCGCCGCAGAACGTGCTGGGGGTGTTGCACTTCGGTACCCAGCTGTTCCCGCATCGGGTGGGTGAGGCCGCCGCGCTGCTGGCGCCGTTGGTGCGCGCCGAGATCGGGGCGCACCCGGACGCGTGGGCAGTGCTGGCGCAGCTGTTGCCGACGTTCGCCGGAACGGTGCCGGAGCTGGTGAGCACGAGCGGCGCAGTCGCGTATGTGTAGGTGACGGGCGGCTGGATTCGAACCAGCGTGCTCCACCTTTGCAGGGTGGCGCGCCTGCCTCTGCGCTACGACCCGTCGGCGCGGATGTTACGGGGGATGAAGTGGGCTATCAGAAGCGGCTGCCGGTCATCGATCTGACCGATCGGCGAGCGTTGGCGAACTGGCGTCCGGCCGAGCCGTCGGTGATCGCCGAGGCGCAGCGGCTCAAGGAGGCCGCGTTGCTCGACTTCGGGCTCACCGAGTCCGTGGTCGGGTCGTGGCTGTTCGCCAAGTGCCGGCACCAGATCGCCACCACGGCGATCGACACCGCCGCGGTCGTCGCGTCCGGTGACGGCACATGCCTGCTGCTGTTCAACCCTGGCTTCTTCGTCGGCATCGGACTGGACGGCGTCAAGTTCGTGCTGTTCCACGAGGCACGGCACCTGGTGCACCGGCATCTGTTCACCGAACAGGAGCTGCGCGACGACCCCGTGTTCACGCTCGCGACCGAGGTGGTGATCAACCATGTCGCGATGGTGCGGCTGGGCCGGGGACTTCCGTTGCTGGACGGGAAACCGACCGGCATCGACCCGGCGGAGATCCACGCGGCCTACGTCGAGGATCTCACCGCGCAACGACTGACCCCGTTGACATACCAGGACTTCGTCGACACTGACATGACCGTCTACTCCGAACTCAAACGCATGAGGAACCCACCGGTTCCCGCACCGTTGTGCATCCACGTGACTCATCAGCTCCAGTTGGACCAGGAGACAGTCGACGAGGTCGCGTCGTCGGCGTTGCTGAACTCGCTGCTGGCGGCCCGCCGCGGCAACGACAAGGCCGAGTCGGAGCTGCTCGAGCTGATGGGCCGTACCGAGGACGTGGCGAGCCGGATCTGGGGAAACCTCGGCGCGGGCGCATTGCGAGGCACGACAGCACGCACCGGCAAGGTCGACTGGTGGCAGCGGTGGCTGGTCGACGTGCTCGGCTCGAAGCTGCGCGAGGGCGAGCGGCTGGTGTACCCGAAGAAGCGGGGTGCCGTACTGGCCGTGCTTGGCCATGATCCGATGTTGTCGCGCAGCGGGCCGGTACGGGACAAGGTACTCGTCATCGCGTACGACACGTCCGGGTCGATGCCGTCGAGTGTGGTGGAGTGGATGACCGAACTGGTCGGCGGGATCGACGGTGTGCAGGCACACTGGCTGTCGTTCGACGGCGTGGTGATGCCGTTCCGGCCGGGCGAGGCCGTGCGCGGCGGTGGCGGAACCAGTTTCCAGGCCGTGGTGGACTACGTCGAAGGACGTTCCACAGTGGACGGAGAGCACTTCGGGGAACGCCCGGACGCTGTCGTCATGCTCACCGACGGCTACGCCCCGCACGTGACGCCCGCCGAGCCGGACAAGTGGATCTGGCTGATCACCGAGGGCGGCGACGACTGGCCCGACGCGCACACCCCATCCATGGCCTGCCACCGAGTGCGGCCCGTGACCGGAAGAAACCGATGACCGAGACCATTCAGCGAACGTCCCGGCTGGCGGCGTTCATCGACGCGATGATCGACATCGGCCAGACCGGGCAGATCTTCGGCTCGCACGGGATCGGCAAGACCGCGACCTTCTTCTCGCACATCGCCGAGGCGTACCCGGACACCGTGCTGGTGTTCGTGCCCGCGGCCAACCTCACGCCGGACGACCTGCTGATCAACGCCCCGGTGCGGGAGGACGGCGAGCTCGTGTTGCGGCAGCTGGTGATGAGCCAGCTGCGGCCGGGCAAGAAGTTCGTCCTGCTGATCGACGACTCGTTGCAGGCAGGCGAGACGATCCAGTCGCAGCTCATGCAGATCGCGTGCAACTGGACGCTGGGCGAGTACGACCTGCGCGAGCTCGGCTGTGTCGGCGTGTTCCTGACCGACAACGAGTCGCTCGCCGAAACCTCGGCGCGGCGCAGTGACCTCGCGATCCTCGATCGCATGGTCACCGTGCGGATAACCGCGAACGACACCGCATGGCGCACCAAGCTCGCGGCGCGCCACCGTGACTGGGACCTGCGCTCGTTCTTCGGCGTGTGGAACTCGCTGGGCCCGCAACTGCGGGAGTCCTTGTCGCCCAGGACAATGGAGCACATCCTGGCCAACGCCCGGGAGGGATTCCCGTTGCGCTGGGCACTTCCGCTGGTCAACGGCGAGCGTCTGCGGCTGGAGGAGGCGCGCGGCAAGAAGACCATCAACCGCACCACCGAGATCCTCGACCGGCTCGCGGCAGCCCTCGGCGTACGGAATCCCACCACCGTCCCGGATCCGGTGCGGCAGGTGCTGCGGGCCGCGTTACGCAACCGCTGGAGCGTGCTGCTGCAAGGGCCACCCGGTTGCGGCAAGACCGAGCTGGTACGCGAGACGATCCGGGCCGAGCTCGGTCGTGACCCGCTGTACTTCTCGTTGCCGGTGACCAACGTCGAGGACCTGTGCGCGCCGTTGCCGACCGCGGACGGCACGTTGGAGAACCTGATGGCGCGGCCGTTCACCGGCCGTGATCCGAAGGCGATCGTCTGGGACGAGTACAACAGGCCCAAGGACAAGGCCGCGTTCGCCCGGCTGATGGAGATCACCCAGGAGTGGTCGTTGGCCGGGCAGCCGATCGAGAACCTGCGGGCCCAGGTGGCGATCCAGAACCCGCCCTACCACCTGGGGCGCAAACTTCTGGTGTCCCGCAACAACATCGCGCAGGCAACCCGCTTCACCGTCTCGCTTGTGGTCGAGCCCGGCGACATCCCGGCCAACGAGTGGCTGATCGGCAAGTACGGCGGCGTGGCGGAAACCGTGCTGGAGTGGTGGAAACACGACATCGACGACGAAGGCAGGGAGTGGATCACCAAACGCACCATCGAGCGTCTCGTGAAGCTGCACGAGCGCGGACTCCCCCTGGAGCTGGCCACGATCTACCTGGGCGACGGCGAGTACGCGCCCGTTTCACTGACTGCACTCATCGACAGGCTGGCCAACCGGCAGGTGACAGGACTCGGTGAGCTGGCAAGACAGGTCGACCGCTGGGAGGAGCGGCTGCGAGCAGAGTCCACGTCGGCCGAGGGCGGCAACGACGGCGACATCGTGCACCAGGTGCTGGCCAACGCTGAGTTGTCACAGCTACGCAGGCACCGCAAGGTAGTCACGCGACTGGTCGCGTTGCTGCCGCCCAAACTGCGCGCTACCTATCTCGTCGGTGTGGCCGAGGACCGGCAGCGGTTCTGGGTCGACGTGTTCAGGAAGATGCCGCGCTAAGCCGGTGGTGGCTGGCGGTGCACGCTGCGCACGGCCGCCACGTCGGCCGGCACCGCGGGCCGCTCTGGAATCGCGGCGCTCAGCGCGTCGAGTCTGCGCCTGATGCTGGTGGCGACGCCTTTGCCGAGTATGAAACGCGTAGGCGTGACTGCTCGCTGCGCGCCGTCCAGCAGCCGGTGGGCGGCCTGGCTGTGGAGGCCGGTGTTGCTCAATACGAGGTGCTGCAACCGGTGTGGCTGTTGCGCGAGTTCGTCAGCGATGGCTGTCGCGGCGGCCTCGTTCAGCCGGTTGTCCTGGGCGCCAAGGACTCCGGCGGCTTTGACCCGTCCAAGATCGCAGACCTCGACACCGGCCCGGACCGCCGCGATCACCAGTCCGGCCGCCGCCTGTGGTCCAATTCCGTTGCTGGCCAAGGAGATCCTGCGCAAACTGCCGGCCTTGAGCGCGTCGGCGATGATGTGCGCGCCCTCGTCGCCCAGCTGAGCGGCGGATACATACAGCTCGCTCACGGCGTCGGCGGCCAGCAGTGCTGCCAAGTGAGTCGCGCCTGCCGGGCCAAGTGGGTTGCCGCCGACGTAGAGCCGGTCGATCCGCCTGCCCGCGGCGGTCGCGGTAAGCATGGCGGCGACCACTCGTGACAGGCCGGTGGCGTCGAGGCTGGTCTGCACGAGGTCAAGCGTGCGCAAGGACTGTGCGGCCTCGACGATCGCTGCCGCCGCGTCACCGTCGCCGATTGGGTTGCGTTTGAGCCAGATGCCGGTCACCTTGCTCGCTTGTGGCGACATTCGCAGGTTGTCCGCGATACGACACGCGCCACCCGAGGTGATCCCGTTGCAGCCGAGGTAGAGCGTCTCGACCTCGCGCTCGACGGCCTGCCCGACAGCCTCGGCGGCACCGTCACCGAGGCCGTCGGTACCCAGCAGCAGATGCCTGACCACGCCGGGGCGCATCGCCTCCGCCACCTGCGCCGCGCCGTCCGGCCCGAGTGCCTGTTTGCACAGATCGAGCCGACCGTCGGGCAATGCCGTGCCGGTCGGGAAGTCCAGTCGGCCTCCCGCGGCCGTGCCGGTGCGCAGCCAGGCCAGCAACGGCTCGAGGTGGCCTACCACGCCGCCTCCCGGTAGTCCTTGAGGAACACCCCGGCGATCGGCGCGCCCGCCTCGCCCCGCACGATCGGGTCGTACACCCGCGCCGCACCATCCACAATGTCCAGTGGCGTGCGGAAGCCGTTCCCGGCGAGCCTGGCCTTCTTGGGCGCCGGGTTCTCGTCGGTGATCCAGCCGGTGTCGACCGAGCACATGTAGACGCCCTGCTCGGCGAGCTCCGGCCCGCTGGTGCGGGTCAGCATGTTGAGCGCCGCCTTGGCCATGTTCGTGTGCGGATGGCCGGATGTCTTGTTCCGTACGGCAAACCGGCCTTCGACGGCGGTCACGTTGACGACGTATCGGCGTGGGTGCGGCGAGGCCAGCAACAGCGGCAGCAACCTGTCGCACAGCAGGGTCGGTGCGAGTGCGTTGACCAGTTGCGTCTCCAGCACCTCGGCCGCGTCGAGTTCGCCGATACGAGCCGACCAGGAGTTGACCGGCGCGGAGTCCAGCAGCAATCCGGCCTCGTCGATCCCGGCAAGTGCCAGGGCGTTCTGCCCCGACGCAAGCATCGGGCTGAAACCAGGCGCGAGCAGGGCATTCGACGGCAGCGCGCCAGTCTCGCCGCCGATCAGCGCCGCGTAGGACTCGGGCGGGCGACGCACAGTCTGGGCGGCATTGTTGACGAGGATGTCGAGCGGCCTGCCGTCCTCGCGCAGCGATTCGGCAAGACCGAGCACCTGACGTGGATCACGCAGGTCGATGCCGACAACCGACAGCCGGTCAGCCCAGTGCACACTGCCGGGCACCTGGTCGAAACGGCGCTGAGCATCGCGCGGGAAACGGGTCGTGACCAGCAGCTCGGCCCCGTCCCGCAACAGCATCAACGCCAGTTGGAAACCGATCTTCACCCGGCCACCGGTGAGTAACGCGCGGCGCCCCGTCAGATCGGTGCTCGCATTGCGACGTTCGGCGTTCTCCCGCGCGCAGGACGGGCAAAGCCGATGGTAGAACACATCAGCGAGCTGATAGGGCTCCTTGCAAACGTAGCAGCGCCGTGATCGCGACAACGAGCGAACAGACGCATCCGGGGCAGGCCTCAATGGAGCGTCCTCGCGACGATCCAGAGCACCGGTCGCGGTCGTGGCGTCGATGACAGCGTCGGCCTGGACGCGTTCGGCAGCACGCACCTTCTTGCGGCGCAGCCTCCCCTCGCGGGCGAACGACTCCGCGACCCGCTCAGCCTTCAGCCGCACCGGGTCATCCGCCGCAAGCGCCCGCAGCCGCGCGACAGTCTCATGGAACGCCGCGAGCTCGCCCTCAGTGATCATCTCGTCTCTCATCGCGCGGTCCCGGCCGGATTCGAACCGACGTGTCCACCTTGACAGGGTGGCGCGCCTGCCTCTGCGCTACAGGACCGAGGCTGCCAGGGCGGCCGGATTCGAACCGGCGTGCTCCGCCTGGGAAAGGCGGCGCGCCTGCCTCTGCGCTACGACCCTGGCATTGCCGGCATCGTATCGGCCGGCAGTCAGGAGCCGTCCGGCTAACAGAACACGCCTCTGACCAGCACGGACAAGATTCCCGACACGCATATGTGCCTAGCAGGAACCGACACGACCGCGTCCGCGTCACCCCTGACCCGCCAGCGGGTTATCGTGTGGAACATGGCCTCACCTGCCCCGCCGTCACCGGACCCGCATCCGGCTCCTGCCCTGCTCTCGGCCAATACCCCACAAGCGATCCGTGACGCCCTCATCGGCTCCGAGCGCCGCGAGTTCGAACAGCGCTACGCCGAGGAAATGGCCGCCGCCGCCCATACCCTCAACCTGACCGGCGTACTCACCGTGCTGGACACCTACCGCAAGATCGCCGACATCACCCAACGGCAAGGACCACAGACACACCAGCGCATGCTCGACCAAGTCGCCCGTCTGCAGAACGGACAAGACGTATCTACTGTGCCCGGCCAAGAACACAAAGCACAGATCAACATGAGGCTGGGCCACTGACAGGTGTACTCCTACGAAATTCTGCCCGAGGCACGAGACCAGGTCGACGGGCTCCCGATCGCCGCTCTGCCCTTCTACGCCGAACTCATCGCTTTCCTCGAGTTGACCCCGTGGGACGCTCCCCCATATCGCGACGACAACCTGCGCAAGATCGTGTTCGGCTCCACCGCCGAAGGCATCACCGTGTATCTGATCCTAGAAGACCAACGCCGCGTCGTCGTGGTCAGCGTCACCTGGATCGGCTGACCCCAACTCCGGCCACCGGGATTCGTGTCGACAGCAGCTTGATACTCAAGTCAGCGCCATAGTGCGCGGTTTCGGACCTCACACCCCAGGTCGGTCTTTCCGGTCGGAAGGACAAGTTGGTTTCCCTTCTCATCCTGCCGACCGAAAACCCCGTCACGTGCTTCAAATCACGCCGTTGTCACCAAAAGATTGACATGGGCGTTCAGCAGTCGATCCGCAGCGAACTGGTTTTGTTGCGAGCGGCGGCGGTCAGGTTGTGGTTCACTCCGTTGTTGTAGTAGGTAGCCAGTGGTGTTCCGGTTGCTGATGCGTTGTCGAACAGGCGTATGGTTCCGCCGCCCTGGTTCTTGATGGATTCGATGTTGTTGTTGAATCCGGGCGGCAGGTCTCTCTCCAGGAAAGTCCCGCAGTGGGCCGGCATCATGAGGGAGCCGCCGCCGTTGAGGCCTGTCCACATGCACGAGTAGCTGGGCCAGCAGTCCGACCAGGCTGAGGTACTCGCGGTCGCCGCGGTGGCCGACGAAAAGACCAGCGCCACGATCGAACAGACGGTGAGCAAAATCCTTCTGGAATTCCTGAGCATGCGCCTCGTTCCCCTCTGAGGATTTCACGTGGCCGGCGGCGTCACAGGAATCCGGGCTACCGGCCACGATTGAGTGGCATCTCCATCATTCGGAGGCACCACTCAACCTAGCCCGCAACCTGATTGTCAGGCGCGACTGCAAGAGCTGGACAAACAAAATTCCTGCCCGGGGCGCACCGAGTTCTTCCCAAGAGGCATTCAGTCGCTCAGCAACAGCTGGTCGACCATGATGTGGCCCCATGCGCCGGTTGCCTGGTCGATCACCTGTACTTGGGCACTTTGCCCCTGCATGTCGCCGATGTCCCAGTCGATCGGTTTGAGCACACCGGTGTCGTCTCCGGTAGCTGTCCGCACCACCTGGCCGTTCACGATCAGGTTGATCGAGGTCTCCCCTGGCGCGCCGGGCGGGTGGTTCCCGCCGGCGATCAGGAAGTGAAGGTGGTTGCGGTCCAGGGTGAACACCGGTGAGGTGATCGTGCCGGTGGCCGGGTCGCCTCCGCCGGCGAACGTGTCCAGCGCCGCGTTGCCGACCATGCCCGGCAGGTACCAGGGCAACGGCCCGGTTCCGGTGAAGCTGCCGGTGGTGGTCCAGCCGGGGTCGTAGGAGGAGCCTTCGAATCCCGAGAGCAGCTTGGCCGGGCGCTGGGCCAGGTCCTTGAACTCGGTGATCGTCGTGTTGGCGAATGTGGCGCTGCCGCCGGTGGTGTAGAGGTTGATGCCGGTGTCCGAGGGGTCGGCGAACACCTGGCTGGAGTGCACGTACCGGCCGTCGTCCACGAACACCTCGATCGAGGTGCGGTCGACCAGGATTCGCAGGTGCACGTTGGTCTTCGCCGGATTCCACGGGGCGTGGCTCTCCCCTCGCGTCCCCGTGGTGTCGGGCTGGCCGGTCTGCCGCCGGTTGAGATAGCTGTAGTCGCGGTAGATCCCGGCATCCGCGTGCCGCGTCCCGTCGGCGGACACCCGTAGCTGCATCCCGATGTTGTCCAGCTGGGTCCAGCTGACGTCAGTGTTCAGCTCGTACGCAGTTCCGTGGTACGCCAACGGCACCAGACCGCCGTCGACCTGGATGGTGCCTAGGTTCTTCACGGAACTGGCGTGGGAAGCCAAAGCCGAAGTCGGCTGGGAGACCAGTGCATACCCGTCCGCGTAGTGCTTCAGCGTGATTTGCCGGACGATCGAGTCGGTTCCGTTGAAGCCGTCCGCGGCCCAGGTCGGCGTGGCGTCCGGGTACGCCCAGTTGTTCATCCAGGCCATCCCGAACCGCCGGTCCAACGGCGCGGACGGGTCCTCCCACGTGACCCCGGCGTACCAGTCGAAGCCGTGATCCAGCCACTGCGGCACAGACGAGTCGGCCGTGAACGCGGCTCCGTCGAAAGAACCAGTCCAATACGCGTAGGTCCCGTTGACGCTCACGCCCAGCACCCAGTGCGTGGTGCCGTCGTCGGCGCGGATCTGGAACAGGTCCGGGCATTCGAGCGTGCCGTACGTGCTCGCGAAGTCCGACTGCCGTGTCCACGTCTTCAGGTCCGGTGAGGTGAAGAACCCGATCCGGTCGCCTTCGGTGATCGCCGCGACCCATCGTCCGCGAGCGGAGTCCCAGATCACCTTCGGGTCCCGGAAGGCGCCACGCCCGCCGTTCGGGATCACCGGTGTGTCGCCGTACGGCCGGAATGTCCGGCCGCCGTCGATCGAGTACCACAGGAACTGAGCCTGCGGCGCGGAGGCGTTCGCGATCTGTGCGGGAGTCGGGTGGTCCATCTGCGTCACCAGCTGGATCACCGCACCGGCGCCGAAACCTGCCGTGTTCGCGGTGTCCACGACCGCGGAACCGGACCACAGGTCGTAGTTCGCGTTCGTCTTCTTCGGCGCGGCGATCCCCTGATCGGCGAAGGCGACCCCGTCGGTGGTCGTCGCCAGCCGCCAGGCCGTGCCGACCTCGATCGGGTAGTCGGCGTTGTAGAGGTAGTAGTAGTTGAACTTGCCGTTGAGGTACACCGGCCGCTGGGGATCGTTCTTCCAGTGGTCGGGCACTGTGAAGTGGTACTGGGCACGATAGGTGGTCGCGGCCCGCACAGGGGTGGCGTGGCCGGGACCGAACAGGCCCCCGGCCACTGTCGCCAGCACAACTGCGATCCGCAGCAGGCGAGATCCGCTCGTCGTTGAGCTCATCCGACCTCCAGAACTCTAGGAACCAGAAACACTCAGGTGTTTGCCGTCCCACGCCACCGGCATGGGATCGCTGATGGCGCCGACGAAACCCTGCTCGCCGCGGTTGTGGAACGCGATCAGCACCCAGCGGTCGTCGGACCGGCGGCGGATCAGGCGTCCACTGTAGAAACGGTCGTCGGTGACGGGTTCGGCGGCCGCGATGTCGAACGGCCCCAGTGGACCGCCGGCCGGAGCGGCCCAGATCCCGCCGGTCGTGCCGGTCGCCCGGCGGTCGGCCGAGGCGTGCTCGGCCAGACAGGAGAACAGCAGGACCGGGCGGGCGTCCACCACCTCGACCTGAATGACTTCCAATTGCCCGAAGCCTCGCGGCCCGGGGACCGTCAGCGCCGGGCGCAACTCCCAGTGCCGCAGATCTGCGGAGACCGCGTGCCCGACCACGCCGCGCTCGAACGGCTCGCCGGAGCCGGCGCGAGCGGTGATGAGCATGTGCCAGCCGTCACCGTCCGGGTCGGCGAACACCCACGGGTCTCGGAACGCCTCGTCGTGCCAGACGCCGGCGTCCAGCGTTTCGTACCAGCGGGGATCGGCCGACAGGACTGGGTTCTCCGGCGCCCGCTGCCAGGTCAGAAGATCCTGTGACGTGGCATAGCCGATCCGCTGGACGTTCTTGCCTTCCGGGGCAGGCGTGGAACCCGTGTAGAACAGGAACCACGTCCCGTCCGGGTGCCGCACCACCGAACCGGTCCACGTCGCCAGGTCGTCGAACGCCGGGGCGTCCGCACGGACCAGCGCGTCCTCGATCCGGGTCCAGCTCACCAAGTCCGTCGAGACCGCGTGGCCGATCGACGCACGGTAGTGCCGGGCCTCGGGATCACGCAAAGCCCTTGAGGCGTAAAGGAAGAAGAGGTGGTAGCGGTCGCCGTCGTCGGCGAACCAGAAGTCCCAGACCCAGGAGTCGGGCAGCGAGAACATCCACAAACCTTTCGGAAGGAAAGTCGGGAAAGCGTTGCCTCGTCAGCCCTTCACGCCGCTTGCCGCGACACTGCTGACGAATGCACGTTGGAAGGCAAGGAAAACCACGAGCACCGGCAGCGTGATCATCGACGTGTAGGCCATGATCTCGCCCCAGGCAGTGGTGTCCTGGAAGAAGTACTGCATGCCGACCATGACCGGCCGCAGGTTCTCGTCCTGGACGACCATGCTCGGCCACAGGTACTGGTTCCAGGCCGGCAGGAAGGTGAGGATCGCGACCGTCGCGAACGCCGGGCCGGACAGCGGCACGGCGATCTTGCGGTAGATGGTGAACCAGCCCGCGCCGTCGATCCGCGCCGCCTCGTCGATCGCGGTCGGGATGGTGGAGAAGTACTGGGAGAACAGGAAAATCGAGAACCCGTTGGCGATGAACGGGACGATCTGCACCTCGTAGGAGTCCAGCCACCCGAAGTCGTACTCGACCCACCCGTTCTGGAACAACAGGGTCGGCAGATGCGAGACCCAGTAGACCATCGGCACCGCGATGGTCTCGAACGGCACGATCAGCGTGGCGATGATGACGCTGAGCACCACGCCGCGGCCCGTCCAGCGCAGCCGGGAGATCGCGAACCCGGCCATAGAGTTTACCACGAGCCCGATGCCCACGATCGCCACCGTGACGATCAGCGAGTTGAGCAGGAACCGCCCGACCGGCACCCGGTCGAACACCCCGGAGTAGTTGCGCAAGCTGATGTCGCCGACCGGCAGGAACGCCCGCCAGCCGCCGATGTCGGACAGGATCTGCCCGTCGGGCTTCAGGCTGGAGACGAACATGAACACCAACGGGAACAAGAAGAAGACAGCGAGTCCGGCCATCACCATGTAGAACCAGACCCGCCTGCGGCGGCGCAACACGCGCTCGCCCGGATCGTGCACTGCCATGGCTCAGTCCTTGTCTCGGGTCAGGAAGCGCTGAACCAGCGCGACAATGAGCACCAGCACGAAGAACACCAGCGAGAGCGCCGAGCCGTAGCCGATCTGCTGCTGCTTGTAGCCCATGCGGACCGCGTGGTAGACGAGCGTCGAGGTGGAGTCCACCGGGCCGCCCTGGGTCATCACGTCGATCTGCACGAACAGCCCGAGCGCGGCGATGGTGATGGTGATCAGCACGAACACCCGGGTCGGGCGCAGGCACGGCCACGTCACGTCGCGGAACTGCCGCCAGGGCCCGGCGCCGTCGATCCGCGCGGCCTCGTACAGCTCCTCGGGGATGGTCTGCAGGCCGGACAACCAGATCAGCATGTGGAAGCCGACCGCCTGCCAGATGGACAGCACGATGATCGCGGTGAGGGCGGTGCTCGGGTCGTTCAACCACGCGGTGCCCTGCCAGGCGCCGAAGGTGATCGAGTCGATGAAGGAATTGATCAGCCCGTCCGGCTGGTACATGAACTTCCACAGGATCGAGACCACGACGATCGAGGTCACGACCGGGATGAAGAAGATGACCCGGAACGCCACCACCCCACGGATCTTCTGGTTCACCAGGATCGCCAGCAACAGCCCGAACCCGGCCTGCACCGGCACCACGACCGCGGCGAAACAGAACGTGTTCACCAGCGAGCGGAAGAACGCCGGATCGGCGGTGAATGCCCGGACGAAGTTGTCGAAACCGGTGAAGACGGTGGGTTCCGGCGAGATCAGCCGCGCGTTGGTGAACGACAGGACAAAACCGAGGATCACCGGAACGATCAGGAACGCCAGCAGCAACAGCACCGCCGGGGCAGCCATCGCCCAGCCTGCGCGACGCTCGGAGCGCACGTCGGCACGAAGCCTGCGCCGGGGAACGGATCTCGGGGCCGCGCTCGCGGTATGTGAGTCCGGCGAGGAGATCGCCGTCATGAGAAGTGCCTTCCACTTGGCCCGCCGGGCGCTGCCGCCCGGCGGGAGCAACGACGACCTAGAAGCCGTAGCCGTTCTGCGACTTGATGTCGGTGTCGATCGCCTGCACGGCAGTGTCGAGCGTCGAACGCACATCGGCGCCGCTCATGATGTCCTTGGCCGCCTTCTCGAAGGACAAGGAGATCGCCGGGTAGCCAGGGGTGGCCGGCCGGGCCAGGGCGAACTTCTGCGACAGCACCGCGAACTGGTGCAGTGGTGCCTTGTCGTTGAAGTACTTCGACGCCGTCGTGGCGGCCGCGGTGCTCGGGATGACGACCTGGCTGTCGGCGAAGGCGGTGAGGTACTTGTCCTGGAAGCTGAACTTCAGGTACGCGCGGGCTCCGTCGGCGTTCTTACAACCAGCGGAGATGCCCCACTGCCAGGAGCCGCCGCCGATCTTGGGGCCCTTGCCGAAGTCCACCGGCGGCAGGATCAGCAGGTCGTTGCCGACGCTCTTGAGCGCGTCCTCGGCGTTCCACACACCGGTGTAGCTCAGGGCCACCTTGTCGTCGATGAAACGCTGGTTGCCGACCGGGCCTGCGTTGTCCGCCCAGCCATTCTTGAACGCCTGCTGGAACCAGGTGAAGAACTTCACCGCGTCCGGGCCGTTCAGCGCGCCGTCGGCGGACTTCATGGTGCTGCGATTGATCAGATCACCGCCGGTGCTCTGGAGCATCGGCGAGTACGCGTACGACCACCACTCCCCCTTGTCGGCGGCGCCGAGATCGAGCGGTGTGGTGTAGCCGTTCGCCTTCAGCTTGGTGACGGCCGCGTCGAACTCGTCGAGCGTCCACGGCTTGTCGACGGTCGGGATCCTGATGGTGTTCTTGTCCAGCACCGACTTTCGCGCGAAGATCGACAGCGCGGCGTCCCAGTAGCCGGCCGAGTAGACAGTGTCCTTGTAGCGCCCGACGGTCGTGGGCAGCAGGGAATTGATCAGGTCGTCCGGCAGACCCAGCGGCTGCAGGTAGCCCGCCCAGGCCCAGTTCGGCATCACCGGGCCGTCCATGTCCAGCAGACACGGCAGCTTTCGGGCCGTGGCGGCCGCGGTGATCGCGTCGTTGTAGGACCCCTGCGGGAAGTTCTGCTGAACGATCTTGTACTGGGTCTGGGACGCGTTGAAATCGGAGATGATCTGCTGGTACACCGCCAGTTCACCGGGATTGCCCGCCGAGTGCGTCCACATCGTGATCTCACCGGGACTGCCGGACGACGAGGACTCCTGCCCCGCACGGGCGCAGCCGCCCAGCGCAAGCACCACGGACAGGCCCGCCGCTGCTATGATCGAGAGGGATTTACGCTTCACCGTACGATCTCTTTCTCTGTTCCGGAGCGCGACCGGCCGTCGTCTCCGTGCCGGATGGCAGCGCCAACTGCCATGTGGATTGCAATGCGATGAGTGAGACCTGCCGCCGGTCAGTCGCCAAACTGAACCGGCGGCGGGCCCACCGAGGCCCGGCGGATGATCGGGCACGGCATGAGATACGGGACCGCGGGGTCTGCCTGGCGCAGCCCCAGGGCGACCTCCATCGCCCATCGGCCCATCTCGTAGTGCGGCAACGCGATCGTCGTCAGCGGAGGGTCGAGCTCGGCCGCGACCAGTTGCTGGTCGTCGTAGCCGACGATGGACAGATCGCGGGGAATCGACAGTCCACAATGGTGTGCGGCCGCGTAGGCGCCCATGGCCATGCGGTCGTTGAAGCAGAACATCGCGGTGGGACGTCGTTCGGCCGGCAGGTCCAGCAGCCGCCGGGCTGCCTCCCGCCCACCACCGGCCACCGGTTCGGCGCGGGCGTGCAGGGCGGGGTCCGGCTCGATCCCGGCGTCCGCCAGGATCCGGAGATACCCTTCGTACCGCAGCCGTGAGGCGACCAGGTCGAACCGCTGCTCGGCGTCCAGGAAAGCGATCCGGCGATGCCCGGCGGCCACCAACTCCTGCACCGCGGCCATCCCGCCCGCCTGCTCATCCGGCACGACCGCGGCACGGCCCCCACCAGCCGGAGCACAGTCAAGCAGGACAGCATCCTCAGGCAGGCCCTCCGGCACCTCGACCACGCGATGCCACATGCACGCGTAGATCATGGCGTCGACCTGTTGCCCGCTCAGGGCATGCAGCGCCTGACGCTCGGCGCCGGCATCACGCTCGGTGTCGACGAGGATCACCAGATGCCCCTGCTCACGCGCCACATCGTTGGCCCCGGCCAGCATCCGCCCAGCAAACGGCGTACTGGCGATCGTGTCCGAGATCAACCCGACCATGCGGGTCTGCTGCGTCCGCAGGCTGCGGGCCACCGAGTTCGGCTTGTAGCCGACCGCCTCGGCCGCCTCACGCACACGCTGCTGGGTCTGCGGCGAGATACGCGTCGTGTTCACCCCGTTGAGCACCATCGACACCGTCGCCGTGGACACCCCGGCATGGGCCGCCACGTCGGACATCCGAACTCGGGCCATCGTGCCGCCCCTTCCCGTTATCCGGCTGTTTAATCGATTAACTTGAGGTTAAGCGAGTATGCAGCCCGGTCGTTCACCCGTCAAGAGCCCGCAGGTAACGGGTACTCAGGCGCCCGACCCGCAGGAGCCGCGGGCGATGAGGGTGGGCTGGAAGACAATCCGGGCCGGGGTCGCGGGCTCCTCGACGATGAGTTCCGCGGCCCTGCGGCCCATTTCGTACGAGGGTTGAGTGACCACGCTGATTCCCAGCGTACTTGCCCACGGGAAGTCGTCCATGGTCAGGAACCCGACATCGTCGGGTATTCCGAGGCCGCGATGGGTCAGTGCCATGTGGACGGATACGGTCAGACGGCCGGTCGTGCACACGACAGTGTCGTTGCGGCGCAGCAACGAACCGACGGCACCGTCCACCTCATCCTCGTTCTCCACAAGGACTTCCTCGGGTTGCGGCAGGCCACGCTCGGAGAGCCCCTGCCGTAGCCCTTCCGCGCGCTTGACCTGGGTCGGCCGATGGCGTCCACTCAAGACTCCGACCCGCGACCGGCCGCAGTCGCCCAGGTGCGCGGCCATCAGCCTGCCGGCCGCGACATCGTCGAGGCTGACCGAATGCAGTCCTGGTGCCGTGCGCGCGATGATCACGCAAGGGGTGCCGTTCTCTGCCATTCGGCGGGCGTGGTTGTCGGCGGTCTCATCGGCTGTGATGACCAGGCCGCGTACTCGTTGCTGGTCCATCGCCTGTACCTGGGCGGCCTCCCGGTCGGTGCGGCGGTAGGTGTTGGCCAGCATGACTGGGCTGTCGTTGGCCGCTGCGACTTCGTCGATCCCCCGGATCAGGTCCAGGTAGAACGGGCTGCTCAGGTCACGGATGACCACGCCGATTGTGCTCGATCGCCCGGCGAAGATGCTCTTGGTCAAGGCGTTCGGGCTGTAGCCGAGACTCTCGGCGGACTCCCACACCCTGGCCGCCGTCGACTCGGCGACCAGACCGCCGTTCAGCACGCGGGAGACTGTCGCTGTGGACACTCCCGCGTGTGTGGCCACGTCACCGATCGTCACTCGCTTCATCCGTGACCCGCCTGCCTTCCCGCACGACGATCCTGCCGCTGATCATGACGGTCCGGACATTGTCCAGCGCCGCCGGGTCGGTCACCACCAGGTCGGCGACCGCGCCTGGCACGATCCGGCCACGCCTGGGCGCCAGCCCGGGGAATGTGTCGGCGACGGTGGACGTCGCCATCGCGATCGCGGCGGGCAGGCCGACCACGCCAGCCTTGGTGGCCCGGTCGATCGCCAGCAGGATCGGGTCGTGGTGGCCGCCCGCGTAGTCGGTCGAGATCGTGTCCACCAGCCCGGCCTCGAACATGGCGTAGAGCAGTTCCGGACCCATGCCCGGCCGTCTGCCGCCGAACGTGTCCAGAATGGACACATCGATCACCACTCCCCGCTCCTTCAACCGCGCTGCATGGTCGAGCGCCTCACGCGTGGTGAAGCTGGGATGGTTGGAGTGCCCGGCGATCAGCCGCACGTCCGTCCTGGCGATCGCGGCGACCTGTGTCATCGACGCGGCCGCATTGTGCACGAGCACCGGAACGCCCAGATCACGGGCCTGGTCAGCCGCTTCGGCCAAGCCGCGCAGCGCGATGTCGAACGCGGGCAGAACCACGCCTGACACGATCTCGCGAGCGTCCTCAACGGACAGAATTCCGGTCAGGCCCGCGCCCGCCAACGCCTCCTCCACCGCGTCACGATCGAACGCCGACGTCTTGATGTGCCTGCCCAGCACAGCGATCTTCAGCTCGTTCGCCTGCCACGCCGTCACCGTCACGCCTGTACGCCGCGCGATCTCCTCGGGGATGTACATGTAGCTCGCCCCGCCACCGCCAAGCGTGTGTCCCGCACCGATCTCACCCAGCGCGACCGCCCCTTCAGCCACGGCCTGACGCGCGGTGAAAGCCTTGTCTGCCTCGGTGAGCCCGCCTCCGTCGGCGACGGTCGCCGCTTCCAGGCACGCCGGTGTGTTACAGGAGGCGGATTTCACGTTGACCGGATGCGCTTCGTCAGTCCTGGCAACAGCTTCCGCGGTGATGAACCCGTCGACGCAGAGCACTGTCGTCGTGCCCTCCAGCAGATGCCGGTCGAGATTCGCGTTCACCTGCCACTGCGGCAACGGTTCATGACCACTGGGGAACAGCGGGCCGTACGCGGTGCCGTGCGTGTGGTTGTTGATCAGCCCTGGAATCACCAGCATCCCCGACGCGGCAACGACTTCCGCCGACGGGTATGTTCCGTTCCCAGGCTCGATGATCTCCCGGACCGTGTCGCATTCGACGACGATATCGACCCCACGCCGAGGTTCGGTGCCCTGACCGTCGATCAGATCGCAGCCACGCAGGACGGTCGTCATCACAACTCCTCGAACCGCTCGAAGCGGAACGCCGCCAGCGCCTCGTCCCGATCCTCACCGAGCACCTCGTCAGCGACGAGTTCGCCCGCGTGCAAACACAACGTCACCCCGCTGTGCGACACAGCGAAGACGTAGTTGCGCACATCGGCGACCCGCCCGAGGACAGGCAGTCCATCGCCGGGAATCGGCCGCTCCCCCGTACGCACACTTTCGACGGTCGCCGCACGAATCCCCGGGTAGAACGACGTGGCGTCCCGCATCAGCTTGTCAACCGCCTCCTGCCCACCCTGGTCAACCTCGCTGGAGTGCAACAGGATCCGCCCGTCCCCCTCTGGTCGCAAGTGGACATTCGGGGCATGCACCACCCTCGACACCGGCACCGCGACAGGCGAGGTGTACACAAGAACGCAGGGCAAGTTGCGCATCGGCAACGCGAGCCCCGCCATCGCCGCCACCTTGGCCGCCTGTGGCCCCGCGCAGTTCACGACCGCGTCCGCGTCAAGCCGTCGCCCGGACTCCAACCGCACAGCGCGCACCATGTCACCACTCGTATCCAGCCCGACCACCGCGTCATCAGCCACCACGTCGACATCCCTCGACAGCAGATGCGCGATCAACCGCATCGGCTCAATCCACGCCTCGTCAGGGAAGTACGCGATCCCATCGGCCGGGAGCCGTTCCGGATCGATACCCGGCTCCAACTCCAGCGCCTCGGCACGGGTCAGCCATGTGGCCTCGTAGCCGCGTGCAATCAGAGCGTCAACCTTCCCACGTAGCGCTGCATCGTCGGCGGCCCACTCGATACCGCCGCCACCGTGGTACCAGTCGCTGAGCGGGGCTTCGGCCGCGAACCGTTGGTGCGCAGCCATTCCTGCGACGTTGAACTCGTGATAGACCTGCGGCTGCTTGTTGCGCGAATTGACCCAGGAGAACGTCGCGCCGGACGTCCCCGAACCTGGCGCACCGGCGTCGACGACCGTCACAGTCGCACCACCACGAGCCAGCGCCGCCCCCACGGCGGCCCCATAGACACCGGCACCCACCACGACGACTCGCATCTCGACCTCCCCAACCCCAGCTCATCGGCTATGTAACTAGTTACATGCAACTAGTTACACGGTAGCCCCGTGAACCGTCGGCGGTCAACGCCGACACATAGCTCTGCCACAGAAAGCCTTCGGCGGGTTCCCAGCATCGATCCCTAGGCTCGCGCACCGTGAGTACCCGGACTGATACTCTCAGCGAGGAGAATTGATGCATTCCGATGACGAACCTGTGGGCCGAGTGCTGGGCAGACGGCAGGCACTGGCGCTGCTCGGCCTGGCCGGGGCAACACTGACCGTCGCCGGCCCGGCAGTGGCCTCAGCGGCCACACCGGCTTCCACCACTTCATCACCACCTGGTGACTGCACAGTCGACTGCGTCGCCAAACCGGAGCAAACGGAGGGCCCGTACTTCGTCGACGAAGGGCTCAACCGGTCCGACATCCGCCCCGACCCGTCCGACGGCTCGATCGCCAAAGGCGCCGTGCTCGCCCTGAATCTCGGCGTACTGCAGATCAACTCCCGCGGATGCACGCCGATCAGGGGCGCGATCGTGGACGTCTGGCACTGCGACGCCCTCGGCGTCTACTCCGACGTCGCCGCGGAAGGCACGGTGGGCAAGAAGTTCCTGCGCGGCTACCAGGAGACCGACCGGGCCGGGAAGGTCAGGTTCGTGACCGTCCTGCCGGGCTGGTACCGGGGCAGGACCATCCACATCCACATCAAGGTCCAGACCACGGGGACCGACGGCAACCCGTACGAGTTCACCTCCCAGTTGTATTTCACGGAGGAGTTCAAGGCGGCATACCTGACCGGCGATCCGTACGCGAGCAAGGGCACGCCGGACACGACCAACGCCGCCGACGGGATCTTCGCGGGCGGCGGCGACCAGATGCTGCTGCGGCCCAGGCGAGTTCGGCAGGGCTACACCGCCGACTTCACCATCGGACTGGACCTCTCCGACACCGAAGTGGGCGACGACGACGCGCCCGGCCCCGGAGGCCCTGGAGGACCGCCAGGCCCGCCGCCTGCCTGATGCCGCTGACCACCAGCCTGTCCTGCGGCCACTCGCCGCAGGACAGGCTCTCCACGTGTCATGCTGGAACTGCGGTGATCTCGTTCGCGCTGGACTGTTCGGGCCGGTAGTCCTCGTACGACACAAGGAGACACGATGACAACGGTCGTCACCCCAGTACGCTTCGAGCACCGGGACTCGGCGCTGGGTGTCGGGACAGCGACGCCCCGGTTGTCGTGGCAGGTGACGACGGACGACCCTGAGTGGGCACAGACCGCCTACGAACTCGATCTCAACGGCGACGTCGTCCACGTGGACTCAGCTGAGCAGGTGCTGGTGCCGTGGCCTTTCGAGCCGCTCGCGGCACGCGGCCGGGCCACTGTGCGAGTCCGGGTGGCGTCCGGAGAACGGTGGTCGGAATGGAGTGATCCGTCCACAGTAGAAGCCGCATTGCTGGCGCCCGAGGATTGGACGGCCCGGTTCATCAGCCCGTTGGCTCTCGGCGGGGTCGGCACGCCTGCGCCGATTGTGTCCCGTGCGTTCACCCTGCGGCCAGGGGTCGTCTCCGCACGGCTCTACGCCACTGCCCACGGCGTCTATTCCGCCACGCTGAACGGTCAAGAGGTAGGCAACGAAGTCCTAGCTCCCGGCTGGACCAGTTATCACCATCGTCTCCGCTGTCAGATCCACGACATCACTTCACTTCTGCGTTCCGGCGACAACGAGATCCGGTTCCTGCTGGGCAACGGCTGGTACCGCGGTCGGCTCGGGTGGAGCGGGCGGCGTGCCCTCTACGGTGACCGGCTGGCCCTGCTTGCCCAGGTCGAGGTCACCTACGACGACGGCTCGGTCGAGGTCATCGGCACCGACGCCAGCTGGTCGGCGCACAACAGCGGCATCCTCGCCGACGACCTCTACGACGGGCAGCGAACCGATCTCCGGCCGGTCGAGTCCACTGTGGATGAGGTCGAGGTGCTGGCCGAGGACCTGGGCAGTCTGGTGGCGCCCGAGGGTCCACCAGTGCGGGTCACCGATGTGCTTCCCGCTGTCCGGGTCTGGCGGTCACCGTCGGGCAAAACCCTGGTGGACTTCGGCCAGAACCTGGTCGGATGGGTCCGGATCAAGGCGCGTGACACCCGCGTGGGCACCGAGGTGGTCGTCCGCCATGCCGAGGTTCTCGAAAATGACGAACTCGGTACGCGCCCTCTGCGTAGCGCCAAAGCCACCGACACCTACTTGCTGGACGACGCCGACGAAGTGGAGCTGGAGCCCAGCTTGACCTTCCACGGCTTCCGCTACGCCGAGATCAGCGGCCTCGACGTGCTCGCCGAGGACGTGCAGGCGGTCGTGATCGGCACGGATCTGCGCCGCACCGGGTGGTTCTCGTGCTCGGACCCGGATCTCGAACAGTTCCACCGCAATGTCGTGTGGAGCATGCGTGGCAATTTCCTCGACGTGCCCACGGACTGCCCGCAGCGCGACGAGCGGCTGGGCTGGACCGGCGACATCCAGATCTTCGTGCCTACCGCGAGCTTCCTGTTCGACACAGCCGGGTTCCTGTCCTCCTGGCTCGCCGATCTCGCCGCCGACCAGCTTCCCGACGGCGCGGTCCCCTTTGTCGTCCCCGACGTGCTCCGCACCCCTGCGCCCACCGCCGCGGCCTGGGGAGACGCCGCCACTATCGTGCCGTGGGCGCTCTACCGCGCGTACGGCGACCCGCAGATCCTCCAGCGGCAGTTCGACTCCATGCGTGGCTGGGTAGACAAGATCGCCTCGCTCACCGCAGACGGCGTCTGGGCCGGCGGTTTCCAGTTCGGCGACTGGCTCGACCCCACCGCACCACCGGACAACCCCGCCGCCGCCAAGGCCGACCGGGACGTCGTCGCCACCGCGCACCTCGCCCGTTCCGCCGAGATCGTCGCTGACGCTGCCCAGGTGCTGGGTCTCGACGGTGAGCACTACCGCAAGCTTGCCGCCGCCACGCGTGAAGCATTCGCCCGGCACTACGTGACGCCCAGCGGTCGCATCCTGTCCGACGCCCCGACGATCTACGCCCTGGCCCTCGAATGGGCCCTGTTGCCCACTGCCGGACAACGCCGCAACGCGGCCGATCAGCTCGCGGATCTGGTTCGCACCAACGGCTTCCGCATCGCAACCGGCTTTGTCGGGACCCCGCTCGTCACCGACGCGCTGACCGCGAGCGGGCACACGGAACTCGCCTTCCGCCTGGTACTGGCGAAAGACTGCCCGTCCTGGCTCTATCCCGTCACCATGGGAGCCACCACGATCTGGGAACGATGGGACAGCATGCTGCCCGACGACACCGTCAATCCAGGCGAGATGACCTCGTTCAACCACTACGCCCTCGGCGCCGTCGCTGACTGGTTCCACCGTGTCGTCGCCGGCCTGTCTCCCGCAGCTCCCGGTTACCGCCACATCACGATCAAGCCGGTCCCCCACCACGCACTCACACACGCGGCTGCACAACATCACACGCCCTACGGCGAAGCAGCATCCAGCTGGCGGCGTGAAGACGGACAGTTGGTCATCGAAGCTGTCATCCCGCCAGGCGTCACTGCCACCGTCCATCTCCCCGGCACATCCCCGTTCGACATCCGGCACGGCCGGCACTCCTGGACAGTGCCCGACCCGCGCCCAACCGACCGTCCGATCACCACCATCCGGGATCTCATCGACACCCCGGCTCTCTGGGACGAAACCGTTGCGCTACTGGCCGGTCACGGCCTGGGCGCGGATTCGGCCGACATCGCCAGGCGGATCGCCCGCTATCTCGACTTCCCCGCCGACCGGCTCACTCGCCTCCTGACCGTCATCGTCGATACCGAGGGAGGCGAGGACATCCACCAGGCCTTCACCCAGCTCCTGGATCAACGAGTCAGGACAGCTTGAGGACGGGACGATAGACGTCCAGCCAGACTGCCACGTCAAGGACTCGCTCGAAGGTCAGGCGGGCAGCCGGATCGACCTTGGCTGGGTCACGGTAGGCGGCTTCCGTCAGTTTCGCGCGGTCGCTCATGAAGAGAGCGTCTGAGTTCTTGTCGGCCAGGACGTCCCTCACCTGACGTTGGAGGGCCGAAACGTACAGCAGGTCCTGGGTTGAGGGGTAGCCGCTCTTGCGGCGGGCGGCCACCGATTCGGGGATCAGGTGGCGTCCGGCGGCGCGCAGCAGGCTCTTCTCGTGGCCGTCGAAAGTGTGCATGGACCAGGGAACGTTGTAGAGGTATTCCACGAGGCGGTAGTCACAGAAGGGGACTCGCGTCTCCACCCCAGCACGCATCGCCAGACGGTCCAGGCGATCTTCCAGGGTGCGCATGAACCTCGTAAGGCCGAGGTAGGCGACTTCTCGTTGCCGACGGCGGCGATTGTCCTCACCGTCGAGCTGGGGAACCTCGGTGAGTGCGTCGCGGTAACGGTCCCGTGTGAACGTCGGGAGGTCCACCAGGGCGACGAGGTCTTCGCTCATGTACGACGAGGTGTTGAGCTGGGGCCACGCGACGAACCACGGGAAGTCTTCCCTGCCGCCCTCGTGGACCACGTCCGCGTGGTGCCAGAAGTGGCCCATGAAGATCTCGTCGCCGGCCTCACCGCTCAGTGCCACCGTCACGTGTTCCTTCAACGCCTTGAACAGCAGGAAAAGTGAGCTGTTCATGTCGCCCATGCCGTACGGCGCGTCCCACGCGCTGACGACTTCCCGGCGTACCTCCAAATCGGACAGGGCACGGTGGTCCAGTACGAGATGATGGTGGTCGGTGCCCACATACTCGGCCACGTCACGGATGTAAGGGCCGTCCGCGCTGCAGCGGATCGTGTCGGCTTCGAAGTCCTCCGCCTGGTTGGGGAAGTCCACCGAGAAGGTGCGGATCACCTCGCCACGCGGGCGTAGGCTGCGGTCGGCCATGCCGGTCAGCACACTGGAGTCCAGGCCGCCGGACAGCAGCACGCCTCGGGGCACGTCCGCAACCAGCTCGTGGGTGACGTTGTCCTCGACCATCTCCCGGACCGTACGGATCGTGGCGTCGAGGTCGTCGGTGTGCGGCTTCGCCGTAAGCTGCCAGTAGGTGTGTTCGCGCAGGCCCGAGCGGTCGACCGTGACCACGGTGCCGGGGCGCATGATCTTGATGCCGGACCAGACGCCCTCGTCGGTCGTGGGGAAACCCAGCAGCAGCCGGCGGATGCCGTCAGTGTCGACCACGGCGTCGGTCATGGGATGCGCCAGGATCGCCTTCGGCTCGGACCCGAACAGCACGCCGTCCGGTGTCGGGAAGTAGTGCAGTGGTTTGGTGCCCAGGCGGTCACGGATGAGCACCAGACGCTCGGTCCGGCCGTCCCAGATGCCGATCGCGCACATGCCGATCATCCGTTCGGCGATCGCCGGGCCCCACTCCAGATACCCGCGGAGCACGACCTCAGTGTCGCTCGCGGTGCGGAACTGGTGCCCACGTCGGCGCAGTTCGTCGCGCAGCGCCACGAAGTTGTACGTCTCGCCGCTGTAGGTCAGCGTCACCGGTCCGTCGGGGGTGTCCACCGACATCGGCTGCGTGCCGCCGGGCAGGTCTATTATGGACAGTCTACGGTGCCCGAGGACCGCGTGTGGTGATGTCCAGATCCCCCACCCGTCCGGGCCACGCTGCCGCATCGCGTGCGTCATGGCCGCCACAACATGCTGTTGTTCGGTCAGATCACGGTCGAATGACACCCATCCGGCAACCCCGCACATAGTGGCTCCCTCCGCCGGAACCGAGCGTATCCACGACGGTAACCGGTCACAACGGACGTAGGGGTCTGTACGCGGGCCGACGGGTACTGAACTCTGTGAGAGGTGAATCCGTTGGCGTCGCATGTATACCGGTCCAGGTTCACCGAGTGGGACCGGCGGTCCTGGGTGCGGTCCAAACCGCACCGAGAGTCGCCGTTCACCGCCGACGCGCACTACTTCTCGCCGGAGTTGTGCCCGTTGTCCGCGCGGCCGCAGGTCCGTACCGCGCCGTTCGAGGTGCGCGAGGCGATTCTCGTGCACAGTCTCTACCTGTACCTGGAGTTCACAGTCCAGCTGGAGATGGGGCCGGTCAACGAGATCTGCGGGCTGCTGCGGTCACCCGCGTTTCTGCCCTGGCTGCCCGCGAGCATGAAGGACGACGTGCTGCGCATCTACACCGACGAAGCCGGTCACGCCGAGATGTCCAACACGCTCAAATCAGGGGTTCAGGCGGAAACAGGGGTTGCGCCCGTTGTGCATCAGCCTCGGTTCCTGACCGAGCTGGCGTTGTTGTACGCCGCAGAACTGCCTGCGTACCGGCCATTGGTCAAGTTGTTCTTCGCGATCGTGTCCGAGACGCTGATCACCGGAACGCTGACCAGGCTACCGAAAGATCCTTCCGTACAACAGGTCGTGCGCGAGCTCGCCCAGGATCACGCCGCCGACGAAGGCCACCACCACGCGTTCTTCCGGCAGCTGTTCGAGATGTTGTGGCCCCGGATGCCGGTGCCATTGCGGCGCAAGATAGGCGTGCTGTTGCCTCGCGTGATCCTCGCATTCCTCTGGCCGGACGAGCCCGCGCTGACTGCCGTGCTGCGGACCATGCCTGAGGTGTTCGACGACCCGGTACGGATCGTGACCGAGCTGTCCACCGCGCCCGAGACACTGGAAACGGTACTGCGCAACGCGACACCCACGATGCGGATGCTCAGGGACAACGGCGTGTTCGACGATCCAGTGGTGGCCGAAGCCTTTCACTCACACAGCCTGCCGACGGCACGCGATTTGGCCAGGGGGCGACGATGATCCGCGACTACATGCTGGCACTACTGTCCGCGCCTATGTCCACGGAGGATTCCACGGCGAGGTTCGAAACAGGCTCAGTGCCGTTGTGGCACAACAACCTGGTGCGATGGCTGCACGAAGCCCGCGCGATGGACCACAGTCTCGACTTCACCGTGTCGAACCGAGGCACGCGCCCCGGCCTGCTGTCGTTACGAATACACCGCCCGTTGGTGGCCAACGTGACTGTCGCTCTCGTCACCGACCCCAGCGCGATACCACAGACCATAGAAGAAGATCTGCTCGTCGTTCTGTTCTGCTGTCCACAGTGGCTGGTCGATCCACAGGACGATCCCGACGTGCTGGTGCTGGAGCCGCGGTGGTCGGCGGCGCTCCTGCTCGACGACGCCACTCCCCTGTTCTGGGGTGTGTCCGCCGCCGAGCAGGCACCTTCGGTCCTGGATGCCCGGTAGTCAGCTCCGGGCCAGTCGTTCCAGGGCCGGCACGATGTCCTGTGGGCTGGGCGCCTCCCGCATCTGGGTGCGAAGCTTGTCGGCGTCCGCGGTGAACGAGGGCTCCTCGATCAGCCGCAGCAACTGCGCACGCAGAGCGCTCGCGGTGATCTGCTCGTGCTCCATCACCAGCGCGGCGCCCTGATCCGCGAGCAGTTGCGCCAGCCCGGCCTTGTCCCACATGTTGCCGGGGATGACCAATTGCGGAACGCCGTGCACAACCGCGTTGCCGGTAGTGCCCGCGCCTCCGTGGTGCACCACGGCAGCACACGAGGGCAGCAACGCGTCCAACGGCACGAAGTCGAACAGCCGCACGTTGTCCGGCACCTTCGACGCCGCCGCACACTGTTGCGCGGTCAGTGTCGCGATCACTTCGATGTCCAGATCTGCCACGGCTTCGAACAGGTCGTTGACCGAGAACCGGTCGGAACCCCACAGATCGCGCCTGGATACACCCAGGGTCACGCAGACTCGTGCCCGTGTGGGCGACTCGGACAACCATTGCGGGACAACTGAAGCACCGTTGTAGGGCACGTGCCGGACCGTGAGGTAGTCCGTGTTGGTCGGGAACCGCATCCACGACGGCAACGGGTCAATGGTGCGCTGCCCGAGGACAAGTTCCTCGTCGAAGTCACAGCCGAAGCGCGCGAGCTTGCCCGTCAGCCATTCCGCCATCGGGTCCGAATCTCCCGGACCAGCCAGGCTCCGGAACCGCTCACGCATCCGGGCCCAGTGGTCCAAGCCGAACAGCATCCGGGCGTGCGCCGCGCCGCTGGCCCGCGCCGCGATCGGCCCCATGTAGGTCAGCGCGTCCCAGATCACCAGGTCCGGTCGCCAGGACCGGGCGAACGCGACGACATCGTCCAGCACGGCCTCGCCCGCCAGCCGCTCGAGCCCGATCGAGCACCAGGTGGTGAACACGCCCTGCACGTAGTCCAGGGTGAGCACCTCCGGTCTGGTCTCGGTGATGTCGAACTGGGAGCCGAACACGGTCGTCTCGGCCGGGCGTCGCTGGGCCTGACGGCTCAGTTCGGCCAGGTCCAGCGCCTTGCCGACCGGGACCGCGGTCAATCCGGCCTGGACGATCGCGTCGGTGAGGTCCGGCTGGGCGGCGACGCGGACGTCATGGCCGGCCGCGCGCAGCGCCCACGCCATCGGCACCAGGTTGTACAGGTGCGCGTTCGCCGCCAACGTCGTGAATAGCACTCGCATGGGTTTCTCCCAACCTGGTGGACTCCAGCCACCCCTCGATCGCTTGTGCGGTTTCGCCTGCCTGGTGCTGCACCAGGGTGAAGTGGTCACCGGACACGTCCACCACCGCAGGCCATGGGCACGTCAGCCCGCCGGACCCGGTCGCCCGGACGAACAGCACGGGCGCGGCGACCTCGGGCAGTGTGTATCCGTCGAACAGCCGGAGGTACTTGCCCATCGCCGACAACCGGGTGCCGGTGAACGGGCCGAACAGATCCTCACGGTCCAACATCCCGTGCAGCACCTGCTCGAAGAGACCCGCGGTCTCCGCGAGACCGGCCCGGTAGGTGTCGAGCAGTACGACCGCTGCGGGGCCGTTTCCCCGTCGCTCCAACTCGTTCGCGGTGGCGAGAGCGAGCACGCCGCCCCAGGAGTAACCCACAAGCACCTGCCCGCTGGGGTCTGACTGCTTCAGGGTCGCGTCGGCGAGGACGTCGACGAGTGCGCCTACCGATTCCGGCAGCCTTTGCCCGTCAACGAAACCAGGGACCGGGAGTGCGGAGACCTCCCGCACGCCTCGCCAATGCGTGGCCAGACGTGCGAACTGCTGGATGCCGCCCATCACCATCGGCGAAGGGAAACAGAGCAGACCCGGCCCGTTTGTACCGCTGGCCAGCGACACCGCTTGAGGCAGCTGGTCCGCTTCGTCCGGCGACGCGAACACGGGCCTCAGCTCACCCGCGGCCTGCAACAGGGCCAACCCCGCCTGCATCTTCCCGTCCGTGACGGCCTGCCGGAACATCAGGCTCAGGGTGTCGGCCGGGGCCCGCGTATCCGTGCCCAGCGCGGTCCGCAGATGCCTGGCCAGGCCGGCCGGGCTGGTGTGGTCGAACACCGCGCTGGTCGGCAGGCGAAGACCGGTCGCCGCGTTGAGGCTGTTACGCAACTCCATCGCGGTCAACGAGTCGAAGCCCGCCTGGAGGAACGGCCGCTCCGGGTCCACTGCCGCCGGGTCGGCATGGCCCAGCACGGCGGCCGCGTGCCCACGTACGAGCGTCACCAACATCTTTTCCTGATCGGCGGCCGACATACCTGCCAGCCCGCGACGCAGTCCGTCCACATCAGACGCCGTAGTACGAGCCGTGCGGCGGCGAACTCGTGCCCGGGACTTGAGTTTCGCCGGAACCACGGCCGGAAGGCCGGCCGCCAGCCCGGCGTCGAACAGCGCCAGTCCCTCTTCGGCGGACAACGCGTTGAGACCGTTGCGCGACAGCCGGGTGCGGTCGGCAGTGGCGGACATCCCGCTCTGGTCCTCCCACAGGCCCCAGGCCAGCGACACTGCGGGCAGTCCCAGCGCCCGCCGATGGGCTGCAAGGGCGTCGAGGAACGTGTTGGCCGCGGCGTAGTTGCCCTGTCCCGGGGAACCCAGGACACCGGCGCTGGAGGAGAACAGGACGAACGCGGCGAGATTCATGTCCCGGGTCAGTTCGTGCAGGTGCCAGGCAGCGTCGGACTTGGGGCGCGCCACCGCGTCCAGCCGCTCTTCGGTCAGCGACTCGATCACGCCGTCGTCCAGTACACCGGCCGCGTGCACGACTGCGGTCAACGGCCGGTCGGCAGGAATTTGTGCGATCAGGCGGGCAAGTGAGTCACGGTCACCGACATCGCACTTGGCCACGGTTACCTCTGCGGCAAGGTCGTCAACCGGTGGGATGTCCTCGCGTCTTGTGGTCAGCACCAGGTGCCGAATCCCGTGTTCGGCCACGAGATGCTTGGCCACCAACCGGCCCAGGGTGCCGGTGCCGCCGGTGATCAGCACTGTTCCGGCCGGGTCGAGCGGAGCGGGCATCGTGAGCACGACCTTGCCCACGTGCCGCGCCTGTGCCATGAAGCGGAACGCGTCCCGGGCCTGCCGGACGTCCCAGGCCTTGGTGGGCAACGGCCGCAGCCGTCCCTGCTCGAACAGGGCGAGTACCTCGCACAGCATCTGCTGGATGCGGTCCGGGCCTGGGTCGGCCAGGTCGAACGCCTGGTAGACGACCCCGGGGTGATCGATGGCGACCTGCGCGGCGTCCCGGATGTCGGTCTTGCCCATCTCCAGCAACCGGCCGCCGTCGGCGAGCAGCCGCAGCGATGCGTCCACGAACTCCCGTGCGAGGGAGTTCAGCACGACGTCCATGCCGCCTGTGAACTTGGCTTCGAAGCCGAGGTCCCGGGAGGACGCGATCCGGTCCCCGCTCAGACCCAACGACCGCAGAGCGGCCCATTTGCCGGGGCTCGCGGTGGCGTACACGTCCGCGCCGAGATGCCGTGCCACCTGCACGGCCGCCATGCCCACCCCACCGGCCCCGGCGTGCACCAGCACCGACTGTCCTTCTTGGACGTTCGCGAGACCGGCCAGCGCGTGGTAGGCGGTCAGGAAGGCGATCGGCACACCAGCCGCCTGGGTGAACGACCAACCTTGCGGCATCGGTGCCAGCAGCCGGTGGTCGGTGACCGCGACCGGTCCGAAGGCACCGCTGAACAGGCCCATCACGGCGTCCCCAGGTGCCAGGCCGGACACCCCCGGGCCCACCTCGGCGACCACGCCGGCCGCCTCGCCACCGATCGCACGGTCACCCTCAGGCACCATGCCCAGCGCGACGGCAACATCCCGGAAGTTCAGCCCGGCCGCCCGGACCTCGACTCGAACCTCGCCGTCGCCGAGTGGTCGTTCTGCCTCGGGCGTGGCCAGCAATGCCATCTCGTCCAGGGCGCCCGAACCGACATGCAGACGCCAAGTTCCCTGCCCGGCTGGCGGCAACAGGCTGTCGGCGTCGGTCACCCGCGTCAGGCGGGGAGCGAGCAACTCTCCGTCGCGCACAGCAAGTTGCGCTTCGCCTGCTCCCATGGCTGCGGCGATCGCGTCGGCAGGCAGTTCCCCGTCGAGGATGTCCACCAGCCCGAACCGGTCCGGGTTCTCCGACTGCGCCGACCGGACCAGCCCCCAGACCGGCGCCCGGCGCAGGTCTGGCACGTCCTCACCAGGCCGGACGGAAATCGCTCCCCGGGTGACGAACACCAGGCGTGTGCCGGAGTCCTGATCGGCCAGCCGCGCCTGGATCAGCCGGAGCGCATCCGCGGCATCCGCGAAGTCCTCAGTGAACTCCACATCGGCGGCAGGCCTGCTCTGCGGCGCGGGCGTCCACTGTGTCCAATACAACGACTCGGACCGTACGCTCGACATTGGCCGGAATGCCAAGGATTCCACAGAAGCGACCGGTGATCCGGTGCCATCCGCGATGTCCAAAGAGAAAGTGCCGGCGCCCGCGGCCGTCAGCCGGACGCGGAGGACTGAGGCTCCGGTGGCGTGCAGGGATACTCCGGCCCATTCAAACGGCAGCAACGTGCCCCGGTCGGTGCCGGTGAGCCCCAGGGCGTGCAGGCTCGCGTCCAAAGCGGCTGGATGCAGGCCGAATCGACCGGCGTCGCGCACTGTTGCCGGCAGGTGCACCTCGGCGAACAGATCACTCTCGCCCCGCCGCCACGCGCCTCGCAGCCCTTGGAAGGTGGGACCATACGCAATCCCGGCTTCGGCGAGCCGGTCGTAAAGCCCGTCCAGCTCAACCGGCTCGGCGCCGCTGGGCGGCCACTGGAAAAGGTCCACGCCGTGTACTTCGTCGGCCGTCACGAGGCCCGAAGCGTTCCGGGTCCACGGCCCATCGTCACTGAGCCGAGAGTGGACAGACACCGCCCGACTGCCCGCGTCGTCCGGTTCGCCGACAGTGACCTGCACCTGGATCGCTTCATGCGGGGGCAGGACCAGTGGCGCGGTCAACGTCAGCTCGGCCAGCCTGCCGCAGCCGACTTGATCACCCGCGTGGATGGCAAGCTCGACGAAACCGGTGCCAGGAAACAGGATCATGTCGGAGACCATGTGGTCGGCGAGCCAGGGGTGAGTGCTCAGTGAGAGCCTTCCCGTGCACACCAAACCTTCCGACTCCGCAAGTGTGACAGCCGCGCCCAGCAAGGGGTGGTCCGTGGTGTCCAGACCGGCTGCACGCACGTCGGCCGACCTCGCCCCGTCCGGCCAGTACCGCTCACGTTGGAAGGCATATGTAGGCAGGTCCACAAACCGCGCACCAGCCGGGAACAGCGGTGCCCAGTCGACGTCCACGCCGTGTACGTATGCCTCTGCCAACGAGGTCAGGAACCGTCGCTCGTCCCCCTCGTCACGGCGTAGCGTCCCGATCGCGACGGCCAAGTCCTGTGAGATCTCCTGAATGCCCATGGTCAGCACCGGATGAGCACTGGACTCGACAAAAACGCTGTGGCCGTCGGCGATGGCAGCCCGCACGGCGCCTTCGAAGTCGACCGGCTGCCGACCGTTGCTGAACCAGTACTCGCCGTCCAACTCCGTGGTATCGATCAGCGTCGCGGTGACCGTGGAGTAGAAGGGCACATCGCTCGCGCGTGGCGACAACCCGGACAGTTCGGCTGCGAGCCGGTCGCGGATCTGGTCCACCTGCGCCGAATGGGACGCGACCGTTCCCGGCACGGTCCTGGTACGCACTCCGGCGGCGGCACATTCGGCGGCGAACTCCGCCAGCGCCGGCAGATCACCCACCACAGCCGTCGAGGTGGGCCCGTTCATCCCGCCGACCGACAGCCGCCCGGCCCACCGGGCGAGCATCGGCTCGACCTGCTTGGCCGCCATCGCCACCGCCAGCACCGCGCCCTTGCCGACCATCGTCTCGGCGAAAAGCCGGCTGCGCGTCACCACGATCTTGACCGCATCGGCCAACGTCAACGCACCGACCACACAGGCGGCAGCGACCTCTCCCTGGGAATGACCGATCACCGCTGCCGGCCGGACACCGAAGGACTCCCACAGCCCCGCCAACGACACCATGACGGCGAACAAAGTCGGCTGCACGACCTCAATGCGCTCCAACGCGGACCCATCTGCCAACGCCGCGAGCACATCGATGTCCGAAACAGCCTGAATAGCAGCCGCGCACTCCCGCATCCGCTCAGCGAAAACCGGCGACGACGCCAACAGGTCGACTGCCATCCCGGTCCACTGCGAGCCTTGTCCCGGGAACACGAAAACCACGCGGGGCGAGGGCATCGCCACACCTGTCACCGCACCCGCACCGGCCAACAACTCGTCTCGGTCCTGACCGATCACCACAGACCGGTGTTCCAATGCGGAACGACCGGTCAGCAAGGTGTGCCCGACGTCCACAGGGCTGAGTTCGCCTCGTGCTGTCACATACGAACGAAGGCGATCGACTTGCGCGGCCAACGCCTGTGGAGTCCGCGCGGACACGACCCAAGGCACGAGTCCGGCCGCAGGCGACTCGTCCGGTGTTTCGACCGGTGCCTGTTCCACAACCAAATGCGCGTTGGTGCCGCTGATCCCGAACGAGGACACTCCCGCCCGCCGCGGCCGTCCGCGCTCAGGCCACTCGGCCGGATCTGCCAGCAGCCGCAGCCCGTTCGAACTCCAGTCCACATCGGTCAGAGCAGTGTCGGCGTGCAGGGTCCTCGGCACAACATCATGGCCGAGCGCCTGCACCATCTTGATCAGACCCGCCACACCGGCGGCGGCCTGGGCATGGCCGATGTTGGACTTGACCGAGCCAAGCAGCAGAGGTTCGGCCCGATCCTGTCCGTACGCGGCCGACAACGCCTGGGCCTCGATCAGGTCGCCGAGCCGTGTGCCGGTCCCGTGCGCCTCCACCGCGTCGACGTCGTCGGCGGTCACGCCGGCGTTGGCCAACGCCTGACGGATCACCCGTTGCTGGGCCGGGCCGCTCGGTGCGGTGAGACCGTTGGACGCCCCGTCCTGGTTGACCGCCGAGCCACGCACCACAGCCAGTACCTGGTGGCCGTTGCGGCGCGCGTCGGACAGCCGCTCCAGCAACACCAGACCGACTCCGTCGGCGAAACCGAAACCGTCGGCGTCTGCCGAGAACGCCTTGCAGCGCCCGTCCGCGGCCAGCGCGCCCTGCTTGCCGAACTCGACGAAGATGTCCTGGGTCGCGGCGATCGTGACGCCGCCCGCCACCGCCAGCGAGCACTCGCCCTGCCGTAGCGCCTGGCTCGCCAGGTGCACCGCGACCAACGACGAGGAACACGCGGTGTCGATGGTGATCGCCGGGCCCTCGAATCCGAAGGCGTACGCCAACCGGCCGGACGCGACGCTGCTCATGGTCCCGATCGCCAAGTGGCCTTCAAGGCTGTCGCGGGCGCTGCCGAGGGTCTCGCTGTAACCGTTGTGGATCGCGCCCACGTAGAAGCCCACCGGGCCGCCGCGAAGTGCGGCCGGGTCGATCCCGGCACGTTCGAAGACCTCCCAGGAGCCCTCCAGCAACAGCCGCTGCTGCGGGTCCATCGCCAGCGCCTCACGCGGCGAGATCCCGAAGAAGCCCGCGTCGAAGTCGGCGGCGTCGTAGAGGAAACCGCCGATGGTAGGCCCGCCGTCGGGCCGTTTCCCCGCGTCCCAGCCACGGTCGGTGGGAAAGTCGGCGACCGCGTCCCGTCCGGCGGCAACCAGATCCCACAGGTCCTCCGGTGACTCGACACCGCCGGGGAACCGGCAGCTCATCCCCACGATCGCGATCGGCTCGTCGGCCGGTAGTGCCTGTGTGACGGGCGCGGTCATGGCCGGCGCCGAACCGAACAATTCCTTGCGCAGCAACGTGGCCAACGCTGACGGCGTCGGGTGGTCGAACACCAGCGTCGCCGACAGCCGCAAGCCGGTCACGGTGCCCAGCCGGTTACGCAGCTCGACCGAGGTGAGCGAGTCGAAACCCAGTTCGCGGAATGCCCGGCTGTCATCGATCTCGGCCGCCGAGCCGAACCCGAGCACCATGGCCGCGTGCCGGCGCACCAGGTCCAGCATCGCACTGTCCTGTTCGGACACTGACAGGCCGGCCAGGTCGGCGGCAGGTTGAGTGCGGGCCTCATCCTCGACCACCCGCCGGGTGCGAGCGCGTACGAGCCGACGCAACAACGGCGGGGCGGAACGCATTGCGGTGAAGTCGAACCGGACCGGGACCAACGCCGCCTCGTCAGCACCAAGGGCCGCGTCGAACAGGGCCAGACCCTCCTGTTCGGACAGACCCGCGACCCCTGACCTGGTCATCCGTGGCCTGTCACGAGCGTCCACCTGGCCGGCCATGCCGCCGTCCTGCGCCCAGAACCCCCACGCCAGCGACACCCCAGGCAGGCCACGCGCCCGGCGATGCTGGGCAAGGGCGTCGAGAAACGCGTTGCCAGCGGCGTAGTTGCCCTGTCCCGGTCCGCCGAGCACCCCTGCGGCGGACGAGAACAGCACGAACTGGGCCAGATCCAGGTGCTCGGTCAGCTCGTGCAGATGCCATGCGGCATCCAGTTTGGGGCGCAGGACCTCGTCGAGTTGGGCGGGCGTCAGGGCGGAGATGGTGGCGTCGGACAGCACACCGGCGGCGTGCACGACAGCTGTCAGCGGATGCTCGGCTGGTATCGCGGCCAGCAGTTCCGCCAGTGCCATGCGGTCCGAGATGTCACAGGCGGCCGTGGTGACCGTCGCGCCCAACACCGTCAACTCGGCGCACAGTTCCGTGGCCTCGCCTCGACGGCTGGCCAGCACCAGGTGGCGCACACCGTGCTCGGTCACCAGATGCCGCGCGAGCAGTGCACCCAGCGCTCCAGTACCTCCAGTGATCAGGACCGTGCCGTCGGCGTCCATCGGTCTCGGCACAGTCAGCACGACCTTGCCGACGTGCTGGGCCTGCGCGACGAACCTGAACGCGGCCCCGGCCTCGCGGATGTCCCAGGTCCGGACCGGAAGCGGCTGGAGCGCACCGGTGGCGAACCCCTTGATGATCTCGGCCAGCATCTCGCCGATCCGGTCGGGACCGGCTTCGAACAGGTCGAACGCTCTGTACGACACCCCGTTGTACGTCTCGGCCACGTCGTTCGCGGCACGGATGTCGGTCTTGCCCATCTCGACGAACCGGCCGCCAGGCGACAGCAACCTCAGCGAGGCGTCCACGAACTCGCGCGCCAGGCAGTTGAGCACGACATCGACTCCGCCGGCGAATTTCGTCTCGAAGTCCGACGTCCGTGACGACGCGATACGGTCCTCGGCAAGCCCGGCCGCAGCCCATTTGCCGGGGCTGGCCGTGCCGAACACCTCTGCACCGAAGTGTGAGACGAGCTGCACAGCGGCCATGCCGACCCCGCCGGCGGCGGCGTGCACCAGGACCCGGTCGCCCGGCTGCACGTTGCCGAGGTCGCGCAGGCCGTAGTAGGCGGTCAGGAACACCAGCGGCACCGATGCGGCCTGTTCGAACGTCCACCCGGCCGGGATCGGTGCCAAGTACCGCTGGTCGGTCACCGCGAGCGTGCCGAACGCGCCCTGGAAAAGCCCGAACACCTGGTCACCGGGCTTGTGGCCGGCCACCCCCGGGCCGGTCTCCACCACTACACCAGCGCCTTCGCTACCGATGGCCGCCTCACCGGGGTACATGCCCAGGGCGAGCAGCACGTCCCGGAAGTTCAGCCCGGCGGCGCGGATCGCGACCCGGACCTCGCCCTCGCCGAGCGGCCGCTCAGCTTCGGGGGCGGCCACCACCTTGAGACCGTCGAGGGTCCGTTCCGCCGAGACGTCCAACCGCCAGTTGCCTCGGCGTTCGGATGCCGCAACGCGCGTCAGCCGAGGCGCGTATCCGACACCGGCACGTACCGCCAGCTGTGGTTCACCGGTGGCAAACACCTCCGGCAGCACCCTCATCGACTCTGGTTGGTCGTCGACATCAACGAGTACGAATCGGTCCGGGTGCTCGCTCTGCGCGGACCGCAGCAGGCCCCACACGGGTGCGTGGGTCAGGTCCGGCACATCGTCTCCGGCTGCGACGGCCACGGCTCCCCGCGTTACGAAGGCCAGCCGCGACGCGGTGAAGCGCTCGTCAGTCAGCCACTGCTGTACCAGATCCAGCGCGCGTCGAGCCGCATCCCGGCCACTGTCCGGCAGACCTAGTTCGGCAGAACACATGACCAGCGCGACATCCGGCACGACCTCGTCGCACGCCGAAAGCTCGGCTGTCCGGACGGGCGAGCCTGCTTGCACTTCAGCCCAGTCGACCCGGTAGAGATGGTCCGATCTGGTCTGCAGAGCGCCCACCGGTCGCACTGCCAGCGAACCGATCGAAGCAACCGGCGCGCCCGTGCTGTCAGCGACCTGGATCGTCACCGCACCGGGACCGGCGGGGGTCACGCGAACGCGGATCGTCGACGCACCCGTTGCGTACAAAGAAACGTCGTTCCACGCGAACGGCAACTGCGCGAGCCCCGAGTCACCGAGCGGTCCGAGCCCGATCGTATGCAGAGCGGCGTCGAGCAACGCGGGGTGAAGTCCGAAATGGACCGACTCGGGGCGCTCCGACGCTGGAAGGCCGACTTCGGCGAAGATCTCATCACCCCGCCGCCAGGCCGCCTGCAGGCCGCGGAACACCGGGCCGTAGCACAAACCCGTCTCGGTGAGCCGGTCGTAGTGGCCGTCGACATCGAGCGCGACGGCTTCGGCAGGCGGCCAGTGTTTTAGATCGAAAGATGCGGACGTGTCCTCGGCAGCCAGTACACCGCCGGCGTTGTGTGTCCATTCGGAATCGTCACGGGAGTGGATGTCCACACTCCGGCAACCAGTGCTGTCCGGTTCACCCACCCGCAGCTGCAGTTCGATGCCTCCGGTGGTGGTCAGGACCATCGGCGCGTGCAGGGTGAGTTCGGTGATCCGACCGCAACCGACTCGGTCGCCGGCCCTGATCGCGAGATCCAGCAACGCTGTGCCGGGCACGAGCACCTTGTCGTGGACAACGTGGTCGCCCAGCCACGGATGCGACCGCAAGGACAACTTGCCGGTGAGCAACAGGCCGTCGGCTCCCGCCAGCTCGACAGCGGCCGCGAGCAACGGGTGTTCCGCGGACCGCAGGCCAGCGCCTGCGATGTCCCCGGTGTCACGCGGCGCGTCGAGCCAGTACCGCTTGCGCTGAAACGCATACGTGGGCAGCTCCACCCGCCGTGCGCCCGTGCCAGCGAAGTATCCCGCCCAGTCCACGGCAACGCCACGGACGTGCAACTTGGCCAGCGCGGTGGCGACCGTGCGCCCTTCCGGCCGGTCGCCGCGCAAAGTCGGCACCAGCACGGCATCGACGCCTTCAAGGCAGTCCTGTCCCATTGCCGCGAGCACGCCGTCCGGCCCGAGTTCCACGAACGACCGGGCGCCGAGTTCGGCCAGGCTGCGCATGCCATCGGCGAACCGGACAGTGTCCCGTACTTGGCGCACCCAGTACTCCGGCGTGCACAGCTCGTCGCCGATGATCTGCCCGGTCACGGTCGAGACGATCCGGATGCGGGGCGGCTGGAACGACAATCCCGCCACGACCCGGCCGAACTCCGCGAGCATCGGCTCCATCCGGGCGGAGTGGAACGCATGGCTGACGCGCAGGCGTTTGACCTCACGTCCTCGCTCCCGCCACAACGACTCCATGGCGGTGATCGCGTCCTGCTCGCCGGACAACACCACCGACTGCGGCCCGTTGACCGCAGCGATGCCGATCCGTTCGTCCAGCAGCGCCTGGATTTCGTCCTCACTGGCCCGGATCGCGATCATCGCGCCACCCTCAGGCAGTCGCTGCATCAACCGGCCACGCGCCGAGACGAGCGCGCAGGCGTCCGCAAGAGACAAAACACCGGCCGCGTGCGCCGCGGCGATCTCACCGATGGAATGCCCCAGCAGGAGATCCGGTCGCAGTCCCCATGACTCGACCAGCCGGAACAGCGCGACTTCGAGCGCGAACAGTGCCTGCTGGGCGAAGGCCGTCTGGTCGAGCGCCGCAACGTCATCCTTGACCACGTTGCGTAACGAGGGATCCAGCCCGGCGCACGCGGCGTCCCACGCCTCGGCGAACACCGGGAAAGCCTCGTACAGCTGTTGTCCCATGCCGATGCGCTGAGAGCCCTGCCCAGAGAACAGGAACGCCACCAAGCCCGATTCGGCAACACTGCCGAGTATCTCACTGTCCAAAGTAGTCAGTGCGTCGGCGAGTCCGACCCGGTCATCTGCGATGAGCACGGCCCGTTCGGTGAGTGCCGCCCGGCCGGCGAGGGAGTTGCCGACGTCCAGCACTTCGAGGTCCGGATTGTCGCTCAGATGCGTCAGCAGGCGCTGCGCCTGAGCTCGCAAGGCCTCAGCTGAATGTGCGGACAGCAAGCAGGGCACCGGCCCCGCCGCGCGCTCGCCGGGCTCTTCGACCGCCGGTTGCGGCGCCTCTTCCAGGATGACATGCGCGTTGGTGCCGCTCGCACCGAACGATGACACGGCCGCGCGTCGCGGCGCGTTGTCCTTGTCCCACGGACGTTGTTCGATCAGCAGCTCCACCGCTCCGGCGGACCAGTCGATCTGCGGGGAAGGCTGGTCCACGTGCAAGGTGCGGGGCATGATGCCGTGCCGCATCGCCAGCACCATCTTGATCACGCCCGTCACGCCGGCCGCCGCCTGCGTGTGGCCGATGTTGGACTTGATCGACCCCAGCCACAGCGGATCGGCCCGATCTTGGCCATAGGTGGCCAGCAATGCCTGCGCCTCAATGGGATCACCGAGTGTGGTACCGGTTCCGTGTGCTTCGACCACGTCGATCTCGGCGGCAGTGCGACCGGCGTCGGCCAGGGCTTGCCGGATCACCCGCTGCTGCGCCGGACCGCTCGGCGCGGTCAGACGGCTGCTCGCGCCGTCTTGGTTCACCGCCGAGCCGCGCACCACGGCGAGCACCTGGTGACCGTTGTTCACGGCGTCGGACAGCCGCTCGAGCAACAAAACGCCAACGCCTTCGGAGAATCCGGTGCCGTCCGCAGCGGCAGCGAACGCCTTGCACCGGCCGTCTGGCGAAAGCCCACGCTGCCGGCTGAAGTCGATGAACGTACCCGGAGTCGCCATGACCGCGACACCGCCGGCCAACGCGAGCGAGCACTCCTGGCGTCGCAACGACTGGCACGCCAAGTGCAACGCCGTCAACGACGAGGAGCAAGCGGTGTCGACTGTGACCGCTGGCCCTTCCAGCCCGAAGGTGTAGGACACGCGGCCGGACACGACACTGGGTGAGCTGCCGACGTTGAGCAGCCCTTCGAAACCGTCCGGGATACGGTACAACCGGCTGCCGTAGTCCTGGTACATCACGCCGGTGAACACACCGGCCCTGCTGCCACGCAGGGAAAACGGGTCGATACCGGCGTTCTCGAAGCTCTCCCAGGCCGTCTCCAGCAACAGCCGCTGCTGCGGGTCCATCGACAGTGCCTCACGGGGCGACACACCGAACAGGCTCGGGTCGAACAGGGCCGCGTCGTGCAGAAACCCGCCGTGCCGGGTGTAGCTGGTGCCCGTGTGATCGGGATCGGGGTCGTACAACGCTTCCAGGTCCCAGCCGCGGTCGGTGGGGAACTCCGAGATGGCGTCGGTGCCGTTCACGACCAGCCGCCAGAGATCGGCGGGGGTGGCGACCGCGCCGGGCAGGCGGCAGCTCATCGCGACGATCGCGATCGGCTCGTGCGCGGCCGACTCGACCTCGCGCAGCCGTCCGCGAGTGTGCTGCAGGTCGGTGATGACCCGCTTGAGGTAGTCGCGTAGCTTCTGCTCGTTGTCCACAGCTCGGCTCCTGACCGGCTCAGCGAATTCCCAGGTCGTTGTCCACCAGGTCGAACAGCTCGTCGTCGGTGGCGGTATCGAGCGCACCGGCCGAGTCGTCGCTGTCGAGGGTGGCCAGTAGTGCACGCAGGCGGACCGTCACCGCCTGGCGGGCGGCCTCGTCGTCGGTCATCGCCCGCAGACCGGCCTCCAGCCGGTCCAGCTCGTCGATCGGGGACCACGGCGCCTGATCGCCCACCAGCTCGGTGTGCAACCGCCGGGCCAGATCGACCGGCGTCGGGTGGTCGAACAGCAGGGTGGCAGGCAGCCGGACACCGGTCGCGGCCGCCAGCCGGTTGCGTAGTTCCACGGCGGTCAACGAATCGAAGCCGGCGTCCATGAAGCCCCGCGTCGTGTCGACCATGTCCGGGCGGGGATGGCCGAGTGTGGCCGCGGTGTGTGCCCGGACCAGGTCCAGCACGGTGCGATGCTGGTC
The DNA here is from genome assembly GCF_017876405.1 of Kibdelosporangium banguiense. GTDB lineage: Bacteria > Actinomycetota > Actinomycetes > Mycobacteriales > Pseudonocardiaceae > Kibdelosporangium > Kibdelosporangium banguiense. The sequence continues at coordinate 8,041,470 of NZ_JAGINW010000001.1, read as the reverse complement.
GGCCTCGGGCAGTTCGGCCAGGCGTTCGGGCAGACCGGCCTCGATCCGGACCGGGGCCTTCGCGGCGACCAGGCCACGCAACAGGCCGGGAACCTGTTCGGCGCGTGCGACGTCCAGCTTGATCGGCACGAGCACCGGTTCGTCGGCGGCACAGGCGGCATCGAACAGCGCGAGTCCTTCGCCCGGGGACAACGGGCGGACGCCCGACCTTGCGAACCGCGCCATGTCGGCTTCGCCGAGGCCGCCGGTCAGTCCGTTGCGAGGTGCCCACCAGCCCCACGCGAGGGACACCGCAGGCAGGCCTGCAGCTCTGCGGTGCCTGGCCAGCGCGTCGAGGAATCCGTTCGCGGCGGCGTAACTGCCCTGTCCCGGTGTGCCGAACACTCCGGCCGCGGAGGAAAACAGCACGAATTGGGCCAGATCCAGGTGCTCAGTCAGTTCGTGCAAGTGCCAGGCAGCATCCGCCTTCGGCGCCAGCACCGCGCCGACACGTTGCGGGGTGAGCGAGCCGATGATCCCGTCGTCGACGACACCTGCCGCGTGCACCACGCCTCGCAGAGGGAATTCCGCGGGAACGTCGTCGAGGACACGCTTGAGCGCTGCCTTGTCCGACACATCGCAGGCGGCCACTGTCACCAGCGCACCCGCTGTTTCCAGCTCCGCCACAAGACCAGCGTCGTTCCCGCGCCGGCTGACGAGGACCAGACTGCGGATTCCATGCTCTGCCACCAGATGACGCGCCACGAGACCGCCCAGCACGCCCGTGCCGCCAGTGATGAGCACGGTGCCGTCGGCGTCCCACACCGGTGCCTGGTGTTGTCCGGTAACACGTGCCAGGCGGGGAACACGGACTTCGCCTCCGCGTACCTGGCATTCGGCCTCGCCCGCGGCGAGCGCCGCCAGCAAGGCGCGCACTGGCAACTCCGCGTCGTGCAACGTGATCAGGGCGAAACGGTCCGGTTGCTCGGCGGATGCCGACCGCACCAGGCCCTGCACCGCGGCACCGGTCAGGGATGAGCCATCGACGACGACTGCCAGCCGCGAGGCGGTGAACCGGCCGTCGGTCAACCATTCCTGCAACACCGCGAGAACCTCGACCGTATCGGCCGTGTCCTGGATCATCAGGAACACCGTCGCCGGGACATCCTGCAGCTCTTGTAGATCAGCGACGACTGTGTGCGAGCCTTCGGGCTCCGACCTGGGCGCCGCGACCCAGTCGAGACGGAACAAAGAGTCATGTGGCGTAGCCGAACGCAGGGCCAGCGCATCCACCGACGCCACCGCAATCCCTCGCTCATCGGCGAGGTGAACCGACACAGTGTCGTCGTCCAGCCAGGAAATCCGAACTCGCAGCGTGGACGTACCGGCCGCGTGCAGCGACACACCGCTGTAGGAGAACGGCAGCGCGAGCTTGCTACGACCCGCGCCCATCACATGCAAGGCGGCATCGAGCAACGCCGGGTGCAGCCGGAACCGGCCCGCTTCGGCGCGAAGCCCATCGGGAAGCACGGCCTCGGCGTAAAGCTCGGTACCCGACCGGTATGCCGACCGCAGTCCACGGAACGCGGGGCCGTACTCGTAGCCCAACTCGGTCAGCTTCTCGTACAGGCCAGGCACTTCGATCGATTCCGCGTCCACGGGTGGCCACGGCATCGGGTCGCCGCCGGTCGGTGTCGTTTCGGCAAGCAGGCCGGAGGCGTGTCTGGTCCAGGACGCGTCGGTCGAGGACCGTGAGTAGATCCGGATCGGCCGTCGGCCTACGGAATCCGGGGCATCCACCGCGAGCTGGACAGTACGGACGTCCTCGCCGGGCAGCGCCAAGGGCGCCTCGAAGGCCAGCTCGACCACCTGGCCGCAGCCGACCTGGTCACCCGCCCACAGTGCAAGGTCGAGGAACGCGGTGCCCGGCAACAGAACGGTGTCTCCCACGGCGTGATCTGCCAGCCATGGCGACCGGTTGAGGGAGAGCTGCCCGGTGAACACCGTGGCATCCGTGTCGGCCAGGACGGTCGCGGAACTGATGAAGGGGTGATCGGCGAGGCTCACGTCGATGTCGTCGGCATTCAGCCAGTGGCGTCGCCGCTGGAACGCGTAGGTGGGCAGGTCCACGCGCTGGGCCTGCAGACCGGCGAACGCAGGTCGCCAGTCCACGTCGACACCCTGCACGTATGCCTCGCCGACCGAGGTCAGCAACCGCTTGAGCCCGCCGTCTTCGCGGCGCAGCGAGCCGATGACAACAGCGTCCTCGGCGGTGTCCTGGATGCTCATGGTCAGCACCGGATGCGGACTCATCTCCAGGAACACGTTATGTCCGCTGGCTGCCAGCGTCCGCACCGTCTCTTCGAACCGCACAGTCCGACGCAGGTTCTGATACCAGTACTCGGCATCGAGCGCGTCGGTCACCTCACCAGTCACCGTGGAAAAGAACGGAATAGTCCCCGCCTGCGGCGTGATCTCGCCCAACGCGTCGAGAATCTTGTCACGCGCACACTCCACATGCGCAGAATGCGACGCGAAATCCGCCGCGATCCGTTTACCTCGAACACCTGCTGTCCCAAGGAATTCATCCATCGCGGCAGCATCGCCGGACACCACCACCGACGCCGGGCCGTTGACCGCGGCTATCGACAGACGATCCGCCCACGGCAACAACAACTCCTGAACCCGCTCCACCGGCTCAAGCGCCGATGCCATAGCACCCTTACCGGACAGCTCTTCCGCAATCACGCGGCTACGACTCACAACCATCCGCGCGCCATCCTCCAACGACAACACACCAGCCACACACGCAGCCGCAATCTCACCCTGAGAATGACCCACAACCACATCAGGCTCCACACCAAAAGACCGCCACAACCCCGCCAAAGACACCATCACCGCCCACAGTGCAGGCTGCACCACATCAACACACCCACTGCTCAAACCGTCACGCAACGACCAGCCGACCCACGGCCTCAACGCGACATCACACCGATCCATCCACTCCCCGAACACCACCGACGACTCCCACAACTCCACCGCCATACCCACCCACTGCGAACCCTGACCAGGAAACACAAACACCGTCTTGCCCAACGGCCGCGCAACACCTTCGACCGCGCCAGCGCCCACCCGGTCCAGCCCTGCGACACCGTCCAGCACCACCGCGCGATGCTCCAGAGCGGCACGGCCGGTCACCAGAGAATGTCCGACATCGACAGTCGACTCAGGACGCTCGGTCAACGAAACAGCAAGCTTCCTCGCCTGGTCCCGCAATGCGACACTGGATCGTGCGGACAGGACCCACGGCACGGCATCCGCGCCAACGTGCCGATCGCCGGGCGCCTCCGGCGGTATCTCCTCAATGATCACGTGTGCGTTCGTCCCGCCCACCCCGAAGGACGAAACCCCAGCCCGCCGAGCCCGACCAGCAGCAGGCCAAGCCACCGCCTCCCGCGCCAGCTCCACCGATCCCACCGACCAGTCCACAAAGGAGGATGGCTCGTCGATGTGCAGACTCCGCGGCACCACACCATGCCGCATCGCCAGCACCATCTTCATCACGCCGGCCATACCCGCAGCAGCCTGCGTATGCCCGATGTTCGACTTCACCGACCCCAACAACAGCGGCACAGACCGGTTCTGCCCATAGGTCGCCAGAACAGCTTGTGCCTCAATCGGATCGCCCAAGCGGGTCCCGGTCCCGTGCCCTTCGACCACGTCCACATCCGCGGGCGTGAAACCAGCGCTGGCCAGAGCCTGACGGATCACCTGCTGCTGGGCGACGCCGCTCGGCGCTGTCAGACCGTTCGATGCGCCGTCCTGGTTCACCGCACTCCCCCGCACCACAGCGAGGACCGGGTGGCCGTTGCGCCGGGCCTCCGACAGCGGCTCAACGAGCAGCACGCCCGCGCCCTCACTCCAGCCGGTGCCATCGGCGGCCGAGGCGAACGGCTTGCAACGACCATCGACGGCGATTCCACCGAGGCGGCTGAACTCGACGAACGCACCGGGGTTGGCCATCACGGTGACGCCACCGACCAACGCCTGCGTGCATTCCCCCTGCCGCAGCGCCTGGCAGGCCAGGTGCAACGCCACCAACGAGGAGGAACAGCCCGTGTCTATCGTGACCGCCTGCCCTGCCAGCCCGAACGTGTAGGCGATCCGGCCGGAGACCACGCTGCCGGTGCTGCCGGTGGCCAGGTAACCCTCGAAGTCCGCGGGCGCCTCGTGCATCCGCGGCCCGTAGTCCTGGGCCAGGGCACCGACGAACACGCCGACGCGGCTGCCCCGGACCGAACCGGGATCGATGCCCGCCCGTTCGAACGCCTCCCAGGAGCACTCCAGCAGCAACCGCTGCTGCGGGTCCATGGCGGCGGCCTCCCGTGGCGAGATACCGAAGAAGTCTGCGTCGAACTCGGCGGCGTCGTAGAGGAAACCGCCGGACTCGGTCACAGTCCGGTCCGCTGACAGCCGCCATCCCCGGTCGGCCGGGAAGCCTGAGATCGCGTCCACCTCGTCGGCCACCAGCCGCCAGAGGTCGTCCGCTGACTGGACACCGCCCGGGAACCGGCAGCTCATCGCCACGATCGCGATCGGTTCGTCGACCGCTCCCGCCGGTGTCTCCGGCGCGGGCCGCGCCGTGGGTACCGCCTCGGCGAGCAGATAGTCGGTGAGTGCGGCGGCGCTGGGGTGGTCGAACACGATCGTCGTGGGCAGGTTGAGACCCGTGGCGCTGGTCAGCCGGTTGCGGAGCTCGACCGCGGTGACCGAGTCGAGGCCCAATTCCTTGAACGCCCGCCGGTCGTCCACCCCGTCACCGGACGCCATCCCCAGCACGGCCGCGACGTGTGCGCGCACGGTGGTGAGCACCGTGCGTCGTTGCTCGGCCTCGGTCAGCCCGGCGAGCTGCCGGGCCAGGTCCGTCTCCACCATCGGCTGGTCGTCCGTGAAGACCTCGGCCAACAGCGGACGTGCCCGTGAGACGGCGTAGGCAGGCCCGAACCTGGACCAGTCGATGTCCGCCACGACCAGGCACGTCTCGTCCTCGGCGACCGCCTCGCGCAGAGCTCGTACTGCGGTCGCCGGGTCCATCTTGGACAAACCGAGAGCCTGGAACCGTTCGCCCGCAACACCCCGCGCCATGCCGTCGCCCGACCAGCTGCCCCACGCGATCGACGTGGCCCGGCCGCTGAGGGCGCGGCGTTGTTGCGCCAGAGCGTCCAGGTAGGCGTTCGCGGCTCCGTACGCGCCCTGACCGCCGCCGCCCCACACGCCAGCACCGGAGGAGAAGAGCACGAACGCGTCCAGCGTGTCATAGTCGAGCAGGGCGTCGAGGTGAGCCGCGCCCAGGACCTTCGCTCGCAGCACATCCGCGAGGTCGTCCGGGCTCATGTCGGTGAGCGGCGTGGCGTGCTGACCGATTCCCGCGGCGTGGACCACGGCCGTCAGCTGCGGCAGGGACGTGACCAGTTCCCGTACAGCGGTGTAGTCCGCCACGTCGCAAGCCACCACCGTCACCTGAACGCCCAGACCGTCGAGTTCGGTCGTGAGGTCAACCGCGCCCGGCGCTTCCGGTCCACGACGACTGACCAGAACGAGGTGCTCGGCGCCGTCATGGGCCAGCGACCGCGCCACATGCGCGCCGAGCCCACCCGTTCCGCCGGTGATCAGGACGGTTCCCCGCGGCTGCCAGACGTGTTCCGGCTGTCGGTCGCGTGCTGCACGCACGAGCCGTCGCGCGTAGGTCCCCTCGGCGCGGACAGCGACTTGATCTTCCTTGCCCGCGAACACCGCAGCCAGCTTGCCGATGACCTGGTCATCCACGACGGCCGGCACATCCACCAAGCCACCCCAGTGGTCCGGGTGCTCAAGCCCTGCGGCCAGCCCCAGCCCCCATATCTGGGCCTGCACTGGGTTCACCACAACGTCTTGTGATGCCGCAGCGACCGCGCCCGAGGTCAGCAGCCACAGCGACGCGTCGACGTCGGCCAGCGCCCGGATGAGAGCCAACGTCGAATGCAGGCCCCGAGTCGCGGCTGGCTGGTCCCGCTCGTCCAGCGCGAGCAACGACAGCACCCCGGCCGGCTCTGATTGCCTCAACCTGTCGTCCAGCTGGCTGAGCACGACTGGCTCCACCGCCATGCCCAGTCGTTCCAAGCCGGTGAGAACGGGTTCGTAACCGACGATCCCCTCGGGGACCACCGCCAGCCACTGCCCGGATACAACCGACTGAGCCTCAGTCACTGGCTGCCAGTCGATCCGGTACCGCCAGTCGTCCACAGTAGATGAAGTCGGCGCTGCGGTCTCCGGCCAGTAACGCTGATGCTGGAAGGCGTAGGTCGGCAGATCCACGATCTGCGGCCGGTATGCCTCGAAGGTCGGTGACCAGTCGACTGCGACGCCGCGGACGTGGGCCTCGGCCACGGAGGTCAGGAACCGGTCCATGCCGCCGTTGTCGCGCCGCAGTGAGCCGAGCGCGACGGCGTCCTCGGCGATATCCTGGATGCTCATGGTCAGCACCTGATGAGGACTCATCTCCAGGAACACGTTATGTCCGCCGGCTGCCAGCGTCCGCACGGCTTCTTCGAACCGCACAGTCCGACGAAGGTTCTGATACCAATACTCGGCATCCAGCGCGTCTGTCACCTCACCAGTCACCGTGGAAAAGAACGGAATAATCCCCGCCTGCGGCGTGATCTCACCCAACGCATCAAGAATCTTGTCACGCGCACACTCCACCTGCGCCGAGTGCGACGCGTAATCCACCGCGATCCGCTTCCCCCGAACACCTTCGAGCGTAAGGAATTCCTCCATCGCAGTCGCGTCCCCGGACACCACCACCGACGCCGGACCGTTCACCGCGGCGACAGACAACCTCCCGCCCCACGGGGCCAACAACTCCCGCACCCGGTCCACCGGAAGCACAATCGAGGCCATCGCCCCATCACCGGACAGCTGATCCGCGATCACGCGGCTGCGACTCGCGACAATCCGTGCGCCATCCTCCAACGACAACACACCCGCAACACAAGCAGCCGCAATCTCACCCTGCGAATGACCCACCACCACATCAGGCTCGACACCAAAAGACCGCCACAACCCCGCCAAAGACACCATCACAGCCCACAGTGCAGGCTGCACCACATCAACCCCGCCACCACACAAACCATCACGCAACGACCACCCCACCCAAGGCTCCAAAGCAACACCACACCGATCCATCCACTCTCCGAACACCACCGACGACTCCCACAACTCCACCGCCATACCCACCCACTGCGAACCCTGACCAGGAAAGACAAACACGGTCCGGCCAGGTTCCTCGACAACGCCCTCTACCACTGTGCGGCCGGGAATTCCGTTGGCCAATCGGTCGAGCCCGGTCGTCCCGTCGAACACGACAGCCCGATGCGTCAACTGAGCGCGGGTGCGCACCAGCGAGTAGGCCACGTCGGCGGCCGACTCGGGATGTGCCTGCAACTGCGTCAGCAGCCGACCAGCTTGTTCCCGAAGTGCCTCACCTGAGCGAGCCGACAACGCCCAAGGCGCTGTGTCGCAACCGGATCGGTCCGCCATCTCGGCGGCGGCCGGTGGTTGTTCGATGATCACGTGCGCGTTCGTCCCGCTGATCCCGAACGACGAAACTCCAGCGCGCCGAGCCCGGCCCGTCGACGGCCATGCCACCGACTCGCGGGCCAGTTCGACTGATCCCATCGGCCAGTCCACAACAGACGATGGCTCATCGATGTGCAGGCTGGCAGGCACAACACCATGCCGCATCGCCAGCACCATCTTCATCACGCCGGCCATACCCGCAGCAGCCTGCGTATGCCCGATGTTCGACTTCACCGACCCCAACAACAACGGCTCAACCCGGTTCCGTCCGTATACGTCCAGAACAGCCTGTGCCTCAATCGGATCGCCGAGCCGCGTTCCCGTGCCGTGCCCCTCGACCACATCGACATCGCCCGCGGCCAGGCCCGCGTTCGCCAACGCCTGGCTGATCACCCGCTGCTGCGACGGCCCGTTGGGCGCGGTGAGCCCGTTCGACGCACCATCCTGGTTCACCGCACTGCCTGCGACGACCGCCAGCACCCGGTGGCCGTTGCGCCGCGCCTCGGACAACCTCTCCACCACAACAAGACCGACACCCTCGGCCCAACTGGTGCCGTCGGCAGATGAGGCGAACGACTTGCACCGGCCGTCCGCAGCCAACCCGCCCTGCCGCGCGAACTCCTCGAACAGCATCGGCGACGACATCACAGTCACACCGCCGACCAACGCCATCGAACACTCACCGCGACGGATCGAGTCCGCAGCCAGATGCAATGCCACCAAGGAGGAAGAACATGCGGTGTCCACCGACACCGCCGGGCCCTCAGTCCCCAGCACATAGGCGATTCGTCCCGAGACGACGCTGCTCGCCGCGCCCGTCAAGCCATAGTCACCGGGCGACACATAGTCACCGCGCATGACACCGATGAAGATGCCGAGCCCACTTCCCCGTACCGACAACGGATCCACACCGGCCCGCTCCAACGCCTCCCAAGAACACTCCAGCACCAACCGCTGCTGCGGATCCATCCCCAACGCCTCACGCGGCGAAATACCGAAGAACGCCGCGTCGAAGCCCGTCGCACCGGGCACGAACCCGCCTGCGCCGGTCCCGGCCCAGCCTCGGTCAGCGGGGTACGCCGAAACAGCGTCCCGGCCCTCGGCCACCAGATCCCACAGATCCTCAGGTGACAGCACACCGCCCGGGAACCGGCACGCCATGCCCACAAGGACAACCGGATCGTCATCGGAGGCAACCGGTACGGCATGCACGACCGGCGCCGTCGCCTGTTTACCAAGCAGTTGCGCCAGAAGACGGTCGGCGACTGCTTCGGGGGTGGGACTGTCGAAGATCAGGGTGCTCGGCAGCGACACTCCGCACGCGGCAGCGAGCCGGTTGCGTAGCTCGACGCCGGTCAGGGAGTCGAATCCCAGTTCCTTAAAGGCACGCCCAGCCGTCACCGCGTCGGCGGCGGAGTGCCCCAACACGGTTGCGGCATGCGCTCGCACCAGGTCAAGCGCAGCCTGACGCCGTTCAATCTCGGGCAGATCCACGAGCCGCCAACCATCAGTGCGATCGGCTGTGGTCTTGACCATGTCCCGGAGCACGGCAGGCAGGTCCACGGCCCGGAGCGCACGCGGATCGATCCTGGTCGGCGCCACCACTGCCCGGCCAGCACTCAGCGCGGCATCGAACAACTCCAGCCCCAGCCCGGACGGCAGGGGCGTGATCCCCGCACGCGCGAGCCTGCTGCGTTCCAACTCCCCCACACTGGCGGTCATGCCGCTTCGCTGTTCCCACAACCCCCACGTCATCGACACAGCAGGCAGGCCGTGGGCATGCCGATGGGTGGACAGGGCGTCGAGGAAGGCGTTCGCTGCCGCGTAGTTCGCCTGCCCGCCAGTCCCGACCACACCGGCCATCGACGAAAACAGCACGAACGCGGATAGGTCCATGCCACTGGTCAACTCGTGCAGATGCCAGGCCGCATCCGCCTTGGCCGCGAGCACGGTGTCCAGGCGCTCTGGTGTCAAGGACTCGATCAGGCAGTCGTCCAGAACACCCGCCGCGTGCACGACCGCGCTGAGCGGGTGGTCGGCAGGAACGCGCGCCAACAACCGTGCCACCTGATCGCGATCGGAGACGTCACACGCCAGCACGTCGACAATCGCGCCGAGCTCAGTGAGATCCGCGACGAGTTCAGAGGAAGCGTCGATCGTGCGGCTGGCCAGCAGCAGCCGACGTACCCCGTGCGCGGTCACCAAGTGCCGGGCGAGCAAGCTTCCCAGGGTCCCGGTCGCGCCGGTAAGCAGAACCGTGCCGGGACCGCTCAGCCCTGGTCCTGGTTCGGCTGTCATCCGGCGCAGCCTGGGAACCAGGACCACGCCGTCGCGGACCGCCACCTGTGGTTCGCCAATGCCCACCACCTCGGTCAAGTCGCCGATACCGTGCTCGTCCAGGTCGACCAGGACGAAGCGATCGGGGTGCTCGGCCTGCGCCGACCGCACCAGCCCCCACACCGCCGCGTGCGCCAGGTTCGGTTCGGTGCTCGTGGCGTTCGCGGTGACGAGCACCAGTCGTGACTGGTCTGGGTGTTCCCCTGCCAGCCAGTCCTGAATCGCCGTCAGGGTTTCGGCAAGAACCAGGCGTGCTGCCTGGTCCGGCGACAGGCCAGCCGGCTGGGGACAGGCGAACACCTGATGGTCGACCGGCTCAGAAGACACGGTGGACACTGTTGACCAGTCCACTTCATACAAAGACTTACTACGCTGACCTGTCTCGCGCAGAATCAGGGAGTCGATCGACGCGACCGGGGCTCCCTCGGTATCGGTTATCGCCACGGCGAACCCGCCGTCGGCTGCCGGGGTCAGGCGGACTCGTACACTCGTTGCTTCCGTTGGCTGCCAACGTACACCGGTCCAGACGAACGGCAATCGCAGCCCGTCGGTCTCGGCCAACAGCGGATGCAGTGCCGCGTCCACCAATGCCGGGTGCAGCCCGAAACCGGTCAGCTCCGGCCGCAGCTCAACCTCGGCGAACAGTTCGCTGTCCCGCCGCCAGGCCGAACGCAGTCCTTGGAACGCAGGCCCATAGCCAAACCCGGGCTCGGCCAGCACGTCGTATCGGAAGTCCACGGCGGTCGCGCGAGGCGGCGGCCACTCCCCTCCCAGCTGATCAGAAGGCGACGCCGTCGGCGCAAGAGATCCGCTGGCATGACGCTGCCATTCCTGGGCACCCGCCACGCGTGCGTGCATGGTCACGGAACGGCAGCCAGTGTCGTCCAGGGCACCGACAAGAACCTGGATCTGTACTACGTCCTGGGCGCCGAGCATGAGCGGGGCCTCGATCGTCAGCTCCTGGATGGTGCCGCAGTCCATCTGACGGCCGGCCCACACGGCAAGCTCCACGAAACCTGTGCCGGGGAACAACACCGTGTCCGCGATCGAGTGGTCGGCCAGCCATGGCTGTGCCCGCAACGAAATCCGGCCCGTCGACAACGATCCCGCGCTGTCGGCCAACTCGACCGAGGTCTCCAGGATCGGATGCGCCACACCTTTCGACGTCCGTGCGGCCAGCCAGTACTGCTCGTGCTGGAACGCGTACGTGGGCAGGTCGACCAATCGCGGATGGGCACTCGTGAACGCGGGCGACCAGTCCACGGCGACACCCTGCACGTGGGCCTCAGCCACGGAGGTCAGGAATCGCTCCAGGCCACCGTCGTGCCGACGCAGTGAGCCAATGGCGACGGCGTCTTCAGCGATGTCCTGGATGCCCGCGATCAGCGCCGGATGCGGGCTCATCTCCAGGAAGACACCGTGCCCGCTGGTTGCCAGCGTCCGCACCGCCTCTTCGAACCGCACAGTCCGACGAAGGTTCTGATACCAATACTCGGCATCCAGCGCGTCTGTCACCTCACCAGTCACCGTGGAGAAGAACGGAATAGTCCCCGCCTGTGGTGTGATGCCTTCCAGCGCCGTCAGGATCTCGTCCCGCACACATTCCACATGCGCCGAGTGCGACGCATAATCGACCGCGATCCGCTTACCCCGAACACCTTCCAACGCAAGGAACTCATGCATCGCAGCAGCATCCCCGGACACCACCACCGAAGCAGGGCCATTGACCGCAGCGACCGACAGACGATCCACCCATGGCAACAACAACTCTTGGACCCGTTCCACCGGCTGGAGCACCGATGCCATCGCGCCCTGGCCAGAAAGCTCCTCCGCAATCACCCGACTGCGACCCACAACAATCCGCGCGCCATCCTCCAACGACAACACACCAGCCACACACGCCGCCGCGATCTCGCCCTGCGAATGACCCACCACCACATCAGGCTCGACACCAAAAGATCGCCACAGTCCGGCCAGCGACACCATCACGGCCCAGAGCGCGGGCTGCACCACGGCGACCTGGTCCAACTGCCCGCCTCTGAGCACATCGAGCAAAGACCAGTCCACCAACGGATCCAGCGCATCGGCGCACTGGCCGATCCACTCGGCGAAAACCGGTGAGGACGCCGGCAACTCGGCCGCCATGCCCGCCCACTGTGAACCCTGACCAGGGAAGACGAACACCGTCTTGCCCAACGGCCGCACAACACCTGTCACCGCAGTGCCACCGAACACGAACCGATCGAGTCCAGCCACACCGTCGAGCACAACAGCCCTATGTTCCAGGGCGGCCCGACCAGTGGCCAACGAGAGAGCCACGTCGGCAGCCTGTTCGGGACGTTCGCCCAGTCGTGCCGACAATCGTTTGGCCTGTTCCCGCAACGCTTTCTCCGAGCGTGCCGACAACACCCAAGGCATAGGTCCCGTGACAGCGGAATGCTCGACGAGCACCTCGACCGGCGCCTGCTCGAGGACCACGTGCGCGTTGGTACCGCTGATCCCGAACGACGACACACCAGCCCGCCGCGCCCGGTCGGCCGGCGGCCAGGCCACCGCCTCACGGGCAAGCGTCACTCCTCCAGCCGACCAGTCTACAAAGGAGGATGGTTCGCCGATGTGCAGGCTCGCGGGCACGACACCGTGCCGCATCGCCGAGACCGTCTTGATCACACCGGCGATCCCGGCGGCGGCCTGCGTGTGCCCGATGTTCGACTTCACCGACCCCAGCAGCAGCGGTACCGTCCGGTCCTGCCCGTAGGTCGCGACGACCGCTTCGGCCTCGATGGGATCGCCGAGCCGTGTTCCCGTGCCGTGCGCCTCGACGACGTCCACGTCACCGGGTGTGAGACCGGCGTTCGCCATGGCCTGCCGGATCACCCGTTGCTGCGCGCGACCGCTCGGCGCGGTCAGCCCGTTCGACGCACCATCCTGGTTGACCGCACTGCCCGCGACAACCGCCAGCGCTTGGTGCCCGAGCCGTCGAGCGTCGGACAACCGCTCGACCACAAGCAAACCCACACCTTCGGCCCACCCAGTGCCGTCAGCGGTCGCGGCGAACGACTTGCACCGGCCATCAGCAGCCAACCCACCCTGCCGCGCGAACTCCTCGAACAGGTCGGGCGACGACATCACGGTGACGCCACCGGCCAAAGCCATCGAGCACTCGCCGTGCCGCACTGCCTGGGTCGCCAGGTGCAGGGCCACCAACGAAGACGAGCACGCTGTGTCCACCGACACCGCCGGGCCTTCGGCGCCTAGCACGTACGCGACCCGCCCGGACACCACGCTCGCCGCGCCGCCGGTCACCCCGGCACCGTCACCGGCCATTACTCCGACATAAACACCGAGGCCACTTCCCCGCACTGACAACGGATCCACACCGGCCCGCTCCAACGCCTCCCAAGAACACTCCAGCACCAACCGCTGCTGCGGATCCATCCCCAACGCCTCACGCGGCGAGATACCAAAGAACGCCGCGTCGAAGCCGGCCACGTCGTCCACGAACCCGCCGAACCCCGTACCCCAGCCACGCTCGGCGGGAAACTCCGAAATCGCGTCCCGGCCCTCGGCCACCAGATCCCACAGATCCTCAGGTGACAGCACACCGCCCGGGAACCGGCACGCCATGCCCACGATCACCACAGGATCGTCCGCCTGTGCGAGAGACAACTCAGGCGCGCTCTCGATCCGTCCGCCGGTGAGGTGGTCGGCCAGGTCAGCGCATGTGGGGTGGTCGAAGAAGGCCGTCACCTGCAGCGAACGGCCCATGCTGGCAGCGATCCGGTTGCGCAGGTCGACCGCCAGGTGCGAGTCGACGCCGAGTTCGCGGAACGTGCAGTCCACCGCGACCGCCTCGGGCGTTGGAAACCCCAGGACCGCGGCGGTGTGCGCACGCACGAGTTCCAAGGCGTCGCGCGGTGCTTCGCGGACCACGGATACGGGTACGTTCTCGCCCAGCCAGTACCGCTGCCGTTGGAACGGATATGTGGGCAGCGGCACCCGCCGGCCGTCGAACGCACGCTCCCAAGCCGGCTGCACGCCGTTCACGTGGAGCTGGGCGAGCGAGGTCATGACCTGGTCCAGGCTTCCGGCGTCCCGCCGCAGGGAACCGACGGCGAGCACGTCGCCCGCGGTCTCCTGGACCGGCGAGGTGAGCACCGGGTGCGGGCTGACTTCGACGAACACACCGTGATCAGACGCCACCAACGCCCGGACCGCCTGCTCGAACTCCACCCGCTGCCGCAAGTTGCGGTACCAGTAGGACGCGTCCAGCTCGGTGCCCGCCACCGGACCACCGGCGACGGTGGAGACGAAGGTGACGTCCGTGGCCATCGGCCGGATGTCGGCGAGGTCGGTCAGCAGCCGGTCCCGCAACGGTTCCATCAAGGGCGAATGCGAAGCGTGCCGCACGGGAACCCGTCGCAACCGCACACCATCGGCCTCGCACGCGGCTAGAAACTCGTCCATGGCGGCTGGTTCGCCGGAGACGACTGTCGAGTTCGGAGCATTGACCGCGCCGATGGACAAACGGCCGGCCCACTCCGTCAACCGTGGCACGACTTGCGCCGCGGGCAGCGTCACCGCCGCCATCGCGCCCTCGGTGAGCAGGTCACGGAAAGCTCTGGCGCGCAACGCGATCACCTTCGCGGCGTTCTCAAGGGACAACGCTCCGGCGACACAGGCAGCGGCGATCTCGCCCTGGGAATGCCCGACCACGGCGTCCGGTTCGATGCCCAACGACCGCCACAGTGCGGCCAGCGACACCATCATCGCGAACAGGGTCGGCTGGACGACCTCGATGTCGTCGAGCGAACCGATGCCGTGCAGGACATCGAACAGCGAGAAGCCGGTGTACGGCGCCAGCGCCGCAGCACAGGCCTCGATCTGCGCAGCGAAGACCGCGGACGAGTCAAGCAGTTGCTCGGCCATGCCGATCCACTGCGTGCCCTGTCCGGGGAAGACAAAGGCGACCTTGCCCGTCGGCCGGACGATTCCGGTTGTCAGGCCGGGAAACAGTGAGCCGTCCGCGATCGCGGCGAGACCCTCCAGCGTCCGGTCACGGTCCGATGCGATCAGCACCGCGCGGTGTGGGAAGGCCGACCGGGTCGTGGCGGACGACCAAGCAGCGTCCGCCAGGCTCAGTCCGGGATCTGCCGCGATGTGAGCACGCAACCGCTCCGCCTGGTCCCACAACGCCTCCTCGGTGCGAGCCGAGAGCACCCACGGCGCCACCTCACCGCCGGACTGTCCAGGCTGTGGCTGCGTCCATTCCGACAGCACCACGTGACAGTTGGTGCCGCCCATACCGAACGAGCTCACCCCAGCCAGCCTGGGCCGCTGCGTGTCCGGCCACGGCACAGTCGTGTCCTGCACCCGTATCTTCAGCTCTGACAACGGGATGCGCGGGTTCGGGGTGCTGAAGTTCAGGCTCGCGGGAACCTGGCCGTGTTTGATGCCCAGCACCGCCCTGAGCAACCCGGCCATCCCGGCGGCACCTTCGAGGTGGCCGATGTTCGTCTTGGCCGAGCCCACCAGCAACGGCTGCTCAGCGGGACGGCCTTCACCAAGCACGGCACCGAGCGCGGCGGCTTCGATCGGGTCGCCGACCTTGGTGCCGCTTCCGTGCAGCTCCACGTACTGCACGTCAGCAGGTGCCACACCGGCCCGTCGGTAGGCCAGCCGGAGCACTTCCTCCTGTGCCGCCTGTTCCGGCACAGTCAGCCCGGCGCCGCCACCATCGTTGGTGATCGCACTGCCACGGATGACGCAGTGAATCAGGTCGCCGTCGGCCACGGCACGCGCCAACGGCTTGAGCACAACAAGGCCACCGCCTTCGCCGCGCACATAACCATTGGCACGTTCGTCGAACACATGACAACGACCGTCCGGCGAAAGACCACCGAACTCCACGGCGGTCAAAGCACTGTCCAGGCCAAGATTGAGCGTGACGCCGCCAGCGAGCGCAATAGTGCACTCACCGCACATCAGGCTGACGCACGCGGTGTGCACGGCGACAAGCGAAGAAGACTGCGCCGAGTCGACTACAAAACTGGGGCCTCCCAAGCCAAGCGTGTACGAGATCCGGTTGGCGATCATGCCGCGCTGCAGACCGGTCATGCTGTGCGCGCTGAAGCCCTCAGTACGCGACAGGCTCGCGTAGTCCTCACGGATCGCACCGATGAAAACTCCCGCACGGTCAAGCGCACCGGGCACAAGCCCCGCGTCCTCCAACGCCTCCCAGCTCAGTTCCAGCATCAACCGCTGCTGCGGGTCCATCGCGGCGGCCTCACGCGGCGAGATACCGAAGAAGGCGGGATCGAAATCCCCCACCCGGTCAAGAAAACCACCCCGGCGCAACCGCTCGTCGGGCTCTGTGGCAGACCCCCACCGGTCAGCCGGCATCGCCGTCACAGCCTCAGTACCGGTGCGCAGCAGCTCCCAGTACGCGGCCGGGCCCGGCGCCCCAGGCAACCGGCACGACATTCCGATGACCGCGATCTCGTCACTGGTTCCCATGCTCTGCGCCCCCAGCACACCGACGATGGCCGAATTCCGGAAATCCGGGAAATGGTCGCGGAATCACATTTCCAGGATCGAGACAATTCGCACGCTACCGGCGGCCGGGACAGCCCACCCACCCCTAGCCGACCCCTTTCCTGGTACCGTCGCGGAAATGCTGGGGAGGGCGCAGCGTGCGGGAACAGCTCATCGCGGCCATCACCGAACGTCTGGTGCACGTCGAAACGACGCAGGATCCGGATACGTTGCTTGTGCCGGAAGCGATCGAGGAGGTCAAGCAGCTCTCAGCGCTGGTCGGCACCAACGGCGACGACGTCGAAGCGTTGCACACTCTCGGGTGGTTTCACTGGTACGGCTTTCTGGCACTGGGTGAGACCGACGGAGAAGATGTGCTGCAGCTGGCGGTCGACGACCTGACTTGGTGTTTTGTCCACGGTGTCACCGAACTGCCCGAGCCGGTATTGCCGTTGCTGGCCGAGAACTCCATCAGGATCGGCGCCGAGCTGCTCACGAAGTCCGCCGCCGACCCTGATCCGGAGGTGGTGACAGCGACGGTCGAGGTCTGGCAACGGATCGTGGACACCCTGCCCGAGGATCATGAAATGCGGGCGACCGGACTGGCTTGTCTCGGCCAGGCGAAGTTGAGGCGGTACGAGGTGACCGCCCAGCCCGGCGACCTGGACGAAGCAGTCACCGTCGGCTACGCGGCACTCGCGGGATTCTCGAAGGACGACCCCGATCACGCGCAGTGCGCGCTCAATCTGGGCCTCGCCCTGCATGCGCGGTATGAGCGCTGGGGGCGGCTGGAGGACATCGACAACGCGGTGTCGGTGTGCCGGGCCAGCGTCGCGTCGGCGCCACCCGGCCATCCTGGACGCGTCGCGTTCCTGCAGGGTTTGAGTTTGGTGCTGCGCGTCCGGAGCGAGAGCACCAGAAATCGGGACGAGCTGGACGAATCCATTGTGCTGGCCCGGGAGTCTCTGGCGGGCGCCCCGCCGGGTCACCCGGACCGTGCTTTGGTGCTGAACGTCCTCGGCACGGCGTTGTACCTGCGAACCGAGCACACCGGGAACCGCTACGATCTCGATGAAGCCGTCACAACCACACGTGAGGCCGCGCATGCGGCACCGGACGGCACTGTTGTGCGGAACATGTGCCTCACCAACCTGTGCATGATGTTGCGGACGCGGTTCGAACGGACCCGCTCACTCACTGATCTCGAGGGGGCGATCGACGCCGCCCGCACCGCACTCGGCACGCCACTTGCCCAGGACCCCTACCGTCCACTCTGCCTGGTCAACCTGTGCGCGGCCTTGGACTGCCGGTTCCAGCAGCTCGGCGACATCGGCGACGTGAACGAGGCCGTCACCGCGGGACGCGAAGCGGTCCGCTCTCTGCCTGCCGACCACCCCGACCAAGGCTTGGCGCTGGCGGCCCTGGCCGCCGCACTGGCTCACCGGTTCGAGAACAGGGCCGCCCGCACCGACCTGGACGAGGCGATCTCGACGATGCGGGACGCCTTGGCCAAACTGCCGCCCGGCAGCCCCAACCGGGGCCTGTACCTGGGCATCCTCGCTGCCGCCCTGGATGCCCGGTCCCAGCTGACCGGCTCGGATGCCGAACTGAACGAGTCGATCACGGTCGGCCGCGACGCCGTTCGTGCCACGCCTGAGGATCACCCGAACCACGCGATGCACCAGTCGAACCTGAGTGGTTCGCTGCTGATCCGGTTCGAACGCACAGGCGCGCTGCCAGACCTGGACGAGGCAGTCACCACCGCTCGGGCCGCCGTCCGGACCGCACTGGCCGAAAACCCGCACCGCGCCACATTGTCGGCCAACCTGGGCATGGCGCTCGTCGACCGTTACCAACGGATGGGTTCCACCGCGAACCTGGTGGACGCCGTCGCAGAACACCGCCGGGCAGTGGAGCTCACCCCGGCGGACCACCCGTACCGAGGGCCGTACTTGTCGACCCTCAGCACCACTCTGCGGTTGCTGTTCGTCGCGACCGAGGACCCGGCTCTGGCCGACGAGGCCATCGACGTGGCGCGCGACGCGCTGGAACGTCCGCTGGTGGACCAGGGACGCCACGCGCTGCACCTCGGAAATCTGGGTATGGCGCTGTTCGACCGCTACCGGCACACGCAACCAGGCAAGACGCAGGATTTGGCCGAGGCCATAACCGTCCTTCGCCAGGCTGTCGACGCCACCCCTGGCGGCCACCCCCGCCGGGCTCTGCATCTGAGCAATCTCGCCGTCGTACTGGCCAATCGGGCACACGTCACCCGCATTCCGTCCGAAGTAGACGAAGCTGTCGCGGCCATGCGGGCGTCGGCCGAGGTCGAGTCCGGCGCGCCGTCGGTCAGAGTGCAGTCCGCGCGATTGGCGGCGGGGATGCTTGCCGACGAGGTGGAAGCGGCGAACCTGTTCGAATATGCCGTGCGGCTGCTGCCGACGACGGTGCCGCGTCTGCTCGACCGCAGCGACCAGCAGCACGCCCTGGGCCAGTTCGCCGGTCTGGCCGGAGAGGCCGCCGCAGCGGCGTTGTGGGCGCGGGCGGACGCCGCGACCGCGTTACGACTGCTCGAGCTGGGCCGGGGTGTGCTGTTCAGTCAGGCCCTGGACACCCGCAGCGACCTGACCGAACTCCAGGAACGGCACCCTGTGCTCGCGGACCGGTTCGTACGGCTGCGCGACGTGCTCGACCAGCCCGACACACTCGACCGGCGGATGGACGAGCGCAACCGCCTGGCCGCCGAGTTCGAAGCGGTGACAGCCGAGATCCGTGGGCTCGACGGATTCACCGACTTCCTGCTGCCGCCCGACATCGATCGGCTGCTCCGGCAAGCCCGGCAGGGCGACGTTGTGGTGGTCACCATGGGTCTGGACCGCGCCGACGCGTTGCTGCTGCGTCCGAACGGCATCAGCGCGCTCCCGCTGCCCGGACTGTCCAACGACGACCTGCTACGACGAGTCGACCAGTTCCACGAAGCAGTGGATCTCGCATTGGGCGGCTACGGCGGCCCGGTGGCGGCTGTGGCCGAACGGACGCTCGCGGAGGTCCTGGAATGGCTATGGGACGTTGTCGCCGGACCGGTACTGGAAGAACTTGGCCACACCACCGTCGTGCCGGATCCGCCGCGCGTGTGGTGGTCTCTCACCGGGCCGCTTGGCCACCTGCCTCTGCACGCCGCCGGTTACCACCCGACCTCCCGAACCGTCCTCGACCGCGTGATCTCGTCCTACACGCCGACAGTGCGTGCGCTCGACCATGCCCGCACCCGCCAGGCGGCGTCGACTGCGAATGATCAGGCCCTGATCGTGGCGATGCCGTCCACGCCAGGCCAAAGGCCTCTCCACCACGTCACCGAGGAGGCTCAGCGAGTCGCGCGGCGGGTCCCGAACTCCACGGTCCTGATCGCGGATCCCACCCGGGACTCCATTCTGACCCGGCTCCCCGACTCCGCCATCGCCCACTTCGCCTGCCACGGCCACAGCACGCCCGCCGACCCGTCCCAGAGCCGTCTGCTGCTCAGCGACCACGAAACCAGACCGCTCACGGTGGAAAGCCTGGCCCCGATCCGGCTGGAACACGCGCGGCTGGCGTATCTGTCGGCGTGTCGCTCGGCATTCAACGGCGCGACGAACCTGATGGACGAGGCGATCCACCTCACCGCCGCGTTCCAGCTCGCCGGGTACCCGCACGTGGTCGGCACGCTCTGGGAGATCGACGACTCGCTCGCCGTGCAGGTCGCTGACACCTTCTACGCCCAACTGGACACCGGCCAGGGCATGGACACCTCGCGCGCCGCCCATGCCCTGCACCACGCCGTACGAGAACTGCGGGACCTGCACCTGGGGCGGCCGTCCCAGTGGGCCGCCTACGTGCACTCAGGAGCCTGAGTTGCTTCCGCTCACGTGAATGTGCGCCACATCGAGTTCCTTGGCCTTGCTGACGAACAGGTCCAACTCCTCGGGCTTGGCGTTGACCGGCGCCTCCAGCCGTGTCCCCTTCGCGGTGATCACCACGACCGTGCTGCGCCTGCGGACCTGAGCAAGCTGGAACAGTCCAGTCAGCACCGTGCCGACCACCGCACCGAGCACACCCGTAATGGCGACCAGGATGGTCGGGTCCACAGCCCGGGTGGTGTCAGGCGCGGGCCGCAACTCCAGGACCGGGATTCCCTCGGCCTGGTCGGCGGCAAACCCGGCGGCCAGTTCCGCACGCAACTGCTCGCTGGTCAGACCACCGAAGGAAACACCGAACTCAGGCATGCGTGTCGTCTCTCCTCTTAGGTGCGCGGTGAACGCCATGATACTGGCCGACGAACGCTAGCCTTCCGCGGTCATGGTTTCGCGTTCGGGCCGGGGACGTTCCGGGAGTTGAGCAACACGAGCACAATCAGGGTCGTGACGACCGCCATTGCCGCGGAGGACAACAGGACTGCAGACCCTCCTTCAGCGATTGCCGTGTCCAGTGCGGTCTGTACGCTCGCCTTGGCGTCCTCCGGCGCCAAGGCGAGCACGGCTTGAGCATCGCCTCGCGCGGCGGCGTCCACCATGGCCTCCCGGGTCGGGCCCTGGATGGCGGGATCGGCGGCGATGACCGATCCCGTCTGTGTCTTGTAAAGCACGCCCAGCACGGCCGTACCCACGCCACCACCGATCGATGCGAGGCTTGTGACGGTGCCGCCGACCATGCCGGCTCGCTGCTTGTCCACCACGTTCATCGCCACCGACATCACCGGTGCACCGGCCACGCCACCACCGAAACCCCAGATCAGCAACGGCAATGCCAGCAACCACGGACTCGTCGTCGGACCGAAGGCGAAACCCAGCCAGGCGGCTGCGATCGCCTTGAGCGTGTAGCCGGTCGCGATGATCGGTCCTGGCGCGAGTCTGGCCTGCAGTTTGCCCGCGAGCATGCCCGCGCCCATCTGGGCCAGCGCACCCGGCACGAGCATCAGGCCGCTCTCGGTCGGCGTCAGGTGCAGTGAGCCCTGGAAGTACTGGACGAAGTAGACAGTGCCGCCGATGGTCAGCACCCGGGACATGAAGATCGCCAGCGCGGCACCGGTGAACGCGGGCACCCTGAACAACGACAGGTGCAGCGTCGGTGCCTGCACCCGCACCTGGACAACCGTGAAGGCGATGAAGAGGATCACCGCGAGTCCGAACTGGACAAGTGTCTGTGTCGAACCCCAGCCCTGGTCCTCACCACGCAGCAGCGCGAAGTTGCCGATGCCCAGCGACAAGATCAGCAGTGCGGTACCCAGCCAGTCGATGGGCGGCCTCGGGCCATCGGACTGTGGCGGGGATGGCAGCCGGGCAGCGGCCATGATGAACGCGGCGATCCCGATCGGGACGTTGACCAGGAACATCGCCCGCCAGTCGAGCACGTCGATCAGCACACCACCCAGTACGGGGGCTACCAGGCCCGCGGCGGTGGCCGCGGTCGACCAGGTCGCGATCGCCATATTGCGGCGCTGTCCCTCGAACGCGTGCGAGATCAGCGGCAGGCTGTTGGCCATCAGGATCGCGCCGCCGATGCCCTGCAGGCCACGCGCGAGATCGAGGAACACGACGTTGGGCGCGAGCCCGCAGGCCAACGACGACACGGTGAACAGCACAATGCCGGTCAGGTACACGGTTCGACGGCCGAGCCGGTCCGACAGCGTGCCGACCACCTGTGTGACCGCGCCCATGGTGACCGTGTAGGCGACGATCACCCATTGGATGCTCGACAGTGAGCCACCGAGCTCGGCCTGGATCCCGGGCAGGCCGACGGTGACGATCACGATGTCTATGACCACCAGCAGCGAGCCCGCGATGACCAACGTGAGGATGGCGCGCGCCTGGCCGGTCAACGGCGCTTCCGACTTCTGAGCCACGACTCTCCCAGCGAGTTAAGGGTGACCTAACCTTAAAGTCAACAGTGTGTGAAGTTCAAGCCCGTTACGCTGACGCCGATGCCTCCGACGACCCGGCGCCGTCCGGCCACCCGCAAGGGACGCCCGACGCTGACCCGCGAACTCATCGCCGAACGAGCCCTGCACCTGGCCGGTGCCGAGGGATTCCCGGCGATCACCATGCGCAGGCTCGCCGCTGACCTGGGCGTCACGGTCCGAGCTCTGTACAACTACGTCGAAGACCGCCAGGAAGTGGTCGAGCTCGCCACCCAGCTGCTGATGTCCTACTGGCAACTGCCCGAACTGAACGTCGATCGCTGGGAGGACAGCGTGCGCGCGTACTGCGCACAGATGCGGTCGCTGTACCGCCGGTTTCCCCGCGCATTGCTGGTTTCACTGGACGAGGACGTCCGTCCACGTGGGGTCCACCCGGCCCGGCTGCGCAACCCGGACGCGTTCCTCGGACTGCTGCGCGGCATCGGCCTCAGCCCACTCGACGCCGTTCGGGTACACACCGAGCTCGGCCTGAAACTGTTCGGTTTCGCCCTGCTGATCGACTACCGCGACGCGGATGTCTCGCCCGTTCCCGAGCAATGGCTGACCGCTCAACCAGATCTGCATGTCCCGCACCTCGCCGAAGCCTTGCGCACAGCCAAACCGACACCCGACGAGTTCTTCGACCACATCGTCGGCACGCTCATCCTGGCCATCAAGGCCTGCCTGCCGACGAGCTGAGCGGCAGCGCCGAGGACATTTGGCGCGCTTTGCAACAGCTCTGGCGGGGAACGTCGTTGTCAGGCCTGCGCTGCCGGACCGAGCATTCACCGCATGCGCTTCATGACCTGGTTCGTACGGATCGCGGGCTGCTACAACGCCAGCGCGATCGTGGTTTTCCTGACCCCAGGCGCGCCCGAGGCAGTCGGCCTGCGGATGCCCGATGCCCAGTTCTGGGTATGGCTGCCCGCGTTGGTCGGGCTGTTCGCCGGTGTCGTGCTGGTGTTGTCATCGGTGGATCTGCGCCGGTTCGGTGCGTTCCCCTACTGGAACGGGATTGTCCGGCTGGTGTTCGTGGTGGTGGTGTTCGCGCTGGATCTGCCGGAACAGGCCGGGGCGTTTGTCACGGTCCTGGCCATCGGCGACCTGCCACTCGCGCTCGTCGCGATTTTCGGTCTGCCGCGCGTGCTGCGATGCAGCCACAGCGACCTGCTCCGCAACCGGCTGCACCCGATCGGAGCCGCCGTATGAGCGAACTTACGAAACAATCGCCGACACAACACCGGCTGGTCGACCTGAGGTTCGGCTTCGCCCTGGTGGCCGTGGTCGAGATGGTGTACGCCCTGATCGGCCTGCTCCCGCCGAGCGTGCTCAGCGCGGCCACCGGCTGGAACATCAACCCGGACGGGCAGTGGGTGGTCAAGCTGATCGCGGTGGCGCTGGCCAGCCAGGCGTTCGTGGCGTGGACACTGCGCCACCATCCGCACCGGGGCGTCGCCGCATGCCTCGCGTTCTACCAAGTGGCCAGCGCGACCGTGGACTGGGTCGTCTGGCTTACGATTCCAGATGTCTTCGCCACCACCCAGGCGAAGGCCGGGGTACTCGTGGCGATCCCGACCCACTACCTGATCGGACTCCTGCTCATCCTGGGAATCCGCACAAGCCGACGGCATGACACCACCTACCAGATGTAAGGTCCCGGTCGGGCTGGAACCGGCGCTACGGGCATGCGAAGTGGCTCCCGGCGAGGTCCTGGCCCTCGCCGGGCTGCCCGCGGGCATGTTCGCCAGGCCCGGTGTCACCCTGCCGGTCCCCGCGTACTTCGACCTGTGGCACGCGATCCGGAAAGTCAGCGACGACCCGGATATCGGGATCGCACTGGCCCGCGCGATCCGGGCCGACTTCACCGAACCGTACTTCCTGGCCGTGTTCAGCTGCGCCACACTCGGCGCGGCGATCCAGGTCATCGCCCGCTACAAGCGGATCCTCAGCCCCGAAGACGTCGACCTGGCCATCGAAGCCGGCGGGCAGACGACGATCACCTACCGCTGGCCGGACGGCGTGGGAACCCCACCACAGGCACTCGTCGACGCGGAACTGGCGTTCCTGACAGAGCTGACCCGGCGAGTCGCGGTGCAAGCACCACTGCGGATGGAGCTGACCACACCAGCACTGGACAGACCGAGCGGCCACGCGGCGTACTTCGGCTGCCCGATCAGGCTTGGCGCACCACACAATGCGCTGGTGCTCGCCACCGCCGACCTCGAACTTCCACTCGATACCCACAATCCGGCACTACTGCGGGCGCTTGTCCCCTACCTGCGGGCCAACACACCGGCAGCACAGGGCGGGCAGGTCGAGCGAGTACGTTCGGCGATCGCCAAGCGGCTCCCCGGAGCACGGCCGACAATCGACGCGGTGGCCCGCGATGTGGCCATGAGCAGCCGTTCGTTACAGCGATTGCTGCGCGACCACGGCACTTCCTTCCGCGAAATGCTGGACAAGGTCCGTCACGAGCACGCCCGGGGATACCTCGGCGCGACCTCCTTCAGCGACGCCGAAATCGCATTCCTGCTCGGATTCGGCGACCCAGCCTCGTTCTACCGCGCATTCCGGGCATGGACCGGCATGTCACCGGGCCGCTTCCGCCAACGGGAGCCGGAAGACTTCACCCATCCCGGCAATTCATAGTACCGGTGTCCAGCGATGGGACAGCAGCGCGACAGGGCTGGCCGCCGTAGTGAGAAATCTCTTTCACAGTCCCAGATAGGCCTTTCGTACCCGCGGATCCTCGGCGAGCTCACGGCCTCGGCCGTGCAACGCCGCGACGCCGCTCTCCAGTACGTACGCCCGGTCCGCGATGCTCAATGCCTGGTGCGCGTTCTGCTCGACCAGCAGCACGGACACTCCGGTGTCGCACACGGCTTTGACGGCATCGAGGACGTTGCGGGTGAGCTCCGGGGACAGGCCGGTCGACGGTTCGTCCAGCATCAGCAGTCTTGGCCGGCTCATCAGGGCCCGCCCGATCGCGAGCATCTGCTGTTGCCCGCCGCTGAGCGTCTCGGCGGCCTGCCTGCCGCGTTCCTTGAGGACAGGGAACAGCTTATGAACCCGTTTCAGGTCGTACGACGGTCTGGTCCACGCTCCGAGTCGCAGGTTCTCCTCGACTGTCAGAGGGCCGAACAGTTGCCGGCCTTCGGGAACATGGACCAGGCCGCGGCGGGTGACCTCGTGCGGACGCAGCCGATCGATGCGGTCGCCGAGGAATGTCGTGGTGCCTGAAGTGCGCCGGATCAGGCAGCCGATCGCTCGAAGCGTCGTCGTCTTCCCGGCGCCGTTCGCGCCCACCAAGGCGACGAGTTCTCCTTCGCCCACTGTGAGGTCGAGGTCGTGGACGACTTGCAGACGGCCATAGCCCGCGCAGAGCTTCTCAAGCGTCAGCAATGGTCGGTTCCTCTCCGAGATACGCCTCGATGACCCGGGGATCGCTGGTGACCTCCTGCGGTGTGCCGTCGGCGATCACCTTGCCCTGGTCGAGAACGAGGACGGAGTCCGACAGCCGCATCACCGCGGCCATGATGTGCTCGACGAACACCATGGTCAGGCCGTCCTCGTCGCGCAGTGTCGCGAGCATGTCGACGACCGGCTGACGTTCCGCGGGCACGAGCCCGGCGAGCACTTCGTCCAGCAGTAGCACGCGTGGGCGGATCGCCAGGGCACGTGCGAGCTCGACGCGCTTCAGGGCTGCCGTGGGCAAGTCGCCGGAGACGTTGTCGCGCCAACGTTGCAATCCAACGCGCTCGATCACCGCGTCGGCCGCTTGCTGAGCCTGCTTACGAGACCGCGTATGCCCAAGGGCGGCGGTGATCACGTTGTCCCGCACGGACATCGACGCGAACGGCCGCGTCAGCTGGAATGTGCGCGCGATCCCGGCCCTGGCGATCTTGTGCGGCGGGGCGCCGGTCAGATCCATGTCGTCGAACAGCACCCGGCCGGAATCCGGTTTCAGCACTCCGGCCACGAGATTGAACAATGTGGTCTTGCCCGCGCCGTTCGGGCCGATGATGCCCTGGATACGGCCTTGCCCGACGGTCAGGCTCACGCCGTCCACCGCGTGCACACCGTGGAACGCCTTGGCCACGTTCTCCACTCGCAGCAAGGTCATCGGCGCACCCGGTCCCGGATCGTGCCGTAGATCCCCTTGGGCATCAGGATCATGATGACGATCAGCAGGACGGCGTACAGAATGACGTCCATGCCGTTGCGACCGGCCAGCAGCGACAGGAATTCCGGCGGTGCCCGCAGCACTGTCGCCGTGATGTCGGAGAGCGGGCCGAGAACCAGCGCGCCGATCACCGGGCCCCACACCGTGCCGACGCCTCCGACCACGGCGGGCAGGATGGACTGGATCGACTGGGACGGGCCGAAAGCCAGATCCGGATTGACGAAAAGGTAGTACTGGGCATAGAACGCTCCCGCGATGGACGTGATCGCCGCGGACAGTGCCATGGTCGTCAGCCGGTACCGCAGGACGTCGATGCCCAGGGACTGCGCGGCCGTCTCGTCGTCCCGGATCGCGATCGTGAACTGGCCGGACCGGGAACGCAGATAGCCGATGGTGGCCAGCAACGACAGCACCAGCAGTGCCAGGCCGATCCAGTAGTACCGCGCGTCACCGGCCTCGAACTGCAGCATCCACCACGACGATTCCGTCAGCAGCGGGATGTTGTAGCCGACCGCCCGGTTGACCAGATCGCTGTTGACCGCGATCAGCCGCAGCATCTCGGCGAACGCGAACGTCGCCAGGGCGAAGTACGCTCCCTTCACGCGATATCGGAACGTCAGGAAGCCAAGCAATGCCGCGAAGGCCGCTGCCAGGATCGCGCCCACGATCATCGCGATCCACGGCGAAATCCCATGCTCGACGAGCAGATACGCGTCCGCGTAGGCGCCAAGACCGAAGAAGGCGGCATTACCGAAGTTGAACATGCCCCCGAAGCCGCTCATCAGGTTCCAGCCGACCGCCATCAGCGCGAAGATCAGCACCCGGACCGCGACCGCTTCCTGGGCGTCAGGCGTGATCAGCGGCAGTGGCGCGGCAATCACCGTCACGGCAAGCAGCACGAACAAATGCCGTCGCCACGGCGTGGCGACGGTCATGTCGCCCTCCCGAAAAGCCCTTGCGGCCGGAGGAAAAGCACGAGCACGAAGACGGCGAACACGGCCAAGAGCGGGCTCTGGCCCGGCAGCAGCACGCCGCCGAACTGCTCGACGAGCCCGATCAGCAGTCCGCTCACCACGGCCCCGATCACGTTGCCCTGCGATCCCATCACCGCGACGACAAAAGCGATGATCGTGAACTGGTCGCCCGCAGTAGGTGTGATCGTGGTGAACGGTGCCACCAGCATGCCCGCCGCGCCCGCACAAGCCGTGCCGAGCGCGAACGTCGCCACGTACACCCACCGGACGTCGATCCCGACCAGCGCCGCGCCCTGGCGGTTCGCCGCCACCGCACGGATCGCCAGGCCGAACCGGGTCCGGTTGAGGACAAAGTAGACGATCGCGGCGAGCACAAGCGCCCCGGCGAAGGCGAGCATCCGCGACACGTTCGTAACCGCTCCCAGGATGTTCAGCGTGACGTCGCCGGGCACTGGTACTGATCGTGGGTCGCCGCCGTAGACCAGCAAGGCGATATTGGTCAGCAACAGCGAGACACCCAGCGTGATCAGCAGCTGGTTCTCCAGCGGCCTGCCCGTCGACGAGTTGAGCAGTCCGAACTGGACGATCGCGCCGAGCAGCGTCAGCACCAGAATCGCCGGAACGAGTGCGGCGTAAGGGTTCAGGCCCGTCGACTGTGCGATGCCGTAGGTGACGAACATGGCGACCATCAGGAACGCGCCGTGCGCGAAGTTCACGATGTCCAGCACGCCGAAGATCAGCGTCAGCCCCATCGCGACCAGGCCGTACACACCGCCGGTGAGGATTCCCGTGAGCATCGCCTGACCGACCACCGCGCCGCTGCCTGACCGCAGGTAGGCGCCGGCGACCACGGCAACGGCCACAAGCACGACAACCGCGAAAGCCCTGGCCTGCATCCCCGTCCTCACTGGCCGGGCGTCACCGGGAAGACCGGCTTGACCTGGGCCTCCTCCTCCGGTAGCACCACAGTCACCTTGCCGGACTGCCCCTGCTGGAGCACTGGCACGGCACCGGTGTTCTCGCCCTTGTCGTCGAACTTGATCGGTCCTCCGGTGGTCACCGGTGGCAGCGCCGTCTGGGCTATGGCGTCGCGGATCTTCGCGGGATCGCTGCTCCCAGCCTTCTCGATCGCGGCGGCGATCACCTGGACGGTGTCGTAGGCCAGACCGGCTTCCGTTCGCATCGGCTGGTTGTGCGCCTGCTGGTAGTTCCTCTGCAGGGTGACGGCTTCCTGGTTCTTCAGGTTCAGTCCATAGTTGACATTCAGAAACCCGTTGGCGGCACTGCCGACGTCGGTCACGAACTGGGCATGGTCGAATGCTCCGTCCGCGACGCCCAGGACAGCCTGTAACTGCGGCTGGACACTCGCGATCGCCTTGGCCGCGAGCACGCCGTCACGGTAGTACCCGGTGACGGCCAGCACCTGGGCGCCGCTCGCCTTGACCTGGGTGATCTGGGTGGTCAGGTCGGACACAGTGGCGGCGTCGTAACTGATCTCCGGATCCACAGTGAATCCGTTCTTCTCCGCCTGCGCCTTGAACGCCTGATAGGCGTTGCGGCCGAAGTTGGTCTGCTCGTGCAGGTACGCGATCTTGGTGACCTTCGGCTGAGTGGTGGCCGACAGTGCTTTGAGGTAGTCCGCGGCCTGCACGGCGAACTTCGATCCCACGGGCTGTACCCGAAAGGAGTACTTCAGGCCCTGCTGCAGGATCTTGTCCTCAGCCGCCACGTTCATCACGAACGGCACCTTGCCCCGCTCGGCGACCGCGGCCACGTTCTGGGCCACCGCACTCTGGTACGTGCCGATCAGGGCTACCGCACCGGCTTGGGTCAGCCGCTGCGCCTCGCTCTGACCGACGTCGGGTTTGCCCTGTGTGTCACCTGGTTCCAAGGCAAGCTTGGCGCCGCCGAGGGCCTTGATCCCGCCCGCGTCGTTGATCGCCTTGACGGCCAGTTCTGCGCCGTTCTCCAGTTGCCTGCCGTCGCCCGCGTACGAGCCGGTGAGCGGGTGCAGAGTGCCTATCCTGATCGTACCGCCGGTCGGGGCATTCGAAGAGCCGCTGCATGCCACGGGGAACAACAACATGCTGACGACGAGGACGGGAAACCAAGGCCTGGCCATCTCATCTCCGATTCGGGACGTCTCTCTGATCGGAATGATGCAAGGGTTGCCATGTTTGCACCATTGCGGCCGATCGGTCAACGCTCGGACATATGCGCGGGATATGGTTCGACGATCGGCCGTCGATCGGGCGGCTCGCGTACAACCCGTATCCTGCCGAACATTTTGGAGGATGCGTGATCACACGACGGAGAATGCTGGGCGCCACCGCTCTGGCCGGAGCCTGGGTTGCCGCGGGCACACCCGCCGTGTCAGCCGCTGAAACGGGGTCCATAGTGGACGATCCATGCCACGCTCGCGAGGAGCACCAGCGGAAAGGTGGCCCTGCCCCCGTCGCAACCACCCAGCCAGACCCAGTTCTACGGCTACGGGCACCTCGATGCCATCGTCAACAACCAGCGCGTCCTCGGGCACTCGGGCAGCGGCCCCGGCGCAGCGCCCCGGCTGGACATCTATCCTGGCCTGGGCTGGGTTTCCGTTGTCCTCAGCAACTACGACACCACCATCAACCCCATGGTCGAACTCAGCCGCCGCCTGATCACGGCTGGCGGATCAGGTGTCTAGTGCTGTCAACGCTGCGGTCGTGGCGCGGGTGTGTGCGCGTTGGTCGAGGAGGTCGGTGTTGTCGGCGAACTGGTCGATGGCTCCGGTGAGTGGCAGCGCGCGGAGGCCGGGATCGGTGATCGTGGCGATGAGTGCCTGACTGAAGCGTTCGGCGTGCAGGACTTGGAATGGCCTGTCGTGGTACGGCCGGGTGCTGGGGTCGACCGGTTCGGTCAGTCCGAGTTGGTTGTGCAGCCGGGCAACGGTCGAGTAGGCCGTTGCGAGGTGGGTTTCCCTGTCGTGCCATGTTGTTGCGGCGAGTGCCGCCGTGAAAGCCGGGGTGATCGTGTCCGCGCAGGCGAGTCGGGCAAAGGCGCTGCCGAGCCATTTGCTGTAAGGCGGGTAGCGGCGGTGCATGAGCAGGCACAGACGCATGAGGTCACGGACGAGGCGCGCGGCGACGATGGCCGAGCCGAGTTCGTCGCCGACCTCACCGCAGCGTCCGACGAATGCTTCTTCCTGGGACACACGTTGCCATTGGCAGGCCAGGACATACCGCCATACCTGGTCGGGGTACCAGGCGAGCCGGGATCGGGCCGCGGCGAGTTCGCCCAGTCCATCGTGGAATACCGCACCCGCCGTGACTTCGGCCAGCGTCTGGACCGGGGTGGCCAGCCAGTCGAGGGTGGTGATCCCTGAACGCGGATCGAAACCCACGTTGCCGGTGAACCAGACATCAAGGCTCGTGACGTCGACGCGGTGGAAGACCGGCCCGGTCGTGAATTCCATGCTGCGGACGTGCTCATTGCCGGTTGCGACGAAGTTCGTCGGGTAGCCGAGGAAGCTCTTCGGCAGCTCGTCACTGAGCACGGCGACAAGGTTGTGGGCGTGCTGGCGGGCGTCGTGCGGGTGCAGGAACAGTTGCAGGCGCGGGCCCCATTCGTGATCAGCGGAGCGAGCGGTGTCGAAGCCGAGGACTTCCGAGCCGGTGCCGATCCGGGCGGCGGTGTGCGGCATGTCCCCGAGATGCGCCTGCACAACGGGCAGTACCGCCTCGTAGTAGAAGCGGCGCGACAACTCCATTCCCGGGATGAAGGTCTGGTCCATGGCGGTCATACTGTCGCGGGTGGCACGAAGTCGCGACTGGTTATCGCCTGAGGTCACACCTTGGTCAGGCGCAACCGGGTTGCGCCTGACCAGGATCCGGCTAGTGGATGTCGTCCCGATCAAGGGTGAACGAAACCTCGTACAGACCTGGATGGGCCTGCCCGAACGCCTTGTTGCCCTCCAGCATCCCCTGGGCCTTCAGGTGCTGGATCACCCGCCGTGCGGCATCGTGATCCTCGCTCTGCGCGTAGTTGACCACGCGGGTGCCGTCCAGGCTGCGGTGGATACTGGCCGACATCCAGCCAGGTACCTCGCTGGCGACCCGGGCCGCGCGGGCCAGGTAGTCGATCAAAGGCTGCTGGCGGTCCGGTTCGACGGTGAAGACGTTGATCTGAGTCACCGCTGAGCCGGTACGAATGACAGGCATCGCTTCTCCTCTGCATGACGAGACGAGAAGCCGAGACTCAACAGACAGGCAGCGTCAAGCCTCGGCTGCTCGCCGAGAACTTGTCGCGGGTCCGCCGCCGGGGCGACGAACGGAGCCTCGTGCTGAGGGGGCCGGACTTACCTGTGCCGGCCCAGATCCTTTTCGACCGGCGCAGACTATCGCCTCCGGCCCCGGCTCGTCCACCCGGGCGACCAGAGATCGCTAGGCGCGCCACACTTTCAGGTTGTTGAAGGCGACATCGGTCAAGCCGACGTCGGTCCCATTGGAGAAGTTCTGCGCACAGAGCGAGATACCTCCCTCGGGATACGTCGAATTGTCGACAGTGTCCAGATGCTCGCCATTGACGAAGAGGTGGATGATCGAACCCTGTGCCAGCACCGCGAGGACGTTGACCTGGTCCGTGCCTCTTTTGATCGCGGGATGAGGAGAGCTGCTGCCGCTGATCCGGATGCTGTTCTTGCCAGTACGGTCCGTGGCGAAGAAGTGGTAGTTCCCTGTGCTCGTCACGTGGAAGAAGTACCCGATGCTGTTGTTCCAGCGAAAGGCCAGTCCGCCTTCGTCTCCGGCCGCGATTCTCACGTCGACCTGCACAGCGAAGTCGTCGCGCCTGATATCGCTTCGACAGCAGACATGGTACTGCCCTAGTAATTGCCGCGGCCGCGCGTGATAGGCACCGTCGGCGAACGTGCAGTCGCCGTACGTGCCAGATCCCTCGCCCCAGCGATTGTCAGAGTGGTTGTCTCGCAGGCTGTCGTCGACAAGAGGGCGAGCACTGGTCACCAGGGCGTAGCTCTCCGACAGGGTTTGTTGCTTCATCCTGTCAGCCACGAGAACGGCTGCGACGGCGACGAGCATGATGACCACTGCGATGATCGCTCGTGCGTGGCGGCGTGCCCGTCGGAGAATGCTCGGCCGGTGCGTCACCTGTCTGGCAATCGGGATGTCCGGTTTTCGGTCACCCAGCGGCTGTGCCGCCTGGGGGACGCGGCTGAGCAGTAGCCGTCCCTCCACATGGCTCGCGAAGTAGGTCGGTGTCTGCGGCGCAGTTTGTTTCACCACGTCATAGACGTAGTCGTAGAGATCGTAGGCCGACACCCAGCCATCGCCGTCCCGGTCGGCCTGCCCGGTCTCCAGACCGGTGACGATCACTTCGGTGCACACCGACGGCCGGGGCAGGAGTCCGCGCGGTGTTGTTCCCTCGAAGGCGTACTCAAAAGCATCAGTGGCGGTGAGTCCGAAATACCCCCGGCCGATGCTGCCTACAAGTGGGCTGACCGCCGACGATTTCACGGCGAGGCCGTGGGCGAAACTGCCGCTGAAACAGCAGTCCAGAATGAGTACACGCCCGCCTGCGGTCGAAGCGGACATCTGCTCGTCGAGGAAGGTCGAGGCCAATGCGGTGGCCGCCAAGCGGTCCAGCCGCGTGTCGATGGCCGCGAAGTACAGCCGTCCTCTCCTGTCCCGGATTCCGTGACAGGACAGGTACACCACCACCAGGTCCTCGCGAGACCGGTCGCAGAGCACATCCTCGACGGCGACCCGCAGCCGATGCTCTGGCTGGTCAACGCAGATCGTGACCTCGTCGAAGGCGCCGAGAGCCGGGTCGCGCAGCACCGCGGCGAGGCGTTTGACGTCCTGAGCCGGCGAGCGCAGCCGCCCCAGCAGTGGATCTTCGTAGCTGCCGGTCGCGATCAGCAGGGCATGTCTGCCCATCGTCAGTCCGCATCGGTCGTGGTGTGCCGGTCCGCCTGTCGTGTGCACCATGCCTCGATCGCCGCACGTTGATCGGCCGCTGAGGCGCCATGCACTTCGATCCGGTCGTCATCGTGCTCGATGACGATCTTCCGGTCCCGTTGCCGGTGCAGGAACGCGATCACCACCTTGGTGAACGCCGCTGCCGCAGCGGGTGACGCTATGCCGTAGACGAGGAGTGTCTCGAACAGGGCCGACGGCGGCGACTTGCCCAGCGGCGGTGGCACCGCAGATGAGGCTCGTGTCCTGATCCCTGCCTGAGTGAGGTCTTCCGTCAGCGCCATCACCAGGTCGGCCGTGGCCTGCCTGCTGTCCTCCGGCCCGCTCGCGATACGGACCAGGACCGGTACAGCATCTGTGGTTGTCATCCGGCCGGCCTGACTCCGTTGATGTCGCCGGGATACGACACCGGCGGGAACGGGTTGTACTTGCTGAACGTCTGGAAGACGGCGAATTCGTTGTCGGCGTTGAACACCGTCGGGTAATGCGCTTGGCTCGTCGACTTCTCCGATGAACCGTATGGGCCGGGACTGTGGAACGACAGCGGGAACGACTGGCTCGGGACATATCCATAGCCTGGGAGGTACCAGGACATTCTGGCGCGCGGGTTGCGGAACACGACGTGGTCGAAGACCGGGGCTGGGCGACCGGCCTCCACGATCACCTCGACCGAAACGCCGTTCGTCGGTATCGCAACCGGCCCGAGCTTTGTGGAAACGACCCTCGGTATCTGCCTGCGATCCTCCGCGGGTTTCTGCCATCGAGGCCTGCCGGTGCCGCTGTCCACATTGTCCAGTCTCACCATGGACTGCCCGTTCTCGTACACGACGTCGGCAATGATCTTGTCACCGGGCCGCACCGGGAACTGGTCCTTGGGCCAGTCCAGCGGGTGCTCTTCCGGAGGTTTCATGGTTCCGAAAACACCGCTGATGTATTCACGC
This sequence comes from Kibdelosporangium banguiense, assembly GCF_017876405.1. Taxonomy (GTDB): domain Bacteria; phylum Actinomycetota; class Actinomycetes; order Mycobacteriales; family Pseudonocardiaceae; genus Kibdelosporangium; species Kibdelosporangium banguiense. The sequence goes on along the minus strand of NZ_JAGINW010000001.1, from coordinate 8,007,001 downwards.
CACGCGTTGTATACCGCCTCCGCCGTCCCGTCGTTGAGGTTGACGCGGCAGTAGATGCCGATCCCCGTCTGCGCGAAGGGATTGTTGCCGTACCACCCGCCAAGACCGACCCACATGCCCCCCGGTACTGCGATTCGGTGACATCGGACCGGGGTGTGCACCGCACCTTGGGCACGAGCCATTCGGCATGCACAGAGTAGTACCCGATGTACGGGCTCGCGCCGCGCCACTCTTTGACATATCCCGCCCAGATGCCAGGGCCGCGTGTCCCCGGCGCCATGGGCTCGACCGCCATTGCGGCAGGAGCCGGCACCACCAGAGCGGTCACGAACGCGAGCAGAACTGCTCCAGTAAGATGGGCCCTTTTTGCGAACAACACCGCGGCACCGACAAAGACAGGAATAACCGCCAACGCGACGACTGTGAGAATTCCGAACACGATCCGGCGCCTCCTTCGGCGAACAGAGCGCGTCCAAACCAGCATCTCGCACTCTGTGCGTCATCAGTGCATACCAGGAGCGTCCGGACCAGATACTGCATTTCTGCGACATCCGGCCCGATCGCATGCCGAAACGTGTTGGTACGCACGGATTCGCCGATCATCGAAGTGTCCATTTCGGAATGTCACGAAGGACATCACCGGCGGCGTCGTGGTCTGCGACCGGCTCACACCATCAGGTCGGCTTCGACGCGCTTGAGGTGGTGCCGGGCCAGCGCGAGGTTCGCCCGCTCCCGTTCCAGGATCACGTAGAGAAACAGCGTCGAGGCGCCCTTGGCGGACTGCAGCAGCCGGATCAGGTGGTACTGACGGTGCAGGGTGATCAGGATGTCCTCGATGCCGTCGTTGAGCCCGAGGGCGGACATCACGCGCAGTTTCGACCGCACCACCTCGGTGTTGCCGGCCGCGGCGACATCCAGGTCCAGCCAGTCGCCGCCCAGGGTGCCGAGCGACATCCCGCTTTCGATGTCGACCAGGGCGGCACCCACCGCACCGGGAATGGACAGGGCCTCTTTCAGTGCCGTCTCGATGTTCATCCCGGGCTGTCTCCTTGTGGTCGTTACGGCACTCGCTCAACAACGGAGTACATCATCTACGCAGTTAAAGAACTTCGCAAGTGATAGACCGCACAAAGGCATGCCCTGCCACAGGCCGGAGCCCTTGGTACGAGAAAGCGCAGGACGATCAGCGGCTCAACCGGCCGGTGAGTCACCTTCCGACGTCGTCGCGGACACCGCCGCCGATGTACTGAGGTCGGCCAGCAGTTCCATCTGCCCGGACAACACCCCGGTCAGGATCCGGCGGGCGACCGCCAGCAACTCCGCGAACAACGGGCTGGCCAGCGAGTAGTAGACGTTCGAGCCCTCTTTGCGAGTGGTCACCAGCCCCGCCCGGCGCAGCACCGCCAACTGCTGCGACAGGTTGGCCGACTCGATGCCGACCTCGGGCAGCATCTCCGCGACCGCGTGCTCCCGCTCACTCAACAACTCCAGGACCCGAATCCGCGCGGGATGCCCCAGCGTCTTGAAGAACTCCGCCTTCAGCTGATAAAGGGGCCTGCTCACTGGCACCCCTCCCCACCCACGCCATACGTTTCCGCCGTGCTCATGCGAGGATCCTCCCTGGCCCGCGCCTGAGCGACGACACCATCCCTGACCGTAAAGTTCAACAATTGCTGACCTTAGCAAGTCTGTAAGGGATTGGCGCGTTGAGGCAGGCCACGAACAACCCGCGCTACGACATCGACGACCTCATGATCCCTGACCGGCAGCCGTGGCGGACCACTGAGGTCGCCCGCTCCCAGGACGGCGCCGGTTACGGCCCGCAGCGAGCCACAGCACGAAGACGGCAGCCACCGCCACCAACGGTGCCATTGCCACCGCCACCACTATGTCGCGACCGTCCGAATCGGACATCACCATCAGCGGCGTCGGGGCGTACAGGGCAGCGAAATCGACCACTCCGGTGTTCTCCAGGAGGGTCATGTGTTTCATCACGATGGTGTTGGCCGTGGTCGCGAACTTGCGGATCTCCGGGTCCGTGGTGGTCACCCGTGCGTTGGCGACCACAGGAAAGATCAGTCCATGCGCGGCGCGCAACCGCATCGCGAACACGGAGTCGAACTGCGCCCCGGATGCCTGGGCCATCTCGGTGAGCCAGCTCTTCTGCATGTCATTGGGCGCCGAGGGCAGTTGCAGGCCGTACAGGCCCGCCAAGCGCTCGACCTCGACGTTCAACAGGGTGTGGTCGTTCATCATGGTGCGGCCGGCCTCTTGGACCTTGACGCTCGCCGACCGCTCACCGGCCATCTGACCGGCAGGCATCTCCCACAGATTGGCCAGCCGGACCTTGACCAGCAGATCCGCGTCCCGAGCCGACAACCGCGAGTTCGACTGAGCCGCCCTCGCCCCTGCCGGGAACGACACCAGGAACAGCGTGAGCACGAACGGTACGAGGAGTCGTTTCACGGTGTCCTTCCTGTCTCCGAGCATCCACGCGGAGATCGACTACCCGAGCGACGTTGCTGGAAAAGGGCGTACTGAAGCCATCCTCGGCACGCCGCGGCCGCATCGAGGGCACGTCGTCGGCCCTCCTATGTGAGATACGCCGTCCAGTCGTCCATGGTTCAAAGAAGTCAGCACATTAACACTTGCAAGTTTCCATACATCACAGATGTCGAAGTCATTCCCAGCGTCAGACCGGCGCGCGGGGCGCGGTGTCAGTGAGCGGCTTGCTGGGAATGTTCGGGCAGGAGCCTGACCAGTAGCAGAGCCAGGACGCAGACGGCGGCGCAGATGGCGAACACCAGGCCGGCGGCGGCCACGGACGACTGGGACTGTCCGATGTGGGCGAAGAACATGGTGCCGAGTGCGGCGACGCCGATGGCGTTGGCGAACTGCTGGGCCGCGTTGAGCATGCCGGCGCCGGTACCGACTTCTTCGGCGGTGGCGTCGCCGAGGATGAAGTCGAACAGGGGGATGAACAACAGGCCGGAGCCGATTCCGGTCACGAGTAGCGCCGGTGTCAGTGTCCATATGGTGATGGCGTCGCCCCAGTGCGCGGTTGACCACCAGAGTGCGAGCAGGCCGACGACGGTGATGGCCAGGCCGAGGTGCAGGTTGGCGCGTCCGAGTTTCTCGGCGAGCACTGCACCTGAGGCCAGGGTGGCGATTGCGGTGCCCAGTGCCCAGGGGATCAGCGCGAAGCCGGTGTGCAGCGGAGTCCAGCCCAGGCCTGATTGCAGCAGCAGGTTGATGACCAGGACGAACCCGCTGAGCGAGGCGTAGAACCCGCCGACGATCAGCAATCCGACCACGAAGCTGCGTTTGCCGAACAGTGACGGGGTGATGACTGGGTTGCTGCTGCGGCGTTCGGACACGACGAACAGGCCGAAGGCCACCAGCGCGGCGGCGATCATCGCGTAGGTCCACGCGGGCCAGCCCAGGTCGCGTCCCTGGATGAGCGGCACGATCAGCAGCGCCGAGCCTGCGGTGAGCAGGGCTACGCCGCGCAGGTCCAGGCGGGCGTTGCGGTCCTCGCCGCTGTGCCGCGGCAGGACCCACCAGCCGAGTGCGGCGGCGAGGATGCCGAACGGGATGTTGATCAGGAAGATCGAGCGCCACTGGCTGCCGAAGAGGTCCAGGTGCAACAGCCAGCCGGCAAGGATCGGCCCGGCCACCGTGGCCAGCCCCATGATCGGACCGAACGGCATCAGGGCCTTGCGCAGGTGCTCGGGCGGGAAGACGATCTTCACCAGGGCCATCCCCTGCGGGATCATCACCGACCCGAAGAGGCCTTGCAACAGGCGGGCGGCGATCAGGAAACCGGGGCTGGGCGCGAGGCCGCAGGCCAGTGACGCGAGCGTGAAACCGGCCAGACCGAGCAGGAACAGCCGGCGGCGGCCGAGCAGGTCACCGAGCCTGCCGGAAGCGATCAGGCCCAGCGCGAAAGCCGCGGTGTAGGCCGACAGCACCCATTGCAGAGTCATCGGGCCGCCGCCGAGGTCAGCGCGGATCGAGGGACCGGCGAGGTTGGCGACGCTGGTGTCGATGAGGTCCATGAGCTCGGCGATCACCACGACCACCAGGACCAGCCAGGCCTTGCGGAGCGGAATCAACGAACTTAGTTCAGTAGTCACGAACTAAGTTCTAGAAGACGAACTAAGTTCGTGTCAAGCTATAGTGACCGACATGCCCACCGACCCCAAGCAGCGCCGCGCGGCCCGTCACGCCCAGCCCGACTCACCCCCGGCTGCGCCGCGCAAGACGCCCATCACGGTCGAACGGATCACCGACGCCGCACTGCAGGTCATCGAGACCGAGGGCTACGACGCACTGACCATCCGCCGGGTCACAGCCGTACTCGGCACCGGGCCGTCCTCCCTCTACGCGCACATCGTCAACAAGCACGACATCGACGACCTGATCATCGGCCGGCTCTGCGCCGGGATCGAACTGCCCGAACCCGACCCGGCCACCTGGCGGTCGCAGATCATCGACGTGTACAGCCAGATCCGCGACCAGTACCTGAAATACCCCGGTGTCTCCCGCGCCGCACTGGCCATGGTCCCCACCCACCTCGAAACCCTGCGCGTCAGCGAAGGAATCCTGGCAATCCTGCTCGCCGCGGGCATCCCATCGCAGACTGCCGCCTGGGCTCGCGACGCACTCACCCTCTACGTCGGCGCCTACGCCCTGGAACGCTCAGTCGTCCAGCAGAGACAACAAACCCAGGACCACAGCTGGGTCCTCAGCCGCGAGGAACTCATCACCCGGTTCAGCGCCCTGCCCGCCGACCAGTTCCCCCACACCCGGCGCCACGCGGCCGAACTGACCGCCGGTACCGGACACGACCGATTCGACTTCACGCTGACCCTGATCATGAACAACCTCACCCCCTGACATGTGACGCCGGTCACGCGATGTCACGTTGATCCTCTGCCCCGCCGTCTCGTGGTTGTCATCGGATGCGAGAAGGGACAACGGCGATGAGCAGGATCGTGATTCTCGGTGCGGGATATGCGGGTTTGATGACGGCGGTGATCACGGCGGCGCGCACCAAGCGTCGTGAGGACGTGCGGATCACTCTCGTCAACGCGACCGAGCGGTTCACCGAGCGGCTTCGGTTGCACCAGACCGCTTCCGGGCAGCAGGTTGCCGATCTGCGCGTCCCGGAACTGTTGGCGGGCACCGGGGTGGAGGTCGTGTGTGGCTGGGTCACCGGCATCGATGCCGCCGCACGCACTGTCCGTATCGACGACGAGCGGGTGCTGGAATACGACACGCTGGTCTACGCGCTGGGCGGGGTGGCTGACACGACTTCGGTCCCCGGCGTCGATGACCACGCCTACACCCTCAACAGCAGTGATGACGCCGAACTGCTGGCGCGACGACTGACCGGAATGGGCACCGGCACGGTGGCCGTCTGCGGCAGCGGGCTGACCGGCGTGGAGGCGGCGGCCGAGATCGCCGAACAGCACCCGGAGCTGGAGGTCTTGCTGCTCGGCAGGCAGGAACCCGGTGCCGCGATGGGACCGAAGGCCAAGGCATACATGCACGCCTCGCTGGAGCGGCTCGGAGTTCAGGTGCGCAGTGGCGTCGAGATCGGCAAGGTGCTGCCGGACACTGTCGAACTTGTCGGCGGGGAAAGCGTTGCGGCCGACGTTGTGCTGTGGACCAGCGGGGTACGTGTATCGCCACTCGCGGCCGCCGCCGGTCTGGACGTCGACGAGCACGGCCGCATCATCACCGATGCCACGTTGCGATCGGTGTCGCACCCGGAGGTCTACGCCGTCGGCGACGCGGCCTTGATCCGCCAGGCCTACGGCTTCATGCATGGCACCTGTCAGAGCGGCATGCCCACCGGTGTGCACGCTGCGGTGTCGATCGCGCGGGAACTGCAAGGCAAACAACCCAAGCCGTTCCGGTTCGGCTACTACCACGTCCCGGTCAGCCTGGGCCGGCACGACGCAGTGGTGCAGTTCACCAAGCCGGATACCAGCCCCAGGGCGTTGTCGCTCACCGGTCGCCGGGCGGTCTGGTACAAGGAGACGGTGACCTCCTCTCCGTGGCCTACGTACCGCAGGCTGAAGAAGTCGCCCGGCTTCGGTTCGATCTGGCCGCGCGGCGGCCGGTTCACCCGATGACCGCGGCTTTCGGCGAGCACCGCAATCTGCTGTTCTCGGTGGCCTACCGCATCCTCGGCACGGCAGCCGATGCCGAGGACGCGGTGCAGGACGCCTGGATGAAGTGGTCCGCGGCCGATCGGTCCGAAGTGGCCGATCCCAAGGCGTACCTGGTGCGGATCGTGTCGAACGTGGCGCTGGACCGGCTGCGTTCGGCCCAGGCCAGACGGGAGACCTACGTCGGCCCGTGGCTGCCCGAGCCGATCCTCACCAACGCCGCCGAGGACCCGGCCACTGTGGACTTGGCAGACTCGGTGTCGATGGCGATGCTCGTGGTGCTGGAAACACTGAGCCCGCTCGAGCGAGCGGTGTTCGTCCTGAAGGAGGCGTTCGGCTTCAGCCACGGTGAAATCGCCGAAGCCGTCGAGCGCTCCGAGAGTTCGGTACGTCAGGCCGCGCACCGGGCGCGTGAACACGTACAGGCACGGCGGCCACGGTTCCACGCCGACCGCGCCCGGCAGCGTGAGGTCACCGAGCGGTTCTTCGCGGCCGCCACCGGCGGTGACATCAACACCCTGATGCAGTTGCTCTCCCCGGACGTGACCCTGTGGACCGACGGCGGCGGCAAGGTGCGCCAGGCCATGCGCCCGGTCATCGGCGCGGACAAGGTGGCCACCTGGTTCGCGGCCATCAGCACCCGGCCCTACCAAGGGGTCGAGATCGCCGACATGACCGCCGAACTGGCCGAGCTCAACGGCAGCGTGGGCATCGTGTTCGCCGGCGCCGGGCGCGTGATCGCCACGCTCGCCCTCGATCTCGACCACACCGGCCACATAACCGCCATCCACAACGTCGCCAACCCTGACAAGCTCGGCGCCGTCACCATCAGGGTCGTCCGCCAGGTCTGAGATCACCGCGGTTGCAGGGACAGGCCGGTGTAGAGGCGTAGTTTGGTTGTGCCGAAGGCAGGGACGCGGACTTCGCGGGTGACTGTGAACTCGCGGCGGAGGGCGGGTTGGAGATTCTGGCGGCGGTCGGAGTACTGGGTCGGGCTTTCGCCGGTGGTCAGGCGCAGGGCCATGTCCCAGATCGGGGTGGCGCCCGGGGTCACGACGGCGAGTATGCCGGTTGGCTTCAGGACGCGACGAAGTTCCTGGCAGGCGTCGTCGATTCTGGGCACGTACTCCAGGGTGCTGACTGTGACCACGCAGTCGAAGAAGTCGCTCTCGTAGGGCAGGGATTCGACGGTTGCCTGGGTCAGTTCGGCGTCGATTCCGTTGCGGGCCAGGCTTTCGGCTACCTCCCGGTGTTTGGGGTGCGGGTCGATTCCGTACAGGTTGTCGCAGCGTTTGGCCAGCTCGGGCATGAACACTCCGCTGCCGTAGCCGATCTCCAGCATGCTGCCGAAGTGGTTGTCCGCCAGGAGTTTCAGGATGATCCGGAACCGTAGCCTCTGCACGAGGCCGAGCAGCGGGCGGTAGTTCCAGTCCGGGTGGTCCACTTCGCTGGTGGGCATGAGCGCTGATCTGGGCAACAGCTCAAGCGGGCGGGATACGAGGTCGATCATCGGTCGACGCCTTCCTGGGGTGGGATACAGAGATGAGCAGTTCCTGCAGCCGGTGGTCGGAGATGCCGTGCGGGTCGCCGAGCCGGTACTCGTGCACCCGCACAGCTGAGGTGAGCGTCCAGTCGAGCTGCCACAGCCGTGACCAGGACCATGGAAAGACGTGCCGCGCGACCTGATTGGCGCAGGAAAGGCGGCTGAACAGCCTGCGCATGTCCCGCATGGCGCCCGTGCTGTTGAAGTCTCCGCTCACCAGCACAGCGTTCGGGTTGGCGGCCACGTCGGCTTCCAGGCCACGGAAATGCTTGAGCCGCTTCATGTTTCGCTCTCGCAGGCGGGTGTAGAAGCTTGGTCTCAGCACGTTGTCGCCGGGGGCGTACTGCACTGGTATGTGCACGTTGTAGACCGACAACACGGCCTTACCGACTTGCAGGTCGGCACGCAGGATCTTCGTCAAGTCGTATACCTGGCGCCACGGCGATTGCGCGCACAGTGCCTTCGCCGGGCCGACCGGGGGTGTGCCGAGCACGGGAAAGCGCGACAGGATGACAAGTTCGCCACCCGCCACCACGTTGTGCCTGGGAAACTCGGCGCGCAGCCGGGGCAGGTCGGGCGCCTCCTGCGGATCGGCATGCGAGCCGAGGATACGTTCCTGCAAAACATAGATATCGGCACGCTGGGCCCGCAGGAAGTCGTAGAGACCTTCCGGTGTGCCGGATCGATACCAGTATTCAGTGTTCCACGACAGCACACGGATCGCGTCGGCCGGCGATTGATCGGCGGGCCTCAGCGCGCCCAGATTGAGTCCACTGTGGCCAACGCCAAGTACAAGCGCGGCCAATGCTCCGGCAACGCCCCACGGTTGGGCCGGCGCGACAACAGCAGCCGCGGCCAGCAATGGCAACGGTACGACCAGGTAGCTCACCGGCGGGATCAGGTCAGCCAGCAGCCAGAGCCAGAACCGGCCGGAGAGCACCCAATGCAGGACGACGAACAACAGCCATGCGACGATGCCCCAATGCCAGGCACTCATTGTCCAGCCTGGACCGGTTCCGGCGGAACCACCGCGTAGAGCCTGCGAAACCGCCGTGATACGAGCCACTGCGCGATACCCGTGACCACTCCCCCGGCAATGACAAGGTTCACCAAGAAGTGCAGGCCGACAAAATACGCCGCAAAGCGCGCCCCTCGCCGGGACAGCACGAACCGGAACATTCGCGCGTCACAGGCCAACGAGGTAGCCAGCAGCGCGCCGGGGACGGCCAACCACGCCGGCCCGAGCAGCGCCAGCGGCAGGGTCACGACCGCGAGCAACGCGGCCAGGCTGCTGTAGGCACGCGACGGAGTCTCATAGCCGTTCGCGAACTTCCGCTTTCGCGCGTACACCGGAATACGGGACCGAACTCGATGGAAAAGCTTACGCGCCAACACTCTGAACTTGTCGTCGTGGTCGAACCGGCCGGCGACAGCCGATGTGCTCCGCATGCGGTACCGCTGGACGAGCCGGTGACCGTAGTCGACCTCCTCGGTCCATCTCAGCCGCGGGTTGAACGGCCCGATCTCGGCGAAGACCTCCGCCCGGATCGCGAACATCGCGGAGAACACGAAGGAGACGTCGCCCTCTGAGGCGATCGACCAGTAATGGCGTTGCAGACCGCGATATTCCTCGACCCAGCTGTCGCGGATCAACGGCTCCGCGTCCTCGATGCCGCACACCGCACCCAGCGCCGGGTCGGCTTCGAGCAGGGCGACCGCGTTCGCCACCGCGTCCGGCTCAAGGGCACCGTCCGAGTCCACAAAGAACAGGATCTCGCCGCTGGCCCACTCCGCTCCCCTGTTGCGGGCGACAGACGGGCCTTTGTTGCCCGGGTTACTGATCACGGTCACGCCTGCCGCTTCGGCGATCCGCACTGAGTCGTCAGTGCTGCCGTCGTCCACCACGACGACTTCGAGCGGCGAGTACGTCTGTGCGCGGATGGCGTCCAGGCAGAGCGGCAGCGACCTCGCATAGTTGTAGTTGGGCACGATAACGCTGACGAGCACGGTTACCTCCGGTTCAGGGTCGAGGCAGCGACACGACGACGTCCTGCAGGTGACGGCTGGACAGACCGTCCGGCGGAACCAGGTCGTAGCCATGCACTCCGACAGTGGGCGACGTGAAAGTCCAGTCCATCCGCCACAGGCTCAGACCGACGAAGGTCAGCGACGCCGGATACAGCGACCGGTCAGCGCGGCCGGCGTCCTTGAAGACGTCGAGCCGGTTCCGGTCGCCCGTGTTGGGCAGGACGTTGAGGTTGCCGGAGACCAGCAGCGGATGGGGATTGGTGGCGACCTCGGCGAGCAACTGGTCCACCTGCTGGGCCCGGCCCTCGTCCAGCCCGCGGATGTTACGGAAGAACGCCGGGGTCAACGGCATGACGTGCAGGAAGAACCGGTCGTAGAAGAACACGTTGTACACCGAGAAGATCCGCCCGTGAACGTCCAGATCCGTCCGCAGCACCCCGTATTTCCACGAGCTGAGATACCAGATGTTGTCCGTTCCCGGTGGCGGGACCGGGTTGGTCTCCATCGGTTTCTGCGCCACGATCGGGAAGCGCGAGATCGTGAGCAGGCCGCCGACGGTCGCGAACTGGTAACCAGGGAACTCACGCCTGAGCCGCTCACTGTCGGCGGCCAGCTGGAAGGACTCCGGCCCGGAGTGTGGATAGTTCTGCAGCAGGTAGACATCCGCGTGCCGGTCGGTCAGGAACCGGTAGAAGCGGTCAGGATCCTTGCCCGCAGTGGTCCACTCCAGCGTGTCCCACGTGACCACGTGCACCGAACCGGGTGGTGCGGGCCCGTCCGTGCTGCCGCCGACGAGGGCCGACATGTTCAGTCCCGCCTGTCCCACACCAAGAACAAGCGCGATCACGCTTAACACCGCTACAGACAGGGCGACCGGCCGTCGCAGCGAGACCCGCCGAATTACCACCACTGCGAGCGCGGCGAGCAGGGCCACCGGCATGAGCAGGAAAAGGATCGGCGGCATGAGGTCGGGCAGTACCCACACCCAGGTCCGACCGCTCAACAGTAAGTGCAGCACTACAAGGAGCACGACCGCGATCGACAGACTGAGCAGCACGCGGTCCAGCCGGGGCAACGACGTGCGGGCCAGTCCGAGCATCGCGACTGTGGTCAGCAGCGCCATCGGTCCGGCAAAGAACAGCAGCGGCGGCAAGGGATTGGGTATCCCGGCCAGCCAGAAGTCGCCAGTGATCAGCTGGTTGACCGTCGTGGCCACGAGCCAGACCACCAGCAGGCCGAGCAGCGCTCGACCCGTCCAACGCCGTACACCCACCGCTCGCGTGGTCGTCACGACGCAGCCTCCTTTGCAGGCACTCGGGAGGTCAGGCCGAACACGCCGAGAACCACTGCCGTCGACGCGAGATCGCCCACGGTGAGCAGCACCCGGCTCAACGCCACCAGCGTGACGAGCTCCGAATCAGTCACCAGGGCGGCCAGGGTGAGCCCGAGAACGAGTTCACGGACCCCGAGCCCGGACGGCATCACCACCGTGACCACCCCGGCGAGAACCGACAGCGCGAAACCGCCGATCCCCACCGTGATCGCCTCACCCACCGGCGCGCCCAGCGCGATCGCTAGGACACTGACGTGCAAACCGGTGATCACCCAGCCGACCGCGTTCAGCCCAGTCGCCGCGAACAGGATCCGCCGATCCGGCAACACAAGATCACCAGGCTGGTCACGGCGCCTCAGTATCCGTGCCGCGAACCCCAGGAACGCATTGAGCAAACCCGGAGCGGCCAACGGGATGAGCGCCGCGACGAGGATCGGCAGCAGCACCCACCAGATCGGATCGGCGGCGACGAGCCGAGGCAGGGCGATCAGGCTGACGGCCATGCCGGACACCACACCCAGCGCCTGACTGGCCAGGTAAGCCGCGGTCATCCGGGCCGGTGATGCGCCCAGCGGCCGTGCCATGACCGCGTGGGCCACCGTCGGCCACACCCCGCCAGGCAGGTAGCGGGTCAGACCTGCGAGGAAGAAGATCCGTACTCCGGTGACGAAGGGCAGCCGAACACCCACCCCTGCCGACAGCATCCGCCAGCCGAAGAAGCTGGGCACACCACCGACCACACCGAGCAGCGTGGCGAGAATGGCGGTGGTCCAGCCCACCGTGCGAAGGCTCTCACCGAGCCCGTCGCGCACCCGCCACAGCTGGTAGCCGAGAAACCCGCACACCAGCAGGTACGCGGTCACCCGCAGCACTTTGCGTGGCCACCGGCGGTTCGGCCGTTCGTCCACCGTGGTCATGCCGGCGCCTCCAGGTAGAGGCGCCGGAACGAGCGGGATGTCAGCCACTGGAGGATGCCGATTCCGGCTCCCGCCGCGATGGTCAGGTTGACCAGGAAATGCGTGGCGGTGAAGAAGACCCCGAACGGCACACTCCGGCTGCGGAACACGAACCGGTACATCCGCCGGTCGATGAACAGGTAGTAGGCCAACGACAAGAGGGACAGCCCTGCGACGGCAGGCAAGCCAGTCACCAACGGCAGGGGCAAGGCGGTGAGAGTCAGTGCGGCGAACAGGCTCGCACGCGACTCCTGCGAGCCGATCACCCCCGCCGCGTACCGGCGTTGCAGGAAGAACGGGACCTGCATTCGGGTACGCGTGAACACCTTGCGCAGTGCCACTCGCAGCGTCGGATCGTCGTCGTGACGCCCGCGGATCGTGGAGGTCAGCCGAATCTCGTAGCGTTCGGTCAGCCGCTGCGCGATGCTGGCCGCCTCGGTCTGCAGGAGGTGCTCGCTGAACGGGCCGACCTCGTTCCATACCCGGCGGGGCATGGCGAACAAAGCGGGCACCAGGAACTCGGCGGATCCTTCAGCGGCAAGCCAGTAGTAGTGGTGGAAGAGGTTACGGTACTCCTTGACCAGGCTGTCGCGGATCAACGGAACGGGCTCGTAGTTGCCGCACACCGCACCGATTCCCGGGTCGGACTCCAGCGTCGCCACAGCCGCGGCGATCGCGCCTGGGTCCAGCGCGACGTCGGAGTCGAGGAAGAACAGGATCTCCCCTCGCGCGCGCTGTGCGCCGAGGTTGCGTGCCGCCGCCACTCCGCTGTTGGAAGGCGTGTGGATGACCGGCACGCCAAGGCGTTGCGCCACCTGGACCGAGTCGTCGGTACTGCCGTCGTCCACCAGGACTATCTCAAGTGGACTGTATGTCTGTGCCTGGACTGCCCGCAGGCAGTGTTCGAGCACATGCGCGTAGTTGTAGTTCGGGATGATCACGGAGACCAGCGGTGCGCCGCTCATGGTTCACCAGCCCTTCAGTTCGCGAGAACGCTTACGATCCGTCGGCCCGAACGACGGGTCGACCGCCGCGCGTACCCAGCCCACCGCGGCTCCGGTCACCAGCGCGACGTGCGTCAGGAAGTGCACGCCGGTGAAGAAGACAAGGAAGCCAAATCCCTTCTCCCGCAGGACAAGCCGCGACAACGCCGGATCGGTGGCCGCGAACAGGGTGAGGAACAGCACCGGCAGCGCACGCAGTGACGGCCGGGTGACAGCCGGCGGAAGCGTCAGGACGGCAAGTGCCGCACAGACCACGCCGGGCATCCGGTTTATCTTCAGACTCCCCCGTCGCAACCGGTTCCGGACCGCGAACCGGAGCAGTTGGGCGCGCTGGTACTGCTCGGTGAGCAACGGCAACAGCCGGTCCGCGTCATCGTGCCAGCCCACCACGCAGTCGGTGAGCCGGATGCGATACCGCGGCAGGAGACGCTCGCTGTAGTCGTCGTCCTCCGCGCTGCGCAGGTTCTCGTCGAACGGCCCGACGTCGTCGAACACCCGCCTGGGCATGGCGGCGAGCGCGAAGATCGCGGACTTGGTCAGGCCGACAGACCGGGTGAGTGCGTGGTGCAGTTGCAGCGTCCGGTAGATCTCGACAGAACCGTCGTCGATCAGCGGTTCCTTGGCGTAGACACCGTAGACGCAGCCGCAGGCGGGGTCCTGGCCGAGCAGCCGCACCGCGTTGCCGACAGCGTCGGGAGCGAGTGCGACATCCGAGTCGAGGAAGAACAAGATCTCGCCACGGCTGGCGGCCACACCGGCGTTGCGTGCCGAGGAGACCCCGCCGTTGTCCGGCTGCTCGACCAACGTGCACGGAAACTCCCCGGCGATCGCCCGCGAGCTGTCCGTGCTCCCGTCATCGACGACGAGCACCTCAAGCGGGCGGTAGCTCTGGGCGAACGCCGACTCAAGGCACGCCCGCAGGGTCTTCTCCGCGTTGTAACACGGAACGATGACCGACACGGTCATGGTGGAACCGTTCATCTCACGGGTTCTCCAATTTCACAGCACGGGATGACGGGCGAGCACCAGCGCCACCGCGAGCGCGCCGGCCCACAGCAGGCACAGGACGACGATGACGCGATCACGCAGCAGCGTCCGTACCGGATCACCGCCACCACCGTCCACGAGCAGCACCTGCAGGTAGCGGAACAGAACGAAGAGCGCGAACGGGGCGGACACCAGCACCGCCATGTGCCGGTAGGGACCAAAAGGCGCATCAGTGGCGAGGTAGGCCAGCCCGGCGACCATGGCCAGCACGCTGGTCAGCGGTAGCAACTGGTTGGTCAGCTCTACCGAGTAACCCCGCAACGTCGGCCGGTGCTCCGGCCCGGCCGTCAGCAATTCATACCGCCGCTTGCCGAACAACAGCAACAAGGCCAGCGAGAACACCGTGACCAGCAGCCAGTCGGAGACCGTGGCGCCGATCGCCACGTACCCCTGCACGATCCGCAGGACGAAGCCGAGCGCGATCACGCCGACGTCGAGCAGCGGTATCTGTTTGAAGACATAGCGGTACGCGATGTTGAGCGCCAGGTACACGAGCACCGGCCAGTACGGTCCGCCAGGCGCGAAACCGATCAGCAGGCCGAGCAGGACCAGCAGACCGGCGTGGCACAGCCAACCGGACCGGACCGACACCCGGCCGGCGGCGATCGGCCGCAGGCGCTTGGCCGGGTGGTGCCGGTCCCGGTCGCGGTCGGTGATGTCGTTGGCCACATAGACACAAGCGGCGGCAACAGTGAACACGGCGGCCGCCCAGCCCACCTCGGCGAGCTCCCGGAGCGTCCAGCCGGACGCGTCCACGAACGCGATCGGCACCAGCAGCAGGCTCTTCATCGAGTGCAGCGGCCGGAGCAGGGTGAGCAGGTCGGCCAACCGGCCCCGGCGGTGCCTTACAGCGGATTCAGTGAAGTCACTGAGAAGCATGACGATACTCGCAGCCGAGTCAGAACAGGATCTTCGCAACGGACAACGCGCCCTGCCGCCAGGCGTCCCGGCTGGTTCTGCCGTTGTCACCGGACGATCCGGCCTGCCGGGTCTCCTGCCACCACTCGAAGGTCTGCAGGATCGCGTCCCTGTTGGACATCCGGGGAAAGAAGGCCAGCCGCTCCTGCGCCTTGTCGATGCTGACGTACGAGTCGGCCAGCAGCTTGCGTTGCAGCCGTCCGTACACAGGGGACAGCCGGGCCCGCTCCAGCAGTCGTAACACCACCAGCGCCGGCCGGGCCGGGATCGACACCACCCGCTTGCCATGACCGGCCATGTCCAGTACTGCCTGGAAGTCGGTCCGCAGTGTGCCGAACTCGGCGGCGGCGATGTTGTAGGTGTCGGCGGCCACGTCTGGCGGGGCCTTGAGCACCGAGGCCACCGCGTCGATGAGATCCTCGATCGCGAGCATCTGGATGCGTACGTCGCCACTGCCCAGCACAGGGAAGTTGCGGCCCTCCTGCGCCCACTCGAACAGCATCGCGAACAGGCCCATCCGGCCGGGACCGAGGAAGGTCTTGGGCCGCAGGACCGACACGCACATTCCCTCTGACCGGAACCGCTCCGCCACCTCTTCGGCTGCTGTCTTCGCCCGGCCGTACACATCGACCGGCTCCCGCGGATGCTCCTCCGGGGTGGGCACCAGCTCCGGCAGCCCGTACACCGAGGTCGACGAGATGTGCACGAACCGCGCGACCCCCGCCTGCTGGCCGGCTGTCAGCACACTGCGAGTGCCCTCCACGATCACGTCGTGGATCTGATCGGCCGGATAGCTGGGCAATGCCGAGGCGCAGTGCACGACCGCGTCCGCGTCGGCCAGCAGTGTCCTCATCTGCGCGGTGTCGCGGATGTCGGCGATCCGGTCCGTCACCCCTGCGTCCTGAGTGGACGGCAGGCGTAAGTCCACCCCCACCACGTCATGTCCGTCCCGCGCGAGGTACCGGGTCAGGGTACCGCCCAGCATCCCGGCACTGCCGGTCACTACGATCCGCTCGGCCATTGCGGTGTCACCTTCTCTCGCACGAATCGGGTCAGCAGCCGCGGCAGGCCCTTGGACAGGGTCGCGTCGAGGCTGTCGAGGAAGTACTCCACGTCCTGCTGCGTCACGACCAGTGGTGGCGCAGCGACGAGCGGGTTGTCGCCGTTCAACGTGTAGTAGGTGTAGATGCCGTGATCGCGGTAGAGCGCGTCGACCACCGAGCACGTGATGAGCTTGATCCGGAAGTGCGGATCACGGGCCAGGCCGCCGGGCGCGAGCCGGGCAGCGAGGTCGAGGATTCTCGGCCCGCCGTCAAGGAAGATGCCGTACAGCGCGCCCGCGCCGCGGACATCGGCCACGGTGCCGCTGTGCTCCTTCCGGATGCGGCGCAGGCCCGGCGCGAGTATCCGTTCGATGTCCCGTGCCCGCAGGGGATAGTCGTCCTCGACAGCGACGTTCACCGCCTCGATCGCGGTGGCGGTCTCCTCGCCGAACCCGTAGTAGGTCGTGCTTGTGCTCTGCAGCAACGAATCGGCGAGGTTGTCGTAGGCCTTGCGGAAAACCGGCTCCCGGGCGATGTACGCCGAGATGGAGGACTTGCCACCGCCGAAGGACTTCGAGGTGGTGAGGATGTCCGGGACCAGTCCGGGATAACGCATGAAGTAGAACAGGCTGCCGGTACGGCCCCAGCCGGTGTAGATCTCGTCGAAGATCAGCATGATGTTCTGCTCGGTGCACAGTTTCCGCAGCCCACGCAGGAACTCCTCGGTGCAGCAGGCCATCGTCGACGCGCTGAAGGGCTCCACGATGATCGCGTACACATCGCAGCCCCCGTCAGCGGTCCGGGCCGACGCCGTGGCGGCCCGGATGGCGTCGAGGTCGCCGTACGGAACGGCGATCACACCGGGGATCTCGGGGAACCGAAACCTTTCGTGGGTTCCGGTCAGGCTGCCCGAACCGAGCAGCTTGCCGTGAAACCCGATGTCCGCACGGACGATCCGGTTGCGCCGTCCGCCGTGGTACTTGTAGGCCAGCTTGACCGCGCCCTCCACCGCCTCCGCACCGGAGTTGGGAAAGAACGACATGGTCAGATCGGCCGGCAGCAGCTGGGCGAGATTGTGGCTGAGCGCGGCCACGTAAGGCGAGAAGTAGGTCTTGTGCACCTCCATCCGCTGTGCGTCCTGGAATCGCTTGCGCGCGGCCAGGATGCGGGGATGGTTGTGGCCGTGGTTGAGAACGCCGACACCACCGGTGAAGTCCAGGATCCGCCGGCCGTCCCGGGTCCAGATCCAGGCACCTTCGGCGCGGTCGGCCAGCTCCCGGCCGAAACCGAAGGACGTCATGAGCGTGACCTGGCTGCGGCTGACGTGTTTGCGATACAGCTGGTGCACGCGCCGGGTGCTGAGTCGATCACATTCGTCGAGACTGATGAGCTCGGGCAAGGTAACCCTCCCTGGGTCCGCGGGTCGGGTGTCGTGGCTGACAATTGGGTGCGGCCGTCAAACATCGGTAACGGCATGGCTTGACATGGCTGTGATACGGCCAATACGTTCCGCAGATCCGGCGAAGCGCGGGACGGGGTCATGCGATTTCGGGTCCTTGGCACGCTTGAGGTCCGCACAGGCGATGGGCTGAGCCGGCTCGGGGCTGCCAAGCAACGCACCCTGTTGGCCGTGCTGCTGGTGAACGTGAACCGGCCCGTTGACGTTGCGCGGCTGGTCGACGCCTTGTGGCCGCGTGGATCGCCGCGCACCGCGCCGGTCGCGCTGCGCACGTATGTCTCGGCGTTACGGCGCGTACTCGGCCTCGCCGGCCATTCCGAGCTCCCGCGACTGGCCACCGTGCCCGGTGGTTACCAGATGTGTTGCGCCCCAACCGACCTTGACCTGCTGGCATTTGAAGACTTTGTGTCCCAAGGGCAGCAGGCGCTCGCTGACGGTCACCCCGCTCTCGCGGCCGAACGGTTACGGCGCGCGTTGGGCCTGTGGCGCGGCCGCCCGTTCGAGGACGTCGCGTTGGACGCCGGGACACGGGTGGAGCTGATCCGGCTTGAGGAGCGCAGGATCGCCGCGGAGGAGGCGTGGATCGACACGCAGCTGGCCCTCGGCCACCACGAGGACCTGCTGGCCGAGCTCGGGTCGCTGACGGCCGCCGAGCCCATGCGGGAACGATTATGGGCGCAGTGGATGCTTGCCCTGCACCGGTCCGGCCGCCGGGCGGACGCGTTGCGGGCGTACCGGGACCTGCGTCAGCACTTGGTGCGGGAGCTGGGAATCGAGCCAAGTCCGCCGCTGCAGCGATTACACGTGCAGATCCTGACCGGCCACGCCGACATCGGTGCACCCGCACGAGTCGCCGAAAGATCCGCGCCACCGGCGGTTCCCCGCCAGCTTCCGGCGGACATCGCCAGTTTCACCGGCCGGGACACCGAACTGGCCCGGCTGCTCAAGCTCGCGGCCGACCGGCCCCCGGCCCTGGTGATCAGCTCGATCGACGGAATGGCCGGGATCGGGAAGACCGCGCTCGCCGTCCACGCCGCGCACCGGCTGGCCGACCGGTTCACCGACGGCCAGCTTTTCGTCGACCTGCACGGCTTCACCAAGAACGTGTCGCCGGTCCGCCCGGCCGACGCGCTGGACCGGATGTTGCGCTGCCTCGGCGTCCTCGGTGAGCAACTGCCGCACGACCTGGACGCACGCGCCGCGCTGTTCCGGACCCGCCTGGCGGGCAAGCGCATGCTGATCCTGCTCGACAACGCGGCCACCGAGGCGCAGGTTCTTCCCCTGCTGCCCGGCACCGCGAGCTGCATGGTCCTGATCACCAGCCGCACCCGGCTGCCCGGACTCACCGACGCCCAGCCGATATCACTCAACGTCCTGCCGGCGCGCGAGGCCCTCGACCTGTTCATCCGCACCGCGGGTGCCCGGCGCCTGGCCGACACGCCTCTCCACCAGATCGCCGAAATCGTTGAGCTGTGCGGCCACTTGCCCCTGGCGATCCGGGTCGCCGCGGCCCGCCTGCGCGCCAGGTCGAACTGGCCCGCCGCACATCTGGCCGATCGGCTGCGCGACCGGCGGCACCGGCTGGCCGAGCTGACCGTCGGCGGGCTCAGCGTCCCCGCCACGATCGACCTCTCGTACCGCCACCTGTCCAGCGAGGCACGGCGCATGTACGGACTGCTGGGCCTGCACCCCGGACCCGACCTCGACTTGCACGCGGCGGCCGCCCTCACCGGAAAGTCCCTGCGGTACACCGGGAACCTGCTCGACAGCCTGGTCGACGCCCACCTGGTCCAGGAACCGGTCGCGCGGCGATACCGGTTCCACGACCTGCTCCGCGCCCACGCCGCCGCTGTTTCCTCCACTGTAGACACTGAGAGTGAACGACAGGCTGCCTTGATCCGGTTGTTCGGCTACTACGCTGCCACAGCCTCGGTCGTGATGGACATGCTCTACCCTTACGACTCCGCGAACCGTCCAAGCCTTGGGCAACGGACTGACATTCCGTCCTTTGCAGACAGAACACAGGCGGCCGCATGGCTGGACACCGAATTGACCAACCTGCTTGCCGTCGCCGCACATGGCCGGCCCCGCCATGCCATGCACCTGTCGGCAACGCTGCGCCGCCATCTGCACGCCCGGGCCCATTACCGTCAGGCACACGCCTTGCATCACGACGCCCTGCGCGCCGCTCGCGCAACCGGAAACCTGGACGGGGAACTGACCGCATTGTGCGGACTCGGTGACGTCCACATCGCGCGACGGCAGTACCGCAAGGCCATGACCCGGTTCGAGCGTGCGCTGGAAATCGCGGAGGCTGCTGGAAACCGCGCCGGTGAGCTCTCCGCGCGAACCGGCCTCGGCAGCGTCCACCAGGCGTGGTCCCAAGGCGCCGCCGCCGAAGAGCATTTCGGACGTGCACTGGAAATCGCCCGCGGCATCGGAGACCGCACCGGTCAGCTCAACGCTTTGCGGGGCCTCGGACACGTCAACCGGCCCATGGGACGGCACGACGTCTCGGCCGACCACTTCGGACAGGCCCTGAAGATCGCGCGGGCCACCGGAAACCGGGAGGGCGAGCTCAACGCGCTGTGGGGCCTCGGTCACGCCAACTGGTTGCGCGGCAGACGCGGCGAGGCCGCCACCTGCCACAAACAGGCACTGGACATCGCACGCGCCACCGGAAACCGGCTCGGTGAGCTCTGCGCCCTGATCGGCCTTGCCTACGTGCATCTCTTCCAGGAAATGTACGAACCGGCCACGGACTACTACCTCCAGATCCTGACCATCGCCCTGGAGGTCGGCGACCGGAACTCCGAGTTCGAGGCCCTCTACGGCCTCGGCCACCTGTACCGCGCCACCGGTCACCCCGACCGTGCGATCACCTACCACCAGGCCGCCCTCGAAATCGCCCGCGACCTAGGCCAATCCTCCGACCAGGCACGCGCCCTGCACGGCCTGGCCCGCACCCACCAGGTTCTCGGCCAACAGGGACCGGCACGCGCACACTGGCAACGCGCCCTGGACATCCTGACCGAACTCGGCCTCCCCGAAGCCGAAGACCTCAGCGCCGCCGACATCCGCGCACACCTGGCCCAGATCTCCACCGACGAACCGGACCCACTCAAGTGACAGCCCTTGTCATCGAAAACGACCGTGTCGCCGCGGCCAGCAGACCTGACCGGCTCGCGATAACGTACAGCGGGTGGCTGACAAGGTTTCGAAAAGCGACGTCATCGCGTTTCGCCTCAGCGCACACAACCTCACCGAGCGACTGGACAACAAAGGGCTGCTCGAAGCGGCCGGCAGCTGCGGTGTCCAGAACAGCCCACCGGGCTCGGCACTGCTCGCGCTGCATGCCCGGGTGAAGAACCTGACGCAGGAGCAGGTGGAGAAGGCGATCGCGGAGGACAAGAGCCTGCTGCAGACCTGGTGCCTGCGCGGCTCGCCGTTCTACTTCCCCACCGCGGACGCCCCGGTGTTCACCACCGGCGTGCTGCCGCCGACCGAGAAGGCGTTGAACCATTTCCTCGTCGGCGTCGAACAGGTGCTCGACAAACTCGACATGCGCATCACCGATGCGGTCGACCTGGCAGGCGGCGAGATCCAGGCCGTGTTGTCCGGACGCCGGCTCGCCATCAACGAACTGGGCGCCGGCCTCGCCAAGCGGATCGCCCCCAAACTGTCGAAGAAACAACGCGGCCTCTGGGAAGCAACAGGCCCCTGGGGTCAGGACCAGCCGCTCGGCGAGGGTGTTGTGCATTTCTGCGTCCGCATCCTCACGTTGCAGCGGCTGGTCTGCTTCGCCCCGCGTGACGGGAACAAGGCCCCGTTCGTCCTGGCCGACGAGTGGCTCAGGCACCCGATCCCGGACATCGAGCCGGACATGGCACGCGCCGAACTGCTCCGCCGCTACCTGCGCTGCTACGGACCGTCGACCCACGGGGACTTCGCCGCATGGATCGGGCTCCAGGCCGGGGACATCGCCCCCTGGTGGAACCTGATCGAGCAGGAGCTGACGCAGGTCGACTTCGGCGGCAAATCGTGGATCCTCACCGAGGACGTCGACGCCCTACGGTCGGCGCCACAGGCCAAGGGAGTACGCCTGCTCCCTCCTCGAGACCCGTACACGCAGATGCGCGACCGCGAGACGATCATCGACAAGAAGTTCCACAAGGACGTGTACAAGAAGGCCGGCGAACCGGGCACGGTCCTCGCCCACGGCAAGATCACCGGAATCTGGCGGCCCCGCAAGAACGGCCGCAAGCTGACCATCACCATCAGCACCTTCGGCTCGCTGGCGAACCGGGACAAGAAGCCACTGGAGCACGAGGCCGAGCAGATCGCGCCGTTGCGCGGGGCGTCATCGGTGAACGTCGAGTTCGAGACCTTTCAGTCCATGGGGTAACGCTCCAGAGTCTTGTCCCTCTTGAGAGCTACCAAGGTTGTCGTTTCCAGCGGGATGTCCTGGTCTGTCCGGCTTCCTAGTCTCTGCGTGCCCGGTTGGGGATCACCAGAGAGGACCAGGATCTTGGCTCGCACGAACCGATTGACGGACGCCGCCCAGCAGGCAAGGCTGCGCAGGTTCCGGTTTCCTGTGCTCGCGGTCGCGTTCTTTGTCGTGATGGTGGCGAACGCCGGGATCAACCGGCTTGTGTCGCCGGTCGCGCTGCTGGCGCTGCCGGTGGGCATCGGTGCTGCCGTCGCCATCGTGGCTGGTTACCGCCGGTTGTCCCGGATAGTCGAGCAACGGACGGACGTTACCGAGGTCGGCAAGCGGGGTATGTGGCCTGGGTTGTTGCGCGGGGCGTTGATCGGGTCCGGGCTGTTCGCCGTGCTGATACTCGTGATCGCGATGTTCGGCGGCTGGCAGGACGTGTCCTGGGGCTCGGTCGGCGGATTCATCGCCACCGCGGGTACGACGGCGAGCGTTGCGGTCATCGAGGAGGTGCTGTTCCGCGGGATCGTGTTCCGGATCATGGAGGAACACCTCGGCACTGTGATCACGTTGGTCGCGTGTTCTGTGCTGTTCGGTTTGGTGCACCTGGTCAACGTCAACGCGACGCTGTGGGGCGCGATCTCGATCGGCTTGACAGGCGGGGCCATGACCGGCTCCGCCTATGTCGCGACCCGCTCGCTGTGGATGCCGATCGGCATGCATTTCGCCTGGAACTTCATGCATGCGGGCGTCTTCGGTGTCGCGCTCTCCGGCTCGGCCGAGCCGCCCCACGGACTGCTGCACACCACGCTGTCCGGCCCGTCCGCACTGACCGGCGGCACGTTCGGGCCGGAGGCGAGCCTGCTCACCATGCTGGTCTGCGTGATTCCCACTGTCCTGCTGTTGCGGTGCGCGGTTCGTGACGGCCAGATCCTGCCCCGCCGCCGGCGCGCCGAGGCCTGAACCCACGTGCCAGTAGGCTCGCGCGGTGTTCGTGACTCGAACCTCTCAGTCCACTAAGGACGTTCTGTTCGCGGTGGCGCTCACCGCACTGGCGTTCGTGCCGACCGTCTCAGCCATCGGGGCTCAGCTCGGGGACCTACCCAAAGGCCCGGCGGACGGGTTGGCGCTGGTACTTGTCCTGGCTCAGTCGGCGCCACTGGTGATTCGCCGTCGGTGGCCGGCGGTCTGCCTGGTGATCGTCGGCGTCGCCTTCGCGGTGCACCAGTCATTCGGCTACCCGGACACGTTCGCCAGTATCGGGCTCTACCTGGCGCTCTACGCCGCCGGTGCCCACCAGGTCCGGCACCGCCGGATCCTTGCGGTGGGCGTGAGCGCAGGCTACTGCGGGCTGGCGGTCGCCTTGCACCTGCTGGGTTCTCCCAGCCAAGTCCAGGTTTTCCTGCTGTTCTACCTGACTCTGGTGGTGATTTGGATGTCCGGGACCGCGATGCGGCGATGGCGGGCCGAGGAGGCAGAGCATCGCCGGCTGAGTGTCGAGGTGGCTACTGCCGACGAACGTGCCCGCATCGCCCGGGACTTACATGATGTGGTGACGCATCACGTGACGGCCATGGTCATCCAGGCCGACGCGGCCCAGTTCCTGCTCGACGGCGCGCCCGAACGCGTCGGGGACGGACTCTCCGCGATCAGCGACACCGGCCGCCGGGCACTGACGGACCTGCGCCACCTGCTGGGCGTACTGGAGGCGACCGGCGATCGCGCTGTCGCCGACCGGTCACCGGCCATCGGCAGGATCAGCGACCTCGTCGAGCAGGCCCGGTCATCCGGCCAGCCAGTTGAGCTGGCCAGACATGGCGATCAGCGCGAACACGCCGTCGATGTCGAACTTGCCGCCTACCGGGTGGTGCAGGAGGCCCTCACCAACGCCATGAAGTACGCGGCCGGACAACCCACAACGGTCAGGATCGACGATCACGATGACCTGATCGAGATCGAGGTGACGACTGACGGGGTCGCGCATGGCCCACACGTTGTCGCGTCGGGCGGACGCGGCCTGAGTGGGCTGCGGGAGCGAGTACGCATGCTCGATGGCGAACTGGTGGCTGCGGCCGCGCCAGACGGCAGGTTTCGCGTACACGCTCGTATCCCGTCAAAAAGCGGGGCCTGATGCCTGTCCGGGTTTTGGTCTGTGAGGACCAGGCACTGGTGCGTGCCGGTTACACCACGATCTTCTCAGCGCAGCCCGACATGGCGGTCGTCGGTGAGGCCGCCGACGGCAGACAGGCCGTCGAGCAGGCGCTCCGGCTACGCCCGGACGTCGTCGTGATGGACATCCGCATGCCGATCCTCGACGGCATCGAGGCCACCCGCCAGCTGGCCGGACCCGGCGTGGCAGAACCGGCAAAAGTCCTGGTGGTCACCACTTTCAACGTCGACGAGTACGTCTACGAGGCGCTCAGGGCCGGCGCCAGCGGCTTCCTGCTCAAGGACGCGCCACCGGCGGAACTGATCGCCGGCGTGCGCACTGTCGCTGCCGGTGACTCACTCGTGGCCCCAGCCGTCACCCGCACTCTGATCGGTCACTTCGCGCAGCGGCTACGTCCCGCAGGCACCGCGCAGCAAGAGGTCCGCCAAGCGTTGAGCCGCCGTGAAGTCGAAGTGCTCGAACAGATCGCCGCAGGCCTGTCCAACGCGGAGATCGCCGCGAAACTCTGCATCACAGTCGAAACCGTCAAGACCTACGTCTCCCGCATCCTGACCAAACTCGACCTGCGCGACCGTGTGCAGGCAGTCGTCCTCGCCTACCGGACAGGACTCGTCGTCGCCGACTGAATCGCGCGGGCTCACACGAGGCGAACGAAGACGGGGTTGGAGTAGAACCACAGGTCGGTCCAGGGGTTCTCCTTGCCGTCGGGCAACGGCTCGGCCTCGTCGGTGTTCGTACCCCGGACACGGGCGTACAGGTCCTGCTCGACGTTGCGCAGGGTGTGCCTGATGACGTACTCCGAGCCCTGCCTGCGCCAGTCTCGTGGGCCGAACCGGGCCACCACCTTCGTGGTCGGGTTCGTGTCGGCGTCCAGGTTGGCGTTCACGCCGGTCACGTTGCCCACGATCAGGTCCACCCGCCGGACCTCCGGACGGTCGCCGTTGCCGTTCTTGCCGTCCAGCGGCCGGAACCTGATCTCGATGTCCACGTCGTTGCGGTCACGCTTGCGCAGGTGGAGTGTCTCCCCCACCGCGGCGTCCCGGTCCCGGCTCCTGGCGGCCAGGTCGAGGCTCGTGATCAGGTCACCGGTGGTGACGAAGATCCGGCCGTTGCGCAGTCCGTCCATGATGTCGCCGTAGTCCTGGCGTGCCAGCACATAGGTCTTGCTGTATTCGCCGGGCCAGAAGTCCGCCCCGCCACGCGTCCAGTGCACGTGCGAGTCGGACGTCGCGGTGATCCACCAGCGTCGTCCTTCGCCCAGGAGCGAGTCCCACAGGCCACCGACCCGGGCGGTCATCTGGTCGAAGCCACCGTGTGTCGGGTAGTTGCCGTACCCGCCGCGCGCACCGCCGTTGAGCGGCCCCGCCTGGTGACCGGGCGCGCCTTCGAAGCCGACGTAGACGTCAGGCGCGATGTTGTTGCCGTTGCGGAACTCCCGCGGTGTGTCCTGCCCGTACACGCCCAGGCCGCTTGCCGATCGCGACGTGTGGTGCCCGATCACCAAGGGCTTGTGCCGCATGTCCTTGGCGGCCTTCAGGAACTCGATCATCTTCGCCTCGGTGTCCCGGCCCGGGTCGGCCGGGAACGCGTCGTGCTTGGCGAAGCGGCTTTCCAGCTCGAACAGCTGCTTGGCCTCGTCGTCGTGCCGCGGGATCATCAGCGTGTGGTGGTCCTGCGCGGGCGTGTCGAACTCCATGCCCCAGAACTGCAACACCTCAGGCACCAGCTTGCGCGACCGCAGCAGATCCGGGTACGCCAGTTCCAGGTTGACCTTCGAGTGCGTCGGCCCGCCGTGGTCGGTGCACATCGCCCACGTAAGGCCGAAGTGCTTCGCCATGATCGCGTTGGTCACGATCGGGTACACCGCGTCCGCGCCCTTGGTGAATCTCGGCGGACTGACCGAGGTGTCGAAGCTTCCGCTGTACTCCGAGTGCACGTGGTGATCACCGGCCCGCCAGACCCGATGGCGCGAGTCACCCCGTCCCTGGACCTCAGCCTCGTCAGCCGCGGCCGTAGGGGCCAACGGACCGGCAGCGACGAACGTCGCACCGACACCGGCATACTTGACGAGTCGGCGCCGTGAGACCTGGGGGCGCTCAGGGTCATTCATCGCAGAACCTCTTCTCACTCCAGCCGCGCCGACACGCGACCGGGCGAGTATCCGCACCGATCTTGAACTCCCGATGAACACAATCGTGACAATCGACCCGAATCAGGTCACCGGTGACGATCCGGCATACTCCCCCAGGAGACTTGCCTTGGGGGTGGGTGTGAGCAAACGCAACATCGGCTATGTCGTGGTGGCGGTACTGCTGGTCGCCGGTCTGGTGGTGGCCTATTTCGCGCTGCAGGACCCGGATCCTGGCCAGGCCGCGCCACAACCGAAACCGGTGCTGTTCACCTGGTCGGACGGTTCTGAGCTGCGGCCGGACACCGCTTCGGCGAAGCTGCTCGTCGAGCAGGCCAAGCGTGAACTGGACGCGGCGGGTATCACTGCGGACACATTGTCCCACAAGGGGTACACGGTCGGGTTGACCCTCGAGCGGGCGGCGCAGGAACGTGGCGAACGGATCCTCAACGAAGCCCGGCAGGGACAGCCGGGAAATCTGCGGATGGCCTTGGTCGCAGTCGATCCGCGGACGGGCCGGATCGTGGCCCTCAATGGCTACCAGGCGGAGAAAGCCGAGTTCGACTACACCCGGGCCTGGCAGAACCCCGGTAGCACGTTCATGCCCTTCGACCTGGTCGCCTTGCTGCAGAAGGGCAAAGGCCTCGGCGAGGTCTACGACGGCTCGTCGCCGCGTGCGTTCGGCAAGAACTGCGGAACGGAGGGCGCGAAGTGCTTGGAGGTGAGCAACACCGACAACAACGCCTGCGGTAAGCACTGCAGCGTGGCCCGAGCCATGGAGTTGTCCGTCAACACCGTCTTCGCCGACATCGCCTACAACGAGGTCGGCACCCTCGCGGTGGCCAGGGCCGCGATTGATGCGGGTATCCCGCCGAACGTCGGCATCAAGAAGATTCCGTTGGAGGGCGAAGCCGGCGTCGCACCGAACATTGCCATCGCCCTCGGTGGTGACGTCTATCAGGCACGGCCGGTCGACATCGCCAGTGCGTACGCCACGTTCGCGGCCAACGGCACCAAGCGCGCACCACACATGGTCGCCAAAGTGACCGACCCGACGACGAACCAGATCGTCCTGGCCAACACCGAAGCACAGGCCGCGGGAAAGCCCGCGTTCGACGAGGACGTTCCCGATCTCAACGCCAAGATCGCCCGCAACGTCACCGAGGCCCTGCTGCCCGCGGCCGCCAAGTTCCCCTGCGCCGGGAACAGGCCATGCGCGGGCAAAGCCGGCGTGCACGGCTGTACCGCTGTCGAGGGCAAGACCAAGAAGTCCGACAACTGCGCCACCTGGATGACTGGCTACACGCCCCAGCTGTCGGCTTCGGTCTGGCTGGGCACCGACGACAACTCAGCGTTGCGGGACAAGACAGGAGCTGTGCTCGACAGCACGCTCGCGGCCCAGGCGTGGCAGAAGTTCATGAACGAGTACTTGCAAGGGCAGCCGGTCGAGCAGTTCCCTGCGTACGTCGCGATCGGCAAATCACCTGCGGAGGCCGTGATCCCTGCGCGCTGACATAACCGTTCAGCGGCCGTAGAGCCAGTCAACGTAGGTGTACTTGCGGTCGCCGAGGGTGCGGAACAACTCGTTGCGGATCAGCCGCCCGACGCCGTCGACATGCCAGATGTCGCCCCAGATCCGGGCGTTGGCCTGCACCTGGGCAGTCCGTGCGGTGCGTTCGGCCTCGTACCGCCGGATCGCCACGTCCCAGTCCGGGCTCTTGCCGGCTTCGCCCGCGAGACAGTGGGCATCCTCGATGGCCTGGCACGCGCCCTGGGCCAGGTACTGCAGCATAGGGTGCGCCGCGTCACCACTGAGCACGAGCCGGTCCCGAGTCCACTGTGGAATAGGAAGCCGGTCGTACATCGGCCAGCGGCGGTCCCGCCACAGCATGCGCAACCCGGCTTTGGCCGTCGGGCAGGCATCGGAGAACGCGCGGTCGAGCTCCTCCGGCCCGCCCCATTCGTCCGCACCGCCGCGATAGGCAGGGGACGAGAACACCGCGACCGTGTTGAAGATTTCCCCTTGCCGCAAAGGATAGTGGACCAAGTGGCAGCCGGGTCCGATGTAGATGACCACATCGGTACGGGCATCCGAGTCGACGTCCTGGCCAAGCTCGGAGACGGGAACCGTGCCACGGTAGGCGACGTATCCAGAGCAGACCGGTTCGTCGGCGCTGAACTTGCCGCGTAGCTTCGAGCGCAGCCCGTCGGCCGCGATCGCCAGCGCAGCCCTGTGTTCGTCTCCGGCGGCGTGCACCACCACGGACTCGCTGCTCGCGGAGACTCCCGTGACGGCGCAACTGGGCACGAGCTCGACACCGGCACGCACGCAGGCCCCGAACAGGATGCCGAGCAGGTCACTGCGGTGGATCACGACGTACGGCCCGCCGTAGCGCCGCGTGAAGTCGTCGAAGTCGAGGTGGATCAGCTCGGAACCGTCGAGCATGTCCTTGAACACGAGCCGTCGGGGCAGCACGCCAGCGGCCAGCACCTCGTCCAGCAAGCCCCACTCGGCGAGCACGCGCGTCGCGTTGGGCGCCATCTGCAAGCCGGCGCCGACCTCGGTGAACTCGGCGGCTCGTTCGAGCACCCGCACAGAACGGCCGGCGGACGCGAGGGCGTAGGCGTTGGCGAGGCCCCCGATCCCGCCTCCCACGACCACGACCTCAGGTGCGGCGTTCATCGTGAAATCCTGCCTCGCTTCTGTCAGGCGGGATACAATTTTCTGCTGTGAAGAACAGACCGCCCTACGCGATCGACTCTGTGGACAACGCGCTGTTGCTGGCGCAGGTGTTGCAGGCAGAAGGTCGCCTGCGGGTGACCGACGCGGCAGAACGGCTCGGGGTGTCCGCATCGACGGCGCACCGGTTGCTGGCGATGCTGGTGTACCGGGACTTCGCGGAGCGTTCGGCCAATCGTGACTACGTCCCTGGCCGCATGCTGCGCCCGGCCCCGGTGAGCGAGGCGCCACTGGCACTGCTGCGCCGGGTGGCCGGGCCGCACATGCGCGCGCTGTCCGACCGGATCCAGGAGTCTTCGAACCTGATGGTGCTGGTCGGCACCGAGGTCCGGTTCATCGCCACGGCGGAGTGCTCGCGACCGCTACGGGTGGGTGACCGGATGGGGCAGGCGCTCCCGGCCCACAGGACTTCCGGGGGCAAGGCACTGCTGGCCACGTTGCCACCCGAGCAGGTCACGTCGATGTTCGGCTCGTTGCCGGAGGCCGACCTGCGGCGGCTGCGCCGCGAGCTCGGGCTGGTGCGCCGGCGCGGTTTCGGCATCAACGACCAGTTGACCGAGACCGGGGTGACCGCTTTCGGCGTGGCGATTCGTGACGCGGGTGGTGCGCCGGTCGCCGCGCTCAGTGTGGCCATGCCGACGGCCCGCTTCGATCGGGACCGGTTGGCCGGCTGGGTGACCGAGCTGTCGGCCGTGGCCACGCTGATCGAACGGGAGCTCGGCCGGCTCAATAATTCTTGACAGCAGAAAAAGTCATCCCTGTGGTCAGAACTGGGCCAGGCTGGCCGGTATGCAGTCGACGAGTTCTCCTGTGCGCATCACCGCGAGCGAGGGCGAGAACCAGCCGGAACGCACCCCGGAACTGGCGGCGCTGTACCGCGGGTTCGAGTCGGAGCTGCTGATTCCACTGTGGACCGAGATCGGCGATCTGATGCCGTCCGCGCCGCGGTCGAAGGCGTTACCGCACCTGTGGCGGTGGGAGCGGTTGCTGCCGATGGCCGAGCGGGCGGGCGAACTGGTGCCGGTGGGCCGTGGCGGCGAGCGGCGCGCGATCGCGCTGGCGAACCCCGGGCTGGGCGGCCGGCCATTCGCCACGCCGACGTTGTGGGCGGCGATCCAGTACCTCAATCCGGGTGAGGACGCGCCCGTGCACCGGCACACGCAGAACGCGTTCCGGTTCGTCGTCGAGGGCGAAGGTGTCTGGACCGTCGTCAACGGGGACCCGGTGGCGATGCGCCGAGGCGACTTCCTCCCGCAGGCCGGGTGGAACTGGCACGGGCACCACAACATCACCGACCACCCGATGGCGTGGATCGACGGCCTGGACATCCCGTTCCAGTACTTCACGGACTCGACCTTCTTCGAGTTCGGCCCGGACGAGGTCGAGACGCGGGAGGCGCCGGAGCGCTCCAGGTCGGAACGGCTCTGGGCGCATCCAGGCCTGCGGCCGCTGACCCACCTGGAGCCGGCCCCGGCAACGCCACTGCTGGCGTACCGGTGGGAGCACACCGATCGGGCACTGGCCGAGCAGCTCGCGCTGGAGGCCGAGGGGTACCACGCGACCATCGAGCCTGGACACGCCGCGGTGCGGTTCACCAACCCCACCACCGGCGGCGACATCATGCCCACGATGCGCACCGAGTTCCACCGGCTGGCCCCCGACACCGCGACCGCCCCGGTCCGCGAGGTCGGTTCGTCGGTCTACCAGGTGTTCGACGGAACCGGTGAGGTCACCGTCGCGGACGTGAGCTGGCAGGTGAGCCGGGGCGACCTGTTCGTGGTGCCGTCCTGGCAGCCGCTGACCGTGACCACCGACCGAGGGCTGGACCTGTTCCGGTTCAGCGACACCCCGATCGCCGAACGCCTGCACCTGCACCGCACGCACACCCCGGAGGACAACCGGTGAGACTGGCGACCATCCGCACCCCCGACGGCACCCGCGCCGCCCGCCTGACCTCCGAAGGCTATGTCGAACTCGGCGCCCCGGACGTGGGCGCCCTGCTGGAGCGGGAGGACTGGTCCGGCTACTCCGCCGAGACCGCCGGTCCAGTCCACCCTTCCGGCACCGAGCTCGCCCCGGTCGTGCCACGACCGGGCAAGATCGTGTGCGTCGGGCTGAACTACCGCACCCACATCCTGGAGATGGGCCGCGACCTGCCGGCCCACCCGACGCTGTTCGCCAAGTTCGCCGACGCGCTGATCGGGCCACGCGACGCCGTCCAGCTCGCCCCCGAATCATCCACTGTGGACTGGGAAGCCGAACTGGCCGTGGTGATCGGCAAGACCGTGCGGCGCGCCACCGATGACGACGCAGCGGCCGCGATCGCCGGGTTCACCGTGCTCAACGACGTCACCATGCGCGACTGGCAGTACCGCACCACAGAATGGTTGCAGGGCAAGACCTTCGAGGGCACGACTCCCATCGGGCCAGTCCTGGTCACGCCCGACGAGCTGCCTGGCGGGGTCCGCCCGGCACTGGCGATCAGCTGCTCGGTGGGCGGCGAGGTCCTGCAGAAAGCCGACACCTCGGACCTGGTCTTCGCCCCCGTCGACCTGGTGCGTTACGTATCCACGATCATGACCCTGCGCCCAGGCGACGTGATCGCCACCGGCACACCCGGCGGAGTGGGACACGCCCGCAAACCACCACGCTACCTCGCCGCCGGGGACCGCCTCGTCACCGAGATCGCCGGTATCGGCCGGCTCGACAACCCCGTGCAGGCCGGATGAGTGCCCGGCAGTGGACCGAGGCGGGCACGAAGCTCCTGCTCACCCAGGTCGACCAGCTCACCGACGCACAGTTCGCCGAGCCGACTGTGCTCGCAGGTTGGACCCGCGCCCACCTCGTAGCCCACGTGCACTTCAACGCCCAAGCCCTGCGCCGCCTCCTGACCTGGGCGGCCACCGGCGTCGAGCACCGCATGTACGCCAGTCCGGAACAACGCAACGCCGAGATCGAGTCCGGCGCCCAGCTCCCAGCGTCCGAACTACGGGCGCTGGCTCTGGAATCCGCAGAGGCATTGGCACACGACATGGACGCACTCACCGACGAGGCCTGGCAGCGGCCGGTGATCACCGCGCAGGGACGCACCGTGCCCGCCAGCGAGGTGCCGTGGCTACGCGCCCGCGAGGTCTGCATCCACGCCGTCGACCTCGACACCGGCCTCACATTCACCGACCTGCCCCAGGACTTCCTCACCGCACTGGCCACGGACGCAGTCAGAAAACACGCCGCAGCCGGACAAGTCGCCGACCTAGCCTCCTGGCTCACAGGCCGCGTCCCCACCGCCCCCGACCTCGGCCGCTGGCTCTGAGCATCATGCCGGGGTAATCGTCGCCGAAACCTCGGCGAGCAGCCGGCCGACGCGTTCCGTCCAACGCGCGCAGAGAACCAGATCGCGGGCCGGGTCAAAATTGTCCTGTTGTCGTTGTGCCGCCGCCTGATGCTGGGGTGCTGAATGTCGAGTTGGCGCCGGGTTGCCAGGCGTCTGCTGTGCCTGGGTAGCCGGCTTCCTGGCGTTTCACGCACTTCCACTCCACTGTGGTGTTGGGTGGCAATGCGGTCACTGTGCCTGTCCAGGTTGGGTAGGCGGTCGGCGACAGCTTGACCGCGCTCGCTACCGACCATTGGCCCAGCTGGGGTGTGCTGCCGACGGCGTATACCGATTGGCCTGGCGTTGTTGTGCCGTTGTTGCAGGTGAAGGTCGCGGACACTGGGGCCTGGCCGAGGGTGAACTGGAACGTCTTGGCTGACGTCACCGCCACTGATGCCGACTTCGCCACGACCAGGTTGCCGCCCGCGTTGTACCAGCCGGAGCCGGCCGCGTCGAACGCTGCCTTCGTCGGGTACTGCGTCAGTGCCACGCCACCAAGCGTCACTGCGGAAGCCTGGGTGTCTGTCACCAACTCGACCACGTTCGACCGCGATGACGGTGCACCCGTGTAAGTCCCGGACGACGCGGCGACCGAGACTGTTGCTGTCGAGCCGGAGCGTTGCTGGCTCAGCAGGGTTGTGCGCTTCGAACCGCTCTGGTAGCCGGTTGTCGCGCCGTCGTCTTCGGCCAGGGTGAAGTTGGACGCCATCGGGTCCGCGTACACCCGTACCACCAGTTCGCCCCGAGTCGAGTTGTCGGCTCGTTTGCCGGTCACGTTCATGGTCTGGCCGTCCACGTGCATCTTCGGCAGGATCGCTCCGGCTCGGGCGTACGTGGGAAGGGTGAAGTTCCCGTTGCGCCACAACGGTACGTCGTTCACCCATTGTCCTGTTGAGACGATCTGGGTGTTCGTGTGGTAGTCCCACCAAGTGCCGGTGGGAAGGTACATGTTGCGTGAGCGTTGTCCCGCGCCCGCGACAACCCCGACGAGCAGGTCACGGCCGATCATCTTCTCGTGGCCGATCTCGCGGACGTTGGGGTCGTTCTGGTAGTTGTAGACCAGCGGTGGCACGAGTGGGTCGCCATCCGTGTACGCCTTGTGCGCCAACGAATAGTAGTACGGCGTCAACTCGTACCTGCGGGCCAGGTTCGCCCGGTTGCTGGCCACGTTGCCGATGCTGTCGGGCGCCGTCTCCAGGCAGTTGCACAGGTTCTCGGTGTGCGGACGCACCGGCACGTCGAACCAGGCCGAGTTGGCGAACCACTGCGTGTACAGCTCGTCCAGGTCCGAGTTCAGCATCTCCCGGCGGAACCCGCCGATGTCCGAGCCGTAGTAGTCGATGCCGGACATCGACATGTGCATCTGGGTGTTCTGCTGCGAGGCGAGCGCGGTCAGTTTCGACCCGATGTCACCTGACCAGATCGCCGCGCCGGTCCGCTGGATGCCACCGGCACCGGACCGGGCGAGCAGGAACGGCCGTTTGGTCTCGGCGTTGTCCGTGTAGCCCTTCGCGATCGACAGCGCCCACTCCAGGTTGTACATGTTGTGGTAGTCGGCGTGGGCGTGCTTGCCAGGTAGTACACCCGCAGTCCAGTCGTTGCTGTCGTACATCTCTGGCTCGCCGAGGTCCAGCCAGTGGCCGGTGACGCCCTCGTCGACCAGGTGATCGCGCTGGTTGTTGTGCCACCTCGCGCCGGCCGCCTGCTGGGTCCAGTCGATCATGCCGCCACGGCCCCACCAGTCGTTGCCGGTCAGGTACACCGGCGCGCACGTCGAACAGCCCGCACGCACGAGATACCCGTTGGCGGCCATGTCCGCGTGCTGCGGCTGGTTCTTGCCGATGTAGGACTCCTCGATCGGGATCACGCCGACCCCGTTGGCCGAGGCCAGCGAGGCTATCTTCGCCGCCGGATTCGGGAAGTTGGTGGTGTCCCAGCTCAGGGTGCCCATCCGGGTGTTGTCCGACCCCGCTGTCACCCCGCCGAACCAGTTCACGTCCAGCATCACGCCGTCGGTCGGGAACTGGTCGGCCCGCAGCGAGGACAGGGTGGAGTCCACTTCGGACCAGTTGTCGTAGCCGAACTCCGACATCCACAGGCCGAAGGCCTTCTTCGGCGGCACGGGCGCGCGGCCGGTCAGCTCCAGGTAGTCCTTGCGCAGGTCCGGCAGGTTGGGGCCGCTCATCACGTACCACCGCAGCTGGTCGCCCCAGGTGTCCATGGTCCACGGGTCGCCGGTGAGGTTCCATTCCTGTTTGTACACCTGGTCGACGAACAAGCCGTAGTTCGCATTGTTGGCACCGACCGCGAGCAGCACAGGGATCTGCGCATTGCCAACAGGACCGTTGTCCGTGTCGTACACCATGGCGTTTCCGTAGGTTCCGCCTGGTGTACGGGTGCGGCCGACCCAGTCGCCGTCCGCGCTGCCGCCCATGAAGAACTGTTCGCCGAGGCCGTAGGCGTTCTGCATCGACGACTTCGTGAACGACAGGCCTTTCCACGCCTGGTTCAGGTTTCTCGGGCACTGTGTGGTCAGCAAAAGGTCCGGGTTGGGTACGGTGTCGTACACCGTGGCGCACAACGTCGACGTGTTGACCTCGACGCGGATCCCAGGTGTGGTGAGGATTCCGCCGTTCTGGGTGAGGCTGGTCGGGCCCGGGTAACTGGTCTTGGCCACCTGGCGGGTGGTGAACAGCGCCGAGCCGGTGCCTGGCCCGCTGCCTGTCCCCGTCTCGAAGTGGACCAGATCGTCGTCGAGGAACTCGACGACCAGATAGTTGCCGCCTGCGGTGAACTGCACGCGCTGCACCGCGGCCACAGCCTGCGGCACGAGCGCGGTCAGTCCGCTCGCCACCAGCAGCAGTGTCAGCAATAGTTTTCTCATGGCCTGGCCACCGTCACATTGTCGAGGTTGATAGCGCCGGTGTTCCCGGAGTCGTACGACAACCGGATCGCGTGTTTCCCTGCTGTCAGCGAGACTGTCAGCGAAGCCGTGCCCCACGTATCCCAGTTCGCTGTCGCAGGCAACGAGATCGTCCCTGCCGACACACCATCCACATAGACCGTTCGGGTCGCGGACGCGCCGGAGCCGTTGGCGTAGCGGAACTTCAGGTTGTGTGAACCACTCACGCTGTTGACGTCCACGCTCACCGAGCTGCCGGTCGCGGTGAAGCCATCGACGAATCCCGTGCCGGTGTAGCCAGGGTGGTTGGTGTTCGTCGATACGCCGGTGTTGTTGCCGAACTCGGCCTCGTACGCGGCCTTGTCGACTCCGTTGAGCACAACGGAACGCGCCGACGCACTGCTCGCCAGCTTCACGTACGTCAACTGCTGCGCCGGATCCCAGTACCAGCCCTCGGCCGCCGAGGAGAGCGCGGCCACCGAAGCTTGCTGGGTCAGCGCTGTGCCGCCCCTGGTCACCGAGGTCGGCTTGGTCGACGCGACCTGCAGCGTCGATGTGGTCGTCAGCGGCGGCACACTCACTGTCGCGGTATGCGTGCCGAACGACTCGGTCGAGGTGATCGTCCTGGTCGCGTTGGCCGAGTCCTCGAAGTAGTCGTAGCTCGACGTGCCGGACGGGTAGATCCGGAATACCAGGTTCTGGTAGCTGGTGACGCTGTTGCTGATGTTCCCGCCGAGCTCGTAACCGGCGTTGAGGTTCAGCGGGACGATCGCGCCCGCCTTGGCGTACACCGGAATCGAGTCTGTTCCGGCGGTGTACGACTTCGTGCCCGGTCCCTGAGCGCGGCCACCGTTCCAGAAGTCGTACCACTCACCAGCGGGCAGATACACGTTTTTCGACGTGGCGCCCTGGCTGGTGATCGGAGCGACGAGCAGTTGACGGCCGAACATGTACTGCTGGTCCTGCGCGGCGGCCGTGGCGTCCGAGCCGTACTGGATGCCCATGGCCTGCATCATCGGCAGGCCGGTGTTCGAGGAGTTGCGGCCCTCGGTGTAGAGGTACGGGATCAGGTTCATCCGGACGTTGGCGAACTTGCGGAACGTCGGGATGACACTCGAGTCGCCGGTGCGGGCCTGCACGTTCCACGGCGTACGGGCCTCTGATGGCGACGGGCTCGCCTTCTCCGAGTGGTACTGCATGACCGGCGAGAACGTGGCCATCGCGGTCGACCTCAGATACAGCTCCGAGCTGGGGAAACTGCCGGTGAACCCGGCCAGATCCCACGCCCAGAACGGGACACCGGACTGACCTGCGCTGATGCCGGCCCGTATGGCCTCCTGGAACGCGCCGAATGTCGACGCCTGGTCACCCGCCCAGAAGATCGAGTTGGCCTGCGCGCCTGAGGTGCCCGCGCGGCTGAACTGCACGCCCTTGCCGCCGGTCTTCGAGTCGATGTACGTGTTGTACGCACCCGTGTACGAGTTTGGGTACGCATTGTGCATCTCGTCGCCCTTGCGGCCATCGCCCGCGGTCACGTTACGGCCGAAGACAGCCTCGCTGCCATCGGTCTTGAACCCGTCGATGCCGACGTCGTCGAGCAGGTACGCCCGCTTGCTCATCCACCAGTTCGTGGCCGCGGTCTTGGTGAAGTCCGGCACCGTGCTGTCGCCGAACCACTGTCCAGTTGGGACCCGATACGGACCGCCCGCCCCGTCGCCGAGCACGTAGCCCTGCGCGGTGGCGTAGTCACGGTCGTT
This sequence comes from Kibdelosporangium banguiense, assembly GCF_017876405.1. GTDB lineage: Bacteria > Actinomycetota > Actinomycetes > Mycobacteriales > Pseudonocardiaceae > Kibdelosporangium > Kibdelosporangium banguiense. The sequence continues at coordinate 7,969,986 of NZ_JAGINW010000001.1, read as the reverse complement.
GACGTGCTGCTGCGGTGCAGTCGGTGGGTTGGTGTCGAAGTTCTGCTTCAGCACCGGGATCTGCCACAGTACGACCTTGACATTCTGGTTGTGCGCCGCGGTGACCATGGCCTTCGGGTTCGACCAAGCCGTACCCGAGGGGAAGGTGAGATCCGAATAGGACAATGCCTGGCCGCCGGGTTTCGGCGTGTAGGTCGCGCCGTGCCACAGGTAGAACGTGGCCTCGTCACTCCACTGCTCCAGCACGATGGCCGAGGTCGGGATGTTGTGGTTGGTGACGTTCGCCAGCTCGGTCATCACCTCGGACTGGGTGTTCCACTCGTTGGCCGACATCCACAGGCCGAACGCCCACTTCGGCGGTAGCTTGGGACGCGCGGTGGTCGCGGTGTACTTGTCGAGAACTTCTGCACGGCTACCGGTGTAGAAGTAGTAGTCGGCGGTGGAGCTCAGCGCACCGGATGTGTCCACAGTGAACCCGGCCATGTCCGGCAGGTGCGTTGCCAGGTTGAAGACCGAGTAGCGAGTGCTCGGCAGGTACACGCCGTAGCCCGCCGAGTTGGTGAAGAACGGCACCGACAGGTACGTCCGGTGGTTCGCGCCCTGGTCCTGGTACTGGTTGTAGACGTAGTTGTGCACGTCTTTGCCACGCTGGTCGAGGTAGTCGTAGCGCTCGCCGAAGCCCTCGAATCGCTCACCGGCCGGGGTGTACCAGTGGTCCTCGATCTTGGTGACGGTCGTGGCGCCGTCGCTCAGCCAACCGATGTTGCGGAACGTCGCCGGGTCGTATTGACGTGCGATCAGCGTGGTGCCGTCCGCTTTGTACACCGCGGCACGATAAGGGGACTTCTGGATCTTCACTTGGACGCCGGTGGTCGCGAGCGTGAGTGTGCCCGCACTGTCGGTGACAGTGTACGCAGAAGAGCCAGTGATGTTCAATCCGTTGCCGCTAGGGGCAATCTGCGTGCGGAAGCGGTCCACTGCAGGGAAGGCGAACCGGATCTTCGGAGTGAAGCTGCCCGCGGTGTCACCGGTGGTCACGTCCACGGAGGTGCCGTTGTTGACGAACCCCGTGACGTTCGACGGCCCGCTCCACGACGTGACCGCGAACGAGAACGGGCCGATGGTCCGTTCGCCAGTACCGTCCACATTGGCGCGCACGGTGTACGTGATCTGGTCGCCACGCGCGAAACTGCCCATCGACAGCGCCCAGTACGTGTTGTTGCCGCTGTTGTAGTCCCAGGAAGCGCCGATCGGGGTCTGGTTGACACCGTTCTTCGTCCATGTGATCCACAACGTCTGTCCTGAGGAGACCGGCCAGGTGGTGGCCTTCAGTACGACGTTCTGGCCGGCCACCGGATCGCGGGGTGCCCGCTCGGTCGCCTGCGTGCCGTACAACTCGTCGAAGCCGTACGGCGCGTGATAGACGCCGTTCAACACCCCGGCTGATGCCACCGGCGCGGTGACCACACCGAGCACAAGAATGGCCACAGCCAGAAACACCCTGGCCGGCCAGCGTTTTACCATCATCGACCCCGTTCTTCTCCCGGCACCGTCGCCGGGTTATTCAGCCGCCGGCACTGCTTTGCGTGCGGTGAGCGAAGGCCGCCCGGCCTCGTCCGGCCGGAGATTCGGCTGGAACAGCTCACCCAGGAACAGCCCGGCGGCACCCTGCGCCCATGCCTCGTCGTCCCAGGTGTCCACCACGGTTTCCAGATCGTGCTGGAGACCGTCGAACACCGCCAGCGACAGGGCCAGATCGAACTCCGCCCGCAACAGGTCGCTGACCCTCGTGCCTTCGCCGGCCAGGACGACCAGCTTCGGGTTCAGCAGGTTGACCAGATTGCCAACCGCCGTGCCGAGCAGCCTGCCCGCTGCCCGGAAGATCTCCCGTACTTCCGCGTTTCCCTGCCGGGCAACGGTTGCGGCCTCATCGAGGTCGACCGTCCGGCCGAGCACAGTGGACGCCTGCGCCCGCAGCGCCGGCTCGCCGATCAGCGCTTCCAGGCAGCCACGGCCGCCGCACGCGCACTCCGGGCCATCGATGATCACCTTGGTGTGGCCGAATTCGCCCGCGCCACCTGTCGCGCCGCGATAGAGCCGGCCGTCCAGCACGAGACCGAGCCCGACACCGCGCCCGATACTGACCACGGCCACGTCGTCGACGCCTCGGCCTGCGCCGAACCACTTCTCGTTGGCCACCAACGTGTTCACGTCGTTGTCCAGCGCGACTGGCAGGCCTGTTCTGGCGATGAGCAGATCCGCGAGGTCCACGTCGTGCCAGTCCGAGTACGTCGCGTGCCGCACGACCCCTCTGGCCCGGTCGACCACGCCCGCCATCCCCACCCCGACGCCGTACACCGGCCGGTCGCGCGCAGCTACGCGGACTCGAGCCACAGCGGCTGCGACCGCATCGACCACGGCTTCGACCGACGCGTCCGGAACAGCCGTCACGTCCTGCGCGACGATCGTCGCCTCCAGGTCCGTAAGCACTGCGATAACACGTGTCTCGGTGAGTTTGATGCCGACGACGTAGCCTGCGTCCGGCTTGAGCGCGAGCAGGACCGGGCGACGGCCGCCTCCGGACCGGCCGGTGGCGCGCTCCTCTATCAGCCCCGACCCGAGCAGTTCGGCGACGATCTCGGAGATCGTCGGCAGGCTCAAACCGGTGTGTCTGGCCAGGTCAGTGCGGGACTGCAACGGCTGGGTCCGCAGCCTGCCCAGCACGAGGGCGGCGTTGATCTCCCGGATCAACGCCTTGCTTCCGGCACGTATCGGCTGCATGGCCACCTTACTAAGGTCACCGAAGTAAGTCCGTCGCATCAACGCTAACCGGCGAACGCCGAGTGCGGACACCGCCGAACGGACGAGCTTGACACGATGTCCATCTGGACTTAATTTGCCACTAACTTTAGTCCTGAAGTAAGGGTGGTTCAGTGGCGAGTGTCTCCCCCAGCCCGCGGGGCGATCTGGTGCCCGCGGGGATCCTGGGCCTGCTCGGCACCCAGGGCCCGACCGCACGAGCGGACATCGCCCGCTCCCTGGGACTTTCCCCGGCCACGATCACCCAGGTGATCAAGGACATGCTGGCCCGCGGACTGGTCGAGGAACTGGCATCGGTCCCGTCTCGCGGCGGGCGGCCTGCCCGGCTGCTGGGTCTGGTGGCCCGGACCGGGGCGGCGATCGGCGCGAAGGTCACGGCCGACCACGTGGCGCTGGTGACGGTCGAGCTGGACGGATCGGTCCGAACGTCCACAGTGCACCCGTTCGACCCGCGTGACCCGGCGTCGGTCGGCGACATCCTGGCGACCGTACTCGACGACTCGGTGTTGGGCGTCGGCGTCGGGGTTCCTGGTTCGGTGGATGCACAGGCATCCGGGATCGTCGACGCGCCAACGCTCGGCTGGCACGACATGAAGCTGGGGCAGCGGTTGCGTGACCGGCTCGGTGTGCCGGTGCTGGTGGACAACGACGTGAACACTCTCGCTGCGGCGGAACGGCTTTACGGTGTCGGCCGCGAGCACTCGTCGTACTTGGTGGTGACGATCGGACGTGGAGTCGGCTGCGGCATCGTCATCGACGGCGCCATCTATCGGGGCGCGGCCGGTGGCGCCGGCGAGATCGGGCACATCCCGCTGACCGACGACGGCCCTCGCTGTGGCTGCGGCGCGGTGGGCTGCCTGGAGGCGTACATCGGCTCGACCGGCCTGTTGAGCGCGGCCCGTGCCAGTGGAGTCGTCGGCCCGCGCGGCCGGCTGTCCACATTGCTCAAGGCCGCGCGGGACGGTGACCAGGCCGCACGCGAGGTGTACGCCCAGGCCGGGCGGCTGCTCGGCCGGACACTGGCCGGTGTGGTGCACACCGTCGACCCGGAGGTGGTGGTGCTGATGGGTGAAGGCGTTGACGCGTGGGAGTTCTGGCAGCCAGGCTTCGAGGCCACGCTGCGTAAGCGGTTGCTTCCGGCGCGTCGCGAGCTCCCGGTCGTGGTCGAGCCGTGGAGCGAGGACCAGTGGGCGCGAGGTGCCGCGTCGCTCGTCCTGGTGTCGCCGTTCGACTCGGCAGGTACCGGTGGCGAACAGAGCCGCATGGTGCGTGACCGGCTCGGCAGCCCGTCCGGAGGTGCCTGATGACCGCGCATTTAGCCGAACCGAGGACATCCACACCGGTCCCCCCGCACGCCCGTGCGCCGCAACAAACCCCGGCCTCGGTCGTGGAAGCACTACGGATGGGTGCTGTTCTTCCTGCTGCCGAGTGCCGTTCCGCTGGTCGTTTTCACGATCGTGCCGATGATCACGTCGATCTGGGTGAGCCTGCACGAGTGGAACCTGATCTCACCGATGCGGTGGGTCGGGTTCGACAACTACATCTCCCTGCTCGCCAATCCCCAGACCGGCAAGGTCTTTGCGAACACCCTGCTCTACGTGGCCGGGTACCTGCCGTTGGTCTACGTCGGCGGGCTCGGCCTGGCGCTGGCGCTCAACAAGAAACTGCCCGCACGTGCGTTCCTGCGCGCGACCTACTTCCTGCCCGTGGTCACCAGCTGGGTCGTGGTCGCACTGGTCTGGAAATGGCTGCTCAACCCGTCGAACGGGCTGGTCAACAAGATCCTCGGCACGCTGGGGCTCGGCCAGCCGGGCTGGTGGACCGATCCCGACTGGGCGCTGTTCTCGGTCATCCTCGCCTCGGCCTGGAAGGACCTGGGGTTCGTGATGGTCATCCTGCTCGCCGGGCTGCAGGCCATCCCGAAGGACCTGTACGAGGCAGCCATCGTGGACGGTGCCGGCGCCTGGCAGCGTTTCTGGCGCATCACGCTCCCGCTGCTGACCCCGTCCACGTTCTTCGTCGTGGTCATCTCGCTGATCAACGGGTTCCAGGTGTTCGACCAGGTGTACGTGATGACCGGCGGCGGTCCGGGTGGCGCGAGCCAGGTCGTGGTCGGGCAGATCTACGACCTGACGTTCCGCTACGGCCGGGCTGGTGAGGCGTCCGCCCTGTCCTGGCTGCTGTTCGCGGTCATCCTCGTCGTCACGATCATCCAGATCCGTGGACAGCGCAGGTGGGTGCACTATGCGTAAGGCCGTCCTGTACGCCGCCGTTCTCGTCGGCGCCGTGATCATGCTGTTCCCGTTCCTGTGGACCGTCATCACGTCGATCACCCCAGGAGGATCGCTCGCGAACGGGCCGACGCTGCTGGTCAAGGACCCGACGCTGGACGCCTACCGGACACTGCTCGACTCCGTGCCGATGTGGCGGATCATGCTGAACTCGTTCGGGATCGCGATCGCCGCGACTGTGCTGCAACTGGTCACCGGCGCGATGGCGGGCTACGCCTTCGCACGGCTTGGATTCCCCGGCAAGAACATCGTCTTCGCGGGTTACCTGGCCACGCTGATGGTCCCGCTGCAGGTGCTTGTCGTGCCGCTGTTCATCGAGATGAAGACCTTCCAGCTCAACGACACCTACTTCGCGTTGCTCGCACCCGGCCTCGCCTCGGCGTTCGGCGTCTTCCTGCTGCGGCAGGCGGTCGCGAGCGTGCCGGCCGAACTGGACGAGGCAGCCACATTGGATGGTGCCGGACACTTGAGGATCTTCACGACCATCGTGATCCCGTTGATCCGCCCGACACTGGCGACCGTCGGCGTGTTCGCGTTCATGTCGAGCTGGAACAGCTTCCTCTGGCCGCTCGTGGTGATCCGCTCGCCCGAGTTCATGACCCTGCCGCTCGGCCTCTCGACCCTGCAAGGGCAGTTCACCACGGAATGGGACGTCGTCATGGCCGGCTCCGTGCTGTCGATCGTGCCGATCGCCGTGGTGTACCTCCTCGCCCAGCGCCACATCATCGCCGGTGTCGCCCACACCGGAATCAAATGAAAGGACCGACCCCCATGCGTCTCAGGACCGCGGCCGCCAGCGTAGGCGTGCTCGCGCTTGCGCTCTCCGCGTGCTCACAGGGCTCCGCGACAGCCCCGGCCACCTCGGCTGAGGGCACGACTGTCGTGCGGTACATGAACTTCTCGGCGAACAACGGCCACGAGAAAGACCTCGAAACGATCGTGGCAGCGTTCGAGAAGGAGAACGCGAACATCGACGTGCGGGTCGAGACCGTGCCGTACGCCGACTACTTCACCACGCTGCAGACCGCGGTCGCCGGTGGCACGGCACCCGACGCGTTCGAGCTGAACTACGAGAACTTCGTGACCTACGCCAAGAACGGCTCGCTTACCGAGTTGTCCGGTGTGGACTCTTCGAAGTACAAGAAGTCCCTTGTGGAGGCGTACGCCTCGGACGGCAAGCAGTACGGCCTGCCCGAGTCGTTCTCCAACGTCGTCCTGTTCTACAACAAGACGCTGTTCACCCAGGCCGGTGTCGCAACGCCGACCGCGTCGTGGACATGGGCCGATGAACAAGCCGCCGCGCAGAAGCTGACGAACAAGGGCGCAGGCGTGTGGGGCGACTACCAGCCGGTGACCTACAACGAGTTCTACAAGGTCCTGGCCCAGACGGGCGGGAAGTTCCTGTCGGAGGACGGAAAGCGGGCCACGTTCGACTCGCCCGAGGGCCTGAAGGCCGCCAACTGGCTAGTCGGCAAGAACGGCACCACCATGCCGACCGAGGCCGACGGCGCGGGCACGCCCGACTTCGACTCGAAGCTGTTCAAGGACGGCAAACTGGCCATGTGGCACAACGGGATCTGGAACTTCAAGGAACTGGCGGACGTGCCGTTCGAGTGGGACGTCGTGGTCGAGCCCGGCGACACCACCAAGGCGTCGGCCATGTTCGTCAACGGGCTGGTGGTGTCCTCTGCGAGCAAGGGCAAGGGCGCAGCCCAGAAGTGGATCACCTATCTGTCCGCTTCGGACACCATGACCAAGGTCCGGATGGACACGTCGTGGGAACTGCCGCCGGTCGCGGACGAGAAGAAACTGTCGGCCTTCCTCGACAAGCCGAAACCGGCAGGTCGCAAGGCCGTGTTCGACGCGCTGGAGAAGGCCGTGCTACCGCCGGTGATCAAGCGCCAGCAGGAGATGCAGGACGCGGTCACCAAGGAGCTCGGCGAGGCCGCCGCCGGTCGTAAACCCGTCGCCCAGGCGTTGAAGGACGCACAGACGGCTGTCAACGGCCTGCTCGGCTGATTCGTACTACGCAGAAACGGATCTCGATGAAGCTCTCCAGGGGGACCGCCCCGCTCAGCACCGACGAGCGAACGCGGCTGGTCGATCTCGCCAGGCGTAGCCACGCGGTGATCACGCGGTACCAGGACGCAGGCGGCGCCTACCCGGCGTCGCCGACGTTCTCGGCCTACCGCGGGTTCGCCTGGCTGCGTGACGGCTCGTTCACCGCGGAGGGGATCTCCCGCTACGGTGACGTCGATTCGGCAAACCGGTTCCACGACTGGTCGGCCGGTGTGCTCACCCGTCGTCGCTCCGAAGTGGACTCACTGGTGTCGGCCCGCGCAGCGAACGAGCTGCCACCAGTCGAGCGGATGCTGCCGACCCGGTTCACGTTCACCGGCGAGAACGGGTCGGACCCGTGGTGGGACTTCCAGACCGACGGCTACGGCATGTGGCTGTGGGCGGCCGTCACGCATGCTCATCGGCACGGTGCCGACGCCGGCCGTTGGCTGCCCGGTTTCGAGGTCGCGGTGGACTACCTGCTCACAAGCTGGGACCGTCCCTGCTACGACTGGTGGGAGGAGCACGTCGAGCACCGCCACGTGTCCACCCTCGGCGCGATTCGCGGCGGTCTCGTCGCTGTCGCGGAATTCCTTGACCCGGCTCGCCACGACGCGGCGCTGACCGTGGCCGAGGAGATCCACACACTCGTGCTCACCGAGGGCGTTGTGGACGGTCACCTGACAAAGTGGCTCGGCACGTCCGATGTAGACGGATCGCTGCCGTCGTGCGTGGTGCCGTTCGGGCTGGCCAACGGGCCGCTCGCAGACGCGACGCTCGCAGCGGTCGCGGCGGATCTCGATGTCGACGGAGGCGTACACCGGTTCACCGCTGACGTGTTCTACGGCGGCGGCCAGTGGCTGCTGTTGTCGGCGTTGCTCGGCTGGAACCTCGCCGCACGCGGCGATCTCGATGGCGCCCTGCGGCACCTGCGGTGGATCGCCGCGCAGGCCGACGCCGACGGCCACATGCCGGAGCAGGTGCCCCACCATCTGCTGCACCCCGGCTCGCGCGACGAGTGGATCGCACGGTGGGGCACCGTGGCGAATCCGTTGCTGTGGTCGCACGGCATGTACCTGATCCTGGCCGACGAACTGGGTCTGCTGGAGGACCGCACATGATCACGCACCGGCCGTACGGTGTCGAGCACCCTTACGCCACTTCGCCCGACCAGCGAGTGCCAGTACTGCCGCTCAGCGGTGAACGGGTCCGGCTCGGCGTGCTCGCCGCCGATGTCGACGCCGTGACCTGTGAGTTCGACTCGGTTTCCTTGTCAATGAACAAGGTCACCGAGGCGAGTTCCGACGCAGCCGCCCTCGCCGGCGGCGAGGGCCACCTGTCCGCAGCCCAGGCCGGCGCCCTTGGCGGAGAAGGCGGCTGGTCGGTCGAGACACCAGAGCTGGTGGCTGGCAAGACATATCGTTACCGCTTCCACTCAGCTCTGTCCACTACAGACTGGTTCGAGGTCTCCCCCGCAGAGTGGACCAGCGAACCCGTCGGCACGGTGAACGGCTCGCTCGTCGGCGATGTCGAATGGCTGGTGTCGGCAGCCGGTGTGCACCGGGCACGTTTCACACTGCCCCTCGCACCCGGTGAGCACGTGGTCGGCTTCGGCGAGCGATACGACGCCGTCGACCAACGCGGCAAGCGTCTCGACGCAGTCGTGTTCGAACAGTACAAGGCGCAGGGCAAACACGGCCGGACATACCTGCCGATGCCATTCGCGCACGTCATCGGTGGTGCGGGCTGGGGATTCCACGTTCGCACATCCCGGCGCACCTGGTACGACGTAGGCGTGTCCACACAGGACAGGATGACCGTCGAAGTCGATCTCGGCGACAAGCCCACTGTGGACGTGGCGATCTACCACGGCGACCCAACTTCGGTGCTGCGTACTTTCCTCGACGAGGTCGGCCGCGCCGAAGAGCTGCCGCCGTGGGTGCTCCGCCTCTGGGCGTCCGGCAACGAGTGGAACACCCAGGACATCGTGATGTCCCGGATGGACAGTCACCGTGACCTGGACATCCCGGTCGGCGTGATCGTGATCGAGGCATGGAGCAACGAGGAAGGAATCACGATCTTCCGCGACGCCCAGTATCAGGTCACAACAGATGGCAAGGCGGTCACCGATTTCACCTACGCCGGAGCGTGGCCGTCTCCCCGCGAGATGATCGCCGAGCTGCACGCACGAGGAATCAAGGTCATCCTCTGGCAGATTCCGTTGCTGAAGACCGATCCTGACCTGGGCGAACAGGTACAGGCAGACGCGCAGGCCATGGTGAGGGACGGTCACGCGGTACTCGAGGCCGACGGAAGCCCGTACCACAACAGAGGCTGGTGGTTCCCCAAGGCATTGATGCCAGACCTGACGGTCGAACGCACCCGTAAATGGTGGACCGAAAAACGCCGCTACCTGATCGAAGACCTCGACATCGACGGCTTCAAAACCGACGGCGGCGAACACGCATGGGGCCACAACCTGCGATACGCAGACGGCAAACGCGGCGACGAGGGCAACAACCTGTTCCCCGTCCACTACGCGCGCACATTCGGCGATCTGCTGCGCTCAGCAGGCAAGGCCCCGGTCACATTCTCCCGCGCAGGCTTCACCGGCTCACAGGCCCACGGCATCTACTGGGCCGGCGACGAGGACTCAACCTGGGAAGCCTACCGCTCCTCGGTGATCGCCGGCCTGACAGCAGCAACCTGTGGAATCGTCTACTGGGGCTGGGACCTGGCCGGCTTCTCCGGCCCAGTACCGGACGCAGAGCTGTACCTGCGAGCCACCGCAGCCTCAACATTCATGCCGATAATGCAGTACCACTCCGAATTCAACCACCACAAAAAACCAATCCGCGACCGAACCCCCTGGTACGTCGAAGAAACAACAGGAGACCCCCGCGTAGTGAAGGTATTCCGCCGATTCGCAACCCTCCGCGAACAACTACTGGACTACCTAACCGAACAAGCACGAGTAGCAGTAACCACAGACCGCCCACTCATGCGCCCCCTGTTCTTCGACCACACAGACCCAACCATCTGGAATCACCCCCTGCAATACCAACTCGGCGACGACCTACTGATCAACCCAGTAACAGAACCCAACGCCACAACATGGACAACATACCTACCCCCCGGCACCTGGATCGACGCCTGGACAGGCACCCCCGTCACCGCCGGCCTGGTAACCCGCGACGTGCCAATCGACGTCGTGCCCGTCTACTGCCGAGCCTCAGCATGGCCCACCCGAGCACCACTGTTCGACATTTAGAGCAGATCGGGTGGACAAGGCTACTTCGCGAGCGTGTCGCGTGCCCCGAGCGCCCGGAGCACGTCACGCTGGTGCTCGTTCAAGCCTATGGCCCCAGTGATGTCGATCCCTTCGTAAGGTCGTCGCGCGATCAGCATCTTCATCGTCGTTCCGTCAAGCCGCCACACGCGAGCCGTGCCGTCAATGCTCCCGCTGAGCAGGCGGTCGCCGCTGACGTCGAATGCCAGACCACCGATGCCCTGGGTGTGACCGGTGAATTGGCCGATGCTCGTCTGCTCACCAATCCGCCATAACCGGATGGTTCGATCATCACCCCCGGTCACAACGGTTTGATTGTCGGCGTGGCATGCGACAGCTGTCAGGTAGCCGCTGTGGCCGGCGAACGTGCCGATGTGGCTGCGGGTGGCAAGATCGTAGACGGTGGCGACCTCGTTGCCGAGGGCTGCGACCAAATGCCGGCCGTCGGGGGTGATGGCCGGCGCAGTCACACCACCGAGGTGGCCACTGCGCAGCACCGTGATGAGCTCCCCTGTGCGGGCGTCTCTCACGTGCAGTGCGTCGTAGTGGTCACCTCCACCTGTGATGAGCAGGTTTCCATCCGGGGTATAGAGAATGGGACCAGCGGCTGAGTCGTACGCGTCGATCGAGTACAGCCTCTTGCCGGTCACCGTGTCCCAGCTCATGATCGCGTGGTGCTGCCCGCTGCTGGCCAGTCGCCTGCCGTCCGGGCTGAACACGACTTTGGACACGTAGCCCTCATGGCCGGTCAGTACATGCAGGCAGCGTCCGGTCGCGGTGTCCCACAACCGGATCGTGCGGTCCGCGCCCGCGGACACGAGCAATGACCCGGCGCGATCGAACTCGACAGTGGCAACCGACTCACCGTGGCCCTGCCACGTTGTCAGGTAGTCCCCCTCGTCGGTCCACAGATGGATCTCGCCGTTGGCTCCGGCCGTGGCGATCAGCCCTGCCGACGACCAGGCCACTGCTCGCACGGGTTGCTCGTAGCCTTCCAGCTGGAGTTGGCACTGCCCAGAGGAAAGGTCCCAGACCCGCACCGTCTGGTCGTAGCCGGCGCTGACGAGGCGGGCCGCGCCGGGGACGAGCCGGATGCTGTTGACACCAAACCGGTGTCCGTCGAGACGGGAGTCCAGCGCTCCGGACTCGCAGTCCCACACCTGGACGACGGAGTCGCCGCCACCGCTGGCAAGCAGAGGCTGGTCGTGCAAGAACGTCAGAGACGACACACGTTCGGTGTGCGCCATCGCGTGTGGTGACGGCGTTCCTTCCGGCCACCGCCAAGCCGTGATCCAGCCGCCGTAGTCTCCGGCGGCGATCCACCACGTACTCGGCGATCACAGGCTGCGTGCCGAACCTGCCCGCGCCTACCGGGTCAGCCAGCGTTCGGCTCGTCAGCATGGCCAGAGCGTCCACCACCCGGCGTTTGCCGGCCGGTGGTGGATTGAGGCACTGTTGAATTTCGTCGACCGTGACCGGTTCGCGGCGTACCGCGAGCCAGGTGAGCACATCCTGGGCCAGTGGGTCGAGCCGTGCCACCTGACGCTCCAGCAGGCCATGGGTCTCACCGCTGGTCGCCACGTCATCAGTCAGGAACGCGCCGATGTCACCGTTGTAGAGCGCCCGGATGTTCCCGGCAGCGATGATCAGCTCCAGTGGGTTGCCGCCGTAGGCGTTTATGACCTTCGCACGGTCCTCCGCCGATCCACCCACCTGGTGTGCTTCGATCAACTCCAGTCCCGCTTCGTCGTCCAAGCCTCCCAGTCGCATCAGGTGCGCGGCGTCAGGGGCAAGGAACGTCGGAATCTCACGTGTAGTGATCAGCACCTGGCTGGCGTGGTCCTCACGCGCCATCATCGCCAGGAACGATTCGTAGTCCGCGCAATCCTCGCGCAGGCGCCCGGTGTGTTCCCCCGCACTCAGCAAGGACTCCAGGTTGTCCAGCACGAACAGACACCGCCGGGCCCGAAACTGCTCCAGCACCATGGGGAACAGCTCCCGGGCATCCATATCGGCGTCCGACCGGAAATCCGGGATGAGCAATGCGAGAAGTTCGCGTAGCACCGACCCCAGCGGCTGGCAGTTGTAGACCGACCTCCAGAACACGACGTCGCACTGGGGTGCGACAGACCGAGCGAACGTCGCGGCCAGTGCGGTCTTGCCCATACCGCCTCGCGCGACCACCATCACGACCGGATGCCTTTTGTCCCAACAATGGCGCAGCGTCGCGAGTTCCGATCGTCTGCCGCGCAACACCTTCTGGACTGGGGCCTGGCCCAGGTCGGCCACCCGGCCACCGTCCGTCGATGCCGGTGAGGTGGTCAACGACGATATCTGACGGCGCAGCTCCGCCAGTTCCGCCAAGGTCTGGGCCGCGAGTTCGGTGGCGGACCGTTGGTCGGCCAACCGGTCTGCCACCAGTGCCAGAATCCGTTGCACTTCGTCAAAGAACCACGAGGGATGAACCTGCACGTCACCGACTTCGCCGGCTTCGGCGGTCAGCAGCCCCGGATTCGTCAGTATCCGGTGCACCAGTTGGTCGGCGAGAGCGGCGCGTTCCGTGTTCACATCGTCTGGCACGGTTTCGGAAGACAACGCGTCCCGGAGGTAGCGCGGGCTCGAACCGTCCAACAGTCTCTGAAGTAACAGCGTGACGTGTAGCTGAATTGTCCCGGCCTGTATGACCGTTCCAGCGACTGTGCCGGAGACCTCGTTGTGTGTGCCTCGTGGAGAATCGATCACCGCACCCTCCAGGTGGCAATCGCGGTCATCACAGGGTAGCCGGTCGTTCAGTGAGCGGAGAGGCCGACGAGAACGGGCTCAGGCATGAGCATCGGCGTCTGCAGACCGTGGCGGTGGAACAAGGCGGCATCCTGCGGGCGATTCGGCATGACTTCGATCATCACGACATGCCCATGCCTGCCGCTGGTCTGCTCATGGAAGCCGTAGGTCGGTTTCACCTGCAGGTCGTCGGCTTCGGTGAAGGTCTTGCCACCCCAGCTCAGGATGAACAGGTCGGTTTCGCCCACCGTTCCCACGACCCGGTATGCCGGCGCGAGCCTGTGCGCCGACGTGCCTTGGCGCACGGAGATGGACGTGACCTCGAACAGACCTGTGGCCTGATCGCTGTCGATGGTCGACAGTTCGGCGGGCCAGGGCTCAGTGGCCCCGATGGGGGTGAAGTCGCGGTTACGCCGGAAATCGTGCCTGCGGTCGAACTCGGTGAGGGCTGCCTCCTGCGGAACCACGCCACAGATCGGCGTCAACGCGGTGCGTGTGAACCCGCGTGCGGCCATGTAGAAGCCGATGAGATTCGACGGCAGATCCTCTTGGGAGAACGAAGAAGAGCCGATCAGGTCCGTCCACTGCTGCTGGGTCTCGAAGGCGAGCGACAACTGCTTGAAGATCGCCAAGGAGACCTGGAGAACCTCGTCGGCCGACAACGCGCGCAGCAGTCGTACCTGCACGGACGCCGAGGAGAGAATCACCCCCGCGGCCGTGGAGGTCATGTCGGGAGTGGAGAACTCCTGTTGTGGCGTGGCACCGAACGCGTTCGACGCTTGGCGGACCCTGTCGATCAGATTCGCCGGCAAGCCCGGTGAGGCATGCCCCCAATCGATCCACCCACATCGAGTCGAAAAATCGTACCGGCTGCCGACATCGGCTCGTTCGGGCACGCGCTGCACCGACAGCACTGTCCGGCCGGCCGAATGGGCGGTCGGCTCGGCATGAGTCCGGCTTTCCTGGGCCAGCAGACGATTCACCATCTGATTCCCCCCGCTGGCCTGCAGTCCCAGGATCGTCGCAGGCCCTGACGCCGACGGCGATTCGGCCGGGCGAGCGGCAGCCATGGGCCGCGCGGCCGGTTCGGTGAGGGTGCCCGGTATTTCCTCGCCGGGCGCGGTCCGCGGGCTTCGTCCGGTCATTGGCCTCATCCGCTCAGGTACACGTATATGAAGCAGGTGCGGCCGACCGGCACGGCAGCAATCCCCACGGCACCGGCCCGCCCCATCGTGCGCATGCTCCGACATTCATCGCTGACCCCATCGGGCCACCGAAGGGAGACGTTGCCGCAAGCTCACAATGTGAACCGAAAGAGTGAACATCACACCAGTCGAATTCACCCACATGCACCACTGCCGGCACTCATGTGGAGAGCGCCGGCCAGTTGACCGTCGAGTGACCAGATGCGGCCGCGGGTTCAGTCCTCGACCTGTTGCTGGATGTGGTCGAGGGTGGCGTCCAGGGCTTGGGCGATTTCGTTGTCCGTGGTGTGTTCGGTGTGCAGCTCGATGTCCACAATGGTCCGGTCCTGGTCGGCCCGGAGGTCGATGACGCCGGAGTAGGGGCTGTTCTGTGAACCCCACTGGATTCGCCGGGCGGTCCGGTCGACGCGGAACCATGCCTCGCCTTGTTCGGTTTTGCCGTGTACTTCGGCTGCGACGTCGACTTTGTCGCCGCCTGCCGGTTTTGCCTCGGTCATCTGGTCGAAGTATTTCGGCAGGTTTCCGATGTCGGCCAGATATTCGAAGACCTGGTCCTCGCCCGCGTGCAATGTCCGGCTGCGGTGGTACGTGGCCACGGCTTGTGTCCTTTCTTGTCCCGGCGCTGGTCACACACTGGGCGTGTACCCGCTGCGGCAAAAAGACACACCCGCGCTCCTATGACGGCCGCGTGGCTGGGTAACCCCAGACATGAACACATGAGCTGAGGAGACGACATGAGTCTGGCAAGCCTGCGGCGCGCGGCGAGCACATGCCGTCAGTGCGACCTGTACAAGAACGCTACTCAAACCGTCTTCGGTGAAGGTCCGGCGCACGCACGGATGATGATGGTCGGGGAGCAACCGGGCGACCAGGAGGACAAGGCGGGTGAGCCGTTTGTCGGACCAGCCGGCCGGCTGCTGACCGCCGCGATCGCCGACGCAGGCCTGGATCGGTCCACTGTGTACCTGACCAACGCGGTGAAGCATTTCAAGTTCACCGAACGCGGCAAACGCCGCATCCACCAGAAACCCAGCCGGACCGAAGCCGTTGCCTGCCATCCATGGCTGCTGGAGGAACTGGCAGCGGTCAAACCGGAACTGGTGGTGTGTCTCGGCGCGGTCGCGGCCCAGTCCTTGCTGGGGCCTTCATTCCTGGTGACTCGTCACCGTGGTGAGATATCAACTTTGCCGGAATCGACCACCAGGGTGTTGGCGACCGTTCATCCATCAGCGGTTCTCCGCGCGGAGGACCGGGATGCGGCCTACCGCGACTTCGTCAACGACCTCACCGCCGCACGTACCGCCTTGGAGTGATCAGATGTTGACAATGACGCCCGCGGCCGGGATGGCAATCAGGACACTCACCGAACGGGAGGGTGCGACCGCCGACGGGGGCTTGCGGATCGAAGCCCTGGCCCCCGAGAACGACCAGCCGAAGTTCGGGATGTCGTTCGCACCCATGCCCGACGAGCTCGACCAGGTGGTGCGGGACGACGCCACAGGCGCACGCGTGATGCTCGATTCACTTACCGCAGAGCAGGTTTCCGACTTCGTGCTCGACGTCGACGACACCCTTGATGGAACCGCGCAGTTCCGCCTCAAGCCTGCGAAGTAGGCTCGGACAGCCTGAACCGGGGGCGCCCGTCGGCGTCCAGCTCGGCGGTGAGCACCTTGTCGTCCAGATACCGCGCCGCAGTCTGGTCGAGGTACACGCGCGCTCCTCGCTGCGCAAGGACCTGGTCACCGTCCTGTGGGCAGTTCACCAGCCCGGCCGCGAGATTTGCCCCCTCCGGCGAGACTTCCTCCGCCGCGATCCGCAGGCCGGCTGCGTCGGGCAGACTGCTGGCGGCGGTGATGGCGCTGACCACCTCGACGGCTGTCGGAGTGAGAACAAGCATCGGGAATCACCTCTCGCGAAGTCGCGGACTCAAGATCAGGCCGGAGGGTGCAATTTCGCTGAACCGTCAGTTCTACAGGCGCGCAGCGAGCATGCCCTTGGCCTGCTCGGCGCCCTTGCGGCTTTCGCCTTGCGCCCGGCGGAAGAAGTCCGCGAGTTCGGAGTCGCCGTCACGCTCCGCGTCGGCGATGTAGGTCTCCAGGCGCAGTGCGTTGCTCAGGCACGCCTCGGTGAACCAGATGATGTTGTAGTTCTTGTCCTTGGTGCCGGTGACCGAGCCGGTCTCGGTGTTCGTCACAGTGCCTCCTTTGATGGGATCCTGCTCCCCGAGTACCCAGCCGGATGTCATCTAGTGCTGTTACTGGAATGGTTCACTGGGTGTCGCGCGCCTGTGATGCGCTGCGGCCGATCGGCCTGGCCCGGCCGGTATCGGGTCACTGAGCGGCGAGCAGCCGCTCGACCGCCCGGGGCAGGACTTTCGGTATGTTTCTCACCGGATTGGGCCGAGTGATGTGCGCCGCAACGCCCATGGGCTCACGTCCAGACGTTCTATGTCGAGCTCCTCCATCGTCACCTTCGCGACGACCGCGCCCGCAACGATCTGCCGGGCCCGTGACTGCGACACTCCGCGCAGCCTGGCGCGTTTGCTCGCCGACATGCCGGCCAGCCTGGGTAGCCATTCCTCGATGTCGTTGAGCGCCAACGTCCGCTGTACGAAGGGCCCCTTGCGCTGGGACGGCGCGCCCGCCAGCCGGGCGAGTTGCTTGAAAGTCTTCGACGTGGCCACCACCCGGGAGTGATCGCCCTCCCATCGCAGGCGGTCGGACACCTCGCGCAACGTGGCACGAACATGCTTGCGCAGCAATTTGAGCTGTCCGGCGCTCGGCGGATCGCCGGACAGGAATTCTCTGGACAACCTGCCCGCACCCAACGGAAGTGAGACCGCGAGCTCCGGCTCGGCGTCCCGCCCCAGCACGATCTCCATCGAGCCGCCCCCGATGTCCAGGACCAGCAGACGGCCCGCTGCTCGCCCAAGGTGCCCAGGCCGTCAAGGACACCGATCTCGTAGCGCTGACCAAGCGCTGCCACCCGCACACGCTGCGGCAGCTGAAGTGGACCAATGCCATGCTCGAAACGCTCTCTCCCCAGGTCCTGACAGCCTGACCGAATGGTCTTCCACCTGGGCCACCCGTTCGACTCAGGCAGTTGCTGGGCCCCAGAACTTCATGCTGCGGTGAGTTCGCGCAACGCGTGCCGGGCGGGCAGGACCATGCCGGCCAGACCTGTGGCTGGGCCGAACGAGCGCGTGTCCTGCAAGCGGTCGGTGATGTCGTCCAATGCCGCACGGGTCTGATCGAGGACACACTCGAACTTGGCTTTCGAGCCTGTCCCTTCGGCACGAAGCCGCACCACGGCGGCCATTCGGTCAAGCAAAGTGGCGAACGCCTTCAGGGAAGCCGAATCCGGGGAATCAAAGGGGCGTACCCGCCCCGCGGTCGTACGCAGAGTTTGAGCGATTTCGGCTATATACGGCCAAGTGCTGCGCAGACCGATCAGGATGGCCTGACGCTCGTCGTGTGGAGTCCTGAACAGGAACGCCGGCTGGCGCACGTTCAGCCGACGGCTTTCCCGGCTCAGCTCAATCGTGTGTTCTGCCTGTCGCACAAGGACCAGTGCCTCGCTGGCCCGCCTTGTCCAGCTCTCGGTGCCGTCGGGCAGTACGTCGCCGCGCAACGCCTCAGCCATTTCCTCCAGTAACTCGGCCATGTCCGATGCGAGACGCCAGGTCACCTTCTGCGCGCGGACGCCGTAGACGGGTGGGAACACCAGTGCGTTCACTGCGAGACCGACCGCGACTCCGAGCACGGTCTCGATCAGCCGGTCGACCAGCAACGTGCTCTGCGTGACAGTGCCCCAGGTGATCAGCAGCAGAGCGGTGATCCCGATCCACGGCCCACTGTCACCGAACCAACGTCCCTGACCGATCAGCAGGCCGGCAAGCACCGCCACGGCCATGCCGAGAACCTGCCACGGCACAACGGCTTCGACGAGCGCTGCGAGCAACACCGCGATCCCCACTGCGGCAACCTGTTGTCCCGCCGAGCGCAGTGAGCGATACACCGTCGCCTCCACGATGAACACCGCGGCCCACGGAGCCAGAAACGGTTGTGCCAGATCGAACAGCTGTGCTGCCGCCAGCCAGGCCAGCACCGCGGCCAACGCCGCCTTCACCGCCTGGACAAGCGCGGGACGTTCCGGCCCGATGCCGCGCATCGCTCTTTTCAGCCATCTCAGCGGTGCGAGCGCGAATCTCCCACCGGCCCGGGCAATCCGTCTCCAGACACGAGAAGCCATTCGTCCCGGCTACCCGTTTGATCATCGCCCGAACCCGGTTCACAGATCGTTACGGTCAGTGACAAGCAGGGTGGCGACCTGGTGGAGTTTCATGTTGGCGTGCTGGGAGGCCTCGACCAGTATCCGGAAGGCCTGAGCGGGATCGACCCGGTGGCGTTCCATCAGTATTCCTTTGGCCATACCGATGATGTCGCGATTTTCCAGAGCAGCGTGGAGATGGGCTTGCTTCTGGGCACCGACGAGCGCGATCGCGGCATGGGTGGCGAACATGCGGCCGTCCTGCTCGGTCTGGTCGCTGAACGCGTTCCGCTGGGTGGCGTAGAGGTTGAGGGCACCGAGAGTGGTGTCGGTGACGAACAGCCGGTAGGACAACATCGACCGCACGCCCATCTCCGCGGCGGCAGGCGCGAGATCAGGCCAGCGGCGGCTCTCTTCGGCCAAGTCGCCGGTGCGGTAGGTGGCGTGCTCGGTGATCGCGTCCACACACGGGCCCTGTCTTATGCGGTACTGCAGGTCGTCGATGCCGGTGACCACCTCGTCGGTCGGCGCGACAGTGCGGATCCGGCCACCATGCTCGACAAGCGAGATCCCCGCACGCTCGGCGCCGTCGATGTGGTCCACGGCGGCTTTCACGATCGCTGCCAGTGTCGCCTCGACATCGGGTTCGGCCTGCAACGTACGCGCGATCTCACCGAGCGTCGCAGCCAGCGTGCCACGAGTTTCGTCTTCGGAGCGGCCTGCCCGGGTCATCGGGTTCTCCTCCTCCCGTGTTCGGGAGGTACCCGGCAGACCAGTGAACCAATCGCCTGTCACCGGAGATCCCCGGTGACAGGCAGCATGGCCGATCAGGACCTGGTCCACCGCTGATTCGCGTTGCCCTGACAGGTCGACAGGACCAACGGTGTGCCGTTGGCGGTGGCGCCGCCGGAAACGTCCAGACAGAGCCCGGAGTGGACAGAGCGGATCGTGCCGTCGGAGCCGAGTGTCCACTTCTGGTTGTTCTGGCCGTTGCAGGTCCAGGTGATCACCCGCGTGCCGGGAGTGGTGCCCTGCTCGTAGGCGTCCAGGCACAGGTTGCCGAACACGCGCACCTCTCCACCGGCCCAACTGGTCCACAGCTGGTTCGCGGCGTTGTGGCAGTCCCAGATCAGCACGGTGGCGCCGGGTGCGGTGGATGCCTTCTCGACGTCCACGCAGCGGTTGGCAGCGACGCTGCGCAACACGGCGGTGGTGCTGGCCATCGGGGTACCGCCGCTGACGCGGAACGCGGCTACACCGTGCGCGGGCACGTTCGCGGAGATCGCCCCGGTCGAGGAGGACGTGCCGCCGGTCCACAGGTCTGTGACGGTGAACGAGTCGCCGCTCAAGCCGATCTGCGCGGCCGTGGTGCTGATGGAGGTGCTGCCGCTGCCACGGTTGAACAGCCCGACCGCTACCGATCCGTCGCGCAGCGGCTTGGCGAACACCTCGGTCGCGCCGTCGTCACGCACCCGGCGGCCTCCGGCACCCAACTGGTCCTGGTTGACCGCGATGAGCCGCTCGTTGCGCAGGATCGCGCTCACATCGGCCGACATGGTGCGGATATCGTTGCCTGCCATCAGCGGCGCGGCCATCAACGCCCACAACGCGAAGTGCGAGCGCGATTCGGTCAGTGTGAGGCCGGGCCTGCCGACCACGAGCATGTCCGGGTCATTCCAGTGACGCGGGCCTGCCTGTGCGGCGAGTGGCGCGTTGACGTCAACGACGTTGCCCACGCCCATCGGGTAGCTGTTGCTGTTGCCGTTCTGCCATATGTCGAGCAGGTCCTCGGTCGTCCGCCACAGGTCTGCGACCTCGCCCCAGTTGTAGTCCGCGCCGGTGATCGCGTGATAGCTGTTGGGGTTGATGCTGTAGACAATCGGCCGTCCGGTGGCACGCAGCGCGTCGCGCATCAGCGTGAACTGCGCGACCTGCTGGTCGCGGGTGCCTTCAGGTGAGCACCAGTCGTACTTCAGGTAGTCCACGCCCCACGAGGCGAACGTGTTGGCGTCCTGCACCTCGTGGCCCTTGCTGCCGGTGGAGCCTGGGAAGGTACCCGTGCGCTGGGCGCAGGTCCGCTCGGTCGGCACCTGGTAGATGCCGAACTTCAGGCCCTTGCTGTGGATGTAGTCGCCCATCGCCTTCATGCCGCCCGGGAAACGGGTCGGGTGGGCACGGAGGTTGCCCCCGGCGTCGCGCTGCGGGTCGAACCAGCAGTCATCGATCACCACGTACTGGTAGCCCGCGGCCCGCATGCCCGAACTGACCATCGCGTCCGCAGCCTGCCGGATCATCGACTCGTTGATATTGCAGCCGAACGTGTTCCACGAGTTCCACCCCATCGGCGGGGTGACGGCGGGACTGCCGGGCGCGGCGGCCGATGGCGGCGCCACGACAGCGAACAACCCCATTAATAGAACGACGGCGAAGCGACACATCCGACGGCGGACGGAACCAGGCATTCAGGACTCCTGCAGGCGTTCGAATCTGTTGGGTGTTGTTTGATCAAGTGCTGGTTGAACGTTCCATGCGGTAGTGTGCTGTGTCACACCCGGGTAGGCAAGGATCCCGGCGAAGATCGTCAGGCGCTGCCGCCGCGCACGACCTCCGTGGGCAGCAGGAGCCCGGCGTCGTCGTTCGGGCCGCCCTCGACCTGGCGCAGACAGCGGGCGACCAGTTCCTGGGCAATCCGCTCGACCGGGATTCGGGCGCAGGTCAGGGACGGCTCGGTCATCAGACCTATCGCACCGCCGTCGAAGCCGGTGACCGCGACGTCCGAGCCGACCGTCAGGCCCAGTGAGTGCGCGACGTTCACCACCATCGCGCCGACGTAATCGCTGCTGGTGACGATGGCGCTCGGCGGGTTCCTGCCGGTCAGGAGCTGACGAGTGCGCTTGCGAATCCCGTCGTCCGGGCCCCGGTAGACCGACGCCTTCGGCACACGCAGGCCATGGCGGGCGAGGCCCGCGGCAAAGCCCTCCAGTCGTTCGGCCTTCCAGTACTGGTCGCCATCGGCCCCCAGGTAGGCAAACCGCTGGTGGCCTTCGGCGACCAGCAGGTCCACCAACGGCTGCATGCCCGCGACGTTGTCCACGTCCACCCACTGCTGCGGCAGGCCGGGCGCGAGACGGCCGAAGCAGGCGAACGGCATACCGCTGTCGGCCAGCAACCGCGCCCGCTCGTCGTCGACCCGGGATTCCGACAAGATCACCGCGTCCACCGCGCGCCGGGCGACCAGATCCTTGAACACACCGAGCGGATCATCCCGGTGATGGGTGAACACCAGCATCTGGTTGCCGGCCTCGGCGGAAGCTTTCACCAGCGCCTGCAGGAAATGCAGCGTGAAGCCCTGCATGATGTCCAGCTGTTCGCCGAAGATGTGGTACCCGATCTGCATCGTCCGGCGCGACCGCAGCGCCTGAGCCGCCCGGTTCGGCTGGAAGCCCAACGACCGCATCGCAGCGGTCACCCGCTCGAACGTCGCCTCCGAGTAGTACGAATCGCGTCCGTTGATGACATTCGAGACCGTCTGCCGGGACACACCCGCCACCGCGGCCACGTCCACGATGCTCAACCGCCGTCCGTCTCCTCGCACCCACACATGATTCACCTGCCGTGGATCAGATGCGACGCCTGTCTCCCCCGATGTGAGCGGTCACAGGCTGACGATCGGGTTGCGTTCGCGGTCGATGATCGCCGCGAGGTCGATCTGGTCGTAGTTGCTGAGGATGACGCCGCACCAGTCCAGGTCGCGGTAGATGGTCCAGTTGGTCGACTCGCCCGCGGCGCCACCGCCGTGCGTGAAGAGCCGGTGGTTGTTGGCGATGGGCGCGGGTGCGCCGTAGGCGATGAAGCTCTGGAAAGCAGGATCGGCGGCGCCGCGTGGGCGCTGTGGCACCTTCGGGCTCATGTAGAGCTCGGTGTAGGTGGGGTTGAGCAGTTTTCCGTCCGTGAGCGCGCAGGCGAACCGGACGAGGTCTGGCGCGGTCGAGAACCCATTGCCGCCGCCGGTGCCGATGAACATGCGTGCCGCGCCTTGCGCCGTACGCACGGCGTCGACCCGTTGGCCCGACGTGTCCATCGTGTACGGGTGGGCGATGCGTCGGTCGGACAGCCACTCCGGTCGGGTGTAGAAGCCGGTGCGGGTCATGCCCGCGACGGCGAAGATGTGCTCACGTACGTAGTCGTAGAACGGCTTCCCGGACACCTTCGCCACGATCGCGCCGAGCGTGTCGTAGCCGTTGTTGCTGTATCGGTTGTTGGTACCGGGGGTGAACGCCAACGGCTCCTTACGGATGATCTTCATGAGCTCGGTCATGACCTCGTCGGCGCTGGTCCATGTGCCCGCCTTGGCCATGAACTCCTGGTTGCCCAGCAGGTCGCCCATGCCGGAGGTGTGGGTGAGCAGGTGGTGGATGGTGACGGTGCCCGCGATCTCCGCCGGGAAGCCGTCCAGGTGGGTGCCCAGGGTGTCGTAGAAGCTGATCTTGCCTTGCTGGGCGAGTTGCAGGATCGCCAAGGCGGTGAACGGTTTGGACGCCGACGCGAGCGCGAAGATCGTGTCCACCTGGTTGGGGATGGACAACTGCTTGTCGGCCATGCCGTAGGCCCTGGACAGCACTGGCCTGCCCCGGTGGCTGAGCAGCACGGTTCCCGAGAACTTGTCTTCGGCGGCCAACTGCGCGACGAACCGGTCGTACGAGCCTCCCGGACGCAGATCGTCCGGAATCCCGGCCTCCGCAGTGCCGGAGCTCACGAGCATCGCGGCGGGAACAGCGCCCATCATGCCGAGAACGGATCGGCGGCTTCGAGTCATCTCTTGAGTCCTTTCAGGACAGTCCAAACGGCGAGAGGTTGTCTCCTGCCGGCCAGGAGGAGATGCAATGCGACGGCGTGTTTCCACAGTGTTTGCGTGATCGCTAACAGAAAAGAAACACCGCTTTCGGCCACCATGCACCATGCGGGTTTTGGTGGTGGAGGACGAGCCGATGCTTGCCGACGCGATCGCGGAATGGCTGCGAGACGAGGCGCATGCGGTGGACATCGCACACGACGGCGCGGCCGCGTTGGACCGGCTGGCCGTCCATGACTACGACATCGTCGTCCTCGACCGGGATCTGCCGGTCGTGCACGGCGACGACGTCTGCCGTGAGCTGGTCAGATCCGGGTCGCCGGCGCGAGTGCTGATGCTCACGGCGGCGGTCGAGGTCACCGATCGGGTCGCCGGGCTGAGCCTCGGGGCCGACGACTACCTCACCAAGCCGTTCGCCTTCCCGGAGCTGGCCGCCCGGGTGCGCTCGCTGGGGCGGCGCGCCCGGCCTGCCGATCCACCGGTGCTGAGCCGGGCCGGGATCACCCTCGACCCGGCCCGCCACGTCGTGTTCCGTGACGGGCAGTTCATTCCGCTGTCGAAAAAGGAGTTCGCCGTCCTCACAGAACTCCTACGGGCCAACGGCGCCACGGTCTCCGCGGAATTCCTGTTGGAAAAGGCGTGGGACGAGCACGCCGACCCTTTCACCGGAGTCGTGCGGCTCACGATCCTCAAGCTGCGCCGCAAACTCGGCGACCCACCTGTCGTCGAGACCGTCACCGGAGTGGGGTATCGCGTACCGTGAAGCTCACACCGCGCCGGATCACTTTGCGAGTCCGGCTGACCCTGATCTACGGCGGCCTGTTCCTCATTGCCGGAGTGCTTTTGCTCGGCGCCACATACGCTTTGTTCAGCCGGCAACTCTCGAATCCAGGCCGCGCACTTGTCACCAAAGGCGTGCAACCCGGCGCCGAGCCCGCCAAGCAGATGTTCGTGTTCACCGGTGACGGCACGATGCTCACCGGACCTGACGCCGAGCGGTGGATGACCCAGCAACAGGCGCTCCTGCACGACGCGGCGACCACCTCATTGCTCACCCAGGGCGGGATCGCGCTGGGCCTGGTCTTCGTTCTGGCGACCGGTTTCGGCTGGCTGGTCGCCGGTCGAGTGCTCCGCCCGCTGCACCAGGTCACCGACACCGCCAGGCGGATCGCCGCGACCGCGGACCGGGGTCTGCGCGAACGCATCGCCCTGCGCGGGCCGGACGACGAGGTCCACGATCTCGCCTTCGCGTTCAACACAATGGTGGAACGGCTCGACCGATCCTTCGACGGTCAGCGCCGTTTCGTCGCCAACGCCTCCCACGAACTGCGCACCCCACTGACGCTCGGACGCTCTCTGGTCGAACTGGCCATGCACCGAAAGTCGGCCTCCGCGGACGTCAAGCGGCTCGGCGAGAAACTGCTGCAGATCAACTCACGGCACGAACGGCTGATCACCGGTCTGCTCCTGCTGGCCAAATCCGAACACGAGATCACCGGACGACTCCCGGTCGACCTGGCCGACCTGGTCACCCACGTGGTGGATCAGACCTCGACCGAGGCCACACGAGCCGGAATCGCCGTTCACCACGTCGCTGGTGAGGCGCCCACCACCGGCGACGCCCTACTGCTTGAGCGACTCGTGCACAACCTGGTGGAGAACGGCATCCGGCACAACTCCGGCCCCGGCGGCCAGGTGGAGGTCACCAGCCGCACCCGCCCCGACGGCCGGATCGAAGTCCGGGTGAGCAACACCGGCCCGGTCGTGCCGCACGACGAAATCCGGGCACTCTTCGAGCCGTTCCGCCGCCTGCACACCAACCACCCGCCCACCACCAAGGGCACCGGCCTCGGACTGTCCATCGTCCGGTCGGTAGCCCACGCTCACGGCGGAGACGTCACCGCCCTCCCCCGGGACAACGGCGGACTCGTAGTAACCGTCACGCTCCCAGCGTGCCCCGAAGTATCCGCCACGTCCGCACGTCTGCCATAGTTAAGTACCTCGATGGGACCTTCATGGAATTTGTCGTTTTACAACGTGACCTGAAACACTCGAATGGGTGATTGGCGAGGTCTGCGGCCGGGTTAGATTTCCCTCTGCGTTCCCAGGACTTCTGGGTGGCGCTTTTCTCTGGGGAAAGGTTCGTGCCGTGTCCGGTGTGGGCAGTCGCATGCGCAGAACGTCCGTTTTCCCATTGTTTTTACGCCGCATTGGCCGATTCTTCACCCTTTTCCTGAGTGTTTTCTCCCTATTCGCGGGAATGGCGCCGGTGGCTGATGCCGCACCGAAACCCCCGGCTCCGCCTAAACCTGCCGCCGCGCCCAAACCGGCCGATTTCGGGCCTGATGCGGCGAAATCCGCAGACGTCGCCATCGATGGCTGGGGTGACGCCCAGGGCTATCACCTTGTGCTGGGCCGCGAGGCCGCCGGGTTCGCATGGCGGGAGATCGCGCTGATCCACCCGGCCGGGTTCGACGACTCCTCCTGGACCGGCTACCAGTGCCTTTCCGGCGATGGGAAGTTCGCCGCGCTGGCGATCCTGCCCGCGTCCGCGGTGAACATCCAGGCTGCGCGCGACCACGGTGCTTTCGCCTACTCCGTCGATCTGGCTTCGGGCGCGGTGCGCGCGCTGGCTGGTGGCGTCGGCTTGAAGTACTACTCCCCCGGCTGCGGCACCGGCGACGAAGCCGTGTTCACCGTGACGGACGACCAGACCACCCGGCTGCTGAGCGCGAACCTCGCCACCGGCAAGATCGACTCGTCGGTCACTGCTCCCGGGCAGATCACCTCCGCGGTGCCCGCCGCGAACGGCATCGTCGGTGTCGCGGGCAACCGCCTGGTTTCCGTGCCCGCCAACGGAAAGCCGTCGGTGCTCGCGACTGTTCCCGGCGACGCCTACAACCTGCGGCCCTCCGTCGACGGCGGGATCAGCTTCCTGCACACCGAGCCCGGCGCGAAGACGGCTACCGCGGCGCACGAGAACGCAGGCAAGGTGACGGTCCTGGGATCAGGCGACCTGACCCGCGTGCAGCTGTTCCAAGGCCGCGCCGGGCACACCGTCCTCTCCGGTGCGAACCCTGCGACCGGCGACGTCCTGGCGAAGGCCGGTGTCACGAGCGTCAAGGACTCGGGACTCGCACGCGGCGCCACCAGTTCGTCGCTGGACGGCGACGCGCTGCTCGGCCCGGACGCCAACGGCCAGAAGTCCGCCCCGGCGCTGCTGGCGACGAAGACCGGCAACGTCCTGGCACCTGCCGTCCCCGCCAGCACGGCGAAGGTCGCCACCGCTGTGCCGACGTACTCCGCCGTGCCCACGACCACGACGGCCGCGCCGCGCATGAACCGCTTGACCCCCAAGGCCGACGCGGCCGCAGCGCCGAACACGACCACGGCGCAGTCGCCCAAGTGCGCAGTGCCACCGCTCACCGCCAACCGTCAGGTCATGCAGCCGAGCCCAGCGCAGGTCAACTGGGCCGTACAACTGGCCGAGCAGGGCCTGCTCACCGGCAGCGCTTACACCCGCCCAACGGGCTTCGCGAACATGGGCCTGGCCGCCTACGCGCCCAACAGCGACTTTCCTCTGATCCCGCTGTCGCACCCGTCGGGCGGCACGAACACCGTGCCACGGTCGATCTTCGAGGGCATCATGGCCCAGGAGTCGAACTGGTCACAGGCTTCGTGGCACGCTCCGGCGGGCACCGCGGGCGACCCGCTGATCGCCAGCTACTACGGCGCGGGCGGCGATATCGTCTCGATCAACTATGCCGCTTCGGACTGCGGTTACGGGATCAGCCAGGTGACCGACGGCATGCACATCGGCGACCACTCGCTGTCCGAGCACGGGCAGTGGAAGGTGGCCGTCGACTACCAGGAGAACATCGCCGCCGGCCTGCAGATCCTGGAGACCACCTGGAACCAGCTCTACACCGCCGGCATCACCGCCAACAACGCCGACCCGCGCTACCTGGAGAACTGGTACTTCGCGGCCTGGGCGTACAACTCCGGCATCCAGCCGAACGCGGCCAACGGCAACACCACCGGCTGCACGCCCAGCCCGTCCTGCACCGGCCCGCACGGCACCTGGGGGCTGGGCTGGACGAACAACCCGGCCAACCTCGACTACCCACCCAACCGCGACCCGTACCTGCAGGACACCTACGCCGACGCAGCACACCCGGCAAGCTGGCCGTACCAGGAGCGTGTGCTCGGCTGGACCGCGAGCCCGCTGATCCGTTACGGCAGCCAGGCCTACGCGAAGCCGACGTACAACGGCGGAGCGCGCTGGGTGCAGCCCGCGCCGTTCACCACCATGTGCACCACCGACAACCACTGTGACCCCAACGCGACGAACCCGAGCAACCCGGGCGCGAGCCACTGCATGCTCGACGACTTCCAGTGCTGGTGGCACCAGCCGGTGACGTGGATCCCCACCTGCGCCACCACTTGCGCGACCAGCCCGTACGCGGTCTCCGGCGGCAGCGAACCCGGCAACCCGAGCCAGAACCCGCCGACGTGCAACCAGGACACGTCCAAAGTGCCTTCAGGATCGATCATCGTCGACGACGAGCCGTCGCGGTACAACCTGCAGGGCTGTGGTTCGTCGAACTGGTCCTCGGGCGGCACCTTCACCTACACGTACGGCACGAACTCCGCGGGTGACCCGATCGGCGCGATCGACACCCACCAGCTCGGCACCGGCCTCGGCGGCCGCGTGCTGTTCACCCACACCGAAGACGGGTCGAACCCGTCGCTGATCAACACCGGTGTGTGGACACCGAACCTGCCTTCGCTGCAGTACTACAAGGTCAAGATCCACCTGCCGGGCCTGGGTGCGCAGGCGACCAACGTCGTCTACACCATCAACCCGGGCGGCGGGGCCTCGCCCTGGAAGATCCGGGTCAACCAGGCCTGGAACTCCGAGCAGTGGGTGACCATCGGCACGTTCGCCATGCAGAACGGCGGCAACGTCACGCTCAACAACAACGGCAGTTCCCAGGACCAGGGCGGCTACGGCTATTCTGACTTCGACGTGGCGTTCGACGCGGTCGCCTTCGTTCCGCAGGGCGGTACCCCCGGGCAGCCGATCGGTGGCCCGCCCGGGGTCCAGGACGAGCCCAAGGGCTCCAACCCCTCCTGGGTCCAGTGCGGCTGCGGCAGGCGCACCGCGGGCGACCCGGTCGACACGGCGACTGGCTACTTCGGTGAGGACTTCACCGACCTGAGCACGCCGGGACGCGGCATGCCCTTGGAGTTCAAGCGAAGCTACGCCGAAAGCATCGCGGACCCCAACGGCCCCAACAAGACACTCGCCGCCGACGGCCCCTTCGGCTACGGCTGGACGTATTCGTACAACATCGCGGCAGCAACCGACGGCGCCACCGGGAACGTCACCGTGAAGCAGGAGGACGGTTCCTCGGTCACGTTCGTCAATTCGAGCGGTTCGTACGCAGTTTCCGCGCCGCGCTACGACGCTACGCTGGTGAAGTCCGGTTCGTCGTATGTCTACACGCGGCGCGGCAGCCAGGTGTTCACGTTCGATGTCGCGAGTGGACACTTGACCAGTGAGACGGATCTGGCCGGGAGCAAAGCGAACCCGCCTTACCAGACAACGCTAGCCTACGACGGGTCCGGCCACCTGTCGACGATCACCGATCCCGGCAACCGCGCCTCTACACTGACTTGGACCGGGAACCACATCACCGGGCTGACCGACACCGCCGGGCGCAAGGTCACGTATGCCTATGACGCCAACGGAAATCTCGCCGACGTATACGGAGTCGGCACCACACGGACGCCGACGCTCAAGGACGACGACCACGCGCACTACACCTACGACGGCAACCACCTGATGACGTCGATGAGATCACCCGCCAACTTCGGCGGCCCCGCCTCGACAGTCACCTCGATGGTCTACGACAGCGCCGAACGTGTGAAAACGCAGACTGACCCGAACGGACACACGACATCGTTCACCTACGGTCCCGACGGCGGCCTGAACGCCGGCCAGACGCTCACGACCGACCCGTCCGGCCACAAGACGCTGGAGACCTACCAGAATGGGCTGCTGGTTTCGGAGACCAAGGGTTACAGCAGTTCCGACGCCGGAACCACGGCCTACACCTACGACCCGGTCACCCTCGGGGTGAGCACCGCGACCGACGCCGACGGTGATCTGCGGACCTTCACCTACGACGACCACGGCAACAAGACGTCCGAATCGGACGCACTGGGCTTCACCACCGACTACACCTACGACGACTCGGCGAACCTGCTGGAGACCATCGGTCCGGACGGGGTCGCGACGGTGAATCAGTACGACCAGGGCGGTCAGGTGCCGGCGGCCGGCGTGCACGACCTCACGTCCACCACGAAGACCAAGGCCAACAACGTGGTCGAGTCCACCACCGGCAACTTCGGCCCGGCGCCGGTGCGGACGGCGAAGTTCTTCTACGACGACGCCGCCCACCCAGGCGACCGGACCCGGGTGACCGACCCGAACGGCAAGACCACCACCACGACGTTCGACAGCTTCGGCAACAAGACATCCGAGACCGACGGTGCCGGGGACAAAACCCAGTACGGTTACGACACCGGCACCGGCCATCTGACTTCCACTGTGGACGCCAACGGCACCGCGGCGGGTGTGGCTCCCGGCTGCACGCCGCCCGCGAAGGGCTGCACGACCTACGGGCATGACGCCCACGGCAACGTCACGCTTACCACAGACCCGTTGGGCCACAAGACAAGCACGGCCTACGACGCCGACGGGAACAAGAAGTCGGTCACCGATGCCAACAACCACACGATCGCCTCGGCCTACGATCCGGCCGACCAGCTGATCAAGGTCACCCAGGCGGACAACAGCACGCAGATCACAGAGTACAACCCCGACGGCACAATCGCCGACACCATCGACGGCCTGAACGCCAAGACGACATACGGCTACGACGGTCAAGGACGGCAGAACTCCCGGACCGATCCTGACAACCGCGCCACGAGCTCGCACCTCGACCCAGCAGGACGGATACTGACATCGACCGATCCGACTGGGCGCGTCACCACCCTTGGGTACGACGCGGCAGGCCACACGAAGAGTGTGTCCTATTCGGATGGTACGACACCGAACGTGACCTATACCTACGATCCGGCTGGTCGCCGGGTGTCGATGACCGACGGCACCGGCACCTCGACCTGGACCTTCAACACTTTCGGCGAGGTCATCACGCAGACGCAAGGCTCAGGTGCCACGGCCGGGTACGGCTACGACGACAACGGCAACCAGACCTCGATCACCTACCCGGGCCAGACCACAGCCGTCGTCCGAACGTTCGACGACGCCGAACGGCTCAAGACCGTGACGGACTGGAACAGCAACAAGACCACGTTCGGTTACGACAACGCCGGTGCGGCCAAGACCACCGCGTACCCGAACGGCACGACGGTGACCAACGGCTACAACGACGCCGACCAGCTCACGTCGACCACGGCGGTCACCGGAACCACCACGGTGTTCTCGATGACCTTCGGGCGTGACCCGATCGGCCAGTTGTCTTCGCGGCAGGTCGGAACGGCGTCGCAGACGTTCGGCTACAACGCGAAGAACCAACTGAGTTCGGATGGTTCGACCACTTACGGTGTCGACGCGGCTGACAACCCGACCAAGGTCGGTGCCGCGACTCAGGCATTCGATCCCGCGGGTCAGCTGTGCTGGTCACTGCCGAGCGGCAGCGTAACGAATCCCAGCTGCGGCACGGTTCCCACCGGCGCTACTCCGTACACATCGGACAGTCTCGGCGAACGCAAGACGGCGGGTTCGACCACCTTCGGCTACGACCAGGCCGGGCGGCTCACGACGTTCGGCGGCTCGTCCTCGGCGACCTACCGGTACAACGGCGACGGCCTGCGAACCTCGAAGACCGTCGGCAGCGCCACGACAACGTTCTTCTGGGATTCCAGTAAGACGCCGAACATCCTCACCGACGGCACGAACAGCTACCTGTACGGGCCCGGGGGCCTGCCGATCGAGCAGATCGGCGCGGCGAGCTCGGCCTGGTTCGTGCACGACCAGGTCGGGTCGACGGCTTGTCTGCTCGACGCCTCGGGCGCGGTCGCGGGCACCTACTCGTACACGCCCTACGGCGTCGCCACCCACAGCGGGACGGCCGTGACACCGTTGCAGTTCACCGGGCAGTTCACCGACAGCGAGTCCGGGCTGGTCTACCTACGGGCCCGGTACTACGACCCGGCGAACGCGTTGTTCCTGACGGTGGACCCGAAAGTCGGGCAGACCGGCACGCCGTATGCGTACACTTCGGACAATCCGCTGAACCTCACCGATATCGACGGGTTGAGCTGGTGGAACCCGTTCAGCTGGTCGAAGGACACGTGGTCGACCATCGGCACCTACGCCGGTTACGCCGGATTGGCAGTCGGTGCCGTCGGCCTCGGCCTGGCGACCTTCGGCGTCGGTGACGTCCTCATCGGCGGGGCGGTCACGGTCGGGGTGGTCGCGGACGTCACGGCGACCGCGCTGGGTGCGGTGAGCACTGCGGTCACCTGTGCGCAGAACCTGATCAGCATCGGTTGTGGGCTCGGCATCCTGTCCACCGGGCTCGGGGGGATAGGCACCTGGGCCGACTGGGGTTTCGCGCCCGGCTCGTGGGGCATGTTCGCCAACCTCAACTCGCTGACCTCCGGTATCGCCGGCACCGTCTGGGGACTGAACGAAGCCGGCGGCGGGGCGGGAGGAGGAACGGCGGCACCGGCGCCACGCACGTATTCTCCCTATGGCGGTGCAGCGATCATCTGCTGATGCGAGACAGGCGGAACAACACAATGACCGGATACGGCCGGGAACGGGAACGACGCAGGCGAAGCCGCGCACTGCTCGGCGTCGGATTTGTCGTCCTTTTGGGAGCCTCGCTGTCGCTGAGAACAGGCGTGGTCCCGGTCGTCGCCGTTCTCGCCGGGGCACTCGTCCTGGCGTACGTGATCGCCAACGTGCTGCTGTGGAGGGACAAGCGATCGGAGCTACGACGGCGAGCAGCAGGCGCACCGCCGTCGTGGCCCGCCCAGCTTCCGATACAAATGGCCCAGCTCTTGGGAGTCAAAGCGCCGGGCCAGCACGCACGCCGGGTGGACGAAGTCGGCGAGTTGCTGGGCCGCCTGTCTTTGATCGATGGTGAACTGAACTGGCAGCCTCGTGAGGCTGACCGAAAGCGCGGCGCAGGAACGTTCGTCTTCGACCGATCATGGTCGGCGGAGGTGGTGCCGATCTGGGGGCCAGGCAGTCAGGGATGCCTGACATTGACCCGCCCGGACGGCACCGCCGTCGACCTCTGGATCCGCCACCCCGCCGACCTGCGCGCAACACTGCAACCGGTCTGAACGCTGTCAGTCAGGGTGCCGCGCCCATGCCGTGGGCGATCTGCACGATGATCAGGGTGAGCCAGGCCAGGACGAGCAGCAGGACCCAGATCACGGTGCGCCCGGAGCCCAGCCAGTGGTTGCGTTTGAGGATCCGGTAGACCACCAGGCATGCCAGCAGGATCACGGCCATCATGATCGGATATCCGTATGTCCAGCGTAGTTCGGGCATGAAGTCGAAGTTCATGCCGTAGACGCCGACTGCCATGGTCGGCACCGCGATGACGGCCGCCCATGCGGTGATCCTGCGCATGTCGTTGTTCTGCTGCAGCGTGATCTTCGCGAGCGTGGCGTTCACCAGACCGTTGAGCAGCTCGTCGGCCCGCGTCACCCGGTCGGTCACGATTGTCAGGTGGTCGTCCACGTCGCGGAAGTACGAGCGCACCTCGGCCGGGATCAACGCAAGATCCGCGTCGACCAACCGGCGCACCGGCGGCGACAGCGGCGCGATGGCCCGTCGTAACTCGAGTACTTCCCGCTTCATCAGGTACATCTGCTCGGCGCCGACCGGGCTGCGTGGCGCGAACACCACGGACTCGGCTTCCTCGATGTCACGTTCGAACAACTCGCTGACGTCCAGGTAGTCGTCCACGACCCGGTCGGCGATCGCGTGCAGCACCGCTGACGGGCCCAGCCGCAATCGCTCCGGCATGGCCTCGATTTCCCGGCGTAGCCCACGCAGTCCCGAATGGTCGCCGTGGCGGACGGTCACGATGAAATCCGGGCCGAGAAACGCCATGATCTCGCCGGTCTCGACGATCTCGTTGGCTCTGTCCGGCGACTCGTGCGCGACGTAGTGCACGGTCTTGAGGACCATGAACAGCATGTTGTCGTAGCGGTCCAGCTTCGGACGTTGATGCGCGCACACCGCGTCCTCGACCGCCAGCTCATGCAATCCGTAGGTCGCTGCGATGCCCTCGATCTGCTCAGCGGCCGGTTCGTACAGTCCGATCCAGACAAAGCCTTCGCCACGCTCGCGTACCTCGGCGATCGCGGCGTCGTGTGTCCAACGGCCCGGCAGGCGCGAGCCGTTCACATACACCGCGCAATCGACCACATACGCCGAGATCGGCACGGGGACCGGCTTGCCCGACATGTGTCCTCTATCCGCCGACGTGGATTCCCGGCCGGCAGGCGGGATCCGGTTCGCATGCCCG
Source organism: Kibdelosporangium banguiense (assembly GCF_017876405.1). Classification (GTDB taxonomy): domain Bacteria; phylum Actinomycetota; class Actinomycetes; order Mycobacteriales; family Pseudonocardiaceae; genus Kibdelosporangium; species Kibdelosporangium banguiense. The sequence goes on along the minus strand of NZ_JAGINW010000001.1, from coordinate 7,935,838 downwards.
GATGATCTCCCGGACGACTGGCGGTGTGTCACCGCGGCCGAGGATAAGGTAACGGAACATGTGGCCCAGCGGGCTGCCTTCCGACCATTCGAAGTAGCAGTGCGGCCGGACCCCGGTGGCATCACGCAGCGCGAGCAGCACAGCCGCGATCGCGTTGGGCACCGCGGGGCTGCCTGCACGCAGCACGCGATGGCCGGCGATCTCGTGGCCGTGGACGGTGAGAACACCGCTGAACTGGGACGGGTCGGTGACCTCGATCTCGAGGAACACCACGTCCGCGTCGCCTGGCACTGGGTTCATGCCGCGCTGTTCCAGCTCCTTGTCCCGGTACTCGGCGTCGTCGCCGGTCTGCCGCTTGTTCGCGATGATGTTGAGCCTGCCGTCGTGGGCGAGTGCGTCCGCGATGAACTGGCGGGCGGCTTCGTCGAACTCGATGCGGTCGGCGCGCAACTCGGTGGTCCGGCTTACCCGCGATATCAACGAGATCACCACGACACCGGCGATGAACGCGGCAGAGATGGCTATCCCGTCGGGTTTCTCGATGATGTTCTCCACCAGTGCGTACAGCAGCACCAATGTCAGTACGGTGAAGCCGATCGACGCGAACTTCTGGCGCCGGCCGATCGCCGAGATCGCCACGGCGATCGACCCGGACACCATCATGGCCAGGATCCCGGTGGCGTACGCGCCGGCCTGGGAGTTGACGTCAGCGTCGAACATGATCGTGATGAGGATGCTGATCGCGGTGTAGACCAGCACGACCGGACGCACCGCGCGGCCCCACTCCGGCGCCATACCGTAGGACGGCAGGTAGCGCGGCACGATGTTGATCAGCCCAGCCATCGCCGACGCACCGGCGAACCACAGGATCAGCACACTGCTGAGGTCGTACACCGTGCCGAACACCTCACCGAGCTGCTCGTGCGCGAGATAGGCCAGCGCCCGGCCGTTGGCCTCTCCCCCTGGCTGGAACTTCTCGGCCGGGATCAGCACAGTGGTCACGAAACTGGTGGCGATCAGGTACACCGACATGATCAACGCCGCTGCGGTGAGCAGCTTGCGGGTGTTGCGGATCCGCGACTGAAGCCGTTCGCGCGGGCTCTGCCCGTCAGCGGCGATCAGCGGCATCATGCTGACCCCCGTCTCGAACCCCGACAGCCCCAGCACCAGCAGCGGGAAGGCCAGGATCGCCGGGGCGGCGATGTCGCCGATACCGCTGCCACCGGCCGTGAGCCGGTCGACCCAGCCGGACATCAGCTCGGGACGTGCCGCGAGTTCGGCCACACCGGCACCGACGATCACGGCGTTGAGCAGCAGGAAGATCGCGACCAGCGGGATGGCGACACCGACCGCCTCGCTGAAGCCGAGCAGGAACACCCCGCCCAGCACAAGCAGCAGGATCACCGTGATGAGTACTTCCTGACCGTGCAGGAATCCGGGCGCGATCGGGTTCTCCAGCAGGTGAACGGTCGCGTCCGCGGACGACAGCGTGATCGTCACGATCCAGGACGTGGCCACGAACCCCAGCAGGACCAGCACGAAGATCTTGCCCCGCCAGAACGGCAGCAGGTGCTCCAGCATGGCGACCGAGCCCTGGCCGTGCGGGCTCTCCTTGGCCACCCGCCGGTACATCGGCAGCATGCCCAGCAGCGTGAGCGCCACGATCAGCAAGGTCGCCAACGGCGACAACGCGCCCGCAGCCAGCGCCGCGATGGCCGGCAGGTAGGACAGGGTCGAGAAGTAGTCCACACCGGTCAGGCACATGACCTTCCACCAGGCCTGCGGCTTGGCATGCCCCTCGCCGCTCTCCGGCCCGACGGGCTGGACCTGGTGGCGCATCAACCAGCGGGCCACACCTCTGGCCGGTGGTCTGGTGGCGGCGGGATTCTCGACGCTCGCTGGGATGGCCAGCTCAGGCGCGCTACTCATGTGTTCAGGCTCCGGGAACTCAGCGGAACGCGACGCGCTCGGCTTCGGCACGTCGGCGTGCCGCCCCCAGGATCCGTCGCTCCGCCGCAGGTTACCGACGGATCACCGGGTCCTCACCGGCACCGGCATCAGGATTTCGTAAAGACCAATCCGGACAGTCCGCGGCGAGGCCGGGATGAAACCGCGGTGAAACTCGCTGCCCGCACCCTCCGGCTGAGCGTGGCCACAGCGCCACGGCGACGAGAGGAGGGACATGACCAGCGCTGAATCACGATCGGCGATCACAGTGACCGGGCTGCGCAAGTCATTCGGTGACAAAGTGGTGCTCGACGGCATCGACCTGGATGTCCGCGAGGGCACGACGTTCTGCATGCTGGGCCCGAACGGGGCCGGCAAGACCACGGCGGTGCAGATCCTGTCGACGTTGATCGGCTTCGACGGCGGCCAGGCCCGGATCGCCGGGCACGATCTGGTCAAGCAACCGGACGCGGTGCGTGCCGCGATCGGGGTGACCGGCCAGTTCTCCGCGGTGGACAACCTGCTCACCGGTGAGGAGAACCTTCTTCTCATGGCTGACCTGCACCACCTCGGCCGCGCCGAGGGCAAGCGGCGCGCCACGGAACTGCTCGGCAAGTTCGATCTGACGCAGGCGGCCGCGAAGCTGGTGTCGACCTACTCCGGTGGGATGCGCCGCCGGTTGGACCTGGCGATGACGCTGGTCGGCGACCCGCGCGTGATCTTCCTCGACGAGCCGACCACCGGGCTGGATCCGCGCAGCCGCCGCACGATGTGGCAGACCATTCACGGACTGGTCGCCGGTGGCGTCACGATCTTCCTGACCACGCAGTACCTGGAGGAGGCCGACGAGCTCGCCGACCGGATCGCCGTGCTCGACCAGGGAAAACTGGTCGCGGAGGGCACGCCGGAGGAACTGAAGCGCGGTATCCCTGGTGGCCATGTCCGGCTGCGGTTCGCCGATGCGGCCCGTCTCGACGCGGCGGCGCGTGCCCTCGGTAACGCGTCCCAGGACGACGAGGCGCTCACCCTCCAGGTTCCTGGCGATGGCGGCGTCCCAGCGCTGCGGGCGCTGCTGAGCCAGTTGGAGGGAGCCGGGATCGAGGTCGACGAGTTGTCCGTGCACACCCCGGACCTCGATGACGTCTTCTTCGCCCTCACCGGCCACACGACCATCACGAAGGAGACAGTCCGATGAGCGACGCGCTGACCATGCTGCGGCGCAACACCAAGCACGCCATGCGAAACCCCAGCGCGGTGATCATGACCATCGGGCTTCCGGTGGTCCTGCTGCTGTTGTTCGTCGGCGTGTTCGGCGGCACGCTGAACGCAGGCCTCGGGCCCGTTCCCCAAGGTGGCGACTACATCGACTACCTGGTTGCCGGGATCCTCCTGATGACCGTCGGCTACGGCTCCACCACCACGGCCATCGCCGTAAACACCGATATGACCGAAGGCATCATCAATCGGTTCCGCACGATGGCGATCTCCCGTGCCTCCGTGCTCACCGCGCACGTGGTCGTGTCCACTGTGCGCGCGGTGATCAGCGCCATCCTGGTAATCGGCGTCGCCTTGCTGCTGGGATTCCGGCCCACGGGTGACCCGCTCCGGTGGCTGGCCACCCTCGGCCTGCTCGCGCTCGTCGCGCTCGCCCTCAACTGGCTGGCCGTCGGAGTCGGACTGCTCGCCAAGACGGCCGAGGGGACGAGTCCGTTTGTCCTCGTCATTCAGGTGCTGCCGTTCCTGAGCAGCGCGTTCGTCTCGCCAGAGGCCATGTCCGCGCCGGTGCGCTGGTTCGCCGCGAACGAGCCTTTCACACCGATCATCGATGCGTTGCGTGGCCTGCTACTGGGCACGCCCATCAACAATGCCGGAGTCCTGGCGGTCGCTTGGTGTGTCGGCCTCGCGCTGGCCGGTTACGTGTGGGCTCGGGCACTGTTCAGGCGGGATCCGAGCCGGTGAGCTGATCCCTCGCGCGCAGCGCTGCCAAGGCCTCCGCCCGTAGGCCGTCATGATCGAGCCTGGTGTACGCCGACACCGCGTCGGCGTACACCAGGCTGTCGGCCTGCTGGGCGATGTCCGTGATCCGCTCAGGGGACATGGTGGGCTGGAATTCGCGCAGCAGCCCGAAACACTGCGCCAGCGCGATCATCCGTACACCCTGGACGACGGCTCCACGGTCCAGATCGGCCACGCCCAGCGCCAGCAGAAGCGAACCGCAGATGGGGAACTCCACCACCGGCACTGATGTGACCCTTGTGGACAGTATGGCAGGCAACCTGCCGACGATCTCCCTGACCGAATCCAGGCGGCCGTAGCGGGCATGGGTGACCACGGCGACGGCCTCGACCTCGAAGGGCCACAGGCCGGACAGGTCATTGCCGACGTTGCCTGATCGGATGGCGGCCCGTCGCCACAGATCCAGGCCACCCTCGACATCACCCCGGCCGAGCAGGATCTCGGCACGCGCACAGATCTCGAACAACAGCGGTTCGTCCCCGCTGCCCTGGACCGCTTCCGCCAGCCCCCGTTCCGCCTCGTCGAACGCGCCGCGCTGAAGGTCGGCCAGCACCAACGCCCATCTCGCCCGGGTCGTGACCGACCACCCGAGCTCCTGTGTGATCGTCAGCGCCATATGCAGGTGACGAAACGCTGCTTCCCCAGGATCGACCTGCAGGCACAGCTCACCGACCCGGCCGTGGGCCACGGCCCGGATCAACAGCAGGCTGTCGTCCTCAAAGGACTCCAGCATCCGCCTGGCCGCCGCCAGCGCACCGTCCAGATCGTTGACGTTCTCGCACATGTAGCTGAGCACGTAGCTGGCGAAGCCGGCCGGCAGCGGATCGTCACTGGCCGACATCTCCTGCAGCGCAACGACATCCGGCGCGCACAGCGCCACATGGGCCGCCCTCACCACTGTGTCCGGCGGCGCAGGCGGCAACCGGCGCAGCGCGACCAGGGCACGCAACGGGCTGAGATCCGGCATGACAAACCCGATCATCGCCGCCAGCACCGCAGCCGTCCTGGTCGTCTCAGTGAAGGCGGGCTCCGGCCGGAAATGCGACAACACCCAGCCGATGTCCTTGGCCAGCGCGGCCAACCGAGTGAAGTTCGACTCGGTGACCCACATACTGCCCAGCAGAGCCGCCGTCACCGCGACGGTCGCACCATCCTCGCTTTCGAGCCCGTACCGCAGTGCCTGCAGCAGGTTGTCCTGCTCGGCCCGGATCTCGTCCAAGGCCGAGACGAAACCGTCTCCCGATGCTGCCCACTGCCCGCCGAAATCGACTGCCCAGCCAAGAAAACGGCCGACAACGCGATCGTTCTCGCCAGCGTCCTCACGACGCGCGGCACTGAACTCACGCACCGTCTCCAGCATCACGAAACGCGTGCCCGTCCCACTGTCGGCCACCCTCAGCAGCGACTGGTCGACCAATTGCTCCACAACCGCATCGTCACCGAGTATGTGACGCGCGGCAGCCGCGGTGAACCCACCGGGAAACACCGACAGCGCACGCATCGCCGCCTGCCCAGCGGGTTCCAGGAGATGCCAGCTCCAGTCGATGACGGCGTGCAGAGTGCGATGCCGCTGCGGCGCGTCCCGGACATTGCCTCGCAGCAAGGCAAACCGGTCGTCCAACCGGTCGGCGATCTCCACCACCGACATCACCCGTACCCGCGCGGCTGCCAATTCCACGGCCAGCGGCAACCCGTCCAAGCGACCACACAGCTCCCGCACCACTGTCGGCGGCAGGTCGATCTCGGGACGGACTGCGCGGGCGCGCTGGCCGAACAGCTCGACCATCGTCGGCAGGTCCAATTCAGGCAATGGATACACCGATTCCGAGGACAGACCGAGCGGGGCGCGGCTGGTAGTGAGCACCCGCAGGTCCTTGCTCATCGACACCAAGGCCTGCACCAGCTCAGCGGCCCCGCGCACCACGTGCTCGCAGTTGTCCAGCACCAACAACGCAGAGCCAGGTCCAAGCACGTCGACAATGCCCGCGAGCACATCAGCCCGCATCGTGAGCCGCCCTGGCCCGGCCTGCCGCACACCGAGGGCGGACGCGACCTCACCAGCCACATCACTGTCAGCGCTCACACCAGCAAGGCCGACGAAATACACCACCCGCTGCTCCGCCTCACGACCGACCGCGTGCGCGAGCCGGGTCTTGCCCAGGCCACCCGAACCGACGATCGACGTCACCCGCGACATACGCACCAGATCGACCACCGCGGCGATGTCCTTGTCGCGGCCGAGCATCAGATTGGGTTCCTGCCGTACCCCATGCCGGACCGCAGGCGCGTCACTCAGCAGCAACTCGCGATACAGGCTACGCAACGCTGGGCCGGGCTCACTGCCCAGCTCATCACGCAACTCCCGCCGGTAACCGTCGTACCTGGCCAATGCCGTCGCAGGACCCACCGTGGCCGCCTCGCAGCGCAGCAGCTCCGCCAGGACTTCCTCATCCCTCGGCCGCTCCAGAACCAGGTCGTTGAGCGGCTCGACCGCCTCCCCCGCCCGCCCCAGCCGTGACAGCGCCAGCGCACGAGCACGTGTCAACGCTCGATACGTCGCCACCCGCGCCGCCCGCAACACAGAAAGCGGGTCGTCAGCCGCGTCACCCCAGCTCGAAGCCCCTTCACACAATGCAAGACCAGCCTCAGCATGCTGCAGCGCAGCCATGTGGTCGCCAGCGCGGGCCGACTGCTCGCTGGCGGAGGCGCTGAGGAGCACAGCGGAGGCGTCAACTTGCCCCTCGTCCAAGGAGAGGCGATAGCCCGTGGGCGTCCGGACAATGACATCCGCGCCAAGCCGCGCACGGGCGCGGGACACCACAATCTGCAGCGCCTTGGTCGGATGCTCAGGCTGTTCATCCGGCCACAACTCATCCACCAGCCGCGCGGTACTGCAACCCATGCGCAGTTCACCAGCCAAAAGCGCGAGCAGGCCACGCAGATTGGCGCCCACAACCTCCACACCCCGGAAGGCCACCCGCGACAGCAGAACCAGCTCGATGGTCACCAGCGAAAGAGTAGCGAGCGATGACGCCCTCGCCCGGCACAACGCTGTAGCGGCGGCTACGTCATTCGTCGCGAATGGACTCAGAACACGTGTTCCGCACTCGAAGAATGCGCAGCCGGATGTCAAGCTGGCAGTCTCGCGGACGAGCACGGGCTCAGCATGATGTAGGAAGGGCACGGACGTCATGAGCACACCGGCATCCACAGCCACCCGGGTTCTGATCGTGGACGACCACGCGGTCGTTCGCCGCGGTATCAACGCCTACCTCGAGGTTCTCGACGACATGGAGGTCGTCGGCGAGGCCGTGGACGGGCAGGAGGCCCTGGACAAGCTCGAGACCATGGCCGCCCATCGTGAGTTGCCCGATGTCGTTCTGCTTGACCTGCTGATGCCGCGGATGGATGGGTCGAAGGTCACGGCGCGGATCGCGGCGGCGTATCCGTCCGTGCGGGTGGTGATCCTGACCAGCTTCGGTGAGATGGAACGGGTGCATGTGGCTCTGGCCAGTGGCGCGTCGGGTTACCTGCTCAAGAGCGCCGGCCCGGCGGAGGTTGCCGCTGCTATCCATGCCGCGGCGCGGGACGAAGTGTTCCTCGATCCTGCGGTCGCCCGACGGCTCACGCAGGAGATTGTGTCGCCGCCGACCGGCCTCAGCGCGCTCACTGAGCGCGAGCGTGCCGTGCTCAGCCTGGTTGCGACCGGGAAGTCGAACAAGGCCATCGCTGAGGAGCTTGTGATCAGCGAGCGTACTGCGAGGACACATGTCAGCAACGTGCTTCGCAAGCTGCAACTGTCCTCGCGTACGCAAGCCGCCCTGGTCGCGGTCCGCGAAGGGCTCGTACCACCACAGGGGTAGATCAGTCGCTGGCAGGCACCACGACCGGCTCCGGGCGACGTTCCTCGGCGTAGAGGATGCGACGCCCGGCGGGCAGGATCGCTGCGAGGCTCAGCAGGGAGATCCCGGCGATCAGGGTGGAGACCGCCATCGTGGTCCCGTACTCGGCGAACAACGCCGTCGCCAGGAGCGGGGTCAGGCCGCCGCCGACCACGGACCCGATCGTGTAGCACAGCGAGGCCCCGCTGTAGCGCAGCCGGATCGGGAACATCTCGCTGATCAGCGCGGGCTGCGGTCCGGCCATGATCGCGTTCGCGGCGGTGATCACCACGAGGGCGAGAAAGATCAACGGTACGGATCTGGTGTCGACCAAGGCGAACATCGGGAACGCCCACACGACCGCGAGCACCGCCCCCACCACGAACGTCCTCTTGCGGCCGAAACGGTCGCCGGCGATACCGGCTGCGAGCATCAGGACGATCCAGAACACGCTGACCCCGATGATGATCCACAGCATCGTCGACGTCGGCAGCTTCAACTGGGCCGTGCCGTAGGAGACCATGTACACCGAGACGAGGTAACCCAGTGCCGGGGCTGCGATCGACGCGACGCTGCCGACCAGCAGCTGCAGCGGCGACTGCCGGAAGGCCTGTATCAGCGGCAGTTTCTCGACCTGGCCTGTGGCCCGGACGCGTTCGAAGTCGGCGCTCTCCTCGATCCGCAGCCGGATGACCAGCCCGACGATGATCAGCACCGCGCTGAGCAGGAACGCGATCCGCCAGCCCCAGGTGGCGAACGCCCCGGCCGGCAGGAACTCGGTCAGCAGCAGGAAGACCAGCTGGGACAACAGGATTCCGGACGGGAGCCCCAGCTGCGGGAAGCAGCCGTAGAGCGACCTCCGCTTCGGCGGGGCGTTCTCGATGGCCATCAGGACCGCGCCCGCCCACTCGCCGCCGACGCCGGCTCCCTGGGCGAGCCGGAGCACCACCAGCAGGATCGGCGCCCAGACACCGATCGCCGCATACGTCGGGATCAGGCCGATGAGGGTAGTGGCGACGCCCATGATCAGCAGGGAGACCACGAGCATCGACTTGCGGCCGACCCGGTCACCGAAGTGGCCCATCACGATGCCACCGATCGGGCGGGCGATGAACCCGACGGCGAACGTGGCCAGTGCGGCGAGGGTCCCGCCGAACTCCGAGAACGCCGGGAAGAACTGGGTGCGGAACACGAGCGTCGCGGCGACGCCGTAGATGAAGAAGTCGTACCACTCGATCGTCGTGCCGATGTAGCTGGCCAGCGCGACGGTTCTGGCCTTGGGGGCGGGCCTGGACATGGGCGGCTCCTCGTTGAGCGTGTACCTCAGGGGTCTAACGGCGTTCCTGCGGGTGCGTGGCCAGCGCCTCGACGGTGACGTCCATCCACTTCCACATGGGCAGGGACGTGAGCGCGTCGTGCAGTGCGGCGGGGTCTTCGGCCTCGTAGAGCCCGACGGTGGCGTTGCGGCCGGGCACGCGCCAGAGCCGTTTGAGGATGCCCGCTTCACGCAGTTGCATGGCACGGTCTCGTTCACCCTTGCGCAGCTGTTCGCGTACGTCGTCCGGGGTGTCGGCGGGCAGCAGGTTCTCGGTACGGACCAGGAATTCCATGTTTGTCTCCAGGTCTCAGCCGGCGATGGCCAGCAGCAGGCCGGCGAGCTCTTTGGGGGCGGTGACCATGGCTTCGTGACCGGTCGCAAGCGTATGGACCGGCCAGCCGCGGGCCGCGGCCTTTTCGGCGTGGGACTTGAACACCCGCATCCAGTCGGTGCACTCGATGAAGGCCGCGGGAACCTGGTCGACCACGCTCGTCACCCGCAGGGGCTCGATGTAGCTGAGCCACGGGTGCGGGGTGAGGCGAGCCGAGAGCCAGTCGACGTCGGCCGGGTCGGTGACGCCGAGGACCTGCAGCGAGCGAACCGGGATGAGCCAGCCGAAACCGGGGCCGGCGACTGATTCCCGGTAGTGCGCGGCCACCGTGGCGGGCTGGAGGTCGATCGCGGCGTCGCCGTCGCCGCCGACGAACGCGTCGAGGTACACCCGCCGTTGGATGCGGTGCGGGATGCGGTCGGTGACCCCGGTGACGACCTGTCCGGCGTAGCTGTGGCCGACCAGGATGACGTCGTGGATGTTGTGGGCCTGGATGAGCGCGACGACGTCTTCGATATGGGTGCCGAGGCCAACCGAGGGATTCAGCGTGTGGGCGCGGTCGCTGAGGCCGGTGAAGGTCGGCGTGTGGACCTCGTGGCCCGCGTCGTGCAGCAGCGGGGCCACGCGCTGCCAGACCCAGCCGCCGTGCCAGGCGCCGTGCAGGAGAACGAAAGTGCTCATCGGCTCACCGTCCCGAGGTCCTCGAACAAGGCCAGCGCCGCGGCGGTGTTGGACGCCGGGACGTGGTAGGTGTCATGAATCCGGCGGATGTTCTCGCTGAGGGCGCCGCGCATGACCAGCCACATGATCAGCTCGATGCCCTCGGTGCCGGCCTGGCGGATGTAGTCCTCGCGGGTCAGGGCGGCGAGCTTGGCCGGCTCGGTCTCGATCGCCTGCAGGAACATCCGGTCGAACTCGGTGTTGATCAGCCCGGCACGGGCCCCGGCCAGCTGGTGGGACATCCCGCCGGTGCCGAAGACGGCGACCTTGATGTCCTGGGGGAACGAGCGGATCGCCCGGCCGAGGCCCTGCCCGAGCGCGAAACAACGAGCGGCGGTCGGCTGCGGGTACTGGATGACGTTGACCAGAACCGGCACCACGGCACAAGGCCAGGCGTCGCCCGGGTCCGGGCAGTACACCGACAACGGCACAGTGAGGCCGTGGTCGACGTCCAACTGGTTGAAGGTGGCGATGTCGAACGAGTCGTCCATCAGTTCGCGGACCAGATGCGCGCTCAGTTCGGGCGCCCCGGTCACCCGCGGCACAGGCCGTTGCCCCCAGCCCTCGTCGGCGACGTCGTAGGCCTCGGCCGTGCCGATGCCGAACGTCGGGACCAGGTCGAGGCCCACGGCGTTGGCATGGTCGTTGTAGACGACGACCGCGACGTCAGGCTTGTGCCCGGCCATCCACTCGCGGGCGGGGGCGTAGCCGTCGAACAACGGCTTCCAGTACGGGTCTCCGGTTTTGTGGTTGTCCATGGCCGCGCCGATCGAGGGCACGTGCGAGGTCGCCAGACCCCAGATCACCTCAGCCAAACTTCCGCCCTCCGGCCTGCAACGCCTCGGCGAACTGCTCGGCCGTCATGCCGGTGAAGACGCCGCCCAGGTACTGCATGGACTTGCGGTCCATCGTCGCCAGCTTGAACGAGTAGAAAATGGATGCTCCCAGATCCAGCATGCCTATCCAGTCCCGTTGCAGGACAACCTTCTTCTGCTCAGACGTCAGTCCATAATGGTCACAGTAGGCCGCCTCGTCGGCGGCGAACTCGTCGCGGTTCTCCGCGTGCCTGAACGAACCGAACATCCGGTTGAGTGCGTAACCGCGCCGGTTGTTCTCGAGGTCGAGGACGTAGTTGTCCTTCGCCGTGGTCATGGTCGTGTCCTTCAGCTCCTAGAAAACAACGGTGGTGTTGCCGTCCCGGATGACGCGGTCATCGCAATGCCAGGCGACTGCCCGCGAGAGCACCAGGCGTTCGACGTCGGCACCCTTGCGTTGCAGTTCGCGCACGGACTCCTCGTGCGAGACCCGGATGACGTCCTGTTCGATGATCGGGCCTTCGTCGAGGTCCTCGGTCACGTAGTGGGCGGTGGCGCCCACGAGCTTCACGCCACGGTCCTTGGCTCGCTGGTACGGGCCTGCGCCCATGAAGGCGGGCAGGAAGGAATGGTGGATGTTGATCACCGGGACAGCGAGCTCGTCGAGGAGATCCCCGGAGATGATCTGCATGTAGCGGGCCAGCACGACGGTGTCGACGTTGCCCTTGAGCAGGTTCAGCTGTTCCTTCTCCGCTTCGGCTTTCTTGTCCTTCTCGACGGGCACGTGGAAGAACGGGATGCCGAACTGGCGGACGTCGTCGCCGAGGTCGGGGTGGTTGGAGATCACCATCGGGACCGTCATGCGCAGCTCCCCACGGCGCTGGCGCCATAACAGGTCAAGCAGGCAGTGATCAGCCTTGGACACGAGAATGGCCACGCGCTTGTGCCGCTTGCTCTCGACCAGCCGGTAGGACAACCCGAGGTCGTCGACCAGCTTCTCGCCCAGCGCCAGCTCAAGGTCGGGCAGCTTCACAGAGAGGCCTGGCAGGTGGAAGATGGTGCGCTGGAAGAAGCGTCCGCCGGTCGGGTCGCTGGTCGACTGGTCGAGTGCGACGACGTTGGCGCCCTGCTCGGCGAGCACGGTCGAGACGCGGGACACGATGCCTGGCTGGTCGGCGCCTTGAACGATGAGGCGGCCGTAGTCCTCTTCGGTGTGGTTCACGGTCATCGCCGATCGTCCTTCTCAGCCGCCGAGGCCAGCAGCCGCTGACGCCACTGCTCGGTCTTACGGAGTTCGTTGAAGGTGAAGATGTGCAGGCCGACGATGTTGTTCGCCGTGCGTGGCACCGCCTCGCCCAGCGCGCGGACGAGTCCGGTCGGCTTGTAGGCGCCGGGCAGCAGGAACTTCCAGAGCAGGCTCTGCTGCTTGCGCAGGAACCTCGCCGACTGCCCCAGCCCGATGGCGGCCGAGATGCGGATGAGCTTCTGACGGCTGACAGGGCCCGGGATGCCGACGAAGACCGGCAGGTCGACGCCACATTCCGCGACGTGGGCGGCCCAGCCGGCGGTTGTCCTGGCGTCGAAGCAGATCTGTGTGACGGCATGGGTCGCCATCGGCGCCTTCTGCTTGAGCGCCAGGTCGATCGCCTCCTGCGGGATCGTCCCGTGGCCCTCGGGGTATCCGCCGATCCCGACCTGGTCGAACGGATGGCCGATCTCCTCCATCGCCTGCAGCAGGCAATACGCATCCTCGAACTTCCCGGCCGGTGTCGGGGCGTCGCCGCCGATCACGAACACCGACGTGGCCCCGGCCTCGCGCAGCCGGGCGATGACGTCGGCGACATGGCTGGCGTCAAGGAACTGCCGGGCCGGCAGGTGTGGGGCTACCCGATAGCCGTGGCCCAGCAGGCGCTCGGTTAGGCCGATCGTGGTGTCGATGCCCTTCGCCTCCGTGACGGTGACGGTCAGCGGGACGCTTGTCGGAACGTGGTCGAGGACGTCCTGTTCGGCGTTCTTGAACGGCATGACCTCGTAGCCCATGTTCCGCACGAGGTCCGCGAGACTCGAGCGCCGGCGTCGGCTGCCGGCAGCCTCCCTGCTGTTGAGGTCCACCATGGTTCCTCTTTCCGTTGGCGGCCTGCTCAGGCCTTGCGGTAGCTGTCGCGGACTTCCCGGGCATAAGGCGCGGGTGCCACGACGGCCCGGATTTCGACCTGGCGGTGCCGTTCGACGCCGGGCTTGGCGGAGTTGGGCTGTTCGCCCCAGAGCACGGTCACCTCAGTGCCGGGCTCGGCGTGGGTACGGTCGACGGTCGCCAGCGACACGAAGTCCTGCTCGTTGACGATGTAGCCGAGGTCAAGCGACAGCCCGATCGGTTGTCCGTCCGCGAGGACCTTGTCGACCTGGAAGAAGGCGTAGCGCGCCTTCGGCAGTTCGATGTACTTGGCTGGGATTCCGGGCTCGTAGAGCGAGCGGACCGCAGCCGCGACATCGTCGGGGTTCCAGACGAGGGTGACCTTCGTGCGGGCAGGTTCCCGCGCGATGCGTTCCAGGGCGGCACGGCCGAGGAAATCGTGGTCGAACTTCACGGTCCGGCCGTACCCGATGTCGTACGGGGTGACGTAATAGTCGGCGATGTCGGCGGAATCCATACTGCCGCCCATGCAACCGAGCGAGTCGACGCCGAGCCACTCGCGGTAGCCACGCATCTCGGGCCCGAAGATCGCCGGGACCGCGGTCGGGATCCACCCGGACTCCAGGTTGGCCGTCGAATACGCCTTGGCCCCGGCCCGGACGAGGTCGAACTCCTTACCAGCAGCCAGGATCGCGGCCAGGACGTCCTCACCTTCGGCCCACGGTCCGAACAGCTCGAACCCGGGCTGGCCAGCCATGCCGTGCCGCAGTGCGCGCACCCGGTACCCAGCGATCGTGAACTCCGCCATGTGGAAGAACTTCACGTCCGGCACCGGCTCCCCGGTCAGCTTCTCCACCAGTGGCTTGGCCGTGGGGCCCTGCAGCTCGTAGCGGTAGATCTTCGGCGGTCCGGACGGCCGGTCGTAGGAGTTCTCGTCCCGTTCCAGGGTGACGTCGTAATCACCGATCTCGGCGTTGTACTGCAACCAGTTACTCACCGTCGGATGGCCCACGACGTCGAACAGGTTGTCCTCAAGGTGGAACAGGATCGCGTCGCCGATGAAGTAGCCGTCCTGGTTCACCGCGACGTACTGCTTCGCCTTGCCCGCGGTGAAATTGGCGAAGGTGTTGGCGCCGAAGTCGCTCAGCAGCCGGAGCGCGTCCGTGCCGCGAATGTAGAGGTCGGTCATGTGGTGTGACTGGTCCAAAAGAGCGCACGACGTCCGCCAGGCCTGCTGTTCGGAGCGCCAGTTCGTGAACTCCGGGGCGATCGGGAACGTCATGGGCCGCACTGCCGAGTTGCGCAGCAGCTCGACCGGAGACCCGGCGCGTCGGATCGCGGCCTCAAGGCTTTCGACACCCATGACGTGGCGTACCTCCTGGCCTCGATGCTCGACGTTCCGGGAGCGGTAACACCGCCTGATCCAGTACAGCCGAGCGCGCGGCCGCTTTCGTCAGGCATCGAGGCCGACTTGACCGCGACAAATGACCGATGTGCCCGGGCGGCTTGCCGTACCACAGGCCGGCCGGTCACCGACGCGGTGCAACGGTCCGATGTCGACAGTCACGGCGTCGATCCGTCCGTTGTATTCGAGTCAAATGACGTAGTGCAGACCGGTCGGCGAGACCTGACATCCGGGCCCATGCCGCTCCTACTGTCGCTGAAGAGAGCCGACGACGATCGAGGAGTTGCCGGGAATGAGTTCCCTACTGGTGGTCAGCGCCCATGCGGGTGACTTCGTCTGGCGCGCGGCAGGGGCGATCGCCCTGGCCACCAGCCGGGGCAGGCGGGCGAAAGTCCTCTGCCTGAGCTTCGGCGAACGCGGCGAGTCGGCGAAGGCCTGGCGCGAAGGCAAATCCCTGACGGAGATCAAGGCGATCAGGCGCGGCGAAGCCGAAGCGGCAGCGGGAGTACTCGGCGCGGAGATCGAGTTCCTCGACGCGGGTGACTACCCATTGCAGGAGACACCCGAGCTCGTCGACCGCATCGTGCGGGTGTACCGCGAAGTCAACCCATCGGTTGTGCTGACGCACCCGCTCGCCGACCCGTACAACGGCGACCACCCCGCAGCCGCCCGCATGGCCCTGCAAGCCAGAGTGCTCGCACAGGCCATCGGCTACGACGCACCAGGTGACCCGCTCGGCGCTCCCCCGGTCTTCTTCTTCGAACCCCACCAACCGGAACAGTGCGACTTCAAGCCGAACGTGCTGCTCGACATCACGCCGGTCTTCGAGACCAAGCGCAAGGCCATGGAATGCCTGCCCGCCCAGCAGCACATGTGGGAGTACTACAGCGATCTGGCCAAGCGCCGCGGCGTGCAGGTCAAGCGGAACGCCGGACCCAACCTCGGATTGCCCCACAACACGATGGGCGAGGCCTACATGCGCCTGTACCCACAGGTGACCGAGGAGCTCGCATGAGGACAGTCATCGTCACCGACCCACCCCGCGCGCCGATCGAGAAGGTCGACAAGCTCGCCGACTACGGCGTGGCCACGGTGCACGAAGCGCTTGGCCGTACCGGTTTCCTCGGTCCTCAGCTGCGGCCCGTGTACCTCGGTTCCCGGATCGGCGGTACCGCCGTCACCGTTGTCTGCTGGCCGGGTGACAACCTGATGATCCACGCGGCGGTCGAGCAATGCCGTCCCGGCGACCTGCTGGTGGTGACCACGACCTCCCCGAGCACGGACGGGATGTTCGGCGAGCTGTTCGCCACCGCGTTGCAGGTCCGCGGTGTTCGCGGGCTCGTCACGGCTGCCGGCGTCCGTGACGTGGCCGAGCTGCACGCGATGAACTTCCCTGTGTGGTCGGCCGCGGTCTCCGCACAGGGCACGGTCAAGGCCACCCCCGGCGCCGTCAACGTGCCGGTCACCATCGGCGGCCAGTCGATCCGTCCGGGTGACGCCATCCTCGCCGACGACGACGGCGTCATGGTCGTACCCCGCGCCGACGTCGAAACAGCGCTGGTGAAGTCGCAAGCACGCGCGGAGAAGGAAGAAGCCTCCCGCCAGGCCTTTCGCGACGGCGAACTGGGCCTGGACCGCTACGGCCTGCGCACCAGGCTCGCCGAACTCGGCGTCGAATACGTCACCGCCACCAAATACGGGCTCTGACCCGCGTGAGAAACGGAAAGCCATGAACCTCCAGGAAGTCCTCGACCGCGCGGGCAGCACCGTGCAGCTGCTGCGCGACTCCCAGCTCGGCGCCTACATCTACCCCGTCGTCCCGTCGGAGTTCACCAACTTCCGCCGTGAGGTCAAGGCCTGGCAGGACACGGCCGCGCTCTTCGACCAGAGCCACCACATGGTCAACCTGTTCATCTCCGGCAAAGACGCCCTCAAGCTGATCTCCGATACCGGCATCAACAGCGTCGCCAAGTTCGCCGTCGACACCGCCAAGCAGTTCGTCCCGATCTCCCCCGAGGGCGGCGTGATCGGCGACGGCATCCTGTTCCGCCTGGCCGAGGACCAGTTCATCTTCGTCGGCCGCGCACCGGTCGCCAACTGGCTGACCTACCACGCCCAGCAGGGTTACGACGTCGACCTGCGCCTCGACCAGCGCTCACCGTCGCGGCCCTACGGCAAGCAGGTCACCCGCGATCTGTGGCGCTTCCAGATCCAGGGACCGCGTGCCTGGGAGGTCATCGAGAAGGTCAACGGCGGCACGGTCGAACAGGTGAAGTTCTTCCGGATGGGCCATCTCACCATCGCTGGAGAAAAGGTCCGCACGCTGCGCCACGGCATGGCCGGAGCACCCGGACTCGAGATCTGGGGCCCGTACGAGACCTACGACAAGGTGCGCGACACCATTCTCGAAGCCGGTCGCGAGTTCGGCCTCGAACCCGCGGGTGCGCGGGCGTACTCGTGCAACACGCTCGAATCCGGCTGGATCCCCTCCCCGCTGCCGGCCATCTACACCAGCGAAGAACTGCGTCCCTACCGTGAGTGGCTCGGCGCCGACAGCTACGAGGCGACCAACGCCCTCGCGGGAAGCTTTGTGTCCGACCGCATCGAGGACTACTACCTCAACCCCTGGGAACTCGGCTACGGCTCTTTCGTGAAGTTCGACCACGACTTCATCGGCCGCGACGCCCTGCAGGCGATCGACGCCGCACAGCAGCGCCGCAAGGTCACCCTGGCCTGGAACCACGAGGACGTCGGCAAACTGCTCGCCTCCCCTGTCGACCCGGACGGCCCCGGCTACCAGTTCTTCGACCTGCCGAACGCGAACTACGGCTCGTCGAACTTCGACTCCATTGTGGATGCTGATGGCAACACCGTCGGTCTGTCCCTGTTCACCGGCTACAGCGCGAACGAGCGCAAGGCGCTTTCGCTGGCCACCGTCAACCCCGACGTCCCGCTCGGCGCCGAGGTCCGCGTGATCTGGGGCGAGCCCGACGGAGGCAGCCGCAAGACCACCGTGCAGCCGCACGAGCAGTTCGCCGTCCGTGCCATCGTGAGCCCCGCCCCGTACTCGGTGATGGCCCGCGACAGCTACCACGCCGGCTGGCGCACAGCAGTTTCAGTCTGATCCAACAGCGATGCCGGACGGCAGGGGCGTTTCACCCCGCCGTCCGGCATCGTGCATTCGGTCAGCCGCGCGACGGAACGCACCGGTAGTTGCGTCCGTCCTTCGCGTCTCCCTTACCAGTCCAGCGGGCCAGGGTCGGGTACACGCACACCGGACGAGTCGCAGCCACCGTGCCGTCGGCGTTGGTGATCCTCGCATCGAGTTTCACCGGCGCCTTGCCGTGTTCCACCCAGTCCACGAGCGCGCCGAACGGATCGGTCAACTGCGGGGCGTCGCCACCACGGCAGTGTCCGACCCCTGGGGCGAGGAACAGCCTGGCGAATTGGTCGGTCCGAGCCGGGCCGAGCTTCTGCCT
This sequence comes from Kibdelosporangium banguiense, assembly GCF_017876405.1. Classification (GTDB taxonomy): domain Bacteria; phylum Actinomycetota; class Actinomycetes; order Mycobacteriales; family Pseudonocardiaceae; genus Kibdelosporangium; species Kibdelosporangium banguiense. Next base: position 7,917,792 of record NZ_JAGINW010000001.1, on the reverse strand, counting down.
GACCCGGTCGATGTAGTCGATCGTTCCCTGATACGGCACGCCGAAGTCCGCCTTGCCGTGCCAGATCACGGCTTTGCCACCGGAACGCTGGAACCGGGACAGGTCAGGGTTGTCCGCTCCCAGGATGTCGTTGTACTGCCGAACGGCCTGCCGGAAGTAGTTCTCGAACCGCTCGTAGGTGAGCGTGGTCCAGTCCCACGAACGGTCCTGTTCGAGGAACAGGCTGATCCACCACAGGTCGTATACGAACGGTGCGCCGACAAGTTTGCCGTCCTTCTCTACCGTGTCGTTCAGGCCCGCGAAGGGTGCACCGGGCGCGAGGCCGTACCAGAGGAAGCGTCCCTTCTCGTCGCGTGCACCTTCCTGGATCTTCTTCATCACGGCCACGTCGGTCGCCGTGATCGTGCCGCAGGGCGTTTGTTTGCCGACCAAGGACGACATGTCGAACCGGCAGGAGAGCGGATCTCCGATGACGCCGTCCCGGACCCCGTCACCGACCGTGTCGCACGCGGCGATCTCGGCTTTCACCGCGGTGTCGAACTTGCACGCCGCCACCGGGTTGCGGGATTCGAGCATGACGACCTGGCCCCAGATCTGGGCGGTTTGCATCCTGCTGTAGTTGATCACGGGCGCACCGGCCAGCACACCGTCGTACTCGTCCGGGAACCGCTGCGCCTCCATCAATCCCTGTCGCCCACCCGTCGAACAGCCGTTGAAGTACGAATACGCGGGCGCCTTCCCGTAGAACGCCCGCACCGCGGCCTTCGCGGTGACGGTCATGTCCTGGATTCCCTCGTAGCCGTAGTCCTCGATCGCCGGCCAGTTGAGGCTGCCGTCGGCGTTGAGCGCGAAGTCGGCGGTCGCGCCGACGTGCCCGACGTCGGTCGCAGCGGCCGCGTAGCCGGCACGCAGTGGCGCGACGAGCGAGTCCGGGTTCCCGCCGGAAAAGCCGCCACCCCCGACACCCTGGAACCGGCCGTTCCAGGTACGTGTGGGCAAGTAGACCCAGACGGTGACCGAACCGCTGTCGACAGGGTCGGCTACGCGCAACGTCAGGCGGCAGGAGGGTGGTGTGGTGCTGTCGCCCGAGTCCTGTTTGGCCGCGAGTACTTTCGTGCGTGGGGGCGCAAAACTGGTCATGTCGGCGCAGGACCGGGCCGGCGCGGCCGAAGCCGCCGGGACCGGCAGCACCACCGTACAAGCCGCCAGCACTACAGCGGCCATCAAACTGGGTGGTGACAAGGAACCTGGCATAGAATGCCCACCTCTCTGGAGACACACTCCCAGGCAGTGCACCACGATCGTGGTCCGGAGCAGATGCAGCATTTGACGTATCCGGAGTGCCGCAAAAGGCCACTCGGGACCCGGCACCGAGGAGGTCCCGCCATGCCGGCCCAGCACGAACCGGCCGATCTCGGCTGGGGCGACAGCGCGATCGAAGCGCCGGACGGGCTCGCCGTCGTCGACCGTGACGGGCTGTTCGTCCGCGTCAACCTGGTCGGCTCCCGGCTGCTCGGACAGCCGGAAGCGGAACTGATCGGCTCGCAGGCGCCGTTCTCCCTCGTCTCGGACACGGTCGCCGAACCGGCCGGGCTGTTCGACGACGGTCCCGGCGAACAGGTGCTGACGTGGACCCCAGCCTCGGGAATGCGCCGCGAGATCGCGTACCGGGTGCGTCACCTGCCGCGTGACCGTGGGCTCGCCGTGGTGACCTTCCGTGACGTCACGGAGGAACGGCATCGGCAACGGCGAATCGCCGCGCTCGCGCGTAGCGCGGCGAATCTAGCTTCGCACGGGTCGGTCTCGGCAACGCTCGACGCGCTCGCACGAGAGGTCCTACAGACCGACGCGCTGGCAGCAGTGCAGGTCCTCGCTGTCGACGACAGCGGTCGCGGACTGCAGGTGATGGGCACTGCGGGATTCCGGCACTGGGACGGTTTCTTCGAACGACTGCTCGAATGCCGCGACCGCGGGGCGTCCTTGCGCATGCTCGAGGCACTCGAGACCCGCAAGCCCGTGGTGGTCGCCAACCGGTGGAACGAGATCCAGCACGACCCTGCCTGGATTCCCCTGCGCGACTACATGGGCGAGATCAGCTGGGATTCCTTCGCCAGCGTCCCGTTGATCACCCGTGGCCGATGCGCCGGGGTCCTCAACGCGTACTTCGCGCCCGGCCAGGTCGTGGGCGGTCGAACGCTCGAGTTCCTGATCGCGATGTCCGAACAGGCGGCGATCGCCATCGACTACGCGGCCCTGATGCAGCGCGAACGCGACACAGTCCGCCGGGAGGAGCGCCAGCGGCTGGCCCGCGACCTGCACGACTCCATCGTCCAGCAGATCTTCTCCGTCTCGATGCAGGCGAAGGCGATGGAGGTACTGGCCGGGCGCGGCGAGCCCGTGGCCGCGGAGGCGGTCCACCGGATGGCAGCCGAGGTCGGGCAACTCTCCCAGACCGCGCTCACCGACCTGCGAGCGATGGTGCACGAACTGCGCCCCACCGCCACCACCGAACGCGGCGGCCTCGAAGAATCCGTCCGCGCGCTGGTCGAGAGCACGACCAACCGCACCGGACTGCAGTTCACCATGCACCTGGGCCACAGGCTCGACACAGTCTGCGGGGACCTGGCCGAGGACGTCTACCGGATCGTGGCCGAAGCGATCCACAACGTGGTCAAGCACGCCGAAGCCGGTCAGGTGGTGATCCGTCTGGATGTCCGCGGCAAGCGGCTGCACGCGACCATCTCCGACAACGGCCGTGGCCTGCACCCCGAGACCACGGCGATCCCGGCCAGTCCCGGATACGGGCTCAAGAGCATGCAGCAACGAGCCGAACGGTGGGGCGGAACACTGACCGTCCAGCCTGGCGCGGAGGCGGGAACGATGGTCAGGTTCACGATCCCCCTGACGGCCGGTATTCCGGTCAGGGAAAACACCACGGTGCTGGAAATCAACCTCGAACGGGCCTGAATTCCCCGTTGTTTTAGCAGACTACACACATTCCAAAATGTTGAAAACCACTGGAAATTTATCCCAGGATGTCGGCATGACGATGCGTTATCTCGGCTCTGGGCCGTACTGCTACGCCAACAGCCTGGCCATGGTGCTCGGTTCCGCGGCGCCCGAGCCCGCGGTGATCGAGGTCCTGACCGGCTCCCCATTCGGCGCGGAGCTCATCGGCGGCGTCACCCCGTTTTTCAACCCACCCGGATGGGATCCCGGTATCGGGCTCGACGCCGCGATCAACCTGCTGGGCTGGACCTGCCAGAAAAGCTCGGGCGGATCGGGCACCGATGCCGCCAAGCGACTTCGCGAGGCCGGCCCGAGTCACCCACTGCTGGCCGGCCCGGTCGAATTCGGACTGCTTCTGCACATCCCGGGCTCCGGAACCGCCATCGGGTCCGATCACTACGTCGTGGTCACCGGCGTCGAGAACAACATCGTGCGCTTCCACGATCCTCACGGTCACCCATACGCGACGTTGCCGATCAACGACTTCATCACCGCCTGGCGAGCCGAGTCGATCGGCTACGCCACCGAGCAGTTCACCGCCCGGACCGACTTCCAGCAGGTCCGCGCCGTCGACAATGCGACCGCACTGCGCCGGTCACTTCCCGCGGCAGCACGCTGGCTTGCCGGGGAGGCGAACCCACCGGTGTCGTCCAGCGCGGCAGCCCTCGAACGCCTCGCCGAACTCGTGGAAAACGGCCTCGAACCGTCGCAACACGGTCACCTCAGCCACTTCGCGATCCGCGTCGGCGCCCGCCGCCTGAACGACGCAGCCACCTGCCTCTCACTCATAGAGCAGCACAAAGCCGCCGACATCGCCGGCTCGCAGGCACAACTCATCGGAGCCATGCAGCACCCACTCGTCACCGACGACCGCACCACCGTCGCACAGCTACTCCGCCGGCTGGCCCCGACCTATGAACAGCTGCGGACCAGCCTGCCGGACAGCTGACAGATTCAGCGTTTCGTCTCGTACCTGGTCAGGACCACGCCATCGGGAAACGTCCGCGTCTCCACAAGGTTCAGGTTCACCCAGCTGTCCAGCGCGGTGAAGAACGGCGTGCCGCCACCCACCAGGACCGGCGCGGTGACCAACACGTACTCGTCGATCAGCCCGGCCCGCATGGCCGCCGCGGCCAGCGTCGCGCCGCCGATGTCCATCGGGCCGCCGTCCTCGGCCTTGAGCCGGGTGATCTCAGCGACCGCGTCACCGCTGACCAGACGGGTATTCCAGTCGACCTTGTCAACCGTCGAGGAGAACACCACCTTCTGCATGTCCCGCCAGAGACGCGCGAACTCGACATCCGCCGGAGTGGCGTCCGGCTGCTGGTCGCCGGTCGGCCAGTGGGAGCTCATCGTCTCCCACAACTTGCGCCCGTACAGCGACAGCTCGGTCACCCGCAACTGGTCGGTCCAAAACCGAAACAGCTCCTCAGTCGGCACACCCCAGCTGATGTCATCACCCGGCGCGGCGATGTAGCCATCGAGACTCAGGTTCATGCCGTAGATCAGTTTCCGCATCACGCCAGCCTTCCGTAAGTCGCTCTCGGACATATAGACCAACGCGGCACAGAAAACTCATCGCTGCCCGATCCAGACTCACGCGGCCTTCCATCATTCGAGTGAAGTTCAACTGCTCGTTCTGAGCAGGTTGTAGCGCAGCGTGGGGCGTGGACGACGCGACAGGACACGGACCTTCCAAGTCGCGGGGTCACTGTCAGCCAGGAGTGCACGTGTACCAAACGCCACCCGGAAGCCAGGAAGTTTCGACAGACGTGGTCGACAGATGGCTCGTGCGCGCATGCGAGTCACTGTTGAGCACGTGGGACAGCGAAACCGGCAACTTCTGGCGAGACAGCTGGCGCACCAAGGGCGACTCGTCCGCTCAGGAGACACAGGAGCCCGCCGCACTCGGCCGCGGCAAGGGAGCGACGTCGAACAACAGGTCGTTCCAAGCACTGGTGGCCGCCGCGTACTTTTTCAGCGAAAACGAGACAATCGCACCGTCCAGGCAATTCTGCACGAACATCCAGACCGCCGTGCATCGCATGATCAAAGAATACTTCAGCCTACCGCTCCCATCGCTTCGTGGCCACGGAGAAAACCGCGAGAATCCCTTCACGGACGCCCAGCTGCTATTGTCGCTGTCCCTTGCGCTGAGCCCGGTAACAGAGCTCGCATGTAACTTCAAACTCTCAAGGAAACGCCGCGCGGCGCTCCTCGACTACCTTCTCCAACTCACCACTGTAGTGACGAAGCAGCTGTCAGATGATGGAGTGAAGGTTCACGAGGCGGCGCGAACCCATCACTTCCTGACACTGCACAGTGTGCGTGCCCTGGACGCCGCTGCCCGCACGATCGCCTATCTCGACGGCGCGAGTGCGGACGGAGCGGACGGGACGTTCAAGCAGGCTGAACTGCTCAACCGGGTCCGTGACGAGATAGTTCAACAGCTTGGCCTGCACCTGCTGCCCGCTCCGGGTTTCGACTCGAGCTCGCTGGTCAGCTGTTGCGCTTTGCTCGCGAGATTCACCGGGGACGCCGATTCCCCTCTCATCGAGCAAGGCGTCGCCGCTCTGGTGAAGGACCAGTCTGAGCGCGGCACGTGGACGAGTGCCGGGGTACTCAGCTTCGGCGGGCGGCGCCTGGTCTACATCCCCAGCGTCGAGCTCAGTTTGGCTCTCTCCACCCTCGCACTGCTCGATCTGCAGGAGTCCGACATGGGCATCTATACCGCCGCGCTGCCCGCTATGGACGCGTCGTTCCGCCTGGTGCAGAGTTCTTATGCCAAGCACGAGGACGCGAGTGGATGGCGGAACGACCGGACCAGAGCAGGGTACGAAATCGAGTCCTGGACCACGGCGGTGGTCCTTCAGTTTCTGTTCGCCTACCGCGACGCGCTCAGGCTCGCACGTCAGGAACAGATCCTGCGGAAATACCGGGCAAGCAGAGGAGCTCCGGCATTCCGGAGCTTCTGGGCCGACCTCACCTGGCTGATCCCTCTCCAAGGCCGTTACCAGGTGCTCGAGTCGCAAGAGCTGCCGTCGGATCGTCTCGCGAAGTTCACGTCCATCGTCGACCCGACCGAGAAGAACAGCATCGTCGAAGGTATCAAGTCCGAAATCCTCGAGCCCACCATCCGCAACGTCAACGAGCGCCCAGTGGAGACCGCGTCGTTTCTGCTTTACGGTCCACCCGGGACCCGCAAGACCTCACTGGTCGTGGCAACAGCCAAAGCGCTTGGCTGGCCCCTTCTCACGTTGTCTCCGCCGGTCTTCCTCCGCAAGGGCATCGAAGGGTTCGAAGCAGCCGCAGACGAGATCTTCGAGGACCTCATGCACCTACGGCGAACAGTCGTACTCTTCGACGAGTGCGAGGAGTTCTTCAAATGGCGCCCGAACGCGACCTCGATCGAAAACAGAACGGTCGGCGCCTTCATCACCTCCGGCATGCTGCCACGGCTGCAACGACTTCGCGACAACAGATGGATCGTCTTTGTCATCAACAGCAACGCGGAAAAGTTCGAACTCGATGATGCTGTGACTCGTCGCGGCCGTCTCGACAAGGCTGCGCGCGTGGGCTACCCGGTCCTCGAGGCTCAACTGCGTTATCTGCGTGCGTGGCGCAGACCGTTGAAGCCCAAGCACATCCGCTGGTTCGAGCAACACCTGACCAGTGTGGAAGACGAGATGAGGCCACTACGCGAAGCGCTCGAAGAACAGATCATCGAACTACAGCGCGAGCACCCAGGCCGCGACGAGAAGTACCGGGCCGCGATGGCCGAGATAGATCAGCGAGGCGCCCGGAAGCTGACCAAGATCGTCACCTTCAGCTCACTCGACAGCCTTGCGGAAAGATGCCGCGGCGAAGGCCTTCAGACGAAGATAACCAGCTCGAAGATGCTCAAGGAAAATCTTCTCCAGGAATTCGAACGCTCCGGCCCCGACTCCTTCAACCCTCCCCATCGCTCCCCGCTCTGACCGGGAGTGGCCAGTGCACCGATGATGCCGACCTGCGGTCAGGCCGGCGGCAGGACACCGCAGCGCGACGCCCACTCCGTCCAGGCCTGGGCCAGCTCGTCGACGACCGACGGGTTCGCGGCGGCTACGTTGGATAGTTCGGTTGGGTCGGTCGCGATGTCGTACAGTTCCCACTCGCCTGGGTGCTCGCGCACGAGCTTCCAGTTGCCGCGACGGACTGCTGCGTTGCCGATGTGTTCGTAGAATTGGCAACGGGTGTCGTCGCTGGGGGCGCCGCGCAGGGATTCCAGCATGCTGACGCCTTCGGGCGGTGGCACGTGGTCCGGGTACGGCGCGCCCGTGATCTCCAGCAGGGTGGGCAGGACATCCGGTAGGTAGTGCGCGGCGTCTGTGATTGTGCCGGCGCGGTCGCCTAGTCCTTGTGGCCAGTGCACGATGAACGGCGAGGCGATCCCGCCTTCGTGTACCCAGCGCTTGTGCATCCGGAATGGCGCGTTGGATACGTGCGACCATTCGCGGCCGCAGAACGTGAATGTGTCCTCGCCGCCCGGTGGGTGGTCTGGGTACCGGCCCACGTAGACCGGGCCGCCGTCTCTTGTGGCGGCCGGGATGATCTTCGGGCCGCGGCCTGGGTCGCTGCCGAGCCTGGGCGGGATTTCTTCGGCTGATCCGCCGTTGTCGGACAGGAAGACGAATACTGTGTCGTCGAGCCGGCCGCTGGCGCGTAGTTCGTCGACGATGCGGCCGATACCGCGGTCCATGACCTCGACCATGGCGGCGTAGACGGCCATCCGCCGCTGCTCCCACTCCTTGTCCTCGGCGTCCGCCCAGGCGGGCACGAGCGGGTCGCGTGGTGCGGCGTTGCCGTCGAAGATGCCCAATTCTCGCATCCGCGCGATCCGGCGCTCACGCACCACGTCCCAGCCGTCACGATACTCCCCGGCATACCGGGCGATATCCGTTTCCCTTGCCTGCAAAGGGAAGTGCGGCGCGGTGTAGGCGACGTAACAGAGGAACGGCTTGTCCCCGGAATCCTCTTGGAGGACGTCGACGGCCGCGTCCGTGATGGCGTCGGTGTAGTAGAAGTCCGGGTCGGGTGGTACTTCCTGCTCTCCCCTGCGCAGACCGGCTGGGGAGTAGTAGTTCCCGCCGCCGGAGAACGTGCCGTAGAAGTGCAGGAATCCGCGTCGCGTCGGCCACGCCGCCGGGTCACTGCCGAGGTGCCACTTGCCCGACATGTACGTGGTGTAGCCGGCCGCGCCGAGGATCTCGGCGGCGGTGGCGCACCGGTCGTTGAGGGTGCCCGGGTATCCACCGGGGATGTCGTCGGCGGTCAGCACGCCGATGCCGGTCTGGTGCGGGTGCAGCCCGGTCATCAGCGACGCTCGTGACGGGCTGCACCGCGCGGTGGTGGTGAACCGGGTCAGCCGGACTCCGTTGCGGGCCAACGCGTCCAGGTTCGGAGTGTTGATTTCGCTGCCGTAGCAACCAAGATCCGAGTAGCCGAGGTCGTCGGCGAGGACGAGCACGACGTTCGGCCTGCTCATCCACTGCCCCCGAGCCTGCGCACCAGCTCCTCGTGCCGGCCGGGCGGCCACGCGACGTCCGGGGCGTGCCAAGAGATCGGTGTCGTCGGGGTGACGGCGCTCAGGCGCTGTTCGAGATCCTCGGCCAGGTGCGCGCGGCCGGTGTCCCGCAGGTGCTGCGCGTACCGCTTGGGGTCGGTGTAGTAGGTCGGTCCTGTTTGGAGAGTGGTGAGCATCGGGTCGGGCAGGGCGCCCGGCCGGCCTGCGTACCGGTGCCACCACTCAGCCAGGTGCGCCCGCATCTCGTTGGCCAGGTCGGGCTTGTCCGGCAACAGATCCCGGGTCAGGTGCGGGTCGGCGGTGACGTCGAACAGTTGTTCCCACTCGGCCCGGTATGCGCCCGGGTGGTAAGTGCGGATGTACAGGTGGTCACGCGTCCGAACAGACCGTTGGTACGTGTGCGCGCCGTGCCCCAGCACGAGATACTCGCGGGAGCCGACGCGTTCACCACGGATCGCCTGGGCGAACGACTCCCCTTGCCATCCGTCCGGGATCGGGACGCCCAGCAGCTCGCACAAGGTCGGTGCGAGATCGATGTTGTACAGCAACGAGTCGCACCGCCGGGCATCCTCCGGCAGGTCGTCGGTGACGCCGGGCCAGTACACCACCAGCGGGACCCGCTGCACGGGCTCGTTCGCATGGGCGTGCTCGGCGTAGGAACCGTTCTCCCCGAACGACTCACCGTGGTCGGCGCTGACGATGATCGCCGTCTCGTCCGCGATCCCAAGCTGCTCCAAAGTGGACAGCAATTCGCCGAAGTACTGGTCCCAGTACATGATCGTGCCGTCGAATCCGTTGATCAGGTGCTCGAAGTCCGCACGGGTACGGACCTCGTCGGGCATGTTGTGCGGCACAGGGGACCTTCGCGGCATCGCGAAGTAGTGCAGGTCCAGCGCACTGCGCGGACCGTACACTTCGGCGTGCCCGTCGATCGCGGCCTGGTCGGGCCACGCGGGCGGCGGGCCGGACGCGGCGGCCCGCTCCGCCCACTCGGGACCTGTCTGGTAGTTGGTGTGCGGTTCCCAATAAGTGAGGTGCAGGTACCAGTCGTCCTCGTGCGCGTGCCGGCGGATCCAGTCCAGCGCGACCGCGTTGATCTCGGGAGCCTCCTCGTCGTTGATCTTGCCTGTGGCCCGGATCGTTTCACGGAAGTTGCCACAGAAGTGGTACGCACGGTGCCGCTCGGCGAACATCGACACAGCCGCGGTGTGATAGCCGTGCTGCTCTAGCCGCTGGCCGAACAGTGGCCGGTGCGGGTCGGCGCCGTGACCGGCGTCGAGCCGGAAACGGGCCGCCTCGCCGAAGTGGCCGATGACACCGTTGGTGATGCCGAACTGGCCGCTGGTCAGCGCGGTCCGGGACGGCAGGCACGGTGAGTCGGAGCAGTAGTAGCGGTCGAACACCACGCCCTTGTCCGCCAGCGCGGCCAGGTTCGGCGTGGTCGGACGCTGGTAGCCGTAGGGCGAGGTGTGGTCGGCCCGCAGTGTGTCGACGTCGACGTAGATGATCCGCATCAGGCGCTGCCCACCAGTTCGCCGGCGAAGTGGCAGGCCACGTGCTGGCCGGTCGGGGTCAGCGCGAGTTGTGGCTCCTGCTGCGCACAGATCTCCCGGTCGGGGTTCGCCAGCGGGCCGATCGGGCAACGGGTGCGGAACCGGCAGCCGGACGGCGGCTGCTTCGGGCTGGGCAGGTCGCCGGTGAGCACGATCCGCTCCCGGTCGCGCTGCGTGGTGTCCGGCACAGGCGAGGACGACATGAGCGCGACCGTGTACGGGTGCCCCGGCGTCGAGTACACGGCTTCGACCGGCCCGGTCTCGACGATCTTGCCGAGGTACATCACGGCCACCCGGTCGGACAGGTGCCGTACCACCGACAGGTCGTGCGCGATGAACAGGTAGCCGAGCCCGAGATCGTCCCGCAGTCCCTCGAGGAGGTTGATGATCTGCGCCTGGATCGACACATCGAGCGCGGACACCGGCTCGTCGAGGATCAGCACCTTCGGCTGGACGGCGAGCGCGCGGGCGATCCCGATGCGCTGACGTTGCCCACCGGAGAACGCGTGCGGGTAGCGGTCGAGATGCCCGTCGGACAGGCCGACCCGCCGCATCAACTCGCCGGCCTCGGCATCCCGTTCGGCACGCGGCACCCCGCGCCTCTCCAGTGCCTCGTCGAGGGACTGGCGGATCGTGCGCCGCGGGTTGAGCGAGGCGTACGGATCCTGGAAGACGTACTGCACGCCCGAGTCGGCCTGCACGGTGCCCGACGACGGCTGGTTGATGTCGACGATCGTGCGCGCGAGGGTCGACTTGCCACAGCCGGACTCGCCGACCAGCCCCAGAGTCTCGCCGCCGGAGACCGACAGGCTGACCCCATCGACGGCGTACACCGGCTCGGGTTTTCGGAACAGGCTGCGACGCCCGCCGGCGACATCCACGCGCAGGTTCTCGACCGACAGCAACGGCTCGCCGGTGGGACCGGGCCGGGCGTGTGCCTCTTCGGTGGGCGTGAGCGGCGAAATGGCGGCTCCGCCCTGAGTGACCCAGCAGGCGGACGCGTGCCCGGGTGTCTGCACCGGCAGCAGTTTCGGAATGTCGGTACGGCAACGGTCCTCGGCCAGCCTGCACCGCGGGTGGAACGCGCACCCCGTCGGCAGAGCGGCGGGATCCGGTGGGGCACCGGGAATCGCGGGCAGGCGGCTGCGGTCCCCGGCATCCAGCCGGGGCATCGCCTTGAGCAGGTCCGCGGTGTACGGGTGCTCCTGCCGTGCGAACACGGTCTCCACCGGCCCCTGCTCGACGACCCGGCCGCCGTACATGACCACGACGTCGTCACAGGTCTCGGCGACCACGCCCATGTCGTGGGTGATCATCAGGACCGCGATGCCCAGTTCGTCGCGCAATCGGCCCAGCAGGCGCAGGATCTGGGCCTGGATGGTGACGTCCAGCGCGGTGGTCGGCTCGTCCGCGATGAGCAGCGACGGCTCGGCGGCGAGCGCGATGGCGATCACCACGCGCTGGCGCATGCCGCCGGAGAACTGGTGCGGGTAGTCGTCGAGCCGCCGCTCCGCGTCCGGAATGCCCACCTGGTACAGCAGGTCGAGCGCCCGGGCCCGCGCGATCTGCCGGCTCACGCCGTGCACGGTCAGCGCCTCGGCGATCTGGTCACCGACGGTCATCACGGGGTTGAGCGCGGACTGCGGGTCCTGGAACACCATCGAGATCTCGCTGCCGCGGATCTCCCGCATGTCCTTCTCCGACAGCTCCAGCAGGTCCCGGCCGTCGAAAATCAGCTCACCGGCGACGATCCGGCCCGGCGGGTTGACCATGCGCAGGATGGACCGCGCGGTGACCGACTTGCCGGAACCGGACTCCCCCACCACGCCGACGACCCGGCCGCGGGGCACGGTGATGCTGACGTCGTTGACCGCCCGCACGACACCGGCATCGGTGACGAACTCGGTCCGCAGCCCGTGTACTTCCAGCAACGAGCTCACCGGGTCATCCTTTGTGGACACGACGGCACTCTTTGAGGCCACGTTCATTTTCTGAGCACCGCCTTGTTGAGCGCGTTGGACAGCAACGTGAGGGCCAGTGCCAGCATCAGCAGCACCAAACCGGGCCCCAGGACATACGCCGGATGCGCCTCGACGTACCGCGCGCCGGTGTTGAGCATGGCGCCCAGCGACGGGATCGGCGGCTTGATGCCGAGCCCGACGATGCTCAGGCCGGCCTCGATGAAGATCCCGACCACCATGTACACGGCCGCGTTCACCACGATCGGGTCGAGGATGTTGGGCAGGACGTGTCGCGTGAGGACAGTGCGGCGCGGCACTCCCAGCACGCGGGCGGCCAGGACGTACTCCCGTTCCTGCTCCACGAGCAGGCCGGCCCGGGCGAGCCGGCCGAAGCTCGGCAGCCCGACGACGAGCAACGACACGAACAGGGCCAGCCAGCCGGTGCCGATCACCAGCACGATGGTCATGCCCAGCAACAGTCCGGGGAAGCCGAGGATGACGTCGAGCACGCGCTGTGTCGCGGCGCCGAGCCAGCGGGCGAGCACGCCGGCCAGCCCGAGCAGGGTGCCGATCGCCGCGCTCAACGGCACGGCCGTCAGCAACAGGGACAGGTCGGTACGCAGGCCGTAGATCGTGCGAGCCAGGATGTCGCGGCCCAGTTCGTCGGTGCCCAGCCAGTGGGCTGCCGATGGGCCGGCCAGCGCGACGTTCGACTGGTCGTCGTAGCCCGCCGGAAACAGCAGTGGCGACAGCACGGACACCAGGGCGAGCAGTGCCAGCAGAATCGCACCGGCCATACCACGCGGGCTGCGGAACGCGGTGGCATACCGGCGCAGCGCTCCCCCGGTGTTCTGGCCCGGTTTCTTCACAGAAGTGGCCATGTCACGCTCCCAACCGGACGCGGGGATCGAGGGCGGCCAAGGCGATCTCGGTGCCCAGCTGGACGAGCACGGCGATCAGCACCGCGCCGACGATGATCACTTGAACGACGTTGTAGTCCGCGTTCTGCACACTGGACACCGCGAGCTGCCCGATGCCGTTGCGCGCGAAGATCATCTCGATGACAACGGCACCCGCGAGCATGTCGCCGAACCGCATGCCAAGCGCCACCACAGCCGGTCCGAGGCTGTTGCGCAGCACGTGGCGCACCGTGATCCGCCGCCGTGGCACGCCTTTGGCCACCGCAAGGTCCACATAGTCCTGCCGCCATGCATTGTCCATTGAGGACCGTACAAGCATCGCGACACCACCGGACATCGGCACCGCGAGCGCCACGGCGGGCAGGATCAGGTACTGCAGGCCGATCACGGGATCGTCCAGCACCGGCACCTCCCCGCTGATCGGCAGCACGGGGAACGCGACGCCGAGCACGATGACCAGCAGCAAACCGGCCAGGAACGGCGGCATCGACAGCTGCAGCGTGGTGGTGGCGTCGGCCAGGAACCGCGTCAGCGGCCGCCGGGCCGACCCACCGAACACGCCGATCCCGATGCCGAAGACGGTCAGCAGCAGCGTGGCCGCGATCGTCAGCTCCACCGTGCTCCCCGCGCGGTCGGAGATCAGCTCGGCCACGGGGCGTTTCAGCTGCAGCGACGTGCCGAGATCGCCGGTGAACAGGCCGCCGATCCAGTGCAGGTACTGCCCGATGAGCGGCTGGTCCAGGCCCATCTGCGCGCGGACCGCGGCGATCTGCGCCGCGGTCGCGTCAGGCCCGGCGGCGACCGCGGCCGGGTCGCCGGGCGCGAGTCTCGGCAGCAGGAACGCGACGACCGTGGTCGCCGCCAGTACGAAGACGACCGACGGCAGCCGGCGCAACAGGTAATGGCCCATCGAATCTCACCCAGCGAGGTAGGTCGCGCGCATCGACCGGCCGTAGCGGCCGATCAGGTTGTCCCGGTCGGATGCGGCGCGGACGGTCGTTGTCGGCGTGATCGCGTAGGTGTGGAAAAACGCGTCGTCCAGCAGGGTCTCGGAAACCTCCCGCAGCGCGGCCGATGTGGCCTTGTCGTCCGCCGCGGCGACCAGGTTCGTGACCTGCTGTTGGTAGGTCGCGTCGACGAAACGCGAGGTGTTGTTGTCCGGCCGCAGTTCGGAGAGCGCGTCCACCATGAGCGCCGGTGGGAGTCCCGCCACCGCCGTCCACGTGAGGAACGCGGGCCCGAGCTTGCCCGTGGCCCTGCGGGGCTCGAAGTCCGCCGAGGACAGTTCGACCGGCGACGGCTGCAGCCCCACGTCGGTCAGGTTGCGCGCGATGATCTGGTAGATGGCGCGCGGCACCGGCAGGGCGTGCAGCGCGATCTCGAACTTGGCGCCGTTCGCGCCGGCCTGCTGGATCAGCTGCCGGGCCTTGGCCTGGTCGAAGGTGTACTTGCCGGCCAGGTCCTTCGGGTAGCCGACGGTGTTGTCGCTCCAGGGCAGGCTGGTGATCGTGCCGACGTCACCGAACACCTGGCTCTTGATCCGCTCGCGGTCGATGGCGTAGCCGATCGCCCGGCGCAGGTCGGGGTTGTTGAACGGCGCCTGGTTGACGTCGAAGCCGATCCCGTAGACCAGCCCGTGGTTCTCGTCGAGCTGGAACGCCTTGTCGTCGACGATGGTCTTGGAGTCCTGGATGGTGAGCCCGTTGGCCAACTGGGCGCGCCCGGTGCGCAACGCCGCCAGCTGCGCCGTCGAGTCCTTGATCACCGTGACAGTGATGCCGTCGAGGTACGGCAGGCCCTTCTCCCAGTAGGAGTCGTTGCGCTTGAGGGTGATCTCGGTGCCCGGCCGGTAGCCCGACCAGACGAACGGGCCGGTGCCGATCACCTTCGACCCGTCCTGCAGGCCCTTGTAGGACTCCTTGTCCACGATCGGGATGGCGTCCAGGATGTCAAGGGCTGTCGCCTGCATCGGCCGCGGCGAGGTGATCGTGACCTCGTACTGCCCGTTCGCCGTGGCCTTCCAGCCCTTCATCCCGCCGACGAGGTTGGCCAGGCCGTCCCCGGCGGCCGCGCGCTCGACGGTGAACACGACGTCCTCCGCGGTGAAATCGCGGCCGGAGTGGAACTTCACGCCTTCGCGGAGCTTGAACACGAGCGCCTTGTTGCCGTCCCGGAACTCCCATTCCCTGGCGAGCAGCCCGTGCGGCTTGGCCTTCTCGTCGATGAGGACGAGGGTCTCCAGGACGTTGCGGTTCCAGAAGATGTTGCCCGGCCGCCCGGTGAAGTAGGCGTTCGGGAACGGCTCGGCCGCGACCGTCCCGACGAGCGTGCCGCCCGGCTTGGGCGTGGCCGACGTGCCGCTTGTCTTCGCGGCCTCGTCGACCGCCGACCGGCAGCCCGCGACAGTCAGGACACCGAGCGCGGACAGGCCGAAGAACGTGCGGCGCGACAGCTCGGAACGGGGGGATGTGGGGTACATCGTTGACACCTCACTGGAGTGAACGCGGGCTACCGCTGCCCGGGTGGTGGAACTTGGTTGGTGCTTCCCCCTGGCCGGATGCCCGCGGGCATCTCGGCCGATGTCGTGCCATGGATCTCTGTGGCGGAGAACCCGACGAGGACGTCGAAGACGCCTGGCTCGACCACCCAGCCGCCCGCCCAGTGCCGGAAGGCGGACAGGGTTACCGGAATGTCCACTTCGATCGTCCCCTGTGGATCGACGTGGACGACTGTGAAGCCGGCCAGCCAGCGGGCGGGCCGGTCGACGGCCGAGTCCGGGCGGGCAAGATAGACCTGCACGACCTGTTTACCCGGCCGGTCGCCTGTGTTGCGAACCGTGACCGTGATGACGGCGCCGTCCTGTGTCACCTGTGACCGGGTCTCGGTCAGCTCCCAGGTGGTGTAACCAAGGCCATGCCCGAACGGGTAGGCCGGCTCGGTGCTCGCACGCAGCCACGCGCGGTAGCCGATGTGCACGCCCTCCTCGTACGCAAGGAGGTTGTCCACGGGACGGGTGTCGAGCACCGGCACGTCCCCCGTCCTGACCGGCCACGTCATGGGCAGCCGGCCACCTGGCTCGGACCGTCCGATGAGGACGTCAGCGAGCGCGTGCCCGACCTCCTGGCCACCGAACCACGTCACGAGCACCGCCGCCACTTCGTCCCGCCACGGCAGCAGCACCGGTGCACCGGCGTTGACGACGACCACCGTGTTCGGGTTCGCCGCGGCCACGGCACGGACGAGCTCGTCCTGCCCGGGTGGCAGGTTGAGGTCCGCCCGGTCGAAGCCCTCGCTCTCGAACTGCGAGCTTGTGCCGACCACGACGACCGCGACGTCGGCAGCTGCCGCGTCCCGGCAGGCGGCGGCGCGTTCCTCTTCGGGTGTCCCGCGGGGCGGACGGCCGGTGAGCGTCACGGCGACGCCGGAGGACGGAATCCGTTGGTGCAGACGGAGTTCCACCGGTTGACCGGCGGTCAGCTCCACGTCGAAGGTCCGCACGGGCGGGGTGAGGATGTCCGCGCCGGGCCCGTCGTGCGTCGGCACGACCTGCTCGTCCAGGAGCCGCCTGCCGCCGACCTCGAACGTGATCCAGCCCGCGCCGCGGATGCCCAGCTCCCAGTGGCCGGACACGTCCGGCACCAACCGGGTGGTCAGCTCGACCTCACGGATACCCGTAGGTACCTGGGCGCCGAGCCGTACCAGCTCACCTTCGTCCCGGGTCTCGGTCGACACTTCGTGCCCGGCTTCATCGAACCAGCGGACCCGTACGGACCGCTCGCCCTCCGCTCCGCGCAGCATGGCCGCGGGCAGTGGCGGCGGATCACCCTCGAGGTAGCTGCCGGCCGCGTAGGTCACCTCGACCTCATCGGGCAGCGCGACGCGGATACCGGCGAACGGCGAGGTGACGTGCGCCGGGCGGACCTCGGCGCTGCCGCCGCCCTGGATCCGCGGATGCCACGCCAGTTCGCCGATCACGGCCACCCGCCGGACGTCGGCGAGCGGCAGCACGGCACCTTTGTTGTGCAGCAGCACGGTTCCCTCGGCCGCTGCATTCCGCAGCCGCGAACGCACATCGTCTACGCGCGGCATGGGCCGGGTCACGGCCACCGAATCCAAGGCGCCCACCCTGGCCGCGAGCCGCAGCAGATTCCTGACTTTGACGTCCACTGCGGACTCAGCGATCTCACCGGCCTCGACGGCCCGCCGCAGGGCGTCGCCCCACGGCCCGTCGGGGCCCGGCATGATCAGGTCCAGGCCAGCGGCCGCGGCCGCGACCGAACGGGCCGCCCGCCAGTCGGAGACGACTACGCCGTCAAAGCCCCACTCGGCTCGTGCCGGGTCGTCGAGCAACGGATGCTCGGTCATCGTCGTGCCGTTCACCGCGTTGTAGGCGGCCATGAACAGCCAAGGCGCCGCGGTCCGGGTGATCTCCTCGAACGGGGCGAGGTACACCTCGCGCAGCGTGCGCTCGTCAAGGCGCACATCGACGGAGAACCGCTCGGTCTCCGAATCGTTGGCGACGTAGTGCTTCATCGTGGCCGCCACGCCGTGCTCCTGTAACGCACCGACGAGCGCGGCGCCGAGCGCCCCGGTGAGCAGCGGATCCTCGGACAGGCATTCGAAGTGCCGGCCCGCGAGCGGGCTGCGCTGCAGGTTCACGTTCGGCGAGAGCACCACGTCCACGCCCTTGCGCACCGCTTCGTCGGCGAGTACCTCGCCCATGCCCGCGACCAGACCGACGTCCCAGCTCGCGGCAAGCGCGGTGGGGCAAGGCAGGCAGGCGGACGGCGACCCGTCGGCCCATTCCGGGCCGCGTACCCCGGCCGGTCCGTCCGACAAGGTCATCGCGCGCAGCCCGACCGCGGGTTCGTCGTGCACCCCCCAGTGCGAGGCACCGGTCAGCAGCCGGATCTTCTGCTCCAGGTCGAGCTTGCCCACCAGCGTGCCGAGGTGGTCCTCAAGCGTCTCACTCACTCGCTGCCCCTTCGGTGACACGGAACTGCTCCAGATAGAGGGCGAGCACCGCGGACATGTCGAACGACGGGTCGAGCAGCCACTGGACCTGCAGGCCGTCCATGAGCGCGATGACCCCGGCGGCGAACGTCCACGGGTCCATCTCCGCCGGGAGCCGTCCTTGTTGCTGGTCGCGGCGGGCACGTTCGGCCACGGCCTTGCGGACCCGGGTGTACCGGCTCAGGAAGAACTCACGCGCCGGGTGACCGGGCTCCAGGCTCTCCGCGGACTCCACCGCGTACAGCCGGATCGACTCGGGGTACTCCATGTTGTGACGGCACAACGAAAGCAGCGCGTCCACAGCGGACAAGTCGCGGAATGCGTCCTCGATGTGCCCGCTGCTCTCCTTGTCGCGCCGTTCCAGCGCGGCGATCAGCAGCTCTTCCTTGGTGTGGAAGTGGTGGATGAGACCGGGCTGCGAGATGCCCACCCGCGCGGCGATGTCGGCCAGCGACACACCGCGGAAGCCGGCGTTGCCGAACATCTCCGTGGCCACCGCCAGGATCTGCTCCCGCCGCACTCCCGGTGGCTTGCGGTTGCGCACCGATGGTGCTGCCGCCTCGGACACGGTCGCCTCCTTGCCAGTCGGTGTGATCGCGATTACCTTACCGAGTACTCGGTAAGGTGCAAGAGGGTTGGGAGAAATTCTGTGACGAACTTCCTGGTAGTGGTCGCGGACCAGCTCAGGGCGGACGCGCTCGGCGCCTTCGGCAACCCCGCAGCGAAGACCCCGAACCTCGACCGACTGGCGGCTGGTGGCGCTGCGTTCACCAATGCCTACGCACAGCACCCGGTGTGCGCGCCCAGCCGTGCGTCATTCCTGTCCGGCTGGTACCCGCATACTGCCGGGCACCGCTCGTTCGGGACGCCGCTGCGTGCCGACGAGCCGAACTTCCTGCGCACGTTCCGGGAGAACGGCTACCACGTGACGTGGGTCGGCGACCGCGGCGACACCTTCGGCCCCGGCGCGACCGAACTGGCCGTCGACGAGCACGGATTCACGACCAAACCATCGAGCGGCCGATGGGGTGACGGCCTGGCGCCCGCGTCACCGCCTTTCCCGCACGAGAACTGGGGCCGCCTGTTCTACCGGGGGCGTGTGCACGACGAGCAGGACGTCGATTTCGACGAGGCCGCCGTCCGCACCGCCGAACAGTGGCTCGCCGTACAGAGGGACGAACCGTGGGTGCTGTTCGCCCCGCTTGTCGCGCCGCACTGTCCGTTCCAGGCACCCGAGCCGTGGTTCTCCTTGCACGACCGCAATTCCGTTCGCACACCCGTGTCCGGCAGCGGCCCTGAACCCGCTTATCTGCAAGGAATTCGCGACTACTACGGCACCTCGGAGGCAACGCCGGACATGTGGCGCGAGATAGCCGCCACCTATCAGGGCATGGTGTCGCGACTGGACCACCACGTCGGGCGACTGGTCGACGCAGCCGGACCGGACACAGTCGTCGTGTTCTTCTCCGACCACGGCGAGTACCTGGGCGACTTCGGCGTCGTGGAGAAGTGGCCGTCAGCGCTGCACAGCTGCATCACCCGAGATCCGCTGATCATCAGCGGTCCAGGTGTGCCCGCGGCCGGCGCAGTCGACGCAATGGCGGAGTTGATCGACGTGTTCCCCACCCTGTTCGACCTGGCCGGGATTTCCGCGGGCTACGCGCACTTCGGACGCAGCCTGCTGCCGGTGCTCCGTGACCCTTCAGCCGGCCACCGGGAGTACGCGTTCAGCGAGGGCGGGTTCCTCATCGAGGAGGAGCCGAAGTTCGAACAGGCCCCCTACCCGTACGACCGCAAAAGCGCGCTGCAGCACGACCAGCCGTCAACCGTCGGCAAGGCAGTCGCGGTACGGGATCACCGCTGGACATACGTATGGCGGCTCTACGAACCCGCCGAGATCTACGACCGCACAGCCGACCCCGACGAGGCGCACAACCTCATCGGCCGCCCCGAGGTCGCCGAGGTCGAAACCCGCATGTCGCAGGTCCTGCTCCGCTGGCTGGTCGAAACAGCAGACACACTGCCCGAGCGGGTGGACCCACGACTGCCACGGGTCGACCTGCCCACCCCAGCCTGACCGGCCCCAGCCGTCGAGTCAGATGCTCTTGTGCTGGACTACCCAGGACGCTATCTGGGAGCGGGAGCTGAGGCCGAGTTTGCCGAGGATGTTGGCCATGTGGGCCTGGACTGTGCCGGGGGCGATCATCAGTCTTGTCGCGATGGCTTTGTTCGTGACGCCTTCGGTCACCAGTTCGGCTACTTGCGATTCGCGCATGGTCAGGATGGGCTCGGGTGCCGGTTGCTCGCCCAGGACGTGGGCGATGGCGTGGGAGAGATCGGGGCTGTGTGCCATGCCTTCGTCGAACGCGGCTTGGAAGGCTCGTTCGCCGAGGGCAGCGCGGGCCGAACTCTCGCAGGCGCGGTGCGGGATGAGCCAGTATTCGGAGCCCAGCAAGGGTTTGCTGCCGGTCCAGGACCAGACACGGGACGCCACGCCGAGCAGGTGCGCCGCACGTTTCGCGTCGCCTGCCGACGAGGCTGTCCATGCCAGCAGTTCCAGTGTGTGGGCCAGGCCGTTCACGTCGTTGAACTGAAGTTTGAGGCGCAGGCTGTCCAGCGCGCGGCCGGCTGCCTCGCTCCAGTTGCCCAGCCGCCACTCCGCGAGCGCCAGGCCGTAGAGACCGTAGGATCGGTAGCACAACTCGCCGTGGGCTTCTGCGAGCCGGATGGCCGTACGGGCCGAGTCGGCCGCGCGCTCGTGGCCTCCGGCCAGTCCGGCCACCATCGCGCGTCCCGCGTGGGTGAGGATCAGGTAGCCGTTCATCGCGCTCGCGCTTGAGAAGTTTTCGATTGCCTCCACGTAGCAGGCATCGGCCGCGACGGGGTCGCCGGTGAACACACCCAGCACGAATGCCCTGGTGGCCAGGACCAGCGCGAGTTCGTCGGGCCCACCCGACTGCCGGGCCAGGTCTTCGGCCTGGGCGGACTCGTCGAGCGCGCGGGCCGCTTCGCCCAGCCCGAGTGCGGCGTACGCGCTGAGCCACAGTGCTTTCAGGCGGATGCCGGCAGGCAGGCCACCAATCGGCAGTACGCGATCCATCCACCATCGGGCTTCGCCGAAGAAACCGCAGTTGGTCCAGTAGTAGTCCAGCGTCACCGCCAGGCGGGCACCGGCCAGTGTCTCTTGTGGATCTTGGAGGCTGAAGCGCAACGCCGACCGGATGTTGGCGTGCTCGGCCCGTGTGCGGGCGGCGACTGCGAGCTGATCAGGACCGAACCATGCCGCCGCCCATTGTTCGGTCTGGGCGAGGAAATAGTCCCGGTGACGACGGCCGGCCTCGGACGCCATGCCGGACTGCGCGAGCTTGTCCGAGCCGAACTCGCGAATCGTCTCCAGCATTCGGTACCGCGTCACGGTTCGCGATTCGCTGTCGCGGGCCACGATCGACTTGTTCACCAGACCGGCGAGCGAGTCCAGCAGGTTTCCTGCCAGGTCCGTTGTTTCGGCGCCCACTGTTTCGGCTGCCGCCAGAGTGAACCCGCCGCGAAAGACCGACAACCGCTCCCACAGTCGTTGCTCGGCCGGCGAACACAGGTCGTAACTCCATTCGACGGTGGCGGCGAGCGTCTGCTGGCGTGACGGGACAGCGCAACTGTGATCGGCCAGCAGTACGAATCTGTCGTCCAGGCGGTCCAGGATTTCCTTGGGTGACAAGTTCCGTACCTGCGCGGCAGCGAGTTCGATCGCCAATGGCATGCCGTCCAGGCGCCGGCAGATCCCGGCAATGGTGTCGCGGTCAGCGCGTCTGGCAACGAAATCCGGATGTGCCTGAGCAGCACGGTGACCGAAGAGAGTGACCGCGTCCTGTCGTGCCTCCGTTGTCCCAGGAACGGGCAACGGCCGCACCGGCAACAGTTGCTCGCCCGCAATACCCAGAACGTGACGGCTTGTCGCCAGCACCCGGACGGCCGGGGCCACGGCCAGTATCTGCGCGACCAGCACACCGCACGCCGTACCAAGGTGCTCGCAGTTGTCGAGTACCAGCAACATCGACTTGTCCCGCAGAAACTCCAGAACGCGGTCCAGCGCGTCCTCGCCGATGTCTCGCAGCCCGAGTGCGGTGGCCACGGTCTGCATCAGCAAACCGTTGTCGTGCACCGTATCCACCTCGACCAGGCGCACACCGTCCGGGAACGTCCGGCTGATCTGCCGGGCGATTCGCAACGCCAGGCGCGTCTTGCCGACCCCGCCGGGTCCGGTCAACGTCAGCAACCTATTCGCCGCCAGCAGAGTACGGGCCTCCACGAGTTCGGCACGGCGGCCGACGAAGGTCGTCGTCTCAGTGGGCAGGCAAGTGGGCAAATGCACTTCCACACCTCCGAAAAGTGCCCTTTATTCGGGCAACAGTCTTTGACCCCAATGCGATTCACCTTCAGGGTAGACCGTTCGGGAAACGAGGACTGACGTGTTGTTGCCACGCCTTCGCCGGGAACTGAGAGCGGAGACGACGAGCTTTGTTGGCAGACAGTCAGAACTGGCCATGGTCAAAACACTGTTGGGCATGAGCCGGGTTCTGACGTTGACCGGGCCGGGCGGGGTCGGCAAGACACGCTTGGCGCACAAGGCCGCTCGAGATATCGCGTCCGAATTCGCCGACGGTGTCCGGGTCATCGAACTTGGCACAGTAAGCGATCCCGGCTTGCTGATCCATGTCATGGCAGCCGGGCTCGGACTGCGTGATCTGCCGGATGTATCGCTGGACAAGGTCATCGGCCAGCTCCGTGGAAAGTCGATATTGATGGTGCTGGACAATTGCGAGCATCTGGCCAAACCGTGCGGAATGCTCGCCGGGGACATTCTCGCCGCTGCCCCGCTTGTCCGAATCCTCGCCACCAGCCGGCAGGTCCTGGGGATCGAGGGCGAATATGTGCTGCCAGTGGCGCCGCTGGCCGTGTTGCCGGACGCCATCAAGTTGCTGACAGACAGAGTTGCCGCCGTTGATCCGGAATTCGAGGTGGGGCCGGACAACCGTGACGCCCTCGTCGCGATCTGCCGGCGGCTGGACGGCATCCCGCTGGCCATCGAACTGGTCGCGACCTGGTTCCGTGTGCTGGCGCCGGAAGAGATCCTGCGCCGGCTGGACGACCAGCTCCGCCTGCCGAGCGGTCACAGTCCCACTCGGCCCGCGCGCCAGCGGACGCTTGCCGCTTCGGCCAGCTGGAGCTACGAGCTCTGCTCACCAGCGGAACGTGCACTGTGGGCCCGGCTTTCGGTTTTCCATGAAGGTTTCACGCTGGAGGCGGCCGCCCAGGTCACACTATCCACACAGGACGATCTGCTTGACCTGATCGCCGGTCTGGTCGACAAGTCCATCCTGCGACGTGACGACGAGAACGTCGCACGCTATCTGATGCTTGAGACCGTGCGTGCGTACGGTCTGTGCAAGCTCGCTGAAAGTGGCTATCTGGAACAGGTACGCAGAGCGCATCAAGACCTTCTCGGATTGGCCGATGCGTCCGCGCCGGACAGCGAGCAAGATCAGCTGACCAGCCAGAGTCCGCCCGCGGCGGAAGTGCTGACCAAGCGGGAGCTCGAGATCGCGGATCTGCTGGCGGACGGGGCCAGCAACAAGGAGATCGCCGCGAGCCTGGTGATATCCCCGCGTACAGCGACCACTCATGTGCGAAACATCCTTCAGAAGCTGGGTTTCACATCCCGTGTCCAGGTTGTCGGCTGGCGGGCACGTACCTCGGAGTCATGGTGAACCAGCTGCCCGCCGAGACGACGACCTTCATCGGGCGGGAAGCCGAACTCGGCAAGACGATCTCACTGCTGGAGTCCAGCCGGCTGGTCACCGTGGCCGGGCCGGGAGGGGTGGGCAAGTCCCGGTTGGCGATGCGGGCTGCCCGCCAGGTGAGCGCCAACTACGCGGACGGCGTGGTACTGGCCAAACTGGACGCCATCAACGATCCGGACCTCGTCACGACGGCGCTCGCCGCGAACCTCCGCGACAAGAACCTGTTGCTACTGTTGGACTCGTGTGAGCATGTCGCACAAGCATGCGGACGGCTCGCTCGCACACTGCTGGACGCGGCGCCCGGTGTCCGGATACTGGCGACCAGCCAGTGGCCTCTCAGCCAGCCCGGGGAGCGAGTGTTACGGATTGGTCCGCTCACAGTGCCTGAGGTCCGGAATCTCACCGAGGCGAGGGATCTGGATGCGGTCAAGCTGTTCGCCGACCGGGCCGTGGCCGCGTGGCCCGGATTCGTGATCAATGAAGACAATTGGGCGAGAGTCGTCCGCCTGTGCCGCCTCCTGGACGGGCTTCCGTTGGCTGTCGAACTGGCTGCGGCGTGGTTGCGGGTCCTGCCGCTGCACGAAATACTCTCCAAAGCAGACGACCGGTTTCGGCTGCTCGTCCGGAGAAATGGGTTCGGACCACCGCGCCATCGATCACTGCTTGCGACGGTCAGACGGAGCTACGAGCTGTGCAGTACGCCGGATCGGCTGCTGTGGGCGCGGCTTTCCGTATTCCGTGGCACATTCGACCCAGCGGCCGCGGAAAGCATTTGTGACGGCACCGAAGAGGCACTTTCCAGGCTGGTCGACAGATCCATTGTGGTCACGGACACAGAACGGTATTGGATGCTGGACACGCTGCGCGAGTACGGTCGTGAGCAACTCCAAGCGTCGTCTATGGACAGCGAGTTGTCGCTTCGGCACAGCGCCTACTTCATGCGGCCGGCCGAACACGCGGAGGCCAATCGGGATGAAGATCAGCTCACCAAACGAGAGCAGCAGGTCGCGACACTGGCTGCCCAAGGCCTGACGAACCGGGAAATGGCCATCCGGCTGGGCATCGCACAGCGCACCGCGGAGACGCACGTCAACCGGATCTTGCACAAGCTGAACCTACGGTCACGCATCGACCTCGCCGGATGGCAGCAGGCCGTCGACTGACGCACTACGTACGTATCCCAGCCACCGGTCTACGCATTCTGACCGATTGCCGGTGTGAAGGCACCTCGATGGAATCTGCCTTGGGGATCAGTCGTCCGAGCCGGCGAACCAAGGGATGGATATGAATTCACCTGACAGAAGTAGCGCACTGACATCGATTCCGTGGCGTCCCACGATCTTCGACCCGTCCGACGCCGAAGACCGCGGGCAGCTCGACGAGCTGGTGTCCTCCGGGCGTGTGTTCCAGACGAGTGACACCCTCCAGATGCAGCTACGTGACCTCGCAAAGGCCCGTTGTCCTGCTGACGACTGCGAATCCGACGGAGTTGACGAGATTCTGGCCGGGGTTCCGCTGTCAGAGTACGGCCGTTGGGTCTATTACCCATGGTCGGGGCGGCTTGTGCGGCTTCTGCCGCCGGACGAGTTCCGTGAACTGCGCCTCGACCGCAACCGGCCCAAGAGTGTGCCGAAGGAAACGTCCCGGCTTGTCGGGTTCACCGTGGGCATCGCGGGTCTGTCGGTGGGCAATGTCATCGCGCTCACGCTCGCACTCGAGGGCACGGTCGGGCACATCCGGCTCGCCGACTTCGACACGCTCGAACTGTCCAATATGAACCGCATCCGGGCCGGTGTGCACGACATCGGCCTGGCCAAACCCGTGATCGCCGCGCAACAGATCGCCGAGCTCGATCCTTACCTGGGTGTTTCGGTGCTTGGCGGCATCGAGGCGGACACCATCGAGAAGTTCATGCTCGGCGGCCCGGAACTCGGGCCACCGCTCAACGCCCTCATCGACCAGTGCGATTCGATGAACACGAAGTTCCTGTTGCGCCAGTGGACCCGGTCGCTCCGGCTGCCCGTGGTGATGAACACGAGCGACCGGGGGATGCTCGACATCGAACGCTTCGACCTCGAGCCCGCGCGCCCGTTCCTGCATGGCCGCACCGGTGATGCGCCGGACGTCGGCGAAGGCGGGTTCCGCGAGGGTGACGACGCGGAAATGGCCCGCAAGTACGCGGCCGTCCTGCGCTTTTTCAACGAGGACGGGATGTCCGCCAACCTCGGGGCGGCCTTCGTGGAGCTGGGATCGACGATCTCCAGCTGGCCGCAGCTGGCCAGCGACGTGGTTCTCGGCGGCGCCGCCGTGACCACGGCAGTCCGTTGCCTCGCCCTCGGTACGCCGCTGCCATCCGGCCGACGATATCTGGATCTTGACACCAGTGTCCGGGAGCCGAGTCCGGCGCCGAAGGCCACACGGCCGGCGCAACTCCCGCGAGCCGGCCTGGCCCACGTGGAATCGACAACGCGAGCGCCCGAACTGGTGCGATACCTCGTCGATCACGCGGTTCTCGCGCCATCCAGCGGGAACAGGCAGCCATGGCACTTCTACTGGAACGAGGACCGGATCTGGGTGGCCCACGACCGCGAGCGCAGCGAGAGCATCATGGATCCACACGGCCGTGCGGCGCGGCTGGCGCTTGGCGCGGCTGTGGAGAACATGGTCATCGCGGCCACGGCCCGCGGGCTGGCGGTCACGGTGCAACCGTTCCCTCGCTCGGATGTCGTCGCCGAGATCACCACTCAGCCCGACGCTTCGGCTCCGGACAGCCTCTTCGGGGCGTTGCGGGAACGCCGGACGCACCGAGCCCCGGGGACGCGGTCGACGCTGACGGCCGAGGAGATCGCCGAGCTCACCGCTCCCGCGAAACATCATGGCGCGCAACTGGATCTGAGCCTGAGTCCGGACGAACTGGACGAGCTCGGCGGGATCGTGGGCGCCTGCGACCGGATTCGGTTGCTGAACCCGCATCTGCACGAGGAGGCCGTGGGAGAGCTCCGGTTCGGTCCGGCCCCGGAGGCACGTGACGGGATCACTCTCGAATCGCTGGCGCTCCCCACGGGTCTCGAGGAGCCGTTCCGGGTCATCACCCGGACGGACATCGCCGCCCGGCTTCGGTACATCGGCGGCGGTGCCCGCTTCGCGGACTACGCCAAGATCGCGGTGGCCGGCGCGTCGGCCATGGTCCTGCTGTCGATCGACAACGACACCCCGGAAAGCTGGCTCGCGGGTGGCCGTGCGATGCAACGGACGTGGTTGCGGGCCGAGCAACTCGGCCTCGGACTGCACCCGATGACCTCGCCGATCCACATGTTCGAGATGCTCGACGGCCCGTCGGTCAAGGTCTTCAACGCCGCTGAGGCAGCCGAGCTACGCGAGTTGCGCGCACGCTTCCACAAGGTGATGCCAAAGCCGAACGGTCCGATGGCACTCCTGTTCCGGCTCACCCGGATCACCGGCCCGGCCACGCGGTCCCTGCGTCTGCCGGCGGAATCGGTGCTCACCCCCGGGCTGCCATAAGCCCGCACATCCATTCGACATCCCGGATAATCGAGGGAATGGTTGGTGTCCAAATTGCATGCAGTTGTGCCACACGCCTTGGTGACAGGATCAACCAGTGGAATCGGCGCTGCCATCGTGGACCGGCTTGCCGAGGAGAAGATCCGTGTCTCGCTTCACGGACGTGACGCGGATTGCGTCGAAAGGGTGGCCAAGAAGGTCGCGAGCACCGGAACCGAGGTTGCCACCGTCATCGGCGATGTACGTAACGACGACGAGGTCGAAGCGGTCGTCAAAGAAGCCCAGGCGGCTCACGGCCCGGTCAATATCCTGATCAACAACGCCGGCCGGATGCCCAGGTTCTTTCCGGACTGGGAGAAGACGTCGAACGAGGAATGGCTCGATCTCTACGATGTCAATGTTCTGGGCGCCGTCCGGTTCGTGCGGAACGTGCTTCCGCAGATGAAGGAATGTGGCTGGGGGCGCATCGTTCACATCGGGAGTGTCTCCGCGGATGCTCCACCGCCGGGCTCTCAGATCAGTTATGGCGCGTCGAAAGCCGCGCTGCTCAACTTCTCGGTAGGGCTTGCGAGAACGTTGGAGGGCAGCGGAATCACCGTCAACTGCGTGAGCCCGGGGTTGATCGACACGCCAGGACTGGTGCGGATATTCGAAGAAGGCGACCTTGCCGGGTCCGGTCTGGGAAACACCTGGCCTGAGGTACGCGCCACTCTCATGTCGGGTATTCGCAGGAATCTGGTCGGCAGGATGGGCGACGCGGCAGAAGTCGCGGATCTCGTGGCTTTTCTGTGCTCGACAAGGGCCGGTTACATCAGCGGCGCCAACTACCGCATCGACGGCGGCACGATGGCCGGCCGGTAGGCCGAAGTAGTTCATTTCCTCACCCGTATGGAAGGAGCAGGTGAATTGCGCAGCATCGCAATAGTCGGCGCAGGACAGTCCGGGCTGCTGGCCGCCTTGGGGTTGCAGCAGGCAGGGTATGACGTCACGGTTGTGTCGGACCGCTCGGCCGAGGCGATCAGGACCGGGCGCGTGATGTCCGGCCAGTGCCTCTTCGAAACGGCGTTGAGTCACGAGCGAAAGCTTGGTCTGCACTTCTGGGACGACGAGGTGACGCCCATATCGAATCTTTGCTTTTCCATAGGTGACGACGACTTCCGCGGTCGTTCCGTCACGTGGGTATCCCAATTCGAGGATCCGCCAAGCTCGGTGGATCAACGCCTGAAGATGTCGCGCTGGCTGGACGAGTTCGTCAGCCGTGGCGGCGAACTGCACATCCGGCGAGCCGACACCGACGATTTGGAGAAATATGCCGCCGAGTACGACCTCGTACTTGTCGCGGCCGGACGCGGAGATCAGTTCTCGACCCTGTTCAAGCGCGACGCGGAGAACTCCCCATACGAGGAACCACAGCGAGCCCTCGCGCTGATCTATGTGTCCACCGCCGGAGATTCAGAACTTCCACCCCAGGTGACGTTCAACATCCGGCACGGGGTGGGCGAGTTCTACTGGATGCCGACACTTTCCGTTCATGGACCCGTCTACGGCCTCTGCCTGTCCGGCATCCCAGGCGGGCCGTTGGACATCTGGCAGGGAATCACCGGCATAGACGAGCAATGGGCGACTTTCGAAAGCCTCGTCCGCAAGTACTTCGCCTGGGACGCAGAGCCCTTTGCCGGCGCCAGACCGGCGGGCCCCATGGATTCCTTGATCGGCCGGGTGACGCCCGTGGTCCGCAATGCCGTGGGCACTCTGCCTTCCGGTCGTCACGTCCTGGCAATGGGTGATACGGCGATCACCAACGATCCCATTGGCGGTCAGGGCGCCAACAATGCCATTCACTGTGCCGTGTCCTACCTCGACTCGATCGTCGATCACGGCAACGGGAAGTTCGACGCGGAGTTCATGGCGCGTTGCTACGCCCGATACTGGGACCACGCAAGGCATGCCACCCGACTGTGCAACGACCTTCTCCTCCCGCCAAAGGATCACGTACTGGAGACCTTGACGGCGGCACAGTTCCACCCCCAGGTGGCCAACCGTTTCGCGGCAATGTTCGACAACCCCAGTGACTACGGCGAATGGCTGGTGGAACCGGACACCGCTCGCCGGTACCTGCAAACGCTGTAAGTAATTCCCGAAAGGACAACCCATGGTTGCCTTGCGCGCTGCGCTGACCGGCCTGCCGTCCTACATACCGGCGAAGCAGATTCCCGGTGCCGCACCACTTGCCAGCAACGAGAGCCCGTATGGGCTGCTACCGGCCGTCGCCGCGCTGCTGCGTGCCCCACAGGCCGACCTGTCCCGCTACCCGGACATGGCGTCGACGAGGCTCGTCGCGGCGATCGCGGCACACCACGGCGTCGATGCCGACCAGGTGGCGGTGGGCGCCGGTTCGTCGGAGGTGTGCGGCCAGTTGCTGCACGCGGTGGTCGAACCCGGCGCGGAGGTCATCTTCGGCTGGCGGTCCTTTGAGGCGTACCCGATGCTCACGGCTGTCGCCGGTGGGACGGCCGTGCGGGTCCCACTGCGTGATGACGCGCTGGACCTGGATGCCATGGCGGCCTCGGTCACCGACCGCACCAGGTTGATTTTTGTCTGCAACCCCAACAATCCGACAGGGACCGCGCTCGGTGCGGAAGGGCTCCTGCGGTTCGTCGCAGCGGTGCCCGAACGCGTCGTGATCGCCGTCGACGAGGCGTATCGCGAGTACGTCGACCCGGGCAGGTCCCTCGACGCCTCCGTGGCACTGAGGGACCGCCCGAACGTCGTGGTGCTGCGGACTTTCTCGAAGGCGTACGCGCTGGCCGGACTGCGCGTCGGTTACTGCGTGGGCCCTCGCGAGGTCATCGCACAGGTCCGCAAAGCGCAGGTGCCCTTCAGCCTCGGCACGCTCGCGCAGAAGGCCGCAATCGCCGCGCTCGGCGACGCCGGCGAGGTGGCCCGACGGGTGCAGCTCACCGTCGCGGAGCGGGAACGGGTCGCGGAGCGGCTGCGGGCACTCGGCTTCGCGGTACCGCAGTCGCAGGCCAACTTCTTGTGGCTCCCACTCGGCAGGTCCAGCGCGGCCTTCGCGCAGCACTGCCTGGCCGGCGCCGTGGTGACGCGCCCGTTCCC
Organism: Kibdelosporangium banguiense; assembly: GCF_017876405.1. GTDB lineage: Bacteria > Actinomycetota > Actinomycetes > Mycobacteriales > Pseudonocardiaceae > Kibdelosporangium > Kibdelosporangium banguiense. The sequence continues at coordinate 7,887,336 of NZ_JAGINW010000001.1, read as the reverse complement.
GGACGAAGGGGTGCGCGTGACGATCGGCCGGCCGGAGCAGAACGACGCGTTCCTCGACCTCACCGAGAAATGGCTCACCAGTTCCTGACCGCCCAAACCGGAACGGAGGCCTCCATGCCTGGTACGCCCACACAGGACTACCGCGAGCTGATGAGCACGTTCCCGACCGGGGTCGCCGTGGTCACCGGGCTCGACGCGGACGGCGCGCCGCAGGGTATGACCTGCTCGTCGATCGCCAGCGCCACGCTGCTGCCGCCCACCCTGCTGGTCTGCCTGCGGACCGGCAGCCGGACCCTCAGTGCCGTCACCGCCCGCGGCAGCTTCGCCGTGAACTTCCTGCACGACGGCGGGCAGGAGGCCGCAGAGCTCTTCTCACGCGCCGAGGCGAACCGCTTCTCCCAGGTGCACTGGCGGATGTCCCAGGCCGGTCTGCCACGGCTGGCCCAGGACGCCTTCGCCGTCGCGGAATGCAAGGTGAGCGACGTGCATATGGTCGGCGACCACGCCGTCGTGCTCGGGGAAGTCACCACGATCGCGCAGGTCCCCGGCACTCCCCTGCTGTACGGCCTACGCCGGTTCGCAGCGTGGCCGATCGCGGCAGTCCGACCAGGAGGACGCCGATGAACTCCAACCATTCCCGGCCAAGACCACAGGAGTTGCTCATGGATCAGACACTGAGTGCTGGGCGGACCACGACGACGGTCGACCGAGTGCAGCTGCGGCGGGTCGCGTTCGCCAGCGCGGTAGGCACGACCATCGAGTGGTACGACTTTTTCATCTTCGCGACCGCGGTGTCGCTGGTCTTCAACACCCAGTTCTTCTCCAACCTCTCGTCGGCGTCCGGCACGCTGGCCGGGTTCGCCGCGCTCGGTGTCGGCATCGCCGCCCGGCCGCTCGGCGGCATCGTCTGGGGCCACTTCGGCGACGTGGCAGGCCGCAAGACGATGCTCGTGGCCTCGCTGCTGGTGATGGGGCTGGCGACCGTCGCGGTGGGCCTGCTGCCCACCTACGCACAGGTCGGCCTGCTGGCGCCGATCCTGCTCGTGATCGTGCGCTTCGCCCAGGGCATATCGGCCGGCGGCGAATGGGCCGGCGCGGCGCTGATGGCGGTGGAGCACGCCCCGGCCAAGCAGCGCGGCAGGTTCGGCGCGTACTCCCAGATCGGTGTACCCGCTGGACTGATCCTCGCCCAGCTCGCGTTCTACGCGGTACGCAACTCCATGTCACCCGGGCAGTTCGCGGAATGGGGATGGCGACTGCCGTTCCTCGCGAGCATCGTGCTGATCGGGGTCGGCCTCATGGTGCGGCTGAAGGTGGCCGAAACCCCGGTGTTCGCCGCCCTTCGCGAGCGCCGGGCACGCAGCAGCAGACCGCTCATCGACGTTTTCCGGGAGCGCCCGCGCGAGCTGCTGCTGGCTGCGGCCAGTTTCATCGCCAACAACGCGATCGGATACGTGTTCCTCGCCTACCTGCTGCCCTACGGCACGGGAGTTCTGCACCTCAGCGCGAACCTGATGCTGGTCGTGGTCGTGATCGGCAGCGTCGGATGCCTGGCCGCGATCGTGACCGGGGCACGGTGGTCGGACCGGGCAGGCCGTCGCCCGGTCTACCTCGTGGGCTCCGCGCTGCTGTTGGTGTGGCCGTTCCCCTTCTTCCTGCTGATCGACACCGCCAATGTAGCCCTGATGGTGGTGGCCGTGCTCGTGCTCACCACAGGACTCGGGCTCACCTACGGCCCGCAGTCGGCCTGGTTCGCGGAGTTGTTCCCGGCACGCTTCCGCTACAGCGGCGCGTCATTCGCCTATGCGGTCGGTGCCGTGCTGGGCGGCGGCTTCGCCCCACTGATCGCCGGCACCCTGCGGACCGCCACCGGCACATCCCTGGCGGTCTCGGCGTACATGACCGTGGTCGCCTTGATCAGCCTCAGCGCCGTGATCGCGATGCGCGAAGGCCGGGGCAACCCGCTCGACTGATCATCCTCCGACGCAGCAGGACGGCATGCGCAGGAACCCGGACCTGAAGGCCGGGATCCCGCAGCAGGCCGCTACTCAGAGCGGGCAGACGCCCGAGCTGATGTAGTAGGCGTTGTCCACAAGTTCGGCCTTCCCCAGCCACACGTTCCCGGGGTAGGCCAGCCTGCAGTAGTCGTTCTCCGGGCCGGCGCCCGAAAGGTCGACCCGGATGAGGATTGTCGTGGACCCACAGTGGTTGTAGTTGGCGCCGGAGGCGCTGGTCTCCCAGTATCCACACGGGATCGGGACCGCGGCCTGTGCCGGGCTGGCGAAAACGAGCGTTCCCGCGACCGCCACCACGGCGGTCAGCAATCTTTTCACGGTGAGCACGCAGATCATTCCTTTCATATCGAGGGATGACGAGCTCTCAATTCCGCACGACACGCGGACCAGCCAGGAGCATATCCACGAAAGGCCAAGGGCCGCCGCACTTTCAGGCTGGGCTGAAACAGTGCTCATCCACGGTGAAAGGAAGCCGAACCTGTAGTCTGGCCGAGGGTGAGGGTGAAGGCCGGGGCGGCAGTGCCGCCGAACTGTGCCCGGGCTTCTTGCGCTCCTGCGTGCCGAAGGTCCAAGCCGTTGGTGGACAAGTAGTTGACGAAGCTGGACACGCTCAAGTCGGGCAGCACAAGCCAGGCATAGGTGCGATCGGGTTGTGCCGGCGGGTTCCGCACGACCAGGCCGGAGCCGTTGAGCGGCTCGTACGGGCCTGTCAATGTCGGCGCGACGAAGCCGTACAGCCCGGTCGGCGCGCAATCCACTGGGTGGAAATTGTGACGGACGGTGCAGAAGAACAGGTAGTACCTGCCTTGGTGCACAACGACGTGTGGTCGTTCGATCTCATGGTTGATCCCGTCGGCGACCACAAGGGGTGAAAGAAGCTCCCAGCCGTCGGGGTTCGCCCGTGCGATCGCGACGGCACCGGCGAAGTGATCATCCCATCGGGTGGAGGCGGCGACGAGCAGATACTCCTGGCCGTCGGCGGGATCGCGGAACCACGCCGGGTCACGGAAAGCCTTGATCCGGCCGGGAGCTCCGTCGATCTCGTCCGCGGGCAGATAGATATCGCCGTCGGAGCGCAGGACCACATGGTGCTCGACGTCGCGTTCCAAGTGGACTGACCCGCGATCGATGCTGAGCTTCGGGCGGGCTTCCGCGACCTTCTGGTGAAACGTCGGCCGTGCTTCACCGCGCTCGCCTGCGACGGTGTAGAAGACCGAGACCGAGCCGTCGGGCCTGCGGATCGCGGATCCCGACCACTCACGACTGCCCAGTGACGTGCCGTCGGCGAACACGTTCCCGAGGTCCTCCCACCCCTCGTTCGACCTGGCGAGCAACCGGATGCGGGCGCGGTCGTGGCGTTCTTCGGGGTGGCCTGTCGCGGGTGCGGCCAGTGTCATCCACAGTTCGCGGTCGTGGACGACAACGGTTGAGCCGTCTTCCTCCTGGACCGGCCACATGTCCCAGGTGTCGTGGTGCGGCAGCACACGGGGAGCCGGGCCGCTGGGCGGTGCGGGCGTTTGGGCGAGCCGGCCGAGGTGGTCGCGGGTCCAGTGTGCGGTCAGCGGATCAGCCTTTCAGCGAGCCCTGCAGCAGGGCGGAGACGAAGCGGCGCTGGAAGATCAGGAAGATGATCAGGGTGGGCGCCAGCACGAGCAGGGATCCCGCGCACAGCAACGGGATGTCGGTTCCCCATTGGCCTTGGAAGGCGCCCAGTGCCCCTGCCATGGTCCGCTTGGCGGGATCGTCGACCAGGACGATCGTGAGCAGGAACTGGTTCCAGGTCCACAAAAACAGCAGGATCGCCAGGGACGAGATCGCCGGTGCGGCCAGTGGCACGTGGATGCGCCAGAACTGCTGCCAGGTGTTGGCGCCGTCGATCCGGGCGGCCTCGGAGATCTCGGCAGGCACGTTGATGAAGTGGGCCCGCATCCAGAAGACCGCGAAGGGCATGAACAGTCCGATCAGCGGCAGGATGATCGCCCACCTGGTGTTGAGCAGGCCCATATCGCGGATCTGGTAGTACAGCGGCGTGATGATGCCCTCGAACGGCAGCGTCAGGCCGAACACGAACAGCAGGAACACCACCCGGCGCCCGGTCATCCTGAGGTGGCCGATGGCGAAGCCCGCCATAGTGGCTATCAGCAGGGAAATCGGCACCACGCCAAGCACGATGAGCACGCTCGACGCGAGCAGGTCACTCATGTGCGCCGCCTGGAACGCCTTCGCGAAGTTGCCCCACTGCGGCTGGCTCGGCCACGACAGTCCGGCCGGGTAGCTGCCGGAAGGGTGCAGTGCGGTGAGGAACAGGCTGACGAAGGGGACGACCGTCACCACCATCAGCAGGATGAGGAACAGCCGTCCGGTCCATGCCTCGCGACGTCCGACGATCACGAGGACTCCTCCCTGGTGAGGCGTTGGATGGGCAGGACGCACACCAGGACGAGGACCATGAGCACCACGGCGAGTGCCGAGGCCACGCCGACCTGCCGTTCCACGAAGGCCCGGTAGTAGATCTCCAGTCCGGGCACCATCGTGGTGTTGCCGGGGCCGCCCTGGGTGGCGATGTAGACGATGTCGAAGCTGGCCAGGGCCGCGATGACCGTGACAGTCACACAGACACCGATCTCCTGGCGAAGGCTCGGCACAGTGATCGAGAAGAACTCACGGAACGGCCCGGCGCCGTCGATCCGGGCAGCCTCGTACAGTGCCGGATCGATCCGGCTCATCCCGGCCAACAGCAGCAGAGTGCACAGCCCCAGCAACACCCAGGCGCCGATCACGCCGACCGCGGGCAGGGCCGTGGCGAAGTCGCCCAGCCATGCCCGCGTCACGCCATCCAGACCGATCATGGACAGCAGCTGGTTGATCAGACCGGTCGAGGACAGCAGCCAGCTCCACGCGATGCCCGCCGCGACAAGGGGAATGACCTGAGGGATGAACAGCACGGTCCGTGCGACTACGGCAAGCCTGCTGGTGGCGATGCGCCGGATGGTGGCCGCGATCGCCAGTCCCAGCACCACCGGGATGCCGCTGAAGTACACGATCAGCTTGATCGCGTTGAGGATCGTGTCGAACAGTTCCGGGTCGGTGAACACCTTCGCGTAGTTGTCCAGCCCGACCCACGGGGACGCGCCGATGCCGTCCCACTGGTACAGCGAGTACTGGATCGTGCGCCCCATCGGCAGCAGCACGAACACCGCGTAGACCACCACCGCCGGTGCGGCGAACAGCCAGGCAAGCGCACTACCCGCAGGGCGGCGGCGCCGCGCCTTGGGGGCGGTCACCGGCTGTTGGCTCAGACCGGCGGTGGCGGTCAGCGTCGACTGGGGCATTCCAGTCAGCTCCCGATCTGGCTGACGTAGTCGCTCTGCACGCTCTGCAGCAGCCCTTGCGGCGTTTGCTGTCCCGCGAACAGTTTCTGCAGTTGCGGGGTCCAGCTCTTGGCGTAGATCGCGCCGGTGGCGTTGGCGATGAAGTCCATCGCCGCGTTGTCCTGCAGGATCTTCGCACCGGCCGCGAGCGTCTCCGCGGTGACCGTGCCCTGTTTGACCGCTGGCATGGGCGCGTCGGCCGGTCCCATCGGGTGTGACCCACCGACCTCGACGGCGATCCGGCGGGCATCCGCGTTGGTCGCCACCCAGTTGAGGTAGAACGCGGCGCAGTCGGCGTGCTTCGCGTTCGTCGCGATCCCGTACGTCAGCGGCGCCGACATCGCGGCCACCTTGCCGCCGGCCGCGGAGGGCACCGGGAAGAAGCCGGCCTTGCCGGCCATCGCCTTGTCCAGGTTGCCGGACTCCCAGTCACCGTTGAACATGAACAGTCCGTCGCCTGCCTGGAACTTGCCCATCATCTTGGCGTATTCCATGGCGTTGGCGTCCCGGTCGAAGTAGCCCGCCTTGATCCACCGGTCCAGATGCTCCGCGCCGGAGCGGTTGGCCGCCGTGTCGATCGTGGCGTTCGGCTTCTGGAAGATCCAGTCATTGATGGGCTTCGGTTCGCCGTAGGCCGCCATCAGGTTCTGCAGCGGGAACGCGAACCCGCCGGTGGCACCGCCGTTGAACTGGACGATCGGCGTGATGTTCGCCTGCTTGGCCTTGGCGAGCAGGGCATCGAACTCCGCCAGCGTGGCCGGCGGGGACGTCATGCCGATACGCTCCGCGAGCGTCTTGTTGTAGAAGACCCCGGTGACGCTGAAGTTCAGGCCCATCGCGAACAGCGATCCCTCGCCCCGCGCACCACCGCCGGGCTTCATGCGTAGCTGCTCCAGCTGCGAGGCCGGCCACTTGTCCCAGCCGAACGCCTTCGCGTAGTTGTCGAGGTTCTTCAGCAGGTTGTTGCGCACCAGTTCGGAGACCTGCGGCAGCCGCATCAGATCCGGCGGGTTGTCGGCCAGCACGCGGGGCGCGTTCTGGGTGATCACCGCGAACTGGTCCTCCCGGATGTCCCAGGTGACGGTCGGGTGCTGCTTGGTGAACTCGTCGGTGAGTGCCCTCGCCATCGGGAACCCGGTCTCGAAGTAGGCGGACATCTTCACCGGCTGCGTGCCACAGGTCGGCGGCGCCGACAGGGCCGGACCGGTGTCTGTCGTCTGTGGACTGTTGCTGCCCGGTCCGCTGCAGCCCGCGATCAGTGTTACGGCCAGCGTTCCCGCCAGCGCGACGAGTCCGGGCACAGTCCTGCGACGGCTGATGTGACGCGGCATTGCGTCTCCTCAGAGATTCTCGTGTGGACTTCCAACCGACTCGCAGACTACTTCGCGCCGGTTGCTAAATCGGGTTAGCATGGAACGGCGATAGTGTTACCCTCACTCTGGCCGATGTCAAGACGCGTCCCCTGGAGGCCCACCGGTGAGCTCACGACGGGTCACACTGTCCGATGTCGCCAGGCACGCGGGCGTCTCACGCACCACGGTGTCGCTCGTACTGGCCGGAAGAGGCCGCGAACTACGGATCTCGCAAGCGGTGGAGCAGCAGGTCCTGGACGCGGCGAACGAACTGGGCTACCGGCCCAACATCGTCTCCATTGGACTGCGCACGGGCACGACCCGGACCATCGGTTTCGTCTCCGACACCGTCGCCACCACCCGGCTCGCCGGCGACATGATCAAAGGAGCGCTCGAAGCCGCCCGGGAACAGGACATGATGCTGTTCATCGGCGAGTCCGAAGGGGAGGCCGACCTGGAGAGCGGCCTGCTGCAGGCGATGCACGACCGCCAGGTCGACGGCATCATCTACGCGTCCATGTTCACCCGGTCGCTCAAGGTGCCTGCCGCACTGACGTCAGGCCCCGCCGTCCTGCTCAACGCGATCTCCGAACAGCCCTGCGCGCTACCCGCGATCGTGCCGGACGAGGTCGAGGCCGGGCGGGCGGCAGCGCGGATACTGCTCGACGCCGGCCACCGCAACGATATCCACCTCATCGGCGCAGGCCCGGGAATCCACGACGTACCCCCGGGAGCCCTCGCCGGCGTCGAACGAGTCACCGGCATCCGCGAGGTCCTCGGCAAAGCCAAAGTGAAGATCGCCAGTGGTCGCGTCTGCCCCGACTGGCAACCCGAGTACGGCTATCAGGCCACCCGCGAACTGCTGGAACACACCCGGCCCAGCGCACTGATCTGCCTCAACGACAGAATCGCCGTCGGCGCCTACCAGGCCCTCGACGACTTCAGGCTGAAAGTACCCGCCGAGGTCTCCGTCGTCTCCTTCGACGACCACCCGGTCGCCACCTGGATCCGCCCCCAGCTCACCACCATCGCACTCCCCCACTACGAACTCGGCCGCAAAGCAGTCGACGTGCTCTTCACCGAGATAGAACGGCATCGGCAGGCAACCACCCCGGAAAGCCGGATATACCGGGTCCCCATGCCGGTCCGAACCCGCGACTCGGTCGCTGTGCGTGCCTGATACTAAGGTGGTGGCTTTGCTGGCCGCCGAACCGGAGACGAGCACGATGTCCGCAGTAGAAGAACCCGAGTTGCCGCAAGTGGATCCGACCCGGCCCAGTATCGCCCGGGTCTACGACGCCTTCCTCGGCGGCAAGGACAACTACGAGGTGGACCGGGAGGTCTACCGGCAGGCCATCGCGATCGACCCGGACGCTCCCCTGGCCGCCCGGGATCTGCGCAACTGGCTGATCCGGGTGGTCCGGTTCCTGGTCGGCGAGGGCGGCATCGACCAGTTCCTGGACTGCGGATCCGGCCTGCCCACAGCCGAGAACGTCCACCAGATCGCGCAACGGATTCGCCCGGATGTCCCAGTCGTGTACGTCGACAACGATCCGATGGTCGCCGCGCACGGCCGGGCACTGCTGGCGGAGAACCCGCAGACCCATTTCGTCTTCGCCGATCTCCGCCAGCCCGAGGAACTCCTCGCGCACCCGGTCGTCACCAAGCACCTCGACTTCAGCCGCCCCATGGCACTCATGCAGTGCGCCACGATCCACCACGTGCTCGACGAGGAAAACCCGGCCGAGCTGATGCGCACCTACATCGACGCGCTGCCCTCCGGGTCGTATGTCGCGCTGAGCCACTTCCTGGATCCCGGCGAAGGCAGCGAGTACCAGGCGCTTGCCCGTCAGCTCGAAGAGAATCTGCGCAACACCGTCGGGTCCGGCGAGTGCCGGACGCACGAGGAGATCCTGTCGTTCTTCGACGGCCTGGAAATGGTGACACCCGGACTCGTCAAGGTGGTCGACTGGTGGCCGGACGGTCCACGGCTCAAGCCCTTGGCCGCCGTCCAGCGACTGGTGGTCGGCGGGGTCGCCCGGAAACCGTAGGAAACCCCTCGTGACAGATGTCAGGGCTGGAGCCTGACAGAACGCCGAGGGACCGGGACTCGATCGCTCATAACGTCATCGGCATGGCAGACAACGTGGTCAAGAACCTGGTCCCGGTCCTCGTCAAGGACATCGTCCCGCCCGTCGCGGTCTACTACGTGCTGCACGCGGCCGGTGCGAACGACTGGGTCGCCCTGCTCGGCGGCACCCTGATCTCAGGCGGCGTGATGATCGCCGAAGCAGTCCGGGCCCGGCGGCTGGAGGTGTTCTCCGGGGTCATGCTCGGCATCTTCGGCATCGGCCTGATCGCCGCGGTGCTGTTCGACGATCCGCGGTTCGTGATCCTCAAAGCATCGCTGACCAGCGCGGTTGTCGGGATCGCGTTTCTGGCCAGCTGCCTGTTCGGCAAGCCGCTGACCTATCTGGCGTATCGCAGGGCTGTCGGAAGCAACCCGGCCGAGGCCGCCGAACTGGAACAGAAATACCGGCAGAACCGCCAGCTGCGCATGGTGATGCGGTCGTTGAGCCTGCTCTGGGGCTTCGGCCTGCTGGCAGAGTCGATCGCCCGGGCAGTGCTGGCCTACCAGCTGCCGGTCAGCACGATGGTCGGGTTGTCCACCGTGCTGTCCATCGGCACCATCGCGGTCCTGTTCCTGATCACGGTCCGCGTTGCCAAGCAGGCCAAGCGAATCCCCGTCCCAGCCTGACCCAGGCCGGGTTCAGACGGCCCGGCACAGCCGGGCTGCGTCGAGGATCGCCGCGTGGACGTTACGGCTGGACACCGCATCACCGACGCGATAGAGCCGGAACGAGCCCGCGTCGTTGCGAGCCACCTCCTGTGGCTGTCCGGCCAGCAGTGCGGCCAGATCGACGGTCCCGTGGTTGGTGGACAGCGGGACGAGTTCGTCGTAGAGCTCGGTGACGGGTTCTGTCCCCATCTCGGCCACGACGGCGTCGAAGGTACGGCTTTCGCGGAAGTCGAAGCCGTCGATTCCGAGCTCCACCTCGACTCCCCTGCCGGACCGCGTCACCGCGCGCAGCCGTCGGAGGATGGTCACGGTGACGCCGTGCTTGGCCAGTTCGTGGAAGTATCCCGCGGCGGTGATTCCCCCTACATCGGGCGAAATCCCCCGCTCCGGCGTGACGAGCTCGACCTTCGCGCCGTGTGTTACCAGAGCCTCGACCGCGTCGAGTGTCTGGTTGCCGCCGTGGTCGTCGTAGACCATGACATGCCCGCCCGGCCGACGGGCGCCGGAGAGTACGTCCCATGTGTCGAGGACGAGATCGGCTCCCGGGATCCGAGGCGCGGCAGGGGTTCCGCCGGTCGCCACGATGACCACGTCCCAGGACTGCGCACGGAGCTCGTCGGCATCGACGTAGGCGTTCAACGAGATGGGCACACCGAGCCGGGCGAGTTCTTCGACCCGCCAGTCGATGATGCCGCGGAGATCGCGGCGGCGTGGGGCCAGCGAGGCGAGCGACAACTGGCCTCCGACCTTGTCCGCGGCTTCGAAGAGCTGGACGTCGTGGCCCCGTTCGGCGAGCACCCTGGCCGACTCCAGACCGGCCGGTCCCGCACCGACGACCGCGATCCGCTTGGGCGTGCCGGTCCGGGCAACTTGGTGGGGCAGCTCAAGTTCCCGCCCGGTCGACGGATTGTGGATGCAGTAGGCCGCGCCCGACTGGTAGATGCCGTCGATGCACATGCTCGCGCCGACGCAGGGCCGGATCCGGTCGGTCTGCCCGGTCCTGACCTTGTTGGGCAGCTCAGGGTCGGCCATCAGCGCCCGGGTCATGCCGACCAGGTCCAGCAGCCCCTCCGCGATCGCGTGCCGAGCCGTCTCGACGTCGGTGATCCGTGCGGCGTGCATGACCGGGACCGAGAGCTTCCGCTTCACCTCGCCCGCGAACTCCAGGTGCGGCGCGGTGGGCGTGGACATCGGCGGGATCGCACGGGCCAGGTCGGCGTCCGTGGCGATCGAGCCCTTGATCAGGCTGATGAAATCGATCCCCGCGACCGTGATGTCGTCCGCGATGCGCAGCGCCTCACCGGTTTCGAGTCCCCCTTCACGCAGTTCGTCGAAAGTCATCCGGGCCCCGACGACAAACCCGGGACCGACGGCCTCGCGAATGGCGCGGATTACCCGGAGGGGGTATCGCACCCGGTTCTCGTACGTTCCGCCGTACTCGTCGTCGCGATGGTTCCAGTACGGCGTCCAGAACGCGTCCAGGAAGTGGCCGTACAGGTTGAGCTCGATGCCGTCGAGGCCTGCGGCCTGGCACATCTGGGCCGCACGCACGAAGTCGCCGAGCACCCGGTCGAGATCCCACTCCTCCGCCGCCTTGGCGAAGGCGCGGTGAGCGGGTTCGCGCACGTTGTCCACTGAGATCGCCGGGAGCCAGTCGTCGACGTAGTTGCTCGTGCGGTGCCCGAGATGGGTCAGCTGGATCATCACCGCCGCGCCTTCGTCGTGGACCTCGGTGGCCAGCCTGCGCAGCAGCGGCTCGGATTCCTCCTTCCACAGCTGAAGGTTGCCGAACGCGGGCGCACTCTCGCGGCTGACCAGGGCGCTGCCGCCGATCATGGTCAGCCCGACCCCGCCGCGCGCCTTCGCGACGTGGTAGGCGCGATACCGGTCCTTGGGCAGGCCGTCCTCGCTGTAGGCGGGCTCGTGGGACGTGCTGACGATGCGGTTGCGCAGCGTCAGGTCCTTGAGCGTGAAGGGCGTCATCAGGGGGTCGTTCATCATGCCGGCGCCCCGGCAGGGAGGAACTTCGCCGCCAGCAGCCGTGCGATCGCCCAGTCCTGCGCCGCCACGCCGACGGTCTTGAACACCGTGCGCTCGCGTCGTTCCGGTGCGTGAGTCAGCGCATCGCCAAGCACGATGAGATCGTCCTCTGTCAGGGCGCCTGAGTCGAGTGCGTGCAGGATCTCCCCAGACTCCTCCAGGATCGCCGCCAGGTCGTCGATCACAACGGTGGCTTCGCCGAGCAGATCGTCGGGCAGTTCCCGCATGGTGGGCCGGAATGCCCCGATGGCGTTGATGTGGACGCGCGGACGGAGCATCTCGCTCGCCAACACCGGTTCGGTCGCCGGCGTCGCGCAGGTGACGATGTCCGCACGCCTCACAGCGGTGTCCACGCCGTCGGCCACGTCGATCTCGACCTGCGGCAGCTCGGACCTCAGAAGGTCGGCAAGCGCCGCGGCACGGGACCGGTCGCGGTCCATGATGGACAGTCCGCGCAGGGGACGGACCGCGTGCACGGCCCGTACCTGGTCCGGTGCCTGCCCACCGGCGCCGATGATCGCCATTGTGTCGGCGTCGGCGGGGGCAAGCAGATCGGTCGCCACGCCCGAGACGGCACCAGTGCGCAGGCCCGTAACCGCCGCCGCGTCCGCGACGAGCGTGCCCTGGCGGGTCTCCGCCCAGGTGACGGTGCCCGCGATCGCCGGGACACGGGTGAAGTCGACGCTCAGGGTCTTGACCATCGCGGTGGCCGAGGGCCGGTGGTGGGTGGACATGATGAGGAACTGCCCGTCGCGCATGGCGGTCCGCACCGGCTGTTCGAAGTGGCCGGCGGCCAGGTCGAGAAACGCCTGCCGCACGGCGACGATCGCGTCCTGCATGGAAACCGCCGCACGGACGTCGTCGAAGTCCAGGCCGATGGTGTTCATGGCTCCCTCACATCAGGTTCTTCAGGAACAGCCGCGTGGCCTCGTGCGCCGGGTTGTCGATCACCTCGGCGGGCGGCCCCTGCTCGACGATCCTGCCTTCGGACATGAAGACGACCCGGTCGGCGACATTGCGCGCGAAGCCGATCTCGTGGGTGACGACGATCATCGTCATCCCTTTCGCGGCAAGGCGTTTCATGACCTCCAGTACCTCGCCGACGAGCTCCGGATCCAGCGCGGAGGTCGGCTCGTCGAAGAGCAGTACCTGTGGGTTCATCACCAGAGCCCGGGCGATCGCGACGCGCTGCTGCTGCCCGCCGGAAAGCGTCTGCGGATAGACCTCGGCCTTCTCGCGCAGGCCGACGTCCGCGAGTGCCTGCATCGCGTCGGCGACGCACTCCGCTTCGGGCCTGCGACGGACCCGGCGCGGTGCCTCGATGATGTTCTCCAGCACGGTGAGATGCGGGAACAGGTTGAAGGACTGGAACACCATCCCGGTGTCGGCGCGCTGGCGGGCCACCTCTCTGGGCCGCAACTCGTGCAGCTTCCCGCCTTTTTCGCGATAGCCCACGACTTCACCGTTGACGACGACGGCGCCGCGGGTCGGCTTCTCGAGGTGGTTGATGCAGCGCAACATCGTGCTCTTGCCGGATCCCGAACGGCCCAGCACGCACAGCACCTCACCCCGGGAGACCGTGAGATCCACACCTTTGAGGACGGACACACTGCCGAAGTCCTTGTGCAGGTCGAAGATCCGCACGATCGGTTCCGCGGTGGCGGTTTCCGGCAAGATCGGCGCAGTCACTTCGCCACCTCTTCATTCCTCGTCCGCAGCCGCTGCCGGAGACTCTTCTTCGTCGGGGTCGTCGGATGGCTGCCTCGGCCGTAATAGCGCTCGATACGGCTCTGGATCATCGAAAGTACGGTCGTGCACAGCAGGTACCAGAGCGCCACCACGATCAGCAGCGGGATCGTCTGGAACGACTGGGAATAGATCAGCTGCGCGGAGTAGAGCAGCTCCGGCAACGCGATCACGCTGACCAGCGAGCTGTGCTTGAGCATCCCGATGACCTGGTTGCCGGTCGGGGGCACGATCACGCGCAGCGCCTGGGGCAGGACGATCCGCCGGAAGGTCAGCCAGCTGCTCATCCCGAGTGCCTTGGCAGCCTCGGTCTGCTGGCGCGGAACGGCCAGCAGACCGCCTCGCACGATCTCGGCCATGTAGGCCGACTCGTTGAGGCTCAGTCCCAGCAGGGCCACGAACCACAGATCGAGGATCTTGTTGGTCTCGCCGCCCCACAGTTCCGGACCACCGAACGGAAGGGAGATGCCCAGATGCGGGTAGAGCGCGGAGAGGTTGTACCAGAACACCAATTGGATCAGCAGCGGCGTGCCGCGGAAGAACCAGAGGTACGCCCCGGCCGCCAGGGAGATCACCTTGTTCTCCGACAGCCGGCACGTGGCCAGCACGATGCCGAAGAGAATGCCGACCGTCATGGCCACCGCGGTCAGGATGAGCGTGCGGCCGAGGCCGAGCATGATCTGCTCGTTGAACAGATACTCCCCGACGACCTCCCATTCGTAGTTCTCATTGGTCAGGAACGACCGGAACAGCAGGAATGCCAGCAGCAGGGCGAACACCGCCCCGATCACGCGGCCCGGGTGCTTGAGCTGCACCATCTCGGTCGGGGGCCGCCGTGAGCTGTCCGGGGAAACGTCGTGGTCCACCGACGTGGTCATCCGTCTCTCCTCTCCATCAGCCGGGGCCGTCAGGACGCGGGGGCCGGAACGATCGCGGCCTTGTCGACGGCGCCGAGGCCGCCGGTGTAGGAGTCGAGGATCTTCTTGATCGTGCCGTCCTGCAGCAGCTTGTTGGTCGCCGCCTCGATGGCCTTGGCCAGCCGGTCGGTGTCGGCGTTGCGCGCCAGTGCGATGCCGGTGGCGTTCGTCGGGCCCCACGGCAGTTCGACCGTCTTGAACTTGCCCTTGGTCTGGTTGACGACGTAGGCGATCTGGCTGGTGGACCCGAGCGCGGCGTCGGCCCGGCCCTCGCTGACCGCGAGGTTGACCGCGGCCTGCTCCTGGAAGGTCTTGACCTGCATCACGGCCTTGCCGCCGGACTGGCACTTCGCGGCGATCGAGTCGGCGAACTTCGCCTCTGCGGAGCCCAGCTGCACGCTCACCGTGAGACCGCAGAGGGCGTCCTCGGTGGCCCCGGAGATGTCGCGGTCCTTCTTGACCAGCAGCGAGTCGGTGGTGACGTGGTTCTTGACGAAGGTCACCACCGCGGAGCGCTCGGGCGTGATGAAGATTTCGCCGGCTGCGGCCTGGTACCGGCCGGCCTGCAGACCGGGCACGATGCCGTCGAAGGGCACGATCTGGAACCTGGCCTTCAGCCCGAGGGTCGCCGCGATCGCCCGCACTGTCTCGACGTCCCAGCCGGTCGGCTCCGCGCCCTGCTGCGCCACGATCACCGCGGGCGGGTAGATCTCGGACGCCACGTCGAGGTAGCCCTTGTCCTTGACGGACTGGGGAAGCATCGCGGCGAGCGCCGGATCCGCCTGAATCGCGGCTCCCGCGCTCGACGACGGGGACGCCGCGGAGCCAGAGCCCGAGCTCGAGCAGCCGACGACCGCCGACAGCAGGGTGGCAAGGGACACGGCGGCGACGAGTGCGCGTGGCCGCCGAGAGATCGTGGGCCGATTCATCTTGGCCTCCGGTGGTCAAGGACACGACGCTCCAGCGGCACTGGAACGCTGACAGCTCCGTCAGTGCCATGTACCATTGCACTGTCACATGACATAAGCAACACCCGAGTGCGAAGATCTCTCACGGGGCCGGAGAAGGATGGGCGGCATGGAACGCTTCACAGTTCGCACGGTCGACTACCACACTGGCGGCGAGCCGTTCCGCATCGTGACCGACGTACCGCCGCTACGCTCACGGACGGTCGCCGAAAAGCGCGTCGAGGCCATGCAGTCCCCTGAGGTCGACGGATTGCGCGCGCTGCTCTGCTCCGAGCCGCGCGGGCACGCGGACATGTACGGCGGCTTCATCACCGAACCCGACGACGAAGGCGCGCACTTCGGGGTGCTGTTCTGGCACAAGGACGGGTTCTCCACGGCCTGCGGCCACGGCACGATCGCCCTCGGCGCCTGGGCGATACGGACAGGCCGTGTGCCCATCGCCGAAGGCGGCGTCACCGACGTCGTCATCGACGTCCCGTCCGGTCGCGTCACCGCTCGCGTCTCGACCGGCGCCGAAGGGCGAGTCACGTCCGTGGACTTCGTCAACGTCCCCAGCTACCAACTGCACGACTTGGT
The DNA here is from genome assembly GCF_017876405.1 of Kibdelosporangium banguiense. GTDB lineage: Bacteria > Actinomycetota > Actinomycetes > Mycobacteriales > Pseudonocardiaceae > Kibdelosporangium > Kibdelosporangium banguiense. Next base: position 7,871,551 of record NZ_JAGINW010000001.1, on the reverse strand, counting down.
GAAGGTCGAGACGTCTGCGGGGACGGTCAACACCGCGATCAGCTTCGGTGGCGCGATCTACGCCCAGGTCGACGTCGCTGACCTGGGGCTGACCGTGACCAACCGCGACCTGCCGCGGCTGATCGAACTCAGCCGCGAGATGAAGACCGAGCTCAACGACACCGCCCACGCCGAGCACCCGACGGACTCCCGTCTGAACGGCATCTACGGCGTGATCTTCTTCGAGGACCAGGGCCACGAAGACGGGAACCTGGTGCAGCGCAACGTCACCGTGTTCGCGGACGGGGAGGTCGACCGTTCCCCGTGCGGGTCCGGGACGTGCGCACGCCTCGCGACGCTGGCCGCGACCGGCAAGCTCGCCGAGGGCCGGCACCTTGTGCACCATTCCATCGTGAGGTCCACGTTCATCGGTAGGATCGTCGGGCACGGGGTCGAGCACGGCCGGAACGCGGTGACACCAAAGGTGACGGGGACCGCCTATGCGACCGGCGAGCACTTGTTCGTGGTCGATCCGGACGACGACATGACGCCCGGTTTCGTGCTGCGCTGATCCTTCGGGTGAGATCACAGAATGTGAGGACCACCATGAATGCTCCCCCGGCACTCCGCGCGGTCTCCCGCGTGGACAACCTGCGCGAACAGGTGTCGGAGGCGCTGCGCGCCGCCTTGATCTCCGGGCAACTGCGCCCCGGCGTGGTGTACTCGGCCCCGGTCCTGGGCGAGATGCTCGGCGTTTCGGCCACGCCCGTGCGTGAGGCGATGCTGGACCTGGTCCGCGAGGGTCTCGTCGAGGTCCTTCGCAACAAGGGTTTCCGGGTGACCGAGCTCAGCGACCACCAGCTGGACCAGTTCGCCAAGGTGCGTTTACTGCTTGAGGTCCCGACCATGGGCGAGGTGGCCGCCGCCGCGGACAACCCCCAGATAGTCGAAGCCCTGAAAGCACTCCGGGCGCGTGCCGACGAGATGGCCGAGGCCGCACGCGGCGAGGACATGGTCCGGTTCATCCAGCTCGACACCGACTTCCACACCGACTTCCTCGCCCTGGCAGGCAATGCGGAACTCGTCACGATCGTCCGCGATCTGCGTAACCGCAGCCGGTTGTACGGTCTGGAGGCCGTCGCCAGGGCCGGCCTGCTCGATCGCTCGGTCGCCGAGCACAGCCAGATGATCGACCTGGCACTCGCCGGCGACCGGCCAGGCCTGGAGGCATTGGCCGCCCAGCACATCGGTCACGTGCGAACGCTCTGGGCCGAACCACCCCGCTGAACTCCGCTCTCTGTGATCGACCGATACGTCTGCCATCCGTGACTCCTTGTGCGAGGTGGACGGGCCGAAACCTACTCATGTGAGTTGACTCGCGCAAGTGTACTCTCGTCAAATGACGAGCAAGCGCGAGCGGGTGAGCCGCACCGAGCAGAAGACCCGCACACGCACGGCCATCGTGGCGGCGTGCCGCGAGCTGATCACCTCGGGCAGCCCGGTGACGATGCCCGAGGTGGCCGGGAAAGCCAGGATCTCCGAGGCGACGGCGTACCGGCACTTCTCCGAGATCGTGACGTTGATCAACGCCGCCCTGGTCGGCCTCTGGCCCAGCCCGGCCGAGGCACTGGCTCCCGTCGCCGACAGCCCAGATCCTTTGGCCCGGCTGGAGTTCGCCACCGAGTTCCTGCTGCGGCGGGTCACCGCGTACCAGGGGTCAGTCCGCGCCGTCATCGCCGCGACCGTCACGAACCCACCCGAGGTGCGGCAGCGCCCCGGCTTCCGTTTCGGCCTGATCGACCAAGCCCTCGACCCAGTCGTCCCGGCCACCACACCGGCAGCCGCCGAACGCCTGTCACAACTGAAACAGGACCTCTCCGCCATCGTCAGCGCCGAGGCCCTGTTCTCCCTCACCGACCTCAGCGGCCTCGACACCGACACCGCTATCGCCAGCCTGCAACGCACCGCCCGGACCATCACCGAGACCGCACTGCCTGACATCCTGGCCGCACAACGGGACTAGCCTCTAAGCCGTCAGCGGGCGCAGCCTGCCACGAGCGAGGACGCCGCCCAGTACGGCAACAGTGATCACGACTGCGATCCACGCCCCGTACAGGTTTTCACCGAGGATTAAGCCTGCCAGCACTGGCGTGACGACGTCCGTGGCGGCGACGAGCGACTGGGTGGCCCCCATAACGACGCCCTGCCGTTCGGACGGCACACGCACTGACAGCGCGGCCACGAACGTCGGCCGGGCGAGGGCCACACCAGTGCTGACACAGAGCACGGCCAGCGCGAGCATCGGAATCCCGTTCGCGAGCACCGCGATCAGGTACCCGGACGACAGGATGCCGAAGATCAGCACGACCAGGTTCCGCTCGGTGAACACCCGGCCGAGCCGCCTGATCAGCAACAGCTGCACGAGAATGTTGATCGCGCCGTCCGCGGTGAGCAGGTATCCCAGTTCGGTCGGGCCGAAGGCGCGCCCGTTCCAGGTGAACGTGTCGCTGAGGAACACGGCCAGCTGAGAGTTGAACACCCCGTACGAGAAGAAGTGGCAAAGCAGGACGACCACGAGAACGCGGATGCCGGGCGAGGCAAGCAGTGTCCGGAACGACATCCTCCGCGGAGCCTCGTCCACGACGGCGACGCCTCGCCCACCTTTCAGCCACAACGCGGTCACCAGGATGCTGACGCCGGACAGCCCGAAGGCCACCAGTATGGGCAGGACCAGTGAGACTTCGGCGAAGAGTCCCGCGAGCGTCGGACCGGCCATCCCGCCGATGCCCAGTCCGGCGCTGAGCAGACCGATCGCCTGCCGCCGGTTCGTCCGGCTGCTGTGGTCGGCGGCGTAGGCGGCCGCGGCGGAGAAATTGCCCGCGGTCAGTCCAAAGATGACTCGTGCCAGCAGAACGAGCACGACCACGTTCGCCGACGCCAGCAAGAGCAGGCTGGCGATTGCTCCGGCCTGGCTCACCAGGATGACCTTCTTGCGGCCGTAACGATCGGAGAGCTGTCCCAGCCACGGCGCGGCGATGAACTGGCACAGCCCTTCCGCGCCGAACACCAGGCCGAGCACCAGCGGGGTGGCGCCCATTTCTCTGAGATAGAAGGGAAGCACGGGCAGAACGGCGGCGGCGCTCATCGCGTCAAGACTGACGATCACGAACACCGGCAACATCAAACGCCAGTCGAGCCTACGCTTCCCGGGTGAATCGACTTCCTGGCGATCCCCCATGACGGACATCCTTTCTCATACTCAGTAGACGGTTCACCCACGCAGGGAGGCCCTGATCCTGCCGAGGCCCTGGACACCCAGCTCGACGAGCCGGGAGCGGGCGACGATCGCCGCGGTCTTCCCGCTGCGACGAACCGCGCGCAGGTCACGCTTGGCTTGCCGCTGATGCCGGTTGAACTCGTGCTGCGCCGACGACCGCCGCCGCTCGGCGTCCGCACGGACAGTGCGATGCGCCCGCCAGTCGGCGAATGAGTCCGAAATAGACATGAGAGTGCTCGATTCTGTGTTGAGGGATCAGACAGTTCGGACGCCGACGCGCTCGAGATAGGACTCGATGACCGGCAGGCGGTCGGTGACACCCGCGACGTAACCGTCCGGGCGGACGAGCACCCACTCCCCCGGCGCCAGCCCGTAGGTGTCCCGGACATGGCCGTCGATGTCGTGGATGTCACTACCGATCACGTGAATGTGCAGGCCGGCACGCGCGTCCGCACTGCCGGTCTCGTAGCCGAGCAGAGTCCAGTGTGGACCTTGAAACAAGCTGAACAGCCTGGTGGGCAAGCCGCCAGCACCAGTGATGGGCGCGTCCGGGGCGCGGTCGCCGGCCAGCACGCCCTTGTCCCGGTCCGGATCGGCCACGGCCAACGACGAGTACGGGTAGCCGAGGTCGAGCTGGCTGACCTCGCGGCTGCGGATCTGCCGTGTGCGGTCGGTACGCAGGAGCCTGGTGGACAGGCCGAGAACCTCCTCGGCGACCGGCTTGCGTTCCTCCTCGTAGGTCGCCAGCAGCGATTCCTCGGCGCCGCCGAGCACGGCGGCAAGCTTCCACCCGAGGTTGTAGGCGTCCTGAAGGCTGGTGTTCAGGCCTTGCCCACCGGTCGGCGGGTGCACGTGTGCCGCATCGCCGGCCAGAAAAACCCTGCCCTGCCGGTAGGTGTCGGCCAGCCGTGCGTTCATCGAGAACACCGACGCCCAGGACACGGACGTGATCGTGATGTCGTCGCGGCCGGTGCGGTCGCGCAGGAACGCGGTGATCCCCTCCGCCGACAGGTCGAAGTCCACGTCGAACGGGACGGGCGCCTGGAGCTGGAACATCTTCGTGCCGTACAACGGACACACCGACACCTGCTTGGCGGTGTCCTCGCCCCACCGGTGCCAGACGTCGTCGGTGATCCCGTCGGCGTACAGGTCGGCGACCATTGCCCGCACCCCGAGCGTCTTGCCCTCGAACCCGATGCCCAGGCTCTTGCGGACGAAGCTCGACCCGCCGTCGGCGCCGACCAGGTAGCCGACACGCACGACCCGCTCGCCGTCCGGTGTCGCGATCCGCGCGGAGACACCGTTCTCGTCCTGCTCGAAGCCGACCAACTCGTGGCCATAGTGCGGGACGTGTCCCATCTCGGCCAGCCGTGCACGCAGCACGCGTTCGGTCAGGAACTGCGGCACCAGCAACGGAATCATGTACGGCTCCGCGGTGGTCGCCGGCGTCATCTCCACGGTCGGCCGATCCACCGGCCCACCCTCGGTGTAGTACCGCTGCGGCGGATACTCGCCGCCGGCCGCGACGATCCGATCGATCACCCCCAGGTCCTCGAAGACCTCCTGACTCCTGGGCTGGATCCCCTTGCCGCGCGACCCGGCGAACGGCTGCGACGCCTTGTCGACCAGCACGAACGGCACCTGCCTACGGGCCAGGTCGATCCCCAGCGTCAACCCGGCGGCACCGGCGCCACTGATGAGCACCCCAGTCTGGACAACGTCTGCCATGACTTCCTCTCCCTCTCATTTATGTGCTGAGTACACATATTAGAGGGAGCTATCTCCTGCATGTCAACAGAATCTACAGACCATTGCGTTCACAGATAGGTGCTTGTTACACATATCTCATGCTCATCATCGATGCTCGGATCCATATGCGGGCGGGTGCCGGATCGTCACCAAGACACGATCGACGACGCCGCGTCCGATCACCTTCGGCACGACATCGGTAGGCTCGCGCCACCGGACAGATCAGCCAGAAGGAGACACCGCCCGTCATGGTCAACAGGCGCCGTCAGACCGCGATGCGGAACTTGCACGCCTCGGTCGTCGACCTCGTCGCGCTCATCAACATCCCCCAACGCGACGACGTCATCCTCGCCGAGGCCGGCGTCACCATCGACCGCGCGCTGTTCCCGCTGCTGGTCGGCATCGAGCGCTTCGCCCCGATCGGCGTCGGCGAACTCGCCGACCGGGCCGGCCGCGACTACACCACCGTGAGCCGGCAGGTCGCCAAACTCGCCGACCTCGGCCTCATCGAACGCCGGCCGAGCCTCACCGACCGCCGCGTCAACGAAGCAGTCCTCACCAGCGCGGGCCGCAAAGTCATCGACGCACTCGACGCCGCACGCCACCGCCTCAACACACCGGTCTTCAGCGAATGGAGCGACCGCGACCTCCTCGAACTCGAGCGCCTGCTACGCAGGTACGTCGACGACCTGCAAAACCGGGCGGCACCCCTCGAAAACGACTGACCCCGTCAGCCGGTCCGGTCAAGAGCCCGTCTCCCTTCCGTTGGGAGACGGGCTCTTGACGTTGCGACCTCTGCCGTACATCCGAAGATCTACAACGCGATCCGCACAACGCCATACCCAGGATCCAAGATCCCCTTCCGTCGGAGGTTCCCGGCGCGACCGGGAACTGGAACTCTGATGGCTCGCAGGCCGGACCTCGAACAGAGCCGCCCGGACAGTCCGAAGTAGACTTGAAGCAGACGTAGGGGATCCGTTACCAGTGAAGCGCCTTCGCCTGGCGAGGCAAGTGGTTCTGGCATGCGCTCTGGTCGCATGCCTGATCATGACGTTGGTTGTGACGTTTCGTGCGCTGGACGCCGCGAATGGATGTACCGGATGCGCTGAGCCGCACCGCATGCTCGGGTTTTCCGTGCGCCTGAGGGTGATCGACGAGTCCGGCCAGGCGTTGCCGGGGGCGGTGGTGCGCCTGAACACGCTGGAGGATGACGGAGCGGCTCCTGTGCAGTTGAACACCGGGCTGGACGGTATGGCGCAGACTCCGCAACTGCGTGGTCCGGCCGTCGCCGTCGTGGAGGCCAAGGACCATCTGCCCGAACCGGTGCCGCTCGGGGCGTCCGACGCGGGCGCACCTGTGGACGTGAAGTTATTCGCCCGCAAGGAAAACCGGTTCGCCATGCACTCGGCCGGTGACGTGATGTTCGGCCGTCGGTACGCCGCACCGGAGGGCGGGCAGGCGCTCATCCCGCCTGCCTCGGCCGACCGTGGGGCCGAGCAGGTGGTATCGGCGATCGCACCCGTCTTCAGTGCGGCCGACCTGCGCACGGTCAACCTGGAGAGCGTGTTGACCGACATGCCGTCGCAGGGGGCCTATCCGCGAAAGCGGTTCATCCTGCAGTCGAACACGGCGACGACCGCTGGGCTGCGCCGACTCGGGGTCGACTGCGCGGTGCTGGCCAACAACCATTCCCGGGACTTCCTCGACCAGGGCATCGCCGACACGAGGGCAGCGCTCACCAAGGCAGGCATCGCGATGGTCGGCGCCGACGCGACAGCTGCGGGCGCGGCCGTCGCCCACAGCACGTCGGTCCGTGGGACGAGCGTCGGCATCGCCGCTTTCACAAGCGTGGACGGCGATTTCGTCAACGGCGCCTATCCCACGGCGAAAACTCCCCGGCCATCGGACGTTCAGCGTGACGAGGCGTGGCAGTACGAGGAGCGGGTCTGGGGGTTCACCGCCGGCGAGGTCGATCTTCCGGCAGTGCCGCGCCGCATCGGCAAAGCCTGGGACGAGTACCGGAAAGCCGAGCCGAAGGCCGACCGGGCGGCACTGTGGGCGTCGCTGGTCGCGGTGTACCCCGAGTTGCAGGACTGGGTTGCCCGCCGCGGCCACGGCGGCGCCGCGATGTGGGACCCGGTCACGTCTCCCCCGCAGATCGCGGCCCTCTCGGCGCAGCACCAGTTGAGCGTCGTGCAGTTGCACGCAGGTTTCCAGTTCGAGGCCGCCGCGTCGGAGAACGTGCGCACCATGGCCCACGCGGCGATCGACGCGGGCGCGGACATCGTGATCGGACACCACCCGCACGTTCTGCAGGGCCTGGAGTGGTACAAGGGCAAGCTGATCGTCTACAGCCTCGGCAACTTCGTGTTCGACCAGGACTTCCTGGCCACGTTTTCCAGCATGATCCTGCGCACGGTGTGGGAGGGCGACCGGCTGCTGGAGGCCCGGCTGCTGCCGCTGGAACTCGTCGCCTACCGGCCGGTGGCGGTCACCGGCGATGCTGCACGCCGGGTGCTGGGCCGAGTCTGGGAGCGGAGTCTGCTGTCCGCAGCGACGAGCCGGGACAGCACGGGTGCGGTGCGCGCCCACCCGCAGCCGTTCGGCCCGGACAGCGCACCCGGCCAACTTGTCTTCGAGCGCAACACGGCCCGTGTCACGGCGACCGCGTCGCCGGAGACGACGAAGACCGTCACCGTGCCGGCACGGCAGGTTGTCGACCTTGGCGTACAGCCGGGTGAACTTGCCCGCCCAGTCGCCGGGGAGGGGGCCGAGGTGGGACGTGACCTGTTCGGCTGGGGCAGTTTCGAGGACGACACCGCCGACGGCGGAGTGGATTCGGCCACTCACTGGAACACCGACAGCGGCTCCGAGACGTGGCAGACCGGACCGACCCCGAAAGGACATCGGTTCCTGCACATGAACGCACCACCGGGCAAGGCCGTGCAGACCCGCGCGGTGTCAAGGATCCCGTTGCCCCGGCACCGGCTGCACGTGCCGTCGAGAGGCGCGTCTCGGCCGCTCGACCCCGACCCGTCCTACTCGATGCGCGCGATGGTCCGCGGATCCACGAAGGGGAGCGCTTACTTCCGGCTCGGCGTCTACAGCTTCGACGACACCGATCCCACCGAGGATCCGACATCGGTCCTGCTGAAGACCATCACCCGGGCAGTGGACGTACCCGCCGACGGCGGCTGGCACGAGGTGACCATCGACCTGTCCCCCGCCGACCTGGACACCGCAGAGGGCGCCGGGAACATGGTCATGATGTACGCGGGCCTGCACCGCCGATCCGATGGACGCTCGGCGTCGCTGGATCTCGACGACGTCCGGTTCATGGAGTGGCGCGACGCCGGCGGCATGACCGGATCGTTCGGCGACTTCACCCTCGCACGCAACACCGGCCCGGCCCAACGAGATCTGTCCATCGCCGTACGCAGGCCGTCCTGAACAGACAATGCGGAGAACAGTGTCAAGCCAGGAATTCGACCGGCCGCCGGCTGAAGCCGGCTTTCCTTCAGGGGTACGGGTTCCGGCCATCGCAGTACTGACCGTGCTGGCGCTACTGGCCGTCTTCTGTACCTTTCGGCTGGGCGGTCAGCCCGACGCATCCGAGACCCGGGTCGTTGCCCCGTCACAGCAATGGTTCGCCGACATCCTCGCGCGCTCGGTCGGTGAGTCGGTGAACGACGCCGTCGGCGATCTGGCCACAGCGGTGAAGCTGTACGGCTCGGAACCCGGTCGCGGCCCGGAGCATGCGATCGAGTACTTCGCGCGGACCTCGTCGCACACCAGGGGTCTGGCCGTGCTGGACCGGCCGTCGGGCCGGCTGCTGGCCGCCGCGGGTGAGCCGGTGGCCATCGAGTCGGTGGCGGTCGGCGACGTCGGCAAGACCACGGCCAGGGTTGTGGTGGACCGGCAGGGCGGTGCGTGGACCGTGACCGCCGATGTGCTGCCCGGCGGCGACCAGCTGATCGTCGTCTCGACCAAATTGGCTGTCTCCACCGACAACCCGGGAACCGTGTTGCTGTCCACTATGGATGGTGAACTGGTCAGGCTCCGCCCCGGCGAACGCGACGACGACGAGCTGGTCCGGCAGGCCGCTTCCGCAGCGGCGGACGGGACGAGCGGCTACGTCGTCGGGGCCGCCGGGCAGGGCACGATTCCGATCGTCGCGTACGCGCCGGTGACAACCGGTGCAGCCAAAACGAAGCTGGGTGTCTCGGTCCTGTTGGCAGGCTCCGTCCCCGCGGTCGAGAACACGCGGCTTGAGGGCGTGCTTGTGCCGACCGTGACCCTGCTCGGCGTCATGCTGCTGGTGTTGCTCCTACTCGGTGGCGCGCTGATCCGGCCGGTCCGGCAGCTGCGCGCCAACGCGCTCGCGATCGCGTCCGGACGTCTGGACACGCCCGTCGGCACGTACCGGATCAGCGAGATGAACCGGATCGCGACCGCACTGGAGCGTTGCCGCCGCACTCTGGCCGGTGAAAGCCCCGCTGCGCCGCCCAGACGCAGGCGGTTCTCCGCACGCACGGCGGTCGTGCTGGCCACGGTCGTGGTACTCGTCTGGTCGGGAGCGGTGATGCTCACGCTTGGCCGCCAGGAAGTTCAGGTGCCCAAGCAGGCCGTCCAGATCACCCAGAGCCTCGCGAACACGACCGCGGCCGCGGTACAGGGCAGCCTCCAGCAGGGCGTCACCGACCTGAAGGCGTTCGCGACCCGGATCGTGTCAGCAGACTCGGCGCAGCTACGGCCCGCGTTGGCGGAGCTGGCCTTCCGGCATCCTCGATACCGCAGCGTGTACGTCGTCGACCTGAGCGGGAACGTCGAGGCCAGGGCCGGCCGGGCCCCGCTGCGCCAGGACGGCCGCCCGCCCAGGGAACATGGTCTGCACCAGCAGAACACCGTCGGCCGAGTGCCGGTGGTCTACGCGAGTGCGCCGCTCGCGGGCGGCCGGCACGTGCTGATCGGCGAACTGGACGTGGTGAAGCTGTCGGCGGTCGTGCGCAAACCCGGTGGGGTCGGACGGCTCGTCGATGCGGGACTGCGCACTGTGGCCGCGACCGTCGGCTTCCGCGCACACGAGAAGATCACTGCGGAACCGTTGAGCCGCAACGTGAGCAACGCGCTACGCGGGGAACCGGAACCGACGGTGGAGCAAGTCGACGGCCGGATGTCGGTGATCGCCTCGGCCCCGATCCGCGGTTCCCGCCTCACCAGCGAACTGCAGTGGGCCATCGTGATCCAGCAGCCCGTCAGCGAACTTCCCCTGCCGGGCAACGACATTCGCCGCAACGCGTGGCTCGCCTCGCTCGTGGCCGCGGTGGCGGCGCTGGGCCTGCTCGGCTGGCACCTGCTGGTGCTCGTACTGCCGCTGCGGCGCGTGGCGGCCAACGCGGACCGGCTCGCCGAGGGCGACATAAGCACGGTCATCTACCCACAGCGCCCGGACGAGATCGGCACCATCGCCCGCTGTCTCGAACTCTGCCGCCAGGCGATCGACAAGAAAGGTTCTTGATGCGTTTCCTGCACGCTGTCTATTTGGCCGCATGCATTGTCCTGTTCATATCGGGGATCGTGGAACAACGCAGGCACTATGCGAACCTGAGACGGATCCGCTTCCGCATCCTGGTCAACGGCATCCGTGGCAAGAGTTCCATCACCCGGTTGTGCGCGGGCGCCCTGCGTGGGGGCGCCCTTACGACCGTGGCCAAGACAACCGGCACTGCGGCGCGGTTCATCCACCCGGACGCCACCGAAGAGCCGGTCCACCGCAGATTCGGGATCGCGAACGTCGTCGAGCAGATCGGGATCGTACGGCGTGCCGCCGCGTACGACCCGGACGTGCTGGTGATGGAGTGCATGGCGGTGATGCCGGATCTGCAGGAGATCAACCAGACCAAGCTGATCCAGTCCACGATCGGCGTGCTCTGCAACGTCCGTGAGGACCACCTGGCGGAGATGGGGCCGACGCTCGACGACGTCGCGCGGTCGCTGTGCCGGTCCATGCCGGTCGGGGGCGTGTGCGTCACCGCTGAGCTGGAACGGCTGCCGATCCTTCTCAAGGAGGCCGTACGGCGCGACTGCCGGCTGATCGCGGTCGACCCGGAGTCGGTGACCGACGCCGAGATGAGCGGGTTCACCTGGATCACGTTCAAGGAGAACGTAGCGATCGCCGTGGCCGTGGCCGAGCTGTGCGGCGTGTCCAGGGCGGACGCGATCGCGGGGATGTGGGCGGCTCCGCCCGATCCAGGAGTGCTGCAGGTACACCGCTACCGGGTCGAGGACCGGCAGATGCGCTTCGCCAACGTCTTCGCCGCCAACGACCCCTCCTCGACGCTGATGAACATCGAACTGCTGCTGGAGCGCGGCGCCATCGAGCGGCCACTGCACGTACTGATCAACTGCCGGCCGGACCGGGTGGAGCGCAACGGTCAGATGGGTGCGCTGGTCGGGCAGCTCGACCCGGCCCGCGTGATCCTCATCGGCGAGCCCACCCGCAGCGCCGCGGCCGCCGTCCCACCGGAGTACCAGGACCGGATCGTCGATCTGGGCGGCCGGCGCGACCCGGAGGAACTGTTGCGCGGCATCCTGTCAGCCGCCGGATCTGACCCCGGCGAAACGATCTCGCTCGCCGCCATCGGCAACATCCACGGCCAGGGTGAGCTTCTGCTCGCTCGGCTTGAGCGACTCGACCGTGTCACCCCGGTCGCCGCACATGGGGGCCGTTCATGATCAGTGGCACCCTGCAGCCGGAGGTGGCCACCCTCGGCCTCGCGATGGGCCTGCTGTTCTCCTTGCTGTGCTATCTGACCTCGAATCTGTCGCCCGGCGGGATGATCACCCCGGGCTGGCTGGCGCTGACGCTGGTCGAGGACTACCGGCGAGCCGCGATCGTCGTGCTGATGACAGCACTGACGTATGTGGGCACGAAAGGACTGCAACGCGTCGTCATCCTCTACGGCAAGCGCCTGTTCGCCGCAGTCGTACTGCTCGGTGTGGTGCTGCAGACATCGCTGTTCGTCCTCATCCAGGAGGACTATCCGCTGGTCTACGTGCACGAGACGCTCGGTTTCGTGGTGCCGGGACTGATCGCCTACCAGCTCGTCCGGCAGCCGCCTGCGGCCACGTTGCTCGCGACCACCATGGTCAGCGGCCTCGCGTACGGCGTGCTGGTCAGCGGTGTCCTCGTCGGCCTCGTTCCGGCCGTCTGAGAGGCGAGGATGTTTCGAACACGAACGATTCTGCACGCCACGGCACTCGTTGCCGTGATCGCGTCGTCCGGCACCGCTGCCGCACTGGTCGCCGACGAGAAGGGACGACAGGAGGGAACCCGGGCAGGTATCGCCCAGGTCCGCGCGGACCTGCCCGGCCGCGACTACCGGTACGAGCGATTGGATGCCCCGGCGCGCACCGTGGTCCGTGACGAACGGGGCGCCATCGTGGCCACGTTCACCGACGGCGCGCGGACCGCGGCGATCACCAGCCACACCCGCACTTTCACGGACCCGGCGCGGACGCCCGCCGTCGTGACCACACCGGTGTGGGTGCGGCTGGCACCCCGGCCATGGCACCTGGACGCCGAACGGGAAGACTGGTTCCGGCCGTGGCTGGACATGACGGTGGCGGATCGCAGCGACGACGTCCTCGCGGTCGCGACGCAGTACCTGGACGGCGCGCCTGCTGTAGAGGACAAGGTGGACGACAAGCCGGTGCGGTACCGGGGCGACGCGTCGTTCGGCCCCGCGGACTTCTACGACTACCTCGGCGTGAGCTGGTCCTTCCCTGGTGGCGCCACCGAGAACCCCGCCCCGGACCGATACGGTGCCCTCGACGCAGCCGGTTTCGTCCGCCTCGTCTACGGCTACCGCCTCGGCTATCCGCTCCGGGACGGCGCGGGCCAGGGCATCGGGCTGCCTCGCGATCCGGCCGCGATGGCCACGCTCGACGCGGGCGTACTGATCAGGACGGCGCCGGGCCGACTGGCACTCCAACCCGGCGACCTGCTGTTCTTTGACACGACGCGAAGCGGTGTCGACAACGTGGGCCTGTTCCTCGGACTCGACCAGGCCGGCCGGCCCCGGGTCGTGTCCAGCCGCAAGCAGGCACAAGGCCCTTCCCTCGGCGACGACAGCGCACCCCGCAAAGGCGGCGAGCCACTCGGTCTGCACAGCGTCCGCCGCCTGTAGTTCCTGATGCCCGATATGTCCTTCGGCATAGGCCGAAGGACATATCGGATATGGCCTGATCCCGGTCGTGGCAAACCGGCGGTTTCCGCCTGATATGGTGGAGTCGATCTTTGAGCAGGAGATCGGTTGCTTCCTGCACAACGATTTCCGTGTACTCCGTCGTGTCGACCAAGCTGACCGTCCACTAAGGATTTCAACTCGCGGTGTCCCGCCGCCGTGGCCGGTCGGCGAGCCCATCGGGAGTGCCATGAGGAATATGGTGGCGCGGTTGCGGCCGTCCACGGTGGTGACCGAACTGCTGCTCGTCGGCTCGGTAGTCGTGGTGACGCTGAGTCTGATCGACCTGATGCCCATGTGGGGCTGGTCGGAGGCGCTGGACTCGACGCCCGACGTGACAGTCGTCTGCGCTGCGGCGCTGGTGGTGCTGTCACGACGGGCGTTGACCATGCCGGCGCTGCTGGGTGCCGCGGTGCTGTTCGGCGCGTTCCCGGAGACCGGAGTCGCGTTGGCGGCCGCCGCGTACACGGCGGCGGGAAAGCTCCGGACAGCCAGCAGGCGCTTGGTGGCCCTTGGCGCCGCCGCGCTGCTCCCGGTCGGGGTCGTACTGCTGATCCATCCCCCGAGTCACTGGCGCTATGTCGTCGTGGTGACCACGGTCTCGACGGTGATGTGCGTTGCGATACCCGCGCTCGTCGGCCTGTCGCAGGCTCAGCAAGCCCGGTTGGTCACCGCGTTGCGGGACCGGGCGGACTTTCTGGCCCAGGCCCGGCATCTGGCCGAGTCGGAGGCACGGCTGCGAGAGCGTTCGCGGATCGCCGGCGAGATACACGACCAGCTCGGCCACCGGCTGAGCCTGATCGCCATGTTCTCCGGCGCCCTGGAGACGGCCGCGACCGGCAAGGACCAGACGCTCCACGAGGCCGCGAACCATGTTCGTACCGCCGCCCGCGGCGCCCTGAACGAGTTGCGGCTGTCGCTTGGCACCTTGTCCGACGGGTCTCCGCAGGCGACCAGCACTACCGGGACGCGGGCGGACATCACGGAGCTTGTCGCCTCCTCCCGTTCCGCGGGGATCGCCGTCACGCTCGACTGGCGCGGCCCCGATCTGGTCGACGCTCCGTCCGCGCTGGGCCGCGCATTGCATCGCGTGGTGCGAGAGGCGCTGACCAACGTGCACAAACACGCGGCCGCCGCGCCCGTGACGGTGACCATCGACCACTCGGCCGAGCAACTGGCCGTGCGGGTGTGCAACGGGCCTGAGCCAACGAGAACCGTCGTCGAGCGTCTGCCGGGCACCGGACGCGGGCTGGTGGGTCTGCGGGAACGCGTCGGGCTGCTCGGCGGCACGCTGTCGGCCGGACCGGCACCGGAGGGCGGATTCGCTGTCGCGGCGACCATGCCCGTGCTGGGCGGCACGCCGCTCGCCGTGGCAGAACCGTTCCCACGGCCCCGGGATCCGATGCCGCCGGACCGCATGACAAGCCGGTTGGCAACTGGACTGCTCATGGTGGGCGGTCCGGCCGCGGTGGCCGGCTTGCTCCTGGTGGTCGTGGCCGTGGGCGCGCCGCTCATCCCGCTGATCGAGGACCCGCCGGCCGAGGACCCGTTGGTCAGTCTCACGCTGGGCGTTTCGTCCAGGGATGTGGAGGGGGTGTTCGGGACGAGTTCACCGACCGCCCCCGCCACCACGGTCGGCGAGGCGCCCCCACCGCCCGGCAGCACCTGCACCTACGCCCCTGCCACCAACGGACCGGAAGGGCAGGTCGTGGAGGTCTACCGATTCTGTTTCGTCGCGGACCGTCTGGTGGAGAAAGTGTCGTTTCCCGTGCAGGGCCCGGAGGGCTGACCCGAGGTGAACGAGTCGACGCGAATCCGCGTGCTGCTGGCCGATGACGAGCCGCTGCTGCGCGTGGGCGCCGCGCTGCTGCTCGGCCAAGCCGACGACATCGAGGTGGTGGCCGAGGCCGCTGACGGCGCCGAGGCGATCGAGGTCGTCCGCCGCCAGCCGGTCGACGTGGCGCTGGTGGACATCCGGATGCCCAATATGGACGGTCTGGCCGCGGCCGAGGAGATCGGCCGGATCGCGCCGAAGGTGCGGGTCATCATGCTCACGACGTTCGGCGACGAGGCGAACGTCGCACGGGCACTACGCGCCGGAGCCGCCGGTTTCCTGCTCAAGGACACCGAACCGGCCCGAATCCTGCACGCCGTGCGGGCCGCGAAATCCGGCGACGCGGTGCTGTCCAACCAGGTCGCCCGCCAGGTCATCAACCAGTACCTCGCCGCCGGCTCAGCCGAGGCCGACACGGGCCGCGTGGCCCAGGCCCGGCGACGACTGGCCGTTCTCACCAACCGCGAGCGCGACGTACTCGTGACGATGGGACACGGCCTGGCGAACGCCGAAATCGGCCAGCACCTGGGCCTGGCATCGGGCACGGTGAAGGTGCACGTGAGCCGGATTCTGACCAAACTGGGCTGCGCCAACCGCGTCCAGGCCGCCATTCTGGCCCACGACGCCGGGCTCCTGCGGTACGAATCGGGCTGAGGACGCGCCTGCGGTGCGAGACTGGTCCTGGATTGGCGAAATCCTAGGGCAAGGCGGTGTCCATGGTAGACGAACGGCGATCGGTTCTCCGGCGTGCGCTGCGGATCCTCGACACCTTCCAGGAAGCCGGGACCGGCCTGAGTCTCTCGGAGCTCAGTCGCCGTTCCGGGGTACCGCTGACCACGACCCACCGGATCGTGAGTGAACTGCATGAGTGGGGCGCTCTCGAACGCGACGACTCCGGCAGCTACCGGATCGGGCTGCGGCTCTGGGAAGTCGCGGCCCTCGCGCCGCGTTCGGTCGGGCTGCAACGAATCGCCCTGCCGTTCATGCAGGACCTTTACGAGACAACACATCGCGGGGTGCACCTCGCCGTGCGGGAGAAGGACGAGGTCGTTTTCGTCGAGCGGTTCGTCAGTCCCGAAACCGCTGGCGAGCGCCCGCGGGTGGGCGGCCGCTACGCCCTGCACGCCACCGCGGTCGGCTTGGTGCTGCTTGCGCACGCGCCGGTCGAACTGCAGGAGGAGGTCCTTCGTGGACCGCTGGAGTCGTTCACATCGTGGACCTATTCGAATGGGCGTGAGCTCCGGCAGGTGCTTGCCGACGTCCGGCGCGACGGCTACGCCATCAGCGATCGGCAGATCAATCCCTCGTACGTCTCGGTGGCCGCGCCCATCTACGGGCCGGGCAGCGAGATTGTCGCCTCGCTGTCGCTGATCGTGCCGCACACCGAGCCACACGGACCGAGCGTCGCGCACCTCGTCCAGGCCACCGCACGCGGGATCTCTCGCGAACTCGGTGGCCGTCCCACCCGTACTCACCCGTACTTGTCTTCCGATATCCGGAAAGGTGGCTGGTCTCTGATCCGGTGAGCACAGAGTCTCGGGTGAGCGAAGCCACAGAGTTGTGGCTGGACGGGAGAAAAACCGTGCCCACGGACTCACAGACACTGTCGTCGTTAAGCCGGAGGTCGTTCCTCAGGCGTTCCGCCTTCACCATGGCCGCTGCCGCGGCTGGTCCGGCACTGCTGACCGCGTGCGGCTCGGACGCCGCCGGGTCCGCGGACGGCCAGAAGGTCACGTTCCTGAGCTATCTGCCGCTGGAGACCCTGTCACTGGCGCCCGAACTGCTCGCGGTCGCCGGGGGCCACTTCGCCCGCCACGGGCTCGACGTGACGTTGCAACCAGTGAAAGGTTCGCCCCAGGCGATGCAGACGCTGCTGGCGGGCAGCGGGATCGTCACCCGGCTCGGCCAGATCGACGTGATGACCGCGGTCGCCGAGACCGGCCAGCCGTTCGTCGACATCGGCACCCTCACCCGGGGCTCGTCGTTGCGCTTCGTCTACAGCAAGCGCAATCGGACGCTGGCCAAACCTGAGGACTTCATCGGCCAGACGATGGGAGTCCCGTCGGAGGGTGGGACGAGTGACAAGGTCGTCTCACTCGTGCTGGCCAACGCCGGGATCGACCCCAAACAGACCAAGCGTCAGGTCGTCGGGCTCACGCCAGGAACGTTCAACCTGGTCCAGCAGGGCCGTATCGCCGGTTACGTGGTCAGCATCGACACGGCCAACGCGGTGCTGGCTCAGAACGACGACGCCGGTGTCTATGACCCCGGCCAGATCGTGAAATCGGATTCCCAGGTCTACGTCGCCACCAAGGACGGCATCCAGAAGAACGCGGAGACCCTCAAGGCCTTCATGGCCGGGATCAAGGACGCGGTGGCCGCGATGGTGGCCGACAACGCACTCGACGACACCATCAAACAACTGCGCAGCAAGTACCACTTCGGCACGCTCGATGACGACAAGGTCGCCAAGGCGAGCCTGACGACGATGCGTGACCTCTGGACCGGTGCCGACGCGAGCAAGCCGTTGCTCGTCACCGACAAGACGGCGTGGACGGCCGGATACACCGAGCTCACCACCGCGGGTCTGGCCAAGACCGGGGGCGACGCCGCGAGCTGGATCGACAACAGCCTGCTGCCGGGAAGGCCCTCATGACGGCTCGCGATATCGGCACGCTCGCACAGACCTCGAATTCCGCTGCCGTCCCGGCCGCCAAGCTCGAACTTCGCGGCGTCGGCAAGCAGTTCCACACCAAGCGGGCCCATACCCAGGCCCTGTCCGGCATCGACCTGACCATCAGCGACGGCGAGTTCGTATCGGTGATCGGCCGGTCGGGCTGCGGCAAGACCACGCTGCTGCGGATGCTGGCCGGTCTGGTCAACCCGTCGCAAGGCCAGATCCTCGTCGAGGGCCGGTCGCTCTGGAACGCCTCCACAGTGGACTCGTCCGTGATGTCCCAGCTGGGCGTGGTTTTCCAGGAGGCGAACCTGTTCCCGTGGTACTCCGTCGCCGACAACATCGCCCTGCCGATGAAGTTGCGCGGCGACGGCAAACAGGAGCGGATGGACCGGGTGCACGAGCTCGCCGACCTCGTCGGCCTGTCGGGATTCGAGAAGTCCTACCCGCGGGAGCTGTCGGGCGGCATGCGCCAGCGGGTCGCGATCGCCCGCGCGTTGAGCACCAGGCCGAAGCTGTTGCTGATGGATGAGCCGTTCGGGGCGCTGGACGCGCTGACCAGGGAACGGATGAACCTCGAACTGCAGCGCATCGCGCTGGCCACCAACGCGACCGTCGTCTTCGTCACCCACGACATCACCGAGGCGGTCTTCCTGGGTGACCGGGTGGTGCACCTGACACCGCGACCGGGCCGGATCCACCGGATCTCGGCAGTGGACTTCGAGCGGCCACGCGACATCGACGTGCAGACCGAGCCTGGATTCGGCGCCATCGTCCGCGACCTGCGGCATGCGCTCGACGAGGAGGAGTAGACCATGTCCAGGAAACTTCTTCCCTGGCTCACCACACCGCTGATCCTGCTGGTGTTCTTCGTCGCCTGGGACGTGTTCGTCCGCGTGTTCGACATCTCCGAACTCGTGCTGCCGCCGCCGCTCACCGTGCTGAAGAGCCTCGTCGAGGTGGTAGGGGATCCGGAGACGTGGGAGCACGCCCAGGTCACCGCCATGGAGACGATCAGCGGGTTCCTGATCGCGGTCGTGTGCGGCGTCGCGGTGGGGGTCGTGCTGGGCAAGGTGCCGTGGCTGGAGCGCACCCTGCGGCCGCTCATCGTCGCCTCCCAGGTCGTGCCCAAGGTGGCGCTGATCCCGCTGTTCGTGATCTGGTTCGGCTTCGGGATGACCTCCAAGGTGATCATGTCCGCGATGCTCGCGTTCTTCCCGATCATGCTCAACGTGCAGCTGGGCGTGCGTTCGGTGGAGGCCGGTCAGCGGGACGTGATGAAGAGCCTCAACGCGAGCCGCTGGCAGACGTTCAAGCACGTCGAGCTCAAGAGCACGATGCCGTACGTCTTCGCCGGCATGGAGGTCGGCATCGTCTTCGCGATCATCGGCACGATCGTCGGCGAGTACCTCGGCGGCAGCGAGGGACTGGGATACCTCGTGGTGCGCACGCTCAACGACCTGGACGCGCCCGCGCTGTTCGCGGTGATCATCCTGCTGTCGGTGCTCGGGCTGGTGCTGTATTTCATCGTCAACGGTCTCAAGCGGTTCTTCATCCCCTGGCACGAGTCGGTCTACAGCCAGGACGTGAGCCGATGAGCCCGCTGCGCAGCAATTTCCCGGTCGGCAGCCCGCGCTGGGCCACCAGGCGTACGCAGTGGCACGCGCTCGGGCTCACCGACGACGACCTCGCCAAGCCCAAGATCGCGATCGTGAACTCGTCGTCCGGCCTCGCGCCGTGCTTCAGTCACCTCGACCCGATCGCCGCCGCGGTCAAGGAATCCATTGAGGCCGCGGGTGGTGTGGGTTTCGAGATCCGCACTGTCGCACCGACGGACTTCATCATGAGCGCCGGCGGGAGCGGCGGTTACGTCCTGTCCAGCCGTGACCTCGTCGCGGCCGACATCGAGGCCGTGGTCGAGGGCGCCCAGCTCGACGGCATGGTCTGTCTCGCGTCGTGTGACAAGACGACTCCCGGCCAGCTGATGGCCGCCGCCCGCATCGACGTGCCGACGTTGATCCTGGCGTGTGGCTACCAGAGCTGCGGACGGCTCGACACCGGGGAACGGGTCGACATCGAGGAGGTCTTCCTTCGGGCGGGGCAGGTCGCGTCCGGCGGTATCACCGTCGATGCCCTGTGCGACATGAGTTCCCGCGCGATCACCAGTCCTGGGGTGTGCACCGGGATGGGTACGGCGAACTCCATGCACATCGTCGCCGAAGCGCTCGGGATGACGTTGCCGGGCACGACTCCGGTACGAGCCAACAGCGAGCCCATGTGGCGGGCGGTCAGGGCGAGCGGCGCGGCGATCGTGGCCGCTGTGCTGGCGGACCGCCGGCCACGCACGATCCTGACCCCTGCCGCGTTCGAGAACGCGGTGATGTCCGTACTTGCCGTGAGCGGCTCGATCAACACGGTCAAACACCTGCAGGCGATTGCCCGTGAAGCGGGTATCGAAGCCGACGTGTACCGGGTGTTCGAGTCCTGTATGGACTTCATCAGGCCGCTGTCGGCGGTGCGCCCCAACGGTGAGGACAGCATCGAGCAGTTCGAGGACGCCGGTGGCGCACTCGCGGTACTCAAGCAACTCGGCGACGTCGTGCACGGCGAAGCGATCACAGTCACCGGGGAGACGATGGCCGAGCGGGTGGCCGGAGCCGTGGTCCACGACGAGAAGATCATCCGGCCGCTACGCGATCCGCGCGGCGGGCATCCGACCGTTGTGGTCATTCGCGGCTCGCTCGCGCCCGACTCGGCGATCGTGAAGCTTTCGGTCACCGAGCATCGCAGGCCGGTATTCACGGGCCGGGCCCGCGTTTTCACCGATGCTCCCTCGGCGATCGCCGCCATCGAAAACGCGGTGGTACGGCCGGGTGATGTGCTGGTCCTGCGTGGACTCGGCCCGGTGGGCACACCTGGCATGGGCATGGCTTCCCAGACCGTTTTCGCACTGGGTGGCGCCGGTCTGACCGAGGATGTGGCTGTGGTGACCGACGGACAGCTGTCCGGGTTGGTGAACAAGGGAATCGTCGTCGGTGAGGTGCGGCCCGAAGCAGCGCTGCCCGGCCCGCTCGGTTTGGTCGCCGACGGCGACCGGATCTCGATCGACCTGACCGCCCGCCGGGTGGATCTTCTGGTCGACGACGCCGAACTCGCCCGCCGCCGTCCCGCCGACCCGGTAGTCCATAACGGACATACCAGCTGGCTTTCGGCCTACGCCAACCAGATTGCCCGGGGGTAACTGATGCCGCACGAGCTCACCGAGCTGAAAGTCAATACTGTCCGCAAACCGCCCGGCGACCCCACCGAACACCTCACGGCCGATATCTGTGTGGTGGGAGCAGGCATCTCGGGGCTGTCGGCCGCGGTGGAGGCCCGCAGGCTGGGCCGGTCGGTGGTACTCGCCGACGCCCTGCCGGTCCTGGGTGGACAGTGCGTCAACTCGCTCATCGGGTTGTTCTGCGGGGTTTACGGCAACGGGCCGGAGTTCCGGCAGCTCACCCACGGGATCTTCGACCCGATGTTCGCCGACCTGGCCAAGACCGGGGACATTCACCTCAACCACAGCCACACCATCACCGTCAGCTACGACGAGGTCGTGCTCGGCCGGTGGATCGAGAACCTGGTGCGCTCACTGGGAATCCAGGTCGTGCTGGGCGCTTCGCTGTTGAGCGTCGAGGCGGATGACGGACACCTGCGCAGCACCACGTTCGCCACCCGGCACGGACAGGTCCGGGTACGCGCGACCGGCTTCGTCGACGCCAGCGGCGACGCCGCGCTGACCTGGGAAGCCGGCCTGGCGTGCCGGGTGCCCGAGCGCACCATCTGGGGTTCCCAGCAGATCCGGCTGGAGAACCTGCGTGAGGAGTTCAAACCCGATCCGGTCGAACTGGCGGCCAGGGTCGCGGAGAAGGCTTCGGAGTACGGTCTGGTGCGGCGCGACGGCCTGGCGTTCTTCTTCCCAGGACGTAACACCGCCGTATTGAACATGACGCACGTCGAGGCGCCACTCGAGCCGGTGCGGGCGGCTCAGGCGCAGCTCGACGGACGTGTCCAGGCCGACCTCGTCGTGGCGTTCCTGCGCAAGGAGTTCCCGAAGGCCTTCGGCGACGCGAAGGTCCGCAGCTACGGTTTCCCGGGACGGCGGCAGACCCGTTGGATCACGGCCGTCCACCAGCTGAGCACCGACGAGGTCCGATCCGGAGTCCGGTTCGACGACGCGGTCGCCCGCACTGCCTGGCCCATCGAGCTGCACGACCGGCCAGAGGGGTACGTGTGGGAGATGTACGACGCCGACCACGTGCACTACGTCCCGTTGCGCAGCCTGATTCCGATGGAGGCGCACAACCTCGTCGCGGCCGGCCGGTGTGTGGATGGCGATGCCGCGGCACTGTCCAGTGTGCGTGTGATGGGACCGTGCGCCGCGATGGGTTTCGGCGCGGCACACGCACTCGACCTGGCCGGTGCCGGCAGCGTCCAGGAGATCGACTGGTCCGAGTTGCGTACGCGTGTCCACGAGAACGTCGACAGTTAGGAATGTCCACATGAGACTATCCGACGACGAGAAGGCGATACGCGACGGAGCCGAAGGGCCTGCGGTCGCTGCCGCGATGGACCTGCTGATCCGGTACGGCGAGGCGCTCGGCGCCGAGCACCTCTGCGACACCCGCAACGTGGCCGGGACCATGACGCAGCCGTCACCGGTGAAGGCCAAGCTGGTCGGTGAAGGCGGCTGGCACAAGGCCTTCTCGGTGATCAACCTGGACAGCGACGACGAGTTCGAGATCCCGCACATGCGGGTGCCGACCTGCCAGCTGCAGCAGGGATTCGGCGAGGACGCGCTCGGGATCGCGCCGTACCCGGCGAGCATGGTCGAACTCCAGGCGGATGCCGAGTCGTTCTACGGCAGCCACGGCGTCAACATCCTTGCCACGTGCACGCCCTACCAGGTGGGCAACCTCCCGGTGCGGGGCGAGCACTGCGCCTGGATGGAGTCCTCGGCAGTGGTCTACGCCAACTCGGTGCTCGGTGCCAGGACCAACTGCGAGGGCACCGCGTCCACCGGGGCGGCCAGCCTGACCGGCAAGATCCCGTGCTGGGGCAATCACCGGACCGAGAACCGGTACGGCACCCACCTCATCGAGGCGACGGTGCCGGTCGAGGGGTTTCTCGACTGGGGCATGTTCGGCTACTTCGTCGGCGACCTCGTGCAGGAGAACCGCCCGGTGGTCACCGGGAAGCTGGCTCAGCCGGACCTGACTGACCTCAAGCACTTCGGCGCGGCGACCGCGTCCTCCGGCGGTGTGGAGATCTACCACATTCCCGGCATCACGCCCGAGGCGCCGACGATCGAGGCCGCGTTCGACGGGCCGATACCGGAGAAGGTCGGCTACGGCGCACGCGAGCGCCGGGCGATCTACGAAAAGCTGAACAGCCAAGGGGAATCCGCCGACGTCGACTTCATCCTGCTCGGCTGTCCGCACGCCTCGCTGGACCAGATCGCCCGGACAGCCCGCGCGCTGGACGGCAGGAAACTCAACAACGGCACGGAGTTGTGGATCATGACTCCACGCGCGTTGCGCACAGTGGCCGACCGCAACGGCTACACCGAGATCATCCGCAAGGCGGGCGGACGAGTGCTGACCGACTCGTGCCCGGCGATGTCGAAATCCGCGCCGGAGGGCACCCGCGTGTTCGCCACCGATTCCGCGAAACAGGCGCATTACCTGCCGGCGATCCTCGGAATCGAGGCCTGGTTCGGGACTCTGGAGGACTGCGTGGACGCGGCCGTCACCGGAACCTGGCGCGGGGAGCTGCGATGACCGTCGAAATCAGGGACATAAGAGGACGCGGCGTCGTCCCGGGACGTGCTGAGGGTGAGGCCCTGGTGTCACACCAGACCATCTCGGGCTGGGGTGGCATCGATCCGGCCACCGGCACGATCATCGAGCGCCGGCACGAGCTGTTCGGGGTCTGTTTCACCGGGAAGGTCCTGGTGTTCCCGGGCGCCAAGGGCTCGTCGGGATGGTCGGGATTCTTCCAGGCCACCCGGCTGCTCGGCACCGCACCGCTGGCGATGGTGTTCACCACGTTGTCGACGAAGTCCGCACTGGGCGCGGTGGTCACCCGAGTCCCGACCATCTCCGAGCTGGCCGAAGATCCGGTGGAGATCATCCACACCGGAGACCGCGTGATCGTCGACGCGGACCACGGCATCGTGACCGTGCACAGCACCAGTCTCAGTCCGTCAGCCGGCCGACGGCCGGCTTGAGGGTCTGGGCGCACCACTGCTCGAAGGTGGTGCGGGAGGTGGTGTCCGGTGTACGGATGACATCGCTGTCGAGACCGTTGTCCTTGGCCCGCTTCATATCCACCATGCCCCGGACGAAATCCTCATTCAGGCCGTAGCCGACGAGGGCGGTGCGCAGGTCTTCGAGGGATTCGCGTTCGTAGCGGATCGGGCGGCCGAACTGTTCGGTCATGATGCGCGCCAAGTCGTTGGGAGACAGATCCTGCGGCCCGAGGACAGGCACGCGAGGGCCCGGTAGGCGACGCCGGTGGAGGCGATGAGATCGTCCATGGCAAGAGAAGCGGTGACGAGCCCGGCGCGGTCGCCTACCGGAGTTCCGCGGCCGAGCGCGGAAACGCCCACGACGTGGACAACGAGTGCCTTGACGGGCAGGACCTGTGAAGCCGCAGTAGGCATCTTCCGGAGTCCGGGAGGCATCCTGGGGTACGAGCCAGAAGACGGCGTCCGCGCCCTCGAACGCCCGGTCAACGACGTCGGCATCGCCGTGCGGGCCGGTGACCACCTGGCAGCCAGGCGGCGTCGCGCACGACCACCGCCCGCAGCCTCTCGCCGAGCAGAGCGTCACCCGCGCCGCCGCCCGCCTGCACACCTCCCCCGCCGCGATGAGCCGCACCACGCTCGTCTCCGCCGCCTCCTGCAGGACCCACTCCTGGTGCGCGCCGGACAGACCATGGTCCCCACACGCCGTGCCCAGGCCCTGCGTGTCGAAGCCGCCACAGTGGTACGTCGCCTCGAAGCACTGCTCACGCCCGGCAGCGGCGTCGATCCGGCCGCCTTACGCCGGACGTTCACCCTCCAGGCCAGCCAACATCATCGGCGCGGCGCTGGCTCCCGGGCTGCTGCGACTGGCCCGGCAAGAGGCGCCCGGGGTGTCCTTGCGGTTGCGGGCCGAGGAACTGGAGGCCGGACCGGCCCTCCGCGACGGCCGCGTCGACCTGGAGATCGGATCCATCGACCACGTCGACCCCGAAACCCACGTCGAGCAGCTGGTCACCCTCCGGATAGTGGCGGCCGTCCGCCCCGGCCACCCCCTCACCGAAGGACCTCTGGCCCTCTCCCGGCTCGCCGCCGCCGAACACGTCGCGGTCAGTCGCCGCGGCCGGTTCACCGGCCCCCTCGACACCGCCCACGAGGGCTTCACCCGATGGCCGCGAAAATCGACGCTGGCCACTGTGATGCTGGCACAATCGGCTGGTTTCGTTGGCTTGGCGAGGGGAGCCACGATGCCGCGTCCGGAGCGGCCGCTTGAGCAGAGCGATGACGTCCTTGTCCAGTTCGCCGCCGATTTACGCCAATTGCGTCAGCAGTCCGGCGGTGTCGCATACCGGGTCCTGGCCCGGCGTGCGCACTATTCGGCCGGTGCCTTGTCCGAGGCCGCTGCGGGACGGAAATTGCCCAGCCTTGCGGTGACGCTGGCCTATGTCGCCGCGTGCGGCGGGAACCGGGACGAATGGGCCGCTCGGTGGCACCAGGTGTCGTCCGGCCTGGCAGACACTCCGGAGAACCCCGACGACAGCGCAACGAGCCCGTATGCCGGCCTGGCCGCTTTCCAGACCACGGACGCCGATCGGTTCTTCGGCCGGGAGCAGCTGGTCAGCGAATTGTTGTCCAGAGTGGACAACCAGCGGGTGGTGGCCGTGTTCGGCCCGTCGGGCAGCGGGAAGTCGTCCCTGCTGCGCGCGGGCCTGGCACATGAACTGGCCGAATCGGGCACTACCGAGGTCGTGCTGTTCACCCCGGGCAGCCGTCCCCTCGAGGAATGCGCGATCCGGCTGGCCGCGAAGCTCGGGATCGAGGCGGACCTGACGCAGGGCGCCATGTGGCTGTGGGTGGCCGTCCGCCAGGCGCTCGCCGCCCAGCCCGCGGACTACGACCTCGTGCTGGTGGTGGACCAGTTCGAGGAGATCTTCACGCTGTGCTCGCAACAGTCCGAGCGCACCTCGTTCATCGATGCCCTGCTCACACTGGCACACCACCCGGACGAGCGGACGCGGGTGGTCCTCGGCGTACGCGCGGACTTCTACCATCGCTGCGCCGAACACCCTGTGATGGTCTCGGTCCTGCGTGATGCCGGACAGCTGCTGGTCGGTCCGATGACAGCGGACGAACTGGTTCGCGCGATCGTCCAACCCGCGGCTGCGGCAAGGTTGATGGTCGACCGCGCGCTGGTCGCCACCATCGTCGACCACGCCGCTGGGCAGCCCGGCGCGTTGCCGTTCGTGTCGCACGCATTGTGGGAGACGTGGCGCCGCCGGCGTGGAAGCACCCTTTCGCTGGGCGCCTACCAAGCCGCCGGGGAACTGCACGGGGCGATCGCCCAGTCCGCGGAATCGGTGTACCAGCAGTTCGACGAGTCGCAACGGCAGATCGCCCGGCATGTCCTGTCACGCTTGACCGCGGTCGGCGACGGCACCGAGGACACCCGGAGGCGGGCAGGACGGGCCGAACTGGGCGACGATTCCGCGACCTCCGCAGTCGTGGACGCCCTGGCACGCAAACGGCTACTGACCGTCGACGCGGACACCGTCGAGATCGCACACGACGCCCTGATCAGATACTGGCCCCGGTTTCGGGAGTGGCTCACCGAGAACCGTGAGGACCTGCGCACACATCGCCATCTCACGGAGGCCACCGCCGCCTGGGATGCCCTCCACCAGGACCCGGGCGCGCTGTATCGCGGCGCGCGGCTTGCCATCGCCCAGGAATGGGCCGAACGCAACGCCCCGGCGATGCTCGCGCGTGAGCAGGAGTTTCTCGACACCAGTCTGGCCGCGGCAAAGCAGGAGCGGCAGGTCACGCAGCGCCGGGTGCGTCAGCTGAGATGGCTGGCCATCGGACTTGCCGCGCTGCTCGTGGTCTGTGCCGGGGATCACGGTCATCGCGATCCAGCAGCGGGAGAACGCCGACCGCCAGCAGAACATCGCACTGTCACGGCAGTTGGCCGTCAACGCCCAGCAGATCGCGATCCAGGACATCGGCCAGGCCATGCGGCTGAGCCTCGACGCCTACGCCAAGGCCCCGACGACGGAAGCCCGCAGCAGTCTGCTCAGCGTCGCTTCCCGTCCCACCCACCGGTTACGGATCCCGTTGCCGTCGTTCACCAACGGACGAATCGCGCTGAGCCGCGACGGGCGGCTACTTGCCGCGGTCACCAACTGTTGCGGTAGCCGCTCGACATTGAATGTCGTGATCTGGGACATCCAGAACGGCGCGCGCCCGCTGGAACTGGCCGGTTCCGGCTCGGCGGCTCAGGAAATCGTCACGACAGTGGAGTTCAGTCCGGACGGCAAACAGTTCGCGACCGGTACGTCCGACGGAACCATCCGGCTGTGGGACCTGCCGAGCGGGACTCTTCGGGGCAAGATCGCCGCGCACGTGGGCATGGTCGGTGCGCTGACCTACTCACCGGACGGATCCCGGATCGCTTCCCTGGGCCGCGAAGATCACCTCGTCGGACTCTGGAACACCACCGACCACCGGCAGGTCATGTCCTGGCAGCACGGCGGCCCCAGGGCCGGCCTCACCTTCAGCCCTGACGGGCGCGTCCTGGCCTGTTCCGGTGAGAACGACAACTTGTTCCTGTGGGATGTGACCACCGGTGCCGCGCTGCCTCTGGGCCTGCACGGCGCCGAGGCAGTGGATTACAGTCCGGACGGCAAGACGATCGCCACAGTCAACGCCGAGGGCCACTTGGCGATATGGGACCTGGTCACCGCAACCCGCAGGCCCACCCCTGAAATCGGCCGGCGTATCAACGACGTCGCCTACACCTCTGACGGCCAGGCCGTGGTCAGCGTCGACACCAACGGCGCCGTCCGGCTCACCGATGTCGCGCGGGGAATCACCCTGACAGAAATAGCCACTGGTGAATCCAACGGGCTGCACACCGTCACGACCGCGGCCGACGGAACCATCGCAGCGGCTGGTGAAACGGCCGCGTTGCTGTGGAAACCGGCAGAACTGCCCTATATCGGCGGGGAGGTCAGCACTGATCTCACGTTCGGCCCCAACGGCCGCTCCATTCTGGCCACCGGCCAGTTCCACACTCTCGTGAGCTGGGACGTCGCCAAGCCCGCGCAACCGATCGTCGAGATCGCCAATGCGGACCCCAACGCGGATTCCCATCAGGTCTTCAGCCCGGACGGTGCCCGCCTGGCCCGAATGACGCCCAACGGGCAGGTCGTGGTCTACGACGTGGCGTCGGGAACCCATATCGCTGAACTGAACGTCAAGGCCGGGTTTCTGCAGCCGATGGCCTTCAGTCCTGATGGCCGTCTGCTCGCCATCGGCGGCGGGTCCACTGTCGTCTGGGACATCGGCCGCAGGCATCCCGTGACAGAACTGGGCAGCTCGTTCAGCCGCGGACTCATGTTCAGCCCTGACGGACGCCAGCTGGCGATCACCGGAAACGAGGCGGTCACCGTCTGGGACGTCGTCACGAACGGGGTCGTCGGCAGCCTGCGCCACAACGCCGTTGCTGTCGCATACAGCGCCGACAGGACCAGGCTCGCCACAACCGGTATCGACGGCACAGTCAAGATCTGGGACGCCCGGACCCTCGATCACCTCGCTGACCTGACCGGTCGTCAGGGGCGTCTGCGCGCGGCCACGTTCCGCCCGGACGGAAGACTGCTCGCCACCATCGGCGAGACGGACCCGGACATCATCCTGTGGGACACAGCGACCTGGTCCGCCTGGGCGACGCTCAAGGGCCACTCGCTCCCGGTCAACGCCGCGACATGGGGCCGGGACGGGGTAACGCTGGCGACAGCCAGCAAAGACCGCACGATCGCCACCTGGTACACCGACACCGACCAGGCGACACAACACATCTGCCACACTGTCGCGCTCCACAGTGACAACGGCAAACCCGCGTCCTGCTGACCGTTGTTCAGCATTGATTGTTCTGCGCGCGCTCCCGAGATTGAACAACCCATCAGGTCTACAACTTGAAGGGTCGGCCTGCCACCTCGATGCGATCGGGCGGCGACACCGGAACTTGGGGGTGCGGGTGTCGCACATCGAATCGGCAGGCCGGGCCGGGGGAGGAAAAGGTGTGGCCGCCCAAGCCACGGCCGGCGGCCACACCTGGAAAAAGGAGCACGGCCTGTCCTTACAGCTTCACGACCAGCGAGATCCAGAACAAGCCGACCGCGCGGGCTTCCTCCCAGGCGAACTTGCGGTTGGACCGGGTGCCCGAGCTGGGGTCGTCGATGGTGACGACGTCGTCGTCGATCGCTTCCAGCCGCATCCAGTGGTTCCACTGCCCCACTGCCACCGGGCGGCCGGCGTTCAGGATCGGCACGAACGTGTCCATGGCCCACTTCTTGTAGCCCTCCAGCTCGATGTCCTCGGCCCGGACAGTCCGGCCGCGTACCACCGCGTCCTTGGCGTCATACGCGCGTCCGGCCTCGACTACCGAGGCGTCGTCGGGTTGGCCGCCACGAGCTGCGGCCTCGCGACGGTCGATCCTGTCCCAGATGCCTCCTGCTCCCAGGGTGTTCGCCGCGCCGATGGCAGACAGTTCGGTTCCCCGGTCGTGGGACTTGGTCTCGGCGCTCACGCCGAAACCGCGGAACAGGGCCTGCAGTACCGGGTAGCCGTCGTCGACCCAGCTGATCGCCTCGATGCGGGCGGCGTTGATCTGCTCATCGGTGGGGTTGGCGACCTTGCCGAGTTTCTCGGCCACCGCGACGAGTTGCATGAAGTCCGCGAGCCTGCTGAAGTCCATCTGCTTGTGGTAGCTCGACTCGATGTCACCGGTCGCCCAGGTCTTGATGGCCGCGAGTGTGCCGTACGGGTCCGTGTAGTCGGCCGCGCTCTTGCCCAGCTGCTCAAGACACATGGACGCCACGGTGAGGTTGCACGTCAGTTTCGGGGCGTTACCGATGATCTTCTCGTTGTAGCCCTGTGAGTAGAACGGCGCGACCGCGTTGAGGCGCCGGAAGTACTCAGCCTTCTTGGCCGGGTCCGTGACTGTCTCGACCATCGCGCGTGCCGCCGCGATCCCGCTGACAAGCTGCTTGCGAACGCTGTTGGTCTCCTCGTCGTTGGAGCTGTTCGTCGTGGGTTTGGCCGACAGCTCCTCAAGTCTCCGGAGTTGTTCCTCGATCCCGGCAGGAGCCGCCGCGGTATCGGGCTGCGGATCGCCCCACGGGTTCGCCTTGCCACTGCTCTTGGGCTGATGCTCCTTGAGCGCCTTGAATGTCCGGCCACCGGGATCGATCCGCCCGTCGGGCTTCGACCACTTCAGGACCTCGCGCTGAAACTGGGTGATCTCCGCGTCGATGTCCAGGCCCACGTATCCCGCCATCAACAGCATCCGCGTCACGATCGCCACGTCCCGGGGATCGTTGACGCCGTCGACACCCACGGAGCCCTCCAGCTCCTGCCCGCTCAGAAACCCTGTCACAGTGTGAAAAACGGTTCCCAGCTCGGACATCTGCGCGACAATCCGCGGCTGGGCAGCGGCCATGCGGACCACAGCCTGGTTGCCCGCAGCGGAAAGCACCGACGACGGCAATCCGCCGACCGTCCGTGATGTGCCCGAATCCGCCTGCTCAGCCCGCTTGTCGACCTGCCACATGAGCCGACTCTGCCGATCCGGATTGCAGAATCATTGCAGTCCCGGCTCCACAACTTGTGCGCGCCACCAGACCAGCCTGGTTCGAAAGTTTCGAAGCACCATGACCACCCGTGACCGCTTGACCTCGATGGCCGACCGGTTCTACGTTCGAAGAACGCTGGCCGCATCACGCTGTCGAAAGTTTCGGTCCCTGTTGTCATGGATCGGGAGGCGCACCCATGGGCAGAACGTCGTCGGTTGTCGTGGGAGCACTTACGATCGGCGTTCTGCTCATGGCGTCCGTCATCGGCGAAACGGAGCCATCAGGCAGCATGGACACCGAATCGGGCGCGGGCCGGTGGGTCAACACGTGGACGGCCATGCCGCAGCTGACCGAGCCCGGCAACATGCCGCCTCCGCCGTTCACCGCGGACAACCTGGTCCTGGCCGACAGCACGTTGCGGCAGACCCTCCGGGTGTCGGTCGGCGGGCAGGTGGCGAGGTTGCGTTTCTCCAACGCATTCGGGGGCGCGACGTTGCCGATCACCGGCGTGTCAGTGGCACTGCCGGCCGACGGGAAGGCCGGCGTCAGTGCGATCCAGCCCGGCACCGAGCGGCCGGTGACGTTCCAGGGAATGTCCTCTGTGGACGTTCCGGTCGGGGCGCAGGTGGTGTCGGATCCGATCGCCCTCGCGCTGCCCGCGCGAACGAACCTGACGGTGACGATCTACCTTGCCAAGGGCCAGGCGTCCAACAACATCACTTCACATCCCGGCTCCCGGACCACCTCGTATCTGTTGTCCGGCAACCACATCGACGCCGAAGACCTGCCCGGCGCGACCATCACCAATCACTGGTACTTCCTCAGCGGAGTCGAAGTGATGACCAGACAGTCCACTGGCGGTGTGGTCATGCTGGGCGACTCGTTGACCGATGGTCGCGGCTCCACGACCAACATGAACGACCGCTGGCCGGACCAACTGCTGGACCGGTTGCAGTCCCACCCACGCACAGCAGGGATCGCGGTGCTGAACCAGGCCGCGGGCGGCAACCGGGTACTCAACGACGGCCTTGGCCCAAGCGCCCTGGCCCGGCTCGATCGCGATGTCCTGGCGCAGAGCGGGGTCAAGTGGCTCATCGTGTTCGAAGGCGTCAATGACATCGGCACGGCCCAAGCCGCAGAAGGGCCGCAACGCGAAGTCGCGGAAGACCTGATCGCCGCCTACGAGCAGATCATCATCCGTGCCCATGCCCACGACATCCGGGTCTACGGCGCGACCTTGCTGCCATTCGGCGGGAACAGCGCTTACGACGACGCAGCCGGACACCGCGAAGCGGCCCGCCAGACAGTCAACCGGTGGATCCGAACCAGCCGGAAGTTCGACACCGTCATCGATTTCGACGCCGTGACCCGTGATCCCGCCGACCCCAAGCGACTGCTGCCCAGCGTCGACGGAGGGGACCACCTGCACCTGAACCCGTTCGGGTACAAGGTGCTGGCCGATGCCGTCCCCGCCTCGCTGCTGCGTTAGAGATCCCAACGAGTGGAGGAACCTGCGATGCGTGTGCGGTCAGGCGCGCTGTTCGTGGCATGCATAGTGCTCGCCGGGTTGCTGACAACCGTCCAGCCCGCGGTCGCCGCGCAGTCAGATAGCAGCTACGACGGCTCAAGTATGTGGCTGCGCTATGTACCGGTCGGCGACCCGGGTCTCCTCGCCGAATACCGGCGATCGATCAGCACAATCGTCGTGGAGAACTCCGATCGCGAGAAGGTGCACCGCCACACGCCGAACCTGAGCATGGCACCGGGTTCGGCCGAGAACCTGATGGAATCCACCTTGGCAGCGGCCAGAAACGAACTGACCAGAGGACTTGGCGGACTGCTGGACAAAGCCGTACCGGTGGAGACCAGCCCGCGCGATGGCGCCGTGATCGTAGGAACCCGGGACAGTTCGCCAATTGTGAGCCGGTACATCTCCGCCCGCGATCTGGCCTCGATCGGCAAGGACGGCTACCTCATCCGTTCGGTCTCCCAGGGAACCGTCATCGCCGGTAACACCGACATCGGCGCCTTGTACGGCACATTCGCCTTCCTGCGACTCCTCCAGACGCACAAGCCCATCACCGGTCTGGCCATCGCGGAGACGCCCAAGATCAAGCGCCGCCACCTGAACTACTGGGAAACCGAACGCCTCTACGCCGGCAACAACCCCGCCGGGACTGGTGGACTGAATGGTGAGAACGGCGCGATCTTCAACTTCGCCGCGACAGGCGCCAGCGCCGGGAAGAACCTGCCGGTCATCCTCGACCGCTACATCGTGGCAGCGCGCGCAATGGCGTCCGTAGGGATCAACGGCATCACAATCAACAATGTCAACGCCAACGCCGCCTACCTCACGCCGGCGTACATCGAGCAGGAAGCGGCACTCGCCGACGCGTTGCGCCCCTACGGAATCAAGCTCGCTGTGTCCATCAACTACGCCTCTCCAACGGATGCCAGGTTCGCGCCGGACACGTTGACCAACCAGCAACTGAACCCGTACGGCGCGGCATTCCAGTCGTGGTGGAACCGCAGAGCGCGGCAGTTGCAGGCCGCGATCCCCGATTTCATCGGATTCACCGTGAAGGCCAACTCCGAGGGACAGCCCGGACCCCAGGACTTCGGCTACGACCACGGGGACGGCGCCAACGGAGTCGCGGCGGCAGTCGCACCGCTGGGCATGACGATCTTCTGGCGCACCTTCGTCTACAACGCCAATGTGGACAACGACCGGCTGAAGCGGCCATATCTCGAATTCGGCCACATCGACGACGAACTCCAGCCGGACGGAACGCGCGGCAGATTCGCCGGCAACGTCTTCCTGCAGACCAAGAACGGCCCACTCGACTTCCAGGCCAGGGAACCGATCCACCCGATGTTCGGCCGCATGGAGAACACCAACCAGGCAATCGAACTACAGGTCACCCAGGAGTACACCGGCCAGAGCACAATGCTCTCCTACCTGGCCCCGATGTGGGAGGAGGTCCTGAAGACCGACACCCACGGCGCCGGTCTGGTGGGCAACGTGGTGGATGGGACAACTCATGGCCAGTCCGACACCGCGATCGTGGGCGTGGCCAACCTCGGCAACGCGGACAACCTGACCGGGCACCACTTCTCTCAGGCAAACCTGTTCGCATTCGGCCGGCAGGCATGGAACTGGACACTGGACGCCGAGGACATCGCCGACGACTGGGTCCGGATGACCTGGAGCAACAACCGGCAACCAGTACACACCATCGTGAAGATGATGATGGGCTCCCGGGAAGCGCTCGTGAACTACCAGACCCCACTAGGTGTCGCCCACCAGTTCAGATCCAGCGACCACTACGGCCCCAATCCGGCCCAGTGGTTCATCAAGGACGACTGGAGCCCGGTCTACTACAACAAGGCCGACAGCGCCGGCCTGGGCTATGACCGCTCAGCAACGGGAAGCAACTTCGTCGCCCAGTACTTCCCTGCTCTGGCGACGAAGTACGGCAACATCGACACCGTCCCGGAAAACCTGATGATGTGGTTCCACCACGTGCCCTGGAACCACCGAATGCGAAGCGGCCGAATCTTCTGGGATGAACTGGTGTACCGCTACCAGATGGGCGTCCAGTACGTGACCTGGATGCGCCAGACCTGGGACACCTTGCGTCCGTTCATCGACACCCGCCGTTTCTCGGAGGTCGCGGCCAAGCTCTCCGCCCAGGAAACCGACGCGGCCGACTGGCGCGACACCAGCGTGAACTACTGGAAGGAATTCAGCGGCCGGCAGATTCCCGTGGACAACGGCCCCCTGTCGATCAGGATAGTCGTCGACGGCCGGACAATCAGCGGTTTCGACCTGTCCGCCCAGTCGTACACAATCCCGGTACGCGCAGGCGCATCACCGGCAATCACCAAGGTCATCCCAGCAGATCCCAGAGTGCGACACGAAATCCTCTCACAGGACTCCAGCCGGGCTGTCATCCGCGTCACCGGCACAAGCTACTTCGGACCAATCGTCAAGGACTACGTCTTCACCAAGGTCCGAGACACCACGTTGAAGGCCATACGAATCAACGGCAGACAGCTGTCGTCCTTCTCACCGGACACACTCGCCTATCACGTTCTACTACCCGATGCGAAAGTAACAGCCACCGCCAACGACGCCGTAGCCGCCGTTCGCGTCGACCAGTCCCCCGGCCAGGCAAAAGTGACGGTCACCAACGGCGATGCGACTTCGACCTACACCGTGGACTTCGACACCCCAATCCGCGGAAGCGACGAGTTCAACGCAGCTGAACTGGGCCCACAATGGCGATGGGTCCGCCCGGATAGCTCCAAATGGCGGCTGTCCAACGGCTCACTCGTGATCACGTCGCAGACCGGTGACCTCCAGGAGAGCGCAAACACGGCCCGGAACGTGGCGTTGCAACCCGTGAACGGCGACTGGACAGCGGATTCCCGCCTCGTATTCTCGCGGCCAGTGACCAGCAACAACGAACAAGGCGGCATCATCGCCTACGCCGACGACGACAACTACGTCAAGCTGGCCTGGGAGATGAGCAACGCAACAGCCCCAATCGACAAACGCCGCGTAGCCCTCATCCGCGAACAAAACGGAGTGACAACCACCTCCCAGATCACCGGCTCCGACGCCCAGCGAATCGTCGGAACATCCGGCGCCCTCTGGCTCAGACTCACAAAGGCAGAAAACACCTACAAGGCCTACTACTCCAGCGACGGAACAACCTACAAGTTCCTAGGCGCCACCACACTGACCGCCCAACCAACAGACGCCGGCCTCATCGCCTTCAATCGCGCCGGAACAACCACAGATCTCGACGTAGCCTTCGACCATTTCCGCATCAAGAGCCAAGGCGAACGCATCCACCACAAACCACTCCAACCACTTGACAACCCACAGGAGCATCCTGGGCGAAGCCTGATCACAGTATGTACCGATAAACGGGACAACTCGGCCAAACCGGTCTGAACCGATGATCGTCCGCGTGCGTACCAACTCCCGACTGGATTCCCCAATACCTGAGGAGCTCCACATGTCAGGACGTAGACGGGCAGGCCTCGTGCTCGCGATGGCCGCTCTGCCGCCCGCCACGGCCACGCCCGCGTCAGCCGGGTACGAACTCGGGGTGCCGCTCGAGGAGTTGAAGGTGGTGATGACCCAAGTCGCGCAAGGCCTGGTCCGGCCGGTGGCCATGGTGGCCGCGAACGACCACAGTGGACGGATGCTGATCGCGGAGAAACGCGGCACTGTAAGGGTTTTCCACCCGACAGACGGGCTCGCGGCCGCCCCGGTGCTCGACATCAGCGACCGTGTGAACAGCGTCGCCAACGAGCGGGGCCTGCTCGGTATTGCGCCCGCACCGGATTTTGCCACGACCTCATTGGTATATGTGGCCTACACCAGGCAACCGGACGGCGCACTGACGCTTTCGCGGGTTCCGCTGGGCGACCCGGCCAAAGAGCAGGTCCTGCTCACGCAGGAGCACTCCAAGTTCAACAACCACAACGGCGGCCAGCTCGCATTCGGGGCCGACGGGTATCTCTACTGGAGTCTCGGCGACGGCGGCAGTGGCGGCGACCCGGACGGCAACGGCCTGAACCTCGGCACGCTGCTCGGCAAGATCCTGCGGCTGGACGTCAGCAAGTCGTGCGGCGAACTCCCCTACTGCGTTCCTGGCGACAACCCGTTCGCCAAGACGGCCGGGGCGAAGCCGGAGATCTGGGCGTACGGCCTGCGTAACCCGTGGCGGTTCTCGTTCGACTCACTCGACGGCTCGCTGTGGATCGCCGACGTGGGCCAGGGCGCGTTCGAAGAGGTCAACCACGCCAGGTCGTTGCGCGGCGGGCAGAACTTCGGATGGTCCTGTATGGAGGGACCGGCTGTGTTCAACGCGGCGCGCTGCCAGGAAGGCGCCGACTACACCGATCCGGTTTTCCACTACCAGACCCGGGTCGACGGCTGTGCGGTGATCGGCGGCCACGTCTACCGGGGCTTCCAGCACGCCCGCCTCGCCTTCGGCACCTATGTGGCGACCGACTACTGCTCGGCCACCGCGTGGGCCGTGCGCAAGAACCGCGACGGCACGTACACCAATGCCCGCATCGGGCAGTTCCCGGCGCAGGTCAGCTCGTTCGGCGTGGACCGCTTCGGTGAGATGTACGTGGTCACCGACCGCACCGGCCAGCTGCACCGCGTCTCCTTCGAGCGCGTCTGAGCCAGTGATCGCCAGGGCATCCACGGCCCTGGCGATCACAGCCTGGCTGGAATCAGGTGTTTGGCTAGGATATTGCCATGCACACCGTGGCTGTTCTGGCCCTGGACAAGGTCATTCCGTTCGATCTGTCCACCCCGATCGAGGTGTTCACGCGGACTCGTCTTCCCGACGGCCGCCTCGCCTATCGCGTGCAGGTCTGCGGCGTCACCCCGACTGTCGACGCGGGCGCGTTCACCTTGCAGGCGCCATGGGGCCTCGAAGCCTTGGCCGAAGCCGACACGATCATCGTGCCTGGCTGCGCGGACGTCGACCGAACGCCGCCTGAAGAAGCACTCGAAGCCTTGCGGCAGGCGGCCACGAACGGCGCCCGCATCGCCTCGATCTGCTCCGGCGCGTTCACCCTCGCCGCCACAGGCCTGCTGGACGGGCACCGCGCGACAACACATTGGCTGGGCGCCGTCGAACTGGCCAAGAAGCACCCCGAAATCGACGTCGACCCGGACGTGCTCTACGTCGACAACGGCCAGTTCCTCACGTCCGCGGGCGCCGCAGCCGGCCTCGACCTCTGCCTGCACCTCATCCGCCGCGACTACGGATCAGCAGTCGCCGCCGACGCCGCGCGCCTGTCCGTGATGCCGCTGGAACGTGAAGGCGGACAAGCACAATTCATCGTCCACGACCAGCCACCCACACCCCGCGGCTGCGTTCTCGAGCCCATCCTGCGCTGGTTGGAGGACAACTCCGCCAAAGAACTCACCCTGGAAGACATCGCGGCCCAGGCAGGTATGAGCACCCGCACCCTCAACCGCCGCTTCCGCGAACAAACCGGCACCACGCCCCTGCAGTGGCTGCTGCGCGCCCGCATCCGCCAGGCCCAGTACCTCCTTGAGGCCACCAACCACCCCGTCGACCGGATCGCCGGTCAGGTCGGCTTCGGCTCACCGACCGCATTCCGTGACCGCTTCAAACGGATCGTCGGCACAAATCCCAACACCTACCGCACAGCCTTCCAACGAACACCGGACTGAGATGACCTTCAAGGCCGGAGCGCGACTCCCAGCTCCTCGACAAGCGCGGCAATCGCATCCGGCCGGACCCGGGCGACATTCTTCAACGGCAGCCACAGCCCGAACAGCCACACCGCGCGGGCAAGTACCCGTTGAGCATCCTCGGCAGGCAACTCCGCCGCGACCCGCAGCAATGCCCGTCCGCGGCTGATGCTCCTCGTGATGGACATGGCGATGGTCGTGGCACGGCGCCAGTCCCCGGTGCGAGCCACGCCTTTGGCCAAGCCTGTCAACGCGTTCCCCTGGGCATCTTCTTCGGGTGTGGTCTGGTCCGCGGCCGACCAGAAAGCGAAGGGGTCATCGTCGGACTGCGAGTGAAGGAACCTGAATTTCGTGGCGAGAGACTCAGCGTCCGCGACGTCGCCTCGATCGGCCAGAACGCATATCAATGCTGCGTGACCGTGGGCGGACGCGTCGTCGTCGAGTGACCACACGAAGTCCTCGACGAATTCGAGGCCACCGCAGTCAAGCAAGGTCCGCACGACCTTCTGGGCCGCCTCTTGCCACCACGCCCTCCTGGTCATGAACCAGTGACCGGCCACCACCGCACGATCAAGGTGCCCTGCCCGCGCGAGCGCGACCGTCAACGCCAGCAACGGCTGCGGTTCGTGCTCGGTATTGCGGATGCTCGACAGCAGATCCTGCGCGCGGTCGAAGTCGCCCTCTTCAGCCGCGATCGTGGCCAGTCGCGACGTGTGCTGGACGGAGAGCCATTGTGGTGGCGTTGACTGATCGACCAGCCTCGCGGCCCTGCTGATGTCCTCGTTCTCGACAAGCGCCGTGGCGAGGATCAACTCGGCTTCCGGTCTTATATCAGGAGGCAGTGTCGGTAGGAACCTCTCGGCCTGGTCGGCACGACCGGTCGTCACCAGCTTCGTGATGAGAGCGTCCCAAGGGGCCTGCTGGAAGGATTGGGGCGCATCGAGGATCCCACCGATGATCGACGCGGCCTGGTCCAACTCCCCCGCGGCGATGGCCGCTCGCGCGATCCATCCGGCACCCTCTGCTGCGGTGAATCCAGCGCATTCCGCCAGTCCGTCCATCTGGCTGCCGCGGCCGGTCATGTAGAAGTGTGTGGCTACCATCAGCAGGGCGTCCGCTCGGGCGCCCCGCTCTTGAATCCTCACCAACTTGTCCATGGCGAGGCCTGTCTCGTCGGCCCGCAGATATGCCGCCAACAACGCTGCGTCTGCCATTTCGTCGTAAGGCCAGGTGCCGACCGACTCCGCCATCGACTCAGCCAGGTCGAGCCGCCCTGCCTCGATCGCGGCCTCGACCAACAGAACCGGCTTCGACTTCGCCGGATAGGGAGGCAAGTCCGCACGCATCGCCGCTTCAGCCGCGATGGCAAGGCAACGCGCGCGTTCCGGATCGGCAACGGTGTACACCATCGCCAAGCGGGCCAGATCCACGGCACCCTGCGGCACGGTGTCCGAAAAGGACGTCAGCGCATGCTGTACGCGGCTCGTGTCTCCCTTGGCCACAAGCTTGTCGATCAACGGAAACAGGGCTACTCGCAGGTGCCCAGAGTCGGAGATCGCGGCGATGGCCGCCTGAGCCTCGTCATACCAGCCGACACCGGACAACGCCTGTGCCACTTCGGCACACAGTGAATCATGGTCCGGCTCGTCCAGCACTTCGAGCAGTCGCCAGATCTCCGCCAGCAGCGCGCGAGCGTCATCTGGCCTGGACACGATCAGTTGAGCCAGCAAGCCGATCCTGGCGTACGTCGCGGCGTACGGTTGCCTGACCGTCCCCAGCGCTTCTGCCGCCTGATCGAGACGTCCCTGGCCCGCGGCAATCCACAACTCCACAACCCGCTTGCTGTCGTCCTGCCAGCGCATCTGCTCGAGCAGTACCTGAATACCGGTGTGTAGTTGGGCAAGGAGTCGCTCGTCGGCCATCCCGGCAACAGTCCGGATCAGACCCCAGCACAACCTCAGCACCTGACGCCAATCCTTGTGATGTACTGCGGAATCGCGGACTTCCGAGCTCAGCGCGGTCAGCGCCGAATGCGTCAACGTCACTACATCGACGGCCCGGCCGAGATGGAAACCCAGTTTCATCAAGCGAAAGACGTTCCACAAACGCCCCTCGATCCCGGGGAACACCCGCCGAGCATTGTCGAAGTCACCGTTCTCTGCCATGGCGATGCTCAAGTACTCGTACAGCAGGGAGCCGCTGTAGCCCATCGAGCGCAGACGGTGCTCGGCACGGTCCGCAAGCGCCATACCCTCAGCGTGCCGGCCTTGTCTGCCGTGCTCGGTGATGACATCGCACATCGCTATGACCGCAGATGTACTGTCCGGAATAGACAGTGCAAGGCTTTCGGCCCGGTTGAACGAACCGAGGGCCGCCCAGACTCCCGGTAGTTCCCAAGGGATGTTCACGTTGCGGTGGGCCAGGATGTCGCGATGTAAGGCCAAGCGAAGCAAGGCCGCCATGTCCGGTGACTGCTGATCGGCGATCTGTTCCATCACGCCGGCGATCTCGCCTGACGCGGCAACGTCCCCTCCGGACAGATCGAGCAGACGCCGCTGCCGGCCGGTGTCCACGGCCAGTTCGGTCATCCGGGTGAGATCGCCCTCGGCGTCCAGCATCCGGTAGTAGCCACGTAACAGATACTCGGGCGTGTCCTCGTTCCAGCCGCGCTCGCGGTAGCCGTCGGCCCAGGCGTGCAACCGGTCCCGGTACTTGGCCAGTCTCGCCGGGCCCAGCACGTCATGGGCCGTGACCTGCAGGTCTTCGTGACCGAGCAGGTACACCTCCCGCCCGGCCTCCGGCCGGAAGTGACTGGCGCGCCGGGTGAACGTCCGGCCAGTGACCGTGCGCAGGTGGTCATGGACTTCGTAGTCCGACATGCCGGTCAGCTCCGCAAGGTCTGCCGCGGTCAGGCCGCCGCCACCAGCCGTCAGCAACCCGAGCAGGTCCTGCTCGATCACGCTGCCGTGCAACAACTTCTTGAGTTCACGTTCCATGTCCGCGCGGACGGCACGGGCTTGGGGTGAAGGCTCCAGCAGGCGGACGATGCCGGGGCGGCGCAGCGGATGGTCGTCGGCGACGTCGACCGGGATCGGCGGGTCGGGCCTGCCCGCGACGATGATCCGCATTCCGTCAGGTGGTTTTGACGGCAACAGCGCTGCGATGCTGTGCGCGTCCGGGCCTGTGGTGACGCCTCGGTCTTCGTCGAGGCCGTCCACCACAAGCACGAAATGCTCGTTTCTGGCCCGGCACGCCTGCGCCGCTTCGGCCAGCAGGCCGAGCATGTGCGCTTCCCGGGTTGATTCGGTGAGGTACGGCGGCAGGTCCTCACCGGTCAACGCGACGAGTTGTTCCAGAGTGTTCTCGATGAACGCCACCCGGTCGCTTTGGCCTGACAGGCGGGCGGTGATGAAAAAGGACACCACTCGCACACCCGGCGGCGGATTCAGCACGAACCAGGACATCAGGGCCGACTTGCCGGACCACGCCTCAGCCCGCCACCAGCGGTAACCGCCCTCGGTCGCGGGCGTGGAGCAGAACGAGGCAAGCTCCGCCAGCTCCTGCTCGCGGCCGATCAGGCGCTCCGGTGCGATCCGCGATACCTGTTGCCGGTACCGTGTACGGACCGGTGCACCAGTCCGGAGGTTCACATCGCCGTGGACGACCCCGGCCTGCACCACACTCCCAGCGACATTGCCAGTGACGGTGTTGGCAGATGAGCCGGTATCCATGCCCTATACATAGCCTGGACCCCCATTCGTGTCACGCCGGTGGTCCAACGAGGACCGGCGGACGGCCTACTGGCAGGCTGGGCCCCTACACAGCGCACGATCAGGGTCTGGGTGATGATCGCCGGAGAAGGACTCGCAGGTGCCAGGAGCAGGAGAGCGACATGAGTGAGGACGCGGCGAACTTCGCCGATCTGGCGCTGCGGCCGGAACTGCAGAACGCGCTGTCCAGTCTGGGCTACGAGGAACCGACCCCGATCCAGCGGGAGGCGATCCCGCCCCTGCTCGACGGCCGTGACCTGCTCGGACAGGCGGCGACCGGCACAGGCAAGACGGCCGCGTTCGCGTTGCCGGTCCTGCAGCGCCTGTCCGGGGACAGGCAGGGCGATGCCCCGGCCGCGCTGGTGCTCGTTCCCACGCGTGAGCTGGCCGTCCAGGTCTCGCAGGCGTTCCACCGCTACGGCCGTGACCTTGGCGTACGCGTCCTGCCGATCTACGGCGGACAGCCCATCGGCAGGCAGCTGCAGGCGCTCGGGCGCGGAGTCGACGTCGTGATCGCGACGCCCGGACGCGCCCTCGACCACATCGGCCGGGGAACGCTTGAGCTGGGCGGTGTCCGGACGGTCGTGCTGGACGAAGCCGACGAGATGCTCGACATGGGCTTCGCCGAGGACATCGAAGCGATCCTCGATGTGACAGCCGAGGACCGGCAGACCGTGCTCTTCTCGGCGACCATGCCATCACGCGTGGACGGGATCGCCCGCCGGCACCTGCGTAACCCCGTCCGCATCGAGATGGGCCGCGAGACAGCCACCGACGGCGACAAAGAACCGCTGGTCAGGCAGAGCGCGTACATCATCGCCCGCGCGCACAAGCCCGCCACGCTGGGCCGCGTGCTGGACGTCGAAGCGCCCACTGCGGCGATCGTCTTCTGCCGCACCCGGGAAGAGGTCGACCAGCTCACCGAGACGCTCAACGGCCGGGGTTACCGCGCCGAGGCCCTGCACGGAGGAATGGGCCAGGAGCAGCGCGACCGCGTGATGGGGCGGCTGCGCGCCGGGACCGCGGACCTGCTCATCGCGACCGACGTGGCCGCGCGTGGCCTGGACATCGAACAGCTCACCCACGTCATCAACTACAACGTTCCGTCGGCGCCTGAGGCGTACGTGCACCGCGTGGGCCGGGTCGGGCGTGCAGGCCGTGAGGGCGTGGCCATCACTCTGGCCGAGCCGCGTGAGCACCGGATGCTCAAGGCGATCGAACGGGTGACAAAGCAGCGGATCACCGTGGAGAAGGTGCCCACGATCGCGGATCTGCGTGCGCGGCGCCTCGAACTCACGCGGGCAGCGTTGCAGGAAAGCCTGCTCAGCGACGACTTGGACCGTTTCCGCGTGGTGGTCGAGACCCTCGCGGACGAGTTCGACGTGATGGACGTGGCGCTGGCAGCGGTGAAGCTGGCCCACGAGTCCACCGGCGTTTCCACCGACGAGGAGGAGATCCCGGAAGTCGCCGAACAGCCAGGCAGCAAGCGGTGGGAACGCCGTGGCCCCGAAGGCCGGCGCGGCCGCGGACCGGCAGGCGACGTCACGCGCCTGTTCTTCGGCATCGGCCGCAGCACAGGAGTCCGGCCCCAGGACCTGGTCGGCGCGATCGCCGGCGAGTCCCGCCTCAGCGGCCGTGACATCGGCGCGATCGAGATAGCCGACAAGTTCTCGCTGGTAGAGGTCCCTGAGGCAGCAGCCGACGAGGTGATCGCGGCACTGCGCCGCGCCACCATCAAGGGCAAGAAGCCCACAGTCCGCCGTGAGCGCGACTCCCCAACCCGTGGCACCGCCAAGTCAGGCAAACGAGGCGCCCCACGCAACCGCTGATCGTCCACTTTGGTCACAACGGTTGACCTACCAGGACGAGGCCCTGCCGCCTGGTGATCAAGGTGGCGGGGTGAGGCGGTAGATTGATCCTGGTTGGCCGGCATCGGGGCCGGCTGTGGCCTGCATGGGAGTCTGGATGCGTTCCCGGTTGCTCACCGCGCTGTTATCCGTGCTCGGGCTGCTTGTCGCGGCGTGCGGGAGTCCGCCGGCCCCCGCGGCCAGGATCACCTTGGGGTTCTCGGCGTGGCCTGGGTGGTTGCCTTGGCAGGTGGCGCAGGAGCAGGGCCTGTTCGCGCGCAACGGGATCGATGTCGAGCTCAGGTACTTCGACAGTTACACCGACAGCCTCAACGCGCTGGCCACCGGTGCGATCGATGCCAACAGCCAGACCCTCAACGACACCCTGGTCTCGGTCAGCACCGGTGTACGGCAGACCATTGTGCTGGTCAACGACACCTCCACCGGCAACGACCAGATCATCGCGCGGACCGGGATCGCGAGTGTGGCCGACCTGAAGGGCAAGAAGATCGCGGTCGAAGAAGGCACAGTGGACCACTATCTGCTGTTGCTGGCGTTGCAGCGGGCCAAACTCGCTGCGAGCGACGTCCAACTCGTCTCCACGCTCACCGACTCGGCTGCGTCCGCGTTCGCTGTGGGGCATGTTGACGCCGTCGCCGCGTTCGCGCCCTACACCACAACGGCTCTGTCCAGGCCGGGCAGCACGTCGGTGACCAGCTCGGCGGACTTCCCCAGCTCGATTCCCGACCATCTGGTGATCGGCTCCGAGCT
Source organism: Kibdelosporangium banguiense (assembly GCF_017876405.1). Classification (GTDB taxonomy): domain Bacteria; phylum Actinomycetota; class Actinomycetes; order Mycobacteriales; family Pseudonocardiaceae; genus Kibdelosporangium; species Kibdelosporangium banguiense. Next base: position 7,827,225 of record NZ_JAGINW010000001.1, on the reverse strand, counting down.
GGCCCGGACCCATCCGGACACTGTGCAGCGGCTGGTGGACACCTGGTTCGACACGATCGACTGGATCTCGCGGAATCCGGACGCAGCCGCCACGATCATGGCCGGCCGGGGCGGCGTCAGCCCGGCGGACTATCGCGGTTATGGCGCGGGCACTACGTTCCTCACACGCGACGAGAACATCAAGATGTTCGCGCCGGGCGACACTCCGCAGCACCTGACCCACCAGGCACGCTTGATCAGCGACTTCATGCGGGACACGGGCCTGACCGAGACGACACCGTCGTTGACCGGCCTGTTCGACGGCAGGTTCGTAAAAACCCGATGAGGTCATGGTGGGGCTGGGGACACGTCGCCGAGGCGGTACCCGACCAGGAGTGCGTCCAGCTCGGGGCGTTACTCCCAGGACTGCCTGGCCAACCGCTGCCTGTCCCCCGGATCGAGGATCTCGGTCTGCCACCTTCGGCGATCGCAGTGCCCGCGTCCCTCGACGCGATCTGCACAACGGACAAGGCCGAGCGCGCGTCGCACACGTACGGAAAGGCCTATCGGGACACGGTAAGAGCCTTGTACGGCAGGCTGGATCGATCACCGGACATTGTGGCCTATCCCCAGAACGAGGGTGACGTCGTGCGCCTGCTCGACTGGGCGGGCGATGCTCATGTTGCTGTCGTGCCGTACGGCGGCGGCAGTTCGGTGGTCGGTGGCGTGGAATATCGCGGCGGCGACCATACCGGTGTACTGTCCCTAGATCTGTCCAAGTTGGACAGTGTAATCGAGGTTGACCCAGTCAGCCGCGCGGCCCGAGTCCAGGCCGGTGTTTTCGGCCCCGCGTTGGAGGACCAGCTCAAGCCGTACGGTCTGACACTGCGGCATTTCCCGCAGAGCTTCGAGTTCTCCACATTGGGCGGCTGGCTGGCGACCAGGGCGGGCGGGCACTACGCGACGCTCTACACGCACATCGACGATCTGGTGGAGTCGTTGCGCGTGATCACGCCGGTCGGTGTGAGCGAGTCGTGGCGGCTTCCCGGCAGCGGGGCAGGCCCCTCCCCCGACAGGTTGTTCCTCGGTTCCGAAGGCGCGCTGGGCGTGATCACCGAAGCTTGGGTACGCCTGCAGAACCGGCCGACCCACAAGGCGTCGACCGCCATACTCTTCTCCGACTTCGCAGACGCAGTGGCAGCGACCAAAGCCGTTGCACAGTCGGGTTTGCACCCATCGAACTGCCGCCTGCTCGACGCGGGCGAGGCCCAGTTGTCGGGCGCCGGCGATGGTGCCAACGTGCTCCTGCTTGGGTTCGAGGGCACTGCTCCCGTGTCCGCCCTTCTCGAACAGGCGGCCGAACTGGCGCTTGCACACAGAGGACGGCGGCACGACCGGGAAAACGCCACCGAATCCTGGCGATCATCATTCCTGCGCATGCCCTACATCCGGGACGCACTGGCCCGGATGAGCGCGATCGCCGAAACCTTCGAGACAGCGACGACCTGGAACGCGGTAGGCGACCTCGTCGAGGCCGTCCGCACCGAGGCGAAGGCGGCCGTCCAGGAAATCTGCGGCGCCCCAGGCATGGTCAACTGCCGCTTCACGCACGTCTACCCAGACGGCGCCGCCCCCTACTTCACCGTCATCGCGCCCGGCCGTCGCGGCTCCGAACTGTCCATGTGGGACGAAATCAAAGCCGCCGTCAGCGAAGTCCTCAACCGCCACGGCGCCACAATCACCCACCACCACGCCGTCGGCCGCGACCATCGCCCCTGGTACGACCGTCAACGCCCGGACGTCTTCGCCACGGCCCTCCGCGCCGCCAAGAACGCCCTCGACCCCAGGAACATCCTCAACCCCGGCGTCCTGGTCACCCCCCGGTAGGTGTCACCGGGGCGAGCCACATGCCGACGATGGCGTCGATCAGGCTTGTCGCGGTGTCGTGCCAGCGGGGCCGGGTTGTGGCGGTGCCTTCGGCGAGGGCGCGTTCGCGTTCGGCCATCATGTGGACGATCAGCTGACGGGTCATGTCGCCACGTTCGATACGGACCTGGAGCGGGAGTTCGGGCAGGCAGCGGTTCAGGCCGTCGACGATCTGCTGCATGACGGGCGAGGTGAGGGCCTCGTCGATCATGATGTCGCGCAGCGCCGGGTCGGTCATCACCTGGGCGGCGAACCGGGCGAACCAGGTGGGACTGCCCTGCGCGGCCAGGTGCTCGGTGACCGAGTACACCAGGCATCCGACCCAGTCCCGCACGTCTGAACTGTCGCCGATCTCGTCGAGCATCCGCAGCCGCAACTGTTCCATCTGCTCGCCGTGTTTCCGCGCGATCGCGCGGACCAGATCGGCTTTTGTGCCGAAGTGGTAGCCGACGGCTGTGTTGTTGCCCTGGCCCGCGGCCTCGCTGACCTGACGGTTGGAGACCGCGAGCACGCCGTGCTCGGCGAACAGTCGCTCGGCCGCGGCCAGGATCAGGCCCCGGGTCTCACCGACCCGGTCGGCCCGTACTGTCTTTCTCACCATCACACTTTCTCACCATCGCACTGGGACCTCGCTCAAGCCGCCGATTATCAACCCCTCCACCCGGCGCAGTTGGCTGGGTTCGACAGCCAGTTGAAGGGTGGGCAGCTTACGCAACAGAACATCGAGCACAGCCTGCAGCTCGGTGCGGGCCAGCAGCTGCCCGATGCAGGAGTGCGTCCCGACACCGAAGGCCAGGTGCGGGTTGGGGCTACGGGTCAGATCCATGTCGTCGGCACTGTCGAACACGTGCCCGTCGCGGTTGGCCGCAGCCATGTCGCACAACACCGTCGTACCACGGGGAATGACGGTACCAGCGATTTCGACGTCCTCGTTGATGTACCGCGGCATGCCGAACCCAAGATTGGCGTCGTAGCGCAGCACCTCCTCCACCGCGGTGCGCACCAATGACCGGTCGGCCAGCAGCTGCTCCCAGCGCCGGCGGTCGGCCAGCAGCAACGACACCATCTTGCCGATCATGTTCGCCGTGGTCTCGTGCCCGGCGACCAGCAGACCCATGCCGGTGGCCGCCAGCACGCCGTCAGGCCACTGCTCCGCGTGCACGGTCAGCTCGCTGAGCAGATCGTCCCCTGGTTCGGCGCGCTTGGACGCGACGTGGGCGGACATGTACTGCATGAACTCAGCCTGCGCGGCGTCGATCTCGGCCTGTTCGTACCGGCTCAGGTTGAGCAGCGTGTCCGACCAGTAGGCGAACCTGTCCCGGTCGGCGTGCGGCACACCGAGCATGTCGCAGATGACCCACACCGGCAGCGGGAAACCCAGCCCGGCCCGCAGATCCGCCGGCTGGCCCCGCTCGACCATCTCGTCGATGAGCTGCTCGGCCATCGCCTCGATGCCCGGCCGCAGCATCGTCATCCGGCGCGCGGTGAACCATTTGGTGATCATCCGTCGCCACCGCACATGCATGTCGTCCCCGGTCGGGAGCGACGTCGCGAGCGAACTGTCGTTGAAGACCCCGCCCGACTCGCTGTCGGAGATGCGGGCCGCGTCCTCGGCGTTCAACTGCCGGGTGAACCGCGGGTCCGACAGCACCTGTTTGACGTCCGCGTGCCGCGTGAGCAGCGAAGCCTGGTCCCCGCTCGGCAACGTCACCGTGGCCACCGGGCACTTGTCCCGTAGCCCCGCCCACTCCACCGGCGGCTCCAACGCGGCCGGCCGGTCGAAGGGATAGTGCAGTCCAGTCTCAGGCTGAGTCACACGAGCCTCCTCAGGGTCGTGCTCAGTCAACCCAGTGCGCAAATCTCAGTCAAGCGATTGATTTACGTTGTGGGACTTCAAGGTCGTCGTCGAACGAGCGGGCGCAACGCTCGTTCGACGACGACCCTGGCGGGCAGCGACCCGTCACGCCGCTGCCCGCATGTCCCCCAGGTGGCTTACTCGAAGCGGGGGTCGGCCGGCGGCAGCTGGGCTGGTGGCAGGTTCTGGTGCACGGTCTTCATAGCCTCGAACCAGGTCCGGGCCGGTACCTTGCCGCCGTAGATGTTGCCGTTCTCGCACAGGAATGGACGGTTGCCGTCGCAGATGGGCCTCGGGCGGTCGCCGTCGCTGAAGGTCAGCACGGCACCCGCCATCTGCGGAGTCGCACCCAGGAAGCCGGCCGACTGGTGGATCTGGGTGGTGCCGGTCTTGCCGAGCATCTGACGGTCCCAGCGCGCGTCCCGGGCCGCCTTGGACGCGGTGCCGCTGATGGTGTCCTTGCTCAGGCCCTGGGCGAGGCTACGGGCCAGGGCCGACTCCACCGCCTGGTCGCACGGCGGCTGCTTGATGTCGACCGGCTTGCCGTCCCGGTCGAGGACCTGATCGATCGGGCTCGGCGGGCACCAGGTGCCGTCGCTGACCAGGGTGGCGCCGACGTTCGCGAGTTCCAGCACGCTGGTGACCGTCACGCCCAGGGTGAACGAGCCGATCTTGCCGTCCTTGATCCACTGCTCCTGGCTGACCCGCAGTGAGGTGTCCTTGGCCTCGGGGTCCGGCCGTTCGCCGCCGCGGTTGACCGACTTCATGCTCTCGCGCATGCCCAGCGCTACCGACATGTCGACGACCTTGTTCAGGCCGGCTTTCTCTTCCAGGATCACGAATCCGGTGTTCGGGGACTGCGCAAGGGCGTCCTGCAGGGTCATCTGCGTGTCGCCAGCGTCGCTGGCGTTGTTCACGGTGTACGGCTTGTTGCCGGATCCTTTGTAGACACCGGACGTGTACGTCTTCGGCACGTTGATCTGGTCGTTGATGCCGACACCGGAGTCCATCGCGGCGGCCGCGGTGAACACCTTGTAGATCGAGCCCGCACCGAACCTGGTGATCGTGCTGGGCAGCCGGTAGGCGGTCTGTCCCTTGGCGGGGTCCACACCGAAGTCCCGGTTGGCGGCCAGCGCACGCACGGCATGCCGGTCCTTGCCCGGTTCCACCACGGCCATCACGTTCGCGATTCCCTTGGTGTCCTTGGCAACCTCCCCCTCGGCGGCCTCTTTGGCCGCCTGGGTCGCCTTCGGGTCCATGGTCGTCTTGATCGTGTAGCCGCCGCGCTTGATCTCGTCCTTGGGGATACCCAGTTTGGCCAGATAGTCCAGCACGTAACCACAGAAGAACCCGGTGGTGGTGCCGCCAGGCGTGTTGCCGCAGTCGTTCGGCAGCGTGTTCAACGGCTGCACGATGCCCAGCGGCTCCTTTTTGGCCTGTTCGGCGGCGGGCCTGCCCTCGGGCAGGAAACCGGTCTCGACCATCCGCTCGAGCACGATGTTGCGGCGTTTCACCGCTTCGACCGGGTCACGCAGCAGCGTGCTCGGCTTGTTGACCAGACCGGCCAGGAACGCCGCCTGCGACAGCGTGAGCTTGTCGGGCGTGGTGGAGAAATAGGTCCTGGCCGCGGCCTTGACGCCGAAGATGTTGCCACCGAACGGAACCAGGTTGAGATACCGGGTCAGGATGTCCTCTTTGCCCAGCTGCGACTCCAGTTCGAGCGCGAGCTTGGCCTCCCGGATCTTGCGGGCCGGGCTGTGCTCCATGGCCTGCTTGCGGCCGGCCTCGTCGCGCGCCAGGACGTACGCCAGGTAGTTCTTGACGTACTGCTGGGTCAGGGTCGAACCGCCACCGGCCGACTCACCGGCGATGAAACCGCCGACAGCCTTGAGACTGCGCTGCGGGTCCACGCCATTGTGCTGGTAGAAACGGTGATCCTCGACCGCGACGATCGCTTTGCGCAGGTAGGGCGACATCTGCTCGGCAGTCACGATCTGCCTGTCCTGGTCGTACAGATACGCGATCGGGTTGCCGTCCCGGTCCAGCACGGTACTGCCCAGTGGCAACCGGGCGTTGGCCAGGTCCCCCGGCACCGCCTCGATGGTGTCACTGATCCGGTTCGCCGCCAGACCGGCCCCGCCCGCGAACGGGAACAGGATCGCTGCCAGCACGACTCCCGCAGTCACACACAACGCCACCAGCTGGACAAATGCGCGTGCTCGCGACTTGACCACTCTACTGAGCCCTCCTGCTCGGATTTCTTTCTCCGGTACTAGGGATGCCCAAGCAGGGGTAAAGGTTGCTGTGATCAATCTCCAAAAACCGGAACCGGCGAATTATCGTCCTTTATGGACAGAGCAGGCCGCAGGGCGCCGTTGCGCGTGTACAGCCACAGTGAAATCGCGGCAGCCGACAGCACGGCCCCGGCACTGGTCACGGCGGTCCAGCCGCCCCACGGCCAGATCAGCGTCACCACAAGCGAACCCAGGGTGCCACCGACGAAGTTGCCTGTGATGTAGGCGGTGTTCACGCGGCTGCGCGCGGCCGGCCAGAGCTGGAAGATCCTCGACTGGTTGAGGATGTGCTGGGCCTGGATTCCGATGTCCAGTACCACGATCCCGATCAGCACAAGCACCACCGAGGACCGGCCGAACGCGAAGATCGGCCACGACAGCAGGACCAGCACCCAGGACAGGCCGCCGGTCGTGGAAATCACCGAGCGGGGCGATGAACAGGATGCCCAGCGCGTAGCCGATCTGGCTGGCCGTCACCTGCAGGCCGACCGAACTCGCGTCGACCCGCAGGTCCGCCGCGATCGCGGCGAGCAGCGGCTGGGCATAGTAAAGACTGCCGACCGCCGCTCCGCCCGCGACCGCGAACAGGATCAGAAGAGCTCGGGTCATCAACGGCCGATCGAGGACATGTCCGGGTATCGGTCACCGACCGGCGGCTTGATCGCGGTAAGCCGATCGAGTTGCGCGGGGGTGAGCTGCAGGGCGTCCGCGCCGGCGTTCTCTTCGATCCGGGTGACGCGTTTCGTGCCGGGGATCGGGGCGATGTCGTCGCCCTGCGCCAGCAACCAGGCCAGCGCCACCTGGGCCGCTGTCGCGCCTGCCTCCTTGGCGACGGCTTCGACCTCGTCCACGATGTGCAGGTTCTGCTCGAGGTTGCCGTCGACGAACCGCGGGTTGCTCTTGCGGAAGTCGTCGTCGTCGAGGTGGTCGGTAGAGCGCAGCGCGCCGGTGAGGAACCCCCGGCCCAGGGGCGAGTATGGCACGAACCCGATGCCCAGTTCACGGACCAGCGGCAGGATCTCGTCCTCCGGGTCACGGGTCCACAGCGAGTACTCGCTCTGCAGGGCGGTGATCGGGTGCACGGCGTGCGCCCGGCGGATCGTCTCCGGACCGGCCTCCGACAGCCCGAGGTACCGGACCTTGCCCTCTGCCACCAGCTCGGCCATGGCGCCCACGGTCTCCTCGATCGGAGTGTTCGGGTCGACCCGGTGCTGGTAGTACAGATCGATGTGGTCGACGGCCAGCCGCCGCAGCGAGCCTTCCACCGCGGTCCGGATGTTCGCGGGCGAGCTGTCGATCCCGCGGGCATTGCTGTCCACGGCGTGCGAGATCAACCCGAACTTCGTGGCGAGCACGACCTCGTCGCGCCGGCCGGCGATGGCGCGGCCGACCAGCTCCTCGTTGGTGTACGGCCCGTAGATCTCGGCGGTGTCGACAAAGGTGACACCCAGGTCGAATGCCCGGTGGATCGTGCGGACGGCTTCGTCCTCGTCGCTGTTGGCGCCGGTGTAGAAGGCGGACATCGTCATTGCCCCGAGGCCGATACGGGACACGTCCAATTCGCCCAGGGAAACGTGCTTCATCCGGTTGCAGTCCTCTCTGAAGGTCTTTGCCGAGAACGACGCTAATCCGCTGATCGGGTGTGCGCATGGGCGCACCGCACCCTGGTTGCGCCACACCCACCCACGACGCCCCGGACATATTTAGCATGGGTATATGACCGAGCTGGGTGTCTACCTGAAGGCGCGGCGGGCGAACGTCACCCCGGAGGATGTGGATCTTCCCCGGAACGGGACCAGGCGTGTGCCGGGCCTGCGCCGGGAGGAGGTCGCGTCGCTGGCTGGGCTCAGCGTCGACTACTACACCCGCCTTGAGCAGGGCCGGGAGCAGCATCCGTCGCCCAGCGTGCTGAACGCGCTGGCACGGGCCTTGCGCCTCGGGCCGGACGCGCAGCGCTACCTGTTCGCCATCGCCACGCCTGGCCCTCGCGTCGCCCGTGGCCACAGGCAGCTCAGCCAGACCCTGCTCGACCTGCTCGACGACTGGACCGACCACCCTGCCGTCATCATCGACGACTGCTACAACATCGTCGCGGCCAACCACCTCGGCCGCGCGATTTACGCGGGCCACCAGCACAGCGACAATCTCGCCCGGCTGCTTTTCCTGGATCCGGACGGCCGCACGTTCTTCCGCGACTGGACAAAGGTGGCCTCCACCACAGTCGCCGCCATTCGCGCCGCCGCGGCCCACGACTCGGACAATTCCGACCTGATGGCCCTCGTCGGCGAACTGACCGTGCGCAGCACCGAATTCGCCAACCGCTGGGCCAAGGCCGAGGTCCAGGAGAAGACATCCGGCACAACCTGCTACCACCACCCGATAGTGGGCGATCTCGAACTGCGTTACGAAAGCCTCCGGCCCAGCGGGTCGGCCGGTCTGCTGCTCAAGGTCTTCCGAGCCGAAAAGGGCTCGGAGATGAGCGAGAAACTCGCGGTTCTCGGCAGCCTCACCGCCGAGCCGCACACCCAGACCCCGGACTCGCTGCGCCCATCACGTGACCGGTAGCGCGTATATGCCTTAGCGGCTATATTCCTCGAATGGCATCTACATTCGAGGTGCTGGCCGAGCCGCGCCGGCGGGAGATCCTCGATCTGCTGCGGGACGGCGAACGGCCAGTCGGTGACCTGGTCGAACAGCTGCGGCTGACGCAGCCGGCGGTGTCCAAACACCTCAAGGTGCTGCGCGGCGCCGGGCTGGTCGATGTCCGGCAGGACGCGCAGCGGCGCTGGTACCGGCTGCGGCTGGAGCCGCTGCGCGAGATGGACACATGGCTTGAGCCGTACCGGCGGATGTGGACCAGCAGCCTGGATGCCCTGGAACGACACCTGGAGACCATGGAGGACCAGCCGTGACCGAGCGCGCGACCATGCGGACCATCAACGGTGAGCCAGTTCTGCGCTTCGAGCGCCGGCTGCGGCACTCACCGCAGAAGGTGTGGCGGGCCGTGAGTGATCCAGCCGAGATGGTGCACTGGTTCCCCGCCGCGGTCGAGGCCGAGTTGCGGCCCGGCGCGCCGATGCGGTTCACCTTCCCGGAGGAGGCCGTGGTCGACGGCGCGTGGGACGGCGAAGTCCTCGAGGTCGACCCGCCGAAGGTGTACATGTTCCGCTGGAACCAGGACGTGCTGCGATTCGAGCTGATCCCAGACGGTGACGGCTGCCTGCTCGTGTTCACGCAGACGATCGGCGGCGGTCAGATCGGCCGGCTCGGCGCGGGCCGCACAGCCGCGGGCTGGGACCACTGCCTGGATGCCCTGGTCACCCAACTCGGCGGTGAGACCCCGGAGCCGTTCGACAACTGGCTCGCCGGAATCGAGGCCTACATCGAGCAGTTCGGTCTCGGCGAGGGCACAGTCCGCGGGACCGAGCTGCACTTCGCCCGCGACCTGGTGTGGAAGCCGGTGGACGAGGTGTGGGCAACACTCGTGCAGGACAGTCCACTGGACTCCGAACCGCCCGTGCGCGCCACCAACGGACACATCCCGGCGGGCCGTCTGATCACGGCCGAGGCACCGAAAGTCCTTGAGTACGAATGGTTGCACGACGGCAAACCGGCCGGCCTCGTCCGGTGGTCGATCGAATCGGATCCCGCGCTGGGCGTCCGAGTCGAGCTGACCCAGTCCATCCCGCCCGAGCTCGCCGAGTTGAGGGCCACCGCACTCGCCGCTTGGCACGTGCACCTGGAGCTGTTCTTCGCCGCGGTGCACGACGACATCAGGTGTCCGTGGCCCGAGGACCGAGTCGAAATGCTGACCAAGCACTACCAGGATTTGCTGAGGCGTCGGCCCAGCTCCTGAACGACTGAGAAGAACAGGTCGATGTCGGTTTCGGTGGTGCGCCAGTTGACGATCGCGGGGCGCAGGGCGGTCATCCCGCGGTACAACGTCGTTCCGGCGAACACTCTGCCGTCGGCGAGCAGCTCCTCGCCGAGGCGCTGGTTGAGCTTTTCCACGTCCTGTTCGGCCATGCCTGGCGGGCGGCAACGGAAACAGACCACGCACAGCTGAACGGGTGCGAGCAACTCCATGTCGGGTGCCTGGTCGACGAGGCGGCCGAGGTGCAGCGCCAGATCGAGGTGACGCTCGACCATGGCCCGTGCGCCCTGCCTGCCATACGCCCGCAGCGTGGCCCAGATCGGCAGTGCGCGGGCACGTCGAGACGACTCCGGGCCCAAGTTGTTGTAGCTGATACGGGTTTCGTCGGGCGCTGGCAGGTATGGCGCGTTCCAGCCGCCGAATGCGCGGCCCAGAAGCTCGGGCGTACGCACGAACGCGAATCCGCTCTCGTACGGCACGTTCAACCACTTGTGCCCGTCGGCCGCCACTGAGTCGGCTCGTTCGACGCCCCGCACCAAATGTGATGTTCGCGGTGAAACTCCTGCGAACAAACCGAAAGCGCCATCGATGTGCAGCCAGGCACCATGGCGCTCGGCAAGATCCGCCAGCTCCTCGATCGGGTCGAAATCCCCGGCGTTGACCTCGCCTGCGTTGCCGATGATCACTGCTGGGCCGTCGAGCGACGCCAGCCTTTCGCGCAGGGCAGGCAGATCGATCGCTCCGCTTGCGTCCCGCGCGAACACCTCGACTGTGTCGCGGCCGTGACCGAGCAGCTGAAGTGCCTTGCGGCTACTGGGATGCACGTACCCGCTCGACAGGACCGGCATCCGTGGAAGGCTTGCGAGCCCGTCCACGGTCACGTCGACGCCGTGCTTCTCGGCCCACCAGAACCTGGCACAGGCCAGGCCGGTGAGGTTGGCGAATGTCGCGCTTGGCGTCAGCACGCCGCCGTAGGATGACGGCAGGCCGAACAGATCTTTGAGCCACCGCAACGCGACTGTCTCCGCGTGGCTCGCGAACGGCGAGGCCGGCCAGACGCCCGAAGCCTGATCGACCAGGGAGGTCAGCCAGTCCGCGGCCTGGGCGGCGGGCGTCGCACCGCCCACCACGAAATGGAAGAACCGTGGGCCTGACGAATGCGTGCCGGCCGTGGTCGCTATGTGCGTCAACTGCTCGATGCTCTTGAGCGTCCCCTCGCCGTGCTCCGGCAGATCGCCGCCGAGTTCGTCGAGCACTCCGGTGGTGGCCGGATCATGGACCAGACGGCCGGGCAGCCCGGCCAGGTACGACTGAGCGGTGGTCGCGACCATCCCCAAAGCCGTACCGGCCAGGTCCTGCTCGTTCAGTGGATCACTCACTCCCGCACATTAGCCCAGCGGCTCGATCCAGACGTTGCGGAACCGGACGTTCTCACCCGGGTCGTTGTGATCCTGCAGCCGGATCGGGCCGGCCGACGGGCCTTCGGGAGCGCCGGCGCCGGTCGGGCCGTCGATCGGGAAGTCCTGGTGCACTGTGGTGCCGTTCCACACGACGGTCACGCGTGCGTTCTCGGTCTTGTTGCCCTGGCTGTCGAACCGGGCGGCACGGAACGTGATGTCGTAGGTCTGCCAGGTGCGTGGCGCGGTCCCGGCGTTGGTACTGGCCGCCTTCTTCAGGTAGATACTGGCGGCGTCGTTGTCGGCCAGCGGTGTTTTGCCAAAGCTGTCGAGGATCTGGACCTCGTAGCGGTCCTGGATGTAGATGCCGCTGTTGGCGCGTTGCTGACCGGTCACCTCCGGCGGCATCAGCGGCAGCCAGAACTCGGCGTGCAGCTTGAAGTCGCCGAAGACCGCCCTGGAGCGGATGTCGCCGCCCAGCGACTCCATCGAACCGTCGGCGACCGGCCATGTCGCCGCGCTGCCGTCGGGCTTCTGCCAGTTGCCGAGCCCGGTGCCGTCGAACAGGGTCACGCGCTGTGCCGGTGCGACAGTCAGCTGATCGAGGTTGACGTGCCCGACATCGCCGGAATCGACCTTGTAGGCGATCGTGTTCGCACCGGCTTTCAGGGGCACCATCTCGGTATGGGTCGCCCACGTTTCCCAGTCGCCGGTGCTGGCGAGAACGCTCTGTCTCAACTTGGTCCCGTTGACGTACAGGCTGACTGTCTTGTTGCCGCTGGAGGGGTTCGGGCCGTTGCTGTAGCGCAGAGCGGCGCTGTAGGTACCCGCCGTGGCCACGTTCATGGCGAATCTGGTTGTGGCGCCGGTGGTTCCGTATCCGTCCACGAATCCTGACCCGGTGTAGCCGGTGTGGTCGGTGTTCACCTTGGCACCGCCGGACAACGCCGCGCTCTCCGCGTCGAACGACTGTGTGGTCGAAGGAGCGGCGCCGACAAGGGAGTTGAGGGTGTACCAGGCTTCGGTGCTCCACAACGGCACGCCTGTGCGCGAGGTGAACGGCCGCGGCGAGCGCAGGTGAACCACTCGGCCTGGCTTGAGGCCATTGATTTTGAGGGTGACTGTCCGGCCGTCCGCGGCGAGGGTGGCTGAGGTGACCGTGAGCGTTTCCTGGTCGACCTTCGGGCCACCGTAGGCCGGTGACGGCGCGTACCGCCATTGTTTGACCTTGTAGTGACTGACGAGATCCGCGGCCGTCTCGTAGGACACTCGCTGGTTGTACTCGATCTCGAACCCGCCTTCGATCGCCCGCATGGCCTGCATGTCGAAGGCCGAATCGCCGTTGGGGGTCAGCTTCTGCAGGCCGAACTTCAGCTTGCCGTTCTGCCCCCAGTTCCCGGTGTCACCGATGCCGCCGGCGTAGATCGCCCCGTCCGGGCCGATGCTGATCCGGTTCACACCGGCTTCGAGTCCTTGTGTCATCCGGAAAACCGCGCCCTGGTACTCGCCGTTGACCTTCTCCAGGTAGGCGCGTTGCAGTCCGCCATAGGTGACGTCACCGAACACCATCTGGCCGGCATAGCGGCCTTGGGTGAGCAACACCGGTGTGCTGGGCGAGTTCGCGATCTCGTTCTGCGGCAACCACAACACCGGTGCCGTGACCGGGTTGGCGTCGAATTTCCCGGCAGGCTGGGTGTAGTGGTTGAAGAACCGGTCCTGCTTGATCTGCACGAGCTTTGAGGCGGGCAGCCAGCCACCCTGGTTGTCGTTGACGAACAGGCCACCTTCCGGGCCCCAGCCCAGACCGTTCGGGGTACGCAGCCCGCCTGCGATGTACGTGACTTCTCCGGTGCTGCGGTTGACTTTCACCGCCGAGCCGCGGTTGACCGCGGGCTGCGGCGTGGTCGTCGCGCCGCCTTCGTTGATCGCGACCGACAGGTTGAGGTAGAAGAACCCGTCCTGGTAGAGCAGGCCGAACGCGAACTCGTGGAAGTTGCCGCCGTACGGCCACGTCGCGACCGTGCGGTACTGGTCGATCAGGCCGTCGTTGTTGAGATCGTTGAGCTCGGTCAGCTCATGCTTCTGCGAGACGTACATCTTGCCGTCGACCACTTTGAGGCCCATGGGTTCCTTCAGGCCCGAGGCCACCCGCGTGGTCGTCACCCGGTCCGGCGACGTCGCGCCCGTGACGTTGCCCAGGACCCAGACCTCACCTGTGTTGGTGCTCTTGCCGTCCCACGTGGCGATGGCGAGCCTGCCGTCGGGCAGCCAGTCCATCGCGCTGACCTTCGGCTCGAAACCGTTCGGCCGCAGGTTGGTCAACGTGAAGCCGGGGTGCACACCGTCCAGGGGAAGGCCGTCACCAGGAGTGTCAGTGCTCGCCACACAGTCCTTACGGCCAGGGGCCGTGACTCTGACGACCTCCTTGTCCGTGCTGAGCACCGAATTCGGCACGAGCGCGAAATTCGCCGCACCAGGCGGTTTCCACTGCAGCGTGAGCTGCTGCCCGCCATCCCGCTCGAAGTGATCGATCAGCAGGGAGTGGTACCCGGCGGTCAGGGAGACAGCCCCGTCCTGCGGTGTCGCCCCATGCAGACCGTCGTGATCGACCACAACCTTGCTGTCGATCGACAGCCGGGAGCCGTCGTCGCTGATCAGGCGGAAGACGTACGCCCCCGCCTGCGAGATGTTGATATTCCCGGTCACCTGCGCGACAAACCGGTCCTCGAACCCGAAGTCCGTCGCTGTCGTCCAGTCGATGACCGGCATGAGCTTGTCGACGTTGGGCGTCTGCGCGGGTTTCAGCGTGCAGAGACTGTCAAGCGGGACCTGTACGTCGAAGACCCGCAGTGTGACACCGGGCTGCTGGGGTGGGACGTCGGCGGCGGCGTTCGCGGGAAGCTGCCCGAACAGCACCGCGGCGAACGTCAGGACTAACGGGAGGCGTTTACGGCGGGAACTCGATCTCATTCCACACTCCTGGCGGGAGAACGAACAACCCCGCAGGAAACGGCGTTACCGTCGCACGATTGCAGGGTCGTACGCACAAGCTGGCTTGGCCCGGTCACTCACTGCCGAAAGATCTTCCTCAGAGCGTGATGAACGCTAGGGGACTTTCGCAGCCAAGTCCAGAACTTTCGCCCATCCCGACCAGTCTTTTGTCCTACTCCGCCAAAAGTGCAGGAGCGCGGTGTCCACCGACCATGATCAAGTCAGGGCCGGGGTGTCGGTGCCGCGATCAGGCGCGGCCGCCGAGGCTGGTCAGGGTTGCCATGTCGTCGTCGGCCAGTTCGAAGTCGAAGACGTTGATGTTCTCGCGGATCCGGTGCGGGCGGACGGACTTCGGGATGACGCGGTTGCCGAGCTGGATGTTCCAGCGCAGCAGGATCTGGGCGGGGGTGCGGTCGTATTTGGTGGCGAGGGCTCCGACGGTTCGGTTGCCGACGAGGCGGCCTACCGCGAGTGGGCTGTAGGCCTCGGTCAGGATTCCGTGCTCGGCGTGGAAGGCCCGCAGTTTTGTCTCCGGTTGTTCGGGGTGCAGTTCGATCTGGTTGACCGCGGGCACTGTGCCGGTGCTGTCGAATACTCTGCGCAGATGGGAGATCTCGAAGTTGGAGACGCCGACTGAACGCGCCCGCCCGTCGGCGCGCAGTTGCTCGAGTGCCTTCCAGGCTTCCACGTATTTGCTGCCGGAGCGGCCCGGCCAGTGGATCAGGTACAGATCCACGTAATCCAGCCGGAGTTTGCCGATACTTTCGTCGAATCCGCGCATCGCGCCGTCGTAGCCCGAGTCGGAGCCCCAGAGTTTCGTCGTGATGAACAGGTTCTCACGAGGGATACCGGAGGCTGCGATCGCGTCGCCGACGCCTTCTTCGTTGCGGTACAGCGCTGCTGTGTCCACGCTTCGGTAGCCCGCTTCGAACGCGCTGTTCATCGCCGCGGCGACGCCGGAGTTCGGGACCTGCCAGACGCCGAGGCCGAACTGCGGAATTGTGTGCCCGTCGTTGAGGGGCAGGTCCGGGACGTCGATCACGTGCGCCTCCCTAATGCCGGTTCCCAACCTACCCGGCGAAGGTGATCTATGCTGACGGCCGGATAAGTGGACCGCGTCGTCCGGTTGTTACGGCACCCTTGTCGGGATAGGGGGTTTCATGCGAGAAACGCCGAAAGATGTCGCCCGCCGGTTCTATCTGAGTCTCCGCGAGTCCGATCTGGACGAGACGTGGGAACGGTATGTCGGCCCGGACGCCGTGTGGCTCGCCGTGGGCACCCCGACCAGAACGGCCTGGCTCGCCGGCTGCCGGCAGCTGCTGCAGGCGTTCGCCGATTTCCGGATCGACGTGCTCACGCAGGTCGCCGAAGGAAACCGGGTGGCCACCCGGATGCGGCTCAGCGGCACACAGACCGGTGTGTACCACGGAATTCCGCCAACCGGGCGGCGTGCGTCGGCGATCTGCGCGGCGTTCGACCTGATCGAGGACGGGCACATCGTCGAGCACTGGTCGCATGTGGACATGGACTGTTTTCTCCGGCCGTCGGGATCAGACGTCCGGCGTTGAGCTCAGCCGCAGATTCCACGTCTGCACTGCTGACACGATGAGCAGAATGGCCACGACGACGGCGGCCGGCACGACGAACGCGAACACGGCCCCCACCACCGGCACCACGATCATGCCCGCGCTGATCGGCCAGCGCCGGACCTGCCCGGTCAGGACCGTGATCACCAACAGGTAGACCGAAACGCCCGCGCACAGCAGCCAGGCCGTCGAGGTCGCCAGGTGTTCGGCCGACTCTGCCGCCGCCGAACCCAGTCCCGCCGCGATCGTCGTGATTGCCGCGATCGCGACGAAGTGCGCAGGCAGCAGGAGCGACGGCCGCAACCGGGTCACCTGCGCGAATCCGTGCCGGGTGTTGAGCCACCACAACGTGATCAGCAAACCGAACCCGGCGGCCGCGGTCAGCAGCAACAGCAGGCCGCGGCCCGCTCCCGGCGACCAGTCGTCGATCCCCGCCACAGCACCGACCAGCTGCAGCATCGCCTCACCGAGAACGATGATCACGAACAGCCCGAGCCGCTCCCCCAGGTGCGCGGTGTTCACCTGGGCGATCTCCATCCGCGGCAGCTCGGCTCCCCTGCGCTCCAGCCGCCGGTTGAAGGCGGCGAGCCATTCGTCGTCGGCCGGCCGGTTGCCCATGCTCGCCCACAGCGACATCGCCAGGCCGAGCAGCCACAGCGACACCTTCCACCACGGATGGTGCACCCAGAAGGACACCACCCACGGAGCCAGCCCGAAATTCCGCGACGCCGCGCTCCAGGACAGGATGATCCGGCCGGACCGGACAAAACTCGAACTGCCCACCCCACTGGTGATCAGGTAGGCGGCGGCGAAGACGGCCGCGCGGCCGTCCATTCCGTGCGGGACAGCCGCTGCCATCACCGCGATCCCGGCCATGCCGATGAACATCGCGCGCCGCCGGACCTTGTCGGCGACCACGTTCGAGTACAGCGTGAACGTCGTCCACACGAGCCAGATCGCCAGGTAGAGCGTGAGAAAGGTGACAATCGACAGCGCCGCAGGCCCGTGGTGCGCGTCGCCGTGCAACAGGTGCGCGAGCTGGTTGACCGCGACCACCACGACCAGGTCGAAGAACAACTCCAGCCAGCTGGCATGCCGGTCGGTGGCGGCGTGCGCGTCGCTCATAGGAGGAAACTTAAGGGATAGGCTTTCGGCAGGCTCGATCTGAGGGGGTGTTGCGGGTGCTGGATCACACCACTCTCGATCTCGAGTCGGCCGACCGGATCACCTACTGTCTCAATCAGAGCTTTCGCTATGACTACGACACCCCTGTCACCTCGCTGAGGCAGCGTCTGGTCGTGGTGCCGCCAGTCCGGCACGGCGATCTGCACAGGCGGTCGCACCGGGTGGACGTGACCGGAGCCGCATCACAAAGGCGTGTCAGTCGCGACGTCTCCGGCAACACGATCGTCCGAGTCCATGCGCCGAGAGTCGAGCACAGTGTCGAGTTCCGGGTGACCGCGACCATCGAGCGGGTCCGTCGCGACGGCCCACCGGTGCTGCCTGCTTCGACGCTCGTCGAGCCTCGCCTGTTGCGGCCCACCGAACTGACCGCGCCCGACGACCGGATCCGCGATCTGGCCGCCGCACTCCCCCAGGACAAGGGCCTTGACCTGGCCAAGGCGATCTGCGCGCAAACACACGCCGCGATCGCCTACGAACCCGGTGTGACCACAGTGGACACCACTGCGGCTCAGGCACTCGAGGATGGCCGCGGGGTCTGCCAGGACCAGGCGCACGTCATGCTCGCCTTGTGCCATCTCGTCGGCCTGCCTGCACGCTATGTGTCCGGGCATCTGCTCGGCCAGGGCGGCACCCATGCCTGGGTCGAGGTCATCCTTCCCCGCGCCGGTGCGGCAGTGGCGATCCCGTTCGACCCGTGTCACGACCGGCGGGGCGACAGTCGTTACGTGACCATCGCGACCGGTCGTGACTATGCCGATGTGGCACCGACTTCAGGGTCCTACGTCGGCGCTCCCGGCGGACGGCTCACCGCCAGCCGGGAGGTCGGCGTGGTCAAGATCTGTCCAGAGTAGACAGCAGGCGGTAGTAGGCGGGTTTACGGGTGAAGTCGTCCCACATCACGGTCGCCGCGCCCTGGCCCTTGAAGAACACCGGGACCCACGAGTACTTGTCGACGAAGCCCCAGATCGTGAACGAGTCACAGCCGCGAACCTTCAGGCACGCGACGAGCGTGCGCTGGTAGTAGTCGGCCTGCTGCTCCAGTTGCGCCGCCGTCGGGATGCCGTCCGGCGGCAGGTCCATCCGCACGTCCAGTTCGGTGATGGCGGTCTCCAGGCCGAGCGCGGCGAATCGGCGCAGGTTGTTCTCCAGGTCGCCGGGGAAGCCGTAGCTGATGCTCAGATGCGCCTGCGCGGAGAACCCGTGCACCGGAACCCGCTTGGCCCGCAACTCCTTGATCAGTGCGAGGTAGGCATCGCTCTTGGCGTTGACGCTTTCCACACCGTAGTCGTTGAAGAACAGCTTCGCCCTGGGGTCGGCCTCGTGCGCCCAGCGGAAGGCGTCGGCGATGATTCCCGGCCCCAGTTCCCGGATCCAGATGTTGTCCGTGGTGCGCAACGCACCCGTGTCGGTGAAGATCTCGTTGGCCACGTCCCACTGCTGGATCTTGCCCTTGTAACGCCCGACAACGGTCTTGATGTGGTCACGCAGGATCTTGCGCAGTTCCTCCGGGGTGAACGTGCCCTGTTGCAGCCATGCCGGATTCTGGCTGTGCCACAACAATGTGTGGCCACGGACCACTTGCCGGTTACGCTGCGCGAACTTGACTATCGCGTCCGCCATGCCGAAGTTGTACCGGTCACGCTCCGGGTGGATGTACTCCCATTTCATCTGGTTCTCGGCGGACACCGAGCTGAACTCCGCCGCAAGCACTTGACGGTAGGGCCGGTCGTGGGTGAACGGGTCGGGATACGGCTGTGTCTCGTGGTGACCGCCACCGGCCACCGCGGTTCCGATGTGGAATCCGCGCGGTGCCGCCTTACGCAAGGTCTCCGTCTTGCCGTGCGAGTCGCCGGACGGCGCCGCACTGGCCATCGAGGGCGTCAGAACCATGGCCGCGGCCAACGCGGCGGCGACCACATGGGTCGATCTCATCGGGTCATCCCTTCACCGATCCGGTCAGCCCGCCGACGATCCGGCGCTCGGCGAGCACGAAGAAGCCCAGGGCTGGAAGCATGGACAACGCGGTGAACGCCAGCACACGCGCGGTGTCCTGTGTGTACTGTGACTGGAACGTGGCCACGCCCAGGGGAAGCGTGAAGTTCTGCGGCTCGTTGAACACCAGGAGTGGTAGCAGGTATGCGTTCCAGCTCGTGACGAAGGCCAGCACGGCCACTGTGGTCAGTGCCGGCGCGCTCAACGGCAGCAGGATACGCCAGAAGAAGCCGAGTCTCGTCGCACCGTCGAGCACGGCCGCCTCTTCGAGCTCTCCGGGGATCGCGCGCATGAACGGCCGGAGGATCACAATGGTCACCGGCAGCGAGAAGGCCGCCTCCGCAATCGCCACCCCGAACGGGTTCTCCAGCATGTCCAGCTGGCGCAGCATCAGGTACAACGGCAACGTCGCCACCCCGATCGGGAACAGCAGCCCGAGGGTGAACAGGCCGTAGAGCGCGTCCCGGCCCTTGAACGAGTACCGGGACAACGCGAACGCCGCCATCGAGCCGAGCGCCACCGCCAGCACGGTGGCCACCGCCGCGATCAGCGCACTGTTGCCCAGGAACCGCCAGAACGAGCCGGCCGTCAGGATCGCGAGGTAGTTGTCGAGCACCCACGGCGAGGGCAGGCCCGCGGGGTCGGCGTTGATCTGTGCGGTGGTACGGAATCCGCCGAGGAACACGTACACCATCGGGACCAGGGTCACCCCGACCACGAGTATCGCGGCGATGTACGCGACCGGTGTGCCCCGGGAACGGTGTGAGCCTCGGACCCTCAGGGCGGGCAACGTCATCAGATCACTCCGCAATTCGGGTCAGCGCGCCTTCGGTATCCCGGCGCAGCGCGAACCGTTGATACAGCAACGCGAACACGAAACAGATCATGAACAGGATCACCGCGACGGCACTGCCGTAGCCGAACTCGTAGCGCTTGAAACCGTGATCGATCAGGTAGGTCGCCATCGTGGTCGAGGCGTTGGCCGGACCGCCCAGTGTCATGATCCACACCAGGTCGAACAGCTGCAGCGAGCCGATCACCGACAGGAAGATCCAAATCCGGATCGTCGGACCCAGCAGGGGGATCAGCACGTACCGGGTGGTCTGCCAGGCGGTGGCCCCGTCCAGCGACGCGGCCTCACGCAGTTCCGGGCCGATGCCCTGCAGCCCGGCCAGCAACAGGATGATGCCGAACCCGATGTACTTCCACGTGATCACGACGAACAGCGTGTACAGCACCATGCCGGGATCGGCCAGCCACAGCTGGACCAGCCCGCCCAGGCCGACCGCCCGCATCATCTGGTCGACGAACCCCTCCGGCTGCAGGATCAGCATCCAGCACACCGCCGTCGTGGCCTCGGCCAGGACGTAGGGCGCGAACACGACGAGCCGGATGAACGAGCGGCCACGCAGTTTCCGGTTGAGCAGCAACGCCATCCCGATACTGATCGGCAGCTGCACCACCAGCGAGAGCCCGACGATGATCAGGTTGTGCCCGACGGCCTGCTGGAACACCGGCCCGCTCAGCGCCAGCCAGTAGTTGTCCAGGCCGATGAACTTCTCCGCGGCCGTGAAGCCGGTCCACTCGTACAGGCTGTAGTAGACCGCCAGCCCGATCGGCACCAGCACGAACCCGACGAACAGCAGCAACGCCGGTCCCAGCAACAGGGTCAGCTCAAGCCTGGTACGCCGCCTGCCCCGCCGGCCGGCCGGCCGCGTGAGTACGCGACCGGCCGGAGCGGATGCCTGGGCCGGCACAGCTGCGGTATCTGCTGTGACATCGACAGCAGGCACTAGCGACCCCCGGTCGCAGCCTCGGTCGCGGCCTTCACGATCCCCTCAGGCGTGCCCTGCCCGGCGAAGAAGTTGGCGATCGCGTCGTTGAGCGCCAGGCCCGCGGCGGTCGGCAGTGCCTTGTCGAAGTAGGTCTGCATGTAGGGTGCCTTCTGGCTGTACTCCAGGATCGTCTTCATCGTCGGGTCGGTCAGCGCGCTCGCCGCCTCCGGGTTGACCGGCAGGCCGGTGATCACGAGCTTGCGCTGCACCTCGGCGCTGGCCAGGTACTTCAGGAAGTCCGCGCAGGCGGCCGCGGCCTTGGTGGTGCAGGAGAAGCCGTCGCCACCGCCGAGCGTCGCCGACGGGTTGCCCGCGCCCCCGCTGATCGACGGGAACGGGAACCAGCCCAGCTTCGACGACAGCTGCTTGTCCTCGGTCAGCGAGGGCATCGTCGAGGCCTGCCAGTCGCCCTGCAGTTCCATCGCGGCCTGCCCGTTGGCCAGCATGCCCGCGGAGCTGCCCGCGCCCTGCTGGGCGGGCGTTCCCAGGAAACCGTTCTGGAACGGCTGAGTGTCCAAGAAGGACTTCAGGTCCTGGCCCGCCTTGGTCCAGCACCGGTCGTTCATCGTCAGCGCGGCCGCTTGCTTGAGCGTGTCCTGGGAACATCCGCGCACGGCGAAGTAGGCCCAGTAGAACGCGTCCGGCCAGCGGTCCTTGCTGCCGATGGAGATCGGCGTGATGCCCTTGGCCTTGAACTTGCCGATCGCGTCCTTCAGCTCGTCCATCGTGGACGGTGGCGCGCTGACACCGACCTGTTCGAACAGGTCCTTGCGGTACCAGAAGCCGACCGAGTGCAGCACGAACGGCACTCCGTACTGCTTGCCGTCCAGTTTCCACCCGTCGGCGGCTTTGCCGATCTGGCCGATCCAGTCCTTGGTCAGCCCGGTCAGGTCGGCCACCTGGCCGGAGGTGACCTGGCCGGCCATCTCCCCGCCGCCCCACTGCAGGAAGATGTCCGGTGGTGTGCTCGACTGCAGTGCCAGCGGCACCTTGGTGGTGAACTGCTCGTTCTGGATCGGCTCGACCTTGAACGTCACGTTCGGGTGTGCGGTGTGGTAGTCGTCGGCGATCTGCTGGAACACGGACTTCAGCGGTTCGGTGGTGGCGTTGTGCCACCACGTCAACGTCACGGGCGTGTTCGGATCGACAGAACCCGCTCCTGGTTGCTGATCGCCGCCTGTACATCCCGCAGCCACGAGTGCCATGACAGTGGCAACTGCGACTCCGGTGGCGGCACGTACTCGGATGCGACGCATTCTCGGCCCACTCCTGACGGCATCGGCGGAAGGAGGTCCCGGCGTGCGGTAGCCCAGGTGGCGATGAGTCTGGACCGGCTCCGGTGTGAGTGTCAATCGTTGTCGATAACGTTTTACATCGCTATCGTTGCTCCCGTGCAGCCGAGCTCCAGAGTCACCATCCGTGACGTCGCCGCGCGTGCGGGCGTCTCGGTGGCGACCGTCTCCAAAGTGATCAACCAGCGCTACGGTGTGGCCGCCGAGACCAACGCCCGCGTGCTGGCGGTGATCGAGGAGCTGGGGTACGAGGCCAGCCTGGTGGCCCAGAGCCTGCGCAACCACCGCACCAACGTGATCGGCATCCTGGTCGCCGACCTCGAACCGTTCAGCACCGAGCTGCTCAAGGGCGCGGCCGACGCGATCCGGGGCACCGGCTTCGAGCTGGTGGTCTACTCCGCGGGCGGCCGCACGAGTGATCACGTCGGCTGGGAACGCCGCTACCTCTCCCGGCTGAGCGGCACCCTGATCGACGGTGCCGTGCTGGTCACGCCCACCGTGACCAACGTCCAGTACGACGCGCCGATCGTGGCGGTCGACCCGCACACCGGCCCGTCGGACCTGCTGACGATCGACTCCGACAACCTCAAGGGCGGCAGGCTGGCCACCGAGCACCTGCTCGGTCTCGGCCACCGCCGGATCGGGATGCTGACCGGACGGTCCGACCTGCAATCGGCTCAGCTGCGTGAACAGGGCTACCGGCAAGCCCTGCAGGCCGCCGGTGTGACCGTGGACGAAAGCCTTGTCGCGGTCGGCGCCTACGACCCGGAGATCGCGGTCGACGCCGCCCGCGAGTTGCTCAGCGGACCCGACCGGCCCACCGCGGTGTTCGCCGCCAACGACATTTCCGCGATAGCCACGATCGAAGCGGCCACGCAGCTCGGGCTGCGGGTGCCTGAGGACGTGTCGGTCGTCGGCTTCGACAACGTGCCCGAGTCGGCGCTCTGCGTCCCGCCACTGACCACAGTGGACCAGCCGATCCGCCGGATGGGCCAGCGCGCGGTCGAGCTGCTGGTCGCGCTGATCCGCGGTGAGCAGCCGGATTCCTTCCACGTCACCCTCGAGACCAGCCTGGTCGTGCGGCAGTCGGCGCGCGCCTTCCCTTCCCCCTGACGGACGGACTCCCCCGTGACCATCCAAACCCGCGTGAGCGACGAGATCTGGCGCGATCCGGCGGCCGCCCCCGCCGAGCGCGTACGTGACCTGATGGCCCGGATGACGGTGCCGGAGAAGATCGCCCAGCTGTACGGCGTGTGGGTCGGCGTCGACGCCGCGGCCGGGAATGTCGCACCACACCAGCACGAATTCGCCGCGGCCCCGCCGGACTGGGAGGCGTTGATCTCCTCGGGCATCGGGCAGCTGACCCGGGTGTTCGGCACCTCGCCGGTGGCCCCGGAGATCGGCGTGCGCGCGGTGGCCCGCAGCCAGCGCCAGATCATGAGCGCCGGGCGGTTCGGGATTCCCGCGATGGTGCACGAGGAATGCCTCACCGGTCTGGCCGCCTGGCAGGCCACCGCGTATCCCTCGCCGTTGTGCTGGGGCGCGACGTTCAACCCGGAGCTCGTGGAGCGGATGGCCGCCAGGATCGGCGAGTCGATGCGTTCCCTTGGCGTGCACCAGGGTCTGGCTCCGGTGCTGGACGTGGCGCGGGACATGCGCTGGGGCCGGGTCGAGGAGACCATCGCCGAGGATCCCTACCTGGTCGGCGTGATCGGCAGTGCTTACGTGCGCGGCATCGAGTCCACAGGTGTGGTCGCGACCCTCAAGCATTTCGTCGGGTACTCGGCTTCCCGCGCCGGACGCAACCTCGCCCCGGTCTCGATCGGCCGGCGGGAACTGGCCGATGTCCTGCTGCCGCCGTTCGAGATGGCCCTGCGGGCAGGCGCACGCTCGGTGATGAACGCGTACATCGACCTTGACGGCGTTGCCGTGGCAGGTGATCCGGCGATCCTGACGGACTTGTTGCGCGACACCTACGGTTTCACCGGCACTCTGGTCTCCGACTACTTCTCTGTGGCGTTCCTGCAGATGTTGCACGGCGCCGCCGGGACATCGGCCGCGGCCGCCGAACTCGCCCTGGCCGCGGGCATCGACGTGGAACTGCCGACCGTGGACTGCTTCGGCGAGCCGCTGACCGAGGCCGTCGAACGTGGCGATGTGGATGTCGCGCTCGTCGACCGCGCGCTGGAACGTGTGCTGACGCAGAAGTGCGAACTCGGCCTGCTGGACCAGGACTGGTCCCCCGACCCGCCCGCCATCAGCCAGGAACGCGTCGACCTCGACGACGACGAGTCCCGGCAGGTCGCCCGCGAACTGGCGTGGCAGTCGATCGTGTTGCTGAGCAACAACGCGACCCTGCCGCTCAAGCCGGGCCGCCGGATCGCGGTGGTCGGCCCGCGGGCCCACGATCCGGGCGCGATGCTCGGGTGTTACTCGTTCCCCCTGCATGTCGGCGTCCACCACCCGGATGTCCCGGTCGGGATCGACATTCCGACGGTGTTGGAGGCACTGCGCGACGACCCTGCCGGATACGAGGTCTCGTACGCCCTGGGCTGCCCGGTGCTGGACGGCGAGGACGAAGACATCGCCAAAGCCGTTGCGCTGGCTGAGAACGCGGACGTCTGTGTCGCGGTTCTCGGTGACAAGGCCGGTCTTTTCGGTGGCGGAACCTCCGGTGAGGGCTGCGACGCCAAGGACCTGCGACTGCCCGGACGCCAGGAGGAGCTGCTCGAAGCCCTGCTGGCCACCGGCACACCCGTGGTCCTCATCCTGCTGGTCGGCCGGCCCTACGAGATCTCCCGGCAGTCCGACCGGCTGGCTGCCATCCTGTGCGGCTTCTTCCCCGGCGAGGAAGGCGGTCCGGCGCTCGCCGACATCCTCAGTGGACGCGTCAACCCGTCCGGCAGGCTGCCGGTCAGCTTCCCCGGCGAAAGCACCAACCAGCCGTCGACGTATCTCGCCGCACCGCTCGGGCAGCGCAGCGAGGTCAGCACGCTCGACCCCACACCGGTGTTCCCGTTCGGCCATGGCCTGTCCTACGCGCCCGTGCAATGGCTTGAGGTCAAGCATTCCCCTTCCCCATGGCCGACCGACGGGACCTGCGAACTGGCCGTATCCCTGCGCAACGCCTCGGCCATTCCGGCGTGTGAGGTCGTTCAGGTCTACCTGCACGACCCGGTCGCGGAAGTCGCCCGTCCTGTGCAGCAACTGATCGCGGCACGGCGGGTGGAGCTTTCGCCGGGCGAGACCGTCACGCTGAGGATGGAGCTGCACGCTGATCTCACCTCCTACACCGGGCGTTCCGGGCAACGTCAGGTCGATCCCGGTGACGTCGAACTGCGAGTGGGCGCTTCCAGCGCCGACATCCGCGAAACCGTGCGGATGACGCTCGAAGGGCCCCGCCGCCAGGTCGGCTTCGACCGGGTGATGGCCCCGGACTTCCATCAGTGATTTGCTGTGTCCCCAATGCCACATTGGTGGCATCGGATGTCCCCAATGTGGCATTGGGGGCACCCGAGAACTCGCGGGCTGGGGCCTGCGCCCTGGCGGAATCGTCATCCGCGACGGCCGGCCAGTGGTCGTCGCGGGTGACGCGCCAGGGCGCCTGCCCCCGCTCAGATCACTCCACTCGCATGGAGTGACACCGCTGGGCCTCTGCCTGTTCTGCCGCAAAACCGGCGACCCAAGCCAGAGCGGAGTTCCAGTTGATCGTGACTTCGTTGGTCGCCCAGGATCCGATGTCGTCGATGTAGCACATCGCCGCCGCGCAACCCCGGAGTTTGTCCTGGGCGACCGGGTCCTGGATGCTCGAGTTCGGCCCGCCCGCCACCGACCCGGCAAGTGGGTTCGGCAGTGCGGGATCAAGCTGGTGCGCCCAGAACCGGTGGTGCTGGTTGTGTGCGTCCCGCTCGCCGTATCCGGTCACATACGACAGGTTGAGCGGGTTGCGGCCGAGCAGGTAGTCCAGCCCGCTCAGCACCGCGTCGCGGTACGCGGTCCTCTTTGTGAGGTCGTAGCCGGTTGCCAGAACCACGAGATTGTTCAGCACCTGGCTGTTGGAACCCCAGGCGTACATGCCGTCACCTGGGGCGTAGGCGACACCGTAGGCCTGACTGCGGGCCGTCGCGAGGTACTTGTCGGCACCGGCGATCACGGAACCGCGAACCCGCGACCGGTCAGGGAGTCCACTGGGGACAGTCGCCAAATCGAGCCGGCCCAGGACTGCGACCGACTGCCAGGAGAAACCCTCCTGGGTGAAGATGTCCGCGGTGTGCAGTGGCGACGACACCACCGCGTCACGGTATTCGCGCGACCCGGTCGTCAGGTACAGCTCGGCGGCTGCCCAGTAGAACTCGTCTGTGACGTTGGTGTCGTCGTACGCGCCGCCGCCAGTGCCGTCTGAGGGTGACGCGTAGATTGCCGGGTTCGCTTTGGCCGCAGTCCAGGCCTGACGTGCAGCGGTCAGGCACTTGTTGGCGAACGCCCGGTCGTACGGCCCGAACAGGCGCGCACACTGGGCTGCGGTCGCGGCGACGTTCAGGGTCGCCGCCGTGGACACGGGATGCAGCTCGCGGAGCTTCGGATCCTGATGCGGTGGCAGCGGCAGGCCCGTCCACTCGTTGTCGTGGATCTTGTGGTGGGCCATTCCGGCGTACGGCTTGCCGGCCGGGACCTGCATGCGCAGCAGAAACTCCAGCTGCCACCGGGCCTCGTCGAGAATGTCCGGCACACCGTTGCGGCCCTCGGGGATCTTGAGCTTGCCGTCGCCGATCGCTCCGGGGTTGTGCTTGACCCGCTCGAACTCGCTCATCAGCTGTGCGACCGAGATCCCGCCGTTGACCACGTACTTGCCGTGGTCACCCGCGTCGTACCAGCCGCCGCGGACGTCCAGCCGGTAGTCGCACACACCAGGCTGGCAAGGAACGCTTGTGTCGCCTTGGTTCGGCGCCACACCAACGTGTCCGGCCGGGCGCGCGTAGGAGGCCCCGGCGAACGCCGCGTCGATCGGGGTGCCGCTTCTCTGGTGGTAGAAGAACGCCAGGGAATCCGTCCGCAGCCGCTGGTAGAAGTCACCACCGATGTCGAACGGAACACTCGTCTCGCCGTCGGCGCTGAGTGTGTATCCCTTGCCCACAGGCGGCGATCCGAAATCGATCACGTGGGTGTTCTGCCGCGAGGTCGGGTCGATCCCTTGCGGCTTGCTGGTTCCGCGAGCCACGACCTTGCCGTCCGCCTTGCGCAGCTGCCAGGCCACCGGCTGGGTCGCGGTGGTCACGAGGGTGGCGTGCTTCGCTGAACTCGGCAGATACCCGGACTGGTTGACACGCACCCGTGGCCCGGTGTCCGGGATGTACGGCGGTGGCGGCGTCCCACCGGCCAAGGACACGTCGTCGACACAGAACGTGAACGGGTTCGCGTTCGCGCCGATCTGGAAGACCACCTGGGCTTTGGCCGTGGCGACCTTGGACGTGAACGGGTACTCGACCCTGGTCGCCGTCGTGGTGAGCGGGACCTGCTGGGACAGTTCGGCCGTGTACGGCGGATCGGCCAGCTGCACGTTCGCCCGGATACTGACCGGAGCCGAGGCCGACGCGGTGAAGGCGAACGCATACGAAGTGCCTGCCTCCAGGTCGATCTCGTTCTGGCCGATGATCACGTCCCATGGATTCGCCGTACCGCCAGGGACTTCCGCGCACAGCCTGCCGTCGACCACGCTGGCGGGCGCGTTGCCGGTCCACCACCACGGCGCGGTGCCGGCCTCGAAACCACCATTGGTGATCTGCTCGGCAGGCGCCGCGGCGGCCGCGACCGGGTTCACCAGCATGATCCCGAGTAAAGCGATGAGCATCTTGCGGGACATCAGTGTTCCTCTCCCTGCGTCAGCCCGTTGTGCACGCGTTTCCGTTGAGAGTGAAGGCAGTCGGCGCCGGGTTCGACCCGGTGTAGGTGCCGTTCACGCCGATGCCGGTGGAGGCGTTCGGCGGGAGATTGCCGTTCCAGGCCAGATTGGTGGCCGTGACGTCGGCACTGGACTGGGCCCATGTCGCACCCCAGCCGGGCGTGGAAACGCGCTGCCCGGCGGTGTAGGAGTACGCGAGAGTCCAGCCGTTGATCGCGGTCGTGCCTGTGTTGGTGACCGTCACGTTGGCGGTGAACCCATTGCCACCGCCCCAGTTCGAGGCCGTGTAGGTCACACGGCAGGTACCGCCACCGCCACCACCGGCCTGCGTGGTGACCGTCAGAACACCTGAATTGGCAGAGAAGTTCGGCACGGCATCACGAGCCCGCACCTGGAACCGGTACATGGTCGACGGTGCCAGCCCGGTGTTGGTGAAGGAGTTGGAGGCCGGTGAACCCACCAAGGTGAACCCACCGGCGGCTATGGCCCGGTAGACCTCGTATCCGGTCACGCCCACGTTGTCGGTGGACGCGGTCCAGTTCAACGTCACGCTGCTGGACGTGACACCGGATGCGACAGGTGTTCCGGGAGTGGACGGTGGCTGGTTGTCCCCGCCGCCACCGCCGTAGATGCTCGCCTCTCTCGAAGTCTGGCGGACTCCGTTGACGCCGTTGAGGAATCGCTCACCCCAGGGCGTGAGGCTGGCCGGGTTGAAGTTGTTGACCATGTCGAGGTACTCGACGCCGCCGCTGTTGCCGCTCCACGACCAGCCGAGGTAACCCAGGCCCCGGGACTGCGCCTGGGCCATGATCGTGTCCTCGTCCGGGTTGCCGTCGGAGTGGTTGCTGCCGAACTCACCGACCACCAACGGCAGCCCGGCAGTGCGGAACGCGTCGAAGTAGGCGTTGATCTCGGCTGCGGTGTCGTAGACGCCGTACATGTGGATCGAGAACACTGTGTTGCGGTCCGGGTCGGCGTTGAACACCGACGCGGCGTTGTCCCGCATGATGTTCTGCCAGTCCTGGCCCCACATCGGCGCGTCGGCCATGATCAGGTGGTCCAGCCCGGCGTTGCGCAGCCGGGTGATCGCGCTGGATGTCGCGCTCGCCCAGGTCGCGCTGACCTGCTGGTTGTTGCCGAACGGCTCGTTGCCGAGGTTGATCACGACGTAGTTCTCCTGGCCCTGCAACGCACTGGCCACACTGATCCAGTACGTGGCCGCCTGGTCCAGGCTGGCCGCCGCGCCCTCCTCGCCGAACCCGGTGGTGTCGTGTACTTCCAGCACGCAGATCAGCCGCGACTGTTTGCACAGCGAGATGACGTTCGTGACTTCCGCGGCGGAGGTCGGTCCCCATCGCTTGCCGCTGCCGAGCACCACGCGGACAGTGTTGGCGCCGAAGGACTTGATGTTGGCGAACGAACTCGTCTGGTTCTGGTACCAGACATGCGCGTGGTTCACGCCGCGCATGACGAAGGCGTTGCCGTTGGCCTCGACGATTCGGGTACCGCTGATCCGGAGTCCCACAGCCGCCTGCGCGGGTTGCACGAAGACGAGCATCGTGGCCAGCAGCGCGAGCAGGGTCGCGAATGTGAGTCTCTTGCTCATCAGGTCGTCCCGGTGCAGACAGTCGAGCCCAGCCGGAAGCCGGTCGGCGTCGTGGCGGAAGAACCGGTGGCCTGGAAGCCGATTGTGACGCTGGAGCCGGCGGGCAGGCCTGGTGACCAGGTCGGCGCGGTGGCCGTCACCGTCTGGCCCTGTTGGGAGACGGTCGCGTTCCAGCCACTGACCAGCTGGACACCGGCCGGTGCGGTCCAGGTCGCCGTCCAGTTCTGGACGGCCGCCGTGCTTGTGTTCGTCACCCGTACCGACGCCGTGAAGCCGCCGTTCCACGAGTTTTCGACCCGGTAGCCGTAGGTGCAGCCAGGCTGAGGATTGGGTGGGCCGCCACCGCCGACGGGCGGGATCAAGTACGGGGTGAGATACGCCTGCTTGGTGGCGTTCACGCTCGTCCAGTCATCGTTGAGGATCCCACCGGTGTCCCCGGAATTGGGGTTCCACGACCAGTACGTGAAGTCCATCCCGCCGGTCGAAGTCCCGGTGTACTTCATCAACTCCCGCAGCCACACGCCGTCCCGGCTGTCCTGCAGCGTCGAGCCGAACTCACCGAGCAGCACCGGCGCGATGTTCTCCTTCTCCAGGTAGCCGAACCAGCGGTCCCACAGCGCGGGCATGTTGGCGGGGTACGCCGGATCGCTGAACCAGGGCTGGGCGAACACCGAGGTCGCGTACTCGTGCGCGGAGTAGACCAGCTTGTCCGGCTTGGACAGCCGGACCGGGTACTGCCGTGCCCCGGAGAGGTTTCCGCCCCACCAGCCACATTGCGGCGAGCCGGTGCCGGCCACGCAGTCCACACCCTCGACGATGATCAGCCAGTCCGGGTTGACCGTCAGGATCGCGTTCCCGGCCCGCTCGGCCGCCAGCCGCCAGTCGGTCGCCTGATCGCCGCAACCCCAGCAGGAACCGCTGCCGCCTTGCACGGAGTGCGGCTCGTTGTGCAGGTCCGCACCGATCACCGTGGTGTTTCCCTTGTAGCGCTGGGCAAGCGCCTTCCAGTCGTCGATCCAGCGGCTTTCCGGGTACGCGCTGGTGTACCACAACGGCGACTGCGCACTGGAATCCGGCCGGTGCCGGTCGAGGATCACGCGCATGCCCTTGTTGCCTGCCTCGGTGATCACCTTGTCGATGATCTGGATACCCGAGAGCCCGGCCAGATCGGGGTTCTTGGCCAGGTCGATGCTGTTGGGCGTGGAACCGGCGTTGAGCATCTGGTTGGAATACGGGATCCTGATGGTGTTGTAGCCCAGCGAAGCCATCTGGGCGACCATGTCGCGATAGTTTCGGGTCCACAGGCCGTGGAAGGTGAAGTTCGCCGTCTCGGCGCCGAACCAGTTGATGCCGGTCATCCGGACCGGCGCGCCGGTCGAGTCCACCAGTTGCGCGCCGCGCGCGCTCCAGTATCCGGTACCCGTCCCGGCAGCCGACGCGGACGGGCTCGCCACCACGAGGGTGGCGAGCCCGATCACCCCGGCGAGCAGGCACCGCATTGTGCGTGAACGCCTCATCTGTGGAAAACCTTTCAAGGACTTGAACAAGTCAGCGTGCCGCCCGGCTGGCTGCCTCCGGACGTGTTCGCCGACAGCCCGAATGTCGTCTGGCTACCGGGCTGCAGGGTTCGGTTCCAGTCGACGTTGCGCACCGAGACCGGTGATCCGGTGCCGACACGCGTTCCGTTCCAGATGGAGTTGATCTGTTGGCCCGCGGCCAGAGCCCAGCTCGCGGTCCACCCGTTGATCGCCGTGGTGCCCGGGTTGCGAACCGTGACCTCGGCTTGGAAACCACCGTTCCAGTTGCCGGTGACACGGTATTCGGCGGTGCAGGCGCCTGGCACCGGCGGGTCGTTCGGCGGCGGGCCGGATTCACCGATCCCGGTGACCTCGCCCTTTCCGCCGTCGAAGATCACGTCCGAGCAGCCGTAGAAGGTTTCCTTGCTGTCGGAGCGTTTCCAGACCGAGTAGATGATGTGCTTGCCGCTCTTACCCGCGGGCAGCCGGCCGTTCCAGTAGTAGTGGCCCTCGACCGAGCCGACCGAGCCGGACATCGGCGGGTGGTCGACGCTCAAAAACGGCTGTTCCTCAATGTCGTTCCAGGTCAAGGCACGCGTCGGGCTCCAGCTGTCCTTGGTGATGTACAGGTAGAACCAGCCCGGGTGCGCCGCCCAGGCGTTGTAGGACCACGAGAAGTCCGCACCCGTGGTGAGGTGGGTCAGCGGCCAGTTGTTGCTCGGCAGGTTCCAGCCGTCGAAAGTCTGGTTGCCACCACTGCAAAGCTGGCCGTCGGGCACAAATCCCCGGGTCCGTCCCTCACCGTCGGACCGCAGCACGCTGAACCAGTTGTACAACGGGTTCACGCCGCTCTTCGCGGCCGCCGCGGCGCACGCCGGGTTGCGCGGAACAAGATTGCCTTGCGGTGTCATACCGTCCCGCCAGCAGAAATAGGTCCGGCTGCCGGGTTGCAGCATGGCTCCGTGGGCCGAAGCCGTCGTGCTGCTCCCTGCCAGCACGACCACGACAGTCGACAGGGCCACAGCCAGGGCGGAGAGCAACGCGAGTTTCCGGGTTCTCATGGGTGGGTTCCTCCGCTCACGTCTCTGGGAGCGCTTCCAGAATCGTGGCGGGTCATGTTCTTGTCAAGAGATGGGGTTTATCGCTACGTTCAGCTGGGAGCGCTCCCAGAATAAGCTCTGCTCGCAAGGAGGCGACGCATGAGACACCCTGCAAAGGGAGGGCGGGCCAGGCTGCTGGCCGTGACCTCAGTGCTCACGATGATCTCGGCGGCGGTACTCGCAGGTGGGAACACCGCGAGCGCGGCACCAGGATGCAAAGTCGAGTACACGATAACCAACCAGTGGAGTACCGGTTTCGGAGCCAGTGTCGCCATCACCAACCTCGGCGACGCGATCAGTGGCGGCTGGACGCTGGAATTCGACTTCCCCGGCAACCAGCAGGCCGGCCAGGGCTGGAACGGCACGTTCAGCCAGCAGGCCAACCACGTCACCGTTCGCAATCCCTCGTGGAGCGGAACTCTCGCGACCGGGGGGACCGCGAACCCCGGTTTCAACGGAACCTACAGCGGTACGAACGACAAACCGACGTCGTTCAAGCTCAACGGCACCACCTGCACGGGAACGGTCCCGCCCCCGACCGATCCCCCGCCCGGTCCCGGCAACAAAGTGGACAACCCCTATTCCGGCGCCGGTGTGTACGTCAACCCGGACTGGTCGGCCAAGGCGTCGGCCGAACCCGGCGGCAGCCGGATCGCCAACCAGCCGACCGCGGTGTGGATGGACCGGATCGCCGCGATCCAGGGCACGACCGGGGCGCGGGGCCTGCGGGCCCATCTGGACACGGCTCTCACGCAGGCCGCGGGCAGGCCGTTCGTGTTCCAGGTGGTGATCTACAACCTGCCGGGACGCGACTGCGCGGCGCTGGCGTCCAACGGTGAGCTCAAGCCCGACGAGCTGCCGAAGTACAAGAGCCAGTACATCGACCCGATCGCCGCGATCCTGGGCGATGCCAAGTACGCCAACCTGCGGATCGTCGCGGTCATCGAGATCGACTCGTTGCCCAACCTGGTCACCAACGTCTCGCCGCGGCCGACGCAGACCCCGCAGTGCGACGTGATGAAGGCCAACGGCAACTACGTCAACGGTGTCGGCTACGCGCTGGCGAAACTCGGCGCTCTGTCCAATGTGTACAACTACATCGACGCCGGACACCACGGCTGGCTGGGCTGGGACGACAACTTCAGCGCGTCGGCGCAGCTGTTCGCCACCGCGGCGAGGGCCTCTGGCAGCACCGTGAACAACGTGCACGGTTTCATCAGCAACACCGCCAACTACGGCATTCTGAAGGAACCGTACTTCACCATCAACGACAACGTCGGTGGCAAGTCGGTGCGTGAGTCCAAGTGGGTGGACTGGAACCGGTACACCGACGAGGTGTCCTACGCCCAGGCCTTCCGCCAGGAGGCTGTGCGGGCAGGATTCCCGTCAGGCGTCGGCATGCTGATCGACACGTCCCGCAACGGCTGGGGTGGCTCCGCACGGCCGACCGGGCCCGGACCGAGGACCGGCACCGTGGACGACTTCGTCAACGGCGGCAGGCTCGACCGGCGCATCCACCTGGGCAACTGGTGCAACCAGGCCGGTGCGGGCATCGGCGAACGTCCCAAGGCCGCACCGGAGTCCGGGATCGACGCCTACGTCTGGATCAAGCCGCCGGGCGAGTCGGACGGATCCAGCAAGGAGATCGCGAACGAGGAGGGCAAGGGGTTCGACCGGATGTGCGACCCGACATACCCCGGAAACCCGCGGAACAACAACAACATGTCCGGGGCCAAGGCTGACGCGCCCCTGTCTGGGCACTGGTTCAGCGCCCAGTTCCAGGAGTTGCTGCGCAACGCCTATCCGGCACTCTGACCGGCGGCCCCATCCCGGGCGGTGCCTCACCCTGTGGAGGCACCGCCCTTCCGGCTGAAAGGGGAAAGCCTGTGAGAACCGCTCTGCTCACCGCGTTCCTGGTTCTGGCCGGCTGCACAAGCACCCCGCCACCGCTGGCCGACCACGGCGCCGCCGCGATCACCCAGCCGATCACCACAATGGACGAACTCGTGCGCTGGATGCGGTCCAGGACCGAATCCTGTGACGACGTCAGACCTGCCAGCAGACAAGAGTTCGCCCAGTTCGTCGGCCCGCAGCTGGTGGACCTGTACGAGCCGTTCATGACCGAGTGGACGACCTGTTCCCTGTCGTCGTCGTACCCCAAAGTGGGGCTCGTACTCATCAAGGACATGCGGGCGTTCCAGCAGTCCTGGCGGGACGCGATGACCGCGGGCCGGGTCAGCGACGGCCCGGCTTTCAGCTTCGGCAACGGTTTCGCGATCACCTCGGGCTATCTCGGGATCGCCGAACTCGACCTGTACTACCTGCGCTGCAATTATGACGACCCTCAGGTGCACCAGATCCCGGCAGACGTCGCCGGCTGTGTCTTCGCCAATCCCGAGCACTCGCATCACTGAGCAGCACAACGCTTCACAGCAAAGAGACCGGCCCTCCCGCGAGTTCGCGGGAGGGCCGGTCCGTCTTTCGCGGATCTAGCCGAACAGCTGCACGTGCAGCGAGAACGCTGTCGCGATCTCCGCCTGCGCCCAGAACCTGTGATAGGTGAACGTCGGCGCGGCGCCGCCGTTCAGGTAGGCCTGGACCTTCGGCCATTGCTGGTCGTTGCGGAACATGGACCGGATCGACAGGAACGTGGCGCTCTGGTTGATCGTGTCCCCGTTGGGCATCTTGCCGGTCCAGCCCGGCGGGACGTACACGCCCTCGCCGCTGGTGGAGTTGTAGGTGTCGTCGAACCGCTTGTAGTCCTCGCGGGTCTCCGGCGTCGCGATGCCCAGCGAGTCGGTGTTCGCCAGCAACGCGTTCAGCAGTGCCTCACCAGTGGTCTTGGCCGCCGCGTTGCCGGACTTGGCGGCGTAGTTCAGCAGAACCTTGGCGTAAGCGGCTGTCACACCGACGTCCTTGCTGTGGTTGAGGACCCGCACCCGCAGGTTCGCGTTCGCCCCTGGGCTCGTGGGGTTCCACGTGTCCGGCGCGCCCGTCCACTCCATGTCGCTCGGGATCTGGAAGTTCGTGCCGGTGGTGGTGTTGGCGATGGCCCACGGCACCCACTTGTCGAGGATCTTCTTGGCCCGTGCGTCTCCGGTCAGCTGGTAGAGCGACGCGACGCGCTCAAGACCCCATACCTGGAACCCGAACCAGCGGTTGCTCGGCGGGTCACGCCACACCGGGTGGGCGTCGTAGAACATGCCGTAGAAGGTCGGCGTGCCCGCGGGCGGGGATCCATACTGGCCTTCCCAGCTGTTGGTCACGCCACCGGCGATGCCGCCGTCGGCCGACTGAAGCCACTGCAGCATCTCGAACTGCCGGTCCAGGCTCTTGGCCCAGTCCGCCGCACCCGTGGCCGAAGCGGGCTTCAACGCCGGGTCGTTGGCCATGGCGTAGGCCGCCAACGGGTTCTGGTAACCCTGGTGGCTGGCGCCGTCGCCGATCCGCCAGGCCCAGCCCGCGTTGGTGTCCGTGGCCCCGCCCCAGGCGTAGTACCAGGACATCAGGTAGTGCGAGCTGTCCTTGCCCGTGCCGGCGGCGCAGTTCGGGCTGGTGCAGTTGCCGATCTTCTTGAAGTACTTGTCGAACATGGCGTACCGCAGGTAGTCGCCCATCTTCGACGCCTTCTTCACCGTGGCGTTGATGTCGGCGGCCTTGCCCTGCGCGGTGGCCCACTTGTTGGCCAGGTAGGCGACCTGCACGGCACGTGCGTCCGCGTCAGGGGCGTTGGTGTACTTCCACTGCTTGGCGTAGGAAGCGTCCTTCGTGAACAGATCCAGGTATCCGTTCGGGCCACCGTGCGCGAAGGTGTCGCAGGACGGCTGCGGGATCGTCTCCCACACCGACTCCGAGGAACCCCGCTGGTAGGTGTTGATGTACGCCGGAGCTGTCGTACCGTCGCCACAACGTCCGAACTTGTAGGTGTTGTCGACATCCAGCAGCCAGTGCATGCCGTAGATGTCGTCGGTGCCGTACGCCGACTTCAGCTCGGCCGCGATCGGGTCCTGTCCGACTGTGACATTGTTGTCGAGCACCGCCGGATACTTGTCCATCCGTGGGTGTTCCGGCGCGTACGTCGCCGGATCGGCGGCGTTGTACTTGTTGTTCGTCGGCTGGTCGGCTTTCGCCGGGATGATGTACTTCTCCATCGACGCCCATGCCGCGTTGAACGGCGCCCAGTCACCTTGGATCTGACCGTAGGCGGCTTCCAGCCACAGGTAGTAGCTGAAGGCCTCGGACGTGGTCTGGTGGCCGTGGTCGGGCGCTTCCACGATCAGGGTCTCGACGGAGTGGTACGGCACCAGCAGATCGCCGAACTTGCGGAAGTACCCGCTGTTGGTGTCCTTGATCTTGTTGTACTGGGTCAGGAACGCGGCCTTGTACTCCGGTGTGGTGGCGTCCAGCTCGGTCGCGGTGACCGTCGAGCTCGTGTAACCGGTCGCGGAGAGCGAGAACGTCGCCGAGGCCAGTGATCCCCCGTTGTCCGCCGACGCGATAGTCACCTTCTGCGCCGTGTTCCAGTTGGTCGTGCTGAAGGTCAGCTGGGCAGGCGTGGCGGTGAGGTCCGTGCTCCCGGACGCGCGGGCGACTGTGACGGTGACAGGCGACGTCGGTTGCGTCGCCAGGGTCACGTCGACCGTGCTTGACGTGCCTTGCCGGATGCTCACGGTACTCGGTGTCGCCACGACTGTCGGCGTGTTCAGCACGCGGACCGCTACCGGACTCGAGACCGTGGACGCGCCCTTGTTGTCGTACGCGCGTGCGGTCACCGAGTACTGCCCGGGTGTGTTCGCCGGCCAGTTGTACTGGTACGGAGCCGTGGTGTCGGTACCGAGCAAGGTGGTGTCGGAGTAGAACTCCACCTTGGCGATCGTTCCGTCCGAGTCACTTGCCGTGGCGGCCAACGGAATGCTCGCCGGAGCGACGTAGCTGGAGTTGTTGGCCGGGCTGGTCAGCTGGACCGCCGGCGCCACGTTGGGTCCGACGCAGGCGACTCCGTTGACAGCGAAGTCCGTCGGCGGCCTGTTGGTGGCCCCCTTGCTGCCGTTGAATCCGAACTGGACGGAGCCCGCGGCGGGGATCAGCCTGTTGTACTGGACGTTGCGGACCGACACCGCCGCGTTCGTCTGGGTGTGCGTGCCGTTCCAGAGCTGGGTGATGCGTTGCCCGTCCGGGAAGGTCCAGGTCAGGTTCCAGCCGTCGATCGGATCGGTGCCGACGTTCTTGATCGTCGCGGCCGCGCCGAATCCGGTACTCCACTCGTTGGTGACGGTGTAGTCGACCGTACAGGACACTGCCTGGATGGCCAGTTCCGCGGCAGCCACTTGGCTGGCCGCGATCAGCGCTGCCGCGGCTAACGCGGGCAGGGTGCGCCTCAATCTCATGTATTTCCTCTCATCGAACCGCTTCAGGCAACAGCGCAGGTGGTGCCGTTGAGCGTGAAGGAAGCGGGTTTTCCGGCGTCACCGGTGTGAGTTGCCTGCAAACCGATGCCGATCGAGGAACCCGGGGCAATGACCGGGTTGTATGCCAAGTTCTTCGCGGTCACCGCACCGCTCGCCGGCGAGTACGTGGCGCTCCAGCCGGAGGTGATCGTCTGCCCGGCCGGCAGGGTGAAACCGAGCGACCAGCCCGATATCGCGGTGGTGCCCGTGTTGGCGATGGTGATGTTCGCGGTGAGGCCGGTGTTCCAGGCGCTGGTGGCGTACGTGATCCGGCAGGTGCCGGAACCTGGGGGCGGCGGTGGCGGCGGCTGCGGGCCCGACAGGGCGAAGTAGTCCATCACGTACTGGGCCATACCGCTCACGAGGGTGTTGTGCGTGCCGCCCTGGATGCTGATCGCCTCGACCCTGGCATCGCCACCGAGGAAGTAGCGGGTACGGGTCCAGGAGGGCTGCGGACTGTCCGTTGTGGTCGGCGACTGGGACAGGCCGTTCACGTTGGTCCACTGCTTGATCTGCTCACCGAAGTTCGGGTATCGCAGGGTGTCGTCCGCTGTGCCGTGCCAGATCTGCATTCGTGGCCGCGGTCCGGTGTAGCCGGGATAGGCCGCGCGTACGAGATCGCCCCACTGCTGCGCCGTCTTGATCAGGTTTCCCTGGGCACAGGTACTGTTCCAGCCCGAGCCGTCGGTCGTGGCGAAGCATCCGAACGGGACGCCCGCGAACGCCGCGCCCGCCTTGAACACGTCCGGATACGCCCCTAGCAGAACATTCGTCATCATCGCGCCGGACGACGCACCCGTGACGTAGACACGGTTCGCGTCACCGTTGTGGCGCTGCAACACATAGCGGACCATCGACACGATCCCGACCGGGTCGCTGCCACCGTCGTGTTTGAGCGCTTGTGGTGAGGAAACGTCGAAGCACTGGCCACTGCGCGTCGCCGACGGATAGATGACGATGAAGCCGTAGCGGTCGGCCATCCGGGCGAACTCGGTGCCGGAGTAGAACGCCGGCCCTGTGCCCGTGCAGTAGTGTACGGCCACGAGCACAGGCGGTTTGGATACGACGGTGTCCGGCACGTAGAGGTGCATCCGGAGGTTCGACGGGTTCGAACCGAACCCGGTGACCTCGGTCAGCTGCGCCGCGGACGCCGTGGGGGCCAGCGCGGTCAGCAGTGCGCCCAGCACCAGTGCGGTGAGACCGGCTACCCGAAACCTTCGGGTGGACATCCTTCATTCCTCCTTGCCAAGGAGGCTGTGAAGGTGCCGCGCCGCCACTCCACTATGCAGTGCGTTCCGCCAGGCGGCAACAGTTTCGCGGAAGTTTCGGCGCGCCATCTGCCCGTGTCGGTGATAGCCCACATGGCGGATTACGGGTGGATGGCGTTCCGGTTACCCTGACATTCTGGGAGCGCTCCCAGAAATGACCCGCCGAGGCTGTGATCGCGCCGCGCACGATCCGCCCGAAGCCGTGCCGAACCCGTCCTGACGTCCACTGTGGACATCGGGCTTTCCGTCGTGTCCATCCATTATGGACTTTCAGTCATCAGCAGAGCCGGAACGAACGCGAGCACAGAGAGCAGGACCGACCAGAGGAAAGCCGTGTGGAACGCCCCGCCGGCCGCACTGACGGCCAGGACGGCGG
The DNA here is from genome assembly GCF_017876405.1 of Kibdelosporangium banguiense. Lineage (GTDB taxonomy): Bacteria > Actinomycetota > Actinomycetes > Mycobacteriales > Pseudonocardiaceae > Kibdelosporangium > Kibdelosporangium banguiense. The sequence goes on along the minus strand of NZ_JAGINW010000001.1, from coordinate 7,787,806 downwards.
TCCCGAACGCTCCACCGATCTGTTGGAGCATGCGTGTCAACGTGCTGGCATCCGACACATCATCCCGAGGCACGTCACGGAACGCACCAGTCATGACCGCGATGTTCGCCGCGCTGAGCCCTGCACCGCGTACAACAAGAGCACAAGCGAGCAGCGCTTCACTGGTATGCGCTCCCGCGAAGACGAAAGGCACGGTCGCGATCGCGCACACCAGTACGCCTACGCGCACGATGCGAGAGGCGCCAATACGGTCCACGATGCCGCCGACAGGGCGCACCAGCAACGCTCCGACGCCTTGCGGTGCGAGCAACAGACCGGCCGCCAACGCACCTTGACCGCGAACCTGCTGATAGTAGAGCGGTAACAGGAACATCGCGCCGTAAAGGGAAAGTCCCGAGAAGAACTGCACGCTACCCGCTGCGGCGAACGACCGGATGCGCAACAGCCGAAGGCCGACCAAGTGGCGAGCGTTCCCTCTCAGGCCACGGACAACGTAAGCACCGAGCAAAAGCAAACCACCGGACAACGGCAAAAGCACATCCACACTGCCGAATCCGGCCGTGGCCCGAGACAGTCCAAAAAGGATTCCCGCCAGCGCCGGGCTGAGCAAGGCGAGACCAAGCGCGTCGAATTGCTCGGCTTCGCCTGTCCTCGCACCGGGAATCACAATCCAGGCCATCACGATGGCGAGCACGCACAGCGGGATGTTGACGTAGAAGATCCATCGCCAGCTCGCGTCGGCCAGAATCAGACCGCCCGCAACGGGACCGACGATCGGCACGAGAACAGCAACGAACGTGACGATAGTCAGCACCCGCCCGAGCTTTCCCGGACCGGCCGCCCGCACCAGCGCGGTCAGAATGACCGGCTGCACGAGCCCGGCACCGATCCCCTGCAGGCAACGGAACGCGATCAGAGTTCCCAGGCCTGACGCCATGCCCGCACCCGCCGAACCGACGGTGAACACCAGCAGTGCACCCAGCCACACCCGCTTCGTGCCGAACCGATCGGTGAGCCAGCCGCTGGCCGGGATCGTCACCGCCATGGCGAGCAGGTAGGCCGTGCTTACCCAGCCGATCGCGGCCGTGCCGACGCCGAACTCGGCCGCGAGGGTGCGCAGCGCCACACTCGCGATCGTCGTGTCCAGCAGTGGCGCGACCGCACCGAGCACAAGGACAAGGGCCAGCCGGATCAGCGGAGCCCCCAGCGGCTCCAGGGTGTCGCGACGTTTCACCACATCCTCCAGTAAGAAACAGTGTGTATCTTATTCGAGCTTACGATAAGATACACGCTGTGTCTAACAGCGAGGCGGTGCGCCGCAGGCGACGCGGGACGGAACTTGAGCAGGCACTGCTCGACGCGGCCTGGGACGAACTGCAGGACGTCGGCTACGCCGCCTTCACCGTCGACGCCGTCGCCCAACGGGCCGCGACCAGTCGCCCGGTGCTGTACCGGCGCTGGCCCAACCGCGCACAACTCGTCCTCGCCGCGGTTCGGTCACACCTGCCCACGATCACCCCTGACGACATTCCCGACACCGGCAATCTCCGTAACGACCTGATCGCGGCCCTGCAGCTGTGGCGCCACCGCTACGAACAGATAGGACCGACGATCATGAACGGCCTCGCCAGCGAACTCGACCACCTGTCAGCCGAGAACCTCGACGTCATCCCCGCTTTCACCACCGTGATAGTCGAACGCGCCGCACACCGCGGCGAGATCGGGCCGCATCCCGTTCCGGCGCACGTCCGCGACGTGCCCAGCGCACTGCTCCGCCACGAGCTCGTCGTCCAGCACCACCGGCCCACCGATGAACAACTCACCCGGATCGTCGACGACATCGCCCTGCCCGCCATCGAACGAGCCGCCGGAAATCCGGAGCCAACACGGGGGCGGCGGCCGGACACAACTGGGGTATGACGACTGACTGGGCCGACGGCCCGGATGACCGTGCGCTGTGGTCACAGGCCGCGGCGGACAACGGCTCGGCGTTCACAGTGTTGTTCGACCGGCACGCCAAAGCGGTCTACAACCACTGTTTCCGGCTGACCGCGTCCTGGGCCGCGGCCGAAGACCACGTGCAGAACACCTTCCTGGTGGCGTGGCGCAAACGAGCCGGGATGCGGCTGGAACGAGACTCGGCGCTGCCATGGCTGCTGATGGTGGCCACGAACGTGGTCCGCAACGACCGCCGTGGCCTCGCCCGGCGCCTGCGGCTGACCCGGCGGGTGGCGACCGACGCGCCAGTCCCGGATCACGCGGACGACGTGGCCGCCCGGGTGGACGACCAGCGCCGGATGGCGACCGTACTCGAAGCGCTCAACCGGCTACCCCGCAACGAACGCGAGGCGATCGCGCTGTGCGTGTGGTCCGGGGTGTCCTACTCGGACGCCGCGGCGGTGCTCGGCATCACGGAGGGAAGCGTGCGAGCACGGGTGAGCAAAGCCAAGTCGCGGCTGAGCACCCTGCTCAACGCGCCTCCTGACGAGCAACGACAAACAGTCACCGTCGCCCCGAACGCGCCCCAGGAGGACCGATGAACAGCACATTGCCCACACCCCGCGACCTGCCGCCACGCAGCCGTGCCCGGATCCGCAACGAACTGGAGCGCACCGTAACCCGAGGCGCCCCCCGTCGCCGCCACGCCCCATTGATCACCGCACTCGCAGCCGTCGCAGTACTTGGCGCCATCGTGGCGTTCGTGCCATGGAAGCCCGAGAACGTCTCCCCACCCGCAGCGGCCCAGACTCCCACTCCCCCACCCAAGTCATCGAACGTCTCGGCGCCCGTGTTCCCAGGCCTATCCGCGCAGGAACAGAAGGCGATCGAGGAGGGCTGCTCGCAGACCGCCAGCCGAGGCCCAGCCGTGCTGTACAACCTCGTCAACGACGAAGCCGGCAAGTTCGGCCTGCTCTACAGCCAGGACGCCGCACTGGAGTGCACAATCGGCCGCAAGACCATGCCGTACAACGCAGGCTCCGGCTCAGTCGAGGACCGTCAATGGCTGCCCGGCGAGTTCGCAGTGGACGTCGCGTCCGCGGCAGCCGGTGGTTCCGTCCCCGGCAACAAGGCCGAATACCGTGGCGAACGCGGCGTGCAACTCACCGTGGGCCGGGTCTCGGCGAAGGTCGCCAAAGTGACCTACACCGAAGGGGATCGCACCGTTGACGCAGTCCTGGCCAACGGCACCTTCGTCGCCCGGATCGTGCACTCCGACACGTGGAAGATCCCGGAAACCCCAGGCCCAAGGGTAGTCCGGGCCTACGACGCCAACGGCGCGCTCCTGGGCGACACATCCAACCCCCAGTGCCACGTGACCCCGGCCGGGACAGTGGTCGGCTACTTCCCCAGCCCTCCCGACCCGAAAACCTGCCTGCCCGCGACCCGCTGGCGATAACCCTTACGCAGCAACGGTATCCCTAAGAGTCTCCCGGGCCACAAGAACACCGCCGACGAACGCCACCGGCATCACAACGATCGCAGCAAGCGGGATCAGGCACAGCAGTGATGCCGGCAGGCCAAGCCCGAAACCGAGCCCACGACGCTTACGCAGGTACATCCGACGCTGCTTGAGATCCATGCCGCGCCGATAGAACGAGACCCCGACCAACTCCAGCGCAAGAAACCAAGCGGTCACCAACGCCAGCAGAACCGGCACGACAAACTGCCCAACCACCGGAATGAACCCCGCGAAGAACAACGGGATGGTGAACATCAACGACCGAAGGACAAGAACAAGGCCGTCCCGCAACCCCATCCCCAGCAACTGCCACCACGGCAGATCGACCGCGCCCGGCACCCCACCCAGGTCATCCTCGACCTTCTCGGCGATGAGCTCATAAAACGGCGCCCCAATGGCAAGAGTCAGCGCAGAGAACGCAATCTGACTGATGGTGAGTGCCAACCCGAACACAGCCACCCCAGCGGCAACCCGGATCGTCGTCCGCCACCCCGCCGACCAATCATCCGCGAACGGCGTAAGCCAGGCAGTCAGATCCCCAATCCAGTAAACCAACGCAACCATCACACCAAGCAGCAGCAGCGTGGTAAGCAGCGCAGGCACCGCCCCAATCAACAGCAGCCGAGGCGACCGCAGCAGAATGCCCAGCCCCTGCCCGAACATCCGAACACCTTTGACGAAATCCCGCACCGGACATTTCTACCAGCGCCCAACCCACCACCCCCACCCACCACCCAAGATGCCCCCAACATCCGAGTACCAAGACCATCAGTAAGACACCACTGGCAGACCCGGCCGGCGCCCCCGAGCGAAGGCGAGCCCAGCCCCGGGTAACCGATCCCCAAGGCTTCCGGTTCTCGGTGAGCACGACCTCATCCTCAAAGCCGGGGAAGCAGCGGAGTTCGACACCCGCACACCGCACTGGTTCGGGGCCACGAGCTCAGGTCCGGTCGAGTTCCTGAGTCTCTTCGGCAGGCAGGGCGAACGCGCGCACGTCCGCGCCGCACCCCTGCCCTAGTCGAACAACGATTCGTTGTCCTGCGGGTCGATCTCGAAGCCGACCCGGATCTGGATGGAGCGGGGCTCGGTCAGCTCGTCGAACATCTCCAGCGACTGCTGCCACCAGTCATGGGCTTCGACGAAGTGGCTCGTGGAGTAGAGCACGACGCCCAAGTGGTGCTTGGTGATCGCTTCGCCGCGCCGGTCGTTGATCTCCTGCCGTAGCGCGAGTGCCTGCCGTAGGTACTTCTCGGCCTCTTCCGGGTTGTGTGCTTGATAGTTGGCGCATCCGAGGTTGTCGAGGGTGTTGCCTTCGGCGAAGCGGTCGCCGATCTCCTGGGAGATGCGCAGCGCCTGGTTGTAGTGGTCGATCGCGTCGTCGTAGCGGGCCAGGTCCTGGTAGACGTCGCCCAGGTTGTCCAGCACAGCGCCCTCGCCGTAGCGGTTGTCGATCTCACGGCAGATGGTCAGCGCCTGCTGGTAGCACTCGACGGCCTGGTCGAAACGACCGAGTTTGCGGTGCAGGTCACCGAGGTTGCTCAGGGTATTGCCCTCGCCGTAGCGCTCGCCCAGTTCGCGCCAGATCAGCAACGCCTTGCGGTAGTGCTCAGCCGCTTCGTCCAAGCGCTGCAGTCCGCGATACGCACCGCCCAGGTTGCGCAGCGTGCTGGCTTCGCCGTAGCGGTCACTGATCTCACGGAACAATACCAACGCACGCTCGTAGCACTCGATGGACTCGTCGAACTGACGCAGTTTGCGATGGGTGTTGCCCAGGTTGTCGAGCGTGCTGCCTTCTCCGAAGCGGTCGTCGACCTGCCGCCGGAGTGCCAGCGCACGCTTGAAGTACTCGGCGGCGTTGGCGAACCACCGCAGGTCGTAGTAGGCGATACCGAGACTGTTCAGGGTCCATGCCTCGGCGTACGGGTCGCCCAGTTTGCGGGACGCCTGCAGGGCGATCTTGTGCACACTGATCCAGTCCGCCCAGTGCTTGCGCAGGTTGAAGAATCCCAGCAACGCAGCGGGAAGCTTCCACGCCACCGCGTACTCGCCGACCTCTTCGGCCTGCCGGGTCGCGGCGACCAGGTTGGCACGTTCGGTTTTGAACCACGTCAACGCCTCGTGGTACGTCTCGAACTCGTGCGGTTGCTGAGCCCCCGCCAACGGGACCAGCGCGGCACGCCGCCGCTGCGGTGCAAGAACACGGGCAGCCGCGTCGGCGCTGTGCAGATACCAGTTCAGCAGCCGGCCGACAGCACCGTTGCGGTCGTCCTCAGTCTCCTCGGCGATGGCACGTTCGGCGGCGTACATCCTCAGCAAGTCGTGCAGGCGGTAGCGGTCCGGCCCGACTTCCTCGAGCATGTGCGCGCTGGTCAACACGTGCAGCAACTGGCGAACCTGGGCAGGCATCAACCCGACCAGTGCCCCGGCGGCCGATGTGCCGACATCCGGGCCCGGATGCAATCCAAGCAACCGGAACAGTTGCGCCGACGCTGACGGCAACGCGTTGTAGCTCCACGAGAACACCGCACGCACAGCCGTGGCATCGTCCCCATTGGACAACCGGTCGAGCAGACGGTCGTGCTCGGTCAGAAGTTCGTCTGCCAGGTCGGCCAGCCGCACACTGTCGTCCGCGGCACCTCGCTCAGCGACGATGCGCAGCGCCAACGGCATGTAGCCGCACAGCTTGGCCAGCTCGGCACAGGCCTGTGGTTCGGCCGCCACCCGGGCCTCGCCGACGACACCCGAAACCAGCGCGATCGCGTCCTGCGGCGGCAGCACATCGAGGTTGATGCGCACGGCACCATCCCAGGCGATCAGTCCTTCCAACCGGTTGCGGCTGGTCACCACCACAAAGCAGGTCGCATCGGCGGGCAACAACCAGCGCACCTGCTCGGGACTGCGCGCGTTGTCGAGCACGACCAGCAACCGCTGCCCGGCCACCACAGACCGGAACAACCGCGCCTGCTCGTTGAGATCCGCCGGGATGCGCTGGGCGTTCACTCCCAGTGCGCCAAGCAACTTGCGTAACGCGTCAGCCGGGGACATCGGCCGTTGGTGCGGGTCGAAGCCGCGCAAGTTCAAGTACAACTGCCCGTCAGGGAAATGCCCGGCCATCCGGTGTGCCCAGTGCACAGCCAGCGTCGTCTTGCCGACACCGGCCGGGCCGTCGACCAGGGCCACGCCCACCGCCGGACCGCCTTCACCGCGCACACCGTCGAGCAGGCCGTCGAGCAGGCCGTCGAGGCGGTCGAGTTCGGTGTCACGACCGCTGAAGCCGTGCACATCGTGCGGAAGTTCCCGGGGCGACTGCCAGTCGACCGGACGGCTGGGCCGGGCGTGATAGACCCGGCCGACCACCGTGCGGACGAACGGCTGCAGGCGATCCAGCAGGCGGGGACGCGATTCCACCAGCGCCGGATGGTCCGAGGCCGACACCGCGGGCAGCTCGTCCGAACGATCCCAGTGCTCTCGCAGCTCCTCGCCGTCGCGCATCGAACTGGCCACGACCGACCCCGGCGGCAACGCGTACCGGCGGATCTCCACATCCACATCGGCCATGGCCGGGCCCTGCTCCGGCGCGGCCAGCAGCAGGTCGTCCGGCAGCCGGATCCACGCCGGAGTGTGGTTCTCCTCCTTGACACCGACAAAAACCTCGCTGTAGGTGTCCGGCCGGACAGCCGGGTCGGGCTGGACGACCTCGCGGTAGAACCAGTCGGAGACCATCAGGGCGAACACACCGCGCGACGCCGCCAGCACCGCCTTGAGGACCGGGGCGTCCAGCATCCGGCACACGAAGTTGACCGTGGACCCGGTGATCCCGTGGTCGTCGAAGTCGATCTTGCCGACGTGCACCGCCATCCGCAGCCGGATCTGCGCCTCAGCGGCGTAGATCGCGTTGTTGCGGCGCAGTGCCGCCGCCAGCCGGTGCGGCAGCTGGTCGACCAGAAAGACGTGGGCGACGTCCGGTGGCACGAGGACCAGCACGCCGTCCCCACGGTCCTGGCTGGTGTCGCAGGAGTCCCAGGGGATACCGGCCTCGTTGAACCCCTGTTCCAGCGATTCGTACAGGTTGCGGCGGACCGCCGACTGGTGCAGATCCGTCCGGCTGCTGAACCCCTCGACGTCGACTGCCACGATCGCCCGATGCGTACCAGGTCGAGACATGTCTCACCCTCCCCTCAGACTGTCGAAACTACATAGTTTATTCCGGCGGCGCAGGCCGCTCTGTCAACTTGCGACACACTGGACGTGCGGCAACGCCTGTTCCCATTTACCGGAACACAGCTGCTGACACAGCCGGGAGGGTAAAAGGCCGGGCAGGGTCCGGCCCTGACCGGTACACTGTCTGCCCACCAGACGCTGTGAGAAGGGAGCCGACATGTCACCGCGACCGACTTCGGACACGCATTGTCGTGGTCAGCGCGAACACGTCCGCCCCACAGCGCCGAGGCACTGACGTCGCACCCGGGGTTCGTCTTCGCGGCTGACCGAACTTCCAGTGGCAAAGGAAGATTCGTTGGCTCTCGAAGCCGAGATCAAAGCTCAGATAATGCGGGAGTACGCGACCTTCGACGGCGACACCGGTTCGCCGGAGGTGCAGATCGCCCTGCTGACCCGCCGGATCGCCGACATCACCGACCATCTCCGGACGCACAAGCTGGACCACCACAGCCGTCGTGGCCTGCACGTGCTCAACGGCCGGCGCCGCCGGTTGCTCAACTACCTGCGTGACAAGGACATCCAGCGCTACCGGGCCCTGATCCAGCGTCTGGGCCTGCGCCGGTGACCACCTGAAACGCAACACCGCAAGGTCCGGCCGGCCCGGCGCCGGCCGGACCTCGCACCGCCGCCTGCGCGATCCGGGGCGGCGTTACGATCGCTGTCGATGATCGCCGTCTTCATGATCGGGAATCCGCTGCTGGTGCCGGTCCTGGTGCTGCTGACAGCCATTGTCTGTACCGGTGCCGGCTATCTTCTCCTCAGGGCCGGCAGGCAGCGGACTCTGTGGACGCTCACGGCCCTGTCGGTCGTGCCCGTTGTCGCGCTGAAGGCGAGGTGAGACACGCTTCAAGCCAGATACAACGCGGCACGGACTGTGGCGGCGGCTGACCAGGCTTGGGGCATGCACGCTGCCGGGTATGCCAGCGGCTTCTCGAAATCGTCCAGAACCGCATACAGCTCCGGGGTGTGACCGCCGAAATGGGTTGTGGCGGCGATGATTCCGTTGGCGAGACGGGTGGCCGGCCCGGGGTGGCCTTCGTTGATCAGACCGATCATGGCTATTGCGGTGTCGTGGGGCCAGATGCTGCCTCGGTGATAGCTGAAGGGGTTGTAGTTCTTACTGCTCGAGCTCAGGGTTCGCAGACCGAACGGCGTGGTCAGGTCCGGTTCGGCGAGACGGGCCGCGATGAGGGACGCCTGATCCGTGTCCAGCAGACCGGTGCCCAGCAGGTGGGCCATGTTCGATGTCGCGCCCTCCACCGGGTTCTTGTCCGCATCGAGGGCGATCGCCGGGTAGCGGCCGACCTCGTCGGCCACCCAGAATGCCTCGTGGAAACGCTTTTTCAGCCGATCCGCCCATTCTATCCACTGTGGACCACCATCGAGATCGAACGCCGAAGCCAGTTCGGCACCTGCGAGTGCGGCCGCGTAGGCATAGCCCTGGACTTCGCAAAGAGCCAGCGGGGCAAGAGGATGACGGCCGTCCTTGTGCATGAAGGCGTCGTGGGAGTCCTTCCAACCCTGGTGCGTCAGGCCGCCTGTGCCGGACGAGACGTACTCCACCATCCCATCGCCGTCCGGGTCCGCGGCCGGGCCGGTGATCCAGGCCATGGCGGCCACGAGATTCGGCAGCAGGGCGCGGACTTGCTCGGCGGGCAGGCCGGCACGCCAGGCTTCGTGCAGCAGACATACCCAGAGCGGGGTCGCGTCGATCGTCCCGTAGTAGAGCGAAGCCAGCCGCACCTGGCCGTTGTCGATACCCTCGGCCCGGACCTCGTGCGGGATCTTGCCTGGTTGCTGCTCGCTGGCCGGGTCGTCACGGGTTCCCTGCCGCCGCGCCAAAGTGCGTAACGTACCGGCGGCCAGGTCTATCCCCAGCGGCAGCAACAGCCGCGCCGCCCAGATCGTGTCACGCCCGAAAAGCGTGAGATACCAGGGACTTCCGGCTGCGAGGTAGGAATCCTCCGGTGCCAGCGGATCAGCCAGCAGCAACGCTCGCAGGTCAGCAAGATTGATCGAGGCCGCACGGGAAGCAGACTTCAGCCGGAAGAGTGGCGGATTTCCGGCCGGGAGGGGCTCGAATTCGCCCACTGGCGCCATTTGTGGCTCCGCGGTGACATCGAGTCGCCAAGTCTCCCCCGCGCCCAGAACAACCATCCACCTCACCTGGGCAACACCATCGTGCACGTCCACAGAACCAGCCGGATGGGTCTGCACGGTCACCGACCCACGCCGGTCCTGCCACCGCACCAGGTCGTCGGTCACGGTCGGCGACACGAGTGCGACCGATCGATCGGCCTTCACGTCGTCGACCCCGGCGAAGTCGGTCGCCAACCGGAGCACGACCGTGAACTCTCGTTGCCCGGCCCCATGATTCGTGATGTCCAACTGCTCCACCAGCTTCGCCGGAAACAGTTGGCGATCACGCCGCACACGCAACGTCGAGTCACGCCATTGCGCGCCCGATTCCCGGATCACCGCGTGGAAAGCCGCGACGGCCGGATCGTCGTGCCGGCGGCCGACCGGAACTGCGTCGGCACCCTGGATGGCCAGCTCGAACAGCGACAGCGCTCGGCGGTCACGGGTGAACCAGCCTTGCGGGCCCCCGGCGCGGACCTGGCCGTCCGGCTCCGACTGAACGAAGGACGGCGCGCTCAGCACGGTCACCAGTGCGTGCAGGGATGAGCTCGGTCCGGTCACGGTTCCTCCCAGGCATTCAGTGCGGCCTTGACATGACCATGTGGCCTCAGCCACAGTGGCCGCGCGTTTTGACCGGTCAAATTGACGGACAGTATGCCAGTGATCACGAGCTGTGGCCAGAAGCGGAGTGTGGGCTCGATGCGGCGGAGCGAGGTGGTGACTCTCCGACAGGTGGCCTCGCATGCCGGTGTCTCACGGCAGACGGTGTCGAACGTCCTCAACGCGCCGGAACGCGTCGACCCCACGACCCTGGCCAAGGTGCAGGCCGCGATCGAGGCGCTGGGCTACCAGCCCAACCGGACCGCACGCAGCCTGGCCACCAGGCAGGCCGGCCTCATCGGCTACGGCCTGGCCGGAAGTCCCGGTCACAGCCTGTTCATGGATCCGTTCCTGCACATGATGACCGAGTCGATCGAACGCACCGGCCGGCACGTGCTGCTGTTCACCGCGACACCCGGACTCGCCGGTCTGCAGACGTACGCCGACCTGATCGCGCAGCGAGCGGTGGACGCGTTCATCCTGTCCGACACCGTGGATCACGACCCACGCCATTCCTGGCTGGCAAGCCGTGGTGTGCCGTTCGCGTCGTTCGGACGGGCCTGGCCGGACGAGGGCGAACAGCCCGGCTCATGGGTCGATGTGGACGGTGCCAAGGCGTGTGCGGAACTGGTGTCGGGGTTGCATGCGTGTGGTCACACCAGGATCGCGTTCGTCGGATGGCAATCCCTGACCAGTGCGGGCAGCGACCGGCAGCGGGGCTGGCGCGCCGAATGTGAACGCCTTGGTCTGGCGGAACGTGATTGTGTTGCGGTTTCAGCGGATACGGACAGCACCGAAGGCGGTGCGCGTGCCGCGGCCGCTCTGCTGGACTCCGCTGTGCCGCCCACCGCGATCGTCGCGGTGAGTGACCTGCTCGCAGTCGGGGTGCTGGGCGAGGTCCGGCGGCGAGGTCTGGTCGCAGGCAGGGACGTGGCGGTGACGGGCTTCGACGACTCGCTGCTCGCCGCCGCGGTGGACGGTGGGCTGACCTCCGTGCGCCAGCCCACCGCCGAGATCGCCGCCACCCTGGTCGGTCTGCTGGAGACCCCGGACGAGGAGCGTGGCGTGCTGCTGCCCGGCGAGGTGGTCGTCCGGGGCAGCGCACCACTGATGTTGTGACACAGGTGATGGGAGACAAGTGATGGCAGGACGAGCAACGGCGCTGCGGCTTGCAGCAGCGGTCAGCGCCGCGTTATTGGCAGCCTCGTGCGGGAGCAGTGGAACACCCGCCGCCCCAGGCGATTCCGGTGCCGCTCCGAAACTGGAGGGACGAGGCGACATCACGTTCGTCACTGGCAAGGACACCTCGAACAACATGCAGAAGCTGGTCGCGGAGTGGAACTCCGCGCATCCGGCCGAGCAGGTCCGGATCGTCGAGCTGCCTGAGTCCGCCGACGCGCAGCGCCAGCAGATGGTGCAGAACGCCCAGGTCAAGTCCGACCAGTACGGCGTGATCAACCTCGATGTGGTGTGGACGGCCGAGTTCGCGGCCAACCGCTGGGTGGTGGAGCTGCCACGCGACCAGTTCGACCTCAGCAAGTTCCTCAAACCCGCTGTGGCCACGGCGGAATACCGGGACAAGCTCTACGCGGTGCCGGTGTACTCCGACGGCGGTCTGCTGTACTACCGCAAGGACCTGCTGGAGAAGGCGGGCGTCACACCGCCGAAGACGTGGCCTGAGCTGACCGCGGCCTGCCAGAAGATCCTCGCCCTGCCCGAGGCGGCCACCATGGGGTGCTACGCCGGGCAGTTCGAGAAGTACGAAGGCCTCACGGTGAACTTCGACGAGGCCGTGCACTCCGCCGGCGGCGCGATCGTCGACGAGGCCGGAAAGCCCACTGTGGACACTCCGCAGGCCAAGGCCGGTCTGGACATCCTGGTGCAGGGATTCAAGAGCGGGGCGATCCCGCAGAAGGCGATCACCTACAAGGAGGAAGAGGGCAGGCGCGCCTTCCAGGCCGGTGAGCTGATCTTCCAGCGCCAGTGGCCCTACCAGTGGGCGCTGGCCAACAAGACCGACGGCTCCTCGCAGGTGGCCGGCAAGTTCGACGTCGCGCCGCTGCCCGGTGCCACCGGTCCCGGCACCTCCTCGCTCGGCGGCCACAACTTCGCCATCTCGGCGTTCGCCAAGAACAAGGCCACCGCGCTGGACTTCATCAAGTTCTTCACCACCGAGCAGGCCGAACGGTCGAACCTGCTGGCCACCTCCCAGGCGCCGACGCTGACCTCGCTGTACGACGACCCGGAGCTGACCAAGCAGTTCCCGTACCTGCCGACGCTGAAGGCGTCCATCCTCGCCGCCAAGCCGCGGCCCAAGGCCGTGCGGTACGGCGACGTCACCACGGCGATCCAGGAGTCCGCCTACGCCGCGCTGACCGGTGCCAAGGACAGCGCGACCGCGTTGAAGGAACTGCAGGCCAAGCTGCAAGACCTGATCAAGTGAGCACTCGCACCCAGGTGCGGGGTCACAGGGCGGCGAGCGAGGCCGGACGGCTCGCTGCCCTGCTGCTCTCCCCCACCTTCATCGTGCTCGGCCTGGTGGTCGGCTATCCGATCGTCGCCGCGCTGCGGGAATCGCTGTACCGGTCCGGCCAGGAGCTGGACGCAAGCGGTTTTGTCGTGGAGGGCGACCAGTTCGTCGGGCTGGGCAACTACACCGAGATCTTCAGCGGGCCGTCGGCCGTGCGGTTCTGGAACGCGTTCGGCAACACCACGTTCTTCACCGTCGTGACGGTCTCGATCGAGGTGGTCATCGGCGTCGGGATGGCACTCGTGATGCACCAGGCGTTGCGCTGGCGCGGTGTCGTGCGGGCCAGCATCCTGGTGCCGTGGGCGATCCCGACCGCGGTGTCGGCGCTGCTGTGGCGGTGGATCTTCCAGGCCGACGGTGTCGCCAACGCGATCATCGGCAGCCAGGTGCTCTGGACCACCGAGGGCTGGCAGGCCAAACTCGCGGTGATCATCGCCGACACCTGGAAAACGGCGCCGTTCATCGGGCTGCTCGTCCTGGCCGGGTTACAGGTCATCCCCAAGGACGTCTACGAGGCCGCACGGGTCGACGGTGCCAGTCCAGCCCGCCAGTTCTGGACGATCACGTTGCCGTTGGTCAAACCCGTGCTCGCGGTGGCCGTGCTGTTCCGTGTGCTCGACTCGTTGCGGATGTTCGACCTGCCGTTCGTGCTGATCGGCAACCGCAAGGAATCCGTTGAGACACTGTCGATGCTGGCCTGGGACGAGGCCAGCAACCTCAGATTCGGGCCTGCGGCGTCCTACGCGATCGTGTTGTTCGTCTATGTCGGCCTGGCGGCGTGGGTGTTCGTGAAGCTGCTCGACGCCGACGTCATCAGTGAGGCACGAGATCGGACACGACAGGCCCGTGCGCCGGGACGGAAACCCGTGCTGACCGCAGAGGCGGTGCCCGCATGAACCCGCGTGTTGTCCTTCGTTACGCAGGGTTGATCGTCATCCTGCTGTACTGCCTGGCGCCGTTCTACTGGATGGCGGCGTCCGCGTTCCGGCGGCCCAGCGACCAGTTTTCCTTGTCGCCGTTGCCGGATCCGCCGTCGCTCACGAACTTCACCGCGGTGTTCGGCCCGGACGTCGGCTTCGGCCGGTCGCTGCTCAACAGCCTTGTGGTGGCGGGCATCGCCACGATCCTGACGCTCATCGTCGGGATCTCGGCGGCGTACGCACTGGCCCGGCTGAGGTTCCGGTTCAAGACCGCGGTCGCCGTGATCATCATCGCGACGTCCATGTGCCCCGGCATCTCGCTGGTGGTGCCGCTGCTGAAGCTCTTCACCGACATCAGCTGGATCAACACCTACCAGTCGATGATCGTGCCGAGCATGTCCTTCGCCCTGCCGCTGGCGGTCTGGAACCTCAACGCGTTCTTCCGCCAGATGCCCGGCGAGCTGGAGGAGGCCGCGATGATCGACGGCTGCACCCGGATGCAGGCCTTCCGCCGGATCATCCTGCCGCTGGCCGCGCCCGGCGTGTTCACCACCGCGATCATCACGTTCATCGCGGCCTGGAACGAGTTCATCATCGCGCTGTCGATGGTCAACGACAAGTCGATGCAGACCGCGACCGTCGCGATCTCCCGGTTCACCGGTGCCTACGGCTTCGACCAGCCGTTCGGCACCCAGATGGCGGCCGGCGTGATCGTCACGGTCCCCCTGGTGATCCTGGTGCTGGTCTTCCAGCGCCGCATCATCGCCGGGCTGACCGCGGGAGGTGTGAAATGAGGATCACGCTCGTCGGCGCGCTCATTCTGGCCTTGCTTCCCGTGAACAGCGCCAACGCCGCGGACTCGCCGGAGTTGTCGGAGACCACGCGGTTGAGCGATCGTCGCGCACTGGTCTCCGGGGATCGTTCGTACGCGATGAGCGACGAAACCGGGCTGTATCCGGTGACCGGCTGGCACATCCGTGGCGAGATGGGCGGTTTCTGGACACCCCCGACGAAACTGCTCGACGGTGTGTGGTTCGCGGCCGATGGAGCGTGGCTGGGCAAGCAGATCCCGGCGACCCGGTATTCGCGAGGCTGGGGATACCAGCGTTTCTCGTACCAGGGAGCCGGTCTTTCCGCCGAGCGGGTCGAGTTCGCACCCAACGGCAACCGTGCCACCGTGATCGGTCTGACGTTACGCGCGGACCGGAAACGCGATGTGCGGCTTGCGTTGGACGCGCATTCCGAGCTGATGCCCGCGTATCCATGGGGCTGGACGACTCCGAACGCCGGCGTCAACGGGCCGGACACCGGCACGGTCGCAAACGGCACCTTGGTGTTCCGCGACAAGGACGCCACAGCGATTGTCGGGTCGTCGACCCCACCTGTCCGGCACGAACTCGGACCGAATCACCGCGGGCCGCAAGATCCCGCAGTGATCTGCCCGGCGGACGGCACGGCACCGACGCGTTGTGACGATTCCGCTTTCGGCAAGGGAACCGGCGGCAGGCTGGAGTACGACCTCAGCCTGCCCGCAGGCCGGGCGACGACGATCTGGTTCGCCGTCGCGGGCGCCGACAAGGGTGACGCTCGCGCCTCGTTCGACCAGGCACTACGTGACCCAGCCGCGCCGTTGCAGCAGGTCAAAGCTGACCGCAGGAACACTCACACGATGGTCGATCTGCCAGGTGATCGGCTGCTGCAGCAGAGTGTGGAGTGGAGCAAGCAGAACCTGCTCGACTCCGTGCAGGAGGCCCGCGATGTCCAGGTCCGGGACGTGGACGAGGGCAAGGCGTATCCCCCGCCGATCGGGACTGTGCCGAAGATGCGCTGGCTTGCCGCGGGATTCCCCGACTATCCATGGCTTTTCGCGACAGACGGGGAATACTCGGCCTACGCGGCCGTGGCCGCCGGTCAGTTCGACATCGTGCGTGACCATTTACGCGCGTTGCGGGACGTCAGCGAACGGCTGAACAATCGCAGCGGCAAGGTCGTGCACGAAGTCGTGTCCACAGGGGACGTCTACTTCGGATCGAACCGTTCGGCCGGGAACACCGACGAAACAGCGAAGTTCCCGAGTACAGTCGCTTTGGTCTGGCGATGGACCGGGGACGACCGTTTCCGTGACGAGATGTACGACTTCACGGTCCGAAATCTCCGTTACATCACCGGCACCCTGGACAAGGACGGTGACGGCTGGCCGGAAGGGCTGGGCAACGTCGAACGCCAGGGCATGGGTGAGGAGAAACTCGACAGCGCGGTCTATCTGATCCGTGGCCTGCGAGACCTGGCCGACATGGCTCGAAGCAGGCGCGACACCACAACCGCCGGCTGGGCCGCGGCGAAAGCATCGGACTTGCAACGCAGGTTCGAAGCCCAGTGGTGGGTGCCGCAGGCCATCGGGTTCGCCGAGTCGATCGACGACCCAGCCAATCCGGCGAACGACAACGCGCCCGTGTTCCAACGGCACTGGACCGGCGTCACCCCCATGGAAGCCGGTGCGATAGCGTCCGCTGACAAGGGAAACGCCGCTCTGGCCCAGCGAGAACGCGATTGCTTCACCGGCGAGTTCGGCACCTTCCACACCGGCACGGGCCCGACCAGCGCCCCAGCCGGAAACCCCGGCCCGTCCTGCGACACGGTCGTGTCCACTGTGCCCAGTGAGCGGGTCACATACTCGCTGAACACAGCAGTCATGGCCGTGGCCGAGGGCAACTACGGACGAATGACCCAGCAACGCCGCTTCACCACCGGCAACGCCCGAATCCAGCTCGACCCGGCGGTCTGGGAAACGCCGGGCGCGATGCCGGAGGTGGCGCCCTCCCCCGACTTCAAGGCCAACATCGACCGCCCGTTCCACGACCGGTCGATGACCTTGCAGGCCTGGGGTGCCTACGGCGTGCTGTGGCCCGTCGTCCACCAGCAACTCGGTGTCGCCCCGGATCTCGGCAACGGAGAACTCGCCGTGATCCCGCAACTACCCGACGGCCAACGGAGAATCAGCGGCCGCGACATCCGCCTGGGCAGCGGATCGGTGGACGTCACCGCGACTCATGACGGCCGGACGTATCGAACCGATGTCCGGTCCCGTGCCCTGCGCGGCGACTTGACTGTGGGCGCAGTTCTTCCGCAGGGCGCTTCCGTCAACGAGGTGAAGCTCAACGGCCACCGCGTTTCCTACAACCTGGTCACAACAACCAGAGGAACTGCGATCCACGTAACCGCACGCGGAAACTCCGCACTACTGGAGGTCCGGATCCATTGACAGGAGGGTGGTGTCCTGGCAGAGCTGGGACACCACCTTTCATGCAAGGTTCTCGGCCTTGCGGGTACGGCGCTGCGTGCGATAGAGGGCTCGGGCGTGCTGCCAGGCGGAACGGGCCAGATCGGGCTCGCCGAGCGCGTGATGGGCGTCCCCGAGGCCGGCCTGGATGTCTGCCTCGTCGTAGGTGTTGCCCATGGCACGGACCAACGTGAGCGCGTCCCGGTAGTACGTCAATGCCTGCGCGTGACGGCCGAGCTGACGCGCGATGTAGCCGAGACTGTCCAAAGTGATCGCTTCGCCGCGGCGGTGATCGTGCTGACGGCACAGCACAAGTGCCTGTTCGCAGTAATCGGTGGCACGTTGGTACAGGCCAAGATGGGCGTGCAACCATCCCGCTGAGTTGAGCGCGTCCGCCTCGCGCATCGCGTTACCGGCTGCCCGATAGAGCTGCAAAGCTCGATGGGTATGCGGCAACGCCAGCGTGACGTCGCCCTGCTCGCCCCACACCCAGCCAAGTGCTCGGTGGACATCGGCCAAAACCGTTACATCATCCGCACTTTCGGCCAAGGCACGAGCCCGCCGTAAGTGGTCAACAGCCTCGTCGTAGGAGCCCACCCGCCCATAAGCCGTGCCCAGATACACGAGCGCGATGGCCTCAGTCACGGGCTCTGCCAGCTTCTGCGCCGCGACAACGCCCAAGCGCCACGCCTCAAGATCCTCGGCCAGATACCCGCGCAGGACGTGGTACGCACTGAGAGTCCAGGCCAGCTTCCATACCGAGGTGTGCCACCCGCGTTCCGCACACGTCTTCAGTGTCGCCAGCAAACACCCATGTTCGACGTCGAACCATGCTGTCGCCGCGGCTCGATCCGGGAAGCGCAGCGTGTAGCCGTCCTCAAGCTCTAGCGGTGAACGTTCCGGACGCAACAGGCGTGCGGCTTGACAGGAGGTACGAAGATAGAAGCCCGCCAACCGGGCAGTGGCCGCAGCACCGGTCGCCTCGTCGAGCAGTTCGCTGGCATAGAGCCGAAGCAGATCGTGCATCCGGTACCGGCCGGGCACATGTTCGTCCAGCACGTGTGCTGCCACGAGTACTCGGAGCGCTCGAGAACCGTCGATGCCAGGCAGAGACGTAGCTGCGGGCAGGCCGATATCCGGGCCGGGCATCGCCCCGAGCAACGAGAAGACCTGGGCTGAAGCGGGTTCCAGAGACCGATACGACCAGGAGAACACCGCACGCAGATTCACGTTCGGATCAGCCGCGTCCAGGGCGTCCAGTCGTGCCGAGTCGTCCTGCAGTTCCTTGGCCAGTATCGCCAGAGGGAAGCCGGGTTGAGCCGCGGCTCTGGCGGCCACGATGCTCACGGCCAGCGGCAGGCCCGCACACCAGCGCACCAACTCGGCGACAGCGTCGCGTTCCTCCGCGATCCGCCGCGCGCCGAGATGACACGTCAGCAGCTCACGCGCGGCCGCCGAGGCAAGCATCCCCAGCTTGAGCAGCCGCGCCCCACGCATTCCCAAGCCCGCCAGGTGATTGCGGCTGGTAGTCAGGACCGTGCACGTGTCACTGCCTGGCAGCAACGGCTCCACCTGGGCCGTGTCGCGAGCATTGTCCAGCAACACAAGCAGGCGCCTGTTCGCCACGAGGCTCCGGTACAGCGCCACCTGCCCTTCCTCGTCGGCAGGAAGCGCAGCGGACACGACACCCAACGCGCCGAGCAGGCGTCGCACGGCCGCCGTCGGTGACATCGGGGAGTCCGACGGGTCGAAGCCACGAAGGTTGACATACAGCTGCCCGTCGGGAAACCGGTCGATGTTGTCGTGCGCCCAACGCAGGGCGAGCGTCGTCTTGCCGACGCCGGCGCCTCCCCCGATCGCGCAGATCGCCATCGCCCCGCCCGCGTCCACCGCCTCGGTCAGCGCGGAGAGTTCACGGTCCCGCCCGACCAGCCAGCGCGGTCCGGCGGGCAACTGCCGGGGCACGGCCACATCGACGGCCGGTTCCAGTTCCGGATCCGCGTTCAGGATTCGCCGGTGCAGCTCCCGCAATGCCGGGCCGGGATCCGCCCCGAACTCCTCAGCCAGCCGTCGTCGCGTCCCCTGGTAGTGATCGAGAGCGTCGGCCTGTCTACCCGCGCGGTACAGCGCGAGCATGAGCTGACCGGCCATTCGTTCGTCGAATGGATAGGCCGCGGCACGCGTGGAGATGTCGGAGAGCATGGCGTTGTGCTCGCCAAGACTCAACGCGACATCGGTCCGATCCAGCTCCGCGGCCAGCCTTTCAGCGTTCAACGTCTGTCGCATGCTGTCGCACCAAGGCGTGTTCACGCCGGCGAACGCGTCACCACGCCAGAGCCGCAGCGCCTGGTCGAACAGCTCCAAGGCCGGGCTCGCCCGGGCCTGCGCGACCATGGCGCGAAACCGGTGCAGGTCGATGGACTCGGGAGCGACCCGGATGACGTACCCGCTGCCTGCCCGCAGGATCTCGACATCCTCGGCGTCCGCCAGGCTTCGGCGCAGCCGCGACAGGTAGCTGGCGAGCGAGCGATGTGCCTGGTACGGCGGCCGATCGGCCCACACGCGGTGGGCGAGCTGATCGGTGGAGACGGGCTGGTTGACATCGGCCAGCAGCCCGGCCAGCACACATCGCTGCCGTGCGTGGCCCAGATCGACCGGCCGGCCGTCGATCCACGCCGCGATGTCCCCCAGCAACCCGAACCGGACCGCCACTGTCACTCCCCAGGCGTATCAGCTGACGTGGATGAAGTTGTGCGACGTCCTGAATACCAGCTGCCACCAGGCAATTCAACAGCCGGTCAGCCGCGGTTCAACGCCGGTCGGGCACAGTGGCCCAATGAGAAGGCTCCTCACCGGGGTGGCGTGCGCGGTGCTGGTCGCGTCCATTCCGCAGCCCGCGTTGGCAGACCAGTCGTTCTCGTCCGCGGTGTTCCGCGCGACTCACAACAGCTATTCGGGAAACGTGAGCGGTACCAGGGGATCCATCACCTACCAGCTCAGTCAGGGCGTCCGTTTCCTTGAGCTGGACATCCACGACAACGGCTACGCCACGACCAAGGACTACGGCGTCGGCCATGACAGCCCTGGCAACCAGGTCGATCACAACGGGAACCCGTCCTCGAACGCGTTGAGCGACTGGCTGACCGTCATCGACGGCTGGTCCAAGAACAACCCGTCGCACGCCCCGATCGTGGTCATGCTCGACCTCAAGGACGACCTCACCGACAATCCCTCGTTCGCCGCGGGCAACCTCGCCGCGATCAACAAGGAAGTCACCGACGTGTTCGGCACAAGTCTGGTGCAGGCCGGCGACTTCCCGGCAGGGCTGCCGTCGGTCGACGCATTGCGGGGACGAGTGCTGACGCTGTTGTCGGGCCACGCGTCGACCCGTGCCCACTACCGCCGTGACCTCGGCTACAGCCCGGCGGTGGCCGTCAACCGGCACGGCCAGATCGTCGAGGTGCACGACTCGGGCAACGGCACGCTCTGGTACTGGACCGGCACCTACAACCCGGACGGCAGCGTCACCTGGGCCCGTCACGGCCGCTACGACACGGGCAAAACGCCTTCTGTGGCGCTGAACGACGACGGCTGGATCGTCGAAGTCCACCAGTCCCAGAACAACACCACGTTGTGGTCCCACGTCGGCCGGCTGGGCGCGGACGGCGAGATCACGTGGTCGCCCAGCCAGGAGGTCGGCGTCGGAGTGACGCCCACGGTCGCGTTCACCGATCCGGCGGGCACCACGGTCCGCGAGGTTCACCGCAGCCAGAGCAACAGCCAGAACTGGGAATGGCGCGGGGCCGTCAACACCGGCAACAGCACCATGACGTGGAGCGGGAACGCCAAGACGTCGGACGCCTTGTACGACAAGGCGACTGCCACTCGCGGCACGATGCGCGTATCCGTCTCGACCGGCGCGGACAACGGCAGCCCGGCGGAGACATTGCGGTATTCCACCGACCAGGGCGCGTCCGGCCGTATTCGCTATCCGCAGACCGCTTTCGTCGAATATCAGGCAGGCGACAGCGCGGAGCTTCAGCAGGGAGCGTTGTTCTACGCGGCTACGGCGAGCAACAAGTCATTCATCACCTCGGCTCGTAACAACGGCCGGATCGTGCGCGGCTGGGACTTCGACAGCGCGGGCCAGGCGACAACTCCGCTGGCCAACTACCCGGCCACGAACCAACCGTGGGCGAGCTGGTATTCCACCCTGCTCACCCAGGCCGGCGCCGTTCAGTAGCCGGTTCACCGAGCGCGAGGGGATCTCGAGTCCTCCAGCCGAGATCCCCTCGTCCCGGCGGTTCAGCCGACGATCCGCTTGGCGCCGAAATAGTCCCGGCCGCCGCTGCTGAGCGGGCCGGACTTCACCGGGACACCGAAGGTCGACGCGTGCACGATGTTGCCGTCCCCGATGTACATCGCGACGTGGTGGATGGACGTGGCGCTGGTGCCGTAGAACAGCAGGTCCCCTGCTCGCAGCTGATCCTTCGGCACCGCCCGGCCGACGCCGTACTGGGCGCGGCTTGTCCGCGGGAGTTCGATACCGGCCTGCGCATACGACCACAACGTCAGACCGGAACAGTCGAAGCCGCCCGGTCTGGTGCCGCCCCACACGTAGGTGTCGCCACGCCGGGACATCGCCGCGTTGACGGCCCTTGTCGCGGCATCTGCCGGTCCGCCGACCGGTGGCGGACCGGCTGAAGGCGGCGGCGCAGGCTTGGTGGAGGTCTTGGGCGGAGCCGGTGGGGCCGGCGGCGGGGCAGGGTCCGGCGGACCTTGGAGCTCCTGCTTTTGTTCCGCGGTAAGCCGTTCCAGCTCCGCCTTCACTTTCACGATCTTGGCGTCGAGTTCCTTGCGTTGCGCGGCGATCTGTTCAGCCAGTCTCGCCGCCGCGTCCCGGACCTCGGTTGCCCGGCGTTGCGCTTGGGCCGCTTGCTGTTCGGCCGCGGACGCGGCCGTCACAGCCTTGGCCATCTCGGCCAACGTCTTGTTGCTCTCCGTGGCCAGCACGCCCAGCGCCGACGAACGGTCCAGGAAGTCCCGTTGTGAACTACCGGTCAGCAACGCGGACAGTTTGTCGAAGCGGGCGCCACGGAACCTGGCGCTGCTCAGTTCGTCGACCTCGCCACGGAATCGCTGCTGCGTGGTCTTCGCCTGTTCCGCGGAACGCTGCGCGACCGCCAGATCAGCCGTCGCCTTGTCGAGTTCCGCCTGCTTGACGTTCTTGTCCTCGTTGGCCTGCAGGAAGTTCTCGTTCAGTTTCTCGGCCTCGACATTGAGCTCCCGATACTGCTCAACCGCCTCGGACTGGGTAGCCGGTTGAGCCATGGCAGGCGCGACCGGCACAACCACCAGAACCGCGATGAGCACCCGGGCAAGCCGCGATAAAGCCATATACAGCGCCGTTCTCCTTGGTCTGCGAACGACTAGACGACAGGAAGTGATCGACTCTCGAACACAGGATCACGGCAAGGTTACGAACAAGTCTCGATAAAGTCCACTACTCGCGCGAAAAAGCCCCGTACCTGCCGAAACGGCCATTCCGGCAGGCCGGCGCGAGCTAGTTCCAGATCTGGGCCGCCCATTCGGGGTGGTCGATGAACGGGTTGCGGTTGTGCTGGTAGGTGTCGTAGATCACCTGGTTGCGGCGCTTCTCGAAGGTGTCCGGCGGATCCTGGGCGTTCCACTGCAGCAGGACCGACTGGCGGCCGATGTTGGGCCGTGAACCGTTGTTGACGCTGTTGTTCATCTCCAGGTCGGCGAACCCGTCGCCGCCGTCGTAGCGCACGGCCATGTAGAAGATCATCCGGGCGACGTCGCCCTTGACGGCGTTGCGTGGCTCGAACGAGTCGGCGTCGGTGTAGCTCCCGGGAGCCTGGCTGACCGCCGAGCCGCCCATGTCGAAGTCCTTGTTGCCCCGGGCGGCGTTGACCGACACGTCCTCGGGCCGCAGGTGGTGGATGTCGGTGCCCGGTCCGGTCGCCGTGCCGAAGTCCCCGTGCGACTTGGCCCAGACGTGTTCGCGATTCCAGTCGTCGGGGTTGCCGCCGTTGCTGGACTTGCTCTGCGAACGGCCGCTGTACAGCAGGATCACGTTGTTGGCGTTGTTCGGGTCCTGGTCGGTGACCTTGAGCGCGTTCCAGACCTGGTCGTAGGAAAGCCTGCTGTTGTTGCTGATGATCTGGTGCAGCGCGGACTTCAGCGCGGCCCCCGTCTTCCCCGCCGCGGTCCGGTAGTAGTCGTCCCCCGGCGGTGGCGGCGGTGGTGGCGGCGGCTCGGTTCCCCCGGCCAACGCGAACCCGGTCGGCGAAGTCAGCCCGGCATGCGAGAAGTACGCGCTGAGCGGCCCGGTCACATCGATCCTGGCGCCCATCAGCCCGGGGTTGGTCCGCAACCCCCACTCCGACCGGAACGACGCCGTGATCTGCACATACAGCATCCGGCCGGTGCCCGTCTCGCCCGCGGTGTCCGCGATCGCGAGTGCGTAGTCGTTCGGAAAGTTCGACCGCACAACGGTGTTGGTCGCGGTCGGTTGCCCGACCACGTATCCCCGGACCGTCGCGGAGGAGCCGTTCTGCTGCCCGATCGCGGCCGCCACGCTGATCGGTGTCGCCCCCATCGCCGTGGGCGAGGCGACCAACGCGCCCGCCACAGCAACCACAATCGCCAACAACAACCGCCGAACAACCACGGAGTGTGTCCTCTCCGTCAATGCAACGCCGCAGGGTCACCTCATCGTGACGGACGATCACCCAAAAGTGGTGCACTGCGTGCGACAAACGCCCGTTCCCGGTTACCAGTTGGGAGCACGGAAGGCGTGTCGAATTCGGACACAACACGGCCGTTCAGTAGACGCACCGGCGCCCGCGGCAAACCTACGATGTGGGCGAACCTGGAGAGGGAGTCCCGATGCCGAACCCGAGCCCCGCCCGTGCCCTGCTCGACCGGGCCGAGCGACACGTCAAACCGATAGCGCGCTGGGGCATCAACCACGGACTGCCACGCGTGGTGTTACGCGTCGCGGCGCGCCGGGGCGACCTGCAGGGCCGGCTCGCCGTCGAAGCGACCACCGGCACCGACCTGACCGGCCTGTTCGACGACATGCGATCCCGCGGCCCGATCGTCACCAGCAAGATCGGTTACCTCACCGCCCGGCACACCGCCGTCAAGGAAATCCTCACCAGCGACGCCTTCCGGACCATCCGGTTCCTGCCGGGCGCCGGGCTGCTCGGCAAGCTCACCACCTGGTCTGCCAGTGACCTGCTGCATCCCGTCCAGCCACCGTCGTTGCTGGTCAGCGAGCCGCCCGAGCACACGCGCTACCGCAAGCTGGTCACCCGGGTCTTCACCGTCCGCGCGGTTGAACGGCTACGGGACCGGACCCAGGAAATCGCCGACGAACTGCTCGACCGGCTCGACCTGAGCAAGCCTGTCGACCTCATCGAGGCCTACTGCGGACTGCTGCCCGTCACCGTCATCAGCGAGATCCTCGGCGTCCCGCCGGAGGAACGCGCGACGATGCTCGCCCTCGGCTCAGCCGCGGCACCCAGTCTCGACCTCGGCCTGTCGTGGCGGGTTTTCCGGGACGTCGAGTCGACTCTGGCCGCCTTCGACTCCTGGCTCACCAAGCACCTCGACACCCTGCGTGCCAACCCGGGCGACAACCTGCTCAGCGAACTGATCGCGGCCCGCGAGGACGGGGTCGGCCTGACCGAGCGTGAACTCAAGGCCACAGCCGGTCTGGTCCTGGCCGCCGGGTTCGAGACCACCGTCAACCTGCTGGGCAACGGCATCGCGTTGCTCGCCCGGCATTCCAGCCAGCTCCAGAACCTCCGCGAGGATCCCGGGTTGTGGGGCAACACCGTCGACGAGGTCCTCCGCTACGACTCCCCCATCCTGCTCACCGGCCGCATGTGCCGGCGCGACACCGAGATCTGCGGTGTCCCCATCCCGCGCGACACGGTCGTCAGCACTGTTCTCGCCGGAGCCAACCGCGACCCGGAGATCTTCGACAACCCGGCCGCCTTCGATGTCACGCGGCCGAACGCACGCGACCATGTTTCCTTTGGCGCCGGGCGGCACTACTGCCTCGGCGCATCCCTCGCGAGGATGGAAGGCGAGATCGGGCTGCGTGCCATCTTCGACCGCTTCCCCGATCTGCGGGCGTTGCCCGGCGCGCGCCGACGGACCACCCGAGTCCTGCGAGGGTTCGAGAACCTGCCGATCGCCCTCAAATAAGGTTTCCGCCGGCCCCTGATTGCCGGGAAAACGGCCTCAACTGGCAATAACGGGATCCGAATGGACCTACGGCAGATGGCGGGCAGCCGGGAAAGCTCACTTGGGTTGTCCCCCTATCCCCCTGCTGGAGGCAGCAACCCATGCGTACGAGAACCCTGCTCGCCACCCTCACCCTCATCACGGGTGGCCTGCTGACCGGACCGGCCGCGACGGCGTTACCGGCCGCGCCCCTCGCGGCGCCGGACATCGCACTCGCCAACGTGCAGGCCCATCTCAACCAGCTGCAGACCATCGCGACCAGCAACAGCGGCAACCGGGCCCACGGCCGTCCCGGCTACCGGGCGTCGATCGACTACGTCCAGGCGCAGCTCAACGCCGCCGGCTACACCACCAGCCTGCAGCAGTTCACCTCCAGCGGCGCGACCGGCTGGAACCTGATCGCGGACTGGCCGGGCGGCGACCCGGACTCCGTGCTCATGTCCGGCGGTCACCTCGACAGTGTTACCGCGGGTCCCGGCATCAACGACAACGGATCCGGCTCGTCCGGGCTGCTCGAGGTCGCGCTGACCGTGGCCCGAACCAACTTCCAGCCCAAGAAGCACCTGCGGTTCGGCTGGTGGGGCGCGGAGGAGCTCGGCCTGGTCGGCTCCACCTACTACGTCAACAACCTGCCCGCCGCCGAGCGCACGAAGATCAGGGGCTACCTGAACTTCGACATGATCGGCTCGCCCAACCCCGGCTACTTCGTCTACGACAGCAACGGCCAGCCCAACGGGTCGATCGACCTGCAGCGGGCCCTGGAGGCGCACTTCACCGCCCTCGGCATCCCGACCGAGCTGACCGCGGTGGGCGGGCGTTCCGACCACGCCGCCTTCGCCAGGGCAGGCATCCCCACCGGCGGCCTGTTCACCGGTGCCGAGGTCACCAAGACCGCCGCCCAGGCCCAGAAGTGGGGCGGCACCAGCGGAGTGGCCTTCGACCAGTGCTACCACCGCGCCTGCGACACGACCAACAACATCAACGCCACCGCCCTGGACCGCAACAGCGACGCCATCGCCACCGCGATCTGGTCGCTGGCCGACGTCACAACGCCTCCGCCCGGACCACGCTTCGAGAACACCACTGACGTCCCCATTCCCGACCTGTCCACAGTGGAAAGCCCGATCACAGTGACCGGCGTCCCCGGCAACGCACCCAGCGCACTGGCAGTCGGCGTCGACATCAAGCACACCTACAGTGGCGACCTCATCGTCGACGTGATCGCCCCCGACGGCACCGCCTACAACGTGCACAACCGCGCAGGCGGAAGCGCCGACAACGTCATCGGCACGTTCACCATCAACGCCTCCAGCGAAGTCGCCAACGGCACCTGGAAGCTCCGTGTCCGCGACGCCGCCTCAGCCGACGTCGGCACGATCAACGCCTGGAGCCTGCAGTTCTGACACAGATGGCGGGTGACCGGAATCCGGTCACCCGCCACATTGCAGGGTCAATCAGCTGTAGTCGAATATGGTGTCGGGGCCGCCGGTGGAATTGGCGGCATTACGCAAGTGCCACTGCAGCTTGCCGTTGCCATTGGGGTTGAAGCGAACGATGCCTATGCCGTCGCCGCCGATGCCGTCCCAGTTGCCGACGACCAGACAGTCCCCGCGGTCGTTGTCAAGGCCGTAGTTGAAAAGGTAGTCGGCACCACCGGCGGTCAAAGTGTTGCGCAGATGCCAGTCGAAGGTGGTGTTGGAGAGTTTGCGCACGACGCCAGGACTGTCACCGCCGGCTGCGTCCCAGTTTCCGGCAATGGGCGCGTCCTGGAAGGGATCATCGCCCGTCAGCCCGTAGGTGAAGTCGTGGTTGGCCGGACCGGCGGAGGGGGTATCGCGCAAATGCCAGGCCTTGTAACCACTCGCGTTTCCCCCGGCGACGCCGGGACCGTCTCTGCCTACGCCGAGCCAGTCTCCGGTGAAAGGCCGATAGCTGGTGCGCCCGTAGGTGAAAATGTAGTCCCCGTTGCCCGAGTTGTTGGCTTTTCGCAGATGCCACTGCCAGTTCCAACGCCAGGCCCCATCCTCGAAGACCTGGATCGGACGGACGATTCCAGGACCGTCTCCCCCGACTCCGTCCCAGTCTCCGGTAACCGGCCAGTCATTGGCTTCCCCGTAGCTGAAAATGTAGTCAGCCGGCCCCGAGTTGGCGGCGTCACGCAAATACCACCACAGCGTGTTGTTCACCGTGTCCCGGACGACAATGCCGATGCCGTCCCCGCCGATGCCGTCCCAGTTTCCGGCGACCACCCAGGTCGAATTGCTGAAGGTGCAGTTCGGAGTTGCGGTAAGGATCCCCACCGAATCATCCGCTGGCTCGGCGGCCGCGGACGGCACGGCGGCCAGGGCCGCCAGCAGTGACATCCCGGCCGTGATGGCCATTGTTCGCCATCGTCTCATCAGATTCCTCCCAGAAAGGTGTCCGGGCGGGCCACGCCCGGATGACCCGAGGGTGCCCGGACCGATCACCGGCTTTTCACCGGACTTGTGCAATGCGCTGGTCAGAGCGGTGCTGTCCGGTTGGCCCGAAAAGCCGATCGCACTGCCGGATCCAGCCGATAGCTTGAGATCGGTGGTGATGACGGCGTGACGGTGCAGATGCGGGTGCTGGGTGAAGTCGAGGTAAGAGTCAACGCACAGAGAGTGGACGTCGGGCACGCGCGGCAACGGTGCGTGCTGGCAGTGCTGCTGGTGGAGGCGAACACTGTCGTCACAGTGGATCAGCTGCTCGACCGGGTGTGGGCCGATCGTCCGCCGCGACGTTCCCGGGAAGTGGTCAGCAACTATGTGTCCCGGCTCAGGCGGCTGCTGGAGGGCAACAGCGCCGGGACGATCGAGCGGCGCGGCGGCGGTTACGTCCTGCACGCTGATCCTGAATCCGTTGACCTGCATCTGTATCGCCGGCTGGTTGCCCAGGCCCACAACGAGAACGACGACTCGCACGCGTTGCAACTGCTGGAGCAGGCCGAAGCGCTGTGGCGCGGGGAGGCGTTCGCCGACCTTGAGACTCCGTGGATCGCGGAGGTACGCGGGCATCTGACGATGGAGCGGTTCGCGGCGGTCACCGACCGTGCGGATCTCGCTCTACGGCTTGGCCGGCATGCGGTGATCCTGCCCGACCTCGCGGCACGGACCGCAGCGCACCCGTTGGACGAGCGCGTGGCCGGTCAGTACATGCTGGCCCTGCACCGGGCGGGGCGGACCGCTGACGCGTTGGCGCATTACCGGCGTCTGCGGGAACAACTGTTGGAAGAACTGGGCACGGACCCCAGTGCCGCGTTGCGGAACCTGCATCAGCAGATCCTGTCTGCGGATTCCGAGCTGGCGCCTGTCGTTGTCGCGCCGTTGACGGTTCCCCGCCAACTGCCTGCCGTGCCTGTGCCGTTCGTCGGCCGTCAGCAGCACGTGGGCCAGCTCGATGCCTTGCTGCATGGCCCGGTGATGATGGTGGCCATCGCCGGGGCTGGGGGCATCGGCAAAACTTGGCTGGCGTTGCACTGGGCGCATCGGCATGCCGGGGAATTCCCTGATGGGCAGCTGTTTGTGGACCTGCGCGGCTTCAGTCCCGACGGACAACCGATGAACCCCGCCGTCGCCGTGCGCGGGTTCCTCGACGCACTCGGCGTCGAGCCCGGCCGCATTCCCACCGACCTACACGCCCAAGCGGCACTGTTCCGCAGTCTTGTCGCGGGCAAACAGATGCTGTTGATCCTGGACAACGCCCGCGACTCCGCCCAAGTCCTGCCTCTGTTGCCGGGCAGCGAATCCTGCACGGTGGTGGTGACCAGCCGCACCCAGCTGCCCGGTCTGATCACCGGCCGCGGCGCACACCACGTCGCCCTGGATGTGTTGTCCAGCAACGAAACGCACGCTCTGCTGACCGACCGGCTCGGCAAAGCCCGCATCACAGCGGAACCCACAGCGGTAGGGGAGTTGATCGGGTTCTGTGGCGGTTTCCCGCTGGCGGTCAGCATTGTCGCCGGTCACGCCGCCACCCGCCCACACCTGCCGCTGGCCAGTATCGCCGCGGAACTGCGCGATCTTGGCTTGGGCGCGCTGAACGGCACCGAACCCACCGCGAGCCTGCCCACTGTGCTCTCCTGGTCCCGCAACGCCCTTGACCCACACCAGGCGCAGCTGTTCGCACTGCTGGGCATCGCACCCGGAGCCGACATCAGCCTGCTGGCCGCCGCCAGCCTCATAGGCCTGCCCCCAACTGAGACCAGGACCGTGTTGCGTGGCCTGGAGCAGGCGTCGCTCATCACCCAGGACGCACGCGGCCGCTACTGCATGCACGACCTGATTCGCGCCTACGCTGCCAGCATCGCGCACGACCAGCCTGACGACACACGCCTTGCGGCCCTGAGGCGGGTGCTCGACTTCTACACCTGCACCGCCCAAACCGCCGACCAGATCCTCTTTCCCCACCAGGTACCCATCCACCTCGACCCGGCCGCACCCGGTACGCACCTCCAGCCGCTGTCCGGTACACCCGCCGCAATGGCCTGGCTCGACACCGAATTACCCAACCTGCTTGCGACCCAGCACATCGCCATCGCCTGCAACTGGCACCGCACGGTATGGCAGCTGGCCTGGACGCTGATGACCTTCCACAACCGGCGCGGACACCTCCACGACCGCCTCGCCGTCTGGCAGGCCGCGCTCGCCGCCGCAGACCATCTGCCCGAGAAGGCCGCCCGCACCGATGCCCACCGCAACCTTGGTCGCGCCTATGTCGGCCTCGGCCGCTACGAGGAAGCCACCGGCCACCTCAACCACGCCCTCATCCTGGCCGAGCAACAACAGGACGCCGTTCTGCAGGCCCACACCCACCACTTGCTTGCTCGCACCCACGAACTACAGGGCGACGACCAGACAGCCCTTGACCACGCCACCCGTGCCTTGAGCTTCTACCGCAGCCTCCACGAACCAGTCTGGGAAGCGGGCACGCTCAACGCCGTCGGCTGGTACACCGCCCGGATCGGCGACTACACCACCGCACGCGCCCACTGCGAAGCCGCACTCGCCATGCAACGCCACCACCACAACACCGAAGGCGCAGCGGCCACATTGGACAGTCTTGGCTGGATCGACCACCGGACCGGCGACCACCACCGCGCCATCGACCACTACACGCAGGCCCTCATCCTGTTCCGCGACCTGGGAAACACCTTCCAGGCCGCCAACACCCTCGACAACCTCGCCCATCCCCACCTCGCTCTCGGCAACACCGAGCAGGCCCGTCTGACCTGGCAGGAAGCGTTCGAGCTCTACCGCCAGCAAGGACGAGACCAGGACGCCGAACGCGTACAGCGACACCTCGCGGAACTCAGCCGATCACCACAAACGGCACCCTTCCGCGGCGTTCGCCGGTCCGCGCCCCATCCCGACACCTCGTTGTAAAAGGTGCACAACGGACGCCGTCGCGATTGGCGGTACGGCCCTATCGCTGGTCAGGACGCTCTGGTTCTGTTCCTACTGAACAGTAACCAATGAGGGGATGGCCCGATGACGAGTCCGCAGACGGGTGGCAACAGTGTGAGCCGCCGGCACCTGCTGGCCGCGGGCGGCGGTGTCGCCGCCGGTTCCGCCCTGAGCATGCTGGGCCTGGGCGAGGCGGCTGCCGCGCAGGCGGCCGACGCCGACGTGATCGTGGTCGGCGGCGGGCTCGCCGGACTCGTGGCGACCTCGGAACTCGTCGCCGCCGGCCGGCGTGTCCTGCTTCTCGACCAGGAACCCGAGGCCAGCCTCGGCGGTCAGGCGTTCTGGTCGCTGGGCGGACTGTTCTTCATCAACTCGCAGGAGCAGCGCACAGCCGGGATCAAGGACTCGATCGAACTCGCCCGCGGCGACTGGTTCAACACCGCCGGTTTCGACCGCGGCGTGAACGACCCGCTCGGCGAGGACTACTGGGCGTCGCGCTGGGCTGAGGCGTACCTGCAGTTCGCTGCCGGTGAGAAGCGTGCCTGGCTGTCCGGGCTGGGAGTGTCGTGGGTGCCCATCGTCGGCTGGGCCGAGCGCGGCGGGCAGATGGCCGACGGACCAGGCAACTCCGTCCCGCGCTTCCACCTGACGCTGGGTACTGGCCCCGGCGTCATGGAGCCCTTCGAGAAACTCGTGCGTGACGGGGTGGCCAAGGGCAAGGTGACTTTCCGTTTCCGCCATCAGGTCGACGGGCTCATCATGAGCAACGGCGCTGTCACCGGTGTACATGGCAGCGTGCTTGCGCCCAGCAGCGCTGCCCGCGGCACACCCAGTTCCCGCACCAAGGTCGGCGACTTCGAGTTGAGCGCCCCCATGGTGATCGTCACCTCCGGCGGCATCGGCGCCAACCACGATCTCGTGCGGCGCAACTGGCCTGCTCGCCTGGGACGCCCGCCGGCCCGCCTGATCACCGGTGTGCCCGCCCACGTCGACGGTCGCATGCTCGCCATCAGCGAGACGGCCGGCGCCCGGCTGGTCAACCGCGATCGCATGTGGCACTACACCGAGGGGATGACCAACCACAGCCCGATCTGGCCCGGTCACGGAATCCGTGTCCTGGCCGCGCCTTCCTCGCTGTGGTTCGACGCGAAGGGCCGCCGTTTCGCCAATCCCGGCGTCCCGAGCTACGACACCCTCGGCACACTGGAGCTCATCGGGCGTTCCGGATACGACTACTCATGGTTCGTGCTCAACAAGAAGATCATCGACAAGGAGTTCGTGCTGTCGGGCTCCGAGCAGAACCCCGAGCTCACCCGCAAGGACATCCTCGGCTACCTGGCCAGCAGGCTGTTCAACAGCACGCCGCCGCCGGTCAAGGCGTTCATGGACAACGGCGAGGACTTCGTCATCGCCAACTCGCTGCCCGGCCTCGTCGCGGGCATGAACCGGCTCACCGGCACGAACCTCATCAACCTCGACGACCTGCGCCGCCAGATCACCCTGCGCGACCAGCAGGTGGACAACCCGTTCACCAAGGACACCCAGATCATGGGCATCCGCAACTCGCTGGCCTACTCCGGCGACAGCCTGGCCCGCACCACCCCGCTGCACAAGATCCTCGACCCGTCGGCCGGACCGCTGATCGCCATCCGGATGAACATCCTCACCCGCAAGACCCTCGGCGGCCTGCAGACCGACCTCTCCGGACGTGTCCTCGGACCCACCGGCCAACCCATCCCCGGCCTTTACGCCGCAGGCGAAGTGGCGGGCTTCGGCGGAGGTGGCGTCCACGGATACCGCGCGCTGGAAGGCACATTCCTTGGCGGCTGCCTGTTCTCAGGCCGCCAAGCCGGCCGCGCAGCCGCCAGAGAAAGCGCCTGACTCGACAGGCCGTGTATCGACGAGTTCGATACACGGCCTACGAGGCGCCGGACGCCTCCAGAAGCATGTCCCCCGCCACCGTCCGCGCGTACAGCACCGACCGCCCGGCCCGGCGCCGCTCCACCAGCCCCGCGTCCCGCAGCACCCGCAGATGCCGGCCCACCGACCCGAGCGCTTGCCCGGTCACGGCGACCAACTGCGTCGTACTCATGGGTGTCCCGAGCAACATCAGCAACGCAGCCCGCGCGGTCCCGATGAGCGCCCCAAGCCCAGCCGGGGCAAGCCGCCGTTCGTGATCCTCCGCGAGCACCCCGAGACATGGGTAGACGACGGCATACCGCTCCCTTCCCTCCCATGACACCCAACTGGTCCTTGGTGTGACCGGCATGAACAGCAGCTCGGCCCCGGCCGCGATCTCCCGCAGCGGATACGCGTTCAAGTTGACCTGGAACTGGCTCTCCCCCAGCCACCGGGTCCCGGGCTTCAACGAGTCCAGCACGGCCGCCCAACCGCCCTGGCTCACACGCGCGGTACGCGCGACCATGTCGGCCTCCAGAACGCGCCGCCGACGCTCCCAGTACGGCCGCACTGTCTCCTCCCAGACATACGTCAGCAGTGCGGTCGCCCGCTCGGGCAGGTCATCCCGCTCCAAGGTGGCTGGGAGCGGACCACGAAGGGACACGCGGAGGTTGGCCCGCGCCTCACCCGCCCCGGCCGCCTTCACCCGGCCCACGGTTTCCTCGAAGCTCTCCCCCTCACACGAGGTGGGACAGAAGAAGTCCGCGATCCAGGATGTGCCGATCGCCGCCCGCACGAGCGGCGCGGCTACTGGGTCGGCAGCGAGGTACGCGCGGTAGCCGGGGAGGTGGACGCGCAGCCAGGCCTCCTCGCCCGGATGAGCACCGATCCCCGCATGGAGCAGTCTCAGGCTCGCGAAGGTCTCGGCGAACGGCGAAAGCACGAACCGGCTACGGACAAGGGTGTCGGTGTCGATCTGCCATGAACCCAAATACGTACGACCTTTCGCGTGTCGGCGAAACAGTAAACACGGCCCCGGAACGCCCTGAAAATCCGGCGCATGCGCAGCTATCGCTCCCTGTTCGCGACCCCGGAGTTCACCCCGTTCCTGCTCGGTTTCGCCGCCTTCGCCGCGGCCCGGACCATCGGCGGCCTGGCGCTGGGCACGCTGGTCTTCCGGGCCACCGGTTCGCCGCTCCTGGCGGCGGTGAGCATGTTCGGCCCGCAGCTGGCGCAGTTGCTGGGGGCCGCGTTCCTGCTGTCGGCCGCTGACCGCCTGCCCCCACGCGCGATCCTGTCCAGCCTTGCCCTCACGTTCGCGGCCGGCACGGCTGTGCTGGCGCTGCCCGGCCTGCCGGTCTGGGCGGTCTTCGCCGTCGTGCTCCTGCAGGGCCTCGTCGCGTCGCTGGGCGGGGGTGTACGCGGAGGACTGCTGAACGAGATCCTGTCCAAGGACGGCTACGTCCTGGGCCGTTCGGTGTACAACATGCTCTGGGGCCTGACGCAGGTGACCGGTTTCGCGACGGGCGGCGCACTGCTGGCTCTCCTGTCCCCGCGAACCTGTCTGCTTCTCGCGGCGGCCCTGTACGCGTTGTCGGCTCTCGTCACCCGCATAGGACTCACGGCACGCCCACCGCGCGCCTCCGGCCGTCCATCCGTCTCGGCGACGTGGCGCACCAACGCCATGCTGTGGTCATCGCGCCACCGTCGTCTGACGTACCTGGGTCTCTGGGTTCCTAACGGCCTGGTGGTCGGCAGCGATTCGCTCTACGTCTCGTACGCACCTGAAGCCGCAGGCATGTTGTACGCGTGCGGAGCGCTGGGCATGTTCCTGGGCGACATGGCAGTGGGCCGCCTCGTACCGCCCGCGGTGCGCCCTCGTCTGGCGACCCCGCTGCGCCTGCTGTTGGCGGCCCCCTACCTCTTCTTCGTCCTGCAGCCGGGAGTGGCGCTGTCGGCCGTGGCCGTCACCGTCGCCTCCGTCGGTTTCGCCGCGAGCCTCGTGCTGCAGGAACGCCTGATATCGCTTACCCCGGACGCTCTCACGGGCCAAGCCCTCGGCCTGCACGCCACCGGTATGACCGCCCTGCAGGGCATCGGCGCTGTCCTTGCGGGCACGATGGCCCAGCTGACCTCTCCGGCGACGGCGATGACGCTGATGGCCGCCGGATCGGTCGCCGTGACCTTGACCCTCGCGGTACTGGGCAGGCAAGGGCAGGACGACGGGCCTACGCCGCTGCCCGTGTCCGCCACAACAGCCACACGAAGTACGGCGCGCCGATCATTGCCGTGACCAGTCCAGCTGCGATCTGGGTTGGCGCGAGCGCGGTACGCCCCAACGTGTCGGCTACGGACACCAGTAGCGCGCCCAGGCCGACTGCGACAGGAATCGCCGCGGCATGCCGTGCCCCGACGAGTGCCCTAGCCGCGTGGGGGGCAACGAGCCCGACGAAGGCCAACGCTCCCACCGCACAAGCTGCGGCGGCGGTGAGGACTGCCGCGAGCGTGAGGAATGCCAACCGGGCTCGGTCGAGTGGAACACCGAGCACGCGCGGCACGTCCTCATCGAGCGCGACCAGGTCGAGTGTCCGCGCTCCGATGTACGCAAGGGGAAGGGCGATCAGCAGGCACACTGCGACCGGCGCGATCTGGCTCAGTGTGCGGCCGTAGGTGGAGCCTGCGAGCCAAGTGAGGGCTAGGTTCGTGTTCCAGGGCGACACGGTCACGACCACGAGAGTCGTGACGGCCACGGCGGCCTGGCTCACGCCGATACCGATCAGCACGATCCGGTCGGACGACGCACCGCGTCCGGTTGCGAGCCGGTAGACGAGCGCGAACGTGGCGAGTGCGACGAGCGTGGCCACGCCCATGACTGGCCAGATCCCGATGCCTGGCAACAACATCACCACCGC
Source organism: Kibdelosporangium banguiense (assembly GCF_017876405.1). Classification (GTDB taxonomy): domain Bacteria; phylum Actinomycetota; class Actinomycetes; order Mycobacteriales; family Pseudonocardiaceae; genus Kibdelosporangium; species Kibdelosporangium banguiense. The sequence goes on along the minus strand of NZ_JAGINW010000001.1, from coordinate 7,752,142 downwards.
GAGCGCGCCGATGCTCGCGCCAGGCGTCACGCCCAGCAGGGCCGGTTCGGCCAACGGGTTACGGCACACGGCCTGCACGATCGTGCCCGCCAACGCCAGCGCCGCACCGCCGAGCAGTGCTGCCAGAACACGCGGCCACCGGATGTCGAGTGCGAACGCGACCTCACGGCCCGCCGTACCACGCCACCAGTTCGCGACATCGCCGAGCAGCACCATCCGCTCGCCAAGTAGCAGTGCCGCAACAAAAGCACCGATGAGCGCCACGACGAGAACCACCCCGGTCGTCACCACCCATCGCCGGGAACGCACTGTCCCATGTGTACCGCGCCCCGGGACGGCGGCCGACGGCCCGCTGTCACGCAGGCGCCGCGCGAGCCACACCAGCACAGTGGCACCGGCCATGGTCGTGATCACCCCGGTCGGCACCGAGACCGAGACATCCGCGGGCACGATCAGACGCAACAGCACGTCGGCGCCTACGACTGTGACCGCCCCTGTCACGCCTGAGAGCGGCAACAGCAGAGCGTGGTTGCTCAGGCTGGGCACACGGCGGGCGACAAAACGAGCGATGACGGGCGCGCACAGTCCGACGAAACCGATCGGCCCGGTGACGGTCACGGCAGTCGCCGACAGCAACACCGCGAGAACCACCGCGATGACGCGCGTACGCCGGACGTCGACACCCAGCACCCGTGCGTGGTCGTCGCCAAGGCCGAGTACGTCAAGCCGGTGCGCGAGCAGGATTGTGCCGAGCACACCGAGCACCGCGATGGGGGTCGCGAGCATCACCAGCCGTGTCCCCGACTGCACGGTGCTCCCGCTCCCCCACGCGAACAGCCCGATCGTGTTCTCCGGGAACAGCATGAGCAACACGGTGGTCAGCGAGTTCAGCGCGAGCGCGACCGCGGACCCGGCGAGCACAAGCCGTGTCGGACCCGCCGCGCCACCACGCGCGACGAGCAGCACGAGGCCGGATGCCGCGAGACCACCTACGAAAGCCACAAACCCGTTGGCGTAGAACGGCAACGAGATACCGAAAGCGGCCACTGCAACGACCGACACGTACGCGCCTGCGTTGACCGCGACCGTATCCGGAGATGTAAGCGGGTTGCGGGCCACCGACTGCAGCGCGCAACCCGCGAAGCCGAGTGCCAGCCCGACGAGCAATGCTGCGATGAGCCGGGGTACACGACTCGCGACAAGCACAGCCACGGCCTGAGCGCGTGTGCCGTCGTCGTCCACCCACGGCAGGACGGCACGCACGAGTTCACCGACGCTCAGGCGCGCCGTGCCTTGCAACAGGTGCACGGCTGACAGGGCAAGCAAAAGCGCCAGTCCGAGCACGAACACACCCAGCACGCCCAGGCGCGTACGCCCGGACGTGACTGGGGTGCCGGGTCGTGTTCCCGTCTGCAGCATCAGGTCAACGCGTCGACGAGCGCGTCGATGAAGGCGTTCGCCGAGGGCGGGCCGCCGAACATCCAGATGCCGTCCGGAATGCGGTGCACCTTCGCGGACTGGACGAACGGCAGCTGCTTCCACACGGCGTTGTCCGCCAGCGCCTTGGTGAAGTCGCCGTCGGCGTCGGCGGCGGTGTAGAGGAAGGTCGTCTTCGCGTCGGTGATCTTGGTAAGCCCCTCGACGTCGGTCGTGGCCAGGCCGTAGTCCTTGTCGCCGCCGGTGGTCCACTGGTTGGTCAGCCCGAGCTGGGCGCTGATGCCGCCGAGGAACGACCCCGGGGTGTACATCCGGACCGAGATCTTGCCCGAGTCGAGGTAACCGTCGGACATGGTGAAGGGCGTCCCGGCCTTGCCCGCCTTGGCCAGCGTGTCCTTGGCCGAGGCGACCTTGGCGTCGAAGTCGGCCAGCAGTTTCTTGCCCTGCTCCTGCTTGCCGGTCACCTCGGCGAGGGTCGTCACGGTACGGCGCATGTAGCCGATCGGGTCGCTCGCGTCGGAGCCGCGCAGCGCGAGGACTTTCACCTGCCCGGCGAGCTGCGCGAGGACGCTCTCCGGCACGTCGGTCGTGGTGACGACGAGGTCCGGTTTCAGCGCGACGATCGCGTCCAGGCCCGGTTCACTGCGCGAGCCGACGTCGGGCGTCTTCGGGTCGAGCTGCTGGATCTTGTCGTAGGTGTTGTGGCCCTTGACGTCGGCGGCGCCGACGGGTTTGACACCGAGCGCGAGAAGGTTCTCGGTGAGGCCCCACTCCAGCGACACGACGGCCGTCGCGGGCTTGTCCAGGTGCACGGTCCCGCGCTCGTCCTTCACGTCCACCGGGCCCGTCGGCGCCGAGGCCGTCGTGCTGCCCGGGGCGGCGGCCGGGGCCTCGGTCGTGCCGCACCCGGCGAGAAGAAGCGCGGCGGCGGCCAGCGCCGACACCGTCCTCAGTGGACTACGAGACGGGCGTAACACGGTGAACATAGTTCATCCTCAGGGGTTGTGATTGTTCGACTTCAACGGGATCAGGTCGGCTGCGGTGCGTGCCAACGGGTTGTGTGCCGTCCGACGGGGTGTGTGCGGACACGTCCGCCGGCGTCGACGTGCACGTCGATGCGCAGTCCGTAAACCTCGGTGAGCAGTTCGGAAGTGAGCACCTCAGCCGGTCCGCCGGTCGCGCGGACAGCCCCCTCCGACAGCAGCACGACGTGGTCGGCCACGGCTGCGGCCTGGTCGAGGTCGTGCAGCACGACACCCACCGCGACACTGTGTTCGTCGGCGAGCTCGCGGATGAGGTCGAGCGTCTCGACTTGGTAACGCAGATCGAGGAAAGTCGTCGGTTCGTCGAGCAGCACAACACCGGTGTCCTGCGCGAAGCACGTCGCCAGCCATACGCGCTGCAGCTCTCCGCCGGACAGCTCGTCAACGGGACGCTCGGCCATGGCCGTGACGCCCGTGAGACGCATGGCCCGCTCCACGATGCCCGGCCCCTCGACGTCCCCGGACCCGAAGCGACCGCGGTAGGGGTGCCGCCCATAGGACACGACGTCCCGTACGCGCACGCCACCCGGCGTCGGGCGTGACTGGGTGAGCAAGGTGACGCGTCGCGCGAACTCCTTGGGATGCAGGGCGAACGCATCCTGGTCCGGTTCGAGCGAGACGCTTCCCGACCGCGGGTGATGCAGGCGCGCGAGCGAACGCAGCAGCGTCGACTTGCCGGAGCCGTTGGGACCGACCAAGGCCGTTACCGCCCCCATACGCAGGGTGACGCTCGCGCCATGTACGACCGTCCGGCCGCCGTAACCCAGCGTGAGGTCGATACCCGCGAGCGCCTCCGTCATAAAGGGCAGCCTAACCTAAGGAGCGGGCGGTCTCGTCAGCCAGTCGGGTGGCGCGGGCCACAGTGGACGCGCGTGGCCGGTCGGGTGTTTACCGCCGCCGGGGCTGGGTAGTCAATGACTGCGTCAAGCAGCCGGCGCTACCAGACGCCGCGCGATGAAACGCGCCCGACCAGGGTGGCGAAGACGTATGGACCTCTATTTCGATTCCCCGGCCACGTACGGCCTGCGTTACTACCTCCGGGTGGTCGCCGACGAGATCGGCCTGACCGGGGAGAGCTCGTACGTGCAACTCGAACCACCCGTGCACGCCTACATGGCGGTGGAAGGACGGCTGAAATCCTTCCCCGCCAGGGATGTCGCACTACTCTGGGACGAGGAGCACGGCTGGGCCGCGGGAGTCGAGACCCATTCGGGCGAGGACCTCATGGTGCTGACCTATCTCGGCAAGGACGTCCTGCCGCCGCCCCGGACCGTGGCCCGGTTCGCCCGGGCCCTGACCGGCGACAGACTGCCTGGCCAGACCGAACCACCGGCCTTCCGCGACCACACGGACCCCGACGACCTCGAAACCAGGCTGGCGGCCTACGCGGGATACAACGCCGCGATCCTCAGAGCCAGATCCCTCTGATCGTCTTCTGTTCCGGATTGAAGGACAGCGATCGCGGGTACCGTTTTGTGTGGAGATCAGCGCACGGAAGGTCGCATCGGGGTGCGCGGCCGCCATGCTGTTGCTGGCCGGCTGCGGGGATTCGTCGGAGACCGCGACGGTCCGGGAGGTGACCACGCGATTCGAGTCCGCAATGGTCAGTCATGACAGTTCCACAGCATGTTCCTTGCTCGCACCCGAAGCCGTGCGTCGCATCGACGGCCTGCGGCCGGAAGGATGCGTACAGGCCTTGTCTTCGTTGAAGATCCCGTCCGCACCACCCGGCGACACACAGGTGTGGGGCGACACCGCGCAAGTGCGGACGTCCGCCGACACCCTGTTCCTGCGCAGGTTTCCCGGCGGCTGGCGGATCATCGGTGCCGGCTGCACACCGCGTGGCGAACAGCCCTATGAGTGCACAGTGGACGGAACATGATCGCCCGCGGGATCCTCGTGGTCTACCTGGTCGTGGTCCTGGGCGGCCTGGCCTGGTGCATCATCGCCGGGCTGCTGGGGCGATGACATGACCCGATTCGTCCGCGACAACGGCCTGAGCCTGGGTTTCGGCCTGATGTTCCTGTGCACGCTGATCGGGCAGTCCATCGCGGGCCTGGCCGATTTCAACGACCGGGTGCGATCGGCAGGCGGGGCTCCGGTCGGTTATCTCGGCTATTTGACGTCGTCGGATTTCGCGGTCGACGTGGCGGAGAACTGGCAGTCGGAATATCTGCAGTTCTTTCTCTACATCCTGTTGACGATCTGGCTGATCCAGCTCGGCTCGCCGGAGTCCAAACATCCCCGCGAGATCGGCACAGGATCCGACCGGCAGCAGCTACTCGGCCGCCACACCCGCCGCGATTCCCCTGCCTGGGCGCGTGCCGGTGGCTGGCGCACGGCCATGTTCTCCTGGTCGCTCGGCCTGACCATGGCAGGCCTGTTCCTGCTGTCGTGGCTGGCCCAGTCGATCGCCGGGCACAGCGCCTACAACGCCGAGCAGATCGGCAATCTCCAGGATCCGGTCAGCTGGACCGGTTACGTCAGCTCGGCCGACTTCTGGAACCGGACGCTGCAGAACTGGCAGTCCGAATTCCTCGCCATCGGGTCCATGGCCGTGTTCAGCGTCTACTTCCGCCAGCGCGGTTCCCCGGAATCAAAGCCGGTCGGCGCCCCGCACGCGACCACCGACCAATCCGGGTGAGCCACTAGATCCAGCCGCGTTGTTTGGCCACAATGGCTGCCTGGAAACGGTTCGCCGCACCCAGCCGCGCCAGCAACTCCGCCACGTAACGGCGGTAGGTCCGCAGGCTCACGCCCATCTGGCGGGCCGAGATCTCGTCCTTCACCGCGGTCGCGAGCAGGTCCAGCACCTGCCGTTCCCGCTGCGACAGGGGTTCCTGCTCGCCCGGTTCCAGGTCGGTCGCGTGTCCCCACACCCGTTCGAACAGGTCGACCAGGGTGGCCACGGCACCGGGCTGACGGATCATCAGCGCGCCGGACCGGTGGGCGTTGGGCACGATCGGCACGAACGCGACCTGCCGGTCCACGATGATCATCTGCTGCACGTCCTGCTCGGTCAGGCGATGCCGGTCGCCCGCCCGGTGCAGCTGCATGCAGTAGGCCAGCACGTCCGGATCGCTGACCTGCCCGCGCGGCAGGATCGTGCGCCACTGCACGCCGTCGCCGAGCCGTTCGACGTACCGCGGCAGGCGATTCGTCTGGACCTTGCGCTCCTTGTGGTGGATCGTGAGCACTTCGCGGGCGTCCAGGGCCAGCGCCCAGACGCGTTCGTCGACCTGCTTGGCGCCTTCGATGCGTTCGAAGTCGTCGTGACCGCCGGGCTGGCGGCCCTCCGCGGCCAGCGCGTGCACCGTCTCCCAGGCCCCGGAGATCCGGCGCAGCTCGGCATTCGTCTCCTGCATCCGGCGCCGGATCAGCCGGGTGATCCCGACCTCTGCCGGGACCGCGCTGAAGCGTCCGTCGGCCTCGGCGCGGATCAGTTCCAAGTCGGTCAGCCGGTCGACCGCCGCCCGTACCGCGTACCGGTCACCGGCCGGCTCCTCCTGGCGCAGCATGGCTCGGTACACGAGTTCCTCGAACTCGGTCAGCCCCAGGGAGTCCAGGCTCATCTGGTACAACGCCTCCATTTCACTGCGCCGGAATGATAGCGGGTCAGCGTGCCGTCCCTGAGGTGTGTGACGCACCGGCGGCGCCGTTCGATCACACGTGTCAGCAAGATCTCAAAGCCGGGCGCCGGGCAACCGGTCAACGGATCATCCACACAGGACACAAGGGCACCGGCCGCGGTCACTCTGGCGTCCACACAGCCGGAACGGGTCGATTTGTCTCAACCTGAACCAATCCATGTCCCACAGGACGACTGTCTTGCGAAATGACACAGTCCTGTCCGGTTCGTTAGGCCGTTTGGACCTTAACTTTTGTCCGGAGAATGCATAAGTTGCACGAGATCGACACGAAAGAACACAGAGCCCCGTCGGACGGAAACTAGACAACAACAACAAGGTCTGTCCGTGCAAGCGCAGTACGGATGGACCTGTCATCGCTGGGGATGCGCGTGCCGCCAACGGTGAGCCGCCCATGCCCGCATCCGCATGGTGCTGTGCCCGTTGAGACGCTCCGAGGACCGTTCGGAGAGATTCTCTGACCCGAATGGAGAAGGATGGACAAGCACGCCCAGACCGGCTGGTTCAACAAGCTCGTGACCCGCCGCTCTGTGCTGGCCACCAGCACAGTAGGTCTGGCTGTTCCGGCCGCGATGACACTCGGCGCCGCGGCGCCGAGCAACACGGCCAACGCCCAGCAGGGTGTCGTCAAGAAAGTGACCATCTACGCCGAGGACCTCCCCAACAGTGCGTTGGGCTACGGCCTGGAACCCGGCAAGGCGACGATCCCCGGCCCGCTGCTGGAGATCTACGAGGGCGACACGCTCGAGATCACCCTGGTCAACCGGACGAACCGGCGGCTGTCGATCCACCCGCACGGCGTGGACTACTCCACCGACTCCGACGGCGCCCCGCTGAACAACTCGTTCAACAACCCCGGTGAAACCCGTGTCTACACATGGCGTTCCCGTGAGATGTCCGCCGCGGGCGGCGGCAGCCGGCGCTTCCTGCCGGGCAGCGCGGGCTACTGGCACTACCACGACCACGCCGCGGGCACCGACCACGGCACGCTTGGCATCGCCAAGGGCCTCTACGGCGGCCTGATCGTGCGCCGTCGTGGCGACATCCTGCCGGACAAGCAGTTCGTCGCGGTCTTCAACGAGATGTCGATCAACAACCTGATCGCGCCGAACACGCCGATCTTCGAGGCGAACCTCGGCCAGCGGGTGGAGTTCGTGGCCATCGGGCACGGCAACCAGTTCCACACCTTCCACCTGCACGCGCACCGTTGGGCCGACAACCGCACGGGCTATCTGGAGAGCCCGACGGACCCGACCCCGTCGGTGGACAACAAGGACCTCAACCCGGGCAGTTCGTTCGGCTTCCAGGTCATCGCGGGTGAAGGCGTCGGCCCGGGTGCCTGGATGTACCACTGCCACGTCCAGGACCACTCGGAACGGGGAATGTCGGGGATCTTCCTCGTCCGCAACGCCGACGGCAGCATGCCGCCCGGTGCCCAGGAGGCGATCGACCGCTTCAAGGGACACGTCCACAGCGCCGCCGCCACCGCTGAACCTGTCCCGCTGCAGGCGCCGGCGACGGGTTTCGCGCCCAAGCCCGCTGAAGGGCACGAGCACCACTGATTCACCTAAAGACCATCGTGGCCTGCCTACGACAAAGGAGTTAGGGATGGGGCGAAGGTTCTCTCCAGGCCGATATCGAAGGAGAACAGGGAGAAACGCTTTATTGGTGCTGACCGCGGCGGCGGCGATGGTGGGCGGGTCGATGACCTCCGCCTCCGCCGCACCACAGCAGCAGGCGCCCAGCGCCGCTGCGGCCGCCGCGGGCTTGTCCGTCCTGGTCTTCCACGGCCCGGTCGCGCAGCAGCAGGACCCGGTCGCCCGCGCCACGGACGCGTTCCGGGAGATCGGCGCGGCCAACGGATTCACCGTCGACGAGTCGTCGGACCCGGCGGCGTTCACGCCCGAGAACCTCGCCAAGTACCGGGGTGTGGTCTACCTTTCGTCCGAGGGCGTCTCGCTTTCCCGTGACCAGGAAACCGTGCTGCAGGACTACATGAAGGCAGGCGGTGGATTCCTTGGCGTCGCCGATGCCGCCAAGGCACAGGCCTCCTCGACGTGGTTCACCGGCCTGATCGGCACCCGCCCGCTGGGCAGTGTCGAAAACCCCGACGCGGTCGCCGCGGTCGGGGCAAGCGCGGAGAACCTGCCGAACGAGGGCAAGGACAAGCTCACCGACGGCAACCCGAACACCAAGTGGCTGACCTTCAACCCGACTGGCTGGGTCACCTACCGGCTCGCCACCGCAGGTGCGGTGAACCGTTACTCGCTCACCTCGGCGAACGACTTCGCCGGCCGGTCGCCGAAGGACTGGACCCTGCAGGGATCCAACGACGGGTCGAGCTGGGTGGACCTCGACCGGCAGACCGGCCAGCTCTGGCCGCAGCCGTTCGAGACACGCACCTTCCAGGTCGCGTCGCCGCAGTCGTTCCTGCACTACAAGCTCGACATCACGGCGAACGGCGGTGAGCCGCTGGTCCAGCTGGCCGACTGGCGGGTGTTCTCCGCCGACCCGACGCCGCCGCCGGTTCCCGGCGTGAACCAGGCCAAGGTCAACATCCTGGACCGGCAGCACCCCGCCACCAAGGACCTGCCGCTCAACGTCACGCGGACGGACCGTTGGTACAACTGGAGCCCGAACCCGATCGGCACCGTGCACACGGTCGCCCAGGTCGAGGAGTGGGGCTACAACGCGGGTGTCGGCGCCAACGGCCCGTTCCACCCCGTGTCGTGGTGCCGTGACTACGAGGGCGGCCGCTCCTTCTACACCGGCATGGGCCACACCGAGGGCAGCTACGGCGAGGACGCCTTCCGCAAGCACCTGGCCGGCGCCCTGAAGTGGACGACCGGTGTCGTGCGTGGCGACTGCCAGGCCACCATCGCGTCGAACTACAAGATCGAGCGGCTGACCGGCACCAACCAGCCGGGTCAGCTCGACCAGATCGGTGAGTCGCACGGCCTGACCACCGCCCCCGACGGCACGATCTTCTACGTCGGCAAGGCGGCCTGCCCGTCCGGCCCGATCGTGTCCTGGGACGACCCGAAGGTCGGTCTGGGCTGCGGCACGATCCACCAGTTCAAGCCCGACAGCAAGCAGGTCAAGCTGTTGGCCACGCTGCCTGTCATGGGCAACCGTGGCAGCGGTGGCGAACTGGTGAAGAACGAAGAGGGCCTGCTGGGCATCGTGGCGGACCCGAAGTTCACCGAGAACGGCTGGATCTACGTCTACTGGATGCCGCAGGACACCGTCGACCGGGTCAAGCGCACCGGCAAGCGGACCATCTCGCGGCTGACCTACGACCGCACGGCCCAGACCATCGACCTGGCCTCCCGCAAGGACTTGCTGCAGTGGGAAGTCCAGCAGCACAGCTGCTGCCACGCCGGTGGCGGTATGACGTTCGACGCCAAGGGCAACCTGTACGTCGGGTCCGGTGACAGCAACTCCTCCGAGGGCTCGCTGGGCTACTCGGGCAACAACTGGACCGCGGACTGGCAGGGCTTGTCGTTCCAGGACGCCCGCCGGACCGCGGGCAACACCAACGACCTGAACGGCAAGATCATCCGTATCCACCCGGAGACGGACGGCACGTACACCATCCCGCAGGGCAACCTGTTCCCGCCGGGGACCGCGAAGACCCGTGCCGAGATCTACGTGATGGGCGTGCGCAACATCTCGCGCCTGCAGATCGACCCGGTGACCCAGTGGCTGACCGCCGCGTGGGTCGGCCCGGACGCTCCGGCGCCCAGCCCCGAGCTCGGCCCGGCCAAGTACGAGACCGCCACGATCATCACCGAGGCGGGCAACCACGGCTGGCCGTACTGCATGGGCAACAAGCAGCCGTACCGCGACCGCAGCAACACCGACGCGTCGGTGCTGGCCGGTTGGTACGACTGCAACGCGCCGAAGAACAACTCGCCGCGCAACACCGGTCTGGTCGACCTGCCGCCGGTGAAGAACAACATGATCTGGTACTCGCCCGACGGTGGTGGCCCGGTGTTCCCGGCCCGTCCGGACGGCAGTGGCATCCCGTCGTACAAGGCGGCCGAGGCCACGTACACCCAGCCGTACCTGACCGGTGGCGGCCAGGCTGTGATGACCGGCCCGACCTACCACCGCGAACTGGTGAACACAGGCAGCGGTGTGGCCTGGCCGGAGTACTGGAACAACAAGTGGTTCATCGGTGACGAGTCCAACGGCAGCAACCGCGTCGCGGTGACGGTGGACCCGGCCGGTGTGCCCACCGCCCAGCCGCCTGCGGCGGTCGAGTCGCTGCGCCAGATCATCCCGAACGGCGTCGGCAGCACGCAGATGCAGTCGTGGATGGACGCCAAGTTCGGCAACGACGGCGCGCTCTACATGCTCGACTACGGCGGCGGGTTCTTCAGCCTGCACTCCAACCAGAAGCTGATCCGGATCACCTACCAAGGTGGCGCGGCGACGCCGCGGCCGGCCGCGACTTCGGTCGCGGTGCAGAACAAGCCGCTGACGTACGGCTTCACCGGTTCGAAGTCGGGTGGTGTGTCCTACCGCTGGGACTTCGGTGATGGCACCTCGTCCACCGAGGCCGACCCCCGTCACACCTACGCTCGCGTGGGTACGTACAACGCGAAGCTCACCGTGACCTACGCCGACGGCAAGACTGAGGTCGTGCCGGCCACTGTGAACGTCGGGTGTGCGGTCGCCGACAGCCGGGGCACCGTGTTCGCGGGTGATTCCGACTCGGGCGTGGCCAACAAGCAGATCGGTGGCGGCTGCACCGTCAACGACCTGATCGACGACGAGAGCCCGTGGACCGACCACGGTGCGTTCGTCCGGCACGTCACCGCTGTGGCCGACCAGCTGCAGCGCGACGGTGTGCTCACCGGCCGGGAGAACAGCGCGATCGTGCGTGCGGCCGCGGGTTCGGACGTCGGCACGGCGGCCAACACCGGCTACGAGTCGATCTTCGACGGCACGGCGCAGTCGTTGCAGGGCTGGACGCAGGCGCCAAGCGGATCGTTCTCCATCCAGCCGGACGGCTCGCTGCGCTCCTCCGGCGGGCTGGGCATGTTGTGGTACAAGAACAAGCAGTTCGCCAACTTCTCGGTGAAGGTCCAGTTCCGCGACATGTCACCGGGTGACACCCGCGCCAACAGCGGTCTGTTCACCAGGTTCCCGGATCCGCGCATCCCGCTGGCCCAACGGCCGCCGGGCAGCTGCGGGACCGTGGGCAGTGCCCAGACCTCCGAGGCATGGGTGGCCATCTACTGCGGTCACGAGATCCAGATCTACGACGGCGAGACCGGCGAGCCACAGAAGACCGGATCGGTCTACAACTTCGATCCGAACAACCTGGCCCAGGCCCGGCCGACCGCCAAGGGCGTCTGGAACGACTACGAGATCAAGGTCGTCGGCCAGCACTACACGATGATCCGCAACGGCGTGGTGATCAACGAGTTCGACAACACGCCGGGCAAGCAGTCCTCCCGGGCGGGCGACCCGCCCACGGACATGCGCCAGTTCCTCAGCGGCTTCATCGGGCTGCAGAACCACGGCAACAGCGATGTGATCGATTTCCGCAACATCCGAGTGCGGTCGCTCTAACCGCATGGACCGGCCGGTGCGCGCCCCTCGCGCACCGGCCGGTCCCCGCACTCATGGAAGGTGCAGCATGTTTCGACGTCTAGTCGTGGGCGTGGCCGGTGCGCTGATGGTGACATCGCTGGCGGCCGTCATGCCGGCCTCCGCGGTTCCCGCGCCGGTCCGGCCGGCGGCCGCAGCGCAGGTCCTGACCTGGACCGCCGACAAGAGCATGACCAGCTACAAGTCCGTCCCCACCACGGCGGTGGCCGGGGCGGCCACGATCGTTTTCGAGAACAGCGAGGCGACCGGCAACACCACCAACATGTCGCACACGCTGACCTTCGACACCGACACACCCGGGTACAACCACGATGTGAACGTCGACATCCTGGCCTACCCGTACGACCCGAACAACGGCAAGCACCAGGTCGACGTCGTGCTGACGCCGGGCAAGTACCGTTACCACTGCGTGATTCCCGGCCACTTCACGATGGTCGGCGAGCTCACCGTCCTACCGGCCGGGCCGGACACCACGCCACCGACAGTGGACGCCACCGTGACCGGAACCAAGGACACGAACGGCAACTACGTCGGCAGCGCGACTGTCAACGTGACGGCCTCGGACGCGCAGTCCGGTGTGGACTTCATCGAGTACCAGGTCGACGACACCTCGTACCAACGATATACGGCACCGGTACAAGTCACGGGAATCGGTGACCACTCCGTGCAGTACCGGGCGACCGACAAGGCGGGCAACGTCTCTCCGGTCAGCTCGAAGCAATTCAGAGTGGTCGAACCACCCCGGGACACGACCCCGCCGACAGTGAACGCCACAGTGGCAGGCGACAACACCGCGAAGGCCACCGTCACAGTGACGGCGACCGACGCGGATTCCGGCGTGAAGTCCGTCGAGTACAAACTCGACAGCGGGGCCTGGACTGCTTACACAGCACCAGTCGACGTCACCACGCCCGGCTCACACATGCTGCACTATCGGGCCACGGACAACGCCAACAACGTGTCCCCCGAAGGCATGGCCAGCTTCACGGTCGTGGCAGGCGATACCACTCCGCCCACAGTCAACGCTTCCGTCGTAGGCAACAACACGACGAAAGCCACGGTCACTGTCACTGCTTCCGACAGCGGCACCGGCGTGAAATCGATCGAATACAAGCTCGACAGTGGAGCCTGGACGGCATACACGGCACCGGTCGACGTGACCACCGCCGGTTCACACATGCTCCACTACCGCGCGACCGACAACGCCAACAACGTCTCGCCTGAAGGCATGGTCAGCTTCACCGTGACCGGGCCTCCCGACACGACTCCCCCGACGGTCAACGCTTCGGTGGCAGGCAACAACACCACCAAAGCAACAGTCACCGTCACCGCGTCCGACAGCGGCACCGGCGTAAAGTCCATCGAGTACAAGTTGGACAGTGGAGCATGGACCGCCTACACGGCACCGGTTGAGGTAACCGCGGCCGGCGCACACACGCTTGCCTTCCGCGCCACCGACAACGCCAACAACGTCTCACCCGAAGGCACTGTCAACTTCACGGTGACCGGACCTCCCGACACGACTCCCCCGACTGCGAATGCTTCAGTCGCTGGGAACAACACTGCCAAGGCGACCGTCACTGTGACGGCGACCGACGCGGGTTCTGGCGTGAAGTCCATCGAATACAAACTCGACAGCGGAGCCTGGACGGCATACACGGCACCGGTCGACGTGACCACCGCCGGTTCACACATGCTCCACTACCGCGCCACCGACAACGCCAACAACGTGTCCCCCGAAGGCATGGTCAGCTTCACCGTGACCGCGCCGCCGGACACCACGGCACCGAACACCTCCGCGACGGTGACCGGCGCGAAGGACCCGCAGGGCAACTACCTCGGTTCCGCCACTGTGACGATCATCGCGACCGACAGCCAGTCCGGCGTGAAGACCGTCGAATACGCCCTGGACAACGGTGCCTGGACGGCGTACACGGCATCAGTCCAGGTCAGTGCGCTCGGTGCGCACACCCTGAAGTACCGGGCCACCGACAACGCCGGGAACGCCGCGGCGGAGAAGTCGGTGTCCTTCACCGTGGTCGAGCAGGGCTCGGACGCGTGCCCGGAAGGTGACAACCGCGCGACGGTGATCATCGGCCGGGACGACACCCGCGTGGCCAACAAGGACACCGGGAACGGCTGCACCGTCAGCGACCTGATCGATCAGAACGGCGAATACCCGAGCCACGGGGCGTTCGTCCGGCACGTCGAGCTCGTCACCGACGCCTTGGTGGCCAGGGGTGTGCTGACCCTCCGGGAGCAGAGCACCGTAGTGCGCGCGGCAGCGCGATCCGACATCGGCAACTAGTTCCTTTCAACGCAGCAGGGAGAACAAAGATGGCTAGACGGACCGCATCCGCGCTCGCGACGCTGAGCGCAATCGTCACCGCGTCCGTGATGTTCACCGCGCAGAACGCCAACGCGGATCTGGTCATGTACTGCATCGGCAGCGGTGGGCCGGTGACCGTGCCGAGTGACCTGTACGTGCCCGCCGGCGAGTCCTGCTCGCTGGACCGCACCACGATCACCGGCAATGTCCGGGTCGCGGCCGGGGCCAACCTGATCGTCAAGGGCGGCACCATCAACGGCGAGGTCCGCGTGGCCTCCGACGGGTACCTGGACACCACCGACACCCGCATCGACGGCGAGGTGAACCTGGCGGCCGGCGGCTTCGGCATCTACATGCGCAACACCGACACCGGCCGGGTCGTCGTGGCACCGAAGGGCTCGGCCACCATCGCGGGCTTCCTGTTCGTCGAGCAGGGCTCGAAGGTCGACGGCAACATCCAGGCCGGCGTGGGCGAGGTGCACGTCGCCGACACGGAGGTCACCGGCAACATCAGCACGAGCGCCGCGGACTACACCGACCTGCACGGCTCCTTTGTGGACGGGACGGTGTCGGTGCTGAACAACGCCACCGGCAGCGTCGTCTGCGGCAGCGCGGTGCAGGGCAAGGCCACGTTCGCGGGCAACCAGGGCGGTGTCCAGCTCGGCCCGAACGGCGGCCTGGACAGCTGCGCGTCCGGCGGCTACTTCGCCCGCGACGTCGTCATCTCCAACACCACGGGCCGTTCGTCGCTGGACGACAACATCGTCAACGGCAAGCTCGAGCTCACGGCGAACAACCCGGCCTCGGAGGTCGCCACGAACAACAGGATCCGTGGCGGCATCGTCGGTGACCACAGCACCCCGGCAGCGGCTCGCGCCGCAGCCGCCGCGGGCACGCGTGGTACCGGCCTGCAGCGCTCGCAGGCGCGTCTGGCAGCCGCGACCGGTGAGGCCGCGGTTTCCGGCAAGGCGCGGCTGTAAGTGATATCTTCCCGGGCTCGTGAACTGCCCACGAGCCCGGGAAGAGACACCATGATCGACATTCCTCGGGTCCTGACCCAGCAGCTGTACTCAGTCGACGAAGTGCACGGCAAACTGCTGTGCCTCGCCTACGCCAGGCACGCCATGCACGAGTGCCGTTCGATGCTGAGCCCCGCCGAGCTGGGCTCCGCCCTGGCATACCTCCAGATCGCCGAGTCGCTCTTCTCCGGCGAGGGCACCATGGCCGCGCTGGCCGACGCCCGCCGCGGCTACTTCACCGTCAAGGTCAACGGCAGCCGCGTGGCCGAACAGATCACCTGGATCTCCGTGATCGCCGTCTCCGCCTGCTGGCAGCAGGAGATGATGCGCGAGGGAATCGTGCACGGCCAGTTCGACCGGATCGACGTCCGGACGGTCGCCCACGAAGGCCAGCGAGTGGTCACCCTCCCGCACGATCAGTCCACTATGGAAGGTCAGGCCCAGGCCACCCGCGCCCGCTGGGAAGAAGCCCGCTGGCAGCTGATCCACCTGCTCGAGTCGGCCCCGTACCGGGCATGATGCCCGATCAATCACCGGAAAAGAGGCAACTCCGGGCAGAGTTCGCCACCTGTTCCGTTGAGTTGATATTTCAACATGGTTGCGCGGTTACGATTTCGGCATGCTTCGTGAAATACGCTCGCCGGTGGCGCAGCGCACACGACAGGCGGCAGATCATCCAATTCTTGATCAAAAATTGGCACCGCCTGCCGTGTTCTGCCCGAATCCGGCATTGGCAATTCACCGGGAGATCAACCGGACGACAACGACCTATCCGCGCGACAGCAGCATGCAGGAACAGTTCGAGTACTGGGCCGAGAACCGGCCGGACGCGATCGCGGCCGTCCAAGGCGATCGCGAAGTCGGCTACCGTGAGCTGAACCGGCTGGCCAACGGCCTGGCCAGGGATCTTCGTAACGCAGGCGCCGAGCCGGGCACGATCGTCGGCGTGTGCGTACCCCGCTCACCGGACATGTTGGTGGCGCTGCTGGGAATCCTCAAGTGCGGGGCGAGTTTCGTTCCGCTGGACCCGCACTGGCCGGACGAACGTTTCCATCACGTCGTCACGAATTCCGGCTGCGAATGGCTGATCAGCGACAAGCCAATGGAAAGGGCAGCCGGTTTCGAAAACCGCGTTTTTCTCCTTGATGCGCGGGCCCTGACCGGGTGTGACTCGAACCCGCCGTGCGCCGCGTCCGCGGAAAGTATTGCCTGTGTCTATTACACCTCGGGGTCGACCGGACGCCCCAAGGGTGTGCCGATCCTTCACCGAGGCATCAACCGGACAGTGCATTTCACCGCTTTCGGGCCGGTGGACGAGCACAGCCGGATCCTCCAGTTGGGGGCGCTCACCTTCGACATGGCGGCCTCGGAGATCTGGGGTGCGCTGCTCAGCGGCGGGACATTGGTGATGTATCCCGCCGAGCCGATCCGTCTCTCCCGATTGAACGAGGTGATCCGGGCGGGCCGCGTCAACCTCGTGGCGATCCCCACGGCCCTGTTCAACCTGGTTCTCGACGAGGCTCCGGAGATCTTCGATTCCGTCGCGACCATCACCGTCGGCGGTGAGGCACAGTCTCGCCGGCACATGGCCAAGGCCCTGCGCATTTACGGGCCCGGCCGAGTGTTCAACCTGTACGGTCCCACCGAGTCCACATGTGTGGCGACGTGTTACCCGATCGACGACGTGCCACGCGGCGACATTCCAGTTCCGATCGGCCGCCCGCTGCAGAACACTCGGCTCTACATTCTCGCCGACAATGCGCGGACGCTGTGCGGGCCAGGCCAGATCGGGGAGATCTGCCTGGCGGGCGACGGCCTGGCGGCCGGGTACCTGGGACTGCCCGATCTCACCAGGGAACGCTTCGTACACCGCGACATTGCCGGTGTACGAGAACGGCTCTACCGCACGGGCGACCACGGTTACCTCCTGCCCAGCGGCGACGTGGTCTTCACCGGAAGGCAGGACGACCAGGTCAAGGTCAACGGCTTCCGGATCGAACCAGGCGAGATCAGCCACCATCTCAACGCCCACCCAGCGGTGCGGCAGTGCTACGTGACCGTTCGTGACGACGGTGATCACAGGTCCCTGGTGGCCTTTGTCGTGCCGGACAACACCCGCACAACCGCGGACAGTCTGCGGGAGCACCTGGCGACAGTGTTGCCCCGCTACATGGTCCCGGTGCGAATCGACCTTCGCGACGCCCTTCCGTTGACCTCCCACGGAAAGGTCGACCGGCACGCGCTGCTCGCCTCGCGCGAACCCGAAGCAGGTCAAGGAGCCTCCTGCCATGCGTGACGCGATCAACCGCACCATGACCGCCACCGAGGCAACGCTCGCCGAGATGTGGCGCGACACGCTCAAGCAATCCGAAGTCCTCGCCACCGACGACTTCTTCAAGCTCGGTGGTACTTCCCTGGCCGCGATCTCCCTGGTGCACCGCGTGGAGACGGTCTTCGGCCCGCGGACGCTGTCCTTCGACACACTCAACAGCAACCCCGGACTGACGAGCATGGCCAGGGCGATCGACGAGGCCCAGCCCGCTGCCGCCCGCCCGGTACCGATCGACATTCACGCCCCGTTCGACCTGACGCCGACACAGCAGGCGTACTGGGTCGGCCGGGCGGACGATCAACCGCTTGGCGGTGTCGGCTCTCACGTCTATTTCGAGTTCGACGCGAACGACATCGAACCGGACAGGCTGCAAGCAGCGGTGCACGCGTTGCTGCGCAGGCACGGCATGCTTCGAGCGCGGTTCCTGCCTGACGGCCGCCAGCAGATCATGCCCGAATCCCCATGGTCCGAACTGGTGGTCCACGATCTGCGCGGGAAACCGGCGGCGGAGACCGAGCAAGCCCTGGCTCGCATCCGCGACGCACTGTCACACCGCCGTCTCGATGTCGAGCGTGGTGAGGTCTTCGATATCCAGCTCACCCTCGCCCACGACGGATTCGCCCGGATTCATTGCGAGTTCGACCTTCTGGTCGCCGACGGCCGAAGTGTCCAGGTGATCCTGGACGATCTCAGCCGTCACTACAGCGACCCGGCCAAGCCGCTGCCGCCCGTCGGATACGAGTTCCCGCAATACCTCGCTGATCGGCGCGGGCAGATGGCCGATGTGCGGCAAGCCGACAAGGACTACTGGCGCGATCTTCTCCCCAGTCTTCCGGGAGCGCCCGCGAGTCCGCTGGCCGTCGCACCCGAACACATTCGCCGCCCACGGTTTCGCAGACACAGCCACGCCATGCCGAAGACGGACTGGCAGCGTTTCGTCGGCCACGCCCAGTCCCATGGCGTGACCCCGGCCATGGCTCTGGCCACGGCCTACGCCGAAGTGCTCGGCCGGTGGAGTACCGAACCGCGGTTTCTGCTCAACATGCCTCACTTCGGCAGGCGCAGTACGCATCCGGCGGTGCCGGACATGGTCGGCGATTTCTCCAACGTCGTCCTGTTCCCCGTCGATCTGTCCGCCGAACTGCCTTTCGCCCAGCGCGTCCTCGGTGTCCAACGGACCCACCGGGCCAACGCGGCTCATGGGGAGTACTACGGCGTCGAGATGTTACGCGACCTGGCCCAACGGGACTCCGTCTACGGCAACCCGGCCCCGATTGTCTTCTCCTACAACGTGTTCGACGCGTTCGGCGGTGACATGGTCACGCCGCTGTTCCGCAAGTGCTTCGGCGATCTGGGGTACATGATCACGCAGACCCCACAGGTATGGCTGGACCACCAGGTCTTCTACCACGAGGACCGGGTCGACCTGGTGTGGGACGCGGTCGACGGCTTGTTCGAGCCGGGTGTCGTCGAGGACGCGTTCGCCGCGTACACCAGGCTCGTGAGCGACCTGGCCACTGATGAAACGGTCTGGTCGCGACCGGTGGAAATCGCCCTGCCAGCCCACCAGCGAGCCGCACGTGAGGCAGTCCACTCCACGACAGCACCTCGACCCGCCCTTCTTCACGACCGATTCTTCTTACGTGCCAAGGAACATCCCGACCAGCCCGCCCTTTACCGCGACGGGCGGACGGTGTCGTATGGACAGTTGGCGGATTCCGCGCTGAGAATCGCCGCTTCGCTGCGTGAACTCGGTGTCAGCCCCTCGGAGGTCGTCGCGGTCGTGATGCCCAAAGGTGACGGCGAAATCGCGGCTGTTCTGGGCATCCTGGCCGCAGGCGCGGCCTACGTGGCCGTGGGTCCTGACACGCCGCCTGACAGGCAGCGGCAGATCCTTGAAAGCGCAGGCGTTCGCCTCGCGTTGACCGCCGATGACGGCCCCGAGGTCCCGGTCCGGGTTTTGACCGCCACCGAAGCCGCGAGCGCCGAGCCACTGCCCCATCCGGCCGGTCGAACACCGGACAGTCTGGCGTACTTGATTTTCACCTCGGGCTCGACCGGAAACCCCAAAGGAGTCGAGGTCTCCCACCGCGCCGCCGTCAACACGATCGACTGGGTCAACGAGCGCTACGGCGTGGGCGAAGGCGACCGGGCGCTGGCGTTGACAGCGCTGGACTTCGACCTTTCCGTCTACGACAACTTCGGTCCGCTCTCCACCGGCGGTGCCTTGGTGCTCGTGACCGAGCAGCAGCGACGGGATCCCGGCGCCTGGTGGGAGCTGATCGAGCGCCACCAGGTCACCATCTGGAACTCGGTCCCTCTGTCGATGGGCGCCCTGCTGTCCTTGTCACGACCACTTCCCGCGAGTCTCCGGCTGGCCCTGCTGTCGGGCGACTGGATTCCCCGCGATCTGCCCGGACGCCTGGAAGCGTCGAGCGAAGGCCGGTGCAAGCTGGTCGCGCTGGGCGGGCCGACAGAGACGGCCATCTGGTCCAACGCGTTCGACGTGGATCGCGTCGAGGAGAACTGGACCTCGATCCCCTACGGATTCCCGCTGAGCAACCAACGCCACCGGGTGGTGGACGCCCGCGGCCGGGACTGTCCCGACTGGCTGGCCGGTGAACTCTGGGTCGGCGGCGTCTGTGTGGCCGAGGGCTACCGCGGCGATCCCCGGCAGACAGCCGAACGGTTCGTATGGCATGGCGGCGAACGCTGGTACAAGACAGGTGATCTTGTGCGCTACCGGCCAGGCGGTGTCCTGGAGATCCTGGGCCGCACCGACTTCCAGGTGAAGATCAACGGTTTCCGCGTCGAACTGGGCGAGATCGACGCCACGCTGCACCACCACCCGGCGATCGACCGGAGTACGACTGTGGCCGCCGGACCGCGGCTCGTGAGCTTCCTGGTCGCGACGAACGGCGTGGTCGACCTCGACAATCTGAGGTCCTGCCTGACGGCTCGGTTGCCGATCTACGAAGTCCCCGCTCAGTTCTTCGTCATCGACGAACTGCCGCTCACCGCCAACGGGAAGGTCGACCGAAAGACCCTGACCGCCTGGGCTTCGCAATCGGTCGAGACGGCACCGGTGTCCGCCGAACCCCCGAGGGCAGGACTGGAACAGACCATCGCCCACCAGTGGGAGCTCGTCCTGGGCCGTCCGGTCAGCCGGCGGTCCGACAACTTCGTCGCGCTGGGCGGCAACAGCCTGCTCGCGGCCAAACTCGCCAAGTCGTTGCGCGACAACCTGCACTGGCAGGTCAGCCTGCGCGAGCTGTACTCCGCACCGACCGTGGCCGCGTTGGCAACCCTGCTGCTCGACGAGAGGAAGGCACCCCGATGATCTCCGAAACTTTGCAGCTGCTCGACACCGAGGAAGGACGCCACAATCCCTACCCGCTCTACGACCGTCTGAGGGAGCACCCACCGGTCTACGACGAGAGGCACCAGGCAATCCTCATCGTCCGATACGCCGACTGTGCACAGGCACTGTCCGGTTTCGGGCGTCCCGACGAAGCGTGGGTGAAACGCCGGATCCCCGACTGGGAGAGTCACCCGGCTGTCGTCTGTCTGATGCGGACGATGCAGTTCGGCGATCCGGAGTCACACCCGCGGCGTCGCGGCGTGGTCAGCAGGTTCTTCACGAAGCGACGGATCACCTCGCACATCGCCGCGGAGTCGGCCACCGTGGACACTCTGGTGGACGATCTCGTGGCGGAGATAGCCGCACACGGCGAGGCGGACATCCAGAATGTGTTGTCCTACCGGCTGCCGAGCATCAGCATCGCCAGGTTGCTGGGACTGCCCGAGCACGAGATCGCGGGCTTGCGGCCGCATTCACTCGCCCTGGCCAACCTGCTGGAACCCCAGCTGTCCCAACCGGACCTCGCGGCCGCCGATCAGAGCCTGCGGGAGCTGGAGGTCTACTTCGAGCAGGTCATCGAGGCACGCCGGCGCCATCCCGGCGACGACCTCGCGTCCCACCTGGTGCAGGTCCATGAGGCCGGGACCCTCTCCTGGCACGAGCTCACCTCGATGTTCGCCTCCATCTTCGTCGCCGGGACGATGAACACCAGCAACTTCATCGGCAACGGTGTGGCCGCGCTGCTGAGTTCGCCTCCGGTCGTGGCCCAGCTGCGTGCGCAACCAAGCCTCATTCAGGCAGCGATGACCGAAATGCTCAGGTACGACGCTCCCATGCAAGTCACCCGTCGCATCACGGTGGCCGCCACCGAGCTGGGCGGAACCAGACTGCCCGCAGGCGCGGAACTCGCCATCGTGCTCGGTTCCGCCAACCGCGACCCCGCTGTCTACACCGAACCCGATCGTTTCGTGCCCGGCCGGTCAGGTCCGCCACCCCTCAGCTTCGGCGGTGGATCCTATTTCTGCATCGGCGCGGCCATGGCGCGAGAGGAAGGCGCCCTCATCTTCAGCAAACTGCTGTCCCGCCTGCCTGAGCTTCGTGCCGCCCGGACACCGACACACAACCTTCGTTCCGTACTGCGGGGTTATCTGCACCTGCCGGTCACCGCGGATGTCTCTCTCGTTGGAGCGGGAACATGACGATCGCACCTCCCTGGCAGCAGAACCTCCGGCTGCTGGCCACGCATCCGGACGTCCGGGCCAGAATCGTCTGTGTCCCGCCGGCCGGTGGGGGTGCGAGTTTCTTCCATCCCTGGACGGCGGACGTCCCGCCCGGTGTGGAGCTCTGGGCGGTACAACTACCCGGCCGGGAGGACCGGCTCGGCGAACCGCCGGTCACGGACCTTCTCGTGGCCGCCCGTCGAGTGGCAGCGGCTCTGCAATGGCTCGTCGACCGTCCGTGCGTACTGTTCGGGCACAGCATGGGAGCTCTCGTCGGCTATGAGGCGGCCCGAATCCTGGCGGCGCAACGCACGCCAGGAATCTGCCATCTCTTCGTTTCCGGTTGCGTGCCCCCAGATCGTCGCCGCCCGAACGGCGAGACTTTCAGCAGCGAGCACGACGTGATCGCCGAGTTGCGTCGAATCGGCTTCGACTCCGGCGCACTCGACGACCCCGAAACCCGTGCCGTGATCATCCCCGCGATCCACAACGACCTGCGAATGTTCTACTCCTACGAGTACTGTCCCGGACAGGAGCTCACCTGCCCCATCACCGTGCTCGTCGGCCGCGAGGACCCCCACGTACCCGCTGCCGAATCACCAGGCTGGGGCCGTCACACCGAAGCGTCCGTACAAACCGGAACCCTGCCAGGTGACCACTACTACCTCCTCGACGCACGCACGGAGATCCTCGCGAAGATCACCGGCGCCTTGAGTCGCTCCTCTGGGTGAAGCCTGGTTGAGTGGCAGAGTGACGTTGGAGAATCAGCCGGTGCTGACCGGCTCGCTTGTCCGCCTCGAGCAACTGTCGGAGAAACACTTCGGCGGCTACTGGGCGATGATGTCCGATCCCGAGGGCAAGCGCCTGACCGGCACCCAGCAGGAATTCACCCAGGAACTCACCCGCCACTGGCTGGCCACCCGCACCGAGCACAACGACCGCGCCGACTGGGCCATCATGCGCGCGAACACCTTCGTCGGCGAGATCGTCCTCAACAACCTGAACACCGCGAACCAGTCGGTCAACTTCCGCATCAGCCTCGTCGGGCCCCACGCGTACGGCTTCGGCTACGGCACCGAGGCCATCCGGCTCGTGCTCGACTACGCCTTCGACGTAGCCGGCCTGCACCGAGTCGAACTCGAGGTCTACGACTTCAACCCCCGCGCCCGCCACGTCTACACAAAATGCGGCTTCATCGAGGAGGGCACCCGCCGCGACGCCCTGCTCTGGGACGGAAAGTGGCACGACGCCATCACCATGGCCATCCTCGCTACCGACCCCCGCCCAGCCCATACACCGTGACCCGGCCTTTGCTCACAAGCATGAAGGCGAGTGTGCACTGGGGGTACGACAGTTTCGGGGCTGCTCGTCGGTAGGGTCCTGGGTATGGGTCGACAGGCTGCCGCGCTGATTCCGGGGAACCTTGAGGAGCATGACTTCGAGGATGATGTCGTCTATCGCGGCGTGCACTATTCGGGTCTTGAGCTGTCCGGGCGGGCTGTCGAGTCGCTTGAGCTTGAGCGGTGCCGGTTCTCCGACACCAAGCTGTCGGGGTTGCGGGTGGTGAAGTCCAGCTTCACCGAGACCTTGTTCGAGAACAGTGACCTGGCCAATGTCTCGGCTCGCGACACCTCTCTGCTCAGGGTGCTGTTGACCGGCAGCCGGATGACTGGGTCCTCGTGGGCCGAGTGCTCTTTGCGGGACACGACCATTGAGGACTGCCGGGCCGATCTGGCGGCCTTCCGGTTCTCGCGGTTTCGGCGCACGGTTTTCCGCAACTGCAATCTGCAGGGCGCCGACTTCCAGAACGCGGATCTCACCGGCACACAATTCGAGGGCTGCAATCTGCGGGAGGCCAGGTTCGCCGAGGCCACGATGGCCAAGACCGGTTTCACCGACTGCGACCTGCTGGGCGTCAACGGCGTGACGAGTTTCGCGGGCGCGGTCATCCACAGCGGCGACCTGCAGAGCCTGGCGTACAGCCTGGCCGGCGCGCTGGGGATCACGATCAAGGACTGAGTTGGCGGGACTGGTCCCGCGGGCTGGGCGATAAGGTCTCCCGACCTGCCCGAGCCGAGGGGAACCCTGATGAAGAGCCGTTTAGCAGTCGTGCCGTTGTTGTTAGTGGTCGTCGCGGGGTGTTCGATCGCCAATCCGACGTCCAGCGAGGTGTCGTTGCAGTACGGGGCCGGCCCGTTCGACTCGCGCAAGTTCGTCGAGTGCGAGGACGACCGCGATGTCAGTGACATCAACGACGACCATTACTACTACCCGAAAGGGCAGCGCGACTTCACGTTCGGCGAAAGCGACGGCATCGATTCCGCGCCGCTGACCTCCACCACGCAGGACTCGCAGGAGATCAAGGTCAACGGCACGGTCAAGTTCACCCTGACCACCGACTGCACCGAGTTCACCGACCCGACCGGCAAGACCTGGCCGGGCGGCAAGATCCAGATGTTCCACGAGCTGATCGCCTACAAGTACGACGCGGCCCCGACCGACGGCGGCGAGCAGATGAAACCCGGCTGGACGGCGTTGCTGCGCAACTACGTCGGCGCTGCGCTCGACCGGGCCACGGACAACGAGGCGCTGAAGTACCCGTGGCAGAAGCTGTACAACGACGCCGCCGCCAAGGCCCAGTGGGAGAAGGACGTCCTCGCCCAGCTGCCGGAGGTCCTCAAGAGCCTCACCCAGGGCGTCGACCTGATCACCATCAACTCCGTGCTGCTGCAGAAGCCCAGCATCCAGCCCGCGCTGGTCCAGGGCCTGACCGACAAGCAGGCCGCCGAGCTGCGCAGCCAGGCCGCCGAGGTGGACAAGCAGGCCGCCGCGAACTTCCCCGGCGGCATCCCCGGTTACCAGGCCTACCAGCAGCAACAGGCGGTCAACGAGGCGATCAAGGCAGGCCGGGTCCAGGTCCTGCCGGTGCCGCAGGGCTCCTCGATCATCGTCTCGCCGAACAAGTAGCCGCCTTCGTCCAAGGGACCAGTATCGTTCCGGTTACGGTTGTCGCTGTCAGACAAGGCTGGTCCCTTGGACATTGATCTGGTCAGTCCGGACACGTTCCTTTTCGGCCCGCCCCACGACGCGTTCGCCCGGTTGCGTCTTGAGGCCCCGGTTTTCCTGCACCGCAGAGAAGACCTGCCACCCTTCTGGGTAGTGACCCGTCACCCGGACGTGGTACGAGTTTCCCGCGACGGGGAGACTTTCTCCTCTGTGCCGAACGGGGCATTGCTCAACGAAATCCCATACGGCCCGCGAAACGAACCCAGCCCGACGATGCTCAACCTGGATCCGCCGTCCCACACTAGGTTGCGCCGGCTGGCAGCGCCTATCCTCGCGCTGTCCGAACGCCGCGTAAGGGCGCTGTGCACACGGACGTTGGACCGGGCATTCGAACTCGACGACTGTGATTTCGCCAAAGACGTCGCCGCCGAGTTCTGCATGTCCGTACTCGCGGAGTTGCTCGGTTTCCCCGATCAGAAGGATCGCCGGCATGTCCAGTGGATCGCGCGGGAACTGAGCGACCCACTCGAATCGCCGATGAACGCGACCATGGAACTGTTCCGGTTCGCCCGCGACATCCGTGGCGAAACCGGCCTGACCACACGGGAATTCGAGCTGCTGGTGCTGGTGCTGATCACGGCCGGGCATCTGGCCACCCAGCACCTGCTCGCCGGCGCGATGCTCGCGTTGATCGAACATCCCCGGCAATGGCGGCTGCTGCGGGACAATCCGGCGATCATGGCCACCGGTGCCGACGAGATGCTGCGCTGGGTCTCACCTCTGATGCAGTTCCAACGCACCGCGACCAAGGACACGGACATCGCCGGACAGCCCATCAGCAAAGGCGATCGCGTCGCGATGTACTACATCGCCGCCAACCGCGACGAGGCTGTGTTCGACGAGCCCATGTCCTTCGACCTCACACGCTCCCCCAACCCGCATGTCGCCTTCGGCGCGGGCGGCCCGCACTCGTGCCTCAGCGATCACCTGGCGCGCCTGCAGATCCGGGTCCTGTTCGACGAGCTGAGCCGGCGCACCCGCCAGGTCGAGCTCGCCGACACACCGGACTACCTCGGATCCACGTTCCTCAACGGCATTTCCGCGATGCCGGTCCGGTTCAGGCACTGACCTCCGGCGGCACGGACAGCAGTGGCGCCACCGACCTCAGCTTTTCGTATGACCGGACCTCGCCGATGACGACCGTGTGATCACCAGCGGCCACCACGGACCACACCCGGCATTCGGCCACGCAATGCGCGTCGTCGATCAGCAGCGGCAGTTTGTCCCGGCGGCTCGGCGCCCACAGCACCGACCGGAAGTGGCCCTCGGCGGCGAACACCCGCGCCGCGTCGTCCCCGTGCTTGTGCAGCATGTTCACCACGAACAGTCCACGGTCCTGCAACGCGGCCAGGGTACGGCTGTCATTGGGGATACAGACCAGCAACAACGGCGGGTCCTGCGAGACGGCACACAGCGTCGAACAGGTCACGCCCTGCGGACCGCCTTCGGGGTCCACTGTGGTCACCACCACGACACTGCTGGGCAATCCGGCCATCACCGACCGGAAACCGCGATCGCTTACCTCGTCAGCGGTGTCTTGGTGATCCATTCCCTTGCCTCGGTAGATAACGAGTGGTCGCCGATCCGGACCGGATCGGGCGGCAACGGCATCGGGTTGTGCTGCACCGCAACCGGCGGGATCTGGTCGACCAGGCCACTGTCGTTGACCACCCGCGTCCAGGATTCCCGGTCGGCGGGCAGCAACAGCGGCACCACGCCCGCGGCCTCGCGGCCGACCTGGGCGATCGCCGACGGGTCCGGGCTGATGAACACGACGCGTTCGGCGCCGGTCGCCAGGTGCTCGACCTGTTTGGCCTGGCCCCGCTCGATCAGGGCACCCAGTCTCGTCAGTTCGTCGAGCAGAGGGTCCAGGGTCGCGCCGATCGACTTGTCGAGCACGATCAGCGGCGAATGTGCGTGCCGGCGCAGCGCGACGACCCGGCTGATGCGGTGCGCCAGCAGTTCGAAGTACTCCTCGGAGAACACGCTCTGCCGGTAGGCGCTGCGGGTGCCGATCGAACGCAGCACGACCTCGGCGTCGACCACCGCGTGCCCCTCCAGCCGCCGCCGGACACCTTCCCGGGCGCGGAACGCCGTCGCGAGAACACCTTCCGCGTTCCCGTCGTCACCGACCCCGGCCGGACGCAGTTCGGGAACGGCCGGCAGCACGAACACCAGCTCCGCGTCCCACAGCCTGGCCGCCTCGATGCTCACATCGGCCAGGTGCCGCAGGCCGGTCTCGTATTCCTGGTACGGCAGGTTCAACGGCATCGGCTTGATGGGCCACAGCTCCTCGAACCGCGGTGCCACCACGAGCAGGTGCGGCTGGAAACACGCCGCCTGCGACCCGTCCAGGCACTGCCGCTCGATCTCGCCGACCGGCGCCACCCACAGCTCCGGCGACCTGCCGCTGTCGGCGAGCGCGTTGCCCAGATAGGGCACGAGCGAGTCGATGGGATACGTGGCGAGCAAAGCGACTTTCACGTCCGGTTCGCCTGTCTGGCGCTTCTGCCAGCGCATCCTGGCCCGGAGCCGGTCCGCCTCCGAGTTCACAGCCGGACGTTCGCGCATGCCGCCACCACCCTGTCAACGATGTCATCGGCCTGGACGACCGCCCGGCGCTCCAGATGCCGGGCGGCCGGGATCACGCTGTCGCGGGACTGGATCAGCGTGACCGGCCGGTTCAGGTCGTCCCAGCACAGTTCATGCAGGCTCTGGGCCACCTCGTGCCCCCACGATCCACCTGGCGTGCACTCCTGCACGACGAACACGTGCCTGGCCCGCCGGGCGTCGTCGAGGATCGGCTCCACGATCACCGGATACAGCTGGGAGGGCACCACGATCGTCACGTCGATCTCATGCTCCAGAAGCAGTCGCCGGGCCGCCGCCAGCGCACGGGAGACCATGCCGCCAGGCGCGATCAGCAGGCAACCGGCGGTGTCGTCGACCGATACACGAGCCCAATTTCCTTCTGCGTCAAGGAAATCGAACCTGAACAGGTCGTCGATCGGGCCTGGCGCGTGGGTCCGTTCGCCGTAGACCGGCTTGTTCTCGAAGAACATGCACGGCCGGCCCAGATCCAGCATCCGCCGCAACACTGTGAGGTTGTCGTGCAGCGGCGACATCTCGAACAGCAAGAGGTCCGGGACGCCCAGGAAATGCTTCTGCAGGCTTTGGCTGTGGGTCGGGCCGTAGCCGCGGTTGCCACCCATCGGGCAACGCACGATGACGCTCATCTTCCTGCGGCGGCCGTACATCGACACGGACTTGGCGGCGACGTTCACGATCTGGTCGAACGCCAGCGTGACGAAGTCGCCGAACATGATCTCGACCAGCACCCGGTTGCCGCACAACGCCAGGCCGTTGGCCACACCGGCGATGCCGTTCTCACTGATCGGGGTGCTGATCACCCGGTCAGGGAACGCCGTCGACAGACCGGCACTGACCTTGAACGCCCCGCCGTACGGATCGGCAACGTCCTCACCGAGCAGGTAGAGCGTGTCATCGTCGGCGAACAGCCTGTGCAGCGCGGAGTTCAGGTTGTCCACAACACGGTCGGTTCTGATCATGAGGCCGGCTCACGGGAGACGACCTCCGCGATCGCATTCTGGACTGTCCGCCGCGCCCGCGCGTCGATCTCCGCGAACAGCTCAGGGAAGGCCGTTTCGTATGCGGCACACCAATCCCGCTGCCGCAGGGCATGCAGTTCGGCTTCGTCGCGTGTGTCGTCGCCTTTGCTGTGCGGGCCGAGCCGGACGGTGTCGAACTCGATGATCAAGGGCGAGCCGCTTCGGAACACCGGCGCGAGTTCGTTGCGGATGACCGGCAGGTCCTGGGTTTCGAAGTGACGGTAGGCGATGTCGAACGCCGCCGCCCTGGCCCGCACGGATCCGGCCATGTGCTTGCCGATCGGCGTGGTCTGGGCGATCCGGTTGTTCTCCACGGCCACGATCACGGGAACGTCCCACAGGCTCGCCATGTTCAGCGCCTCGTAGACCGCGCCCGCACCGAACGTCCCGTCGCCTATGTACGCAAGCGCCACCCCGCCGGAGCGCTTGAGATGAAGCGCGGCACCAACAGCCAGCGGCAGGCTTTCGCCCTGCACGCCCGTGCTGAAGAACGTCTCCTGGTGCAGGTGCTGGCTGCCGCCGACGCCTTCGCACACACCGCCTGCCCGGCCCATGATCTCCGCGAGCAACGCGACCGGATCCTGATGGCGAGCCAGATAGTGCCCGTGCCCGCGATGATTGCTGAACACGTAATCGCCTTCGGCGAGAAGGGGCGTCAACGCCACCGGCACGTATTCCTGGCCGAGGCAGGTGTGCGTGGTCCCGTCGATCATTCCCTCGCCGAACAGGCGCAACAGGGCTTCCTCGAAGCGGCGGATCATCAGCAGTGAATACAGGTCTTCATCGGCTGGCCGGCCATCGAGTGCACAGCCCGAATCGGCGTGCCCGATCGCTGAACGTATCACCGAAAACCCGATCCCTCCCCCATGGGGCACGACGCTTCAAGCACATCCGTAACGCTGTTCGGCGCAGGTTACAAGCCTTCCTGGAAAATGGGCAACGACCTGTCAGCCAGATGTCAGCCGAATGTCAGCATGCTGCCAGCACCACTGGGAAAACCCGTAAATCACCGCGAAACCCTTGACAGCCCGGAACACCTCGGATTCACTTGCCGACACCAAAGGCCGGTCGTGCGCATATCGGTTCGAATTCGGTGTGTGCCGCCTACCGAGATTGTTCTGGGGTATGAAAATCCGTATCGTTGGGTTCAACCTGAGGCGTGACAGCAGCACATGCCTCGTGGAGGACGGCGTGATCCGCAGCGCGCTCGCCCTCGAACGCACGACACGGATCGAACACGGGTCGGTCCCAAGGGATGCGCACGCCATCGCAATGGCCGACCTGGTCGGCCAGCTGCTTGACGACGCGGATCTCACCACTTCCGACATCGACTACTGGATCGCAGCCGACCCGGCTCCGACGCTCGATCTGATCGCGCCGCCGGAACGGACACTGCACATGCCGGACAGCCGCCACCTCGCCCACGCGAGCGCGGCTTTCTACTCGTCGGGATATGAAGAGGCCGCGGCCCTGGTCGTCGGTTCCAGCGGCGAGACCGGCCTGCGTTTCCGGATCGGCGAAACCCCGGAACGCGTACTCGATGCCGTACAGAAAGATGGCGGCCAAACCTGGCTGCCGGACCGCCTGACCGGTCTCGGCGAGCTCTATCGCCTCATCACAGCCGCGCTCGGCTTCCGTGACTGTGCCAAGACCATGGATCTGGCCTCACACGGCAAGCCGTTGTCCGCGGAGGCGTTGTTCGTCGAGCCCGCGGGCGAAGGCGAGCTGTCGTTCGAGTACGCGCTTGATTCGTTGGTGGAACTGGGACTCGCCGTCTCCGACAACGGCAGGCTCCGGCTGGTGCCGCGCCCCTCGCGGCAGCCATTCGACCAGTTCCACCACGATCTCGCCGCCCAGATCCAGGCCGAGTTCGAGCAGGCGGTCCTGCACCGGGCGCGCGGCGTGCTGGCTCGCACCGGCAGTCGTTCACTTGTCGTGTCCGGCGGCGCTTTCCTGAACCCCGCGGTCAACACGCGGATCCGCAACGAGACCGAGATCGATCGGCTGTTCGTCTTCCCCGCCGCCGGCAACGACGGAAACGCTGTAGGCGCAGCACTTTACGCGTACCACAACCTCGTCGCCCAGCCATCGACGGCCTCACCGGCGTTGCAACACGTCTACTTAGGACCATCGCGCGTCGCCGGTCAGGACATCGAGGCGCTGGCCACGGAATGGCTACTGCCGGTCCATCGGCCCAGGAGCGTGACCAAGGCCGCGGCCGCCGCGATCGCCCGTGGCGAGATCGTCGGCTGGTTCGCCGACCGCGCCGAGTTCGGGCCCCGGGCGCTGGGTGCCCGGTCGATCCTGTGCCATCCGGGCATCGAGGGCATCAAGGACCGGTTGAACGGGCGGGTGAAGTCCCGCGAGTCGTTTCGTCCGTTCGCGGGATCAATCCTCGCCGAGCAGGCCGGGCAGTGGTTCGGCATGCCGGCCCCCGACAGCCGGTTCATGCAGTACTCCTGCCCGGTCCTGGCTCACCGCAGGGACATGGCCGGCGAACTCGGGCACGTGGACGGCACCTGCCGGGTACAGACCGTCGCCGAGGACGACCCCGGCCGGTTGCGCGGCCTGATCGAGTCCTTTGAGGACCTGACCGGGCTGCCGGTGGTGCTGACCACTGAGTTCAGCCTGCCGGGCATGCCGATCGTGGAATACCCGCAGGACGCGCTGGACTGCCTCTACAGCTCCCGGCTGGACCGCCTGTTCATCGGCGATCTGGAGATCGAGCCGCCCGACCGCACCACACTGAGGCCGGTCACCGGCCCGGGCACACGCCAGAACGCGACCGCCGCCCTGTCGTCCACCGGCACGTCCACTCCCCTGGCCGGGCTGGACCAGCTCGGCCTGCGAATCCTGGAGCTGGCCGACGGTGTGCCGACCATGCGGGACATCGCCGGTGAGATCGACACCGACCCGGAGAAGGCGATCGATCTCGCGCTCGAGATGAAACGGCAAGGCCTGCTGCACTGGGCCGGCCGGCCCCCTCACCCCAGCGGGTGACCCCAAGCCCGCAAGGTGCGGCTCGCGCCACCCCCCTCGCGCCCCGCACCTTGCGGTTCCACTTCCTCAGTGCAGCAGATAAGTGTCGATGATCGTCTGCTCGACGCTGTTGCCGTGATGGTCCGACGCACTGGCACGCAACGACACCGATTCCGCGCCGTAAGGGTGGTAAAGCAACAGGAAGTCGCCGAAGATCGGTGCGGCTTGCCAGGTTGCGCCTCGGTCGAAGGACACCTCGGCCCGCGTGATCTCTGGCCGCGACGCAGCGCCTGCCTGGGTCTGGACCTGAACGGGCACAATGAACAACGACCCGGCCCGGGCCTTCTCCGCACTGTCGAGCCTGGGTGTGTACCGGATGACGGACACCGGCAGTGCCCTGACCCCGGCCCCGGGATCAGCCTGGAAGGTCCACGCCGCCGAAACGCTCGTGGCCCGCTCGTAGCCGGTTCGTGTCACGTCGGCCGTCAGCCGGTAGTTGGCAGTCCCCTGTGGAACCGCGAAGCGTACGTATCCCGTCTCACCGTTCTCGCTCAACAGCTGTTCGTTGCGATACAACTTGGTGGACGCCGTGTCCGCAGTGGACCAGCCGGCGTTTCCGAAGCCATCGCCGAACAGCGGCAGGTTGGCGGTCATGGTGTCGCCCCGCAGCTGGACCCAGGGTTCGCCGCGGTTGTCGGAGAACACCGGCCCGAAAACCCCGCGGTAGAAGGACTCCGCGTAGAACTTGCCGGGCAGGTAGTGTTTGGGCGGCCCGTTGAGCCCGCCCTGGTATCCGTTGTCTCCCTGGACGTTCATCCGCCGCGACCAGTCGGCGTTCTCACCGCCGTAGTACTCCGTGTGCACGCCTGGCGCGTTCACCGGCGACAACGACCCCGTGCCGCCCCAGTCACCCTGCCCGTGCGGTGACGACGTCATCCCGATCAACGCGGACTGCCCGGCCTTCAGCGGCCCGACATCGACCCGGACAGCCGCGAGGTCGGCCCGCCGGATGGTCTTGTCGATCCCGGACGGCGTCCGCCCCTTCACATACCATGCCAGGCCGTAGAACGCGGACCCCGGAACTGTCCAGTTCGTACTGAGCTGGCCGGTGACCTCGGGCGAATCCGGGCCGAGGTGCGTGAGTCCGACATGGTCGGCGCTGCCACGCAGAGACAGGTTCGAGACCGTGTACCGGTGCGGCCCGCTCACGCGCTCGAATCCCACCTCCAGCAAGGACAACGTCGCGTTCGGCTCAGGTAGCCGCAGTTTGACGGGCTTGCCCCGGCGGGCGTCGAGATCGATCGTCATCGGCCCGGCCACGAGAAGGTCCGGGTAGTTCAGCACGTCGTATGTGGACGGTTCGCTGCCCAGCACCGAGCTGGACATCACGTACCTGCCTTTGACCACCCGCTGAACGATCTTCCCGTCCAGCGACCCGTTCGGGAAGACACGGTAGCCGGTGTCCACGTTGATCAGGAACGCCGACGCGAAGTCGGCGGGCGCACCTGTCCGGTCGATGGCGTTGAGGACCAGGTCGTAGCTCTCGACTTCGAGATCGACGATCACCGGGGTCCGCACCGCGAACCCGGGGGCCGTGGCGACCAGCGCACCACTGAACTCTCCGCCGTCGGGCGCGTTGCGGATGTCGGCCCGCGCGGTCGCAGTCGCACTGCCACCGGCCGGAATCACCAGCTGTGCGGGCGAGATCGTGAACAGGCCGGCCGGTCCGGTCGCGTCCATCCTCAACTCGAGTGTCACCGGTGATGTGCCGTCGTTGGTGTACTTGATCTCTTGCGTGATCGCCGGTTCGGTGGTGTGCGGCCAATGGTGGCTGCCGAAGCTGATACTGGTCGGGCTGCTCGTGACGGTCTGTGCCATCACCTTGGCCGAGTCGACGCGACCGGCGCCCTGCTCGAACGGAGTCAGGCCGGGAGTCGGTGTGCCGGCCCCGACCAGGCGGGCTTTCAGCTGTGGACCGGTGAGCCCAGGTCGTTGCTGGGCAAGCAATGCGGCCGCGCCGGACACGTGCGGCGTCGCCATCGAGGTGCCGGAGAGTGTGGTGTAGCCGGGCGCCGCGGGCACGCCGATCCGGCCCTCGGCGTGCATGGCGGCCACGATGTTCACGCCCGGCCCGGTGATGTCGGGTTTGATCGTGCCGCCGCCTTCGCGAGGCCCACGGCTGGAGAGGTCGGCGATCTGGTTCTGCCGGTCCACCGACCCGACGGTCAGCGCCGCGTCCGCGGTGCCGGGTGAGGAGATCGTGCTCTCGGCAGGGCCGAAGTTTCCCGCGGCGATCACGAAAAGCTTGCCGTACTTGGCTGTCAGGGTGTTCACGGCTTCCTCGACCGGATCGATGCCCGGGTCGTCGAAGCCGCCGAGGCTCATGTTGACGATGTCGGCGCCGTGCTCGACCGCCCACTGCATGCCCGCGATGATGGCCGAGTCACTGCCGTATCCGTTGTCCGCCAGGACTTTCACGTCGAGGATACGGGCGTCCGGCGCGACGCCACGGTACTTCCCGCCGGACTTCGCCCCCGTGCCCGCGAGGATCGAGGCCACATGCGTGCCATGGCCGTAGTGGTCGATGTTGTCCCGCGAACCGGAGAAGTTTCGCCCGCCGATCTCCCGCGTCGCGAGGTCCGGGTGGGTCTCGTCGACTCCGGTGTCCAGCACCGCGACGGTCACGCCTTTGCCTGTGTAGCCTGCCTGCCACGCTGCCGGGGCGCCGATCTGCGAGACGCTCCGGTCCAGCGTCGCCCGTCGTTTGCGGTCCAGCCAGATCTTGGCGTATCCGGCGCGGGCGAGTGACATCCCGCTCCAGAAGTCCGGACCGGCGTTGATCGCGGCACCGTTGATGCTCGGCAGATCCGTGGCCACGTTCGCCGTCAGCGGCCGGTTCTGCGAGCTGTACTTGACGATCACCGGCACGCTGTCCTTGCCGTAACCGTTGGCCCGCAGCTCGGTCACATCGAACAAGCGCTCGTCCAGAACCCCGCGCGCCAGCAACGGCATCGCGTCCGACGGGACCACGAAGTGGTGCCCCTTCACCTGGTACACAGTGAAGTGCTCGCGTTCACGGCCCCGGCCCGGCAGCAGGTATCTGGGCATGCCCGCGGCGCCCACGATCACGCGGTCGCCGGTCAGCAGCATCACCGAATCGGGTTCGGGCGGTAACACCGATTTCTCTGCCGAGGCGGGTATACCAATCAGTGACGCAACCGCAGTGACAACTGCCGCGATTATCCGTCCGCGCACGAGTGCCTCCAGGTGATCACCTTGTCGCGGACAGTAACCCCCTGAGATCAACCCTCACAAGAGCCCGAACCGCCCAAGCTGTTACCCCTGTTCCGGCTAGTCAGGACACCTTCCGCACGGTGCCCTGGGCCACCGCGCAGAGCTGTTCCCCGGAGTTGTCTACTGTGTACAGCTCACACCGGCAGGTGGCCCGGAAGCGGCTCGACTGCACCACATGAGCCTGTGCGCGCAGCACATCACCTTGCGCCGGACGCAGGTAGTCGATGGTAAATCCGGCGGTCAGCACCTGTGGGCCGAGCACAGTCCCGGCCGCGAAGGTCAGCGTGTTGTCGGCGGCGTACGCCAGCACACCGCCATGCAGATATCCGTTCTGCTGCCGCAATTCGTCACGGACGTCGAGTTCGATGACGGCGGCACCATCACCGAATCCGACGACCCGGGCACCCAGCAGCACGCTGAACGGCTGCGACGCCAGCGCCTGCTTGGCGTAGTCGACGTTCATTCCCCAGACCTCACTTCACTACTGAAGTGAGGATGTGCCGGGCGCCGGGATTTGTCAAGATCTGGGGATGACCGACCAGCGGCTGTACTTCATGCTCCAGCGCTCCGCCCACCACCTCCGGATCGCGGCGGACCGACGCTGCATGGCCGCCGCGGGCGTCACCACCGCACAGCTCGGCGCCCTGTTCGTCATCCAGGACCAGCCCGGCGTGACCCAGCAGGACCTGGCCGCCGTCCTCGGCCAACGCGAGTCGGCGATCACAGCCATGGTCAGTCGCCTCGTCGAGGCCGGCCTGATCACCAAACGCGCCCACCCCCGCCAGTACCGCGCAAGCGCCCTCGAACTGACCGCGGCGGGCACCAAGGCCCTGCACCTGGTCCGCCCGGCCATCGACAGTTTCAACGCCGACATGAGAGCCGTGATCGGCCCCGACGAGTTCGAAATCACCGCCAACGCCCTGCGAAAACTCGCCGACTGGCAGTCATGACCGCTTCTTCTACTGCCAGGTTGCGGTGTCGGGGTTGATGCCGTGGGCACGTGCGCTGGCATCGATGATGAGACGGAACCACTTGGCGAGGCCGGTGCGGATGCTGTCGTAGTGAGTGGCGTATCCCTGATCGGTCTCGAACATGCGGCCGAGGCAGACCTGCATCTGCCTGGTGAGGGGAAAGTACGAGGCGAAGACCTCGCGGTGCCGCTCGACGAGTTGATCGGCTTCTGGGCTGCCAGGTGTGACGCCGGCGTCCATCGCAGCCGCGAGTGC
Organism: Kibdelosporangium banguiense; assembly: GCF_017876405.1. Lineage (GTDB taxonomy): Bacteria > Actinomycetota > Actinomycetes > Mycobacteriales > Pseudonocardiaceae > Kibdelosporangium > Kibdelosporangium banguiense. The sequence goes on along the minus strand of NZ_JAGINW010000001.1, from coordinate 7,715,938 downwards.
GCGGTCGAGGCCGGCGACGGCGTCGGCGATGGCCTGCCATTCCTCCGGACTGCGTGAGGCTGAGAGTTCGGCGTACTGCTGCCATTGTGGTGTGTCGCCGTAGCGCTGACGGGCCTGGGCGGGCCAGTCCGGGTTCCAGTCGGGGCCGAAGATCGTGGCCTGCTGCTCGGCGGTGAGCAGCAGGCCGCGCTCGTGCGCGTCGATCATCCGATCGAGTCCTGCGCTGAGCCGCTGGAGATGGTCGATCTTCTCGGCGACCTGGGCGCGCTGCGCGCGCAACGCGCCAGGTACGTCCGCACCCGTGTCGTCCAAAATGGCCCGAGTCCTGTCCAGGCCGAGGCCGATCTCGCGGTAGACGACGATGCGGTGCAGGCGTTCCAGGTCACCGGCGGTGTAGAGCCGGTATCCGGCCGCCGTGCGCAGCGACGGCCGCGCCAGACCGATCTCGTCCCAGTGGTGCAGCGTGCGGACTGTCACGCCCAGACGCGTCGAGACCTGCCCGACAGGCAGGCCGTCCGCGTCAGTGTCATCAGGCATGGTCCTCATTGTCACCACGACCGTCGCCCGGCGGGGTGATCCCGACGGCTTTGAGGTTCCGCGCCTCCTCACTGGCCGGATCAAAGGGCTTCGCCGCAGTGAAAACGATCCGCGCGTTCTCGGGAGTGATCACGGTCACATCGCGGGTGGTCCAGGGAGTGTCCCGTGGGCCGGCCACCGAGTCCGGGCGCAACGCACGACAGGCCTCGGCGACAGCATCGATCTGGTTGAGCACGCACGCGAAACTGAAGCTCACCGCCGGTGGTTGTTCCGCAACGTCCTCCGCCGCGATGAGGAGTACGTCCTGGAACGCCCACCGGCGCAGATGCACGAGCGTGCCGGGGATGCCGAACAGTTCGAAGAACCCGAGCCCGCGAATCCAGAAGTCCACCGACGCCGTCAGATCGTTCGTGGGGATCGTCACGAACGCGGGCATTCCATAGATGCCACGGAACGGCTCCGGCGCGACCGCATCCGGACCGGGTGCGGGCACGGGACTCATCTCGAACGCGTTGTAGTAGTCACTCACAGACCCCAGCCTGCAGCCTCACGTAACGTGAGGGTCAAGCCCTCAGATCTGGAGAATCCACGGCCCGTTGTCGGTCATGTTGACGCCCGCCGGGCACCGTGCGGTGGAGATCTGGTGAGGCCGTGCCCAGTTGCCGTCGTACTGCCTGCCGTCCGCGCAGTGCACGATCGCGGCGTACAGCTCGAAACCGGGGTCCAGGAAGTTGCAGTTGGCGATGGCCAGGGCAGGCGCCGCGCGCCTGATGGAGAGGAACTGACAGCCAGGCGGGACCGATGCCACCGCCTGGCCGGCTGAGATCGAGGCCGGTACTGGCGACGGCGCCGCGGACGCGGTCGCCGTTCCGGAGGCCACTGCGGCCAGAGCGAATGCGGCCACCGCGGCGGCCTTGAACTTGTTGCCCATGGATACTCCCCTGTCGTACGTGTTGCCGCAACAACACCGTCAATTTCCTTGTTGCACAAGGGTTTCATCGAGGGGTGAAACCGCCCGGGCGCAAAGTACTGCGGCACAGGGTCTTGCGCTGCAATGATGACGTCATGACCATTTCACGTCGTGGCGCACTGGCTGGGGCCGCCGGATCGGTGGCCGCCATGGCTCTCTCAACCAGCGCGCAAGCGCAGTCCTCGACCATTCTTCCCAGTGGCAGACAGTTCCCCATCGCAGCCGGGCGGCATCGGCTGGTCGTCGCCGAAGTCGGTGCGACACTGCGATCGTGGCGGGTCGACGACCGGGAACTACTGCTGACCCACGATGCCGACCAGCTCGGTGACAGCTTCCTCGGCAAGGTGTTGTTGCCGTGGGCCAACCGGATCGACAGTGCCACATACACCTTCGGCGGTGTCGAGTACCAGACACCGGCCAGCGAGAACTGGAGTGGCCACGCCATCCACGGCCTGGTCACCTGGGCGCCGTGGGCACTGGTGCGGCACGACCGGGACCGGGTCGTGCTTGGTCACACCTTGTTCCCGCAGTACGGATACCCGTTCACGATCGTGTTCCAGATCGAGTATCTGCTGCGGCCGCAAGGCGTTCAGGTCACGCTGACCGCATGCAACGCCGGACGGCAACCAGCCCCGCTGGGCACCGGCTATCACCCGTACTTCCGGGTCGACCCGAATGTCAATGCTGCCAAGCTGACCGTGCCGGCCACGACATACCTGACCAACAACGACATGCTGATCCCGATCGGCCGTGCCACGGTCGCGGGCACGCAGTACGACTTCCGGACGCACAAGCAGATCGGTGCGACCAAACTGGACGTTTGCTACACCGATCTGCAGCGCGTGGACGGCGTGGCCACCGCGACCGTGGAAACCCATAGCGGGCAACAGGTCCAGGTCTGGGTGGACGATACGCACAAGTTCATGCAGGTCTACACCGATGACGGCGCGCCGGGCAGGCCCGCACGCGCCGGCATCAGTGTCGAACCCATGACCTCCGCGCCCAACGCCTTCAACAGCGGCGACGGGCTGATCACGCTGGCACCCGGTCAGACCTACCGGGGCAGCTGGGGGCTAGGAGCCTAGCTTGAACTCCAGGATGGAACCGGGGTTGGCCAATGCGTTGGTAGGCTTTCCGGTTGCGTCCTTGGTGTTCCCGGTGCTGTCGGTGGCGACGTAGAACGTCTTGCCGTCAGGGCTGATCGCCGTGTCGCGGTACCGGTTGGTGGTTCGCCACAACGGTTCGACGGAGTCAACGCGCTTTCCGTCGTGCGTGAGCGCCAGCCGGTACACCGTGCCGTCCTTCAACGCCGGCATGAGCAGCGAGTTGTGCAACGCGCCGCGTGACACGAAGTCCAGGCTGGCAGGCGCGACAGTCGGCCAGCACAGGTACCACATCTCACCGTCCGCGCACTGCGGATCCATGAAGTTGTGGTCGCTGGGCACAGTGTGGAACGTCCTTATCGGAGGGACGAAGTCCGGGTGGTTCCACGAGGTCTCCGTGGCCTGCGGCACCGACGGCGGGATCTCGTAGTCGGAGAAGTCAAGCTGCTCGCAGTCCGGCGCGGCAGACCAGTTGCCATAGACATACGCCTTGTCGTCGCGGTATCCGGCAACATGAGGCCAGCCGTAGTTCTTGCCACGGCCGATGATGTTCACCTCGTCATCGGTCTTCGGCCCCTGCTCGCTGGAATACAGCAGGCCGTTCGTGCCGAAGACGAGCCCTTGGGCGTTGCGGTGGCCGTAGCTGAACACATGGCTGCGGACGCCGCCGAGCACCGGGTTGTCAGCCGGGATCGAGCCGTCCTGGTTGAGCCGCAGTACTTTCCCGCGATACGCGGTCCAGTCCTTGGCCTGCACCTCCGCCGCGGTCGGCAACCGCTGGGCCTGGATCGGCAGGCACTTCGCACCGAACTGGTTCGCACCCTGTTCGCCGATCGTGTAGTACAGCTTGCCGTCCGGGCCGAACACCAGGCGTGCCGACTGGTGATCGACACCGCCGGCCAGCCCGGTGATCACGTCCACCGGCTGGCCGAGCTGCTGGGTCTGCGGGTCGTACGTGTAGCGCGCGATCTTGGTCCGGGCCGCCTGCGCGGGCCCCGGATCGGAGTCGTAGGTGTAGGCGACGAAGACGTGGTCCCGGCCCTTGAGCAGTCCGGGATGCAACGCCATTCCCAGCACACCGTCCTGTGACCAGTCGGTGTGGATCGCGTCGGGAATCGTCACGGCCGTGTGCTGCGCGCCGGTCTGCGGATCGATCCGCAGCACGCGCAAGCCGCTTTTCTCGGTGGCCCAAAGCATGCCATCTGGACCGAAAGTGATCTCGTACGGGTCGGCGAGGCCGCTCGTCACGACCCTGCTGGTGAACGCGCGACCGGTCTCCGCTGTGGCAGCGGAGACCGGCGATACGGCAGTTACCAGCGTCAACGCCAAGGCAAGGCGTTTCACTAGGTGGTTCCTCCCCAGGTGTGCACGATTGAACGTGTACCTAGGTAGTACCAAACTGATCAACAATTCTCCAGGACGGCTTGCTCACGTACGGCCGCGGCGGCGTCCTTCTTGCGCAGTGCGACCATCCCGATCACAGCGAAGATCACCACGACCGCGGCGCCGATACCTGCGACGGTGTGCAGGCCCGAGGTGAACGCATCCCGTGCTGTGACAAGCAAACCGTCGGCCAGCGAGCCAGGCAGGGTGCTGGCTGCGTGCAGTGCGCCCGCCATGCTGTCGGTGGCCTGTGCCGCAGCCTCAGAAGGAACCCCGCCAGGAACAGAGATCTGGTCGCGGTAGATGGCGGTGCCGATGCTGCCGAACACCGCGATTCCCATGGCGATCCCGAATTCCGCGCTGGTCTCCGACAACGCGGACGCCGCGCCGGCCTTCTGCGGAGGCACCGAGCTGATCACCATCTCCGTGCACAGCACTCCCTGCGGGCCCATCCCGAACGAGGCGATGGACATGCCCAGCGCCACCAGGACCACGCCGTTGGGGCCGGAAGCCTGTGTGAACAAGACAAGTCCGCCCGCGGCGACCAGCATCCCGAAGCCCAGCACGAACTCCGGCCGGAACCGCTGCGCCAGCTTCGGCGCGATCAACGATCCGACGACGACCGCGAGCGCCTGCGGCACCAGCCACAGCCCGGCCTCGGCCGCGTCCAGCCCACCGACCATCTGCAGGTACTGGCTGACCAGCAGGAACACGCCGCCCATGGTGAGCGCGCCGACGAGCATGATGCTCACGGCCGCGCTGAACGCCCGGACCTTGAACAGCTGCAGGTCCAGCATCGGCTCCGCGAGCTGCCGCTGACGCCGGACGAACACCGTGCCCACGAACAGACCTGCCACCAGCACGATCACGTTGACCAGCGACAGCCCGTCCTTGGCGGTCTCCTTGAGCGCGTAGATGACCGGCAGGATCGTGCCCAGAGACAGCGCGACGCTCGCGAAGTCAAGGCGTCCGGCGGACTCGTCGCGGTACTCCGGCAGCAGCTTCGGGGCCGTGAGCAGCAGCAGAATCATCACCGGCACGCCCATCAGGAACACCGAGCCCCACCAGAAGTTCTCCAGCAGCACGCCGCCGACGACCGGGCCGACCACCATGCCGCCCATGAAGCAGCTCATCCACACCGCGATCGCGGTCCCGCGCTGCCTGGCGTCCTGGAACATGTTGCTGATCAGCGCCAGCGTGGAAGGCATGAGGGTGGCGCCCGCGACCCCCAGCGCGGCGCGGGCGCCGATCAACATCTGCGGGCTGGACGCGAAAGCCGCGACGATCGACGCCAGCCCGAAGGCCGCGCAGCCGTACATCAGGAGTTTTCGCCTGCCTATCCGGTCGCCGAGGGTGCCCATGGTGACCAGGAACCCGGCGATCATGAACCCGTAGATGTCGATGATCCACAGCAGCTGCGTGCTGCTCGGCTGCAGGTCGGCGGCCAGATGCGGGACTGCCAGGTGCAGCACGCTCATGTCCAGCGACAGCAGCAGTGTCGGCAGCGCCAGCACCGCCAGGCCCAGCCATTCGCGTCGTCCTGCCCTCATCGTCGTCTCCCTGTGCTGTGCGGTTCGGCTTTCACACTCCCGTCGATCGCCGGGCCGCCAGATCGACATCCGGCCGCCAAAAGGTTGAGAAATTTTTTCGTGGGCACCCGAACGCCGACAGCAAAACCGACGACAGGGGGTCCTCATGCCTGCTGGACGCACCACGATCATCGCTGTAGTGGCCGGATTCGCACTGGTCACAGCGGGATGCGGCGGCACCCAGCAGAACACCGGCCCGGCCACCGGCAGCAACACGGTCACCCAGCCGCCGTCGAGCACGTCCGGCACCGTGGATCAGGCCAAGGTCGACTTCGCCGACGACGTCTGCGGCGCGATGCAGGAGTTCATCACGCCCGCGACCTCCTTCAGGCCGGACACAAGCAGCCCGGCGGCGGCCCTCAACTCGCTGAAGACCCAGCTGGGCACGATGTCGACGGGCCTGGACAAGGCGAACAGGAAACTCACCGACGTCGACGCGGCCGGTGTCCCCGACGGCAAGGCAGCGGTGACCGAGCTGCAGAAGACCTTCACGCAGCTCAAGCAGACCGTGGACACGACAAAGACCAAGCTCGAGGGCGTGGATCCGAACAATCCCCAGGCCATCGGTGCCGCCGTTCAGAGCGTGTCCAAGGACCTCGCCGCCCTTGGCAACATGCAGAACCCGCTCGACCAGCCGGCACTGAAGTCCGCCGACATGGAAGCGGCCGCCAAACGCGCCCCTGCCTGCCAGAAGATCAAGACCCAGATCGGCGGCTCGGTCACCACCGGATCGGCCACCGTCACCCCCACTACCCGGTGAACCTGGCGGCCGGACGGCGCCTGAGGCGTCAGGGTTTGCGGGCGACCGCTCCGTAGGCGATCTGCTCGACGGTCGCCACCGGCCTGATGCGAGGACCGTCCGGCCACCAGTCGACCGCTGGGACCAAGCCGGGTTCGACCAGCTCAAGTCCGCAGAACATCGCTTCGATCTGTGCGGACGTCCGGCACCACCCGGATCCGACGGCGTTGAGCAGGTTCGTTTCCAGCTTCTGCGAGAGCTCGCTCAGCTCACTGCCGTCAGCCGGGTCGTAGAAGTGGCTGATGGCGACGTACGAGCCGGACGGCAGCGCGTCGATGTAGCGGGCCATCAGGTCGACGGGGTTGTCCTCGTCACTGATGTGGTGGAGCGTCCCGCACTGCATGAGCGCGAGCGGCCGGTTCATGTCCAGGTACCGGGTGACAGTGGGGTGGGCCAGAAGCGCTTCAGCGTCACGCAAGTTGGCGTCGACGAAGTGCGTCCGGTCGTTCTCCTCCAGCAGAGCCCGGCCGTGCGCGATCACCATCGGGTCGTTGTCCACGTAGACGACCGTGGTCTCGGGATTGACGCGCTGCGCCACCTGGTGGGTGTTCTCGGCGGTGGGCAGGCCCGATCCGCAGTCGAGGATCTGGTCGATCCCCGCGCCGGACGCCAGGAACCGCACCACCCTGATCAGCCACTGCCGGAACGTCCGGGTCAGCAGCGGCACCTCCGGGGTGATCTCCAGCGTCCTGCGGTAGACCTCGCGGTCCACCTCGTAGTGGTCCTTGCCGCCCAGGAACACGTCGTACACCCGGGCGACACTGGGTTTGGTGGTGTCGATGAACGGCAGTATCGGATCATCCGCGGAATTACCCTCAACGGCCGACATCTTCAGCCCACTCCTCGCTCTTGGCGGCCCGCACCCTTCGGCGTGCTCCCCGGCTACCCATTGTCCCCTGCGGTTCCCGAGTAGCTACTTTGGGTATGCATGCAGAGGCGGAACCGGCCGACGTATCACGAGCCGCGGGTCGTTGCTATGGGGGTTGGCTGACGCATGTTCAGCTGGGGGACGGTTTCAGTGACTATCGCGAGGCTTTCGGCGTACAGGTCTGGGCGGCGTTCCTGTTGGGGTAGCCATGCGCCTGGGTCTTCGCCGCGCGCCCAGGCTGCGGAGCGCCGGCAGCAGTAGGCCATGCTGTCGGTCCATTCGGCGACGAGGTAGCGCTTGCAGCGATCGTCGGCGAGTTCGGTGGCGCGTTGTTTCAGTCGCCATTCGTAGAAGTCGGCCCATTCTTCGTAGGCTGCCGCACGTTCGGCTGGGGTCAGGTCTTCGGCGTGGCGTGACCAGTGGGAGAAGTCGTCGTCGATGTAGTTGGCCAGGCCCGTCGGCCCGAGGAAGCGCGCAATGCGCGGCCACTGTTCGGAAATCTTTTTGCGGGCGGCTTTCCCAAGCAAGCGTTCGTCCACTGTGGCCACTTTCCGGTTCGTTGTAGGCTCCACTCAGGACGATAGACTTGATTCCCGGAAGGCGCTCGCCCTTCCGACGGTGGGAAGGAATGGCTCTATGCCTAACAAGCGTCAGCCCCCGCGACCCAGGGACCGGATCATCGGTGCCCGCCTGCGTGCGATTCGCAAAGAGCGAACCGATCTTAGCCTGGAGGCGGCCGCGAAGCTGCTGGAGTGGGGCCTGGCCACGATGTCCAGAATCGAGAACGGCCAGCGACATATCACCACCGAACACGTGGCGATGATCCTTACCGCATACCGGATTCCGTCCGCCGAGCGCGAAGACGTCATCGCGGAGGCGAGAGCAGAGAACTCATCCGGCTGGTGGGACCGCCCACTGCCCGGTGTTCCAGCCGAGATGGGAACTCTCGCCAGCTACGCGAATGATGCCAACAGCCTCACCGACTGGGCCGTATCACTGGTGCCAGGCCTGCTGCAAACCGAGGAGTACGCCATGGCGCTCATGCTCTCCGGCGACATTCCAGCAGATATCGCCGAACTGCGATGGTTGGCCAGGCGAAGGCGACAAAAGATCCTGGGTACGGTGGACTACGCGGCCTACATCAACGAAACCGCGCTACGGACGCCATTCGGTGGTTCCGATGGCCACAAGAAGCAACTCAAGCACCTTCTGGACGCGCGTGACCGTGGGATCCCTGTCAGAGTTCTGCGGCAACTCCTACCAGTCGCAGTGATTACCCACTCGTGGCTCTACATGACGTTCCCCACCACCACGCCTGTGGTCAACGTCGAGGTCGCTGAAGGCGGCGTCTACCTGCATGATGACCAAGCGGAGCCGTACACGCAGATGCTCGCCCAGCTAGATCACATAGCCCTTCCTATCCGCGAAAGCCAGAATATGCTTCGGACGATTCTGAAGGAGGCGTGAACATGAACTGGCGCAAGTCAAGCTTCAGCGGAACCGGCGGCAACTGCGTGGAGGTCAGGAATGACCTGGCCGCGATTCGCGACAGCAAGAATCCCCAGGGCCCCACTCTGACTGTCGATCTGGCGTCACTGCGGACCTTCCTCACAGCCCGCGGCTGAACTCCCGGTGGTCGCCGACCTGTCTGCACAACCAGGTCGGCGACCACCGATCAGCTTGGGAGCGATGACGTCAACCTGAACCACACAGTCAGGCCACCGGCTGGATTGCTCCGCGCGGCCACTTCCCCACCATGCGCCCGGATCACCTCCGCGACGATGGCCAAGCCCAATCCGCTGCCACCGCTGGCGCTGCGGCCGGGATCGCCACGGTAGAACCGGTCGAACATCCGCTCCAGCGCGGCAGGCTCCAAGCCTGGACCGCTGTCGGCCACCTCGACGTGCACACCTTCTGATCCATTGTGGAGAGTAACGGTCGAGGGTGCGTCGATCGGGGTGTGTGCCCGGATATTCGCCAGCAGGTTCGCCATCACCTGCCGCAGGCTGTGTTCGTCGCCTGCGACCACGCATGTTTCCGGCGCTTCCAGGATTATCCGGCGGCGGGGTTCGACGGCGATGGCGTCGGCCACTGAGTCACGCACCACGGCTGTGAGGTCCACCGGCTGGCTGAGCAGGGCCGGTTCCGCGTCCAGCCTGGCCAGGTACAGCAGGTCGTCCACGATCGCACCCATCCGGGTGGTTTCGTCGTCGAGCCGCCGCAACACGTCCGGGCGGTCCTGTTCGGTGACCATGCCTGAGGAAAGCAAGTGGAGATAGCCGCGGACCGACGTGAGCGGCGTGCGCAGTTCGTGCGAAGCGTCCGCGACGAAGCGCTGCAACCGTTCCTCCGAACGGGCCCGCGCGGACAAAGCGGCCTGGATACGGGCGAGCATCCCGTTCACCGCGCGGGTCAACCGGCCCACTTCGGTTCGCTCGCTGTCCACGATAGACACTCGACGGTCGAAGTCACCTCCGGAGATCGCCGTCGCGGTCGACGTAATGCCCTCAAGTGGCCGAAGTCGCCGCACGACAAGCAGCCGTGCCAGGAGTGCGAGACCGATCAGCAGGGCGACGGCAACGAGTGCCTCGATCAGAAGCAACTGCCGGACTGTTCCGTCAACGATGGCCAACGGGAGGCCGACCACCACGATCGCACCGGCCACCACCACCGCGACGACCCGATAATCGCCTGAGCCCGACTCGACGGTCACCGGAGTGCCTGTCTTCCCGTTCACCTTGTCGAGCAACGAACCGGTGGGCACGGACCGAGCGCCAGAGAGCCGGGTGACGATGCCGGACGGCGAACGGACCTCGACCAGGTACTCCGTCGGGGCGACCACGGCACGCAGATCCTGACCGGGTTCGGCGCCGTTGAAGAGTTGCTGGCCCCGGGCCGACGCGAGACTCGCCCCGCCTCGTAGCTGGTCGTCGGTGCGGTTCAGGAGATAGGCGCGTAACGCGACAGCACTCACGGCAGCGGCGACCACCAACACAGCCGTGGTAAGCGCGAGAATGCCTAGCAGCAACGAAGTCCGTAGGCTCATCCGCGACCCTCACGCAGGGCGTAGCCAAACCCTCGATGGGTCACGATCAACGGCCCGCCCAGTGCTTCGAGTTTGCGGCGCAGGTAGCCGATGTAGGTGTCGACCACCTTCGAGCCGCCGCCGAAGTCGTAGCTCCACACAGCATCCAGGATCTGTGCACGGGACAGCACTCGCTCCGGATTGAGCAACAGGTAGCGCAGCAACTTGAACTCGGTGGGCGACAGCTCGATCGGACGGCCTGCTCTGCGCACCAACATGGTGTTCTCGTCCAGTTCCACGTCGACATAACGCAGCATCGCCTCGGGCGGGCCCGTCGGCGCGGATTCGACCGTTCGGCGCAATACCGCGCGGACCCGCGCGACCAACTCGTCGACCGCGAACGGCTTGGTCACGTAGTCGTCTCCGCCGTACGTCAGTCCGGCCACCGTGTCGTGACGCGCATCCCGCGCGGTCAGGAACACGATGCCCACGCGGTGACCGTCCGCGCGTAGTCGGCGGCACACCTCGAAACCGTCGCCGTCCGGCAGCATCACGTCCAGTATCACCAGGTCCGGGCGATCCCGGTCAGCCGCGAGCAACGCCTCGGCGACTGTGCCGGCCGTGCTCACCAGGAAGCCGTGGAACTTCAGCACCGTGGCGAGCATGTCCACGATGTTGGGGTGGTCGTCGACCACCAGAATGCGTGCCGTCTCAGTCATCCCGGTCAGCACAGCACGGCCAGGTGTGAGTTCGGTGAGAACAGTGGATCACACACCGGATTCACACCTTTCTCTTGCCGGACTCCTGCCGTGCTGCCGCCGGGCTCACATCCCCCGCTGGTGGACTCATCGGCGCCTGATCAGAACACCCGAGGGGAAGAAGGGGAATGAAAAAGCTAACTCGTATATCGGCGTACGCGGCCGTTGTGTCAGCCACGATGTCGCTCGCCATCGTGTCGCTCGCAGGGACCGCCAGCGCACACGAAACCAGCTCGTACTCGCACGACGCCCGCGCCGGAGCGTACCCCCGCGATTGGATGGCCTACCTGCCCGGCACCACGACGCTCAGCGAGCTGTCCTTGCCGGGCACGCACGACACCGGCGCCTACAGAGTCGGGGGTGACTCGGTCTTCACCCAGTCCATGGATCTGGGCGAGCAGTTGAACGCGGGCATCCGGGCCTGGGACATCCGGCTGGGCCCGGACCCCATCGACAACAGGCTCAAGGTCTACCACGGTCCGGCCCCGCAACTGCTGGACTTCGAGAACGATGTGCTCGTCACGGCCACCAACTACCTCAAAATGCATCCCAACGAGTCCCTCGTGATGCGGATCAAGCAGAACCACGGTCCGAGCGAAGGCTTCGACACCCAGGTCAAGGCCGGCCTGGACAAGTACCCGTTGCAGGTGTACCAGGGCACCGGCGACAACCCGACCGTGCGTGAGATCCGCGGCAAGATCGTCGTACTGCAGGACTTCGGCTCAGCCGTCCGGATGGGTATCCCCTGGAATAGCCTGGCCAAGCAGGACGAGTACAACGTGAACGACAACTGGGACCTGGCCAACAAGTGGCACGCGGTCCGCAACCACCTGAACGCGGCGCAGTCCGGACCTCGGGACGTCACGTACGTCAACTTCCTGAGCGCCTCCGGCGGGTCGTTCCCCTACTTCATCGCCAGCGGGCACGTCGGCCCGGCGACCGATGCGTCCAGGCTGGTCACCGGATGGGTCAGAGAGGGCCCGTTCGACACCTGCCATCTCTCCTCGAAGTGCATTTCCGAGTACCCCAGCGTCGACTGCCTGGAGGTGCTGGGCCAGAAAATGGGCTGCACGGTCGTCTTCGAGGGCGTCAACATCATGACCCACAACGAGATCAACCGGCGTGGGTGGCCCAACCGGTACGGCATGATCATGATGGACTTCCCGGGCAGCCGCCTGATCGAGACGATCATCGACACCAACGACTTCCGGTCCATGCTCAAGGTCAAGGAGTCCGGCCGGTGCCTCGATGTCCCCAGCGCCACACCGCGCAACAGCATCATCGTCACGGTCTTCGACTGCCACGGCGGCCCCAACCAGCAGTGGTCGCGGACGCCCTTCGGGCAACTGGTGGTCTACGGCACGTACTGCCTTGACGTTCGCAACGGCGAGACCAAGGACAGCACCCCGGTCCAGATCTACGGTTGCAACGGTACCGGCGCACAGAAGTGGGAGCTCCGGCCGGACGGCCTGATCGTCAACCCGGCCTCCGGCAAGTGCCTTGACTCGACCAATGGCAGCGGCAACGGCGCACAGCTGGTGATCTATCCGTGCCACGGCAACACCAACCAGAGGTGGTCCCGTCTCTGACACCTCAGCAGCAGTGCCCGGCCGAACTGATCGGCCGGGCACTGTCCTGTTTAGACTATATCGGTTCAGGCGACTGCGTTGAGATTGCCGTCCGCACCGGCCAGGCAGCGGGCACTGTCGGCGCCGCTGTTGACGAACTGGGTCACGCAGCGGCCCAGCTGACCGTGAGCGGCGGCGTTGGGGTGGAAGGATTCCTGTGCCAAGTGGATTCCGATGGCGTCAAGCCCGCCGTATACCAGGGCATAGGGGTCGACCGTGATGCGGCGCTGCCACTCGTTGGAGGAGTTGCTGCCGCCGCTGCAGGCCTCGCGGCCCTCTGTAGCCCTGGAGAAATCCAGGAACCGAGCACCGGAACGGCTTGCCACACCACGAAGCGCTTCGTTGAACTGCGGTACCGCTTCGGTACGGCCGTATTTCGCATCGTTGATTTTGAACGGACAGCCCTGCGGTCCATGCAGGACCCGGTCCATCTTCTCGGTCAACGGCGACGCATAGGAAGTGAGTACGAGGGAGTAGCCGGAGTCGCTGTATCCGGCCTGCCGCATCGCGGATTTCACGTCGGCCAAGGCATTTTCCACCCGCGGTGCCATCGCCGCGAGCCGGCCCGGCCATTGCTGACGCAGTTTCGGCGCACAGCCGGAACTGAACGGATTGAACCATTCCTTGATGCAGCCGACCAACGTGTCGGCGAACGCCGGCTCGTCATTGGCACCGATCTGCACGATCACCATGGTCACGCGGTAGGTCCGCGCGATGTCGATCAATCGCCTGGCCTGTGAGCCTTCGGTGTAGTGCGTGGTGTCCGCCAGGGACACGTTCGCCGAGTCCGCGCCCGAGCACGCGAGGTTGAATGTCCGTTCTGCCAGCTGTGTCCGGTGGATCATCGAATTCACCGAGCGGTGGCACCAGTTGCCGTTCTCGCCACGCGTGCCGGGTTCGTAGTCACCGGCGCCCTCGCCGGACATCGCACTGTCCCCCAAGGAGACCACGGCTGTCTGCCGGTCGTCCGCGACTGCTTGTGGCGCAGCCAGAACCGACCCTGTCACCATCACAATGCTTGCCAGACCGAGCTTCCACCGACATAACGGCATTATCGCTCCCTCAGTCGCCCCGATGAGACCGTTGTTCAAACTACGAGCTGCCTTGCGGCGCCTCGATAAGCCGAACGGGTTCTCCTCGATTCCCGGCGCACCACGGTCACCGAGGGTGACGAAATCGCGAATTTGTTCGTGTGCATGTAAACCCAGATGAACCATTGCCCAGCCATCTCAAATCAACTTAAACTCACACCTTCGTTCCGCTAACGCAGGTGGTGAATCCCGCCATGGGCGACAAACGTCAGCTCAACGGGTTGTACTTCGGAGGATGGGGCGACTACCAACTGTGGGCCGATCACGACTTCCAGCCGCGGGAGACCGTGGCGGAGCCCGAGCCGGCCCTTCCTCCGGCCGTTGAGACTGAGCCTGTCTACGTCGCACCGCCGGTCCGGCAACCGGCGATCGAGATCATCGATGAATCCGACCCTAGGCCACTGGTACGCCCCTACACCCGCACCGGTGGCCGCACAAAACCGGTCCACGCCCTGGAGTTGGAGACGCTGCTGTCGTTCTCCCCCGCGTGGCAGGTCGACATGCACACGTTGCGTGCCGACCACCGCGCGATCTGCTCGGCGTGCGAGACTCCTCAGTCCACTGCGGAGTTGGCTGTCCATCTTGGACTGCCGCTCGGCGCCGCGCGCGTGCTGATCGCGGATGTGGTCGAACTCGGCCTGATCCACGTACACGAGCTCGAACTGGTCGGCAGCAGGCCGTCGATGGACCTGCTGGAGCGCGTGCACGCAGGGCTGCTCAGGCTGTAGACACGGCCGGTACCCACGGCTCCCGGCGTCCGAGGACGGGAGCCGGTCGAGTGCTGCTCAGACGTTGCGGATCGAGTTGAACACGTGCATCGCCCACGCGTGGTCTTCGGGCGTGTCGTGGATGCAGACGATGGCCATCATGCTGCCGGGGCGGATGGCGTACCCGTACAGCTCGTGCCTGATCTCCCCGTCGACGTCCTGCGTGAGCCAACGGGCGTCGCGGATCTCGTCGCCGTTCCGGGTCGTGAAGATCTGCTCCGGCGGGAGTTCCGGGAAATTCTCCAGCATCTGGGCGAGCATTTCATCCGCTGTCCGGTTCATCGGATCTCTGAGTTCGTCGACGAATACCGTCCGGCCCGGCCCGCTGTACTGCGTGGCGCCGGTTTCGACCACGCGGGCGGCCATTCCCGCGCTCCGCTCGATGCTCCAGCGTTCGCCGATCGTCTCCCGCACAGCCACCGGCAGCGCGTGCGCGAACCGGCTCAGTACATGGTCACGGTCCCAGACATCGGTCAGCAGCTTCTCGAACTCGGCGTCGTCGGACGCTTCGATGTAGGGGATCTCGTCGACGTCCTGAACCATGGCGGTGACCGGCGCGCCCAGTATCGCGTCGCCCCACGGGATGATCGAGTTGGCGAACGTGCCGTGCAGGACCACATCGACGTAGTCGCGTTTGTCCCAGACAGCCGCCACATGGTCCAGATCGGCGTCACCGATCTTGATCCAGACCCCGAAGACCACTTCGAGATCGCCGCTGAGCCGCACCGGCAGCAGGCACCGGGCGAACGAGCCCAGGCCGTCCACGCGCAGCAGCCCCGGAGTGATCTCGTGCAGGTTCTCCTCAGGCAGGCCGATCGCCGCGTCGGGCAACATCGCGCGGATGTCCATCCGGTCCGTCACCGCGATGGGAGCGTCGCAACACCCGCAACGGACTGTCTGGTCAGCAACCATGGCGTGCACCCTAGCGGTAGGCGCCTTCCATGATCGGGATCGCGTCGAAGGAGGCGTCGCATATGCCGTAGAACACCGTCTTGTTGCCAGCCGGAGCCTCATCACGCACTTGCCTGCGCGGGTCGCCGGTCTGCCATAAGTACATCGGCACATCCACGTCCGCTTCACCGGGTTCGTGGACCCATCTCGAGATGTACACGACCCGGTCGTGATCACCCTTGCCGAGAGATTCGTACCGCGCGTCCCGGGCAGGGCGCCGATCCGCCGCCTGCCAACGGATCAGGGCATGCAGCGGCGACTCTCCCCGCTGCACGTCGAACGGCTCGCCACCGACCGCCTGGACTTCCACGCTCGCGCAACGCTGTGCGAGCGACAGGCCGAACGCCGCGCCTTCCGCCGTGTCCGGGCTGATCGCCACCAACGTGCGGCCCGGGATCTCCGGGATCTGCCGGAGACTGCGAGCCGCACCCGCTGCCAGCGCGGGCCGCCACCGGTCGGTCGTCACCGCTTTCCACGCTGCCGCATACCGCATCGGCCGGATGCCTTCGCCTGGCTGGGCGATCCTGGCGGCGACCGTCATCGCCGTCTCGAACGGGATCGACACGCTGTCGAACAACCGCAAGTTCGCCAGCAGTCCGGGCACGGACATTGTGGACACGAGCCAGTCCCAGCCCTGGCGGTCCAGCGTACGTAACTTGTCGCGGCCGGCCCTGCCGTTCGGTCCCGGTGTCCGCCCGCGCGCACGCCTGAACACCTCGGCTTGCTTCTCGTCGGCGGCAACCGGATGCGTCAAAGCGATCACGTCCCGAAACCGCAACGGCCGCCTTGTCCGCACACCACCGCTCGTCCCGATGAACCTCGGCGACTCAATGTGACGCGCGTCCGAGTCGTAGCGCCACAACGCTTCTTCGTCGTACAGCCTGACAACCGCGTCCGCCACGCCACGCTTCACCGGCTTCGGTATCCGGCCGTACGTCGACAACCAATACGCGAGCAGATGCCCTGGATCATCAGCTCGCTGCAGCACCCCGTCGACCAGTTGCCGCGACAGCCCGTGCTCCCCTTTGGCCAACCGCTCCCGCACAAACGCCGCCACCCCAACCAATGCCGGGTAACGCATCGGCGTCTCCGCCCGCATCCACCTCAGAAACCGCGCCGTCCCCTCCGGATCGCGTCCCGTGTTCACCCGCACCAGTTCACAGAACCGCCTCGCCGCCGCCTCCGGCCACGCGAAGAACGCGTCCCCGTACCCGATCTTGCTCACCGTCTCCGCGACAAGCTCGTCCATCTCCTCCAGCTCCTGGTCCGTACCCACGGGCGGCAGGTCCGAGATCCGATGGGCGATGGGCCGGTCCTCGAGCACACGAGGGCGGCTACAGAACCGCTCCCAGCCATGCCGATATCAACCACTGCCCCTGCACCGGACCTGCTGCCCGCAGGCGCTCGAACGCTACCAAGGGGGTCCGACAATCCCGCCGGGCCGCTGGCTTGCTCACCGGATTCCACGCCGATTCGTGGACAAGGAACTGCCCGCAAGGCCGCCCTTTAAGGCGCCCGGATTCGCCTGACCCACCACGCCCGGTGCAACAACAATTCGGCAGGTGGGAGCGATCAACTGGGCAATCGGATGAGTGAGCACGACGCCGCTGTGACGCAAACGGCGTCACCGATCGAGGACCGAACGCCAGCGCCTGCGGCCGGCGAAATGCCTGTCGCGCTGGCGACGATCGGCGCTGCCGGGAATGCCGCTTTCGCGCGGCAAACGCGTAATTCGGGCAGCCATCTTGCGGGTTTGTCCGTGGCCGGGAACGCGGCCGTGCAGCGTGCCGTCGGCCGGCCTGGACAAGGCGGCGGTGCGGCACCGTCCGGGTTCACCGACAGGTTGGGCACTGCCGAAGCAGGACGGCCGATCCCCGACGAACACCGTCAAAGCCTGGAGTCTTCGTTCGGCACCTCGTTGGGTGATGTCCGGCTGCACATCGGGTCGCAGTCGAGTCAGCTCGCCGCGGAGGTGAGCGCGAACGCGTTCACCGTGAACAAGGACATCTACTTCGGCGAAGGCCAGTTCTCTCCCGGTTCGCAGCAGGGATACCACCTGCTGGCCCACGAAGTGACGCACACACTGCAACAAGGCGGGGCGTTGTCGGCGAGTTCGGCGACCGTGAGCGATCCCGCCGATGCGAGCGAGCGTGAGGCCGAGGACGTCGCCACGCGCGTGACGCAGCAGCGCTCAGCCGGAGATGTGCACGGTGTCGCGCCAGACGTCTCGCGAGACGCCACGGATCTGATCCCGGACTTCATCCTGGACGGCGTCAAGTCCGCGATCTCCGCGATCCCCGGTTACGACCTGCTCGCCGGCATCATCGGCAAGGACCCGATCACCGGCCAGCCGGTCCAGATGAGCCGCACACAGCTGATCGAGAAGCTGCTCACCTACGGGCCGTTCGGCGCCAACGTCGGCCAGGTGCTGCAGGCGGTCGACGTCCTGGGCGACGTGTACACACTGGTGACCGACGGGCTGTCGGCGCACAACCTGACCATGGCCCGGATCGAGCGGGACATCGGCGCGGCGTGGGACGAACTGTCGGTCACCAACGGCATCGACGGCAACGCCGCGATCGTGCGCCGGTACGTCGACGCGATCCTCAACGATGTCAGCGGTTTCGTCGGCGGGATCGTCGACCAGGTCATCGAGAAGGTCCGTGCGGTGGTCGCCGAGGTGGCCGAGCCGCACCTGCAGGGCCCGCAGATCAAACCGGTGTGGGACCTGGCGCGGAAGGTGCTGCACTACGACCCGTTGCGCGGCACCGACGTCAACGCGCCCACTGTGGAGATCCTGGGCGACTTCCTGCGTCTGATCGGCAAGGACCAGGTGCTCGCGCAGATGACCGAGCGCGGCACGTTGCAGCAGACCGCCGACTGGCTCGACACCCAGTTCGCCACGTTCGTGAGCATCAAGAACGACCTGCTCCAACTGTTCGCCGACGCGTGGGACGCGATCTCGCCACAGAACCTGCCCAGGCTGCTCGACACCCTGCCGCCGTTGGCGCAGCGGGCTTTCGACCTGGTCAAGCGAATCGGCGACTTCGCGTGGACGGTGATCAGCAAGGCGCTCGAGCTGATCAAGGCCTCGCTGCTGGGCTGGCTGTCGCAGCACGCCCACGAGATGCCCGGATTCCGGCTGATGACCGTGATGATCCGGCAGAACCCGTTCACCGGCGAAGCCGTGCCGCGCACCGCCGCGAACCTGATCGGCGGCTTCATCGCGTTGCTGCCCAACGGCGAGGCCACATATCAGCAACTGGCCGAGTCCGGCGTGATCGACGACGCGGCCGGCCGCATCGAGAGCGCGATGGCCCGGCTCAACATCACCACCGACCTGATCACCGGCACGTTCCTGGGCATCTGGAACAGTCTCACCCTCGACGACCTGCTGGCCCCGATTCCGGCGTTCGAACGGGTGCTGGCCCGGTTCCAGGATCCGCTCAACCGGATCCTGGAGTTCGTCACCGAGGTCGTGCAGGTCGTCATCGAGCTGATCCTCAAGCTGATGAACTTCCCGTCGGACCTGATCGGCAACATCGTCAGCAACGCCGCCGCGGCCATCGACGACATCCAGCGCGACCCGGTGGCGTTCCTGCTGAACATGTTGCAGGCGCTGAAGTCCGGCTTCATGGGCTTCTTCGACAACATCCTGCCGTTCCTGCTCGACGGGCTCACCTCATGGCTGTTGCGGGGACTGGGCCAGATCGGCATCACCCGGCCGCCCGACCTGTCGCTGGAGTCCATCCTCGGCCTGGCCCTGCAGGTGCTGGGCATCACCGCGGACTCGTTGTGGCAGAAGGTCGGCGAGCACATCGGGCCGGAACGCATGCAGCAGATGCGCGGCGGCGTCGACCGGCTCACCGGCGCCTGGCAGTTCATCAAGGACGTCCAGCAGGGTGGCGCGGCCGCGATCTGGCAGTACGTCACCGACCGGCTCAGCGGGCTCTGGGACACCGTCGTCGAGATGGCCAAGAACTGGATCATGTCGGAGATCGTCGAGAAGGTCACCGCGAAGCTGATCTCGATGCTGGACCCGACCGGCGTGATGGCCGTGATCAACAGCTTCATCGCGTTCTTCAACGCCATCCAGTCGGCCATCGAGTACCTACGCGACATCCTCACCATCGTCGACGAGTACGTCACCACATTCGCCCAGGTCGCGGCCGGCAACATCGTCCCCGGTGCCCAGAAGATCACCCAGGGCCTTGCGCACGCCGTGCCGATCGCCATCGGCTTCCTGGCAAACCAGGTCGGCATCGGCAACATCCCGGAGAAGATCGTCGAGATCATCACCGGTCTGCGGGAAATGGTCGACTCCGCCATCGACTGGCTGATCCAGCAGGCCGTCAGCCTGGGCCAGTCCGCCATGGGCGCCCTGGGCATCGGCGGCGAGCAGCCGGCCGCGGAGCAACCACCTGGCGCACCCGCGGCGCCGGTGCCGGGTGCCCCAGGCGAACTGGTGGTCAACGAGCCGCTCGACCTGGCCGACGGCGGCCACACCCTGCAGACCGACGGCGACTTCCACAACCTGGTGTTGCACTCGAACCCGATCCCGGTGTCGAGCGTGCCGAACCCCGCCCTCCAGGCGCTGTACCAGACCTACGTCACCGCAGCCACCGCCTACACCGCGAACCTCGCCCAGTACGACAATCCGGAATTCGCCAGAAGCCGCGGAGCAGAAGTCGGCATCCCGCCCGAGCGGGTGCGACTAGGAAAAGCAGAGGTCGAACGAGCGGTAGCGGCGATCAGAGCCTGGGTCCTGGCCAACGGCGTCCCACCCACCGACGCTCCAGGCCTCGGCGACGTACGTCCATACAGGGCGCAACACAGGCGATTCGACGACATTCTCGTCTGGCGCCTGGAAGCCGAGCACCTGATTCCCAACGGCTACTTCAACGCCATGCTCGAAGGACTCCGCCTGCCCCGAGTCACGGACGCCGAATACAGGTCGATGAGCACGGTCATGCTCTACGAACGCGCGGCCGAGTGGAAAACCTCCGGCGGAGGCGGCGACGAAGGCGACCGCCAGATCATGGACGAAATCCGCGACTGGGCCGACGCCTACATGGCAGAACTGCACGCAGACGGCGGCCTGGGATTCGGCGACAGTGCCGACGACGAACACGACCACATGATGTCCCGCTTCGCCCGTTTCATTACCGAAGCAGTCGACCGGACCCTCCGCCAAATCGCAGCGGAGCAGCAGACGAACGGTCCCAGCCGAGGCCACCCGGCCAACGCCTCCATGGCCGATTTCTACCGCCCCAAACTGGAAGAAGTAAAAGCCCGCCAACTGGCCCAGTTCGACGGAATACTCCACGAACGCCTCAGAAGATCGGCAGCAGGAGGCCGCACAACGTTCTGAGCCCACAATAAGAGACAAACCAGTACCAAACCCGGCAAAACCCGCCGAAAGGACCCCGCCCTTCGGGTTGGCCCACTGAGGGTCCTGTTGGCGGAGGCTGGGCGGACCGGATGGTCAGTCCGTCGGCTGGCGGTAGCCGAGCCGTCCGCGGGTGCCGATCAGGACCAGTACCGCGGTGACGGCCGCGCCTGCGGCCATGGCCTGCATCGCCTTGTCAGTGTCGATGCCGGGGAACGTCTCCGACCACATGACCGAGGCGAAGTTGTTGGCACTGACGTGCAGCAGCATCGCCAGCGGCAGGCTCTCCCCGGTGCGATTGAACACCCACGTCATCACCACGTTGAACGCGACGCAGAACACCGCGAACGCGACCGGGCGGGTCCAGTCCGCGTCCGGCCAGCCACCCCACTCGGTCAGGAACAACGGCAGGTGCCAGACCGCCCACAATGGACCGAGGATCATCGTTCCGGCCAGCGGGCCGAACTTGCGCTGCATGCGCGGCAGCGCGAAATCCCGCCAGCCCGGTTCCTCGGCAAGGCCGGTAGTCATCATCTGGAGCAACAGGGCAGGCACGTAGGCGGCGAGCGCCATCATCGAGGGCGCGGCGATCTGCCCACCGGAGAACGCCAACCCGGTGACCAGCATCGCCGCCGGCACACCGAGCAGGGTGATGGCGTACCAGTGCCAGCGAACCCGCCAGCGCCACATCCGGCTGACCCACCGCCGCAACCCCGCCCGCCCGTCGGCGATCGCGGTGACCAGCAGCGCCGAGGTGATGGGGCCGAGATAGGCGCCGGGCAGCACACCGGTCAGCTGGGTGCTCCCGAGAAACTCCGGGAGCCGGTAGGCCCACCAGCCGAGCCCGTCCTGCGAAAGGACGTAGGGCATCCAGGCCAGCCAGCTCAACAGGTTGGCGAGCAGGAAGAAGCTCAGCAACGGATGGCGGCGCACCACCCCGCGCACGCCACCGGCACCAGGGGGATCCGGCGGCCGGGGACCGGGGTCGGTGAGCGGCGGGGTGTGGTTCGAAGTCGTCATGGCCGCAATCCTGCGCACGCGCGAAGTCCGTCACGAGCGGCAAACGACCGAAGCTCCCGGGTGCCATCCAAAGATGCAACATCCCGGTCTCAGAGCACGCGCTCCGGGCCGGGTACGGCGACGACGCGGTTCTGGTAGGCCCACACAACGGCCTGGAGCCGGGAGGTCACGCCGAGCTTGGGCAGCATCCGGGCCAGGTGCGACTTGATCGTCGACACCTCCACGACCAGAGTACGGGCGATGTCGTCGTTGGACATTCCCTCCGCGAGCAGCAACAGGATGTCGTGCTCGCGCGGGGTGAGCAGCTCCTCGACCCGTCGCCCGGCCACCGGCTGCAGCCGGCGCCGGTGCACGAACTCGCGCAGGATGCGCCGGGTCAGCGTCTGGTCGATCGTGCCCCGTCCGGCGGCCACCTGCCGGACCGCGTGCACGATGTCATCCGGTTCGGAATCCTTGAGCAGAAACCCGGAGGCCCCGGCCTCCAGCGCGCCGAACACGTAGTCGTCGAGGTCGAAGGTCGTGAGCACGAGCACCGGCACCTGGGGGTCGGCATGTGGCGCGCACAGCTCCCGCGCCACGTCGATGCCACTGCGGCCGGGCATCCGGATATCGAGGCAGGCGAGGTCGGGCACCAGCTCACGCGCCATGGTCAGTGCCCGCGCCCCGTCACAGGCGACGCCGACGACCTCGATGTCCGGCTCGGCGGTCAGCAGTGCCGTCAAGCCGGTGCGCACCAGGGGTTGGTCATCGGCGATGAGCACGCGGATCAAGGGGGGACCTCCGGAAGGCTCGCGGGCGCGCACATCGTACTGACCGTCTCCCCGAGCGGAAGTCTCAGCCGCACCTCCCAGCCACCCTCCGGAGTGGGGCCGTGGTCGAGATCGGCGCCGACCAGCTGGGCCCGCTCGGCCATGCCCACCAGGCCGAACCCGCCACCCGGACCCGGGTCGGGGCTGGTGGGCACGCCGTTGCGCACGCTGATCGTGAGCCGCCCCTCGCGTGGCGCGCCGACCTCGACCGTGCAGGGCGCACCCGGTGCGTGCGCCGCGGCGTTGGCCAGTGACTCCTGCACCATCCGGTAGGCGACCAACTGGGCCAGCGGCCCCGGCTCCTCCCAGCACGGCGGCATGCACAGCTCGATCTCGGCGCCCGCCGCCCGCCGGGCCTCGACGAGCCCGGCCAGCGCGTCGAGGGTCTCCACCGGACGGACCCCATCGGTCTCCTCACGCAGCAGACCGACCAGCCGTCGCAGGTCGGCGAGCACGGCACGGCTCTGCTCCCGGATCTGGGCCACCGAGTGCCTGGCCGTGGCGGGACTGGTGTCGATCTGCCGGGCAACCACCGCGGCCAGCATCGCGATACCGGACAGGTGATGGGCGGCGATGTCGTGGAGCTCCCGCGACAACGCCGTGCGCTGCCGCGAGATCGCCGCCTGCAGGAGCGCATCCTGCTCCCGGCGCAGAGCCGCCAGCTCCAGCCGACGCGCCTCATGCGCGTCCCGCCGCGCCGCAAGCACCGAACCAACCAGCAGCGGCAGCCCGATCACCAGCAAGGCCTGCAACGCCGCACTCATCCCGGCCGCGCCCACCCCGGACGCGCCGCGGGCACCCGCGGTAACGAACTGTCCGGTGAGTAGTAACCCCGCCGCGGCAAGCAAAGGCGCCCACAACGGCCGCGCCGGACGGGCTGTGACGGCGACGAACACCGACACCAGCACAGCGATGGCGGTGAGCGTGAACGCCGATCCCGGTGCCACTGGAACCAGCACCAACGCCACGGCGGTCACCCCGGGCAACACCACCGCGGGGGCCCTACCGGCCCAGGCGACCATCACGGCCTGCACCAGCAGCACCGCCATGACCATCCACCACGCCGCCCCACCAGGACCCGGCACCGGCCCGAGGTCGGGGTCGGCCTCGGCCGCGCTGGGCAGAAACAGCAGCATGCCGATCGCCGCCACACCACTGCCAAACGCGGCAACCAGACGCGGAGGCCAGGACCTATGTGATGGCGAGGTAACGGGAACCATGTCGGCCTCCACGGATCGCTGACGAACAGTATCTGCCCACGCTCCCTGCCGTCCTCGCGAGCAGCCGACGCCACGGTCCGGCGGGCGGTGACCTGCCCATGATCGATCACGGCGGTACGCCACCCGCCGCCACCGGCCCCGTTTGCACCAAAAGTAGGAGACGACCGGCTTTCGCCTTTTCGCCGATGTGCCCGCAGCCCGCGGCCCACCACGATGGATCTTGTAGGACAGCCGCCGGGCGGCCCGCAGGACCAGGAAGGAACGAGGTATGGGCACCGGTAAGCGCGCACCCGAAATCACCGGCATGACTGACACGGACGCGGCACCTCGCAGGTTGCCCCACGAGCTCCTGTGGGTTCTGCTGACCCTGGCCGTCGCGGCGAACACCGGCGCGTCCCTGTTCTCGATGTCAGTCGCTGTCGGGGTGGTTTTCGGCGTGGTCGCGCTCGGGCTGGCCGCGCTCCTGGCGTACGACCACTACCGGCGACGCACCCGGCGGAGCAAGCACTTTCTCGGCGTCGCCAGTGAAAGTCAGATGAAATCATTTGTTCGGAAACTGGAGTTTCACATGGGAAAGAACATCTTGTTCGCAGCGATCGCAGCGCTCGGCTTGACTCTGTCAGGCGCGGCTCTCGCACCTGCTGCGCTGGCCGGGCCGGCGAACGAACCCGCCGCCGAAGTCATGTCGGGTTGCCAAGACGACAAACGAAACGCACGGGCGCTTCTTCGTGAACTGGGACGGCCAACCGGCTCCGACGACGCAGTGTTCCTCTACAATCAGATGCAGTGGGTGTGGGACAACTACCCCGGCGCAGTGCGTCTGCGTGCCCAGGACATTCGCCGGCGTATGGAGGCGAACTGCTAAGGACCTCAGCCACCCTTGCAGAGTGTGTGAACGTCGTAATTCTGAGGCGAATCACTGAGCGCGAACAACTTGCGGCGAACCCCTCAAATCGGCAGGCGAGCGCGTTCGGCAAACGCGCGATAAGCGGCAGGTGAGTGTGTTGGTCGTGCGCCACCGGGGGTGCGGCCGGCGGTCACGGTCTCGCCGCCGCGTTGCGCGGCTCGGGGCGCCGACGATGGGTGCTGGCTCCCATCATTACGGTCATCGATGATGGTCACTATGGATTTGGTCTGGCTCGACGCGACAGAACTGGCCCGCCTGATAGCCGTCGGCGAGGTTACCGCGGTCGAGGTCGTGCAGGCGCATCTGGATCGCATCGAGGCGCTGGGCGAGCGGGTCAACGCGTTCGTCACCGTGCTGGGCGAGCAGGCCCTCGCCGCTGCCGCTCGCCCGCGTACCGGGCCGCTGGGTGGCGTGCCGTTCACGATCAAGGACTCGTTCGACACCGAGGGTGTGCGGACCACCCGGGGATCGTCGTTGTTCGCCGATCACGTGCCGGAGGCCGACGCCACCGCCGTGGCACGGCTGCGGGCTGCGGGCGGCATCCCGTTGGCGAAGACCAACCTGCCGGAGATGTCGTACTGGACCGAGACCGACAACCTGGTCGCCGGCCGGTCACTCAACCCCTACGACCCCGAGCGCACCCCCGGCGGCTCCAGCGGTGGCGAGTCCGCGGCCATCGCGGCGGGTCTGTCGCCGCTCGGCCTGGGCAGCGACGTCGCGATCTCCGTGCGCGGACCGGCCCACGACACCGGCATCGCCTCGATCAAACCCACCCACGGCCGGGTGCCGTGCACCGGTCATTTCCCGCACGTACTGCGGCGGTGGTGGCACACCGGCCCGATGGCGCGCAGCGTGCGCGACCTGCGCCTGGCGCTGTCCCTGCTGGAAGGCCCCGACAGGCTGGACCCCTACGCGGTCGCCCTGCCCGCCGCCGCCCGGATCGGCGGGCCCGTCCGGATCGGCGGGCCCGTCCGGATCGGCTGGACCACCGACGCGTTCGGCCCGATCGACCCCGAGGTGGCCGGCACGGTGACCGCGGCGGCCACGGCCTTGTCGGGCCTCGGTTTCCCGGTCGAGCAGGTCGGCATCCCGTGGCTCGCCGAGCACGACTGCACGCCGATTTCGGCGACGCTGTTCACCGCCGAGATGCTGCCCTACCTGCGCGGCATCACAGCCGGCCGGGAGGCGGAGTTGCACCCGGTGATCGCGCGGACGCTCCAGGCACCCGACGTCACGATCGCCGACTACCTCGCCGCCGAGCGGGAGGTGGAACAGCTGAGGTCAATGTTCGCGGGCTGGTTCCAGGACTACGACGTGCTCGTCTGCCCGGTCGTGACGATCCCGGCGCCGCCGCATGCGCAATCCAGTTACGTTGTTGGCGGGGAGAAAGTACCGGCCCGCAACGTCATGCGGGCGACGGTGCCCTTCAACCTCACCGGCCTACCCGCCGTCTCGCTGCCGTTCGGGACGACCGCGAGCGGCCTGCCCATCGGCGTCCAGCTCGTCGGCACCTGGTGGGCCGACCACGACCTCCTCGCACTGGCCGAACGACTCGAATCGGTCAGCCCGGTCCGCGACCGTCGCCCGCCACTCCAGCGCGGCTGACGACCTGATGCGCGCTGTGTCTCTTTATGAAACAACCTGGGCTAATCGAGATCGCGTCCTAGTATCCCACCCCCGCCCCAAAAAGGTAAAAGCAAACCCCCCGGCTCGATTTTACATGGAGTGGAGGCGGCCGTAAGCTATCTGGCGAGGTTGGCCCCCAACAAGACTTTGACCGGGATTGCGGCATAAGTCAGAGGGCCTGCCTCTTCAGCCAACCAAGGCCGCCTCAGAGGCTCCATGTCAAATCGAGCCGACCCCAACCCCGGACAAAAAGCAAAACAAAAAGCCAAAGGCCCACCCACAGACACCAGGCCAACACAAGGAAAATCACCGACGATGGTGAGAAACCAGTGCATGTTCGGCATTCCCATGAGGCGCAGCAGGATGAGCGTGCAAAACAGCCCGCCCAACCCGAGGAAGCGCATGAAGCAAAAGATGTTCAGCCTCATGAGCAATCCGATGAGCCTCCCCCAGGCTCAACCCGGGATCAACGGCAAGATCCGCCTCAGCATGCAGCGAATGCCCAACCCACCGCAACCGAACCTGCTCCACGGCAATAACCCCATCCGCCCCGGAAAGCGCAACCTCAGCCCGGTCGACAAGCGCAGGATCAACCCCATCCAGCAACCGCCCAAAAACCTCCCCAGCCGCCCCCCACAAAACAGAAAGAATAGCCAAGGTAATAAGCAACCCCACAACCGGATCAGCCCACCGCCACCCCACAACAGCCCCGCCAGCAGAAAGCAGCACAGCAAGGCTGGTAAACCCATCAGTCCGAGCATGCAACCCATCAGCAACCAAAGCAGCCGACCCAATCTGCCGACCGACCTTGATCCGATACCGCGCCACAAGCTCATTACCAAGAAACCCGACCACCCCAGCCCCGGCAACCCAGCCGACATTCCGAATATCCTGAGGCTCGATCAACCGCCGAACAGCCTCCCACCCCGCAAACCCGGCCGAAGTAGCGATGACAACAAGAATAGCCAGCCCAGCCAAGTCCTCAGCCCGGCCCAGGCCATAAGTAAACCGCCGAGTAGCAGCCCGCCTACCCAGCAAGAACGCGATCCCCAACGGCACTGCGGTAAGCGCGTCGGCGAAGTTGTGCAAGGTATCGCCCAGCAAGGCGACCGACCCCGTAAGACCGACGAGCACCGCCTGCGCCACCGCGGTGACCATCAGCGCGGCAAAGGAAATCCACAGCGCCCGCATACCACGCCGACTGGCCTCAAGAGCACTGTCCACAACATCCGCGCTGTCGTGGCTGTGCGGCATCACCGCATGCCGCAGCCTCGCCCACACCCTGGCGCCGCGGTGCCCATGCCCATGCCCATGCCCATGCCCATGCCCATGCCCATGACCGTGCCCATGTCCAGTACCCACAAGCGGGACGATACGACGGCGAACAGGCAGGCGACAACGCTGCAACAGCCACCCACCTGCAGTAACAACCCCGCCGCGGCGAAGATCAGTCCGTTGTGGACGGACTGGACCGCCGCCGGAACTTCATCGAACGGGCCGACAGCGCGAGAAAGCGTTCCAGTTGCGAGTCCAGATCCAGCCACTCCTCCTGTGCGCCGGGCGGCACGGCCCGATATGTCTCATCCAGGAAATCCACGACCTGCTTGGTCGGCACGGTCAGCAGTGCACGGCTGGCCGGGCTGATCAGTTCGACCCCGGTCGACTCGGGGTCGTCGGGATCCGGCCCGATCCGCACGTCACCTTCGCCGGCCCACCGCACCAGCCCCTGCTCGAGCAGGTCTCTGGCGAACACCCAGCGCACCTCGTCGGCGCCGACCGGGTGGAACAGCGCCGTCACCGCGTAGGGGTCGGTTGTGTCGTAGCGAAGATCAGCCTCCACCTGGGCATACCCAGATACCGATGTGAACACGAACAGCTTGCTGATCCGGGTGTGACCTCTGGGGCTCATTCGCAATCCTCTCTGTATCTGCCCCACTACACGGACGGGAGAGCGAAACGGCTCACCGGGTGGCAAGGATCGGCCATGAGCGCCAGATCACACTCAAGAATCAGCAGGTGTCGCGCCGCGGCAGTTCCGGGACGAACTGCGCCCATTCCTCCGGTGACAGGTTGCGCGAAACGGTGTCGCAAATGGTGCGGGCGACCCGCTCGGGATCCATCTCCCACAGGATCACGGTGCCGTCGGCGCCGGCTGTGGCCAGCGAAGCGCTGTCCGGGCTGAAGGCGACGGCACGGACCGCGGCGCGGTGACCGGTCAGGCGGGCCGAGAGCGTGTGGCGCTCCACATCCCACAGCAGGACTGTGTTGTCCGCACTGCTGAACGCGAGGATCTTGCCATCTGGGCTGAACGCGATTCCGTGGTAGTAGGAGTCCTTGTGCCCTGCGAGCCGGACAATCTGCCGTCCCGTGGCCACATCCCACAGGATCACGGTCTGGTCGGCCCCCGCCGAGGCCAGCATGCGGCCGTCCGAACTGAACACCACGGATCTGGCCCAGCCGGTGTGACCGGACAGCTTGGCCTTGCGGGTCCGTGTCGCCACATCCCACAACGTCACCAACCGATAGTCGTGGTCCGCGGTCGCGATTGTGCGGCCGTCGGGGCTGAACGCCACCCCAGTGGTCACGGCTCCGACGTCGAGCGTTCCCACCTGAACACGCCGCTCGAGGTCCCACAGGATCACCGATTTGTCGACGCTCGCGGTCGCCGCCATCTTCCCGTCCGTGCTGAGCGCCACGTCCGTGACGGTCCTGGTGTGCCCGGACAGTTCGGTGGGAGCCGCCGGACTTGCCGGATCCCACAACGCGAGGTTGTTGCCGGGCAGCCCAAGGGCGTACTTAGGGGCCTCGTTGGCCGTCGCGATGAGGCGGCCGTCCGCGCTGAACTCCACGGCGTTGACCAGCCTGTCGCCGATGTTCACCACGCGCCGGGGCGACCGGCTGGCAACGTCCCACAGCGTTGTGTTGCCTGGGCCTGCCGCTGCCAAGGTCCGGCCGTCAGGGGCGTATGCCAAGTCGTGCACCGGGGAGCCAGGCGTGCTGGTCATGGGCGGCCGGGTGTCGTCCCACAGCAGAATCTTGCCGTCCTCACCGGCCGACGCGAGTATGTGCGGCTTGGTGGGACTGAACGCCAGCGTGTAGATGCTCGTCTGATGCCCGGTCAGGTTCGCACGCAGGGAACGGCTCGCGACATCCCACAACCGGACTACCAGGTCGTTGCCCGCGGTGGCCAGAGTGCGGCCGTCCGGGCTGAACTTGACCGCGATCACCGCCTCCTCGACGTGCCCCGCGAGCGACGCGACACGTGTACGGCTCGCGACGTCCCACAGCATCACGACTTTGTCCGCGCCGGCCGAGGCGAGAAGGGTTCCGTCCGGGCTGAAGTCCAGCGCCCGGGGAGCTTCCTTGTGGTCAGTCAGGACCGCGATCTCACTGTGGCTTGCGACGTCCCATAACCGCACGGTGCGGTCCTCGCCGGTGCTCGCGAGAATCTTGCCGTCCGGGCTGAACGCGACGGTCGTCACTTGGCCTTTGTGCCCGTTCAGCGTGGCAATGGGTGCCCGCTGAACGACATCCCACAGGCGTGCTGTGCCGTCGTTGCTGGCCGAAGCCACTATCCGGCTGTCAGGGCTGAACGCGACCTCCCTGATCGCGTCCGCGTGTTCCCCGAGGGTGGCGATCGGTACCCGGGACACGGCATCCCACAGCACCAGGCGCTTGTCGTCGCCACCAGTGGCCAGCAACTTGCCGTCCTGACTCACCGCGAGCGCCCTGAGCCAGCTGTCGTGGCCCTTGAGCGTTGCCACTCGACGACGAGTCGACGGCTCCCATAGCCCAACGGTCTCGTCGCGGCCGGCGCTCACGAGCGTCCCGTCCGGCATGAACGCGATTTGCGAAACCGCGCCAGCGTGCGCGGCTATCTCCGTGCGGTAGTCCGCATGTGCCGCCATGCTCATCAACGCGCTGCGCGCCTCGATCGTCGGCGCTGTGCGATACGCCTCAAGACTCAGCAACTTCGCCGTGCCAGGTTCCGAGTCGGCGATCGTCAACGCCTGAGTGGCGAGCTGACGTGAGATGGCAACGTGCTGCGCACGCACGGCATCCTGCCGTTGCTGCACCGCGACCACGCCGATCGCCGTGACCACCAGTAGGAGGACGGCCAGGCCCAAGGCCAGGTACCGCAACTGCCGTGTCCGCCTCCTGCCCGCAGCGCTTTCCCGGTCCTGTTCGTAGACGCTCGCGTCGAGGAAGGACTTTTCAACGGGATTGAGCGTGACAGCACCGTTGTCCCGGCTCATCCATTCCTTGGCGACCACCAACCGCGCGCCGCGATACAGCGCGCCCGCGTCCTTGTCGAGAGCCGCCCACTCCTGCGCGGCTTCCGTCAGGTGGCGATGCGTACGCAGCCCTTCGCGGTCAGCGGCGAGCCACTGCCGCAACCTGGGCCACGCGCGGATCAACGCCTCATGCGCGATCTCCACCGTCGAGTCGGCGACCGTGATCAGGCGCGCGTCGGCGAGCACTGCCAGGACGTCGGCCGTGTCCGAGTCGAGCTCAGAGCGATCGATCCGGCGTTTCGTGTCCTCCGTGCCTTCACCAAGGGCAGTCAGCCGTAGGAACAGGTCGCGCACGAGTTGTTGACGTGGCGCCGTCAGGCTGGTGTACACGGACTCCGCGGTGCGCGCGAGCGCGCCGTCGATACCTCCGGCGGCCTGGAATGCGGCGAGCGTCAGGTTGTTGCCCCTGCGTCGACGCCATGTCTCAAGCAACGCGTGCGACAGCAACGGCAGGACGCCTGCGTTGCCAGCTGCCTGTGCGACCAACTCGGCGAGCAGAGCGCCCTCGACCGTGCAGTCAGCACGTACGGCGGGCTGCACGATGGCGCGGCGCAACTCGTCGGTGGTCATCGGTCCCACCACGACCTGAGCGTCGTCGAGCGCGGCGACAAGATCGGGGTGCCGCGTGCAGTGCGCGTAGAAGTCGGCCCGTACGCCCAGTACGACACGGCAACGGCTGTTCGTGGTCCGGACCGCGGTCAGCAGGATGTCGATGAACCAGTCCCGCTCGGCCTCGTCCCGGCACAGCGTGAACGTCTCTTCGAACTGGTCGACGATGATCAGCAGTTCCGCGTCGTCGGGCTGGCCGGCCAGTGCCATCCGGGCGGCGCGGTGCAAATTCTGCCGATCATCCTGCAAATCCGTGAGCAGTTGCCCCGGAGCGGCACCGGCCAGGCGCGCGAGCTGGATCGCGCACTCCTCCACCGGATGCGGGCCCGGATTGAACAGCACGACTGACCGGTTCTCGCCATCCGCCTTCCAACGGGGCAACAGCCCGGCACGCAGCAAAGAGGACTTTCCCGCGCCGGACGCCCCGAAGACCGCGACGAACCGCTGCCGGGACAACCGCCCGGTCAGCTCGTCGACCAGCCGCTCGCGGCCATGGAACAGGTCGGCGTCCTCGGGCTGGAACGCGGCCAGGCCGACGTACGGCGAACGCCCGTCCTCCTGCGTCGTCGTCGGCTCGGGTTCCTCGGCCGCCGCGAGCTCGGCCGCCACGCTGTGCCAGCGCTGCTCCCACTCCTGCTCGTCGCCGTCACACGCCCGGACATACGCAAGCGTCACATTGAGGCTCGGCAACTGACGGCCATTGGCCGCGCTCGACAGCGTGGTCACCGAGAAATGCGCCCGCTTGGCCAGTTCCCGATATGTCGGATTGCCCGCCTCCTGCCGGAGCAGACGCAGGTCGGCGGCGAAGTTCAGCAGCGCCGAATCGCCGAGGGCAAGCGGCCGTTCCGCTCGTGGCATGGTCGTTTGTCTCCCGAGATGGCGCACGCGCGTTGTTCGCCGTTCGTTTGTTCGGCGCCCGTCCGCCGATGCCGAACAACATAACCGCGTTTAGATCACCGCTGAGTGGCCGGGTGCACCGGCCGGTACAGAGAGGAAACACGCCGGATGACCCCGCAACGTGATGACCGGGAGTGGTTCGCCCGACAGGACTCCGGCGCCACCGCCTGACGGCCCGCGCCGGACATACCCAGGTCCTGGGGGTGCCCGGGTAAGTCCGGCGGGGCGGGGCCTGGAACATCTGCCTGTTCGGCCTAGTGTGTGTCGAACTAGTGTGTGTCGAAGCCGCCCCTCGACTTCACGGGGTGAACCCGTACGAACGGTCCGTTCGCACGGGTTCGTCTTACCTGGGTGGAACTGTTGGCGGGGTCGCGATCGTTCCGTAGTTGAAGTCGTGCACGGGGAGGCCAAGGCTCAGGCGGATGCGGATCGGCCGGACCTATAGCAGGAGATGCCGTGCTCGCCGCGTCAACGACTCGCAGGCTGTTGGACCGGCTGGCGCCTGCGCTCGACCTGGCCGCCGAACGGGCCGTCGCGGCGTTGCCCCCACGCGAACGGGAGATGTTTCCGGTCGGCACGGACGGGCATAGCCCGCGCGACCGAAGTCCGCGTCGCCGGTCGTGCCCCAAGCGACAGATCGCGTCTATGCCGGTAGGATGATCGGCTGTCGAAGACCGGCTGATCCGCAAGGGGGCGGAAAAATCGGGTGAGATCACCGCGGTGATGCGGAACACTCACTCCGGCCGATGAATATCGGCAGGCGCGCCGGTCTGTACGTGCGTCCGTGCCAACAGCTCCTGGCTGTGAGGCGACTACAACCCCGCGACCAGTGAGGTGTCATGACAGCCGCGATCCCAGAACGACCGGACACACAGGTGCGCCGCACACCGACGGTGGTGCGGCTGCTGGTGCTGGCCACGTTCGTGGTGATCCTCAACGAGACCATCATGATCAACGCCATCCCGAGGCTGATGGACTCGTTGCACGTCACCGAGCAGTCCGCGCAGTGGGTGTCCACCGCGTTCATGCTGACCATGGCCGCCGTGATCCCGATGACCGGCTGGTTCCTGCAGCGGGTCACCACCCGTCAGGCCTACGCGATCGCGATGGGAGTGTTCCTCGCCGGGACCGCTCTGTCGGCCGTCGCGCCGACGTTCGAGGTGCTGCTGCTGGGCCGGATCGTGCAGGCCGCGGGCACGGCCGTGATGATGCCGCTGCTGATGACCACGCTGATGATCGTGGTGCCCGAACATGACCGCGGCCGGGTGATGGGCAACGTCACCCTGGCGATCTCCGTGGCGCCCGCGCTCGGGCCCACCGTGGCCGGGCTGATCCTGCAGCTCGGATCCTGGCGGCTGCTGTTCGTGGCCGTCCTGCCGATCGCGGCCCTGGTCGGCGTGCTCGGACTGCGCAAGCTGGAAAACATCACTGAGCCGAAGGTGAGCTCCATCGACTCGTTCAGTGTGGTCGTGGCCACGCTCGGCTTCGGCGGTCTGGTCTACGGCCTGAGCCTGTTCGGCGACGGCGCCGCCCACATCGGGCTCGCCATCGGGACAGTCCTCGCCGGCGCCGCGGCGATCGGGGTGTTCGTCATCCGCCAGCTCAAACTGCAGCGCAGCGGCGTGCCCCTGATGGACCTTCGTACCCTCAAGCACCGCACTTTCGGGCTCTCCCTGGCGCTGCTGTCCATCGGGTTCCTGGCGATGCTCGGCTCGATGATCCTGCTGCCGCTCTATCTGCAGAACCTGCGCGGACTGAGCCCGCTGGAGACCGGCCTGCTGGTCATGCCCGGCGGTCTGGCCATGGGCCTGCTGGGACCGACCGTGGGAAAGCTGTTCGACCGGTTCGGCAGCCGGCCGCTGGTGCTGCCCGGCTCGATCGGCATGGTCCTGGCCCTCGCCGGGTTCACCCAGGTCTCCACGACGATGCCGTACTGGCAGGTACTGGGACTGCACACGCTGCTGATGGTGAGCCTGGCGGCGTCGTTCACCCCTATCTTCACGCTGGGTATGGGCGTACTGCCGTCGGATTTGTACTCACACGGCAGCTCCATACTCGGGACGTTGCAGCAGGTCGCCGCGGCGTTCGGAACCGCGCTTGTGGTGACCGTGATGTCCGTGCGTGCCGACCAGTTGGTCGCCGACGGTGTCGCCGCGGTGCCCGCTCAGCTGAGCGGGATGCGGCTGGCCTTCGTCGTCGCTGCGGCCCTCGCTCTGGTGACAGTCTTCATCGCGCTGAAGCTGCCGAACAGGGTCGCCAACGCCGACAGCCACGCCGGTCACGGCGAACCAGTCGCCGCCGACTGACAAAGCTGGCCGTACGCTGCGGGGACTTGATGTTTCGCGGAAGGGTGCGGTGATGGCGAGGATCGGCCACGGGGTCACGTCCGGCACGTTCAGCCTGGACGGGCAGACCTTCGATGTGGACAACAATGTCTGGGTCGTCGGAGACGACTCCGAGTGTGTTGTCATCGACGCGCCGCACGACGTGGCGGCGATCCTTGAGATCGTGGACGGCCGGACGGTGAAGGCGATCCTGGCGACACACGCCCATGACGATCATGTGCGGGTGGCGCCGGAGCTGGCGAAGGCCACGGGAGCGCCTGTGCTGCTGCATCCGGCCGACCAGGTCCTGTGGGAGTTGACGCATCCCGGGACCCGCGCCGACGGAGAGCTCGCCGACGGGCAGACCATCGAGGTCGGAGGCGTCACGCTCGAGGTTCTGCACACGCCTGGGCACGCGCCGGGCGCCTGCTGCTTCTACGCGCCCGAACTGAAGGCGCTGTTCACTGGCGACACCCTGTTCCAGGGCGGGCCGGGCGCCACCGGGCGGTCGCACTCCGACTTCGGGGTCATTGTCGAGTCCATCCGGACGCGGCTGCTCACCCTGCCCGCGGACACCGTCGTACACACGGGACATGGCGGGGACACGACCATTGGCGACGAGGCGCCGCACCTGGAGGAGTGGATCAGCCGGGGTCACTGAGGTCACGCAGGACGCGCATAGCCTCGGCTAGATCTGTCGCGCCTTTTTCGCCGAGCGGGGCAAGCACTCGTTCGCGCAGCACTTCGGCGGTGATCTCGCGTGCCTTCTCGGCCGTTTCCCGGCCGTGGTCGGTCAGCACGGCGTGGGTGACCCGGCGGTCCGTCTCGCTGGGCTCCCGGCGGATCAGGCCCGCCTGGGTCATCCGGTCGGCGACTTTGGTGAAGCCGCCGCTGCTGAGGGCAGCCTCCCTGGCCAGGCGGGTCATCGGCAGCCGGTGACCGGGTGAACGCAGCAGCCGGAGCAGGATGTCGAACGGGCCGGGCGCCAGGCCGAGGCGGCCGGCGATCTCGGCCAGCAACCGTTCCTGGGTCGCCTGGTACCCCTCGATGACCAGGCCCCACCAGGTCACGATCTCGTCGTCAGAACTGCTCACCCGGGCAGCATACCCCTTGCCGGAATATATCTTGCTCGCAAGAGGTTTCCAGGATAGATTCTTGACGAGACCGAGCAGGAGGCAGTCATGGCAATCAGGACAGAAGGGCTCCACCACGTCACGGCCATCGCCGGGGACCCGCAGCGCAACGTCGACTTCTACGCCCGCACGCTCGGCCTCCGCCTGGTCAAGACCACGATCAACTTCGACGACCCGGGCACGTACCACCTCTACTACGGCGACGAGGCCGGCCGCCCCGGCACGATCATGACCTTCTTCCCCTGGAAGGACGTCACCCCCGGCCGGCACGGCACAGGTCAGGCCACCACAACCGCGTTCTCCATCCCGGCGAACTCCATCGGCTGGTGGCAGCAGCACCTGGCGGGCGTCGGCGTCACCACGAGCCGGATCACCAACCGCGACGAGGAAGACTCACTCACGTTCCTCGACCCGGACGGCCTGAAGATCGCTCTAGTCGCACACAAGCTGCAGGACCCGCGCAACCCATGGGACACGCCGTTGGTCCCGGGTGAGCACGCAATCCGCGGCCTGCACTCAGTCACGCTGTCGGTGTCGCAGGAGGACGCGACTTCAGGAATGCTGGTGGACGGCCTCGGCCTGCGATTCCAGAACCAGGAAGGCAACCGGCTGCGGTTCGCCGCGGGCGAGGGCGGTCCTGGCGCGCTGGTGGACGTCCTGGTCACGCCCGACGCGCCGAAGGGCCTTGTCGCGGGCGGTACTGTGCACCACGTGGCGTGGCGCGTGCCGGACGATGCGACTCAGCACGCCTGGCGCGAGGAGTTACTGAGCGAGGGCGTGCGAGTGACGTCTATTTTGGACCGTCAGTACTTCCACTCGATCTACTTCCGGGAGCCGGGCGGCACTCTGCTCGAAGTGGCCACCGACGACATCGGGTTCACAGTGGACGAACCGTTGCTCGAACTCGGCCGTGCACTGAAGCTGCCGCCCTGGCTGGAGCCCAACCGCGACGAGATCAAAGCGGGCCTGGCCAAGCTCAACCTGCCCGACGAGAACAACCCCGCGGTCGCGGATCATCTGGCGGCCGGCCGATGACCTTCGAACACCGCCTGATCCAAGGAGATCCGGCCAAGCCCGTGCTCG
Organism: Kibdelosporangium banguiense; assembly: GCF_017876405.1. GTDB lineage: Bacteria > Actinomycetota > Actinomycetes > Mycobacteriales > Pseudonocardiaceae > Kibdelosporangium > Kibdelosporangium banguiense. The sequence goes on along the minus strand of NZ_JAGINW010000001.1, from coordinate 7,679,157 downwards.
TGCTACTGCACGGCACGGGCGGCAGCCCGGACGACCTGGTCGGCCTCGGCGCGCAACTGAGCCCAGGCTCAACCATGCTCGCCCCAGCCGGTCAGGTGAGCGAGCACGGCATGGCCCGCTGGTTCCGCCGGCTCCAGGAAGGCGTCTTCGACTACGAAGACGTTGTGCTGCGCGCCAACCAACTCGCCGACTTCATCATCGAGGCAACCAAGAAGTACGACCTCACCGGCCGCCGGACCATAGCGGTCGGCTTCTCCAACGGCGCCAACATCGCCGCCGCGGTGGCCCTGCTCCGCCCGGACGCATTGACCGAGGTCGCCGCTTTCGCCGCGATGATGCCAGTCCCCAACCCACCAGCCCTGGACCTAAGCGGCACAAGGGTTTTCCTGTCCAACGGCGCCACCGACCCCATGGCACCCCTCAAATCCACCGAGGACCTGATAACAAAACTACGGGAACGTTCCGCCCAGGTCACCACCCACCGCCACGGCGGCGGCCACCAGATAACAATGGACGCCCTCCGCGCCGCCCAGGACTGGCTGGCTCAGTAGCAGCCATCGGCCCGGTTATGGCAGCCGGATGTGGACAGATCCTCTGTGCCGGGACTGACTGAGTGGCATGCCGGGCGGGCCTCGGCCCCCGAAATCCATTCTACCGGCGGGGGCTGACAGAAACAGGGCGGCAAAGATCGACTATGGACGGTCGTCCACAGTGTGGAGTGGCGCCACCCGGGAAACAATCCCGAGTGGCGCCACGGCTTTTCTTCAGGGGGTCAGAGGGTCAGGGTCCAGGTGTCGATGGTCCCGGTGTCCTGGCGGGCTACGTCTTGCACCCGTAGTTGCCAGGTTCCGTTGCGGGTTTCGGTGGAGAGGTTGGTTGTGTAGGTCTGGTCGACGTTGTCGGCGCTGTCTGAGGAGCTGGAGTTCTTCAGGCGGTAGGCGGTTCCGTCGGGGGCGACGAGGTCGATGACGAGGTCGCCACGCCAGGTGTGCTTGATGTGGACCTCGGCAGTGCTGGTGGCCGACGCGTTGCCTGTGCAGCCGGAGAAGGTGACAGAACTCGTCACTGTGCTGAGGTCAGGGATTGGGACGTCGGTTGCGTTGGTCTGTGGGGCGCAGGTCGGGGTTGTGCCGACTGTCCAGACGAATGAGGCTGAGCCTGCGCCGCCGGCGGTCGCGGTTGCTGTTGCGGTCACGTTGTATGTGCCGGCGGTGGTTGCTGTGCCGGAGATCAGGCCGGTGGAGGCGCCGATCGAGAGGCCGGGCGGGAGGCCTGTCGCCGACCAGGTGTAGGGCGTTGTGCCGCCGGACGCGGACAGTTGCAGGTTCGCGGTTCCGCCGACGGCGGTGGTCTGGGCGCCTGGGTTCGTGACCGAGACGCCTGGGATGCCGGTGCCGTTGACGCGCAGCAGACGGTTCGGGGTGCCTGCGCCGGGGTTGGTCACCTTGTTGGGGGTGGCCTGGGCGAGGATCGCGCTGTGCACTTCGGCCGGGGTCTTGGCGGGGTTGTCCGACAGGTAGAGGGCGACCGCGCCGGCGACGTGTGGTGACGCCATCGAGGTGCCGCTCATGGTGGCGGAGCCGCTGTTGTTGCTGTACGAGGCCGAGATGATGTCCTGGCCGGGGGCGAAGATGTCGGTGCATGTGCCGAAGCTGGAGAACGACGCACGCGCGTCTGTCCGGGCGGTCGCGGCGACGTTGATGGTCTCGGTGACGCGCTGTGGCGAGTACGCACACGAGTCGTCGTTGAAGTTGCCTGCCGCGACCACATACGAGACACCGACACCGATCGAGGCGCGTACGGCGTCGTCGAGCACGCGGCTCGGCTCGTTCTTCACGCCGGTGTAGAGGCTCATGTTCGCCACGGCCGGGAGCACGGCGTTCGCGGTGACCCAGTCGACGCCCGCCGCCTCGGTGGTGATCGAGCCACCGCCCTGGCAGTTGAGCACGCGGACAGCCTTCAGCTTGACCTTCTTGGCCAGGCCGAACGTGTTGCCGCCGACGGTTCCGCTGACGTGTGTGCCGTGACCGTGGCAGTCCTTGCCTTGGCGGCCGTCGGTGAACGCGTCGAAGCCGAAGGTCGCACGGCCGCCGAAGTCGGTGTGGTCGTAGTTGATGCCGGTGTCGATCACATACGCGGTGACGTTCGCGGCTTCCGCTGAATAGCTGTAGTTCTGGTTGAGCGGGAGGTCTGCCTGGTCCACCCGGTCCAGGCCCCACGACGGCGGGTTCGGCTGGTCGGTCAGCACGCTGACCGTGCGGTCCTGCTCCACATAGGACACGGCTGGGTCGGCGGCGATCTTGCGGGCCTGCTCGGCCGACATCGTGACTGAGAAGCCCTTGAGCGCGGCCCGGTACACGAATCCGACCTTGCCGCCGTAACGTGCGGCGAGTGCGTCGGCATGGCCACTGACCGCGCTGCGCGCCATCGCGTTGTCCTTCAGCACGACGACGTAGCTGTCCTGAATCTTGTTCGGTGCGTTCGCCCCGATGATCGGGGGTGGTGCGGCGGTCGCGACCGCCGGCGCGGCCACGGCGGCCGCCAAGGCCGCTGCCGCGGCCAGTCCTAATCCGAGAAGTCTCGCAGGCAGGGTTTCCAGACGCATCCACAGCTCCTCAGGCGCAGGGGCCATTGGAGACACCAGCCCTCGATGGTGTCCCTAATGGTCGGATGAGCTTGCCCTAGCAGGTCACGGCGATTATTTGTCCCGGATGCGCGAGGGGACAACGTACTTTCGTACGGTTTCAGCCACCGATGTGACCGGCCTGCGTCCGTTGAGCGGCGAGCACTTGCGGCATTCGGCCCTGCACTGAGGTCAGTCGGCGGGCTTGGCCAGCCTGGCCAGGCGCTGAGCCGTGGGCCAGCGGACGTTCCACGCCCAGCCCGCCTTCTCCAGCAGCCAGATCAGCCGGGCGGAGATGTCGATCTGTCCACGTAGGACACCGTGCCGGGCCGACGTGGGGTCGGCGTGGTGGGTGTTGTGCCACGACTCCCCCATTGAGAGGATCGCCAGCGGCCAGAAGTTGGCCGACTTGTCCCGGCTGGTGAACGGCCGGTCGCCGATCATGTGGCAGACGGAGTTCACCGACCAGGTGACGTGGTGCTGGAACGCCACCCGCGCCAGCCCGGCCCAGAGGAATCCGGTCAGCGCGCCCCACCATGACAACGTGATCACCCCGCCGAGCACCGCGGGCAGGACCACACTCAGCGTGACCCACAACGGGAACAGCCGGTCGACGAACCGGATCGCCGGGTCCGCGGCCAGATCCGGGGCGAAGCGGTCGATGTTGGTGCGGTCACGGCCGAACAGCCAGCCCATGTGCGCGTGCCAGAAACCCTTGGCCAGAGCCAAAGGCGACGTGCCGAACAGCCACGGCGAGTGTGGATCGCCTTCCCGGTCGGAGAACGCGTGGTGACGGCGGTGGTCGGCGACCCACCCGATGACCGGACCCTGGGCGGCGAGGCTGCCCGCGATGGCCAGCGCGATCCTCAGTGGACGATTGGCCTTGAAGGCGCCGTGTGTGAAATACCTGTGATATCCCACGGTGATCCCGAGCGATGAGACCACATAGAACACAGCCGCGATGGTCACGTCGACCCAGCTGATGCCCCAGCCCCACACCAGCGGCACCGCCGCCAGCAGCGCCACGAACGGAATGATCAGAAAGGCCCGGATGGTCACCAGCTCGGCGCGGGAGGCCTTGCCGGACAGGATCGGTTTGGGCATCGCCCGGGCAGGGGCGGCTGTGGTCATGCGCACTCGTCTCGGTCTATGGGACGGCCTGGGGGCAGCGACCGAGGGGCACCGGCCGCGGAGAGCGAACCGCGGCATGGGCTTTCATAGACCGGCGCGGTGCGCGTCGAGGATTCAAGGCCCTGCCGCTGGCGTGCGGGTGGCCGTCGATGAATCCGACCCTACGCCATGTTTCCATGAGTCCGCTGAACGAAACCTGTCGATCCCGTGTGGTTCACCGGATGTGAGGTAGGGTCGATCGGCCGGCCAGGTGCCCAGGACCAGCGCGGCCGGAGAATGGAGCCGGATGTCCGACGAGCAAGGCGTGTTCTCCCAGTACTCGTCCAGCGTGCAGTTCTCGGCCGATGAGGCGATCCGGGATTTGTCCCGTGGCCTGGCCGGATATTTACGTGCCGTCGCCGAGGCGATCGGTGTTCCACCCGAAGGGACGACTTTCGAAATCAGCGATACGGCCACCGCATATCTCGCGCTGGCCCGCCGCTGGCCGGGCCGTCCCGGCCGGGATCTGATGCTCGTCTGGGGCGAACGCACCGGCTGGGTGGTGTCGGTGGAGACCGATCCGGGTGAACAGCCCATGGTGGTGGCCCGGCTCGGCGGCAACGACCCCGTGCCCGAGCCGCAGACCGTCGCCCGGTTCGTCACCGAGGCCCTCACCAGCCAGACCTCAGCGCCGGCCAGACCGGCCGCGGCCATCGAGGCCAACCGCGCCCGGCTGGCCGAGGGCCTGATCCGCTACGCCAGCAAGGTGTGACTCAAGTTACATTCGCTGCCGTTGCCGGGCTGCCTCGTACAGCACGACTGTGCCCGCGTTCGCGGCGTTCAGCGAACTGGCCGAGCCGGACATCGGAATGCTGAGCATGTGATCGCACGCCTCACGCCAGCCCGCGCTCAGGCCTGTCGTCTCGTTGCCGATCACGATCAGAGTCGGTGCCGTGAAGTCGTAGTCGGTGACGGCCAGGTCGCCGTGTTCGTCGGTCCCCACGACTTTCAGCGGGGATCCGTTCTGCCGGACGCTGCCGACCCAGTCGAGCACGTCCCGATGGGACGGCACACGCACGACCGGAGTCGAGAACAGCGATCCCGTGCTGCTCCGGACGGCCTTGGGGTCGTAGGGATCTGCCGCGTGGCCGGTGACGATCACGCCATGGCCACCGAAGGCGTCGACCGACCGGACGAGCGAACCCACGTTCCCCGGGCTGCTCGGCCGGTCGAAGGCCAGGCCGAGGAAGTCGCCCCGGATGTCCAATCTGGACAGATCATCCGGCTGCAGGCCGACCACCGCGATCAGCTCCGGCGTCCTGTCCGCCTTCTCCCCCAGTTCGTGCAGCAGCTCCGGGGCCATTTCGACCCGAAGCGTGTCCACGGTCTCGAGCAGGTCCACCGCCCAGCGCGACAGGGCCGTGTCGGTGTTGTACAGCAGCGCCCGGATCGGCCACTTGTTCTCCACCGCGAGCGTGATCGGCCGTACGCCCTGCACGAGGAACTCACCGGACCGCTGACGCTTGGTCCGGTTCGTCAGCACCGCCTGCCATTGCTGAAACCGGGCATTGCGTGATGTCACCCGGATGTCCTTAGCCACCCGGAGAGGGTACTGGCCAGGGTAAGTTGACCTTATGATCGAGACGGCGCGCCAGACGTGGCGAGTGGCTGAGCCCATCCACGGGATGATCTACTTCTCCCCCGAGGCCCAGGCCGCGTACAAGGATCTTGGCCTCTCCTACCACGCCGGGTACTTCGCGTCCCGCTCCGCGGCGTTCGGCGTCGTGCCCGCCAAGGTCGTCATCGCGACCTTCTACAACTTCAACCCGGTCCTGGTCCGGGAATCGATCCAGGCGGCGTGGTCCACCACCGATCCTGCCGCAATGCTCGCCACCCGCTACGCCGCCGTCGACCAGACCATGCGCCGCGTGCTCGGCGACGCGGTCGACTCCCCCGAAATGGCGCGCGTCGCGACGCTCTTGCGTAAGGCTGCCGAATCAATCGCCGACGATGTCACCGGGCGCCCGCTGTTCGCCGCGCACGCCGCGCTGCCGTGGCCCACGCAACCGCACGTGGTGTTGTGGCACGCGCAGACCCTGCTGCGTGAACACCGCGGCGACGCGCACATCGCCGCCCTGCTCCTGGCCGGACTCAGCGGCATCGAGGCTTTGATCACGCACGCCGCCTCCGGTGCGATCGACGCCGAAACCCTGCGCAAGACCCGGCGCTGGTCCGAAGCCGAATGGCAGCAGGGCATCGACGCACTGCGCGAGCGCGACTGGCTCACCTCGGATGCCGAACCCACCTTCACACCTTCCGGCGAGGCCCGCCGCGCGGAGATCGAACGCAGAACCGACGAGAACAGCACGGCTGCGTACGTGCACCTCGGCGAGGAGGCGTGTGCCGAGGTACAGGCGCTCGTCAAGCCTTACAGCCGTGCGCTGGCCGAAGAACTCATGCCTTGGGTACTTGCCAGACGCTCCTGAGTAACTCGGTGGCCTCGGCCGGGAGTCCACAGTAGCTTGTCCAGGTGCCTGACATCGCAACGCTTTTGGCCGCCTACGACGACCAGCTACGCCCGGCCGAGACAACCAATCTGCCGCCAGGCGCGTATGCCGAGCCGGACGGTCCGATCGTGCGTGTCGTCGGGCAACATCGTCGCGGCTTTGTCAGCGGCCCACGCGATCTCGGCATCGAGGGCGCGGACCTGGACGCGTTGATCGCCCGGCAACGGGATTTCTTCGCCGCCCGAGGCGAAGCCGTCGAATGGAAGACCCGCGGCCACGACCTGCCGGCAGACCTGCCCGAGCGGCTGACCGCCGCCGGGTTCGTCGCCGAGCAACGTGAAACCGTGCTCATCGGCTCAGCCGTGCAGCTCTCGGCTCTCGACCTGTCGCTCCCCGATGGCGTTACCATCCGGGAGGTCACCGAGGACGCCGGCATGCACCGAATCGCCGGCATGGCCTGCGAAGTCTGGGGCGACGACCGAAGCTGGCTGGCCCATGACCTGATCGACCGAGTCCGGACAAGCGGCGGGCAGACCGTCGTGGTCGCCGCCGAGGCCGACGGCCGGACCGTGTCCGCGGCCCGCCTGGAGATCGAACCGGGCACCGAATTCGCCGGCCTCTGGGGCGGTTCGACCCTGCCGGAGTGGCGAGGCCAGGGCATCTACCGCGCCTTGATCGCCTACCGCGCCCGCATCGCCGCGGACCGGGCAATCCGTTACCTCCAAGTCGATGCCACCGAGGACAGCCGCCCCATCCTGCAACGACTCGGCTTCACCGCCGTCACCACCACCACGCCATACGTCTGGACGCCGACAGCCACTGCCTGATGATCAGGGTGACGACCGCTGTCCGGTTTTGTCAGTAATTGGTCTGAACCTATGCCGGTCGGGGAATTTCTGCCACCATAACGGTGTAACTCGTCCACCCTGCAGGCGAGGTGTTCACCCATGAATTTCGCACGCCCATTGACAATTGCCGCCACGGCCGTGCTGGCTGTGTCGATTTCTGTTTCCACTGCCAATTCACAGGGACTGAGTGCCGGCGCGGAGAATTCGTTGCGGCAGCGGCCGATGGTCATGGCCGCCGAACAGGTGCTGGCTTCGGTGCAGCGCTCCGGTCATCCCGGGTATGCTGGCATCACGTTGGCGGACAAGGAAGTCATGCTGTGGTGGAAGGGTGACGTCCCCGCGGACGTCACCGCCACCGTCCGGCAGGCCACCCGTCAGGCGCCGGTCAGAGTCGCCAAAGCCGTCTATTCCCAAGCGGAGTTGACTGCCGCGGCGGAGAAGCTTGAAGCGTGGCGGAAGGCCAACCCTGGCGCTGGGATTCACGGTGTCAAGAATCCCGGTGACGGCAGTGGTCTGGTCCTTGCCGCGTATCCGGGAGTCGCCACTGTGGCAGCGTTGCCGACGGCCGGTGTCACGGTGAAGGTCGTCCATGAGCAGCCTATGGTGTCCACCTCACGCAAGGACGACGCGCCACCGTGGAAAGGTGGCGCCGGTACGTGGAATCAGACCGCGGGCACGATCTGCACGTCCGGTTTCGGTGTCCGCAACAGTGCCAACGCCCGGTTCGTGCTGTCGGCTGAACACTGTGGACAGTCTGGCCACCGGATCGCCGACCGGGCCGGGCAGTTCATCGGCAACGTCGGCGCGGCCCATGACGACCACGACATCTCTCTCATCCCGACTTCCAGCACCACCAACCAGATGTACGTCGGCAACGGCGACAGCAACACCGTGACGACGGTGACCGGCTGGGGTCACGTTTTCGTTGGGCAGTTCCTCTGTCAGTCCGGCGTGACCAGCGCCGAACAGACCGGCGGCCCGGTCTGCAACCTCAAGGTGATCTTCTTCTACCAGGACGCCGAGGATCTTGTGGAGGCCGAGCAGACCGACGGCCAGCCCGCGGCCCGTGGCGGCGATAGCGGCGGCTCGGTCTACTCATACACGTCCGGTGGCGTGGTCGCCAACGGAACAGTCACGCGTACCGCGGGCGCGCGCCTGGGCTTCCAGGACTTCGCCACGGCCAACCGCGACTTCGGCATCTACATCCCGTAGGACTCCGCTGGAGCTATCGGTGGGCGTGCACTCGCCGATAGCTCCAGATCAGCAGTGCGAACAGCACGACGCCGGACAGGATCAGGCTCGACCCGGTACTCCAGCCGGCCAGCGGCAGGCCGTCGACAGTGCCCCACACCACGCCGGCGCCGATCAGCGCGAGCCCGGCGAGCACCGACCATGCGATCCGGAACGGCGTCCGCACACTGTCCTCGGCGGCCTTCATCGCGCGGTCACGCACCGGGCCGACGTACCGCTCCAGCGCCGGGAACTCCGAGGCCAGGATCAACAGACCGGCCAGCACCAGCAGCAGACCCGGTCCGGGCAGCACCAGCATCGCCACCCCGACCAGCAACAGCACACTTCCGAGGATTGTCTTCGTAACGCGCTTCACCGCCTTGATTCTGCGGTGCGGCAGCCGACTTCGCCGGGTGAGGCGTTAAAGTCGGTGACCGATGCGACGCAAGCGACCTTCCCCCATTCCACCGCGGCACGGCCTGGACGCCGCCCGGCTGAGGCTGCCCGAAGACGGGACGTGGGCAACGCTGCTGGAGCACCTGGTCGAACGGCTACCGCGCGTGACGCCGGGCCGGATCGAGCAGATGCTGCGGGAGGAACGTATCTACGGCATGGACGGTCCGCTCAGTGTGGACACGCCGTTCGATCCGGGTTCGTTCATCTGGTTTCACCGTGATCTGCCCGACGAGGTGCCGGTTCCGTTCGAGCTGAAGGTCGTCCACCGCGACGAACACCTGCTCGTGGTCGACAAGCCGCATTTCCTCGCGGCCATCCCGCGTGGCAAGCACATTCAGCAGACCGCGCTGGTCAGGTTGCGCCAGGAGCTCGATCTGCCGCACCTGTCCCCCGCGCACCGGCTCGACCGGGTCACCGCGGGACTGATGATGTTCGTGATCACGCCTTCGGCCCGCGGCGCGCACCAGACCATGTTCCGCGACCGGAAGGTGCACAAGGAGTACGAGGCCATCGCGCCGTACGATCCTGCGCTGACGCTCCCCCGCACTGTCCGGAGCCGGATCGTGAAGGAGCGCGGAGTCCTTGTCGCACAAGAAGTCCCGGGCGAGGAGAACGCCCGGACGTACGTCGAGCTGCTGGAGCATCGCGACGGTCTCGGCCGGTATCGGCTCGTGCCGGCGACCGGCCGGACACATCAGTTGCGAGTGCATCTGAGCGGGCTCGGTGTACCGATCCTCGGCGACGATTTCTACCCTGTGCTGACCGAGAAACCGCTCGACGACTTCAGCAAACCGTTGCAGTTGCTGGCAAAAGTCCTCGACTTCGACGACCCGCTGACCGGTGAGCACCGCCGGCTCACCAGTACGCTGCGTCTCGCGGCCTGGGATTCGCTCGACGCCTGGGCTAGACAGCCTTGAGATAAACCCAGTTTCCGTCCTGCCGGACAAAGCTGCTGTTCTCGTGCATCACTTCGGCGCCGTCACCCGTTCGGTAATGGGCGTTGAACTCGACCGTGCCTTCGGTATGAAAAGGCCCGCCGCCGGTTTTGCCGACGATTTCCAGTCGTGTCCAGCGCAGGCCCGGGTCGAAGTCCAGCGTCTTCGGCCTGGTCGTGGCATGCCATGTGCGCAGCAGATAGGCCGCGTCCCGCATGGCGTAGGCGCTGAATCGGGATCGCATGAGCAGCTCGGCTGTGCCCGCGTCCTTCTCGCCACGGTGAAAGACACCGCAGCATTCGGAATACGGTTCGCCTAGGCCGCAAGGGCATCGTCCGGACACGCCGGTGAGTCTATTTCGGCATGTACAGGGTGTCCCAGTCGGCCGGGTTGGCCACGAGCGACGAGAGCATCGCCAGGATCCCGCCGAGCAGCACGTCCTCCCCTGTGGACAGTCGCGGCGGGTTGCCGGACCGGCCGGTGACCACCAGTTCGCCGTCCAGCAGGGTGTTGAAGATCATCGCGACGTCCCGCCAGGTCCGGCCGGGCGCCAGCCGCAAGCCGTACGCCGCCGCGACTCGTTCGTAGAGCGCTGCCCACCGGGGAAGCAACAGTTCGTGCTGTGCCGTCGCGAATTCCTGGACGCGCGGATGGCTCGGCAACGCGACCTCGAGGATCATCCGCAGGCTCGTCAACCGGTCCGCGCGGGCCTGATGCAGAGCGGCCCCGGCCAGGCCACGGACCAGATCGCCGAAGCTCGCGGTCGTCATCAGCCGGTCCGCAGCGGCGTCCATCTCGTCCAGCCGCTGCGCGAGCGGACCGAGCCGGAACAGGTACGCGATCAGGTCCTCGGTGTAGTGGTTCTTCAGGTTCCACCTGCGGCGGAACTGGTTGACCGACAGCAGCCAGCCCTCGTCGGCCGCGCCGAGGATCCGTTCCCGCGAGATCGCGTCGAACAGCCGGGACTTGTCGCTGCCGTCGAGCACCGGCCCGGCGTGCTGGAGCAGGTCCTCCTGCAGCAGGCCCAGCCCCAGTTCGAGAAACCGCCGGGTCTCCACGCTGTTGGCGATCCGCGACCGGGTCTCGGCGCGGGCCGCGAGCGCGACGTTGTGCAGCACTCCGGCCAGGTCATCCACTTGATCAGCCTATCGGCAAGGGGGCCAACGCCGGCCCCCCAACACAAGTAGGCCTGGACGTGCCCCGGGTGCGCCGATTCAGACTCTGCGTCATGAGTCAGACAGGCCAAGACCCCGCAGCAGGACGGCGAGCCCGCCCGCGAACTCCTCGTCCGGCCCGATCTCCCGGGCGTACCGCGCGGTCTCGGCCATGCGGGGGAACTCGTCCTGCGCTGCGATGGCGATCGTGCCGGCGCCGGTCAACGGGCCGCGCTGGTCCAGTTGGATCGCGCCGATGACGTAACCGAGCAGGGCACGCATCGCCACGACCCGGCTCCGGCCGTCGATGCCCGCGCCGGCCAGGATCTCCAGCACGGTCTCCGACCAGCGCAGCACGCTCGGCGAGTTGTGCCGGTACGTCGCGGTCAGCGGCATCACCTCGGGATGCGCGCGGATCGCGGCACGCATTCGCTGCACCATCGTCACGATCGGGTCGGTTTCCGGCCTGGTTGTGTCCACGGCCGCGAGCACTCGTTCGACTACGAGGTGCTCGAGCTCTTCGCGGTCGTTCACGTACCGGTAGAGGCCCATGGTGCTGACACCCAGTTCTTTGGCGACCGCGCGCATGGTCAGGCCCGCCAGCCCGTCACGGTCGATGACCGCCAAGGCGGCGTCGGCGAGCTGGTCGGTTGTCAGCGAACGAGGTCTCGGCACGAGTTGACAGCGTACAAGATACGCCTACGATTGTAAGAGTACGACGTACGCCTACGAAGGAGCACGCCCATGAAGTACCGCGAATTCACCTCGGTCACCAGCGGCACCGTGGCCGTCCCGGACCGGACCCGCCTGGTGCACCTGCAGTTCCGCCGGTTCGCCGGCTGCCCGGTGTGCAACCTGCACCTGCAGTCGATCGTCCGGCGGCACCGGGAGATCGTCGACGCGGGCATCCGCGAGGTGGTGGTCTTCCACTCCACCGCCGCCGAACTCCAGGAACACACAGCCGGGCTGCCGTTCGCCGTGGTCGCCGACCCCGACAAGCACCTCTACCAGGAATTCGGCGTCGAAACCGGGCCGCGCGCCCTGCTGAACCCCCGCGCCTGGCCGGCCATCATCCGGGCGATCGGCCGCACGATAGCCAGCGGCGAACCGTTGCCGTCCGGGCGTGCCCGCAACGGCCGGCTCGGCCTGCCCGCCGATTTCCTGATCGCCCCGGACGGCGAGATCCTCGCCCAGAAACGCGGCGAACACGCCTATGACCAGTGGACAGTCGACGAGTTACTCCGACTGGCCGTTGCGACCGCCAAGGTCTAGCCCCCATTCTGGAACGTTCCGCATGGGCGGACCCGGCCACGGCCGGCAGCCACCGAGCGGAGGCGGCCTGTTGCTCGATGAAGACAGATATCTAGCCCAACTCTGCGGTCTCGCCGCGAACCCCAGCCTGCCCAGACCATTGCTCGACCGGCTCGTCACCGCGGCCAGCGGCGAACTGCGGGACGAGCCCGACCTCGCCGCGGACGTCGTCCACACCGGCGACCTGGTCGAATTCCTCGCCATGACCGACAACCAGCCGGCAACACAGTCCCAGTCGCCGCACGCGCCGATCCCCGAACCACCCCAAGCCACCCTCCGGCACCCCGGGCACGCTGCCCGAAACCCCGACTGCTCCCCCGAACTCCTGCACCACATCGCCCAATCGGCGAAACCCGACGCGACCGCCCACATCGACGTGGCGTGCCACCCCAACACAAACGCCGAAACCCTCATGCTCTGCCTGACCAAGAGCATCGCCCGCAGGCACGCCGCCCGCCATCCCAACCTCCCGCCCCACATCATCACCCAACTCCTCGACGACCCCGACCTCCTCGTCGCCGAAGCAGCCGCCGCCAACCCAGCCCTGCCCAAGAAAATCATGGAGGCCCTGCTCGCCTAGTGCCGCGTCTTTCGAATACTGAACGTGACTTCGCCCGGCGGACTGGGGGTCGGATTCAGGGGTGGGGTCCGGGGTGTCACCGATGTTTGCCTGCGTAGGACGCGGCTACTTTGGGTATATGACAACTGCGACTCTGACGAGGTCCCGAAGTAACAAGGTGATCGGCGGCGTGTGTGCCGGCCTTGCCGAGAAGGTCGGCTGGAAGCCCAAGACGATGCGGATCGCCTTTGTGCTGTCCTGTCTGCTGCCTGGGCCGCAGTTCCTGTTGTACATCGTGCTCTGGGCGATCATTCCGCAGCGCGACTACTGATCTTGTCCATTCTGCGTTCATCTGGTGGTCTTAGGTTCCACGCGACCCGCACCACACAGATCGGAACGTGATGAGAAAACCCTTGGCCATCGGCTTGTCCGTGCTTGCGTTCGCGCTGGCGGCCGCGCCAAGCTCGGCCGCCCCCGGTGAGAAGCGGGGCGGCTTCGGCCGGGCGACGCTGACTCAGTTCGCGGCTCTGCCTGCCGAAACGTATCTGCCGGCCAGTGAGCCGTCCGGTGCCGCGTTGGGCACCGCGCCCATCAACGGCATCACGCCGCCGTTCGCCGACCAGCCCATCCAGGGGTTCAGTGGGCTGGTCCGCAACTCTGACGGCACGTTCGACGTGCTCAGCGACAATGGCTACGGCACCAAGGCCAACAGTGCGGACTTCGCGCTGCGGATCAACCGGCTTGGCCCCGACTTCGCCCGCGGCACGATCGACGTTCTGGGCGGCATCACGCTGACTGACCCGGCCAAGCACATCCCGTTCGCGCTGACCAGGCCGGACCGGGTGCTGACGGGCGCGGATCTCGACCCGGAGTCGATCACCCGGGGTGCCGACGGGACCTACTGGCTGGGTGATGAATTCGGCCCGTACCTGCTGCACTTCGACCGGGCGGGCCGGCTGCTGGCCCCGCCGGTGGCGCTGCCAGGCGTGTTCGCCCCGGAGAACCCCGCCGGTACACCGAACCTGCCCAGCAGCAAGGGCTTCGAAGGCCTTACCCTCTCCCCCGACGGCCGGACGCTCAACGCGCTGCTGGAAGGCACTGTCGCCGGGGACCAGCCGGGGAGCCTGCGGCTCAACGAGTTCTCCCTCGATGACAACCGGTACACCGGCAAGCGCTGGATCTACCAGCTCGACTCGCCGGACCATGCCATCGGTGACGCCGTCGCGGTGGACCGCAACCGGCTGCTGGTGATCGAGCGGGACAGCGGCCAGGGCGCGACCGCCAAGGTCAAGAAGATCTACCTCGCCGACAAGCGGGACCGTGACCACGACGGCAATCTCGACAAGACTCTTGTCGCGGATCTGATGAACATCGCCAACCCGCGCCGCGTCGGCGGTTTCGGCGAGACGTTCACGTTCCCGTTCATCACCATCGAGGATGTCGTGATCCTCGACGACCGGACGCTGGGTGTGCTCAACGACAACAACTTTCCGTCGTCGTCGGGCCGTACGCCGGGCAAGGCCGACAACAACGAGTTCATCACCATCAAACTGACCGACAGCCTCCGGTAGTTTCTGGCATTCTGGCCGCCATGGACACGGACGCCTTGTCTCAGCGGTTGTTCCAGAACGTCACGAGTGCACTTGAGATGTACGCCGTGTACTTGGGCGAGCGCCTCGGTTACTACCGGGCGCTCGCCGACGGCCCGATGACGTCCGCCGAACTGGCCACAGCCACCGGAACGGCGGAACGCTACACACGCGAATGGCTTGAGCACCACGCCACCGCAGGCTTGCTGGAGATGGACGAAGAACAGCGGTTCACCCTGCCGCCGTCGCACATTCCTGTGCTCGCCGACCGCGAAAGCGTGCTGTTCGACACGCAGCACAGCATCAACCTGGTCCGTGTCGGCCGCCGGATGGCCGACCTCGTGGAGGCGTACCGGACCGGTGACGCGCCGCCGCCGATCCCGTGGGAGCCCGAGGGCAGGGCCGAGTCGAACCGGGCGCTGTTCCTCAATCTCCTTGGCAAGAAATGGCTTCCCGCGATCCCCGAGGTCCACAAGCGACTCTCGGCGGGCCCGGCCAGGGTCTCCGACATCGCCTGCGGTCTGGGCTGGTCGAGCATCGCGATGGCGCTGGCGTACCCGGAACTGACCGTGGACGGCCTGGATCTGGACGAGATGGCCATTTCCGCCGCACAGCAGAACGCCGAAGCCTCAGGTGTAGCCGATCGTGTGAAGTTCTCCGCGATGGACGCCGCCGACCTGGCCGGTGCCGAGAAGTACGACCTCGTCACCATCATCGAGGCGTTGCACGACATGACACACCCGGTCGCCGCGCTGACCGCGGCCCGGAAGTTGCTGGCAGACAACGGATCTGTTCTGGTCATCGACCTGTGGACAGAAGAGGAGCTCACCACGCCCGGCCCCGTGCGCGAACAGCAGGAGTACGGCTGGAGCCTGACCGTCTGCCTGCCAGGCGCCATGGGCGACCCGACCTCAGCCGAGACCGGAACCGTCATGCGCCCAGCCACACTACGGAAGTACGCCCTCGAGGCAGGCTTCACGAACGTGACGATCCACCCGATCGAGAACGACAAGTTCCGGTTCTACGAACTGACCTGACCCCGCCACCGCCGAATTGTTTTGTCCCCAATGCCACATTGGGGACATCTGATGCCCCCAATGTGGCATTGGGGGCAAAGCTGAGGTTGCGGTCAGGCGACGTCGAGCACGATCTTGCCGCGGACTCGCCCGGCCTGGCTGCGCACGAATGCCTCGGCGGCCTTGGCCAGCGGCAGGGCCTGGTCGACGTGGATGGAGAGCTTGCCGGCGTCGGCGAGCGCGGCCAGTTCGTCGAGGTCCGAGCTGACCGGCTGGGTGAATATGTGGTGGCCGCCGCGCTTGGCGGCCACCATGTCCACAATGGAAACCACCCGGGTGTGGTCCTTCAACAACTCCTGGGAGACAGCAACGGCGTCGCCACCCACACAGTCCACAGCGACATCGATCCCTTCCGGAGCCAACGCCCGCACGCGCTCGGCCAAACCGTCGCCATACGTAACAGGCTCGGCCCCCAAAGAGCGCAAGAACTCGTGGTTGCGCTCGCTGGCCGTGCCGATCACCCGGGCACCCCGAGCCACCGCGATCTGCACAGCCGCAGAGCCCACACCACCGGCCGCCGCGTGAACCAGGACCGTCTCCCCTGCCCCGGTGCCCGCCTTGACCAGTGCCTGCAACGCGGTGAGTCCCACCAAAGGCAGACCGGCAGATTGTTGCCAATCCAACGACGTGGGCCGACGCGCGAGTGTGTGCACAGGCGCGACGACGAACTCCGCGTAAGTGCCGTACTGCACCTCATCTGTCCGGACGTAACCGAAGACTTCGTCGCCGGTTGAGAACTCGGTGACGTCCTGGCCCACGGCCTCCACCACGCCCGCGACGTCGAAGCCTGGCACGAGCGGGAGGCCGACCTTCAGGAACGCGTTCATGTGCCCGGCGACGACGTGCCAGTCGACCGGATTGACCCCGGCGGCCTTCACTCGCACCAGCACCGACCCGGGACCCGCCTCAGGCCTGTCGATCTCCGTCAGCTCCAGGACGTCGGGGCCGCCGAAGCTGTGGGCGACAACCGCCTGCATACGGGCCGTCATGACAGAACGCTCCTCGTGATCGCTGGGACCTCCGCAGTGAAGGATGCCATGCGCATCGGGGAGCCCGCAGCACGACTGCGACTCACCGATAGGAGCGCCGGGTAGCTATCACACCGGCGACCAGGGCGGCCGCGACACCGATCAGCTGGATCACAGTGCCGATGGTGCCGCCGATGCGACTACGGAACTGACCGCTGCAGAAGTCCTTAGCAGCCAGGGGGTCTCGGGTCAGCGCCGCGGGCGCTGCTCATTCGTTCGTCGGTCCAGTAGGCCTCGCCGCTTGTGGTCGCGGTCGGGCCAGCGGCCTGGCCGCTGTTGCCCGGGCCGTTGTCGCATGGTGAGCCGGGGTCCGCTGTCGAGGGCCATAGCCAGATAGCGAGCCCTACGACTGCCAGGGCGGCCACGGCGATCACCGCTGCCACCATCAGTCGTTGTCGCACGGGAACATCCTCCTGGAAATGTGGCCGGTCCGCCCCATATGACTGGGACGGACCGGCCGCACTCACGCGTTGCACGCGTTTACATGTCCTTCACCGTGTCGAACAGGCTGCCCGCAGTGTCGTAGCTGAAGTACGGGCTCTGCCACTTGTAGACGTGGGTGGGGTCCGGGTCCCAGAACATCCAGCTGTTCACGCCGTTGACATACGCCCAGAATGTGGCGCCGTAGTCGGCCAGCCATGGGCCGCCGCTCGCACCACCGGTCATGTTGCAGTCCAGGGTCGGGAAGCCGCTCTCGTCGCGGGTGGTGCCGTTGCAGAAGTAGAGACCGCTGCCGTTGAAGGGCGGGTCGGCCGGGTAGCCGAACATGTATTCGAACCGGCCGTAGCCGTAGCCCCATTGGATGCCCTGGCCGCCGACCGCGTCCACGATCTTGACGCCGTTTCTCGGCTGCATCACGACAGCGGCGACGTCGTAGGCGCGGTTGCCGTTGCTGGTCCAGCCGACCTTCGACCACTGCTGGTAGGCATTCCAGGTGCCGTAGGGCGAGCCGGCGTGGTACGCGGGCACGAACACCCAGCGGTTCACGTCGAACCAGCCGCGCCCGCTGCCGCCGCCGTGCACGCAGTGGCCCGCGGTGAACACCAGCCGCTTGCCGTTGCTGTTGACCGTGCTGCCCGAGCACGAACGGTTCTCGCCACGGTCGTTGACGTAGAACACCCGGCCGGACATGCTGTGGATGTCGGCCTGAGCGCTGGGAACCGTCGGGACCGCACCGTCTACTTTGGCGCTGGGGCCCGGTCTTGGTGTGGTTGAGGAATCGCTCTGCACTGGCATGTCGGACGGCCCGGCTTTGATCGCCTCGGCCATCCGGGCCGGCGTCCAGTACTCCTCCGCGCTCGCGGCGCTGTTCGAGGACGCCTTGGCTGAACTGTCATTCTGTGCCGCGATCGTCGCTGCCGCGACGGAGGAATCCTCCGCCATGGCCGGCGTCGCCAGGGCGACTGCGGACGCGCCCGTGGCCAGGACGACGGTGAGCCTTCGCAAGAACCGCAAAATGCCTCCCGCGCTGTGGTTTTCAAGGCACAAGGGGGCATCACGACAAGGCCGCCACCGCGATGTGACAGCCTGCCGAAAGTGAATTTCCGACCCCCTGGAACCTTCCCAACGCGAAAGTATGTCGGCCGCTCACACCGATCGCAACAACGCCCACCAGCCAATTGGCCATCTCGGTCCATATTGGACCGGCTACGACTACGGGCTTTCGGTGTCCGGCGCGGCACCGGCGTCGTTGACCTCCACCGCGTCGCTTTCCGCGGCACTCAACGATTGCGCCGGCCCGGCATCCTCGGCCGGCGAAGCGATCACCTCGGCCTGGGCGGTGGCCTGGGCGCGCTTACGGGTTACCTGTACGACAACGGTGTCGGATTCGTCGTCTTCGAGCTCGATCACAATGCGCACGGTGTCCATCCCCTTCAGGACAAGATCGCGAAACGGCCTTCGAAGGTCACCGGGACGTTGGTCAGGTTGGTCACCGTCAGCCAGTACGTGCACTGCGTCGACGTGGCGCGTTCGACCGCCACGTCCCAGTCCAGCTGGGGCGCGCCGGATCTCGGCGAGGTCGGCATCATGTACCAGATCACGTGCGACGCGGCCGACCAGCCGTAGGTGAACCAGCGGCCGGTGGCGTTGGCCGCCAGCGTCCCGGTGAACTGCACTCCGGTTGCCATGGACGACTCCCCTCAGGTGCTCAGCACGTCGTACCGGCCCTCGAAACGGACCGTGTGGGCGGACTGGTTCTTCACGGTGATCCAATAGGTGCTCTGGGTCGCGTTGGCCCGTTCGACCGCGACCGACCAGGACAGCTGCGGCGCGCCGGAGCAGATCGAGGTGGGCATCATCGTCCACACCACGTGCCAGGACGATGGCCAGCCGTAGGTGAACCAGCGAGCGGTGGTGTTGCCCGCGATGGTGCCGATCCACTGCACGCGCGGCGGATTCGTCTGGCATCGCGGATAGGGCGGCGGGCCGTCCGCGGACGCCGAGCGCACCTGCAGCTTGGCGCGGTAGGTCGCGAGGACGGAGTTCGTCTGGCTGAAGGTGGGATCGTAGGTGCCCAAGCCGTTGTGGAAGACCTCCCAGCCAGTTGGCACCAACGTGGCCGACGGGTCACCCTGCACGCCGAACCAGGTGGCACGCGGGACAGGGCTGGTGAACAGCGCCGGGTCGATGACGTACGTACTCGTGCCCACCTGCAGTGTCGGCGCGACGTGCCAGCCCCAGCCGACAAGGCAGTCCGGCTTGTTGGCGCTGTTCACGCGCAGATTGCCGTAGATCCACACCTTGTCCGGGGTGATGCCCTGCTCGATCATCAGCCGCGCCATCTCGTGCGCCCGGCCCCAGCAGCCGTCGTCCGGGTAGGTGAACGGGATTCCCGGCGCGACCGGGTTCACCGAGCAGGCTGTCCGGCCGTTGACGAGGTTGAACATCTGCTGTGCCTGGGCGAGCGTGACCGGTGTGGAGAGCGGCTCGGCCTTGGCCTCGGCGCGCTCAAGAAGGCTGACTTTTGGGTGCGGCCGGACATCGATGATCGTGTGGCCGTCGAGCGCGTCCGTGACAAGCACCGCCTGGCCGGATTCCTTCGACTCCGCAAGCAGTCTTCGCAGTTCGTCGTAGTCCGGGCTGTCGCGCGGCAGCCGGTGCTTCGCGTGGGATACAACGAGATCCACTTCAAGCTCGCCGTCACCGTCACGCAGCTCCGCCACGGCGTCGACGATCGGCACGAGCACCTCGGTGATGATCGAGGTCTCGGGATCGATCTCGACATACGCGGGCAGGCCCGCCGAACTGAGCTCGTCCAGCGCGGAGAGCCAGGCCTGGGCCCGGCTGTCGGACAGATCCAGCCGCCCGGACTGACCGCCGCTGAACTGGACGGTGAGCAGCCGGCCCGCTCCCCTTGACTGGGCCAGCTCGGCGATTTCGCCCACGACGGCATTGCTTCGCGGCATCGTGTCCACCTCCCCAGGGTTCACGTCCGCCCAGTGTTAGCCCTGGCAGAGGCCACGTCAACACAGTGCCACCAACGGCCTAAGTACTGTCCACACCGAACTAAACCGGTGGGAGGGCAACTTTCGCGGCGGACAGGAACGCCGACAATGCGTGACTTACCAGGCGAACTGCCAATACGATGGGCGGTCCGCATGACGGCGATGGTCCATCGACGCTTTCATGAGTTGGCCGGGACAACTGGGGAGTTGTTGACATGGCTCAACATTTCGGACTCTGGCGGCGCCTTACGGCGGGGATCGCGGCGGCAGGCACGGTGGCGGCCGGGATCGCGGTCGGCTGGGATCAGCAAAGCGACCTCGCACCGCAGGTGCGGTTGCACGCCGGCGCGATTTGGGTCGCCTCAGACGAAGTCGGGCAGCTGACCCTGCTGGACGGCGCCTCGGCCGAGGTGGCGGCCCAGGTCCAGGTCGACCAGCCGAGAACCGACCTGCACGTCGTTCAGCAAGGGGCGACGGGGTACGCCCTCAACCGTGCGCAGGGATCGGTCGTGCGGGTCGATGGCGCCACCCTGGCAACCTCTCGCCCGATGTCGCCAGTAAAGGGAGCAGCCGGACAGCTCGCCGTGTTCCCGACACCCCACGCGCTCTACTCGCTGGACACAGCACGCGGGCTGCTCGCCAAAGCCGACCCGGAAACGCTGGAGCCCCAAGGGGATCCGGCATCGTTGCCGGCCGGTGACAGCGCGATGATGGATCCCGACGGCCGGCTCTGGAGTCTTGATCAGCGCACCGGTGACTTGATCTGGTTCTCTGACGGGACAAGCCATTCACGGCCGCAGGCGCACACGCCCGGCAAGAGCAGGCTTGCCTTCACCGACGGCGCGCACGCCTTGCTGGACGCCGGGCGTGGCGCGATGGAACTGCTGGACCCGGACACCGGAGCTGTCCAGCAGTCGGTGCCGGTGGACCTGAAGCCCGATGACACCGTGGCGGTGAGCGGTTCTCCGGGTGAGCGCCGGCTGCTGATCTCGGTCGGTTCCCGTGGCCAGTTGCTGAGTTGCACGTTCGATACCGCATCGTGCGCGGCTCCGGTCACTCTGAGCCCGGTCCCGGCCGACCTGGGCCAGGCGGTCGAGGCGGACAACCACGCGGTGGTACCGGACTACGCGACCGGACGGATCTGGATCGTCGATCTCGCCGGGCCGCGGGTGGTGGCCGAGCAGCGGCTTTTCGACCACCCGGTGCGATTCGAGCTGCTGACCCGGGACGGGGTGGTCTTCTACAACGACCCACGCGGTGACCAGGCCGGAGTGATCGGACTCGACGGCCGGGTCCGGCCGATCACGAAATACCAGGCAGGGCAGGCAACCCAGACTCAGCAGCCCACCCAGAGCGCTACACCGCCCACCGGGCAAGTGACCGCCGCGAACCTGTCCATCGGGATCAGTCCGCGTGCACGTGGAGTCGTCGGCGACGAGTTCCGGTTCACGGCCATCGCCAAGGACATCACCAGCGCCCAATGGACTTTCGGCGATGGCTCGGGAGCCGCTGGTACCAAGGTCCGGCACAGATATACCCGCATAGGAACGCACACCGTCAACGTCACAGCGCAACTGCGCCAGGGCAAGATCGTTCAAGCCGCCGCGCAGGTCACCGTCGACGCCCCAGGCGCGCCACCACGCATTGTCCGGATCAATGTCGAGCCTGGCGCTCCGCGAGTCGGCGAGCAGGTGCGATTCAGCGCCGAGCTGGCCGGACCACGTCCGCAGCGCACGTCTTGGACCGTGACCAGTGACCGGGGCACCGAGACGACTTCCAGCTCGCCGACGTTCCAGCACACCTTCACAAGATCGGGCACCTATACCGCGACCCTTGAGGTCGCCGTCGGTGCCGTTGTGGTCCGTGAGTCCAAGCAATTCACTGTCACACAAGAGATGCGTGAGGTGCGCTGCGGCGACGTCATCACGACCGCCGCGGTCCTCACACAGGATCTCGTTTGCGGGGGCGGGGTGGCGCTGACAATCGCGGCCGACGATGTCGTCCTGGACCTCGGCGGCCACAGCATCTCCACATCGGGCTCCGCCACCGGGCAGAAAGGCATCGTGATCGCGGCGGACAAGACCATCAAGAATGTCACCGTTCGCAATGGCGCGATCAGCCGATTCCAGACCGGCATTGACATGACCAACGTGACCGATGTGACCATAAGCAATTTCGCGATCTCGGCATCACCGATGACGGAAGACAGCAATCCAGGAATGACGGGCGACCGGGTACGGAACGCGCAGCTGCGCAGTGTCACCATCAACGCCTTCCACCCGTTCCGATTCACCAACGAGTCATCGGTCAGCATCACCGGATCGACCATCTCCGGCAACTCGGCGCGCGGTGTGGCTGCATGCGCACTCGACAGCGTGTGCACGATCGCGCGCAGCACGATCAGCCTGTTCAACGTGGGATGCTACGGCGGGGTCATGGAGGAATCCAACGCGTCGGTGACTGTCGACTGGAGCAACGTGAGCATCGCCTATCTTGGCCCGTACTGCGGGACGACCACGGTGACCAAAAGCAAGGTCTCGTTGCTTGCCGACGTCAGTTCCAGGCAGGCCTACATCACCGGAAACACGATCTCCAGCGGGGACACACTCGGCTTGTGGAATTCCTTCGTCGTGTCCGGCAACGATTTCAAGGGATCAACGCTCAACGGTGTCCTCATATTCTCCGGACAGGGCCTGGTGTCCGGGAACAGGTTCCTCGAACATCAGTGGAACGGCCTGAAGGTCAGCGCCATCGGAGGAGGACCAATCGGACCGCTCGAGATTTCCGATAACGAGTTCACGGCCAACGGCCTCGCCAAGGACCCAGAGGCGGGCATGGACGGCCTCGCCATCCTCGACGTCGGCGAAGGCAGCGTGATCAAGCTGTCCGGGAACCACACCACGAACAACGCGCGATACGGCATCAACGTGGAGAACCGGGACAGAGTTGAAAACGGTGGCGGGAACACTTCGTCGGGCGACCCAGAGGGGTGCCGCAACTTCGACTGTTCATGACGAGCACGGGGCAATGTGGTCGGCACCGGACGGCAGGAGTTCGCTTTCCTGCGGCGTGTAGTCGCGGTTGTTGATCCGGCACAGCTGCTCGATCCAGCGTCGCGGGTCCATGTCGATGGTCAGCGGGCCCTGGCTGGTCTCCGCTGTGAGGGTGTCGTTGTGCCGTGACCAGCCCACCGGCGAGTTCGGTGCGCGGAACTCCGCGATGCGGTCGCCGACGTCGAGATCCCAGATGTGCAGGTCACCATCGCCGGACGCGGTAAGCAGCCGGTTGCCAGGGACTAACGCCAACGGCGTCTGGTCGCCGGGCACGGGAATGGCCGGCGGCCGTGTCTCGTCCTGCTCCGGGTTCCAGATCTGCAGTTGCCCGACGTCCTTGTAGTGCACCGCGATCCGTGGTCCGGCGGATTCCGTCAGGATCGCCGGTGCCAGATGGCCCGCCTGGGACACGAAGGTCTTGACGGGCGCGCTTTCGCTCAGCGCCCACAGTTGAACGCCGGTCGTGGACGTGGTCACCACGTGCCTGGGCCGGGCGGGCCACGGCATCGCCGCGACCTGGTCTCCGGCGACCTGCACCTCGTCAGTGACATGCAGGTTCTGCGTAGTCACCAGCTCACCGGTGCTGATCCGCCACACCGTCACGTCGCTGTTGCGGAGAACCGCGAACTCCTCGTCGGTGATCGGGATGAGCCAGGTGGCCGGCGGAGGATTGATCGGGAGCGGGTCGGTGGCCACCGACATCGTGCGCACCACACTGAGATCGGAAGTCAGGAAAACCGTCAGCATTCCGGAGTCGCCCACTGCCAGGATCTGCCTGCCGTCGGGCATGAAGCTGATCCGGGGACGGCCGCCAAGGTTCAGACTGCCTGCCGTTGCCGGAGGTCCGGCGATCGTCCGCCGGGTCGTGGTATCCATTACCGACAGTCCGAAGTGGCCATCTGACGATTCTTCGGTGAGTGTCGCCAGGCTCCGGCCGTCAGGGCTCAGGGCCGTGGCAGCGGGTTGCCTGGACAGGTTCGGCTTCGCGGTGGCGTCGATCGCGGTTGGCGCCCGTAGCCGGAGCAGGGCACCGTTGCTCAGCGCAAAGACCGTGGGCGCGCCGGACTCGCCGGCGATCACCATGAGATTTCCTGTGCTGTGCCCGCCGAAGTCGTTGGCTTGCTGCTGCGCGAGAGGCGGAGCCTGGACCGCGTAGGACCGGCCGGTGCGCAGATCGAGCAGGTCGAGCTGCTGAAAGGAGTCCTTTGTAGAACTTCGGCCGACGATCGTGTACCGGCCGCTGAAGTCAGTGCGGCCGGGACTGTCGGCTGGAGTCTCCTGCAGTTCGGCACCTGTGGCCAGGTCGCGGTGGATGTTGCGGCGCGTTCCGTCAGGCTGGTACTCGATGAACCACGCCGCGTTGGTGTCCGGTTCGACCTGTCGTACAACGAGATCCGTCAACCCCGGTGCCGGGGTGAAGGTCGTGGCCGACTGCTGGCGGCTCGTGACGTCCCAGGCCTCGACCATGTTCGTAGGAACGGTTTCGGTTCGCTTGCGCCGCTGCAGTGTCACGACCAGAGACCGTCCGTCCGCCGAGAAACGCGCACTGCGAGCCTCGACGATCTCACCCAGATTCGGCTGATCCGCAGACCGAAGCGGGAGCGGAGTGCCGCGCTGGCTGATGTCCCAGAGCGTGACACTCCCCCGTTCGCCGACGACCACCAGCCAACGGCCGTCCGGGCTCAGCAGTAGTCCGCGCTGGGTGGGAATGGCGGCTACGAACCAGCGTTGCGGTGTGGCGCCGAACAAGCCGGTCCAGACGGTGATCTTGCCGTCATCCTCGGCCACGGCTGTCACCTGGCCGTCATCGGTGGTGGCGACCGAGTTCACGGTCCCGGACCAGAGTCCCGAGCGGATCTCCTCGACTCCGGTGTACTTGAGGTACTGCCGCAACAGTGCCGCGTATGCCTCTGGCCTCGACTGGTCGTGATGCCAGGCTGCCTGGGCGAGCTGCAGGGCGGTCAACGGGCTCGTATCGCTGCGCCGCATGGACTCCTGCCCCAGTGAAGCCGCCGCCACACGCCGCAACTGATCGGAGAGCTCTTCGTTACGGTTGATGGCCAGGGCAGCGGACGTGGTCGCCACCACCGCGAGCACGCCGATCAGCGCGGTGATCGTGCGCCAACGGCGTACTCCCCGGCGCTCATGGGCGCGGCTGGCGGTGATGTAGCCGCGCTCGTCGCCGGTGAGCCCGGACGGGTGTTCAGCGAGCCAATCCTGTGCTGTGGCAAGGGGTATGCCACGCAACAGCGTGCTGTTGTCCCGATTGGACCGTTGCCACTGGCCGAGCGCGATCCGGAGTTGTTCCTGCCATGACCGGAAATCCCTGGCGGCCAGCAGCCATTCCCGCAGTCGCGGCCATCGCTGGACCAGGGCTTCGTGTGCCAGGACGACCTCCGGCTGTCCGGGATCGTCCCGGAGTACCACCAGATGGTGCTTGGCGAGCATTCTAGCCAGCGCGCCCGAGGCGGGATCGAGCTGGTCGAGCCGGGCCGGGGTGACCGCGAAGGTCCCGTCGTCGCCTGGCCGGGCCAGTTGGACCAGCAGCCGCTCGGCGAGCTTCTGCTCATCCGGCAACAGTTGCCGCTCGTAGATCTCTTGCGCGTAGGACGCCAGCGGCCCGGCTACGCCACCCTGGTCGTCGTACATGCGGTGGGTGAGCATGCCGCCGCCTTGCCGGGGCTCCCACAGCCGCGTCAACGCGAACTCCACAAGCGGCAGCTGACCGGGAGAGTCCATGGCGTCGGCGATGATCCGGTCGACCAGGCCCGGTTCGAAGGACACCAGCGGAATGTCCTCAGGGCCTATGATCGCCGCCCGGAGTTCGGCCGGTCCCATCCTGGGCAGCGGCATGGTGTGCAACTCCGGGTCAAGATCGGCGGGGAGCACTTCGCCGAGGTCGGCGAAACGTCCGGTGAACACAGCTCGCAGTGCCGGTGTCGTGGCAGGCCGTGCAGGCGCTGCCCGCAGCAACGCTGCCACGACTTCGAGCAGTTGCCTTGCCGCGTCCGAGTCTGCGTCGACGAGTTCTTCGAACTGGTCGACGAACAGGACCAGATGCCCCACCTTGTCAATGATCTCGTCGGCCAGCACCGTGATGTCCCGGCTCGGTTCGTGTCCCAGGACTGGTGTCATCGCACGCGCGAGGAGTTCCCGTGGTTCGGCGCCGACGGTCGGCCGCAACGTCGCCAACGCGATATTTTGCTGTCGTAGCAAGGGAAATACGCCTGCCCGCACGAGCGACGACTTCCCACTGCCCGACGCCCCCGTGACCAGCACCATGCGGTGTTGCTCCATCAGGGCGCTGAGCTGGCGGATCTGCGGGTCACGGCCGTGGAAGAACCGGGCGTCCTTTTCCTGGAACGGCTGCAACCCGCGGTACGGGGACTCAGGCCGAGCCGCGCGGTGGAGTTCGGGATCCGGGGATGGCACGGATCCGTTCCCAGTGTGCTCGATGAGCACTGTAAGCAGCGCGGCGGCGTGGATGGTGCGGACGGACGCGTACCGCGGGTGGTCCAAATCGGACGGAGGCGCGTGGTCAACGGCCGGTACCCGGAGATGACCGGTGTACGCGGCCGCCACGCGTAGGAACTCCTTGCGCCGCTCGGCTTGGGTCCCCGCCAACGGGGCAAGCGGGTGCTCGTCCAACGCACGGAACAGTGTGCTGACGCGATCATCGGTATCGACGCGCAGCCGGCGCAACCATTCTCCCGTGTCCCGGCTGAGCAACAGCAGCCGTGCGGGCGAGGACGTGGGCGAGCGCTGAGTCAACGCGGCGGCCAGGGCATAGATCTGCTCGAAACGGACTTCGGCGTTGTCGACGACCACCAGTAGCGGGCTGTCGATCCTGCCGAGGTTGGTCAGGTCGGCGATGGCGGCGTTGTCGTGGATCGCGCCTGCGACCCAGCCCTCTGCCGTCAGGTCCTGGCACAGCTGCTGGGCAAGACGGGTCTTGCCTTGCCCGGTCGGCCCGGTGACCAGATGTGCGGACACTGCCTTCGGCGAGCCGATCCAGGCCTTCAGGTCAGCGAGTTCAGTCTTCCGTCCGCCGAACGGGACCATTTGGTACTCGGTACGCAACCACGCGCTGGGTTCAAGGTTCGCGTCCGGCGAGGAAACGGTGGTGAAGACCCGGTTGAGCACGAGCCCTGGCACGAGGTCGCCCAACTCGTCGACCAGACGGGCGAGGTCACGGGTGTCGTTGCGGTGGCTCAGCCGCAGGAACTGGCAGCGCGCCAACGGAGCGAGGTCGGCCGGGAGATCACGCTCGGACAGCCCGACAGCATGATCGAGGAACACCGGGATGACCCGCAGGCCGTGCCGGAACGCCTCCGCGATCTCCTTGTGCACCCAGTCGTCGGGTGCGTCGACCCTACGGCGCTGTTGCTGGTCGGTGCTGAGCCAGCGCGCTCCGATCACGGCCAGCAGGACGTCGGACTGCCGCAGCCGTTCCAGGATCTTCTGCGCGAAATCCTCACCGGGGCGGATCGACCTGCTGGCCAGGAAGACGTGCTGGAGACCGAACTGCGCCACGAGCACCCTCGTGATCAGCGTCGCGGCGAACTCGCCGTCTCCGGTGCGGTAGTTGATGAATACACCACCCACGCGATCTCCCCTGAGCACCGTGACGTGATGGGTCGTCGCTCACAGTGTCGAGGCTGGCAGCAATGTCCCGGAGTGGCAAGCGGTCCAGGTCAGGTGATCGATGTGCGCAGTGTCTCGTTGAGTCTCGGATACAGCTCGCGCACCGGCTGATGCGTATGCCAGCGAACAAGTGCGCGGGCCAACCGGCGCAAGTCCACGCGGATGGTGGCCGAGTCCACGGCTTCCGCGCTGCTGAGCGTCTGGTGCGCCAGGGCGCAGGCGTGGTCGACTTCGCCCGCTGTGGCATAGGCCAGGGCCCGGCGGGCTCCGAATCGGGCCCGCACCCGGCGAGCGGTCTCCGGGACGAGAGCCAGTTGCTGGTCAAGCAATTCGCCCGCCTGTTCACAGCGGCCAAGGTCATGCAGGCACCAACCGGCCACCATCGCGTGCAAACCCGGACCGCTCACCGACGCCGAGCCGAGTTTCAAGCCGTCAGCGGTGTCATCGGCGTCTTCTCTGGCTCTGGCCAGCAACTCCTCGGCGCGGTCGAGCGCCCGCTGACACTGGTCGGGATCACAGGCCAGGGCGTGCCCTTGAGCTTCTCGTAACGCCGCCAGTCCACGGATACGCGGCGGCGTTCGCGGATCGGCCTGGGCCTGCTGCGCCAGATCGATGGTGCCTGCGGCATCGTCCCGGTACAACGTGATCAACGCCTGCCGGATCAGGGCGAACGTGGCCAGTTGGGTATCGCCGGCCGCGGTGGCCAGATCGACCGCCGCACGCGTCCACCACAGCGATCCGCGGTCGTCACCGGCCTCCTGGGTCATCCACCCGGCGTACTCCGCGTAGCGAGCGGCCAGTCTCAGCAGTTCTCCACGGGCGGCAGGGGAAGCCGTGCCTGCCATGCCGCGCAGCGTGTGGGTCTGGGCGATGACAGTGGGCAGAACCACGCCAGGGCCCGCGATCTGGCCTAACTGCCGGGTCTGTTCGAACAGCGACCGGAATGCCGCGATCGTCCCGTCCTGCGGTGCCGCGGCCGACATGCTCTGCGTGCCCAGACTCACGCCCAGCAACGAGGACGCACCCACAGCGAACGCATCCCGGCGACGCATCGGGATCAGCCGGCTGGTGCCGTCCGGTTCCATGCTCATCACCCATACCTCGCCGTCCTGCTTGGCCTCGGCCATCGGCGATTGGGCTTGCTCTCTGGACTGGTCCCGGACGAACAGGGCGACCAACTGGCCGCCCGCCCCAAGGACCGCGTCGCAGCGCCGCGCGAGGTCGGCGCCCGGCGACTTGTCCCCGGTCTCGATCTTGCCGAGATAACCCTTGCTGTAATGGACCTGCCTGGCGAACACGGCAAGCGACAGCCCGGCCGCCATCCGGCGCCGCCGCAGTTCCGTGCCGAAAGTCGCAGGCTGCTCAGTCATCTTCTACCCCCACCCTTGACCGCGTCCCCCTGAAGCACGGCTTCCGGTGAATGCGCTCAGGTATTCAGGCTACCGAGCACAACCCCGGCCTTCCAGCAGATTCGTGTCGTGGCATGCCAATCAGTCTGGTCCGCGGCGTCGTCTGGCTCCCTTGCGTCAAGGCGACAGGCGCCGTGCTGACTCCGGGCCGCGAGGGATGCATGCTTACTGACAGCCAAACCGGCTCACGGTTTGACAGGGGTGCCGCGGAAGCAGGCGACGCACATTGGGGGTGCGCCGTTACCGCGACTGGGGGCAGGATCGCGTGTCTTGGGGGAACTTTTCGTCGAGTCCGTGCGATTTACCCGCTTCCATGCCCCGCATCGGTGCAACAAAGGAGGCAACAATGGTCATGCGGAAAATCGCCTTGGGACTGGGTGCCACGGCGCTCGCGGTCGGCGGCATGCTGGCGGCCGGCGGGGCGGCCAACGCCGCTCCGGTGTCCAAAGCGCAGGACACTTCGACCGGCACCGTCGTGTCGTCGTCCGCCGGGGTGTTAGCCGCCCTGCCGGGCTGCGCGTCCTACGACCACTCAGGGCGGCACGCGTGGGTCATCAACCGATGCTCCTACACCATCCACGCGAAGATCCTCTGGGCGTTCGCGCCGGACACTGCCTGCTACACGCTGGGCCCGGGCGGCCGCCTGGACTCCACCCGTGGCTTCCCGGCCCGTTTCGACGGTGCGGTGTCCTGCTGATCGATCAATGACAGGCGCGGATCCCGGGCGATAAACCCCCGGGATCCGCTGCTGCGCAAGAGCGTCCCCGCGCGGCTGCCGAGGCCACAAAGCACTGTCCGATGTGGCCTCGGCAGTTCTGGTTCTAGTTGTTGAGTGTGATCGTGATCTGACGGGCGCCTGACGTGACCGTCACCGTCCTGTTCGCGGAGTTGTAGGTACCGCCCGACACGGCAGTCACGGTCGAGCCGGCGAACACCGGCAGCTGAACGTAGATCGGACCGTTGGGCAGGGTGCCGGTCAGATCGACGGTGATCACCCGGCCGGTGCCGGGCCTGCTGGTGCTGAAGGACACGCCGTAGGTGGAACGTGCACCGGAACCGGCGTTGTAGGACGAGGTCACATTGCTGACCGCGACCGTCTGCCCAGGGGCGATCCACGTGTTCGGAATGCCCCGGCCCAGGTACAGCGGTTTGGTGTAGGTGTACGGCCCGCTACCGGAAGCCGACAGGCCCTCGGCCGCGATCGCCCGGATCAGGGCCAGCTGCTGGTGGGCGATCGGCCAGGCGTAAGGGATCGCGCCGAACTGCGGTCCGGCGTGGTTGCCGGCCCAGATGTTGCCGGAGCTGGGGCCGCTGCCGTTGGCCTCCCACCAGGCGTTGGGCCCGCCGGTGGTGTTCTGGACCTGCCAGGCATAACTGGTGATGGGCAAGTCACGATACTGGTTGGCGTACAGGCCGCCTTCGGAGTAGGCGGTGTTGTAACCCGTGCTGTAGCCCGGGAAAGCACCCATCGACGGGTACGGGACGCGACCGGAAAGCCGGCCGAAACCCCAGGCGTACATACGATCGAGCTGCGCGGGGTCGCCGACGACGCCGGACAGCGGGTTGCCGCCCATCAGCATCGTGTCCCACTGGTTCTGGCCGGACCAGCCGGCCTGCGCCCAGTTGGCGTCGTTGAAGGTGTTGCAGCGGTTGGCGGTGTTCGCGCGCTGCACCTCGCATGGCAGGAAGTTGAAACCGTTGGCCTGCTGGTTGCGGGCGATCACCGTGTTCAACGAGTTGTGCAGGCTGGTGTACGCCTGCTGCGCCCATTGCGCTTCGGCTGTCTGCCCGATCCGTGTCGCGATGTACTTGTACGAGGCGAGGCCGATGAGCGCGGAGTAGTTCGACAGGATCCACTTTCCGGTGGAGTCGTTGTCGAAATTGGATTTCAGCGTCCCGTCGGTGTCCAGCTGGGACACCAAATGGGTCCGCATCATCGTGCGCAGGCTGGGCCCGAACTGGGTCTGGTTGTCGTTGAAGAACTCGTTGACGAACGCGGTGTCATCGGTCTTCATCAGGTAGACCGCCCATGCCCACGGCGTCTTCCACACACCGTCCCAGTACCAGTTCGCGCCGACCGAGGGGAAGCCCGGACGTTCCGAGGCCCGGCCGGTGAGCAGCAGGTTCTGCGCGTCGCTGAAGTCGCCGGTGGTGAACCTGGCCACCAGTTCGCCGGGCACGTCATGGTTGAGCAGCCAGGCATAGTTGTTGGGGCCGGAGAACGGCGCCTTACCGACCTGCACCATCAGGTGATACGCGGTGCCCGCACGATAGGCGTTGCGCAGCGCGGTTCCCGGGTTGGCCAGGCCGGTGTTCGGCAGTGTCACGTTGGGCAGTGACGGCTGCGCGGTGGCGTTGATCCGCCCGTTCCAGAACGCCGCCATCTGGCCATACGCCGTGTCGTAGTTGGGCGCCGAGGACGTCAACGTGGCCGTCGACGGGTAGGCCGCGTTCGTGCCGAACCGGTCGATGGCCGCGACGAAGTCATGGTTACGGGTCTGCCCAGGTGCCACAGCATCCCCGGCCGGAGTGAGCCGCACCAGGTTCGGCCCCGATCCGGCCGGTGGCACGGTGACGGAACCGGTTCCGTTGTTCGTCACCGAGACGCGGGTGTAGGCGAGTACATAAGCGTTGCCGCCGATTACCGCGCGGTTGGCGAAGTTGGTGATCGAGATGGCGACATTGTTGCGGGTGAACGAGGTTCGCAGCGCCGGAAGGTAGCCGGAGTCCATCGTCCACTGGATCGATTGCGCGGACGGCGATTGACCCGCCGACAGGCCGTAGGTGAAGGCGCCGAACGAGTACATCGCGCCGCAGTAGGTCGTGCCGCCCTGGGCATACGTGGTCGGCACGCCGCGGGCGAAGTACGAACCCGACAGATACGAGAAGGCTGGGTACCAGTTGCCCTGCCAGCCGATCGCGGACTGGTTGTACCAGCCGAACGCGTACGGATCGCGTGGTGTCGGGAAGTTCGTGCCGTAGCTACGCGGCAGGCTTGTGTTGTTGCAGGCGTTGTGCGGCATGGCCGGCACCGGGTCGTATGCCGCGACGGCGCCGGTGGCCGCCGGCTGGACCACCGTCGAGGCAGCCAGAATGAGCAGCGCACTGAGGAATATGGATGAACGAGAGTGTCTCGCGGGGCGTCGCATCGTCGCCTTCTCTCACGAGCAGTCTGACATTCCTTTGTGGACTAAACTGGTGAGGCGACCCGTCCTCGCCTCACCAGCCGTGCCCGAACCGAAATCGTTTTCGACGGTAGGACCGCCTACTTGTGAAGTCAAGCGATGAGCGCTCCGAAATGTTTTCGAATCTTTCCCAAGCTCGCACTCTTGGCACCACGGACCTGATCAGTGACACGATGGCGCCACGCGATGAGAGGAAGTCAGACCAGTGACCAGCACCGTAGGGATGCCGGAGTACGACATCGCCAGAGCGGCGAGCTGCCCGTTCGATCCTGCGCCGGCCATGCAGGCACGGCAGCAAGAGGGGCCGGTGACGCGGGTGCGGCTGTGGGACGGCAGTACGCCCTGGCTGGTGACCGGTCATGCCGAACACCGGGCCCTGCTGGCCGATCAGCGGGTCAGCGTGGATCACTCCCGGCCCGGTATGCCCAGGACGACGCAGGGCTCGGCCGAGACCATGACCGAGGCGGAGACCCAGCAGCTGATGCAGATGCTGAAGGACACCTCGATCCCGGGCCTCAGCTTCATCCTCAAGGACGACCCCGAGCACGCCAGGCTGCGGCGGATGGTCACCGGCGCGTTCGCGGTCAGACGGGTGGAGGCGATGCGTACGGCCGTGCAACGGATCGTCGACGAGTTCCTGGACAAGATGCTCGCCGGCCCCAAGCCGGTGGACCTCGTCGAGGCCTTCGCGCTTCCCGTGCCGTCACTGGTGATCTGCGAACTGCTCGGCGTGCCCTACAGCGATCACGAGTTCTTCCAGGACAACAGCAGGACGATCATCAACCGCGCTTCGAGCACCCTGCAGCGCATCGAAGCCCAGACCAAGCTGGGCGACTACCTGGACGACCTGATCGGCGAGCGGATCGGCAAGCCCGGTGACGACCTGCTTTCCGCGCTGGCCGAACGGGTCGAGGCCGGTGATCTGCCCAGGCAGGAAGCGGTTTCGATGGGTGTGCTCATGCTCTTCGCCGGGCACGAGACCACCGCGAACATGATCGCGCTCGGCACGCTGGCCCTGCTGGAGCATCCCGACCAGCTCGCCTTACTGCGCGACACCGACCACCCGGCGCTGGCCGCGAGCGCGGTCGAGGAACTGTTGCGCTACCTGACCATCACGCACGGCGGGTTGCTGCGGGTCGCGCTGGCCGATATCGAACTCGGCGGCCAGACCATCCGGGAAGGCGACGGCATCATCGTGGTCAACGAGACCGCCAACCGCGACAGCACGGTCTTCGCCGACCCGGACCGCTTGGACATCCGCCGCGACGCCCGCCAGCAGGTGGCCTTCGGGCACGGGGTGCACGCATGCGTGGGCCAGCCGCTCGCCCGGATGGAACTGCAGGTCGCCTACCCCGCTCTGCTGCGCCGCATCCCCAGCCTGCGGCTCGCGACCGATCTGGACCGGATCTCCTTCAAACACGACGGATTCGTCTACGGAGTCTACGAACTACCTGTGACCTGGTGAGCACAGATCCGGTGTAAAGCCCGCCAGACCGGGAATCCCCATCATGTTCCGCAGCGTCTCCATGGAATGCGACCACCGGCTGGTCGAGTACGTCTTCAACGCGCCATGGCCGATGAAGACCTTTGACGGGCGGGAGAAGAGCCTGCTGCGCGGCGCGACCAGGGACCTGCTTCCGCAGTCTATTGTGGAACGGAGGAAGGCACCTTATCCGTCCACTCAGGCCCCCGGCTACGACCGGGCGATCAAGCAGGAGCTGGGCAAGGTCGTCGCGGAGCCGGGCCCACCGGCGTTGCCGCTGCTCGACCTGAACGCGATCCAGCAACACCTTGACGCGCCGGTCGAAAAGCGTCGTCCATGCTGGAAAGGGGCCTCTACAACGAGACCCCGGTCCGGCTCGACGCCTGGCTGGATCACTACGACGTCGAAGTGGAGAGCCTGTGAAGGTTCCATGGAGGTGTTGTAGCGACAACAGTGTGACCGTATCGGCGGCGATACGGTCACCGGACCATGGAAACCGTGGATGTTCTTGTTGTCGGCGCGGGGCTCGCCGGTCTGCAAACGGCGCGTCTGCTTGCGTCGCAAGGCTTTGACGTTCTCGTCTGCGAGCGCCGTAGCAGCTTGGACATCGGCATCCGGACCACAGGCATCTTCGTGCGGCGGACGTTTGAGGATTTCGCGCTGCCCGACCGCTACCTCGGGCCGGCGGTGCGGCGCGTCCTGTTGTACCCGCCTTCGCTGCGTGCGCCGGTCGAGTTGGTCAGCTCACGTGACGAGTTCCGCGTCGGCGACATGGCCGGCATCTACTCTCAGGCGCTGTCGGAAACCAGGCTGGCCGGCGCGCGGGTGCGTCTCGGTGTCTCTTATCCGTTGAAGGATGTCAAGGCTCGCTTCACCATCGGTGCCGACGGCGCCCGGTCGACGGTCGCGCGCCGGCTCGGGCTCGACGTCAACCGGCATCTGATCATCGGTGCCGAGAAGGTGTTCCCGGTCAGCACAAGCGCGCCGACGTTTCACTGCGTGCTCGACCCGCGGCTCGCACCCGGCTACCTCGCCTGGC
This sequence comes from Kibdelosporangium banguiense, assembly GCF_017876405.1. Lineage (GTDB taxonomy): Bacteria > Actinomycetota > Actinomycetes > Mycobacteriales > Pseudonocardiaceae > Kibdelosporangium > Kibdelosporangium banguiense. The sequence continues at coordinate 7,644,472 of NZ_JAGINW010000001.1, read as the reverse complement.
TCGTCGATGACGGACAGCAGGCGCACGTCGGCCTGGCCGGACTGCCCGACCGGCTCGCCGCGCCGCTCCCCCGGCTCCTGCGGTCGTTCCTCGGCGGGTTTCCGAACATGCCGACACCAACCGGGCCGATCCATCGTCGCGGCGGCCCGATCCCAGTCGGCGGCGTTCTGCGTCGGATCGTCTGTCCCGACGGCCTGCTCGTCGGCGACGCGGCCGGCGCGGTGTCACCGCTGACCGCAGGTGGGCTCGACCCGTGCATGCGTATGTCGGAACTTGCCGCCGCCGTCACCGGTGACTACCTGCGCACAGGCAATACGTCCGTCTTACGGCATTACGACGGCACGACGCTACGCGCCCGGTTCCGTGTCCGGCTCGTGCTGCGCAATGCTCTTTCCCACGTACGAGCGCCTGCCGTGGCCGAGGCGGCGTTCAAGCTCCTGCGCACGCCACTCGGGCGGGCAGCCGCCGCCCGTGTGTTCTTTGGCGACGGCTCATTCCCCGACGCCTAACCACGGTGGCAGGGGTTCGCATGCCGCGCGCCACTCCGCTGGAATCACCGCGCTACCGGCCCGCGCGGCGATGATTCCGCCGGTGATGGCGCACACCGTGTCGACGTCTTCCGCAACCTGGGCGACGGTCCAGAGCGCGTCCTCGTAGGCATCGAGGTGGTGAGCGGCGATCCATACCGCCAAGGGCACGGTGTCGACCGCACTGACCTCACGACCGTTGCCCAGTGTGGCCGCGACCTCCCGGACCGGACCGCTTCCGGGAAGGCTCGCCGCGACCTGGATCCGCCGTTGAACCTCACCAGCAGGAACACGCGCTGCAACGGCGTTCAGCAGCTCGACCGGGTCCAAGGACGGCTGCGTCGCGGCGAGCGCGGCGGCGACAGCCACCGCGACCGCTCCGGCCACACCTTCAGGGTGGGCATGGGTGACCATGGCGGATTTCGACGCCTGAGTCACCACGGTGTCGAGGTCAGCACCGAACCAGGCCCCCAGCGGCGCCACTCGCATGGCGCCGCCGTTTCCCCACGAGCCCATACCGAACACCGACGGCGACACATCCCGCCACGATTCGCCGTTCCGGTATCGCAGCAGCATCCGTTCGGCGCCCGAACCGTACCCACGGTCGACGTCGAAATGCTCGGCAAAAGACGCCGCCAGAGCGTCCTGGTCGATTTCGCCATGGCGGCTCAGAATCAGATAAACCGAGCACGCCATCTCGGTGTCGTCACTCCATGGCCACGGCGACGCGGGCAGCTCACGGCCCACCACTGCCGGGTGATCCCCCGGCAGCAGAATGCGCGACCCGAACGCGTCGCCGACAACAAGACCCAACAAACTCGCCACCGCCGGATGCTCTGACCCCATGCGGTCAGCATATGGCCGGTGTTACCAGATCCGCCCGAGGAATCCTGGAGCGTCCGCACCGAAATCACTGTTCCCGGTGCCGGGCTTGTAGTCGAATTCCACGCGCTGGCCGATGGTCAGTTCGCCGGTGGAGTCGGAAATGGCGAAGTAGACATCGACGCCACCGTCATCGGGCCGGATATAGCCGTAACCCATGGCGCGATCGAGCCGCACCACAGTTCCCTGTTTCCGGGCCTCCGCTCGCGCGTCGGCCTTGTCCGGGACGCGATCCGATTCGGCAGCGGCCTGGACATCAGCGATCGATGACACGTCAATCGGTTCGGGCATCGCCACTCCCCTGCTCGACGGCAATAGTCACCACTGTGCTGCCACCACTGTGCCATCATCACGTGCATCCCGCACATGACCGCCGGGAGGCAACGCCGTACTCACGGGCCCTTGAGCAGCTGGTCGCCGAGGGAACCGCGCCGGTAGAGGACGTTGCGGCCGACGCGAGTGCGGGTGACCAGGCCGGTGGCGTGCAGGACCTGCAGGTGCTGGGACACGGCACTGGGGGTGACGTTGAGGCGGCGGGCGATTTCGCTGGTGGCCAGGGGTTCTTCGAGCAGGACGAGTAGTCCGGTCCGCGCGGCGCCGATCAGAGCGGTGAGTGCGTTGGGGTCGGCAGCCGGGGGCGTCGCCCACAAGGTCGCGGCGCCCCGGCACGGGTACGCGAACCAGGGTGGTTCGTCGGCGCCCATGGGCGGGACGGGTTTGTAGGCGAACAGGGACGGGAGCAGCAGCAGGCCGCGTCCGGACACCGACACGGAGTGCTTGCCGATCATCTTGTCGATGTGCAGGGTGCCGTCGTGCCAGCGCACGTTCGGGTGAAGATCGGCGAAAAGCAGGCGCGCGCCGCCGGTGGCAAGCCGGCGGGCGCGGTAGGTCATGTCAGCCTCCAGCAGCAGCCGGATCTGCCGCCATACCGGGGCGATGGCCGCTTTCCAGTAGCGGTACAGCAGGTCGCACAGATCGGTCACCAATTCGGCGAGAGGCCCGCTGAGCCGGTCCGGCAGGCCATCCGGGGCGTAGGTGGCGACGAGGTCGCGGCGTACTACGTCCAGGGGCGTGGCACGCACGATCGCCAGCTCGTCGTCGATGTCCGGGGCGAACACGGCTGGTCGCGGAGTGAGGAAATCGGGCACGGCAAAAGTCGGCCCGACCAGGGACATGAGCAGCTGCATGTCCAGTGTGCCCAGTCCGGGCCGGACGGATCGCAGCCAGGGCAGGTGCAACGCGTACCGGCCGGGATCGCACAGCGCCCAGAGGCTGAACACCGTCTCGGAAAGAGGCGAGATCGCGAACCGGGTGCTGGCGAGGTCCTCGACGTCGAGCCGGAATCTGATCATTAAGCATAATGCTACATTCATTTTCCCGTCGAGCAGGTCGCGATGCACTGCTGACCATGACGAAACAACAGCGGACAGCGATCGTGACCGGTGCGGCACGGGGTATCGGCGCGGCGATCGCACGGCGGCTGGCGGGCGACGGGTTCACGGTCGGTGTGGTCGACCTGGTCGAAGCGGACTGCGCGGCGACAGTCGAGGTGATCGTCGACCGCGTGGTACTCGACTGTGTCTGAAACACAGCTCGGCCGGAGCACGGTCCTGTTGCTCGCGCTGGCCTGCGGCGTGGCGGTGAGCAACATCTACTTCCCTCAGCCGCTCACGCCACTCATCGCCGCCGATCTGCGTGTCCCTCTCGACACTGCGGCATTCGCGGTGACCGCAACGCAGTTCGGGTACGCGGGTGGGATCTTCCTGCTGGTACCGCTCGGCGACCGGCTGCCTCACCGCCGTCTGCTGGTCAGTTTGCTCACCGTGGCCACAGTGAGTCTGCTCGCGGCCGCCATCGCGCCCTCGTTGCCCACGCTCGTCATCGCGAGCGCACTCGTCGGCCTGACAACCGTAGCGGCACCGATCATCGGCTCGATGGCCGCCGGCCTGACCGCCGGAAACCGCATTGGCGCGGTCAGCGGAACCCTGTTGAGCGGCTCGATCGGCGGCATCCTGCTCGGCCGCGTCGCGGCTGGGAGGCTTGGCGAGCGACTCGGCTGGCGCGCGCCATACCTGGCTGCCGCAGTGCTCACGTTACTCGTCGCGGCTGCCCTCGCACGCGTTGTTCCCATGACCACACCGCGTACTCGACAGCGCTATACGGCAATACTCGCCGAACCGTTGCCCCTGCTACGAAACGAGCCCGCGCTACGCCGCTCGTGCCTGTACCAGGCATGCGTGTTCGCCGGGTTCTCCGCGGTATGGACCAGCCTCCCGCAACTGCTCACCGGCCCCACCTACGGCCTGACCACCAATGCTGTCAGCGCTTTCGGCCTGATCAGCGCCGCGACCATGATCTGCACCCCACTCGCCGGCCGGCTGGTCGACCGAGGCGGTCCGGACCCGGTCAACCTGATCTGTCTCATCGGCACCATCGCCTCAGCACCCGTGCTCGCGGCCGGTGTCCTCGGCGGCCCCACCGGCCTGATCGCGATCACCATCGGAATCCTGCTGCTCGACATCACCATGCAATCCGGAATGACCGCCAACCTCACCCGCATCTACGCGATCCGCCCAGACAGCAGGCTCAACACCGCATACATGACATGCGCCTTCATAGGCAGCAGCACAGGCTCCTGGCTCGGTGCCCTGCTCTGCAACAAATTCGGCTGGCCCGCGGTCAGCACACTAGTCGCCCTGACCGCCGCCATCGCCCTCACCCGCCACCTCACCCCACAACGCAACAGAGTCAACCAGCCTTGAGCAGCGACCTCATCCACAATGGAACCCCTTGGTATTATTGATCAATTCGGTCGCCACAGTGTCCACTATGGCGACCCGGCTCGGCTGCACAGAGGACGGTAGGCTCAAATCCGGGAAGGTGCTTGACCTTCCACAGGTGGGAAGGTGGGACCGTGCCGAACAAGCGACAACCCCCAAGGCCCCGGGATCGGATCATCGGCGCCCGGCTGCGCGCGATTCGCAGGCAACGAACGGATTTGAGCCTTGAAGCAGCCGCGAAGATGCTGGAGTGGGGCCTGGCGACAATGTCCAGAATCGAGAACGGTCAGCGCCACATCTCGACCGAGGACGTGGCAACAATCCTTACCGCATACCGGATTCCGGCCGTCGAGCGGGAGCATGTGATCGCGGAGGCCAGGGCGGAGAACGCGTCCGGCTGGTGGGACCGCCCGCTACAAGGCGTCCCCGCCGAGATGGGGACTCTGGCCAGTTACGAGGCTGACGCCAACAGCCTGACGGACTGGTCGGTGACCTTGGTACCCGGCTTGCTCCAGATCGAGGACTACGCCTTGGCGCTCATGCGCTCCCAGGAAGTGCCGCAGGATGTCGCAGAGTTGCGCTGGCTGGCCAGACGAAGGCGGCAGAAGATCCTGGGCACAGTGGATTACACGGCCTACATCAGCGAAACCGCACTACGCACGCCGTTCGGCGGCCCTGGGGTTCACAACAAGCAGGTCAAACACCTTCTGGGCGCGCGTGAGCGTGGGATTCCTGTCCGGGTCGTGTCCGAACACCTGCCGGTCGGCCTGGTCAGCCACTCGTGGCTCTACATGACCTTTCCCAGCACCGCACCCGTGGTGAACGTCGAGGTCTACTGGGGCGGCGTCTACCTGCACGATGACCAGTCAGAGCCATACACCAGGATGGTCGAAAGACTTGATCACATAGCCCTCCCGGGCCAGGAAAGTCAGAATATGCTTCGGTCGATTCTGAAGGAGGCGTGACCATGGACTGGCGCACATCAAGCTTCAGCGGAAACAGCGGCGAGTGCGTGCAGGTCAGGCAGGACCTGGCCGCCCTGCGAGACAGCAAGAACGCAGACGGCCCCACGCTGCACGCTGACCTGTCCCGGCTGGTGGCAACCGTCAAATCCGGCCATCTGGACCGGTGACAGAACACCACTTCCGGCTCTCCGCGCGATACTCTGCGGAGAGCCGAGTTTTTCGGCCTGTTCATGGGGGCAAGTAATCCGGTCAATCCTGACGAGGGAGTGATCATGAACTGGCGCACATCGAGCTTCAGCGGGGCCTGCGGCAACTGCGTGCAGATCAGACAGGATCTGGCCGCGATCCGCGACAGCAAGAACGCAGACGGCCCCACACTGGACATCGACGTGACCGGGCTGCTGGCCACGGTCAAGTCCGGCCGCCTGGATCGCTGAGAAGGCCCACCTCCCAGCTCCCGGCACATCACTGTGCCGGGAGTCCCAGGCGTGTCCATTGTGGTCCTGCTGACGGTCACGTCCCTATGCCATGACGGCTGGGTAGATCGTGTAGTTGCTTTGGTACCACGTGTCGGTCGGGAACCCGCCGCCTTCTCCGTAGTGATAGACGCCTGCGTCGGCGCGCACGATGAAGGGCGCGTGGAACAGCGTGCCGGTGTAGTAGTTCTCGCTCGCCTGGTAGCCGCCTTCAGGCGTGTAGTACGAGACGACGTAGTCGGCGCCTGGCTGCAGCGGTACCGAAGGGGCGATCGTCACGGACGTGTAGCCGGTTGTCGATGCCGGCTCGTCTTGCTCGTGCAGCAGCGTGCCGCCTGGGCCCCAGACCCGGATCGTCACCGGGCCGCGGTATGTCCCGCGCTGGAACGTGACCCCGTACAGCCAGCTGGGCCGGTCGACCGCGAACCGCACACCCAACTCCACTGGCAGAGGGTCGATTTCGTTGCGCGGTGCCTCGTACTCACGGAAGTTACACGGGCAAACGACCGGTGCGAGCGAGCCTGGCGTGCCGACATGCAAGGTTCGCGGCGGGCTGACGTCACCGAGTTGGCCCTTGTACCAGCCCCGCATGTTGAAGGCGATGTCGCCGGGCTGTGTGGGCGTGAACAGGTAGCGCCACGAGCCGTTCCAGTAGATGTCGGCCTCGGCCCAGGTCACGCCACCGTCGAAGGTCAGCTCGACGCTGTCGGCCGGGGTTCCCTCGCCGATGTACGAGTACCCGGTGATCAGGACTGGTTCGCCCACTTCGGCACGCGCACCCACCGACGGCGAGTAAACCACGTGCCACGGCGCGGTCGACGCCATCGCCGCAGGCGCGCCGAACACAGCCAGGGTGAGAACCGCGAGAACCGCCGTCCACCTCAGCAACCGAAACATCCGCCCTCCCCAAGGCATCAGAGCCGGGGCAGCCCTCCTGCCCCTTCCCTGCGCATCGCCTCACGGCAACCAAGCGCTACGCGCACAACCGATTTCACGCCGTACAGCCCAACCCGGTTACACCAGCCGCTTGCTGCTCTTGGCAGACGGTCTGAAATGCTCCGGACATGTCCGGCCTCTCATCGGCGTCTGCCGAAGACGTCATCGACCAGCAGGCGCGTGTCCAGTTCGAGGCGTTCCTCAACGAGCACCGCCGTGCCCTCAACAGCTGCCTGGACGGGCTGACCGAACAGCAGGCGCGCCGATCGCTGGTGCCGTCCCTGACCACCCTGCTGGGCCTGGTCAAGCACGCGACCTTTGTCGAGAAGGTCTGGTTCGACGAAGCCATCACGTGCCGGTCGCGCACCGAGATCGGTATCCCCGAGACACCGGACGAGTCGTTCGTCCTCGACGACAACGACACCATCGCCACCGTCCAGCAAGCACACCGCGACGCGTGCGAAGCGTCACGCCACGCGACCTCATCCCTGGGAGTCGACGACATAGTCCGCGGCAACCGACGCGGCCCGCTCCCGCTGCGCTGGGTGTACCTCCACATGCTGCGCGAACTCGCTCAGCACTGCGGGCACGCCGACATCCTCCGCGAACAGCTCATCAACGAGTAGCGCAAGGCAGGCGAGCGCACACCGACCAGCCGTGGCCCGGCACGCAGTTCGCCGCCGAGCAGCCGGGCACGCTCCCGCATTCCAGCAAGGCCGTGTCCGGTGCCGGGCTCGGGCGTCCCCCGCCCGTCGTCGGTGATCTCTATCCGTACGTCGTCCTCGAAGTACTTAATGGACACACACGCGGTCGCGGTTCCCGCGTGGCGCAAGGTATTCGTGAGTGCCTCCTGAACGATCCGGTATCCTGCGAGGTCGACCGGAACAGGCAGGTGCGCCGGGTCGCCCTCGACCGACAGGTGCACAGGCAGGCCGGACGCGCGCATCCGGTCGGCGAGCGCAGGCAGCTCGCGCAGTGAAACTTGAGGCGGCGTGGCGGGTTCACCATTGCCGCGCAAGGATTCCAGCAATGCCCTGGTCTCAGTCATGCCGTCCCGGCCGGCCCGCTCGATCTCGGCCAGCGCTTCGACCGCACGCTCCGGCTGGTCCGTCGCCGCGCGACGTGCTCCGCCGGCCAGCACCACCATCCCACTCATCGTGTGCGCCAGCATGTCGTGCAGCTCCCTGGCGATCCGGGTGCGTTCTTCGGCGGCCGCCTGCCGGGCCACCGCGTCACGTTCCCGTTCCAGCCGCGCGGCGCGCTCCTCCAGTTCGGTCTGGTAGGCCCGCCGAGTGCGGTGATAACTGCCCAGCAGCCACGCGGTGGCCAGATAGGCGATCGCAAGCACAATCGGCACGAGGATCGGGTCGCGCGCCTGATTGTCAGCCGCGCTCATCATGTAGACGAGCAGCAGCGCTGTAAGGAGCACGACACCGCCGCCGACTACAGGCACCAGGCGTTGTACGGCGTAGGCCGGCACGCCGTACAACGCGATCCATGCGAAGAAGAACAACGGCCCGCTGGCGTCCACATGGGACACAATGGACAGCGCAAGAGCTATGCCCGTCACAACACACAGCGCGATCGGAAACCGGCGCCGCCACACCAGTAGCAGACCGCCGACCACGATGGCGACGACCGCCCACGGTTGCCGCAGCCACGGCGAATGCAGCGCGATCAGGACACCGACGGCCGCACCCGCGAGCGCCGTGTCCAGATACCGGTCGAGTTTCCGCATGACTCCAAACTAGGCCTTCCCCGGTTGACTCCGCGATCATCCCGGGTTGACTGGAGTCTGGTACGCCAGTCCGATGTGTGCGGAACCAAGTCGTCCCTAGCATCCGGAAGACATGAGGCAACGAACGAGATTCGCCGCGATAGGCGTTGGCATGGCGGTGTTGTGCACCGTGTCCGGAGCGGGTTCTGTGATGGCACAGCCGCGCCGGCCGATGGACATCCGGGATGTCGTTGAGGTACGGCAAATCGAGGACACCCAGGTCTCGCCGGACGGCAGGCAGGCGGCTGTGGTGGTCACCGAGCCATCGGTCGCGACGAACAAGGTCACCAGCAAGGTGCTGGTGCTGGACATGGTCACGCCGGAGAGGGTGCGCGAGGTGGCCTCGGTCAGTGGTACCGCCGAGCGGATCACCGACCTGCGTTGGCGTCCGGACGGCCGTTCGCTGACCTACATTGCCCCGCATGACGGTGTCGACGAAGTGTGGACCGTACCGAGTTCGGGCGGCAGGCCACAGCGACTGTTCACGGCACCAGGACCGGCAATCCCAGTGGGCGGAGCGCGGGCGTTGCGGGGCGCGGTGATCCCACCCCACCAGGCGAAAGTGCTGCGGCACGCGTAGTCGCCGACCGGGCGGCAACTGGTGTTCGCGGTGCCATTGCCACCCGGGGAGCACACGCTGGACGGGGTGCCCTTCGACGACACGATGACCGTGGAAGGCATCCTGACCAGCAGCCACTACCCGCCAAGGGTCGGAATCCGGCTCTGGGACGCGCCAACCGGGCAGCAGCGCACTCTCACCGAACTGGAGATGGGCAGGGCCACCTATGGGCCGACGTTGTACTGGTCGCCGGACGGCAGCAAGCTCGCCATCGCCGGCAACTCACTGACTGTGCTCGACATCAGCTCCGGTACCTCTCGCACGCTTGACGAGCGCTGGTCGCCGAGCATGGCCGTGTCCTGGACCGCCGACAGTCGCCAGGTGGTCGTGCAGTCTTCGGGCCAGGAATTGAGCGGGATCGCTGTCGACGGAAGTGGGCAGCAGGTGGTGGCGACGCTCCCCGCGGGGGCGACCCGGCTGTCGGCCACCTGGATGTCAACGGACCGTGTGGTGGCCGCCCTGTCCGACGGCGCGAACGAGGCGATCTATATCGGCAAGACGCTCGCCAGAGTCTCGCCTGAGAACGTCGACATCTCGGGCTGCACGTTCGACCGTGGCCTGGAGCAGGGGGTATGCGTGCGTCAGACGAACTCCTCGCCCCCAAGACTGGTGGTGCTGCGCGCCGACGGCACCATTCGTGACGGATACGACCCGAACCACGACATTCGCAGCCGCGCCATCCAGGCTCCGGTCGCCGCCACATGGACCAACCCCAAGGGACAGACCGCGACGGGCTACCGGATCGTGCCCGAGGGCTGCGGCACCAACCGCCGCTGCCCAGCGATTGTGATCACCCACGGCTACGACGCGGTGAACAAATTCCTGTGGCAAGGCCACGAGTGGGACTACCCGTCCCAGGTCTTCGCGGCCAAGGGCTACGTCGTGCTGCTGGTCAACGAACCCCGCGCACAAGGCACTCTCGACCCATCGGATTCCGTGTCCACAATGGAATCCGCAGTACGGGACGCCGTCAATCGAGGCGAGGTCGACCCCAACCGCGCCGGAATCGCCGGCTACAGCCGTGGCGCCCAGATCACGCAACGCGCCCTGGCAGTATCGACGGTGTTCAAAACAGGGTCATCCGGCGACGGCGGAGACGGCGGGCCAGACGGCCCAGGCGACGGAGTCGGCGACCGCATCAAGGCGCCGCTGCTGGCGCAGAGCACCGAGGCAGTCGGCGTGATGCTCTACCCAGTCGTCAAGCGGCTTCGAACCCGTGGCATCCCCGCCGAAATGGTGCTGTTCCCCGCCGAAACGCACATCTTCCACCAGCCACGACACCGGCAAGCAGCCATGCAGCAGAACCTGGACTGGTTCGACAGGCACCTTCGTCAGTGATACGTCGTCAATCCTCGGATCATGCGGCTCCCAGGACAGCGCGTGCCGCCGTTGGTAGCCTGGCTACAAGAGATCGACTTTACATGTCCAAACAGGACAGTCCCGTCAATGTGTGAAGGTGAAGCGGATGCTGGACTACGGCCTTGACCTGTCCGGGGTGGAGCGCGATCTTGCGCTGCCCGACCTGGTGGCCGAGGGGGATGAGCTCGACGCCCTGGTATCAGCGCAAAGCGACTGGTCCATGCCTACGCCAGCGGCCGGGTGGACGATCGCCCACCAGATCGCCCATCTTGCTGCAGCCGACGCGAACGTACTTATCGCGTTACGCACCCCGGAGGCGTTCGACGTTGTGCTGAAGCAGGCGGAAGCCGCAGGCAGCCGGCACGCAGATCTGGACGCCGCCGCGGGAGCCGCCAAACCGCGATCGGTACTGCTGGAGCAATGGCGAACCGGTCGCTCCGAGGTGGCGGCAGCGCTACGTGACGTTCCGCTGAACCATGGGTTTCCGTGGTTTGGCTCGCAGTTGACCGCAAGGCTGATGCTGCCGCTTCGACTGATGGAAACATGGGCTCACGGGCAGGACATTTTCGACACGTTGGGTGTCCCGCGCCGCCCAACAGGCCGGCTCCAGCATGTGGCCGCGTTGGGAGTGGCAGGGCGGGAGCTGTCGTTCTACGCCGCCCAGCTACCTACTCCGGCAGAGCCGTTCCGTGTCGAACTGACTGGCCCCGACGGCCAGACCTGGGCATGGGGCCCGGAAGATGCCCTGCAACGAGTTCAGGGCAGCGCCCTCGACTTCTGCCTCCGAGTCACCCAGCGCAGGTCGCGGGCCGAGACCGACCTCACAGCGGTCGGCGAGGACGCCCAGAAGTGGCTCGACATCGCTCGCGTTTTCCTCTGAACCGGTGGCCGCCGGTACAGCCAGGTCAAGGGCGTGCTGTGAGCACCAGGGGGCCGTCCTGTGTGATCGCGATGGTGTGTTCGGAGTGGGCGGTACGGGAGCCGTCGGCTGAGCGGATTGTCCAGCCGTCGGGGTCGAAGACGATTTGGTCGGTGGTGCGGGCGAACCAGGGTTCGAGGGCCAGGGTCATGCCTGCCCGGAGCTTGAGGCCTCGGCCGGCGCGGCCCTTGTTGGAGACGTGGGGGTCCTCGTGCATGGTCCGGCCGAGCCCGTGGCCGCCGAACTCCGTGTTGATCGGGTAGCCGTAGCCGGTGGCGACCGCGCCGATCGCCGCTGAGACGTCGCCCAGCCGGTTGCCTGGTCTCGCGGCCTCGATGCCCGCTTTGAGCGCTTCCTCGGTCGCGCGGACGAGCCGCAGGTCATCGTTGGCCGGAGTGCCCACGATGATGGTTCGGGCGGAGTCGGCGACCCAGCCGTCGATCCCGACCGCGAGATCCATACTGAGGACGTCCCCGTCGCGCAGCGTGTAGTCGTGGGGCATGCCGTGCAGCACCGCGTCGTTGACCGACAGGCAGATGACGTTACGGAACGGACCGTTACCGAAGGACGGGGCGTAGTCCCAGTAGCAGGACTGTGCTCCGCGTTGCCGGATCCGGCCGCGGACGTGGTGCTCCAGGTCGAGGAGGTTGACGCCCACGTCGGCGAGTTCGCTGAGCTCGGCCAGGATCTGGGCGACGAACTGCCCAGTGGTGTGCATCCGCTCGATCTCCGCGGGCGACTTCAACTCGATCATGGACACCCTCACCTCGTCGGTATAATAATACCAACGTAGCACTTGCGGTATTAAAATACCAGCCGTATCCTGGTGCCGTGGTCCGCAATCCGCTCACGCCCGAACAGATCGAGGCCGGCAAGCGTCTCGGCAGACTGCTGCGTGAAGCGCGAGCAGACCGGGACCTCGGCGACGTGGCACACGCGGCCGGCATCTCGCCGGAGACACTGCGCAAGATCGAGACCGGTCGGCTCCCCTCCCCCGCGTTCGGCACGATCGCCTGTCTCAGCGAGGCGCTCGACCTCCCGATCCAGGACCTCGCCGCCACATGGCGCGACGGCCTACGCCTCAAGTCAGCCTCCTGACAACTGGCATGGTAGGGCTGTCCCTACCTTCGTCCCTCCTGCCCGCACCAGTGATCCACTCGCGCCGACGCGCCAGGCTTTCCCTGCGCGACGGGACAATGACGTAACCCGCGCGCACGGAAGTCGCCTATGGAAAGAGAGAACATGCGCGGGCTCACGGCCGGCGTTGCGCTGGCCCTTGTTTTCTCCGCGACACCCGCGGTGGCGGACACTCTGCCCTACCTATCTGCCCCGACCGGTCACCGGCCGGTCGGGGCGACCTCCCTCTATCCGAAGGACACCTCGCGAGTCGATCCCTGGGTGCCGTCGGTGCCCTATCGGGAGTTGATGGTCTCCGTCTTCTATCCGGTGGCCTCGGCGAATGGGCCGAAGGCACAGTACGTGACACCGGCGGAGTCGGCGGCAATGCTCAAGGGCAGCGGCATTCAGGCACCACCGGACGCGTCGTTACGCACAGATTGGGAGCGGGACTGGGCACAGATGACCGAATGGAAGCGCTGGGTCGAAGTGGCGGGCACGGTGCACCCGTCGTTCACCGACGTAGGGCTATTCGCCGATCAGTACGGTGTCAACATCGGCGCGACCACTACCGCAGAACGCACCCAGGCGATCACCCGGGCCTACGTCAACGCGTTCTTCGACCAGCACCTGCGCGGCAAGCCGTCGTCGCTGCTCGACGCGCCGTCGGCACGGTACCCGGAGATCGCGTTCTGCAAGTGAGAGAGCCAAGCACTGGCATTCGGCGGTCGTGAACCGTGCCGCCGCGGATTACGTTACCCGTAGGCATTTGGCTTTCTTCTCCTGCGGGAGCAGTGCGTATGTCCACAAAGGACGGCGAGACCGCCGGTGTTTCCCGGCGGTCCCTGCTTGCGGGCGGGGTTGTTCTGCCGGCTCTGGTTCCTTACTCTGCGCAGGCCAGCACGGGTGGGTTCGGCGCTCCGGCGGCCGAGGACTTCACTGACGGGTCGGCTGCGCTTGCGCCGGACAAGATTGTTCATGGTGCGTGCCAGTTCTGTAACAGCGCTTGCCGGTTGACGATCGGTATGAAGGCTGGGCGGGTCATCAGCATCCTTGGCGAGCCTGACGATCCGGTCCAGGACGGCAATCCCTGCGTCAAGGGGCCGATGATGGCGCAACTGGCCTACAACCCTTTGCGGCTGACCACTCCGCTGCGGCGGGTGGCCGGTGCGAAGGGGGACCCGAACTCGCGGTTCGAGCCGGTCAGCTGGGACAAGGCACTCGAGCTGATCGCGGACAAGTTCCTCGCGCTACGGGACCAGGGCGAAGCACGGGCCATCGCCAACCGCACCACCGGACGGCTGCCGCGCGGCACTGGATCGCTTGTGCACCGCCTGTTCACGTTGCTGGGCAGCCCTAACGACACCGATGTCGGCCCGGTGTGTAACGACGCTGGCGGGAACGCGCTCGCCGCCACGTTCGGGCTGGGCAACTTCACCAATGGCTATGGTGTGGACGAGGCCACCGGCAAGCAAGATCTTGCTTCCGCTCGTTACATTCTCATGCTGGGGACGAATCAGGCCGAAACTCACCCGGTCACCTTCGCCCACCTGCTGCGCGGCCACGCCAAGCTGATCGTCGTCGACCCTCGGCGCACCCCGACCGCCGTGCTCGCTGACGAGTGGGTGGCGCCCAAACCGCACACTGATTTCGCGCTCGTGCTGGGCATTCTGCACGAAGTGATCACGACCGGCCGGTACGACCGCCGGTTTGTCGACCAATGGGTTCTCGGATTCAACGAGTTACGCGACCACATCATTGCGCGCGGCTACACAGCCGACTGGGCTGCCAGCGTTACCGACGTGCCCGCCCGCACCATCCGGCGTATCGCCGCGGACTACGCCACCACCCGGCCGGCGGCGATCTTCTGCAACGCCGGTATCTCCCACCAACTCGGCGCCTTCGACACCTACCGCGCCATCGCCATGCTCGCCGCCATCACGGGCAATATCGGGGTGCCCGGCGGCGGATGCAACTTCATGCACAACACGTGGCCTGGCGGCCTGGACCTGCCTCCGTTAACTGTGCCCACCCCGCCCCAGGACATGGCACTGCCGGTCGGGCCGGATGCTTTCGCCGACGCCATTCTCACCGGCAAGCCCTACCGGCTGCGCGCGGTGATCACCGAAGGCAACCCGCTGATCAGCTCCGCGAACACGAACAAGGTGAAAAAGGCTTACGCGGCACTGGAATTTTATGTCTACACAGGACTGTTCATGGAAGAGGCCGCGTACTACGCCGACGTGATCCTGCCTGTGGTCAGCGGCCTGGAGTTCGAAGGCGTCTACATGCGACGCGACGACCGCGCCATCCGCTGGCAGGACGCGGCGTTGCCACCCGTGGGCCAATCCCGCACAGATCCACAGATCTGGATCGACCTCGCCCACGCCATCGCCCGTCGCGACACCAAACGCCCCGCCCGTCACTGGACCGACGCGTTCCCACCCGCCTGGCGCGACCACCACAATCTGTGGAACACCTTCGTCGCCAACACTCCAGGCATGGGCGGCATGACCGTCGCACGGCTACGCGCCCGCACCGAACCGCTGCAATGGCCCTGCCCCACTGTCAGCCATCCCGGCGTGAGCACGCTCTACCTCGACCATCCCACCTGGTACCAAGCAGCGGAGGCACTCAACCCCGCCAACCGCGGCAAACGGTTCCTCACCCCAAGCGGCAAAGTCGAGATCTACACCCCGCAACTTGAGGCGACGCTCGCCCCCAGCGGTCATCAGGCACTCCCTGTTTTCTTCACCCATCCCGAGGTCACCGGAGCCCACCCCACCATCGCCTACCAGGACGGATTCGTCGCCAACCCGGTCAACCCGCACGCCCTCACCCATCCCGTGCACATAGGCGTCCCCGGCAACGACGACATTCACCGCCGATATCCCCTGATGGGCATGACCGGCCGCCCAAGCGTCGCCCATTTCGCCACCGTCACGCACTGGACTTTCACCGGCGAACAACTCAACGGAATCCGCCTCGTGCAGATCCACCCCGACACCGCCGCCCGCCACCGAATCTCCAACAACGACACAGTTGTCATCGAAACCCCACGCGGCTCAGTCACCGCCACCGCACTCCTGGAACCCCACATCCGGCCCGACACCATCTACGTCCCCAACACCTTCGGCCCAGCTCAGCAGGTCGGCGACATCTTCGGCAACCCCCGCTACGACGCCGTCAACACCCTCATCGACGACCACCTCTACGACAACCTCTCAGGACAGCAGGCCTACAAGTGTTTCGCCTGCCGGGTCAAACCCGCGCACGAGTGATCAATTGCGGCTCAGGGTTCCCGCCGCACTCTGGTATCTGCTGCGGTGAACCAGGTCATCGGCTGCGGGCGGCCAGTGTGGGAAGTGGAAGGTGAAGCCGGCGTCGAGCAGGCGTCCGGGAGTGACCCGTCGGCTCTTGAGCAGGAGTTCGGTGTCGGAGCGCAGAACGAAGGCACCGAGTTCTGCCATCCACTTGGTGGCCGGCAGACCTAAAGGGATGCCACGAGCGGCACGGATCGCGCGCATGAAGTCGCGGTGTGGCAGGGGGTTCGGGGCGGCGAGGTTGACCGGGCCGGCCAGGTCTTCATGGTCCAGCAGGAACTCGATCGCGCGAACCATGTCCTGGTCGTGGATCCAGGAGACGAACTGGGCGCCGCCGGCGACCGGGCCACCGAGACCGAGCCGGACCATACGGTGCAACATGTCGAAAGCGCCGCCGTGGTCAGGACTCATCACGATGGATGTCCTGAGCGCGACCTTGCGCGTGTGCGGAGTGACGGCCTCCTGCTGCGCTTGTTCCCACGTCTTGGCAATGTCCACGCTGACAGCCCAGTAGCCGGGTACATCGGTTTCGTTGCCGCCGATGATGCCGGTCGCCTCGTCGTTGGGGGCGTCCATGCGGTGTGCGTAGATCGTGGCAGTGCTCATCTGCAACCACACGCGTGGCGGTGCACTCGCGCGCCGGATCGCCTCGCCCACGGCACGGGCTGAGTCCACACGCGAGTCCATCATCTCCTGCAGATTCGCGTCGGTGTAACGGCAGTTGACGCTACGACCGGCCAGATTGATCACCGCGTCGCACCCGTCCAACTCAGCGCCCCAGTCCCCTACCGTGCGCCCGTCCCAACGAACGACGCGAACACCGGGCCACAGCTCAAAACCGCCCTGCCGGCTCAACACCACGACGTCATGGCCACCGTCCGCCAACGCGCGGCTCAGGAACCGACCGATATGCCCGGTACCGCCCGGCATCAAGATCTTCATCGAACCCCCGTCCACCCACTTGAGCAATCGCTCAAACACACCCTACCCCCGTCTTGAGCAATCGCTCAAGGCCGGGGTGTGTCAACTGTTCAGCGCGGGTCACCTTCCCCGTTCCGGTTCGGGTCCCTAACCTGGAGGCCAGCCGTCCGCCCAGGGGCTAGCGTGAGGTGATGCGTGTGGATGCTTTGTATCCCGCCCAGCTTTCGCGTCCTGACCTGCCGATTCCGTACGCGCCCAGCAGCATGGGGACGCCCCGGTACGCGATGGTGGGCCGACGGATTCGGCTCGCTGCGATATGGGCTGCGGCAGGCGTGCTGGTCGGCGAGTTCCTGGGTGGATCAGCATGGCCCTATGTCGTTGCGTTCGTGGCTGCGGTTGTGGCGTATGCGCTGGTGAGCGCGGTGCTTCTGGCGATGTCGAGGCGGCGGCAGGCCAGTTTCGAGCCCGCCTGGCTGGCGGCGCAGTCCGAGGTGCTGCAGGGCCGGCAGTTCGAGGTGCTGCGATTCATGACCAATGAGCCGGAGGACACCGAACACGGTCGTCGCACGAAACGCCGGGTCTACGACCTGGCGCAGCCGTCGGAGGTCGCCAAACTGTTCGAACTCCGGTCACGGGCTGTCGCCGACGGAGTGAACGTCCCGGTGACCGTGGAGTTCAGCTATCCGACCGAGGACGCCGCCAAGATGGGCGTCGAACGCGTCCGCAGTGAACTGGCCTCGATCCCGATGGTCGGCCGGCGCGGCGCCGAGATCACCCCACGAGTGTGGTTCCCGGACGGGCGGTACCTGGTCCAGCCGGCGACCGAACGGCCGGTGACCTACTGGGTGCTCGGGCAGCCCAGCCTCATCGTGGCGGAACCAGCCCAGGATCTGACGCCGGTGTCGGCAGAGACCTAGGCGTGTCGTCCCGCGTCGCCAAGCGGTCCTGCAGGCTCGCGTGCCGGAACTGGTAGTACGCGCCTACTTGCCGCAGGATGCCGGCCTGATGCGCGTCGCGCAGGAAGCTCATCAGGCGCAACGGCGTGTGACGGCGCACAGCGAACCAGAGCCGAGTCGTGACGAACAGACCCGACGCGCTGTTCGACTGCATCATCATGCCGAGCACCGCCGCACACAGCACGCCGCCGACCGCCGCGCCGAGCAGCCCCTCCTGGAACGGGCCGCCAATGTCGATCACCAAACCCATGGCACGTCCGCCGACGAAGCCACCGAGGGTGCCGCCGACGAGCACGCCCGTGACCAATCCGGTGAGAGTGGCGTAGACGACCGCCGCCCGATCGCTGACCAGCAAACCGTTCGGGCTGACCGACTCCTGAGGCTCGGTCGGTTCGACGAATCTGCGCACCATCGCGAAGGCCACGCCGAGCACCAGCCCGGCGAAGGTCCCGTAAAGCGGTCCGTACAGCAGTCCCGCGACCGCGCCGCCACCCAGTCCGCCGATCACCACGAATTCCAGATCGGCGATCAGTGCACGGAATGCGTAACGCCGTCCGCCGGTATTCCAGACAGCGATCCGCCTTGGTCGTTCGGCGGGCGTGAACTGCAACGCCAGCGCGACCGCCAATCCGGTGGC
Organism: Kibdelosporangium banguiense; assembly: GCF_017876405.1. Taxonomy (GTDB): domain Bacteria; phylum Actinomycetota; class Actinomycetes; order Mycobacteriales; family Pseudonocardiaceae; genus Kibdelosporangium; species Kibdelosporangium banguiense. The sequence continues at coordinate 7,626,279 of NZ_JAGINW010000001.1, read as the reverse complement.
CATGCCGAAGAAAAGACCGAACCAGACCTGGCCGAACAGACCGAAAAGAACAGCGCACAACGCTCCGGTCACCACTACGCCGATCGGTCCGCGCAAAGCGAAGAAGAACCATTTCGGCACCAATGTGGACAGTTCCCACCAGGCCAGATCACGAGTGTTGCGCCCACTGAGCGCACGGGCGAGGAATACCAGAGTCCGTTCGGAACGTGCCGCGTCCCAGCGGGCCATGGGCGCCAGCGCCTGAGATCCGGCAGCAGGCGGCCGCATATCGAAAGCGATCTGGAAAAATGCGTCAAGCAGGCGTTTTTCGATATCGTCCGGAGTGGGAAACCGGCTTTCGTCGAGCAATTCCGCCGGATCGGCAGCGGAATGCTGATAGACCGTCTGGGTCAGGAAGAGATTGAGTGGTTTGGTCAACGCGATACCGACCGGGCTGTCGGGCTCATCGGTGATCCGCGTGAGCACAGGGTCCCACCGTTCCAGCCCGGCCTCGGGGAGCCCGTCGAGCAGGTACTCGGCAGCAGCCGAACTCTCCAGCGGAAGCAGACGCACGACCAGCGCGTTGCGCAGCAGGCGATCGCTCTGGGCCATGGCGAACTCGTTGGTACGACAGGTCAGTACGAAAGGCTGACCGTCGATATCCCGCTGCAGCGCCTCCAACGCCGCCGAGCGCCGCGCCTCCGGCATCTCGTCCAGTCCATCCAGGATCGGCAGAAGCCGTTGCTGGGAAACAAGTTCCGCACAGGCGGTCGCGCCATAGGTGGACTGCCCGGCCAACCACGGGTAGTCCTCGACCAGCCGCCGGGCGATCCAGGCGCTGAAATGCTCCTGCGGGTCCCACGAGGACACTTGCAGCAGCACCGGCACCCGGCGCTGCGGAAGGCTGGTGGCCAGCAGCTCCAGAGTGAGCAGGACGCACAGGCCGGTTTTGCCCGATCCGGGATCCCCGATCACGACCAGACCGCGCGGCTTGGCCACGAAATCGTCGATCACGCTCGCGAGGTCACCGGCGACCGGCACACCGGCCCGCACCGACCCACGGGAGTACCGCTCCTCGACCGTCCAGCGGATCGACATCGAATGCGCGTCTTCCAGGCGCCTGCGCTGCCGCTCGAGTGTCCACTGCACCCGCACCGACCGGGCGAGCGCCTCCGCGGCTTTGTCCACTTGGTCCGGCTGGCTCGGTCGCGGCTCGACCAGCCAGTTGCGCGGCGCGGACGGCAGGAACCGGAATGCCGAGACCAGCAGTCCCAGGATCCCCACCAGGATGGTGACTTTCACGTCGCCATAGCGGACCCAGACCAACACGACGGCGCCAACGGCGGCCAACGCGACGAGATAGCGCAACACCACTGCTCTGGACGGCACAGCTAACTGTAAACAGCGCAGGGTGAGGCGTCTATGCTGAAAAGCCGGTCGCCGACCGACTGTTCGGCCCCGGATTGGAGAATCCCGTTGGACGATCGTGTTTGGGCTGAGCTGCGCTCGTTACTCCGAACGATACGGCTGGCCGGCGCGGTGCCCCGGATCGTGACCGGGGCGAACCGAAAAGCAACCGGCTTCATCCACGCCTTCGAGCACACAGTCCAGCCGATTGTCAATGAAACAATCAACAATCCGCAAGAACGTACCCGAGTGGCGCAATCACTGCTTTCCTACTCGACGAAAACATCCTTTGTCATAGCCGGATACGCCCGGATGACAGGCGTCCCTTTCGCCAGTGACATAGCAGTGCTCGGCCTTTCGTTCACCCGTTTGTACGACGACCTGTTCGACGAGACCGACGACGAGGATCTGCCCCAGCGATTGATGGACCTGTTCGACCGCAACATGTTCATCCCAGCCTCCGACCCTGAACGCCTGCTGCACCGGCTGTACGAGGAGATCGACCGCAGGCTCGGCCGCGACCGCGACGACCCGATCTACACGGCGGTCAGCACCATGCACCGCTACCAGATCCAGGCCCGCTGCCAGCGCGACCCCCAGACCACCGATCTCACCCTCGCCGAGGTGACCCGAGGCAAGGGCGGCCACGGCACCCTGGCGGTCTTCGCCCTGATGAGAGCCGGTCTGCACCAACGCGAACGAGACCTGATCCTGGAAATCGGCGAGGCACTCCAACTGCTCGACGACTACATGGACATAGACGAGGACCGGCTGCACAACACACGCACCCTGGCCACCGAAGGGCGCCTGGCACTGCCCGACGTCTGCCGCAGACTGCGCGCCGCTCAACACAGACTGGTCGCCTACTACGGTCGCCGCAACACCCGCGAATTCCTCGGCATCTGCTACGTGACGCTCTGGATGTGCTTCCTACGCCGCCAATGGCCCCAAATCGAGCCGACCGTCCACCCACGCTCCACATGGGACCTCGTCATCCGCCCCGGCGACAACGCCGTCAGCCGCCCAGGACAACCAAGCCCATCCACTCCGGACAACGCGACGAACCAGAAATCCAGCCCTGGCCTGCTCAAGAACCGGCCTGCCACCCGCGGCCACTGACGGCGGCGCACGGTCTGGCCGAGCGCGCGGCGATCCCGCTCATCGAGCGTGCTCTCACCACAGCGCAGTGGGCGCCCTTCGAACACGTCCACAGGACAAGGCCCTGACACCGACCCGCCCTCCAGGGATGGCCGGTGTCTGAGCCGTGACAGCCGTATGTCTGATCGGTCGGCGACTGTGGTCGCAACAACAAACGCCCACACCAACAGGAGATTGAAGTGCCTGCTTTCGCCACGCCAGAGCCGATCATCACCACGTTGACCACCGCCGGCGCCCGCCAGGACAACAACACGGTCCGGGTGCCGCGGTTCCTACGGCGAGCAGGGGGCACGACGGTGGCGGTGGCGCTGCTGGCCGGCGTGACCTTACCCGGGGTTGCGAACGCGTCCGGGCAGGATCGTCCGGACCTGCAGGCGACGGTCCAGGCGATCGTCGACTCCGGTTTCGCCGGGGCGCAGTTGCGGGTGCACGATCAGCGTGGCGAGTGGGTCGGCAGCGCCGGGGTACGCAAGCTGGGCGAGGCCGCGAAGCCGCCGACAAACGGCCGGTTCCGGATCGGCAGCAACACCAAGACCTTCGTCGCGACCGTGGTGCTGCAACTGGTCGCCGAGGGCAGCGTGGGCCTGGACGCACCGGTGGCGGACTACCTGCCCGAGTACGGGCTGGACCGGCGGATCACGGTGCGGATGCTGTTGCAGCACACCAGCGGGTTGTTCGACTACACCGGCGCGGTGCTGCCCGACGGGACATTCGTGCCGGGAATCCCCTTGGGAGGCCAGGAGTTCGTGGACAACCGGTTCCACACCTACCGGCCGGATGAACTGGTGCGGTTCAGCTTGTCCAGGCAACCGCTGTTCGCACCGGGAACAGACTGGAGCTACGCCAACATCAACTACATGCTGGCCGGACTGCTGATCGAGAAGATCACCGGCCGCCCCTACGGCGACGCACTCCAGCGGCGGATCCTGCGACCGCTCGGGCTACAGGACACCATGGTCCCGGGCACATGGCCGGAGATCCCCAGGCCGCACGCCCACGGCTACTACCGATACCAGGAAGCCGGAGAGTGGAAGGTGGTCGACATCACCCGCCAGAACCCCTCCTGGGCATCCAGCGCCGGCGAGATGATCTCGACCACCAAGGACCTCCACACATTCTTCACCGCGCTGAACCGCGGCAAGCTCCTGCCGGCCCAGTTGCTGGCCGAGATGCGCAAGCCGCACCCCAAGGGCGGCTACGGCCTCGGGCTGTGGGTGCAGGACGCGGGACCGAACTGCGGCACCGTCTACCAAGGCCTGGGCGGCTTCCACGGCTACGGCACCCTGATGGGCAGCACACCCGACGGCACCAGGACCTTCGAGCTGTCACTGACCTACGGAGACTCCGAAACCGACCTGACTCAGCCATACAACCAAGCGAACCAGACCCTGATCAACAAGGTGCTCTGCAACAGCCGGCCCAACCAAGCACCCTGACCCAGAAGCCGAACGCCCTTCTGACAGCACGAACTGGACCACCCGGCTCTTCCGTACTCATCTGAGGGAGGTTTGCCCGCCCGGCGAGGGCATATCTCCTTGTTGCTGTCAGGCGGCCGATGTCTGACAGAACGGTATCTGACCCGTCAGGTATTTCGGGTGTGACCCAGGTCATCGCAGGCGGGGCAGCGCGTCCCTGGCGGCGTGGCTCAGCGTGCGGAGATCGTCGGTGAACCGCTTGCGATGCGACGCGGGCAACGAGTCCGAAAAGTAGTGCTGGATGTTCTTCACGTGGAAACGGGCGATCCTGACCGTGGTCCGTTCACCTTTGGCAGTCAGGCGCACGATCTGGGCCCGGCGGTCGTCGGGGTCGGGCGTGCGCTTCACCAGGTCCATCGCCTCCATGCGGTCGACCAGGCGGGTCGCTCCCCCGGTGGTGAGCACCTGTTCCTGGGCGACGGCCCGCATGCCGATGCCGTCGCGCCCGGCCCGGCTGACGATCAGCAGCACCTCGAACATCAGGTGGGTGAGCCCGAACTCCTCCTCGATCGCCCGGCCGAGGATGTACTCCAGCCGGCTGGCCGCGCCCTGCAGGCGCCCGAAGGCCAGCACCCGCGGGTCGTCGGCCGCCTGCGACGCCGTCGTGACCTCGGGATTCTCCGCCACCTGCCCACCTTCCACAGACCTGACGGCAGTGTCCCATTGCGGGACACCCCGCCGTTGATCAGGAGTCGGGCAATCACACAGTCAGCAGGGCCTTGATCGCGCGGCGCTCGTCCATCGCCCGGTACGCCTCGGCCGCCTGGCTGAGCGGGAGTTCGAGGTCGAAGACCTTGCCGGGGTCGATCTCCTGGTTGAAGATCAGGTCGATGAGCCGCGGCAGGTACTGACGCACCGGAGCCGGGCCGCCGTGCAGGTGTACGTGGGAGAAGAACAGCTCCAGGCCGTCCAGCGTCACGTCATGGCCGACGCCGACGTAGCCGACGTGCCCGCCGGGGCGGGTGGAGTGGATGGCCTGCAGCATCGACTCCTGGGTGCCGACCGCCTCGATGACCGAGTGCGCGCCCAGACCGCCCGTCAGCTCCTTGATCTTCGCCACGCCCTCGTCACCACGCTCTGTGACGATGTCCGTCGCGCCATACTCCAGGGCGAGTTTCTGGCGCGACGCGTGGCGGCTCATGGCGATGATCCGTTCCGCGCCAAGTTGCTTGGCAGCCAGGACTCCGAGCAGACCAACAGCACCGTCGCCGACGACCGCCACCGTCTTGCCCGGTCCGGCTTGAGCGGCGACGGCACCGAACCAGCCGGTCCCGAGCACGTCGGAGGCTGCCAGGAAGCTGGGGATCAGGTCGGCAGACGGCATGTCCGGAGTGGCCACGAGCGTGCCGTCGGCCAGCGGCACGCGCAGCAGCTCGGCCTGGGCGCCCAGCGCGCCCATCGGCTCCCGACGGACGCAGGAGGACTGGTAGCCGGCCTGGCAGATCTCACAGGTGTTGTCCGAGGCGAAAAACGAGCCGATCACGAACTGGCCTGGCTTGACCGACGTCACCTCGCCGCCGACCGCCTCGACGACGCCGACGTACTCGTGGCCCATCGGGGACGGGCCGTCCACCGCCTCGATCCCGCGGTAGGGCCACAGGTCCGATCCACAGACACAGGTCGCCGACAGACGGATGACCGCGTCGGTGGGCGCGACGATCTTGGGGTCTTCGCGTTCCTCTACCCGGACATCGCCGGGTGCGTGCAGCACAGCGCCGCGCATGATTGTTCTCCCTTCGAGTACATGTCCCAGCCAACTCCGTACCGGCCGGGATCAGGGAGACCCTGCTGAAAGGTGTACCGGCAGTGCACCCCTCGTCAGGGCCGGAGGCCTTACCGTGACAGTGTGGACAATCGCAAGGAGGTCCGCGAGTTCCTCGTCTCGCGGCGAGCCAAGATCAGCCCGGACCAGGCCGGCCTGCCCGCCGGGAGCAACCGCCGGGTGCCGGGACTACGCCGCAGCGAGGTCGCCGCGCTGGCCGACGTGAGCATCGAGTACTACTCGAAACTGGAGCGAGGCACCCTCGCCGGGGTCTCGGCCGGTGTGCTGGACGCTGTGGCGCGTGCGTTGCAGCTCGATGAGGCAGAGCGGGCACACCTGTTCGATCTGGCCCATGCCGCCGACGGCACGAGCGCGATCGTGCGCCCCAAACGGTCGAGGGTCAAGCAATGGGTCCCGCACCAGAGTCTGCAGTGGACTCTCGACGCGATCACCGAAGGGCCCGCGTTCGTCCGCAACGGCCGGATGGACGTGCTGGCGGCGAACCGGCTTGCCCGGGCGTTCTACGCGGACGCCTACGCCAACCCGCAGCGGCCGACGAACCTTGCCCGGTTCCAGTTCCTCGACTCCGCCTCGTACCGGTTCTATCCGGACTGGGACCGATTCGCCGACATCTGCGTGGCCATTCTGCGCACCGAAGCGGGCCGCTACCCGCACGACAAGGGATTGCACGACCTGATCGGCGAACTGTCGACCCGCAGCGACGAGTTCCGGACCCGCTGGGGTGCCCACAACGTCCGCCAGCACGGCACCGGCTCGAAAACCTTCCACCACCCCGTCGTCGGGCGCATGACACTCGCCTACGAAGGCCTGGAGATGGCCGCGGAACCAGGCCTGACCCTCACCATCTACGCCGCCGAACCCGGTTCGCCGTCCGAGGAGGCGTTGCGCCTGCTCTCGTCCTGGGCCGCCTCGCAGGAGGAACAGCCGTCGCCCGACTGACCTCTGCTCCTGGTGCACACCTCGGTGACTTGGCGTAGTTTCCGAACACAAGGTGTTACATCGAGTGTCGAGGAGTGACTGTCTCCTGATGGACAGACAACAGCGGGAAACGGCTGATCCGGACGTTTCACCTGGTCCATTCGGGACATTCGGCGGTGAGTTGCGGCGCTGGCGTGCCAAGCGGGAGCTCTCGCTGGCCGGGCTGGCACGCCTGGTGCACTACAGCAAGGGGTACCTGAGCAAGATCGAGAACGGGGACAAACGGGTCACGCTGGATCTGGCCAGGCGTTGTGACGAGGTACTGGACGCAGGCGGTCAGCTGTCGGCCCTGGTGCCCGCGCCGCCGGACAGGCCAGATGTGGCGATTCCGGAGCAGGTGTTGCCGTCGGACACAGACCAGTGCCCGTATCCGGGACTGGCGGCGTTCGGACCGGAGGACGCCAGCTGGTTCTTCGGGCGTGAGCGGGCCGTCGTGGCGCTGACGGATGTCCTGACGCAGCGGCTGCACGATGGCGGACCTGTAGCCGTGGTGGCGCCGTCAGGTGCAGGGAAGTCGTCGCTGTTGCGGGCCGGGTTGGTGCCCGCGCTGGCGCGTGGCGTGTCGAACTGTTGTTGCGCGACTTGGGAATCACGCCCGACATGACCGCGCCCTACGAACCCGGAGCGCTCCCGCTGCTCGCGCACGCACTGCTGACCACCTGGCAGCACCGCGAGGACCGGCTGCTGACCGTGGATGGATACCAGCTCACCGGTGGTATCCGTTCAGCGATCGCCACGACCGCCGAACGTGCCTTCGCCCGGCTGGATCCGGCCGGGCAGAATGTCGCCCGCAAGGTTCTGCTGCGCCTGGTGCAAGTGGGCCAGGACGCCGGGCAGACCCGCCGGCGCGGCACGATGGATCAGCTTCGGCGGCTTGTGCCGGACGAGGATCTCGACAATGTCGTCGGCGCGTTCGTCGGGGCTCGACTGCTCACAGTGGACACTGGCACGGTCGAGATCACCCACGAGGCGTTGCTCAGCGCATGGCCGAGACTGCGTGACTGGATCGAGGCCGACCGTACCGGTCTGCACGTGCACCAACGCATGACCGAGGCCGCGGACGTCTGGCAGCACCAGGGCCAACGCCAGGATCTGCTGTATCACGGTGCCGCGCTGGCCATGTCCGCCGCGTGGGCCGACGACCACGCCGGGGACCTCACCCCGATGGAACGTGAGTTCCTCGCCGCGAGCCGACGCGAACAGCAGCGCGGCGTCCGCCGACTGAGACGCATGGTGGCACTTCTGGGTGTATTGGTTCTCCTTGCGATGGCAGCAGGCGGAGTCGCGTGGTGGCAGAGCGACCAGGCTCAACGACAGCGGGACATGGCCGTGTCCCAAAAGGTTGGCACGCTTGCATCCGGTCTACGTGCCACCAATCCAGCGCTGGCAATGCAACTGGCCGTGGCTGCGCACCACACGGCCGACACACTCGAAGCCCGCAGCGCAGTGCTTACCTCCACAACCCCTTATGTCAGCCGGTTCCGGTCAGGTGGCGACTGGGTGAACGCCGTCGCGTTCAGCGCTGACGGGCAGTTGCTGGCCATCGGCACCAACGACGGCGTCGCACAACTGTGGGACCCAAGCAATCCCCGCCAGCACAGACCGTTGGGGACATTGCCTGTTACCGGAGAGGTGTGCTGTCTCGCGTTCAGTCCTGCAGCCACCATCCGTGTGCTGTTCACCGCGAGCGCCAAAGGAGCACAGCTGTGGGACGTCACCGACCCGGGCACCGCTAAGCCGTTGGCCACATTGGACGGCTCTGACAAAGCGATACGCGACGCGACCTTCGCTCCCGACGGGCACACGATCGTGGTCACCCACGAGGATTACACGACCCGTCGATGGAACGTGACAGACCCGGCTCACCCGGCCGAGTTGCCCGCGGAACAGACCAGCCAATGCGCTGATTCCAAGCCCCGGAGCGTTTCCAGCCCGGACGGGCGCACGCGTGCGTTCGCCCAGGGATATCAGGTCTGGCCGTGCGATGCGGACAACCCGAAACCGGTCAAGATCGAGCTGGGGAAACAGATCACCGGCCTGGCCTTCAGTCCTGACGGGACAGTACTGGCCACGGGCGGTGTCGACGGTAACTTCTACATGTGGCACGCCCCTCTGGCCGCCTACCTCGACCAGCGCCGCAACCCTGACGCGGTCCGGGCGACCAGTCATGACCACCGCACGATCGTCACCGGCTCAGGCCGCGTGTTCCTCGGCCCGGCGAACTCCGGTCAGATAGCCGCCACAGTCGACAATGGCGAAGAATTCACCCTGTGGGAGCTCGACCCATCACACGCACCACGCCAGTTGGCCCGGCAACCCGTGCACAATCTCGTCGCCGTCGCATTCCATCCCGGCGGCAAAGTCCTGGTCACCGGGGACAATTCGGGCAAGGCCATCGTCTGGGACGTCAGCGACCCCACCACCCCGCATCCCGTCACGACCCTGGACGACGACTTCAAGAACGTCAACGCAGTGGACTTCAGCCCCGACGGCAACCTGATGGCCACCGGCGACACCAACCACGGTGTCCGGCTGTGGGACACGCGGAACCCTGCATCCCCACAGCAGATCGCCTTTCACACGCACCACACTGAGGCAGTCGTCGGTGTGCGCTTCAGCCCGGACGGCAAGTTCCTGGCCAGCACCTCCTACGACTGGACCATCCGGCTCTGGGACATAACCGACCGCACGTCCCCGTCCGCGACGACCACGATCACCGGCCACACCGACAGTGTCCATGCCGTCAACTTCAGCCCTGACGGGAACACTCTCATCTCCACGGGACGTGACCGCACCACCCGGCTCTGGAACATCGAAGACCGCCAACATCCCACCCCCAAGGCCGTTCTGTCGCATCCCAGGCCCGCGGCGGCGGCTTTCGCTTCCGACAACCGAACCGTCGTCACAGTGGCAGACGGCACCGTCAAACTGTGGGACACCGACTACCAGACCGTCGCCGACAAGGTCTGCGACCTGGCCGGCCAACCCATCTCCCCGCAGGAATGGGCCCAGTACTTCGAGGACACCGTCGGCTACCAGCCGCCTTGTCCCTGACTGTTCTGGTCAGGCTAACGCTCAATTCGCGATACGAACTAATCGAACCTGGGCAGTTCACGCAGGCGTTTTCCGATCATCGCCGCCGCGACCAGCAGCCAGACCACGCCGAGACTGATCGCCAGCCCAGCCAGGTAGTCCCGGTCGTGCAGGCCGGGATTGACCGGCACGTTCTCCTGCCACAGCAAGGGAATCGCGATCAGAACCAGCACCCCGGAAACGACCGCGCCGGCCTTGGCCGGACCTTTGACGACCAAGCCGACGGCGCCGACAAGCGGGGCGAGCAGAAGGTCATGCACGATCGGCCCAGCCACGAACCACGCGCCGAACTCGGAGATCTGCGGCACCTCGAACGCCAGCAACGCACCCCAGGCCATCATCGCCAGCCCTGCGGTGCCGAGCAGAACCCGTGTCTTCACAACACCTCCAGGCGGTTGACCCACTTCGTCTGCAACACGCCCGGACGACTGGGAGCCATGATCCGGCACGGGTAGCCGTGATCCATGCTCAGCACCTCGCCGTTACACCGCAATGCCAGCAGCGTCAACGGATCGCTTGTGTGTTCACCGGGAAGCACGCTGGTCCGGTAGAGCCCGTCTCGTTCCATCGAGTGGACTTTCACCGCTGTGCCTGGCTGGACGCCCGCGGCTGCCAACAGGTCGGCAATGGGTACCCCGGTCCAGCCGGCCGACTGGCTCCAGCCTTCGACACAGGCGATCGGCAGGTCGGCCGTGGTCTGCGGCATCGCAGCGAGTTGCTCGAGCGTGAACATCCGGCCTGCGACGTCCAACGTCCACGCCGGATCGAACGTGACCCCGGCGGCCGCTGCGGTCCGGTTCACCGGCAGGCCGGTCGCCGATCGCCAGGCCAGCGCGGAAACGTCGCGCAGGAAGGGAACCGTCACACCCGCGGTGGCCACGACGGCGGCTCCGGATGCGAGCAGCGTGGTCCGCAGGAACGCGCGCCTGGCGGGATCGGGCAACGGGTCGCGCCGCAGGGCCCGGCGGATGACCGGCAGTTTCACCGCGATGTGCACCAGGATCGAGCCGACGGCGACCCAGGCGACCGCGTAGTGCGCGTCCGGGAAATAGAAGCTCCACAGATAGTTCTGGGCGACATTGAAGATACCGGTGACCAGCTCGAAGAAGGCCGCCCCGGACAGCACCAGGATCGAACCGCGTTCCAGGGCGTGCGGCAACGAGCGCACAAGGGGGCGCTGGAAGAGCTTCGGGTAGACCGACCAGAGTTTGGCCAGCAGCAACGGGATCGCCGCGACGCCCGAGACGACGTGCACGCCCTGGGTGATCCGGTAGAGGTCCACCGGCCGGGACGGCCAGAAGAACCAGGACGGCGGGTGCTGGATCGTATGGCTGATCAGGCCGGTCACGAAACATGTCAGGAACGCGATCCCCAGCCACAGGCCGATCCTGGACGTGGCCTTCTCATGATGCGCGGCACTGGTGAACTTCATGCCGGTACCAGTTCGGCGAACCAGCGGCCGCCGTCCTCAGCGAGCCACTTCGCCCGCATGCCTGCCTCACGCGCGGTATCGGCGACCGCGTCCGCACCAAGCCACGCCCACGGGAACCAGTCCCCGTCGCCGTTCAGCCGGACCGGCCTGTGGCGTACGCCTGAACCCGGCGGGTCGATCTCGACCAGGGCGCTGCCATGCGGCGCGAGGAGTTCACCGATCCGGCGCAGCAGCCGGACGGGGTCGCCGCCGATCCCGATGTTCCCGTCGGCGAGCAGCACCGTGTGCCACCGCCCCGTACCCGGGATCGGGCCGAACACGTCCCTGCACAGGGCGATACCGCCGCGCGAGAGCGTCAGGCCGACCGCGACCGGGGACACGTCGATCCCCAGCGCGAGCACACCACGATCGGCCAGCGCACGCGTCAGTCTGCCCGGGCCGCATCCGATGTCCAGGGTCGGGCCGACGCAGTGCGCCAGCATCATCTCGTCACTGGGCCCGGGCGCCGCCTGCCAGCGGTCGACCGACAGTGCCACGCGTTCGCCCGTGGCCAGTTCCAGCCAGCACACCTGGCCCTGCAGAGCGAGATCGAACCCGTTCACCGGACACCCACCAACGACGCGAACCGGCCGGTCGTCATCCTCGCGGCGACGTGCCGGGCGTCGGCCATCGTGTCCACATCGGACAGGACGGGCAGGTGGCCGATTCGCAGATGGCCGAATGCCTGGAACGTCAGGTCACCGGTGTCGGGCCGGGACATCGGGACATCACGCAGCACGGCCGCCTCACGCGGATTCTGCAGGCCGAGCGCCCACCACCCGCCGTCGGCAGCGAATCCCAGCACGGCGTCCAGGTCCGTGAGCCGGTCGATGGCACCGAGCAACAGCTCAGGGGTGACTTGCGGAGTGTCCATCCCGATCTGCAGCACGTGCACGCCAAGCGCGGCGATGTCGGCATGGGCATTGGCGAGCCGCTCGCCGAAGGTCGCGCCGCGCTGGGGAATGACCATCGCCCGATCCAGCGCCGCAGCCAGTTCGTCACGCCTGGCAGCCTGGACGAGATCGCCGGTGAAGGCCACGACAGGAGTGCTGCCCGGGACAGCGAACACCGCGTCCAGGGTGTCCAGCAGCGCGGCGGCCGCGATATCCGCGGCCTCCTGCGGGGTGGCGGGTGGGCAGAGCCGGGTCTTGGCCAAGCCTGGCACTGGCGCCTTGGCCACGACGAGCAGGCACGTCATCGCAGCACCCCTGACATGTCCCGGATCGCGCGCAGTGTGCCCTTGACCGAACCGGAGACCTTGGACTTCGTGCCCGCCGCCCGTGATCGGTAACCGACCTCGAGTTCGGTCACGCGCCAATGGTTTTCCGCAGCCCGCACGAGCAGTTCAAGCGGATAGCCGAAGGCACGGTCCTGGATGCCCAGCGCGAGAAGCTTTTCCCGATGTGCGGCGCGGATCGGTGCGATGTCCGTGACGGCCAGTCCGCGGCGCCGCATCAGGGCAGCGAGAACCGCGTTGCCTGCCCGTGCATGCCATGGCCACACGCCGCGCCTGACCGGGACGCGCTTGCCCACGGCCATGTCAGCGCCGTCGTGGAGTGCTTCGACGAGCCTGGGAAGGTCGGCAGGATCGAGGGAGGCGTCCGCGTCCATGAAGCACACCAGGTCCGAAGTCGCATACTCCAGTCCGGTGTGGACGGCCGCACCGTAGCCCTTCCGGGGTTCGTGGATCACCTTCGCGCCCAGGTTCCCGGCGATCTCCGGGGAGCCGTCCGCGGACCCGTTGTCCACGACGATCGCCCTGAATCCCTGCGGCAACGCATTCAGCACCAGGGGCAACGCCGCGGCCTCGTCCAGGCACGGCAGCACCACATCGATCATGTCCATGCCAGGATTCAAGTCCTTCATGGAAGGTCGTGGAACCGTTGTGGCGCTTACCAATCTATGACGTTCGCGAACTCCTTACGAAGTTCTGACGGATGGCGTTGCCCGGTGTCGCCACCATCCGGTCACCGCTACGGTGCAGCGGTGTCGTTGAGATCAGCCACCCGGACGCGGCGAGTCCGGGGCGAACTGGTGGCGCTCGCGCTTCTGCTCGCCGCGATCGCCGTCGGCTTCGGTTTCGGCATCCGGCTCTCGGGCAGCGGTCACTTCCCGGGCGCGCCGTCCACGTTCGGGGAATGGCCGATCCTGGGCGAATGGCTGCCGCACGTCGGAATCGGTACACCGCTGTCCATCATGCTCGCGATCGCGGTGATCGCCTGGGGACCAGGCCTCGCAGCGCGCCTCGCATGGCGGCGGCTGCTCGGGCTGGCGTACCTCGCGAGCGTGGGCTGGACCTTCTCGCTCGCCCTGATCGACGGCTGGCAGCGGGGCGTGGCCGGGCAGCTGACCAGCCAGGACGAGTACCTCAGCGAGGTCGGCGGGATCACCGACATCGGTTTGATGCTGCGGACGTTCTCGTCCCGGATCCTGGATTTCCAGCACGATTCGTGGACCACGCACGTCGCCGGGCACCCGCCTGGCGCCACGCTGGTCTTTGTCTGGCTCGACCGGCTGGGCCTGCCGGGTGGCACCTGGGCCGGGATCTTCTGCGTCCTGGCCGGTGGCGTGGTCGCGGTCGCCGTGCCGGTGACGCTGGCCGCGTTGGGTAAGCCGGACCTGGCCAGGGCCGTCCTGCCGTTCGCCGTGCTGTTCCCCGGCGCGGTGTGGATGGGGGTCTCCGCGGACGGGATGTTCGCCGGGGTGACCGCGGCCGGGATAGCGTTGCTGGCCTTGCGGACCAGGCTCTCGGCGCTGGGCGGCGGACTGCTGCTGGGCTTCGGCGTGTTCCTGTCGTACGGCCTGGTGCTGATCGGGGTGCTCGCGCTGGTCGTGTGCGCGATGACGCGGAGCTGGCGTACGTTGGTGCTCGCCTTGGTGGCTGCCGGGGCCGTGGTGGCGATCTTCGCGTGGGCCGGGTTCTGGTGGTTCGACGGCTATCACCTGGTCGTCGAGCGCTATTACCAGGGCATCGCCAACGACCGGCCCTACTGGTACTGGATCTGGGCGAACCTCGCCTGCCTGACTCTGGTGCTCGGTCCCGCGGTCGCCGCCGGACTGCCCCGGGCCTGGCGGTCGCCCCTGATCATGGCCGCGATCGCGGTGGTCCTGCTGGCCGACGTCTCCGGGTTGTCCAAGTCCGAGGTGGAACGGATCTGGCTGCCGTTCGCGGTATGGCTTGTGCCCGCTGCCGCGTTCCTGCCCGGCTCCAGACAGCGGTGGCTGGCGGCACAGGCGGCCACAGCGCTTATCGTGAACCACTTGCTGCTGACGAACTGGTAAGGGGCGATGAGCGAACACGGGCACGTACTGGTGGTGGACGACGACGAGACGGTCCGCGACGTCGTGCGCCGCTACCTCGAACTGGCCGGGCACGACGTGACCGTGGCAGGTGACGGCGAGCAGGCCCTCGCACTGGTGGCAAGGTCCGAACCGGACCTGATCGTGCTGGACCTGATGCTGCCGGGCATCGACGGGCTGGAGGTGTGCCGCCGGATCCGGCAGCACAGCGCTGTGCCAGTGGTGATGCTCACCGCCCTGGGCGAGGAGGAGAACCGGATCGCCGGACTGCAGCTCGGCGCGGACGACTACGTCACCAAACCGTTCAGTCCCAGGGAACTGGCACTGCGGGTGTCGTCGGTGCTGCGCCGGGCCCGTGCGGTGCCGGCCACCGGCCAGCAGGTCGTCACCGACGGCGACCTGACGCTGGAGATCGGCGCGCGCAAAGCCGTGCTGCGGGGTGCCGATCTTTCCCTGACCACCAGGGAGTTCGACCTGCTGTTGTTCCTGATGACCAACGCGGGCACCGCGTTCTCCCGGACCGAGTTGCTGGCCAAGGTGTGGGGCTGGGACTTCGGCGATCAGTCCACTGTGACCGTCCACGTGCGACGACTGAGGGAGAAGATCGAAGCCGAACCCGCCAAACCGGCCCGAATCGCGACCGTCTGGGGAATGGGCTACCGCTATGACCGCGCCTAAGGTGATCGACCCGGCCGAACCGATGAGCGAGATGATCAAGCACGCGCTGCACATCCTGCCGGTCGCCCTCGCGCTCACCGTGCCCGTCACCGCGGCCGGGGTGCTGCTGCTCTACGTACTGCGTAAAGGCCGGCTGGCGACCAACCTGACGGTGCTCGTGCTGATCCCCGTCGCGGCCGTGGTGGTCGGTGTGCTCGGCGTCAGCGGGTTCATGTTCAACAGCACGCTCACCACGATGCTGCTGGTCTGCCTGCTCGTCGTCGTGGTGACGTTGCCTGCCGCGATCCTGCTCGGCCGCATGATCGCGGCCCGCACGGTGTGGGAGCGCGAGGCCAGGGACCGGGAACGTGCCGCCGAGGCGTCCCGGCGCGAACTCGTCGCCTGGATCAGCCATGACCTGCGCACACCGCTCGCCGGGATCCAGGCCATGGCCGAGGCGCTGGCCGACGGGGTGATCAGCCGGCAACGCGAGGTCGCCGAATACGCCGGCCGGATCGGCACGCAGACACGCCGGCTCGCGGGCATGGTCGACGACCTGTTCGAGCTGTCCCGGATCACCGCGGGCGCGCTGCAGCTGACGTTGTCCGAGGTGGCCCTGCAGGAGGTGGTCAGCGACGCGCTGGCAGGTCAGTCCCCCGTGGCCGACCGCAAGAAGGTGCGGCTCGTGGCCAACGCCGAGTCATGGCCGGTCGTGCTGGGTAGCGATCCCGAGCTGGCCAGGATCGTGCGTAACCTGGTGTCCAACGCGATCCGGCACACGCCGCCGGACGGAACAGTGGCCGTGCAGCTGGGCGTCGACGGCAAAGACGCGGTGCTGTCGGTGGAGGACGCGTGCGGCGGCATTCCCGACCAGGAACTCAACCGGGTCTTCGAGGTGGCGTTCCGAGGCAGTGCGGCGCGCACACCGGCGCCCCGCGGGGACGAGCCGATCGGTGCCGGGCTGGGCCTGGCGATTGCCAAAGGCCTGGTCGAGGCGCACCGCGGCAGGATCTCCGCGCAGAACAAGGGTCCCGGTTGCCGCTTCGAGGTCCGTCTGCCTCTGGCGATCTGACGGTTTCGTGACGTCTGGCCGACAAGGACTGTGCCAGGGCCGCAGTGGCCATAGCGTGACACCATGCGTGTACTTGTCACCGGCGGTGCCGGTTTCATCGGATCCCACATCGCCGATCTGTTGGTAGCCAGGGGTCACGAAGTCGTACTGTTGGACAACCTGTTGCCCCAGGCCCATTCCGGTGCCCCGGAGTGGACACCGGAATTCGTGCGGGGCGACGTGCAGGACGCCGCGCTCGTCACCCGTTTGCTGTCCGGAGTCGATGCCGTGTGCCACCAGGCAGCGGTGGTCGGGCATGGGCTCGATCCGTCCGACGCGCCGCTCTACGTGAGCAACAACGATCTGGGGACCGCTGTCCTGCTGTCCGCCATGCACGCGACCGGTGTGCGGCGCTTGGTTCTCGCGTCGTCGATGGTCGTCTACGGCGAGGGGCAGTACTCGTGCGCGACCCACGGCACGGTTCGCCCTGGACCGCGCCGGGAAGCCGATCTTGCCGAGGGCCGCTACGAGCCACTTTGCCCGATCTGCGCCGATCCCTTGTCGTCAGGCCTGGTCGAGGAGGACGCTCCGCTGGATCCACGCAGCACCTACGCGGCGACCAAGCTGGCTCAGGAGCATCTCACTTCCGCGTGGGTCCGGCAGGCGAACGGGAGCGCATGGGCATTGCGGTATCACAACGTCTACGGGCCGCGAATGCCTCGCGACACGCCCTACGCCGGTGTGGCCTCGCTTTTCCGGTCCGCACTGCAACGCGGTGAGGCACCGACCGTCCTGGAGGACGGCATGCAGCGCCGGGACTTCGTGCATGTCCACGACGTTGCCCTGGCCAACGTGCTCGCGCTGGAGACTCCCGCCGACGGGTTCGTTCCCGTCAACGTGTGTTCCGGCGAACCGCACACGGTCGGCGAACTGGCCGTCGAGCTGTCCGCGGCGTATGGCGGAAAGTCGCCACTGACCGTCGGCGGCGCGCGATCCGGCGACGTACGACACGTGGTCGCGTCGCCCGATCGCGCCCGTACTTTGCTGGGCTTCCACGCCCAGGTGACGTTCGCAAATGGGGTGAAGTCCTTCGCCACCGACCCTCTACGGCGTGAGGCGGAAGGTGGCGTCCTGCCGGTCCTTGGTGCGTGAAAAATGTCAGCGATAACGTACAGGCTGTCAACCCTCGACAGCGCAAGGTGTGAACGGGTGCCGGCCGGGTACGCGGGAGACATCCCGATCCAGTTTCCGGCTCGATGAGAGGCTGACTGACGCCAATGGCACCGACCGACGAGAAAGACCAGCAGCTTGAGTCCGTGCGGGTGGAAAACGACGGCACCCACCTGACCACCCAGCAGGGTGTCCGGGTGGATCACACGGACGATTCGCTGCGGGCGGGTTCTCGGGGACCGACACTGCTGGAGGACTTCCACGCCCGGGAGAAGATCACCCATTTCGACCACGAACGCATCCCGGAACGCGTCGTGCATGCCCGGGGCGCGGGTGCGTACGGCCATTTCCAGCCATACGACAGCTGGCTCGCCGAGTTCACCGCTGCGGAGTTCCTGACCGACCCGGCCGTCACCACCCCTGTCTTCGTGCGTTTCTCCACTGTGGCCGGTTCGCGCGGCTCGGCCGACACCGTCCGCGACGTGCGCGGATTCGCCACGAAGTTCTACACCCGACAGGGCAACTACGACCTGGTCGGCAACAACATGCCGGTCTTCTTCATCCAGGACGGCATCAAGTTCCCGGATTTCGTGCACGCGGTGAAACCCGAGCCGCACAACGAGATCCCGCAGGCCCAGTCCGCCCACGACACCCTGTGGGACTTCGTGGCGCTGCAGCCGGAGACCATGCACATGATCATGTGGCTGATGTCCGACCGGGCACTGCCCCGCAGCTACCGGATGATGCAGGGCTTCGGCGTGCACACCTTCCGGCTGGTCAACGCCGAGGGCCGGGGCACGTTCGTGAAACTGCACTGGAAGCCGCTGCTGGGTACCCACTCCCTGGTCTGGGACGAGACCCAGAAGATCGCCGGCAAGGACCCCGACTTCAACCGGCGTGATCTCTGGGAGGCCATCGAGAGCGGTGCGTTCCCCGAGTGGGAACTGGGCGTGCAGCTGGTGTCCGAGGACGACGAGCACAGTCTCGGCTTCGACCTGCTGGACGCCACCAAGATCATCCCGGAGGAGCAGGTGCCGGTCCGGCCGGTCGGCCGGATGGTGCTCGACCGCAACCCGGACAACTTCTTCGCCGAGACCGAACAAGTCGCCTTCCACACCGCGAACGTCGTGCCCGGCATCGACTTCACCAACGACCCGCTGCTGCAGGCCCGCAACTTCTCCTATTTGGACACTCAGCTGCTGCGGCTCGGCGGCCCGAACTTCGCCCACATCCCGGTCAACCGGCCGGTGGCGCCGGTACACGACAACCAGCGTGACGGCTTCCAGCAACAGCGGATCCACCGCGGCCGCACCAGTTACACCAAGAACACCCTCGGCGGCGGCTGTCCCGTGACCGCAGGCGAGTTCCCGGAGGTGTTCGCGCACTACCAGGAGAAAGTCGAGGGCCGCAAGATCCGTGAACGCAGTGCGAGCTTCCAGGACTTCTACAGCCAGGCCACGCTGTTCTTCAACAGCATGACGCCGCCGGAGAAGGAGCACATCGTCGCGGCGCTCCGGTTCGAACTGGGCAAGGTGGATCATGTGGAGATCCGGGCCGCGGTGGTCGACCAGCTCAACCATGTCGATCATGACCTGGCCGTCCTGGTCGCGCAGGGAATCGGCGTCCCAGCTCCGACGGAACCTGCCACGCCGAACCACGGCCGCAGCTCCCCTGCTCTGAGCCAGCTCACAGCACCCGTGGCCACGGCGAAGACCCGGAAAATAGCGGTTCTGGTCGCGGACGGCGTCGACGGCAAGGGCACTCGCAGGCTCGTCGCGGCGCTCCGGGAAAACGGCGCGATCCCCGAACTGCTCGCCCCGGTGGACGGAAAGGTCCGCAGCGCCAACGACGAGGACCTCAAGGCCGACCGTGCGATCAACACGATGGCCTCGGTCCTCTACGACGCCGTCGTCGTCCCTTGTGGACCAGACAGCGTGGCCGCCCTCAGCCAGGACGGATACGCTCTGCACTTCGTCACCGAGGCCTTCAAACACGGCAAGGCGATCGGCGCGTTCGGCGCCGGGATCGAACTGCTGCGCAAGGCAGGTCTCGGCGAGACCCGATTCGCCACGGACGAGGACATCGTCACCGACCTGGGAGTGGTGACCGCGTCAGCGGCCGAGGACTCCCTGTCGCCCAAGTACTTCGAAACCCTCGTCGCTCAGATCGCCCAGCACCGGGCCTGGGACCGCGACACGTCCTCAATCCCGGCATGAGCTCTTGAGGCCCGCGGTCGCCGGCCCCAAGAGCGGCACCGCCTGTTCTGATGTGGACATTGCGATCCATGCTGCCGGAAATTCGCTTGCCGCGCGCGGCGGACTGCGAGACTGTGTGCCCATGACGTTCTGACGGACAGCACCCAGACCACCACAGGCTCCAATGCCGTCCCGCCATGCCTTTTCAATGAAGCGAGCGTCTTTGTCTCCCCAACACTCCCCGCCGCAGTCCACCGTCGCCGTGTTCGCCTCCCCCACGAGCTGGATCGAGTCCGACGCCGTCGCACAGTGCCACCAGGTGGCCAAGCTCGACGGCATGATCCACGTCGCCGCCATGCCGGACCTGCACCCCGGAAAGGGTGCTCCGATCGGCGCCGCCATGGCGTCGAGCGTGCTGTATCCGTTTCTTGTGGGCTCCGACATCGGTTGCGGTATCGCCGTTTTCCCCATCAGGCTCAAACGTGCCGTACCTGCCAGGCTGGCCCCGCGGTTCCCGGACCTCGACCGCGCACCGGAGCCCGACGATCCGGCCTGGGCGGTGGTGGACGGCGACGTTCCCACCGGTCACCTCGAGGGCCTCGGAACGGTCGGCCGGGGCAACCACTTCGTCGAACTGGCCCGGATCGACACCGTTTTCTCGCCAGACCACGTCAGCCGGCTGGGGCTGGCCGCCGGTGACCTCGTCCTCATCGTCCACAGCGGTTCCCGCGGCCTGGGCGAACGGATCCTCCGGGCACACACCGAAATACACGGCGCGGGCCCGGCTCCTGATCCTGCCGCGTACCTCACGATGCACGACGACGCCGTCCGTTGGGGTTCCCTCAACCGGCGGCTGATGGCCGCCCGAGTCGCCCACGCGCTGGGCACCGAGCCGACCGAGCCGATCGTCGACGAGTGCCACAACCTGGTCGAGATCCGAGACGGCGTCTACCTGCACCGCAAGGGAGCGGCGCCGGGTGATGGCCGCGACGTGCTCATCGCTGGCACGCGAGGCACCCCGTCCTACCTCGTCGCCGCGCATGCCGGACCGGAGGCCAACCATTCCGTGGCGCATGGCGCGGGCCGCAAGATGTCGCGGGCTGACGCTCTACGCCGTGGCCGCGTCAAACACACGGTCGAACAGTTACGCAGCACATCCGTGGGATCGCTCGTGGTATGCGGTGACCGTCAACTGCTCTTCGAGGAGGCTCCGACGGCCTACAAGCGCATTGAACAAGTGATCGCCGACCTCGTTGACCACCAACTGGCAACCCCCGTGGCAACCACAGTCCCGCTGGTCACCTACAAGACGGCCGACATCGGCTACAGCCGCCGCAAACGAGGCCGGTCATGAGTAAGGCCATATTCACTGTCCACTTTGGAGTTCAGAGCGGGCCGTACGTCGCCTGCTGATCCTCCGCGACAGAATTGTCGGTGGGCGCTTGTAGTCTGCGACGCATGATCTCGACCGCGCACGCGTACCGCTATCTCGGCCCGTCCTGGGCGGACCAGACAGCCGTGGGGCTGGCGACCTCAGGGGGCCGGACGGTGGCCGGGCCGGTGGCGAACCCGCAGTTCTTCAGCGGAGTCCTCACCCGGCCCGAGGTCGCGGCGGCCGGGCTGGCCGCGGTGGCGGACGTGGCCAAGGCGCGGTACTGGCAGCAGCGCTCGGCGGCGTCCCGGGACCCGGTCGTGACCTGCGACGGCCGGCAGTTGAGGTTCGAGTCGTTCTCCGGGTGTGGCGGGGTGCACGCCCGGCTGGATCTGCTCGGCGGCGCGCTCGACGGCGATGTAGTGGCCCGTGGGACCACGAATGTCGACGTCAACGGGCCGTTACGGGAGACGCTGGCCCGGATCCGGGCCGGCAGTCCGCTGCATCTGTCGGTCGGCTGGGACGAACTGGCCGTCACCACCGGCGAAGGCGCGGTGGTGGAGAAGAAGGTCCCGCTGCCGGAGCGGTGGTTGCGCGGGTTCGCTGAGGTGCAGGTGATCAGCGCCCAGTTCGACGCCCGCGCCGAACTCAGCGCGGCCGAGGCCGGCCGATTCCTGAGATCCCTGCCGGCCAACGGCGACTTGTGGGCTGTCCCGTCGGGGCGGGGCCTGCGGCTGACCGCGCGCCCGGCAGCGGGCGCGGTCCACCTCGCGGGTCCGGGCCGACTCGCGGCGATCAAACCATTACTACGCTTGGCATCCGGACTGCGGGTCTATGGCCCGCCGGTCGGGCCCACATCGAAACCTGTTGCGTCGGCGTGGGAATTGACGCTGCCCTCAGGCAGGCTGGTGCTGACCCTGTCGCCCGAGGCTCGGCGTGGTTTCTCCGGCGAGGGCGCGGTTCTCGACGCCCTCGCGTCCGAGGCCGCCGGAGCCGACGCCGACCTGGTCGGAGCGTTGCTGGACTTCGAACCGGCCGTCGAGGTCGATCTGCTCGCCGACCGCGCCGGCTTGCCTGCCGAACGAGTGCGTGACGCTCTTGGCCAGCTCGGTGTGGCCGGTCGCGTCGGCTACGACTTGGCCGAAGCGTCCTATTTCCACCGCGAACTGCCGTACGACGCCACCCGCGTCGAGCGCATGAATCCCCGTCTACGCGCCGCACGAGCCCTGGTCGCCGCCGGTGCCGTTCATCTGGAAGGCGACACCGCCACCGTGACCGTCGAGGACCGTGTCAACCGCGTCCGCCTCTCCCCCGACGGCACAGCTCTCGGCTGCACCTGCCAGTGGTGGGCGGAGTACCGCGGCACCCGCGGCAAGTGCAAGCACACACTCGCCGCCGAATCCGCCCACCGCGGCGACCACGACACCGACGAGGACGACCTGTGACCACATTGGACTGGAACACTCTGCGGTCCCTCATCGACACCGGCGACCAGGTCGCCGTCGCCAAGGCCGTCGCGGACCTGGACGACAAGACCCGGCGGGCGCTCACCGAGCCGCTGAAGTCCTACCTCCGGGAGATCAACCGGCAGCCGGACGCATACCCCGAGTGGAGCGCCTGGCGGACCGCCCGGGGAAAGCGCGTCGCGCCGCTGCGGGTGGCCGGGCTGGGGTGTTTCACCGGGGCGGATGCCGCAGCGAAATGGCTGGTCAGGACGGAACTGTGGGAGGGCGACCCACGGACCGACGGCCTGCTCGTGGTGCTGCGCGCCAGGCAGGCGGACTGGGTCGCGGACATGGTCACCCGGTTCGCAGGCCGGGTCCGGCCTACTGACTTCCACCTCTACAAGCTGGCAGTGACGTTCGTCCGTGAGGCAGGCGTCGCGCCGCCTGCGACGGAGGGGTTCGTCATGGCCTGGGTGACCTGGGCGAACAGACTGGAACGGGACGAGGACGCCGTCAGTCGCCTACGCGCCGACCCGCTGCTGACCGCCGTTGTACCGCTGCTGTTCGATGTGGACGACGTCGGCCCGTTGCTGGAGTTGGACAATCCCGACGGCACCGCTGTGTGGCCGGTCTGGCTCGCCGCACTTGCGGCCGAGGGCGTACTGGACCGGGCCGCGCTCCTGGATGGCTGTCTGCGGCGGATGCTGCGTGGCGGCAAGCCGAACGCATTACGTGGGTACGTCACCATTCTCACCGGGTTGGCCCCGACGACCGCCGAGCTGCGCCGTCACGTTCCCGATCTGCTGCATCTGCTGCCCGATGCGGCGCCGTCTGTGGCCGTGATGGCTCAACGCGAGCTGCGATCCCTCGACGAGGCAGGAGAACTGGAACCGGCCGACCTGGTCGAGGCGGGCAGGCTGGTGTTGTCCCGTACGGAGAAGAACATTCTCACGACCCAACTGTCCTGGTTGGACACTGTGGCCAAGCGGGACGAGAAACGCTCAGGCGACGTCGTGACGGTGATGACTGAGCTGTTCGCCGACCGTCCCGTGGATCTACAGCGTCGCGCGGTGACCATCACCTTGCGATACATCGACGCCTGCGCGGACGACGTGCGGGAGACGGTCCGTGCCGCCGCGGCCACACTACCTGGCGACCTGCGGGACAAGATCGCGGCAGCCGTGGGCACGGTCGAGGCCGAGCCTGTGTTCGACATGCCCTCACCTGTGCCCGCAAGCCGACGGGAGATGCCGCCGCCGATCGCCTCGCCGGAGGAACTGGCCGAGGAACTCGCGGCCCAGCTGCCGTCGATACAGCAGACCTACGACACCGATCCCGTCAGCCTGGAACGGGTACTCGCGGCCTTGGTCAGGTTCGCCGCCGACCGTGCGGCCCTGCGGGCCGCGCTCAGGCCAGTCCTGACCCGCTTCGACATCAGGCCTCGATTGCCCAGGACACACCGCATTTCCCCGATCGACGGATTCAGTGCGGTGGTGTCCGCGGCCGTCGCCGCCCCGACAACCGGCAAGCCCGACATGGGAATCGCGTCCGTCGAGGGCGAGCTGAAGTGGCGCAGCGCCGCCCTGGGCGCCCCGGCTCCGTACCGCGTCCTGCTGTACCGAATGCACGAAATCGCCGCCCGCCTGGCCCATGCACCCATCCCCGCCCTGGTCGCCACGCCGACCCTCACCACCGGCCACCTCGACCCTTCAGTCCTGCTGGCCCGCCTGGAGACAGCGGCAGAGGAGGGCTGGCAACCAGCGGAATACGACCTACAGCAAGCCTTCTTACGCATTCCACGCGACACATACCCAGTTCTGGCCGAGCGCGCCGCCAAGGTGGGCACGCCCGCGACAGACCGCCTCGCCGCTCACTTGCTCGCTCCCCTGCCGGACCCCGTCATCTCCCGTGTCGACGTAGCCATCGCCCTGACCAAGGACCACGCCGGCACACACCAGAAGATCCGCGCCATCCGGCCCGTCATCCAGACCACTCCAGAAGACCTCCCAACCGAAAAGTACGCACCCGAGGTACGACAACTGCCACCGTCCCTGGCGGACCTGCTGTGGCACCTGCCGCCACCGCGCTACATGGCAACAACAGGCGACGTTTCGTGGTGGACGTCGTCATGGCCCACAGTCGCCCCCGGCCATCGCGACGTGATCGCCGCCCATCTGACCCGGTTCCTCGCCTCGGAATACCCAGCCGACATCGGCGCAGCTCTCCTCGCCACCGCCGAAACCGACGGCCCCCTCGGCACAGGCACAGCCCTCGCCGTGGCCTTCGCCATCGGATCCCCAGACCGCGCCCTCCGTGCCCACGCCGTCGACACCGTGCTCACCCTTCACGCAGCCGGCTGGGACTCCACAACCATGGGCACCGAACTCGGCACCCTGGCCGCCACCGAGACAATCAGCCTCGCCCGCGTCGTCCCCTCCCTCCGCTCCGCAACCGACGGCGGCGCCGCCCCCACAATCTGGACCACCATCGCCGCCGCCCTGCCCGCCATCCTCACCACAACCCCCAAACGCACCCCCGACCTCCTAATCCTCGCCACAGAACTCGCCGAACGCCTCCATGTCCGCACTCCCATCCCTTCCGTCACCGCCGCCGCCAACACCCCCAAGTCCACCCGCACCCGCACCGAAGCCCGCCGCCTCGCCACCCTCCTCACTATCCCGGCATAGCTGACCGAGGCTCGGCGGACCTTCAGTTCGGTCACCGGGCTCGCTTCCCGCTCCGGCCCGCTCGCCGCGCCTTCACTTTCGGTCTGGGTGGGTGGTGTGGCGGGGGCGGGTTAGGGACAGGCCGCCGAGGAGCAGGGCGGTAAGGCCGACTGCTACTGCGACGTAGCCTCCGACTATTCCGTAGCCGGTGCCGGGGCCGCCTTCTGCCGCGGCTATCACCAGTGCGCCGATGGTTGTGGCTGCTGTTCCTGTTGCTAGAGATGTGATGGGGCCGCGTCGGCCTGTGGTGGTTCGTTTTTTGGAGCGGGCTAGTGTGCGGGCGCCGATTATTACGCCTGTGAGGCCTGACAGGGCCGCTACCAGGGACCAGAGGCGGCCGGCGGTCATGGTGTATGCGCTGACGTTGGTTGGTTGGGCCAGGATGTGTGTGGCGACCATGTGGTGGACGGACATGAGAGGTTCTCCTTCTCTTTCATCGTGCGATGTTGCTGATGATGTCCGTTGGGGGCCCGTGCAGTCGTTGTGCAGGCGCAGACAATTTGGGCTGCCGTCCGTGCTGTAGGTGACTACTGCAGGCGTCGCAGGAGGCGGGGATCTACTGCAACTGTGGTAGGCGACTGATCGTCTGTGTGTAGGAGGAACCTGCGCGGTTGTCCGGCTAGGGTGCGCGCATGGGTAAGGGACGGGTTGGCATCTGGGACTGGGTGATTGCCGTCGGGGTGGCCGCCAGTTTGTTGATCGCTGGGCTGTCTGGACAACACCCTTCGGCGGATCTGGCGCCGTTGGGTTACTTGCTGTTGACGGGTAGCGGTCTTGCGCTGGGCGCTCGTCGTTGGGCGCCTGTCGTTGTTTTGGCTGTGACTGGGTTGGGTGCGCTGGGTTATCAGGCCGTTGGGTTTGATGTGCCTGTCATTGCGTATTTGTTTGCTGTGTATGCCGCGGTGCGGGCGGGGCATCGATTGGTCACTGTGGTGGGGTCGGTGGTCATGCTGGCTGTGCTTCCGTTGGCGATCCTGGTTTCTCCGCATGATTGGGCTGTGGGTGAGGCGTTCACGCAGTCGCGGAATGTTCTTGAGCTGGCTTGGTTGATCGCTGCCGGGGCGGCTGGGGAGGCGCTGCGGCAGGCTGAGCGGCGGGCGGATGAGGCGGAGCGCACGCGTGAGGAGACTGCGCGGCGGCGTGCCGACGAGGAACGGCTGCACATCGCGCGGGAACTGCATGATTCGCTCACGCATCAGATTTCTGTGATCAAGTTGCAGGCTGAGGTCGCTGTTCACCTCGCTCACCGGCGGGGTGAACAGGTGCCGGAGTCTTTGCTGGCCATCCGGGATGCCGGTCGTGAGGCGGCCCGGGAACTGCGCGCGACCTTGGAAGCGCTGCGTGATGACGACAAGAACCCGCCGCATGGGCTTGACCATGTTCCGGACTTGGTGCAACGGGCCCGGACTACCGGCTTGGACGCGAAGCTGACGATCGAGGGACACCGGAACGACGTGCCCGCCGCAGTCGAGCGGACTGCCTACCGGATTGTCCAGGAGTCGTTGACCAACATCGCTCGGCACGCTGCCGCCGCTACCGCGTCTGTCCGGATCGACTACCGGCCTGACGCCTTGGTTATTCAGGTCGACGATGACGGTACCGCTACGCCGGACAGTGCGCCGGTGCCTGGGGTCGGGCTGCTCGGGATGCGTGAACGTGTCACCGCTCTCGGAGGTCATCTGCGGGCGGCACCGCGCAGCGAGGGTGGTTTCACTGTCCAGGCTGAACTTCCCGTGGACCAGACGTCATGATCCGTGTTCTGCTGGTCGACGATCAGCCGCTCATCCGCAGTGGATTCCGTGCGCTGCTTGACATCGAGGACGATATCGAGGTTGTGGCCGAGGCCGCCGACGGCAGCGAGTGCCTGGCCCTGGTCCGGCAACACCTTCCTGACATCGCGCTCATCGACATTCAGATGCCCGTCATCGACGGGATCGAGGCGACTCGGCGCATCGCCGCAGACCCTGCTTTGGCCACGGTGCACGTTGTCATCCTGACCAACTATGGCCTGGACGAATATGTCTTCAACGCGTTGCGCGCGGGCGCGACCGGATTCCTTGTCAAAGACATCCAGCCGGACGATTTTCTGCACGCTGTACGTGTCGCCGCGCGTGGTGACGCCCTGCTCGCTCCGTCGATCACTCGCAAACTGATCAACCGGTATGTCACTCAGCCACTGACTACCGGCGCAGCACTGAAAGAATTGACCAACCGTGAACGTGAGGCCGTTACCCTGGTCGCCCACGGCCTGTCCAATGACGAGATCGCCGACCGCATGGCGATCAGCCCGATGACCGCGAAGACCCACGTCAACCGGGCCATGGTCAAGCTGCACGCCCGGGATCGCGCCCAGCTTGTGGTCCTCGCCTACGAGTCCGGTCTGGTGACGCCGCGCGACGCGTGACAATTTCCGGCCGGAAGTCCGCCCCTTGGGGCACAACTCCGGTTTTACACCTGTCACGAATTCGCTCGATCGGGTGAAAAACTGTTCCCGAGCTGGTATCACGCTCTGCCTTGATTTTCCGGGCGGCGAAATGATCGACGCTGCGAAGTGTCATTTTGATGACACCCCGGACGGCGGCTGGAAAACGCCGGGACTGTCGGGCATTCTCGGGGTGCGCGGGTCGGAGAACCAGACGGGGTGTCGTGCGAAAAAATCTTTCGGCTGCGGGCCGGTACTGGCCAAGGATCGCCGCGGCAGGCGCCGCGGCGGTGAGCCTTGCCGCCGTGACGTTGCTGGGAATCGACGACGGGACACCGGCCCACTCAGTGCAGATGCTGACCGGCGCGGCCTGGTTACCGTCCACGAAGGTCGGGCAGGTCACGCTGCTGGACGGCTCGTCGACCGAGGTCATGGCGCAGGTCCAGGTGGCCGCCGCCAACAATCTGCTCGACGTCGTCCAACAGGGATCCAACGCGTACGCCATCGACCGCACCGCCGGAACCGTGCGACGAGTGGACGGCGCCACCTTCGCGATGACCGCCACCGCGGCCCCGGTCCCGGACGCGCGAGCCGGGCTCGCCGCCTTCGCCACGTCGACCGATCTGTACACAATGGACACCAAGCGCGGTGTCCTCGCGGTCGTCGATCCGCGGACATTGGCGCTGCGGGGTGACCTTTTCTCGATCGGCGCGGAGATCAACGCAGGCGCCGCCGCCGTGGACGATTCCGGGCGGTTGTGGATCGTCGACCGCAACACCGGCGACCTGACCCGCATCGCCGGGGCGGATCGCACCACTCATCGCGGCGTCACCAAACCGGGACAAAGTGTCCTCAGCCTCGCCGGTGGCAATCCGGTCATCGTCAACACCGACGACCGCAAAGCGGTCACGATCGACAGCGACTCCGGCGAGGTCGTCAACACCCTCGACATGGAACTGCGGCCGGGCGATCCCGTGCAGATCAGCGGTTCCCCGTACAGCCAGCGGGTCTACGTGGTGGCATCTCGTGGCGTGCTCACGATCTGCGACCTCAAGGCGAGCAAGTGCGACACCTCCATCCCGCTGACCGGCGGCAGCACGCTCGGTGCCGCGATCGAGGCGGACAACCGGCTTTTCGTCCCCGACTACACCACCGGCCAGGTCTGGATCGTCGACCTGACCACCAAAGCCGCCCAGCGGACCCAGGTTCTCACCCCGTCCACCCGGTTCCAGCTGCTGACCCGGGACGGCAAGGTCTTCTTCAACGATCCCGGCAGCGAACGCGCGGGCGTCATCCAGTTCGACGGATCCGTGCTGAGAGCCGCCAAGTACGACCCGGCCGACCCCAGGAAAGGCCTGGTGCAACAGCCCGGCGATCCGGCGCCCGTCCAGCCGCAGCCCAATCCGCCCACCCAGCCCGTGCCGCCGTCCGAACCACCGCCCAGCCAGCAACCACCGAGTCAGCAACCGCCCGACCAGCAGCAACCGCCGCCGATCCAGAATCCACCGCCCCAGCAAGGAAATCCGCCCCCTCAGCAGGGCAATCCACCGCCCCAGCAGGGTAATCCGCCGCCGCTGGACCCGCCCTCGGACAATCCGCCACCGGTGAAGCCCGTACTGCGGATCACGCTGTCCAAAGCCAACCCGACAGCCAATGAGGACGTCACCCTCCGGGTGGACACCACCGACGGCGTCACGCCTCGCAGCGCGCATTGGGATTTCGGTGACGGTCAGCAAGGCTCCGGCGCCACCGTGACGCACAAGTGGACGGCCGCAAGGACCTATCAGGTGAGCGTCCAGGCCACCATGCCCGACGACCAGCAGGCCATGGCGTCGGCGACCGTGCAGGTCAGCCCGGTGCCGAAGGTCCGGCTCACCGTGACCACGCCGAGTCACGGGAAAGTGACCGGCACCGGGATCGCCTGCCCGCCGACCTGCAAGACGGATGTCGACAAAGGACAGTCCATCACGCTGACCGCCCAGCCGGACACCGACGCGAAGTTCGTCAGCTGGGGAGGAGCCTGCGCAGGCAACCAGGGCTGCACGGTCGTGATGGACGCGAACAAGACCGTGTCGGCCACCTTCAACAAACCGCCGGCAGGCGATTTCACCGTGGGCCCGCTCAACGGCGGCCACTGCTTCCTCCGCAGCGGCAGCAACGGCACATGGGACGTGGACATGTGGTTCACGATCGGGTGGACCAGTGCGACCGGAACGGCGATGCCCGCGAACAAACTGCGGCTGACCACCGACGTCGGCCGATCGCGCGACTGGGGTTTCTCCCAGCTCGGCCAGCCGGGAGACTGGATCGACACCTTCATCGATCCGGACAACCGGTATCTCAACCGGGTGCTGAAGGTCACCGTGGCCGTCGACCCGGACAACGCCGTCGCCGAGACCGTGGAGACCAACAACAAGTTCACGCTGGTCGTCGACCTGCGAACGCCACTCCCGCCCGCGAACACGAACAAAGAAGTGCCCTGCCACAAATAGGAGCCGGCAAGGATCGAACATCCGGATGACCGGACCACCGGGATGATCTAGTGTCCTGCGCCTGAAATCTTGAGTGTAGTTCTGTAGGGTGTTTCTATGTCGCATCGTGGTCCGCGGGCTATGGAGATCGTGTTGTCCGATGTGGAGCGTTCGGAGTTGCTGCGCTGGGCGGAGGATGAGGCCCGGCCACGTTTGACCGAGCGAGCGCGGATAGTTCTGGCGTGTGCTGGCGGGGCATCGAATACCGCGGTGGCCGCCGGTTTGGGGTTGACCACGATGACGGTGGGCAAGTGGCGGTCCCGGTTCGCGGCTGATCGGTTGGCGGGCCTGGCCGATCAGCCACGGCCGGGCCGGCAGAAACCCGATTTGGTGCTCAGCGAGGCCGAACACGCGCAGTTGACGCGCTGGGCGCGGCGAGCCAAGACCACGCAGTCGTTGGCGATGCGCGCGAAGATCGTGCTGGCCTGCGCGCGGGGCGGGACGAATAAACAGGTCGCCGCCGAGTTGAGGGTGGGCCAGTCGACGGTCAACCGCTGGCGCTCCCGGTTTGTCGCCACCCGCCTGGAGGGTCTGCTCGACGAGCCTCGTCCGGGGCGGCCACCGTCCATCCTGCTTGATCGGGTGGAGGATGTCGTGGTGGCGACGTTGGAGTCCACGCCGGGCCGCGACACGCACTGGTCGCGCGCGTCGATGGCTGCCCGCACCGGGTTGTCCAAGTCCACGATCGGGCGGATCTGGCGCAAGTTCGATCTCAAGCCGCATCTGCAGGACTCGTTCAAGCTGTCGACCGATCCGCAGTTCGTGGAGAAAGTCGTGGATGTCGTTGGCCTGTATCACAATCCGCCGGAGCGGGCGGTGGTGTTGTGTGTCGATGAGAAGGCGCAGATCCAGGCGCTGGACCGCTCCCAGCCGGTCCTGCCGATGATGCCCGGCACACCCGAGCGCCGCACCCACGACTACCTGCGGCACGGCATCACCAGCCTGTTCGCCGCGTTCAACATCACCGACGGCACCGTCATCAGCGAACTGCACCGCCGCCACCGCGCGGTGGAATTCAAGAAGTTCCTCATCACCATCGACAAGGCCGTGCCAGCCGAACTCGAGGTGCATCTGGTGTGTGACAACTACGGCACGCACAACACCCCTGAGATCAAGACCTGGCTGAGCAAACACCCCCGGTTCCGCATCCACTTCACCCCGACCGGTTCCTCGTGGATGAACCAAGTAGAGCGCTGGTTCGGCCTGCTGACCGACAAACTCATCCGCCGCGGCGTGCACACCTCCGTCGCAGCCCTGGAAAAAGCCATCAAGGAATGGATCGACACCTGGAACCAGGACCCGAAACCGTTCACCTGGACCAAGACCGCCGACGAGATCCTCAACTCCCTCGCCGACTACCTCGCCAAGATCACTCCACCTACCCACACCAAAACAACATAACTACTTAAACTCGAAACCTCAGGCGCGGCACACTAGTGTGTCGAGTCGTAAGTTTCTAGGCAGTTGACTAGACTGGGTGGATGCCGAGTCCGAAGCCTGTGCCGCTGGAACTGTCCGATGAGGAGCGTCGGGTTCTGACGGGCTGGACGCGTCGTCGTATGACCGCGCAGGCGTTGGCGTTGCGGTCGCGGATTGTGCTGGAGTGTGCGAAAGATCGGTCGAACAGCGAGATTGCCGAGATTCTGGGGGTGTCGCGGGAGACGGTGCGTAAGTGGCGGGCGCGGTTTGTGCGGGATCGGTTGGAGGGGTTGACCGATGAGCCGCGGCCGGGGGCGCCGCGCACGATCAGTGACGAGCAGGTCGAGCGGGTGATCACCGCGACGCTGGAGCAGAAGCCACCGCGCAATGACACGCATTGGTCGACGCGGTCGATGGCGGCGGCCACGGACATGTCGCAGTCGGCGATCTCGCGGATCTGGCGGGCTTTCGGCTTGAAGCCGCACCTGGTGCAGACGTGGAAGCTGTCCACCGATCCGCAGTTCATCGAGAAGGTCCGGGATATCGTCGGGTTGTATCTGGACCCGCCGACGAACGCGCTGGTGCTCTGTGTCGATGAGAAATCCCAGATGCAGGCGCTGGATCGCACCGCACCGATCCTGCCGATCATGCCCACCACCCCGGCGCGGATGACCCACGACTATGTCCGGCACGGCACTACCAGCTTGTTCGCCGCGCTGGACCTGGACAGCGGCTCGGTGATCGCCGAGCACCACCGCCGCCATCGCCACCAAGAGTTCCTGCGCTTCCTGAAAACGATCGACAAAGCCGTGCCGGCCGAGCTGGATCTGCACCTGGTCTGCGACAACTACGGCACCCACAAGACCCCTGAGGTCAAGAAGTGGCTGCTGCGCCACCCACGGTTCCAACTGCACTTCACCCCCACCAGCGGGTCCTGGCTGAACTTGGTGGAACGCTGGTTCGCCGAGCTGACCAGGCGCAAGCTGCGCCGCTCCGCTCATCGCAGCGTCGTCGAGCTCGAACGCGATGTTCGCGTCTGGATCAACGAATGGAACAAAGACCCGAAACCATTCGTGTGGACCAAGACCGCCGACGAGATCCTCGAAACACTAGCAGCCTACTGCCTACGAATTAACGACTCGGGACACTAGTGTGCCGCGCCTGAGGTTTCGAGTTTAAGTAGTTATGTTGTTTTGGTGTGGGTAGGTGGAGTGATCTTGGCGAGGTAGTCGGCGAGGGAGTTGAGGATCTCGTCGGCGGTCTTGGTCCAGGTGAACGGTTTCGGGTCCTGGTTCCAGGTGTCGATCCATTCCTTGATGGCTTTTTCCAGGGCTGCGACGGAGGTGTGCACGCCGCGGCGGATGAGTTTGTCGGTCAGCAGGCCGAACCAGCGCTCTACTTGGTTCATCCACGAGGAACCGGTCGGGGTGAAGTGGATGCGGAACCGGGGGTGTTTGCTCAGCCAGGTCTTGATCTCAGGGGTGTTGTGCGTGCCGTAGTTGTCACACACCAGATGCACCTCGAGTTCGGCTGGCACGGCCTTGTCGATGGTGATGAGGAACTTCTTGAATTCCACCGCGCGGTGGCGGCGGTGCAGTTCGCTGATGACGGTGCCGTCGGTGATGTTGAACGCGGCGAACAGGCTGGTGATGCCGTGCCGCAGGTAGTCGTGGGTGCGGCGCTCGGGTGTGCCGGGCATCATCGGCAGGACCGGCTGGGAGCGGTCCAGCGCCTGGATCTGCGCCTTCTCATCGACACACAACACCACCGCCCGCTCCGGCGGATTGTGATACAGGCCAACGACATCCACGACTTTCTCCACGAACTGCGGATCGGTCGACAGCTTGAACGAGTCCTGCAGATGCGGCTTGAGATCGAACTTGCGCCAGATCCGCCCGATCGTGGACTTGGACAACCCGGTGCGGGCAGCCATCGACGCGCGCGACCAGTGCGTGTCGCGGCCCGGCGTGGACTCCAACGTCGCCACCACGACATCCTCCACCCGATCAAGCAGGATGGACGGTGGCCGCCCCGGACGAGGCTCGTCGAGCAGACCCTCCAGGCGGGTGGCGACAAACCGGGAGCGCCAGCGGTTGACCGTCGACTGGCCCACCCTCAACTCGGCGGCGACCTGTTTATTCGTCCCGCCCCGCGCGCAGGCCAGCACGATCTTCGCGCGCATCGCCAACGACTGCGTGGTCTTGGCTCGCCGCGCCCAGCGCGTCAACTGCGCGTGTTCGGCCTCGCTGAGCACCAAATCGGGTTTCTGCCGGCCCGGCCGTGGCTGATCGGCCAGGCCCGCCAACCGATCAGCCGCGAACCGGGACCGCCACTTGCCCACCGTCATCGTGGTCAACCCCAAACCGGCGGCCACCGCGGTATTCGATGCCCCGCCAGCACACGCCAGAACTATCCGCGCTCGCTCGGTCAAACGTGGCCGGGCCTCATCCTCCGCCCAGCGCAGCAACTCCGAACGCTCCACATCGGACAACACGATCTCCATAGCCCGCGGACCACGATGCGACATAGAAACACCCTACAGAACTACACTCAAGATTTCAGGCGCAGGACACTAGCCTGGCGGACGTGATACAGCAACTGTTCTTCCTCTGAGAGACGACGCCCTCCACCGGTGCCGCGGACCGCGGTGCCGTAGTCCGTCTTTCCGGACTCTGCTCCGAGTGCTCGCCGGTGACCTGTCACCCGATCGCGGCGACGTGCGTCGCGCAGGCTCGCTCGGAGTCGCTGACCAGCAAATCCCGCTCAATGCCACCGACACCGTCGGTGACCTGATCGATCTTGAACTGGCCTCCGTACGCACAGCGCCGGCCGATCTGGAACGCGCCACGGAGGCACTCGCCGAGGACCGTCCCGGCGCGAATGATGCCTTCGCCGCTGCACTTGCGCAGGCCGAAGCGCTGGACGCGTGGGACGCCGACCGACGGGTCGAGATCTCACTCGCCGCGCTGAACGCCGTCGACGATCGCACCCGTCCGTTCAGCACCCTCTCAGTCGGGCAACGACACCGAGTGCGGCTCGCTTGTCTGCTCGGCGCAAGGCATGCGGTCCTATTGCTCGACGAGCCGACCAACCACCTGTCGGCCACGCTCGTCGACGAGTTGACGGACGCGCTCGCGGCCACACCGGCCGCAGTCCTGATCGTCACGCACGACCGGCAACTGTTGCGGGACACGGCATCCTGGCAACGGCTCGCACTGTAGGCCGCGACCGGAAATATGCCGTCGCACCGGGTGACAGGGCAGTCTAGCCTGACGCCCTTGATCTCGAGCTGTGAAGGCGGTCGATGTCGTGCTCCCTCAAGAGCCTCAGTCTCCGGTGCCGTCCCGGCGGATCTCGACGTTGCCCGCCCTGGTGATCGGGTTGGTGGCCGGGGCCGCCGTCGTGGGGCTGATCTGGTTGCTGGTGGGCACATCCGGCGATTCGGCCGGTCCGGCCGGCGATGCCTCGGCCGCCTGCGCCACCCTGGACCGGGTGGGCGAGCTCAAACCGGCCGCCGGTCGTCTGCCCAACAAGGACGACGGCAGCGGCTTCAGCCCGGCGGTGGCCGACCGGCTGGCCGCGGCGCGCGTTCTGGCTGACGCCGCGGCCAGGGATGACAACCGGTACAAGGCATTGAGCGAGGCACTCGACCAAGCCCACACATCGATCGGCCGTAACTTCCGGCTCGACGAGAAGGCGATCGGTCAGCTCGACGAAGCCCGCAAGCAGTGCGACGCGCTGTGATCCGATCACACACGGGGACAATTGCCTGTCCTGTCTGAGGACAACACGGTCGTTGAAACAGAAAGAGTCCCAGTGACACAATCACTGAGACTCACGCACGCAACGGTTGCTGATTACGGTCGCCGTTCGACCGGCTCCACCGCGACCGTCCGCTGGCAAGAAAGTTCACAGCGGGACCCGGCCAGTCCGAACGCCGCGCGTGACCGGTCAGAGCTTGTCAAGCTCGGTCAGGTCGATGTCGATGTCGAACGGCAAGGTGAGCACCAGCCTGTCGTGGTGAATGCCGGTGAGCGCGTAGGCGTGGGTGGCCGGGTCGAGCTCGTAGACATAGACGGCAGGCCGCTTGTCGACTTTTTCGACTCGCCAGAAGTGCCGGATTCCGGCCTGTGCGTAAAGCTGAGGCTTGCGCTCCCGGTCTCGGCGCTCGGAGTCCGGCGACACGACTTCCACGGCGA
This sequence comes from Kibdelosporangium banguiense, assembly GCF_017876405.1. Taxonomy (GTDB): domain Bacteria; phylum Actinomycetota; class Actinomycetes; order Mycobacteriales; family Pseudonocardiaceae; genus Kibdelosporangium; species Kibdelosporangium banguiense. The sequence goes on along the minus strand of NZ_JAGINW010000001.1, from coordinate 7,590,448 downwards.
GGATGACGTCGTCTGCCCGATAGGTTGTCCCGTCTATGTCGCCCGCCGCAGCAGCATCGATGACGAGGACATCCGGCTCGGGACGCTGCCGGTTGTCAAGGGTGACCGTCATCTCCCGGCGCACTCGCATGGAGTCCGGAGCACAGCGGTGCAACCCGTTGTTCAGAAGATCCACGGTGAGCGCGTGGAACGCAGGCTGCGGGCTCACGAAAACGAGGCTCCCGTCGATCAGTTCGGTGTGCGGCGGCAGGTCCGGGAGCCGGTCGAGGTCATCGGCGGTAAAGCCGCCTGGTGGCGGGCGAAGCCAGTTGGGCATCGGTTCCGCAATCATGACATCCTCTGTCCGGTAGTTGTTCGTCGCGACGTGCTTCAGTATGCCCCACCAGGCCAGTTCTGGCCTCCGGCGGTCTTGCCGAGCCAGGCGAGGAGCGTATGCGGGACGAAAAGCCGGGATTGCACTGCGCTCATCAGCCAAACATGACTCCAATTCATCTCCCTCAATCGAAGTTCGACAATTTCACCAAGCGAAAGGAATATGAATATGTAACAAATAATCGCGATCCCCGACTGGAGTGGCTCGTGTGGGCCGCCGCGCCCGGTTTTTGGGCGGGCGCGGCGGGGGTGGTTATGACCAGCACTCCCAGGAGGAGCTGTTGTAGAAGTTGTTGAATCGGTCGATGGAGTTGATGCCGCGTTGGGTTTGGCAGGCGTTGGTCATCGAGATCGGGACCAGTTGGCCCTGAGGGGTCACGCATCTCCAGTCGTAGGCGGTCGAGCCTACGGTTGTGGCGCTGAGGTTGCCTGTGGAGCGGCAGTGGCGGTTGAGGTCCAGGCCGCCGAGGTTTCCGCCGGTGCGCCAGCATTCCCAGGAGCCTGTGCTGAAGAAGTTGTAGGTTCGGTCGATGGTGTCGGCTCCGCGTTGGACGCGGCAGACGTCCGTCATCGAGATCGGGACCAGTTGGCCCTGGGGCGTCACGCACCTCCAGTCGTACGCGGTGGAACCGACGGTTGTGGCGCTGATGTTGCCTGTCGAACGGCAGTAGGTGTCCAGGTCCAGGCCGCCGGTGTTGGTTGCTGCCTGGGCTTGGCCGAGGCCGGTTGAGAACAGTGCGAGCAGCACGCCGCACGCGACCAGCAGCAGCCTTGTCAGTGATTTCCTCATCGGTGTCTCCCTGTTGAACCGGTGGAGGCACCTTTCGTAATCCGAGTGGGGATTCCGCAGAAGAGTATCGGCGGTACTCAGACGGACGCGGCCACCAGCGAGTGGTGGCCGCGCTTGTCGTCAAAGGTCAGGCTGAGGTCATCCGAGTTGGAGGGTGGCGCCGTAGAAAGACAGCGTCTGGGTCAGATCCGCGTAATACACAGTCCGGTAGCACTGGGACGAGATGCCGCACGGGCCCAGGCGTCCGGAACCCGCTGAGATTGTGCCCTTGCCCAGGGCTTGCCGCAGCAGGGCATAGTTCCAGTAGCTGATGACTGGGCCGCCGCTGTCACCGAGGCCGGCCGCGGGCGTGTTGGAGATGCTTGTGGCGCGGACCATGGGGAACATGAAGCCGACGTTGGTCAGGATCAGGTTGTTCACCGACGTCACCCTGCTGACGCAGCGCAGGCCGGTGAAGGCACCCGAGTTGCAGGTGTAGTTGCCGACGTAGCTGGATTGCTTGCCCTTCACCGGGATCGAGAGGTTGGAGAAGATTCCGCCGCTGTAGATCCGGCCGGCCGCGTAGGTCCGGATGGCCAGTGTGTCCCGCAGCGCGTTCTTGTTGATGATCGGGCCCATGAAGGCGCCGCCGTTGATCCAGGCACTCTGGCCGTTGTTGCCGCAGTGGCCGGAACCGAGGATGGCCGAGGTTCCGCCCAACCTGATGGCGAAACCGGTGCTGCAGTGACGGGATGGACTGTGCCAGCGGGCACCGCCCCAGTACGGCGGAATGTCCGCCTGACGGTTGAAAGCCAACGCGTCCGCGGTGATGAACGGGAAGATGACGTACGGCACACGCAGAGCCTTGATGGCCGGCAGCGCGCGAGCCTCCTCTTCGGACACCGAGACCGACACCGACAGCCCGCTGCCGTCGACGTTCGGAGCGACGCCGGTCACCGCCTTCTCGCTCTGCAGGGCCTGGCCTTCGCTGAGCAGTTCCTGCTCGGAGTAACGGCTCTGGGCCAGCGCGACCGGTGCGGTCCGGCTGGCTTCCTTGACCGCTTCCTGCACCCGTGGCGGAACGGGACCACGCCAGTACAGCACGACCCGGCGTTCCTCAGGCGCCGCGGTCACACCGGAGAAGCCTTCGTCCTTCTGTTCGTCGCGGGCATTGGTGATGGTGTCGGCGGCCGTGTTGAGTTGCTGCTGGGCAGCGAACAGGTCATCCCATGACCGGAAGTCACCCGGTACCGGGTCGGTGATCGGGTCGGAGCCTTCCGGCCCGTCCTTTTCTTCGGCTGCGTGACCGGGGCTCGCGGCCAGGGTCACGGTCACTATCGCGGCACCGAACACCGCAAGGCATCGGCGCAGTCGGGTGTTCATGGCGCTCCTTCCTCAGATGGTTGCCGCCACGGTTGTCATGTCCGGTTGCGCCCCGGATGTCGTAGCGGGCCAGCCTCCACAACCCGGCCACAACCCAGGTCGGTTACACGTACGCATAGCTGGGGTCAATCACAGGGAGGAAGCCATGAGGACAACGGGGATCTTGGTCGCCGTCGCCGTGACTATGGCCGGGGTGGCGACGCCGGCCGCCGCGGATCCGGTCTGCCCGCGAACGATCCGGATCGATCCCGCGCCGAGTGTGCGCGAGGGCAACCCGCTCGTGTTCACCGCGACGCTGATCACGCCGCCAGGCTGCCCGACTGTCGGCACGGTGACCTTCCGCACCCAGGCCCCGGTGGCCGGCGGTGGTTTCGACGCGATCCCGGGAAGCGGGCCGGCGAGCCCCAAGGCGGACTACATCGCCAGGACCGGGCTGCTGGAGTGGAAGCCCGGCGACCAGCCGACCAAGGAGATCCCGGTGCAGACGCTGGTGGACTCGCTCTACGAGGTGCCCGAGGAGGTCGCGGTGTGCCTGGAAAGGCCCTCCTCGGAGGTCGAGGTTCCCAGCCCCTGCACCAGATCCGAGATCAGCTCGCCGATGTGCCTGCAGGCCGATATGACCGTCCCGATCACGATCGGCCTGTCAGTGCCGGCACGCGACGACGTGTCCGTCTTCTACGACACCATTGACGGTACGGCCAAAGAAGGACAGGACTACGTCGGTGTCCACAATGGTCAGGTGCGGATTCCCGCCGGCCGGCTGGACACCGTCGCGCCGATCCGGATCCTGCCCAACCAGCCGGGTGAGGGCTTCGAGTTCTTCTTCGCGGAGTTCCGGTCCACGCACGACGGCTACACCGAGCGCAGCCGGGTGAAGATCGACATCATGACGCGGTAGTGCTGTTGTCCAACCGCGCGGACAACAGGCGATGCCGCGCGGCAGTGTCCGGCTGGCCGGACCTGTCCTCCAGGTCGGCCAGATCGCTGTGCAGCAGGGCTTCGGCGTAGTCGTCCGGGACCCGCTCCCGGATGGCGAGCGCATGCCGGAGTTGTTCGCGAGCGCCGGCTAGATCGCCCACGGCCAGCCGGGCACGTCCGATATTGCCGCGCGTCAACGACTCCAGGTGCAGGTCCGCCAGCTCCTGGCTGGCGGCCAGCGCCTGGTTGAGGTTCTCCAGTGCGGCATCCGGGTCACCTTGATCGAGCAGGGTGATCCCGATGTTGTTGAACGACTCCGACTCGAACCTGCGGTCCCCCGTCCGCCGCGCGATCGCAAGCGCCTCACGGAAATGCTCCAGCGCCGGGCCGAGCTCGCCCTGCAGGCGGAACGCCTCGCCGAGACTGTCCAACGTGCCTGCCTCCAGCCAGGTGTCCCCCAGCGACCGGGCATGCGCCAACGCCGGTTGAAGCAGGTCGAAGCTCAGCTCGGGCCGCCGGACGCAGACATAGGTGTAGCCGAGATTCCGTTGTGCCAGCGCCATTCCGCGCGTGTTGCCGGCTGCGGTCTGCAGGTCGATGGCCTGCTGGTAGGCGTTGACGGCCTCGTCGAACCGCCGGAGTTGCACGTGCGCGCCGCCGATGTTGTTGTACACAGCCGCTTCCCCGCTCTTGTCCCCGGCCGCGCGCATCAGTTCGAGCGCACGCGGGTAGCAGGCAAGCGCTTCGATCATCCGGTGCGCGAGACGGTATGCCGTGCCTAGGGAACGCAGTGCCTCGCCTTCCGCGGCCGGATCGTCGAGCTCGGCGGCAGCAGCGACGCCGACCTTGCACATCTCGATACGTTCGGTCCAGTGCCCACGAGCGTTGAAGAACGCGGTCAACGCCGATGTCAGCTGCCAGGCCGCCGCGTGCAGGCCGTTGTCGTTGGCGAACTGTACGACCGCGACCATGTTGTGCCGCTCTGTGTCCAGGAAGTCGAAGGCGGCGTTCTGGTCGGCGAACCGTGGAACCTCTACTGAGGACAGTTCGACGCCGGCCAGCGCCAGGTACCAGTCCACGATCCGGACACCCGCCGCCGCGCGTTCGGCACCGGACTCGTCGACCAGTGCGCACTGATGCGCGAAGACCTTGATCAGGTCGTGCAGCCGGTAGCGGGCACCGCCCACCTCGTTCACCAGGTGAGAAGCGGCCAGCTCGGCGACTCTGGGCTTTGCCCCGGCTGCCGGGACACCACAAGCCGCTGCGACCAGGTGCACGCAGAAACTCGCCCCCGGATGTACTCCCAGCATGCGGAACGCACGGGCAGTGGGTTCGCTGAGTGAGCGGTAGGCGCTGGCGAACACGGTCCGGACGCTCAGCGAGTCACCGGGCACCGCCAGCGAATCCAGCCGGTCGGCGCTGGCCAGCTCGTCGACCAGGTCCCGGATCGGCCGGTCCGGCCGCATGAGCAGCTTGGCCGTGGCGATCCGTAGCGCGAGCGGCATCCCGCCGCACAGGCGCACCAGATGTGCCGCAGGCACAGGCTCCCGCTCGACGCGTGCGGCTCCGAGCACCCGGCCGAGCAGACGCACGGCCTCGTTGTGGGCCAACGCGTCGAGACCGATGACTTGGACGGCATGACGGACCACGAGCGGCGCCAGCGTGTTCCGGCTGGTGATCAGCAACAGTCCGGTGGCACTGCCCGGGACCAGCGGAAGGATGTCGTCGGTCACGCCGCAGTTGTCCAGGACCACCAGGATTCGCCGGTCGTGCAGCAGCGACCGGTACAGGCTGGCCTTGTCGACCAGTCCGGCCGGGATCCGGTCGTCGGGCACGCCGAGCCCGAGCAGCAGGTGGGTCAGCGCGTCGGTGGTGGAGATCGCCGTGTCCGGGTCGTGTCCGCGCAGGTCAAGAAACAGCTGTCCGTCCGGGAACCGGCTTGCGGCCTGGTGTGCCCACTGCACTGCCAGTGCTGTCTTGCCCATGCCCGCCGCGCCGGAGATCACGATCACCGGCCGGTCACCGGCGTCGGCAAGGACTTCGTCCAGCGCCTCCAGCTGCGCGTCCCGCCCGACGAAGTACCCCACGCGAGCAGGCAACTGGGCTGGTGCCGCCGTGTTGGTGGCCACTTGTGGTGATCCGAGGGCAGGCGAACGTCGCAGAATGTCGGTGTAGAGGCCGTTGAGCTCGGGTCCCGGGTCGACGCCGAGCTCGTCGTCCAGCCGGTCCCGTAGCCGCTGGTAGGCGTCCAACGCGTCAACGTGCCTACCACACCGGTACAGGGCACGCATGTACAGGGCGACGAGCCGCTCTCTCGTCGGATACTTGACCAGCAACCGTTCCAGGTCGGTGACCGCTTCGCTGTGGTTGCCCCGGCGAAGTTCCGCGTCCCACAAGCACTCCCAGGCGGCGAGCCGCAACTCGTGCAGCCGGTTGATCTCCGCGACTCCCCATCCGGCGAACCCCGTGTCCGCCAAGGCGTCCCCACGCCACAACGCGAGCGCCGCCCGCAACCGGTCGGCAACAGTGTTACCGGACAGGTCTTGTTTCGCCGTGACGACAGTTTGTTCGAACCTGTGCGCGTCGACCATGTCCGCGTCGATCGTCAGAACGTATCCGGGCTCACGGGTCAGAAGCACACCGGGAAGACCGCATTCGCCCAGCACCTGACGGACGCGCGCCACGTGGCTGTGCAGGGATTTCACCGCCGTGCGTGGTGGATCGTCGTCCCACAGCACGTCAACGAGCCGGTCCTGGGACACGACCTGGCCGGGATGCAACGCCAGCGCCCCCACCACAGCCCGCTGCCGCGCACCCTGCAAGGCCGCTGGGCCCAGCGGACCGATCACCTCGACCGGTCCCAACAGCCGGATCTCACCCCGCACGGCACTCCTTCCCCAGAAGGACCAGCCTGCCAAGGGCCATATTGCTCAGCACAGGCAATTGGTTACAAGGTGCCGGTGCAACCAGGTCAGCGCAGAGCGCAGAGTGCGCCCATCTCGCCTACGCAGGAGTAGTACTGGAAGCCCTCCATGACTGCACTGCTCTCCCGGGCGAGCAGGAAGGTCGTGAACACCTCAGGCAGGGAGCCCGGCTCGGGGCGGCCGTGGCTGTAGACGTATTCCACTGTCCAGAACGGATAGTCGTGGTCGCGGATGTCGCCGAGGGTGGCGCCGTAGCCGTCCAGGTTGATCTTCTTGACGCCGGTGGCCTGATCGGCGTCCGACACGTCGGCGTATCCGATCGCGCCGTCGAGGTTGGCCACGCGGTCGATCAGGTCGCCGGTCGAGCCCTGCTCACAGACGATCGGCAGGCCGGGCGGGACACCGGGCCGCCGATCCCGGCAGGAGTCCGATGTGGGGTCCACCTGTCCGACCTGCGTGCCGGGGGTGCTGCTGAGGACGTGCCGTTCCAGGGTGCGGCGGGTTCCCGAGTCGGTGGACCTGCCCACGACCCGGATTTCGCCGGTGTCACGCGGGTTCGCGGTGATGTCGCTCCAGACCCGGGCCGCGCCGGTGAAGATCCGCCGCGCGTCCCTGAGCGACAGCGAGCCGACCGGCACGTCGTCACTGGCCACGAACGTGAACGGGACGATCGCGAGCGGCTGGGCCACCAGCTCACGGAACTGCGGCTCGTCGAACCGGCCGTCGGAGAACGCCAGGTGCCGGGTGCCGTCCTCGGCGGCGTCGGCCAGTCGCTCCAGGCCTTCCCGGCTGCCGGGCGTCCGGATCCTGATGGACGTCTCCGGGCAGTAGGCATGGTAAGTGCCGGCCAGTTCCGTTGCGGCACGGCCGAACGCGCTCGAGCCTTCCGCTGTCAGCGAGCCGGGCACACACGACACGCCTTCGGGGAGTCTGGTGAACGGCGTGACGTTGTTGAGCAACAACACAACCGCGAACGCCCCGGCGCAGATCGCAGTCAGGCCGCCCCAGACGAGTGTCTCCGGCCGGACCTTCTGCTTGCCCTCACGTGTGGTGATCCTGCCTTCGCGCAGGCCGCCTTCGACCACGACCTGGTGCTTGGAGCCCGGTTTCGTGCCGGACAGCACGATGATCAGCTTGAACGAGTGCTCCGGCCTGAGCCCGATCATCGGGAGCTTCACGCGGTCCTGCTCGATGGTGAACTCCGGCAGGCCGGCCAGCACTTTCTGCAGCTCGGCGGGCTCGAACTCGGTGGCGTCGACCGATACCACCGTCCGGCCGGGGAAATGCAGGCTGAGCGGGGAGACGTAGTCCTCGGGGTCGATCGCCGTGCCACCGGTGTTCTTGATCCGGACGACCACCACGCCGGGATCGGCCACAGCGTGCCGTTCGCCCTCCAGCCGGACGGTTTCGCCGATGTCGACGCCGAACGGAGCGTCGATCCGGACGCGGCAGGACAGAACCCGCTCCCGGCGCGACCTCACGTAGGACACGATCGTGCCCACGCTGGTCACGGCCACCCCGGCCAGCACACCGCCAATACCGACCGCGCTGATGGCGGCCTCCGCGACCCATTGCCGTTCCGTGACTCCCAGAACAGCCGCCACGACTGCCACGGTGGCAAGCGCGATCCCGAAGACGAAGCGCTGACCTGCGGTACGCCTGCGTGGATCGGCTCGGTTGACCACCGCGTCGGACAGGCGCCGCGCGCCTGCCGCCGTCGAAGGCTGCGCCTGCTTGGCCTGGGCGATCCGTTCCCCTGCAGTCGCCGCCTGCTCGTCGATCCAGGACGGATCCTGTTCCGAGTAAGCCGCGACGAGCAGCTGCTTGGTGAGTTCGTCGACGCTGTGCCGCGCCCGGCGATCAGAGCTTGGCATCTGCCCGGCCTCCCTTGGCCGCGCACTCGGGGCACCGGCCGGACATGCCGTCCAGGACGTACGAGGCCTCGAGCACGGCCTCCCACATCACCTGTTTCGGCCCTTTGCCGCGGTCACCCTCGGCATTGAGGAATTTCTCGACGACGATCTCCCAGTGGTCCTGGGCCGTGACCCAGTCGCCTTGGTGGCGCAGGACGAATCGGATCCCGAAGTAGTGCGGGACCTCGAAACCGTGCCTGCCGTACTGCAGGCGATCGAGCAAGGGAATCGACCCGATCCGCCGCGTGGCCGACCGGCCGCGTAACCGCCCGATGTTGCGGTTGTCCGTCACCTCGGTGACCACGTAACCGGCCACAGCACCGGCGAATCCCGTGACGACAAGCCAGCCCGCGATGGAAAGCGGCAGCGCCAGCCACGGACTGGCGGTATCCCACGGCGAATCGATCTGGACACTGACGTCGTAGGCGACCCGTCCGCCGATGACCACGGCGTTGGCCACGTACAGTCCGGCGAAGGCGGCGAGAATGTAGTAACCCCGGACCCGCAGCCAGTACTGGATACCGCTGTGCCTGCCGAGAGATCGCCGTTGGCGGCGGACCATGGCCCGCAAGGACTCCCGCTGCGGCGGCTCGACGTCGCCCGGCTCAGTACCGGCGACGCGCTGCGTAACCTGCTGCGACGTGACCATTTCTACTCGCGGTATCCGCTTGTTCCCCGCCCCACACTGGGAAAATACGGGACGCCGGCCGCCGCGGGCGCCCACATCTCCTGTTGTTCACCTCAAGGACACCGCGTGGTCGTGACCGCGTGAAGATCACTCCCAGACGACGACGCTCCGCCTGGTCGGCACCGAGTCGCGATCGGCGTTGAACAGCTCGGGCGAGCGGGCACGGATCCGCTCGACATCCTCGAAGACCGCACGCAGGTGCCTGCGCATCGCCGACCGGGCCAGCGTGATGTCCTTGTCCAGGACGGCCTGGAGGATCTCGACATGCTGGGTCGCGAACACGGCCGGGGACTGCGCGTCGTAGAGGCCCAGACGACGCGCCCGGTCGAGGTGTCCCTTGGCCGACGCGACCGTGGTCCAGACGTTGCCGTGGCCGCTGAGCTGGAGCAGCCCGCGGTGGAAGGCCTCGTCGAGGGCGAAGAACTCCTCCAGGCCGATGTCCGGCTGCCGCTGCTTGTCGAGATTGGCCAGCAGGTCGGCGACAAGCTCGGTGTCCAGCTGCTCGGGCAGGTCGTCGAGCGAGGCCAGTTCCACCGCCTCACGCAGGAACTGCGCGTCGGCCACGCGCTGCGGATCGACCCGTGAGACGAACGACCCGATCTGCGGGAAGACCTGGACCAGGCCTTCGTCCGCCAGCAGGATCAGGCTCTCACGCACCGGTGTGCGACTGACCCCGAGCGCGGCCGCGAGCTCATTCTCCGACAGGGCGGCACCCGGTGGCAGCTCGAGCGTCAGCACCTTCCGCCGAAGTGTCTCGTACACGGCGCGGCGGCTTGTTCGCCCGCTGCTCTGTTTGGCCACGGCCTCATCCTAAGCGGCCCGCGTCGGTCATCCGATCATTACACGCACCCTTGACAGGCTGACATACAAGTACTTGTATACAAGCGCTGGCCGACGAGTGAGGGAGCGGAGTGTCGTGAGCAGGATCGAACGGGCCGAGGTGCTGGTCACCTCCCCCGGCCGCAACTACGTCACGCTGCGGATCACGACCTCCGACGGGGTGACCGGGCTAGGCGACGCGACCCTCAACGGCCGGGAACTGTCGGTGGCCAGCTACCTGCGTGACCACGTCGTGCCCCTGCTGATCGGCCGCGACCCCGCCCGCATCGAGGACACGTGGCAGTACCTGTACCGGGGCGCCTACTGGCGGCGCGGGCCTGTCACCATGACCGCGATCTCCGCTGTCGACACAGCACTGTGGGATATCAAGGGCAAGGTCGCGAATCTGCCCGTCTACCAGTTGCTGGGCGGTCGCGCCCGGGACGGCGTGCTCGTCTACTCGCACGCGAGCGGGGCCGACGTGCCGTCCCTGCTCGACGACGTGGCCCGGTTCAAGGAACTCGGCTACAAGGCGATCCGCGCACAGGCAGCTGTGCCAGGCATCGAAGGTTCTTACGGCGTACGCAAGGGCGAGGTCTACGAGCCCGCGGCAACCAGCCTGCCTGATGAGCAGCTGTGGAGCACCGAGGCCTATCTCGACTTCGCGCCCGGTTGTCTGCGTGCCGTCCGCGACCGGTTCGGGTTCGACTTCCATCTGCTGCACGACGTCCACCACCGGCTCACGCCGATCGAGGCGGCACGGTTCGGCAAGAGCGTGGAGGACTGCCGGCTGTTCTGGATGGAGGACCCGACTCCCGCCGAGAACCAGGAGGCGTTCCGGCTCATCCGCCGGCACACCACGACCCCCATCGCGGTCGGCGAGGTCTTCAGCTCGATCTGGGACGTCCAGCACCTGATCACCGAGCAGCTGATCGACTACGTCCGCGCCACCGTCGTGCACGCGGGCGGGATCACGCACCTGCGCAGGATCTTCGACCTCGCCTCGCTTTATCAGGTCCGGACCGGGTCGCACGGCGCGGCCGACCTGTCCCCCATCACTCTCGCGGCCGCCGTGCACCTGGACATCACCGTGCCGAACTTCGGCATCCAGGAGTACATGGGGTTCGCCCGGGAAACCGCGGAGGTGTTCCACAGCGACGTCCGCTTCTCCGACGGCATGCTGCTGCCCTCCGAGGCACCGGGACTGGGCGTCGAGTACGACGAGAAGGCCGCCGCGAAGTTCGAGTACCAGCCCCGCTACCTGCCCGTGGCACGCCGCCTCGACGGCTCGATGCACGACTGGTGACCGGCATGCTCAAACCACTCAGTCTCGCCACACTGAACAAGGTGAGCAAGGACAGCCGTCCGCTGATCGACCGGGCCGAACTCGCTCCGCGTGTCGTCCATTTCGGACTGGGTGCGTTCCATCGGGCACACCAGGCCGTCTATACCGAAGCCGCGGCCGCCGCGTCAGCGCAGCCGTGGGGTGTTGCGGCGGTCGCCCCGCGTTCGCAGTCCATAGTAGACACGATGCGAGCTCAGGACTGCCTGTACACAGTGACCGATCGCGCACCTGGCGAGCCTCGTCCCCGGGTGGTCGGATCGATCGTCGAAGCCTTGTCGATGCACCGCGACTCCGCTCGGATTCACGACCTTGTCAGCGAGCCTGACGTCAGTGTCATCACGCTGACCGTCACAGAGAAGGCGTACTTCCGCCGCGCCGGCAACGGACGACTCGACACCCGCGCACCAGAAGTGGCAGTCGACCTCGTCACCACGGGAACGCCACGCACTGTCGTCGGTGCACTGGCGCACGCACTCGCGACGAGATACCGCCGCAATGGCGCGCCGATCAGCGTGGTGTCGTGCGACAACATCACGGCGAACGGCAGTGCGCTGCATACCGTGGTCCGTGATTTCGTCGAAGCATCCCTCTGGCCTGACCGGGAACCGTTGCTGGACTGGCTGGCGACCTCCGTCGCCTTTCCCGCCACGATCGTGGACCGCATCGTCCCGGCGACCACCGCCGGTGATCAGGCCGCCGCATCGACCGCGCTGGGCCTGTCCGACGCGGTTCCGGTGGTCGCGGAACCGTACCGGCAGTGGATTCTGGAGGATTCGTTCGCCGCGGACCGTCCACCGTGGGAACTGGACGGTGCTCTCTTCGTACCGGACGTCGCGCCGCACCAGTTGCGGAAACTGCGCCTGCTCAACGGAACGCACTCGGCATTGGCCTATGTGGGCTCGGCGGCCGGGTTCGTCACAGTCGCGGATGTCCTGCGATCGGAGTGGGGCGAGCGTTTCGTCCGACGTTTCTGTGCGGAGATGGCCACGACGCTGCCCGGCTCGAATGTCGCGGCGTACGTCGACGAACTGGTCGAGAGGTTCCGCAATCCGGCGATGCAGCACCAGTTGCGTCAGATCGGATCGGACGGCTCGCTCAAGCTGCCGGAGCGATGGTTCGGCGCCCTGCGGTCGATTCTGGCCCAGTCGAAGTCCGCGCCCCTGCTCGAGCTCGCGATGGCCGCGTGGGTCAGGACGACCGGCCCGTACGAGGAAACGGGCATGACAGATCCGTCGGATGCCGTACTGGCCGACTGCTGGCGTGGTGCACGCGACGCGGTCGACGTGGTGCGGCGGTTGCTGGGCGCCCTGGGTGCGCCCGACCTGGCCGGGCACACGGACTTCGTCTCCGCGATCGGCGCCCATCTGCCCGCGCTGACCGCGGGGCGCATCGAAGTCTGAGACCCATCGATCAACGGCACCCTCGATCACAAGCAACGGAGCGACGTGATGACCGACAACCTCCAGCCGGTGGCCGCCCCGGCCCCGCAACGAACCACCGGCGACCTGACCAAGGCGGCCGTGTCCGGCTGGCTGGGCACGGCCATGGAGTTCATGGACTTCCAGCTGTACTCGCTGGCCGCCGCCATCGTGTTCAACAAGATCTTCTTCCCGGACGTCAGCCCGGCCATCGGGCTGATCGCCGCGATGGCCACCTACGGTGTCGGATATGTCGCCCGCCTGGCCGGTGCGGTCTACTTCGGACGGATGGGCGACCGGATCGGGCGCAAGCGCGTGCTGTTTCTGACCATCGCCCTGATGGGCGTCTCCACCACCCTGATCGGCGCACTGCCCACCTATCAGACCATCGGCATCGCCGCGCCCATCCTGCTGGTCGCTTTACGCCTGGTCCAGGGCTTCGGCGCAGGCGCCGAGATCGCCGGGGCGACAGTCATGCTCGCCGAGTACGCCCCCGTACGGCGCCGGGGACTGATCGCGTCCCTCGTCTCCCTGGGAACCAACTCGGGAACGCTTGCGGCATCAGGATTGTGGGCGGTGCTGATCAGTGTGCTTTCGGAGCAGCAGTTGCTCTCGTGGGGCTGGCGGCTGCCGTTCCTGCTGAGCTTCGTGCTGCTGATCTTCGCGGTCTGGGTGCGTACCAGGCTGAAGGAAAGCCCGGTCTTCGAGGAGCGCCCGGACGTCGTCGACGGCGTCGCGCTGTCCCGCTCCGAAATCGAAGCCTCCGAAATCGAGGCCAAGGGCACGTTGGAAGAGGGACTGCGTCAGCGCAAGGGCAAGGCGTTCTTCCTGGCACTGGGACTGCGGTTCGGCCAGGCAGGCAACTCCGGCCTGGTACAGACGTTCCTCGTCGGCTACATCGCGACGACGTTGCTGGTGAACAAGTCCATTCCGACGAGCGCGATCGTGTACGGCTCGCTGCTGGGGTTCGTGACGGTGCCGGTGGTCGGCATGCTCGGCGACCGCTTCGGACGGCGCCCGGTCTACGCCGCGCTGAGCGTGCTGACCATCGTGCTGGCCTTCCCGCTGATGCTCCTGATCACCAGCGGCAGCACGCCGGCGCTCGTGCTGGGCATGGTCATCGCCCTCAACATCGGCGTCCTCGGGTTGTTCTCGCTGGAAAGCGTCACGATGGCCGAGTTGTTCGGCTCCCGCAACCGGTTCACCCAGCTCGCCGTCGCCAAGGAGATCGGCGGGATCCTGGCCACCGCGATCGGCCCGGTCGTGGCCGCCACGCTCACCGCCACCACCGGGCACTGGTGGCCGGTCGCCGCGATGCTCATCGTCTACTCGCTCATCACCCTCGTCTCGACCGTGCTGGCGCCCGAAACGCGAGGCCGTGACCTGGTACGTCTGGAGGACGCCGCGTGAAAGCCGTTGTAGTGCACGGGCCCGGCGACGTTCGGATCGACGAGCGGCCCGAGCCCGTGCCCGCGGCGGGTGAGGTACTGCTCGCCGTGGAATGGGGTGGCATCTGTGGTTCCGACCTCTCCTACTGGAAGTACGGGGCGTCCGGAACCGCGCTGCTCAAGCATCCGCTTGTCCTCGGCCATGAGGTGGCGGGCCGGATCGTGACGGGCCCGGACGCCGGGCGGGCCGCGACCGTTCACCCCGCGACCATCGAGAGCCCGGACGCACTGCCCGAACGGATCTCTGGCCGGACGAACCTGCACACCAGGATCCGGTACTTCGGCTCCGCGGCTTTCGACCCGCACACCGACGGCGCGTTCAGCGAGTACAAAGTCGTCCGCACGGACCAGATCCGGCTACTGCCTGACGGCGTGAGCACCAAGCATGGCGCCCTTGCCGAACCTCTTGCGGTTGCTCTGCACGCGGTCAACCGCGCCGGTTCCGTGCGCGGCCGTGATGTTCTTGTCAACGGCGCAGGGCCGATCGGCGCTCTGGTTGTCGCCGCGGCGAAGTACCAGGGCGCTCGCGCCGTGATCGCTGCGGACGTCTCCCCTGCACGGCTCAAGATCGCCCAGGCGATGGGCGCCGACGAAGTCCGTGACATCGCGGCCGGAGAAGCCCTTCCGGACGATGTCGAGGTCGTCTTCGAGGCTTCCGGTGTCACCGCTGCCCTCGGCGCCGTGCTCCGGGCGACCGCACGTGGGGGAACCCTGGTACAGGTCGGGAACCTGCCAGGAGTCCCGTCGCCCGCGGTCCTCGGTGATCTCGTCACCAGGGAGATCACCTGGACCGGGTCGTACCGCTTCGTCGAGGAGATCGCCGACGCCTTGACCGCGATGCGGGACGGTCTGGACGTGGATCCGCTGATCACCCATATCTTCGGTATCGGCCAGGTCGCCGAAGCCCTTGCCACGGCGGCTGATCCGGCCAGTGCGAGCAGCAAGGTCATGCTGCGGCTGGGAGCACCGTGACAACGCCGGTCGTGACTTGAGGCAGGTTGTCCGCTGACGTCCGATCTAATGGTCTAGACCAACTGTGTCCGATCGGCTACTGGCCGGACCCGGGGCGCGAAAATAGCCTGTGGTTTCGAGGGATCGTTCGGTTTCCCCGCCCGAGATCGGAGCCGCTGTGCACCAGACCCATCCGCAGCCGACCACGTCCGGCGCTCGTTCGCCGGCTTCGCGCGTGAACGCGGCACGCGGTTTTTCTCCCCATGAGCGGATCTTTCCCCTCGTAGCCGAAACTTTCGGCCCGCAATAGCCGGGGTATTCGCCGCCGGTTTGCGAAACCAACTTTCTCGAAAGCCGGACGCCGGAGAGTCTTGTCCACCTTTGACAGTGATAGAACGATGCGAAACATGCCGACCGCAACCACCAGTTGTCCGGTCTGCGGCGCCGCCCTGCCCCCGTCGCCGAGAACACGCTATTGCTCAAGCGCATGCCGGCAGCGGGCTTATCGAATGCGTGCCCACGCCGCCGGCCAAACGAGCAAGGCCGGCAGGCCGAAACCGCCCGCGGGCCCCGAAACGGCCAGGACATTGCCTGCCCGGCTCGACCGGTTCATCGGCCGCGAACGGGAACTGGAACGGCTGCGCGACCTTTTCCACCGCCACCGGCTGATCACCCTCACCGGCCCGGCCGGCGTGGGCAAGACCCGGCTGGCCATCGAGTTCGCCGACCGCCTGCCCGCCCCTTCCCCCGCGCAGGCCGCGTTGGTCGAGCTGGACGTGTTGCGCGACGAAGGGCTGGTCACGCAGTCGGTGGCCGCGGCGCTGGAGATCCGCGAGCAGTCCGACCAGCCGATCGCCGAGACGATTTTCAAAGCTCTGCGCGGGGTTCAGCGAATCCTTCTGCTGGACAACTGCGAGCACCTCATCGACGCGAGCGCACGCTTCGTCGACACGGCCTTGAGCAGGTGCCGAGGGCTCCGGGTGATCGCGACGAGCCGGGAACCGCTGGGCATCGCGGGCGAGATCGTGTTCCGGGTCGAAGGGTTGCCCCTGCCACCATCAGGTCCGGGGACCAGCACGACCGACCTGGCGCGCAGCGACGCGATCCGGCTGTTCACGGCCCGGGCACGCGAACACGCACAGGACTTCGAGCTCACTGCGGACAATGCCGCGGATGTGGCCGCGGTGTGCTCGGAACTCGACGGCAGCCCGCTGGCGATCGAGCTGGCCGCCCGCTGGATCCCGACGCTGCCGGTCGCGAGTATCCGCAGCCGGCTGGCCAGCCGGTTCGAGCTGCTCACCATCAGCGGCAGAACCGGCGGCATGCGGCAGCGCAGCCTGCGCGAGGCCATCCAATGGAGCTACGAGCTGCTCACTCCGGACGAACGTGTGGTGTTCCGGCGGCTGTCGGTCCTGCTCGGCTCGTTCGACCTGGAAACCGTGACAGCCGTGTGCCAGGACGTGGACCTCGTGCCGGAAGCGATATTGGGCCTGGTGTCGCGGCTGCAGAGCACGTCCCTGCTCACGCCGGTCGCCGGGGCACGGCGCTACCGGATGCTGGAGTCGATCCGGCTGTTCGCGCGGCAACGGCTGAACGCGGCGGGCGAGTCCGACGCGGTGCACGAACGGCTGGTGAGCTGGCTGAGCGAGCTGGCCGAACCGCTGATCCGGCAACCGGTCTGGTTCCCCCTGCAGACCCAAAGCCGGCTGGAGAGCCTGCTGGACAACGTGCTCACGGCCATGCAGTGGGCGCAGAGCACCAACGACGACCGGCACGGACTGCTGACGGTCGGGGTGATCCGATGCTGGATGCAGCGTGGCCATCTCACCGAAGGCCGTAAGCTGCTGCGTTCCGCGCTCGAACGTGCCACGTGCCCGGTCCCGATCCGGTGCCTGATGCTGGCCTACGCCGGTTATCTCGCCGCGTTGCAGGGCGACGTGCAGGAAGCGTTCGGCATGCTCGACGAGGCTTCGGTCATCGCGCACTCGCTCGACGATCCCCGCTCGCTGATCAGCACCCTGTACGTGATCGGCTGTCTGGAGGTGGCGGCCCAACGGTTCGAGTCGGCCGAGCGGCGGTTCATCAGATGTGAGGAGCTCGCGAACACGATCGACGAGCCCGCAGCGGTCGCCATGGTGATCGAACGCCTCGCGTGGACCGTGCTGTCACAGGGCGATGTCGATCGCGCCAACGAGCTGATGAACCGGGTACTGCCCGCGTTCCGGGCACCACCTGCCATCCACGGGCTCAGTCTGGCGATGCACACCGCTGCGACGATCGCGCTGGCACGCGACGACGTGGAGGAGGCCGAAAGGTACTTCTGCGACGCGTTGCGGGCCGCGCCGACCAGCTCGCTGGAGGTGCCGTTCACGCTGGACGGGCTCGGCCTGGTCGCCACCCGTCGTGGCCGGCACGAGCACGCGCTCAGGTTGTTCGCCATGGCCCAGGGCATCCGGGGCAAGCGGCTGCACACCGAGCCCGCCTGGCGCCGGCAGGTCGACGCCGCCATGGCAGCGGTTCACCAGGCCCTGGATCCCGTTGTGGCCGAACAGATCGTGCGGGCCGCGGAACCGATCGGCCGGGACAACGCCATTTCGTACGCGCTGCGCCAGGTCGGTCCGGGCAACCAGGACCAGGCGGACCTTCTCGACGACGCGGAGCGTGCGGTCGCGTTGCTGGTGGCCGCCGGGCACACCAATCGCACTGTGGCGGAACGACTTGGCATCAGCATCCGGGCCGTCGCCTATCGGCTACAGGGGATTCGCGACAAGGTCGGTCTGGGATCTCGGTCTGACATTACGAAATGGGCCCGGGACCACCTCGGCCCCGGGTGACACCGCCAGCCGTGCGTCGTGCGCGACGATCGCGGCCTGGACACGGTTGTCGCACGACAGTTTGGCGAGCAGCCTGCTGACATGTGCCTTGATCGCGCCTTCGCTGAGATACAGCCGGCGGGCGATCTGCAGGTTGCCCAGCCCGGCCGCGACCAGGCCGAGGACCTCGCGTTCCCGGGAGGTGAGCGTCCCGACCAGGGCCCGTGCCCGGTCCAGCGGTTCAAGGTCGATCTCGACGACACGGTCCAGCACGCGGCGGGTGACCGCGGGAGACAGCACAGCCTCACCCGCGGCCACCGCACGGATGGCGGTGACGAGATCGCGCGGATCGCCTTCCTTGAGCAGGAATCCGGCGGCCCCGGCGCGCAGGCCACGATGGATCTGGTTCTCGGTGGCCATGGCCGTCAGCAGGACGACCGCGGTCGCCGGAGCGAGCCTGCGGATGTGCTCGGTGGCCGAAAGCCCGTCGACACCGGGCATCCTGATGTCCATCACGAGCACGTTCGGCCGGTGCGCCCGCACCAGTTCGACCGCCGTGGCACCGTTGCCCGCCTCACCGATCACCTGGATATCGGTCACGTGCTCCAGCACGCCCCGGATCCCGCCGCGGACAAGCGCTTCGTCGTCCACGATCCCGACAGTGATCATCAGATGGCTCCCCTCTCCGAGACGTGATCCGTGCTGTGTACCGGCAGTTCCGCGCGGATCCGGAAACCACCGTCGGGTGTGTTCGCGTACGCCAGACGGCCGTTGTGCCGTTCCACCAGTTTGCGCATACCTCGCAGACCACGGCGGGAACCGCCGATGGACATCACCGAGGGCGCGGCGGGCGGGTGGTTGACCACTTCGACCCGGACACGGCGCCGGGACATGCTGACCGACGTTCTGGTCCGGACCAGGCCGGCGTGCTTGTGCACGTTCGTCAATGCCTCACGCACCACACAGAAAACGACCTCGCCGAGATCCGCGTCCAGCCCGTCCGCCCGCTCGTCGAAGTCGTAGTCCACCGGCAATCCGGCATTGCGGGACGCTTCGATGAGAGTGTCGATGGCCACCCGCACGCTGAACACCGTCGGTTCGATTGCCGAGTCGTCGCACAGTGACTCGACGATGTCACGGAGCCCGGCTATCGCCGCGCAGCCGGTCTCCCGGATGGCCGCGGCCCGCTCGGCGGCCGCACCACCGGCCAACTCGAGTGCCGTGGCGTGCAACACCATGACGCTGAGTTTGTGGCCGATCAGATCGTGGATCGCCTGACCGATTCGAACCCGATCGTCCCGTGTGACATGCTCGACTTGCGAATGCTCCTGTGCCGCCATCTTCACGATTGCCATCGGACGATCCTTCGAAGGTGGTGCCCGGGTCCTGACGGGCCAGGCCGTGTACGCAGTGTGCTGACGCCAACCGTCTGAGGTAAAGACGGTTGTAACACCTGCAGGGGTGCAAATCCCGCACACGTAACGCTGCATGCGGCGATCGGCCGCCGTTACGCGCACCCGGACCTGGCCTGATGCGCCGGTGATATGGACATTCGGGCACAGCCAGGCGGTCACCCGGCGGATACATCGGCCACGAACCTCGCCACTCAGCGCCACCACGGCTCGTTCGCCCCTACCGTGCGCCCAGGGCATGTCCTTGAACCCGCTGGGAGGCCGACTCGATGAGCGACAACGCCCGATGGACCGACCACGACAGCCAGGCAATCACGGACCTGTTGTCCGTGGTGTCCGACGACAGCGCGGGCCAGATCTCGCCGTCGGTCTACGAAACCGCACGTCTGGTGAGCGGCGCGCCATGGTTGGCCGGGCACTCCGCACGGGTACGTTTCCTGCTCTCAGCCCAGAATCCCGGCGGCGACTGGGGATCGCCCGACGGGTACGACGTCGTGCCCACGCTGAGCGCCACCGAGGCGTTGCTGACCGCGATGCGCCAGCCGGAGCCCATTTGCGACCTTGATCTCGGCGCTGTGATCCGGGCGACCACGGGTGGCCTGCGAGCGCTGGCCGGGCGGCTCGGCAGGCACCGGCCGGACCCGATACCCGACACCATCGCCGTTGAGCTGATCGTGCCGTGGCTGGTCGCGCGGCTCAACCAGCACTTGGGCGAGTTGCGCACCAAACCGATGGCAGGACTGGATTCATGGGTCACAGCCCGGCTCAACCTTCCCTCCAATCTGGACGGGACAGTAGCGGCGAAACTGCAGGCTGCTGTCCGCAATGGACATATCATCCCGGAGAAGACCTGGCACTCACTGGAAGTCTTCGACGACCACGCCCGGCAGGCGCCGTTCATCCGCCCGGAAGGCGGCGTGGTGTGCGGTTCCCCGGCCGCCACCGCAACCTGGACGGGCCCGGGTATCCGGCATCGGCGATCACGCGAGTTCCTGGAGGAGTTGCAGGCCCGGCACGGCGGAGCCGTCCCCGGCGTCACGTCGATCGAGTTCTTCGAACGCGCCTGGGTGACCGCGATGCTGGCCGACGCGAACATCAACACGGCCGTCCCGGACAATATCCCCGCAAGCATGCGGGCCGGACTCACCGAGTACGGCCTCGGAGCGGGTTCCGGCCTTCCAGCGGACGCCGACGACACCGCCGCAGTGCTCTACGCGCTGGCGAGGCTTGGGTTCCCCGGCCCGATCGACTCGTTGCACGACTACGAGCTGGACGGCTACTTTTGTTGTTTCCCAGGCGAACAAACCCCTTCGATCAGCACCAACGCGCACGTCCTCGACGCGTACGGGCTGCACCTGCTGCTCGCCCCCGAGCGCCCGGACCGGCTGAAGGCCGGTATCCGCAAGGTCTCCGCCTGGCTGCTCGCCCACCAGCGATCCGACGGGAGCTGGCAGGACAAGTGGCACGCATCCGACTACTACGCGACAATGTGCTGCACCGTCGCGCTGGCAAGGTTCGGCGGGCCTACAGCGTACGAGGCGATCGCGACGGCAATCTCCTGGACATTGGCAACGCAACGCGCCGACGGTTCCTGGGGCCGTTGGGAGGGCACGGTCGAGGAGACGTCCTACGCCGTCCAACTGTTGTTGCACAGCACGGCTCCCTGGAGTGATGACGCGGCCGCCGTGGCTGCCGCTCGCGGCCGGGACTTCCTGCGCAGGATGGGCGACACCGCGTCACACCCGCCTCTGTGGCACGACAAGGATCTCTACACACCCATCGCCGTCGTCCGGGCCGCGGGACTGGCGGCCCTGCATCTCGCCGCCATCCGCAGCGACGTGGCGCTGATGTCCGAGGTGGCCAAATGACGTTGCGGGAGCTGAGCTTCGCCTTTCATCCACTGTCGTTTCTGGACAGTCAGCGGACACGTCCGGACAAGCTCGCCGAGCTGTGCCCGTTCCCCCGGCGCAAGGTGCTGGTGTGGCAGCCGGAGGCACTCGGCCAGATCTTCCGGTCCGAACGGTACATGCGGCTCGACGGCTCCAGCACGCTGGAACCACTGGTCGGGCGCCATTCGCTGTTGTTCGCCAACGGTCCGCGTCACGTCGCGTACCGCAAGGTGATCGGCAGCCGGCTACGCGGCCGGGAGCTCGCCAGCCAGTACGAAACCATCAGAAGCGTCACCGAATCCACGGTCGACCTACTGCGGCCCGGGACGGTGATAGACGTCCCGGAATGGACACGGGCGCTGACACTGCGGATCATCTCGTTGATCATCTTCGGCCGGATCGACCAGCCGCTGCTGACCCGTTTCACCGACTGGACGCACAGCGCGCTGGGCGGCAGACAGCGGGCCCTGGTCTACCGGCACTTCCGACCACCGACCGGATTTCCTTCGCCCTGGCGGACCTTCCTGAGCGAGCGGGACCTTCTGCGTCAGGAAATCCTCGACGCGGCAAAGGAATCCGACGGCACAGGGCTGATCGGTCTGCTCGTGTCCGGGCAGCCACCACTTGGCCACCTCGGTGAAGACGAGCTCGTCGACCAGGTGCTGTCCATGCTTTTCGCCGGGCATGAGACGACGGCGTCCGCGACGACTTCCGCCTTGTACTGGATCGCGCGGGACGACCGATTGCTTGCCGACATCCGGGACGAGTTGGCGGCCGGAGACGCTACGTTCCCGCTGCTGGAAGCTGTGTGCCAAGAGACTCTGCGCATCTCCCCGCCCGCGATGGTCGCCGGAAACCGGGTGCTCACGCGGGAAATCACCGTTCTCGGTCAGCGCATGGCCGCGGGAACACGCCTGACTCCGTGCATCTACCTCGCACACAGCCAGCCGGACAGCTTTCCCGATCCGCACAGATTCGATCCCACCCGGTTCCTCGGCAACCGCCTTTCCGCGCATCACTACCTGCCGTTCGGCGGTGGCACACGGCGGTGTCTCGGCGCCGACCTCGCGATGCTGGAGATGCGGACGATCCTGGCGACCCTGCTGCGCCGCTGGACGTTGCGCCACATCGGTGGCACGGTGGCGAAGTTCACCACCCGCGGCCCCGCACTGGGCTTCGGCCCCGCGCTGCCCATGGTGGTCCAGCCGACCAGGGGAAACGGATGACAGTTCCGGACGTCCTGGCTCGTGTGCTCGACGAGGACACCATCGCCGATCCCTACCCGTACCTCAGCTGGGTCCGAGAGAACCACCCTGTGCACCAGGCCAAGTCCGGTGCTTATCTGCTCACCAGGCACGCCGACTGTATGGCCGTACAACTCGGCGGCCCGTTCCGGATGCCGGACGAGAACCAGCTCCCGGACATGCACGCCAAGGCGGCGCGGCATCGCTCGGTGTGGTTGCTGACCAAGACAATGACCATGCACAACCCGCCGGGGCACACCAGATTGCGCCGGCTGCTCAGCCGGGACTTCACCCGCAGGCGTATGGACGCGCTGCGGGCGGCGACCGAGCAGATCTGCGACGAATTGCTGTGTGCCGTCGAGGAACCTTTACGCGACGGTGAGGTCGTCGACCTGCACGGCGCGTTGTCGGTGCCGCTGCCTGTGCGCGTGATCTCGGACCTGATGGGCTTTCCCGAGCAGGACCGGACATGGCTGTTCGGCAAGGTGCCCACGGTGCTGGGCGCGATCGCTCCCGGAGCGTCCGAGGAAGTTCTCGCCTTGGCCGACAAGGAGAACGAGGCGATCGAGCAGTACATGATCGACCTGCTCGCCCGGCGCAGCCGGGACCCGAAGGAGGACCTCGCGACGGCGTGGGCACTTTCGCACGCCGAGGACGCCGACCGGTTCACGCACGACGAGTTGATCAGCATGCTCTGGGGAATGCTCGCCGGCGGGCTGGCGACCACCGCCGCGGCGATCAGCAACGGCATCAACCACATCACCCGCCACCCCGGCCAGACACACTGGCTTCGCGACGATGCCGCGAAGTTCGTCGACGAATCACTCCGGTACGAGTCACCCTCGATGGTCTCCGGCGTTCCCCGCTACACCGCTGAGGATGTCGAGCTCAGTGGCGTGCCGATCCCGCGGGGCAGCGAGGTGCGAACCATGCTGGCGCCGGCCAACCGGGATCCCGCGGTCTTCCCCGACCCGGACCGTTTCGACCCGTCCCGCGACACATCCAAGAGCCTGACCTTCGGCCACGGTATCCACCACTGTCTCGGCTTCAACCTCGCCCGGATGGAGCTGACAATTCTGTTGTCCGCGCTGCACCGGCGTTTTCCGGACCTCCGGCTCGCCGAAGCACCGCACTGGCGGCGTTCCCTGCCGGTCCGCGCGATCGAATCCCTGCCCGCGACACTCAACTGATCCGAGGAACACCATGCTCGCCAACAAGACGGACATCTTCGCCGCCCTCGCCGACCCGGAAACCCAGGGCACGGGCCTCTGGCAGCTGTGTTCCTGGCTGCGCGAGAACGACCCCGTGCACCGGACGGAAAGAGGAGTCGTGATGGTCAGCCGCTATCACGACACCGTGCGGCTGCTCACCGACCCGACTGTCCGCGCGCCCGAACCCGAACAGTTCGAGCGGATGTACCAAGGTGTGATCAGCGACCGCGCCCGCACGATGGTGACCAGCAGCTTCCCGACAACCAATCCACCCCGGCAGACCTTCCTGCGCAAGGTCGCGTCCAAGGGCTTCAACCAACGCGTCGTACGAGCCCTCCAACAGTCCACCACCCAGAAATGCACGGCGCTGCTCACCACACTCGCCGAGCGGCTGCGCGACGGAGAAACAGTCGACCTGCAAACCGGTTTCCTCGAACCGCTGGCCCTCGACGTGATCGGCACCCTGCTCGGCGTACCCGCCGACGACTGGGCATGGCTGGCCAGACTGGTCCCCCAGACCGTGGTCCTCGCCAACCCGGCCGCCAGCAAGGAACAACTCGCCGAGGCAGACCGCGTCACCCACACGATCGTCGACTACATCGAAGAACTGACAACCCGCCGCACCCCCGGTGACGACCTGATCTCCGTCTGGACAGCCGAATCCCGTGCGAATCCAACCGAGTTCTCCACCGACGACCTGATCGCCATGATCCGCCCAATCTGGCTGGGCGGCTTCGAAACAACGGCAACGGCGATCGGCGACGGAATCCTCAACATGATCGAACACCCCCACGAAGCCCCCCGCCTGACCGGGGACGCGGCCCAAGCAGGAAAATTCATCGACGAATCCCTGAGGCACGGTTCCCCAGTCCTGCTCACCGGCGCCCTAAGACTGGCCGGCGCCCCCATAACCCTCGACGACGGCACAGTAATCCCCACAGGCACCCGCCTCAGCGCCCTCATCGGCTCAGCCAACCACGACCCCGCCGTCTACCCGGACCCAGAGAAGTTCGACCCCGACCGCACCAACCCACCATCCCTCGCCTTCGGCCGAGGCATCCACAACTGCATCGGCCAGGTCCTCGCCCGAATGGAACTCCACACAGCGCTCCCTCAGATCCACCAACGCCTCCCCCACCTCACCCTCGCCGAGGAACCAAAACGCCGCGGCGGCCTCCCCTTCCGTTCCTTCGCCCGCCTAGCCGTAACCCACCCTCAATAAGAATTTCCACGTAGCTCTTGCGCAGCAGCGGCGCGACCTCGTCGGACTTGAACAGCTTCTGCCGCACAACGCAGTCGGGGCACCAGTCTGCCCCGAAGTCGAGCAGTGCCCATGATCATCCCCCAGATCGGCGATCTATGAGCCTACAATCATAGGCCCACTGTCCAGCGCAAGCGGAACCGGGAAAGCACACTCGAAATACACTGGCGCATGTACGAATTCCTTCAGCAATCGGCCGGAATCATGTTCTTGCGCGCCAATTGATCGGCGTGACACCATCCCGATCCGTGAATTGACGCCCGCGATGGGGAGAGTTTCTGGTGACCAATACGGCCAGGGCGAAGCTGGCGACCGATTTGGACGAACTGCGGCTGTTGGCGGGGTTGTCGTACCGCGAGTTGGCGCGCCGCAGTGGATGTGCGCGTAGCACGTTGCATGACGCGTTGACTGGGCGGCGGTTTCCCCGGCTGGAAACTGTGCTGGCTATCGTGCAGGCAGGCGGCGGGAATGTCGCGAACTGGCGGGAACGCTGGACCTGCGCGGTCAGGCAAAGACCGGACGAATACCCGCTTCACGCGCCGGGAACGGCCGCGAGAATGTCGCGGCAGTCGACCAGCCCCAGCTGACGGGAGTCCTGCGACCGGGGATTGTCGCCCGCCACGGCCACGTATCCGGCGGGCACGTGCGGCACGTCGGGCAGGACCGGGGTCAGCCAGTCGGGCAGCGGATCGCCCGCGATGGCCGCCACTCGCTTGATTCGGTGCGCGAGCTGGTCGTCCTGCACGCGGAACACGATCACTTCGCTGCGGCGTGGGTCCCGGCGCAATCGGCGTGCCAGCAGTCGCTGACCGTCCCGCAAGGTGGGCGACATGCTGTTGCCCTGCACGATCACTCTGATCCACCACATCAGCGCACCCTCGCGTCCTGGTAGCCGTCCGCCTGCAGGCTGAACAGGCGGGCGTACTCGCCTCCGGCGTTCATCAGTTCGTCATGACTGCCCTGCTCGGCGATCCGGCCGTCGACGAGCGTGACGATCTTCTCGGCGCCACGCAGTGCGGACAGCCGGTGTGAGATCAGCAGACGGGTGCGCCCCTCAGCGTGCTCGCGCAGGGTGGCGTGCACGCGGTGCTCCCCTTCGGCGTCGAGGCCTGAGGTCGGTTCATCGAGCACCATCAGCTCCGCGTCGGTGCGCATCAGGCACCGTGCGAGTGCAATCCGCTGCCATTGCCCGCCGGACAGCGTCACGCCCGTCTGCTCCTCGTCCGCGAACGTCCTGGACAGTACGGTGTCGTATCCGTTCGGCAGCGCTGCCACCGTCTCAGCGACGCGTGCCGCTTCGGCCGCGGCGACGATCCGGGACCGGTCGTTCAGCTGCTGGAGCTGCCCGATGCCGATGTTCTCCGCCGCGGTCAGGTCGTACGTCATGAACTCCTGGAACACCACACCGATCCGTTCGCGCAACGCAGCGATGTCCAGCTCACGGATGTCCGTGCCGCCCCACGTGATCGTGCCCCGCTGCGGGTCGTAGAACCGGCACAGCAACTTCACGAGCGTGCTCTTGCCCGCTCCGTTGACGCCGACGATGCCGACGGCCGCACCAGCGGGGATGGTCAGGTTCACGCCGCGTAGCACCCACGGACCGTCGTCGCCGTATCGGAACCACACGTCCCGCAGTTCGATCGTCGCCGGTCGGACTGGCGTGCCCGTGCCCACAGGCAGGTCGTCGTCGGTGTCGAGGACGTCGAGGTAATGACCGAACAGCCGCACCGCGCGGCCGGTCTCGCCCAGTTGAACCACCACACCGGACAGTCCGGTCTGTACGCCCGCCACCGCGCCGAGAAACAGTACGAGATCACCGACCGACGATCGACCGGTGACGACACCCACCGCGACCACAACCGTCCCTGCGCCGGTCACGGTCGCGCTCAGCAGCGCGAGCCCGCTCTGCACCAGCATACCGCGACGTGCCGCGGACAGCCGTGCGCTGGAGACCGTTGCCAGCGAATCGACCATCCTGGTGTGCAACAGTGAGCCGAGGCCGAACAGCCGGATCTCTTTGGCGGCACGCACATCGGTGAGCAGCGCGCGGTAGAACAGGCGGCGTCGGTCCGTCGCCACCCACGCCTCCTCCGTGGCCGCCTCGCGGCGCGCGATCGCCAGTCTGGCGAGCACGGCGGTCACTACCGATGCGAGCAACAGCAACGTCATCGGCGGCCACACCACGAGCAACGCGCCCGCGAAGCTGGCGAGCAGCACCACGGAGCGGATCAGCTCCTGAGTGAACTGCGAGATCGTGCCGGGTGCTTCCTGCGCCGCCTGTTCAGCGAGCCGCAACCGGTCGTGGAACGCGGGATCCTCGATGTGGCCGAGACCCGGCAATGTCGCGATCCGGCGGAACAGCCTGCTCTCCACGGTCAGCGTGACCCGTTGCTGGACGACCTCGGCAAGGTGACCGCCGAGGTAGAGCAGCGCGATGGTCAGCCCGCCGACAACAGCCGACGCGATGGCGAGGAACGCCGCACGGCCCGTGCTCGCAGCGCCGGACGTGAGCTCGTCGACAAGCAGCATCGTCAGCCAGGCCCCGGTTGCCGGCGCGGCACCGGCGAACACCGTGAGCGCAACAGTGACGGTGGCGACAAACGGTGTGGCTGAAAAGGGAAGCGCGAGCGCCGAGGCCGCCGCTCGGCGAACGGACCGGGTCATGCCACCGGCGACGGCTGGTCGGTGAAGTGGCTGAGCTTGGAACCGGAAGCAGTCACCACGCCGCCATGTGTGTGCAGAAGCGTCGGGAACGCGATGACTCCGAACGCGGACAGCACGGGGTCGTCGACATCGACAACCGCGACCCGCCCGAGGCCGCTGAGCTTGTCGGCCAACCGTGCGGTCGCGCCGGCATCCGACGGATCTCCATCCACAATGGACACGAAACGTGCCGCCGGCGGGTCGGCCAGCAGGGCGTCGCTGAGGGTCCGGCACGGCCCACAGCCGACCGAGAAGAAGCCGACCTGCATCGGGCCGTCGAGATCCGCCTGCGTGAACGTGATGCCATTGGTGTCGGCGACCGAGAACGCGGGAATGACCGTGCCAGGCTGCGGCAGGTTCGAGTCACGGACCTGGGCACCCTGCTGTTGCAGTTCGTGGATTCTGGAGACCAGCCCGAAGGTGAACAGCAGGTGCAGCGCGACCACAACGGTGAGCAGCACAACGGCGGTCGTGAGCAGAGCCATCGATTCCCCCAAACGTCTACTGTGGACAAAATGGCGCCGGCGGGGCATGCCCCCGCCGGCACTCAGGTCACCTGCAGCTGCTGCTCCTGGACGAGCAAATGCCGTTGCAGTTGAAGCGGTAACCCCTCCTGCAACACTGGCCGTGCTCTGGCACGCACGCACCGGCCTCCACCCTCGGCAGCACCAACCCGACCAGCCGCTCGCCTGCCAGCTGTGCGAATCGCCTCATGTCCATTCCTTCCCGATGATCAACAAGGACACCGCACACGTTGGCCCGGCGCGATCGGCGGCGCAAGGAAGTCGGACGATCTCGGACAAGCTCGGACTCGCGGCCCGCACCCTCAGGCTGGTCGCGACTATCCTTCGAGGTCGGCCGGGATCAGGCTGTAGCCCGCGAGATCACCTCGGCCGGACCGAGTCATGGCAGCGTTGCGCTGGACGCCTTCGAAACGGAATCCCGCTGCCTCGGCCACTCGGATCGACGCGATGTTGCCGACCACTGCCATCAGGGCAATGCGAGCAATGCCCTGAGTAATCAGCGCCCATCGGGCCACGGTCCGCACCGACTCGGCGGCGTAGCCACTGCCTCGTCCCCAGGGCGCCGTCCAGTAGTGGATCTCGGTGACCATCCTGGTCCAGTCGGTGCCGAACAGCGTGACATGGCCGACCAGCCGCCCGTCCGCGCTGCGCTCGACGGCGAAGATCGGTCCGCCCGAACACCACTCGACGGCCAGTTGCAGGTCGGCCCCGGCTGCGGCGTGCCCGGCGGGTGCGAAGCGCAGGTAGGCCTCGTCCTGCCACACCGCATGCACGTCGGCCGCGTCCTGCGCCCGGAACGGACGCAGCAGCAGTCGTTCACTGGCCAGGTTCACCTGGGGAAACTCACGCTCAGTCATGATGATTTCACTGCTTCCCGCTTGGCCGGGCGCTGCATCAGGCCGGTGACCCGCCGGCCGACGATCAGGTAGAACGTGACGCTCAGCAGCGCGAGCGAGCCGACGCCCAGGAACATGACCGTACCGTTCCAGCCGGCCAGCAGCAGCCCGCCGAGATAGGGGCCGACGAACCCGCCGAGCTGCGAGAAGCTCTGCGCGCCGAAGTAGCTGCCCCGGCGGGCTTCCGGCGCGATGCGGTCGATGATCGCGAATTCCGAGGGCACGATGAAAGTCTCGCCGATACTGAACACCACCATGGCCGCCACGAACCACCATAGCGACGGCGCGAACGCGAACCCGGCCATACCCGCGAACAGCAGCACACCTCCGATGACGATCGCGGTGACCGGATCGAACCTGAGCACGATCCTGGACGCGAACAGCTGGAAGACCACCACGGTGACAGCGTTGGCCGTCATCACCGCGGCGAGGATCTCAGCGCCGTCGGTGAAACTGAGGTCGAGGTCCTGCGCAAGCAATGCCGACACGCGTAGATGCACGGCCTCGAGAAGCAACCCCGCGACGAGGAAGCACAACAGCCGCACGTCCGAGCCCACCGCGCGCACGCTGCCGAGGAACCGGTTGACCACGCCGGTGGTCTCGGCCTGCTCGGTGGAAGCAACCGGCCGCGTCACCCGGATGACCACGGCCATCACGGCGAGGTAGACCCCGTAACCCGCGGCGGCGACCAGGAACGCGGACCGGCCCCCGGACAGCCCGGCGTACACGCCCAACAGCGGGCCGGCCGCGTAACCGATGTTGATGACCAGGTACTGGTAGGAGAACCAGCGGACCCGGTCGGCGGCCGGAAGCAGATCACTGAGCAGCGCCTTGGCGACCGGGCTGAACGAACTCGTCGACAAGGCCATCACCGCGTTGGCCGCGAAGATCACGGCCACGTCCCGGGCGAGCGAGAACCCGATCAGCGCAAGGACGGCGCCTGACAGCGACAGCAGCAGGACCGGCGCCCGGCCGAAGATGTCCGACAGCGTGCCGCCGAGGAACCCGGCCAGGATCGAGAAGAACACCGACGAACCGATGAGCAACCCGATGGTCGCCGGACCGAGCCCCAGCTCACGGCCGAGATAGATCGCCAGGAAGGGAATCGTGATCGAGTTGGCGAGGCTCATGATCCCGCCACCGCAGACAAGAAGTCTGGCCAGCAGAGGAGCTCGTGTCGGCGCGGTCATCGTCACCTTCCGGAACGCACTAATACGGTACGGGGGTACCGTAGCCAGAACCGGCCCGTCCCGGAAGGAGCCGACCAGACACAGTCCGTTCTTATTGCATATTATGTGCAGGTGCAAAATCCTTGCACAAGGGTGACGGTCGCGACATCGGCCACTGGCGGACGCCAGCTGTCACGTGAGCGGCTTGCCGCCGGTTACTCCCAGTACCTCGCCAGTGACGTAGCTTGACTCCTGGGAGGCGAAGTACACATAGGCCGGTGCGAGCTCGGCCGGTTGGGCGGCACGGCCCAACGGTGTCTGTGCGCCGAACGAGTCGACTTTGTCGGCAGGCATCGTGGCAGGGATCAGGGGCGTCCACACTGGACCTGGGGCGACTGAGTTGACGCGGATGCCCTTGCTGATCAGGTCGGCGGAAAGACCCTTGGTGAAGTCGACGATCCCGGCCTTGGTCACCGCGTAGTCGAGCAGATGCGACGAAGGCTGGAACGCCTGGATGGACGACGTGTTGACGATGCTGGCACCCGGCGGCATGTGCGGCACGGCCGCTTTGCACAACCAGAACAACGAATAGAGGTTCGTCTTGAGCACGCGGTCGAACTGTTCGGTCGTGATCTCGAGGAGCCCGCCGTCCTGGGACATCTGATACGCGGCGTTGTTCACCAGGACGTCGATCCGGCCGAACTCGGCCACTGCCCGGTCGGCCACGTGCCGGCACCGCGACTCGTCCTGGAGGTCGCCCGCCACCAGCACGGCCTGCCGGCCGGCGTCCCGGATCAGATCGGCCGTCTGCTTGGCGTCGTCCTCCTCCTGCTCCATAAAGGACAAAAGGACATCCGCGCCCTCACGGGCGAACGCCAGCGCCACAGCCCGGCCGATGCCCGAGTCACCGCCGGTGATCACCGTCTTGCGGTCCACGAGCCGGCCACACCCGCGGTAGGACTCCTCGCCGTGGTCGGGACGTGGCGCCATCCGGTCACCTGTACCCGGATGGCCCTGTTGCTGTCCCTGCTGACGGTCCGGTGACGGATACTGCGATCGGGGGTCCTGCTGGGCATACTGGTCCTGCACCATGAGCAACACTCCTTTCCCACTCCGCACACGGGATGCCCGCCGGACCGGGTCGTCAATCTGATCCGAATCGGGAACTTCATGTGTCGTACCGCGTTGAAATGGGTAAGAATGATCAACAGCGGCACCGGTGCCACTTCATCGATCCCTCTTGCCTGGAGTTGACCTCATGCGTGACCATTCGACCATGGTTGAACACTGGCTCGGGCTGGCTCACACGGATCTCACAGAGCACGTCCGAAGAGCCGTCCGTGGCGGATCGGCAGCGACGGCGCCATGGTCGGAGGTAGCGGCCCATCCTGTGCTGGCCGCCCGGGTCCGCGGCATCCTCTCGGTGATTCAGTCCCAAATGGCCGATCACCGCGACCACGCCATGTGGACACTGTGGATCAATGCCGCCCGCCGCGCACTGAACACCGCCCCGCCACAGGCACCAGCACCGGTCAAGACCCGGCCCGCGCGGCCCGCGGCTCCCGCTCCGGTCGAAGAGATCCCCGAAATCACGCTCGCCACCGCTCCCCCGCCGCGTAGCCAACGCCACGTGGTCCCACCGGTCACGTTCCTGGCCGCCGGTCAGATACCGGCCAGCTCGACCGAGTAACGACTTCACGCTGATCGCTGGTCCCGCAGGCCGGCAAGCAGATCCGCCAGGCCGCCACGGGCTCGCCCCCGAGTCCGTGAGCTGGTCACCACCGGCGCCGCAGCAGTCGTCACGGCCCGGTAGCCGGCGAGTTTGACCCGATCCCAGAGGTGCCGGTCCTCCCCTGCCGACAGCGGCCCGAAGCCGCCGACCGCGAGGTAGACGTCACCGCGCAGGCCCAGGTTCGCGCCGTAGATCCGCTCCCGGCTCCCGCGACCGTCCTCGTCCAGGGCCGCGATCAACGCCCGGTCCAGGTGGTGTGCGCCAGGGCAGAAACGCACGGTGCCGTTCAGCCTGCGGCCAAGCAACAGCGCACCGGTACCGCCGGACCGCGCCGCCCTAACACCGTAGAGGGCATCTGGCACGGGCTTGCGCCCGGCCTCGGCCAGGATGGCGATCGCGTCGGCCAAGACGTGCGAGCACTGCCCACCGCGCGGCCGTCTCGCCGCCACCAGGCAGCGGAAGGTCCAGCTCGCCCGCGGCCGTGAGTGTGCGCAGCTCGGTCATCACTGTGTCGACGTCTCGCGGCCATCGGATCCGGGGAGGTGGTTCGACGTCAAGCATGTCGGCTGGCTACCCGTGAAATCATCCGCTCAACCCCGGCCGGTCAGTCCTACATGGACTCAAACGTGGTGCTTGACGATCCGGTTTGACGGGGTCTCACGCGGGTAGCCGATCTGATGACTACAGCGAATCAACCCCGCGTGCTCGCGCTGGTGTGTACCTTGACGCCCTCACCAGCCGGTTCCAGCAGCGATCTGCTCGCGCAGCAGGTCCTGGAACAGTTCGAGGCGAACGGCGTGCCGGGCCAGGCGATCCGGGTGGTCAACCGGGACGTGCGCCCGGGGGTGGCCGTCGACATGGGCGACGGCGACGCCTGGCCGGAGATCCGGGAAAAGCTGCTGGCCTCGGACATCCTGCTGCTGGCCACACCGATCTGGCTGGGACATCCGTCCAGCATCGCGCAGCGCGTGCTGGAACGGCTGGACGGTGAACTGTCCGAGACCGACGACAACGGGCTGCCGTACATGTACAACAAAGTCGCGACGGTGGCCGTGGTCGGCAACGAGGACGGTGCCCACAAGGTGAGCGCGGACCTGTTCCAGGCCCTGGACGACATCGGTTTCAGCATCCCCGCCGGGGGCGTCACGTACTGGGTGGGCGAGGCGATGCAAGGGACCGACTTCAAGGATCTCGACAAGGTGCCCGACACCGTGGCCCAGACCACCGAGCAGTTGGCCAAGAACGCCACACACCTGGCTCGGCTGTTGCGAGCTTCCCCCTACCCCGCATAGCCGCCTGGTTCTACGGGCGAAGACTGGCTTCGCCCGTAGAAGTGGCGTCAGCAGCAGCTGCCTGGCCCGCAGGAACCGCCTCGGGCGGCGACCATCGGGCAGGCGAAGCCGTAGTCCGGGTGGGGTACGAGCGGAAGTCGTTCCCTTCCACCGGCTCCTGCCTTGACCTTCACCGGGCCGTTGGTGACGAGCTGGACGTTGGTGCCGCTGTCCTGGGCGTCGTACGCACCCTTGGTCAGCGACACGATCTCGACGCCCCGGGCGAGGTCGGCGACGAAGACGTTGCCCTTGTGCCAGTACGGTGCCCAGGAGACCGCTGCGTCCGGTCGCCAGTACGCGATCTGGATCGGCTTGGCGGGGTCGGAGATGTCGATGAACCGGGTGCCCTGCTCGTACCAGGAGTAGGCCACGACCCGCTGCTGCACGTCAAAATAGTGCGCGGAGCACGTGACGTCGCCAGGGATCGTGCCTTCCTTGTCGTCCGGGCTCCACACGCCGACGGTCTTCATCTCCTTGGTCATCTCACCGTTCTCGGTGCCCTTCAGCGACGAGATGACGAAACGCCCCTGGTCCTTGCACGTCGAGGAGCCGAACGCCTCCTCGGTGTGCAGCAGCAGGCTGCCTGCCGGGTTCTCGCGCGTCGGCCTCGGGCCGTCGTGCAACGTCCGGCCCACCGGGCGGAACGAGTTGTGGGTGAACCTGGTCGGCATGTCGATCTGCGGCACGGTGCCACCCGCGTACGCCACCGGGTCCGCCGCGGTCGCCTTGCGGACCTTCCCGGTCAACGGATCACGGTGCCAGCCGTCGGTCCAGTAGCCGCGGGTGCCGTCATCGCCTGCGACCCAGGCGATTCCCTGGGCGTCGACCTGAACGTCGTGCGTGATCTTGCCCGCGCCACGCACGTCGACCGAGACCGGCAGCTCCTTGGGGTTGCGGGGATCCCGCAGATCCGTGACGAAGATCCGGCCGGTGTTGTCGGCCGACCGGTCGCGCCCGGCCGTCCAGAGGTACTGGCAGTCGTTGACGCATGTGCTGGTGTGGCCGGTGTTCTGCCGGTGGAAGGTCAGGATCTTCAGATCCGCCGGGTCTGCCGCGGACACGATGTAGTTGCCGGTGGGCCGGTCGCCCGGCAGCGCACGGCCGAACGAGTTGACCTCACGCGCCAGGAACGCGAGTTTGCGCTTCGGGTCGACGTTGATGTCCTCGTTCTCCCAGAAGCGCTGCGACGGGTCGTCGCCGGGCAGTGCCATCTCCTGCTTGGTCAGGTGGTCGAGCAGCCGCGGCCGGTCGACGTCGGTCACGTCGAAGGTCTTGAGCCCGAACTCGCCGCTGACGAACGCGACGTCCTTACGGCCGTACTGGGCGAACGCGATCGAGATCGCCCGTTCGGTCTCGGGAAGCGTGGTCCGCAGCCGGACGTTCTTGGCCGCCGGCGCCAGGCGTGGTTTCTCGGCTTCCTGCTGCTGAGGCCCTTCGACCTGCGCTGCCGAAGTGCCCTGCAGGGTCAGAGCCGTCAACAGGGTTGCAGTCAACACTGCGAGAACTCTCATGCACCGAGCGTGCCAAACACCGCACAAGGCGGCTACGGCCGAACGATCCGTCCACACAGGACCCGTAACCCGGTGACCGATTTTCGTCCTTCCGATCTTGGCAACCATCCGGTCGCCCCGATCGTGAACACCAGCGTGCAGAAGCTACTCAAGACCCTCGCGGCCGCCGCCTGCCTGGCGGCCGCGCTGACACTGGCCACCGCCGAGGCGCACAGCGTGTCTACCATGCTTACAGTGTCTACCTCGGAATACACGCTCGGCGACACCGCGTTCCACGTGCCCGGTTTCCACCCCTTCGACCCGGTCACCGGTGCGCCGGATCCCAACCGGATGGCCGATATCGAGCTCACCGGCGTGGTGCACTACCCGAGCGGGCGCGGCCCGTTCCCGATGGTGATCCTGGCGCACGGCCTGTTCGACACGTGCGCGGATCGGCAGGCAGGCAACACGTGGGAGGACGCGTTCCGCAAGATGGGAACCACCACCGACCCTGCCGAGCAGGAACGTCTCCAGGCGATCCTCGACGAAGCCATAGTGAAACTGAACCGCTGGCCGTGCGCGCCGGGCATAGCTCCGTTGCCGAGCTACCGGGGCTACGACTACCTCGGCCGGCGCCTGGCCGAGCAGGGCTTTGTCGTGGTGTCGATCAGCGCCAACGGCGTCAACGTCGGCGAACTCGGCGAGCCGCAGGACATGGCACGGGCGGCACTGGTCAACCAGCACCTGCGGCTTTGGCAGCAGCTTTCCACCGGCACCGGGCCGCTCGTCGCCAAGTTCGGCGATCGGTTCAAGGGCAAGGTGGACCTCACCCGGGTCGGCACAATGGGCCACTCACGAGGCGGACGCGGCATGATGCGCCAGGCCGCCGACATCCACCGGGCAGAATGGCCGGCCGGGGTCAAGATCAAGGCTGTCGTCCCGTTGGCCCCCGCGGGCTATTTCTCCCCCGACGGCGCCCCGCACCCGGACTACCAGGTCACCGACATCCCGTTCGCGGTCGTGGCCGGAACATGCGACCTGACCGCCAGCCCCATGTACTTCACCAACACCAAGGCGGTCAACCGAGCGCCGATCCATCTTTGGACTGTGCGCGGCGCGAACCACAACTTCTTCAACGTCCAATGGTCGCCAAGCAGCGGTCAGGTGATGGCCCACGACGACGCCCGCGACCGTAGCCACAACACGATACCGCCGGGTCAATGCGTCAACGTGCGCACCGAAGTGCTGGAACCACAGCTGTCGGAAAGCGCCCAACGCGAGTTCGCAGTCGGCTACCTGTCCGCGTTCTTCCGCCGTCACCTCCGCGCTGAAACGCGATTCGACCCCATGCTCAACGGCATCACACACCCGCTCGCCCACGTGGCGACCGTGGACGTCGAGACAGACCTGCCGTAGATGAGGTGACCGGCGGCCACCGGCCGTCGGTCACCCTTGCTTCAGAGGTTCTTGAGCACGTCGTGGGTGATCCCGATGCCGGGGAAGGCGGCCAGCGCCGACAGCGGGAAGTTGCCGATGACCTTGCGTAGTTCCTCGTCACCGAGAATGCCCTGATCGACGCCCACAGCCGCGACGAGGGCCGCGCGACCATCCGGGTCGGCGAGCCACTCTTCGAGCGTCGAGAACGCAGTCAGCGCAACGCGAGGCGAGGCTACCTCGACGCGGACTGTCTCTTGTAGACGGATGTCGCGGGACGAAGCCCCGGCCTCGATGACGAAGTCGCCGCCTTCGACCAGCCACTGGTGGTGTCGCGTCGACCAGTAGGCGAGGTCACGCGAACCGAGCGTGAATTCGACGCTCGTTTCCGCGCCAGGTTCGAGCGAGATCTTGGCGAATCGCTTGAGCTCATGCAGTGGACGGGACACACTGCTCTCCGGATCCGCCACATACAGCTGCACAACCTCCGCACCGATCCGGACACCGGTATTACGGACGGTCACAGTGACCGTGATCGTCAGGTCTCCGGTGTCGTGGCTGCCGGTCGTCGATACGGCCAGGTCGGTGTACTCGAAAGTGGTGTAGGACAGGCCATGCCCGAACGGGTACGCCACGTCGAGCCCGGTCGCGTCGTAACCGCGATAACCGACGAAAATGCCCTCGCCGTAACGAACATGCCCGTCTTCGCCTGGGAAGCTGAGAAACGCCGGGTTGTCCTGCAGCCGCAGCGGGATGGTCTCGGTGAGCCGGCCGGACGGATTCACCGCACCGGTGAGGACATCAGCAATCGCCGCTCCGGCGGCCTGCCCGCCGAGCCAGCACTCGACGATGGCTGCCACCCGGTCGTGCCAGGACGTGACGAGCACAGTGGACCCGTTGGCCAGTACGACGACCACTGGGGCTGGGCCGTCAAGCAACCGTTGCAGGAGCGCCGTTTGCGCGGCAGGAAGGTCCATAGTGGTCCGGTCGAAGCCTTCGGACTCCTCCTCGGACGGCAGCCCGAGGAAGGCGACCACGACGTCCGCATTCGATGCGGCAGTCACTGCCTCGTCAGCCAGTTCCGCGTTCCTGGCCGATTCGGTGAGCTCGAATCCGGCGGCGAAGCTGATTTCGGTAGCTGGCATGGCGTGGCGCAGTTCGTCGAGCGCGTTGTCGACCCGGGTGGGGTTCACTTGGGAGCTACCAGACCCCTGGAATCGCGGCGTACGCGCGAATTCGCCGACGACGCAGACACGACTCTGCGTCAAAGGCAGCACCCCGTCGGTGTTCTTGAGCAACACGATGCTCGCCGCCGCGGCACGCCGGGCAAGCGCGTGATGGGCATCGACGTCGATGGTCGCAGGCTGGCGTGCTGCTGTCCGGTCAACCAACTGGAGCACGCGCCGGACCGACGTGTCCAGGTCGGTTTCCTTGAGCTCCCCTGAATCGACCGCACGGACCAGGGCGGCGTCGCTGATCCCCAGGTTGGGCGGCATCTCCAGATCCAGGCCGGCCCGCAGTGCGGCGACCCGGTCGTGCACCGCACCCCAGTCGGACATCACGAGCCCGTCGAAACCCCACTCGGTACACAGGATGTCGGTGAGCAGTTCGCGGTGTTGTGAGACGTGCACTCCGTTCACGCGGTTGTACGCGCACATCACTGTCCACGGGCGGGCAGTGGTGACGATGTGCTCGAAGGCAGGCAAGTAGATCTCACGCAGTGTGCGTTCGTCGATGTCGGCGCTGACCCTGAGCCGGTCGGTCTCCTGGTTGTTGGCGGCGTAGTGCTTCACCGATGCACCCACGCCCTGTGACTGAATACCACGCACGAGTGCGGCGCCCAGCGCACCGGCCAGGTATGGATCCTCGCTGAAGTACTCGAAGTTACGGCCGCACAGCGGAGACCTCTTGATGTTGATCCCCGGGCCGAGCACCACGTCCACGCCCTGGCTGCGTGCTTCGACACCGATCGCCGACCCGACCTCGTCGATCAGCGTGACATCCCAGGAGGAGCCGAGCGCGGAGGCGGTAGGAAAGCACGTGGCCGGCAGGCTGCCGGAGATCCCGGCGGCGTCCGGCCCTTCCGGCTTCACCCGCAGTCCGTGCGGGCCGTCGGACAGCGTGAGGCTCCGGACGCCGAGCCGTTCGATCGCCGCGGTGTGCCAGATGTCGCCACCCAGGCACAGCGACGCCTTCTCCTCGACGGTCAGGTTCGAGACCACATCCTGCGTTTCCGGCACTGGCGGCGTTCCTTTCGTCACTAACACATACCGACACGTGTCAGTTATGGTGGCACAACAAGTTGTCAACAGTAGAGGGGCGAGGACCGGGTGTGACCGCGCGCGAGGGCAAGAGGATCACCAGTGCGGACGTCGCGCGTGAGGCCGGTTTGTCCCGTTCCACCGTGAGCTACGTCCTCAACGACACCCCGAACCAGACGATCCCGGACGCCACGCGCAAGCGCGTGCTGGACGCGGCCACCAAGCTCGGGTACGCCCCCTCGGCCGCCGCGCGAACCCTCCGCAGTGGACGGTCCGACGTGGTGCTCGGCCTTGTCCCGGACTGGCCCCTCGGCCACGCCGTCGGAAGCCTGGTCCAGCACATGACGACTGCTTTCGCCCGACACAAGCTCACGTTCCTCGTGCACTCCAATACCCGCGCGGCCCGCCCGTTGAGCGAGGTGTGGAAGGCCATCACTCCGGCAGCCGTGCTGGCGTTGGACACGTTCTCCAACGCCGACGCCACGGCGATGCGGGCTGCCGGTGTCGAGGTCATCGTGGCGCTGCACGCGTCGACCCGGCGCAAATGGCGTGAGATACGCACGCCCGAGAACCCGATCGGCGCCTTGCAGGCCCGGCACCTCGCCGCCACGCACCAACGGCTGGGATACGCCTATCCCGACGACGAGCGGGTCGCGGTTTTCGCCGAACCCCGCCTGGACGGGGTCCGCGAGGTCTGCGCCGAACTGGGTCTGCCCGAACCCGATGTCCGGACCGTTCCCCTCAAGCCGAACGCGGCCGCGGATGCCGTCCAGGCCTGGCTTGCCGAGAAACCGGCGGTGACCGGCATCTGCGCGTTCAACGACGAGATCGCCATGGCTGTGCTGACCGGCCTGTCGCGTCTGGGCCTCCAGGCGCCGAGGGACATGGCCGTGGTCGGCGTGGACGACATCCCCAGCGCGGCTGTCGCCCACCCGCCGTTGACCACTGTGGCCCGGGACTTCATTGTCATCGCCGAGCACTACGCGCAGACCGTCGTCGCCGCGCTGGGCGGCAAACGCCGCCCAGCGGAGCCCATCGAGGCCGAATACCGGCTGGAGATCCGTGAATCCGCCTGACGTCAAGACATCTCCGCCCGCAGAGACTCTGAATTGGACGTGCTGGACTTGCCGGTGACCAGTGGTTGCTCGATCTGGCTGGCCTTGGGCAGCTTGGGCACCCAGAACAATCCGATGACGGTCGCGACGAGCGTGAAGCCGAACAGCAGGGCGAACAGCAGTCGCGGGTTGGCCGCGGCGAGCGCCGGAGTGCCGAACGCCGCCAGACCCGCGATCACCCGGGTGAAGGCCATCGTCAGGCCGCTGGACGTGCTCCGCAGCAGGGTCGGCACCAACTCCTGCGACCACACCTTGTAGATGCTCTCGCCGGCGAAGGCGTTGCCCAGACCGGACACCAGCAGCACGGCGACCAGGGTGAACCTGCTCGGCCCCAGCAGCGCGGGCAACGCCCAGGCGACGAGGATCAGGATCGAGCCGCCGACGAACCAGAAATTGCGTGAGGGCCGGTCGATCGCCCGCATGAAGATCAGGCCGGCCACGAAACCGACCGGCAGGCCGAGCAGCGTCAGCTGGGAGAACTCCGCGACGCCGCCGCCGGTCAGCGTGGTCCACAGGTAGGTCCCGAAGCTGCCGAGCGTGGACGCGCCGAGATTCCAGCTGGCGTAGTACAACCCGGTGGCGACCACCGCGAACAGCACCGGCGGACGGAAGAGCTGACCGACCCGGCTGAAGTGGACCCGCTCGGTGTCCACATGCGTGTCCACCGCCTGGCGTGCCGCGGCCCATTCCGCCGACTCACGCAGCGTCATCCGCAGGATCAGCACGATCACCGCCACACCCAGCAGGTGCGCGAACATGATCCGGCCACCGAGCACGCCCCACGAGCCCACGATCGAGCTCAGCACCACCACCGCCACGATCCCGGCCAGCCACAGCATCCCGGAGTACACGACGAGCCGGCCCTTCTTGCCCTCCGGT
This sequence comes from Kibdelosporangium banguiense, assembly GCF_017876405.1. Taxonomy (GTDB): domain Bacteria; phylum Actinomycetota; class Actinomycetes; order Mycobacteriales; family Pseudonocardiaceae; genus Kibdelosporangium; species Kibdelosporangium banguiense. The sequence continues at coordinate 7,550,136 of NZ_JAGINW010000001.1, read as the reverse complement.
GCCTCCTCGTTGATCAACGCCAGTGACACCGGCAGATCCGCGCCGATCGCGAAACCGACCGCGATCACCCCGAGGTACAGCAGCCCGGTCGAGGCCGCGATCAGCAGCAGCGCGATGCCGGCCGCGTACAGCACCAGCGACAGGCTGAAGATCCGGCGCCGGCCGAACCGGTCCCCCAGCCGCCCGCCGACCAGGGCGCCGGCGGCGAACATCAACGTCTGCAGGCCGAGCAACGCTCCGATCGTCCCCGCGTCGAGCCCGAGCGCGCCCGCGTAGGAGCCGCCGATCGCGATTCCGGACGTGACCAGTGCTCCCGAATCGAGGTACGAGGCCATCCCGGCCAGGGTCGCCGTCTTCCACGGGCGGTTCGCCCGCTGCGTAGCACCAGACATCGGTTCTCCTCGTTGAGTGTCGGCCGGCGTGACCTGAGTCTGATTTGAACGTTTCAAGCACTACCGGGGAACAACCTCGGCGTACGAGGTTCCCCGACCGGGTCGATGATCGCTTTTCACGGCCGGGCAGCTGACACGTGTCAGCTCGGCTGCCAGCCCAATGTAGGCCGCTGTATCCGGATTGACAAGGCACAAGTTTGCCTGTTGACGCCCCGCGACCAGTCGTCCTAGCTTGGTATCCCGCGAATGAATCGTTTCACCACCGCCGCCGTGGACGTTCGACCCGAAAGGTGCCTCGCCTGTGATCACCGCCGTGACAGACCTGCGCGTCGAGCACCTCGATGAGGCGTTCGGCATCCGCGTCACCGACCCCCGGCTGTCGTGGCGGCTGCCCGTCGGCGCGGCCGGGCAGACCGCCTACCGGATCGAGACGAGCAACGGCTGGGACAGCGGGCGCGTCGAGTCCCGGGACCATCTCCTGATCCCGTACACCGGTCCCGCGCTGCGGTCCGGTGAGCGCGTGCAGTGGTGGGTGAAGGTCTGGACCGACCTCGGCGAGAGCGAGTGGTCGCCACCGGCGGCGTTCGAGATGGGCCTGCTCGATGCCCGTGACTGGCAGGCCGAATGGATCACGCCAGGCGAGAATCCCGCTGGTGCACCGGGAAACCGGCCCGCGTCGCTGCTGCGCTGCGAGTTCGATGTGGACAAACCGGTGATCTCGGCACGCCTGTACGCGACCGCCCACGGCGTCTACGAAGGATTTCTCAACGGCGGCCGGATCGGGAACGCGGAACTCACGCCCGGATTCACCCAGTACCGCACCCGTCTGCAGGTGCAGAGCTATGACGTCACCGAGAGTGTGCAGCAGGGCCGCAACGCCATCGCCGTCATCCTGGCGGACGGCTGGTATCGCGGCCTGATCGGTTACTTCCGGGTCGCCGACCAATGGGGCGATCGGCCCGCACTGCTGGCGCAACTGCACCTCACGCATGCCGATGGCACCGAAAACGTGCTGGGCACGGGCCGGGACTGGCTGAGCGCACAAGGACATGTCACGGCCGCGGATCTGATCGAAGGTGAGCGCTGGGATCTCTGCCGGCTGCCGCGCGGCTGGTCGCATGCTGGATTCGACGACACGTCATGGTCACCGATCGTGACCGATCCCCGCGGATTCGGCGAGCTGACCGACTCCCCCGCCCCACCGGTCCGCCGGGTACAGGAGCTGACCCCGATGTCGGTGCGCCGGCTGGACGATCGGCGGCAGATCGTCGATCTGGGCCAGAACATCAACGGCTGGGTCCGGCTGTCCAACCTGGGCCCGGTGGGCACCACAGTCCGGCTTGTGCACGGCGAATGGCTCGATCCCGACGGCGATGTGACGACTGAGAATCTCCGCCCGTTCGCACCCGCGGGGACGGGGTTCCTACCGGCCGGGCAGATCGACGAGGTGACGTCCGCGGGCATCCCCGGCGACGCGTTCGAACCACGCCGCACCACACACGGATTCCAATATGTACGGATCGAAGGCCATCCCGAGGACCTGACCCCGCAGGACGTCACGGGAGTCGTGGTGCACACCGATCTGCGGCGTACCGGCTGGTTCTCCTGCAGCGACGAGCGGATCAACCGGTTGCACGAGGCCGTCGTGTGGAGCCTGCGGGACAACGCCTGCGACATCCCGACCGACTGCCCGCACCGGGAAAGGGCGGGCTGGACCGGCGACTGGCAACTGTTCGTGCCGACCGCCGCGTTCCTGTTCGATGTGGCCGGTTTCTCGGCGAAATGGCTCCGCGATGTCGCCGCCGACCAGTGGCCCGACGGCACGGTCGCCAACATCAGCCCGTGCGCTCCGGGCGAAGGCCTGGCCGGCCAGGTCGAGCATCTCAACGGCTCCGCGGGCTGGGGTGACGCCGCCGTGATCGTGCCGTGGGAGTTGTACCGCGCGTACGGCGACACCCGGATCCTGACCGAATCATGGCCCATGATCGTGGCCTGGCTGGAACGCGCCGGGCGCGCCGCCCGGACCCAGCGGCACCCCGACCGGGTGGCCAAGCGCCCGCAACCGGCGCCGCACGAGCAGTACTTGTGGGACACCGGCTTTCACTGGGGCGAATGGCTGGTCCCTGGCGAGGAGATCGACCTTCCGTCGTTTCCCAAGCTCGACCGGGGCGACCTCGCCACGGCTTTCTACGCGCACAGTTCGCGCCTGGCGAGCCGGATCGCCGACGTACTCGGCCTTGAGGACGAAGCCAAACACTATTCGGCTCTCAGCGACGACATCCGCGCAGCTTGGCGGACCGAATACATCACGCCCGACGGACGCCTGACCCAGGACACCCAGGCCAATCATGTCCGTGCGCTCGCCTTCGATCTCGTTCCCGACGAACTACGAGCCAGCATTGCGGCGCATCTGATCGAGCTGGTGCGTCAGGCAGGCACCCATCTCGGGACCGGGTTCCTCGCCACCCCGTACCTGCTGCCCGCGCTGGCCGACATGGGCCACCTGGACATCGCATACGAGTTGTTGTTGCAGGACACCGCGCCCTCCTGGCTCGCGATGATCGACCGCGGCGCCACCACCGTGTGGGAGGATTGGAACGGCGTGTCGGCGGACGGAAAAGTCAGCGCCTCGCTGAACCACTACTCCAAAGGCGCCGTCATCTCGTTCCTGCACCAGTACGTGGCAGGCATCGAGCTACTCGACGACGGACCCGCGTACCGGCGCTTCCGCGTCCAGCCACGGCCAGGCGGTGGCATCACCTGGGCCGAGGCTGCCCACGAATCACCGTACGGTCGTATCAAGTCCGCCTGGCGGCTCGAAGGTGGTCAGTTGCACCTCCGCGTGGTCGTGCCCGCCGGAACGCAAGCGACCGTGGTGTTGCCCAACGGGCGGCAGGAGACCGCCACGCCAGGCACCCACACGTACGTCGATTAGACGCCGCAGACCTGGACGAGCTGCCATTGCTGGTCGAGCGCGCCCGTGTCGGTCCACTGAACGACTCGGGCACCGTCCGCTGTGGACGCCTGCCACACCGCCAGGACCTTGCCTGCGTGCCGGTTCACGATCTTGTAGTAGGAGCCGACCGGCACGAGTTGCCATTGCTGGTCACCGCCGTTGTTCTCGACCCACTGGACGGCGTCGGCCCCGTCGGCGGTACCCGTGGCCCAGATCGACAGCGTGCGGCCACTGTTGCGGTTGAACAAAGTCCGGTAGCCACCGCCGATGTCGGTCACGTGCCATTGCTGGTTGTGCCCGCCGTTGTCCGCCCACTGCACAACCTGGGCGCCGTCCTGCAAGTTGGCCTGGTACACGTCGAGTGCCTTGCCGCTGCGACGGTTGATGAGCTTGTAGTACGGGCCAGCGGAGTTGCCGAGGTCCACGTCGCCGTAGTAGACACTGTTGCGTCCGCCGACCCAGAAACCCTCGACCGACAGGATGAGCATGCGGCCGGTGCCACGGACGTACTGCAGCATCCGGCTGTACCCGCGTGGCATGGTCGTGCGGACTGGTGTCCAGGCGCCTGTGCCGTTGTTCGTGTTGATCCGGATGTCCCCTGAGCCGTAGGAGTTATAGGCCAGACGGCCGTTCGGCAGTGTCGTGACGAACGGGCTGCCGCCGTGGTCGATCGTTGTTCCGCCGTCAGAGGCGTTCCAGGACTCCGGGTTCGCGGAGATCTTGTAGTTGTTGGGTGTATTGGGCTGTCCGACCATCTCGAACACCATGAGGTACTGGCCGTTGACCATCCTCGTCACCACCGGCATGCCTGGCCGCAGTGCGCGGTCGGCCATTGCGACGTCTTCGACGACCGGGCCCCAACTGCGGCCGTCGGTTGAGGTCTGGTGCACGAGCTTCTGGTCGTGGTTCGCCTTGTCGCGCTCGTCGGAGTAGTAGACGATCAGCTTGTTGTTCGCCACCAGGAGGTACGGCTCCCAGATCGGCGTGGGGTTCGCGCTCCCCCATTCGCCGCCGCCCACCGCGACCTCGCTGACCCACGTCCAGCTGAAGCCGTCGTCGTTGCTCCGGTACAGCTCGATCGCGGTCCCCGAACGGTCCGGCGGCGAGGCGATCCCCGCGAGCAGCACGGTACCGGCCGGCATGCTGCCGATCCGCTGCGGCAGAACGTAGAGGTACGGGTTGGTCCAGTTACTGCCCCAGCGCCTGGGCGACTTGTCCGCCACGGCGGCGATCTTCGTCCAGGATCTCCCGTTGTCCGTACTGCTGAAGATCGGGAGCGTCTGCCCGGCCGCGGGCTGGTTGTTGTCCTCGAAGCTGGCGAGAATCCGGCCTGAGTTCGTCTGCACCGACTTGGCGTACGTCGTGCAGTATGCACGGTTGCAGTCGCCTGACGGCGCGAACATCACCGACGGCCCGAAGGCATTGGCCGGAGTGGACGCGAGCAGCCCACTCGCGACGAGAATCATCACGAGGATCGCGGACCGCAGCCTCTTCATTGATCTCCTCCGTTCTTGGCAGTGAAGACGCGTACGTCCCACGGATCGAGGCTCAGCGCGAACCCTGCGGGCAGGGAACGCTTCTCCAGTACGTCGGTCAGTGCCATGGGGGCCAGCACCCGAACGGGCTCCCAGCTCCAGTTGTGGACAATGTGGACACGACGGCCGTCCGCGGACGAACCCGTGGTGACGGTGACCGACGCGGGTAGTTGGTGCCATTCACTGCATGCTGTGGGTGCCAGCCATCGGGCCAGCGCCTGGGCAAAGTGGCGGCCAGGAACTGTGCCGATGCAGGTGACGCGCCCTTCACCGTGATGACGGGTCGTGGCCGCGGGCCAGCGACCGAAATGCGGGTGGTCATACTCGGCGAGCACTTCGGCGTCGATGACGGTGAGGCCGTCGACCCACTGTGTCGCGGTCGCGTCTTCCGGAAGTTCGAGTTCGTTGCCGCGGACTGGGATGCCGTGCAGCAGATTGCTGAACTCGTCGTATCGCACACCCGCAGCCTCGACGAGACGACCTGGAGCAGGTTCGTGGCGCGCACGGCCTTCGTGATCGCCGTACGCGGTTCGCGGGCCAAGAACGAGGTGGCCGCCCGCACGGGCGTAAGCCTCGAGCCAGTCGATTGTGGCGTCGTCGACAACATACAGAGCCGGCACGACCAGAACAGGGTGGCGTCGTGCAGCTTCTTCGGGTGTTACGCCTTCCCTGCTCGGGTCATGAAGCTGCCTGATATGGACGATACGAACCTGCCGGCCGGTGTCGAACGCGCCTCGGTAGAACGGATCGAAGAACCGATGGTAGGCATTCGCATCCGGTTCACCGTCCGCTATGGACAGTGGCGGGTACTTCTGCATGAGCCACTTACTCGGCGTCGAGTAGACCATGGTGATGTCGGCATCGGGTTCGAGCCCGACCACAAGCGGCCCGGCGATGTCGAACTCGGCGCCGAGGCGTGCCAGTTCCTTGTAGGTACGGCCGGGCTGACCGCTGTGCGGAAGCACTCCGCCCCAGTAGGTTTCCGCGCCGAAGTGCAGCGTGTGCCAGTGCCAGTACTCGATCATCCGAGCACCACGCGAGACGAGTGCCCACGCCGCCTGCCGCCATTGACCGTCATAGGCGGGCCGGTTGTCCCATGGCGTGCCGATGTGCATCGCGTTGGTCTCGGTGACCAGGAAAGGCGCCTGGCGTGAGGAGAACATCCAGTCCGCTGTCTGGTACAGCGCCCATACGCCGACGGTCTTCCACTTCTGCTCGGCGTCGTCAGCCGCCGGATCAGGCAGGGCCAAGGCATCCTGCATTACGTAGTACGGGTTGCCCGCGGCGATGTCGAGGCTGTCAGTCAGTTCGTCGTCCTCGACCGCGGGGCGCGTGTAGGAGATGCAGGTGGTGACGAACTGGTCCGGGTTGGCGTACTCACGGACGATCGCGGCCTGCCAGGCGATGAACTCGGTGGTCTGACGCGCCTGGAACGCCCGCCATGCGACATCGTACTGCGGCTGTATGTTGCCATCCGGTGTCCACAGATCGGCCCATGTGGACAGTCGGTGCGACCAGTAGACCAGGCCCCACTCGCGGTTGAGCGTCTCGACATCGCCGTACTTGGCACGCAGGTGGTCGACGAAACGCTGGAAGACCCCGTGGTTGTGGAACAGTTCCAGGCCTGGTTCGTTGTCCACTTGAAACCCGATCACCGCCGGGTGCGCGGCGTACCGGGCAACGATCTTGCGGATGGCGCGTTCGGCGTGGAACAGGAAGGCCGGGTGGGTGAAGTCGACCTCCTGGCGGGCGCCCCAGCCGATGCGCTGCCCGGTGGCGCGTTCGCCGGTGATCTCCGGGTACTGCCGGGCCAGCCACGGCGGCACGGCGTAGGTCGGGGTGCCCAGGATGACCGAGATCCCGCGTTCGTGCGCGCCGTCGAGCACCGGCTGCAGCCAGTCGAGGTCGAACCGGCCGTTCTCCGGCTCCCAGGTCGACCAGACCGACTCGCCGACCCGGATGACCGTGAAATGTGCTTCCACCATCAGGTCAAGGTCGGTCTTGAGCCGGTCGTAGGGCTGGTATTCGTGGTAGTAGGCAGCGCCGAACAGCACGCGGGCGGGCAGAACCGCCATAGGTCAACCTCCACAAAGGATCGATGTCACTGCTTGACGGCGCCGGTGGCCAGCCCGCTCTGCCAATACCGTTGCAGCAGCAGGAAAGCCACGACGAGCGGGATGACCGACAACAGCGATCCGGTCACCACGAGCGGCATCATCTCGCTGCTGGCCCCGGCCCCGCCGTTCTGCGCCTGCGCGGCCCAGGATGCGAGCCCGACCGTGACCGGGTACAGCCCCGGGTCGTTGAGCATGATCAGCGGCAGGAAGTAGTTGTTCCAGGTGGCGACCAGTGTGAACAACAGAACCGTCACCAGGCCCGGTCCCAGCAGTTTCAACGCGATCTGCAGGAAGATCCGGCCTTCACTGGCGCCGTCGATCCGCGCGGCCTCGATGAGGCTGTCCGGCACGGCGTCCTGCGCGTAGATGCGCATCAGGTACAGCCCGAACGGGTTGATCAGCGACGGCAGGATGATCGCCCAGGGCGTGTTGACCAGGCCCACTTCGGCAAACAGCAGGTAGGTCGGGATCGCCAGGGCCGTGGCCGGCACCATGACCGCCCCGATCACCAGGTTGAAGGCAGCACCGTGACCACGGAACCGGTACTTGGCGAATCCGTACCCTGCCGCAGCCGCCAGCAGGGCCGCCCCGACCGCACTGACCACGGCGTACAGAACCGTGTTGACCAGCCACTGCACGAAGACCCCGCCGTTGTGGGTCAACGTGTCCTGGGCGTTGGTCAGCAGCTGCGGAGCGCGCGAGAACCACAGCCCGAAGGTCGTGAACAGGTCCTGGGTGCTCTTGGTGGACGCCACGACCAGCCATAACAACGGCAGCAGGAAGTAGGCCAGGGCGGCCAGCATGGCGATCGTCAACGGAGTACTACGCCGGCGAGTCACGACGCCTCCTGCGGTTCGCGGTGAACAGGACGACATAGGACACGATCACGATGACCAGACCGAGCAGGAACGACACCGTGGCCGCGTAGTTGACTTGCTGACCGGTGAACGCCAACGAATAGGCATAGAGGTTCGCCGTGTACGCGCTGTCGATGACTGATGGAGCGAATCGCTGCAACAGATTCGGCTCGTTGAACAGCTGGAAGCTCCCGATCACCGAGAACAGCAGCGTGAGCATGAGCGCGGGCCGCAACGCGGGAAGCTTGATCGACCAGGCGATCCGCCACGCACCGGCGCCGTCCACCGCGGCGGCCTCGTAGAGGTCCGGCGGAATGGTCCGCAGTGCCGCGTACAGGATGATCATGTTGTAGCCGACGAACTCCCACGTCACGATGTTCGCGAGACTGCCGAGCATCCAGTCCTCGCTCAGGAAACGCGGCACGGCGATGTCCAGCATCCGGCCGAGCTGCGCGAACGGGCCGTAGTCCGGTCCGTAGAGGTATCCCCACATCAGCGCGGCGATCGCGGCTGGAACGGCGTATGGCAGGAAGATGCCCAGCCGTACCACCCTCGCCAGCCGCATCAGACCGCTGTCGAGAGCGAGCGCGAAAAGCAATGCCAGCAACAGCATCACAGGAACCTGGACCACGAAGAACGTCGCGACCCGCAGCACCCCGCGTAGGAACTGCGGGTCGGTGACGGCCTTCACGTAGTTGTCCAGCCCGACGAAGACCGTCCCGCCGATCAGCTTGTGCTGGAACAGGCTGAGGTAGGCGGCATAGCCGAGCGGAGTCAGGAACAACAACACGAACAGCACGAGAAACGGGGCTATGAAAAGAAACCCTGCCGTTCCGTGCCGCGTGCGACCGGTGACGGCTACCATCATCGCCCCTGGACGGTGAAGCCCTGGTTCTTGGCGAAGGTCGTGATCCGGGACTGCCACTGGGCACTCGCGGCGACCGTGTCAGCCTTGTCGGCCAACGACTTTCCGACGGTCTCGGTCCAGTCCGTGGCCACCTGGTCGAGGAACGGCGGCCACTGGAAGGAAACGTTGACGGTGTTGCCGATGTCGGCGAACACCTGGTTGACCTTCTGGCCGCCGTAGAACGCGGGCGCGTCGCCGACGTAGGCGGGATCGGCCAGCAGTGCCTTGGTCGCGGGGAAGAAGAACTGCTTGGTGGCGAACAGCTTCGCGCTTTCCGGGTCACTGTTGACGAACTGGGCGAACTGCGCGGCCGCAATGGGGTTCTTGGTGCTCTTGATGACCGCGCTCGTCGAGCCGCCCCAGTTGCCGGAACTCGGCTTCGAGGCGTCCCACTGTGGCAGGGGCGCCGCGCGCCACTTCCCGGCGGTGGCTTTGGCCGAGCCGGACAGGAACACCGGGCCCCAGGCTGCGGTGATCCACGTGGCGTACTTGCCGCTGTTGAGGGCGGCGTACCAGGCGTCGGTGAAGTCCGGCTCGACGCCGATGACGCCGTCCTTGGCCAGTCCGCCCCAGTACGTGGCGAGTTTCCTGGCGATGTCGTCGTCGACGTTGATGGAGATGTCGCTCTTGCTGGTGCTCCCGTACGGCTTGGCCCCGGCCTGCCACATCAGGCCGTGCCACGCGGCGGGCTGGTTCTGGGCAAGGTTGGTCAGATAGATCTCCGGATTGGCCGCGTGGAGTTTGCGCGCCGCGGCAGCGAAGTCGTCCCAGGTCTTGGGGACGGCAATACCGTACTGATCGAAGATGTCCTGCCGGTACAGCAGGCCCATCGGCCCGGTGTCCTGCGGGATCGCCCAGATCTCACCGCCGGAACCGGTGACCTGTCCCCACGTCCAGTCGACGAACTTGTCCTTCAGCGCCGAGGCACCGTAGGGCCGCAGGTCCAGCAGGCTGTCGATGACCGCGAAGGTCGGGATGTACTGGAACTCGATCTGCACCACGTCGGGGGCACCGCTGCCGGCCTGCAGGGCAGTGCGCAACTTCGTGTACTGGGGCGTTCCCTGGCCCGCGTTGACCACGTTGATCTTGATGGCCGGGTACTTCGTCTCGAACAGCGCGACTTCCTGCTGGATGTCCGGGACCCAGGTCCAGAACGTCAACTCGGTCGGCGCCGACATCGCCTTGTCGATGTCGGCCTGGCTGACCGCCTGGGTCGCGGCGCCGCCACTGGCGTCGCCGCTGCACGCGGCTAATGCCGCGGTCAAGGATGTGGCTCCCACCGCGCTGAGGAAGGACCGGCGGCTGAACCCGGAGCGGCTGGTGAGGTTTTCAGGCATGGCGAACTCCCGCCGAGGAGGGGTGAGCGGCACGCCTGGCGATGGCGTGCGCGGGGAACTGAGGCCTATTCCGGGGTCGTCCGGGACGGCGGCGGTGCTGTGGAGGCGCGCACGACGAGGTCGACTGGTGGGTCACCGGCCGGCAACGGGTCCGCGTCGGGGTTCTCGATGGCGTGCACGAGTAGCTCGAGTCCCTGCTTGGCCACCGCGTCGAACGGCTGACGCACGGTGGTCAGGCGAGGAGTGACGTAGGCGGCGACCGGGATGTCGTCGAAACCGACGACGCTGACGTCCTCCGGTACCCGCCTGCCTGCTTCCAGCAATGCGCGGATCAGGCCGATGGCCATGTCGTCGTTCGCGGCGAACACCGCGGTGACGTCTTGATCGGCGGCCAGCTCACGGCCCACCTCATAGCCGGACGCGGCCGACCAGTCCCCCTCGACCACCGCAGGCAGGTACGCCCCGCGGTCCGTCAGTGCTGCCCGCCAGCCCTCCAGCCGGTCCCGCGCGGAATACCACCGCTGCGGACCAGCGAGATGATGGACAGTCGCATGCCCCAGATCCAGCAGATGCTCGGTGGCCGCGCGGGCCAGCAGATCGGACCGAACGCCCGCCGCCACAGCCCGTGGACCAGCGATATCAGCAGGCGCGCCGAGCACCAGCACGGGCACGTCCACACGGAGCGTGACCTCGCCCTGGTCGATCGGCTCGGAAATGACGATCCCGTCCACACCCTGGTCCAGCAACGACTCCACGGCACCCGCGATACCCGCCGGAGCCCCGTCAGCCGTGTTGACCACGCGCACGGTGTATCCGGTGTCGCGCGCAGCTCGCTCGATACCGACCAGCAGCGAGGCAGGTCCGTACAACGCCGTCCCCAGCGTCACGACACCGATCGTCCGCGTCCGTCCGGACGCCAATGCCCGCGCCGCGTTGTTCAACCGGTAACCCAGCTCTTCAGCGGCACCCAGAACGCGTTGACGCACCTCGTCGGACACGTACGGCTCATTGTTGAACACCCGTGACACCGTTTTCTGCGACACGCCCGCCAGCCGGGCCACGTCCACGCTTCGCGGCGCGGCGGAACCCCCACCTCGGCCCAGTTGCGTCATCGCATCTCCCGGCGGTCACTCGTCCATTCGACGAGGTCAACAGTGTGACTGCGTAGTCATGTCTACGCAGTCAGAGACCAGCCGTCAAGAGCCTGGAACTCATCCGTTACCGGGCCCTCACCGCGCCGCCCGCCGGAAATCCGTTCATGGATGATCATCGCTGCTGCTACGGTTCGCGAGCCGGCCGTGGGACTACGGTGCGACTTCCGGAACCCGCCTTTACAGCGATGCTTCGCTGCTCGTGCCCCCATTCCCCGGCCGGCGCCTGGCCTGGGGAGGAACGATGGATCGCGTCACCGCTGAGGACATGCTCATGTTCGTCAACGCGGCGATCACGTCAAGCGGTCAGCGCGAGTTCCACAGTGCCGCCAACGAGCAGCGGCTGTCGCTGGACTTCCTGCACGAGTACATGATCGGCAACTACCGGGACCTGTACGCCGCGGTCCTGGCGTTGGACATCAACGACCACAACGCCGTTCTGATCACGCACCGGCTGCTGGCGACGTCCGGCGATGCCGGCCTGGAGCAGCGCCGCATCGAAGGGCAGCTGATTGGCCGTCGGCTGCGTCTTGTTGCGCCGCAACGGGTGTACGAGCTGTTCCGCAGGCTACGGCAGTACCGGGTGAACAACCGGCGCACGAGGGCGATCATCCGGGACTGGCTGGCGCATCGGCCTGATCCCGCGTTCGATGCCGTGAAGTACCGCACGCCCCTCAAGCAGGCGGTGCGGCATGCGCACGTCAATCCTGCGGGCGAAGAGCTCGGACCTTTCCTGTTCACCGGGAAGACCCGTTACGACACACCGATCCTGGAGTCCTGGCGCCGGGCACACTACGAGCGTGCGGCTGTCTACGACCTGCCGTACACGGTCGCGGAAGGCTTCGCCGCCAAACACAAAATCGACCGGGCCAAGTTCCTTGAGCAGATCACGCCCCGGATGACACGGCTGGAACGCCTGCGGCTGCAGGAATCCGCCCGTCGTAGCAAGGTCGACCTCGGCACGGACCTGACATCGATGCCGTTGACACGTCTTGCTTCGTACGTCCTGTCGTTGCCATTGCCGGACCGTGCTGCGCGGCGTGAGGAGCTCACTGCTGCCCTGCGGAGCGCGGCGGCACGGGTGGCCAACCACCGTTGGGGACGGGTCGCCGCGGTGCTGGACGACAGCTTTTCGGCATCCGGGTCCAGGCAGAAACGCAGGCGCCCGTTGGCGGTCGCGCTCGCCTGCCACTACCTGTTCGAGGCGATGTCCGACAGCTACTTTCCACTGTGGACGTCCGGGCGACCAGACGCGTTGATGACGTACCCATACGGCATGACACCGCTGGGTGAACGCGTGCTCGACGCGTTGGAGCACAACCCGGACCGGCTGTTGATCGTGTCCGACGGTTGGGACAACGCGCCGGACGGGCTGGCCGGAGAGGTGCTGCGGGTCTGGCGAACCCGGCTGGATCCCGGCCATCAGGTCAGCGTCGTCCACCTCAATCCCGAGTACGACGCGGACACTTTCGACGTAAAGCGGCTCGGCCACGTGCCCACGGTCGGGGTGCGTGACGCCGAGGACGTGCCGGCCCTCGTCGAGTTCGCCGGGTTCACCGAAGGCCGGACGGGCCTTGACGAGCTGCGTGCACACTTCGACGACCGGATCGCCCGATTCCTGGAGGGATGATGGCCACACTCGATCTCACCGGCGTGTCCGTCCGGCCTTCCCAGGTGTGGGGCGGTGTCCGGCTCGTGCCGCTCGTCCGCGACGAGCCGATCCGGACCTTGCGGCTGCACGCCGAGATCTACGGTGACAGCCTCGGCATTGTCGAAGTCGACCGCCGAACCTCGTACATGTCATACATCCCACATGGGTTCGTGGCGACATGGTCCGACGACGACACTCCCGCCGCCGCGTACGGCACCGAGATCAAAGAGACCGGCACCTCGCCTTCGGCCTGCATTCCCTTGCATTTCCACCGGAAGATGGCACGGCGGGCCGACAAGAACCGGCTGCGTTTCCTGCCGATGCACCTCGCGGTCGAGGGATATCTGGCCCTGCATTTCGGCGGGCCGACGCTCGTGTGGGAAGAGTGGTCGCAGCGCGCGATCCGGAACGGTCTGTCGCCACGTGCCGAACAGGCGTACGTCGGTGCCGCGGTCGCCGGTCTCGGGGACGCGCTGCGGATCTTCGAAATCCACCCCGGTCAGTGCGGGGTCCTGCTCTACGTGGCCGACACGCTGGCGGCGGCGTTCGTGGTGCCGCACCCCGACGACTACCGCGCGCTGCACCCCACCCTCATCCAGGATCTCTACGGCGACCTGGTCTATCAGTACGCGACATACGCCACGCCCGTCCCGCAGTTCCGTGTGCAGTTGAACGAAACCCACGTCCAGACTCTCGCCGACCTGCGGGCCGCCGCCGCGCGGCAGCAGCTCGCGTGGCCGCAGTTCCACTCCTCGACCATGGCCTCAGGTCTGCTGGACGCCACGTACGACATGCGCCGCGTCTACCGCATGGGCGACTACACGCTGACCCGCTTCCTGCCTGGCTTCCAGCTCAAGCAGGAGAACCACATCGGCGAGCTGATCACCGACCGGCACGGCCGCACGGCGTACCTGAAGACCTTCCGGCTGTCGGAGAACCAGATCCGCCGTGGCCACCTGCTGACCCAGCTCGCCGGCCATGACTGGCACCTGCCGAGCACCGCCGAGTCCCTCGGCCTGACCGAGGCCCAGCTCGGCCTGCGCATCGAATCCGCCGGATTCGGATCATTGCTCCGCGAGGACGTACTGGCGCGATATCGGGCCAGTCAGCGAAAACCGCGGTAATTGATCCAGAGGTTGTTACCCGCCAGGCGGCCCAGGCCAGTCTGCACCTGGGCGCCGGTGCCGCTTCGGTCGTGGCGATCTTCGTGACCGGCCGTGCCGCCGTTCCCCTGTTCTCCAGACAGGTCAAGGAAAAACGGGCCGCCGGACCTTAGCGGCCGGTGTGGACCAGCGGTGCCCAGAGATAAGGGTGCGCGGGTCTCTTCTTGCGAAGCTGCAATGTGATCTGGTGCAACGTCCGCGCGGCGCTGTCCGCGCTGGACACCTGACCGTAGAACGCCTCGGCGGCTTGTCCGGCGACCGAGTCGTTCATGGGCCAGAGACTGGCGATGACATGCCGGAATCCGGCGAGCTGGAACGCCGACGCGATGTGTAGCGCTTCGTCCGCGTGCTGCCATCCCGGCGTAGCGGTGGAACAGGCCGACAGGTAGGCCAGCTCCGCGTTGTCCAGGCGCAGCCTGCTGATCTGTGGCAGCGACAGGATTCCGTCGGCCAGCTCCAGCCCACTGCGCGACGGGGTTTCGGCGTTGGCCACGGCGTGGCAGGCGAAGTGTCCCCAGGTGCATTCCTGAAGCGCGGTCAGGACTCGTTGCCGTGTGGCCTGATCATCGGCCAAGAGCGGCATGTGCGGAAAGCGTGTGTGCAGGAACTCCGCTTCGGCTCTCGTGCCAGGCAGCCCGTCATCCTCCTTGCCTGTCACGACAAGCTGACGCCGGGGTTCGGTTGGTACGCCAGACTTCAGACGCGCCAAGGTATGCAGGGTCAATGTGTACGAGGACACCACCTTGTCCAGAGCACCGGGTTCGCCGACATGCCCAGCCGCGTGCAGGGGCAAAAGACCGAGCAGACCGGTCGGCATCCACCACACCCGGGGCAGCGGATCGCTGCCGGGCAGAGCGTCGAGGATCGGCTTGACCGCGCAGTCCCAGAGCCAGCCCGTGATTTCGGTGATGACCCGCGATGTCCGCTCCGGGTCGTCAACGTCGCCGCCGGTTTCCTCGATCAGCGTGTGGATGTGACGGCGGACGTCCGCCGGTTTCATGTCCGGCAGGGCGACATGCCGCAACCCACCGTCGATGATCACCGCGTCACTGCGCCGGCTGCCGGAGTTGACCATGATGACCGGCCCGTCGGGCAACGCCGAGGTCAGGCCGGCCCGCAGGTCGAACTGGGCGCTCAGCAGGATCGCCCGGCCCTGCTCGGCGACCCGCACCGCCTCGCCGTACTCCTGAAGTGCACAGTGGACGGCCACCGCTTCCGAGATCAGGCCGGTGTGCTGGCCCAGGGTGTGTTCCTGGTCCTCCCAGTCCGATTCCCGGGGATACAACGACGGCAGCAACTCCACCGCGCGGTCGAGCAGATCCGCTGCCAGCCGGTGTTCCCCCGCGGCATGCGCGAGCGTACCTGCCTCGAACCTGACCCGGGCCTGGTCCGCCGGAGGTGCTGTGTCCGTCTGTTCGGCTTCCGTCACGAGCTTTCGTGCGACTTCGGGATCAACCTCATCGCGCTGCAGGTGTACGCGACACAGCGTGGCGAGTCTTCCCGCGCGGGCGGGATGGTCAACGGCTGTCGTGTCCACCGCTTCGGTGGCCGCTCGCAGCGCCCGGTCGAGGTCTTGTGGTATTCCCGTGCGCTCGAACCGGTTTCGGCAGGCGATCGCCAGGTTGGACAGGTACATCGAGCGGTCGGGGACGTCGCCGGGTGTGGCGGCGATGGCCTGCTCGTACAACTCGATCGCCCGGTCCAGGTCCGCGATCATATCATTGTGTCCGAATTGGACAACATAGGCCGCGCCGAGGTTGACCTGGTATCCGGCCCGGTTCGGGTGATCGGGCGCGGTGGCGTGCAACGCCTGCTGGTGCAGATCGATCGCGCGCTCGAGGCTCTCCTCTTCGCCGGTGCGTTCGAACACGTTCATGTGCACTCTGCCGAGGTTCGAGGCCAGCTGTGCCCTGGTGGGATCCTCAGCCGAGACACCTTCGAGCGCCTCTTCGTACAACTGCTCCGCGCGCCGGAGGTCTGCCAGTACCCGGGTCCGGCCGTACCGGCTCTTGTAGGCCAGGCCCAGATTGGCCAGATATCTGGCGTGAAACGCGTCCACGTCGGGACTGGCCAGTACCTGTTCGCCCAGGTCGATGGCCTGGTCCAGGCTCGCCAGGCGTCCGGTGCGTTCGAACTGGCACTGGTAGGCGTAGGCAAGGTTCGACAGCCGGCTCGACCGTCGGGGGTCCTCAGGCAGGGTTCCGCGCACCGACTGTTCGTACAACTCGATCGACCTGGCGAGATCGCCGGGACTTCCGGTGCGCTCGAACCGGTTCAGCAGGGCCGACGCCAGATTGGCCTGGTACATCGGCATATCCGGGTGATCGTGCGCGACCGTCCGGAGAATGTCGCCGAAGACCTCGATCGCGCGGGCCAGGTCGGCCAAATCCCCGTTCCGCACGGATCGCAGCCGGAACGCCACCGCGAGCCTGAACTGGTACAGCGACCGGCCGGGATGATCCTCCGGCGCGGCTTCGACAGCCGCTGTACCGTACTCGATCGCCTTGTCCAGATCGGCTTTCGCCCCCGTACGCGCGAAGCGGACGTTGTGCGCAGCACCGAGGTTGGACAGGAATCCCACCCATTCCTCGTGCTCTGGGGTGACAGCGGCCAAAGCCGTTGTGCTCAGGTCGATCGCCTTGTCCAGGTCTGTCAGTTCACCCGTCCGGTCATACCGCAGCTGATATGTCGCACTGAGATTCGACAGCATTCCCGGCCGGTTGGGATGACTGTCCTCGACGGCGAGAGCCTGCGTCCCCGTCTCGATGGCGGCGGCCAGGTCCTGCACTGATCCGGTCCGTTTGGCGCGCATCCGGTAGGCGGCGCCCAGATCCGAAAGACGTCCCGCGTCGTTTGAGGAAGCCGCCGCAGTGTAGAGGTCGATCGCGGTGTCGAGCAGGACAGGGTGAGCCATTCGCACCGCCGCGCCGGTCATTTCGCCGGCGATACCGATCTGCCGGGCCGGCTCCGCGGCAGGCCCCAGCACACGACGAACCGGTGCGGGAATCATGTCGGGATCGGAGCTCAAAGCTGCCAGGTAACGCAACGAAAGCCCGAAATCGACCAGCGCGCTCTCGTCAGGCCGCGCCTGCGAGCGAAAATAGAAGAAGTAACCCAATGCGCGCAGGGCTTCGGGCCGCTCAGGCGTGGCCTCCGCGAGCCGCTCGGCGTCCGCGAGTGCGTCCTCGGACAGGATGACATCCGCGTCTGCGGACTCCTGATGAGTCATGATGCGCCGCACGACCGAATCGAGCAGTTCCTCAAAGGACATTCGACTGTTCTCCGGATCGGTGCGAGAGTGGCTCCGGTTGACTGACCGCCAGCAATGCACGGACGTACGCTGCGGCGGCGAGGGCCGCATACCTGCGCCAGGGAGTGCCGAACGACTTGTCGGCGTAGTCGCTGATGCCGCGCACCATGAACCAGTGCCGGTCGTTGAGAAAGGCGCTGGTTCCCACGCCCGCGCCTTCCATCTCGAATGCGCGCAGGCCGTACTGGGCGGCCAGCTGGTCGCGGATCCGGCCGTCCCGCAACGACACGTTCGCGCTACCGATCCGGCCCTGGTGGACTTTGGGCCACCCGGCCCGGTGCTTGCTCGCCGAACGCCTGGGATGCCTGGGCCGCACGCCGTCCGGACCGGGCGCGAGCAGGTCGGTGTCGTCCGACGGGCGGGCATATCGGGCCAGGCTGGGCGTGGCGCTGACGTCCAGCCACTGCTCCCATGGCCGTAGGTCCTCCTCCTCGTCGGCCTCCAGCCGGTCGGCACCCCGGCACAGCTTCTGCCACGGCCGGGGAAACGTCTCCCGCAGCTCGACTCCCTCGCCCTCCCGGACGACGACGTGCTCGTACTCGACGATGCCCCAGCTGGCGACCACGATGTCGCCAAGACGGACATGCCGTTGCGGGTCACGCGGGTCCGGTACGCCCGCGGCGATGCCGGTCATGATCAGGCCGGTGACAGTCGGAAAGCTGCGCGCCATGTTCGTGGCCGCGTCAGCAGCCGGGTTGGTGCCAGTGGCCCCGGTCTGGGCGAGAACAACGTGGTGAGGGCTGTCGGGATCGAGGCTTGGCAGCACGCCACGCACGTAACGCGCGTGATCGAGAGGCAACGTGGCTTCCTGGACGTCGTCCAGCAGGGACCGCATCGCGTGGAATTCCAACGGCATCGCGGTGAGGATGCCGATGGTCGGCTCGCTTGTCCGGATCGGGGAAACGGACACGCTCCGGGTCCGCGCAGGTGATCGAACAGCCGTGATCTCACGTGCCTCGCGGAGCAGGTCCTGGTCGGCGCGCAGGTACGCGATCTCGTCGTCGAGCTGCGCCGGGAAGATCTCCGCCAACGCGCGGTCGTCGCCGAACATGTCGTGGCCCTGACCGGCCGGTACGGCATCGGCCAGGTTGAGCATCATGTTGTGGGTCGCGATCTCGACTGTCTGCTTCATGGTCAGCAGCGCGGCCAGCGCCGAGGCGACATCCAGTTCCACGTCGCGCAGCCCGGGGTCCTGGTCGTCGGATCCCGCCCGGATCCGGGCGAAACTGTCCGCGGCCCTGGCCCGCAGGCCGCGCAGGCTCTTGCCCCGGTCCCAGACCCGCATCTGGTAACGGATCTTCGCCATGTGCAGCAGGTAACCGGCCAACGGCGGTGCGCCTGGATGGCCTGCCGACCACACCCAGGCGCTGAGCCGGGCGTCGTGCTGCTCCGGCGTGAGCACCAGGATGCGGCGCAGTGTGCGGGAATCGTCCCTCGGCGAGATCTCCCACACCGGAAATCCCGCGGTGGTCGTGATGCCGGTCGTCTGCCATCCCGGTTGTTCCGGCACTGGTGGCAGTGACCGGCGTGCCGCGTCGGCGAGGCCGGTCGACGCGGTCAGCGGCAAGTCGTCGGACTCCGGCACTTTGCCGTAGTAGATACGCACTTCACCGACCAGTGCGTCCTCGAAACCGGCGAGCAGGCCCTCCCACTGCCGTTCGAAATCCGCCCAGGCCCCAGATCGTGAGCCCCCAACGGCTGCGAACGCGATGGACAGGTTCAGCACATCGTGTCGACGCCGCAGCACAGCCTGGCAGTCACCGCCGACGCTCTCCTGACCGGCGATGACGGCCTCGGCGACGAACCCGTCGGGCAGTTCGGCGGCATCGGCGGGCAGGTGCACGGGCAGGTCCGTGCCGACGATCGCCCGGCCCATCAGTGGCCGGCAGTTCTCCCACAGCTCACGAAGCCGCTGGTAGGGCCGGTCGCCGGTGAACTCGTCCAGGACGACGAAGACGTGGACGAGCAGTTCCTCATCGCCGATCGTCAGCTCTGTCATGCCCGTCATGCCCGTCGTCCCCCCGATCGTCCGCGCCGGGCCGGGCCGCCGACTCGGTCAGGGTGTGCTGGAGCCGGTTCACCCGTTCGCGGACTTGCGCAGGAGCCTCGACCTTGTCCGAACCGATACGGGTGATCCGGTACGAGCTTTGCAGTTCCAGAGCTGCGGTCGCGGACTCCAGCATGGTGAGATCACCGTCGCGGACAGCGTCGTCGATGGACTGGACGATCTCGGCCACCCGTTGCCACCGTGGCTCCGGAAACCGCCACGCCAGCACGTCTTTCAACTGCCTGTGCGCCTCCGCTCGCGCCTCGGCCATCGCGAGATCCCACTCGGCCCCGTCGTTCATCGGCATGGCAGCACTGTCCTCCATGATGATCCGCAGCCGGGCACTCGCCATATTCTGCCGCCCCGGACCACACCGGTCCCGCACATCCGCGCCGCACACCGGAACATGTCCCGAAAATGTCCACAATCAGCCCATCGTGCGACGCCCGCACCGTCGATATTTTCATCGAATGGAGCAAGACGTCACCGATCTGATCGAGTATGGGCACCACGCCTTTGAGACGTACGTCGACAGCCGTGAACTATCCGATCTGGACAATGCGATCAACGCGCTGGACAACGGTTTCACCGCCGGTGGCAGGACCGACCTCGACCTCGGCGATACCCTTGCGAACGCCTACCGGATGCGCTTTCGGCTTACCGGCGACGAAGTCGACCTCGAGGCGGCGATCGGCCTGCGGAGACACTCGGTGGCCCACAGCCCCGCGGGCAGCTTCGAACTGGCCGACCGCGAGGCATGGCTCGCGGAGGATCTGCAGACCCGCTACGACGAAAGAGACGCAGACGCCGACATCACCGAAGCCATCGACAGGGCGCACACCGCAGTAGAACTGTCCGCAGGTTACGCGGCTTTGGCCGAACACCAACGCCTCCATGCCGACTGCCTGCTGACCAGGTACGAACGACGAGGTGACGAGGCCGACCTCCTCGCGGCCGTCGAAGGGCACAGGCAGGCCGCAGCGAATGCAGCGCCCGAAGACCGGTGGAAGCACCTGTCCAGCGTTGGAAATGTGCTGACCGTGCAGTTCTCCGCCACGGACGAAGTCTCCGTGCTCGACGAGGCGATCGCAGCGCTGCGTGAGTGTGTACGTACGCGGCCGGAGGGCAATGTCCCGCGCAGGCACATCGGTCCCGGCAACCTGGCACACGCGCTTTGCCTGCGATACGACCGGTTCGGTCGCCTGGAAGATCTGGACGAGGCGATCGGGCAGGCGCGGCAGGCGGTGGACGAAGCCACCGACGACCCGCCCCTTCTCGCGAACTGGCGGGAAATCCTTGGCGCAGCCGAACGTATGCGCTATGAGCGGACCGCCGATCCCGACGACCTCAACGGCGCGGTGGCAGTACTGCGTGACGCGCTCGCCGACGACCCTGCCCACCCGGGCCGGCTGCGCGAGCTGGGGGTGATCCTCCGTGAGCAGTTCGAGCTCACCGGATCGCGGACAACTCTCGACGAGGCGGTCCGGCTGCAGCAGCAAGCAGTGGCCGGCACTCGCGAAGGCCACCCGGAGGCAGGTTCCTGGCTGGTCAGCCTGGCCAACGCGCATCTGTTGCGGTACACGAGTTTCGGCACGGCCGACGACCTGGACGAAGCGGTCGTGACGTCCGCGTCGGGGATCGCCGCCTTCGCGCCGGACCATCCGGAGCTGACGGCGTGGCGCGCGGCGCACGCGGAGATCCTGCTGGCACGGTTCGACGCGCGTGGCGACTTCCGTGACCTGGACGAGGCGGTGGACACGCTCGCCGAGGTCGTCCGGGTCACGGCGGCCGACCATCGGCAGAGACCCCGGTGGGTCAGCGGTCTGGCCGACGCGCTCCAGGTCCGGCACCGTCAGCGAGGGTCGGCCGCCGACCTCAACCTGGCCAGGGAGCTGCTCGCCTCGCTCGCGCCGGACGACCCCGACTTCGAGCAGCTCAACGCCTCCGCGATCGCACTGCACTCCAGTTACCTGTCCAGCAAGGATCCGCGGTTCCTGGCGGACGCCATCGTCATGGGCACGCGTGCGGTGGAGCGCGCACCGCATGACCGTGTCCGCCGTCCGGAAGTCCTGCAGAACCTGGCGGTGTACCTGTTGGCCCGCTTCGAACTCACCGAGTCGGGCAACGACCTCGACAACACGCAACACCTTCTGACCCACGCTGCCGGAGAGCTGCCCGACGGTCACCGATGGCACGCATCGGTCTTGATCAACCTCGCCCGGGTACACGTCCTCAGATACCAGCACACGAACGGCGTCGATCATCATCTCGCCGACGAGGCCATCGCGTGCTGCAAGAAGGCGTCGGCCGTCCCGAACATCGATCGCGACGACGCGGTCAAACTCACGGAAGTGCAGTCCATCGCGGTACGGATGCGGTTCGAGCGCCGCGGGACAGCTGCCGACCGTGCGGATCTCGTCGAGACGGAGGTCCAGCTGGGACAGCTGATCACGCAGCTCGCTGAAGAGCGCGGCAACAGCCGCCGGACCGACCTGTTGCACGAGCACGCCCGCGTCCAACGCGCACTGGGTCAGGCCGATCTCGCGCGGGCCACGGCCCGGGAAGCCCTTCGCGGGCACATGTGGGACTTGCTGGTACAGCCTTCCACGACAGAGGCGGTCCACAGTGCACAACGGACAGTCGACAAGAGCGCCGCGCACATCAGATGGTGCTTGGACGACGAAGCTCACGCCGAAGCACTGAAAGTGGTCGAATCGCTGCGGGCCCTGGTCGTGCACTCGGTGACCGCCCGGACCACCGTCACCGAACTGCTGGACGCCGCCGGGCTAACCCAGCTGCGGGACGAATGGCTCAACGCGACCAGACGCCACCCGAACCGCGCGATCACCGGCGCGGAAATCGACGACGAACTACGCCACCGTGTGCTGCAGGCGCTCACCCACAGCGGTGACACCAGGGCTCGCGCAATCGCCGACCTGCTCGACGCCCCGGAACCTGCTGATCTGGCCGCAGGCTGCCGCGCTCTGGGCGTGGACGCGTTGGTCTATCTCGTTCAGGGCGTCAAGGAACAAGCAGGTGTGGCCCTGATGGTGCACGCCAACGGTCATGTCACCGCGAAACGGCTCAACGCTCTCGTGGAAACCAAGCGAGGTGCGATGAAACGGTTCGCCACCGCGCATGACCGTAGGCTCGCCGACCCGGAGGATCCGGACCGAACTCGCCGGTGGCGGACCGCGTTGGACGCAGTGCTGTCCTGGGCGTGGCAAGCCGCGATGAGGCAGGTCATCGCCGAGGTAGCCAGGCATGTCACGGGACCACCCAGACTGGTGCTGATCCCGACCGGCTCGCTGGGACTGATCCCGTGGCACGTGGCCCGCCGCAAGATCCCCGGCACCGGGAGGCCCCGCTATCGCTATGCGTTGGAGGAGGCCGTCATCAGCTACGCCCCTTCTGCGCGGGTGCTGCAGCGGTTCGCTCGTACCGAGTTGATCCCGATGAACGGGCACGGTCTGGTAGTGGTCGATCCCACCCACGACCTGCCGCACGCCCGCGAAGAAGGGGAAAGCATCCTGCGCGACCACTACCCCCGCGCGATTCGTCTCGGTGGCCCACAGGAACCCGGCATCCAGCCTGCGACACCCGAATCGGTGCTGGACTCCCCCGATGACCTGCCGGTGTTGCATTTCGCCTGCCACGGGATGAGCACGGCACCGTCCGTGGACTCACATCTGCTTCTGGCCGACGAGCAACGCCTGACAGTCGACAACCTCCTCGACCGCGGCAGGCTGGCCCGCGGGCCGTTGGTTGTGCTGTCCGTGTGTTCCAGCGCGATACCGGTCGAGCAGTACGACGAAGCCCTGAGCCTGGCCACGGTGTTCGCCGCGATCGGTGCCGGAGCCGTCATAGGGTCACTGTGGGCGGTCTCCGACGCATCGACTCGCACGCTGCTGGAGACCTTCCATACCCTGCTGAACAAAGATGCTCTCGCCCCAGCCGACGCACTGCGAACCGCACAGTTGCGATCGCTGGAGACAGCACGGAGCAGGCACTCCCCCAATGCCAAGGACGATCCATGGCACTGGGCCGCGTTCGTCCACTATGGCCGTTGACCGGAAAGTCCGCTCAGAGCGGATCTGCCCACAGCAGCGAGGCCAGCGGACGGCACTGGATCGACGGCATCGTCAGAGGTATGACGAACAACGAGAAACAGCCACTGTTCGACCACCGGCTCCGGGAACGGTTCTTCAGTCAGCGGGTGCTGGTCCTCGACGGTGTGCTCGACGACGACAACGGGACAGTGCTCGCCACCCAGCTGCTGTCCCTGGCGAGCGAGGATCCCGGCAAGGACATCGCGCTGTGGATCCACTCGCCGGGTGGCTCGGTCCCCGCGATGCTGGCCATCCGAGACGTGATGCGACTCGTGCCGTGTGACGTGGCCACGCTCGCGCTGGGACTCGCGTGCAGTGCGGGGCAGTTCCTGCTGTCCGCGGGCACACCGGGCAAACGGTTCGCCCTGCCGCACGCCCGGATCCTGATGCACCAGGGCTCGTCGGGAATCAGCGGATCGGCGGTCGAACTGGAGGTGCAGGCCGACGACCTGCGGCACACCCGGGACACGGTGCTCGCGATCATCGCGGAGGACACCGGCCAGCCGATCGACCGGATCTTCACCGACTCGCTGCACGACCGCTGGTTCACCACCGAGCAGGCCCGGGAATACGGCTTCATCGACCACATCGTCGGCAATCTCGGCCAGGTTGTGCCCGTGCGCACCCACGAGCTGGGACTCCGTCCGGCAACGGGAGCGCGCGCATGAGCACCTACACCATTCCCAACGTCATCACGCGCAGCCCAGGCGGCGAGCGGATCATGGACGTCTACTCGCACCTGCTGTCGGAGCGGATCGTCTATCTCGGCACCGCGATCGACTCCGGCGTGGCCAACGCGTTGATCGCCCAGTTGCTGCACCTGGAAGCCGACAACCCGGACCAGGAGATCAACCTGTACATCAACTCCGAGGGCGGTGACCCGTCGGCGATGCTCGCGCTGTACGACACCATGCGCTTCATCAAGGCGCCGGTGGCCACGACATGCGTCGGCCAGGCGGTCGCGGCCGGTGCGGTACTGCTGGCCGCGGGTCAGGCCGGGCACCGCTTCGTGCTGCCCCACACCCGCGTGGTGCTGCACCAGCCCGCGGCGCAGGGCCGTGGCACCATCCCGGACCTGATTCTCCAGGCCGACGAGGTCGTGCGGGTACGCACCCAACTGGAGGAGATCCTCTCGAAACACACCGGTCGCGGAGTCGCAGACCTGCGCCACGACACCGACCGGGACCGCGTGTTCGACGCGTCCGGCGCCGTCGCCTACGGCCTCGCCGACCACGTCATCGATCACAGGACCTAAGCGGCCATGAGCACGGGACCTGTGCTGCGGTGCTGCCGGACCTCGCGCACGATGCCGACGAGCAGATCGGCCAGATCAACGCCCAGCGCACCGGTGACCGCGGCGATCATCTCGCTCGACGGCTCCTTGCGACCGCGTTCGATCTCGGACAGATACTGCGGTGAGATGCCGGCCCGCTCCGCGATGTCGACCAGGCGGTCACCCCGCTCCTCCCTGGTCGCACGCAGGTTCCGGCCCAGCGCCTCACGCCACAGCGGCTCCGGCGTGCGCTTCTGGTGGAAGGGGAGAATGTCCGCCATACCGTCATCCTGGCACCCGCCCGGCGCCCAGGGGCCACGGTTCGCTCTGAGCCGAAAACCCTTCTCAGGAGGTCAACGCGGCCAAAGCCTGGCCCACCGGTAGTGAGCCCGGCTGCGGGGATGTGGTCGCCGGGCGTGGCACGCGGCGCAGCGCGGAGCCGTAACGGACCAGCGCGGCGAAATCAGCCGGGTAGCGACGTTGGTCCACTCCCATGAAACTGACGTCGACCCCGGCATCACTCAGCCTGTCCCGCCACAGTCCGGGCTCGGCGATTCCCCGCGAGCGCACACCATGCGGGAAGAGACCGATGTGGACAGATCGGTACCTGCCCGACCGCAGGTAGTCATGCGTCGCCTCGATCGCGGACTCGACGGGGAACATCGTCCACATCGGAACAAGGCCGGCCTGCCTGGTCCGGGTCGGGTCGATCAGCAGGAACGACTCGACGAGCAGACGGTCCGCGGTGATCCCGGCGCCGGTCAGCCACGCGCGCTGGATGTCGGCAACCGGGCCGGACAGGGCGTGGGTGCCGGGATACCGCACAACATGAACAGGATGTCCTGCAGCATCGGCGAATCGCCGCACGTCGTCGAGCAGGGCAGGGTCGAATCCCCATTCGGCCTCCGGCGCGTCGGTGTCCGTCTCGATGCCATGGCGGTCGTAGTCCTGCGGGCCCATCCCGCCCTGCGCACCGACTTGGAAGAAGTGCCGGTCGTCGACAGTCGTCACCGGCCAGGTCGAACTGTCCGCAAGCACGATGATCGGCGCGCCTGGAGCAAGACGTTCCCGCAGAAAACGTTCATAGGCGAGCCCAAGACGGCGGCGCTTCACCCTGAAGTACGCCATCTGCCCGATCATCAGCTGGTCCTGATTGGCGTCGTGCATATGGTGCAGCACGACATCAGGGTTGCGGCGCAACAGTTGTGGCGCGGCCGAAGCACCGAACTCCAGCGCACGATCCGGCCGCCCAGGTTCGTTTCCCCGCCAACGCACCGGAACAAGCAGAGTCTGTGGCAGCCAAGGCGCACCGAGTGCCGTGGCCAGATGCACGGCGGCACCGTTGGACGAACCCAGCATCACTGCCGGATACTTCTTGTCAGGGTAGTGATCAGTCACCCAACCGGCCACGGCGTCGAGATCCACCGCGCCAAGCCGATCCGGCATCACTCCTTCCGCGCCCCCTGCCACGGCGTAAAGCCGCTGCCGCACTGTTCTCGGCAACAGGTTCGCGGCGTGCAGCGTGGCCGCGAACAGGCGTCCACGGCCTACCCGGTCAAAAGGTTCGTTCCGCAGGCCTCGAGCAGTGGCTTCCAGCATGGAACTGGCGGAGTCGAACGCGGCGACCGCGTCGGCGGGTTCAATGGTTTCGCTCATGACGGCTCCGTTCCGGACAGGACGTCGGCGAACGCACCAGGAGCCTGATACGGGAATGCATGTGCCAGGCCAGGTATCTTGACAAGGTTCCGGTCCTCGCCCTGGGCCAGGCGTTGCGCCCACTCCGGCGTCGATATCGGGTCGTGCTCGGCCCGGGCGACCACAACCGGGCACGTCACATGGCTCAGCGAGGTTTCCAGATCGTCGGCAAGCATGGAGCGGGTCAACCGGAACAACCGTGCCGCCCCTGCCCGGCGCCACTCCGGCTGCTGGGTCCGTGTGAGGGATTTGGGCTCCAGCCGACCGTCACGTACCCACCTGAGCAGTGCCTTCGGCCAGGAGCGGTAACGCGGATCCACCGTCGGACTGCCCAGCACAAGCCGTTGAACCAGATCGGGCTCGGCCGCCGCGACCCGGGCGGCGATCTGGGTTCCGCAGGAATGCCCGATCAGAGTCACCTGCTCAAGATCCCTGTCCCGTAACCAGTGCGCGAAAACCGCCGCGATCTCCCCGATATCAAGCGGATGCGGTGGATCGCCGCTGTCACCGAACCCGGGAGGATCGGCCAGCCAGGCCCGGAAGCCGGCCGCACCCAGCGAGCACACGCTCTGCCTCAGGTAGACCGAAACGCCAAGTCCCGGAACAACAACCACATCGCCCTTGTCCGGCACACCAGCCACCAGTGCGTGCACTGCTCCCCACGGGGTCGCCGTCCACACAGGACCCATCATCGACTGGCTCACACACTCACCGGCCTCGCACGACACCAGCAATGCCAAGACCGATCGCCAGCGCGGCACCAGCGACCACACCGGGATGCTCGGCCATCCATAGCTGCGCGCTGTGCGCATGAGCGGTGTCGTCGAAGTCGCCGTGTGCGCCCTGATCGGTTCCGGACCTGTCGTCTGCGGGTTTCCAAAGGTTCGCGGGCTGCTGCGGATCCCGTGGTGCGCTCGTCTGCTGGGACGCGTACCCGGACCGCGCCAGGTAGTGATCTAGCAGGCCAGGAATCAGCTTGTCCCCCAACAGAGTCGCGACGGTGGACATGCCGACCCAGCGCTCACGCCGCCGAGGGTGGTCTGCGGCGTGCATGATGGCTCGCGCCGCGACCTCTGGCTGGTAGATCGGGGGCACCGGCTGCGCACGCCGCGGCAATCGGGACAGCACCCAGCCGAACTGGGGTGTGTTCGTCGCGGGCAACTGCACCATCGTGACCCGTACACCGGACTTAGCGTGCAACAACTCGCACCGCAGCGATTCGTGAAATCCCTGGATCGCATGCTTGGCCCCGCAGTACGCCGACTGAAGCGGAATCCCCCGGTACGCCAACGCCGAACCGACCTGGACGATGACGCCGCGATCGCGCGGCAGCATCCGTTTCAGGGCGGCTTTCGTGCCGTGCACATATCCCAGATAGCTGACCTCGGTGACCCTGCGGAACTCCGCCGGTTCGATCTCGGTGACCGGCGCGAACACTCCCACGAACGCATCGTTGACCCACACGTCGATCGGCCCCAGTTCACGTTCCACCCGCTCCGCGGTGGCCTCGACCGCGTTGTGATCAGCCACATCGGCGGCAACCACCAGCGGCTGCCCGCCCGCTGCCCGGACATCCGCCGCCGCACTGTCCAAACCGGACTGCCCACGGGCGATCAGCGCCACCCGGTCGCCCCGGCGGGCGAACGCCCGCGCCACAGCACGCCCGACGCCGCCACTCGCGCCTGTGATCACCACCACCTTGCCGGCCACAACTCACTCCGTCCGTCCGTGTTGCCCTGGCAGCGCCGACGTGCTCGCTTGGCGGCACGTCGGATCTGTTCGGCCGTTCGCACAGACGAGGAGTACCCGCTTCGGGCACGGACATGCGTGTTACTGGCCTGCGGTGGACAGTGCCAGCCGGACCCGGAATCCGCCGCCCGGGATGGGGCCGGCTTCCACGGTGCCGCCGAGCAGTTCGGCGCGTTCACGTAGGCCGATGAGTCCGTGGTGCGCGCTGGGCAGCTGGACTGCGGGGCGGGTCGGGCGGGTGTTGGTGATCGTGACGGTCAGGTCGGTGTCTTCTCGTTCGATGTGGACGGTGGCGGTGGCGCCGGGTGCGTGTTTGCGGACGTTGGTCAGCGCTTCCTGCACTGTGCGGTAGATCGCTCGCTGCGAGTGGGCACCGATGCCGGTGGGCAGCTCGCCGTCCAGCCGGACGTGGATGCCACTGCTTCTGATGAGCTGTTCGAGTTGTGCCAGCGTGGGTTGCGGGCTGAGTTCGGTGTCCAGGCTGCCGGAGGCGCGCAACAGGGTGACCATGTGCCGCAGCTCGTCGAGGGTGTCGGCGCTCAGGCGGCGGATGGTGGACGCCGCGTCCTTGGCGTCCGCATCGGCGGTGCTGACCTGCAGGGCACCGGCTCGCACGGCGATCAGGCTGACCTGATGGGACACAACGTCGTGCATTTCCCGCGCCAGCTGGGCGCGTTCCTTGGCCAGGACTGTCTGTGCGATCAGCTCGCGCTCGTGCTCACGGGCCTCGTCGATCTCCTTCAGCCGCAACGAAAGAAGATGGCGGGCACGCACCAGCTGACCGAGGAACACCGGCGCGGCAGCGGTCATCACCGCGTAGACGACGCTGAGCAGGAGCGCCTTGCCCGGAGTCTCCGAGAACTCCTGCGGCGGCCAGGGAAAGGCGTAACCACAGGCGACCACGAGACCTGCCAGGGCCAGCACACGCCGATCACGGGTGAGTCTCGCGGCTGTGTAGAGCGCGACCAGTGTGGCGACCATGGACTGCGACACGAACCACGTCGGCAACGTCACCAGGAACGACACCCAGGGCAGACTCCGGCGAACCACCAGACCGAGCGCCGCGATCACCGTGAAGGCGATCACCAGGAGATCGGTCCCGTCAGTGAAGACATCCGCGGTCAGCCACGCGTCGAAGCCGGCCAAGCCCACCAGCAAGGCATCGACCACCCGATCCCGCGTGATCATCGCTCGCTGTCACCCTGCCGCAGCAGCCCGGCACGCTCCGCGAGCAACGCCGCCTGCACACGACTGCCCACCCGCAGCTTGGTCAGAATCGCACTGACGTGATCCTTGATCGTGCCCACACTCAGATGCACCTGGGCACCGATGTCCGCATTGGACAGTCCAGCCGCGATGAGCACCAGCACATCACGTTCCCGTTCGGTCAGCTGCGCCACCCGGTCGGCTGCCTCCGTGCCGGCACCCGCGTCCAGATAGCCGTCCACCACCGCCCGGGTGACCTTCGGCGACAGCACCACCCCGCCGCTGGCCAACGTCCGGACCAGCTGGGCCAACTGCTCCGGGTCGGTGTCCTTCAGCAGGAACCCGGCCGCGCCCGACCGCAGCGCCGCCGCGATGTACTCGTCGGAATCGAACGTGGTCAGCATGGCCACGATGGGCGGCTCCGGCATGGCCCGCAGCTGACGCAGAATGGTCAGCCCGTCGACGTCCGGCATCCGGATGTCCAGCAGGACGACGTCCGGCTTCTGCAACGAGATCTCCCGCACCGCCTGGGCACCGCTGGCCGTTGCCACCACGTCGATGTCGCCCGCGGCCCGCAGGATCAGCTCGAAACCCGAGCGGACCAGCGCCTCGTCGTCCACCACCACTACCCGAATCACAACACAACTCCTAGCAGAACCAATAGTCGCCTGGCACACTGGAGGATAGGGCCCCGCCGGCACTGTTGCCGCAGGTCAACCCGCACCGCCGACCAACGGCGGGCAAGATCCAGCCAACTGGCTGACGCCGCCCCCGCCGGGCAGCGGGAGCGCCGCACGCCGGGCAGGCACCGCCACCAGCCGGTACACGGATGGGCACCGGCCTCCCTGCCTCCGGACGATGCTGGCATGCAATTGTTCACATGACAGGACCGCCTGTGAAGCGATTCCGCCGTGGACGCAAACGCGCCAGTCACGATGTCGACGTCGCCATCGTAGGAGCGGACATCGCCGGACTCACAGCGGCTCATGTGATCGCCGGCAGCGGCCGGACCGTCACCGTGGTCGATGCCTCCGCCCAGGCCAGTCTCCACACCATGACGGGAAACACGCACGCGAGGCATATCCACGCCCAGACACACACATGGGCCGGTGACAACGATGTGCTCTTCCTGGCCGAGCGGCAGTCGTGATCCCGAAAATTTCGGAGACCACTCCGACCAGCCCGCAGTGCGGCAATCCTGGGAGCGCTCCCAGGAATCTCGCTCACGGTAGAACCTCCATCACCCGCGCGTCAAGGTCCACACTCACATGCAGTAGTCGCAGATCTTGCGAAATGCTGCTTGAACAGGTGGGATGGCGCTCACAACACGTGCTCACCGCGAGGTTGACCTGATCGCCGGCCTGCCGCTACATTGGCTGAAATTTGTCTTGACAGCAGCGAAAGTTTCGATCCGGAGTCGCGCCGGAATGGCGGTGCGGCTTGTCCGTCAACGGTGACGATGGGACTTTCCCTATGCGTGCAGCACGCCGGTGCGCGGGCATCGACCAGGCCATGGAGATCAACTCCTGCCGGATGCAGTACCCGTACCAGGGCATGGCCCCAGGTTCCAGCGGTGACCACAACAAGCTGCCCTGACTGCTCACCCAAGCAACTCCCACTGCTGAGAGAGGTGATCCCGATGCACAGAATTCGTACCCTCGTCGTCGGTACGGCCCTCGTACTTGCCAGCGCCACGACACCCGCGGCCGCCGAGTCCAACGGCGGCGTCCGGGTCATGCCGCTGGGCGACTCCATCACGCACGGCACGCAGATCCCTGGCGGATACCGGATCGGGCTCTGGCAGAGCTTCGTCAACGGCCGTTACCGGGTGGACTTCGTCGGCAACCAGTTCAACGGCCCGGCCGCCCTGTGGGACCACGACCACCAGGGCCACCCCGGCTGGCGCATCGACCAGATCGACGCCAACATCGTGATCTGGGTCCGTGCCACGAACCCGCGTTCGGTGCTGCTGCACATCGGCACCAACGATGTGATCCAGAACTTCAACCTGGGCGGCGCACCCGGCCGGCTGTCCACATTGATCGATCGGATCACCGCGACCGCCCCCGGCGCCGACGTGTTCGTGGCCACGATCATCCCGCTGTCCAACGCCGGCTGGCAGAACGCGGCCCGCACCTTCAACGCCGCGATCCCGGGGATCGTGCAGAGCAAGGTCAACCAGGGCAAGCGCGTCCGCCTGGTGAACATGCACACCGCGCTCACCACCGCCGACCTGATCGACGGCGTGCACCCCAATGCCAACGGCTACAACAAGATGGCTGCCACCTGGTTCAACGCCCTGCGATCGGTGCCCGGCAGCATCG
Source organism: Kibdelosporangium banguiense (assembly GCF_017876405.1). Classification (GTDB taxonomy): domain Bacteria; phylum Actinomycetota; class Actinomycetes; order Mycobacteriales; family Pseudonocardiaceae; genus Kibdelosporangium; species Kibdelosporangium banguiense. Next base: position 7,518,357 of record NZ_JAGINW010000001.1, on the reverse strand, counting down.
GCAACCCCACGAGGGCAGCCTCGTGATCAAAAGAACCGCCCTCGGGTGTGTGTTCGCGGTCCTGCTGGCTCTGCTCGCGCCGCCGTCCGCTTCGGCGGCGTCGCTGGTCCAGGTGACGAACTTCGGCAACAACCCGAGCAACCTGCAGATGCACATCTACGTTCCGGACCGGCCGATGAGCCCGCGGCCGATCCTGGTGGCCGTGCACTACTGCACCGGCTCCGGGCCGGCGTTCTTCAGCGGCACCGAGTTCGCCCGGCTGGCCGACCAGTACGGCTTCATGATCGTCTACCCGACCGTCACCCGCAGCAGCAAGTGCTTCGACGTGTACACCCAGCAAGCCTTGCGCCGCAACGGTGGCAGCGACCCGGTCGGCATCCGGTCCATGGTGGACTGGGCGATCCAGAACCGCAACGGCGACCGCAACCGGGTCTACGTCACCGGCGCGTCCTCGGGCGCGATGATGACCAACGTCCTGCTCGGCGACTACCCGGACGTGTTCAAGGCGGGCGCGGCGTTCGCGGGCGTGCCCGCCACCTGCTTCGCCACCACGCCACCGAACGAGTGGAACAGCAACTGCTCGGGCGGAAACATCATCAAGAGCGCGCAGCAGTGGGGCGACGCGGCCCGCGCGATGTACCCCGGCTACACCGGACCACGCCCCCGCATGCAACTCTGGCACGGTACCAACGACAACACCCTCCGCTACCCCAACTACGGCGAAGAGATCAAGCAGTGGACCAACGTCGCCGGTCTGAGCCAGACACCCTCGTACACCGACAGTCCGCAGTCCGGCTGGACTCGCACCCGCTACGGCGGTACGGGCCCCACAGCCCAGGTCGAAGGCATCTCCATCCAGAACGGCGGGCATGATCTGCCCCGGCCTGGCATGGCTGCCAGAGCGATCGCCTTCTTCGGCCTCGGCGGCTGACCCGATCGCGGTGCGGGCCTGCGGGCTCGCACCGCGTTTCAGGTTCTGGACAACGGATGTTTAGCGCCGCCTCCGCCGGGGTAACTGAGCGTGCGACGAGACGGGGTTGAGACGTTGACTGAACACGAAATGGACGAGCCCATTCGTTGCCAGGTCGAACAGCGCGGGCACACAGTCATCGTGTCGGTGACCGGAGCGATCGACCTGGCCTCACAAGCCACCTTCGCCGAGACAGTCCGGGATGCCCTGCGGCGCGGGACGTCGTCGGTGGTGATCGACCTCGCGGGCGTCACCTTCCTCGCCTCACCCGGCCTCGCGGTCCTGGTGGATGCCCATGAAGACGCGATGCGCACGAACAAGGACCTGCAGGTGGCAGTCGGCAACGAGATCGTCGGACGGTCGATCGAACTGACCGGCCTGGCCCAGATCCTGTCGTTGGTCCCGGACGTGCGGACAGCTCTGGGCGACTAGTGCCGGTCGTTCACGAACGGCGGCGGCTGGTAGCGAACGAACGCCGCACCACCGAGATTGAGCGATTCGGCGGTGGCCTGCAACGCCTCCGGGGTGGCTGACCGCCAGGTTCCCGTTCGAATCCGGTTCTGGACCGCGAGCAACGCGGCGACATGCTCGGCCGGAGTGAAGGCACAGTGCCCGATCCGGGACACGTATGTCTGGCGCAGCAACGGTTCGGCGCCCGCCCTACGGACTTTGCCGCCGTACTCCTGGTGGTACTCGACTGGCGCCAAGCTGTCGGCCAGGGTGTGCAGAGTGAGTTCGGGTATCGAGAGCCGGCCGGTCGGCACGGAAGTACGCGCCAGCCAGCGAACCGCGGCGGGCTCCGGAGCGATCGTCGCGTTCCTGGACAACGTGGCCAGGTCCGCCCTCAGGTCCAGGCCCGCCTGCCGGTACAAACCGGCCACTTGGGACGACTGCGCCGATTCGTGCAGCAACTTGGCGTAGTTCACGCCGACGTTCCATGAACTGTCACCGCCGGCCACGGCGTTGATCGTGATGCGAGCCGGTATCACAAACGGCAATGTGCCCACCAGCCAGTTGTATTGCGCTTCCTGCTGAACGGCCCAGTCCCGTGCGGACGGAGGCGTCGGCCCGGTGAACCAAGTCGGAGCATTCATCATCGCTCCGGCCAGAGCAATCCGGGCACGCCCTGCGGGCGTTGCCTGGGCGGTCCTCAGTGCATTTGTCAGTGCACTGACGGTCGCGTTGGCCTCGGCCGGGGTGGTGAACCTCGTCAGCTGGATCGGTTGTCCTGGCAGGAGCAGCTGGGCCATCGCGTACGTACCGTCGAGCTGGTAGTTGTTCAGGTTCAGTGCACCACCGACCAATCCGCACGTAGTCAGTGCGCCATCGATGTTCCGGCCGGAGCGCTCGGCGAGCAATGCACTGACCAAGCCACCCATCGACTGCCCGAGCGCAATGACCTCGCGCGCCGGACCCACGTGCCGACGCAGTGCTGCGAGCGTGTCCAGCTGATCCTGAACGGCAGTGTCCAGTGCCCAGCCCGGGCGCGCATAGGAGGATCCGGCCAGCGCGAAACCCTTTGCCAGCAAGGCATCCGCAGTCGCCGGGTCAGGCGAGTCGGCAGCCGGGTTCTCCGGCCCCGGCCGAAAACCGTGACTGAACAGCACCACAGTGCCGTTCCACCCGGACGGCACCCGCGCGACCCAGGTCGCGCCATCCGGCAGCGTCCCCGAATAGCCGGTCGGTGCGGTTTGCGCCGAAGCACTCGGCGTCACCAGAACAGTCGCTCCGAGAACGGCGGCGACAAAGCAAGTCAGTGCTCTCTTCATGCTCAACATGAGGCTCCCGCCCTACGGCTCCAGGCCCTGACTCCGATCCTCGTGCCGCCCGACGTTATAAGCATCCACGACGGCCGTCAATAATCTGCCCAATATCAGGTTGTGACCGTCGCGCCACGGAGGGGAACCATTTGCCGGGGCAATTACGCTCTCGCCATGCTCACGGCTCTCGTCACCGGCGCCACAGCCGGAATCGGCGCGCGGTTCGCCCGTCATCTCGCCGGCGAAGGCTACAACCTGGTCCTGGTCGCACGGGACAAGAACCGGCTCGACCAGGCGGCCGCGACACACTGCGCCGACCACGGAATTGCTGTCGAGGTGCTCGTGGCCGACCTGTCCACCGACGAAGGGATCGCGGCGGTCGAGCACCGGGTGGCCGAAGGCGTCGACCTGGTGGTCAACAACGCCGGATTCGGACAGCAGGGCAGTTTCCTCTCCTCGGAGCTCACCGAGGAGATCGACATGCTGAAGGTGCACTGCGAGGCCGTCCTGCGGATCACCCGCGCGGCCCTGCCACCCATGCTGGAACGCGGCCGCGGCGGTGTCATCAATGTCGCCTCAGTGGCCGCGTTCTTCTCCCGCGGCACCTACAGCGCCTCCAAGATGTGGGTCGTCACCTTCAGCGACAGCGTCCGCCAGCAGATCACCGGCAGCGGCGTGCACGTGATGGCCTTGTGTCCCGGCTGGGTCCGCACCGAGTTCCACGAACGGTCCGGAATGGACACCGCAGGGATCCCCGGATTCATGTGGCTGGACGCGGCCCGGCTCGTGACAGAGGCCATGCGAGACCTCCGCAACGGCGTTCCCGTCAGCATGCCGGGCATCGCCTACAGGGTGCTCACCGGACTCGGCAAAATCCTGCCACGCCGCGTCACCAGTGCCCTGTCCGCCCGCATGGGCAGCCGGCATCACAGCTGAACACACCCGTGTTCTTCCGGGCGCATACCGGGTTTCCCAAGGATGATCACCCCCATGCCGTACACCGCGTCGCCCGCCCTGGTGCGTCAGACCGAACGTTGGTTCGTCCAGGACGGAACGCCCACGATGATCGAGGGATACAGCTTCGGCAAGCATGTGCTTGCTCGCATGTTGCCGGCACTGGCCTTTGTCACCCTCGCCAGCCTGGCCTGGCTCGTCCCGCTCAAGTCAGCGGGGTCAGGGCGCTGGGTCCTGCTCGCGGTGGTGTTCGCGGCGACCGTGGCCGTATGGCTGACGATCAGGTTGTTCGTCCGGCGGTTGCCCCGTTTCACCCGCGCGGCCACCATTGCGGTCCTCATCGCCTACGCCGCGATGCCCGTCGCTGTCCCCCTGTTGCAGATCGCCGTCGACGACGACGTCACGCCGCCTGGAGGTGGCGGCCTTCTGGGGTTCGTTCTCTTCTTTGCCGCGGTCTTCGCAGCCACCCTCCTGGCGACCACGTACGGCCTCGGCACACTGCTGCGCCGAGCCATCCGGCACACGATCTACGACCTACGCAACAGCGTGCATCTCCTGGGCCGGGCGCTGCCCGCGATGCTGTTCGTCACGCTGTTCCTGTTCTTCACCGGTGAACTCTGGCAGGCGATGAATCGCCTCACCTGGTGGCGGCTCACCCTGGTCGTCGGCCTGTTCGCCGCAGTCACCGTGCTCGCCGCGGCGGCCCGCCTGCGAACCGAAATCGGCCGCGTCGAACAGGACCTCAGCCCGCCCCGGCTGGCCGCGGCATGCAAGAACACACCCCTGGCCAAGGTACCGATCGACGAGCTCACACCCGACGGCCCGCTACGCGCGGTCCCACTGAACGGGCGCCAGGTCCGCAACCTTCTGCTCATGCTCGCCACCCGCCAGCTCGTGCAGGCAGTCGTAGTCGGCCTGGCCCTGTTCGCGTTCTTCCTGATCCTGGGCCTGATCGTGGTCACCCCCGACACAGCCGAACAATGGATCGGCAACCCACCCGCCTATTCGACCCTGCTTCCAACAATGCCAGTCGCTTTGCTGCGCAACGCCACCCTGTTCGCCGCCTTCGGCAGCATGTACTTCGCGATCACCTCAATGAGCGACGCCGACCACCGCGAGCAGTTCTTCGCCCCAATCATCGACGAGATCGAACGCACACTGACCGTCCGCGCGGTCTACCTCGCCACCCAGAACATCTCCCACAACACCGGAAACAGCGCAGGCCCGTCAACGGGCATCATGGTCGTATGACCGGGCCTGAACCACCTGACAGCACGAGGATCTGACAGAAATCGAGATGGCTGTGCGGGCCACCTCCCGAAGGTGGCCCGCACAGCCGTTTCTACTCCACCGGCGCCGCGAACTGCGCCGAGTACAGGCGGTAGTAGGCACCGCGTTGGTCGAGCAGCTCCTCGTGGGTGCCCTGTTCCACGATGCGGCCCGATTCCATCACCAGGATCAGGTCCGCGTCACGGATTGTGGACAGGCGGTGGGCGATCACAAAGCTGGTCCGCGACGAGCGCAAAGCCGCCATCGCGTGCTGTACCAACGACTCCGTGCGGGTGTCGACGGAGCTGGTGGCCTCGTCCAGGATCAGCAGCGACGGACTCGCCAGGAAGGCCCTGGCGATGGTCAGCAGCTGCTTCTCCCCTGCCGAGACGTTCGAGCCTTCCTCGTCGATGACCGTGTCGTAACCGTCCGGAAGTGTCCGGACGAAACGGTCGACGTAGGTGGCCCGCGCGGCCGCGATGATCTCCTCCTCGGTGGCGCCTGGCTTGCCGTAGGCGATGTTGTCGCGGATGGTGCCGCCGAACAGCCACGTGTCCTGCAGGACCATGCCCGTCTGGGCACGCAGGTCTTCCCGCCGCAGCGCGGTGATGTCCACGCCGTCGAGCGTGATCCGGCCGGCGTCCAGTTCGTAGAAGCGCATGATCAGGTTGACCAGTGTCGTCTTGCCCGCGCCGGTGGGCCCGACGATCGCGACTGTCTGGCCCGGTTCGGCCACCAGCGACAGGTTCTCGATCAGCGGCTGGTCCTGCTTGTAGGAGAACGACACGTTCTCGAACTCGACCCGGCCCCGCCGCTGGGCCGGCAGCGCGGCGTCCGCCGGGTCCGGCTCCTGCTCCTCGGCGTCCAGCAGCTCGAACACCCGCTCGGCCGACGCGACGCCGGACTGGAGCAGGTTGGCCATCGACGCGACCTGGGTCAGCGGCTGCGTGAACTGCCGTGAGTACTGGATGAACGCGGTGACCTCGCCGAGCGTCATCGAGCCCGAGGTGATCCGCAGCCCGCCGACCACCGCGATCAGCACGTAGCTCAGGTTCGACAGGAACATCATCGACGGCATGATCAGGCCGGACACGAACTGCGCGCCGGCCGACGCCTGGTACAGCTCCTCGTTGCGGCGCCGGAACTCCTCTTCGGACTCCTGCTGCCTGCCGAACGCCTTGACCAGCTGGTGGCCGGTGAAGGACTCCTCGATGTGAGCGTTGAGCGCGCCGGTGTGCTTCCACTGCGCGATGAACAGCTTCTGCGACCGCTTGCCGACCGTCCTGGTCACGAACACCGACGCCGGGATCACCAGCAACGCGATCAACGCGAGCAGCGGGGAGATCGTGAACATCATGATGAGCACGCCGATGACGCTCAGCACGGACGTCAGCAGCTGGCTCATGGTCTGCTGCAACGTGGTCGAGATGTTGTCGATGTCGTTGGTGACGCGGGAAAGAAGCTCACCACGCGGCTTGCTGTCGAAGTACCGCAACGGAAGCCGGTGCAGCTTCGCCTCGACGTCCTCGCGCAACGTGTAGACCAGCCGCTGCACCACGGTGTTGAGCAGCCTGCCCTGCGCCCAGCTGAACAGCGATGACGTCAGGTAGAGACCCAGCACCCAGGCGAGCACGCCGGCCAGCGCGCTGAAGTCGATGCCTGCGCCGGGCACGCCCCGGAACCGCGCCATGACTCCGTTGAAGATGATGTCGGTGGCGTGCCCGAGAACCTTCGGTCCCGCGACGGTGAAGCCCACGGCGAGTACGCCGAGCCCGATCACCAAGGCGATGGAGACGCGTTCCGGCCGCATGCGGGCGAGCAGCCGTTTCGCGGACGCGCCGAAATCGTCGGCTTTGCTGACGGGCCCCTGCATGCCAGGGAAGCCGCGGCCGATGGGGCCGGGAGCGGGCTGGGGCCGGCGGGTGACGGCTGGGGTGCTCATGCTGCCTGCTCCGGGGTGAGCTGGGACTCGACGATCTCGACGTAGGTGGGACATGCGCCCATCAGCTCGCGATGGGTTCCGGCACCGACCACTTCGCCGTTCTCCAGCACGATGATCTGATCCGCGTCGAGCACAGTGGACACACGCTGGGCGACCACGATGACCGCGGCCCGTTCGGTGAGCGGCCGCAGCGCGGCTCGCAACGCGGCGTCAGTTGCCAGGTCCAGCGCGGAGAACGCGTCGTCGAACAGGTAGATCTCCGGCTTGCGCACCAGCGCCCGAGCGATCGACAGCCGCTGCCGCTGGCCGCCGGAGACGTTGGTGCCGCCCTGCACTATGGCCGCGTCGAGACCGCCCATCTGCTCGACGAAGTCCTTTGCCTGTGCGATTTCCAGCGCTTCCCAGAGTTGTTCGTCAGGAGCGTCCGGATTGCCGTACAGCAGGTTGGACCGCACAGTGCCGGTGAAGAGATAGGCCTGTTGCGGCACGAGCCCGATCCGGCCGCGCAGCACTTCGGGGTCCAACTCGCGGACGTCCGTCCCGTTGACCTGGACCTCGCCTGCCGTCACGTCGATGAACCTCGGGATCAGGTTCACCAGTGTGGTCTTGCCCGCGCCGGTGCTGCCGACGATCGCGGTGGTCTTGCCGGCCTCCGCGCGGAACGAGATGTCCCGCAGCACAGGGTCGGCCGCGCCGGGATATCGGAATTCCGCGCTGGTGAAGGAGACCTCGGCCCGTGCCGGCAGCTCGACGACCGCGGAGCCGGGTGGCCGCACCGACGGCTCGGTCTCGATCACCTCCATGATCCGCTCGGCGCAGACGGCGGCGCGCGGGATCATCATCGAGATGAATGTGGCCATCATGACCGACATCAGGATCTGCAGCAGGTAGGACAGGAATGCGGTGAGCGCGCCGATCTGCATCTCGCCGGAGTCGACGCGGTGCGCGCCGAACCACAGGACCGCGACACTGGAGACGTTGAGGATCAGCATCACGGTCGGGAAGATCATCGCCTGCAGCCGGCCGACCCGTACCGCGGTATCGGTGAGCCGGCCGTTCGCATCTCCGAAACGATCGGTCTCGGCCTTCTCACGCACGAACGCGCGGACCACGCGGATGCCCAGCAGTTGCTCACGCAGCACGCGGTTGACCTGGTCGATGCGTTCCTGCATCAAGCGGAACTGCGGCACCATGCGCGAGATGATCAGGCCGATCGAGATGACGAGCGCCGGCACACAGACCAGCAGCAGCCAGGACAGCCCGACGTCTTCCCGCAGCGCCATGATGATACCGGCCACGCACATGATCGGCGCGGTGACGAACATCGTCGCCATCATGACGACCAGCAACTGCACCTGCTGCACGTCGTTGGTGGTGCGGGTGATCAGCGACGGCGCTCCGAACGTGGCGACCTCGCGCGCGGAGAACTCACCGACCCGGTGGAAGATCCCGGCCCGGACATCCCGTCCGAACGCCATCGCGGTACGCGCACCGAATCGGACAGCCACGACCGAACAGACAATCTGAAGCAGCGACACGGCAAGCATCCAGCCACCGGTCGACACGATGTAGTCGTTGTCGCCACGCGCGACGCCGTTGTCGATGATGTCGGCATTGAGGCTCGGTAGATAAAGCGAGGCGATCGTGCCGACGAGCTGCAACACGAGCACGACCGCCAACTCTCTGCGGTATGGCCGCAGATAGGTGGACAGCAAGCGGTTCAGCACCAGTTCCCCCTGGGAAGAAACGACCCGTATCTTATATTGAGGCAAGATAGACCACTCATGTAAGACACGCAACGTATCTTAGGGAGCTCGGGTGACGGACACCAGGACACGGCGCCACGGCACCGAGCTCGAGCGGGCCATCCTGGATGCCGCCTGGGCCGAGCTGACCGAAGTGGGCTACACGGCATTGACAATAGAGGCCGTGGCAAAACGGGCTGGGACAAGCAAACCTGTCATTTACCGCAGATGGCCCAGCCGCGCGGCCCTCGTCATCGCCTCCTGGGCCCAGCGCCAGCCGATCCAGGAAACAGTTCCCGACCTCGGCACCCTGCGGGCAGACCTGCTATGGCTGTTCACCCGGGTCGCCACCCGCATGGACGTCATGATGAGCCAGACAATCGCAGGCGTGATGGCCGAAGCGTTCAAACACCCCGAGGTCCAGGAACTACTGCGAGAGCGCCTCGACTCCGCCCCACTGACAAAGTCCGTCTGGCGCATCGTCGACAACGCCGTCGCACGCGGCGAACTACGCCCGATAGCCTTGCCGCGTCGCGTCCTGCGCCTCCCCCTCGACCTCCTCCGCTCCGAAGCCGTCATCTGCGGCAGCCACCTACCGGAAGCAACCCTGACCGCCCTGGTGGACGAGGTCTACATCCCCCTGCTCAAAGGCCTGGCACTCGACTGAGCCCGTCACCTGCCGGCGGTGGAGAACGTGCCTGGAGTGATTCCGTAGGTGCGGCGGAACCAGCGGGTCAGGTGGGCCTGGTCGGCGAAACCGGCCAATGTTGCCGCGGAGGCCACGGGATGTCCGGCGGCGATCAGGCGGCGGGCCTCGCGCACTCGGAGCATCCGCTGATAGTCGCTTGGCGACATGCCATAGGCGGCCTTGAAGGCCCGGTAGAGCGCGAATCGGCTGCAACCGGTCGCCACGGCAAGTTCATCAGCGCCAAAGGAATCCAAATAGGACTCTTGAATGAGCTCCCGGACTCGTCGTGCGGCGACAATGGAACCGCCCGGAGAAGGCTCCATAGCGACGGGAGCACTGTGGGCGGCACGCTGGACAAGCGCGGACACAGCCGAAGCCAGTGCCTCATCCCTGGCCAGGGTTGTCGCTGAGTCGCCGAGGCTGTTGTAGAGACGCCCCAATGCCTGCGCGAGTACGGGGTCGTGCAGCACGGGGTCGGCGAACAACGGCATTCCGGTGACCCGCCCGGCTCTGTCGGAGAGTACGTCCGTGATCAGAGATGGGCCTATGTGGACGATTCGGTAGGTGAATCCCTGCTCTGCGGCGGCGCGGCCGTCGTGGGGCTCGTCGGGGTTGAAGGCCATGATCATGCCTGCCGAGCTGGTCCGGGACTCGCCTCGGCATCCGAAGGCCTGCGCGCCGAAGTCTGTCAGCCCGAACGAATAGCTCTCGTGCGAGTGCACGTGGTACGTGTGCTGCTCGAAATGGGCGTGCATGGTCTCGACTGGTCTGTCCGGCAGTCGCCGGTAACGCACCCACTCCACTCGTCCATTGTGCGCGCACGAGCGTTCAAGACCGCCGCCGCCGGCCGGGACCACCATCCTGACCTGTGCGTACGTATTCAATGTTGGTGCTGGTCATGGTGTTCTGGGCAAGCGCGTTCGCTTCGTCGAAGATCGCTGTCCACGAGATCCCGCATGAGGTCGCGGCCTTCTTCCGGTTCGGGCTGGGTGCGGTTATCCTGCTGTTGGTGCATGCCGCGCGTGGCCGGGCCCGGCTCACGCCGCGGGATCTCGGCACTGTCGCCGGTCTGGGAATGCTCGGGATGTTCGGCTACAACACGTTCTTCTTCCTCGCGTTGTCGCTCGCGCCGTCGGCGGACGGGAGCGTGATCGTGCCGGTGAGCGCGCCTGTCATCACCGTCGCGGTCACGGCTCTGCTTGGCCGCCGTCGGTTGTCCACGCGCAAGCTTGCGGGGCTCGGGGCAGCCGTGGCCGGGGCGACGGTGTTCTTCGTGGGCATCCCGGCTGGCGGTCACGACCGTTTGACGGGTGACCTGCTGTTCCTCGGGGCGGCCGCGTGCTGGGCGGCGTACACGATGTGCGGCGCGCCTGTGCTTCGCCGCCTGCCCGCGTTCACCGTCACGACCTACGCGACGACTGCGGGCGCGCTCGCTCTGGGCGTAATGGCGATCCCGGCGTTCGACGACGTCGTGTGGTCTGGGCTCGGTACCGGGTTCTGGCTCAACCAGCTGTATCTCGCGGCTTTGCCGACCGCGCTGGCATATGTCATGTACTACCACGCCGTGGGACAGGTTGGCCCTGCCACGGCGTCGTCGATGATGTTCCTGGTCCCGGTGCTCGGGTTGACGTCCTCGTGGCTGCTGCTCGACGAGTCGATCACGCCGACGCAGGGTCTCGGCGCCGTGTTGATGCTTACCGGAGCGTGGTTGGCCACGATGAGCGAAATCGGCACTCGTGACCGCAGCAATGCCTGAGATCGTCTTTGGCGAAACCGGGCCCTGCTCCCCTTGTCCGTGGGTACTTTGGGAGCGACCGAAACGAGGTGATCTGTGCCGGACCCGTTGACCCTGGGCGTACTGGGCGGTGTCGCGCTTTCGGAGGGCATCAAGTTCCTTTATGGGCAGGCCACTGAGCTGCTCAAACGGCGCCGCGAGCGCAAGGACGCCAAGAAGGCCGCCGAGCCGGTCGAGACCCCGCAGCTGGAGGGCGAGCTCAAGCAGCCACTCGAAGTGGACGCGGAGGCGTTGGAACGGCTCGCACCGGACCTGCTGGAGCTGCGGCGTGAGCTCAACGAGTACGCCGACGACCTCAAGCCGGTCGACCCGCAGGACCCGCAGCTTCTGGCGACCGCGGACGCCGTCCGGCAGATCCTGGAAGCCGTCTACCACCAGCGGATCACGTTCCGCGGCGAGCAGCGTGAGGCCTCCGGGCCGCTGGTCGAAGGCCGGGTCGACGTCACCACGGTCGCCGGTTACGCGGCTGCCGTTCGCGCCAAGTCCGTCACGAGCGGGACGGTGCACGGTGGTGCGAAAGCCGACGAGGTGCAGGAAGGCGGCCGGTTGATCGGCGTCGACATCGACCGCATCGGCGAGCCGTGACCCCTCGGTTGACCTCGGCCGATCTGCTCTACGAACCACTGATCGCCCAGTACCTCGGGCCGGGTTTTGTCGAACGTGAGTGGCTGGTCAGCCGGGTCGAGCAACACTTCGCCGACCCGGACTGCCGGTTCGTGCTGCTCTCGGGCGGGCCGGGGACCGGCAAGAGCGCGTTCCTCGCGTGGTTGTCCAGGCGGCACGCGTTGTCGCCGCGTTACTTCCTTCGCCGGTTGAGCAGCCATCCGCTGGCCAGTGGCGACGCGTCCTCGTTGCTGCTGAGCATCGGGCATCAGCTGGCCGTGCTGCGACCGGACATGATGCGTGCCGACCTCGATGTCCAGGTCGAGCAGACCGTCGGCCAGGTGGCGGCCGGGGGTCACGTTGTGGGCGTGCGCGTCGGCGTTCTGCACATCTCGCCGTTCCAGCGCACCGCTGTGCAGGTGGAGCAACAGGCGGACCACGTCGAGGGCACAGTGGTCGGGTTCGAGATCGAGCGGATGATCGTCGACCCTCGCCTCAACGACCTGGGCACCCTGCAGAACCTCGCGCTGCTGGAGCCCGCGATCCGGCTCGCCGCCCAGGATCCGACCGGGCTGGTGGTCGTGCTCATCGACGCCGTGGACGAGCTCCGGTACCAGTTCGCCGGCCGTGGCGACATCCTCCAATGGCTGGCCGAGTGCCCCGAATTGCCCGCCAACCTGCGGATCGTGGTGTCCTGCCGTCCCGACCGGCAACTGCTGCACCGATTCCGGCTCGCCCAGGCCGACCGGTTACGGGAAGAGACGATCGAGCCGTCGGCCGCCGAGGTCACCGCCGACCTGATCGTGTACGCCGAAAGCGTGCTCGACGACCCCGCTCTCGCGGGTGTCCGGCGGATGAGCACCCGGCGCCTCGCCGAACACGCCCGCGGCAGCTTCCTCTACCTGGTGTTATGGGCACGGGGACTGCGGGACGCGGTCAACGACGGCGACGAAACCCGGATCGCGGCGCTGACGGACCTCTCCGTGCTGCCCACCGGCCTGGACGGGATCTACGAGTACTTTCTCACCCTGGTCCGGGATGCCGTCCGGCAACGCGAAGGCCGGGCATGGACGCGGGCGTGGAAATACGTCTACCGCCCGCTGCTCGCGGTCCTGGCCGTGGCCCAGGCGCCGCTGAGCGAGCGGCACCTGTTGCTCCTGGCCGATCTGGAGCGTCCGGACCTCGCCGAGGCATTGACCGATCTCGAGCAGTTCCTGATCGAGGACCAGAACGGCATCCGGCTGTACCACCTGACCGTGGCCGAATTCCTCGCCGACCCGCGGCGAAACCGGGATGATTGGTTCGTGGACGCCGAAGAGAGTCACCAGCGAATCGCGGAGCGCCTGATCGACGAGCACGGTGCCGCGTGGTCGGCCTGTGAGGACGAGTACGCGCTCACCCACACCGTCACACACCTGGTCGCCGCCGGGTCCACCGGACCGCTGACCGGTTTGCTGAGCGCGCCGGAGTTCGGGGTCGCCAAGGCGCACAAGATCGGCGTGGACGCGATGCTGCTCGACTACGTCGCCGCGAACGCCGCGCTGCCCGACAACGCCGAACTCGCCGCCGGACTGACCAAAACCTTGGCACAGCTGGTGAACGAAGGCGTGCCGAACGTCGCGGACACGCTGCAGGCAGTCGTGAGCTACCGGCGTGACGCGGCTGAGCTCAACGAGCGGGTGCTCAACCGGTTGAGCGATCCCGCCTACCTCGAACAGTCCATTGAGAACACAACCAGCCGGGCCGCCGCGCTCATCGCCTTCTCGCAAGGCCAGGCGACCCGGTTGCGGCGCGCCGGCGACCTCGACGAAGCCCGCCGGATCCTCGTCCAGGCGGTGTCCGGCGAGGACATCACCAGCGTGACATCGGCCAAACAACGCTCAACCCTGTGTTACGAACTCGGTTACCTGGACTTCCTGTACGGCGACACGGAACAGGCACGCGACTGGTTCCGGCGCTCGATAGAAGCCGCTGAGGAAGCCGGCGAACGAACCAGTGCCTACATCTCCCGGCTCGTCAACGCACGCGTCGGCCTGCTCAACGGATCAGTGCCGGCTGAGGAATACCTCGCCACGGTCGAGGAAGCGTCCGCCTACTTCAGCGACCCGGACGTCGCCGGTCCGCATGTGGCGCGCTGGCTGATGGCCGTGCAGGGCTACTTGCTGGATCTGGCGCTGTGGACGGAGAACACCGAGCTGATTGCCACCCAGCTACGGGTGCTGGCAGAGGATTCCTGGATCCAGCAGACCGGCCGCCACGACATCGTCCAGAAGCACCGCGCCCGCGCAGCCGCTATCACCGGCGACTGGGCCGAGTCGATCGCCCTCTTCGAAGCCCTGCTGGCAGAAGCCCCGCCACACCAGGAAGAACTCGCCCGCGAGCTCTACTACTACGGCCGTGCCCTGCTCGGCTCAGGAGACGCGGCCGAGGCCCGCGAGGTCTGGGAACGCGGCCTGCGGACGCCGGACAACGCCGCGAACTGGCCCTGGAAACCCAAAATCAGCACAAGCATCGCGCAGCTCTAGCTTGTGGCGCGGCCAGGCACAAAATCTTGCGCGCACAGGCACATCCCCAGGTCTCTGTCACGGGCACTGAGGCAGCACGCAGGGCAGGTCCGGTCTGGGCCTGCCCTGCGGCTTTTGGCTACGGATGTCGAGAACGTGATGCTGGCTGCGTCCCAGGGGCACGAGGGTCGCGCGACCAATGCCTTCCGGGCCTGAAAGGATCGCAGCCATGGCTGTTGCCGATGATCTCGACCGCGCTACCGACTCGCAGTGGACTGGGTCGCTGAGCAGACCCGTGCGTATCTGGCCTCGGGCGGAACTGAAGGACACGAGTCGAACGGTGTGTACACGCTTGTGCTTGCCACGACCGGGCGCAAGACCGGTGTGCCGCGTCGCACGTGCCTGATCTACGGCACCTCGGGGGACGACTTCGTCGTCGTGGCCTCCAAGGGTGGCGACGATGACGATCCAGCGTGGTTCAAGAACCTCCAGGTGGACCCGAGCGTCGGGGTGCAGGTCGGCACCCGCCGGTTCACCGCCCGCGCCCGTGTCGCGTCTCCGGCTGAGCGCGGGCCTCTCTGGGCCCAGATGGCGCGCATTTTCCCGCTCTACGACGAGTACGCACAGAAGACTGACCGTGTAATCCCGATTGTCCTGCTCACCCCGCACGAGTCCTAAGAAAGGCAGGGCGGCGTATGGCTTCCGCCAGGTATGACGGAGACACCTGGGACCTGGCGTCCAGCGTCGGAGCGACCGCCACCGCGGCTGCGGCGGCCCGGGCGATTGCGACCCGCGCGGATCGTTCGCTGATCGATGACCCGTTCGCCGAACCGCTTGTCCGGGCGGTCGGCATCGATCTTCTTACTCGGCTGGCGACCGGGGAGATGTCCCCCGGCGACTTGGTCGAGCAGGTGTGGATCGACGTTGCCAAGGTACGTACCAAGTTCTACGACGAGTTCTTCCTCGACGCGACGAACGCGGGTGTCAGGCAGGCCGTGATTCTGGCTTCAGGGCTGGATTCCCGCGCGTACCGGCTGCCCTGGCCATCCGGGACCGTGGTGTACGAGGTCGACCAGCCGCAGGTCATCGAATTCAAGACCCGCACGCTGGCCGAGTTAGGGGCTGTGCCCACCGCCGACCGGAGAGTGGCCGCGGTCGATCTGCGCGACGATTGGCCCGCCGCACTGCGGACCGCCGGATTCGATCCGGCCTTGCCGACCGCATGGAGCGCCGAAGGCCTGCTGGGCTACCTGCCGCCCGAGGCGCAGGACCGCCTGCTGGACACCCTCACCGGGCTCAGCGCGCCGGGCAGCCGGGTGGCCACCGAGAGCAGGCCCACTCCGCGACCGGGTGACGAGGACAAGACGAAACAACGCCTGCACAGCATGTCCGAACGCTGGCGGACGCACGGTTTCGACACCGACATGGCGAGGCTGCGATATTTCGGTGAGCGCAACGAAGCCGCTCCCTATCTGACCGACCGCGGCTGGGCGCTGAACGCGATCACCATCCGAGACCTGTTCGCCGCCAACGACCTTCCGCCACTCAAGGACGACGACCTGCGCACAGGCGACACGCTCTACGTCAACGGCACCCTCGACAAGACCGCGATCTAGGGCTGCCCGGCCCCGGTCGGCGGGGCCGGGCTGTGCTCAGCGCCAGCCGAGTTCGGGGGCGACGTGGGTGAGGATGTTCTCGATCAGGTGGGCGTTGTAGTCGACGCCGAGTTGGTTGGGCACTGTGAGCAGGAGTGTGTCGGCCTCGGCGATTGCCTCGTCCTCGGCCAGTTGCGTCACCAGTGCGTCGGGCTCGGCGGCGTAGGAGCGGCCGAAGATCGCCCTGGTGTCGGCGTCGATGTAGCCGACCTGGTCGGTGCTCTTGGCGTCACCGCCGAAGTACTGGTGGTCCTGTTCGGTGGTGAGCGCGAAGATGCTGCGCGACACCGACACGCGAGGCTCGTGCTGCCAGCCGGCCTCTCCCCAGGCCTTGCGGAACGCCCGGATCTGCTCGGCCTGCTGGACGTGGAACGGCGCGCCGCCCTCGTCGTTCTTCAGGGTCGAGCTCATCAGGTGCATGCCCTGCTCTGCTGCCCACACCGCGGTGCCGTTGGATCCCGCACCCCACCAGATCCGGTCGCGCAGCCCTGGCGAGTGAGGTTCGACACGCAGCAGCCCAGGCGGGTTGGCGAACATGGGACGTGGGTTGGGCTGGGCGAACCCTTTGCCTTGCAGCACCGTCAGCAGCACCTCGGCGTGCTTGCGGGCCATGTCGGCGTCGGTGTCGCCCTCGCTCGGCTGGTAGCCGAAGTACCGCCAGCCGTCGATCACCTGCTCGGGTGATCCCCGGGAGATGCCGAGCTGCAGCCTGCCGCCGGCGATGAGGTCCGCCGCGCCGGCGTCCTCGGCCATGTACATCGGGTTCTCGTACCGCATGTCGATCACGCCGGTGCCGATCTCGATGCGTTCGGTCTTCGCCCCGATCGCGGCCAGCAGCGGGAACGGCGACCCGAGCTGCCTGGCGAAGTGGTGCACCCGGAAGTAGGCGCCGTCCGCACCCAGTTCCTCCGCGGCCACAGCCAGGTCGATGGACTGCAGCAACGTGTCCGACGCCGTCCTCGTCTGCGAGTACGCGCTGTCCGACCAGTGCCCGAAGGACAGGAAACCGATCTTCTTCATGCCCTGTGTAACGCACCACCCCCTTAATTGATTCCTCAACTACCGAGGCTGCCGTACGTCCAGCAAGGTGTGACGCACTTGTCGGCGTGCTCGGGTCTGGGGTCGGGCGTCTTGGTCATGGCGATGACCTGCAGGCGCAGTTCGTACATGATTCCCATGGCCGCGTTGAGGGCCGACGGGCGCCCGGAGAAGGTCTTCTGCAGGGCGACCAGGAGGTGACGGAAGGTCCGGCCGAACTGTTCGGTGAGCCGTCCCGCGGTCGTCCCGGGCGGGTAGAACGCGGTTTTCGGGTCCGTGATCATCGGATGGACGCCGGACGGGGTGAACACGACCGGATCGCCGGTGTAGGAGAAACCTTCCGGCGCGCTGGGATCAGGCACCAGCCGACGGCCGTGTTTGATCTCGGCGAACCGGTAGTAGTGAGCGAGTTCACCCTCACCGTCGCCGTCCTCGGGGCTTGAGGTGGTGCCCTCGCCCTGTTCGACGACGACGCCGAGCGCCCTGGTGGCGGAGGCGACATCCGTGACGGCGAACAGCTGCCTTGACCCGAACCATGGCGCGGTGACCTGCGGCGCGGACGGCGTGGCGAAGGCGGGCTCGCCGAACTCCTTGATCTTCTCGATGATCGCGGCGTAGAAGTCACCGATGGTGACCACGTCGTCACCGGGCCGGTCGGCGATGGGATCCTCGGGCTGCTCGATCGCCATGAACAGCTCGGTCTGGCCGATGGACATAGGTCCGATGTGGACCTTCAGGCCGCTCACGGTGCCCATCGGCAGCGGGGCCGGGTAGTCCAGGACCACCTCGCGGCTGTCGAACACCGGACATCCGCCGACGGCGTTGAGCACGTTGGCCGCGATCGTCAGGTGCAGCATCTCCTCGATGACAACCGACCGGACGAGGTCGGCGACGTCGTCGTTCTCGCCGGGCTTCAGGCTGTAGTACGCCGTCAGGTACGGCGGTATGGTCGCCAGTTCCAGGACGACGGCGGCCTGCAGCGACTTGTGCAGATCCCGCGGGGTGGTCGCTGCTCGTACCGCGTCGAGGTACGACTTCTCGATCTCGATCACGGCTCGGTCCTTTCGATTGCCCCGGCGGAACGAAGGTAGGCGCGGGCGAACTGTCCTTTGGAGTCGGTCGGGTCGACTGTGTCGTCCTCGACGGCCTCGGCGACTCTTGTGTCCGGTTTGGATACAGGTCGTGGACGGCCTGTGCCGACCGGGAGATCGGGCAACGCCAGCCAGTTGAGGATCATCCGGCGCTTGGCACGGGACAGATCGCGGGTGACCGGCATCGCGTTGGGATCGCCGATGTCGCGCGAGAAGGCGAACTGCAGGATCGCCCGATGCTCACGCACTGCCTCGTAGTCGTCCAGCCGGATCAGGCGTTCGCTCATGATCGGGTACAGGTTGGCGTACTGCTTGAAGATCGGCTGTACGTCGTCCAGCCAGGTCGGGCCGGCCGGGATCTCGTAGTCGTCGAAGACCAGCGCGGTGATCGGCTCCAACGGGTTGTGCCGCAGCCTGTCCACGTCGACGCCACGGATGCCCAGCACCATCTGGTAGATCTGCCCGTCGATGTAGCCGCGTGGGGTGCCCGGATCCGAGCACCGAACCCGCAGGGTCGTCTGACCGTCCGCGTCGGTGCGCTCAGGGCGCTCCGCTGTGAAGGCGGTCGCAGGCGTGCCCGTCGGCGGCAGCGGGCCCACTTTGGCCGGTCCCAGCAGCAATGGCGTCACCTCGGCCCGTGGGGCGGGACGGCCGAACCGGGCCACGTGCACCCGAGTCTTGAGTGTGTCACCGGATTCGGCGCGGTGGATGTGCTTGTCGGCGCGCACCAGCCACCCGTCCAGCGTTTCCCTGACCACGACCGTGTGATCGGCGGCGTTGGCCCGCAACAGCGCCAACGGCCGGGCGGCGATGTCGACCCGCGGCGGGATGGCGATGGTGGCGATTCCACCGGTGTCCAGCAGCCATCCGGGATCGCGATACGGCAGTGGATCGCCGAGCGCGGTGAACCCCACGCCCTCGACGACAGTGGCCCCCTGGTCGGTCGCGGAGTCCGGCAGCACGCCGAAACGGAGTTCACCCTGATCGACGACAGTCCCCTTGTCGTCCAGGATCGGCAGCGCGTTCGCGAGGTCGACGACAAGCTGTTTGCCGGAACGGACGACACCGTCGAAGTAGTTGACGCCGGCTGAGTTCGTCCCGTTCTGGTCGACGATCGGGGCGAACCGGCGCCCGGTGACGAAGGTGTGCGGTTCGTCCGGGCGGTACGGCCCGATGGCGCCGACGACCGAACCGATGGTGAAACGCGGCGAGCTGACGTTGCCGTTGAAGGCGAAGGTCATCAGGCGGATCGACAACTTGCCGCCGGTGGACGCCTCCCGCAACCGGTCGGCGATCCGGGACACCCCGGGCCGGGCCCACACGATGTTGTGCAGCACCGACTGGAAACGCGCGGTGGGTCTGGGGCGCTGGGTGCCGAACACCGGCGGGAACCAGATGTCGCGGAACGAGGCCGGCTCGAAATCACCGGCCAGGATCAGGTTCTCGTCCGCCCGCAGCTCCACGCGCAGGCCCCACAACGCCGACGACAGCTGCCACTGCGGATCAAGGTCGACGATCTTGGCCGACACCCGGTCGACGGATCCCGCGATCACCGCGGTGAGCACCGGATCCTCTTTCGCCCCAGCCTCTTCCCGTTCACCGGGCGCGTCCCGCACCCGGCAGTTCAGCAGCCGGAACGCCGCACTGCCAGTCGGGTTCCACGCCCGATCGGCGCTCCCCGGGTCGAACGTGTCGATATCGAAGTTCCGCACGTCGTTGTTGACCGTGGACACATCCGCCTGGAAGTCCCCGTCGAAGATCACGCGCGGCAGATCCAGATAGCTCATAGCGACATCCCCCCACGACGTCGATCCCCCAAAATCGGGTCCCCAGTCCCGATTTCGAAGGTATCGCGAACCCTGGTGCCGGTCAAAGACACTCAGCTGCCCAAATGGCCTGTGAACGCACGCCTATCCCCTGGTCCACAGGGTCGTCACGACAGCCCGTGGCAGCCGGAGCTCCACACGTGTGGGTGAACTGCCGAAAATCTATGGCGTGTCACAAACCGAGGCGTTGTCCGGTCTGAGCTGTCGTCCCGACACCGACATCGTCCAAGCAAGGGGATCCGAAGAACGACATGGACACCACTGGCACGCACGCGATCGACACGCTCGACGATCTCCGCCGCCACCTGCAGTGGGCGATCGAGCTTGAGCACGCGACCATTCCGCCTTACATGTGTGCACTTTACTCACTGGATCCGGAACGCAACGGGGAGGCTGTGCATGTGGTCGGCAGTGTTCTCGCCGAGGAGATGCTGCATCTGGCACTTGCCGCGAACCTGCTGAACGCCGTGGGAGGGCGGCCTGAGCTCGACACGCCACGGCTTCTGCCGGCGTATCCGCATCCGCTCCCCCACGGCGATCGGTCCGTGGAGGTTCACCTGGCGCCGTTCGGGCCGCAGGCCCTTGACCTGTTCCTGCGGATCGAACAACCCGCGTCGGCCGACGCGCCGCCGCAATCCGACCAGTACCAGACGATCGGGCAGTTCTACGCGGCGATCGAGGCCGGGATTGGGAGGCTGTGCACCGAACTTGGCGAGGCCGAGGTCTTCTGCGGCGACCCGGAACGGCAGATCGGCGCGTTCCACCTCAGGGGCGGTGGTGGCCAGGTCATCGCCGTGCACGATCTCAAGTCCGCGATGGCCGCTTTGGCGGAGATCATCGAGCAGGGCGAAGGGGCCGCGCGCACGGACGTGTGGGACGGCGACCACGACGTCTTCCACCCCGAACGCGAGGAAGTCGCGCACTACTACCGTTTCCAGGAACTTCGGCTCGGCCGCCGGTACCGTACCGGTGACACACCGCAGTCCGGGCCGACCGGCGAGCAGATCACGGTCGACTTCGACGGCGTTCTTCCCATGCGGCACAACCCAAGGATCACGGACTACCCGCACGACAGCGCGATACGCGTTGCCCAGGAGGAATTCAACCACACCTACAGTACGCTGCTGCATCTGCTGGAAAGGGCATTCAACGGCAGCCCGTCGCTGATGCGCGTGGCCACAGGAATGATGTATGCCTTGCGAGCGCAGGCAAAGGCTCTCATGTCGATGCCGACGGGTGACGGACAGACCAACGCGGGCCCGACCTTCGAGTACGTGCCGCCGGAGCGCAGGCATTGGAGCACGGGGAACTCCCGGCGAATCACGTTGCTGGAGAATGGCCCGTACCTGGTGTATGGGCAGATTCCGCTGCGCCGCAAGAAGAAGATCGTGTCCGAGGAGGGTCAGTCGCTGACGTGGCAGACCCATGAGGACATTCCCACCGAGGAGACGTACGCCCTGTGCCGGTGTGGACGGTCCGGCGCCAAGCCGTTCTGCGATGGAAGCCATGCCCGCCCGGACTCGGAAGGAAAGCCTTTCGACGGCACCGAAGCGCCGAACATGCGTCCGTACGCCGAACTTCAGCACATCCACGACGGGGAGGGCATCTCGGCACACCGGGTCGGCGAACTCTGCATCCACGCCGCGTTCTGCATCGGCCGCACCCGGCCGATCGCCAAGATGCTCGACGACTCCGGTGATCCCGATGTCCGATCGCACATCATGGGCCTGATCGACCACTGCCCGTCCGGTTCGTACGCCTACAGCCTCAGCCGGGACACCGAGACCATCGAGGCGGACCTTCAGCCGGCGATATCGGTCCTGGAGGAGGAGAACGGTCTCGCCAGCGCCCTCTGGGTCACCGGCCGGGTTCCCGTCGAACGCAGCGACGGGCAGCCGGTCGAGGCCCGCAACCGGATGACGCTGTGCCGTTGCGGGCACTCGTCGAACAAACCGTTGTGCGACGGAACCCACCGGCAGATCGGGTTCCACGAATAGGGCTCACGCCTTCAGTTCCAGTTCCCGCCGTTGGCGGGACGCGATGGTCAACGCGGTGACCACGACACAGACCACCGCGATCAGGGCCACGGTACCGGCCGTCCCCACGGCTGGTACCGCCTGAGGCGAGAGCATGACGGCTACGGCACCGAGAAGCGGGCCGATGTGCCGGACAACCGACCGCCGGATGAACGGTGCGTGGACCGCCCACAGGAGTATCAGGAATCCGGCGACCGGGATGGCTACCGCGTAACTGGCTGTGGCCGGCGAGACTCCCGCGTGGTGCCCGCTCTGTGCGACGGCGACTTCGAGGCCCGCGCCGAGAGCCGCCAGCGCGGCGAACAGTCCGAAATGGCCGTAACCCCACTGGTACGAACGGTCTCGCAGGGCGGCCAGTGCCTCGCCGCCCGGTTCGAGGGAGTACAGCCACCACAGCGCGAACATCAGAACGAGCCCGGATCCCGCGACGATGATCAGCGACCACGTCCACCCGTCCCGCACCGCGGTACCGACACCCGTCGACGCCGCGAGCAGGGTCTCGCCGAAGAGGATGATCGTGAACAGGTTGTACCGCTCGGCGATGTGATGGGGATGCCAGTTCGTCGGGCTGGTCCGCTCGGCCCAGCGCGGCACCGCGAGCTCGAACACGGCGAGAACGACGAAGGAAAACAGCAGCGGCCCGCTGCCGGCGAGAACACCGGATTCCGCCAGCACCAGCCGCGCCAGCCAGCCGACCTGCAGGACGGAGAAACCCGCCGCGTATCGCAGCGCGGTACGTCGGCCTGTCGGGTCCTCGATCGCCGCTCGCACCCACTGCCCGACCAGTGCGATCCGCATGACGATGTAGCCCAGCGTCACCGTCCGGAAATTGCCTTCGTCAGCGGCCGCGGGCACCCCGGCGGCGAGGATGAGCACGCCCGCCATCTGGACCATGGTCATCAAGCGGTAGGCGACGTCGTCGGTGTCGTATGAGGACGCGAACCATGTGAAGTTCATCCACGCCCACCAGATCGCGAAGAACACCTCCAGGAACAGCAGGACGCCGGACGACGCGTGACCGGCCTCGACCGCGTGCGCCAACCGGCTGACGGCACTGGCCACCGCGACCACGAAGGTCAGGTCGAACAACAACTCCAGCTGGCTCGAGACACGATTCGGCTCTTCGATCGAACGCGCGCTCATCCGGATGCGGATGCTGATGGCCCTCACCTCTGTTCACTCGGGTCACCCGTGAGACAGGACAGGCCGCTTCGTTGTGACACGAGATACTGGTCGTCACACCTGGCACGGATTCACGACGGTTCGGGGCGGACGAATGCGACCGGGCACGGTGAATGGTGCAGCACAGCGTGGCTGACGGAGCCGAGCACGAGTCCGGCCGCGCTGCCCCGGCCGTGTGATCCGACAACCACGAGCTGGGCGTGGGCTGCCTGCCCGATCAGCGCGTGAGCGGGCCGGTCCCGTACGACCACACGCTGGACCGCGACGTCGGGATACTTCTCGCTCCACCCCGCGAGGCGCTCGGCGAGCAGCCGGCGTTCTTCGGTCTCGATGGCGTCCCAGTCCAGCAGGGGCGCCACGGCAGCGTCGAACACGCTGTCGGTCCAGGCATGTACCGCGATCAAGGGCACATTGCGCGAATCCGCCGCATCGAAGGCGAATGCCAGTGCGGCCTCGCTGACCGGTGAGCCGTCGATGCCAACCACAACCGGGCCGGTATCAAGCGGTCGTTCACCGCGCACGACGACGACCGGGCATTCCGCGCGGGCGGCCAGTCCGACCGCGACCGAACCGACCAGCAGGGAGGTGAAACCGCCAAGGCCACGGTCACCGATCACGATCAGTCCGGCCTGGCGCGACTCGGTGACCAGCAACGGTACCGGGAAGCCGTTGTTGACGAGTTCGGAGATCTCGACACCCCCGGCGGCCTCCGCAGCCGCCTTGGCGGCCATCGAGACAGCTTCCCAGGTGGTTCGCAACATCGTCTCGTGGTAGTTGCCGAGTCCCGGGTCGCCGAGATGCCGTGTCCCGGACCAGCCGAATGCGCTGATCAAGTGCAGTGGGGCGCCACGGCGCGTGGCCTCGCGTGCTGCCCACCGGGCGGCGTCGAGCGCCGACGACGACCCGTCGATGCCTACGACCACTGGCGCGTTTCTCTCTCGCATCTCTCGCTCCTGTCCCGCTCGAATGGGTCACAACGAGGACAGGACTGGGCATCGCGTTGTGACACTGTCAGTGAGAGGCCAGCGCTCCGCGGAGTTCCCTGCGCGAGTTGACGTCGAGCTTGGTGAACACCTTGCGCAGGTGCCATTCGACGGTACGGGGGCTGATGAAAAGCTCGGCGCCGATCTCGGAGTTGGTCATCCCGTCGCCGGCGAGCCGGGCGATCTGGGTCTCCTGCGCGGTAAGGCCATCGCGTGTCTCGGCCGCGCGTTGGCGTACCGGCTCGCCGATGGCCAGGAGTTCGCGTCGAGCCCGCTCGGCGAAGGCGTTGGCGCCGAACCGGTGCAGCATCTCGTAGGCGGTTCGCAGTTGCTCGCGTGCGTCGACGCGCCGGTTCTCGCGACGCAGCCATTCGCCGTACACCAGGTGAGTGCGGGCGAGGTCAACGGCGATCCGGCAGCGCGAAAGGCGCTCGATGGCCTCGCGGTACAGCAGGTCGGCGGCCTGGCCGTCGCTGAGCAGCGCTCTCGACCTGGCCAGCACCCCGAGGGCCCAGTCCGTGCCACTGGCGGTGGCTCGTTCCTCCAGTTGTCCCAGGGCAGCCGCAGCCGCCTCGGGAGCGTCACTGCGGGTGCCCGCCTCGACCAGCTCGGCGAGCGCGAACCCGAAGACACCCAGATCGTCGTGCTCGCACGCCTTTTCCGCGCACACAAGGGCGGCCTGGTACTGGCTGCGGCCGTTGTACAGCAACGCGTTCAGGTAGTTGCCCAGACCGATCGCTCGCCCCTCGCCCCAGGAGCTCGCCCACCGTGCACCGGACTGCATCAGCCCCGACGCACCCACCTTGCCGGACGTCCCGGTTGCCGTGACCGGCAGGATGTCACGGAGCCGTCCGGCGACAGAGCCGGGCTCCTGGTCATCCCCGCCCCGCCAGGCGATGAGCAGCAACGTGCCGTATCCGAGGTGCGAGTTGCCGATCGCCTCCGTGATCGCCTCGGACTCCTCGATCAGCGTCAGGGCCAGGTCGAACTCCCCGGCATGCACGTGTACGGCGGCCCGGTAGACGAGGGCCAGCGGAAGGAAGTTGAGCGCGCCGGTCTCGCGAGCCGTCCGGACCGCGCGTGTGGCCAGTTCATGCCACGCCTCGTCGTCCCACATGTCGCCTGCGGCCAGCCATGTGAGCCAGAGCCACCGCATGCTGTCGTCTTCGTTGTCTCCGGCGTCCCGCAGAGCGCACTTCAAGAGCGAAGCGCCTCCGACGTATCCCTCGGCGAACCGCGCCGCCAGGCCATCGAGAAGCGCGTCGGCCAGGCGTGGTGGTCGCGGTCCTTGCGGTGCGGCGCGGGCGGCCTCAGCCACCTCCCGCACGCCGCCGTTTCCGTTGAGGCGGCCTCCGAAAACCGCTGATCCGATTGCTTCGAGGTACGCCTCACGCGCTTGTCCGTCGTCGAGGTGCTCCAGCCGGTTGGCCGCGTCGAGCAGCATCGGCAGAGCCTCGCCACCGCGCCTGCGCGCGAACACGATCTGGCCACGCAGCCGCGCCATCCGCCCACGCTGAAGCTCGTCCAACGGGCCCATCTCCGCCGCGGCGAGCAGCTCAAGTGCCGCGTCGGGGGCCCCGGCCTCGAACGTGGCCTGCGCCGCGGCCATCGCTCTCGCTCCGCGTCTGACCGGATCAGGCGTCAGCCCGGTCGCACGCCGCAGGAACGCGGCCGCCGCCGCGATACCGCCGCGGGCCTGGGCGCGGTCGGCTGAACGCGCCAGTTCGTCGGCGACGGCTTCGTCCGGTTCGACCGCCGCGTGGGCGCGATGCCAGGCTCGGCGATCCGGGTCGGATTCCGGATCGGTCGCCGCGGCCAGCGCACGATGCACGTCCCGGCGTTCTCCGGCGTCTGCCGCGCGATAAGCCGCTGAGCGCACCAGCGGGTGGCGAAACCGCACCCGCGCACCGAACTCGATCAGCCCCGCCGCCTCGGCCTCCGACGCGGCGTCGGCGCCTATGTCAAGCCGCTCGGCCACCCGCCGCAACAACCACAGATCCCCCACCGGCTCGGCGGCCGCCACCAGCAGAAGCCGTTGTGTCGCAACCGGAAGCGACGCGATACGGCGAAGAAAGCTCTGCTCGATCCGACTCGCCAGCGGCCGCGTGTCCGGGTGCCCGAACCCACCGGCCAGCTCCGCTGCCGTCCACCCCTGCGGCAACTCCAGCAGAGCCAGCGGGTTACCACGGGCCTCGGCGACGATCCGGTCCCGGACGTGCTCGTCGACTCGTCCCAGGACCACCGAGCCCAGCAGCGCACGTGCATCGTCGTCGCGCAGCCCCTGAATCTCGAGCTCGCGCAATCCAGCCAGCTGGTCGTCGACCGTCTGGGTGCGTACCGCGAACACCAGCGCCACCCGTTCGGCGAAAAGCCGGCGCGCGACGAAGGCCAGCGTCTGTGCGGAGACCCGGTCAAGCCACTGAGCGTCGTCCACCACGCACACCAGCGGCTGCTCGTCAGCCGCCTCGGCCAGCAGGCTGAGCACCGCCAGCCCGACCAGGAAACGGTCCGGCGGGCTGCCCGTACTCAGGCCGAACGCGATGGTCAACGCGTCCCGCTGCGGGTCCGGAAGCCGGCTCAGATACCCCATCAGCGGCGCGCACAGCTGGTGCAACCCGGCGAACGCCAACTCCATCTCGGACTCGACACCGGCGGCCCGTGCGATCCGGCAGCCCGCCGCGCCGGCCACCAGGTATTCTACCAACGCGGACTTGCCGATTCCCGCCTCGCCGCGCAGCACCAGTACCTGGCTCTGACCAGTCTTGGTGTCCGCCAGCAACTGATCCAGCGCCGCACACTCGCCGTGCCTGCCACGCAGCCGACGAGGGTCGCTGCTCGACATCCACCACCACCGCGCGGGTCGCGGCAGCCCGACTCCGGTCAACGCGGGCCGCCCGGCTTCCGATCTTAGAAGCACCCGGTGCCCGGGTGATCCGTGTCGGTGATCACGGGCGGGCACGTGTCCCTGGCCGCGCAGGCCCAGGGATTTACCCGGGCGCGGCAGGACCCGCGCTGGCGCGACGGTGGTAGTGCCCCACCCAGCCACGACGAAGAGGACAATCCTCATGCGTTTGACGAACGTCAGCAACGCGTCAAAGTCACCTCGCCCGTCGCCGGACGCGGACGCGGCGGACTTCCAGAGCGTTCGTCCGCGCCTGTTCGGGATCGCGTACCAGATGCTCGGCCGGGCCGCCGACGCCGAGGACGTCGTCCAGGACGTCTGGCTGCGCTGGCAGGGCGTGGACCGGACACTGGTACGCGACCGGGTCGCGTTCCTCGTCAAGATCACGACCCGGGTCACGCTCAACGTCCTGGGCTCGGCCCGCGTCCGCCGCGAGGTTCTCGTGGATCGCTGGCTGCCGGGCCAGGTCCTCTCCCCCGAGGACCCGACACAGGCGACCGAACGGTCAGCAGACGTCGAGCAGGCCGTTCTGCTCCTGCTCCAGCGCCTGTCCCCGACCGAACGCGCCGTCTTCGTGCTCCGCGAGGCGTTCGACTACCCGTTCCGCGACATTGCCGAGACACTCCGGATAAGCGTGGCCAACGCGCGTCAACTTGGGCGACGAGCCCGCGTGCATCTCGCCGGGCCACGGCACGAGCCTGTCCACCCGGCTGCCCGCGACCGGTTGATGACAGCCTTCCTCAACGCCGCGCAGGCCGGCACCGTGGCGCACTTCGAACGCCTGCTGGCTGATGATGCCCGTGCTCAGTCCAGCCGCCGGCAGCTCACAGCTCAGCACCGAGCGCATTGAACAGGTCGTCCGCGGTCAGTCCGAGCTCGGACAGCAGTTTGGCGTGCGCGGCGTTGTGCAGGTCGATCCGGTCGGGCAGGCGCTCTGCGAGGGATTCGGCCCGGTCAGGTCCGTACACACGACGGACGACGTTGAGCGCGTGGGCCTTCGAGAAAGCAGTCATGGGGGCCTCGTTCCAGGACGGTGTGGCGGCTCCAGCTAGGACCAGGACGCCCTGCGGTCTGTGACGGACCGGGCGAAACGTGCCATCGCGTCACAAAACCCGAGCGCCGCGCTGTCTTCCTCCACAAGACACTTCGCCGACTTACGAGAAGAGAACGACCATGAAACCGACCGTTGTCCTCGTCCACGGCGCCTTCGCCGAATCCGCGAGCTGGTCCGGCGTCATCGAGCGACTGCACGACCGCTCCCTCAACGTCGTCGCGGTCGCCAACCCGCTACGCAGCCTGCCCGGCGACGCCGCCTACGTCCGGGACGTACTCGCCGCGATCGACACACCCGTAGTGCTCGTCGGCCACTCCTACGGCGGCATGGTGATCACCGAGGCCGCCGCCACGAGCGACAAGGTGACCAGCCTCGTCTACGTCTGCGCGTTCGCGCCGGACCAGGGCGAGTCCGCGCTCGAACTGTCGAACAAATTCCCCGGAGGCACCCTCGGCGAGGCACTGACGGCGTACCCGATCACCAACGGCGGCAACGAGTTCGCCATCCGCCCCGACGCATTCCACCACCAGTTCGCCGCCGACGTCCCCCGCACCGAGGCCGCCGTGATGAGTGCCTCCCAGCGGCCCGTCACAGAAATCGCCCTCACTACAGGGCTTCCGACGAACACACCGGCCTGGCGATCGATCCCGTCGTGGTTCGTCTTCAGCGACGCGGACCTCAACATCCCGGTCGCCCTCCACCGCTTCATGGCAAACCGCGCCAGTGCCAAGGCAACCCGCGAAATATCCGGCGCATCCCACGCCCTCAGCGTCTCGCAGCCTGAAGCCGTGACAGCGATGATCCTCAACGCCGTCCACGCACTCGCGCCCTGACCCAGCAGCCGAAACACCCGGACCTTGACGTCGGAGCAACGCTATTGGCGGGCGCGGCGATTACAAGGGACAGTCCGAGGGTGGAGCGTGCATGGCTGAACTTGTGGTGACGATCGCCGGGGCGGCGGGTCGGCTTGCTGGGCAGTTGCTGGGGCCGCGGCTTGCGGCGGCCGCGTTCGGGCCTGCTGAGGAGCGGGTCTTGCGGAAGGTGCTGGAAGAGGCGTTGAAGGCGTCGCTGGCCGCACAGTTGCGCGGGGCCGGGGAGCAGGCCGCGATCATGGTGATGCATCTGGAGACCTTGCTGGGCCGGTTCTTCGCTGATCCGGCTGTGGCGAAGGCGCTCGTGGATTCGGCCCTGGCCCGGACCGAACCGCCGTTGCCGGAGCTGCTGGCGAGTTTCGACGCCCAGGGTATGGACTCGGCCACGGTGGGCATTGATCTCCCTGCCCTGCTCAGCGCGATGAGCGCCGCGGTTGCCGAGCAGATTCGCGTGGAGGCCGGCAAGGCCGGCAGTCCGTTGTTCAACTTGCTTGTTGTCAATCATCTGGAACGGCAGGACGGCCGGGCCAGCACGCCTCGAATTGTCGGTATGGCGCCTCCGCCGCCGCAGTCGTTTGTCGGCCGGGGTGGGGATCTCGAGCAGTTGCGGGAACGGCTGACGGGCGGTGACCGGCAGCGTCTGCAGGTCGTCACCGCTGTTCGCGGGTGGCCGGGTGTCGGTAAGACGACGACGGCCGCGGCGCTGGTTCACGACGCCGCGCTGGCGAGTGCGTTTCCCGGGGGCGTGCTGTGGGCGCGGATCGGGCAGACCGATCGGGTGCGGACCGAACTGATCGCCTGGCTGCGCAGTCTTGACGAGGAGCCGGACCCCGATCTGGATGTGCCGCACCTGTCCTCGCGGTTGTCCGCGCTTCTGCGTGACCGCGCGATGTTGCTTGTTGTGGACGATGTCTGGGATCCCGCGCACGCCGCGCCGTTCCTCGTCGGTGGCGCGGACTGCGCGACGATCATCACCACGCGGGCCAAGTCCGTGGCCGAGGCGGTGGCGTCGTCGCACGACCAGGTGTACCGGTTGGAAGTCCTCGATGAGGAATCATCGATACGGCTGCTCGCGCAACTGGCGCCGCAGGTCGCCTCCGCGCATGAGCAGGGTCTGCGTGACTTGGCTCGTGCGGTGGAGGGTCTGCCGCTCGCGCTGCAGGTCGCGGGCCGCATGCTGGCTGCCGAAGCGGGCCGCGGGCTGCCGGTGGACGAGTTGCTTGCTGAAGTGACACAAGGCTTTCGGTTGTTCAGCGCGTCCGTGCCCGCGCATTTGGCGGGGCTGGCCGAGGAAAGCTCGGCCACGGTCGCCGCGGTGCTCGATCGCAGCGTGAGCAGCCTCGACCCGGCTGACCGGCTGCGGTTCATCTGCCTTGGCGCGTTCGCGCCCAAGCCGGCCACGTTCTCGATAGCGGAGATCCTGGGTGTGTGGGGTGCGATGAGCCTGACCGCTGACCTTGACGGCCTGCGAGTACTGGTCGACCGTGGCCTGCTCGAACCAGCCGGGAACGGTGACTACCAGATGCACGCGTTGATGGCCCTGTTCGCCGATTCGCTTTCCCAGGCGCTCGATGAGCCTTCATGAGCGCGTCCGGCACGCCCACGCCGAAGTGCAACTGGCCCGCTTCACGCAATTGGCGGAGCAATCCGACACGCTCGGGCTGGCCGGACCGGCCCAGGACGACGCCGCACGCATGTGGCCGCAGGTCGAACACGCACTGCGTTGGCTCGCATCCCAGTCTGACGAGAATGACACGGCCGCGGCCCAGCTGAGCACGGTCATGCGCGGCGCAACCGGGATGCTCACGATCGAGTCGGCGTCCCTCGATCAACGCGAGGATTGGACGCGAGCAGCGATCCGGGCAGCGCAACGGCTTGGCCGTGAGCGTGATGTCTGCCTGCTCTACGGCAACCTGGGGACGGTTCTGCTGGACCGCGACGATTTCGTGCCCGCGGTGGAATGCTTCGAGTCGGCGCTCAGACTGGGCAGCCAGTCCGAACCGATCCTGCGGGCACAGGACTTCGACGGTCTGGCAACGGCTTATGCCGCACTGGGCTGGCAGTCCGAGGCGGAGAAGCTGTTCGACGCCGCGCTGACGGTTTTCGCCGAGACCGCGCACCACAGAGACGAGGTCGCCACCCGGCTCCATCGGTGCCGGGCCCGCCTGTCATGGGAGGAACCCGGCGGCGCCCTGGAGGACATGCAGGTCCTCCGGCGCCTGATCGACGAGGACGGCGCCACATTCGCCAGTTCCGAGGTCCTGCGCCTGCAGCTCGAAGTCTGGGCACACGCCGGGATGGCCCGGCACGCGCTGGACCACGCCGACCGCTGGGTCGACGCGATGCGCGAGGCAGGCGAGCTGTCCCTGGCCGAAGTGCGGCTGGCGCGAGCATCCGTCAACTTCATCCTCGGCCGTCCGGACGCGGCCGTGCCCGATCTGACTGCGGCACAACAGATTGTGCAGACCAACCACGCCGACCAGATGCTGTACGAAGTCCTCACGCTGCTGGGAGCGTCCTATCGGGACACTGGCCGGTTCGACGACAGCCGCTCGGCCCTGCTTCACAGGCGGGATCTCGCCGCGTCCGCCGGGACGAAACGCCGGTGGCAGGCGGCAACAGACCTCGCCCATTCAGCGGCCGCGGCGGGCGACCTGGCAACGGCACGCACCTTCCACCAGCAGGCGCTCGACCTCGTCACAGCGGACACCGCGACCATCACAACCGTGGGAGAAAAGCGTTTCCCGGACGCGACGTATCAGATATACGACCAGCGCGCCAAAGCGCTGTCACTCTCGGCGCTGGCAGACCTCGACGTACGGGCGCAGAACTCAGCCGAGGCCTGGCAGGGCCATGACGCCGCGATCGACGAATCCTGGACCAGTGTTCGCCTGTGTGTCCGGATACTCGACCAAGCCGGGCGGAGCGCCTTTGCTGTCGAGGACTACGAACGTGTGCTGACCTACCAGCAACGCCGCGCGGAGATCCTTGCGGAACTCGACGACCCACGCGCGCTCGCCCACGCGTTCGGCGAATGCGCGGACGCACTCAGGCTGCTCGGCCGGTACGCCGAGTCGATCAGCCACTACGAGCGGGTCACCGAACTCGACCGGGAAGTGGCCAACCACCACGACGAGGCCCGCTCCTTGTGCGACATCGCTAACGTGCACGCGATTCTGGGCAATGCCGATCTCAGCGTGGAGTACTACGAGCGTGCCGCGCGCCTGGCCGCCTGCCACGACTACCGGATGATCCGCGTGCACGCGCTGGCGGGAATCGCCGAAGTGACAACGGATCCTGTGATCACCGCTGCCTCGCTGCTACGCGCATGGCTTCTGGCCACTGCGATCGAGTACGACGGCGGCATCGGCCACACCTCCGAACGACTGTCCGCGTTGCCCGACGCCGACCTGGACTTGTGGCGCACTCACGCGATCGCCGAGCAGGAACTCGCCACGACCAGTTCCCCGGAGCAGGCCGTCGAACACTTGCGCTCAGCTGTCAACTTCGCTGCGGCCTCACGTGACCAGACAGCCCTCTGGGACGCGCTCGACAATCTGGCGGGAGCCGCGCAAACGGTCGGAGACGTGGCGCTCGCCGTCGAGACGCTGCTCGATGCGGAGGCACTCACAGTCGTCGCAGACGCGCCTGACATCGAGGATGCAGTTCTCGACCACGTGAGCCTGCTTGTTGGCAGGCGCCTCGAAAACACCGACGCCGCAATCAGCATTCTCCGGCGCAGACTCGACCGCGCCACAGCACGCGGCGACACACGCGCCAGAATGCGGTCGCTGATCCGTCTGGCCCAGTTGCACGTCAACACAATTGACGAGGACAACGCACACGCGATGCTTGAGGAGGCACTACACCTCGCGCGGGCGCTGGGCGATCCGGTCGGCGAAGTCGATGTGCTCGGCCTGTCCGGTGCCATCGAACGACGTCACGACCTCGGTGACACACCGGACACATTGGTCAGAGCCATCTTCCTTGCCGAGCAACATTGTCCTGAGGCCGTCGAAAACCTGCGACTGCTCGCTCAGTGATTTTGCCGGGAAGGGAGCCCTTCCCGGCAAAGTCACGAATTGCTCCGGATCACCGGCGGATGAAGGCCCACCGCTGGTCGGCGTAGCTGGGCTCACACGTGAAGGGGCGTGCGGCGCCATTGATGGTAGGTGCCGCCAGGCATGTCCCGCGCAGGTGGTTGTACAACTGGTAGGTGTTGTATCCCGGCACGGGATCCAGGCGCCACCACTGGTCGTTGTAGCTGTCGACACAGCCCGACATCCGGACGTGCCCGTTCTTCAGAATCGCCGCGCATTGTCCCGAGGCCACATTCCGCAGCCGGTAGAATCCCGCCGCGGCGACCGGCTCGAGATACCAGTACTGGTCGGTGTAGGAGACCTCGCAGTGCGCGATGTTCACTCTGTCGTTGTTTCGCCCGGCAAGGCACTCACCGCTGTGCCACTGATTGCTCAGCCGGTATTGCACCCCCGGTGTCGGGGCGTCGAGCACACTTGACTGCGCGTTCGCATAAGCGGGGGCGATCATGGTGATCAGGGCTGTGACAACGCCGGACAGCAGCGCCAGCCCACGGGCGGACAGCTTCATGGAACCTCTTTCTCTCCTGGAATCAGGCAGACCGAAACCTTGGGAATTCCGGTGTTCGTGATATCCGGAGGCTGCGGGAAATCTTCTCGCCGCGGCCTGCGAAAGGGGAGCTTATTGCGTTTCGCAGGCCCGTGAGGTGCCGATCCCGTGGCCATCAAGGCCATTGGCCGGATGCGGCCTGCCCCCGCTACACTCGCCGGGGCGCTGCGGGAGGGTGAATGAGGACTGGCTTGACCAGTGTGCTTTCCGCGTCGGCCGCCACGCTCTACGAGCGCCTGATCGTCAGCGGTGGCCTGTCGCTCGTCGAGCATCCGGACCTGCCTGCCAGCAGCGAGGCCCGGGAGCTGATCGACAAGGGGTTCGCCCGGGAACGCTACGTGGACCTGCCCCGGCTGGTGCCGGTGGAGCCGATCCGGGCCGTGGACAACGCGATCCTGACCAAGCAACGGCAGATCCTGGACCAGTACCAGACTTTGCTGCACATGCGCGACGAGATGCAGGCACTCCAACAGGTCTACCGATCGTCGGTGTTCTCCGGCGAACCCGGCGACCTCGTGCGAGTGATCACCGACCCGCAGGAGATCGGGGCGCTGTCGGTGGAGCTCTGCCTGTCGGCGCAGTACGACGTGGTCAGCCTGGAAACCGAGCACTTCACCCGGCCGCCGGATCCACGATCGGCCCGGTCGCTGCCCGCGGAGGTGCTCGAGCGCGGGGTGTGTTTCCGTAACATCTATTCCCGTGCGGCGCTGGAGGTTCCCGGCGCGACGGAGATGCTCCGCAAATCCCAGGAATCCGGCTGGCTGTGCCGGGTGTACCCACATCTGCCGATGAAGCTGGTGCTCGTGGACGAGCGAGCCGCGTTGCTGCCACTCGGCCCCACGGGCATGGAAGGCGCGGCGCTCGTGCGGTCTCCCGTGATCACCGCGGCGTTGCGGACGTACTTCGAGCTGCTGTGGAGCCGGGCGGTGTCCATCGACGGCACGCCAGCGAAAGTACCGCCGGAACAGGACCAAGTGCTGCGGCTGGTGCTGACGGGCATGACCGACGGAGCCATCGCGCGCAGTCTGGGAATCAGCGAGCGGACCGTGCGCAGGCACGTCCAGGCGCTGCTCAAAGCACTCGGCGCGACCAACCGGGTGACCCTCGCCGTCGCCGCCGTCCGCGAGGGCTGGGTGGACTGAACCACTACTGCCATTCCCACGGATCGAGGTCGGGGCCATTGCCACCGGTGCAGGCTCGAAGCAGCCGCGGATCCATTTGCGGTGTCGGGGCCATTGACGGCCGCACGTCCGCATTTGCGCGCACCGGCACGACCACCCGGCTGAAGCGTCCCGGCGCCCGAGCCGACACCCGCCAGTCGTGACGGTTGGCGATCCGGCAGAGGGACAACGTCTGCTCCAGCAGCACCACGCCACCGGATTCCACGCCGTAGAGCTCGGTTCCGTCCCCAGTCACACCACTTACACCGGCGGGCAGCTTCCCGCTCGCGTACCACACGTCGTCGTGGGTGCCGCCGGATTGGCGCCACACGCGGTACTCCACGCCATCCCAGTTGCCCAGAGCGTTGCCTGCGCCTGTCACTGCGGTAATGGCCGGTCCATGGAAGATCGTGAGGAGCACACTGTCCTCGGATACCACCGTCCCGCCCGAGGACCACCCCTCGTGCCGGAACGTACGCACCGGCCCGCCGAAGTCACCGAGCTCGAGATAACCCGGACTCGCCACGAAAACCACGTCGTGCCGCCAGTCGACCGTGTCGCCGACTCGCACCGGCGCGCCCAGCGTCGCACCGGAAGCCGTCTGCCGGCGCCACCACAACTCGCCGGAAGCGGTGACCGCGTACAGGATCGCCGCGTCCCCGTCGTATGCCCCGAACACCTTCGAGTAGGTCCGCCAGTCGGCCGAGTCCACTTCCCCCATTGGCCTCAGCTGCCACGAATCGCCGGTGAAGCAGCGCCGGATCTCTCCCAGGTGCCCGGTTTTCGCGTCGACCGTGAACACCCTTGTGGTGGTCGGGCAGACGGTCTCCGCCGCGGACGGCGTGACCACGCCGAGCCCGAACACGGCAAGCACCACGAGCAGGCACCCGACTCGGTTGAGGACGCAGCCACGAAGTGTCACGGCGTCAACCTTAGGAACCGCAGGCACATCCGGACTGACCGGCGACGGCCACTGGCCTGAACCGGACAGGACGGGCTACCAGGCGACGTTCAGGCCCCGTGCGCCCCGCAGCAGCCGGTCGGACACCCACTCCACCTCCCTCGCAAGGCGTAGTCCGGGCAGCCGCCGCACCAGCGCCTCGAAGATCACGTGCAGTTCCAGCCGGGCCAGTGGCGCACCCAGACAGTGGTGCGCGCCGTGCCCGAAGGCGATGTGCGGGTTCGGGTCACGGGTCAGGTCCAGCTCGCCGCCGTCCGGGAACACCGCGGTGTCCCGGTCAGCGGAATGCAGCTGCACCAGCACGGCGTCGCCCGCGGGCACCACCTGGCCACCCACTTCGACGTCCTCGGTCGCGACCCGCGCGAAGTCCACGGACAGCGCCATCGGCGTGTAACGCAACAGCTCCTCCACAGCGGCCGGGACCGCACTGGGGCCCGCCTCGACCAGTCGCGACCATCGCTCGGCTTCGCTCAGCAGGAGGTACGCGAAGTTGCCGATCTGGTTGGCCGTGGTCTCATGCCCGGCGACCAGCAGTGTCAGCAACAGCCGCACCAACTCGTCCTCGCTGAGCGCGTCGCCTTCGTCCCTTGCCACGACCAGCGCGCCGACCAGGTCGTCGGACGGATGCCTGCGGCGTTCCGCGGCCAGACCAGCCAGGTAGTCCATGAGCCGGATCCGGGCGTCGGTGATCTGCTCGACCGATGTGCCGGCGCCCAACGCCAGTGTGCGTTCGGTCCAGCGGCGAAGATCCGCCCGGTCGTCGGCGGGCACCCCGAGCAGCTCCGAGATCACGATCATCGGCGTGGGCCAGGCCACCAGCTCGACGAAGTCCGCGGGCGGCCCGGCATCGGTCATCGCGTCCAGCAACTCGTCGACGACCTGCACGACCCACGGCCGCAACAACTCGACCCTGCGGGCAGTGAAAGCCTTGGCCACCAACCGCCGCAGCCGCGTGTGTTCCGGGGGATCCATGCTGAGCATCGACTCCGGTTCGTCGATCAGGGGCCGGGCCCTCGGCGAATCACGTCCCGCGGCCGCCGCCCGCGAAAACCGCGGATCGGCAAGCACTTGACGGGCGTCGTCGTATCGCGTGGCCAGCCACGCCTCGCCGCCATAGGGCATCCGGATGCGCGCCAAGCCAGGTTCAGCGCGCAACCGGGCGTACTCCGGGTGTGGCACAAGGCCTTCTTCGACCGGACCGAACGGATAAGCCTGCGCGTCGCTCACCCACTCGACGCTATCGGCCGCGTGGGAGTTGCGCGAGCGTGTCAACCCGTTCCGGCGGGCTGACGTTCTAGGAGGTATGCGGGTAGATCCCAGCTTCGAAACGTTTGTCGACGACAGATCCACGGCACTGCTGCGTACCGCGTACCTGCTCACGGGGGATCGGGGGCACGCCGAAGATCTGTTGCAGACAGCGCTGTTACGCACCGCGCGACACTGGTCGCAGGCGCGCGACTCCCCTGAGGCGTACGCACGCCAAGTGCTGGTGAATCTCTCCCGGGACCGGATCAGGTCGCTGTTCCGACGGCCACGCGAGGCGCCCATGCCGGAGGATCCGGACACATTGCGCACGGTGGACGGCGGGTACGAGCGGGTGACCGAACGCCGGGTGGTGGTGCGGGCGCTGGCCCAACTGCCCATCCGGCAACGGCAGGTCGTCATCCTGCGGTTTTTCGAGGACCTGTCGGTGGAGCAGACCGCTGAGCTGATCGGCTCCTCTACCGGCACGGTCAAGACGCACACGTCCCGAGCACTGGCCAGGCTGCGCGAGCTGCTGGCCGACTATCACGAGCCCTTTCCCATGGAGGTCCCCCATGCCCACTGAGCAGGAGTACGGCCAGGAACTCGGCACCAGGCTGAGGCACGAACTTCAGGACGTCCGCGCTTCCCCTGACCTGGCAAGGAAGCTACGCCGCCGACAGGCCAAACGCGCGTGGACGATTCGTACGGCGATCGCAGTCCCGGCAACCGTCGTGGCCGTTGCCGCCGTCATGGTGGCAACGACTACGACCGTGCAGAAATCCCCGAGCGAGGCCGTCAACAACCCGCCACCGGTGGAGAACGTGCCTGTGGAGAACGTCGCGCAGGTGCAGGCGCAGACCATCAAGGCAGTGAGCCAGGCCCCGCAGTACGTGATCCAGTCGAAAAGCACCTATGCAGGCGGCTACTACGACGAGTGGGTCGACAAGGCCACCCAGCGATATCGCAACGACGTCTACAACCGGAGCAGCGGCGTGTCTGTGCCGTCGTCAGACCGGAAGATGACGTTGCCCGCGGGGCCGGACACAGGGCCGCCGGCCCCCATCCATCTGAACCAGTCGCACGCCGTCAGCGGCCCGGACGGCGACCAGGACATGGTCACCGTCGACTACGACCTCAAGACGTGGTCCACCGACCACATGACAGACCGCAAACCTACCGACATACCGGACATCACCGACGCGGACAGCGTCCGCAAGGCGATCTCCGACGGCACACTGGAGTTGGTGGGCAAGGAGAACATCGACGGCATCGACACCCTGCGCCTGCGTCTCTACGGCCCGGACCGGTCCTACCGGATCGACATGTGGGTGGACGGCAAAACGTATCTTCCGGTCAGGAACATCGCGACCAAGGGCACGGGCGAGCCCGGTGACAAGGAGTTCCCGGCCTCAGCCGCGACGACCACGACCTACAAATGGCTGCCGCGCACCGAAGAGAACCTCGCACGTCTGGTACTGATCCCTCCGCCGGGTTTCAAGAAGACGAAGTGACCCACTCGACGGGAAGCGACCGGACTCCTCTGATCACCCCGTAGGTCCGCTCGGGCTCGGCCCCGTCCGCGAGCGAGAAGTCCGGGATGGCACGGAGTACCTCCTCCAGCACCACACGCACCTCCAGCCGGGCCAGGTGCATCCCCAGGCACCGATGCGCGCCGGCGCCCCAACCCAGTTGTGGCACCGGCAAACGCCCTCGGTCCAACCGGAACTGCGCACCGTCGGGGAACCGCTGTTCGTCCCGATTGGCCGAACCCCATGCCAGCAGAACCCGGTCCCCCGCCGACAGCGGCACGTCGCCAAGGCTCGTGTCCGCCCGGACGGTACGGCCTGTCGCTGCCACAGCGGATTCGTGCCGGACA
This sequence comes from Kibdelosporangium banguiense, assembly GCF_017876405.1. Taxonomy (GTDB): domain Bacteria; phylum Actinomycetota; class Actinomycetes; order Mycobacteriales; family Pseudonocardiaceae; genus Kibdelosporangium; species Kibdelosporangium banguiense. Next base: position 7,479,599 of record NZ_JAGINW010000001.1, on the reverse strand, counting down.
CTCTCCTCGACAACCTCTGCCAGCAACGACAGATCAGCGGTCACCCGGCGCCGCAGCGCGTCGTCCTGCGCCAGCACCAGCAACGTGTTGGCGATTGTGTCCACGGTGGTCAAGTGCCCGGCAGCCACCATCAGGAACGCGAGCTTCAGCAACTCACCATCTGTCGCGTGCCGGCCACCGATCTCGGTGTTCACCGCCGAGGTCAGCAGATCGTCGCCGTCGCGGCCACGCCGGGCCTCGATCTGCGCCAGCAGGAACTCCGCATAGTCGCGCCCGATCCGTTGCGCCTCCTCGACTGTCCCCGCTCCGAACAACCCGACTGTCAACGAACTCAACGCCGGCCGATCTGCCTCCGGAACACCCAGCAACGCACCTACGACGAACGGCGGTATGCGCTGCGCCAAATCCGTCACGAAATCCGCCCGCCCCAGCGGGGCCAGCCCGGCAACCGCCTCCTGGGTGAGCCGTCGAATGTACGGCTCGTGACGCGCTGCTCCCACCGGCGAGAAGAACTCCTGCAAATGCCTGCGCCAGAACGTGTGCTCCGGCGGATCCAGCTCGAACAACGGAGCCAGCACCCCGTCGACTCCAGGCACCACGACCACCGCGCCAAGCCCGTCCACCGCGGAACTGAACAGGTCCGCGCGCTGAGCGACATGCTTGATGTGGTCATACTTCGTCACTACGTAGAACCCGCCGTGCGCCGCACTGTGCGCCACCGGACACGATCTGCGGAACAACGCCAGGACATCGTGTACCCGGGGAGCGGTCCGCGGATCGAGGTGATCGAAGTCCTTGGGCACATCGCTGGTGGTGCTCACAAGTCTCCTCACCGTCGCATGCCGGAGCCGGGCACGAGTCTAATGAGGCACAACGACTTCATGCGACTCTTGACATCCTGGCCGAGACGCGCGTGCTAGCTCGCGGTGAGGGCGTCCCGCAGGGCGACGAACGCCTCGTACTCCGCCTTTTGGTCGACCGGCAGCTGGTAGGCGATCGACAGCACCTTCGGCACAGACGGGATGATGCTGAGCCGGAACGTCTGGCCGTCGGTGGTCTTGAGCACGAACCGGCCCTGCAGGTCACGCTTCTTCACCGACGCCCGGTTGGCGTCGGTGATCGTCAGCGGCACGCCGGGCGTGATCGTCCCGTTCTTCTCGTCGACCGGCACGACGACCAGGTCCGTCCCGCCCGGCTTGAAGCCCACGACGAAGTTGCTGACGGTGGTGGTGCGGAACACGATGAAGTTCTTCTGCTTGATCTCCGCCGCGTACACCTTTGTGTAGCTCGCACCATTCCCGACCACCGACTCGAAAGCGGCGTGCATGGCGGCCTTTAACTCTTCTTTGCTTGGCACAGGCGCACTCCCTCAAGATCTCTCCGACATGTGGGAGCGCACTATATCCACGCCTGATTCCGCCATTACGGCAACCGCCCACGTACAGTTTCACCGCAGCCGGTCGACTATTGGTTAATAACCTACCTGTCGATCAACGGCGCGAACACCGTGCGCCAATTGCCCTGCAGGGTGTCCGAAAGCGCCGCGAAGTACCGTGCCACCACCAGCTGCGCGTCCGGATCAGTCAGCTCCATGCAACTGTCGACGGAGTCCCAATCCTCGTCGTGGTCGAGGCCGAGCCGCTTCAACGCGGCGACAACCTCGTCGTCCTCGAACAAGCCTGTGTCCCACGAGCTTGCCGCGCCCAGCAGGTAGCGCAGATGGTACGTGGTCCTGCCTGCGCTGAGCTCCGAGCTGAGGAAGTCGCAGTCCTCCGGCTCTGCCAGGCTCGAGCATTCGGCCGCGTCGGCCACGAGTTCCGACCAGTAGGCCTCATCGTGGGCACCGTCGACCTGCGTCATGTATTTCGCGGCGTACGCGGCCATCGGGGCCTGGTCGTCGATCAACGGCGAGAGAACCAGGTCGCTGCTGTAGTCGAACCCGAAGAAGTAGCGCTTGCCGTCCAGGGTGAGCGACTCGATCCCGCCGACCCAGCCGATCCGATCGGCGTCCAAAGGCTCCACATTCACGCGGCCATTATCCATTTGTCCCCACCGGAGAACCTCAGAGGTCGAACTCGTCGTCGAATCCGGCGTAGCCGATCGACTCGAACGCTTCCTGTTGGCCTGCCTCGAAACCGGACTCCCATGAGCCGATGTCCGGGATACCCGGCATGCCCGCGAACAGCGAGCCGAACACCAGCGCCGATCCGAGACCGGCAGCACCGCCGATCAGGGCAGGCTTCCACCACGGCTGGCTGTACCAGCCCTGTGGCACCTGCCGGCCGTCGACCTCGCCGCCCGGGTGGTAGTGCGGAGTGGACGCTCCCGGCCCGGGCGAGACCTCGTAGGTGTGACCGTCGACGTCCACCTTCCGGTGTTCGGTGACCATGCCGGCTTGCTGGCGTTCCGCGTCACCGGGCAGCGCGGGACCGGGATCCAGACCCATCGCGATCCGTGCGGCCCGGATGTAGTACAGCCCTTCCAGCGCGGTCTGCGTTGCCAGCTGCGCCTGCTGTGTGGTCGACGCCAGCTCGAGCTGGGACCCTGCCGCGTTCAGCCGCTCGGAGGCGTCCGCGAGTGCCTGGCGCGACGCGGGATCGGTGCCAGTCAGCTGTACTATCTGCCCGCCGAGCCGTTCCACCCAGCGACGGGCTTCCGCCTTCGAGTCGTCCAGCTCGCGTCGCCTCGCCGCGGCTTGTCCACGCACGAGCATCACCCCCGCCACCGCGAGGCCCACAGCGACAATCACGAACAAGATCACCATGACCCGCTCCCCGATCGATCGTTCATGGATCCAGGTTCGCCAGTCCGCGCTGGATTTCCCATCCACAGGACGTCCGGTTCGCACCCGCCTGTCGGCTGGTGGCACCCCCGCCACCTGGATGCCCGGAAACGGTTCCCCAGCAGATCACTACCCGCCAGGTGACCGGCACCACAACACCTGATCCCGCATTACGTTCGTTGGCATGTCGAGAAATGAGCGTCCGGGTCAGGATCACGCTGGTGCCCGGTGAGCGGAATCCTGGACTGGGACCTGGTCCGTGGTGCCGTACCGGCTGTGATCACGACTATAGGGACGCTCGCGGGAGCGACGCTGCTGGCAAGGCGAGAGCGTCGTTGGTGGACACGCACGGTTCCGCTGATCGCAGCCGGAAGCGTACTGGCCTGCCTGCTGATCTGGTGGATCGTGGACGGACTGTGGCAGCCCTTTCCCGATTCCGTCCCCTTTGCGGTGATGGCCTGGATCGGGGCCGCGTTCTTCGCGGCCGGGCTGGCTGTCGCGACACTGCCGGTCAGCCGGTGGCGACGGCGAAGTGCCGCGCTGCTGGCCGCACTGCTCGTCGTGATCACGTCCGGCGCGCAGGTGAACGTCTACTATGGACAATTTCCGAGCTTGCGGGCGGCCTTCGGACTGCCTCCTGGCAACGAGATCGACTACAGCCGGCTCCCGGCGTCGTCGCCGAGTCCATTCCGGGCACAGCCGGGACACCCGCTCGCCGACGGCTGGCGGCCGCCTGCGGACATGCCCCGGCAGGGCGCGGTGACCCAGGTCGCCATCCCGCCGCAGGAGTCCAAATTCAACGCGACCAGGAACGCTTATCTCTACGTCCCACCGGCCTATCAGACACGTGACCGGCCATTGCTGCCTGTGCTCGTGCTGCTGCACGGGCAGCCAGGCGGGCCGAGCGACTGGATCAATGGCGGCCAGATCGCGACGATCATGGATCGCTTTGCCGAGGCGCACAACGGTCTCGCGCCGGTGGTGGTCATGCCGGACACGACCGGCACGGCTTTCGGCAACCCGCTCTGCCTGGACTCACGTCTCGGCGCGAGCGAAACCTACCTTACCAGGGACGTACCCGCTTGGATCGGGCAGAACCTCCAGATCGACACGGACACCCGGCACTGGGCGGTCGCGGGTTTCTCGTACGGCGGGACATGTGCGTTGCAGTTCGCGCTGCGTAAGCCGGATCTGTTCCCCACCTTCGTCGACATGTCAGGCCAGGAAGAACCAACCCTCGGCAACCGCAAGAAGACCGTCACGGAAGCGTTCGGCGGTGACGAAGCGGCGTTCCGTGCGGTGAATCCGCTCGACATGTTGACAGTCAACAAGTATCCGCGCTCAGCCGGCGTCATCACTGTCGCGGTGTCCGACAGCACCTACCGGCCACAGCAGCGCCGCGTGTTCGAAGCGGCCAAGCGCAACGGGATGGACGTCACCTGGCTGGAAGTCCCCGGCTCGCACAACTGGCATGGCTGGGCCGGCGGTCTGACGCACTCCCTCGGCTGGCTCATGGGCCGGATTGGACTGACCGCGTCATGAAGGACCGGCTGACGAGACTGCGCCAAGTGCCGTTCACGGTCACGTTCCTGGCCGTCTTGTGGATCATTGGAGCGGCCAGCGGGAGCCTGCTGTCCGGACCTCCGCAGGAGCTGCTCACCCGGATCGGTCTCGGCGCGGGACAACTGGCCGACGGGCGGTGGTGGACTCCGGTCACCTCACTGTTCTGGGCCGGCGGACTGTGGCAGTACATCGCCAACACCGTCCTGATCGCTGTGCTGTGCGGACTGGCGGAGCGGCGAATCGGCACGGCGCGGACCGCGTTGATCTTCCTGGGCAGCCATGTGGCCGGCGCGCTGCTGGCCACCGGGCTGGTCAACGTCGGCAAGGCCGCGGGCGACCTGTGGTCGGCCGATCTGGCCTCGACTGTCGTGACAGGACCGTCGAGCGCGGCGTTCGGCGTCGGGCTCGCCATCAGCGGCGGTGTGTTTCCCGTGTGGGGCAGGCGGCTGCGGCTGACCTTGGTTCTGACCATGGTCATGCTCGCGCTGTACATGGGGTCCATGATGGACCTCACCCGGTTGCTCGCAGGCCACACCGGGATGGTGATGCTGGGCCGTAAGCGGAGTTCTCCGAGCACCGCGCCGTCCAGAGTGGAGGGACGGCTCCTGGTCGCGATGGTCGTCGCGGCATCGGCGATCGGGCCGTTGCTGGCGACCATCTCCCGGACGAGTCAGGGTCCCCTGTCGGTGCTGCAGTTTCTGCTGGTCGGCGAGCAGCAGCCGGATCCCGCTGACGTGGCTGCCGTGTGCGCCGATTCGGCCGATGCGTCGATCTGCCGGCAAACGCTGGCCGCACTGCGGATGAGTGGCTTCTCCTCCGCGATCATGTCGGTCATTCCCGTGCTGTTGCTGCTGGTGACAGCCGAAGGGCTGCGGCGCGGCCGCCGGTTCGCGTGGTGGGCGGCGCTCGCGCTGAACGTGGTACTGGCCTGGCTGGGCATTGAGCTGACATCGTTCTATGTGGACGACTCCGTTCCGAGAACGGCCCAGGACTGGGTCCAGCTCCTGGTCCCGTTGCTGCAACCTGTGCTCGTACTCGTCCTCCTGCTGGCCAACCGACGGAAGTTCGACGTCGCCGCGCCACCAGGCACCTACCGCCGCTTCATGGCAATCGTCCTCGCCACGCTGACGGCATGTACCGCGGTCCATCTCGTGGGCGCCTTGCTGTTCCGCGACCAGTTCGAACGCTCACCGGACCTCGGCCAGATCCTGGCCGACCTGCCGGCCAGGTTCATCCCGCCCAGCTACCTGGACGCGGCCGAGTTCACGGTGTTGCCCAACGGCCCGGTGACAAGCCTGCTTTATCAGTGGACCAGGGTCGTGTTCTGGCTCGTGGTGATCATCGGCGGCCTGATCACCTTCCGGCGCGCGTGGATCACAAGCCGGGAGGCCGACCGCGCACGAGCCCACGACATGCTGGCCACACACGGCGGCACCTCGATGTCGCACATGATCACCTGGCGGGGAAACAACTACTGGTTCTCTCCCGACGGCGAAGCGGTGATCGCCTACCGCGTCATCTCCTCAGTCGCCCTCACCACAGGCGAACCAGTGGGCGCGCCCGACGTCAGGAGCGCCGCGGTCGCACAGTTCTCCCAGTTCTGTGCCGCCAACGGCTGGACACCATGCTTCTACAGCGTCAGCGAACAGCTGCGCGCCGAAATGGCATCCTGGAGCTCGGTCCAGGTCGCCGAGGAAACCGTGCTCGCACTGGACGGGCTGGAGTTCCGCGGCAAGAAATGGCAGGACGTCCGCACCGCGTTGAACAAGGCCAAGAACCTCGGCGTCACCGCCGAATGGACCACCTACGCGGGCGCCCCGGCCTGGATGACCCACCAGATCCGTTCGCTGTCCAGGGCGTGGCTGACCGACAAAGGCCTGCCCGAGATGGGTTTCACTCTCGGCCGCATGGAGGAACTCGCCGACGAGGACGTCCGCTGCATGGTCGCCGTCGGCCAGGACCAGAGGGTGCACGGCATCACCAGCTGGCTGCCGGTCCGCCGGGACGGCGAAATCGTCGCCTGGACACTGGACTTCATGCGTCGCAGCGCGGACGCCTTCCCCGGCGTGATGGAATTCCTGATCGCCTCCATGGTCGCCCGTTGCCGCGACGAAGGCGTCGAATACCTCAGCCTCTCCGGCGCACCACTCGCCCGCCGCGACCGCGGTGAGCTCACCGCACCCCTGCAACGTCTGCTCGATCTCACCGGCAAGGCACTGGAACCCGTCTACGGTTTCCATTCCCTGCTGGCGTTCAAAGCCAAATTCCAGCCACAGTACCGCCCCCTGTTCATGACCTATCCGGACGCGGCCGCCCTGCCCAGCATCGGCAACGCCATCACCCGCGCCTACCTCCCCAAGATCACCTTCAACCAGGCGGTCCGCTTGATCGGAAAACTGATCACCCGCCGATGAACGGTTCAGGTACCGAAAACACGGGACATCTCGGTCATGAGCTCGGCGGTTTGCCAGTAGGCGGAGTGCGTTGCCAGGCCTGTGGTGTACGAGTGCCGCACTTCTACATCCTTCGGTTGCGTGCCGTCGTACATCCTGAACACATCGCTGGCGAGAAACGCCAGTGGATCCGCTGGCTCCCACAGGTTTGTCCACCGGTTGACGGTTTTCGGAAGGCGTACGACTCCCTCTGCCTCGATCGCGACAAGGTTCGGGTGCCGAGGGTCGCACAGGTGGAACAATGGCCACGGTGAGCCGAATGTGATCACCGAGTCCGTCCACAATGGAGGGGATTCGGGCTCCATGGCACCGATGGCCATGTCGAGTGCGATGGTCGCGCCGAGACTGTGGCCGATGAGGTGCACGCGGTGCTTGTCGTCCGTGCCCAGAGCCGGATCGACCGAGGCGATGACCTCGCGCACGCGGTCGTGGATCTCACGCCACCTCCGCTGGTAGACGATCACGTCGCCGAAGTTCCGGGCCATCGCCGGCGCCAGCCTCCTACGGGTGTAGGCGTTGACATTGCTCGCGACTCTCTTGAGCGCGGCGCCGACAAGGTTGTCGAGCGAGTCGAGCCGGCGGCGCACCGCGTCGTGCAGGCGCGTCTCGTCACGCAGTTCGATCTCTTCGAGTGCGTCGGTGACGTCCTCGACGAGGAACTGGCCGATGGCACGCAGCAGCGTGGGATCATCGACCTGACTCAACCAGAATCGTTCCGGTGACCAGGTCTGAGCGGTCGCTTCAACGATCGAATCGGCCAGCTCGTCGGGGATCGGCCATCCATCGGACACGGTGGTTCTGATGCCCTGTTCGACAGCGGCCAGTTGTGTGCGCTCATCCGGCTCCACGGGCGTGGAATCGGAATCCAGTGCGCGTGCCAACGAAATGGCGAGCAGTTCGACGTCGTCGCTTTCCGGCCCGGGCTCATCTCCATCCCGGACGTCCTCGCGCCCGCGGCGGGTCGAGTCTGGCAGGATGCGGTCGAACCACTCGTCCTGCGCGCCGAGGTCACCCCAGTACACGGGGACCAGCTGCCATCGTTCACCGGTGGCAGCAGCCAGCTCGCTCACCCGGGTCCGGATGATCTTCGGGTCGCGATTGGACGTCCCATGCAGTACGAAGATCGGCTTGGTCATGTCTCACCGCTCCCGGCCACGGTCGACTGTGCCGAGCCATAGACCGCGTAGGCTGGCCAGGTGGGATCGTGTCCACTCCGGACCTCCGCTCTGGCGGCCAGAGATGCCGCGCCCAAGGTGCCACCAGGACTGATCAGCTTACGGTAGAAGGCTTCCGCGAAGAGTCGCGCCGTGCGGCTGCGCACCGGCCAGCTGGAGCCGACGAACGCACCAGCGCCTGCCCGCAGGAACGCCGCTGCCCAGGATGCCTGCATGGCATCCATAGTGCCTCCCGAAGTACTGCACGCGTTGAAGAACACCAAAGGGCGGTGGCTGTTGACCGGCTGCGCCGCCATCTCCGCCTGGGCCAGGTCATACGGGGTGAAGTGCTGGTCGACCAGCGGGATCCGATCCCACTTCCCCTTGCCCATCACGTTGTGCGCCGCGATATGCAGCAGGTCGAACCCGCGGTCGTTGATCAGGGCGCGAAGCTCCCGGTAACCGCCGATCTGTCCCAGGTTCTCCGATCGGTCACGGAGCAACACACGAATCGCGTCGAGCTCTTCCTTCGCGCCGGACGGTGCCGATCGCGGGAGTACGTACGCCGCGCGTGCCACCGACAGCCGTTGTGCCAGCCGGGCGCTACTCACGGCACGGACCAGCGGGATCCGTGCCGAGCATCGCCACCCCGTGACAGCCGAACTGCAGGATCTGGGCGTTGCCCACAAGGCGTTCGACGGCCTCCAGATCCGCGTCGGCGTGCCGCAGGATATCGGCTTCGGGGAAGCGCGCGGCCGCAGCCGCGGCTTCCCACTCGGTGTCCGGCAGCGCGTCGGGCCCGTCCGGGTTCGGGTCGACGACCGCGAGCAGTCTCCGTCCCATGATCGTCGCGGCGCGTCGCTCGCATTCCTGGTGTGCCTGCGCTTTGGCGGCGTAGGAAACGGCCGTCGCATCAACGACGTACCTGCGCCCGGTTGGCAATGACGCGTCCGGGGTCCATGCGGCGTGCAGCGGGAGCAGTCCGAACTGACCGCACGCGACCAATGTCGTTTGAGCAGCACCACCGACGGCGTCCAGCACCGGCCCCATGGCGGCGTCCCACAACCATTGCGTGACGCCGTCCAACGCCACCTGCCACCGCTCGTGGTTCGGCTCGGCCGGCTCGTGACGCAGCGCTTGGTAGGCGTGAAAATACTGGTGGACTTGTGTTCGCAGGTCTCCGGCGGTGAGGCCCAGCACGACCGGGACAACGTCGCCGCCGCGCACCACCAGTGCCGTGCCGGACGATTCCGTGGCGGTCAGGTAGACCAGCGGACCGCTGCCCGCGGCCGCGGCCACGGTGTCGAAAGCCGGTGCCGCGTGCACATCCCGGAACTCGGCGATCGCCTGGATCTCACGAACCACCTGGTCGAACTCCTCGCGGGCGGCAGCCAGACCGTCGAGCGGGTCCTGTGTCACCGGCGGCGCCGTTCGTGCCGGTCAGCCCGCGGTGGCCAACAGCCGTGTCTGGAGTCTGGCATGGCGGAATTCGTACACGGGTCCAACCTGGCGCAATATCCCCCGTTCGTGCGATTCGACCAGGAAGGCGGCCAACCTCCACGGAAGCTGTCCGGTGACGGCGAAGTAGCTTCTCGCGACGAGGAACTTGCCCCAGGCGGTATGCGCGAAGCTGCCTGCCACGACCGTCGCCAACAGCGCGAACGCGCTGACGACACCGATCGCGGGCGCTGCGGCGACGGCAACGACGACGCCACGGGCAAGGCCACGGCTGAGCGCGGACGTTCGGTCCTCCCGGAGCACCGTCCACGGATCGGGCGCCCGGCTGATGTCGCTGGGCACGTCGAACCAGATGTCGAGCAGGACAGCGAACGAAATGCCGGCGATCGCGCACACCAGGCCGACCGGCCCGGTGGCCACGCCCAACGCGACCACCACTGCGCCACCTCCGACAACCCAGCCGATCAGCCCTGCCGACCGCAGCGGATTTCCGGCCCGTGGCCGCATCGCGAACCGGAGTCGCAGGGTGCGCAGACTTCCACGGAGCCTCAGCCGCACTACCGCAGGCTCGGTGTGCTGCGGCAGCGTGATGAGCAAGGCGAACAGTGCCACCACGATTCCGCTGGGCAGTGCCGCTTGCACACCGGCGATCAGCGCCACAGTCAATCCGGTGCAGATCCCCAGAGCTGCGGCAACCAGCGCACTTATGCCCTTCGGCATGGCATGGTGCAACTGCCACCAGGCCAGCTCCCGCGCGTTCCTCCGGGACAGCACGGTCGCCAGCGTGGTCGCCCATCGACGCACGTCTCCATCGTGCGTGCCGCCGCTGTCGTCGTCCAAGTCCGGGTACATGGACGGAATGAGCTCGTCGAGCAGATGATCGGCAAGCCGGTCGGCGGACGGAAATCGTTGCTGGTCCAGCAGGTCCAACGGCTCGGCGCGGGTCTCGCTGTACGTCAGGCGTGCGAGCGATGCCATCAGCGGCGTCGCGAGAACCTCGCGTAACGCCGAGCCCTTCGCTCCGACCAGCGCCATGATCACGGGTTCCCACAGGGAGGCCTTGCCCTGCGCCTCCCGCACGCGACGAGTGGTGCGTGGCAGGTACTGCGCAAGCGCCTCGATACCCAGCGGCTGCAACTCCACCACCGCTGCCCCGGTGAGGACGTCGTCAGTGCTGACCAAGGCGCGGTACTCCTCGGTCCGGCAGGTCAGCACTATGGGGTCGCCAAGGTGAAGTTCAGCGTTGCACCTGCGGATCGCCCGCGTCCGCAGGCCCGGTGTGATCTCGTCAAGACCGTCGAGCACCGGCAGGACGTGACCGTTCTTGACGAGGTGGTCCGCCACCGTGCCATTGGCCCCATGTCGCTTGCGCAGAGCCGGGTAGTCCGCCGCGAGGCGGTGCGCGATCCACTCGTGGAGCCCGTGCCTCCTGGGATCCCAGGTGGCCGCCGAGAGCAGGACCGGCACACGCTGACCTGACGTTCTCCGGTCCAGCAAGGCCAACGTCAACCTGGTCGCGAGAACGGACTTGCCCGCACCGGACCTGCCGAGCACCACCATCCGCCGCGACGGGATGCGCTCGAAGATCTCGTGCACATGATCGATGCCGCCGTCGAGCTCCATGGGTGCGACGCGGCCGTCACCGGCCACGTTGATCCAGTGATCCTGCACCGGTGACTCCGGCGACTCGGTTCTCCACGTGACCGGCATCGGCACAGGGTCGTGCACGCGGCGGGTCGTCTCCTCGTGCCGCCACTGCGTGCGAACCGATGAGGCCAGCTCGTCACAGAGTTCCTCCACAGAAGGCTCAAGCGCGCGGAGCGGTCTGGTGCGTGCCAGAACCACCACGACGATCAGCAGGCCGACGGCGATCAGCACGAGTAGGTTCCCGCTCATCGGCACTGTTGGTCCTCCTAGGTGCGCTCCAGAATCATTCTCGGGTACCGGATCGACGCCGGATTCTGGAGGGCACGAGTGAAGCGCGGCCACAGGTGGTTGCTGAACCGGCTGGTAATGACGCGCTTCTGGTGGACACGGGCGTGGTTGCTGCGGTGGTTTGCATGGCTCACCACCGACGAGGCCCTCGAAGCCTTGTGCGCCCTGCGAAAGGACTGCGAAGCCGACGAAGAATGGAGCAATGTCCGCGTCGTCGAGCAGATCCGCGCGTCAGTGATCAGAAGCCGGCACATCGGTGTGCGGGCGGCGATCGCCGAAGCCCGAGTGGTGAGTTCGCTCGTGCCGGCGATGCTGGAGAACGCCACTGAATCACTGACCGCCCCCGACGGGGACGTCGGCGAAGCCGTGACCCTGCTCCGGGACACGGCCAAGATCGCGGTACCGCCCTACCCGGACAGAGCCGTGGCGCTTTGCTTGCTGGGCTACGCCTTGTTGCTCCGATACGAGGTCGGTGGACGACGTCAGGACCTGCACGACTCTGCTGCGGTGCTGGACGAGGCGTACCAGGCGGCCGGGCTCGATCCCGACAACAGATGTGCTGTGCTGGTGAACTACGCCAATACGCTGCTCGCGCTGGCGGCCACTGGTAGCGGAGACCTCGACCGCGCCGGAGATCACCTTGGGGTCGCCGGTGTCACGGATACGGACAAGGGTTCCCGGATTCTCCAGCAGGGCCAGGGTTCCGAGGCCGATCATGTTGGCTGTGGTCTCGTGGCCGGCCGACAGCAGGATGAAGCTGTTCATCGCGATGGTCTCGCGAGCCAGCTCGCCGGTCGGCAGGTACTCCTGGATGAGACGGCTGATCAGGGCGTCGTCCGGTTCACCTTGCTTACGCGCCACCAGTTCGTACAGATAGCCGAAGATCTTTCCGTTGGCCTTCCGCTTTTCTTCTTCCGTTGCGGTGCGGCTCATCAGGACGCCGGTGATGTCCTGGAAGAACTGGTGATCGGAGTACGGCACGCCGAGCAGCAGCGAGATCACCAGCGACGGGATGGGTAACGCGTAGGCCTGTACCAGGTCCGCGGTGTTGCCTCCGGCGATCATCGTGTCGATGAACTCGCCTGCCATCTTCTCGATCTCGGGGCGCAGCGCGTTGACCCGTTTGACTGTGAAGTCCTTGGTCAGCATCCGCCGCAGCACCGCGTGCTCCGGGTCGTCCATATTCCCGGTATTCGGGCGCCGGGTCGAACGGGCAACGGGCGGCGCGTTCGCCGGGGAACACCGGCAGATCGGCTGTGCTGGTCATCAGATCTCCTCGCACAAGATCTTGCATTCGACTGCAAGTTCATCCTGCCGCCGAAGCTGGCACAAGTTGCATTCGACTGCAGGTTGCTACCCTGTGGTAGTGATTCCCGATACCGAGCGCCCGCTACGCGCTGACGCGGCGCGCAACGCCGAGCGCATCCTGCGTACCGCGCGTGCGGTCTTCGCCGAGCTCGGTCCGGACGCGCTGCTCGAGGAGATCGCCCGCCGCGCGGACGTACGCATCAGGACGCTGTACAACCATTTCCCGGCAAAGGCGGACCTGGTCCGGGCCGCTCTTGATCAGAGCATCGCCGAAGACCTCACCCCCGCCACCGAACAGGCACTCGCCGACGAGGATCCATTGCACGGCCTCGTCAGCCTGATCGAGGCCGCGATGCGCCTGGCCGCGCGGGAGTTGAACACCCTGGCCGCCGCCCGCAACGCCGGCACCATCACCGCAGAGGTCTACACCCCGTTCTACGAGTCGCTGACCACACTCGCCCAACGCGCACAGGACGTCGGCCAGCTGCGCGCCGACCTCGTCCCCGACGACCTGACCCGGATCATGGCCATGCTGACCAGCACACTGTGGACCATGGACCCCAGCACCGACGGCTGGCGGCGCTACCTCGGACTCGTTCTCGACGGCCTGGCCCCTGCTGCGGCAAACCCCCTGCACCCGCCGGTCGCCCTGACAAAGGAGCCGAAGACGGGCTCCTGGCCACTCTGACCTCAGCGGGGAATGCGCACCAAGACGTTGGGCAGGCCGGCCTGGGGCCAGGCGACGATCAGGTCGAGTGTGTCGCCTTCCGGACGATGCGTCGCGAACTCCTGGACGGCGACAAAACTGTGATCTCCTCCGGAGGAGGTTGCCTCCTGCGCGCCGAGCCAGAGGGCGTCGTTTCCTCTGACGACAGCCAAGGACGGACCTTCCCACTGGTGCGCCGGGGGAAACGCCTCCGCGGTCAAGGTGTCGGCCAGCGATCCCGTTGCGGCGCCGAATAGTTCGATCGACAGTGCCGAGCCGATCGCGGTCAGCCGAGTGAGGGCTACTACCGCGTGGTCGCTACGGTGCAGCACCCGAGGCTCCGCGATGACTGTGCCTGCCTCGATCCGCACCGGTAGGTGGTCGTTGGTGTGGTGGTCGGTCAACGGTGTGGTGACCGGCAGTGCGTCGACGGGTGCTTGCCAGATCGACGTGGTGCCCTGCTCGACGGTGGCCTGATCCGGCAGCGGGATCGTGATGGTCGTTTCCTCGAATCCGATCTCCGGCCAGGCCAGTACCAGCGACAGCTGGTCGAACATCGGCGGCAGGACACAGATGCAACGCCAACTCGGGCCGTCGGACCCGGTGTGGTCGTCGCCGCTCCACGACCACACCGTGGAGCCGTACTCCCAGCGCGCGTGCCCGGCTTGGTCAAGCCAGCCGAGCCGCAGGTTCTCTCCCTCGTCGTGGTCAGGGAGGAGCCGGCGGGGCGCGACCCGTACTGGCTCATCTCGCCGCAACCGAATGTCCCGTTGCCGCTGTGTCGCGTCGCGACGGTCCAGTGGTTGCCGGGCAATCACCTCGACCGTCAGCCCTGAGGTTCGCGATACCGCCTGGATGACCCCGACTGTCAGCTCCGGCCGCTGCACCAGCAGCCCGCCGCGGTGTGCCACCACGCCCAGAGTCAGATCCGCATCCATGGCCCAGCCCTACCTGGCGTTCTGCCGGCGCACCATCTCGTTGATCCAGATGGGCGCGAACGGGGATGTGCAGTTCGGCGGCGTCGGATAGTCCTTGAGCACTTCCAGGCGCTCACCGATGTCGAGTGCGCGGGCGCGATGGGCGGCGTGCTCGATCCCGATCTGGGCCAGGCAGTGGTTCATCGCCCACCGCAGACGATCCGGCGCGTCCTTCATCTCGGCCTCGATGGCGTCGAGCAGTCCCTTGAGGTCGAGGCCTTCGGGCTTCTTCGCCACGCGCTCGGTGGTCAGGGCCCAGCCCGCACTCGCGACAACGGGATCCGGATCCTTGAACCAGGCCAGACGCAGCTCTTCGGCGTACGGGCTCTTCTTCACCACGTAGTTCACGAGCCAGTCGTGCACCTTGGGAGTACGCGCCTCACGCAGCATGACGTCCAGTTCGTCACGCTCGAACGCCTTCGGGCGGCAGATCAGCAGCGCGAGCAGTCTCGCCGCGGTGTCGTCGGTCTCCCAGAGCCGACGCGCGAGTTCCTGCTGTGTCTTCAGCCGCTTCGCGACCGCACGCAACTTGCCGAGGTTCACACCGTGATCGTCACCGTGCTTCTTGTTCACCTCGCGGGCTTTGGGGTCATCGAGTGCGGCCAGCTCAGCCATCACCTCGGTCAGCGTCATCCCAGTCTCCCCTCAGGTGTGCGGCTCAGCCTACGAGGAAAGCTGACGTAAGATCTTCGACACCCAGTCCAGAGCGGCCGTGCACATCGCGGCTTCGTCACCCCGGGCGTGGGCGACCACCTCTTCGTCCCGCCACACGATCAGGGCGACAGACGACTCCGCCGGGGTCAGACCGACCACCCACTGGTGCCCGGCGTGCTCGAACGAACGCTCGGCAACACCCCACCGGCCGCCGGCCAGGACACTGACCCGCCAGCTGGGATCGGCAGCCAGGCCGGCCACTCCCCGAGGGCCGTCGGGACTCTCAAGGCCGTCCACCCGAGCCCACCTCTTTGGTGTTCACCTCCAGTTCATCTTAAATACACCTGACGCACAGTGAATACCAGGAGGACGTCTCAGCGACCGGGGCGGCCTCGGCAGCCCTTGACGTCAGGGAGTGACGAGGCGGACGGCGCATCGAGGTAACGAGGGCAGTTGGTCACGACGACAACGCACCACTGCTCATCCTTGCTGTGTAGCAGCAGGACGAGATCCATGTCTGGACGCTTGGTCGTTGTCAGCGTTGCCGTCGCCACGCCGTCGCGTTCGGAGGACACATCGAGCACGCTTGTGCTGCCCATCTGCGTCCACGCATCGGGTATCTCCAGCTTGCCGCTGTCACAGACATACGACCTGAAGTCGGACATATCAGCGTCAGTGAGCGACTCGGCGACCAGCTTTGCCGTGCCGCGTGCGGACTCGCGCGGATCCGGCCCCTTGACGATGAACATGATCGCGATGACCGCCGCCGCCAGCAGCACCACGAGTCCGGCGGACTTCCACCACCAGGAAACCGGCGCGGGTTTCGGCCGCGACATCCGCACGTAGCCCGGTGGCAGATCCGCCTGCCCGGGCTCGTCCCCAGGCTCGTCGGCCGATCGCGATGCCTTCGGACTCATCCCGGCATCCTAGGCACCGCGGCCGACAGCGAGGGTCGGTAGAAATCAGGCCACCGGCGGCTACGCCCAGGCGTCCCGCAGTGCCTGCACCACACGTGCCCGCGCTTGCAGGGCTGCCTGGATCACCCCGGACAGTTCGAAGAACGCGTGGATCTGCCCTGGGTAACGGGCATGGTCCACGGTTGCTCCCGCTTCGCGGAGCCGTCGCACGTACTCGACGTTCTCGTCCCGCAACGGATCGAGGTCTCCCGTGATCACGAGGGTGGGCGGCGCCGTGGCCAGGACCTCAGGCGAGGCGTAGAGCGGGGAGAGACGCGGATCCGTCCAGTCGGCACCGGCGGCGTAGTGGTTGCGGAACCACTGCATCGCTTCCTTGGTCAGCAGCTGGCTGTGCCCGAGCTCGCTGATCGAGGCGTGGTCGAGGGTGAGGTCGGTCGCGGGATAGACCAGTACCTGCGCGGCGAAGGTGCCCGGCAACTCGTTGGTGACGACCGCACTCAGGTTGCCACCGGCGGAGTCGCCGCCGATCGCCAGCCGAGCCGGATCGCCGCCCAGCGAGCCGATCTCTTTGATCACCCACTCCGCTGCGGTGCGCGCGTCATCGACACCGGCCGGGAAAGGATGCTCGGGCGCCAGCCGGTAGTCCACGCTGACCACCATGCAGTCCGCTCCCTGACAGAGAGCACGCGCCGTTCGGTCGGCGGCTTCCACACCGCCCACGGTCCAGCCGCCACCGTGCAGCCAGATCAGCACCGGGTGGGTGCCGTCGCCCTCTGGCCAGTACACGCGGGCCGGGACGCCGTCGGCCGACATGTCCGAGACCCGCCCGACCAGAGCCGGATCCCCGCCAAACGCGGCTGTCTGGTCGTAGACCTCACGCGCCACTGGCAACGGCAGCTCGTGCAGAGGTGGCGCCCCCGACTCCGCGATCATCGCCAGCAGTCCCGCCGTGGCCGGGTCCAGCCCTGGCAGCGCAATGGGCTCGGGAACTGTCATCGGGTGTTCTCCTCGTCGTCGAGTGGCCGGACGTCGAGAGTGCCGGATCGCCACCCCGCTCACCAGGGTGGAATCACCCATTTCCGGCCGTCACCGGTGAGCGTGCTCGGTGACCCAGGCGGCCACCTGCGACCGGGACGTGAACCCGAGTTTCGCCAGGATGTGCTCCAGGTGACCGTCCACTGTGCGGGGTGAGATGACCAGGGAGTCGGCGATCATCCGGTTGCTCAGTCCGCGCGCGACCAGCTGGGCGACCTCGTGTTCGCGACGAGTCAGGGCCGGCTTGCCGACAGGTGGCTCGGTTGTGGTGGCCGCGGCCTCGTCCAGGGCGCACGTGATGGCCTGGCCAAGATCGAGCCTGCCTCCCTGCGCAATCGCGGTGGCGAACGCACTGGCCTTCAGGGCATGGGCAACGTCCCGTTCACAACGGTCGTGATGGTCGGCCAGATGTGGCCCGAACGCCGCGATGGTCGTACCGATCCGTTGCCAGATGGCACGCAACGAACCGAGCAGCCGGGCCGCATGGCGGGATTCGCCTTTCGATGCCGCGACCCAGGCCAGCAGTTCGATCATCAAGGCGGTGCCGACGTGGTCGTTGAACCCGCTCTGGATGGCCAGACCGGCCCGGGTCAGTTCGGCGGCGGAATCCAGTTCCCCGCGTACCCAGGCGTCGAACCCCAATGACCACAGGGCATACGAGCGGCACCATAGCTCACCGCACTCCTCGCTGAGCATGATCGCGCGTTTCGCGGTGTCCGCGGCACGTGCGTCGCCCGCACAGGCCTGGGCGATGGCGAGCTGGAAGAGCGTCATCAGCACGCCTCGTCCGTCGTTCACCGCCGTGAGCTCGCCGATGGCCTGTTCGAACCGGTCGATCGCCTCCGCCAACCGGCCCTGAAAATTCGCCAAGGTGCCGCGCAGGCTCATCACCTGACTGCGGGCCGACGCGTCGCCGAGTTCTTCGCACTCGTCAAGCCGTTCGGCGGCGGTCTGGTAGTCGCCCTGCAGCAACGTGGCCCACGCCGCGACCCACAACGCTGTCGCCCTGGCCGGACAGTCTCCGCCTGGACGTGCCAGAACTCGGTCCAGCCACCGCCGGCCCTCGCTGAGGAAACCGTCCGCGCACCAATGGAACCGCAGGGCCGAGACAAGGGCCAGCGCGGACGGTGTGCGGTCCGGGTCGGACACGCAGTACTCCAGCGCGGCGCGAAGGTTGTCCTTGTCGGCACGCAGCCGGGCCAGTCCGGCCGCCTGGCCGCCACCGTTCCAGCGTGCCGCGATGCCTTCCGCCAGGTCGAGGTAGAAGTCGCGGTGCCGCGACCGCAACCGCTCCAGCTCCCCCGCCTCCACCAGCCGTTCCCGGCCGTACTGGCGGATCGTCTCCAGCATCCGGTACCGCACCTGCCCGTCGGAGTCGACGAGGAGGACCACGGACTGGGTGATCAACTGACCGAGCAGGTCGAGCACGGCTTCCTGCGGGACGTGTTCGTCGGTGCAGACGCCCTCGACGGCGTCCAGGCTGAACCCACCGGCGAACACCGAAAGCCGCGCCCACAACAACCGTTCTATCGGCGAGCACAGGTCGTAGCTCCAGCTGATCAGTGCACGAAGCGTCCGCTGACGCGGCTCGACAGTCCGGCTGCCCCCGCCCAGCACCGTGAACCGGTCCTCCAGCCGCTCCACCAGTTCATCGAGGGACAGCACACGCAGCCGCGCCGCCGCGAGCTCGATCGCCAGCGGTATGCCCTCAAGCCGGGCACAGAGCTTGGTGACCGTGTGCCGGTTGCGTTCGCTGATCTCGAATCCCGGCTGAATGGTGATCGCGCGCTCGGCGAACAGGCGGACTGATTCGTAGCCCTCGAGCTCCTTGAGCGGAGATGTCTGGTCAGGTTCGGGCGTCGACAACGGCGGCACTATGTAGATGTGCTCGCCGTAGACGCCGAGGGTGCGTCGGCTGGTGGCGAGCACACGCAGCCGTGCACCGCCGCGGAGCAACCGGTTCATGAGCAGAGCACACGCGCCGACGAGGTGCTCGCAGTTGTCGATCAGGATCAGGGCCTGCCGCTCGGACAGGTACTCGGTCAGCTGTTCCTCGGCGGGCTTGCTGGATTGGTCGGGAATGCCCAACGCGGTCACCACAGCACGCGGTACGAGCGCGGGCTCGCCGACCGGAGCGAGATCGACCAGCCACACCCCGTCGGCAAAGGCCTTGCGTGCCTCGGCCGCGACCTCAAGAGCCAGCCGGGTCTTGCCGACGCCGCCCGCACCGGTCAGGGTCAGCAACCGGGCGGTCGCCAGCCGGGCGCGGACGTCAGCGATCTCCTGTCGCCTGCCGACGAAACTCGTCAACGCGACGGGCAGGTTTCCCGAGATCCGACCAGTCATGAACACCGCAGCATAGCTGCGGCAGATCACGAGTCAGAGTGCGACGACGACCGACTTCGTCCGCAGGTACTCATCAAGCCCTTCTGGACCGTTCTCCCGGCCGTAACCGGACTGTTTGCAGCCGCCGAACGGCATCGCGACGTCCAGCATCGCCCACCCGTTGACCCAGACGATCCCGGCCTGTAAGGCGGCCGCCACCCGGTGTGCCTTGCTCACGTCGCGTGTCTGCAGCCCGGCCGCCAGCCCGTACGAAGTGCCGTTGGCCAGCCGGACCGCCTCCTGCTCGGTGTCGAAAGGCTGGACGGTCAGTACCGGGCCGAAGATCTCCTCCTGCACGTAGCGGGACTCCTGCCCGGCACCGACCAGCACTGCGGGCGCCACGAAGAACCCATCCGAAGTGGACGGAGCGGCGCCGCGGATCACCCTGATCCCGTCATCCTCCGCGGTGTCCAGGAAGGACTGGACCTTGGCCAGGTGCCTCGGACCCGCCATCGGGCCGACGACGGTCTCCGGCGCGCGTGGATCACCGACCCGCACCTGGGAGCAGGCCTGGGCGAGCGCGTCCACGACGTCGGCGTAGACCGGCCGCTCGACGAGCAGGCGCGTCCCGGCCATACAGAACTGGCCGGTGTTGAACACGAAGCCCGACATGGCCGTGTGCACCGCGGCGGCCGGATCGGCGTCCGCGAAGATCAGATTCGCGCCCTTGCCACCAAGCTCGACAGTCACCTTCTTGAGCGTCTCCCCCGCCTGGGCGACCACCCGCTTCCCGGTCGACGTAGAGCCGGTGAACGCGACCTTGTCCACACGGGCGTCCCGGACCAGCGCCTCGCCGGCCGACGCACCCCCGGTCACCACATTGAACACACCGTCCGGCACACCCGCGTCCTGCAACAGCTCAGCGAGCCGCAACGCCGTGAGCGGAGTTTCCTCGGCCGGTTTGTGCACGACCGTGTTCCCGGCCGCCAATGCCGCCGCGATTTTCGTACAGGAGAGAATGAGCGGGAAGTTGAAGGGTGTGATCGCGGCGACGACACCGATCGGCTCGCGTCGGGTGTACGCCATGGCGGGGAACGCGGTGGCACGAACGGCACCTTCGATCCCGGCGGCAAGACTGCCGTAGTACTCGAACGTCTCGATGGCGGTCGGTACGTCTATGTTGCGCGTGAACGTGATCGGCTTGCCGACATCCGTCGACTCCAGCTCGGCGAACTCCTCGGCCTCATGCCGTAGCAGATCGGCTACACGCAGGAGGATCCGGCCACGCGCCCGCGGGCTCAGTCCCGGCCAGACACCGGAATCGAACGCCGTCCGGGCCGCCTGCACAGCACGGTCCACATCCGCGGGCCCCGCATCGGCCACTGTGGTGAGTACCCCGCCCGTCGCCGGGTTGAGGATTTCCCTACCGGCGCCTGACATTGCCGGTACCCACCGTCCGGCCACGAACAGGTTCCCCTGCGGAATCTGCAGGTGCGCCACCGTCATGACCACGACCTCCCTTGTCACACGCCTCATCGCGGGTCCCGTGAGCGTCACAGAGACCGGCACCGCGGGGCATGGGTGAAACCACCCCTTTTCGCGGGGGCGCCGACAATTGCGTTATCCGGCAAAGGCTGTCCGATTCGATCACGCGGTGGTACGAAGCTCGCGCACGATCACCACTGGGAGGATCCTTGAAGCGCTCGAAAGCCTTCAGCAGGCTGATTGTCCTGACGCTGGCCGCCACCGTGCCGGTGTTGATCCCTGGTACCGCACACGCCGCGGTCCGTACGTTCGACAATGAGACTGTTGGGCAAGCACCATCCGGCACACGCACTTATGGCACTGCCACTGTGCAGAACGTGACGGTCGGTGGGGTGCAGACGCGGGCGGTGCGGGTCGTGGACTCCACCTCCAGCGCGCAGTCGCGCGTGCTCTTCCTGCAGAACGGCCTGCCGGCGAAACGGTTCACGTTCGATCTGCTCGCCAAGAGCACGAGCCAGTCCACGATCCTCGCGGTGCACGGCAGCGGCGCGAGTGAGGACACGGGGGCGTGGCGGTTTCTGATCCGGCCCCCGGCCGCAGGCAGCACGACAGGCGTGATCTCCGTGTACGACGGCACAGCCTGGCGAGATCTCGCGACCGTTGCCGGGCTGCACAATCCGAACGCGTGGACGCGGGTGGTCATCGATGCCTCGGCCACGTGGGCGGGCATCACAGTCGCGGGCAAGCAGTACCGGACCAGCGTGCGCGCCGACGCTGCCGGCGACATCACCAGCTTCGAAGTGGCGTCCTCCGGTACCCAGCCGACCGGGACCGACACCTACATCGACAACCTCGACATCGTCTCCACCGGGTCCGTGGTGGCGACCGAGCCGGCCGGGATCGAGGCCCGCTTCCCGGATCTGATCAAGCTCGCCGACGGCCGCATGATGGCCGTCTACCACTCGGCGGCCGGACACACCGAAGCCAACGGTGTCATCAAACTGACCTATTCGTCCGACAACGGCAGGACGTGGACCCCGCCAACGGTCGCGGTCAGCAACGCCTATGACAACCGCGACCCCAAACTCACGCAGCTCGCGGACGGCACGGTGTTGCTGAGTTTCTTCCAGACAGACTGGACCGGCTCCGGTTCGTCGAACCGCGGCAGTTTCGTGGCACGGATGGCCCCTGGCAGCACGACGTTCGCCACCCCCGTCAGGATCGCCAGCAACCAGGGCGGGAACTGGCTGCACGCACCAGCAGTGGAGATCCCCGGCGGGGATGTCCTGCAGCCGCTGTACGGCTCCGGTGCCTATGTCGCGCGCAGCCACGACGGCGGCCGCACCTGGGACGCCTCAGCCGAAGTGTTCGCCGCCCGCGACAACGACCGCTACCTGTACCAGGAACCCAACGTCACGCGCCTGCCCAGTGGGCAACTGGTGATGCTGATCCGCTCGTTCGACAAGATCCAGAACAAGAACGTGCCGTCGTTCATCACCCGTTCCAACGACGACGGCCGCACCTGGACCCCGCTCACGCAGTCGGACATCACGACGGCCTCCCACCACCAACTGCTCACGAGCAGCGGTGCACTGCTGCTGACCTACGGCGATCCCGGCGTGGCCAACCGCCCAACCTTCGGCGCCCTGATCGCCGACCCAGCCGGACCCTGGACCGGTTATCCGAAGACCTTGCTCTACAACTCCGGCCACGGCGACCAGGCCAACCCCACCAGCGCCGAAATCGCACCAGGCCGGTATCTGACCATGAGTTACAACGTCACCACCCGGCAGCTGCTGGCCTTCGAGACCACCACCGCCACGTATCGCTAGGGTTCGAGCGATACGTGGCGGCCACTCTTGCCGCCTGGGTGGACCGGCCCGGAACGTCACTTGTCGGCGACGACCGGGTCGGTCAGCTTTCCGCCGTCGGCCTTGCCGACGAAGCAGTAGATGATGCGGTCCGAGGTGCGGTAACCACCGCTTGTCGTCTTCAGCTGCCATGCCGTGGCGGTGGGGACGATCACCCAGTAGCGCAGGGTGTCCTCTTTGTTCTGGCCGGTCACCTCGGCGGAGAGGAACTTCTGGGTGCATTCGCTGCCGCCCCGTCTGGCCAGCTCTTCGAGGGACGGATAAGGCACGTCCTTCTCCGGCTCGGCGTTGACCAGGATCGAATCCAGCCATTCCACGTCGTGTGGCCCGTAACAGCCGACTCTCGACTTGGGATCCGGCACGCCTTTCGCGGGTATCCAGTTGTTGATGCAGCTTTCGCGGTACGCCCCGAGCAGCTCGCTCTTGATGTCCCCGTCCGGTCCGACGGTCAGCACGGGCTGCATGGCCCGGGACGAGGCCGCCGGCACTGTGGTGGACGTGGTCGTATTGCCGGACCCGGCTCTGCCGCCGGTCAGGCCGAACAGGCTGCCCTGGTTGAGCACAAGGAAAACGACGGCCCCGACCAGCACCGGAAGCGAGAGCCCGACACCGATCGCCATCGCGCGGCCGCGTTTCACGGGCCGCGGGCTGGGGCTCACGCGTTGGGTCGGCAGGTCCACCGGCTGCGACTGGCCGGCGATCCGGTTGATCAACTGCTGCGCCTGGGGTGCGCGCAGCCGCAGTCCGGGGTCCGGCTCCAGCAGTCCCATGATCAGCTCGACGAGCGGTCCGCTGGTTAATCGCGGTTCCGGGCGTTCGGTCATCACCGCGAGAATGGTCGCCGAGGTGCTGTCGCGTTCGAACGCACCACGTCCCTCGGCAGCGAAGAACAACGTCGCGCCCAGCGCCCACATGTCCCACGCGGGCGAGGCCGCCCCGCCGGAAACCCGTTCCGGCGACATGTAGGCGGGCGAACCGATCAGCGAGCCGGTCGCAGTCAGTCGCGGATCGTCCAACGCCTGGGCGATGCCGAAGTCGGTGAGTTTCGCCGACCCCTTCACCGGCACCATCACGTTGCCCGGCTTGACATCCCGGTGCACCACGCCGGACTCGTGCGCGGCTTCCAGCGCCGACAGCAGTTGCCCCGCGAGGGCGGCCACGGCGGCAGTGCTCAGCGGACCGTCACGGTCGACGAGCTCGGTCAGGGTCGGGCCCTTGATCAGCTCCATCACGATGTACGTCTGGTCGTGCTCCTTGATCAGGTCGTAGACCGTGACCACGGCGGGATCGGCCAGCCTGCTGGCGATCCGCGCCTCCCGCAGCACCCGTTCCTGGTAGACGGCGCGCTCGTCATGCGGAACGCCACCGGGCACCATCAGCTCCTTGACGGCGACCTCACGTCCCAGCATCGTGTCGAGCCCGAGCCACACCGCCCCCATACCGCCGCGGCCGAGTTCGCGCACCAGCTGGTACCGGCCGTTGCCCACCTCTCGCATGGTCGGCAAGTTTTCCAGCCGGGCCGGGCAGGCTCACCATCGCCTGGCCCGCGGCCACCTGTGAATGCCTACTTGCGGGAGGCTGCGATCTCGCACTCCTTGGAGTACTGGAGCCCGAGTGTGATGGACTGGGAGTCGTTGTTCGGGCCGCCCAACGCGTAGCTGACCGCCTCCTCCCCCGGCTGGTTGTCCACCTCGACGTAGCGGACGCCCTTGCCGCGCAAGCACTGTACGACGCGCTGGGCGAAGTCCACCGCTTCGGGGTTGTTCGCGTCCTTCTCCCATGGCGGCAGCGGGTTCTTCGACAGACATGCCTTGTTCGCGGCATCCATCACCTCCTTGGACGGGACGCCGCTCTTCTCGAACTTGCTCTTGTCCACACCGTGTTCCGCCTGACAGCGGCTGTACACCTCGTACAGCGCGTCGATGTCCTCCGAGGTCATGTCCAGCCGTTCCCGGGGGCGTTGCTCGGTCGTCGTGGTGGTGGCGGGAGCAGAAGGGGCTGCGCCGCCCGTGTTCAGCGACGCGATTTCGGGTGCCTTCTGCTCGGGCGTCGAGCACGCGGCCAGCGCCGCGGCCAGCACCAGCATTCCAGCGAGTTGTCTCATTGTGGACTCCGTATTACTGGGCGGAAAGTGCCTGCGTCGGGGTAAGCCGGGCAGCGCGAATGGACGGGTAGAGACCGGCGACGATCCCGACGACAACAGCGGCGAGTACGCCGCCCGTCATCGCCGTCGCCGGTATGACAGTGGGCCAGGCCTGTGCGGTGGCGTAGCCGAACGTGGCAAGCACACCGAGCGCGGTGCCGACAAGTCCACCCAGGCCGGACAGCAGAACGGCTTCGGTGAGGAACTGTCCGCGAATCTGGCCGCGAGTCGCACCCAGGGCCCGGCGCAGGCCGATCTCCTTGCGCCGTTCCAGCACCGAGATGACCATCGTGTTCGCTACCCCGACGCCACCGACCAGCAACGCGACCCCGGCCAGACCGAGGAACAGCGCGGCGTACGAATTCTGGGTGGCGCGCTTGGCGGCGAGCGCGTCGGACGGACGACTCACCTGTACGAGGCCTGGAACCTCGGAGTACAAGGTGGCCGGTATCACCCGGCGGACGTCCTCAATGGACTCCTCGTGCGCCTTGACATAGACCACCGTGGGGTGGCCGTCGAATCGCAGTTCCTTGCGGGCCGCGTCCCAGCCGACGAGTACGGACCGTTCGATGTCGGGCGCCAGCGGCATCGGGCCGAGCACGCCGACCACCGTGAACCAGCGATCGCCGATGTAGACGGCCGGTTTGGCGTCGCCATCGGGGATCCGGTCTATCCCCAGCCTGCCCGCGGCCACGTATCCGAGCACCACCACGGGGAACCCCGCGTTCGCGTCGGTGAGGAACCGTCCGCTTTGGACTTGTCCGTTGACTGTTTCCAGCAGGCCGAGACTGCTGGCCAGCACGGTGAGGTCCGAGCTGTGGCTGGGATCCAGCCGATCGGAACGACGCACCCGCGTGTGTGTGTTGGCTACCGCCGCGGCCGCGGTGACCGGTCCGATCCGTTCGACCATCCCGACCGAGGCCTCGGGCAGCAGCACTGGTGTCTCCTGGCGCTGTGCCGGTTGGGCACGCAACATGTTGGTGCCCAAGGACGTCAGCTCGTCCATCAGTGCGCGCTGGCTGGACGCCGGGATGCCGGTCACGACGACCATGGTCGCAATGCCCAGCGAGATGCCCAGCGCAGACAGCGCCGCACGCATCTTGCGGGTACTCAATCCGAGCAGGCCGAGCCGGAACATGTCGCCGAACGACAACCGCGCCGGGTGAAGCTGGTCTGTCAACGCGGTCCCCTACGGGTGTCAGCGACGATCCGCCCGTCGCGTATCTCGATCTGGCGCGGCAGCATCGCGGCGACATCCCGGTCGTGGGTGATCACCGCGATCGTCGCGCCCTGCCGGTTGAGCTCGATCAGCAGGTCGAGCACGGCCCGGCCGTTCGCGCTGTCCAATGCGCCGGTCGGCTCGTCGGCCAGGACGAGCGCGGGCTGGTTGACCACAGCCCGGGCGATGGCGACACGCTGGCGTTCACCGCCGGACAGCTGCGGCGGAAGGTGGTCGGCACGGTGTGCCAGCCCGACGCGTTCGAGCGCGGCCACGGCGAGCGCCTTGCGCTTGCGGCGCCGTACCCCGGCGTAGAGCAGGCCAGTGGCCACGTTTTCGGTCGCGGTGAGCCCGTCGGACAGGTGAAACTGCTGGAAGACGAAGCCCAGACGGCTGGACCGCAACGCCGAGAGCCGGCGGTCCGACAGCCGCAGGACGTCGTGCCCGTCGATCTCGGCGACACCCTCGGTGGCCAGGTCGAGCGTGCCGATGATGTTGAGCAGGGTGGTCTTGCCCGAGCCCGACGGCCCCACGATGGCCAGCAGCTCACCTGCCATGACCTTCAATGACACGCTGTCCAGCGCGGTCACGCCGCCGGGATAGCGCTTGCTGACTCCGCGTAGTTCAAGCACGGTATTCATGAAGCGGTCACCACTTCGAGGCCCTCGGTGATGCCCGATCCACTGACCTCGACCTTGTCCTGCGAGTACAGGCCCGTCTTGACCGCCCGCAGTTCCCCGCCGCGCAGTTGCACGGCGTACCCGCCCTCACGCAGCGCGACCAGCGCTTCGACGGGCACGGTCAGCACGCCGGAGCGGCTCTCGGTGGTGATGTTCAGCTGGATCGGCGCCGGGGCGAGGTCGGCGACGTCGGCCGGGTCGTCCGCGACCATCACGACGTCGAGTTTCTGCTCGGCACCGGCACCACCCTGTGCCTCGGGATTCGGCACCGCGGGGGTAGCCGACTGGATCTTCGCCGGGACCTGCCTGGAGTCGGGCCGCACGAGCGACACCGAGGTGCCGGCTTTGAGCCCGCCCGCCTCCGTCATGGGCACCGACATCGTGACCACCCTGCTGTTCGGCGTCACCGTGAACAGCTGCTCGGTCGCCGCGGCGCCCGGCTGGGCCTGCACGGACGCGACCCGCACCTGGGTGTCCAGGACGAGGATCTGGCCGACGTCGACCGTGCCTGTGTCCTCGAGCCCGGCCTTGCGCTGCCACTTCTTGATGGCCTCGATGACGGTCGGCGTGAGCTCGGCCTTGGTGTCGTCCTTGGGCCTGCGACCCACCTGGTAGCCGAGCCGGGCGAGGTTGTCCATCATCATGGCCACGTCGGAGCCCTTGGCGCCGGGCGCCTCCAGCTTGCGGAACAGCGGAGTGGGGCCGAAGAACACCGGGACGGGCTGGTCATTCACCCAGTACAGCGGTTTGCCGGCCTGGGCGACGTCGCCGACGGCGGGCAGCCTGGTCACCACTCCCGTGCCGGTCCCCTTGATCTGCCGGGGCGTGCCGAATCCGATCATGGCCTGCATGGACTTCGTGTTGGCCAGATCCGCCTTGCGCACGGTAGCGACCTTGACCTGGGGCGCTCCGGCGGGCGTGGGCTCCGGTGGGCGGTTGTGGACGATCAGTGCCACGGCGGACGCGATGACGACCGCGATGAGTGCGGCCGTCACGACAACAGTCGCACGGCGGCGGGACTTCGGCATGCGGAGATGATCTACGAGACTTGTGAGGAACCTGTGATCCCGTGATGCGCTTCCGATGCGCCCGGCCGCGGCCTGCCTATCATCGCCAAGGTGTGCGCACTCATCCTGATCGCCGAGGACAACGCGGATCAGGCCGAACTGTTGCGGCGCTACCTCGAGTCCGACCACCACACGGTGGTGCTGGCGGCCGACGGCCGTCAAGCCATCGACTCGGCGCGCCGCCACCGGCCCGATCTTCTCGTCCTGGACCTGATGCTGCCTGAAGTGGACGGTCTGGACGTCTGCCGTGTGCTGCGGGCCGAGTCGAACACGCTGGTGCTCATGCTGACCGCGCGGTCCACAGAGGACGACATGCTGCTCGGGCTCGCCCTTGGCGCGGACGACTACATGACAAAACCGTTCAGCCCCAGGGAACTCGTTGCCCGCGTACGGACCCTGCTGCGGCGGGGACAGCAGGCACCGGCTCAGCCTGACCCGTTGCTGCGCGCGGGATCGCTCGTCATCGACCCGGTCCGGCACGAGGTCAGCGTCGCGGGCAGACAGATCGAATGCACGCCCGGCGAGTTCCGTCTGCTGCAGACGCTGGCGAGCGACCTGGACCGGGTGTTCACGAGGGAACAGCTGCTGGAGAGCATGCACGGCTTCGACCGTTACATCACCGGCCGGACGATCGACGCGCACGTCAAGAACCTGCGACGCAAGATCGAGGTGGATTCACGCCGGCCCAAGCGCCTGCTCACTGTCTACGGCTTCGGATACAAGCTGACGGCCGGCGGGTCTGATGCGCCGTAGCATCTTCGTCCGCATCCTCGCGGTGACCGTGCTCGTCGCCATGTGCTCGATCGCGGCGACGGCATGGATCGCGGCGCAGATCACCCGCACGACGCTGCAGCAGGAGCAGGGCCGGGAACTGGCCGCGGACAACAACATCTACACATCGCTGCTCACCTACGCGGTGACGCACAAGGACTGGTCCGAGGTGCGGTATGTCGTCAACGGGCTCATAGACCAGCACCCGAACCGACGGATCGCACTGCTCACAAAGGACCGCAAGCCGATTGTCGACTTCGGTGGCGATGGGGCGCCGTTGCCCGCGACAGCGTCGGCGGAGGTGGACGCGCTCGCCGTGAACCCGCTGCTCGTGCCGGACGCGCCCGCCGACCGGATCGACAAGCGTGTGCTGGGACCGTTCCGGACACCGATCAACGACCGCGTCCGCGAGGACAACACCGACACGCTCACCTGTCTGCGGTTCAACAAGACCCAGGCCAAGATCACGCCTGGGTTCGAGCCGAAGGACTGTTTCAGCGTCCGGCTGCCCACCGACACGGCCGCGGACTTCCAGGCCCTGATGGCGCTGGAGGACCTGGTCAACGTCTGCCTCGCCCGGCGCAACCTGCCGCCGGTCGAGCTGAACCTGCACTACACCCCGGCGAGATCGCAGAGCAGCGGGCGGCCGATCCCGGACGAGCCCACGGTGGCGGCCTGTGTGAAGTCGTCCCGGCAGGAACAGCTCGCGCCGTACGTGGCGCCCGCCGCGCTGTTGTTCGTCACCAGCCCGACCGGTACACCGACCACATCGTTCGATCTGTCGTCCGGCAACTGGGGGTGGATAGCGGGCGTGGCAGCGGCGATCCTCCTGGTCGTGGTGGCCGTCACGGCGACGGTGTGCATACGGCTGGTCCGCCCGCTGCAGGCCCTGACCAGCGCGGCTCACCGGATGGCGGCCGGCGACGCGACCCCGCACGTGCCAGTCCGCGGCCGAGATGAGATCTCGCAGCTGACCACGGCATTCAACACGATGACGGAGAACCGCGAGCGGCTGGAACAGAGCCGCAAGGTGATGGTCAGCGACATCGCCCACGAGCTGCGCACCCCCTTGAGCAACATCCGTGGCTGGCTGGAGGCCGCACAGGACGGAATCAGCGAACGCGACCCCGCATTGATCGCACTGCTGCTCAAGGAGTCGTTGATGCTCCAGCGCATCGTGGACGACCTGCAGGACCTGGCAGCGGCCGACGCCGGAAAACTGCATCTGCACCAGGAACAAATACTGGTCACGCCCGCACTGCAGCAGCTGCGTGCCACTTACCTCCCCCGAGCCGCACAGGGTGAGATCACACTGTCGGCGTCCGCACCGGAGAACCTGACCGTGAACGCGGACCCCGTACGCCTCCGGCAAATGCTGGGCAATCTCGTCACGAACGCCCTGCGCCACGTCCCGCCAGGCGGCTCGATCACGGTGACCGCCGAGCAGGACGGCCCGGACGTGGTCTTCAAGGTCGTGGACACCGGCACCGGCATCAGCCCGCAGGACCTGCCCCACGTGTTCGACCGCTTCTGGCGCGCGGAGAAATCCCGCAGCCGCCAAACCGGCGGAAGCGGCCTGGGCCTGGCCATTGTCCGCAAACTCGCCGAGACCCACGGCGGCACCGCCCAGGCAACTAGCGTGCTGGGTCAAGGGTCGACCTTCACCCTGCGGATTCCCGTCTGAGCC
The DNA here is from genome assembly GCF_017876405.1 of Kibdelosporangium banguiense. Classification (GTDB taxonomy): domain Bacteria; phylum Actinomycetota; class Actinomycetes; order Mycobacteriales; family Pseudonocardiaceae; genus Kibdelosporangium; species Kibdelosporangium banguiense. The sequence continues at coordinate 7,449,409 of NZ_JAGINW010000001.1, read as the reverse complement.
CCGCTCAGCGACTGGCAGCTACTGCCTGCCAGACCAGATGTCCCAGCTCAGGATGGCAGATGTCGTTGTGTGCGCCTGCGATACCGTCAGTCGTGGCTATCACCGTGCGAGCGTCCACATTGTGCACCTTGCCCGGCGTCAACTCCCCCAGTGCCCGTACGTCCTGGTGCTCCACCACATCGACATCCGGGCCATGCAGGCCGTGCACACCGATGCCGCCATATCGGGGCCACTCGTCTGCCTCGAACGCCAGCTGCTGACCCGACCACGCGCCCAGCGGATAGAATGTCCCGACTGCCCGATCGAACACCGACCTGGTCACCACGACCGGGCCACGTATCATCCGGTTGGCCACAAGCGGCCGGAAATGCCCGGCCATCGCCGGTCGCGCGGGCACGGCGGAACAGAACGACCACAGCGACATCGCGCCCTGGATCAACGAGAGCGAAGCGACCGGGCGGGCGGCGCCCATTGCCGCGGCCGACGTGACGATGCAGCCGAAGCTGTGTCCTACCAAGTGAATCCGCGCGTCCGAAGCCGCTTGCTGCAATTGGCCCACGAGCGCGGCCGCACCGGTCTCACCGAAGGTACGGGCTCGTTTCTTCATCTTCCAGAAGGACAGCACGCGCAGCGGCGCGAGTATCCCGCCGAAACCGAAGCTGCCGAACGACACCGGATCGTCCTCCAACCGGCATCCTTGGTAAAGCTGCTCGGCGTCGAACGGGACCCGATCGCCTTCCGTTGACTTGTCGTCGTCCAGGCCGTCCAGCTTCTCGTAGGCGCTGACCACCTCCGGTGGCAGGACCTCAGGCTCGATGTCGGTCATGGCATGGTCGACGATCGTCCCGATCGCCGCGCGTGCCTCGGGACTGCCACCGAACCGCTCCACCACCGGGTCGGTGCCGATTTCCTCATCGCCCCAGGCCTTGCTGGGCCAGTGCAGCCCGACCAGCAGCGATCGGAACCCGCCTGGCGAGTCGTGGGCGCGTTCGCGATCGGCTGCGCAGGCCGCCATGGTCGCGATCCATCGGCCGTACTGGGATCTGGCCGCCGGCACGTCGCCGTTCCAGCCATGGCTGAAAACGAACAGGTCAGTCGGCTGTTCGGCCTCGGCTCGGGCCAGGACCTCACGGCTGCCGGAACCGCGTTCGCGGCCTTGCTCGTCGAAATTCAGCAGGTTGTAGGTCAGATCGTCGTGACCGGGCACGGTTTCCTGCGACATCGGGCATCTCCGTTCAACCGGCGCGTACGGCGGGATCGCCGAGCAACACGTAGTTGCGGGCGTCGCTGCTCGCGGTCCACAGCCAGGCAAGCTCGCGCTCGTCGACGTTCTTGCGTTCCTTCAGTTCCTCCAGGCGCACAGTCAGTGTGGCCGCGATGGTCCCCCACCGGATGTTGAGGTCTTCCATCGCGTTGCCGATCCTGCGTCCTTTATGGATGGCCAGGACGCAGCTCATCATGGCAGTGATGTGCGCGCTCGAACCGCTCCACAGGAACGAGTAGCCCCACGCCCGATCGATATGACCGACGAACGCGAGAGCACCATGGGCGAGCAACCGCTGCGGCAGCCGCGCGACATACGGCTCAGTCGGAAATCCCGCGCTGTAACAGGCAAAGGAGAAGACCACGCGGGGCGCGACGGGGCCTGTGACGTCAGTGCCCGAGTAGTAGTGTCCGGGCAGTATCCCGTTCGCGGCCAGCGGTCCAGGCCAATCCTGGCACACCAAGGCACCCTGGATGTCCCGCGCTTCCCCGTTTGCCCTGCCAAGCCCGTGCGATGCGGTGAACAACACGGCAGGGCCGCCGGATATCAGCTCGGACAACCGATCCTTGGTCGCCTGCTCCCCGATGTCCTTGGTCACCTGGATTCCAGGCGCGAGTTCGATCAGTTCCCGTGCCAGCGGCTCAAGCAGCTGCGTCGAGCTCAGCTTCGTCGGCCGGTCCCCGGGATTGCAGGTGCCGAACAGGTGAACAGGCAGCTTCGCGCTGTCCCGCGCCTCCGCCTCGCACACCGCCAGGGCGTAGGCCTCGTACTCCGCCACCGAATCGAAGTCGATCCGGCCGACTGCGTACTGAACGTCCAAAAGGTACTGAAAAGTGAACGGCACCTCCGTGGGCGGGCCGACGATCAGCAGGTAGTACGGCACCTTGCGTGGATCAGCCGGATCCGGCCCCATCCCGTGGCGCCGCAGAAAAGTACTCGCGTCGTCACCCGGACTTACCACGAACTCCCGGTAGTAGCTGCCGGCCTGGCTCTTGCGCAGGTCCAGCAATGGCCGCAGCGCGTCCAGCACTCGCGGGTCGGCGTCCTGTGCCGACAGAACGCCCCAGCCAGTCTGCCCGAGGTCGTCTCTGTCGTCCGCAAAGGACGCCACACCATAGTTCGCTTCCGCGAGGTCGTGGCGGTAGCACATCGCCCGCAAGAATGGCGACGCGGTGTCCTGGCTCCGGACGGCCGCCACGAGCTCGTCGAGCGACCGCCCCGGGAACAGGTATCCACCGGTGTCCGCGTCGATTCCGTTGAACTCCACCAGGTCGCCCATGTCACAGCACCACCAGCAGGATGATCACGACGAGCTCGATCAGCACCAACGGAACCAGGACACGCGTCATCGTCGCCGCGAGCTTCGCCCGCCACTTCACTCCCTTGGAGGATTCATGGAGAAAGGCCTGCTCGTGCTCCAGCAGCCGGCTGACGCTCAGCGGAGCATAGTTGAGCTTTTTCTTGGGCAGCAGGAAGCTGGGGTCGCGACCGTGCCGGTCCCACTCGTACGCGGCCACCTGCCAGCTGTCGAGGTGATGCAGCTGCCAGCTCTGGTTGTTCTCCAGCACGACTCCCACGAGCCGGTCGTGCGCGAGCTCGTACCACCGAGTCTGGGCCCGCGTGTCACCGCGGATGAGATACATCTCCTCCAGGCGCGAGAGCACCTCCTGCTCGAGGTCCCCCACATCCGGTCCGCGCATTGTCTGGACCCGGAGACAATCCTTGATCAAGGCGTATTCGAACCAGTCGCGGATCACCCGTTCAGGCACATTCGCCTTGGCGACTATGTCGGCGACACACCGCGAGTAGTACTTGCCCAGAGCGCGGTCGATGTCCACCTCCTCGACCTCACTCACCTCGATCGTGGCCGCGGCCGGATTCCGGTCCCGCCAGAGCTGACGGCACACGACCTGCAGCTGGAACGGCTCGACAAAACCGCCGTTGCCGGCCAGCCGGTCGACCAGCTGTTCGGCCACGGCGTCCGGGAACTCCACGCCACGCTCCAGCGCCGGATTGCGCACAGCGGCCAGTGCGTCCTCACGCCCGAGAAAGTCCAGGCGGTAGGTCATCCGCATCTGACCGGGTATGAACTGCAGAAAGCGTTCCATGCCACCGAGATAGTCCTCGCGCACAGCCAGCAACGCCCACAGCGAGTGTTTCTCGATCGCCTCGCCGAGCTGGCAGAAGAACTCCTCCTTGGCCGGCAGGTCACTGGGATCCAGGGTGAGGATCTCCTCGAGCTGGTCGATGACGATCACCCGGTAGTCGCGCTTGCCGATCGCATGCCCCAGCACTTGCGACAGGCTCATCCCCGCCAGCCGCTCCAGGCCGACCTCGTCCGGCCCCAACAGGTTCAGCGCGAGCGAGAAGACATACCTGTTGCAGTTGCCCACGGACGGTCGCGGGCATTGCACCCGCAACGCCGCGGTGGGCGTGAACTTCAAGTCCTGCAACTGTTTCATCACCGATGTCTGGATCAGCGAGGTCTTTCCCGCGCCGGACGGGGCGTGCAGCAGCACCACACGCTCCGCCAGCACCAGGTTGACCAGCTCGCTGGCCTCACGATCGCGGTTGGGCAGTTTCTCGGTCGTCCGGAAGGCACGTGGCCCGATGTAGGGGTTGCTCGTCCTGCTCATCGCCGCGACTCCATCTGCTTGCGCAGCTCCGCCATGAACGTGGTGGTGTCGCTCCAGAAGATCTTGACGTCCGCGAGCGCACACTCCAGGTACCGCTGGGCCGCCTCCGGTTCGATCACGTCCACGTCCGGCATGAGCTGCACGCCGACGTTCTTGATCCTGCGGTCGCGGCCCTCGAAGGTCTGGATGCCCTGGAAGAGCACCTGGAAGTCCCATTCCCGCAACTGGTAGCCGACAAAAAGCAGCTTGCGCACGCTCAGGGCGGTCTTCAGATACGACAAAGACGGGGGCAACTGGCTGCGTTTGCCCACCCACGCGGTGAGCCATGCGAAGTAGTCGTCCTCGGTGAGCACGAGCGACCGTGGGTCGTCCAGGCGCCCGAACAGGTGGCACACCCAAGGTTCGCTGACAGTCGGCGCGGCCGTCTGCCGGGCCCCGGCGATGTCCTGCCACGTCTTCTCGCGATGCCAGGGATAACATATCGTCAGTGGTCGTTTTCCCTGTTCCTGCAACGCATCCTGCAGGAGGTTGGTCCAGCCGGTGGTGACGAAGATCGGCACCGGCAGCCCGGCGGCCACCCGGAACGGGTCGTCGGGGTCGTCCTGGCGCATCCGCCTGCCGACCTCCAGGATGACCTCCACCGGGTCGGCCTCCTCCAGCAGCCGCGCCGGCAGTCCGCGGAACGCCTGGTGCGGCGGGGTTTCCACACGCTCACGCAGATCCGACATCAGGAACTGCTTCAGATACAGCGGCACCATGTCGGGGTCCTTGGTCACCCGCAGGTACTGCGCGACCTGGGCCAGGTTGCTGCGCCCGTGCCAGACGATCGGCATCTGCCAGCGCAGGGCCCACCGCCGGGCGATCTCCGAGCGCGAGCCGACAATGCGCTCGGCCAGGCCAGGGCCGAGCACCGGGGTCACCATTTTGCCGGTCAACGCCAGCGACAGATTGTCCCAGAGGTCGCCGGCGTCCTCCGGGAACGTGGTGACGTGATAGGCACGACCGGACCGCAGCCGGGAGAAGAGCACAGGCGCCCACCAGTCCCGCCGGTCCCGCACGGCCAGCCGGGCCTTGGTCATCGCCCGGTCGACGAACGGGTCGTCGCGGAAGGCGTCGAAGAACTCGGTCACGAACGTCTGCGCGGTGGTCATCGTGATGTTGCCCTGCATCGCGACCACAGCAGGGATCCCCGCTCCCGAGAGCCTGGGCCCCAAGCCCGCCAAGGCGCCGGAGTCCGAGCTCTCACCGGCGTTGGCGGACTGGCATGAGACAAGCATGGCGAGCGTCGGTTTGTTGTCCAGGGCGTGAACGCGTTCGGCCAGCCTGCGGGCGTCGACCATGTCTCCCGTGCCGTCGGCCTTCTCCAGCAGCAGGCGCGGAACATCGTCGGTGAGCCAGCCGTGCGCGACGAGGTACAGCACCTCGAACCGCTCCTTGTCCAGCCGCGAGGCGATCTGCTGCAGGCTCGCCACCTGAAGCTCCTCCACGCGGTAGTTCGCCAGCGCGGCACGCGCACGCTCTATTTCGGCCTTGCGGTCCACTGGCGCTCGTTGCCACCCGTCCACCACGTCGCTGGGCGCTGCCACCGCGATCAGGGCGCGCCGATCCCGTTGCCGCCTGCTGGGGATCAGCGGCCAGTTCTCACCGCTGAGATACCGCGAGAACAGGAACTTGCCAGTCGTGGCGATCGGCGTGGCATTGTCGCCAGGCGCACGCAGCGATTCCCACCGCAACTGGTGAAACCGCGGCGGACCGCTGAGATGCAGGCGGAAATGCACGTTCTGGTCCTGCGCTGAGCGCACCGCGTTGTGGTAGTAATCCTTGATCTTCTGCCGGGCGAAGACCATATCGCTCAGCCGCGCGCCGTATTGGCGTTCGTCGTAGTGCAGCTCGCGCAGTTCGTCGGCGTCGATACTGATCGCGTGCGACAGGAAATCGACGTCATCAAGGCCGTTCGCCCCGCTCAGGCGCAGGTTGACCTCGAAGTCCGACTGGTCGGCGTCCCAGACCAACCCCAATTCCAGATCGACTGTCATGGCCCTCACCCAACCCTGCAGTCCGTGTATCGGACCTATCCGGCTCAGCGCGGGACGCGTGACAGCACCTAACAAGAATAACCCAAATGGAGTAGCGACGGCACCCGAACGTGGCATGCGGCGCCGTCGCACTTCCACACGGCCAGAATTCGTGGCTAACGCAGTACCGCCGCGGTCTCGCGCAATACGTCGTCCAATGGGGTGGGCTTCAAGTCGAATGCCGCCGCCGTTCGTGACCAGTCAATGACCGACGGCCGGAGGTACAGATACTGCATTTCCGCCGACTCGGCCATAATCGGGTCCGCCAGGACCGCGGTATGCAGTTCCAGCGGAGTCATCTCGCGAATCTCGGGCGCCGGTACCCCGGCCGCCTCGGCGAACCGGATCGCGATCTCCCGGACTGACATCTCGGACGTCTGCGGCGTGTGCCACGCCCGGCCCCACGACTGCTCGGACCTGGCCACAGCCACCAAGGTGCTGGCCACGTCGCCTATGTACGTCCAACTGCGTGTCGCGTCCAGGTCCGCGGGGAACACCACTTCCTTGCCCGCCAACGTCTGTGGGCCGATCAACAGGTTGAACATCGCGATCGCGTCGCCGCCCAGGAAGTCACCCGGCCGGACCTCCGCGAACCGCAACCGGCCCGCCTCATGCGCAGCGAGGCCGTCGAGGTACATCCGCGCCCGCACCCGGCCCTTGATCGTCGTCGGTCGCATCGGCAGGTCGTCGGACAGCGAGCCGTCGACCGAGCCGTAGCCATAGATGTTGCTGAGGTTGACGTATCCCGCGCCGGTCCGCTCGGCCGCACCCAGCAGCGCGGCGGACAGTGCGGGTGTTTCCTCCGGCCACCGGTTGTACGCCGGCGCGGCGCAGTTGATCAGTGTGGCCGCGCCCTCGGCCAGCGCGGTCAGCGTGTCGGCGTTCGAGGCATCAGCGGCGACGAGCTCGATCCGGGCATGGGACGGGCCGGTACCGCGCCGGGTGATCACCCGGACATCGTCACCGGATTCGGCCAGTCGCAGGGCGGTCGCAGTGCCGGTCGGACCGGCGCCGAGTACTACGTGGAATGTCATGTCCTTCACGTTATGGAGCTTTGACGAGCGTGTGGATGGTTCAGAAGCTCGAAAAGATGTCCTAGAGTCTTCGCATGGACGTACTCAGCGACGTGCTGGTTGCCATGCGCACCGGTCGGCCGTCCGCGGCTCGCACCACCAGCCACTCGCCATGGGGTGTGCGCTTCGATCGAGGCACGGCCGCCGGCTGCCATGTTGTCCTGTCCGGTTCGTGCTGGCTGTTGTCCCCGCAGCGCGAACCACTCACGCTCGGCGTCGGCGACGTGCTGTTCACTCCGCACGGCGACGGCTATGCCCTCGTCGATCAACCAGGCAGCCCAATCGTCGATTTCAAACCGGAAACCCACGACACCGCGCCGCTCGACGAGATGCACATCAGCGGCACCGGCCCGGCGACCGAGTTGTTGTGCGCCTACTACACGTTCGACCCCACCCGCCCGCACCCTTTGCTCGCCGACCTGCCGATGATCATCCACCTGCCGAACCGCGTCGGGCAGCACCCGTCGCTACGCAGTGCGGTCGAACTGCTCGGCAACGAACTGAGCGACCCACGCGCCGGCACCGAGGCCGCGCTGCCTCCACTCGTCGACATGCTGCTGCTCTACGTCCTGCGAGCATGGCTCGACGAGCAGCCCCGCGACACAATCGGCTGGGCAAGCGCCCTACGCGACCCGGCGATCACCACAGCACTCCACCAGATCCACCGCCATCCAGACAAGCCGTGGACAGTGACCGACCTCGCGGCCCAAGCCGGCCTGTCCCGAGCGGCGTTCGCCAAACGCTTCACCACAATCGTCGGCCAAACCCCGTTGGCGTACTTGACTTGGTGGCGTATGACGACCGCCGCACGCATGCTCCGCGAGTCGACCGCCCCGCTGCGCACCATCGCGACCCGCTGCGGCTACAGCTCGGAATACGCCTTCGCCAAGGCATTCAAACGTGCTTACGACGTGGCACCCGGCCAGTATCGCTCGCTCTAGGCCAACCCCCTCGGACGAAAAGGGGGCAAGGCACAGCCGGTCCAACTGTTCATGGGGTTTGCTCGTGTCCGGTGACCATGTCGATCATGCTCTGGGGTGTGTTGTCGCCGAACATGATGCCGTGGAGGTTGACGCCCTCGGCGGCGGCCACGGCGCTGCGGGGGAACAAGGCCTGCTCGTATTCGGTGAGTGCGGCCTCGATGTTGTCCGGGTGTGCGGCGAGGGCTTTGCCGAGTTCGGCGCCGTCGTACATGGCCAGGTTGGCGCCTTCGCCGTTTGGGGCTGCGAGGTGGGCGGCGTCGCCGAGCAGGGTCACTCCCGGCACGCGATCCCACCGGTGCTCGACAGGCAGGGCGTAGATGGTGCGCAGGACTGGCGCGGTGTCGCCGTCGGTGATCAGTGCCGTGAGTTCTGGTGCCCAGCCGTCGAACTCCTGCACTAACCGTGCGGTGGCCGCGACTGAATCGGTGAAATCGATACCGGCGAACCAGCCCTGCGACTGGGAGAGCGCTACGTACGTATGGAGCGTTCCGCCGCTTTCCCGGTGTGCCTGGATTCCCTTCCCCGGCTCAAGCGCGAACATCGACCCGCCACCGACTGCTTTCGCGGTGGCCGGGTGCCGGGTGTCACTGTCGAACAGGTAGGTCTCGATGTACGACCTGCCGACATACTCCGGTACCGCATCCGACAGCAGCTGCCGGACCCGCGACCACGCCCCATCTGCGCCGACCAGCAGGCTTGTGGTGACGCTACCGCCATCGGCAAAGGTGACCGAGTAACGGCCCTCACCGAGGGCACGGACGCCGCTGACTTTGTGTCCCCATCGGACAGTGCCGGCCGGGAGCGACTCGATCAGGATCCGTCGCAGCTCGCCGCGCAGCACCTCAGGCCGCCCTCGCGTGCTGTCGTCGTCGAACAGGACGGTCCCGTCCGAGGCGAGGACCCTGGTGGCCTCGCGGCCCTCCAGGATGAGGCTGCGGAACTCGTCGATCAGGCCTGCGGCTTGGAGAGCCGGTTGGCCTGTGTCGTCGTGGATGTCGAGCATGCCGCCCTGCGCCCGTGCCGCCGGTGACGGCTCCGCTTCGTAGACCGTGGCTGGGATTCCGTGGCCGTGCAGGACGCGGGCGAGCGTGAGGCCGCCGAGGCCGGCGCCGATGATCGTGACGTTCATGGTGACTCCTTCAGGTTATGGAATGCCGTTCCAGTCGACCATATTGGAACAACGTTCCAGACATGTCAAGATGGGGGCATGGCACAGCGCACACAGCGGACACGCAAGTCACGTACTGATGCGCTCTCCCGGGAGCGCATCGTCGAGGCCGCCGTCGAACTGCTCGACGCGGACGGCGAGGGCGGGCTGACGTTCCGGGCACTGACCGAACGCCTCGCCACCGGGCCCGGGGCGATCTACTGGCATGTGCGCAACAAGGACGAAATGCTCGGCGCGGCAACAGATGCCGTCGTGGCCGCCGCTCTGGACATCGAGCCCGCCGAGCCTCCGGCCTCGCCGCAGGACGAGATCCGTGCGGTCGCACTAGGTCTGTTCGACGCGATCGACTGGCACCCGTGGCTGGCCACACAGCTGGCCACGCAACTTTCCCGCAGCCCCTGGTCGTCGGTGACGCCGCGGATCATCGAAAGTATCGGCCAGCAGGTCCGCGCGCTGGGTGTGCCAAAAGGCAGCTGGTTCACAGCGTCTTCCGCGTTGATGCACTACATCCTCGGCGCCGCAGGGCAGAACTCCGCGAACGGCCGCGTTCTCGGCGCCGGAGTGGATCGCAGCGAGTTCCTCGACTCCGTATCCACCGCATGGGAGAAGCTCGATCCCGATGACTACCCGTTCACCCGGGCCGTCGCCGACCAGTTACGCGAGCACGACGACCGCGAGCAGTTCCTCGCAGGGATCGCGCTCATCCTCACCGGCATCACCACGGCCTACCCGCCCGCGTAGTCCGCCGTCACCGCCTGTGGTGTTCGACTGCGGCCGCGCTTACCTCGTCGCCGGACTGCCGGAGTCCGGCGATCACGCCGTCGATGTCGGCGGGCGGACGGTTCTGACTGAGCTTGAACTTGGCCTCGATCCGGGTGATGGCGACCTCGATGCCCACGATGGCCCGCAACTGCCCAGTGAAGAACTTCGCCGGCACGTCGTCGGCCGACCACGGATCCGGCCGGCCGCCTTCGTGGTGACTGGTGAGGCGGCGCACCACATCAGCCACCCAGTCCGGATCATCGTGCACTGTCAGCGTTCCGTACACATGCGCGGTCACGTAGTTCCATGTGGGCACGACCCGCCCATGCTCGGCTTTCGAGGCGTACCAGGAAGGCGTGATGTAGGAGTCGGGGCCACGCATGATGATCAACGCCTCGCCCTGTGCCGGTTGGCGCCAGTGCTCGTTGTTACGCGCCACGTGCCCGAGCAGGCGGTTGCGCTCCTGATCGTAGACAAAGGGCAGCAGGGTCGCGACCAGACCTTGGGGCGTGGAGGTGACCAGATCGGCAGCGCCGTGATGGGTCAGCAACTCCTGCACCGCGTCGTCGTCGGGGGCGAAGTGGGCGGGAACGTACATCGGGATGGGTCCTCGTCAGCAGTGGCCGGCTTCTCCCTGAAGCCTGCGCGTCAAAGCGGCATCCCCAAAGGGCCATATTTCACCGATTCCGAGATGCCACTTTGTCAAGCTGTCCGGATCAGCCCTGGTGGTCGCGCCAGGAGTGCCGCGGGTTGAAGCCGAGTACAGCGCGGGCGCGGTCGATGGACAGCAGCGTCTCGAACTCACCGATCTCCTTGGTCAACGGCGTGTCCGGGAACACCTCCCGCAGCAGCTCCGCCGACGCCCGGTTCATCACCGTGTCCGCGGCGGCGATGATGTAACTGCTGGCGCCCGTGACATCGGCTTCCAGCGCCACCCTGGACGCGGCCGCCGCGTCCCGCTCGTCGATGTAGCCCCAGAGATTCCACTTCCGAGCCGTCGCGTCCTCCCAGTACGACGGGAACCGCTCGTACTCCGCCGGCCCAAGGATGTTGGAGAAACGCAGCGCCACAAACGGAATCCCGGACCACGCAGCGAAGTGCTCAGCCAGCGTCTCCGCAGTGACCTTGGACAAAGCGTAGGACGAAGTCGGATGCGGGTAGTGCGCCTCGTCAATCGGGGCGTAGCGCGGCGGCACATCGAAGGGCAACCCGATCGTGGTCTCACTCGACGCCCACACCACCCGCTGCAGGCCAAGCGTGGTCGCCGCGGTGAACACATTGTAATTCATGCTGGTATTGGCCGTGAACGTGCTGACCGGTGTGTGGATCCCCGGCGCCGGGATGTTCGCGAGGTGAACCACCGCGTCCACGCCCTGAAGGACCTCGATCGCCTGCCCGTAGTCGGTCAGATCGGCGCGCAGCACCTGAACACCAAGGTCCTCTTTGGGCGCCACCACATCCGTTGCGACCACCTCGTACCCATGCTCAAGCAGGTCGCGGACAGTGACACGGCCGGCTCGCCCGCTGGCGCCGGTGACACAGATCGTGGCCATGGCCCGGATCTTCGCAGCCACGCGGCCGGCCTCACAATTCGGCCGCCGGGCCGATCGCCCGCGCCAGGCCGTCGAGGATCAGCTCTAGGCCGTACTCGAACTCCTTGCCGTAGTCGTAGCCGGGTTTGAGGACGTGTTCGACTGCCAGTTCGGTGAGGTGGGGGTACTCGCCTGCGGCGAACCGCGCCATGATCGCCTGGGCGGTCCTGGTGGTGGTCTCGGCCGAGCTCAGCGGCAGGTTCGTTTCCTGGAGCGCGAATCCGTAGATGTAGCTGTCGATCACCGAGTAGGCGTGCGCGGCCATCTCGATCGAGAAACCCGCGCCGCGCAGGAGTCCGATCACGGCGTCGTGGTGCCGCAGCGTCGCCGGGCCGGGTGAGGTCCGCGACTCCATGAGCGCGGTCGCCCACCGATGACGGGAAAGGACCTCGCGGGCCGAAAGCGCCCGCCGCCGCAAGGCCGCCCGCCAGCCGTCCTGCGCCACTGGCAGTTCGATCTCGGCGAAGACGCAGTCGATCATCCCGTCGAGCAGGTCGACCTTGTTGGCGACGTGGTTGTACACCGACATCGCCTCGATCCCGAGCTCGACGCCGAGTTTGCGCATGGTGAGCGACTCGATGCCGTTCGCGTCGGCGAGCGCGACGGCGGCCCGTAGCACCTGGTCCCGGTTCAGCCGGCCACGCGAGCGGCCGTCCGAGTCGATCATCCGCCGTCCTCTGCGCCTTGACGTTGCTTACGGTGTAAGTGTACTACTTACTAAGTAAGCTTATGTTGTAAGTGAGGTGGATCGATGTCCATGAGAACGACCGCCGTTCTGGTGGCACTGCTGTTTCTCACGTCGACAGCGTCCTTCGCCGCAGGCAGCTCGTTGATCGACACGCATTTCGCCGGTGCACTGCTGGTGGGCTACACGGGACTCGCGGTCGTGGGGATCGGGGCCGCGTTGTTCCCCGTCCTCAAGCCGTACGGGCAGGGCCTCGCGACGGGATATCTCGTCTTACGCACCGGCGAATGCCTTGTGCTGCTTGTAGCCGCAGCCGATGTTGCCGCGAGCGGGACCTATGAACTGCTCGTCTACGCGTTCTCCGGCGTCGGCGGGCTCGCCTTGTCCGGTCTCCTGCTGCGCTCAGGGCTTGTCCCGCGATGGCTGGCAACGCTGGGCATCGTGGGCTACGCGGCGCTGCTGGCCGGGGTGGTGAGTGACCTGCTCGGTCTGTCCAGACTGGACTCCGGGATCGGCGTCGCGTTCTACGTGCCCGGCGGCCTTTTCGAACTGGCGCTGCCGCTTCTGTTGCTTGTCAAGGGATTCACCCGAGCGGAAAGCGTTCGCCGATGACGACTCTCGCCCTGCCCGTGCGCAACGCCGGACTGGTCGCCGGCATCGGGCTGCTGTCGATGTCCGTGCTCGCCGGATTCGCCAACTTCGGTGTCATCGACGCTGTGACCACACCGCAGGACGCGGCAACGACGTCGTTCCGTGCCGGTGTGTTCGCCCTGGTCCTGGTGGTCGTGCTCGACGTGCTGGTCGCATGGGCGCTGCTGGAGTTCTTCACGCCGGTGCACCGCGCCCTGGCCATGCTCGCGGCGTGGTTCCGGCTCGCGTACTCGGCGGTGTTCCTCGTCGCGATCGCGCACCTCTTCGACGCCATCGACGATCCGCAGGCCCTGGCCCGGATCGAGGCGTTCCGCGGCGTCTGGGACGCCGGCCTGATCCTGTTCGGCGTCCACCTGCTGCTGATCGGCTGCCTGGCCCACAAGTCAGGAAACGTGCCCACCGTGCTGGGCGTGCTGCTCGCCATCGCCGGGCTCGGCTACGTGGTGGACGGGGCCGGGACCGTGCTCGTCGCGGACTATTCAGCCGACATCGCCACATTCACCTTTGTTGGTGAGGTGTTGTTCATGCTTTGGTTACTTGCTAAGGCAAGGAACACCGCCACGTGACCAAGCCGCGTGTTCGACTGGAAAAAGCCGAGGCGGACGCGGCCCGGCTACGCGATGACAGGGCGCTACCAGTCGGCGAACTGGAAGTCGATGACGAACATTGCGGGCCGGTTGTCGGCGGTCCGGCCGATCCAGGTCGGGTAGCTGCCGTCGCCCAGACCGGCGTGGAACGCCATCACGTTCCGGCCGGTGACCGGGTCACGGACCTCGGCGGCACGGGCTTCGTTGGGGTCGTCGCCCAACAGTGTCTTCTCGATCGGACCGTTTTCCGCGCCAAGGCGGCTCAGCGCTTGCTTCATGTCCGCGTCGAGAAAGGCGGCCAGTCCGGTGTCCACGCCGAAGCCGTAGTACTTCTCGCCGGTCAGCAGGCTGGTGTCGTCTGTCGGCTGCAGTGCCATTTCCCAACGCACAACAGGATCAGGCCGCACGGTCATGCGGGCGGCCGCCACCCGTTCAACGGTTTGCCCGTCGACGTCGCGCTGGACGACCGAGACGGACACCGGATAGCGCCCCGGCGGAACTGTCACAGTGAACGGCTGCTCTATTTCCGGATTGTCGGCTTGGAGCACCGGGTCGCAAGCCATCAGCCGTCCGCTCGGCATGTCCAGGTCTCCCAGGTCACGGATCTGGACCGGGGAGTCGGTGATGCCGAACCGGACCGTTGCCCCGGGCTGGAACAGCCGCTCGAACCCGTCCCGGCGCAACTTCCGCGACTTGTCCTGCTGTGCCTGTTGTCCAGGCGTGGCAGGCGTTTCCTGGGAGCGGATCCATCGCCACATACCCAGGCCGAACGCGACCACCAACACAACCACCAGGACCCTCACCTCGGTCCGGCGCCACATCCCGCTGATCGGATCCCCCTCAGTCCCAGTTGCGCCCAATCATGCACCAGGCAGGTCGACCGGAAGTCAGCGGACGGCGAGCAGTCGCAGGTCCACCGATGTGCCCATCGCGTGGTAGCCGGCCTCCGACGGGTGCAGGTGGTCGCCGGAGTCGTAGTCGGACCGCAGCATGTGCGGGTTGACCGGATCGCGGACCACCTGGTCGAAGTCGATGACTCCGTCGAAGGCGCCGCCGTTGCGGATGAAGTCGTTGGCTGCCAGCCGGACCGATTCCCGGCGCTCTGTGTAGGAGCGCCAGCCTTGGAACGGCGTGATGGTTCCGGCGATGACTCGCAGGCCTTGGGCACGTATCTGTGCGGCGGCTTGTCGTAGTGCGGCTGTCAGCTGGGATGCGTCCGGCATGTCGAGGTTGCCGATGTCGTTGATGCCCACGAACAGGACCACCGTGCGTACGCCTGGCGCGGTCAGTACGTCCCGGTCAAGCCTGGCAAGCGCACCGGGGCCGCCGATGCCGCTGCTGTCGTGCATCAGGCGGTTGCCGCTGATGCCTGCGTTGAGCACGCCGAGCCGGGTGGGTCCGGGTTCGGCCGCCAGCCTGTCTGCCAACACGTCCGGCCAGCGCCGGTTGGTGCTCGGCGTGGACTTGTCGCCGTCGGTGATCGAATCGCCGAACGTCACCACAGTTCCTTGCGCGGTACCGGAACGGACGTCCACTCCGGCGACGTAATGCCAGGCTGGCGTGGGCGTCGTGAACGGCGTACCAGATTCGGACCCGGCATGATCGCCACCCGCGGCGAGAAACGACGTCTGGTACGCACGCGGATGCATGGTCACCGGGCCTGTCGCCCCTGGCGTGAACACCGTGACGAGCAGGTCACCGTCTTCCGGCACGGCCAGCGGCACCATATCGCTGACCACCTCTGCGCCCGGTGGGATCGTGACCGACGCCGAGCCACCGAAGGACAGCTCACGCATCGTGCCCGGGACGGCATCCGGCGCGTCGGGGCGGGCAGCGACCGCCACGGTGACGTGTCCCATCAGGACAGGCACTTTACTGAGCACATTGGACAGACGGACCCGCACTTCCCGGCCGCCGATGCTGGTGTGCACGAGGTTTCGAATCGAGTAGTCCGGCATCGCGGCGCCGGTGTTGGCCATGCTGGTCTGCCACGTTCCCACCCACCAGTCCCTCGGCCGGGCGGGCAGGGACAGTTGCGCGATGGGCACGGCGTTGCCCATCGCCTGGTAACCGGCGTCAGACGGGTGCAGGTGATCGCCCGAGTCGTACTCGGGCCGCAGCCGGTGTGGATCAGCGGAATCCCGCAGCACGGCGTCGAAATCGACCACGGCGTCGAACACACCACCGGTACGGACGAACTCGTTCACAGCGAGCCGTACGTTCTCCAGTTCCGCGGTGTAGTTGCTGGACCCACCGAACGGAGTCAGTGTCCCGCCCAGGACACGAAGTCCCCGGCTTCGTGCCTGCTCGGCGATCTGGCGTAGCGCGGCGATGATCGGCGCGGGCTCGCGGTGCTGCGGCTGGCCGCCGATGTCGTTGATGCCCAGAAGTACGACCACCGACCGTGCTCCGGTCGCAGTCAGCACGTCCCGGTCGAGCCTGGCCAGCGCGTTGGGGTTCCACGTGTCGCTCAGCAGCCGGTTGGAACTGATCCCCGCGTTCAGCACGCCGAGCGAGGAGCCCAGGCGCCGGGACAGGACATCCGGCCAGCGGCGGTTTGTGTTCACAGTGGACGCGTTGCCGTCGGTGATCGAATCACCGAGCGCGACCACCGAGCCGAACGCCGGACCGCCACGGACATCCACCGCGCTCACATAGTGCCAGGACGTTGTCCGCGTGGTGAAAGCGGCACCGGACTCGTCCGCCGCGTGGTCGCCGTCCGGGCTCATGAACGACGTCTGGTTGGCGACCTGGTGGTAGGTGACCGGACCGGACAGCTCCGGGGTGTATGTCGTGATCAGCAGGTTTGTCTGCGCCGGTAAGGCGATCGGTACCGCGTCGCCGAGTACCTCGGCGCCTGCCGGGATCGTGATCGACGCCGAGCCACCGAAGGTCAGCTCACGCATCGTGCCCGCCACCGCGTCGGCAGCGTCCGGCCTGGCGGCGATCGCCACCGTGACGCGCCCCATCAGGAGCGGCACTTTCCCGTACACATTGGACAGCTTGACCCGGGCCTCGGTCCCGCCGGTGCTGATGTGCACGACGTTACGGATCGAATGCTTCGGCAATCCCTGGTCAGTCTTCGGTGCGGTGCCCGACATGGCCGTCTGCCACGTCCCGGTCCACTCCTGGCCAAGGGCCGCCTGCACCCTCTCCGGTGCGACGACAGGGGCGACGAGCAGGAGAGCCGCCAGTGCGTACGTGCGTAACACATCTCCCCCATTGGAGCCGGCCGACGGTTTGCCACCAGACATCCCACATCCGATGTCCTACCGATCCCAGCACCCCGATCCACCGAAGGTCAAGAGAGCACCGGCCCGACTCCTTTCCCGTCGAGACCTAACATGCCTACACGCAAGTTTGCGCGTACGCATGTACGTTGGAATACTCACCAGGTGACCACACGACGAACAGGCCTACGGGAACAGAAGAAGCAGGCCACCAAGGAGGCGTTGCGCGAAGCGGCCTTGCGGCTGGCCCTGGAACACGGCGCCGAGAACGTGCGGGTCGACGACATCGCCGAGGCGGCCGGAGTCTCCCCCAGGACCTACAACAACTACTTCTCCAGCCGGGAACAGGCGATCGTCGCCGCGGTCACCGCCGAACGGGAAGCACGAGTCGCGGCGGCGGTTGCCGCCCGGCCTGCCGGCGTCGGCCTCGCCGACGCCGTGGTCGAAGCGATGGTGGAGCAATACACCGATCCAGGAGAACAACACCGCGACGCGCTGCTGTTGATCAGCACCCGTCCCGCACTGCGCGACGCACTCGTCGAGACAGCAGGCGCGATCGAACACGCCCTCGCCGACGCGATCGCCCAACGCCTTGGTGACAGTGAGCCGTACACCGCCCGCGTACTCGCGGCGAGCGTCGCTGCCGCGGCTCGAATCGCGCTACGCCAATGGATAGCGCCTCCCACAGCCAGTGGGCTCGTCGTGCCGTCCGGCTCGCTGCCCGACCTGCTCCGCGCCACACTCGCACCACTCGTGCCCGCACTCGACGCGGCCGAAAACCGGGCACAACTACCGCTGTAGCAAGGCGTATTGCGCGGCCGCGTCGGCGCGGGTGCGGACAGCCAGTTTGCCGAGAAGGTTGTGGACGTGGTTCTTCACGGTGGCCAGTGAGAGATACAACCGGGTCGCGATCTCCCTGTTGGACAGGCCCAACGAGACCAGCCGGAGGACCTCCAGTTCACGTTCGGTGAGGCCGGGCGACTCGGTGCGTGGCGGTCGTTCGGCAGCCAGCGACCCGACCCGGCGGATCAACGCCGCCGCGACCCGGGGCGTGCAGGACAGCTCGCCCCTCGCCACTTCTTCGATCATCTGGACCAGATCGTCGACGGAGCCGTCGCGGGGCAGGTACCCGGCCGCGCCCGCTTCCGCGTAGGTGACGATCTCCGCTTCGGTTTCCTCGACACCGAGCACAACGGCTCGCAGTTCAGGCACCGCGGCCACCAACGACCGCAGCCCGCTGTCACAAATCCTGCGCGCCACATCCAGCAGCAGTACCGGCAACGTGCCGTCGTCCGGTTCTAGATCCAGTTCCTCACAACGCGCGACAGAGGCGACGACGCGCAGGTTCGGCGACTCCCCAAGAGTCTTCGCCAGGCCGTCCCGCAGCAGCCTCACCTCGGCCACGATGTACACGTCGATCATCGCGCCCGCCCTAAGCTTCCCTCTCGCGCGGCCGAACACACCGCTCACTGGAGAAGGTGCGGCAACCGGCCCGTCAGATACGTCGGATCCGGACCGGGATATGAACCCGGCCCGGATCCGGCGGTCTATTTCTCCCGCCCGGCGCGCGGCAAATACTCGGAAACCATGCGGAAGACACGGATCCTGCTGGTGGACATGTCTCCGCTGCTGCGCGACATCATGGCCAGGCTGATCGCCGCGCACGCCGACCTGGAGGTGACCGGATCGATCCGCGGCGGTGGCGGGCACCTGGCCGACACCGTGCGCGAATCCGCCCCCGACGTGATCGTGGTCGGCACCGACCCCTCCGATTTCGCCGACGTCATCGCGTATCTCGTCGACATCAGGTCGGCCATCCGGGTGGTGGCCGTCGGCGGCGACGGCCACCACGCCGTGCTCTGCAGCCCGCTCGGCGAGGTGTCCGCCGACGGGCTGCTCGCCGCCCTGCGCACCCCCGCCCAGCAATGAATTTTGGAGGCTCGATGACGGTCCGAATGGAGAACCTGACGATCCGGCTCGTCACGGTCGTACTCAACAGTGGCGAGGTACTGCACCTCCCGCCACGGCAGGCCGTCGAGCGTGAGCCGGTCGAGGTGGCGGACAACGCGAAGGTCCAGAAGCTGCAAGACGCCCTCGTCATCTCGGTGACCGAGTCCGATAAGGACACTGCGGACACCGGGGATGACACCGACCAGGAGGCCACCCGCAAGCCGACCAAGGCGCGGGCGCGCCGTCAGCCGAACACCTGAGGAGCACAACGATGGCGAGCGTCTCCTATCCCGGCGTGTACGTGGACGAGGTGTCCAGTGGCGTCCGGCCGATCGCGGCCGCCGGGACGTCCACGGCCGCGTTCATCGGGCAGGCGCAGAAAGGCAGCCTCACCGAGGCCGTCAAGATCTTCACCTTCACCGAGTTCCAGAACCTCTACGGCGACTTCCTGAGCACGTCTTTCCTTGCGCACGCGGTGTTCCAGTTCTTCAACAACGGCGGATCGCAGTGTTATGTCGCCCGGGTCGCCGGCGCGAACACCGCCGCAGCGAACATCGTTCTGAAAGACCGTGGCACCACCGCACAGGCAAGCCTGACCGTTGAAGCGCGCTCCCCCGGCGTGTGGGCCAACACCCTCGCACTGCTGATCTCCAACGGCACCAACGATCCGGCGAACGAGTTCAACCTCAGTGTGTCCCAACAGGACCAGACCACCCCGGCCGAGGTCTTCGCCAACCTCAGCATGGTTCCCGGCGCACCGAACTTCGCCGAGACCGTGACGGCGTCATCGAACCTGATCCGGGTGACGGTCAATCCGTCCAACACCAACGTGCAGGCAGGCACAAGCCGGGGCGCGGCGGCCCCGCTGTCGCTGACCGGACTGCCCAGGACCCGGCTCGCGATCAACGTCAACGGCGACGGCTACCAGGAGATCAACCTGACCACGGCGGTCGGCGCGGGCGCGGGCCAGGTGCCCGACCTGACCACGGCCGCCAACCAGGCCGGTGCGATCCAGTTCGTCGTCCGGGCCCTGACCAAGCTGCGGACCTCGACCAGTACGTCCGCGTTCACCGGGTTCACGTGTGTGGTGGATTCCGGTGTGCTGTTGCTCCGGTCCGGGTTCGCCGGCCCGGCGTCCTCGGTCTGGATCACCGACTCCGCGAACGCGGCGGAGAACGCGACCGGATTGTTGCGGCTCGGCAAGGCGAACGGCGGCGTGGAGACAGTCGGCGCGGCCGTCACGCGGCCCAGGGTCAACCCGGCGGGCGTGCCACCGGCCAACTACTACCTCATCGGCGACAACGCCGCACCGACCGCGGACGTGCTCACGGTTCGTGCCGGATCCGACGGCGACCCTGTCCTCAACGACGTTCCGTACATCGAGGCTTTCCAGCGCTTCAACCGTTACGACGACGTGAGCCTGCTCGCGGTGCCTGGCATCGGATCCCCGGTGCTCGTCGGCGAAGGCGTGAACTACTGCGCCCGGCGGTCGCTTTCGGACTGTTTCTTCGTCGGTGACATGAGCCAGGACGACGACACCGTGCCCGAGGCCGAGGCGTTCATGGCCGCGATCAGCCCGAAGAACTCCTACGGCGCGGTATACCTGCCCTGGATCAAGATGCTCGATCCGTCCGGGCTGTCGAGCGAGCCGATCCTGGTTCCGCCATCGGGATACGTCGCCGGGGTGTACGCACGCAGCGACGCCCAGCGTGGTGTCTGGCGGGCACCGGCAGGCACGAGCCTTGGCCTTGGCGGGACCGCGGGCCTCGCGGTCGACCTGACCGACGTCCAGCAGGGCAACCTGAACCCCAAGAACATCAACGTGATCCGCAACTTCGCCGGAGCCGGGATCGTGCTGTGGGGGTCGCGGACCATCTCCTCGGACACCGAGTACAACTACGTCCCGGTCCGCCGGATGGCGATCTTCCTGCGGGTCAGCATCTACCGCGGCATCCAGTGGGCGGTCTTCGAGCCCAACGACGAGCCGCTGTGGGGACAGCTGCGGCTCAACATCCGATCGTTCATGACCACGCTGTTCCGGCGCGGGGCGTTCCAGGGCGCGACCGCCTCGGAGGCGTTCTTCGTCAAGTGTGACAGCGAGACCACCACCCAGGCCGACATCGACGCGGGCGTGGTCAATGTGCTCGTCGGTTTCGCGCCGCTGAAGCCGGCGGAGTTCGTGGTGGTCCGGATCAGCCAGCGGGCCGGGCAGACCGCGTGACATCGGAAAGGGAGCGAGCGGCATGGCGAGGTTCACCGTCAACTCGGAACGGTTCGACCCGTACCACAACTTCAAGTTCAAGATCAAATGGGACGGCGAGTACGTCGCCGGCCTGAGCAAGTGCAGCGCGCTGAAGAAGACCACCGAGGTCACCACCTGGTACGAGGCCAACGACCAGAGCACGCCGCACAAGATCCCCGGCAAGACCACGTTCGACCCGATCACCCTGTCGGGCGGGGTCACCCACGACACCGCGTTCGAGGACTGGGCCAACAAGGTCAACAACTTCGCCGGTGAGGCGGCGATGTCACTGAAGTCCTTCCGCAAGGACATCACGCTCGAGGTGTGCAACCTGCAGGGCGCGACTGTGCTGGCCTACAACGTGTTCCGCTGCTGGGTGTCGGAGTACACCGCGCTGCCGGAGCTGGACGCGGCGGGCAACGCGGTGATGATCCAGACCCTCAAGCTGGAGAACGAGGGCTGGCAACGCGACACCCAGATCACCGAACCGGCCGAGAGCTGAGCGACCATGTCCCTCTCAGGTGCCGGCACCGGGCTGGCGATCCTGCCGGGCGGCTGCACCGGCGCCGATGGCGTCGTGCACCGCGAGGCCGAGGTCGCGGCGATGACCGGCCGCGACGAGGAGATGCTCGTCGCCGCCGGTCGTCGTTCCGCCCTGCTGGTCACCGAGTTGCTCACCCGCTGTGTCCGGCGGATCGGCGCCATCACCCCGGTGACCGCCGACGTGGCCCGCCGGCTGGTCGTGGCCGACCGGCAGTTCCTGTTGCTCAAGATCCGGGAGGCGACGTTCGGCACGTCCGTGCGGTCGAGTATTTCGTGCCCGTGGGCCGACTGCGCACAACGGATCGACATCGAGTTCACCACCAGCGCGATCCCTGTCACGCAATCCGCCGACAAAGGGCCTGAATACGTCGTCACGCTCACCAGTGGGGACGAACTGGCCTTCCGGCTGCCCAACGGCGCCGACCAGGAAGCACTTTCGCCGCTGTTGCAGGACAACGAGGCCGCCGCACTGACCGGCCTGTTAGGACGGTGCGTCACCCGGATCGGGCCACATCGCCCGGCACCGCCGGAGCTTGTGGCCCAGTTGCCGCCACGAGACCGGCAGGCCATCGAGCGGCGCATGGCGGAAGTCGCGCCACGAATCGACCTGACCATGGAGTCCACCTGCCCGGAGTGCCGGCGGGAGTACTCGGTGCCGTTCGAGATCCACAGTTTCCTGTTCGGTGAGCTGAGCGTGAACTCCGCCCTGCTGCGCCGCGAGATCCATTACCTGGCGTACCACTACCACTGGAGCGAGCGGGAGATCATGCAGATGCCCCGGCAACGGCGCCAGCGTTATGTGTCCCAGCTGGCTGAGGAGATCGAGCGATCCCATGACTCGCCCTGACCCGCCGGCCACTCCCGGGCCGCTCTACCTGTCCCTGCTCGACGGCGCGGGGCCACTGACCTACCGCGACGGCGTCCGTGGCCTGCTCGGCGAACTCGGGACCGCACCGCTCCCGCCACTACCCGGCGTCGAGGACCTGGAGCTCGAAGAGGTCATCGAGGTGTCGCCACCGGCAACGCCCTCGGCAGATTCCGTGCCTGCTTCCGTGCCTGTTGTGCAGCCATCTCTCGAGCCTGAAATCGTGCTGTCACCTCCGGACGTGGTCTGCGCCGATTTCGCACCTCCTGTCCAGCGTCCCTTTTCGCCAGAAATCTCGCCAAACATTTCGCAGCCTGTATCACCTGAACCTGCGCCGGTTGTCCAGCAAGTCTTTTCGCCAGAAATCGCGCCCGACGTTCATCAGCCCGCGGCGCTCAGTCTGACACCACCGGAACGCATACCGGTCGCTGCACATCCGGTGCCCCTTGCCGCTGCGGAATCCCGGCCGGACGAGCACCGGCCAGATCCGGCGCGACCAGATCCGGCCGAACTCACCCCGGCCCAGCCCGCCCCGATCCTGGTCCATCCTGTCCTGGTCGATCCGCCTCTGCCGAGCCCGCCACCACCGGGCGCCCGCACAGTAGTGCACCACCATCACCTGCCCGCGCCGATCACCGAGCCACAGACTGCCGGACCGCACCAGCAGACTCCCGCGAAAACCCCAGCTGTGCAGCCGGAATCTCTGTTGTTGGTTCCGGACCGGATACCTGGAAACACACCCGAATCCAGCCCGGTCGAAATGACCGCACCGCCAGCCGTCGCCCACCCTCTATCCGCACCAGCCGAACCACGGCCGATCACCGTGATGGAGTTACGGCCGCCTGTCCTCGTAACAGGTCCACGCCCGGTAGCCGAGCCGGTCACCCATCGCCCTATGGCGCCACTCGTGCCCGACATCCCGCCCAGACGTCCTGAGTCCGATGTAGACAATTTACGGCAGGCCCTGCGGTCGTTGACAACCAAGGTCGAGCACGTGGTGGCCGAGTCACGTCCGCAACCGCAGGCACAGTTCGTGCACCTGCCTGCCATACCTGAACCCGCGCCGAATCCGTCGCCCACACCATCAGAACACGTTCCGGCGGCGTACTGGCAGCGCAGGCATCTGGGCACGCACCTTCGCAGAGGAGTATGGCGATGAGCGCGGCGACCGCGATCGGGATGGTCAGCGAGTCGTTGCGTGGCTTGTTGTCCGCCGAAATGACGTTGACCCCGGCTGTGCCGGTGACCGTGATGGCACCGGACGAGGCCGGTGGGCCGCGCCGGATCAACCTGTTCCTCTACAAGGTCGACGAGAACCCCGCGTTCAAGAACGCCGACTGGCAGGTGTCCCGCACCGACCCGGCCGTGCTCGTCCCGCCGCCGCTGTCACTGACCCTGTCCTATCTGATGACCGCGTACGCCCCGAACGACGCCCAGAACGGCAACGCCACCGCGCACGCGATCCTCGGTGAGGCGATGCGGGTCCTGCACCAGAATCCCGTGATCCCGTCCACCGATCTCGTACCCGGCCTGCAGGACGCCAAGGAGCTCATCCAGATCATCCTCAACCCGGTGAACCTCAACGAGCTGAGCACAGTGTGGGCCACGTTCAGCCAGCCGTTCCGGATGTCCGTGCTGTACGAGGTCACGGTCGTCCAACTCGACCAGGCGGCCGAGGCACAGGTCCCAGCGCCACAACGCGTCCGGGCCGTTGGCGTGCCTGACATCCGCGCACCGTTCGCACCGCCCACAATAGACAGCGTCGCCGACGTCTCCGGTCCGGCAGGACGGACGGTCACGGTCTCCGGTACGCAGTTCGCTGGCTGGCAGGCATCGGTCACGCTGTCGGGCGAGTCGCTGCTCACCGCGTTGCCACTGACCACCGACACGTTCCCGGTCACGTTGCCCGCCTCGCTGGCACCTGGGTTCTACGAACTGCGCGTAGACATCTCCCGGCTGACCCGCAAGACCCTGTTCGTGGAGGTGACGCCATGACCAGCAGCACAGTCATCACAGACTTGCCATACGAGGACGGCTTCGCCCACATCGCCGATCACCTGCTGGCACTGGACCGGCTGATCGAACGACAGGTCGTCGCCCAGCGCCGCGAACACAAGCAACGGCGAGGGCTCGACGCCCGCAATCATGTGTTGGTGTCCGACGATGAGGTCGACCGGCTGCTCGGCACGTCGCCGTCGGACATCCTGATGCGGCCCACCGGCGACGGGCATCCGATCGACACGGAGATCCTCGGCCGGGCGGGTGCCAGCCTGATCGCGGGCGTGCGGCTTCCGCTCGACGACCTCGTCCGTGTCTTCCAGCTCAGCCCGTTCGAGCTGTGGACCGTGGTCATCTGCCTGGCTCCGGAGGTCGACCGCAAGTACGACCGGCTCTACGCCTACCTGCAGGATGACATCACCCGTCGGCGGCCGAGCATCGACCTGGTGATCAGCCTGCTCTGCGACTCACCGGCCGAGCGATGGCGGGCCCGCGCCCATCTCAGTCCAGAGGCTCCACTGCGGGCCAGTCGCATCCTGCATGTCGCCGACGACACGACGAGCCCGTCCGGTTCGAGCGATCTGGCCCGGTTCCTGCGGCTGGACGGCCGCATCCGCTGCTATCTGCAAGAGCAGGAGAGCATCGACAGCACGGTGTCGGACGCCGTCAGGGTGCTGCACCCGACCGGCGATCTCGGCCAGGTGCTCGTCGAGCCGGACGTGAAATCCCACGTACGGGCCCAGGTCATGCGGCATTTCACCGAGGAACGCAACGGACTCCGGCTGGTGCTGGGACTGCACGGCCCAGCCGGCGTCGGCCGCAGGCAGATCGCCGAGGGGATCTGCGCGGAGCTGGGGTGCTCGCTCACCTATGTCAACACCCGCAGATGGGCCGGCCGCGAACAAGACGTCCCTGCGTTGCTGCGACTGGCATTCCGGGAGTGCCTACTGCATCAGGGGATGGCCTACGTCGACGGCCTGGACAGTCTCGCGGGCGAACACGAGGCGGAGAACATTCTCGCCGCCGTGGGGCGTGCCGCGATCGAGTCCAGCACGGTGACTTTTCTCGGCACAGAGAAACCGATGCGCTTCGACACCGCCCAGCCGCAGATTCTGTTCCACTCAGTGGAGGTCACGCGCCCCGGTCTGTCACTACGGCAAACGACCTGGCAACGCGCGCTGGCACACACAGCGTCCGAAGTGGACCCGGGCTGGCCGCGTGCACTGGGTGCTCAGTTCATCCTGACACCCCGCCAGATCTTCGCCGCCACCCAGGACGCGCGACTGGCCACCGAGGCACACGGCCAGGAGTTACGCCTCGGCGATCTGCAGGCGGCCTGCCGCAGGCAGAGCCAGCACCATCTGGGTGATCTCGCGACGAAGATCTCACCCCGGCGGTCGTGGCCCGACCTGACGCTGCCTGACACGCAACTCGATCTGCTCAAGGAGTTGTGCGCTCAAGTCCGGCATCACTGCACGGTCTTCGAGGAGTGGGAGTTCGGCCGGGTGGTCGGCCGCAGCCTGGGGCTGAGCGCGCTGTTCGCCGGTGTCCCCGGCACCGGCAAGACGATGGCCGCCGAGGTGATCGCCGGCGAGCTCGGCGCCGACCTGTTCGCGATCGACCTGTCCGGGGTGGTCAGCAAGTACGTCGGGGAGACCGAGAAGAACCTCGCCAAGATCTTCCAGGCGGCCGGCCACAGCAACTCCATCCTGCTGTTCGACGAGGCGGACGCGTTGTTCGGCAAGCGAACCGAGGTCTCCGACGCGCACGACCGGTACGCCAACATCGAGACCAGTTACCTGCTGCAGAAGATGGAACAGTACGACGGTGTGGTCATCCTGGCCACGAACCTGCGGGAGAACATGGATGAGGCGTTCACCCGCCGGCTGCGGTTCGTCGTCGAGTTCCCCTTTCCCGACGCACCGAGCCGGACGGCCATCTGGCGGTCGCATTTCCCCGCGGCCGCGCGGTTCGCCGCCGACGTCGACGTGGATCTGCTTGCCCGGCAGTACTCACTGTCCGGGGCCTGTATCCGCAACTCGGTGCTCACGGCCGCCTTCGCCGCCGCACAGGACGGGACTGCGATCGGCCTTTCCCATCTGCGGCATGGAATTCGCCGTGAGTACGAAAAAATCGGCAAGCTCTGGACCACAGCAGAGGAGTGAGACCATGCCGCTGCGCACACCACAGCGAACCGCCGCCGAGCGATCACCGAGCTCCCGGCATGAGAACCCCGCTCAGGCGAACGCCTCGCCGGCGGCGCCCACACTGCGAGAAGCCCGGAATCTCGGCAACGACCATGTGCGATCCCTGGACTTCAGGACCTGCGGGCCGGGCGGTTGCGGGAAAGGCGACGAGGAGGTCCAGACCGCGGCCGACTGCCCGATGGCGAGCCTGCTCGAGACGTGCAGCGGCGGATGCGGCGGATGCGCCCGCCAGGCGGAAACGGGCAATGCGCCGACGCTCACGCCTGACGAGGACGCCAGCGGCGAATTCGTCACACTGGTCACCGGGGAACTCCAAACTCAGGACGCCGGTGCGCCCGTGCCCGCCGCTGGTACCCACTGCTCACCCACCTCGGCGAAGTTCACCGACATTCCCTCCGGCAAACTCACGCCGACCTTCGGGTCCGGGATGTTCGGCCGCAGGTTCAACATGAAGGCCGAATTCGAGACACCCATTCCCTGCACATGTGTCTCGGGCGAGTACCGGCAGTTCGTTCGCGGGTACGCCAAACACAACGGCACCGCCGTCGTGCACCCGTTGTGCAGCAACACGCTGGACCCGGCCACGTGGCACGAGGACTGCATGACCTCGGGCGGGGTCGACCTCAAGTACGGCTACCACTCGATTCCCTTCCCCACCAGCAAATTCACCAACCCGGACCAGGCCACCGGCTGTAACTTCGTCGGGATCGACCATCCCGGATTCCCGCTCAGCGGCTTGTCCAAAGGCGACACACTGGAGCTGCACCTGGAGTTCCAGGGCAAGCTCGTCGACGCGTCCGACGGCGACCGGGTGCTGAAGTCCAGTTCCTGGTCGGTCGAGGGCACCGGAACGGTTCCCTGATGGAGGCTGCATCCATGAGTGCACACCGCGTTGTCGTGCCAAGGTCCCAGGTGCTGGGCGACTGGTCGGTCTCCGCTGAACTGGGCTACGACCCGGCCACCGGCAGGACCGATGTGGTCGTGGTGATCAGCCGGGCGGCCGGCCAGCCGCCCCTGCTGGCCGAGGACATCGACGTCCGGCTGCTCGCCGCTGACGAACAGCCGTTGCAGGTGGCTCAGCAGCCGACGGGCCCGCTCGTCGAGTTCGGCGGCAGCCTCGGCACGTCCGTCAATGCCCGCTTCGATTTCGAAGGCGCGGAGCCGGCGTTCCTTGCCGTGGCAGCGCACGGCGGAAGCGTTCGATTCCGTGTCGAGGAGGCACCGTGACCGACGGGTTCGGCAACCGGCCGAAGATCCTGCGGGGTGCGCTGGTGGAGTTCGGGCTGAGCCTGCCGCCACTGTTCGTGGTGTTCCAGTTCAACCCGCTGCAGCTGACCCGCAACCGGACGTTGAGCTACGCGCCGGGTGCGGGCGGCGGGACCTCGTTGCGGGACTTCCACAAGCGTTACGACAGCCTGACCGATCTGCGGGACGCGCAGCAGGTGACGGTCTCCGAAGAGGTGATCGGGCTGGAGATCCGGCTGGACGCGAGCGACGGACTGGAACAAGGCGATGCGATCACCGGGCAGTTCGGCATCTCGCCGCAGCTGTCCACTTTGGAGCTGATGGTGCACCCCAAGGACGAGAGCCTGATCGGCCAGGTGGTGGGTGACCTGCTCGGAGCGCCGGACGGGTTCAGCTTCACCAAAAGGCCCCGGCCGCCGCTGACGCTGTTCGTCTTCGGCCGCAAGCGCGTGCTGCCGGTCAACATCACCAGCCTGAACATCACCGAGTTGCTGCACAGCCCCGATCTCAACCCGGTCAGGGCGACCGCGACCCTCGGGATGACGGTCATCGAGGGCAAGAGCATGCCGTACCTCTACTCGAAGGCGATGAAGGAAGCGATGTCCGTGCTCAACCTGGCCAACGTCGCCGACGTGGCCAACGTGATGATCCCCGGATAGGCCGCCATGTTCGCCAGAATCTCCCGTTACCAGGCGCTCGAAGACGTCGCCACGACCGGCGCCGACGGCCGCAGACTGTCGGCCAAGGCGTTGCGTGTCGCCGCGACAGCCACCGGCCGGTATCAGCACACGATCACTGAGGGCGACCGGCTCGACGGGCTCGCGGCGCACTACTACCGGCAGCCGCGCAACTGGTGGCGGATCTGTGACGCCAACCCGGAAATCCTGTCACCGCAGGAACTTCTGGGCGCCGAACCGGTTGTGACATACCGCTTCGAGGTCACCGCCGCCAGTCCACAGTGGCCGAACCTGTTGCGCGCGCTGACCGGGATGGTCGGCGTGACACAGGCTGTGCTGGACGGCGCCGCGACTGTGCAGGTCACGTTCAACCGGCTCAACGTCACCGTACCGGCCCTCGCCGCGGCGATGCAGGCACAGGGTTTCACCGCCGTGGCGGCCAAGCAGTCCGGCCGGACCGGCAAGCAGATCGTCATCCCACCGGACGTCCTGGGCTAGCCGGCATGCGGGCGGAGACCTTTCGCATCGAGATCGGTGGCGCCGAGGCCACCGATCTGTACGAGAATGTGCTCGGTCTCCAGGTCGAGCTGGACGACGAACTGGCGGCGATGTTCACGCTGCGGCTGGCCATGGCCAACCAGCCGGACGGCACCTGGGCCCTGGTCGACGACGAGCGGCTCACGGCCTGGCAGCCGGTGCGGATCTCGGCCGGGTTCGACAGCTCGGATGGACTGATCGACGGCGTGATCACGCACATCCGCCCCGCCTTCGAAGCCGACCCGTCCGCCTGCACCCTGGAGATCCGCGGAATGGACCGCAGTGTGCTGATGGACCGCGCACAGGTCCGCAAGGACTGGCCGAACCGGCGGGACAGCGACATCGCGAGCGAGCTCTTCCTCGCCCACGAGCTCACCCCGCAGGTCGAGGACACGCCAGTCAGTCACGACGAAGCCGTCTCCACAGTGATCCAGCGGGAGACCGACATCCAGTTTCTCGCCAGACTGGCGCTGCGCAACGGTTTCGAGTGTTACGTCGAAGGGACGAACGGATTCTTCCGCCCGCCACAGTTGACGGAACCGCCTCAACCGGTGCTCGCTGCGCACTTCGGCGACGACACGACACTGCGCAGGTTCACCGTTCAGGTCGACCCCGCGACGCCGACCGAGTACACGATGGCCCAATTGTCCCGTACCACCAAGGAAATCGTGGACGTCACGGCAAAATCGACCACACAGCCCGCATTCGGTGCGAACGGCAGCGCGGCATTACTCAAAGGCGGTGTTCCGGCCGCCAAGACCGTGCTCGCCCAAACCGTGACAACCGGCGAGGCCGAACTGACCGCTTTGTGCCAGAGCGGTTTCGACGCCAGCGAGTGGTTCGTCCGCGCGGACGGCGAAGTCCTCGCCAATCACTACGGGCATGTGCTGCGACCGCGGCGGACAGTGACAGTCAAAGGCGTTGGCGCGACGCACAGTGGCGTCTACTACGTGTCGCATGTGTCGCACGAGTTCAGTACAGACGGCTACATCCAGCGATTCCAAGCCAGGCGCAACGGACTGCTGCCGACCGGCGACGAGCAGTTCGCCGGTGACACAGGGTTGTTGGGAGGACTGCTGTGACGGTGGAACGTGTGGTGGCCGGCCTGGCCCAGCGACTGGATCACCGGTTCTTCGGCAAGTACCGGGGACTGGTGGTCGACAACGCCGATCCCGAACAGCTCGGCCGGCTGCGGGTACGAGTGCCGAGCGTCACCGGGCCTGACGTGGTGACCGGCTGGGCCACCGCGTGCGTGCCGTACGGCGGGGCGGCCGATCAAGGGTTCCTGATGATCCCGGAGATCGACGCCGGGGTCTGGGTCGAGTACGAGGAAGGCGACCTGGAGTTCCCGATCTGGACCGGCACCTTCTGGAGCAAGCCCGGCGGCAGCACCGAACTGCCCACAGTGGACGGCTCCGCGCAGGACCCGCCCACCCGCAAGATCCTCAAGACCGCCCGGGGGCACACCATCCAGTTCGAGGACAAGGACTCCGAGGAGCTCGTCACCATCGTCGAGGCGGCCACCGGAAACGTGATCACCTTGGACAAGAACGGGATCACCATCAAGGACGGCGCCGGCGGCAACGAGATAACGATGGCGTCCAGCGGCGTCACCGTGAAAAGCAGCGGTACCGAGATCGTGGTCGGGTCAAGCGGTGTCAAGGTCGGCGGTTCGGGTGCGGCAGAGCCGTTCGTGCTCGGCAACCAGTTCAAAACGCAGGTGATGTCGTTCATCATGTCGCTGGCCACCCACACGCACGTGGGCAACCTGGGCGCGCCGACATCCCCGCCGTCCTCGCCGATGAACCTCGACGTCCCGCTGTCGACGAAACACATGGTGGAATAGATGAGCCTGACCATCGGTACCCCGGAAGCGAACGCCGGAATGAGCCAGGCGATCTTCGCACAGCTCGACGCGCTGTTGTCGCCACCGCTGCAGGCCGCGGTGGACAACGCCACCGACCCGGCCAAACCCGGTGCGCAACAAGCGCTCGACGCCGCCCGTGACGGCTGGCGCAAGCTCGCCTTCGCCATCGCCAAAGGTGTGATCGATCATCTCGTGTCCAATATGGAGATCAACGGTGTGACCGTCTCGGGCACGGTGAACGTACCTGTTTCCGGCAACACCGGGACGGCAGCGCCCAACGCACACTTCCACAGCGTCGCCATCACCCCGGCGGTCGCGGTGGCGCTCAGCCAGAACAACAACGGCACAGGACGTGTGAAATGACCGGGGCTGCGTTCGGATTCCCGTTCGCCATCGACACGGGTGGCCGGGTGGCGGTCGGCCGGGGCGACGACGCGCTCCGGGCGAAGATCGTCCAGGTGCTGCTCACCTCCCCCGGCGAGCGGGTCAACCTGCCCGATTTCGGCTGCGGGCTGATGAACCTCGTGTTCGAGCCGGACGACGGCGTACTCGCCGCCGCGCTGGAGTTCACTGTCGGCCAAGCGCTCACTCGATGGCTGGGCATTGAGATCGTCGTGGACGGCGTCGACGTTTCCGCCCAGGACGGGCTGGTCACCGTCGAGGTCGCGTACACCAGACGAGCCGACCTCACCCCGTTCGCCCTACGCGTGTCGTTCCGGTAAAGGACAGCCATGGCCGAAATCAACATGCCCGAGAACCGCCCGGTCATCGACTACATGGCGCGTGACTACGACAGCATCCTGCGGGCGATGCGGGCACTGATCCCCGACAAGCTGCCGGAATGGACCGAGTACACCGCGGAGGCGGACTTCGGCAACGCGCTGCTGCAACTGTTCGCGCACATGGGCGACATCCTGAGCTACTACCAGGATCGGGTGGCCAACGAGAGTTTTCTCGCCACAGCGCAGACCCGGCGCAGTGTGATCAACCACCTGAATCTGATCGGGTACCGGATGACGACCGCGGTCCCGGCTGCCACGCGGTTGACGGTCACTGTGCCGCAGTCGGCGACCGGATCGGTCACGGTCAGTCGTGGCGCGGCGTTCGCCACCGCGAGCCAGCCTGGACGGCCAAGCGTTCGCTTCGAGTACAACGGAACGGCACCGCTGACGATCGATCTCGGCACACTTCCGCCGGATCCCGCAGACGCGACACGCAAGATCTATGCCGACGGCATCCCTGTCGAGGAAGGCCGGATCGTGGCAGACGAGGTGGCCGGCGCGTCCGACGGCTCCCCTGGTCAGCGATTCCCGTTGCTGCGGGCAGGAGTCATCCTGCGCGGAACCGACGACATCGTGGTGCGCAGCGAACTCGGTGGGGTCGTTCAAGCGTGGACGTTCCAGCGCAGTCTGGCGTTCAGCCGCTCACAACAAGACTTCACAGTGGACATCGACGAGAACGACCGGGCGACACTCCGGTTCGGCGACGGACGGGTCACCGGCTTCATCCCGCCGCTCGGCAGCACGATCCGCGTCACCTACCGAGTCGGCGGTGGCGCCCTCGGCAACGTCGCCGCGAACACCATCAAGACAGTGGCCGACGCGCCCGCCCTTGCCACTGCTGGTGCCCGGGTCTTCAACCCCGCGCCCGCGACCGGCGGTGCCGACCGGGAGAGCATCGAGCACGCCGTGGACAACGCACCCGCGGTGTTCCGTTCCCTCGAACGGGCAGTGACCACTGAGGACTATCGAGCGCTCGCCCTGTCCGTCAACGGCGTCGGCAAGGTCCGGGCCAGCGCGGACCGCCGCAACGTGATCACGCTCTTCGTGGCGCCCGACGAAGGCGGCCAGGTCAGTGATGTGCTGGCGGCGGCCCTGCTGTCGTATTTCGCGGACAAGCGGCCGATCACCACTGTGGTCGAGATCGCCGATGTCGACTACGTCCCGGTGTGGGTGACCGCGACCGTCGGGGTGGACAGCTTCTACGCCCAAACCGCCGTGGCGGAGGCCATCCGGATCACCGCAGGAGGTCTGCTGGCGTTCTCGGCTGTCGACTTCGGACAGAATCTCTACCTCAGCAAGGTCTACGAGGCGATCGAGTCGGTCCCTGGGGTCGTGTTCACGACCGTGACCGAGTTCCGGCTGGACAGCATGCCCGCGGGCACGGTCGAGCCCACCGGCCGGCTGTCGCTGGGCCCCAACGAGATCCCTGTCGCCCCGGCCGCCTCGGACTACCAGGGCGGGATCAGACTGATCATGGAGGGTGGGTACTGAGATGCGCCTGCGTGCCCTGACCGCCACCGCCGGCCCGGCAGCCAATCGGATCACCCTGACGTGGGAGAATCCACAACCCGCTGCTTTCCCGGGCGTTCGAGTGGTGCGCCGGACCTCCCGTTACCCTGCCTCTCCCACTGATGGCACAGTGGTCGCGCACGGCACTGGCCTCACCCAGGCCCTGGACACCGGCCTGCGCGGCGAAACCACCTACTACTACACGCTTTTCCCGTTCTCCGGCGGCCCGCCGGTGTTCGACATCGACCCCGGCAACCGGGTGTCCGCACTGGCCACTTCGCCGTTCGGCTACGCCGGGCAGATGTACGACCTGCTGCCTGCTTTGTATCGGCGTTACGACACACAGAACACCCTGCGCAGGCTGCTGGACCTGCCTGGTGGGCAACTCGATCAGCTTCGCGGCTTCGCCCAGGCAGTGCTCGACCAGCACGATATCGACCAGGCCGACGGCGCGTTGCTGCCACTGCTCGCCCAGTGGATCAACTGGCCGCTCGATGTGAGCGTCGACCTGGCCGCGCAACGTGATGAACTGCGTGCCGCCCCTGCGGTGTATCGAGTGGTCGGGCTGGTTCCCACGCTGGAGGCGACGGTCAAGCGGATCCTCGGCCGGGAAAGCCGCACCAAGGAATACGCCGCGAACGTGGCGCACTCCAACGCTCCGCCACGGCTCAACATCTGGGCACGGCAACGCACCGGGGCGACGTGGACCACACCCGAAGCACCACTATCACTGGACTTCAGCCACCAGGGAAGGCCGGCTACTGCTCGCAGCAGCGACGGCACGTCATGGTTGTTCTACCACACTCTCCGAAGTGGACGATGGCAGCTGTGGTTCAAGTCGGCAGCCGCCGAGACGTTCGGCCCCAGCAGGCCGCTTTCGCCCGCTCGAACTGAGCAGTTGCACCCGTCCGCCGTCGTGCAGGGAACGCGACTGTGGGTGTTCTGGTCGGCGTACGACTCGGTGCGCGACAACTGGGAGATCCGGTACCGGACAAGAGAAGGCGGGAACTGGTCCGACGATGTCGTGTTCGGCGCTCCTGGCGTCCAGCGCCGACGCCCCGCAGTGGCTGCGGACGACACCGGTGGCGTGTGGCTGTTCTGGCAGGAGCGGCAGGTGGACACGTGGGTCGTCCGTTATGCCAGGCGTGATGGGACGACGTGGAGCACGCCGGTGACGTTCCCGCTCGATGGGGGCGCCGCACCCCGGGTCGAGGACGATCCGATCGCGATCGGCGGAGTGAGCGGCTCGCCCGCGCGGCTCTGGCTGTTCTGGGCAAGGCGAGACACCAACGGTCAGTGGATGATCGCGTACCGCACCAAGAGCACGCTCGCCCCCGACGCAGCCGGGTGGAGCCCGGTGACCCGGCTGACTCCGCCGTTGGCATCGGACAGTCGTGAGCCCGCGCCGGTGGTCGTGGCGGGGCGGATGGAAGTGTTCTTCTCGTCCAACCGCAGCGGTACCTGGTCGCTGTGGCACAGCACATTCGACCCAGTCGCCGGTACCTGGGCCGCGCCCGACGCGGTGAGCAGCGGCCCGTACGCCGAGCGCGGCCCGATACCGCTGCTGACCGCGACCGGTCTCTGGGTGTTCAGCGGGTCGAACCGGCCGGTGACCTACACCAGCGAGGTCTACCGGGCGACCAGGACCGTGGACCGGCGCTACTCCGGTAGTACCACTGTGGACACTCGCGATACGGCGAAAACCCAGTTACGTGGTCGTCTCGACGACTTCGCGACCTACTCCTACGCCACCGGACGCAACAGCCGGTACGGCTACGACGTTGTCGGAGTCTTCCTCGGCACGGCGATCGACCTGCCGCACCAGGCGGCCCGGGGCGGCCAGCTGGAGCAGGTCAAAGAGAGCCTGCGCGCGGTCCTGCCCGCGCACGTCCGCGTCATCCTGATCAACAGCCCGAGCTAGGAGCACAGCCGTGGGTGACTTCTCCCGCACGACATTCGACCGGATGAAACACTATGTCGGTGTCCGGCTGCAGCAGGGCGTGCCCATTGTGGACGCGGACTGGAACGAGCTTGAGGACATCCGCAAGTACGAGTTGCAGGCGTTCCTGAAGTGGTTCGTCGGCGACGGCGTCCCGGCGGGCAACGACGGGTTCCGGATCGCGCCACTGGCCGGTGGCGGCGTCGGGACCGTCCGGCTGACCTCGCTGGCAGCCGGGCCGGTTCGTTCGTCGGTCGCCGTCGACATCGCGGCGTCGACAGCCGCAGCGGCCCTCGGATTCTTTCCGGGCAACCGCGCCACCTCACGCACAGGCTCTCCCGCACAGCTGACCGGTGACGCTGCGCAACCATTCGCGCTGACCGCAGGAATGACGCTCGCGATCAGCGCCGACGGAGCTGCCAACGAGACGGTCACCTTCAACGCTGCCTCGTTCGCCAATATCAACGCTGCCACCGCGGCCGAGGTGATCAACGTGATCAACGGCGCTGTCACCAGGGTGAACGCGTCGGCCGGCACGGGCGACGACTTCACAGTCATGGGCGGCGACGGCACGCCTGAGGGAGCGGGCCGTTGTCTGGTCGACGGCCGGGACGCGATCGCCGAAGGTCGCCTGACCTACAGCTCACAACCTCTGTTCAACAACAACCTTCTGGCCACCATGTGGGGCGTTCCCGTGGTGCCGCCGCTGTCGGCGCCGTCGAGCAACCGGGATGACCTGGTGTACTTGGATGTCTGGGAACGCGAAGTCACCGCCGCCGAGGACGACACGCTCATCAATCCATTGATCGGCGTCGAGTCGTGCGTCCGGACGCGGCGGGAGTGGGCGATCCGGGTCCGCCCCGGCCTGGACAAAGTCCCGGCCCCGGGCGACACGGATTTCCGGGCCGGGCACGCCTACTGTGCGCTGGCCAGGCTCAACCGCCGCGCCGGGGCCGCGGCCGTCAGCACGGTCACGGATGTACGCCCGCGCAGTCTGCTCGTACCGCCAAGCACGCTGATCGAGGACGTGCTGGGCACGAGCCCGGATGCGTACCGCCGGGGCGAGAACCGACCGACAACGAGCCTGCGCGAGGCGATCAACGCGTTGCTGCGGGGTGAACTGCCCAGCACCGCCGACATTGTGCTCGCACCGGCCGCCGCGCAGGACTTCATGTCCACCGCGTTCTCGGTTGTGGGAAACGACATCGTGGCGCTCTGGCACTCCCGCCGGGCCGCAGGTATCAACCAGGTCTTCCTCAGCCGCTGGCCGCTGTCCTCCCCCGGCGCGGCAGCCAGCAACCTGCCGGTCCAGCTCACGCCCGGTCCGACAGCCCATGCGTTCCCGGCGTCGGTGACGCTGCCGACCGGCGAGTTGGTCGTGGCATACGAAACCGGAAGCACGGACATCGTCGCCCGACGCGGAACACCCAGTGCGTTGGCCGGTGCTGCGGAAATCCCCGTGGCGGCCGCCGTGACAACCGACCGCCAGCCGTACGCCGTGCTCGCCGGCAACCTTGTGGTGTTCTTCTGGTTGCAGTTGGGCGCCACCCGCACCTGGATGTACCGGCGTTGGCGGCATACCGACAACACGTTCGTCGACGCCGGCCCGCAACAGCTTTCGGCCACCAACGCCACAGTGCTGTCCGGTAGTATCGGCGATTTCTCGGCCGCAGTGGACGACACCGGCGACATCTGGGCAGCGTTCCGTGCCGATGACGGCGGTGGCAACGCCAGCATCCGCATGGTCCGCCTGCGCCCGTCGACCTTGCAGATCGACGAGCAGACGATGTCGACCGGCACCGCGAATGAACAGCCTTTTGTGCTCGCTGACGGAGGCGAGGCCATTTGGGTGTTCTGGCGCGCCGGGACCGATACGGCGGCAACCGTTTCCTACCAACGCATCCGGCTACCAGCGGCGGCGACCTGGGCAGTCACGCCGCCGCCCGTCGCGGTCAGCGGCTCGGCCGCCACTGGTTCGATTGTGGCCAGGCCGAGCGCGGTTCGCGGCACCGACGGCGCGGTCTGGCTGTTCTGGAGCCAGGCACAGACGCCCAGCAACACCTCGGCGATCTGGCTGCAGCGCTACCTGAAAGCCAGCAGCAGTTGGGGAACCGCCCGCCAGATGACCGGTTCCACCGCCACCGAGACCCAGCCTTTCCCGGTGATCGGCCCCGGCGGCGTGGTGCTGCTGTTCTGGCTGAGCAGCCGCACCGGGAACCTCGCGGTCTTCACCAAACAGTTCATCACAGCCATCTAAGGAAAAGGCCCGCCAATGCCACCCACGATCGCCCCCAACGCGCTGGGATTCTCGTCCTACACCGTCAGTGACTCGGCCAACGCCTGGTTCTACCTCGACATCGACCTGGACGCCGGCACAACGGCCGAACTCGAACTGCACTGCCCGGTGGCGGCCACGGTCACGCTCACCGAAGGCGCGGGCGCGCCCATCAGCCTGTCGACCACCGGCATGATCCCGACCAACAACAACGGCACCCGCACGGTGGACAGCGCCGGCGCGGCAGGCGCCGGTGGTTCCGTCGTGCTCGTGACCATCACAGCCACGAACCCGTTCCACACGACCTGGCAGTTACGGGTCAGCGGTGTAGTGCCGCCCGCCACAGCACTGCTTCAGATCAACGCCGGAACCGCCGAGATCACCAGGGTCCTGGCTGACCCGGTGGTGACAACACCAGCCCTGAGCCCATTGCTCGAGAAGTCCCCGATCACCCTCACCGGCACCGCCAACTACACCACCGTCCCGGTTGGCGTGGGTCCGGCCGGGACACCGGCCCCGCCGCCCCTACGCGCCCGTTGGGAGCAGGTCCCGTCCACGATCAGCGCGCCACCACCGAGCACCCTGTTCAGCGCCACTGTCGCCACCGCCCCGCTCAATGCGACGATCGCGCCCTCGCCTGCGTTCATCGCTCCGGGTGTGTACGGCCCGCTGAACATCGACTACAGACTGACCGCGTTCTACGACGACAACGCCAACATGCTCGCCGACGGGGCCGAGCCTGTCGCCAGTTGCGTGGTCACTCTCCCGGTGAAGCCCCGCAACCAGCACATGCTGCTGGTTCTCGACCGGTCCGGCAGCATGCTGGCCACCATGCCCGGCACGTCGAAGACCCGGTGGGACTTCGCGGTGGAGGCAGCGCACGTCTGGGCCGATCTGTGGATCGGGTTGCGCGGCGGGATCACCGGCACGACCGACAAGGCCGGGATCATGGTCTTCGAGGCGAACGTCTGCGGCTGGAAGAACAAAACCGCCGCACCGATCGAGATCCTGGTGCCCAAGAGCGGGAATCTCGGCGGTGTCACGGACCTGGACGTCCAGACGCTCGACCTCGGCATGCCGGGCGGGTGCACGCCGATCGGCGATTCGCTGGTCACGGCCATCGACAAGTTCGCGGCCCTCGGCGGCACCGTTGACGACCGGTACGTGATCCTGCACATGACTGACGGTTTCGAGAACAGCGGTGCGGTCGTCATTGAGGATGATTCCCCCGTACCGCCAGGCGCCACGTCGAACTTCACCGCCGCGCGTGTGTCGACTCCGGCCCGTACGACCGTGAACAACACGCTGGCCATCTACACGGTCGGTCTGGGCCCGAAGGCCTCGGTGCAGGATTCGGCGCTGGTGGATCTCAACGAGAACGGGGAACACCGCGGGCTGTACAAACCCATCCAGGCCAATGAGCTCATGTCCACGTTCGGCCAGATGTTCGGCCACGCACTGGAAGCCCAGGACCTCACGCCGCCCAATCCCAACGACCCGTTCCCGGTCAGTGCCGGTGAACACCGGCTCGCGATCGCGTTGCTGAGGCCGTCGACGAACAGGATGAAGGTCTATCGCTCTGTCGGCGGCGGACCCGAGCTTCAGGTGGCCGGGCCCGGAGCGGCCCTGGGCACGGGAATCACCACGGAAGACCGCGGGGGCCACAGCATCGTCATGGTGGACCTGGAAGCTCACCTTGGTTCGCCAGTGCCCGCGAGCACCTGGCGGGTGGAGGAGTACCTGGCGGACGGTACGACCCGGGTGCCGATCGGGGCGGGCAGGCTGCTGGCCCTGGTGGATCTGTTCCTCACCGCGAACATCCGGTTCGACCGGGACCGCTACGCCACCGGGCAGCGGGCTCTGCTGACATGTCAGATCGCCGCGGGCGGTGCACCGGTCCCCCGCTCCCAGGTGCGCGTCGAGCTGGCGAGGCCCGGCGAGGGACTCGGCAGTTTCCTGTCGGCGAACGGCTCCGGCTACAAGCCGGGCAACCAGTCGGGCCCAGACCCGTTGGCGCCCAAGGCAGCGATGCTCAACGCACTGTTGCAACGCAAAGATCGCCACGAACTGCCGGTCGAGACGCCCAAGGGTTTCTTCCGCGACGGCACCGACGAACTCTGGGACGACGGCCGTCACCGCGACGGAGTCCCGGACGACGGCACGTACACCAACACCTACGACAAGCTGGACAAGGAAGGCCTTTACACCTGGCGCTTCACGATCACGGGCCAGACACCGGACGGCAACCCGTTCCTGCGAGTGGCCACCCGCACACTGTGGGTGTCAGTCGGCGTCGACCCGGCAGCGTCCAAAGTCGAGCAGAAGCCCGTCGAAGTCCGCGGCGAACGCCAGGCCGTCGCGATCACCGTGACACCAATGGATTCCCGCGGTGAACGCCTCGGCCCGTTCCGGGCGAGCGAGGTCAAGTTCACCACCGACCAGGGCCGGTTCGTCCCCTTCACGCCCACACCGTCCGACGGCGTGGTCTACCCCCAGCAGGAGAAGGGCGAGCTGCTCAGCCACTACGACGGCCGCTACACCCAAATCCTGACCTACGACCCCCGTGTCAGGACAACAGTCACGATCACCGTCCAGGGAAGGAAACTTCCCGTGATCACCATTCCCTGACCAGCCCGGCCGGCGGGTCCAGGCGCGAACGGGGACCCGCTGGTCAAGCTTGTCCGTGAACTGCCGTGATCCGGTTGGCTCTTCGCCCCCGTCAGGGTTTCAGGCAGGGCTGAAAAGGCTGGTCAAAGGCGGTGTACCGGGCCCTAGGATCGCCATGTTCGTGGGTGGCGAGAACTGGGGACCAACATGAGCCGTGACAACACGATGGCCGTCATCGACCCTGCTGTGGCCGAGCAGATCTCCGTACGGCACCTGGCCGTGGTGGTGTTCGACAGTGTCTCGCTGGGCATCATGTCCTTCGCCTTCGGTGTGTTCGACATGGCGGCCGCGCACGGCGAACTGTCCGATTTGGACGTACGGGTGGTCAGCGGTGAACCGGACGCGACGCTGACCGGCGGTGGACTGGCCTGTCCGGTGCCCTACGACCTCGACGCGATCCGCACCGCGGACCTGGTGATAGTGCCGAACTGGCGGTCTCCGCAGGAAAGCCCGCCCGAACCCGTGCTCAATGCGCTACGGACGGCCCATACCAACGGCGCGCGAATCGTCGGCCTGTGCAGTGGCGCGTTCGTACTGGCCTCGGCTGGTCTGCTCGACGGCCGGTCGGCGACGACGCACTGGGGCCTCGCCGGCCTGCTGGCCGACATGTATCCGCAGGTCGAAGTCGACGCGGCGGCGCTCTATGTGGACGATGGCGACGTGCTCACGGCCGGCGGTGGCGCGGCCGGAATGGACCTGGGACTACACCTGATCCGCTCGCTCTGCGGCGCGGATGTGGCCACCAAACTGGCCAAGGGCATGGTTCTGCCGCCGCACCGGCAAGGCGGGCAGGCCCAGTACATCGAGTCACCGATCCCCGAGTTCGACGACGAGGACCCGGTCACCGAGACGATGGCGTGGGCGTTGACCAAACTGGACACGAACCTGCCGGTGGACGAGCTGGCCAAGCGCGCGCACATGAGCAGACGCAACTACGACCGCCGGTTCCGGGAGATCACCGGCACCGCCCCGGCGACCTGGCTGACCCACCAGCGCGTGATCCGGGCGCAGCGCCTGCTGGAGTCCACAGTGCTGCCGGTCGACCAGATCGCCCGGTACTGCGGCTTCACCTCGGCCGCCGCGCTGCGACCGCACTTCCGCAAGCTGCTCGGCGTCGCCCCGGCGGCCTACCGGGAGACGTTCGGTCTGTCCTGAAACCGACGCTCCTTGGCGGGATCACCTCTCACCGAACTGCCCGCACGCACGCCAAGCTATGGCCATGAGCAGCGACAACACCGAAATCCGGCCCTTCGCGGCAGAGATCCCGCAGGCCGAGATCGACTACCTCACCGACCGCCTGGCGCGTACCCGGTGGAGCTCCACGCCGTTGCCCGGCTGGGACCGCGGCGTCCCACTCGACGCGCTCAAGGAGCTCGTCGAGTACTGGGCGAACGACTACGACTGGCGCGCCCACGAGGCGCGGATCAACAGCTTCCCGCAGTTCAAGAACGAGATCGACGGCGTGGACGTGCACTTCCTGCACGTGCGTTCGCCCGAGCCGGCCGCGTTCCCGCTGATCCTGACGCACGGCTGGCCGGGTACCTTCGTCGAACTGCTCGACGTCATCGGCCCGCTCACCGATCCCCGCGCCCACGGCGGCGACCCGGCTGACGCGTTCCACCTCGTCATCCCGTCCGTGCCCGGCTTCGCCTTCTCCAGCGTGCCGGCCGAGGCAGGCTGGAACACCGGGCGGATCGCCAAGGCGTGGGCCGAGTTGATGCAGCGGCTGGGCTACAACCGTTACGGCGCAGCGGGCAACGACGTCGGTTCGATGGTTTCGCCGGTGCTGGGCCAGATCGACGCCGAGCACGTCACCGCGGTGCACGTGACCCAGGTGTTCTCGTTCCCCAGCGGCGACCCCACCGAGTTCGAGGGCTTCGGCCCGCAGGAGTACGGCAGGCTGGCGTTCCTGCAGCGGTTCATGGACGAGCACTCGGGCTTCAACAAGATCCAGTCCACCCGCCCGGAGACGCTCGGGCACGCGCTCGCCGACTCGCCCGTGGGTCAGCTGGCCTGGATACTGGACCTGGTGCGTGGTTTCGGCGACCACCCGGCCGAGGTGGACAAGATGCTCGATGCCGACTTCGTGCTCACCATCGCGTCGCTGTACTGGTTCACCAACACGTCGGCCTCGTCCGCGCGGCTCTACTACGAAAACGAGCACCACAGCGCCGAACCGGCCGCACGCGGCACGATCCCGACCGGGGTCGCCGTGTTCGCCAACGACTTCAAGGCGATCCGCCAGCTGGCCGACCGTGACCACAACATCGTGCACTGGTCGGAGTTCGACCGCGGCGGGCACTACTCCGGGACCGACGCGCCCGACCTGCTGGCCGAGGACCTGCGCACCTTCTACCGCTCCTACAGGTGATCATCCATGGGTCTCAACCGGCGCAACCTGTTCTCGCTCAGCGCGGCCACCGCGGTCCTCGCGGCCACCGACCAGACGGCTTCGGCATCGGCGGACCAAAGTCCGTCCGATGAGGCGTTGGCCCGGTCGTTACCGGGTTTCCGCAGCGGCTACGCGAAAGTCAACGGCATCCGGATGCACTATGTGGCCGGTGGCCGCGGCACACCGGTCGTGCTGCTGCCCGGCTGGCCGCAGACCTGGTGGGAGTTCCGCAAGATCATGCCCGCCCTGGCGGCCCGTCACCGGGTGATCGCAGTGGACATGCGCGGCCAGGGCGGCACGGACAAACCCGCTGGCGGCTACGACAAGAAGACCATGGCGCGGGACATCTATGAGCTCGTGCGTTCGCTCGGGTACTCCACAGTGGACATTGTGGGCCACGACATCGGGGCGATGGTGGCGTTCAGCTTCGCCGCCAACCACCCCGACGCCACCCGGACAGTCACCGTGATGGACGTGGGGCACCCCGATGAGCTTGACGTTTAACCTGCCCTCTGAGGAGCTGGGTGGGGGTGCGATCGTCCTCGTCGCTCAGGTCGTATTCGTCGATGTCCAGCGTGGCCCCGGTCGATGACGCCAGAAACGTGAGAGGACCTCGCACGCTTCACCTGGGTGCTCGGTCTCGGCGACACCGAACCGCTCGCGAAACCAGACCAGCGCTAGCGGTGCGCCGCGCCTGTCGTTGGCGTCCAGTTCGCTGCCAAGCAGTTGCTGCCGCTCGGGCGGCCCACGCGTCGACCGACACCGCCTCCACCCCGGTTCTCTCGTCGGCACCCTGACCGGGGCACGGCTCACCAAATCGGGCCGACGTCAACCCTGTCCGCTTGACAAAAGGTGCCTCCGCCTGCCGTCCTCAAGGCGGCGGTTAGCGGTGGTGTTCGTATTCGATGTAGAGCGGCGTGGCGAGCAAGAAGGTGTCGTCCAGGACAAGCACTCGAGCATGCCCGCTGAGCACGGCTGTATCCGCCCAGCTGAGGGGGGATCTACACAGCGCACGGATCGCCGTGGCCAGGTCCCGTCTGGCGCGCCCCCGTAGGTCTGGTGGGGCCGTCACCGCGGCCTCGTCCGCAACCATGGCCACTCGCCGGGCGTAGTCAATCAGAGCGGTCACGTAGAACCCGTCGCCTCTGGGGTGTTGTGGCGGATCCGATGTCTGCCGGAGCAATAGTCAAGACCTGTGGATGAAGATCTTTTAGGCTGCGGTGGATGAGGTTTGTTCGTCGGGTCGTTCGACGAGTTTGCCGTTGTCGAAACGGGCGCCGGCGCGGACGAGGGCGACGAGGTGGGGTGCGTTGACCGCGCGCCAGCGGGTTTGTGCGGACTCGATGAGTTTGAATGCCATGGCCAGGCCGGCTGCCCGGGAGCCGGGGCCTTTGGTGACCTTCGTGCGGTGCCGGACGGTGGCGAAGGTGGACTCGATCGGGTTGGTGGTGCGCAGGTGGACCCAGTGCTCGGCCGGAAAGTCGAAGAACGCCACCAGTTCGTCGAGATCATCGGTGATCTTGCTGGCGGCTTTGGGGAATTTCGCGCCGTAGGCGGCGTCGCACGCCTTGGCCGCGGCCAGGGC
This sequence comes from Kibdelosporangium banguiense, assembly GCF_017876405.1. Taxonomy (GTDB): domain Bacteria; phylum Actinomycetota; class Actinomycetes; order Mycobacteriales; family Pseudonocardiaceae; genus Kibdelosporangium; species Kibdelosporangium banguiense. Next base: position 7,405,423 of record NZ_JAGINW010000001.1, on the reverse strand, counting down.
GTGCCGTTTGTCCTCGGCGTTCCAGATCTCCGCGAGGGCCTTCTTCGCGCCAGGGTGCGCGGTCTTGGGCAACGCGGACAACATGTTCCCGATCTTGTGAAGCCGTAAAAGATCAACTTGTCGGCGTGTCGGTTTCCGCTGGGTTCGGAGAGGAAGCCGTCGAGGCCAGGAGTTCGGCGGCGGTGCGGTAACGGGTGGACGCCGGGGATGGGAGACAGTCGTCGCGCTCCAGGAGTGGCCGGGTCTCGCGGATGACACCGGCGACGGCCGAGCGGCTCACGTCGCCGAGAGCGTCGGCAAGAACGTCCAATGTGCACAGTTTCCTGAGATACAAGACAGTGAGCAGGATGCGTTCACTGTTGCTGATCTTCTGGGGAAAGACACCACTTCGGGCGCCGGGCCGGCGGGGGCCGCCACGGCGCTGATGAGTGAGACGTTCAGCGTGAGCGGCCTGTCGGGACGCGAGCCGTTCGGTGAGGTCGTTCAGTTCGTCTCGGCTTATCCCGGTCAGGGCCGGATTGGATAGAGCCTCAATGATCGCGGTGCGAGCTGGGTGGATTCCTTCATCGAGGAACGTGAGCAGGTCATCAGCGGCGGCGAACCGCACCGAGGCCGCTCCTGGGTTGTGGCCGTGGTCTTCGAGGACGTCGCGGGTCTCCTTCACCAGATCGCCGATGCAGGTGTTGGTGACCTCCAGCAGGTCTGCGAGCACGTTCATGGAGCAGACTTGACGCTGGTAGATCAGGGTGAGCAGCAGGCGGTCGGCATCGTCGAACAACGGCTTGCCGCCGCGGAGTTTGCCGGTCGCCCGGCGGGCTCGGCCGCCGCGCTGCTCGCTATAACGTTGCTGTGCCCGAGCGGCTTGGGCTTGGGCCACCGCGGCGGACAACTGGTCCAGTTCGGTGCTGGTCAGGCCGGTCAGCCGGAGGTCGGCCAGCCGGGCGAGCATCGCTCGGCGGCGATCGGCCGGTCCGTCCTGCTCGCCGACCGCAACGACGTCGCTGGAACATGAGACAGGCTGCGGGTGCAGGGTGTAGTTCCAGGTGCCGCGGGTGGCGTGCCGCTTCAGCGGCAGGGCGTCGAAGCGTTGTTTGCTGATCGACACGCCGATGGGGTAATCGCCAGTGTCCAGGGCTGCTTCAACCCGCAGCCCACCCGTGGTGCGGGTCGCCGCGATGGTCTTGACCACGACCTCGTGGCTGGTCAGCGGTCGGCCCCGCCAGTTGAGGGTGATGTGGGAGAACAGCCGATGCTCGATCTTGTTCCACTTCGAGGTGCCCGGCGGGAAATGGCAGACTGTGATCGCCAGCCCCGTCTCAGCGGCCAGTGCGGCCAACTCGCTCTTCCACACGCGATAGCGGTGACTGTTGGAGCCACCAGCATCTGCCGTGATCAACAGCCGCGTGGCGTTCGGGTAGTCGAGGCTGCCGCGTGCCTTCCACCAGCGGCGGATGGACTCGACCGCGAACACGGCGGTGTCGTGGTCGACGCCGACGTTGATCCAGCCGGTGTTGCGGGCGATGTCATAGATGCCGTACGGGATGGCTTGCTGCACATCTGGGCCGGTGAAGAAGAAGTGATGATCTTCCACCTCGACCGGCTGGCCCTTGGGCCGCCACTCCCGCCCGGCCATCGGCAGCCGCCCCAACTGTTCCCGCTTCTTGGTGTCCACACTGATGACCGGCTCGCCGCTGGCCTGATGGTCCTTGGCCTGGTCATTGATGTAGTGAAACTGCGCATCGCGATCCGGATGTTGGGCGCCCTCCAGGGTTTTGACGTTGGCCTGCAGGCTGAATCCGGCCGACTTCAACAGTCGGCCGACCGTCGGTGCCGACGCCGAGTGCCCCAGCCGGGCCAACTCCGCTGCCAAGTGCCGCAACGACTTCGTCGTCCACCGCAACGGCGATTCCGGATCACCCAGCTCGTCCGGCTCGACCATCCTCAGCAAGGTCGTCACCACGGTGGGATCAGTTTCCTCGATCGACTTACGACCACCACCCAACGCTCGGACCCGACCGTCGGGCAGCCGCTCGACGCTTGCCTCCAGTTCCCCCACCCCACGGCGCACTGTGGTCTCGCTCATCCCGGCCATGCGGGCCGCGGTGCGCACCCCGCCATGCCCCAGCAACCGAGCCTCGACCGCCACGGCTAACCGCCGCTGCCGCTCGTTCAGGTGCGGCAGCAGCACCGCGAACCGGCACTGGAGCTGGGACAGTGCCTCTTCCAAGATCGCCATACAACACCAACGAACCTAAGATCCAAAAAGCAACAAGTTGATCTTTTACGGCTTCTGTGGAACCAGCAGCGCTGCTCACGCGTGTCCGGAAACACCTCGCGTAACGCACCCCAGAACCCGAGTGCCCCGTCACCGACCGCGAGCACCGGGGCGCACATGCCACGCCGGGCGCAGTCACGCAGCAGATCGGCCCACGACTCGGTCGATTCGCGGTAACCGTCGGCCAGGGCGACGAGCTCCTTGCGGCCGTCGGCGCGGACTCCGATCATGACCAGCAGGCAGAGTTTGTGTTCCTCCAGGCGGATGTTGACGTGGATCCCGTCCGCCCACAGATACACGTAGTCCACATCGGACAGATCGCGCTGGGCGAAGGTGCGTTGCTCGGCCTTCCACTGCTCGGTCAGCTTGGTGATCACCGCCGCGGACAAGCCCTTCGCGCTGCCGAGGAACTGCCCCAGGGCGGGCACGAAGTCCCCCGAGGACAGGCCGTGCAGATACAACAGCGGCAACACTTCGGTGATCTTCGGGGTCTTGCGCGCCCACGGCGGCAGGATCGCCGAAGAGAACCGCTTCCGCTCGCCGGTGTCCGGGTCGATGCGCTTGTCGTTGACCCGCGGCGCGGTGACCTCCACCGCGCCGGCACTGGTGAGCACCTCACGCGGCTGGTGGTAGCCGTTGCGCACCACCAGGCGACGGCCGTCCGGATCGCGCTGGTCGGCGAACGCGGCGATGTAGGCGTCGACTTCGGCTTGCAGGGCTTCGGCCAGCATCCGGCGGGCACCCTCGCGAACGATCTGGTCGATCAACGACCCCTCGGCCGCAGTCGGGCGGTCGTTGTCACCGGAAGCAGGATCAGGGACTACGCTGAGCATCAGGGCGTGCCTTCCCGACCGACGCGCCAACGTCGGCCTGTTTGAGACCGCTACTCGATCACCGGGAAGGTACGCCCTTCCTCGGCCGATCCACAGGTCTCAAGCATTGCCTGCGCCACGAGGTGCAGTGTCGTATCGCTCGCGCAGCGGGCAGAGATTGGAGGTACGTCTCTGGATCTGATGCCTTACCTTGATCCGAAAGGAAAAACGGGGACAACAGCATGGCAGGAAACCGGCGGTCAGGCCCAGGCGTATGGGGTGACGCGTCGAGGGATCCGCGTGATACGGCGAAAGCTAGACTGCCTGAACCCCAATCTCCAGAAGGTGCAATTGAACACCCGTTGGAAAGACGCCTGTAACCAACGCCGACCCTGCGGCAGGATGAGCAATGGCCTGCAACAGACCTCCGGGGCACGGAGCGATGTCCGATAAGGACATTCAAGGAGATGAGTGGGGCGCCTAAGTCGCGCTAGAACGTACGACATTGTCAAACGTGGGATCACCTACGGGACGCGAGTCCTAAGGTGACAGAGGACCCGTAGTAGTCGCAGGAGTCACGTCCTGCCAAGGAAGGCGGGAGACCCGTCTACAGGGCGAAGGGGTCCAGGTGATCGGACATCATAAGGCCGAAAGGTATGCGTAATGCAGAACGCCGACACGGTACTGGGCGTCCTCCACGATCGAGGCAGGAACGGTCTGCCGTGCGATGAGCTGTATCGCCAGATGTTCAACAAGGAGCTGTACCTGTTGGCCTACGGGAACATCTACGCCAACCAGGGCGCGATGACACCCGGGGCCACGGATGAGACCGTGGACGGCATGTCCGAGGAGAAAATCGACGCCATCATCGAGGCGATGCGCCACGAGCGCTACCGGTTCGCTCCCGCCCGACGCGTATTCATCCCGAAGAAGAACGGAAAGTTACGCCCGTTGGGACTGCCGACCTGGTCGGACAAACTCGTCGGCGAGGTGGTGCGCCTCCTGCTGGAAGCCTACTACGAGCCGACGTTCTCCGACCGCTCACACGGCTTTCGCCGGAAACGAGGGTGCCACACCGCGCTACGCGAAGTGGAACACACCTGGACCGGCGCCGTGTGGTTGATCGAGGGAGACATCGCCGACTGCTTTGGCAGTTTGGATCACGACATCATGATCAAGATCCTGGCGGAAAAGGTCCACGATAACCGGTTTCTCCGGCTTGTTCGTCACATGCTCAAAGCCGGGTACCTCGAAGACTGGGAGCACCACGAGACACTGAGCGGAGTCCCGCAAGGTGGTGTGGTATCTCCCGTCCTCTCCAATATCTATCTGAACAAGCTGGATGAGTTCGTCGAGAAAACCCTTATCCCGCAGTACACCCGAGGACAGCGCCGACGGCGCAACCCCGACTATTCACGGGTGAAACGCCAACGGCAAGAAGCACGCAGCCACGGCGATCGGGCCACCGCCCGAGCGTTGACCAAGCAACTGCGCGCTCTGCCCTCGGGCGACCCTCTGGACCCCGGATACCGGCGGCTTCGGTACTGCCGTTACGCCGACGACCACATCCTGGGGTTCATCGGACCGAAGGCCGAAGCCGAGGCCATCAAAGACGAACTGGCCAGGTTCCTGCGCGACGAACTCGCGTTGGAGCTCAGCGCTGACAAGACGCTCATCACCCATGCCCGCACCCAGGCGGCGCGATTCCTCGGCTACGAGATCACCGTCCAGCACGCCGACAGCAAGCTCACCCACGGCCGACGATCGGCCAACGGAGCGATCGCGCTGCGAGTGCCCTGCGATGTGATCACGGCCCACTGCGCCTCCTACCGGCGCCACGGCACACCCTGGCACCGCCCGGCCATGCAGAACCTGCCCGACTACGACATCGTGCAGACCTATGCGGCCGAATATCGGGGCGTGGTCAACTACTACCTGCTTGCCATCGATGTCTGGCGACTCCACACGCTGAACTGGAACGCGCAGACATCCATGCTGAAGACCTTGGCAGCCAAGCACAAGTCCACGGTCACGAAGATGGCGGCCCGACACCGGACCAAACTCGAAACACCGTATGGGCTGCGCACGTGCTTCGAAGCCCGGCTTCACCGTGACGGCAAGCAAGACCTGGTAGCCCGGTTCGGCGGGATACCTCTCACACGGAACAAGAGCGCGGTCATCATCGACCGCGTTCCGGTCCGGATTCCCTACCCGCGCAAGGAGATCGTCAACCGGCTCGTGCGCAGCAGATGCGAGCTGTGTGAGGACACCGGCCCCGTGGTGGTCCACCACGTCGCTAAACTCGCCCGGCTCGGTCAACCCGGACCCGACCAACCAGCGTGGGCGACGATCATGGCCGCCAAACGGCGGAAACCCTCGTGGTTTGCCGACCGTGCCACGATGTCATCCACGCCACCCCTGTCACGAACGTGGCGTAGTCACTGGAGAGCCACGTGCATCGAAAGGGTGCCCGCGTGGTTCGGAGGGAGGCTGCGCGAAAAGGACCGTGTTCATCAGCGATGAACACGGCACCTCACGTGCAGCCCACCCTGTTCTGTCTGCCGTTTGTCTAGCAGGTGCACTAGAGAGCCACACAGGACGATCCTCGTCTTGGGTTGGCCGGTCCAGAAGTAGACGAGATCGCTCGGCGGCGAGTAGTTAGAGCGGAGGGGACTCAGCAACTCACCATAGTGGAACTCCTCGGTGAACCGGATCCAGTCGCCTGCGCGCAGCTGCGGATCGTCATGGCGACGGGGCGACCGCTCCGCGTCGATCATCCTGATGACCGCATCGAGCATCTCTGGCCGCGGTTCAGCCCGTAGCGCGGCACTTTCCGCGTTTGTCCCGGCGTTCATGCTGTGCCGCGGACGGTCTGTATCTGGCAGCTGTGGAATGAGAATCCGCATCTTGCTCACTGACAGGTAGAGCAGGTCGCGCATGGGGGTGCGGTGCGCCGGCGACACAGCGGTCCCCGACTTCGCTGGTAGCCGGATTCGATCGTAGCGCTCCCGCCACATTGTCAGATCGAACTCCTCGGCAGCAACCGACATTCGTCGAGTTGCCATGTGTCGCTGGCATGCCAACACGAATGTCTCGACCGTCTCCCACCGTGGTGTCCCGGAACCGGTGAGCAGGGTGCCCGTGGTGGAGGTAGCCAGCTTCAACCCGAGCCGAGCGGCATGCGCCTTGTTCGGCATCGATCCACTCTAGCAAAGCTGAGACGAGACGGTCCGTCTTGACAACCGGCGCCGACTGGCCCAAGCTTGCGTCATCAACGAGACGGACCGGTTCGTCTCGACAGCCGGAAGGAGCCCCATGGAAACCTCAGCGGAATCCCGCGTCTGGTTCATCACCGGAGCCAGCCGCGGCCTCGGCCGCGCGTTCACTGAGGCCGCGCTCGCCGCTGGTGACCGGGTTGTCGGCGCGGCCCGCGACGTCACCCCGCCAACGTTGCAGCTGACCACGGCAACTGCGGTCACTGGAACCCAGCCATCACAGCCCGAGGCGAACGTCATGTCACGTCGAGATCGCCGAATCCAGTGGGCGCGTTATGCGGAGGGACCGCATGTCACAAGAAAGGCAAATCCAATGAAGTTCAGACACATCATAGCCATTGTCATGATCAGTCTTCTAGCCATACTGACCGGTGGTCTGATGCCCTCAGCGCAGGCCACCGACGGCTTGCCGGCCTACTCGGCAAAGCCCGTCCCCCAAGCTGTCTCTGTGTCCTCACCCGAAATGTCCGAGGAAGCGTGGGAATGCAACGCCGGCGACCTCTGCGTATGGAACGAATGGGGTGGAACGGGCCAGAAATGCTCGTGGACGAACAAGGATAATGACTGGCAAGCTCTCCCAGTCAGGTGCTCATGGTCGGCAAATAAGCGCGTACAGTCGTACCGGAACAACGGGCAGAACGCAAGCTTCACGGGCGTGCAGCTATTCCACGAAGAGAATTTCCTGGCTCCCTGGCATTGTGCGCCGCAAGGCACTAAATGGAATGTAACCGGAGGCGGCGTGTTCTTACAGTCTCACCAGTGGACGTCGGGCACCTGCTGATAACGTAGGGATTCGTTCAACAGTCCAACGGCGGCGCCACTCCGTGATGATCGGAGTTGCCGCACGGCACGTCGAGCCCTTGGCAGAACTGGAGAAACACATCCAGCCAAGGGCTCCACGTGATTACCTATCGTGTCGCCCCACATGGCCACACCCGCCCATGGTGGAGCCGTTCGGTTTGACCCGGAGGAGTTGTTCCACCTGGCCCGCGATGCCGAGGATAACCTCATCTGGGACGTGCACGTACCGCGTGGCCACGGATGCCTCGGCCCATCCCATCACTTCCATGTGATGGCTGGCAGCGGCACTTTCAGCACGAGCAGCATGGTGGGGCCGTGTGCCGGGCATCGTGCAGGCGAGCGTCCCGCACGCCGGCATCGTCCAGTAGGCGTTTCCACTCGGCGTGGTCGGCCCGAGGGTCGATCGGCCGGCCGTTCGGCTACGTGAACACCCATCCACCTTCGTGCCACTCCGAGTCGGCGAACTCGCGCTCTCGATCCTGCGCGACCTTGTGCGCCATGAGTTCGTTGAGCAACGGGCCTGGGATACCCACGGTGCGTTTCCCGGACCGGGACTTCACCTCCATTTCGCGTAGCCCGCCGCCGTGGCGGTTCGGGCACGCAACCGCGTGGCCGGTGCAATTCGGCGGGCACTTCTGGTGCCGCTTACACGGGGCTTGCACGGCTTGATCTTGTGGAGCCGCTTACTGGGACACCTCGACGAGGCCAACCAGGTGGGGGCAGAGCTCAGATCACTGGCCCAGGCCGCCGACGCCACCCCGCACCCACGCGGCCACCTGCGGATGGGACGCCTGGCCCTGCAGTACGGGACACTCTATCCAGTACCAAGCGCAGCAGCAGCGGGCCCGCTAGGCGCTAGTGCAGCCTGACCAAGCCCAGGACACCGCCAGCCCATGAACGCCACGCGACTGGCACACCATCCCGGCCATCGCAGGAACGCTGGCCGCCCAGTCGTCCGCTTCTGCCCGCATAGGGCACGTTTGCCGGTGAACGGCAACAACAACAAAACAATGGCGCACGGGCGTGATCACAAGGTGGGACACCTTCGGCTGAGTTCTCGCTGGTCCACCCGGGTGAGGTGCGCGTGGCGGTCCTCATAGGACGGCGACCTCCGCGTGAGGATGTGTTCACCCAAGAACCACACCCGAATCACGGAGAGACCGTCGTGGACAGTGTTGCCAGGCGTGATGCCGGTGTCGAGGCCCTCACGGTGTTGGCGGCGTTTCGCCAGTAGTTCTATCGCTGCTTGTCCGCCCGGGCGGATGCCCTGTTCGAGATGGCCGACGCCGTGCTGTGCACGGACGGCCCAGTCCGGACGCTGGTGGGGTTGTCATTGGCGCCGGAGCACCGTCGGGGCCATGGTGCCTTGTACGACGCGATCAACAACGGTCAGATCGATCTCCAGCGGTTGCGGATCGCGCTGGCGGGCCTGCCGCTGCCCCGCGCCGCAGACGGGCGGCTGGTGCTGGCGGTGGACGTCTCGCCCTGGCTGCGACCCGATGCCAACACCTGTCCGGACCGCTCGTTCTGCCACACCTACGGGCGGGGCAAAGACCAGCACCTGATGGTGCCGGGCTGGCCGTACTCGATCGTCGCCGCCCTGGAAACGGGCCGCACATCCTGGACCGCGGTACTGGATGCGATCCGGCTCGCACCGGGCGCCGACATCGCGGCGGTGACCACCGCCCAAATCCGCGAGGTCGTCGAACGCCTGCAGGCCGCAGGCCAGTGGCGCCAGACAGACCCGCAGATCCTGGTAGTGCTCGATGCCGGCTACGACGCCCCACGCATCGCCCACCTCCTGCAGGATCTGCCGGTGCAGATTCTCGGCCGGATGCGCTCGGACCGCGTACTACGCCGGGCGACCCCGCCCCGCATCTACAACCCGATCGGTGGCCGGCCGCCCACACACGGCAGCGAGTTCGTCTTCGGCGATCCCGCCACCTGGGGCACCGAGCAGGCCGTCACCATCACCGAGACCCGCCTGTATGGGAAGGCCAGAGCGCAGGCATGGGACCGCCTGCATCCCCGGCTGACCCGGCGGGCGGCCTGGGAGAATCATGCGGGGCCGTTGCCGATCATCGCGGGCACGGTGATCCGCCTGGCCGTCGATCACCTCCCCAACGGCGGCGACCCGAAGCCGGTGTGGCTGTGGTGGTCCAACGTGGACGCATCAGAGGCGGATGTCGACCGTCTCTGGCAGGCATTCCTGCGACGTTTTGACATCGAGCACACCTTTCGCCTATTCAAGCAGACCCTGGGGTGGACCGCCCCGAAGCTGCGGGATCCGGATGCCGCGGACCGGTGGAGCTGGCTGGTGATCGCCGCCCACACCCAGCTCCTCCTCGCCCGACCGCTCGCCGCCGACCTGCGCCGGCCGTGGGAAAAGCCAACCCCACCCCACAGGCTCACACCAGCGCGCGTCCGCCGAGGGTTTCGGAACCTGCGCGCGAAGACCCCGAGGCTGTCGCGCAACTGTGGGGCTTATGGTGTCAGTCGGCCGTTGGGGGTGCCGTGGCGCAGCAGTTTGGCTAGGTTGTGCGCGGCGTGTCGTCCCTTGGGGGTGACCTGAGCGCGCGAGTCTCGCCCGCATGGGCTTCAACTTCGTCTCCTGCGACAGTGACCGTGCGTTTGCCTTGCCCCAGGACGTCCGGGAGTGGCTGCCGCCGGGGCATCTGTGCTGGCGGGTGCTGGACGTGGTCGGGCAGCTGGACCTGTCGGGGTTCCTGGCCGGCTACCGCGCCGACGGGCAGGGCCGCGCCGCCTACCCGCCCGCACTGATGGTCGCCTTGCTGTTCTACTGCTACCACAAGGGAATCCGCTCCTCGCGGGCGATCGAGGCGGCCTGCCTGGACGATGTGGGCTGCCGGGTCATCACCGCCAACCACCAGATCGACCACGCCACCATCGCACGGTTCGTCCAACGGCACCGACCAGTCCTCAAGGAGCTGTTCATCCAGGTGCTCGCGTTGTGCGGTCGGCGGGGGCTGGTAGACCCCGCGGCGGTGGCGGTGGACGGCTCCCCGATGAGCGCGAACGCGGCCCGCTCCTCGAACCAGTCACTGGAAAGGTTGGAGGCGATCATCGCCCAGTCCGAGGCCGAGGCCGATGAATTGATGTGGGAGGCGCTCGCGCAAGCGCGGGCGGCCGAGGCCGAGCCCGGCGAAGACCATCAGGCGCATGGCCTGCCCCGGGCGGACACTTCTCCAGCGCGGTTGTCCCGGCTGACCGACCGGCTCGCCCGGGCTCGCTCGGCGAGGGACAAGATCTTCCAGCGGGCACTGCCCTCCGCCGGCGAGGCCAAGATCAAGCTCGACGCGGCGCATGGTCGCCCGGGCCGAGCAGCGTCTGGCCGTGGTGATCGCCTCCCAGCAGGCACGCTTGGACGAGCATGCCCGACGGACCCGCGAGGACCAGGCGGCGGGGCGACGGGCCGCGAACGGGCGGCCCCGGTCGCGCTGGAGGTCAAAGCGGTGGTCGTGCGGCAACGCGCCCGGCTGGCCACGGCGCAGCAGCACCTGCAGCGCGCACGCCACCCCAGGCCGACCCCGTCGTCTGCGGCCCGGGCCTCGCTGACCGATCCTGACTCGCGGCTGATGCTGGACAAGCGTGGCGGCTACCTGCAGGGCTATAACCTCCAGATCGCCTGCGCCCGCGGCCAACTCCTGCTCGCGATCGAGTTACAGGACAACCCCGCCGACATGACGGCCCTGGCCCCGATGGTCCAGCGATCACAGCGCAACCGCGCGGCGGCCGGGCTGACCGACGAGGTCCAGGCATGGCTGGCCGACAGCGGATACGCCTCCGCGGCGAACTTCGAGGCGCTGGCAGGGTTACCCCTCCTGGTGTCGGTCACCAACGAGAGACAACACATCGGCGACTCGCCGCCGGAGGAGAACAACATCCCTGTCGGCCAGCGTGAGATGGCGGCACGCCTGGCCACCCCGGCCGGCCAGGCGCTCTATCGGCGGCGTGGAGCCCTGGTGGAGCCCGGCTTCGCGCAGCTGTTCCAGCGATTTGGCCGCCACCTCAACTACCGGACCACTCCAGCCGTGGACACCGAGGTCAAACTCCTGGGCACCGTGCACAACCTGGCCAAGCTACTGCGCCACGGCACCCCCAACGGCCGATTGACACCATGAGCCCCACAGTTGCGCGACAGCCTCCCCCATCCCCAGCGCGTGCACCAAAACCCACCCGACCCGGCCCTGGACGCCCACCCGGTTCCAAGAACCGCCATACCGCCGCACGCCACGACGTCGGACGCATCCTCGCCACCGGCGAGCCATACACCCGCCCCGCCCACCACAAGAAGGGCACCAAGCCGCGCCGAAAGGTTTAATTCCAAGATGAGAGCCTGTTCAACATCCCGCTCCTCGCGCCGCCGGGGCAGCCCGTGCACGTCTGGTGGTTCGCCTTCAACCAGGTTCGCGGACTGCCGGAGCAACTGCTGGCCGGGCGGTTCCGGCCGATGGTGGACTGGCTCTTCGACAACCTGATGGTCAACCCGGCCGCGATCAGCGACGCCGACCGGGCCGTGTACGCACGCGCCTACTCCAGCCCGGCGGCCATCCGGGCTGGAAACGCCTGGTACCAGGCCTTCTACCAGGACATCGAGGATCAGAAGGCGTACGCCAGGATCACGGCGCCGATGCTGGGGCTCGCCGCCGAGTACGACGACGCGTTGACGCACCTGTTGCCCGAGAAGGGGACCAACGTGCGTGTGGAGAAGATCGCCAACACCGGGCACTTCTTCGTCGAGGAACAACCCGACGTGGTCCTCAGGGCGTTGACAGCCTTCCTCTGAGCGGGGTTTGTCGTTCGCGGCGTATCGGTCCCCGGTGCGTCGCGAACGACATACCACTAGACTCAGTGACTAAATTTAGTCACACGAGAGAGTGGGACCGGATGCCCAGGACCGGAGAGCGAGGCGGGCCGCGGACGCGTGCGCGGATCTCGGAGGTCGCGACCCGGTTGTTCCTCGAACGCGGGTTCGACGCGGTCACGGTCGCCGAGGTCGCGCGGGAGGCCGGCGTCTCGAGCGTGACGGTCTTCAACCACTTCCCGCGCAAGGAGGACCTGCTCCTGGATCGCCAGGTCGACGCCGTCGAGCTGCTGCGCTCGGCAGTGCGTGACCGCGCTGCGGGCGTCGACGTGCTGGCGTCTCTGCGCGAGGTGAGCCTCCGTCTCCTCGACGACCGGCACGCGCTGTCCGGCGTCGGCGACGGCTCCATCCCCTTCTTCCGGACCGTCGCCGCGTCACCCGCGCTGATCGCCCGTGCGAGAGAGATCTCCGCCGAACTTCAGCGGATCCTCGCCGAGGAACTCGAACACGACCCGGCCTTCGACGGCGACGAGACACTACTCGCCGCCTTCTTCATCGCCGGTTATGGCACCGTGCTGGTGGAGACCGCGCGTCGTCTCACCGCCGAGGAGCCGCTGAGCGCCGTCGTGGACGATCACCGTGCGCGCCTCGAGCGACTGTTCGGCACTCTCCGCAACGGAGTCCTCCCGTAAGGAAGCAAGCTGGGTTCAGGAAGGACCTCGCCGGCTGGGTCTGGAGCGGCTCCGGAGGCCTTCCCCTGGACATCGACCGGTTGCGCCGACTGTGCTTAACCCAGAGGTTGGCTGCGCTTACGGCTGACCCGCTTGAGCACGCTGCCCACGTACACCAGCGCGGCCGCCAGCACACCGATATCGTCCACCAGAATCGGGTCCGGCAGCAGGTCAACCGGCAGCACGGCATAGATGATCGATCCGTAGTACGAGACCTTGGCCGACACCGGAACACCAGGCTGATGCACCTTGCGGTGCCGCCGGATCATCGCGATCGCGAGCACCACCACAACTACCGCGGTGACCACGACAACGATCAGCGCCACAACACCCAACGCGGACAGCACATCCCAGCCCGGCTCCGGCATCGGAGGTTCCGTACTCAGCGCCTACGGCGAAGCTTGTCCGCCGCCCGGCGGGCGCGCTCACGGTTACGCGGGTCCTTGGCCATCTCACGCGCCTTGTTCGTCATCTGTCGCCCCTTGGGACCGCGCAGGAAAGCCTTGATCCGGGTCAACAAGCCGGCCATCGTGATCCCCTTTGGTCGTTTTGTCTCCCTCCAGGTATACCCCGGCAGGACCGATCCCAATCCGGCCCGGGATTGTCAGTGGGCTCTGCCACGACCTCAAGGAGATCGGCCTGCTCGACAGATACAGCCTGTATCCCCTGCGCACAGTCGTGGACCGCTATCTCGAGCGCGATCCGGGCTGCTGGGGCTGGGAAGACGGCTTGTTCGGGCTCGGCCGGGCAGTGATGGAGGCCTATCCCTTCGATGCCGTGCGCCGGGTTTCGCGCAACGACTGGTGGGTCGTCGTCGGCTCCGACTTCGGCGGAAACGAGTGCGCGGTCGACCTCGACCCCGGTCCGGGCGGCAAGTCCGGGCAGCTCATCGCATACGGCAGGGACTTCCACGGCCCGGTGGGCCTGGAGGCCGGATCGGTGACCGAGCAGCTGACCGCTGTCGTGGATGCGTTGCGGCGTGGGGATCTGGACTCCGGCTACGAGGACAGTGACTACTACATCGGCGTCGAGCTGCCAAGGAAGACGACCCCGCGTTACGTTGCCTCCGAGTTGACGTCCTCCCCACGGCTGAAGCCGGGGGATTCCAACCCACCACCCACCACTCAGGGAGCGGAGGTAGCGAGGTGAGGTTCACGGTTCACAGCCCCGCCCAACGGCTGGAGGGCTCCCCGCGCTGTCACCGCCCGCCCGGCGGCGATGTTACGAGCCGCGTTCACGTCAGCATGGCAGGCGAACCCGCAGGCGACGCACCGGAAAACCGCTTGGCTCTGACGATTCTCCGGCGCGATATGCCCGCAGGCAGAACACTGCTGCGACGTGTACGCGGCCCTGACTTTCCTCACCCGGCCGGCAGCCTTGTGCTGCAAGCGGGCCACCAACAGTCCCCAGCCGTTGGCCAGGATGCCCCGATTCAATCCCGCCTTCTGCCCGACATTGCGCCCCGGCCGCTCGACGGTTCCTTTCGCCGAGCGGGTCATGCCCCGGATATCGAGATCTTCCACCCGGATCAGATCGAACCGGCGGGCCAGATCGGTCGAGATCTTCTCCACCCAATCCTTACGCCGCTCCGTCACACGGGCCTTGACTCTCGCGATCGCCGCCTTGACCCGCGCGCGCCGGTTCGACCCGCGCGCGCAGCGAGCAAGCCTGCGCTGCAGACGCCGAAGCCGCCGCCGCTCACCCTGACTGAACCCCGCAACAACCAGCAGCTCACCAGTCGAGAGCGCGGCCGACACGGCAATACCACGGTCCAGCCCGACGGTCTGGCCATTGCCGGGGCCAGGGATCGGATCAGGGATCGCGGCGAAGGCGACATGCCACCGGCCCGCCCGATCACACGTCACCCGATACGACTTCACCCCCTCCGGCACCGCACGCGACCAACGAAACCGCACCCACCCCACCTTCGGCACCAACACCCGGCCATACCGGCGGTTGAGCCGCTGAACATGCTCCGGCTTCACCCCGACCTGCCGGAACCCCTCATCCCGGCCCGCCTTTCGCCAGGACGGCCTGCGATGGATTCCGCGAAAGAAGCTGCTCATAGCATGAGCAAAATCACGCAACGCCTGCTGTTGCACCGTCACGCTCCCCGCCCGCAACCACGCAAACTCCGCCCGCGCCTCCGTCAACTGACGCGCCTGCTCGTTGTAGCCTGGCGCTGCGGCACGCCCCGGCCGCCAATGCGCGTGCTGCTCGCAGGCCAGATTCCACACGAACCGGGCCTGCGCACAATGCTCCAGCAACTCAGCCACCTGCTCAGGTGCAGGCAACAGTCGGTAGCGAGACACGGACCCAACGTTAACGGCCGACACCGACAAAACCGGGCACACCACGCCCAGACCAACAGAATCGGCTTCCTCCCCACGCCCGAAGGCAGGGGTCCCCGCCGATGAACAAGATGATCGGGTCCAGAGATCTCGCAGACGTCATGCCCTCGATCGACGAAGCCGTGCAGCAGCTTTACCTCAACGACGCCGAGTCGCTGGATCTGCGTGCGCTGTCGGCGACGCCTTATGTGCGCGAGCTGAGCATCAACCGGGCCGGCACAGTCCGACTTTGGCTGCCACCGCGGCTCGAAATCCTGTCACTGGAGGCAACCCAGGCCGATCTGTCCATATTGGAGGGAAACCGGACGTTGTGGGACCTCACCCTCAAGGGCCTGGATGTGTCGGTGGATCACCTGGCCGCCTTGCCGGCGTTGATCCGGCTGGACGTGTCCGACGCCTCGGTCGACAACGTGGAAGCGTTGACAGACCTGGACATCCGGGTCCTGGTCCTCAACAGCGAGCAGTGGCAGCGGTTACGTGCCTCAGGCCGTCTGCCCAAGCGTCTCGCCGGTGCCATGTGGGCGGGCCACGCCATGCTGGAGGATGCCACTGAGTGGGCGACCTGGCTCAGGTCGCACATCCCCAGCTAGAAACGCCCGCCCACGTCGCGGAAACCGGAGTCAGTCGTGCTTGCGGTAGACCAGGCGGAGGTTCTGCGGGCCGATGGCGGCGCGGCGGCGTTCGAACAGCTGGTCCAGCGTTGTGATGATGGGGCGGCGGCGATGGCGCTTGATCACGGGCCGCCAGAGGAAGAGGACGAGTTCTCCGCCTGGTCGCAGTACCCGGTGGGCCTCGCGGACGGCGGCGAGCGGGTCCGGCATTTCCTCGAGGCTGTAGCCGTAGAACAGGGTGTCGGCGCTCGCGTCGGCCAACGGGAGACGGCAGCCGTCGGCGGCCAGGTAGGTCATCTGCGCACCGGGCAGGGTGTCCAGGCTTCGCCGGAGAGAATCCACGCCGCGTGCCGACGGGTCGAGGGCGATCAGCGTGCTTTCGTTGCCGAGGTGGGCTTTCAGCGCCTTGGTGTAGAAACCGCCTCCGCTGCCGACTTCCAGGCAGACTGTCCCGGGGCGGCGGTCGACGATCCGCACGTCGTAGCGGGGCAGGTCCCAGCCGAGGATCGCGCGCAGCACCGGGCTGCTGATCAGCCGGTACAGCCCGGCAGGTGTGCGCCAGCCGCCCCGGATCGCCGGCTCGGCCGGTTGCGTCGGGGTAACTGGATGATCAACCGTGGTCATATCTGGCGGGTTTCCTTCGATTTCGGTAGGGCACGCGCTGCAGCGACCGCGGCCAGGACAAAAAGGACGGTTCCAGCCACGAGCGCGACCCGTAGACCGTCGACGAATGCCAGCCGGGCCGCTTCAAGCAGCGCGGCACCCGCTTGGGGCGGCAAGGCGGAGGCGACCGTCGTCGCTTCGGTGAGGCCGTCTCGCGCGGTCCCCGGAACATCAAGACTGGCCGCGTAGACCCCGGTGGCCAGGCTGCCGAGAATCGCGACACCAAGCCCCGCACCGAGTTCGTACGCGGTCTCCTCGACAGCCGCGGCCGCACCGGCGTGTTCGGCGGGTGCTATGGCCAGCAAGGAATCCGAGGCCGCGGTGAGCGACACCGAGACGCCGAACCCGGTCACGGCGAGCACTGGACCGAGCAGCCACAGGTTCTCGGTCACCGCAATGCCCATGGCCGCGAACGCCAGGGCGATCGCACTGACCGCGAAACCCATGATGATCATCAGGCGATTGCCGAACCGCTGTAACAACGGACCGGCGACCAGGCTGCCGACGATCGCCGCCACCATCACGAACAGCAGCCTCAGCGCGGCGTCCATCGGCTCCAGCGCGAGCACCAACTGGAGGTACTGCGCGAACAGCAAGCCCAGTCCGACCAGCGCGGCCAGGACCACGAAGACGCTTCCCACCGCGACACTGAACGCCGGGTTGCCGAACAGCTGGACCGGCAGCAGCGGGACGCGGAGCCTGCGTTGCCGCCGGACGAATGCCGCGAGCAGCAGCCCACCGGCCAGCCCGGCCGCCGGGCCGAGAACGTACATCGCCCCGCCGTGCTGGGTCTGCTTGATCAGAAAGGCGATCCCGACCACGCCGAGGGCGGCCAGCACCGCGCTGCGCAGGTCCCACGGCCCGTCCGGCGGATCCGACGACTCCGGGATGAGCCAGAAAGTGAGCGGCACGGCCGCGACCATCACCGGCACGTTGATCAGGAACGCGGCGTGCCAGGAGAACGTCTGCACGAGAAAGCCGCCGAGCAGCGGCCCGAGCACGGCCCCGGAGCCGGCCACCCCGCTCCAGATGCCGATCGCCAGCCGGCGTTCGGCGCGGTCGGGAAATGCCTGGCGCAACAGGGAAAGCGTGGCCGGCATGATCATCGCGCCGCCCACCCCGAGCAGCGCCCGCATCGCGATCATCACCGGCACGTTCGGCGCCAGCGCACAGCCCAGCGAGGCCAGGCCGAACACCAGGTAGCCCAGCACGAGTATCCGGCGGCGGCCGTATCGATCGCCGAGCGTGCCGAACGCCAGCAGCAAGGGCGCGGCCACGAGCGAGTAGACCGAGATGATCCACAGTTGCGCCGTCGCAGTGGGCCGCAGGTCTGCGGACAACGCGGGCAGCGCCATGTGCAACACGGTGGCGTCCACCGAAACGAGCAGCAGGCTGGCACACAACATCGCCAGCACGACCCAGCGCCGACGAACCACGGCCAGGACGGGCGCAGCGGTCATAACTCCACTCTGACCTGCCAGGACCGCCGCGGGCCTCCTCCTTCAGGCCAATTCCGGATCATCCTTAGGTATCCATTCCGGCACGTGCGGACACCAGGCGATCTGGGCGGTCAGCGATCATGCCGACAAGGGTCTTGGACGCCCTTTGGCCCGCGCAATCCATACAACGTCTATCAGACCCCCGCCGATCGGCGGGGGTCCAACAGATGATCGGCGGGGGCCATTCGGTCCCGCGACCAGGCTGTTTCAGATCGCTGGACTGCCGAACCAATGGGCGGTGACCTGCTCGAACGCCGCACGATCAGAGGCGGGATCACCCGCCCAGGCGACCACGCCATCCGGCCGGACAAGCACGGCACCGAATCCGAGGTCGTTTTCCGCCGGCCCGGCCACATACCGAATCCGGCCCTCCCAGCCCGTCGCTGAATCGCGCAGGTGGCGGTCGGCGCTGAAATCGAGCACGACGCCTCGTCCGTCGTGCATCTGTTCGCCAAGGCGAGTGCCGTCCTGCAGAGCGAGGTCCGGGACGTTGCGGCCGACCAGAGGCTGCTCGCTGCCGAGGTCGTAGCGGATCGCCGATCCCGACACCTGCTCGGACACGTAGGTCGTGCCGTCACGGGTCCCGAGCAGATCGCGCATCACTGTTTGGAGCGCGTGGGCATGCGGGTCCGGCCTCATGACCGCCGCCTGGGCGCGCGTCCAGTCAAGAACCCAGGCGCCGATCGGATGGCGCTCGCGGGTGTAGGTGTCGAGAAGCCCATCCGGCGCGTGCCCGTGCACGGTTGCCGCGAGCTTCCAACCCAGGTTCATAGCGTCGCCGAAGCCGGTGTTGAGTCCCTGCCCGCCAAGGGGTGAGTGGATGTGCGCGGCGTCGCCCGCAAGCAGGACACGTCCCTGCCGGTAGGTCGTGGTCTGCATCGCCCGATCGGTGAAACTCGAGGCGAGATGGACGTCGCTCAGCGTCACGTCGGTGCCGGACACGCGACGCAGAACCGCCTGGAGATGATCACGAGTCGGCTGCTGCGAACGATCGAACGCGCCGCCGTCGAAGTCCATCATGCCGATGTGCCCCTCGGTGGGCATCTGGATGTACATGCCCGCCGGCGTCAGGTTGAACCCTGGGCTCAGCTTCCCGGGATCGGGGATGGTGGCGAGCAGGACGTAGCCGGTGAACTGCGGCTCGGTGCCGACGAAGTCGAAGCCCGCGAGCCCGCGTACCGCGCTGCGTCCGCCGTCGCAGCCGACGACCCAGCGGGCCGCGTATTCGTGCTCGCCGGCCTGCACGACCACGCGCTCATCGTCTTGGGTGAGAGCGGAAATCGTGACGCCGCGCCTGATCTCCACGTCGAGTTTGGCTGCTCGCTCGGACAGCACGGTCTCGGCCGCTTCGAGGTTCGTCATCACGCCCTGCATCGCCGGGCCGGCGCCGTTGACCTTGGACGGGTCGAGCATCATGCCCGCGAAATGGCCAACGCCACGGGAGGGCGACGGGTTGCCCGACGCCGTCAGCAGCGAGTCCAGCATCCTGCGGCGGTAGAACGCCTCGACAGACGCGCCAGACATGCCCCGCATCCCGAGCGGGGCCGCCCGCCACTGGGAGTGGGGCTCGGGCTCCCGCTCAAGCACCAGGACAGAGCAGTCCGCGAGGCCAAGCTCGCAGGCTAGGAAAAGACCAACGGGGCCAGCGCCCACGATCACTACGTCATGCATGATCAAAGGCTGATGTGGGCCGCTCACACGGGGCGCACACAACGCTGACAGGATCGGGGAATGAACGGGGGTGCGCGGCTGTGCGTCACGCTGCTGGGCGCATTCCAGCTGTCTCGCGGTGAAACCGCTCTGCCCGTTCCGGGCGCGCGGTTGCAGGGTCTGGTCGTACGGCTGGCGCTCGCGGGCGGGCGCGCAGTCGAGCAGAGCGTCCTCATCGACGCGATCTGGGCCGAGGACCCGCCAGCCGACCCCGCCCACGCCCTGCAGGCCCTCGTCTCGCGGCTGCGCCGGGCACTTGGCTCGGCCAGTGAAGTCGCGCAGGTCGCGGGCGGCTACCGACTGGACATTGTCGCTGCCGACGTGGACGCGCTGCGGTTCGAACAACTCGCCGCCTCCGGCCGTGAACGCCTGCGCTCCAGCGACCCGAATGCTGCGGCGCTGCTCGGCGAGGCCGTGACGCTATGGGGAGACCGTCCCGGCGTCGAGCCCGCGGTCGTCGCGGCAGTAGCGCCCGCCGCGGCGACCCGTCTGGCCCACGCCTCGGTCGAGGTCGTCGCCGACCTCGCTGACGCCGAACTGTCCTTGGGCCGTGCCGACGTGGCCGCCGCTCGACTGACCGCTCTGCTCGCCGACCACCCCATCCACGAACGCACCGCCGCGCTGCTCATGGACGCACTCGCCGCCCAAGGTCGTCAAGCCGAAGGCCTCGCCCTGTACGAGCGGGTACGCGAAACCCTGGCCGATGTCCTCGGCACCGACCCGGGCGATGCCCTGCGCGAGCGTCACCTGAGCCTGCTGCGCGCCGAGCGACCCGCCCCGAAGACCAGGTCCAGTAACCTGCCCGCACCGCTGACCAGCTTCATCGGGCGCGACGACGACCTCGCCCGGATCGAGACGCTGCTCGCCGCCGGGCGCCTGGTCACCGTGCTCGGTCCCGGCGGCGCAGGCAAGACCAGGCTCGCCATCGAAGCCGCCCGCCGGCACCGGTACCCCGACGGCGCCTGGCTGATCGACCTCGCCTCGATCACCGAGCCCGCCAAGGTGGGTACGGCAATGCTTGCCGGGATCGGGCGACGCGGCAGCGCGATGTTCCAGGCCCGGATGGCAGTCGACGGCGACGAACTCGACCTGCTCGCCGACCAGCTTGGTGGCCAGGAAAGCCTGCTGCTCGTAGACAACTGCGAGCACCTGATCGACGCTGTGGCCCATCTGATCGCGGCACTGCTGTCCCGCTGCCCGAGGCTGCGCGTGCTCGCCACCAGCCGCGAACCCCTCGCGGTCGACGGCGAAGCGTTGGTGCCGCTCGGCCCACTCGCGCTGCCAGGCCCAGACGACGGCATCGAGCAGGCCCAGCAGGCGGCGTCGGTGCGCCTCTTCACCGAACGAGCAGCAGCCGTGCGCCCGGGTTTCAAGGTCGACGAGACAACGCTTCGTGATGTCCGGAGGGTGGTCCAGAGCCTGGACGGGATGCCGCTGGCCCTCGAACTGGCCGCCGCCCGGCTACGGACGCTGTCATTGCCCGAGCTCGCCGACGGGCTCTCCGACCGGTTCCGGCTGCTCACCACAGGCAGCCGCACCGCGCTCCCCCGGCATCGCACGCTGCGCGCAGTCATCGCGTGGAGCTGGGACCTGCTGAGCGAGCACGAGCGTACGGTCGCCGAACGCGTCTCGATCTTGCCTGGCGGCGTCACGTCGGCCTCGGCCGCCGCGGTCTGTGCAGGCACCGCAGTGCTCGCCACCGAGATCCCCGAGCTGCTAGGAAACCTGGTCGACCGGTCGTTGCTACAACTCGCGCCCGCCCCGGGCCGCTACCGCATGCTGGAGACGCTGCGCGAGTACGGCACTGACCGCCTGGATGAGACAGGCGACCTCGGCGCCGTCCGCGACCTGGCCTCCGGCTACATCGCCGAGCTGATGGCACGGTACGACCCACAGTTGCGCGGGCCCGGCCAGCTGACGGCCATACGGGTCATCCGCGCCGAGTACGACAACGCGCTGGCCGCCCTGCGTCGACGATGCGAGACCGGCGACGCGGTCCCCCTCGCACTGAACCTGACCTGGTACTGGCACATGGTCGGCCGACAGTCCGACGCGTCCTACTGGCTAGGTGAGGCATTGGCGGTACCCGGCGGCGAACCAACGCCCGACCGTGACTGCGCGCAAGCGATCTACCTCCTCAATCGGGCCGACACCCCCGCCACGCACGATCAGGCCGAGATACGTGAGCTGGCCGCCCGGCTGCTCGCGTACCCGAGGCTGCCAGATCCGCACGGCGTGCTTGTCGCGAGCGCGCTCGCGTTCCTACAGCAGGAAAAGGCCGCGCTTGCGATCATCGAGCGCCTGGCCGACAGCGACGACGTCTGGCTGTCCGGGCTGGCCCGCATGTTCCGGGCCCAGTTCGCCGAGAACGCGGGCGAACTCGACAGGATGCGCACCGACATGGACGCGGCCCTGGCTTGCTTCCGGCAGACCGGCGACCACTGGGGCCAGGCCACGATCCTGCCGATGCGCGCCCAGCTGCGGCAGTACGACGACGACCTCGACGGTGCCCTGGCCGACCTGCGCGAGGCCCGATCGCTGGCTGACGAGTTCGGCTCGCTCAGCCTCACCGACGAAGTCTTCGGCGACCTGCGCTGGATCGACCTGTACCTGCGGCGCGGCGACACCGACCAGACGATCGCGACGATCGGCTCGGCACGTGAACGGGCGCTGCGCGCGAACTCGCCAGGGATGCTGGCCCTGGTGGACACATGGGATGCCGTCCTGCGGGTCCGCCTCGGCGACTTGGACCGCGCGCGGGAACTGATCAACAACGCCGAACGGGCTCTGCACGGAGACACCACATTCCCTGGCGACCATGCGCGAACGCTGGCCAGCGGCGTACAAGCGTCGCTCTGCCTGAAGACGGATGACCTGATCGGCGCGGAGAAGGCTCTGGAAAAGGCGTACGCAACGGCGCTGAAAACCCGGGACCTGCCGATCCTGTCACAGGTAGCGGTGAGCACGGCCGCGCTCGCCGAGGCGTACGGCCGGCATCGCGAGGCCGCCGTCCTGCTCGGCGCCGCCTCCCGGCTACGCGGCACTCACGACCGCACCGACCGACAGGTCCAAGAGCTCACCCGGCGAGGACAAGCCTTGCTGGGCAAGGAAAACTTCGCCACGGCATACGAGAAAGGCTGGAAGCTGGACGCAAGGACAGCCGTGGCCGATGTCGATCCAGCCCGGCTGTCAAGGTTCGTCACTGGTTGAGGAAGATCTCGTCGAGCACGGTGGCCAGCGACTGCAACTCCACCCGGCGCGCGGCCGGATCCCGGGCCTCGGCGCTCGTCGCGTTGCCGAACGTCTCGATCGTGATCACGTTCATCGCCGGACGGGCGCCGGCGGCGTGCGAACCGTACGCGCCGAAGGACACGCCGGGGTCGTGCGGTGCGGAGGACGTCGGGTACCGCGCGGTCTCCGTCCGTTCACCCAGGCGATTGCCCGGCACCCTCGCACCGCCCGGCACCGACGATGCCCGTCGCGCCATGTCCAGTGCCAGCTTGTCGTCCTCGGTCTCGTGCCCCGGCCGCGGGTCTGAGGTGATGCTCGGCTCACCGGCGCTGCTCGGCGGGGTGTCCCGCTGGTGCGGCCCGGTCGCGCCGTGACCGTGACAGCTCGCGATCCGCTCGGGACGGAAGCGCTCGATGAGGTCGAGCAGGATGCGGTTGCCGGCTTCCACCGGACGCCCCTCCGAGTCGACAGCACCGGGCGAAGCTCCCAGCGCGGGCATCTGCCGGTTGGGATCCACGTGCCCAGGAGTCTTGCGCTGGTGCGCGGCCAGATTCTCCGGGAACAGCACCGGAACGACGATCACGGAAAGCAGCGGCATCGGGGCACCGGGCCGGCGCAGACGTTCCAGCAACATGTTGGCCACCTCGACACCGGCTGCCTCGGTGCCGTGCACGCCACCGATGACCATCGCGCGGCGGTCGGTGCGTCCAGGGAAGTAGTAGGCGGTGACGGGCACACGGCCCGGCCCGGCGTCGAAGCTGGCCGCGATGTTGCCCGGTTCCGGTGCCCAGTGGTTGGTCTGCGCACGGCGTTGGCGTTCGACGATCTCGTCGTACGGCCAACGAGGCTCGGCGCCGTACCGCACCAACCGCTCGGCCAGCCAGCGATCGTCCGTGCCGGCCGGGAAGTGGGCATTGATCCAGCCATCGAGATCGGGATCGGTGACCGGCCCCACCTCCCGGAGGATGTCGAAGGCCCTGCCCTTGTCCGCGCCGGTCGCGGCGACCCGCTCACTGAGCGGGCTGCGCTGTACGGCCACGCCGTCGAACAACCGTTGTACCGCCTGGTTTCCGGCCGCCTGCAGCGCAACCAGCGAGACCGGCCCGCCCGGCCCGTCCTCGCGCCGGGCGGGCGAGCCGGACACCGGTTGCGACCGAGTGGGCTCGTGTTGACGCATAACTTCCGACGGTAACAAGCGACAGCGCCGAGACAGGGCAGGATTACCCCTTTCCGGTGATACCAACCGGCCCGGCTCGAATCAGATACTGCGGCAGTTCGTCCCGCTGACAAGGAGTTTGTTCGCCGCGTTGCGGGAGGTGGTGGCCGAGGAACAGCGGATGATCAGCGTGCTGTCGAACATCAGCACACTTGTATATGTCCCGTCGGGCCCGGAGCAGTCGAAACCGCGGGCGACGAAAGTCGGTGCGCCGCCCACCGGGGTGACGAACACGCATTGGTAGTTTGTGGCCGCGTGGGCCGTTCCGGTGATTGCCAAGCTCATCCCGGCCGCCGCGATCGAGGCAGCCGCCAGCCGTCGCTTCCAAGGTGAGGTCATGGTTCTGGCGTCGTACCAAGACATCCGGTCGTTACTCCGGACACCGCGACGGACCGGCGCGTCGCCGCGCCGGTCCGTTCTGCAGGAGCCTCTTAACCGAAGTTCACGTCACTGCACCACATGTACGTCTGGTCGAGGTGCGAAGCCTGCCAGATCGTGAAGATGACGTGCTGCCCTCGGTAGCCGGAGGTCTGGACATTGAACGTGATGTCCTTGGCCGGCGGGTATTTGCCGGTCTGCAGAATGAAATCGAGGTTCCCCCAGCCGAGGCGCTGGGTGGCCGGGTTGAACCCGTTCTTGCTGACGTAGACCCGTAGGAAGTCGGCACCGTGACTGGCCTGGTCGTACAGGTGCATCGAGAAGTTGCCGCCGATGGTGGTGGTCTTCCACTGTCCGACGGTGTTCAGGGAGTTGTTGCGCGCGAGGCCGTTGCTGCACAGCTGTCCGTCCGGGGTCGATCCCTGGAAGTTCCCGCGGAGACCGTCCCGCAGCGCGCTCATCCAGTTCCACATGGTGTCGGCGTTGGCCTGGAAGGCCTGCCAGCACATGGGATCCTGCTGCTGCATGGCTGGGTTCATATGGTCCTTGCCCCAGGTCTGCCAGCATTGATAGGCGCGGGTGGCGGGACTGACGATCGTGCCGTGGGCCGAAGCCGTGGGAGTCCAGACGAACAGACACACTATCGCGGCGACGACCGCCACCACGATACCGCGCCGCCTGACAAGAGACTCGGAGGTGGTGCGCATACGCATGAGGAGGCCTCCGTTCTTCGGCTGATCGGATGATGGGCAATTCTGGGAGCGCTCCCAGAATTGCCCATCAGGCTATACGCTACGGACTGGAACCGCAACGACACATTGGGTAGCTAGCGGTCGCGGTGCACCGATGCGATGACCCGGGCCAGCTCGGCCGGCTGGGACAGGAACGGCGAGTGCGATGTGTCGAGTTCCAGCACAGTGGTCGGTTTCGCCGACACAGCGTCGATCTCCGTGATGAAGCGGCGTTGCAGAGCGACCGGGAATGCCTTGTCCTGCAGGCAGACCAAGTACGTGTGCGGGACCGCCCCATACCGCTCGGCGGTCACAGTGAACGTCTCCCCCGGAATGCCGACAGGCCCGTCCGGAGTGAGCAGTGATATCGCTGCGGCCGCAGTGGCGTCGTCGACGTCGTTGTAGAACACGTCGCGGATGGCGCGATGCCGATCGGCATCACCCGTGTCCAGCCGCAGCGCCCCACTTACGGCGGGATCGCCGACAAGCAGTGCGGACACCGGCTGTCCGGCGTTTTCCGGCAGCCCGAAGTAGTAGGCCACGGGCTTGCCACTGACCGGAGCGAACGCAGACAGGTAGACCAGTTCACTGACAAGCTCGGGTGCCTTCTCAGCAACCATGGTGGCCACCGCACCACCCATGCTGTGCGCCACAAGCACACACGGCCGTCCATTGCCGATGCGGCGCAACTGATCAATGAGCGTTGCCGCCGCAGAGGATGTGGTGACAGCAGCAACCGGCGAGGGCTCGGCGACGAACACAGCCGGGTCGAACGGACGACTCCAACGGGACCGCGGCGAGGGACCTTTCAGCCCGTGCCCGTCCATATCCACCGCCACCGCCGGCACACCGAGGCCGGCCAGGTGCTCGGTGACAGGACTCCAGCACCAGCTGCCGTGCCAGGAACCGTGTACAAGAACGACTGGGGGAACAGAACGCATGCTTTCCTTCACGATTTCGCACCGTAGCGAAAGGGGCGGGAGCGCGACTTTGAGTAGCCGGCACTTGGCACGTCTTTGCCTCGTTGTCCGTGACAGCCGCGGCACTCGTCGGTATGGTGATCTTGAGGACGCGCGAAGACACAGTCCGGTATGGGTTAGTCCGGGCAGCGCAGAGCGCTTCACACCACACTCGAATGGGTGCGACCTGTGCGTCCCTTCCGTCGAAGCCGCGTGAAGGGACCTGTCGTGCCGGATTTTCGTGTGGTCGTGATCGGTGCCGGCCTGGGCGGGCTCGCGCTCGCTCAGGGATTGCGCCAGGCAGGTGTCGAAGTCGCTGTCTACGAACGGGATGCAGCGCTGACGTCTCGACGGCAGGGTTACCGGCTGCATCTCGATTCCGAGGCCCATGACTGTCTATTGCGGCTGCTGCCGTCGCACTTGGGGAAGTTGTTCCTGGCCACCGCAGGCATGCCTGATCCCCGGTTCGTCCTGCTGGACGAGCAGCTCAACCAAGTCATGTCCCAGCACTCCGGCCAGACCACGGACTTCGCGGTCGACCGGTTGGTACTGCGGCAGATCCTGTTGTCAGGCATTGAGGATGCCGTAGTTTTCGGCAAACAGTTCCGCGGCTACGAGACCGGCTCCGACGGGCGCGTCACCGCGCATTTCGCCGACGGCAGCCAAACCGGCGGCGACGTCCTGGTGGCGGCCGACGGCGTGAACTCTGTGGTGCGCAAGCAATATCTGCCGCACGCCCGAGTCGTGGACACCGGCGTGCGGCAGATTTACGGAACAATCCCGCTCACCCAGCACACCCGTGCGCTGTTCGACGACACCATGTTCGGTATCTTCACGGCGGTCGCCGGTCGTGAGCGCACCTTTCTGGGCATCGCTCCGGTCGAGTTTCCCGAGCCACCCCAGGACGCCGCGGCCCGGTTGGCGCCCGGAACTCGTTTGCCGCCAACGTCGGACTACATGACATGCTCCTTCGGCGCACGCCGCGAATGGTTCGGCGACAACCTGAGCACAATGAGCGGCCCCGACCTGCACGAGATCATGAGTGAGGGCGTGCGGGGCTGGCACGCGCGGGTGCGCGAGATCGTCGCCCACTGCGATCCAGCGACGATGTTCGCGTTCCCGCTACGCACCAGCGTGCCCATCTCCCCTTGGCCGGCAACACCGATCACCCTCGTCGGCGACGCTATCCACGCGATGAGCCCCGCCGCCGGAGCCGGAGCCTGCACCGCCCTACGCGACGCCGACCGCCTCACCAGCGCGCTCACCGCCGTCAAGACCGGTGCACACAACCTGGTTGACGCCATCCGTGACTACGAATCGGACATGACAGACCACGGCTTCACCATGGTCCGGACCGCCGCGGCCAACGGGCAACGGTTCCTCGGCCAGGATCCTCTGCCTGGTCAGCCGTCATAGGCGGACTGCTGGACGGCGAACACGTTACGGTTGCCCACACCTTCCTGCAGTGTCCACAGTAGATCGGGGTTTGTCGTGTCCTCCCAGTAGGAAATGCTCTCGGCGCCGCTCACCCACGGGTATGTTGTGGAACCCGCGGCCGGAGTCCAGTAGTAGAGCTGTTTCTGGCCGGAGGACGCGAACCACCAGCGGTTGTTGTGCGATGCCAGCCCGTTGAGTTTGTACCAGGGCAGCTGTAGCGCCTGGCTGGCGGTCGTCGTCGCGGCGAATGTCGTTGTGCCGGCGGCGAACGGGTAGCGGATCGCACGCGGCGCACGGTTCGGATAGGCGGTGCAACCGGACTGGCAGGTGTACTCGGTCATCACGATCGACGCGCTGACCCGGTCGAGCGAGATCGACGACCACCTCAGGCTGGTGCCCGATGTCGTGTTCGAAGTGATCGTGCCGATCTGCGGCAGGACGTACGCGTAGTTGTGCGCGTAGTAGACGGTGTCCGACTGACGGCCGATCTGGTCGGCGGTGCCGCCGGTATTGGTCTTGAGGATCTTGCGCATGTCGAAGACCCGCATGCCCCGGCCGGTGTCGGCGACATAGAGGTAGTCGCCGTACCAGGACACTCCCCCGGCGTGAATCGGAATGTCCTTGAAGTTGGGCGCGGCGGCCGTCCCGGTCGGTTCGACGAGCAGGACCTTGCGGTACTTGTTCGGGTACGTGGCGTCCCAGTCGACGAGGGTGATCCGGCTGCGTTCCCCGTCGCCGTCGCAGGCGTCGTTGGTGTACCAGCTGACCACGACGAGCTGGTGTCCGTCGTAGTTGCCACTGTTGGCGGTACCTACGGCGTCCCGACTGGTGGTGATGCCCTGCGGGTAGTTCTTGCAGTCGGAGTTGTCCCCGCTGTCGAACCGGAAGCCGGTCTCCAGGCCGTTGATGGAGAACGACGACGGCAGGCCGACCCGGTCGTGGTTGGCGTTTTCCATCACGGTGTGGACGGCCGCAGTTCCCAGCTTGGAGACGAGCGCCGCGTTGACCGTGTCGAACTGGTGGTAGTTCGCACTGAGCGTGTACTGGCCGGCAGGCAGAGTCGTCGGCCCGGCCGCAGCGGTCGCTGTCGTGGGCACGAGAAGTAACCCGGCGACGAGCGTGGCGGAGGCAAGGCGGGCCAGGACGGCACCGCAGTTATCTAACATTCGCGCACCCCTCAGTGTCGACAATTTACGCAGTCCAGCGCACATTAGTGACTGATTCTCCGTCGAACAACTGCGGGTTTCCTGTGAGCCCACCGCCCAACGGCCGCCTGAGCCGCTGGATTCTCAGAGTTCTCCCAGAAGCTCCCAGAAACCGGCCAACCCGGCCGCCAGCATCGGATCCATGACAGCGATCGAAGTGCAAGGGCTGACCAAGCGGTACGGACCCGACACCGTGGTGGACGACTTGTCGTTCACCGTCAGTCCGGGACAGGTGACGGGGTTCCTCGGCCCCAACGGCGCGGGCAAGTCCACCACCATGAAGATGATCATGGGGCTGGCAGCGCCGACCCAGGGGTCCGCCACCATCGGCGGCCGCCACTACCGCGACCTTCCCGTCCCCCTGACCGAGGTAGGTGCGCTGCTCGACGCGGGCGCCGTCCACGGAAGCCGCAGGGCGTACGACCATCTGCTCGCGCTCGCGGTAAGTAACGGCCTGCCAAGGCGCCGGGTCGACGAGGTACTTGCGCTGACCGGGCTTGAGGGCGTGGCCGGCAAGCGGGCCGGAGGATTCTCGCTGGGCATGCGGCAGCGGCTCGGCATCGCGGCGACGCTGCTCGGCGACCCGCGGGTGCTGATCTTCGACGAGCCGGTGAACGGGCTCGACCCCGAAGGCATCCGCTGGATCCGGGACTTCATGCGCTCCCTGGCCCACGAAGGCCGGGCGGTGCTGGTCTCGAGCCACCTCATGGGCGAGATGGCGCAGACCGCCGACCACCTGGTCGTCATCGGCCGTGGGCGGCTCATCGCCGACACCAGCGTAAGCGAGTTCCTACGTGCCAACGGCGAGGGCACGGTCCTCGTCCGCACGTCCGAGCGGAGCGATTTCGCGCTTCGGTTGACCGCCGCCGGAGCCACTGTGCGCGAAGGGCTTGAGTCCTCACTTGTCGTCTCCGGCATGACGAGCCACGAGATCGGCAAGCTCGCCGCCTATCACGGCATCGCACTCAGCGAACTCACGCCACAGCAGGCCTCACTGGAGGACGCCTTCATGGAACTGACCAAGGACAGCGTCGAGTACCAGGGGGCGGCAGCATGAGGACAGCCACTCGCACACTGCGGGCCGAATGGATCAAGCTCCGCAGCCTGCGCTCCACCTGGTACACCGTGGCCTGCCTGTTCGTGGTCGGGCTCGGCATCACGGGCCTGTCCATGAGCGCGAAAGAGCAGGAGTACCGGACCGCGACGGCCACGGAACAACAGGCGTGGGATCCGACCAACCTGAGCCTGACGACGTACATCGTCGCCCAGTTGATCATCGGTGTGCTCGGTATTCTTGTGGTCACCTCCGAGTACGCGACCGGCTCGATGCTGGCGACGCTGGGCGCCACACCTCGCCGGCACCGGCTGCTGGCCGCAAAGATGGTGCTGGCCACCGCGGTTGCCGTGGTGGCTGGTCAGGCGCTGATGTTCGGGTCGTTCTTCCTTGGCCAGGCGATGCTGGCCGCACAGGACGTGCCGAACGCGAGTCTCGGCGATCCGGGCGTGTTCTCGGCCGTGGTGGGTGGCGGCGTCTACCTTTCGGCGATCGCACTGCTCGCCGCCGGGCTCGGCACGATCATGCGGGCCACGGCCGGAGCGCTCACCA
Organism: Kibdelosporangium banguiense; assembly: GCF_017876405.1. Classification (GTDB taxonomy): domain Bacteria; phylum Actinomycetota; class Actinomycetes; order Mycobacteriales; family Pseudonocardiaceae; genus Kibdelosporangium; species Kibdelosporangium banguiense. The sequence goes on along the minus strand of NZ_JAGINW010000001.1, from coordinate 7,375,107 downwards.
CCTTGGTGGGCATCGTCTTCCTGGTCCCCGCCTTGGGAAGCATCCTCCCGTCATGGCTGCAGGGACTGCTGTACTTCTGGCCGACTCAGGGCGCGGCGTCGGTCCTCACCACGGTCCCGGACCCCGCCTTTGCGCACCCATGGCTGAACTTGGGCGGGATGTGCCTCGGGGTCGCCGCTGTGGTGGCTGTCGCGTTTGCCGTCTTCCGGCGCCGCGACGTGTAAGAGGCTCCGTATCGTGACGGCGTGGAAGGACAAGATCAGGCGATGAGACTGCTGGTGGTGGACGACGAGGCCACCGTTCGTGAGTTGCTCTCCGCGGCGCTGCGGTTCGCCGGGTTCCGCGTGACCTCCGCGGAGACCGGTTGCGAGGCAGTCGCCGCGGCCAAGCAGCAGCCGCCTGATCTGGTGCTGCTCGACGTCATGCTGCCGGACATGGACGGCTTCGAGGTGGTCCGGTTGCTGCGTGAGCAACGCCCGGAAGGCCGCAACGGACCGATTCCCGTCCTGTTCCTCACCGCACGGGATCGTCAGGCCGACAAGGTCACCGGCCTGTCCCTGGGCGCCGACGACTACGTGACAAAGCCCTTCGACCTCGAGGAGCTGATCGCCCGGATTCGCGCGATCCTTCGTCGTACCAAGGGTTTCCAGGTCGATTTGGTGACCGTCGGCGCACTTGTGCTCGACGCGGAGGGACACCAGGTGACGCGGGCGGGGCAACCCGTCCGCGTCTCCGCCACCGAATTCCGGCTGTTGCGCTACCTGATGGAGAACGCCGGGCGGGTGGTGTCCAAGGCCCAGATCCTCGATCAGGTATGGCACTACGACTTCGGCGGTGACGCCAGCATCGTGGACACGTACATCTCCTATCTGCGGCGCAAGGTCGACACCTCGGAGCCCAAGCTCATCCACACCGTGCACGGTGTGGGTTACGTGATGCGGGAGCCCCGGTCGTGAAGCGGTTTTCCTTGCGGGCCAGGCTGTTGGTACTGACCGCGGGCCTGCTGTTGATCGGTTTGAGCCTCATCAGCGCGCTCGTCTCCGACCACCTGGAGCGTTACCAGCTCGACAGGATCGACGGCCAGCTGCTCTCGTTCAGCGAAATCATCGCCCGGGTGTCGGCCAACGGGCCACCTGACGTCGTGAATCCCGCCTCCCGTCCCGAACTCCTCGACCCGGCGCTCGATCTGATCGGTACCCCCTATCTGGTGTACCTCGGCGTGAACGGCGCGTTCGCCGGTGATGTCCAATCGTCCCGTTTGGACAGTGCGAGCTTCCCGGCACGCGACGAGTTGCGCGCGGTCCCCACCAACGCGACGGCTGTCGACCTGCCTGCCGCGGACGGCTCCGGACGCTGGCGGGCCGTCGCCCGGCCGACCGCCGGAGGAACCTTGATCGCGGCCGCGCCACTCACCCAGGCTGACGCCACTATCGCGCAGCTGCGGACAAGCAGCGTGATCAGCGGCGCGGCGCTGCTCGTCCTGCTGACCGCGGCCGGCTGGTTCGCTCTCGGCCGAGGCCTGCGGCCACTGCGCCGGATCGAGCACACGGCCGCCGCGATCGCCGGCGGCGACCTCACCCAACGGGTCCCCGGCATCGCCGCGCCCAGCACCGAGATCGGCCACCTTTCGGCGTCCCTCAACACCATGCTCGGCCAGCTCGAACAAGCCTTCGCCGACCGGGCCGCCGCCGAGGCACGGATGCGTACCTTCGTCTCGGACGTCAGCCACGAACTGCGTACCCCGCTCTTCGGCATCAAGGGCTCGACCGAGCTCTACCGGATGGGCGCGCTGCCCGAGCCCTCCGACGTCGACGAAACAATGCACCGCATCAACCAGGAAGCCACGCGCCTGACCGCCCTCACCGAGGACCTGCTGCTACTCGCCCAGCTCGACGAAGGCCCGGACGGACAACTCGACCAGGCCCCCATGGATCTGCGTACCCTCGCCAACGACGCCCGCCACGACCTGCGCGCCCTCGACCCGTCCCGCCCGGTCGACCTCACCGGCCCAGACGGCAACGGCCCGCCCGCCCCAGCCCCCGTCCACGCCGACGAGGCCAGACTGCGCCAGGTCATCACCAACCTCGTTGGCAACGCCGTCGCCCACACCCCGCCGGGCACCCACGTCCGCATCGGCGTCGGCACAGTCAACGGCCGCGCCATCCTCGAAATCGCCGACCAAGGCCCAGGAATGACACCCGAGCAAGCCGCCCGCGTCTTCGACCGCTTCTACCGCACCGACCGCTCCCGCAGCCGCGCAGGCGGCGCGAACGCAGGACTCGGCCTCGCCATCGCCCGCTCCCTCGCCCAGGTCCACGGCGGCGACATCGAACTGGAGACCGCACTCGGTGAAGGCGCCTGTTTCCGCCTGACACTGCCATTGCTTGAACAGCAACGGATGTCAGCCTCGTAGAGCGCCCTTGACGGCGTCGGCGATGAAGTTGCGGGCGAACAAGATGAACAGGACCACCAAGGGGAGTACGGCGAGCAGGGCTCCTGCCATGACCATGCTGTAATCCTGGCCGTAGGACCTGTTCAGCTGGGACAGGGCTACCTGAAGCGTCAGCCGGTCGGGGCTGACGAGCACGATCAGGGGCCAGACATAGTCGTTCCAGGCTGTGATGAATGTGTAGATGCCGAGGAAAGCAAGGCCGGGGCGGATCGCAGGGAGGGCGATGTGCCAGTACTGGCGCAAGAAGCTGCAGCCGTCGAGGCGGGCCGCGTCGAGCAGTTCGTTCGGCACGGCGCCGGCGATGTACTGGCGCATCCAGAATATGCCGAAGGCGTTGGCGGCCGCGGGAATGATCAGCGCCTGCAACTGGCCTGCCCAGCCTATTTTCACCATGATCACGAATTGCGGGATCAGGGAGAGCTGGGCCGGCAGGGTGAAGATGCCGATCAGGATGGCGAACAGGACTCGCTTACCTGGGAAGGTGAACTTCGCGAAGGTGAAGGCGGCCAACGAGTCCAGGAAAAGCACCAGCAGGGTCACGCAACTCGCGACCAGGATCGTGTTTCCCATCGCGGCGAAGAAGTTGATCCGCTCGAAGACGTGACCGAGGTTGGTCCACAGTTCACCGCCGATGGTCACTTTCGGCGGGTACTGGTAGATGTCGCTGGTGTTGTTGGTCGCCATCACGATCATCCAGTAGAACGGGAAGATCGAGACGAGCACACCGAGCAGCAGCACCAGGTGCAGCACAAGTCCTCGAAGCCGCATCGCCCTCACTTCTCCCGCCGTTGGACCAGGCGCCAGTTGATGGCGGCGAACAGCATCACGACGAGGAACACCATCCAGGCGATCGCGGCCCCGTAGCCGAAGTCGCGGTTGTCGAAGGCCTGGTGGTAGAAGTAGAGGACCATGGTCAGCGCCCCGTTTCCCGGCCCGCCGGTATTCGGGTTCAGCGTCGTGTTGGTGCCGAACAGCACCTGCGGCTCGGTGAAGCTCTGCATCCCGGTGATGGTCGAGACGACCACGGTGAACAGGATGATGGGGCGCAGCATGGGAACGGTGATCCGGAAGAAGATCTGGACCGGCCCGGCGCCGTCGACGCGGGCCGCCTCGTACACTTCGGACGGAATCGTCTGCAGCCCGGCGAGGTAGATGATCGCGTTGTAGCCGGTCCACTGCCAGGTCATCACCGTGGCGACCGCGATCTTCATCCCGAGCGGGTCGCTCAGCCAGCGCACCGACGGCAGGCCGGCCCACTGCAGGACCCCGTTGACCAGGCCGAAGTTCGTGCCGAACACCGCGCCGAAGAAGATCGTCATCGCGACCAGCGACGTGATGTTCGGGACGAAGTACGCCACCCGGTAGAACGCGGTGAACCGCACGGTCGAGTGCAGCATCGTCGCGATCACCAGGGCGATGAACAGCATCGGGATGGTGGAGACGAACCAGATGACGAACGTGTTCCGCATCGACAGCCAGAACGTGCCGTCGTCCAGCAGGTAGCGGAACTGGTCCAGACCCACGTACTGCATCTCGCCGAGGCCGTCCCACCGGTGGAAGGCCAGGTACAGCGAGAACAGCACGGGAAACAGCCCGAACACCGCGAAGATCAGGTAGAACGGGGAGATCGCCAGGTACTGCGGCCAGAACGACCGCACACGACGGCCGGCGGCACGTGTGGAACGCACCGGCTCGTCGGTCACCGGGCGAAACCGTCTGGGTCTGGAGACCGTGCGTCCGCTGGTCAACTCAGCTCACTCCGAGGCGCTGGGCGATCTTCTTGGCCTGGTCGACCGCGTCGGTCCAGGCCGCGCCGGGGTCCTTGCCGTTGGCCTCCACATTGGTCAGTTCGGTCGCGTAGGGTGCCGAGACCGCCTGGTCGTTCGGGCTCTCGTACTGGACCGGGATCTTCTTGGCGGCCGCACCGAACACCTCGGTCGTGACCTGGCCGCCGAAGAAGGGATCGGGTGCCGTCAGTGCGGGCATCGTGTACGTCGAGGGGGACGACGGGAACAGCGCGGAGTCGGTGAATCCCTTGGCCTGGTTGTCCGGGCTGAGGATCCAGCTGATGATCTTGAACGCGACGTCCGGCTTGGCGCACTTCTTGGTGACCGCCAGGAACGAGCCGCCCACGTTGGCCGCCCCGCCCGGCCCCAGTGCCACGCCCCACTTTCCGGTTGTGTCCTTCGCGGCCGACTTCAGGTCGGCGGCGACCCAGGCCGGGCCGGTCTGGCTGGGGATCGTTCCGCCTGCCAGGCCCGCGTTCCAGTCCGGTGTGTTGGCCTGGACCTTCCCGTCGATGCCGAGCTGGATGGCGCGCACAGTCAGGTCCCAGGCGCGGCGAATATGCTCCTGGTCACCGATGAAGCGCTCGCTCTGGTCGATGTAACGCGCCTGGCTCTGCCCGACGACGAGGTTGAACACCGACCACGCCTCCGAGACCATGAACGCGTTGGGCACGGCCTTCTTCAACTGCACGCCCGCGGCGAAGTAATCCTCCCAGGTGGACATCTGCGCGGCCACCTGGGCCGGTTCGGCCGGCAGCCCGGCCTTGGCGAAGACGTCACGGCGGTAGAACATCGCGGTCGGGCCGATGTCGATCGGGAAGCCGATCAGCTTGCCGTCCTTGGTCATGCCCTTGCGCCACTTCCAGTCCAGGTACTGGCCGGCGAGCGGGCCCGCGCCGAGGTCGAGCAGGTTGACGAACCGGTCGGCCTGAGGCGCGAAGGAGGCGAAGTCCTCGCCCTTGATCCCGGTGATGTCCGGGACGAACTGGTCGCCGCTGGCCATCGTGGTGACCAGTTTCTCCTTGAAGTTCCCGCCGATCTGCTGCGGTTTCAGCGTCACCTCGCCGAACTGCTTGACCGCCTCGTCGACGACGTTCTTGCTCAGCCCGTCCGCCCAGTACCACATGTCCATGGCGTTGCCACCGCCGCCGGATCCGCCCGCGGTCGACGTCGAGCACGCAGCCGTGCCGCCGAAAGCCGCGCCCGCGATACCGAGCGTGCCTAACTGAATGAGTCGCCGACGAGACAGTTCCATCAGTCCTCCTACCGGTCAGAAGAGGTTGTGGTCCGCGGGGATCACGTCGTCAAGAAAGGCGTAGTCACGCCTCAGGCTGTGGTCTGTCCGGGCGGTGAGCCACCAGTTCGCCACGCCTTTCCACCCCGGGGCCGCCAGTGCGCCGCCGATGCGTTGCACCGAAAGGGCCGCGGCGAGATTGGCGAACCGCAGCCGTTCGACCAGCCGCCAACCGGCCAGCGTGGCGGCGACCAGGCTCGCACCGAACACGTCCCCGGCGCCCGTGGTGTCCACAGGCTCCACGTCGAGTCCGAGGACCGTCGCGGTTTCGCCGGTTGTGCCGTCGACGGCGATCGCACCGCCACCGCCTCGCGTGATGACGGCCAACGGAACCAGATCGCCGAGTTTGGACAGAGCCGCCCCCGGGCTGTCGGTACGGGTATAGCTCATGGCCTCGTACTCATTGGGCATGAACGCATGGCAGAGCGCGACCTGGTCCAGCAGCGCCGGCGTCCACTGTTGCGAGGGATCCCAGCCGACATCGGCGAAGACCAGGCTGCCTGCCGCACTGGCCGCGCTCAGCCACCGGCTGGGTTCCGGTCCGATGTGGACGACCGACGCCCGGCTGGCCGGCGGCTCGCCGATCAGGGTGTCGGCGCTACTCGGCGGGGGCTGACCGTGGGTCACAAGCGCTCGGTCACCGTCATAGGCCATCGAGACGGTCACTGGCGACGGCCAGCCGTCGAATCGAGCCGACCGCGAGAGGTCGACGCCTTCGACGTCGGCGAGCAGGTGCCAGCAGTAGTCACTGTGCATGTCCGTGCCGAACGCGGCAGCCAACGACGTACGTAGCCCGAACCGGCTCAACGCGACCGCGAAGTTGGCGATCCCGCCCGGACTGGTGGCCATGCCGCCGGTCCACACCTCGGTTCCGGGTGTAGGCGGATGTCCGAGCCCGGTGAAGACGATGTCCATGAAGAGCAGGCCAGAGAGGAAGACGTCGACAGTAGGGGCAGCAGCCGGGCTCACCGCGGAACGCGGGGCTGCTTGCTGACTGGCGGCCATGCACGGACCTCCTCGACGAGGCATGCAACATTGCGCAAGAGCGTGCGCCCTCGCGCGAGATTTGGCAATAGTCGCGCAGTCATGAACATGGTGATGCGCGTTTTTGACTGTTATTGTCATCGCATGATCCCAGAAGGACGCCGTGAGTTGATCTTGCGCACGCTTCGCACCGACGGTCCGGCCGAGGTGCGGGCGCTCGCCGAGCAGTTCGGCGTCAGTCAGGCGACCATCCGCCGTGACCTGGTCCAGCTGGACAAAGAGGGCCGGCTCAGCCGGGTGCACGGCGGGGCAGTGTCCGCGGCGGACACTGACGACCCGTTCGCCGAGGTCGCGCGGGTACGGGTCGACGAGAAGGATGCCATCGCCGAACACGGCGCCGGGTTGATCAAGGATGGTGAGGCCGTCCTGCTCGACATCGGCACCACAGCACTCCGGCTCGCCCGCAAGCTGCACGGCCGCTCGCTCACCGTGATCACCAGCAACCTGGCGGTCTACGAGGAGTTGAAGAACGACAACGACATCCAGATCGTGCTGCTGGGCGGCATCCTGCGGCGCAGCTACCAGTCGCTCGTCGGCTTCCTGACCGAGGACAACCTGCGCCAGGTCCACGCCGACCGGTTGTTCCTGGGCACCAGCGGCATCCGGGCGGGCGGGCAGATCGTGGACACCACCGCGGTCGAGGTGCCGCTCAAGCGTGCCATGATCGCCGCGTCCGACCAGGTCGTGCTGCTCGCCGACGCCAGCAAGTTCCCCGGCACCGGAATGGCGAGGGTCTGCGACCCCGGCGACATCGACGTCGTGATCACCAATGCCGGCGCGGACCCGGTGACCTGTGCGGCCTTACGCCAGGCGGATGTCGAGGTGATCGAGGTATGAGACTCACGGTTCTGGGCGGCGGCGGCTTTCGTGTCCCGCTGGTCCACCAGGCGCTGCTGGCCGATCGCGCGCCAGGCCGTGTCACCGATCTGGTGCTGCACGACCTGGACTCCGACCGGCTCACAGCGATCGGGCATGTCCTTGTCCAGCAGGCGAATGGGATACCGGACCCGCCCCGGATCACCGTCACGACCGATCTTGACGAGGCCATCTCGGGCACGGACTTCGTTTTCTCGGCGATCCGGGTCGGTGGGCTCGCGGGCAGGGTGGCCGACGAACAAGTTGCCCTCGGCGAAGGCGTTGTCGGGCAGGAAACCGTAGGCGCCGGTGGGGTCGCCTACGGCCTGCGCACAGTCCCGGAGGCGGTGCGGATCGCCCGGCGCGTCGCCGACCTCGCGCCCGAGGCGTGGGTCATCAACTTCACCAACCCGGCGGGCCTGGTCACCGAGGCGATGTCCCACCATCTCGGCGACCGCGTCATCGGTATCTGCGACTCCCCCGTCGGTCTGGGCCGCCGAGTCGCCCGCGTGCTCGGATTGGACCCGGACAGAGCCTGGTTCGACTACGCCGGCCTGAACCACCTCGGCTGGCTGCGCGGTGTGCACGTGGGCGGGCATGATCACCTGCCACGGCTGCTCGCCGACTCAGAGGCCCTCGAATCCTTTGAGGAAGGCAAACTCTTCGGGGCCGACTGGTTGCGCACTCTCGGCGCCATCCCGAACGAGTACCTGCACTACTACTACTTCACCAGGGACACGATCGCCGCGGCCCGGGAAAGCCGTGGCGCCGTCCTGGCCGGACAACAGCGCCGCTTCTACGAATCAGCTCTACGCGAACCCGATTCCGCCCTGACCACTTGGGAATCAGCGCGGATGGAACGCGAAACCACCTATGGGGCCGACAGCCGTGAAGCGGCAGGCATGGGCAGTCGCGACTCCGCCGATCTGGAGTCCGGCGGTTACGAGAAGGTGGCGCTCGCGCTGATGCGCGCGATCGCACACGACGAGCGGACGACCCTGATCCTCAATGTCCGCAACAGGACAACGCTGAACATCCTGGACACCGACGCGGTCGTCGAGGTGCCATGCGTGGTCGACTCAGGCGGCCCGCGCCCAGTCGTGATCAACCAACTTCCCGGCCACGCAGCGGCGCTCGTCTGCGCTGTCAAGACGGTCGAGCGCACGGTGATCGACGCCGCGAACAACGCCTGCCACGCCACTGCTGTCAAGGCGCTCGCCCTGCACCCGCTCGTCGACTCGGTCACCGTCGCGCGCCGGATCCTCGCCGGCTACCTGCGGGAGATCCCGCAACTGGCCTACCTGAAGCCATGAACTCCGTACGGAGGCTGACGTGCACGACGATCGACGGCTGGTCGAAGGCCGACTGCACCGCGCGCTGACCCAGCGCATCAGACCAGCGCAGTACGCCGCGTCGATACCGCTGGAGGTCGAGGTCTGGCAGGTGCCGGACGAGCCGGTCCCCGTGGCCACGGCGCTGGCCGCCGAGTACCAGCCGTTCGAGATCGGCCAGCCGTGGGGACCGCCCTGGTCGACCAGCTGGTTCCGGCTGCGGGCAACAGTTCCGGCCGAGTGGGCGGGCCGGCGGGTGGAGGCCGTCGTCGATCTCGGGTTCGTCGGGGACTGGCCGGGCAACCAGGCCGAGGCACTGGTCTACGACATGGCCGGATCGCCGGTCAAAGGCATCGCGCCACGCAATCAGTACGTGCCCGTGGCGAATCCCTGCCAGGGCGGCGAGCAGGTGGCGCTTCTTCTCGAGGCGGCGGCCAATCCGGACATCCTGGCCGGTGGCTTCGTGCCGACACCGTTGGGCGACAAGGCGACCGCAGGCCGTGCACCTCTCTATCGGTTCGCGCGCGCCGAGCTTGCCGTGCTCGACGAGGACGTCTGGCATCTCGGCCTGGACATCGAAGTACTCAGCGAACTGATGACCGAGCTGGATCTCGCCGATCCACGACGGCACGAGATCCTGCGGACCTTGGAACGTGCGCTGGATGTTCTTGACGTGCATGACATTTCCGGCACAGCGACGGCTGCCCGAGCCGAACTGACGGAGGCGCTGTCGCGGCCTGCACATGCGAGTGCGCACACGCTCCACGCGGTGGGGCACGCGCATATCGACAGCGCCTGGTTGTGGCCGGTCCGGGAGACGATTCGCAAGACAGCACGGACTTTCTTGAACGTCACAGCGCTGGCCAGCGAGTACCCCGAGTTCGTTTTCGCGTGTTCGCAGGCACAGCAGTACGCTTGGATCAAGCAGCACTATCCGGCGGTCTTCCAGCGCATCGTCACGGCCGTCAAAGCGGGACAATGGGTCCCGGTCGGCGGAATGTGGGTCGAGTCGGACGCGAACCTGCCCGGTGGTGAGGCGCTGGCACGTCAACTGATCCACGGCATGCGGTTGTTCCAGGACGAGTTCGGCGTGACTTGCCAAGGCGTCTGGCTCCCGGACTCCTTCGGCTACACCGCTGCTTTCCCTCAACTCGCCCGGCTGGCCGGGATGCGGTGGCTGCTGACGCAGAAGCTGTCGTGGAACCAGACGAACAAGCTGCCACACCACACGTTCTGGTGGGAAGGGATCGACGGCACCCGCGTGTTCACCCACTTCCCGCCGGTGGACACATACAACGCCACGTTCGCGGCAGAGGAACTGGCGCATGCCGTGCGCAACTACGCCGAGAAGGGACGCGGAACGAGATCACTCGTCCCCTTCGGACACGGCGACGGCGGGGGCGGCCCAACCCGGGAGATGCTTGAGAAGGCCCGGCGGTTGCGCGATCTGGAAGGCTCTCCGAAGGTCGTCATCGAGCCGCCCGACGAGTTCTTCCGTGCGGCCGAGGCGGAGTACCCGGACGCTCCGGTCTGGTCCGGCGAGCTGTACCTGGAGCTGCACCGCGCCACGTACACGACGCAGTCCCGGACCAAGGCAGGCAACCGGCGCTGCGAACATCTGCTGCGCGAAGCCGAACTCTGGGCCGCGACCGCATCCGTCCACACCGGATTCGACTATCCCTACGACGAGCTCGACCGGTTGTGGAAGATCGTTCTGCTCCAGCAGTTCCACGACATCCTTCCGGGCAGCTCCATCGCCTGGGTGCACAAGGAAGCCGAGGCGAACTATGCCGAGGTGACCGCCGCACTGGAGAAGATCATTGCCGAAGCGTGCCGCGGCACGGCGCAACCGTTGGTCTTCAACTCCGCCCCACATCCGCGCATCGAGGTGATCCGCACCGGCGAAACAGCTGTGTACGCTGCGGTACCAGCGTTGGGCTCGGCTCCGCTCGACCAAATCCTGGTACTACCTGATCCAGTCCGGGTCACCGACCGCACGCTCGACAACGGCTTGGTCCGCGTGGAACTCGACGACAACGGCCTGATCACCTCGGTGGTCGATCACGCGACGGGCCGGGAAGCGCTGCCGGACGGCGGCCGGGCCAACCTGCTGCAACTGCACACCGATCTGCCGAACCAATGGGACGCCTGGGACATCGACGAGCACTACCGGCGCAGGCACGTGGACCTGACGGCGGCCGACTCGATCACGCCCGTCGAGCGCGGCCCGCTTCTCGGTGCGATCAAGATCGAGCGTTCGTTCGGCGATTCGCGTGTCAGCCAGACGATTCGGCTGAACGCTGGCAGCCGGCGGATCGACTTCATGACCGAGATCGACTGGCACGAGTCGGAGAAGATCCTCAAGGCGGCCTTTCCGATCGACGTGCACGCCGACCGCTCCGCCGCCGAGATCCAGTTCGGGCACGTCTTGCGGCCGACGCACGCCAACACCAGCTGGGACGCGGCCAAGTTCGAAATCTACGCGCACCGGTGGATCCACGTCGCCGAGCCAGGCTACGGCGTGGCCGTGCTCAACGACTCCACCTACGGCCATGACGTCACCCGAAACGGCTCAACAACCACGGTCAGGCTGAGCCTGGTCCGAGCGCCGCATTGCCCAGATCCACACGCCGACCAAGGTATGCACCGGCTCACGTACTCGTTGCTGCCCAACGCATCCGTGGTAGATGCCGTCGCCGAAGGATACGCGCTCAACCTACCTCTTCGAGTAGCTCCTGGGCCAGCGACACCACCACCCGCACTGGTCACTGTGGACAATACCGCGGTTGTGGTCGAGGCCGTCAAGCTCGCCGACGACCGATCGGGAGACGTCATCGTCCGGCTCTACGAATCGCTCGGCGGCCGAGCAGTCGCGACGCTGCAAACCGGATTCCCACTTGCTGCCGTGGAAGTCGTCGATCTGCTCGAACGCCCGACGACGGGCTCCGCCACGGATGCCGGGCCGGACGGTGTGGCGATCCGGTTGCGACCGTTCCAGATCCTGACGCTGCGCCTCTCACGCGCCTAGAAAAGGAGCCTGTGTCATGACCGGACAGGATCGGACCGCATGGTTCTCCGACGCCCGGTTCGGGCTGTTCGTGCACTGGGGCCTCTACTCGCTGGCCGCCAGGCACGAGTGGGTGCAGCAGCGCGAACGTCTCAGCGAAGCCGACTACCAACGCTACTTCGACAATTTCCGTGCCGACCGCTTCAACCCTCGCCAGTGGGCACGCGATGCCAAGGCAGCCGGGATGCGTTACGCGGTGCTGACCACCAAGCATCACGACGGATTCTGCTTGTGGGACAGCGAACTGACCGGCTTCAAGGCGACCAACACGCCCGCACAGCGCGATCTGGTCGCCGAGTTCGTCACGGAGTTCCGTGCCGAGGGCCTGCGGGTCGGCCTCTACCATTCCCTGCTCGACTGGCATCATCCCGGCTTCACCATCGACGGCTGGCATCCACAATGGACCGATAATCCCGACAACACCGGCCGCGACATGGATCGTTACGTCGCCTACCTGCACGGACAGGTCCGGGAACTGCTGACGGCACATCAGCCTGACGTGCTCTGGCTGGATTTCTCCTACGCCGACGACCATCGAGTGACGGTAGGCAAGGGCAGCGCGGACTGGCACGCGGAAGCCCTGGTCGACATGGTCCGCGAAATCAGCCCGCACACCCTGCTCAACGACCGCCTCGACCTGCCCGGCAGCGAAGACTTCGGCACAGCGGAGGAAGCCTCGCCCCACGCGGGCAACCAAGTGCCGTGGGAGGCCTGCCGCACTCTCAACGGCTCCTGGGGATACGCCCCCGGCTTCCAGGAGTGGCTCGACCCCGGTCAAGTGGTCCGCATCCTCGTCGACTGCGTCGCGAAAGGAGGGAACCTGCTGCTCAATGTAGGCCCCGACGGCCGAGGCGCGTTCGAACCACGCGCTCAGGAGCTGCTGGCCGCGGTCGGCGCATGGACGAGCGTGCACGCCGACGCGATCTACGGCGCGAGCGGAGTACAGGAACTCGTCCCGCCACCGGACTGCCGGCTCACCCGGTCAGGCAAACGACTCTTCGTGCACGTCTTCAGCTGGCAGTCAGGAACCCTTGTCTGCCAAGGACTCTCGGCCCAGTACGCGTCGTTCCTCCATGACGGCGCGGAAGTCCGGTTCAGCGTGGTCGACGAAGAGGGCAACCTCCCCCACCTGAGCAACGCCGGGCCGCCCGGATCGCTCGTCCTGCACCTGCCCGCCCGGCGCCCGGACGTCCTGGTCCCGGTGATCGAACTCGTTCTCACCTGATCGACGATCGCCGGAGATAGAGCAGCGCCCCGCCCGTCACGAGCGCCGGCCAGATCAGATACACGCCCGACATCACCAGGAGAACCACGACGATCGCCAGCGCCACGAAGGCGGCCGCGCGTGCCATGCTGCGCCGAGGCAGCAGGCGAATGGCGGCGGCCACCCCGATCGCGTACACGGTCGCGAAAAGGCTGGTGGCCAGCAGCACCAACGGCTTCGGCCCGACTCCGGTCGCCAGCACAGCCAGCTGCGCGACCATGGACAGGACGCCGACGACAGCAAGGCTTCGGCGAGGCGTCTCGCCAGCGACACTGCCGGAGGCCAGCCACGCAGGCAGTGCACCGTCCCGGCCAAGGGCTGCACCGAGCTTTGACGCACCGGCGTAATAGGCGTTCATGGCTCCCAATGTGAGCAGCAACGCCGTTCCCGCAGCCAGTATCCGTGCGTGCCCGCCGAGCCCCACTGCCAGCAGATCCCCCAGCGGCGTGGCTGTTTGAGCGGCAGCAGGTCCGAGAACGGTGATCGTGGCGAACGCGACAGCCAGGTACATCACGCCAACAACAAAGACGGCAGCGGCGGTCGCTCGGGGCACGTCCCTTGCGGGCCTGCGGAATTCGGCTGTCAGGTACGTGACCGCCTCCCATCCGACAAAGCTCCACACCAGCAATGTGGCGGCTTGACCGATCGCGAACCAGCCGTGCGGTGCGAACGGCCGCAGGTTGTCCATCCGGGCCGACGGGAGCGAGAGTGCGATGGCGACGACCAGGAACACCACAAGAAGCAAGCCAAGGCACAGCTGTACCCGGCCAGTCAGACGAGCCCCGAAAGCATTGGCAATCGGGACAACGACCATGATCACCAACGAGGCCACAGCGATCGTGGTCGCGCCGCCACCCAACGCTCCGGCGACATACGCACCCGCCCACAGGGCAGCGGCCGGGGCGCCAAGCGGAACGGCGAAATAGAAGCACCAGCCGACCACTGCCGCCGCGGAATCGCCAAACGCGAGGCGCGCGTATGTGGCCACGCCTCCCGCATCCGGATACCGGGATCCCAGCGCCGCGAATGTCGCCGCCAGCGGAGCGGACAAAATGGCGAGACCCAGCCAGGCCAGCAGGGACGCCGGACCCGCGATCTCGGCGGCGAGAGCAGGCAACGCGATGATCCCTGTACCGAGAACCGCGCCGACGTAGAGCGCGGTTCCCTGCCCGGCTGTGAGTCCGCCACCCTGTCTGGTCCCGGCGGCCCGCGTCACGGCGAGGACCACACGTCGTCGGGTGCCAGCTCGTCGATGTGGTACTTGCCAAGCGCGCTGACCAGCATCCGCAGTTCCAGCGACAGGCACTCGACAAGGTTGACCAACCCGTTCTCGGGATCGGTGTCCACGGCTATCAACGCCGAACGCCCAAGCCCGGCCGCGGTCGCACCGAGCGCGAGACACTTGGCGATCCGGGTACCTTCCCACATCCGGCCGGACACCAGCAGGCTCGATGGGTGATCACCGATCCTGCGAAGGCATTCGGCCAACGGCAACCCGACATGACGCAGGAACGACACCGGCGCCCAGCCGGTACCGCCTTCAGCACCATCCACGGTCACCGCGTCCGCTCCCGCGTCCCACGCCACCAGTGCAGCTTCGCGCACGTCCCGCGCGGGTGGCAACTTCACCCAGACCTTGGCACGCGGGAAGTTGTTACGCATCAACCGGATCTGCTGTCGCAGGATCTCCTCGGTGAACGTGCCGGGGCTGCTGCTGCGCAACACCCGGCCGCTCTCGGCGCCGAAGACCGGGTCCAGCGTGAACGCGTCCGCCAGCCGGGCTGCCGCGCCCCGGTCGACCAGGGTCATCCCGCCCAGCCCCGGTTTCGCGCCCTGACCCACCTTCAACTCGAACGCCAGCCGGCCGGACTCGAGCAGCGGCTGGGCGTTCGGGTCGCTGTAGACGATGTTCCACACCTCCGCGTCGGCGTCCTCGGTGCTCTGCTGGACCACGACCCCGCCGTACCCGTCCAATGCGCACGCGGTGTACGCCTTGATCCTGGCCAGCAGGGAACGTTCGGCCTCGTCCTGGTCGAGACGGCCGTACCCGTTGACCGGCATCACGTTCTCGCCGATGACCAGTGGGATGCCGAGGCTGCCCGCCTGACGGCTGGCCGCCGTGCCGTGGTCGACGCTCGCCGCCACCGTCGAGCCGAACGCAGAGACATAGAGCGGTAGTGCGGATCGCAGGCCACCGACCGACGTCTCCAGTTCGACATCCTGGTACACCGGTTCCCGTGCCAGATCGACGAGTTTGGCCAGCCGCCGGGGCACGAAGACCGGCGGCACCAGTCTGAGCCTGTCGATCAGGTCTGCCGGCACCGACAGGTCATCACCGAACAGTGCGTTTCCATACTCGTCCGAGTCGGGAAACACGGCCGCAGCGCCGGATCGGGCCCGTTCCCGGACGGCAGCCTCCGGGAAGCCCTCGGCGCGCAACGCGTTCAGGGTGACACCATTCCGGGCACCTTGGGGTAGGCGCTGGCCTGCCACACGGAGTCGAGTCCCGCGACGTAGCGGGTGAATCGCTCGAGCCCGATGCCGAAGCCGGCGCTGCCCGGAATGCCGTCTCGCACCATCTCCAGGTACCAGCCGTACTTGGCCGGGTTCTCCCCTGTCTCACGCATCCGCGAGATGATCGTGGCGTAGTCGTTCTCCCGCTCGCTGCCGCTGCACAGTTCGCCGAACCCCTCCGCCGCGATCAGGTCGAAGTTGCGCAGGTACCCGGGCCGCTGCACGCTCTCCCGGTCATAGAAACCGCGTGAGCCCTTGGGATAGTCGGTGATGAAGAACGGCCGGCTCGTCTTGCTCGACAGCATCGCCTCCCCCACCCAGTCGATCTCCGCGTCGGGGCTCTGGTCGTGGCCGAGACCTCGCAGGTCCGCCACGGCGTCGGCGTGGGCCCGGCGCTCGAACGGCTCCGCGTTCAGGTTGGTGATCATCCCGGTGTCCCGGCCGATCCCCGCCAGTTCGCCGGGCAGTTCGGCGACGACCCGCCCGACGACGTGACCGACCAGGTCTTCGGCCAACTGCATGATCTCCTCGCGGGACGCGCCGGCCGCCTCCACGTCGATCTGGTGGAACTCGGCGAGGTGCCGGTCGGTCGACGCGGTCTCAAGCGGTTCCAGGCGGACGTTCGGCGCGATGCAGAAGATCTTGTCGAACATCGTCAGCGACGCCTGCTTGTACAGGATCGCGCTGGTCATCAGCTTGTAGCGGTGCCCGTAGTAGTCGACATCGACCTGCTTGGCCCCACGGGCACCAGGATCGGTGACCGGGCCGATGACCGGCAGCAGGATCTCGGTGAAACCACGCCCGGCCAGGAATTCGCGGGTCGCGTCGAGCATCCTGTGCTGGATCGTGAGCACCGACTTGGTCACCGGCGAGGAGAGGTGATCACGCGGACTGTCCGGCGGCGCGCGGGTGACGTCGGGTGTGGGGGCCAGCTGTGCCATCTATTTCGCTTCCTTCAGTTCTCGGGCCCGGCCCGCGGGCTCGTCCGGCATGGCGAGCCACTGCGGCAGGCTCGCGTCGTCGAACTTACGTTCCACATAGGACAAAGAGGTGAGCAGTTGCGCCGCGGTGAGGTCCACCGATCCCGTCGCGCGGTCCGTTGCCCGGATCGGCATCGATCCGACGCGGGACCAGTTCAACCGTCCGGCACTGTCGATATAGGACCGGGTACGGCCCGCGTTGTCCGGATGCAGGCAGTACGGAATGTCCAGGTATCCCAGCCGGAACGCGGCCGCCAACGCCTGACCGAGATCGTCACTGAGGCTGGTCACCGCGTCGATCAGTGTCCTTGCCTCGGCGTAGATTCCGGTGTCGACGTCGTCAGCCGGCATGCGCGGTTCAGCAGCCGCAGCAGCGGCGGCTGTCTCCAGAGCACTCACGTTGTCCGCGATGGTCGGAATCCAGTGCGCCTCGGCGGTCGTTTTCACGATCAGCCTTGACGCGCCGGTGCGGACCGCAAGACGGGCGGCCTCCACCAGCAGATTGGTAGCGCCATGGATCGTGCGGGGATACACACCCATGTACGCGTAGACGACGATGTGGGAGTCGACGTCCGGCAGCAGCTCATCCGCGAGCCGCTGCAACGCCAGTATCGCTTCCCGATCCTGATCGGGGTTCGTCTGCTGGGCGTAGCTCAACGAGACGCTGCGGATGCCGTGCTGGCGAAAGAACATGCATTCCAGCACGCTCATCGCGATCAGGAGACTGGGTGGGCAGAGCTGACCCAGCATGCACCCGCCGAAGCTCTCCAGATGCGGCTCGACGCCGGTGCCGCGCAGCCCGGCAAGCATTTCGGTGCACCGCTCCCAGTTCCGGATCGACTCACCGAGCGGCGCGCGGCTGTACGGCAGGCAGTACGAGACCGGACCGCCCTCGGTCGCGTGCAGACCTGCAGCCATCAGTGCTTTGAAAAGCTGTTCCGGGCAGGGCGAGCCGTGCCGGACCTGGACCGGGAAAACGGGGCCCATCGCGCCGTCGAGCACGGCTCGAGTGGTGGCCACATCGTGGGCCACGATCGGATAGCCGTTCAGCTCCACACCGGAATCGAGTGCCGCACGCGCTTTGTCGTCGAACCCCATCCGGGTGTAGCTGTCCAGCGTGATCGTCCCGACCGTGGTGGCGGCAGCGCCTTTGGTGGCGAGCAGTCCCGCACGCATTGTGCCGGGATTGCTCATTCCTATCCGTGGCTGGACAACGAGGTCACCTGCCTGGCGCGAGCGAGCGATGAAGCCACCGAACGACCGCGCCAGACTGCCATCGACGTGAGTCACGCGTTCACGCTCACGTCGAGCTGCTCGACGAACGACCGGAACGCGGGCATCCGGGCCCCGTCGTCGAAGACCGCGGTGTAACCGGCTGCTCGCAGCAGGTTCTGGCTACGCTGTCCGTCCGGACCGGCTATGCCCAGCATGCCGCCGATCGCCACCGGCGTCTCCGCCAGCTCGGGACGCGCCCGCAGTTGGGCGATCAGCCGCATACCGTCGATGAACCCGTGCCCGTTGACGCTGCTCACCACGACAAGGCCGGGACGGACCCGAAGGCACTCGTCGACGAGCAGCTCGTCCGGCACGCAGGCGCCGAGGTTGATCACCCGGTGCCCGAGTTCCTCGATGGCCAGCTGAAGGTAGACGAGATTCCAGGTGTGCGAGTCCGAAGACACGCTACTGACGATGACCACCATGTCATTCCCCCTTGCCCGCGACGTAGTACCAGGTCTCCGGCGTGAGCATCCCGTAGGGATTGACCGGCTCGATTCCGCGCAGATCCTCGGCGACCGCGAACACCCGCATCGGGAAACCCGGCATCCACACCACCGGCACCTGATCGGCGACGTAGTCCTGGTACTCGTACAACGCGTCGAGGTCGTCGCTGACCACAGTCCGGTCGATCAGCTCGTCGGCCTTCGGGTCGCTGTAGTGCCCGAAGTTGCTGGCCGCGCCGGTTTTGAACAACGTCTCGCCGGTCGGATGCCCATGGAACACCCAGCCGCCGTTCCAGCACTGCAGTTCCCACAGGTGTGGGTTGTCCGGCTCGGTCTCGCTGTGGTCCTGCCCGACGAGCGTCGATCCGAACAGCTCATGCGGACGCACCTCGATGCCTGCTTTGGCTGCGTCGGCAACGATTTGCTCCACTGTCCTTGTCAGCGAGACGCGTCCAGCGACGTACCGCAGGGTCAGCGAAAGCTTGTCGCCCGCCTCGATACCGGCGCCCGCGCAACCGGGGCCGTCACCGGGCCGGACACACGTCGCCGGCGTCGTGCTCACGTCCCAGCCGTTGTCCTCCAACAGCTTGCGCGCACGCTGGATGTCGAGCGCCATCGGATCGCGGCGGCGGTCCGGGGAGAGATAGTCGCTTTCCGGCATCGAGGGGACGGGCCCGGTCGTCCGGTAACCGTGCCCCTGGAAGATGTCTTGAATCGCGGTTTCCTGGTCGACCGTGCACTGCAACGCCTGACGGAAGTAGGTCTGGTTGATGATCCGACCGGCGGTCGTCGGGTTCTTGAAGTTGAGCGGCATGTAGTGGATGAGGCAGATGCTCTGCGGGACAAGCCGGTACCGTCCCGCGAGAGGGTTGGTGCCCGTCCCGTGGTCCAGGCCGTAGGGCAGGTAGCCGACCTGGATCTCCGCCGGGGCGTCCGGACCTGCCTGCAGCAGGCCGTACTCGTGCTCGTCGGATTCCATCGGCACGAGCCGGAACTCGTCCAGGTGCGGCACGTTCGGGCCCGAGTAGTGCTCGTTCGGCACGAAGGTCACGCTGCCGTCGAGCGCGAACTCCTTCATCCGCCACGGCCCGTTCACCACACTCCATACCGGACTGGTCGGCCATCCCGTCCGGAACTCGTTGTCCTCTTCCGTCCACTCGCCGTTCTGCGCAGCCAGGTAGTCGTACACCGCGGGGACATCGGCGATGTCGCCCGAGGCGTTGGCCGGGGCGTCGTCGGCCGTGCGGTCCCACGCCTTGGGCATCGGGGTGATCATCGTGAGCTGGTTCATCAGCACCCACGTCTTGGAGTACTGCTTGTCGAAGGTGAGGGCGACCTTGTCCTCGGCGATCTTCTCGTAGGACTCCAGGTTGTCCGGCAGGTAGCCGGGTGAGTACCCGCCGTACCGCACGCCCTTGGTGGCCAGCATGTTGAGCCAGAACATGACGTTGTCGGCGCACACGGTCTCGCCGTTGGACCACTTCCACGGCTTAAGGGTCACCACGACCCGTCGCCCGTCCGGGCTCCACTCCGGCGGCTCGGCCAGGCTCAGGTCGAAGTCCACACCCGGCTGCCCGTCCCGGCCGAGCCAGTACAGCGGCCGGTACATCAGCGTCTGGAACTCCATCAGGTTGCGGATCCCGATCCGTTCCGGCGGGGTGAACGGAAAGATCGTCGAAGGCGGGAAGCCGGGGTTGCAGGCCCAGCTCGCACTGCCGCCGTGCAGCGGCTGTTCGGCCTGCTCGGCCAGTGCGGTCGGTTGGTTCATGGGTGGTGGATGCCTTTCGTTGTCATGGTCCTGCTCACCGGCCGGCGACAGCACCCGGCATCGACGAGAGCTGGAGCGGCCTGGCCGCGGATGCGGTCGACAGCCGTACCTCGATCTGCTCGGCCAGCTCGTAGGCCGCCGCCATCGCATCGTCGAAGGACGTGCCGGTCGTACAGAGGAATCCGAGGATGTTGTTGCCGTGCGGGGGCCGCTTGATGACGTCCCCCGGCTTCGCGGTGATCTTGAGGAAGAAGACCCGGTCGGACTCGGCGACCGACGCCGGCACTGTGATCTCCTCGACCTGGCCCGGTCCGCTGATCAGACACGTGCCTGCGGTGTGGACGCCGGTGGGCCGGTAGTGGGTCACGTCGGGGCGCACACCGCGGGCGACGTCCACCATGGCGCGGATCGGGCAGTAACCCGCGCTGAGCCTGGCGAAGTAGTCCAGGCCACCGCCGCCGGGCCGGACAGCGATCTCCAGCAGGTGGGGCTCGCCGCGGTGGAACCGGACCTCGGCGTGCAGCACACTGCGGTTGATCCCCTGTGCCCGCGCGGCCGCGGCGATCACCCGGTGCACGGCTGCGAGGTCGTCCTCGCTGAGGGCGGTCGGCGCGTGGTGGACGTCGTCGTCGAACGTGCCTCCCTCGATCGTGACCCGATCCACGATGGACCCGATGTACACCTCGCCGTCCCAGATCAACGACTCGGTCAGGAACTCCGGACCGTCCAGGAAGGACTCCATGAGCAGCCCGTGCGGACCGGCGTCCTGGCCGTCGGGCTGCATCCGGAACCAGGACATCTGCTCGATGCCGTCGACCGCCTGGGCGAATCGCAGCCGCACGTCCTCGGGTCCGTCGAGCCGGAAGACGAAGTTGCTGGCCGCGCCCAGCGTCGGCTTGAGGATCACCGGGTAGCCGAACTCCTCGGCCGTCACGAGCGCGGACGCCAGATCGGGCACCATCCGGAACTGGGGATGCGGCACGCCCGCTCGCTGGTGCGCCTGGCGCATCAGGAGTTTGTTGCGGCTCGTCCTGGCGGCATCGGCCCCGATGCCGGGCAGGCCGAGCGCCTCGGCCACCGTGGCGACAGCCACCACAGCGGACTCGGAGAACGACAACACGCCGTCGAAGTCCTCCTCGGCGTGCCAGGACCGCGCCGCCGCGACGAGATCGTCGATGTGCTGGGAACCCACGACGCGGTACCGCTCAGCGGGCCAGAAGCCGTTGTCCCCCAGTCCATTCAGGACATGCAGCTGCACCCCGTAGTCCTCGATCTGGCGGTAACGGGACAGGTAGTAGGTCGCGTTCTGGACAGCTTCCAGTGCGAGTAGCTTCACGAAGACCTCCGTCTCAAGTGGGCGGCGGCGAATCGCCGCGGCTGGTCGACCGCGTCCAGTCCGGTCGGCTGGGGTGTTCGCCCCACGGCTCGGCCGGCCAGTGCCCTGGCCACGGCAGGGGCGAATTTGAACGACATTCCGCCGCAGGCGGCGTACGCCCATACCGCGTCACCGAGTTCCGCGAGCAGCGGTCCTTCGCCGTGCTCGTCGGTGAGGTAATAGGCATCCGTCGCACCGGTCACAGCGCCCGCGTCGAAATCGGTCAGCAGGGCGCTGAACCGGTCGGTCAGGTGGTCCAGCCATTCGCGGGGCGTCTCGTGGTCTGTCATTTCAGGCACCGCGCGGCAGGCACTCGCCGCGCTGAGCCGTGCGGACGCACCCAGCACCGGCGGCATCAGCCAGGCGTCCCGCTCGTCGCCGAGCCCGAGCACCGCGGGCGAGCCCCACCATCCCGCCTGCGACGACGTCGCCGCGTAGGTCAACATGGTCTGACGCATCAAGGTCAGCCCCATGACCAGACCGGCGGGCAGCAGGCCGCCTGACCACGGACCCGCAGCCACGACAACACTGTCGCCAGTCAGAACCGTTCCGTCGGCCAGACGAACCTCGCCGGACCCATCCACCTCAGTTACCGGGCTGTTGCGATGCATGCGCACAGTGGGCTGATCACGCAACCAGCGGGCCGCGGCCAACAGCGCCCGGTCGGCCAGGACAGCACCCGCTGCCGGTTCGAAGACGGCCTTGGTCCCGTCTTCGAACCGGATGTGCGGGCACCGCAACGAAATGTCCTCGGCGGAGAGCACCTGGACCGACGCCCCCGCCTCGATGAGCATGGCGAGGTTGCCCCCGGTGTCTGCCGCCATCAGGGTCAGCGCGCCCGACGGGTGGTAGAACCGCGAGCCGAGCAGGCGCTCCATCGCCGACCAGTCCTCGTGCAGGTGCGCGGCCGCCATGGTCAGCGTCGGGCTGCCGCGATGCAGTGTGCGCACCACACGGCACCTGTCGTAGGACGTGGCCGACGCGGACGGGATGTCTGCCTGGTCCACCAGATCGACCTGTGCCCCGGCGCGTACGCATTCGACTGCGGTCAGCATGCCGATCACACCGGCACCTACCACCACGATCCGCATGTCGTCAGCGCTCCCCTGCGGAATCAGGCATGACCGGCAGAAGCGGCGGGGCGAACGGCACGACGTCGGGCACGTCGAACGCCCCCGGCGCGAGCACGCCGTCGAAGCCGCCTGCCTGTCTCGCGGCTGCGGCCAGGTCGATCAGGATCGGCGCGCTCACCGCCAGCAGCGTTCTCACCTGCAAGAAGAGATCGCCCCAGGCATCTGGCTCCTCGTCGAGACCGCGACCGTCGAGCGTGGCCGCGATCCGGCCCAGGCGGGTGATCTGGGCCAGGATCGCTTCCGCGGCACGGTTCATGCTGTAGTTCGGCATCTCGTAGTGGAAGTCGAACCGCTCCAGCATCGTGGCCGCCAGGCTGCGGCCGGTCGCCGAGACAGGCAACGAAATCGTGTCGCCGCCGGCGTTCGCGACCGCCTTGCCGAGTGTTTCCGCCAGCCGGTTCCACGGCCCGGCCAGCCGCTCCCCGACGACCTTGGCCAGACCCGCGCGGGTGAAGGTGGTGCGCTGGTACTCGGGCGCGGTCAGCGCGAGGTACAGGCGGACCAGATCCCTCGGCACCTCCTTGAGGATGTCCTGAACCGACAGCACGTGCCCCTTGCTGGTGGAGAACTTCTCGCTCTCCAGCTCGTAGAACTCGTTGGTGAGCACCGATTCCGGCCGGATGTACCGGTCGCCGTGGGCCATCAGCAACGCCATGTGCGCCAGCGCGAAGAAGTACGCGTTGTCGAAGCCGAGGAAGTGCACAATGCGTGTGTCCTCTTCGGGCAGCCACAGTTGACCGGGCGTGGTCTCACGGCCGGTCCGCGCGGCGGCGTAGGACGACGTGTACATCCCGGCGGGGATCAGCTCGAGCCACGCGTTGAGCACCTGTCCCGGAGTCTCGGGGAACGGCGCCGCCATGCCCCAGGAAAGCGGATAGGTGATCGGCAGGTCCAGCAGCGGCCGTGAAAGGACGTCACGGACCATCTGCACGAGGTGCGGACGCCAGTACGGCGCCCACTTCTCGTGGTAGGCGGTGAGCTGCTCCCGGTACTCCTCCATCGGGAGCACCAGGATCGTCGCCTCCCGGACGGTGGGCACGTCCCGTGGGTCGACAGTGGACCGCGGGTTGATCAACTCGTCGAAGTTGTTGGGGTGACAACAGGTCTCACACAGTCCGCCGCGGCAGGTCGTCAGGCAGACCGGGCACTCCCCCTCCACCATGCCCTCGACCAGGAATTCACCAGTGCGTTCCAGATAGGGCAGGCGCACGGTCCGCAGCCGGAACTTCCCGGCTGCGTGCAGTTCGCGGAAATAGTCGATCACGGTCGCGTGGTACGTCTCGTCGAACGGGCCAAAGCCGTCCACCGAGATGCCCATGGCGTCCAGCGCTTCGCGGATCAGTTCGGTGGAGGTCCGGCACAGCTCCTGAGGGTCCGTGCCGAGCCGTCGGGCGGACGCGAGCACGAACGTCTGGCTGTCGTCCGTGCCTGTCGAGAAGACCACCTTCCGGCCACGGGCCCGTTGGTAGCGCGCGTAAACGTCGCCAGCCAGATACGGACCCGCCATGTGGCCGAGGTGCATGCCGCCGTTAGGCGTGGGGTTGGGGCCGAGGACAAGGACGGGCCGGTCGTCCTCTGCAGGGCGAGGATGGGTCATGATCGCGCTCCCGAGCGGGAGCGGTGCAGGAATTCCTCGGACATCTTCTCGTCCCACCAGACGCTGTAGAACATGAACTCGTCGTCTCCGTCGTTGAGCAGGCGGTGTTGCTTGCCGGGCTGGAAGAACGCGACATCGCCCTCGGCGAAGAGGGCCTGCTCCCCGTCGCACTCGATCACCGCCGAGCCACGCACGGCGATGAAGATCTCGTGTTCGTGATGGGAATGCAGGGTCGACCGGGTACGCGGCGCGGCCACCGCCCACGAACTCTCGAACGGCGAGTTGAGCACGGCCCACGGCTTGAGCCGCTGGGTGTCGAGCCCGTATTCGTGTAAAAGGTTGTCCCGCTGGAGATGGACGATCTGGACTCCCATGGCTACCTTCCCGAGATCTGTTCGAGCGTGTTCGGGCCACCCGGGGCGTGCCGCGTCCGGATGACCGCCTTGTGTGGATCGCCGGCCAGCACGGCGTCGATCGCTTCGCCTTGCGCGTCACGGCCGGGGCGGCGCAACGAGCGGCCGTGGAGCACCCTGAGCTGCGGCAGTTCCAGGCCGCTGATACGGCACAGGTCCACTGTCAGGCGTGCGTCTTCGAGTGAGTCATTGGCCAGCAGCGCTTGGATGGCGTCGACTTGGCCGGCCAGTGCGGGGTGCTCGTTCTCAAGGAACTGCGCGAGCCCCACAGCCTTCTCTGCGAACGGCGAGTACACCAGACAGACCAGCTGCTCTTCGGTGAGACCGAACGTCTCCATCGCATAGTCCGCTGCCGCGCGCCGCATGCGGGTCGCCGCATCAGGACTGTCGTAGCGTGCACGCATATGCTCGACCAGCTCGGGCGGAAAGTCCTTCTCGCGCATGAGGCCCAAGGCGAAGTCGACGTACTCCGCCAGGCCTTCGTCGTAGGACCGCTTGTACACCCGCTCACACTTGAGACCGCGCAAATGCGCCATCAGAGCGGGGTTTCCGCAGTCGGACTCGGTGAAGCTGAACGCGACGTCGTCGAAGGCGAAGCCGAGGAAGTCCGTCAGCAGCGACATGTGGTCGCCCGCGCGGTAGGCCGTTTCGGAGTAGATGGAGAAGAACCGCATCCGCTCCGGCACATCGGAGGTCACCCGCCGCTCCTCGACCGCTTCCGGGCCGTGGATGTCGGTGAAGTACGACTGCGCGATTCCGTCCACATGCGACAGAAGACGGCCGAACCCGGTGCCGCTGACGTTCTTGCCGGACGGGGCGATCCGCCGGGAGAGGCGACTCACCCAGGCCGAGTACTGACGCTGCTCGTCCTGCGAGTCGCCGGTGATGATGAGATCGGCGCCGTCGCCGTGGGCCGCGGCGACACCGAACGAGTTGATCACGCTCAGGTTGCACGCGTTGCAGAACGTGGGACGCCCGTCGGCGAAGGTCCGGTGGCCGGTCATCAGGATGTCGAGCCGGTTTCGGCGCACGACGTGCTCACGCTGTGGCGAGTCCACATCGAACGCCGACACCTCGTTGCCGTCGATCAGCAGCAGTTCGCAGTCGGGATCGTCGGCGAGCTGAAGTGCCTGGTACGCCCGGTCGATGTTCTCCATGACCGCGCGGGGCATGCCGGCGTGCCGGTTGGTCGCCACCCTCATCTGGAAAGTGGTGCCGTGCTCCCGGAAGAGCAGCAGCTGCATCGCCCGGACGAATGCCAGGGTGTACGAACTGTCCTTGCCGCCGCCGTAGGCCACCATGACCCGGTTGCGGTGCAGGTTCTCACGGTCCGGCAGGACATCCAGGAGGCGTGCGCAGCATCGTGCCGCCTCCTCCATGTTGGTGGCGGACATGGCGACCCGCAACGTCTGGAAGGCATCGTCCCGCGCCGTGGCGAGATCGGTGCTCAGTAATCGCATTGTCGAAGTTCCTTTGGAATCAGTGGAGACGCGACTGGGCGGAGACGAGGCTCGGGACGACGGAGTGGGAGTCGTGCCGGAACCGGTTCGCGGCCCGGTGCGCGACGATGTCGAGGGTGATGTCCTCGGCCCGGCGCGCCAGCACGCTCAGCAACGACTCGCTGATGCCGTGCGTTGCCTCGTTGACGCCCTGCAGGTAACAGCCGGCTTCGGCGGGCTCGTCGACCACCAGCCGGTAGCGGCGGGTCACTTCGACCTCCGCCAGGCCGATCGCGTCGGCCAGCCCCTGGATCAGCCTCGGTGGCCGCCAGGCGAACCCGGTGCCGAGGAACACCACATCGCGGCGCAGTTCGGTGACCTCGCCGGTCCTGCGGTCGGTCAGTTCGAGGATCACCTCGCCGTCCTGCTCACGGGCGGCGGTGATCTCGGTCATCGTGACCATACGGCGGTCCTCGCGGTTCTCCAGACGGTCCCGGTAGAAGTCCGCGTAAAGACTCCGTTGCATCGCAGGCGTGACGCAGGAGTAGTTGGTCCGGTACAACTCCCGCCGGATCCGGTCGCGCCCTTCGGCCGGTGTGTCGAAGAACTCGTCGATGTAGGAAGGGAAGTAGAGCTCGTTGGTGAACTGGCTCGACGGGTCCACAGTCGGCCCGATCGAGCGCATCACCCACGCCACATCGCTGTCGGGCAGGTCAGTGCGCAGCGCCTTGAAGACTTCGGCGGCACTCTGCGAACTGCCGATCACGGCGACGCGGTACGGGAACTGCTTCGACAGGCCTGCGACACCCTGCTTGTACCCGGTGCTGTGGATGACCCGTCCCTTGGACAGGCCGGCCAGGACCGGAGGGATGTTCGCGTCCCGGCCGGTACCGATGACCAGGTAACGGCTGGCGATCTGGCTTCCGTCGGCCAGCGTGGTGACCCAGCCGGTCAGCGTGCCGGAATCGTCGCGGGACGGCTCGATGCGGACGCAGTCGCGGCCGAGTTCCACCGACACCTTGGACAGTGACCGCGCGACCCAGTCCAGATAGGCCGATATCTCCAGGCGGTACGGCGTCAGGCTGCCCATGTTGATGAAGCCGTCGATCCGGCCGGTGGCCTTGAGGAAACTGAGGAACGTGAACCTGCTGCGCGGATTGCGAAGCGTGGCCAGATCCTTGAGGAACGAGACCTGGCTCTTGGCCCAGGGCAGCAACATCCCCGACTGCCACTCCACTGTCTGGTTGCGCTCGATGATCAGGGAGTTCTCGGCAAGGTCGGGCGCGAGTTCCTCCAGCGCCACCGCCAGGCCCAGGTTGGACGGGCCCGCGCCGATCGCGAGCAGTTCGATTTCACGGCTGTTCATCAACACTCTCCATGCCACGGACCTTGGGCGGACAAACGAAAGGGCATCACGACACCAGCACCGGGAGCGCCTCCAGGCCGCGCAGCAGCGAACTGCTGATCCACGGCAGCTGATCGGGTTCCACGGCCAGCCGCAGGTTCGGGTAGCGGGTGATCAGCTTGGTCAACGCGATCTCGATCTGCAGCTTCGCCAGTGGTGTGCCGATGCAGTAATGGATCCCGTGGCCGAACGCCATGCTGCCGACCGGGCGGCGGTTGAGGTCGAGGCGGTCCCCGTCGGGGAAACGCCGGTCGTCGCGGTTGGCCGAATGCCAGGACAGCGCCAGGATCTGATCGGCGGGAATGACGGTGTCCCCGACCGGGATCTCGGCTTTGGTGAACATGAACGTGGCCACCGCGGCGGAGCCGTCGTAACGCAACAACTCGTCCACGGCCACGGGCATCAACGACAGGTCGGCCCGCAGCTTGGCCAGTTCTCCGGGGTGTGTCAACAGGTTTGCGGTCGCGTTGCCGATCGAGTAGATCGTGGTGATGTGCCCGGCCACCACCAGCACGAAGATCATCGCCCGCAGCTCGGCCCTGGTCAGCCGGTCGTCGCCGTCGGTGACCTGCACCAGCGCGCTCACCAGGTCGTCGCCGGGGTTCGCGCGTTTGGAGTCGATCAGCTCGTCGGCGTAGTCGTTGACCTTGTTGGACGCGTCGGTGACCTCGGCGGGATCGTGCCCGGCGCCCACGAGTTTGAGCGACCACAGCCGGAAGTCGTTGAGCTCGTCCTCCGGCATGCCGAACAGGTCCGACAGGATGGTGATCGGCAGGCGTACCGCGAACTCGCTCATCAGGTCCACTTCGGACCGTCCGGTGAAGGCATCCAGCAGGCCGTCGACGACCTCCTCGACCCGCGGGCGCAGCTTCTCCATCCGCTGACGGGTGAACGCCTTGCTGACCAGGGAACGCAGCCGCGTGTGCCGTGGCGGGTCGGTGTTGATCAGGTTCGCGGAGAGCTCGTCGTCGAATCCGACGCTCGCCGTCTCGTCCTCCTCGAAGGGCACGCCGGAATGCCGGGCGAACAGCTCGTTCATCCGCCGTCCGTCCTTGCTGACGCGCGGATCGTTGACCAGGGCGCGGATCTCGTCGTAGCGGGTCACCAGCCACGCCTTGGCTCCGTGCGCGAAGATGACCTCGTGCACGGGTCCCTTGTCCCGGTACTTCCTCAGCAGCTCGTAGGGGTCGCGCATGAAGTCGGCGGGGATCCGCTCAAGGGGCTCTTCAGGTTCGGCTTGCATGATCTGGGACTCCTGTCGAAAGGTCCATTAAGGATTCAGCCGGTGATCCGGGAGTACGGCCGGGGACGGTGGCGGGCAACTCCACCAACGCCGAGATCCCGCTGGCGGGGTTCGGCCCGTATCGCTGCCAGTGCTCGGTCAGCCGGATCCGGCCGTCGTCGAGCACTTCGGGAACGCTGTGGCAGAGGCCGGTGACCACCGTGCCGCTGTCGAGCACCATGCAGTAGGCGAACTCCAGCAGGCCGTCCGGGTCGCTGGTCCCGGCGATCGACCCACGCCGCACGTCACCGCCGGAGAACTCACCCCAGATCAGGTCGTCCCGCTGGTGGTAGTGCGCCACGGGCGAAGGGCCGGGCGTCTCGGTGGCCGGGCTGAAGCGCCGGCCGTCATAGTCGATCACTTCAGGCCCCCGCGTCGGCGAACTCGGTCCGGCCGGCGTGATGACGACGGCTCACGATGTCCTGGACCGTGGCCGCCGTGCGATCGACGACGACACTGAGCAGTGAGTCACCGACGCCGTGCGTGTCCTCGTTCAGCCCCTGCAGGTAACAGGCGGCATCCGACGGCTCGTCGAGCACCAGCTGGTACCGGCGGGTCACGGTGATCTCGCTGAGCTTCAGCTCGTCGGCGAGGCCCCGGACCAGCGCGGGCATCTCACCGCGGAAACCGGTGCCCAGGAACACCAGGTCGCGCTCCAGCCGGGTGATCTCCCCGGTCGCCCGGTCGGCCAGCTGGAGAACCACGCCGTCCTCGGTCTCCTCGGCGCCGACGAGGTCGACCATCGTGACCAGACTCGTGCGGTCCTGGCCGGCGAGCCCTTTGACATACCGGTCGGAGTACAGGTTCTGCAGCAGGTCGGGCTCCACTCCGGAGTAGTTGGTGCGGTGCATCTCCCGCCGGATCTCCTCCCGGCCCGCGGGAGAGGCGCCGTACACCTTGTCCACAAAGGACGGGTAGTACATCTCGTTGGTGAACTTGCTCGACTGCAACGCGTTCGGGCCGAGCGAGCGCATCACCCAGGCGATGTCGGCTTCGGGAAGGTCGTCCTGCAGGGCACAGAACATCTCCGCGGCGCTCTGGCCGCCGCCGATCACCGCGACCCGATAGGGCAGATCGCGGGGCAGAGTGGCCAGCCGAGGGGTGTAGCGGGTGCCGTGGATGACGCGATCAGCCGACAGTCCGGCCAGCACCTCGGGAATGTGGGGATCGCGCCCCGGCGCGATCACCAGGTAACGGCTGGAGACTGTGGACCCGTCGGCGAACCGTGCGCTCCAGCCGACAAGCTTGCCCGCGGCGTCCCGGCGCGGTCCGACGGCGACGCACTCCCGGCCGAGCTCCACCTTGACCTTGGACAGCGAGTTGGCCACCCAGGCGAAGTAGTCGGAGATCTCACTGCGGTAGGGCCAGAGGTTGCCCATGTTGATGAAGTGGTCCAGCCTGCCTGAGGCGTGCAGGAAGTTGACGAAGGAGAACTCGCTGGACGGGTTGCGCAGCGTCACGAGGTCCTTGAGAAAGGAGATCTGGCTCGTCGCCCACGGCAACAGCAGGCCCTGCTGCCACACGACCGTGTCGGCGCGGTCGATCAGCATGCTGTTGCGCGCCAGATCGTCCGGTGCGAGTTCTTCCAGTGCTATCGCGAGGGCAAGGTTCGAGGGCCCGACACCAATGGCGAGTAACTCGACATCCTGGTGTTTCATAAGGTCTGCGTCTCCTTTTCGGGAGTGATGCCGCCTGCCGACAGCGCGATCCAGTCGACTTCACAGTCTGGGAAATCCGGGTTTTTCCGGCCCCGGGCGATTCCGGTGAGCGTACTCACGGGAATCCGGGTCACCCGGACATCCGAGGGCCAGTGAGGAAAGCCGCGCCCGTTCAGCTCGGCTTTACTGTGATAGCAAAAGATCATGGTGCCGTGCAACCGGCGGCCAGTTGGCCTTTGAACACCTACGCCGGCACCGGCATCGCCGTCCTAGCACAAACCGGCATCAATGTCTCCCCGGGCCGGTCGGCCCGGATCCGGCCGTCGGCACACAATGTGACAAGTAGCCTCGAACGCGTTCAGAACCAGGCTGAATATCTCAACTGGTGCCACGAGAAGGCATCGTCGCCGAGGGGCAAGCGTGCGGAACACAACAAGTGCAAGTCCGGGGGGACAGTCCGAAGCCGACGGTCAGTACGCACCGGCACAGATAGGGCCGGTCGTCGAATTACCGGTCGATTCGCTCCGGCGGGCCGACTCACCACGGCAGTCCGGCGAGAGCGAGAAACACATCAAAGCACTTGCCGAATCGGAATCCGATCTTCCGCCGATCCTCGTGCACCGGGAAACGATGCAGGTCATCGACGGGATGCACCGGTTGCGCGCGGCCCTGGCGCAGGGACGCGAGACGATCAGTGCGCGGTTCTACGACGGCGACAACGCCGACGTGTTCGTGGCCGCCGTCGAGGCGAACACCGCGCACGGATTGCCGTTGTCGCTCAATGATCGCAAGCGAGCCGCGGCGCGGATCCTGCTCAGCCACCCGCACTGGTCAGACCGCGCGATCGCCGCGGTGACGGGTCTCTCGCACAAAACTGTCGGCACTATCCGGCAACGTTCAGCCGGGGAATCGCACCAGTCGAACGCCAGGGTCGGCCGCGACGGCAAGACCCGGACTCCCAACGTAGCCGACCGGCGACAGGCTGCACGCGAGCTTATCTCCGCACGCCCCGACGCGTCACTCCGCGAGATCGCGAAATCAACGGGCATCTCGGTCGGCACGGCACACGACGTCCGCAAACGGATGAATCAGGAAAAAAATCCAGGCCTGCCCAAAAGTGCGATCGGACGGGCACAGCACAAACAACCGGCGGCGCAGAGGCCCAGACCGCCCGATATCAGGGACCACTCGAACAATCAGCGAAGCGAGCCGCCCGCGGCACTGCGCGATCTGGCCAGGGATCCGACGCTGAGATTCTCGGAGGCGGGCCGTGCCCTATTGCACTGGCTGGCCGCGCGGGGCGTCGAGTCCCGGGACTGGTCGGATTTCGTCGACACGATTCCGGCGCACTGCACGCACACGGTCGCCAAACTGGCGAAAACCTACGCGCAAGCATGGCAGGAGTTCGCGCTGGAATTGGAGCAGCGAACAACCGAGGCGTGCTAGCAGACACCCGATTCACGTGATATCTCTGTGCAGCACATTTCCCAGGCGTACTCGCCCGGTGATCGTTTGCTGCACTCATGGCCGTCCGGCGACCTCATAAGGCACTCGCCGGAGGCCGACACCACCACGAGAGGACCTCCGTGTCGCACCAGCCGACCACACACATCACGCGACCGATACGCGTCGCACGCCCACGACGTTTCCTCATGTGCAAACCGACGCATTTCGAGGTCACGTATTCGATCAACCCGTGGATGCAGCCCGGCAAACCGACCGACGCCGGCATCGCGGTGGCGCAGTGGGAACGGTTACGCAGCCTGTACCTCGGATTCGGTCACGAGGTGGAGTTGATCGATCCGGTCCCCGGGCTGCCCGACATGGTGTTCGCGGCCAACGGCGCCACGGTCGTGGACGGCAAGGTGCTGTCGGCGAGCTTCCGGCACTCCGAGCGCGTCCCCGAGGGTCCCGCGTACCTGAAGTGGTTCCAGGACAGAGGTTTCCCGGCTCACGAGTCGGAGTTCGTCAACGAGGGCGAGGGTGACTACCTGGTCACCGGAGAGCGGATCCTTGCGGGCACGGGGTTTCGCACGGACCGCCGCTCACATCTGGAGGCGGCGCGGGTCTTCGGCCGGGAGGTGGTGACCCTCGAACTGGTCGACGACCGGTTCTACCACCTCGACACGGCGCTGGCCGTGCTCGACGACGACGAGGTCATGTACTACCCGCCTGCGTTCTCCGCCGAGAGCCAGGCCGTTCTCCTCGAGTTGTACCCCGACGCCATCCTGGCCACGGATGCCGACGCCGAGGTCTTCGGCCTCAACGCGGTCTCCGACGGCAGGCACGTCCTGCTGGCGCAGGAGGCCACCCACCTGACCGAACAGCTGTGGGCACGTGGCTTCGTCCCGATCGGGGTCGATCTCTCCGAGCTGCTGAAGTCCGGTGGCAGCGCCAAGTGCTGCACGCTCGAGATTCGCGGGGCGACGGCGAAGTGATCACGTACCACAGCCTCCGAGACGCGCAGTCCGGAAAGGAGTTTCGATGACGCTCGCCGCCGCCCCCGTCGCGCCCATCGGTGCACATCAGATGCTCGTGTTCCTTCTGCAGCTGGGATTGCTGCTCGGTCTCGCCTTCGCGTTCGGCAGGCTGGCGACCAAATGGAAACTGCCCGCGGTGGTCGGTGAACTCACCGCTGGGGTCGTCCTCGGTCCGTCCCTGCTGGCGCACGCGATCCCCGGCCTGTCCCGGTGGCTGTTCCCGGCCAACGTCGAACAGTTGCACCTGCTCGACGCGGTGGGACAGTTCGGCGTGCTGTTGCTGGTCGGCTTCACCGGCATGCACGTCGATCTAGGTCTGTTGCGCCGCAAAGGAAAGACCGCGTTGTCGGTGAGCATGGGCGGTCTGCTCATCCCGCTCGCCCTCGGGTTCGGGGTGGGGATGGTGCTGCCGGCATCGCTGCTCGCCGAGGGAGGCAACCGCTCGGTGGTCGCGTTGTTCCTCGCGGTCGCGATGTGCGTCAGCGCAATCCCGGTGATCGCCAAGACGCTGCTGGAGATGAAACTCCTGCATCGCAACATCGGGCAGCTCACCATCAGCGCGTCCGCGGTCGACGACATAGTCGGCTGGGCACTGTTGTCGATCGTGTCCACGATGGTCACCAGCGGTCTGCGCGGCGGCCAGGTCGCCCTGACCATCGGCAGCCTGGTCGCGGTCGGTCTCATCGCGTGGCTGGTCGCCCGGCCCGTGGTGCGCGCGGGACTGCGGGTGGCGGCGAAGTCCAGCGAACCCGGTGTCACCGTGGCGATGATCGTGATCCTGTTGCTGCTCTCGGCGGCCGGGACGCATGCCCTGGGCCTCGAACCGATCCTGGGGACGTTCCTGTGCGGCATGCTGATCAGCTCCTCGGGGTTGCTCGACCGGACGAAACTGGCGCCACTGCGGACGTTCGTGATGTCTGTGCTGGCCCCGATCTTCTTCGCCACGGCCGGCCTGCGGATGGACCTCACCGCGCTGGTTCGCCTGGATGTGCTGCTGACCGCGTTGGTCGTTCTCGCGGTCGCGATCGGCGGCAAGTTCGCAGGCGCCTATCTCGGCGCCCGCGTGGCCAGGTTGTCGCACTGGGAAGGCCTGGCGCTGGGCGCCGGCCTGAACGCACGCGGGGTGATCGAGGTGATCGTCGCGATGGTCGGCCTGCGGCTGGGCGTACTGACCACCGAGACCTACACGATCGTGCTGCTGGTCGCGGTGATCACGTCGTTGATGGCGCCGCCGACCCTGCGCTACGCCGCTCGGCGGATCGCTGTGACAAGCGAGGAGAACGAGCGGGAAAAGGTGTTCAGCGGCAGTTGATCCCCCACATTCACCTCCTGCAGGGAAGAGATGATGACAACCCACAGTAATCGCCCCAAGCTGCTTGTGGTCTCGACCGGCTGGCGCCCGTTCCGGGAGTACCTGCTGCGGTCGATCAGCACCCGGTTCCGGGTGCACCTGCTGCATGTGGCCGAACCGGACTGGGAGCGGGAGTACATAGAGGACTGGACAGTGCTGCCCAGCACGACCGACGGCCCCGCGATGGCCGCCGCCGCGCTGGAGTTGCACGCCAGGGATCCGATCGCCGGTGTCCTGTGCTGGGACGAGGTGCGGATCCACCCCGCAGCCTTCATAGCCGGTGCTCTCGGACTTCGTAACGGCGAACCATCGGTGATCTGGCGGCTACGGGACAAAGGCAAGACTCGCGCTTCGCTGGCCGCGGCCGGAGTGCCGCAACCGCACTCGATCCCGGTCAAGACAGTGCAAGAGGCTCTCGCCGCCGCGACAGAGGTCGGATACCCGGCCATCCTCAAACCCCGCGGCCTGGCCGCCAGCCTCGGCGTGATCAAGGTCGAGGACGCCGATCAGCTGCGGGCCGGCTTCGCCTTCACCGAAAGCGCCCATGGTCCTGAGCCGATCGCGTACGACACCGATCAGCCCGTCCTGGTCGAGGAGTTCGTTGCGGGCGAGGAGATCAGCGTCGATTCGCTGATCCAGGACGGCAAGGTCACGCCGCTGTTCATCGGCCGCAAGGTCGTCGGCTACCACCCGTACGCCGAGGAGGTCGGCCACTTCGTCGACGGGGCCGACCCGCTGCTGACCGACCCGGCACTGCTGGACATCCTCCAGGAAACCCATGAGGCACTGGGTTTCACCGACGGTGTCACGCATTCGGAGTTCATGCTCACGCCCCAAGGGCCGAAGGTCATCGAGGTCAACGGCCGGCTCGGCGGCGACATGATCCCGTACCTCGGCCTGCTCGCCACCGGCATCGACCTCGGTGTGGCAGCCGCGTCGGTCGCGTGCGGCCTGACGCCTGATCTCACGCGCACCCACGACCGGGTGGCCGGCATTCGCTTCTTCTATGTCGAGGACGACGACACCGTGATCGACTCGGTCGTCTTCGACGAGACGAAGTTGCCGGACGCGATCGACCAGGTGGTGGCCATCGCGCAACCCGGCGCGGTGGTCTCCCCACCGCCGAAGGGAACTGTCTGGGGCCGTGTCGCCTTCGCCACCGCGGCCGGGGAATCCCGCCTGGCGTGCGAGAAGGCGCTCGACGCAGCCCAGTCCCTGCTCGAAATCAAGATGACCCTCGACTAGGAAACGAGAACGTCCATGTCAAGCAAGTCCTCGCAAAGCGCTGGTGTCTGGAACACCTTCGCCCAGTCACCGCTCGCTGTGAAGGCGGTGCTGGCAGGCGTCTTCGTCAACAAACTGGGTGGATTCCTCAACATCTTCCTGGTCCTGTTCATGACCGCACAGGGCTACTCGGGCGGCCAGGCGGCCACCGCGCTCGGTGTCTACGGCGGCGGGTCCGTGATAGGCGTCCTCATCGGCGGGGCGCTGGCCGACTGGCTGGGCGCACGCAACTCGACCGTGCTCAGCATGGGCGGCTCGGCTGTGCTGATCGCGGCGCTGCTCTACCTGCCCAACTACCTGCTGCTGATCGTCGTGGTGGCACTGGTCGGCACCGTGAGCCAGCTCTACCGGCCCGCGTCGGCGACCCTGCTGGCCGAGCAGACCAGCGAAGAGCGCCAGGTCATGATCTTCGCGATGTACCGGTTCGGGCTGAACCTGGGCACCACTGCCGCACCGCTACTCGGTTTCTGGCTCTACAACCTCGACAACCAGCAGTACACCCTCGTGTTCCTGGGCGAGGCCCTGGTCGCATTGGTCTACGCGGTGCTGGCGTTCTACGCACTGCCGCGCCGAGTGGCCAAGAAGGCCCAGGCCGACTCCCCGGCCGCCGAGAAGAGCAGCTACCTCGAGGTGCTGAAAGACCGGCGGTTCGTGCTCTTCCTGATCGCCAACCTGTTCGTCGGCGTGGTCTACATCCAGTACCTGGCCACGTTGCCGCTGGACGTCAGCGCCGCGGGCGTGCCGATCTTCTGGTACACCCTGGCGATCGCGCTCAACGGGTTCATCGTCATCGCGATCGAACTGCCGGTGACGAAGGTGACGCAGAAATGGCCGTTCAAGCTGACGGCGGTGCTCGGCTGGCTCCTGCTCGCCGCCGGGAT
Organism: Kibdelosporangium banguiense; assembly: GCF_017876405.1. Classification (GTDB taxonomy): domain Bacteria; phylum Actinomycetota; class Actinomycetes; order Mycobacteriales; family Pseudonocardiaceae; genus Kibdelosporangium; species Kibdelosporangium banguiense. The sequence goes on along the minus strand of NZ_JAGINW010000001.1, from coordinate 7,338,732 downwards.
CGCGGTCTACGGCCTCCCGCTCGGCCCCGCGGTGATCCTCATCGGCACGATGCTGTGGACCCTCGGCGAGATCGTCGGCGGTCCGGCGGTGTTCAGCTACCCGGGCACGGCCGGCCCGGCGCACCTGAGAAGCCGTTACATCGGCAGCTTCCAGTTCATGTACGGACTGGGCACGGCGATCGGCCCGATCATCGGCGGCGCGCTGTATTTCCAACTGGGCCACGGGTTGTGGCCGGTGATGGCGGTCTTCGCACTGCTGGCCGCCGCGCTCGGGCTGGTCGGGTTCACCAAACCGGTGAAGCCGACCGGCCACGAGCCCGCCGAAGAGGCCAAGCACGAGAGCCTCGCCCCTGAGGTCGGCAGCGATGCCTGAGGTCATTCGCTGCTACGACAGCACTTTCCGCGCTTGCGTGGATCGTGTCAGGCGTCCACGGCGCAGCATGTCCAAGCCTCTGGCGTGGACGTAAGCGACCAACGCGCTTCGCTTCCACCCCGCGCTCCGCCTGGCGGGCGCGGGGATACCCAATCTCGCGATCAGGTAGTCGATGTGCGCGTCCACGGCGCGCGGGCTCAGATCGAGCTCGACCGCGATGTCGGCGGACGTGGGAATGGGGCCGCCGACGGTGTGCGGCCGGTACAGGATCTCCAGCACGGAGAAGTACCGTGATCGCGGGTCGAGATATGCCTGCTCGTCCTGCCAGATCTCCGGACAGCTGCCCGTCCGCGGCTTCGACGCGGGCGCCGCGGCGGCGAAGACTGTCACCGACAAGGCCTTCGCCGCCCGCAAGGGCCGCACGATCGCCATGTCGAAGCCGAACGGCAGCCGGTCACCGGGCCGCACGGTGGCCGACCCGGTGTCGTCCACATCGGACACCGACAGCGGTTCGTAGTCCGACAGGTTCGCGATCCACCAGACCGATCTGCCGCCGGTGACCTCGCCCCTGAACTGCAGCGGTGAATCCGCGACGATTCTGATGTCCAGCGCGCACCGTGTGCACGCGCACGCACCGAATGTCCCATTCCCTCCTTCGGGAATGTCGAACCTTTCCGGCACGCGCCCGCGTTCGGCTGGCCCCTGGATGGTCAGGACTGACACGACTCTCCTCCTCCGCCGGCACGCTCCGCTTCCCAGCAAGCGTCAGCTGCGCGCCGTACACCCCCGTGCTGCCGCCAGGCGGCGAGCACACCAAAGATTGATCGCGGTGTTTCGAAATTCGCCCAATACCCGCGATTCACTCCCGTTTACCAACACCTGCCATCGATCACAGACCCCCAGGCCAGGTCAAACATATACAACCGCACACCCCTGTCAAGGCACATTTTCCCCGGTCGTGAAAAGTGGCCCGCAAATCATCACGATTGGCACGCCCTCAAAGACGTCCGCGAAATCGCGGCATAACAGAGAGCGGTCAGGGCGACCGGATCAGTGATATTCCCCGCCCCCTGGCGCGAAAAGTATTCACACGATCACAGCCTGGATGTACATATAGCAGTGGACGCATTGATTCCCCGGACGATAGCCGGCAAGCCCCGAAAAACCGGAAGCCGCGCCACCCGTGACGAACCGTGGTGACGCGGACCAGATGAGTCAGCAAGTATCTACAGGTCAAGGCCCGCCGCGTCCCAGAGGCGGCGGGCCCGATTCGCGGTCAGAACGTGCCGGCCTTCGCCCGTGCGAAAGCGTCGGCGAATTCGCGCATGTCAGGCACCTTGCCCTCAAGCTTGAAGGACGTGCCGGCGACCGATATCTCCATCACGCCGGCCAGGCCCATCCGCTTGACCTCGACGGAGTCCACGGCGGCCAGGGGCACGACGCTGAGGACCTCCTTGACCTCCTTGATCTGGCCGCTGAAGCTGACGCCGACCGCCATCGTCACGAGACTGGTCGGCGTGACCGCGACAGCCCCGGGATTGCCGAGCTGGATGCCGGCGGCTGCCGCCCCTTTGTGCTGCGAGCCTGCCCACTTGCCGCCGATGGCCCCGGCGATCCCGCCACCCGCCGCGGCCGTCGTCGCGCCCCGTGGCTTCGCGAACGTCGCCCCGAGCAGCTCCTCGGACACCTTTCCCTGTGCCGCCTGAAAGATCTGTTCCCGATGATTCGACACTACGCTCCCTTATGGACGATTCAGCCGTGCAGCGGGGAGCATAGAAGAACAGATTGCAGCCACATTGCAGCAGCCGGACACCGGGAAAATCACGCACACACCCAAGGGTTCGCCACAGATACATCACAATTCAAAGTTGCGGGAATGCGTACCCATTCGGGCACAAGTTTCTCCGAATCATCGACGAATTCGCCCGAATCAGCCGTCGCCGGACACATCGAGTGGGCGGGCTGTCACTTGCCGAGTGCGATGTAGTGCAGTTCCGGTTCGGCGCGGGTTTCGTACAGCTCGACGTAGCTACGCGCGATGACATCGGGAGCGGCGCCCGGATGACCCGCGCCGATCCACGCACTGATGGCGATGTGCGCGACGTAGATGCCCTGCGGCTTGAGTTCGTTGTGCAGGTTCAGGGTCCAGTTGCGTAGCCCCGCGGCGGCGATGTTGATATTCGCCAGGAACGGCACCGGCGTGATGGAGCCGCCGCCGGTGGTGATGAGGATCGCCCCGGACTTGGCCGCGATCATGTCGGGCGCCACCTGTTTGACGGCCTGGATGGCGCCGGTGATGTAGAAGTCGATCTGCGGCTGAAGGGTCTCCGGGGTGACCTCGAGAACCCCCGTGGCACCGAGGGCCTGGTCAGCGGGAGAGAACTCCAGGACGTCGACCGGGCCGAAGCGTTCCTTGATCCGGGTGAACGCCTCAGCGACGGTCTCGGGCTTGCCGATGTCGCCGGTGAACCCGGCGGCCTCGATCCCCTCGGCGTGCAACTCCGCCACGAGGGCGTCGAGTTTCCCGGCGTTGCGGGCCACCAGGGCGACCTTGAACCCCTTGGCGCCGAAGGCATGAGCGATCTGGATTCCGAGCCCGGGGCCGGCTCCGACGATGGCGATGACAGGCACAGCTATTCCTCTCTTACTGGTTGTTGTTCAGCACCCGGCCACGCACACGCCCCGCTTACCGGGTCGCAGTAGCCATCCGCCTCGGTCTCGATGAGCACCAAAGGCGACGCTGGCGTGTCCTCAGCCATTGACCTGCTCCCATGCCTGATCGATCGCGGCGACATACTGGTCGACACTCACGGCACCAGGGATGCCCAGGCGTCCACCGAGGACGGTGAACGGCACGCCGCGCGCCCCCAGCCGCTCAGCCTCGGCATGGTCGGCACGCACGGCATCCGCGTAACGATCGCTGGCGAGCACGTCCCGAATCTCGCCGCCGGGGATACCCAACTGTTCGCCGAGACGGATGAGCGTGCCGTGCTCGAAGGCATCGAAGTTGCCGGCGAAGACCTCAGCCTGCATCGCACGCAGGTACTCCCAGGCCACGCCGTACTCGGCACCCAGGTGCACCAGACGCAGCATGTCCAAGGTGTTGCGCATCGGCCGATGGACCTCGTACTTCAGCCCTTCCCCGGCCGCCTGCTCGGCCAATCCCTGTTCCATTGCCCGTCCCTGCGCCTCGGACACGCCGTACTTCTTGGTCAGGAAGCTCAGAGTGGGCGTGACCGTCGTCCCGGCGGCCGGGTCGAGCTGGAACGTATGGATCTTCAGCTCGATATCGCCCGCGTGCGCGGACCGCTCGACGGCGGTGCCCAGGCGCTGCTCCCCCACGTAGCACCAGGGGCACAGCACGTCCGCCCACACGTCGATCGTCAGCCGGGTGGCCGTTTCTGTCGCCGGCTCCATCCGAGGATCACCTCCGGTAAACTGAACCTACCTTCAAGATAGGACCGTAGCACGTAACTTGAAGGTGGGTTCAAGATGTGACGGGGTGGACATGGCAGAACCGAAGGCACTGCGCCGGGACGCACGCGACAACGCGGCCAAACTGCGAGCCGCGGCGCTCGACGTCTTCCTGACCAAGGGGCTCGACGCGCCTATCCAGGAGATCGCGAAGGCCGCGGGGGTGAGCGTCGGCACGCTCTACAACCGTTTCGGCACCCGCGAAGGCCTCATCGACGCGGTCATCCCCGACGTCGCCGGTGCCCGCCTGCAGGCCCTGGGCGCCGCCGTGATGGCCAAGCCCACGGTTAAGGAGCGGCTGCGGACGTTCGTCCACGGGATGATCGACCTGCAGCACCAGGATCCTGCCCTGAACGACGCGGTCCTGCGCCGTTACCCCGACGCGGTCGCATTGCTCGGAGTGTGCGACGTATCTGCCCGCCTAGGACAGGACCTCGTGCGCGAAGCACACCGTGAGGGCGCGCTCTCGGCCGACTTCACTGAGGACGACCTCTTCGGTCTCCTCTGGTTGTCCGGCACAGCAAGCCGCGACCCCGCCGCACCCCCCGGGTGGCGACGGCTGCTCGAACGCGCCCTCGACTCCGCATTGACCTGATCCGAACAGGCCTCCAGGATTGTCGGCCGGCTGTTCAGCTGTCGAAGCCGAGGCCGATGGCGTCCATGGCTTGCAGCCACAGGTTTCGTTTGCCGCTGTTGCTGTCGGCGCGTGCCATGGAGCGCCGGGTGAGTTCCACGCCGAGCCAACGGACCGGTTCGGGTGGGAACGGCAACGGCTTGCTGCGGACCATGTTCAGCTCGGTGCGTGACGTGCGCGCGCCGTCGAGGCGGTCGAGCATGACTTGGGCGGCGAACCGGGTCGCGCCGACGCCGTGGCCGGTGAAGCCGAGTGCGTAGGCGACCTGGCCTCGCGCGGCGGTGCCGAAGAAGGCCGAGAACCGGGTGCACGTGTCGATGACTCCACCCCAGCTGTGGGTGAAGCGGATGCCTTCCAGCTGAGGGAAGGTGTCGAAGAAGTTCGTCGCCAGGACCTTGAACGTGTCCGGGCGCTGGTCCAGTTCGGCCGACAACTTGGCGCCGTAGTGGTAGATCGCGTCGTAGCCGCCCCACAGGATCCGGTTGTCCGGGGTGAGCCGGTAGTAGTGGAACTGGTTGGCCGCGTCGCCCATGCCCTGGCGGTTGTGCCAGCCGAGGGAGTCTTGTTGCGACTGGGTCAGCGGTTCGGTGACCAGCACGTAGTCGTACACGGGAATCACGTACGGCCGTGCCCGGCGCAGCAGGGACGGGAACGCGTTGGTGGCCAGCACGACGTGGCGGGCCACGATGCGTCCGTAGCCGGTGGTGACGACCATGCTGGCGCCCCGGCGGCTGAGGCCGGTCGCGTGGGTGCGCTCGAAGATCCGCACGCCCAGTCGGGCGCAGGCCTCCCGCAGTCCCCACGCGAGCTTTGCCGGGTTGACCAGCGCGCAGCCGTCGCGGTCGCGTAGCCCGGCGAGGTAGGTCGGCGATGCCACCTCGGCGCGCACGGCGTCCGTGCCGAGGAATTCGTAGGTTGTGCCGTAGCTTTTCGCGAGCTCGGCTTCCTCGCGCAGGTGTTCGGTCTCGTGTGGACGGGTGGCGACGTTGATCGTGCCGGTGCGTTCCCAGTCGCAGTCGATGCCGTAGCGACGCACGGTTTCCTCGATGCCGTCGAGGTTTTCCATCCCGAGCCGTTGCAGTTCGGTCAGTTCGTCAGGCCAACGTGCCAGGCCGTTGTTGAATCCGTGGGTGAGGTTGGCGTCGCAGAAGCCGCCGTTGCGTCCTGAGGCGGCCCAACCGACCTCGCGCGCCTCGATGAGGATCACGTCCCGGCCTGGATGTCGTTCTTTGGCAAGCAAAGCGGTCCACAGCCCGCAGTAGCCGCCGCCGACCACGACGAGATCGCAGTGCTCCTCCCCGGCCAGCGCGGCCACGGGTGCCGGCCGCGCCGGATCGTCGAGCCAGAACGGCACAGGTTCGGCGTCCACGAGCGCACGGACAGGGTCAGCGGTGGTGACACGGTGAACGATCGTCATCGTCAGGGCTCCTTTATGGAACGGATGTTATATTACTTCACGTAAAGATTGCTACATGAAATCGGTGGTGTGTCCGGCGTCGCGCAGGCGCTGTAACGTCACGGACTGGCGGACTGGGAGGTACGAGGTTGCCGAAGTACGTGGACCCCGAGCAGCGGTCGCGCGAGATCGTCGAGGCCGCGGTCGCCGCGCTGAGCGAAGGCGGGTTCGCCAAGTTCACGCTCCGCAACCTGGCTCAGCGGATGGGCGGCTCGATGTCGCTCATCACGCACTACTTCCCCAACCGGGAGGCGTTGATCGAGGGCATCCTGACCGCCTTCGAGCAGGACATCGCGGAGTTCAACGAGGAGATGCAGTCGGTCGGCGATCCGGCCGAACGGCTGCACCGGGTGGTGGAGTGGGCCCTGCCCCTGGCCGAGGACGGGCTGATCATGGAGCGGGCGCGGATCGCGCTGCTCGCCCACCGCGACGCCGAACCGGCCATCGACGCGTTCTTCGTCCGGCTGGAACCCCTGATGCGCGGCGTCTACCGCGACCACGTGGCGGCGCTCGTGGACGAGGCGGACCTCGAGTTCGCCGTCGACCTGATGCGCGCCTGGGTCAACGGCCTCACATTGTCGGCGATCGAGCACCCCGAGATCTGGACCCGCGAGCGCCAGCTGCGCGTCGTGGACGCGTTCTTCGCGACACTGCCGCTGCGCGAACCTGTCACGCTCGTCCGGTGAGTGGGGCCGGCACGCGCGCGGCCCCACTCGGCCGTCAGACCAGATCGGCTGCCGGGGCGAGCACATCGACGACGCCGGCGGTGAAAGGGGCCTCGGCCTTGAGCGCCGCCTTGGCGATCTTGCCGCTGCTGGTGAGGGGCAGTTCCTCGCGGAACTCCACATAGCGCGGAACCTTGAACGACGCCAGGCCTTCGCGGCACCACGCGATGAGGGCCGCGACGGTGAGAGCAGCACCGGGCTTACGCACCACGATGGCCTTGACCTCCTCGTCACGGTCGGGATCGGGCACTGGGATGACGGCGGCATCGGCCACCTCCGGATGCGCCAGGATGTGCATCTCGACTTCGGCGCAGGAGATGCTCTCACCGCTGCGCCGCACCATGTCCCGGGTGCGGCCGATGAAGTAGTGCCTTCCGTCCTCGGTCTTGCGCACCAGGTCCCCGGTACGGAACCAGCCGCCTGGCAGGAAGAGTTCGGCGTTGGCCTCAGGCCGGTTGTGGTAGCCGAGCATCAGCCCGCGGCCACGGAAACAGAGTTCCCCGGCCTGTCCGGGCGGGAGCTCATGGCCATCCGAATCGACCACTTTGGACTCTCGGTTGGGCACGCACCAGCCCATGGATCCGTCCCCCATGAGATCCGGGCGTTCCCACGGCACGAACGTACCGATCCCGACCTCGTTGCTGCCGTACAAGTCTCTTGCCATGAGGTGGAAGCGCTCCTCCAACGGCCGGTGCAGCGCCGGCGGGACCGCGGCGACCGGCGCTTTGCGCAGCGGGAGCTGACTGTCCAACTCGGACGGCGGGAAGTCCAGCATGCCCTCGTCGATCCAGGCGTGGTCGATCTCGTGGTCGATGAGCCAGCGCAGGAACTTGCGCCTGCTCAGCCCAGGCGTGACATGCAGCTGGCCGCCACCGGCGAAGGCCAGCATCAGATACGACAGGTTCTGCATGTAGTGGAAGGGATGGTCGGCGAGGATGTGCTGCGGGTCGTCGAACAACGCCGCGCCGTAGGCGCCGAGCTCCAGCCAGTACGCGTGCGAGTGCAGGCATCCCTTGGGCAGCCCAGTGGTTCCGGAGGTGAACTGGATGCCCACGAGATCGTCGCGTCCGGCCTGGTACGTCCGGGCTGTTTCGGGATGGTCGAGCAATTCGGCGAACGAGGGGCCGGTCACGATGACATGGTCGGGCGGCACCGTTCCGCTGGTGAGCTCGGCCAGGTCCGCGGCGACGATCAGCCATGAGGCCTCCGCGTCGCCGAGCACGAACTCCACTTCCCGCCGGGTGTACTTCGGATTGACGGGCACCGCGACGGCACCCGCCTCGATGATCGCGAGCCACGCCAGCGGGAATTCGAGCTGGTTGCACAGCATGATGCCGACCTTCTCGCCGGGTTGGAGCCCGAGCGCCACCAGTGCCGAACGCAGCCGTGCGACGGCGTCACGCACCTGCGACCACGTGAGCCGTTCTCCCGATTCGACGAAATGCAGGGCCGTCTTGTCCGGCCAGGTCCGCGCGGCGTGGTCGAGGACGTCCGGGATCGTCGACTCAAGCAGGACCCGGTGATTCGGCGTCAGATCGACCGACAGCTGCGTCTGCACGTAAGGTTCTCCTTCTCCTATGGGTGGTAGGCGTCAATCGGCCTGGTGGGTTGTCCACAGCACGCGATGGGTCGCGACGAACCCTGGGCGTGCACGGCCGTCGACCTCGCCGATGTAGTCAAGGACGAGCAGGTGTCCCTGTTCGCCGCGGTCGATCACGTCAGTGACCGTTCCGCGGACGCGGAACCGGTCGGAGAACCGGATGGGGGTCACGAAGCGGACCCGGTCCAGCCCGTAGTTCCAGCCCAGGCACGGCCCTTCCGACCAGAGCACGTGGTTGACCAGGTGGTCGAGCATGGCCACCAGGTGGAATCCTTCGACCAGGTCGTCGCCGTAGCCCGCCTCGCCGCCGAACGGATGCGGCGAGAGATCGAGATAACTCGCCCGTTCGAACAGCTCGGAGCGATCGGGATCCATGCGGAACCACGGGCTGACGAAATGCTGTCCGCGCAGCAGCGGCGCCTCACTCGGATCGCGCACGCTCACGGCCACGACTTCAGATGTGTCGCTGTCGTCGACAGCCATGTCCGTCCCTCCCGCCAGAAATGTAAAGGTTGTTCCATAACAAGCGCAGCCGTGTTCCCAACACGTCCTTCAGCCTGCTCAGACCGCTGACACCGAAGGACGCCTGCGCGGTGTCCAACCGGGACGCGGGACGGCGTCCAGCAACAGTCGTGTGTACCGGTCCTGTGGGTGGTCCAGCACCTCGCCGGTGGCGCCGTGTTCGACGACCCGACCGTGCTGCATCACAAGACAGTGGTCACTGACCTGCCGTACGACAGCCAGATCGTGGGACACGAACAGGTAGGAGATGCCCAGCCGCGCTCGAAGGTCGATCAACAGGTTGAGCACCTGCGCCTGCACGCTCACGTCAAGCGCCGACACAGCTTCGTCGAGGATCAGGACGCGCGGCTGCTGCGCCAGAGCCCGTGCAATCGCCACCCGCTGCCGCTGCCCGCCGGAGAGATTGGCCGGATACTCGCCGGCGTGACGCTCGTCGAGACCGACCTCTGACAACAGTTTCAGCACCTGTGCCCGGCGCTCCGCCCGCGTATGGCGTACCGCAAGGATTTCACTGATGGCGTTGCCGACTTTCTGCCGGGGATCGAGCGATCCGAACGGGTCCTGGAACACCATCTGGATGCCGTGTCCACCGCGGCGGCTCCGTGACCCGGCGATCGGGCGGCCGTCGAGGAGGATCTCCCCGCCGGTCGCCGTCTCCAGCCCCGCGACTATCCGCGCGGTGGTCGTCTTGCCCGAGCCGGACTCCCCCACGATCGCCAGCGAACCACCCTGGGGCAGGTCGAAACTGACGTCGTCCACCGCGACAAGCCCGTCCCCGGATCGTCGCGAGCCGAACACCTTGCGCAAGGAGCGCACACTGAGCAGCGGTTCGTTCATGCCATCGCCACCTTCGGCAAAACGGATCCCAGTTCCTCGGCGCGGTGACAGGCCACCGACCGTCCCTCGATCAGCTGCGGTGCCGGTCGTTCCGCGCGACAGCGGTCCGTGGCGTAGGCGCATCGGGCAGCGAACACGCAGCCCGGCCCGGCCTCGAACGCGGAGATCGGGCGCCCAGGGATCGCCGTGAGACGCGTGACGCTCGACAGACTCGGCCGGGATGCCAGCAATGCAGCCGTGTAGGGATGCCGTGGATTGGTGGACACCTCACGGGACGGGCCCCGCTCCACGATCACGCCCGCGTACATCACGGCGAGGGAATCGGTCACCGCCGCGGCGAGGTCCAGATCATGGGTGATGAACAGCAGGCCGAGCGAACGGTCGCGGATCTGCTCCGCGAGAACCGCCATCACGTCGGATTGGACAGTGACATCCAGTGCCGTGGTGGGTTCGTCGGCGAGCACAAGATCTGGCGAAGGCAAGAGCGCCATCACGATCATCATGCGTTGCAGCAATCCACCGGAGAGCTGATGCGGATATTGCGTCAGCCTGCGCTCCGCGTCGGGTACACCGACATCTCGCAGCAGGGCACACGCGGCCTCGAGCGCTGCTGTCCGTGTCATCGCGCCGCTCGCGACGACACCTTCAGCCAAGAAGTCGCCGATCGTGCGCAGCGGATTGATGTGCGCACGAGGATCCTGGTAGATCGTCGAGATCCGGCGCGCTCGGAACTGGGCGAGTTCGCGGCCGGACAGGCCAAGCACGGAACTCCCCCGGAAGATGATCTCACCCGTGGTCGCCGCGCCTCTGGGCAGCAGGCGCGACACCGCCTTGGTGGTCATCGACTTGCCCGAGCCGGATTCGCCGACCACGCCGACCGATTCACCTGGCGCCACCGACAAACTGACGTCGTGAATCACCACGCGGGGCTCCCCGCCTCGCCGACGGGCCGGAAGCTCCACATGCAGGTGCTCGATGTCGAGAAGGCGCTCGTCCGTCATCCGTCTGCTCCGATCCGCGCCGAAAGGCGTGCCCCGACGATGTTGAACGAGACCACGGCCAGCACGATGGCCAGGCCCGCGGACACACTCTGCTGAACCGCCCCGGTCAGCAGGTCCGACCGGCCGTCGCTGATCATCACTCCCCACTCGGCCTGAGGTGGCTGCACGCCGAGGCCGAGGAACGACGTCGCCCCGAAGTCCGCCAGCGCCCACCCGAACCCCAAAGTCGCCTGAGCCACAACAAGTGGAGCGACATTGCGCAGCAGATGCCAGGTGCAGATGTGCCACGCCGACAGACCGGCCAGCTGACAGGCTTCCACGTATGGCAGGTGCCGTTGCCGCACCGCCGCGCTACGGACCACACGCGCGATGTACGGGACGTACACGACGCTCAGCGCGATCACGGGAGCCCAGAAGCCCGCCCCGAAGATCGCCGCGGCCAGCACCGCGACAAGGATGCCGGGCACCGCGAACATGACGTTGAGCACCCGGGCAACAAGCCGATCGACCCAACCACCGTGCCACGCGGAGAACAACGCGATGGCCGTGCCCAGAACCGAACTCGCGACCACGATCAAGGCCGGACCGGCGAAACTCAGCCGCGCACCCACCAGCAGCCGGGACAGGATGTCGCGGCCCAGCGAATCCGTGCCCAGCAGATGCTGCGCCGACGGCCCCTGCGACGCGGCAAGGATGTCCGTCTGATCCGGCGCGTACGGCGCGAGCGCCCCGCCGAATATCGCCACCAGGACAAGGATTCCGCACAGCGAGCCGAAAATCGCGAGCATCGGGTCGCCGCGACGCACAAGCCTCAGCTGCACAACAGCCATCGCGTTATGTCCTTTCCCTGAGCCGCGGATCAAGGGCGGTGTGGACAAGGTCGACAACGGTCGTGACCACGACGAACACCACAACGATGATCAGCGAGACGGCATTGACGACCGCGTAGTCCTTGTTCAGCACACCTTTGACAAGCAGAGACCCAAGCCCGTCGATGCCGAAGGCGTTCTCGACGACGACCGACCCAGCAACCAGGCCACCCACCATCAACCCGGAAACCGTCAGCACCGGAATGAACGCGTTACGCAGAACATGTCGCCGAATCACCAGCAACCGGGGAAGCCCACGGCCAATCGCCGTCGCGACATGCTCCTTGCCGGCCTCCTCCGTCACGGAAGCCGTCGTGATCTGCGCAATGTAGGCAGCCCAGGCCATCGACAACGCCACCGCGGGCAACGCCAGATGCCACAGCTGATCGCCGAACCCGTTGCCCGCACCATAAGTGGGAAACCAGCCAAGCCCCACCGCGAACACACTGATCAGCAGCACAGCAGCCACAAACCCAGGAACCGCGGTCCCCAACCCGGCAAGACCGTTCACAAGCGGCCGCCACCGCGCGCTGACCCCACCAACAGTCCCGAGCAGCACGCCCACCACCAACGTGATCACCGCAGACATCGCCACCAGCACAAGCGTCGCCGAAACCCGCGGCCCCAAAAGAAGCGTCACATCCTGCCGATAAGTCAGCGACAGCCCAAAATCCCCATGAAGAACCCCGGTAAGCCAGTCCCAGTAACGAACCAACAGCGGCTTGTCGAGCCCCAACTGCGCCCGCATCGCCACACGCTCAGCCTCAGTCGCCTTCTGCCCCAGAATCTGCGCCACCGGATCCCCCGGCGCAAACCCCAAAGCAGCAAAAACAACAAACGACGCAGCCAGAACCGTCCCAACCGCCCCCACAACAGAAGTCGCCACCCGCCGCCCAAGCCCACGCCCAGCCTTGACAACCAACCCCGAGTCTACTGTAGACATGCCACTCCTACTTGGCTGAGCCGACATAGGCCATCTGCGGGGTTGACCAGTAGGCGAAAGAGGTTATGCCGCCGGCGAGGCGGTTGTTGAGGAATGTGACTGTGTGCAGGCTGAGCAGCGGGACCAGGGCGGATTCCGGTTCGAAGATCTGCTGGGCGGCGATGATCTTTTTTGCTCGTTCGGCGCCGTCGAATGTCTGGCGGGCTTCGGTCAGGAGGTTGGTGACTGTTTCGTTGGTGTAGTTGGTGTAGTTGTAGACCTGGTCGGGCAGGAAGTCGAAGCCGAGTGGCTCCAACGGTTCCGGGGCGGAGTTGAAGCTTGTTCCGAGGATCAGGTCGATTCCCGCTCGCTTGTTGGCGTCGTAGCCTGCCTGGCTGAACACCAGCGGGGTCAACGGCTTGATCTCGATGTTCACGCCCACTTGCTTGGCCTGTTGCTGGATCAGTTGCGCTGTGCGGGAGATCGCCTCGTCGCCTGACTGGATCGCCATCACGAGTGACTGGCCTTGATACGTTGACTCGCCGACGAGTTTCTTGGCTTTCTCGATGTTGTAAGCGCGTTCCCGCACGAACGGGTCGTATGCCGCTTGATACGCGGTCTTCTGGTCGTTCGGCCAGGTCGCTGGGGTCAGGACTGTGTAGACGGGCATCGCCGCGCCGTTGTACACCGCTTTGGCCAGTTCGTCCCGCGTGACAAGGGTTTGCAGCGACTGGCGCAGCTTGACGTCGCTCAGCGGGCCGTCCGGGGTCGCGACGCTGAGCAGCATCGACTGCATGGACGGACCGAACGTCAGCTTGCCTGCCTGCGAATTGCGCAGCGCCGGAATCGCCGACGGTGGAATCTCGTAGGCGCCGTCGATCTCGCCCGCGTTGAGCGCCTGGACGAGCGCCGTCCCGTCGGTGACGAACGTGAACTTCACCTGCTTGGCGAACGGGCGACGGTCGGCGTTCCAGTAGTTGTCGTTGAGGGAGACCGTAATGCTGTCGCCGCTTCGCCATGAGTCCAGTTTGAACGGTCCGCTGCACATCAGGCCGCCCCCGGAGGAACCCAGAGTCTCACCGGCTTTCTCCGAGAAGGCCTTCTGCAGCACCATCCCGCCGATACTGGCCATCCCGCCGTTGAACATGACGTCGGGCCGGGCGAACTTCACCGTGACCTCGTTCTTGCCGGTCACCGTGATGTCCTGCACGTTCTGGTAGGCGAAGCTGACGATCGTGGACGGGTCCTTGGCACGGTTCATGCTGTAGGCGACGTCCTCGGCGGTCACCGGCTGGCCGTCCCAGAACTTCGCGTCGTCACGGATCGTGTAGACCAGAGTCAGCGGATCGGCCTGCCGGAAGGTCGCCAGGTTCGGTTTCAGGGTGAAGCCGGCGTCGAACGTCAGCAGCGTGTCGCACAGGTTCGCGGCGACCTGACCACCGCTGTAGGTCGCCGCGTTGGGCGGGAACAGTGTGTCCGGCTCGCCGGTCGTGAGGTTCCAGGTGACCGTGTCGACCGCGCCTTTGGCGGGCGGCAGGCTCGCGACAAGCTCCTGCTGGGTCGGCCCGCCCGGATTCGACTGCGTTCCCGTCGAACAGCCGATCACAGCCAGTACCGCGAGAACGGCGGCGCCTGCGCGAAGCGGCCCGCGAGAGTGAGGCGTTGTTGGCGATGTTGCCATGGGCCGCTCCTTCTGCTCAGACCTCTGGCCAGCTCAGATGTAGATTTGACGGGCAACATATAACAGCTGTTCCATATCAGCAAGGGCTTGACGGGCGTTGGGCAGAGCTTGTTATAAAGGTTGTTCCATTACCGAGGAGCGCCGATGGCCGACGAGTTGATCTGGATGAGCGCCCACGAGTTGCGAGACGGGATCCGCCGCAAGGAGGTCTCGCCGGTCGAAGCGGTCGAGGCCGTACTGAACCGCCTTGAGGAAGTGAATCCCGCGATCAACGCGTTCGTGACGGTCACGGCTGACGCCGCGCGTGCCCAGGCCAAGCAGGCGGAAGCGGCGGCGTTGCGCGGTGACGACCTCCCGCCGTTGCACGGTGTGCCGATCACGATCAAAGACCTTGCCGACACCGCCGGAGTCCGCACCACGTACGGCTGTGTCGCGCACGCCGAGTACGTGCCCGACACCGACGCCATCTCGTGGGCGAGGTTGAAGGCCGCCGGGGCGATCCTGATCGGCAAGACGACAACACCCGAGTTCGGGATGCTCGGCGTGACCGACAGCCACCTCACAGGAGCCACCGGCACTCCCTGGGACCCGACCCGGACGTCCGGCGGATCCAGCGGAGGCGCGGCCGCAGCCGTCGCCGCCGGCATCGCACCGCTGGCCCTCGGATCGGACGGCGGCGGGTCCATCCGAGTACCTGCCTCATGCTGCGGCGTCGTTGGCGTCAAGCCGTCACTCGGCCGGATTCCGACCCGTCACAATGTCGACGGCGACTCGACCGACGGGCCACTCACCCGCCGGGTCGTCGACGCGGCACTCATGCTCGACGTCCTGGTCGGCCCGCACGACGAGGACCGCTTTTCCTTGCCCGCCACCGGCGAGAACTACACCGAAGCGGCCATCCGCGGGGTCGACCTCGGCGGGTTGAGGTTCGCCTACAGCGTCGGCCTCGACCAGGGACCAATCGACCCGGAAACCCGCCGCGTGGTCGACGCCGCCATGCGCGACCTCGCCGGCAACGGCGGTGCAGGCGTCGACACGGTCACCATGGATCTCCCGGACGCGATCGACTACTTCCTGCACTACTGGTCCGGCGGTATCCAGGAGTCCATGGCGGACGCGTTCCCGGAGGGAACAGAACCCTGGCCGTCGATCGTGGAATTTCTCCAGTGGGGGCGAAAAGTCTCGGCCGCGGATGTCAGCCGCGCGTTCCGCGAGACCAGGACCCAGATCTACGACGGTTTTCTCCGGATCCTGAGGGAGTACGACTTCGTGGTCTGTGCCACGACACCGACTCCACCCTTCCCGCACAGCAACGGCAAAGGCGGCCTTGACATCGTCGACGGGCAACAGGTCCGCCATCCCGACCTCTTCTTCCACCGCCTCACCGAACCACCGACCCACGCCGGGCTTCCCGTCATCTCCGTGCCGTGCGGGTTCACTCAGGACGGTCTGCCCGTCGGCCTGCAGATCATCGGGCGACCCCACGCCGACGCGCAGCTCATCGCGGCGGCCGCGGCCTTCGAACAGTTCGCGCCCTGGTCGCATCACCGCCCTCTGGACCACTGAGGACACAAAATGGGAATCGAATACCTCCGCCGTACACCCGCGCCCAT
Organism: Kibdelosporangium banguiense; assembly: GCF_017876405.1. GTDB lineage: Bacteria > Actinomycetota > Actinomycetes > Mycobacteriales > Pseudonocardiaceae > Kibdelosporangium > Kibdelosporangium banguiense. Next base: position 7,323,025 of record NZ_JAGINW010000001.1, on the reverse strand, counting down.
ATCCGATCTCGCAGAAGAGACGATGGTCCGGATGCGCGACGGAATCCGTCTCGCGACCGACGTGTACCTGCCGGACGGCAATCGCGAGCCAGGCCCCACCATCCTCGTCCGGCTGCCCTATGACAAAAACGGCGCCTACTCGTTCATGCCCGAGATCGCCGAGCACATGACGCGCCGCGGTTACCGGGTCGTCGCCCAGGATGTGCGCGGAAAATTCCGTTCCGAGGGCGAGACGCTGATGGCCGTCAACGAGGCGTACGACGGGTACGACACCATCGACTGGATCACCAAACAGCCGTGGTCCGACGGCATTGTCGGGATGTGGGGCGAGTCCTACTACGGGTTGACCCAATGGGCCGCAGCGTCGACCGCGCACCCCGCGCTACGGGCCATCGTCCCCCGGCACACCGGTACCCGGCTCGCCGAGATCCCGCCAACGGAACCAGAATGGGCCTTCGGCCGTCAGTACCTGCTGACCCACTTTCACGGCAACGATGACATCGAGTGGGAATTCGACTGGACCCGGCGCCCCTACGCGGACACCGTCGAGGAGTTCTTCGCCACCGTCGGATCGCGCTCCGCTTCCTACGACCTCACGTTCCCGCACCAGGTCGCGCTCCGCCGTTTCCCCGCAGGCCACCCGTTCGACGCTCCAGCCGTGCCGACTCTGATGCTGATGGGCTGGTGGGACAACTGTGCGCACTGGCAGTGGCAGGACTACGCCGAACTGCTGCGCAGGCCGGCGTGGTCACGGCTGCTGTACCTGCAGATCGAGGCGACCGACCACGAGAACTACTCCCACTTCGACCTGCCGATCACCCCGGAGAACGACCCCGCGGTCAACCAGCGGGCCCGGCAACGGATGTTCGGCCGGTACATCGACCCGTCACTGGATTTCTTCGACGTGTTCCTGCGCGGCCACGCCGGCACGATTCCGAGAATCCGGTGGCAGCTGGCCAACAGCGGCGACCGAGCCTTCCACGAGTCGCCGTCCTGGCCGCCGCCGGGCACCCGCACCCTGGTCCTGCACGCTTCCGGCAGCAGTCTGATCCACGAACCTGGGCCGTCCGAAGTGGTCACCTGGGTGCACGATCCCGAGGATCCCGTTCCCTCGCCGATGCCGGATTCGTTCGCGTTCCTGCGCTACCACCCGGACGAACAGGACACTATGAACCGCAAGGATGTCCTCGCGTTCACGACGGACCCTGTGACCACGGATCTGGACCTGACCGGCCCGGTCACGGTACAGGCCAGGGTCAGCTCCGACGGCCCGGAACTGGACCTCTTCGCACGACTGCTCGACGTCTCCCCCGACGGCGCGGCCCATCTGATCACACGCGGCCGGACGACCGCCATCGGCCTACAGGACATCACAGTCTCTTTGGGACATATCGGGTATCGTCTGCGATCGGGACACTCACTGAGGCTGATGATCGCCAGCACCGACGCGCCCGAATTCATTCCCGCACCGGGCAACGGGGAACATCGCTGGCTCGCACAGTCCACAAAGCCCAACACCCAGCAGGTCCATCTCGGACCGGACGGCGGCCTGACAGTGCGGTTGACCGTCGCCGGCTGATCGATCCGGGCAACCCGTTGCGCGGCCGGACGTCCTGGATGGCATGAACCTCGGGAGACGATCATTCCTGCGACTCGCCGGCATCTCCGCGGCCGGCGTACTCGCCACGGCGTGTTCGTCCGAAGCCACGCCCGCGCCCAGCAGCGGAGTCCCGTCGCCGTCCAGCGCCGCCCCGCCACCCTCGGGCCCGCCCGGCTGGGACACGCTGCGCAGCAACCTGAAAGGCCGCCTGCTGCTGCCGGACGACAGCGACTTCGCCACAGCCAAGCGTGTGTTCAACCCGCTGTTCGACGGACGCAAGCCGTCCGCTGTGGCCAGATGCACCACGCCCGAGGATGTCGAAGCCTGCGTCAAGGCGGCCGCCGGCCGGGTCCCGATCGCCCCACGCAGCGGCGGGCACAGCTACGCCGGATACTCCACCCCGGACGGTGGCCTGGTTGTCGACATCACCGCCATGTCGAAGATCGACATCCAGGGTGACACGGTCACGATCGGCGCCGGTGCCCGGCTGAAGGACGTCTACGCCGCGCTGGGCAAAGCCGGGCGGTGCCTGCCCGCGGGGACGTGCCCGACCGTCGGCATCGCCGGGCTCACCCTCGGCGGCGGCATCGGCGTGCTGACCCGTAAATACGGCCTGACCTGCGATCATCTCGTGTCCGCCCAGGTCGTCACGGCCGACGGGAAGCTGCGGACAGCCTCAGCGGACTCCGAGCCGGACCTGTTCTGGGCGCTGCGTGGCGGTGGTGGCGGCAACTTCGGCATCGTCACGGAGTTCACGTTCACCACCGTGCCCGCACCCGATGTCACCGTTTTCGAGCTGCGTTTCCCGGCGAGCGCGGCGAACGACGTGGTCAACGCCTGGCAGCGATGGGTGTCCTCGGCGCCCGCCGAATTGTGGACCAACCTGGTGCTTTCCGGTGGGTCCTCGGTGCAATGCCGGGTCGGTGGGTGTTACGTCGGCGGCGAGTCCGGATTGGCCAAGCTGCTGGAAGCCTTCATCACCGACACTGGAGCGACGCCCACGTCGCGAACGGCCCGCAGCATGGGTTACCTCGCCGCGATGAACCACTACGCCGGCAGCGAGAAACGGCAGTCGTTCATCGGAGCCTCGCGCGTCATCACCTCACCGGTCGACGCCGCCGGCCTGACGTCCCTTATGGAGGGTCGCACCGAGACGGACCTGCTGATCGACAGCATGGGCGGCGCCGTCGCCGGCATCGGAAAACAGGACACCGCGTTCTGGCACCGTGACGCCCTGGCCACCGTCCAGGTCTACGCCTCGGCGACGGCCGCGAACAAGGACCAGGTCACCCAGTCGGTGAGCGAGGTGGTCAGTCAGCTGGCCAAGGCCGGAGCCACCGGCGCCTACGTCAACTACATCGATCCCACTCTGCCGGACTGGATGACCGCCTACTACGGCGACAACGCGGTGCGCCTGAAGAAGACCGCACAGACCTACGACCCGGACAACGTTTTCGGCTTTGGGCAGGGCATCCAGGCATAGGAACTTCACGCAACCGATTACGATGCCGTAACGGCCATTTCACAACGGATTTCGTCGTACAGTAGGCTTGACAGAACTGAATCAGCACTGTTGTATATCGCTCGTACCCTGCGCGCCGGCCGTGGAGTGAAGGTCTTGACAGTGATCAGGATGCCCTCTGAAGCCGAGCCGCACGAACGCACGTGGATGGCGTTCCCGACACCGAACCAGACTTTCGGTGACGAGGGCTCCCCCTCGCTTGCCGAAGCGCGGCGAGTGTGGGCCGAGGTGGCCAACCTGGTAGCCCGCTATGAACCGGTCACGCTTGTCGCCGACAGCGGGCAGGCTCGCGTCGCGAGGTCGCTTGTCCGGCCCGAAGTCGAAGTGGTCGAGGTACCGCTCGACGACGCGTGGATGCGGGATATAGGACCGACTTTCGTCCACGATCCGGCAACCGGGCTCGCGGCCGTCGATTGGCGGTTCAACGGCTGGGGTGCGCAATCGTGGGCGAGTTGGGAACGTGACAAGCATGTCGCGGCCGAGGTCGCCGCGCTGGCCGGTCATCCGCGCGTCACGTCCGCGTTGACAACCGAGGGCGGCGGCCTGCACGTCGACGGCGAAGGAACTGTGCTGCTGACCGAAACAGTGCAGCTCGACAACGCACGCAACCCTGGCTGGACAAAGGAACAAGTCGAAGCCGAGGTGCACGCGCGCCTGGGCACGACCACCGCGCTATGGCTTCCGCGAGGACTGACGCGTGACTACGGCGAGTTCGGCACCCGTGGGCACGTCGACATCGTGGCCACGTTCCTCCGCCCGGGTGTTGTTGCCGTGCACGGCCAAACAGACCCCGCGCACCCCGATCACGAAGTGTCCAAAGAGGTCATTGAACTGCTCGCCACAAGCATGGACGCTCGCGGCCGACGGCTTCAGGTAGTCGAAGTACCCGCGCCCACAGTGTTGGAGGCCGACGGGGAATTCGTGGACTATTCCTACATCAACCACTACGTCGCCAACGGAGTCGTCGCGCTGTGTGCGTTCGACGACCCCAACGACGCGCTGGCCGCCGACATCCTGGGCCGCGCCTACCCGGACCGGACCGTGGAGCTCGTCGATGCCCGGCCGATCTTCGCCAATGGCGGCGGAATCCACTGCATCACCCAGCAACAGCCAGCGATTTCGTGAGGAAACGATGCACCTGATCACCGCCGCACCACTGCAGTCGCCGGCACGAGTGCACCCCAGCACCCGTCCGCCGCTCGTCGTGGGAGTGGTCCAGACCCGCTGGCACGCCGATCCCGCCGAACACCAGGCGGTACTGAACGACGGCATCCGCACTGCTGCCGAAGCCGGTGCACACGTCGTGTTCCTCTCCGAACTCACGCTCGCCCGCTACCCCGCGGACCGAATCCCCGATGCCGATGCGACCGCCTCAGCCGAAGACCTGACAACCGGTCCCACGTATGCCTTCGCGGCCGCAGCGGCAGCCGAACACGGCATCGCCGTGCACGCGTCTCTGTTCGAACGCGCCGACGGCCCAGACGGCCTCGGCTACAACACCGCAATCCTGGTCAGCCCGGACGGTTCCTTGCTCGGCCGAACCCGGAAAATGCACATTCCCGTCACTGCGGGTTACTACGAGGACCGCTACTTCCGGCCCGGCCCAGCCGACGGCGAGCCTTATCCCGTCGTCGGGCTTCCCGGCGACCACGAGGCCCGCCTGGGCCTGCCGACATGCTGGGACCAGTGGTTTCCCGAACTCGCCCGGCTCTACTCACTGGGCGGCGCCGAACTGCTGGCCTATCCCACCGCGATCGGCTCCGAGCCCGACCACCCCGACTTCGACACCGAACCCTTGTGGCGCCAGGTGATCGTCGGCAACGGCATAGCCAACGGCACCTTCATGGCAGTCGTCAACCGCTGGGGAAACGAAGGCACAATCACCTTCTACGGCTCATCCTTCATCTCCGACCCCTACGGCCGGATCCTGGCATCAGCGCCCCGCGACGCGGATGCGGTCCTCGTGGCCTCGCTCGACCTCGACCAACGCCAGGACTGGCTCACGTTGTTCCCCTTCCTCACAACCCGCCGTCCGGACTCCTACGCAAAACTCGCCGAACCAACCCGCTGATGCCACGCGCCTTACAGTTGCTGCGACGGCCATTCCTAACTGCTTGTCACCGACGCGATCAGGGGGATGGCGACGAGCAGTATGTCGGACACCATGACGAGAGTCAGCGTGTGCACACGCATGTGCCTGTCATGCGGGAGGTTTCCTCCAGGGGTGTGGCGGACGCGGCGGAGCAGGCCGAGCTTGTCGATCAGGAAGACTCCGCTGGATATCACGCCCACGACTGACCACAGTGGACCGTAGTGCCACCACAGTCCCCAGCCGATCAGGGCCAATCCGCAAGCGGTGACGACACAAGCGACGGCAAGCGCGCGAACTGCTCCATACCGTACGGCCGGAGTGCGGTCGCCTGCCGCCGCGTCACCCACCACGTCCGGTACTGACCACCACAGCGTCCGGCCGACGAGCAGCATCCAGATGCCCAGGAACAATGGCCAGGTCCAGGCTGGGAAGTCGCCGCGGACAGCCGCGAACGTCCCGATGCAGGGCAGCAGCGAGAAATGCATGCCCAGAAAGATCGGATTCGCGTAGCCACGCCGTTTCAGCCGGACGGGCTCCATGTTGTACAGCAGTTCGACGACGATTCCCGCCGCGACGGCGATCACTACCAAGGGTCGGCCCACCCAGACCGAGACCATCAGGGCCAGCAGCAGCGCCGTGGCCGCCTCCGCGACGATCCATTGGATCAGCCGGGTCCGGCCAAGACGTACTGTGGCGGTGGCGATGCTGCCTTTGCCGGGTGTGTGCGTATCTGCCTCAACATCGAGCAGCCCGTTGAGCAGATTCTGTGTCACCAGGGGCATCAGGTTCGCGACAATCGCGAGAACCACCGGAAGGGCAAGCAGGGACGCGGGTGTGGTCACCGCGTACGCCGCACCCCACAGTGCGTGGCACAGGTAGATGACTGGGAACGGATATTCCAGGCGGTGCACCCGCACCAGGTCTCGTGTGGTCATGTGGCCACCGACTTCATCGCGACCCGGCCTGGCAACCAGTCCACGAACTCCACCGAGCACAGTCGCGCACCTTGGCGCCGGATCCAGTCCAGCAGGCACCGGGCGTCGACTCCCCCGTTGGCGACGACCAGCGCGTGCGGTAGCTGTTCCCCGCCCGAGCCGGGCATGCCTATGACAGTGGCGTCGACGACGCGTGGATGCGCGCGCAGAAGGCCGGTCAGTCGCGCACGGTCGTCGGCGTACTCGGCGGGACCCGCAAGGCGGCCCACGATCCAGAACATCCCCTGCGCGTCCACCCGGACCAGGTCTCCTGTTCGAAACCAGCCGTCAGCCAGTGCGTGCTCCCCGAGATATCCCCGCATCACCTGTGGCCCGCGCACCCATAATTCCCCGGCGTCCGCATCAGCGCCGGTTCGCAGATCCACGATTCGGCACGCCGTGTTCGGTAACGGACGGCCGACTGCTCCGGCTGGGACCGTCATGAACTCGTTGTCGAACGCCACGTGTGTCGCCGGGCTCGCCTCAGTTGCCCCGTAACCCTGACGGATCGGGCAGCCGAGCCGTTCCTCCACCACACGCACCACGTCTGGGTCGATGGGCGCGGCTGCGGATGTTGCCTGACGCACCGAGGAGAGGTCGTAGTGCTCCATCTCCGTGGAGTTCGCCAGCGCGACCAGGATCGGTGGCGCGAGATGGCCGCGAGTCACTCCGTAACGCTGGATCACGTCGAGATACCGGTTCAGTTCGAAACGCGGCAACGTAATCACGGTGGCGCCGCCGAGCAAACCGCAGTTCAGCACGAGCGTTGTTCCGTACATATGACAGAACGGCACCGACGCACAGAACACGTCGAACTCGGTGACCGGGGCAACCGCTTGGTGCTGCTGCAGGTTCGCGACGAGGTTGCGATGGGTCAGCACCGCGCACTTCGAGCCGCCACCGGCACCGGTCGTGTGCGGCAGGATCGCTACGGCGGTCGACGGCTCGATGCCGACGTCCAGGCTGCTGTCCTGGGTCGCGAGCAACTCGCCGAACGGCCGGCACCAATCGGCTTCACCCATCACGTAGACCAGGTCGACGCCGACCCGCCGGGCCGCCTCGATCGCATTGTCCGCCGCCTGGACCGAAGTGATGATCACGCGGGCACCGGCCGTCCGCAACTGCCTGATCAAGTTGTCCACCGTGAGCCGCGGGTTGATCGGCGCCACGGGCAGGCCCGCCCGCAGCGCCGCGTGCAATGCCACCGCGTAGGCAGGCTCGTTGTGGCTGATCAGCGCGACGACATCGCCTGGCGCAGTAACATCGAGCAGGCCAAGGGCGGCCCGCCGACTGCCCGAGTCGAGTGCGCTGTACGTCAGGACCTCGCCCGTGACCCCATCAATGAGCGCCGCCCCGTGCGGACGGCGGGCGCACTCGGCCAGGACGTGGTCGGAAAGGCTCACGTCCGGGATATGGACGTCGGGTACGGGACTGGTGTAGATCATGAGGCCGACCGCCGCCCTCGTCGAGGCACGCGTACAGGGTGCCGGAGCGGCCCCGCAGATCACCAGTGGCCGTGCAGCCACAGCCGGGGTAGCCGAAAGTCCCATTGACGGGTCACACCAAAGTGCGCATCGACCTCGCCAACGGCGGCACGACGTCGCCAGGTTCGGCGAACCTGTGCACCACAGCCCGCCCTTCCGGCCGGCGCAACACCCCGGCGACCGGCTCCGGGACGGAGATCGTGCACAGGTACCCGGACTCTTCGAATCCTTTGACGACAACGCCTATCCAGGGCAGGCGGAAGCTGTCCGGCGTCGGGGTGGGGCAGAAGAACGCGGGCCGGTGCCCGTCGAACGTGACCCCGTAGACGTCGAAGCCACTCCAGTTGGTGAGCAGGACCGAGTGGCGAGCCGGGTCGATTCCGAGGAACATCAGGGATCGCAGATCAGCCGGCTCGCACGACTCGATGAAAGCGCGGTCGGCGCGCATGTTCAGGTGCCGATCGGCCACCCACTGACAGCTTGTATGAATCCTTCGGCCATCGGCGAAACTTGGCGAATCCGGCGCACTACGCCGTGGTGTCCCAGGTCAGCGGCACTTCCTCCAGGCCGCCGCTGACCACGTGAAGGCGGGGCCTGAGGTGCCCGGCCGGCACCGCCAGGCGCAGGCCGGGCAGCCGGGCCGGTACCCGCTCGAAGACGGCGGTGAGTTCCAGCCGAGCGAGCGCCGCTCCGACGCAGTGGTGCGGTCCGTGACTGAAGACCAGATGCGGGGTGTCCGTCCGGCGGATGTCCAGCCGGCCGAGGTCCTGGTCGCCTTCGTTGGCGTACGACAACGCGCGGAACGAGAACATCAGCGTGCTGCCCGCCGGGATCAGGACCCCCGCCACCTCCAGATCGGCTGTGGTGAACCGGACCGTGCCGACGTCCCCCGCGGTCGGTGGGTAGAGCCGGAGGATCTCCTCGACAGCGGCGGGCACGAGCGCCGGATCGGCGGCCAGCCGGGCGAACTCGCCGGGATGGTGCAGCAGACCGACAGTGGCGTATTCGATGACCACGGCTGTGGTCTCGTGACCGGCGACCATCATCGTGGCGGCCAGCGCGATCACTTGCTGCTCAGTCAGTTCAGGATCCGCGTCCAATGCTGCCACGAGATCCGACAGCAGGTCCTCGCCCGGCTCGGCCCGCTTGGCCGCCAGCAGGACGCCCAGGTGATCGCTCAGCGCACGCCAGTCACGCCACGCCCGATCGCCGTCGCCCTCGTCGGAGGACATCAGCGCCGAGTCGGTCCACCGGCTCAACTGTGGCCCGTCCGCACGCGGTACCCCAAGCAGGTCACAGATCACCCATACCGGCAACACCGACGACAGGCTTGCCCGCAAGTCGGCGGGCGGGCCCTCGGCGAGCATCCGGTCGATCAGGTCGTCGACCATCCGCTCGATCCGTGGCCTGAGCCTGGCAAGGCGGCGTACGCTGAACGCTGGAGTCACCAGCCGCCTCAGCTTCGCGTGCCCGGGTCCGTCCAATGCGAACAGTGACTGGGTCACCAGAGGTGAAAGTCCGTACCGGGACTGGCGTGCGCCACCAGGTGGCGTCACGACGACCGATGGATCGGTAAGCAACCGCTTAGCGTCCTCGATCCGCGTCACCAGCCACATCGGGTGGCCGGCCCGCTTGCGCACGCGTACGACCGGATGTTCGTGCAGAGCAAGAAATTCCGGGGAGGGCGCGGCGCCGTACGGGCGCGGCATCGGCACGGCTGGCAGGTCTACGGTCGTCTGGACGTCCACGTGCACTCCCGGGCTCCGGGCGGCTTCGGTGATTCAGGCTGGCACAGACGACGACCGGCGAGATGTAGACCTTCGTCCACGAATGCGTGTGATGCTTCGGCCCTCCGTCCGCACCGAAGCTACCTTCGTGTCATGACGGTCGTTGACACAGCCGCAGATGTCGTCGCCGAACTGCTGACCGAAGAGGGGCAGGAGAACCCGTACCCGTGCTACGCACGACTACGCGAGATCGCGCCGGTCTACTACAGCGAGGCCTTCGGCAACTACCTTGTCACGCGGCACGACGACTGCGACAGCGTCCTGGTGTCCTCGGATATCGGCAAAGCGGACGCGAAATGGGCCGACACCGCGATCCCTGATTGGCGCGACCGTCCGACGTCACGGTATCTGTTCGCTTCCATGCTGCGACTCAACCCGCCCGACCACAGCAGGGTCCGTGGCCTGGTCAACAGCGCGTTCAGCGAACGCCGGGTCGCCACCATGCGCCCACAGATCGAGTCCATCGTGGACAATGTACTGGACGGCCTGGAAGACGCCGCCGGCAACGGTTCTGTCGTCGACTTCATGAAAGTCGTCTCGTACCCGATGACTGTCGCGATCATGGGCGACCTGGTCGGGGTGTCGGCGCGGGACAACGAACGCTGCCGCGACTGGACCGGCCGGATCGCCCGCATCCTCGATCCGGACATTTCCGCCGAAGACCTGGCCGCCTCGGACACCGCGACCACAGAAATCCAGGACCACTTCGCCGAGCTGATCAGGCAGCGCACTGCCGCGCCTCGCAACGACATCGTGTCCGCGCTGATCGGCGTACGGGCACAGGACGGCGACCGGCTCAGCGTTGATGAGATGCAGTCCACACTCGCCTTGCTGTTCCTCGCGGGACTCGACACGTCGGCGCTGACCATCGGCACCGGCGTGGCGACTTTCCTGGACCATCCGGACCAGATCGCCGTACTGCGGGCGAATCCGGTTCTGTCCACTGTGACCGACGAGGTCATCCGCTGGGACACCGCCGCCCAGGTCGCCCACCGCCGAGTATTGCGCGACACCGTGATCGGCGGCACGCCGCTCGCCGAAGGTTCGACCATCAGCGTGATGCTCGGGGCGGCCAACCGGGACCCCGTCCGGTTCGAGAACCCGGACACCTTCGACATCACCCGCCCCAAGCCGCGCAACCTCGGCTTTGGCGCCGGTGCCCACTTCTGTATCGGCTCGGCCGTCGCCCGGCTTGAAGGGTCGGTGTTCTTCCCCAAGCTCTTCCAGCGTTTTCCCAAGCTGGCCAAGGCCGGGAAACCAGTTCGCCGCAACACGCTTGCCATTCGCGGGTTCCGCCAGCTGCCCGTGTCGATCACCTAGCTCCTCGCCAAGGGAGGTTCCGCCGTGCTGCTCCCGAAAACCCTGTCCCGGGTGCGCCAACTTCTTCCCGAACCCAAGATCACATCCATTTCCACCAGCGCGTACGACACCGCTGCCCTGGCCGGCCTGCGGACACCGGACGGCGCCGAACCGCTGTATCCCTCCACAATAGACTGGCTGGTGAGCAGCCAGCACAACGACGGATCCTGGGGTGCGACGATCCCGGCACCGCACGATCGCTTCGTCTGTACCCTCGCCGCTGTCGTCGCACTGGCCGAGATCGACCGCGACCATCCTGCCGACCTGCCGGGCACCGGTGTCCGGGAGATCATCGACCGTGGCGTGCGGTTTCTCCGGCAGGCAGCCGGATCACTGCGACCGGACGACCCACTAGAGACCATCGGTTTCGAGCTGATCGTGCCCACACTCCTGGTCCGCGCGGCCGGGCTGGGCATGCGGCTGCCGGCCGAGCAGATCTCCTGGGTGTTCGACGAGCACGCGAACAAGATGGCGAAGGTTCCCATCCAGGCATTCGAACGCGTCACCACCCTGGTGCACTCACTGGAGACATTCGGTGACCGGTGGCCGCGCTCGGCGCTCCCTGGCCTGCAGGCGCCGGACGGTTCCTTCGGATGCTCGCCAGCCGCGACCGCAGCGGCCTACCAGCAGCTGCGATCCCCCGCCAGCCTGGACTATTTCAACACTGTATTGCGCGCCACCGGCTCCGGCGGTGTGCCCACCGTCTACCCGTACCGTACCTTCGACGACGCGTGGACCTTCAACGCCTTCATGCTTTGTGGTGTGCCCGCCGACCAGTTGCGGCCGCATGTCGCACGGTTGGCCGCATCGATCACCGGTCAAGGGATCGGTCCGTCGGCCGGGCTGCCTCCGGACGCCGACGACACCGGCATGGTCCTGCCCGTGCTCGGCTACTGTGGTTTCCCGGTCGATCTCACTGTGCTGAGCGCCTTCGAGACTCCTCACGGCTACGTCACCTTCGAGCTGGAGCGGGGCATCTCGGTCAGCACCAACGTGCACGTCCTCGGTGCGCTGGTGCTGGACCGGGCCGGGATGGCCGGCCAGATCGAGATCGTGCTGAACCACCTGCGGTCAATGCGGCTGGACAACGCCTACTGGGTGGACAAATGGCACCTGTCACCGCTGTATCCGACAGGCCATGCCGTTCCCGTGCTGCATGGCCTGGACGAGCAACTGTGTGAAGCCGCCGTGGACTGGATCCTTGCCACGCAGCATGACGACGGCTCCTGGGGTCTGGCCGGTGGCACGTTGGAAGAAACCGGCTATGCGCTGGTGGCCCTGATGACGGTCGCGGACGCGCACGCATACGTCGAACCGGCTCTGCACAAAGGAATGCGTTTCGTGCACGAGCATTGGCAGGAAACAAGCCCGGCTCATCCTGAACTATGGATCGGAAAGGTGCTCTACGCTCCACACCGAGTCGTGGAGGCCACGCTTGCCGCAGCGTGCTTCTGGTACGCCAGCCACCGGTAACAGTCACCGCACGGCCGCCATCGCCTGTGTCACCAGGAGACGGCGGTCGTCGGCGTGCCCGAACCCGACTCTTTCAATGTACTCGTCCGGACTGACTACCACGCGGCCGGCGGATTCGTTCTCCTGGACGAACGTCGGCATCGACGTCACACGTCCGGCATAGACCACGACGTGCCGGACGACCGCCAGCGGCGTGTTCTGTTCGACCCGGACAAGCTGGATGAGCACCAGCGGCCCGAGGCGGATGCATGTCTCCTCCCATGCCTCACGCCGGGCCGCCGCCTCGATGTCCGGGTCGGACACGATCACATCTCCCCCAGGAATCTCCAATCCTCGCGCGAGCTTCGCGAGCACGATCTTCCCATCCGCGGTCACCGGAACGACGCTCGCGGAACTGATGGTCCCGACATCCGGCAGGCACGCCAGATTCAGCCACGTCAACGACATCGGCACGCCCTTGTGCCGGACGTCACGGCTGGACATCGACGATCGGTGTCCCTTCGCCCGGGGCCATGTCCTCGGCGATGCGCATCGCCTCTTCGATCAGGGTCTCCACGATCTGGTGTTCGGGCACGGTCTTGATGACTTTGCCGCGCACGAAGATCTGACCCTTGCCGTTGCCGGACGCCACGCCCAGATCGGCCTCCCGGGCCTCGCCCGGTCCATTCACGACACACCCCATCACCGCGACCCGGAGCGGAACCTCCATCCCCTCCAGGCCCGCCGTGACCTCATCGGCCAGTTTGTACACATCCACCTGTGCCCGGCCGCACGACGGGCACGACACGATCTCCAGCTTGCGCGGCCGCAGGTTCAGCGACTGCAGGATCTGCGTGCCGACCTTGACCTCCTCCACCGGCGGCGCGGACAGCGAGACCCGGATCGTGTCGCCGATGCCCTGGCGCAGCAGCGCGCCGAAGGCCACCGCGGACTTGATCGTGCCCTGGAACGCCGGACCGGCCTCGGTCACACCCAGGTGCAACGGGTAGTCACACGACTCCGCCAGCAACTCGTACGCCCGGATCATCACCACCGGGTCGTTGTGCTTGACCGAGATCTTGATGTCGTGGAAGTCGTGCTCGGCGAACAGCGACGCCTCCCACAGCGCGGACTCCACCAGCGCCTCGGGCGTCGCCTTGCCGTACTTGGCCAGCAGCCGCGGATCCAGCGAACCCGCGTTCACCCCGATGCGGATCGGCGTGCCGTGGTCGCGCGCCGCGGCCGCGATCTCTTTGACCTTGTCGTCGAACTTCTTGATGTTGCCCGGGTTGACCCGCACCGCGGCGCACCCGGCCTCGATCGCGGCGAAGACGTACTTCGGCTGGAAGTGGATGTCGGCGATCACCGGGATCTGCGACTTGCGCGCGATCGCCGGCAACGCTTCGGCGTCGTCCTGCGACGGGCAGGCCACCCGCACGATGTCACAGCCCGCCGCGGTCAGCTCCGCGATCTGCTGCAGGGTGGCGTTCACGTCCGCGGTCACGGTCGTGGTCATCGACTGCACCGAGACCGGGAACTCACTGCCCACACCGACCGAACCGACCATCAACTGCCGGGTCTTACGCCTCTCTGACAAGACCGGCGGCGGCAATGACGGCAACCCCAGATCAACCGCGCGTTGTATCCCCCTCAACGTTGGGGTGGTCACGTTCGAAGTCATGCTGTCACCCGCACTTCCGCGTCTCGATTGCGCCGCAATGCCATGACGTTGTCCCCGGCAAGTGCCGACATGATCCGGCTTGCCAGGCCGGCCGCGTCGAGCCCGGCCTCCGCGAGCAGATCCTTCCGCTTGCCCGCAGGCTGGAACCGGGGCGGCAGACCGATCCCGAGCACCGGCGTGGTCAGGTGGTGATCTCGTAAGAACTGGGTGACCGCTGTACCGACACCACCGGCCCGATTGCTGTCCTCGACGATGACCACCAGGCGATGCATTGCGGCGAGGCCTGCCAATGCGGGATTGATCGGAAGCACCCAGCGGGGATCGACCACGGTTGCACCGATCCGATGCTCGGCGAGCATGTCCGCCGCGCGAAGGCAGGATTCGGCCATTGCACCGACCGAAACCACCAGAACATCCGGATGTTGCCCCTCGGCGAGCACATCCATTCCCTCGATCCGGCGCACCGCTGAAAGATCAGACCCAATCGCGGACTTCGGGAAGCGCAACGCCGTAGGACCACTGTGGTCATTCACTGCCTCGGTCAGCTCAGCTCGCAAGGTGGCGGCATCGCGAGGAGCCGCGACCCGCATGCCAGGGATGAGATTCATCAGTGTGAGGTCCCACATCCCGTGGTGACTGGGACCGTCCTCCCCCGTCACACCGGCCCGGTCGAGTACAAAGGTGACCGGCAGTCGGTGCAATGCGACGTCCATGAGGGCCTGGTCGAAGGCTCGGTTGAAGAACGTCGCGTACACGGCGACCACCGGATGCATCCCGCCGATCGCCAGCCCGGCCGCCATGGTGACCGCGTGCTGCTCGGCCATGCCCACATCCACCACCCGGCCGGGGAACGCCTCCGCCAGTTCCGCGAAGCCCACCGGCCGCAACATCGCAGCGGTGATCCCGACCAGGTCGTCCCGGTCCGCGGCCAGCCGGGCGATCTCGGTGCCGAACACATCCGTCCAGGTCGCGGCACGTGCAGCCGCGGCCCCGGTCTTGGGGTCCAAGACTCCGATGGCGTGCATGCAGTCGGCCTCGTCCGATTCGGCGTACGAGTATCCCTTTCCTTTGACAGTCAGACAGTGCACCATCACGGCGCGACGACGCACGCGAGCGAGGTCCCGTGCCTGTTCGAGCACGTCCTGAAGTTCGGTGACATCGTGCCCGTCGACCGGTCCCAGATAGTCCAGCCCGAGCTCGGTGAAGATCGAGCCCCCGCCGAGGTGCCGCCGCAGTTTCGCGAAATGTTCGGCCAATCCGCCGACGGTCGGGGCATACGATCGACCGTTGTCGTTGACCACGATCACCATCGGCCGGGTGCGCGCGGCACCGATGTTGTTCAGCGCTTCCCATGCCATACCGCCGGTCAGGGCGCCATCACCGATCACGACGACAGGTACTCTGTGTTGCTCACCGCGCAACTCGAAAGCCCGAGCCAGTCCGTCCACATAGGCCAGTCCGGTGGACGCGTGCGAGTTCTCCATGACGTCGTGCCCGGACTCGCCGCGGCTGGGATATCCACTCAGACCGGAAGCCTGCCGCAGCCAGGCGAACTCGTCCTGCCTGCCGGTCAGCAGCTTGTGCACGTAGGCCTGATGCCCGATGTCCCAGACAATCGGGTCGACCGGTGAGGTGAACACCCGGTGCAAAGCGATGGTCAATTCGACCACCCCGAGATTCGGCCCGAGATGGCCACCGGTGCGGCACACCGTGCCGACCAGCACCTGCCGGATCTCGGCAGCCAGCAGGTCCAGTCCGGCGCGGTCGAACCGGCGCAGATCCGCCGGCCGCTCAACCGACTTCAACAGGGTCATCGCCTGCCTCCTGCCTCGGTACGCATGTCCTTCGGTAGTCCGAACCGGATCGTCTCGGCGGCGACCTGCCGCTCCTGCACGGTCGTCTCGCCGAAGCCACCCAACGCGCCGATCACTTCGGTCACCAGCCTCGGCGGCACCGACGCACCCGCTGTGAGGCCGACCGTGTGAACACCAGCCAGCCATGCGGGATCAATGTCACTGGCGTCGTCGATGAGATGGGCCGCGGTTGCGTGCCGATGCGCCAGTTCGACCAGGCGAACCGAGTTGGACGAGTTCACCGAGCCGATCACGAGCACCAGGTCGGCGTCCGCGACCACCGCACGCAAAGCGTCCTGCCTGTTGGTGGTCGCGTAACAAATGTCCTCGGTGCTCGGCCCGGTCAAATGCGGGTACCGGGCCCGCAATGCATCGACCACGCGACCGGCCTCGTCCACCGCCAGCGTGGTCTGGGTCAGATACGACACCGGCCCGTCGATCTCCAGCCGATCGACATCCTGCTCGTTCTGCACGAGCACAGTACGGTCCGGTGCCTCCCCCAACGTCCCTTCGCTCTCCTCGTGCCCAGCATGCCCGACGAGCACGATGGTGTCCCCGCGTGCGGCGAACCGCTTTGCTTCACTGTGCACTTTGGTCACCAGCGGACACGTCGCATCGACCACTTGCAATCGCCGGTCAAGCGCCTGCAGCCGCACAGCGGGCGAAACGCCATGTGCCGAGAAAACGACAACCGAACCCGTCGGTACCTCGGCCAGTTCGTCGACAAAGATCGCACCGCGTTGTTCGAGTTCCTGCACCACATGCAGGTTGTGCACGATCTGCTTTCGTACATACACCGGCCTGCCGTGCCGGGTCAGCGCCCGGTCCACGATCTCGATGGCACGTTCCACTCCCGCGCAGAAGGATCGCGGCCCTGCCAACAGAATTCGTCGACTACCGGCAGCCGCACCCCATGCCGACAGCGCAGTGAGAACAGCCGGCTCCTCGCCTCCCACCAAAACGGCCGGACGCCCAGAGTCAATGATCTGCCTCGTCAGTTCGGCGGTATCCGGATCGGTGTGCGTCCGCACCACCGTGGCGGGGCATCCCCGACGCCGGAATTCACCGGCCAGTATCGGTGCCGACGGGCAGCGCCGGCCCCAACCTGGACCCGTTACCTCGGCAGCAATGGTGACACCAGCAGGCGAAGGTCGACCGCGCACGGCAACTGCTCCGGCGTTGAGCTCTTCGACCGCTGCCAGGAGAGACCCGGCCGCACCGGCCAGCATGGTCACGCCGTGAGTCACGGTCGCCGCGCTCTCGGCGGCGAGCTCGCAAAGTACGACTGGCGTTGTCATGCCTGGCTCATCCGGCGTTCGTGTACACAGGGGATGAGACCATTCGCTGGTAGCCCGGGGCGACCTTGTTGGCCAGAGCACCGCAGACGTACCGGCGCGGCAGCGTGGCCAGCCGGGCGCGTGCAGTCGACGGGGGCAGGGCGCCCAGCGCGGTCTCCGCGCGGTGGACGTGATCTTCGATCAGGTCGAGGGCGGCCGTCATACCGAACTCACAGACCTCGTCGTGCGCCTGCTCGATCTGAGCCGTAGTCATCTGCTCTCCTAGCAGGTCGCGCAGTCGTGAGCGCGGGTCGGCGAGCGCTGCGATCGTGCACGCGGTGTAAACTCCGTTGGCCATGTCCTGACGCACCGGCTTGCGCCACAACCGCTCGGTGGACACGACATCCATCAGATCGTCGATAAGCTGGAAGACCATCCCGAACGCGTCTCCGAAATCCGCCAGCGCACCGGTCTGCGGCACGGTAAGCCCGGAGCACAGGCCACCCAGGCGGCACGCGATGCTCATCAGCGTCGCGGTCTTTCCACGCACAGCAGCCAGATATTCCGGCATCGTGGTGTCGGCCCGGTACCGATTGCTCGTTTCCTTGGCCTGCCCGACACACAGCTGGGCGTATCCCCGGTGCCAGATTGCCGCGGCCTCACCGGAGAACCCGGCCACCAGCCCGCCACCGGCGGCGAGCAGGTAGTCGCCGGCCAGGATGGCCGCGTCCCGCCCGATGGTGACGTGCAACGTGGGCACGCCACCACGGGAGGCGGATTCGTCCATCAGGTCGTCGTGGATCAACGAGCTGAGATGCATCAGCTCCACGGAGGCGGCGCACTTGATCGTGTCCGAAGTGTCGGCGGGGCCGCCGCACGCGGCTGACGCGAACACCAGGGCCGGCCGCAGCCGTTTGCCCGGCCGGGTCAGCAACGGGAGCATTCCGGTATCCAACCAGGACTGTCCACATCGGCCTGCCGTGGCGATCGTCTGTTCCAGGCGTTGTTTCAGCGCGTCGTCGGTCAGCACAAGACCGAGATCGGTGACAGTGACCATCTCACGCTCCACTGGTGGGTTCTCTCCAGGCACGTGGCTCAGTGCCACCGACGGTAGCCGCGAGATCATCGACGGGACGGGAATCTGGCCGGACGAACAGGCCCGGGAGTCCGGCCAGTAGACGATCGGCCACGTCGGTCACTGCTTGTAGTCAGCCCGGGAATTCGGGGAAGATGGACACATGTCCACGGCTGCCCAGGGAGGAGCCA
This sequence comes from Kibdelosporangium banguiense, assembly GCF_017876405.1. Classification (GTDB taxonomy): domain Bacteria; phylum Actinomycetota; class Actinomycetes; order Mycobacteriales; family Pseudonocardiaceae; genus Kibdelosporangium; species Kibdelosporangium banguiense. Next base: position 7,304,678 of record NZ_JAGINW010000001.1, on the reverse strand, counting down.
TGCTGTTGCGCAGGCGGACGTTTCTGGCGGCGATCGGCGCCGCAGCCTTGGCTTCCAGTGGATGCGGGCCGGGCACGCAGTCACCGGCTCCCGGCCCTGGGGCGACAAAGCCGGTCACCCACCCGTACGGCAAGAGCGAAGTCCCGATATCCCCGAAACGAGTGATCGCGCTCGATCCAGGGCAGGCGTTGCAGATCGCTCTCGAGCACGGGATCCCGTTGGTCGCTTCGGCAACGCTGGACGCCAACCCGCCCGTGCCGCCGTACCTGCCGGCGCCCGCTCACCCGTTCGAGCACTTGGGGTTCGGCCAGGTGGACATCGAGAAGCTCGCGACGTTCGGGCCGGACCTGATCATCGGCAACACCGCGTCCCTGCAGGACAAGTATCCCGCGGTGTCCGGTCTGGCCCCGACTGTCGCCTACGCGAACACCCGCGACAAGGTCGAGTGGTACGACGCGGCGCTGACGGTCGCCGACATTTTCGGTGTGCGCGATGCCCAGCAACGCAAGCTGGACGAGTACCGTGCTCGCGCGTCGGAGTTTCGGGAACGCAACAAGCAGGTACTCACCACGAGAAAAGTCGCGTTGCTCAGGTTCACCACCGACGAGCTCAGAATCATCACCGACTCGGTCATCTTCCCGTCACGTGTGCTCACCGACGCGGGAGTCCAGCGCACGGCGTCCAGCGCGCCTGCCAAGGCGGGTGACACGTACACAAGGCTGTCGCCGGAGCAGGTCGGAGTGCTCGCCGACGCCGATGTGATCATCCATTTCACCGGCGGCGGAGCGTTCGAAGGCGGCCAGGTCACCTCTACGTTCGTCAAGTACACCAGCGGTGACTTGTGGAAGCGGTTGCCCGCGGTGCAGGGCGGCAAGGTGTTCGAGGTGCCGAGGACGTCATGGTGGGACGGCGGCTCGACGTCCGCGGCCAGTGCGATGCTCGCCGATCTCGACCAGATCATGCCGAAACTGGGTTAGCGCCACCGGGTGCCCAGCACAATGGCCAGGTACAGCCCGCCGAGTGCGCCCGTGGCCACTCCGGCGGGCAGGTCACCGGTCGGGAACACCTGCTGGCACGCCAGATCCGCGCCCAGTAGCAGGATTGCACCGACCAAGCCCGAAGCAATCAAGCTGGGACCGGCAGCATGGACCATGCGCCGCGCGATGTGCGGAGCGGCCAAGGCGATGAACGCGATCGGCCCGGCGCTGGCGACCGCGGCACCGGTGAGGCCCACGGCGATCACGAACAGGACTGCCCTGCTGCGTTCGGGGGCGACGCCAAGGCTCGCGCTGGTGTCGTCGCCCATCTCCAGCAAAGTCAGCCGCCTGGACATCAGAAGTGCCGCCGGTATCAGCGATCCGGCCGCGACCGTCGCGATGGTGACGTGCTCCCACGTCCGGTCCAGCAGGCTTCCGGTCAGCCACACCGCAGCACGGTAGGCGTCGTTCAGCTCGGCCGTGATCAGCAGATACCGGTTCAGCGCGGTGAGCAACGCGGCGATGCCGATACCCGCCAGGACAAGCCGATAGCCGATGACACCGCGGCGGTAGGCGATCAAATAGACCACCGCCGCGGTGGCGAAGGCACCGACGATCGCGCCACCGGCGACCGCAGAAGCGCTCGCACCGAAGACCAGGATCTGCAGGAGCGCTCCGGTCGCGGCACCGCCCCCGAAGCCGAGGACATCCGGGCTGCCCAACGGATTGCGGGACAGGCTTTGAATGATGTCACCCGCGACACCGAACATGACACCGACGAGCACCGCCGTAAGCACCCGTGGCATGCGCACTGTCCAGAACACGTAGTCGATGCCTTGAGGCCCAGGGTTTCCCACCAGCATCGTGAGTACTTGCCCGACCGGGATCTCGAATTTGCCGACGGTCAGTGCGTATCCGCAGAGCACTGCGAGCAGGATCGCGAGCAATGCCGACATTGCGAACGCGCGCAGTGAATAGCGCACCGACAGGCCGGCGACCCGCACGACCCGTGTGGTCATGCGGTGGCTCGTTTCCTGCGGATGAGGACCACGAAGAAGGGAGCGCCGACAATCGCTGTCATGATCGATACCCGGAGTTCGCCCGAGGGCAGGACCACCCGGCCGAGGATGTCCGCCAGCAGGACCACGATCGCGCCGATGACAGCCGAATAGGGCAGCAGCCACCGTTGGTCGGCGCCCGTGACCGGCCGGGCCAGATGCGGTGCCACGAGTCCCACGAACGCGATCGGCCCGGCCGCCGCCGTCGCCGAACCGGCGAGCAGAAGTACCGCGACACCGGTCAGTACTCTGGTCCGGGCAATCCGGACACCAAGGGCGCCACCGATTTCGTCGCCCAGTGCGAGCGCGTTGAGCGCCGGGCCGAGCAGCAAAGCCAGCACGACTCCCACGGCGAGCAATGGTGCGAACTGGCCGGTGACCGTGAGATCCGGTTTGGCGACGTCCCCGACGATCCAGAACCTGTACTCGTCGAAAGCCTTGGGGTCAAGGAAGATGATGCCCTCGGTGCACGCGACCAACGCCGCACCGACCGCTGTGCCGGCAAGAACCAGTCTGACCGGCGCAGTCGTGGGTGGCCCGGCAGTACCGATCAGATAGACCAGCGCGGTGCTCACCATTGCACCGAGGAACGCGAACCAGACATACCCGGAGAACCCAGCGACACCGAACCCCACCACAGCGACCAGTACTCCGAGCGCAGCACCTGCATTGACCCCAAGAATGCCCGGATCTGCGATCGGATTGCGCGTCAATGACTGCATCAACGCACCGGCAAGGCCAAGCGCGATCCCCGTGCAAACACCGAGCAGGGTGCGAGGCATTCGCAGATCGTGCACGATGACAGCCGCATCGCTGCGATCGTCGGCGAACAGCACACGCAGGGCAGAACCGACACCAACCGGCTGAGCACCGACAAGCAGGCTCCCGATCGCGGCAAGGCCAAGAACAGCAATTGCCGCCACGAGCGGGAGAACCATTCGCTTGACCACGTGCCCCCTGAGTGCAGGCCGACCCGTTCAATTCAGCCAGTTCGACGCGGCCGGCGCAATCAGGCGGGTTTGCCTGCGTGGGCGAGGGCGGACGGGGTCAGCCGGCCGACGATGGCTGGAGCCTGGTGGATGAGGCTCTCGTCTGTGACCGCTTCGACCATGAACTGGGCGTAGTCCACGCGACGGGTCATGTTGCTGGCCAGGACTGGGTCGCCCACGTGCCGGCTCCATACTGGCAGGCCCTGACTTTCGCCCTCCTCCAGGTCGCTGCCCCGCACGACTGTCCAGCTGGTGTCACTGGCGAAGATCCGTCGGCACGCTTCCACCTGGTCGTCGATGTCCACGACGCGGAGAAGTTTGGCCAGCCGTCCGAACGCGGCCGCATACAACAGGAACTTCCGGGAGTACACGTCCTTGCCGTCCCGGGTGATGTGCCAGCCGCATGAGAACACCAAACGGGCGCCTGGACGTGCGTAGTCGAGCACAGCCTGGGCCGTACCGGAGGAATAGTGCTTCCTCCCCCACGGCACCAGCACCGTGAGCACGGCGTCGCACCCGTCGACCGCACGCGCGATGACGGCACGGTCGTTGGTCGGTCCGGGGATCACCGTGATCTGTCCCTCGAACTCGGCGAGCTTGGGCACGCTCTTCTCCCGGCACACGCCCACGACCTCGTACCCGCGGTCCAACGCGTGCCGCACCATGTAGCGCCCGAGCCTCCCGGACGCTCCGATAACGCATAACTTCTGATTCCCGCCGATCGATGCCACGACTCTCTCCTCGGTTCGCCACCCTTACGCCGTAAGGTACAACCTTGCAGTGTAAGGTTGTCAAGTCTCAGACAGGAGGACTACGTGGCCACGGAGCCGGCCGGCACATCGCGCCGCAACTCGCTCAGCAAGGAGATGGTGCTTCGTACGGCGGTCGCGTTGGCCGACGAGGACGGCACCGGTGTGCCGAGTACGCGCAAGCTGGCCAAACAGCTCGGCGTCGAGGCCATGTCGCTGTACCACCACTTCCGCAACAAGGACATGATCCTCGACGGCATGGTCGACCTCGTCTTCAGCGAGATCGAGCTACCGGCCGGCGACACCACCGGCACCGACTGGCAGGCCGCGATGCGGCAGCGGGCCGTCTCGATGCACGACGCTCTGATCCGCCACCCATGGGCGGTCAGCCTGATGGACTCACGGACAAACCCTGGTCATGCGACTCTGCGCCACCACAACGCGGTGATCGGCTGCCTACGGTCGGCGGGCTTCTCGATCGCCGGTGCGGCACACGCGTTCTCGGTGCTGGACAGCTACATCTACGGGTTCACCCTCCAGGAGCTCAGCCTGCCCTTCCAGCCCCCGGCCGGCCTGGAGGACGTGGCGGGCTCGATCCTGCGTCAGCTGCCCCGCGACGAGTTCCCGCACCTCGCCGAGATGATCGCCGGCCACGCCCTGAAACCCGGTTACGTCTACACCGAGGAGTTCGGCATCGGACTCGACCTGATCCTCGACGGCCTGCGACACCGGCGCGAAAGCTGGCAGTGAACCCGGCGGCGCCGGACGATGAGGACTAAAGGTTGTCCCGTAATGGCGGGAACCGTTGATCGTTGATCATGGTGTGGAGCAGGTGATCAGGGCGGACCGGCCCGGGTGGGTGTCGGTGTTCACGGGTTTGTCGGTCCGGCAGTTTCAGGAGTTGGTGGGCATTGTGGCCGGTCGGGGTGGTGAGCAGGTCGGTGTTGGCCGGCGCTGGGGCCTGCCGCTGACCGACCGGGTGTTGCTGACTGCGGTGTACTACCGCACCAACCTGACCTTCCGGCAGATCGCGTTGCTGTTCGGGATCTCCAAATCCGCCGCCAACCGCGTTGTGGAGCACGTCGCGCCGCTGCTGGTGCTCCCGCCGGTGACCATCCCGCACAGCCCCCACACTGTTCTGATCGTGGACGGCACGCTGGTCCCCACCCACGACCGCAGCGTGTCCGCATCCAGCAAGAACTACCGATACTCGGTGAACATGCAGGTCGTCATCGACGCCAACACCCGCAGGGGTGTCGCGGTCGGGAGCACCATGCCGGGCAACCGACACGACAGTCGGGCATATCGGGACTCGGGCGTGGACCAGCAGTGCGTGGGCGCGAACGTGATGGCCGATGGCGGCTACCTGGGCAACCCGGAGGTGATCATCCCGTACCGCAAGCCGGGTAAGGGACGCAGCCTTCCCGTGTGGCAGGAGGATCTGAACACGGTGCACAAAAGCATCCGTGCTCGGGTCGAGCACGCGTTGGCGCATATGAAGTCCTGGAACATTCTCCGTAACTGCCGACGTAAAGGCGACGGCGTCTGGTATGCCCTGCGTGGCGTGGCCCAGATGCGCAACCTGGCCATGACCTGCTGATCGATCCACATCACACCTGGTGGCGGGCACTGGTCCACCACCGACCTACACCCAAGATCATTACGGGACAACCTTTAGATTCGCAAGCATGCGAACCTCAATGGTCGACGTGCCGACCGAAGACGGCGTGGCCGATTCGTATCTTGTTGTCCCGGAAGGGGATGGTCCGTTCCCTGGTGTCCTGTTCTTCGAGGACGCGTTCGGGTTACGGCCCAGGCTCTTGGAAATGGCCGAGCGGATCGCGGCCGAGAAGGGCTACGCCGTACTGGCGCCGAACATCCTCTACCGCGGCGGCCGGTGCCCGCAGTTCGACCTGGCCGGAATGGACGATCCCGCCCAGCGGGGCCAGATCTTCGGCAAGATCATGCCGTTCATCCAGCAGCTCACCGCGGCCGCGATCGCCGCCGACACCCAGTCCTATCTGGACTTCTTCGCCGCTCAGCCCGGCGTGGACGCGGGCGAAGTGGTCGTGATCGGCTACTGCATGGGTGGCACCAACGCCCTGCGTGCCATCGAAGCGCATCCGGACCGCATCAAAGCCGTGGCCGGTTTCCACGCCGGCCGCCTGGCCACCGACGACGCGGACAGCCCGCACCTGAGCGTCGGCAACATCACTGGTGAGGCCTACTTCGCCCACGCCGACCAGGACCACGCGATGTCCGCGGAGCAGATCAAGGTCCTGGAGGCAGCCCTCGACAAGGCCGGCGTGCGCTACACCTCCGAGGTGTACGAAGGCGCGGAGCACGGGTTCACCATGTCGGACACGGCCGCCTACCACGCGGAAGGCGAACGCCGGCACTGGGACAACCTGTTCGCTTTGCTCGACCGCGTGAGTTAGTCCCACCAGCACCGCCTCCGCGATGGTAAGAATAGAACCTGTTCTACTCTTGCTGGAGGAGTGTGGATGAGCGTCCCGACGGTCACCGACCTGCTGCTGGCCCGCGCCGAGGACGACCATCGCGGCCTGTGCTTCGAGGACGAGACATATTCCTGGGCCGAGCACGTGCGGGCCTCGGCATGCCACGCGGCTGCCCTCCGGGCGGCGCTGCGCTGGGATGTACCGCCCCATGTCGGCGTTCTGGCCGACAACGTGCCGGCCTTCTCGTTCCTCCTGGGCGCGTGCGCGTTCTCCGGCGCGGTGCTGGTCGGGCTCAACCCCACCCGGCGAGGGGAAGCCCTCGCGCGGGACATCCGGCTCGCGGATTGCCAGCTTGTGCTCGCCGAGCGCAAGCACCTGCCGCTGCTGGCCGGGCTGGATCTGGACGGTATCGACGTGCGCGAACTGGAGTCATGGACGACGCCCGCCACCGCACCGCTCGATCCGGTCCCGGCATCCGCCGACGACCTGCTCATGCTGATCTTCACCTCGGGCACCAGCGGCAACCCGAAAGCCGTGCGCTGCACGCATGGCAAGATCGCGTTCCCGGGCTGGATGCTCGCGGACCGCTTCAGACTCTCCGCGTCGGACACGGTCTACGTGTCCATGCCGATGTTCCATTCCAACGCCATCATGGCGGGCTGGGCCGTCGGGCTCGCGGCAGGCGCGAGCGTCGCCCTGCGCCGACGGTTCTCCGCCTCCGGTTTCCTGCCCGACGTACGGAAGTTCGGCGCGACCTACGCCAACTATGTGGGCAAGCCACTGTCCTATGTCCTCACCACTCCCCCACGCCCGGACGACGCGGACAACCCACTACGCCTCGTCTACGGCAACGAGGGAGCCAGCGCCGACCTGACCAAGTTCGAACAACGCTTTGGCTGCAAGGTCATCGACGCCTTCGGCTCAACGGAAGGCGGAGTGGGCTTCGCCCGCACTGACGACACGCCACCCAATTCACTCGGCAGACCCACCGACGACGTGGCCATCCTGCACCCGCACACCGGTCTCCCCTGCCCACCGGCCGAATTCGATCCCGACGGCCGCCTGCTCAACGCCGAAGAAGCAGTCGGCGAACTGGTCAACACCTCCGGCGCCGGATGGTTCGCCGGGTACTACCGCGACCCCGATGCCGACGCGGAACGGTTACGTGACGGCCGGTACCACACCGGCGATCTCGCCTACGCCGACACCGAAGGATTCTGCTACTTCGCCGGACGGCTCGGCGACTGGCTCCGCGTCGACGGCGAGAACCTCGGCACAGCCCCGATCGAGCAAATCCTGTTGCGGCACCCCGCAATCACCGACACCGCCGTCTACGCCGTGCCGGATCCCGTTACCGGCGACCAGGTGATGGCCGCCATCGTCACCAACGGGACACCGCTGGACCCAGCCGACTTCGGCCGGTTCCTCGTCGGCCAGCCGGACCTCGGCCCCAAACAGATCCCCCGGTACGTCCGCACAATGCGCGAGCTACCCCGCACCTCGACGTTCAAGGTCCTCAAACGGCAACTGTCCACCGAAGGCCTGAACTGCCCCGGCACGATCTGGACGCGATCCGGCCAGGACATCACCTACACGGTTCTGTCCTCAGCGGACGATTCCGGCTGAGCGGTCACCGGCCCGCCCTTCCTGCGGCGGATTACCCTGCGCAGCAAGGGAAGTAAGGCTACTAGGACGACCAGGGCGAGAACCGTGCCTGAGATCGGGCGGGTCAGGAAGCCGGTCGGGTCGCCGCCGAAGATCAGCAGGGACTGCCGTGCGGAGCTTTCGATCAGCGAGCCGAGGACGAACGCGAGCACCAGCGGGCCGGGCTCGAACCCGAACTTCTTCATCAGGTAGCCGAGCAGGCCGAAGGCGGCGACCAGGAAGATGTCGTAGACCTGGTTGTTGACGGTGTAGGCGCCGAGCAGGGTGATGAGCACCGTGATCGGGGCGAGGACGCCGGGGCGGACCCGCAGGATCCGCACGAACAGGCCGACCATGGGGATGCTCATGATCAGCAACAGGATGTTGCCGATGTACATCGAGTTGACCACGCCCCAGAAGAGGTCGGGGTGCTCGGTGACCAGCTGCGGCCCTGGCTGGACGCCCTGGATGAGCAGCGCGCCGAACATGAGGGCCATCGTCGCGTTCGCCGGGATGCCCAGGGTCAGCAGCGGGATGAACGACGACGTGGCCGCCGCGTTGTTCGCGGTCTCCGGCGCAGCCACGCCTTCGATGGCGCCCCGGCCGAAGCGATCCGGTTGCTTCGCACGGCGTTTCTCCACCGCGTACGCCACCAGCGAGGACAACGTCGCGCCACCGCCAGGCAGCACACCGAGAACGAACCCGATCACCGAGCCTCGGCCGATCGCGCCTTTCGCCTCGCCGAGGTCCTTGCGGGACGGCCAAACGTTGGTGACTTTGGCCGGCGCGTGCACCTGATGATGCCGTTGCTCGATGTTGTAGAGGATCTCGCTGAGACCGAACAGGCCCATGGCGATCGGGATGAAGTCGATGCCCTCGGCCAGATTCAGGCTGCCGAAGGTGAACCGTTCCGCACCGGTGAAGGTGTCCCGGCCGACTGTCGCGAGGAGCAGGCCCACACACGCCGCGATGATCGCCTTGAGCCTGTGGCCGTTGCCCACTGTGGAGATCAGCAGGACGCCGAGGATCCCCAGCGCCGCGTACTCCGGCGGGCCGAAGTCGAGTGCGAAGCTCGCGACGAGCGGGGCCAGGATGGTCAGGGCGATGACCGAAACGGTCCCGCCGATGAAGGAGCCGATAGCCGCGATGCCCAGCGCGGTGCCGGCCTTTCCCTTCCGGGCCAATGCGAATCCGTCGAACACGGTCACCACTGAGGACGCCTCACCGGGCAGGCGCAGCAGGACCGACGTGATCGTGCCACCGTACTGGGCGCCGTAGAAGATGCCGGCCAGCATGATGATCGCCGACACCGGCTCGATGCCGTACGTGATCGGCAGCAGGATCGCGATCGTGGCGCCGGGACCCAGCCCCGGGAGCACGCCGATCAGCATGCCGATGATGACACCTATCAAGCAGTAGAGCAGGTTGCCCGGTTCGAGCACGACGCCGAAGCCGTCGAGGATCGGGGAGATGTCCATGTGTCCTCTTCAGACCAGGCGGGGCAACGGGATCTGCAGCAGCACGACGAACAGCAGGTAGAGCACGGCCACAGTGCCGACGCTGAGCACGATCGCCGACCGCCACGATTCCCGGCCCAGCCAGCGCAGCCAGACGAACATGAGCAGCAACGACGGGATCTCGAACCCGATCAACGGAAGCAGCACGGCGAGCAGGATGAGCGTCACCACGGCGAGACCGGTGAGCAGGCTCGCTTTGGAGAACTGCTCGGCGTCCTTGGCTGTCCGCCCTACAAAGACAAGCACAGCCGACAGCACGACGATGACAACGCTGATGGCAAACGGCCACAGGCCGGGACCGGGCTGCGTGAGCCGCCCGAGTCCCAGCCCGCTGGACACGACCACCCCGAAGACACCGACGGCGCACGCGACCAGAGCCGCACCGACCTGGGCGGCAGCGCCCGCCGGCGGTGGGCGTTCCTCGGCCAGATCGGCCTGTAACCGTTCAGCGTCAATGGGCTCGTCAGCAGACGACTCGGCCATGCTCACTCCCTTGTGGCGGCAGGCAAGCGGAGGTCAGCCGGCCAGGCTGATGCCGAATTCGTCCAGCTGCTTGCGGTACTTCGCGGAGTCGCCCTGCAACGAGCCGAGGACGTCCTGTGGGGAGACCTCCATCGGCGTGAGTGAGTTCTCCTCGTTGAACTTCTTGTACTCGTCGGTGGTGAAGGTCTTCTTGGCGGCGTCGAGCAGACGGGCCTTGGCATCCTCGGGCGTGCCCTTCGGCGCGGTGAGGAAGCGGTACTGGGTCACCTGCACGTCGAAGCCCTGTTCCTTGGCAGTCCGCACATCGGGCAGGAAGGCGACACGTTGCGCCGAGAACACTGCGAGCGGAACCAGTTTGCCCGCCTTGATGTTCTCGATCCCCTCACCGATCTGCATGGTCGACACGTCGACCTGGTTGCCGAGCAGAGCCGTCAGCGCGGGCGCCCCACCGTCGAAGGGCACGGCCGTCGCGGTGATCCCGGCCGACTTGAACGTCAGCGCGGACGCCAGCTGGGCGCCGGTTCCGACGCCGGTCGTGCCGTAACGGACCGTCTTGCCGGACTTCTTCAGATCCTCAATGGACTTGAAGCCGGACTGGGCACTGGTCGCCATGACGTAGTCGTCCCGGGAGATACCGGTGATCACGTCGAACTTGTCGATACTGGTCGCCTCGGCGGCGGACACGGTCAGCGGCGTGATGGTGAACAGCGACGCGTTCTGCACCGCGACCTTGTAGCCGTCGGCCGGGGCGCCCTGGAGCTCTTTGGCGTTGAGCGCGCCGTTGGCACCGGGCTTGTTGACCACCGGCATGGCGACGCTGAGCTGCTTGCTCATGCCCATCGCCAGCGCCCTGGTGATCAGGTCCGTCGAACCGCCCGCGGACGATCCGACGCTGAACTGGACATTGCCCTTCGGATAGCTCTGTCCCCCGCCACCCGACGAAGTCGTCTTGACGTCACACGCCGTCAGTGCAATCGCGGCCGATGCCCCGAGGGCACACACGAGGACACGGCGACGGATGGACCCAGATGTCAGCATCGACTCTCCTTCGTGCGGGCGGCCGCGCGGTTTTCCGCTGGAACACAAGGCATCCGCTGAACGGATGACCGTTTTCCATAAATACCGGAGATTAGGGAAAGGTTTTCATGGCGTCCAAACCCAATTCGGCATCGGGTGATACCTTTCGGGCATCGTGATGACGCTCGACCAGATCAAGGCTTTCGTGGCGGTCGCCGAGGAACTCCACTTCGGCCGGGCAGCGCAACGGTTGCGCATGACGCAGCCACCGCTCAGCCGCCACATCCAGAAGCTGGAGCGCATCGTCGGCGTGGCCCTGCTCAAACGCGACAGCCAGCGTGTCCTGCTCACCGACGCCGGACGAGCCTTCCTGGAGGAGGCCCGGCGCATGCTCACCCTGGTCGACACGGCCAGCGACCGGGCCCGCCGGATCGCGAGCGGCGCGGCCGGGACAGTCCGGCTCGGCTTCACAGCCGTCTCGGCCATCAGCACGCTCGGTACATTGCTCCGGCAACTCTCGGAGCACCTACCCGAGATTGACGTGATCCTGCACGAGCGGGTCACGGCCGGACAGGTCGACGGCGTCCTGCGCGGTGAACTCGACCTGGGCCTGGCCCGCCCGCCCTTCAACGTCAGCAGCATCGACTCCCGAGTGGTCTTCCGCGAGCCACTGTGTGCCGTGCTTCCCGTCGGCCACCCGCTCACCACACTCGATCGCGCCCTCACCCCGGACGACTTCGACGGCCAGCCGATCGTCAGCTACAACCCAGGCCAAGCCCGCTACTTCCACGAACTCACCGTCCAGTTCCTCACCAACGCCCATCCCCGGATCGAGCAGCAGGTGCACCAGATCCTCACCGCCGTGCTGCTCGTGGCGGCCGGCCGTGGCGTGGCGCTCGCTCCGGCCAGCGCACGATCCTTGGGCATCAACGGAGTCGTCTTGCGTGACCTGATCCGGGGCGGCAGCGATCCGCTCAACGGCAACAGCGGCGTGGCAGGCAAACCGGTGGAACTACACGCCATCTGGGACCGTGGCTCGACCAATCCGGCGCTCTGGCGCGTTCTCGATCTGCTGCCCAGCCTGGACTGAGCGTGTACAAGGAGAAGATGGCTGTGCCGGCGTACTTCGAAGTGGCCCATCATTCCCAGGAGCTCGAGGTGGGCGCGGGCGTTCCGATAGGCGGCTACGGCTGGGGCGTCGACCGGCGGACCAACGGTCGTGTCACCAGTCCGTTGATGGTGAACTGCGTGATCATCGTTTCACCACAAGGCCGGCGGATCGCGTTGATCCAGGTGGACGTGATCAGCATTCCGCATCCGGTGTACGAGCAGATTCGCGATCGGATGATCGCGCACGGCGTGGTCAGCGAGGCGAAAGACCTCATCGTGGCGCAGAGCCATACCCACTACGGCCCGATGGTCGGCGGGAAACCTGATCCCGAGGTTCTGCTGGGCTCCCCGGAAGCGGTCGGCGACACGAACGCCTACACCACCAAGTTCGTGGACGACGTCGTGAACACGGCAATCGGTGCAATGACGAAGCCGCTGACCGAAGTCACCCTCGGATTCGCCGAAGGCCACGCGGAAACAGCCAGCAGCCGTCTCGATCCACAACTGCCGTGGGGCACGTGGGCGCCTCGCGAAGTTCCAGTCCTGGTGGCTCGCCGCGCAGGTGACGACGAGCTTTTCCTGGTGCTCGTCGGGCACGCCTGCCACCCGGTGTGCGCCGAACGGATGTCACCCGACCTGGACGCCGACTTCTGCGGCCGGCTGGTCGCCGACATCCGGCAACGGCTGGGTGTACCCGCGATCTTCTTCCAAGGCGCGACGGGTGACGTGGACCCGCTGCCTGCGCCTGAGGGCGTGAACCGGGCGGCGTTCGTGGGAAAACTGCTGGCAGACGCCGTGGTCGCGACGGTCCGCGACGCCGTGTTCTCCCCCATCTCCGGTCCCATCACGACCGCCATGGAAACGGCCCCGCTGCCGTACGCCGTGAACTTCCGTGACAGTGCGGAGGTCGCCGAACTCCAGCAGAAATACCAGGATCGCGTTGACGAGAACGACCAAGGCGAGGTGGGACAGGCCGGGGTGCGGCACGCCCGCAAGATGCTCAAGGAGCTCGCCGACGGCAACCGGCCCAAATCAATGCCGATGACCGTGCAGAAGATCGATCTCGGCGGCCTGACGATTCTCGCGCTGTCGCACGAGGTGCTCAGCGGTTACCACGCCAGCACCAAACTGGAGCACCCTGACCAGCGGTTATGGATCATGGCGTACGCCAACCACGTCGACTGCTACGTGCCGGCCAGCGATGTGCTCTGGGCGGGCGGGCACCTGGAATCAGGCTGGCAGGACGACCCGAGGATGGTCGGCGTCGGAACGTACTCCCATTCGTACTCCATGCTCTCGCCGTTGGCGTCCTCGCCGGATCGGAGCAATCCCAGGGACGAACGCGGAGTCGAAGGCGTGGTGGTCAAGTACATCAACCGAGTACTCGGGAATTAGGGCTTGCGCGCGACCGCACCGAGGGCAAGGCGTTGCACCGGGTCCTGCTCCTTGAGCCTGGGGCCGTCGGGCCACCAGTCGGACACCGCGACCAGGCCGGGCTCGACCAGTTCCAGCCCGTCCAGGTAGGACAGGATCTCTGTGCGGCTGCGGAAGTACCCGAGGCCGACCGAACTGTTCTGGTAGATCTCGCGCAGTTCGGGCGTGAACGAGCCGTCTTCCGGGTCGTATGCGTGCGCAAGCACTATGTAGGACCCGGAAGGAATGCGGTCGGCGTAGCCCGCGATGATCTCCGCAGGTCGCCGGGTGTCGCTGACGTACTGGACGGTGCCGACGTGAAAGACGGCCACCGGCTCGGACAAGTCCAGGTACTTGCGCACGTCCGGGTGCTCGAAGACCTGATTGGGGTAGCGGAAGTCCGCCTCGACGGAATGTGTCCGGTCGTTGTCGGCCAGCAGCGCCCGGCCGTGTGCGATCACGACCGGATCTGTCGCCGTGTACACGACCGTCGCCTCGCGGTTCAGGCGCTGAGCGACCTCGTGGGTGTTCTCGTCATTGGACAGTCCGGGCGCGCAGTCCAGGAACTGGTGGATGCCCGCGTCGCGGGCGAGGAACCGCGTCACCCGGCCGACGAACGACCGGACGTCCCAGGCCAGGTCGCCCAATGCCGGCGCACGTTCCAGCAGCCGGTCCCGGACATCCCGGTCGACCTGGTAGTTGTCCTTGCCGCCGAGCAGAGCGTTGAAGATCCGCGCGACATTCGGGCGATTGGGATCAATGGCAGACGGAGATTCGCGGTTGCCCTCGAAATCCGCCACCTGAACCCGCCTAGGACGTACGTACTTGAGCTTCTCGATCACCCCCAGGGTATGCGATCGCACACTGCCGCGATACATGGGGCATCGCTGACCTGCTGCCATACGCCTCACGGGTGGGGCACGGCCGGCCGCGCCCCACCCTGGCAAACGGGCTTCAGGACGGGCGGTTCATGTCGGGGATCTCGATGTTGATCTGCCGTCCGCCGGAGAGATAGAACAGGATGTACTTGCGGATCGCGTCGTCGATCGTCCGGGTGATCTGCGGGACCAGTGGCAGCGGAATGAGGTTCTCGCGCAGCGCCACCCAGACCGGGAAGCCGGTGCCCACGAGTGGGTCCAGCAGGAACTCGCGGGGAATGGCGGCCATCCCGGCGACCCGGTCGCCGACTATGTGCCGGGCGAGGGAGTTGACCAGCGGGCGTGTGCTTCCGTCCGGCGTGATTCCCTTGGCGGAGATGGTCAGGATCTTGTCGGCCAGGTCGACGCCCTCCCGGGTGGTGGCCAGGACCGGGTCGAGGACCTGCTTGGACTGGGCGTCGGCCGCGTCCCACGAGGCCGGGATGTATTCGTCCTTGATGCCCAGCATGTGCGCGGTCACCTGCCAGATGTGCAGGAACGCGGCGGACTCGGCGGAGCCGATCCGCACTCGCCACTCGGTGAGCTTGCGCATGACGTAGGTGGGCAGGGTGTGCCAGGTGACCAGCATGTCGTTCTGGCTGATCGGGATCTGGCCACCGTCCTTGGGCCAGTGCGGGGACTGCGGCAACAGGTGCCGTACGGCGGCGTGCACCAGCCGGGTCTTGACCGCGGTGACGATCATGCGGCCGTCGGGCCGGTAGGCGTTCGGCTCCTGCAGGTCGTATCCGAGCTTGCCTGTCTTGGCGGCGCGGTCTTTCAGATCCGCGCCTCCCTTGGAGTAGTAGACCGCACGCGCCTCATTCGGGATGGCGCAGCTGAGCATGCCGCCGCCCAGCCCGTACAACAGGATCAGATAGGTCCCTTTGGTCGTCACGAAGTCGGCTGCCCGGTCCAGCTTGGCCTGATCGGCCCACGCGGGCAGCCGCCGCGCCTGTTCCATGAACGCCCGCAGGTCCTCCGGCAGCCCGGCCGGCAACGGCTGATCGTTGCGGGTCCAGGTCCGCAGCAGCCGGTTGACCTCTCCCACCAGGCCCCGGTCGAGAATCGAGGCGACGACCGGATCGGCCTCGGGATCCCACACCCACCGGGGATCGGCTCCTGCCCCCGCACCGGCCACCGAGCCGCTCGGGCTCCATGCCCAGGCCGACGTGCCCAACGCGCCGAGCGCTCCCAGCGCCCCGCCACTCACGATCAACATCTTGCGTCTGCTGAGTCCGTCCATCCTCGGAACTCCTCCTTGAGTCCTGCGGACCTACGTTGATACCGTGATACAAGATGTGTTACTGCGTATCTTTCTAGAAGAGCACGACGCAAGCGGCGGCACCAGACCCCATTGGCGGATTTTCCGATGACAACTTCGGGCCCGGAATCGTTGCTGGAGCGTGCCTTCATCGATGCCGTCGAACGCGCGGGCGACTCGGACGAGATCACCACACGTGTCCTGGACGGCGCGTACGAGCAGTTCTGCCAAATGGGCATCCGGCGATCCACCATGGAGGACGTCGCCCGCCGGGCCGGGGTTTCCCGAATCACCGTCTACCGCCGGTTCGCCACGAAGGACGCCCTGGTCGAGCAGGTCGTACGGCGCGAGTTCCGCCGGTATTTCGACGAGTTCCTCGCCAACATCAAACAGGCCAGGACGGTTGCCGATCGGATCGTGCTCGGCTTTGTCAGCTCGCTGCAGGCCATCCGGCGCAACCCGTTGATCGGCGGGCTCATGGCCGTCGAACCGGATGTTCTCGTTCCCTACCTGGTGGGCGGCGACGGACTGACGCTGGCCGCAGTGCAGCGATTTGTCGCAGGCCAGCTCCGCTTGGAGCAACGCGCCGGAAACGTGTCCGCAGACGTGAGTGTGGAACTCGTCGCGGAGCTCATGGCCCGTATTTCCGCGTCCTTCCTGCTTACCCCCAGCCACGTCGTCGACCCTGACGACGATGAGCAGATGCGTTCCCTGGCCCGCCAGTTCCTAGTACCCATGCTGGGCGATCACCCCCATTAGGCTGGTGGCACTGGGGTCTGGGGATGACCTGCTGGGAGGAGCTTTCGCGTGCGCGAGATTTCACGCCGCAGTGCCGGTGCGCTGGCCGGTGCCGCACTTGCCAGTACAGCGCTGCCTGCTGAGGCTGGATCTGTTGAGGCAGGGCAGACGAAGAAACCCAATGTGCTGGTGATTCTGGCCGACGACCTGGGCTGGGGGAACCTGAGCTGTTACGGCTCACCGAACATCAGCACACCGAACCTGGATGCCCTTGCCACACAAGGAATCCGGTTCACCGACGGCTATTCGGCCGCGGCGGTGTGTTCGCCGACGCGCTTCGCCTTGTACACCGGGCGTTATCCGGGGCGGTTACCTGGCGGCCTGGCCGAACCGATCGCGCAGCCCAATGAACTGGAAGGGCTTCCCGCAGATCATCCGACGCTGGCGTCTCTGCTGCGGCAGGCCGGTTACTCCACAGCGATGTACGGCAAGTGGCACTGCGGGTATCTGCCGTGGTACTCCCCCGTCCGCTCCGGCTGGCAGGAGTTCTTCGGCAACTTCGCCGGGGGCCTTGACTACTACTCGAAGATCAGTACCAACGCCACGCACGATCTCTACGAAGGCGAAGTACCGGTCGAATCGCTGGACTACTACACCGACACGCTGACCGAGCGCGCGGTGTCGTACATCAAGCGCCCGCACACTTCACCGTGGTTGCTGAACCTGAACTACACCACCCCGCACTGGCCGTGGGAGGCGCCGGGCGACGTCGCCACGAGCCAGGAACTCACCGCGCGGGTGAAGACCGGGGACAGGCTCGCCCTGGTGCACCTCGACGGCGGCTCGCTGGACATCTACCGCCGAATGGTCGAAAGCCTCGACGCAGCGGTCGGCCAGGTGCTGCGCGCACTGCAGCAGTCCGGCCAGGAACGCGACACACTGGTGTTGTTCATCAGCGACAACGGCGGGGAGCGGTTCTCGTATCACTGGCCGTTCTCCGGAAACAAGGACGAACTGCTCGAAGGCGGCATCCGGGTTCCCACGATCCTGCGCTGGCCCGCCAAGATCCGCGGCCACCAGACCAGCCGTACTCCCGTGATCACCCAGGACTGGACGGCGACGATCCTGGCCGTCGCAGGCGCGCAGCCCGCACCGTCGCATCCGCTCGACGGCTTGAACCTCGCCGACCATCTGTGGAGCGGTGCCCCGGCACCGACGCGCGACCTGTTCTGGCGCACCCGCAGCCAGGCCGCATTACGCCGGGACCGTTGGAAGTACTATCGCTCGCCGGCAGGTGAGTACTTGTTCGACCTCGGCACCGACGAACACGAGCAAGCCAACCTCGCGAAGAAACAACCCGCGCTGGTCACGACTCTGCGCACCCGGTGGGACGAGATCAACAGCGGCCTGCTCCCCTACCCGCCGCGGGTCTGATTTCCAGCAGCTGGAACTCGATGGTGATCTCGGTCTGCCGTCGCTCCGAGCGAAGCAGGCTGATCTCCAGCCCTGCCTGGGCGCACAGCCTGCGCAGGGCCGTCCAGTTGCCGAGATCGGTGAACCCGAGCAGGAGCCGCCCGTTCTCGGTCAGGTGCCGTGGCGCGTCGTGCAGGTACCGGCGGTGCGCCACGTAACCGGGGTCGAAGAAGGCGTGGTGCAGGTCGGTGTCGTTGACGAAGTCCCGGCGCATTTCGACGAAGTTGGAGTTCCAGAAGATCATGTCGAACCGGTCCCCGGGCTGCAGCTCGTCGAACAGATCGCTCTGCAGCACTCGTACCCGGTCCTCGACCGCGTGCAGTTCGGCGTTGTGCCGGGTGTTCTCCACTGCCGCCTGGCTGATGTCGAGCGCGGTCACGGCGTCGCAACCGGACAGTGCCGCCATGACCGCGGTCACGCCCGCGCCCGACCCGACTTCAAGGAATGTGCCGCCCTGTGGATACGGCAACCACTCGGTGAACAGCCCGGTCACCGGGGTATAACACGGCGCGAAGACCCCTTCCAGCAGCTCCCACTTGCGGTCAAGGAGCGTGAACTCGGTCGGTCGGCCGCGGGTCTCCCGGTTGCGTTCGAAGAGCGCCTGTGCGCGCGAGGCACTGCGTTCGTCCATTGTGGCGGGTCCTTTCGCTAGTGGCGCTCGACGAGTGCGAGAACCCTGGTGGGGCTGCCGGATCCGCCGACGATCGGCAGCGGCGAGGCGATCAGGACCGCACCCTGCGGCGGCAGCAGCCGAAGGTTCTGCAACTGGGTGAGCCCGTACTTGTTGGCTCCCTGCATGTGCCAGTGGCACGGGTACGGCTGGTCCTCGAAGGTCCCGGCCAGACCGGCGTCCGTGCCGACCGTCTCCACCCCGACGCCGACCAGCGAGGTCTCCTCGGCCAGCCAGTGCGCGCAATCCGGTGCTATGCCAGGAGTATGGCCCTCGTTGAGAAACTTCTCCCTGGCACCGACCCGGCTGTCCCAGCCGGTCCGGTACAGCAACCAGCCATTCTCCGGCAGGGCGCCGTGTTCCCGTTGCCAGTCTTCGATGTCCTTCTGCCGCAACAAGAAGTCCGGGTCAGCCTCGGCCTCGGCAGAGAAGTCGAGCACCGCCGCGGGGCCGACCAGCCGGGCGGGCGGGACCTGGGACACATCGTCGAACTCCTTGCCGGACAACCAGTGCACCGGCGCGTCGAAGTGCGTGCCGGTGTGCTCCGACAGCCGGATGTTGTTCCAGTAGACCACCGGGCCGGCGGCGTCGTACCGGCTGATCACTTCCCGCTCGAACGGCCACGGCTGGCCTCGGTCGGCCGGCAGCTCGATGATCGGAGTCTCCTCCGACAACGGCGCCGTGAGGTCGATGACCTCGATTGCCTGTGACTTCAGTGCGGCCACCAACGCACCCAGAACAGACACACTGCCTCCTACCTAGTACACCGGGGTTGTCCACTGCGGGTGCCCGAGCACGGCGTTCCCGTACAGCTGCTGAAGCTTGCCGGTCAGCACTCCGGGCGTCCCGGTACCGATCGGCAGCCGGTCGACCGAGGTGACCGGGAGGATCTCGGCCATCGTTCCGCACAGGAATATCTCGTCGGCCACGTAGAGCTCGGTCCGGTCGATGGCGCGCCGCTCCAACTGCAGCCCGAGCTCGGTATGCGCGATCTGTTCCACTGTGGCCACTGTGATGCCTTCCAGCACCCCGCTGGTTCCAGGTGGCGTGACCAGCTTGCCGTCCCGGACCATGACGACACAGGCACCAGGCGACTCGGAGACCGTGCCGTGCTGGTTGAGCAACAGCGTGGTCTCATAGCCATTGCGGACCGCCTCGTGCTGGGCGAGCCGGCTGTTGTGGTAGTTCGCGCCTGTCTTGATTCGCGGCGGCATCGAGTCGTCACTGATCCTGCGCCATGACGAGATGCACGCGGCGACCCCCTGCGAGTAGCCACGTGAACGCGGCATCGGCGTCGCCGTGATGTGCACACCGGTGTGTTCGGTGTGGTTGAGCGGATCGAAGTTCACGCCTTCGTCGAAGTACGCCACGACACAGGCATGCACGTCCTGGTGCCAGTCGTTGGCCTTGATCAGCGCGATGACCGCGGCGGTGATGTCGGCCGCGGTGTAGCCGATCTCCATCCGCAGCGACCGCATCGACCGGCCCAGCCGCGTCAGATGTTCCTCGACCCGGAACAGATACAGCTGCTTGTCGTCTTCGTTCCAGTAACCACGCAGACCCTCGAACACGTTGGCGCCCCAGAAGGCGCCTTGCGACCGTGCGTGCAGGACACATTGGTCCCACGGCACAATCTCGCCGTTCTGCCAGGCGAAGCCGGGTGGCACTGTCATTGGGGAACCTCCTGCTGGACGTGAGCGTCGATGCCGTCCGAAGCGCGGCGCAACACCTCCGCGAACCGCGACGCGTCAGCTGCGTTCCCTGTCGCCGCGACGTGCCCGTCCGGCCGGATGAGGAACCACGTGCCATCCGTGGCCCCATAGGACGCCCGGAGCTTGGAGTCCTTTTCGTACACAACAGTGACATCGTCAGGAAGGCCCTGCGGCTGCACGCCGTCTGGGAGCACGAGCACAGAGCGCGTCGGCAATGCTTCGTGCGCGAACCTGACCGCCGCGGCAGGGTCACTACCGAAGTAGAGGCCGACGAAGTCATGGCCGAGCAATGTGCGGAGCCTGACCTTCCTGGTATCGATGATCACCTTGCCGTCCGGCGCGAAGGAACCCAAGACCGGGCTGTCTCCGGGTGGTTCGACGATCGGCGACTCGCGGTAGACGTGGGGCTCAGCCATCCGGCCGCTGTTGACATGGCGGCGCAACGACTTCACGGGTGGTGCGAGGAACAAGAGGGTGTTGCGGAGCATGTGCTTCCACCGGCTGGGCGGCACCATGAACCGGATCGTGGCCTCGGTGATCCGCAGGTTCTCCTCGGCCGCCGCGTACCGCTCGGTGTGGTAGGTGTCCAGAAGGGACTCCCGGGCCTTGCCCGCCAGCACCAGCGCGAGTTTCCAGGCCAGGTTGTCGGCGTCCTGGATGCCGCTGTTCATCCCCCGGGAACCGTACGGCGGCAGAGCGTGGGCGGCGTCACCGGCGAAGAAGATCCGGCCGACCTTCAGCCGATCGACGACCCGCTGATGGAAACGGTAGGTGCTCAACCAGTCGATCTCGTACGGAATGTCACCGATGACAGCACGGATACGCCGGTCGAGCCGTCCATCCCGTTGCTCGGCCTCGATGTCCGCGTCCGGCGGAAGCTGCCAGTCGATGCGCCACACGTCGTCCGGCTGAGGATGCATCACCAGCTGCCGGCCGGGGTTGAACGGCGGGTCGTAGTGGAAGTGACGTTCCTTGGCCAGCGGCAGCACAGCCTTGATGTCCGTGATCAGGAACCGGTCCTTGTGGCTGTATCCGGTCCACTCGACACCGACTATCTCACGCAACGTGCTGCGTACTCCGTCACACGCCACGAGATAGGCGAACCGGTTGTCCTTCCTGCCATGCTGCGTCTCTGCCAAGACTGTGACACCGTCTTCATCCTGGGACACGGCGGTGACGTTGTGACCCCACCAGACTTCGGTGAGCGGGTTCGCCTCCACGCGTTCCAGCAGAACCTGTTCGATGCGGTACTGGGAGATGTTGTGGAACGGCCCGTACCCGACCGGGATGTCGAACTCGGTCCGGCGGATCTCCTTGCCCCGCACATAGGTGTGGCCGATGTGCCAGCGCACGCTCTCGTCGGCGACCTGCTTCGCGCAGCCGACCTTGTCCAGGATCTCCAGGGCGTCCCCTTGGATGAGGCACGCTTTCGACCCTTGCTTGAGCAACTCCGGACGCGTTTCCAGGATGACGCTGCGAACACCGAACGACGCCAGCCGCAACGCGGCGACCAGGCCGATCGGCCCCGCTCCCACGATCCCGACCGGGGCCACGGTCATGACGGTTCCCCCTTGCCATCCTTGGCTTCGATTCCCGGGAACACCGGGATCTTGCGAACGGAGTCGAGATACGGGGTTCCCTCGGTATAGCCGGTTCCACTGCGGTTGCCGAGCATGCGGACCGCGAGGCTGTAGTGGGTCTGCCGCCATTGCAGGAGCGTCTTGGCGAACGCGTGCATCGCGGTCTCCAGCTCCGCACGGGCAGCCGGGTCGAGCTTCCCGCCGGCCGCCGCGTCCTGGATGACCTCGTCAAGGGTGGCCTGTCCGGCGAGCACCCGGTCACGGACCTCGGGCACGGACAGATACGCCGCGGAGTCCAGTCGCGACTGGTCCGGAACCCGGCACAGTGACTCGATGGTCTTGTAGTTGCGTGACTGGATCGCGCTGGCGCCTTCGGTGTACATCCGGAATCGCTGGAACGAGGCGACCTGTGTGGTCGCCAGCAGCGAGAACAGCCGGGCTGCTTCGTCCAGTGCGGTCCTCGCCGACTGCAGGCAGCCGACCGCCGAAGCGGGATCGCCTGCCGAGATGGCGGCGACCGCGGAACGCAGGCAGACCGAGAGCAATGCGAACGTGGTCTCGAACGACTGCAATACCCGGATGAACATGTACTCGTCGTGCGAGACATAGACAGGAAGGTTGCTCAGTGTCAGCATCTGCTGCTCGGCCGCCGACCGGTCCGCTTCGACGAACGCGCACAACTGCCGTGCCGCCTCTTCCGGATCGTCGGCCGTGATGTGCTTGGCCGCCCCGAGCCGGTCGAGCAATGGCTGCACGGCGCGGATTCCCAGCCGGTAGCGCTTGGACACGGTTTTCGCGTCCGGCCGCTGCTCGGGAAACCTGTGGGTGTTGCCGTCGGCGACGTCCAGTTCGAACCGCAGTGTGTCCGCGATCAGCTGGACGACGAGCCGGTCACGTTGCCGGGCCGCGGTTTCGGTGTCGATATCGCGGCTGGCCCCGGGCAGCGGGAGAACCCCGAGGGAAAGATAGGTCTGGTAGTCGTAGCGTTCGTCCCATTTGTCGAGCGCGGTGTCCAGGAAGCTTTCCAGCACACGCACGGTGGTGCGTACACGGTCCAACGCCTCCATCAGATCGGCGGACACGAAGTGCTTGCCGACCCGGTGGAACTCCTCGACGATCGCCTCGTACGGGAATCCTGCGACCGTCAGCCCGGTGAGCCATTCATCCAGTTCCTGCATGGTCAAATCCCCCGGAGGTGTTCTGGTTCTCGCGGTATCTCTTGATCTCTTCGCAGACGGCGTGCACGTCGTCGCGGTTGTTGTAGTAGTGAAAGGAGATCCGGCCCACGTCGCCGCGCGGGCTGATCACGATCCGCCGGGCGGCCAGCCACCGCGCCAGCTCTGCCGGATCCCGGTCGAGGAGTGCGACGTGCGCGCCCCGGCCGGCCGGATCACGCGCGGCCCGCACCTGTTCGCCTTGTTCGGCAAGCAGTTCCAGCGTACGGCTGACCAGATCGGTCACGTGTGCGCGTACTTCATGTGGGTCGAGTTCACTGATCAGGCCCAGCCCCGCGTTCGCCGCGTACAGCGCGGGAACCGGTGGGGTGCCGGTCTCGAACCGGCGTGCGTGGGCTGGGAAGTCGAGCTTGCGTGGATCGAACAAGAACGGGTCTGCCCGGCCGAACCACCCGGTCAACTGCGGCGGAAGGTCATCCGCCTGTCCTGAACGGACATACAGGAACGCCACTCCCGGCAAGCCCAGCAAGTACTTGTTCGTGCCTGCCACCAGGAAGTCGCAGCCGATCTCGTCGACGTCGACCGGTTCCACACCGACGGCCTGGTAGGCGTCGACGAAGACCCGGGCGCCGACGGCGTGCGCGGCCGAGACCACGTCGGCCACCGGCATCCTGGTGCTGTCCAGATACGTTGTCATCGGGACTGAAACAAGCGCGGTGCGTTCGTCAATCACATCGGCATAGTCGCTGCCCTCGACATGTACGACCTGCGCTCCGCGCGGCCACTGCGCCAGCCAGACGTGCGAGATCGAAGGAAACTCGGTCAGTGTCGTGACGAACCGGCGGCGTTCCGAAAGATCCACTGTGGACGCTACTTGGTACGCGCCCACAGAGGCATTGGGAACCAATGCTATCTGATCGTAGCGGGCGCCGATCAGATCGGCGAACCGCTGCCGCACCAGGCCGGTCTGGATCTCGAAGTCGTGCCACGGCGCGCCTTGCTCTGCCATCGCGTCGAGCATGCCGGCCAGGGCGTCGTCCAGCGCCTCCGACCGCGCGCCAAGGCTGCACGTGGCCAGATGCGTGGTGTGCCCGAGCATCGGGAACCGGGCACGGAACTCCGCGGCGTTCACGAGTGAGCCATCGGTCCGGTCTCGGTGAGCTCGGTCCGTACCTGCCACAGCTCGGGGAAGAACTTGTGGGTGATGAGTTTGGCGAGCGTGTCGACCGGTGTGCCCTTGGTGCCGACGACCTGGTGGCCGATGATCCTGGTCGCCACCTTGTAGTGCACCGTGCGCCACACGCAGACCCGCTCGTCCCACTCCACCATCGCCTCTGCCAGCCGGTAGAGCGCGGTGTCCGGATCGCCGCGGTAGAGCTCCCCGAGTTCCACATCGTGCTTGAGCAGCAACGCGCCGAACTCGTCACCCAGATTCCGCGACACCCGGCGGACGGTCTGCCAGCCGGGTGATTCGAAGCCCGACCCGTGCCCCAGGACCGTGCGGATCAGCTGGAAGTCCCACGGTGAAAGATGACGCAGCATCTCCAGTTGCTCGGTGACGAGTCTCATGCCGAGCGAGGCACGCGCGAGCAACCGGCTGGCCGTGTCCAGTTCGTCCCGGCCGATCCGCGTGACCGCCTCCTGCACCTCCGAACCCGCCAGCTTGAGCCACAGTTCGGTGGACTGGTGGACGATCTGGAACAACAACTCGTCCCGGTGCACGACCTGTTCCGGTGTGCGCTGCAACGAGAGCAGCACGCCGGTACGCATGTAACGGGCGTAATCGTCGTCCCCGTCCCCCTCCAGGACAGGCGTCGAATAGTCCGTGGACACAGATCCTCCCCGTTGCTCGCCGTGTTCTGAGTCACTGTCCTGGGTCGAATGCGGCGAATCGCAGCTCACTGGTGAACGCCTGGCCGCCTGCCCTGGCCCACAACTCCTGCGGGCCAGGGACCATCTCGGAGAAGCCCACTGCCTGCGCGGGTGCCGCGAACCGTGACAACTGCCGGACGAGCAGCGGGCTGTCCAGGTCGACGTAGATCGGCTTGCCCTCCTGGGCGACCCGCACGAAGACGTGCCTCGGCAGGCCGAGCCGGTCGCGCAGCCGCTGGACCGCGAGAAACCCGTCCGCCGTGTCCTTGCCGCGCACCTCGTCCGCGTCCACCGACCAGGCCCTCCTGGACAGCAGTACGTCGCCGAAGCCGATCTCCGGCAGGTGTTCGCCGGGTTCGGCGCCGAACAGGCTTCCGGTCAGCCGCTTGGGAAAGCCGAACACGGTCATCGGGTTGTAACGGAACCGCTGCCAGGAAAAGGGAATCGCGATCAGCCGGACCGGACGGCCGGTGGTCCGTTCGATCAGCGCCGGCCCCTGCTCCCCAGCTTGCACCACGAGATCGGCCAAGTGCCGCCGCAGCGACACGGCAACCGGGGACCGGTCGCCCGACTCGATCTCCGGGCAGTCCAGCGCCCGCCTGGCAAAGGTCTTGTTGGCGTGCCGCACGGTGGCGTTCATGATGATCTCGTCGCCGCGCAGCAGACTGCGGTAACCCTCGAGCACCTGGTCGGTGAAACCCGGGTACCGCTCGGCTACGAACGGGGCGAACATGCCGTGGGACAACAGTTCCTCGTCGGAATGAACCTCGGTGACCACCAGCCGGGACGGCGAGACGAGCCCTTCGGCGCCAGGCGTGCCGGCCAACATCAGGTCGATGTCGCACACAGCAGGCATGTCGATCCCGTGCTCGGCGAGGAACGACATGAACCGCGTGCGGCCTCCGTCCGGCTGGGCAACCGCCTCCGCAGCGGCATCACGAAGCCTGCGATGCCAGCCGGCCACTTGGTCTTCGAACTCGGCGAAGGCAGGAGCGAGCCGTTGCCGGTCTTCGGCGAACGCCTTCGTGTAGTCGTTCACCGAGGCGGTGCCCGCCGGGAATCGCGATCCGAACCAGTCCGCGACAAGGGCGCGCTCGAGCTGAAGCCGTATGCGCGGCACGAAAAGGTACGTGCTGGTGATCAACGGAAGCGCCTGCCGGATCCGTTCGGTCACTTCCCGGCCGAGCACGAGCCCGTCGAACCGGCCGGTGGTCTCCTCATAGACCAGCGCACGATCCTCATAGAAGCCACCGGCATTGCGTGTCGATTGCTCGCCGACGGTCTCGGCGAACACCGAGTGCAATCGTCCGACCGCTTCCCGGCGCTGGGCAGATCCTTCTTCGGCCAGGGCCGTCATCGTGCTGGCGAAGACGTCCAGGAGTTGCTTGTACAGTCCCGATGGAACCTGCTCGGCGAGTTCCGCCAGTAGCGGCATCGGGTCTTCCACGCCGTAAGGGATTTCCGGCTCCCGGATGATGAGCCCACGGGCGGCGAGCCGATCCGCGCTCGGTCCGGCGTCCACGTCGAGCGCCGCGCTGATCTCGGCCAGAGTGTTTTCGCCGTTGCACAGTGCCAGGACATCGATGTCGGTCTCGGACAGGTCGGTGTACCGGACCTGGCGGCCGATCAGGTAGTCGATATGGCCGCGGCGGCTGTAGTCCAGCGGCAGGAAGTCGACTTCGCTTCCCTGGATGTGCACGCCCGGTGCCTGGCGTGGGGCGGTGTTCGCGGGCAGCCGCCGAAGTATCGTCTCCGCAGCCCACCGCGACATGAAGGCGTGATGGCGCAACGGGACCTCGGTCGTCTGAATGCCTTCGGCTTCGGTGTCGAAGCGGCCGATGGTGAACGGGCCCGCGTGCCCGGTCGAGTCGTTCTTGGCGCAGGCGCGCTGCAGGTACAGGGTGAGCGGGTCGAGTTTGACCCGATCCTTGGCCCGCCAGTCCGCGGGATCCAGGGAGATCTTGTCCAGCCACTGCCCGATCGCCCGGTACGAGCCCGGGTTCTGGCTGAACAGCATGTCGCGCAAGGACTCGTCCTTCACGAACCGTTCGCACACCCGAAGCCGTGCCTGGGTGATCCCCGCGTCGTAGCATTTGTCGAACTGGGCGCGCAGTGCGCGCAGTTCCTCCCAGCCGGCCGCGATCTCGGCGAAGAGTTCGCGTACCGCCGCGGATTCCACTCGATCCGGCGTGATCGTGCCGCGTCCGGTACGCGCCGCACGCAGCAAGGTTCGGTCTCCGCTCTCCCGGACCGCAGTCAGGACCAAGGGCGTGCTCGTCTGACGGATCCGGGCGTCCTGCTCGCGCTGTTTCGCCATGATCATGCCTGCGGCCTCGGCAGTCGCCGGGTCGGCCAGCTCAGTCAGCCAGGACATCGGGAACCCGGCCATCCTCAATGCGAACGGCTGCCCGTGCATCAGATCGCCTCCTGGTAGGTGGTGGCCGTCGCCTGCGCCAGGGCCCGCTCGAACTTGTCCGGATCACCGGCGAAAACGCCTGCCCGGCGGGGATAGCCGACGACCACATCGGTGAATCCCAGCTCCGCGCACTGGCCCGTGACGTCGGCGAACCGCCCGGCCGAGCTGTACGGATCGGCGACGACCCGGCTGACGTTCACGAGTTTGCGCAGATCCCCGAAGTCCCGCCCACGATCGTGACACGCCGCCTCGAGCTTGCTGAGCTGATCGCGCAACACTCGCAACGCCGTGGCCTCCGGCTGATCCCCTGGTGCGCCGGGATGTCCTATCGTGACCCAGGTTTCCGCGTACGCCGCCGCCAACCGCATGCCACGTTTGCCGAACGCCGCGATGGCGAACGGAATCCTTGGTCGCTGCACACATCCCGGCACCATCCGCACGTCCACCGCGTGGTAAAACCGGCCGTGCGCGGTCGTCTCCGGCTGGCGCAACAAGACGTCCAGCAGCGCCACGAACTCCTCGAACCGGTCGGCGCGGGCCGCCGGTGTGAGTTGCTGCCCGCCAAGCGCAGTGCTGTCCGCACCGGTCGCACCCGCTCCCAGGCCGAGAACGAACCGTCCGCCACTGAGGTGATCCAGTGTCATCGCCTGTTTGGCCGTGGTCACGGGATGCCGGAAGTTCGGTGTCGCGACAAGCGTTCCCAGTCGCAGCCGGTCGGTGCTCGCCGCGGCTGCAGCGAGCGTGGTGCTCGCGTCGAACCAGGGCTCGTCGCGCAGTGACCGCCAGGACAGGTGATCGTACGTCCACGCGTGATCGGCGCCGATTTCCTCGACATGGCGCCATATTCGCCTGGTCTCGGCCCCGGAGTGCTCCGGCAGCACGACGGCTCCCACCCTCATGCTTCGGCCAGCAGGCAGGTCAGCCGGGCCTGGGACAGCGCGCTGATGATGCCCGGCCGCTGGTCGGCCACGAAGCGGCCGAAGCATCCCACGGCGGTGCCGTCGATCACGAACGGGCTGATCACCGGGTTGGCCACGATCCGGTTGACCTCGCCCGACTCCTCCATCACGTCCACCGGCATCGGCTGGGCCGGCACCACTTCCTGGACGATGTGGTACCCGCCGCGTGCGGCCTCCTCCACGAGCGCTGCCCACTCCTGAGGCGTGCTCCGTCCGCCGAAGACCACTTCCGCGCCGGAACAACCGGTGGCGCCTTTGAGCACGAAGTTCTCCCGCTGGTCCAGCAGCAGTTCGGTCAGCTCGTAGTGGCCGTCCCGCCAGCGCACCTTCCGGTCGCCGACGATCCGGCTCCACGGCAGGTACCGTGCGGCCAGGTCGTGGTCCTGCGCGGTCATCCACGGTTGTCCTTCGGAGAGCAGCGCGAGGTGCTTTTTGGTGTGCAGCAGCCACGCCGACGCCGACGGGATCAGCCGGAAGCCCCGGGTCTGTGCGATCTGCGCCGGGCTGATGTCGTAGCCGAGGTCGTTGGCGTCACGCACCGTGAACTGCGCGACGCCCAACGGATACCGCAGGTCACCTGGTGCGCCGATGCCGTCGAGCAGTTCCTCGAAGTCCAGGTGCACGGCTTCGATGCCGTGCTGACGCAGCAGGTCCGCCTGGTGCAGGAAATGCCTGGGAGGCGTCCGCGGTCCCCATTCCCTCGGTGTGCCGACCAGCGCGATTGACGGCGGGACACCGAGTTCGGCACATGTGCGTTCGATCAATCCGGCGAAGCGGGCGAACGCACCCGCGCTGACGAAGGCCGGCTGCCCGGCGCGTTCGGCGACTCGTTGCCAGGCCCGCTGGTACAGCTGGAAATGCAGCATGCCGCCGAACGCACCGCTGACGTTGAACTCGACGAACTTCGGGCCGTCCACGCCGAGTACGACATCGGCACGGGCCAGATCGGCGCAGTGCCGGAGCTCCCACTCTTCGTCATCCGTCCAGATCGGACAGTCCGCCGGGTCGATGCCGAGTGCGGCGATCCGGCTTGCCCGGTCGGTCCCGCTGTGCAGCATGGATCTGCGGATCAGACCGAGCAGGTCACCCGCGGCCTGTAGCAATTCTCGATAGGACGTTCGCGGGATCACGAAGGGCTGCAGCGAGATCGGGTGCGGTGGCAGGGGCAGCTCACGCAGCTCGTCCCGCATGATCTCGGCGACCTCGTCGGGCCGGAGGCCCACCGTCACCGGCTCGATCCGCTCACCGAACCACGATCCGGTCGATGCTGGCATCGGGCAACGCTCCCTTCGGCAGGAATCCGTCCAGATGGACCATCCGGGACTGGTGGACGTTCGCACCGGAGAACGCCAGATCCGTCCGGGGTGGACGCTCGTCGTCGTAGAAGTACACGGCCCCAAGCCGTTGGTCACTGCCGACCTCGAAAACCGGGTTGGCGACGAGGAAGTCCCGTACGGCAGGCGTGTCACGGCTGGCGTGCCACCACACGCGCAACCGTCCGAGATGGTTGGGAGCCAGCACGATCCTGGGTGCCAGCCTGCGCTTCCAGCGGAAGATCCCCTTGCTGATCCACGCCTCCATACCGCCGAGGTCGACGTGCCGGATCCCGTTGTCCGCAGCCCATTGCAAGAGCATGTGGTAGAGAATCTTCAGCGCGCCGTCATCGTAGTGCTGCCGGACGCCGTCCAGCACCCCCACCAGGCGGAGAGTTATGGTTCTGCCGTCAGGAGAGCGGTGACACAACGCTCCGGCCACCCGTTCACCGTCAACGGTCGCGAATGTCAGTACGCCATCACGAAAGAGACACTCCAGCGCACTGTCCCTACTTTCACCGCGAGTACGCTCGCCGTGCCGGATCTGCATGGTCGGCGCGTGCATGCGGTCGTAGAAGTAGTGGAAAGAGGCCTCATCGGTCGCGCGTTCGATACACCATTCGCGTTCCCGTCGCCGTGCGGCGATCCACTTACGCTCCCATTTGGACACCGCGTTCAGCCAGCCGTCGGTCATGTCGACCACGAGGTGCAGCCGGTAGGGCAGGACGAGTGCGTTGCCCGCCGGAAGCCTCGCGGCCTGATCGGAGGTGCAGCCCACAGCGACCAGGTCGGCCGGGGGCACGTGCTGTCCTGAAAGCACCTGCGCCCGGCTGACTTTCTGCTGAGTGCGCGACAGCGTGGGCGCGCCCTTGCTTTCCCGGAACTCCTCCAGCACCTGCTGGATCCGGCCGATGCCATGCCAGACGCCCGCGTAACCGAAGGACGGCCCGCCGGGCCCGGCCGACGAGGTGGCCGTGACATACCGTCTGATCTTGGTGTCCACGACTCCGCGAGCCGTGATCAGCGCCGAATCCGGGCTCTGGTCCCAGTGGTACCGCGCGCGCAACCGCCACCTGTGCATGCTCACACCACCATCTCCTTGCGTGGACCGGTTCGCGTCGCCCATCGGCTGACCGGCACGACAGGGACCGAGGCGAGCAGGAACAGCACTCCGAGCGCGAACCAGCCCATCACTCCCCACTCGACGACAAGGGCGGTCAGCACAGCGGGCGCGAGCATGAGCGCCGCAGCCGGGCCGGTCGCGAACGTGGCCTGGTACTCCCCGTGCGCTTCCTGTGGGGTGAGCGCGACCGACAGCCCCCAACCGCTTGCCGAGAACAGCAGTTCGCCGACCACATGTGCGGCTGCCGCCGCCAGCAGCAGGCAGATCACCAGCAGACCGGAACCGTGGTACGTGGCAGCGAACAGCACGCACGACACGGCGAGCGCGGCGCCGCAGTACACGGCCTGCCTCGCCGCGCCCGGAATCGTGTCACTGCCTTTGCTGACCTTCTTCTGGAACAGCATGATGGCCACGGCGTTGAACGCGGTGACGACACCGACCATCCACAGTGGAGCATCGGTGTGCGCGGTGATCCACAACGGCAGGCCGGTACCGAGCATGCCCCAGTTCAGCGCGAGCACACCGTTGAGCAACGTGATCACCAGGAACGGACGGTCACGCAGCGCGAGCATGCGCCGTTTGTCCTTGCGGTCGGCCAACGACGACACGTGCGGGACGCGCAACGTCACCAACGCCGACGCCATGTTCGCAATGCCGTACAACACGATCAGCGAGACGTACGCAGCCCGGCTGTCGAGGTACAGCACCAGGGCGCCGATCCCCGAGCCCACGGCGATCCCGACGTGCAGCACCACCCGGTTGGTGGCGATGCTCCGCAGTCGGGCCTCGCCGGTGGTCAGCCCGGAGATCACCGCGACCCGGATCGCCGGGGCCAGCCGTTGGGCGGTCACCGCCACACAGGTCACCAGGAAGAACGACCAGAACTCGGCCACCAGCACGTAGGACAACGTGGCCAGCCCCTGGATGACGCCGAGCCAGACAAGCACCTCGCGCGTTCCGACCCGGTCGGCCAGATAGCCCAGCGGGCTGCCGATCACCAGGCCGATCAGCCCGGCGATGGTGACCCCGATGGCGAACTCCCCCGCTGACAAACCCATCGATCGGGTGAACAGGATCGCCCAGCAGGAGAACCACGCGCCCGCGCCGATGCTGAGCACCAGCGTGGCGAGGTGGATCCAGGTGATCGGCCCGTCAGCCAGTCCCGGCCGATTCATCGCGACGAAGCGAGTGCTCGGCCGCTCTCCGCCGCGCGCACCGCTGTCTCGGCGACTTCCGCCAGCTCGTCGACCCCGGTGACCGGTGTCAGGTACGGCGCGGGAATCGGCTCGAAATCCGCTGCCTGGTAACTGCCCGACCCGTGCACGAGAATGTCGTCCTCCTCGACCAGGCCACGATCAATGGCGTTGAGAATCCCGGTCAGGGCCATCACGAGTGACCATTCGCGCAGGTTTCGCGGGTCTTCCGGCAGCACCACACCGGCCGGCCCGAGCATCCCCCGTAGCTGGGGATAGCGGGTCAGGACCTCGTACAGGGACACGACCATGCCGCCGCCACCACGGTTGCGGATGATCGGGTTGATCTCCGCGGACGTCGGTGGCCTGCGGGTGTAGAACGTCGGGTCGAGGTTCTCGTCCGGGCCGAAGGTCACCAGCGGGAACCGCGGGTTCTCGTCCTGGCGGTACAGCCCGGTCGCCGCGTCCAGCCGGTAGGCCGGGATGTTGTCGCGCGACGGGGAGTCGAAGTAGAGGCTCAGCACCATGTCGGCGGTGGCCAGGTGCTGGACCAGGAAGTAGTGCGCGTCCGGCTCGGGACCACCGGCGGCGGCCAGCCGCTGGGCGCCGAGATTGTGCCCGATCAGGCCGAAGGCGCTGGACACGGCGTGCACGTGCAGCCTGCCGCCGGTCCGCGGCAGGAACTCCTGCTCGGCGCACGCCCGTACGACATCCGCCACCTTGTAGTTGTTGATGTCCAGCGTGTACCAGAGATTCACGCCGTGCTCGGCGCGCAGGCGGTACGAGTGACCATCGACAAGTGCGCGGGCCAGCGGTTTCACATCCGCGGGCTCCGCGCCGTCGAAAGTGACGACGGGATTGCACGATCGGAGCATTTCGTCCGAACTCAGCGGCGAGTCCCAGAGCTTGTGCTTCGACAGAGCGGGAACAACAACAATGACTCCCAATTGACCGGGACTCGCCAGTCCGGTCTCGTACGCGCGTAGTACCGCGTCCCGCAGAGCGGTGGCTTTGTTGCCCGACGACGGTGACAGGATTATCGCGCGTTCACCCGTTCGACGGATATGGTCCAGCGCACGGGCCACAATTACCAGCGAAGCACATGTCTTCGTGGTACGTGTCCGCGGATTGCGCATCAGGTCGAGCATGGTCAGTTTTTTGCCGCGATAGCTGCCGAGATCGGCGAATGCGAGCTCGGAGGCGGCAAAGAACCGGGTGAGATCGGCCGCGGGCGGCAGCTGGTAGCCGGGCCCGAATTCCAGCGCCGAGCCACCCGCCGTGCCAAGATCGGCAAGCGCCGCCCGTACCTGCTCGCCGTACCGGTCGAGCGCGTTCTCGATGACGATGGTGCCCGCGGGAGTGGACTGCATGGGGTACCGCCCTCCGATATGTGAGCCGTGTCAGCCGATTCGGACGCCTGCGACCACGTCGCCGCGGATCAGGTCCCCGCCCGGTGGTACCTCCGCCGGATCGGCGCCTGCCTGCAGGAACTGGTTACGCCCGTCCACGAAGACCACCTTGGGAACGAGATCCCGTGCCTCGGTGTCCGGTACCACTGCGTAACTGATGACGATGACGAGATCACCCGGACTGATGAGCCGGGCGGCCGCGCCGTTGATACCGATGACGCCCTCGCCAGGCTCACCGGGGATGACATAGGTGGTCAGACGCGCGCCATTGTTGATGTCGACCACATCGACCTGTTCGCCGGCCAGCAGGTCCGCCGCCTCCATCAGATCGGAACTGATGGTGAGGGAACCGACGTAATGCAGATCCGCCTGGGTGACGGTGGCGCGATGGATCTTCGACTTCAGCATGGTGCGAAACATGACAAAGCTCCCCCGGAAGGTTATGTGACACCCTGCGTATTTGTGGCATGCCAAACCCGGCACTCGCGTACCGGGCGTTGCTGATCGGAAAACGACGTCAAGCTCTATTGCCGTGAACTCTATTACGAATGACGACCCCCAGTAGCCGCCAAATAGTTGACACCACTATCTTCTAGACATGTCAAGTTGTCAACCCTGAACACCCGGATGCCACTGATCAACCAAGGATGTGCGATAGCGCAAGTCCGAACAGGACACCCAATTGTCCACAAGTCCGCACTCCTCGCCAGGACCAGGGGCAATTCGGCGCACGGCGCGCTGCAGGCGTCCCGGACGGTTCCGTCGCCAAGTTCGGTTAATGGCGAAAGGCCCGGGTGATCGCGGGGACGGTGGATTGTCGGTGGGCCCGGGTAACTTGTGCGCCATGGACACTGGGGAACGGATCCAGGAGCTCGCCGACCAGGTCACGGTGCTGCGTGACGCGTACTACCGGGGTTCGCCGTTGGTGGCGGACGCCGAGTACGACGCGATAGAGGACGAACTGCGGCGGCTGATCGAGGCCAGCCCGGAGCTCGCGCCGGACCCGAATCCGCTGGAGCAGGTCGGCGCGCCCGCGGTGCTGCACGCGCCGATCCGGCATTCACGCCCGATGCTGTCCTTGGAGAAGGCGACCCGGCCCGAGCAGGTCGCCGCGTTCTTCGACCGCTTCCCCGGCCAGCCGGTGGTGGTCATGCCGAAGCTGGACGGACTGTCGCTGGCACTGGTCTATGAAGACGGGCGGCTTGCGCGAGCGATCACCCGCGGGGACGGCACGACTGGCGACGACGTGACCGTCCTGGTGCGTGCACTGACCGACGGCATACCCGAGCGGATCACCGCGCCCGGCAGAGTGGAGGTGCGCGGCGAGGCGGTGATGCTGCGTTCCACCTTCACCGCGTACAACACAAAGCATCCGGACCGGCCGCTGATCAACCCGCGTGGCGCTGCCGCCGGCACTCTCCGCGCCAAGGATCCGGCCACGGTCGCGGAACGGCGCCTGCGGTTCTTCGCCTTCGACCTGGACACCTCCGAACCCGGCGGTGTAGCCGATCTGGAAGACGCCCTGCGCACACTCGGGTTCACCGGCGCCGACATGCGCCACTGCGCCGACGCGGACGCGGCCCTTGAGGTGATCGCGGCCATCGAGCAGCAGCGCAACGACCTGGACTACGACTTGGACGGCGCGGTCCTGCGCCTGGCCAACCGCGATGCCTACGCCGCCGCCGGAACCAGGTCGAGCTCGCCTCGCGGCGCGCTGGCGTACAAGTTCGCCGCCGAGGAGAAGACGACAGTCCTGGCCGACGTGGTCTGGGACGTGGGCAAGACCGGCAAGATCGCCCCTGTCGCGTGGCTGGAGCCGGTGTTCGTCGGCGGGACGACCGTCACCCGCGCGACACTGGCCAATCAGGAGGTCATCCGGGCGCGCGGCATCAAGATCGGTGACACCGTGCTGGTTCGCCGCGCGGGCGACGTGATCCCGTTCGTCGCGGGCGTGCTCGATGTTTCGAAACGCACTGGCGCCGAGCGTGACATCGTGCCGCCCAGCGCGTGCCCATCGTGTGCTCACCCGCTGACCGAGCAGGGCAACAGCCGCGAACTGTTCTGCACCAACGTCGCCTGCCCCGCCCAGACTGTGCGCCGCCTGATCCACTGGGCTTCCCGCGCGGCGGCGGACATCGAAGCCGTCGGTCCAGTGTGGATCGAGCGGCTCGCCGAGGCGGGCGTGCTGGAGCACCCGTCGGACTTCTACCGGCTCACCACCGAGAAGCTGCTGGAGTTCGACCGCATCGGCGAGGTCTCGGCGACCCGCATGATCGAGTCCATCGACGCCGGCCGCCAGGTGGGGCTGCGCCGGGCGCTGATCGGGCTCGCCATCCCGATGGCCTCCGAAGGCACGGCCACACGGCTGTGCCGCGCGGGATTCGGCTCCCTGGAAGAAGTCGCCGACGCAGGCGAGGAGCGGCTCGTGGCCGTGGAGGACATCGGCCCCAAGGTCGCCGCCTCCCTGACCGCACACCTCGCCCGGTTGCGCCCCGAGCTCGAACGGCTGCGCGAGGTTGGTGTCTCGCTGGATGTGCGCGACGAGGATCTCCCGCCCGTCGTCGCCTCCGACGCGCCGCTGGCCGGCAAGACAGTGGTGATCACCGGCGCGATCAGCGACCCCCGCTCCGGCGAGAAGGTCCCCCGCCCCACCTTCCAACGCCTCTGTGAGAAAGCCGGTGCCACCGCCGCGTCCTCAGTGTCCGCGAGCACAGACATGCTCATCACCGGCGCCGACGTCGGCGCGAGCAAACTCACCAAGGCCGAGAAACTCGGCGTGGCGGTCGTGGACCAGAGCGAGATCTGGCAACAGCTGATCGCCGCGGGCGTGACGTGACTACCGGGCGCCGTCGAGCACGGGCTTGACGTCGACGATGGGCGTCCCGTCCACCGCTTCAAGGTCTTGTACGAGCACGCGGAGCCCGTCGATCGCGGCGACATGGACCCGATGCAGCCCGATCGGGTTCGGCCGGTCCGCCGACCGGGTGCTGAATACTCCCGTCAGCGGGTTTCGCGGATCGTCACGCGGGTGCACGCTCAGCACGTCGCGCTGCGCTTGATGCAGCCAGGTCAGCACGAAGATGTCGGTGCCGGCCGCGAGGTCGTGGATCCCCGCCGCCATGTCCGGCTCGAACACCAGCCACGCGTCCGGCGCCCCTTCACTCCCCTGCCTCGGTGCGGCGGCAGGGTCGAGCAGAGCGGATTCGACATGTCCGATCGGAACGATTTGGTAGCCGGGTCTCATCACCACGTCACCTTAAAGGGACGACGCGTAGTTGGAGCATGGCCGCGAAGCGGGCCTCCGGGTCGGCGAGGTCGATGCCGCTGATCTCGGTGAGGCGGCGCAGGCGATATCGGAAGGTGTTGGGGTGGACGTAAACGGCGGCTGAGGCCGCGATGACGTCGCCGAAGGCGTCCAGCCAGGCTCGGAGGGTCTCGACCAGGTTGGTGTTGTGCTGGTCGTCATAGGCGACGAGGCGGGCCACCGGTCCGGTGATCTGTCCGCCGCGGGCGGCGACGAGGTCTCGTAGTTCCAGGACGAGAGCCTCGACGTAGACGTCAGCCAGGCGCGCTACGCGGCGACCGCCTGCGTTTCCGGCGCGCAGGACTTGGACGGCTCGGTCCGCGCTGGCGCGGGCGTCGGCCAGGCCGGCGATGTCGGAGGCGACGGGGCCGATACCGATCACGGCAGGGATACGGTCGCCAACACGGTCCAGGAAATCCGTCGCCACTCTGATGCCGAGCTGTTCGCCGTCGCGGGCAACAGGCACAAGTCCATACGCGACATCACCGATCAGTGCGACAGCACAGCGAGGGTGCACGGCGCTGAGGTGCATTGCCAGGCCGTCGGTCAGCCGCTGCCGTTCAGCGACAACTGTGGCGTCAGTTGAATATCCTGATTGGACTGTCGCCAGAGCCAATACGACAACGGGCAGTTCGGCCAAGCCAAGGCGGGACAACGCTTCCCGTGCACCTGCGCCACCTTCGAGAGCGGTGGCCAGCAAGTCTGTGCGCAGCCGCCGTTCGACGTCGGCGCCTGCCCGGACTCGCAGCATGTGCAACGCGACCAGTTTGGCGGCGTCGCCGAAGGCCTCTGTGCGATCCGCGCCGAGTGGTTCACGGACAGCCGCCCAGATCGACCCGAGGAACTCGTCGCCCGCGCGCACGGCCACAGCTACACGCGGCACGAAAAAGTCCTCCTGTTCGGCGGCCGTCGGCGCGATGAACACCGGTTGGTCGCTGCTGTAGAGGTCACGGAACACGCCGCGTTCGGTCATCAGCCGGGTGTACCGTTCCGGCACCTGACGGCCGAGGATCGTCTCCACCCTGGAGGGATCAGCCTCGTCCTGACGGCCGGAGAAGGCAAGCACGCGTGAGCTTCGGTCCTCAATGGTCACTGGCGCGTCGATCAGCGCCGCGACCGCGTTGGCGACCGCGAACAGATCGCCGGACGGCACCCCGCCCAGCGTCTCTGCCCCAGCGGCGCCGACGTCCCCTTCCGCGAGCGATGAGCGCAGCATTGCCGCGAGCTGCGCCCACGAAGCGCCGCGAGCCAGCGCGAGCACGGCGACGCCCGATGACTCTGCCGCCGCAGCCAGCTCGTCGGACATCGCGACAGGCGTCCTGAGCACGAGACCAGCCGCACCGCGCCTTCCGAGCGAACGCAGAAGCTCGGCGCTGGCTGATGGTTCGCTCAGCCCGACGCCCAGCACGAGGGCGTGGCTGGGCAGGACCGATTCCTCGATCGGGTCGTGGATAGCGATCCCGCCGATGTCGCCTGGCCGGTTCGCGTCACCGTGTACCAGCTCCAGCAGCGTGTTGCCCAGGTCGTCGAGGACACGGCCGAGGCTGGCGCGCGGCCGGAGACTGTCGTGCGCGCTCACAGCGGTAGCCAGTCCACCTTGGTCGTCACTTTCTCGAGTTCACCGGGAATGGGCGTGACACCGATGCCTGGCCCTGACGGCACACCGAGGTGACCGTCTTCGAGCACGAACGGCTCAGTGATGTCCGTGCGGTAGTACCGGTCCGAAGCGGACGTGTCGCCCGGCACGGTACATCCGGGCAACGCCGCCAAAGCGACGTTCGCGGCCCGCCCGATTCCGGTCTCGAGCATGCCGCCGGCCCACACCGGCACGCCGTGCGCGACGCACACGTCATGGATACGCCGCGCCTCCAGGTAGCCGCCGACGCGACCAGGCTTGATGTTCACGATCTGGCACGCGCCCAGGCGGATGGCGTCCGCGGCGGCCCGGGCCGAGGTGATCGACTCGTCCAGGCACACCGGGGTGCTGATCACCTTGGCCAGCTCGGCGTGCCCGAGCACGTCCTCCTCGTCGAACGGCTGCTCGATCAGCAGCAGGCCGAACGGGTCGAGCCGGGCCAGGTGCCGCGCGTCGGCCAGCGTGTACGCGGTGTTGGCGTCGACCTGCAGCAGCACGTCGTCGCCGAAGCGTTCCCGCACCGCGCGGACCGGCTCGACATCCCAGCCCGGTTCGATCTTCAGCTTGATCCGCAGGTAGCCGGCGTCGAGGTAGCCTCCGACCGCGTCGAGCAGCTCGCCGATCGATCCCATGATCCCGACCGACACTCCACACGGGACCCGGTCACGCAGGGCACCGAGCTCGCGGGCCATCGACCGGCCCTCGGCCCGCAGTTCGGCGTCCAGCACGGCCATTTCCAGGGCCGCCTTGGCCATCCGATGACCCTTGAACCTCGCCAGCGCCGGCGCCACCGCGGTGCCCAGGACCGGCGTCCCGGCCAGCGCCGGGATGAAGAACCTGGTCAGCACATCCGCCGCCGCGGCCGCGTATTCCGACGAATACAGCGGGTCGGACATCGCCACGCACTCGCCCCACCCCTCGGCATCATCCGTGACGGCACGCAGCAGCAGGATCTCCCGCGTGGTCTCGACGCCGAAGGACGTCCGGAACGGCGCCACCAGCGGCATCTCGATCAGCCGCAGTTCCACTCCCGCCAGCTTCATCAGCTGTCCTTTCTGGACACGAGGTACCAGCCCGACCGGTCGTACCCGGTGACACGGGCGCCTTCGGCGAGCAACGTGCCGAGCACGTCACGCATCGCCACACGCCATAGCTTGGCGGCACTGGGATCGGCCGCACGCAACGACTCGATGTCGCGTGGCGCGGCCACAAGCAAGGTCTGCCCGTCCAGTGCGCCGGCAACAGGCAGACCCGTGTCCGACCGGTCGAGCGCGATCACGGCCTCACTACGCGACTGGACAACCGGCGCCCCGACTTTGCCGAGGTCCCAGTGCACGAGCAGCCGGTCGCTTTCATCGTTGCCGTTGATCCCGTCGTGCATGCCGCCGTAGAAGTTCGGCAGGTACTCCGTTGGCGTGGCGCCGAGCTTCATCAGGTTGAAGTAGGCGTTCCGGCTGACCAACGGGTCGAAGGTCCATGTGATCGACGTCAGCCCATGGCCGGCCGCCCAGGCTCGTTGGTGCAGCTTGAGCGCGAAGCCCACGCTGCGGCCCATCGCGGACGCCGAGACACCGGCGACATGGCTGTGCAACGTCGTTTCCGAGGGTGTCCCGAAGAAGCCGACACATGCCCCGACGAGCCGCCGTCCGTCGTACGCACCGCTGACGTAGTTGCCTGCCTTGGTCAATGCCCGCAACAGTTCCGTGGTGACCGGCGGGTTGGTCGGGTCTGGCCGCCAGATCTCGTTGTACAACTCGTAGACCGCGTTGAGTTCTTCGAGTTCGGTCAGCTCACGGATCACGACGCGGGCCGCGGCGGCTGCGTGGGCAGCGTCATCCTCGATCAGTTTCATACTCCCGGCCCATCAAGCAAGTCGGCCATAAGCGCGACGACCAATGCCGTGCGGCCTGGTATCTCGGCCACGAGCACGTGTTCGTTGTCCGCGTGGGCTCCCCCGCCGACCGCGCCAAGCCCGTCCAGCGTCGGAATCCCCATTCCCGCGGTGAAATTGCCGTCCGAACCGCCACCGACAGCGGCAGATGTCAACGCCGCCAAGCCCAAATCGGCGGCAAGCTTGGCGGCCCGGGCAAAGAGTGCGGCCGACGACTCCGCGGCCAGCGGCGGCCGGTTGGGCCCGCCGAGAATATCCAGCCGGGCGCCGCTCAGCACCGGCACGAGTGACCGCATCGCGACGTCGACCCGCTCCTGCTCGGCAGCTGATCGAACCCGGACATCGACGGCGAATTCTCCCAACGCGGGAACGGTATTGACTGCCGTTCCCGCAGACATGAGCGTCGGTGTAACGGTCGTTCCCACAGCAGCATCAGCAATCCCGTTCACCGCAAGGACTTGCAGTGCCAGCTCGACGGTCGCGTTGATGCCGCGTTCAGGTTCCAGCCCGGCATGCGCGGCCAGGCCGTGCACCCGTACCCGGTAGTTCGAGACACCCTTGCGTTCGGTCTTCAACGCACCGCCGGACGCGGACGCCTCAAGCACCAGTGCCGCAACGCAACCCTCAGCCTCGGCCTCGATCAGCGCGCGTGAGCTCGGTGATCCGATTTCTTCATCCCCGGTCACCAGCAGGGTGACGCCGGAACGATCCGTCAGTCGCGCGATGGCCTGAAACGCCATCACCACACCGGTTTTCATGTCGAAACAGCCAGGCCCGCGCATGACACCGTCAGTCACGTCGAATGGATGCGTGGCCAATGATCCCAGCGGCCAGACGGTGTCATGATGGCCGAGCACGAGCACCCGCGCCGGGCCGTCGCCGAACCGCCAGCGCAGGTGCGTCCGTCCGTCGAGCACGACCCGGTCCGGCTCCGCGCCCAGGTGGCGGGCCCCGACCCGCGCCACGACATCCGCGCTGGCCGCGACCGCAGCCAGGTCTGCCGACGGGGACTCGCACGTCACGAGCTCCTCGATGTCGGCGAGCGTGTCCGAGAGTGACACCTCAGCCCACCTTCGGTGTCGCGCGTACGCCGTAGTGCAGGTAGCGCTCGCCTGTGGCCAGTTCGTAGAACGTCACCGGAAGCCAGGTCTGCATGGTGGGCTCCATGATCAGGAACAGGTTGTCGTCGACCGGGACCATTGTGTACTCCTGCGTCTTCTCCGACATCATCTCCGCGAGCGGCCCTGTCACGGTAGTCCGCAGGTGGAGGCCGTCGTCGGCCTTGTACACGTCCATCAGCACGCTCGCCCGCTCGTATGTGCCCACGTGCCGGTCGAGATCCGCGTCGACCGGCTCGGCCGGGGGCTTGAGCGGCTCGGGCATCGCGACTCCGGCCAGTTCGGCGAAGATCTCCCGGTACAGGTCCTCGTACAGGCCGTGGGCGTTGCCTCCGTTGGTGAGCAACGTGACGGCCAGGCCCTCGGACGGCAGCACACGCAGGTACGCGGACTGGCCGATGGTGTTACCGTCGTGGCCGAACAGCCGCTGCGAGTCCCAGCCGCACCGGAACCAGCCCAGGCCCCACGAATCACCGAGCATGTGCTTGTCCGGCAGGTCCACCTGCCAGGCGGTCATCGCCGCGGCGCTCTCCTCGCTGAGCACCCTGGTCCCGTCCGGCGCCAGCCCGCCGGTCAGGTGCATCCGGGCGAAGCCGAGCACATCCGCGACCGTCGAGGTGATCAGACCCGCAGGCCCGGCCGAACGCTTCAACACCCAGACGGGTGCTTTCACCGGGTCGCCCGCACCCTCGGCGACGTGCCCGACCGCGGTGCGATACAGCAGGGCCTCTTCGGGCAGCGTGACTGTGTGGTCGAGGCCGAGCCTGGTGAACAGCCGCTCCTTCATCGCCGCGTCCCAGGTGGTCCCGGTGAGTTTCTCGATGACGTGCCCGGCCAGCGAGAAGCCCGAGTTGCAGTACGACCAGGTGGCGCCCAGCGGGTGGTTCTGGGCCACCTCGGCCAGCTGGGCGACGTATTTCTCCAGGCAGTCGTCGCCACGGCCGGTGTCGGTGAAGACGTCGCCGTCGATGCCGCTCGTGTGCGTGAGCAGGTGCCGCATGGTCATCTTCTTGGTGGCATCCGGGTCGGCCAGCCGCAGTCCGGGCAGGATCTCGATGATCGGGGCATCCAGATCCAGCAGGCCCTCGTCGATCAGCTGCATCACCACGGTCGTCGTCCAGACCTTCGAGATGGACCCGACCTGGAACAGCGAGTCGGTGGTCGTCCTGACACCGGTCTCGTTGTTCAGCACGCCGTAAGCCGCTTCGGTCAGTTCGTCCTCGCGGCCCGGCCGCAGGCGGAGAATACCCAGCGTCGCGCCGGGAACCCGGTGCCGCTTGGCCAGGACGTCGAGCCTGCGCTGCCAGTGGGCGGCGTCGATCCGTGGCCGTCCCGTCCCAGTGTGCTGCTCCAGCCAGTCCACGATACGACGGTTGTAGTCGATCCGGTGAGACGGCCGTCCATTGAGGATGAACAGGTGCGACGCATCCGGGTAGAGCACGAACTGCGTCGGCACGCCTAGTTCCCGCAACGCCGTGTGCCATTGCTGCGCCTGACCGATCGGGCAGGCGATGTCGGCCGTGCCGTGCAGGATCAACGTAGGCGTACGCACCCTGTCTACTTGCGACAGTGGCGACATGCCGTCGTAACGACGTCCGGTCCATGGCTGGCCACCGAGCTCGAACTCACTGAGGTAGTGCCCGGCCTCGCATGTTCCGACCATGCTCACGAGGTCGCTGACCACACCGCCTGCCACTGCGGCGGCGAACCGGTTGTCCCGGCTGGTGAGGTAACAGGTCATGTACCCGCCATAGCTGTACCCGGCGACCACGAGCCGTTCGGCGTCCGCGATCCCTCCCGCGACGAGTTCGTCGATCGGTTCTAGGAAGTCCTTCGCGTCGGCCTCACCCCAGCCGCCCAGGCCCGCTTTGAAGAACTGTTCGCCGTAACCGTCACTGGCCCGTGGGTTGAGCAGCAGGATCGTCCAGCCGCGGGCGACGAGTTCCTGGTGGTACACATGGACTTCGTCAGCAGAGCCGTTCCATGCGTTGTGCGGTCCACCGTGGACATCCAGCAACAGGGGCTGCGGGCCGGTCGCGGCGGGATCACGCATCAGCCAGCCGTGCACGACTGTGCCGTCGGAGATCGTGAACTCCCGTTCCTCGCGCGGGAACAGCTCGAAATCATGCGCCCCGTGACCGGTGCGGACGTTCTCGGCACCTGTCTTGAGATCGACCGTGACGATCTCACCCAGAGAGTCCGGTGTGGACACCAGAACCGCAGCGGTGTCACCCGCGACCGACAAGCCGCCCACAACGCGGCCAGCGCCCGTGACGACCGCGCTCGGTGTCCTGCCTTCGACCGGCACTGAGTACAGGTGAGTACAGCCGCGATCACGGACGCAGAAATACACCGTGCTGCCGTCGGCCGACAACTGCGGCGCGGCACCTGGATAGCCTGGGCCGCCTGGCATTACGTTGCGGTCCAAGGATTTTGCCAGGTTGACGATCGCGCCGCCGTCGAGCGGAACGCGCCACAGACCGGCGTGACCGACCGGGCCGTCCTCGATGCCGGCGACCAGCAAAGCCGATCCATCCGCGGTCCAGATCGCCGGGCCGGCCATTCCCTCTCGCAGGCCGACAGGTTCGGGAGTGGCGTGGTCTTTGCTCACGTCCAGGACATGCACCGGTGCACGGAAATTCAGGTCCGCGTCCGGCGCGGTCATCGCGCTGAAGGCCAGCGTGGCAGAGTCCGGTGACCAGAACGGATCGCCCGCATGCCAGTCGCCACTCGTCACCTGGCGGCATTGCTTGCTCGCCACATCGAGAACATGCAGGTGCTTGCGGACAGTCCGCAGCAGCCCAGCGCCGTCAGCCTGATAGTCGAGGCGTTCGGTGACGATCGGTGCGTTGGCGTCCGCGATCTCATCGGTGGCGGCTGAAAACGCGATCTTCGTGCCGTCCGGGCTCCAGGCCGCGGCGCCTGCGCCGAGCGCAAGCGTGGTCAACTGCTCGGGTTCGCCGCCGTCGATCGGCAGCAGCCACAGTTGTTCGGAGCGCAGGAAAACCACTTTCGTGCCGTCAGGCGACCATGACGGTGAGGTATCCGCTTTGCCACGGGTCAGTTGCCGCGGCTGCCCGGTGCGGGTGCCGACAAGCCAGATGGCATAGTCGTTCTGGTCGGCCTCGGCATCCGTGGTTCGCAGGACGTAGAGGCATTGGCCGCCGTCCGGGGAGATCGCGGGCTGTCCCGGAACAGCGAAGGTGGTCAGGTCGTCGATACGCTGGCGTCGGGTCACCGGTTTCTCCTCGGTCGAGTGGCGATGGCGGCGAATAGTTCGCGCGTGTAAGGGTGTTGCGGGTCGGCCAAGACGTCATCGGCAGGTCCCTGCTCGACGATCCGGCCGCGGTACATCACGGCGATGATGTCGCTGACGTAGCGAACAACGGCGAGGTTGTGCGAGATGAACAGCATCGAGAGCCGCATCCGCCTTTGCAGGTCCCGCACCAGGTTGAGCACCGTGCCCTGGATGGACACGTCCAGCGCCGAGGTGATCTCATCGGCGATGATCACCTCCGGCTGCCCGGCCAGCGCCCTGGCCAGCCCGACCCGTTGGCGTTGACCGCCGGACAGCTGCGCGGGGTACAACCGCGCACAGTCGCCAGGCAAGTCGACCAGACCGAGCAGGCGGACGCTTTCGGCTTGGCGATCGGACACGGATTTCGGCATGGCCTCGGCGATCGATCCGCCGATCGTCATCCGCGGGTCCAAAGCGGAGTAAGGGT
The DNA here is from genome assembly GCF_017876405.1 of Kibdelosporangium banguiense. Classification (GTDB taxonomy): domain Bacteria; phylum Actinomycetota; class Actinomycetes; order Mycobacteriales; family Pseudonocardiaceae; genus Kibdelosporangium; species Kibdelosporangium banguiense. The sequence continues at coordinate 7,259,777 of NZ_JAGINW010000001.1, read as the reverse complement.
CCTGGAACACCATCTGCACGGCCCGTGACCGGGGCAGCGACTGTCCATCCAGGACGATCCGACCGGCGGAAAGCGGAACAAGTCCGACCGCCGCTCTTGCCAGCGTCGATTTGCCTGATCCGGACTCGCCGACCAGACCGACGACCTTGCCGTCCGGGACCATGAGATCAACACTGTCAACGGCCGTCGTCCCGCGCCTGCGGCTACCGAACCGTACTGTCACGTCTTGGAAGCTGAGTTCACTCACCGCGATCACCCACCTTGACGGGCATGTCCGCGTGCCAGCACGCGACTTGGCGGCCGTGTTCGTCGGCCAGCAGCACCGGATCGGTTTGCGTGCACTTCTCGTCGGCCAGTGGACACCTTGGCGCGTAAGCACAACCCGGAGGAACCTGAGCCGGATCGACTGGACGGCCTGGGATCACTGCCAGCGGAAGGTCTCGATCCGTTGTCATGTCCGGTACCGCAGCAATGAGGGCACGCGTGTACGGGTGGCGAGCGTGGGTGTGCAACTCGGCTGCGGGCAGGTCTTCCACGACGCGTCCGGCGTACATCACCAGGACGCGATCGCAGACCTGCGCCACCACGGTGACGTCGTGACTGATCAGCAGGATGGCGACGTTGTCGGCGGCGCGAACGTCTGCCAGGAGCTCAAGAACCTGCCGCTGCACAGTCACATCCAGCGCGGTCGTCGGTTCGTCGGCGATGATCAGTGCCGGTGTCCCCATCAGGCCCATGCCGATCATCGCGCGCTGCCGCATCCCGCCGGAGAACTCGTGCGGGAACTGCCTGGCCCGCTTGCCCGGGTCGGGCACCCGGACCGCACGCAACCGATCCACCGCACGCTGCCAGGCCTTGCCGCGCTTCATGTTTTGGTGCTGCTCGGCCACTTCGGCGAGCTGTCGGCCGATCCGCATCGCCGGGTTGAACGACGTCATCGGGTCCTGGAACACCATCGCCAGGGACGTACCGAGCAAGTGCCGGTGCTTCCGGCCGCTCAGCAGGTCCTCGCCCTGGAACGTCAACTGCTCGGCCTCGACCTCGCCGGGATGCTCGATCAACTGCGCGACCGCGAGCGCGGTGAGACTCTTGCCCGATCCCGACTCGCCCACAATCCCCACAGTTTCCCCCTGCCCCACCGAGAAACTCACCCCACGAACCGGCGTCACTCCAGGGAAACCGACGCGCAGGCCGTCCACAACGAGTACCGGCTGATCATCGAAGACCGGTGGAGCCGTACGCTCGGCGCGGCGCTGGGTCTTGATCTTGGGCGTGCGTACCCCGAACGTCTTCGCGATCGCCTCGCCGAAGAGGTTGAACGCCAGCCCTGCCACCACAACCGCCGCACCAGGCGCCAACGCGGCGGCCGGATGGATGTAGATGCGTTGCAGCCCTTCACCCAGCAATCGGCCCCAGTCGTAACTCGGGGACTGCACACCCAGACCGAGAAACGACAGACCGGCGAATCCCAGCAAGGCACTCCCGGCCGCGATGGTCGCGTTGACCACCAGGGGTTCGGCGACATTCGGCAGGATGTGCCGCAGGAGCAGCCTGGTCCGGCCGACACCCGCGATCCGGGCCGCGGCGACGTAGTCCAGGCCCGCGATCTTGGCCACCAGGGTCTGGGTCAGCCGCGCGAAGCCAGGCGCGATCGCGAACCCGATCGCCAGCAACGCGCCTGTCGTCCCCACGCCGAAGATCACCGCGAAGAACAGTGCCAGCAGCAAGCCTGGAAACGCCACCGCGATGTTGACCACCGCGCCGACGACCCGGCCCACTCGTCTGCCGAGCACCACCGGCGCGGCACCCAGCAGCAATCCGGTCACCACACCGATCGCGGTCGCCAGCAGCGCCAGCCGTACCGAAAGCCCGGTCGCCACCAGCACGCGGTACAACACGTCCCGGCCCAGGTTGTCGGTCCCCACCCAGTGCTCCGCCGAAGGCCCTTGCATGATCTGGCTCGTGTCGATCGCGTTCGCCTTGTTCGTGAACAGGATCGGCGCGAGCACTGCCATGATCAGGACCGCCAGTAGCAGCGCGGCGGCGCTCGCGCCCACCGGCGTCCGCACGATCCCAGTCCATTTCGATCGCACGGCTCAGCTCTCCCTGATCGTCGAACGGGGATCCAGCAACGCGAGCACGACGTCGACCGCAAGGTTGACCACCAGCACGCCGAGTCCGTAGACCAGCACGACACCCTGCACGACCGGATAGTCCTTGGCCAGAATCGACTGGACGATCGTGCTGCCCAGGCCGGGCCACGCGAACACGTTCTCCGCCAGCACAGTCCCGGCGACCAGCCCGCTGAGCAGCAGGCCACCCAGGGTGATCGTCGCGGTGAGGGCGTTCGGCAGGGCGTGGCGCAGGTAGACCAGCCGTTCAGGCAGCCGTTTGGCTCTGGCGGTCCGGACGAAGTCGGCCTGCAGCACCGTAAGCATCTCCACACGCACGATCCGCGCCAGCACAGCCGCCGGGCCGACCGCGAGCGACAGGACCGGCAGGACATAGGAATCCAGTCCGTCCCGGCCCGCGACCGGAACCAGGCCGAGCTGCACGCCGAACACGTAAACCAGTCCCACCGCCAGGAGAAACTCCGGGATGACGGCCAGCACGGCACTCGTGGAGGTGAACGCGAGCTCCACTGGACGGCGCCGCCCACCACGAGTCAGCACAGCCATGCCCGCACCCAGCGGAATCGCGACGACCACGGCCAGCGCGAACGCGTACACGGCCAGTTCCAGAGTGGCCGGCAACCGGTCGCCGATCACCTGGGACACCGGCAACCCGGAGATCATCGAGGTGCGCATGTCCCCGGTGAGCAGGTCGCCCAGATAGTGCAGATACTGCAGCCACAACGGATCGTTGAGCCCCAACGCCGCGCGCCGGGCGTTCACCAGATCCACCGAGGCCGTCGGCCCGAGCGCCGCCCGCACCGGGTCGCCAGGGATCAGGTGGATCATCAGGAACGCGGCCGTGACCAGCACCCACACCGAGACCAGCAGCCGGCCCGCGCGGCGAACAGCGAACCGCAGCCAAGGACTGTCCTGGGTTTCGACGACCGCTGTCACGCGCCGAGCATCCGGATCGAGGAGGGTGCGACGCTGCCGTCGGTGAGCTCGAACGTCGCGCCCTTGCCGAAGGCAGGACGGTTGGAGTTGGCGAACGGCACGACATCCACGTTCTCGGCCAGTGCCTGTTCGGCTTCCGCCCACTTGCCACAGCCGGCGGTCCCCGCGATCGCGGACGCAGCCGCGACAGCGTCGGTGTACTTCGTGTTGCGCAGGCTGGCGAAGTTGGTGCCGTTCGGCGGGGTCGGCCCGGAGAGGAACCCGACAAGCTCGCTGGGCAGCGAGACATTCAGCGGGATGATGCCGGCATCCCACGACCCCTGACCGCCGACGACGACCTGCCCGAGCTCAGCCTGGGTGGCACCCTTGGCAGTGACCTCCACGCCGGCCGCCGACCAGAACTTCTGGGTCAGTTCTGCGGTCGCCTGCATCGTCGTACCCAGCTCGGTCGTGTAGAAGAGCGTCATCGACAGCTTCTTGCCATCCTTGGCACGAATCCCGTCGGCCCCGGCCCGCCAGCCCGCCGCGTCAAGTGTCGTCTTCGCAGCATCCGGGTTGAACGCGGGCAGCTTGCCGCTGATCGTGTCCTGATCGCACGGGGTCAGGCCGGGGGCGACCAGCCCGGTGGCCGGCTTGCCGGTTCCGCTCGTCAGCACCTGGGTGAGCTGGCCCAGGTCAAGCGCCTGGATGAGTGCCTTGCGAACCTCGATGTCAGCGCCGGGCAGACCGGCCTTCTGGTTGAACCAGAGCTCCCCGAGCACAGCCATCACGTCCCGCTGGAGCAGCTTCTGCGCCTGCAACCGCTGCTGGTCCAGACCGATCACCGTGGTCGCGTTGACCTCCCCGGAGACAAGCAGGTTCACTGCGGTGCTTTCGTTGCTGACGACTCGCAACACCACTTTGTCCGGCAGCCCTTGCTGATCAGTCCGCCAGTCACCAGGCCCCCACGCGTAGTCCTTGCGACGCTCCAATGTGTAATGATCACCCGGCACAGCCTCCGTGACGGTGAACATCCCGGTGCCGGACGCACTCTGTCTGAGCAGACCGCGATCCTTCATTCCCTTGTCACACACAATATGCAGCGCCCCCACTGTGCGATCCAGGAACGAATGCGGAGTCGGTGACGTCACCGTCACAGTCCCCGCCGCGTCATCACCAGTCGCCGTGGCCCCCGGCGGCACATACACACCCATGCGACTCGATGTGTTCTTCGGGTCCCCGACAAAACTGATGTTGGCGGCGACCGTGGCAGCAGTCAGCGGGCTCCCGTCCGAGCACGTGGCTCCTTTGCGCAGCGTGAAAGTCGCGCCGGTGGTGGTCGCCTCCCACTTCTCGGCCAGCCCGGCCATAAGCTTGCCGTCCTTGTCGGTATTGACCAGCGAGTCATAAAGAAACCGGTCAACCTGATGAGTGACCGACAGCGACGTGAAATGCGGATCGAGATTGCCGGGATCAGCCCCCAGCACCATGGTGAACGTCCTGCCGTCGAGAAGACTCTGACTTCCCTGACCGCCGCCACACCCCGCAAGGCTCAGCGCCACCGTACCGGCCACCACGATCCTCAGAACCGATTCCATCAGGCCTCCAACGCCACATCCCCTTGTCCGGCGAGCCTGCCGGGACGGCCCGCGGCTGTCTTCGTACGCGCGAACCAGGTATCGGCGCCGGTCTCGTCTCACCGTCCGAATCGCGTGAGAGTGAATAACGCAATGATGGTCGAGGCAGCCCTGATCAAAATCGGAACCGATGAATAGCCCTCAGCTGAAAGAGATCGATCGCCACGCGGCCAAGGCTCACCCGCCGCCGGCGCACCGGCCAGGACCAGGAGACAACTGATCCCAGCCGGCAACCACGTTGCTCGCTTGTTCATCGCATTCCTTTCACCCAACGATGATTGACGCGGTACCGCATCTCTTGTTCGATCCGAAAATCAGCCCGGATGGGCCTGGTCAAGGAATTTGATCGTCCTATTCAGCGACCTTCTGGCCGGTGACTGGACCGAGCGCGTGTCGATATAGTTCACGCACTGCCGACGAGGAAGCCTGTCCTCGGCCGGTCCCGCTTCCTGGCACCGGCCGCTTGGGACGTTGACCAGCCCTGATGAGGGCACCTGAGGGTCACCGGTAGGATTCCGGGAATGACTCGGCACCTCATAACCAGTGCGCTTCCGTATATCAACGGCATCAAGCACCTGGGCAACATGGTCGGGTCCATGCTCCCCGCTGATGTCTATGCACGGTACCTGCGGCAGCGCGGGCACGAGGTTCTGTTCATCTGCGCAACCGACGAGCACGGGACCCCCGCTGAACTGGCTGCTCAGGAGGCCGGCCTGCCGGTCGCGGAGTTCTGTGCGCAGCAGCACGAGGTGCAGGCCGGCATCTACCGGGGCTTCGAACTGTCTTTCGACTACTTCGGGCGTAGCTCGTCGCCGCAGAACCGTGAGATCACGCAGCACATGGCGCGGCAGCTCAATGAGCATGGCTTCATCGAGGAGCGGGCGGTCCGGCAGGTTTACTCGCCGGCCGACGGGCGGTTCCTGCCTGACCGGTACATCGTGGGGACGTGCCCGCACTGTGGGTATGACCGGGCGCGGGGCGACCAGTGTGAGAACTGCACGCGGGTGCTGGACCCGACGGACCTGATCGAGCCGCGGTCGGCGATCAGCGGGAGCACGGACCTCGAGGTCCGCGAGACCAAGCATCTGTTCCTGCTTCAGTCGAAGATGGCCGGCGAGGTCGAGAAGTGGCTTGACGAGAAGAGCGGGCCGTGGCCGACGCTCGCCTCTTCGATCGCCCGCAAGTGGCTCAGTGAGGGGCTGCACGACCGGGCGATCACGCGTGACCTCGAATGGGGTGTGCCGGTCCCGGCCGACACGTGGCCTGACCTGGCCGCCGAGGGCAAAGTCTTCTATGTCTGGTTCGATGCCCCGATCGAGTACATCGGCGCGACCAAGGAGTGGGCGGACGCCGCGCCTGATGAGAACCGGGATTGGCGTTCGTGGTGGTACGAGGCTGAGGACACCGTCCGCTACACGGAGTTCATGGCCAAGGACAACGTCCCCTTCCACACCGTGATGTTCCCGGCCACTCAGCTTGGGACGCGGGAGCCGTGGAAGACGGTCGACTTCGTCAAGGCGTTCAGCTGGCTGACCTACTACGGCGGCAAGTTCTCCACCAGCCAGAAGCGCGGCATCTTCACCGACGCCGCCCTTGAGCTGCTGCCCGCCGACTACTGGCGGTACTTCCTGATCGCCAACGCGCCGGAGTCCGACGACTCGTCGTTCTCGTGGGAGCTGTTCGCGGGCACGGTCAACAAGGATCTGGCCGACACCCTCGGCAACCTGGTCAACCGGGTGCTTTCCTTCAGCCGCAAGCGGTTCGGCGACGACGTGCCGGCCGGTGGCGAGCCTGGTGAGGCCGAGCAGCGCCTCGGCGAGGAGATCGCCGGCCTGCTGGAGGACTACCAGAACGCCATGGAATCGCTGCAGTACCGCAAGGCCGCGCAGGCGTTGCGGTCGCTGTGGAGCGCGGGCAACCAGTACCTCGAGGCCAAGGCGCCCTGGATCGAGATCCGCACGGACCAGGACGCGGCCGCGTTGACGTTGCGTACCGCGATGAACCTCATCTACCTGTACGCAGTGGTCTCCGAGCCGTTCATCCCCGGTTCCGCCAAGGCGATGCGCGCGGCCTTCGCGGCCGACGACGTGTCACGGCAGTGGGTCACGGCCGACGAGGCGAAGGCGCTGTCCTTCATCCCCGTCGGCACCGCGTTCACCACTCCCCCGGTCCTGTTCGCCAAGGTCACCGAGGAAGACCTCGAGGCGTACCGGACGCAGTTCGGCGGCGAGGACTAAGCAGTGCGGCAGATGCGGGGCGAGATCACTCGCCCCGCATCTGCCTGCGGATCTCCTCCAGTTTGTCCCGGCCGGCCTTGTCGCGCTCGGCCATCTGCTCGTCGATCGACTTGCCCTGCGGCGACCCGGTCGCCAACTCCTCGGCGCCGATCGACGTCGCGACCTTGTTCTCTATGCGGTCGCGGACGTAGTCGAACGTCGGCACGCCGCCTTCGGTGTAGTCGAACTGCGGCGTGACCGGCGGGGCCGGCTGCAGAGCCGTGCTCTCCTCGACGATCTCGGCGTCTATCGGTTCCTGCGACTTCGACTCGTCCATGACCCCATTGTGCCCGGTCTCAGGCCCGGACCGCGTCAAGTGCCTTCTTCAGCGCGCTGGGCTGTGACGGCTTGCGCGGCGCCTTCTGTTTCATCTCGATCATCCGGGCACCGATCTCCTGCAGCTGTTTGCGGCCGAGTCCGGCACGCACCTTGGGGAACCAGTCGGACTCCTCTTCCTCCATATGGTGCGTGACGTTCTCGATCAGCACTGTGGTCTTGGCGTCGAACCGCTCGTCGTCGGGGTTCATCATGGACAGCTCGATGCACAGCACGTCCGCCACATGATGCTCCTCATAGGACTCCAGGACGTCGTCCTCCAGGTCCGGCAGCAGCTTGCGGACCTCGGGATACATACATTCGTTCTCGATGTACGTGTGGACGGTGAGCAGCTCGATGATCTTTCCCACCAGTCTGCCCTTGGTGGCTGTCGCGTTCTCGCCGGCGTTGCCGAATCCGCCGAACAGCCTCCGGATCTCCTTGTGGTCCTCTTTCAGCAGGACAATGGCATCGGTGGACATCGTTTCCTCCATCGGAGAAGTCTCGTTGCCGACCGAATACCCGGGCCCGGGGCACCGAAACGCACTCAGTGCACGCGGCGGTCGAAACCAGTTCCCCGGTAACGAATCGTCCACAGACTGCGGCGGATGTACGTCCGCTGCAGCCAGCGATCCTGACCGTCGTGCTGGGCGAAGAACTGGGAACGCGCGTGCAGGCCCTTCCGGTTGTTGATCAGCAACGCGGTGCCGGGCTCGAGCTTCACCTGGTGCGCCACGGCACGGCACGCCGCCTGCAGTTGGGCCAGCGCCTCGGTGGCCACGTCGTCCAGACCACGCACACCGTTGGCGGAGATCGCGATCTCCGGACAGTCCACCGGGCCTGAGATGACCGCGACCGGATCCGAGAGGACCTCACCGCCGCCTGCCACGTCCCGGATGTAGCTGCCCGGCGCGTTCAGCCGGAACAACGGCGACCGCAGCGTCTCCACCACACTGGGGTCGAGCTCACGCGTGATGTCGCGGGCGTCGGCGTAGTGTGTGACGGCCTCTTTGTTACGGTCCTGACGGACGCAGTTGAGCACCAGGAAGTCCGGATTGGACACATCGTACCGGCCGACCGAGTCGTGCACGATGTCGTTGTGGAAGTTGAGGAACACGTGCGAGCTCTGGTTGGTCTGGCTGGTCGCGCCTGCCGAGACCGGAACCACGTCGTGGATGAGCCTGCCGCTCTTCTCGGTGGTGAATCCGACCGGTTCGCCGAGCATCTGGCTCAGTCCAAGCAGGACTGTCTCGGCGACGAAGGTCTTCTTGGTCCTGCTGGGCTCGCCGTCGACCGGGGTGTCCGGCAGCGAGGGGTCGACTGGCAGGTTACGCACCAGCGCGACGCCGGGTGTGTCCACGTGCCTGCCGAAGTCGAGGATCGTCTGGGCCTGGTCGACGGGCAGTTGCGCGAAGATCATCCGTAGGCAGGCAAGCGACCGGTCGATGTCGTCGACAGGATCGGGAAACTCGCGCAGCGCGGCCGAGATCGAGTCGCGGACGATGTCGTCGACGACGATCTCCGCGAAGGTCTGCGCCGGCGCGGCAACATCGCTGATCATGGTTACCTTTCCTAACGGTTGACGAGAAACTCTTGGTCCGCGGCCGCGCGCCGGTTGATCACCGTGAGCGCAGGCGAAGTGATCACTGTGGACACCAGCGTCATGACCACCAGCATGGCGAACACGGTCGGGGTGATCACCTTCAACTGCAGGCCTACGTTGAGCACGACCAGTTCGGTCAGCCCGCGGCAGTTCATCAGCGCGCCGAGCGACAGCGACTCACGCCAGCCGACGCCGGTCAGCCGCGCGGCCACAGTGCTGCCGCCCCATTTGCCGATCATCGCGACACCCGTGATCAGCGCGCACCACCCCCACAGCGACGCCTCCGCGCCGAGCAGACCGAACTCGGTGCGTAATCCCGTGTAGGCGAAGAAAAGCGGCAGCAGCAACGTCACCGTGACGCTCTCCAGCTTGCCTTCCGCCCGCTTGGACATCGCCAGGCCGCGCGGTGAGATCACGCCGAAGAGGAACGCGCCGAAGATCGGGTGGATGCCGATCTCGTTGGTGGCCAGTGCCGACAGCATGATCCCGCCGAGCATGATCGGCAGCACCGCCGCCTCCGGCACCCGCGGCAGCCACTTCGCCAGCAACGGCCGGATCACGAACACCATCAGAGCGACGAAGACGATCGTCAGTCCGATGGTCAGCAACACACCGTCGGCCGTGCCGCCCTGATGGATCGCGATCACGACCGCGAGCAGGCACCACGCGACGATGTCGTCGACCGCCGCACACGTCAGGGCCAACGCGCCCAACGGCGTCCTGGAGATCCCCCGATCGGTCAGAATCCTTGCCAGTACCGGGAATGCCGTGATGCTCATGGACACCGCGATGAACAGCGCGAAACCCAGGAATCCGACATCGTTGCCGTGCGACGGATACAGCCCGAAAGCCAGGCCCAGGCCGGAGAGCATCGGCAGGGCGATGCTCACCTGGCTCACCGTGACCGCCGTGAAGCCGCGTTGGCGCAGGGCGTCGAGATTGATCTCGCTGCCCACCAGGTACATGAAGAAGATCAGGCCGAGCTGGGACAGCGTGTTGATCGTGCCGATCACACCGCTCGGGAACAGCCACTGCATGGCGCCCGGCCAGATCAGGCCGAGCAACGACGGGCCCATGATGATGCCGGCGAAGATCTCCCCGATGACCGGCGGTTGCCCTATCCGCCGGAACAACGCGCCCATCAGGTAACACACCGCCAGAATGACCGGCAACGCGATCAGCAGCCGGGAGTACGGGTCCGGCGAGCCCGACGCGGCCTGGGCGGGTGCTCCGGAACCATGGTGGTAGGCGGCGCCCAGGTCGAGCACGATCACGATCAGCGCCACCGGCACCGCGATCAACGCGAGGCTGATCAGGCTCCGACGCACCCTCATGGACACTCTCCTTTACGCACGCAGTTCGAGCGTGCAGCACTTGACGCTGCCGCCGGCCTTCAACAGTTCGGACAGATCCACGCCGATCGGGTCGAAGCCGTGTTCCCGCAGCTGAGCCATCAGGCCGGTCGCGGCCTGTGGCAGGACGACGTGTTCGCCGTCGGACACCGCGTTCAGCCCGAATGCCTCGGCATCCCCGTCGCAGGCCAGGATCGCGTCCGGGTAGAGCTCTTCGAGCAGTTCCCGGCTCTCGGCGGTGAACGCCTCCGGGTAGTACATGATCGACTCGTCGCCGAGCACGGCCAAGGCCGTGTCCAGGTGGTAGTAGCGCGGGTCGATCAGGGTCAGCCCGATCACCGGCACCCCGAAGTACTCCTCGAACTCGTCGTGCGCCCGGACGTTGGTGCGGAACCCGGAGCCGGCCAGCACGTGCCGCCCGGCCACCAGGTAGTCGCCTTCCCCTTCGTTGATCCACTGTGCCTGGCGGACGTCGCGGTACCCGTTCTGGCGGAACCACTCCAGGTAGGCGTCGGACTCCTGGCTGCGGTGGGTGTGCCGAAACCGGGCGACCAGAACCTTTCCATTCAGGACAGTCGCGCCGTTGGCGGAGAACACCATGTCGGGCAGTCCGGCCCTGGGCTCGACCGACTCGACGGTGTGGCCGAGTTCGCCGAACAGGTCCCGCAGCCACTCCCACTGGGCCACGGCCAGCTCGGTGAACGTGGGTTTCTGGGGGTCCATCCACGGATTGATCGAGTACTCGACGTCGAAGTACGTCGGTCGCACCATCAGGTAGTGCCGCGCGGTGGCTGCACGTCGCACGCTGTCCTCCTGGGGAAATGCCGGCCTTGTGGGCCTGGGGTGACTCGGGGTGGAGAGTCAGACGAGTTTGACTTCGATCTTGCTGGCCAGGTCGTTGGCAAAGGTCATGGCGTCGTCCAGCGAGGTGCCGATGACGCCGAATCCACCGAGGATGTCGTTGCCGTCGGGCGGGCGGCGGATCACGTCGCCCGGCTGTGCCATGATCTTGATGTGGGTCAGCCGGTCGGACTCGGCGACCTCGGGCGGGATCGTGATCGACTCGATCGTGCCGCCGTCGCTGATCAGGCACATCGCCGCGGTGTGCACCTCGGTGGGGGTGAAGTGCCGCACGTCCGGCCTGCGCCCCTCGGCGACCGCCATCATGGCTCTGATCGGGTCGTATCCCGCGGACTTGCGGGCCATGTGGTCCAGACCGCCGCCGCCGGGCCGGACCGCGATCTCCAGCAGGTGCGGTTTGCCTTCGTGGAAACGGATCTCGGCATGCAGGGCGCTGCGCTTCAAGCCCTGGGCACGAACGCCCGCGGCGACGACCGCGTGAACCTCCGCGACCTGCTCGGGCGTCAGGGCCGTTGGAGCGTGGTGTACATCGTCGTCGAACGTGCCACCTTCCATGGTGACTCGGTCCACAATAGAACCCAGGTAGACCTCGTCATCCCAGACCAGCGCCTCGATCAGGTGCTCGTGACCGTCCAGGAAGGACTCGACCAGCAGCCCGTGCGGGCCGAGATCGAGACCGTCGGCTTCCATGGTGTACCAGGACATCCGGTTGATGCCCTGCTGCGCCTGCTCATACAGCTCTGCCATCTGTTCGGCGTTGTCCACTCGGAACACGAAGTTGCTCGCAGCGCCGAGCGTCGGCTTGAGGATCACCGGGTAGCCGAACTCCTCGGCCGTGCGAAGCGCCGAGTCCAGGAACGGCACGAAGCGGAACTGAGGGATCGGCACACCACCGCGCCGGTGCGCCTGTCGCATGATCAGCTTGTTGCGGCTCGTGCGGGCCGCCTCCACGCCGATACTGGGCAGGCCGAGAGCGTCGGCCACCGCGGCGACCGCGATCACACCGGACTCGGAGAACGTCAGCACGCCGTCGAAGTTCTGCTCGGCGTGCCAGTCCTTGGCGTACCGGATCAGGTCGCTGATGTGTGTGCTTCTGGCCCGCCGGTATCGGTCGGCGGGCCAGAAGTCGTCCGTGCCGATCCCGTTGAGCACGAACAACTCCGCGCCGAACTCGGCGATCTGCTGATAGCGGGACAGGTAGTAGAAGGAGTTCTGTTTCGCTTCGACAGCGAGCAGTTTCACGAGACACCTCGCATGAATTGCATCGGCCGGTCGAGGTGGCCGATACCCGTGGGCGTTGGCACGTTCCCGGTGAGCCGGGCGGCCAGGGACTCCGCGATGAGCGGGGCGAACTTGAACGACGATCCACCGCAGGCGGCATAGGAGAAGACCCGCTCGCCCAGCGCCGCGAGCATCGGCCCCTGGGTGGAGGAACGGGCAAGGTAGTAACAGTCACGCGTGTCGGTCAGCCAGTCGGTGCGAAACCCAGGGATCACCGTCGAGAATGCGTCAAGCAGGTGGTCCCGCCAACGGGCCGGCGTGCTGTTGTCCGTCACCTCGTCCACCTGGCGGCACGCGCTGGCCGCGCTGAGTTTCAGCGGCGTGCCGGCCACCGGTGGGACGAGCCACGCGCCGCCGTCCTTGCCCAGCGACAGCATGGGCGGTGTTTCCGCCCACGCCGCCCGGTCAGGGACCTCGCAGTACAGCATGCTTTGCCGGTACAGCACCAGTTCGGCGGCCAGTTCCGCCGGCAACAACGATCGCGACCATGGTCCGGCTGCCAGCAGCACGCCGTCCGCCCGGAGGGTCTCACCGTCGGCCAGACGTACTGCGGCACCGTCCACATCGATCTCGACAGCTCTGCGGTGGGGATGCAGGTCGGCGTGCGCGTGCCACCTCAGCCAGCCCGCGCACGCCGCCAGAATCCGGTCGGCGAGCAGCACACCGGCATGCGATTCGAATACCGCGCTCTCCCCTGCCGGGAATTCGACCTGGGGAAAGGCGGCCGCGAGATCATCGGGATCCAGCACCCGGGCCTGTGACCCGCACTCGGCCAGCATTGTTTCCGCCGGCGACAGTTTTTCCCGCGGGAGCACGGACAACGCACCGACCTGCTCGTAGATGCGGGTGGACAGCATGTCCTGCAGCACGATCCATCGGTAATGCGCGTCCACGGCGGCCCGGGTGACTGCTGGATCGTTCAGGTGCAGCGCCCGGGTGACCCGGTGCCGGTCGAACGAAGTGGCACCGGAGAAGGGAATGCCGGCCTGGTCGACCAGGACGACGGCGTGCCCCGCCGAGATGCAGTTAACAGCGGTTAACAGTGCGATGACTCCGCCACCGACTATCACAAACCGCACGGAAACACCCCCGTACGTGGATTTTCCGGGTCCCTGATCACCGATCATTCAAGCCGCGCGGGACATTGACCGGAAGCGCCGCACCGCTCGAACAATCAACTCACGAAGAGCGCGGTGTCACGAACGTGTCGTTGATGACGTAGCCGTCCAAACCATACGTCTCGCCGTACTGGATGAGGTCGCTCGTCCGGTTGATGAAGCCGCGGCCGTTGTTGTTCAGCGAGGTGTTGCACAGCACGCTGAAGCCGGTCAGGTCGCGGAAGGCCACCAGCAGCTCGGCCACGCCGGGGTTGCGTTCCGGCGACACGGTTTGCGTCCGCGCGGTGCCGTCGACGTGCGTGATCGCCTTCAACTCGTCGGAGGTGACGTGGTTGAAGTACAGCATGTACGGGTCCTGAACCGATCCGACGAACCACTTGTGCGCGTCGGATTCCAGCGCGATCGGCGCGATCGGGCGGTAGTCCTCCCGCCGCTTGATCTTGTTCAGCCGCACCGTGGTGTCCACAGTGAACGGTGCGGCCAGGATCGAGCGGTTGCCCAGCGCACGCGGCCCCATCTCGTAGCGGCCACGGGCCCAGCCGATGATGTTGCCCTGCTCGATGTACTTGGCCACCTCGCCGGCCACCAGCGGCCTGACCTCGTACTTGGCCGGATCGGGCGCGACGTCCTCGACGAAGTTCTCACCGGCGTAGACATCCCATTCGATCGTGGCTTGACCGGTGTAGAACCATTGTGCGTCAATGCCCGTACCGAGCGCGGAGCCGCTGTCGTTGGGGCACGGCGGAACGAAGACCGACTCGAACAGGCCGCTCTCCCGCCACAACCGGTTCCAGTCGCAGTTCAGCCCGCAGCCGCCGGATATGAGCAACGGCAGGCCTTCTTTCATGTTCTTGGCGGCGTAGTCGTGGAACATCCCGAAGATCGCCTGGGAGTGCCGGGCCGCGGCGTTGCGGTAGGCCTGCGACCAGACGCCGGTGTTGTGCAGGTGCGACCAGGACATCTCGTCCTTGTCGAGGTTCAGGATGATCCCGTCCTGCGCCAGGATGAAGTCGATGGTCTCACGCTCGGCCGGGGTGATCGGGACGTCCTCGGCGAATCCCGTCAACGCCATCTGCTTGCCGGCGTCGTTGAACCGGAAGTTGCCCTTGCCCGCCGGGAACTTCGGATCGGCCAGCGCGAACAGGAACGCGTACTTGGCTCCGGGGTCGGTCAGCACGTGCTGCAGGTGAGTGGCCTCGCCGCGCTCGTCGATCCGGTAGAAGTCGCCGATGTTGCCTTCCCACACCAGGGAGTAGTACGCCTGTCCCAGGGCCGCGGGCGCCATGCCAAGGGACGTATAGATATGCGAGCGCTCATGGGTGGAGGAGAAGTAGCGGACGTCCTTGCCGAAGAACTTACCCGGTTCATCGGTGGCCGACCCCGCGCCGACGCCGAAGTATCCGGTCCGGGTCTGCGGCTCCACGGAGAACTCACCCTTGACCCAGCCACCCAGTGCCACCACGTCCGGCTGCCGGTCCAGCATGCCCGCGGCACGGGCCATGGTCTCGGCAGTCAGCGGGTAGTAGCGAGGGTAGTTGTCCTTCTCGGCTTCCAGTGCGAACAGCAGCCTGCCGTCGTCGATCGCCACGATCCCGCCGTCGTGCCCCTCTTTCATGGCCAGAATCAGCATGTATGTCACCCGCGTTTCGTTGTAGCGCCTGGGATTTCGCCCAGTCATTCAAACCGCGGGTGACATTGACCGGAAGCGGCGGTGCGGGGAGAACAATCAATGAATGTCGGACGTGGTGCCGGGCACGCGCCGGACAGGCTCCAGCACTGTGCGTCTGGCCCGGCGGTCGACCAGCGTAACCGGTGCCGGACCGGCGTCGCGATGTGCGTCGGCCACGAACGCGCCGAGCAGAGTCGATACGCTGTAACGTCCCGCGACCGTCGCTCGCTGCAGGATTCCGGCGTCCACAAGGGACTCAAGCAGCTCGTCGGCCGCCTCGATCGGGATGCCCATAGTGGACGCGATGCCGATCGCGGTGGTCCACCCCGACCCGGTCAGCCCGAGCTGCTGCACAGCCTGCCGGCCCGCGGTGGGAAGTTGTTGGTACGCCGCGGCGAACCGGTCGCGGACGTTCACGTCGCCGACGCAGAGCGCGTCCATCAGACGATCGTGGTCGGCCAGTTGTCCTGCGGTGTAAGCGATCGACCACTCGGCGCGGGCGGCGATCCGGCGGCCGGCGATGTTGACCGCCAGCGGCAGGTCGCCGCAGATCTCGGCGATGGCCTCGCACGCCTCGTACTCCGACTGGACCCGGGCGGCACCGGCCAATCGGCCGATCAGCGCGATGGATTCCGCACGGGTGAACACATCCAGGTCGATGCGGCGGGTATCGTCCAGGCCGAGCAGCCGCGCCCGGCTGGTCACCACCACCTGGCTGTGCGCGGTGTGCGCGAGCAGCGGCCGGACCTGCGACTCGTCACGGACATTTGCCAACAGCACAAAGAGTTTCCGCTGGGCCAGCAGGGACCGATACAGACCAATCCGCTGCATCGGGTCGTCCGGGACAAGGTGTGTCGGCACGCCGAGGGCCCGCAGGAACCCCCGGACAATACTGTTGGCCGACTGACTCTCCCGGCCGCACTCGCCGAGATCGGCGTACAGCTGACCGTGCGGGAAGGCGGGGCCGACCTCGGCGGCCAACCGCAGCGCGAACGCCGTCTTGCCGACCCCGATCGGACCGCTGATCAACAACGGCGTCTTCACCGGGCTCGCCGTTTCGATCAGCCCGGCGGCCTCGCCCAACGCCTGCTCGCGCCCGACGAACGTGCTCGACCCCATCGGTAGCTGGGCCGGCCGCGTCATGTGGATCATCGAATGCGTCACCTGGGCGGGATCGAACGCCACGTGCGCCGGCGACAGTGACGGCACCCGTTCCTCCCTTGTCTCACCTGTGATCGCGGCCTGTCCGGCGATCTCCCGCCATCTGCGCTCCCAGACCGTGCGGTCTCCCCCGCACGCGGACACGAACGCCAGCGTCACCGCGAGCGTGGGCAGCCGGTGCCCGCTGGCGGCGCTCGACAGCACGGAAGGGGCGAACAATGCCGTACGCGCGAGCTCCCGGTAACTCGGATTGCCCGCACGACTACGTAACGCACGCAGATCATGGGCAAATGCGGCAATCGGACCGTTGGACGCGTCCAACGGACGTTCGGGTCGACCCATGCACCTCTCCCCTGGACGGGGCACCGCGATTATCGCGCTGCGTGACCGGCCCATCCCGTCACCGGCCTGGCCACACTCTAAAAGACCAATGCAGGCTCTAGCAGATACAAATGGGTGACCGACCGTGGGAAAGTACCTGTTTTGATCGGCCGGATTCCGGACAAGTCACGCACTGTATAGCCATGGTGGCAAAAAACAGTGTTTGCGTGCTGTATAAAAAGGCGGGCCTTGTCGCCGGGGATGTCGGTGGCAGCCGATAAGGTTCCGCCCGTGCCACACGCTCAGCCACAACTGGCAGACCTGCGTCGAACCGCCGAGGTGTTCAACGGCTTCACGGGAGTGGACAAGTCGTGGTTGCGACTGCTGGCCGACACCGCCCCCGCCGTCGACCTGTCGTTCGCCGAGCACCGAACTCTGTTGCTGCGCTGGCTGAACTCCTGGGGCTGCCGGATCAGCTACCCCTCGCCCGACGATCCGTTCGACAGCGCGCTTCTGTTGTGGTGGCAGACATACGGTTCGGCACTGCCGCAGGTCAGCCTCGCCGGGCTGAGCGATGCCGAGATCACCACCATCGCACGGGCATACGAGTCGCTGGCGGCGGTAACGGTGTCGTCCCGGCGCACCCTGAGCGCGACCGCCGCCGCCAAAGCCTTGTACGCCTTGCGCCCGGATACCGTTATGCCCTGGGATGCCGCAATCGCCAAGGCGCTGCACGGATCCCGTACTGGTGCGGCTTTCGAAGCGCACCTACGGCTGGGCCGATCGTGGGCGCAGGCCGTGCTGGCCGCCTGCCCGGGACAGTCCGTCCCGGACCGGGTAGGCCGTCCGGCCGTCTCGCTCGCGAAAATCCTTGACGAATATCTCTACGTCACGATAACCATGCCAGGAGGTCAGACCAATGGTCACCGGGGATGAAGTCCGGCAGTTCGCCGCGACCCTGCCACGCGCCTACGAGGCATTCGTCCGCGACCGGATCAAGTTCCGAGTGGGGCGAATCGTGTTCCTATCGCTGTCCCCCGACGAGACCATGATGGGATTCGGCTATCCCCGGGAGGAACGCGAAGCCTTGGTCGCGGGCGAACCGGAAAAGTTCCTGATGCCGATTCCCTCGGATATGCGTTACCAGTGGGTACGTTGCTGGCTGTCAGCAATCGACCACGATGAGATGAAGGAACTTGTGGTGGATTCCTGGCGCATGTGCGTGCCCAAGAAGGTATGGACCG
This sequence comes from Kibdelosporangium banguiense, assembly GCF_017876405.1. GTDB lineage: Bacteria > Actinomycetota > Actinomycetes > Mycobacteriales > Pseudonocardiaceae > Kibdelosporangium > Kibdelosporangium banguiense. Next base: position 7,241,892 of record NZ_JAGINW010000001.1, on the reverse strand, counting down.
AGTACCTGGAAACGCACCCCATGTGAACGTGCCCGGTCACCGCCCCCGGGCGCGTGCGGCACCCACCACACGCCTGGGCCGTTTGACCGAAATGTGTCCGGGGTATGCCATGGGCAGCAACCAGACCGTCGAGCTCCCGCAGGGGGTGCAAGAGCTGATGTCGCAGACGCACAACGGTTCCCGCGTTTCTCGCCTGTGGGCGTTGCCGTTGCCCATGACAGCCGGGGATGCCGACCTCGACCGGCCGCACCTGCATTTCAAGGTGCCCGCGACCGCGGCTCAGCTGACGATTCTGCGGCCCTGTGTTCGCACATGGACCAAAGACATAGGCATGAGCCGCGACATGGCCGGCGACGTCGTGCTTGCCGTGGACGAAGCGTTGGCCAACGCGGTCGAACACGCCTATGCCGAAACGACTTCAGGCGCGGTTGTGCTGTTCGCCGCGTGCGACCGGTATTCCGGCAGCGCGCGGGTGATCATCTCGGACTCCGGCCGATGGCGTCCGCCACCGGCCGATCCAGGCACCCGCGGCCGTGGCCTGCCGATCATGCGGCAGCTGAGCAGTGCGTTCAGCCTGCGTCACGACGAGGCAGGGACGACTGTCGTACTTGAGTGGCCCGTCAGTCCCTGACCTCGACGATGCTTGAGGTGCCGCGTTCGGCGTGGGCGCCGTAGCGTTCCCACACCTCGTTGAGCTGGATGCGGCCGTCGGGCAGGAACTCCGGCGTGTTCACACTGTGGCCGGAGATGACGGCGCCGTTGTGCAGCACCATCGTGTAGGCCATGTCGATCGTGCCGTCGGGGCCGCACTTGCCGGTCAGTGAGCCCAGCCGCACCGAACCGCCGGTGAGCTCGGCCCAGATGATGTCGTCCTTCTGGTTGTAGAGGGTGACGGGCGCGTCCGGGTCGGACGAGACCTTGCGGAACCGCCTGCCGTCATAGTTGATCATCTTCGCGCTCCGGGGAGTTCGGGAACCAGAGATCGTCGGGGGACAGTGAAGCCAGGTCGTACTTGCCGAGCGCACTCAGCAGCAGTTGCAGCTCGAGCTCCATGCACTGCGCCAGCCGGACCAGGCCGGCTGTCGGGTCCTCGCTGACCGCGAGCAACGCGGCCCGGCCGAGACCTACCGCCGAGGCACCGAGCGCCAGGCATTTCAGGGCCCGGCTGCCTTCCCACATCCGGCCGGACACGAGCAGGCCGGCGTCGTGTTTGCCGATCCGCCGCAGGCACTCGGCCAAGGGCAGCCCCACGTTGTCCAGGAACACCGAAGGCGCCCAGCCGGTCCCGCCCTCGGCACCGTCCACAGTGACCGCGTCGGCCCCGGCGGACCAGGCGACCTCGGCCGCGTGCCGCACGTCCCGGCCGGGGTGCAGCTTCACCCAGACCCTGGCCCGCGGATAGTTGTTGCGCATCAGGTGGACCTGCTGGCGCAGGATCTCCTCGGTGAAGGTCCCCGGGCTGCTCGACCGCAGCACCATCGAACCGCCGAACGCGGCGTCGATCGCGTACTGGTCGGCGACGGCCGAAGCAGCCTCCTGGGACAACACGGTCATCCCGCCGAGACCAGGTTTGGCTCCCTGTCCTACTTTCAGCTCGAAGGCCAACCGTCCACTTTCGAGCAACCGGGTGGCGTACGGGTCGCTGTAGACGAGGTTCCACACCTCCGCGTCGGCGTCCTCGGTGCTCTGCTGGACAACGACACCGCCGAACCCGTCCGGCACCGAGGACGCGTACGCCTTGATCCTGTCGATCAGGCCGCCAGAAGGCTCCAGCCGGCCGTAGCCGTGCATCGGGACGACGTTCTCGCCGATGACCATCGGGATGCCGAGCTGACCGGCCTGCGAACTCAGTGCGACACCCAGACCGTCGGCGATCTGCGTCGAGCCGAAGGCGCACACGAACAACGGCAGCCGGGACGAGAACCCGCCGACGTCACCGGAAAGCACGACATCGCTGTACACCGGCTCCCGGCCGAGATCGAACATCTTCTCCAGCCGTTGCGGGACAAAGACCGGCGGCACGACACGGGCCTCGTCCAGATCGTCCGCCAACGCCGCCGCGGCAGCCCCGAAGAGGCTCTGGCCGTAGCCCTCGACCGGCGGGAACACGGCCGAGGTACCCAGCCGGGCACGCGCCCGGACCTGGGCCTCGGGAAAACCGGGAGCGGTGATCATGGCGAGGCGATCCCGGGCAGCTTGGGGTACGCACTGGCCTGCCACACCGCGTCCAGCCCGGCGATGTACCTGGTCACGCGCTCGAGCCCGAGGCCGAAACCGGCGCTGGCCGGCAGGCCGTCCCGGGCGATGTCGAGATACCAGGCGTACTTGGCCGGGTTCTCCCCCGTCTCCCGCATGCGCTCGATCAGCCGCCGGTACTCGTGGGTCCGTTCGCCGCCGCTGCACATCTCGCCGAAGCCACCGGGCGCGATCATGTCGAAGTTGCGGAGCACACCAGGCTCGGTGTCCGACTCGCCGTCGGTGAAGCCCCGGGAACCCTTGGGGTAGTCCACGATGAAGAACGGCGTGTCGGTCTGCTCGGAGAGCAGCTTCTCCCCCTCCCAGTTGATCTCCGCGTCGATACTCTGCTCCTGGGACAAAGACCGGACCTTCGCCACCGCCTCGGTGTGCGTCATCCGGCCGAAGTCCTTGCGCAGCATGGCTTCGAACGACTCCGGGTCGCGGCCGAGCGCGGTGAGGTCCGCTTTGGACTCCCGCAGGACGCGCGAGACGATGTGCCGCATCAGCCCTTGCAGCAAGTCGAGCACGTCGTCGCGTTTGGCGTCCCTGACCTCGACGTCGATCTGGGTGAACTCGGCCAGGTGACGGCCGGTCTGCGCGGTCTCCAGCGGTTCGAGCCGGACGTTCGGGGCGACGTAGAAGATCTTGTCGAAGGCGAGCAGCGACGCCTGCTTGTACAGGATCACGCTCGTCATCATCTTGTATTTGTGCCCGTAGTAGTCCACGTCCACCTGTTTGGCGCCCCGGCAGCCCGGGTCGGTCACGGGCCCGATGAGCGGCGGCGTCAGCTCCTGGAACCCGTTCGTGCCAAGGTGTTCGCGCGTCGCGATGGTGATCTGGTTCTGGATGCGCAACGCCGCCTGCGTCACCGGCGACAGCAGGTGTTCCCGCGTGCTCGGTGGTAGCACCGATGTCATGTCAAGCTCCCCTGTTCGAGATGCAAAGAACCTCGGTCGAACTTCTGCTCGACGAACCGCAAGGCGGTCAGCAGATCGGCGGACGTCATCCGCTCGGCCGACGGCGGCGACACAAGATCACCGATGGGCATCGCACCGACCCGGGACCATTCCAGGCGTCCGTCCACGTCCAGGAATCCCCGCGTGCGCCCGGCGTTGTCCGGATGCAGGCAGAACGGCACATCAAGGTGGCCATGGGCGAATGCGGTGACCAGCGCGCGGCCCAGGTCGTCGTCGAGCGACAGGACATTGTCGATCAACGCCCGTGCCTGCGCGTAGATCCCGGTGTCCTCGACCTCGGTCAAGGGCAACACATCCCGCGCTGCCCGCGCCGCGTGTTCCAGCGCAGTCACGTTCTCCTCGACGGCCGGTATCCGGTGCGCCTCGGCCGTGGTCTTCACGATCAACCGGCTCGCGCCCGTCCGGGCCGCCAGCCGTGCTGATTCGGCGAGCAAGTCCAACGCGCCACTCGGAGTACGCGGATACACGCCCATGTACGTGTAGATCACCACGTGCGTCCGGGCATCCGGGATGTACTGGTCGACCAGGTCCTGCAGGGCGGAGACGGCTTCCTCGTCCTGACCGGCGTGCGTCTGTTGCGCGTAGCTGAGCGAAATACACCTGATGCCGTTCTGCCGGAAGAACATTCCCTCCAGCACGCTCAGCGCCACGAGCAGCGCGGGTGGGCAGAGCTGGCCCATCATGCAGCCGGCGAACGTCTCCAGGTGGGCGTCCGGCCCCGAGGCGGCGAGTATCTCGCAACACTGCCGCCAGTTGTCCACGGCCGTTGCCAGCGGCATCCGGCTGTACGGCAGGCAGTACGACACTGGGCCGCCCTCGGTGGCGTGCAGCCCACAGGCCAGCAAGGTCTGCACAATCCGCCGGGGATCGGCCGAACCGTGCCGGACCTGCACCGGAAAACCCGGCCGCAGCACACCGGACAGCATCGCCAAGGTCGTCGCCGGGTCGAGATCGACGATCGGGTAGCCGTTCAGCAATGCCCCAGAGGCCAAGGCAGTCCGTACCGACGAGTGGTCACCGACCCTCGTGTAGCTGTCGAGCGTGACCGTGCCGACAGTCGCGGCTTTGGCCGAGCGGGTCGCGAGCAGGCCTTGTCGCATGTGGACTGGATCGGCGAACCCCATCCGCGGCTGGACGACCAGCTCGCCACGAGCCCGGTACCCGGCGACCACCTCGCCGAAGGATGGTGACCGCAGTGGTGCGAGAAAACTCATCGGACGCCAATCGGCGCGGCTGCCCGGACCGCGAGCGCGTGTACGAAACAACGAAAGGGAGACAGCCCGCCGTCGTCCTCGAAGACGGCGTTGAAACCGGCTGTGAGCAGGCGGCCGGCGCTGCTGCCGGCCACCACGTCCAGCTTGCCGCCGATCACGAAAGGGGTGGCCGCCAGGGCGGGGCTGGCCCTGACGGCCTCGATCAACCGCAGCCCGTCCTGGCACCCGTGCCCGTTCAGGCTGCTGATGACGACCAGGTCCGGCCGCCGGGCCAGGCACTCCCGCACGATCGTCTCGTCCGGGACGCACCCGCCGAGGTTGGTCACCCGGCAGCCGAGCTCCTCCAGCAGCAGTTGCAGGTACACCAGATTCCAGGTGTGCGCGTCGGAGGACAAACCGGTGACGATCACGTCGAGTGTCCAGTCCTCGATCTGGTCGCCACCGACGACTTCGATGCTCATGAGGTCGTGGCCGCCAGCTCGGCCGGCACGACGTCGACCTGGATCCTGGCCACGGCGGCCTCGGCCAGCCGCAACGCGTCGGCCGGGCTGTCGCCGGTGACCATCAGATCGCCGACCCGGTCCCATGAGCTGCGCAGTCCCTGGAAGTTGTCCCCTTTGGCGATGCTGACGTCGCACATGAACACGCCTTCGGAGTTCGCGGCCTCCTCGACACCACGGACGTCTTCGACCACGCCTTGCGGGATCGACAGGAACCGCACCGCAGCACCGCCCTTGGCCTCACATGGCAGATCCTTCGGCGGCAGGCCCTGCAGTACCAGGTAATAGCTGAGTTCCAGCTCGACCGGGTAAGCACGCTGGATCAGCTCGATGATGCCGTCCCCAGCGAACCGGCCCGCGCACTCGACCACATACGGCACGCCGTCGGCGACGATCCATTCGCAGTGCACGATCCCGTCCCGGAAACCGGCCGCGTCGATCACCCGTCTGGTCTGCTCGCCGAGCAGTTCGGTCAGCTCACCCGGAATGTCGGCGGGCACGATGTGAGCCAGCTCCACCGGGCGCGAGCCGGGGAACAGCTGCTTGCCCGTGACGTTGAAGAACAGCGGTTCACCTTGGCGGACAAGCATTTCCACGCTGTACTCGTGGCCGTCGACGAACTGTTCGGCCAGCATGCGCAGTTCCATCGCCCGGTCCGGCACGAACACGCCTTCGTCCTGCGCCACGCAGTTGGCCCAGGCCTGCTCGACCTCGTCCAGGCCCCGGATCACCTGGGTACCGACCGAGGCCTGCCGGTTGGCGGGCTTGAGCACGATCGGGCCGGGGTGCGCCAGCATGAACGCGACCACGTCAGCCGGGCTCCTGACCTGGACCGACTCCGGGTTCGCGATTCCCGCCGCCCGCGTGACCTGCCGTAACAGCTGCTTGTCACGCAGGATCATCGCGGCGCCATACCCGGCGCCGGGCAGGCCCCAGCGCTCGGCAAGCCGCGCTGCGAAGGGTGTCGCGTACTCGGTCAGGGGGATGATCGCGGCCGGGTCGAGATCCCGGTGCGTGTGGAAGAACTCGTCTGCCTTGCCCGGCAGGTGGAACTCCCATTCGATGAGGTCACAGCCGGGCTTGGCGTCGATTTTCGCGCGGGCCTCGCGTTTGCGCACGACGTCCGGTTCCTCGACGAAGATCACCGGCTGGCCGGGCTGGAACAGCGCGGGCGAGCCCAGTGCGGCGCCGACGTACCCGACGATCAGCAACGGCCGGGTCATGAGGTTTCCTCGACGTAGTACCAGTTCTCCGGATTGACCATGCCGTACGGGTTGATCGGCGTGAACCCGCGCAGGTTCGACGCGACCTCGAACAACCGCCACGGCGTGTTCGGCAGGAACAGCACCGGGACCTGCTCGCTGATGTACTCCTGGTACTCGTACAGCGCGTTGATGTCGTCGCTGGTGACGCTCTTGTCGATCAGTGCGTCGGCGTGGGCGTCCGGGTAGTTGCTGCAGTTGAAGGCGGCTCCACTTTGGAACAGCGCCTCGCCGGTCGGGTAGTCGTAGACCCAGCCGCCGTTCCAGGTGGAGATCTCCCACAGCTTGGGGTTGTCCGGGGTGGGCGGGCCGGGGCAGTCCTCGGCCACCAGAACCGATCCGTACACTTCGGACAGCCTCAGCTCGATTCCGGCTTTGGCCGCGTCCACCTTGAACTGTTCCATGAACCGGGTCAGCGCCGCTCTGCCCTCGACGTAACGCAGCAGGAAGCTGAGCTTCGTCCCGGCCGGAACGCCTGCTTTTCCTTCATCCACACAGACGGCCGGCATCACGCTCGTGTCCCAGCCGTTGTCGGCCAGCAGTTCGCGGGCACGGTCCACATCGAACGGCCAGAAGCTCTTGCCGTCGCGCAGTTTCGGCGACACCAGATCGCTGGCCGGCAGGACGGGCACCGGGCCGGTCTGCGCCCAGCCGTAGCCCTGGTAGATCTCCCGGGACGCGAAGTCCTGGTCGAGGCAGCTCTGCAGGGCCTGGCGGACGTACGCCTGCCGAATCAGTGTGCCGGCGATCGTCGAGTTGGTGAAGTTCATCTGCATGTACCGCACGTTGAACAGGATCTGCGGCACGAGATTGAACCTGTCACCCAACGGGTTGGGCCCGCCGACGGTCGGGTCGTTGTCCGGCTGCACGCCCAGTGCCGGTGGCAGGAACCCGACCTGGATCGCGTCACCCGACTTGAGCAGCTCGTACTCCTCCTCGTCTGAAGAGGTCGGGATCTGGCGGAACTCGTCGAGCTGGGCCGGGTTCGGGCCGCTGTAGTGCTCGTTGGGCACGAACGTGACGATGCCCTCCTCGGTGTAGCTCTTCAGGCGCCAGGGCCCGTTCACCACACTCCAAACAGGACTGCCTGCCCACTTGGTCCGGTGTGCGTTGGTTTCGGCCACCATCGGGCCGTTCTCGGCCAGCAGGTACTCGTACACCGCTTCGGCCTGCTCGGCGTCGTGGGTCGCATCCACCGGGCCGTCGGCGGTCCGGTCCCAGGCCTTGGGCATCGGGATGATCATCGTCAACTGGTTCATCACGACCCAGTTCTTGGCGTACACCCGGTCGAACGTGAAGCTGACCCGGTCCTCGGCGACCTTCTCGTAGGACACCAGGTTGTCCGGGAAGTACCCCTCGGTGTACGCGCCGAACCTGGGTCCCTTGCGGGACAGCATGTTCATCCAGAACATCACGTTGTCCGCGCACACTGTCTCGCCGTTGGACCACTTCCACGGCTTGATCCGGACGGTGACCGTGCGGCCGTCGTCGTCCCACTCGGGTTCGTCGGCCAGGCTCAGCGAGTAGTCGATCTCCGGCTTGCCGTCCCGGCCCATCCAGAACAGCGGACGGTACATCAGGAACTGGAACTCGTAGCGGTTGCGGGTGCCGAACCGTTCGGCCGGCGTGAAGGGAAAGATCACCGCGGGCGGGAAGCCTGGCGCGCAGGCCCAGGTGGCCACGCCGCCCGGCAACTTCTGCTCCATCGAACTCTCCTAGGCAGCGGTGGCTTCGAGGATCTCGGCCGGTTTACGCTCGGGCGAGGCCAAGGGCTTGACGAGGCTGATGTAGGTCCCGATCGCGATGGCGCCCTGGAGAATCGCGCAGCCCCAGAACGCATACGGGACAGTCGTGGCGTCGGCGAGCGCGGACAGGCCCACAGTCGCGCCGATCCCCAGCGCCAGACCAAGCGCTTGCGCGCTGCCGAAGATGCGGCCGGTCTTCTCCTCGGGACTTGCCCGCATGAGCAGTGTCCGGGCAGCGATCCGGCCCTGCGCGAAACAGAAGCCGGCGAACGGGATGCACACCATCAGCACGATGTAGTGCGTCGGTTGCAGGGCGAACATCACCAGGTTGCCCAGCATGCCGAGCACCGCGAGGTTCAGGCCTTTGATCCGTTTGCTGACCCAGCCGTAGGACGCCGCGCCGATCAGGAATCCCGCGCCCGCGAGCGCGTCGACCACACCGATCAGCCAGGCGCCCTGGTTGAAGGTGTGCAACACCAACGCCGTCAAGATCACGTTGGCGACCATCAACCCGATATTGCCGTTGCTGTACAACAGGACCAGTCGCTTGATCGGCTGGCTCACCGGCGCGGGCCTGTCCACCTCGACGGCCTCGGTCTCCGTCTCGGCCGCCACAGCCGCGACGGGTTGCTTGGGCTTGCGGCCGATGGCGTAGGTCAGGATCGCCGAGGCGACGAACGTCAGCGAGTTGAACACGAACAACGGCGTCGGCCCGAACCAGATCACCAGGAACCCGGCCAGCGCGGACGCGGCCAGCATGCCGGTGTTGGTGGCCATCTCGAAGTACGCGTTGAACTTGCCCAGCCGTTCGTCCAGGACGCGTTCCTTGACCAGGGCGTTGCTGGCCGGCATGAACAACGCCGTGGTCGCCGCCAGCAGGAAGTTGGCGATGTACGACCCGATGTCGGTCGGGCCGCCGATCCACAGCCAGACCGGCAGGGCGAACGCGCTCACCGCACTGATCAGGTCGGCTGTCACGCACAGCATCCGTCGGTCGACCCGGTCGGCGAGCTTGCCGAACATCACCGCGAGCGCGACCTGCGGGATGGACACCGCGATGAACAGCCAGCCCACCGACAGTGTCGTCTTCTCGGCGGTGAACACCAGGATGGCGGCCGCGGTGATCTGGAAGGCGTTGCCCGCGGTGGTGATGAATCCCGCGGGCACCAGCAGCCGTTCGGCGATCTTGGACCGCCGGACCGCCTCGGCGGAAGAGTTGGACATGGTTTCCTCAGCGGGAGTCGGTGGATGGCATGCTCAGGTCCAGGACCGGCACGGGGAACGCCTCGGTGGTGCTGACCTCGAAATCGCCGGGAGTCAGCCGCACCTCGGTGCCTGCCCGCGCGGCCAGGTCGATCAGGATCGGCGCCGAGCAGCTGATCAACGCGCGAAGCTGCAGGAACACCTCGCCGAGCCGGGCGCTCAACGTCTCCCGGTCCAGGTTCTGCGTCCGGACCCGTTCGGCGTGCTGGCGAAGCCGGTCGGTGTACTGGACGATCAGGTCCGCGGCCCGGCTGAGGCTGAAGGTCTCCAGCTCGTAGCACGGGGTGAACCGGGCGATCATCGCCGCGATACGCGAAGGCGTCTGCGGCGACACCGGCAACGGCTGGCTGTCGCCGACTTCGGCGGTCAGTTTGGCCAGGGTCGCGGCGAGCTCGTTCCACGGCCCGATCAGCCGCTCCCCTGCCACCTTCGTCAGCGTCGCGCGGCTGAAGTTGGTCCGGGCGTGCTCGGGCGCGGACAGGCACATGTAGAACCGGACGATGTCCCGGGGCACCTCGGCCACCAGGTCACGTGCCCACACGACATGTCCCTTGCTGGTGGAGAACTTCTCACTCTCCAGCTCGTAGAACTCGTTGACCAGCAAGGTGTCGGTCAACGCGTACCGGCCTTCGTGCGCCATCAGCTCGGCGACGTGCACCAAGCCCCAGACGTACAACGGGTCGAAACCCATGAACACCACCGGCCGGGCGGCATTCTCCGCGCGCCAGGCCGTGTCGTTCTCCGGGGAGCCGGCACCGGTGTTACGCTGGGCCCAGGCCGTGCAGTAGATCGACGCCGGCATGCCCTCCACCCACGCGTTGAGCGTCTGGCCGGGCGTCTCCGGGAACGGCGAGGGCAGGCCCCACGAGACCGGGTACGTGATCGGGTAGTCCGGCAGCGGCTTGGCCAGGACCTCCTTCATCAAGGCCAGCGCGTGCGGCCGCCAGTTCGAGGATTTGGCCTCGTAGAAGGCGATCAGCCGCTCGCGGTACTCCTCCATCGGGAAGACCAGGATCTCGGCCTCGCGGTAGCTGATCTCCTCGCCACGGTCCAGAATGGAGTACGGCTCGATCAGGCCGTCGAAGTCGATCGGATGGCCACACCCCTCGCAGAAGCCACCACGGCTGTCAGCCAGGCACGTCGGGCAGTCGCCGCCGATGAATCCCTCGACGAGAAACTGCTGCGACCGTTCGCCGTAGGGCAGCCGGACCTTCCGGAGCTTGAACTTCCCCTTGTCGTACAACCTGGTCACGTAGTCGTACACAGTGGACCGGTAGCCGTCGTCGGTCGGAGAGAAACCGTCGAGCTCGATTCCCATCGCCGCGAAGGTCTCCGGGATCAGCGCGGACGACTCGGCGACAAGCTCGGGCGGAGTCGTGCCCAGCCGGGCCGCGGCCGTGACGACATAGGTCTGGCTGTCATCCGTACAGGAGGCGAACACCGCCTCCCGGCCGACCGCACGCAGGTAGCGCACATGCACGTCAGCACCGACGTAAGGGCCGGCGACGTGGCCGACATGCAGGTCCCCGTTCGAGGTCGGCGGCCCACAGATTACCAGCGTCGCAGTCACGCTTGCTCCTCGTGGCGGGTGAGAAACTTCGAGGACATGTCGGTGTCCCACCAGATCGCGTAGAACTCGAAGTCGGTGTCGCTTTCGTTGATCACGCGGTGCAGCTTGTGCGGTGCGTGGAACTCCAGGTCGCCCGCCTTGAACGGCTTGCGCTCGCCGTCAGTCTCGATCTCGGCGTTGCCGCTGATCGCGATGAACAGCTCGTACTCGTGGTGCTCGTGCGCACCGGTGGCGCCGTGCGCCGGGACCGTTACCCATGCGCCTTCGAATGGCGCGTTCAACGCCTGCCACGGCAACAGGCGTTGGCCGTAGGCGCCGTTCTCGAAGGGCATTTCCTCGCGCACCAACGGTCGGATCTCCATTGTGCACAGTCCTTTCTAGCGAGCTGCCGCGATGTGCGCGGGGCCGGTGTTCTCCGGATGGGCGGCGCGATGGGTGAGGATGTCCTGCAGGATGTCGTTGGAGCGGATGGCCAGGATGCTCAGCAGCGAGTCCGCGATGCCGTGGGTGGCCTCGTTCACGCCCTGCAGGTAGCAGGCGGCCGTGCTGGGCCGGTCGATCACCATCCGGTAGTCCCGGGTCACCGAGACCTCTTCCAGCCCAATGGATTCGGCGATGTCCCGCACCATCCTGGGCATCTCCTGGGAGAAGCCGGTGCCCAGCAGAACCAGGTCGGTACGCAGCTGCCGGACCGCGCCGGTGCGCCAGTCGGTCAGCTCCAGCACGATCTCGTCGCCCTCGTCCCGGGCGGACGTGATGTCGTGGGTGGTGATCATCTCCAGCCGGCCGCGGCCGTTGAGCCGGTCGAGGTACACCGACCGGTAGAGCGAGTCCATCATTCCGGGTGCCAGGCCGGAGTAGTTGGTGTGGTGCAGTTCCTTGAGCATCTGCTTGCGGGCCTCGGGCCGGGAGACGAAGAACTCGTCGACGAACGACGGATAGAACAGCTCGTTGTTGAACTTGCTCGTCTCGTAGTAGTTCAGGCCGATCGAGCGCATCACCATGGTGGGCTTGCACTCCGGCAGGTCGTTCTGCACGGCGCAGAACAGCTCGGCCGCGCTCTGCCCGCCGCCAATCACCGCCACCCGGTACGGGAAGTCCTTACGCAGCTTGGTGATCCGCTGCAGGTACTCGGTACTGTGAATCACGCGCTCCGGCGCCAGGCCCTGCACCGGCTCCGGGATTCGCGCGTCACGGCCGGCGCCGACCACCAGATAGCGACTGCGGATCGTGTCGCCGTCGGTCATCTCCGCCGACCATCCGGTGAGCGTGTCGTTCGTCCATACCGGACTGATTCGCGCACACTCCCGGCCCATCTGGACATCGACCTGCGACAGCTGTTCGGCCGTCCACTTGAGATAGCCGGCCAGCTCGATCCGGTAGGGCACGAAGCAGCCCATGTTGACGAACTGGTCGAGCCGGCCGATCGCGTGCATGTAGTTCAGGAACGAGAACTTGCTGCGCGGGTTGCGCAGTGTGACCAGGTCCTTGAGGAACGAGACCTGCGAGAGCGCCTCCGGCAGCAGCATTCCCTTCTGCCAGGAGACTTCCTGGTCCCGCTCGATGACGAGCGAATCGCGCGCCAGGCCGGGGGCCAGTTCCTCCAGTGCCACCGCGAGAGCGAGATTGGACGGTCCTGCGCCGACTGCCAGCAACTCGACTTCACGATTCGCCATAGTTCGCACCACCATTTTGTCTGTGTGAGTTCCCGAAATCTGATCCGCTGGTCAAACGCTGGGCGCCGGGACCGGCACTGAGGGCAGCAGCGGGTGAGAGGTCAGCCGGACCTCGGCCAGCGCCTGATCCAGCCGGACCGCGCAGTCGTCCGGATCGGTGCCCGTGCAGATCACATAGGCGTGCCGGGAGATGAACTCCGCCGGCGGCAGTTTCATCTTCGCTCCGGGTTCGACCAGCGCGACGGCTCGCAGCACCCCGTTGCCCGGCCGGGCCTCCGGCAGCGACACGGATTCCACGATGCAGTTGCGCCGTGGATAGGCGAACCGCACACCGACACACCCGTCCGGCAGGCGATCCGGAATCTCCGGGCGTACCCCCAGAGCGGCCTCGACGACCACGGCACCCGGGTCGATCCCGGTCGCGAGCAGGCCGAGCAGCGGGATCAGATCCCCGCCGAACCGGCCGTTGATCTCCACGATCACCGGGCCCTGCTCGGTCAGTTTCACCTCGGTGTGCGTGACCCCGTTACGGAAGTCGATGGCGTTGTGCGCCATGGCCAGGGTGCCCAGCAGGTGCCGGTCGGTGAGCAGCTCGTCGGCCGTGTCGACGATGTGCCCGAGCTCCTCGAAGTACGGATACATCCCGACTTTCTTGCGGGCGACGAACAGCGGGATGTACTCACCGTCCACAATGGCGCCGTCGATGCTGATCTCGGGCCCGGACAGGTACTCCTCGATCAACGCGCCGCCTCGGTAGGCCGCTGCGCCGTGCAGGCTGGCCTCGTCGGCGACCCGGAACGCGTCCCGTACCGCGACTTCGTCCTCGGCCAGTGACACGCCGATGCTCGCACCACCCGCACGCGGCTTGACCACGACCGGGTAGCCGATTCGCTGTGCGGCCATGACCGCGTCCGACTCGGTGCGCACGAACTCGAACATCGGCTGCGCCACACCGACCGCCGTCAGCGCCTCGCGGCTGCGCGGCTTGTCCCGGCAGCCCTCGATGGCGTTGATTCCGGCGCCCGGCAGACCGAGCTCGTCGGCGACGTGCGCCGTGGTGACGATCAACGCCTCGTCCCAGGACAACACCCCGTGCACCGGCATGGTCGCGGCGAGCTCACGGGCGGCCGCGATCACGGCGTCCCGGTCGTGCAGATCCATCACCGTGCCGCCGACAACGTGCTGTTGCTGCCAGGTGAGCTCGGAGGAGTTGAACAGCCACAGCGGATGCCGGGCCGCGGCCGACGACAACAGGTACTCCCGGTAAGGACGCATCCCGCATCCGATCACCAGGACAACGCCGTCAGAGGTCATCGAAATCCCTCTCCCCTTGGTTTTTCCCGGGGCAACTACAACGCGCGACCGGATTGACCGGAAGCCTTGATTCGCGCAGAACAATCAACGCGATCTGTCACTCTCGGTAACCGGGAACTTTTCCGTTCCGGGGCACGACCACTGACTCGACGCCCTGCGACCCCCTGAGGACTCCCCCGATGACCAACCTCGCTGAGCCGGCCACCGAGGCGCCGGACAAACCGACCCGGCGCGGCTCGTTACGGCCGCTGCTCCTGCGGATGCACTTCTACCTGGGCGTATTCGTCGGCCCGTTCCTGTTCGTCGCGGCACTGACCGGTCTGCTCTACATCTTCACGCCGCAGCTCGAACGCGTCATCTACGCCGACGAACTGACTGTCCCGATAGGCGAGACGAAACAGCCCCTCGCGGACCAGATCGCCGCAGCTCAGCGAGCCCTACCGGACGCCACACTGGTACGGATCCGGCCCGGAGCCACCGACGACGCCAGCACCCAGGTGATCTTCAGCAGGCCAGACCTGGCATCCAGCCACTGGCTCACCGCCTATGTGGACCCATACACGTCGTCAGTCCGCGGCACCCTGGAGACCTACGGCTCAAGCCAGGCCGGTCCACTCAGGACCTGGCTGGACGAACTGCACCGAAGCCTGCACCTAGGCGACATCGGCCGGTTGTACAGTGAACTGGCGGCCAGCTGGCTCTGGATAGTCGTACTGGGCGGCCTGATCCTCTGGTGGGGAAGGCGCCGCGGCAAAAAACAGGCAACCGGCCGACGCCGTCTCCTGGGCTGGCACGCCACAACCGGAACCTGGGTCGCCGCAGTCCTGATCTTCCTCTCCGCCACCGGCCTGACCTGGTCCCAGTACGGCGGAGAAACAGTCGCCGACCTCCGCGAGGCACTCTCCTGGGAAACCCCCACCCTCCCCTCCACCGCATCCGAACACTCAGGCCACAGCTCCGGATCCAGTGGCAGCGGCTCCAGCGTCGGAGCAGACCAGGTCCTCAACGTAGCCCGCTCAGCAGGCCTCGACGGCCCAATAGAGCTGACAGTCCCCTCAGCCCCAGGCAAAGCCTATGTGGTCAAACAGATCCAGAACGCCTGGCCCTCCAAACAGGACTCAATGTCCATAGACCCAGACACAGGCCAAATCCTGGCAACCCTGAAGTTCGACGACTACCCCCTGGCAGCCAAACTGACAAGATGGGGCATCGACGCCCACATGGGAATACTGTTCGGCCTGCCCAACCAAATAGTCCTGGCCCTGGTCTGCCTCTCTCTGATGGCCATGATCATCTGGGGCTACCGAATGTGGTGGCACCGAAGGCCAACAAGAACGGAATCAGGCTTCGGCAGACCATTCCCCCGAGGAGCCTGGCGCACAGTCCCCCGCCCACTCCTAGCAGGCCTCATAACGGCAGGAGCCCTACTAGCCTGGTACCTCCCAGTCCTAGGCGTCTCCCTAGCAGGATTCCTCCTCATAGACCTCCTATTAGGACGTCGAGCCCAGGCCAAAGCATAGAGAGAACCCCAAGGCCGGCTCAGGCACACCGCCCGAGCCGGTCTCAACACAAGGCAACCAGCGCTGGTACCGCAACGTTCGGCTGGAAGCCGAACCCCAACGTAACCAACGGCGCTAACGTGCCCAGCAATGACCCCCTTAAAACCACAACCGCAACACTACGTTGACCGGGAACACGCAGCAAGCAAGAACAAGCACCCGGCCACCGACGTACTTGGGCGATGGTCAGAAGGGTGCGGGTTCGTAGAGTTCGGGTGTGGTGGTGTGGACGCGGTTGGCGGGTGTGCGGAACACCAGCGTGCCCGGCAAAGGCTGGGTCATGCCCCAATCACTACGCTCACGCATCAGATTGTGCTTACGGCACAAGGCGTTGGTATTGTCCACTGAGGTCACACCGCCATCGGCATAGCGCACGGTGTGGTCGATCTCCGAGCGATCCGCTGTCCTGCCGCAACCAGGCTGCCGACAGGTCCGATCCCGCAACCGAATGTGCCGCGCCAAAGCGGCCGAGGCATACCGCCGCCGGCTGACCTCCAACACCTGGCCGTGCTCGTCGGTGATGACGCGCCGCCACATCGCATCCTGCGCGAGCTCGCTGGCATACTCAGCCGTGATCGGCCCATAACCGCTGATCTCACCCGGAAGCCGGGTCAACCCCAGCAACGTCGACATCGGCACGGTCACGTTCAAGTTCACCCGCACCCGCTCGTTGTTCTTACCCAGCACCAAGTCGAGAAAAACATCAGCCCGGCACTGAGCCAAGGTCCTGTCCGGTGTTTTGACCTTGTTGGCCAACATGTTGATCTGGTCATAAGCAGCCTGCGCTTCATGCGGCTCCAACGTGATGGCCAGCTGGCCCATGCCGTCGGACAGATCCCGGCCAGTCACATCACGGTCGGCCTTCGCGGTACGACGCAAACGCTCCGCAGCAGAAGGATCGACAGCGATCACGTGGTAACGCACACTGTGCCGGAACCGGCTCGGATTAGCACGTTTACCGAAAGCCAGAACCTTCGACTCCACCCGCCGAGCCTGCTCCTCGGTCAATACTGAGGTGAGGTCATTCATCGCTTTGGCACGCACATAATCGATCTCACCCGCCTCCAACGCATCAGTGGTCGCAGGCAACCGAGTAACGAGATCCCGGGCTCGGGAGATATGGACGGCCGCGGTGTGCGGGTTCATGGCCAGCTCGAGGGCCACTTCCTCGGGAGCACCGTCGGCGAGGTCGGTTCCAGCACGCTCAGGTTCACGCAATTCGGCGAACCGGGCCAGGAGCCGGGCTTTACGTGCGTCGCAGAAAGCCCGCGCCTTGTCAATGTCGATCAGGCTGTCGAGGACCTGGTTGGCGTTCATGGAATTGATCGGAATGTTTACCGGCGGGTTGATGTCCCGGAGGGCAAACAGCGTATTCTCGCCCATATGTTCACCATACCGGAACAACCCGACAATGACGTCACTCTATTGGGTGTTCTTGTTGGAGCTTGCTGCCTGTTCACGGTCATAGCGGTGTTCCGGTAGTGGTTTTGAAGGGGGCATTGCTGGGCACGTCAGCGCTGTTGGTTACGTTGGAGTTCGACTTCCAGCCAAAGTTACGAAACCAGCGCTGGTTGCCTTGTGTTGGTTACGTTCCAGCGCTTAGCGTCGTGGGAGGGGGAAGAGATTTTTCTAGTCCTCCAGGCTGCTTCCCTGTTTGCTTTTCTTGTTAAGTTCTTCTTCTTTTCGGTATTGGCCTGGGGATTGGGCGAATTGTCGTTTGAATGCTGCGGCGAAGGCGAATTCTGAGGTGTAGGCTACTTTTGTGGCTATTGTTCGGAGGGGGGCGTCTGTGGTTTGTAGGAGTTGGGCGGCTATGGTCATTCGCCACCAGGTCAGGTAGGTCAGTGGGGGTTGGCCTACTTTGCGGGCGAAACGGCTGGCGAAGGGGGCTCTGGACAAGCCTGCCCGACTGGCCAGGGTGGCTACCGTCCAGGGTTCTTCCGGGTTTTTGTGGATTGCGTTGAGGGCTTCGGTCACCGCTTTGTCTTGTAGGGCCGATGCCCATCTTGTTGTCTGTGGGTCTTCGTCGAACCAGGTGCGCAGGATGTAGAGCAGGAGTGTTTCGAGCAGGGCTGGGATGAGGGCGTCTGTGCCCAGGCGGGGGTTTTCCAGTTCTGCGCTGAGTAGGTCGACGGCTGTGCGGACTTCGTGGCCCAGACGGGCCGGCAGGTGGATTACTTCCGGCAGGGTCAGCAGGAGTGGGTGCGCCCTGGCCGGATCCAGTTGGTAGGCGCCACAAAGGGTCACTGTCTGTTGCCCGTCGCTGGTAGAGGGCGAGGAAAATGGGCTGTCGGCCAGTGTGTGGCCTTGGCCGTGTGACAGGAAAACCACGTCGCCTGTGTTCAGCTGCAATGGTTCGGCGCCGGCGCGGATGAGCCAGCATGAGCCGTGCAGGATCACCTGGAAACCGGCGGCGCCTGGCACGGGCGCGAACCACTGGGCCCATGGTGCGCTCCGCACCATCTTGGCCGAGCGGGGCTCGCCGGTGCGCATGACTGCCAGCACGTCGCTCAGTACGTCCATTGTCTCTCCCCGGAGACGATCTCGTATGAAATCGGGACTCACGCACATGGTTCGTCTCCAAGAGCGAGCATAGGGTCATTTCCATGAAAGCTGCACGTATCCACCGGCACGGCGACCCGTCGGTGATCCAGATCGACGATGTCCCCATACCTGTGCCGGGGCCGGGTGAGGTGTTGGTCAAGGTCGCCGCGACCTCGTTCAACCCCACGGAAATCGCTGTGCGCAGAGGGATTCTCGGACCGATGGATCTGCCGTACACCCTGGGCTGGGATGTTGCCGGGACGGCCAATGGCGAACCGGTTTTCGGGTGGCTCGACGGCGGCGCGGCCGCGGATTACGTTGTCGCTCCCCGATCCCGTTTGGTGTCACCGCCGAGCAGCATCCCGCTCGTCACTGCCGCCGCGATTCCGTTGGCGGGCCTTACCGCGTGGCAGGCGGTCATACCGAATGTCGCCAAGGGGCAACGTGTCTTCATCAACGGCGCCGGCGGCGGGATCGGCGGGTTCGCCGTTCAACTGGCCAAATACGTTGGCGCTCATGTCATCGCCACCGCCAGCCCACGCAGTCATGAGACCATCCGTCGTTACGGCGCCGACGAGATCGTCGACTACACAACGGGT
Source organism: Kibdelosporangium banguiense (assembly GCF_017876405.1). Lineage (GTDB taxonomy): Bacteria > Actinomycetota > Actinomycetes > Mycobacteriales > Pseudonocardiaceae > Kibdelosporangium > Kibdelosporangium banguiense. The sequence goes on along the minus strand of NZ_JAGINW010000001.1, from coordinate 7,223,431 downwards.
GCCAGGCTGGACGATCCGGTCGACGTGATGATCCACCTGGTGGGCACGCCACCCCCGTGGATCCCGCCTGTGGGCACCATAATCTCGGCGGCCGCACCGGTTGCGGCTCCGCCGGGTGTGCCCTCGTCGCACATGGTGACGCAGTACGACACCGGCCAGTTGACCTCGCTGGCGCAGTTGATCGACGCCGGAGAACTGGTGGTCGACGCGGTTACGCACCCGTTGGACGACATCGCTGAAGTGCACCGCAGGGGCGAGGCGGGCGACATCCGAGGCAAGATCACGATAACGGCGGCAGGCGATACGCTACGCCTTCGTGGCTGACCGAATCGGCAAGATGACTGCCCTTGTAACAGCTTTGTTCGCGTTACCCCTGCTCGGGGTGGCGGCCTACCTGGTGGTGCTGCTTCGCGACGAGGCGATACGGCCTGATCTGTCGCCGGGCAGATCTACCTCGCTGTGCGTCAGCAACAATATTGCCGCGACGCCCCAGCTCGCCGATACCCCAGGGGATGGCCTGCAGCCTCAGAATCGCAGCACACTCGGCTCTGTCTGTGTCGACAAGGACAAAGCATTCACCGAGCCGAAGCGGACGACCAGTCTTGTGCTGCGCGACTTGGACTACCCGGACTGGTATCTGTACGCCAGTGCCTGGGTCGATACCAGTTCGGTGATCCCGGATGTCTCGATCTGGCCGTTCACCGACCCTGACACGATCGGCTACTTTCACCAGCAGCGAGATTTCAGTGTTCATTCCGCCAAGGTGCCCGGTCAGCACCTCAGGGAGATCAACCCGGACTTGTACCGGGCGATCGCCGACGTGCAGCGGACGCTCAACCAGCGGATCCTGCTGATCGCAGGAGCCGCGATGGTGCTGATCGCCCTGGTGGCCATCGGCGTGAGGACGGCACTCAGGCGTGCCGTCCGGCCGCTTCCCGTGCCTGTCCCGGCGATGGGCGTCGGGAGCATCACCCAGCGACTTGACGATGTCACCAGCGATCTGGTCATGCTCGCCCGGGTCGCCCCGCCGTCATCGGAGAGCTTCGATCTGGCTGCCTTGGCACACCAGGAAACCGCTCACCGCTACCCGCCGAACCTTGCCTACGTGGTGGACCTCGGTGACGATCCGGTGCCGGTGCAGGGCAGTCGCGAGCTGATCGGCCGGGTGCTGGCCGATCTGCTGGACAACGCCGAAAGCCAGGCGAATTCCACTGTCACGTTACGGCTCAGGGCAACACCGCAGTTCGCAGTCCTCGAAGCGATCGTGGACGATGGGGGCACCGCAAGCCGGCGCCCCCACTGATGATCAGCCGATTGTCGGCAGGAACTTCGGCAGCTGCCGTGCCTTGGTGCCCTGCTCGAAGGCGTATGCCAGGGCCAGCAGGTCGGGTTCGCTGAACTTGGCGCCCATGAAGGACATTCCCAACGGCAATGCGCCGTCGAACGCCATCGGGACCGTCACGTTGGCGTACCCGGCAACAGCGGCCGGACCTGAAGAACCCACGAACAGGCCGCCGTCACCGACACCGAGCCGGGTCTTCCAGGCTGCGTTGTTGGTCGGCGAGACGATGGCGTCCAGGCGGTGGTTGCGCAGGGTCTCGTCCAGGCCTCGCTGGCCGGCGCTGGTGGCGGCGGCGCGGAGAGCCTTGTAGGCCGGGTCGTTGAGGTCGCCGTTGGTGGCCTGTGAACGGACCCAGAGCTCGTGGGCGAAGTACTTCATCTCCACCGCGGCGTTGTCCTCGTTGAACTTGATCAGCCCGGCGAGGTCGGCCGGGTGGGTGCCGCCGGTCGAGGCCAGGTAGGCGTTCAGGTAGTGCTTGAACTCCGTGCGGATGGCCGGGAACTCGTTGGCGTCGATGATGTCGATGTACGGAATGGACACGTCGACCGGTGTCGCGCCCAGTCTGCGCAGTTCCTGCACGGCCTTGTCGAACTTCGCGATGGTCTCCGGCGTGACGCCGTAGGTGTCTCGCCACACGCCGATGCGCTTGCCCCGCAAAGATTGTGGCTTGAGGAACTTGGTGTAGTCGCGCAGTGCGTGACTCGCGGCGTCCACTGTGGCGGGGTCACGACGGTCTGGCCCGTTGAGTGCCGCGAGCAGAATCGCGGCGTCCACGACGTTGCGCGCCATCGGTCCGACGGTGTCCTGTTTGGCCGTGATCGGCACCACCCCGCTCTGGCTGACCAGACCGAGACTCGGCTTCACACCGACGATTCCGTTCTGCCCCGACGGGCACACGATCGACCCGTCGGTCTCCGTGCCGACAGCGACCGTCGCCAGGTGAGCCGAAACCGCGACACCGGAACCGCTCGACGAACCGCAAGGGTTACGGTCCAGCACGTACGGGTTGTTGGTCTGCCCACCAACAGAAGTCCACCCACTGGAACCGTTGAACGACCGGTAACCTGCCCACTGGGACATGTTCGCCTTGCCGAGGATCACCGCGCCGGCATCGCGCAGACGGCTCACCGCATGGGCGTCACGCGTCGGGCGGCTCTTGGCCAGTGCGAACGAACCCGCAGTGGTCGCCTGCCGGTCAGCTGTGTCGATGTTGTCCTTGACCAGCACCGGGATGCCGTCCATCGCACCCTTGGTGCGGTGGCGTTGCCTGCGCAGATCGCTCTCGAAGGCCAGGCGCAGCGCGTCCGGGTTGGTGGTGATCACCGCGTTGAGTTTCGGGTTCAACGCCCGGATGCGGTGCAGGTAGAACAACGTCAGCTGGACCGAGGAGAGCCGGCCGCGGTCCATCGCGCGCTGCAGGTCCGGGATCGTGGCCTTCTCCAGATCGATCCCGGCGACAGTGGGAGACGATCCGGGCACAGCCGGTGCCGAGGCGGCCGTGATGGCCGGCCCGACGAGCATTATCGCTATGAATAAGGACAAGGCGGCAAGACGACCGCGCACGGCTACCTCCTGTGGACGGTGGAACCGGAGTCCTGCGGACGCTATCCACGCCCGCCGTTGACCGGAACAAGCACTCAACTCGAACAATCAACCCATCGGGGACTAATTGTCACCCGGCCGGGTACATCTTGTGTCCATGTCGGACCTGCCAGTACCCAAGATCACTAGGGTGTGGCCACATGGGCAGGACGTGGGTCGCGGGTGCGTTGGCTGTGCTGGCTGTGTTGGCCGGGATGGTGGTGATCCCGCCGGCGACCGCAGGTGAGCCGCTGCTGCTGCCCGATCTGTGGCAGGCGCCGCCGGGCTGCTTCGGCGGATACCTCGGCGACCCGAGCGAGTGCCGCGACTGGGACGTCTGCATGGTCGCCGACGCGAGCGCCCCGAACGGCGAGTGCATCCGCTCCGGGAACATCGGCGCCGTCCGGCTGCGTTTCACCACCGCGGAGGACAACATCGGCGACGGCCCGCTGCTGTTGTTCGGCCACCGCGATCCCGGTGAGTCCACAATGCACGTCCGCCAGGGATTCCAGGCCGGACGCCACGGACCGATCCCGGACTCGTACGCCGAAGCCCGCCAGCAGACGCAGAACTCGATGTACTACGAGCCCGCACCGATGCACCAGCACTGGCACCTGATGGGCTTCGAACGCATGCAGCTGCGCACCCCGCGCGGCGGAACCGTGGTCACAGACCGGAAGAACGGTTTCTGCCTGGGCGACCGATACCGGGTCGGCGACGCACACACGTTGCCCAATGCGGTGCGGGACAACAACAGTCCCGAGCATCGCCTGTCGATGTACCTGCGCGACAACATGTGCGCCCAGAAGGACCCGTCGGTCACCGAGGTGAAGGTCGGCATCTCGGTCGGCAGCGGTGACGACTACCTGTACGACGTCGACTTCCAGTGGCTCGACATCACCCGGGTGCCATCGGGCACGTACGACCTGGTCAACACGGTCAACTCGAACCGGACACTGCACGAGACCAACTACGACAACAACTCCTCCTCGATGGCGATCTCGATCCAGTGGCCAGGCCGTGCCACGCACCCGCCTGCCGTGATCACGGCACCACCGGTGGTGTCGTTGCTGCGCAGCTGCCCCGGCCAGGAACAGTGCGCGAATCGCGAGAAGCTACGCCCCCGTGTCTCCAGCGACCAGATCCAGCACCCGCAGCGGCACAAACGGCATCACTGAAAGGTGCCACGCCGCCACCACGGCCGGAAGGCGGCGCGGAACCATTGGTATCCGGCCAGCAGCCCGACAGCGATCTCCAGCGGATCGGTCTCGATGAGAATCTCGCCACCTTGAAAGGTGACGAGCACCAGCAGCATCGAACTGATACCGGCAAGTATCGCTGTCACCCGTCCGCGCATCCACAACGCGATCATGCACACGGTCGCGGCGGTGTAAGCCTGCAGAGCGATCATCGCCATGGTGGCGACCCACAGCTTCATGACCGTCAGCCGGAGCTCCGCCTTGGGTTGCGCCGGCAGTTCCCCGGTATCCGGAGCGTCTTCGGACAGCAGTCTGCGTCGCCGGTCGCGGTCGATGGCGGCCAGAAGTCCGCTGAACGACGCCACGCAGACCAGGAACACCAGGAAAACGACCAGCCGCCCCCCGGTCAGGTTGAAACCCTGGTCGAGCCTGGCCTGGAAACCGCCCAGGATCAACGCCACGAACAGCATGAAAGCCGCACCCGGCCACCAGACGACCGTGTGCACGCCCGCCAGGCCCGCCCGGGCTGTCCACACCACGATCAACACCACAGCCAGCACGAACGGCGTACCGACCTGCCAGTTCCGCAGCGTGATCGGTACCGCGGTCAGGGCGAAGCACGGCCAGAACACCGCATGCAGCACCCACTGGGCCCGGATCCGGTCGATGATCTCGGGTATCCAGGTGTCGGCCAGTTTGGCCGGTAACCAGTCCGGCATGACGCCCCCGCTCACTGCACACAGACTCCTCACCCCGCATCAAACCAGCCCCGGCAAGCTGAATTGTCGTTACTCCCGCAGAGTGAATCCGGCCCAACCCGCCACAACGATCTTGCGGGCCGCCTAGGTTCGATGCCGGGGAGGTGACCGGTCGACGATGAGCGGGCCGAGTCCGGCGCAAGAGGACGACCCGGCACGGCAGGACCACAAGGTGCCATGGAAGGTCGCCTGGCTGCTGTCTGCCGCGTGCACAGTCGGGACGATCGTGGTCATCCAGCCGCCGGCCGGGTTCTGGCCGTGGGCGATCTTCCTGGCGAGTGTCGCCGGGCTGACGTTCCTGGCCAGCCACGGATCCAGCGCGTTCTGGAAATGGATCATGGGGATCCCGCCGACGACCATCGCCCTGATGGTCAAGACCGCTGTCGTGACGCTGACAGTGGTCGCGATGCTCGTCGGGATCGCCCTGGCGGCCGGCCGGCCGATGATCAACTTTGTCAACAAGATGTTCCTCGGCTGTCCGCATCCGGCCGAGGTCCGGGTGATGACCACGCCCGAGCTGCTGACGATCTACCGGGGCCTGGCCGACGAGTTCGAACGCGTGGCGGCCGAGAAGAACCTGGACTGCCGCCCGGCCGAACTGCATGTCTACGCCCCGTCCCCGCGCAAGGCACGCGAGGGCCTGGCGGCCGGCTGGAGCCCGGAATACCTGTCTGATCACGGCCCGCGCCCGGACATCTGGCTGCCGGACGCCAAAGTGCACGTCGACGAGTTGCGCCATCGCCGCGAGGTCTCCGGATTCGGCCCGGACATGCAGGTCATCGACTCCATCGCGACCACCCCGATTGTCCTGGGCATGCCGGCCAGTGCCGGGATCAAGCAGGACGATCCCGAGTGGCAGGGCCGGCGCTGGGCGACACTGGTGCGCAACCTGCGCGCCAAGGGCCTTGGTCTGATCCGGCCGGCGCCCGAGGTGTCCACAGTGGGCGATTTCGGCACGGTCGCGATCTACACCAGCGAGAACAGCGGCGTCGGGCTGGCCGAGAACCCAGCGCCCGCACGGGATTTCGAGCACTGGGTGGACGCCACCTCCGCCGCGGGCCGGTTCCCGGTCGGCGGGACCGGTCCTGAACTGATGCGCAGGCAACGAGAACTCGGCAAGGACGCCCGGCCGATGGTCATGTCCGAGCAGGAGCTGGTGGAGTTCAACGAGGCGGTACGCGGCCGCAACGGCCGGGGCTGCGACGCCGAGAACGGCCCGGAGGGCTGCCTGCTGGCGTTCTACCCGATCGACACCCACCGGCTCGATCTGCCGTTCGCCCAGCTGACCTGGCCGGACAGCGCGCAGAGCGAGGAGCAGAAGAAGGCGGCCGCTGAGTTCGGGGCGTGGCTGACCAGCACCGAGGGCCGCAGTGCCTTGATCAGTGGTCGGTTGCGGCCGCCGGCCATGACAGTGCGGCTGCCGCTGACCAAGGCCAACGGGGTGGTGCCCGGCGCCCCGCAAACCTATGTCACCATGGCCAACCCACCGCCCGCTGTGCGCGATTCAATGCTGGCGATCCGGGACAAGGCCAAACAGACCGGCAAGGTCCTGATCTCGGTGGACGCATCGGGATCGATGCGGGAGCGAGTCGGCCGCGACACCAGGTTCGCGCTCACCACAGCCGCCGTGCACGCTGCCTATGACCAGCTCGCTCAGCGCGCCGAGGTATCGCTCAACGTGTTCTCCGCGACCTTGGGGATCGTCCCGGTCACCCGCGACTCCCTGGCCGCGGTCAGCCCCGCGGGCAACACACCGCAGTACCGGGCGATCCTGAAAGGCATGCAGACCGTCGGCCGGGATGGTGTTCTCGTCGTGGTCACCGACGGCGCGGACAACGTCAATGACGTTGCACCACAACAGTTACTGGAACAGGCCGGGGTACGCGTCCTGGTGCTGGCGTTCGGTGAGGCCAGTTGCGCGACGCAGGCGTTGACCGACGTGACGACCAAAACCGGCGGCGGTTGCCGGCAGGCAGGCATCAGCTCGTTGACCGCCGACCTGGCCGAACTGCTGCGAGGGGTGTGAGATGCGGAGATTCTGGCTGGGTTCGGCGTTCGGCGCCATCGCGATAGCACTGCTCACATACTTCGTCGTGCCGGCCGGTGGGCAGGCAGGCAAGCTGGAGAAGGGCGAGCTGGTCATCCTGTCGGGCAAGGACCAGAGCAACGGCGGCCAGCGCCAGGAGCTGGTCAACCAGTGGAACCAGCTCAACCCGAACAACCCGGCGCGCATCGAGGAGTTGCCGATCGGCGCTGACGACCAGTACAGCGAGATGGTCGCCCGTGCCCAGGCGCCGGACCAGGCCGCGGACGTGTACAACTTGGACGTCACGTGGATGGCGGAGTTCGCTGCCCGCGACTACATCGTCGCGCTGGAGGACGTGGACACCTCCGGTTTTCTGGAAGGGCCACTGAGGACCTGCCGCTACCAGGACGAGCTCTGGGGGTTGCCGTTCAACACCGACGCGGGCCTGATGTACTACCAGAAGCACCTCAAGGCGCCGGCCAAGTGGGGCGACATCGTCACCGAGACCCGCCGGGTGTTCAGCGAGGCGCATGACAATCGGTTGGTCGCCGGATACACCGCCCAACTGGACGACTACGAAGGCCTTGTGGTCAACGCCCTTGAGGCGGTCTGGGCGGCCAACGGCGAGGTCGTCGACGAGGGGGGCGATGTGGTGATCGACTCTCCCGAGGCCCGCACCGGGCTGCGCCAGCTGGCGGACGGTCTGCGCGAGGCCGTTCCCCAGGTGATCATGCCGGACGCCCGCAACCAGGACGAGACCAGGAGCACAGCGGCCTTCGGCGAGGGCAAGGCGCTGTACATGCGCAACTGGCCGGTGGCCTACCGCGCCCTGCAACGGCTGTCCTCGGACGAAGCCGGGCAGGAGGCGTTCTTCAAAGTCACGACGTTGCCGGGACCGAGCGTGCTGGGTGGCCAGAACCTGGCTGTGTCCAAGAAAAGCAAGAAGCCACGCGCGGCCAAGGCGTTGATCGAGTTCCTGACCGGCCCGCGCAGCCAGCAGATCCTGTTCGAACGCGGTGGGTTCGCGGCCACCCGACAGGTCGTCTACCTGGACGCCGAATTGCAGCGGCTGCGGCCGTATGCCAAGGAGTTGCTGGCCGCCATCTCGGACGCCCGGCCTCGGCCCGTCACGCCGCACTACGCCCGCTTCTCCGAGACGTTCCGCACCATCGTCAACGAGACTCTGCGCGATGGCGGACGCCTCCCGCCGGATGCCATGCAACGACTGGAAGCCGCGCTGCGTGGTGAGTAGTCACTCCTGGTGACATCGCCGGTGACCAGGTGATCGAGCACCTGAATGCTGTCTATTTCGGGTGAAGTCTTTACCCAGCCTGGGCATTGTGGCAGGGTCCGACTCATGAAAGCGGTTGTGAAACCGGTTTCCAAGCCGATCACCGAGGAAACCGGGCCGGGCGTGACCATCTATCACGTCGCCGAGCGGGCGAAGGTCTCGCCCGCCACCGTGTCCCGGGTACTGCGCGGGACGCAGCCGGTCGCGCCCGCCACCGAACAGCGCGTCCGCAAAGCCGTGGCCGAGCTGAGGTTCCGACCCAGCCGGCTTGGCGTCGCGCTGGCCGAACGCAAGCACGCCGCCAACGGGATCGTCTTCCCGGACCTGTCCGGGCCGTTCTACACCGAGGTGGTGCTCGGCTACGAGGAAGTGGCCGCCGAACGCGGCCGGTCCGTGCTGATCCTGTCCACAAGAGACCGCGTGGACGCGGCGCAGGCCGTATTGTCGTTGGCCGATCGCGTGGACGGGATGGTGTTGTTCGGCCGGACCGTGCCCGACGACGTGATCGGCGAGGTCGTGGCCACCGGTATTCCGGTGGTGCTGCTCGGCAGGCCGGCGGTGCAGGGTGCCGACGTGATCAACACTGAGAACGAGCAGAGCGCCTACCAGCTCACCCGGCATCTGCTCGACCACGGTCATCGCCGCGTGGTCTACCTCGGCGACCCGAACGGTTCCGCGGACGCGGCCGGACGCTGGGCGGGCGTGTCGAAAGCGTTGCGGGAGGCCAAAAGACGACGGAACATCGCAGTCTGCGGCGCCGACGAACAGGCGGGTCACGACACCGCGAGCGAGTTGCTGCGAGGTTCCAACCGCCCGGACGCGTTGGTGTGTTTCAACGACGAGGTCGCGCTCGGCGCGATGCTCGCCGCCGAGGAGCTGGACGTCCAGGTCGCCATCACCGGATGGGACGACATCATGGCCGCGCGGTACGCGAGACCCGCGCTGACAACCGTGCGCCAGCCGATGCGTGAGCTCGGCGCGCAGGCAGCCGCCGCGCTGGACGAACGGATCAGCGGTGCCCGGACCGAGCTGATTCACCGCGTGCTGCCGACCGAAGTGCTGATTCGAAACAGCTGTGGGGGGCATTCTTAAGGAGGAGCACAGTGAGGTGCCGATTCCACCTGATAGTTCTGACCGCTGCGTTGTTAGCCACCGCCGCCTGCGGCCGTGAGCCGCAAAGCGGCGCACCGCCCGAGCAGGCCGGCGAGATCAGCCAGGGCAAGGCGACCGGCGAGATCACCGTGTGGGCGATGGGCGGCGAAGGCGAGAACCTCGGCAAGCTCGCCGCCGGGTTCGAACGGGAGAATCCCGAAGCCAAGGTCAAGGTCACGCCGGTGCCGTGGGACGGCGCGCACAACAAGATCGCCAACGCCATCGCGGCCGGTCAGACCCCGGACATCAGCCTGATCGGCACTACCTGGATGGGCGAGTTCGCCAAGACGGGCGCACTGCGGACCACACCGTCCGCCTTCGACCGCAATGCTTTCTTCCCAGGGCTGTGGTCCACCACCGAGATCGGCGGCAAGTCCTACGGCGTGCCCTGGTACGCCGACACGCGTGCCTTCTTCTACCGCAAGGACATGGCCGAGAGGGCCAACGTCAAACCACCCACGACCTGGGACGAACTGAAGTCCTTCACCCAGGCACTGCAGGAGAAAGGCGGTGCGCAGCACGGGATCTACCTGCAGGCGGTCGGTACCGGCGGCTGGCAGACGTTCATGCCGTTCGGCTGGCAGGCGGGTGGCAACCTGGTCGACGATACCGGGAAGTTCACATTGGACACTCCGCAGATGCGCCGGGCGCTGGAGTACTACACGTCGTTCCACAAGGCGGGGCTGTCGGCCAACGACCGGGCCCTGCCCGGCCAGATCGAAGCGGACTTCGTCAGCGGCAAGATCGGCTCGTTCATCTCCGGCTCGTATCACCGCTCGTTGCTGACCAAGCAGGGCGGCGCCGAGTTCGAGTCCAAGTACGATGTGGTCGAACTGCCCAAGGGCGACTCGGCGGCCGGTTTCGCCGGTGGCGGCAACCTTGTGGTGTTCAAGGGCGCCAAGAACGCCGACGGTGCCTGGAAGTTCGTCCAGTACCTGAGCCGGCCGCAGGTGCAGGCGGAGTGGTTCGCCATCCAGGCCGATCCGCCCGCGGTACAGGCCGCCTGGCAGGACCCGAAACTGTCCGGCGATGAGAAGCTGCAGGTCTTCGCCCGGCAGTTGAAGGTCGCCAAGGCACCGCCCGCCATCCCGACGTGGGAACAGGTGGCCGCCGCCATCGACGGCGGGCTCGAACAGGCGGCCAAGGGCAGCCCCGCCGCCGACGTGCTGAAAACCATGCAGGCCACCGCGACCTCGATCGGCACCGGGAACTGAGCATGGTCTCCCGGGCCACTCACCGGACCGTGGTCGGCTGGACGTTCGCACTGCCCTTCGCGGTGCTGTTCCTGGTCTTCATGGCCGGGCCGGTACTGGCCTCGCTGGGCATGAGCCTCACCGACATCCGCAGCACCGACCTGCGCACACCGTTGAGCGTGGGCTTCATCGGGCTGGACAACTACGCGCAGCTGTTCACCGACTCACGGTTCATCCAGGCGGCGTGGAACACCATCCAGTTCGTGGTGATCGGAGTCCCGTTGACGATCGTGCTCGCCCTGGCGGTCGCGCTGGGCATCGATCGCGGGATCACACGATTCCGGACGGTGTTCCGGGTGGGCTACTACCTGCCGGTCGTCACAAGCATCGTGGCCATCGCGGTGGTGTGGCGGTTCCTGCTGCATCCGGACAGCGGGATGGTCAACGGCCTGCTGAGGCTGGTGGGCATCAACGGTCCGCATTGGCTGGCCGACGAGAATCTGGCACTGCCCAGCCTGATCGTGATGGCCGCGTGGCGCGGTATGGGCACGCTGATGGTCATCTTCCTGGCCGGGCTGCAGGGCATTCCGCGCTCGCTGTACGAAGCGGCGGAGATCGACGGAGCCGGGCCGTGGCAACGGCTACGCAGCATCACGTTGCCCATGCTGCGGCCCACCATGCTGTTCGCCGCGGTGATCACCGGGATCGGATACCTGCAGGTGTTCGAGGAGCCGTTCGTGATGACCCAGGGCACGCCACTGGATCGCACACTCACGGTGTCCTACTACATCTACAACCAGTTCGGTTTCGGCAACTACGGATACGCCGCGGCGATGAGTTACGTGCTGTTCTCAGTGATCGTCGCACTGACCGTGCTGCAGTTCCGGCTGCTGCGGCCCAAGACGTGACGCCATGGCCACTCGACTGAGGTCCCGCAAGGGCCACTGGTGGGTCTACCTGATCCTGACGATCGGGCTGGTCGCCGTGGTCTCGCCGTTCCTGTGGATGCTGGTCAGCTCGGTCAAACCGGACCGCGAGATCAACAGCTCGCCACCGACCTGGCTGCCGGAGAGCTACACCGGCGAGCACTACGCCGAACTGTTCCGACGTCTTGACCTGACGACATACCTGACGAACTCGGTCCTGGTGGCGGTCGCGGTGACGTTGGGCAACCTGGTGTTCTGCTCGATGCTCGGCTACGTCCTGACCAAGATCTCCTTCAGCGGCCGTCGGCTGCTGTTCGGCCTGGTGATGGGCATGCTGATGGTGCCGGGCATGGTCACCTTCGTGCCGCTTTTCATCCTGGTCAGCAATGCCGGGATGGCCAACAGCTACGCGGGGCTGATCCTGCCGTTCCTGGTCCAGCCGGTCGGTGTGTTCCTGATGCGGCAGTTCATCGGCGACCTGCCGGACGAGCTGATCGACGCGGCCCGGGTCGACGGCGCGGGCGAGCCGAGGATCTTCGCCGGGATCGTGCTGCCGTTGTGCGGTCCGGCCCTGGCCACGCTCGGCATCATCACTTTCCTGAGTTCCTGGAACAACTTCCTGTGGCCGTTGGTGGTCGCGCAGACCGAGGACATGTACACCATGCCGGTCGCGCTGGCGCTGTACTCCGTCGGCCAGAACAGCATCGAATACGGGCTGCTGCTGGCGGGCGCGGTCGTGGTCGTCGTACCGGTCCTGGTGCTGTTCGTCGCACTGCAGAAGCACTTCACGCAAGGAATCGCCACAACGGGCTTCAAATGACGGGATGACAGCATGAGAATCGTGGCATTGCTCGCAGCTGTCGCGTTGTTCTTCACGCCGACAGCCGCCCTGGCCTCAGATCGCCCGGCCCCGTATCACGGTGTGTTACACAGTTATGCCGTGGACACCTGGCGTTCGTTCACCGCGATGGTGGACCCGGGCACCGGGCTTCCCGCCGACAACATCGGCGGTGACCTGGCACCGGCCAGCCGCAGCAAGTACACCTCACCCACGAACATCGGCGGCTACCTGTGGAGTACGGTCGTCGCCCGTGAGCTGGGCATCATCGGCCGGCGGGAGGCGAGCACCCGGATCGGGTCCACCTTGGACACCCTGGCCCGGCTGCCCCGGCACACTGCCACTGGCATGTTCTTCAACTGGTACGACCCGGCCACCGGCGAGGTCCTGCGGATCTGGCCGGAGGACGGCAGTCCGGTGTACCCGTTCCTGTCCAGTGTGGACAACGGATGGCTGGCCGCGGCGCTGATGGTCGTGCGGACGTCCGAGCCGCCGGCCCGCAGCAAGGCCGAGAAGCTGCTGTACGGTATGAATTTCGGCTTCTACTACGACCCCAAATCGCGCGGCGAGGACTTCCCGGCCGGTCAGTTGCGTGGCGGGTTCTGGCCGGAGAAACCACCGGGCTGCTCGGTGGCCGACAAGGACGTCTACTACACCTGCAACCACTATGACATTCTGAATACAGAACCCAGAATAGCGAGTTACATCGGCATCGCGCTGGGCCAGATTCCCCGCGAGCACTACTTCGGCACCTACCGGACGTTCCCGGATACATGTGACTGGGCCTGGCTCAAGCAGAAGCCGACCGGCGTGCGGCGCACGTACCTTGGTGTTCCGGTGTTCGAAGGCGTTTACTCCTACCGCGGCAAGCAGTTCGTGCCGACGTGGGGCGGCGACATGTTCGAGGCCCTGATGCCTGCGTTGTTCGTCCCGGAAGAGCGTTGGGCGCCTAGGAGTTGGGGACGCAACCACGGGCCGTACGTACAAGGCCAGATCGAACATGGCTTGACAGAAGCGAAGTACGGCTACTGGGGCTTCTCCCCCGCCAGCAATCCCTTCGGCGGCTACAACGCGTATGGCGCGCCGCCGCTCGGCATGGACCCCAACGGATATCCGTCGGACATCGAAGGCACGAAGGTGGACTACGGCTTCGGCGACTGCCGCCCGCCCGGTCCCGCGCCAACGAAGTGGGGCGACGGCGTGGTCACCCCGCACGCCGTGTTCCTCGCACTCCCCTATGCCGAACAAGCGGCACTGTCGAACCTCGCGAAGCTGAAGCGGGACTTCGCTGTGTACGGCCCAGGCGGCTTCAAGGACTCGGTGGCCGTGCGCAGCGGCAAGGTGGCCGACCGGTACCTGTCACTGGACCAGGCGATGGTGCTCGGCGCGATCGGCAACGACCTGGCCGGTGAGGTGATCCGGACCGCCTTCAGCCGGGGCGAGATCGAACGCACCATCCGGCCGTTGCTGGCCATCGAGGAGTTCGCCATCGGAAGGCAACAGCAGTGACAGCAAGTCATCTCGACCTGAAACCCCTGCGCCCGCCGGCGAATGTGACGGCCGCCGGCGGGCGGGCCCAGGTGACCATCGACTGGGATCCGGTTGACGGCGCGTGCGGATACCAAGTCTACCGCGCCGACCGGCCTGGCGGCCCGTTCGATCCGGTCGATCACCAAGGGCTCGACGTTCTTGCCGTACCGCATCCGCCTTACTGCGACACAACCGGAGTACCGGGAACGGAATACTGGTACGCGGTCGCCACACTCGTTGCGGTCGACGCGATCGGGCCGCGCTCCGAGCCGGTTTCCGCCACGGCAGCCGAAAACGGGCCGGGCGAGATCGAGATGACCGTGCACGCGGATGCCGACATCGGCGAGCTCATGCGACCTTGGCGGCCGATGATCGGCTCGGAACACCTGTCACACCTGCTGAGCACCGACACGACAGGCGGCCGGCCGATCGGCAGGGAACTGACTGCCGCGCTGGTCGCCGCGCAGGATCATTTCGGCGTGAAATCCGTTCGGGCGCACGGGATTCTGTGTGACGACCTGGGCGTGTACCGGGAGATCGACGGCGAACCGGTGCACGATTTCACCGACGTCGACCGGGTCTACGACCTGGTGCTGGAGTTTGGCCTGCGGCCGGTGGTCGAGTTGTCCTTCATGCCCAGGGATCTGGCGGCGGACCCTGCCAGAACGGTCTTCCACTATCAGGCGATCATCTCCCCACCGAAGGACTGGGACCGGTGGGCGGCCTTGATCCGGGCCCTGGTCACCCATCTCGTCGACCGGTACGGCCTGGCCGAGGTCAGGGAGTGGGGTTTCGAGGTCTGGAACGAGTCCAACCTGGACGTGTTCTGGAGCGGCACCCCCGCCGAGTTCTGGCAACTCTACGAAGTGACGGCCCGAGCGGTGAAAGATGTCGACCCCTCGTTGCCGGTCGGCGGCCCCGCTTCGGCTGCCGCGGGCCAGATCGACGAGATGCTCTCCACGATCGATCCGGCGACACCGGTGGATTTCGTGTCCACGCACACCTACGGCAGTCCGCCGCTGGATGTCCGGCCGCAACTGGAACGCCACGGCCGGGGCGGGATTCCCGTGTGGTGGACCGAATGGGGTGTCAGCCCGCGGCATTTCCACCCGGTCAACGACTCTGTGTTGTCCGCGGCCTTCCTCGCGCGGGGAATGCGGTCCGCGGCCGGCCGGATCGACGCGTTGTCCTACTGGGTGGTCTCGGATCACTTCGAGGAACTCGGGCGTCCGGAGTCGTTGCTGCACGGCGGGTTCGGCCTGCGTACCGTCGGCAACCTCGCCAAACCCCGGTTCTGGGCGCTGTCGATGCTGGACCGTCTGGGTGAGCGGGAAGTGCGGATCGACCAGTCGGGCGACGGCGCCGGATCCCTGGTCGAGAGCTGGGCCGGCCGGGACCCTGACGGCAGGGTCACGCTCGCGGTGTGGAACGGCACGCTCGATCAGTCCAAAGTGGCTGGACACCGGCCGCTGAACCGTATGATCCGAGTGCGTTTCACCGGACTGACGGGCGCATACCAGCTGTGTCATCACCGCGTCGACGAACACCACTCCAACATCGCAGCCAAGTGGGCCCAGCTCGGCAATGGGTCCGCCTGGCCGACAGAGCAACAGTGGACGCAGTTGCAGTCGGCCGACCAGCTTGACCGCATCGGTACGGACCTGGAGGTGCACGAGGACGTCGAACTGTTCTTCACACTGCCGATGCCGTCGGTGTCGCTGATCGAGCTGATCCCCCGGTGACCTGGTGGCGCGAGGCCGTCGGTTACCACGTCTACCTGCGCAGTTACCGTGACTCCAACGGCGACGGGATAGGCGACCTCCCAGGTCTGCTGGCCCGCCTCGACCATCCGCGGGACCTGGGCGCTGACGTGGTGTGGATTTCACCGTTCTATCCGTCGCCGCAGGCCGACTACGGCTACGACATCAGCGACCACCGGGCCGTGGATCCCTTGTCCGGCACGATGTCAGACGTGTCCACACTGGTGGCCGAGGCGGGCCGGATGGGTCTGCGGCTGCTGGCGGACGTGGTGCCCAACCACACCTCGGTCGAGCATCCATGGTTCCGGGCGGGGCTGACCGACCGGTATCACTTCATGCCGCAGCCGCCGAACACATGGCAGTCCATGTTCGGCGGCACGGCGTGGACCCAGGCTCCGGACAATCAGTGGTATCTGCACCTGTTCGCCCCACACCAGCCGGACTTGAACTGGGCCAGCCCGGTTGTCGCCGAGGACTTCGACCGGACTCTGCGGTTCTGGCTGGACCGCGGGTTCGCCGGAGTCCGGATCGACGTGGCAGGCGGCCTGGCCAAGGACCCGGACTACGCAGAGATCGGCGAGGGGATCCACCCGCACTGGGACCGGCCGGAGATCGAGGCCATCCACCACCGCTGGCGCAAGATCCTCGACTCGTACGACGGCGTCGCGATCGGTGAGCTCTGGGGCACGCCTGAGCGCATCGCTGAACGTGTCAAGCCTGGTCAACTGCATCAGGTGTTCCAGTTCGACTGGGTCGTAGCGCCCTGGGAGGAGTTGAAGGACACTGCGATCAACGCGGTCACGGCGCTGGGCAAAGTCGGAGCATTGCCGACGTGGTTGCTGGGTAGCCATGACCTGCAACGCGTGGCCAGCCGGTACGGACTGACCCGGGCACGCGCGAAAGCCCTGATCACGTTCGCATTGCCCGGCTCGGCGTGGATCTATCAGGGTGAGGAACTCGGGCTGCCGGACGTGGAGATCAGCGACGGCCGCGACCCGGGCGGGCGCGACGGCGTACGCGTGCCGATGCCGTGGGACGACAGCCCGAGCTTCGGTTTCTCCCCCACCGGCCGGTCCTGGCTGCCTCAGCCCGCCGGCTGGTCCACACTCACCGTGACTGCCCAGAGCGAGGCCGACGACTCGACGCTTTCCTTGTACCGCAAGGCGATCGCTCTACGCAGGCATCTCGTCGGACGGCCTGTCGAATGGCTGGCGGGCGACATTCTGGCGTTCCGCCGAGGGGACATCACGTGTGCGTTGAACACCAGCGATCAGGAGATCGGACTGCCCGGGGAACTCCTGCTGGCCAGCGGGCCCGTCGGTGACTGCGTCCCGCCGGATACCGCGGTGCTGTGTCGAAGGTACTAGTACCTGCGCTGCTTCCGTCGGACGCGATCACAGGCCAGGGTGATCCGCGTGCGAGTTCTTCCCTCATCCCGGCGCGCCCGGAAATGGACGATCATCAGCCTGGTCGCCCTCGTCGTGCTGGTGGCTTCCCTCTTCGGGCTGCAGGCCCTGTCCAGCGCCCGGACGTTCCAGTTCTTCGGCGGTCTCACCGACCGGGTGGACACCTCCCAGAAGGTCGTGGCCCTGACATTCGACGACGGACCCGACCCCGCGGGTGCCCAGCAGTTGCTGGACGCACTGGCGAAAGCCCAGGTCCCGGCCACCTTCTACCTGATCGGCCGGGATATGGCCGAGTATCCGGACCTGGCCCGCGACCTGGTCAAGGCCGGGCACGAGCTGGGAAACCACACCTACTCGCACGAGCGGATGGTGTTCGTGACGCCGGGTTTCGTGGCCGGGGAGGTGGAACGCACCGACGAGCTGATCCGGCGGGCCGGCTACCAGGGCGAGATCACCTTCCGGCCGCCCAACGGCAAGAAACTGCTGGCCCTGCCGTACTACCTGGACGAGCACAACCGCAAGACGATCATGTGGGACGTCGAGCCGAACAGCTATCCGGATGTGGACGCGAGCGCCGAGCGGATCGTGGACTTCACCGTGCAGCGAGTCCGGCCTGGTTCGATCATCCTGCTGCACGGCATGTACGCCGCACGGGAACAGAGCCGCCTCGCGGTCACTCCGATCATCGACCGGCTCAAGGCCGACGGCTACCGCTTCGTCACGGTGTCCGAACTGCTGACATATCAGGGAAAGTGAGCGGCACCGTCGCATACACCACCCAGTAGCGCCCCTTCCGGCCGTAGCGCACCCGACCGGGCAGCTGACTATCCAAACTGGACAGTCCAAACCCGGTGCCGGGCCGCTCACTCGCGACGAAACGATTGCGGACACGGATATCCACCACACTGCGGGAGATCCGGACGTTCACCGTGGCCGCGACACCGGGTCCCGCGTGCCGTAGGACGTTCGTCAACGCTTCGCCGAGCACGCGTTCGGCCATCACCCGGGCCGGTCGAGGCAGGTGTCCCAGCTCGATCGACCCGTCCACGACGAGCCCTGCGTCCGTCAGACGGGTCACGAGTGCGGGGAAGTCGCCTTCGTGGTCGTCCGACTCGTCTGACCTCAGCTCCTGCAAGGTCCGTCTGACCTGTGTCATCGCTTCCCGTCCGGCGGCGAGAATCGCATCGACTCGCCGCCGGTCGTCAGCCTGGAGCGAACCTGCCGTCCGCAACGCCTCAGCCTGCACCAACATCACTGTGGTGGATTGGCCCAGCGCGTCGTGCAGCCGCATCGCCGTACGTTCACGCTTCAGCGTGGCCTCCAGCTCGGCGACACGCGCACGGTCAGCGAGGTGTCGTTGCCGTTCCACACCCAGGATCCACGCCACGACTGAGATCGCAAGCACCAGCAGACCGCCATTGATCGGTCCTTTGATCGTGGTCATGGCCAAGCTGATCGTCAGCCCTGCCCCCGCGCACAACCAGGAACGCACGTACGCGTTCGGCGCGCTTTGAGCTGCATAGATCCCGAGTAGCACCGGCACGTACCCGATGTTCATGCCAAAGCCGAGCAGGATATGGGCGACCGTCGCGACGGTGACCACCGCCAGCACGGTCCCCGGTGCCCGCCGGCGCACGGCCAACGGCAGGATCTGCACAGCTGCAAGCACCAGGTCCGGCCCGCTGGAGAAGACGCCACTGGCCCAGAACAACACTCCGACAACCGCCACCATCCCGGCGTCGGCATACCACGCGGACCACATTGATCGGCTCACGACAACGACCATAGAGAATCCGGGCGTCACATCATGATGGTGACAAGCGCCGGCCCGAAGGCGCCGCCGAGCTGGTACGACAACGTGAACAGGTTGACCGCCGTCACGCGGTGCATGTCTGGCACCTCCTTGCCGACTTTGGTTGCATACCAGGCCAGTCCGGCCGTTCCCGCGAACACGGCGAGGGCGGTCGCGGCCGCGTCGACGCTGGGCGACGAGGTACTCAGCAGCAAAACCGGGGCGAGCAGTCCGGCCCCGGTGATCACAGTCCGCACCACCGACGGGCTCAGGTGCGTTGTGTATCGCGTGAACAGCAGCGAGGCCACGGAGCCCGCAGCGAGTGTGATGAGGATGGTCGTTCCGATTCGGCTTGCCGACCACTCGGATTCCAGAAGCCGGGGCACCAGGTAGAGCGAGACGAAATAGGACGTCGACAGCGCGCATATCGTCACCGTCAGCACGAGGAACACCCGTGATCGCAACACGGCCCGCGGGACGAATCCGTCCGGATGCCTGCGGATGTGCAGACCGAGGAGCACGACTGCCACGGCGGCGGCCACCAGTGCGGGAACCGGAAATCGAGGGATGAAGACCAGCGCACTGACCAAACCTGCCACCAGACCGATGCCTATGACGTCCACATGTTGCGCGCCGGAACCACGGTCCGCAGACACACGACTGAGGATGACAGGCACGGCGAGCAGGGCGATCAGCGACAGGCTCAACGGCAACCGCCAGGAAACCCCAGACAGAGCCGCTCCAGCCAACGGGCCGAACGCGCCGACCAAGCCAACCCCGGCGGTGATGGCGCCGGTTCGCCGCGTGGTACCCGCGACGCTGATCGCCACAATGATCAAGCCACTGCCACCCATAGCTTGAGCCGCGCGCCCACCAAGCAGAACGCCCAACTGCGGCGCGAGAACAACCAGCACCGTTCCAAACAGGACAAGAACGGCGTTGACAAGAACGGCGCTTCGCTCGCTACGAATCCGCAGGAGCGTCGCGGTAAGGACAGCTCCAACGACTGTACCCCAGCCGAACGCCGTAGCCGCCCAGGTCGCCTCAGCGGCACTGATGCCCAGATCGCGCGCCAGTCCAGGGATAACCGTCGTGGTGGTGTTCGCACTAAGCGAGGTAGGCGTGGCCAGCAGCACCAGCCCAAGAACGGGAACACGGCTGTCACGTGAGATCGGAGTGGCCATACCCCCAAAGTACACCGACTAGTGCATAAAATGCACTGAGTGGTTTACTTCACTCTGCGGCCGTAGACTCCGACCGAGCAGGTTCCGCCGAAGGGATGTGGATGGCCGAGCGCCAGGGACATGAGGGCAGGCCTGAGAAGCGCCGGGCGATCACCGAGGCCGCGCGCAAGGTGTTCGGCCGCGAGGGCTACAGCCGCGCGAGTATCGACATGATCGCCGCCGAGGCCGGCGTGTCCAAACGGACCATCTACAACCACTTCGCCGACAAGGAGCAGCTGTTCCTGACCGTCGCGCTGGAAGGCGCGAACGAGGTCACCGCCACCATCGCGCACATCATGGACCGGCACCTGCGCAAGATCGTCGACCTGGAGCAGGACCTGATCGACTTCTCGATGGAACGCATCGCCGCGGTCACCACCTTCCCCGATCACTTCGCGTTGGTGCGGACCATCGAGGCAGAGGCCGGCCACATCCCGCCGCAGATCCTCAAGGCGTGGATCGACGCCGGCCCGCAGACCGCACACCTGCGGCTCGCGCCCTATCTGCGTCAGATCGCCGACCGCGGCCTGCTGGAGATCGACGACGCCGAGCGGGCCGCCACCCATCTGACCCTGCTGACCATCACCGCCGTGAACCATCAGACGTTCTACGGCGCCATTTCCCTTTCCCCGGACGAGATCGCCGAGGTCGTCGTCTCGGGTGTCCGGGCGTTCCTGCGCAGCTACAGCGGAAACTAGAGTGACGCCGTGGTACGCGTTGTGGTGGTCGACGACCAGGCGTTGGTCCGGGAAGGCCTGGCGCTGATCCTCGCCACCCAGCCTGACATCGACGTCGTCGGCCAGTACGCCACCGGCGCCGAGCTGCTCGCCGCGTGGGACGCGTCCGTCGACGTGATCCTGCTGGACCTCTACATGCCCGATATGAGCGGTATCGAGACCCTGCGGCAGCTGCCCGGAGACGGCCCGCGTGTGCTCATGCTGACCACGATCGGCCGTAGCCGCGAGATCAGGCAGGCGTTGACCGAAGGCGCGTCAGGGTTCGTGCTCAAAGATTCCACCGGAACTGAGCTTGCCGCAGCCGTACGCGGCGTCCACGACGGAATGACCGTCGTCAGCCCGGCCGCCGCCGACGCCCTCTGCGCCCCCGAACGCCCCGATCTCACGCCCCGTGAGCGCGATGTCCTGGCAATGCTGGGCATCGGACTGTCCAATCGCGACATCGCCACCGAACTCGGCCTTGCCGAACGCACCGTGAAGGTGCATGTCGGAAATGTCCTGGCCAAGCTGGGTGTGCCCAGCCGTACCCAGGCCGCGCTGCGGGCGAACGCCGTTCTGAACGGCTGACCCAGGTAAGGACGAACGGCGGGTTTTGCGGACCGAAACGCCGCCATAACATCGAGCTATGGCGTCCGCGCGGACAACCCAAGGCCGTACCGGGCGCCTGAAGTAAGAGGCTCCTCCGAACCCTGCACCCAAGGAGTGAACCGTGCTTCGACGCACATTCGCCGGTGCCCTCGCAGCCACCGCCCTGGTGCTGCCGGTCACCACGGTCGTATCGGCGCCATCCGCCGCCGCGGCCGAAATACTGGCGACAAGTCTCACCTACGACGACAGCCAGTCCACGCAGTACAGCAGCCAGATATCCGCCGCGGTGGGGATCTGGAACGCCGCGGTGTCCAACGTCCAGATCAAGAAGGCGACCTCTGGCCAGCGGGCCAACATCCGGTTCGTGGCCGACCCCGGCTGGCCGCGGGCGAATCTCGGCCCGGTCCGTCCGGGGCAGCAGGTCACCGTCTGGATGGGCCGCGAAGCGGTGGACGACGGGTACGACGTGATCCGGATCGCCGCCCACGAAATGGGCCACAGCCTGGGCCTGCCCGATATCAAGCCGGGACCGTGCTCCTCGCTGATGTCCGGGTCGACCGGGGGCGTGGACTGCAAGAGCCGGACGCCGAACGCGTCAGAGGCTGCCCGCGTGCAACGTAACTACGCGGGCACCTTGAAGACCGTCGACACGAGCGTCGTGGTCTCCGAAGCCGCCTTCTGACGAGGGCAAACCCAGTCAGGGGTGCCGGGAAGGGGCACCCCTGACTGAGTCTCACGCGGTGAGGTGCTTGGTCAGGTCGTCGAGGATCTTGCCGGCGGCGGTGACGCCGATACCGAGCATCCAGACCTCGTCGTCGACCACATAGGACCGGCCGGCCGCGACCGCGGACAACTTCGTCCACAGTGGACCAGCGGTGATCTCGGCCTGGCGCTGGGCGGCCTTCTCGCCGTAGGCGGACACGAAGATCACGTCGCCGTCGACTTCCTGGACACGTTCCGGGCTGACCTTGTCGAAGCGCTTGTCCTTCTTGTCGGCGAGCTGCTGGCGTTCGGGCCGTGGCACGCCCGCGTCGCCGAGCACGATGCCGGAGAACGACTCCGGGCCGTACACCCGGATCTCGTCGGGCATGAACCGCACGATCGACACCTTCTGGCTGGTGCGCTTGAGGTCCGCGGCGCGCTGCTTGTACTTGTCCAGCGCGGCCTGGGCTTCCGCCTTCTTGCCCAGAGCGTCGGCGTCCAGCAGGAAGTTCTCCTTCCAGGTCACGCCGACCAGCTCGGTGAACACAGTCGGCGCGATCGTGGTGAGCTCGTTGTAGAACTTCTCCTGGCGGAACTTCGAACCGAGGATCAGGTCCGGCTGCAGTGCGCGGATCGCGTCGAGGTCAGGCTCCTGCGTGGTGCCGACCGCTTTCACACCGGCGAAACCCGGCCCGAGATAGGTGGGGATCTTGGTGTTCTGCGACGCCTGGGCGGCACCGGCCGGGGTGAGGCCGAGCGTGAACATCGTGTCCAGCTTGTCGGTGTCCAGCACGACAACGCGCTGAAGGGTAACCGGGACCTGGGTCTCGCCCATGGCGTGCTTGATGGTCCGCGTCTGGCCGGAAGCGGGCGCGGCGCCTCCGCCAGGCGGGGTGGTGCCAGTCCCGCACGCGCTCAGCACGAGCGCGGCAGCGACCAGCGTCGCGATCTTCCGCATGGTTTTCCTTTCGATCAGCGCTTGCGGCGCACTAGCAACCAGATCAGGTAAGGGCCGCCCAAAGCGGCTGTCAGGACACCCACCGGGAGTTGAGTCGGCGCGAACATCGTTCGGGCCGCGGTATCGGCGATGACCGTGAGCAGGGCTCCGGTCACGGCCGCGCAGAACAGAGGCGGACGTTCGGCGCGTGCCAACCGACGCGCGATTTGTGGCGCTGCCAATGCGACGAAGTCCACGGCACCCACCTGTGCCGTGGCAAACGCCGCGAGCAATACGCCGGATATGGCCATGACAACTCGCCGTGCGCCAACCCGGACTCCGATCGCACGCGCCACGTCATCTGACAAAGCCGACGTGTCGAGCGCGCGACCTGCCCAGAAGAGCACGGGAGTCAGCACCGCGATGACCACAGCGACAACGAGCGCTTCGTCGTAACCCCAACCGGCGAGCGTGCCGATGATCCAGATCTGCGCGCGCTGCCCGTCGATCGGCGCCGCCCCCACGATGACGAGCTCGGTCAACGCCCGTAGCGCCACCGCGACCGCGATCCCGGCAAGCACAAAACGGTTCCCACGCCCAGATCCGAACAACAGCACGATCGCTGCTGCGCCCAGGCCACCAGCCAATGCCGCCGGCGGCAGCACGGCGATCGGTGCCCCGGCGACAATGACGAGGCTCGCAGCCAGGCCCGCGCCTTGGGACACACCAATCACGTCCGGGCTGGCCAGCGGGTTACGGCTGACACCTTGCAGCAACGCACCGGCAAGCCCAAGAGCCGCGCCGACGACGATCGCGAGCACGATCCGTGGCGTACGCAACTCGATGGTCTTCTCGGCCCAGGTCGGAATGTCGAAGATGGCCCTGACCACGTCACCCGGCTCGACGAATGTGGACCCGATGCTCAGTGACGCGAGCACCGCCAGCACAAGCGCGATGAGCAACCCGACGCCCGCGACGATGCCACGGCGATGCAGGGTGAACGACACGGCCGGAACAGGCCGCAGAACGAGACGCGTCACGCCGTCACCAGCCGCGGACGACGCACCAGCATCAGCAGGATCGGCGCGCCCAGCACCGCGGTGATCACACCGGCTCGGATCTCGTCCGGCAGCAGGATCACCCGGCCGATCACGTCCGAACCCAGCAGGAACGCCGTGCCCAGCGGCAGGCTGACCGCGAGCAGCCATCGGTGGTCGCTACCGACGAGCGCGCGAGCGAAGTGCGGCACTGCGAGGCCGACGAACCCGATCGGCCCGGTTGCCGCGACGGCCGCACCAGTCAGCAGCACCGACGAGGCCGCAGCGGTCACGCGCGTAAAGCCAACGCGGCTGCCCAATCCGACGGCGACGTCATCACCGAGCGCCAACGCGTCGAGCCCTCGCGCGCAGACGGCGGCCAGCACCAACCCGGCCACGATGAACGGCAGGACGGAGAACGTCACCTCGGCCGGTCGCCCTGTCAGGGAACCGATCACCCAGAACCGGTACTGATCGAACGTCTGCGCATCCACAGTCAGGATCGCGATGACAACCGCGCCGAACGATGCGTTGAGCGCAGCACCGACAAGCGCCAGCGTCACCGGGCTCGAGCCGCTGCGTGTGCGCGCAGCCAACGAGTACACAAGCGTGCCGCTCGCGAGCGCGCCGACAATCCCGAACCAGACATAACCAGGCAGCGTCTCGATGCCGAACAGGGTGATCGCAATGACCACGCCGAGCGACGCCCCCGAACTCACGCCCATGATCCGCGGGTCGGCGAGCGGGTTACGGGTCAGGCTCTGCATCAGCACGCCCGCGACGGCAAGCGCGGCCCCAGCGACCACACCCAGCACCGTTCGCGGCACGCGCTGCGTACGGACAATCAACGTGTGTGCGGAATCGTCCGGACTGAACAGCGCAGTCCAGACGTCCCGCAGCGGTATGTCAAGGTTGCCGACGGCAAGGCTGGCAATGACCGCCAGAATCGCCAGCACACAGGCGCCCACCAGCACCAGCACGCGCCGCCGTCCGATCACCGCCACCTCACCACAAGATCCTCATTAGGAAAGCCAAGCCTAAGTCAGATCGCAGTGTAGGCACCCGGTTGACGCATTCCACATCAGACCCTGTGAAACGCACACCAAGCGACGATCCCTATCGCGAGAGTGACCGGATTCCGTTACCGGACAACCTGGACCACATCACCGGGACGCAGGTTCCCGTAGAACTTCTGGGCCGCGGACTTGGCCAGATGCACGCAGCCGTGGGACTTCTGCTTCAGGCTGCCCTGGTGGAACGCGATGCCGCCGTTGAAGAACACCGAGTACGGCATCGGCGCGTTGCCGAACTCACTGCTCTTGTGGTCGATGTCCTTCCAGGTCACCTTGAACGTTCCAGGTGGTGTCTCGTAGCCGGCCTTCCCATGCGTGACCGGGACCGGGCCATATGTGACCGCACCGTTGTCCATCAACCATGCCTGGTTGGCCGACAGGTCCAGGCAGGCCTTCGCGGCGTTGCCGCATGGAGCTGTCGCGGCGACTGCGGTGCCGACACCCAGTGCCAGTCCCAACGGGACACACGCAATGACAGTCGTCAGCCGACGTACTCGCATCGGAACCTCTCCCTTCGGTTTGGTCCTTCACTCTGAGTACCCAGCCTTCGCTAACGCACACATCGTCAGTGATGCCCGTGCCCCGCCATCGAGATCGTCCGGCTGACCGAGCCTTCGGTTCCCGGTGGGACGATCACGAACTGCCCCATCATCCCTTTGTCCTCGTGCCGCAGGATGTGACAGTGGTACATGTACGGCGTCACCGGGTCGGTGTGCGTGCCGAACTCGACCGCCAGCCTGACTGTTGTCTTGCCTGGCACGAATACCGTGTCCTTCGGGCCCTGCATCCAGGCGGGCGGCGCTTGGCCGTCGATGTCCAGCACCCGGAAGGCGACCTCGTGGATGTGCAGGTTGTGCGCGTAGACGATGTTCTCGATCTCCCAGACCTCCCGGGCACCGGCCGGGATCACCTCGTCGATCCGGGTCATGTCCATCTCCCGGCCGTTGATCTTCGACGCGCCGCTCAGCGTGAACTTGCGCACCCGAGCACCGGCCACCGCCTCGATCGGCGGCCGGGCGGGCAACCGGTCCGGCACCGCGGCCGATGAGTCGAGCCGGGCCGCCGCGACGATCTTGAGCAGGTCGAAGTCGCCGTCGTCGATGTCGTCGGATCCGCTGGCACTGCGCAGCACCACGCTTTCGCCTGGCTGGAACTCCACGACGATCTCGATCCGCTCCCCCGGGGTGATCGACACCTGATCGGTCAGCACCGGCTGGGGCAACAGGCCCCCGTCGTTCGCGACCACCGAATACTTCCGCTGGTCGGCGAAGACGAGGTTGTACTTGCGGGCGTTCGACCCGTTGAGGATCCGCAGCCGTACCCGGGTGGAGGTGACCTCCAGGAACGGGTCGTATGTTCCGTTGACCACGATCTGCTCGCCCAGCATGCCGAACGTGCCGCCGAAGTGCTCGCTGACGGTGCCGTCCGAGTCGATCAGCTTGTCCTGCAGGATGATCGGGATGTCGTCCACCCCGTACCGGTCCGGCAGGCCGGTCGGGCCGTCCTCGATCTGGATCATCCCGGCCAGTCCCCGGTACACGTGCAGAGCGGTCTTCTCATGCGGATGCGGGTGGTACCAAGTGGTCCCGACCGGCTGGTCGACCTTCCACTGTGGACGCCAGATGGCGCCGGGCGCGATCATCTGGTGCGGCCCGCCATCCATCGCGGCCGGCAGCCGCATTCCGTGCCAGTGCAACGTGCTTGCCTCACTGAGCCGGTTGAACACCGCCATGGCGACCTGGTCGCCGCGCCTGACCCGTAGTGTCGGCCCGAGATAGCTGCCGTTCACGCCCCACGTCGGCACCGGCTTGCCGGCCATGAACTCGGTTTGCCCGGCCTGCAGTGCCAGATCGAATCGCTTCACGCCGTCCGGTCCCACGGCCGGATCGAGCAGCTCCGGTATTCGTAGCCGGTTGCCGAACGTCATCGACCCCGCGTTGCCCCCGCACCCGGCCAGAGCCAGCCCCGCGAATGCCGCCAGCGTCAGAAATCCCCTTCGCTTCATACCGGCAATCGTGTCGGCAACGCCGTCGAAGATCATCGGCCCGGAGTGGACACTTCAGGCTCTGACCTGGGCGTACGCGTACCACAGGGGATGTACTTCGACCCCCTGAGCCCTTAGGAGGAACGCCCTAGGTAAAGGCGTTCTTCGACGGCGTCGGCGTGGTGATCACCGCTGCGTCGGTGATCGGTTTGGCACCCTGACGGAACTCGTGGACCTTGTCACCGATGACAAGCCGGGCCGGGAACGCGGCCGAAGCCGCCCTACGGGTCACGTCCTGCACCGGCAGTGGTGTGTCCGACGCGGCGATCACCAGGTTGCCGAACCGGCGCCCGCGCAACACCGCGGGATCGGCCAGCAGGAGAACGTCGTCGAACACGTCCGCCACGGTCGCGACCACACGTTTGACGAACGCCAGGCCCGGACCGTCGGAGATGTTGGCCAGGAACGTCCCGGTCGAGCGCAGAACACGGGCGACGTCACGGAGAAACTCGACCGTCATCAACCGGCTGGGCATCGCGGCCGACACGAACGCGTCGAGTACCAGCAGGTCGGCGGAGTCGTCCCGCCTGGTGGCCACGCCGTCCCGGCCATCGGACACGCGCACACGTAACCGCGGCACGCTGCGCAGATCAAGCCGTTCGCGGACGAATTCGACAAGCTCACCGTCGGGATCGAACACGAGCTGGCTGGAGCCTGGGCGGGTCGCGGCCAGGTAGCGCGGCAACGTGCACGCGCCGCCGCCGACGTGCAGCGTCTGGAACGGCCCGTCGGGCAGGCAGTCGATCACGTCGGCGATCCGCCGGACGTAGTCGAACTCCAGGTGCTTCGGATCGTCCAGGTCGACATAGGACTGGGCGACCCCGTCCACGCTGAGCAGCCAGCCGTTCGGCCGGTCGAGATCACGGATGAGCTCGGCCGTACCGAATCGGACCTGGCAGCGGCCACCACGCACTTTCGGGCCCTTCGGCATGCCCATCACCCTATGTCCGGGACTCATCTGGTCGACCGGCGACCGGCCGATGGAGCAGGATGGGTCCGGTGAGAACTCTGTTTGTGGTCGTCCTGCTGACCTCGGTGCTCACCGCATGCGGCACTGTGACTCCTCCGGGGACTCCTTCGGGGACTCCGTCAGGCTCGCCGCCCGCGCCGGCGCCTGGCTCGGCCGCGCAGGGCAGCAGCAAGGCTCCCGAGAAGCTCCGGTTCACCGCGAAAACCCTGGACGACCAGGAGTTCTCCGGTGCGAGTATGGCCGGCAAGGCAGGCGTGCTCTGGTTCTGGGCGCCGTGGTGCCCGCGATGCCAGGGCGAGGCGCCGCACCTGGGCGCGCTGGCCAAGCAGAACGCCGGAAAGATCACGTTCGTGGGGGTGGGCGCCCAGGACCAGCTGCCCGCGATGAAGAAGTTCGTGGCCGAGAACGAGGTCAGCGGCTTCCAGCACCTGGCCGACCTGGACGCGGCGGTGTGGACCCGGTTCGGGATCACCCAGCAGCCGGCGTACGCGTTCATCTATCCCAATGGCAGCATCGAGATCGTCAAACAGCAGCTGACCGAGCAAGGGCTCAACGAGAAGGTCAGCCAGCTGACGGCAGGTTAGATGGACATCCTGGGGCTGGCACTGGGCGCGGGCATGCTCGCGGCGGTCAATCCGTGTGGCTTCGCCATGCTGCCCGCGTACCTCGCGCTGGTGGTGACAGGCGAGCAACGTACGACCATGGCCGCGGTCCTGCGGGCGTTGGGCGCGACACTGTTGATGGCGCTTGGCTTCGTGGTCGTGTTCGGCGCGTTCGGCCTGGTCATCACGCCACTGGGCAGTTCGGTGATGCAGTACATGCCCGCGGTGACCGTGGTGATCGGGCTGGGCATGGCCGTCCTGGGCGGTCTCATGCTGGCCGGTCACGAGATCACGCTGCCGAGAATCGGGAAAGGCGCGCCGACCGCGCGGCTGGGTTCGATGTTCACCTACGGCCTCGGATACGCGATCGTCTCGTTGTCGTGCACGATCGGGCCTTTCCTGGCCGTGACAAGCGCGACGTTCCGGGCCGGATCGATCTTCACCGGTATTGCCGCATACGTGACCTATGGGCTCGGCATGGCATTGGTGGTCGGCGTGCTGGCAGTGTCCGTGGCTCTGGCCGGAACCGCCGTGACTGCCCGAATTCGGCGAATTCTGCCGTATGTCAACCGTATCGGCGGCGCGATCCTTGTCCTTGCCGGACTGTATGTCGCTTATTACGGCGTGTACGAACTGCTGTTGTTCCATGCGGACGGAAATGCCGAGGACCCGATCGTGGACGGTTTCGGCGAAGTGCAGACTGCCGTCGCCGGATGGGTCGACACGATCGGGCCACTCGTCGTCGTCATCGCGCTGGGCGCGTTGATCCTTCTAGGCTGGGTCGGAACCCGGGCAGCTCGTGCCCGGCGCCGGTAGCACCCGATCGAGGAAATACCGGCTGGTCGCCGCTTTGGTGCAGTCGTTGCGCAGGAACACGCCGTGACCTGAGCCTTCGTACGTCACCAGGGCACTTCCCGGGATCATCCGGTGCACATCGGCCGCCCATTCCAGAGGTGTCGCCGGGTCGTGCCGGGAACTGAGAATCAGCACCGGTGCCTTGATTCCCGGCCGATGCTGCGGATTGGTCGTCGGCAGCGGCCAGCCCGCGCAGAACGAGACGCCCTGCCACGCCATATGCGTCCGCATCACCGGCGCTATCCGCTTCAGCTCGTCCCACGTCCGGGTCCATTCCTGCTCGGAACGGAACCTGAACCGGTTGTCCGCGCACAACACCGCACTGGGAAAGAAATCCGTCTGCGGCATCTGCTGCGCCGGCGTCGGCGGACGCTGCCCGGCGAGTTCCGCCAGCCGGACGGAGAGTTCTTTCCAGGACGGGTTGTAGAAACCGCGCCGCATGGTGGTCCAGGACAACTCGGTGGCGCTGATCTTGCGGGCCGGATCACTCGGCTCTGTCAGTTCCCCGCGCTCAGCCCGGCGATAGAGATCGTCGAACAACGCGCTCACATCCTGGCCGCGCAGCACGCAATTCTCACTGCCCGCACACCACTTGGCGAACGCGTTGAACGAATCCTCGGCCGCCCGGACCGCACTGGCCAGGAATTCCCTGGTGTCCAGGGAATGATCGAAGACGCTGTCCAGCACCATCGCGCGGACCCGGCCGGGGAACAGTTCGGCGTACATCTGTGCCGCCAACGTTCCGTAGGACCGGCTGTAGACGCTGATCTGCCGCTCCCCCAACGCTGCCCGCAGCGCGTCGACATCCCGGGCCACGTCGGCGCTGTCGATGTGGTTGATCGTGTCCCCGGTCCTGGCCTGACAGCTGTCGGCGAGTTTCCTGCTGTACGCCATGATATCCGCGTACTTCGCACCCGTGTCGGGATTGACGTCCGGGATCCCGCCGATCACAGCCGGGTCACACCGGATCGGGCTGCTTTCGTTGACCCCGCGGGGATCCAGGCTGATCACGTCGAACCGCTCGGCCACCTCGGGACTGACCTTGGGTCCCGCTTTCAGCTGCTGGACGCCGGAATCCCCTGGCCCGCCAGGCAGATAGACGATCGTGCCGATCTTGTTGCCGGTCGCCGCGCGGCGGGCCAGCGAAATCCCGATGGTCGCACCGCCGCGCCGCCAGTCCAGCGGTACCGTCAACGTGGCGCATTGAACGTCTTTCGCACAGTCCTTCCAGGTCAAGGCGGGGCTCGCGGCCGCGCTGGGCACGACGAGCAAGGCAGTCACACCGGCCGCTATGGACACTGTGGACACAGCGGCGGCGAGTCTCAGACGGGACATGTGGTCGGCTCCCCAGAGTTTCGAATCACGATCACCATCCGACCACCGATCCGCACGCGCTCGCCTCAGGGAGGACCCTTAGGTCGTCCCTGAAGTCAGCCAGGGGACGACTTCGGGTCATCCCTTCGTACCACAAAGGACTTTCCGGCGATGTCCGCTGCTAGCTTCGAAGCCGTCGGACATTCCAATCGGGGGAGGAAAAACCTCATGGCACTCATGATCGCGTTCGAGGTGATCGGGATCATCGGCATGATCCAGGGCTTCGGCTCGGCACTGGTCACCCAGGTCTGGGGTGGCAACTGGCAGCTGATGCGCTGGGCGCTGGAGTGGCAGCCGTTGATCGGCATCGGCATCGGTGTGGCCGGTCTGCTTCTGGCGAGCATCGGCTGGGCGGGCCAGCGTCGCATCAAGTCGTCCCGCTGACCGGGACACGACCAAATCTGAGAGACCGTCACATTGCGTGCAGTGCATCTGGACTGAGCGGGGTAACCCGTTGCGCCCTCTGGCGGCACGCTTCGGCGATTGCCCTGGCCGACACACCGTGGGCCTTCGTCCGGTCAGCGGATGATCGACGTGAAGCCGTCCACCTGGTCACAACCTGCAACCACGATGCGGCACACTTGCCGGGTGGTCGCCACGTTCGTCGGTCGTGCTCATGAACTCGCGGTCCTGGCCGATGCCAGGAAGTCCGCGGCTTCCGGGCGCCGTCAGCTCGTCGTGGTCACGGGCGAGGCGGGCGTGGGCAAGACCTGGTTCGCCGAGCAGGCCTCGGCCGCGGCCGAACGTGACGGGTTCGAAGTCATCTGGGGCCGGTGCTGGCCACACGGTGGCGCACCGGCTCTGTGGCCGTGGCCGGCCGCGCTGCCCGCGTTGGCCGGCCCGGCGGGCGCGGAGTTGCTCGCCGCCGACTCCGGGCGTGATCACGTTGACCCGGAACGGTTTGCCAGGTTCGCCGCGGTCGCCGACCTGCTGACCAAGGCACGGGCCAGGACCCCGACGATGATCGTGATCGACGACGTGCACTACGCCGACGAAAGCGCACTGCTGCTGACCCGGTTCCTTGCCACCGCACTGGACCGGCTGCCGCTGGTCATGGTCCTGACCAGACGCAACACCCCGTCGGTCAGCAGTGACGCGGCCGAGTCCCTGCTGCGCGAACTGCAGTCGGGCGCCACCACGGTCGCGCTCAGACCGTTCGACGTCAACGATGTGGCCGCGCTGCTCGACGCGCATGGCCAGGCCAGCCCGGATCCCTTGGCCGCCACCACATTGCTGCGTGTCACCGGCGGCAGTCCGCTGTACCTGGCCCGCGCGGTCGACCTCGGCTGGACCGGTTCCGGACCGGCCACTTTGGAACACGCGATCACCGAGGCGGTGACCCGGCTCGACCCGGAACACCAGCGAATCCTCGCTTTCACCGCGTTGCTCGGGGTGGACGGCTCGGTCAGCGAGGTCGCCGGAATCGCCGGCTGCAGCCCGGCCGAGGTGATGGACGCCCTCGTGGCCGCAGAGGCGAAAGGCCTCGTCGACCTGACACCCAACGGCTGCACCTATCACGACCTGGTCCGTGAGGCGGCACTCGATCAGTTCGATACCACACAGCTTCTGGACGCCCACGCCCGC
This sequence comes from Kibdelosporangium banguiense, assembly GCF_017876405.1. GTDB lineage: Bacteria > Actinomycetota > Actinomycetes > Mycobacteriales > Pseudonocardiaceae > Kibdelosporangium > Kibdelosporangium banguiense. The sequence continues at coordinate 7,190,911 of NZ_JAGINW010000001.1, read as the reverse complement.
GCGGTGACCATCCTGCACGGCAATCCCGAACGCGTCGCGCACCACGCGTTGGTCGCCGCGATGCGTTCGGACAAGGACGCGGAGATTGCGATCGACGCGTGCCGCGCAGCAGCGGAATCGTTGCGGCGCGGCTATGCCTACGAACGCGCGGCGGATCTGTTGGGCCGCGCGGTGTCTTTGGCACAACACCGCCGCGATCTCCCTGGCCGCGCGGAACTGCTGGTCGAACACGCGGATGCGGTGCTGGCGTGTGGACGTCTCAACGACGCACGGGTCGCGTTCGACGAGGCCACGGATGCCGCCGAACAGGCCGGGGATCCGGTGCTGATGGCCCGCGCGGTACTCGGGCTCGGTGGCGTGTGGGTGCATGAGTACCGCAACGCTGCCGTTCGCGCGCACGTTCTAGCGCGACAGCGGGCAGCACTGATGGCGCTTCCGCAGTCCGAACGAGCACTGCGTGCCCGGCTCACCGTGCGGCTCGCGGCCGAAGCCGTGTACGAGGGCGAGGCTGTCGAAGAAGCCCTCGACGCACTGCGCCGGGCTCGCGCAGTGGGCGACCCGCACACATTGGCTGACGCGCTTTCGTTGACACACCACGCTTTGCTGAGCCCCGAGCATGCCGCGATGCGGTTGCCGTTGGCCGAGGAACAGATCGCCGCGGCCTCCGCGGCGGGTGACGGCATCCTGGCGTTGTTCGGGTTGTTGTGGCGTACCACCGATTTGTTCCTGCTCGGCGATCCGTCGGCCGAACGGTCGCTGACCGAACTGCGGCAGCGGTCGGCCACACTGGGCGTCGCGTCCACCGGCTACATCGTCACGTGCATGGACGTGATGCGGCTGATCCGCGCGGGCAAATTCGACGAGGCCGAAGCCGCCACCGGGCCGTGCCTGCAGGAAGGCCTCGAGGTCGGCGACGCCGACGCGACCGGCTACTACGCCGCGCAATTGCTGGACATCCGTTGGTTACAGGGCCGCGACGCGGAACTGGCCGACCTGGTGACCCAGACGTTGAGCTCGGCGACGCTGGCCGTGGGCGAGTACGGCTTCCGCGCCTCGGCGGTCATGGTGCTCGCACGGGACGGCCGGATGTCCGAAGCCCGTGCGGTACTCGCGCCGATCCTGGACGTCGGGCTGGTCAACGTGCCGCGGTCGAGCACCTGGCTGGCCGCGATGGTCGCCCTGGTGGAAGCCGCGGTGATCCTGAACGATCCCTGGCTGGCGAGCGAGGTCGCCGACCTGCTGCGGCCGTTCGCCGACCTGCCGGTGACCGTGTCGCTCGGCGTGTGCTGCCTCGGTTCGGTGTCCAGTGCCCTCGGCCTCGCCTCGTTGCTCACCGGCGACCCGACGGCCGCCGTCGCCCATCTGGAGAAAGCGGTCCGGGTCAATGTCCGGATCGACAACCGGCCCGCGGCCGCGATCAGCCGCGCCCAGCTGGCCAAAGCCCTTGTCGCACGCGGGAAGCCGGGTGATCTCGGGCAGGCTCGCGCCTTGCTGACCCAGGCGATCGGCGAGGCGCACTCGATGGGAATGACCAAACGTGTCGACGAGTGGACCGCGCAGGCGGACTCGTTGACCCCGTCGAACACTCCCGCAGTGCTGCAGTGGACCAGTGGCGCGGGATGGGCGGTGCGGACCGGCAATGCCCGGTTCCCGCTGCCCGAGCTCGTTGGTCTGGACTACCTCGCGCGCCTGCTGGAACGCCCTGGTCAGGATCTTGCCGCGGTCGACCTGGTCGGTTCGGCCGTGCTCGCCGGCCGTCAGGAACTGCTCGACGACACCGCCGTCGAGGCCTACCGCCGCCGGGTCCGTGATCTGGACAAAGCCATCGACGACGCCGAAGCGGACGAGGATCTGGCCAAGGCCGAGCGGTTGCGGTCCGAACGGGACGCCGTCGCCGACGAACTCATCCGTGCGATGGGCCTCGGCGGTCGTGTCCGAGGCTTCGCGACCTCGCCGGAACGCGCCCGGACCGCCGTGCGCAAGGCCATCAAACGGGCCCTGGACACGATCAGCGAGCACAACCCGGTGCTCGGTGGCGAGCTGAACACAGCCATCACCACCGGCACCTCGTGCCGCTACACACCGGATTCCCGGCAGTGGACGGTCCGGCGCTAGGTTCACGCGGAGATCGCGTTTGCTCGCAGGATTGCCATGTGGAGGTCGCGGGTCGCGGCAACCGGGCCGGTGCCCAGCTCCGCTGCGAGCGTCGCGCGCAGCCGTTCGTACGCGATGAGCGCACGTGCCGGTTCGCCGGAGTCGGCGTGGGCACGCATCAGCATACCGTGTGCACGCTCGTCCAACGCATCCACCGCGATCGCAGCCTCCGCCAGAGCTTGTGCCCGTGCCGGGGCGCCTGCCCGCAGCGCGCATTCGGCGCCTGCGTGCCGTCCGCGGCGCAGCAGGCCCGTCTGCATGGCACGGGCGCGCTCGGCCCACTCGGCCGTCGGGTAGTCGGCCAGCACCAGGCCCCCTGAGATCAAGTCCAGCCCCTGGCCCGCAGCAGCCAGGCCAGCGGCCGGACGATTGTGGGTCAGCGCGGCCTCGGCCTGCGTGACCAGGTCGGCGGCGTCGTGCAGGTCGACCCGGATCGTCTCGCCGAGCCGGTACCCACGCCGGCCGCCGACGATCACGGTCGAGCCGAATCTGGACCGCAGTCTGCTCACCAGCGTCGCCACGTTCGCTCTCGGCTGCTGCGGCGGCGCCGACCCCCACAGTTCGTCCACGACGGTCTCGACGGTCACCATACGACCGTGCGAGGCCCCCAGCAGTGCCAACAGCGTCCGTGCCTTGCGGCTGCCCACGTCCGGCGCTTCCCATATGCCGTCCGCGCCGTGCACTGCCACCGCGCCGACCAGCCGGACCTGCCAGTCGTCCGACGTGCGCTGCCAGTAGTTCAAACCACCCCGGTACTCACCCATACCTCTATGGCGTGACACGGGTGTGCCACCGCTGTGCCACACGCCCGAATACACAGTTCGATTCTGTCATCCGTCATTGCAGTTTCGTTGCGGCCGGCTACGCGCAGTGACATCCGATTTGGGCCGAGTTCGAGTCCTATCCCCGGAACCTTGCAGTGCCGCCGTGGCTCGGGTGTTATCGCTCCTGCAACGAAACTGCAATCCGGGCTCAGCAGGGTGGACCGAATGCCGCCGGAGGAGAAGGTACGTGGTGAGGCTGAGGATCGTCGACGACGGGCTGGCCGACGCGCATGTCCTCGTGCTCGGCACAGGCGGCCTCAACGCCAGCATGATCCCGTACCTGTGCGGCCTGGGCATCGGCCAGTTGACGCTGCTCGACCGGGCGCTCGCCTCATCCCGTCAGGTCGGCGACCTGCTCGACAAGCACCGCCCGGACGTCGTCGCCGCCCAGGTCGACTCGGCAGACGAGCTGGGCCGGTGGGTCAACGACGCGTGTGCCACACGAGAGATCCCCTTGGTGTGCACAGGAATGTGGCATACCGAGGCAATCGTGTGGTCGGTGGATCCTGGACTCAGTGGCTGCCTGGAGTGTGCCTTCCGCCAGCAACCGGACAGCGCCGCGACCCGCAACCGCGGCAGCCGGGGCATCGGCCAGATCTCGGCACTGCTCGGCGAGCTCACCGCGTTCGAGATCCTGCGTATCCTGACCAGGTTCGAGGAACCGGCCTACGCAGCGAATTCGTTGTTCGTCGACTTCGCCAACGGCGGCGCGACGCACGAGCAGCCTTGGCCCCGTGACCCCACCTGTCCGGTATGTGGGCCTAAGCTCGCACAGCCGTACCGATGATCAGCGAGCACGACCTAGACGGCCTGCCAGATCCGGCGCCATCGGTACACAGTGACCGGCCGGCCCGACAGCCATTGAGTGTCCACACCGCACCGCGGGCAAGGTGTCGCATCGGGCCTCGTCGAGCCACAAGCCGGACAACTCACCGAAACGTCCCTTCCGGACAGATATGCCTCCATGACCCGTTGCACGACCACAACCAGGCGCTCACGGGGATGAACCGTGGGATTTGGACAGTACGCGAGCCGGTTTCCCCAGGAATACCATCTGTCGGCGAACACGGGATCTCTTCTGCCTAAGGCTTTCTCTCTGCGTCTGCGGTCGGCGAACGCGTCCCGGTAGGTCATCCAGACCTGCCGCGCCTCCACAAGTTCGGCCGCGGCACGGCACAGCGAATCCGGATCGTCGGTCAGCTGCCGCGGAACACGGGCGTTGACGAGCACATGATGCCAGGTCGCGCGAAAGCCGTACGGACAGAACCGCGCCACGCTTTCCCGTAGTGCCAGGATCCGATTGTCCACGGTCACCCGGGGATCTCCGGCTTTGCGAGCCGCGCTGGGAAAGCTGGTCACCCATCTGACTGTACTTGCCGATCCCGCCTCACACCTGATCCAGCGGTTTTTGCCCCAATGTCCCGTTGGTTGCGTGTGACGCAACCAACGGGACACTGGGGGCACCCACCTGCGGCGTCAACCGCGTAACTTGGCCTTCTGCACCTTGCCCGACGCGGTACGCGGCAGCTGCTCGACGACCTCGATGTGCACCGGGATCTTGTACTTGGCCAGCCGGCCGAGCAGGAATCCGCGGAACTCGTCCTCGTCGAGCCGCGCGTCCGGCCGGCACACCACGAACGCCTTGCCGACCTCGCCCCACTTCTCGTCGGACACGCCGATCACCGCGACCTCGGCGACCGCCGGGTGATCGAAGATGACGTTCTCCACCTCCGCCGGGTACACGTTCTCACCGCCGGAGATGAACATGTCCTTGACACGGTCCACTATGTACAGATAACCCTCGTCGTCGACGTTGGCGACGTCGCCGGAGTGAAACCAGCCGTCCCCGGTCAGCGCCGACGACGTCGCCTGGGCGTTCTGCCAGTACCCAGGCGTGACGTTCGGGCCCTTGATCAGCACTTCGCCCGGCTCGCCGACCGATACATCGGTGTCGTCGGGCCGGACCACACGCACGGAGGTGAAGAACACCGGGACACCGGCGGAGCCCGCTTTCCGTTCGCTCTCCCCCGCTTCCAGGAAAGTCGCGCCGGGCGCGGTCTCGGTCAGGCCGTAACCCTGACAGAACACCAGTCCGCGCTTCTGGTAGGTACGGATCAGGCCTTCGGGAATGGGCGCACCGCCGGACATCAGGCACCGGATCGACGACAGGTCGGCCGTCGCCCAGTGCCGTGACTGCGCCAGGGACGCGAACATCGTTGTCACACCGAACATCCAGGTGATCCGGTGCCGGGCGATCAGCTCGTAGCAGCGATCGACGTCCCAGGAGGACATCAGCACCGAACAGCCGCCCTTGATGAACGTCGGCAACAGGGTCTGCCCGAGCGCGGCGACGTGGAACAGCGGCGCACTGATCAGCGTCACCTCCGAGCCCGCGACGTCGACCGCGATCAGCAGGTTGTAGGTGTTCCAGATCATGTTGGCGTGACTGAGCATCGCGCCTTTCGGCCGGCCGGTGGTGCCGGAGGTGTACAGGATCAACGCCACTTCGTCCTGCGAGACGGGAACGTCGATCGGGTCCTCGGCACCTGCGGCCAGCCAGGGCTCGTACTCGGTTTCCAGCGAAACCGCACGCGTGCTCGTCACCTCGGCGGTCCCGGACGCCTGGACCAGCACTTTGATCCCGGCATCCTGGACCATGTAGGCGATCTCCGGCGCGGCGAGCCGGAAGTTCAGTGGTACGAACACCGCGCCGAGCATGTGCGTGGCGAACATGGTCTCCGCGAAGGCTGGGTGGTTGGGGCCGAGGTAGCCGACCCGGTCGCCCGTGCCGATCCCGGCCGCCCTCAGCTGGGCGGCCAGTTTCGTGGCACGGGCGGCGAACTCGCGATAGGTGGTCCGCCGGTCGCCGAAGATCATCGCCGTGCGGTCCGGCGAGATCATCGCCCGCCGGGCCGGCCAGCCACCCAGGCCTTCGTTACGCATTCCGCCTCCTGATCAAGAAGCAACCTTCGCCTGCATCAGGTCCTGTTTGCTGGTTTCCTTCAGGCCGAGCACACACACCACGGCGAGCAGGCAGAACCCGGCGATGGTCGCCGAGATCACGAGATTGGACGCACTGCCCGCACCGCGCTGGATCTCCGCGAACAGCAACGGCGCCAGGCCGGCGCCCAGCCCGGCGATCTGGTAGCCGAGTGACGCACCGGTGTAGCGGTTCTCGGTGCTGAACATCTCCGAGTACAACGCGGCCAGCGGGCCGTACATCATCGCGTGGATGACCGACTGGCCGACCACCAGCGCCACCAGCAGCAAGAACCCGCTCCGGCTGTCGACCATGGGGAACAGTATGAACGACCAGACCGCCATCGACAGTGCGCCGATCAGCACAATCGGGCGCCTGCCGAAGCGGTCGGACGCCGCGGAGAACCCGAGAATGCCGACGATCGCACAGGCCGAGCTGATCGTGAGGACGTTGAGCACGTCCTGCCTGGCGTGGCCGGCCCGCACCGCGTAGGCTAGCACGAACGTGGTCAAAGTGGACTGTGCGACGAACGCGGCCAGGCCGACTCCGATGCCCAGCAACAGGTTGCGCGGATGGTTGCGCAGCACCTCGAGCACCGGAAGACGTTTGCGTGGCGCGGCTTCGCTTTGCGCCGCCTTGAAAGCAGGCGTCTCCTCGACCTTCATCCGCACGAAAAGACCGACCGCGAGCAGCAGAATGCTGAGCAGGAACGGAATGCGCCAGCCCCAGGACAGGAAAGCCTGTTCACCGACGATGCCGGAGGTGACGGTCATGGCGATGGTGGACAGGACCATCCCGGATGGCGCGCCCGCGTTGGTGAAACTCGCCCACAGACCGCGTCTGCTCGTGGCGTGTTCGGCCGACATGAGCACCGAACCACCCCACTCACCGCCGACCGCGATGCCCTGGATCACCCGCAGCAGCACGAGCCCGACCGGGGCCAGGCCGCCGATCGAGGCGTACGTCGGCAGCAGGCCGATCAGGAAACTGGAGATACCCATCAGGGTCATCGACAGCACGAGCATTCGCTTGCGGCCCAGCAGGTCGCCGAAGTGCCCGAAGAGAATGCCACCGATCGGCCTGGCCAGATACCCGGTGGCGAACGTGCCGAAGCTGGCGACCGTGGCCAGCAGAGGATCGAGGTTGGCGAAGAAGACCTTGTTGAAAACGATGGCCGAAGCCGTGCCATAGAGCAAGAAGTCGTAGTATTCGATCACGCTGCCGAGGTAGCTGGACGCGACCGCGCGGCGTAACTGGACTTGAGACATGGCAGCACCCTCATCTTTGGGGGCGGGCAATGGATTCAGGCGTAGTGCCGGTACACCGCTCTTGCCACACAAGCCGGCTTGGCGGAGCCGTCGATCTCGATGGTGAAGTCGAGGATCATCTGCACCCCGTCACCGGGGACGTCCTCGACCGAGACCACCGTGCCGGCCAGGCGGATCTTGCTGCCGACCGGCACCGGAGCGGGAAAACGCACTTTCTCCAGGCCGTAGTTGACGCTCATCCCGACGCCCTGGATCTCCAGCAGCTCGTTGAACAGCGGGATGAGCAGCGACAGGGTCAGGTATCCGTGCGCGATGGTCGTTCCGAAAGGCCCGGAGCGTGCCCGCTCCGGGTCGACGTGTATCCACTGGTGGTCGTTGGCCGCGTCGGCGAACAGGCCCACACGCTCCTGCGTGATCTCCATCCAGTCGGTGTGCCCCAGATCCTGCCCGGCCAGGGCCTTGATCTCGGCCAGTCCGTTGGCTGTAGTCATGTCTTCTCCAGTCCGAGTAGGCGCACCGCGTTGTCTTTGAGGATCTTGGGCCGGACCTCGGGCTTGATCTCGAGCTTGGCGAAGTCGGCCAGCCAGCGGTCCGGCGTGATCACCGGGTAGTCGGACCCGAAGAGGACTTTGTCCTGCAGCAACGAGTTGGCGTACCGGACCAGCTGCGGCGGGAAGTACTTCGGCGACCAGCCGGACAGGTCGATGTAGACGTACGGCTTGTGCGTCGCCACGGCCAGCGCCTCGTCCTGCCACGGGAACGACGGGTGGGCGAGGATGATCCGCATGTCCGGGAAGTCGACCGCGACGTCGTCGATCAGCATCGGATTGGAGTACTTCAGCCGGATGCCGCCGCCACCGGGCACACCGGCGCCGATGCCGGTCTGTCCGGTGTGGAACAAGGCGGGAACGGCGAGTTCCTCGATCACCTCGTAGAGCGGATAGGCCATCTGGTCGTTCGGCGCGAAACCCTGAATGCTCGGGTGGAACTTGAAGCCGCGCACACCGTAGTTCTCCACCAGCTTGCGTGCTTCCAACGCTCCCGCGCGGTGCTTCCACGGATCGATGCTCGCGAACGGGATCAGGACGTCGGAGTGCTCGGCGCAGGCCTCGGCGATCTCCTCGTTGGGGATCCGCGGATGACCGGTCGCGTGTTCGGCGTCCACAGTGAACACAACCGCGGCCATGTTCCGCGACCGGTAGTAGTCGGCCATCTCCGGGATGGTCGGCTGCCGATGGTTGTGCGCTTTGAAGTACTCCGCCGACGCGCCCATCAGGCTCGGGCTCAGCGAGGGATGGCCGTCCTTGGAGACCTCGGCGTGCGTGTGCACGTCGATGGCCACCAGCTTGTCGATGTCCATGTCAGGCCTTCGGTGCCGGGACGCCGTAGGTCTCCGGCTGCGAGCCGACACTGCCGTGCCACGAGCCGGCGATCGCGTCCGCCGACCAGCCGCCGTCGGCGTAGGCGGTGACCTTCTCCTGGGGGTGTGTCCAGAGCGCCAGCTTGTCCCCGCCGATACCGATGGCCTGGCCGGTGATCCCTTCGGCGGCATCGGAAGCCAGGAAGACCACGAGCGAGGCGACGTCCTGCACGGTGCCCAGCCCTTCGCCCTTACGCAGCCAGTCCGGGAACGGCGTGCCATTGCGCTCGGATTCCTCGATGACCGGGCCGAACGCGGGGATCGTCTTGGTCATCTCGGTGGCCGCGACCGGCACCATCGCGTTGACCATGACCCCGGCCTTCGCCAGCTCCATCGCCCAGGTCCGGGCCATGGCCACGATGCCCGCCTTGGCCGCGGCGTAGTTGGTCTGCCCGAAGTTCCCGCGCTGCCCGGCCGGTGAGGAGATCAGGATCAGCCGACCGCCGGTGCCCTGCTCACGCATGCGTACCGCGGCCGAGCGGGCGCACGTGAAAGTGCCACGCAGGTGGACATTGACCACTGCGTCGAAGTCCTCGTCACTCATTTTCCACAGCACGCGGTCACGCAGGATGCCGGCGTTGGTGACCATGACGTCCAGCCGGCCGAACTGCTCGACCGCTGTGCCGACAAGAAGATCAGCGACTTCGGCGGTGCCGACGGGGGCGACGACCTCCGCGGCCCGGCCACCCGCCTCGCTGATTGTCTTGACCACCTGGGCAGCCGCCTCAGCGTCGACGTCGTTGACCACGACGGCGGCTCCGGCTTGCGCGAGCGCTTCGGCATACGCACGGCCCAGTCCACGGCCCGCGCCCGTCACGACGGCGACTTTTCCCGACAAGTCCATAACGGTCCTCTCGTGGGCGACAAGCTCAAAGTACGTCACTTTCATGACGCCCGTCAACTAGCTGCCCAACATTCGTCGGTCTACCCTGAAGACGTGACCACCGCACAGGATGACCACTCCGCGCAGTCGCTGATGCTCAGCTTTCTGGGCATCTACCTGCTGGACAAGGACAGCGCCGTCTACTCTGGAAGCGTCATCGACGTGTTCGCCCGCGTGAGCGTCTCCGAGGAGGCCGTCCGTTCGACGCTGACCCGGATGGCCAACCGCGGCCTGCTGACCCGCCACCGCCAGGGCCGGCGCGTCTACTTCGGACTGACCGACCGGGCGGCGCAGGTGCTCGGCGACGGCGCCCGGCGGGTATGGCGCACCGGAGCGGTCAACCGCGACTGGGACGGCAACTGGACCATGGTCGCGTTCTCACTGCCGGACTCGCGTCGCAGCGACCGGCACGATCTGCGCTCGCAACTGATCTGGGCCGGATTCGGCCTGCTGCAGAACGGTTTGTGGATAGCACCCGGCATCAAGGACGCCGCCGCCATCGTCGAGGAACTGGGTCTGGCGGAGAACGTCACGGTGTTCACAGCCCAGCCGTCGAAGCCGACCGAGTCCCTGGACCTGATCCACAAGGCCTTCGACACCGACGCGATCGCCGCCCGCTACAACGAGTTCCTCGAACGCTGGGACAACCGCACGCCACTGCCGTCGGCACCGGACGACCTCGCCCGGCAGCTGGTCCTGCACACCGACTGGCTGCAACTGGTCCGCCAGGACCCGTACCTGCCTGCCGAGCACCTCACCGAGGACTGGCCGGCGATCCGCGCCGAGAAGACCTTCCAGGAACTGGCCGCGCAGTACGAGACGACTGCCACCGCCATCGCCACCGAGCTCATCGAAGAGATACGTGTCGAGCGATAAGTCTCGCCATCCGGACGCCGGTGGTGTGGCCACTGAGGTGCGCTGTGACGTCGAGACACCGCGCCGGAATGCCGGACAGCGCGAGATCCCCGACCAGGTCCAGCAGTTTGTGCCGGGCCGGTTCGTCCGGGTAACGCGGCTCGTTGCCGTAGCCCTCCGGACCGACGAGCACGACCGAACCGATATCCAGTCCCTGGCCGAGTCCGCGCGCCAGCAGGGCTGAGACCTCGTGCACCGGGGCGATCGTCCGTGCCCGAGCGATCCGCGCGAGATAGTCATCTGGGAGCTTGCACGCGAAGGTCTGCGTGATACCGCAGTACGCATAGGTGTACGACCACTGCCCGGTTCCCGGCCGGACTCGAATCCACGCGTCCCGGTCGCTGACGAAGATCTCCCTGTCCGGCAGGAAGATCTCCGTCGGCTCCAGCGACTGGGTCCGGCCGAGCACAGCCACGAAGCCGGCCGCACTGCCGTCGAGTGCGGGAAGCTCCGGATAGGACAGTTCGATCTCCGCGTCCGTGATCTCCATACCCGACAATGCACTCATGATGTGCTCGACCGTGGCGATGTCGCCCAGCGTGGTGTGCCTGTCGGTTCCCGTGACCGCGTCCGGCGCCGCCACTGTCCGGGAGCCGTTGTGCTGGAATGCGATCCCGTTGTCACCGGGATGGACGACCACCTGGACCGGCCGTCCCGAATGCAGGCCGCGACCGGCGAGCCGGACCGGCCCGGCCAAGGTCCGGCGGCGTACCCTCATTCCCGGCGCTCCAGTTTCTCGATCCGTTCATGCAGGTGCGGCAGCCGGGCCGCGATCCGCAGGCCTTCGGCCAACGGCCGGGCCGGAGACCCGTAGTAGACACCGGGCTGCTTCAGGTCCTTCGCGGTCATCGCCCGCGCGGCCAGCGAGACGCCGTCGGCGAGTTCGACATGATCGGCGACCCCGGTCTGCCCGGCCATCGTGACCCGGCCGCCCACCACGGCACTGCCCGCGACCGCGGACTGGCCGCAGATGACCGTGTGGTCGCCGATCCGCGCGTTGTGTCCTATCTGGACCATGTTGTCGAGCTTCACGCCGTTGCCGAGCGTCGTCGCCCCGGCTGTGGCACGGTCGACCGCACTGCCCGCGCCGATCTCCACGTCATCGCCGATGACCACGGCACCGACCTGTTCGATCTTCTGCTGGACCCGGCTGTCCCAGCGAAACCCGAAACCGTCCGCACCCAGGACCGCATGCGCGTGCACAACGCAGCGCGACCCGACACGCACATCTTGATACAGAACAACATGGGGATACAGCACGGTGTTCTCACCGACCGTGCAGTCCTCACCGACATAGCAATACGGGAAAACCTTGACCCCAGCGGCAATCCGCGCGCCTCGCTCGACTACCGCGTACGGCCCGACCGATGCGGTTCGTTCCACCTCCGCCGATGGATCGATCACGGCCGTCGGGTGCACGCCGGGACGTAAGGGCAGCGGCCGCCGGTACATGGCAAGCAACGTCTCGAACGCCGCCCTGGGATGGTCGGCGACCAGATGCGGCCTGCTGATCTCCATCCCGGGCGGCACGATGACCGCACCTGCCGAGTGGGCGGTCACCAGCCGCAGGTACTTCGCGCTCTCGCAGAACGTCAGGCCTTGCGGGTCGTCGGAATCCGCGGGAACCGGCCTGGCCACAACAAAATCCGGTGATTCCCCGACCTCGGCACCGAGCAAGCCCGCCAACTGCGTCAGCGTCCAGCTCATCACGCGACCTCTCGCTGGAAGGACGCGATCCCCCGCAGTGACTTCTCGGCCAGAAATTGCGCCAGTTGATCGACCAGCCCGCCGACGTCGTCCAGCTCCTGCCCGGCGCGCAGCCGTTGGAAGGCGGATCTGAGTGCCCGGTAGTCGGCATTCGCGACCCCGGCCCGGCGTAACCCGACCACGTTCAACGCCCGATGCGTGGCCGGATTGCCGTCCACCGCACAAAAGGGCAGGACGTCACGGTTCACCTTGGCCATCGCGGCCACCATCGCCTGCGTTCCGATCCGGACATGCTGGTGCACACCGCACATCCCGCCGATCACCGCACCATCACCGATCGTCACGTGCCCGGCGATCCCGGCCTGCTGCGACACGACCACGCCGTCGCCGATCCAGCAGTCGTGACCGATGTGCGTCTGCCCCATGATCAGGCATTTGGCGCCGATCCTGGTCGGCCGTGCCGACGTGGTCGCGCGATGGATGACCGCGCCTTCCCGGATGGCCGTGTCCCGGCCGACTTCCAGGTACGTCACGCCTCCGGTGAACGACAGGTCCTGCGGTTCGCCGCCGATCACCGCGTGCGCGTCGATCCGTACCCCCGGCGCCAGCCGGACCCCGGCGTGCACCACCGCGTACGGGCCGATCTCGACGTCGTCGGCCACCTCGGCGGCACTGGACACGACAGCAGTCGAATGAACTCTCTGTGCAACCCCCACTCGATCGATACTCCCACAACTCGCCGGACCGCGGGACTCGTCCGGGCGGGCCTCGCGGGCTAGGTTTGAACACCTAGCCGAAGGGACGACCATGGGTCTGCTTGACCAGGTGCGCGAAGCCATCCGATCCGGCCTCATCGAGGTCGTCGACCTGACGGCGCCGCTGTCGTCAGGCACGCCGATACTCCAGTTGCCCGAGCCGTTCGCCAACACGATCCCGTTCTCGCTGGAGGAGATCAGCCGGTACGACGAGAAAGGCCCGGCCTGGTACTGGAACAACATCCACACCGGCGAGCACACCGGCACGCACCTGGACGTTCCCGTGCACTGGGTGTCCGGCAAGGACGGTCACGACGTCTCCCAGGTGCCACTGGGCACCCTGGTCGCGCCCGCCGTGGTGATCGACGTGTCGGCCAAGGTCGCCGGCGATCCCGACTTCCTGCTGGAGATCGACGAGGTCAAGCAATGGGAGGCCACGCACGGCGCCTTGCCTGACGGCGGCTGGCTGCTTGTGCGCACGGGTTGGGACGCCCGATCTGATGACGCCGAGAGCTTCCTCAACGGAGCGCACAGCCCGGGTATGTCGGCCGAATGCGCGCGGTGGCTTGCCGAAGAGACGCCGTTGGCCGGTGTGGGCGTGGAGACCGTCGGCACGGATGCCGGTGCGGCACACAGCTTCGACCCGCCTTTCCCGTGTCACAACTACATGCTCGGCGCAGGCAAGCATGGTCTGACCCAGTTGCGTAACCTCGGGTCGCTGCCTCCGACCGGCGCGATGATCGTGGTCTCGCCGTTGCCGATCATCGGCGGCTCGGGCAGCCCGGCCAGGGTGCTGGCGCTGGTCGAACGTTGAACGTCGCCGAGGTCGTCGGGCACGCACTGGCCGAACTCGGTGTGGCGCAGGCGTTCGGTGTGGTCGGCAGCGGTAATTTTGTTGTCACGAACGCACTGCGCGATGCCGGTGTGCCATTTGTCGCGACAAGGCATGAAGCGGGCGCAGCCACGATGGCGGACGCGTACTCACGGATGAGCGGACGCGTCGCCGTGGTGTCGGTCCATCAGGGGTGTGGGCTGACGAACGCGTTGACCGGCATAGCGGAGGCGGCCAAGAGCCGGACTCCGATGATCGTGCTCGCCGCCGACACACCTGCTTCGGCGACCTTGGCCAACTTCCGGATCGACCAGGATGCCGCCGTGACCGCGCTGGGAGCCGTGTCCGAACGCGTCCATTCGGCTTCGACTGCTGTCGAGGACACGGTTCGGGCCTATCGGACTGCGGTGAACGAACGCCGGACCGTGGTCCTCAACCTGCCGTTGGACGTCCAGGCAGCTCCGGCTGCGGTGTCGCCCATCCCGCCGCTGACCGTGCCCCTGTCGGCCCAGCCTGCACCGGACGCGGTCAGCGAACTCGCTGCGTTGATCTCGTCCGCCCAACGCCCGGTCTTCATAGCCGGGCGCGGGGCACGAGGCGCGGCAACAGAGTTGGCCGCGTTGGCGTCTCTATCCGGCGCGCTGCTGGCCACTTCCGCTGTCGCGCATGGACTTTTCCATGATGATCCGTGGGCACTGGGAATCTCCGGCGGGTTCTCCTCGCCCCTGGCGGCCTCCCTCATCGCGGAGGCGGACCTGGTGGTCGCGTGGGGATGCGCGCTGACCAAGTGGACCACTCGCAAAGGCCGATTGCTGACCGGCAGGATCGCCCAGGTCGACATCGAGCCCGGCACCGCCCACCAACCCGTTGACCTTGCCGTGCTCGGTGACGCCGCCGTGACTGCGACTGCCGTGACGGACCTTGTCTCCGCGCGGACCGGGTACCGGACGGAGGAGGTGCTCACGCGGATCGCAGCCGGACCTGGATGGCCGGTTGAGGACCTGTCGGCCGAAAGCCTCATCGATCCCCGGCTGCTGAGCTCCGAGTTGGACTCCTTGTTCCCGGCCTCTCGCGTCCTCGCCGTGGATTCCGGCAATTTCATGGGATACCCGAGTGCCCTGCTGTCCATTCCGGACGAGTTCGGCTTCTGCTTCACGCAGGCTTTCCAGTCGATCGGACTCGGTTTGCCCACCGCCATCGGAGCCGCTCTCGCCCAGCCGGACCGCTTGCCTGTCGCCGCCGTCGGCGATGGCGGCTTCCTGATGAGCATCGCCGAACTGGAGACCGTCGTCCGGCTGAAGCTACCGATGGTCATCGTCGTGTACAACGACAGAGCCTACGGCGCCGAGGTCCACCACTTCGGACAGTCCGATCTGTCAACAGTAACGTTCCCGGACACCGACATCGCAGCCATCGCCCGAGGTTTCGGCTGCGCAGCCGCCACCGTCCGCGCGCCCTCAGACCTGGCACCGTTGCGCGACTGGCTGGCCGGACCACGCGACCGCCCATTCCTGATCGACGCCAAGATAGCTTCGGACGGCGGCTCCTGGTGGCTGGCCGACGCATTTGCATAGCATTGGCATGAATATGTCAGCGCCCGGCAGCATAGTTGTCAGTACAATCAGTCCATGGATCTCAGCGGCCGGCACATCCTGATCACCGGGGGCGGCAGCGGGATCGGCGCGGCGCTGGCCGACCGGTTCGCCAAGGAGAACCCCCGCGGTATCACCGTTGTCGATCTCGTGGGCGCGGACGAGACCGCCGCGCGGGTCGGCGGCCTGGCCCTCGATGCCGACGTCAGCAAGGAATCCGAGGTCGTCCGCGTGATCGCTGAGGCGACTCGGCACTACGGCCCCGTCGACGTGTACTTCTCCAACGCGGGCATTCCCCGCCCTCTCGGCGGCGCCGAGGTCAGCGACGACGGCTGGCAACGCCATTGGGACACGCACGTGATGTCGCATGTCTGGGCTACCCGGGCCCTGCTGCCCGGCATGATCTCCCGCGGCTCCGGCTACCTCGTGAACACCGCGTCCGCGGCCGGTCTGCTGATGAGTCCCGGCGCGAGTCCCTACACCGTGACCAAGCACGCCGCCGTGGCCCTCGCCGAGTCCTTCGCCGTGATGTACAGCCACACCGGAATCCGGTTCTCCTGCCTATGCCCAGGCCTGGTGGAGACTCCCCTGGTATCCGATGTGGACAACGAGGCCACCGGCCGCGCGATCCGGATGACCAGCCAGCCGATGGATCCCGCGACCGTCGCCGACATCGCAGTCCGCGGCCTCATCGAGGAACGCTTCCTCATCATGACCCACGGCAAGGAGACATCCAGCGCCGCCCAGTTGCGCGCAAGCGACCCAGAGACATACGTCAGCGCCATGCAGGACCTCTGGCGCACCGCACAGGCCTCTTCCTGAACAGCGCTCGCCGTGGCATGGTCCGTCAAGAAAGTTTGCTGTCCTGTCAGACGAGCAACCAGCCCACTGCCATCGTCACACCGAGGACCAACACCATACCCGCAGACATGCCACGCAGCCCGTTGGCGACACCATTGAGTACGTAGCCTACGCACCGATATGCGAGCGTCGCGATCCACCCGACAACAGTGCTGTATTCGTATGCAAGCCAGGATGGATCACGATGTCCGCGTCGGCGTGCGGTGCTGATGCGGTATTCCGGCCAGATCATCACCGCCGCACAGAGCGCCACCACCATCTGGATCGCTTTGGCCAGTGCACGCAGGGTCATCGGCACACACCATCGAATCACCACGCAGGACACCAGAAAGGCGATCAGCGCCCCCGCGATCACGGTTGGTCCGGCTTCGCTTCGAACGTCAACTGGCGGGTCTCGTCCTCGCCGGTCAGCACCTTGTTGGTGGAGTTGCGCGCCCACTGCAGGATGACACGGACCTGGTCCTCGATCAGCCAGCGGTCGATCGCGTCGGACTTCAGCAACTCGGTGGCGAAGTCGAACACAGCGCGCCTGCTGTCGTCCTTCTCCTTGATCAGCATTTCCACTACCGTCTTGACCTCCTCCGGCTTCGTCGCAAGGTGCAGGGCGAACTGATTGAAGTCACCGGCCACGATGATCTGCCGGAAGAAGTCCACCTTGCGCGTGGTCATGGCCTGCTCGATGCTGAGCTCGTCCATGGCCAGCCGAACGTACACGGTCAGCGACAGGCCGAACTTGCTGCCGAGGTCCTGTTTGTTGAGTATCTCGTTGGCCTCGATCTCCGCCTGTTCGGAGTCCTCGATCAAGTGATCACGAGTCACCGAACGCAGTTCGTGCAGCAACGAAGGGGTCAGTATCCGGCGTACGTCACGGATACCCGACTTGACCACTGTGGACGGCTCGGCCACCTGCCATACGATGTCCATGGTCGCACGGAAGGACATCTTGTCGCCACGACTCGGCGGCGAAGCTTCGATCTTGACGACATGCACCCTGAGGTCCACGTTGTACACGGTTCTGACGCCGCTGAAGAGCAGTTCACCCGTTGTCCGTCGACGTTCCGGTCCGTATTCCACATATGCGCCGGACTGTTTCATACAGACCTGGGCGACGTTGGCGTCGATCGGCGGCCGCCAGAAGAGGAACTCAAACCACTTGATCTTGTGCTCGTCGATGACCGGACTGGTGATCTCCCGGAGTGGTGAACTCTGTGTCACGATGCTTCCTTCCGTAGCGCCGCCTCGATCTGGACGGCGGCTTTGTCATCGAGCGGATCGGCCCAGTCGCGGCGCAACCGGGTGATCAGGTAACCCAACCTGTCTGCGTCCGTCGCGTCATGCACGAGCGTCGGCACAAAGTCCACAAGTGCCGCCATACAAGCCGGGTTCTTCTCGGCGGCCCTGACCCATTGGCCGAACAGGGTTCTCGCGACGTGGTCGCTTTTGCGCCCACGCAGTGCCCACCGCAGCAGACCAGCGATCTGCTCGCGCAGGTCTGGTTCTTCGTCCTGCAGAACAAGCAGCAGCGGCCATCTCTCCTTGCTGCGCGGCACGTGTCTCAGCCCGTTCGCGGAGATCAACACCGGACCTGCGTCGTAACCTCGCCAACGGATCAGATGCCCCAACGCGTACCACGCCAGCGTGCGAAGACTCTGCCGGTCGCTGGCCGACCATTCGGCGAGCTGCCGCAGGACCGGCCGTGATTGTCCGAACGCCAGCAAATTGGCCAGACTGTAGGAAGCCATGTCCACCAGCGACAGGTCTTTATCCTCGGCGAAAACCTTGGACTGTTCCGAAGGAGTGCCCAGGACACGGAGCTCTTCCAATGTCCGGTCGATCGTGGCCGCACCAAGGTGATAGCCCAGCACAGCGGCGGCGGTCAGCTTCTGTCGTTCCGTGCCGCTGCGACGCCAGTAACTGATGCGGTCCCGTAAGGCGCCAGCGATCCGCTCATCTCTCGCCGCTTGGTCCAGCGCCAACGCCGCCACGTGCGCCTTGCGGTCCGCTCTTGACGGGGTCCGCAACAGCGGCAGGATCAGCTTCACGTAGGCGTTGTGCAGATCCAGCGAACAGAAAAGTCCGATGGCCCTTGCCGCCCGGACCCAGATCTCTGGCCTGCCGTCCTCACTGAGTTCCAGCAACCACTCGGCGATCGCGTCCCGCAAGTTGTTGTGGTTCTGCCACACATAACTCAGAACCACCGCGCGGTAGCGGTCGTCGCAGTATCGTGCCTGACTGGCCGGGATCGCATGGGAGCCGAACGGCAGCGGTCCTTCGAACAGTTCCGCCCGGCACACCGGCAGAATCCTTGCGTGATCGTCGCTGAACAGGGTGAGCTTTTTCGTGTTCCCGCCGTGATCCGACTTCATCGACTTCAGTTGGTTGACCAGGCCGCTGCCCTGTTCGACGACCATGGTGTACGGAGACTCGTTGAAGACCGCTAGGGCGATCCGGAACGCACCCAGCCTCAGCGGGCCTTCCATGTTGTCCGCGTCAGTGCCCGCCAGGACGGCGAACCACTCCTCGATCTGCCTGCCGACGGCCTTGGTCGCTGCCGCCTCGACTTCGTCCAGCGTGAGCTGCCCGTGGCCGTACGCAACCAGCAGTTTGGCCATCTCGGCGATCTCGGCCGGCTGCGGGGCCGAGCCAAGAGCCTTGCGCATCCGCGGAGTGCCGGCCAGCTCAATCAGCCGCGCCTCCAGACCGTCCTCGTCGTCCAGATCGATCTCCTTGTCAATGTGCGCCGCGAGCAGTTTGTCCTTGTCCGGCGGATGGTGCCGGATCGCGTAGTCGGCCAGGTCGCGGCGATGACCGTCGAGTTCCGCGATCACGACGCACCAACTCTCGTTCCCCCGGGCCATATCCCTGAGCTTGTTCAGCATCGGCTCGGTCAGCGACGCCCCCGAGTTCGCGTCGAGTTCGAGGACGTACCCCCATCCTTCAGTGAAGTCGTCGTTGGTAAGCGACTTGGCGTCCTGTTCGTCATCAAATCGGGCGACTTTCCCGTCGGCCAAGGCATCCAGCAGGACGATGGCGGTCGTCTGTCTGCCTGACCCTGGATATCCAAAAAGGACGACGAGTCGATGGTCGCGCAGCATCGCGAGCATCTTGTCGTAGTCGCTGACTTTGAGGTATCGCGAGCAGATGTAGCCGAGGTAGCCTTCGCGGACAGTCGCTGATTTGACCGTCCCCGAGCGACCAAAAGCGTAATATACGTCCCCGATGTGCAAGTGGTCGATGGGCGTGCGGACGAACCGCATCGGACCGTCGGTCTGGAAGAAGTCCCGGTCGTAGAACTCCGAGAATCCTCGTCGATCAGCCCCGAACGGATCCTCGTTTTCATTGACGTGCTCTGACGACTTCTTCCCGATATCGTCGGCCTTCTCGGCAGGTTCGGGTGTCTGCTGCTCCGCTGGGCCAGCCTTGGCGGCTTCTTGCTCGCTCATGTCGTCACCACTGACTGTTGTTGATCACGGACGCGGTGACCTGTTTCCCGACAGGCGAATTGTTCAAAGTCACCGTGTGCCCCGACGAACTGACCTTGCCCACGGACGCCCGATTGCGACCGACAACGGGCTCCTGAAGTGACCGATCATGTTGCACGACACGGACCCATTCGTCGGTGTCACCGGCGCGCTTGTACTCGTGCAAGTCAACTCTCCGGCCACTTTCCAGACCGTCGAGATGGCGCACGTCGTCCGACAACGCGATCGCCAGACGTCCACGTGCGGCTTTGCCCAAGGCAGCACGTGCTCTCTCCGAGAGTGCGAGTTCCCGTGCGTTTTCCTCACCTGCCAGTGAGATACCGACCGAAGCCTGGCGGTCGATGGCCTTTGCAAGCTTGGCCATCCACACACCGACGACCCGTTTGCGCTCCACATCAACGGGCACAACACAGATCACACAGTCATCCTCGATCTTGATCGGGCAATCGACATTCTCCTGAGTAAAGGCCTTGGCGACCGGGTCCTTGATCTCCTCCGGTATTCCGCTTTCCGGTCGCACCGCCACGGTCAGCTGGCCATTCTTGTCCACTGTGGATCCTCCAATCGGGTCGCCAAGGGGAAAGCCGCCGCTGGTCGCGGTCAGGCCATCGTTGAGCAGACGGGTGTGCAGGTCATTCATTTCCCTGGGGAACGGCAAGCTATGCCCGCAGAGGTTCTCCCGGTACTGCTGGAAGGTAGCTAACGCCTCGTGCTGCCGGCCATCGAGCCACAGCGCGACGATCAACAGTGCGGTGAGGTTCATGTCTCCCAGGTATTCGGGGAACAGTGCGAGCAACTCGCCAACGCGTTCCCGACAGTGCCCAAGCCGCAGCTCCACCTGGTAGAAGCGCACCATCGCGCGACGACGAGCCTCTTTCATCGTTGTTCTGAAGCTCTCGATCCGCTCGCCCGCAATGCCTGCCAGCGGCGTGCCCTTGCAGAGTCGCAGCGCTTCGGCCAGCAAGGCTGAGGCATGCATGTCGTCGTGCTTCCGCGCCGAGATGAGGTGGTCGACCAGGTGGGCATCCACCGATGTCGGTAGAATGTCCAGCTGCCATCCCCCAGATTTGTTCTGCACCACATCGTCGAGACCGAGTTTGGCCAACTCGCGGCGGAGCGCGCGAGCGAGATGGTGCAGTTCGTTCGGCGCGCTTTCCGGTGGCTCATCCCAGATCCATTGGCACAAGGACTCTCTGGCTGTCCAGCTGCGTTTGGCGGCGAGCAGAGCGACAAGCATGCGTTGCTCCCGCGCCTGTCTGAGGTCGATCGACGCTCCGTTCAGTTCGGCCGAAAGCCCACCCCATAGCCGGAAGACCGGTTCGGTCATCTTTCATCCTTCGCACTCGTTCGACGGCACCTCTGCCGTCCCAGTCAAATCCCTGCCCCATCCCAGTGGCGTCCCAGTCCTGGCCCAGCGGCTGTCCCAGTAGCCCCGCCGAACCTGGCTTCACCACGGAGCCACCAGGGCTCCGGATGGATCAGGGAGAAACCAAAGATGGAAACCCACGCGTTCAAGAAGAGTTCGTTCAGCGAAAACAGCGATTGTGTCGAGGTCGCTGTGGTTGGCAACGGTGTCGTCGTCCGGGACAGCAAGAACCCGGGCGGTCCAAGGCTGTGGTTCTCACGTACGGAGTGGACCGCTTTCCTCTACGGCGTGCTGGCCGGTGAGTTCGGTTTGATGTGACGCTCTCCGCCGAGCGGGATACGGCCCCGTGCCCCGCTCGGCGGTCATTCGACCGTCGAACGTGCCTTGTGTGCCAGCTTGGCCAGATACCTCTGCGCTTCGTCGTCGAAGATCGCCATTTCGCTCAGCAGCGACCAGCGTTTCTCGTAGAGTGCGACGTCACTTGGGTCGTGCACCGTCATCGCGGCATGGATCATCTCCACCGTCACGAACGGAAGATGTTCATCGTCCGCTGGGTGGTAGATCGCGAACCCGTGGGACATGGTTGCCGATGCCTGTGTTCCCTGGGGGATCAAGCCGATCGACACGTTTCCAAGTGTCGCGATGGATGCGATGCGATCCCATTGGGCGAGCAGCACGTTCACCGGCCCGGGCTTCCAACGCAGCGCGGCGTCGGTGATCAGGAACTCGAACTGCCTGCCCTCATCGAAAACCAGTCTTTGCCGATGCAGGCGCGCGGCAACGGCCACGCTCAGATCCTCCTTCATGTAGGGCGGTTGGGACATGCCAAGCAGACGACGTGCGTAGTCGGCTGTCTGCAACAAGCCTGGCACCACGGCCACCTGCAGAATCTGGATCGTCTTGGCGCCGGACTCTCGTTGCTCGACCTCGTCCTGCAAGTGCCCTGCTCCGGACAACAGCTCACGCCAGGGCTGCACCTCGGTGAAAGCGTTGGTGGTCAAGAAGACCAGATGGGCTGTGGTCTCCTCTGAGGCGTTGAGCGCCTGCGCCCATTTGGCCACCTCGGGCAATGTAGGCAGAGCCTGTCCCGATTCGATTCGGGAAATCTTGGACTGGCTGATCGGGATCAGCTTCGCCAGATCACGCCCGGACACTCCGGACAGATCACGGAGCCTTCGCAGTTCCGCAGCCAGGCGTAACCGCCCGGCCACGACCCTGTCAGTCGACTCCATAGCAGCCCCTTGATGCAGAATGATCTATTTTGATTCATTCGCAACTAGCACTGAAGCAGCTCGGAAAATGGCTGTCAATCGGCCACTTGGCGGACGCCGGAACGGTGAGATCCACTTTGAGTCAGAACAACCCACAGCAGAAACTTGATTGGCAAGATCACTGATAGATCTGCGCGTCGGACATGCTGGTGATCAAGTAGCCGGTGCCACGCAGCCGTCAGTCCGGGTGATCATCGTTCGCCGGGTTGCTCATTTCCTGAGGTCAGGGGCTTGAGGTCGGGCTGACTCGCCCGGCGTGGGTTGAGCACGAGCTTGATCTTCTGGGTGGTGGTCTTCGCGGCGCGAGCGTCGGTACCGGCCTCAACGACCAGAATTTGACCTTGGCGCCCGGTTTGGCTTCCTTCTCCACCGCGACGGTCAGTTCGAACTCGACCGAGCCGAGTTCGAACTTCAGGTCGGCGTTCCCGCTGCTGTCTTCGCCTCGGTCAGTTCGGACCGCAGCCAGCCGATCAGTTCTGCGAGCCTCACCGCCATCGTTTACCCCCTCATGGTGCGAGAGCACACTCTAACCCCCAGCCACCGGGCAGGATGGGAGAACGTAGTCTGCGCCCGTGATTGACAGCGAGGACAGGACGTTCCCGGCCGCACTGGCCGAGGCGTTCGAGATCGAGTTTGACTACGCCGACGGTGACGGCGTGGACTTCGAGCCGTTCGACCAGTTCGAGTCGGCGGACGAGACGACGGACTGGATCCGTTCGTGGACCGGTAACAAAGAGCTGACCGGCGAGCAGTTCCGGGTGATGGGCCAGGACGGCACCGGCGGGTACGCCGCGTTCTGGCTCATCCGCTCGGACCGGCCGGTGACCGAGCAGCCGGTGGTCTTCCTCGGCTCCGAGGGCGAGACCGGCGTGGTGGCCCGTAACCTGGCCGATTTCCTGTGGCTGCTCGCCGACGGATTCGGGCCGCTCGAAGCAGTCGAGTACCCCGAACAGTCCTCACAGCCCAATGACGAACTCGTCGAGATCGCCGAGCGCCACGCCCCGGACGCCCGCAAAACCGGTGCCGAGGCAATCGCCGCCGCCAAAGCGGAGTTCCCGGACTTCGAAGCCACCATCGAAGCCCTCTGCCGCTGAAAGACAGCCCGGGTGCCTCCAGCGGGGCATCCGGGTCAGGGCAACGTGGTGAGTAACTCGCGCCAGGCGGTGTAGGCGAGAGTCAGCGTCGGGCCAGCCGGGTTCTTCGAGTCACGAACCAGCACCTGAGGGCTCCGCCACGCCACCTCAACGCAGTCTGATCCGCTAGTTCCGCTATAGCTGCTCTTGCGCCAGGACGTCTGCGACAACCTCTTGACTCCCTCGGTCGTACGCGTCGGCCAACTCGGCCACGCACTCTCGAGATTGTCCTTCATCCAGGGCGATGTCAGCGAGCATGGTCATCCGCTCGTAGTAGTGACGCACATAGTCAGAGTCTTCGAGGATCAGGCCACCGCCACCGAGGTCGTCCAGGTAAACGACGGGGCGGTACTCATCGAACTCCATGAGGCGGAACGCCCCGCCGAACACAGACCGCGCTCCCGCCTTGATCGGCACGATCCGCACTGTGACGTTCTCCAATGCCGCAGTGAGCACGAAATGCAACAGCTGCTCATGCATGGTCACCTCGCTGCCGACCGGCATCCGCAATGCCTGCTCGTGGAGGTAGAAGGTGAACCGCGCGGGATTCCGCAGGTACAGAATTCGTTGCCGCTCCCGTCTTGTGCGAACAACGCTCGCGACCCAGTCCTCGTCGAGATCGTCGATAGCCGCAATGAGGGCCTCTGTGTATCTGGGTGTCTGTAGCAGCCCGTTGACTACCTGCGGCTCGTAGATGATCGAGTGCGAGGCCGAAGACTCAAGGAAGATCAACGACTGCAAGGAGCCACCGATCCGCTTGTCCGACAGGTAGTAGCCCTGCTTGCGCTCGGCGATCCGGCAGAGCTCCACCAGCGGCCTCGCCTCGCGCAATGTCAGGCCGCACTTGACCACGTACTGCACTACGTCAGTCGTGGTCGTCATCCGCCTGCCGTTCTCCATTCGCGAGATCATCGTCGGCGCCCACTCCAGTCCGTGGGCGAGTTGGGCGGCGGTCAGCCCGGCGTCCTCCCGAATCCGGAGCAGCAGCCTGCCCAGTTCGCGGTAGGCGCTCGTCGGGTCGGCAGTGCTCATGTCCTCACGCTAGAACCGGCATCCGGCATTTCCCATGCACGCCACGCCGAATACACCTCATTGGCGCATCTCGGCACTCCACTTTCACCGGGCGAGAAGTCCTCCATAGTGGACTGTCACGTCAGCAGTGGACTGATGCCCGTCATGGCCAGACGGCGGAACCGTTCGAAGACCTCTTCCGTGGTGAGTCCGGAGTCGCTGTTGAGCCACCAGGTCAGCACGCCGGTGAGCCCGCTGGTGACGAACGCGATCGTGGCCTCGAAATCTCCGGTCCGAATGCGAGTGCGCAAATGGTCGGCCACGACGGTGGTCAGGCCGCGCCGGACCACGAGCATGGCTGGCTCGTGCTTTCCGACTGTGGCTTGGAAAAGGTCGCGGTTCTCGCCTGAGTAACGGAACACCGCGCGCAACGGGCCGAGTACGTCCGTCGGATCATCGTCCGCCGCCTTCAGGATGTCGGCTCGCAGATCCTCGAATCGGCTCGTCAGCAAATCGTCTTTGTTCTGGTAATGCGCGTAGAAGGTGGACCGGCCGACGTCGGCACGGTCCAGAATGTCCTGGACGCTGACTTTGTCGTAGCCGCGTTCCAGGAGCAGGTCGACCAGCGACCGCCAGAGCAGTTCCCGTGTCCTGCGCACCCGCCTGTCCATCCGGCTCCCCCAGTTTCCGCACAATCCCGGCTTGGTGTCCGGTATCGAACACAGTCGGCGATCTGTTCCTGGCCAGGCCGCACCGGCCGTGTCCATTATTGAACAAGAGTCCGGAAAACAGGGGGAACTATGACTGTGCAGCCGATGGAGATGCCCGGGATCGGCACGGCATGGCTGATCACTGGATACGAAGAAGCCCGTGCGGCACTGACCGACCCGCGGTTCTCACGTGACGACCGCAAGGCGCCGGAATGGCTGCACCAACATGCGGAACAGCACCGGATCGACAGTTCGCTGGGCCGCAACATGCTGGACTGCGACCCGCCGGAGCACACCCGGCTGCGTCAGGTGGTCAAAAAGGCGTTCACGCCGCGCCGGATCGAGGCGCTGCGGCCACGCGTCCAGCAGATCACCGACGACCTGCTCGACGCGATGAGCGGCCATGACGAGGTGGATCTCATCGAGGCGCTGGCGTTTCCGCTGCCGGTGACGGTCATCTGCGAGCTGCTCGGGCTGCCCGCGGCCGACCACGCCGACTTCCGGGCCTGGACCGCCGGCCTGATCCAGAGCGACGACCGTGAGCTGACCAGAACATCAGGCAAGGCGCTGCGGGCGTACTTCGAGAACCGGATCGCCGGCATCGAGCTGGACGACCTGCCTGAGGACGAACAGCCCGACCTCACCCGTGCGCTGCTGCGCGCGAGCGGCGACGAAGGCCGGCTCACTCGTGAAGAACTGATCGACATGCTGATGTTGCTGCTGATCGCCGGGCACGAGACCACGGTCAACCTGGTCGGCAACGCGGTGGTCACGCTCCTGGGCAATCCCGATCAGCTTGCCCTGCTGCGGTCCGAGCCGGCGCTCGTGCCGCAGGCGATCGAGGAACTGCTGCGGCTCGACGGGCCGCTGAACGCCGCGCTGCCCCGGATCACGCAGGCCGACGTCGAGGTCTCCGGCGTGACGATCCCGGCAGGCAACATGGTCAGCATCGTCATCTCGGTCGCGAACCGGGACCCCGAGACGTTCGACGATCCCCACCGCGTCGACGTGACCAGGACGGACACGCAGCATCTGGCGTTCGGGCACGGAATCCACTTCTGTCTGGGCTCCGCGCTGGCCAGGCTGGAGGCCCAGGTCGCGATCGGCGGTCTCGTCGCCCGGTTCCCGGAGCTGAGCCTCGCCACGACCGACCTGCAGTGGCGGCCCAACCCGATGATCAGGGGGCTGGTCAGCCTGCCTGTCAGGACCGGAACACGACCCAGCGCATAGCCGCGTACATGTAGACGGCCTCGCACGCACCAGCGACCAGCCGGGCGATCCGGTAGTCGAGGCCGAGCGCGGCCAGACCGCTGCCGACGCCCAGGATCCAGACCAGATAGTTGATCACGACGACCACCACGTACACGGCGAACTGCTTGCCGGCGGGTGCGTGCGACCGGAAGTTGAAGGCGCGGTTGAGCACGAAACTCAACGCGAACGCGGCGGCGTAGGCGACGGTGATGCTCAGCGGGAGCGCCAGATCCAGCACGCCGTGCAGCAGGCTGAGCAGCAGCAGATCGACGCCGAACGTGAACCCGTTGATCACCGCGAAGCCGAGCAGGCTCGGTGGCACGACCTTGGCGAGCCCGAACGGCAGTCTCGCCACGATCGCTGCCAGCACCGCGTTGAACTTGTCGCCCCGCGCGGCGCGGGTCTCCGCTACTGACACGCGGCGGAGTGTGCCGAGCGCAGGTGTCCGGCGGGCGAACTCTGATCGACCCGTGGGTGGTCAGCAGGCCACTGACCACCCACGGGGGATCTCAGTGCACGGGCGGCGTGACCGCGGCGGCCTCTTCGGCCAGCCGTTCGGTGCCCGTCTGGGTCTTGAGCGGGATCTGCTTGATGAAGAAGACCACCAGCACCGCCAGGACCGCGAACGGCAGGGCGTACAGGAAGATCTCGCTGGTCGCGACGCCGTACGCCTCCCGGATCACCTCTCGGACCGGCTCGGGCAGCGTGGCCAGGTCCGGCACGGCGGAACTGGACGAACCACCGGGCAACGGGCCGAGACGGGACGTGATCTCGCTGGTCACCCGGTTGGCCAGGATCGCGCCGAGCACGCTCACCCCGATCGAGCCGCCGAGGCTGCGGAAGAACGACAGCACGGACGTGGCCGCGCCGAGGTCCTGTGCCGCGACGTCGTTCTGCGCCACCAGGACCAGGTTCTGCATCAGCATGCCGACCCCGATACCGAGCACGAACATGAAGACGCTCAGCAGGAGGATGCTGGTACCGCGGTCGATCGTGGCCAGCAGCGCGAACCCGGCGATCATGAACACGCCGCCGAGGATCAGCTGGTTCTTCCACTTGCCGGTGCGGCTGATGATCTGGCCGGACACGGTCGAGGACACCAGCAGGCCGAAGATCATCGGCAGGCTCATCAGACCGGCCACGGTCGGCGACTTGCCCAGCGAGAGCTGGAAGTACTGGGACAGGAACACCGTGCCGCCGAACATCGCGACACCGACGAGGAAGCTCACGATCGTGGTCAGGGTGACCGTGCGGTTGCGGAAGATGCTCAACGGCACGATCGGCTCAGCCACCCGCGATTCCACCCACACCGCCAGGGCCAGCACCACGATTCCGCCGCCAACCAGCAGGAACGTCCAGCCCGACAGCCAGTCGAACTGGTGGCCGGCCAGCGTGGTCCACACCAGCAGGGTGGACACGCCGAGCATGATCAGGAACGCGCCCAGGTAGTCGACCTTCACGCCTTCCCGCTTCACGGTCGGGATGTTGAGCGTGCGCTGCAGCAACAGGATCGCGGCCAGCGCGAACGGCACACCCAGGAAGAAGCACCAGCGCCAGCCGAGCCACGACGTGTCCACCATGACGCCACCGATCAGCGGGCCCGCGACCGTGCCGACGGCGAACACAGCACCGAAGATGCCCATGTAGCGGCCGAGTTCACGCGGCGACACCATGGCCGCCATCACGACCTGCGCCAGCGCGGTCAGGCCACCGGCGCCGACACCCTGCACGACACGGCTCGCGATCAGCGTGCCGATGTCACCGGAGAACCCGGCGACCAGGGAGCCGACCACGAACATCGCCAGCGACAGCTGGATCAGCAGTTTCTTGTTGTACAGGTCGGAAAGCTTGCCCCAGAGCGGAACCGTCGCGGTCATCGCGAGCAGTTCCGTCGTGACCACCCAGGTGTACGACGACTGCGACCCGCCCAGGTCCGCCACGATCCGCGGCAATGCGTTGGCCACGACCGTCGAGGCGAGGATGGCCACGAACATGCCCATCATCAACCCGGACAGCGCCTGGACCACCTGGCTGCGTGAGAGTTTCGCGTCCTGCGCAGGCGGGTCTGACGTGACTGTCATTTCATCCCCTCAGTAGATACGCCCGCCGGCAGCGGCAGGCCCGAGGCGACCGCGTCGATCGCCTCGTCGAACAGTTCGGTCACCGAGGCTTTTCCGCCGAGCTCGTACCACCGCTTGGTCACCGCCTGAAACGCGGCACCGACGGTCATCAGCAGCAACCGCGGATAAAGGTCGCCGTCCACATCGAGACCGGTCCGCGCGGCGATGGCCTCGAGCATCAGCCGCTCGGTCTCCTCCTTGGCCGTGAACATCTTGATCATCAACGCCGGATCCCGTTCGATGATCGAGATCCGGACCAGCCAGTCCTCGGCCTCCCGGTCGAGCCGCTGCGCCACCGGCCGCCACGCGAACGCCAGCGCCCGCACCGGGCTGAACTCGGCGGGCGCGCTCGCCAGCGCCTGCGTGATGATCTTCGTCTGCTCGACCGGGTCCGGATCGGGCTGCAGGACAGCGTCCTCTTTGGACGGGAAGTAGTTGAAGAAGGTACGAGCCGACACGCCGGCCTCGGCGGCGATGTCGTCGACCGTCACATTCTCGATGCCCCGCTCGGCCGCCAGCCGCACCGCGGCCTTGGACAGCGTCTGCCGCGTCTCCAGCTTCTTGCGTTCCCGCAGCCCCAGCGGGCGCTCATCCTCCGGCATGACACGACGTTACCGAGGATCTTGCAGACTCTGCAAACTTTCAGACTGTGAACTGAGTCGCTTGGCTCGTGGTCCATCCGTGGATTCGCCGCGCCGTCACGGCGATGATCGCGAACAGCAGCCAGATGTACGCGTTGTGGTAGAAGACCCCGAGGTGACCCCAGGACGGGATCGCCAGCAGCGTGGACACGTCCGGGTCGACGAACGCGAATACCCCGCCCAGGGTGACCAGCACCGTCGCGACCAGCGCGAACCGGGCGGTGACCGCGCCTGGGCGCAGCGACAGATGCAGCAGGTAAACCACGAACAGCCCCAGCCAGACCCAGTGGTGCGGCCAGCTGTAAGGGGACACGGCGGTCGAGACCAGGCCGCACAGCAGCACCGCCGGCAGTTCCCGGCCGTGCAATGACAGTTGCCTGGCAAGCAGCAGGCCGACGACCGCGACGGCACCCGCGAGCACCACCCAGAGCAACTGCTGGAACCCGCCCTCCCCGATGGTCCGGACGATCATTCCGCGCAGCGTCTCGTTGCCCGGGTGCTCCGGAACACCGACCCGCGTGGGGTCGAGGAAGGCACCGGCCCAGAAAGTCACCGAGTCCTTCGGCAACAGCAGAAATCCCAGCAGCACGGTCGCCGCGAACGACACGCCGGCCACTGCGGCCGCCCGAAACCGCCGGGTGACAAGCAGGTAGAGCACGAAGAACGCGGGGATGAGCTTGATCCCCGCGGCAACGCCGATCAGCGCGCCCTTGCCCCGCATCCGGTCCGGCAGCATCAGATCCACCAGCACCAGCGCGAGCAGTATCAGGTTCACCTGACCGAAGATGACCGACTGCCGGATCGGCTCGCACCACAGCAGCAGCCCGGCAACGCCCACGCTGAACAGTGCCAGCCGTGAGTCGCGCCGGTAACCGAGCCAGCCGAGCGTCAGCCCCACCACGACGGCCAGCAGGAGGAAGTTGCCGAGCGTGCCAGCCACGGTGAACCAGACGCCCGACAGCGCCGTGAGCGGCGTGAACACCAACGCCGCGAACGGCGAGTAGACGAACTCGAAGACGCCCTTGGTATCACCGATCAACGGCGTGTCGTAGAGCGACCTGCCATCCAGCACGCGCTCGCCGGCCACCCGGTACGCGAAGAGATCGACCTGGTGAGCCTGCCTGATGGGGTCTTCAAGGACCTGGGCCAGGTAAGCGCCGATCGCCAAGATGCCCAGCACCACCACGGCCCAGAACACCGGCCTGGGGATCAGGTGGTACCGAGGCACCTCCGACGACGGCCCTGCCGCCCTCGATTCATGCCCGGTGACCGTCGATGACGACACACTCATTCCGCCGATTCTCGGACACGAATCGCGGTGCCTCTGACCCGGCCCTCCGTCAAGCCCGGACAGCAGGCGTCAATCGAGGCCACGATGGGCGCCGTTGCGCAGGCTGATGAGGCGTTCGCTCAGGACCGCGTTGAGGCCGTACAAGGTTGCGCGGACGTCCTCGACCTGGGCATTCGGCGCGGTCAGGTGGGCGCCGAGGCGGCGGACCTGGCGTTCGATCTCGCCGGTGCGTTGCAGGGGCACGACGTGGTCGGACATGAGGTGGTAGGCGCGCCGGACCGACTGGCGGGCCTGTGGGGTCAGTCCGGTCGACAGGGAGTCGGCGGCCTGGCTGATCGCCAGCCGGATGGGCCTGAGGCGGTCGGGTTCGAGGACCGGACCAGCAACTGGGCGGCAGGGGGCGAGCGAACGCAGGGACATGCCCACGACAAGGGCGTCTATGCCGATCCGCGCGGCCACAGCCAGGATCGGGGCCAGCCATCCCAGGACTGACAGCGCCATACCGCCCGCGACCAGCATCAATCCTGCGGCTGTGGCCAGGACGCCGATCCAGCGGGACCGGCGTGCGGTGCGCAGAGCGTCGGCCAGGCGGGTCACGCGACCGTCGGCGATGATCACGTCCGCGACACAAGCACCGCGTCCGCTCAGGGCGATGCCCACGTCAGCGGCACCGACGGCCGGGTCGTCGCCGACCATGAAAGTCAGGCCGCGACGCTTTTCCTCCCGGACGCGTTCGACCTTGTCCGCGGTTCCGCAGCCGGTCCACAGTTCGTCGACGCCCAGCAGAACGCCGACATCCTCGGGGTCGTTGAGGTGCCCGCGAGTCACCAGAACCAGCCGCCGGATGCCGGCCGACCGCAGGCTGCGCAGCGAATCGGAGGCCTCGGGCCGGACCTCGTCACGGACCAGCAAGGCACCGACCAGCTGCCCGTCCATCTTGACCCACGCGACGGTCGCGCCGTCCAAGGCGGCACGCGCAAGCGTGATCTTGACCCAGTCGGCCGCGATCTCCGGCTGGGTCTCGGCAAACGTGACCATGCCGGAGTGAGCCGTATCGCGAACGCCTGCGCCCTTGGCGGCACGAACGACAGCGCCCGCGAAAGGATCCGGCCGGAACTGCTGGGCCGACGCGGCCAGCGCCAGCACATCGTTGGTCAGCCAGCCAGGGGCAGCGACAACCTCGGTAACGGACAAAGTCCCCAACGTCACGACACCCGCGCTGTCGACCACACCGACGCGAACGCGCCCTAGCGAGGCCAGCACACCGACGTCGCCGACGACCACGCCCTGCCGAACAGCCCTGGTCAGACCAGCCGCGAGCGACAGCGGCATGCCCAGCAACAACGGCCCAGGCGCGGCCACGGCGAGCACGCCGAAAGCAGCGAGCGGACTCCCGGTGAACAGCCAGACCGCAACGGCAGCAGCGACAGAAACTGGCAAAAACACCAGTGCCGCACGGTTTGCCCGGCGCAACGGACCTGCGCCGTCGTCGAGAGAGCGCTGTGCGAGCCGCCCCATGGCGGCCCATGTTCCCTCTGTGTCCGGCACTGTCGCGATCAGTTCGACCGGTTCACCTGCGTTGATCACGCCACTGCGGACGAGTTCGCCCTTGCGGCACAGCACTGCGATCGGATCTCCGGACAGCCGGGACTCGTCCAGCACGGCGTCGGCGAGCAGCCGGCCATCGACGGGCACCACCTCACCCGTTCCGACCAGGACGCGCTCCCCCGTTTTGATCCCCCGCGCGGATCTGTCCTGGGCCAACGAGGTGACATGGCGGCGAGCACGACGCCAGACAAACGCTTCCAGGCCACGGCATGCACACGTGAGCATCCCGAAGAGCGCTCCGACTTCGTCCTCCCCCACCAGCAACGCGCCGGCGATCACGGGGACGGCCATCAGCGCACCGCCGACCCGCCGGCCCACCACGAGGTCCTCGATCGACCAGACCGTCAGCGGCGCCAGCCCGGCCAGCGCCGCGACCGTCCACAGTAGAGAGGTCTCCGGCAGGCCGAGTAACCACACCAGACCGGCCAGCGCGCAGAGCAGGACGGCCGCGACGAGCGCGGGCACGGCGAGCAGACGCCAAACACGGCGGTCCGATCCGGTGATCATGCCGGGACTCCCAGCTGTAGCAAAGCTTCTCTACCTATAGAAGTACCCGCATTCGGCGGTCCCGCACAACCGATGCGTTGATCTTTTTAGACCAATGTGATGTGACGTCTACTCGAAACCACGCAAAATTCGCTGTCCGCGGTACAGGTTCGGCGGCGTGACCGCGGTGGCGCCGTAGCTCTCCAGCTTGGACTGCAGGGGCCCGGTGAAGTCCGGCCGGTCGATCTGCCCGAAGTCGCGAACCGTTGAGATACCAACCGTCGCGCTGCACGGCGCGACCTGATCGATCCGGACGCAGCCGGCCCGTTCGTTGGTCACCGTCACGTTCCAGTGCACGAATCGTGCGCCATACAAGGGACCTGCGTCCGCGCTGCCGCCGTGTGACCCGTCGTTGAAGATCTCGACCTCAGTTCGGACATTGCCGAACGGCAGCCCGCGGTGGGTGTCGAACGTGCCCGCCTGCATCCGGCCGCGGGACCAGACGTTCCCACAGGACAAGCCTTCCACGTTGATCCCGTGGTGCCCGGAGCCGGGCGTGGGCGGCTCGGTGAACCGGCCGATGGCGAAGCCCTCGATCAAGTTGTCGTGCGACTGCTCGCGGCACGCGTAGGAGTGATGCTGGCCACGTCCGCTCACCCGGGTCCGCGACATCGTCACGCCCTTGGCCGAGACCAGCAGGAATCCGTTGTCGCTGTCCACAACGGACACGTCATCGGCCCAGCAGTCCCACGCGCATTGGAACACCAGCCCGTTGTAGCCCTTGTCCTGCAGGTGGGCCGGGCGGACCGTCTTCACCATCCGCAGCGTCAGGCCTTCGACACCCGCGCCCATGACGGCGGGCGCGCTGGTGGTGAACCGCGCATTCCACTCCGGGCGCAGCTCGACCGGCAGGGGCTGCGCGAGCGTCACGCGTGAACCGTTCACCTCCGCGATCCGTACTGGCCACATGAAGGGCTTGTAGGACAGCAATTTGATCTTGTCCGTCCAGACGTAGGAGGTGGTGCCGGGGATATCACCGCACATGTGTTTGAGCAGGCCGTGCTGTGGGTCGTCGTCGACCTGCAGCAATACGCGTTGCCCCGGCACAAGCGCCCCCGCGGCCGTGACGGTGAACGCGCCGCGCGGCGCCGAGCCCGTGACCTGGGCGAGAACGGAGCTCTCTCCACCTTCGTTGCCCAGCCAGCCTTCCAACGGCCATTGGCGTGCCTGAATGGCGTTGATCAACGGCCGGTACCGATCGCGGTGACAGATCCAGATGAGCGCTCCGCACCAACTCCACGCGGAGTTCTCGGTGCCGAAGCGGCTGCGGTTGATACCGACGATCTCCTCCAGCGACCGGGTCGCGTACAGCGTGGTCTGGCCGCTGCCCGCGCCCTGGAGGACGACGTTGTCGTAGCCGATCTCGATGATGTGGTCGATGCGGTAGACGCCCGCCGGCACCAGCACGACCCCGCCTCCCGCGCGTCCGACGTCCACGATCGCCCGGTTGATCGCGCCTGACGCGTCCGTCGAGCCGTCCGGCTTCGCGCCGTAACGCAGGACGCTCGTCCTGCCAGGCCGCTTGGGCGGGCGCTCCCCCAGCCGGTACCCGGCGAACGACACGTTGGGAATCTGGGGGTGGTCGTAGGGGTTCGCGGCGAACTCCGCCCATAAGTCTGGGGGTGTTGCTCCAGCCTGGCCCGCCGCCGTCCCGTACGCGGCCGCCGCCGCGCCGCCTACCAGGAACTTCCGCCTGTCGAGCGCCATCGACTCTCCCTCACAATCCCGGTCGGTGGCGGCGGCAAGGACCTGTGGTTCAGGCCTACCAGAGGCGGGCGTCACACCGGAAGAAGGATTTGTCTGGTGCGGGCTCGGTAAGGTCATTGTGGTGAGCGCGACACCGCAACTGCTGGCCATCAGCGACCTGCATGTGGGGCACGAGGAGAACCGGCCGATCGTCGACGGCCTACGGCCCGATCACCCTGGCGACTGGCTCATCGTCGCCGGTGACGTGGCCGAGAACGTCGCCGACATCGAGGCGACGTTGTCGCTGCTGAAATCGCGGTTCGACACCGTGATCTGGGTGCCGGGCAACCACGAGCTCTGGACCACGTCGAAGGACGCGGTGCAGCTCAAGGGCGTCGAGCGCTACGAGCACCTGGTCCAGATCTGCCGCGGGCTGGGCGTGCTCACGCCGGAGGACGAGTTCCCGGTCTGGACCGGTGCCGGCGGCCCGGTGCGGATCGCGCCGCTGTTCGTGCTCTACGACTACACCTTCCGGATCGACGGCGTGAACACCAAGGAAGAGTCCCTGGCCGCGGCACACGAGGCCGGGATCGTCTGCACGGATGAGTACATGCTGCACCCGGACCCGTACCCGTCGATCGACGCCTGGTGCGACGCGCGCGTGAAGGAGTCGGAGCGACGGCTGGCCGAGTGCGACCCATCCGTGCCGTTGGTGCTGGTCAACCACTGGCCGCTGGTCCGTCAGCCCACGCGGGTCCTGCGCTACCCCGTGTTCGCACAGTGGTGCGGCACAGTTCAGTCAGCTGACTGGCATACGAGGTTCAACACGGCCGCGGTCGTGTACGGGCACCTGCACATCCCGCGGCACACCGTGTACGACGGCGTGCCGTTCAAGGAGGTCTCGCTCGGTTATCCGCGGGAGTGGAAGCCGCGCGGGCTGCCCGACAAGCTGCTGCGCCCGGTGCTGCCCGTGCGGGTGGCGCCATGATCGAGAAGCTGATGCCGGCAGGCGTGGCCAGCCGCGACACATTCACCGACGCACCCGAGTCCACGATGTTCCCCGAGGAAGCCGAGCGCGTGTCCAAGGCCGTGGACAAGCGGCGACGCGAGTTCGCGACCGTACGCCACTGCGCCCGCCAGGCCTTCGCCGAGCTAGGCATCCCACCCGCGCCGCTTCTGAACGGTGAGCGCGGCGCCCCGCAGTGGCCCGCGGGCGTCGTAGGCAGCATGACGCACTGCGCCGGCTACCGTGCCGCGGTCGTGGCCCACTCCTCCGACATCCACACTCTGGGCATCGACGCCGAGCCACACGGGCCACTGCCCGAAGGCGTCCTCGGCGTGATCTCCCGGGACGAGGAAAAGAAGCACCTGGAGGATTTGAAGGCCGCCGACAGCGAGGTGCACTGGGACCGGATGCTGTTCTGCGCCAAGGAGACCGTCTACAAGGCGTGGTACCCGCTGACGAACAAGTGGCTGGGCTTCGAGGAGGCCTCGATCACACTGGGGCGGGACGGAACCTTCCAGGCCAAGCTCATGGTGCCCGGCCCAGTCGTCGCAGGCGAGCAGCTGGACGGCTTCGACGGCCGCTGGATCGTCGGAGACGGCCTGGTCATCACGGCGATCGCCATCCCTGTGTGACCCAATAGGACAGTCGACGTGGATTAAGGGTGCGCACCGGCGGGGTCGCTGCTATCGTCAGTCCCATGGGCATCTGAGAACCTCCGCGCGCCATGCGCGTTCCCGCCAGAAGTACGTCTCACGTCACCCTTTTCCGGGAGGTTCCCTTGTCATCCAAGAGCGCGAAAAAGAAGGCCCCTGCGACCACGACCGAGCCGCAGGAGCTCTCGTTCATGAAGCCCATCGAGCCCCGCGAAGCCGCCGACGACGAGCCCAAGCTCAGCCGCGCCGAACGCCGCGCCCAGAAACCCCAGGCCAAGACCTTCGGCAAGGTCCAGAACATGCGCAACCAAGCAGTGCCCGGCCACCGCAACTTCACCCAGCGCCGAAGCGGCGGCTGACAGTTTCCAGAAAAATGCCTCCGGCCGACTTGGCCGGAGGCATTTTCCTGCCTGAGGTCATCGTGAGCCCGCTGACGGCCCAGTGCTTCTGTGAACGATCTTTTCACTGAGCCCAGGTCAGTTCTTGACGGGCTTTTTCGGCGGCAAAGGGAAGAAGCCGCTGGTGCGTTCCACGTATTCCGCATAACCCGGACGGGATTTCTTCATGTGGCGCTCGGTCAGGGGTTTACCTGAGCCATTTGCCAGCAGCCAGGTCATCACGACAGGGGACAAGACCGTGATGATGCCGGCCCAGTGGGAGCAGGCCAGCAAATAGAGGCCCCACCAGACGGCTGCGTCGCCGAAATAGTTCGGGTGGCGAGTGTAGCGCCATAGACCGCCGGTCATGACGAGGCCTTTGTTGGCTGGGTCGGCTTTGAAACGGGTCAGTTGCCAGTCGCCGACTGTTTCGAAGACGAAACCCACAAGCCAGATCACCACGCCGATGATCAGGAGCCACGTGGGTGGAGGCGGAATGTACTGTGCGGCCTGCACCGGCAATGACACGAAGAGCAGGATCGCACCCTGGGTCAGGTAGACCACCTTCGCCAGGTGCAGATTCGGGTTTCCCTTGGCGCGCTTGCGGATCGCCACATACCTGGGATCCTCTGGCTTGCCGTGGTTACGGATTCCGATGTGGACGGCCAGGCGCACACCCCAGACCATCGTCAGCACGGCTATCAGGACCTGTGACGAGTCCGCCATCAGCAGGGACACGGCCGCCACCACTGCGAAGCCCAGGCCCCAGAAGACGTCGATCAAGTCGTGCCGGTCACGCCGCACTGAGATCGCGAACACCAAGGCGA
The DNA here is from genome assembly GCF_017876405.1 of Kibdelosporangium banguiense. GTDB lineage: Bacteria > Actinomycetota > Actinomycetes > Mycobacteriales > Pseudonocardiaceae > Kibdelosporangium > Kibdelosporangium banguiense. Next base: position 7,153,741 of record NZ_JAGINW010000001.1, on the reverse strand, counting down.
GCAGCACCACGACCGCGACGGCACTGACCGCGAGGTTGAGCAGGAAGGACGCCATCGGGTCAGTTCACCACCCCGGCCGGGGAAAGGCCAGTGGCCGGCATGCCGCTGCGGCCGTCCACTGTGGTCCGGACGGCCACGATCTGGTCCACACCCATTCTGTTCTCGGCGAACGCCAGGGCGCCACCGGCCAGGTAGAGGCGCCAGACGCGGGCCTGCTCAGGTCCGACCAAGGCGACCGCGTCCTGCCAGCGTTCCTCCAGCGTCGAGGCCCAGGCGCGGCAGGTCCAGACGTAGTGCTCGCGCATCGCCTGCACGTCCCGGATCTCGAAACCGGCTCCAGCCAGGTGGTTCAGCGTTGAGCCGATTGGCCGCATGGTCATGTCGGGCGCTATGTAGGTCTCGATGAACGCGCCGCCGCCGGGTGCGACCGCGCCACGGGACATCTGCTGCAACACGAGTCGGCCCTCGGGTTTGAGCAGGCGGAACAACGTCGAGGCGTACGCCGGGTAGTTCTCCTCGCCGACGTGTTCGCCCATTTCGATCGAGGCCACGGCGTCGAACGGCTTCGCGGTGAGCTCGCGATAGTCCTGCAGCCGCACGTCCACCTTGCCTGTCAGCTCGGCCTCCGCGACACGCGCCTGGACGTGATCGCGTTGCTGCTCGGACAAGGTGATTCCAGTCGCGTGCACGCCATAGTTGGCGGCCGCGTGGATCAGCAGGGAGCCCCACCCGCATCCCACGTCCAGCAACCGCATCCCCGGCTGCAGGTCCAGCTTGCGGCAGATCAGGTCCAGCTTGTCGGTCTGCGCGTCGACCAGCCGGTACGCCGGATCGTCCGAGGTCCAGTACGCACAGGAATAAGCCATGTGCGGGTCGAGCAACAGCTTGTAGAACGCGTTCGACAGGTCATAGTGGTGCGCGATCGCCGCACGGTCGCGGCCACGCGTGTGCAGCTTTCCGTTGAGGCGTGCCTCCGCGACGGGCGGACGAGGCCGCAACCCGATCACGCCCAGTTTGGCGGCGAGGCGGACGATGTCCAGCCAGTCCCCCGGCTTCGGCCGGACCTTGCGTCCCAGCCGCCAGAACCGGCTCAGCCCCTCAGCGAGATCGCCGTCGACATCCAGGTCCCCGGTCACGTACGCGCGAGCCAGTCCCAGCTCCCCCGGCTCCCACAGCACGTGCCTGAGCGCCCGGCGCGAGTTGAGCACGACGCACGGCCCGTCCGGATTGCCGGCGCGGCTCCCATCCCACGCCCGCACCCCGACCGGCAGCTTCGCCCCCAGCAGTCGCTCCATGAGTCCCGCCAACTCCGGTGCCACGCGCACAGGCCTGCCCCTTTCCATCCGCCTGTCAGCCATTCGTGCCAGGCCACACCCTAGGATTGGTTTTCGGCAAAAGAGGCAAACCGGTGTGCACATGGCTTCGAATGATGTGCGTGCTACGGAACCGAGTGGCTGTGGTCGGCGCGGGTGTCGCCGGGTTGACCACGGCCTACCTGCTGCAACGCCGTTACGACGTGACGCTGTTCGAGGCCGCGCCGAGGTTGGGCGGGCACGCGCACACCCATGATGTGCCTACACCGGACGGTGGCGTGGTCGCCGTCGACTCCGGGTTCATCGTGCACAACGACCGCACGTACCCGTATCTGATCAAGCTTTTCGGTGAGCTGGGTGTGGCCACTCAGGACACTGAGATGTCGATGAGTGTCCGATGTGCCGCGTGCGGTCTGGAGTACGCCGGTGCCAAAGGCCTGGCCGGGCTGTTCCCGAGACGGGACAATCTGGTGCGGCCACGTTATCTGCGCATGCTGGCCGAGGTCGTGCGGTTTCACCGGCACGCGCGCCGGGTACTCGCCAGTCAGACGATGGACGAGGTCACCTTGGGGGCTTTTCTGGCGATCGGCGGCTATTCGCGGTACTTCGTGCAGCATTTCGTGGTGCCGATGGTGTCCGCGGTGTGGTCGGCCGGGCCCACGGTGTCGCTACGGTACCCGGCCAGGTATCTATTCGCCTTCCTGGCCAATCATGGGATGTTGTCGGTGACGGGCTCGCCGCAGTGGCGCTCCGTAGTCGGCGGATCGCGGCGTTACGTGGATCGGGTGGTCGAGGACCTGTCCGCGGTGCATGTCGGTACACCCGTCCGGGCGGTGCACGTCAAGGACAACGGCGTGGAGATCCGTGACGCCGCGGACCGCGTGCACGAGGCTGATCATGTGGTGATCGCGACGCACCCCGACCAGGCACTCCGGCTGCTCACCAGCCCGACGCAGGCCGAGCAGGAGGTCCTGGGCGCGTTCACGTACTCCCGCAACGAGACCTGGCTGCACAAGGACTCGTCGCTGCTGCCGGAGACCGTGGGTGCGTCCGCATCGTGGAACTACCTGAAGACCGCGTGTCATGAGGATGACGGCCCGGTCCTGGTGAGCTACAACATGAACCGGCTCATGCGACTCGCCGAGCCGGACAACTACGTGGTGACGCTCAACGCGGCGGACCGAATCAAAGAAGACACCGTGATCGCGAAGATGACCTACGAGCACCCCGTCTACACGCCGGAGTCCGTTGCGGCACAACGCAGACTGCCGGAGCTGAACACTGGGCGCGTGGCCTACGCGGGCGCCTACCACGGCTGGGGTTTCCACGAGGACGGGTGCGCGTCGGGAGTGAGAGCAGCGGCTTCCCTCGGGGTGACGTGGTGACAGCGCTCTATCACGCCGAAGTGGCGCATTTCCGGCAGGAAAAACCCAAACGGGCGTTCCGGCACCGGGTCTACCTCTGGCTGGTCGACCTCGACCACTTGCCCCGGCTCGCGTGGTGGTTACGGCCGTTCGCCCGGTTCGAGGCGCGTGACCACCTCGGTCGTCCGGACCGGTCGATCCGGGAGAACCTCGATGCCTGGCTGGGCCGCTACGACGTCGACCTGAACGGCGGCCAGGTGCTGATGCTGGCCAACGCACGCGTCCTGGGGCACGTGTTCAACCCCATCAGCGTGTTCTGGTGCCACAACGCGGATGGCGAACTCGCGTGCGTGGTCGCCGAGGTCCACAACACGTACGGCGAGCGCCACTGCTATCTGCTCGAGACGGATGCGAACGGCCACACGACGACCCCCAAGGAGTTCTACGTCTCGCCGTTCCAGCAGATGGGCGGCGAGTACGTGATGCGCCTGCCCGCACCTGGCGACACTGTGGATCTGACCATCCGGCTCACGCAGAACGGCCACACCCCGCTTGTCGCAACCCTGCGCGGAGTCCGTACGCCCGCGACAAACCGCGCGATCGTGAAAGCCCTCCTCAACCGGCCGCTGATCACGAGGATGGTCAGCGCTCTCATTCGACGGCACGGCATTGCCTTGTGGCTGCGCCGTGTCCCGATTGTCCGTCGCCCGCCACATGTTCCTCAGGAAGGTGTCCAGTGACTGCAACCGCTATCGAGCGCTGGCCGGCGTTGGCCAGGCCCTCCCGGTCGGCCGTGCGGGCCTGGATCGCCGAACGCCTGTTCCGGCAAGCCGTCGGGACCCTGCCGGTGACGGTGGTCTTTCCTGGCGGGGAACGGATCGGCGCGGGCGGCCCGGTGATGCGCCTGGTCCGGCCGGACGCGTTCTTCCACCGGCTGGGCGTGGACGCCAAGATCGGCTTCGGCGAGGCGTACATGGCCGGCGACTGGACCAGCACCGACCCCGCCGGGCTGCTCACCCCGTTCGCCCGCCGGATGGCGGTGCTGATTCCCAAGCCACTGCAGGTGTTGCGGCGCTGGGTGGACGCCGTGCACCCGGATGACGAACGCAACACAGTCGAGGGCGCACGCACCAACATCCACCGACACTACGACCTGTCCAACGACATGTTCGAGGTCTTCCTGGACCCGTCGATGACATACTCGTCGGCCTGGTTCGAGCCGGGCGACGACCTGCATACCGCACAGCTGCGCAAGATCGACGGCGTGCTCGATCTCGCAAAAGTCCAAAGTGGAACAACCCTGCTGGAGATCGGGACCGGCTGGGGCGCTTTGGCGATCCGTGCCGCACAGCGTGGCGCCCGCGTGACCACGTTGACGATTTCGGCCGAGCAGAAGGAAATGGCCGAGCGCCGGATCGCCGGGGCCGGCCTGGCCGCCCAGATCGAGGTTCAGCTGCGGGACTACCGTGACGCCGAAGGAACCTACGACGCCGTGGTCTCGGTGGAGATGATCGAGGCGGTCGGCGAGGAGTACTGGCCAACGTACTTCGGCACGATCAACCGGGTACTGCGGCCGGGCGGGCACGTCGGACTGCAGGCGATCACCATGCCACACGACCGGATGCTGGCCACCCGCCGCTCGTACACGTGGATCCACAAGTACATTTTCCCTGGCGGGCAACTGCTTTCGTTACCCGCGATCCAGGACAATGTGGACAGTGCAGGCCTGCGGATCACCGAGCAGCGCAGGCTCGGCCCGCATTACGCCAGGACACTGAACCTGTGGCGGGCACGATTCCTCGACGGCTGGGACAAGGTCGCCGCGGCCGGCTTCGACCCGGTGTTCCGCCGGATGTGGGACTTCTACCTGTCGTACTGCGAAGCCGGATTCCGTTCCCGCTACCTGGACGCCTGGCAGATCGGCATGGTCAAACCTTGACGCCGTCGTAGGCGGCCAGCACGATTCCGAGGCCCCGGTCGTCGCCGAGCCTGCCCTGGTCGAGCATCCGGTTCATCACATACGACACCGTCATCCGGGCATCAAGGTCGACCATCACCAACGAACCGCCCATCCCGCCCCAGCCACAACTGCGACCGAACAAGCCATAGCCCATCCCGTAACGCATCGACGCACCCAAAACGAGGTCTTCGCCCTGATATTGCTCCTCCGCGGCCCGTTCGCAACCCGCCTTGGACAGCAGCCGCACGCCCCGAACCGTTCCGCCACAAGCCAAAACCGACTGCACGGCACCGACCGAGCGGGCATTGCCGAATCCGCCGGCGTACGCGAGCGCCGTATGGCGCCACGCCACGGAGTTCCCGGCACTGGGCTCCAGCGGCGGATTGAAAGTAAACGGCAGGTTCTGCGCTGAGAGCGTCGACGACGGCGGGATGACCGGCGCGAACCTGTAATCCTCTTCGGCAGGCAGTCCAATGTGGAAGTCGGCACCCAGCGGCCCGGCGACTTCCTCGGCGAAGAACACATCAAGGCTGCGGCCCGTGACCCGGCGAATGACCTCGGCGACAAGGAATCCGTAGGTGACCGCGTGGTAGCCGGCCGCAGTACCGGGCTTCCAGCGCGGCGCCTGCGCGGCCAGCCGTGCGGCGGCCGCCGGACCGTCATGCAGGTCCACTGGCGTCACCGCCTCGTCCCAGGTGGGCAGGCCTGCGGTGTGCGAAAGCAGATGCCGCACCTGCACGTCTTGTTTGCCCGCGGCGGCGAACTCAGGCCAGTACCGGGCGACCGGCGCGGCCAGATCGAGGTCACCGCGGTCGGCGAGAATCAGCGCGCACAACGCCGTCATTGTCTTGGTGCTGGACCAGACATTGGTGATCGTGTCGCGTTCCCATGGGGTTGTCCGTTCCGCGTCGGCGTATCCACCCCAGATGTCGACCACCGGCTCGTCATCAACGTAGACCGCCACCGAGGCGCCAACGTCATCCTTGTCGAGCAACGCCGCCAGCGCTTCTCGCACCGCACCGAACCGTTCATCGCACATGCCATGGATTTCGGCCATGAGCGGGAACCTAGCCCCTTGTGCCCCAACGAAGTCAATCGATTATCAGTGTCTCAGGGCGATCGGCGCAGCAACGGCAACTGCTCGGCCAGCACCTGCAGTTGGGTCCGGACCTCCTCGAGACCGGCCGGAGTGTGCAGTTCGACCAGCATCTGATTGATCTGGCCGACAACATCGGTGAACTCGCCGGCGGACTTCTGCAGCAGGCCGTACAGCGGATGTTGCCTGACCTCCGCCACTGCCAACGGATCGGTGGCCGGCAACGCGGCGCGGCCCGCCTCAGCGAGTGCCTCGATGTCAGCCAGGTTGGCGGACATCGTCTCAGCGATCCGCCCAAGCCACTCCCCCGCCGCAGTCGCAGGCAGCGACTCAATCAACCGAGTCACAGCCTTGGCCGACTGTTTGCAACGATCAACCGTCTCAGCCCACGGGTCCACGGTCGCCGGCGTGATCACTGGTCGTTTCTCACGCCTGCGGAACCGAAGCCGGAACAACCAGCCGACACAGAACTGAACAACACCAGCGGCACACCCGGTGGCGAAACCGAAGAAAGCCAGCCCCACCACCTGGCCCATCAACGACGGCTCCGCCACAGGCTCCCCCGGCGCCCCATCCCTGCCGATCAAGACCAGCAACCACAGCACAAGCACACCCGTAACAGCCGCACTGCCCACCGTCGCGCCGAAACTCCGCCGTTTCACGCGAGAATTCTAGGCACGAACAGAATTGTCGGAGGGGTATGGTAAAAAGCGAAGTGGTTGTGCCGCGCGTGTCGGCTGGGTGCGGTACTTGACTGGTGCAGATGCGCACGAGCCGTGCCTGACCAGCGCCGATGCCTCCAGCACCGCCAGAGGTGCCCACCAGGTCGGCCAGAGGTGCCCCACCAGGTCGGCGCGAGGGCAGGCGGTCGCCCGTCGGCGGCCCCGCGCGACGCGGGCGGGCCTGCGCGCGTCAGGAGGCCCACGCGAGATCCGGCAGGCTCGCAGCGGTGGCGCGAGGCTGGCAGGTCCCGCGGGGGCGTGGAACCGGAGCCGCCCAGCCAGCCGACTTGGCCGACGCAGGCCAGCAGGCCTGCCGATGCACGCGAGGTCAGAGCGTGTCAGGAGGCCCGCGCGATGATTGTTCCGGTGTTGATGCCTGGGGGGAGGGTGCCGAATGCCGAGCCCCAGTCTCCGCCGAAGCGGGATGCGCAGAACGCGTCGGCGACGGCGGGTGGGCTGTGCCTGACCAGCAGAGATCCCTGCAGTACCAGGGCCATTGTCTCGACCAGGCGGCGTGCGCGGAACTCGATGTCGGCCAGGTCGGCGAGTTCCTTGCGCAGCCCGCGCACGGCCTCGTCCAACCGGGCGTCCGCGCCGGCGGCCTTGTCGACCTCGGTGAAGTAGGCCTCGACTGACTCCGGCTGGCGGCCCATCGCACGCAAGGCATCCAGCGCGGCGACGTTGCCTGAACCTTCCCAGATCGACTGCAGTGGTGCCTCGCGGTAAAGCCGAGGCATGCCGGATTCTTCGACGTAACCGTTGCCGCCCAAGCATTCCAAGGCTTCGGCCGCATGCGCGGGAGCACGCTTGCAGACCCAGTACTTGCTCACCGCGAGACCGAGCCGCCGGAACAGCTCCTCATCCTGGTCACCGCGCACGGCCCGGTCGGAAGCACCCGCGAGCCGCATGGCAACAACCGTCGCGGCCTCCGACTCCAACACAAGATCGGCCAAGACGTTGCGCATCAAAGGCTGATCGGCCAGCAAAGCACCGAAGGCCTGGCGGTGCCGGGCGTGGTGCGTGGCCTGGACGACGCCCCAGCGCATGCCGGACGCGCTCCCGAGTGTGCAGTCCAGGCGAGTGTTGTTGACCATCTGGATGATGGTCCGGACGCCTTCGCCTTCCGGCCCGAGTGGCCAGCCGATCGCGTTCTCGTACTCGATCTCCGCGGAGGCGTTGGACCGATTGCCGAGCTTGTCCTTCAAGCGCTGCAAGCGAATCGGGTTACGCGTACCGTCCGGCAGAACGCGCGGCAGCAGAAAGCACGACAGCCCGCCGGGAGCCTGCGCCAATGTGAGGAACATGTCCGACATCGGTGCGGACGTGAACCACTTGTGCCCCACGAGCCGGTATGTGCCGTCGCCGACTGGCGTCGCGGTGGTTGTGTTCGCGCGGACGTCCGAGCCGCCTTGCTTCTCGGTCATGGACATTCCGGCGATCAGGCCGGTCTTACTACCAGGCACGCGCAGCCCGAAGTCATAATTACGCGCGGCCAGCAACGGCTCGAACGAGGCAGCGAGCGTTGCGTTCGTCCGTAGCGCGGGGATCGCCGCGTACGTCATGGAGATCGGGCAGGTGTGGCCCGCATCGACCTGTCCCCATACGAACAGCTTCGCCGCGCGGGCGACGTGCGCGCCGGGACGCGGGTCGGCCCACGGCGCCGCGTGCAGACCGTGCTCGACCGCGACTGTCATCAGCGAGTGCCAGTACGGGTGGAAGTCGACCTCGTCGATCCGGTTGCCGTACCGATCGTGCGTACGCAGAACGGGCTCGTTCTCGTTGACGACCCGCCCCCATTCCTGTGCCTCTGCGCCGCCCGCGAGCTGGCCGAGTTCGTGCAGCTCCGGCTCGGCCCAGTCGGCTCCTTCTTGCCGCAGTGCCTCCAGCAGCGCGGGGTCGTCGGCCGCGTCGTGCCCCACCAGCGGCGGGACCTGGTTGGTGACCTCGTGTGTGCTCATGTTGCTGGACCTCCCAGGGCACGCAGGGTGAACGTGATCAGAGCGGGCATGGTGTCGGCCTCGGTCGCGCCTTCCGACAGCGGTCCGACCAGCAGTTCGCCGAGCGCGCCGATCAGCGCGGCGGCGGTGATCTCGGGATTCTGCTCGGGCAGCACACCGGCGTCGACGGCGTGCGCGATGCGTTCGGCCGCGATGTCGCGGAACGCACGTCGGAACACCAAGCGCTCCGCCTCGACGGGCGCGTCGACCGGCTCCACAAGCAACGCGTACGCCAGCTGCGGCGACTGTAGCGCCCGTGAGGTGAAGGTCTTCATCACCTCGATGACGCGTTGGACCAGATCACCAGGCTGGGCTGCGGCCTTGGCGACGGCGTCGACCTCATGGTTCACGACGAAACGGAACAGCTCGACGGACAGTTCCGCCTTGTTCTGAAAATGCTTGTAGACGCTGCCGGTCGCGATCCCCGCGCGAGCGGCCACGGCGGCGACGGAACACCCGGCATAGCCCTGCTCGGACAGCAAAGCCACGCCGGCATCGAGGATCGCGGCGCGTTGACTGTCCATCCGCGCCTGGACCCGAGGTGTCCGCCGATACGGCATACCAAGAAGTGAACCAGTGATTCACCTCTTCACGCAAGTATGTTGCGAACGTGCCCTACGACGTCGCGAAGGTCCGTGCCCACTTCCCCGCCCTCGCCGAAGGTGTCGCCTTCTTCGACGGCCCCGGCGGCTCCCAGGTCCCCGACCTGGTCGCCGACGCCGTGGCCGGCACGCTGCGCTCGGCGATCTCCAACCGCGGCACCGTGACCGCGTCGGAGATCAGAGCCGAGCACATCGTGGTCTCCGCCCGCCAGGCCGCCGCCGACCTGCTGGGCGCCCAGCCGACCGGGATCATCTTCGGCCGCAGCATGACCCAGCTGACCTACGACCTGTCCCGGACGCTGGCCAAGACCTGGCGCCCCGGCGACGAAGTGATCGTCACCAAGCTCGACCACGACGCCAACATCCGCCCCTGGGTCCAGGCCGCGGAGGCCCACGACGTGCGCGTCCGCTGGGCGGAGTTCGACCGGACCAGCGGCGAACTCCCCGTCGAGGCCGTGACAAGCCTGCTGACAGAACGCACACGCCTGGTAGCCGTGACGGCCGCGTCAAACCTCTTGGGCACACGGCCATCCATAGCGCGGATAACACCACGCGCACATGAGGCGGGCGCGCTCGTCTACGTCGACGGGGTGCACCTCACTCCACACGCGTGGGTTGACGTCGAGGCGATGGGCGCGGACTTCTACGCGTGCTCGCCATACAAGTTCCTCGGCCCGCACATGGGCATGGTCGCCGCGCGGCCAACCCTGCTGGAGTCGTTGCGCCCAGACAAGCTGCTGCCCGCGACAAACGTCGTGCCCGAACGATTCGAGTACGGCACGCTCCCCTACGAAATGCTGGCCGGTACGACCGCGGCCATCGACTTCCTCGCAGACCTCGTCCCAGGCGCGGGTTCCCGTCGTCTACGGCTTGCACAGTCGATGCATGCGCTGGAAGAGCACGAGAACGCGTTGCTCAAACGCTTGGAGGCAGGCCTGTCAGACGCACGGATCTACGGTTCGCCACGCCGGGACCGTACGCCGACAACGCTGTTCACGCTCAACGGCGTCGCGCCCGCGAAGGTCTACCGCGAGCTGGCAGCACGCGGAGTCAACGCCCCAGCAGGAACCTTCTACGCACTGGAATGCGCCCGCTGGCTGAAACTGGGCGACGCAGGCGCCATCCGCGCGGGAATCGCGCCCTACACAACAGAAGAAGACGTCGACCGACTGATCAAGGCAGTCCGGGAAATCACGTCATGACGAGCCACTGTGGACACTCGCCAGCCACAGATCCCGATGCTCGCGCATGCGTTCCTCAGCGGTCGCGATCGCCGAGGCGGGAACCGGCTCAGCAGCCCAGTCAAGCAGAACATCCTGCATGCCAAGGACAAATCGTTCGCCGACCGCGGTCAGACCACCGGACGCCAACAGTGTCCGGCACCCCAGCAGACCCGCGGCTCGCCAATGGGAGAACTCCACATCCGCGTGCGGACCACCGTCCTGAACGCGCTGGCGGCGCCAGAACCCGGCAACGCCGAGATGCGCATATGTGCCGTGCAGCAATCCAACCAGGGGCCGGGGTTCCGGACGCCATGGCGCGTAGAACGTCCCGTGCCGGCCAGGACGCAGCAACGGGAAGAGATCCATCAGTCCGGCCAGCTTGGTGTGCTGCAGTTCGTGGGCGAACGCCAGCCCGATGACCTCCGGATCACGCGTGAGCGACATGAACACACAGCCGAACGCGTCGGCGAGAGTCGCACTGCTGAACCCGGCGGGGCTCGATCGCAACGGCGTGATCACCGAGACAGCCTCGGCGAACTCGGTCGCGACACCTGGATGGGCCTGGGCGAGCAGGTGCCAGCCCAGTGTGATCCACTCGCGCCACAGGCCCGGGTCGGCGTCCCGCGAAATCCGTAACCCGTCGGGCAGACCGCCGCCCTGCCACGGATCCAGCTGGAACGTCACCCCGTCGCCGACGTCCAATTCCGTGACCACGTTCCTGCCCAACGGTGGTGGCAAAGGGAAACCGGGACCATGCGAAGCGCGTTCGACAGCGGCAATGGCCACTTCGCCGAGACGTTCCGGGGCGGCAGGCTCACCATGTACCAGGGCCACCGCGGTTTGTGCCGCCCAGACTCCGACCGCCGGGTGATCGAGAACGGCGCTCACCGCCTGTGGCGCCTTCCGCTGCACTTCGCTGAGCAGGTCGAAATCCGGCTGCAGAGCCGGCCTCGCCGCCAGGATGGATCGGATGAACAGCAAGGTTCGACTGCGCCTCGCCGCAACGAGCACTCGCATGCCATCGGCCCCACCGCCACCGCGAGCCAGGGCATCGAAGGACGCAGCGCTCATCCGGAACGGCCGCACACTCATCGAGCCGCCATTCCAGCCAGATCGGCGGTCAGCCTGGCCTGAATGTGCCGGATCAACCGGCGCAGATCCAGGCAGTACACCGACGGATTGCCGAAACCCTCACCCCGGCGGTATCTGTGTGCGAGCAGGCCACCGCCGCAAGTCCGGTAGACATCACACCGCCGGCACGAATGTGCGGGCTCGGCCGACGGGCCGGACAGTCGCAAAGCCGCGTCGAAGGAATCGCGAACGACGTGCAAGCCGGTCGCGGCAGCTCCCTCGTATGCGGTCGCCAGCACATCCGCGCGTTCAATGGTGCCATCGGTCTCGATCACCATCATCCGCGGTATCTCCAGGCCGACGCCTTCCACACTGGAACGACCGCCGAGCAGCAGATCGATGATCGATTCGAACAATCGAATCCTGGTTTCCTGCTCTGGTGCGCCGTACCACCGGTCGAATATCGCGATCAGCCAATCGGCGTAAGGTGTCGCGGTGGAATCGGCGGCCCGGAAAGGCGGCGGGTTGCTCCAATTGCCGTGCGGCAGCAGAAAGTCGACCATCGGCGGGGAGAATTCCAGCAGACCGGTATAGGTGGCGAGCGGGTCGTTTCGCACGTCGACCGTACACAACAGACCACCGAACAACGACCGGAACGGACCCGCGGTGATCTTCCGCAACGACCCGGCGACAGCTTGATATGTCCCGGCACCGGCAAGTGAACGCCGATGCCGGTCATGTGCGGCGGCGTCACCGTCGAGACTGACCCCGATCCTGGTGTCCCATTCAGCGAACAGCCGCAGATACCGGTCGTCGATCAGAACCGCATTCGTCTGCACGACGAAACGAATCCTCGCCGACGACCCGACAGCGCGGTGCACGGCTGCCAGCAGATGTTCGATCTTGTCGTGCCCGGCGAGCAAGGGTTCACCGCCGTGCAGCACCACGTCGACGGCGGCCTGCCGATGGGTTCGTACGTGCTCCCCGATCCGTTGGGCCACCGCGTCCATCACCTCGCGGGACATCGACACCGGACGCGTCAGCCATCGCCTGTCAATAGATTTGTACACATAGCAGTAGTCACAACCCAAGTTGCAGCGACCGTGCACCTTGACGATGAATTGACGCAGCGGCGATATCACAGTCCTCCCCTGGGTCGGTCACCAACACCAACCAAACACATCTTTTCGGCGCGCGGGAGGCGGCGACCGGGTGGACTGGCGATGTTTCTTGCCGGAGCGCGTGGCGGCGGCACTACGATGAGAACACCCGCAACGAAGGAGAACGCGACTTGAGCGAGGGTGCCGAGCTGGAATCCGATCTTCCGGACCTCAGCGCGACCGATCTTCACCTGGTGACGGCCACCCCGTCGGCCGTACTGGACAACTGCGTGCGCCGGATGCTGGCACAGGCGAAAGAGCTGCCGGATCAATATGTCGCGTTCCAGAACGCCGTCTGACACTTCGCTTCACCCGATCGGTGGAACTCACCTCGAATTCCGCAGATCACCGTAATCAGCAGTCCGAGATCGCCGACAATGACCGTGATGAGCACACCGCCGAAGAACAGAGCGGCACCCCAGCGCTCTGCCTTGATCGCGTTTCTGTCCATCCGGATGGACGAGGCATGTGTCGGAGCCGCGACGAATGCCGCGTGGCTTCTCGCGACTGCGGGGCAGCGTGTGCTCGTGCTCGACTGGGCCACCAGGCCCGATGTCGCCGGATATCTTGAGCCGTTCGAGGTGCCCGCCCCTGATGTGGCGGAGGCGCTCGGCGCCGGCTTTGCGGCCTGCTATCTGGCCGCTCTCGCAGTCCGGTCGGGAGACGCCCCGGCTTTGCGCCGCTTCGCGTTGCCCGGCGGTAGCGGGCAGGTCGACGTGGTCAGGCTCGGTCCACCAGGGGAACAAGGCCATTCCCCGGTCGGTTCCAAACCCGAGGCGGCCGTACGGCTGCGCAACTGCCTGCACGAAAGCGACTACGACTACGTCCTGGTGAGCGCGCCCGCGGAACCGGGGAGCCCGCTGCTGGACACCATCGGCCAGCTCTGCGACGTGGCCGCCGTCTGCTTTACCTCGGACGCACGGCCGACGGCGCGGGCAGCGAGCGCGGCGTGGGAGATCAAGCGATGCGCGCCCGCCGCGATCGGGATCGTTCCCGTGGTCGTCCCGGCCGACAGCCCCTTCTCCGGCCCCGCACTGGCCGACCGGGTCCGCGAGGCGTTCGGCGAAGTGCTCATCGACCAGCAGAGCTTTGTCCAGGCCGGAACCGTGATCGAGATGCCCGCGGAGGCGTTGCAGGCGGCGGATCCGCCGCTGGCAGTACTTCGCGAGGATCCCGCGGGCGAGTTGCCCGTGACAGCCGCCTATGAGGCACTGGTCTCGGCGGTCACCGGCGGTGTGGTCGACGCCGTTCCCGCCATCAGTGCCGCAGTACGGCATCGATACCGCCGGGGCGGCGGCCTGGAGGAACCGGGTACCGACCAGTTCGTCGTGATCTCAGCGCCGGCCGACCGGCCCTGGGCCGACTGGGTTCGCAGCCGGCTGGAGCAATGCGGCGCCCAGGTCACCGGCTGGGACGCCACCACGCCCGTCCCGGTCACACAGCCGGATGGCGTGGTCGTCATCGGATCACCCAGCGTCCTGGAAATGCCTGGCCACGCGTCGACGACCCTGCGGCTGGAGATCGCCGCGCGCACTGTGCCGGAATCCGTGGCATGTTCGCTGTTGACGACCTTCTTCGGCCTGGTCCCCCTGCCGGGCAGCGACCCCGCTGCGGGCAGCCGGTTCCCCGACAGCTCCCCCGGCGTCGTGGAATTGCCGGACCGGCAACGGGAGTTGCACGGAATCGAACCGGCACTGGGCGAACTGCGCGACCGTGTGCTCGCCTCGCGCGGGCGGCACCCGGTGGTCGTCTGTGGCAAGCCCGGCGCGGGAAAGAGTGCGCTCGTCGCCGAATACGCTCACCGTTTCGCCTTCGACTACGACGTCGTGTGGTGGGTGTCCGCGCATGACCGTCAGTCCACGCTGTCGGACGTCTTCCAACTGGTCGCCAGACTGCGCGCGGAGCGGCAACTGGCCGACGCGGACGGCGGCGCCCTCGATGTGCTCGCCGACGCCACGGGCCACAGCCGGTGGCTGCTGGTCTATGACAACGCCGAAGACGTGGGCATGCTCGATGACCTGGTGAAACCGAACCCCACCAGGGACATCGTGATCACCACCGTGGCTCCGGGCGGTGCGGACAGCGGATCTGTCCTCACGATCGAGCCGTTGGACAGCCGCGACAGCGTCGCGTTACTGACCGGCCGGATCAACGATCTGTCCGAACAGGACGCGCTGGAGGTCGCTGAGGCCGCCGGGCACCTGCCGTTGACGCTTCAGCTCGCCGCGGCCTGGCTGGAGTTGTCGATCACCGAGATCCGCCGGACCGGGGCCGCCGCCCTGCGCGCCGCGACTTCCTTGTCGGCAAGGGCATTCTGCACCAAGATCGCCGCACAGCCGGCCGGCGACGTGGTTACGCGGATGATGCGCGTACTGAAGGACTCTCTTGTCGAAACACCCGAAGGCAGGCTGGCGGTTCTGCTCGGCCAGCTGTGCTCTTTCCTGTCTCCCAGGCAGATCGACCTCCAGCTGGTCCGGTCCCGGTCGATGATCGCCCGGCTGGTCGAGCTGGGCGGCGACGACGCGCGCCCACTCCGGCTGGACGCCGGGATAGCCGACCGGATTCTGTGGGCAGGCGCGAAGGCAGGAATCTTCCGAGTCCACTGGGGACAGCCCGCTGCCCTGCACGTACACCGCTTGGTACAGACCAGTCTGCGGGAGCTGCTCTCACCGGAGGAACGCCGCGAACGCCGGGAGCAAACGCTGACCGTGCTGGCGGACTACGCGCCGACCGAGACAGAAGTCATTGGCAGTACGGCGAAATTCGCCGAACTGCAAAAACACATCGTCTCGTCCGGCGCGATGCACAGCGACGACGATCTCGTCCGGCGCTGGCTGATCAACCAGCTGCAGTTCCTTTATCTGATCGGAGATTCCGACATCCAGCAGGCAGCGGTGCAGCCCGCGTCGGAGACGTTGGACCGCTGGGCAAGCACTTTCGGCCCGCACGACGAACTGCACGCGCGGCTCGCCGCGCAACTGGCCAACGTCCAGCGCGCTCTCGGGTCCACCGAGGAGGCGCTCCGGCTGGACATGGCCGCACTGGCCGGGCCACGCCGGTCCGACCAGCCACACCACGAGCAGAGCCTGATCATCGCCGCCGGTGGCCGGGGCGCGGACCTGCGCGGGCTGGGCAGGTTCAGCGACGCGCTGGCTGAGGACCAGGCAAACTGGCAGGCGCTCAATGACGTCCTCGGCCCGGATCATCCGCATACCCAGCGGGCGGCCAACAACCTGGCAGTGGCCAGATTCCTCTCCGGCTCCGCACTCGGCGCCCTGCAACTGGAACGCGACAACCACCGCAGGCGAGAGCGGCTGCTCGGCGCGAAGAGCCCACAAACCCTATGGTCCTTGTGCAGTCTCGGCGTGTACCTGCGGGAGGTCGGCCGGTACGACGAGGCCCTGGCCACGCTGACACAAGCACGTGAAGGCGTGCTGGAACTGCCAGCGGACAAGGCCAAGGCACTTGAGCTTCGTATCCTGTGGAACCACGCCATCACGCAACGGCAGCTCGGGCGGGTGCGGGATGCCAAGGAGCGTCTGGCAAAAGTCGCCGTCGAGTACCGGAAGATGAATGGCAGCACGCATCCTGACACTGTCGCGTGCGAGCTCAGCATGGCCTCGGCCTACCGGTTGACCGGGGAGTCGGAGTACGCACTCGAAGTGGCCCAAAGGTGCCTGCGTGCCTACCGGCTGGACAACACTTTGCCGGCCGGCCATCCGTTCGTCGCCGTGTGCCGATCGACTCTCGCGTTGCACCTACGCGCATGCGGGCTGGCGGAGGAAGCACTGCACGAAAGCAAGACCGGCTGGGTGCACTTGCAACGCGCCCTGGGCCTGCATCATCCGTGGACCGTGGCCGCGTTGACCGCGCACACGGGTGATCTGGTGAGCACTGGCA
This sequence comes from Kibdelosporangium banguiense, assembly GCF_017876405.1. GTDB lineage: Bacteria > Actinomycetota > Actinomycetes > Mycobacteriales > Pseudonocardiaceae > Kibdelosporangium > Kibdelosporangium banguiense. The sequence continues at coordinate 7,137,333 of NZ_JAGINW010000001.1, read as the reverse complement.
ACTCGTCGTGGGCAGCCGAGATCCTCACGAGCGCCCAGGACATCTGCCGGGACTACCTCACCGCCGGCCGTAAGCGCAAACATCCCTATCTGGCGATAGTCACGCGGAATCTGGCCCTGGCGACCAGACTCATCGACCTGCCGCCCGCGCCGGGCGACGACGCCTGGCGCACCGAATGGCGGGACATCGACATCGATGTCCCGCAGACCTGAGAGGCATGAGGTGACTGGCGAAGTGTCCGGTGAACCAGGAACCGACCTGGTCGAGCAGACAGCCGACTACGTCGGAGCGGGATTCGCCGACAGCAGAGCGGCGTGCCGGGCTGCGTTGCGTTCGACGCCGGCACTGCACTATGTGGCGCACCACAGCCACAAACGCTGCGACTTCAGCATCGACGCGTTCGGCGGGGGCAGGACACCACCGAGGGAGTTCGACCGGCCCGGGTTGTGCACGCTGTCCCTGCGGCTGAGTTCCGAGGTCTGCGCGATCGACGACACACTGCAGGAAGCCGGCACCGGCGAGCTGATCAGGACGGTGTTGCGTGCACGCCATTTCGCTGTCTGCTGCAACTCTGTGGTTCCCGGGGAACGCATCGTCGGCTTCAGTTTCCCGAGCGGTGACGCCCAGCTCGCCGACGAGAGACTGTCGACATTGGCCACCGAGCTGCGGCGGCTTCAGAGCAGAGGCACCCAGAACCCTGGTGGATACGAGTCCGAGCCGTCGCGTAGGGCGCCCGTCCAGCTCGTCCGCGATCCGGTCGTCGATGTTTTCGCACAGGTCGACGACGACGTGGCGAAGGCATGCAACGCGTCCGTGCGACCGGACGACCTGCACGTGATGGCGTACTGCGCGGACGGCGAACTGCGGCTGATCGCCGACCAGCTCGATCACCCCGCCATGGCCAGGTTCTACCCGTCCCTGCGAGTCGGCCGGCTCCGCTCGTTCTACCGGGATTTCGCGCCCGAGCTCGCGGTGGTGGCCGCGAACCTCAGCCAGATCGTCGGGGAGGCCGGTGGCCTGCTGATGAGCCTCGTGCTGGACGTCGAACAGGGCGCGATCTACTACCGGCGCCTGCCGTCCGGGCACTATCTGATGGGCGTGACCATCGACCAGCACCGCGTTCGCGACGCGGACATGCGAACCGAGGAACTCGCATTGCGACTGCAAGCGGCTCCCTTGATTATTGCCGAACGAACCATCAGCGAGGGTGCATACTCCCTTCTTTCCGCCACCGACCAGGCATCTTGAGCGCAATCTTGATCAAATGCTAGGATCGGCACACTGTCTCGCAAGGGAGGCATCATGTCCGGCGGCAGGATTGCGGCTTTCTGCGTGACCGCGGTGCTTCTGGGCTTGATAATTGCGTCACAGGGAAATATCACCCATCCAGGAAATTCGGTCGTTTTTCAATACACAGTTCTTGCTCTGTTGGCCGTCGGCCTGTACGCGAGCACGCACGGCATCGACACCGACGACCTGAGACGCAACCTGCGGATCGTCGTACTGGCCGTCACGCTGGGCGTCCTGCTCAAGGTCGTGCTGATCGGCAGCGTCATGTGGCTGTTCTGGGGCAAGGACCACCTGATCCTCGCGGTCGTGGTCGCGCAGATCGACCCGCTGTCGGTGGCCGCCCTGCAGCGCCGGTCGGACATGTCGGGCAACGCGAAGGCCGTCCTGCGGGCGTGGGCGTCGTTCGACGATCCGGTGACGATCCTGCTGACCATCTATCTGTCCACATTCGCCCTGGGCACCAGCGCGAACGGCGGAATCGGCGACTTCGCGGTGAATCTGGGCTGGAATATCCTGCTCACCGCGGCCGTCTGGACAATGTGGAGATACCTAGCCGGTCGCCCGAAGGCGGAATCGCGATTCACCCATTGGCGGGGTATGACGATTCCGATGCCGACATCGGCACGGGCAGTCACAATTCTCGTCACGACGTTGGCCGTCGCCGGAATCGCGATTACCCAATCCCTGATGCTGGCCGTGGCGTTGATTGGATTGTTCGCCCGTCCGCATCCCCGTTACGACGACGCCATCACGCGCTCCGCGCAGTTCGCCCTTGTGCTCGCCGCAGGCGCGCTCGGCATGGCGCTGTACGGCGGGATCGACATCCTGCCTGGGCTCGCCCTCGGCCTGACGGCTTTCGGTGCGCAGAGCCTTGTCTCGTTCGCGCTGACCTGGCGCTACAGCAGAACCGACCGGATAGCACTCGCGTTGTGTCAGCAGAACGGCCTGACAGCGATCATTCTCGCGCTGGTGCTGGAGCCGCAATTGCCGGGCACCGTGGCGATAGTCGCGCCCGCGATCCTGGTGATCAATATTCTGCACTGCGCGACCAATGCGGTGTGGCGGCTCCGCAAGCCCGTCCCCACACCGGTTCCCGCGCCGTTACCGGTACCCGACCGGATCTGAAGTCCTACTGGCCTTTGACGAACACGGACTTCAGCAGTGCCCGCCGGACACGCACGTGCAGCACGTCGAGAGCCGCGTCCAGGTCCGCGCGGCGCAGCGACTGGCTCACCCGGGCGATGAAGTCCGGCTGCCGGCCGCGCCTGATCAACGGTTCCAGGCGGTCGATCGGCACGAACTCGACAATGGAGCCATACGCGCGGCACAGGGTGTCCAGCCGGTCTTCTGCGTCGTCGGTGAGGCGTTCGCTGGACATGCGGACCTCCTCCGAGTGATACCACTCGGCGACGACGCGCCGGAACGCAAGCACGGCCTGCCGCAGGGCCGCTGCGGCTCCGTTGGCCTCTATCAGCGCCCTCGACCGCAGCAGGTTCTGCAACTCGTCCCGGACGTCGGCGGCCTGGTCGGGATCCCAGCCCGGTTGCGGGAACGCCCCGTCGAAGACCCCGTTGAACTCGATGAGCCTGTCCAGCAAGGAAATCGGCTCGGTGAACAACCGGTCGACGTCCGCCGGCAACGGCTGGCCACGCTCAGGCGCAGACGTCACGACACCGTACGCGGCCGCAGTCAGGTCGGCGATGTCCCTTTGCAGCAAGGCGAAACTGCGATTGACCGCGGCCTGCGAGTTCTCGCTCTGGACGACCACCTGTTCCAACGCGGACATGACAGTGGTCTGTTGCCGGTTGAGCTGGTCTATCCGTTCCTGCATGGCGTTGAACGGGTTCTCGTCGTGCAGGCGGCGCAACCTGGTGGTCACCGTGTCGATGACCGCGTTGAGATCCTCGATGAACTGGCCGGGCCGGTAAATCAGCGGGTAGAGGTCGAACGACTCCCGGACCAACTGGTTCACCCGATCGGAGACCACACCGTTGACCACGATGACCACCGTGGCCTGCGGCCGGCAGACCTGAATGGCGATCTTGCGGCGGTTCACGCGATCCACGTCGTCCGGCTCCAGCAGCGAACGGGTGACAAGGATCGCGCAGCCGGTGTCGTCGCCGAGCGGCAACCAGAAGTCCGCCCGGGACTCCGGCCCGCCCAGGACGTGGTCACGCAGATACGAAAGCCCTTTGCCGTCCAGTACCCGCCGGACGTCCGCCGGAACGTCCTGTGTGGAGGATGTGCCCAGCTGGTCGCGTACGACCTGAGTGATCATCTCCTCGGACACTGGTTGCCTGCCCGTGACGGCGATCCGGTACAACTCGTGACACAGGCGGATCACCGTTCGCGCCCGGCCACCCGAAAGGCTGACCAGGTAGGCGACCGTGTCCCGGCTGAACGGGCTGAGCCGCGCCACGCCGAACTGGCGATGCTGGGCGAGGGTGATGAACTCGCACACGGTGTCCACCGACAGCCCCGACATCATCACGACCCGGCCGATGCGCTGACGCACCCCGGCCGGCAGCACCGTGAGCGCCTCGGGAACGCCCGCCAGCACCAGGAACGCGTTCGCCGCGGAGAACACCTCCAGCAGCTTCTGGAACCCGTCCAGCACTTCGGTGTCGGTCCGGCCGTGGCCCAGGAACAACTCGTGGAACTCGTCGACGACCACGACAAAATGCCGCTGCTGGCCGCCCATCAGCAAGGTCAGCGAACCTAGCATGTCCAGCGCGGCCCGCTCGGTGCCGACGACCTTGGTGATCTCCCGGTCGGTCAGCACCGGCTCCGGCGGGCTGCCCATCAGCCATTCCCAGACCGCCGTCTCGAAACCCGGCCGCAGCAGCAAAGTCAGCGCCTGAGCCAGATCGTTGTCCCCGGTCAGCGATCCGAGCATGCCCGCGACAGCCTTCAGCAGCATGCTCTCGGTCAGCCCGAGCCGTTCCACCACAAGCCGGGGCTCGATCTCACCGTCCTTCAGCCACTGCACGACATCGCTGGTCATTCCCTTGCCCTGCATGGAATCGGCCACGATGTCGGCGTAAAGCTCGTTGACCCGCGACTGGATGGCCGACAGCCCCAACTTGGTGACGAACGCGCGGTAGAGGTCGAGGAAGGAGTCCGACGCCGGGTCCAGATAGAGGGGATCGACCGCGCCCTCGGTGGCGTCGCGGACATGGCGCATCAGCCAGCCGGCCAGGTGCGTCTTGCCTGTCCCGTAGTCGCCGCAGACGGCCAGCACGTTGCCCGACCGGACGGGAAGCCCTTCCGGGGAGGGTGTCCTGGTCTCCAGGTAGCCGCGCACCGCCGCGTACGCCTCCCGGATGGCGTCTGTCTCGATGCTCACCTCATCGAAACTCACCGCCCGGGCGACGGCCAGCGGCGAGAAAGGATTGTCGAGATCGCTCATCATCAATCCCCGTTCTCCCGCAGATAACGGAGTAACGCCCTCACGATCTCCGGGGGTGCCACCGTGCGGTCCGTGCCATAGGTCGGATCATTTTCCAGAAGATCGCCGTATAACCTCGAGAAGACACTCTGCAGCGACCCGATCGTGTAAAACTTGAGCTGCTCGTTACGCAGCCATTCGAACACCTCGTCGGCCACCATGGGATAGATCCCCGGCCGGGCCAGCCGGGCACGGACGAAGGCGATGGCGTCATCCGTTTTGAGCTCGCCGACGTCGAGAACCAACGGCTGGGTCTCGGGGTCCGCCGCGGCGAGGACGTCCTTGCCGGACAACAGGGACGATTCGCTCAACAGGATCATTCGCTGCCCGACCATGCTCGCGTAGTCCAGTACCTCGTCCATCAGCTCATGGATCCGCGGCACCAGCACGACCAGGACGACCGAATCGGCGAGCACTCGCCCCAGCCGGGGGAAGAACCGCTCGGGCTGGTCGGTCATGGCCGCCAGCTTTTCCAGGTCGTTGTCGGTGAGCAGCTGGTCGCCGACTTCGAGTTCGTCGCGAATGCGTTCGCACACGAACTTCATTCGGTTCGCGGCCGACTGCGGCTTGCCGATCGGCGCGCCCCCAGTCAGATCGACACGCACGGGCCGCACGCCGGTCTTGGGCAGAGCGCCGTCAAGCCAATGAACACACCGATTGATCAATGACGTCTTGCCGCAACGCTGTTCACCGACCACGAGGACGAAGTGGCCGCGTTGCTGGAGGCTGACGACATCGGTCATACGGGCCTTGAATTTCTCGAACGCGTCCTGGCTGTCCGCGATCGCGACGTAATAGCTCTCATGCTCGGGATCGCGCCATGGGCACAGCGGCTTGGAACGCACACCCCCACATGGTGGCAGCAGGAACGGGTTGATCGCATGTGCCTGTTCAAGTGGTTCGATCATGATGTCATCACCGCCGGTACGGCGGGGTGCACGAAAAACGACCGGAACGGGCGAAGCAGACCACGCGCGACCTGCACAATCGTGTGATCCAAAGTCGCAAGCCCGCAATTGAGGCCGTCGACCCGCACAGCCCGTGAATCGGTGTCCAGCTGGACCCAGCCAGTAGTCAGTTCGGGGCCGAACGGGCCGGTCCGCAGCTGGTCACGGACATACGCGACCGCCTTCCAGCAACTGTGCTGTGCCGTGATCGGCCCGAGCTTCTCCAGCAGCTTCGCCCGATGTTCCCGGATCGCGGTGTCATCGGGCCGGCTCCCGGTTCCCAGCCATCCGGATATATACCGATCGCTCGAAATGAGGAACTCACCGACCGCGGCGAACAGGGCGTCGGCCTGCACCTTGCCGCGGCTGATCTTGTCCCGCCACGTGGCGGTCAGGACAGCCAGGATCGCAGTGCCGATCGCGACAATGAACGGCGTGAGCGTCGCCAGGAGACTGGGGCCTGGCGACGCCGCAGGTGACTGCCGGGCAACCTGTTCGACGCTGAACAAAGCCTCACACGCCCGGCTGAAATCATCGTTGCGCTGATCACGCCACTTGGTGATGTCCCATTCCTGACCGGCCACCGCCAGCCGGTCGGGCGTCTTCGCAGGCTCTGCCAACCGAAGCGCGACGGCCGCTTTGACCAATGACTCCTGACGACCGGGAGTCAGGCAGAACACGACCGGGGCATCCTGTTCGGCGGCGGCCGATCCTGGCGTCATCAACGCGACGGAGAATACGCCGAACACAATCAGCAACAGCCGCCCAGCCCGATCGGCAAGCCGCGACCGTATCGCCAAAACCGTACGCTCCCGCCGCTTTCAAGATCACCTGTGAACCTGACTCGCCCGAGGATCGTACAGTCACAACCGGCTGTTACGTGAACGGTGCAGCGTCACCCATTCGGCCCCAGCCATTCAGTCGATTTTGCAGTATTCACGCCATTGAGCGAATGCCGCATTAATGCGTGTTCTTGTGGTCGATCAATGGGGGCGGGCGTTGATTCGACCACGAATGCGGTGGCGACGGCATAGCAGCTGGCGGCAAGCAGCACTGCGCCGAGGAAGTCGCTCGGCCGGTGCCACCCGGTAACAAGCGTGGATACGCCGACGGCACCGATCCACACTAATCCCGGGGCAGCGACGATCAACCGGACATTGGCGGGCACCACCAGCAACAGAGCGAAAACGCACACCGCCGCGACGGTGACGTGCCCACTGGGAAAACTGTTCTCGGTGTACCGAATCTGGTGAGCCAGGTCAGGGCGTTCCAGGCTGGATTTCAACAGTTGCGCGAGCGCGGCGGTGACGCCCATGAGCAAGGCGGCCATGACCGTCCGTCGGTACGCGCGACGGCTCAGACCGATCGCGCACACCACGAACAGCGTGCCCGCGAACAGCATGGTCACCGGAATCTTCAACGGCCACGGCACCTCACCGGACATACGAGTCAAGGTCGGATCGAACCAGGACAGAACCGTGTGGTCCGTAGCCTGACCTTCGGCAGTACGCACCAGGACCAAGTAGGTGACGACCGTTGCCACAGCAAGCAGTACGGCAACAGACAGTCGCAAAGAGATGGCCCGCGCTGAGTCACTCACACCCGCCACAGTGCGACCGGAATGTCCCGGCAGTACCCAGGTTCTGTCATGACTGTGCAACAACGCGGTTGCCGGGAATCCCAGGTTTGTCAGACCCGGATGCAAGCATGGACACACTCAGTGAGCATCCGGGGAGTTTTCGTGACCGAGCAGACCCGTCCCCCCTTCCTGCGCCGCAAGCTCGGCGCGAAACTGCGCCGCCTCCGGGAGCAAGCAGGACTGACGATCGAAGAGGCAGCCCCCAGGCTGGACAAGACCAAAAGCGCCCTGCACAGAATGGAGACCGGCGAGACCAAAGCGGACGTCCACTTTGTACGTTCCCTGATGGACATCTACGACCACTACGACCCAGACCTGGTGAAGGAGGCCAGGAAAGCACTGAAACCACCCTGGTTCAGGGCATTCAGGATCAAGGACTTGGGCTATGTCGACATTGAAACCGAGGCGGCGCAGGTACAGGAGTGCATCTTGGCCAGCATCCCTGGCCTACTGCAGACAAAGGCATACATGCAGGCACTGTTCCGCGATCAAGGTCGGCTCACCGAAAGCGAGGCTGCCAGTCACACCGAGGTGAGACTCATCCGGCAGCGAAGGCTCATCGACGAAGATCGGCCCCTGCGCCTGACAGCGGTCATCTATGAGGCCGCGCTGCATCGAGAGTTCGGCGATTGCGATGTCATGAGCAAGCAACTGCGCCATCTCGTCCGGATGTCACAGTTGAGCACAGTGACACTCCAGGTACTCCCGCTCAGATCTGGGGCGCGCTGTGCGCTGGAAGGAGCATTCATCCTTGTGGGGTTTCCAGATCCGGAAGACCCCGAGTTGCTGTATGTCGAATATGCATCCGGATCCATGCACATCGAGAACCCTAGAGAGGTGCAAGAGGCTAGGATTGTTTTCGACCAGCTGCGCACCGATGCACTGAGCCCAGCGGGCTCGGTCGCGCTGATCGAACGGCTGATCACGGAACTCTATGGCCCCTGACTAGCAAGGAGCTCGGCGATGGATCGTTCCGGACCAACCTGGCGGAAGAGCAGCTACAGCTCAGGCGGCGGCGGTGGCGCATGTGTTGAGCTGGCTTCCGCACCCCTCTCCACCGCTGTTCGGGACTCCAAGAGTCCTTCTTCCGGCGTCCTTACCTTCCCGGCCGCTCCCTGGGCCACCTTCCTCACGGCCTTACGGGCAGAGTGAGCCAACCCTGGCTCGCTCTGCCCGCACGATTTCTACCTGGCGCCCAGCACGTGCTCGACCGCGAGCTGGGACAGCCGGGCGAAGCCGTAACCGCGTTCCGCGGCCTTGTCCGGGTCGAAGTCCTCGAAGGCTGAGCGGTCCGCGCGCAGGTCCGCCACCGATTCGCCCGGCGACAAGGTCGGGACCGCCAGCTCCGGTACCCGAGACTGCACCAGCGCCTCCTGCACCTCTGGGTCTGCCCGGTAGGCACGTACGCGGTCGCGGAGCAGCAGGTATGTGCTCATGTTCGCGGCCGCGCTGGCCCAGACGCCTTCGCTGTCTTCGGTTCGCAACGGCTTGTAGTCGAAGTGCCTGGGGCCTTCGTAGCCGCCGTTCTCCAGCAGGTCCACCAGGAAGAATGCCGAGATCAGGTCTCCGTGACCGAAGATCAGGTCCTGGTCGTAGCGGGGGCCGTGCTGACCGTTGAGATCTATGTGGAACAGCTTGCCCTGCCAGAGGGCCTGGCCGATTCCGTGCACGAAGTTCAGGCCGGCCATCTGCTCGTGCCCGACTTCCGGGTTAAGGCCGACCATCTCGTGGTGCTCAAGCGTCGAGATGAAGGCGATCGCGTGCCCGATCGTGGGCAGGAAGATGTCTCCGCGGGGCTCGTTCGGCTTCGGCTCCAACGCCAGACGAAGGCCGTAGCCCTGGTCGATCACGTACTGCGCGAGTGTGTCGATGCCTTCGCGGTAGCGGTCGAGCGCGGCTGCGACGTCCTTCGCGGCGTCGGTCTCCGAGCCTTCGCGACCTCCCCACAACACATATGTCTGCGCGCCGAGTTCCGCGGCCAGGTCCATGTTGCGCATGACCTTGCGGATTGCGTAGCGACGGACCGCGCGGTCGTTGCTTGTCAGACCGCCGTCACGGAACACCGGGTGGGTGAACAGGTTCGTGGTCGCCATCGGGACCACGAGGCCGGTGTCGGCCAGCGCCTGCTTGAAACGACTGATCTGCCGGTCCCGCGCGGTGTCGTCGGAGCCGAACGGAACCAAATCGTCGTCATGGAAGGTGATCCCGTAGGCGCCCAGCTCGGCCAGCTTGGTCACCGCTTCGACCGGGTCCAGCGGGGCGCGGGTGGCTGTGCCGAACGGGTCGACCGCCTGCCAGCCGACGGTCCAGAGACCGAAACTGAACTTGTCCTCACGTGTAGGCAGATCCGCCACGGTGACTCCTGATATCGACAGTAAATAGTTCGATGCCTAAACTTATCCGCGACGCGCTGGCGAGGCAACCGTTCGTTCAGGCGCCGCACGAATTAGCATGACGCTGTGACGCAGCCACGGCCAGCCGGTCAGCACACGGTCCGCCGGCACAACTCCGCCCTCGTGCTGGCCGCGATCGCGGATTCACCTGGGATTTCCCGCGCCGGCGTGGCCGCCCGCACCGGGCTGACCAAGGCGACCGTGTCCAGTCTTGTCGACCGGGCCATCGCCGCCGAGCTCGTTGTGGACGGCGAACCCGCGCGCCGAGACGGCCCCGGCCGCCGCGGAACCGCACTGTCGCTCTCCCCCGCCGGTCCGCATGGGCTCGGCGTCGAGATCGGCGTCGACTACATCGCGACCTGCCTGGTCGACTTGACCGGCTCGGTCAGCCGCCAGCGAATCCGCCCGGTCGACAACCGCTCCCAGCCGCCGAACCGAGTCTTGGTGAAGGTCGCCCGCGCGATCCGTACGGCCGTGGCCGAACTGCCGGTGCGCGTGGGCGGCGTCGGAGTCGCTGTCCCTGGCCTGGTCGAGTCGTCCACCGGATTCCTGCGGACCGCGCCGAACCTCGGCTGGCGCAACGTGGACATCCAGGCCGAGTTGCGGGAGCGGACCGATCTCGCCGACATGCCGATCCTGGTCGGCAACGAGGCCAACTTCGCCGCACTGAGCGAGATGTGGAGCGGCGGCCACGAGGAACTACGCGACTTCGTCCACGTGTCCGGCGAAATCGGCATCGGCGCCGGGATCGTCATGAACGGCGCGCTGTTCGAGGGAGTCCGCGGTTTCGGCGGGGAGATCGGGCACCTGCCCGTCGATTCCAAGGGACCACAGTGCTCCTGCGGTGCCCGCGGCTGCCTGGAGACCATGGCCGGCCAGGACACGATCCTGCGCCAGGCCGACGCACCGGACATCGACACACTGACAGAACGCTTGCAGGCCAACGATCGCAAGGCGTTGACCGCTGTGCGGTCGGTCGCCCGCTGGCTGGGCACCGCTCTGTCCAATGTGGTCAACCTGCTGGACCTGCCGACGATCGTGCTCGGCGGCACCTACGCCCGGATCGAGCCGTGGCTGCACGACCTGCTTCAGGAGGAACTGGAGTTGCGTGTGGTCAGTGCCGCGTGGTCGCAGATGCGGATCCTGCCGTCCACTCTGGGCACCGAGGCCGCCGTTCGCGGGGCGGCCTCCTCAGCGGTCCGGGCCATTGTGGCCGACCCGGACCCGTTCATCACCGCCACGGTTCCGGGTTAGTTCATCACCCGGCGGATCACCGTGATCGGGCCGATGGCGTCGATCTGGGCGATCTTGACGTTCTGGCCCGCGCTGGGGGCGTGCACGGCCCGGTTCGAGTCGATCGCCATGGCGACGTGGTGGACCGGGCTGTAGTAGAAGATCATGTCGCCGGCGCGGATGTCGGCGCGGGCGATCGACTGGCCGACGGTCGCCTGCTGGATCGAGACGCGCGGCAGGTTGTAACCGACGGTCTTGTATGCGGTCTGCATGAGGCCGGAGCAGTCGAACGAAATCGGTCCGATCGCGCCCCACACGTACGGGCGGCCGATCTGAGCAAGGGCGTACCGCAGCACCGCGCCCACGTCACCATCGGGGATCTTCACGCCGACCGCGCTGCCGCCGTTGTCCTGCAGCAACGCCTTCTGCTGCGGGGTGAGACGCTCGAGCGCGCCCTGGACGAGGGCGATCTGCTTTGCCAGCTCGTCGCGTCGGCGCTGCACCTGAGCGGCTGCGAGTTCGATGGCAGCCTCGGTCTTGCGGGCCTCGGTCTGGGCCGCGGCGGCGTCCTTCACGGCCCGCTCGGCTTCCACGATGGCGATCCGGCCCTGCTGGGCGGCGGTTCCGCTCAGCTGCGAGGCCATGCTCGCGGCCTGCATCCTCGTGACGATGTCGGCTTGGCTGTTGCTGGTGAGGAACGCGTTGAGGGCGTTGAGGTCGCCGCCGCTGGACATCAGCGCGTCGACCCTCGACTTGTCCTGCTGGGCCTGCGTGACCCGGCTGCGGGAGTCGTCGGCCTGTTTGCGTGCCGCTCCGGCGCGCTCCACAGCCTGCTTCGACTCGTTGCGCTTGACCTCGAGCTCCTCCTGGATGCGCAGCAGGTCCTCGTTGACGCGCTCGGCCTGGTTGCTCAGGTCCTTGTAACGGCCCATCAAGCCCGCGACCGTGGTCGGCTGGTCGGTCTGACCCGGCTGGCCTTCCTCGGCGGCCGTGGGACCAGCACTGAGCAGGCCGGCGATCAACGCACCCAAAGCCGCAAAGACCATCTTGCGCATCAGGGCACCACGCCAGCCACCCGAACGCACCAGCACACCCACGCCAATCCCCCTTGCCTCAGCCTGCCGCCGACATTGTTACCGATCTTGCCGCCCGCGCGCACCCGTCTAACGATCCAAGAGCCTGTCAGATGCGGGCTCAGTGCGGTGTGAAGTCGACGGGTGTTCCACCCATGCGAACCTCTAGTTCACCAGGTATTACGCCATCCGGAGCAACCCCACGGATGCTGGCATGCGAATGCGTGCATGACTGAACGCACGGAATTGCCGCGCCCCGAAATGATCAACTCCGGGATTCGGGCGGAACTCATCGGGGTACCCCCGACGTTGACAAGGCAGGAATCCGCTCGCGAAAGGCTTGTCATGGCACGACTGTTCCGCAAGCTCGCAGTGCTGGCCGGTGCGACCGAGGCCGCCCGCAGGTATGCCCGCAAAAACCCGGAGAAGGTAGCCCGGCTGGCCGAGAACGCCGGCCGATTCGTCGACAAGAAGACGCACGGCAAGTACCACTCCAAGATTGAAGGCGCCGTCCGCAAGGTCCGCGGCAACCCGGGTCAGCGACCGGTCTGACAGTGAGCGCAGACCCACTCACCGGCCGGGGTGCAGATCCAGCCGGATGAGGTCAGCCCGATTCGGACCAAGGCATATGCCCCGGCCGGTTGAGTGGGTGACTTCAGTACGACAAGCGGCCCGTCACCGCAATGTACGCAGTCGATAGAGGCGAAGACGGTTTTGGGAGCGCACTGATAGCAGTAACGCGCCCGGCGAATGCGGCCGTGTGCGATTATCCACCACACAACCGTGAGGTCGGCCTGCATGTCCTCGTGCTCGTACGGGTCGTCCGGGCGGTATCGGCACACCGGGCACCGGCGGACCGAATGGGGGCGCCGGAAACCCTTGGCAGCGTCCACGTTGATCATGATGCAGCCGGGTGCGTGAATTGGCAAGACAATTCACTGAACGGATCACCGGCGTTGGCTTCTCATCCGCGGATTATGCATGAGATGGAAACGTTCAATTGCAGAGCCGGCCGGACGACAGCCATTCGGGGGCCGGTTTCTGCTCGGCCTCACACCACTCCAGCAACCCTATCGTCCACAGCAGGGAGTGCACGACCACATCCAGGGTCGTCGGCACGTTTTGCTCCCGCAAGGCCAGATCGAGCTGGAAATCCGCCTCGTCGGGCAGGCCGTTCAACTCGGCCAGCAATGCGCGGACCGTGGCGCGCAGCGGCGGTTCCAGTTCGTCGATAGGGACGTTGAATTGCTCGTCGTCGCGCAGATCCACCGCATAGGTCACCTCATCGGGTGCCGTGCCGACCCGCTGCAGCATCATCTCGGCGGACGCGGAGACCAGTTGCCCGACAATCAGCCGGGTGTCCGAACCGACAATTCCCTGACGTTCGGTGAGCCGGCGCAGAGCCTGGAACACGCCGTCGGTGTCACCGTCCCTGGCCACGTGCACCAGTTCCCGCGCACCAGCCCTGGCGCGGTCGAGTAACTCCCTGTCATCCTCCATCGGATCCGGGTACCCCGCCCGCCCGGGCCGCAATCACCAGGTGCGACCAGGGGCCTCGCCCGGCTACCGTAGAGGGATGGGACAGTTCGGTGAACTCTTCGGCCCCGGCAAACTCCGCAAGGAGTCCGCGGAGGACGAAGGCACCGGTGAGCGGTTCGAGCACGGACCGCTCGACCTCGAATCCGGCGTGATCGCGGTGCGCCCGCGCGAGCGGGACAAACCAGCCGAGGATCCGGCCGAGTGACGTGGCCGTGGCGCGAGCTGGAAGGCCTGCTCGCCGCCGGGAAGGCACTGTTGCCCGCGGCGATGTCGGGCAGCCCGGCCGCCGTCCTGGAGGCCGCGGTGCGGGCGGCCGGCGACCGGGTGATGGGCCGTCAGCTGACAATGCGGGCCGGTGACGAGGACGTCACCCTGACGCCGGTCGAACTGGACACCAAGCTGGACACCGTCGGGCTCGCATTGGGTCAGGTGCCCAGAATCCACGTCGCCGCCGAGGATGTCGCCTGGCCGGGCACGCCGGTCCGCCGGCTGGCGGTGACCTGCAGCCAGGTGCAGTTCCAGTCGTTACCGACGCCCAGCGCCGTCGCCGGTTCGGTCGAGGTGGAGATCACCGTGGCCGCCGAGGTCGTGCGCGCCAAAGTCCTGGAGCTGCAACCGAATCTGATCGTCGACATCGGTGACGACGCCGTGATGCGGGTCCGGTGGGCGACTCGGCGCAACTGGGGTCATCTCGAGGTCGAGCCGATCGTCGTGGCCGACGGCGTCCTGCTGGCGCCCCGGGTGCTGCAGGTCGCCGGGACGCGGTGGAAGGCCGTGGAACGGTTCAAGCCGACCCTGGTCGAGATCCCGGATCTGCCGCGTGGCCTGCGGCTGACCGAGGTCGAACTGCGCGAAGGCGAACTCGTGCTGCGCGGCGAGGCCGAACGGTGGCACGAGAAGATCCCGCTCACCGACCTGCTGGGCTGGCTGGCCACCGCGGCGACCACATTGACCCTCCCCCGATTCCCTGGACGGGATAACGTCGGCGAATGACAACGCCGTCGATCGGGATCGTCGGAACGGGGTTCGCCGGGCTGGGTATCGCCATCGAACTCAAACGCGCCGGTCTGCGCGACATCACCCTGTTGGACAAGGCGGATGAACTCGGTGGGGTGTGGCGGGAGAACACGTATCCGGGCGCCGGGTGCGACATCCCCTCGCCGCTCTACAGCTTCTCCTATGAACCGCACACCACCTGGCCCAAACGGTTCTCGCTGCGGTCGGACATCCACGACTATATGAAGAACACGGCCAGAAAGTACGGCATCGACGCCCATATCCGGTTCGGCACCGAGGTGACCGCCGCCGAATTCGACGCGGCGGCCAACCGGTGGCGCGTCTCGACCGCCGCTGGTAAGACGCTGGAGTTCGACGTGCTGGTCTCGGCCGTGGGCCAGCTGTCCCGGCCGTCGATGCCGGACATTCCTGGCATGGCGGACTTCCGCGGCCGCAGTTTCCATTCGGCCCACTGGGATCAGGACCACGACCTGACCGGCGAACGAGTCGCGGTCATCGGCACGGGTGCCAGCGCCATTCAGTTCGTGCCGCAGATCCAGCCCGTTGTGGGCCGTCTGACGATCTTTCAGCGCACCGCGCCCTATCTCCTGCCGAAACCCGACCGGCAGTACAGCCGCTGGCACCACAAACTGTTCCGGCGGTTTCCGCTGACCCAGTCGGCCGGGCGGGTCTCGGTCTGGGCGCTGTGCGAGACGATCACCAAAGGCCTGATCGGCAATCACTCGATCGCGCATCTCGTCCAATGGATATCACTGGGCTTTCTGCGTCTGCAGGTCCGCGACCGCGAGCTGCGCAAGACCCTCACGCCGGACTATCCGGCCGGGTGCAAACGGATCCTGTTCGCCAACGACTACTACCCGGCGCTGGCTCAGCCGAACGTGCGCGTCGAGACGGCCGAGATCACCGGGATCACGCCCGACGGCGTGCGGACGGCCGACGGCGTCGAGCACAAGGTCGACACGATCATCTACGGAACCGGCTTCGCGACTGCGGACTTCCTCGCTCCCATGACTGTGCGTGGCCTGGACGGCAAGGATCTGCACACCGACGCGTGGGCCGGCGGGGCGCGGGCGTACCTCGGGATGGCCGTTCCCGGCTTCCCGAACCTGTTCCTGATGTACGGGCCGAACACGAACCTCGGCGCCGGTTCGATCATCTACATGCTCGAGCGTCAGGCCCGGTACATCACGAAGCTCGTCCGCCAACTGCGGAGCGGCACCGCGTTGAATGTGCGGACCGAAGTCGCTGACCGTTTTGACGCCGAAATGCAGCGCCGGCTTGCCGGAACGGTGTGGGCCACCTGCGCAAGCTGGTATCGCACGGAGTCCGGCCGGGTCGTGACGAACTGGCCGGGGCTGGTGTCCGAGTACGACCGGCGCACAAGGACTGCGGACCTGGCCGCCTATGACATCGTGGACGCGTGCAGACGCTTGAAACCTTGATCGAAGGCAAAACCTGGTCAGCGGGTTCCGACTACAAGTCCCTCAACCCGGCGAATCTCGACGACGTCGTGGCGACCGTCCGGCTGGCCGGCCCGGACGCGATGAAGGCCGCCGCCGAATCCGGCCGGCGTGCCCAGCGTGAGTGGGCCGCCGTCCCGGCGCCCGTGCGTGGCCAGTTCGTGGCCGCGCTCGGCCGGTTGGTCGCGGCCAACGCCGAAACCCTGGCCCAGCTGGTCACGCGCGAGATCGGCAAGCCGATCGCGGAGGCCCGCGGCGAGGTGCAGGAGATCGTCGACACGTGCGACTTCTTCCTCGGCGAAGGCCGGCGGCTCTACGGCCAGACCGTGCCGTCCGAGATGCCTGACAAGCAGCTGTTCACCTTCCGCGTGCCGGTCGGCGTGGCCACCATCATCACTGCGGGTAACTTCCCGGTCGCCGTGCCGTCCTGGTACCTCGTCCCAGCGTTGCTCTGCGGAAACGCCGTGGTCTGGAAACCGGCCGAGTACGCCGCCGCCAGTGCCAGGGCGTTCGCCGAGCTGATCTGGCGCGCCGGGTTGCCCGAAGGCGTGCTCAACCTGGTCTTCGCCGACGGTCAGGCGACTTTCGACGGGCTGTCGCAGTCGCTGGAGGCAGGGCTGGTCGACAAGGTCGGGTTCACCGGATCCAGCGCGGTCGGCGCCAAGATCGGCGAGCTGTGCGGGCGGCACCTGCAGTCGCCGTGCCTGGAGCTCGGCGGCAAGAACCCCATGGTCGTGACGGCGGACGCCGAGCTGGACCTGGCTGTGGAAGGCGCCCTGTTCTCCGGGTTCGGCACGGCCGGGCAGCGCTGCACCTCGCTGGGCACGGTCATCGTGCACGAGGACGTCCACGACGAGTTCGTCTCCCGGTTCGACGCGGCTGTCCAGGCGGCGCGCGTGGGCACGCCGGACCAGGACGATGTCCTTTTCGGACCGTTGCTGGACGCGAAGTTCGCCGAGTCCTACGAGTCTTTCCTCGGTTGGATCGGCTCGCACCACAGGGTGCTCGGCTCGACCGGGACCGGCCGGATCACCGCGGGCAACCCGCGTTCCGGCTTCGCCGGTGACCCCGCGTCCGGGCTGTTCTACCATCCGGTGATCTTGGACGGGGTACGTCCGGATGACCGGGTCTTCCTGGAGGAGACGTTCGGCCCGCTGGTCGGCGTCACCACGTATCGCACGCTCGACGAGGCTATTTCTCTGGCCAACAAGCCCGGGTACGGACTGTCCTCTTCGGTCTACACGACCGACCCGGCGACTGCTTTCCGCTTTCGGCAGGGCATCGGCGCGGGCATGGTCAGCGTGAACAACTCCACCTCCGGGGCCGAGGCGCACCTGCCGTTCGGCGGAAACGGCAAGTCCGGCAACGGAAGCCGTCAGTCCGGCATCTGGGTGCTCGACCAGTTCACCCGCTGGCAGTCGATGAACTGGGACTTCTCCGGCAAGCTGCAGAAGGCCCAGATGGACGTCGCGACCGTGAGCCCCGACCTCGAGTTCCGCCTGTGACCGACGTCGTCGTCATCGGCGGCGGCGTGATGGGCGTGAGCACCGCGTTCCATCTCGCCGAGGCCGGCGTCGGCGTGGTGCTGCTGGAGCGGGACACCCTCGCGTCCGGCAGCACCAGCCGGGCGGCCGGCGGCGTGCGGGCACAGTTTTCCGATCCGGTGAACATCTCGCTGGGGCTGCGCAGCCTGGAGGCGTTCGAACGGTTCGGCACGCGGCCGGGCGCGGAGATCGACCTGCGCCAGCACGGCTATCTGTTCCTTTTGGACAATCCCGCGGACGTCGAGGCTTTCACGCGGAGTGTGTCCCTGCAGAACTCGATGGGCGTGCCGAGCCGGATGATCTCAGTCTCGGAGGCGTGCGCGCTTTCTCCTCTGGTGTCCGGCGAAGGTTTGATCGCCGCTGCCTATTCACCACGTGATGGACATTGCACGCCTGAGGCCGTGGTCCAGGGATATGCAGCCGCTGCAAGACGGCTGGGTGCGACGATCCGCCAGCACTGTGCCGTCACGGGAATCACAGTCACCGATGGCCGGATCGTTGGTATTTCTACCGAACAGGACTTCATTCCGGCCTCCGTCGTGGTGTGCACCGCCGGGGCGTGGTCGGCGTCGGTGGGCGAAATGGCCGGGGTTTCGTTGCCAGTGAAGCCGTTGCGCAGGCAGATCCGCGTGACGGAGCCGTTCGGCGTGCCGCCCGGGTTGCCGATGACCATCGACTTCGGCAGTACTTTCTACTTCCACCCGGAAGGTGCCGGGCTGCTGATCGGAATGTCCGATCCGGACCAGGAGTACGGTTTCGACCTTCGGGTGTCCGACGAATGGCTGGAACGACTGGGGATCGCGGTGGCCCGCCGGGCGCCCGCACTCGGTGATGTCGGACTCGCGCACGGCTGGGCGGGTTTGTACGAAATCTCCCCGGACCACAACGCGATCGTCGGCGAATCCCCTCACGTCAGCCGGTTTCTGTACGCGGGCGGGTTCTCCGGCCACGGATTCCTGCAGGGACCGGCGATCGGCGAAGTGCTGCGGGACCTCGTACTCGGGCACACACCGGTGGTCGATGTGTCCGCACTGGACGTACGCCGGTTCGCTGGCACTGTCCGGCCGGAACACAACATCGTCTGACCTGCACCGGAACACGGTTTCACGACAAATCGGGCATCGTGTTGAACCGCCCGGCGGCCACGTCCGTATCTCGGGGTGGAGGAAATGGAGACGAGATGCGCACACGTTTGATGGCTGTGGTGACACTCATCGCACTGGCACTGACCGGATGTTCGTCCGGCAACGCGGCGGCCCCCGCCGCACAGAAGGGCGTGGATCACAACGACGCCGACGTCAAGTTCTCGCTGGAGATGATCCCGCACCACCAGCAGACGATCATGATCGTGGACATGGCCACCAACAAGGGTGGCACCGATCAGGTCCGGGAGACCGCGGCCTCGCTGCTGGCCGGGGAGGACAGGGACATCAAGCAGATGCGCGCCTGGCTGACCGCGTGGAACAGCCCGCAGCCGATGGACGCCTCGATGGGCGGTCACGACATGCCCGGCATGGTCAACCAGGCCGACATCAAGGCGCTGGACTCCGCCACCGGCGCGGACTTCGACACGAAGTGGCTCGCCCTGATCGTCAAGCACCTGGAGAACGGTGTGACGATGTCCCAGGACGTGATAAAGAACGGCATGCACGCCGACACCAAGGCGCTGGCCGGCAAGATCATCAAGAACCAGGAAAAGCAGATCGCCGAGGTGAAGAAGTCCAAGCCGTAACTACCGGGGCATCCTGCGCCAGACAGCTCGCGGCAACACCCGCATGACCGCGAACACCGGCCGCAGCACACCCGGCACCCAGACCACAGATCGCCGATGCCGCAACCCCTTGACCGTGGCATCGGCGACCTGGTTCGGAGTACTGGAAAAAGGCGCGGGCGACATGCCTGCGGTCATCCGCCCGATCACAAACCCAGGCCGCACAAGCAAAAGATGCACGCCACTGCCGTGCAAGGCATCCGCCAGCCCACTGGCGAACCCATCCAGCCCAGCCTTGGCGGACCCATAAACATAATTGGCGCGCCGCACCCGGAAGCCCGCGACGGACGAGAACACCACAACCGATCCGCTCCCCTGCCTCCGCAACAGATTCGCCACATGCGTCAAAACACTCACATGCGCGACATAATCGGTGTGGACAATCTCAACCGCGTGCGCGGCATCCCGCTCGGCCCGCCCCTGATCCCCCAGAATCCCAAACGCCGTGACAACGGTGTCAACAGGCCCGAACCTGGCGAACACATCCTCGAGAACCTTCTGGTGACTGCCGATGTCGTCAGCGTCGAACTCGACCCGCTCGACCTTCTGGGCGCCCGCGTCCAGCAGCGTCTTGGCTTCATCGTCCAATGTCGACGAACGCCTTGCCGCCAGCACAACCGTACCTTGGGCCAGCCGCGTCCCCACAGCCAGGCCGATCTCACTACGCCCACCCAGAATCAGAACCGTCACGCCGGAAGTCTAGGGTCGCCCCACCGTGTCCGTGATATGGGTCTGTTTGACTTCACTGGATGATTGACAAAGCACAACTGCGATCGTGTCTGGCGGGCCATTGGGGCATCGTCGACGCGTCGGTGGAAGTGAACAACGGTGGCATGAACTCGGCCACGTGGCTCGTCACCGCAGGCGGCGAGCGTTGGGTTGCCAAGGCCGTTGTGCCGGGGGCGCGTCGTTCCTTCGTGGGTGGCCTGACCCTCGCCGGTCACGTTGAGGCTGCGGGGATACCGGCGGGCCTACCCGCACCGGCCCGGCAGGGCGACATCGTCGTTGACGTCGAGGGGATTCCGCTCGCATTGTTGAGCTGGGTCGAAGGGGAGGAACTGTAGCGATTGAGCCTTCCTTTTTCTCCTGGGGCCTGTTGCACATCGATCCGGCTCCGGGGGCGTTCCGCCTGGACCACGCGACCGGCATATGCGGGTTGATCGACTGGAGTTCAGCCATCAGTGGTCCACTCCTGTACGACCTGGCATCAGCTGTGATGTACGTCGGCGATACGGATGGCTTGATCGAGACCTACCTGGAGAGCCAGACCGTCACCGAGACCGAGGTAGAGCACGGATTGCCGACCATGCTGCGGTTCCGGTGGGCAGTGCAGGCCGACTACTTCGCGCGACGGCTGATCGCCGGCGACCTGACCGGAATCACAAGCAGTGCCGACAACGAAAAGGGCTTGGCGGACGCACGCCAGTGGCTGACTCGCCTGTCGGCGTAGGAATTGCTTGTCATTGGTCGAGCCGGGTTTGCAGGCCGTCGAGGATTGTGGTGAGGCCGGAGTCGAGGGCGTCGCGGGGGTCCTGGCTGTCCCAGCCCTGGCTGTGGGCGTTGAGGCGGGGGAACTGGGCGGCGATCTGGGTTATCTCGGCGATGAGTGTGTCGTCGAGGGTGGGGGTGCGGCGGCGGGAGGCGATCTCGGCTGAGGCGCCGAGGGCTGTGCCGAGGACGAAGGTGAAGACGACGTTGACGGCCTCGGTGACCGCGCGGCCGGTGAAGCCTGCGGTTTCGAAGACGGCGAGCAGGTGGTCGTCGTGGCGGGCTTTGCCTGGGCCGTAAAGGATGTGGGTGCTCATGGCGGGGACGAGCCAGGGGTGGCGCAAGATCATTGCGTAGAGGTCGTGGGCCATGGTCGTGGCCGCTGTCCGCCAGTCGTTCAGCTCCGCCAGCGAGACCTCGGACCAGACCGCGTCGGCGGCCAGGACCACCAGGTTGTCCTTGTTCTTCACGTGCCAGTAGACGGCGGTCGCGGCCGAGTTCAGGCGGTTGCCGAGCTGGCGCATGCTCAGGCCGTCGAGGCCTTCGGCGTCCAGCAGCTCGATGGCGGCCTGGACGATCTGGTCCTTGGTCAGCGTCTCACGAGGCACCCCGCGATTGTACTTGCACACTGTTCAAGTTCGTTCTACTCTCCAGACTTGAACAGTGTGCAAGTCCGGAGCGATGGGGGTTACGACAATGACGCTGGCTGCGACTGTCCAGTTCCTGGTTGCCGCTACTTTTGTGGTGATTCCGCTGGTCGGGAGCCGGTTCGGGCCGGGCGCACAGCGGGCTGCCGAGGCGGAGATCCAGCGGCAGGGCCATTGCGTGGGCGTGCTGAAGCAGCACAAAATCGACTTCGGGGCGAGCCGCGCGAGCTTGGTCATCGCGTTCGGGATCGCCGCGTGTTTCGCCGTGATCGGGGTGTTCACCTTGACCGGGCACGAGACAGCGTCGTGGGTCGTTCAGCCGATCATGTTCGTTCTCGGCTGCGTGATCATGCCCGGCGAGGTGTTCACCACGCGCTATGTCAGGGCCGCGTTACCGCGCGAGGTTGACGCCGCAGCACTGGTCCGCGCTGCGGGAAGCGAGTTTCCATTGTGGACTCGCTACGTGATCGCGGCGCGTTTTGCCTTGGCGACAGCGGGTTCGGTGCTTGTCTGCATCATCCTCGCGACGTGATATCAGGTACGCGCTCTGCAGGCGGCGGCGGGCCGGGAGGTGTGCCGTCGCCGAAGGGCCGCCCGCCCAACTGCTCCCTCCCATGTGGAGTAAGCCATCCGCTGACATCAGGGCCCAGCGGCACAATGCCGGAGGGGTTCACCACGCGGTGCACCACATAGTAGTGCTCCTTGATCTGCCCGAAGTCGATCGTGTCACCGAACCCGGGCGTCTGGAACAGATCGCGGGTGTACGCCCACAAAGCCGGCATTTCAATCAATTTCTGCCGATTGCACTTGAAATGCCCGTGATAGACCGCATCGAACCGCGCCAACGAGGGAAACAGCCGCACATCGGCCTCAGTGATGGTGTCCCCCACCAGGTAACGCTGCGACTTCAGCCGGTCTTCGAACCAGTCCAGGCGCTCCCACAGTTCGCGGTACGCCTGCTCGTAGGCCTCTTGCGTACTGGCGAACCCGCACTTGTAGACCCCGTTGTTAACGCCGAAAACCTTGACCGCGACCTCGTCGATCTCGTCGCGAAGACGCTCCGGACAGAGGTCGGGCGCACCTTCCCGGTGATGAGCGGTCCACTCGGTTTCGAGGTCGAGGGTGATCTGAGCGAAGTCGTTCGTCACCACCCGACCGGTCGGAATGTCCACAATGGCCGGAACCGTGATGCCCCGCGGATACTCGGGATCCCGCTTGAAGAACGCCTCCTGCAGCCGCTCGATCCCCAGCACCGGATCCTTGCCGCCCGGGTCGAGGTCGAACGACCAGCTCCGCTCATCGTGCACCGGCCCCGCGATCCCCATCGAGAGGACATCCTCCAGGCCGAGCAGCCTGCGCACGATCGCCGCCCGGTTCGCCCAGGGACAGGCCCGGGCGATCACCAGCCGGTAGCGGCCCGGCTCGACCGGGTAGCCGTCCCGGCCGTCCGCGGTGATGCGCGTCGTGATGTAGTTCTGGTCCCGCTTGAACTCGCCAGCCATGCCACAAGCCTAGATGGCTGTGTCACCCCGCGCGACGAGAAAGAAATCCCCACGAAGGCCGGCGTTGGTCATTGGATTCCCTCGACCAGCTTCTCCAACGCCTCCTCGGCATCGGCCGCGAACAGCGACACGGTGTCCATGCCGATGTACACCTTTCCGTCCGCGGCCATGCCGAGATAACTGTTGCGCCGGTCGGCCTCACCGATCGGAAACAGATATGTCCCGGCCTCGTCGCTGAGGACTTCGAAGATCTCGTCATCCCATTCGGCGGCGACGGGATCGAGCCGGAATGCCAGCTTGGCCATTGTCCTGCCCGGTCCTCGCGCGCCGACCTCCAGTCCACCGAACTCGGCGAGGAACTCTCTGGCCGCGGGGTGAATCCGAAAACCGCCATGGTCGGCGAGTGTCCGTTCCCACTCCACAGTGGACACCTTTCGCCCAGGGCGCCAGCCCGCGTCCCGCAGTACCTTGTCGGTTTCCGCGGACCAGCGCTGCCTGGACTCCGGTTGCATACCTATTGCACCTCATTGATACCGAGTTTGTTCAGAACCCAGGCACACGAACTGCAAGCGGCTTTACGTGTGCCATGTTTCTCATTTCCTGCTGCGCGTGTCTCCACGGAGGCCATGTAGGCACCTTCCAGGTCGTCGCACACCTGGTATGCGTTCGACAGCGCCTCAGGTTCTCCACAGCGCATGTGTTGATTGTTCGGTGCTCGCTGGCCACGCGGGACTTGATTGTAGACATCCACGACCCGCTGATCCAGGTTGGGATGGTCGCCACCACCCTTGATGCTGGCACCGCTGAACGTGGGATCCACACCGGGAATCGCCAGTCCCGCAGAGCTTGTCGGCCTCGTCTTGCCCGAGGCACCCGGCTTCGCCTGCTCCTGGTCTGCCCGGTCCCGGGCGGCCTTGCGTGCCTTCTCAGCGTGGTCGACAGCATCCGGCGGGTCCTGGCAGCCGGGCTGGCTGTTGTGGACGAGGACCGACTGGCTGCCTGCGAGCACGTAGTACGTGTGCAGACCATCAACCGTGAGGTTGTAGACCTTTCGGTCTGGCTGCAGAGCACGGACACCTGTGACTGTTGCCGGCCTGTGGTCGGCTGTCTCGAAGGTGTAGCCCGGTTTCAGGTCTTCGGCGTGGACCCACTTTAGGAGGGACTCGACCCAGAATGGGTGTTCGTCCGTGGCCACTACAGTGCCGCCGCTGTCTGTCTTGACCTCGTACAGGAGGCGTTCGGCCTGGTGGGAGCGGGTGTCCGTGACCTCGCGGACGCCTGTTTCGCCGGTTGTCGGGTCGGTGGCGCGAACCCAGTCGCCGACTTTGAGGTCGCGGATCGGCTTCAGCGTTCCGTCCGCCATCAGGACTGGGGTTGAGCCGTCGAAGCTCTGGGAGTCGAAGCTCACGCGGCAGGACGCGCCGGAGGCGGTCTCGGCCTTTGCCTCTTTGCCCTTTGTGCCTGGCTTCTTCCTGCGGTTGCCGGCCAGGGCCATCAGTTCTTCGGCGTAGGGCAGGCCTGAGGTCGCCAGCACTTCCGCGACCTGGGTCTGGACGACCTCCTTGACTACTTCCTTGCCCACGCCGAGCATTGCGGTCTTGATCGTCTCGTAGACCTTGTTGAGGTCCTGGACGTTGGATACCGCGGCCTGGACTATGCGGGCCGGAGCGTTCGGGACCGCCGAGATGATGCTCGACGCGTTGGCGATCCTCGGCTTCAGCGCCGCTTTCATGGTCGGCAGCGGGTTGGACTTCACGGCCTTCGCGACGGCTGCCTTGGCCTTGGCGGTTCGGGCGACTGCTGCCTGGAAGGCTGCGCGGGCTGCTGCTGCGGCACGGGCCGCGGCGGCCTTGGCGGCTGCTTGGGCCAGGGCGCGTGGATCTGGGACTGCCTTTCCGACATTGGGGACGTCCGGGCCGCCCTTGGCCTTCGGGTGGGGGCCGTCGGGACCACCGCGGGGGCGGCTGTGCGGCGCGTCGGGTGTGCGGGGTGTGGGCACGTTGTCGCCGCGGCGGAATGCGTCGGACGCGCGGTTGCCCCACTTGGCCGCGGTCGCACCCCAGCCGCCGAACGGGATCATGCCGGCGAACGAGAGGCCCGCGTCGACGTAGTTGCCCTCCGCGAGGTACCACACGCCGTTGATGCCGTCGGCGATCTCACCGAGGCCGGGCACCATGCCGGCGACGTCCAGCGCGGCGTGGCCGACAGTGCTGAGGTTGTCACCAACCCAACTGATGGCGTCGCTGAACCAGCCGTGGCCGTCGGGGTCGAAGCCGTTCAGCGGTGAGCCAACGCCATAGGCGTACCGGTTGAAGCCTGCGGAGCCCGGCCCGCCCTGTGTCACGGTGTCGCGGCTGGTGAACGTCCCCGAACCGGGGTTGTACCAGCGGGCACCCATGTTGACCTGGCCGCTGTCGGGGTCTGTCCAGTCGCCCTGGAAGCCGACATTGCGCTTGGTGCCAGTCGTGGCGGTCCGGTTGCCCCACGGGTCGTACGAGGTCGAGTCCTGGAGCGCCGCGGCCCCGGGAGCGAACCCACCGATCACGTCACCGTGCTTGTCGGACAGCAACAGACGCTTGTCCGCGCCCTGTGCCAACGAAAGCAACTCACCGCTGGCGCCACGGCTGTACGTCGCCGTGCCGTCGGATACCGCGTCCATCTCCGCGCCTGCGTAGCGGAACTGCTGCGCGCCACGGAAAACCGGACGGTCAAGACCGTCGTAGGTGTACGAGGCCGCCCCGACGGAGATCAACCGGTCGAACGCGTCGAAGCTGAAGTTCTCCGTCAGGCCAGAGCTTGTCCGCGACGACATCGTGCCGCGAGGCGTGTACGCGTACGTGTAGTCGCCGTCGGACTGAACGCGGTTGCGCTGGTCGTACGTGGCCGTCTTTGCGCCGTTACGAATCCGGTTGCCGGACGCGTCCCAGCCGTACTCCGTGGTGGTCCCGTTGTTGGTCCACGAGGTCGTACGGCCCGACTGGTCGTACGTGTACGTCTGCTCCCCCGCACCGACCGTGCCGGCGGTGGTCTTCTTCACTAGGCGGTGGTTGAGGTCGTAGGCGTACGCGATCGACGCGACGACCGCGCCTGCCGAGTTCTTCGTGACGTCCGAGGCCTCACGGCCGAAGTCGTCGTACCCGAAGGTGCGGACCGTGCCCCCGCCGTAGTTCATCGTCTCGAGACGGCCCGACGGCGAGTAGCCGAACGCGATGTTCGCACCGCTGAGTCCATCTTGGACTGACGTGAGCCTGCCCGAGATGTAGGTGAACCCGGTCGTGCCCGAAGCGTCCACACGGGACGCCAGGCGGCCCTGCTCGTCGTAGGCGAACGTCGCGTCGCCCGACGGGCCGGTGGCCGAGGTCATCAGGCCACGAGCGTTGTACTCGTAGGTGTTCGTACCGTTGGGTGCGCTGACCTTGGTGGCACGGCCGACCGCGTCGTACTCGATTACGCGGTCCAGCGTCGCCGACTGCGCGCCTGTGCCCGTTTCCTTCGACAGACGGCCAAGACCGTCATACGTACGGGTTCTCGACACACCACCCGGGCTTGCCAGCACGGTCGGCTTGCCTGAGCCGTCGTATGTCGCGGTCCAGGTCCTGTCCCCCGCCGCAGGATGCGCGGTGGTGGACGGCTCGATGACGGATTCCGGCTTACCCAGCGCGTTGTACGTGAAGTACGTGCTGTTGTTACGCCCGTCGGTGATACGGGTGCGCCTGCCGGAGCTGTCGTAGCCGTACGACGTGGTGATCGACTCGGTGTCGGTCACCGGCTCGATCTGCTGGGTCAGCTGCCCGGCCGAGTCGTAGGTGAACCTGGCGATCTTGCTGTACCCGTCACTGGCGGTCAGCTGGTTGCCTGCGATGTCGTAGGTGTAGCTACGACGGCCGATCACCTGTGCCGACTTGTTCAGCGAGAACTCGTCGACCATGTTGCCGGCCTGGTCGAGCTTCTTGTACTGGGCCCGGCCCTCGGCGTCGCGCGTGTAGACCTGGTTGCCGAACGAGTCGTAGCCGAACTGCGTGACCACGCCCGCCGGGTCGGTGACGCTGGTGCGCTGCCCCAGCTGGTCGTAGCCGAACTGGGTGACCTCGTTCTTCGGCGAGGTCGCCTTCGCGAGGTTGCCCGCCGCGTCGTACTCGAGCTTGGTCTCGTACGCCGCCGGGTTCGGCCGCAGCTCGATGGAGGTCGACGTGATCGGACGGCCGAACTGGTCGTAGGTCTTGCGGGTCTCGCCGCCGGACGGGTCCGTTGTGGACAACAGCTCGCCGGTGTTGGTGTAGCTGTAGCGCCAGCTGCCGCCCGCCTCGGACCGGTTGTCCGGCTTGGGGTCCCGTTTCTCGACCAGGCGACCGCGCTGGTCGTAGTACATCCGGATGACCGCGCCGGTCGGGTCGGTGGTCTCGATGGGCCGGCCCAGGTCGTCGTACTTGGCGGTCACCGCCGCGACGATCGGCGTCGAACTGCCCGGCGGCAGGTACGACGGGGACTCGGTGCGGACGGCACGGCCGCCCTTGTCGTACACCATCCGCAGCACGCCGCCCGCGGGGTTACGAACGTCGGTCACGTCACCGAACGCGTTGTACCCAGTGGTCTTCGTCGGACGGACGACCGTTGCGGCCTGACCGTTCTCCTCGGCCTTGGCCGGCGAACCGATCACCGTGGTGGTGCGGCCACGCTCGTCGTAGCGGTACTCGGTGGTGTGGTCCGCCGCGACCGCGCCGGACACGTTGCCCAACGGCGCGACAACCTTCGTCACGAGGTCACGCTGGTCGTAGGACGTCCTGCTGGTCACCAGGCCGGACGGGCCGCGCAGCGACTCCCGGATCTGACGGCCGGACAGGTCGTACTCGAACTCGCTGACCTCACTGAAGGACGCACCGAACGAACCGGTGTTGGAGTGCGCACCCGACCGCGTGACCTGCGTGATGTTGCCGCTCAGGTCGTAGCGGTATTCCGTGCGGCGGCGCAGCGTGTCCGGCTCGGCCGTGGTCGCGGCCAAGCGGCCGGTCGCGTCGATCTCGTGCGTGGACACCTTGCCGCCCGGGCCGACCTGACGGGTCAGGTTGCCCGCGGCGTCATAGGTGTTCTGCTGGATCACGGTTTCCGGGGTCTCCGGCTTGTTGTCAGCCCTGACCCGGATCTCCTTGACCAGTCCGTCGCTGTAGTAGAAGTAGTTCGTGCGCCGGCCCATGGCGTCGACCTGGACGGTCAGCCTGCCGGAGTGGTCGTACTGGTTGGCCTCGAGGATCAGGTCCGGCAGCGGCGTCTCGGGATCCAGCGGCGCCACCTCGGTGGCACCCGGTGTGATCGACTTGCCGTGCCAGCCCACCAGGCGGATCTGGGCGACCTGGTTGCGGGCGGTGTAGCTGTAGACCGTCTTGACGCCGTTGGCGTCCACGGCCCAGACCTGGTTGCCGAACGGGTCGTAGCCGTAGGAGGCCTCGTTGCCCTCCGGGCCGGTCGCCTTGACCATCCGGCCGTAGTCGTCGAACTCGAACGTCGAGGTCCGCGGCGCGTCCGGGCTGGCCGAGTCGACCAGTGTGGCCTTGGTCGTGTTGCCGTCCTGGTCGTACTCGGTGATTGCCTTCTCGGTGCTTGTCGCGCCGGTGACCGCGTTGGTGGTCTGCGGGTACGTCATCTCGACGACGCGGCCGAGCTTGTCGTACTTGTACGTGGTCGTGACGCCGTTGGGATGCGCCTCGGGGTACTCGGTCGCGGTGAGCTTGCGGCCGAGCGAGTCGTACGTGAAGGTCGTGCGCAGGCCCGACGGCGACACCGTCTGGGCGAGGTCACCGTTGCTGTAGTACGAATTGACGATCGTCGCACCACGCGGGTCGGTAGTACCCTTCAGCAGCCGCGCAGGTTCCTTGCCACCGCCGATCGCGTCGGACGTGCCGTCGGTGTACGTGTGGAAGGTCGACCCGCCGTCCGGGCTGGTCTCCTTGGCCAGGTCACCGAAGGATGTGTACTCCGAAACCGTGCGGTACGAGTTCTCCGCCGGACCGGTCGACCGCGCGTCACGCGTCGCGATCAGCTTGTCCGTCTTGGGATCCGTCTGGTCCGCGGTCGGCTGCTGGTACTCCTGGTACGTGGTCTGACAGTTGCCGACCTCGCGGCAGGTGGTCTTGGTGACGACGTTGCCACGGTCGTCGTGCACGAGGGTGGCCTTGTTGCCGTCCTCGTCGGTGATCGTGGTCTGGAAGCCGGACTCGTCGTAGTCGTAGAGCCGGACACCGAGGCTCACCACGAGCCCGTTGCACGTGACCACGCCGTCGGGGTTGGTGGTGCAGTCACGGCCGACGATGTCCTCCGGCCGTGGCCCGGTACCGATCGGCGTGACCTGGCGCAGGATCCGGCCTTTGATGCCGTCGAAGTCGTAGTACTGCGGACGGCCGCCTGGGTCGACCACACGGACCGTGCGGATCACGTTCTGCTCGGAGCCACCGACCGTCGGGACGCCCAGCTGCCAGCGGCCGCCGTCACCGTCGATGTACTCGCGCATACGGTCGTTGACGTTGTCGTACGTGATCGACGCGGCCACGCGCATGCTCGGCATCGTCACCGTGGTCATCTGCCCGCTACCCGCACGCGCCTGGTAGTGCGCACGGACCTGGTTGGGGCCCAACGGCCTCGCGTACAGCGCGGCCTCGTCGACCAGACCGGCGAGGTGCGTGCGGCCGGCGGCGATCGACGGGAACGCCCCGACCGTGTGCGCCGAACCGATCTGCACGTACTCCAGCCGCGGGTGGTCGATCACGCCCTCGCTGTCGCCGACCTTCTCGCCGTCGAGGTAAAGCGACTGCGTGGCAAGCGATCCGGTGAGCACGACGTGGTGCCAGTTGTTGTCGTTGACCGTTCCGGTCGAGGTGATCGGCGCGATCCGGCCGTTCCAGAACTGGCCGCGCAGCTTGCCGTCCTGACCGACGTACAACATCGGCACGCCCGCGCCCGGCGTCTCACCGGGCGCCTTGTCCTGATAACCCACCAGCGGACCGGTCGAACTGGTCTGGAACCACAGCTCGATCGACAGGTCGCGGTGTTTGTTCACGGTCTGGTCGGGCAGCCGGATGTGCGCGTTGCCGTTCAGCTCCGCAGCGCGGTCGTCGCTTCCGTTGAGCGCACCGCCCTTGGCGTAGTTCGGGTCGGCGAAACCGACGTAACGCGCCTTGTCCTTGCCCAGCTTGACACTGATCTGACTGTTGGCGTCCTGGCTTCCGCTGCCCTCGCCGAGCCGCCAGTACGACTCGGGCCGCGAGTCCAGCACGGTGCTGCGGTAGCGGGAACCGTTCCCGTACTGGTAGCGCGTGCAGTGCCCGTCCGGGTTGCACGCCTCCAGCAACCGATCCGCGTCGTAGCGGTAGATCCACGTCAGCGGCGCGCCGTTGACCGAGTCGGTCCTGACTTCCTTGATGTGCCCTTCGGGGCCCCACGCGAAGGTCAGCGTGCGGTTGCTGGTGCGGCTGATCGCCTTCCACAGCTTGCCGTTGATGTCGTAGACCATCTCGGCCTGACGGCCGGCGCTGTCCTGGACGAACTTGAGCACACCGTCGAACCGGAAGGTGTAGATCGTGCGGTCCTTGGCGATCAGCTTCCAGCCGCCCGCCTCGGATTCGGGGATCGCGGTGAGCGTGGCGAACCGGCCGGGCGGGGGCGTGTAGCTGCCGTCCGGGTTGCGTCCGAACCGGACCTGCTGGCCGTCGGGATACGTGATGATCACGTTGCCCGAACCGTCCGCGTCCGGCGTCACGCGCATGTCGTACCGCGACGACCAGCCCGTGCCGAAAGCGAGACTCCCCCGCGTGTCAAGGCTGTTGTACGTACGCGCGACGTTCAGCTCAGGGCCGACTGTCGCCTCGGAAGCGTCGATCGCCGCGGTCGTGTAGTTGCCGACCATCGGGTCGAAGCCGAGACCGTTGCCCGTGTAGGGCGCGTTGCCCAGGCGGGACGTGACTTCCGGCTGCGGCACCGAAGTGAGCAGGGCCGAGAACTTCAGGCCCTCGCTTTCGCTCTTGCCGTCCCACAGCCAGGTGCGCCAGAAGTACACCTTGTCCCAGCGCAGCTTGCCATCGGGAATCGTCCAGTACACATTGGGCAGCCGGCCGGAGTCGAAGCAGTTCACCGGGTTGTTGTCGGCGCCCTTCTCACACACCTCGAACCGGTACTGCAACGGGTCGTTCTCGTGGTCCTCGCCCTTGGCCCACAGCTGCGGGTGCAGGGTCTCGGTGCTGTGCCCGCTCGGCGGGTACTGCTCGCTGACCACCGGCGGGATGTTGAAGATCTGCAGGGAGATCCGGGCGGGCGCGACCTGTTCGTCGGTGAACAGCACGTTGTTGTGCCGCATGCTGAAGTCCAAGGTGTACACGCCCTCGGCACGTGCCTTGATCTTCGCGTCGAACGTCACTTCCTGGTCGCGGCCGATGTTGGCGCCGTCCGGCAGGTCCGCCGAGTGCTCGGTGGCCAGCAGCGCGCCGGTGTTGGCGTCGAAAAGCTTGTAGGACAGGGCGTACGCGCCCTTGGTCCAGTTCTGCGCGCCGAGGTTGGTGACCTTGATACGGACCGTGCCGTCCTGGACCCGGGTGACCGGCGGGTTCGGGATCGGCTGGTCGATGACGTACCGGGCGTCGTACGGGCTGTGGGTGATGTACAGCTTCGGCGGGTTGGCCGAGTTGCTGCCGGTGAACTTCTTGAAACCGTTGCCGTTGCCGTAGTTGCCCGCGCGCAGGGCGAGACCGTTGTTGGCCGCACCGTTGGCCCAGCCCTGGATCAGTTGCTGCCCACCGGTTCCGAGGTCGATCAGCTCACCGGCGGCCGGGCAGCTCGAGCGGGTCGCACCCAGTTTGATGAAGCCGTGCGAGAACGAGGCACCGCCGATCGCCGAACCGAAGCCGGGGGCACCCGACGCGGGCCACGAACCTGATACGGGGTGGACAGACATCGGCTGCGGCGCGCATGTGGTGGAGTCGAAGTTCACCAGGCTCAGCGCGGCGCCGAAGATCTTGTGGTTGCCCAGTTTCGCGCGCACATCAGGGAAGGCGACGAACGAGGTGTACTGGGTCGAGCCGCTGCGCCCGATGAGCAGCTCGCTCGGGTTGTTGGCGGTGCCGCTGCCGACCGTGCGGCTCTGCGTGCCCCTGATCTCGACCACACTCGGGTCCACGAGCACCGGGTAGGCGCGGGCCGGGTCGTCCAGCCACGCGGAGTCCACTGTGACCTTCAGCGACTGGCCGTTGTCGATCAATTCGTAGCGAACACCCTGCGACGACGCCGGACCAGTGGTATCGGTCGCCGGCGTCGAATCGATCATGTATCCGGCCGGGATCTGCGCGCGTTCTTTGCCATCCTGGCCCACAAGCGAAATCGCGCCGTCGACGAGTTTGGCGGTCAGTCCTTTGAGGCGTAACGGGAAAACCCAGCTGCGCGCGGACTTCGGCCCGGTCAGCACAATGGTTTCCTTGACGCCGCCTGCCAGCGACTCAAGCTTCAGGTCCACGCCGTCCGCGACACCCTGATACGTGACCGTGGTGCCATTCGCTTGGCCCTGCACCGCACGTGCGCCACGCAGGCTGTAGCCGAACTCGTGTTGCGCGTCGAGCCGGACGGTCACCAGGTCGGGTGAGGCTGAAGAGCCGCCGATGCGTACTTCCGTCTGGTCGCCGCGATTACGCCATCCGGAGCCCTCGATCGTGAGGCTGGGATCGACCGGCGCCCACGTCCCATCAGGACGTTTGAAGTTGACCGGGGTGGAGCTGAACTCCGTGGTGCGCGTGCCGTCGGTGTTGCGGTACGTCCGCTCGTTACGACCGCGCTGCTCGGGGATTTCCTTGCTGGTAGCCGAATTGAAGCCGGTCCGCGTGCTGGGCGCGGCCACGACCTTGGCCGTGTTACGTGTGAGGTCGCCCACGCGTTTGAAGGCCGGGTTGGCGTACTTGGACTGCTCGGAGACCGGCATGCCCCAGTTGCCGTCCCGGCTCTGGGACTCCGAGGGCAGCCCGTCGGCTGTGCCCCACTGCTGCTTGCTGGCCTGCGCACGGGCCTTTTCCAGCTGTGCGGCGAGATTGCCGCCGGGGCCGCCGGAGAACCAGGATCCCCAAGGAAACGACGGGCCGACGATGCCGGAGACCATCGTCACCACCAGGAAAAGCCCCAGCAGAACGAACTTGGGCGTGCGAATACGCGCGGATCTACCGCCGGCCATCCAGATCTCCCCCCGGAGAATCCCTCGGTACAGGTAGCAGCAGCTAAGCAGTCGAAACGACGTGACACAAGCTTCCGCGGCGAAATAGGGCCGAACGTAGGAAACTCCCACTGGCCGTATCGGTTGCCCGCGACTGTCGCGTATCGTCTCGCGCCGAAGTCGGTATCCATGGCCCGACAGGGGGATTACATGAGGGAAAAAGCACGCCCGTCGCTCAGACGCATGGCGTGGTCGGCACTTGCGGCGGTCCTCGCCGCCACCGGGATCCAGGTGATGGCGACGGTCAATGTCGCGAGTGCCGTGCAGACAACGCAGTGCACGACGCCGGTGAACATCTTCGTCGGCATGTCCGCGGATCCGGGACTGACGCTGCGCAAGCACAAGGAGCCCATCCAGGGCTACAACGACTGGGCACCCGAACAGGGTGTCGGCTGGGGATGGGACAACCGGTTCTTCACCGGGCCAAGCGGTTACGTCTACTTCATCGACACCGACGGCTCGCTCAACCGCCACCAGTGGACCCCGACCGGCTGGGCCAACAACGGGGTCAGTGTCCGGGCCGGCACCGGCTTCGCCGAGTGGAACTCGGCCGCCAGCCGCTATCGGATCACAGTGGACACCAACAACCACTTCTACTACGTCAGCCCGAACGGCGAGCTGACGTGGGGCGCGTACGACGAGGCCACAAAGGTCTGGACCAAGCGGGTCATCGCGACCGGCTGGAACAAGTACAACCAGGTGTTCGCCGCGGGCGACGGCGTGATCTGGACGCGCGACGCGAGCATCGACAACGGCGCGCTTCTGCGCTCCCAGTACGACTACCGGACCCAGACCTGGACGCAGCAGCCGACCAAGGTCGGCGCGGGCTGGAACGGTTTCAAGCAGATCGCCTCCCCTGGTGGCGACGTGATCTACGGCATGAACCCCGGCGGCGAACTGTGGGCCTACCGCTGGCTGCCCGCGGAGAACCAGTGGGCGCTCAACTCCCTCATGCACACCGGTGAGAAGGTCAGCAACTGGACCGGCACCGACGAGTTCGCCCCGGCGGTCGACAGCTGCCGGCTCACCGGCAACTTCGCGGCCGACGTGCAGTGCAGCCCGGAAGCCAACGTCTGGGGGCACTTCAGCAACAACGCGTTCCGGCTCAAGCCGCACACCGAGCCGGAGACCGGGTACTCGGCGTTCAACACCGACCGGCACATCGGCAACGGCTGGAACATGCGTTTCATGGCCGGCAACAACGGATACAAGTACCTGATCCTGCCCGAGGGCAAGCTGAACCGGCACCAGTGGACCTCGACCGGCTGGGCCAACGGCGGCATCAGCACGGAGATCGGATCCGGCGACGCGTGGAAGGGCTGGGACAACGCGGCCTACCACTTCCGGATCACAGTGGACACCAACAACGACTTCTACGCTGTCCCGGCCAGCGGGAACCTCGAGCGCCGCGTGTACGACGACTTGGCCAAGACGTGGCAGACCGAGGTCCTGGACTCCGGCTGGGGCAAGTACGACCAGGTGTTCGCCGCCGGCAACGGCGTGCTCTACGCACGGGACAGGAACGTCGGCGACGGAACCCTGTACCGGTACCACTACGACTCGAAGAACCGCCGCTGGCTCGACTACGGCACGGAGGCGGGCGTCGGCTGGAACTTCTACAAGCAGATGGTCTCCCCCGGCGCGGACATCATCTACGGCCTGGAGTTCGGCTACGGCGTCCAGTGGTACCGCTTCGACCCGGCTGCCAAGCAGTACGTCGCCAACGCCGAGGGCGTCACCCGCAAGTACCTGATGTGGTGGGAGAACGCCCAGGAGATCACCGCGGACATCGACGCGTGCAAGCTCACCAACCCGGTGACCGTGACCCCGCCCGCCACAACCGCGCCCCACAACGAAAAGGCGCAGATGATCTACAACTCGGCCGCGCAGCGGCTGGAGGTCGGGTTCGTGGGTGACAACGGCATCCTGTACCGGGGTTACCAGGGCTCGGCCGGCAGCGAGTCCATCGAGTTCCAGGCCCTGTCCGGGTTCCAGAACTTCACCGGGCGGGCCGCGCTGGCCTCCCGCCAGGACGGCAAGCTGGTCGCACTGGGCCGGGGTACCGACTCGCAGTCGCGTACCTACACCCAGGCCACCGCCGGTGGCACCACCTGGACCGGGCCGACGGATCTCAAGGGTGCCATGGCATCCAGCCCGATCCTTGTTCGTGGCTCGAACAACCTGCTCACGGCGTTCGCTGTGGACAGTGCCGGCCAGCTGTGGTTCGCCGAGCAGTTCGACGCGGCGGGCGCGTTCAAGCCTTGGCGCAAGGCGACGAACACCGGCACCTACACGATGTCGGAAGACTTCTCGGTGGTGCCTAACGGAAGCAGCTTCGATATCGTCTACCGTAGCGCGTCCAACGCCGTCGCGGTGAAGAAGTTCACCAACGGCGCCCTGGCACCTGCTCGTGTCGCAAGTGGACTCACGGTCGGCGGGATCCCGGCCGGGGTGACGTTCGCGGACGGCCTCGTCCAGGTCGTCGCCCGTGGCGCGGACAACAAGCTGTACACGCAGAAGGAGACCGCGTCCGGCTTCGCCGGCTGGACGGACATCAGCGGGACGCAGACGTTCGCCGGGTCGCCTTCGGCCCTGCTCAACGTCCACGGCATCGTCGAAGTCGCGGCGCGCGGCTCCGACGGCAACATGTACCGCGGTGGCCAGACCGTTCCAGGTGCCACCACCTGGCGAAACTGGCACACCAACTTCGACACGGCGGCAACCGATCCCATGCTCGCCGCGGCGGGCGGTACCGAGCAGCGAGTGTTCTTCCGCGACAACAACGGCAACTACTACCTGTGGCAGGTTCCCGCCTACTCGTCGACGACTCTGCGATCGGCGCAGGCGTCCAAGCAGGACGAGCCGATCAAGGTGATCAAGGGCAATGACCCGTCCCGGTAGGTGACATCGAACCAAGAGGGGGCCTCGTTCGCGAGGCCCCCTCTTGCTTGTTCTGCCTGTCAGGCAGACATGTCAGGCGCCGGGTCGTCGCGGAGGCGGCTGTAGAGCAGGCCGTCGCGCCATTGGCCGGCGCGGAACTCACAGGAGCGGATGACGCCTTCGAGGTGGAACCCGGCTTTTGCCAGCGACTTCTGTTCGGCGATGTTCTC
This sequence comes from Kibdelosporangium banguiense, assembly GCF_017876405.1. Taxonomy (GTDB): domain Bacteria; phylum Actinomycetota; class Actinomycetes; order Mycobacteriales; family Pseudonocardiaceae; genus Kibdelosporangium; species Kibdelosporangium banguiense. Next base: position 7,100,998 of record NZ_JAGINW010000001.1, on the reverse strand, counting down.
GGGGTGGGTGCCGGCTTGGATGCGTTGGACCGGCGTGTGGTGGAAGAGGTAGTCGCAGAGCATTGCCTGGGCGCGCCAGCCTATGCCCTGGCCTCGCCATTCGGGCAGCAGGGCGATACCGATCTCCCAGCCGGTGTGAGGGCTGGTCCGCCAGGTGACGATCCCCGCTGTGTCCGGACCGGTGGTGACCATCAGTCTGCTGTCGTCCGCGCCCAGATAACCGTCGAGGGCGAAGCGGCGGGCCGGTTCCTGGGCGTCCCGGAAGCCGCGCCAGTCCAGGCCGATCAGGCCCGGTTCTGCTGCGAAGCGGCGCAGCAGGGCCAGATCGGTCTCCGCCACCGGCCTCAGCTCGATCTCACTCATTCGCCGACTCTATTGGGACGAACCGAGAATGGTGCGCATCGCCTTGAAATAGGGCGGGGCTGCCACTGTTCCGCCGAAGGCGCCGTGGCCGCACGTTCCTATGTGGACAGGGTTGCCGGGACACAGCTGACCTGGTGTCGAACTGTCGGCGAAGACAAGCGACGAGACGGCGTAGTTGTCCGTACCACCGACGAAGGCGACGGACTGGTTGGTCTGTGTGGTTCCCGTCTTGCCGATTCCAGGACGCGTCCAGCCTGCCGCGTGTGCCGAGGCCGCGGTGGTGCCGCTGACCGTGTCCTGGCTCAGACCGGTCATCAAAGTGGAGGCGATGTCAGGGGCGATGGCCTGTTCGCAGGCGGGGGCGTTGACCGGCACCGGGTGACCCGCCGAGTCGGTGACCGACAGGATGGGGGTCGGTGGGCACCAGATTCCGCCGCTCATCAGGGTGGCGGGCACGTCGGCCAGCTCAAGCGGGCTGACCGGGCTGTTGCCCAGGGTGAACGACGGCTTGTCCTGGAAGTACTGGGTCTGTGTCTGGCTGTACTGGGTGTTGGCCGAGCCCGGATCGGGCTTCTTGCCGACATCGTTGGACTGCATGGTCGTGCGCAGGCCGAGACGGGAGGCCATGGCGACGACGTCCGGCAGGCCCACCTTGGTCTCCAGGCCCACGAAGGCGGTGTTGGGCGAGGTGGCGAGGCCGTTGGTGAGCGTGATCGGGTCGGCGTAGTCGCCGTCGTTGTGCACTGTGTAGCACTTCTTGCTGCCAGGCAGGGGGAAACACTGGCTCGGCGGGTTGGGCAGGGGCGTGTCCAACCTCGCCGCGCCGGATTCCAGGGCCGCCGCGGCGGTGAAGATCTTGAAGACCGAGCCCGCGCCGAACGGGTCGCTCACCTCGGTCACGAGGTTGCGGGTGGTCTGGCCCTGCGCCGCGTCCGTGCCGAGGTTGCGGTTGGCGACCAGGGCCAGGACTTCGTGGGAGGTGGCACCGGGCGACACGATGGCCATCGTGTTGGCGACGCCGGACTGGGTGGTCGGCACGTTCGCGGTCACCGCGTCCTTGGCGGCCGCGCTCACCCGGCTGTCCATTGTGGTCTTGATCACGTAGCCGCCGTTGGACAGCTTCGCGGGGTCGAATCCGGCGGACTGCAAATAGCTCAGGGCGTACTGGCAGAAGAATCCGGCGTCCGGCTGCGCGCTGAAACACGTACTGGCCGGGACGTCCGGACCGGTGACGCCCAATGGCGCGGCTTTCGCCTGAATGGCCGCATTCTGGTCGATCGCGCGATTCGTGACCATTGCGTCGATTACCGTGTCACGCCTGCGTTTCGCGTCGACCGGATGCGTGTAGGGATTGTACGTGGTGGGATTGTTGACCATTCCGGCCAGCAATGCGGCCTGCGGCACGGTCAACTGCGCCGCGGTGGTGCCGAAATAGGCGTGCGCCGCCGCTTCGACGCCATAGACCTTGCCGGTGAACTCCACGACATTGAGATAGTCGGTGAGGATCTCGTCCTTGCCGAGATTCTTGTCCAGCTCGATGGCGGTCCGGGCCTCCCGCAGTTTCCGGGTGAGGGTGTCGGCCCGGTCGGCCATCTGGGCGGCCTTGTTGTCCTTGTCGACCACATTGACCAGGTAGTTCTTCACCAGCTGCTGCGTGATGGTCGACCCGCCCTGCTGAGAGCCCCCGACGGAGTCGTTGATCGCGGCCCGCAACAGGCCGCGCGGATCGATTCCGTGCTCCTGGTAGAACCGCCGATCCTCAATGGAGATTAAAGCGTTCTTCATGGTCTGGGAAATCTGATCCGAGGTGACCGGAAGCCGGTACTGGTCGTACACCTCGGCGATGGGTTTGCCGTCCCGGTCGGTGATCGTGGTCACACCCGGCATATCGGCGGAAATACTCGCCGGGGTGATCTGGACGACGGAATCACTCACATCGGCGGCAACCTTGCCCACTCCCGCGGTGACCGGCAGAAGAATACCCGCGACAAGCCCGCCGGCGACCACACACCCACCCGACAGCTTGATCAGATTTCGACTCGCTCCCACTGCACCCAAAGTACGCCGCCGTCAACCGGCAGAGTGGACGAAGCAGGCATTTCCGTAACAGCATTTCGCGGGGTGGCCGCCGATCGGCGGCCACCCCGCGAGAGCCCGGTCAGGAACGGACGAGCCTGGCGATGGCGTCGCTGGCCTCACGGACCTTCACGTCCGCGTTCTCGCCGCCCTGGGCGATCGCGTCGGCCACGCAGTGCTTGAGGTGCTCGTCGAGCAGGCCGAGCGAGACCGCCTGCAGTGCCTTGGTGGCGGCCGAGATCTGGGTGAGCACGTCGATGCAGTACTCGTCGTTCTCCACCATTCTCTGCAGGCCGCGGATCTGGCCTTCGACGCGCCTGAGCCGCTTCAGGAAGGCCTCCTTGTCCCCGGTGTATCCCCGCATGTCTTCCTCCTCGCTCGGCCCGACTGACCAAGCCTAGCTGCTGCCTACCGCGTGACGCTGCGGAAACCACGCAGCCGCAAGCTGTTGCTGACCACGAAGACCGAGCTGAACGCCATCGCGGCGCCGGCGATCATCGGGTTGAGCAGGCCCGCGGCGGCCAGCGGCAGCGCGGCCACGTTGTAGGCGAAGGCCCAGAACAGGTTGCCCTTGATGGTGCGCAACGTGCGGCGGGACAGGCGGATCGCGTCCGCCGCGGCCATCAGGTCGCCACGGACCAGGGTCAGGTCGCTGGCCTCGATCGCCACATCCGTGCCGGTGCCCATGGCCAGGCCCAGGTCGGCTTGGGCGAGCGCGGCGGCGTCGTTGACGCCGTCGCCTGCCATGGCCACCACGCGGCCTTCGGACTGCAGCCGCTTGACGACGTCGACCTTGTCCTTGGGCAGGACCTCTGCTGTCACCTCGTCGATACCGACCTCGGCCGCCACAGAGCGGGCCACGGCCTCGTTGTCGCCGGTCAGCAGCACGGGCGTGAGCCCGAGTTCACGCAGTTTCCTGATCGCCTCGGCCGAGGTCGGCTTGACCGTGTCCGCCACCACGAGCACGGCTCGTGCCTGCCCGTCCCAGGCGACGGCCACCGCGGTCTTGCCTTCCTTCTCCGCCGCGGACTTCGCCGCCGCCAAGTCGTCGGGCAGGTGCTGGCTCCACTCCTCCAGCAACGCGGTCCGCCCCACGAGCACGGCGTGACCGTCCACGATCCCTTGTACGCCAAGGCCTTCGACGTTGACGAACTCCTCCACCGGCGGCAGTGTGCCGACCTTGTCCTCAGCGCCACGGGCGATCGCGCGGGCGATCGGGTGCTCGGAGGCGTTCTCCAGCGCACCGGCCAGCCGGAGCACCTCGTCCGCCTCGGCGTCACCGGCCAGGTGAACATCCACAAGGGACATCTGACCGGTGGTCACGGTGCCGGTCTTGTCCAGCACGATCGTGTCGATCCGCCGGGTCGACTCGAGGACTTCCGGCCCCTTGATCAGGATGCCGAGCTGGGCGCCCCGGCCCGTGCCCACAAGCAGGGCGGTCGGCGTCGCCAGGCCCAGCGCACACGGGCACGCGATGATCAGTACAGCCACCGCCGCGGTGAACGCCGCAGCGACGGAACCGCCCGCACCCAGCCAGAACGCCAGCGTGCCGACGGCGAGGGCGATCACGATCGGCACGAACACCCCGGAGATCCGGTCGGCCAGCCGCTGCACGGCCGCCTTCCCGGTCTGTGCCTCTTCCACGAGCTTGGCCATCTGCGCCAGCTGCGTGTCCGAGCCGATCCGGGTCGCCCGCACGAGAAGGCGTCCGCCCGCGTTGACCGTGGCACCGACGACCGCGTCACCAGGGCCGACCTCGACCGGCACGGACTCGCCGGTCAGCATGCTCGCGTCGACCGCCGAGCTGCCTTCCTCGATCACGCCGTCGGTCGCGATCTTCTCGCCTGGCCGGACCACGAACCGGTCCCCCACTTTGAGGGCGTCGACCGGGATACGTTCCTCGCGGCCGTCGCGCAGCACGGCGACTTCCTTCGCACCGAGCTCAAGCAGCGCACGCAACGCCGCGCCGGCCCTGCGCTTGGACCGCACCTCGAAGTACCGGCCCGCCAGGATGAACGTGGTCACACCGGCCGCGACCTCGAGATAGATGTTCGCGCTGCCGGACATCCGCTCGATGGTCAGCTCGAACGGGTGCTTCATCCCCGGCGTGCCCGCTGTGCCGAACAGCAACGCGTACAACGACCACGCGAACGCGGCCAGCGTGCCCATCGAGATCAGAGTGTCCATTGTGGCCGCACCGTGCCGCAGATTCTGCCACGCCGCACGGTGGAACGGCCACGCCGCCCACACCACGACCGGCGCCGCGAGCGTCAGCGCGATCCACTGCCAGTAGGTGAACTGCAGGGCCGGGATCATCGACAACGCGATCACCGGCACCGACAACACGGCCGCGCCGATCAGACGCTGCCGCAACGGCCGCGACGGGTCGTCCTCCTCGACAACCTCAGGCTTGACGGGCTGCGGCAGGGTCGCGGAGTACCCGGCCGCCTCGACCTGCTCGACCAGCACGGCCGGGTCCACGTCGCCTGGGAATGTGACCTTGGCCTTCTCGGTGGCGTAGTTGACCGTGGCGGTCACGCCGTCAAGCTTGTTCAGCTTGCGCTCGATCCGGTTGGCGCACGACGCACACGTCATGCCGCTGATCGCGAGCTCGATCTCCTGAGCGGCCACCGGCTTGGGGCTACGGACATCAGATGTCATGACTGTCTCCTCCTTGCCTAATCAGCGGCCGTGGCCGTCATCTACGTGAGTACTACCCGTTTCCGGCGCGCCCGCCGTGCTCACAGTGAAGTCGGCGGTACGCACTTTGCCTTCGTGCTGAAAGTCCAGGAACAGCCGGTAGGTACCCGTAGAGGGTACTTCGGCGAAGAATGTGATGACCGGTCCCGGCTTGGCGTTGCTCTCGTCCGGGTGGACGTGCAGATATGCCAGGTCGCCGCCCCTCAGCGCGACCAGATGCCCGTAAGCACCCAGGTAGGGCTGCAGATCGGTGACTTCGCGGCCGCCCTTGCGCACGGTCAGCGTCACCTTCGACGACTGGCCGGGAGTCAGCCGGCCGCCAAGCGTGACCTCGTAGTCGTCGACCTTGGACACCGTCGACGGCTGATATTTCGCCGGCTGGAAGTCACCAGGAGCAGCCAGGTCGACACCCAGCGTCACATTCTCGCCGCCGGTGGGGGTGAAATCCCCGAACGCCCGGTAGCTGCCCGGCTGAGCCGGCCTCAGCGGCACGGTCCACGTGCCGTCCGCGGCCATTTCCGGGTGAACGTGCTGGAAGTCCGCGGTGTCGCGGCGGACCACGATCAGGTGCATCCGCTTGTCGTGCTCGACGTCGAAAGCCGTGACCGCCGTGCCGTCGGATTTGACGATCTTGAATGAGAACGGTGCCACTGCTCCGGGCGTGAACGTCGTACTGGTGGGCGTGAGGGTGTAACCGCCCCTGGACGACGCCAGACCCGCAGGTTCCTCGAGTTGCCGAGTCCCCGCGACGGTGCCGCTGTGAGTGTCCCCGTGCCCGGCGGCCTCAGCGCTGGGCGGGCCGGCCTGGCCGGCAAAGGGACCGACAGCGGAGCCGATCACCCAGCCGCCACCGGCGACCAGGGCGAGCGCGACACCGTAGGCGGAGAGCCTCCCTGCAGTGTTCATGACCATCCCTTCTGGTACCGGCACCCAGAGTACCCCCTACCCGTATTGGGGTGTATCGCCGTGGCGCCGACATCAGATATACCCCATGGGGGTATTAGGAAGCAAGGTCAGGCCGGGAAAGTCCAGGACCCGCCGCCGGTCACGGACATGGTGACCTCGGCAGGCCGCCGGCTGCCGAAGAAGACCGGGGTGTGCCGGTCGAAGCACGGCGCGGCGGAACACGCCTGGTCCCAGGGGACGTCCGGCCAGTCCTGGGGACGGGTCGTGCGGCAGGGCGTCGTTGTGGCACACCGCCCCTCGGTGGTGAAGATGATCCGCGCACCGGGCTCGGTCAGGACGCCGTTGGCCAAGCGCTGCAGGTACTCGATCCGGGCGAGGTACCCCGCACGGGTGTACGGCGTGGCGTTGAACTCGTTGTTGTTGCGGCCGTAATGGTTCATCTCGACGTCGTAGAAGTACGACATGGCCACGCCGTCCCGGTCGACCACGTGGTCCAGGTTCCAGCGGTACGCCTGCTGGCACCAGGCGGCGTCGAACGACTCGGCCCAGCACGGTTCACCGAGGTGATTGCCGTACACGGGCACGGTCCACGCCGAGTTCGTGACCGCTCCCCCGGGCAACTTGTTGGCGCCGAACACGAATCGAGTGCCCTGCGGTGAGGTCACCTGCCAGTATTCGCCGTCGTTGTCGCCATTTTGCGCATCGTGCAACAACTCGGCAGTCCAGCCATCGGCCCTTTCCACGTACCATCTGCCGGTCTTGTCGTCCAAGACAAGATCACCGGTCAGACCGGGCAGCTCGATGTCCATGCGCCGCAGGGATTCCGGGCCCCAGCACTTGTCGCCGGTCTTGACGGAGTTCGTACCACCCGGGTCCTCGGCGCACGGCCGGAACGATCGTGCGATGAAACCGGACTGCGTCTCCGCCGGGGCGTTGTCGCTGCTGGGCATGGAAGTCAGCGCGAATCGCGCGCCGCCTGGCCCGGCCGGTAGCTCTGCGGTGATCTTCCCGGCCGCGATGTCGTTGCGCCAGGCCACCGGCTCGGGCGGACCGCAGACACCGGCACAATCCCGCATTCGCACGACATTCAGCCTGCTGGCGTAATCACCGCCGAAAGCGTTCCGGAAACCGGAATAGTCCACTTCGACGGCCACGGTCACCGGCCCGGCGCCGCCGTCGGCCCGCCGCACCTCGAACACCATCCCCGCGATCCCGGCCTGCCAGGCGACTTGCTGGTCGAAGGTCCTGATCCTCAGCTCAGGACCGTCCGGCTGGGCGTACCGGATGTTGGCGACCGTCTGCCCTGGCAGGGCGAGACCGGAGGACGGCTGTGGCCACCGGATGTCCCCGCGTCGCGCTTCGGCGTGCCCTGGCAGCGACACCAGCAACGCACATACCAGCGCAAAGAACGATCGAACGCGCTTCACGGAGCCTCCCCAACAGTCCGTGCGGCCACAGGAGCAGCGTGGCAGCACGGCGTGGCAGGAACGTGACTGATTCGTGGACAAAACCAGGTCCCTTGCCCCCACGAGGTTGTGGGCTTTGGAACAATGCGGTCAGCCGCGCGTCGGGAGGACTGGGTGGAGTTCAGCGTCCTGGGTCCGTTGGAGGTACGCGAACAAGGCAGGCTGATAGCGCTCGGAGCCCCCAGAATCCGGACTGTGTGCGGGATTCTGCTGGTCCGCCCCGGGCAGCTGGTCAGCGCCGAGCAGTTCGTCGACGAACTGTGGAGCGATGACCCGCCGGCCGAGGCGCGGGCGTTGGTCCGGGGGTATGTCTCCAGGCTCCGGCGTGCGCTGCCGTCGGGTTCCGAGCGGATGCTGACCCACCGGCCCGGCTACCGGCTGCGTGTCGAGCAGGACGAACTCGACCTCTACCGGTTCGAACAACTGGTCGGCGACGCCCGCACAGCCAGGGCCGCACGGGAACCCGGGCAGGCCGCGGAGCTGTACCGCGAGGCTTTGGGATTGTGGCGCGGTGATCCCTTCGCGGATGTGCCGCACACGCCCAGCATCGCGGCCGCTGTCACCCAGTTGATCGAGCGCCGGCTCACGGCCGTGGAGGAAAAGGCCGCCGCCGCACTGGATGCCGGGTGGGACGAGGAGGTCATCACTGAGCTGACCGAGTTCGTCATGGCGCACCCGTTGCGCGAACGCCCGGTCGGCCAGCTGATGACGGCGCTCTACCGCACCGGCCGTCAGGCCGAGGCTTTGGCGCAGTACCAACGGATCCGCAGCAGCCTCACCGAGGAACTGGGTGTCGATCCCGGGACCGACCTGCAGCAGCTGCACCTTGACATCCTCAACGCCGACCCCGCGCTCGAACAGCCGCCCGCGCAACAGCCCGTCCAGGTGATCCCCGCCGCTCTGCCGCCCGCGATCCCGGACTTCACCGGCCGGGACGAGGAACTGGCTACGCTGTGCGGCAAACTGACCACGTCGGCCGGAGATCACATCGTGGTGATCTCGAGCATCGTGGGCATGGGCGGTATCGGCAAGACCACCCTCGCCGCACGTGTCGCCCACGAAGTAGCCGGTGACTTCCCCGATGGCCAGCTGTGGGTGAACCTGCGCGGTGCGGAGACCATGCCACTGGAACCCGGTGACGTGCTGGCCCGGTTTCTGCGTTCGCTGGGCGTGCCCAACCGCGCGATCCCGGGAGACCCCGTCGAACGCGGGGAGATGTACCGCTCGATGCTGACCGGCCGCAAAGTGCTGGTCGTGCTGGACAACGCGGCGTCCGAAGAACAGGTCAGGCCGTTGCTGCCGGGTGCCGCGACCTGCCGGGTGGTGATCACCAGCCGCGCCCGGCTCACCGGAATCGAAGGCGCGCAACGGGTCGAGCTGGATGTCTTCCCCGCCGACGAGGCCGTCCGGCTGCTCGCCCGGATAGCCGGTGACGGCCGGGTCGGCAGCGAAGGCCAAGCAGCCGCGGACATCGTGGCACTGTGCGGCGGTCTGCCGTTGGCAGTACGGATCGCCGGGGCACGCCTGGCGGCGAGACCGGCGTGGCAGTTGCGGCACTTGGCGCAGAGACTGGCTGATCAGCGTCGGCGTCTCGACCAACTGGCCGCCGGAGATCTGGCTGTCCGGGCCTCACTCGCGTTGAGCTACCGGGGCCTGGCCGGACAGCCACGCCGGTTGTTCCGGCTGCTCGGCCTGTTCGACGCGCCCGACTTCCCGCCGTGGCTGGCCTCGGTGATCCTCGAATGCCCGCTGGACGAGGCGATGGAGTACGCCGAAACACTGGTGGACGCCCAACTGCTCATCGTGTCCGCGGCCGACGCGGCCGGGCAGTACCGCTACCGGTTCCACGACCTGGTGCGGCTGTTCGCCTCGGAATGCGCCGCCGCCGAGGAGAGCGAGGCAAGCCGCGAGCGGGCCGTACTGCGTGGCCTGGGCGGCTGGCTCGCCCTCGCCGAGCAGATGGCGGCGCGGATTCCCGGGCCGTGCTACGCGTCCATCAGCGGACCGGCCGACCGGCCGCCGAGCAACGAGATCCTGGCTGAACTGGGCGAAGTGGACTCCGGCAACTGGTTCGACGCCGAGCGCACGGCGTTGCTGGCCGTGGTCGGTCAGGCCTGCGGTCTCGGCCTGGCCGATCTGGCCTTCGACCTGGCCGGCTGCCTGGAGAAGTACTTCGACCTGCGCGGTATGTACCCGGACTGGGCCGCCCTCAACGCCCAAGTGCTGGCAGTGTGCCAAGAGCAGGGCAACCTGCTCGGCGAAGCGGTGATGCTGCGTGGACTGATCGACGTCAACACCTGGATCACCGACGGGCGGGAGCGGGACGCGACGGCCAGGCAGCACGCGGAATCCTTCCGCCTGCTGCAGATGTTCACCGAGCTCGGGCACCGGCAGGGCATGGCCGACGCCGCCGTCATGTGCTCGTGGGCGTTCACCGCCGCCGGTTCGTACGAGCAGGCCGTCGAGATGGCCACGCAGGGGCTGCGCATGGCCGAGGAGTCCGGCCACCTCGGCGGCGAGATCCGGGCCGACCTCGCACTGGCGGTCGCCCATTTCGAGAACCACGACATCGACGTGGCGATCAAGCACGCCGACAGCGCGCTGAGCAAGGCCCGCACGCTGGGCAACCCCCGGTGCGAGGCGACCGCGCTGCAGTTCGCCGGTATCGGGCACCTGACGCTCGGGCATTTCGAGACCAGCAGGCAGATGCTCAACGAGTCCCTGGAGTTCTCCCGGCTCTACCGGGATTCCTATGTGGAGGTCCTCACGCTGCTGACGCTGGCGCGGCTGTACTTCCACCAGGGTGACGCCGAGGCACGCTCCACAGTGGAGATGTCGCTCGCGCTGAGCCGTGAGTACAACATGAGCTTCCATCTGGCGCAGGCCCTCGAGCTGCTCGGGGAGATCGACCTGGCTGAGGGGAACCACGCCGCGGCCGTCGCTCACCTGGCGGAATCCGTGACGCTATGGCGTAACCGCGGCTGGCACACCTACCTGGCGAGCGCACTCACCAGTCTGGGCAAGGCATACGCGGGCACTGACCCGGCCGCCGCCCGGGAGGCGTTCACCGAGGCGCACACCTTGTTCATCCGGCTGGGCAACATCGCCCAGGCCTCCGAGGCCGAACAGCTCGCGTCGGCTCTGGGGTCCCTCTAGCGGTGCTGTTTATCGCTCGATGGAGTGACTCCGATTGACGACTCTTGATCTGTGCCGCCTAGATGTGGTCAGAACCTTTGTCAGGAGTCTTGTCAGGAAGGACGCTGAGCCATGCGACTGGAGCCCAGCGACCTTGTCGCGTTCGCGGCGGCGAGCCGCGACCACAACCCGCTGCACCTGGACCCCGACTTCGCCCACCACACGCCGTACGGACGGCCGATCGTGCCCGGTGCGCTGCTGGTCGCCACCGCGTTAGGCCGGTTGCCGGCCGAACGGGCGGCCCGGCTGACCCGGATCAGGGCGAGTTTCCACCGCCCGGTCTTCCCCGGCACCGAGTTCCACGTGGCCGACCGCAACACCCAGCTGACGATCATGTGCGAAGGCAGCCGGGCGGTCACCATCGACATCGGCTCCGAGCCCGCTGCCGCCTGTGGTCTGCAGAGCGAGGACTACCAGCCTGATCTCGTCGCGCTGCGGGCGTTGCTGCGCAGACACCGCGCGGACCACCTGCCGGACCGCTTACTCACCTGGCTGGCATGGTCAAGCTGGGCAGTCGGGATGCACACCCGCGGGGCGTTGACCCGGTTAACCCTGGCCGCGTGCCCCCACGTGGAGAGCCGCATCCACGTCCAGGTCAACGACGACCGCGCCACCGTCACCGGCACGTACGCGGGCGCCGAGGGCACATTCCAGGCCCTCAGACACACCCCCGCCCAACCCGTGACCACGGCATCGGTCGGCCGCTACCTCCCGCCCGGCGACGCACTGGCAGGCAAACAGATCCTCGTCGTCGGCGGCAGCCGTGGCCTCGGTGCCGCCCTCGCCGGAACGCTGGCCACCCAGGCCGCCACAGTCTGGGTGCTGTACCGGCACAGCACCGGCCACGCCTCGCGCCTGGCCGCCGAGTTCGGCCCCGGAATCCGGCAGATCCACTGCGACGCCACCGATCTCGGCCGGCTCAGCACCGCGCTGGAGCCGGTCCGCCAGGCAGGCGGCCTGGCCGGCGTCGCCCTGATCGCCACACCACCGCTCAGAGCCCTGGGCATGCACCCGGACGCCGTGCCCGCCCAGCTCGATTTCATCCACACCAGCATGTCGGTCGCGGTCAATCCCCTTGCGGTGACCGGAAAACTCCTCGCCGACTCAGGCGGCTGGCTGGTCCTGGCCTCCTCAGCGGCGATCACCGCCCCGCCCGCGGGCTGGACCCACTACGCCGCCGCGAAGGCGGCTGTCGAAACCTACGCCACAGACTTCGCCCGCAAACGGGCCGTCCCAACCCTGATCATGCGCGCCCCCAAAATGGCCACGTCCCTGGCCGACGGCTCAGCGGGCCGCCAGGAACCCACCCCACCCGAACAGGTCGCCGCCACAGTCACCAACTGGGTCCTGCACAACCGGATCCCGGGCCGTCCGAACAAAGTGGACATCATCAGTTCGGCCGACCAGCTGGTGCAGCCGCAGTCAAGCAACGCCTAGCCGATCTTCCGCCGTGCGCCGAGCACTGTTGCCCCCGTGAGGGTAACCGGCATTCGTACGGTGAGTGGTTGCGTTGTCGCTCTCCGCTATTACGTTCGATGTGAGGGAATTCCCCTTGGCATCCATAGCAATGGAGTGCGAATCATGAGACGAAGACTCTGGGCGAGTTTGGCCTGCCTGCTGCTGGCCGGCATGCTGATGTCCCCGGCCGCGGCGCAGGCAGAAGCCAGGCTCAAGGCCGCGGACTGCATGGGCATGACGTGGTCGGTCAAGACAAAGCTGTGGGACCGTGACCTGGCGCTGGTGTCCTCCGACTCCCACACCGACGCGTACCGGGGCGACACCCCGTGCGAGGTTCCGCTTCCCGTGCTGTGCCTCAAGAAGACCGGTCTGCCGGTACCGCCGGGGATCACTCCTGGCTTCTACGACGGCTGGACCGGCGGCAACTCCAAGCTGTCGGCACCCGTGCCTGGATATGCGTTGTACAGCAGGGCCGCCGCGGATGGCTTGTGCGCCAGCCAGTTCGGCGCGGGCTGGCGAATGGGCGAGTTCCATGACGGCGATGGCGGCTGGGGCTGGTGGGCCTTCGGCGATCCGATCCGGATGTGGACCGCGATCGACGACCAGCCTGCCAACCCGTGGAACACCAACACTGGCAACGCCATGACGTGGACGTTGCGTGCCCACGACTGGGGCCGTGACCTGACGGACTTCACCAGCGACTACCGGACCAACGCCTACTCCGGTGACACCCCGGTCGGCACCCGGCTGCCGGTGTTGTGCCTGCGCCAGGACGGCAGGCCCGCACCGCCTGGGATCGACCCCGGTGACTACTACAACGGCTGGGCCCGTGGCGAGGCGAAGATCACCCCACCGACCAAGGGCACCGCGCTGACTTCCCGCGCCGCCGCGGATGGCTTGTGCGCCAGCCAGTTCGGCACGGGCTGGCGAATGGGCGAGTTCCATGACGCCGGTGGCGGCTGGGGCTGGTGGGCCGAGGGCGACGTCGGCCGGTTCTGGGTCGCGATCGACGACCAGCCCGCGAACCCCTGGAACTCGGCAAACGACTGACCTCCGTGTGATGGGTGGCGGATTGGCGTGCCAACCCGCCACTCTCCGGCGATCACCGGCGACGGCGTTGTTGCGCTGCTTTGAGCTTGTCAGCGACCTCGCGAGCCTGTTCGATCTGAAGGAGGTGCATAGCCGGGTGGGGTGTGTCCGCGCCCCGGATGAGGGCCGTGTACGCCTGTTTGATGCGATTGGGTGGGCCGAAACTGATGTTGCCAGTGCCGTCGCGTCGCTCGTCGAACACTGTCGGCTGAGCGAGCTGTTCCAGCGGGATTCCCTCGATTCCCTTGGGGGTCTGGACAAGTACTCGGTAGTTGGTCACCACGTAGCTTGCCGCGCTGGATCGGCGGCGGATGAGGGCCGCGATGACCGCGGCGAAGAGAACGGCCGAGATGAGCACACCCATCGTCGCGGGTGGGTATGCCGCGATTCCGACCCACACACCCGCGAATACCACCAGCAGCACAAGCACGAGCGTGCCGGCTATGTCCACCCGGTCGATAGGCATTTCTCTCGCCGGTTTGCCTGACCACTGCACTTCTTCACCGTCGCGCAACCATCCGTCAAAGGCCACGCCTCGATTATCTACCCGATCCAGACCGTTTTGGCGTTGCAGAACTCGCGGATTCCCAGATCGGCGAGTTCACGGCCGTAGCCGGAGCTTTTCACCCCGCCGAAGGGCAGCGCCGGGTAGGACGTGGTCATGCCGTTGACGAAGACCTGACCGGCGTCGAGTTCGGAGATGAAGCGACGTTGCTCGCCAGGATCGCCGGTCCAGGCGTTGGAGCCGAGACCGAAGCTGGTGTCGTTGGCCAGCCGGATGGCCTCTTCGATGTCCGCCACCGGATACAGCTGCGCGACCGGCCCGAAGACCTCTTCGCCGTACATCCGCATCTCCCGGGTGATACCTGTGATCACTGTCGGGTGATAGAACCAGCCGGCGCCGTCCGCACGCTTACCCCCGCACAGCACAGTCGCACCTTTGCCGACCGCGTCTTCGATCTGTTCCTCGATGTCACGCCGTCCTTGTTCGGTCGCGAGCGGGCCCACGTCAGTGCGGTCGTCGGCCGGGTCACCGACTCGCAATGCGGACATGTTCTCCACGAACAGGTCCTGGAATTGCGCCATTACTTCGGCGTGCACGATGAACCGTTTCGCCGCGATGCAGCTCTGGCCGTTGTTCTGACAGCGTGCGGTGGTCGCCACTTCCGCTGCCTTGGCGAGGTCGGCTGAGGGCATGACGATGAACGGGTCGCTGCCGCCCAGTTCCAGCACCGACTTCTTGATCTCGCGGCCGGCGATCGCGGCCACCGACCTGCCTGCGGCTTCGCTGCCGGTCAGTGTCACCGCGACGACCCTTGCGTCGGTGAGGATCTGCTCGATGGCATCCGATCCGACCAGCAGTGTCTGGAACGCGTCCGGCGGGAAACCCGCGTCGAGGAACACGTCCTGCAGGCGCAGCGCGGTTTTCGGCACGTTGGACGCGTGCTTGAGCAGGCACACGTTCCCGGCCATCAACGCGGGCGCGGCGAACCGGACAACCTGCCAGAACGGGAAGTTCCACGGCATGATCGCGAGCACCGGCCCGATCGGCTGCCACCGGATGTAGGCCTTGCCCGCCGACACGGATTGCGGATCGAACTGCGTGTCAGCAAGGAATTTCTCGGCGTTGTCGGCATAGAACCTCATCGCCGCGGCACATTTGGCTGCTTCGGCCGCGGCCTGCTTGATGGGTTTGCCCATTTCGAGCGTCATGATCTTGGCGATCTCGTCGCTCGCCGCGTCCACTTTGCCCGCCGCCGCTCGCATCCATTCCGCGCGTTGCGCGAATGTTGTCCGCCGGTACTCCGTGAACGCCTCCGCAGCCCGGGCTATCCGGGCGTCGATTTCGGCTGGGGCGAACGCCTTGAATGTGTCGACGGTCTGCCCAGTCGCCGGGTTGATCGTGGCAATGGCCATGCAGCCCGGTTACCTCGTCGCGGGTGGGTCAAACGTCGAGACCCTCCATCAGGTCTGTTTCGGTGATCCCGGGGCCTTGGCCGTCCCGGATGAACCACTCTGTGCCGAAGGCGACCTCGAACACTTCGTCCGGCATGCCCAAAAAGTACGAGTCCTCGCTGATCTGGCTGGCGTGCGCGCGCATTGCCTGCCGCTTGGCGTAGGCGAACTTGGTGACGTCCACGGCGGCGGTGATCTTCTCGGCGGGGCTGCCGAAGTTGGGGTCCATCACGACGGGCGGCGGGTTTTCGGCTGCCTGGGCCACTGTCCGGTTCGCGGTCTGCTGATAGACACGTGGGGTCCCGGCGATCTCGGCGGCGCGCTTGCCCACGCGGTGCACCTGGATGTGGTCCGGGTGCCCGTATGTGCCGTGGTCGTCGTAGATGGTCAGGACGTCCGCGTTCTCTTCCGCCAGGATCGCCGCAAGCCGTTGTGCGGCTTCCTCGATCGAGGCCGTCCAGAAGTTCCCGGGCGTCTGGTTGGACGAATCGCCCATCATGCCGGAATCGGTGTACCCCAGGAACTCCACGCGTGCCGCGCCCAGGATCTCGGCCGAGGCATGGGTTTCCCGGACTCGCAGTTGCCAGAGCGGTTCGTCCAGGGACTCGGGCACTTCGCCGAGCTCGCCTTTGGTGGCCACGACCAGGACAACGCGATGGCCGTCCTCGTAAGCCTTACGCATCACGCCACCGCAGGTGATGCACTCGTCGTCCGGATGCGCGTGAAAGGTGACCATCGTCGCCATACCCAGACCCTACAAGACGATCATCCTCCGGAACGCCCCAGGATGTGCCGCAACGCCTGTTCCACAGTTGGATGCCGGAACTGGTGCCCGCGCGCCGCCAGCAGATCCGGCACAACCCGCTGGTCGGCCAGGGCGAGCTCGCTCGCGCCCTGCGCGCCGAGCAGCACCTTCGGACCAACTGACGGCACAGGCAGTAACGCGGGCCGCCGCAACACCCGCGCCAGAGTCTGGGTGTAGTCAATGTTGCGGACCGGCTGCGGGCTTACGGCGTTGACCGGCCCCGACAACTGCTCGTCCACGAGCGCACGCAGGTAGATGTCACACAGATCGTCGATCCCGATCCACGAAGTCCACTGGGTTCCATCGCCGAGCCTGCCGCCCAGTCCCGCGAAGAACAGCGGATACAGCAATCGCAGCACACCACCCCGCGGACTCTGCACAATCCCGGTACGCACACAAACCACCCGCAGATCGGCGCCAGACGCGGCATTTTCCCAGTCTGCGACGACACTGGCGAGGAATCCGTGGCCTGGTGGGCTGTTCTCTGTGAGTACCTCTTCACCGCGGTCGGCGCCGTAGTAACCGATCGCGGAGGCGGTCACGAAACATCTCAACCGAGCCCCCGCGGCGAGCTCCGCCAGCCGCCGGGTCGGGCCGATCCGGCTCGCCCGGATCTCGGCTTTGTGCTGGTCGCTGAACCGTCCGGCGATCGAGGCCCCGGCCAGATGGATCACGGCGTCCACCCCGTCGAGCAGATCGGCGGCGGGATCGGCCGGGTTCCAAAGCCGTTCGTCAGCCGCGCGTGGTGTGCGTCGGACAAGGCGGATCACGGTGTGCCCGCCGGTCGTCAGCAATGCCGTGAGCGCCGTGCCGACAAAGCCACGCGAACCCGTGACCGCGACTGTCATTGGCGCGGCGCTCATCCGCTGGTGCACAGCCAAATCGTCGGCCAGCTGCCGGTGCCGGAAGGCGAACATCTCGCGCAACGCCCACGCAGGCACAAGCGTGTCGACCCGATCGGTGATCCGCGTCCGCCCCGGGCCTTCGGCCGCGAACTCATGCGTATGGCGCCAGAACGACGACAACGGCGGCGCGATCTGATCGACGAACACGTCAGGCGGGTTGAATCCGTCCTTCTGATGCTGCGCGACCCACCGCAAACCCCCGGGCAACGCCAGCACAGCCTGGCCGTCCTCCAGCGAGCCGGCCTCCTGCGCGATGCGAACCGGCTGCCACGGCGGGCTCAGCCTGACGAACGCGCCTGGACGGCCGTGCCAGGCGAAGACCTCGTCCTGCGGCGCGTCGACCACGCTCGAGTAGACCAGTCCCATCGGCCTTCAATCCTCCGGGTCGTGATGATCGCCGTATGCTGGCGGCCATGTGCCGGAACATAACCACACTTCGTGGCCTCGAGCCGGTCGCGACGCCCGCGGAGATCGAGGCGGCCGCACGGCAGTACGTACGCAAAATCAGTGGCGTGCAGTCTGTGTCGGACAGCACGCGTGAGGCTTTCGAGGCCGCTGTGGCCGAGGTGACGGCCACGACCACTCGTCTGCTCGACGCATTGCCGCCGCGGCGTCAGCCACCGACGACCGTGCCGCCGCTACGGCGTCCCGAGGTTCAGGCTCGGATCGCGGCCAAGGCCGCCAAAGGCTAGGCGCCTGACTGCCTCGGCGACGAGGTGATCCCGTTCCTGCTCGCTGAGGATGTCCGGCAGGGTCAGCTGTTCGAGGATCAGCCAGCTCAGGGCCAGTTGCAACAGCTGCACCGACACGGCGTCGCCGGGCAGTCCCGCCTGTATGTGCCGTTCGACGTTGGCGTCCATGTCCGCGCGGATCCGCTTGGTCAGCACGGCGCGCAACTCCGGCCGCCTGGTCGCTTCCAGGCGTAGTTCCAGCATGGCGAGATAGCCCGTGCGGAAGCCTGACACCCGTTTCACGGTCTCGCGCATGAGCTCGACGAACTTGTCCAGGTCCTGCACACCGGACATCTGTTCCTCGATGGTGACGTCATCTGGAATCAGCCGTTCATAGACGCGCGCACCTGCTTGTGTCAGCAGCTCGTCGCGGTTGCTGAAGTAGTTGGACGCGGTGCCCGTCGGCACGCCCGCCGCTTTGTCGACCGCCCGCAACGTCAGCCCACGTGAGCCTTCGTGGGCCAGGACCTCGATGGCCGCGTCGAGCAGCGCGGCACGACGAGCTGGGTTCTGACGCATCAAACCTCCGTTGACACCACTTCAAGTGAAGTACTATGGTCAAACCACTTCAAACAGAGTACTTCATCGAGGGGTTCTTATGCGAAAGCTTGTCTACTACATCGCCGTCTCCCTGGACGGATACATCGCCGGACCGGGCGGCGAGTACGACTTCTACCCTGGTGACGACGCGTACGCGGCCTGGATGGGCCAGCGCTTCCCGGAGACCATCCCGACCCACATCCGGGCCATGCTCGGCGTGCAGGACGCCCCGAACAAGACGTTCGACACCGTGCTGATGGGCCGGGGCACCTACGAGATCGACACTGCCGTCACCAACCCGTACGCGCATCTCAAGCAGTACGTCGTGTCGAGCACGCTGGAGCAGGCCGACCCGGCGATCACCCTGGTGCGCAGCGACCCGATCGGACTGGTCCGTGAGCTCAAGCAGCAGGACGGCCTGGACATCTACCTGTGCGGCGGCGGGAAACTCGCCGGTGAGCTGCTGCCGGAGATCGACCAACTGATCATCAAGAGCTACCCGGTGATCGCGGGAGCCGGCATCCCCATGATCGACGGCGATTTCCAGCCGACCGGATTCACCCCGGCCGAACGGGAATCGTTTGACTGCGGCGTGTTCGTCACCTGGTACTCCCGGAAATGAACGGTCAGCCTTGGTTGCGACGGGCCCGCCACCGGCGGTAGGCGTCGTTGGGGACGAACGCGTCGATATAGAACTTGGCCAGATCCTGGGCGAGGGTCTCGCCGTGGGCGGCCAGCGGGCCGTCCTGGTGCCAGGCCAGCATGTGCCGGAACCACAGGGGATCGCCGGCGATCGCCCGGACCGCGAGGCCGGGCGTCTCGACGAAAGTGGCCTGGCAGAGACTGATCGCGTGGCCGTGCCGGACGAGTTCGGCGAGCATCCGCCCTTCGGCCTCGTAGCGGACGCGAGGCAGGCGACCGGTATCGAGCAGGACCCGCATCCAGTATTCGGGGGTGCGGTCCTGCGGGCTCGGCGTCGCCCAGTCCTCCTCGACCAACTCGGCGAGCGTCACCTCGTCCTTGACGGCCAACGGATGCGTGGCAGGCAGCAACGCGAAGACCGGTTCGTCCACAATGGTCCGCAGCAGCACGCCGGCCGGTCGCGACAGCTGATAGCCAGGGTTCTCGCCGACCAGCGCGGCCTCCAACCGGCCCGCCGCGATGTCGTCGATCAGCGGCTCCGAGGCAGCGTGGCCACGGGTGGTGAGGTCCGCTTCGGGATAGTGCCGCCGGATCGCGGTGACCAGACCGGCCAGCAACGGGCCCGAGACCGCGCCGATACGCAACCGGTGGGCCAAACCGTTGGGCCGCAAGGCAAGCGTATTCATCAGTTCGTCCACAGTCGGCAGGACCGCCTGCGCGCGCGAAACGATGAGCTCACCGAACGACGTCAGCACGACGCCGTGTTTCCTGCGTTCGAACAGCTGCCCGCCCAGCATGGACTCGATCCGGCGCAGCTGCGCGCTGAGCCCCGGCTGGGTCTGTTGCAGGGCGGCGGCCGCCCGGGTGAGGCTGCCGGTCTCCGCGATGGTGCAGATCGCTCGCAGATGCCGGACCTCCAATTCCATGACCGGGATCTTAGGGTGGCCATAGACTCCGGTTCATGGCCGACAACGCTCTGGGTGGGTTCGTGCGTGCCAGGCGGGAGTCCATCACCCCAGCCCAAGCCGGTTTGCCCACCGGATCCCGGCGCCGCACGCCGGGCCTGCGCCGAGGCGAACTGGCCGAGCTCGCAGGCATCAGCGTGGAATACCTGACCCGCCTCGAACGAGGACGCGACCGCCACCCCTCAGGCCAGGTCCTCGGTGCCCTTGCCGACGCCCTGCAACTGTCCGCAGACGAACGCGTACACCTGTATCGCCTGGTCAAAGCCGGAACAAGCGGAACATGCGCCCAGGCATCCGCACCACCGGAGCCGCTACGCCCCACCTTGCGGGCACTGCTCGACCGCCTCGAACCCAGCCCCGCACTCATCGTCAACGCGGCAGGCGACGTGCTCGCGTACACCGTCGGCTACCGGCAACTCGTGGCCCCTGTCGGCCTCCTGGACGACAACAATCCCAACATCGTCCGTTACGCCTTCACCAACCCCAGAGCCCGGACAGTGTTCCGCGACTGGGACCGCATCGCCGACGACCGCGCCGCCTCCATCCGCAGCGCCGCCGACCTGGGCAACTACGCAGCAGCATTCCTCGCCGAGGAACTCTCCATCACCGTCGGCGCCGAATTCACCCGCCGCTTCGCCTCCTCCGGCGCCCTGCCCTCCCCGACAGGCACCGAACGCTGGTCCCACCCCACCGCAGGCAACCTCACCCTGGCCTTCGAAAGCCTCCACCCGGCCAGCCCCGAGGACCGCCGCCTCATCGCCTACCTCCCCGCCGACACAACCACAGCCGAAGCCCTCACCACCCTCACAGCCCAGGTGACACTGTCGAGAGCGTGACCTGAGGGACACTGTCCTGGTGACCGAGCCTGTGACGAATGTTGTCAGTGGCACTGTGTCGGGTAACGCGGTGCTGGCCGGCACGGTTGAGGGTGGGGTGCATTTCGGTGGGGACCAGTACTTTGATCTGCCGCCGTATGTCGTGGGGGCGTTTGCTCCGGCTGGGCGGCCGGCGGACGATCGGTTGCGGGCGGTGCCGCCCAGTGAGTGGCTGGCTGCTCGTAATGCCGTGATCGACTTTGTCGGCCGGGCCGGGGAGCTGGCCGAGTTGGCGGAGTGGCTGGACGGTCCGGCTGCGCGTGCGGTTCATGTCGTGCATGCCCTTGGTGGGTATGGCAAGACGAGGCTTGTGTCGCGGTTTGCCGAGCAGTGTGGGGCGAACGTGGTCACGGCTCAGTACGGCCGCGGTCGTCGGCGCGCGGCGGAGCCTGTGCCGGCTGATGGGCAGTTGCTGGTTCTGGTGGACTATGCGGATCGTTGGCCGAGGTCGGCGCTGGAACGGCTGTTGTGCGAGGAACTTCCGGTGGAGGGGGTTCGTGTTCTGCTGCTCGCTCGCACGGTTGGGCCGTGGTGGGCCGGGTTGCGGCAATCCCTTGCTGATGAGGGGTACACGCTTTCGGTGAAAGAGCTTGGGCCGGATGATCTTGAGCAGCGGAGGCTGCTGTTCCAGGACGCTGTGCGGCGATTTGCCCGGATACGGGAGTTGCAGGGCTCGGATGACCTGGAACCGGTGGGATCGCTGGAGAATCCGGTGTATGAGTCGGCTTTGACCGTGCTCATGGCGGCTTTGGTGCGAGTGGACGCCGCCGCCCGGGGTGCGGAGCCACCGGCGGACCCGGGTGAGCTGTCGGCTTATCTGCGCGACCGCGAGTACGCGCACTGGGCCAAACTTGCCGACGCCGGGCACGTGAAGATCACGCCGCAGACCATGGCTCGCGTTGTCACCGTCGCCACTCTTGCGGGTGAGTCGGACTACACCGAGGCTCTCTCACTGCTGCAGTCCCTCGGGCTCGCGGACTCCGTACCGTCGGCGACCGACCTGATCGACGCGCACTCGGCCTGCTATCCACCCGATTCCGCGACAAAGCTTGTGCTGCGGCCTATGCAGCCTGATCGGCTTGGGGAGGATTTTGTCGCCGCTCAGCTGATCGGGGATGTCGCTGCCTCGCATCTGGCCAGGACTCTGTTGCTCGATGAGCAGGAAGACCGGCGCCAGGCCGTGTGGACGACCATGGCTGAGATCGCCAAGCGTTGGCCCCGGGTTCGCGACGGCCACGTCATCCCCATGCTGACCGAACATCCTGATCTGTCCAGCCGGATCGGCGCGGGCCCGGTGATCGCGGTGGCCGGGTACGCACCGATCGATCTGCTGACCCGGATGGCGGAGCATTTCCCCGCAGGACGGCACATTGAGCTCGACCCGGCCATCGCGACTGTCGTCGACCGGGTCATCGGGCACCAGCTTCAGCAGACAGACGATCCGATCAGCAAGGCAGACCTGCATCTCAAGCTGAGCATCCGCCTCGCCGACGCGGGCGAGGCCCACGACGCGCTGAGCCATGCCGAGCAAGCGGTAGATCTGTTCCGCGAGGCCGGGCCGCGGGCGTTCCCGCACCTCGGCGTCGCCTTGAACAACCTCGGTTTCCGGCTGTCCGACCTGCACAGAGGTGAGCAGGCTTTACAGGCCACAGAGCAGGCCGTGGAGATCGCGAGATTGATCGCGGAGACGGTACCGGAAACGTTCACGACGCCTTACGCCGTGACGCTGAGCAATCTTGCCTACGACCTCAATCGCGCGAAACGTCACGCGGAGGCCTCCGCTGCCGCTCACCAGGCCGCGGAGATCCTTGCCAAGAACCCGGAGGCTCCCGATCAGCTGGCCTTGGCGCTGTGGAACGAGGGCATCGCGCGCCGCGGCCTGAACGAACCGGAAGCGGCGATCGCGCTGCTGCGCCGGTCAACCGGGATATTCGCCGAGCTCACCGCGGCAGAGCCGACCGCCCACCTGCCGGAGCTGGTACGAGTTCGCACCGACCTCGCGCGCATGCTCAGCAGGTCCGGGCAGCACGCGCAGGCCTGGCCAGAGGCCGATGAGGCAGTCCGCGGCGCTCGGGCTCTGCTGGCCGCGAACGCCGCCGCGCACGGCGTGACCTTCCTGCGAGCCGTGGACCTCGCTGGGCGGATCCGTTTCAAACTCGACGACTTCGAAGGAGCGTTGCTGCTGCAGCGCGAGGCCCTGGACCTGCGCCGGGCCGGTTTCGCGGAGTCCGACGGCAGCCATGACACCGAGGGCCCACAGACTCTGTCCGACACCCTGCTCGCGTTGGGCCGCACGCAGGAAGCCCTGCGAATCGCACGCGAAGCCGTTGCCATCCGGCGCCGCGACACCCGGCGGGACCCGGACGGTCATCAGCTGCAGCTCGCGTCCGCCTTGACCCATCTCAGTTACCTCCTCACGTTTGTCGGTGCGCACGACGAGGCGCTGTCGGCTTCAGCCGAAGCGGTCGAGAGCCTGAGGCGGTTGTACGACGCCCGAACAGGCGAAGGCTGGAGCAGTTACGCCAACGGGCTGGTGAATCAGGCGATCGACCTCAATGCACTCGATCGGGCCGGCGAGGCCGATGAACTGTTTTCCACAGCGCGTGAGCTGTACGAGCGGTTCGGCCAGACGCACCCGCCTGACCAGTGGCTCGCCGGGTTCCTGCACAGCCTCGCAACACACGTGCTCATGAAGGACGGTGACCGTGCGCTGTCGTTGCTCGATGACTCGATAGCGATCCGCCGCGGCCTGGACGACACAGGCCCGGCGACGTGCGCGTCACTGTTGATGCGGGCCGTGGCGCTCTCCCGGATGGAGCGGCACGACGAGGCGCTCGCCTCGTCCAGCGACAGTGTGTCCGGCTTCCGGCGGCTGGCCGGCCAGGCCTTGCCTGCCTACGGCAAGAGGTTGCTGCGAGCACTGCGTGTCCACGCCGACGTCCTGAAAGCGGCCGGCCAGGTCGGCGAAGAGGCGGCTCTCACCGAAGCGGTGGAAGTCAGTCACCGGTATGCCGCCCTGCCGGCCAAGGTCCGGGACCACGAAGCGACCCTGGAGTACTTCGAGCTGGCGGCCGCACTCCACCAGCGAGGCCGAACCGGCGACGCCGCGCGTCTGGACAGCCTGGTCATAGCCGCCTGCCCGGCGACGGCAGAAGCAAATCAGGGCGGGCAGAGGGGTGTCGCGGAGCACGCCCTGAACCGTGGCTACAACGCACTGCTGGAGAAGCGTTACGACGAGGCGATCGAGCTGTTGCGGATCGGCAACCAGCACCACGCCCGGCTCGGTGACCTGGAAGGGCTGATCCTCGGGCTGGAGAACACCTACCTGGTCCAGCGAGCCCAGCGCCGGTACGTCGCGGCGTCGGCTGTGCTTGTGTGGCTGGTCCAGCCCTTGGTGCTGGGCCGGTACGACGACAGGCTCCTGGCCTACCAGGAGGAAATCCGTGCCGCTCTATCTACATTGGACTCACAACCGGATCCGGCGATCGGCGAGCGGGACGACGTCCTGGAGGTGCTCGCCAACCTCAGCCCCCAGCAACGGCAAGCCTTCGTCCAGGCCTTCGACGACGAGGTCGGCCGTTGGCGGGCGCACATCGGCATGTAGCCGCGACACCCCTTCCCTCGCTGGTCAGAGGTGCTGAAACCGTGCTGTTGCCAAGCAGTAACCACGGGTCGGTATCACTTTTCAACGACAGCAGCCGGGTCCGATGGCACGGCCGCAGGTAACACCGGGGGGTTGTTATGTCGTCATCGACGAGTCCGCTTCCGTCGACGGTTCAACGCGCGTTGGATTTCTGTGAGCAACACGCCGGTGAACCGATTTCGACGGAGGACATCGCATTGGCCGTGCACACAGGCGTGCGGTCGTTGCAGCGCGCGTTCCGCACGCATCTGAGAATGACACCGTTGAAGCACCTGCTGAAGGTCCGGCTCGACCGGGTACACCAGGACCTGGTCCGGATCGCCTACGGGCATGCTGACGGGACCGTCAGCGACGTGGCGATGAGGTGGGGATTCACCCATCTGGGCCGGTTCGCCGCGCAGTACCGCAAGCAGTACGGCTGCACTCCCGTGCAGACGCTGCGTGTCGCCCGCGATCAAAGCGTCACCTGCGATCCAGCAGTGTCGCGCCTCGTGCGGACAGCTTGTGCATTGCCGAGCCCTGGTGCCGCTGGGTGATCACCAGACCGGCCTCTCGCAGCACAGTGGTGTGCTGCGAGGCGCCGGCCAGGGAGATCCCGGTCATCCGGGCGACCTCGGAGGTGTTCAGGCACGGCGTGTCGGCGATGGTCCGCAGCACCGCGGCCCTGGTCCGGCCGAGCAGGGCGACCAGCGAGCCCGGCCGCGGCGCGGTGGTCATGTCGTCGGCCACGCCGCTCCAGCCGAGGGTGCGCTCGGCCGGGTACACCAGCATCGGCTGCATACCTTGATCCACCAGCGTGATCGGCTTCTGCCAGCAGAAGAAGGACGGCACCAGCGTCAGTCCACGGCCGTCGAGATATACATCCTGGTCAGCGGGATAATCCACTTCCAGCACCGGCGCGTTCCAGGTTATCGCCGGATGGAGTTTTTTCAGCAGATTTTCCATGCCGCCGTCCACAATCAGTTCGGCGCGCTTGTTGCGGTCGGCCCGGATATGCGACCGAATTGCCTGCCAATGCGGTTGCAGAACGGCCGCGTGATACTCCCGGATGCCGTCGGCGAGCCTGCGCATCACGTCGGCCTCCCCGTTGGCCAGGCCGACCACCCACCCCGGCAGCGCGGTCTCGGCGGCCAGCAGTTCCATGTCTGTGCGCAGCTGGGCACGCCCGGTGGCCTGCAGGACCTCCAGCCCGGTCTCCAGGTCGGTGCTGTCGTCGGCCGGGGTCAGGAAGTCCGGCGAATATCCTTTCGGCCTGGCCAGTCTGGTCAGCATGTGCACGGAAGGCTTGAGCACCGCCCGCGACCGGCGGCGCCACCCGTCGAACAGCACCGCCCCCTGGTCGGTCTGCAGCATGTGCAGGCTGAGCAGAACCTCCCACAGCGGATGCGGTTCCTGCCTGATCCGGACGTTCCACAGATCGGCCGCTGTCGTGAAATGGATGCGCAGCACATGATCACGGTATCCAGGAACGCCGGTGCCGGAATATCCACTGAGCGCCATTGTCAACGTGTGCAATTCGCCCGATCCGGGTAGTCCTGCTCGCGTTCGCCCCCTTCAACGCCCGGAGGACGCACCCATGTGGATAGCACTCGTGGTCCCGCCACTGCTGCTGATCGGCACCCTCGCCATGGAGTTGCTCGAACGGGCCATCGGGTCGTCACCCTCGTCGGAGTGATTCCGTATCGTCACAGCGTGATCGATCTCGGCGACGCCCGCACGGCCTTCTGGCAGGAACGGCATCTGTGCACCCTCACAACCATCCGCCCCGACGGGACCCCGCATGTGGTGCCCGTCGGGGCCACTCTTGACCCGGAAGCGGGCGTCGTGCGCGTGATCACCTCGGGTGACTCGGCCAAGGCCCGGCGGGTCCGCGCCGCTGGACAAGCGGGCCTGCCCGCCGCGGTGTGCCAGGTGGACGGCGCCCGCTGGTCCACTCTCGAAGGCATCGCCGTCCTCCGCGAGGACACAGCGTCCGTCCGTGACGCCGAACGCCGCTACGCGGACAGGTATCGCGTCCCGCGCGAGAACCCCAAACGAGTCGTCGTGGAGATCCGGATCAAGAAGGCGCTCGGCTCGGTCACCTAAGCCCTGTTATCGTCGTTACCGTGGACACGAGAACGCGGATACTTCAGGCCGCCGCCGACCTGCTCTCGCGGTCGTCGGAGGCGGACTTCTCGACCCGGGCGGTGTGCGAGGCCGCCGGGGTCGGGGCGCCTGCGTTGTACCGGCAGTTCGGGGACAAGGACGGACTGCTGGCCGCAGTGGTCGACCTGGGTTTTGAGAAGTATCTGGCAAGCAAACGCGCCGCCGGGCCGTCGCACGACCCGGTCCAGGATCTGCGGGACGGCTGGGACAACCACGTCTCGTTCGCCGTGCTGAACCCGAACTACTACCGGCTGCTGTACTCGCTGGCCACGCCGCCCAAAGCCGCGGCCGAAGCACACCAGTTGCTGGTGGACGTGCTGGAGCGGTGCGCGGCGGCGGGCCGGCTCAAGGTGTCGACGCGGATCGCGGCCCAGATGGTGATGGCGGCCAATGCCGGGGTCGCGCTGTCGTTGATCACCCGGCCGGGCATCTACACCGACCCGGACTTCTCCACGCGCGTCCGCGACAGCGTGCACGCGGCCATCCTCACCGACGCCCCGGCCACACGGCCGGAGCCGATCGCCGCGACTGCCCGGACCCTCGGCGCGCAGTTGCGGCAGGACCCGCCGGAGACCTTGACCGAGCCGGAGATCGGGCTGTTGCAGCAATGGCTGACCCAGCTCAGTTGACACAAGGAGTCCCGTTCGGACTCGTCGGCTGCTGGCGGGGCAACGGGCTTGCCAGCAACCGGTCGGGCGCCTCCTGCTCTTCTTCCTCCTTGAAGTCCTTGCCCAGCAACACAGCCACCCGCCCGGATTTCATATTCGTGTCCTGTTCGAGCGTCACCGAGACACCGAGCGCAGCGACGACTTTCTCAGCGTTTTCCTTCTCCCCCTCGGGATAACGCGCCACGGATGTCGCCCGGGCGGCCACCGAGGTGGTCTGGCCGACGGTGAATCCCTTGTCGGTCAACGTGGTCGCGACCCGTCCAGCCACACCGGCGGTGCCGTTGGCGTTGCGAACGTCCACAGTGATCGCACTGTTGTCGACGGGAGCAGGCGATGTGGGCGTCTCCCCCGGGTTGAGCAAGGCCTTGACGAATTTCTGCACCGCACTCGGCGTGACTTCCACCGCGAGGCCGTCCGACGGCGTGCGCAGTGCCGGCGAGCCGGTCGGGATCGTCTGGAACTCCACGCCGGCGGCCAGTCCCTGGGCCTGGCGGGCGAAGTCGACCAGGTTCCAGCCCTGGTCCAGCACGATCGACTTCTTCAGCGAGGCCAGCAACGGGTCCAATTTGGACTGGTCGGTCAGCATCCCGGCCGACAGCGCCTTGGCCGCCATCCCCTTGAGGAAGACCTGCTGGCGCACGATCCGGTCGAGGTCGCCGCGGGGAAGGTCATGGCGCTGCCGCACGAACGCCAGTGCGGACGCACCCGACACCATCTGGACGCCTTCGGGGAACCGGGCCCCGGACAGGCGGTCGTTGACCGGCTTGAGCAGGCACACCTCTATGCCGCCGACCGCCTCGGTGATGTCGGCGAATCCCAGCAGGTTGACCTGGGCGAAATGGTCGATGGTCGACCCGGTCAGCTGCTGGATCGTGCGCACCAGCGTCTGCCCGCCCTCCTGGTTGGAGCGCACCTCCAGCTCCGCCCCGCCGGTCACACCTTCTTTGCGCAGCCGGTCCATGGCCGAACGCTTGGCCCGGCCGTACGCGGAATTGATCTTGTGTTTGCCGAATCCGCCGGGAATGTCCACATACGAGTCACGCGGAATGGAGATTCCGATCCCCTTGGTGCCGTCATTGGGAACCCGCAGGAGAATCAGGGTGTCGGTGTTGATCTCGCCTTCGGCCACGCCCGCGTTGAGCTTGGCCAGCAGCTCCTCGGGCAACGGATTGCCCTGCGCGTCCACGCGGCTGTCGATGCCGACCAGCAGAATGTCGGTCGCGCCGTCGACCGGCTTGGGACCGCCCGCGTCCTTGTCGAGGACGTTCGCAGTCACCGTCCCCTGGACAACGTCGGTGTACGTCGCCCAGCCCACGCCCGTGGCAGCAAGCGTCGCCAACGCCAGCACACCGATCAGCAACCGCCCGGCGATCCACCCGGCCCGGCCACGCCGCCGGGCCACCGGCACAGACACACCTGCTGGTACACCAACAACCGGGATCGGGAACGTCGCAACGTCGTCCCGCGATACTCCTCGCTCCAAACTGCCGCTCCTCATGCACGGCGCCTCATGGACGAAGACGCTCGCCCCTCCCACAAGGTTGCCTGCCGGGCGTCACCCGGGGTGAAGGTGCGCCCGCGACGGCACCCTATGCATACCGTGGCCATGACGGATTGGGCCCACTACGCTCCGCTGGTGCGCACCAGGATCGGCCCTTTGCTTGTTGTCGGAATCGTCACGGCATGTCTTGTAGCTGTCGGGTTGCTTTCGCTGTCCAGCGAGGATTTTGTCGTGTCGGGCCTGCGTGGGACCGATGTCTACGCCAGCTATGGCCTTCCGGTTGTCCGCGTACTGGCCGAAATCGCCGCCGTGATATGCATCGGGTCGTTACTTTTCGCCGCTTTCCTGTTGCCTGCGCCACAATCCGGTGAACTGCCGGACGCGGGCCGGGCCGCGTTGCGGACCGCGAGCTGGGCGGCTGTGTTGTGGGGCGTGGCAGCGTTGCTGTCAGTGCCTTTCACGCTCGCGGATGTCTACGCCCGGCCGCTGGGTTACATTGTCGAATTCGACCGGTTGGTGGAACTGGCATTCGCGGTCGAACCGACCCGGGCGTGGATGCTCACCGCGAGTATCGCGATTCTGCTGGCAGTCACGGCGAGAATGACTGTTCGGTTACGCCCGGCGCGGGTATTGCTGGCCGTAGCGGTGTTCTGTCTCGTGCCGGTGGCCTCCAGCGGGCATTCCTCCAGCGGCGGTTCGCATGACTGGGCCACGGCCAGTCTGCTGATTCACCTGGTCGCGGCCGCGTTGTGGATCGGCGGGCTGGTGGCGTTGCTGACCTACGGGCGCGGCAAAGGCGAGCATCTCGGGGTCACGGCGACGCGGTTTTCCGCGCTGGCGCTGGGTTGCTGGATCGCGCTGGCCGCGTCAGGCGCGATCAACGCACTGATCCGGTTGCGGCTGCCCGAAGTGTTCACCACTTCGTACGGGCTCCTCGTCCTGGCGAAGACCGCGGCACTGGTCGCACTCGGCGGATTCGGCTACGTGCAACGCAAACGCGGCGTGCTGGAGGTCGTCGAGAACGGCAGCGGGCGGACGCTGATGCGGCTGGCGGCGTTCGAGATCCTGTTGATGCTGGTCACGATCGGGCTGGCGACGGCCTTGTCCCGAACGCCACCTCCGCGCGGCGGCATCATGCCGGAAACCATGGAGCTGAAGCTCGGGTATGTCCTCAATGGACCGCCCAGCCTGCTGCGGATGGCCGCGGACTGGCGGTTCGACCTCATTCTCGGCACCGCCGCGATCGGGCTCGCCGCGGTGTATCTGCTTGCGGTGAGCCGGTTGCGCGAACCTTGGCCAGTGACTCGCTCGGCGGCGTGGCTGGGCGGGTGCGTCGCGATCCTGTTCGCGACCTCGTCCGGGATCGGCCGCTACGCCCCCGCAGTGTTCAGCGTGGAGATGTTCACCAAGTCGCTGCTGGCCATCGTGGCCCCACTGCTGCTGGTCCTGGGCAACCACCGGACACTGTTCGGCCTGGGCGACCGCGTCCGGATCCATCCCGCCATCGTGCTGACGCTGTTCAGCGGTTCGTTCTACGCGCTGTATTTCACCGGCCTGTTCGAGTGGTCGCTGGACCGGCCGTTGACGCACCTGGGCACGAACATGTGGTTCCTGGTGATCGGCTACCTGTTCTTCACCACGATCTTCGACGTCGCGTTGCCCATCAAGCGGGCCATGCTTCTCGCCGCGGCAGGCCTGCACGCGGTGTTCGGCGTCTTGCTGCTGACCAGCCGTGAGGTGCTTGCCGATCAGTTCTATCCGAGCCTGCGGACCCCGTGGCCGGTGAATCTGCTCGAGCAGCAACACCTTGGCGGGGCTGTCACGCTCGGTTTCGGCGTGAGCACGCTCCTGCTTCTGGCCCTGGTTCACCTGGTTCCCAGGCCGGAGCCGCAACGGGTCACGGTCTAGAACGGGCCCGGGCCGGACGGCGCGACCGGCGGCCCGCCCAGCGTGCCGGGGCTGGACGCCGGGCCGAAGCCCCACTGCGGTGGCAGGAACCGGCCCACGTCCAGGTGCAGGCCGAGGCCGGCGTTGTTCTCGGTGAGCGTGACCTCGATGTGCAGGCCGCCCACGCCGGGCACAGGGAATCTCCGGCCGTTGATCTGGTCCCGGGCGAAATCACGGCCCTCCTGGGAGGAGAGCACTCCGGCTCCGGCCAGCCCGGCGACCGCGACGGCGCCGGTGATCATCACGATTCTCTCGCCGGTCGGGGCCGAGGTCCAGTCGCGGCGCAACACGGCGAGCGCCTCGGTCTGCAGCCGGTCGAGGAACGACTTGACCTCGGGCAACGCCTGGATCGCCGACCACAGGTCACCGAAGTCCGCGGCTCTGGGCCGGGGCTCCTGGGCAGCGGGATCGGTCCTCGGCTGCGGCGCGGGCGCCGGTACCGGTGCGGGAGCAGGTCCTGGCGGCAACGGCTGCGGGCCGGGCGGTGGAGCAGGCACCGGCGGGACGCCGATGTTGATCTGGGCGAGGCCCGCTGACACGACCGGCGGCGCGACATGGGCGTGCAGCGCCTGAGTGGCCCGGAAATAGGCCTCGATCTGCGGGTCGAGCCTGAGTCTGTGGTCATCGCCCGGCGGCGGTCGCCAGCCGAGGGACTCCCCGATCTCCGGCAGCCGGAGCTGGAAGTCCTGCCGCTGTACAGTCACCATCCGCTGTACGGCCGCGTTCCCCGCCGCGCCCAGCATGCCGAGCACGCCGGCCGGCTGCCCGCCGCTGACGGCTCGCTGAACAGCCTGGTTGCCGGGACTCGCGGCCACAGGCGAACTGGCGGCTGCGGTCGCGGGAGCGTCCGGTTGCCGGCCGTGCACCCTGCCCTGCATGCCATCCAGCGTCGCCGCTGGCCCAATCCACGTCAACCGCGCTGGGCCAGCACCGCCCAAAAGGGAGGTCACCCCGGATTCTGTATGGTGAAGTGAACGCCGGAGAACTGTTTACGCCAGGTCGTGACCTCAGGTGCGACCGTGGCCGGGTCAGTCGCCGGGTCCAGGCCACGCGCGATGAACGAGGCCAGGGCGGGCATGTCCACTGTGGTCATTCCCAGGCGGGCCAGCTCCGGGGTGCCGATCCGCAGGCCGTTGGTGTCGCCTTCGACGTCCTCGATGGGCAGGCCGATGCCGCATGCCAACAGGTTGGCCTCGCGCAGACGGGCCGCGGCGCGTTGGCCACCCTCAGGTGTGACGACGGCGAATTGGTGGGACAGTGTTACGCCCTGGTCAGCGGCGTAAACCGGGACGTCCAGGGCGATCAGCTCGGCGGCCAGGCGACGGGCTGTTGCCGTCATGGCCCGCGCGTAGGCCCGGCCGGCGACCTTCCAGTCGAGCAGGGTGACGGCCAGCGCCGCGGTCTTGGCGGCATCGAAGTTCGCGGTCAGGCCCGGGTAGGCGATGGCCTCGATGCGTTGGGCCAGTTCGGGTTCGTTGGTCAGGATCAGGCCGCCCGCGGGGCCGCCGAGGCTCTTGTACGTGCTCATCGTCATCAGGTGCGCGCCCTTTTCGAGCGGCTGTGGCCACGCCTGGCCGGCGATCATGCCGCACAGGTGCGCGGCGTCGAACAGCACCAGCGCGCCCACCTCGTCGGCGATCTCCCTGATCTTGGCGACCGGGTGCGGGAACAGGTTCAGGCTGGAGCCGATCGTGATCAGCTTCGGACGGGCCTCATGGGCAAGCGCCCGCAGCGCGTCGACGTCCACTGTGTACCCGGCGACCGGGGCCGGGATCGTGGTGATGCCATAACGTCCGGCGGCGCCTGGGCCGTGGTGGGTGATGTGACCGCCGATGCTGGCGGGTGGCGCGATGATCGTGTCGCCAGGTGCGCAGGTGGCCATGAACGCGTACAGGTTGGCCAGGGCGCCTGAGCCGACGCGGACCTCGGCGTACCGGGCGCCGAACACCTCGGCGGCGAGTTCGGCCGCGACGATCTCGATCTGCTCGATCGCCTCGAGACCCATCTCGTACTTGTCACCCGGGTAGCCCAGCGACGGCCGGGAACCCAGGCCGGCCGACAGCATCGCCTCCGCCCGCGGATTCATGATGTTGGTCGCGGGGTTGAGGTTCACACAGTCGGCGTCGTGAATCCGGCGGTTGTCGGCGACCAGCCGGTCGAGCTCGGCCAGCACCGCCGGAGCGTCCTGCGACGCGGTCCGGTCCGCAGCGTCCCGAACGACGTTCTCGCTGGTCACGGGCAACCAAGGGCGCGCAGCCAAGGCACGTTTCATATCCCTCACGCTAGGTCTTGGCGCCTGCTGGGCACATCGGCCGAGCATCGAGACTTTCCGGACAGGTCTCCTACACTTGTAGGAATGAACGTCAGTGGCCAGCAGCAGGCGGATCTCGACGCACTCGCCGCCGAGATCGGTCACGGCCTGTCCATTGACGACCCGCACGGCCGCCTTGTCGCGTACAGCCCGCACCACGCGGGCGCCGATCCCGCGCGGATCGCCTCGATCCTGTCGCGGCATGTCGCACCGGAAATCCTGGCCTGGCAGAACGAGCACGGCATCGCCACGGCGACCGAACCGGTCACCGTGCCGGCCAACCCGGAGCTCGGGATGGCCACCCGCTTGTGTGTGCCGATCCGGCAGGGCGGAAAGCTGCTCGGCTATCTGTGGGTGCTCGACGGTGCTCTGGCCGGTGCGGCGCTCGTGGCCGTGACCCGGTTCGCGTCCCGCCTGGCCGCAGGCTCACCGCCGGACGTCAACAGCATGATCGGCCGGTTGCCGGACAGCTTCGATGAGCTGGCCGCGGCCATGCCTGCCTTGCTGCGGACCCGGATCCAGATCTGCGCGGTGGTGCCTTCGCCCGTCGCGGCGTTCACCGGTGCCGAGTTCCGGCGCCTCACCACGGCGATCCCCTCCGCACTGCGCTCCAGCCCTTCCTACATCGGATCGTTCGTCTCGACGACACACGCTCTCGCGTTGTTCAGCAATCCGGCCGCTGTCACAGAACTCGCCGCGATCACCCCGGACTGCGCCGTCGGCATCAGCGAACCGGCTCTCTTCGAGGCCACATCCGTTCGTACAGCACATTTTCAGGCGCTGGCCGCCGCCGAACTGTCCGCACTGGACCCGGCCCTGCCCTCGCCCCTGACATGGTCCGGCCTTGGCCCGTACCGGGCCTTGATGTCCACACCGGACACAACGCTGTCCAAGCTGGACTCGACCGGTCTGCTGACCCTGGAGACATACCTGGACTTCGGCGGCGACGCCAAACGCACGGCTGCGCACCTCCACCTGCACCGCACCACGCTCTACTACCGGCTCGGGCGCGTGTCGGAGGCTCTCGGCGTCAGCCTCGACGATGGTCTCACCCGCCTGGAACTGCATCTAGCTCTCAAGCACCGCCGTCTCGCCCGCCGGACGCTGGGGTGACGCCGCCGCCTTGATGGCGTCGACGATGAATTGATAACCTGTGCAGCGGCAGAGGTTTCCCGAGATCGCGGCACGGATCTCGGCTTCGGTCGCAGCCGGATTCTCCTTGAGCAGTTCCTGCGCTGTCGCGAGCATTCCAGGCGTGCAGAAACCACATTGCAGGCCATGGTGTGCGTGGAATGACTCCTGCAGGGGATGCAGTTCGCCGGACGTGGCAATGCCTTCGATGGTGGTGATTTCGGCGCCGTCCGCCTGAACTGCGAGCATGCAGCACGAACGCGCTGTCGCACCGTCGAAGCTGATCGTGCAAGAACCGCAGACACCGTGTTCGCAGCCGACATGCACGCCAGTGAAGCCCAGGTCGTGACGCAGGAAATCAGCGAGAGTCCGGCGCGGTTCACAGTCCGCGGTGACGGCCTGGCCGTTCACGGTGAGGTTGACGGTTATCTTGGTCACCGGGAAACCGCCGTCCGGATTGCCCTGCGCGTCAGCACCGAAGCCATTTCGCGACGGTAGGAGGCAGGGGCGTGAATGGAATCGGGTGGGTCGACGGACAATTCCGCGACCGCCGCAGCAATCGTCGAGTCGGTCAAGGCCTGACCGGTCAGGGCCTGCTCGACAGCGACGGCTCGGATCGGGGTCGGGCCGGCACCGGCGACAGCTATCCGCGCCTGCGCACAGGTTCCGTCTGATTCCACAGTCACCGCCGCGAAAGCGCCGACGAGTGCGAGGTCATTGCCACGCGGCGACAGTTCTTGTACGGAGTAGCCGGTCTCTGCCGGTGGAACCGGTACACGGACAGAGATGAGCAGCTCCGACGGCTTGAGCGCGGTCCGGTGCGGGCCAAGGAAAAAGTCCCGCGCCGCGATCTCCCGGACCCCATCATGGCCCTGTACCAGCAAAGAGGCGTCCAAGGCCACGCACACCGCAGGAAGTTCGGCGGCCGGATCCGCGTGCGCGAGACTGCCACCGAAGGTGCCTCGGTTACGGATCGACACATGACCGACGTACTTCAACGCCTCGGCCAACAAGGGGATGTCCTCGTACACAAGAGGAGACCGCTCCACCGTGCGGTGACGCGTGAGCGCGCCGATCACGAGATTTCCGTTGTCCCTGCGCAGGTATGACAGCTCGGCCAGGCGGTTGATGTCGACGAGCACGGCGGGCCTGGCCAAGCGCATGTTCAGCAACGGCACCAGGCTCTGTCCACCGGCGAGCACTTTGACGTTGTCGTCGCCCAATGCGTCCACGGCATCCTCGACCGACGACGCGCGGACGTAGTCGAACGCGACGGCCTTCATCGGTGGGCTCCCTTCTGCATCGCCGCGAGCAGGCGCGGTGGCGTGATCGGCAAGGACGTGATGGTGATGTCGTACTCCGGCAAGGCGTCCACGATCGCGTGCGCGATGGCCGCTCCCCCTCCGATGACGCCCGCTTCGCCCATTCCCTTGAACCCGCCGGGAACGTGGTCGGAGGGTGTCGCCATATGGGACACACCGAACGGCGGAATCTCGGTCGCCGACGGCCACAGGTAGTCGGCGAACGACCTGGTCCGCATCCGCCCGTCGGCGTCGTAGACGATCTCCTCGTACAGCGCGCCGCCGATGGCCTGTGCCGCTCCGCCGTGCAACTGACCGTCCACAATCAACGGATTGATCACCGTGCCGCAGTCGTGCGCGATGAGGTAGCCGAGAAGTGTCACCACGCCGGTCTCCCGGTCGACCTCGGCGAGCACAGCCGTACAGCCGAACGAGGTGGCGACGTTGGCCGGGTCGTAGACCTCGCGTTCCTCCAATGTCGGCGACTCGTCCTCGGGCAGTCGCCCGTTCAACCGGCGGTATGCGGCGTCACCGATCTCGGCCATCGTGACGATCCGGTCCGGTACTCCTTTGACCGAGACGACTCCGTCGGAGATGACCAGATCATCCGGTGCGGCTTCCAGGATGTGGCCCGCGATCCGCAGCACCTTCGCCTTCAGCCGGGTGGCGGCGGCGCGGACAGCCGGACCGCCCAGCGCGGCTCCGCGGCTCGCACCCGTGCCGTAACCGGTGTACGGACCCGTGTCCGTGTCGCCGGAGATGACCGTCACGTGATCGAGCGGCACTCCGAGCGAATGGGCCGCCACCTGGGCGAGCGCGGTGTGGATACCCTGCCCGATCGCGGAAAGTCCTGTGTAGACGGTCACGTGCCCGGTCGAGTCGATCCGCACGACCTCCTCGTCGAACCCGGACTGTGTGGCGCCCGAAAGGTTGCCGATCCGGCTCGGGCCCAGACCGGTGATCTCGTTGTGGAACGAGTACCCGATGCCGACCGCCGAGCCACGGGCGCGGGCCTGGTCACGCAGTTCCTGCCAGCCTGCCTGCCGCACCGACGCCAGGCAGAGGTCAAGGCATTCCTCGTAACGGCCGGTGTCGTACACGAAGACCGGACTCTGGTACGGGAAATCTGTGACGAAGTTCTTGCGCCGCACGGCGTGTGCGTCCATGCCGAGGCGTTTGGCAAGCTTCTCGACCATGTGTTCCTGCACGAAGTTGGCCTTGGGCAGGCCGTAACCGCGAAACGAGCCGTACGGCGTGCGGTTGGTCAGCACGGCGACCATGGCCATTTCGACCGCGCCGATGTCGTAAGGCCCGGTGATCAGGCTGGTGGTGACCCAACATGGACTGACACCGGCGCTGCTGAGCGCACCGCCGAGAACGCCGTACACCGTGCCCCGCAGACCGGTGATCGTGCCGTCGTTGCTCGCCGCGATCTCGACTTCGATCTTCTGTTCCCGGGAGTGCACGGTGGCCCCGAAACTCTCGGCCCGGTCCTCGACGAGTTTGACGGGTTTGCCGGTCCGGCGGGACAGGATCGACGCGACGATCTCTTCGCCGTAGAGGTCGAACTTGTTGCCGAATCCGCCGCCGATGTCGGGCGTGCGCACCCGGATCTTGTCCGCCGACAGCCCAAGGATCTCGCCCAGCAGTTCCCGGGCCATGCTGGGCGCCTGGGTGGCCAGCCACATGTCCAGCCGCCCGGTGAACGGATCCCAGGTCACGACCACGCCCCGGGTCTCCAGCGGCATGCCCATCTGCCGCGCGAACCGGAATTCCGCGCTGAGCACCACATCGGCTTCGGCGAACGCGGCCGTCACGTCACCCTTCTGGACGACCCCGCGAGCCACGACATTGTCCGGCCGTTCGTCATACAGCCTCGGGGCGTCCGCGGCGAGCGCGTCTTCCAGCGTGCTGACCGGCTGGAGCTCGTCGTAGACGACCTCGATCAGCTCCAACGCGTCCTCGGCGGTGGCCCGGTCCTTCGCCGCGACCGCCGCCACGCCTTGCCCTGGGTATCGGACCTTGTCCACCGCGAGCGGGTAGCTCTCGGGGATGAACATGTCCGGGACGCTCTGCCAGATCACCGGATGCGGCACCCGCACGGCCGCTTTGACATCAGCGCCCGTCACCACCGCATACACGCCGGGAAGGGCCACCGCCCTACTGACGTCGATACTCACGATCCGAGCGTGCGGCACCGTACTGCGCAGGACCGCTGCCTCCAGCATCCCGGGCAGCCGCACGTCGTCGATGAACTGCGCCCTCCCGGTGAGCAGCCGGAGATCCTCCGTCCTGCTGACCCGGGCGCCGATCAGGCCGTTCGTCTCCACGTTGACCACCTTCCCACCGAAAGGCGTCCACGTGAATCGCACACAAGAGCGGTCTTTGGGTTTGCCCCCAATGCCACATTGGTGGCATCAGATGTCCCCAATGTGGCATTGGGGGCACAACACCGCAGTCTCAGCGCAGCAGGGTGGCCAGTGGATTCGGGCGGGCCGGACCCGGGTCCGGCCCGCAGAACTGGTCACCCGGTCGGGTGCCTGTCGCCAGATAGCTGTGCACGCCGCGGGTCGCACAGGACGGCGTGGCGGGGTCATAGGCACCGTGGTTGCCGCTGTCGACGGTGATCATGGTGGCGCGTCGGCCGAGGGCCTGGCGCATGCCGAGAGCACTGACGTACGGCGTGGCCGGGTCACGCAGGGTCTGAACCATCAGGATGTTCGACGGCCCCTTGTTGGTCACGCGCACCGGCGGTTCGACCGGGTCACGCCAGAACGCGCACGGCCAGATGTTGGCGCCCATGCCGTTCATGACGGGGTACTTCACCCGGTTGACCGCGACCCCGCGTTGGTAGAACCGGATGTCCTTCGGCGCGGGGCTGTCGCCGCATGTCACCGCAAGCAAGGCCGCGGTCTGGTTGTCGCCGGGCACATTCGGCTGCGCGAGGCTCTTGATGTTCTTGGGCGCCACGCCGCCGCGGTCGGCGAAGACCCAGAACCGGGCCACTTCGGGGAACTGCAGCGTGTGGTACATGTACGCCCGGGTCAGGGCGCGCAGGACGTTGCCGGTGATCGGCCCGATCTCGGGGTGTGCCACCGGTTTCGCGTCCAGCCGGGCGACCAGGTCGAAGTAGCTCTTGCGGACCTCGGCCGGCGTGGCCCCGAAATGCAGCTCCGAGTCGCGTTCGGCCAGGAACTTCGCCAGGTCCGGGAATCGCAGCTCGTTGGCGACGTCCAGCATGTTCCACTGCCCGGTCCAGACCTTGGCCGGGTCGATGTTCGAGTCGATGATGACCCGGTCCGTGCGGTTGGCGAACAACGTCGCGTACACCGCACCGAGGTAGCTGCCGTAGGAACCGCTGTTGTAGGAGAGTTTCGACTCGCCGAGCGCGACCCGGATACGGTCCATGTCGCGAGCGGTGTTGGCGGTTGTGATGTACGGCAACACATCGCCGCTGCGGGCCTGGCAGTCACGTGCCATCGCCTTGGCGAATTCCACGTTCCGGTCGATCGACCCGTCCGGTGCCGGGAACGGGATGAACAGGTCCATCGGGATCTGCTCGGGCGCCCGGCCGCACGTCACCGGTGTGCTGTAACCGATTCCGCGTGGGTCGAAGCCGATCAGGTCGTACCGGTCGAGGACCTCGGGCGGGTAGATCTGGGTGTACGCCGCGGTCAGATGCAGGCTGGGCACGCCTGGCCCGCCACCGTTGTGCAGCAGTATCCCCCGGCGCAGACCGGGTTTCGCCGTGGCGATCCTGGATATCGCGATCTCGATCGTCTTACCGGACGGCGCACGATAGTCCAGTGGTACGCGCAGTTTCGCGCACTGCATCCTCGGGTCGTCCGGCAACGGCAGCAACGACGGCGGGCATTTGGTCCACGCCAGGCCCGGCTGTGCCGAGGCCTGCGGCGCCAGCACTGTGACCGCGGCCAGAACCACAGTCACAGCAAGGAATTTTCGCATCAATCCCCCTAGGTGTGATCCGAATGACCACAACCTAGGGTGATCCGTACCGCGCTCACATCCTCCTGAGGATCGACCTTTTCAGGAGGATGTGCCCGGTGCCAGCCATTGATAGTCTGTGCCGCTGGCATAGCTGAACCAGCTGTTGATGCTGGCCAGGCCGCGATCGTTGAGCTGCGCGTCGTGCACCCCGAAGGCGCGTTGCGGCGCGACCGCCCGGATGAAGTCCAGCGCCTCGGCGGTTTTCAGCCAGGAGGCGTACATCGGGACCAGCAGAGTCTCAATTGGACGGTCGGGCACCGTCAGCGCGTCGCCCGGGTGGTAGAGCGAGTCGTCGACGATGTAGCCGAAGTTCACGCACGACGGCTGCTCGTCGTGCACGTATGCGTGCCGGCCGCACACCACCGACACGCTGAACCCGGCGATCTCGGCCGAACTGCCCGCGGCGATCTGGGTCGTCTCCAGACCGTCGAAGGTGACGCCCTCCGGGACATAGACCTCCACACCCAGCCCGATCAGCCGTAATACGTCGATGTGGTCGCCGTGCTCATGCGTGACGAGCACCGCGTCCGCCCCTGCCAGCGCAGCAGGCTCGCTCCACTCGCCCGGGTCGATGACCAGCACACCACCGTCTTCGCGCTCCAGCCGGACACAGGCGTGGGTGTACTTCGTGATTCGCATGATCGGGACCTTACGGCGCGGTCCACAACGGCGTCGGGAGACCTGCGGCAACGTCCGCGCCACGGATGATCTGGATGCGGTACGGCGTCAGCGTCAGCGCCGCGAAATCCGGCGAACCAGGACCATCCGGCCATAACGTCGACGGGTCGTAGCCGGTCGCGAGCCGGTCCCACGCCTGAGGCCCGGCCCACTCGGCGCGGCAGTCGATGAAGGCCGCGTCATGCTCCGGCGACCAGTAGGAGCACGTCAGCCAGGGCGACCGGGCCAGGTGCGCGACTTTGACCGGCGTCCGGCGGGTGCCGATCCAGCCGGTGACCGACTCGGGCGTGATCCGCCAGACCGGATGCATGATCCGGGTTCGCGGCCGGCCCTGCCGATCGGTCGTGGACACCGTGCTCCACACGATCCGGCCGGTGATCTCGGCCAGGGCGTCGACGAGCTCGGACAGCCGGACGAGCGTGGCGACAGCCATCGGGCACCTCCCAAATATATTCAACCTAAGTTGCACAACCATGGTTGCATATTAGAGGCTGGTTCGGTGACCGAACCCGCCCCGATCGCCGAAGACCTGGTGCTGCTGCTGGCCGCACTGGC
Organism: Kibdelosporangium banguiense; assembly: GCF_017876405.1. Lineage (GTDB taxonomy): Bacteria > Actinomycetota > Actinomycetes > Mycobacteriales > Pseudonocardiaceae > Kibdelosporangium > Kibdelosporangium banguiense. The sequence continues at coordinate 7,060,438 of NZ_JAGINW010000001.1, read as the reverse complement.
CGCGACCACCCAGGCCGAGATCACCGGCGCCCTGGCCAAGGCCGGTTTCGGCGATCTGCGGGTCTCCGACGGCTACCTGGTGCAGCACCTGCAGCAGGGGCCGGTCGCGATTGGCGAACTGGCAGGCAGGCTCGGCATCACGGCCCAGGGCGTCTCCAAGATCGTCATCGAGATGGAGCGTAAGGGCTACGTCAGCCGTACGCCGTCCGCAGGCGACCAACGCCGCCGTCTGGTCGGTCTCACGGCCAAAGGCTGGGACGCCATTTACGCCACCCGCCAGGCCCGCGCCCACGTCAACCACGAGCTCAGGGCAAAACTCGGGCCGGGCGCCCGCGCGTTCCTCGACCAGGTCCACCACCTCGCCGAAACCACAGGCGCCCTGGCCGCCCTCACCGAGCGCCGCCTGCGGCCTTAGGCGGCGTCGTGAAAGACCAGGCCGAGTGTGTGCCGGATTCCGGACCGGACCACGCTCACGCCGTGGCGCACCGGCGACGCGGACCAGCCTCGCTTGGAACGGACCGGTCGCTCGCGCGTGGTGAAGATCAGGCCGTGGCCCTGTGGCAGCAAGGTTGCGGTGCCACGGGACTGCGCCCGGGGTCGTTGCTCGACCAGCAGGAACTCACCGCCGGTGTGGTCGGCGCCGGGCCGGTCGAGGCCGATCACGACCTGCAGCGGGAAGACCAGATCGCCGTACAGGTCGCGGTGCAGCGCGTTCCAGTCGTTGTCCTCGTATCGCAGCAGGATCGGGGTCGGCTTGGTCTGACCTGCGGCGTGACACATCTCGAGCCACTCCTCGAGCGTGTCCGGCCAGGGCGCCGGGCGGCCGAGTTTCTCCGCCCAGTCCCGGGCGATCGGCAGCAGATGCGGGTAGAAGGCCGCGCGCAACCTGGCCACCAGGTCCGGGAATGGTTCGGCGAAGTACCGGTACTGGCCCGATCCGAACCGGTAGCGGGCCATGTCGATGGTCGACCGGAAGCGCGAAACGTCCTCGTACAGCGCGGAAACGCCCTGGCACTGCTTGGGTGTGAGGATCTGATGGGTCAGCGCACACCCGTACTCGTTGACCTCGTCGGCAAGGGCAGTCCAGTCGGCTGAATGCACAGATCTCATGCATCCAGCCTGCGCCACCGGCCGCCAGTCCGCTGGCGGGATTCAGACCACGCTCTGCGGCACCACCACAGTGCCCCGGGCACGGGTGACCGGGATCGCGGGTTCCAGCACGTCCGCGGCCGACGGCCCGCGATCGGGATTGGCGCGGCAGACCACCCGGGCCTCGAACTGGATCTCCCGGGAACGGTTGCCGATCCGCACGATCGTGCCGGTCGCCTCGATGACGTCACCCGCCTGCACCGGCGCGAGAAACTCCACAGTGGAGTAACCGGCGAACAGGCCTTCGTCGCCGTCGGTCCAGATCATCATCTCGGTCGCCACATCACCGAACAGGCCCAGCCCGTACGCGCCGTCCACCAGGCTGCCGCCGTAGTGCGCGTGCGAATGCGGCACATACCGCCGCTGGGTCACCGCGAAACCTTCGACCAACGCGCCGCTCACCCGGGCTCCTCTCCGATGTCATGCAGAAGCCGACCTTAACCCGACCAGACAATCTTACGTGGGCGCAATTTTGCGTGCACGCATATTTGTGTACGCTGGAGATATGCCAAAGATGATCAGCTTCAACGAGGACGCCCGCCGTGGCCTGGAACGCGGCATGAACGCGCTGGCTGACACCGTGAAGGTCACGCTCGGCCCACGCGGGCGCAACGTGGTGCTGGAGAAGAAGTGGGGCGCGCCCACGATCACCAACGACGGCGTCTCCATCGCCAAGGAGATCGACCTGGAGGACCCGTGGGAGAAGATCGGTGCCGAACTGGTCAAGGAAGTCGCCAAGAAGACGGATGATGTGGCCGGCGACGGCACCACCACAGCCACCGTGCTCGCGCAGGCACTCGTCCGGGAAGGACTGCGTAACGTCGCCGCGGGCGCGAACCCCTTGGCGCTCAAGCGAGGCATCGAGAAGGCCGTCGCAGCCGTCACCACACGACTGCTGGAAACCGCCCAGGAAGTGCAAACCCGGGAGCAGATCGCGGCGACCGCGTCGATCTCCGCGGCGGACACCACCATCGGCGAGCTGATCGCCGAAGCGATGGACAAGGTCGGCAAGCAGGGCGTGATCACGGTCGAGGAGTCCAACACCCTGGGCCTGGAACTGGAGCTCACCGAGGGGATGCGGTTCGACAAGGGCTATCTGGCGCCGCACTTCCTGACCGACACCGAACGGATGGAGGTGGTGCTGGACGAGCCGTACCTGCTGTTCGCCGCCTCCAAGATCAGCGCGATCACCGACCTGCTGCCGTTGCTGGAGAAGGTGATGCAGACCGGCAAACCGCTGGCGATCATCGCCGAGGACGTCGAGGGCGAGGCGCTGCCGACACTGATCGTCAACAAACTCAAGGGAACCTTCCACTCGGTGGCGGTCAAGGCACCCGGCTTCGGCGACCGGCGCGAGGCGATGCTCGCCGACATGGCCGTGCTGACCGGCGGCGAGGTAATCTCCGACAAGCTCGGCCTCACGCTGGCCGGCGCCGATCTGCCCCTGCTGGGCCAGGCCCGCAAAATCGTCGTCACCAAGGACGACACCACCATCGTCGACGGCGCGGGCGACCCGGACCGCATCGCCGGCCGAGTCCGCCAGATCCAAGCCGAGATCGACAAGTCCGATTCGGACTACGACCGGGAAAAACTCCAGGAGCGCCTGGCCCGGCTCGCCGGCGGCGTCGCGGTCATCAAGGCAGGCGCGGCAACCGAGGTGGAACTCAAGGAGCGCAAGCACCGCATCGAGGACGCCGTCCGCAACGCCAAAGCCGCCGTCGAGGAAGGCATCGTGGCAGGCGGCGGCGTTGCGCTCCTCCAGGCCGCCGACGTGCTGCTCCAGACCACCGACTTCCGACTGGCCCAGCCCGCCGCGCTGGACCTGACCCGCGACGCCGCCACCGGCCACAGCGCCGGGCTGGAGCCGGCCCGCGGCACCGGGCTCGACCAGACCCGCGCCGACGGCCAGCCCGACGCCGGGCTCGACCTGGCCCGCAGCGCCGGGCTGGAGGGCGGCGTCAGGGTCGGGCTGGAGCTGGACGGCGACGAGGCCACCGGGGCGCAGATCGTCCGGATCGCGCTGGAGGCCCCGCTCAAGCAGATCGCCGCCAACACTGGCCTGGAGGGCGGCGTCGTGGTCGACCGGGTCCGCAACCTCCCGCCCGGCCACGGACTCGACGCCGCCACTGGCCAGTACACGGACCTGATCGCGGCGGGCATCATCGACCCGGCCAAGGTCACGCGCTCAGCCCTGCAGAACGCGGCCTCGATCGCGGCGCTCTTCCTGACAACCGAGGCTGTGGTGGCCGACAAGCCCGAGCCCAAGTCCGCACCGGTGACCGATCCTGGTGGCGCGGACTTCTGACCCCCCGGCCTCCCCGTACACGACTTCAACTACGGAACGAACGAGACCACCGCGGCAGTTCCGCCCAAGCCAGAGCAACCCGTGCGAACGGCCCATTCGCACGGGTTCGCCCCTCACGAGGCGGACGCCCATGGGGCGGACGACGTGCCCGGGGTGAACCCCGGGTCACCGACATCGTCGGGGAACCGTGCGGCCTGGCGCACGGTTGCGACCTCGATCCTAGAGCCAGCCAACGGCCGTCAGGTCCAGCCCGACGTCGGCGGCCTGGATCACCGCGACGCCGCCACCAGCCACACAGCTCCCAAGTGGTCACACAGCGAGGACCATCTCGACCAGCCCGGCCTCAGTGAGCCGGGGTTGCTGCCATGGCGTGGACGAGGTAGCTGGCGACTTCGCCGGGTGTTGTGCCGCGGCCGAATACTCGGTCTACGCCCAGTTCGCCGGACATCAGGGGGTCGAACCGGGGGCCGCCCGCGATCAGCAGTGGCCGCCGGTCTCCCATTGCCTCGCGGAAGGCGGCGGACATCTCCTGGGTGTTGTGGATGTGCGCGTCCCGCTGTGTGACCACTTGGGACACGAGAACCGCGTCGGCTTTCTCGGCTCGGGAGCGTTTCACCAATTCTGGCACGGAAACCTGGGCGCCGAGGTTCACCACACGCAGTTCCCGATAATATTCCAGGCCTTTCTCGCCCGCGAATCCCTTGATGTTCAGGATCGCGTCGATGCCGACTGTGTGGGCGTCGGTTCCGATGCAGCCGCCGACGACCACCAGCTTGCGGCGCAGGCTTTTCTTCACCGCGGAGTTCACTTCCGACGGTGAGAGCAACGGGTATTCCCGTTCCACCACACGGACTTCGTCGAGATCCACGATGTGCTTCACCGAGCCGTAGACCACGAAGAAGGTGAAGTCCGGGCCGATCGGCTTGGAGTGCACGACCATCGCCGGGTCCATGCCCATCTTGCCGGCCAGTTGCAGGGCCGCGCCGTCGGCGCGGGGGCCGTGCGGGACCGGCAGCGTGAACGACGTCTGGATCATGCCGTCGCCGGTGGTGTCCCCGTAGGGCCGGACGTGACGCTTCACTGTCCCTCCAACAAGTCGGTCGCCGGGTTGCGGTAGCCGTCGGCCTTCTCGATCACGCCGTCCGCGCCTTTCCCGCCGGTGGGCGGGCGTTTCATCAGCCCGAATGTTCCCTCGGCGATGGCGTTGAGCAGTCCGTCGTCCACGATCCGCTCGAGCAGGTCGACGGCCTCACCGAGCACTTGGTGGGCACGCTTGACGATGAAACCGTCCGGCGCGGGCCGGAAGTCCTCACGCAGGCTGCCGGCCGCGTTCAGCACGTACCGGACGTTGGCCAGGGCTAGGTCACGGTCGGACAGGAACGGCGTGACCACGGCCTCGGTCATCATCCCGACCAGCAGGATCGACTGTCCGGTCAGGACACCCGCGAGGTTGAAGAAACCGTCCAGCAGGTGTCCGTTGAACACGTCGCCGGTCATGTGCTTGGTCGGCGGCATCCACTTCAGTGGCGCGTCCGGGAACAGCTCCCTGGCCAGCAAGGCGTGCGCCAGCTCGAGCCGGAACGAGTCCGGGACCTCGGGATTGATCTCGAAGGCGTGCCCCAGGCCCAGCAGCGGGTCCGGCAGTCCGGCCTCGTGCGCGAAATGCTCGTTGAGCAGCTGGGACACCGTGACGGTGTGCGCGGCTTCGATGGCGTCGGCGGTGGTCAGGTAGTTGTCCTCGCCGGTGTTGATGATGATGCCCGCCCGCGCGTGCACCTGACGGGAGAAGCGCTGGTCGACGAAGGTCCGGATCGGGTTGATGTCGCGGAACAGGATGCCGTACATCGAGTCGTTGAGCATCATGTCCAGCCGCTGCAACCCGCCCAGCACGGCGATCTCCGGCATGCAGAGGCCGGAGGCGTAGTTGGTCAGCCGGACGTACCGGCCGACCTCTTTGGACACGTCGTCCAGTGCCGCCCGCATGATCCGGAAGTTCTCCTGGGTGGCGTACGTCCCGGCGAAGCCGTGGTGCGTCGCCCCCTCGGGCACGTAGTCCAAAAGAGACTGACCGGTCGACCTAATGACCGCGATGACGTCCGCGCCCGCCCTGGCCGCGTTGCCCGCTTGGACAACGTCTTCGTCGATGTCGCCGGTCGCCACGATCAGGTAGATCCACGGCCGTTGCGGCGGGTCGCCGAGCTTGGCAACCAGCTTGTCGCGCTGGGCCCGGTTGCGGTCGATCGTCCGCATTCCCTTGGCGATCGCGGTCCTCGCTGCCTTCAGCGCACGCTCAGCGTCCTTGCCGGTCGGCACGGTGTACTGGACCTGTCCCGCCGCGGTCGCCTCGGCCAGCTCGGTCAGAGTGGTGAACTCGTGTTCCCGCAACGCATGGAACGCGGGCAACGCGACACCGTGCTCCAGGCCGCACTGTTCCCGGACCGTGTCGATGACCCGGTTCACCCAGGGCACGTCGCCCGCGCGGTGAGCGGTGTCGGCGCCGGTGATCCCGGCCAGGCGCAGAGTCGCGCGCTCCACAGCGACTGTGGTGTGCGCTTTGGCAAGCGCCACCACAGGTTCGCCCGCGCGCGCCGCGAGCTGCCGAGCCTTGGCCACGACGCTGGGGTCGAGGTCCAGCAGTTCACTCATCCGCTCACCTTTCCTCGTAAATGGTCTTTCCACGCAACACAGTCCGCAGGCATCGCGGCAACACGGCGTCCGGCTCCAGCGACGGCAGGCCCGGGACACCCGATCGTGGGTCGGTCGACCAGCGCTGCACCCGGCTGTCACTGCCCGCGACCACGAGATCCCCGGTCTCCCACACCGCGTACGTCGCCGGCGCGCCGGGCGTGAGCATGCCTGTCACCCCGTCGTCCACGCCTGCAGCACGCCAGCCACTACGTGTGTGCGCGGTGAACGCGGCACGCGGTGACACGCCGAATCCCTCGGTCCGATGGTGTACGGCTGCCTGCACGGAACGCCACGGATCAACAGGAGTGACCGGCGCGTCCGAACCGAACGCGAGCACAACTCCGCTACGCGCCAACGCGGAGAACGGATTCAGCTGTGTTCCCCTCTCCCCCAGGCGCTGCACGTACATTCCGTCCGGACCGCCCCAGGCGGCGTCGAACATCGGCTGCATCGAGGCGACCACGCCCCAGGACGCGAGTTGCGCGGCCTGCCCGGCGGTCACCATCTCGACATGTTCCAAGCGGTGCCGGGCTGCCGCCAGCGCGGCACGGCCCACGCTCGCCTCGGCCTTGGCGAACCCGTCGATCACGGCGGACACGGCCGCGTCGCCGATCACGTGGAATCCGGCCTGCAGCCCGGCATTGGTGCACCCGGCCAGGTGTTCGGCGATCTCGCCCGCGTCCAGGTACCGCGCGCCACGGTTGGCCGGATCGTCGGTGTACGGCTCGTGCAGCGCCGCTGTGCGCGACCCGATGGCGCCGTCGACGAAAAGATCCCCTGCCAGGCCTTGAATCCCCAGCTCCCGGGCGAGTTCGTAGGCACCGGCCTCGCCCCAGTAGCCGACCACGTCCGGCCGGGCGTCATCCCGGCCGAGTTCGAGGATCTCGGCAAGATCCGCCTTGCTGGAGATCTCCGGACCTGCGCACTCGTGCACGCTCGCCACCCCGCGCGACGCCACGTGCTGCAGAAACGCCAGTTTCGCGGCGGTCCGCTGCTCGGCCGACAACTCCCGTAGGGCGACTCGGCGCACGCGGTGGTGCGCGTCGCGAGACAGCGGGCCGTCGTCATCCCAGCCGTCTGCGCCGCGAGAATCAGGCGCGCGGTCGACCGTTGCCGACGAGACGAGCGCGGAGTGCACGTCGATGCGCGACAGGTAGACAGCGCGGCCACCCGCAGCCGCGTCGATCTCCGCTCGGGTTGGCGGCCGACGCTCGGGCCATACAGTCTCGTCCCAGCCGTGCCCCCACACGGCGTCGCCTTCCGCTTTACGCAGCGCGTCGAGACATTCGGCCAGCGAAGTGCATCCGGTCAGGTCAAGGCCGGTCAGCAACAGGCCCGCCGAGGTCGCGTGCACATGCGGGTCGACGAACGCAGGCGCCACGAACGCCCCGTCCAACTGGACAATTTCGGCATCTGGATAGAGCGTCCTCGCCGGGCCGTCCTGGCCGACCCACACCACCGTGCCGTCCTCAACCGCCATCGCGGTCGCGTCCGGCGAGTTCGGGACATGGATCCGGCCACCCATCAGCAACATCCTCATGCCTGGGAAGTCTGCCGTTCGCGCGCCTCGAACAGCTCGCGCACCCCTGGCTCGCTGCGGATCAGGTCCAGGGCGAACTCGGCGTGACCAGGCACGTACCCGTTGCCGATGATCATCTCGACGTCCGCGGCCAGCCCTTCGGCACCCAGCGCCGCCGCGGAGAACGACGTGGCCATCGAAAAGAACACCACCGTGCCGCCGTCAGCCGTGGCCAGGATCGCGCCGTGCTCACATCCGGGCACGTCGACGCACACGATCGTGACGCCCACCTGCCCGCCGACGGCCTTCGAAACGGCGACCGGGTCGCGTGCGTCAGCGATCACGACCTCGTCCGCGAGGCCCACCGCGTCGACCGCTTTGGCCTCGCGCTCGGTGGGCACCAACGCGATGACCCGGCTCGCCCCCGCTCGACGCGCAGCCGCGAGCGAGAGCGAGCCAGACTTGCCGCCGCCTCCGAGAACCAGCACCGACGGGTCGCCGTCACGAGCAGCAACACAGACCACACGGTAGGTCAGAGCCGGCGCGCCACAGACGTCCAAGACGGACAGCGCCAGATGATCAGGCATGTCGTCGGGCAGCACGGCCGCAATGGACCGTCCGAACAGTACAGCGGTCCCTTCGCACGGCACCTGCTCGGTCCTACCGTCCCAATTGGCCAGGCCGTCGGTGATACGCAGCGGCGTGAGCGTGAGCGAGACAAGCGTCGCGACGCGGTCGCCGGGCTTGAGACCAAGTGGCGACTCCGGTCCGGCCTCGCGGACCGTGCCCAGCAGCATGCCACCGGAACCTGTGACCGGATTGTGCATTTTGCCGCGCCGGCCGACTATGTCGAGCACCGCCGCGCGGACCGCTTCCCCGCTGCCGTACTGCTCGCTGAGCTGCCGGAACGAGGCAGCGTCCAGGTTGAGGCGCTCGACGTCCACCACGACCTCGTCCGGACGCGGCCTGGGATCCGCGTCCAGCCGGTCGGCTTGCTGCGGGAGCACACCCGCAGGTTCGACGACACGGTGCAAGCCGTACATCGACATCGGCACACCTCCGGAAGATTTACGTTGTATTGTCGCTCTGGCAGCATATCTTTACGCACCGCTGACCGCGAGGAGAAGAGATGACTGCAGCGACCACCGTCACGGCAGCTGTCCAGGCCGCTGGTGAGCAGCCGTATTCGTACGCCCGGCGCGCCCTGGTGGAGCCCGACTGGCGCCGCTTCCCGGGCTGGCAGGACGTCACCGAAGCCCAGTGGCGTGACGCCCAGTGGCAGCGCGTGCACTGTCTGCGCAACATCAAGCAGCTACGCGCGACGGCCGGCGACCTGCTCGACGAGCGTTTCTACGACGACCTCGCGGCCGACCAGGAGAACCTGGCGACGATGTCGATGCTGCTGCCACCGCAGATGCTCAACACCATGGCGCCGGACGCGGGTGTGGACCAGACCAAGTTCACCGAGGCGTTCTACGCCGACCCGGTCCGCCGCTACATGCTCCCGGTGCGCAGCGACCGCGAGCCACGCTGGCCGAATCACCCGTACTCGTCCCGGGATTCCTTGCACGAAGCGGAGATGTGGGTCGTCGAGGGGTTGACCCACCGCTACCCCACCAAGGTCCTGGCCGAACTGCTGTCCACATGCCCGCAGTACTGCGGGCACTGCACGCGGATGGACCTGGTCGGCAACTCCACCGCGCTCATCGACAAGCACAAGCTCACACTCAAGCCGGTGGACCGGCAGGACGAGATGATCACGTACCTGAAGAAGACCCCGGGCGTGCGTGACGTCGTGGTCTCCGGCGGGGACGTGGCGAATGTGCCGTGGCACCAGCTCGAGTCGTTCCTCATGCGACTGATGGACATCGACACGGTCCGCGACATCCGGCTGGCCACCAAGGCACTGGCCGGTCTGCCCCAGCACTGGCTGCAGCCCAAAGTGGTCGAAGGGCTCGAGCGTGTCGCCCGCACCGCCCAGCGGCGTGGCGTGAACCTGGCGATCCACACGCACGTCAACCATGTCCAGTCGGTGACGCCGCTGGTCGCCGAGGCCGCCCGGACCGCGCTCGAAGTCGGTGTGCGGGATGTGCGCAACCAGGGCGTGCTGATGCGCGGCGTGAACGCGACCCCGGCCGATCTGCTCGACCTTTGCTTTGCCCTGCAAGGGGAAGCCAACATCCTGCCGTATTACTTCTACATGTGCGACATGATCCCGAACGCCGAGCACTGGCGCGTCGCGGTGTGGGAGGCGCAGGACCTGCAGCACGCCATCATGGGCTACCTGCCCGGGTATGCCACGCCGCGAATCGTGTGCGATGTGCCGTACGTCGGCAAACGTTGGGTGCACCAGCTGCACGACTACGACCGCGTGCGCGGGATCTCCTACTGGACCAAGAACTACCGGACCGGGATCGAGCTCAACGATCCGGAAGCCCTTGACCGCCAGTACCCGTACTACGACCCGATCGGCACCCTGTCCGACGAGGGACAGGAGTGGTGGTCCACCCAGCAGGCCTAGGCGAGGAAAGTCCCGACGGCCTGAGCGATGCCTTCGGCGTGCAGCCCGTGGATCCGGTCGTGGTCCTCGGGCGTGCCGTAGGCGTGCGGCTCGGTGTCGCGTTCCACGCCAAGGGAAAGCAGCCGATGCGGCATGCTGACCAGCGCGTTCGACACCTCATGGGCTGACGTGCCACGCAGATACGGTTCCACCAGAACGATGTTCGGGCTGGCCGCGCGTGCCGCGGTCAGCAGCCCGAAGTGGTCGAACGGCCGGATCGTCGACGCGTAGAGCACCGTGACATCCAAAGTGGACACCGCAGCCAGGACCTGGTCGAGCACCGGCCCGACAGCGATCACCACACCGTCCTTGCCTTGCCGGACAGCGGCGAATCCCGCTGAGGTGGAGACCGACTCGGCGTTGCTGCGCGTCGAGAGTCTCATGTAGACACGGTTGTCATCGGCCAACGCCTTACGTAGCAAGGGCTCCACCTCCGCCCAGTGCCCTGGCACGTGCACAGTCCAGCCCGGCAGCGAGTCGATCAATGCCACGTCACCGGGTGCCTGATGCGTCCGGCCCCACACCGGATCGTCGTACGAGCCACCGATGCTGACCAGCACAGCGCCGACCTCCTGGTGGCCGAGATCGAGCTTGATCTGCTCGAACGGCCGCTCGACCAGGAACGGCGCGTAGCTGTGCACCACCGGGCGCAGTCCGGCCAGCGCCAGGCCTCCGGCCACCCCGATCATGGTCTGCTCCCGGATACCGACATTGACCACCCGATCGGGGTACTGCGCCCGGGCCTTGTCGAATGCCGACGCCGAGATGTCGGCGGTGACGACGGCCAGATTCGGGTTCCGGTCGAGTTCCTCCTTGACCACCTCCACGAAGACGACCCGCATCGCGCCGGTCTCGCCCGTGTCCCCCTCTTTCATTCGTCACTCCCCACTGTGGCCACGACCGCGGTCGGCATGCCGTTCAGTTCTGTTGTCAACGCATGGAAAAGTGCTTCGTGATCGCGCCCGTCCACTGTGGCCGTCCGCCACCCCTCGACACTGAAACGCCTGGAGATCCCGCCGGGCCAGCCGTGACTGGAGGTCCCGTTGTCGATCACCACGACCGTCAGCCGATCCAGCCCAAGCCGACCGGCCAGCGCGATCGCCTCATGGTTGCTGCCCTCATCCAGCTCACCGTCACCCATCAGCACCACGACGCGAGACCGCCTCGCCTGCGCCCGCAACCCCAACGCCACACCGGCCCCGAGCGCCAGCCCGTGCCCCAACGACCCGCTGCTGATCTCCACCCCGTCGACCAGCGTCCGGTCCGGATGCTGGCCCAGCGGCGACCCGAACTCCGTCCACTGATCCAAAATGGACTCGTCGATGAACCCCTTGGCGGCCAGCACGGCGTAGTACGCCATCGGCCCGTGCCCCTTCGACAGCAGGAACCGGTCCCGGTCAGGATCGTTCGCCCGGTCGGGCGACACGTTCAGCACCCGGTCGTACAGCACCCACAGGACATCCAATGTCGAGGCCGCGGCCCACTCATGCTTCTCGTCCCCCGTCATCCGTCGAAACAACCCGGCCAGCTGAGCCATCTGCGCCGTCACCATGCCCTCACTCTGCAACCTCAACCTGGCTCGAAGTCAAGGAGTGCCTTTCCTGCTTTTCGTCACGTCTGGATTGCACTGTGGTGGTAGTCATAACCGAAGTCGGCACATGCCAGGGCCGGACGCTGCCGGTACGATCACGCCGACCCGGGGAGGTTCTCCGGTTGACGGACTGAGGAGGACGGCCCGATGCAGGTGGCGGCCAATATCGTGATCGGCCTGGTGGCCGCGATCCACGCCTACATTCTGGTGCTGGAGATGTTCCTGTGGACCACGCCACGGGGCATGAAGGCGTTCGGGCTGGAGAAGGACTTCGCCGAGAAGACCGCGGTGCTCGGGGCCAACCAGGGGCTGTACAACGGCTTCCTGGCGGCCGGTCTGGTGTGGGCGTTGATCGCGGGTGGCACCACCGGCTTCCAGTTCGCGGTGTTCTTCCTGATCTGCGTGATGATCGCGGGCCTCTACGGGGCCGCGACCGCCAGCAAGCGGATCCTTTTCGTGCAGACCGTGCCCGCCACGATCGGCTTGATCCTGGTGCTGCTCGCCCACTGACGGGGATTCGCGTGCCCGGCCCGTAACAGTGCCACTGAACGCGCGATGGGTGAGTGCGGGAGGGAGCCGGGCATGAGCGAAAGCCGGGAACGCGTGCGTCAGCTGGTCGCCGAACAGACGACTGCTGCCAACCGGGCACGGGCGTTGACCGCGCTGGGCCGTCCAGCCGACGCGATCGACGTGTGCACCCAGGCCCTCGGCACCACCTCTGAGCCGGAAACTCAGGGCGATCTTCTTGTGCTGCGGGCGCTGGCGCACGCGGAACTGTTCGAAGTGGACCCAGTGCTGGGTGATCTACTTAGGACTCCAGCCAGCCGTGGGCGTGGGCGAGTTTGGCGATCCGCTGCCTGACCTGGACGATCTGGGCCGCGGTGAGCGTCGGCGCGGACTCCAGCAGGGCCTCGGTGAGCTCCTGCATCAGCTCGCGCGGCGACAGCACATCGCACATGACCTCGTCGTCCTGGCCGGCCGAGGTCCGCGCCGGACTGCGATCGAGAATCTTGACCGACGATGCCTTCAGGCCGCGGTCGCCTTCGACCACGTCGAACTCGACCGCGGTACCGGGCGTGAACAGGAACTTCTCGTCGCGAAGATCGTTGGCATGCATGAAAACGTCTTCGCCGCCGTCGTCCGGGGCGATGAAGCCGTAGCCACGGACATCGTCGAACCTCAGCACTTTGCCAGAAATCACAACACACCTCACCAACAAACAAACCGACTCAGCTGTACGTTACATCATCTCGGCTGAAGCCGGTGGTCGAGCGTGGTAAAGCGGCGGCCGGTGCTCGCGGTACGGACGGCCTGGCCGATCGCCCGGGCCGAGCCGACCAGCACGACAATCTTCTTTGCCCTGGTCACAGCCGTGTAGAGCAGGTTGCGCTGGAGCATCATCCAGGCGCTCGTGGTAATGGGGATGACGACACACGGGTACTCGCTGCCTTGCGAACGATGAATAGTCACCGCGTAGGCGTGGGTCAGCTCGTCGAGCTCGCTGAACTCGTAGCCGACTTCCTCGTCCTCGTCGGTGCGCACCGTCAGCGTCTGTTCCACTGTGTCCAATCCGGTCACAACGCCCAGAGTTCCGTTGAAGACCCCGTTGGCACCTTTGTCGTAATTGTTACGAATCTGGGTGACCTTGTCGCCGACCCGGAACACCCGTCCGCCGAACCTGCGCTCGGGCAGATTCGGTTTCGACGGCGTCAGAGCCTCCTGCAGCAGCGAGTTCAGCGAGCCCGCGCCGGCCGGTCCTCGGTGAGTGGGAACAAGGACCTGCACGTCACGGCGTGGATCCAGACCGAACTTGCGCGGAATCCGGTTGGCCACGATGTCGACGGTGAGTGTCGCGGTTTCCTCGATGTCGTCGACGGAGAACAGGAAGAAGTCGCTGAGCCCCTTGGTGTGCGGGTGTTCGCCCGCGTTGATGCGGTGTGCGTTGGTGACCACACCGGACTCCTGGGCCTGCCGGAAGATGTGCGTGAGCCGGACGTGTGGAATCGGTGTTCCGGTCGCGAGCATGTCCCGCAGCACCTCCCCCGCGCCGACCGACGGCAACTGGTCGACGTCGCCGACCAGCAGCAGGTGCGTGCCCGGCGCGAGTGCTTTGACCAGCTTGTTCGCCAGCAGCAGGTCCACCATGGACGCCTCGTCGACCACGACCAGGTCGGCGTCGAGCGGGCGGTCCTTGTCGTAGGCCGCGTCGCCGCCAGGCTTGAGTTCCAGCAGCCGGTGCACAGTGCTGGCTTCGTGTCCCGTGAGTTCGCTCAGTCGCTTGGCCGCACGTCCGGTCGGCGCGGCCAGCACGACACGGGCCTGTTTGGCGGCGGCGAGCTCCACTATGGACCGGACAGTGAAGCTCTTGCCGCAACCCGGCCCACCGGTCAGTACGGCGACTTTGCTCGTCAACGCCAGCCGGACGGCCTGTTCCTGCTCAGGGGCGAGATCCGAGCCGGTCCGCTTGCGCAGCCAGGCCAGCGCCCGGTCCCAGTCGACAGTGGCGAACGCGGACATCCGGTCGGCGTCGTCGTTGAGCAGCCGTCGCAGCTGACCTGCCAGGGAGATCTCCGCCCGATGGAACGGCACGAGATAGATCGCGACTTCGTCATCTTCCTCGGGCAACACCTCCCGCACGACGCCCTCCTCGTCGACCAACTCCGCCAGGCAGTCGATCACCGCGCCAGTGTCGACCTGCAGGATCTTCACGGCCTCGGCGATCAGCCGGTGCTCAGGCAGGTAGCAGTGACCGTCGGAAGTGGACTCCGAAAGGGTGAACTGCAGGCCCGCCTTGATCCGCTGTGGACTGTCGTGCGGGATGCCGACCGCCTTGGCGATGGTGTCCGCGGTCCGGAACCCGATCCCCCACACGTCCGACGCCAGCCGGTACGGCTCCTCCCGCACGACGTCGATGGACTTCTCGTTGTACTGCTTGAAGATCCGCACCGCGAGCGAGGTCGAGACGCCGACGCCCTGCAGGAAGACCATCACCTCCTTGATGGCCTTCTGCTCCTCCCAGGCCGCGGCGATCAGCTTGGTCCGTTTGGGCCCGAGTTTGGGCACCTCGATCAGCCGCTGCGGCTGCTGCTCGATCACATCGAGCGCGTCCACCCCGAAGTACTCGACGATCCGGTCGGCCAGCACCGGCCCGATCCCCTTGATCAGCCCGGATCCCAGATACCGCCGGATCCCCTGGATCGTGGCGGGCAGCACCGTCGTGTAGTCGTCAACGTGGAACTGCTTGCCGTACTGCGGATGCGAGCCCCAGCGCCCCCGCATCCGGATCGACTCCCCCGGCTGCGCCCCCAGCAAGGCCCCGACCACGGTGACCAGATCCCCGCCCCGGCCGGTATCCACCCGGGCCACGGTGTACCCGGTGTCCTCGTTGGCGTACGTGATCCGCTCCAGCACCGCTTCCAGCACAGCACCCCGGAACGGCTCGTTCGCACCCACGCCAAAGCAATATCACAAGGACACCGATCAGCCGGGTTACCCCGTTCGGCGTATCGTGACCTAACGTGACTAAGCCGGTTACTGAAACATCACAACGCGGATTTTTCGGGCACCCTCGGGCACTGGCGAACCTGTTCGGTACCGAGATGTGGGAACGGTTCTCCTTCTACGGGATGCAGGCGATCCTCGCGTACTACCTGTACTACAGCGCCACCGAGGGCGGGCTGGGGTTGTCCCAGGCCACGGCGGCCGGGCTGGTCGGGGCGTACGGCGGGCTGGTGTATCTGGCGTCGGTCGGTGGAGCGTGGGTCGCCGACCGGCTGCTCGGCGCGGAACGCACGGTGTTCTTCGGCGGCCTGTTCATCATGTTCGGGCACATCGCGCTGGCCCTGATCCCGGGCCTGACCGGGGTGGCCGTCGGCCTGTTGCTGGTGATCATCGGCACGGGCGGGCTGAAGTCGAATGTGTCGGCCCTGGTCGGAACGCTGTACCCGGACGGCGACGAACGCCGGGACGCCGGATTCTCGCTGTTCTACATGGGTGTGAACATCGGGGCTATGTTCGGGCCGATCGTGACCGGTTGGCTGCAGACGTCCGTCGGCTTCCACCTCGGCTTCGGTGCCGCTGCGGTCGGCATGGCAGCCGGGCTTGTGCAGTACGTGCTCGGGCGGCGCAACCTCGGGCAGGACGCTCGCGTGGTGCCCAACCCACTGACCGGTGCGGCGCGGCTGCGTTCGCTCGCGCTGATCGCGGTGGGCGTGGTCGTCATAGCCGTGCTGGTGGTCAGCGGCGCGGTGACGACGGACAACCTGCCGACGGTCGTCACGTGGGTGGTTCTCGCGGCGACGATCGTCTATTTCGCGATCATCCTGGGCAGCCGCAAGATCACCTCGGTGGAGCGCAGCCGGGTGTTCGCGTTCATCCCGTTGTTCATCGTGAGCTTCGGGTTCTGGGCCCTGTTCCAGCAGCAGTTCACCGTGCTGCCGATCTACGCCGACACGCGGGTGAACCTGGACGCGCTCGGTTTCCACATCCCGCCTGCGGTGTTCAACTCCGTCGAACCCGCGTGCGTGATCATCCTCGCGCCGCTGTTCGCGTACCTGTGGACCAAGCTCGGCGAACGCCAGCCGAGTACGACGGTGAAGTTCTCACTCGGGGTCGCCGGGATGGGCGTGGCGTTCCTGCTGATGGTCGCGATCAGTGCCACCAGTGCCGGCGCGGCGGTGAACCCGCTGCTGCTGGCGTTGATCCTGCTGGTGTTCGCGATCGCCGAGATGTGCCTGTCGCCGGTCGGCCTGTCCGCGAGCACGAAACTCGCGCCCAAGGCGTTCGGCGCGCAGATGGTCGCGTTGTTCTACCTGTCGATCGCGCTGGGTTCGTCCGTCGCGGGTGAGCTCGCCGCGTACTACAGCCCGGACAACGAGCCCGCGTACTTCGGCATCCTCGGCGCGGCGGCGATCGTGCTAGGCGTCGTCCTCTTCGCGCTCAGCCCACTGCTCCGCCGGCTCATGAAAGGCGTCCACTGAGTCCGAGTAACGCGTGATCCACAGCATGTCGTCGGCGTCGACGGGGCCGGTCTGGACACAGGCCCGCAGCCAGTCCACGGCGGTCTCGTCGATGTCCTTGCCGATCAGCACAAGCTGTGTCAACGGCTTCTGCCCGCGTGGCCACGGTGAACGGTGGAACCGCAGGTAGTTGCCGACCGTCTGCAGGCCGAACCGGTCGGTGTGGCCGGGAAGTCCGAAGTGGACAAAACCCTTCATCCGGTAGAGCCCGGCCGGCTGGTTGTCGAGGAAATCCATCAGCAGAACCGGATGCATGGGTTCTTCGGCGGTGAACGTGACCGTCTGGTAGACCGCGTGCGCGTGATCGGAATGGTCGACGAGGTCGTCGAACGACAGCTGGCGGGCCACCGGCAGCTCCGGTGCCCGGTCGAACAGCAGCTCGGGATCGATCCGGCCGTGCGTGGCAGGCACGATCGGGCAGTCACCGTTGTGCGTCCTGATCTCGGCGATCAGCCCGGTCACCGAGGCGGCCTGGTCGGTCTTGTTGAGCACCAGCAGATCGGCGATCTTCAACGCCCGGGCCAGCTCCGGGTGTTCGGCATGCGTGGCCCGGAACCCGGCCGCGTCCAGCACCGTCACCAGGCCGCCGTATCGGACCCGGGTGTCCTTGCTGGCCAGCAGTTTGCGGACCATCGTCTGCGGGTCGGCCAGCCCGCTGGCCTCGATCACGATGACGTCGAGCCGGGCGGCGGCCAGCCGGTCGAGCATCTCGTCCATGTCGGAGGTGTCGGCCACACAGCACAGGCAGCCGTTGCCCAGCGAGATCATCGAGTCGACCTGGCCTGCCACACTCATCGCGTCCACGTTGATCTGGCCGAAGTCGTTGACGATCACCCCGATCCGGGTGCCGCGCGCGGTGGCCAGCAGGTGGTTGAGCAGTGTCGTCTTGCCCGAGCCCAGGAAGCCGGTGAGCAGCACAACCGGAATCACAGGCCAGACTCTACCCAGCCCGCATCACGTGCAGCCGGGACACCAGCCGCACGTACCTGCTCCCCCGGCCGTCACGCGGCATCACCAGCGTCGGCAGCTCCAGCCGGCAGCCGTTGTACCGGGTGGCCAGCACGGCCGAGCACGCGCCGAACTCGGGGTCGAGCTCCGCCCACGACAGCACGACCTGATACCCGTCCTCGCCGCTGACCAGGACCAGGAACATCAGGTGGTCCATTTTCGGCTCGTCCCGCACGGCCAGCCCGATCCGCGACAGCAGCGAGTGCACCACCACGCCGTGCACCTGATCCATCCGGTCGCAACTGCGCGTCACGTAGTGCACATGCATCGGTCCCTGGGCGTCGGCGTCCAGGTCCATGATCGACACCGTGGTTCCCGGCGCCTGGACAGCGCCGGTCACCGTCAGACCAGCCATGGTTCCCACGCTAGGTCCGCACCCAGGCGCAGAGAATCCTCCGAACGGGCGTTTTCCGCTTCTGCGGGTCTATCGTGACTATCAATCCGATTTTGCGGATCGATCTACCGGAGGCCTGGCGCGTCCCAGATCAGGTCGCCCTCGTCGTCCTCGATCTCGAGCGGATACTCCGCGAGCGCCTCGAGGTACGCCACCAGATCGGGGGCGACGACCCGCGGTGGTTCGTCCGGATCGAGCACGACCACCTGACCGGCCAGGTCGACCGCGAGGCAGCCACCACCGGCGTCCAGAGCGAAGGGCACGCCGAGATCGGCCCACTCCGGCCAGAGGTCCCGTGCCTCGGCGGCCGGCAGGAACCGGGAGCTTGGGAACAGGTCCGTGGCGCCGGGCAGCTCGCTGCGCCACGACTCGGTCTGGCCGTCGCTGAGTTGGTACAGAGCGGCGACGGCGGCTGGGATGTCCTCATCGGACGCGCTGGGCCTGGTCATCCCACGGGCGTCGAACCCGTGCGATTCCAACGCCTTCAGCCAGTTGTCCCACGCCTGCGCCACGGTCCGCATCGCAACCCCGATCCTTTTGCGACTGTCCGGGGCACTGTAGCGAGCCGCGCGGGCCGGCACCCCACTCTGGGGGGTAGTGCGGGCGCCGGCCCTGTCACAAGCAGTCGCCGGGGCTCACAGTTGCGGTGGCGTGAGCCCCGGTGACACAAGGAAGTCTCCCCCGGCCCGATTGCAGGACCATTGCAGAAATTTCCGGGTTCACCTGCGTGCGGGCTGGGTACGCCACAGCCATGAAGGTTGAGCAGCCGGCCAGGGCTCACAGGCGCCCGCGGCCACATCCAGGCCAGCAGGCGGCCGCCGGCGTCGGTGCGGTGTTCCTGTTGCTCGGGCTGCTCGGATTCACCCCAGGCATCACCTCGGGGCTGGGCCAGATCACTGTCGCCGGGCAGGGCTCGGGCGCGATGCTGCTCGGCGTGTTCCTGATCTCCGTCCTGCACAACGTCGTCCACCTGGCGTTCGGGGTGGCGGGCCTGAGGATGGGCCGCACGTTGCGTGGGGCGCGGCGTTACCTCCTCGTCGGTGGACTGGTCTACCTGCTGCTGTACCTCTACGGCATGCTGATCGACCTGCGCAGCGGTGGCAACTTCATGCCGGTCAACGATGCCGACAACTGGCTGCACCTGGTCCTGGGCACCGGCATGATCGCGCTCAGCGGCCTGACCCTGATCAAAATGGGCCTCAGCCCTTCAGCAGGAAAGCGTCGATGACAGTCTGTGACACGGCGTTACCGGCTGTGTCGCGGGCGCTAGCCTGCAACGAGACCGATTCGGCGGCCCACGAATGCAGGAGCACGGTGTACCACTTGCCGCCTAGTGAGATCAGCGGGGCGGGCCGCCACGTCGTGCCTTTGTCGTGCGAGACCTGGATTCTGGTGGGCCATGCCGTTGTCTTGAGATTGTTCGTGCTGATACCGATCGGCACGATGGTGGGCAGGAATCGGTAGGCCTTACCGGCGGTGTCCAGGCTTGGCGCGAATCGTACGGCCATCAACGGCAACGGCTGCGGATGCGGTTCGTCGACCGTGTCGGACTGGAACGTCCAGTCCACCACGATCTTGCTGCTCAACGCTCTGTCCCGAGTGGACTCGGAGTGCAGGCGGTAGGTCGCCGGCCCGGCGGGAACTTCGTACACGCCACTGCCGCTACCGGGCGCCGAGCCGATCTCTTCGTTGCCGCGGAACAACTTGGTGCTGCCGGCATGGGCCGAGAAACCCTCCCGGTCGACACCCGAGTCGCTGAACGCCGGGATCTGGAAGACCAGGCTGTCGCCCAGCCTGCTGGCGTAACGGAACGGCCTGCCCGGGTTGTCCGGCAGATCAGGCCCGAACACCCCATGGTTCCACCGTTCCGTGCCGTTGTGCGAGAAACTCCGTGGCGCGCTCGTGAAGATGTTCTGCACGAACTCGCCGGACCTCGTCTCACTGAACGAGGAACTCCACGGGACACCCGGCGAGTAGAGTTCGTCCAATGTGTACGGAAGCGGCCGCTCGATCATGTACTCACGGTTGCCCACCGAATCCGGCCTGGTCGCGGCATGCACCGAACGGACCCTGACCAGGTCCTTGTCCCGGACCCGCACCACCGGATCGGCGGGAACATGACCGTCGACGTCGCCCCGGACGTTGTACAGATAGGTGCTGTCCTTGCCGCCGGCGAACCTGCCACCGACCGAGTACCGGAACTTCCCTGGCAGAGCGGACTTGGAAGGCCGGACCATCACATCGTCGAACGACGTGTACACGGCGCTGGTCAGCTCGCCCCACGACATGGTCCGGCTGAGCTCCACGAAGGTCTCGGCCGACTGCTGGTTGACCCGGTCGAGGACCAGCCCGATCGGTTTGGCCTCCCGGCCGTCCAGCGTCAGCGAGACGTCCCCGCTCAGATCCACGTCCGGCTCGGTCAGGATGGCCATCAGCCGGCCCACGCCGAGCATCTGGGCTTCCACGAAGTACCGGCCCTTGGGCAGCCGCACAGTGAGGTTCCCGGACGCGTCATACCGTTGGTAGGAAACGGGTTGCGTGGAGTCGACGATCCGGACGGCGTAGTCGGCGGTCGGTTTGCCGTCGAACCCGACGAAGTTCAGTTTGGCGTTGTAGCTCTCCGCCTCGCGGGTCAGCGAAATCGGCGTACGAACACCGTCTGCGACGACAACACCGCTGAAGATGCCGTCGGTGGCGTTGACCGTGGTGTCGATCGTGACGGTCGCCTGCGCCTGACCACCAGGCGGCACAACAACTGTCGCCGGGGTGACGGTGAACATTCCCGCAGGCGCGGCCTTTCCGGCTGGGTCGAGCACATCGACCACGGGTGTCACCGAGACCGGGACCGTGCCGGTGTTGTGATAGGTCAGGACGTTGTTGATCGGTTTGTCGTCGTTGTGCGGCCACTGCACGATTCCGTTGCTGAAACTGGCTGGAGTGGCGTGCACGGTCCGGGTGACGGCCTGGGCGACGTCGACCCGGCCCGCGCCCTGCTCGAAGACCGACACGTTCGGCTGTGCCTTGGCGCTGTTCATCAAGGCGGCCTTGAGGTCCGCGGCCTTCCAAGCCGGGTGCTGCCCGGCGAGAATCGCTGCCGCGCCCGCCACATGCGGTGCCGCCATCGAGGTTCCGGACATCACAAAGTGGTTTTCGCCGACGTTGGGCAGTTTGCCGTCCAGGAAGCTGCCCTTCGCCTTGGCCGCGACGATGTTCACGCCGGGCGCGGTGATGTCCGGCTTGATCGCGTCATCACCGAATCTCGGTCCACGGCTGGAGAACGGCGCCAGGACATCCGCGGAGTCGACCGCGCCCACCGTCAACGCGGCATCCGCGGCGGCGGGCGGGCCCACGATGCCGCCTGTGTTGCCTGAGGCGACGACAAAAAGCGAGCCGTACCGCGCGGTCAGGGTGTTGACCGCCTGCGACACGATATCGGTGCCGTCACTGGGGAAATCACTGCCCAGGCTCATGTTGATCACCTGGGCGCCACCGGCCGCGGCCCACTGCATCCCGGCGATGACGTTGGACTCGTTGCCGTTGCCACGGTCGCCGAGCACTTTTCCGTTGAGCAGCTTGGTGTCCGGCGCGACTCCGGTGTACTTGTCGTTCTTGCCGGTCACGATCGAGGCCACGTGCGTGCCGTGACCGTACTTGTCGGCCGGGCCTGTCGTGCTGTTGCTGAAGTCGCGCGCCTCGATGACCGCGTCGGCCAGATCCGGGTGTGCCGAGTCGATTCCGGTGTCCAGCACGGCGACCTTGGTGCCCTTGCCGGTCAGCCCGGCCTGCCAGGCCGAAGGTGCCCCGATCTGCGGGACGCTCTTGTCCAGGGTGGCGCGGACCGGGCCGTCCAGCCGGATCCGGGAAGCCTGCCTGCTGTTCCAGAAAGTGCTGTTCTTGGCCACAGTCACCGCGGACGCGCCGATGCTGGCCAGAGTCTGGGTACCAGGCGTTCCGCCGACGATCAGCGGGATATCCGGCCGGGCGGCGTCGCCGAAGCCGTGCTTGAGCAGTGCGCTGACGTTGAACAGCCGGGCGTCCAACTGCCCGGATCGCAGCATCGGCATGGCGTCGAGCGGCGTGACGTGGACATCGCCCCGGACGTCTCGTTGCGTCAGGAACCGGACGCGTTCCCTGCCCTTCGCCGGGCGGATCGTCGCACCGCCCGCGCCGCCCAGCAGGACCTGATCGCCGGTGACCAGCGTGATCATGTCCGTCGGCTGGGCCGGTACGGCAGCCGGGGCGGCCGACGCAGGCGGTCCGGTCAGGCTCGCCGCCAAGACGACGCTGATCGCGAGGAAACGCCGCATGCACCCTCCCAGAGCTGACTGGTCAACTTCACTGCTTACCGGTTCAGCCCAGGCGGGTGGTGATTTGCCAATTACCAGTGACCGCTACTTGTACACAGGTAAGGTCCATTTTCATGACGGCGGAGTGGTCCAGTTCGGTCGACGTACACCTGGACTGGACACCTGGCAGCGGCAGGCAAGGGCTGGCCAAAGCCGTACGGACGGCGATCCGCGACGGGCGTTGGCGTCCGGGCGCGATCGTGCCGTCGACGCGTGCGCTCGCGCATGACCTTGGTGTCGCCCGAGGCACGGTCACGCGCGTGTACTCCGACCTGGCGGCCGAGGGCTACCTGCAGACCAGTCAGGGCGCGCCGACCCGAGTCGCCACTGCGGGCTCCGAACCGCTGTCCCAGCCGAATCCCGTGTATGTCAGGGAATCCAAACGGCGCTGGACGTTGATGGCAGGCCTGCCGGACTCCTCGTTGTTCCCGCGCGACCTTTGGCTGGCTTCGACCAAGCGTGTGCTGCAGCACACGCCCAACGAGACGTTCGGTTACGGCGAACCGCGCGGATCTTCTGTGCTGCGTTCGGCTTTGTCGGCGTACCTCGGCCGTAGCCGTGGCGTGCTGGCGGATCCCGCGCGAATGGTGATCTGCGCGGGTTTCTCGCACGCGTTGGCTGTGCTCGGCCGGGCCTTGCAGGACATCGGTATCAAGGAAATGGCTTTCGAAGACCCGTCGTTCCGCTGGTTCCGCGACCTTGCCGCGTCGACCGGGCAGCGGATCACCGGTGTGCCCGTTGACAAACACGGCATGCGGGTCGCGGAGCTGAGCAGCCCGGTCGTGGTCGTCACGCCCGCGCACCAGGCGCCGATGGGCGTCACCCTGGCACCCTCACGCAGGACCGCGCTGACACGGACCGGAGCCGTGGTCATCGAGGACGATTACGACGGCGAGTTCCGGTACGACCGTCAGCAAGTCGGTGCGCTGCAGGCACTCGCGCCGGAACGCGTGATCTACGCCGGGACCGCGAGCAAGACCCTGGCGCCGTCGCTCCGGCTGGCCTGGCTGGTGCTCCCCCGCGGCCTGGTCGAACCGGTCGTCGCCGCACTGATCGAGAGCGGGGCGTTCCCGCCTTTGCTCGACCAGCTCGTGCTCGCCGACATGATCAGCTCCCGGGCGTACGACCGGCATGTCCGCCGCTGCCGCCTGGAGTACCGGTCCAGAAGGGACACACTGGTCGCCGCGCTCCCGCAAAGCGTTGTCCCGGAAGGGATCTCAGCCGGCCTGCAGCTCACGCTGCCACTGTCCGCAGCAGCCGAAGCCGAGGTTCCGTCCGTCGCACGCAGGCATTCCCTGGCCATCGAGACCCTCAGGAAGTGCTGGATGAACCCGTCGCCGGACAGGCACGGCCTGATCGTGGGCTATGGCGCACCGGCCAAGAACGCTTTCGGCGGCACAGTGCAGGCATTGCTCAACGTGCTACGCGAACTCCCCAGCTAGAGGTATTCATACGTACATATAGGCGGTTTCTTTCCGGTTCCGAGCCTGCGAGAAGGGCCTGCTTGGTACGTTCACCGCGTGTGCATCTCAATGGCCCCAGCGGAGTTCACAGCCACGATCCTGTACGCCGGGCGCAAGAACCACCCGGTCCTCGGCCCGATCGAAGTTCTGGGATATCAGAACAAGGCGGTCAATCTCGCGCGCACGCCGAATGCCATGGTGCTGCACATTCCCGCGAACCTGACCCAGGACAACTTCCTGTGGGTGGGCGAGAAGCACCGCGGCATCCTCGACGAGATGGTCCGGGTCCTGCAGCCGGTCGCCGCCGGAGGTGGCTACGGCTCACAGCAGGGCGGGGCGCCTGCGGCGGCCCCGGTCCAGGTTTTCGACCACGACATCTACACAATCGTGCTCGCCGAGGATCCGACCCAGATTCCAGCCGCCCTCAGCCGTGTGCCGCCGAACAAGCGCCCGCCGCTGGACCCGGCCTTGTTCGAGTTCTACGCGAAGATGTACCCGTACCACAGCATTGTGTTGTGCTGCTTCGACAACGCCGAGGCATACCGCGCGAACCCGCTGCTGATCTGGTACCCGCCGCCCTACTCCGACTGGATCGTGATGCCGTCCCTCGACGCCCACACAGGCGGCGTCCCGGACCTGACCGCCACCGTGGCCACAGACCACTGGCTCATCTTCGGCGCGGACGACGCCCCCGAGGAGGTCGGCATGCCCCTCCGCTACTGGGGCATGGACATCGACCCGGCCTTACGCGCCTTCCTGCCCGAGAAGATCATCGGCATGAAGCACACCTGGCCGGCACCCAACGGCGACTTCGCCCTCAGCATCCCGGACCTGCTCGGCGACCAGCTGGCCAACCTCCAACGCCTGCAACCGGTCACGCGCTCACTGTGACGAGCCGAGGATGTCCAGGTAGTGCTGGTTGTACATCACGCCGATGATGTTGCCGAAGGGGTCGATCACGGAGGCGGGCACGAAGCCGGGGCCGCGTTCGATGGGGGCGTGGTGGACGGTGGCGCCCATGGCGATGAGGCGGTCGAAGGCGGCGTGGACGTTGTCGACGTGCCAGTACGTCACCGGGCCGCCGGCCTTCTCGATCTGGCCGTGTGGGGCGAAACGGCTGTCGACGATGCCGAGTTCGTGCTGGTAGTCGCCGATGCGGAACTCCATGTAGGCCGGTTTGCCGTCGACCTCACGCACGAAGTAGGGCTCGATGCCGAGCAGTTCGGTGTACCAGGCGACGGCGGCGAGCACGTCGTCGGCGAACAGGGTCACGGTGGTGAGTCCTCGCAACATTTCGGGGTTCCTCTCGTTCGGTGTCGAGGACCATCCTGCTCGTCAAAGTGCTCATCAACTGAGCACTTTGATCCCGGGTTCGGCGAGATCGTTAGGTTTGGTGCATGAGCTTCACCTTGGTGATGGTGCCCCCGCATCAGGACGACACGGCGACCTGGCCGGCCAAACTTGGCGAAGTTGTCCCTGGCCTGCGAGTGCTACGGCCCGAAACGCCGACAGAGGTGGCCGCGGCGCTCCGAGAGGCGGACGCGGCGTACGGTGCACTGCCTGAGGAGCTGTTGGCACACGCCGAGAAGCTGCAGTGGTTGCAGGCGCCGCAGGCTGGGCCTCCGCCGAGGTTCTACCACCCCAAGTTGATCGAGCACCCGGTCCAGGTCACGAACATGCGGGACACGTACACCGACCATGTCGCCACGCACACCTTGGCGTTGGTTCTCGCGTTGGCGCGTGGGATTCCCGGATATGTACGCGCACAGGAGCAGTCGCGGTGGGCGCCGGACTGGGACCCGAGTTCGGTCCTCACGCTGGCGGAGACGACGGCATTGGTCGTCGGCGTCGGGGCGATCGGCGCGGAGGTCGGCAGAATGTTGTCGGCGTTCGGGACGCGCGTGACCGGCATCGACGCGCGCAGGACCGAGGCGGCAGAAGGGTTCGCCGAGATCCTTCCCGCCGAAGAGCTGGACAATCAGCTAGGCCTGGCCGACATCGTCATCATCACCGTGCCGCACACACCGGCGACCGAAGGCCTGTTCAACGCGGAGCGACTGGCCGAACTGCGCAGCACGGCCCACCTGATCAACATCGGCCGCGGCCCGACGTTGCACCTCGACGCGCTCAACGCCGCACTCGAAGCCGGGCAGCTCGCAGCGGCCGCGCTCGACGTGTTCGAAACCGAGCCGCTGCCGGACACCCACCCACTATGGCAGCGCCCGGACGTGTTGATCACGCCACACGTCGCGGGCGCCGGGCCGCACAGTGAGCAACGCCGGTTCGCGGTCATCGCCGAGAACGCGAAGCGGTTCGCCGCCGGCCGGCCGTTGATCAATGTCGTGGACAAGCACAACTGGTACTGACCGTCAGCCGCGCGACCCGCTCGGCTGTTTACCCGGCTCGGAGGACATCCGCACCGGCCAGCTTGCCGTGCGCTGGTGCGGAATCACCGGTGACCGGACGATCACCGGCCGGACCGCGAGCAACCCGGCCACCGCCTGTCCACAGAGGACAACCAGGATCATGATCAGCGAAACCTGCCACGACCTGGTCGCACCATGGACAAGTCCACAAGCGAGCGCACCGGCCCCCGCGAGCAGATAGCCACCACCCTGCACCATCGCAGACAACGACGTCGTGAGATCCGGATCATTGCCGGCCCGACGCGGAATACTGGTCAGCGCAAGCGCAATGCCGCCCATCCCAACCCCAAGACCAGTCGCCCATAACCACGGCACCATGGCCGGCGCGACCAACAGCCCCGTCACACCAACCATCGCCGGCACCACCAGAATCGCGAGCAGAACCGGCTGACTAAGTCCCTTGTGGACCCACCAAGGCACAAGCCACATCATCGGCAAACCCAGCACCATCGCCAGACTCAGGCAGGCCCCCGCAGCATCCGCCGAAATTCCGGCGTCCCGCAGAATCGCGGGCAACCAGCCCATCACGAGAAAGGAAACGGTCGAGACAAGTCCGAAGTAGACCATCAAAGCCCAAGCCGGACCCGACCGCACCAGCGCAAGCGGGCTGACAAGACTCTTACGCGGAGCCGGACTGTCCACCTTGCGCCAGAACGGAATAGTCACGACAGCAAGAACCGCCCACGACGCAAGCCCAACCCGCCACGACGACAACCCAACCAACCAGGGCGTAATCAGCGCACCCGCCGTACTCCCACAACCAAGCGAAAGCGTGTAACAGACACCGTAAACACTGGACTTCCCCCTGACCAACAAAGGAAGCATGGTACCAATCAACGTGATGGACAAGCACACCAAGGCAGTCCCCGCCACAAGCAGAACCGCCCCATCGACAACCCGCACAACCTGCGCGAGCACAAGCAGCGCCAACGCATACCAAACAGTCCTATGTGTCCCATTCGCGGCATACAACCAAGGCGCAATCAAACCACCAAACCCACACGCCCACAAGGGAAGCGCAACCAAGACAGCCGCGACCAAACCCGTCACCCCCGGCACGGTCACCACATCCGGCAGCGCAGCCCCCAGACTCGTCACAGCCGGCCGCAGATTGAGCCCCAGCAAAAACACCACTACCGCCAAGGAAATCGGTCTGGTGATCATCACTCCCCTTTCGACGCCCGAGCACAGTAGCACGCCGTCGAACATATGTTCGAACCGGGTGTCAACCGCCGAAGGAGTCCGCCCACAGTAACCAAACGATCACCGAACGCCGCCCCAAAGGTGGGATAATATGATCACTGATTCCCAGAAAGTCGCGCCTCAGCCCGAAAAGCCCCACGCCCCAGATCCCGCCATGAAGGTCCAGCGAGCCCCGGTCAGCGCCCAGGTCGCGCAAGAGCCCCGGTTACCGAGCCCCAGCAAAGAAAAGCGCGTCAGCGCACCAGAAATCGGTCCTGAGTGTCCTCACCCCAAGCCCGTCATAAGAAGGCAAGGACTAGCGCAAGCCCTGCTCCCGGCCGGCGCGAGCGGCCGGAAGGCGAGTCGCGGGGTCCAGAGGGTTGGTACCGATGGCAGCAACCGAAGCCTCGTCAGGGCTGATAACCGTGACGCTCTCAGCGCCAAGCCCGGCGACGACCTCGTCGAACGGCTGAGCCATCGGCCACGGGGACTGCTCACCCATAGGCAGCAGCACCACGAGCCGTTTCGCGCCAGCCGCATAGTCCACATTGTCCACTGAACGGACTCCACCGTCGACGTAACGCCTACCATCGATGGTGACTGGTGGCCAAACGCCTGGTACCGCACAGCTTGCGGCCACCGCGTCGACCAGGTCCACTCCGGAATCGTTGTCGAATGCCCGTGGCTCACCGGTTTCCGCGTCCACCGCGATGATCACAAGACGGCGCGACGGCCAGTCGGGCGACGGCAGCCGGGAAGCGATAGCAGCCCGGCGATCTGCCTCCGGGACTGTGTCCGCTGCCAGGGCGAACTTCCCGATCCGGCGACGGGTCTCCTCCACTGTCCGCACGCCTTCGAAGATCGTCATCAGGGCCGCGCCGTACGACTCCATGTCGAAATTGTCGGCGGCGATCTCGGTGGACTGCAACGCCGGCTCGACCTGCCTGCGTACAGCTCGTCCAGGCTCAGGCCGCTGCCAAGCTGGGCGGCGACAGCCGAACCCGCGGAGGTGCCGACGATCAGATCCGCGCCGGTCACGTCCTTGCCCGATTCGGCCAGACCTGCGAGCAACCCTGTCATCCACGCGATCCCGGCGACCCCACCGCCGCCCAGCACCAACGCCTGTCCATTCGTCACACCCCGACTCTAGCGACTGAAGTACCGCCGGGGGTTGTCGACAAGCATGGTCGTCAGCTGTTCGTCCGTGACACCGGCTTGCGTCAACGCGGGGATCACGGTCGTGTGAATGAACGTGTAATGCCAGTTCGGTGCCGCCACCTCGCGGATACCAGGCGGGAACCAGTCGACGTGGCACGACGCGTCGTGCGCGAGCACCATCCGCTCGCTGAACCCCTGTTCGGCGAGCGCGGCGACCGTCGCTATCCGGGCGTCGCTCGGCAGCATCGCGTCCAGTCCGAACCGGTCCATCCCGACATACGACCCGTTGTCGATCAGTTCATGCAGGTACGCCAGGTCGGTGGTGTCGCCGCTGTGGCCGATCACCACGTTGCCCAGGTCGACGCCTTCACGTTTGAAGATCTCCTGCGCCACCAGTCCGGTGCGGTACGTCGGGTTGGTGTGGACGGTGATCGGCGCGCCGGTGCGTTTATGGGCCTCGGCGACAGCCACCATCACTCGTTCGACACCCGGGCTGAGGGTGTCCTCGATCGCGCATTTGAGGAACGCGGCCTTGATGCCCGTGCCCGCGATGCCTTCGGTGATGTCCTTGACGAACAGGCCGACCAGCATGTCCTCGCCGCCGAGCAGCGTCCCGGGCCCCTGGTAGTGCAGGAAGAACGGCAGATCGTGGTACGTGTAGAGGCCGGTGGCCGCGACGATGTTGATGTCCACCTCGGCGTTGACCCGCACGACCAGTTCGATGTCACGGCCGAGCCCGAGCACCGTCGGATCGACGATCGTGTCCACCCCGACGGCCTTCAGTTCACGCAGCCGGCCGACCGCGTTGGCGATCTGGTCCTCCTCCTGCCACAGCTGTGGACAGTTGCGCCGCAAGTCCTCACTGAGAACGAACACGTGTTCATGCATGAGCACGGTTCCCAGCTGTGCCAACGGAATCGGGCCACGAACGGTTTCCACCTGCAACATCGCGACTCCCTCGGCCAAGGGCCCCGTCTGTGGCGAGGCTGTCAGCCCACGGTAACGGGATGCGACACGATCGCGCCGAACAAATACCCCTGAGTGTTGTAGTCGGACACGACCGGCTGCTGGGCGCCGGTCACGTCCGTCGCTCGCGCATGCAGCGTGTACGCGCCGGGAGCCTTGGGGCGCCACGGGAATTCCCACTGCAACCAGCCGTGCTCAGATGCCTGGCCGACCGGCTTGGCCGGATGCCACGTGACCCCACCGTCGACGCTGACGTCCACCTTGCAGATCCGGCCGTTGCCCGACCACGAACGGCCTCGCAGCACATGCCGCTGCCCGGCAGCCAATACGGCATCTCGCGGCAGTTCGAACGCGCTCTTCACGACCTGACGCGTCACGAGTGTGCCCTCGGCCGGATAGGCCGGGCCGACCAGCCGGTAGTACTGGGTGTTCCACGGCGAGACCAGCGGTGTCTCGGAGACCTCGATCGATCCGAGCCACTTGATCGACGCGATCCCGACCCAGGACGGAACCACCAGCCGGACCGGGAAACCGTGATCCGGCGGCAGGGGCCGGCCGTTCATCTCGTAGGCCAGCAACACGTCCTCCAGCGCCTTGGCCACCGGCAGCGGGCGCCTGACCTTGCCGAGGTTCACTCCCCCGGTCACATAGTCGGCGTCCAGGCCGGACGGCAGCACATCCACCGCCCGCTTGCTCAGACCGGCCCTGGCCAGGATCGTGGACAGCCGGACTCCGCGCCAGCGCGCGACGCCGACAGCGCCGAGTTTCCACGGCGTGCCGGACACCTGCTGGCCCTGCTGGCTGGTGTAGAAACTCCGGCCGTTGCCCGCGCACTCGATGAAGGCCGTGACCGACTCCGACGGCAACGCGCGCAGATCGTGGTAGCCGAACTCGGCCGGCCGGCGCAGTCCGGTGCCGAACAGCTTCAGGCTCCACGTGTTCACGTCGATGTCCGGCGTGGAAGTGTGGTTGCGGACGAAGAACCGGTCGATCGGCGTGAGATATCCCTGACCGCTCAAGGCTTCCCACTTGGTCTCGGCGTTCGTGCCGTAGACCTCGAACAGCTCAGGCGGCAACGGCTTCACGATCGGGCTCGCCGCGTGCGCGGTACCGACTGGTGCCACGGCCATCGACAGACCTCCGAGCACGGACAACCGCATCACAGTGCGGCGGGACAGCCCGCGCGCCTCGCCCGCCTGCCACTGGCGGGCGCGTGTTTGATCATACGTCGACTCGTCGGTCAGCATGCGCGACATTGTCAGGATGCCTCAGAGGCTGGGCCAGCGTGTCCACAATGCGGACAGCCCACGAATATTCCCCGGAGACGGGCACAATCCCAGCAGATGACACGCCCTGCCCACGCGCCTTGACCAGGCGCACCATGGCGTTATGACGCTGCATCTCGCTGTTGCCCTCGACGGCGCCGGGTGGCATCCGGCCGCGTGGCGTGAGCCGGACGCCCGCCCGCGCGAGCTGCTGACCGCCCAGTACTGGACGGATCTGATCCGGACGGCCGAATCAGGCAAGCTGGACTTCGTCACGATCGAGGACTCGCTGGGCCCCGGCCCGGACGGCACGGATCAGGTACGCGGGCGTCTCGACGCTGTGCTGATCGCGTCCCGGGTCGCCCCGCTGACGTCCCATATCGGCCTCCTCCCCACGGCTGTGGCCACCCATACCGAGCCTTTCCACCTGTCGAAGGCGATCGCGACGCTGGACTACGTCAGCAACGGGCGCGCGGGCGTGAACGTCGAGGTCTCGACGGACGAACGCGATTACCGGCACTTCGGCAGGCGCGCGTTCCCGAGCCCTGGCCTGCTGCAAGAGGCCAAGGACTACATCGAGGTGCTGCGCAGGCTGTGGGACAGCTGGCAGGACGACGCCGAGATCCGGGACGTCGCGACCGGCCGGTTCGTCGACCGGGAGAAGCTGCACTACATCGATTTCGAGGGGCAGTGGTTCGCGGTCAAAGGCCCGTCGATCACGCCACGCCCGCCGCAGGGCCAGCCACTGGTCGCCGGTCCGTACGCAAACGACACAGACATCGTGTTCACCGAGCCGGACGCGCCCATCGAGCACGAGCGCACCTTCGCCGACGTACGAGTCCTGCTGGACTCCGACGCCAAGGCGTTGGCTGATCAGGTGATCACGTTGTCCGGCAAGGGATTCGCCGGTGTCCGGCTGCATCCTGGCCGGCTGCCCCACGACCTGGATCTGATCGTGTCGCGGGTCGTGCCCGAACTGCAGGAACGCGGTGTGTTCCGCCGGGAGTACCAGGCCACGACGCTGCGTGGCCTGTTCGGCCTGCCGAAGCCCGCGAACCGTTACGCCGCTTGAGAAGGAGCGAGATGAAGCAGATCCACCTCGCCGCGCATTTCCCCGGCGTGAACAACACGACGGTGTGGAGCGATCCGCAGGCGGGCAGCCACATCGAGTTCAGCTCGTTCGTGCATCTGGCGCAGACCGCCGAACGGGCCAAGTTCGACTTCTTCTTCCTGGCTGAAGGGCTGCGGCTGCGCGAGCAGAACGGCCGGATCTACGACCTCGACGTGGTCGGCCGGCCCGACACGTTCACCGTGCTCGCGGCGCTGGCCGCGGTCACCCGGCGGATCGGCCTGACCGGAACGATCAACTCCACCTTCAACGAGCCGTACGAAGTCGCGCGCCAGTTCGCCTCACTGGATCACCTGTCCGACGGCCGCGCGGGCTGGAACGTGGTCACGTCGTGGGACGCGTTCACCGGGGAGAACTTCCGGCGCGGCGGATTCCTGCCGCAGGACCAGCGGTACGACCGCGCTGAGACGTTCATGCGCACGGCGTGGGAATTGTTCGATTCCTGGCATGGCGACGAAATCGTGGCCGACAAGGCGTCCGGCACCTTCCTGAGCAGGCCTGATGCCGGTGCGTTCGAGCACCACGACAAGCATTTCGACATCAGCGGCCGGTTCACGGTGCCACGCAGCCCACAGGGCCGGCCGGTCATCCTGCAGGCCGGGGATTCCGACGAGGGCAGGGAGTTCGCCGCGGCGACCGCCGATGCGATCTTCTCCCGGTACGGCACGCTCGAAGCCGGGCAGGCGTTCTACACCGACGTCAAACGCAGGCTGGCCCGCTACGGCAGGACCCACGAGCAGCTCAAGATCCTGCCGGCGGCCACTTTTGTCCTCGGCGACACCGATGCCGACGCCCGGGAACGCGCGATGGTGATCCGACGTCAGCAGGTCGGCGGCCAGACCGCGATCAAGTTCCTGGAGCAGCTGTGGAACCGCGACCTCAGCGAGTACGACCCGGACGGCCCGCTGCCGCGGATCGATCCGCTTGTCGGCGAGAACACCGTGGCCAAGGGACGGGCCAGCGTGCGAATGTACCGCGATCCCCTGGCCACCGCCCGGGAATGGCGTGAACTGGCCGAGGCCAAGAACCTCTCGATCCGGGAGGTGATCATCGAGGTCACCGCCCGGCAGACGTTCATCGGCTCACCGGCCACGGTCGCCGGTTCGATCAACGACCTGGTCCAGGCCGACGCCGGCGACGGCTTCATCCTCGTGCCGCACGTGACCCCAGGTGGTCTCGACGAATTCGCCGACACCGTCGTCCCGTTGCTGCAGGAACGCGGGGTTTTCCGCACCGAGTACGCCGGTTCGACACTGCGGGAGCACCTCGGCCTGACCTGAGAACCATGATCCAAGGGTTTCCTGATCTAACGCCTGCGGAATTTGTCGCCCATACGTCCCAGGACAAGACCCAGCCGGACACCCCGCTGGGCCGTTAATTCCTGGATCCGCTCATCGGCTTGCGCGAGCTGCTGTTTGTGATTGTCCCGTAGGGCGATCAGCGCCTGCTCGTGTTCATGTGCCGCAGCCGCAAGGTCTCTCTCGTGTTGTTCGCCTGTCACGGCCAAACCGCGCTCATAGTCTTCCCGCGCGGAGGTCAATGCCTCTTCGTATCGCTGCTGCGCCTGTTCGTATCTTGCTTGCGCAGCGGCGAATTCGGCTTCGTAGGACTGTTTGATCTCGTCGACGCGGGCGGCCAGCTCGCGTTCGTGTTCCGCCTGCACTGAACCGAACTGATTGCGCAGCACGAAAAGTTCCAGCTCCGCCTGCCAGCGGCGACGGATCAGCCTGGCCAGTTCCCGGTTGGGCGTACTCGCCGGGGCAGCGCAGGGAACGAGGCGCTGGAAAAGCGCGACCAGGTCTTCGACATGCTCGCGTGCCTGGTGGTTGTTGAGGATCAGCTCCCGGTTGACCTGGCCCATCAACGGGTCGTACTTCTCCAGATCCTGCCTGAGCTGTGCGGCGCTGCCGATGTTGTCCAGTGCCTGACCGGCGAACGCGTCGGCTTCCATCGCCGGGTAGGTCTCCGGCGTGACCCAGCCGTCCGTGCCGAAGGCGTCAAAAAGATAGGCAGGACGGCCGCAGGCCATCGCGTCGAGCAGTGCTCTGCCTTTCCCGACCACGATGTCGGCGGCGGCGATCTCGTCTTCGGGCTGCATGGTCGTTGTCGTGGGCTGGCCGACCTGCACAACCTCGACCCCGGCCGCGGACCAAGTCTCGGTGATGACCCGGCGGGCCTCATCACGAAGGTAGTTGCCCAGAAGCAAGGCTTTCTTGGGGCGGGCATTCGGTGCGCCTCGCGGAATCAGGCGGTCTGCGTCGATGGGCTGGCGCAGACGCACCATCTCATACGGAATGTCCATGGCCCGGACACGTTGCGCCATCCGGTCGCTCATGACGACCACGGCACCGACCGTGCCCGGGACCAGTGGCGGCATCTGGAAATCGAAGATGTCGCTGTGTGCGACATAGACATGCGGCGCTTTGGGCCAGAGTTCCGCCAGCGTGTACGCCATACCACCGTCCTGCGACAGGACCACGTCGCAGTGCGACGGCAGGTCGTCCACCTCCGGCGCGATATCGATGCCCCGGGTCCGCGCCAGCTCGCTCATCTCGCCAAGTCGGGTGGCGTGAATGGTCACCGCGTGGCCCAGCCGCAACAGCTCGTCGGCGACCGTCAGCAGGTAGGTCTCGCTGCCTCCGATACCGGCGAAACCGTCTGTCGCGAGAACAACCTGCACGTCGAAGCCACCTTCTTCTCAGGGGTCAGGCGCGGGCGACGCCATCGTAGATCCCCAGGGGTACCCCAGCGAGTCCGGTCGGACACCCCGCACGGCACATGTCTTATCCGGACAGCTGGATCATCGAGATCTCCGGCGGTGCGCCCACTCTGACCGGCGGTCCCCAGAAGCCCGCGCCACGCGTGACGTAGACCCAGGTGCCGTCGATCTTCTCCAGCCCGGCGACGACCGGCTGCTGCACCGGCACGATCGCGTGGAAGGGGAACATCTGACCGCCGTGCGTGTGGCCGGACAACTGCAGGTCGACGCCATGTTTGGCGGCATCCTCCACCTGCACGGGCTGGTGGGCCATCAGCACGACCGGCCGCGTGGTGTCGCGTCCGTCGAGGGTCCGTGCGAAGTCCGGGGCGTCGTTGAAGTTACGGCCGGCGACGTCGTTCACCCCTGCGAGGTCGAATGCCGCGCCACCGCGTTGGATCGCGACCCGCTCGTTGCGAAGCGGGTTCACCCCAAGGCGTTCCAGTTCCAGCAGCCACGGTTCGAAGCCGGAGTAGTACTCGTGGTTGCCGGTCACGAAGAAGCTGCCGTGCCTGCTCACGAGGTCCTTCAGCGGGGCAGCGGCCTCCCCGAGCTTGTCGACCGTCCCGTCGACCAGGTCACCCACGATGGCGACCAGGTCCGGCTGCTGCTCGTTGATCATCCGGACAATGCGCTCGGTGTGCGAACGCCCCCGCAACGGCCCAAGATGAATATCGCTGACCACGGCGATCCGGAACCCGGACAGCGATGGATCAAGCTTGCTGAGCGTAACCGGAACCGACGTGATTTCCGGATCCCCCAACGCCTGTGTCGCGCCGTAACCGACAAGCCCACCGGCCGTCAGCCCACTCGCCAAGGCGAACGACCGCGAAATGAACACCCGGCGGCTCGTCCCCTCCGGCTCCGCCTGCTGCTCGGCCCCCACCAGAACCGGAGCCTTGACCCGCCGCCGAAGCAGCACCACCCGGGGAATCTCAAAGATCCCCAGCAGGATCGTCAGGTAGAACATCATCGCGAGCCACAGATACCCAGGCCACGCGACCAGCGCCACCTCCCCGCCGAACCCCAACGCCCCCAACATCACGACGTACGCGGACACCAGGGCCACAGTTCCCCACCGGCGCCCACGCCCGCCCGCGACCGTCGTATCCCGCACAAGCCTGCGCCACATATAGAAGTGCGCAAGCCCAGCAACCACACCCAGCAACACGAAGAACAAGGAATGAGACCTCTCGGGCAAACGACCCCTACCCGGCCAAACTACCAGCCGCCCACCCCTTGCCCATCCCTGCCCGCCTCGCCATCTGCCCAGGTCAGCCGCCATTTCATGGCACCACAGCGAAGATCATGTGAACCTGTCGAACAGCTATCCGGCCGGACGGCGGGCCCGGTGCAGGACCTCGTCCTCGGTGAGGGCGCTCGGCGGATGGTGGCTCAGGCACATCGGCACCTGGATCTTGCCCATGCTCATCCCTTCGGTCGCCCCGTAGAACCGGCCGCCGGGCAGGCGGGAGATGTCGTCGATCCGTCCGCCTTTGGAACGCGCCAACTCCGTGGCGGCCTGGATCTGGACGGATGCCATGAGCCTCCCGATGAACTGGGTCGCGGCGTTGCCGGTGACCATGTTGTGCAGCGCCTTGGGCGCCTGCGTCGCGTAGACCATGCCCAAGCCGTACTTGCGCGCCTGGGTAGCGAGTTTGAGAGTGCTCTCTGTCGACGCCGTGGTGCCCCGCGACGGCGCGAAGGTCTGAGCCTCGTCGAGCACCAGCAGGCCGCCCAGTGGCCGATCACCCGCCGGATTGCGTTTGATCCAGGCGAACAGCGCCAGCTGCAACTGGCTGACGAAGGTCTGACGCTGGTCGTCGTTGGGCAGCCCGATACAGCTGATCACCGAGATACGGGCGCGCTTGCCCGCCGCGGGTTCGAGCAGGACACCGGGGTCGAGGCGTTCGCCCGCGCCACCGAACACCGGGTCGGTGATCATGGCAGCTTTGAGTTCCTCGGCCATGCCCTCCGCCAGGCGGACAGCGTCCTTGATGGTGCTCACGCCGTCCGGCAGGTCGCCGAGCAGCGCCACGAAGTCGCCAAGGTCGCTGCCGCCCTGCCGGGCGAAGTAGCTCAGTGCCTCGGTCAGAACCGCTGTGCCGGTGCCGAGTTTCCGTGCGGTCAGGCCCGCTCGGCGCACCAGGCCCGCCACCGACGCGTCGACTGACGTCCGGAACTCGTCGGGATCGTCCATCACCCCGCTGAAGTCCGGCAACGGGTTGAGCGCGAGCGGACGGCCGGTTTCCCGGCGGGGCGTCCAGATCACCACGTCGGTACCGGCGAAGTACCGTTCGGCGCGGTCCGCGTCACCGGGTTCCCAGGTTCCCGGTGGGGACGGCCATCGGTCGCCCAGCCGCGCCAGGTCGTTGTTGCTGTCGATCAGGATCGACGACACGCCATGGATCGCCGCGTCCTCCACCAAGCGGCGCAGCAGCACCGTCTTGCCCGACCCGCTACCGGCGAACACAGCGGTGTGGCTGCGCAACTGCATCAACGGGACCCGGAATTCCCGGCCCGTCTCGGTGTACCGCCCCACGCAGATCGATGAGTCCTGGACGACTGGGGCCGGCTGCTGCGGTTGTTCGACCACCGGTTGCGCGATGTCCACTTCGGACGCCAGAGTGCCCAGCACCTGACTGAGCAGTCCGGACGCCCCGGCTGGACGGCGGACCGCCAGCCAGTTGAGAAACTCCGGCGGCGCGTCCCGGTGCATCTCGTGCAGCGCCGAGAAAGTACGCAGATCGTCGGCTGACACCGGCAGCGCGAGGCCGTCGGCGGCCTCGAGGTCCGCGACCGCCTCCTTGGTCTTCGGCCCGGCCGAGAAAGCCGTGTTACGCAACACCACGAGGTGCCGCTTGTGCGCACCCTTGCGTACTTCCGCTTCCAGACAGGCAGACCTCAGCCGGGTCAGTACTGCCCTGGCATTGGGATGGGCGATGGCGCGGAAGCACCAGTGCTCCTCATCCGAGGTCGCCTCGTCGAACGTGCGGCGCAGCCTGGCGTGCAGGGCGGGCTTGACCATCGTCGCCGGGTCGATCGTCAGTTCCGGCCCGCCCGGGCCCTGTTCGAGGATGTAGCACCGCAGTCCGGCGTTCAGCAGAGTGAACATCCGGCCGTCCTCGTACGCCGGATCCAGCGGAGTGATCACGTCCGCCTCTGCCCGCAGCCGCTCGAACCGCTCGTCCAGCGGGGCCAAGTCGACCGGGGCCGGTGCGGCGGCCACGACCGGCGCAGGGGACTGCGTCACCGCACCGAACGCGCCGAGTTCCTCGACGGTGTTGCGGGCCAGGCATTTGCGGACGTGGTTCTCGACCTGATGCAACAGGCGCCGGGGCGTGTACGCGGCGACCTCGGGATCGTCGAACGCCTTGGGCAGCACCGGCCATGTCGGATACGGCGGCCGGAAACCGATCTCCCCGTACAGGCTGCCGAGATGGCGCTCGACGATCGCGGTGGCGATGGCGGCGTCCGGCATCGAGGTGGACAGGTCGAGCGCGGTGAACCGGTCGGCCGCGGAGTTCACCGCGCGGGTCGCGACCAGTTCCCACGACTTCGGGATGCAGGCCACCACGATGATCGTGCGGATGGTCTCCTCGCGCATCCGCATCAGGCCGTCGGCCAGCCTGCCCGCCAGCAGGTCCTCGTCGGGCCGGCCGGACTCCGACAGCACGGTGTCGATCTGGTCGATCGCCAGCACCACCGGGCCGGTCAGCGCGAACAGCCGGGACAGATCACTGAACAGCAGCTGCGGCACCCGGGCGCGATCGCGGAACCCCCACTCGGCCTTGGCCGTGTCCTCGATTCCCTCGGCCAGTACGAGGAAGCTGCGCCCGACCTCACGCAGCTTCGCCTTGCCTTGGTACAGCACCAACGCGCGCAGGGTGTCCTGGCACTCCAGCGCGGCCTGGGGATCGAGTTCCTCCAGGCGTTCCACGAACTCGTCCAGGTCACGCCGGCTGACCTGGAGCATGCCGCGCAGCCGCAGGCTCAGTTCCCGGCCGCATCCGGTCATCTCCGCCAGGGACTCCAGCATCCGGCCCAGCTGCCCGCCGTCAGCCGCCAGCAACTGGTTGACGATCCCGTGCACCGCGCCCGCCCAGAACGACCGGCCGTCGATCAGCTTGGGCATGAAGAACGAGCCGCCCTCCTGCTGCACCCGCTGCCGCAGCCAGCCCAGCATGTGGGTCTTGCCGACACCCCGCTCGCCACGCAGGACGAGGCCGGTCGGTGTACTGCGCGGACGGCGTTTGGCCGCGAGCACAGCGCGAGTGATCTCGTCGACGGCTTGTGCGTGCAGGCCGTCGACGTGGTTGCTCAGCGGGCTCCAGATCTCGTCCTGGCTGAGGACACTGCTGAACTGGATGGACGCGAGCGCGTGGTGCTCCTCCTCGTTCATCGCGGTACCTCGATCAGCAGCCGATGCCTCGGTGTGCCGCCCAGCACGACAGCGGCCTCGTGGTCCTGCTCGGTCAGCGTCTTCTGGTCTGACTCAGCCCGGACATGCACGTCCTCGCGGCGCGCCAGCAGTTCCAGCGCACGGTCGACGTCGTCCTTCGGCACGCCGTTCAGCCGGTCGCGCAGGACGGCGAGCCGGACCGACTCGCCATTGCCGCCGGTGATCTCCGCGTAGGCCGCCTCCACCTGGCTTCCCACATCCAGCCTGAAGACTTCGGAGAGCGTGTGGCCGGTGTCCTCGAGATGCCGGCGCAGACCTTTCAGGATCACGTACAACGCACCGCCTGCGGGACCGGATCGGGCCGGGCGCTCACTTGACAGTTCCTCGGCGCACCACAGCGTTCCGGCATCAGTGAGCGCGTGGACATAGGCCCGGCCGACCTTCTCGCTGTCGACCAGATCGAGGTCGTTGAGGCGCTGGCGGTACTTCCCGTCGAGTTTGAGGCCGGCGACCGCATGCAGGTCCGCGTTGGTCATCTCGCGCGCCTCGGCCATCAGGACAAGCAGGACGCTGCGTTCGGTCAAGGTCAACTGTTCGTCGGGCATAGCCGTCCTATCTCCTTGCCTGGGCTTCTCGCGTCTGGTCGATCACGTCTGTCTGATGACGGTGAATCCGTTGTCCGCAGCGGTGACGCCGCGCGTGTTCGTGATGGCCCCCTGGGCGCGGACGGGGTTTCCTTCTCGGTGCGCCACCAGAGCGGCGTCGTAGTCCTGCGCACTACGCAGCCACACGGGAACCAAGCGGCGTCGTCCGGAGGCTGTGCCGTCGATTTGAAGGACGCCGCGGACGCCGATGCGCCATCTTTCGCCGTTCTCGTCGTCGGACAGGCTGTGCACGGGCCCTTCGACAACACCGACGGCGTCCTCGGCTGGTGGTTCGGTGCGCTTGCCGGCCGCGCGGATGCGTCTTCCCACTCCGGCTGGGAATTCCACTGCCTGGTCCTTGAGCGGCGCCCGTCTGGACCACCGGAACCCCAGTTCGAACGAGCCCCGCCGGTCCTGCCCGGCCAGGTCCGCGAGAGCAACGCAGACATCCTTGGAGACCCCTTCACGGAAGACCTGCTCGAAGGCGTCTTCGTCAGGCGAGCCCACTGCCTTCAGCACCGTCGTCGAGCTGCGCAGCACACGCAAGGCCGTCCTGCGCCCCAACTCTTCGTACGGCAAGGCGATGTCGACGCCGAAAACCTCTTCGCTCAGCGAAAGGAAGGACCGCTCCAGCAGCGTTCCCACGGTCTGCGACGTCTCGACCACGACTTCCCGGGCACATGCCACGACCAGATCCCGAGCGGCGCGCAAGGAACGCATGCCCGTCGGCAGCGTGACCGACTCCGTGGTGTCCCGGGCGCGGTAGGAGACGACGTCGACGGCAGGCAGCGCGATGTCGCGCCTGACCATGCGCGGAGTCCGTCCTTCGGACTCGGCGACGCACTGCACCAACTCGCGCAGCCGTCCTGGCCTGTCGGCCACGGCGTCAGTCGGCGGCACGAGGACATCGAACTCGCGCAGGCTCCACACGGTCGCGTTCCGCCAGCTGCCGGTCATCGTCCAGCCGTGCGCGCGCAGATAGTCAAGGACATCCTCG
Organism: Kibdelosporangium banguiense; assembly: GCF_017876405.1. GTDB lineage: Bacteria > Actinomycetota > Actinomycetes > Mycobacteriales > Pseudonocardiaceae > Kibdelosporangium > Kibdelosporangium banguiense. The sequence goes on along the minus strand of NZ_JAGINW010000001.1, from coordinate 7,019,470 downwards.
ACCTTTGGCGTCTGTGTCATGACGCCGCGACGACGGCGGGAACCGTGACATTTCCGGTCACCAGCGAGCGCAGGCTCGTCACCGTCAGAACGTTGCTCACCGGGATCTTCACCCGGATGCGGTGATCGCGGTCCGGGGACGGCAGTGGACTGCGGTCGCTCAGCGACACGTAGTAGCCGATGTGCCGGAGCAACAGTCCTGACGTGCTCAGATCCGCGTAATGTGCCACCTCACGCGGAACATGGACAATGAACAGATAACGCGGGACGACGAATTGCACGCCCGCCAGTTTGTTGAACTGCACGCGATCAAGGCCGTCGAAGTTCACCAGGCCTTTGCGCACCTCGAGCCTGGAGACGGTTTTCACCTGCACGTCGATCCGCGGCGAGAATCCGTGCGGCGTGCGGCCGGGAAGTTTGATGCACAGGTCGACGCCGTCCAGATCGACATCGTCCGCCGACCACATCAGCCCGGCGGCCGAGGACAGGACCCTGATGTAGTCAGCACCGAACTTGCCCTGATGGTTGCGCACGTCGAGCACTGCGACGCCCTCCGGTCACTGCTTTATGACGCCATATAACCTGGCATAGCAGCTTACTCATCGGTCAACCGGGGGCCATTGTTTCCCAAGAGCGATCATGAATTGAATCGAACATTTGTTCACCGCCCGGGAATTGTCGATCACCCGGCGAAAAAAGATCACAAACCGCTCGACGGAGACAGTGAAAAGCCCGCCCCCGAAAGGGCGGGCTTTCCGCACGAGCGGCTCAGCCGGTGAACTCGACCCAGTTGAGGTTGATCAATCCGGTGGCCGGGCCGCCGGGCACGGAACCGAATACCAGGTACAGCCGGTGTTTGCCGGCCGGCTGGCCGACCGGGACGCTCTGGCTGGCCCAGGTCGTGTTGCCGGCTGTCGCGGCCAGGGTGGCGGTCGCGACGAGCGGGCCGGTCGGTGAGTCCAGCCGCAACTCGACTGTGGCCCTTGGGGCACCGACGGTTCCGGCCGAACCACCGGCATAGCGGAATGTGACGTTGTTGATTCCGCCCAGGTTGACGGGATCGAATGCCGCGTAGTCCCCGGGTTCGATCGCGGTCAGGTGCAGGCCGCCGCCGGTGTCGTTGGTCAGCGTTGTATCGACGCCCTGGCGTGCCTGGGCGTACTCGGCCTGTTGCCGGCGGGTCTGGACGACCGACTGGCTGATGGTGGTCAGGGCCGGCTGGCCGTTGGCGCCCAAGTCCGTATAGGACGCACTGATTCCGCCGTAGAGATACCCACCGGCATGGTCACCGCCGTCTGCCGGTGCGGTCAGACTGCCGGTACAGCCCGTGGTGGAACCCTGGCCATGGCCGTGCTCATCATGGCCGAGCACGAACGTGACTGTGACGCGGTTGCAGTCGATCGGGCCGTCTTCGGGGTCGGTGACGTTCACTGTGAAGGGAATGCTGTCGCCCCAATTGAAGAACGTGCCTGGGATCGGTGCGGTCACGGTCACCGAAGGCGCTGTGTTGCCTACTGTGATTGTGCGTGTCAGCACGGCTGTCTTGCCGCTGGAGTCCGTCACGGTGAGCTTCGCCGTGTAGACGCCGTTCGCGCTGTAGGTGAACGACGCGTTCGGGTCAGCCGAGTCCACGGTCCCGTCGTTGGTGAAGTCCCACGCGTAGGAGATGGACTCACCCGGGTCGGGATCGTAGGAACCCTCGCTGGAGAACTGCACGGTCAAGGGCGCCTGACCGGACGTCGGTGTCGCGTTCAGCACCGCGACCGGGGAACGGGTCCCCTTGACGTACCTGATCACCGAGAGCTGGGCGTCCGGGTTCGGCCGGAAGAAGCCGTCGCCGTACTCCAGCACGTAGAGATTGCCGTCAGGCCCGAACTCCATCTCCATCGGGTTGTCGAAGACGAACCCGGGCAGGAACTGTTCGACACCCACGAGATTGCCCTTGCCGTCGGTGCGCATCATGAACAGCTTGTCGCGGGTGAACTCCCCGAACACGACCGAATCCTGGTAGTACTCCGGGAACTTCGTCGCGGACGTCGACGCCGAGTCATAGGAGTAGATCGGCCCGCCATGCGGCCCCACTCCCCCGGTCCCGATCACCGGCCACTTGAAGTCACATGGGATCGGCGGGTTCTGCAGGTACGAGCCGGGGCACGGCGTACGGGCCTCGTAGGTGTACCAGAACTGCGCCTGCTGCACGGCCGGCAGCGTGGTCCGTCCGGTGTTGCGCGGCGAGAGGTTCACCGGCGCGCCACAGTTGAATGTCTGGCCCGGAGTCCTTGTCGTGAAGTCGAAATCGACGTACGGCAGGCTGGGCTGCACACAGAACGGCCAGCCGTAGTTGCCCGCGGTCCTGGTGGCGAACCAGCGGCCGGTGCCCTCCGGGCCGCGAGTCGGGCTGGAGGTCCGCGAGTCCGGTGAATAGTCGCCCACATAGACCATTCCGGACTTGTCCACATCGAACCGGAACGGGTTGCGCAGGCCCATCAGGAAGATCTCCGGACGGGTCTTGTTGTCGAAGTCCTCGGCCTCGTTGAACAGGTTGCCCACCGGGATGGTGTACGTCCCATTTGGACGGACCTTGATCCGCAACAGCTTGCCGCGCAGGTCGTTGGTGTTGCCCGCGGAGCGCTGGGCGTCGTAACCCGGCCCTTGGGTCGGGGCGTCGTTGATCGGGGTGAAGCCGTCCGAGCCACTGGCGTTGGTGTCGTCACCGGTGATCAGGTACAGCTGGCCCTTGCCGTCGAACTTCACCTTGCCCGCCACGTGACAGCAGATGCCCCGGTCCACGTCCACCCGGATGATCTGCTGCTCGCTGGCCATGTCCAGACGCGGTGACGGCCCGTCGACCAGCTTGAACCGGGAGAGCTGGTTGTAGCCCTTGAAGGCGTCCCAGGCTTTCGGGTCGTTGCTGGTGGCCGGCGCGTCGCCCTCGTTGACGCCTGGCGTGGCCGGGTTGTCGACCGGGGTGTTCAGCGGTGGCGCGTAGTAGACGTAGACCCATTTGTTGGTCGCGAAGTCCGGGTCGATCGCGAGCGTCTGCAGACCGTCCTCGTCGTGTGAGTAGACCGGGATGGTGTTGATCACTGGGCTGGCTCCGGTCTTCGGGTCGTACATCCTGATCTCGCCGCCGCGCGTATTGTGCAGCACGCGACCGTCAGGCAGCACCGCGAGCGACATCGGCTCGCCGGGCTCGTCGTTGAGCGTGACCTTCTCGTAGTTGCCGAGCACGGTCGCGCCACAGTCTCCCTCGACCACACCGGCGGCCCAGGTGATACCGCCGAGCAGGTGTTTACGGAAGTTGTTGGCGCGGTACGACTCGATCGAATGACCGAGGCCCGTGTACCACGAGCGACCGCCGACATGGTCCTGGCACCACGAGATCGGGTGATCGAAACCCATTGTCCCGCCGCTGAAGGAGCGCTCGTCGACAGTCGCCAGCACGTGCTCGGAACCGCGCACGTTCTTGGCGAAGTTGTACCACTCCTCGGTGAGCGTCAGCGTCCTCGCCACCGTCTCGGTCGACGGGTGGGCGCGGTCGGCGACCTGGACGTTGCCGGTGCTCACGCCACTCACGCCGGTCACCTTGGTACCCACGAGGTCCTGGTAGAACTGCCAGTCCGGCTCGGTCTCGGCGGCCGCGTGCACGCCGACGTAACCACCGCCCGCGCGGATGTAGCCCTCGAAAGCGCTTTCCTGGGCGGGATTGAGCACATTGCCGACAGTGTTGAGGAACACCACGGCACGGAACTTCGCGAGGTTCTCAGGCGTGAACGCGCCGGCGTCCTGGGTCGCGGTGACCTGGAAACCGTTGTTCTGCGCCAGCTGGCGGATGGTCTGGACACCGTCGGTAATGGACGGACGGCGGACACCGTCGGTCTTGTGGAACACCAGGACCCGGAAACTGGCGGGGCGGCGGGCATCCGACCGCAGTGCGGCGGGCCCGTTCTCCTGGACGGTCAGGGGTTCGTCGGCGGCCACCGCCGGGGTGACCGTGACGGATGTGAGGGACGTGGCAAGGGCGAGCGTCGCGGCGCCGGCCAGCAACCGGCGCCGAAGCGAACTTCTCATCGGGCGTCTCCCCGGTCAGCGGCGGTAGATGGTCAGCTCGGACATGTTGGTGTAGCTGGACGCCGCGAAGGCCAGTGACTGCCCGGGATTGGTGCTACCGCCGGGCGCGGTGTCCTGCTCCCAGTTGGCGTGGTGGAAGTCCTGCTCGCCGATGGTCTGGAAGAACTGCTGGAAGTTGATGTCCCCGTCGCCGAGCGGGACCATGTCGTGGCCGTTGGGCACAGCCGGGTTGCGGTCGCCGTCCTTGGCGTGGAACAGCGGAAACCTGGTGCTGCGCGGGGTGACTGTGAGGATCGGGTCGAACAGGTCGGTGCGCTGACGGCCCCACCGGTCGACATAGGTCTGATGCTTGAACCTGGCCACGTACGCCCAGAAGATGTCCATCTCGAAGAACACCAGGCGCGGGTCGGTCTTGTCGATGAAGTACTCCAGACGGCGTACTCCCGACGACCGGGTCGGCTTTCCGTTGGCGTCAAGCGGTCCGGAGTCCAGCAGGAAGCTGTAGGCGATGTCGTGGTTGTGGGTGTAGAGGCGCAGGCCGCGCGATCGGGCGCGGCGGCCCAGCTCGTTCCACGTGTCGGCGGCGGCGTCCCAGTCGGACTTGTAGGCGCTGCTGGTGGGGTCGCTGCCGGTGCCGATGTTCTTCATGCCCAGTTGCAGGGCTATATCCATTTGCTGGTCGAAGGTGGCCGGGTTGATCTGGGCGTGCGTGCCGTTGGCGACCAGGCCGTTGTCGTCCAGGATCTTGCGGATCTCCTTGGGCGTGATCTGACGGCCCAGGATCGCGGTGTTCTGGGTGTAGCCGGCGAACTCGATCTCCTTGTAGCCGATCTCGGCCAGCCGGGCCAGCACCCGCTCGAACCCGTACGGCACACCGGTGTTGTCAGGCGCCGCACCGATCCGGTCACGCACGCTGTACAAGATGATGCCGCGGTTACGCGACGGGATCAGCGGTTCGGCCCGTAATCCCCCGCCGTGCCGCTGGTCAGTGGCGAAGGCGGGCGTGGCGGTGGCGAGGACCGGCAGCCCTGCCGCACCGATCACCGCGGCGGCTCCCGCTGACGCGGTGAACACGTCGCGACGGGTGAACCGTCTGTTCTTGTTGTCGTCCATAGGGAAATCGCGCCTTTCTGAACTGAACCGGGGCGTGCGCAAGCGGCCGCGGGCCGGAGATGCCCATGGCGGCGGGCTCAGACCTTCGTCTGACGCGGGGGACGACCGACGTCTTTGTCATCTCCCTGAAACAATCCACGATGTTAGTCACTTGCGATGTCCAACTGAAGACTTTTGCGCTCAGTGTCCTAAGTTTCTTCCGATGCGGACCTACTTTCGCTTCCACACAACGAAACTCGACACTGAGCGTGACCAGATCCGGTCGAAGATCACCGGCTGTCAACCGGTTCAGCCGGCGAAGGTCGGGTGAGCGAATAACCGGACACTGGTTGCCGCCGGATATTTGCCGCCCGGCCAACAGTCCAGGGTGGACGCGTACGGCGCGACCGTATGGTGTACGGATTGAGCTATCGTGGTTCCGGGACGGCCTACAGCGAAAGGAATGACCTTGGGGGTGGATGTGGCCGGGCTCGCCGCGGTTTTTCAGCCGGCTGATCCGGCACGGCTTGGCGTGGTGAGCTTCTGGGATCCGGACGACGGCGCTCTGCCTGATGGAGACCAAGCCGAGATCGATATTGCCCAGCCGGACGGAACCGTCAGAACTCTCGCGGCGCTGCGGATGCCGGTGGCCGAAGCAATTCCCGTTCTGGTGGGACTACGCGACAATGCCCATCCCGCGACACGTTTCTGGGCCGCGGCAACAGCAGTCGCGTTGCATCTGGTCGCGCGCGGCAGGCTGCTGCCCGGGGTCTCGTCCGGCGGGTTCGACGCGTGGCGAGCCGGGCCGCTGGACCTGGCAGACATGACCAAGATCCGTGCACTGGCCGACGCGATGCCCGCCACCGCGCGGGCTGTCCCCGTCGAACCAGGCTCGGCCTTGTTGCCCGACCGGCTGACGTTGCTGCGCGCCTACCTGGACGCGGTCGCCGACACTCTGCCGCGTACCCCGGCCGCTCCCTGGGTCGCCGGTGGTCAGGCGTTCGCGGGCCAGGATTGCGTGCAAGTGCCTGAACTGCGCGAATGGGCGGGGAAGGTGAGCGCCGGAGTGGATTCCGGCGTCCGGGTCGCGTTGATCGTCGACGTGCCCGACGGCGACTTCGACAGCGCGACATTCCGCGCCAACGTCCAGCTGCGCAGCCTCGCCGATCCCACTTTGGTGGCCGACGCGGCGGACATCTGGAGCGACACCGACCACGGTTTCGGCGATCAGGCTCGTACCGACGCGATGATCGCGGTCCGCCGCGCGGCCTCGCTGTGGGCGCCGCTGAAACAACTGCTGGACTTGGCCGTACCCGACGCGGTCGACCTGATCGACCAGGACATCGACGAACTGCTCGCCGAGATGGGCCCGCGGCTGGCGGCCGCGGGCGTCGAGGTGCACTGGCCTCCCGGACTGGACCACGATCTCGCGTCGGCGACCCTGGTCTCGGCTCCCGAGGAGCAACCGGCGCAGGTCGCCGACTACTTCGCCGGGCCCGCGGAACTGGCGTACTCCTGGCAGCTGACGCTGCCGGACGGGCCGTTGACCGACGACGAGATGGACGCGGTGGCCAAAGCCAGGCGGCCGGTCGTCCGGCTGCGAGACCGCTGGGTCCTCGTCGAGCCGGAACTCGGCAGGCGGGCGCGCGATCGCGCACTGCCTGCCCTGCCCGCGATGGAAGCGTTGCGACGGGTGTTGATCGGGACCGGCCATGTCGGTGCCGAGTTGGTACCGGTGCTCGCCGAGGGCTGGCTGGCCCGGTTGCGCGACCTGGTGGCCGAACCCGCCGAGGGTCCCGAGCCGCTGGTCGCGCCCGGGAAACTGCAGGCCACACTGCGTGAGTACCAGCTGCGCGGGGTGCGTTGGCTGGATCGGATGACCAGCCTCGGGTTCGGCTGCTGCCTGGCCGACGACATGGGTCTCGGCAAGACCATCACGTTGATAGGCCTGCACTTGACCAGGCAGCAACGTCCCGCGACGGCCGGGCCGACGCTCGTGGTGTGCCCGGCGTCGCTGCTGGGCAACTGGGAGCGTGAGATCGCGCGATTCGCGCCAGGAACACCCGTGCACCGGTACCACGGCGGCGCCCGGACATTGGCCGGCGTCGAGTCCGGGTTCGTGCTCACCACGTACGCGACGATGCGGCTTGACGCGCAGACGCTCGCGACGCGTGAGTGGTCGATGGTGGTCACCGATGAGGCCCAGCACGTGAAGAACCGCTTGAGCGGCACGGCGAAAGCCCTGCGCGAGATCCCGGCGGGAACGCGGATCGCGATGACCGGCACGCCGGTGGAGAACACGCTGTCCGAGCTGTGGGCCATCCTGGACTGGACCACTCCCGGTCTGCTGGGCACGATCAGCGCGTTCCAGGCCGGCTGGGCCACGGTCGAAACCGGCCGGGACTCGGTGCAGGCCGGTCGGCTGGCGACGTTGCTGCGGCCGTTCCTGTTGCGCCGCCGTAAATCCGACCCCGGCATCGCGCCGGAACTGCCGCCGAAGACCGAGACCGACCAGATCGTCGAACTCACCGCGGAACAAGCCAAGCTGTATCGCACCGCGGTACGCGACATCATGCGCGAGATCCGCGGCGCTGGTGGGATAGCGCGGCACGGCCTCATCCTCAAGTTGCTCACCGCGCTCAAGCAGATCTGCAACCATCCCGCGCACTACGCCAAGGAGACAACCGGGCAGTTGACCGGCCGTTCCGGCAAGCTCGAGGTCCTCGACGAACTGCTGGAGACGATCATCGCCGAAGGCAGTGCGGCCCTGGTGTTCACGCAGTACGTACAGATGGCGCGGCTGCTCGAACGGCACCTCACCGAACGCGGGATCAGCACACAGCTGTTGCACGGCGGAACCCCGGTCGCCCGGCGGGAAGAGATGGTGCAGGCGTTCCAGAACGGTGACGTGCCGGTGTTCCTGTTGTCGCTCAAGGCAGCGGGCACCGGTCTCAACCTGACCAGGGCCGACCACGTGATCCACTACGACCGCTGGTGGAATCCTGCCGTGGAGGACCAGGCCACCGACCGCGCGCACCGGATCGGCCAGACCAGGTCCGTACAGGTGCACCGGCTGATCGCGGAAGGCACCCTGGAGGACCGGATCGCCGCCCTGCTGGAGTCCAAAAAGGAACTGGCGGACGCGATCCTGACCGGTGGTGACGCGGCATTCTCGCAGTTGTCCGACGCCGAGCTCACGAGCCTGGTGGAACTGAGGAGCACGCTGTGATCGACGACGAGCGCGCCCGCGGCTTCCGGGCGTTCCCGGCAGGCCCGCGCACGCCTGGGAAGTTCGCGAAAACGTGGTGGGGCAACGCCTGGATCGCCGCGATGGAGGACACCGCACTCGACTTGGCCCAGCTCAAGAAGGGCCGCAAGTACGCCTACGCGGGCAACGTCGGCCCGATCACGGTGACGCCCGGCAAGATCTTCGCCACCGTGCAGGATGGTGACGACTATTCGGAGTACCAGACGGTTGTGCTGCTTTCGCAGCTGACCGGCATCGAGTGGTCCAGGTTCCTCGACCGGGTCGCGGCCAAGGCCGGCCACATCGCGACGCTGCTGGACGGCGAGATGCCGCGCGATTTGGTGGAGGCGGCCGACGACGCGGGAATCAGCCTGCTGCCCGGGATCGGGGACCTCGATCCGGAGTGTGACTGCCCCGGGTGGGGTCACCCTTGTGAGCACGCCGCTGCCTTGTCGTACCAGGCTTCCTGGCTGCTGGACGCGGATCCGTTCGTGTTGTTGCTGTTGCGCGGGCTCGATCGTGAGCAATTGCTTGAGGGCCTGCGCGGGACCTCACAGGACACGCTTTCGGGTGACCCGGCGGCCACGGCCTATGCTGCTCCTGTCGCCGCGCTGCCGGAAATCGCGACTCCGGCGACCAGGAAGCCGCTGGCGTTGACGCCTCTACTGGCGCCGCATCCTTCGGACGTGGACCCGGCAGCTCTCGGGTTGCTTGCCGCCGATGCCGCCAGTCGCGCCCGGGACTTGCTCAACGGCGCTCAATTGTCCTCTATGGACCCTTGGACGGACGCGGTTCGTTTCGCCGCAGCACATCCGGACTGCCCGGTCGACCGGCTGGCGTCGGCCAGCGGCCGGGAGGATCTTCCGGTTGCCGTTCAGGCCTGGGAGCAGGGCGGCGAGGCCGGGTTGTCGACGTGGGACGAGGCCTGGTCGCCACCGAAGGCCGTGCTGGGCCGGGCTCGTACCGCGGTCGCCGAGGCCATTGTGGATGGTGTGCTCGACGGCTCCGAGGAGATCAAGTACTGGCGTAACCGGTGCACAATCGCCGATCGAATGCAGATCCGGTACGGGACTGACGGTCGCTGGTACCCGTACGTCCGGGCGTCGGACAACTGGCGTCCACAAGGGACTCCGCACGCCGATCCGGTGAGCGTTCTGATCGACCTCGCTCGAGGCTGATCATGTCGCCGGTGGGCCGTACATAGTACGATCGCACCATCATGGCTACCGACTCCTCGATGAGGGAACACAGCGGCGGCGGGGACCCGGCCCGCAGCCTCGCGCTGCTGTGGCGCAAGCAGAACCCGCGACCGGTCCGCAACGGCAAACAGAACCTGAGCGTCGATCGCATCATGCTGGCCGCCATCGAAGTCGCGGATGCCGACGGGCTGGGCTCACTGTCGATGCGGCGCGTGGCCGAGAAACTCGGCGTGGGCACAATGTCGCTCTACACCTACATTCCGGGCAAAGGCGAACTGATCGACCTGATGCTCGACACCGTCTACGGCGAGACCGACAAACCCGAGCACGCCCCCGGGACACCCTGGCGGACCAAGCTGGAGCAGGTGGCACGCGAGAACTGGGCGCTCTACCACCGCCACCCCTGGATCCTGCAGGCCGGCGTGAGCCGCCCGCCGCTCGGCCCGAACGTGACCGCGAAATACGAGTACGAACTGCACGCCATCGACGGCATCGGCCTGACCCACATCGAAATGGACACAGCACTGAACCTGGTGATCGGCCACGCCGAGACCGCCGCCCGCCGGGACATCGACGCGTCGGCCACCGAGAAGGACAGCGGAATGACCGACGACCAATGGTGGCAAGCCAACGAGCCGCTGCTCAGCAAACTGGCCGACTACACCGAATTCCCGCTCGCCTCCGCAGTCGGCCAGGCAGTGGGCAGCACCTACGGCACGGCCTACGACGCGACCCACAACTTCGAGTTCGGGCTGCAGCGAATCCTGGACGGCATCGAAGTCCTGGTGAGCTCACGCTAGCGGGACGGTCTGAGCCATCGAGATCCGTCCGCCTGAGGCTACGCGGGCGCCGTTCTTGTCTGTCTGCCTCCTCCCCGTGCACGACTTCAACCACGGAACGAACGCGACCCCGCCAACAGTTCCACCCAAGCAAGACGAACCCGTGCGAATGGACCGTTCACACGGATTCACCCCGGATTCTCCTGGTGAAGCGGTGGGCGGCTCACGCCGGCCTGCAGGATCCAGGGGTGGTCGAGGGCGGCTTCGGCACACAGCCTAAGCCAATCGACCGACGTTGCGAACAGGCTCACCGTCCCGCTGAGGACAACCGTGACTCCAAGCATGATGCGCGTGTTGCGAAACGAGTCCCACAGGACCGGATGCTCCCGCTCAAGCTCATCGGCCGCGAGCCTCAACCGTCAGTCCCCCCCAGGCTCGTACGGCGAAGATGGGCATGCGAATGGGCCGCGCCACAAGCGTGATGAAAGAACTACTGGCTTACCGCCAGGACCTCCTGCAGGCGGGTGGCGAGCACGTCGCCGCGAATCCGGACCTGCAGGTCGGGCTGTCCGTAGAGCAGCAGGTCGGCGGGCTCGGCCAGGCCGTTGATCAGAACGGCGATCTCCAGCCCGGTGAACTGCTGCCAGTGCGGAGGCCAGTCGCCAGGTACGGCGTCCTCGGTCAGGAATGCGTCGACCGTCGAGCGGTCGCCTTCCTTGCGCAGGACCAGGTGTTCCCGCAGGCCGCGCGCCGGGTCCGCGGGCAGGACCAGGGCGGAGGCGAGCACGGCCACGACGACTTCGTCCTTGTCCAGCAGGCCGGTGTGGGCCATCTGCATCGCGGCTTCCACCTCGGTGCGGGGTGCGGGCCAGCCCAGCGTGAGCGGGGACGGCCGGTACGCCGGGTTGACCTGGAAGTCCCCGCTCACCACGCCGGCCTGGTCCACCGGGTAGCGGCCGATGGCCCCGGCGGGCGGTACCGGTTCGGGGTACATCGGGTCCAGGACCTCGATCCAGCCGCCCGGCCGTGACTTGGCCGTCTCCTGCATCTCGGGCGTGAGCGGCGGCACCTGGAGCGGGCGGTAGCGGGCGTTGGGGACGAACTCGTCGGTGATCCGGCCCTGGTCGTCGATCCGGTAGCGGCCGAGCGCCGCGTCGAGCACGAGGGCACCGTTCTCGTCTGTCCCGGGCGCCACCACCGGGAACCAGCTGTTGGGACTGGTCTGCGCCTGAGCACGCATCGCGGCGGTGATCGGAACGTTTCGCTGAAGATCGGACATAAGGCATGACACACTACTGGCCGTGTCCGATCCGCACCAATACCTCGCCGATTTCGAGAACCAGCTACAGAGCATGAAGCAGCAGGTCGACCAGGTCCAGAACGCCTTCGCCGAAGCGCGCGCGGAAGCCCGCAGCGCGGACGGCGCGGTCACCGTGGTGGCCGCGGCGGGCGGCAGAATCGAGGCGCTGAGCCTGTCCCCCAAGGCCGACAGCATCAGCCACACCACGCTGGCCACGTCCATTCTCGACACGATCCGCCGCGCGCAGGCCGAGGCCGCCCGCAAGGTCGAGGAGAGCATGCGGCCCCTGCTCGGCCAGGCCAGTCAGGACTTCCTGCACGAGCAGGTCCTCAGGGCGACAGATCCCGAGGCCGAAGGGGGAACCAAGCAGCCCCGGCCGGCGTCGGAGCGGCCAGACGACGAGTTCGGAGGTCCGATCCTGCGATGACAGGGTTCAGCACACAGACCGCGGCCGTGGCCCAGCACGGCAAGACGGTGTCCAGTCAGATCGTCGACGACCTCGACGAGGCCGTCCAGGCCGCGCAGTCGGTCACCCTCGGCCCCGAGGTCATGGGGATCATCTGCCAGATGTACACGTTCGTGTTCGAGGGTGAGATGAACGACGCCAAGGAAATGCTGGGCGCGCTGCCCAAGGCGATGGAGTCCACCGGCACCCGGCTGCAGCAGTCCGCGTCCCTGTACGACGGCAACGAGCAGGGCACGAAGAACACGTTCGAGGGGAAGTAAGTGACCAACGAGCTGATCGCGAAGCCCCAGGACGATGGCAAGATGCTCGCGGGCGCGGGCCCGTTCGACACCATCGAGGACCTCGGCCGCGACATCGCCCTGCCCTTCCAGGAGGGCAAGGACGTCAACGCGGTCTCCCTGGGCATCAACACCGCCGCCCTGGCCATCGACGTGGTCGGCGCGGCCGTGGACCCGCTCGGGACGCTGGCGTCCTCGGTGGTCGGCTGGATCATCGAGAACGTCAGCTTCGTGCGTAAACCGTTCGACGACCTGATGGGCGACCCGCCCGCGGTCGAGGCGGCGGCGAACACGTGGACGAACATCGCCGAACGGATGGACACCATCCGCGGCCAGTACGAGAAGGCGCTGGCCGGCCTCGCGGGCTGGACCGGACCGGCCGCCGACAAGTACAAGGGCCAGGCCGCCGCCCTGATCGACGGCCTGGCCAACGCCAAGGCCGCGGCGGAGTCCACGTCCAACAAGATCAAGATCGCCGGTGTGCTGGTCACCACGACCCGTGCGCTGGTGCGTGACCTGCTCGCCGAACTGGCCGGCACGCTGATCACCTGGGGCATCCCGGCCGCCGCGGCGGCCATCCCGACCGCGGGCGCGTCGATCGCGGCGTTCATCACCCGCGCGGTCACCAAGGCCATCGAGATCGGTGGCAAGATCGCCCGCTTCCTCAAGCAACTGTTCGGCGCCCTGGACAAACTCGCTGACATGGCCAAGCGCGCAGCCACGGCCATGCGCGGCAAGGCCGACGACCTGGCGCGGCTCGCCCGCGACATGCCCAACACCCCGTTCGGCAACCAGCGCGCCGCGGACTTGCTGAGCCAGTCCGGCACGCGCACAGCCCGCGCAGACATGCTGGACAACGTCGGCAACCGGCTCGAAAGCGCGGCCACGTCCGGCCGTAACGGCCTGGACAACGCGGCCAACCGGATGGACTCGTGGGCATCGAGCACGCGCCAGCGGGCCAACGACTGGGCGGACCGCGTGAAGGCCAACGGACCTGCCCGCCGCGACGCGGTACGCAATCGCTACAACCAGATGGGCCAGCCACCGCTGAACACCCGGGCCGACGGCATGACGCCGAACCACAACCTGGGCCGGATGGCCGACCCGGTGGACAGCCACACCGGCAAGGGCATCTTCGACGGCCAGAACTGGGTCCGGGCCGTGGGAAGCCAGGACATCCGGCACCTGATGCCGCAGGCCGGGGACGCCTGGACAGTCGTCAAGGAGGCCGGAAAGGCCACCAACGCCATGTTCTGGTCGAACGACACCACGAAGTGGCACGAGACCGACCGCGAGTCCGGCGGTGTCGTCTACCCGTACCGCTGAAGGGTTGTCGATGCGTGTTGTGCGTTGGGTGATCGCCGGCGTCCTGCTGGTGGTCGCCGTCGTCGTGGCGCCTGCTGTGGAGCGCCTGGTTTGGTCTTGGGGCTACGACCAGTCACACCCAGGCGACCGGCAAGACCTGTTATCGCATGTGCGGGACCTGCCGTCCGGCGGTCTGTTCGTGTGGCTGGCGTTGCTGGTGGTCCTGATCGCGGTCAATCTGCGCTGGCCGTTGAACTGGCCGCGGGTGGCGTTGCTCGGCACCGTGCCGATAGCGGTGTTCCAGGTGCTGGCCGAACTGGTCGACCTGGCTCTCCGGTCCACGGCTCCTGGGCTTTACCTCGCCTGGATCCTGGGCGGAGGCCTGGGTTCGGCGGTTGTGGCCTGGGGCGCGGCCAAGCTCGCCGTGCTCGTGGTGACGCGGCCGCTGTCCCCGGACGTCATCCAGTCCGGTACGGAACTGGTGTACCGGCTGCGTGACGGGTCCCGGTTGCGGCTGCAGGGCGACAAACTGCTGCTCGACCTGCTCCTGAGGCCCGGCTCCAGTGTGACTGCGATGCGACTGACGATTCCCTACAAGGATCTGGCTCTGGTCCAGCCAGGGGTGCTCGACAGCCACGCGCAACTGTGGCCGTTGCCCAACGGCAGCGTGGTCGTTCTCTCTCCCGGTTCGTCGTTGCGGGTCGTCGGCAGCGGGCAGCAATGGGTGCTTCCCCTGGATGACGCGTCAGATGTCGCGGAGATCGTGACCGAACGGGCTCGCGCACACGGCCGGCTCGTGCCTTCAGATGCGGCACAGGGCACGTTGCCCGATGCACCGGAGTCGTTGCCCACCAAACGGTTTCGCCCATGGCACACCTCGCCGTGGCCCTTCGACATCGCCGTGCTGGCCGCGCTCGCTCTCGCGGGCGCCTCGGTGGACTACGCGATCACTGAAGACCCCCTCGGGTGGATCACTTTCGTCCTGTGTCTCGCTTTGGTCGCGGGCGGAGTGCGGTTGCTGCGCAAGGTCCGTGCGACACGAGACCAAGCCGAGGCGAACCCACGGCCCGCCGATGCCGAACCGTGGGGCGACTACGCGCCGACCAGGGTGCCTCTGCCCGGCTGGTCCCCTGTGCCGACCGGGCTACCTGGTACCAATGACTACGGTCGCGCTTAGTTGATCGGACTGGACCGTCCTGACGGCCAGTCCGTGATTCGCAAAGGCCGCAGCGGTTTCCGGCGCCTGGGCGGCACTTGTCTCGATCAGCAGGTGCCCGCCCGGAGCCAGCCAGTCACGCGCCGCGGCCGTCACTCGCCTTTGGACGTCCAATCCGTCCAGTCCGCCGTCGAGTGCGACCCTCGGCTCGTAATCACGGGCTTCCGGCGGCATCAACGCGATCGCTTCAGTGGGCACATAAGGGGCGTTTGCGACAAGGATGTCGATTCGGCCGCACAATTCGGGCGGCAACGGCTCGTAGAGGTCACCTTCGTAGACACGGCTGACGTTCTGGCGTGCGCATTTCACGGCTGCCGGGTCGATGTCCACTGAGTACAGTTCGAGTCCTTGCACACACTGGGACAACGCGGCGCCGACCGCGCCTGTCCCACAGCACAGATCAACGACGACGTTGCCCGGCGCGGCAAGCTCGGCCGCCTGGCGGGCCAGGAACTCCGTACGCCTGCGAGGGACGAAAACGCCGGAATGCACGGCGATCCGCAGGCCGCAGAACTCCGCCCAGCCCAGGACGTGTTCCAAGGGCAAGCCGTCGATCCGTTGGCGCACCATGGTTTCGAGCTCAGAGGGTGACTGCGCGGTTTCGAGGAGCAATGTCGCCTCGTCCTCGGCGAACACACAGCCGGCAGTACGAAGCCTGGAGACGATTGTGGAATAGCCGAGCGAGTTGATGACCAAGCGCCTTTCGATCCCCGGGCGCCCCTGGTCACTGCACTGGCGTGACCTCCGGTGAGAACACCCGGCCTGACATGACGTTGATGTGTCCCACCTCCCTCAGTCCGATGCCTGCCACCGACAGTACATGGCGGAAGTACTTGTCAGTCACCCGGCAACGGCGTCGCTGCGGCCGGACGCATTCCGTCGAGCAGAACTCCCAGGCACCGCCGCCAGCCACTGGCCGGTTCGGCCACCCGCATCGAGCCGATGATCATGTAGAAGACCATCGGCAGGTCGTTGCCGCGCAGGTCCGCGCGGACCAGCCCGGCCTGCTGGGCGCGCTGCAGGATCGCGCCCAGATCGGCGAAGTAGCGGTCCATCAGGCCGTGCAGCAGTGATTTGCGGTCCCGCAGCGCCTTGATGACGGCGTGCTCCGCGGATGCCACGTCCAGCGAGGCGCTGATCGCCGTGACCAGGGCGCGCCAGGGGTCCTCGTCGACCAGGGCCGAGTTGATCGCGGGTTCGATCTGTTCGGCGTAGCGCCATTGCAGGATGGCGAACAGCAGGTCGTCCTTGCTGGGGAACCGGCGGTAGAGGGTGGCCACGCCGACGCCGGCCTGCTTGGCGACCTCGTCCAGCGGGACCTCGGTACCCAGCTCGCTGAACACCCGCCAGGCCGTACGCACGATCAGCTCGGCGTTACGGGCAGCGTCGACGCGCAAAGGGCGCTGCGAAGAGCCGGTCACCTGCCGCACGTTAACAGACTGATAGCCCACCTTCACTTGTGCTAGGTTGACGGTAAGCGATAGTGCGTTATCACTTCCTGGAGGCGCCACCGATGACCGAAGCCCCGGAAATCCCGCTGCACGTCCGCCGTCACCGTTACGACCCGCTGCCGGAGCTGCTCAAGCTCCGCGAGGAACAGCCGCTGCGGAAAGTCGACCTGCGCTTCGGCGGCCAGGCCTGGCTGACCACGCGTTACGAGGACGTCCGCCAGGTTCTCGGCGACGCCACCAGGTTCAGCAACAGCCTGGAGAACCGGCCGCTGCCGGCCAGCCTGCGTTCGGAGAACCCGCGCGGGGACGGATTCCTGCTCACCTACGACCCGCCCGACCACAACCGGCTGCGGCGGCTGCTCACGCCGGAGTTCACCGTCCGGCGCATCCGCCGGCTCGCGCCGCGCATCGAGGCGATCGTGGACGAGCATCTCGACGCGCTGGAGCAAGCCGGTCCGCCCGCCGATCTGGTGTCGATGTTCGCGCTGCCGATCCCCTCGCTGGTGATCTGCGAACTGCTCGGCGTGCCCTACGAGGACCGCGACGAGTTCCAGCACCGCAGTTCCGTCCGGCTGGACATGAGCCTCGACCTGGACGCCCGCGGCAAGGCCATCGCCGAGTCCCGCGCGCACATGGCCAGCCTGATCGCCCAACAGCGCAAGGACCCGGGCGAGGACATGATCGGCATGCTGATCCGGGAGCACGGCGACGAACTCACCGATCTCGAGCTGACCGGAGTGGCGGATCTGTTGCTGCTCGCCGGCCACGAGACCACCTCCAACATGCTCTCCCTGGGCACCATGCTGTTGCTGCAGAACCCCGAGCAGGCCGCGGAAGTCCGCGCCGGGCGGCTCGTGGACGAGGCGGTCGAGGAGCTCCTGCGCTACCTGTCGATCGTGCACTCGGTCGTTCCGCGCACCGCGCGTGAGGACGTGATGGTCGGCGGGCACAAGGTCGCCGCGGGCGAGATCATGCTGCTTTCGTTGCCTGCGGCCAACCGCGACCCCAGCCTCGGCGAGGACCTGGACCGGTTCGACGTGAACCGCAAGATGGCCACACACCTGGCGTTCGGGCACGGAATCCACCACTGCCTCGGCGCTCCCCTGGCCCGCATGGAGATGCGGATCGCCTATCCGGCGTTGCTGCGGCGATTCCCGAAGCTCGCTCTCGGCGTGCCGATCGACGACATCGAGTTCCGGGCGTACTCGATCGTGTTCGGGGTGAAGTCGATGCCGGTCACGTGGTGAGGTCAGTTCTTGCGCATGGTGTCGGTGGAGTCGCGGTCCTCGCGGGTGTCCGGCGGGATGTAGTCGTGGTGGATGTTGATCACGAGCCCGCCGCCGCTCTGGCTGATCACGACCGTCCGGGTGGCGAAGCCCTGGTCGTAGAACGCCCGCAAAGTGTTGCCCTGCAACGTCGCGGTCGTTCTACCCCACTCGCATGGGTCCGGTGAGCAGGAGCCGAACATGTTCAGCGACATGGTCGTCGGGGACGTCCTGGTGATCTCGGCCCGGACGATGCTGCGGGTCGCGGGATCCACGTTGACCCAGGTGCCGATGAATGCCGCGCCCCGCTCGGCGTTGAAGCGCGCCGACACGGTCTTGTCGGCCGTCATCGCGACCTGACATGCGCCCGTCCCGGTGCAGGCGCCACCCCAGCCCGCGAACGTGAAGTTCGGATTGGCCTGGGCAGCAAGGGTGATCGACTGTCCTTTGTTGACAGTGACGGTGCACGTGGGCGGGCAGTTGATGCCCGTGCCGGTGATCTTGCCGTTCTCCGGGGCGGTCACGGTCAGCTTCGCCTTGGGGACCTCGCTGACCGTGACGCTCACGGAGGTGGTCGCGGTGCGGTTGTCCGGCATGGTCACCTGGACGCTGACCTGGAAGGTCCGCGCCGTTGCCCAGCGATGCGTGACCATCGCCGCGGATTTCTTCGCCCCGTCACCGAAATCCCAGTCGGCAGACCGGGGAACGGCCCCTGAGGTCGTGGCGACCTGCAGCGTCACGTCCTCGCCGAGGATCGGTGTGGTCTTCGACAGCGTGATCTTCAGCGTGACCGGCTCGGGTGGCGGCGGCTGGTCCGGATTGTGCTGCTGCTGCGGAGACGGAGACGGAGGCGGTGGCGCGGGTGGTTCCGGGATGGTGACCGGCCCGTTAGGTGGATTCGAGGGATACGAGGGATTCGGCGGGTTGGGTGAGTTCGGCGGGTTGTCAGGCGGTCCAGGCGTGGCCGGCGGTGTGGACGGGTTGGCAGGCACCGGCGGGCCGCCTTGAGCGGGTGCCTCTGCGCCTGGCGAAGCGCCGGTCAGGCCCTTGGCGGGGTTCGCGGGGTCGAACTTGGCGATCGGGGTGAAGCTGCCGTCGAGCTGGATGACGCCGGCCCGCTCGGAGTCGGTGTCGTTGTAGAAGACCACGCCGTCCCGGTTGATCAGCTGGAACTGGCTGCGTGGCGTGAGCACCTGCGCCTTGGCGACCACCGACCGGTTGGCCAGATCGATGATCCAGACCTGTCCGGCGGTGTGGTCCGGCACGAAGACGCGGTTGCCCGCTTCCACCGGAGTGCCAAGGCTGCTGCCCTGGTTGAGGGGGATCACGTTGCCGCAGTCGCGTTTCGCGATATCGCAGATGATCAGCGCACCACGCGCGGCGACCATGTACACACGCTGGTTGCCGGCCGAGACCGTGACCGAGTCGTCCTGGCGCAGGCCCAGATCGAAGGTGGCGTCGACGCTTGCGTTGTCCGGGTCGACGACAACCGCCTTGCGGGCGGCCGTGTCGATGACCACCGGCCGCCCACCGGCCATCGTCAGCACGTTGCGTCCCTTGGACGCCACTCGGCTGGTGGTCCGGTCCGTGCCTTTGATGCTGGTCAGTTCGCCGGTCGCGTTGTCGACGAACCACAGCCGGCTGTCGTTGTCCACGACCGTGGACTCGGTCGTGAGATCGGCGGACAACGGGACCGGGTTCCCCTGCCTGGCAAGGGTCTTCGGATCGAGCACGGAGAGGATGCCGCGTTTGGTGTCCACCGCGTACAGCGCGTTGCTCGCGGCGAAGGCCGTCAAACCGTTGCCGGAGTCGGCAATCGGGGCCTCCGGCGGCGTCATGGTGTATGTCGCGCCGTCGATTCGTCGGATCGTCCCAGCTGTACGGTCGATCGCGTAGGCCGTCGTCCCGTGTTGCACGACATCGAGATTCGTGCCCGGGGCGGCGACCTGGAGCTGGGCGGCGACCTCGGTGGACGAGCCGTCCAGCAGCGTGACCTGGCCGACCTTCGGCGACGGAAGCCATGCCGAGCCGGACAGCAGGCGCGGAGTCTGCGCTGGTGTACCCGCGTCCGCGCCGAACACGACGGCACCGGCGACACCGATCGCCGTCACCCCCAGCATGGCGGTTCGTTGCCAGTGCCGCATGGTCATCCACACCTGTGATCACATCCGCAGGGAATTGCCCCAAGGCCCAACAGCCTATGGGACGAACCGGCCGACGCGTTAGGCCTTACGGTCTACTGTTGCGTGAACGCGAGTTTGACGCCCAGCCCGACGAACGAAACCGCGAAGAACCGCCGTAGCCAGGCCATCACGCGTGGCCTGGAGATGACATGGCTGCGCACGGACGCCGCGAAAATCCCGTATGCAGCGAACACGACAAACGTCACCAGCATGAAAACCCCGCTCAGCTCGGCCATCCGCCACAGGTAGCCGCCCTCGCCCGCGCTGACGAACTGCGGCAGGAACGCCACGAAGAAGATGGTCAGCTTGGGATTGAGGATATTGATCAGGATCGCCGAGACGATCACCTTCGTGGCCGTGCGCGGCGCCGTCGACTCGTCGACGACCAGCGCGCTCTTGTCGGTGAACGTCGAGTAGGCCATGTAGACCAGGTACGCGACACCCAGGTACTTCACGATCTCGAAGGCGAGTGCGCTGGTGTGCAGCAGCGCGGCCAGGCCGGTGATCGTGGCGATCATGTGCGGGATGATGCCGAGCGTGCAGCCGAACGCGGCGATCACGCTCGCGCGGCGGCCGTGGGCCAGGCCCGCGGCCAGGGTGTAGATGACGCCCGTCCCCGGTGTGGCGACCGCGATCAGGGTCGTGATCAGGAAAGCAATACTCATGGCAGCCACTGTGCTGCCACAATGGTCTCATGAGTAGGGCCAAACCAGGCCAGGATGAGGGGTCCATAACCGCCGGCTCGGACTTCCTGCAACTCGACATCGCCGACGCGCCGCCAGGTGGCCGGGCGGATTGGCTCGCCGCGCAACTCCGGCTGGCGATGTCGGACGGCCGTCTGCCGGTCGGCAGCAGGCTGCCTGCCACGCGCGTGCTCGCCGCTGAGCTGAGCGTGTCCCGTGGGGTGGTCACCGAGGCCTACCAACGGCTGATCGAGGACGGTCATGTCGCCGGTCGTGGACGCGGCGGGACTGTTGTTGTCGCCGTTCCGATCTCGGTCCCTGAGCACACCTCGACGTCTCTGTCCACAACGGACATGTTCCGGAGCACGCCGGGAAACGAGATCTTCGATTCGTACCGATCCGCCCCGGCCCGGTACGACCTCTCCCCCGGTGTTCCGGACCTCGCGGCGTTTCCCAGGACGGCCTGGCTACGCGCCGAACGTGCCGTGTTCAACTCCCTTGAGCCGTCAGCCTTCGGCTACGGGGACCCGCGTGGCACGCCTGCGATGCGGATCGCGGTCGCCAACTGGCTGGCTCGCACGCGCGGGATCAGGGCCGACCCCAGCGAGGTTCTCATCGTCGCCGGAGTCGCCCAAGCGCTTGGTCTGCTGGCCCAGGTCCTGCGGACCGACGGGATCACCCAGGTCGCGGTGGAGGACCCTGGATCACTGGGCGTGCGCCAGACTCTGGTCAACTGCGGCCTGGAAACCCCGCCTGTGCCAGTGGATTCCGCCGGGCTGCGGGTTGATTCGCTGGTGGCCAGCGGGGTCGACGCGGTCATGATGACGCCTGCGCACCAGTTCCCGACCGGCGTGATCCTCGACGGTGAGCGCAGGCGGCAACTGATGCGCTGGGGCGGGCTGATCATCGAGGACGACTACGACGCCGAACACCGCTACGACCGGCCGCCGGTCCCAGCTCTGCGCGCGATGCTCGCCGAGAACGTCTGTTACGCGGGCAGTGTGTCCAAATTGCTCGCTCCGGCTCTCCGGATCGGCTGGCTCCTGGTGCCTTCCCGCTACCGGGACGCCGCCGTGGCCGCGAAACGCAACGCGGATCTCGGCAATGCCGCTCTCCCGCAACTGGTTCTGGCCGAGCTGATGGCTTCCGGTGAACTCGAACGTCAGCTACGTTTCCTGCGACGGCGTCATATTCGGCGCCGGGACGCCATGATCGCCGCGGTTCGTACGCACCTTCCCTGCGCGGTGGTCCACGGCGCCGCTGCCGGTCTGCACCTCATGATCACATTCGACGCGGACTTCGCCGACGTCGACCTGGCAGGCGCGGCACTGTCCCGGGGCGTGAAGGTGCAACCGCTGTCGTGGCACTGTCAGCGGCCGTATCGACCCGGCCTGATCATGGGTTACGCCGCGAACCCGCCGTCCGAGATCGCCGAGGGCGTCAAGCTGCTCGGCCAAGTCGTTCGATCGCACTGAGCATCATGTCCCAGAACCCCGGCCGGTCCAGCTCGACCGCAACACGCACGTTCGCCGGCCGGCCTGTGATCCCGTGCAGATCGACCACGGTCGCTCCCCGCGTGTGCGTGCCATCCAGTTCCACAGCCACCGGCGCATCCACGAACTTCAGCAGGCTCGGCTTCGCGACAGCCGCCACCGCGACCGGATCATGCACCGGCGGATCCGGCATCCCGAACACCTCGTCATACGTCGATGCGAAGAACCGCAACAGATCCGCCATCGTGTCGGCCAGTGGCGTCGCCATCGCCCGCAGTCGTTCGAACACATCCGGCGTGGCAAGCGCCTGATGCGTGACGTCCAGGCCGCACATGGTCACCGGCAGGCCACTGGTGAACACCCGGTCGGCAGCCTCAGGATCAGCCCAGATATTGAACTCCGCCAACGGACGCCAGTTGCCGCGCCCGCAACTGCCACCCATCAGGACAATCTCCGGCCGCAGATCAGGCCTGCGCTCCAGAAGAGCAGCGACATTGGTCAGCGGCCCAGTCGCGACAATCGTCAACGGCGCCTGCTCAAGCAGCCGTTCCATCACAGCGACGGCGCCGTCACTGCTCAACAAGTCAGCCGGCTCAGGAAGATCCGCACCGTCCAGCGCGCTGGCACCATGAATCCGCGGTGCGGTCTTGTCCGAGGCGGCCCCGGCGGCGACCGGAATACCGGTGATCCCGGCGAGCGTGCACACTCTGAGAGCGTTCCGCGTCACCTGGTCGAGAGTCCCGTTCCCGGCCACGGTGGTGATGGCCCGCAGATCGATCCCCGGATGAGCGGCCGCGAGCAGGATGGCGAAAACATCGTCATGGCCAGGATCACAGTCCAGCACGACAGGGATCATGACCTGAAGACAATACTGATCGGAAACGCGTCAACTCCTGAAGGGCATCATGACGGAATTCCTTCCCCTGCACACCACCGTGGACGAACGGGACCGCAACGCCTCAGTCGCGATCCTGCCCATCGGCAGCTTCGAGCAACACGGTGCGATCCTCCCGCTGGCCACAGACACCGTCATCGCGTCCACCATCGCACGGGCCCTCAGCACCGCCTACCCGGTCTTCGAGCTTCCCCCCATAACAATCTCCTGCTCCCACGAACACTCAGCCTGGCCCGGAACCGTCAGCATCACAGCCAGGACCCTGTACACAGTCATCCAGGACATCGCAGCCTCCCTTCGCGGCTCAGGCATAGAGAAACTGGTCCTGGTCAACGCCCACGGCGGAAACTACGTCCTGTCCAATGTGGTCCAGGAGTCACAAGGTATGGCCCTCTTCCCCACCGAGACAGACTGGCTGACAGCAAGGGCGGCGGCAGGCCTCAAAAGCTCGATGCTCACCGACATGCACGCAGGCGAAATCGAAGTCTCGATACTCCTGCACGCCCACCCGCACGTAGTACGTCCCGACTACGCCACCCACGACCACATCGCCGACGACCGCCCCCACATGCTCACCCTCGGCCTGCAGGCATACACCGAATCAGGCGTCGTCGGCCTCCCTTCCCTCGCCACAGCCGAGAAAGGCCGCAACATCCTTTCCAGCCTGGTGACCTCCTTCGCCGCCACCCTGTCCATGCTGGAACAGTGACTGCGTCCTTGGTGGCTTCGGTTGGGGCCTGTTCGGGTTTTGCTTCGGTGTCGGTGGCCGCGCGCTTGGCTTGTTACAAAAAACTGGACCCCGGAAAATCCCGGGGTCCAGCCAGAGATATCAGCTCAAGTTGTCCAATTGTGGCAGGTAGTGGTCGAGCCGCTCCCGTTTTGCCTTCAGGTAGGGCAGGTTTTCGTCGTTCGGCTCCACCAGCAGGGGGACCTGTTCGCTGATGCAGATTCCGTGTTGGCGGAGACTGTCCAGTTTGCGGGGGTTGTTGGACAGCAGGCGGATTGCGGGGACGCCGAGGTCGTGCAGGATTTCGGCCGCTACTGTGTAGTCGCGGGAGTCTACGGGCAGGCCGAGGGCTACGTTGGCGTCCACTGTGTCCAGGCCGTCTTCTTGCAGGCGCATGGCTTTGAGTTTCGCGAGCAGGCCTATGCCGCGGCCTTCGTGGCCTTGCAGGTAGATCAGGATGCCTGCGCCTTCGGCGACTATTGCTCTCATGGCCGCTGATAACTGGTCGCCGCACTCGCACCGGGTTGATCCGAAGACGTCGCCGGTCAGGCATTCGGAGTGGACCCTGGTGAGTGGGTCGCGACCGGTTATGTCGCCGTAGACCAGGGCGACCTGTTCGTGGGCGCAGGTCGGGTCGGCGTACCCGATGGCCTGGAAGTCGCCGTATCTGGTGGGCAACCGCGTTTCGGCGGCGCGTCGGGTGAAGCCGGCCAATTCCGTCATAGTGCTTTTTCCAATCTCCGCAGCACCGGTGCGCGGAGAATCAGCACTCCGGCTCCGGGCAGGCTCGCGACCAGCGCGAGCACTCCGTAAACCACCGCGGTGGTGAGCCCCTGCGCGGCGCCCAGTCCAGCGGCGCCGAACACCACCGCGGCCACGCCTTCCCTGGGTCCCCAGCCCCCGATGTTGACTGGCAGTCCCATCGCGAGCAACGACAGCACCATCAGCGGCACCAGCTGGGCGATCGGCGCCGTCGATCCGACCGCGTGGGCCGCGACGACAAAAAGGGTGATGTGCCCCGCCAGTGCTGCTGCTGACAGTAGCGTGATTCCGGGCCACGCGTTGCGCGCGAGAAGTCCGGCCCGGATGTCGTCCATGGTGCGGCTGAGGCCGGTGTTGGCACGCGCCCAACGCCGTCCGGCGATGAACGCGATGGCCAGGATGGCCACAACACCGAGAACGATCAGGATGATGTCGCGTGGCAGACCCAACGACGGCACGGCCAGCAACACCGCGACGCCGGCGACGATGACCACGGCCTGACCGGCGATCCGTTCAAGGACAACGGCTCGCACGCCCCTGCCGACGTCACCTTCCTGCTGACCATGCTGAACCGCGCGTTGCACGTCGCCGAGCACGCCCGCGGGCAACACGGCATTGAGGAACAGCGCACGGTAGTAGTCAAGGACAGCACGCGAGAGCGACAACCGCAGGCCGAGACGGCGGGCGACCAGGCACCAGCGCCACGCGCTGAGCACCGTTGTCGCCAGTCCGATCCCGAGCGCGGCGAAGATCTCGCCCACGGTGATCACGCGCAACCCGTCCACAAAGCTCTGGGTACCCAATTGCCAGAAAAGAGCAACGATGATCCCGGCACCGACTGCCAGTTTCAGCCAGGCCCACAGTTTCTTCTTCTTCGCCGGTGCCGTCGCGACGGGAGCCGGCACCGGCCGGTCCAGGACGGGAGCGTCGATCATTGTTGTCATCATGCACCTGCCGGCAACGCGAGTAGGTCTTCGTGCTGGACGAGAACCCGCAGGTCAGCGTCCGTTGTCCGGCGTTCGAGGTACGCGTCGGCGTGCTCGGCCAGGTCTGGCTGGTGCTCGACGGCCGCAGCCACCCAGCCGTGCAGCCATTCAGTGATCAGTGCGCTGTCGGACGGCGCGAGGCGCCATGGACTGGCGGCCCGGCGCACGACGGCACCATGTTGTTCGAACAGAGCCACGGCTGTGTCCACAGCGTCCGGCCCAAGCAGACGGCGGCCGTCGGTGGTCCGGCGCTGGTGTGCGTTGAAGGCTTTGCCCAGTTCCGCGTCGAGCGCGTCCTCCGGTTCGAACTCCACCACGCCCACCACCGACAGTGCGAACACCGCCGGGCACTTCGCCTCGGTCAGAGCCGTGATGAGGGCGCCGAGCTCGTCCGCGGTGAGCAGGTCGAGCAATGCGGACGCCGTCACGAGCGACGTGCCGCTGAGGTCCGCCGCACGCAGCCGCGTGATGTCCTGAAGTTCGCCCGTGACGGTGACGGTGCGAGGCATCCCGGCGACGGCCCGCGAGAGCAGGCCGGGGTCACGGTCGTGCAGGATCCAGTGCTGCGGTCCGGGCAGCTGACCCGACAGCCACCGGCCCATCGAGCCGATGCCGCAGCCGAGGTCACGGATGATCAGGCCGGGCCGGCCGGCGAGATGTCCGGCCAGCGACTCGATCAGCTCAGCCGAACGCGCGGCGCCGTCGGCGACTTCCCGCAGCGCCAGCCATTCGGCTGGGTACGTGGTCCGATTGCTCAGAGGCATGCCGGCTCCTGCTGGACTTGGGCCAGCACGCCGGCCAGTTGCTGGGCGGCCTGGTCCCATGTGGTCAGCGTCTCGCGGCGGGCCTGCGCCGCGGCCCGCAACTGCTCACGCAGATCGGGCTCGGTGAGAAACCGGCGCAGTGCCCCGGCAAGCTTCCACTGGGAGGTCAGGATCCCGGGCACGGTGCCGTCCGGCGCTTGCCCGACGGTCTCCGGGATCGCGCCGGAGTCTGTTGCCAGCACAGGGATTCCCCGGGCGAGCGCCTCGGTGAGCACCATGCCGTATGTCTCGGTGTGCGACGGCAGCACAAGCAGATCCGCTGCGGCGTACGTGGCTTCCAGATCCGCGCCGATCCGCGGTCCGGTCAAGGAGATCCGGCCGGACAGGCCACGGTGCTCGATCAGCCCTCGCAGGAGATGTACGTACGCGGGGTCACGACGCAGCGAACCGACACAGTCACACGTGAACGGCAGGTCCCGGATGTCTCCGAGCGCCTCGACCAGCAGGTCCAGGCCCTTACGCCGGGTCACCGCGGCCACGCACACCAGCCGTGAACGGCCATCGCTGCCAGGCGCAAGCGGCGCAGGGTCGGTTCCCGGCGGTACGGCGTGCACCCGGTGAGCGTCCAGCGAGTGGTGCTCGATCAGGCGGCGCGCGGCCCACGGACTGGTCGCGATGACCGCGCTCGCCGCGTGCAGCGTCTCCCGCTCACGGGCATCAAGGTCGGCCGCGACGTCCCGGGCAAGACCCGTCTCGTCGGCCAGCGGCAGATGCACGAGCACAACGACTCGCAACCGGTTCGCTTCTGGCACAACGACCTCAGGAACCCCACACGCCACAAGCCCGTCGAGCAGGACGACCGACCCGTCGGCCAGACCGGCCAGCGTGGTGGCCAGCTCTCTCCGGCTGGTCTCGTCCGGCTTCGGCCAGCTGCCCGCGATGGGGATCTCGCGCACGGTGAGCGTCTGGCACATCCGCCGGTCGTAGACGTTGCCGCCACTGGGGACGGTCATGTCGTCGATGTCGCCTGGCAGCACGAAAGTGATCACAGCGATCGCCTGTAACTGGCCCAGGCCACATGGGACTCATGCAGCGTGATGGTGAGTTCGTTGAGTCCGTGCGCGCCTTCGCCGAGCTTGCCCGCCGCTATCGCGCCGGCGATCCTGTCGGCGATGACCTTGGCCAGGAACTCGGTCGAGGTGTTGATACCGGCGAACTCCTCGACGTCGTCGAGGTTGCGGTAGTTGAGCGCACCGAGCACCGCTTTGAGCTGCTCGCTGGCGAGTCCAATGTCGACGACGATGTTGTCGTCGTCGAGCTCGGCTCGCTGAAATGTCGCGTCCACGATGAACGTCGCGCCATGAAGCTGCTGCGCGGGGCCGAAGACCTCCCCGCGGAAGCTGTGAGCGACCATGACGTGATCGCGGACGGTGAGGCTGAACACCCGGGGGCCCTCCCAATCGGTTCGACTTACCTGCCGTCGTAGCTAATACGGATACAAAGGCCAGGTAGTTCACCAGTTGCCAGACCAGTCATCACCGAGGGCAGCTCATCGAACGGGAATTCCCTGGTGATCAGGGCTTCAAACCCCGGGTCGGCCAGCAGCCGCAGGGCGATAGCCATCCGATCGGCGTAGCTGCGCCGGCCTCGCCTGGCCTGGGCCACCGCACCCACCTGACTGGCGCGGATCGACAGCCTGCGCGAGTGAAACCACTCCCCTAACGGCAGGGTCACACGCCGTTCGCCGTACCAGCTGAGCTCGATGACCTCGCCGTCGTCGGCGAGCAGCTCGAGCGATCTGACCAGTCCCGCCTCCGTCGCACTGGCGTGTATGACCAGGTCACAGCCGTCAACGGCCTCGTCGGGAGTGGCGAACGGCACGCCGAGCGCCTCGGCGATGGCGGCCTTCGCCGGGTCGCTGTCGACCAGTTGGACCTCGGTCGCGGGGAACCCGGCGAGCACTTTGGCCACCGAGGCACCGACCATTCCCGCCCCGACGACAGCGATCCGGTCACCGACCATGGGTGCCGCATCCCACACCGCGTTCAACGCCGTCTCGACCGTCCCCGCGAGAATCGCCCGGCCCGCGGGCACGTCGTCGGGCACGACCGTCACGGCTGTGGCCGGGACCACGTAACGAGTCTGATGTGGATAGAGGCAGAAAACCGTCCTGCCCTTAAGGGTGATAGGTCCTTCCTCAACGAGACCGACGTTGAGGTAGCCGTACTTCACCGGGGCGGGGAAGCTACCTTCTTGGTACGGCGCCTGCATGGCGTCGTACTGGCTCTCCGGGACCTCGCCGCGGAAAACCAGCGTTTCGGTGCCACGGCTGACCCCGGAGAAAAGTGTTCGAACCAATACCTCATCCGCCGCGTGTTGTGACACATGAACAGGCTCAACCTCGCCGTGACCAGCCGACCGCACCCAGAACGCCCGTTCCGTCAATTCGCACCTCCACCTAGGCTTCCGATCACCTTAGGTATCGGGAGGGGTTCGGTGGCGCTGGAACCCGCCGCGGGAGCCGTCGCGCAGTTACTCCTGGTCACCGGGATGGCCCTGATCACACCGCTGAGCCTGGGCGGCTGGCTCACCGCGGTGGCGTACACCCTTGTCCTCACGGGAGCGCTCACCGTCGCGTTGATCAAAGCCAAGGCGCTGCGCCCAGGTCCAGCCGATCGGGTGACACTTGCCCGGGCGACCCTCGTCGGGTGTGTGACGGTGCTCGTGGTCGAGTCGTTCGCCGGGCCGCCGACACCGCTGGGGCTGCTGATCCCGCTTGCCGCGGTCGCGCTCATCGGCGACGCGATCGACGGTCAGATCGCGCGCCGGACCGGGACGGAGTCGTCGCTGGGCGCCCGGTTCGACATGGAGGTCGACGCCTTCCTGATCCTGGTTCTCAGCGTCTTCGTGTCCTCGTACCTTGGTCCGTGGGTGCTGGCGATGGGCCTGATGCGGTACGTGTTCGTGGCCGCGAGCTGGGCGATGCCGTGGCTGAAGGCACCGCTGCCGCACAGCATGGCGCGCAAGACCGTCGCCGCAGCTCAGGGAATCGTCCTGGTGCTGGCCGCCTCGGGCCTGTTGCCACACCTGATCAGCCTGCTCGTCACCGCGATCGCGCTGGGCTCGCTGGTCTGGTCGTTCGGCCGGGACGTGCTGTGGCTGTATCACCGGAGCTTCGGGCGGCAGGCCGGTTAGCCCATCCAGCAGAGCCCGGACCAGCTCTTTGGCATGAATTCACCAACCCGGCGTTTAGCCCGGGCGGCCACGGGGAAACCGTGGTGTGGTCTTCGTGCGCGGAGGCAAGATCTGGTTCTGCTGGGAGAGTTGCATGAATGAAACCAACGACGAGAACGCCGCGGCGGTCCCCGTCACCGAGACGGGCAAGGAGCTGCACCACCTGCGGACCCGCATCGACCAGCAATCGCAACAGCTCAACAGACACGCCCGCGAGCTGACCGCACTGCACAACGATTTGGAGGACCTCGACCAGCGCATCGACGCGCATCAACACAGGGACGGCCAGGCGACCGGATGAGCGGTTGCGTCGGCGGTCATGACGATTTCCCGTCTCATTCGTACGTACGTTTTACGGGAATCAAAAAAATAGGGGTCATGCCGGGTTGAGACCAGGGCCGGAATTCACACCAGAACGACGAGCATCGAGGACAGCACGCCCCACAGCACACCCGGCGTCGAGAAGGTCGCCATGGTCAGCGCCTCGTCACGGAACCGCACGTCGTAGCCGCTTTCCAGCTCCGCGAGCAGTTCGACCATGCCCATCGAGTCCAGTCCCAGATCACGGAGACCGACCTCCGGGGTGAGTGCCACGTCAGCGTCCAGGAAAGGAAGGACGTTGCGGAGGGCGGATTCGAACCGGGAGTCGAAGGCGGGAGCGGCTAGGACGCTTGTGTAAGTTGTCATGAGAGAATCATGACCGCCTTGAACGAGCGTGTCAATCGCTTGTATAAATCCGTCGAGGAATAGGGGTGAATAGCGGCCTACCCCAGCCGATAGCCCATTCCGCGCACGGTCTCGATGTGCTCCGCGCCGATCTTGCGGCGCAGGGTCCGCACGTACACGTCCACCACGTTCGACCCGGGATCGAAGTCGTAACCCCACACGTGCGACAGCATCAGCAGCACGAGCCAGCCCATCGCCGCGACGCGCTTGATCCGGACCACGCGTTCCACCCTGCCGACCGGCCGTGACGGCCGGGTGAGATGAAGATGAGGACTTCTTCATCTTCACCTGGCGTCAGCGATCACGCAGCTGAAGGGGTGGTCAGTGCGCGTTGAGCGGGCCTTCGGGGCCGAGGTCGTACGGCCGGTGGATCTTGGGCAGGTCCCATTCGACCGTATCGACGGTCTCGATCATCTCGCTCGGGTGGACACGGGGCGGGAGCTCGCCGAACTGCGCGAACCGCAGAAACGCCAACTCTTCGTCGGTGAACCGCTCGGTACGCTCGTTCTCGTCCATGAACGCCAGTATCCGCCGAATTCCTCAGCGCTGGTAGCGAAGCAGCACGACCTTCTCGTCCAGCAACCGCGTCTCGGCGAGATCCAAGTCGATGCGCGCGGCCGGGTCCTTGAAGTTCGGTTTCCCGCCGCCCAGCACGACCGGATGCACGAAGACCAGGTACTCGTCGATCATGCGGCGCGCGGTGAGGCTCGCGGCCAGGCCCGACCCGCCGAACATGATCTTGTCGCCCGGGATCGCGGCCAGTTCGTCCACATCAGTGACCACCTGGGTGTTCCATTCGGCTTTCGCAACAGTCGTCGAGACGACGATTTTCGATTTCTCCCGCCACAGTTTGGCGAACCGCACGTCGTGGGGGTGCGTCGAGACCTCGTCGGCCGTCGGCCAGTAGCCCGACATCAGCTCCCAGACGCCACGGCCGTAGAGGAAGTGCGTGGCCTTCTCGCTGGCCTCGTTGGCGTACGCGGACATCTCGGCGCCGAAGACCGGCCAGTCGAACTCACCGTTCGGGCCGCAGATGAAGCCGTCGACGGACTGGTGCACCAGGTTGGTGATCATGGCGGTTCTCCTCGCTCAAAGGGTTGTGCTCGTTTCGACCAGGCATACGCGGGATACTCACCGGCAAACTGATGTGACCCCGGCCACACCAACGCCTTGTCTACGCTCGGTCCTGTGCGTGCATCCGTTGTGACTCTTGAAAGTGCCTTCGCCCACCAGGTGTTCCACGAGCGGCACCCGGAGATGATCCGGCGACTGTTCGACGCGCACCCGTACGGGCCTGCGGAACGTACGGCGCTGGAGGCGCTCGTCGCCGAGACGCATGACGGCGTGATCACGCTGGCCGACGATGCTTTCGACCGTGACCGCTGGCTCGCCTGGGACCGCGGGTACATCGGCACACCCTGGTCGAAGGCGCCTTTCCTGTGGGCCGAAAGCTACTTCTACCGGCGATTGCTCGGTGCCGTGGGCTACTTCGACACCGGGGTCGACCCGTTCGCGCCGTTCAAGACCGCCGAACTGCTCTCCCCCAGCCTCGCCGAGGACTACGGCTGGCTCCGCGAGGACTTGGACTTCGACACGGCTTTGCTGGCGTCGCTGTACGGAAACCGCGCCGACCTTGGATTCCAGCTGATAGCCGGGTCGACAGACGTCCACGATCAACTCGTCGCCGACGACAGCGCTCATGTCCGGGAGTTCTTCGACGCGCACGGTCCCGTGCCGGTGACGTTCGTCCTGGACAACGCGGGCCGGGAACTGTTGTCCGACTTGATTTTCGCCGACCACCTGCTGACATCCGGCCGGGCCAGCGAGATCCTGCTGCACACCAAGCCGTACCCGTACTTCGTCTCCGATGCCACGCACACGGACGTCGGCGAATGCCTACGCCGGCTGCGCGATCTCCCTGGCGGCGCGGGAGACCGGCTGCACAAGGCCGCCGCGGAAGGGCGGATGCGCTTGCGCACCCACCCCTTCCACTGTGCTCCACTGTCCTTCCGGGACATGCCGGAAGACCTGGATCTCGGCCATGGGCTGACGATCTTCAAGGGCGATCTCAACTACCGGCGGCTGGTCGGCGACTGCTACTGGGAGCCCGGAACTTCCTTCCAGGACGCCGTTTCCTATCTCGCGGGGCCAGTTGTGGCACTGCGGATACTCAAGTCCGAAGTGCTCGTCGGCGCCGAAGTCGACCCGGCCGAGCGCGTGACCGGCGCACACGCGCTCATCCAGATGAACCAGCCATGATCTCGGCGCAGACCTTGGGCACGGCCGTGCCGATCGGCTCCCGGATCACCTCGGTCGCGATTCGGTCATAAGGCGTCGGATCGCGATTGATGATCACCAGGCTGGCACCCGCGGCCACGGCGACCGCGCACATCGACGCCGCGGGTTCGACCTCGAGCGAACTGCCGATCGCCAGGAACAACTGGCTCGCCGCAGCGATCTTCTCGGCCTGGCCGAGCACGTCGCCGTCCAGGTACTCACCAAAGAGGACGATGCCGAGCTTCAGCACGCCACCGCACTGCGCGCACGGCGGGTCGGGTTCGCCGGCCCGCACCCTGGCTATGACATCGGCGCTCGTCACGGTCGCTTCGCACTTCGTGCAGGCCGCCTTGTGCATGGAACCGTGCAGCTCCAGCACTTTCCGGTCGGCAAGCCCGGCGCGCTGGTGCAGGCCGTCGATGTTCTGGGTCAGGACACGCAACGCCACACCCGACTGATCCAGCTCCGCGAGCGCCCGGTGCGCCGGGTTCGGCTCAGCGACCCAGGCCGTGTGCCCGCTGTAGGTCGACCAGAACCGCTTGCGGACTTCACCGTCGGTCATGAACCGGTCGTAGGTGAATGCCTCGGCCAGGCTGGGATCCTTGGTCCACAAGCCATCCGGGCCACGGAAGTCCGGGATGCCGGAGTCCGTCGAGATCCCGGCACCGGTCAGCACGGCAACCCTCTTGACCCCACGCGCCCACTCGTTCATACCGCCGAGTCTAGGGATCAGCCGGATCTACGACGACTGGTTAACCAACCGGCCGACGCCCGGCACAAACCGGCCGACCCGACTGCCGTAGCCCACATAGGCATCGCCGTGAACCCTGCGCAGGTAAGGCTCTTCGACGACCCGGACCTGCAACTCGACCGCGATCAGCTGCAGCGCGAAACCGGCGAGCGCGACAATGTTGGGCACCAGCAACGTCAATCCGGCGAAGCAGATGACCGTGGTACTGAAAACCGGGTTACGCATCAGCGCGAACAGCCCGCCGGTGACGAGCACCGTCGTCTCATCCGGGTTCACGCCGAGCCGCCACGAGCGGCCCATCACTTGCTGGGCAACGACTGTGCCCGCAAAGCCCAGTACGGCAAGGACACCACCGATGACCTGAATCGCCGGGGCCACCAGTGCACTGACCGGGTCGAGCCCAGCCAACTGCACGATCGGACCGGCGATGCAGGTCAACGTCGCCACCGCGAGCGTCACCCCGGCCCACCACTCGGGTGTTCCGGGCTCACCCCGCAGCACACTGTTGACCCCGGACGACCCGGTCGCCCGCCTGTGGACGATCACCCGGAGCGCGAACCCTCCGAACAGGAAGACCACCAGGAGGACCAGGGCCAGGACAGTCATTAGACGATCTCGATCGAGTCCACGCGGTTGGGGTAGAAGGCGACGTGGTCCTTGATCTCGGCGACCGCGTCGTGCGGCGACTCGTACGTCCACACCGAGTTCGCCGACCGCTCGCCGCCGCTCGGGATGCTGTAGTACGCCGCGTCGCCCTTGAACGGGCAGTACGTCTGCATGTCCGTGCGCTCCAGCAGGGTGAAGTCGACGTCCTTGCGCGGGATGTACTGCACCGCCGGATAAGTGGACTCCTGCAACGTCAACGCGTCACTCGAGTCGGCGATGACCTTGCCGTCGAGCTTGACCACCACACGCCCCTGTGTGGCAGTGACCGTGATCGGGTGGTCCGGACCGGGAATCTTGACTGGCTTGTCGCTCACTCTGGCCAGGGTAGTCGCCGTCCCATCCTCCGATCGGGGCCTTCTTCGGGTGTTTTCGTCACTGACAGGAACAACTGTTGACGTAGTATCGACCACAGTTTGTATCAAGCGTGTGGTACAAAGTTGGCATGGACTGGGTAACAGCAGGTTCGTACGCGTTCGTCGGCGCTGTGATGCTTGTGCTGCTGTGGCCGACAACGTCCACAGGGCGGCGTTTCCTCAAACACTGGGGAGTTCGTGACGCGAGCGAAGAGCAGGTGGCACTGGCCGTGCGTTATCTACGCAACCGGCGGGTGCTCTACCCACCGCTGTTCCTGCTCGCGCCCCTGGTCCTGCCGACTGGATGGCGGCCGCACGTCTTCGTCGCGGCGATCGCCGCATTGCTTGTGGCAGAAGCGATCGGCTCGTTCCGGCCGACGCGTGGCCTGCGGGTCGCCGGGCTGACACCGCGCAAGTGGAGTGATCTGGTCCAGCGGTGGGCGGTCGTCGCACTGGTCCTGCTCGGTCTGCTGGCCATCGGGCTCGCGGTGGCCGGACTGGTGGCGCAGCCGTGGGCCGACCGGGTCAGCACGTCCGCCGCCTTGTCCGACCAGGCCCGTGCCGAGTTCGGCCACCCGGTCGGGTGGACCGTGATCGTGATGGTCGTGCTGGGACTGGTCGAGGTCCTGGGCATCATCGGGTTCGCGGTCAGCCGTACGTCGGTCCAGGATCCGCAGGTCGACGCCGTGCTGAGGACCCGCAGTGCGCGGGTCGGGGCCGGTATCGGCATCGCCTGGATGGCTTCCGCGGCGGCCTTGGCCCACGACCGGCTCACATTCCTGAACGAAACACACGCGCCGGAACCACCGCCGTCCTGGCTCGCGTCGGCGCCCTTCGGCAGCGGCTTCGGGGTACTCCTGGGGGTCATCGGGCTGGCCGGTTGGTACTGGGTGGCCAATCCTGGCAGCAAAATGCGGTACGCACAGTCCGCGACGTGAACCGGATCGTCGTCGATCCGGACAGCGGAATCCCGCCATGGCGGCAGATCAAGGACCAGTTCGTCCGGCTGATTCAGCTCGGCGCCCTGCCCGTCGGCGCCCAGTTGCCGTCGATCCGGCAGCTCGCCCGCGACCTCGGCCTCTCCACCGGGACAGTCGCCCGCGTCTACCGCGAGCTTGAAGCCGCGGGCGTCCTGCAGACCGCGCGGCGAGCAGGCACGGTTGTCGCCGCGATCCCCACTCAGGAAACCGATTCGGCCGCTGTGCTCGACCGCGCCGCAGCCGAATTCGTCCTGTCGGCCAAGGCACTTGGCATGACCGTCACGGACGCGCTGCACGCCGTCGAACGTGCCTGGGACTGACTCTCCACCCGGTGGCCGCACCAGGGCGGACACCAGGCATTCTTACGCTCGCCGGGCTGGGCGAGACCAGGGGAGAAACCGATGAGCAGCGAACCCGAGCTGGCCGTTCCAGCCAGTGTGCAGAGCCCACAGGCCCAGAAACCGCCTGGTAACGGGCTTGGCCGCTGGCTGCTGCAGCATCGGGTCGCCCCGGTCGGCCCGGAGAGCGCCGACGAGCACGCCACACCGCAGGCGTGGTGGAAAGTCATGTGCCTGACCGGTGTGGACTATTTCTCCACACTGTCCTATTTGCCCGCTATCGCGGCACTCGCCGCGGGCGCGCTCTCCCCCTTGGCCACATTGCTGATCGTGGCGCTCACCCTGCTGGGCATGCTGCCGATGTACCGCCGTGTGGCCAGGGAAAGCCCGCACGGACAGGGCTCGGTGGCGATGCTGGAGGATCTGCTGCCGTTCTGGCGGGGCAAGATCTTCGTGCTCGCCCTGCTCGGTTTCGTGGCCACGTCATGGATCGTGACGATCACACTGTCCTCCGCGGACGCCACCGTGCACCTGCTGGAGAACCCGATCGCGCCGGATTTCCTGCACGGCAAGGCGGTCATCGTCACCGCGGTGCTGCTGCTCATCCTGGGCGGGGTGTTCCTGCTCGGCTTCAGTGAGGCCGTCGGCGTGGCGATCCCGTTGGTCGCGATCTTCCTGGCGCTCAACGCGGTGATCGTCGGAGTGGGCCTGGCCGACGTGTTCGGCCACCCCGAACTGATGTCGCGCTGGGTGGACCGGCTGACCGAGGGTGGCAGCGGGTTCGGCGACATCGTCGGGCCGGCCGTGCTGGCGTTCCCGATGCTCGTGCTCGGCCTGTCCGGCTTCGAGACCGGTGTGAGCATGATGCCCCTGGTGGCGGCGAAGGGTTCCACGCCCGAAGAGCAGATGCGGTCGCGGGTCCGCAACACCCGCAAGCTGCTGACCGTGGCCGCGTTGATCATGTCGGTGTACCTGATCGCGACGAGCTTCATCACCACTGTGCTGATCCCGGCCGAGAAGTTCCAGCCGGGCGGCGAGGCCAACGGCCGTGCGCTGGCCTATCTGGCCCACGAACAGCTGGGCGAGGTCTTCGGAACCGCGTACGACATCAGCAGCATCCTGATCCTGTGGTTCGCCGGTGCGTCGGCGATGGCCGGGCTGATCAACATCGTGCCGCGGTATCTGCCGTCCTACGGAATGGCGCCCGAATGGGGCCGGGCCGTGCGGCCGGTGGTGATCGTCTACACCGTGATCAGCATCTTCATCACAGTGCTGTTCGGGGCGGACGTGAACGCGCAGGCCGGGGCGTATGCCACCGGGATCCTGGCGATGATGGTGTCCGGCTCGTTCGCGGTGACCGTCTCGGCGATCCGCGCCCGGCAGCGCTGGGCGATCGCCGGCTTCACCCTGCTGACCCTGGTGCTGCTGTACGCGCTGGTGGAGAACGTGATCGAGAAGCCGGACGGGATCGCCATCTCGGCGGCGTTCATCGCCGGGATCGTGATCGTCTCGCTGATCTCCCGGGTGACGCGCACGACCGAGCTGCGCGCCGACAGCATCGAGTTCGACGAGCCGGCCCGCCGGTTCATCACCGACTCCCTGGCCCACAACGGCCAGCTCGACATCATCGCCAACAAGAAACAGGCCGGCGACGACGCGGAGTACCTGGCCAAGGAACGTGAACAGCGCGGCATGAACCCGGTGCCGGGCGCCGCCGACATCCTGTTCCTCGAGATCGAGGTCACCGACCCCTCGGAGTTCAGCGGCGTCCTGCAAGTACGCGGCGTCGACATCGACGGCCACCGAGTCCTGCGCGTGCAGAGCACCGCGGTGCCCAACGCCATCGCCGCAATCCTGCTGGCCCTGCGCGACGCCACCGGCGTCCTGCCGCACTGCTACTTCGAATGGTCCGAGGGCAGCCCGCTCGGCCACCTGTTCCGCTACCTCATCCTCGGCCAGGGCGACACACCCCCGGTGGTCCGCGAGATCCTCCGTGCCAGCGAACCCGACCTCCTCCGCCGTCCCCGCGTCCACGTCGGCTGAGACGCGACAACCCAGCCACAACAAACCCACAACACAGGCGGCGTACGAAATCCGGTATGCCGAACTTCTTACGCCGGGCCGCCCTGCTGCTGGCCGCCCTGCTGACATTGACCGTGGTGGGCAGCGGCCAGGCGTCCGCCTCGCCCTACCACGGCAAGCTGTGCTGGCCGATCTGGAGCAACGGCCAGCTGAAGATCTACTGCATCGACATCCAGGTCAAGTGGCCCTGGGAGAAGTACTTCGAGTGCTGGATGTGCGGGCCGGCGTTCGACTGGTCGCACGATCCGGTGATCCGTGAGGACATCAGGGGCCGCGTCGGGGAGGAGATCGTCAGCGGGCTCAGCCTGCTCGGCCAGGCCGAGTTCACCCGGGATCCGGCCCAGCGCGCCAAACTCGAAGCCGAGGCGATGGGCGCGTTCACCACGGCCGCCCGTCTCAGCGACAAGTCGGTCATGAAGCTCGGCGCCGCGGGCGTCGCGGACCCGCAGAAGAACACCCTGCAACGACTCGACTTGGACTGGCTCAACGCCGCGGGCACGGACGTGGGCAACGGAATCTGGATGCTGCAGCGTTCGTTCGCCGACCCGGCCGCCGCGCCCCGGCTGCGTGCGATGGCCGCCGCCGAGTTCGCCGAAGCCTACGACGAACTTTCCCAGCAGGAGGTGCTCGGCGGCTGACCTCCCGGCAACCCCGCGAGTGGCAAGCCCCGCCACTCGCGGGCCTTGCTAGCTTGGTTTGACCTGCTCCTGGTCCTGCCCCTGCTCCTGGGCGGCCGGGGTCTGCTGCTCCTCGCAGGCCTCCGCGGCCTCCTGCTCAGTCATTCCCTGCGCGACCAGACGCTCGCGGCAGAGGCGCGCGAAGCTCCTGGCGTGCGCGGTCACGACGAACCTCGTTCCATGGCCGTCTCCTTCGACAATCAATAATTACCCCATCGGGCCGGAAAATCACACGAGTTATGGCCTCTCCCGCGGGGGTATCCCCTCCTCAGGAGGTGCGTGATGCCCCAGAGTTGGAGCAACAAGCGAGAACGGCAGTACGAGCACATCAAGGACTCGGCCCGCGACCGCGGCGCCGGCACCAAACGGGCCAAGGAGATCGCCGCGCGGACGGTCAACAAGAACCGCGCGCAGTCCGGTGAGTCCCGGGAGGCCAGCCGGACGTCCACTCAGGACATGTCACCCCAGCGCCGGGGCGGCCAGCGGTCCGGGACCAAGGGCCCGAAGGGTCCCACGCGCGACCAGCTGTACAACGAGGCCAAGAAGCGCAACATCAAGGGCCGCTCCAAGATGACCAAGAGCCAGCTGGCCAGCGCGCTGGGCCGCCAGACATCCCACGATTGATCATGAGGTCTGTCCTCACCCGGACATGACCTCATGATCACTAGGTTCTGCAGATCATGGTCCGGTTCGTCCCGCTGCTGCTGTGCCTGATCCTGATCGAGGTGACCATCGTGGGCGAGGCCCCGACCGTTCAGCCGACTCCTGCCACGACTTCCGTCGCCACCGGACCGTTGCGGGTCAGTAGCGCGAACAGCCGGTACTTCGCGACTCCGGACGGCAGGCCTGTGCTGCTGACCGGGTCGCACACCTGGCAGAACTTCCAGGACACCGGCTACGGCGACCCGCCGCCGGTGTTCGACTACCCGGCGTACCTGGACTTCCTGCAGCGCCACAACCACAACTTCTTCCGGCTGTGGGTGTGGGAGCAGTCCCGCTGGTCCAACGAGATCACCAGGGACGACTACTACAGCCTGCCCAGCCCGTACCTGCGGGCCGGTTCGCGGCTCGCGCTGGACGGCAAGCCGAGGTTCGACCTCGACCGGTTCGACCAGTCCTATTTCGACCGGATGCGGGAGCGGATCATGGCCGCGGGCGACCGCGGGATGTACGTCTCGGTGATGCTGTTCGACGGCTGGAGCATCGAGGCGTGCAAAGGTGAACTCTGCGACAACAATCCGTGGCAGGGTCACCCGTTCAACCGCGCCAACAACATCAACGGTGTGGACGGTGACCTGAACGGCAACGCCAGCGGCGAGGAGACGCAGACGCTGGCGTCCCCGGAGATCACCGCGCGCCAGGAGGCCTACGTCCGCAAGGTGATCGACACCGTCGGCGACCTGGACAACATCCTCTACGAGATCAGCAACGAGGGCCCGGCCGACTCGGCGCCGTGGCAGTACCACATGATCGAGTTCATCAAGGCCTACGAGGCGTCCCGCGGCAAGGTCCATCCGGTCGGGATGACCTCGAACTACCCGGGCGAGAACGCCGACCTGTACAACTCCCCCGCCGACTGGATCTCGCCCAACGGCGACGTGAACAATCCGCCACTGGCCACCGGCGCCAAAGTGATCCTGTCGGACACAGATCACCTGTGCGGACTGTGCGGTGACAGTTCGTGGCCGTGGAAATCTTTCACCCAGGGCGAGAATCCGATTTACATGGACGCCTACGACGGCGCGTACGGCATCGGCGGAAGCATGAACGATCCGAACGCAATGTCAATTCGCGACAACCTTGGATACGTCCGCCGGTACGCGTCCCTGATGGATCTGGCGACCGCCAGGCCTCGGCCGGATTTGTGCTCGACCGGTTATTGCCTGGCCAATTCCGAGGAGTACCTGGTTTTCAGCCCCGGCAAGGATTTCACCATTGGACTGAACGGAGCAACGTATTACGGGCAATGGCTGAACCCGGGCACCGGCCGGATCGTCACGGTCACCGGCGTGCGCGCCGACTCCTCGACCGATTTCCAGGCCCCGTTCAGCGGGCCCGCGGTGCTGTACCTGAAAAAACAGCCCTCGTGAGCGGCCGATGTCGGGGTCCGGCCGCGCACGAGGGCTGCGGGTTGTTCAGCGCCGGGATCAGGCTCCGGGCGCCAGGCAGTACGTGGTCGCCGGCTCCGGGATCGGCAGGCCCTTGGTGCCTTCGCCACACTGGGCCTCGTCGGCCTTGCCCGTGATCACCTTGGTGATCTTGATGTTGTCGGCGCCGCAGGCCTGCTTGGTGATGGCCACCGAGTCGCCGGCGTCCATCTTGTAGCACTGACCTTCCTCGAACTTGGGAACCAGGCACAGCTTCGTGTCCGGGCCCCGCCGAGCCGTCTGCGTGAACTCGAGGTAGGTCTCGGAGCCGCAGCTCTCCGTGGTGCTCGACAGTGCCTTGCCGACGATGACATTCGCGTCAGCGGAGTTGCACGCGACCGACGCGTACTCGGGCTTGCTCTGCGTGCCGGTCACCTTCGCGCAGTCCCCCGCCTTGGCCTGCGCGACATCGCTGGAGAAGTAGTTGAACGCGTAGACGCCACCACCGACGACGATCACCGCGATGATGCCGACCAGCCACTTGGGCAGGCCCTTCTTCTTTGCCGGCTGTGGCTCGGAAGCCTGGGGCGGAGCAGGTAGATCAGTGGACATTTTCCGGAAGTTCCCCTC
Source organism: Kibdelosporangium banguiense (assembly GCF_017876405.1). Taxonomy (GTDB): domain Bacteria; phylum Actinomycetota; class Actinomycetes; order Mycobacteriales; family Pseudonocardiaceae; genus Kibdelosporangium; species Kibdelosporangium banguiense. The sequence goes on along the minus strand of NZ_JAGINW010000001.1, from coordinate 6,978,508 downwards.
TATCGGTGCCACGACCGTCTTCCTGGGTCACAATGGCGAGGGAACACTAGACCAGTCGCATTCGGCGTGCGCACGGGGGTCACTCTAGGCAAACCGCACAGACCGGGCAGGCTGAATGTCCACCTCTGCCCGGACTCGACTGTGCAACAAATCGGTGTCAGCGCACATACCAATCGCGTACGTCGTCACGCGACATATTCGCGATGATCGCCGCCGCGAGGAAGATGCCGGTCGCTGCGGCGATCGCGCCGCTGCTGAGCAGGGCGATCACCCCGCTGACGATGTTCACGACCTGGACCGTGATCACGGCAGGCCGCACCCACGACATCCGCCGGAAGGTCAGCACGACGCAGACCACCAGCAGCACGGCCACCGCGACCGACAGGTAGCCGGCGAAGTACGCCAGGCCGGCACCGCTCACACTCTGGCCGTGGCTCGCGCGGTCACTGAGGTCCTCCAGAACGAGGAATCCGACAAAGGCGTTGGCCAGGATCTGGAAGATCAGGATGCCCAGCACCAGCTTGAGCCGGCCCGGCATCCGGACTCGCTGGTTGGTCTCGTCTGTCATCCCGGCAGCGTGCCTGCCGCGCGGCCGCGCCGGGACGGCCGAAATGCCGTGTCGGATATCCTTTGTGTGGTGAGAATCCTTGTCAGGTCGCTGATACTGACCGCGATCCTGCTGGTCATGTTCGGGGTGCCGTGGTGGACCCTGCTGGGGTCCGGCGCGGACTGGCCGGCGGCCGTGTTCGTGACCGGCACGGTCGTGTTCGCGGCAGCGCTCGTGGGCTTCCCGCTGTCGATGTACCTGGGGCACCGGCGCGACGGGCGGGACTGGGCCGCGAAGATCGGCGACACCACCCTGGGCGTGATCTGGGTGCTGCTGGTCTGGTCGGTGATCGGCCAGGTGCTCGGCCTCGCCTTGTCCGGGGTGGACGATCCGCTGCGGGCCCGGCTCACCGCCGGCTTCGTCCTGCTCGCCGCCGTGGGCCTGCTGACCTGGGGTTACACCGAGGCCATGCGGACACCCCGGGTCAAGCGTGTGGACGTCACCATCGCCCGGCTGGGCAAGGATCTGGACGGCACCCGCCTGGTCGTCGTCTCCGACACGCACTACGGCCCGCTCGACCGGGCCCGGTGGTCCGCACGGCTGGCCGACGCGGTCAACTCGCTGTCGGCGGACATCGTCTGCCACGCGGGCGACATCGCCGACGGTACGGCCGAACGCCGCAAGGACCAGGCCGCTCCACTGGGGACAGTCCAAGCCGGACTGGCCAAGGTGTACGTGACCGGCAACCACGAGTACTTCAGCCAAGCCCAGGGGTGGCTCGACCACATGGCCGGCCTCGGCTGGGAACCGTTGCACAACAGGCACATCGTCGTCCAGCGCGGCGGCGCCAGGCTCGTGCTCGCGGGCGTGGACGACGCGATCGCCGAGGCCTCGGGCATCGAAGGCCACGGCGCCGACCTGGGCCAGGCACTGTCCGGCGTGGACACCGATCTGCCGGTCGTGCTGCTGGCCCACCAGCCCAAGCAGATCCGGCAGGCCATCGGCCAGGTCGACCTGCAGATCTCCGGGCACACCCACGGCGGGCAGATCTGGCCGTTCCACTACCTGGTCCGCCTCGACCAGCCTTCCGTGCACGGCCTGACCAGCCACGGCGACCGCACACAGCTCTACACCACGCGTGGCAGCGGCTTCTGGGGCCCGCCGTTCCGGATCTTCGCCCCGAGCGAGATCACCCTGATCACACTGCGCTCGGAGATGTCGTGAAGACGATCGGATTGCTCGGCGGCATGAGCTGGGTCAGCAGCGCGGAGTACTACCGGCTGCTGAACGAGGGGGTACGCGACCGGCTGGGTGAGTACCGGTCCGCGCGGATCGTGCTGTACTCGATCGACTTCGCCGACATCGAGGTCATGCAGATCGAGGACAGGTGGGCCGACGCGGCGAAGGTGCTCGGCGACGCCGGTCGCAGTGTCCAGGCCGCGGGCGCGGATCTGCTGCTGATCTGTTCGAACACCATGCACAAGGTCGCCGACGAGGTTCAGGCCGCGGTCGGCATCCCGTTGCTGCACCTGGCCGACACGACCGCGGAGGCGATTGTCCAGGCAGGCCTGACGAAGGTCGGGCTGCTGGGCACGGCGTACACCATGGAGCAGGACTATTACCGTGATCGCCTTGCGCAGCACGGGTTCGAGGTGATCGTCCCGGAGCGGGACGACCGTGCGGAAGTGCACCGTGTGATCTTCGAGGAACTGGTCCAGGGCACCATCAGCGCCCAGTCACGGCAGGTCTACCAGGGTGTGATCAAGCGGCTGGCCACGGCCGGCGCGCAGGGCGTCATCCTGGGGTGCACCGAGATCGAGCTGCTGATCAGCGCCGGGGACAGCTCGCTGCCGGTCTTCCCGACCACCCGGTTGCACGTGGACGCCGCTATCCGAGCCGCGTTGGAAGAAAACTGAAAGACCCCCGTGCCATGCTCCGGGCGTTGTCCGGAAAGTTCGGGGATGGGTAGTGAAGCGAATCATCTTCTCCAGCGTCGCGATGGTGTTCGGTGTCCTGATGATCGCCGGCGCGGTCATCAAGTTCACCAGTGATCAGGTCGAGTGCGGCGGCGAGACGATGCGGCAGGGCGACGTCTGCGTCTCCAAGACCCGGTACGGCAAGGTCATCGAGAGCACGCTGGAGGAGAGCAGGACCTCCGCCAAGGTCGGGACGATCATGGGGATGGCGATCGGTGCGGTGATCATCGTGATCGGTGCGCAGAACCTGCGCATCGGTATCCGCAACCGCAAGGCATCCCGGCAATCGCAGGACGTGTGGCCGCCCGCGCAGGCCCCGATGCAACCGTTCTTCTCCCCGCCCCAACAACAGCAGTATCCGCCGCAGCAGCAGTACTACCAGCCGCAGCAGTACTACCGACAGCCGCCGGGCCCTGGGGATGTCCGGCGTTAGGGCTGCAGCAGCGTACGAACCTGCCGGGCCTGGTGGGCACCGAGCTCGGCGAAGATCTGTAACGCCTCCGACCAGGCGGCCTCCGCGGCTGCCTGGTCGCCGGTGGCCCGCAGCAGCCGCCCATGGCTGACCAGGCTTTTCGCGTGCCACCGTGGGTCCCCCGACGACACCAGCGCGGCCATTGCCTTGTCCAGGCACACGCGAGCAGCAGGCAGGTCGCCCGATTCGAGCAGAATGTCGGCCAGGCACACGTCGGTACAGGCCGCGCCATGCGCGTCGAGGGTCTGTGCCAACAGGTCACGGCTGCGTTCGGCGCAGTACCGGGCTTCGTCGAGTGACCCCTTCTCACTATGTGTGTCAGCGAGACATCGCCAGGCCGCACCTTCCCGGCGCAGGTCACCGGCTGTGCGCAGGGCGTCCCGGCTGCGGGTCAGCAATTCCAGCGAACCGTCGAGATCGCCGACCTCGCGCCGGATGATGCCCAGCTCCCGCAGGGATGCCCCGATCCAGCGGGAATCTCCCAGGTTCTCGAACGTGCTCACCGCTGTGCGCAGGCTTTTCTCCGCACGTTCCCATTGCCCGCGATACCGGTCGAGCACACCGGACTCACGCAGGGTGTACGCACGCCACCGCGGTGCGTCCAACGCCTCCAGCACCGACAGGCACCCGGTGAAGTACCCGTCGGCCTCGACCCATCGGCCCTGAAGCCGTTTGCCCACACCGACTGACAGCAGTGTGACGACCTCGAGCAGTGGATCTCCCGCTTCCGGCAGGATCTTCAGCCCGGCCCGGAACGAGTTCTCCGCCTGCTCGAAGTCCCGGATCTCCCGTGCCGCCAGGCCGATCGCGAACAACGCGTACGCCGTCCAATAAGGACTGGACATCCGACCGGCCGCGGCCAGGCTCAAGGAGGCGATCCGGGTGAGATCCGCCCATTGCCCGCGCAGCTCCAGGAATGCGGCCAGGGTGGCCGACAGGTGGCAGGTCAGTTCGTCCTGCCCGGAGGTCGCGGCGCGCTCGATCGCTTCCAGGATTCCCGGATACTCCTCATCCAGCCAGCCGGCCGGATCGCTTTCCACATAGGACAGCACGGCCGGGGCGTCGAGCGGGAACGCCGGCGTGTCGAACTGGTGCAGGCCACCGAATTCGAGCCGGGCGTCGGCGATTTTGCCCAGGTACAGGTACGCGTTTACCATCCGTGTCCGGGCGGTATCGCGCTCGGGGTCGGGCTCGAGTTTTTCCTGTGCGTACAACCGGATCAGGTCGTGGAAGCGGTAACGTCCCGGCACGCCTTCAAGCAGGTTGGCGTCGACGAGGTTTTCCACCAGCCGTTCGGCGGTTCGCAGGTCGACGCCGAGCACGGCCGCGGCGCCCCACATCGGCAGCCCGTTGTCCGGCATCAGCGCCAGCAGCCGGAACGCGCGCTGGTGTTCAGCGTCGAGGGTGTCGTAGCTGAGCAGGAAACTCGCCCGGATCTCCCGGTCCCCGCCGACGAGTTCGTCCAGCCGGGTCCGTTCGTCCTCCAGGCGTTCGGCCAGTGCGGCGACGGTCTGGTGCGGCCGTGACCTGAGTTTGGTGCCGACAATGCGTAACGCGAGCGGCAGACCGCCACAGAGTTCGACTATCCGCTGGGCACTCGCCTCCGCCTCTGCCAGCCGGTCGTCGCCGACGAGGTCGCCCAGCAGGACAAGCGCCTCGTGCGCGGCCAGGACGTCCAGGTCGACGAGCTTGCGCATGTCCAGCCCGGCCAGCCGGCGCCGGCTGGTGATCAGCACCGCACATCCCGAATCGCCCGGGATCAGCGAGCGGACCTGTTGCTCGGTTGCGGCGTTGTCCAGCACCAGCAGGATCTTGCGACCGGCGGTGCGGTCCCGCAGCAGGCCGATCCGTTCTTCCATTGTGGACGGAACGTCGGCGCCCGCGACACCGAGATCACGCAGGAACCGGGCCAGGACCTCGCTGGGGTCACGCGGCCGCGATCCGTTACCGTGCAGGTCGATGAACAGCTGCCCGTCCGGGAACCGCGCGGCGAGCCGGCGACCGGCACGGACCGCGAGCGCCGTCTTGCCCAGGCCAGGTTTGCCCGTGATCGCCACGACCGGCAGCACGTCGTCGGACTGCTGGCGGGTCAGCAACGAGCAGATCTCGTCGATGTCGTTCTGCCTGCCCGTGTAGTGATCGACGTCCGGCGGCAGCTGGCGTGGGCCGGGTTTGGCCGGCCGGACATCCAGGGTCAGCACGGGGTCGTCCCGCAGGACCTGGATCTGCAACTGCCGCAACGCGGGCGACGGCTCGATGCCCAGTTCGTCGTCCAGCCGCTGGTAGAGCTTCTGGTACACGGCCAGCGCCTCGGGCCCACGGTCGCTGCGGTGCAGTGCGAGCATCAGCTGGGCAGCCAGTTGCTGGCGGTACGGGTGTTCCGCCTCGAGTTCGGTCAGCTCGTGGATGATCTCGGCGTGCCGTCCGAGCCTCAGATGGGCGTCGAACCGCTCCTCCAACGCCAGCAGCCGCGCCTCGTCGAGATGACGGCTCAGCCGGGCACGGGTCTCCTCCGGAGCGACGGACGCGAGCGCCGGGCCGTTCCACAACGCCAGGGCCTCGTCGAGCACCCTGATCCGGGCCTCGTCGTCGCTCATCCCCCGGGCCTCGACGCACAGTTCGAGGAACCGGTTGACGTCGATCCGCTTCGGATCGCAGCGCAGCAGGTAACCCGGCCCGTTGCTGATCAGGGCCACCCCGTGGTGCTCGGCCTCGGCCGCCCCGAGCACCGAGCGCAACCGGCTGATGTGGGTGTGGATCACTCCGCGGGCGCTGCGTGGCGCCCCTTCCGGCCAGGTCAGGTCGACCAGCCGCTCGGCGGGCACAAGCTTGTTGGCGTCCAGCAGCATCATCGCGAAGACAAACCGCTGCTTGCGCACACCCAGATCGATGGGGTGGCCGTCGTTCCATGCCCGTACCGGGCCCAGCAACTGAAACTCCACGCGCCGCCCCCTGCCGGCCAACACTGTTATCCGGGGCAACGTTACCTGCCAAATCGATTTTGCAGTAACCAGGGGGCCTCGATTGGCCTAGTCGCGTGCGACGTTCGAGGGACTTTGCCAAGTTTTGCCGAAGTCGGCATTACTTTTGTTTGACGGTTACGTAAGTCCTCCGTAAAGTCCCCGATCATGACTGTGGGCGAGCGCACGGTCACCGGATTCACCTGGGCTTCAGAGAACGCAGTCGTCGGGGACTGGGGTGTGACTCATGACGCCAGCGGCACGGTTGAGCGGGATCAGCAAGCAGTTTCTCGGCGTCACGGTGCTGGGGAACGTCGACATCGACATGTACGCCGGCGAAGTCCACGCCCTTGTCGGGGAGAACGGCGCGGGCAAGTCGACCTTGATGAAGGTCCTGGCCGGGGTGCACCGGCCGGACACCGGCGAGATCGTCCTGAATGGACAAACGGTCTCGTTCGCCTCGCCCCGCGACGCGCAGAAGGCCGGAATCGCCATCGTGCACCAGGAGCTGAACCTGCTCGCCGACCGCACCGTGGCCGAGAACGTGTACCTCGGCCGGGAGCCGGTTCGCCGGGGCCAGGTGGATCGCCGCCGGATGGAGGCCGACACCGCGGACCTGCTGGACCGATTGGGGGAACACGGGATCACGCCGCGCACCCCGGTCCGGCGGTTACCCGTGGCACAACGCCAGGTGGTGGAAATCGTCAAGGCGTTGTCCATGGACGCACGGGTGATCGCGATGGACGAGCCCACCGCCGCACTCGCCGACCACGAAGTCGAACTGCTCTACGACCTGGTCGACCGCCTGCGCACAAGCGGAATCGCGGTGCTGTACGTCTCGCACCGGCTGCGCGAGGTGTTCGACCTCAGCCAGCGCATCACCGTACTGAAGGACGGAATTCGGGTCACCACCACGAAAACCGACGAGATCACGGCCGACCAGTTGGTCCGTGCGATGGTCGGCCGTCCGCTGGACGCGATGTTCCCGGACCGATCCCGGACGCGGGGCACGGTCCGGCTGGCGATCCGCGACGGCGGCAACAATCGCCTGCGGGGGATCAATCTGGAGCTGCACGCCGGTGAGATTGTCGGCCTGGCAGGCCTGCAGGGGTCCGGGCGTTCCGCGGTGGCGCGAGCCATTTGCGGAGTCGATCCGTTGACCGCCGGCGAGTTCGAAGTAGACGGTCGCTTGGTGCACATCCGGTCGCCGCGGGCCGCGATCCGGCAGGGCATCGCGCATGTCACCGAGGACCGCAAAGGCCAAGGCCTGGCGTTGCGCCAGACCGTGCGGGACAACACGATGCTGGTCCGCAACGCGGCATTCGGCCGTAGGCGGATCGATGTCGAGCAGTTGCTGCGTTCGGTCCAGCTGAAGTCGATGGGCACCGAGCAGGAGGTGCGGTATCTCTCCGGCGGCAACCAGCAAAAGGTCGTGCTCGCGAAATGGCTTGCGGTGCAACCGAAGATCCTCGTGGCCGACGAGCCGACCCGCGGTATCGACGTCGGTGCCAAGAAATCGGTCTATGACCTGTTACGTGAGCTGGCTGGCCGGGGTGTGGCCGTCCTGATGATCTCCAGTGAGCTGCCGGAACTGATCGGGATGAGCGACCGGGTGCTGGTCATGCACGACGGCCGGCTGGCCGGTGAACTGCCCGCCGAACCCTCCGAGGAAGCCGTGATGGCCCTGGCGACAGGAGGCACGGCGTGACCGCGACGATGGCGAAACGACAAGTGCGACAACGCGTTCAGCGAACCATCAGCCCCACAGTCTCCGTTTACGTCGCACTCGTCGTGTTGCTCGTCGCCGGGAGCATCCTGGTCGGCGTTCAGGGCGGGGTACTGCTCGATCACGGCGGCATCCTCAACATCCTGACCCGCGGCACCGTGCTCGGCCTGGTCGCCATCGGCCAGACCATGGTCATCCTCACCGGCTCCCTCGACCTGTCCGTGGCCTACCTGATCGGACTGTGCTCACTGATCGCGGCCGAGACCATGGCCGGCGACCCAGCGATGATCATCCCCGGCATCCTGCTCACCCTCGGCTTCGCCGCAATGGTCGGCCTGGTCAACGGCCTGGTCATCACCCAGCTGAACGTCAACGCCTTCATCGCCACCCTCGGCATCGCCCTGATCATCCGCGGCTATCTGGAAAACACCTACACCGGCCCAGCAGGATCGGTACCACGCGGCTTCCAGCACCTGGGCTACGACCGGATCGGCCCGATCCCGGTCTCCACGCTGGTCATGCTCGCCCTGGCCGGTCTCGCCTGGTGGTACCTCACCCGCACCCGCGGCGGCTACCACATCTACGCCGTCGGCGGCGACCAAGACGTCGCCCGGCTATCCGGCATCCGCACCAGCCGCACCACCGTCAAAGTACACGTGCTGTGCTCGATCATGGCCGGGCTCGCGGCCCTGTTGCTGGCCAGCCGCCTAGGCTCCGGCTCACCCTACGTCGGCACCGACGGCGGCTACGACCTCGAATCCATCGCCGCCGTGGTCCTGGGCGGAACCCTGCTGTCCGGCGGCCGCGGCGGGGTGGCCGGAACCATCGGCGGAGTCCTCATCCTGGCCACCCTGGACACCATCTTCGACGACCTCGGCGTCACCCCCTTCCTCAAAGACGTCGTCCGCGGCGCCGTCCTCATCACCGCCGTGGCCCTCTACGCACGCAGCCAGCTGTCCCGGAGGGCCCGATGACCACCGAGACAACCACCACGGCCACCCGCCCGAGATTCGCGTCCGGCACAGCACCCGTGCTGGCCGTGCTCGCCCTGCTGCTCATCGCGCTGGCCTTCGCCGGGCCGTCCTATCAGGAGCCGGCGGGGTATCTGGCGTTGCTGAAACGGGCCGCGCCCTTGATGATCCTGGCGATCGGGCAGTACTTCGTGATCGTCAGCGGCGGATTCGACCTCTCCGTCGGCTCGCTGGTCACCGCCGAAGTCGTCATCGCCGCCCGGCTGATCGACGGCAACGACACCGCGACACTCTGGGTCATCGGGTTGATGCTGGGCATCGGCGCTCTCATCGGCCTGCTCAACGGCACCATCACCACCCGGCTGCTCGTCCCCTCCTTCATCGTCACCCTCGGCATGCTGCTCGTGCTGGACGGCGCGGTCTTCCTCTGGACCGGCGGCGCACCCCGCGGCGCCCTGTCCGACTCCTTCCGCACCATCGGCCGCCAAGGCATCGACGGCATCCCCCTCATCGGCCAACTACCCTGGTCGGTGGTCGTCCTCGCGGTGATCATCGCGCTGGCCGTGCTGTTCATGCGCAGCCCCACCGGCCGCACCCTCATCGCGGTCGGCGACAACGACACCGCGGTCTGGCTCGGCGGCGGCCGGGTCGAACGACTACGCACCCTCGCGTTCGTCCTGTCCGGCCTGTCCGCCGCACTCGCCGCGATCCTGCTCGGCGGGTTCGCCGGAGTCTCCGCCCAAGTCGGCGACGGACTGGAATTCCGGGTGATCACCGCGGTCGTCCTCGGCGGGGTCGTGCTCGGCGGCGGGCGTGGGTCCGTCGTCGCGGCCATGGCCGGCGCCCTGACCCTCGAATCGCTTTTCTCGCTGCTCAACCTGCTCGGCGTGGCCGGCGGGCTGGAATCCACTGTGCAGGGCGTGATCATCATCGCGGCCGTCGCGTACGCGTCGGTCAACTGGAGGAGGAAGAAAGCATGAAGCTGGGGTGCACGGCCATCAGCGTTGCCGGCTTACTGATCCTCACCGGATGTTCGAGCGACTTACCCGCGAGCACGCCACCCGGCAGCTCGGCTCCGGCGACAGCCAAGTCGGAGTTCTTCGACCAGGCCGAATACGACCGCCAACTCGCCCTGCGCGACGAGAAACCCCAAGGTCCGGCCGACAAACCCTGGGAACAAGCACTCAAACCCACCATGGCCGACACCAAGAAGTTCGCCAAACCCGGACCCTACGAAGTCTGCTTCTCCAACGCCTCCGTCGACAACCCCTGGCGCCAGGTCGGCTGGAAGACCATGCAAGTCGAAGCCACCCTCCACCCGGAGATCACGAAGTTCACCGTGCTGGACGCGGAAGCCAAAGACGACAAACAAATCAGCGACATCCAGCAACTGACCTCCAGCGGCTGCAACGCCCTCATCGTCTCCCCCAACACCACCGCAACCCTCACACCAGCCGTCGAAGCCGCCTGCGCCAAGGGAATCCCGGTGATCGTGTTCGACCGCGGCGTGAACACCAAATGCCCGGTCACCTTCATCCACCCCATCGGCGGCTACGCATTCGGCGCGACCGCCGCCGAATTCCTGTCCGGGAAAGTCGGCCAAGGCGGCAAAGTACTCGCCCTGCGCGTCCTGCCCGGCGTGGACGTGCTCGAACACCGCTGGGCCGCGGCCGAACGCATCTTCAAAAACAAGGGTGTGCAGGTCGTCGGGACCGAGTTCACCGGCAACGACGGCGCCAAAGCCAAAAGCATCGTCTCGGACTACCTGCAACGCGGCGACATCAACGGCATCTGGATGGACGACGGCACCGCCGCCGTCCCCGTCCTGGAAGCCTTCGAAGACGCCGGCAAGAAAGCACCCGCCATCTCCGGCGAAGACCAGCAACAATTCCTCGACAAATGGAAAAAGGAAAGCCTGACCGCACAGGCACCGACCTACCCCACCTACCAGTGGCGCACACCCGTCATCGCCGCGGTCAAAATCCTCAAAGGCGAACAGGTACCCCAGGAATGGATCCTGCCCCAACCAGTGATCAACGACGCCTCCCTGGACACCTACCGCACCCAGGGCATGCCACCCCTGCACTACGCCCTGTGCGGCTGCCAGCAGATGCCCGGCTACCCCGACAAGTGGAAGTAAGCCGGTGTCCTTCAAGATCGGTGTGAACACCTGGGTGTGGACCTCTCCCCTGGACGACGAGGCGCTGCGGGCACTCGCGCCGAAGATCGCCGGGTGGGGCTTCGACACCATCGAGCTGCCGGTGGAGAACCTCGGCGACTGGGCACCCGGCGCGGCCAAGGCACTGCTGGACGACCTCGGCCTGACCGCGACCGTCGTGCTTGTCATGCCGCCAGGGCGTGAGCTCGTGCGAGCTGCCCCCGGCACGGTGGCGTCCACACAGGACTACCTGCGGTCCTGTGTGGACGTCGCCTTCCAGGTCGGTTCGCAGGTGATCGCCGGACCGGCGTACACGTCGGTCGGCCGGACGTGGCGGGCCCGTGACGAAGAACGCGAGTTCGACATCCGCGAACTGCGCGACAACCTGTTGCTAGTGCTGGAACACGCGCGACAGGCCGGTGTCACGGTCGCCGTCGAGCCACTCAACCGATACGAGACAAGCCTGCTCAACACAATCGGCCAGACACTGGAGGCACTGGCCGGACTACCGTCCTGCGGTGTCGCACTGGACTTCTACCACCAGAACATCGAAGAGACCGACATCCCAGCCGCGATCCGGGCGGCCAACGGCCGGATCGCACACGTGCAGGTGTGCGGCAACGACCGCGGCACACCAGGGCGTGATCACCTCGACTGGCGGGCGTTGCTGGACGCCTTGGGTGACGCCCGCTATGACGGTCCACTGTGTATCGAATCGTTCACCTCGCACAACGCGAGCATCGCCACCGCGGCGTCGATCTGGCGACCGCTGGCCGCGAGCCAGGACGACCTGGCAGCCGACGGGCTGGCCTTCCTGAAGTCACTCTGACAACTGAACACCCTGCTGTGAGGTTCCCATGCGAACACGCCTTGCCGCGGCGCTCGCCGCGGTGCTGATAACGATCGGCCTGATACCAGTGACGGCATCGGCGCAGGCTGAGCCGGCGTTCCGGGCACTGCTGTTCACCAAGACCGCCGGCTACCGGCACGACTCCATCCCCGCCGGGGTGGCGATGTTCAAGAAGCTCGCCACCGACAACAACTTCGAGGTCGTGCACACCGAGGACGCCGCGGTGTTCAACGACGCCAACCTGGCCACGTTCGACGTCGTGATCATGTTCCAGACGTCCGGCATGGTCTGGGACACCGACGCACAACGCCAGGCCGTGCAGACCTACGTCCGCAACGGCGGTGGCATCGCGGCCATCCACAACGCCACCGACATGGGCATCGAATCGTCCTTTCCCTGGTGGGACGATCTGGTCAACGCCGGTGCGCACATGCCGAGCCACTCCCCCGGCGTGCTGCAGGGCCTGGCCAAGGTCGCCGAGCACGACCACGCTTCGACCGAGGGCCTGCCGGCCCGCTGGCAGCGCGCGGAGGAGTGGTACAACTTCGACCAGAACATGCGCGGCAAAGTGCACGTCCTGGTGACCGCGGACGAACGCACCTACAACCCGGGCCCGGACGCGATGGGCGCCGACCACCCGATCTCCTGGTGCCGTGACGTCGGCCTGGCCAAGGTCTGGTCCACCGCGATGGGCCACCCGCAGGGCGCGTACAGCGAACCGCTGTTCATCGAGCACATCCTCGGTGGCGTCAAGACGGCGGCCAAGGCCGTGCCGTCGGACTGCTCGGCCACTGTGGACAGTGCGTTCGAGAAGGTTCCGCTTGACACCAACACCAAGGCCCCGACCGCACTGACCGTCGCGCCGGACGGGCGGGTCTACTACACCGAGATCCTGGGCCAGGTCAAGGTCGTCGACCCGGCCACCAACACCACGTCCACCGCGCTGGACCTGCCGGTGTACTCCGGCGGCGAGGACGGCGTCATCGGCATCACCGTCGACCCGGACTTCGCCACGAACCACTGGATCTACGTCAACTACTCGCCGCCGGGCACCGCCGAGATCAACCGGATCTCCCGGTTCACCGCGCACGGCAACACCATCGACAAGGCCTCCGAGCAGGTGATCCTGGAGGTCCCCGCATCCAGGCTGGAGGAGCCCGGCCACACCGGCGGCTACCTGACGTTCGGGCCGGGCGGAAACCTCTACATCGGTGTCGGCGACGACACGAACCCGTTCCAGTCCAGCGGATACGCCCCGATCGACGAGCGGCCGGGCCGGGACCTGTTCGATGCGCAGAAGACGGCGGCCAACACCAACGACCTGCGTGGCAAGATCCTGCGCGTCCACCCGGAACCCGGTGGCGGCTACACCATTCCGGCGGGCAACATGTTCGCGCCGGGCACGGCCAAGACCCGGCCGGAGATCTACGCGATGGGTTTCCGCAACCCGTTCCGGTTCACTGTGGACACCGACGGCACGATCTACATGGCCGACTACGGCCCGGACGCGCGTGACGCCAATCCGAACCGCGGCCCGGACGGCAAGGTCGAGTGGAACATCATCCGGTCCCCTGGCTACTACGGCTGGCCGTACTGCGTGGCCAACAACATCCCGTACAACGACTTCGACTTCGCCACCAACACCTCGGGTGCGAAGTTCGACTGCGCCAACCTCGTCAACGACTCGCCGAACAACACAGGCTTGACCAACCTGCCTGCGGCCAGAACCGCTGAGGTCTTCTACGGTTACGGCGCTTCGGCGGAGTTCCCCGACTTGGGCACGGGTGGTGCCGCCCCGATGGCCGGTCCGGTCTACCGGTTCGACCCGAACCTGGCGTCCGACCGGAAGTTCCCCGCCTACTACGACGGCAGGCCGTTGTTCTACGAGTGGGCACGCAACCGGCTCTTCACGTTCAACCTCGACAGCCAGGGCTCGATCCTCAAGGTCGACCCGTGGCTGACCAGCCAGAAGACGCTGGCCCCGATGGACATGCGCTTCGGCCCGGACGGCGCGCTGTACCTGCTGGAGTGGGGCGGTGGCTACGGCCGGGACAACCCCGACTCGGGCCTCTACCGGATCGACTACAGCCAAGGCAACCGGCGGCCCGTCGCACAGGTCGCGGCGACGCCGACGTCCGGTGGTGTGCCGTTGGAGGTCCGTTTCTCCAGCGCTGGTTCGGCCGATCCCGAAGGCACGCCGGTGACCTACAAGTGGACGTTCGGCGACGGCGCGACGTCCACCGAAGCCAATCCCACGCACACCTACACGACTCGTGGTGCCTACAACGTGCATCTCGAAGTCACCGACGGGACCGGTAAGACCGGCTCGGCGAACGTGTCGGTCTCGGTGGGCAACACCGCTCCGGCCGTGTCGATCGCCCGCCCGGTGAACGGCGGATTCTTCGACTTCGGCCAGCAGGTTCCGTTCGACATCAAGGTGACCGACCCGGAGGACGGCCAGATCGACTGCACCAAGGTGGTCGTCTCCCCCGCGCTCGGCCATGACGCGCACGCGCACCCGACCGATCCGATCAACGCGTGCCGCGGCAAGTTCCCGACCGTGCTCGACACCGGGCACGCGGACGCGAACATCTTCTACTCGGTGGACGCCTCGTACACCGACAAGGGCAGCCAGGGCGTGCCGCCGTTGACCGGCCGTGCGACCCATGTGCTGCAGCCCAAGCACAAGCAGGCCGAGTACTTCACCGATTCCTCCGGTATCCGGATCGTCTCGCAGGCCGGTGCCGAGTCCGGCAGGCGGATCGGGGACATCTCCAACGGCGACTGGATCTCGTTCAAACCGATGAACTTCACCGGGATCAACCAGGTCCAACTGCGGGTGTCGTCGCCGACCGGCGGCGGTTCGGTCCAGTTGCGGGCCGGTTCGCCCACCGGTCAGCTCATGGCCGACATACCGGTCCCGAACACCGGTGGCTGGGACAACTACGTGCTGCTGCCCGCGGTGAACATCACGCGGCCGGTGGGGACGACCGAGCTGTTCATGGTGTTCCGCGGCAGTCAGCCGAGCCCGTTCGACCTGGACTCGATGACCTTCGTGGGCAACGGCGTGGTCGACGTCCAGGCGCCCAGGACAACCCTTTCCGCCCCTGCACCGGACGGCAAGGACGGGTGGTACGTCACCCCGCCGAAGATCACGTTGTCAGCTGCGGACGACGAGGACGGTTCGGGTGTCGAGTCCACTGAGTACAGTGTGGACGGTGGCGCCTGGACTCCTTACACCGCACCGTTCCCGATCACAGGGGAAGGTTCCCATGTGGTCCGGTACCGGTCGGTGGACGTGGCCGGGAACGTGGAGGCCGAAGGCTCCCGTGAGGTGAAACTCGACACGTCGGCACCTGTCCTGGCATTGACAGGCGTCGATCCCGGCGGCGAGTACGGCGACTCCAAGGATCTTGCATTGTCCTGGCAGGCGACGGATTCCGGGTCGGGTGTCGCCTCCCACGAGGCGAAACTGGACGGGAAGCCGCTCTCCCCAGGCACCTTGCCGCTGCACACACTGGCTCTCGGCAGCCATTCCCTGGAGATCGCCGCGGTCGACAAGGCAGGTCGCACGTCCCTGCATCGGATCGCTTTCACTGTCCGGACATCCGCGGACGACCTGCGGGCCTTGGTGGATCGGCTGGCGGCAGGGCAGGCACCGGCGCTCAAGCCACCGATCGACTTGGCGGAGCGCTTCGCCGCCGCCAAGCAGCCGCAGGCAGCAGCGTTGGCCATGTGGACGTTCAACTACGTGGTCAGGCTGACCGTGCCGGACAAGCAGGCAGCAGCTGTGCTTCTGCGTGATTCCAAGGCACTTGTGGAGCAATGGCGTAGCTGAGCAGGCAGGTCTGCCGCATGTTTCCTCCCCGACGCATGCGGCAGACCAAGCAATCGGGCGGCGCCAAGATGACCCGCACCAGGCTGCTCATGAGCAAACAATGCACCGCACGCCCTACAGTTCGCCTACAACGGCCTAGGCGGCTCGCCGGACAGCCTGTGACAGGCTCGCGTTGCAGGCCCTGACCAGGCTGTTCGTCGCGGCGCTGTGGCCGTCGCCGCACCGCGGGCAGGTGATCCGCACAGTCAGTGTCAGTTCGTCGACCGCGACACTGAGCTCGGTCTTACAGTCGCGGCACCAGCGGTGCCGGGTGACCGGGTTGACGTGCACCGAGGACGACACGCACTGGTGGATCCACCGGCCGCGCACGTGGCAGGTCAGCCGGTCGTCGGCGGCCAGCCGGCCGACGTCCTCGGCGCGGTCCTCCTGGGCCAGGCGCAGGTCCAGGGTCCGGCTGTGCAGGTCGATCACGCTTGCGGTGGTGGCGCTCATCTCGGTTCCCCTTTCCGGTCTCTACTTGCACGTCGAAGCAGGACCGGCGGGATCGACACAAGGCCTCAGGTTTTCTCCAGCCCGGCCGGGCCGAGCAGCCGCGGGAACACCTTCGAGACCTTCGCCACCAGGTACTCGCCGTAGGTTCCTTCGTATTCGTGCACGTCAGCGCCGTCCCAGCGGGGTTCGCCGGACAGCACCCGCTGCCCGACGGCACGCACGTCGGCGTCGAAACCAGGGTCGAAGAAGAACGGCCACGACAGCCGGTCGGTGGCGCGGGTCCCGATCACGCGATGCGGCGTCGAGCGGTAGCGGCCGCCGGTGAGCCGGTCGAGCATGTCGCCGATGTTGCACACGAACGAGCCCGGGATCGGCGGCGCGTCGATCCAGTTGGCATTCGACTTCACTTGCAGGCCGCCGTTGCCATCCTGTTTGAGGATCGTCAGCAGGCCGTAGTCGGTGTGCTCGCCGACGCCCCACGCCTCGTCGCCGCCCGGCGGGTAGTTGAAGATCCGGAACAGGATCAGCGGGTCGGCCGTGTACCTCTCGGCGAAGTAGGACTCGTCCAGATCGAGGCTGAGCGCGATGCCTCTCATCAACGCGTGCCCGACCTGTGTCTGCGCGGCCATGTAGCCGAGCACGGTCCGCCGGAACTCGTCGGACGGGAAGAGGTTGGGGCCGTGCAGCGGCCGGTCGTCCGGTGGCAGTTCGGCGCCGAAGTACAGGCCTTCCTTGCGGTCCGGCTCGCCGGAGGTCAGCTCGTCGCCGACCGGGAAGTACCCGCGCCAGGCCCGGCCGCCGAGCGCCATCCGGATCTTCATCTTGGTCCCGGTGTCCTGCGCGAAGAACTCCCGGCTCTGCTGCTCGAGCCTGGCCTGCAGGTCCTCGTCGACGCCATGGCCGGTGACGTAGAAGAAGCCGTTCGCCCGGCAGGCCTCGCCGATCGCGGCGGCCACCCCGGCACGGCCAGTGCCACCGGTCACCAGCGGCCCGATGTCGATCACAGGAATGCTCATGCGGTCTTCCTGATCGTCGTCTCGATGCCGTCCAGCAGGAATCCCAGTCCGGCGGTGAACGTCTCCAGCGCCTCGCGTTCCATGTAGAGCATGGAGTTGTCATGCGGCGTCTGGCTTTCCGCCTCCATCCGGACCGCCGCCGGGTAGCGCTCGGCGAAGTCCGGCACGGCTTCGGTCAGCGCGGCCGACCGGGCGTACCACCAGTCGTCCTCGGACATTCCGGTCGCGGCCGGGGCCAGTCTGGACTCGGCCACGGTCCGGGCGGTGCCACCGACGAAACTTGTCAGCGTGCCCACGATGTGCTTGAGCACCGGCGCGGGCACGTCGATCCCGTCGAACAGCCGGACCAGGGTCTCCAGCGTGGCGAACTCGTTGGGGCCCAGGACCGGCCGCGCGGAGGAGACCTGCAGTACCCAGGGATGCCGGAGCAGGAATTCCCAATAGGTCCGGGCCCATTCGGTCACGGCCACGCGCCAGCCCGCCGACAGGTCGTATCCGGTCGGCAGTTCGGCCAGCACCCGGTCGTACATCAGGTCGACGAGCTCGCTCTTGCTGGGAACGTATGTGTACAGCGCCATTCCCGTGCGGCCGAGCTGCTTGCCGACGGTCCGCATCGAGACCGCTGCCATGCCTTCGGCGTCGGCCAGGGCGATCGCCGCGTCGACGATCACGTCCGCACTCAGGCCCGGCTTGGGCCCCGGACTGACTCGCTCCGGCGCGCCCGCTGTCCGCCACAGCAGTGCCATCGTCCGGCGCACGTCGCCCTGACCAGCGAAGACAACCAAGAGGGCTCCCATCTCATTACAGCGTAAGATGTTAGCACCGCGTTGTTCAACGGCTCGCGGTGATCACCACATAGCGGGACGTCACCTTGAAGGCGTCCGGCGACTCGTTGCCCTCCACGAGGATCGCACGGGCGGACGCCTGCGCCCCGGCCAGCAGGCCGTGCGCCTCCAGCAGCGGCGTCGTGGCGACCATCAGCGGGTGCTGGACGAAACTGGCCTGCCAGTAGGACTCCACATCCGGCGCCTGGAAAGCCAGCGATCGCTCGTGTACCGCGACGTCGAAACCGTGCGGCTCGAACAGGCCGGCAGCCTGGGCGGGCTCGTACCATTCGAAGGACGGTCCGACTGAGCTACCGCTGGCCTCGCCAATGGCTTGCACGAGCACCTTCATGGCTTCCATCACCGCGCCTTCCGGAATCCACGCAGCGACAACGATCTTCCCGTCCGGCGCAGTGATCCGGGCGAGTTCCGCGGCCGCGACGGCCGGGTCCGGTGCGAAGATGACAGCGAAAACGGACAGCACGACGTCCGCGCTGCCGTCGGGCAACGGCACATTGGCCGCATCGCCGGAAACGAAATCGGCGTCGAGACCGCGAGCCGCAGCGGCGGCACGCGCGACCTCCAAGAGACGCGGCGCCGGGTCGACACCCGTGACACGGACGCCAGGATGTTGCGCGGCAAGCAAGGCCGCGTTGCCTGTACCGCAGCCGACGTCGACAACGTGCTGGCCGGACGAGAGCCCGGCCAGCTCGATGGCGGTCTGGGCCGCCGGCAGTAGTTGGGGCGCGACGCCTTCGAACTCGCCAAGGCTCCAATCCAGTGTGCTCATAGGTGACGTTCTACACCCATGGCGGGCGCGGGTACCACGATCTCGTCGAGTGCGTCGTCCAGCCGCCTGTGCTGTTCGAACGCGCGCAGCTGCCGCTCGGCCCCACCGCCGCGCTGCCGTAGCCAGTCCATAGTGGACGTGACCAGCTCGAGTTCCTCGGTGCGTTTCAGCTCGGGCGTGCACCGGTTGATTTCCTCGTCCAGGATCGCCTGCACCGCACGGAGTTCACCGGTCCTCGGGTCCGGGCAGAAACCGGCGAGGCCGTCCTTGGCCGCGCGCCACATCCCGGCCCGCAGCAGCTCGCCGGGGACATTCGGCGCGGCCACACCATCCGCGATGAGGTCCATCGCGTGTGCCACCAGGCATCGCACGACGATCGCGAACAGCGTCGCCTCCTGTGCCGTGGCAGCGACATCGCCGACGCGGATCTCGATGGTCGGCTGGTGTTCCGAAGGCCGCACGTCCCAGTAGACCATCTTGCGGTCCAGCGCGGCCTCGGCCTCCAGGTATCCGGCCACAATGGACTCGTACTGGTCGAGGGATTCCAGGTACGGCGGCGGCCCGCCGGACGGCCACCGACTGTAGAGCAGGTGGCGGCTGCTGGCGTAGCCGGTCGGCTTGCCGTCCACGAACGGGGAATTCGCCGACAGCGCAAGCAAAACCGGCAGCCACGGCCGCAAATGGTTGGAGACCTTCAGGGCAACCGCGCGGTCGTCCACACCGACATGGACGTGACAGCCGCAGACCAGGCCACCGACAACAAGCTGGCCGAAGTGCTCGGCGATCTGGTGATAGCGGCTGCCAGGCCCGATCAGCGCGTCGCCATTCTGGGCGTGCACGACAGTTCCGGACGCGGCCAGCCTGGCGTCCTGCCGCGCGGCGCCAAGCGCTAGCTGGTTGCGCAGATCAGTCAGTTCCCGGTGCAGATCGTGCGCGTCACGGCACACGCCCGTGGCTGATTCCACCTGGTAGCGCAACAGTTCGGGCTTCAGGTCCGCGTCCGGGTCCTCGGTCTCACCCAGCGCCTCGGGCGCGCGCGGCACCAACCGCCCCGTGCCGTCGACGAGGAAGAACTCCTCTTCAACTCCTAATGTCCACTCGCCAGGAATGCCCGATCGGCCCAATCGGCAAACTAGACGTGCTCGGAGACCAGGACCGCCGCGGTGTCGGGTTCCAGGGCCTTGAAGATGTGCGGGACGTCGGCCGGATAGCCGATGTAGTCACCGGGGTGGACCTCCACCGGCTCTTCGGTCAGGCCGATGAGCGCACGACCGCGGCTGAGCACGACATGCTCGACCGTCCCCGGGCGGTGCGGCTCCGATGCGCGTGGCGCACCTGGCTGCGCGGTGATCAGGTAGAGGTCCCGGCGCGCGTTCGGCGGACAGGCCGACAGCACTTTCGCGATGTAGTCGGAGTGCTCGGCGGCGAACACCGGTCCTTCGTCGGCCCGGATCACCTGCACTCTCGGCTTCGGCGGCTCGACCAGTTGGGCGAACGGCACATCCAGGGTCACGCACAGCGCCCAGAGGGTCTCCACGCTCGGATTGCCGGTGCCGGATTCCAGCTGGGACAGCGTGGACTTGGCGATTCCGGCCCGGCGCGCGACCTCGGCCAGCGAGAGTCCGGCGCGGCGGCGTTCACGCTGCAGGGACGCGGCGATCACGGAGATCACCGAGAGCTGGGCGGGGTTACTGGCGGGCATCGTTCGCTCCATCGGTCGGTGCGTTCGTCTTGACAAACGGTTTGCCTTGCGTTCAGCATAGCGGTTGATGCGTTCGATATGGAGAACCCTGGACCCCGAACTGGCGCGGGACATCGCGCTGGTGGTGGCGGCCTGCGCGTTCGTCGGGATGTCCTTCGGGGCCATCACCGTCAGCTCAGGCCTGCCGGTGTGGTTGCCGATGCTGATGTCCGTGGTGGTGTTCGCAGGCGCCGCCCAGTTCATGTTCGTCGCGATCGTCGTCTCCGGCGGCAGCCTGATCGCGGCCGTGGTGGCAGGCCTGCTGGTCAACACCCGGATGCTCCCCCTGGGCTTCGCCATCGGCGACGTCCATGCCACCGGCTGGCGACGGATCGGCAGCCACGTGATCACCGACGAGAGCGCGGCGTTCACGCTGTCGCAGCGCGATCCCACACAGCGTCGCGCGGCCTACTGGGCATGCTCGATCGGCCTGTTCGTATGCTGGAACATCGGCACGCTGATAGGCGCCTTCGGCGGCACGATCATCAGCGACACCAACGCTTTCGGACTGGATGCGGCCTTCCCCGCCGTATTGCTCGCACTCCTCTTGCCTTCGTTGGACAACGGCCCCACCCGTCGTGCCGCGGCCACAGGCGTCGTCGTCGCACTGGCGACATCACCCTTCCTGACCGCCGGTATGCCTGTGTTGCTTGCGTTGGTCGGCGTGCTGGCCAGCCTCGGCGGTGACCGATTCGCCGGGAAAGTGGCCGCATGATTTCCCCATTGGCCCTGATCGGCGCCGTGCTGATCCTCGCCGTGGGCACGTTCGCGTTCCGTATCGCAGGGCCCGTGCTGCGTTCCCGTGTGGAGCTCTCACCACGAGTCGAGAAGCTCATGATGGTCGGCGTGGCCGTGCTCTTCTCGGCTCTGGTCGCCACCTCGGCGTTGATCGACAACCAGGAGTTCGCCGGATTCGCCCGGCCCGCCGGTGTGCTGGTCGGCGGCGTCCTCGCCTGGCGCAAGGCACCTTTTGTCGTCGTCGTGATCGCCGCCGCGGCCACCGCCGCCGGCCTGCGCCTTCTAGGCGTTCCCTGACCGCCGTCGGTGAGGTGCAGCCTGAGCACGGTCTCTGAACCCCAGCACCTTGACAGCCCGCAGATTTGAAAGCATCCTTTCGAAAGAACTCTTTCAGATGGGATGCCGATGGCTGAGCTGCCTGCACGGATGCGAGTGCGCGATGTCGAGCTGATGCGTGCGCTGGCTCATCCCCTGCGCTCTGAGCTGCTGACGTACCTCATGTCGGTCGGGCCTCGTACGGCCAGCGAGTGCGCGACGGCCGTCGGCTCGACTGCCTCGAACTGCAGCTGGCATCTGCGGCAGCTTGGCTCGTGGGGTCTGGTCGAACGCGTGGATGGCGCCAATAGCCGTGACAAACCGTGGCGCGCCACTCAGGTTGGGCTCGACTTCGGCGACTTCACCGGCGATCCCGCCACGAAAGCCGCCCATCTCGCCACGATGGGCACCAGCGTTGCCAACGACCAGCTGCTGACCCAGCGTTTTGTGGACAGCATCGAGGTGCTCGAACCGGAATGGCAGCACGTCTCCGGCATGAACACCTACGCCTTGAAGGTCACTGCGGCCGAACTGGAAGAACTCTCCGCCGCGATCGACGCCCTGATCAGGCCGTTTGTCGCGACGATCCGGGAAGACGCCCCAGCCGACGCGCGGCCGGTGCACGCGAGCTGGCGCGGATTCCCACGAATCGAGGCCGACGGGACGCCAAGCGCATGAACCGGGCATTCGCGCGGTTGTGGACGGCGAGCCTGTTCTCCGAGATCGCCGAGTGGATGCTGCAGGTCGCGTTGCCGGTGTTCATCTATCAGGCGACCGGCTCGGCGGGATCGACCGCGTTGACGATGGCCGTGGGCATCCTGCCGATGGTGCTGCTCAGTCCGGTCGCGGGCATCGTGGCCGACCGCTGGGACCGGCGCCGGACCCTCTGGATCGTGTGCCTCGCGCAGGCCGCCGTCGCGGTGCCGCTGCTGGTGATCGGCGACGCGCTCGCGCTGATTTACGTGGTGATGGCCGCGCAGTCGACTGTGGCGTCGTTGTTCGAACCGGCTCGCAGCGCGTTGGTGCCTGAGGTGGTGCGACCGGACCGGCTTGTCGCGGCCAACGGGCTGATGGGCTTCAACTCCAGCATCGCCCGGCTGCTGGGCAGCGCGCTGGGCGGGCTGGTGCTCGGCTTCGGCGGGCTGACCTCGGTGATCCTGGTCTACCTCGGCGCGCTGGTGATCGCCGCGTTGTTGCTGCTTCCCAGGTTCGAGACATCGCCCAGAGTTGTGTCGCGGCAACCCATGTCGTGGCTGGACGGGTTGCGGGAGTTCGGCGGTGGCCTCCGGTTCACCGGCATGTCCTTGGTGTCGTCTTCCTTGTCCCAAGGGATGTTCATGGTCCTGTTCGTCGTCTTCGTGACCGGCCCGCTGGGCGGCGGCGAAGCCGAAGTGGGACTGCTGCGCGGGATCCAGGCCATCGGCGGGCTCGCGGCGGGCGCCGTGATCGCCTCCGTCGCACGACGTGTGGCGCCGGGGGCCATGCTGGGCTTCGGCGCGATCTCGCTGGGCGTGCTGTCGTTCATCACCTGGTACATGCCGAACGTGACCATGGCCGACACTGTCTACATTGTCCTCTTCGCCGCCACCGGCGCGCCCGCGGTGTTCTACAGCTCCGGCCTGCTGACCGTGCTGCAGACCGCGGGCGGGCCGGCCCGCTCCGGCCAGATCGTGGCAGCCGCCATGGCCGGGATGTCGGCATTCCAGGTCGTGGGCATGCTGGCGGCGGGTGCACTTGTCGATGTATGGGGCCTGACCGTGCTGCTCTACATCCAGGCCGCACTGAGAATCACCGCGGGCGTGGCAACACTGCTAGACCCGTTGTATAGGCGTCCAGTCGCGCCGCGTCCGCCGGATCGAGAGTCTTCAGCGTCAACGCGACCGGTTTCCCCCGGTCGATCGCGGTGAGCGGCTCGCCTGGCGGATTGCCGATCCAGTCCACGATAGGTCTCACGGAGTCGGCGACGGGCCGCGCGAAGAACGTGGCCAAGGTCTTGAGCACGCCGCGGACCAGCGGACTCTCGTGGCCGTCAAGTCCGCTGCGCGTGAAGCCCGGGTGGTAGAGGACGTACCGGGCACGATGTCCCTGCGCCGCGAACGACACCCCCAGCAGGTCGTTCGCCCGGCCTGCCTGAAGCTGGGCACGCACCAGGCTGTACTTCTCCCGCGACTGCGGGTCGTCCCAGTTGAGCCGCCCCGCGGTGGTGCCCACACCGGCGATGTTGACGATCACCGGGTCCGGTGCGGCGTCGAGCCGGGGTTTGAGCAGGTGGCCAAGCAGATACCGGCTCAGGTAGTACAAGGCGAACGTGAACTCCAGGCCGTCGGCGGTCTCCCGGCGTTTCGAGCTCGGCCGGTTGGCGAACAGCGCCAAGGCGTCCACCGGTTCGGTGATCTCGGCGGCCACCCGGTGCACCTCGGCGACCGACGACAGATCCGCTTGCAGGAATCGCACACCGGCAGGCAATGTCCGGCCTTTGGCTTCGTTGCTGCCGATCACTGTGACGCGGTCACCGCGCGCATGCCGCGCCAAAGCAGTAGCCCGGCCCATCCCCGATGTTCCGCCACTGATCACGACGGACTTGCCCACTGTTCCTCCTAAGCTTGGTGTGGACCCATCGTGGGTGGCCTGGCCCCCAAGCGAAAGAAGGCAGTTTCATGTCCGGTACGAACACCAGTGTTCCTTCGGTGCTCGCGCACGAACTGCCGCGGCCGGTGCCGCTCGACGAGCTCGCGGCCTGCCCGGTCACCGAGGTCTTCCGGCGAGTCGGCGACAAATGGAGCATGCTCCTGGTGATCGTCCTCGGCGGCCGCCCGCACCGGTACAACGAACTGCACCGCGCGATCGAGGGCATCAGCCAGCGCATGCTCACGCGCACGTTGCGCAACCTGGAAACCGACGGCCTCGTCAAGCGCGAGGTCTTGCCGACCGTGCCGCCCAGCGTCGAATACAGCCTGACTCCGTTGGGCTTCAGCCTGCTCGAGCCGATCTCCGGGCTCGCCGACTGGGCAGTGCTTCACGCCGGGCATTTCCGCCCTGCGTGACGGATCAGCGCACGATCACGGTGTGCTCGCCGCGCGCAACGAGTTCGCCGATGACCGGGGCGCCGGGGATCGTTCCGGCGAGCAGGAGGCCGCCTGATGTCTGGGCGTCGGCCAGCAGTAGTGCCTCGGACTCGGTTATGGCCGACAAGTCTGTGTGGGGACGGATCCAGTCGAGGTTTCGTCGTGTGCCGCCGCTGACGAAACCTTCGGCGAGGGCGGAACGCGCGCCATCGAGGTAGGGCACGGCGCGCGAGTCGATGACGGCGGTGACGCCGCTGGCGCGG
The DNA here is from genome assembly GCF_017876405.1 of Kibdelosporangium banguiense. Taxonomy (GTDB): domain Bacteria; phylum Actinomycetota; class Actinomycetes; order Mycobacteriales; family Pseudonocardiaceae; genus Kibdelosporangium; species Kibdelosporangium banguiense. Next base: position 6,953,766 of record NZ_JAGINW010000001.1, on the reverse strand, counting down.
GCCATTTTGTAGGCGTGGCCGAGCAGTCCGAAGCCTGTCACGTCTGTGGCGGCGGTGATTCCGGCCGCCAGCGCGGCCGTGGATGCATCGAGGTTCAAGGTGGTCATGGCGTCGACCGCTTGTGGGAAGGTTTCGCCGGTGGCTTTGTGGCGGGAGTTCAGCACACCGATGCCAAGGGGTTTCGTCAGCGAGAGTGGTGTGCCGGATTCGGCGGAGTCGTTACGCAGCAACCGGTCTGGGTCCGCTGTGCCGGTGACGGCCATGCCGTATTTGGGTTCGGGATCGTCGACACTGTGGCCGCCGGCGACGTGACAGCCTGCTTTGGTGGCTACATCGAGGCCGCCGCGCAGGACTTCGCCGGCCAGTTCCATCGGAAGTGTGTCGCGAGGCCAGCACAAGAGGTTGAGCGCGACGACTGGGATGCCGCCCATGGCGTAGACGTCCGAAAGGGCGTTGGCCGCCGCGATCCGGCCCCAGTCGTAGGCGGAGTCGATAACTGGAGTGAAGAAATCCGTGGTCGCGATCAGGGCCACTCCCCCGGCTACCCGCACGGCCGCGGCGTCGTCGCCGGTGTCGAGGCCGACGAGGAGCTCGCTGTGATTGCCTGAGCCGTGCAGGCCGGAGACGATCTGCTCGAGCTCGCCGGGCGGGATCTTGCAGGCACAGCCGCCGCCGTGCGCGTACTGGGTCAGCCTGGTCATGCGTTCATCCTGCCGAGACGGCCGCACGTTGGCAGGATGACAGCATGGTCCAGGGAGGCGTATCCGGTCTGGTGACCGGCGCGGTCTTCAAAACCGTTGAACGGCAGGAACTGTCGTTGGCGGGTTCGATTCCCGTCCGTCTCCGCCGGTCAGTGCCGTGACCGACCGGCGGCGGGACATTCCGGGCACGGACACCGTGCTCGCCGACCCGCGGCTGGTGAAAGCGGCGGGCGTTTTCGGGCGTCCTGCGGTCAAACGTTCCGTGCTGACAGCGCAGCAGAAGGCCCGCGACGGTCACATCGAGCCGGAGCAGGTCATCGACGAAGCTGTGGCGAATCTGCCGGCAACGCTGAAACCCGTGATCAACGCGACCGGCGTGATCGTGCATACGAACCTGGGCCGGGCGCCGTTGTCCGCGGCGGCGCGGGAGGCGTTGCTGGCCGCGGCGGGCACCACCGATGTGGAGTTCGACCTCAAGACTGGTCAGCGAGCCAAACGCGGACGCGGTGCGCTGCAGGCATTGCAGGACGCGGTGCCGGACGCCGGCGGCGTGCACGTGGTCAACAACAACGCGGCCGCGCTGCTGCTCACGGCGATGGTTTTGGCCCCCGGCAAGGAGATTGTGGTCAGCCGGGGTGAACTGGTCGAGATCGGCGACGGGTTCCGTATCCCCGATCTGCTCGCGTCCACCGGCGCGCGGCTGCGGGAAGTCGGCACGACAAACCGGACACACCGCCGCGACTACGAGCAGGCGATCAACGAGAACACCGGGTTCATCCTCAAGGTCCATCCCTCGAACTTCCTGGTCAGCGGGTTCACTGCCGAGGTGGCCGTCCACGAGCTCGATGTCGGCGTCCCGGTCGTCGCCGACATCGGCTCCGGCCTGCTGCAACCCCATCCGCTGCTACCGGACGAACCTGACGCGGCCTCGATGCTGCGGGCGGGGGCGAGCCTGGTGACCGCGAGCGGCGACAAGCTGCTGGGCGGGCCGCAAGCAGGGCTGATGCTCGGGCACGCGGAGCTGATCGAGCGGTTGCGGCGGCATCCGGCCGCGCGGGCCCTGCGTGTGGACAAGTTGACCTTGGCCGCACTGGAGGCCACGCTCCGCGGTCCTTCGCCGCCTGTGCACAGCACACTGAATTCAGAACTCAGCATGCAACGTGCGGAATACATTGTCAGCCGGCTCCCCGAGGGCGAGATCGTGCCGTCAAAGGCCGTCATCGGCGGTGGCGGAGCCCCGGGCGTCGAACTGCCCAGCCTGGCGATCAGCCTGCCCGAGAGCTACGCGGCCAGACTCCGCACGTGCGCGACCCCGGTAGTGGGGCGCGTCGAGCACGGCCGGTGCCTGCTCGACCTGCGCACAGTCCAGCCAGAGCAAGACGAAACCCTGATCGCGGCGGTCCTCGCATGCACGTGATCGCCACGGCCGGGCACGTCGACCACGGCAAGTCCACGCTGGTGAAAGCACTCACCGGAATGCAGCCGGACCGCTGGGAGGAGGAACGACGGCGTGGCCTGACCATCGGCCTCGGCTTCGCGTGGACCACCATCGGCGGCACCGACTTCGCGTTCGTGGACGTACCAGGTCATGAACGGTTCGTCGGGACCATGATGTCGGGCGTCGGCCCAGTGCCCGCGGTGATGTTCGTGGTCGCCGCGGACGGCGGCTGGATGCCCCAATCCGCCGAGCATCTCGCGGTTCTCGACGCGCTACAGGTCAGACACGGTCTGCTGGTGATCACGCGTGCCGACCTCGCCGACCCGGGACCCGCTCGGCGCCATGCCCGCGAGCACCTCCGCCGGACAACCCTGGGCGAAATCCCATCGGTCGTGGTCAGCCCCGAAATCGGAGTCGGTGAGCTCAAGGCTCAGCTGGCCAGGCTGTCGCTCCCCCAGCCCGATGTGACGGCTGATGTCAGGCTCTGGATCGACCGAGTGTTCACGATCGAGGGCGCCGGGACCGTGATCACCGGAACTCTCGCCGCCGGGACCATCAGCGCAGGTGACGAGCTTGTCCTCGGCGACAGGACAGTACATGTCAAAGGCCTGCACTCGCTCGGCCGGAAGGTGAGCTCAGCCGGCGCTGTCGCCAGGGTCGCGGTCAACCTGCGCGGCACAGAACGCTCGTCAGTACGGCGCGGGGACGCCTTGCTGACACCGAACGCCTGGGCCACAACAACTTCGGTCGATGTCCGGGTGGACACCGAGGCGTTGCGGGAGAATCTCGTGCTGCACATCGGCTCCGCGGCGATACCGGCCCATGTCAGGCCGCTCGGTGCCAGAACTGCCCGGCTGAAGCTGAAATCCGCCCTGCCGTTGCGAATCGGCGACCGCCTGGTGCTGCGAGACCCTGGACGGCACGAGATCGCGGCCGGTGCCGACGTGCTCGACATCGCTCCCCCACCGTTCCGCCGGCGCGGCGACGCCAAACGGCGGGGCACCGAGCTCGGCTCGATCACCGATCTGACGTCGTTCCACTTACAGCAGAAGGGATTCCTCAAACCTCAGGACATCCGGGTGCTCGGCCTGACCGAGCCGGACATCCCGCTGACAAACGGCTGGTACGTCGCCGCCGACCTGAGCGATGCCGTACAGTCGGAAGTAGCCGGATGGCAACGGGAAAACCCGCTCCAGCCGGGAATAGCACTGGACACCCTCCGGCAAAGACTCGCTCTGCCCGACTCGGCCCTTGCCGAAACTTTTGCCAGAAAAGCAGGCCTGAACGTCCACAATGGGCGGATCAGCACCACGATCGACCTACCAGGGCCTGTGGCGGAGGCAATCGGGAAACTGACCGCAGAACTACAGGACAAGCCGTTCCGTGCCCCCGACGCGGATCGCTTGAAAGAACTCGGCCTTGGCCCGAAAGAGCTCACCGCGGCAGTCCGGACGGGAGCATTGGCGAAGGTCGCGGACGGAATCGTGTTGTTGCCCAACGCCTTCGACCAGGCAGCAGACCGGCTTGCGGCAATCGCCGGTCCTTTCACCCCGGCGACCGCCAGACAGGCGTTGGACAGCACCAGAAGAGTGGTCGTTCCACTGCTGGAAAGGCTCGACGAGCTGGGCGTGACCCGCCGCCACCCGGACGGCACACGCACGATCTGCGGGCGCGCTGACCAGCGAGTACCGTGAACCGCAATGGGTGTACGGCAGTGGTTCCTGGGCTGGCCGGTGATCCGTCAGATCACCGGCGACGACCCGCTGGGCCGAGGGAGCGCCGTCCGGTCGGCACGCACCGAGCGGACGGTGCCTCGGACTGCCCAGGCCGACTCGGTGACCCGATCGATCTGTCCGTATTGCGCGGTCGGGTGCGGCCAGCAGGTGTTCGTCAAGGACGGTGCGGTCACCCAGATCGAAGGCGATCCCGACTCGCCGATCTCGCGCGGCCGGCTGTGCCCGAAAGGCTCCGCCAGCAAGCAGTTGGTGACCAGCCCGTCGCGGGTGACCAAGGTGCTCTACCGGCGTCCGCACGGCACCGACTGGGATGAACTCCCGCTGGATCAGGCGATGGAGATGATCGCCGACCGGGTACTGGCCACGCGCGAGCAGACCTGGCAGCAACGCGACGACGAGGGCCGCACGCTGCGCCGGACCATGGGTATCGCCAGCCTGGGCGGCGCGACGCTGGACAACGAAGAGAACTACCTGATGAAGAAGCTCTACACCGCGATGGGCGCGGTGCAGATCGAGAACCAGGCCAGGATTTGACACTCCGCCACGGTTCCCGGTCTGGGAGCCTCCTTCGGCCGTGGCGGTGCCACGACGTTCCAGCAGGACCTCGCGAACGCCGACTGTGTCGTGATCCAGGGTTCCAACATGGCCGAGTGCCACCCGGTCGGCTTCCAGTGGGTGATGGAGGCCAAGGCCCGCGGCGCCAAGATCATCCATGTCGATCCCCGGTTCACCCGCACGAGTGCGGTGGCGGACTTGTTCGTGCCACTGCGTGCGGGCAGTGACATCGCGTTCCTCGGCGGGCTGGTCAACTACGTGCTGGAGCACGGCAAGGACTTCCGGGAGTACGTGGTCGCGTACACCAACGCGGCCGCGATCATCAACGAGGACTTCCGGGACACCGAGGACCTGGACGGCCTGTTCTCCGGCTACGACCCGGACCAACGCATCTACGATCACTCAAGCTGGGCCTACCAGGGTGCCGAAGCCCGGTCCGGCGCTGGTGACCGGTCCGACCGGACGGGCGGTGAGCAGCACCAGGAGGCCGCGCAGGCCGACGTCTACGGCAGCGGCGGCGCACCGGCCAACGCGAAGCCGGACGAGGATCCGACCCTGGAGCATCCACGCTGCGTCTACCAGATCCTCAAACGCCACTACGCGCGGTACACGCCGGAGATGGTCGAAGAGGTCTGCGGGGTCCCGGTGACCCAGTTCCTTGAGGTGGCCGAGGCGATCACGGAGAACTCCGGCCGGGACCGCACGACAGCGCTGTGTTACGCGGTCGGCTGGACCCAGCACACCGTTGGCGTGCAGTACATCAGGACCGCGTCGATCCTCCAGGCGTTGCTGGGCAACATCGGCCGTCCTGGCGGCGGCATCCTCGCGTTGCGCGGGCACGCGGGCATCCAGGGATCCACCGACATCCCGACGCTGTTCAACCTGCTGCCCGGCTACATCCCGATGCCGCACGCCAGCGAGCACCTGGACCTGGAGTCCTTTGTGGCCGCCGACGCGGGCCGGACCGGCTTCTGGGGCAACATGGACGCGTACACCGTCAGCCTGCTGAAGGCCTGGTGGGGCGAGAAGGCCACGGCCGACAACGATTTCTGCTTCGACTATCTGCCGAGGCTGACGGGCGATCACGGGACGTACAACACCGTGCTCGCGCAGATCGCCGGTGAGTGCAAGGGCTACTTCCTGGTCGGCGAGAACCCCGCGGTCGGCTCGGCCAACGGCAAGCTGCAACGCCTCGGCCTGGCCAATCTCGACTGGCTTGTGGTGCGTGACCTGCAGATGATCGAGAGCGCCACGTTCTGGCAGAACGGCCCGGAGATCGAGACCGGCGAGCTGCGGACCGGGGAGATCGGCACGGAGGTCTTCTTCATGCCCGCGGCCGCACACACCGAGAAGGACGGCAGTTTCACCAACACCCAGCGGCTCCTGCAATGGCATCACAAGGCCCTCGAGCCACCCGGCGACGCGCGCAGTGATCTCTGGTTCTACTACCACCTCGGCAAATTGCTGCGGCAGAAGCTGCAGGGCAGCCGTAAGCACCGGGACCGTCCGTTGCAGGACCTGACTTGGAGCTATATCGAGGAAGGGCCGCTGGCCGAGCCGTCGGCCGAGTCCGTGCTCGCCGAGATCAACGGCACCGGGCCGAACGGGCCGCTTTCGGCCTATACCGAGCTTCGCAAGGACGGTTCGACGGCCTGTGGTTGCTGGATCTACTGCGGTGTGCGGGCCGATGGCGTGAACCAGGCTGCCCGGCGAAAGCCAGGGCAGGAACAGAACTGGGTGGCCTCGGAATGGGGCTGGGCGTGGCCTGCCAACCGCCGGATGTTGTACAACCGGGCGTCCGCCGATCCCGCCGGGAAACCGTGGAGTGAAAGCAAACGGTATGTCTGGTGGGACGGCGAGCGGTGGACCGGCGAGGACGTGCCTGATTTCGAGGTGACCAAACACCCCGGCTATCCGCCGCCTTCGGGTGCGCAGGCGGAGGCGGCCTTGGCCGGAGACGACCCGTTCATCATGCAAACCGACGGCAAGGCTTGGCTTTTCGCTCCCGCAGGGCTCGCCGACGGCCCGCTGCCCACGCATTATGAACCAGTCGAGTCACCCTATTCGAATCCGTTGTACAGCCAGGAACACAACCCGATCGCCCAGCTTTACCGGCACCCGGCCAACCAGTACAACCCAAGCCGAAGCCCGGTTTTCCCTTATGTCGTGACGACCTATCGGCTCACCGAGCATCACACCGCCGGTGGAATGAGCAGAACCCTGCCGTACCTCTCGGAACTGCAGCCTGAATTCTTCTGCGAGGTCTCCCCCGAGCTGGCCGCCGAACGCGGGCTTGAGCATCTCGGCTGGGCCACGATTGTCACTGCCCGGACTGCGATCGAGGCCCGTGTGATGGTCACTCGTCGAATTCCGTCTTTGCGCGTGCGCGGAAGGATCGTGCACCAGGTCGGCCTGCCGTACCACTGGGGGCCGAACGGATTGTCCATAGGGGACGCTGCCAACGACATCCTGTCGGTGGCGGTGGACCCCAACACCCACATCCAGGAAGCCAAGGCGGCCACGTGCGACATCGTCCCCGGCCGCCGTCCCCGCGGAGAAGCCCTGCTCGACCTGGTCGAGGACTACCGTAGGCGAGGAGGAATCACATGACCGACCGCGTCGGGTTCTTCACCGACACCTCGGTGTGCATCGGCTGCAAAGCCTGTGAAGTGGCCTGCAAGACCTGGAACGACGTCCCGGCCGACGGCGTCGACCTGCTGGGAATGTCCTACGACAACACAGGCCGGCTGGACGCGAACACCTGGCGTCACGTCGCCTTCATCGAGCAGCAGGTCGAGGACGACACCCGGTGGCTGATGTCCAGCGACGTCTGCAAACACTGCACCCATGCGGCCTGCCTCGACGTCTGCCCGACAGGTTCCCTCTTCCGGACGGAATTCGACACAGTGGTGGTCCAGGCCGACATCTGCAACGGTTGCGGCTACTGCATCCCGGCTTGCCCGTTCGGCGTGATCGACCGAAGGCAGGACGACGGCCGCGCCTGGAAATGCACCCTCTGCTACGACCGGATCGGCGACGGCCTCATGCCCGCCTGCGCCACAGCCTGCCCCACCGAATCAATCCAATACGGCCCTCTCGACGAACTCCGCGAACGAGCGGACGAACGGCTCGCCACCTTGCATTCCCAAGGCGTTTCCGATGCCCGGCTTTATGGCCGGGACCCGGACGACGGCGTCGGCGGAGCGGGTGCTTTCTTCCTGCTACTCGACGAACCCGAGGTCTACGGCCTGCCCAAGGACCCTGTGGTGACCACACGTGACCTGCCCGCAATGTGGCGCCGCGCGGGAATCGCGGCGCTTGGAGTCGCGGCCGGAGTCGCGCTGTCTTTCCTGGGCCGCCGATGAGCTACTACGGCAAGCCGGTACTCAAGGAACCCGTCTGGAAAATGCCCGACGTTCCCGGCTATCTCTTCCTTGGCGGAATGGCCGGAGCGAGTGCCTCCATGGCCGCCGTCGCCCAGATGACCGGCCACAACGAGATTGTCCGGGCTGGGCGGATCGCCGCGACTGCCGGTGCGATGGCCAGTGTCGGGGCGTTGGTTCATGATCTCGGCCGGCCCGAGCGGTTTCTGAACATGTTGCGAGTCTTCAAAGTGACCTCGCCGTTGTCGGTCGGGTCCTGGATTCTGGCGCCGTTCTCCGGGTTGGCCGCGTTGAGCGCGGTTTCCGATCTCAGTGGGCGGTTCACACGGATCGGGAGTCTGGCGGGGGCCGCGGCCGGTGTCCTCGGCCCCGGAATGTGCACCTATACCTCGGTTCTGCTTGCCGACACGGCCATTCCCGGCTGGCATGACGCCTATCCCGAGCTGCCGTTCGTGTTCGCGGGCAGTGCGATGACCAGCGGGGCCGGAGCGCTGCTGGCCGGCGCCCCACAGAGCCGGCCGGCCGTTCGGCTCGGCCTGATGGGCAGCGCGCTCGAACTGACCGCGGCAGCCGTCATGGAACGCCGGATCGAGGCCTACAGCCAGGGCCGAGCCGGGAAGTTCCTCAAGGTTGCCAAAGCCCTGACCGTCGCGGGCGCCGGCCTTTCGCTTGTCCGCAGCAGGACTGCGGCAGCCTTGGCCGGCGCCAGCTATCTCGCGGCTGGGGCCTGCACCCGGTTCGGGGTTTACTACGCAGGCCTTGCGTCGCGTGTTTAGGGCAGGAGTTCCGCGAGTTTGGTGCGGATTGCGTCCCAGATGATCCTGGCCGCTTCGGCGTCCCCTTTCAGGATCGCCTCGGTCATGGATCTGACCTGGTCGGCGGTGGCGTGCGGCGGGATCGGGGGAATCTCGGCGTCGCAACGGATGTCGAGCACCGCGGGCATGTCGGCTTTCAGAGCCTGGTCCCACGCGGAGCCGAGTTCGTCGGGGTCCGTCACCGTGATGGCCGGCAAGCCCAGTGAGGCCGCGAACGCCGCGTAGTTCACGTCCGGCAGCACCTGGGATTCCTCGAACTTCGGCGCGCCGCCCATCGCTCGCAGTTCCCAGGTGACCTGGTTGAGGTCGTTGTTGTGGAAGACGCAGACAACGCACCGGGGATCGGCCCACAGACCCTGGTAACGGGCGATGGTGATCAATTCGGCCATGCCGTTCATCTGCATCGCGCCGTCGCCGACCAGGGCGACCACCGGCCGTCCCGGGTGGGCGAACTTCGCGCCGATCGCGTACGGCACACCGGCACCCATGGTCGCCAACGTCCCAGAGAGCGAGCCGCGCATCTGGCCGCGCATCCGGAGGTTGCGTGCGTACCAGTTGGTCGACGAACCGGAGTCCGCGGTGACGATCAGGTCGTCGGGCGCACGCTCGGACAGTTCGTGCACGATCCGCATCGGGTTGACCGGATCGGCCGAGACCATGGCCTGATGCTGCATCGAATGCCACCAGTCGGCCACGTTCTTCTCGATCTTCTCCCGCCAGCGCCGGTTGTCCTTACGGCGCAGGAGAGGCAGCAGGGCGCGAAGGGTGGAGTGCGCGTCACCGACGAGATTCACCTCGGTGGGATAACGCATCCCTATCCGCGTACCGTCCACATCGATCTGAACCGCACGTGCTTTGCCGTACTCAGGCAAGAACTGGCTGTACGGGAAGTTCGATCCCACGATCAGCAACGTGTCGCAGTCACGCATCAGCTCGTAACTCGGCCGCGTGCCGAGCAGACCGATCGAGCCGGTCACGTATGGCAGGTCGTCAGACATAACGTCCTTGCCCAGCAACGCTTTGGCCACACCGGCGCCAGTCAGGTCGGCGACCTGACGCACTTGGGCGACAGCGTCCCGCGCGCCCTGCCCGATCAGGATCGCGACCTTGTCGCCTGAGTTCAGCACTTCCGCGGCCCGCCGGAGTTCACGAGCTTCGCCGCGGCGACATCCTTCGTACGCCCGGAGGACGTCGCCGCCTCGATCCCTTGTGGACCAGATGTCGAGCCGATTGTCGAGCAGGCCCAGCAGTACGCCGACGCGGGCTTCACGGATCTGGCGTTCGTCCAGATCGGCGGCGACCACCAGGAAGGCTTCCTCGACTTCGCGAAATCCAAGCTGCTGCCCGCTTTGGCCTAGCAGTCAAGGCAGTACACGGCGAAGGCGGCACCGATCACCGGCTGGGCGACGTTGCGGACGCGCACGCCGCCCGCGGTGACGCCTTGCTCGGTCCCGAAGTGCGCGTGCCCATGGATGGCCAGGTCGACACCAGTGGCATCGATGGCCTCGGCCAATTGGTAGCAGCCCAGGAACGGGAAGATCTCCGGCGGTTCGCCGCGCAGGGTGTCCACGACCGGCGAGTAGTGCGTCAACGCGATCTTCAGATCCGTGTCCAACTCCTGCAACGCGGCCCGCAGCCGATCGGAGATTTCCACGGTGTGCTGGATGAACGCCTTCATCTCCGGCTCGCCGAACACACTGCCGGACTTGCCCGCGAAGCCGCCACCGAATCCTTTCGCGCCCGCTATGCCCACTGTGGACTGTCCTATCCGGAGCACAGTATTGGCGCCTTCCAGGACGGTGATGCCGTGGTCCTCCAGCAGTGCCGTGATCTGCTTTTCCTGATCGCTGTGGTAGTCGTGATTGCCGAGGACGGCAACGACCGGGACAGGCAGATTCTCGAACTCGGTGGCGACGACCTGCGCCTCGGACACTGTGCCGTGCCGGGTCAGGTCTCCGGCCAGCAACAGCACGTCCGCGTGGTCGCCCAGGTTCTCCAAAGCGGGCCGCAGCCGGCCGCGGGCGTCCTCACCAAGGTGTACGTCGCCCACCGCGGCGATCCTGATCACCTCAGCTCCTCTCGCCTGGTCGGTTCATCCGCGCACACCACGTGGATATCGTTGTGGATGACCATGTCCGGCGCGATCTCGCTGATCACAGTGGACACCTCGGCGCGCCTCTCCTCGGTGGCCACGTCGCCGCTGACCACCACCTGGTCACCGCGTACGGTCACTCGTACGCCCTGCTCGGCCGTTCTGGGATCCTCCGCCAGAGTGGTTCGCAGGCGCGCCACCAGATATTGCGGCGGGGTCATCGCTCCGCCTCCCTTCGCCTATCTCGTCGTCGGTGATCCCCAAGCGGTCGCACAGCAGCAGGAAAGCCTCCGCGTAGGGCGAGGCCGCTGTCTGCGTACGCACCGTGGGCCAGTCGATCTGCTCCCGCAGCGCACGCGCGATCGGCAGCAACGCGGCCAGGTCGCAGCGGTGCACCTCGAGTGCGAGCAGCTTGCCGACCATCACCTCGGTGCCGCGCTGGACGTGCATGATCGTGGCGCCGACCCGGATCTCCTCGGCGTCGTCGAGGGTCTCGGGCGTCACCTGGCGGTCGTTGGCCCGGAAGATCAGGTCCACCAGGCGGTCGCCGTCGTAGACCTTGGTCAGCCACTCCTCCGGCGGGTCCGCGGCCCGGAATCCGGCCGCCACCAACGCCTGGACGGCCGTGGGGACGTCCTGCTCCTGGATGAGGATGTCGACGTCGTGCTCGGTCTCGGGCCCACCGCGGGCGTACACGGCGCATCCGCCGGTCAGTGCGAACCGCACTCCGGTCGGGCGTAAGGCACTCGCCACCTTGGTCACTGTAGGCGGCGCCACCTTGGTCACAGTGCTCACCAGGGGCGCAACAGAGCGTCTTGGACGTCCGAACCCATGACCATCTGGTACCCCGGCCCGGCGTTCGTGAACCCCGCGCCTAGTGCGCTCGTTTGGCCCGGGCTCGCCGCTTTCCTTCGTGCATCGCCTGCACCCGTGCGATCGGAATGGTGTGGCCTTGCTCGATCAGGTCCGCCGGCAACTGTTGCGGCTCAGGCATGTTCTCAGTCCACGGATCACGGCCGGCCAGCAGCCCGGCCGCATTGTGCACAGTGAAATCCCTGGGCTTGACCGATTCCAGCTCGTCCCAGCCGACCGGGAACGACACCGGCAGGCCAGGCCGCAGCCGAGGGCTGTACGCGGCGACGACGGTGGCCCCACCGGCCCGGGTCGAATCGAGGAAAACCTTGCCACCACGGTCATCACGGATGAACGCGGTGGTCGCCAGATCCGGGTCGATCCGCTCGGCGCGGGCCGCGACGGCACGCGTGGCCGCCGCGACATCCTCGATCCCGTGCTCGGCCAGCGGCACGAAAATGTGCACACCTTTGGCGCCGCTGGTCTTCACCGCGCCCCGCAGCCCGCAGTCGGCCAGCGCCTGGCGAACCAGGTGCGCGGCCCGCACCACGATCCGGAAATCCTCCCCTTCCGGCGGATCGAGGTCCAGCACCAGATGGGTCGGATGATTCCACCCGGCCGGAATCAACGCCGGGTGGTATTCGACCGCACGCTGGTTGCCGAACCACAGCAAAGTCCTGCGGTCGTCGCACAACGCGTACGACACCTCACGTTTTGACGATTCGGCCCAGAGTTTCACCGTCCGCACAAAGGACGGCGTGTACTTGGGGACGTTCTTCTGCATGAACGGGTCCTGGCCGCGCAGGATCCGGATCACCGACAACGGCCGGCCGGTGAGTACCGGGAGGATCTGCGCGCTGACCGCGTCGAGGTAGTCGACCAGGTCGCGTTTGGTCGCGCCCTCGAACACCTGCTGGTCGAGATTGCTCAGCGACACACCTTCGCGCTCGTCACCGCTCATCGCCCTACCCTATGACCATTTGTCGCGCAATACCGCCTGCAAAGTCTCAAAGGGCTGCGTGTCGAACTTGCCCGGCCCGTCAGCGGCGGCGAGAACGCGTTCCCAGACCAGTGCCCGCGCGATCATGCCGACCTGGCACGCCAGCTCCATCTGCGCCACCAGCTCCTTGTGCGGCGCCAGATCGCTGAACGCCTCGAGGTAGGCGTCCCGCAACCGGGTCCTGATCGGGTCGTCGGCGGCGAAGCCATGTATCCACGTCATGCCGTTCAGGCCGATGATCATGCTGGCGAACGGATGGGCCACGACGCTGTCGCCCCAGTCGTAGAACCTCGCCCTGTCACCGTGCAGGAATACGTTCTTGGTGTGCAGGTCGTTGTGATCAAGGCTGGCCGGGATCGGCGAGGCAGCGAGTTGCTCGCACCATTCGGCGACGACATCACGCCGCGCAGCGATCTTCTGCAGGTTTTCGGTTCCTTCTCGTCGGCCGACTGCCGCCACGGCCTCGTCGAAACGCTGCAGCATGATCGGCGGACGCATGTCGACGACGCCTGCGTCCAGCAGGTTTTCCACGTGCGGCATGAGGTGGCGCTGCAGCTGCGCGTACTGCGGCAGGACGCGCAGCATGCCTTCGACCGGGTCGTTCCCGCTGGCCCACAGCGTGGACCCGCCGTCGGGCAGCAGCACCCATCCTCGTTCGACGTTCGTGGCGATCGGCCGCAGGATCCACTCCGGCGCGAGCTTCTCCAGCAGTTCGTACAGCGCGACTTCGAAGACCGTCTGCGGGCCGGGCACTTTCATCCACACCGTGCCGGCCGAAGTCTCGGCGCTCAGGACTGTTCCCCACGGCCGCACACGCGCATGCGTTACGTCACCAGTGCGTTTGATGCCCGCACGGCCTAGTTGTTCGTCCAGCCAGCCGAGTTCCGCGCTCACCCCGCGAAGTCTTCCAGTTGATCTTCATTCCGGCCGCCTGATTACAGATTGGTCTGAACCGTTACGCTACGGACATGGCCCTGAACCTGCCGGAGATCGACCCGACCGTGCCGAGCATCGCTCGCGTGTACGACGCATTCCTTGGCGGCAAAGACCATTACGAGGTCGACCGGCAGGTCTACCAGCAGGTTATGCAGATCGCACCGGATTCGGTGCGCACCGGCCGGGAGTGCCGGGCGTGGCTGATCCGGGTGGCCCGGTTCCTGGCCGCCGGCGCGCATGTCGACCAGTTCCTCGACCTCGGGTCCGGTCTGCCGACCGCCGAGAACACCCACCAGGCCGTGCAGCGCATCAACCCCGAGGCCCAGGTCGTGTACGTGGACAACGACCCGATGGTCGCCGCGCACGGCCGCGCTCTGCTCGAGGAGAACGACCGCACCCACTTCGCCGTCGGTGACCTGCGTAAACCCGAAGAGCTGCTGCAGGATCCGACGGTTGGCAAATACCTGGACTTCAGTCGCCCGATCGGCCTGATCCAGAGCAACACGCTGCACCACGTCGCCGACGAGTTCGACCCGGCGGGCACGATGACGCAGTACATCGACGCGCTGGCACCAGGTTCCTACGTGGCCATCTCGCACCTGCACATGCCGACCGAGGGCCCGCTCCAGCAGAAGGCCGAGGAACTCCAGGCCACGTTCATGGCGATGATGGGTACTTGCAAGTTCCGCACGCGCGACGAGATCACCTCCTTCTTCCCTGGTCTGGAGATGGTCGAGCCCGGGCTGACGTACCTGTTCGACTGGTGGCCTGACGGCCCTCGGGTCACGCCACCAGCCGACGGCGACTACCTGTTGCTCGGCGGGGTCGGCCGCAAGGACTGATCCAGGTCCGCCCACAGGTCGTCGACATCCTCCAGGCCCACCGACACCCGCAACACGTCGTCATTGATGCCTGCCTCATGACGGTCGTTGTCAGCCATGACGCGGTGTGTGAGCGACGCAGGGTGCTGAATGAGCGTGTCGACGGTGCCTAGGCTGACCGCAGGCGTGATGAGCCGTACGGCGTTGATTACGTCCGTCGCGTTGCTTGTCTCGAACGACACAAGCGCGCCGTCGCCCGGGTAGTGCACCTTGTTGACGCGCGGGTGCTCCGCGAGCCGCCTGGCGAGTTCAGCGGCGGTCGCCGAGGCGGCCTTGATCCGGACTGGGAGCGTGGACAGGCCGCGTAGCAACAGATAGCCCGCGAGGGGATGCATGATGCCTCCGGTCGCTATCCGGACCTGCCGCAGCTTTCGGGCCATCTGCTCGTCACATGCGACGACACCGCCCATGACGTCGCCGTGACCGCCGAGGAACTTCGTGGCACTGTGCAGTACCAGCTGCGCGCCCTGTTCGGCCGGGCGTCTGAGCACAGGGGTCGCGAACGTGTTGTCGACCAGCAGCGGGACATCGCCGCAGGCCACTGCCAGCTCTTTCAGGTCGATCTCGGTCAGCATCGGGTTGGTGAAGGTCTCCACCATCACCAGGCCGGTGTCCGCGGTGATCGCCACGGCGACGTCGTCCACTGTGGACGCCCAGGTCACCGAGGTGCCCAGCAGCCCGGCGTCCAGCATGTGATCGCTGGTGCCGTACATCGGCCGGACACCGACGACGTGCGGCTTGCCGTCCGTCACCGCGGCCAGCAGACAGGCGGACATCGCGGCCATGCCGGTCGCGAAGGCGACCGCGGCCTCACATCCCTCGAGCGCGGCCAGCGCGGTCTCGAACCGCTGGACCGTCGGATTGCCGATCCGGCCGTAGACCGGCATGCCTTCCGGCTGCTCACCGGTGGCGAACGCGTCGAGGCGGGTGGCCTCCAGCCGGCTGTCCCGCGCCGGGTAGGTGGTGGACAGATCGAGCGGAACCGCGTGGATGCCCAGGTCAGTGAGGTCTTCCCGGCCCGCGTGCACGGCACGTGTGCTGAATGCTGTCATGCCGTGAGAGTGGGTGAATACCGGGCAGTTCGCGAAATTTCCGTGATACGTTCGACAAATGGCCGATTCTGTGGACGTTGATCCGGTTGATCTTGAGATTCTGCGGCTTCTGCAGAACGATTCCCGGATCACCAACCGGGCGCTGGCCGCCGCGGCGGGCGTGGCCCCGTCGACCTGCCTCGACCGCGTTGCCCGGCTGCGGCAGGCAGGCGTGATCGTCGGGTACACCGTCCAGCTCGACCCGGTCGCGCTAGGCCACCCGCTGTCGGCCTTCCTCGCGATCCGGATCGGCCGGCACAACCGTGAGCTCGTCGACCGGTTCGTCGCGAGCGTGCTGGCGCGTCCCCAGGTCCGGGCGCTGTACCACGTCGCCGGACCTGAGGACTACCTCGTGCACGTCGTCGCCTCGGACGTCGCCGACCTGCAGTCGCTCGTGCTGGACGGGTTCACCACCCGGGCCGAGGTGACGTCGGTCCGGACCATGCTGGTGTTCCAGAGCTGGGACGGCGGGCCGCTGTTGCCTGCTCAGGCGTCCAGGTAGGCCGCGGCCTGGAGGGTGAAGAGCTCCGCGTAGCCCGCGTCCAGCGTCATCAGTTCGTCGTGCGTACCGGCTTCCACCAGTTTCCCGTGTTCCAGCAACAAAATCCGGTCGGCCTGCCGGACCGTGGAGAACCGGTGCGAGATGTACAGCGTGGTCTTGCCTTCCGCGAGCTGCCGCAGCCGGACGAACAGGTCGTGTTCGGCCTGGGCGTCGAGGGCCGAGGTCGGCTCGTCGAGGATGAGGATCGGCACGTCCCGCATGAAAGCCCTGGCCAGCGCGATCTTCTGCCACTCGCCGCCGGACAGGCTGACGCCCTCGTCGAACCACCGGCCCAGCGGGCTGTCGTATCCCCTTGGCAGCCTTGCGACCCGCTCGTCGATACCAGCCTTGGCCGCGGCGCCCTCGATCTTCGGCCGGTCGGTCAGGCTGCCGAGGTCGCCCAGCCCGATGTTCTCCGACGCGGTGGCCTGGTAGCTGACGTGATCCTGGAACATCGCGCTGATCCGGGTCTGCAGCTCGTCCGGGTCCAGTGTGCGGATGTCCACGCCGTCAAGCAGAATCCTTCCCGCACTGGGGTCGTAAAGGCGGCACAGCAGTTTGAACAACGTGGACTTTCCAGCGCCGTTCCTGCCGACGACCGCGACCGTTTCCCCCGGCCGGATCTCGAAGCTCACATCATGCAGCGCGGGTTCGTCCGCACCGGGATAGGCGAAGGAGACATGGTCGAACTCGATGTGGCCCCGCATCGGCGACGGAAGCGGCTGGGGTTTCTCCGGTTTCGCGATCTCCGGCTTGGTTTCCAGGAAACGGTAGAGCGTGTCCAGATACAGGTTGTTCTCGTACATTCCGGCGAACCCGCCGAAGAGGCCACCGACCGAGGACTGCACCGAGGCCGCGGCGGCCGTGTAGAGCGCGAGATCACCCAGCGTCAATTCGCCCTGCACTGCTTTGAGAGCGATGTACAGGTAGATCGCCGAGCCCGCGATCGTGCTCAGCATTCCCCATGCCGTACCGGCGATGTTGCGTTTGCGGATGAGTTTGCGCTGCCGGTCGTAGTAGACCTGGCCGAGCTTCCCGAACCGGTCGACCATGTACGGGCCGAGGCCGAAAAGCTTGACCTCCTTGGCGTACGTGTCCGTCGTGACCAACGTGGACAGGTAGTCCATCCGGCGCCGGATGGGCGAGACGATGTAGTTGAGCATGAACGACCGGGCGCCGTACTTCGACTGCGAGATGAACGCGGGCACCGGCGCGAGCAGCGCGACCACGGCCAGCAACGGGCTGACCGTGATCAGGAGCGCGATCATGCTGGTGAACGTGATCGCCATCCGGACCAGGCCGAGCGCGGAGCTCATCATCGACATCGGCCGCATCGGCGCTTCCCGATCGGCCTGCCGCAGCAGGTCGTAGGACGCGGAATCCTCGAAGAACCCCAGATGAAGCTCGCTCGCGTGCGACATCACCTTGTGCCGGATGGTCAACACCATGCGCTCTTGTAACAGCTGCTGGCTCAGGGTGGTCAGCATCGTGGTGATCGCGGTGAGAACAAACACCACCAGCTGAATCCCGGCAATACCAACGATCTTCGTCATGGACCCGACCGTGAAATCACCGATCACCGGAACGTGTAACACAGTAAGGTCGGGACGCGCGCTAGCGTGAATCTGAATGGCCTCGACAACAGCGTCCATCAGAATCTTCGCCACATAAGCGGTCGCGGTCGGCAGAAGTCCACTCACGACAGTCGCCGCAATGATCAGGACGGTCAACGGCCTGCTGGCCGCCCACGTCAACTGGAAAACTCGGGGAAGCGCCCGAACCGTGCCACTGAGCGATTCCATGAACCGGTTCCACCGGGACCGCAGATCCTTCGGCCGGTCCTCCGGCGCCGGATCCGGAATCTCCACTGGACCCGTCAGCCCACTGTCGGCCACCGAACTGGGCGCCCGGCGATTGCGCCGCCTGCGCAACATCATCTGCTCGAAACCGCCGCCAGGCATCATTTGACGGCCCCATGCAGCAGAACATCGATGACATCCTCGGTCCTGGGCTTGTCATCGCCCATCCGGCCCCGCATCAACAGCAGCCCGGAGAACATCCCCGCCAGCTGCTCAGGCGGCACCCGCAGAGAATCCCGCTCCGGCTCAAAAAGATCGGCAATGGCCTCCCGCACCGGATCCATCGACCGGCTCCGCTGCCTGCGGCCGCCCTCTCCCCTGGATCGCTTGAACCCAGAAGCATGCAACGCCCCGAACAACGCCCCCATCCTCTCCAGGTGTGCCGAAAGCGCCTCCGCCGCCTCCCCCAGCCGCTCAGCCAACGGAAGATCCAACGGAATCGCCGCGATCGCATCCATCGCATGATCAGGCCGCACAGCCTCGGCGACACAGGCCTCCAGCAGCTCATCCTTGTCAGCGAACGCCCGGAAGACCGTCGCCTCCCCAATACCGGCAGCCCGCGCGATCTGACTCGTCGTCACAGCCGCCCCATGCTCAACCACCAACGGAAGCACCGCATGCACGATCATCTCCCGCCGCTTCTCCGGACTCATCCCCGGAGCCCTCCGCCTGCTCTCAGTACTCACCCCACCAGTCTGCGGAGTGAGCGCTCACTCCGTCAACCCGACAAGGAAGCCCCATGCCCCCGCTGGAACAAAACCTGAAGGACTGAAAAAATTCTCTTCTCTTCCGTTCCCACGACGCTAACGCGCTGGAACGTAACCAACAGCGCTAACGCAGGCTTGGGTGCTTCACGTCTCTGGCGCCTTGGGTTGGGAGTGGTTCAGGGCTGCTAGTTTTTGTTCCAGGACTGTTCGTTCTCGGTCGTTGGCGCAGAGGGTTATTGCTTTTTTTAGTTCGGTCTGGGCTTCGGGTTTTCGGTTGAGGCGGGTCAGGAGTTCGCCGCGGACGCTGGGTAGCAGGTGGGAGTTTTTCAGGGATTCGGATTTTTCCAGGTGGTCTACTATTTTCAGGGCTTCGGCTGGGCCTTGGGCCATGGAGACCGCTACCGCCCGGTTCAGGTCTATTATCGGGGAGGGGGCCAGTTTGCCGAGGGCTTCGTAGAGGGTTACCACGCGGTCCCAGTTTGTTTCGTTTACTGAGGGGGCGAGGGCGTGGCATTCGGCTATCGCTGCCTGGAGGCCGTAATAGGCTAGGCCTCGGCCTATTTTTGTTGCGCGGGTGAGGGCTGCGCGGCCGCGGACGATTGCTGAGCGGTCCCAGCGGCGGCGGTCCTGGTCTTCCAGGAGGATCGGTTCGCCGTCTGGGCCTGTGCGGGCCGGGAAGCGTGCCGCTGTCAGCTCCAGCAGTGCCAGCAGGCCGTGGACCTCGGGTTCGTCGGGCATCAGGCGGGCCAGTACCCGGGCGAGGCGCTGCGCCTCTCCGGCCAGGTCGAGGCGGATCAGGTTGTCGCCGGAGCTGGCTGAGGAACCTTCGGTGAAGATCACGTAGACCACGCTGAGCACTGAGCCCAGGCGTTGGGCCCTTTGCCCGGGAGGCGGCACCTCGAAGGGTATGTCGGCTGCTCCGAGGCTCTTCTTCGCGCGGGTGATCCTGGCCTGGACGGTCGCGGTCGGCACCAGGAATGCCTTGGCGATCTCGTCGCTTGTCAGACCGCCGACGACTCGCAGAGTCAGGGCGACCCGGGCCTCCGGTGAGAGCACCGGATGGCAGGAGATGAACATCAACGCCAGAACGTCGTCGTCGATCTGGTCCGGGTCCCACTCCACGTCCTCGGCCGGTGGGGTGCCCAGCAGGACGCCGCCTTCACCCAGGTCGTGGGCGAGGGCGGCGTACTTCTCGTCGCGGGCGGCGCGCCGACGGAACGCGTCGATCGCGCGGCGTTTGCCGACGGTGAGCAACCAGCCTGAGGGGTTACGGGGCACGCCGTCGCGCGGCCATGTCACGAGCGCCTCGGCGAGTGCCTCCTGCGCGAGGTCCTCGGCCAGTGCGAAGTCGTTGGTGTACCGCGCGAGCGCACCGACGACTCGCGCGGATTCGATCCGCCAGACGGCGGCGACAGCCTCACGTCCGGTCAGAGCTGACCGGTCGCCTCCCGCCACTCCCGCTCCTTCTTGATCCACTCGTTGTCCTGAGGGAACTCGTCGATCGTGGTGACCCGGCGGATCTCGGTCTTGAAGCCAGGCCCGGTCATCGGCGAACGCTTGGCCCACTCGACCGCCTCCTGCATGGACGCCACATTCAGAATGTAGAACCCGCCGAACAGCTCCTTCGTCTCACCGTACGGCCCGTCGGTGACCACCGGCGGCTCAGCCGAGTAGTCGACGACAACGCCCTCGGTGGCGGCGTCGAGTCCTTCGGCGGCGATCAGCACGCCGGCGTCGATCATCTCCTGGTTGTACTTGCCGATCGTCTCGATCATCTCGTTGAAGTCGATCTCCCCCATGCTCGCGAAGCCCTCGTCGGTCGCGCGCATGATCAGCATGTACTTCATCGTCTTGTCTCCTGGACATCTCCGGGTCCCTCTCGGACCCGCTCGCCCACAGGTCGAACGGGCAACGCCCCGGATCGACACCGAGGGCGAAACTTTTCCGAGAGAATTTTCCGGCAGCGTACGACACCGGCACTACGCTGTGTCGTCGTGGTGACCGAACCCCCGCTGACCGGTGATGACGCGGAACATCTCGTGACCCTGCCGGCACGACTGCGCCGCAGCCGGCTGGCCACACAGGAATGGGCCGTGGTGGCAGCCGCACTGGCCCGGCTACACGGGAAACTCGTCTCGGGCGCCTCGAACCGGGATGTGCTCCGCGCCCTCTACGCGCTCGACGACATGCTCGAGGTGCGGGTCCGGACCGAGCCTGGTGGTCTGGCATCGGCCGAGCCGCCCGACGACGTCGCTCATCTGGTGCATGAGGTCGAGATGGCAGCGCGGGAACGGACTCAGGGTGTCCCGGCCACAGATCAGTAGTCCGGCGCTGGTGATCTACTCCTTTGTGGCCCTCGACGACGAAGCCCGGCAAGGCTGGGCCTATCTGGACCGGTTGTGGACGGCCTGCCGGGCAGTGGGTCCGGCGACTGAGCCGATGTTGGGGATCACGGCACCCGAGAACCTGCCGGACGTGCCCAGCGGTTCGGGTCCATTCCGGATCGTGGCCTCGGCTCGCCGCGCCACCGCGGGGCCGGTGCGGTCGATGTTCGTGTTCACCGAACACGGCACCGCCGGCCTGATCGCCGCGATGTCATCGGACGAAAGCTGGGACACCGTCGTGGACGAGTGGACGGCGGCGGCGCCGGAAACCGGCCGGAGCGTCCTCGGCGAATACACGATATTGCTGGGACACAGCCCTGATCCGCAGGCCTTGGGTCCTGCGGGCGCCGGCCTCGCACGCCGTCTGGGCGCGACCGCGGTACTCCCGGCTGCCAGCAAAGGACCAAGTGGCTCGTTACTGTGGGACTTGCCGTCCGACAACGAGAACCGGCACACATTCATCGTGGCCGCCCCCACGACCACAGAGACACAGATAGACGAGTGGGTGTGGGCGACCGAAGGGCACCAGGGGCTGGGGAAGCTGGCCCGGTACTGCCTCAACATCGCCCGTGCCCGTCACCAACGCCGGGTTCACGAAGCCCTCAAGCCGGTCAGCGAACTCGTCGCCGAGACGGACAAAGTCACCTCGGCACTGGTGACTCACCTCAGTACAGACACGGCACAATTGCTCGCCGCCGACAATCAGGTGCAACAGCTCCAAATCGCGGAATCCGGGTTGTTGTGGCGGCTGACGCGAACCCAGGAAATGACAGCGACCGTACGAGCTCTCCTCGCGAACACCCGGCGGAACCGTCCTACCGAGGACGGGATGTTCGCCCGCGACGACGCCGAACTCACGTGGTTCGCAGACCAACTCGACCGCGAAGCCGAATACCTTGACGCGCTGGCACGCCGAGCCAACGCCGCCCAAACAGCGTCCGCGAACGCGGTCACCAGGCTGCTGACCCGCCGACGAGAACGCCTCACCTTGGTGCAGACGTCCATACTGGGCGCTCTGCTGATGGCGTTGGCGGCGATCCAGGCGTTTCAGTACACAGTGCCGATGGACCCGGTACTCAAAGGCCCATTGACCACAACGCTTGCCTGCGCGGCGTTCGGCCTGCCGTTCCTGGTCGCACGGTGGAGCGGAGTGATCCCGCGATCGGAGTCCTACCGGTGGCCTGACCTGCTGGCCGCGCTGGCGTTCGGCGGCTCGCTTGGCTGGCTGCTCAACACCATCGGCTGGCTGGCACACTATCCGGCTCCACTGTGGGCGACGCTCATCGCGGTCGTGCTCGGCGCGAGCCTGCTCGCCGTCCCGACCTGGCGGCGAATCCGGTCAGCTGCCCAGTGAAGTGGTGATCAACCCGGCCCAGGCCAGCGGGCTGACGTCACTCAGCATGTGATGACCGGCCCGCTGCGCCCGGTTGATGAGCAGCGACAGTGCTGTTTGACCGTCCGACTCGCGGTAGACCCGTGACAACAGCAGTCCTGTCCGTTCGTCGGGCAACGCCCAAGATCCTGTAGCCACGGTGTGTGCCCCGGACGACAGGAACAACGCTAGAGCGCCCGTCGCGTCAGTCCCCGCGTCGATGCCGGAGTAACACGCTGCCGCTACGACATTCGGCGGAATACGGCTACGCATGAGCGACACCACGCTCAAGTCGTTGCGCGGCAGGTGGAACCGGTAGTCCAACCCGGCTCCGGACCCGTGCGTGGACAGCACGAGCAGGTCGAACTCCTGCCGTTGCAGCATTGCCAGCAGCTCGGCCGGATCGTCCACCTCGGTCAGCTGAACCTCGCCGCTCGCGTGCAACTCACGCAGTGTTTCCCGCTCACGGACGCTCCCGGCCAGCTTTTCCTCGAAACATCCCAGCACACGGGCCGGTTTTCGTAGTCCATGCACAGGCTTCTCATCCACCAGGCGGAGCAACGGAAGCCGGTTGACCACGACGTGATCCGCGACGACCGTGTCCTCGCCCACCGGCAACGCCGCGACGGGCAGATTCCGCAGTACCCCATCGGTGCACGCGATCAGTTCCGAGGCGTCGCCGGCAAGCCACTCCCGCAGCCGGGCGGGCAACAGCACGTCCGACAGTTCGTCCCGCACCGCCTCCCACGCCTGCGCGAACGCCGTCCGGCGGGCGAGATCCGCTGTCACCTGGCCCGTCGCGAGGTCCCGCACCATGCCTGACGCCTCAGCCGAGAGCTGGAAGCCCCGCACGGCAGGGGATTCACCCGGGATCATCCACACGACAACGCCCGACAACATCGTCGAGTCCTCAGTGGTGGTGATGGACAGCAGGCCGCGGTCGCCGCACGCCCGAACGATCCGTTCCCCGTCGACAGGCGTGGGCACGTAGCTGCGGGCGAAACCCTCACCGACTGCCCGCGCCAGCTTGGCGCGCAGTTCGGTCAGACGGGCGTCGGCTTGCTCCTCTCGCCGCGCACGCCCAGGAAACGCGTCCGGCATGGACACCACAGGCGGCGGCTCCGCGAGCGCGTCCCGCAGGGCATCGATCTGGCTGACCAGGTCCTGCAGATCATCAGGCAGGGAAACATGGTTGGCGCGCAACATCCCGGCGAGCGTGTCCTCGCGCCAGGTCTCCATGACCTCCAACGCGACGAGCCCTGCGTCCGGCACGTTGCAACGGGCCGCATTGGTCACGACCGCAAGGCATGTGGCTTTCTGGTCAACGTCACCGGTCAGAAACTGAGTACGAGTTGTACTGGTGCCCACCCCGGCGCTGATGGCGCCGTAACCACGTATCGCGCGTCGGATGTGTTGCAGCGCACCGGCCGCGTCGTCGAGCTTGTGGCTCACAGAGGCCGCAAGCAGCGTTGTGTGGAACGCGGTGATGGGCTGGTTGAGTTCTTCCAACTGTGGCAGGAGATCCGTCAGGCAGGCCATCGCTTCGGGCAGCTTGCCGTTGGCGGCGAGAGCCTGCGCGTAGGTGTGCATGCCGCTGAACGTCATCGCTGAGGTCCTGGCGTGCACGGATCTCAGCTCAGTCGCCAACTCCAGCGCCTGCTCGTTGCGGCCGAGGAACAACGCGACAGCCGTGTGGGCACTCACGACCTCGACGAGCAGATCGGGCATTTCCGCCTGCGTCACGGCTTCACGTGCCTGGCCGAAGCCTTCGTCGATATCGTTGTCGTTGCCCGCGAGAACCTGCAACTGGGCCGACTCGATGCCCAGCCGGACCAGAGACGTGATCACAGCGCTGCGGTGCGTGTCGCCGAAGTCGACCGCGTCAACCGATTCCAGCGCGACCTCAAGGCTGCGTGCAGCCTCGTCTTTGTCGTTGACCATACGCATCAGCCACGACCGCAACTGCAGGCCGCACAGCAGGACCTGTCCGTCCTTGTCCCGCCAGGCGGAGTTGACGAGCTCGTCGCACTGCTTGGTGGCCTCGGCGATGTGGCCGCTACGGCCCATGATGTCGGCGATCCCGAGCATCGACTGCCGTCGGTAGTGGGCCAGCTTGCCCATCGCACCGAACAACTGGATCCCGGGAATCCGGGACGCCTGGTCGACCGCGGCGATGGCCCGGCCGTAGGCGGCGATCGCGTCATCGGTCCGCATCTGCAGGTCGTGCAGCATCGCCTGCTGCTGCTCCAACTGCCACCAGATGATGGCGTTCGCCTCGGAACGATCACGCTCAGCAGCCGGCCGGGCAGCCGTCCGCAGAACCCGCCCGGCCTCATCGAGATCACCCAGAGCGGTATAAGCCCTGCTCTGAACTATCGCGGCATAGGCCTCATCCATGTACCGCCGATTCTCCTGCGCAAGAACCGCCGCGTCACGCGCCAACTCCACCGCACGCGCATAGTCACCAGCGTCGAATGTGGCCGACGCGGCCTCGACACCACGCCTGACCTTCCTGCCGGAGAACAACTTCATAGCGACGCTGTCGCAGCACGCCGGTTCGCCGTTACGACAGTGCCGCCTTGACCGCAGCGGTGTCAGCGGTGTCATCCGATGTCTCGACCAATGTCCGGCCCGTGCATAGGCTCAACCCATCATTCCGGCAATCGGCGATGGCGAGGTGTTCGGCAGACCCTTTCCGGCTGCCAATGGACAACCCCGCCGGGCCGCCATGTCCGAAATGAGCCCCGTACATTTCACACATTACAATTAGCCCGTTAATAGCACACCCGTACATTACGCCGAACGGCCTACCCATGTTACTCCGACAGGACGTGTACACGCACGTCACAGCCACATAGGGTCGGTGACCTCCGTGCTTGAAGTACGGACCTGATCGACCCATCCGCGACTGCCACTATCGAAAAGCAAGAAGGAAAAAACAGGCGTAATGAATATCGATACGGCACTAAAAGAAGCGATGTCCATTGCCGGCGCACTCGGCGTCGCGTTAGTCGACTACGACAGCGGAATGTCACTCGGCCGGATCGGCGGTGGCGACTGGCTGGACCTGGAGGTCGCCGCGGCGGGCAACACCGAGGTGGTCCGGTCGAAACTGCGTGTCATGTCGGCACTGGGGCTCGACGACGACATCGAGGACATCCTGATCACGCTGCACCAGCAGTACCACCTGATCAGGCTGCTGAGCGGGACCAAGCAGAAGAAGTCCACGCTCTTCCTCTACCTGGTGCTCGACCGGGAACGCGCGAACCTGGCACTGGCCCGGCACTACCTCAAGCGCATCGAAGCCGACCTGCTCGTATGAGTGAGACGGAAACGCCGTTTCAAGGCAACCTGAGACTCCCGACGCGCAGGCACACAGCCACGAAACGGATCCCGCCACCTGCACCCATGACGCCGAAACCGATCACGGGCGTGACAGTCACGCGTGAGAAGCTGCAGTACATCCACGGCCGCGTCAACCACGTCAACGGACTGCTGGTGGCAACCCGCGACGGTCTGCTGCTGTCGAGCTACACCCGCGACCTGGACGCGGAAAGTGTCTCAGCGATGGCCTCCGCGGCCATGGGCCTGGCTATCCAGTTCACCGGCCAGGCCAAGGTGGGGCACCCTCGCGCCACCATGTTCGAAGGCGCCGACGGGCACGTGTGCGTCTTCCCCATCGACGCCACAACCCTGCTGGTCGTTCTGGGTGCGAGGGACACGACCATGGGCCTCTTCAACGTCGCTGCCAAGCAGGCGCTGTCCCTGCTCAAGCAGTCGGACTTCGACGGCGAGCAATAAACCACGTCTGCCGCCGCGTCCTGCGACCAGCCATCCGGCCGGGCGAAGCGACGGCAGACGTGCTGTCCTCAACTGAGGACGGGAAAGTTGCTGCGGAGAACACCCGCGGGGTCGCGGTCACGCTTGAGTTCACGCAGCCGTGCTATGGCCGCACCGCTGAAAGCGTTCGCGGCACGTTCGCCTGGGACAAGGAACGTGAACGGCTTGCGGCCACTGGTGTACGGGCTGACAGCCGTCGCGATGTCGTGCTGCCGTCCGCGGACGGCAGCACCACCATCGGTGTTGCCTGGGATACCGAACATGTAGAGGGCGAACGGCTCGGACAGTCCGCCCGCCGCACTGTCCGACGGCTGGGCGAGAGCACCGCCGAGGTGCCGGAGCTGGACACTGAGCAGCGGCGCGATCGGTTCGGCCAGCAAGGTTTCGCACACGTCGTCCGGCAGGCCGGTCAGGAGTTCGGCACGGGACTGCCCTGGCCCCGGATCAGTGGGCTCGGCCGTGATGGAACCCAGTTCCGCCACGGGCAACATGCCCCGCGAGTCGGAGATCCGGCCGTCCACCTTGTCCAGAGCGCGAAGCAACGTCTCCGCTTCACCGCCGTCACCGAGGAAAGTGCAGTCGACGGCCACAAGCGGCGCGGCGCCAGGAAAGTGGAGCAGCTCGTACCAGGCGGTCAGCTCAGGCGGCGCCGAGTCGGTGATCTCGCGATACGCCGCCAGCGCCGCACGAGCCTTGTCAGCCGTCCACATGACACGCCCGCCATAGAGCTTCGGAGCCGGGTGCAGGTCGAACTCGATGGCAGTGACGATCGCGAAATCGCCGCCACCGCCTCGCAGGGCCCAGAACAGATCGGGATCCGATGCCGCGGTCACCCGGGACCGGACGCCGTCGGTGTCCACAATGTCGAAAGCCCGGACGCTGTCGGAGGCGAACCCGTGCTTGCGGCCGAACCAGCTCAGGCCGCCGCCGAGGGTGTAGCCGGTGACCGTGACCGCCGGGCTGCTTCCGGCGAGCCCAGTCAGGCCATAGGCGCTCGCGGCTGTCATGACCTGTCCCCATTTCACGCCGGCGCCAACACAGGCAAGCCGTTCCTGCGGCCGCACGTCGAGTTCGTCCAGGCGCGTGGTCCGCAGCAGAACCACGTCGTCGACATTGCCGGTGGCTCCGTGGCCGCTCGGCTGCGTCGCGATCGTCAGCCCCGCAAGCCGCGCATGCCGGACCAGAGCAGCGACGTCGTCGGCATCGGCCGCGTCCACCACGGCCCGCACCTGCTGGTCCACCGCGAGGTTCCACGGCCGGCGCGCGTTGTCGAAACCGTCATCGCCCGCTGTGAGCACTGTGCCCCGGACAACCTTGCGAAGTTCGTTCCCGATGTTCATGGCTTCACCCTGCCGACGGTCGGCTGGGATCGAGCTGGGGTCGAGCTGAGCGGGCCACCGCCTACACTGTGACCTCGGGGAATCTCGGGGAATACGGCCGCTGGGGGAGCAGTTGCAGGTCCGGTTGTTCGGTTCGCTCGAGGTCGTCGACGGCTCGGGCCAGGTGCTCGACCTCGGGACCCGCAAGCAGCGTGCGCTCGTGGCGATGCTGGCGTCACAGCCCGGACAGATCGTCTCGCTGGACAGGCTGATCAACGAACTGTGGGCCGACGAGGCCCCTGCGGGCGCGACCAGGACGCTCCAGGCGTACATCGCGCACCTGCGCAAGATCCTGGAGCCAGGCCGTCGGCCGCGTACGCCTCCTGAAGTCCTGCTCACCCGCGAGCCCGGCTACCAGCTGGCGATCGCGCCCGACGATGTGGATCTCTGTCAGTTCAGTGCGTGGGCCGACGAGGGCCGTCAGGCGCTGGCCCGTGGCGAGCACCGCGAGGCCGTCGGCTTGTTGGACCGGGCGATGACGCTGTGGCGCGGCGATCCGCTCGGCGAGTTCGCCGACGAGGAGTTCGCTCAACCGGTCCTCACCAGACTCGTCGAGCAACGCGCCGCGGCGCTGGAAAACCGGTTCGAGGCACGGCTGGCACTCGGCGAGGACGCGTCCCTCGTGCCAGGCCTGGAGTCCCTCGTGGCCGAATGGCCATACCGGGAACGTGCCTGGTCATTGCTCGTGCTCGCGTTGTACCGCGCCAGCAGGCAGGCGGAAGCTCTCACCGCGCTGCGCCGCGTCCGCACACTGCTGGCGGATGATCTCGGCCTGCAACCAGGACCCGATTTGAGAGACCTCGAACAGGCGGTATTCGACCAGTCCCCGCAGCTCCAGCTTCCTCAGCGGCCCGCCGAACCACCGGTCCCCGTGCAGGTCGCCGACGGCCTCATCGCGAGGGCGGCCGAACTGGCATTGATCGAACATCGGCTGGCCGGGGCAGGGCGCGGTGACGGTGGCGCCGTGCTGATCACCGGTGAGGCGGGCATCGGCAAGTCCCGTCTCGTCCAAGCGGCCACGGATCTGGCTCTCGCACGCGGATTCAGTGTCGCCGTAGGACGATGTGTGGACGGTACGGCTCCCGCTTTCTGGCCGTGGGCACAAGTCCTGCGGTCGGACTTGCTGACCAGGCACTCAGCGACCACTGAAGCCCTCTACGAACTGTACGACCAGGTCATGGCCGCTCTGACCGAGACGCCGCTTGTCCTCGTGCTCGACGACTTGCACTGGGCGGACGCCTCGTCGTTGCGACTGCTGGCCTTCGTCGCGCAAGAGGCTGCCCGGCACCGGCTGCTCGTGCTCGCCACATGCCGCCCCGAGCCAGGTGATCACCCACAGGAACTGCGCGACACACTCGCAGCCCTTTCCCGGCAACAATGCACCGACCGGATCGAGCTGACGCCGTTCACCGCTGACGAGATCGCGCTCTACCTGCGTGCCAAGGGCGAGGAGCCGGAACTGGCCGAGGCGCTGTGGGAAAGAACCGGCGGGAACCCGTTCTACATCGGCGAAGTGCTACGCCTGCGAGCCGGTGAGCGTGAACTGCCAGGAGTGGTGCCGCAGGGCGCCCGCACAGTGCTCGATCGGCGTGTGGCAAGGCTTCCCGAGGAGACAAGGACTCTGCTGCGCGCCGCCGCTGTCGCCGGGCGTGAGGTCGACATCGACCTGCTTGAAGCCGTCACCGACGCCTCGACGGAGGAGGTGATGACCGGAATGGAGCCCGCTGTCGCGAGCGGACTCATTGTCGAGCCGTCTGCCGGTGCTGACTACCGGTTTTCGCACGCTCTTGTCCGGGACGCCCTCTACGCGGGGTTGAGCCGGTTGGAGCGGTCCCGGCTGCACTTGCGTGCCGGCGAAGCGCTGGAACCTGTTCTACCGGAAGCCGAGTCCGCACGGCTCGCTCATCATTTCGTTCAGGCCGCCCGGCTCGGCGGCGCCGACAAGGCGGTCAAGTACGCCTCCCGTGCCGCCCGGCATGCAACCGGTCAGCTGGCGCACACCGAGGCTGTCGAGTTCTGGGAACTGGCGCTGAACACTCTCGCGGCAGGCCGGGACGCCGAGCGCGCACGGGTACTGACCGAGCTGGGGCAGGCGTTCCGGTCCGTCGGGCAGCCGGAGAAAGCACTGCACGCCTGGGCTGAGGCGGTTCAGCTCGCCCGGCGGACCGACGACAAAGAGGCACTCATTCCCGCCGTCACCGCCATGGGTGGCCCTTCCCTGTGGAACTGGCGGCCCTACGGTGTGGTCGATTCCGAGATGGTGACTGTCCTCGAAGGACTATTGCGGGGGCCGCTGACCGATGCCGATCGGGCGACGCTCCTCGGAACTCTCGCCGTGGAACTCTGCTACGGCCCACGCTGGGCAGAAGGCGAGCAGTACGCGGCCGAGGCGGTCGAGCTCGCACGCACGACTGGGAAAGTCCCGTTGCTGGCCAGGACTTTGAGCAACTATTTGCTCGCGGCTTTCCGGCCCGGCCGCAACACGGCCAGGCGCGCGGCGGCGGAAGAACTCGCCAGCTTGCCGGGCCTGCCGGTGAGTGCCGAGGTGCTGGCACGCGTGTTCCTCATGTCCTGCATGCTGCGCGACAGCGACCTCGCAGGCTGGGACCGGGAGCTCGCCCGTTGCGAGCAGTTGCTCGACACCGCCCGCCGTCCCGAGATCGAATCGATAGTCCGGGTCGCTCAGCCGGCCCGCAGCACCCTGGAAGGCCGCTGGGACGAGGCACAAGCCCTGCTCGCCGGGTACAGCGAACCTCAGTTCGGGTCGACGTTGTGGGGTAGCCGGTTCCGGCGGTGGGTCATCACGTTCACGTGTCTGCGCGCCCAAGGCCGTATGGCCGGAATGCTGGACGAACTCGTGGCCGCCGCCAAGGCACCTGACCTCGTGCCCTTGCGGCCGGTCGCGGTACTCGCGGCTGCCGAGGCGGGTCGTGAGGCACTGGCCCGGGAGCTCATCGCGCTATGGGGAACCGACATCCCGGAGGACTGGGTCGCCGACTTCCTGATCCCGGTCTGGGGACTGGTCGCCGCCCGGCTGGGAACTCCTGACCCCCAACAGCTCTACGACAGGCTCCTGCCCTACGCCGGCCAGTTCGTCGTGGCCGGAATGGGCACCGCTTGCTGGGGCTCCGCACACTTGGTCCTCGCTGAGCTGGCCCAACGGCTCGGGAAGCACGCGCAAGCCCGTGACCACGCACAAGCTGCCTTGGACATCCATGAACGCCTTGGCCTGACGTACTGGGCGGGCCAGAGCAGGCGCTTGCTCACCGCGAAACCATGAGCCACCAGATCTCGGAGAGATCAGCCGGGTCACGCAGGGTCACGCCGGTGAGTTCGGTGAAATGCGCCAGCCGGTGGCGGACCGTGTTGGGGTGCACGTGCAACGCGGCCGCGGCTTCGCCCACCCGGAGCCCGTTCTCCACATAGGACAGTACTGAGCGCCAGATGTCCTTGCCGTAGGCGCCTTTCGCCTCAAGCGGAGCGAGGATCCGGCTGTGCAGGATACGTGTCATGTCCAGGTCGGTGGCCACGACACAGGCGACACGCAGCGAGTCCAACCGGTGTGAGCCTGCCAGGCCCAGCCGCAGAGCGGCGGTGAGCACCCGGCCTGCGGTCAGATACGAGGCGGGCAGGTCGACTGCCGGGCCCAACGGTCCGATCCCGAACGTGCCGAACCGCGGGTCCAATGCCTCGACGGAAGCCACCAGTCCGAGCACTTCCCGGTTGGCGGCGGCCACCACCAGTCCGTTGGCAGGCATGTTCTCGCGCAGTGTGGACACCGCGGTCCCCAACGCCAGCCGGCCACGCAGCGCGGCGAACCGGCCTGCCGGGTCAAGTCCGAGTTGCCACAGGTGACGGCGGGTGTCCGCGCCGGGCTGTGTCAACAGAGCTCGTACCGCGTCTCCGATCCGTTGCTCATCCTCACGTGCACCACGGACTTCGACGTCACGATGCGCCGCCGCGGCCGCCACTGTCACGAAATCGAGCCACTGCCAGACCAGTTCGACTGCGCTCAGCAGGGACCCGTCGGACGCACCACGATCACGTGCCGCGGTCGACAGCACCTTCCAGAACTCCTCACCGGACACCCGGTAGGCCGCGAGCACGGCCTCCAGGCTGATGCCCTGGCGGGCCCGGTCCGCACCGACCTTGGTGATCTCCCGCAGTTCGGCCGCGTCCGGCAGGCGGTTGTCCCGCAGGTGCCCTACGGCGGCCCCGAGGATCCAGCGGTTTCCCTGCCACAGCACGTCTTCTGGGATCGTGGCGTATTCGGGTACCGCGCCGCGGATCTTGGCGACCAGCCGGTCGACCAGCGCGTCCAGCCTGGCCGGCTCTCGCGCGAGGTCGTCGAGGACAGCGCGCACCGTCATTGTGGAAACCTCCAACCCGATCGGCGCCAGGATGGCCAGGACACCAGTGTTCGCCCGCTCTTATTGTCGCAAGCTCCGATCCCGATGACGATGACCTGATCGAAATCACTGCCGAAATCCAAGCAGGGGGTCCCGATGCCGCCGACCGCGCTCGCCGACCGTCTCACCCAGCTCGCCGGCAAGGACCCTGACCGGCCTGCGGTGACGTGCGGTTCCGACACGATGACCCGCCTGCAGTTCGACCGGTACACCAACGCACTCGCCCGCGCGTACGCCGAACACGGTGTGAATGCGGGCGATCTGGTCACAATCGGCCTGCCCAACAGCATCGAGTTCGTGTGCGCTGCCGTGGCCACGTGGAAGCTCGGCGCCACCCCGCAGCCGGTGTCGCACCGCCTGCCGCCGGCCGAACTGACCGCGGTGGTCGAGGTCGCCAAGCCCGCGCTGGTGATCGGCCTCGACATTCCGGGGCTCCCGGCCATTGCACCCGGTTACTGTCCGGAGCAGGCACACGAACCATTACCGCCCGCGATCGGCCCGTGCTGGAAAGCGCCTGCCTCCGGCGGCAGTACCGGACGGCCCAAGGTGATCATGTCGACACAGCCCGCGTGCGCCGAGGTCATGGACGAGTACGCACTTGCGTTCGCCATGCCACAGGACGGCGTCCACCTGGTCGCGGGGCCGTTGTCGCACAACGGGCCGTTCATGATGTCCGCCGCGGCCCTGTTCACCGGCAGCCACGTGGTGATCATGCCCCGGTTCGAACCGGCCGGCCTGCTTCGTCTGGTCGAGGCTTATCGCGTGCAATGGACCTTCCTGGTGCCGACGATGATGCACCGGATCTGGCGACTGCCCGAAGAGGTCCGGGCGGCAGCGGACATGTCGAGCCTGCGGATCGTGCTGCACGGCGCCGCCCCTTGCGCACCATGGCTCAAGCTCGCGTGGCTGGATTGGCTTGGCCCGCACAAGGTCTTCGAGCTGTACGCGGCCACCGAGGCACAGGCGGCCTGCTTGATCTCCGGCCCGGAGTGGCTGGATCATCCCGGCAGCGTCGGGCGAGTGGCGCGCGGGGAGATCCGTGTGCTCGACAGCGACCATCGCGATGTGCCGCCCGGTGAGCTGGGCGAGATCTGGATGCGGCACGCTCCCGGCTCCCCGGAGACCTACCGGTATCTCGGTGCCGAGGCGACCATTATGGACGATGGCTGGGAGTCCACCGGTGACATGGGCCGGGTGGACGCCGACGGATACGTGTACCTCACCGACCGCAAACCGGACATGATCCTGGTCGGCGGCGCGAACGTGTTCCCCGCCGAGATCGAGAACGCACTGGACGAGCACCCCTCTGTCCTGGCCAGTTGCGTGATCGGCCTTCCGGACGACGAATACGGCAACATCGTGCACGCGGTGGTGCAGACCAACGGCCCGCTGGACGAACCCGCACTGCTCGCCCACCTCCAAAGCAGGCTGTCGGCGTACAAACTGCCGCGCAGCTTCGAGCGCGTGGACTATCCGCTCCGCGACGACGCCGGCAAAGTCCGGCGCGCACAGGTGCGCGAGCAACGGCTCACCCGCTGATGGCCCCCGAAGTCGTTTCACGCGTCACGCTCGGTCCACGGCTGGTGGAATACGAGCTGTACTCCCCCACTTTGCGTGAGCCGACAGCTCTGCGAATCCTGTTCCCAGCCGCATATGGCGAGAACACAGCGCGGTTTCCCGTGCTGTATCTGTTGCACGGCGGTGACGACGACTACCGGGCCTGGACGGACAAAGGCGGCGCGGCCGAGGCGACCCAGTCCTTACCTGTCATCGTGGTGATGCCGAACGCTCGCAACGGTTTCTACTCCGACTGGGTCAAGCCGGGCCGATACGGCCGCACTGCGTGGGAGACCTTCCACATCGGCGAACTGGTGCCGTGGGTGGACAGCACGTTCAGAACCGAAGCACGCCGGGAAAGCCGGGCGCTGGCCGGTCTCTCGATGGGCGGATTCGGTGCGATGTCCTACGCCGCAAGGCATCCCGACCTGTTCTCGGCCGCGGCAAGTTTCTCCGGGGCGCTCGACACGAACGTCTACACGTTCATCCCGGGCATCGCCGCCCGGCGGGACGGCGGCGCCCGCGGCTCGATCTGGGGCGATCGCGCCACGAACGCGACCCGGTGGCGTGCACACAACCCGTGGGACCTGGCAGCGAACCTCCGCGGCATGACCCTGGCCGTACGCACCCGGACCGGTCTTCCCGGCCCACTGGACCGCGACCGCAGACCGGACCCGGTGGAGGCGATCGTGTTCCACGAGTCGCTGCGATTCCACCGCAGACTGGCGGCACTGGGCATCGGGCACACCTGGCACTACGGCCCCGGAACACACGATTGGCCTTACTGGGCCGTCGACCTGCGCGAGACCCTGCCCATTCTGCACAAGGCATTCCTGCGACCACCGCCGATACCTTCGCCGGTGACTCACGTCTCAGCCGAGCCCAGCTACCGGGCCTACGGCTGGGAGGTGCGCGTCTCCCCAGCACACATGGAGTTCTCCCAGCTGTCCGACGCGGACAAGAACGGATTCTCCCTCACCGGCCGGGGTATCGCCCACGTCCGCACCCCGGCCTTGTTCGAACCGGACAGGACCTGCACCGTGACCATCGATCAGCTGCACACCGAGTTGACCGCGGATTCCGCGGGACGCCTGGATTTCCGCCTTCAACTCGGCCGGCGCAAGCCTGGCACAGTGCGAGTACGGATCGGTGTGGCATGACTGTCCCTGTCACCAGGCGCTGGATCGGGGCGCTGTCGCTGGCCACGTTCGGCATGTCGATCGCCGTGCTGACGCCGATCCAGGTCCTGCTCCCCTTACAGATCGAAGCAATCGATCCGGACGGCAAGGTGCTCGCGCTCGGCTGGATCACCGCGGCCGCGGCGATCGTGTCCATTGTGGTCTGCCCGATCGCCGGGGCGCTCTCCGACCGGACGACTTCCCGGTTCGGACGGCGCCGGCCATGGGTGCTTGGCAGTGGTCTGGCCTGCTGTGCCGCGTTGATCGCACTCGGTACGCAGCACACGATTCTTGGCGTTGCCGTGCTGTGGATAACCGTGCAGGCTGCGACCAACGCTCTGTACGCGGCGTTGAGCGCGGCTGTTCCCGATCAGGTTCCGGTGCAGCAACGCGGTGTGGTGTCCGCGTTCGTGGGCCTGCCGTTGCCGTTGTCCTTGATAGCCGGGACATTCGTTGTCTCGGCTGTCGTGACCGACCAGTTCGGTGCCTACCTGACGCTGGGGCTGGCTGAGCTCGCGTTCGTGTTGCCGTTCGTGCTGGACCCGACCGACCGGCCGCACCTGGTGGACACCGATCGGCCCCGGTTGCGGCTGCGCTGGACCTCGGATCTGGGGTGGGCTTTCGGCTGCCGGTTCGCCATCCAGCTCGCGAACGCCGTCGGCACGCTCTACCTGCTGTACTACCTGCGGGACGTCGTGCACCGGGCGGACCCGGCGATGTCGGTGTTCCTGCTCATCCTGATCTACACAGCCGGTGTGGTGCCTGCCAGTATCGTCGCCGGACGCTGGTCGGACCGATCCGGCAGGCGCAAACCGTTTGTCATCGTCTCCTCGGTCGTCGTGGCATCCGCGATGCTTGTGCTGGGACTGGGCAATTCCTGGCCGAGCGCCTTGCTCGCCGCTGTCCTGATGGGCATCGGTTACGGCGTCTATCTCGCTGTCGACAACGCACTCATCACCCAGGTGCTGCCGTCCGACGCCGACCGCGCCCGCGATCTCGGCATCGTCAACATCGCCAACACCGCACCCCAGGCCATCGCCCCCGCGCTGGCCGGCGTCGTGATCACCAGCCTCGGCGGTTACACACCGCTCTATCTGCTCGCGGGGGCGTGTGGCCTGATCGGTGCGGCGCTCATCCAACCAGTTCGCTCAGTGACCTAGGGCTTGCTGACGCGGGCAATGGCCTCGTCATAGTCGGGCTTCAACAGGTAGCCGCCCTGCAGGGCGCGGTTCGCGGCCGCGGTGAACTTGGCGACGTAGGTGGCGTGATCCGGGTACAGCTGACGGATCCGGTCCGGGGTGAACGGGGTTGTGGTGCCCAGGAGGCCACAGGCGCCTGCGACGTTGCCGCCGCTGTTGTTCGGGGCATACGCAGCGACAGGCGCGTCGAGGTCAGGCAGGCGGACGCCGCCCAGGGCGTTCTGGTCACCGTCACGCACGATGATCAGGCCGAACAGCATCGTGATCGGCGCCGCGGTGGGTGGCGCCGCGCCGCCCCTGGCCCAGCGGTCGAGGTGGGCGAAAGCAGCGTTCTCCGCGTACCGGAAGGTCATGTTGTTGACGGGTTTGTCGCAGTAGGTCGCGGCACCGTTGTTGATTCCCTTGTCACGGGCGTTGGCCGCGTTGTACAGGTTGAGGCCGAACTGGTCGGCATGCGCCGTGCCGGCGACCTCCCAGGTCCGGACCAGCGGGGTGTCCTGGCGGACGGACGACGAGAACACGACGTCGGTCTCCGCCTGCAGGATGAACGCGGGCACACCCAGATCGGTCCGGATCTTGGCGGAAAGCGCGCCGACGACGCCGTCACCGATCGGCGCGGCGAGCGCCGCCCTGCCGTGAATCATGAAACCGTTGTAGACCTTGTGCACGGGCTGGACGGCGTTGGCGTACGTGGTCATGCGCAGCGCCGACTGGGAGTGCCCGGAACCGAGTACGACGGCCGGAGTCCGGCCGCCCAGCAGCTGTGGGTTCGCGCGGATCGCCCGGGCAGCGTCGGAGAAGATGTCGTACGACAGGGCGTCCGAGCTGATGTTCACCGAGCTGTAGCGGCCGGGGTCGAGGCTCTTGAGTTTGTCGGCGCCGTTCTTCTGGCTGGTCACGCCGACGTAGATGTCTCCTGACCGCATGAAGTGCTCGTAGGACTGGGAGAAGTCGACCGGGATGTCCACACCGAAGCTGACGTTGAGCCACTCGGCCACGACCGTGCCGCTGAACCTGCTCGGGTTGCTCGGCCGTACCACCACGAGCCTTGTGGTGTAAGGATTGTCGGCGGTGGCGATCTTCATGTTCCACCTGCCGTCGTCGGTCCAGTTGCCCACCTGCTCATAGGTGTTGGCGCGCCCGGACAACAGATACTCTTCTTCGACATAGCCTCGTGCGGCCAGGTCAAGAACACCTTTCGCGCCACTGACCGGCCAGCCTTTCCCCGCGTTCGCGGGCACGGGCGTCACGGCCGGGTCGGCCGCGGCCTGAGCCACACCGGTCACGAGTGTTCCGGACATGAGAGCCACAGCCAGCACGAGCGGCAGAGCTCTGCGCATGAGTCAACGACCTCCTAGGTTTCGCCGGCGCAACACGCCGGTCAGATGTTCGGCGATCACATTCACGTTGGGCGGGTCGAGCAGGGACAGGTGATGTCCCGGCACAGTCACGATTTCGAGGTTGTCGCAGACGGAGTCCCAGCCACGAGCAGGATCGCAACGGTCGAAACGCTGGTCACGCAACCCGCCGGGGACAGCGGACTCCGCGCTGTAGAAGATGACTGGACCCGCGTACGGCTCCGGCTGATAGCGTTCCAGCAGCCGGGCGTCCAGGAAGGACGATCGCTGGTGAGCCAGGATCGCGGCGCTGACCTGCTCGTTGATCAGGCCGGCCGAGACGATCGTGGCGATCAGCAGATCCGCCTGTTCTTCTTCGCTCAGTGCGGCCAGATCCGCGTAGGGCAGACCGACTCGCTTGCCGTAGCTGGTCTCCAGGAACTCGCCGAACCTGCGGAACCGCCGCTCCAGCCGGTCGGTCTCGGCCAGTCCGGGTTCCTCCGGCAGCGGCAGGATCGGGTCGATCAAGGCGAGCAGGTCCACGGTCTCACCCGCGGCCGACAGCCGTTGGGCCATCTCGAAAGCCAGGA
Source organism: Kibdelosporangium banguiense (assembly GCF_017876405.1). Lineage (GTDB taxonomy): Bacteria > Actinomycetota > Actinomycetes > Mycobacteriales > Pseudonocardiaceae > Kibdelosporangium > Kibdelosporangium banguiense. The sequence continues at coordinate 6,915,934 of NZ_JAGINW010000001.1, read as the reverse complement.
ATCCACCGAAGGACCACCCGGCGAGCCGGTACGGGCCGGTCGGCTGGATCGCCCGAAGCGAAGGCAGGAACCGCTCGGCACGCTCTTCGACCGTGGTGGTGTCGTCGATCCGGTCGAACCCGTACGCCGGTGCGTCCAGCAGGTCGACGAGCTGGCGGAAGACCGCCGTGTCGCCGCCGCCCGGGTGGAAGAAGAACAGCGGTTCACTGCCGTCCCTCAGCACTCGGACGGGCCCGGTCGCACGATCCGCAGCACGCACGTGGTTGGCCATCAGCTCGATGGTCGGCCTGGCGAACAACTCGGCCGTATCGAACTCATGAGCCGCCCGCTCACTCAGCAAAGCCGCGATCTGGGCGGCCTGGTCTTCGTCGCCCGGGAACTCCTGGGTGACGCCGACCGGAGTGCCGAGCACGTCCTGCCACGCGGACGTGACCAGCCGCTCGGCCGCGTCTCGAGGCGGTACGAGAACAGGCGACTCCGAGTTGTCCTCGGTGTGCAGGATGCCGACCTCGGTGAACACGCGAGCGCACAGCTGCGTCAGAGTCGCGCCGGCGAGCAGGAGCGACACCGGCAGGTTGATCTCAAGATCGTGCTGCAGCGCGTTACGGATTCGCATGGCCAGCAACGAATCGACACCGAGACTCGGCAACGGCAGGTCGTCGGCGAGAGCTTCGGTGTCCAACCCCATGACCGATGCCACGCGGAACCGGACCTGATCGGCGACGAGCCGCCGTGCCTCCGGCGACTTGCGGACAGCGGCAATGCCTGGCCATTCGTCGGACTCGACGACCTTGTGCTGGGCAAGTACCTCGGAGAAGAACGGAATATCGGCCAGATCTGGAAACTCCTGGACCAGCCTGGAAGTGTTCAACCGCACGGCCGCGACCTGCGCACCACGCGCGGCGATCACGTCCTCGATCACCTCAAGTCCCTCAGCGGGCTGAATCGGGTGAATCCACGGGACGTCGATGTCCGCGGCGGCACCCACCTCCGCCCACGTGCCCCAGTTGACAACCGCTCCCGGCAAACCATTCGCCTGGCGCAACGCCACGAGCGCGTCGAGATATGCGTTCGCGGAGGCGTAAGCAGGTTGTCCTGGCAGGCCATGCAGTGCCGTGGCCGAGGAGAAACCCAGCCACCAGTCCAAATCATGGTCGAGACTGGCGGTATGCAGTCGCCAGGCGCCGTCCGCCTTGGGCCACCATGTCCGTCGCAATGTCTCGTCGTCCAGGAGTGCCACCGGCCGGTCGTCGAACACGGCTGCGGCGTGCGCGATGCCGCGAGGCGTGCCCGCCGCGGCGAGCAAGCGCTCGGCCACGCCAGGTTCCGCCACATCGCCCAGCACGACCTCCACCGAGGTTCCGGCTGACCGAAGTTCCTCTATCACCGCCACCGCGGCGGGCCCGGGTTGCTTTCGTCCATTGAGGACCAACCGGGCCGCGCCACGGCCGGCCAGCCACCCGGCGAGCATCAACCCGAGTCCGCCCAGGCCACCTGTGATCACATAGCCGCCGTCCGGACGGACTACGGGCACAGCGGGCGCGGGAACCGTCGCGGCCGACAGACGCGCGACATATCGCTGTCCTTCTCGCCAGGCGACTTCGTCGTCAGCGGCCCCGGCCGTCAGCTCGGCTGCCAGGTCCGCTGCGGACGAGACGTCAAGCCAGCCGACCCTGAGGCTGGGATGTTCATAGGACAGGACACGAACAAGGCCACGGACCGACGCAGGGCCAGGTTGCCCCTGATCACCCGGCGCGACCGTCGCGGCATACGTCGTGACCAGCCACAGACGCGGCGGCTTGCCGGGCAGTTCGGTCAACGCGCGGACCCACTCCGCACAGTCCAGCACTGCCCATTTGCCGGTTTCCAGCCCATCGGAGCGGTCCGGCGGAACGAGCAAGGCCACAGTTGACGGCCGCTCACGCTCCAGCGCTTCGAAATCCACAGTGGACACGAGTCGGCACTGGGGCCCGATGGCGGACACGGCGGCCGCAGCCAACGGATGGTCCGGCTCGGCCACGAGCAGCACCGGGCCGGACTCGGCAGAGCCGGGCACGTCGACCGGCTGCCACCTGCGCGCCAGCAGGCTTTCCCGCAGCGGCGCGGCAAAGGGTGAGTGCGTGACCTTCCGCAGGAAAACTCCGGTGATCTCGACCAGGACCTGGCCGTCGGCATCGACCAGGCGAACCTCGCTGGTCAGGCCGCTGTCCTCTGGTGCGAGCGAAACGTACGCCCGCTCCCCGGACCTGGGATCCCCGAGCAGTCTCACCTGCCCGAACTCCATTGGCACATAACGAACATCAGTCTCAGCTGGAGGGGCGGCCGCAACAATGCCTTGGAGACACGCGTCCAGCAACGCCGGATGTATGACGTAACCCGCTTGTGGCGCGGCTTCAGGCACCGACACGGTCACCACAGCCGTGGATTCACCCTGAGAAGCCTCGGTGACGCTCTTGAACGCGGGTCCGTAGTCGATTCCGTACGACCGCAGCCGGTCGTACAGGTCGGTCACCGGCTCGCCGCACTGATCCGAGGGATGCCATTCAGTGCCGTCCGCATCGGTGATCAACGCGCTGCAGTGCAGTATCCACCGGCCGTCCGGCCCTTTGGTGTGGAAGAGGACCTCGTCACGTGAGCACGTCGTCGTCACCCAGGTGTGCTCGGTCAGCGGCAGCGGTTGGTGCAGGGTGACCGAACGCAGCCCGAGCTTCTCGGCGGGCCGGTCGAGAACCGTTGCCGCAGCGGCAAAGGCCATCTCGACGTAACAGGCTCCGCTCAGCACCGCGATGCCGTCGATCCGGTGGTCGGCCAGCCACGGATGCCGTAGCGTCCCCAGGTCGCCACGCCAGAGGTGGACGTCCTGTTGCGGAATCTCGCAGTGCGTCCCGAGCAACGGGTGATCCCCGGCCGGTGCCACCGAGATCGGCGGCACCCAGTGCTGGGTGTGGTCCCATGCGGTGGCCGGCAGGTCGATCAGACGCCCCGAAGTCCTCGGCGGCTGGTCACTGTCAGCGATCAAGGCCCCGAGGTTCGCCTGGAAGCTACCTGGCTCGTCACGTCGCAGTGTGCCCAGCACAGTCGCGCCCCGGACAGTCTCGCTGATGGCGTGCCGCAGCAGAGGATGCGCCGAGATCTCCACGAACGTCCGGTACCCGTCCTGGTAGGCGGCGTCGACCGCCTGGGCGAACCGGACCGGCCTGCGGACGTTGGAAACCCAGTAGTCCGCGTCGAACCGGCCGTCGGCAGCCGCCGTGGGATAGATCGGAATGACCGGATCCATGACCTCTATCGAGGACAGCTCGGCCCGCAACGCCTCGGTGATCGGCTCCACCAGCCGGGAGTGCCCGGCCACGGTCGACTTGATCAGCCCGGTCGCGACTCCACGTTTCGTGGCCTCGGCGACCACCTCGAGAACCTCGCTGACCGGGCCTGCGACCACGGTCTGTCTCGGCGCGTTGAACACGGCCAGGTCCACGGCCGGATAGCCGGCCAGCAGTGCGGACACGTCCTGTGCGGACATCTCCAGCATCGCCATCGCACCTGTGCCGGCCGTGGTCGCCAGCAATCGCGAGCGCGTCTTCACGATCCGCACGCCGTCAGCCAGGGACACGGCTCCAGCGACGACCGCGGCGGCGACTTCGCCAAGCGAGTGCCCGATCACCGCAGCGGGCTGCGCACCATAGTGCTGCCACAACCGTGCGAGGGCCACCTGCAGGCCGAACAGCACAGGCTGCAACTCCGCGAAGGCTTCCGGCACATATCCCTCGGCGAGGACGTCGTACAGCCTGATGCCCGCCTCGTCGATCTCGGCCACGGCCTCGGCGAACGCGGGTTCGTCGATCAGCAGCCGTTGGCCCATGCCCGCCCATTGCGCGCCCTGGCCGGAGAAAACCCACACGGTGCCGTTGCCCGCTCTCCCCCGCTGCCCCAGCGCCACGCCGGGTGCCGTCGTTCCGGCGGCCAGCGATCGGAGTCCGGACACCAGCTGCTGCCTGTCTTTGGCCGTGACCACGGCACGGGCGCGACCACTGGCCCGCCGCGCCAATGTGTGCTCCACATCGGCGAGGTCGGCCTGGTCTCCATGCCCGGTCAGCCAGTCCGCGAGCCGGTCGGCAGCCTGGCGAACACGTGCCTGGGTGTTGCCGGCGAGCAGGAACTGGCCACGGTTGTTCATCCGGCCGCGGCGCTCGATGTCCGGCGGCTGTTCGACGACGACGTGAGCGTTGGTGCCGCCGAACCCGAACCCGGACACGCCTGCGACCGCCGGGCGGCCGTGGCCCGGCCACAATCGTTGCCCGGACGCGACCGCCAGCCGCAGCCGCTCGAACGGGATGTGCGGGTTGGCCTCCCGGAAGTGCAGGCTCGCCGGAAGCCGTTGGTGGGCAAGCGACAGGACGACCTTGATCAGCCCGGCGATACCGGCGGCGGCCTCGAGGTGACCCAGATTGGTCTTGACCGACCCGATCAGCAGTGGCTGCTCGCGGCCGGGCGCCTGCCCCAGAACGGCCCCGAGCGCACCGGCCTCGATCGGATCTCCGAGCAACGTGCCCGTGCCGTGCGCCTCCACATAGTCCACGTCCGCCGGGTCCACTTCCGCGGAGGCGTATGCCGAGCGCAGCAAAGCCTCCTGCGCCTCGGGATTGGGCGCGGTCAACCCGTTCGACCGGCCGTCGGAGTTCACGGCGGAACCCCGCAACACAGCCAGAACCCGGTCCTGGTCACGCAGTGCGGCCGCCAACGGCTTGAGCACCACCACAGCGGCGCCTTCAGCCCGGCCGATGCCGTCCGCGGCGGCGTCGAAAGCCTTGCACAGCCCGTCGGCCGCCAGGACACCCATCTGATCGAAGGTCGCCGTCACGCCAGGTCCCAGCAACAGGTTGGCGCCGCCGACCAGTGCGAGATTGCTCTCCCCGCTGCGCAGGCTCTGCATCGCCAGATGAACAGCCACCAGCGAGGACGAACACGCCGTGTCGACAGCGATGCTGGGGCCGCGCAAGTCGAAGACGTACGACAGCCTGTTGGCCGCCACACTCAACGACGCGCCGGTCGCGGTCCAGGGATCGACACGGCTGACGTCGCCCAGTGTCAGCCTGCTGTACTCGTTGCCGCTGATACCCACGAACACACCAGTTCTGGTGCCCCGCAGACGATCCGCCGCGATCCCGGCATGATCCAGGGCCTCCTGCGTGACCTCGAGCAGCAGCCGCTGCTGCGGGTCGGCCACCGCCGCCTCACGCGGAGTGATCCCGAAGAAGTCCGCGTCGAACCCGGTGACGTCGCTGAGAAATCCACCCCAGCGCGTGGTCCGGGCCAGCTTCTCGGCCTGCTCGGGCGACTCGTGGCCGAACTGCTCCCATCGCCCCTCCGGCACCGAGGTGACGGCGTTTCCACCGTCCAGCAACAACTCCCACAGGTCCGCGGGGCTGCCGACATCGCCAGGCAACCGGCAACCGATGCCGACGACCGCGATCGGTTCACCGGTGATGGCGAGTACCGCCTCCGCGGCGCCTGCGGGCTCGTCCAGCAAGGCTGTGACGAGCGCGGAGATGCTCGAGTGCTGCCAGACCAGGGTCGCCGGCAGGTCCCTGTCCAGCACGTCCGCCAGCTCACCGGCGAGCTGGACTGCTTCCCGGGAGGTCAGGCCGTATTCGATCAGCGGGCGATCGACGTCCACTTCGGACGGATCGAGACGGCAGACCCGGGCGATCGCGGCGGCCAGCCGCTGCCGCAGCTCGGCTGTACCGATCTGCTCGGTCATCACAGGCCCCCGTCGAGGTAACGGCGGCGCGTGGCCGAACGCGCGATCTTCCCGCTGGATGTGCGCGACACAGTGCCAGGCGCCACCAGCACGATGTCCAGCAGCCGCAGGTCGTGCCGCCTTGAGACAGCGGCGCGAACCACGCGCTTGACCTCGTTGACCAGATCGTCGTGGATCGTGACGTTCGACGAGTGCTCCGCGACGACGACCGGCCCTTCCTGGCCGTCACGCTCGATGCCGAACACCGCGAGCCGGTCCCGGCGGATCGCCGGATGTGCTTGCTGCACAGTCGCTTCGATGTCCTGCGGATAGTGGTTCGTACCGTCGACGATGATCAGGTCCTTGAGCCGACCGGTGATGTGCAGACCGTCGGCGTACATCACCCCAAGGTCTCCTGTGCGCAGCCAGCCCGCGTCCGGTGTGCCGTCGATCAGCTTGCCGTCAAACGTTTCCGCGGTACGCTCCGGCTGCCGCCAGTATCCTTCGGCCACGTTGGGGCCGTGTACCCAGATCTCGCCGACAACACCCTCGGGCACTTCCCGTCCGTCGACCACGATCCGCAGGTCCTGGCCGACCGGACGGCCAACGGACACCAGCTTCGCCGCGTGGTCGGAGTCGTCGGCGACCGTGACGGCTGTTTCCCCTGGCCCGAGCCGGGTCCGGTCGAATGTGGTGGCCTTGAGCGTCGTGCCCGCAGGCGTCGTACTGACGAACACCGTTGCCTCAGCCAGCCCGTACGACGGTCTGTGCGCGGATGGCCGGAAGCCCAGGGGCCCGGTCACGGCCATGAAGTTCGCCACCGTCTCGGCCCTGATCGGCTCGCTGCCGTTGATGATCACCTTGACCCGGCTCAGGTCCAGGCCGGAACTGTCCTTTCCGAACAGGCTCGCCACGGCGTAGTCGAAGGCGAAGTTCGGCGCGGCGGTGATCACGTCCGGATACTGCGAGAGCATCCGCAGCCAGCGCACGGGCCGGCGGACGAACGCGAACGGCGTGGTGAACACCGAACGGCAACCGGCCGCAGCGGGCAGGGCCAGCAGGTTGACCAGACCCATGTCGTGGAACAACGGCAGCCAGCCCACACAGGTGGAGTTCACGTCCGCACCGAACGCGGCCTGCGCCTGGCGCACGTTGGCGGTCAGCGCGCCATGGGTGATCACCGCCCCGGCCGGGCTCCTGGTCGATCCGGAGGTGTACTGCAGATAGGCGGCCTGGTCGGACCGCGCCTTGACCGGCTCGAAACCCGCCTCCGGCAAGGTATCCACGCTCAGCAGCTGCTTCGGCCGGGGCACGGCGTGCCGGTCGAGCAGCTCACGGATGCCCGGCACGGCCGCCTGCGAGGTCAGCCACACCTCGGGATCGCAGTCGGCGAGCGCTCCGACCAGCCGGTTGGCGTGCGAGCTCACCTCCGGGGCGAACAGCGGGACCGCGATCATGCCCGCGTACAATGCTCCGAAGAATCCCACGACGTAGTCGAGGTTCTGCGGGCAGAGCAAGGCGACCCGCTCACCCGGCGCACTGACCTCGGTGAGATGGGCCGCCACCGTCCGGGCCCGTCTGTCCAGTTCGGACCAGGTGATGGTGCGTGGGACACCGTCCGCGTCGTCGAGGTAGTCGATGAACGTGAACGCCGGGCCGTTGTCCCCGGCCCGCCAGGTGAGCATCTCGCTCACCGGCTCGAAACCGATGGAGAACACATTACGCCGTGCAGACATGGTGACCCCAACCAAAGCGACAGGGAGCGTCGGGCACAAGAACAGTCAAAGGCTGTCCGGCAGGTTAACTACCCGGGAAATAAGGTGACAACAATCCGCGAGTGTGACCCAGGTCACTTATATTTTGGTTTGTCACACCGCTACACAACAACGGCACCCGGATTGAACGATCACGCGCATTTATCACCCTGTGTCAGTGCAGTGGTCAGAAAACCCCACGACCGGTCCAACTCGCGTTGCCAGCTTGGCCAGTCATGCGTACCGGGCCCGAAGCTCGTGCACACAGGGTGACCGATGGCGGCCATCCGCTCGGCGAAGTCGTGACTCGTCGGCGCGATCAGCCGCTCCAGCAACCGGTCCCCCGGCGCAGGCGGATCACCTGGCACCCGGACGCCGTCACCCGCCGAGACGTACAGCGGAGTCCCGGTCAACCGTTCGGCCAGCCGGTAGGGATTGTTGGCCGCCCACACGGCGTGCTGCGACCATCGCGCCCCCCACATCGCGCCGATCCGCTCACCGACGCTGCGCAGGAAGTAGCGCATCAGCAGCGGAACACCCCGGCGAGTGGTGTGCAGAAGCCCGCTGTACGAGGCCGCAGCCTGGAACATTCCCGGATTGCGGGCCGCGTACATGACGGCCCCGTAGCCGCCCATCGACACTCCGGCTACCGCCCGCGAAGGCCCCGCGCCATAGCCAGCCTCGAGCAACGACCGTAGCTCCACGGTGTGAAAGCGATGCCACGCAGGCGACTGCGGACCCCGCCAATCCGTGTAGAACCCTGCCCGGCCACCCTCGGGAAGCACCACAAGCAGGCCGCCTGGATACGCCTGCGCCCGGCTGACGATGTCGGTCTTCTCAAGCCAGCAGGACGGCCCGTCGTCACCGCCGTGCAGGAGATAGAGCGTCGGCCAGTCACGCTGAGTACCTGACGACCAATCAGACGGAGTAACCAGCAGGACGGTGACTGTCGTATTCAACACCGGCGAACGGACGTCCAATTCGACCACATTCGGCTGGGCAAAACGCTCCGCGACCACTTCGGTGCCCATCGCAGCTCCCCTATTGATATCTCGCCGCCGACGCTATTACCGTCAGTTCATCATGAACAGAATCCAGCCACGAGGCCACCCTGCCGGCACCCTGGTGACGGTATCGCTCGGCGGAATGATCGTCGGTCTCGACGGTACCGCGCTGACCATTGCCGGCCCGGATATCGCGCGTGCGGCCGGTGCTTCCCTGACCGAGCTGCAATGGATTGCCAACGCGTATCTGGTGGCGCTGGCCATCGCGTTGTTCCCGGCAGGCCGGCTGGCCGACCGGGCAGGCCGGCGGGCGACGTTCATCGCCGGCGTCGCCGGGTTCGGAGTCGCCTCACTGCTGATCGCGGCGAGCTCGACCGCCTGGTTGCTGATCGTTCTGCGTGCGGTTCAAGGCATCTGCGGCGCACTGCTGCAACCGGCGGCGCTTGCGTTGGTACGCGCGACTTTCTCCGGCAAACGGCTCGACCTCGCACTCGGGATCTGGGGCGGGGCAGGTGCGCTGTCCATCGCCGCGGGGCCGGTGGTCGCCGGGTTGATCGTGCAGAACTTCGGCTGGCCGGTGGTGTTCCTGATCAACGTGCCGATCGCCGCGATCACAGTCGTGCTGGCATTGTGCACGGTCAGCGAGTCTCGTGCACGAGATTCGCTCGACAGGCCAAGAGATCTGCTTCGCTTCCCCGGTGTCGCGCTCGGCGCCGTCCTGACTGGACTGAGCTATTTCTCCTTGTACGGCTTGCTGTTCTTCCTCACGTTGTACCTGCAGAACGTGCGGGGGCTCGATCCGGTCGGCGCGGCCGGATGGCTCCTGCCGCTCACCGCGGTCGTCGTGGTGAGCGCTCCGATCGGCGGCGCTCTCACCGCCCGGTTCGGGCCGCGGTGGCCGACGGTGGGCGGCCTGGTCCTGATTTTCGCCGGCATGCTGGGGTTTCTCGCTCTCGACCAGGCCAGTACGCAGGCCGAGATGCTGCCCGCAGCGCTCATTGTGGGGGCCGGCACCGGGTTCGCGTTGATCGCCGCGACGCAGGTGATCGTCGCGAACGCCCCGGAGTCGATGTCCGGTCTGGCTTCCGCATTGCAGCAGGTGGCCACGCAGCTCGGCGGTGTGGCCGGGATTCTGGTGCTCGGCCTGGTGATGGCATGGCGGGTCGGCGATCTGGCCGAGCCCGGCACCGATGTGGACCAGGCGGCGCAAGGACTTGGGCCAGGGTCGGCGGTGTTCATGTCCGGTTTCCACGCGGCCGTCGTCACCGCAGCGATCGTGATCGCGGTCGGGGCTGTTCTGGCGATGCGCACCTCAGATCGCACCTCGCCGCAACCGGCCCGGCCACCAGATGTCACGTCCGATGTGGATGGTCAGCGCCGGCACCAGCAGTGACCGCACGAGCAGGGTGTCCAGCAGCACGCCGAACGCCACCAGGAAGGCGATCTGGGCCATGAACAGGATCGGCAGCACGGCCAGCGCGGCGAAGGTCGCGGCCAGCACCACCCCGGCAGACGTGATCACGCCACCGGTGACCGTCAGCCCGCGCAGCGTGCCGGCCCTCGTCCCCAGCCGCTGTGATTCCTCGCGGACCCGGGTCATCAGGAAGATGTTGTAGTCGACGCCCAGCGCGACAAGGAACACGAAGGCGTAGAGCGGCACCGACGGGTCCGAACCTGGGAACTCCAGTACCTCGTTGAACACGAGCGCGCCGACGCCGAGTGTGGCGGTGAACGACAGCACGACTGTCCCGATGAGCACCAAGGGCGCCAACAGGGATCGCAACAACAGCACCAGCACTAGAAAAACGACCAGTAGTACAGCCGGAATGATGACCTGCCGGTCTCGTTCGGCCGCTTGCTCGATCTCCTGCCAGATCGCCGTCTGCCCACCGACACGCACGAACGCACCCGGCACCTCGCGCACCGCTGTCCTCAGATCCGCCAAAGCCTGCCGTGCGGCACCGGAGTCGGCGGCCGAGGTGAGCGTCGCCTCGATCGGTACGAAGCCTTCGGACGGTTCCCCGACCTTCACCGCGGCGACGCCATCGACCTTCGCCGCTTCAGCGACCTTGGCCACGGACCGGGTGTCGGTGATGATCACGATCGGTTCCCCGGCACCGGCCGGGAAGTGGCCCGCCAGCACCTGCTGACCGGCCACCGCGTCCGGCCGGTCGAGGAAGATCTCGGTCTGTTCTACGCCGCTCGACCGCAGTGCCCCTAGGAAAATTGTCAGCAGGACAAGCAGTTCGACGCTCATCACCCAGACCGGGATGAACCGGCGGCCGACCAGGTCCGAGATCCGCCCCCACAGCCGGGGCCGTGCCGACGGGCGAGGCGCCAACGGCCAGAAGGCCGCACGCCCCAACAGCACCAGCGCGGCCGGCAGGAATGTCAGCGACACCAGCAAAGACGCGGCGATCCCGATGGCCGCGACCGGGCCAAGGCCCTTGTTGGACGACAACTGGCTCAGCAGCAGGCACGTCAGGCCGAGGATCACCGTTCCTGCCGATGCCACGATGGACTCGAACGACGCGCGCAAGGCAGCCGCGACCGACTGACGTGGGCTGACGGCCCGTGCTGTCTCCTCACGATGGCGGGCGATCAGCAGCAACGCGTAGTCGGTCGACGCGCCGAACACCAGGATGAACAGGATTCCCTGACTTTGGCCGTTGAGGGTGAGCACGCCGCCCGACGCCAGCGGATACACCGCCAGCGACGCCAGGACAAGCGCCAGGCCAGCGGAAACCAACACTACGATCGGCAGCAATGGACTGCGGTAGACCAGAACCAGGACCAGCGCGACGACAAGTGCCGTCACCACCAGCAGTCGCCCGTCGATTCCCGCCAGAGCTTCGCCGAAGTCGGCTGTGTACCCGGCCGGCCCGGTGACGTGCACCGACAGCCCATCCGGGAGAAACGACCCGGCGACCACACGCATCCGCTGCACGATCCGCCCGGTCTCGAATCCGTCCACACCGGACACCGGCACGCTGACCAGCACTGCTTTCCCGTCCTGGGCGGGCACAGGGTCTGATGGCGGGCCGCTCAATCCGGCCAGGTGAGAGATTTCGGTCCGCCGCGCGACGACCGCCGCGGCGTCGGCCTCGGTCAGCCCGGCCGGCCTGGCGAACACCACCAGGGCAGGCTGAATCTTGCCACCTGCGATTTTTTCCTGCAGGCGCACGACTTCGGTGGCCTCGGCGTCAGCGGGCAGGAACGATTCGCCGTCGTTGCGCTGCACTTGGCTCAGCGCGCCGGGCATCGAGCTGCCCGCCGCACCGAGGGCAAGCCACAGGAGAAGCACCACAGCAGGAAGCCACCGCCTGGTGGAGCGGGTCTGCTGGGAAACCGGGGGCACCCGGGTGGGAGCGTCGACGTGCATCGGCAATCCGTCTCTCCTCATGGCGAGTATGGACAGCTAACTTCAGCCCGGACCCGGACGGCAACAGCCCGGCCGAAATATCCCGGGAGCACTCAGGGTCGTGACAAAGCAGGGGACCTGCTTGCTCGCCTCCATGACTTCCGCGACCGAGAATGATCTCGTTATCGTGGCGTCCCCGGGCCGCTCGTGTTTCGAGCGTGGTCACGCCGAATTGCGGCGTCCCCGGTTTCCCTGTGATTCTCCCTTCGGTATCGATACGCGGAGGTATCGAGCATGTTCAGATCCATCCGCAGATCCCCGGTCCGCTCGTTCGCCGTGGTCGCCGCGCTGCTCGCCGGCGGGGTCGTCGCGGCCGCGGCGCCTGCCTCGGCGGCCCCGTGCACCGACATCGACCTGGTTTCGGCACGCGGGACGGGCGAGCCCGGCACGCTGGGCGTCATCGTCGGCGATCCGGTCAACTCGGCGGTCAAAGGCAAGCTCAACGGCAAGTCGATCAGTGCCTATCCGGTGAACTACCCGGCCAATCTCGATCTCACCTCGGCCACGAAAGGCAACATCGACCTGGTCAACCACGTCACCAGCCAGGCGGCGTCCTGCCCGAACCAGCGCTTCGTGCTGGTCGGCTACTCGCAGGGCGCCAACGTGGTCAGCAACTCGATCGGCGTCAGCAGCGCCGGTGCCGCCGTCGGCGCGCCGATCGCGGCGACCATCCCCGCGTCGATCGAGCCGAGAGTGGCCGCGGTCGTGGTGTTCGGGCCGCCGATCGGTGCGCTCGGCAAGCACATCACCGGCGTCTACCAGGGCCGGACCAAGGAGTTCTGCGCCAGCCAGGACCCCGTGTGCGTCAACGGCGCGTCCAATGTCCTGGCGCATCTGCTCTACTTCCTGGACGCCGACAACGCGGCCACGTTCATCGCCGGAAAGGTCTGATCAGAGCCGTGACTCGATAAAGATGTCACGGCGGTGACAATTCGGACCGGCCGCTTGGGCAGTGGGCCACAAATATTACCGGCGCACTGCGATATCGGCCGCATGGCGGCCGAACCAAGCCAGATTGTGTGCTATTCATGAAGTCCACGGCGCTCGGGAGGCTACCCCAGAAAGGCGCGACCGATGCCGGACATGTCCCAGGATGACAGTTTTCCATGGCAGGCACTACCGGCGTCGGTCGCGTCCTGGCTGCAGCCGGAGATCCCCAAGGTCGCCGAGGAGATGATCGCCACCATCCGCCAGGAGGTGGCGGCCTACAACCGGCCGCTGGAAGGCGCTTTCGGCGTGGGCCTGCGGATGGGCGTGGAGCAGGGGCTCCGGCAGTTCGTGGAGCTGATCGTGGCCCCGGACTCGCCCCAGGAGCACAACGCCAAGATCTACCGGCGGCTGGGCCGCGGCGAATGGCATGAGGGCCGCAGCCTCGACGCGCTGCAAGCCGCGTACCGGGTCGGCGCCCGAGTGGCCTGGCGTCAGTACGCCAACGTGGCCAGACGCGCGGGATTCTCCGCCGAGATCACCGGCATCCTCGCCGAAGCCGTCTTCACCCACATCAACGACATGGCAGCCGAATCAGTGAAGGGCTACGCCGACGCACAGGCAGCCGCCGCGACCAGCCGTCAGCGCAGCCGTGAACGTCTTCTCGCGCAACTGATGTCGGCCGCGCCGGTCTCCTGGACCACGGTCGAGGACGTCGCCCGGCAGGCCCGCTGGCCGTTGCCCGGCACGGCCACCTGCATCGCGATCGAAGCCAACGACGACGCCCCACTGGAGTTGCCCGCACTCCCCCAGGCGATCCTCGCGTCGACCGACGACGCCGAGCCATATCTGCTGATCCCCGACCCCGACGCCCGGCAAGGATCGCTGCTGTACCGCGTTCTGCGCGGCAGGCTCGCCGTCATCGGCCTCACAGTCCCGATCGCCGACATCCGGCTCTCGCTGCAGTGGGCACGTCAGACACTTCAACTGGTCCAGCGTGGCGCGATCCCCCGCAGGCCCGTCATCCACAGCGCCGACCACCTCTGCGATCTGCTGCTGCTCAACGACGAGCACCTCGCCCAGCAGGTCAGTGACCGGGCGACCCAGGTCTTCCAGGACATGACCCCGATGCAGCGCGAGCGGCTGGAGTCGACACTGCTGGCCTGGCTGACCTCGACCGGCCGCAGCGCCCCGGAAGTGGCCACACTCCTGGGAATCCACCCGCAGACCGTGCGCTACCGGATGCACCAGCTGACCGAGTTGTTCGGCGACCGGCTCAACGATCCGGACTTCCGCTTCGAAGCCGAAGCCGCCCTGCGGGCCCGCGCCCTGCTCAAGGGCGTGCGCTAGCCCTCGTTTTTGTGTCCCCAATGCCACATTGGGGACATCTGATGCCACCAATGTGGCATTGGGGGCAAAGCCCGGCTGGGGCTTGGTGCACTTGACACATCGGCGGGTTCTCACCGATGGTAGAGATCCGCCGCCTCGATCCGCCGCCTGGCTTTCGAGGAGTGTCATGGCCAACCTGTTCAACCGCCGAACCACGTTGCGCGCGGGCGTGTTCGCCGCGGCGGCCGCACCTATGCTGACCGGCATGGCTTCCGCCGATGTCGGCATCACGGCGTTCCGCCTGCGGTGGAACCCCGATCCCGGCAAGGACGGGCTGCGGGCTTTCGTAGGTGTCGAGGACGATCGCGCCGACTCGCATCCAGGAGTCACCCACATCTTCGCCGAACCCGGCCAGTACCGGTTCGTCATGCACAAGTCCGACCGGGACGGTTCCGACCGCCAGCGCCAGGAGGTCCGGGCGATGTCGGCCAACGGCAGCCGCGTGGACATGAAGAAGAACGAGACCTGGCGCTACAACTACCAGATGTTCATCCCGCCCTCCCTGAAGGCCACGACCAGTTTCACGCACATCTTCCAGGTCAAGCACACCAGCGTGGACTCCCCCGTGGTCACCATGTCGCTCAACCGTTCGGGCAGCTCCGAACGCGTCGAGATGCGGATGTTCGGTGAGGGCCAGGCGAAACTCGGCGTCACCGACCTGGTCCCGCTGCGCAACAAGTGGATCGACGTGGAGATCGAGATCAAGGTCGCCGACGGCTCCGGCGGCCGCCTGCGTTACTCCCTGAAGGACGGCGGCACCACAGTCGTCAACGCGTCCCGCACCGGCATCGACACCTGGCTCGGCGGCGACCAGGCCCACCCCAAGTGGGGAATCTACCGCTCGCTCAGCGACTCCGGCCAACTCCAGGACACATACCTGTTGCTGCGCAACATGCGGGCCTACCGGGACGAGTAGAAATACCAGCTGTCAGTCGCGTTCGGCCCGGCAGACTGTTGTGCGAGTCGCTTTTTCGGCTGGTGAGGCGATTGTGCCGGATTGGAGGGCCAGGGTCAGGGCGGCGCCGGCTGCCGCGGCGGCGAGGAATCCCACGGCGAACCGGACGCGGCCTCGGCGGCGAGACGAGTGGGCCGGCCGGGGCGGCCGGGGCGGCACGGTTTCCGGTGCCGGGCCGGCCGGGTCCAGCAGTTCGATGGCCTGGCCGGGGTTCACCGCCGACAGGATGCCGGGCATGCCCGCGAGTGTGCCGACTTCCGCGGCGCAGGACGGGCACTGGCTGAGATGGTCTTCGAACTCTCGTCGCTCGGCAGGGGAGAGCGATCCCAGTACATAGGCGACATCCCAGTCACGGTACGGGTCCGCCTGGGTGCTCAAGGCCCAGTCACTCCCCTTTCCTGTAACGCGAGCCGCAGCGCGCGCAGGCCGTAGTGCAGCCGGGACCGTACGGTGCCCGGCGGTATGTCCAGCTCCTCGGCCAGTTCGGCGACCGACTGGCCGAGGTAGTAGGCACGGATGATCACTGTCCGGTGGTCCGGTGTGAGTTGCATGAGCGCGTCGGACACCAGCCAGGTGTCCAGAGCCGACTCGGTCGGGTCCGACCGGCGGCCTTCCGGGACGTTGCGGGCGCCGACCTCACGCCGGGCCCGGGCACTGCGGCGTTCGTCGATGACGACGTTGCGGGCGACCGTGTAGAGCCACGCCCGCGCGGCGACCAGGCCTTGTTCCAGGATGCCGGGGTTCTTCCAGGCACGCAGCAGCGCCTCCTGGACGACATCGTGGGCGAACTGGTCGTCGCCGGTGAGGTGCAGGACATAACGCCAAAGCGGTGCCGCGTGTTGGTCATGCAGGGCGCACAGCAGCGCGGTATGGCTTTCGTTGATGTCACACCGCCTAGGCTCGATGGAACGCCGGCTGACGCTTGGCCAGGAATGCCGCTGTACCCTCCCGCATGTCCGGCGTGGTGAAGGCCTGCCGGAACGCCGCGAGCTCGATCTGCAGGCCGCTCTGGACATCCTGACAGCGTGCGGCGTTGATCGCCGCCTTGCACAATGACACCGCCGCCGGTGAGTTCTGCCTGATCGTGGCCAGCGTGCCGCGTGCGGCGGCGAGCATTGCGTCGCGGCTGTCGAAGATCGCGTTCACCAGCCCGATCCGGTGTGCCTCGGCAGCGTCGGCCTGGCGGCCGGAATAGATCATCTCACGGGCACGGGCCGGGCCGACCAGTTGTTGCAGCCGCACGCACCCGCCGAATCCGGGAATCAGCCCGAGCAGCACCTCGGGCTGCCCGAACACGGACTTCTCGGTCGCGTAGACGAAATCGCACGCCATCGCGATCTCACAGCCACCGCCGAGCGCGTAGCCGTCCACACAGGCGATCACGGGCACCGGAACCGATTCCAGGAGGCTGGTCACGGCCTGCCCGAGCCGGCCGAACTCCTCGCCTTCCTCGGGAGTCATGGCGGCCATCTCACGGATGTCCGCGCCCGCGACGAACGCGGGACCGGCCGAGCCGGTAAGGATCATCGGCGTGGTCAGGCCGCTGAGCAGATGGTGCAGTTCGGTCAACGTGAGCCTGGAGAGGGCATTTCGTGCCGCCGGGCGTGTCACGGTCACGGTGATGATGCCGTCCCGCTCGTCACAGTCGAGTGTCTGATAGTCCACAGTGGTCACCTCATGAGTCCCAGATCGCGCCGAACGCCGGAATCCCGCGGGCTTCCAGCTCCTGCACGACATGCCAAGTGGTCTTCCGGTTGGAGATGCAGATCACCGCCTCGGCGCCGGATTCCCGGCACACCTGATAGGCCAGTGCGACAAGATCGGGCTTGCCGTCGCTGTCGGTGTCCCAGACGACCGCGTCCGGCTGCACTTCGAGGATCTCGTCGACCAGCGCATCGCCGTACGTACGCCGGGGATGGCGCGTCGACCACACCAGACGCGCGGGCGTGGAGCCGGAAAGCAGGTGCGGCAGGCACGGCCCGATACCGCTGCCCGTGGCCACCCACACGACCGACGTGAACAGCTTGTCGATGTTGCCCACACCGGCGGTCGGAATCCCTTTGACCCAGACATGACTGGGCATGTCGTCGATGAGCGACCCGGTCCAGTCCCCCGCCCGGGAGATCGTCAGCCGGAATCCCGACCGCCCCGGCGCGGGAACATTCGCAAAGGAATGCCATTCCAGCAAAGGATTCCGGCTCACGGCAGTGGACGAACCGGCGAACGGCGTCACCCCGTAGTCAAAGTGAACGAGAGCCACATGCCGTGATGGCCGCACAATCCGCACCGGCACGCGCCGCAACCGGAGCCACGGCAACGCAACACTGGCCACCACGACCGCCAGCACCCAACCGGCTGCCTCATCGCCGAACAGCACCGCGTGGACTGCAAACAGCACAAGCACAGTCCAGCCACCGAACCGATGTGCCCGTTCGAACCGGTCGTGACAACGCGCGCGTACCGAAGGCCATGCGAACACCACCATCGCAACCAGCAGGGCCGCTATCGTCCAGGTCAGGACGTGCGGCGGCGTGGTCACTGCCATGACGAGGAACCAGACCGTGGCACAGGTCGCAGCGCCGACGTGCAGGCCGCCGAAGTGATAGACCTTGCCCAATGTCCAGCGCACACGCAGCGGCCACCGCGTGGGCGCGCTGGTGGCCAGCCAGAACAGCAGGTTGATCACGTACTGCTGGCGGATCAGCACGGCGAGCGTGAAGTTGGCGAGCACCATGGTCGAAGGGGCGACGGCAACGCACGCGAGGTTGGCGCACACCACAGCGGCGACAAGCCGGTTGTGATGCGTGAAAGGGCGACGTCTGAGCCTGGCCGCCAGCGACCGTTCGGCCGGCGGCAGCGCGGTCCGCGGTATCGAGGTCTCGGTCACGCCAC
Organism: Kibdelosporangium banguiense; assembly: GCF_017876405.1. Classification (GTDB taxonomy): domain Bacteria; phylum Actinomycetota; class Actinomycetes; order Mycobacteriales; family Pseudonocardiaceae; genus Kibdelosporangium; species Kibdelosporangium banguiense. Next base: position 6,897,855 of record NZ_JAGINW010000001.1, on the reverse strand, counting down.
CGTCTCCAGCTGGGCAGGTTCGTCCATACAGGACAGAAGCGCGCACCGGTCCACCTTGCCACGATCGGTCATCGGCATCCGGTCCATGGGAACGATCAGCGTCGGCACGCAGTAGTACGGAAGCCGCTGCTCGACAGCTAGCCTGGCCAGTTCCGGTGAGGCAGTGCGCGGACTGACAAAACCGACCAGGCGGCCTTCGTGCAACACAGTGAAAGCCCGGACGCACCCAGCACTTTTCTCCAGCGCCGAGGTGACCGCGTCCAGCTCGACCCGGAAACCGCGCACCTTCACCTGGTCGTCCGTCCGGCCGTGGTACTCCAGCTGCCCGTCCGGCGTCCAGCGGGCAAGATCCCTGGTACGGAACATCTTGTGGTCACCGCCAAGGAACGGATCGGGCCGGTACCGCTCGGCGGTCAACGCGTCGTTGCCCACATAGCCCGCGGTCACACACGCGCCACCGGCCCACATTTCCCCGATCTGGCCGATCGGGCACGGCCGCAGGGCCTCGTCCAGCACGTACACAGTGGTGTTCGGGACCGGCCGGCCGATGGTCAGCATTCCGGTGGCGTGCTCGTATCGCTGGACGGTGTTGACGATGGTGACTTCGGTCGGGCCACAGGAGTTGTGAAAGGCCGCCCGTCTGGACCATTTCTCGGCCAGCGAGCGCGGGCAGCGCTCCCCCGCCACCGCGACCGTGCGGACATTGGCGCAGGCGTCCGGGTTCAGTCCGGAAAGGACACTCGGGGTCGCGATGATCACGTCGGCCAGCCTGGCCGCCTGCTCGATGTCACGGCCGCGGATGACCAGCGTGCCGCCGTTGGCCAGCGTGCCGAGGATCTCCCACGCGGCCATGTCGAACGCGATGTTCAGCAGCTGAGCGACTCGCGTTCCGGGCGCGATGCCGAGCGAGCCGGGGGCCGTGAGCAGGACGTTGCACAGGTTGGCGTGGGTGACCTGAACACCGTTCGGCTGTCCGGTCGTACCGGACGTGAAGATCACCATCGCGGTGTCGCCGTTGCCGGAATCGACAGGTTCGACTCGCGTCCCGCCCGCCATTCTGTCGATTTCCACGATCTTCGCGATGCCGGCAGGCAGGGCGGCCGCGTGTTCGCTTGTGGTCAGCACGACTTCGATGCCGGCGACACGCACGATGTGCTGGAGATGACCGGCAGGCGTGATCCTGACGTCCTGCGGCACGTACGCCGCGCCGGCTTTGAGGATGGCGAGGATGCCCACGACCATCGGCATCGACCGGGTGAGGAACAACCCGACCCGGTCACCGGCGCGCACGCCGACCTCACCCAGCATGCCGGCCAGCTGATCGGCCCGGCGGTCCAGTTCACCGTACGTCATGCACGCGCCGAGGTGCTCCATGGCTGTCGCATGTGGACGTTCGGCGGCGTGCGCCTGGATGGCGTGGTGGATTCGGCCGAACGGGGGCTCAAGGGCCGGACCGCAGCCGAACCGCTGGAAGGCGACCCGGTCGGCCGGGCCCAGCTCCTGCAACGCGGATAGCTGAAACGGTGCTGTCACGATGAATGCGCCTTTCACCGGGCTGGGTTACGTCACCAGTTCTGAACGAGACATGCCCGTCCGGTGTTCAACGCGTTCCACGTTTTCTTGCGGCCTTTACAAGCCCGCGACGAGTCGCTAACGTGCTCTGGGAGCGCTCCCGGACCGCCTCAGCCGATCATGGCCGCGAGCGCGCCGATCTGATCCGGCCCGACCTGACAGCAACCGCCGACAAGCCTTGCGCCGTCAGCAATCCAGTCGTTCGTCCGGCCGGGATCGAAGGTCGGCTCCCCGGTCCACTTCCGCGCGGCCGCGTCCCAGGCCTGACCGTTGTTCGGGTAGACGACAACAGGCTTGCCGGTCACACTGGCCGCCACGCGTACGGCGGGCCCGGCGTCATCCACCGCACAGCAGTTGACTCCGGCCGCGATCACCGCGTCCGATTCGGCCGCCAGGGCGAAGGCAAGATCAAGAGGCTGGCCGGACCGGGTCGCCGGACCGCTGACGGAATAGGACAGCCACGCCGGGACACCGATCTCGTCGAGCACCCGGACCACGGCCTCGGCCTCGTCGACGTCCGGAATCGTCTCCACGGCAAGCACATCCGCGCCCGCCTCGGCCAGCACCTCGATCCGGGGCCGATGGAAGCGGACCAACTGCTCGACGCTGAGCCCGTAGCGGCCGCGGTACTCCGATCCGTCGGCGAGCATCGCGCCATACGGCCCCACCGAACCCGCGATCCACAGTGGATGATCAACTTCGGCCTGCTCGGCCGCCTGCCTGGCCAGTTCGATCGAGCGGCGCAGGGCCAAGGTGGTCTGATCGCTGTCCACACCGTGCGCCGCGAAACCCTCATAGGTGACCTGATAACTCGCCGTGATCGCGACTCGCGCACCCGCACGGAAATACGCGAGGTGCGCGGCCGCGATCGCTTCCGGCTCATCGAGCAGCAATCCGGCCGACCACAGCCGGCCGGAGAGGTCGTGCCCGGCATCGGTGAGCACATTGGACAGTCCGCCGTCCAGGACAAGCGGGTGGTCCAGGTTCAACTTCACAGAAACAGGTTACGCCGGATCAGTTCGCGCGACACGTCGTGTCCGACTGGTCGGTCAGGTCGCCCGCCAGCGCGAAACCGACATGACCGTTCGCGTGGTTGTGCACGAGGTTCATCGACTTCTTCGTATCCCCCCAATAGCACACCGTCGTGATATCGTCCGCGGCGTACGCGATGCCACGATTGCACGACGTCGCCGGGCACTGATACAGGAATGCCTCCGACCCCTTCACCCGGACCCCGCGCCCATAGGACGCGCAACTCACGGGCGCCTGCTTTGTCAGATCGCTGCTCCTGGCATATCCGGTATGACCGTTCGACTGGTTGAGGACCCAGTTCCACTGGCTGTCGGCCGGCCAGTAACAGATCGCACTCAAGGGCTGGCCCGGCACAGCCGACCCCTTGTTGCAGTTCCAGTTCGGACATTGATAAAGCGAAGTCGCCTTGTTGGCCTCGCTCAGCACACCGACGAACTGGACGCCCACCGGCGCCTGAGCCGTGGCCGAGGCCGGCACCGCGAAAAACCCGGGCACCACGAAGGCCATCAGCGCGACAAGAACCATCCGTAACCGCATATGATCCCTCCTTCTGCGAGGAATCCTCACAGGAGGCGGTTTCAGATCAGTTTCAGCACAGGCTGATCACGCCTTCTGATCGGCCACGGCAGCGGTGAGCAGACGTTCCAGCTGCGCTGTCACATGGTCGAGCGGTATCGCACTTCGTTCGGCCCGGCACATGGCGACCGCGCCCTCCACCGAGGCGACGATCAATGTGGCGAGCTCACGCGCTTCGGAAACGCCGTGCCGCGTCAAAGAGTCCTCGAGCAGAGACTTCCACTCGGTGAAGACCTCGCCCGCGATTGCCCGCTCCGGCCCCGCCGAGTCCTCAATGGAGACCGCGAGGACCGGGCAGCCGGCCTGGAAGTCGCTGTCCTGCACGATGGTGCGCCAGAGTCCGAGGAAGGCCCGCAGCCCGGCGACCGGACCGGCGGCGAGTCTCTCGCGCAGCATCCCGCTGACCCGGTCACCGGCCCACCGGACGGCTTCGCCTGCCAGCTGCTGCTTGCCGCCCGGAAAGTAGTGATAGGTCGATCCGAGCGGGGCTTGGGCGTGTTTGGCGACTTCACGGATGCTGGTGGAATGCAGGCCCCGCCTGCGGATCATGTCCGCGGCGCCCGCGACGAGCCGCTCGCGCGACTCGAGATTCGGCTCACTCATCACAGCATCCTTCTGGCTATAACGGTCGTCATAGTCTACCTTGGGCCTGGTTATAACACTCGTTATAGAGGTGGTGGCGACATGCCGATGATCCAGTTGACCGTGCCCGAGGGGTCCCTGACGGCCGAAGGGCGCGCAGGCATCCAGCGTGAACTCGCAAGCCTGCTGCTGCGCTGGGAGGGCGCACCGGACAACTCGTTCTTCCGGGCCCAGGCCTGGAGCTATCTCCACGAGTTGCCAGCAGGCGTGCAGGCCACAGCCGAGGACGACCTGCCCCGGCTCCGTATCGACGTCACGGTCCCCGCAGGCGCACTGTCCGATCGCCGGAAAGCCGGTCTGATCAAGGACGCGACCGATGCCGTACTGCGGGCCGCCGGTCTCACCGAAAGTGACGCACTTCGGGTGTGGGTGCTTATCCATGAGCAGGTCGAGGGCACATGGGGCGCCGGCGGGCACGTCGTCCGCTTCTCCGAACTCGCCGCCATGGCCAAGGAGCAGAAAGCCGATGCGTGAGCCGGCCTGCCTGAGCGCCTTGCAAAAACCCGTTGGCGGATCACGGCGGCCACTGCTAGCTTTCCAGCGGCCGTGCGAGAGATCGAGGAGGTGGTACCCGTGAACATATCGACATGGGTGCTCCCCTCTGGGGTCACGGTCGGGCGATAGGTCGTCCGGGAGCGCCGTTCAGAGCACTCCCGAAAGGCACGACCGTGCGATTCACTTCTGAGCAGCGCCTCGACGACGACGTCCTCGAACGCGAGTTCACCCTCGGCGAGATCCCCGGCATCCTGTGGACGGCCGGATCCACGGCCGCACCGGCCCCGCTGATCCTGGTCGGACACCCCGGCGGGCTGCGCCGGATGTACCCCCGGCTGGTGGCCCGGGCCCGGCACACCGTGGCGGAGGGCTACGCCGCGGCCACCATCGAGCTCCCCTGGAGCGGTGACCGGCCCCGGTCGGCCGCCGCCGAAGAGGCCCGCGCCGACCTGCAACGGGCGCTGAAGGCCGGCGAGCCGGTCGGCGACGAGATCGTCGACCGGCTCATCCTCCCGCTGGTCGAGCAGGCCGTCCCGGAATGGCAGGCCGCACTGGACGCCCTGCTCGCACTGCCCGAGATCGACGGCCCGGTCGGGTACGCGGGAGGGGTGATCGCCATCGGCACGCGGCTGGCGGTGGTCGAGCCACGCATCTCGGCCGCCCTGCTGTTCGCCGGGAGTTACGTGCCCCGCAGCATGTTCGAGGAGGCCCGGCAGGTCTCCATTCCGCTGCTGGTGCTGTTGCAGTGGGACGACGAAGGAAACGACCGGCAACTGGCCCTGGACCTGTTCGACGCCTTCGGCTCCAAGGAGAAGACGCTGCACGCCAACATGGGCGGGCACACCGGCGTCCCGCAGTTCGAGGCAGACTCCGGGAACCGGTTCTTCGCCCGGCACCTGATGTAGGGCCGGGCCGCCGCCATCGAGGACAGGCCCCGGCCGTCCTCGATGGCGTTCGACCTCATCCCCGGGGTGGCGGTGTGAAGAAGCCGCCGACCGAGGTCCACTGACCGTTGCGGACCGTGACCCGTTGGACCTGGGTGGCACCGAGGTGCTGCTGGTCGCTGAAGGTCAGCTGCGGCATGATTCCCGTCTCGACGCCCTTGGTGTTGCGGTAGGCCTGCACAATGGACTCGGACGTGATCGGGCCGTCGATCGTCTTGACGATCTCGGCGAAGGCCTTGGCGAACGCGAAACCGATCAGGGTCGAGAAGTCCACCGGCTGATCGGGTGCGTACTTCTTCATGGCGTCACGGTATTCCTGCATCTCAGGAGTGGGATCAGTCGGCACCTTGAACCAGGACACCGCGTTGTAGCCTTCGGCGGCGTCGCCCGCGAGAGTCAGCGTCGCGGCCTGGGCATCCGGGGCGTAGCCGTATGCCGGGACAGCGAGACCCTGCAGTTTGGCCTCCTTGAGGTAGGCAGCGGCTTCCGGAGCGGTGAGGATGGTGATCACCGCGTCAGGCTTGCGTTCCCGCACCTGGCTGACGATCGGGCTGTAGTCGGTCGACTGGAACTTCACCGCCAGCAGATCGGCGGTCGCAGCCGGATCGGTCTTCGACGCGGCCGGCCCGACCTGCTTGGCGACATTCACGAAAGCCGCGGGATCACTGTGGACGACGAGTAACTTCTTCGCGCCGTTCTGCACCGCCCACGCGGCGAGCGCGGTCGCCTGGTCCTCATAAAGGGTCTGAACGCCGTAGAGCAACGGGCGCGGCGGCGTGTACCAGTTGACGGCTCCGCCATAGGTATTGAGGATCGGGATCTTCGACTGGTTGAGCACAAACGGGAAGCTCGCCTCGGTCTGCGCGGTGCCGTTGGCGTTGACGATGGCCACGACCTTGTCCTGCCCGATGAGTTCACGGGCGGCCTGGATGGTCTGCTGCGTGTCGTAGGCGTTGTCCTTGGCGATCCACTCGACTTTGTGGCCGTTGATGCCGCCCTTGTCGTTCAGCATCTTGAAGTAGACCTCGCCGCCGACCTTCTGCGGCACCCCCGCCGCCGCGCCCGGCCCGCTCAGCGGAATCCAGGCGCCGAGCTTGATCGTGTCCCTCGGCCCGCTCGCACCGGGATCGGCACACGCCGCCGGTGTCAGCACGAGCACACCCAACAGAGAAAGAACCCGCAGGACCTTGAGCCGCATCATGGTCTCCCTTGACCAGAACTGAAGTCGGTTCAACATAGACAACAGCAGTTCGAGACGCAAGAATCAACTTCAGTTCGACGCAAGGAGGCGGCCGTGCGGCTGCGAGACAAGATCGCCCTGGTCACCGGAGGGCTCGGCGGCCTCGGTTCGGCGACCGCGCGGCTGTTCGCCGCCGAGGGCGCAACCGTGATCGTGACAGACCTGCATCCACAAAGTACTGACGCCCGGTATGCGACGCTGGACGTTACCGATGAGGCCGCTTGGTATGCACTCATCGACACTGTGCGCAACGACTACGGCCGGCTGGACGTGTTGGTGCACACCGCTGGGATGGCGGTTTCGCAGCCGTTGCTTGAGACAACACTTGACGAGTTCGAACGCGTGCAGCGGGTCAATACGGTCGGTACTTTTCTTGCGATCCGGTCTGTGGTGCCGTTGATGCGGCTTTCCGGCGGCGGTTCGATCGTTACTCTGTCGTCGGTCAACGGGATGCTGGGGGCAACCGGGTTGGCCTCTTACGGTGCGAGCAAGTTCGCGGTGCGTGGGTTGACCAAGGTCGCTGCTTTGGAACTCGCGGAGGACGGCATCAGGGTGAACGCGATCTGCCCCGGCAGCATCGCGACGGCGATCACAGATTCGGCAGGCTTTGCTGATACGGACTGGGTTGCGTATACATCGACTATCCCGCTTGGACGGCGTGGCGAACCGGATGATGTTGCCGAGCTGGCTCTGTATTTGGCTTCGGATGCCAGTAAGTATGTGACGGGGACGGAGGTTGTCGTGGACGGCGGTGTGACCGCAGGCCGGCGCTTCCCCAGGAAGGGAGCATGACCATGCAGGGCAAAGTGGCGATCGTGACCGGCGGCGGCTCCGGCATCGGCGCGGAATGCGCACGCACGTTGGCTCGTCGCGGCGCGAAGGTTGCTGTCGCTGATCTGGATGGGAATGCGGCCGGAGTGGTCGCCGGCGAGATCGGCGGGTTGGCGCTCGCGGTGGATGTCTCGGATCCCGCGCAGTGCCAGGCAATGGTGGATCGCGTGATCGGCGAGCTGGGCGACCTGCACATGGCCGTCAACAACGCCGGAATCGGGGGAAGCCACCTGCCCGTCGAAGAGTACGATGTGGACGATTGGCGGCGGGTCCTTTCGATCAACCTCGACGGCGTCTTCTATTGCATGAAGGCCGAGCTCAAACACATGGTGGGTCAGGGGCGCGGTGCGATCGTCAACATGGCTTCGATCTTTGCCGTCGCGGGGCAGCGGGCTCTTCCGGCATATGTCGCTTCCAAACATGGCGTTCTCGGCCTGACCAGGGCTGCCGCGCTCGACTCAGCCCCCAAAGGTGTCCGCGTCAACGCCGTCGGCCCAGGCGTCATCCTGACTCCCCTGGTCGAGTCCCATCAGGACACCGCCGGAAAGGCCGCTCTCGCCGCAGGCAATCCCAGCAAGCGGCTCGGACTGCCTGCGGAGGTTGCCGAGTTGGTCGTGTGGTTGTGTTCGGATGCCGCCTCTTTCTGCAATGGTGGGTTCTATCCTGTTGATGGTGGCTTCACAGCGGCTTAAGCTTGTGTTTTTGCTGTGTGATCAGGCTCCGCCCAGGCCGACCGTCCCTCAGCTTGCCGACCGGCCCCACTTCCTTAGGCCAAGGAGTATTTGACTACACCATTCTTTTTTGATGTGGTGGCTCGGCCGCGGGCTACCAGGACGTCTAGGTGGGCCATGGTTTCGTTGATGGCGAGCATTTGGTTGAAGTCGTTGAGGTTCTCGAATTTTACTGCGCGTCTTGTCCAGGGGAGGTGGGTGGCGACTGTGTGGGCGTCGACTGGGTTTGGGCTTAGGGTTGCCTCGGCTTCGGCGAGGCGGGTGTCGTGGTGGGCCAGTAGTTCGGTCACGCGGGTGTGGGCGCTGGGGGTTGTCTGGCCGTGGGCGGGCAGCAGGCGGGTGTCGGGGAATGTTGTGATCAGGTGCAGTGATTCGAGGTAGTCGCCCAGGGGCAGGCCTGGTTCTCCCAGTTCGAAGCCTATGGACGGCGTTATGTGTGGGAGGACGTGGTCGCCGGAGAACAGCAGACCTCTTGTCCTGTCGAGGAATACCACGTGTCCTTTTGTGTGGCCGGGGGTGGGGATCACCTCCAGGCCGAAGGGGGTTGGGCCTGCCTGCAGCCATTGGTCTGGGAGTTCCCAGCCTGTGGGGTCGAATTCTCCGTATGAATTCTCTATACGGTCGGCCAGGTCGCTTGCGCCGCCGCGGCGGAGGATCTCCAGGGAGCTTACTGGGATGTCTGTGCGTAGTGTGTCCAGCAGCTTCAGGCCGGGCTGCTCCCCTGCGCCCAGGTGCACTTTTGCGCCGGCCAGTCTGCGGAGTTCGGCTGCTTGGGTGTAGTGATCCCGGTGGATGTGGGTGACCAGGATGTCGGTTATGTCCGCCGCTGAATGACCGAGGTCGTTCAGGGCGTTGTTCAGTACCGCCAACGATTCCGGGATTGCCCAGCCTGCGTCCACCAGCACGAGGCCGGTGTCTCTCTCCAGGACGTAGACGTTGACTGCGCGGAGTCCGTCGTTGGGCAGTGGCAACGGAATCCGGTGTACGCCTGGGGCGACGGTTTCCGGACCTCCGGTGGCCCATTTGCCTCGGTCAAGACTCATCGGAGTGCAGCTTTCCGGCGAGTTCGCGGGCCGCCTTGCGATCCAGCTTCCCGACCGTCGTCTGTGGCAGCCTGTCCACTGTGTACACGAATTCGGGCCATTTTGTCTTGGCCAGGCCGAGGCTTGCCAGGTAGGAGGTGATCTCCTCGAGTGCGAGCCGGCGACTGTCGCGTGCAACCGCGAGCAACGCGATCCGTTCGCCGAGTACATCGTCGCGGATCGGGACTACGCAGGCGTGGTTCAGGCGTTCGTAGCCGGCGACCGCTCGTTCGATCTCGGTGATGTCGATGTTGCGGCCGCCCCGGATGATCACGTCTTTCTCGCGGCCCATGATGGTTATTGTGCCGTCGTCGTCGGCGAGCAGGAGATCTCCGGTGGAAAAGAAGCCGTCCGGGGTGAGATCTGGCGACTGCACCCGGCCGTTTCGCGCGTAGCCGCGGAACAGCGATGGCCCACGCACTTGGGCGCGTCCGGTCTCCCCCGGGCCGAGCACCACGCCGTCAGAAGATACTGCTCGGACTTCTGTTCCCGGGAATGGGCGGCCGTCTCGGCCCAGTCTGATGTCCTCGGGTTCCGCAGGCCGTGGTGAAGTGTGGCCGAGGCATTCCGACATCCCGAACACGCGCAAGATCTTGGTGCCGAGCGCTTGTTCGGCGCGGGCGAGTGCGGTCCGGTCCATAGGGCCGCCGCCGACCGTGATCGACCGGATCCCGTTGGGCACAGGCGGTTCTACCGCTGCCATCTGCAATGCCATGGTGGGCACGCACATTGTCCACCGGGTGTTGGTCTCGGCCAGACGTGCCAGCACGGTGGCGGGGTCCCATTTCGCGGTCAGTACGAGCGGGCCGCCGAGCACCAGAGAGCAGTAGACTCCGAAGCAGAATGCCGCGGTTGAGGACAGCGGCACGATCGCGGCTATGGTGTCCCCTGGCGAGAGGCCGTTGATCTCGATTGTGCAGGAACAGGCGTAGTGCAGTGCTTCCTCGGACTGGACAACACCTTTGGCGCGACCGGTGGAGCCGGACGTGAGGCCGATGAACACACCACCGTCCCACCTGTCCAGGTCGGCAGCGTCCTGAATGGACACCGAGGACCAACCTTCGAGGACCGGTGTCCCAGGACCGGAAACCGACCATTCGTCTACAAGAGACGGTTCGGCTACCACAACGTCCGGCCTGATGTCGTCGAGGGCGTCATCGAACTCGCCTTTGGTGGCGTGCTTGTTGATCACCGCGAGGACGCTGCCGGTCCGGCCGGCCGCGAGGGCGATGACGAACGTGCGCCAGGAATTGGCCGCCTGCGCCAGGACAGTCCGGCCATCGCCCAGCAGCACAGCGAGTTCGGCTGCACGCGCGAGCAGGTCCCGGGCGGTGTGTTCGCCCGAATCGTCGATGACGGCGACGAAGTCGGCCTGTTCGGCGCGCTTCTGGAAGTCCAGTACGGCTTGCCTCATCCGCTGAACATCTCCCGTTCGGAGCCCATGACGGCGATCCGGCGGCCACGCATGTCGCCGACCTGTGCCACCGCGTCTGCCCATTGCGGACTGGCCAGGGCTTTGCGGAGGTCTTCCTCGCTGTCGAAACTCAGCACCGACACGCCGTCCCAGCCTTCCGAGCGGGGCTCCAGCGCCGACTGGACCTCGGTGTGCCGCCAGGCCCGCAGACCGGGCAAGCGGTAGGTCATCTCGGCGTGATCGCCTCGCCACCAGGCGATGAACTGGTCGTGTGTCCAGTCCGGTGGCTTGGCGGCCAGCAGTACCAGATTGTACATCAGGCACCTCCGGGCGGCGCGAAGCTGACAGCGGGTGAACGCCCGATCAGCAGGCGATCGAGCTGTCCGGCCGCGTTGATCTGACCGGCGGCCACGAAGCTCGCGACCGGGGTTCCGGCGCGGCGCACCTCGCCGAGGTACAGCTCCTCACGGCCGGACGAACTGGCTGTGATCAGGTGATGGGTGAGTGTCCCTTTTTCGCGCTGGGCCAGGTAGCCCTCCATGGCCGGGCGGCCGCCGGCGAAGTCGGTCGCCTGGCCGTCGGTGGAGAACAGGATCGAGAACGAGAAGTCCGCACTGATCAGGTCCAGGATTCTGTCCGGAGTCGCGCTGTCGAGGATCTCGAACCAGGCGGTCAGGAACGGCGCCTCTGACATGTCCTTTCCTCCCATCATGATTTCTCCGGCCAGTCGATCAAGGCGAAGGAGGTACTGAAGAAGGACTGGTATCGGGCGATCAACCCGCGCGGTGACACCACCGCCGCGGAAAGGAACGCACCGACCGCCTCGCCTGACTCGGTCACCACGCCGTAGACCATCTCGGTGTCACCGTCGGCCGAGTATCTGATGACTTCGTGCACCCGTTCCACGGCGTTGCGACCGGCTATGTACGCCTCGAAGTCCGCTTTGGACGTTCCGGCGACCTCGCCGGACGGCAGGGCGATCAGGAACCGCAGATCCGGCTCCATCAGCTCGAGCGCCCGGGTCGGGTCCTGACCGTCCATCCGCTTCAGGTACTCCTGCAACGCCACAGTCATATTCTCCTTCGAGTAGCGGTCACTCAGCGGGCGGGCGGGGTGTAGAAGTCCCCTTCCGACACCCACTTGCCGTCCTTGACGACCACCTTCTGCACGTCACGCGTGCCCATGTGCTTGTCCGGGCCGAAGCTCATCACCGGGCCGACGCCGGGATCGACGTTCTTGGCCTGCTCGTACGCCTTGGTCAGCGACTCGGCGGTGACCGGGCCCTGGATGGTCTGCGCGATCTGGGTGAAGACCTTCGCGCCGGTCCAGCCCCAGAGCGCGATGAAGTCGGCGGGCTGGCCTGGTTCGTACTTGGCCATCGCGTCCCGGAATTCCTGCACGGCGGGATCGTTGTCGTTGGGGGACTTGACGAACTGCACCGCGCGGGCGCCTTCCGCGGCCGGACCGGCAAGAGTGAGTGTCGACGCGGCCGCGACCGGGGCGTAGCCGTACGTCGGGGCTCCCAGGCCCTGGAGCTTGGCTTCCTTCATGAACGCCGCGGCCTCGGGGGACGCGAGGATCAGCACGATCGCATCCGGTGACTTCGCCTTCACCTGGCTGACGACCGGGCTGTAGTCGGTGGACTGGAACTTCACCGGCATCAGGCCGACGTTCATCGACGGGTCGGTTTTCGTGGCCACACTCTGCGCGGCCTTGGCGACCGTCACGAACGCTGCCGGGTCGCTGTGCACGACGACGACGTTCTTCTTGCCGTCCTGGGCCACCCAGGCACCGAGCGCGGCGGCCTGGTCCTCATACAGGGTCTGAGTGCCGAACAGGCCCGGTCGCGGCGGGTTGTACCAGGAGTCGAGGCCGCCGAGCTCGTTGAGGATCGGCACCTTGGACTGCTGGAGCACGAACGGGAACGCCGCCTCGGCCTGGGAGGTCCCGTTGGCCGCGACGATCGCGACGACCTTCTCCTGGCCGATCAGCTCACGGGCGATCTGGACGGTCTGCTGAGGGTCGAACGCGTTGTCCTTGACCACCCAGTTGACCTTGCGGCCGTTGATCCCACCCTTGTCGTTGATCATCTTGAAGTAGGCGTCGGCACCGGCTCGCTGCGGCACCCCCGAGGCGCTCACCGCGCCGCTGAGCGGGTACCACGCCCCGATCTTGATCTCGGTGCTGTCGCCGCCACCCGCGGAACTGGCGTTCCCGCAGGCAGTGGCGACGAGGACCAGGGCGGCGGCACACGCGGCTTTGAGAGGCGTCATTCGGAGGCGCATCATTGGCTCCTAGCAACCTGAGTTCAGTTCAGTTTGACTGTAGATGCCGCTCCCCGCCCCGGCAAGGGCCGCTGGAAAACTATCCAAACGCGACCGCGGCGCGAAAACCGCTGGCAGAAAACCCTATTCGGCCACCATGCGCACGCAGCAGCCCTCGATCAGTTCACAGACCTCGGCGAGCGGGATCGTGCCGGTCGGCCGGTACCACCGCCACACGCTGACGATCAGGCCCAGTAACGCCAGGGCCATGGTGTGCGCGTCGCGGACCGGGAACGCCCCCTGGGACATGCCCTGGGTGAGCAGCCTGGTCCAGTCGCGTTCGATCAGCTGCACGAGTTCCCGCGCGGCCTGGCGTTCGGTCTCCTCGCGTTTGGACGTACGGGTCCCGGCCAGCAGCGCCAGGTTGTTCTGCAGGATGCGCATCTGCAGGATCTCGTGGTCGGACACGGCGAAGGCCGCCCGGACCGCAGCCCGCAGCGCCTCTGTCGGATCCGAGGTGTCCTTGGTCGCCTCGATGAACAGGTCCCGCGAACGCTGCAGCTCCAGGCGCATGATCGTGAGCAGGCAGTGCGCCTTCGACTCGAAGTAGTGATACAGGGCGGTCTGCCCGATACCGACCCGGCCGGCGATCGCGGACCACTTGGTAGCCTCGTAGCCCGCCTCCCCGAAGTACTCGATGGCGGCGGTGAGGATCGCCGCGCGTTTGGACCGCGGCCCGTCGTCGGGCTCCTCTAGCCTGGCCCTGGTCATCGCCACCCCTCCTGCCGTGCCGGTCTGTCCGACGAGCTTAGTACCAACCTGAACTCAATACAGGTTGACCTCAGCGCGCGGTCCAGCCACCGTCCACCACCATCACCTGGCCCGTGTAGTACGAGGACGCGTCCGAGGCCAGAAACAGCAACGCGCCGTCGAGTTCACCGTTCTGGCCGCCCCTGGCCAGCATGGTGTTGCGGTCCACCCAGCGGCTGGACCGCTCGTCGGCGAACAGGTCCCCGGTCATTTCCGACTGGAACCAGCCAGGAGCCAGCGCGTTGACCCGCACACCCGAAGCACCCCACTGCCCCGCCAGTTCCCTGGTCAGGCCGATCAGACCTGCCTTGGAGGCGGCGTAGCCGGCGCCGCCTATCGGCGCGGTCGACACCAGGCCGAGGATCGAGGCCACATTGATGATGCTGACGTTCGCCCCTGCGGGGTCACGTCCCTCGACCATCAGCCGGGCGAGATGGAACGGCGCGATCAGGTTCACCGCGAGCACTTGGGCGAAATCCGCCGCGGACTCCTTCTCGGCCAGTGCCGCCCCGGGAATCCCGGCGTTGTTGACCAGCACGTCGAACCGCCCGGTCTCGGCGAAAACAGTCTCGGCCAGGCGAATCCGGTCGCGCTCCACACTGACGTCGCACCCGATCGGCTGAATCCCGGGCCCCAGGGCACGCAGGCGATCGACCCGGCGTGCGGCGGCGTACACCGTGGCGCCCGCCTCCGCGAGCACGGTAGCGAACCTTGCTCCTAGCCCCGACGACGCGCCAGTGACGACCGCGGTTTTGCCTGCCAAAGAGAAGAGGTCTCTCATCAGTCCACCGCGATCGGCAGGGCGGTCGCGCCGCCGTCCAGGACGAGCGCCTGGCCCGTCATCCACGACGACGCATCGCTCGCCAGAAACAGCGCCGCGTTCGCGACATCTTCGACTGTGCCGAGCCTGCGCAGCGGCAATTTGGCGGTGAGGACCGCTTCACGCGCCTCCCACACCGCTCTGGCGAGCTCCGTCTTGATCACTCCGGGCGCGATCGCGTTGACCCGTACCTTCGGCCCGAGTTCGTACGCGAGTTGCCGTGTCATCAGCAGCATCGCGGCCTTGGTGGCGTTGTAGTAGCCGATCTGCGGATCGACGATCAAGCCGCCGACCGAGGCGATGTTGATGATCGTCCCGCCGTGTTCGGACATCCACGCGCGCCACGCGCTCCGGCTCCACGCGATCATCCCGTACTGGTTGACACGAACGGTTTTCTCGGCCCGTGGCAGGTCCAGATCGAGCAGGTCCCCCATGTACGGGTTGGTCGCCGCATTGTTGACCAGGACATCGACACGTCCGAAGTGGACCATGGTGTCGGCGATACAGCGTTGGGCCTGCTCCGGTTCGCCCGCGTTGGCCACGACGTCGAGCACGTCCCCATCGCCCTGCGCACGCAGGAGTTCGGCACGTGCCTCGGTCAGCCCATCGGGTTTACGGGCCGCGATCACGATGTGCGCACCGGCGGCACGGAAGGCCTTGGCAATCCCGAAGCCGATCCCGCGGGAACCCCCGGTGATCACTGCCACCTGGCCATCGAGAGTTGTCACCGGCTTTTCTCCTTGTACTTGGCCAGTTCCTGACGAGCGACGGTGCGCAGATGCACCTCGTCGGGCCCGTCCGCGATGCGCAAAGCTCTGGTGATCGAGAACAACCGGGCCAGAACGGTGTCATCGCTGACGCCAGCCGCGCCATGGGCCTGCACCGCACGGTCGACCACGCGGTGTGCGACGTCGAGCGCGGCGACCTTGATCGCGGCGACCTCCATGCGGGCGGCGGCGTTGCCGACGGTGTCCATCAGCCAGGCGGACTTGAGCACCAGCAACCGCAACTGCTCGATCTCGATCCGGCTGCGGGCGATCCATTCCCGCACAACGCCCTGGTCGGCCAGCGGGCCGCCGAACGCGACCCGGGACAGCGTGCGTTCACACATCAACTGCAGCGCGCGTTCGGCGAAACCGACCGCGCGCATCGCGTAGTGCATCCGGCCAGGTCCCAGGCGTCCTTGCGCGAGTGCGAAACCCTCCCCCTCGCTGCCCAGCAGATTGGCCGCTGGCACCCGGACGTTCTCGAACAGCACGTCACCATGCCCGAGCCGGTCGGTGTAGCCGAACATCGGCAGGTCCCGCAGCACGGTGACACCCGGCGTGTGCCTGGGGATGAGGATCATGCTCTGCTGCCGGTACGGCGGCGCGTCCGGGTCGCTGACGCCCATCAGGATGATGAGTTCACAGTCCGGGTCGAGGATTCCGGACGTGTACCACTTGCGGCCGTTGACGACATAACTGTCGCCGTCGCGGGTGATCCGGGTGCGGATGTTGCGGGCGTCCGAGCTCGCGACGTCCGGTTCAGTCATCGCGAAACAGGACCGGATCCGTGCGTCGAGCAGCGGCCGGAGCCACTGTTCACGCTGCTCGTCGGTGCCGAACAAGGCCAGCAGCTCCATGTTGCCGGTGTCCGGTGCCGAGCAGTTGAAGATCTCGTTGCCGATGATCGACCGGCCCATCAACTCGGCCAGCGGCGCGTACTCGAGGTTCGTCAGCCCCGCACCCCAGTCGCCGTGCGACAGGAACAGGTTCCACAGCCCGTCCGCGCGGGCCTTCTCCTTCAGCTCGACCATCACCGGCGGCAGCGCGTGCGGATCGGACGACTCGGCGATCTGCCTGTCGTACACCGGTTCGGCGGGCAGCACGTGCTCGTCCATGAAGGACCTGATCCGGTCCTGCAGCTCGACCGCCCTGGCGGAGAATGCGAAATCCACGAAGTGCCTCCTCAGGACAGGATCTCGATGGCGGAACGGATCATCGCGGCGATGGTCGGCGGCAGCCGTTCCTGATCCGGGTCGTGGTGCTTGCCCTCACGGTGCCGCCGCAGGTTGTGGCCCATGATCGCGGCCATCTTCATCCGGCTGAGCGCTCGGAACCAGCGCATCTCCGGCAACTGCACTGGTCTCTCGCCGAGATACGCGTCCAACAGTTCGGATTCGGTCGGCAGCCCGGGGACCTCGGTACCCAGCTGCGGGAAGTTGCGGTGGTCGGCGAACAGCAGGAACCAGCCGAGATCCACGCGCGCATCACCCACGCTCCAGATCTCCCAGTCCACCACCGCACTTGCCCGCTCACCGGCGAACAACACGTTGCCCAGCCGGAAATCCCCGTGCACGAGCACCGGCGGAAGATCGGCCGGGACGTCTTCGAGGCGCTTGAGCAGATCCTCGGCACCGGGCCGCAACTCGGCTGGGACCGCGTGCATCGTGCGGCTCCACCGCTCCAACTCGGAGGCGGCGCCGGTGGGCGCTTGCGGAAGTGACCTGACTTCGTGCAGCTCGCGCAGAACCCTTGCGGCTTCGAGCATTCTGGACCGGGCCAGCTCCGGCGCAAGCGTGTGCGCGTCCAGCACGGGCTCGATCGCCTCGCCGTCGGCGAACTCCATCGCGAACCACGCGGGCGGGCGCTCGTCCACAGCAACGACCCCCGGCACAGGCACTTTGGAGCCGGTCAACGTGCGGAGGATCTCTGCCTGCCGCAGCACATCGTTGCGGCCCACCGGCTTCTGGCCAGGTGGCACGGCTTTGATCACATACTGGTGCGAGCCGGCCTTCGTGGTGTAGGTCAGGCCGGAATGCCCGCCCGGCAACGGTTCCAGTTCGCTGATCGGCATGCCCAGCTGTTCGGCGACCCTGGCGGCGAGGCTCATCGCGACGGCTCCCTCGGCAGGCCGAGCACGCGCTCGGCCAGGATGGTGCGCTGGATCTCGTCGGACCCACCGGCGATGCTGTAGCCCGGTGCACCCAGCAAATGCTCGGTCCAGGCAAACGTGCCCCACTCGCCGGTGTCCGCGACCAGGCGCGGCCCGAGCAGTTGCAGCACCAGGTCGCTTGTCCTGCGCATGGTTTCGGTCGCGTACAGCTTTCCCACCGACGCTTCCGCACCGGGTTCCCGGCCGGCGACGAGCGCAGCCGTCACCCGCAATCCGATCAACCGCTGGACCAGCGTGCGCGCGTACAACTCCGCTGTCTGCTGACGTTCGCTGTCCGTAAGCTGCCTACCGATATTTCTAGCGAGAGCGATTGCGCGATCGGCGTTGCCCAGCCCCAGCGAGCCGGAGTCCAAACGTTCGGCGGCCAGCACGCTCAGCGTCACGCGCCAGCCCTGGCCGACCGGGCCCAGCCGGTCGCTGTCGGGCACGACAACACCGTCGAGGTAGACCTCGTTGAAGCTCGAACCGCCGGTCATCTGCCGGATCGGCCGCACGGTGACGCCCGGCGCGTCCATCCGGACCAGGAAGACCGTGATCCCGGCATGTTTGGCGACATCGGGGTCTGTCCGGCACACGGCCACGCCCCACGTCGCCACGCGGGCACCGGAGGTCCAGACCTTGTGGCCGTCCAGAATCCAGTTGTCGCCCTGCCGGACGGCTTTCGTGCGTACCGCGGCGAGGTCCGACCCTGCCTCGGTTTCCGAGAACAGCTGGCAGGCAAGCTCGTCGGTCCGCAACATCGGCCGCAGCCAGCGCTGTTTCTGCTCGTCGGTGCCCCAGATCCCGATGGCCGGTGCGACCAGGTGCTGGGTGACCGGGAAGATCTCGCTGCGGCGGGGAACGTCGAACGCGGCTTCCTCGGTGCGGTAAAGCTGTTCGTAGAACGCGGGCAATCCGCGTCCACCGAACTCGCTCGACCAGTTGAGCGCACCCCAGCCCTGGTCGAACCGGGTCCGTTCCCATGCCTGGCCGCGCTCGGTGTGCTCGATTTCTTCTTTCTCAGTCCAGTTCTCGAACACGGCGACCGAGTCGTCACCCGTGCCCCAGACATCGGCCGAGGGCAACGGCTGGGCGACACCGGACAGCCATTGCCTGGCCTGAGCGCGGAACTCGTCGGGCGTCATCGCGACAACACCGTGCACGCGCTGACGCCTGGAGCGCCATAGACATGGGTGAAGCCGATTCGCGGGTCGCCCGGCACCTGCCGGTCGCCTGCTCGGCCACGCAACTGCTCAACGATCTCGTAGACCTGACGCAGCCCGGACGCACCGATCGGCTCGCCGTTGGCGATGCATCCGCCGTCTGTGTTGACCGGCAACACACCACCGATCTCGGTCCCACCCGCGGCGATGAGGCCCTCCTGTTCACCGTCTTCGCAGAACCCGCACTCCGCCAGGTGCATGACCTCGGCGCCGCTCTCGGTGTCCTGCAACTGCACCACGTCGACCTCACGCGGACTGATGCCCGCCTGTTCGAAAGCCGCCGCCGCGGCATCCCTGCTGACACTGGTGAGCGCGCCCGCGTCGATCCGAGGGCTGAACACCTCGAACGAACCCGGCCGCCGGGTCCGCACCACAGCCGACCGCAGTTTCACTGCGTTTTCGTTTGAAACCGAAGAAGAGCACAGCACGATCGCGGCCGCGCCCTCCCCCGGAGAACAGAACATGAAGCGGGTCAGCGGGTCGTTGACCATGCCGGACTCCAGGATCTCCGCCGCGCTGATCTCCTTGCGGCGCCAGGCGTCCGGAGTCAGCGCGCCGTTGCGGTACGCCTTCTCGGCCACCAGCGCCAAGGTCTTCGGCGTGATGCCGTGGTCGTGCATGTACCGCTGGATCTTCATGCCGAAGAACTGTGTCGTGACCATCAGCCCGTCACGCCCGTAGGCGTCGTCGAGGCCCCAGTCTGCGGGACGGGGGTCGAACGCACCTCGCGGATGCTTGTCGAACCCGACCGCGAGCACCACGTCCGCCATCCCGGAACGGATGGCGTTGACCGCGCTGATCAGAGCGCTTCCACCAGTGGCGCAACCGTTCTTGACGTTGATGAACGGCAACCCGGTGAGTCCCAGATCCGCCACGAGGGTGTCGGCGAGCCCGGCGGCATCGCTGCCACCGAACGCCGCCCCCACTCGTGACCAGGGAATCCCCGCGTCGGCCAGCGCGGCGTTCGCCGCCGCGATAGCGTGCTCACGACCGGTCTTCTCCGACCGGCCGAACGGAGTCCGAGCGGCACCGCATATCAATACATCGGTCATGATTGCTCCTCGACCGGCTTCGCTCGCGGGACTCCGTCCGACTGCTCGACGCGGAACTTCATTCCGATGTGGACGTTCTCCACATCGGCCACGTCGAGCACAGCTGCCACCCGTTCGCCGCCGATCTCGATGTAGCCGAGCGCGAACGGCCGGTAGCCGTCCGCGGGCGGGATGTAGGGCGGCGAGGGCGGCTGGAACCGTTGGACGGTCCAGGTCCACAACCTGCCCTCGGCGGTCATCAGCGGCCGGTCCACTTCGGCTCGCGCTTCTCCAGGAACGCCGCGACGCCTTCGGCCGCATCCTGCGAGTTGAGCGTCACGCCGACGGCGAGGTGCTCCATCACCATCAGGGAGTGGATGTCGGCGTCCAGGCTGCGGTCGATGGTCATCTTGGTGATCCGCATCTGGAACGGGCTCTTGTCGGTGAGGTGGCTGATGAACTCCTCGACCGTCTCGTCCAGCTTCTCGGCCGGAGCGCAGGCATTGATCAGGTCGAAGTCCGCGGCCTGCACGCCCGACAGCAGCTTGCCGGTGAGCATGAGCTCCTTGGTCTTGCGGATGCCGATCATGCGCGGCACACGATAGATCGGGCCGGCACCGCCGAACAGGCCCCGGCGCATGTGGAAGTCGCCGATCTTGGCGTCGTCGGCCGCGATCGCGAAGTCACACGAGATCATCAGCTCGAAGCCGCCCGCGGTGACGTAGCCCTCGAGCACGGCCACGGAAGGCGTGTTCATCGAGTACAGCCGGTCGCAGACCTTGGCGGAGATGACGGCCACGTCCATCGCGGTCGAGCTCCCGATGTACTCCGCCTGCAGGCTGTCGAGGTCGAAGCCGGAGCAGAACGTCCCGCCCCGGCCGCGCAGGACCAGCACTCGCAGCTCCGGGTCCTTGTCGACCTCGGTGATGATCTCGTCGAGCCGCTGGAGGATCGGCACGGTGACGCAGTTCTTCTTCCAGGGACGGTTCAGCCAGACCCTCGCCACGTTTCCGTCGCGTTCGAACTGGATCTCGTCTTCGACAGCCATCTTGGTCTCCTAACTGAACTGAATTCAGTCCAATTGTTCGGGCCGGACGGTTCCGCTGTCAACCGGCCGGAGGTGTGGTGCGAGTCGCTAACCGACGCCCAGCGCCGTGGCCAGGCGCAGGGCCTGGTCCTGCGAGGTGCCGAACAGCACCTCGGTCGAGCGGGCCCGGCGGACGTACAAGTGCGCCGGATGTTCCCAGGTGAAGCCGGTTCCGCCGTGCAGCTGGACATACTCGGCGACGGCCAGCCGGTAGGCGTTTGAGCACACCAGCGAGGACACCGCTGCCGCAGCCCCCAGTTCAGGGGAATCGGTTGCGACGCAAGCGGTTGCGTAGGCCGAGGCTGACCGGGCGGCCTCATATTCGACCAGCAGGCCGGCCAGCCGGTGCTTGACGGCCTGGAACGACCCGATCGGCCGGCCGAACTGTTTTCGCTGCCCCACATAGGACACAGTGGCGTCCAACGCATGCGCGATGCCGCCGACCTGCTCGGCCGCGACAGCGGCACGGCCGATGTCGAGGATCTCTTCGATCGCCAGATGTCCGACCGCAGTGGCCGCTGTCCCCCGGAATTCGAGGTGGGCCTGGCCACGCGTCTCGTCGAGCACTCTGTGCGGAGTTCGCTCCACTTCGGACTCGCAGGCGAACAACCTGTCCCCCACGCCCACGAGGATCAGACCGGCGCCCGCGCCGTCCAGGACGAAGTCCGCACGGCCATGGAGAATCCAGCCTTCGGCGCCTTGTTCGGCAGTGATGTCGCTGTCGTAGACCAGGGTCGCGGTCAGAGTCCCGTCGGCGATCCGAGGCAGATAGCGAGCACAGGCCTCGGCGTCGCCGCTGCGCATGAGGGCGTAACCGACCAGCACGACCGTCGAGAGCAAGGGTGCACGGCACAGCGCCCGGCCACTTTCCTCCAGCACCACCGCGAGTTCGGCGAAGGAGTACCCGGACCCGCCGTACTGCTCGGGAATCGCCAGGCCCTGGAGCTCAAGCTCGCCGGCCATGCGTTTCCACAGGTCAGGCCCGGAGTGCGCGGCGAAGAACTCCCGCAGCACAGCCCGCAGTTCCTGCTGCTCCGCGGTTTCGGTGAGGGTGGCGGGATCGATCCGTGGGTTCGTCATCCCACCTCCAGCGCGGTCACTCGCTCGCCGCCGAAGTACGCCGCTTCGGCCAGCGCCGCGAAACCGGTGTCCGCGGGCTTCCCACGTGCGGCGATCGAACCTTCATGCAGGACGATCACCTCGTGGCAGGCGGTCATGGCCCGGCTGAGGAGCTGCTCCAGCAGAACGACCGTCATGCCGTCGTCGGCGAGGCGGCCGATTCGCTCGTAGACCTCGTCGATGAGTGCGGGCGCAAGGCCGAGCGCGGGTTCGTCGACGATGAGAACGTCCGGACCGGCCATCATGGCGCGGGCGATGGCCAGGATCTGTTGCTCGCCGCCACTCAGCGCGGCGGCCTGGACCGACAGCCTGTCGCGCAACCGTTTCGGCAGCCACTCGGCTGTCTCGTCGAGTTTCTCCCGCAAGGTCGCGCCCTTGAGACCCGCCGAGTACGCGGCGACTTCAAGGTTTTCCCGCAGGGTCAGGGTTTTGAACAAGGCACGGCCTTCGGGAACGACGCTGGCGCGTACCCCGTCCACCTCGCGAATGCCGCTGGAGGGACGCAGCGAGCCATGCAGGATACGTCCCAGCGTGCTCTTGCCCGCGCCGTTCGCGCCGACGACACCCAGCACGACTCCCGCACGGACTTCAAGATCAACTCCATGCAACGCCGCGACGCCACCGTAATGGTGATCGATGCCTGTCAGCCGGATGGCGACCGGTTCGTCACCGCTACGCTCCGGCGGCGCGGTACGCGCGCTCGTCGTGCCCAGATAGGACGCCAGCACCTCGCTGTTCTGCAGAACCGTGCTGGGCGGCCCTTCACCGATCGGCCTGCCGAAGTCGAAGGCGACCACCCGGTCGGCGACCGCGAACAGGTCGTCCAGCACATGGTCGATGATCACCACAGTCGCGCCGTTGTCGCGCAGGCGCTTGATCTGCTGTGCCGCAGTCGCCCGTTCTTCGGCGTCCAGGCCGCCGAAAGGTTCGTCCAGGACCAGCAGGGTCGGCTCCTCAGCCATCGCCCTGGCCAGGTCCAGCCGCTTCTGCAGGCCGAACGACAGGTCAGCCGGGTAGCGATCCGCGACGTCCGCCAGGCCGACCCGGCCCAGCAGCTCATCCACGACGGCACGATGCCGCGGTGTGATCCAGCGGTGCGTGCACAGGACATTCTCGGCGACGGTGAGTTCGCTGAACGCCTCCGCGTGCTGGAAGGTACGCCCGACCCCGAGGCGGCGCCGGGCTGTCGGCCTTGTTCTCAGCAACTGCTTTCCGGCGTAGTCCGCGGTCCCGTCGACCTGACCACCGCCGGTAAGCCCGGACAGGACGTTCATCAGGGTGGTCTTGCCCGCACCGTTCGGCCCGATGATGGCCAGCACTTCGCCGCGTCGCACCGACAGTGACGCGTCTTCGAGCGCTTTCAACCCGCCGAACCGCACCGACACCCCGTTCAGGGTCAACACCGGCGGCCCGTCCGGACTCGCGACCTTGGCTTCCGGCTCCGGTTGCGGTTGTAGCTCGACCACCGGGTGCGTCTCGCGGGACGGCAGTATCCGTCGCACGAGCTTGCCGAGGAACGGCACCACACCGCTGGGCAGGAAGATCAGCACCGCGATCAGCACAATGCCCTGCACAACGGGCTGCGGCAGCCCGGCGGCGCCGGCCAGCGTCGGCGACCACGCGAGGTACGCGCCGCCCACGACAGCGCCCAGCACAGTCCCGACTCCGCCCAGGACACAGGACGCGATCAGCGAAATGCCCATGTTGAGGGAGAACGGATCCGGGCTGACGAACCCGGTCATCAGGCCGAGCAGCACACCGGCGAATCCCGTGAACGCGGCGCTCACCGCGAACGAGAGCGCCGACTGCGCCTCGGGCGCGATCCCGATCGACTGGGCGACCATCGGGTGTGACTTGGCCGCGACCAGCCGCATCCGCAAGGCAGAACCCTTGACCAGGACGGCGATCGCCAGGCACACCCCGGCAGCGGCGACCGCGAGGACCTGCGCCTGCGTGCCGCCACTGGGCAGCTCCCCGGCCAGACTGTCCACCTGGGACACTGGTACACCCTGGTCGCCGCCGGTGACGTCGGTCCACCGGTTGATGACTTCGAGTGACACCAGGCTGAACGCCAGAGTGAGCAGTGCGATGTAGAGCGTGGAGAACCGGGCTCCGGCGAAGCCGAGGAACCCGCCCAGTATCGCGCTGGCGGCGATCGCACCGACGACGATGAGTTCCAGAGACCAGGCGTGCGCGCTGCCGTACGCGGCGAAATACGCGCCGAGGGCGAAGAACGCGGGGTGTCCGACCGACCAGATGCCGGACCATCCCGCCAGCAGGCCGACCGACAGCACGACGATCGTGTACACGGCGGCGAGCGCCACCGAATACGCCTGGTAGGGCGGAATCGCACCCGAATCCATCACCGCGATGACCACGGCGGCCGCGATCGGCGCGAGGGCGGCCTTGGCCAGCCTCGAACGGATAGCCGTTTTTGCTCCAACAGCCGTCATGACCTGCCTCAAACCCGTTGGAAGGTACGCGTACCGAACAGACCCTGCGGACGGATCAGCAGTACGAGGATGGTGAACGAGAAGACGAACGTGTCACGGAAGCTCGCCGAGACGTAGGTGGCACCGATGTTCTCGAGCACCCCGACGATCAGGCCGCCGATCACGGCGCCGTACATGCTGTTGAGACCGCCGAGGAAGATCCCGGCGAAGGCCCGGAACAGCGGCGCGGCCAGAACGGTCGGCGCCAGACCGGCTTTGGGGGCGTACAGGCATGCCGCGAGGGCGGCCAGCCCGAGACCCAGTGCCCACGCCATTCTCGCGATGCGTTGCACGTTGATGCCCACGACCGTCGCGGTGTCCGCAGACTCCGCCACCGCCCGCATCGCCGAGCCGTGTGAGGTCCGGCCGAACAGGAAGGCCACCAGGGCCATCGCGATCCCGGCGACGACGATGGTCAACAGGCTCTGCGCCGGGATGGCCGCGTCACCGATGCCGACCGTTCCCTCGACGAGGCTGGGGAACGACTTCGGCTGCGTGCCCCAGACGGAACTGACCACGCTTTCCGCGATCAGGGCGACGCCCATGGTCACCACCAGGGCGGCGAACAGCTGCCCCTGGCCCAGCGGTCTGATCACCACCTCGCGGACCACAAGGCCCGCGACAACCGTCACCGCGACGGCACCCAACACGCCGACCACCACCGCGACACCACTGTCGTGGAACGTGATCGCGACGTACAAGCCGATGGTGGCCAGGCTGGCGAGCGCGAAGTTCACCACGTCCGTGGCCCGGTAGATGATCACCAGGCCGAGGCCCATCAGGCCGTAGATGGCGCCGCTGGCGACACCGTTGACCAGCACGAGCAGGAGTTGATCCACGGCGTTCCTCTCCCTTGAGGACAAAGTGAACTCAGTTCAGTTGACGGTAACCGCCAGGCTCGCCGCTGGCAAGCCCTGCCTCACGACGTGAAACGGCCGCCGTTGGCCAGCAGCACCGCACCCACCAGGTTCGAGGACTGCTCACCGGCCAGGAACACCGCGATGTCCGCGATCTGCTCCGGCGTGGCGTACGACCCGCTGAACGCCTCCCGCATCACCGCCGGAGTCCTCGCGGCCATCCCGGTCTCCGTCGGACCAGGCGCGACGACGTTGACCCGGACTCCGAAGGCGATCGCCTCCTTGGCAACGGCCTGGGCCAGCGCGTGCACCCCGGCCTTGGACGCGGAGTAGTGCGGATAGCCAGTGGGGGCGTCGAACGCTGACGACGACCCGATCACGACGATGGAACCGCTCGTCATCGCACGAAGGGACGCCCGCAGGACGTGGAATGTCCCGTCCAGGTTGACCGCCATGACCCGCCGCCACGTGTCGATCTCCAGCCGCGCGGTCACTTCCGGCGGCTTGCAGGCCAGCATCGCGTCCGCGATCCACTCCTTGGCCACGGGATCGTCCACTCCGGCCGCGTGCACGACCACGTCCAGCCGGCCGATCCCGCCGATCACCCGATCGACCTGGTCGACGTCTGAAACATCCATACTCAGCGCCCGCGCGTTCGCCACCGCGCCGGCCACCCGCTCGACGGCGTCCGCGTTCACGTCGGCCAGGACCAGTTGCGCGCCGAGGTCGCTCAGCTTGCGGGCGACCGCCTGGCCGATGCCCGACCCGGCACCGGTCACCAGCGCCACCTTGCCCGCGAGCCCTATTCGAACTGAGTTCATTTTTGTATCGTCGGCGATGTGACGACGGCACGCAAGAGCACCGCACTGCGGCTCACCGCCTGGGGCACACCGCCCCGGCTGGTCGATCTCGAGGTTCCGGTCCCCCAGGGCACCGAGGTGCTCATCGCAGTGGAGGCGGCCGGAATCTGCCACTCCGACCTGCACGTAATCGACGCGGACGCAGGCAAAATGCCGTATTCGGTCCCGTTCACCCTCGGCCACGAAGTCGCCGGGCACGTCGTGGCGGTCGGCCCCGCGGCGACCGGGATCGAAATCGGCACGAGAGTCGCGGTCTACGGACCGTGGGGATGCGGCCGGTGCAGGCGATGCGCCGTCGGCCACGACAACTACTGCGACCGCCGGAGCGAGCTGGCCTGGTCAGGAGCCGGGCTCGGCCGGGATGGTGGCATGGCCGACCACTTGCTGGTGCCCGCCCCGCGTCATCTCGTCCCGATCGGAGATCTGGACGCGACCCAGGCCGCACCGCTGACCGACGCCGGTTTGACGCCGTACCACGCGATCGCCGGTCTGTCAGGGAAACTCCGTGAGGGCACCACTGTCGCCGTGATCGGCGTCGGCGGCCTCGGACATCTCGCCGTTCAGATCCTGCGCGCCGTCACGCCCAGTCGCGTCCTCGCGGTCGACATTCGCGAGGACGCCCTGGAACTCGCTCACCTGTCCGGCGCGGACATGACGACGCTGACCAAACCTGACACCAGCGAGGTGTTACGCGCCGCCACCGGCGGGACCGGAGTGGACGCCGTATTCGACTTCGTCGGCAGCGACGCGACTCTCGCCCTCGGCGCCCGAACTTTGCGAGCCGGTGGCGATCTTGTGGTGCTGGGCAGTGCAGCCGGGCGACTCACCATCAGCAAACCCGGCCCACTCCCCCCAGGCGCTGCACTGTCCCTGCCGTTCTGGGGCACACGACCGGAGCTGCACAACGTGATCGCCCTGGCCCAGGCCGGGAGCCTGCGCGTGGAAACCGAACTGTTCAGCCTGTCCGCCGCCGGTGAGGCACTGAGGCGGTTGCGGGCAGGCCGGATCCGCGGGCGTGCCGTGCTGGTCCCCTAGAGGATCAGGGAGAGCGGCAAACCGTAGGCAAGTCCACAAGGGTCACTGCTTGGCCCGTCACCGCTTGCCCGTCACTGCTTGTGCTCGGCGCCACACGGCCCCGGTGACTCAACCATGGGAAGATGACGACAGGGTAATCCGTGCGAAACGGACAGCACTCGTCGAAATGAGGTTCCCGTGGAGCTCGTGTACCCGCCAGTCATCCTCGCCTGCAAGACCTTGTTCCGGGTGCTCGACCTCAAGCTGGACGTGCGGGGCGCCGAGCACATCCCGGCCACCGGCGGGGCGGTTCTGGCCTGTACGCACGTCAGCTACCTGGACTTCATCTTCTGCGGCCTGGCCGGTCTGCCCGCCAGGCGCAAGACCCGCTTCATGGCCAAGAAGCAGATCTTCGCCAACCGCGTCGCCGGGCCGCTGATGCGCGGCATGCACCACATCTCCGTCGACCGATCCGCAGGCCAGGCGTCGTACCAGCAAGCCGTGACCGCCCTGAAGGCCGGCGAGGTGGTCGGCGTGTTCCCCGAAGCGACCATCAGCCAGTCCTTCACCGTGAAGGCGATCAAGAGCGGTGCGGTGCGGATGGCCGCCGAGGCGAACGTCCCGCTCATCCCGATGACCGTCTGGGGCAGCCAGCGCCTGTGGACCAAAGGCCGGCCGAAGAATCTCACCCAGCGTCACGTCCCGATCCTGATCCGCGCCGGCGAGCCGCTGCACCCCACCCCGCAGGACAACCAGGACCAGCTCACCCGGGAGTTGCGCACCCGGATGACGACCCTGCTCGAGAAGGCCCAGGCCGACTACCCCGACAAGCCCGCCGACGCCCCCTGGTGGCTGCCCGCCCACCTCGGCGGCACCGCCCCCACCCCAGAGGAAGCCGCCGCCCGCGACACCCGGTGACACTGTTACCGGCAGCCGCGTTTGTGCTGGGTGATGTGCTGGGCACATGATTCCATGATCGTTTCCTGTGGTGTGTTAATCCTGTGGCAGGAACCGGGAAGGAGTTGGGGTGAGGCGTAGCCTCAAGTGGGCCCTGTCCGGCGCTGCCTCCTGCGCGGCGGCGGGCATGGTGGTGACGCTGTTGGTGAGCCAGCCGGACGCACCGGCCGGCGCGCAGATCGTTGTGCCGCAAGGACAGGACTCCGAGCTGCCGGTGACGACGCAGCCTCCTCAGTCGACAGTGTCCGTGCTGCTTCCGACGCCCTCAGTCGGTCCGGCGCCCAGCAGTCCGGACGCCCAGCCACCGCCGTCGTCATCCACGAGTGCCCGGACACCAAAGCCCGCGCCTCCCCCGCAGCAGGCTCCCGAGAGGACACCGCCTCAACCACAAGGTGTGGACTTCCAAGCGGAGAACGCGACTATCCGTAACGGACGGATCGAGTCCAATCACGCAGGGTTCACCGGCTCCGGCTTCGTCGACTACGACAACGAGGTCGGCAGTTCCGTCGAGTGGACCGTGACCGCCCTCGCGACCACAAGTGTCAACGTTGTCTTCCGGTACACCAACGCCAGTTCCGAGAACCGCCCCATGGACATCACAGTCAACGGGATCAAAACGGCGTCCGTGAACTTCCCACCGACCAACGGCTGGGAAGACTGGCGAACACTGACCATCCGCGTGAACCTGCTCGCCGGCACCAGCAAAATCAGAGCCACCGCGACAACAAGCAACGGCGGCCCGAACGTCGACAAGATCACTGTCGTGTGACCGCTACCCGATCACGAACTTTGTGATGCGGGACCACTTTCGGGGGCGTTGGAGTACATCGGGAAGTGCGCGCAGTGGGGTATCTCGGCGAGCTCGGTGCCGTTGGCACTCATCTGGGGCAGGTAGGACAAGTGGTTGTTCTGCTCGCCGTACATGTACATCTTCGGGATGGGTAGCGGCGTGACAGCCGGCTCAGCTGTGCCGCTCGAAGGTGGCGCGACCGCTGACTTTTCCCACAGCCATGGGGTTTCCGTCCGGTGAGCGGCCGGCTTCGTTGTGGTAGGTGAGGGTGATCTCGTAGTTGCCGGCGGTTTCGGTGGTGGCATACCTGGCCAGGTCCCAGGATTTCTCCGTTGATTCGCCGGGGGCCAGGGTCACGAAGAACTCGGCCGGTGCGGACCCGGCGTTGATCCGGACGCCCGCGCTGTTGCGATAGCCCGCCGGGCCTCGCAGGTCAAGCCATACCTCGCCGGGCCTGCCTGGGCGGTTGAGCAGCATCCGGCGGTTGACGGCTATGGGCTTGTCCGTGGGGTTGTGCAGGATCGCGGTGATCTGGGTGGGTTCGCCCAGCCGGCCCTTCTCCGGGATCACACGGACTTCGAGCCGCAGGGGCAGCTCCTGCGGCGGTGATGCCGGCATCTGGGTCAACAGGGCCTCCTCCAGGTCGCGGTTCGTGGTGATCCTGCCGAGGTAGCGGGCGTCTTCCGCGTCCAGCGGCACGCCGTTCCACCGCTCCAGCGCGTAGACCGCCAAGCCTCCCATCTCGCGGTCGTCGGCTGCCTGCGCGACGCGACGCCAGTCGGCAGCCGCGCCCAGCAGGTCCCGGTCGAGCCGGTCGGGCGGAAGATCAGGGTAATGCCTGGCCGGCGGGTATTCGGTCAGCGTCAGCCGCTGGTCCAGGGCCAGCCGGCCGATGTCACTCAACCGGGCGCGGTTGGCGTCCGCCCGGGCCAGCGCCGCACGGGCCTCGCCGAACCGGTCGAACGCCCAGAGCACGCGAGCGACCTGGAACGCCACAACGGGGTTGTTCGGCTGGGCCTGCGTCGCCTCGGTGTAGCGTGCCAGTGCTTTGGCTGTCCGTCCTTCCCGGAACCACAGCCGGTTGGCGATCAGGAACTGGTTCATGGCGTTGTCTCCACCCGGCATTCCAGGCGCAGCCGGTCGATGATCGGTTCGACCCGGCTCTGCACGCCCACGTTGATCAGTTCACGGATCGCGGTCGCCTCACGGCCGAACAAGGCCGCCAGGCCCGGGTCCGGTTTGAGGTTCCCATGGCTGTCACGTGCCTCGAACCTGGTCGCCAGTTCACGCAGATCTCGCGCGATCGCCTCCGGACTGGTCCGTCCTGGCACTGCGGGAAGCCGCTGCTCGACCATGGCCGCCGCGCGTTCGACCTGGTTGAGGGCCTCGTCGCGGCTGATGATCCGGGTTCGTGGCTGCCGGACGCCCATGTCGGTGAGTTCAAGGGCGTTCTGGATGGCGTCGATGACCGTCGCGTACTGCTCGATGTTCGTCTGGGGCTGGGAGAACACCGGCTCCAGCGCACTCATGCCGGCCAGATCACCAATGGTCGAGAAGTAGTTGTAGGCGCGTTTGGCGGCCTTCAGCCAGTTGCCCCGGTCGGCCTGCTCCACCGCGGCGGACCGCATCGCGGTGGCGAACTCCGCCAATGAGGTCCTCGGTATCTCGTCGGGCACCTCGAGGTAGGCGAGGTTGAAGTCCGCGCTGCCACTGGTCGCCATGAGCTCGGTGCCGTCGGGCTTCGTGGCCGACACGAAAACGACCTTGGTGACGGTGGTGAAACGCCGTTCTTCCGGGTGAGCCGGGTCGTCGACCACGTATCCACGCCAGAACGTGTTCATGTTGCCGCCGGCCAGGTTGGCGATGGCCCGGCCGAGAGTCGCGACAGCGTCACCGGAGTTGATGTCGTCGAGACTCATCCGGATGCCCCGGCCGCCTTCGGGGAACGTGAGCAGATGCCGGAACTCGACTTGCGAGCTGCCGGGCACGGGTCCGCCGCTGATCCGGCGGATGTTGGCCACGAGGCGTTCCGCGGCCATCCGGCCCGCTTCCTGCCGGGTGTTCGCCACCACGTGGATATGCTCGTCGAAGTCCACATCGGGCGGGAACGGGTGGACCCGCCCCTGGATCGCCGTACCGGCGACCGTCATCTCCCCGCCTGCGCTGAGGGTCTCGCCCAGGGAGTACGCGGAGGTCGAGGCCTGGGCGAGGTGCCAGGCGACCTGAAGCCCGCCGTGCAGGTAGCGGACCCTGCCTTCGGCGTCGACCGTGGGAACCCGGTACACGCCGGGGTCACCCGGTTCGACGACCTCGATCAGCGGGTTGTCGGTCAGCGCGACGATGGCCATGGCCCCGGCCCGTCGTCTGCGGATGGCATCGATCTGCGCGTCGACTTCGCGTTCGTTCTCCGGGGTTCTGGTGTCGAGCAGCTGCTGGATCTGACGGCTGGACTCCTGGACCGTCTGCCGGGCGTCGTCGACCGACTGCTGGGGAACGCCCAGGTCGAAGTCTCGGACCTTCTGCTGGGCGGCGTCGTAGCGGGTCCGCAGGCTCGCCTGCAGGCCCGGGGTCATGGAATTGAACTCGGTGGTCAGCCTGCGGGCGACCTCCTGCATGTGCATGACGTTGGTCCGCCAGACCGACGTCGAGCTCGCGTTGCCCGCCGCGTTGGCCGTGCCCGACAGGCCCGTGCCCTCGGAGTGTTCGATCTCCCAGAGGTAGGCCAGAACCTCGTCCCGGGCGACGAACTCGGGCCGCTGCTCGCCCGCGGCGTCGAACTCACTGCCCGGCGCACCGGCCCGAACCTGTTGCACGTGAACGTTTTCGTGCATGACTGTGGAATAGAGCCAGGCGACGTCCTGGAAGGCAGGGTCGTAGATCTCGACCGTCGGCGAGGTGGCCCGGCGCTCGTGTGTGGCCGGGTCCTCCACCCACTGGAAGTTGGTCACCCCTTCGCCTTCGTCGGATCTGGCCACATAGGACCAGCCGGAGGCATTGTTGATCAAGCCACGCCCACTCAGGTAGGCGATCAGGACCTGGAACGCCTTCGCGCGGTCGTTCGCGTGAATGGCCCGGTCGCAGCGGAACCAGGTCGCCTCGTCCAGGGAAGGCACAGTCGCGGACGCCGCCCCGGACAGGATCCGTTGCGCGATGGGCCGAAGGCTCGACCCGATCGCGGCTTCCAAGCGTGCGCTGCCATCGGGTTGCGCGGTGAGGTACTGCCGTTCCGCCAGCGGGGCCTCCGCCAGCTTGGTGACGATCACCTCGGGATCTCCCAGCGCCACGAAATCGTCGACGCTGCCCGACGCGGTCAGGACCTGGCGCTGGATCGGGACACCCAGGTGGCCTGCGACAGCGCGGTTGCCGGCCAGTCGTTGGAGGTACGTGATCGAGGCGGGCGCGATGAAGGGTGCCGGCGTGCCATCCTGGGTGAGCGGGACCTGCTGGGGGTTGTTCAGCGGCGCTCGTGGATCGTCGTGCGGCGTGCGGTTCGGCTCCTCCATGCGTCTTTCCACGCTGCCTCCCCACTTTCCCCCATCTCACTCCTGGTGGACCCAGGACATCCATGCCTTGGCGGGTGACCAAGCGTGGGGTGGTCGTTGCCCGATAAGGCAGCCATTGGAACCGAAACGGCTGTTATGAACCGATTGCGTGGGCGCCGCCGTCGGCCCAGATCATGGAGCCTGTGGTGGCGGGGAGCCAGTCGGAGAGCAGGGCGCAGACGGATTTGGCGACCGCGGTAGGGTCGGTGTCGTCCCAGCCCAGCGGGGCACGGTGGTCCCAGTCCTTGGCCATTTCGACGAAGCCGGGGATCGAGCGGGCCGCGACAGTCCTTAGTGGACCTGCCGCGACCAGGTTGACGCGGATTCCGCGGGGCCCAGTTCGCGGGCGAGGTAACGGTTCACCGATTCCAGGGCGGCTTTGGCCACGCCCATCCAGTCGTAGTCGGGCCAGGCCACTCGGGCGTCGAAGTCAAGGCCGACAATGGACGCCGATGGGGTCAGCAGCGGGAGCACCGCCCGAGCCAGCGAATTGAGCGAGTATGCGCAGACGTGCAGGCTTGTTGACACGTCCGGCCATGGCGCGGCCAGGAAATCGCCCCAGCAACTCTCGGGGGCGAACGCGATCGAGTGCACGACACCGTCCAACTCGTCGGCGTGTTCGCGGATGCGGGTCGCCAAGGTGGCCAGTTGGTCCTGGTCGGTCACATCGAGTTCCATTACCGGCGCGGGTTCGGGCAGCCGTTGAGCGATGCGGTTGACCAGCGACATCCGGCCGAAGCCGGTGAGAATGACCTGGGCGCCGTGCTCCTGGGCGACGCGTGCGGTGTGGAAGGCGATCGACGAGTCGGTGATCACGCCGGTGACCAGCAGTCGTTTCCCGGTCAGCAGCCCGCTCACTGCGCCCACCTCCGCAGTACGAGAACAGCGTTGTGGCCGCCGAAACCGAACGAGTTGCTCATCGCCACCGCGATGTCGTGGTCCTGGGCCACACCGGCGACGAAGTTCATCTCCGGGTCCAGCGGGCGCTCGCAGTTGATGGTCGGCGGGGCCACGCCGTCCTGGATGGCCAGGCAGGACGCGATCGCCTCCACCGCTCCCCCGGCGCCGATCATGTGCCCGGTCATCGACTTGGTCGAGCTCACCGGGATGCGTGTCGCGTGGTCGCCGAGCACCGCACGGATCGAGTGCACTTCGCGCTCGTCACCGATCGGGGTGCTCGTGCCGTGCGTGTTCACGTAGTCCACATCAGACGGTAGAGCGCCCGCGTCCTGCAGAGCCAGCCGCATCGCGGCTTTCGCGCCCGCGCCTTCAGGGTGCGGCGCCGTCCAGTGGTACGCGTCCGAAGTGGACCCGTAACCGATGACCTCGCCGAGAATGGGGACGCCGCGTTCCAGCGCGTGCTCGGCCTCCTCCAGCACCAGCACACCGGCTCCGGAGCTCATCACGAACCCATCGCGGTCCTCGTCGAACGGCCGCGAAGCCTTCTCAGGCTCGTCGTTGCGCGTGGACAACGCCCTCGCATTGCCGCTGCCGGCCAGATCTCCGCGCGTGATGCAGTTGTCCGCGCCTCCGGCGAGCACGACATCGGCGAAGCCGAACTGGATCCACCGGGCCGCCTCGCCGATCGAGTCTGTCCCAGTCGCGCAGGCCGTGCTCAGCGCGCGGCTCGGGCCATGAGCGCCGAACTGCATACTGATCTCCCCCGCTGCGTTGTCGATCGCCCCGGCGATCTGCGCGAACGGGCTCACCGCACGCGGACCTTTGTCCCGCAACGTGTTAGCCACGCCGTGGTTGTAGTTCACGGGACCGTAGCCGCTGCCGATCAGCACGCCTGTACGTGGCGCGAGCTCATCGTCGATGGTGAGTTTCGCCGACTCCACAGCCTGCGTCGCGGCGGCCATGGCGTACTGCGCGTACGTGTCCATCCGGCGGCTGACCTTGTGCGGGATGTAGAGGGCCGGGTCGAACCCGCGGATCTGCCCGGCGATACGCGTCCCGAGGTCCCCGGTCTCGAAGCCTTCCACCAGGTGGATCCCGCTGCGGCCGGCCAGCATCGCCGCCCAGGTGTCGGTCACGGTCAGGCCCAGCGGTGTGATCGCACCCCACCCGGTGATCACCACGCGGCGGCGCAGCTCGCGCATTCGTTCGAGAACCATAACCCACTCCTGTCACTACGGAACGGATGTCGCTACGGATGTCACTGCGGAACGGAGTAGTCTATTTCGGACAGTCCGGGCGGGCGGTCGGCCAGCTCCACGGGGACGTACACCACCGAGACCCGGCCCTGCGCACACACCTCGACGGCATGCCGCAGCACTGGCCCACAGTCGCCGGGGTCTTCCAGAACCGTGTAGTGCACCTGGGACAGGCCGTCGAATCGGTTGGGCGGGAACCCGCCGCCGGCGAACTCGAATCGCTCGCCGTTCAGCCTTCGCTGTTCCAACTGCGCCTGCAGCCAACCATAACCGCCGTTGCAAAGTACCACGTACAACACGCCAAGGCCATGCCGTGCAACGGTTTCCAGGTCCGCGTCGACCATGGCAAAGGCACCGTCACCAACGAACGCGACGACTTGGCGGCCGGGAGCGGCCAACGCCACGCCCCCGGCCGCCGCGGCTCCGAACCCGAGACTTGTCTGTTCGGAAGGGACGATCGATCCCGCCTCAGCAGGGCACGTGAAGAACGGGAAGAAGTAACTCCACATGTCCTGCAACCCGTTCTCCTGGACCAGAATCCGGTCCTCAGGCAGAACATCGCCCAGCGTCGTCAACAGCCCGGCGATGACGGAAGTCTCGGTCTTCGCCTCGGCGACTATCGCAGCCCGCGTCTCGGCGATCCGCATCAGCCAGCCCGGGTCCGGCTCGTGGGTGTCCATCATGGACGACCAGTGCGCCACGACCGCGGCGACATCGCCGACGACGGTGTGCCCGGGGAACTCGGCTGAGAACTCCTCGGCCGCGATGTTGACCTGGACCACCGGCAGCTGCGGCCAGCCGTAGGTCGCGGTCTCCTCAAGCCGGCTGCCCAGTGCGATCACGAGATCGCTGTCCCGCAACAATTCCGCGGCCTGTGGGCGGAGGTAGAGCCCGGACAGGCCGAGGAACCGCTCGTGGTTCTCGTCCACGCTGCCACGACCTGACGCGGTGACGAGCAGCGCCGCACCAAGCCGGTCAGCGAACCGCTCGATGCTGTGAGCGTCGTTGCGGTGGCGGGCACCCCCACCGACCAGCAGTACAGGTCGGCGTGCGGCGCGAACCGCGTCCAGTGCCGGGCTGCTGACGGAAGACTTGTACGCCATGGAGGTTTCGGCGTTCACCCGCCAGGGGAAGGCGCGCTCGATCTCGGCGGTGAGCAAATGATCAGGAAGTTCCACGTACACCGGCCCCGGAACGCCGTGCTGAGCCACCAGCCACGCCCGCTGCAGCGCGGCGGGCACCCGGTTGGGGTGATCCACCCGGTGTGCCCACGTCACCAGTGGCGCGATGAACGACATCTGGTCAAGCTCCTGGAAGGCCGCCGAGCCCCGACGTTCGACACCTGTTCCCGCCGCGAGAACAACCAACGGCGCGGCCGAGCATTTCGCCTCAAGGACTCCAGTGAGGACGTTTGTCGAGTCCACCATGGTGTGACCCGGGTAGGGACAGGACAACAGCCGGACAACAGACTGTAAAAGTTCTTCCAAGATTGCCGGGGTACCAGAGTTTGGAACGTGTGCTATCC
Organism: Kibdelosporangium banguiense; assembly: GCF_017876405.1. GTDB lineage: Bacteria > Actinomycetota > Actinomycetes > Mycobacteriales > Pseudonocardiaceae > Kibdelosporangium > Kibdelosporangium banguiense. The sequence continues at coordinate 6,861,833 of NZ_JAGINW010000001.1, read as the reverse complement.
GGCCGAGCCGCGATTCCCGGATTCACGGCGGAAACCCGGCACACCGGTCTGGTAATTGTTCTGACAACTATGCGAGCGTCACGGCATCGCGAAGAACTCCTCGACCAGAGTGCTCGCCAACGGCCTGCACTCGTCGAAGTAGGCATGGCGTGCGCCAGGGAAGATGTGCGTCCGCGCCTGCTGAATACGGTGTGCGAGCAGGGGAACATTGGCCGCGGGCGTAAGCACGTCGTCGGCCCCGTGCAGGATCAGGGTCGGCGCGGTGATGCGAGGCAGGACGTCCCATGCGTCGTGGGAGTTGCTGGCCACCAGGTGACCGCGAGCCGCGTGCGGCGGCATGCCGGGATCGCCCAGAACCTGGTACGGGCCGGGGTTCTCGGCGCGCCAGGCCGGCGTGTACATCATGTCCGCCAGGACATCCCGCGAATCGGTCCGGGCCAGTGCCCGCCGGACTTCGTTGGTCCGCTCGATGCCGTGCTTGCCTCCGGGCGACGTGCATCCGAGCACAAGCCGCCGCACCCGGTGCGGGTGCGATACGGCAAGCCATTGCGCGACTCGGCCGCCCATCGAGGTGCCGTAGACGTCGGCCTGATCGATCCGCAGCTCGTCCAGAACAGCAATCACGTCGTCGGCGAATCCCTTTGTGGAGTAAGGGAGATCCGGTTTGTCACTGGCTCCGGTGCCGCGATAGTCCATGGTGATCGTGCTACCGCTGAAGTCTGCGCGCGCACGGTCCCACCAGGTGTGGTTGTTGGCCTGCCCGGCCAGCAGCACAAGGGGCCGCCCGGTGCCGTTCCGCTGATACGCCAGGCTTGTCCCGTCCTCCGCCTTGGCGTAACCGTGTTGTCTCAAGTCCACCGATGTGATCCCATCATCACAAAACTGTATTTCACGCAGACTTCCATGATGTTGCATGATAACTCCATGCACGGGCTCACAGACGAGGAAGCCGCGATCGTCGCGCTGGTCGGCGAGTTCGTCGACCGGGAGGTACGGCCTGTCGCGCGGGAGCTCGACCACACCGACACCTATCCCGAAGACCTCATCCGCCAGATGAAACAGATGGGGATCTTCGGGCTGGCGGTCCCCGAGCCGTGGGGCGAGGCGCACGTGTCCGCCCAGTGCTACGCGGCGGTGACCGAGGAACTCGCTCGCGGCTGGATGAGCCTCGCCGGCGCGATGGGCGGCCACACTGTCGTGTCGAAACTCCTGGCGACCTACGGAACCCAGCAACAGAAGGACATCTACCTGCCCAGGATGGCCACCGGCGAGATCCGCGCGACGATGGCCCTGACCGAACCGGGCGGCGGCTGCGACCTGCAGGCCATCCGAACCACGGCCCGGCGCGACGGCGACGGCTACGTGATCAACGGCTCGAAGACGTGGATCACCAACGCCCGCCACTCCCAGCTGATCGCCCTGCTGTGCAAGACCGACCCGGCGGCTTCCCCGCCACACAAGGGAATCAGCATTCTGCTGGTGGAAAAGGGGCCGGGCTTTCACGTGTCGCGGGACCTGCCGAAGCTGGGCTACAAAGGCGTGGAAAGCTGCGAACTCGCCTTCGACGACTTCGCCGTGCCCGCATCCGCGCTCCTGGGCGAAACGGAAGGCCACGGATTCGCGCAGATGATGCGCGGCCTGGAAATCGGCCGCATCCAGGTCGCCGGCCGCGCACTGGGCGTCGGCCGGGCCGCACTGGAAGATTCGCTGCGCTACGCCCAGCAACGCGAAACCTTCGGCAAACCGATCTGGCAACACCAGTCCATCGGCAACCACCTCGCCGACATGGCGACAAAACTGGAGGCAGCGCGCCAGCTCGTGCACCACGCCGCCCGCTGCTACGACTCAGGCGAACGCGCCGACCTGGAAGCCGGAATGGCCAAACTCTTCGCCTCCGAAACAGCCATGGAAGTCGCTCTCAACGCCGTCCGCATCCACGGCGGCTACGGCTACTCCACAGAGTTCGACGTAGAACGCTACTTCCGCGACGCCCCCTTGATGATCGTCGGCGAAGGCACCAACGAAATCCAGCGCACCGTGATCGCCCGCCAGCTGATCAAACGCCACCCCATCGCTTAGCCGGGCCTCTCAGCGGGGAATTCCGGCCTGGTCGGCCATCAGGGACATGTGGTGGTCGAAGTAGTCGGCGCGGGATTCGATCACGTCGTCGAGGCGGCCGAAGACCTCGAAGCTGATCAGGCCGAAGAGGTGGGTCCAGGCGGCGAAGACGCGGTCGAGGCGCTCCTCCGGCATGTCGCCCGAGTGCTGGTCGATCGTCCGGCGCAGGTCTGCGCGAACCGGCGCGGGGATGGGCACGGGCGGCAACGGCTCCAGGTTCTCCGCGCCGTCGGCGACGACACCCGCGAGCAGGAACACCACTTTTGCCGCCAGGGGAACGGTTTCCTGCGGGGCGGAGTAGCCGGGGACCGGATTTCCGTAGAGCAGGCCGTATTCGGCTGGATGGGCCAGCGCCCATGTTCGTGCCGCGTGGCATGTCGCGAGCCAGCGGCCGCGTAGGTTGTCGCGGGGCACAGCCGCCTCGGCTTCGGTCGCCGCTGTGCCCAGTGCGTCGTACGCGTCGATGATCAAGGCTGTCAGCAGGGCGTCCCGGCTTGGGAAGTACCGGTACAGGGCCGAAGCGACGATGCCCATGTCCCTGGCCACGCCGCGCAGGGACAGGTTCGCGCCTTCGGCTGCCAGGTGCCGGCGTGCGACCTGCTTGATCTCCTGGTTCATCTCCGAACGGACCCGGGCACGCAACGAGGGTGCTGACATGCCCTCAGTGTGACACAGATCCGAGAACACCCGACCTAGGCGAGAACACTGTTCTTGACGACAGCGCCGCGAGTACGGTGTACTTGCCCGAGAACGGTGTTCTCGCGAGGTGGAGTGGGTGTCCCGAATGTCGCATCACGTCATCGTCGGAGCCGGTCCGGTCGGCTCGGCCACTGCCCGGCTGCTCGTCGGCCAAGGCGAACAGGTCCGCCTGCTCACCCGCAGTGGCGGCGGCCCGCAGCAGGATGGGATCACCCGAATCGCCGCGGACGCGACCGACGCCGACGCTCTCGCCCGGCATGCCGAAGGCGCCCGAGCGCTGTATTGCTGCGCGGGTCCGGCGTATCACCGCTGGTCCACCGAATGGCCGCCCATTGGCGCCGCGCTTGTACGCGCCGCGGAGGTCACCGGCGCAGTGCTCGTCACCACCGGCAACCTCTACGCCTACGGCCAGGTCGACGGCCCGATGACCGAACAACTGCCGCTGCGTCCCAACTCCACGAAGGGCGAGGTCCGGGCAAAGCTATGGACTGACGCACTGGCCGCACACGAGGCAGGGCGGATCCGTACGGCTGAGGTCCGCGGGTCGGACTACCTGGGCGCGGGCACGCTTTCCCCGTTCAGCGCCTTGGTGCTTCCCAAAGTGTTGAAAGGCAGCAAAAGTTCCATCCCCGCCGACTTGGACGCGCCGCACAGTTGGACTTACGTCGGTGACGTGGCCCGCATGCTGGTGGCAGTCGCAGCGAAGGAAAGTGCGTGGGGCCGTCCATGGCACGTGCCTACTGCGGCCCCGATGTCTGTCCGCGCGCTTGCCATCCGCGCTGCCGAACTCGCGGAAGCGCCGCCCGCTCAGGTGACCAGGATGCCCGGTTTCGCGCTCCGCCTCGCCGGGTTCTTCAATCCGGCCGCGCGAGAGATGCTTGAAGTCCAGTACCAGTTGCAGAGGCCGTTCGTGCTCGACTCGTCGGCCGCCACAGCCACCTTCGGGCTCGAGCCGACCCCGGCCGACGAAGCGTTGCGCGAGACCATCAGGGGTCTGCGCACACCATCGATGCGCTGACGCCTGTCAGTGCCGCGCCGCGGCCGAACGCCCGAAGGCCGAGCCGAGCAGGCCGCCGTGGATCCGCCAGCAGGTCGCGCAGAGATTGCCGGTCTGGTCGCCGATGGCGGGACCGGCTTCGCCGCACAACGCGCGGTCGGACGTCTTGACAGGATCCGGAGCCCACAGGTGGACCACCCCACGGGCCACAGAGCCTTGCGCGCGGATCATGGCAGACCTCGATCCAAGACTCGTCAGAGCACCAGCCGGATCTGGTGCATCTGCACGTGCATTTGCACGGGCGTTGAGCGTAGCACGCAGATCGGCCTGGTCAGTGGTTCTGTTGCGCCACCGAGATGTCAGACGATTACCGGCCACCTACGGTTTACGTGCGACGGCACCTACGAGTAACCGCTGCATCGGGGCCAGTGGCGCGGACGGCGGGCCGTCGGGCCACCACTCCGCGATCGGCACCATGCCGGGCTCGGTCAGTTCCAGGCCTTCCAGCATGGCCATGATCTGGTCCATCGTGCGGAACCAGCCGCTGCCGATCGGGCTGGTCAGGTAGACCTCCTGCGCCCGGGCGGCCAGTTCGGCCAGCTCGTGCTCCGGCCCCGGATCGAGCAGATGGGCGAACACCACATAGGAACCCGGCGCGGCCACGTCCACGAGTTCGCGCATGATCGCCCAGGGGTCGCACTCGTCGGGAACGTGACACAGAGTGCTGACATGGCTGATCGCCATCGGCTGCTCGAAATCGATGTACTTGCGGACTTCCGCGTTGCCGGTCACGTTCCGGGCGTCACGCCAGTCGATGTCCACGATGTGCGTATGGTCGTTGTCCTCCAGCAAGGCCCGGCCGTGCGCGAGCACAAGCGGGTCCATCCCGACGTAGACCACGGTGGCGTCCCGGTTGGCTCGTTGCACCACGTCGTGCACGCTGTCGCCGACCGGGAAACACGCACCGAACTCCAGGAACTGGCCGATCCCCGCCGCGCCGGCCAGGAATCTGGCGGCCCGCAGCAGGAAGTGCCGGTTGTCCCACGCGACCTTGGAGTACTCCGGCGCGACCGCGGTGAGCTGGTCGCGCACCTCGCGGTCGGTCTCGTAGTTCTCCTTGCCGCCCAGCAGAGCGTCATAGACGCGCGCCAGAGTCGTGCCCGACTCGTCCATGCCCGCCCCGCCCTCGGCAAACGGACCATCGCCCCGGCCAGCCATCCTCTCAGCCTAAAGGTCGCACGCGACCGCGTCTGGCAGTTACGCCCATCTGCTCGCTTACGATTGGACTACACGACGGTCACCGGTCCTGGAAGTAGTGGCCTTCGTCGAGGTCAGGGATCAGCTCGATCTCACCGGGGTGCCAGCCCAGCTGCTTCTGGGTCAGCACGCTGGAAGCCACGACGCTGGCCGCCAGGAAACCTGCCAGCCAGCCGAAGTGCCCGGCCGCGTCCTCGGGGGCGATCGCTCGCACCCGCAGCCGTAGATGCCGGCCGATGACCTCGGCGATGTCCCTCAACAGCACACCCTCCTCGGCGACACCGTGAAACCGTGCACCCGCGGGCGCTTGTTGCAACGCCGCGGTGAACAGGCGCGCGGCGTCGTACCGGTGCACGGCCGGCCAATGGTTGGACCCGTCGCCCAGATATCCGGAAACGCCGGTGGCGCGGGCAATACTGATCAGCTCCGGGACAAAGCCGTGATCACCCTTGCCATGCACTGTCGCCGGCAGCCGCACCACCGAGGCTCGGACACCTCGCGCGGCGTTGCGATCACGTGACGCGTTGATTACTGTTCCTTGCAGCGCGCTGATTGAAACGTTTAAACACAGACGTTCGGCCAGCTGAGTGGGAGCCCTGCCATGCCCCGTAACAGCCGCCGCACGGTATTCGCCGTGCTTGTCGTGTCCATGATCCTGTCCGTCCTCGCCGTGCCGAGCCGGCCCGCGAACGCCGCGGTGCCCGTCAGTTTGACTGGGGCACAATGGGTCTGGTTCCCCGAGGGCGATCCACGGGTGAGTGCGCCCGCCGCGCACCGCTACTTCCGCAAAACCTTCACCGTGACCGCAGGCGCGGTCACCGAGGCTCAATTGGTCGTGACCGGCGACGACACGGTCGACGTCTGGCTCAACGGCAAGCCGCTCGCCGCGTCCGCACGGGATGGCGATTCCTGGCGCCGCGCCATCTTCGTCGACCTGCGACCCGCGTTGACCGTCGGCACCAACACGATCGCCATCGCGGCGCGCAATACCTCCGCAGGCCCGGCCGGGATCGTCGGCCGTGGGCGCGTGGTCACCGCGGGCGCGACGACCGACCTGATCACCGACAACAGCTGGAAGTCGGGCCAGACAGTCGCCGAGGGATGGGAACGGCCCGGCTTCGACGACAGGACATGGCCTTCGGTCGCCGATCTCGGTACGTACGGCGTCGCACCGTGGAACACCGACGTTGTCGCACCGAATCCGGAGCTGGCGTCACCGCTGCGGGTGGCGAACGGCACTGTCGAACACCGCTCCGACCCGCTCGGGGTCGACGCACAGCGCCCCCGATTCGGCTGGACGCTGACATCGGCGACAGCACAGCAGCGCCAAGCCGCCTATCAGGTCGCGGTCTCGACCAATGCCGGTGACATCTGGGACAGCGGCCAGGTCGCTTCCGGCCAGCAGGTGGACATCGGCTACGGCGGTCCCGCACTCCAGTCGCTCACCCGGTACTCGTGGCGGGTGCGAGTATGGGACGGCCAGGGCCGGACCAGCGACTGGAGCGCGACCTGGACCTTCGAAACCGGTCTGCTCGCAGCGGCGTCCGAGTGGACCGCCGCCTTCATCGGCCAGGCCCCGGTCGCGCCCGGACTGTCCGGGGCGACGTGGATCTGGTATCCCGAAGGCGATCCCGTCGCCGGGGTGCCGCCTGCCACTCGTTACTTCCGCCGCACGGTCAACCTGGCCACAGCGCCGGCCCAGGCCACGCTGGTGATCACCGGAGACGACACGGCCGACGTGTGGGTCAACGGGACACAGGTCAGCGCTTCGCCCCGGGTGCCGGACTCATGGCAGAGCGCCGCCGTGGTCGACTTGAGCGGCAAACTCGCCGCGGGCACCAACACAATCGCGGTGCGCAGCGAGAACACAAGCCAGTCGCCTGCCGGGGTGATCGGCAAGCTCGTTGTCCAAGGTGGACAGACTGTACTCACCGACGCGGGCTGGAAGGCCAGCCAGGACGGCCCATCGGGCTGGCAGCAGAGCGGCTTCAACGACAGTGTCTGGCCCGCCGCACGCGCACTCACCGGCTACGGCACCGGCCCCTGGGCGTCCAACGTCCGAGTGACCCAGCCCTCTCCCCTGCTGCGTAAGGACTTCTCGGTCAGCAAGCCGGTGGCCACTGCACGGCTGATCACCACGGCACTCGGCCTGCAGGAGACGCGTCTCAACGGCCAGCGAGTCGGCGCGGATGTGCTGGCCCCAGGCTGGACCGACTACAACAAACGGCTTCAGTACAAGGTCTACGACGTGACAGGGCAGATCCGGCAAGGCTCCAACGCGCTCGGCGCCTGGCTGGGCAACGGCTGGTATTCGGGCAGCCTCGGCATCGGCGGCAGCCAGCGGTACGGCACCCAACCGTGGTATTCGGCCCAGTTGCGGCTCACGTTCACCGACGGCACCAGCGCGACTGTCCAGACCGACAACAGCTGGAAGGTCACCAGCGGCCCGGTCCGCAGCGATGACCTCTACCAGGGCGAGACCTACGATGCCCGGCTCGCCGTGTCCGGATGGGACAGCCCTGGCTTCAACGACAGCACATGGTCCGCACCTGTCCAGCGGACCGCCGCCAAGCCCAACCTGGTGTCCCAAGTAGACAACGGCGTCACAGTGCAGCAGGAACTTCAGCCGGTGTCCATCAGCCAGCCGCGGCCTGGTGTCTGGGTGTTCGACCTCGGACAGAACTTCAGCGGCTGGAACCGGCTCGCCGTGCGAGGACCTGCCGACACAACAGTCAGCATGCGGCACGCGGAAGTGCTGAACGCCGACGGCACGATCTACACGACCAACCTGCGTGCGGCGCAGGCGACTGACCGGTTCACGTTGGCAGGCACCGGCGGTGTGGAGACCTACGAGCCCCGGTTCACCGTGCACGGCTACCGGTATGTCGAGGTCACGGGCTTGCCCGACGGCACAACACCCACCACGGGCATGATCACCGGCCGGGCCGCGTGGACCACCGGCGCCCAGCCGGGCACGCTGACCACCTCCAACGCGCTGGTCAACCAGTTGCAGCACAACATCGTCTGGGGCGAGCGGTCCAACATGCTGTCCATCCCGACCGACTGCCCCCAGCGCGACGAGCGTCTGGGCTGGACCGGCGACATCGGGATCTTCGCGGCCACCGCCACCTTCAACGCGCCGATGCAGAACTTCTTCGGCAAGTACGCCGACGATCTCGTCGACGCCCAACGGTCCGACGGCGCTTTCACCGACGTCGTGCCCGCGGTGCTCGACAGCGCGGGACGTGCCGGTTGGGGTGACGCGGGCGTGATCGTGCCGTACACGATCTGGCAGCGTTACGGCGATGTCGGGGTCATCGACGAGCACTTCGCCGCCATGGCCAAGTGGGTCGACTACCTGCGCGGCACATCAGGCAGCGATCTGATCCGCGACCAGTGGACCTACGGCGACTGGCTCAACGTCAACGACAACACCGCGCAGGACCTGATCTCCACGGCCTTCTTCGGCTGGTCGGCCAGGCTGGTGTCACGGATGGCCGCGGCCACCGGCCGTACCGCCGAGGCCGGCTCGTACGGACAGCTCGCCGACCAGGTCGCGGCCGCCTTCACCAACAAGTTCGTGGCGGCCGACGGCACGATCGGGTCCAACAGCCAGACCGGCTACGTCCTGGCGCTGGCGTTCGGCCTGCTCCCCGGAAACCGGCAACAGGCCGCGGCGGACAAGCTCGCCACGAAGGTCGCCGCGACCGGCGGGCACCTGTCAGTGGGATTCCTGGGCGTGGAGAACCTGTTGCCCGTGCTGGCCGATCACGGCCACCTCGCCACCGCGTACCAGATCCTGCTCCAGCCGGGCTTCCCCGGCTGGGGATACATGCAGAGCAAAGGCGCGACAACGATCTGGGAGCGCTGGGACGGCATCCGGCCGGACGGCAGTTTCAACGACCCCGGCATGAACTCCTTCAACCACTACGGCATGGGCTCGGTCGGCGACTTCCTCTACCGCCAGGTCGGCGGCCTCGGCCCGGCCAGTCCCGGCTACGCCACCCAGCTCATCGCCCCCAAACCCGGCGGCGGCCTGACATCGGCTCGCTCCGCCTACGAAACACCCTACGGAAGCGCAGTCAGCGACTGGTCAGTCTCCGCGGGCACGATCACCTTGCGAGTGACAGTCCCCACCGGAACCTCGGCCACAGTCAAGGTTCCCACCGGTCAACCGTCCACAATCACCTACCCGGCGGAGGCAGTGCCCACCGGCACCGCGACATTCCACGTACCCGCCGGCTCGTATGTGTTCACAGCGCGAGTCTGAAAACAAGGGGCCTCAGGCGATTTGCCTGAGGCCCCTTGTGGTTCAGCTGAGTGGTGCGAGTTCGATGCGGTCGATGTCGGGTGCGTAGGTTGTGGCGTTGGCGAAGCTGAGGCTGTTGCTGCCTGCCTTGAGGGTTACGGGGATTGCGAGCGACCAGAACTGGTTCCAGCTGTAGGTGTTCCGGAAGGTCGCCCGCTGGGCTGGGCCGCCGTTGACGGAGATGTCCGCTGTGCGGGAGACGACGTTGGTGTTGTAGTTGCCTGAACCGGCTCGTTCGTCGTTCGCGTAGTGGACAATCAGGACGTAGTTGCCCGCGCGGGGTGCCTGAACCCCGTTGAACGTGAGCGTGTTGGCTGCTCCTGTGCCGATGTAGCCGACTGCCTTTCCGCCTGACGCGTAGATGTTGTCAGCCACGCGGGCGACACCAGCAAGTGTCGCGTTCTCGGCTTCCAGTGCGGTGACACCGGTCTGATCCGCGGCAGGCGTGACACGCAGGCCACGCATGACGGTCAGGGCATTGGACACGACGGAGACGCGGTTGATCCCGGCGATGAGGAACACCCGGGTGGACGACTTGAGCGTGCCGATCCGGGTCTTCCCGATCTCGAGGGTGGCCAGTCCACTGTGGTCGGACTTGATCTCGTAGTATCCGGCCGTGGGGGCGTAGACGTCGAAGATGCTCTTGCTGCCACTGGGCAGCAGGACCTCGCCCAGTCCGGAGAAGTAGCAGTAGAGGGCGTTGCCTGACGTTTCCGCGAGCGTTGCCGGGTAGTCGGTGCCCGGCGCCGGAACAGCACTCAGCTCGATCTTGTCGAGCGTCACCTCGCCACGATCCTTGGCAAGGCTGAGGGTGTGCGTCCCCGCGGTGAGCTTGACGGGCATATCGACAGCGGCTCGGTAGGTCCAGTTCAACGTGCGCGGATACTCGGCCAACCCGACCTGCACACCGTCGACCTTGACCACCTGCCTGGCCGGTGCGTCGGTCTGGTTCCCGTACAGGATGCGGAGACTATAGGTTCCGGCCGACGGCACGGACACGGTGAAGTCGACCTTGCTGTCGGGCCGGTTGAGCGATCCGACATCCTTCGTCCCGGAGGCAGCATATCCGTTCGGGTTGCTGACTGTCCCTTGCGTGTAAACGGTTCCGGAAGTGATGGCCGCGTTTTCGGCCTCATAGTCCGCACTCCACGGAACACTGGCCGCTTGCGGTGCGCCGATGCCCGCCGGCGTGAGCACGATCCGGTACGCGGACATCTGCTTCATGCCCGTCAGCGGCACGGTCAGAGATCCGTTCGCGCCAATCGGCTGAACGGCACGGCGAAGCACCTTCGGCGGCGCGGAAGTGCCCTCATATCCGGTCCAGGCTGCCTCTTCGACGGTCACGACCACCTTGCTGCCGAACACCGAACGGTCGGCGCCACGCAGGACGACGTCCGCGCTGCCGTTGGTGCCACCGACAAGGACGTGCGCCTGCCTGCGGTTGCGGTCGACACTGGCCAGGCCCTGGAGCGTGTCGATGGTCTCCGGCTTGGGCGGGGTGACCGAAACCGTCTGACCGGACATGCCCGCGTACCAACGGAAGAACCACCAGGAGCCATTCGGGCTGTTGGTGCCCACGGTGTTGCCATCAAGGTTGCCGGCGATGTCCCAATACGGCTGATCGGCGTAGACCTTGGTGTCCTCGAACATCGACACCCACTGCACCATCTGGCCGGGCACGGACAGATCGCGGCGGTTGGCGTACTCGTTGATGCTGATGACCCGCGGCGAGATGCCGTTGGCCCGCTCCAGGTCACGGTAGGCCCGGTAGGAGGCCCGATACGTCCGCAACGAACTGGACGACAGTTCGTGCCAGGTGATCACGTCCGGCAGGACGTTGTTCGCCTTGGTCCACGCCAGGAAGTCGGCCATCAGCCGGCCGTGGTAGGCGGTCTCGTTGGGCCCGGCGATCCGGGCGCCCGGGTCGAGCGCGCGAATGCGCTGGTAGACGGTCTTCCAGTCGGCGAAGAAACGGTCCCGGTTGCGTTCGTACGTGGCCTGGTCGCCGACGCCCAGGCCGTACCAGATCGCGTCCGGCTCGTTGAACGGCACGTAGATCATGGCTTTGCGGTGCGGGCTCGCCGCGATCTTGCGGACCATGACATCCACTTTGGACAGATAGTCCGCGATGCCGAGGTCCTCGTACGGCCACTCTTTGTAGATGTCCTGCATGTAGACCTGGATATCGCCGCCACCGTTGCGGCGGAAGCTGTCGGCGACCGCGAGGGCGTCCCCGTTGGGATGCTGCAGACCGTCCGGCGCCTTCTGCGCGATCGAGGTGATCTTCAGCGGCGCCAGCAGGTTGTCGCTGGGCACACCGTCGTCGGACAGGCCGTACAGCGAGCCGTTGCCGCCGTGCAGCACCGGGCCGGCGGTCTTGCCCAGGTCGACGATCAGCTGCTCGGCTTGTGCCGCCGCGGGCAGCGGGGAGAAGAGCGTTAGCGCTAACACAAGGCCGAGTGCACCACAATGTGCGCGGACCATGTCGATCCTTTCTGACAGATGCAGGGACTATTTCACGGCACCGCTGGTGATCCCGGCCACGATCCGGCGCTGGGCCACCAGGAACACCACGACCATCGGCAGGCTCATCAGCACCACGTAGGCGAAGATCAGGTGCCAGTTGTTGAGGTACAGCGAGGCGTTGGCGACCTGGTAGAGGTTCAGCGGCGCCGTCGCCAGGCTGCCGCCTCCCAGCACGAAGAACGAGTAGAACACGTCGCTCCACGCATAGAGCATCACCATGATCGTCGCGGTGGCGATCACCGGCCGGAGCATCGGCAGGATGATCGTGCCGAAGATGCGTACCGGACCCGCGCCGTCGATGCGGGCCGCCTCCTCCAGCTCGACCGGCACCGTGCTGCGGATGAACCCGGTCATGAAGAAGATCGAGGTGGACAGGTACATCCCGGTGTACACCGCGATCATGCCGGGCCGGGTGTTGGCCAGGCCCAACTGCCGCAACTCCATCACGATCGTGATCACCGCGGGCGGCAGCAGCAGCCCCGAGATCGTCACCGCGTAGGCCGCCGACACGAGCTTTCCCTTACGACGAGCGAACACCCACGCGGCACCCGCACCGAGCACAAGCACCAGCGCGACTGACGGAAGCACCACCAGGACACTGTTGAGCAGGCCCTCGATCAGCTTGCCCTGGCTCATCGCGGTGCTGTAGTTCTCCCCCGGCTGCCAGTTCTGCGGCAGCGCGAGGTTCGGTTTGATCGCTTCGGCCTGTGGCTTCGCCGAGGTGACGATGACCAGCCACAGCGGCACGCCGATCGTCAGCACGGCAAGCACGATCACCACAAACGGCCTGATCAGCGAGGCCGGTTCACGCCTGCGCCGCGGCCTTGGTGGCGCAGACCGGTGTGCGGGGATGACGGGCGTGGGCTTGGTCGCCGTGGTGATTGCTCGCGTGGTCACAGCACGTGCTCCCGTCGCCGCAGGCCGATCACGACCGGGATCGCCAGCAGCACGACGATCCCGAACAGCACCAGGCTCATCGCCGACGCCTGGGCGTACAGGCCCTGGCCGAAGATGCGGAACATGTAGATGTTGAACACCTCGGTCTGCGCGGCCGGGCCGCCCTTGGTCGTGGCCTGCACGATGTCGAACGTGTTCATCGAGCCGATCAGCGCCGTGGTGACGTTGAACGTGACCGCAGGGGCCAGCATCGGCAACCGGATCGACCAGAACGTCCGCCACCGCGACGCACCGTCCACTTTGGCCGCCTCGAGCATCTCGCCGGGGACGGACTTCAGGCCCGCCAGGTACACGAGCATGGCCAGGCCCATCCATTTCCAGCCGTGCACCAGGGTCACGACCAGCAGTGTCCATGTCGGGCTGCCCAGCCAGGGCACGTCGACGTGACTGCCGGTGAGATCCGACAGGATCTTGTTCACCGCGCCGTCCTGGGCCAGCAGGGCCTGGAACAGGTATCCCACGGCCAGTGCCGAGATCAGCACCGGCAGGAAGAACAGCGCCCGGAAGAACCGGTTGAACCTGGTGTCACGCTCCAGCAGCAACGCCAGGCCCAGCCCGAAGGCGTTCTGGAAGATCGCCACGCCGACGGCGTAGAGCACGGTCACCCGGATCGCCCGCATCAGCGACCCGTCCTGCCAGATCGTCTCGAAGTTCGCCAGTCCGACGAAGCCGATCCCGCTCTTGAACGCCGACCAGTCGGTGAACGGGTAGACGAAGTTGAGCAGGTTGGGCAGCAGGAAGAACACGGCGAAGACCGCGATGGCAGGCAGCGCGAACCACCACGGCTGCGCCGCGGCCCTCCTTCTGGCGGACGGGATCGCAGTCATCAGAAGCCCGCTGCCCCTTGCGCCTTGGCGACCTGCGCGAACTGGTCCTGGGCGGCCTGGGCGACCTCCTGGGGCGTCTTCTTGTCGTAGATCATGTCCGCGAGGGCCAGATGCATGTCCGGTGCGTTGATCGCCTTGACCTGGAAGACACCGATCGCGTCCGGCAACGCCTTCCACTGGTCGACGGCGGTCTGCGGCAGGCCGTCGGGGTTGGGCACGTCGGTGCGCACGGACACGAACTTCATCGCCTTGATGTAGTCGGCGTAGCCAGGGCCGAGCAGATAGGCCAGGAACTGCCGGGAGGCGTTCTGCCGCTTCTCGTCACCGGTGCGGAACGCGACCACGCCGTTGGTCTGGTCCGGGGAGTACAACGCCTTGGCGGCGTCCTTGGCGATCGGGAACCAGCCGAGTGTGTCGTCGATCTCCTTGGAGCTGTGGCCGGCCTGGATCTGGGTCTGCAACGAGGTCACGTTCAACGCCATCGCGGCCTTGCCGGCGAACAGGTCCAGCCCCTGGTCGGTGAAGGTCCCGGTGCGGTAGTTCGGCTGCGCGAGACCCGCGTCGAGCACCTTCTGCTTGTAGTCGGCGATCGCCTGGACCACCGTGGGATTGGTCCACTTCTCCTGGTTGGAGTTGAGCTTGTCCCAGAAGGACTGATCAAGCCCCGTCAGCTGGACCTGGACCTGCCACTGCAGCGGCCACTTGTCGCCGCCGACCTCGAAGAACGGCGGCACACCGGTCTTGTCCTTGATCTGCTGGGCCTTGGCCAGCAGATCCGGGTAGGACTTGGGCATCTCGGTGATCCCGGCCTTGGCGAACACGGCCTTGTTGTAGTACACACCCAGCACTGCCGGACTGGAAACGATTGCGGCGTAACGCTTTCCGTCGATCACCCCGAGGCCCTGCTCGATCTTGCCGAGCTTGCCCACCCACGGCTCGTCGTCCAGCGTGAGCAGATTGGCCGCGGGCCGGATGGCCGGCAGGGTGCTGCCGGTGGGCTGCCAGAACAGCAGATCCGGTTTCTCCCCGGAGGCCAGCCGCGTCGGCACGTTCGACTCGTACGGGTCCGGGATGACAACAGTGTCGATCACAGCCCCGGTGGCCTTCGCGAACGCCTCGATCGCGGGTTTCGGCTGGTTGACACTGTTCTGCGCGGTCCAGAAGGTCAGGTGCACGCCGTCCAGGCGAGCGGCCGGGTCGGCGACAGGAGTAGGCGCCGGGCCGGCGCCCGCCGCAGTCGTGGGGTCGCTGCACGCGGACAGGAGTGCACACAGCAGCGCTAAACAAGGCAGGAGAACGCGCTTCATCGGGGTCCTCGGTTGTCAGGGTGGGTACTAGGCCGGAGAGCCGGTGCTCTCGCGGATGATCAGGTGCGGCGCGATGACCGGTTCGGCGATCTGGTCGTGCAGCAGCGAGAAACACGCCCGGCCCAGGCCGGCGAAGTCCAGCCGGACCGTGGTCAGCGAGGGCGTGAAGTAGGCGGACTGCGGGGCGTCGTCGAAGCCGATCACGCTGACCTCGCCGGGGATCGCCCGGCCGGCCTCGTGCATCGCCCTGATGACGCCCAGGGCCAGATCGTCGTTGCCGCACAACACAGCCGTCACGGACGGATCAGCGGCAAGCATCCGTCCCGCTTCATATCCTGCTTTGGTGTCCCAGCCGTCACCCAGTGGCTCGGGCACGGGGGCACCCGCTTCCAGCAGGGCGGTCCGCCAGCCCGCGGCTCGCGGACTGGACTCGGTCAGCAGGGGAATCGCCACGTAGTGCACGGTCCGGTGGCCCAGACCGAGCAGGTACCGGGTGGCTTCGGCCGCGGCCGCCCGGTCGTCGGTCCAGATCCACGGCCGTTGCCGGCCTTCGTCGTCGGCCGGTGTCTCGACCGCGACCACGTGCGGCACATCCTCCGGGATCATCCGTTGTGCCTGGACCCCGGCCTTGTCGTAGGCGATCACGATCAAGGCGCCGCTGTCGTCGACGGCGTGCTCGACGGCGGCGCGCACTGCCGTCTCCTCATCGGATTCGAGCACCGAGATGGCCAGTGACATGCCTGCCGCCCGGGACGCCTCCTCGATGCCTTGCAGCACGGCGGCGTACCCGTACAGCGTGGTGTTCCCGGTGAGCACGGTCAGTGCCCGGGTCCGTCCGTGGGCCAGTGCGACCGCGGTCGCGCTGCGCCGGAAGCCGAGCTCCTCGACCGCGGCCAGGACCCGGTCGCGAGTGGCCTCCTTGACCTTCGAACTGCCGTTGATCACGCGCGACACCGTCTGGTGCGAGACGCCGGCAGCCTTGGCCACATCCCTGATGCTCGCCGCTTTGGGGCGAGAGCTCGTTGTGTGACCGGTCACATCCATGCCAGAATTGTTATCGCTAACATTCGCCCCTGTCAACCAGCCGCCGCCGATCACGGGAGTCACGCGTGCAGATCCTTCGCCTGGGTTCCTTCGAGTTCGACCTGGCCCGGCCGCTGGTCGAAGTGCTGGTCTCCGGCCACGGCAGCCTGTGGTCGGGCCAACGGGCCATCGAGACCGCAGTCGGTGCCCGGCTGACCTACCAGGGCCACGACCAGCGGACCCGGGACGGGTGGCGTGAAGCCCGGATCACGTTGCGGGACCAGGAGACCGGGCTCGTCGCACGGTTTCATGTGGAGGCTCCGACCGGCATCCCGGCGATCCGCTCGTGGGTGGAGCTGACCAACACCGGCCCGGACCCGCTGACCGTCCAGGCCGTCACGTCATTCGTCCACTATGGATTCGAGTGGCCGGATTCGCTGACCCTGCACTGGGCGGACAACGAGTGGCTGGCCGAATGCCGCTGGCAGCACCGGCCGCTGCGGGACCTGCTGCCCGACGTCAACAGGTTCGCCCATCAGCACGATCCCCGCAGCTGCTTCGCGATCGGCGGCCGGGGCAGCTGGTCGACCAGCCGTCACCTGCCCACAGGCGTGCTCACCAGCGGAACCGCTTCCCTGGCTTGGCAGATCGAGCACAGCGGCGGATGGCGTTGGGAGGTCGGCACCCGCGACACCGGGTACTACCTCGCGTTACTCGGGCCGACCGACGAGTACAACCAGTGGCGGCGACGTCTGTTGCCCGGCGAGTCGTTCACCAGCGTGCCCGCAGCGGTCGTCCAGTCGACCGCGGGGTTCGACGGCGCCATCGCCGAACTGACCCGCTACCGGCGCCGGATCCGCAGGCCGCACCCGGATCACGACCGGCTGCCGGTGATCTTCAACGACTACATGAACACACTGATGGGCGACCCGACGACCGACCGGCTTCTCCCCCTGGTCGACGCCGCGGCCGACGTGGGCGCGGAGTACTTCTGCATCGACGCAGGGTGGTACGACGACGACGCCGAAGGCTGGTGGGACGCCGTCGGCGCATGGGAACCGGCGACCGCACGGTTCCCGGGCGGCATCACCGAAGTACTGGACCGGATCCGCGACCGGGGCATGGTGCCGGGACTCTGGCTGGAACCCGAGGTGGTCGGTGTCCGCAGCCCGATTGCCGCCACCCTGCCGGACGACGCGTTCTTCCACCGTGACGGCGTCCGGCTGGTCGAGCACAACCGCCACCAGCTCGACTTCCGGCACCCGGCAGCCCGCGCGCACATGGACAAGGTCGTCGACAGGCTGGTGAACGATCTGGGCGCCGGATACCTGAAACTCGACCACAACATCAACGCGGGCGCGGGCACCGACGTACGGGCCGACAGCCCCGGCGCCGGACTGCAGGAGCACGTTCTCGCGTACTACCAATGGCTTGACGACATTCTCGACCGCCATCCCGATGTGGTGATCGAAAGCTGCGCCTCAGGCGGGCTGCGAATGGACTACGGCATGCTGGCCCGTACCCAGCTGGTGTCCACAAGCGACCAACAGGACTTCCGACACTATCCGCCCATCGCCGCGTCGGCCCCCACTGCCGCGCTGCCGGAGCAGACAGCGATCTGGGCGTACCCGCAGCCCGACTTCACCCTCGACGAGATCGCCTTCACGTTGTGCGGCGCGATGCTGGGCCGCGTGCACCTGTCCGGTTTCCTCAACCGGATGGACGAGGACCAGCTGAACCTGGTCACCCAGGCGATCGAGATATACCGGACGATCCGCCCGGACCTCACGCAGGCTGTCCCGTTCTGGCCGTTGGGCCTGCCGGAATGGACAAGTCCCTGGCTCGCGCTCGGTATGCGCACCAACGACGTCACCTACCTCACGGTGTGGCGCCGCGGCGGACCGGGCGAATACGTGATCGACCTGCCCAGGCAGGCAGGCGACGCCGAGATCCTGTACCCACGCGACTCAGCGGCAAAACTCAGCTGGGCCGGCGAACAGCTCACCGTCGAACTCCCCCACGAACGCTCCGCCATCCTCCTCAAACTCCGATAACGGGTTTTGTTTTGCCCCCAAAGTGGCTTTCGGAGCATCCAACGCTCCCAACGCCACTTTGGGGGCACACTCGAGCGGGCTTTCGCTGCTGGGCTGAGCCGGTCGGTAACGTTGTTAACATTGCTACATTCGATCGGAGGTAGGTAGCAGTGGCTGAACAGCGCAAGGTGGCTCCGGCGCGCCGCCGGGGTCTGGCCGACGAGGTCGCGGACCGGATCAGGGAGGCCGTCTTCAGCGGGGCGTACGCGCCTGGGTCGCAGTTGCGCGAGGTGGAGCTTGCCGAAGCGCTGGGCGTCAGCCGTGGCCCGGTGCGCGAGGCCCTGCTCCGGCTGGAACGTGAGGGCCTTGTCCGCAGCGAGTGGCATCGCGGCGCCACCGTGACGACCTTGTCCCCACAGGATGTGTCCGAACTGGACAGTCTGCGCGGCGCACTCGAACAGCTCGCTGTCCAGCAGGTGGTCGCCCACGCTTCCGACGATGACCTCGCGGCCATCGAGAAGGCGGCACGCCGGATGGAGCGTGCCGACGACGAGCACGAAATGGTGCGCTGCGACATCGAGTTCCACGATGCCGTCTACGCCGCTGCCGGGCACCAGCGCCTTGAGGAGGCCTGGCAGGCCATCCGCTCCCAGGTACACCTGTTCCTGCTGACGCGGATCGGCGTCAGCTCCGACGGCTACCTGTCGACCATCCCCGGTGAGCACCGCGACCTGGTCACCGCTCTGCGGACCCGCGACGCCAAGACCACGCTCGACCTCTTCGCCGAACACCGCCGTCACGCCTTCGAGGTACTCAACCAACGCACTTGACAGGTCGTAGTCACCCGCCGGCGCGAAGACTTTACCGAAAAGCTGGCGTTCTCCTGGCGTTCTGTTAGCCGGGCCTTTCCCTTGCCACCTCCACAGTGGAGGTATCAGATCACCCGATCAGGCAAGGGGTACAGGACAATGCGTAACAAGGTTCGGATCGGCGCAGTCGCTGCGGCAGCGGGGCTGACGCTCGTCGTCGCGGGATGCTCGACCGGCGAGGCGCAGCCGGCCGCCCAGCCTTCATCCACGCCCCAGGTGGTTCCCACCGCGCAGGACATCGCCCGGCAGTTCGACATCTGGAACACCGCGCTGGCCACCGGCGACCCCAACAAGGTCGCCGACCTGTACGCGCCGGACGCCGTGCTGCTGCCGACCGTGTCGAACAAGGTGCGGACCGACCGCGCCGGGATCGTCGACTACTTCGAGCACTTCCTGGCCAGCAAGCCGTCCGGCGTCATCGAGCAGGAAGTGATCAACGTCCTCGACCCGGACACCGCGATCAACACCGGCGTCTACCGCTTCACCCTGACGCAGAACGGCGTCCAGCAACAGGTCGAGGCCCGCTACACCTACGTCTACGAGCTGCGCGACGGCAAGTGGCTGATCATCAACCACCACTCGTCGGCCATGCCCGAGAAGAGCTAACCGGCAGCCCGCAGGCAGATCCGGACGCACAACCCGCCGCCGGCGGCATCGGCCAGACTCACGGTGCCGCCGTCGTCGGTGACCAACTGTTTCACAATCGCCAGGCCCAGACCGGATCCCGACGGCCCGGTCGTGCCGCGGCCGCGCCAGAACCGGTCGAACGCACGCTGCCGTTCGGCCTGCGACAGGCCGGGCCCCTCGTCGGAGACCTCCAGCACAAGGTCGTCTTCCTCGCGGTGCGTCCGGACGGTGATCGTCCCGCCTTCCGGCGACACCTCCAACGCGTTGGACAGCACGTTGTCCAGCACCTGTTCCAGGTTGCCCGCGCTGACGAGGACTTCCTGCTGGCTCGCTGTGTGGTCGGCGCGCAGGTCGACGCCGCGCTCGGTGGCGAAAGCTCGCCATACTTCGAAACGGTCGTCGACCACGTCCGCGACACGCACCGGTTCCGGCGTGCCCACCGCGGCCTCGGCCCGCGCCAGCGTGAGCAAGCCGTTGACCAGCCTGCTCATCCGCACGACCTCGGCAGTGGCCAGTTCGATGTCCTCCCGCACCAACGGATCCGGCGACCCGTCGGCGATGTTGTCCAGCGACAGCCGCAAAGCCGTGAGCGGAGTTCGCAGCTGGTGGGAGGCGTCGGCGATGAAGGACCGCTGCGATCGGACCAGCGTGTCGATCGTCTCCGCGGCGTTGTTGAGGGTACGGGCCAGAGTCTGGGTCTCGGTCGGCCCGGTCTCCTCGGCACGGGCGCCGAGATCGCCGTCCCGCAGGCGGCGCGCCATCCGGTTGAGCTCGCGGAAAGGCCTGGTCAACCGGCGCGCCAGCAGCGCGCCCAGCATCGCTGCCACGATCAGTACGGCCAGCGCGAGCACCGCACGGAAACCCCAGATCTGCAGCTGGCGTTCGTTCAACGGCCCCGACGGATAGCTGACCCGCACAGCCCCGACCACGGCACCTGTCGAGTCCCGTGCTGGTCGGGCGAGCACCAGCCCTTCTTCACCCAACGCGGGCGCGTCACCCCACTGTACGCTTTCCCGCCCGCTCAGCGCGGTCGTGAACGCCGCGTCATCCGGCTCGGCAGGCATCGGCAACGGCCGGGCCGGGCCCCTGTCGGCGAGCAGAACGTCCAGCTTGCCGTGCGTTTCCTGCTGGTAGGCGGCGGCCAGCCGGGCCAACGCCTGCCGCGAGGGCGTGTCCGAAGCGGCGAGCAGCAACGCCGCGGTGGCGGCCTCCCGGCGCACAGAGGTTTCCAGGTCACCGCGCAACTGATTGGTCAGGACAAACGCGACCGGTACCGTGAACCCGGCGATCGCGACGGCGACCAGCAGCACGTAGCTGACGACAAGCCGGCGGTTCATCAGGACGTGACCAGCCGGAAACCGACTCCCCGCACCGTTTCCACGGTCACGGCGTCACCCAGCTTCCGGCGCAACGCACCGATGTGGACGTCCAGGGTCTTGGTCGGGCCGAACCAGTTGCTGTCCCAGACCGCTTCCATGATCTGCTCCCGGGTCAGCGCGGCACCGGGTTCCTCGGCCAGGAACGCCAGCAGGTCGAACTCCTTGGGAGCCAAGGAGATCTCCGCACCGTCCAGATGCACCCGGCGGGCCCGCCGGTCGATCACGAGCCGCCCACCGGCATAGCTGTCCGCCGTGGGCGCGGCGGCTTGAACAGTCTTGGATCGCCGCAGCACGGCACGCATCCGGGCGATGACTTCCCTGACACCAAAGGGTTTGGAGACGTAGTCGTCCGCGCCGATCTCCAGCCCGACGACCTTGTCCACCTCGTCGGCCCGGGCACTGATCACGATGATCGGGACGTCACCGCGGGCCCGCAGCTCCCGGCAGACGTCCAGGCCGTCGGTGTCCGGCAGGCCGAGATCGAG
This sequence comes from Kibdelosporangium banguiense, assembly GCF_017876405.1. Classification (GTDB taxonomy): domain Bacteria; phylum Actinomycetota; class Actinomycetes; order Mycobacteriales; family Pseudonocardiaceae; genus Kibdelosporangium; species Kibdelosporangium banguiense. The sequence continues at coordinate 6,840,420 of NZ_JAGINW010000001.1, read as the reverse complement.
CAGGACCAGCTCCGCGGGCGCCGCGGCCAGCGCGTCCGCGCCCGTCCGGACCCAGTCGACCTCGAAGCCGTACCGGCCCAGGCCGCGCCGCAACGACTCGGCGATCGGCTCGTCATCCTCTACCAGCAAAACCCGCACGCGGCAGATCATGCCACGCCCATCGCGCAGGGCGACTCATTCGTCGTCCACTATGGATCGGCCGGTCGGGTAGGTTGGGTCGGGACCAGGCGACTACCGAGAGGCGTGCCCGTGGAGTGGATCACCGACCCCGCGATCTGGGTGGCGTTCCTGACGCTGCTGCTGCTGGAGATCGTCCTCGGTATCGACAACCTGGTGTTCATCTCGATCCTGTCCGACCGGCTGCCGCCCGAGCAGCGCAAGAAGGCCCGGACCATCGGCCTGAGCCTGGCGCTGATCACCCGGCTGTTGCTGCTGGCGGCGCTGTCGTGGGTGGTGGGCCTGACCGCGCCGCTGTTCACGGTGTTCGGCCACGAGATATCCGGCCGGGACCTGATCCTGCTCGCCGGCGGGATATTCCTGCTGGTGAAGGCCGTTCACGAGATCCACCAGACGCTGGAGGGCGCGCAGGAGAGCAAGGCCCGTACGGCGGTGTCCTTCCGCGCGGTGATCTTCCAGATCGTGCTGCTGGACATCGTGTTCTCGCTGGACTCGGTGATCACGGCCGTCGGCATGGTCGACGAACTGGCGGTGATGATCGCCGCCGTGGTCGTGTCCATGGTCATCATGCTGGTGTCGGCCGGCGCGATCGCCGGTTTCGTGCAACGCCACCCGACGGTGAAGATGCTCGCCCTGGCCTTCCTGGTGCTGATCGGCGCCAGCCTGGTCGCCGAAGGCCTCGACGCGCACATCTCCAAGGGATACATCTACGGCCCGATCGCCTTCTCCATCGCCGTGGAGATGCTCAACCTGCGGATGAGCTCGCTGAAGGCGAAGGCCAAGGCGAACCAGAAGCAGGCGAGCGAGACCGAATAGGTCACGCGCCCCGCTGTTGCTCTCCCCACTCACTCGGCCGGCCGGAACATTTCGGGCGCCGTCTTGGTTGTCCTGGGTAACGAGTGGACAAGGAGATCACTGTGGCGACCGTCGAACTGACGACCGAGAACTTCAACGAAGTCGTGAACGGCCCGGGTGTGGTGCTGGTCGACTTCTGGGCGTCCTGGTGCGGTCCGTGCCGGATGTTCGCTCCTGTCTACGAGAAGGCGTCCGAGCAGCACCAGGACATGACCTTCGGGACGGTCGACACCGAGGCGCAGACCGAGCTGGCCCAGGCGTTCGGGATCTCGTCGATCCCGACGCTGATGGTCGCCCGCGACGGTGTGGTGGTCTACGCGCAGCCTGGGGCGTTGCCCGAGCCGGCGCTGGCGGATCTCATCAGCAAGGTCCAGCAACTCGACATGGACGAGGTGCGCGCCTCGATCGCCGCCCAGCAGCAGCAGCAGTGAGCGAGTTCCTGCTTCGGTAGCCGTGCCGATAGTGGGATGTACAGACAGTAAGGGGCGCAACAGAAGCGCAACAGGGGCTGTCCAACCGCGTCACGCGCGTACGTCTTGCGAGGCGTGTGAGTCGTGCGTTTTCCTCATCACCGACATCCGGGCGCCTGACGGGCCCACCGGATCAACGGAAATGGGGTCTAGGAATGACGACGCTCGAGAACAAGTCGGGAAGCCCTGAAGTCGACGCCATCAGACATCACTACGAGATCAGCAACGATGTCTACCGCATCCTGCTGGGCGAACCGATGATGTACTCCGGCGGGTACTGGTACGAGGGCGAGGACCTGCGGGAGGCTCACGACGAGGCGCAGTACCGCAAGCTGGACAAGTTCATCGACGACGCCAAGGCGGCCGGCGCCGACAAGGTTCTCGACATCGGCAGCGGCTGGGGCACCATGCTCGACCGCGTCACCCGTGTGCACGGCGCGAAGAAGGCCGTCGGCGTCACGCTGAGCCGCACCCAGAAGGAATGGGTGGACGCCAAGGGCAACTCCGACGTCGAGATCATCGTCGAGAGCTGGGCTGACCACACCGCGGACGAGCCCTACGACGCGGCGTTCTGCGTCAACGCGCTCGAGCACTTCGTGCTGTCCAGCCTGCCGTCCAAGGAGCGGATCAACGAGTACCGCAAGTTCTTCCAGAAGGTGCAGGGCCTGCTCAAAGTGGACGGCCGGTTCGTGCTGCACATGATGACGATCGAGCCGCTTGTCCCGCAGCGCAAGCTGATCGACGACATCAAGTTCCTGCAGCGCGAGGAGTTCAAGGGCTGCTACATCCCGCCCACGCACGAGCTCATCCAGGCGATCGGCAACAAGTTCGAGATCGTCGAGATCAAGAACGAGCGCGAGTCGTTCTCCCAGGCGTGCCGCGCGTGGCTGCTCAACCTCGCTGACGAGCGGGAGCGGGCCGTCTCGCTGTCGAGCGAAGAGGTCTGCCAGCGCTTCGAGCGCTACTTGGACATCTTCGCGTACACCCTGGAGGACAAGATCTTCAACAACTTCCGCATCGTGCTGTCGCGCAACCCCTGAACATGGGGAGAAACACGAACGCGGATGTGCTGAGCGCACATCCGCGTTCGGTGTTGTAACCCCTATAAAGGCCCCTAGTAGCGGTAGTGCTCGGACTTGTAGGGGCCGTTGACGTCCACTCCGATGTACTCGGCCTGCTCCTTGGTCAACGCGGTGAGCTCGCCGCCCAGTGCCTCCAGGTGGATCAGGGCGACCTTCTCGTCGAGTTCCTTGCGCAGGCGGTACACCTGGCGGTCGTACTGGCTGTGCTTGGTGAACAGCTCGATCTGGGCGATCACCTGGTTGGAGAAGGAGTTCGACATCACGAACGACGGGTGGCCGGTGGCGTTGCCGAGGTTGAGCAGCCGGCCCTCCGACAGCACGATGACCGAGTGGCCGTCGGGGAACACCCATTCGTCCACCTGCGGCTTGATGTTGACCCGCCGGATGCCCTCGACCTTGGCCAGGCCGGCCATGTCGATCTCGTTGTCGAAGTGCCCGACATTGCCCACGATGGCCTGGTGCTTCATCTTGGCCATGTGCTCGGCCAGGACGATGTCCTTGTTGCCGGTGGTGGTGATGACGATGTCGGCGATGTCCAGCACCGACTCCAGCCGCGCGACCTGGTAGCCGTCCATCGCGGCCTGCAAGGCGCAGATCGGGTCGATCTCGGTGACGATGACGCGGGCGCCCTGGCCGCGCAACGAGTCCGCCGAGCCCTTGCCGACGTCACCGTAGCCGCAGACCACCGCGACCTTGCCGCCGATCAGCACGTCGGTGCCGCGGTTGATGCCGTCCACAAGGGAATGCCGCATCCCGTACTTGTTGTCGAACTTCGACTTGGTCACCGAGTCGTTGACGTTGATGGCCGGGAACAGCAGCTCGCCCGCGTCGGCCATCTGGCTCAGCCGCAGCACGCCGGTCGTGGTCTCCTCGGTGACGCCCAGCACGCCCGCACCGATCGCGGTCCACTTGCCGAGTGTCTTGCGCAGCAGGCCCAGGACGACCTTCCACTCCTCGGAATCGCTTTCCTGGTCGGGCGGGACGACACCGGTCCGCTCGTACTCGGTTCCCTTGTGCACCAGCAGGGTCGCGTCGCTGCCGTCGTCGAGGATCATGTTCGGGGTACGGCCGCCGGGCCAGGTCAGCATCTGCTCGGTGCACCACCAGTACTCCTCCAGCGTCTCGCCCTTCCAGGCGAACACCGGTGTCCCGGCGGGGGCGTCGACTGTCCCGTTGGGACCGACGGCGATCGCGGCGGCCGCGTGGTCCTGGGTGGAGAAGACGTTGCAGGACGCCCAGCGCACCTCGGCACCGAGCTCGACCAGGGTCTCGATCAGCACGGCCGTCTGGATGGTCATGTGCAGCGACCCGGAGATCCGGGCCCCGGCCAGCGGCTTGGCCTCGCCGTACTCACGTCGTAACGCCATCAGGCCGGGCATCTCGTGCTCGGCCAGCCGGATCTCCTTGCGGCCGAACTCGGCGAGGGACAGATCGGCGACCGCGAAGTCCAACTCAGGCGAGGCCGATATCGAGCGTGCGGACATTCCAGGTCTCCTATGTGTTGAAGTACTTGGCTTCGGGGTGGTGCAGGACGATCGCGTCGGTGGACTGCTCGGGATGCAGCTGGAACTCGTCCGACAGCTTCACGCCGATCCGGTCGGGCTCCAGCAGGTCCACGATCTTGGCCCGGTCCTCCAGGTCCGGGCAGGCGCCGTAGCCCAGCGAGAACCGGGCGCCGCGGTAGCCGAGCTTGAAGAACTCCTCGATGTCCGGCGGGTCCTCGGCGGCCACCGACTTCCCGGTGGACCACAGCAGCTCCTGGCGCATCCGCCGGTGCCAGTACTCGGCGAGCGCCTCGGTCAGCTGCACGCTCAGGCCGTGGACCTCGAGGTAGTCACGGTAGGCGTTCTCGACGAACAACTGGCCGGCGAAGTCGTCGATCGCCTGGCCCATGGTCACCACCTGGAACCCGACGACGTCGACTTCTCCGGATTCCCTGGGGCGGAAGAAGTCCGCCAGGCACATCCGGCGATCCTTGGGCTGCCGGGGGAAGGTGAACCGGGTCCGCTCGGAAGCGTCGGGCGACGGCTCGCTCAGGATCACCAGGTCGTCGCCTTCGGCAACGCACGGGAAGTAGCCGTACACCAGCGCGGCGTGCGCCAGGATGCCGGCGGTGGCAAGGCGATCCATCCAGGCCCGCATCCGGGGCCGGCCATCGGTCTCCACCAGCTCCTCATAGGACGGGCCTTGTCCTTTGCGGACACCCTTGAGACCCCACTGGCCCATGAACAGCGCGCGTTCGTCGAGCATCGCGGCGTAGTCGGCGACCTTGACGCCCTTGACGATCCGGCTGCCCCAGAACGGCGGCGCGGGGATCGGCACATCGGTGGCGACATCCGAGCGGGAAGGCACCGGTTCGTCAACCTCCTTGGCCCGCCGGGCCTCGGCGATCCGGAGGGCGCGTTCCCGGCGCGCTTTCCGTTCGGCTGCCTTCGCCACCGCTTCGGCGTCCACCGCGGGCGCGTCACCGCGCTTGGCCGCCATGACTGTGTCCATCAACCGCAGGCCCTCGAACGCGTCCCGGGCGTAGTGGACGTCGCCGTGGTACACCTCGGTCAGGTCGTTCTCCACGAAAGCCCGGGTCAGGGCCGCGCCACCGAGCAGGACCGGCCAGCGTTCGGCCACGCCCCGGGAGTTCATCTCCTGGAGGTTCTCCTTCATGATCACGGTGGACTTGACCAGCAGCCCGGACATGCCGATCACGTCGGCATCGTGTTCCTGCGCGGCGTCCAGGATGGTGGTGATCGGCTGTTTGATGCCGATGTTGACCACGTCGTAGCCGTTGTTGGACAGGATGATGTCCACCAGGTTCTTGCCGATGTCGTGCACATCGCCCTTGACCGTGGCCAGCACGATCTTGCCCTTGCCCGCGGAGTCCGTCTTGTCCATGTGCGGTTCCAGGTGCGCCACCGCGGTCTTCATCACCTCTGCGGACTGCAGCACGAAGGGCAGCTGCATCTGGCCGGAGCCGAACAGTTCACCGACGGTCTTCATGCCCGACAGCAGCGTGTCGTTGATGATCTCCAGCGCCGGCTTCTCGATCAGTGCCTCGTCCAGATCGGCTTCCAGGCCGTTGCGTTCGCCGTCGACGATCCGCCGCTGCAGCCGGTCGAACAAGGGCAGCGCGGCCAGTTCCTCGGCGCGGGAGGCCTTGCTGGACGCCGCGGTCACGCCTTCGAACAGCTCCATGAACCGGGTCAGCGGGTCGTAGTCCTCGGCCCGGCGGTCGTAGACCAGGTCCAGCGCGACCTCACGCTGCTCGTCGGGAATCCGTGCCATCGGCAGGATCTTGGACGCGTGCACGATCGCGGTGTCCAATCCGGCCTGCACGCATTCGTTCAGGAAAACGGAATTGAGCACCTGACGGGCGGCCGGGTTCAACCCGAAGGACACATTGGACAGTCCAAGAGTGGTCTGCACGTCCGGGTAGCGCTGCTTGAGACCGCGGATCGCCGCGATGGTCTCGATGGCGTCCCGGCGGGACTCCTCCTGGCCGGTGGCGATCGTGAACACCAGCGTGTCGACGATGACGTCACTGGTGGCAAGGCCCCACTTGCCGACGATGTCGTCGATCAGCCGGGCGGCGATCTCGATCTTCTTGTCGGCGGTGCGAGCCTGGCCCTCTTCGTCGATGGTCAGCGCGACCACGGTGGCACCGAACTCACGGACCATGTCCATCACCTTGACGAACCGCGAGTCCGACCCGTCGCCGTCCTCGTAGTTCACCGAGTTGACCGCGCACCGGCCACCGAAGTGCTCAAGCCCGGCCTGCAGCACGTCCACCTCGGTCGAGTCGAGCATGATCGGCAGCGTGGAAGCGGTGGCCAGCTTGGCCGCCAGCTGCCGCATGTCGTCGGCACCGTCGCGGCCGACGTAGTCCACGCACAGGTCCAGCATGTGGGCGCCGTCGCGGGTCTGGTCGCGGGCGATCTCCACACAGTCCTCGAACCGGCCCTCCAGCATCGCCTCCCGGAACGCCTTCGAGCCGTTGGCGTTGGTCCGCTCGCCGATCATCAGCACCGAGGAGTCCTGCTTGAACGGAACAGCTTGATACAGCGAGGAAACACTGGGGTCGATGTGCGGGCGGCGGGCAGCGGGCGTCAGCCCGGACACGGCGTCGACCACGGCGCGCAGGTGCACATCCGTTGTCCCGCAACAACCACCGACCATCTGGACGCCGAACTCGGTGACGAACCCGGCCAGCGCCTTCGCCAGGCCCTCGGGCCCCAACGGGTACACCGCACCGTTGGGGCCCAATTCAGGGAGTCCGGCATTCGGCATCACCGACACGCCGATCCGGGCGTGCTTGGACAGATGCCGCAGGTGCTCGCTCATCTCGTCCGGGCCGGTCGCGCAGTTGAGCCCGATCAGATCGATGCCCAGCGGTTCCAGCGCGGTCAGGGCGGCACCGATCTCGGTGCCCAGCAGCATGGTCCCGGTGGTCTCCACGGTGACATGCGTGATGATCGGCACCACGCGCCCCTCGATCGCCATCGCCCGCTGGGCGCCGATGATCGCGGCCTTGCACTGCAGGACGTCCTGGCAGGTCTCGACCAGGACCACGTCCACACCACCGGCGAGCAGACCACGCACCTGTTCGGCGTACGCGTCGCGCAACACCGCGAAAGGCGCGTGTCCCAACGTCGGCAGCTTGGTGCCGGGGCCGACGGACCCGAGCACGAACCGGGGCTTCTGCGCGGAGTACTCGTCCGCGGCTTGCCTCGCCAGCGCCGCACCGGCGTAGGAAAGCTCGTAAATGCGTTCCGGCACATCGTATTCGGCCAGGTTGGCCAGGTTCGATCCGAACGTGTTGGTCTCGATGGCGTCCACGCCGGCCTCGAGATAGCTGCGGTGCACCGACAGCACGACGTCCGGCCGGGTGACGTTGAGGACCTCGTTGCAGCCCTCGAGACCGGTGAAGTCGTCCAGGGTCAAGTCGTGTTCCTGCAACGCCGTGCCCATCGCGCCGTCCGCGACCAGCACTCGTTGTCCAAGCGCGGCAAGGAAATCACTCATCGCCAGCCTCCACGTGGCAAGTGCGGAGCTACGTCCGCGGCGGCGTCCGGCCCGTAGGTGTCCCGGATCCGCTCGAGCAGCACCGCCGGATCGAGGCGGTATTCCTGCGGTCCGGCCACTTCCAGCACGAAGGACGCCAGTGCGCAGCCGGTCTGGGCGGCGCGTTCGTACCCGAGACCCCACTGCAGGCCCGCGATGAAACCTGACCGGAAGCCGTCGCCGACGCCGGTGGGGTCGACGGGGTCAAGCACCGTCGCCGCCGCCACCTGCACGGATACGCCGTCGGCGGAGTCGATGCGAACGCCCTTCTCCCCCAACGTGGTGACCCACCGGCCAACCTGGGACAGCACGTCGTCGCGCGTCCAGCCTGTCTTGGACAGCAACAGATCCGCCTCGTACTCATTGGTGAACAGCAAGGCCGCGCCCCGCACTAACGCCTGGATCTTGTCCCCGGGAAGCCAGGCCAGCTGCTGCGACGGATCAGCGGCGAACGGATACCCGTTGTCCCGGCATTCCTCGGTGTGCCGCAGCATCGCGCCCGGGTCGTTCGGGCTGATCAGCACCAGGCCGGCGCCTTCGACCCGGTCGGCGATCGGGCGCAACGCGATCTCGCCCGCCTCGCTCATCGCACCCGGGTAGAACGACGCGATCTGGGCCTGTACCTGGTCTGTGGTGCACACGAATCGCGCGGTGTGCCGGTCGGCCGAGACGTGTACGAACCGGGTGTCCACGCCCTCGGAGTCCAGGAACGCCCGGTATTCGGCGAAGTCGTGGCCCACCGAGCCCACCAGCGCGCTGTCGACGCCCAGCCGGGCGAGGCCGACGCAGATATTGGCCGCGACCCCGCCACGGCGGATGTCGAGTGTGTCGACCAGGAACGACAACGAGACCGCGTCCAGCCGATCGGCCAGGAACTGGTCGGCGAACCTGCCGGGGAACACCATCAGGTGGTCGGTCGCGATCGAACCGGTGATCAGCACGCGCATCGGGGCACCTACTTCCTTTATCGGCGAACAGCCGTCGTCAGCCGAAGACCGCGCGCAGCGCGTCGGCACGGTCGGTGCGCTCCCAGGGCAGGTCCACGTCTGTCCGGCCGAAGTGCCCGTAGGCGGCCGTCGGCGCGTAGATGGGACGCAACAGGTCCAGGTCGCGGATGATCGCGGCCGGGCGCAGGTCGAACACCTCGGAAATGGCCTGCTGGATCTTGACCGGGTCGACGGTCTCGGTGCCGAACGTCTCCACGAACAGGCCGACCGGAGCCGCCTTGCCGATGGCGTAAGCGACCTGGACCTCGACCCGGGACGCCAGACCCGCCGCGACGGCGTTCTTGGCGACCCAGCGCATCGCGTACGCGGCCGAACGGTCTACTTTGGACGGATCCTTGCCGGAGAAGGCGCCACCACCGTGCCGTGCCATGCCGCCGTAGGTGTCGACGATGATCTTGCGGCCGGTCAGGCCCGCGTCACCCATCGGGCCACCGACCACGAAGCGGCCGGTCGGGTTGACCAGCAGCCGGACGTCAGAGGTGTCCAGCTCGAGCTGCTGGAGCTCCGGCAGCACCACGTGCTCACGGATGTCGACCGCGAGCAGCTTCTCCAGGTCGATCCCGTCGGCGTGCTGGCTGGAGAGCACCACGGTGTCCAGCCGGACCGGCTGGTCGCCGGCGTACTCGATGGTCACCTGGGTCTTGCCGTCCGGCCGCAGGTAGGGCACCACACCGTCCTTGCGGACGTGGGTGAGGCGCTGGGAAAGCCGGTGGGCCAGGGCGATCGGCAACGGCATCAGCTCGGGGGTGTCCGAGCACGCGTAGCCGAACATCAGGCCCTGGTCACCGGCGCCCTGCTTGTCGATGTCGTCCTCGGCCTGCTCGACCCGGGACTCGTACGCGCTGTCGACGCCCTGCGCGATGTCCGGGGACTGCGAACCGATCGCGACGTTGACACCGCACGAGTCACCACAGAAGCCTTTGACCGAGGAGTCATACCCGATCTCGAGGATCTTCTCCCGCACGATCCTCGGGATGTCGACGTAAGCGTCGGTGGTCACCTCGCCCGCGACGTGCACCTGCCCGGTGGTGATCAGGGTCTCCACCGCGACCCGGCTCGCCGGGTCCTGGCCCAGCAGTGCGTCCAGCACGGAGTCGCTGATCGCGTCGCAGATCTTGTCGGGATGTCCCTCGGTCACCGACTCGGAAGTGAACAGTCGACGTGACATGGCTTCCTCCTTCGGATACCGCTTGGTTCTCCGAAAGGTAGGGCGGCCACGCAACACAGTCGCAATCCCAGGACTCTCCTCCTGGGAGGCCGATCAGTCCCGCGGGTCCCAGGCACCCGTGAGAGCTGTGGCTTTGGCGTAGTCGGCGAAGTCCCGGGGCTCCCGGCCCAGCGCCTCTTGCACCCCGTCGGCAAGGTAGGCGTTGTGGCCGTCGAGCGTCTCGGCGAACAGACCGGTCAGCAGGTCGGCGAAGTCGACGGGGATGCCGTGCGCGACGGCGCTGGCGCGGTACTCGTCGAGGGTGACCGGCACGTGCCGGATCTCCCTGCCGGTGGCGGCGCTGATCTCCTTGGCGGTGTCGGCGAAGCTGAGCATGCGCGGCCCGGTCACCTCGTAGAGCCTGCCGATGTGCTTGTCGTCGGTGAGTGCGGCGACCACGACGTCGGCGACATCGTCGACGTCGACGAACGGGTCGGGAGTGTCGCCGCCCGGCATGGCGATGACGCCCTCGCGGACGGAGTCGAGCAGGAAACCCTCGCTGAAGTTCTGGCTGAACCAGGCCGCCCGGACAATGGTCCAGTCGGCGCCGCTGTCCTGCAGGACCTGCTCGCAGTGCTGGGCCTCTTTCTCGCCCCGGCCCGACAACATCACCAGCCGGCGGACCCCGCTGCCGATCGCGATCTCGGTGAAGGCGGCGATGTCCTTGGCGGCGCCGGGAAAAGCGATGTCCGGGAAGTAGACGACATAGACCGCGCGAACACCGGCCAAAGCCTCTTCCCAGGTAGTAGGGGCACCCCAGTCGAAACGTGGCGTACTTGTCCGGGAACTGGCCCGTACGTTGATGTTGCGGGCCTGAAGTTGCGATATCACCCTCCGCCCCGTTTTCCCTTTGGGCGTGAGCACCAAGAGTTCTTGAGTCATAACCCCAGTGTGGCACCCCAGGCGGCCACCAACTGTCTCCTGGCATGCCCCATTGCCGGACTGATGGCCCCATGACGGTTTCTGGGGTGTCCAGGGGGTCTGTGTGGGGCGGCCGGACCGGTTATCTGGGTTGCCGCAGCAGATTACACCATCTGTCCTCAATAGACAATCACACCCTGGAAGGGATCCTCCATGATCAGCAGAGCCAGGATGGGACCGGCGATCGGCGCCGCGCTGCTCGTCACCTTGCTCACGCCCGCGGTCGCCTCGGCCCACCAGCGGGTCACCACGATCGCGACCGGCCTGGACAATCCGCGTGGCATGACTTTCGGGCCGGACGGGGCGTTGTACGTCGCCGAAGCAGGCAAAGGCGGCGCCGGGCCGTGTTTCTCAGGCCCCGAGGGCAATGTGTGCTTCGGCCCGTCCGGCGCGATCACCAAGATCAGCCACGGGCGCCAGACCCGTGTGGCGACAGGCCTTCCGTCGCTGGCAGGTCCCGACGGCACGCAGGCCTTCGGCCCCGCGGACGTGGCGACCGTCGGCGGTGCCCTGATCTTCCCCTCCGGCAACGTCATCCCGCCCGCGGCCCGCGGTGGTCTCCCCGGCAGCGGCAAGAACGCCGGATGGCTGCTGTGGGCCGCGGGCCGTAACGTCTTCCCGCTCGCCGACATTTCCGGCTACACCGCCCAGACGCTCCCCGATGGCGGCAACCCGAACTCCGTCACGCTCACACCGAGAGGCGCCGTCGTCACCGACTCAGCCGGCAACTCACTGCTGCGCGTGGCACCCAACGGCACCATTTCCACGCTGGCCACGTTCCCGAGCCAGATGGTCGACGCGCCGCCGTCACTCGGCCTGCCGCCCGGCACCCAGATCCCTTCGGAAGCCGTGCCCACCTCGGCCATCGTCGGCCCGGACGGCGCGTTCTACGTCAGCCAGCTCACCGGCTTCCCCTTCCCGGCGAGCAAGGCCAGCGTGTTCCGGGTCGTTCCGGGCAAGCAGCCGACCGTCGTGGCGACCGGCTTCACCAACGTCATCGACCTCGCCTTCGACCGCCGCGGCTCGCTCTACGTCCTGGAGGTGTCCCACAAAGGCCTGCTCAGCGGTGACCTGACCGGCGCGTTGATCAAGGTCAAGCGGGACGGCACACACCAGGTCGTGAACTCCGGCCTCACCGGACCGGCCGGCCTGCTGATCAAGGACAACGCGGCCTACGTCTCCGACTGCGGCGTCTGCCCCGCAACCGGGACCGTGAAACGAATCCCGCTGCCCTGACCTCTGCGCTGACGACGGCCGGGCAGCGTGGCCCGGCCGTCCCTTGTGGACGTCAGTCAGGATTGGGCCAGCACTTGCCGTTCTTCGGCGCGCGCTGGATCGGCTCCAAGTGCGGCAGAGCGCTGGCCCCGTTGGGAGACAAGGCATCCAGGATGAGTACGACGTAGCGCCGCCACCCATCACTGTGGCGGTCCATGCCCCACAGCACACCGGTCAGCATTCCCATGATCCTGTGCATGTCTTCGGGCGTAAGATCCGCCCGGACAAGGCCCGCCTGTTGCGCGCGTTTCGTGACCAGGGTCAGCGAATCCAGCAGCGGGGCCGTGACCTCCGTGGTGAGCGCGCCGGAGTTGCTCGCGGCGGCGAGGGTGTTCCGCTCGCGGGCGATCATGGCCAGCGTCGCTTCCATCAGGGCGGTGAGGGCGCGCAAGGGGTCGTCGTCTTCGAGCGCCCGGTCGATGGCCGATGACAGATCCTCGGCGATCCCCTGTTCGAGAGCCGCGCGGACAAGCTCCTCCTTGTGAGGGAAACGACGGTAGAGCGTCCGGATGCCCACGCCCGCGTGGCGCGCGATCTCCTCAAGCTGCGCGTCAGGCCCCTGCTCGGCAAAGACCTCACGCGCCGCGCGCAGGATGCGCTCGGCATTGCGTGCGGCGTCAGCCCGCAGATACCGCTCCGTGCTCACCTCCCCAGCATAGCAACCGGCAGTCAGCTGTCAGTTATGCTACCTTGCAACTGACAGCCAACTGTCAGTTCCTGGCTCTCCGCGAAAGGCACCCATGACAAAGACACTCGGTCTCATCGGCACCGGCATGATCGGCAGCGCACTGGCCCGTCTGGCCGTCGCCGCCGGCCTGGACGTCGTCCTGAGCAACTCCCGCAGCCCCCTCACGGACTTCGTCGCCGAACTCGGCGATCACGCACGAGCCGCCACCCCCGCCGAAGCCGCACAGGCAGGTGACCTCGTCGTGGCAACGATCCCCCTGAAGGCCTACAACCAGCTCCCCGCCGCGGCCCTGGCCGGCAAGATCGTGATCGACACGATGAACTACTACCCGCAGCGCGACGGCAACATCGCCGAGCTCGACTCCGCTGAGCTGACCTCCAGCGAACTCGTGCAGCGCCACCTGGCCGACTCCCGCGTGGTCAAGGCGTTCAACAACATCGACTTCCACCGCCTGTCCACCAGCGCCCGGCCCGCAGGCTCCCCCGACCGCAGCGCCCTACCCATCGCGGGCAACGAGACAGACGCCAAAGCAGCAGTGACCATCCTGCTCGACACCCTCGGCTACGACGCAGTCGACGTCGGCACGCTCGCCGACAGCTGGCGAAGCGAACCCGGCACCCCGGTCTACGTCCAGCCCTACTTCACCGCCCCACCCCTCGACGGACTCACCCGCGAAGAGTCCTTCCGCACCTTCCTCGAAACCCCTGGCAATACCGTCCCCACCACCCAGGTCAAAGAACTCGTCGAGAGCACCGTCCGCGGCCCAGCCGGCGGCCACATGCCGTCCTAGAGTGGCTGTATGACGCGCTTTGAGGTGACGACGGCCATCGCAGCGCCCCCGCACCGTGTCTTCGACATCTCCCTGGAGGTCGAGGTACACACCGCGTCGATGGCCGGCTCCAGCGAGCAGGCCATCGACGGCGTCCTCACCGGCGGGATGAAACTCGGCGACACAGTCACCTGGCGGGCAAAGCACTTCGGCCTGTACTGGCGGATGACCTCCCTCATCAGTGCCTACGACCCACCCGGCTACTTCGTCGACGAGCAGCTCAAGGGTCCGTTCAAGCACTGGCACCATGTCCACCACTTCGACCCGGACGCCGACGGCGCAACCATCATGCGCGACATCATCGACTTCACCGCCCCCTTCGGCCCAGCCGGAACAATCGCCGAACGCACAGTGCTCAACTGGCACATGCCCCGCCTCATCCACGCCCGCAACGCTCACGTCAAAGCTGTCGCCGAGTCAGCCCGCTGACTTGCTCAGGCTGTTCGCCGGTGCGGCTGGTCGGTAGATTTCCCTGCGGCATCGCTGTTGCTCGGCCGAGTGGTGCTTCTCGTGAAGGTCCGCCCCGGCACCGCGCGGAGGGACTCGATGAGCAGACGTCTGGACGGTTCCGCGATTCTGGAGATCGTGCTCGCGGTGCCGGTGGTCGTGGGCAGCGTCGGGGTGATGACCCTGATCGGCCGGCTCGTCTGGCCTGAGCAGGCGTGGGTGGTGCCTGTGGGGTGGGGGTTGTGCGGGCTGTTGTTGCTCATCCGGCTGGTCGAGAACGGGCTGGGCTGGGTCATGTTCGGGATGCGCAGGCCGTCGCCGCAGGAGTCGGGCCAACTCGAGCCCTTGTGGCAGAAGGTGTGCCGGAAGGCTTCGGTCGACAGCGACGACTTCCTGTTATGGATTGAGCAATCGCGGGGGCTGAACGCTATGGCGGCAGGCGGGCACATGGTCGCTGTCACCAAAGAGGCGTTACGCCGGCCACCGCACGTCCTGGAGGCCATCCTTGCCCACGAACTGGGGCATCACCTGTCCGGCCATGGCCGGGTCAGTCTGCTCCGTTGGTGGTACGAACTACCCGCCCGGCTCACGTTTCTGGTGGTCAGGTTGCTCGCCTGGTTGTTGCTCACGATTGTGCGCGTGTTCGTCCAGACGCGGGACGGGGTCGACGTGCTGATATCGGCGGTGCTGACACTGGGTTTGCTGATCGGGCTGGCGTTCCTCAATCCTTGGCTGGTCGCGGGTCCGGTACTCAGCCCGGTCATGGCGTGGTCACGCCGGCGGGCCGAGTACCGCGCGGACTGGGCGGCCGCCAGGTTCGGCTACCGCGAGACGCTGATCCGGGAACTGCGGATGTGGCAGGCCGCCCGTGGTGGTGACGTGCGGCCGTGGCTCGTCCGCGTGTTCGCCAGCCATCCGGCCGAGATCGATCGCGTCAACCGGCTGCTGCGGCACGCCTGACTGGATCCACAGTAGACACTCTCGGTGTCACACCCGGGAGATGCCGACTCCACTGCGGGCGTCACGGCCGTACTTGGCGACTTCCCGGTCCAGCTCCAGCCTGCCGATGTTCGCCTTCTTGGCCCGGTCCTCGTCGGTGAGCAGATCGCTGGGGATGATCCAGACCACCTCGAACTCAAGACCGCTGGGATCCTTGGCGTACAACGACTTCGTGGTGCCATGATTGGACGACCCGACCAGCGCGCCCGCCGCGGTCAGCCGCTCAGCGAGATCCACAAGGTCACCAAGAGTGTCAACCTCCCACGCCAGGTGGTACAGCCCGACCGTGCTCTTCCCGGCGCCGGACGGCCCCGCCTCCCCGACCTCGAACAACCCCAGATCATGATCATTGGTCGAGCCCGGCGCACGCAGGAACGCCGCCCCCTGGAACGAGTCCCCGCCGTCGATGTACCCGAACCCCAGCACATCGCGATAGAACGCAACACTCTGCGCCAGATCCCGCACGAACAACACCGCGTGGTTCAACCGAAAAATGGCCATGACATCCCTCTGCCGCCAGCTTGTTGAAATTTCAACCAACGATAGAACGCCGAGCCCCGCCCGTCAAGCCGTCACAGCCCTTGTCGGCAGGTTCACACCCGGTCATACCGGCCGAGGACGAGGACACTCAGAGCCGATTTCTGTTGCGCTGACGCGCTTTGACTTCAAGCGGGCTCGATCTCGCGTGCCGTTCGCCGCTCGGCAACCGGGTCAAGGCCGGCCCGGTCAAGACTTACCCGGCGACGGATCCGATTGATCCGGGTCTCAGACGATCGGCTCTTTTCTTCGGCCGCATCGATAAAGTCACGATTCGGGCTCTTGACCAGCAGGTGCGTCGGCTTCTATCGTCAGCGTACCCTCCGGGATGTTAACGCTAACATAACGTCCGCTCAGCCGACGGAACGTGCGGTCCGAAGAAAGACGACAACAATGAGGTTGTTCTCACCACGCCGTTTGGGCGTCGTCCTGGCCGTTGTGGCCGCGCTTGTCCCTTTGTCCGGTGCGGGTGCCGGCGCGATGCCACATGCCGCTGTCGAGACTGAGGCGGACTCCCCCGTGCGGAGCGCGGCGGACACGTTATCTGTGCCCAACATCGAGGATGTCCGTGGGAACCTCACGCTGCCGACCACCGGCGCGAACGGCACGACCATCGCGTGGACGTCGTCTCATCCCAAGGTGATCACCCCGACGGGTGAGGTCACCCGCCCGGCCGCGGGTGGCAAGCCCGCCAAGGTTCTCCTGACTGCGAAGGTCAGTCTTGGGCGGCAGAGCAGCACACGCCGGTTCACCGCCACTGTCGTTCCCGCTCCGGTCAAGCAACCGTTGGCGGGCTATGGTTTCTACTACTTCACCGGTGAGGGCAGCGCGAACGGCGAGCAGATCTACGCCGCCGCCAGCCGGGGCAACAACCCGCTGGACTTCGCCGAGCTCAACAACGGCCAGCCGGTCCTCAAGTCGAGCCTGGGCCAGATGGGCGTGCGCGATCCGTTCATCATGCGCTCCCCCGACGGCGACAGGTTCTATCTGCTGGCCACCGATCTGAAGATCAACGGCGGCCGCGGCTGGGATGTCGAGCAGCGCCAGGGCAGCCGGTCGATCATGATCTGGGAGTCCACGGACCTCGCGCACTGGTCGCAGCAGCGCAGTGTCGAGGTCTCCCCGCCCACCGCAGGCAACACCTGGGCGCCGGAAGCCTTCTGGGACGCCAAACGCGGCACCTACGTCGTCTACTGGGCGTCCAAACTGTACGCCGAGAGCGACCCCGGCCACACCGGTGACAGCTACAACCGGATGATGTACGCCACCACCCGGGACTTCGTCACCTTCAGCGCGCCCAAGGTGTGGATCGACCCGGGTTACTCGGTGATCGACTCCACGGTCATCGAGGACAAGGGCACCTACTACCGGTTCACCAAGGACGAGCGCAACAACAGCTCCTCCTCGCCCTGCAGCAAGTACATCCTGGAGCAGAAGGCCACGGACCTGCTGGACCCGAACTACGCATTCGTCGCCGAGTGCATCGGCAAGGCCACCCCGACCAGCCCCGGCCTGTCCGCGGGTGAGGGCCCGACCGGGTTCAAGTCCAACACCGAGAACAAGTGGTACCTGTTCATCGACGAGTACGGCGGCCGCGGCTACGTCCCGTTCGAGACCACTGACCTCGCCTCCGGCAAGTGGACCATGTCCACCGGTGCGCACCTGCCCGCGTCCCCGCGCCACGGCACGGTTCTCCCGCTCACCCAGGCCGAGCTGAACCGGCTGACCGCGCCGCCCGCGCCGGTCAAGGCCGACCAGAAGGGTCTTGTCGCGCACTGGCCGCTCAACGCCAAGTCCGGCCTGGTGGCGGCCGACGCGACCGGTCACGGCTACGACGGCGTGCTGGCCGGTGACGTGAGCTGGGCCGACGGTTCGCTGTCCTTCGGCGGCAAGAACGGCCACGTGCAGCTGCCGAACAACATGCTGACCGGCGCGAACGCGGCGACGATGTCCATCGACGTCCTGGTCGACCCGAACCAGCCAACGCCTTACTTCCTCTACGGTTTGGGCAACACCGCACCGAATGGCTGGGGAAACGGTTACCTGTTCGCCACAGGCACCTCGTCGGGCGGCTTCCGCGGGGCGATCGCAAGCGGTAACTGGAGCACCGAGCAGCAGGCCGCGGCCACTGGCGGGCTGCCACAGGGGCTCTGGAAGAACGTGACCCTGACGGTGGGCAACGGTGTGGCCGTGCTGTACCTGGACGGCATCGAGGTCGGGCGCAACAACAACGCAACGATCAAGCCGTCGGACATCGGCGGTGGCGTGACCGCGGCGAACTACCTGGGCCGCTCGGTCTATGCCGGGGACAGGTACCTCACCGGCAAGATGAAGGACGTCCGGCTCTACAACAGGGCGCTCACCGGGTCCGAGGTCGCGGCGCTGCCGTCGAACGGCACGGTGATCCGGTCGGTGGAACTGGACTCCCTCAAGACCCCGGCCGTGATCGACTCCGGGGCGGGCACCGTGGTGCTGCCTGTCAAGCCGGGCACCGATCTGCGCCGGCTCGCGCCGAAGTTCGGCCTGGCCCCGGGTGCGACCATCAAGCCGGACAGCGGCCGGACGGTGAACCTGACCAAGCCGCAGAAGTACACTGTGACCGGTCCGGACAGCACTCGTCGCGAGTGGACAGTCGAGGCACACGAGGTGCGCAGCCCGGTCCTTTCAGGACTGAACGCCGACCCGAACATCATCGCGTTCGGTGACACGTACTACATGTACCCGACCACCGACGGTTTCCCGGGCTGGAGCGGCACCAAGTTCTCGGCGTGGTCGTCGAAGAACCTCGTCGACTGGACCGACCAGGGTGTCATCCTCGACCTCGGTCCCGGCGTGAGCTGGGCCGACAAGAACGCCTGGGCGCCGACGATCGCCGAGCGCAACGGCAAGTACTACTTCTACTTCTGTGCCGAGGGCAAGATCGGCGTCGCGGTGGGCAACTCGCCGACCGGCCCGTTCGTCGACTCCGGCAAGCCGCTGATCGCCAAGAACCCCGGCAACGACGGCGGCCAGGCGATCGACCCGGCTGTGTTCATCGACCGCTCCGGACAGCCGTACCTGTACTGGGGCAACGGAAACGCCTATGTCGTGCCGCTGAACAACGACATGGTCTCCTACGACCCGGCCAAGATCACCAAGATCAACGGCCTGGCCGACTTCCGTGAGGGCCTGTTCATGGTGGAACGGCGTGGCACCTACTACCTGAGCTACTCGATCGACGACACCCGCAGCGAGAACTATCGCGTCGGGTACGCCACGGGGACCAGCCCGACCGGTCCGTTCACCAACCGCGGCCTGATCCTGAGCAAGGACACCAAACTCGGCGTCAAAGCCACCGGCCACAGTTCGATGCTGCGGGTGCCTGGCACCGACGACTGGTACATCGCGTATCACCGTTTCGCCATCCCCAACGGGGACGGCATGAACCGCGAGACCACGATCGACAAGCTGACCTTCAACCGTGACGGGTCACTGGCTCCGGTCGTGCCGACCTTGGAAAGTGTTCGTCCCCAACGGATCCGGACCGGGTCCTGCGGCAGCACGCGTTACCTCTGAGACAAGGAGTACGTTCGATGTCCCGATCCGCGCCCGGACTCACGCGGGAGCTCTTCGGCCGGGTCGGTGACACCGACGTGCACAGATACACCCTCGCCTGGCCCGGTGGCCTTACCGTGCGCTTGCTCGACTACGGCGGCGTGATCCAGTCCCTGGATGCGCCCGACCGCCAGGGCAAGCCTGGCAACGTAGTGCTCGGGTTCCCTGCACTCGAGCACTACGTTGCCAACAACCAGCCCGGCGCGGACCGGGTCTTCCTCGGCGCGCTGATCGGCCGTTACGCCAACAGGATCGCCCGCGGCACGTTCACCCTCGACGGAACCGTCCACCAGGTTCCCATCAACAACGGCAAGAACAGCCTGCACGGCGGGCCTGCCGGGTTCGACACAAAGGTGTGGTCGGCAACCGAAGTGGACGACGGCGTGCGGCTCACGCTGGTGAGCCCGGACGGCGACCAGGGTTACCCCGGAACCCTGACCACCGAGGTGACCTACCGCTTGGCCGGGCCCAACCAGCTGAGCATCACCTACCGCGCCACCACCGACGCGCCCACAGTCGTCAACCTGACCAACCACACCTACTGGAACCTGGCCGGCGAGGGCTCCGGCGACATCCACGGCCACACCCTGATGCTCAACGCCGGCAGGTTCTGTCCCACCGACGAGACCCTGATCCCGGTCGGAGACCCCATTCCGGTCGACGGCACCCCGTTCGATTTCCGTCAGGCCACCGAAATCGGTGCCCGCATCGACGATTCCCATCCCCAGCTGGAAATCGGGCACGGTTACGACCACAACTGGGTACTGGACCGAGCGAGCTCCTCGCTTTCCCTTGCAGCACAGGCGTATGAGCCGATCTCCGGCCGCCTGCTGACAATGTGGACAACCGAACCCGGCCTGCAGTTCTACTCGGGCAACTTCCTCGGCCACCCCTACCACCGCGGCGCGGGTTTTGCCCTGGAAGCGCAGCATTTCCCGGACTCCCCCAACCGTCCGGACTTCCCCACCACAACACTGCGTCCAGGCGAAACATACCACCAGGAAACCGTTTTCGAACTGTCCACTTCCGACAAACTCGGCTAGGCGGCGTAGTTGCGGAGTACCCGCAACGCCGCGAAGCCATACGGACCGGTCGCGGTCAAACCGGAGTCCTCAGGCGCGAGCCGCTGCGCGCCCACGCGGCAGAACGCGCCAACGGACCCGGTGATCACCGACTCGGCATCCTCAGGTCCGAACTGCCAGCTCTCACCGGCAGGGCCCGTCAGCTCGGCACGGACCGGCCCTGCCTGCAGACCGGCGATCTCGAAGGCGTACGGCAAGGTCCGATAGCCGAGCCGGGCGATGTGCCGCAGGCGCGCGGTATCCGGGTAAGGGATGCCGAGTGGTTCGGTGATGTCGAGGGCGTGGGCCCAGTGTTCGGCGAGGCGCGTGGTGGCCATGGTGGCGGGGCGCAGTGGGGCGGAGGCCCAAGCGGATGCTTTGTCCGGGTCGGCTGAGCGCAGGGCCTCCATGGACTTGTGCCGCGCGGCCTGCCACCGGGGGTAGACAACATCGGGCCCAGCGCGCTCGGCAGCCACCCAGCGGTCCATGGCTTCGTCGACGCTCAGGCCTTCGCGGTCCGCGGCGAGCCGACCAGGCATGACGGGGGTTCGGGCAATGGTCGCGGACACGGTTTCCTCGGATTGAGCGAGGTGCAGGACCACATCGACCACGCTCCAGCCCGCAGCCGCAGAGGGGCTGGCCCACTGCTCGTCGGTCAGCGTGGCGAAGATGCCGTCCAGGCGATCGTATTCCGCCTGCAGGTCGTCGAATATCTCCACGCGCTCACGCTATCCCGGAAGCGAGCCGGTCGAAGACATGATCGACCGCTTCGATGTGATCCGGGGTGACCTCGGCCGCGCTGCTCCCGGCGAACATCCGGCTGATGGTGGCGGTGTAGACGCTCCGGAAAGCCGCCATGACCAGCGCGGCGGTCAGCTTCGGGTCGGGGTCGATACCCGTGAGCAGGCCGGCGAGATGCTCCTGCAGTTCGTCGGTCGCTTCGCGGGCACGGGCGCGTAGCGCGGGCGAGTTGAGCACCGTCTGCCAGAACACCAGGTACCGATCTTCGAACCCACCGAGCGGGTGATGCTGTTCGGCGAGGCTGACGAACAGGCGGCGCAACGCCTCCACCGGCGTCTGCCCTTCGGCGCGGTCGCGGATCGCGGTGGTCAGCAGCTCGGCGGCCTGCGGGTAGCGGTCGAAGAAGATGTCCTCCTTGCGGGAGAAGTAGTTGAAGACGGTCACCTTCGAGACGCCCGCGGCCTCGGCGACCTCGGCGATCGTCACGTTGTCGAACCCACGCGTCACGAACAGCAGCGTGCCCATGTCGGCAATGCGCTGCCTGGTCTCGGCCTTCTTCCGCTCCCGCAAGGACGTCACGAAGAAAATATACCCGACATAATTTTGAGTCGGGTACAGTTTTAGTCATGGACTACGACGTGATCATCGCCGGAGCCGGGCCGACCGGTCTGATGCTGGCCTGTGAGCTGCGGTTACAAGGGGTGAACGTGGCCGTGCTGGAGCGGCTCGCCGAGCCGGATCCGACGATCAAGGCCGGAGCGATCAACGTTCCCACCGCCGAGGCGTTCCACCGCCGGGGCCTGCTGCCGAGGCTCGCCGCCGCCCAGGAACAGAACATGGGCGTGTTCCGGGCCTTCCTGAAGGGCGGAGCGGCCAAGCCCCCGCCGAAGTTCGCCGGGCACTTCGCGGCGATCTGGCTGTCGGGCGACCTGTTCGACCAGAGCGGCCCGGACTTCCAGGGCCGTGGCCCAGCCGGCGAGATCGGGTTCGTCAACCAGCAGCAGATCGAGGCGATCCTGATCGACTGTGCCGCCGAACTGGGCGTGCAAGTGCGGCGCGGCACCGAGTTGACAGGTTTCGACACCTCAGAAGACGGCGTCACCGTGCACACAGACAGCGAGAAGCTCACCGCGGGCTGGCTGGTCGGCTGCGACGGCGGCCGAAGCCTGGTCCGCAAACTGGCCGGCTTCGAATTCCCCGGAACACCGCCTGAGATCACCGGCCACCAGGCAATCGTGGAAATGGAAGGCGCGGAAGCCCTAAGCCGCGGCTGGACGACAACGCCGACTGGAATCTACGCCCACGGCCCCACCCCCGGCCGAATCCTGACCGTCGAGTTCGACGGCCCGCCCGCCGACCGAGACACCCCGATAACGGCGGAAGAACTGGAAAAGAGCCTCCGCGCAGTGTCCGGTGTGGACGTCCGGGTGACGGCGGTGAAGTCGGCGACCCGCTTCACCGACAACGCCCGCCAAGCGAGCACGTACCGCCTCGGCCGCGTGCTGCTGGCCGGGGACGCCGCCCACGTCCACTCCCCCTTCGGCGGCCAGGGCCTGAACCTGGGCATCGGCGACGCGGTCAACCTCGGCTGGAAACTGGCGGCGAAAATCAACGGCTGGGGCACAGAAACCCTGCTGGACACATACACAACGGAGCGCCACCCAATCGGCGCATGGGTACTGGACTGGACCCGCGCCCAAATAGCCCTGATGCGCCCCGACTCCCACGCCAGAGCACTACGCGCCATAGTCACCGAACTAACCGAAACAACAACAGGCACAACCTACTTCGCCAGAATGATCTCCGGTGTCTGGCAGCGCTACAAGCTCCCAGGCAACCACCCCCTCATCGGCCGCAGCGCCCCAGACCTGGCCTTGGACAAGCACATGACCGACGGCAAGGGCCTGCTGATCGATCAGGGCGGACTGCCATCCGATGTGGACTTCCCCACAGACCGGGTACATGTCATCCAAGGCAAAACAGATCAAGACCTCCCATCCCTCCTCATCCGACCAGACGGAGTCGTAGCATGGGCAGGCGGCGAAGGTCTCCAAGAAGCCCTCACAACATGGTTCGCCCCAACCCAGTAGACAAACTGACGGCGCCCCTCGGCCCCCCGATATCCAGCCTACCGATGAGGTCCGGCAGTTTTCGCGCGCCCAGGATCGAACAGCGCAAGTTGTCCACATTGGGCGCCAGAAGAAGCCCTGGCCAGGGTCTCCCCGACAGATGAGACGGTTACCGAGTCAGGAGTCTAGCGAGGCCGGTCAGCGCTCCGGCTGGGAAAGAGCGCCGGTCGGCGGGAAGAAGCTCCTGGCGGGCCCGGTTAGCGCCCCCGGTCGCGAACCCGGCCCCGGTTACCGAGCCATAGAAGAGAAAAACGCGCCAGCGCAACAGAAATCCGCTCTGAGTGTCCTCATCTGAGGGAGGTTTGCCCGCCCGGCAGGGCATATCTCTCAGAAGAAAAGGAGCCGCACTCACAGGGGGAGAGAAGCACCCTACTGAGGAGGTTCAACAGCCAGCGCAGCGCGACACCGATTGAGAAAGTCGGCGAAAGCCTCCCGCTCACCAAGATCCAGATCCCCCAGCATCTGCTCCTCCAAGGCCCGGATCGCCGGCTCATGAGAAGCCAGCAAGTCGTAACCGGCAGTGGTCAGGCCAAGAAGCAGCCGCCGACGGTTGGCAGGATCGCGTTCGCGAGTGATCAGCCCACGCCGTTCCAGGGACATAACGAGATCGGCCATCGCCTGAGGCGTGACGAAGGAGTTACGGGCGAGCTCGGCCGAGGAGAGTCCTTCGCGACGCTGCAGCACGGTCAAGGCGGTGTATTGCAGCGCGGTGACGCCGGAAGGTTTGAGTAGGTCGTCGAGGTGGGCGCGGACCACCAGTTCGACCTGCTTGATCGCGTAGAGCAGTGACGGCCGGGCTTGCTGGCGTTGCTTGAGCAGGCGCCCGGCGTCGGTGTTGGTCATGGTCAGCACTATAGGGCAGGAAGCCTGTTGATCCACTTGATCTGGCCCCGGAAACGGGTCTCGTCAATTGACAGGAATCCTGATAATCTCCGCCGCACGCACCAACGGAGGTAGCTGCCATGACCACTGTGGATGACCGTGTCAGACCGGAGCTTGGCCCGGGCGGGCTGTTCATAGCCGGTCGGTGGCGGGAACGCGCGGAACGCCGGGACGTGATCGACCCGTCCACCGGCGATGTGGTGACGACTGTCGCCGAGGCGACGGCTGACGATGTGAATGACGCCGTCGCAGCCGCCCGTGCCGCGTTCGATGATGGGCCGTGGGCTCGGACTCCGGGCCGGGAACGCGCTCGTGTTCTGCACCGGGTCGCCGATCTCATCCGCAGCCGGGCCGATGAGCTCGTCGCGACCGAGAGTGTGGACGTCGGCAAGCCCGTGACTCTGTGCCGGGCAGTGGATGTGGAGACCATCGCCGAGCAGTACGAGTACTACTCGGCCTTGGCTCAGTCGCTGGATGGGGCCACGCGTCAGATTCCGATTCCCTCGCACGCCTATACCGCGCGGGAGCCGCTTGGTGTGGTCGGCGCGATCACGCCATTCAACTTCCCGCTCATCCTGAGCTCGTCGAAGATCGCGCCGGCGTTGGCGACGGGCAACGCGATTGTGCACAAACCGGCCGAGGACACTCCGCTGAGCGCCCTGCTGATGGCCGAGATCCTCACTGAGGCCGGCGTCCCGGCAGGCGTGATCAACGTGGTGACCGGCAGCGGCGCGGTGGCCGGGGACGCCCTGCTGCGCCACCCCGGCGTGGACAAGATCGCCTTCACCGGGTCCACCAAGGTCGGCAGGTACGCCGCTCAGGTCGCGGGCGAGTCGCTCAAGCCGATCACGCTCGAACTCGGCGGCAACGCCGCCCACATCATCTTCGAGGACGCCGACCTCGACAAAGCGATCGGCGCGACGATCAAGGCGTTCGTCTTCAACTCCGGCCAGTTCTGCATGGCCGGCCCACGCCTGCTGGTCGCGGAACCGTTGTACGACACCGTTCTCGGCATCCTCGCCCAGGCAGTCCCCGGCGTCCCCGTCGGCGACCCGTTCGACGAGTCCACAGTGGTCGGTCCAATGGCCGGCGAACGGCACCTCGCCAAAGCGCAGGAGTACATCGCGCTCGCCCGTGCCGAAGGCGCCAGGGTGGTCGCCGGTGGCGAGCGGCTCGATTCGCCCGGTTTCTACCTGCAGCCCACCGTACTCGCCGGCCTGCCCGCGGATTCTCGCGTGATACAAGAGGAAATCTTCGGACCTGTCCTGACCGTCCAGTCGTTCCGGGACGAGGAAGAAGCCATCGCATTGGCCAACAGCACGCCATACGGCCTCGCAGCAGGGTTGCAGACCGAGAATGTCGCCCGCGCGCACGGAGTGGCCGCTCGTCTGCACGCAGGCATCGTCTGGGTGAACGACTGGGCGATGCTCGACCCGGCGATCCCGTTCGGCGGCGTGAAGCAGTCCGGTCACGGCCGCGAGTACGGCCCCGAGGCGCTCGACGCCTACACCAGAACCAAATCCGTCGTCATCTCCCTTGCCTGAGGACTGAGGCGCCATGACCACAACC
This sequence comes from Kibdelosporangium banguiense, assembly GCF_017876405.1. GTDB lineage: Bacteria > Actinomycetota > Actinomycetes > Mycobacteriales > Pseudonocardiaceae > Kibdelosporangium > Kibdelosporangium banguiense. The sequence continues at coordinate 6,814,895 of NZ_JAGINW010000001.1, read as the reverse complement.
ACTGCCGCGGCCGTCGTCGAGACAGCCGGATCCGGATTCGCCCTGACCGAGGTCGAACTGGCCGAACCACGCGCCGACGAGGTCCTCGTCCGCATGGTCGCGGCCGGGATATGCCACACCGACCTGACCATTGCCAGCGGCGGCTTACCTTTCCCGCTGCCGGGCGTCCTCGGCCATGAGGGCGCGGGCGTCATCGAGGCGGTCGGCGCCGCGGTCACCCGCGTCCAGCCGGGCGATCACGTCCTGCTCAGCTACACCTCTTGCGGCCGTTGCGAAAACTGCCACGAAGGACACCCCGCGTACTGCGAGACCTGGGTTCCTGCCAACCTGATCGGCGGCGCACGCCTGGACGGCACGTCCCCCATCTCACGCGACGGGCAGAACATCGGCGGCCATTTCTTCGGCCAGTCCAGCTTCGCACGGCACGCCATCGCCGACGAACGAAGTGTTGTCCGGGTGGACGCCGACGCTCCGCTGGAGGATCTGGCGCCCCTCGGCTGCGGCGTGGTGACGGGCGTCGGTGCGGTGTGGAACGTGCTCGAACCACGACCGGGCTCCACACTGCTCATCACCGGCGCGGGCGCAGTCGGCCTGTCCGCTGTCATGGCCGCGGCGATGACTCCTGTGGGACGAATCATCGTCGTCGACCGTGTCGCCTCACGGTTGGCGCTCGCTCGTGAACTCGGCGCGACGCACACGATCGACACCAGCGACACCGACTTCCAGAGCGAGATCAGCCGGTTGACGCACGACCGCGGAGCCGACGGCGTCATCGAGACCACCGGAAACGTCGATGTGCTGGGCGCGGCCATATCCAGCCTCGCCGCGCGTGGCACCGCTGTGATCGTCGGCGCTCCCGCGTTCGGCACACAGGTGCCGATCGACGTCAACTTCATGCTGTCCGGCCGTCGCGTCACCGGGCTCACGCTCGGCGACGCGGAGACCCAGACTCTTGTGCCGGAACTGGTCAGCCTCGTCGCCCGCGGCCGGCTGCCGGTCCGGAAACTGATCAGGCACTACAAGTTCGAGGAGATCGCCCAAGCGGTAAGCGATGTGACGTCCGGCGACACGATCAAGCCGGTCCTCAGATTCGCCTCCTGATCAATGCTCCTGACGCATCAATGCATCGGACATTGATGGTGGACCGGGGACAGCGCGCGCCGACACACTCATGATGAACCACGCTCGACGACGAGACGAGGGCTCATGAGCCGGATCAGCAGACGCGCAGCGCTCTCCCTGGCCGCAGGAGCGGTCGCCACGCCGGTTGCCGGCACGGTAACCGTTGCCGCGACGCAAGAAGAGCGATCCGGCCGCAACCGGGTCGTCCGAGCCGATCTCATCACCGCGGTGATGCCGAGCGACAACTGGCGCGTGATCGCGGTCGCCATCCGGTACGCCCACCGCATCGACTTGCGCGGTGGGCAAATCCCGTCGTCGGCTTTCCAGGTCGCCGCGACCATCAACCGGGAGACCGCGTCCCGGACCGTGACCCGGGCCTATACGAACACCGCGGCCGAGGTTTCCGATCGCGGCCGTCCGGGCGAGTATCTGATCATCGAGTTGGATCCGCGTGACGCCAACGCCCGTGCCGCGGGCGCCGACCCGCTTCCGCTCGATCGGGCGTATGCGATCCGGCAGGTGACAGACCTGCCGGAGCTGCCCGCGAGCCCGTTCGCGATCCGCAACGACGGCATGATCAACCCCGTGGTCGACGACTTCTGCGCGGGCTCGTTCACCGATTCCACCGGCTTCGAGATCGACTTCCGGTTGTATGAGCCCACCGGCCCCGGCCGGTATCCGCTTGTCATCACGCTGCACGGCGGTGGCGAGGTCGCCGACAACAACATGACCCAGCTGACGGGCAACCGGATCGCGGTCACGTTCGCCAAACCGGACCGTCAGCGCAGGCACCCGGCGTTCGTGCTGGCGCCACAGGTTCCGTTGCCGCGCCCGATGGAAGGGCCTGATGGCACCGACTGGACCGACGCACGCGTCCAGGCAGCCACCGTCGGACTCATCGACACGTTCATCGCGAAGTACCCCGTCGACACCGACCGGATCTACCTTGTCGGCCTGTCGTCCGGCGGCCGCGGCATCCTCAACCTGCTGCCCAAGCACCCCGGCAAGTTCGCCGCGGCCATCCCGACCGCGGGCTGGGGCGATCCATCCACAATAGACAAGATCACCCACATCCCCTTGTGGGCGGACCATTCGATCGACGACCAGGTCGTGCCCTACAAGGAGGGCCGGTTCGGCAAGCCGGGCACGTGGACGCTGATGAACGCCCTGGAGGCCGCCGGCGCGAAGGTGACCCGCGGCGAATGGGCCAACAACCTGCCGGAAGCGGAGTTCGAGGCGCGGTCGCGGGCACTGCTGCGCGAAGCCCGGGCGAAGGGCAGCCACGTGCTGTTCACCAGCTACTCGCCTGGGACGACGCCGGTGAACCCGCACCTCGCGTGGGCCCAGACCTACGAGAACGACGTGGTCATCGACTGGCTTTTCGCCCAGTCCCGTCGATAGGCAACGAAAGCAGCCGGGAGCTCAGCGATTTGCCGTGTGTGTCCAGCGCGAGCGATGTCGTCACGCCACCGTCGACCACCTGGTGGCACACGAAGTGCAGCGCCGACAGGTTCGGCAGTTCGTGACGTATCACGTCTCCGGCAACGAACTCCGCCAAGTGCTCACGGACTCGTTGTGCGGTGACCTCGCGCAGCAGCAACGGATACATCCGGTCGTCGTAGGGAAACACTGACAGCGTGGCCACATTCCCTTTGTCCCCGGCCCGGCAGTGGGCGATCTCATGGAGCAACGGCATGTCCGGCCTCCAACAGCGTGACGGCGGGACGCACCCGCTCCCGGGGGATCAGCGCCGAAACGATCCCGATCACCTCACCGATGTGCACCCTGACCCCGCCGCCACCGGCAGGACCGTTGGTGTACAACGATTCGACCTCATCGCCGACCCGCGTGAGCAACTCGCTGTCCCGGCTGATCGCGGCCACCCGGAGCCGGGAGTCGGTCTCGCCGCCGCGAACCTCTGCACGCATCGGCACACCGGCGAGCCGGGCGCTGACGATCTCACCGGCAAGCGCGGCACGCCGAGCCGCGTTCGGGCCCACGTAGGAGATCTCGGCCTCGACCTTCTCCCCCGCCCGGTAGCCGACGCTCACCTTGAGCTCGTCCGGCCTCGGTTTGCCGAGCGCACCAGCGACCCGCACTCCCCCGGGATGCTCGTCGACAGTGACCCCACGCACGTCGAGCAGCACGTCAGGCGTCCGGTAAGCGGCCGGATCGGTGATCTCGTACAGCAACTGCTCCCGCACGGTCGCACGCGACAGCAAACCGCCGGTATCGGGCAGCTTCCCGAGTTCCGCCGACCCGTCCGCGGCCACGTCGGCGAACGGAAAGCCAAGATCCGCCAGGCCGGGTACGTCCTGGTAGCCGGGATCTGCGAAGTAGCCGCCGGTGAGCTGCCCGGCGCACTCCAGCAGGTGCCCGACGAGGGTGCCCGCGGCGGCGGCCTGAGCATCGTCGAGATCCCAGCCCAGCCGGTGCGCGAGCGGTGCGAGGAACAGCGAGGGGTCGGCGACCCGCCCGGTGATGACGACGTCCGCGTCCGCCTCCAGCACCGGCCAGATCGCGTCCGCGCCCAGGTACGCGTTGGCCGAGACGATCTCGCCGTGCGCACGCAACGGGAGGCCGGTTTCCCAAGCCAGTGCGTCCAGATCGAGTTCGGCGAGCACGTCGTCCCCGGTGACCACCCCGACCTTGGCCGACGAGCCGATCCGATCCAGCAACGCCCTGGTGACGCGACCGGCAGCCAGTGGATTTGCCGCGCCCATATTGGTCAGAACCCGCACGCCGTGGTCAACGGCCAGCGGCAGCAGACGCTCGAACCGGGACGGCAGCCTGCGGTCGTAGCCGGTGCCCGGATCGGCGAGCCGACGCTGGTGGGCGAGCGCGATCGTGCGTTCCCCCAGGCACTCCAGCACCAGATCGGCGAGCCCGCCGCGGCGCAGTAAGTCCTCGGCCGGCTCGATCCGGTCGCCCGAGAACCCCGCTCCACAGCCGATCCTGCTGGTCCGCACTCTTTCCTCCCTGCACTAGAACGAGATCGCGCCTGTGGCCAGCGCGACGACCGTCATCACGATGGTCGTGCCGAACGCCCATTTGAAGATGAACCGCTGGTGCGCGCCGAGCTCGACCCCGCTCATCCCGACCAGGATGAACGTCGACGCGGTCAGCGGGCTCAACGGGAATCCGGTGGTCATCTGGCCGAGGATCGCGGCGGTGCCGACCTCGGCCGCGCTTCCGCCGAACGACGCCGACGTCTCGGCGAGCACTGGCAGCACACCGAAGTAGTAGGCGTCCGGGGTGAACACGAGACTCAGCGGCATGCTCGTGATCGCCACCACGACCGGCAGGATCCCGCCCGCGCCGTCCGGGATGACGCCGGCCAGACTGCGGGCCATCGCCCCGATCATGCCGGTGCCACCGAGGATCCCGGTGAACACCCCGGCCGCGAAGATCATCGTGGTGACCAGGACGACGTTGTTGCCGTGCCGTTCGAACAACTCCTGCTGCTGGCTCCACTTCGGACGGTTGACGATCACCGCGACGACGAACGCGACAACGAAGACGACCTCGAGCTTGGCCAGCTGCGCGAGCAGCACCACAACGAGCGCGAGCGTGAACACCACGTTGAACCAGAAACGGATGCTCTCGATCCGGGTACGTGACTCCGGCTCGGCGACTTCCAGCTCCACCACTCCGAGCCGCTTGCGCTCGGACCGTCCAATCAGGTACGCCGCGACGAGCACCCACACGATTCCAGCCGCCATCGCGGGAATGGCGGGCACGAACACGTCGGAACTGCCTAGTTTCAGCGCCGCCATCGCCCGCGCGGTCGGCCCGCCCCACGGCACCATGTTCATCACACCCGCGCCAAGACAGACCACCCCGGCGAGCACCAGCGGGCGCATGCCCAGCTTGCGGTAGATCGGCAGCAACGCCGAAACCGTGATCAGGAACGTCGAGGCGCCGTCGCCGTCCAACGCGACCAGCAGCGTGAGCACCGCCGTGCCGACCGTGATCTTGAGCGGATCGCCTTTGGCCCAGCGCAACACCCGCGTCACCGCGGGATCGAACAGGCGCGCGTCGACCATCAGGCTGAAGTACAGGACGGCGAACGTGATCATGATGGCCACCGGGGCGACTTTGACCAGGCCGTCGCCGATCAGCGGGCCCAGCCGGCCGCCGAAGCCGGTCACCAGCGCCACCACGACCGGCAGCGCGGTCAGCGCGATCAGCACGGAGACCCGTTTGGACAGCACGGCCGCCAGGAACAGCGCGATGGTGATGAAGCCACTCACGGCGAGCATCGTCGACCTCCTTTGAGTGCACCCCACCTTCCGGCGAATGGCTATCGCGATCAAGCATCAGTATTCGATAGATTGATGAGTCATGCGCATGGATCTGACCGTCCAGCAGTTACGGGTGATCGTCGCGGTGCACGACGCCGGCAGCTTCACCGCGGCGGCCGAGGCACTGCTGCACGCCCAGTCGTCGCTCAGCCGGTCAGTCCTGGAGGTGGAGCGCAGGCTGGGTGTCGCGCTGTTCAAACGCACCACCCGGCGGCTCGAACCCACCGCCGAGGGGCGTGAATTCGTGGCGATCGCCCGCTCGACGCTCGCGACCTTCGACGCGAACCTCCGGCATTTCGCGGGTTTCCTGGACGGTCAGCGCGGCCGGGTCCGGGTGGCCACCCTGCCGTCGCTGGCGGCGATCCTGTTGCCTGCGGTCGTATCCGTCTACCAGAAAGCACATCCCGAGGTCGAGCTGTCCATAGAGGACGCGCTCGCGACCGAGGTACTCGACCGGGTCCGGGCGGGTGTCGTGGACTTCGCGGTCACGGTCGTCTCGGCGGCCACCGACCCGATCGACGATCTGGACGTCACCGCGGTGGCCACCGACCGGTTCTGCTGTGTTTTCCCGCTGGGGCACGCCTTCGAGCAGGCCGACGAGGTGGCTTGGGCGGATCTCGCCGGTGAGGCGTTCATCGCCTTCGACCGTACGACAAGCATCCGCCAGCACCTCGATCTGGCGTTCGCGGAGTCCGGGAGCCAGCCCAGGAACACCATCGAGGCCCGCAACATCAGCGCTGTCGCGGGACTGGTCGCCGCCGGGCTGGGTGTGTCGGCCGTGCCGGGCCTGGTGCTTCCCCTGACCAAGTTCGCCGGATTGGCACACCGTCCGCTGGGAACTCCCCGCGCCGAGCGCCGGATCGCCGTTGTCCGAATCCCGCAGCGGCCGTTGTCCCCAGCGGCCACGGCGTTCAGCACCGCCATCACCGAGGCCAGCCGTCAAGGCCTGGCCCTGCCGCCGGAAACCGCCTGGCTGGCGCGGTGACGAAGCGCGTTCTTGTCGGGTTTGCCCAGCGGAGTCATCGGAAGCTCGGTGACCACGCTGATGGTCATGGAAACGGCCCCGGCACTGGCATGTAACTCGTCGATGGAGCACGACGAGCGGAGAACGACAAAAGCGTGGACGGCCTCGCCTGTGCGCTCGTCCGGAATGCCGACGACTGCTGCCTCGCGAACCGCCGGATGCCTGGTCAGCACGTCCTCGATCGGACCGGCGTAGTGGTTGTGACCATCGACGATGATCATGTCTTTCAACCGGCCCACCAGGTAGAGGTAACCGTCGGCATCGACCCGGCCGAGGTCACCGGTGTGCACCTCGCCCAGGGCAGTGCCGTTCCAGTAACCGGCCATCGCCGAGGGGCTTTGCACGCACACCTCGCCGACCTCACCTGTCGGCGCCACTGTGCCGTCCTCGCGCTTGATCGTGACGGTGACACCAGGAAGCGGACGACCGACCGAGCTCAGCAGTTCAGGGCGATCGGTGAGCCCGGCCGCGTGGTCGGCCATGGTCAACATCGCGATGGCGGGCGCTTCGGTAGTCGCGTAGGTCTGTACGAGGTTCGGCCCGAACCGGGCCAGTGCCTGTCGTAGCCGGGTGGGAGTAATCGGGGCACTGCCGTAGCTGACGAACTTCAACGGACTGAGGTCCGCTCCGACGGCGTCCGCGTGATCAAGCAAGCGATACAGCCACGACGGATACAGGTACGTGATGGCCGCCGTGGCCCGTTCGACGGCGGCCACGAGTTCCGCGGGGTCGAAGCCGTCCAGGATTTCCACAGTCGCACCGAATCGCAGCATGTTCAACGCGGCATCGCCCGAACCGTGCGCGAACGGCGTGGCAAGCAGGAACCGCATTCCTTCTGGCATTTCGGCCGAAGCACCGGCCCAGGCACGCGTCGACGCGCCCAGTTGCGCGTAGGTGCTCGGGACTCCTTTGGGCCGGCCTGTTGTGCCCCCGGTGTACTGAATCCGGGCGATGTCGCCCTCCTGAGCCCGCACTTGCAAGGGATGCTCATCTGCGTCCATCAGGCCGTCGAGCGATGACTCCGTGATCGTCGCCTTGGCCTGCGCGTCGGCCACGATGTACTGCAGGCTGTCCGCGTCTGGGATCACTGACGTGAAGCGCAGCCCGAGCAGGTACGCCGCGAGCCGGACGGCAAACGCTTCAGGGCGGTTTCCGGCAACAAGCACTATGCCGTCACCTCGGCCCAGGCCTTGGCGCTCCAAGGCTCGTGCCGTCCGGTAGACGTCCGACAACAGCTCGCGGTATGTCCGAGTCTCGCCACGGTATGCCAGGGCGATCTTGTCCTCGTGAGCCGCCAGCTGACCGATCGCGCTGGTGACGTACCAGGCTGGTGCACCCATCACTGCTCCCCACAGTAAATCTAATGTCGTTAGATTAATCTACACGCGTTAGATTACGACCGCACCAGCCACGATGACAAGGGGTCGCATGCCTCCGCGCCGAGGTCGCCCGCCGGCGGCCGAACCGAAGCTGCAGGCCGACGTGATCGTTGCCGCCGGGCTCGCCACCCTGCAGGCCGAAGGGCTGGACGGGCTCACCATGAGCCGGGTCGCCGATCGGATCGGCGTGCGGGCCGCGTCGCTGTACTGGCACGTGCGTGACAAGGAGGAGCTTCTCGACCTCATCGCCGACGCGATCGCCGCGGCGTACGACCTCTCGACGCACGTGGATCCCCAGGACTGGCGCGGCAGCCTCGCCGCGATGATGCGCGCGATGCGGCGGCACATGCTTGCCTACCGCGACTCGGCGCGGCTGCTGCTGGGGCGTTTTTCCACAGGGCCAGGTCAGCTCCGCAGCGTCGAAACGATGCTTGGAGTGTTGCGTGGCGCCGGATTTTCCGGCCGTGATGCCTCGTATGCCTTGTTCTTGCTGACAACGTTCATTTCGGGATTCGTCGGCGGTGAGCAGGCGCCGCTGTCCGCCTCGGTGGCCGCCGGACAGTCCGCACGATCCTATTTGGACGATCTGGGAAGCAGGATGGCCGCGCTTGATGCCGAGGAGTTCCCGCACACCGTCGCGCTCGCCGGTGACCTCACCGCGCCCGATCTGGACAGCCGGTTCGAGTTCGCGCTCGACCGCCTTCTCGACGGCATCTCCGTGCTGGCCCAGTAGCGAAGTCGTCTTTCAACTGTTGAAAACAGCCTTTCTCCGGGTGTACGCGCTGACCGATCGTTTTCCCCAGCGCAGCCTTTCCCCACCACCTCGGAGGCATCCGCATCATGACGTTCGTACGCAACCAGTGGTATGTCGCCGCATACAGCCATGAGATCGGGCAGGACCTGTTCGCCCGGACGATCCTGAGTGAGCCCCTGGTGTTCTTCCGCAGCGAGGCGGGTGCTGTCGTGGCGCTGGCCGATCGCTGTGTGCACCGGCGTTATCCGTTGTCGGAGAGCAGGCGTGAAGGCGACACGATCGTCTGCGGTTACCACGGCTTCACCTACGACACCACCGGCACGTGTGTGTCCGTCCCCGGCCAGACACGGATTCCTCGCACCGCGCGAGTCGCGTCCTACCCGGTTGTCGAACGCGATTCCTTTGTGTGGGTATGGATCGGTGACCGCGACCGCGCAGACGAGTCGCTCATTCCGCGGGCGCCGTGGCTGACCGATCCGGCGTACACCACGGTGTGCGGGATGGAACCGCTGGCCGCGCGCTACGAACTGCTGGTGGACAACCTGCTGGACCTCTCGCATGAGACGTACCTGCATGGCGGTTACATCGGGTCGCCCGAGGTGGCCGGGACTCCGATCACGACCGAGGTCGACGAGGACAAGAAGATCATCTATGTCAGCCGGCACATGGCCGACGCCGCGTGCCCGCCGTTCTACGCCAACTCGACCGGCATCCAGGGCCGGATCGTGCGCTGGCAGGACATCGAGTACCACCCGCCGTGCCTGTACCTGCTGCACAGCCGGGTCGCCCCGGTCGGCGTGCTGCCCAATGAGGACGGTTCGGACCCGGACGGCTTCCACGTCGAGGTGGTCTACGCCATCACCCCGGAGACCGAGCACAGCACGCACGACTTCTGGGCTGTGGCAAGGGATTTCGCCCTTGAGGACCAGGAGGTGTCGGACTTCCTGCGGGAGAGCAACCGGACTGTGGTCCTGCAGGACGTCACCGCGCTGGACATCCTGGAACAGGTGATCCAGGCCGAGCCCGAGGGCTACCAGGAGCTGTCGATCAACATCGACACCGGCGGCCTGGCGGCGCGTCGCATTCTCGCCAAGATGGCCGCCGGCACCCCGGCCGAGGCACAGGTATGAGCGAGCGGGTCGCGATGCTCCGCGGCGCCTCTGTGCACCGTATCCACTGGAAGCTGGGTACGGACGTACTGGTCGGGGTCTGCCATTGCGGCGCGGAGCACGAGTCCGAGGACCCGGTGCAGCTGTGGGACTGGCTGCTGGCCCACCCGGTCGGCCACCAGGCCGTCCCGGCACCACCTGTGCGTGTCCCTGTCAGCGCGAACGCGTGAGTAGGCGGAAATGACGGAGTTCGATGTCCTGCTGGAACGCAAGGAGATCATCGCTGCCGGGGTGGCCCGCCTGACGCTGCGCCACCCCGGCGGTGAACCACTGCCCACATGGGAACCGGGTGCGCACATCGACGTGATCCTGCCCGACGGCATGGTCCGGCAGTACTCACTGTGCGGCGACCCGGCCGACCGCTCGGCGATGCATGTCGCCGTCCTCAACGAACCCAACAGCCGCGGGGGCTCCCGGTACGTACACGAGCAGTTCGCCGACGGTGACTCGGTCCGGATTCGCGGTCCGCGCAACAACTTCCCGTTGGTCGACGTTCCGCGCTACCGGTTCATCGCCGGTGGCATCGGCATCACTCCCCTTGTCCCCATGCTCGCCGCCGCGCACGAACGTGGCGTGGAATGGCAGCTGTTGTACGGCGGCCGCACGAGGACCGCCATGGCCTTCGCCGAGCAACTGCGTGACAGTTACGGCGACCGGGTGATCATCTGTCCGCAGGACGAGACCGGCCTGCTGGATCTGCCCTCCTTCCTCAAGGACGCCGAGCCCGGCACCCCGGTCTACTGCTGCGGGCCGGAACCGCTGCTCACCGCCGTCGAGCAGCTCTGGCCGCGGGAGCACCTGCACGTCGAACGGTTCACGCCGGTCGCCGACACCGGCGAACGCACCGCCTTCGAGGTCGAGCTCACCCAGTCGGGCCGCACCTTGCGGATCCCCGCCGGAAAATCGATCTTGGAGACCATCGAGGAGGCCGGGATAGCCGTACTCTCGTCCTGCCGGGAGGGAACGTGCGGCACCTGCGAGGCCGTGGTTCTCGACGGGACTCCTGACCACCGGGATTCCCTGCTCACCGAGGAGGAGAGGGCGGCATGCGACACGATGATGATCTGCGTGTCCCGGTCTCAGGGGCCCAGGCTGGTCCTGGAGCTGTAGGCGGCCGCTCGGTCACCAGCAAGGTGCTCGCGCTGCTGGCCGCCTTCTCCTCGGAATCGCCGGAACTCACCCTCAGCGAACTCGCCCGGATCGCCGGGCTGACGCTGCCCACGGCGCACCGGCGGGCCATGGAACTCGTCCAGTGGGGTGCGTTGGAACGAAACCCGGACGGCCGGTTCCACATCGGACTGCGCCTGTGGGAAGTCGCCTCCCTCGCACCTCGCGGACTGGGCCTGCGCGAGGCCGCCATGCCGTTCCTGGAGGACCTCTACGAGGTCACCCACGAGAACGTGCAGCTGGCCGTCCGTGAAGGACTCGAAGTCGTCTATGTCGAACGCATCGCCGGCCGCAACGCCGTCCCGGTCCTGACCCGCGTCGGCGGACGTTTCGCACTGCACGCCACCGGCGTCGGCCTTGTCCTGCTGGCACACGCGCCGGCTGAGATACAGGAAGAAATCCTCACCACACCGTTGCACGGCTACAGCCCGAAAACCGTCACCAGCCCTGTCCGGCTACGCCAGATGCTGGCCGCCACCCGACGCGACGGATACGCCGTCAGCGACGGCCAGGTCACCGTCGACGCGCTCTCGGTGGCAGCGCCCATCCTCGGCCCTCGTGGCGATGTCGTCGCGGCAGTGTCGCTCGTCGTGCGGGCCGACAGCGCCCAGCCCTCCGCGTTGGCTCCCCTCGTCAAGACGTCAGCCCGGGGCATCAGCCGCACGCTCAACAATCGTCCTTTGTAGACGATCTACCGGGTCTTGACTTCCGGGCCGGTCGATGGTTGGCTCAGATTCTGGGAGCGCTCCCAGAATCTGGCGTCCCGCTCGCTCGTCCCCCCGACGGATGAGGACGTGGTCTTTCATGAGAGCTCGATCTGTCCGCCGTGCCGTCTTGACGGCCGCTGCGTTTCTGCTGGTCAGCACGCTGCCCGCGGCGACGAACACCGCCATGGCGGCGGCAGATGTGACCGTCACGGTGAACGCCCGGGCGGGGCTGGCCACCATGCCGGAGACCGGGCTCGGCGTGAACCACGCGATCTGGGACAGCCAGCTCGGGACCGACGCGGTGTCGGACCTGATGAGCGGCGCCGGGGTGAAGATGATGCGCTACCCAGGCGGTTCCTACGGCGACATCTACCACTGGAAAGACCACACGGCACCGGGCGGGTACGTCGCGCCCAACACCGACTTCGACACCTTCATGGGCGGCGTACGGCGTGCCGGAGCGCAGCCGATGATCATCGCCAACTATGGCACCGGCTCGCCGCAAGAGGCCGCCGACTGGGTGCGTTACGCCAACATCACCAAGGGATACGGCGCGAAATACTGGGAAATCGGCAACGAGCTGTACGGCAACGGGCACTACGGCTCCGCTTGGGAAGCCGACAACCACCCCGACAAGAGCCCGACCGGGTACGCCACCGAGGCCGTGGCCTTCATCAAGGCGATGAAGGCCGTCGATCCGGCCATCAAGGTCGGCGCCGTGCTGACCACGCCCGCGAACTGGCCGGACGCCGTCGTCGCCGCGGGCGATCCGGCGGCCTGGAACCAGACTGTGCTGTCGATCGCCGGGCCGTACATGGACTTCGCCATCGTGCACTGGTATCCCGGCGGGTCGTCGGCACCGGAGACCTTCGCCAAACCCGACCAGGTCGCCGACATGATGTACCTGGTACGCAAGCAGATCACCCAGTACGCCGGACCGAACGCCGACCGGATCGGCGTCGCGATGACCGAACTGAACACCTCGGTCGGCCGCAACACCCAGCCGGGCGCCCTGTTCGCGGCTGAGGCGTACACCGCGCTGCTGGAGAACGGTGTCTTCACCGTCGACTGGTGGAACGTCCACAACGGACCGACCAAAGCCTCCACCGTCGCCGGTTATCCGGACTTCGACGACTTCGGCCTGCTGTCGTCCGCGGGCTGTTTGCCGGACGGCACTTGCGAACCGGCGTTGAACACACCCTTCGCGCCCTACCATGCCGTGAAGATGCTGAGTATGTTCGCGCGTCCCGGCGATCAGTTCATCCGGGCCGGTACCAACGAACCTCTGGTCGGCGCCCATGCCGCGCGTAGGCCGAACGGAGATCTGGCCGTCCTGCTGGTCAACAAGGACCCGGACAATGCCCGCACGGTCACCATCGACTACGCCGGATACTCACCCGCCGCGTCCGCGCCCCAGGTGCACACATTCACCAATGGCGCAACGACGATCGCAAGCACAACAGGCGGCACTCCGACAAGCCAGACGCTGCCGCCTTACTCGTTGACCACGCTTGTGCTGCACCCGGCCGCTGTTCCCGTTGGCCTGCCAGGAATGCCCGGCCAGCCGGCCACGAGCGCAGTCACCGACCGGACGGCGACCATCACCTGGCCCGCGGCCACACCGGGCAACCGGGCCATCGCCAAATACGAGGTGTACCGCCAGCTCGGCACCATCAGCGAGCAGTGGGGCGAGACGCCGGGCACGTCGCTCACCGTCGGAAACCTCACGCCTGGCAGCAGATACACCGTCAACGTGGTGGCACGCGATGTGAGCGGCGCCGTGTCCTGGGCCTCTCCCCCGCTGACAATCACCACCGGGAGCCCGGCGAACAGCACGTGCACGGTCCGTCTGTCCACTGTGACCGACTGGGGCAGCGGTTTTGTCGGCGGCATCGACATCACCAACACCGGCACCGCGCCGATCACCGGCTGGACACTGGACTTCACCTGGCCCACCGGCCTTCAGCAGGTGTCCAGTGGCTGGAACGGCACGTGGACCCAGTCCGCCACCGGGGTCAAGGTCGTCAACGCCGACGGCAACCGCACGATCGAGCCGAACGCGACCGTCAACGCCGGTTTTGTCGGCGGCTACTCCGGCCCGAACATCCTGCCTGCCGCGTTCACCCTGAATGGGACGGTCTGCCGTACGGGGTGACTCAAGGGCAGGTTTCCTCGTTCTTCACCGCGCCGAAGTCGATATTCGACTGCGTGCTGATCTGGCTGCCGGGCGCGATGTTCTGCGAGCAGACTTTCCAGTGGGAATCGACCACCTGGTTGCGTTTCTTGCCGGTGGCGTCGTGCGAACGGGTGATAAAAACCGGATTGCCGGTCAGTTTCTGAATCTGGTCCTGCGCTTTCTGCAGGTTGCTGCCCACCAGGTTCGGCATCGCCCACAGCCGGGACGACTCGGCTGTGGGCGCCACCGGCTCGGGATCCGGCGTCACCTGCCGGACGGATGTGCTCTCGACAGTCTCGGCGGCAGACCCCGACGCCGGAACTGTCGTACTGGCCGGAACCGCACTTCGACCACAGCCCGCCGCGGCCATGGCGGCAAATACGACAACAATCGATCCCTTGATGGGGTTTCGCAAAAGAATACCTGCCAATCGCACCGGAGGATCGCCTTCACGTCATCGTTCGACATTTCCGCGACTGTCGTTACGACCGCCAACTCCGGTGCACCCAAAGGGGTGACACATGTTTTCGGTTCGCCCGAAGTGCCGCCTTCCGGGTGCCTCGCGCCGGGCACCGGGGCCCAGCAGGCATAATCGTGCCTGATGGGCGCCACACTTGTTGCCAAGGATCTTGCCGCCGGCCACGGCGATCGTGTTCTGTTCTCCGGGCTCGACCTGGTGGTCGCACCGGGCGACGTGGTCGGGCTGGTGGGGGTCAACGGCGCCGGCAAGTCGACGCTGCTGCGCACGCTGGCCGGGTTGGTCCCGGCTGAGCAGGGCTCGATCCGGCTCAGTCCGGCGTCGGCGAACGTCGGGCACCTGCCGCAGGAGCCGGAACGCCGCCCAGGGGAGACTGTGCGGGCGTTCCTGGCCCGGCGGACGGGAGTCGCGCAGGCCCAGAGCCTGATGGACGCGGCCGCGGAGGCACTGGGCAGTGACAAGCCGGGCGCGGACGACGTGTACGCCGACAGTTTGGAGCGCTGGCTGGCGCTCGGCGGCGCGGACCTGGAGGAACGCACCGAGGACGTGGTCGTGGAGCTCGGTCTGGCGGTGAGCCTGGACCAGCCGATGACCGCGTTGTCCGGCGGGCAGGCGGCGCGAGTCGGGATGGCTTCGTTGCTGCTGAGCCGTTACGACATCTTCCTGCTCGACGAGCCGACCAACGATCTTGACCTGGACGGCCTGGAACGGCTGGAGAAGTTCGTCACCGAACTGCGCGCGGGCACAGTCCTGGTCAGCCACGACAGGGAATTCCTCACCCGGACCGTCACCAGGGTCGTCGAGCTGGACCTCGCCCAACAGCAGATCCGCAGTTACGGTGGTGGATACACGGCCTACCTGGCTGAACGGGAGGTCGCCCGGCGGCACGCGCGCCAGCAGTACGACGAATATGCCAACACAGTGGCTTCGTTGGAGGCGCGTGCGAATTCACAGCGGTCCTGGATGGACAAAGGCGTGAAAAACGCCCGGCGCAAAGCGACTGACAACGACAAGATCGGCCGCAAGTTCCGCAGCGAGGCCACCGAAAAGCAGGCTTCCAAGGTCCGCCAGACCGAGCGGCTGATCGAACGGCTCGACGTGGTCGAAGAGCCGCGCAAGGAATGGGAACTGCGGATGACGATCGCCGCCGCACCCCGGGCGGGCGCGGTCGTCGCCACCTTGCACCACGCCGTCGTGCGCCGTGGCTCGTTCACCCTGGGCCCGGTGAACCTGCAGATCGACTGGGCCGACCGGGTCGCGATCACCGGCGCCAACGGCTCAGGCAAGTCGACACTGCTGGCCACCCTGCTCGGCCGCGCCCAGCTCGACGCCGGGACCAGCACCCTCGGCCCGGGAGTCGTCGTCGGCGAGGTCGACCAGGCACGCGGCCTGTTCGACGGCGACGACCTGCTCCTGGACGCCTTCAACGCGGCCATCCCCGACTGGGCCCCGGCCGACGTCCGGACGCTGCTGGCGAAGTTCGGCCTGAAGGCAGCGCACGTGACCCGCCCCACACGAACCCTCTCCCCTGGCGAACGGACCCGGGCGGCGTTGGCCTTGTTGCAGGCCAAGGGCGTGAACCTGCTCGTGCTGGACGAGCCCACCAACCACCTGGACCTGCCCGCGATCGAACAGCTGGAATCCGCGTTGGCGACCTACAACGGGACTCTGCTCCTGGTAACCCACGACCGCCGCATGCTCGACGCCGTGTCGACCAACCGCCACATCGAAGTGGCGAACGGCAAAGTCACCGACCACTGAACGTCAGTCCTCGCCCCAGGTCGCCTGGATCCACCAGCGGTCTCCGTTGCGCACTGTGGAGATGCTGACTCCGTCACCGTCCGGAATGGACGCGACTGGTGCGCACGCGGCCAGGACGCTGACCGTGACGTTCTGCTCGGTGCCGGTGACGGTCACCCGGGCTTTGCCCCGTGCTCCGGCCAGGACCGCGATGGTGGGCTCGGTCAGCCGCCTGCGGACGTGGGCCGGGAGCTTGGGCCGGGTGCCGCGCTCGGCGAACGCGACGGGTACGCCAAGTCGTTCGGCTGTCTCGATACACGCCCGCAGTTCGTGCAGCAACGGGTCGGCCACTGCCGTGCTTTCCGCGAAGAGGCGTCGCATCCTGGCCGCTTCCACCGCACACGAACGTTGTACCGATTCCTCCGCCGGGTCCAGTTCGCCCGAGGCCAAGCCCTGCAACAGCGGTACCGCTGTCTCCGCCAATGCGGCGTACCGCTGCTTACGGTCCTGGTGAAGTTGCTGGGCAACCGCTTCCGCGGTGCGTAATTGTTCCTCGGCACGCGCCACCTTCGCGGAACTGACCGCGAGCCCGCGCAGGACGGCCGCGATCATGGCGATCGCCAGCTGATAGGTGAGCACGGCCCAAGTCGCGTTCACCACGCCCGCGACCGACAAGGCTGCCTGCCCCGCGAACGCGGCCATCCCGAACGTCATCAGGTACTGAGCCGCGAGGACGACGGCGAACAGGCCCACCCTGGTGTCCATCATGAGCAGCACTACCTGCCAGCCGGCGTCGCCTTCCGACCAGTGCGCGGGCCCGATCAGGTATTCCGGCCGCATGGACACGGTTCCCAGCACGGACAACGCGAACACCAGCACCAGCAGTACCCACCGCCACCTGCCAAGGGGCCTGTTCCGCCATGTTGCGACGGCGACAACGAGGGTCACGGCGAGCAGACCGCCCCAGGTGACGTACTGGGGCCACACAGCCCGATAGGCGGTGGCCTGGTTCGACAGCAGCCGCTGCAGATCGAGGAACAGCAGGATCGCCAGGCTCATCACGACGACGCCCCAACGCAGGCCCCGCTGGAACGAGGTGCCGATCATCTTCGCGTCGCCGTCATCCGCTTCTGGGCGCCGCAGCGGGCAGGTCATCCGGACAGTGGTGCCCATGCCGGGGCTGCTGACGATCTCCGCACTGCCTCCGGCGCGGGTCATCCGTTCCACCAACGACCGAGTCACGCCGTAGCGGTGATCAGGGATCTGCCCGGGGTCGAATCCCTTGCCACCATCGGAAATCTCGACTGTGACCTGGTCACTGCCGCAGTGCAGGCGGATCTCGGCCTGGTCGGTGTCAGCGTGCCGGACGATGTTGGTCAGCGCCTCGCGCACGCCCCGGCTGAGCAATACCGCGTCCACCGCGGGTAATCGCACGGACTTCGCCACGTTCCAGGAGATCCGCAGTGAGGTGTGCCCGGCGACCTCGTGTAACAGCTCAAGCAGATCCACCTCGGCGGTGTGTTCGGCGTCGGCACCACCGATCTCACGAAGATCCCGCGCGGCCTGACCGGCGAGCCATCCCTCACGTCCGGGGACCACCCCAGTTCCGACCATCAGCAACGTGGCCGACGCCGTGTCATGCAACGCGGCCAGGTATTCCCGCTCGTCAGCACGCCGCGCAGTAGCCACAGCGGCCTCACGACGGAGCTTCTCCTCGCGCTCGACCGCGCGATCCGCCGCTCGGGCACTGCGTCGCACGAACCGATAGAGGCCCCACGACAACAAGGCCTCGGCCAGCGTCCACACCACGACCGCTTCGCTGACCAGCCAGCCGCCCGGGTCTGCCAGCCACGTCCCGAGGTAATGCACAGCCACGACGAGAACGGTGATCCCGGCCAGCGCCCACCCACCGACCAGCCACGGATACGTGATCAAGGTGATCGCCATCGCGATGAGCACCCAAGTGCCACCGCTTCGCGGATCAGACGTAACCGTCCAGACCTGGCTCAGACAGACGCCACACAACACGGCGACATCAAGAAGCACGGGCCAGAACCGGCCTGTGCGATGCAACCGAAGGTAGACGTAGCAGGCGTTCCACAGATTGAGCCCGAGCACGACGCCGACCGTGACCACCTGGTTCGGCGCCGACAGCAGGACAAGGGAAGCCAGGCTGGACAGGGCCACCAGAACGACACGCAACGCCAGGGCGTAACGCATCCCCTGCCGAAGCAGTCCACGCTCAGCCGAGCCGATCACCGCGCAATCGTAGCGATGGCGATCCGCGTGCCGCAGAAGGCCGCGCGCACGCGGATCGCCCCCGTTAGCGTGTCACCAGGTCACGGGGAGCTCGTATACCCCGTAGACCGAGCCGTCGTGCTTGAACGGAATGTCGTTGACGTCCGCGGCCAGTCGCAGAGTCGGGATGCGGCGGTAGAGCGTGCCGTAGACGATCTGCAGTTCCAGCCGGGCCAGGGGCTGGCCGAGGCATTGGTGGACGCCGAAGCCGAATGCCACGTGGTGGCGGGCATTGCGGTGGATGTCGAGCCGGTCGGGATCCGGGAACGCGGCCGGATCCCGGTTGGCGATGTCGTTGGCGAGGATGATCCCCTCACCGGCCCGGATGGTGTGACCGGCGATCTCGATGTCCTCGGTGGCGACGCGACGGCGGCCGTTGTGCGTGATGTGCAGGTAGCGCAACAGTTCCTCGACCGCGCTGGCGATCAACCCATCGTCGGTCGTCTCCCGCAGGGCGGCCAGCTGATCGGGATGTTCCAGCAGTGCCAGGGTGCCGAGCGCGATCATGTTCGCGGTGGTCTCGTGCCCGGCGATCAGCATCAGGACGCCCATCTGGGCGGCCTCCGGCCGGGTGAGTTCGCCCTTCTTGACCCGCTCGGTCAGACCGGAGAGCAGGTCGTCACCGGGATTCTCGAGCTTCTCGCCGAGCAGCTTGTCCAGGTATCCGAACAGGCGGCCGGCCGCCGCCGCCCGGTCGTCCGGGTCGGCGTCGCGGTTGATGAGGATGCTGCTGTTGTCCTGGAAGAAATCGTGATCGGAGTAGGGCACGCCGAGCAGTTCGCAGATCACCAGTGAGGGCACTGGCAGGGCGAACGCCTCAACCAGGTCCACCGGTTTCGGGCCGGCCAGCATCTCGTCGATCAGGTCGTCCACGATCTTCTGGATCGCCGGCCGCATGGCCGCCACCCGCTTGATCATGAACGGTGCCGTCACCATCCGGCGCAGGCGGGCGTGCTCGGGATCGTCCATCAGGATGAAGCTGATGGACGCGCTCTTGATCGGCGCCGGGCTCGGATAACCGTCGCGGGTCACGTCGGCGCTCACCCGGGAGTCGCTCAGCAGCGCCTTCTGGTCGGCATAGCGGGTCACCAGCCAGGGCGTGCTGTCATCCCACAGCTTGACGCGGGCGAGCGGGGTTTTCTCCTGCAGTGCCTGGATGTCCGGCGGTGGGTCGAACGGGCAGCCCGCCGCCCTCGCGGCCGGGAACACCGGCGTCTGGGTCATGACTTTCCTCCCACGAGTACCGAGGCATCGACAACCGCTTGCCGGTGCTGTCGCGCTTGTTTGGGCATGTTCCAGCCCAGCACGCCGGTAACCTTGCCGTCCTTGCGGTACTGGGCGACAAAACGACGATCCGCCGCGTCGCCGTCCACAATGGTCACATCGGCGTCCGGGGACAGCATGCCGTGGACGTGGATCTTGGCGTTGAACTGGTCGGTCCAGAAGTACGGGACCGGGGTGTACGGCCGGTCCTCGCCCAGGATGTTGCCCGCGACGGCAACCGCCTGGTCGACGGCGTTGGTCCGGTTTTCCAGGCGTAGCACCGTGTTCAGTGTTTCGTGGTGCCAGCGGGCGACGTCACCGGCGGCGTAGATACCGTCCGCGGCGCGGCATCGCGAGTCGCACACTACGCCGTTGGCCAGCTCCAGCCCGCTGTTCTCAAGCCAGCCGGTCACCGGCGCGGCGCCGAACGCCACCACCACGACGTCAGCCGGAAGTACTTCGCCGTTGTCCAGCTGCACCCCGGCGACCCTACCGTGCCGCTCAACGAGTCCGGTGACCGCGGCACCCAGCTTGAGATCGACCCCACGTTCAGTGTGCAACTCCGCGAGCATGCCCGCGGCCAGGTCACCGAACTGCATCGCCAACGGCGCCGGCTGCGGGCCGGCCATGGTGACCGATACGCCCATTTCGCAAGCGGTCGCGGCGATCTCGGCGCCAAGCACGCCATCACCGACGACCACAACCCGTGAGCAGGACAACAGATTGACCCGCAGCGCCAAGGCGTCGTCAAGCGTGCGCAGCACGTGGACGCCTGCCATACCAGCTTGACCCGGAAGCGTGCGAGGCCGCAATCCGGTGGCCACCACGATGGCTTCCGCGGTCAGCACGCGTCCGGAAACCGTGTGGACGGCACGTTCCGCGGCGTCCAGTCCCACGGCCGCTTCGCCGAGAACGAACTCCGCATCCAGTGTGGACAGATGCGCCGGCTGGCGGAGCTGGGCCCGCTCAGGCTCCCATGTTCCGGACAGGACCTGTTTGGACAGTGGAGGCCGGTCGTACGGCATGCGCAACTCGGCACCGAGCACAGTCACGCTCCCCTGGAAGCCCTTGCGACGAAGGGCTTCCACGGTTGCCAGGCCCGCTGCCGAGGCTCCGACGACGAGCACTTCGCCCGGTGTGGTCACGCGTTCTCGCTCAGCGAGATCGCCACCCCCGGGCACACGCTGGCGGCCTCGCGGACGATGTCGTGCAGCTCCGCGGGCGGCTTCTCGTCGAGCAGGACGACGATGCCGTCCTCGTCACGCTGGTCGAACACGTCCGGTGCCAGCAAAACGCAGGTCCCCGCGCCGCAGCACTTGTCTTGGTCAACAGTGATGTTCATGATTTTTCCCCTGTGTGGACGGATGGAGTGACAGGTGCCAGCCAGAGTCCGACGAGCGCGTCGATCAGCCCTGTCGCTGTGTCGTGCCAGCTGGCTCTTGGGGTGGGACTGCCGTCGGCGAGCGCGCGTTCCCGATCGGCGACCACCTGGACGAGCAGGTGGCGTGCCATCTCGTTGCGCTCGGCGAGGACTTCGGCGGGCAGGTCGGGCAGGCACCGGTTGAGCCCGGCCACGATTCGCCGCAGTGACGGCGAGGACTGCGACTGCTCGATGATGATCGTGCGGAACGAAGGCTCGGTGGTGACCTGTGCTCCGAACCGAGCGAACCAGGTCGGACTGCCCACCTGGGCCAGGTGTTCGGCCACGGGGTGCACCAGGCAGGCGATCCAGTCCCGGACGTCCGCGCTGTCGCCGAGCTCGGCGAGCATCCGCACGCGGATCTCCTCGATCGGCGTGTTGTGCCTGCGCACGATCGCCCGCACCAGATCGGCCTTGGTGCCGAAGTGGTAGCCGACGGCCGTGTTGTTGCCTTGTCCGGCGGCCTCGCTGACCTGACGGTTGGACACCGCCAGCATGCCGTGCTCGGCGAACAGCTGCTCGGCCGCGTTCAATATCAGTTCACGGGTGGCGTGCGCCCGCTCGGCTCGCAGCGTCCGGCCGGCCTCATTGCCGGCGGTCTGGCTCATCTCATCACCACCGCACAGGCAGTTCCTGCAGACCACCCACCACGAGTCCCTCGACCCGGTGCAGATCGTCCACAGTCACCGCGAGCTCAAGCGTGGGCAGCTTGCGCAGCAGCACATCGAGCACTGCCTGAAGTTCGGTGCGGGCCAGCGGCTGACCGATGCACGCGTGCGCGCCGGCGCCGAAAGCCAGGTGCGGGTTCGGGCTGCGGCTCAGATCCATCTCCGCGGCGTTCTCGAACGCGTTCTCGTCACGGTTGGCCGCGGCCATGCTGCACACCGCGGTGGTGCCGCCGGGCAGAACGGTCCCCGCGATCTCGACGTCCTCGGTGAAGTAGCGCATCATGCCGAAGCCCGAGTTGGCGTCCAGCCGGAGCGTCTCCTCGACAGCGGTACGCACCAGCGCGGGGTTGGCCAGCAACTCCTCCCAGCGCTGCCGGTCCGACAGCAGCATCGCCACCATCTTCGCGATCATGTTGGCGGTGGTCTCGTGCCCGGCGATCAGCAGGCCCATCCCGGTGGCGATCAGCGTGATGTCGGACATCGGCTCGCCGTTGACGTCGGTCTCCGCGATCAACGCGCTGAGCAGGTCGTCGCCCGGCTCGGCCCGCCTGGCCGCGATGTGCCCGGCCATGTACTGGCCGAACTCCATCTGCGCGGCGGTCATCTCCTCCTGGGTGTAGCGGGTCATGCTGAGCAACATGTCCGACCAGCGGGAGAAGCGGTCACGGTCGGCGTCGGGGACACCGAGCATGTCGCAGATGACCCAGACCGGCAGCGGGAAACCCAGGTTCGCCTTGAGATCCGCGGGCGCGCCCTGCTTGACCATGTCGTCGATGAGCTGCTCGGCCATGGCCTCGATCCCCGGCCGCAGCGCGTTCATCCGCTTGGCGGTGAACCACTTGCCGATGCTCCGCCGCCACTTCAGGTGCGCTTCACCGTGCTGCGGCAGCACAGAGGCCATCTCACTGTTGAACACCCCACCGGACTCGACGTCCGCGACACGGGCCGCGTTGTCCGACGCCGTGGGCCTGGTGAACCGCGGGTCGGAGAGGATCTGCTTGACATCGTCGTAGCGGGTGACAAGCGTCGCCTCGTCCCCGCTCGCCAGCGTCACCCGGGCGACCGGGCACTGCTGACGCAGTTCAGCCCATTGCGCAGGCGGTTCCAGCGCGGCATCAGCAGGGATCGGGTAACGCAACAGGCCACCTTGGGTCACTGGAAGCTCCTTGGTTGTGACGTTCCTCTAGTGGGAAGTTTGCCCACGGTTCTAGAGTAAGTCAATCAACTGACTTAATCTTGTCGGTGTGACGAACACCGACACGCCGCGCCCGAACGTCATCGTGATGGTGCTGGCCTTCGGCGGAATCGTGGTCTCGCTGATGCAGACCCTGGTCATCCCGCTGATCCCGAAACTGCCCGCACTGCTTGGCTCCTCGCCGGGCGACACCACCTGGGTGATCACCGCCACGCTGCTCGCCAGCGCCGTCGCGACGCCCGTCGTGGGCCGATTAGGAGATATGTACGGAAAACGCCGGATGCTCCTGATCAGCCTGGGCCTGCTGGTCACCGGCTCGGTCATCGCCGCGTTCAGCGACACACTCCCGCCCATGGTGATCGGACGCGCGCTGCAGGGCCTCGCGGCCGGCGTGATTCCCCTGGGTATCAGCATCATGCGTGACGAACTGCCGGCCGAACGGCTCGGCTCGGCAACCGCGGTGATGAGCGCCTCGCTGGGAGTCGGTGGCGCGCTTGGCCTTCCGGCGGCGGCGTTGCTGGCCGAGCGGGCCGACTGGCACCTGCTGTTCTGGATCGCGGCGATTCTCGGCGTGGTAGTCACCGGTCTCGTGGTGGCCTGCGTGCCGGAATCCGCTGTACGCAGTGGCGGGCGTTTCGACATGGTGGGCGCCTTGGGACTGTCGGTGGCGCTGGTCTGCTTGCTGCTGGCCATCTCCAAGGGCGCCGACTGGGAGTGGACCAGCGGGCGCACTCTGGGCTTGTTCGGTGCCGCTGTGGTCGTGCTCCTGCTGTGGGGCTGGTGGGAACTGCGCACGGCACAGCCGCTGGTCGACCTGCGAACCACCGCACGCCGTCAGGTCCTGCTGACCAACCTCACGTCCATTGTGTTCGCGTTCGCCATGTTCGCGATGTCCCTTGTGCTGCCTCAGATCCTCCAGTTGCCCACGGCCACCGGTTACGGCTTGGGCCAGAGCCTGCTGGCAACGGGCCTCGTACTCGTGCCGTCCGGCCTGGTGATGATGGCGACGGCGCCGCTGTCCGCACGCGTCTCGCGAGCCCGCGGTCCCAAGGTGACGCTCATGCTCGGCGCCCTCATCGTCGCCATCGGCTACGGCCTCGGCGTCGTGCTGATGTCGGCCGTCTGGCAGCTTGTGATCGTGTCCGCACTGATCGGTGCAGGCATCGGATTCGCTTACGGCGCAATGCCCGCGCTCATCATGTCGGCCGTTCCTGTCTCCGAGACCGCTGCGGCCAACAGCCTCAACACCCTGATGCGGGCGATCGGCACATCCGTGTCCAGTGCAGTCGCGGGCGTGATCCTCGCCCACCTGACCATCTCGTTCGGACCCGCCAAAGTCCCGTCACATGACGGTTTCCGCCTGATCATGGGACTCGGCAGTGGAACCGCTCTGCTCGCAGTCTTGATCGCGGCATTCATCCCCGGCATGCGCAGCCGTTCGAAACCGGCCACGGCCGACGCTCACCGCGGTGAAGTGGCCACCGCGGTGAGCTGAGGACCTTACTTGAGAGAGAAGGTGCTGATCCTCGAATCGGACTTGAACACCAGGTACACGTCGTGCCGTCCGCTGGCGCCGGACAGCGCCGTGGTGCTGGTCGTGTAGGTGTACTTGTCACCAGTGCTCAAGATCCGGGCCGTGCCGATCAACCGGCCACGGACCGGATCGTCGAGCCGGATCTCCACTCCTGCCTCGCCTGCCTCGGCGCGGGCCGTCTTCGCGGTGAATGTCCTCGCACCGGAACCGAGATTCACGTCGCTGAAACGCAACCAGTCCCCCGCGCTCGCGCCGATCGCGTCGCCACGGACCTTGCTCTCGTCGACCAGCTCGACGCCCGAGTAGTCGTCGAAGTCGATCGCCCGGGTGTCACGGGCCAAGTTGCGCGGCGGGATCGCCTCGCCGCGTACCTGGACCGACGAGCGCTGGCGAATGTCCGAAGCGGACGATCCGACCATCACGTCGTGCGTCGCGGACTCCAGCACCCACTTGCCGCGGGTGACGTCCCAGTGCCTGAGCTCCGGCACAGTCAGCCGGACCGTCTTGGTCTCCCCTGGTTCGAGGTGCACCCGCTGGAAGGCGCGCAGTCGCTGGTCGGGCTGCTTGTCGCGGGAGGTGCGCTGGTGTGTGTAGAGCTGGACCACTTCGTCACCGGCACGCCGCCCGGTGTTGGTCACCTTCACCGTCGCGTCGAACGTCCCCTGTGGACCGTTCACGGGGCCCGCCCTGAGGTCGCTGTAACGGAACGTCGTGTACGAAAGGCCGTGGCCGAAGGCGTACAGCGGATCGCCCTTGAAGTACTGATAGGTGCGGTCGCGTTTGATGATGTCGTAGTCGAGGATGTCCGGCAGACCGGCGTCCGAGCGGTACCAGGTCTGCGTGAGCCGTCCGGCGGGGTTCACATCGCCGTACAGCACGTCTGCCAGGGCATTGCCGGTCTCCTGGCCCGCGTGTGTGGTCCACACGATCGCCGGGATGTTCTGCTGCTCCCAGGTCAGCGTCGTGGGATAACTGTTCTCCACCACCACGACCGTGTTCTGGTTCGCCTTGTGCACGGCCTTGATCAGTTCGCTCTGGCTTTCCGACAACGCCATTGTGGTGCGGTCGTGGTCCTCCCGGCCGTTGATGAACGGCATGCTGCCGACGACCACCACTGCGGTGTCCACCGACTGGGCCGCGCGAACGGCTTCGGCGATGCCCGAGTTGAGCAGCTCCTTGCGGAACTTGGCGGCACCGGCGGCATTCGGGGAACCCAGGACCAGCGTGCCGTCCGCGGCGACGGTCAGGTAGCTGTTGGGGCCGTCCCAGTCGTTCGGAGTCTCGTAACCGACGTACTTGATCACGACCGTTCCACCACCGGCGTCCTCCAGCTTGAACTGCTGCTGAACGAACCAGTCCCGTGGCTGCGGTGCCTGGTTGGCGAACGGGCTGGTGGGGTTGCCGATGTTCTGGCGTTCGACGTACCTGTTGTTGGCGGCGCTGCGCAAAGTCAGCACGCCGTCGCCCCAGTCGAAGGCGTCGAACTGTTCAGTCGCACCAACGGTCGCACCACTGACCTTGAGCAGTTCGCCGTCCACATCGGAGCCCGCGGTCACGTACTTTCCAGTGCCGGCTTCACGAAGCGCAATGCGGTCCACGGCCTCGGTGTCGATGGCGTTGCCCTGACGCGCCTTGATGCCGTCGAGTGGCGTGACGCGGTACGGCAGTCCGCCCGAGTACCAGTCGGTGTACAGGGTCTTCGCCAGCGGCCCGATGACCGCCACACCGCGCTTGGGGTCGAGTGGCAGAGCGTTGCGGTCGTTCTTCAACAACACCATGGCTTCGCCGGCGGTTTTACGGGCCAGCGCCCGGTGTGCCGGGCTGTTCACCACGTCCTTGCCGATCTTGGCGTAGGGACCGCCGTCCGGGTCGAAGTCGCCGAGTCGGAATCGGACACTGAGCACGTGCCGGACCGCGTTGTCGATGTCGGCCTCGGTGAGCAGCCCCTGGGACAGCGCGGCGGTGATGGTCTCGATGGTCGGCCCGGAGCGCTGGTTGTCGACAGTGAAGCTGTCCAGCCCGGCCTTGATCGTGGCCGCGAAGCCCTCGACGTTGGTGGCGTAGTACTTCTCCGACCCAGTCAGGTTGTACGGCGCCGACGCGTCGCTGACGTTGTAGAGCGTCTTGTCCGTCCAGCTCCGGACAACGTCGTTCAGATCCGGGTTGACCGTCGCAGGCCGTCCGTTGACGAGGTTGTACGAGCCCATCACGCCGGTCGCGGCGTCGGCGGAGATCGCGGGCTTGAAGGCCTGCTCGTCGTACTCCCGCAGCACTCGGGGCCGCAGGTTGGAGGAAGTCGTGTCGCGACGGACCTCGTTGTTGTTGGCCAGGTAGTGCTTGAGCACGGGAGCGGTCTTCAGATAGGTGGGATGATCACCGGAAAGGCCTTTCCCGTAGGCCGTGGAGATCGCGCCGGTCAGCAGCGGATCCTCGGAGTAGCCTTCCTCGTTGCGTCCCCATCGCGGGTCACGCAACAGGTTGACCACCGGCGCCCACAGCTGCAGGCCCCAGAACCCTGGGTCCTGCGAGTGGTATCCCCTGGCCTCGTCGCCGACGACCGAGCCGACCTGCTTGATCAGTGCCGGGTCCCAGGTCGAGGCCAGCCCGATCGCCTGCGGGAAGACGGTGGCGTTGGCCGTGACCACGTTGCCGTTCGTCCGTTCGGTCGTCCACCCGAGACCGTGCAAAGCCTCGGTGCCGGTCTTGAACTCGGGGATGCCCAGCCGCGGGATCGCCGGCTGGAACTGGTGCAGCAGCGAGACCTTCTCGGCCACGGTCAGCCGCTTGAGCAGGTCCTCGACACGGGTGGACAGCGGCAGCCTGGGATCACGGAACGGCAGCTCGCCCGGCTCGTCGGCGACAGCGGGGCCGGCGAGCCCCGTCATCAACGTCACCGCGGTCACGAGGACCCATAACCGGCGCAAACGGACGAGGACACCTGCTCTTCTCATGGGCACTCCAGCGAGCCGTCCGAGGGATAGGGTCGAAGCGCTTCGACACCGGGCGGCAATTCCCATTGGCGCAAGCCGGTCGATTAGCGCGCACCTGACGTATCCGGCCGTCGAAACGATTCGATCAGCGTCACGGCGATGTTAACCGAGCCGACCCAGCGTGACAATGCCGTCGCCACATGCCCCCAATGTGGCATTGGGGGCACTGGATGTCCCCAATGTGGCATTGGGGACACAACACCGTAGTCTTCGGTAGACCAATCGACCGGCCCGGCACACGCGAGGCCCTCGGCGCGCTACCGAAAAGTTTTCGGCAGGCTATTTCGGGATGCCTCCTCTTTCTTCTGTATCGCCATCTTGACACGCTGGTAACGACGCGGCTACGTTTCCGAAAAGGTTTTCGGCATGGTCCCACTCATCCTGGTTTCCGCCTGACCCGGGAAGTGACGCGTATGCGCAGATCAGCAGCCTTGACCGCCATCGTCGCATTAGGACTGTCGGTGATTGGGCCGCTGCCCGCCACCGCGGCCCAGACCATTGGCTACCCCACCTTCGGCAACTCGACCATTCCGGCCCCACCGGTCGCCTACACCCCGAACGACATGATGCGGGCCATCTACGACCAGGAGAGCCAGGGCACGGACTTCTGGATGGACCGGCTCCTGGCCCGCCAGGGCTCCGACCCGGCGGGCACCTGGCTGATGACCCGCGGCCGGGCAGTGTTCATGAAGACCCACGACCCGGCCGTGATCGGCTTCGGCGGCCAGGTCGCCTACTGGGAGAGCGTGGACAACCGCAACGCCTACTCCATCAGCCTGAGCCCCGGCACGTTCACCGAGAACACCGGCCAGCGGCTGCAGACACCGAGCTACTGGAAAGGCTTGTACACCAGTGGTTCCCTGCAGGTCGAGCAGCGCAAGTTCATCACGGCCAACAACGTGGCGGTCACCAACCTGACCATCACCAACACCGGCAGCGGTTCCCAGACGTTGCAGCTACGGGCGACCTCGCCGTACACCAAGACGGCCGAGGGCAACGAGCTCACCGGGATCGTGGACGCGAAGAACAAGCTGACCACGGTGTTCCCCCGGCTCTCGGGCGACGGGTTCACCGTCAGCGGCACCGACCTGACCCGCTCGGTCACCGTGCCCGCGGGTCAGAGTGTGCAGACCAAAGTGGTCATGGGCTTCGTGACCGAGGAGATCCCCGCGTCGCTGACCGACTACCAGTCCTACCGGGCAGCCACGCCGGCCGACGCCTACGCGACCCATGTCCGCGCGTACAACCGTTGGTGGGCCGACAATGTCCCGTACTTCGACGTACCGGATGCGGCGATCAAGAAGCACATCTACTACCGCTGGTGGCTGATGCGCTTCAACTACCTCGACGCCGACATCCCCGGCAACGACTTCCAGTTCCCGACTTCGGTCGAGGGCGCGCTGGGCTACAACAACGCCATCGTGCTCACCGTGCCGATGTTCATCGACGATCTGAAGTACCTGCGTAACCCGATGTACTCGTACGGCCCGTGGGTCTCGGCCGGCGAGGTGTCGCGTAACCGCCGCTACACCGACAACCCTGGCGATCCGGAGAACTGGAGCAACAGCTACACCCAGTACATCTCCGAAGCGGCGTGGCGCAGCTACCAGGTCCACGGCGGACAACCCGCGATCGCGGGCAACCTGGCCCGGTACGCCGAGCAGGACGTCAAGGGACAGTTGGACTTCTACGACCAGGACCGCAACAACCTGATCGAGTACGACTGGGGCGCGCTGACCGGCAACGACGCGGACGCCGTGTCCTTCCATTGGCGGGCCGGGCGACTGGACCGCACTGAGTCCGCGTACGTCTACAGCAACGCCCTCGCGGCCGCGCAAGCGTATGACGCCGTCGGCAACAAGGCCAAAGCCACCGAGATGCGGGACATCGCCACCAGGATCCAGCAGGCGGTGATCAACGTCCTGTGGAACTCCCAGGCGCAGGTGCTGCAGCACAGGCACGTGCCGACCAACGCCCTGGTGCCGTGGAAGGAGATCAACAACTTCTACCCGTACTCGGTCGGCCTGATGCCCAACACCGCGCAGTACCGCGAGGCCCTGCGGCTGTTCGCCGACGAGAACGAGTACCCGCTGTTCCCGTTCTACACCGCAAACCAGCGGGACAAGGCCGCCGCGGCGGCCGCGGGCAATCCCGGTACCAACAACTTCTCCCAGATCAACTCGACCGTGCAGTTCCGGCTGTACTCCTCGGCCCTGCGCAACTACCCGACCTCGTACATCACCCCGGAGATGTACAAGAAGCTGCTGTACTGGAACGCCTGGGCGCAGTACATCAACGGCGACACCCGGTGGCCGGACTCCAACGAGTACTGGGCCGACTGGAACAAGAACACCAAGACCATCGACTACCGGTCCTGGATCCACCACACCACGCTCGGCAGCAGCAACTGGACCATCGTCGAGGACGCGATGGGCTTGCGCCCGCGCAACGACGACAAGGTCGAACTGTCCCCCATCAACATCGGCTGGTCGCACTTCACGGTCAACAACCTCAAGTACCGCAACAACAACCTGACGATCGTGTGGGACGACCCGGCCGACGGCGTGACCCGGTACCCAGGCGTGCCGCAGGGGTATTCCATCTATGTCAACGGAACCCGGGCGATGACGATCGACCGGCTGACCCAGGCGGTCTGGGATCCGAAGACCGGCACGGTCACCTTCCCCGGGCAGGCCGGGACAGTGCTCTTCAGCACGCCGGTATCCGGTATGCAGGCACCCAGCCAGGTTGTGCAGAACGATGACCGCATGGTCGACATGTTCGCCAAGGCAGGCGTCAACCTCTCCTCCAGCGGCGCGAACCTGGCCGCCGGTGCGACCGCTTCGGCTTCGTACACCGCTTCCGGGACAGCGACGACCGCTGCTGTGGACGGCTTCACCATCAACGAACCGTTCTGGGGTAGCAAGGGATCGCCCAACGCCCAGGACTCCTACGAGCTGAACCTGGGCTCTGCCAAGACGTTCGACGACATCCGGGTGCACTTCCGCAACGACCGGGCAGCCGGTGGTTACGCAGAGCCCGCGATGTACCAGATCCAGTACCTCAACGGCAGCAACTGGGTCACCGTGCCCGGACAGGCCAAAACACCTGCCGCACCCAGATCCAACTACAACCGGGTCCAGTTCCCTGCGATCACGGCACAACGTGTCCGGGTGCTGATGACTCACCAGCCAGGGCTGAAGACCGGGCTGACCGAGGTGAAGATCTTCAGCAGCGGCAGCCCGCCGACGGCGGCCAACTCCGCACCCTATGCCCTGGCGCGCCAGGATCCGTCGTTCAACCAGCCCGGACAGGCCCGGCTGCTCGGCAAGGTGAAGGACGACGCCCTGCCGTCCGGCACGCTGACCAGTACCTGGTCGAAGGTCAGCGGCCCGGGAACGGTCATCTTCGGCTCCCCCAGCGCGGCCACGACCTTGGCATCCTTCAGCGCGGCGGGGACGTACACCCTCCGGTTGACGGCCGGCGACGGCAGCGCTTCAGCCAACTCGCAGGTCACTCTGACTGTGACACAAGGCTCAAGCGGTGCGTTCAACGTGGCGACATCCGCGACACCGTCGGCGTCGTACACCTCGTCGTGGGAAAGCCTGCCTGCCATCAATGACGGCATCAATCCAGGCAGCTCCAACGACAGTCCGAGATGGGGTACGTGGCCGCAGACCGGGCAGCAGTGGGCCGAGCTCACGTGGTCCCAGCCGCAACGCCTGAACGCCGCGGCTCTGTACTTCTTCGACGACGGTGGTGGCGTCCGCGTGCCGGCCTCGTGGAAGTTGCAGTACTGGAACGGCAGCGCGTACGTCGACATCCCCAGCTCGTATCCGGTGGCCATCAACCAGTTCAACAACGCTTCGTTCCCGGGCGTCACGACGACCAGGTTGCGGGCCGTGCTCACATCGGGCGCCGGATCAGTCGGCCTGGTCGAGTTCAGGGCATTGGCCGAGACACCGGCCGGCGTCAGGTCCGTGCACCAGCCGACCCTCGCGGGCCAGATACCCACATTGCCCGCCACCGTCACCAAGATCTACTCCAACGGGGCCCGGCTGAACTCGCCGGTCACCTGGCAGCCCATCGACCAGTCCCAGGTGGCCAACGGCGGCACGAGCTTCACCGTCCAGGGCATTGTGGACGGCACCGGGCTGCCCGCGACCGCGACTGTCTGGGTCCGCCCGACCAACCAGGTCAGCATTACGTTCATCGAGCCGGAAAGCGTGGTCACCAGGCCCGGTGTCGCCCCGGTCCTGCCACCCACGGTCACCGCGACGTTCAACGACGGCTCCAAGGACAACGTCAGCACGACCGTCACCTGGGCCGCGATCGATCCCTCGCGTTACGCCCAGCCGGGCACGTTCACCGTGACCGGCCAGGTGCCGGGAACATCCCTGACCGCACAGGCGAATGTGGAGGTCAAAGCCAATGGCTGAGATCAGCCGGAGAACCGTCCTGCGCGCCGGCGGGGCCGCAGCGGTCATCACCACGGTTACAACAACGGCGGGTACCGGAACCGCGGAAGCAGCCGACATAGGCGTCTCGGTCGATGCCTTCCCGTTGACGGCCGTGAGCCTGCTGTCCGGACCGTTCCAGGCCAACGCCGCACGCACCCACAGCTACCTGCTCTTCCTCGACTCCGAGCGGCTGCTGCACACGTTCCGGCTCAACTACGGCCTGCCGTCGTCGGCAGCGCCGTGCGGCGGCTGGGAGTCACCGACCACGGAACTGCGTGGCCATTCGATGGGACACGTGCTGACCGCGCTGGCCCAGGCGTACGCGAACACCGGACGGGCCGAGTTCAAGTCCAAAGGGGACTATCTGGTCGCGGAACTGGCCAAGTGCCAGGCGAGAGCGTCCTCCGCAGGCTATCTCTCGGCCTTCCCGGAGAGCTTCATCGACCGGGTGGAGGCCCGCCAGCAGGTGTGGGCGCCGTACTACACGCTGCACAAGATCCTGGCCGGGCTGCTGGACATGCACACGCTCGCGGGCAACGCGCAGGCCCTGACCGTGCTGACGGCCTTCGCGGGGTGGGTCAAACGGCGTAACGAGCGGCTCACGCAGACCCAGCGGCAGAACATGCTGGACACCGAGTTCGGCGGGATGAACGAGGTGCTGGCCAACCTCTACCAGCTCACCGGCAACCCCGATCACCTGACCGCGGCCCGGTACTTCGACCACGCCGAGATCTTCGACCCGTTGGCGGCCAACCAGGACCGGCTCAACGGCTACCACGCCAACACCCAGATCCCCAAGGCGATCGGCGCCATCCGGGAGTACCACGCCACCGGCGAGACCCGGTACCGCGACATCGCGACCAATTTCTGGAACATCGTCACCCGGGACCACACCTACGCCATCGGAGGCAACTCCAACGGCGAGTACTTCAAGGCGCCCGGCCGGATCGCGAGCGAGCTGAGCGACAACACCGCGGAGTGCTGCAACTCCTACAACATGCTCAAGCTCACCCGCCAGCTGTTCCGCACGAACCCACAAGCGTCCTATGCGGACTTCTACGAGAAGGCGCTCTACAACCACATCCTCGGCGCCCAGAACCCGAGTTCGTCCCACGGCTTCCACAGCTACTACATCCCGTTGCGGGCCGGTGGGATCAAGACGTACAGCAACGACTACGACAACTTCACCTGCTGCCACGGCACCGGGATGGAGAGCAACACCAAGTACGTCGACAGCATCTACTTCTTCACCGGCAACACGCTGTACGTCAACCTGTTCATCGCCTCCGAGCTGCGCTGGCCCGGCCGTGGCATCACGATCCGCCAGGAGACGAGCTATCCCGAGTCCGCCACGACCAGGCTGACGTTCACCGGCTCCGGGCAGATCGACCTCAGGCTCCGGATCCCGTCGTGGACCAGCGGGGCCCAGATCCGGCTCAACGGCACGGCCCAGAACGTGCCGGTCACGCCGGGGACCTTCGCCACGATCAGCCGCACATGGGCCAGCGGTGACGTCCTCGATCTCGACCTGCCGATGGCGTTGAACCGTGAGGTCACGCCCGACGACGCGACCGTTCAGGCCGTGCGGTACGGGCCGATCGTGTTGTCCGGGGCCTACGGCACGACGAACCTTTCCTCGTTGCCCACCTTGGATCCCGCTTCGATCCGGACCACCGGCACACCACTGCGGTTCACCGCGTCGGCCAGTACCGGATCGGTCAACCTGTTGCCGTTCTACGCCATGCACGGCCAGCGGTACACCGTGTACTGGCGGATCGGGACCACTCCTCCATTGCCCGCATTCGTTGCGCACTACCAGTTCAATGAGACATCAGGCACCACAGTGGCCGATGCGACCGGCAATGGGAAGACCGCGACGATCTCCGGTGCGGTGAGCCGGGTCGCGGGCCGCCAGGGCAACGCCCTGAGCCTGGACGGCGGTCACGTCCAGTTGCCGTCCGGCATCCTCGCCGGAGCCACCGCCTACACCGTGGCCGCGTGGGTGCGGCTGGACACGGTCGCCAGCTGGGCCCGTGTCTTCGATTTCGGTGCTGGAACCGGCTCGTACATGTTCTTCACGCCCCAATCGGGTTCCGGGACCGCACGGTTCGCCATCACGAGCTCAGGTTCCGGTGGTGAGCAACAGATCTCGGGCCCGGCCGCACTGCCTGCCGGAACGTGGACGCACATCGCGGTCACCCACTCCGGCAACGTCGCAATCCTGTACATCGGCAAAACGGAGGCCGCCCGTAACACGAACATGACCATCCGGCCGGCTGACCTGGGCAGTACCACCCAGAACTGGGTCGGCCGCTCACAGTACTCCGGCGACCCGCTGCTCGACGGTGCCGTGGACGAGTTCCGCGTGTACAGCCGGGCACTGACCGCGTCGGAGATCACAGCCCTGCCATGAGGCGAGAGGAGGTTGTCCTTCCCGTAACAGCTCACCATTCAGGGCGCGACCCCTGCGCGCGGTAACACCTGAGGACACGACATGTTTCTACGCAAAGCATTGCTTGCCATGGCTGTAGTACTGGCGCTTCCCCCTGCCCCTGCCGTCGCCGCCGAGCAATCGCCGGCATCGATCATCGCCGCGGACCAATGGACCCCGCCGTCGAACCTCGTCCGGCCGCTGGACGAGGTGTGGCGGCATGTGGAAAGCACGTATCCGAACCTGTACGGCTTCCGCAACTACGGTTGGGACCAGGTCATGGCCAACCGCGGTTACATCAACTACTGCGTCCGCTGGGACTCCAACCAGCCGGTCTCCGCGGCCCTGCGCGACCGCATCCACAGTGCACTGGCCCGCCAGTTCAAGAAGTGGATGGACGTGCAGCTGGAGAACGGCCAGGGCTACAACAACTGGCCGTACCGCGACGTCCCGGTGAAGGTCGTCGGCTGGGCCGTACGCAACCGCAGCACTCTGCAGTGGACTGACAACTCGGTCGACGTCTATGTCGGCGACATCCGTGAGAACGCACCCCAGTGCTCCGAGGGCTGCGGCCGGTTCTTCAACCAGAACGGCCAATACCCCCGCTGCCCAGGCGGAGTGGCCCGGCACTACGACATGTCACTGTGGCTGACCGCCGGACTGGGCGGCGGCTTCGGCGGCGACTGGGGCCAGCGCATCGGCAGCGAGTACTACGTCAACTCGCTCAACAACGACAACATCCATATCCTGCTGCATGAGATGGGCCATTCGTTCGGCCTGGACGACTTCTACGACTGGACACCGACCGGCCAGTGCTGCTTCCTGATGAAGGCAGGCAGCGCCGCCCAGATCACGGAGTTCGACAAGTGGATGTTCCGGGACTTCTGGCGGCACCTGAAGAACCGGTACGGCCTTTGATCCGATCCGCTGAGCACAGGGCCTGCGGCAGCCTGCCGCAGGCCCTGTGCCGTTCAGCCCTTCAAGGCACCTGAGCTGAAGCCGCGGACGTAGTGCCGCTGCAGCAGGATGAACAGGATCATGCAGGGGATCGCCGACACGACGATGCCTGCCTGCAGTGCGCCGTAGTCGATCGCGCCGAAGTTGCCGGACCGCATCGCCGCGAGCGCGGTGGGCAGGGTGTACTTGTCGCCGTCGGACAGGAAGATCAGCGGGGCGATGAACTCGTTCCATGAGGCCAGGAACGCGAACAGTCCCACAGTGACCATGCCTGGCACCACGGCAGGCAGCAGCACCGACCACAGCACACGGATGGTGCCGGCTCCGTCGACCAGTGCCGCCTCGTCCAGTTCGCGGGGCACCGACTCGAACGAGTTGCGCATCATGAACATGGCGAAGGGCAGCTGGAACATGATCAGCACGATCGCCAGTCCGGGCAACGAGTTCTGCAGCCCGAGCCAGCCCAGCATCACGTACAACGGGATCAGGATGGTCGGATACGGCACCATCATGATCGCCAGCGTCGCGAGGAACAGTACGTTGCGACCGGGAAACCGGAACCGGGCGAGTGCGTAGCCCGCCAGCACGGACACGAACAACGTCCCGGCCACAGTCAACACTGCGACGACAGCGCTGTTGGCCAGGTACGTCCACAATCCTGCGCCATAGCCCAGCAATCGCTGATAGTTGTCGTCGCCGAAGCCGCTTGTGCCACCGGTTGCCCGTGGACCGGACACTGACGACCACGCGGTCCACACCAATGGCGCGACGAACAGGATCGCGAGCGCGAGACCTGTGGTGAGGTGGGCGGTGTTCCTGATCCGGATCACCACGCGGGAACCGGCCACCTCACTCCCCTCCCTTGCGCACAATGGACAGCTGCAGCACGTTCCCGGCGATGAGGGCGATCAGCACGACCACCGACATCGCAGCCGCCACGCCCAGGTCGAGCAGCCGGAACGCCTGCCGGTAGAGCACCATCACCACCGTCACCGTCGAGTTGTCCGGGCCACCACCGGTGAGCAGGTAGAACTGCTCGAACGCGAGCAGCGATCCGGTGATCGACAGCACCAGCAACAGCGCGATGGTCGGACGCATCAACGGCAACGTGATCGACCGCATCGTGCGCCACCAGCCCGCGCCGTCCATCCGGGCCGCTTCGTAGACGTCGACCGGGATGGACTGCAGGCCGGTCATCAGGATCAGCATCTGGAACCCGGCGAACCGCCAGGTGACCATCAGGACTGTCGACCACAGCGCGCTGTCCGGCGTCCCCAGCCACTGCACGGGCTTGTCCACGATCCCCAGCCACATCAGCACGTCGCTCAACGGCCCGACGTCGTTGCTGTACAACGCGAACCACAACAGGCTGGCCGCGGCCAGCCCGACCGCCGCGGGCAGGAAGTAGGCCGTGCGCATCAGCCCGACGCCCGGCCGGGAGTGCTGGACCAGCAAGGCCAGCCCGAACGCGACCGCGAACAGCACGACCGTGGTGATGATCGTGTACTTGACCGTGAACCAGATCGCGTCGGCGAACAGCTCGTCCTCGGCGATCGCGGCGTAGTTGTCGGCACCGGCGAAGGTCGGGTCGCCCAGCAGCGGCCATTCGTTGAGCGACATCCACACGGCCAGGCCGAGCGGCACAAGGAAAAAGACGCCGACGACGACGGCTGCCGGTAACGACAGTACCCAGCCGACGCCGGCGTCCCGGCGGATTCGACGCACGATCAGGATTTACCGCTCAGCAGCGCGGTGACCTTCGGGTTGTTGTCCCGCAACGCGCCGGGCAGGTCCGGGCCGAAGACCGCGCCACGGATCATCGCCAGCCACGGCCCCTGCGGGTCGTTGAAGGTCGCGCCGAAGTTGACCGCCTTGGGAGTCCGTCCCTTCTTGACGACTTCGTTGAACACCGCCACGCGCTTGTCCGCGGGCGCCTTGGCAGCGAGGTCGGTGCGGGCGAGCACGTCACCCCGGGCCGCCAGGACGTCCAGCTGTGCCTGATCCGACAGCGTCCACGAGATGAAGTCCCATGCCGCCGCGGTCTTCTTGGACGTCGAGGACACACCGACCACGTCGCCGCCGACGAAGGTCGACTCGGAGCCCTTGGTCCCCCGGATCGGCGCGACACCGATCTCCAGCTCCGGCCCTTCGTTCATCAGCCGCAGCATGGTCGAGCCCATCGGGCCGACACCGATCCTGCCGGTGGCGAAAGTGGACACCCACGTGTTGCCGTTCTCCTGGCGGGCACCTTCCGGCACCACGGCTTCGGCCGCCATCTTGCGGTAAACCTCGAAGACGTCCTTCGCCTGCGAGCCGTCCAGCAGCGCCTTGGTCCCGTCCTCCGACAGCACCTCACCGCCGTCGGCCCAGATCGACGGCCACATCGTGAACAGCATGCAGCCTGGGCAGTTCCCGCCGAAATACGAACCGCTCACCCCGCCGCCCAGCTGCTGGATCTTGGCGGCGTGCTCGGCCATCTCGGCCAGGGTGGCCGGCGGTTTCTCCGGATCCAGCCCGGCCTTGCGGTAGAGCACCTTGTTGTAGAAGATCGCGGAGACGTCCAGCGTGTGCGGGACCGCGTAGACCTTTTCGGACTGGGTCGCGGCGTCCACATGGGACTTGGCCAAAGAGCTGGCGAACGGCAGTGCCCGAACGTTGGATGTGACGTCCTGGAAGAATCCCTGTTTGATGAAGTTCGGAGCGTAGACGACGTCCGCGCCGAGCACGTCGGGCAGGTTGCGCCCGCCCGCGGCGGTGGAGACCTGCTGCAGGTAGCTGTCGTTGGGCACGACTGTCAGTTCGACCTTGTTACGCCCCAGCTTGTTGTACGCCTCGACGAAGGCGCGTGTCTGTGCCTCGGTCGCTGCTCGCGTCCAGATCGACAGCGTCTGTCCGGTCGCTCCGCCCCCTTCCGCAGCGCCGTCCTGCCCACAGGCCACTGTGGACAAAGCGAGACCAAGAACCGCCAGTGTGGCGGCCACCCGCCGGGCCGAGCCTCGTTGCCATCTGGTCCGCACGGGTCCTCCTTTCATCGGGGCGGGTGCTCGGGTACGAAGACCCGCATTGTGCTGGGGCCTCTGTTGCCCCACATGTGGTACGGCACAAACAGAGCCGTGGTGGACAGTTCTTCCATCGCGCTTGTCTCGCCGTACGGCCACGGCCGGTCCGGCAAACGCGAGTACTGGGCGGGCACCGACAATGCTGTCCCGGTCGGTTCGGGTAAGTCCGTTGTCACCACAGAGAAGGTTTCCAGGTCCGCGTCCGGCTGGTCGACGGACTCCAGGCAGTAGACCACCGGGCCGCGTTCGACCGCGACACATCCGCGCACAGCGTCGATCCTGGGGTCCGGCCGGGTCCACCGTGC
This sequence comes from Kibdelosporangium banguiense, assembly GCF_017876405.1. Lineage (GTDB taxonomy): Bacteria > Actinomycetota > Actinomycetes > Mycobacteriales > Pseudonocardiaceae > Kibdelosporangium > Kibdelosporangium banguiense. The sequence continues at coordinate 6,776,295 of NZ_JAGINW010000001.1, read as the reverse complement.
GGTCATGGGCAGGTCCAGCACTACGCGATCCCCTACCTCCCAACGCCGTTGGACTTGCGCGTACCCGGGCGCCACCGGACGGCGCGAACCGCCGACGCGCAGGTGTGCACCCGTCGCCCAGGCAGGCACCCGGATTCGCAGCGCCCATTCGTGCTCCACGGTCCGCCTGATCCGGACGACCACCTTGCCCGCCTCGGGGTAGGCGGTGTCGACCTGCAGGTCGGCGACTTCGGTCCGGATGTCGGCGGCCGTGAACTGGTGCAGCTGAATGCCGGACGAATCGGCAGTGGCGACGTAACCGCCGATGCTGGCCATCATCCGGGAGATGTTGGTCGGGCAACAGGACACCTCGTACCAAGGCGCACGCATCCCCGCGGCCGCACGCGGGCTTTCCTCGTCCACAGCGGGAATCCCGGGCAACCGCCGCTGGTGCAACGTGTTGCGGTAGAAGAACGCCGTGCCGTTCTCGTCAGGTGACACCGCGATCGCGTTGAACAGGGTGCGTTCGGCCAGATCGGCGAACCGTGCCTCACCGGTGGCCAGCAACAGCCGCCAGGACAGCATCACCGAAGCCACCGCGGCACAGGTTTCCGCGTACGAACGGTCCGGCGCCAGCTCGAAAGCCTCGCCGAAGGACTCGTCCTGGTGGCGGGATCCCATGCCACCGGTGAGGTACGTACGGGTGGCGACGGTCTGTTCCCACTGCCGGATCACCGCCGCGAGCAGGTCGGTGTCGCCGGTCTCCACCGCGACATCGACGGCCCCGCACGCCAGGTACAGCGCCCGGACCGCGTGCCCGTGCAGCACTTCGGACTGCCTGACCGGGACGTCGTCCTGGAAGTAGCGCCTGCCGAACTCGATGTCCGCGAGGGTGCGTTGCCCGCGCCGGTCGACGAACAGCCGGGCCTGGTCGAGGTATCGCTGCCGGCCCGTGACCCGGTAGAGCTCCACGAGCGCCGTCTCGATCACCGGGTGGCCACAGACACCCACACGCCCGGCCGGGCCGAACTCCGCACAGACGTGGTCGGCCGCACGCAGGGCCACGGCCGTGAACTCGTCCTCCCCGGTCGTGCGCAGCCTGGCCACCGCGGCCTGGATCAGGTGGCCGTAGCAGTACAGCTCGTGCCCCCACTCCAGGTCGCTGTAGCGGGCATGGCCGAACTTGGTGTTGAGGTACCCGTCGGGGTGCTGGGCCTTGGCCATCAGCTCACCCAGACCGAGCAGCTCCTTGTCCAGCCGCTCGGTCCCCGATCGGCCGACCTCCCAGGCCATCCCCTCGATCAGCTTGTAGAGATCCGCGTCGGAGAACTCCCGGCCGCGGCGGGCCTCGGGCAGCGTGCCCGCGACGGCGGCGGCGAAGTTGTCGATCCAACCGGCCCGGCGGACCCAGTTCAGGCAATGGTCGATCGTGCTGCTCGCGTTGCGTGCCTGACGCTCGCCCCAGAACCCCTCGCGCAGGCTCACATCGGTGATGGGGATGGGCCGCAGTACGCCTTGCGAGGGAACAACCGGACTGGCTTCAGACACGAGACACCCTCTCTGCCGAAACGTTCCGAAAACGCTTTCGGAAGTTAGGACGCCGCGCCTGGGCTGTCAAGAGCCAGCCATGTCGTATCCTGATCGAAAGATGGATCGACCGCCGTGGAAAGGTTTCGATGGGCAAACGGAGCAGTGGAGCGCCCACCCTCTCGGACGTGGCCGCGCTCGCCGGGGTGTCGCCCGCGACCGCGTCGAAAGCGCTCAACGGGCGGGGCGAGGTCGCGGCCGCGACACGGACCAGGGTGCTCGACGCGGCCGAGAAACTCGCCTTCCAGCCCAACGCGCTGGCCCGCAGCCTGGTGTCGGGCAACAGCAGCACCATCGGCCTGCTCACCAGCGACAGCGGGGGCCGGTTCAGCATCCCGGTGCTACTCGGTGCCGAGAACGCGCTGGGCGACAACCAGATCTCCGTCCTGCTGGCCGACGCCCGCGGCGACGTCATCCGGGAACGCCACTACGTGCGGACGCTGCTCGCCCAGCAGGTCGCCGGGCTGATCGTGGTCGGCGAAAGCAGCAACCGGCGCGCGTCCATCGGGCGGGACCTGGCCGTGCCGGTGGTGTACGCCTACGCCGAGTCGACCGATCCGCAAGACCTGTCCCTCCTGCCTGACGACCGCGTGGGAGCGCGGATGGCGGTCGAGCACCTGCATTCGGTCGGCCGGCGAAAGATCGCGCACATCACCGGGCCCGTGGACTACCGCGCCACCCGCGACCGGGTCACCGGGCTGACCGAGTTCCTCCAAGAAGCCGGCTTGCCATTGGCCGGCCGGGAAGTGCGGTACGGCGAGTGGTCCCAGCGATGGGGCCGGCACGCCGCAGAGTTCGTGCTCAACGACGATCCGGATGTGGACGCGATCTTCTGCGGCAGCGACCAGGTCGCCGCCGGCGTCACCGAGACACTGGCCGCCCGCGGCGTCCGTGTGCCTGACGACATCGCCCTGGTCGGTTTCGACAACTGGGAGATCTTCTCCAGCGAGACCAGCCCGCCGCTGACCACAGTGGACATGAACCTGCAACGGCTGGGCGCGACCGCGGCCCAGCACCTGTTCGCCGCCATCGGCGGGGAGAAGATCACAGGCGTGCAGCACCTGCCCTGCCGGCTGGTCATCCGGGACTCCTCCGGCGGCCGCTGAAGCGGAGTTTGTGTGTCCCCAATGCCACATTGGGGACATCCCATGCCCCCAATGTGGCATTGGGGACACACTCGGCGGCGATCACGACGGCCTCCGTCCACGACCCTCCGTCCATGGCGCTGTGACGAAAGGTCATGTTAGCGATAACACCAGCCCGGTCAAGACGTCCACCGGACCCCTTGTGCGCCCCCAAAGTGGCGTTGGGGGCATCCAGCGCTCCCAACGCCACTTTGGGGGCACATTCCCAGCAGTCGCGTGCACTGTCGAACCGTTTCGACTGGGCCGACTATCATCATCTGGTGGTCACCATTGCTGATGTCGCCCGTGCTGCCGGGGTTTCGCCGAGCACAGTGTCCTATGTGCTGTCCGGTAAGCGGTCGATCTCCGAGGAGACCCGGCGCAGGGTGCAGCGCAGTATCCGCAAGCTCGGCTACCACCCGAACGCCGGGGCCCGGGCGTTGGCGAGCAGCCGGACGAATGTGCTGGCGTTGGTGATTCCCCTGCGAACCGACCTGAATGTTCCTGTGGTCATGCAGTTCGTGGCCGCGACGCTCACCAAAGCCCGGGCGTACGACCACGATGTGCTGTTGATGACCAAGGACGAAGGCCCGGAAGGGCTGCGGCGGATCGCGGCCTCCTCGATCGCGGACGCGTTGATCGTGATGGATGTGGAGGCCGCCGAGCCGCGATTGTCCGTTCTGGGCGCCCTGCGTCTGCCGGTCGTGCTGATCGGGGTGCCGGACGAGCCGGGCGAGATGACGTGTGTCGACTTGGACTTCACCGCGGCCGGATCGGCCAGTGTCACGCATCTGGCCGATCTCGGTCACCGGGACATCGCGTTGATCGGGCCCTCCCCCGCTGTCTACAAGCGAGGCACCAGCTACGCGGGGCGGTTCCTGCGTGGCTTCCGTAAGACGGCCGCAGCACGCAAAATCCACGCGACATCCTGCCCGTGCTCGCCGTCGTACGACGCCCTCCGGGAATGCCTCGACGAGCTGTTCACCAGCAACCCGGACGTCACCGGGCTGGTGGTGCACAACGAAGCCATCCTCGGCCCGTTGCTGTCCGAGCTTGGCCGGCGCGGCAAGCAGGTGCCGCAGGACATCTCGGTTCTCGCGGTGTGCCCGCAGGACATGGCTGAGGCGCACGCGGTCCCGTTGACGTCCATCGCGATCCCGGCCGCGGAACTGGGCAGTCTCGCTGTCGAGATGGCGATGCGCCAGCTGGACAGCGAGACCGGCCAGTCCGAGGTCCGGCTGCTGTCACCGAAGCTGACCGACCGCGGCAGCACTGGTCCAGTGGTTTCCCAGCGTCACAAGGCTGACCGGCCCCAGTGACGTGGGTTCGGTCGCGATCACGGCCAGTGCGACGGTGTTCGACCTGCCGAGCACCCCTGCCGGGAGCACGAAGTCACGCTGTGGCGACGGGTTGACGTACTGGCCCATGTTCCATCCGTTGACGAACACGAACACCCGATAGTCGCCGGCGCTCAACCGCAGTGCGACCGGAACGTCCTGATCCTGCGGCAGGTCAAGGCGGAACGTCGTCCGGTACCAGGAAACCCCGGGCGGCACGGTCGCGGGCGGACTGCTGCCCCACCGGCCGGGTCCGCCCGGCAGGTGCCAGCCGTCCCGTTCGCCGTAGAGACCTCCGGCGTTCAACGGGCCACGCTCTGGGTCGCTGCCCCGGGCCCCGCGGATGTGCCATGTGATCTGAGCACCGTCCACAGAGGCCCCGAAGAGCCCGCGCGGCTGTTTGAATCGGGTGTCGTCGGCGGTCCAGTCGTCGTTGTGGCCCATGTTGGTCACCAGGACCGCGAGCGTGGCCGGTTCTCCCTTGGAGAGCAGCCCTGGCGGCACGGCGAAGTCACCGCGACCCGGGTCCTGGTTCACCGGCGGTTCGGAGTCCGCCTGCGTCCCGCCCAAGGCCGAGCCGAGGTACGTCCCGTTGAGCCACACCAGGTAGTTGCCGCGTTTGCCGGTGATCGCGTTGAGGGACACGGTCTTCTCGTCACCACTGGCGGTGAAACTACCGCGGTACCAGACATTGCCGTAGTGGTAGCCGTACTCGTCGGCGTACAGGACAGGCAGTGTCTTCGGCTTGATCGGACTCGCGGTCGTGGTCTTGTCCGCAAGTTGCCAGCCCGAATTGCCGAAGGCAGGCGGTTCACCGCGGTACTGCCAGTTGGTCAACGCGGGCAGGGTCACCGGCCGTGGCCCAGGCAGCCTGCCCAGCAACGACCCGCTGGGGGTACGCCGGGTCACGACGAGCTTGCCGCCGATGACCAGCCGCCGGACCGGAGCGAACAGCTCCACCTCGCCTGCCCGGTCCGTGTCGGCCTTGAGCACCATCCAGTCGCCGGCCACTTCGGCCTCACGAGCGATCGAGGTGCCCCGCACAAGCACCGGCCCGACCGCCGTGTCCAGCCGCCAGAACTGGGCGACGGTCTCGTCGGTGCCGAGCATCAGCAGCATCGGCGGCCGTCCGCCGCCTGAGATCAGCACCCTGGCCAGTCCGGAATGGGTGTAGTCCAGCCGCAAATCCTTGCCGTCGAACGAACTCTTCACGTCACCGTCGAGTACCTTGACGACCGGTTCAGACGAGTACCGCAGCACAGTGGATCCCTGCTCGCCGTCCCGTCCGTACAGCACGGCGACGTCACGGCCGTCGACCCCGACATGGGTCAGGATCTCGGAGCTCGACCAGACCAGCCGTTGCCCGCCGAGGTCGTACCCGGCGACGAGGATCTTCGCGTCCCTGCCGTTGACACGGACCGGAACGGAGTATTCACCGTCCGGTGTGGCCCAGTCCAACGTCGCCGTGGCGTCGGCGGAGGATCGCCTGTCGGCATGCCGGAGAAGAACGAACTGGGTACCGGTGTCCGGATTGGACCGTGCCTGGGTGAACACAGCCGGGTCGCTCGACCGGGGCGCGGGCGCGGCGTCGGTCTTGGCCAGCGGTTTGACTGTGTTCAGGAAATAGCCTTGCCGCTTGAATTCGTCGTACTTCGTTGTGAGGCCGCGTGACTCGGTGATCGCGGCTCCGTAGTCGTACGAGGTATAGACGTCGTTGGGCTGCGGCAGCCATCCCCAGGATGTGCCGCCGTGAATCATGTAGTAGCCGTACATCGTGGCACCGCTGCCGATGATGTTCGACTTGTAGTACACCTTCATGTAGTCCGGCCCGGTCAGTTCCCGGCACTTGTCGTACCCGGCGTTGTTCAGGTCGATCGCACCGGCCTGGTACTCCGCGGCGTAGACCGGGGCATCGTCGCGCAGCCGCCGCGTGACGCCCTCTCCCCATGTCCCCCACGTGGCAGGATCATCACAGTTGAACGCCTGCGGATAGTCGTCGACACCAGGGATCTGCACCGCGCCCTCACCTGAGGACCAGTTCGCCAGGTTCCCACCGCAACAGTTGTTGTGCACGATCGGGACATCAATCCCGTCTGCCCTGGCCTTTTCCTGTAACTCGCGCATGTAGACCGTGTCGACGTTGACCGCGTACTCGTTCTCCACGTTGTAGGCGATCACCGAACCACCGCGGGTGACCTGGTGACGTGCCAGGATCGGATTGATCCGGCCGAGCCAGTCCCGGTACGCGGCAGTGTATCCGGGATCGCTGGACCGGGCGCGCCCCTCGACTGTCTTGAGCCACGCGGGAAATCCGCCGCCCGTGGTCTCGGCGTTGATGTACGGGCCCGGTCTGGCGACGACGTAAAGACCGAGTTCCTCGGTCATCCGCAGCAATCGTTCCACGTCACGCACACCGGTGAAGTCGTACACACCCGGCGCCGGAGAGTGGTATCCCCAATGGAAGTACAACGAGACGCCGTTGAAGCCGGCAGCCCGGATCTTCTCCAGGACGTCCCGCCAGAGTTCCGGACTGGGCAGCCGGAAATAGTGGAACTCGCCGGACCACAACAGCACTCGCTGCCCGTCGACCGTGAGCGAGTACTTGTCATAGCCGACCTGGTGCCCGCGCGCCTGTGCGACAGGCGCAGGCGCGGCGACCAAACCCAACGACACCACAAGGGCCACCACAATCCTTGTCAGATACCTCATTGGATTCCCTCGATCGACAGGGCGCTCCCCGTCGCCTGGATCGGCTCCTCGCCATCGGGGAAGGCCACCTGCCACACCGGCGGCGCCGATTCCGCGTCGACATGGATGCTATTACCATGCCGGTGGGTGTGGAACGTCGAACCACCGACCGTGGTTGTCACCCGAGCGCCATCCGGCAGCTGGTAGATCTGCAGTGTGACGCCGTCGGCATAGTCATAGTCCGGGCGGCTGTCGACCGCACCCAGCGGAAGTACCGTCATCGGCCGTACCAGCAACGGAACGGACAGGAAGCCGCAGTTGGCCGTCGCCCACCGGGGTCCGGTGATCTCCTCGCCGGTGAAGTAGTCCGTCCAGACGCCTTCCGGCACGTAGTACGACACGTCACCGTCGTCGGAGAACACCGGTGCGACGAGCAGGCTGTCGCCGAGCATGTACTGCCGTTCGAGATGGGTGCACGCCGGATCGTCCGGGAATTCCAGCGCCATCGCCCGCATTATCGGGATTCCCTCGGTGCTGGCCTGCAGTGCCGCGTGATTCAGGTACGGCATCAGCCTGGCCTTGAGTTTGGCGAACACCCGCAGCACTTCGACGGCTTCCTCGTCGAACAGCCACGGCACGCGGTACGACGAACTGCCGTGCAACCTGCTGTGCGAGGACAGCAGGCCGAACGCGATCCAGCGCTTGAACAACGCCGGATCCGGGGTGCCCTCGAAGCCGCCGATGTCGTGGCTCCAGTACCCGAATCCGGACATGCCCAGGGAAAGCCCGCCGCGCAGGCTCTCGGCCATCGACTCGTAGGTCGACTCGCAGTCGCCGCCCCAGTGCACCGGGAACTGTTGCGAACCCGCGGTCGCCGAACGCGCGAACACGACGGCATCACCGTCACCACGCCGTTTCCGCAGGACCTCGAAGACCGTCTGGTTGTAGAGATACGTGTAGTAGTTGTGCATCCGCTCGGGATCCGAGCCGTCGAAGTAGACGACGTCGGTCGGCACACGTTCGCCGAAGTCGGTCTTGAAACAGTCGACACCCTGATCGAGCAGAGCATCCAGTTTGGACGCATACCACTCTCGCGCCGCCGGGTTGGTGAAGTCGACCAGTGCCATCCCCGGTTGCCAGAGGTCCCACTGCCACACGTCGCCGTTCGGCTTGCGCAACAGGTATCCGCCCCGCACGCCCTCGGCGAACAGCGGGGACCGTTGCGCGACATAGGGATTGATCCACACCGAGATCCGCAGGTCCCGGGATTTCAGCCGGTCCAGCATGCCCACCGGGTCCGGGAACGTGCGCGGGTCCCATTCGAAGTCGCACCAGTTGAACTCGCGCATCCAGAAGCAGTCGAAGTGGAACACGCTCAGCGGCAGGTCGCGCTCGGCCATCCCGTCGATGAACCCGGACACGGTCTTCTCGTCGTAGGACGTGGTGAAGGACGTGGACAGCCACAGGCCGAACGACCACATCGGCGGCAGCGCGGGCCGTCCGGTCAGCGAGGTGTACTTGCGCAGGATCTCCTTGGGGCTCGGGCCGTAGATGACGAAGTACTCCAGCGACTGCCCTTCGACGCTGAACTGCACGCGCGAGACCGACTCCGAGGCGACCTCGAACGACACGTGCCCAGGATGGTTGACGAACACCCCGTAACCCGCGTTCGTCAGGTAGAACGGCACATTCTTGTACGCCTGCTCGCTGCTCGTGCCCGCGTCGGCGTTCCAGATGTCGACGACCTGGCCGTTGCGCACCAACGGCCCGAACCGCTCACCCAGCCCGTACACCGTGTCCCCGACACCCAGATCCAGCTGGTCACGGACGTAGTGCTTGCCTTCGAAGTTCATGAAACCCATGCCCTTGGCGGCACTGGTGGTCAGGATCTCGTCCTCGGCGACAAAATCGACCTGCCATTTGCCACTCTGACGGATCCGCACCGACAAGGCGCCGGATGTCAGCAGGTGCCCGTCCTCGCCGATCTCCGGCTCGTGCTCGACGGTGGCCAGCCCGAACCGCGGCTCGTGGGGAACCTCGCCTTCGAAATGCGTCACGCTCACGCCGATCACGTCCGGCATGGGTGAGGAGAACGCGACCGTCACGACCGGCCCTTTCAGCAGGTCGCCGCGATGACGGATGTGGTGCGTCGGCGCGTGCACCACGATCTCGCCGTCGCCGGTGGTGATGTCGTAGACCTCGACCGGATGTGCTGCCTGCACTCCGTCGCGCAGCAGCCAGTATCCGTTGCTGAACTTCATTTGACCGCTCCCGCCGTGATGCCACGTGTCAACGTTCGCTGGAAGATCAGGAAGAACGCGATCGCCGGGATGACCCCGAGCAACGCCGAGGCACTGGTCATGGTCGCGTCCATCATCCGTTGCCCCTGCAGCACGCCCAGCGCGACCGGCACGGTCTGGGTGTCGTTGGAGATCAGCAGGACCAGCGGCAGGAAGAACTCGTTCCACGTCCAGATGAAGAAGAAGACGAACAGCACGCCCAGGGTCGGCCGGCTGATCGGGACCACGATCCGCACCAGCGTCTGCCACTTGTTCGCGCCGTCGATCCTGGCCGCCTCGAGCAGTTCGTTCGGAAAGCCGGTGAACGTCGAGGAAAGCAGGTAGGTGCCGAACGCGGCCTGGATGATGGTGAAGATGATGATCACGCTGAGCTGGGTGTCGTACAGCCCGGTCTCGTTTGCCAGGTAGTACAGCGGATACACCAGGGCTTCCTGGGGCAGCGTGTTCGCGATCAGGAACGCAACCATGATCCACAGCCGGCCGCGGACCCGGCCGATGCCGAGCGCGTACGCGTTGAGCACCGAGATGACCACGGCGAGCACCGCCACCGAACCGCTGATCACGAAGCTGTTGAGCAGTTTCTGCCCGAAGTCCACCCGCTCCCAGAAGTCGATCATTCCCTGCAGGTTGACCCCGGCCGGCGGCGTCAGCGGACTGCCCGACGAGTACTCCGCCGGTGACTTCAGGGCGTTCATCGCCACGATCACGAACGGCGCCAGCATGACGACCGCCAGAACGATCAACGACCAGAGCACCGCGTGCCGCTTCACGCCTTCTCACCCCGGTTCTGTACGCGCAGGAACACCGTGGTGAGAATGAGGATCAGGACGGTGAGCACAGTCGCGATGGCCGCGCCGTACCCGACCTGGGTCTTCTCGAAGAAGTTCTGGAAGGAGAAGTACGAGGGCACGTTCGTCGCGCCGCCCGGCCCGCCCTGGGTCAGCACGTAGATCGGCCCGAAGACCTTCAGGGAAGCGATCGTGCAGGTCAGCAGGACGACAAAGACCTCAGGCCGGATCTGCGGGACCGTCACGTGCCAGAACCGGCCCCACCACGACGCGCCGTCCAGTTCGGCTGCCTCGTACAGCGACGGGTCCACTCGCTGCATGCCGGCCATGAAGATCACCACGGGATACCCGACCTGGATCCACAGCAGCACGCCCATCACGCTGTACAGCGCGACATCCGGGTCACCCAGCCAGTTCTGGGCCAGCGAACCGAGCCCGATCCCCGACAGCAGCTCGTTGAGCGCGCCTTCCGGTGCCAGGATCCAGCTCCACACGATCCCCGCGACCGCGATCGGCAGCACCTGCGGCAGGTAGATGCACGCCCGCAGGATGCTCGCCGCCCGCGGCCCGAACCGCTTGCCCACGAAGTCGAACAGCGCGGCCGCGATGACCAGCCCGGCCATGGCCGGCAGGATGGCCATCGCGACCACCAGTGCGATGTTGTGCTGGAAGGAAGCCCAGAACGTGCCGTCGGCGAACAGCCGCGTGTAGTTGTCCAGTCCTGTCCACTTAGGAGCCCCGGTGCCGGTCCACTGGGTGAGGCTGATGCCGATGTTCATCACGAACGGCACCACGATCACCGCGAGCAGCAGCACCGCACCGGGGATCAGGAACAGCAGATAGGACCCGCGAGATCTGATCATTTCCCGACGTTCGCCAGATTCTCCTGATACGGCTTGGCTATCTCGTCGAGCACCTGCCCGGCCGACGCGGTGGCGGTGATCAGCTTCTGCACGGCCGAGACCTGCACGGCGTAGTAGCCGGGCGCGGGCCAGTCCGGGTAGAACGCGAGCCTGTCCTGACTGGACAGTGTGCTGAAGGTGTCGGTGAGTTCCTTGATCTGCGGACTGGCCGCCGGTGAACTGCCCGCCACCAACGGGACACCGCCGGCGTCACGCAGCTTGTCCTGGATCGGCTGGGACATCGTGATCGCGATGAAGTCGTAGGCCAGGTCCTTGTTCTTGGAGCCCTTGGGCACCACCCACATGTTCCCGGCCGACCCGGCGGTCATCCCCGGCCAGGGGAACGAGCCCCACTGGAAGTCCTTGATCCCGGCGGCGATCCGGCCGTACCACCAGGTGCCGGTGATCATGATCGGGTGCTTGCCCTGGATGAACGAGACACCCATGTCCTCGGCCTTCACCCCCGCCGAGTCCTTGCTGACGTAGCCCTTGCGGACCCAGTCGGCGAACGTGTTCGCGCCGTAAGTCCAAGCGGCGTCATGGAAATCGACACTGCCGGTGTACCGCTGGTAGCGATCCACCCAGTTGCGGTCGGCCTTCGTCAACGCGAGCTGGTACATGATCTGGTGTGCCGGATACTCCGCGCCGCCCACCGCCAGCGGAGTCACGCCCGCGCCGACGAACTTGTCCATCGCGGAGGTGAGCTCATCGAGCGTCTTGGGTACCTCGATGCCCTTCTGGGCGAACATGTCCTTGTTGTAGTAGACCATCACGTACTCGGCATAGTTCGGGATCCCGTACCACTTCCCGGATCCCATCACGCCCTTCTCGTCATACCGGGCCGTGGTCTGGATCGCCGGGCTGAGCTGCTTGTCCCAGCCGCGCTTGGCGACCTCCTGGCTGATGTCGGTGAGCAGGCCCTGCTTGGAAAGCAGGCCCGCGGTGGCGTTGCCCTTGTTGTACTCCATGACATCCGGCGCGTCGCCGGAGTTCATGATCATCGGCGCGGTCTTCTGGATCTGTTCGAAGCCCTTTTCCTCGAACGCCACCTTCACGTTGGGGTGAGTGGCCTCGAACTGCTTGATCGCCTCGGCCCAGGCCACCCCCATGGCACTGTCCGGCCCCTCGTAGTGCCACAGTTTCAGGGTTCTCGGCCCGGCTGGGGTGTTCTCGCCCGATCCGCATCCGGCGATCGCCAGGACGGCCGTCAGCGCGGCCGCCAGAACTCGCTTGGACATCGAAGATCCCTCCACACTGAGCTGATCCACGCCCTGAGATCCTTCTCGAAGCGGTTCAACCGGCGGTCAGAAGTCCTGCGATGCGGTCAGCGACCGATCGTCGAAGCGCTTCGATTGGACCACCATAGGTCGGCCCTCACACCGAGCACAACCCGCTCATCAGCGGCTTGACCGGTGCGACTGCCGACTCTATGGTTCGAGGCACCTCGCGGAATGTTAGCGATAACACACCTGACGGGAAAGGAGTGTCGTCGGTTGGAAGGGTGACATCGCCCTGCCTAGACCACGATCCGCCACAACTGGTTCGGGCCACCGTTGACAGTCCACTGGATGGCCTGCGCGCCGAACGTCACCCCGCGTCCGGCCCCGTCGAGTGCCATGCCGGTCGCGCGGTTGGTGAGCGTGAACATGCCGTTGCCGGCGTCCCTCGGCAACCACTGCATGTTCGGGCTCGAGTCCCACGGCCGCTGACCGACGTAGGACCCGTCCTGCCTGGCTCCCCTGCCGTCCACAGCCAAACCGTTGGTCCGGTTGACCAGCCGGTAGTAGCCGCCACCGGTCTCGACCATCTGGAACTGCAGGTTCGTGCTGGGTGACGGCGCCCATAACTTCATGGGCGTTCCAGGCGGGACCTGACCACCGCTGTCGAGGCTCAGGGAGTTGACCACGTTGACGATCCGGAACGACGCTGCCGGGTCGAACCGCGGCGGGACCGGCGGCTGTGCCGGGGGCTGCTGCGGAGTCGGCGCCGGAGCGTTCGTCGGGTTCGCCGACGTCGTCGGTGTGCCTGACAGTGGTTTCGCGGTGTTCGGCTGACTGGCGGCCGGCGACTGCGAGTTGGTCGGTTGTTGCTGTGCGACGGGGGCGTTGCCGCCCGAGGGAGCCGTCGCGGTTGCTGTCTCCGCGACGCCCACGGCCGTCACCGTGGGAATAGCTGTTTCACTGTTGTCCATCGCCGGGACAACGATGCCCGGCACCTTCTGGCTCGGCTGGCTCAGCGCCACGACTGCCAGCGTGACCGCGATCGCGGCAACGACCCCGGCCATGACTCCATTGGCCCTGCGCCACACGTGTTTCTCCTCCGCGGATAATTCATCGCCGTGCTTCTCCCATGCTCCCGCGAGAACAGGTATTCCGACTGCGGCGCGGAGTCAAGTGATCATGTATTCCCGACATCAGACCGTGACAGGTTTCAGCGTGGCAAAGGCAGTTGCCGCAGGACATCCCGGCCAAGAACGGCCGACGCGGTGAGCGCGCCCGCCGTGGCCGCGCCGCCGATCCCGCCGGTCACCACGTCCTGACCGGTGAAGAACAGCCCGCCGACCGGGGAGTGGGCGCTGATCCAGCGCTGGCGGAACCGCTGCGGGGTGTGCGCGAAGGACAGGAAGTCGCCCGCCGACCGGGTCAGGAAGTGGTTGAAGCTCAGCGGTGTGGCCAGTTCCAGATGGTCGATCTTGCCGTCCAGCTGGGGGAAGAGGCGCAGTACATGGTCGAGCAGTTCCGTGGTCAGCCGTTTCTTGAGCTGGTCGTACTCCTCGCCGCGGCGCATCCAGCGGCTGTCGGCGAACGGCTCGAACAGCGACCACGTGGTCAGCCCGGCGATCTCGATCGTGGCGCGGCCGGGGTGGCGCCGGTCCCACGACGGGTCCTTGGCCGACGGGAACGTCAGGAAGCACACCGGCATCGGCTGGTGCTGCGGATCGGCGTCGAAAGCGGCCATCCGGGCCTCGAAGTCGGTGTCGCTGTGCACCCAGACATTCGATCGGTCCAGTCCCAGCGCACCTGAGGATTCGTGGACCCCGATGGTCAGCAGAACCCACGGCAACGACGGCTCCATCGCCGCGACAGGCCCGGAAAGGCCCGTGCGATCGGCAGTCGCCTGGGGAAGCAGCCGGACGGTGTTGGCGATGCCGGCGTCACTGATCACGACCGGGGCGTGGAAGGAGCGTCCGTCGGCCATCATGACGCCCTGCGCGGTCCCGTCCCTGCCGATCAGGATCGACGCCACCTCGGCACCGATCAGCACCTCCCCGCCGGCGGACCGGATCACCTCGGCGATGGAGTGCGCGATCTTGCCGGAACCGCCCACCGGATAGTTCGCGCCGTCCATGTAGTGGCGGACCATCAAGGCGTGCATGGCGAACGAAACCCGGCTCGGCGACAGTGAGTAATCGCCGAAGTGCCCGCACAGCACGGCGATGAGTTCCTTGTCGCTCGTCAGCTCGGACAACACCGAAAGCGCGGTCCGGTCGGAGAACTCGAGAAAAGGCTCGCACATCCGCTCGTAGGCGTCCGCGGCGAGCGGCGGAGGCAACGCGCGGTGCCCGAAATACTTCCTGGCCGCCATGGCCACCTGCAGCACCAGACCCACATAGGCGTCGATGGCAGCGGCCTCGTGCGGGAAGTAGCCCTTCATGCGCTGGATGAATGAATCGAAGCCCGACGGGAACTCGTACTCCCGGTCGCCGATCACCACCCGGTTGTACACATCGGACATCGGAGCCCACTGCAGCGCGCCGCCGCTGACATGGTCGAAGATCTGAAACAGGCTGGAAGTCGGCTTGTGCACCTCGCCGAGGTAGTGCACACCCATGTCCCGTTCGTACCCGGCCCGCCGGAACACCTGGGTGCAGCCACCAGCGGTGGTGTGCCGTTCGAGTACCAGTACGTCCTTGCCCTCGCGCGCCAGAAAGCCGGCGGTGGTCAGCCCGCCGATGCCGGAGCCGATCACGATCGCGTCCCAGGTGTCACCGACCTGGCTTCGAACATAGCTCCTGCCGACGCGCATGCCGTCTCCAGACGATCTGACTTCGGTATATCGAAGCCAGAACCATACGGGCTAGGTATGGTGTATACAACCCAGGCCGACAAGGAGAATCAGTGAGTGTGGCCGATGACACCGAATGGGACCGCGACGCGTGGGACCTCGATCCGGACTCGGCCGCCCTGGCGCTGGCGGTCTTCACCCCCTCGACAACGGCCGCGATCATGCGCGAGGCCCTCTACGGAACCCGCCGCTTCGAGGACTTCCTCAGGCGGACAGGCATCAGCCCCAGCGTGCTCGCCGCCCGCCTGCGCGAACTGGTCGCCCAGAACGTCCTGGTCAAAAGGCCCTACCAAGAACCAGGTGCCCGCGCCCGCGAGGAGTACTGCCTGACAGAAAAAGGCCGTGACGTAGCCCCCGCGGTGATCGCCCTGATCAACTGGGCCGACCGCTGGCTCAGCGGTGACCGCGGCCCCACAGTCGTGCTGAACCACCGAGACTGCGGCGCCCCCATCGAAACCGTCATGATGTGCGCCCACGGCCACGAACTACGCGCAGTCCGCGACGTAGCAGTAGCCCCCGGCCCCGGCGCCCGCCCCCGAACATGAAGTCAACCTACGAGCAGAACCGGTTGAGCCGGGGTCAGGCCGGCGATGATGCCGGGGAGTAATTCCGGCAGTTCTCACGGTAGGAGCTTGTCCGTGCAGCGGGCGAGCTCCTGCACTGTCCACCATCGGCGTTCGATGACGCCGGCTTTCTCGTTGCCAGTCGGATCCGATCCAATGAGTCGAATCCCAGCTCGTCCAGCCGGGTAGTTGCTGACAGCTCGCCGGGATCAACCGCATGGATCGACGCGACGACGGCAACACAGCCAAGCTCACCCGTGAGCAGAAGGGCCGCTTCGTAGCCACCTGCTGGATCGGCCAGATCTACAAACACATCCCCGACCCCAAGCCGGCCTATGTAGCAGACTGGGCCGACATGCCCGAATGGCAACGCGAAACCGACTCAGACATCTTCGAACGCATCGAGCAGGACCTATAGTTCCGATAGAATTTTGGTGAATTGTCGCACGACTGAGCTGCTCTGGCGTTCGCTGGCGACGTGACGGCGACACGTGGTGGCACGTTAGGTGAGCCAGAGAGTCAATTACTCTTCGTGTCCGACGTACTACGAAGAGGTGACTCTGGGACTACAGACTACCGGATTCGGGGCTCCCGACCACGGCCTTGGCGGTATACGGTCTACTGCCCGGACCAGGAGTCCGGCGGGCCTTGCTGAGGTCACCGTCGGCGAAGAACATTTCAAGTTCGCAGTTATCGCACCACCATTGTGGCCATGCGAATCCTCAGCTCACCTCCACCAAGGGGAGGTTCATCAGGCTGGCGATTGCGCGCAAGCTTGCTGTCTGGTGGCCTGTGCCGAGGGCCCAGTGGTGGCCGACGCCGCTGGCTGACCAGTCGTCGGTCCAGTCGCCTGGGTTTCGGGCGAAGTCCACTCTGCTTGTTGTGTTGCCGATTTTCATGTGGGGGCCGTCGACGACTGTGCCCTCGGCGGCCACGAGGCTGTAGCGGCCGTCCTGGGTCTGGCCGACGCCGAGGAGGGTGACTGGGCCGTGAGCTACGTCGAACTCGACGGAGACGCCCCAGCCGCGTTTGCCGTGGAAGACGCCGAGGCCGCGCAGCAATGGTTTGCCGGAGCTGATGGCCAGGTGGCCTGGGCCGTCGTGGCCCATTTCCACGTGGCCGCGTTCGAAGTCCAGGGCCTGGAACTCGGTGAACGAGCCGCCCGCTCCGAGGATGTCCATGATCAGCATGGCCATGCTGGTGCGCAGTTCGTACTCGCCCGCGGCGGGGATTCCGCGCGCGGTCAGCAGGCTTGCGCCCAGGATCATCCCAGCCGCCAGTCGTTCGTGTTGTTCTCCCTCGAGTCCTCGGTGGTAGTAGGCCAGGCTGTCGAGGTCGAAGTCCGCGACGAGCTTGTCCAGTCCGGCCGAGACTTTCGCGCCCCAGGCGAAGTCGTCGGCGTCCACCGAGTCTGTGACCTCGAAGATCGACTCCACCGACGCGATCTTGGCCTCGATCTCGGCAGAGGTCACCTGCTGTACACGCACCCGCAGGTCGTCGTACTCCAGGACCTCGACATGGCCGCCGAACTGGGCACTGACCATCGTCAGATCTGTTGAGACGTCGTACATTCCCGGATACAGGTGACCCATCAGGCCGTGCCGTCCGGTCCGCAGGACCTTGCGCACGGCGGCTGCCTTGATCCAGTTGCCGATCTTGGTCCAGGCTCGCTCGTCGCGCAGGAAGCCTGACACGCTGCGGAATTCGATTCCGGCGCGGGTGAAGGCGTTGGCCATCTCGGGCAACGGGCACGCGCCGCAGTAGGCCAGCCACTCCCCCGTCGTCACTGTCGCGTGGTCCATCGACTCGGTCGGCTGGAGGTTGATCAGCAGCACCGGCGCGCCTGACCGCTGCGCGATCGGCATGAGCATGGTCGCCGTCATGTATGTAGTCAGAAAGCCCACAATGAGATCGCACCCAGCGGCGCGCAGCCGTTCCGCGGCCACGGCACCTTCCTGCGCGTCCGAGATGAAGCCGACGTCGATGATTTCCGCGTCATAGCCGGAGATTCGTTCGCTCACGTAGGCCGCGGACTGCTTCAACGTCGGCAGCAGCGAGGGAAACTGCGGCCAGTACGCGCCGAGGCCGCCTGCCACCAAGCCGATGGTCGGCCTGCGCCGCTGGGTGCCGGTCTGCATACCTACTCCTAACCGAGACGGAAATCCGCGACCCGGATCGGCGAAGGCGTGGTGCCGCTGGATCGTTGCTGGTAGAACACTGACAGCACGCCTTCACTGGCCACACGCGAATAGTCCACGTTCACCTCACCGAAGACGTTCATACTCGGCCGGTCGAACACCATCGTCCAGTCGGTCCAGCCGCTTGCCTTCGAGGCGGACATGATCCGGCCGAACGGCATCACGATGTAGCCGTTGTCGTTGCGGTCGAACACGATCCGGGTACGCCCGGTCGAGTTCGGCGCGATCGGGATCTCTCGTTTGGTCCACGTCCCGTCGGCCGCACGGGTCACGTGGAAGGCCCGGCCCCAACGAGTGCGGTCGGCCGCATAGCTGGTGACACACTGGGTGAACCGACCCGGCACGTAGCTGATGATCACGTGCGGGTTGCCCGCGGAGTCGACCGCCTGGCTCTCCTGGTTCATCAGGCCATGATTGGGATCGAGCGGGTCGACCACCAGGTTCTGCGACACCGCCACCGGAGAACCTCCGGTCGTGCCAACGACATTGCCCGCGTTGTCACGCCATGTGCGGCCGCGATCATCGCTGTAAACATAGCCGGTGTCGTGGTTGGTCAGGCCGCCTGAATTGCACAGCACGCCTGCATTGCCTTCACGCCAGGTGAATGCCGCGTACAACCGGCCGTTACGCCCATAGTTCAAGCCGTGCAGATACATGTTGCGAGTCGTGCTGGTGACGCCGTTGGGCGCGGTCCACGAGCCGGTGGCCGACGACCATTTGCCCAGCTTGCGCCAAGTCCCGTCGTACTCGGCGAGTTCGTTGGTGCCGTTGCCCGAACCGCCGGTGCGATAGCTCAGCTGCAGTTTACGTTCCGGCGTGACCACAAACTGCGGATACGTGATCGAACCGAGGTCCTGACCGTCCAGAGTCCGTTGCACGGCACCGAACCGAGACGCCGACCAGCTCCGGGAAGAGGGCGACGAGACCAGGCCCGCCTCGGACTTGGCGTAGTAGATCTGGTTGTTGTGGGTGTCCATCGCCACGTGCAGCCGTCCGTCGGCAGGCGAGATGCCCAGCGAGATCACGTTGTGCGAGTCGTCGACAGCCAGCTTGTGCGGGAGAACGACCTTCTCCCAGGCGCCGGTCGGCAGCTTGCGGCGCGCCACCACAGCACTGCGGTCTGCCGTGTACCAGGTCGCATACTGGTATCCGGCGTGCGTGACGATCGCATCCTGTTGGAACGACTCGTTGTTCACAAGTCCGTCGTAGGAGACGAAATACAGTGCTGACGCGTCAAGCTGGGACTCACGCAGCAAAGCGACGGTCGGAGCAGCAGCGATGGTGTGCCTACCAGTTACTTCCGGTGCAGCGACGGCGGGCGAACCGGCCAGCGCAATGCAGGCGATGAGCAAAGCCGGTAGTCTCATGGTCAGGCACCCCACCCTGCGGCGGCGCCGCCGGTGCGCTCGGCGCGGAGCTTGTCGAAGTGGCCGGAACGGTTGTACGCCGCGATCGGGTCAGGGTCGATGCCCATGTCCTCACGCAACTCCGCGAGCAGAGGCCGCACATCGGTGTTGAAGGCATCCATCACGACCGCGTTCGCCCCGAGCACGTCGCCCTCACTTTGGGCGCGGTGCAAGGCATCCGCGTCGATGAGCAGTGCCTTGGCCGTGGCCTCCTGCACATTGAGCACCGAACGGATGAGCGCCGGGATCTTCGGCTCGATGTTGTGGCACTGGTCGAGCATGAAGGCCACGCCGTTGGCGGGCTCCAGCCCACCGCCGAGCACGATCTCGCTCATGATCCGGAACAGCTGGAACGGATCGGCGGCGCCGACCATCAGGTCGTCGTCGGCGTAGAACCTCGAATTGAAGTGGAAGCCGCCGAGCCTGGCGCGGTGCAACAGGAACGCGACGATGAACTCGATGTTCGTGCCGGGTGCGTGGTGGCCGGTGTCGACCAGCACCTGGGCGCGTGAACCGAGATCGACGCAGTGCGCGTAGCTGGTGCCCCAGTCCGGCACGTCGGTGGTGTAGAACGAGGGCTCGAAAAGCTTGTACTCCAACAGCATCCGCTGGTTGCCGCCAAGCCGGTCATAAACCGCGCGCAACGCCTCGGACAGCCGCTCCTGCCGGGCGCGAATGGAGTCCTGCCCGGGATAGTTGGTCCCGTCGGCGAACCACAGGGACAGGTCCGCCGAGCCGGTCGCGTCCATGATGTCGACGCATTCCAGCAAGTGCGCCAACGCCTTCTGCCGGACTGCCGGGTCCGGGTTGCAGACGCTGCCGAGCCGGTAGTCGTCCTCCTGGAACACGTTCGGGTTGATCGCGCCGAGACTGATGCCCTGGCCGGTCGCATGGGCGGCCAGGTCGGCGTAGTCCTGCACTGTGTCCCAGGGGATGTGCAGCGCGACCGAGGGCGCCACGCCGGTGAACCGGTGCACGGTCGCGGCGTCGTCGACCTTCTCGTAGGCGTTGCGCGGAACGCCTTCCTGCGTGAACACCTTGAACCTGGTGCCCGAGTTGCCGTACGCCCACGAAGGCGTCTCGATGTGCTGGGCACGCAGCGCGGCCAGGACCGCGGTACGGTCAGCCATGTTGTCCTCCTGATGGTCAGTCGAGGTGGAACACCTCGTCGAGCGGGACGATCCCCTCATCCGGCTGCCCGTCCAGCCCTTCGAAGAACGGCGCCATCTCCGCCTGCCACCGGCCGTTGACCTCCTCTGCGGCCATACCGGCCAGTGCGGCGTCGAAGTCGTCGGTCTCGAAGTATCCGACCAGCAGACCGTCCGGCCGCAGGAACAGCGAGTAGTCACGCCACCCGGTCCTGCGCAGCGCTTCGAGCATCTCCGGCCACACCGCGGCGTGCCGCCGCCGATACTCCTCGATCAGGGCGGGTTTGACCTTGAGCAGGAAGCAGACGCGCCGCGGGCCGGCCATCAGAAGTTGTACTTGTCGATGTTGGCGGAGTTGAACACCGTCGGCGGGCCGAGGATGATCTCGCCCTTCTTGCCGATCTTGCGCTCACCGAGCTTGCCTGCCTTGAGCGTCTCGCCCTCGGCACCGCTGATCTGGCCGGAGGCCAGCGCGGCCGCGGCGTAACCGGCGAGATACCCCAGCTCGGCCGGGTCCCACAGGGCGAACTCGGTGACCGTGCCGTCCTTGATGAACTGGCGCATCTGGTTGGGCGTGCCCAGGCCGGTCAGCTTGACCTTGCCCTTGTACGGCGAGGTCGAGATGTACCGGGCCGCGGCCGAGATGCCCACGGTGGTCGGCGAGATGATGCCCTTGAGGTCCGGAACCGACTGCAGCAGCGCCTGGGCCTCCTGGAACGACTTCTGGTCGTCGTCGTCACCGTAGGCGATCTTGACCAGCTCGATGCCCTTGTACTCCGGCTTGGTCAGTTCGTCCTTCATGAACTGGATCCAGGTGTTCTGGTTGGTGGCGTTGGGCGTGGCCGACAGGATGGCGATCTTGCCGCTGCCGCCGATCTGCTGGGAGATCAGCTTGACCTGCGAGCGGCCGATCTCCTCGGAGTCGGCCTGGTTGACGAAGACCTGGCGGGCGTCGGCCGAGGCGTCGGAGTCGTAGGTCACGACCGGGATGCCCTTGCTCATGGCGTCCTTCAGCGCCGGGGCGACCGCGTTCGGGTCGTTGGCGGCAATGACGATCGCGTCCTGCTTCTGCTGGATCAGGGTGTTGATGTAGGAGACCTGCGAGGAGGCCGAGGCGTCGGACGGGCCGACCTCCTTGCCCTCGCCACCGAGCTCCTTGACCGCGGCGATGCCGCCGTTGTCGACGATCACCTCGTAGGGGTTGTCGATCTCCTTGGGCAGGAAGGCGATCTTCAGGCCCTGCTTGATCGCGGCGTTCGGGTCGGCCGCCCGGCTGGTCCCGGTGGACGCGCCGCCCGCGGCCGGGCCCGAGTCCTTGGTCGTGCCGCTACAACCGGCTGTGAGCGCTAACACCACACCGACTCCGGCGGCGATCGTCGCCCGGCGTCGTGCGGATGAGTGGATCAACATTGGTCCTCCTCAATGGGGCTGCGGGAGGCGGGCGCCTTCCACGGAATCGGAATCGGGCAACGGGCTTTCCGACGCGGCCGGCGGCGGGGTACGTCGCCTGGACAGCGCCCCCACCACGACCGGAACCAGGACGGAGACGATCAGCAACAATCCCGTGATCACGTTCTGGATCTCGTTGCTGACATCCCCGAGGAACAACACGTTGCGCAGCCCGGCCATCAGCAGCACGGCCGTGGCCACGCCGAACACCGTGCCGCGCCCGCCGAAGATGGAGACCCCGCCGAGCAGCACGGCGGCGACCACCGCCAGCTCAAGGCCGTTGCCGTTGTCGGCGCGGGCACTGTTGTAGCGCAACGTGAAGATCACCGATGCCAGCGCGGCGAGCCCGCCGGACACCAGGTAGAGCGACATCTTGATCCGGTCGACCCGGATGCCGGAGAACCGGGCCGTCTGTTCGCCAAGGCCGATCGCGTACAGCGCGCGGCCGACCGGCGTGTAATGCACGACCACCGCAGCGATAGCGCCCACGACGATGACCAGAAGCGTGGCGTACGGCAGGAACGTGCCAGGTATCGAATCGGTGGCCAGCGGCCGGTAGTTCGCCGGGAACCCGGTCACCGCACCATCACCGAGCACGACGTAGGCCAAACCCCGGTAGAGACCCAATGTGCCGATGGTGACCGCGAGCGACGGGAGTCCGAATCGGACGATGAGCACCGCGTTGACCGACCCCAGCACGATTCCCGCCACGACGACCAGCGGCACGATCATCTCGAACGACATCCCGGCGTTCCACAGGGTGCCGGTCAGCGCCGAGCAGAAGCCGAGCACCGAGGCCACCGACAGGTCGATCTCGCCGGTGAGCACGATCGGCAGCATCGCGAAGGCCAGCAGCGCGACCTCGCTGTAGTCCAGCAGCAGGAAGCTGATGTTGTCCGGTTGCGCGAACCCGGGTGTGCTGGTCGCGCCGAAAGCGAGCACCGCGACGCACAGTACGAAAAGCACGGTCTGCCAGTTGAGGAATCGTTCACGCACGGCGCCGGTTCCTTTCGGTTTGCAGCCTCGCGGCAAGCCGCAGCATCACGGCCCGGTCCAGCGAGATGGCCAGCAGCAGCGCCGCTCCGTCGACCGCGCGCTGCCAGAACGCCGGGACGCCGAGGATCGGCAGCGCACTGGTGATCGTGGTGAGCAGCAACGCGCCGAGCGCCGCCCCGACCACGGTCCCGCTGCCGCCGAAGATCGCCACGCCGCCCACGACGACCGCGGCCACCACTGCCAGTTCCTTGCCCGACCCGACCCCGGCGTTGATCGTGCCGAAGTAGGCCGCGTGCAGCATCCCGGCCAGCCCGACCAAGGCGCCGGATATCACGAAAGTCGTGAAAACCCTGCGGCCAGTGGGGATACCGGCCAGGCGGGCGGCGTCCGGATTCGATCCGATCGCGTAGAGCTCACGGCCGGATCTGAAGCTACGCAACGCGAACGCGGCAGCCGCGACGACCACCACCGCGACCAGCGTGAGATTCGGGATGCCGAGCAACGACCCGCTGCCGAAGGACAGGAAGTCCGATGACATCTGGTAGGCGTTGACCTGCTGCACGCCGGTCGCCGACGCCCAGGCGTAGTCCAGGCCGCGGAAGACATAGAGCGTGCCGAGTGTCACCACCAGTGCGGGAACCTTGGCGATCGCGACCAGAGCACCGTTGAACGCTCCGCACAACGCGCCGAGGCCGATCCCCGCGAGTACGACCACGATCGTCGGCATGTCCTTGTCGGACAGGAACATCTGCCCGCTGAGGTAGGCCGACAGGCCCATCACCGAGCCGACCGACAGGTCGATGTTGCGGGTGATCACCAGCATGGATTGGCCGACCGCGAGCAACGCGATGATCGAGGCGTTCAGGAACAGGTCGTGCACGCCCTGCCCGGACAGGAAGCCGGGATTCACCGCGGTGGTGGCGGCCACGACCGCGAGCAGAACGAGGACTATCCCGCTCTCCCGGCTGGTCAGCACCGCGCGAACCGCACTGTTCATGCCGCACTCCCCTCAGGCCGGCCGCCGTTGCCGGTTGCCGCGTGCATGACCGCTTCCTCTGTCGCCTCGGCCCGCGACAACTCGGCCGCGATCCGTCCTTCGTGCATGACCAGCACCCGGTCGGCCATGCCGAGCACCTCCGGCAGTTCGGAGGAGATCATCAGCACCGCCATCCCGGACGCGGCCAGATCCGACAGCAGCGCGTGCACCTCGACCTTGGCGCCGATGTCGATCCCCCGGGTCGGTTCGTCGACGATGAGCACCTCCGGGGTGGTGGCCAGCCATTTGCCGAGCACCACCTTCTGCTGGTTGCCGCCCGACAGCGTGCCCGCGGGATCGCTCAGCCTGCCGAACTTCAGGCCCAGCCGTTCGGCCCACTTGGCCGCCAGCGAACGTTCTCCGCCTGAGCGCGTCAAACCCCAGCGCGAGACCTTGGAGAGCTGGGACAGGCTGGTGTTGCGCTCAATGGACAGCTCCAGGATCAGGCCCTGTTCCCGGCGGTCCTCCGGGACCATCGCGAGCCCCGCGGCGATCGCGGCGCGCGGGTCGGACGCCGGAAGTTCAGTCCCGGCAACGGACACGCTCCCGGAGTCACGCGCGTCGACGCCGAACACCGCCCTGGCGACCTCGGACCTGCCGGAGCCGACCAGCCCTGCCAGGCCCACGATCTCGCCCCGGCGCACGGTGAACGAGACATCCTGGAAGACGCCCGCGCGGGAGATCTCCTTGACCTCAAGGGCCGTATCGCCGACCTCGGTCTCCCGTTTGGGGAACAGCTGTTTCACCGAACGACCGACCATGCTGCGCACCAGGGCTTCGTGCTCGATGTCGGCCATGCGCTCGTTCGTGACCAGCATTCCGTCGCGCAGCACTGTGACCTGTTGGCACAGCGCGTACATCTCCTCCAGCCGATGGGAGATGAACAGCAGCGCGGCGCCATTGTCGGCCAAGGTCCGGGCGACCCGGAACAGCCGTTCGGACTCCACACCGGACAGTGCGGCGGTCGGCTCGTCCATCACGATGATCCGCGCTTCGGTGGCCAGTGCCTTGGCGATCTCGATGATCTGCTGGTCGGCAATGGACAGTCCGCGGGTCGGCAGAGCCGGGTCGATGGGCACGCCGAGCGTCTGGAAAAGCTCGCCCGCACGCTGGTACATCGCGTTTCGGTCGACCAATCGGCCGGCGCGCAGCGGCTGACGGCCCATGAACACGTTCTCAGCCACGTTGAGGTCAGGGAACCTGTTGGGCTCCTGGTGGATCACGGCGACGCCGTGGTGCTGGGCGTCGCGGGGACCGCCGAACCTGATCGGCGCGCCGTCCAGCCACACCTCGCCCTCGTCGGGCTGGTGCTCGCCACCGATGATCCTGACCACTGTGGACTTCCCAGCACCGTTCTCCCCGGCCAGCGCATGGATTTCCCCTGCCTGCAGGGCAAGCGAGACATCACGCAGCGCGCGGACCGCGCCGAAGGCCTTGCTCACCCCACGCAGCTCGAGCAGCGGAGCCACTACGCCTCCTCGATGAAACGTTTCACGGCGGTTGCGCACAAGTTAGGCGAACTCGCGGGCAGGGTCAAGGTCTCCACCAGGCAGCTGCCGAATTGATACGATTCAGTTCATGGC
The DNA here is from genome assembly GCF_017876405.1 of Kibdelosporangium banguiense. Lineage (GTDB taxonomy): Bacteria > Actinomycetota > Actinomycetes > Mycobacteriales > Pseudonocardiaceae > Kibdelosporangium > Kibdelosporangium banguiense. Next base: position 6,751,146 of record NZ_JAGINW010000001.1, on the reverse strand, counting down.
CGCAAGCATCAAAGACGTCGCCAAGCTGGCCGGCGTCTCCGTCGGCACCGTGTCGAACGTGCTCAACCGGCCCGGGAAAGTCGCGGCCGGCACCCGCGAACTGGTGTTCGCCGCGATCGCCGAACTGGGTTTCGTCCGCAACTCGCCGGCCGCGCAGCTGCGCGCGGGCACCAGCCACTCGCTGGGCATGGTGGTGCTGGACATGACCAACCCCTTCTTCCAGGAAGTGGCCAGGGGCGCCGAGGATGTCGCCGTCGAACTGGGCAACGTCCTGATGCTGTGCAACTCCGACGAGCAGGTCGGCCGCGAGAACGGCTACCTGCAGGTGCTGGAGGAACAGCGAGTCCGCGGTGTCCTCATCACACCGGTGACCGTCAGTTCCGAACGGCTGGACGCACTCCGCCGCCGCGGCACCCCCACCGTCCTGGTGGACCGCAGCGATCCACGCGGCGACTGCTGTTCGGTCGCGGTGGACGACATCGCGGGCGGCGAACTGGCCGGCGCCCACCTGCTTGCCCAGGGCCACGACCGCATCACCTACATCACCGGCCCGCTCAGCCTGCGCCAGTGCGCCGACCGGCTGACCGGCCTGCGCCGCGCGGTGATCGCGGCCGGGAAGGACCCGGACATCTGCCTCGACGTCCTCGAAACCCCTGCGCTCAAAGCCAAATTCGGCTACGAGGCCGCACTGGCGGCCATTGAATCCACAGTGGACGCGATATTCTGCGCCAACGACCTGCTCGCCCTCGGAGCCCTGCGCGCCGCGGTGCAGACCGGCCGCCGAATCCCCGACGACATCGCCCTGCTTGGCTACGACGACATCGAATTCGCCGCGGACGCGGCCGTGTCACTGTCCTCGATCAGGCAACCGGCGATCCAGATCGGACGCCAGGCCGCCCGCCTCCTGCTCGACGAATGCGACCACCCGGACACCCACGCGCACCAGCAGATCACCTTCAAACCCGAACTGGTGGTCCGCGAATCCACCCAGTCCGGTAGGTCTAACTGAGCTGGGCGTCCAGCGACAGTCGCATCAGTTCGTTGCGCGAGGACAGGCCGAGCTTGGTGAAGACCTTGCTCAGGTGGTAGTCGACGGTGCGCGGGCTGAGGAACAGGTGGCCCGCGACGGTTCTGTTGGTGGCGCCTTCGGCTACCAGCCGCGCGATCTGGAGTTCCTGCGGGGTGAGCTGGTTGACCGTGCTGGGGTCCCGTTTGCGCGCGGTGACGCCGGTGGCACGTAGTTCAGTGCCGGCTTGTTCAGACCACGGCCGGGCACCGAGTCGTTCGAAGGTCTCGTGGGCTGTGGTCAGGTGACGGCGAGCGTCGGCTCGTCGGCGGCGGCGCCGCAATGCCTCGCCGTAAAGCAGTTCGGTCCGCGCTGTGTCGAATGGGCGCCCGCCTGTCGCGTGCAGGTTCAGTGCCTCATCGAAATAGCGATCCTCGTCGGGGCCACTGGCCAGCAAACCGGCGCAACGCGCCACAAGCGCCAGCGCCCACAGGGAATTGACCTGTTCGGCCCACGCTCGCAGCATTGTCGCCGCGTTCTTGGCCGCGAGTTCGTTGCCAGTCTTGGTGGCCACCTCGACGAGGTCCGCCGCGGCGAACACGCTGACCACCAGATGGCCCTCCCCTGGGCCGGCAGCAGCCAGAGCCGCCAGCCGGTCGTACGCCTCCGCCGGACGCCCGGCGCCGAGATCGAGTAGAGCCAGCGCCCAGGACGCGATCGCGGCGTGCGGACCGAGCCGGTGCCCGATCGCATGCGCCAGTGCTGCGGTCGCCGCCTCTCTGCAGGCCTGTTCCTGGCCCTGCACTGCGGCAAGCCACGCGAGGATGCTGCGGTGGTGCGCGGCCGGGTTGTCCTGCCTGGTCTCTTCCGCCAGTCGCAGGCCTTCGTTCGCGTGCGCCGACGCGACCGCGAACCGTCCGGTCCAACTCTCCAATGCCGCCAACGGTGCCAGCAGCGCTGGCAGTTTCGCGGCAGCGGCTTCGGACCGTGCCGTCGTGGCCGCGCGGGTGAACAGGTCGATGGCTCGTGCGTCCTCGCCGAGGAACATGGTTCCGGCTGCGGCAAGCATCAGGGTGTGCGGTTGCGCTGTGGCCATGGCCAGGTCGGCGGCCTCGCGCAGCCGGATCGCCGCAGTGGCCGTGTCGCCGTCGAGGAGGCTGCCCAGGCCTGTGACAAGGCGGGCTGCGACGGTCACCGCGCCGTGGTCGGACGGCAGATCGCTCAGCCGCCGGCCGGCCTCCCCCAGCTTGGGCAGGTCTGCGGTGGCCCAGGCGATCTGCCCGGCCTCGGTGAGCATCCGCGCCGCCCGCTCCGGGTCTGCGGCTGTGATCAACTCCGAGCCCGCGAGCAAGACGGCGTACGCGTCCGAAGGCACCCCGCAGGCAGCCTCGATCGTGCCGCGCACATGGGCGATACGCCCCCGCAACGCAGGTTCGTCAGCAAGGCGCTCTGCTGAATCGAGCAACGGCCGGGCGCGGTCGGGTTGCCCCGCCAGCCAAGCAGACTGCGCAGCATCGGCGAGCCGCTCGGCGCGTAGTGCAGGCCCGGTGGTGAGCGCGGCGGCCCTGTCGTACGCGGAGGCTGCCGCAGCGTGCGCGCCTCGGTTTCCAGCGCGTTGCGCCGATGTGTGTAGCGCGTCGGCGGTGGCTTCGTCTGGGCCGATTGCGGCGTTGGCCAGGTGCCACGCGCGCCGATCCGGGTCCTCGTCGGCGTCCATCGCTTCGGCCAATGCCTCAGCGACGGCCCGGCGCTGCTGGAAGGTCGCTCCTCGGTAGATCGCCGAACGCACCAGCGGATGATGGAACGCCAGGACAGGCGATTCGACCCGCACCATTCCGGCGGTCTCAGCCGGGTCCAACGCCGCGGCCCCGATACCGAGCCTGTCCGCCGCGCGCAGCACCACCCGCAGCTCGCCAGTGTCCTCAGCCGCCGCGACCAGCAACAACGTCTGGGTGTCGGCGGGCAGCCGCCGGACCCGGTCAAGGAACACCTGCCCGAGATCGGCGGCCACCGGGAGCCGGACCGGCAGCGGATCCGTGCCAGCCAGTTGCCGCTCAGACAGCGAAGCCGCCAACTCAGCCAGTGCGAGCGGGTTGCCTACGGTGTCCGCCACCAGACGGTCACGCACTTCGTCCGACGGCTTGCTGCCCGCCCTCTCAGCCAGCAAAGCACCGGCCGACCGCTGGTCAAGGCCGGTCAGAACCAGCTCAGGCAGGCCTGGCACGCGGAACGGCGCCGCCGGGTCGTCTCGCACGCCGAACAGCACGACGATGCCTTCGGCCTGCACCCGGCGTGCGGCGAAGGTCAACGCGTCAGCCGATGCGCCGTCCAGCCATTGCGCGTCGTCCACCAGACACAGCACGGGCCCGCCCTCGGCAACCTCGGCAAGCAGGCTCAATGCCGCGAGGGACACCAGGAAACGGTCCTCGGCACCGACAGCGGGCCCCTCACCGAAGGCGCCAAGCAGCGCGGATCGCTGCCGCGCGGGGATGTTCCCGGCGTGTGTGAGCACCGGGTGCAGCACCTGGTGCAACGCGGCGAACGGCAGTTCGGACTCCGTCTCGATGCCGGCACCACGCAGCACACGGAAGCCGTCCGCCGACTCGGCCGCGTAGCCCAGCAACGCCGACTTGCCGATTCCTGCCTCACCACGCACAACCAGGGCGCCGCTGCCCCGGTTTCGAGCGTCGGCAAGCAACTCGTCGATCCGCGCGCGATCCCGCCTACGGCCGTGCAACACGATCCTGATCGTAGGGCCGGGCGGCCCGTGACGGCACTGGTGACTTCACTGATTCGACGCAGGGCGTTCCACGGCATCGTCAGGTGTACCGAAACCCCTGCTGACAAGGAGAAACAAGTGCACACCACCGATGTGCTCGTGGTCGGCGCCGGCCCCACCGGCCTGATGCTGGCCGGTGAACTCGCGATGGCCGGTGTCTCGTGCCGGCTGCTGGAGCGCCGGACCGAGGAGCCCAACATCACCCGGGCGTTCGCCGTGCATGCGCGCACCCTTGAACTGCTCGACGCCCGTGGCATGGCCGACGACCTGCTGCCGCGGGGGATTCCGGTCCCGGCCGTGACGCCCGCGCCGCGCTCCACGGTCGACCTGCGCGAGCTGGACACCCGTTATCCGATGATCCTGATCGCGCCGCAGAGCGGCACCGAACGCACGCTGCAGGCTCGCGCCAAGCAGCTTGACGTGGAGATCGTCCGGGGCGCCGAGGTCGTCGGCATCGAGCAGGACGCCGACGGGGTCACCGTCAAACTCGCCGACGGCGGGATCGAGCGCGCCCGGTACCTGGTCGGATGCGATGGCGCGCACAGCGCGGTGCGCCAGCTGGTGGGCATCGACTTCGCCGGAAAGCAGTACGAGACGCACATTCTGCTGGCCGACGTTCAGCTCGCCAACCCGCCGGAGGACCCGATGTTCGCCAGGAACAACGCCGACGGTGCGGTGATCGTGGTCCCGTTCGGCGACGGCTGGTTCCGTGCGATCGCGTGGGACCGGCTGCGTGAGCGGGCTCCTTTGAAGGAACCCGTGACCCTGGACGAAATGCGGGACGCGTTCCACCGAATCGCGGGCGACGACTACGGCATGGGCGAACTGCGGTGGAGCACGCGCTTCCTCAGCGAGCGCCGCCAGGCCGAGAAATACCGGGTCGGCCGCGTGTTCCTGGCAGGCGACGCCGCGCACGTGCACTCACCGCTGGGCGGACAGGGCATGAACACCGGCATCCAGGACGCGATGAACCTCGGTTGGAAGCTCGCTGCGGCAGTGCAGGGATCAGGCGCGCCGTGGCTGCTGGACAGCTACGAGAGCGAACGGCATCCAGTCGGAGAGCAGGTACTGGCGCTGACCGACGCGTTCAACAAGCTCGTTCTCGGCCGCAGCACCGTCCGCCGGGCAATGCAGCGCGTGGCAATCAGGTTGATCACCAGCATCGGACGCACCCGGCGCGCGATGGCCGCGCGGCTGAGCGGTGTCGGTATCAGCTACCCGCGGACACACGGCGACCACCGGCTGACCGGTCACCGGATGTCCGATGTGGACTGCTCAGGCGTCCGGCTCTACGAGCTGCTTCGCCAGGGACAGTTCGTACTGCTGACCAAGAGTGGCACGTTGTCGACCGACCGCTCGGACGTCGTGTCCGCGACCCACTCCAGCCCGACGATTCCGGCCGCGGTCCTGGTCAGGCCGGACGGCTATGTCGCATGGGCAGCCGACAACCCGGCTCCCGCGCAACTCGCGGCCGCGCTGGACCACTGGTGCGGCCAGGCGCAGAAAAGCGTCCGATGACAGCAGGCGGTTGCCACCTCGGATCGGGCGAGGTGGCAACCGCGATGTGCTGCGTGCCGGGGTCAGGCCGCAGGCGGCATGAGAACTGTGTCGATGATGTAGACGGTGGCGTTGGCGGTCTTGACGTTGCCGCAGACGATCTTGGCGCCGCCCGTGCCGACAGTGAAGGCCTGACCGCTGCCCATGGTGGTGAGCCTGCCCTTTTCGACAGTGTCGAAGCTGCCGTCGGTGAGGTCGGTGGGCGTGACGGTCTTGGGGACCACGTGGTAGGTCAGGATCTTGGTCAGCAATGCCTTGTCGGCAAGCACCTTGTCCAGATCGGCCTTCGGAAGCTTGGCGAAGGCATCATTGGTCGGCGCGAACACCGTGACACCCTCCAGCCCGTTGAGCGTGTCGACCAGACCGGCCTGCTTGACCGCGGTGACCAGAGTGGACAGTACCGGGTTGTTCGACGCGGCGGTGGCGACCGGGTCCTGGGCCATGCCCTCGAAACTGCCGGCACCGTCCTTGGGGACAGCCGAGCACGCCGGGCCGAACTGGGCTGACATCGCCGGAGTCGTTGGCGCCTGGGACATCGGGGGCGCGGGCGGCTGGGACATCTGGTTGCCCGGCGACGCGGTGGGGCTGGATCCGCACGCGGCCAGGCTCATCAGCGCGATTGCGCCGACGACCGCCGCGAGTGTACGTGGCAAACGCATAGCTGTTGCTCCTAGGGGGTTTTCGAATTTCTGTCAGGCATTCGGCCCAGCCGGTTGGCCGGATTGCCCTAGGATTGGGAAAAATTCCAGTTCATCCCTGGACGGTGAACGTCGTGGAGTGCCATCCGGTCGCACCGTCAGGGATGGGCGGAACACGCATTTCGGTTTGCCTGTACCCGGTCTTGTCGGTCGCCCGGCAGTCCACTGTGTGCAGTCCCGGTGCGAGGTCGAGTTCGGCCCGCCACATCCGCCAGGTGCTGGTGCTGACCTCGGCTGCCAGCTCGGCGGTCACCCATGGCCCGTTGTCGGCACGGACTTCGACCTTGGCGATACCTCGCGGCTGGGCCCAGGCCACACCGGCGATGGTCGTCCTGCCTGGGCCGACGGTGGCGAACCCGGACGGCGAGTCGATCCTCGACTGCGTCTTGATCGGCGCCTGCCGGCCCCAGCCACGTTTGAGCCAGTAGGACTGCTTGTCGGCGAACTTGTTGAACTCCATGTCCACCACCCATTTGGTGGCCGACACAAACCCGTACAGACCCGGAACGACCATTCTGGCCGGGAAACCGTGCTCGGCGGGCAGCGGTTCGCCGTTCATGCCGATCGCCAGCAGTCCCCGGTCCAGCACGTCGGCCACGGGCGTGCCGCAGGTCCAGCCGTCGACGCTGGTGGAGAACAACTGCTCGGCACCAGGTTTGACACCGGCTTCGGCAAGCACGTCACGCAGCGGCACACCGATGAAGTTCGACGTGGAGACGTACGGCCCACCGACCTCATTGGACACGCAGGTCATCGTGATCGTGCGTTCCACCAGCCGCATCCGCCGGATGTCGGCGAACCGGAGCATCAGTTGCTTCTCGACCGCGCCGTGAATCCGCAGCACGTAGTCCTCGGCCCGCAGCCGGGGCACGTCGAGCTGCGTGTCGATGCGATAGAAATCCCGGTTGGAGGTGAGAAATCGCGGCGTACCCAGCTGCGGAAAATCGGCCCCAGCGGGGATCGGCGGCGCCGGGGTGGCCGGGACAAGATCTCCGACCGCGGTCCTGGAATCCTCGACACTGCCGCCAAGCAGTTGGCCACTCACTCCGGCAATGCCGATGCCGGCCACGGTGTACAGGAACTGCCGTCGGCCTGAACCGTCCACAGTGGTTGTTCGAAACGCGACCCCATGCAGCCACATGAACACACCGACGCCCGCCACCAAGCTGGTCAACGGCGCCAGCACATCGATGACGTCCGTATCCGGCCGGGTGAGCACCGCCACGATGCCCAGCCCGCCCAGCAAGGTCGCCACCACCACACCGGGCAGCGGGCTACGCCGCGACACAATCCCCGCGATCGCCGCTACCAGCAGCAGGACAACCGCCATACCTGCCAGCAGAACCAGCTTGTCGTTCGTACCGAAGTTGCGGACCGCGAAGTCCTTCAACGGCGCCGGAGTCAAGTCGATCGCCGAGTTTCCCACCGCGTAGAACGGCGACGCGTTGGGGTTGAGCAACCCTGCGATCAAATGCCCCGCGGTCAAGGCGGCCAGGACCGCGAGCACGCCGACCAGGATCGACCTGAGCAAGGAAAGCCGGTCGATGGTGGTGGCTGTGTCGTGGTCCTGCGCCATACCCAGCCTTCGAAGCCAGGCACGGACCGGATGGCTGGCACTTGCGACGGCACGCGCGAATAGGCGGCACCAGGAAACCCCGGTGCCGCCTACAGCATTTGAACCTGCTCGCGGGTGGCCTCCGGTTCCCCCACGAGCAGGCACTGAACGTTAGCGCTAACAATGCCGCCCGGTGAACACGTTTTGCACCGGACGCATGGCGATCAGCACAACACCGTCAACCCCAAAGGTGATCAGCGCAGGGTGGGCAGGCCGGCGGCGATCGCCGACAGCATCCGTTTCATGGTCGGCCCGAACGGCAGCCGGAACGCCGCGACATCCGGTTCCTGCTCGTAAAGCTCGACCAGCACGGACGGCGGGTTGGCCATCGGATAGATCGTGCCGGCCAGGACTCCGGCCGCTCCGACGAGCTCCACCCCCTCGCTCTCGGACAAGCCTGGGAACACCCGCGCAACCGCCGCGCCCACGTTCGCCGCGACCCGGATCGCGTCGAGCTTGAAGGCGCGCGCCGAGGCCAGGGAGACGTTGTGCTCCAAAGTGGTCGTGCACTCGGTCATCAGATCGCAGAACAACGGGCGTTCCTCGATCGTCTCGACCAGCACGTCGATGACGTCGCCCGGCCCGCCGGCGTCCGCCAGCCGGTCGAGCACGACCTCTTCCCATTCACGCCAGCACTGCGCGGTCAGCTCGAGGTAGATCTCCTCGCGCGTACCGAAGTAACGCACCACATTGGACTTCGCCAGGCTCACGGCGGCGGCGATGTCCCCCAGGCTGACGGCACGCACGCCTGAGCGCATGGCGAGATCCCGAGCCGCGGCGAGGATGGCCTCGCGTCGCTCCTGCTTCTGCTCCGGCCGCCTGGCCCGGCGAAACGCTCCCTGAGACATGTCTAAGCCATCATACGATTCACTTTACAGAACGGCATCCTCTTAATAAAGTATCAGCGTTCTGTTAACCGGGACAGTGAGGGACACATGGTCGAAGTCACCATGCACGTGAACGGAACCATCACGCGGCTCGACATCCCGCCGCAGGTCAGCCTGCTGGACGCGCTACGCGAACACCTCGGCCTGCCCGGCCCGAAGAAAGGCTGCGACCAGGGCGCCTGCGGCGCCTGCACGGTGCTGGCCGACGGTGAACGGATCAACTCGTGCCTCGGCCTGGCCGTGCAGTACACCGGCCGCGAGATCATCACGATCGAGGGCATCGCCGACCCGATCCAGGCCGCGTTCATCCGCAACGACGGCTTCCAGTGCGGCTTCTGCACCTCCGGCCAGATCTGCTCGGCCGTCGGCATGCTCGCCGAGCACAAGGAGGGCGCACCGAGCGCCGTCACAGAGGACACGGCGGACACAGAGCTGTCCGAGGAGGAGATCCGGGAGCGGATGAGCGGCAACCTCTGCCGCTGCGGCGCCTACAACGGCATCGTCAGCGCGATCCAGGAAGTGGCAGCCCAACAGGAGCAGGAAGAGGCCGCCCCGTGAAGACGTTCGGCTACGTGAGCGCGCCCGACGTGCGGACCGCGATCGAGACCATCGCCGTCGAGCCCAACGCGAAGTTCATCGGCGGCGGGACCAACCTCGTCGACCTGATGCGCGAGAACATCGAGCAGCCCGACACGGTCGTGGACATCACCCGGCTGCCTCTGACCGGCATCGATCTGCTGGCCGACGGCGGCGTCCGGATCGGCGCGCTGGTCCGCAACAGCCACCTCGCCGCGCACCCGGTGATCAGGTCCCGCTACCCGGTCCTGTCCCAGGCGATCCTCAACGGCGCGTCACCACAGTTGCGCAACATGGCCACCGTCGGCGGAAACCTGGTCCAGCGCACGCGTTGCCTGTACTTCTACAACAGTTCCTCCGCCTGCAACAAGCGCGTCCCCGGCAGCGGGTGCGACGCGATCGGTGGCTTCAACCGTAGTCACGGCATTCTCGGTGTCAGCGACAGTTGCATCGCCACTCACCCCTCGGACATGTGCGTCGCCTTGGCCGCCCTCGACGCAGTCGTCGAAGTGGAGAGCATTCGCGGCGTACGGCGGATTCCCATCAACGAGTTCCACCAGTTGCCGGGCGACACACCGCACATCGAAACCGCACTGGCGGCCGACGAACTGATCACCGCCATCGAGCTTCCCGCGTTGCCTGTCGCGGAGAATTCCCGTTACCGCAAGGTCCGCGATCGCGCGTCCTACGCCTTCGCGTTGATCTCCGTCGCCGCCGCACTGAGGGTCGAAGACGCAACGGTGGCTGAAGTCCGGCTCGCTCTCGGCGGGGTCGCGGCAAAGCCTTGGCGGGCCACCGAAGCAGAGCTTGTCCTGCTCGGCGCCCCGGCCACCGAGGAGTCGTTCCGCCGGGCCGCGGCGGCCGAACTCGCGCCCGCGACCGGCCGTCCGGAGAACGAGTTCAAGATCGAACTGGCCCAGCGAACGATCGTGGCGACGTTGCAGCGGCTGCTCAGCGAAGGAGATGCGGCATGACTGCGACACAGGAAAATACGGTCGGCAAGCCCGTCGACCGGGTGGACGGGGTCGCCAAGACCACTGGCGCGGCGCAGTTCACCGCCGATTTTCCCTACCCGGACCTGGCACACGCAGCGCTTGTGCACGCGACGATCAGCCGTGGCCGGGTCACCTCCATCGATACCGCTGCGGCGTCGGCGTTTCCGGGCGTGATCACGGTGATCAGCCACCAGAACGCGCCGGCCCTCAAACCGCCGGCGAAGCCCAGCATCATGGACCTCAGCACCATGGCCTCCGGGACAACGGTCAACTATCTGCAGGACGACAAGGTGTACTGGGACGGCCAGCCCGTCGCCGTGGTCGTCGCGGAGACCTCATACGCCGCGCGAGAGGCCGCGGCATTGGTACGGGTCGAATACGAGACCGTCGAGTCCTCTGTGGACTTCTCCGCCAGTGAGCACGACGCCACCCTGGACAAGGGCAGCTCGATCATGCCCGCCGGAGCCAAGAAGGGTGACGCGCAGGCCGCGCTGGCGGAAGCCGCCGTGTCGGTGGACATGCGGCTGACCACTCCCCCGTACAACCACAACGCTCTCGAACCGCATTCCACCATTGCGAAATGGGAGGGCGACAAACTCACTGTCCACGACGCCTCCCAGGCCCTCGACTGGTTCCGCTCGCACCTCGCACTGAGGTTCGGCATCCCGACGGCCAACGTGCGAGTGATCGCGCCTTATGTCGGCGGTGGTTTCGGCGGCAAAGGCTCGGTCTGGCCAGGCACGATCCTCGCAGCGATGGCTGCCCGCGCAACGGGCCGCCCCGTGCGATTGGTGCTGACGCGAGAAGGGGTCTACCGCACGGTCGGCGGCCGGACGCCGTCCATCCAACGGGTCGCGCTGGGCGCCGACCGGGAGGGCAACCTGACCGCGCTGATCCACACCAGCGTGGCCCGCACCGGCCGGGCCGGTGGCAGCTTCGAGCAGATCACGACGTCGTCCAGGCACCTCTACGCCTCGCCGAACATCCTGCTGGAGCAGAGGTCGGTCGTGCAGGACCTGATCCCGAACACGGCGATGCGGGCTCCGGGCGAGTCGATCGGGACCTTCGCCCTGGAAGCCGCGATGGACGAACTGGCGAGCCGGCTCGGCATGGATCCGATCGAACTGCGGATGCGCAACGAGCCCGACCGCAACCCGTTGGACGGCAAGGCTTTCTCACACCGGATGCTGCGTGAGGCGTACGCGCTCGGCGCGGAACGGTTCGGCTGGCACAACCGGACGCCTGAGCCTCGCTCGATGCGCGACGGACGCTGGCTGGTCGGCATGGGCGTGGCGTCCGCCTACCACCCGTCCTGGCTGTTCACCGCGAACGTCACCGTTCGGCTTTCGGCAGACGGCACAGTCCTTGTGCGTTGCGGATTCCAGGAAATGGGTATGGGTGGTGCCACCGCGCAGTCCCAGATCGCCGCCGACGCGCTTGGCGTGCCGTTGGACGCCGTCCGCGTCGAATACGGCGACTCGGCGCTGCCCACCGCTCCGGCGGCAGGCGGGTCCATGCAGACCGCGAGCGTGGCCAACAGTCTCCTTGAGGCGTGCGGGCAACTGAAGCAGTCCGTGGCGGCGCTGGCCAAACGGTCGGGCACGACCGGCGAGAGCTATCAGACGATCCTCAAGAAGGCCAACGTCCCGCACGTCGAAGCCGTGATCGGCTCGGAGACCCGGCTGGGCAAGCTCACCGGGCAGGTGAGGTTCATGGCGAAGTTCCTGCGGGAGCGGCGCTGGGTGAAGGCGGCGACCGGGGCACAGTTCTGCGAGGTCCGGGTCGAGAAGGACACCGGCGAGGTCCGGGTGTCGCGCTGGACCGGCGTTTTCGACGTCGGCACGGTGATCAACCCGAAGACCGCGGCCAGCCAGCTGCGCGGCGGCATCGTGATGGGCATCGGCATGGCACTGGCCGAGGAGACCCTCGTCGACCCGCGCAGCGGCCGGATCATGAACCCCAGCCTGGCCGAGTACCACGTCCCGGTGCACGCCGACATCCCGAAGATCGACGTCACCTGGCTCGGCGACCCGGACCCGACCATGCCGCTGGGCTTGCTGGGCCTCGGCGAGGTGGGCATCACCGGCGCCGCCGCGGCCGTCGCCAACGCGGTGTACCACGCCACCGGCAAACGGATCAACGATCTGCCGATCACTCTCGACAAGGTGTTCCAGTAGCCGTTCGATCGCCCGCTTCTGCTTGAGGAGTGGGCGATCGGCACTGATGAAACCGGCCCTGTCTCGGCTAGGGTCGTCCGATGGGTTTGCATCCGGCTGACCGGGTCGCCGAGTACACCAGCCGCGGCTGGTGGGCCGACGAGACCATCGATTCCCTGTTCACCAAACAGGTCGCTGCACGTCCCGACGCACTCGCGGTGGTCGACGCGCCCAACAAGCCCACGCTGGCCGGGCTGCCCGCGGCACGGTGGACGTTCGCCGAACTGGACGCCGAGGTCGACCGGATCGGCGCGGCCTTGCGGCGGCACGGTGTCCGGCCGGGTGACGTCGTCGGTGTGCAATTGCCCAACATCGCCGAACTGGTCGCCACTTTCCTGGCGATCGTCCGGATCGGCGCCGTGGCGTCACCGCTTCCCGTGCAGTTCCGCGAACACGAACTGACCACGCTCCCCCGGATCGCGAACTTCTCGGCGTTCGTCACCGCGGCGACTGTCGGTGACCGCAAGGCCGCCGAGATCATCTCCGGGCTGGGGCACGACATGACTGTGCTCGCGTTCGGTTCTCCGTTGCCGGACAACGTGATCGCCCTGGATTCCGAACCTCAGGCAAGCGTGGAGCCGCACCCGATCGACCCGAACGACTGCGTGACGATCTGCTGGACCTCCGGCACCGAGGCGACGCCCAAAGGCGTGCCACGCAGTCACTACGACTGGATCGCGATCGCCGAGCCCTGTGCCGGCGCACCACGGCTGACCGCCGAGGACGTCCTGCTCAACCCGTTCCCGGTGATCAATATGGCGGCCATCGCCGGCACGCTGATCCCCTGGCTGCGCACCGGATGCGTGTACGCCCTGCACCACCCGTTCGACCTGCCGACCTTCCTGTCGCAGCTGACGGCCGAACACGTCACCTACACCCTGGCGCCACCGGCGTTGCTGACCATGCTCCTGCACAACGAGAACATCCTATCCACTGTGGACATCTCGGCCCTGCGGGCGATCGGCTCGGGATCGGCGCCGTTGCCCGAGTCGATGGTCCGCGGCTGGCAGGAGCGGCACGGCATCGCGGTGATCAATTTCTTCGGCTCGAACGAAGGCGTCTGCCTGTTGTCCGCGCCCGAGGACTTCCCCGATCCGGACATCCGCGCCCGCTACTTCCCGCGCTACGGCGTGTCAGGCATGTCCTGGTCGGCCGCGGTGGGTGAGCGACTCTCGTTACGCCTGGTGGACGCCTCCGGCACGGAGATCACCGAGCCTGGTGTCCCAGGCGAGCTGCGGATCAAGGGCCCGACCGTGTTCGCGGGTTACCTGCCCGGCACCGCCGAGAAAGATCCGTTCGACGAACAGGGATACCTCCGCACCGGTGACGTGTTCGAGATCGCCGGTGAGGATGGCCAGTATCTGCGTTACGTCGACCGGTCCAAGGACATCATCATCCGCGGCGGGATGAACATCGCGCCCGCCGAGGTGGAGAACCTGCTGGCGGGCCACCCTGACGTGGCCGAAGTCGCGATCATCGGCGTGCCACACGAGGTACTCGGCGAACAGGCGTGCGCCGTGGTCGTCCCGGCCGCCGGCGCCGAGCCCAGCCCGCAGGACCTGCTGGACTTCCTGCAGAGCAGGAAAATCGCCTCGTACAAGCTGCCCGAACGCTTCGAGTTCACCACGGCACTGCCCCGCAACCCGGTCGGCAAAGTCCTCAAACGCGAGCTGCGCAAAAAACTGGCCGGTTAGGGCTTGCGCGCCAGAGCACCGACCGCAAGCCGCTGCGCCGGGTCCAACGGCCTGATCCGGGGGCCGTCCGGCCACCACTCGGACACGATGACCAGGCCGGGTTCCAGCAGCTCAAGCCCGTCGAGGAAGGACAGGATCCGTTCGGCGGACCGGAAGTGGCCGAGGCTGACCGGGGTGTCGGCGAACGCCTCCAGCAGTGGCCTGATCACCGGGTTGTCGTGTTCTTCGACAAAGTGGGCGAGCACCACGTACGACCCGGACGGGAGTGCGTCCACGTACTGAGCGATGATCGCGCCCGGGTCCCGGGCGTCGCTGGCGTACTGCACCGTTCCGATGTGATAGACCGCCACCGGTCTGCCGAAGTCGATGTACTTGCGCACTGTCTCGTGCTGTAAGACCTGGTCAGCGTCACGGAAGTCGGCTTCGGCGAAGTGCGTACGGTCGTTCTCCTCCAGCAGTGCGCGACCATGTGCGAGGACGACCGGGTCCGTGGCCGCGTACACCACCGAGGCCTCGCGGTTGACGCGTTGGGCCACTTCATGGGTGTTCTCGGTGTTCGGCATGCCCGGGCCGCAGTCCAGGAACTGGTCCACCTTCGCGTCCCTGGCCAGAAAGCGGGTCACCCGGCCGGAGAACTCCCGGACATCCCAGCACAGTCTGCCCATCCCGGGGGCCGCCGCCAGCAGCCGGTCGCGGACATCCCGGTCCACCTGGAAATTGTCCTTGCCACCCAGCAGGGCGTTGTACACGCGCGCCACGCTCGGCCGCCCTGCCCCGGTGAAGGACGGCGGGACCTCATCCTGCGAATCAACCACAGATATCCACCTGAAGGAGCGCGTACATGATCTTCAAGGATCTTAACCCTGCTCGCAGGCCGTATGCCCGTCTTGCTCCCAGGTGAGCGTCAAGGTTGCGTCAATAAGGCGGCGCGCACCTCGTCAGCGTCCGGGTGACCGAGCTCGTCGAGGATCTCCAACGCCTCGTGCCAGGCCGTCACGGCCGGCTCATGCTCACCGAGAGCGTTGTAGGCCTCACCGATATGCGAGAGGGTGTTCGCAATCAGATAGGGGTCGTTGAGAGCGCGGTACAACTCCAGAGAGCGCTCGTACCAGGCGATCGCGTCGACGTTACAGCCCAGGTGGTGGTAGGCGTAGCCGACGCTGTCAGCTGCCGACGCCACACCGTTCCGGTTGCCGAGCCTCTCCTGCATCCGCACGGCTCGTTCGCATTCGGCGAGAGCCTTGGCATAGTCGCCGAACAGGATGTATGTCCATCCGACTTCATTGTGGACAGTCGCCTGCCCGAGCTCGTCCCCGATCGTCTCGTAACACGCGAGTGCGTGGTCGTAGTGCTTCAGCGCGAGGTCGTGCTCGGTCCGGCGGTTGGCGAGAAAGGCCAGGTTGCGGCGGGTGATGGCCTCGCCGTCCGGGTCCTGGAGCTCCTGGAACAGGCGCAGCGCCTCGGCCAGGTGGGCCGCCGCGGCGGCGTGGTCGTCGAGCCGGCCGAGGGCGAACCCGAGCGGACGGTGGGTACGGGCGCGGCCTTGGTCGTCGGTCGCACCGGCCAGAGCATTGCGCTGCAGGGTGACCTGTTCGTGCCAACGTCCTTGCCGGTCAAGGAAAAGCTCGAGCGCCGCGGCGAGATGCCAGCCCGCTTGATCGGCGACTGCCAGCAACGTGGGCCGCTCGGCCCGCAGCCAGGTCTCGGCCTGCTGGTGATCGTCGAACTCCAGGGCCGTCACGTCGTCGCCGGGCTGCGCGACAGCCGGATGACGCCGGTACGGATAGAGAAGCGCGGTCGCGCTGCGTACTGAATGCAGGTAGTGCTGGGCCAGCCGGGTTTCCGCCGGCTGCTTCTCGTCGCCGGTCACCAGTTCGGCGGCGTGCGCTCGCAGCAGGTCATGGAACACGTAGCGCTCCGGGAGCGGCTCGTTGATCAGGTGTGCCCGGGAGAGCTCGTCGAGCAAGGTGTGACTACGGTGTGTTTCCAGTCCGGCGAGGCTGGCCGCGGCAGCAGCAGAGATGTGACCGGCCGGATGCAACGCGAGCAGCCGGTACATCCGCGCCGCAGCCGGGCTGACGGCGTGGTACGACCACGAGAAGACTGTGCGCACATCGATGTCTTTGTCGTCACTGGAAAAGACGGCGAGATTGTCCGCACGAAGCTGCGCGGCGATGTCGGCGAGCGGGACGTCCGGAAAGGCCGCGGCACAGGCCGCGACGACTGCGAGCGCCAACGGAAGTCGCCCACAGTGCAGGACGATCTCGTCGGCCGCGTCCGGCTCGGCAGCCACCCGGTCGGCGCCGATGCGGTGCGCCAGCAGATCGCGTGCCTCGGCAGTCGTGGGCAGACCGAGCACAACGGGGTGGGCGCCGTTGCGGGCGACAAGGCCAAGCAGCCGGTTTCGGCTGGTCACGATGACCATCGCGTCCGGCGTGCCCGGCAGTAACGGGCGCGCGTGGTCCGCGTCCCGCGCGTCGTCTATCAGTACGAGCACACGCTTGCCCGCGAGCATGCTGCGATACAACGCCGTTCGCGCGTCAAGGCCGTCCGGTACGCGCTGCGACGGCACACCCAAGGTCTCCAACAGGATGCCGACGGCTTCGACGCTGCTCAGGATGCCGCCAGGCGCGTAACCCCGCATGTGCACATACAACAAGCCGTCCGGGAAACGATCGGCGACCTCGTGTGCGAGGTGGACAGCCAGGGTGGTCTTGCCGACGCCTGCCATCCCCGAGATCGCGACGCATGTCATGGCGGGCCTGTGCCCGGTGAGCAGCGCAGCGGTCCTGGCCAGCTCCGCGTCACGGCCGGTGAAACCCGGCAGGTCGGCCGGGAGCTGCGAACGGAACGTCCGCCGGTGCCCGAGCGCGCGCCGAAGCTGAGGACCCGGATCCACACCCAGTTCGTCGGCCAGCCGTTCACGCACGGCTTCGTACGTGTCGCGGGCTTCGGCGTGGTGGCCGGTCGCTGTCAGCGTTGTGATCAGTCTGGCCTGCAGTGCCTCGTCCAACGGATGTTCGGCGGCCGCTTGCCTGAGCATCGGCAGGACATCGGCACCCGCATCGACGGCCTCCCCGAGCGTGACGAGGTATTCATGCGTGACAGCCACGAATTCCGGGTGGGCTCGTACGGTCTCCGCGACACCAGCGGCAACTGGGCCTCGCCACAGTTCGAGCGCCTCGACGAACAGAGCAGGCTCCTGCGCTGCCCGCGCGCGGTCCCGCAACTCTCGGAACGCAACAGATCAAGCATGTCGGCGTTGACATCCAGCCGATAGCCACCGGAACTGGGCAGGACCAACTGGCCTGTCGCCCTGGGCGGCAGATCCGGATCCGTCAGCCGCCGTAACGCCCCGACCGCGCGGTGCACGATGTTGACCGCTGTCCTCGGCGGATCGTCGCCCCACAGCGCGTCGACGATATCGGCCATGATCACTGGACGCCCGGCGTGCACGAGCAGCAGACTCAGCAGCGACGCCTGCGCGGGCGGGCCTATGTCCAGTTCAGCGTCCCCCAGCCATGCCCTGACCGGGCCTAACACCTCGAATCGCACACCACTCATCGGCGAGGATCCGGCAACGCCCTGATCGCGATGAACCCGGTCGGCTCCCGGGACAGCTTCTCGTACGTCTGCAGATCGATTCCGGCGGCCTGGGCGGTCGGCCGCGGTTCGACGAGCCGCTCGATGAGAAAGCCCGCCTCACGCAGCTCCTCGCACGTGTGTTCCAGTGGCGCCAGCCAGTACCGCAGCCGCCAGCCTCGGCTCCACACCTCCTCGATCACCCGCACGTCGAAGTAGTTCCCGCCCTGCCTGATCCAGTCACCAGTCGGGTGCTGGCGCGACAGCACCAGCGCGCCGCCCGGCCGCAACACTCGCCGTAACTCCCGCAACGCCGATATCCGGTCGTCGACGTACTCGATGGCCAGGGCGAACAGCACCAGATCCACCGAGTCGTCGGGCAACCAGTCCAGCCGCTTGGCGATGTCGTGAACACAGAACTCGGCATCCGGAACACGTTCCCGCGCCAGCTCGACCATGCGCGGGCTGATGTCCAGCCCTCTTACCTGGGCACCGCGCGCCACCAGCTCCTCGGCGTACAGCCCTGGACCACACGCCACGTCCAGGACACTGAGCCCCGCCACGTCACCGAGCAGTTCCAGGCAGGCAGGACGGTCATAGTGCGCGTTGTAGAGACCATCGCGCGCATGATCCAGAAACTCGTCGGCGAACACGTCATACTGCGGATCCGGACCCACTGCCTCAGCCACAGGCCCAGTCTGCCAGTCAGGTGGACCGTAGCTGGGCGACGCGCGTGTCGAGGTTGCGGAAGTGCTCGGCCATCGCCTGTTCAGCGCGTTCCACATCGTGCTTGCGCAGGGCGGTGACGATAGCGCGGTGGCGGCGAACGGTTTGTTTCGGATTCGGGTCGGTGACACCCAGACGGTGGTTGACGCGATGGAAGACGTCCCAGAAGGCGCGCAGCAACTGGGTCACCAACGCGTTGTCCAACGACCGGTAGAGGACCTCGTGGAACTCGCGGTCCTCCTCGGCGAACGTCTCACCGGCCGCGGCCCGCTCACTCATCCTGTGGGTGACGTCGTCCAGAGCGGCGAGGTCGGCTTCCGGGATCGTGGTGGCTATCCGCCGGATGAGGGCACCTTCGAGAGCTTCGCGCACCTCGACGATCTCGGTCATCGACCGGAGGTCCCGCCCGATGTCGTGCAACGCCCGGAAGGTCAGCCCGTCGGCGAACGGGTCGAGCGACAGCCGGCCGACGTAAGTGCCGTAGCCGTGCCTGATCTCCACGATGTCGAGCGCCTGCAGCGCCTTGAGTGCCTCACGGATCGAGTTGCGGCTGACCCCCAGTGTCTCGACCAGCTCGGTCTCGGTCGGCAGCGGATCTCCCGACTGCAGGCCACGGCTGAGGATCAACCCGGTGATCTCGTCCCGGATCGCCTGGTTCAACCTGACGGCCAGCTTGGTTGTCGGCTGGTGCTGCGTCACTACGGACCTCCATATTCAGCCAACCAACCTTAGAGCAGACCCGCCTCGTCGAGGCGTTGCCGCACGGCCGCGCGCTCGGCGTCGTTCAGCGGGATCATCGGCTCGCTCGTGGTGGCGCCCGCGATCACGCCGCGGATCACCAGTCCTTCCTTGAACGCGCCGATGGCCGAGGAGTACCGGCCCATCCTCGCGTCACCGACATAGATCAGCTCGAACAGTTTGCGCAGCCGGGCCTGTTCGGCACGCGCGGCGTCCCAGTCCTGCCGGCGGGCCGCCTCGTAAAGCCGCAGATAGCCATGCGGATCGACGTTACCGATGCCCGGCACCAGGCCGTGCGCGCCGATGAACAGGCCGAGGTCGGCCAGGGTCTCCGAGCCGGAATAACACTGAAATCCTTCTGTCCGCTCAAGAACCGCGCGCAGACCGTCGAGGTCGCCGCTGGAGTCCTTCAACGCCGACAGGGTGCCGTCCTCGGCAAGCTCCACGACGACCTCGGTGGGCAACTTGCTGCCCACCGAGACCGGGATGTCGTAGCCGACCAGCGGCAGGTCCACCGCCGCCCGGATGGCACGGAAATGCCCGTAGAACTCCGATGGATGCGTCGGCGTGTAGAACGGCGCCGTCGCCACAAGGGCGTCCGCACCTGAGGACTTGGCCGCTCGCGCGTGCTCGATCACCCGGGTCGTGGTCGTGTCGATGACCCCGGCGAGAACCGGCACCTGACCCGCCGCGACACCCGCGACCACTTCGAGCGCCTCGCGGCGCACGTCGTCGGTCAGATAGGCGACCTCGCCGGTCGACCCGGTGACGAACAGGCCGTGCACACCCGCCTCGATCAGGAACGCGGCAAGGCGCTCCAGCGAGGGAACGTCCAGCTCTCGTTCCGTGGTCAGCGGGGTGCACACGGGTGGCACGACGCCACCGACGAGCTCAGTCAACAGCCTCTCCCTTTGCGGAGCGAGCAGGGACATAGGACATCGTACGTCCTATGTTCTGCCTGTAAACAGTGAGAACACGCATCGGGATCCGGGTGAACGTGATCGTCTCGTACGGCCCGTTCACGCCCGTCTCGTAAAGCAGGCCAACGGAACCGCCGAGCTGTACGAGGTCCGAGTACGCAGCCGGGCCGGCGGAGACGACATGCCCCTGCCGCCAGGTACGCCCCTGGTCGCCGCTGACGCGGACGGCCATCGACCGGCGGACGGCAGGGTCAGCCGGACCGGAGAACAACAACACCCTGGGGTGCGTGGTCTGCAGGACACTGCCCTGGACTTTCGGCCCGGTCAGAGTCGTTTGTGGACGGTACGGTGCCGCGAGTGACTCGCCGCCATCGGTGCTGACAGTGTCGACACGACCGCCGAGCGCGCCCTGGTTACGGCTGTTGAAGTACAACCGGCCATCAGGCAACTGCGCGACCGTGGTCTCGTTCGACGCGACGTTCACGTCCGTGCGGTCCTCGGTGAACCCGATCCGCCAGGTGCGACCGCCGTCGTCGCTGATCAGGTCGTGCCCGCCGTAGTACTTCGCTTCCGTTCCGACGTCGGCGGACCCGGCCGGTGGTGCGGCGGAATGGTTGGCCGGAACCACAATCCGGCCACCGCGTAGCACGATCGCGTGCCCGGGGCCGGTGGCGTACCAGCGCCAGTCCGGTTTCTTGGCGACCTGAGTGATCTCCCGTGCCGGCGACCACGTACGGCCGTTGTCCCGGCTTCGCTGGACGAACACGCGCCGGCTGTCCTCAGCGGACACCGTGCCGGACATGATCTCCCGCTCGGTGACCCGGCCGTTGCGCGTGGTCAGCAGCACGATGTCACCGCCGGGCAGCACGACAGGCGCCGGGTTGCCCGCAGTCGCGTCGCCGTTGGTGGAAACCACCGTCATCGGGCCCCAACTGCAGCCGCCATCGTAGGAACGGCGGAGCACAACACGAATCGCACCAGTGTCACCGGCGGACTCGACACGTCCTTCGGCAAAGGCAAGCAACGCACCCGAGGCCGCGCGAACCACGGCTGGAATACGGAACGTGTGATAACCAGCCGTGCCAGAGGTGTAGGGAACTGAAGTGCAGCCCTGGCTCGGCGTGGCATTCGCGGGCTGCGCCAGCGCGGCAACAGCCAGCACAGCCACCATCAGGGAGCGAAGAGCCATGGTCACCCTCCGATCCTGTCCAGCGGAAGGCGCAGGACCTGGCCATCGCGCACGTCCGCGTTCGTCAGGCGAATCCGCTCAAGCTCGGTCGCCGACAAGGCACGCGTGTAAAGGCGGACCTCGTCGAAGGCGCCGTCGAACCGCTGGGCGTTGTCGAGTCGTTGTCCCACCTGAATCTGGAACGAGACCCGCTCACTGACCGAACCGGCAACCGCCGGACCGGACGCTACCTGGACGCCGTCCACCCAGAGCAGCAACTGACCTGCTGACCGTTGCAGCGCAACATGATGCCACTGTTGATCGTCATACGCCTGCGTGGAAGCGACGGACGCGCTGCCGCTCGGCGTCGTCATCCTCGCGGTCAAACGTTTGGCGCCCGGTTCGGCCCGAAGCCACAGTTGTGGCGTTGTGTTGCCCATGCCGCCGAGCCACAGCAGCACCTGGTCGCCTTGTGTTTCGCCGTAACGGAACCACGTGGTGTACGTGAAGTCCCCAGCACCAGGCAACTGAGCGCGGTCGTAGGGCACGCGCAGGTAGTCGTCGACGCCGTCGAGCTCAAGTCCCTTGCCGAAGCGGCCGCGGGTTGTCACGGGGCCGCCCAGTGCGTACGCATCCTTGTTGGTCCTGGACACATCGGGCGTGGTGGGCCCAGGCGACTTCCGCCAGCCGAGGTATTCCTCGTTGAACCGGGCGAACCGGATCTCGTCGCGGGCGTCGACCGGACCGCCCTCGTACATCAGCCCGATCTCGGTCGACCGCGCCCACGGCGTGCTGATCTGCACCAGATCGGAGTAGCCGGACCAGTCGGACGTGATCCGCGTGCCCTGCTCGGCGTTCTCCCAGGACCTGCTCTGGTCGTACGAGGAACGGATCATCATCCACCGGCGCCGGTCGGTGTCCGAAGGCGCGGAGAACAGGACCCGGTCGGGACGGCCGATCCGCTGCAGGCGCAGCACAGCGCCCTGCACAGTCGGCGTCACCAGGTCGGGGATGGTCTGGAAAGGCTTGCTGAACGACTTGCCGCCGTCCCGGCTGATCGCGAAGCTCCGGTTGCCGACATCGGTCCCGCCCTGGTCACGCGCACCGGCGTAGACCGAGCCGTCGGCGAGTTCGGTGACCGTGATCTCCTGCGGCTTCTGGGTGAACGGGCCACCGGCCGGGAACTTGATGCTGTCCACGGCGCCGACCTGCCAGGTCCTGCCGTGGTCATCGCTGTAGACCAGGGCCGCGTCGTTGGCGATCGACTTCGTCGTACCGTTGTCGCTGGTCTCGCCGGACACACCGAAGACCAGCCGTCCGGCGTACCGGCCACGGGTCAGCTGGATGCCGTGCACCGGACCGGAGGCATACCAGAAATCCCATTGCGGCAGCTTGACTTTCCCGCTCATGTCGACCGGCGCCGACCAGGTCGCGCCGTCGTCATCGCTGTACTGCATGTGCGGCGTGCGCTTGCACGGCACATCGCACGCCTTGTCGTCCTTACGACCCACGTTGTACGTGGTGAACAGGAAGATCCGCCCGGTGACCTGGTCCACGATCGGCACCGGGTTGCCGTGGGTGTCGCCCTTGCCCTCGTTCACCAACTGCATCGGCGCCCACGTCTTGCCGCCGTCGGAAGACCTTTTGAGCACCACATCGATGTCGCCGGTGTCCCCGCAGTTGTCGACGCGGCCTTCGGCGAACGCCAGCAGCGTTCCCTTCGCGCTCCGGACGACCGCGGGAATACGGAAACACCAGTAGCCCTGCTCCTGCGAAGCCTTGAACAGCACCTGTTGCTCCAGGTGCGGCGCGGGTGCGGCAGTCGCGGCCGGAGCCAGGCCCAAGGTGAGAGCCCCGGCCAAAGCCATGGACAACAACGCTGTCAGTCGCACGGACTGTCCTCTCTAGAGCTCAGGGTGAATGCAGCGGTAGGAGTGATCGGCGCCCGCGGTGACCAGCGCGGGGAGGTCCGCCGCGCACTCGTCGGTCGCCTTCCAGCAGCGGGTGCGGAAGTTGCAGCCGCTCGGCGGGGCGGTCGCGGACGGGACGGGTCCACTGAGGACGATGGGTTCGACGGCGTGCAGCAGGCTCGGCGTCGCCGAGAACAGTGCACGCATGTACGGGTGATGCGTGGCCTGGGGAACCGCTTCGGCCGGTGCCTGCTCGACGATACGGCCGAGATACATCGTGACGATGCGGTCGCTCATCTTCTTGACCGTCTGGATGTCGTGGGAGATGAACACCATCGCCAAGCCGAGCCGCTCACGCAGATCGACCAGCAGATTGAGGATCTGGGCGCGCACGGACACGTCCAGTGCCGAAGTCGGTTCGTCGGCAACCAGCAATGCGGGCCGCAGCGCCAGTGCCCGCGCGATCGCCACACGCTGGCGCTGGCCGCCGGAAAGCTGCGCCGGCACGGCATCCGCGACACTGTCCGGCAGGCCGACCAACGACATCAGCTCACGCACCCGATCGGCACGCTCGACCGGAGAGCCTTCCCGGTGCACGTCAAGCGGATCACGGATGATCTTGGTGACCGGCAGGCGGCGGTTCAGCGCGGTCGACGGGTCCTGGAAGATCATCCCGACGTGCCGTCCGAACCCGGCCGCACCGAGCTTCTCCAGCGACTCGCCGCGGAACCGCACAGTCCCTTCGGTCGGGCGCTGCAGGCCGACGACCACCTTGGCCAAAGTGGACTTCCCGCAGCCGGATTCGCCCACCACACCGACGGTTTCCCCCTCGTTCAACACGAGGTTCGCGTCGGTGAGCGCGTAGACGTTGTCGTGCCCGAACAGTCGCGCCGACCGGATGCGGTGCACGACATGCACGGAATCAAGCTCAAGCAGGCTCGTCATGAGTCCGCCCGCAAGCCCCACGAAGGTTCTTCGGTCATCCTGCCGTTCATCCTGTGGTCACCTCAGCCGGTAGCTCAGCGGGGAAATGACATGCGATCAGGTGGTTGACGTTGTCGCCTTCCTTAGGTGGCGCGTCGGTATGGCAGATCGCACGAGCAGCCGGGCACCGGTCGGAGAACCGGCACCCCGCCTCGAAGTCCGCGGGCGCGGGCACGACACCCTTGATCTGGGTCAGCGTGGCCTGGTTCTCCTCCAGCGAAAGCACAGCCGACAACAGGCCGCGGGTGTAGTGGTGCCGCGGCGAGCCGACGATCTGCGCGATCGAGCCCATCTCGGCGACCTGGCCGCCGTACATCACCACGACCCGGTCGGCCACTTCGGACACCAGCGCGAGGTCGTGCGAGACCAGGATGAGCGCGAACCCGAGCTCCTCCTGCAGCCGTAGCAACAGTTTCACGATCTGCGCCTGCACAGTGACATCGAGTGCCGTGGTCGGCTCGTCGGCCACGATCAGCTTGGGGCTGCGCGACAACGCCATCGCGATCAGCACGCGCTGCCGTTGCCCGCCGGACAACTCGTGCGGGTAGGACCGCAACGTCCGCTCCGGATCGAGGTTCACCAGTTCCAGCAGCTCTTCGGGCGTACGCGTGCCGCCGCGGCGGGTGAACTGCTTGAGCTGCGCGCGGATGGTCATCGCCGGGTTGAGCGAGCTCAGCGCGTCCTGGTAGATCATCGCCAGGTCGTGGCCGAGATAACGGCGCCGCTGGCGGGGACTCAGCGCGAGCATGTCCGTCTGCTCGAAGCGGATCTGGCCCGAGACCTGTGCTGTCGCGGGCAGCAAGCCCATGATCGACAGCGAGGTCAGCGACTTGCCGCACCCCGACTCGCCGATCAGCCCGAGCACCTCGCCCGCGCGCACGGTGAACGACACGTCATTGACGACGTTGACCCCGTTGTGCCGATCGGGGAACGAGATCGCCAGGTGTTCCACGGCGAGCACCGTCTCCCGGCCGGAGAGATCGCGTGCCTGGCGGGACAACCGCTCCCCCGCCTCACGCAGCCCGGCGATCGGCAGCACCGGTTCGATGTTCTCGAAGGCGGGCTGCTCTGTCATGGCGACGTCCTTGGCCGCCCGCCCGGCCTGTGCCCGGCGTGCGGACGGCCTCGCCCACGCATCGGAGACCCCTTCGGACAGCACATTCAGCGAAAGCACTGTCACCAGGATCAGCAGGCCCGGGAACAGCGTCGCCCACCAGCCGCCGGTCAGCACCAGTTCCTTGCCGTTGGCCAGAACCGACCCCCAGGACGGATCCGGCTGCTGGATACCGGCCCCGATGAACGACAGGGACGCCTCGAACACGATCGCGTCGGCCACCAGCACCGTGCAGAACACCAGAATCGGCGCCGCGCAGTTGACCGCGACGTGTTTGGCCAGGATGTAGGCCCGCCTGGCACCGATGACCCGCTCGGCGGCGACGTAGTCCTCGCTGTACTGCGCCATCACGTTCGCCCGGACCACCCGCGCGACCAACGGCGTGTACAGGAAGCCCAGGGCGAGGATCAGGACCACGATCCCGCGCCCGAACACGGCGACCAGCACGGCCGCGAGGGCGATCCCGGGAAACGCCATGACGACGTCGAGCACCCGCATGATCGTCTCGCCCACCCGGCGCCGCGAGGTGGCCGCGAACGAGCCGATCAGCACGCCGGCCACCAGCGCCAGCCCGATGGCGCCGAGGCCGACCGCGAGCGACCATCGCGTGCCGTAGACCACGCGCGAGAAGATGTCCCTGCCAGAGGAATCAGTGCCGAACCAGTGCTCGCCGCTTGGTCCTTCGACCGCGGCACCGGTCAGATACGGGTCGTGCCCGGCGATGATCGGCGCCAACGCGGCGAAGAGCGCCAGCAGCGCGATGACCGCGAGCGCGATCCACGACGGCAGGCTGAGCCGGCTGAACCGGATCCCAGGACGGCTGAGCCGCCTGGCCAGGCCGGGCCTCACGCGTGGCTCCGCAGGCGCGGGCTGGCGATCAGATAGAGGATGTCGACGATCAGGTTGACCAGCACGAAGCCGATCGCGATGGTGATCACGAAGCCCTGCACCTTCGACGCGTCGCCGTCGATGACGGCCTGGATCATGTTCTGTCCCATGCCCGGCAGCGCGAACATCGTCTCGATGACCACCGCACCGCCGAGCAGGTAGCCGATCCGCATGCCGAGCACGGTCAGCGGGGTGACCAGGGCGTTGCGCAGGACGTTGCGGCCCACCACGACCACCGGCGGCAGCCCGCCGCCACGCGCGGTCCGCACGTAGTCCTTGTCCAACTCTTCCACCATGGACGTGCGGATGATCCTGGTCAGCTGGGCCGCCACCGGCAGCGCCAGCGAGATCGCGGGCAGGGTCATCGAGTTCAGCCAGCCGCTGAACGAGTCGTTCATGCTGACGTACCCGCTCGTGGGAAACAGCCCCTGGCCGACCGCGAGCCACTGCACGAGCAGCAACGCGATCCAGAACGCCGGCGCGGCCACACCGGCCAGCGTCACGATCCGGATGATCTGGTCCGGCCAGCGGTCGCGGTGGATCGCCGAGACCACACCGAGCGGCACCGACACCACGATCGCGATGAACAGGCCCATCAGCGTGAGCTGGACGGTGAGCGGCAGCGCTGTGGTGATGGTGTCGGCCACCGGCTGCTTGGTGATCACGCTCGTCCCGAAGTCGCCCTGGACGAGCTGCCACAGGAACCGCAGGTACTGCACGGGCAACGGATCGAGCAGCCCGTTCTCCAGCCGGAACCGCTCGAGCTGCTCGGCGCCGGCGTTGGCGCCGTCGAACGCGGCCAGCGCCGGGTCGACCGGCGAGAACTGCATCACGACGAACACGAACAGGGTGACTCCGAGCAGCAGCGGCACCAGCGCGAGAACGCGCCCGGCCAGCATCCGCAGAACGACCATCACGCCACCGGCTTGGCCTGGTTTAGGTTGATCCCCGGGTAGCCCTGCGCGCGTACGCCGGACAGCACCTTGGGGTCCCACGCGGTGCCGTTGTGGGTGAAGACCATGGGGTACAAGGCCACCTGGTCGGCGATCAGGTCCAGGGCCTGCTTGGTGGTCGCCTTGCGCTTGGTCTCGTCGACCTCGGTGGCGGCCTGGTCCAGCAGCCCCAGCAGCGTCTGGGACTCCGCACCCTTCCACCGGGCGTACTTCGGCACGACGCCTGATCCCGCGTAGTAGTACCGGATCAGCAGATCGGGGTCGTTGCCGAACTGCTCGGCGTTCTGCGTGGTCGCCACCACCTGGAAGTCGAACCCGCTGTCCAGCTTGGAGAACAGCGCCTTGGTGTCCTGGGAGTCCAATGTGGTCTTCACCCCGATGGCGTCCCAGCCCTCCTTGATCACGTTGACGCAGTCGGCGACGAGCGTGGTGTTCGTCGTGGACAACGTGACCTGGAGATCGGTGACACCGGCCTGTTTGAGCAGTTCCTTCGCCTTGTCAGGGTTGTAGGCGAAGTCGTTGGCGGCAGGCTGGGAGGCGGCCATCTTGGGGTTGATGAACGACGTGCCGGCGGTGCCCTTGCCCTTCAGCCCGACCTCGATCATCTTCTTTTTGTCGACCGCGTGGTGCAACGCCTGGCGCACAAGCTTGTTGTCGAACGGCGCGTGGGCGGTGTTGAACATCAGCCACAGGTTGTTGCCGCCGTCGGCGAACTCGACCGTCCGGCCGTCCTTGGTCAGCTGCTCGGCGTTGGCCGCGGGGATGTTCTCCGCGATCTGCGCGGCCGGTGTGGCACCCGAGATCTTGGCGACCCGGGGCGACGCCTCGACGATCGAGTTCCACAGCATCGTCTTGTACACAGCCGGTCGCGGTCCGTTGTAGTCGTCGAACCGCTCGAACTTGGTGTGCGACAACGGCGCCTGCTCGACGACCTTGTACGGGCCGGAGCCGACGACCTTGCCGGACACCGCGTCCTGCCACTTGCCGTCGAAGACATGCTTGGGGACGATCTTGACTGTCTGGAGTCGTTGCAGCACATAGGGGAACGGATTCGACAGGACGAACTCGACGGTCTTCTCGCCGGCCTTGCGGACCTCCTTGAGCCAGCTCGCGAGGAAGGTCCGGACGAGCACGTTCTCCTTCGGGTCGAGCGCCCTGGTGTAGGTGAACACGACGTCGTCGGCGGTCACGGGCTGACCGTCATGCCATTTCGCGCCGTCGCGCAACTCGATCGTGAAGCTGGTCCCGCTGACATCCGCGGGCAGGGCCTTCGCCAGGCCCGCGAACGGCTCCCGGGTGATCGGGTCCCCTTCCACAAGGGACTCGTAGCAGTGCAGGATGGCCGCCATCGAGAAGGCCGACGCCGTCTGCAGCGGGTCCCATGTCTGGTTGTTGCCGTAGCCGATCACCGCGGTGATCGACTCGGCCTTGTTGCCTGTGGCGACCGTCGAGGCAGGACCGCCGCACGCGGCGAGCGTCGACGAGAAGGCAACAGCTACACCGGCTAGGCCGGTGAAACGCAACATGTCCCGCCGGCTAAACGATTGACCAGCTCCGGACCGAGTCTCGGACACCGCGCCTCCTTGCTGCGTGTACGACATCCAGAAAGACGAGATAGGACATCCCACGTCCTATGAGTGGCAAACCATAGGACGCGATCGCGCGAAGGTCAAGAGTCACGACGCACGACCGCAATGCCGTTGTCACTCAACGGATACAACGCTGCCGCAGCCTCAGCGAAGGGGCATCGGCACGCTCCGTGAAGATCCACGAATCGACTCGTCACGCCCAGTACTTCCCTGTCCGGCGAGAATCGAGTACAAGTAACTATCTAGTACGTTCATACTTCGTCCGGAGGGATCGTGGCTGTGGCACCGCACGACGAGGACCGGTACCTGGTCGGCCTGATCGGCTCCGGGATCGAGACATCCCTGAGCCCGGCCCTGCACGAGCGCGCGGCCGACGAACTCGGGCTGCGCTACCTGTACCGCAAGCTCGACCTCACGGTCCTCGGCCTGCCGCCCGAGGCCGTCGGCGAGCTCGTCGCGGCCGCGAGGCTGGCCGGCTACAACGGGCTCAACATCACCCACCCGTGCAAGCAGCTCGTACTCGAACACCTCGACGGCCTCTCCCCCGAAGCCGAAGCCCTGCAGGCGGTCAACACCGTGGTCTTCGCGGACGGCAAGGCGATCGGCCACAACACGGATCTTTCAGGCTTCGCCCGTAACCTCGCACTAGGCCTGCCTGAGGCTCCGCTCGACAACGTGGTCCTGCTGGGCGCAGGCGGAGCCGGGGCCGCCGCGGCACATGCCCTGCTGACCATGGGCGCCGGAACGGTCCACGTTTTCGACACCGATCAAGGCCGCTGCGACAAGCTCATCCGCTCACTGCACAGGAACTTCGGCCCGGACCGGGCTGCCACCGGCAAGTTGGACGACGTGATCCCTCATGCGGACGGCCTGGTCCACGCGACACCGACCGGGATGGCTGCCTACCCGGGACTGCCGTTGCCCGCAGAACTGATCATGCCGCACCTGTGGGTGGCCGACGTGGTCTACCGGCCGTTGAACACCGAACTCGTGATGACCGCGCATGCCCGGGGCTGCGGTGTACTCGACGGCGGCGGAATGGTCGTTTTCCAGGCCGCCGAAGCGTTCCGGCTCTTCACCGGCCGCACACCCGACACCAGCCGGATGCTGCACCACTTCGCGGCACTCACTCCCGGGCAGGGGCGTTCGCCAGCCGGAACTGCCGGTGGGCGGCCATCCGCACCGGCGAGTTGACCACGCCGTAGCCCGCGTAGCCGTCAATGCGTTGGACCACTTCGAAGAACACACGCGACCCCAACATGTGCGTGTAGAAATGCAGGAACTCGCCGTGCTCGTCGCGGTCGTACAACAGTGAGTACGAGCGCAGCAAATCAAGCCGCTCGGGCGGCAACGCGAAGCGCGCGTCGAGATCGTCGTAGTAGTTGCCGGGGATGTCCAGCAGCGGAGCGCCGAGCGCGCGCATTGCCATGGCCGTGGTCACGACGTCATCGGACGTGAAGGCGATGTGCTGGGGATCCAGAACCGCTGGCGCCCAATGGCCCCGGCGAAGCGTGGCCACGTTGAGGGCGATACGGATCCGCCGGTCACGGTCGCTCGCGGATCGGCTGCGGATCAGCCCGAACGGTGCCGCGAACTCGGCCTCCGGTTCCGGCTCCAGGCCGAGCGCGGCCCGGTAGAACAACGCGATCTGGTCGAAGTCGTCGAACGGCTCGGTCAGCGAGATGTGGTCGATCCCGGTGATACCACAGGTGTTCACGACCATTCCGGGCTCAGGCGGCGTGAAGTCGGCCATCCAGTCGCCTTCCGGGCGGACGAAGACAATGCCGACACCGTCGGGCGCCGTCACAGCGGGATCGTCATAGTCCACATCAGACATCCCTGAAGCGAGCAAACGCTTCGCCCGCTGCGCCGCGACGAGCGGTTCCGACGTCGCCACCCCCAGTGCGCCGATTCGTTCACTGACACCCGCGCGTACCGCCACCCGCGCGTCACCCTGTTGCCACAACTGGATTGGACGCGTGTTGTGCTGACCGATGTGGACGAATCCCATCGCGGCCAGGATCCCGGCCGGGGCGGGCGCGGCCAGCTCCACGAACGCGTAACCGGCCGGCGCCGAAACGGTCGACAGATCGGCGACACGCATCCGCTCACGAACCTGTACCGGCCCTGTGTTCGAGACGTCTTCCCGGAGAATCACCAACGACCGCATGGCATCGGCTGCGGTACGCGCCGGATCCGACTGCCGGAAAACGTCGTTGAACACCTCCAGCGACAACGGACCGGCGTATCCGGTGGCCGCCACCGTGCCGACGAAGGTGCTCAGGTCGAACGCGCCCTGCCCGGGGAACAGCCGGTGATGCCTGCTCCACTGCAGCACGTCCATCCGCAGCTTCGGCGCGTCCGCCAGCTGCAGGAAGAAGATCTTCGCCCCCGGGATCACCCGGATCCCGGCGATGTCACTGCCCTTGGACAGCACGTGGAAGCTGTCCAGGCACAGCCCGAGCGCGGGATGGTCGCCCCGCCTGACGATCCGCCAGGAATGCTCGTAGGTGTTCACAAATCGGCCCCACGCAAGGGCTTCGTACGCGATCCGGATGCCTCGCTCCCCAGCCCGGGACGCCAGCTCGTGCAACTGCTCGGCGGCGAGGTCGTCATCGTCGACCGCGTCCGGCGACACCGATGAGCACACCAGCATGGTGTCGGCCCCGAGCTGTTGCATCACGTCGAACTTGCGCTCGGCGCGCCGCAGGTTGGCCTCGAACACGTCCGGCGGCACCGCTTCGAAGTCGCGGAACGGCTGGTACAGGTCGATGGACAGGCCGAGGTCGCCGCAGCGGGCCCGGATCTCACGAGGCGCCCAGGTCGAGACGAGCAGGTCGTTCTCGAAGATCTCCACGCCGTCGAAGCCCGCGGCGGCCGCGGCGGCCAGTTTGTCGTCGAGCGTGCCGGACAGGCACACCGTCGCGATGTCCAGGCGGAGCTCCGGGCTTCGCATCGCCACCTCCGTCAAACCGGCCAGGCCAATGAACGTACCAGATAGTTACTTAGCCCCCGCTCCAGAGTTTTGCCCCCAATGCCACATTGGTGGCATCAGATGTCCCCAATGTGGCATTGGGGGCACAGCCGCAGGCCGGTGGCCCGGCTAAGGTGACCACAAGTTCCACCAGCAGAAAGGCGAGTCGTTGGCCGAACCGGACCGCGGCCGGGATCCCGACCGGACCCGCGCCGACATCCTCGACGTCGCCACCGCCGAATTCGCCGACAAGGGCTACGCGGGCGCCCGGGTGGACGAGATCGCCGCACGCACGAGCACCACCAAGCGGATGATCTACTACTACTTCGGCAACAAGGAACAGTTGTACATCGCGGTACTGGAGCGCGCGTACACCGGCATCCGGACGCTTGAGCAGAACCTGGACGTCGAGCACCTCGACCCCGTGGACGCCATCCGGCAGCTGGCCGAGCTCACCTTCGACCACCACGAGTCGCATCCGGACTTCGTGCGGCTGGTCAGCATCGAGAACATCCACCGCGCCGAACACATCGCCCAATCCTCCGTGCTGACCGGGCTCGCCAACCCCGCACTCGACGTACTGGCCAGGATCCTCGAGCGCGGGCGGCGCGCCGGGATCTTCCGCGATGACGTCGACCCGCTCGACGTGCACATGGTGATCAGCGCCTTCTGCGTGTTCCGCACGGCCAACCGGCACACGTTCAACGCGATCTTCAAACGGGACATGCTCGACCCGGACACGCGCGACCACTACCGCAGGATGCTCGGCGACCTTGTCGTGGCCCACCTGACCACGCGCTGACCCGAGCAGGGATTTGACGCGGCTCTCTTGACAAGCGGCCGGGGCCACATCAGCCTAATTAACTATCTAGTTCGTACCTACGCCCCGCTGTTTCCGCAACGCCGCCTGACAGAGGAGCATGATGACCGCCAAAGAGGGCAAGCCCAGGCAGGCCGCGACCGCCGCCTGGATCGGCAGCGCCCTGGAGTACTACGACTTCTTCATCTACGGCACCGCCGCGGCGCTGGTGTTCAACAAGGTGTTCTTCCCCAGCTCCGATCCGGCCACCGGCACCCTGCTGGCCGTGGCCACCTTCGGCGTCGGCTACGCCGCCCGCCCGTTGGGCGCGTTCGTGCTGGGACACGTCGGCGACCGGTACGGCCGCAAGAAGGTGCTGGTCTTCACCCTCCTGCTGATGGGCGTGGCCACGTTCCTCGTGGGCTGCCTGCCCACCTACAACCAGGCAGGCGTGCTCGCGCCGGTCCTGCTTGTGGTGTTGCGCCTGCTCCAAGGCCTGTCGGCGGCCGGCGAACAAGCGGGCGCGAACTCCATGACTCTCGAACACGCCCCCGCACATCGCCGCGCCTACTACACAAGCTTCACGCTCAGCGGCACACAGGCGGGCCAGATCCTTGCCACAGCAGTGTTCCTGCCCGTGGCCGCGCTGCCCGAACAGGCTCTGCTCTCGTGGGGCTGGCGGGTTCCGTTCTGGGCCAGCTTCATCGTTGTCGTGGCCGGCTACGTGATCCGGCGCAGGCTCGAGGAGACGCCGGTGTTCGAGCGGCAGGTCGCCACCGGCGGCGTGGCCAAGCTTCCGGTCGCCGTGCTGTTCCGCGACCACTGGCGTGACGTCCTGCGCGTGGTGCTGGCCTCGATCATCGCGTCGGTGAGCACGATCTTCAGCGTCTACGCCCTGAGCTACGCGGTGAACACGGTCAAACTGGACCGGTCGTCCATGCTGTGGGTCGGTGTCCTGGCCAACGTCGTCGCCCTGATCGCGCTCCCCCTGTTGGCGACTCTCGCCGACCGGGTGGGCCGCAAGCCGGTGTTCATCGCGGGCTCGATCGGGTGCGCCGCCTTGATGTTCGGCTATCTCGGCGCGATCTCCTCGGGCGACTACCCGCTGATCTTCCTCGTCGGGATCGTGATGTTCGGCGTGGTCTACAGCGCCACCAACGGCATCTGGCCGGCCTTCTACGGCGAGATGTTCACCGCCGAGGTCCGGCTGTCGGGGATGGCGATCGGCACGCAGATCGGCTTCGCCATCGCCGGTTTCGCCCCCACCATCGCCGCGGCGATCGCGGGCACGGGCAGCACAGGCTGGATCGGTGTCGCCGTGTTCACCGCAGTGCTCTGCGCGGTCAACATCGCGGCCGTCGCCAGTGGACGTGAGACGTACCGCGTGCCGACCGAGGACCTCGGCAAGCCGGTCGACCGAACTCCACGGACCGCCGCGGTGTCGCCGTCCGCGCCTGGCAGGTAACGCCCCGCAGTTGACGGCGAGGCATGGATGACCGACCATGCATGTAGTTACTCGCGAGTAGCTCGCAGACACCGTCATCGATGCCGGGAGAGAGCCCATGCCTCGCCGTCTGTTCACGACTGTCGCCGTGACGGTCGCAGCCCTGCTGACTCCTGCGACCGCCCAAGCGGCAACCCCTGCCCTGAACTACGTCGCGCTCGGCGACTCCTACAGTGCCGCGTCCGGGGTCCTGCCCTCGGATCCCGGCGCACCGCTGCTCTGCCTCCGATCGTCCCGCAACTACCCCCACGTCATCGCCGCCGAGACCGGAGCGAGCCTGACCGACGTCACGTGCGGCGCCGCCGAGACCAAGCACTTCACAACCGCCCAGTACCCCGGTGTCCCGCCACAGATCAACGCCGTCGGCGCGAACACCGGCCTGATCACCATGACCATCGGTGGCAACGACAGCGGCGTGTTCATCAACGCCATCCTGGCCTGCGGCGCGGCCGGGATAGTCACCCTCGGCCACGGCAGCCCGTGCAAGACCCTGTACGGCTCCAGCTTCCAGGACACCATCCGGACAAAGACATACCCCGCCCTGGTGGCCGCCCTGCAGGCCGTTCGCGCCAAGGCCCCGCAGGCGCGGGTGGCCATCCTGGGCTACCCCTGGATCGTCCCCGAGACCGGCGGCTGCTTCACCAAAATGCCCATCGCCAAAGGCGACGTGCCCTACCTGCGAGACCTGCAGGCAACACTCAACGACGCCGTCGGACGCGCCGCCGCCGCGACCGGCGCGACCTATGTGGACATGACCGAGGCCTCGGACGGCCACGACGCCTGCAAGCCGATCGGCGTCCGCTGGATCGAACCCGTCCTGCAGACCACCAACCCGGTCGTCGTGCACCCCAACGCCCTCGGCGAAGCCAAGATGGCCGCCCAGGCAATCCAGGTGCTCGGCCTGTAGCCGTACCCGGCCCCGTCATGCCCCGGTGGCTGTCCACTGGGGCATGACGTCTCAGGTAATCGACTGGCTGCCCGCGGTCGGACAAGCTTTACCCATGAGCGAATACGAGAGCATCGCACAGCGGTACATCGACACCTGGAACGAGAAGAACGCCGACAAGCGGCGCGCGATTGTCGACGAGCTGTACACATCGGACGCCACTTTCACCGACCCCCTCGTCGCGGTCACCGGCCCGGAGGCCATCGACCAGGTGATCGGCGGGGCGCAGGAACAGTTCGCCGGCCTGGAATTCACCCTGGGGCCGGTGGACGGTCATCACGACATCGCGCGGTTCACCTGGCTGCTGGGCGCGCCCGGCGCCGAGGAGCCGCTGGTGATCGGCTTCGACGTGGTCGTGCTGGAAGACGGCCGGATCAAGCACGTGCACGGCTTCCTGGACAAGGTTCCGGGCTGACCGGCGTCACGACCGGCGCCGGGGCTTGCCACGCCTGGCGCCCTTGGGGGCTTGCGAACGCTGTGGGGTCTTGACGGGTTTCTGGGGTTTCGCCGGTGTCTGGGGGCGTCCGCGCGTGCTGTTGACAGTGCGGCCACGGACGATTCCGATGAACTGTTCCATCAGGTCGGTGGTCTCGTCTTCCAGCCACGTCAACGCCACACGCGACTCCGGGGCCGCCAGGACCGGCCGGTAGGTCAGGTCCTTGCGGTGATGCAGCCGGGCCAGTGACTGCGGGACGACAAGCAGGCCCACGCCCGCTGCCACCAGCTGGATGGCGTCCTCGGTCGTGGCGGGCCGCTCGATCGCCGGCTGTCCCGGCAGTTGTTCCCAGTCGAGGGTGTCGTCGAGGGGATGCAGCACGATCTGGCCGGCCATATCCTCAGTGGACACTTCCTCGGCCGCGGTCAGGTCGTGGTCTTTCGGGACCACGACCACTGTGGTCTCGGTGTAGAGCGGGATCGCGTGCAGGCCGGTGCGGTCGATCGGCAACCGCAGGAGAACCGCGTCGGCGTCCCGGTCCCGGACCGTGCCCACGGCTTGCGCGGCGGGCACTTGGACAAGGGTCAACGGCACCTCGGGGAGGCGTTCGTTCCAGATCCGCACCCACTTGGCGGGAGTCACCCCAGGGACGTACGCGAGCCTGAACGAGCCTGTCACGTGCCCAGATTACCGGGCGTGACATCCGGGCACCGCACACGGCCCGATACCCTTGCCCGATGAAGTCGCAGAAGACACCCCAGACGATGAAGCCCGCGACCGCGGCGAAGAAGCTGGGTGTGTATCTCGAAGCCACGCCCGCGGAGTTCCAGGAGGGCGTCGTCTCGCGCGACGAGTTGAACGCCCTGCAGAACGACCCACCCGAGTGGCTGCGCGACCTGCGCCGCAACGGTCCGCACCCACGCCAGGTCGTCGCGGCGAAACTGGGGATCTCCATCAGCGGCCTGGCCCGCAGCGGCGTCTCCGACTCCCTGACCACCGAGCAGATCGAAGCCCTCAAGGCCGAGAGCCCCGAGTGGCTGCAGCGCGAACGCGCCACCCAGGCCGAGGTCCGCAAGGAAGCGCTCCGCCTGAAGGAGAAGCGCGGCTAGGAGACCAGCGACAGGTTGCGGACCGGCGCCGGGGCCGCGGGCTTCTCGAACGTCGGGACCACGACCTCGTCACCGCCGATCTCCTGGGTGATCCAGGCGCCGGACTCGACCATCACCTTGAGGGTCTTGACGTCCATGGCGTTGATCCGCATCAGGTACCACTCGTCGCTGGGCAGCGGGCCCATCCGGCTGGACAGTCGCTTGCTGATCGCCTTCACGCGCTCGTACAGCGTTGCCACGAGCGCGTCCCGGTCGTACGGGCCCTGCAGGCCGTCGCGGATACGGTCCTCGATGCCGCGCGGCATACCGTTCTCGTCGGGCATCAGCATCGTGGTCCACGCGCGGGACTTCTCGCGGTACTGCAACTGCTGCATGATCCCTTCGTGCGCGGCGAAGTCCGCGGCCCTGAACGGCCGGCCCTGCCAGCGGGCACGCAGGTTCGCCGCCAGCGACAGCGCGCTCTTCAGGCCGGTGTTCAGGCCCCGGCCGGGCCAGAAGTGCAGCGAGTTCGCCGCGTCGCCGAGCAGGAAGCCGAACGTCTTGGGGGCGATCTGCGCGCTGAACTTCGACATCTGCTGCATGCCGAGGGTGAACGAGGTGATGCCCACGACATCGGCCGCGCCGACACCGAAGAACCGCAGCCCGTCCAGAATCCGCGGCCACAGGAAGGAAAGCCGGTCCACCGAAGGCTTGAACACCGCCTTGTGCCTGTCGCACACGAACTTCGTGCCCTCCGGGCGCATCGTGCAGCCGAACCGGCCGATGCACTCGACAGGCCCGCTCTCGCCGAGCGCGACAATCTCTGACGCTTCCTCCTTGGTCAGCCGCATGTTGATGAAACCGCCGCCGAGCGAGTTGAAGAGGAACCTGTTCTGGCACACGGTGAGCGGCACGGTGTACTCGTCCGGCACCTTGGCCACGACCCGGATACCGAGCACCCGCTCGTCCAGCGGCGAACCGTCCAATGAGTACAGATCACGGTTCGGCGTGCCGAAGTGGCTCTTGAGGCTGTCGCGCGTCGCCGAGCGCGCGCCGTCGGCGATCGCCAGCACATGCAGGCCGTCCCAGTCGCCGGGCTTGACGTATGCCTCGGGCACAAGCTCGATGCCGTAGACATCCTGCGCCATGTCCAGCAGGCAGTCCTCGATCCACCGGATCTTGATGTTGCGCGGCCGGCCGCGTTCGGCCGGCGAATCCGGGCCGAGCGGCCACATCTCGGAGAACTTGCCCTTGCAGAACAGCCGTTGCTGCACAAGCTCGGGCAACGCGGCCCAGACATTGCTCTGCAGCGTCACAACCTGCTCACGCCGGTTGTTGCCCTCGGCCTGGCCCTTCCAGACAATCCTGTCGTCACGCCGCATCCACCGGCGGTCGTGCACGCGCACCTGAACGCGATCTCCCAGCATCGCCTTCACCGTGCACGCGAACGACAGGCCAACCGGCCCGCCACCGGCGACGTCCACCCGCATAGGTGGCGTTTGCTGTGGCAGCTTCACCACGCGTGCCCCAGTCCTGCGCGGCAGCACGAGCTTCACCGTCTCACCCAAATCGCCAACCCGGCCCAGCAAAACCGTGTCACCGCAACGGCTGTTGTCCATGTCCGCGTCCTCCCCACCCTGCCTATGACGCACTCAGACACGAATCCCGGCCCGGCTCGGTTCAAGATCGTTTTTCTCCGCGACCAAACCGTGACAAACCCAGGTCAAACCCCGCCCGGCCCGTCAGCACCGGCGACGGGCCGGGCCTGCCGGGGTCTACCCGATGGCGAAACTGGGGTGGGGTGGCTGGTTGTAGGCGGTGTTCTGCCAGGCGACGGCCACGCGGTACTGCCGGTCCTGCATCAGTGACGGACGCGAGATGCCGGTCGAGTCCGTGGTGGAGTAG
Source organism: Kibdelosporangium banguiense (assembly GCF_017876405.1). GTDB lineage: Bacteria > Actinomycetota > Actinomycetes > Mycobacteriales > Pseudonocardiaceae > Kibdelosporangium > Kibdelosporangium banguiense. The sequence continues at coordinate 6,712,899 of NZ_JAGINW010000001.1, read as the reverse complement.
ATCCGCAGGGCGCGGTTGTCGGTCGTGGCCCAGATGACCTCTTCGCGCCAGTCGCCGAGAATGTCGGCCGACAGTGCCGGCGTGGACTTCGTCCCGTTGTTAGAGTGTACGCCGGACGCGGTCAGCAGCCTGGTGTCGCCGCCGGTGCCGTATTTGTCGATGTGCGTCCCGTCGAGCAGTTCACGCTGGGCGTCGCCGTCCCACCAGACCAGGAAGTTCGTCGAGGACGGCTTGCGGCCGATGTTCTGGCCGCTGGTGTTGAGCAGGCCGCCGACCGCCGAGGACCAGGACTCCGCGCCGGGGCTGCCCGCGTAGATGTCGCCGGAGACACCACGGCCGTTGTCGCAGTTGCAGCTCGGGTTCTGCCAGATGATCTGGCCGGTGCGGGCGTCGGCCATCCAGGCCGCGGGCTTCGACTTGTCCTCACTGATCTTGAAGACCTCCTGGCCGGTGCGGCCGGGGATGAGGTCGCCGACATGCATGGCGTCGCCGTGGCCGTTGCGTGTATTCCACAGTGGAGCGCCGTTGTCGTCGATCGCCATGGCACCGAACATGATCTCGTCCCGCCCGTCGCGATCGGCGTCCGCCACCGACAGATTGTGGTTACCCTGCCCGGCATACTGCGATCCCGCCGAGTTCGAGTCGAACTTCCAGCGCTGCGTCAACGCGCCGTTGCGGAAGTCCCATGCCACGATCACCGTGCGCGTGTAGTAGCCGCGCGACATGATCAGGCTGGGGCGGGAACCATCCAGATATGCCGTAGCGGCAAGGAATCGGTCGACGCGGTTGCCGTACGAATCGCCCCACGACGAGACCGTTCCCCGAGGCGGGTCGTAGTTGACCGTGGACATGATCGCGCCGGTCTGGCCGTTGAACATGGTCAGGAACTCCGGACCTGCCAGGACATAGCCACTGGAGTTGCGGTGGTCGGCGTTGGCGTTGCCGATCACCTGACCGGTGCCGGACCGGGTGCCGTCCGCGGTCTTCATCGCGACCTCGGCCCGGCCGTCACCGTCGTAGTCGAACACCTGGAACTGCGTGTAGTGCGCGCCTGCCCGGATGTTGCGGCCGAGATCGATGCGCCACAACCGCGTGCCGTTGAGCCGATACGCGTCCATGTAGACGTTGCCCGTGTATCCGGACTGCGAATTGTCCTTGGCGTTGCTCGGATCCCACTTCAGAACGATCTCGTACTGGCCGTCGCCGTCCAGATCGCCGACGCTCGCGTCGTTGGCTGCGTAGGTGTAGCTCTCGCCAGATGGCGTGGTGCCACCAGGCGGAATCTGCAGCGGCACATCACGCGTACTGGCGGCCACATCCACGTCACCGGTGAAGCGCAGAGTCTCCTCTGAGGCCAATGTGGACGGAAGCTCCGTGCCGTTCACCACCGGCCTGATGACGTAGCCGGCCGTTGCCGGGCCGTCCTTGTCCTGGAAAGTCGTGGGACCGCTGACTGTCGCCAGTCTGGTGCCGTCACGGTAGACGTTGAACGCGACACCAGCCGGATCGTCGGCGAGCAGTCGCCAGCTGACCCGGTTTCCCTGTCCGGTATGGACACTGATCACTCCCCTGCCGAGCGTCTCCGCGGCCGGGCCGGGCCGGGCAGCCGCGGCCGGTAGCGGGATCACCAGAGGGAGCAGCAGGGCGGCCACCAGCACCGCCCGCAACGAATGGTTGGCCATGCCGACCTCACTCAACACATCGCAGGGTTTTCTGGGAGCGCTCCCAGTTCTTCGAACGTAGCGACTGTCGACACTCCTTGTAAAGACGTCGTTACATTCTGAAAGCGCTCCCAAGTACCGCTGTCACACCCGGGATTGTCAGCCCTCTGTGCGATGCTGCCCGGGTGAACGTGGTTTTCGACGCTCAGCTGTGGGAATGGGATGCCCGGCAAGACAGCAGCTGGACATTCGTGACGCTGCCGGAAGAGGCATCCGAGGACATCCGTGAAATGACCGCGGGCCCACGCCGCGGCTTCGGCTCACTGCGCGTACGGGTCACCGTGGGCAGCAGCACGTGGACGACGTCGATCTTCCCGGACAGTTCGAGCGGCTGCTACGTCCTGCCCGTCAAGCGCGCCATCCGTAAGGCCGAGTCGCTCGACATAGGCGACGTGGCGACCACGAGGGTCGAACTCCTCGATTTCTGATCAGGCTGACGGCTGCTCGCTCGGCTGGGTTTCGGTGATCAGGTACCCCTTGGACAGGTTGCGGTACTGCTTGGAACGCAGGGCCAGCAGCGTCACGGCCATTCCGATGAGGCCGGTCAGGGTGAAGACAAGGGCGAGGCCGCGGTCAGGCCCCGTGCCGAACCAGCCGCCGATCAGGTCGACGCCCGCGCCGGTGGTCATGAAGGGGATGAACACGAACTGGGCGATCGGGCTGATCAGGAACGCGGTCAGCGGGGCCGCCGCCAGCTCCACGCTCTGGGCGAAGCCGAACACGCGGCCCTGGCGTTCGTACGGCACGACTTTCTGCAGAATGGTCTGCTCGGCCGCCTCGGCCGCGGGCATCAGGCACAGGTAGACGAACAGGCCGCCGATCATCAGGGCCAGCGAGGCCTGGATCGTGAACACCGACGTGATGCCCCACAGGACGAGGTTCGCCAGCAGCAGGGTGCGCACGGGATTGCGGCCGAGACCTGTCCGGGCCACCACCAGGCCGCCGAGGATCATGCCCGCGCTGAGGACGCCCCACAGGAAACCCCAGACCTCCACGGACACCAGTGACAGGCCGTAGGGGTCCATCAGTGCCATGAAGACGCCGCCGAGGAAATTGTTGAACGTGGAGAACAGGATCAGCGCCATCAGGCCGGGAATGCCGTTGATGATCCGGATCGTGCCGCGGACGTCGACCCGTTTCGGTTCGCCGGCGGCCGTGCCACCGGCGGCCGCGGGCACCCGGGTCACGCTCAAGTCGACAGTCGCGAGCAGCAGTACGGCCAAAGCGAGTATGAGTACGTAGGTCATACCGCCCTGCGCCACAAGCACACCGCTGATCACGGACGTCACGAGCACGGACGTCCCTGAGGTGGTGCCGACAAGCCCGTTCGCCTTGTCGCGGAGGTCTTCCGCGATCAGTGCGGTGACCAAGGTCGGCAGCGCGATCGTCCGGATGTTGCCGACGATCACACCGAGCATCAGCAGTGTGACGAACACCCAGAGAAACGGGCTGGCCGGGTCCTTGAACGTTCCATCCGGCGCCAGGGTGTAGACCACGAACGAGGCCGCGTACAGCACAAGGGATCCGATGCCCGACAGCAGCATCATGGTCTTCTTGTCGTGGTGGTCGACCAGGCTGCCGAACCAGATGCCGGTCATCGACGTCAGTACCAGGAACAGCCCGGCGATCAGACCGGTCGCGAACACCGAGCGGGTCTCCAGGTACACGTAGAACGTGATCGCGAACCACACTGTGTAGTTGGTGACCGACACGAAGAGTGTGTTGCCCAGCAGGCGCAGGAACGTACGTGTCGCGGGGTCATGCAAGTCGAGACGCTTGCGTGCCACAGCCGGCTCGGTCATTGCACGACACTATGGGTTGTTTGTCCGGTCATGCCACTGCATTGTTCTGCGCCGGCGATCCAGTCTCGCGTTCACTGTGGCCACACCGACGACGACAACACCCAGCACGCCCTGCCACCAGTAGCAGTCCATTCCCACGCTGCGCAGCGCTGTCCCGGTCAGCTCCAGGAACACCGCGCCGAGCAGGCTGCCGATCAGAGTCCCGCGCTTTCCCGACAGCGTGGCGCCCCCGAGCACGACCGCGCCGAGCGCGATCAGTTCGACGTCGATCGGTCCCTTGACCGACCCGGGCGCCATGACCCCTGCCAACGCGGCCAGCCCGCCGGACGCGGCGTAGGTCATCAGCCGCACCCCTGCCACCGAGATTCCCCAGTGCTCGGCGGCGGTCTCGTTGGTACCCGCGAAGTACACACGAAACCCCAGCACTGTATGCGCGAACAACACATGGGCGATCACGATGACGACAGCGGCCACGGTCCAGACCACCCACGGGGCAAACCACTGACCCTGGTTCGTAACCGGTTTCGGCAGGCCGGCCGCGACTGCTCCCGCCACACAGAGCACGCCGAATGTCGCCACGAACGGCGGCAGTCCCGCCCGGGTCACCAGCAGGCCGTTTAAAAGTCCACAAAGGACACCTATGGCCAGTGCCATGAACACCGCGATCGGACCGGAAAACCCGGCACGGGAAACCAGATCCCCGCTGAGGGCGGCCGACAGCAGCGCGACCGCGCCGATCGACAGGTCGATTCCGCCCGCGAACACCACGAAGGTCAATCCGACGGCGGCCGTTGTGGCCGCGGCCACAGCGGCAAAAACGACGCTGCTGGTGAGCACATGGCCGAAGACCAAGAGCAACACGCAGATCGCAGCAGCCAGCAAAGCCGGCCTCACACGTGCTTCACCCCGAACCCATATCGCTGTCGACCGCTACCGGACCCATCCACCAGTCCACGCGACGATAGGGAGAATTACCTGAAATAGCAACCTTTCTCGCGGTATGCCACCGAATGGATCATCCATGTTGGACCAGCCGGAGCGAGCGGATTGAGCCGCTCCGGCGTCAACGGCCCGGCCGCGCGCCCGCGGACATCCTGATGATGTCCTGTGTAGACAGTCCGCGGACCGGCACGTCGCAGACCATCCGGCCGAAGCGCAACAGCACGATCCGGTCGGCCATCGCCAGTGCGTCGGTCACCACACCGCATCCCACGACGACCGCCACACCCGCTTTCGCCAGTGCCCGGATGATCCGCAGGATCTCCGGATGCGCGTGGCCGGGAATGCCCTTGAGCGGGTCGGCCAGCAGCAGGATCTCCGACTCGGCCACCAGCGACCGGGCGAACGCGATCCTGCGCTGCTGCGTGGCCGGCATCTCGCCGACCGGGCGCCGGATGTCGGATACGCCGATGTTCAGCAGTTTTTCCACCGACCCCAGCACTCGCCGGACCTTGGAGCGGCTGTGCCAGTTGTGAATCGGTTCAGCGACCGCCACGTTCGCGCCGGCGGAGTAGTTCGGCAGCAGTCCCGAGGCGTCCAGGTTTCCCGCGATGTAGCCGATTCCGGCCCGCGTGGCCTCACTCGGGCGCCGGAAGCTCTTGCGCTCACCGTGGATGAGGATCTGCCCCGACCGCGCGCCCACGCTGCCGGTGATGGCCCGCAGGACATCCGCCGACTCGCCGCCGACCAGAGCCACGACCTCACCCGCGCCGACTCCGAAGGAGATGTCCTGGATCGATCCCTCGATCGTGGCCAGATCGCGTACCTCCAGCACATCGGCGACCTGCCTGCGGGGCTCGGGAACCGTGGGGACGGCCTCGTGCCCGAACACCATCGCCGCGAGGTCCTGGGAGTCGACACCGCGCGCGTGGAACGGTCCCAAAGCGCTTCCACATCGCAGCACAGTGACACGGTCGGCCACTTTCGACAGTTCGCAGACGCGCTGGCCGGCATAGATCACCGTCTTGCCTGCCGATGCCAGCTTGCGGACCGCGCCAAGCACAAGATCCGACTGCTTGGTGTTCATCGCCGCCACGGGATCGTCCAGCACGATCACCTCGACGCCGGACGCCACCATCCGCGCGAGCTGCGTGACGCGCTGCGACCCCGGGCCGAGCCTGCTGACCGCGGTCGCCGGGTCGAGCTCGATGCCCAGCTGTGCCAGCACTTGCGCTGTGCGGCGGTGCATCTCGGCCCGGTCCAGCAGCCCCAGCCGGTTTCGCGGCTCCGCGCCGAGCCAGACGTTCTCGGCGACGGACAGACCGTCCACGAGCACCGGCTCACCGTCCAGAAGCCGCACTTGATGATCACTCAGGACCTGCCCGGCGTCCGGGCGCACCAGTCCGGCAAGGATCCGGCACAGGGTGGACTTGCCGGCACCGCCGGCACCGGCGATCGCCATCACCTCACCAGGCCGCGCCTCGAAGTCCACCGAATCAAGGACAACGCTTCCCGCAAGCCGCTTGGTCAACGACACGGTCCTGACCAACGTCAGCCACCCTCACATCTGTGTGATCTCGTCACCTCAGGTCGCACTGCGCGAACCTGTCCAGGCCTGTCGGACGCGGGCCGAACCTGCCGATGGCGATCGCGATCCGGTCGAGCGACGCCACGCGCCTGCTCGTCAACGGACCGAGGATCGCGTTGCGGACGAAGTTGGGATCGCTGGTGCCCTGCGCCTCCACCAGGCGCCGATTGGCCTCGGTGAGCTGGGCGTCGAGATATCTCAGCTCCATGGCCACTTCGGCCTGCGCTCCCGCCGGGACAAAGGGGATCGCGGGCCGCGGGTCCGGGCACACGATCCGCGGGCCGCCGCTCGGGGCGGGGCCGGGCGGTGGCGGAGGATTCGGGGCGGGCGGCTGGGCAGGCGGCTGAGCATTCGAGGTCCGGGACTGGGTTGTGCCCTGGGCAGGCGGCCCGGTCACCGATTTCTCCCGCGGAAGCTGACCCGCGCTTGCCTGGCCCGCGCTTGCCTGGCCCGGTGTCGTCCGCCCGGGGGCCGCCTGACCGGCGACCGGCGAATCCGCCGATGTGGACGGTGACTGTCCTTGCACACCTGGATCCGTGCCGACCGCGGCGACATCTGTCACCGGCACACCAGGTGGCGCGGCATCGCCGACCGGCGGAACACGGATGACGTCGCCGCCCCGGCCGTCCGCCTCGGCGGCGATCATGGCCAGCGGGACAGCCGCCACCAGGACCGCGATACCGGCGACCGCCTTGTTCGCCTTGCGCCACATGTGGTTCTCCTCCAAAGGTCAACCACCCTCGTGCTCCTCTCCGGCTACCAGAAGAAGGGGTATTCGGCTCAGCGTGGACAGTCAATAGATCATTCGGCCGCAGCATGATCACTTATGGCCTATCGCCTGCCTGCGGCAAGCGCCGGTCAGTTGTCCACATTGGCCGTTTGAACTGGGCGTATTCGCCATCCGGCGGCGAATGGCTGGACCGAGACGGCGTTCATCGCCCGAACCTCCATCATCGTCGACGGCGAGCCTGGATGCCGATCTTGATCGACATCGACATGTTAACGTAAACACATACAGTGAGATCAGCGGATCGAAGGCAGCGACAAACTCAGCGACAGAATGGCCTTGCCTGCGGGTGGCGTGCACCGCTGATCCCAGTCGACACCACGCCCATAGGCGAACACCCGCTCCTGACCGTCGCGGGTGATCCGCGCCCGCATTGACCGGCCTTTACTTTCCGCGATCAGATAGCTCGACGTCGAATTGAACTCACCGCGGTGGCTGCAATTGTGGCCGCCGGGCCCGGGCAGACCGAGCATGCCGTTGATGTGTTCCTGGTCGACCCGCAGCTGAAAGCCTTCAGCCGCCGCCGCGTTCAGCACGGCCTGTTCCAGCTCCGGCGTGAGATCCACCGTGAAATACACGTGGTACCACGGAAAACTGTTGTCGATGCCCCGGCCGGAATCCCCGTTGTGCGCCAGCGGCCGCGGACGCACCGGCTCAAGCCGCTGCGCGATCGGCCGCATCGCGTTGCGCGCCGCGTTTCCCTGAAACAGCCCCCGCGACCGCATGACAAGGTCCAGCAGAACCAATGCGCCCAGTCCCATTCCCGCACCACCCGTCAACTCGCACGACATCCGTGCGCACACCATCCGTCGCCATCAGACATCTTGTCAAGACACAGTGTCCGAGTTTTGCGGCGACGTGATCGACGGGAGGTGCGGCCTCTGGGTCAGGCGTTGAGCGACCAGTCACCGTCGCCGTCGGTGACGGAGCCGTCGTTGAAGGTGCTCGTGGCCGGGTCAGGCCACTGGCCGTCCGGGAACTTGCTGTTGTCGGTGGCCATGGCGGTCAGGGCGGTCGTCGCGCTCGCCTGTTCGCTCAGGAAATCGATGAACGCCTTGACAGCGGTGGCAGCCGTGGCGGCCGCGACGTCCCGGCCCTGACCAGGCGTTACTTGAGCGCGGACATGCCGGTCCACTTCTCCCACGAAAAGAGCCAGTCGTTGACCTCGGACGTGGTGGGCATGGCGACCTTGGAGCCGGTCACCTCGACGGGGTCACCGATGAGCGTGGTGTCGAACAGCGCCTTGGCGTCCTTCTCGAACAGATTGACGCAGCCGTGCGAGGTGTTCGCCTTGCCGATGTTGGCCGCGTTCTCCTCGTTCTCGTGCAGATACTCACCGTGGTTGGAGATCCGCATCGCCCACTTCTTCTTGACGTTCGTGTAGCCGTAGGCCGGGTTGGAGAAGTCGCCGACCGGCTCCTTGCTCATCACGATCAGGGTGCCGTTGGGGGTGTTGAGGTCCGGGTTGGAGTCCTTGCCGTTGCTCGACGGGTACGTCGCGGTGAGCGCGCCGTTGCGGTAGACCTTGAGCGAGTGATCCGGGGTGTTGACCTTGAGCACCTGTTTGCGGCCGATGCTGAACTCGCTGGTCACATCGGCGCGGCCGTAACCGTTGCCGTAGTTCACGCCGTAGAGACTGGCCGACACCTTGACCTTGGTGCCGGCCGGCCAGTACTCCTTTGGCCGCCAGTCCGCCTTGTTGGCCGAAACCCACGCCCAGCTGCCCTCGACCTGCGGCGTGGTCTCGATCTTCAACGCCTTCTCGGCCGCGGCCCGGTCCTTGGGCGCGTCGTCCGGGAAGTTCACGCTGATCGGCATGCCCACCCCGACCGTCTGGCCGTCGGCCGGGTTCACCGTGGCGCGGATCGTCTTGGCCGGCTTCACGGTGCTGAAGGAGCCCTTGAGTTCGGCCGGCTTGTTGTCGGCGCCCATCGCCTTCGCGGCATAGGTATAGGTCTTGCCGTAGTCCAGCCGCTGGCTGTTGGCCCAGCTCAGCTTGTCGGCGGTGGTGTCACCGGCCACCGGCTTGCCCTCGGGGTCGTTGACGACCACCTCGGTGAGCTTCCCGTCCGACACACTGATCTTGACCGGCTGTAACACCGGGACATCCTTGGCGTCCACCGCGGGGTCCGCCACGATCTTCGCCGCGGGCGCGGACGCGGTGCTGCCGTTGCTCTTGCTGTCGGCCTTGCCCGCCGGCGCCGCGCCCTCGTTCTCGCCGCTGCAGCCGGTGATCGCCAGGACACTCGCGAGCAGGAGTGCCATCGTGATTTTTTGTCGTCCTGCCCGCACTGCAAACCTCCGGATCTCGAATCTTCCGCCCTAACGACGCACCAAGCCCCCGGAAAGTGCAGAACTATGGCGCCCGTCACATGGCATCAAGCTGCATACCGGACCGACAGCTTGGTGTCATACCGTCCCTACGTCACTCGGACGCCTCGGATCGACCGGAGCTCCCCGAACAAGGCCGATCTGACAGTCACCGGGTAGTCGTCGACCGCGAGTGGGGTACGTCGTTGGCCGTGGCATACGACGATCTGCACGGGAGTGGGTCCGTGGTGGGCCCGCAATGTGGAGCGCAGCTCCGCCACTGTGTTGTGGTCGACGCTCTTGGCATCCATTTCCAGGATCAACGGCGGGTTCTGTTCCGTGCCGGCCACGTCCAGGGGCGTCACGGATGAGCCGAACACCGACATCTTGTCCTCACGCCAGTTGATCCGGCCGCTGACCGCCACGACCGTGTCCTGGAGAAGTTCAGTGGCGAGAAGGCCGTAGGTCTTGGGGAAGAAGAGCACTTCGAGCGCGGCGTCGAGATCCTCCACCGTGGCGATGGCCCAGTTTTCGCCTTTCTTGTTCACCCGGCGTTCCAGCGACGAGATCATTCCCGCGATGGTGACCTCGCCTTGGGTCGGCGGGTCGGCCAGCAGGGTCGCGATCGGTTTCGGGGCGTGCCCGCGCAGGATGTGTTGCGTGCCGTCGAGGGGGTGGCCGGACACATACAGGCCCAGCATTTCCCGTTCCAGGCTGAGCAGGTGCTTGCGGGGCCATTCCTCGGCGGCAAAACTCAGGTGCGCCAGCGGTGAGGACTCCTCGGCAGCGCCGAACAGGTCGAACTGGCCTTGAGCCCGCCGGCGTTTGAGGTCGGCGACCGCGTCCACGGCTTGTTCGTGGACGTCGAAGAGTGCTTTGCGAGCGTGCCCGAACGAATCGAAAGCGCCGGCCTTGATCAGGGATTCCAGGACGCGTTTGTTGCAGCACACCAGTTCCGACTTCGCCATGAAGTCGTCGAACGAGGCGTATTTCCCTTTCCCGGCGCGGGTCGAGGCGATCGACTCGACCACGTTGGCGCCGACGTTACGCACCGCGCCGAGACCGAAGCGAATGTCGTCGCCGACCGCGGCGAACCGCAGCGAGGACTCGTTCACATCCGGTGGCATGACCTTGATGCCCAGCTGACGGCACTCGGCCAGATAGACCGCGGACTTGTCCTTGTTGTCCGACACCGAGGTCAGCAGGGCCGCCATGTATTCGGCCGGGTAGTTGGCCTTCAGGTACGCGGTCCAGTAACCGACCAGCGCGTATCCGGCCGCGTGCGACTTGTTGAACGCATACCCGGCGAACGGCAGAATGGTGTCCCACAACGCATGCACGGCCTCATCGGTGAAACCGTTCGACCGCATGCCCGCCTGGAAACCCTCGAACTCCTTCTCCAGCACCTCTTTCTTCTTCTTGCCCATCGCCCGGCGCAGCACGTCCGCTCGCCCCATCGAGAAGCCAGCCACCCGTTGCGCGATCTGCATGATCTGTTCCTGGTAGACCACCAGGCCATGGGTCTCGGCGAGGATTTCGCGCAACGGCCCGGCCAGCTCCGGGTGAATCGGCTCGATCGGCTGCCTGGAGTTCTTGCGGTCGGCGTAGTTGTTGTGCGTGTTCATCGCCATCGGACCCGGGCGGTACAAGGCATTGACCGCGACGATGTCCTCGAAACCCGTGGGACGCATCCGCCGCAGCAGGTCCCGCATCGCGCCACCGTCGAGCTGGAACACACCAAGACTGTCACCACGAGACAACAGCTCGTACGTGGCAGGGTCGTTGGTCTCCAGCGCCTCGAGATCGACTGTCTCGCCACGGTTTGCCTGGATGTTGTCGATCGCGTCGCCGATGACGGTCAGGTTGCGCAGACCGAGGAAGTCCATTTTGAGCAGACCGATGGCCTCGCAGGAAGGATAGTCCCAGGCGGTGATCATGGCTCCGTCGTCGCGGCGCCACAACGGGATGACATCCGCCAGGGGTTCGGACGACATGATGACCGCGCAGGCGTGCACTCCGGCGTTGCGGATCAGGCCTTCCAGGCCGCGCGCCGTCTCGAAGATCGTGGCGACGTCCCGGTCGGTCTCGATGAGCGAACGTACCTCGGCGGCCTCCGGATAACGCTCGTGTTCCGGGTCGGTGATGCCCGACAGCGGGATGTCCTTGGCCGCGACCGGCGGCGGCAGCGCTTTGGAGATACGATCCGCGATGGCGTACCCGGCTTGTCCGAAATGGACACGGGCGGCATCCTTGACGGCCGCCTTGGTCTTGATCTTGCCGAAGGTGATCACCTGGGCGATCCGGTCGGCGCCGTACTTCTCCGTGGCGTAGCGCACCATCTCGCCACGGCGCCGGTCGTCGAAGTCCATGTCGATGTCGGGCATGGACATACGCTCGGGGTTGAGGAACCGCTCGAACAGCAGGCCGTGCTCGATCGGGTCCAGATTCGTGATGCCCATCGCGTACGCCACCAACGACCCGGCCGCCGACCCGCGTCCCGGCCCGACCCTGATGCCGACCGACCGCGCGTGGTCCATCAGGTCGGCGGTGATCAGGAAGTAGGCCGGGAATCCTTTCTGCACAATGACATCGATCTCGAACTCGGCCCGGCTCACATACTGCTCGGGCACTCCGCCGGGCAGTCGGCGTTCCAGGCCGCGCATGACCTCCGCACGGAACCACGACTGCACGTCGTGTCCCTCCGGCGGCTCGTAAACCGGCATCCGGTCGCGGTGTTCCCACACCTCGGCGTAGGACTCGACCCGCTCGGCGATCAGGAGCGTACTGTCGGCGGCACCCGGTACCTGATTGTCCCAATAGGACCGCATCTCCTCGGCCGACTTCAGGTAGTAGCCGTCGCCGTCGAACTTGAAGCGAGATGGATCGCCGAGAGTCTTGCCGGACTGCACGCACAGCAAAGCGGCGTGCGCTTCGGCCTGTTCTTTGCGGACGTAGTGCGAGTCGTTCGTGGCCAACGGCCGCAGGCCGAGCTCGGCCCCGATCTCGAGCAGGCCGTCCCGGACGACCTTCTCGATCGCCAGACCGTGGTCCATCAGCTCCACGAAGAAGTTCTCGCGGCCGAAGATGTCCCGGTAGTCCGCGGCAGCCCGCAACGCCTCGGCGTGCTGCCCCAGCCTGAGCCGGGTCTGCACCTCGCCGGACGGGCAGCCGGTGGTGGCGATGATGCCGTCGGCGTGCCCGGCGATCAGCTCGCGATCCATCCGGGGTTTGCGGTAGTAGCCCTCCATACTCGCCAGTGAGGACAGCTTGAACAGGTTCCGCAGGCCCGTGGCGTTGCGCGCGAGCATGGTCATGTGCGTGTACGCACCGCCGCCGGACACGTCGGACTGGCCAGACTGACCGGATTTGCCCCAGAACACGGGTTGCTTGTGAAACCGGCTGCCCGGTGCCAGGTACGCCTCGATGCCGATGACCGGCTTGATCCCGGTCCGGCCGGCCACCTGGTAGAACTCGTCCGCGCCGGACATGGTGCCGTGATCGGTCATCCCGACCGCGGTCATCCCGAGCCGGGCCGCCTCGCCGAACAACGGCGTGATCTTCGCCGCGCCGTCGAGCATCGAGTACTCAGTGTGCACATGCAGATGAACGAACGAGGACAAACCGGCCCCCTCCAGAGAATCAGCGGTGCCGACATTCGAGCCGAGCACCCGGGGGACGGTCAAACAACCGACACGCTTGTCCCACAACCAGCGGTTGTGAGCCGACGGCGATAGAGTTCCGGCACAGGGGAATATCTCCGAGCCACCAGCGTTGAACAGAAGGCAGGTGTACCGATGGGCGATCTCGACCTGGCGGCGGTGCGTGCCTTCGTTGCCGTGGCGGACAACCAGCACTTCGGTGACGCCGCCGCTCAGCTGGGCATCACCCAGCAGGCGGTGTCCAAACGGGTCGCCAAGCTGGAATCGGAATTCGGCGTTCTCCTGCTGTCAAGGCAGGCCTCCGGAACGAGACTGTCCCAAGACGGCGCGGCTTTTCTGCCGTATGCGCGCAATCTTCTGGCGACGGCCGAAAAGACCGTGGAAATGCTGCGCGGACGGCGCCTGCCATTACGGATCGACGTACTCGACACAAGACTCGCGTCGACTGAATTGGTACGAGAATTCCACAGCACGGCGAGCGATATCGAGCTCGAAATCGTCACGTCGATCGGGCTCAGGGCCGCGCGTGGGGCGCTGAAGGCGGGCACGGTGGACGCGGCGTTCGTCAGGGCGATCGGCCCGCTGGACCAGGACGGGATCGCCGCCGTCCCGGCCTACCTGGAGCCGCTGCAGGTCATGGTCGGCCCTGGGCACCCGCTGGCGAAGCGGTCGAGTGTGACGATGCCGGAGCTGTCCGGTTGCACGGTGTGGATGCCGGGCAACGCCCAAGGCAGCGAATGGGCCGACTTCTACGACTCGATCGCCGCGGAGTTCTCGGTCCGCATCGACACCAGCGGCCCGGACTTCGGCTACGAGCACTTCGTGCGCCGCTTCGCCGAGTCGCCGCACCTGCTCGGATTCGTCGGCGAGCTGACGCGGCTGCCGCAGTACCCCGGCGTGGTACGAATCCCCGTCCAACGGCCCACGCCCTGTTATCTGTGCTCGTTGCTGTGGCATCGGCCGAACCCGCATCCGGCCTTGCCCAAGCTGGTCTCCTACGTCCGGCAGAACTACCGGGCGCCCGGTCGTGGGGACGTGTGGCTGGCGCGGGCCGATGTGACACGCATCGGGTGATGTTGCGCCGCGGGCAGCGGGTCGCTATCCTGGCGTCATCTTCCCCTTGTGGATGTAGGCGAAGGCCCCCACAGGAGTTCCCCGGTTTTGCCGGACACAGTTCTGCTGAACGTACTGCGGCACAACCAGGATCTACTTCAGCGGCGAGCGCAGGCACGTGCCCGCTCGGTTCCGCACACCCACCAATCTAAGGAAAACCCATGAACAGCACCACAACAACCGAAGGCCCACCGGTCACCGGCATCCTGGACATTGTGGACAACCGCGCCATGATCCGGGCCGATGGCTATCTACCCGGGCCAGGCGACATCAACGTCCCGATGGCGATGGTCCGCAAACTCGGGCTGCGCCGGGGCGACACCGTCGCCGCAATTGCCACCAAAAGCCAGATTGTGCAGGTCGACAGCGTCAACGGGCAACGGCCCGGCCACGCCCGGCCCGCGTTCACCGAGCTGGTTCCCCTCTATCCCAACGAACGCCTGCGGCTGGAGACCGAGCCGCACGAGCTGACCACGCGCGTGATCGACCTGGTCATGCCGGTCGGCAAAGGCCAACGCGCACTGATCGCCGCGCCGCCCAAGGCGGGCAAAACCTCTGTACTGCAAGCAATCGCCCGCGCAATCAGCAAGAATCACCCGGAATGCCACCTGATGCTCGTCCTGGTCGGCGAACGCCCGGAGGAGGTCACCGATCTGGCTCGTGCCGTGCCCGCCGAGGTCATCGCCGCCACGTTCGACCGCCCGCCCAACGAGCACATCGCCCTCGCCGAACTGGCCATCGAACGAGCCAAGCGCTTGGTCGAGACCGGCCGGGACGTAGTGGTCCTGCTGGATTCCCTGACCCGCCTGGGCCGCGCCTACAACCTGGCCGCGCCCACGTCGGGACGTGTGCTGTCCGGTGGCGTGGACTCCACTGCTCTGCTTCCGCCGAAACGATTCCTCGGCGCGGCCCGCAACATCGAGAACGGCGGCTCGCTCACGATCTTCGCCACGGCCCTTGTGGACACTGGTTCCCTCGGCGATTCCCTGATCTTCGAGGAGTACAAGGGCGCAGGCAACGCCGAGCTCCGGCTGGACCGCAAGATCGCCAACAAACGCGTCTACCCAGCCATCGACATCTCCCAATCCGGCACCCGCAAGGAAGAACTCCTGCTGTCCCCGAGCGAACGGGCGGCCACACGCTCACTGCGCGCGGCCCTCACCCGCCGCGAATCCCCCACCGAGCTCCTGCTCGACAGCCTGCGCAAGACCAGCACCAACGCCGAGCTGCTCGGCGCGGTCAAGCAATAGGGGCGTGACCACGCCATACATGGAGCACGAGATCCCGGAGTGACGCCGGCAGGTAGCACGCGGGCGCTGTTCACCGACTACCTGGGCAAGAAGCCTAGGGAGGCGCGTTGTGCAGCTGAGTGACACGGACGTCGAGGCGTTCCGGCAAGCGATGACAGCGAGTGACGCGCCCGTGGCCGAGGCCGCGGAGACCTTGTCCTCGTTGACCGATCAGGCAATCGCGTTGGCACGGCAGGATTCGCGGCAGGGCTTGGCCATGCTCGACAAGCTGCTGGCGATGTGCTCGGGGATTGCGGCTCTCGCAGGGAACGCGGCCGCGCTGGGCTACAACCGGGCTGCGCTGCTTCGGCTTGAGAACAAGTTCGCGGAGGCCGGTGACGGATATCGCTCGGTAGTGTCAGACTTCGAGTCATCCCAGGATCCTGACGTAGGATTCTGGGTTGCTTTGGCGCTGTACAACCACATCACGATGGTGACGCAGGAGGGACCCGAAGATGCCGCCGCCGACCGGATCCCG
Source organism: Kibdelosporangium banguiense (assembly GCF_017876405.1). Classification (GTDB taxonomy): domain Bacteria; phylum Actinomycetota; class Actinomycetes; order Mycobacteriales; family Pseudonocardiaceae; genus Kibdelosporangium; species Kibdelosporangium banguiense. The sequence goes on along the minus strand of NZ_JAGINW010000001.1, from coordinate 6,697,213 downwards.
CCGCTGGTCGGCAAGTTCCGTGATCTTTTCGGCCACAGCGCCGATCCGCGGCTCCTGGCCCGGGTGCGTTACGCGATGCGGCTGGAACTGGAGCTGTTGCAACGACTCGACCGGAACGAAGAAGCAGCCGCGTCAAGAGCACGGCTCGAGGAGCTGGTCCGGCCCGCGGTCGAGCAGGTCCTGGCCAAGCTCGACCAGGACGATCCACCTGGCCCGGCGGACGAAGCCGCGCCGAAGTGGCCGTTGCCGCGGGAACAGCTCGTAACGTCCCTTGTGGTCGACTTCGAGTCGTGTCTGGACATGGTGCGCGAGGTGGCGGACGCCGAACCTGCAGCGTTGTTCCAGATGATCGAGGCCCGTCCGGTGTTGCTGTCGCGGGCCGCGCTCACGATGTTCGCCGCGGCACGCGACGGACTGATCTTCGGGGCGCAGGGCGAGGAGGACAGCGCCCGCATCGGCCGTGGTCTGGGCCAGTTGCTGGCCGCACTCGACTACCTGCACAAGAATCCCGGTAACTACCCACTGGGGCCCGGGCCGATCGAGTCCTTGCTCGGTGCGGTGGACGTTTCGATCAGCATGGCCGACGCCCTGGCGTACGCGCGTTCGCCTGACATGGTCCGCATGTTGTCTGTCCCTTATGTACACGCCTTGGCGGAAGCCTCGATGACGTTGCTGGGTGAAGGCCAGTGGCGCCGGGCGGCCCGGTTGCACCTCCTGCTGCTGGCGGCCGTGGAGCGGGTGCCCGATTGCGGCGAAGGCCGGGGCATGGTGACCATGGCCCGGTTCAGGTGGCTGTTCGTGGCCAGGCAGGTGCTGATCAACCTGCCTGACGGGCGGGTGCTGCACAGCGCCGCCGACGCCGGACGCCGGGTACTGGCGTCCTACGAGGGAAAACCGGGATCGGAGCGCTTCGAAGCCGAGACCATGCTGGCCTTGGCAGCACTGTATTTCGAACCGTATTCAGCGGGCCGCACGAGTGAGAACTACGTGGCCGACATGCGCCGGTGGATCGCACGGCTGGAGGAGGAGACTCTCGACCCGGTCGAGGTCGACGAGGGCGTCACGACCCGGATGCCGGCTTTCGCCGAAGTCGTGGACATCAGTGAGGACTACGTGAACCGGGCCATGGACCTGGCTGTGCCCGTTCAGCAGACCCACCTGCGCAGCCTGATGCTCAACATCAAGCGAGCCCGGACCATCCTCGGCCAGGAGATCGACCACGCCGAACTGGCGGACATCGCGGCCCGGGTGGCGTCGGCCGAAGACGTGGACAGCTATCCGCAGTTGCTGGCCAACGCCTTGATCATGCAGCTGGGTACCGGGCAGGTGCCCGACGAGGCAGCGCTCGACCGGTTGCTCACGTACCCGATCGAGGAGATCGCCGAACGGTCCGGCCGGGAGGCGGCGCACGCGGTACTCGTCTGCGCCGGTCAGGTCCTCGCCGGTGGGGACCGGGCTCGTGGCAGGCGTCTGTTCGCCGAGTCCCGGGACTTCGTGCGCGGCCTGGCCGAGCGGGACCGGTTTCAGGTGCTCCTGATCCACCAGGACCTGTTGATGAACACCCGTGACCTTCTTCTCGACGAGAATCTCGTCCCGCAGGAGTCCCTCGACGCGCTGCTCGGCCGGATCACCGCGGGGAACTGGCCGGCCGACCGGGCCGCGCCGGCGTTGATCACGTATTTCCGCCTCGGGCACGAGTCGGCCGGCTCCGCGGCCGCCGAAGCCGAGTGGTTCGACGCCATGAGCAGCATGTCCCGGCTCTTTCCGTCCTTTGTGGAGGATAATGAGGACGTACTGGGCTACCTGACGGCCGGTTTGCTCGCACGCGCGTCGATCCGTGCGTTCGAACGAGGCGACTCAGCGCACGCGTTGAGAACGCAGGCAACCGCATGCAGTCTGTACCTCACAATGTCCACACCGGACGCCGCGATGGAGTCGCTGACCCTGATAGCGCGGTTCGTCGCGGAGGTCGACGGCAAGGGGCTCGCCCAGGCCGCGGCCGACACCCTGGCTCAGATCGCGGTCGTGGCCGAGAACATGATCGGGGCGGCGGCCACGGATGTCCTGCAGACCATCTGGTCCCAGGTGATCGGTGCCTCGGCCTGGGAGGCCAAGGCCGAAGAGGTGTTCGCGTGCATGCAACTGGCCAAGGGCGCCAGATTCGTCGACGCGCTGCGTTCCGGGATTTCATTCGACGCCCGGAGCGACGAGGACGCGGCAAGGCTGCTCGACCTCATCGGGCAAGCCGAGGACGACCCCAACGCGGACCTCGACGCGGTCACCTTGGTCACGCCGTACTCCGAACGACTGGACGACGTCGGCACGGTCACAGCCGCCGCACAGCGGGAAAATCTCGAGCGCACGTTCGACGCCCTGGTGCAGTGCGCACTGACCGGCAGCGCCACACCCTCGCTCCGGTTGCTGGATCTCGCCACGACTTGCGATCTGTTGCCGGCTGACACGGTTCTGCTGTTCAGTCACCTCACCCACACCCCCGGTGGCGGCCGGTCGCTCGTGACCCTGATGATCTCGAAGGACCGGATCGCCTTGGTACCCAACGAGATCCTCGATGCGGGCACCGCTGGTCAACGGCTGGAGCTGCACATCGACAACCGCGTCCGCACGTTCGACCGGCTGGCCGGCGCGGTGTTCGACCTGCGGCAGGAGGTCCAGGCCGAGCCCGGTCCGTTCCGGGTGATCGCACGATCCGGCGAGGACGCGCTCGACGAGTGCCTGGCGCTGTACGGTCCCGTCGCGGACCTGCTGCGCGAGGAGTACGCGGCCGGACGGCGTCACCTGGTGATCGTTCCCCATGGCCCGCTGCATTTCGCGCCACTGCACCTGCTCCACCTCGACGGCCGTCCGCTCGCCGAGGCGTGGACGGTCACCTACATGCCGAATCTCGCGTTGCTGGAACGTCTGATGTCACCGCCACCAAGCGGGAAAACGGGCATGGTCGCCGTCGGCCTCGGGTTCGCCGACGGCTCGCTCGACCCCATTCCCGAGGCAGTCGAGGAAGCCGAGGCGGTCGCGGCCAAGTTCGGATCGCAGGCCCTGATCGACGCCGACGCCACCGAAAACGCTGTCTTCGAAGCGTTGGCGGGCGCGCGACTGTTCCACATCGCCACCCACGGAGTCCATAATGTTGCCGCGCCTGCGTTCCAGAGCCTGTACGTCGCCGACGAGCGGGTCAGCGCGCACGAGTTGCTCCGACTGGACCTGCAAGGCCTCGAACTGGTCACGCTGTCGGCGTGTGAGACCGCGCTCGGCCGGTTCGACGCGGCCGACAACCTGCGCGGCATCCCCGCCCACCTGCTGCTGCGCGGCGCCGAGGCGGTCGTCGGCACGCTGTGGCCCGTGGAAAGCCAGACCTCACGCGACTTCTTCACTACGCTCTACGAGATGCTGCACGACGGCAGTTCGAAGCTGACCGCCTTCGCCGCGGCACAGAAACGGACCCGAGCCGCCCATCCCCAGTACCGCGACTGGGGTGCGTTCTACTACATGGGCGACTGGCGCTGAGAGGCCTGAATGGACATCGAGGTTCCCGGACTCACCGAGGCCCCAGCGGTTCTCGAACCCGACAGCCGCACCACCCGCGGCAAAGCCAAAGCAGAACCCGTACACGGCGTGGTATCCGTCGGCCTGCCCGTCGTCCAGGCGATCACGCCGGAGCTGGCCGCGGGTGACCTCGCCCTGCAGGCGTTCCTGGCCGACACGGCATGGACGTTCCACCTCGTGCACCTCGGCGCCACCTTCGCCCCCGGCGAAGACCGGTTCGGCCAAGCCTGGCTGACCGTGACCCTGGCACGGAGCGACGGCGCCGCCACGCCACCTCCGATCATCTGGTCGCTCACCCCGCAACGCGCCCAACGCCCGATCGAACAGTCCCGATCGCTCAAACTCGGCGCCAAACTGGGCTTCGAAGCCTCCGCCGAGATCGTGAAGTCCGGCAAACGCGAAGAGATCTTCGTGGAGACCTACGGCCTGCAGGAACCCGCCTGCACCTGGGAATTCACCAGCACCACCCTGGACCAGGTCCGCGGCACCCAACGCCTCGCCCTCGTCGCCCGCGTCCCCGCCGGCACACCGGTCAGCGGCTCGGTCGAACTACGCGCCACCCTGTCTCGCAAGCGGCTCGGCCTGTTCCCCTTCAAGGTCGCAGTGAGCGGCGGCGGTCCCCTCGGTTTCACTCTCTGACGCAAGCATCCCGGGCAGCGGGTCGGTGATCAGTTTGGCTGTGATGGCGCCCAGCTGGGCGACGTCGTCGGGGGTGAGGTGGTCGAAGACGAGACGACGGACCTCGGCGACGTGGCCTGGGGCGGCGGCCTCGAGGACCGCGAAACCTGCGTCGGTGAGCAGCGCAATCTGGCCGCGTTTGTCGGTGGCACAGGCCTGGCGTTCGATCCAGCCGCGTTGTTCGAGGGTGGCCACGGCGTGGGAGAGACGGCTGGGCGTGGTGCCGGTGTGCCGGGCGAGTTCGGCCATCCGCATGGCCCGGCCGGGCTGGCCGCTGAGGATGGCGAGCACCTGGTAGTAGGCGTGCGGCAGCCCGGCTTCATCGCGCAGCTGCCGGTCCAGCGCGGTGGGCAGCCGCAACAGCAACCGGGTGAGATTCAGCCACGCCGCGAGTTCCTGGTGGCTGAGCCATCGCGGCTCCGGGGTGCTCATGACCGTGTCTCCAATCGGCTCAACCCGCGAGCGGCAGGTCCAAAGTGTGGTGGGTGTGGGCGACCTTGGCCGCCAGGTAGCGCGCGTTGGCCGCCGACAGGTGCACGCCGGTCGGGATCTGCTCGATGACCTGCACACCGAGCGCCCCAAGTTGGACAGCCTTGTCAGGGTTGTTGCTCAGCAGTGAGATCCGGTCGGCACCGAGAGAGTGCAGCATCTGCGCGGCGGCGGTGTAGTCACGCTCGTCCTCGCCGTGGCCGAGGGCGACGTTCGCCTCGAACGTGTCGAGGCCGGCGTCCTGCAGGGCGTAGGCGTCGAGCTTGGCGTACAGGCCGATCCCCCGGCCCTCCTGCCGCAGGTACAGCAGGAATCCGCCGGTCTCGGTGATCCGCTCGGCCGCTTCCCGCAGCTGCGGCCCGCAGTCACAACGCTGACTGCCGAACACATCCCCGGTCAGGCACTCGCTGTGCGGACGCACCAGCGCCGTGCCCCGGTCCACAGCACCACGCCAGTCGCCCAGCCCGAGGGCCAGGTGCTCACGGTTGTCGGCAAGCCCCTCGAACGTGAAGACTTCAGCCGTGGTGGCATAACCGTCCGGGAACGTCAGCGGCACAACCACCCGCGTCCGCACCTTCGCCGGCAGTATGCTCGTCATCGGGCCTCCAGATCTTGAAGTTTCAAGAACCAGACTGCTCCCAACTCATTGAAACTTCAACAACTTCGGCTGTGGTGTGTGTCTCAACCGCGAGGGCATAGGAGACATACGCACCCGACGAGATCAACCCTGCCGCGCTGGCCCCCATCCCCAGCTCCGACTGCATGTCAGGCAGCAGCAACCCGTACCCATAACGGGCAAGCCCGAACGTCACCGCGATCATCGCGGCGCCAGGCAGCACAGTCCGGCTGATACGCGACGCCACCGCCAGATCAGTCATCGGCTGTGCCCATCGTGTGCCGGAGCGGGCATTCCCGTCCGCCACTGGAGCATGCGGCACGGTCACACAGGCGGCAGACGTGCAGAGCCGGGAGGCGAGTCGCGGCGAGGCCGACGACCATTTTGTCCAGAAGGGCCTCCAGTTGACGGCGTTCCTGCTCTGTCAGGACTTCGACGACCTCGCCGATCACGGCCTGACGTGCTTTCAGAACCGCACGAGCGCGGGCGCGGCCGGTACGAGTCAGGTCCAGCCGACGTTGGCGGGCGTCAGTGCCCGCGGTACGGGTGACCCATCCGGCGTCGACGAGGCGCTCGACGAGTCTGGTACCACCTGAGCTGGTGAGGCCTAGGACATCGCCCAGCCAGCGCACGGTCCTGTCCGGGTGAGCAAGCAGGGTTACGAGCGCGGCACGCTCCGAGGCGGCCATGCCGGAGCCGCCGACATCCGCGTCGAGCAGCCGACCGGCCAGTTCCAGCGACTGCGCACCAAGCAGGTTCTCCAGTCGTGTCATGCCTTCCAGTATCCAATAGTTGACTGACGCAGGCAATATTTCGGCAAAATCGCTGGAAGCGCGGCGGCCGGCCGACGATGATGCCGGGGTGACATCATTTCCCGCCCTGCGCAGGGCTGTCGCGGGTGATCAGGCACAGATCGCGGAGCTGATGCGCGGTTCGGTGCTCGCGTTGTTCCCGGGTTTCTACGACCAGCGGCAGTCCGACAGTGCCGCCATCCACCTCACGGTGCCGGACCTCACGCTGATCGGGGACGGCACGTACTACGTCCACGAGTGGGCAGGCGAGGTCGTCGCCTGTGGTGGATGGAGCAGGCGGCAGAAGGTGTACACCGGGTCGGGGTCGCTGCAGGACGACGAGCGGCTGATCGATCCGAGTTGCGAACCGGCCCGGGTCCGGGCGATGTTCGTGCGCGGCGACTGGACCCGGCGGGGGCTGGGCCGCACGATTCTTGAGGCATGCGAGCGCGCGGCCTATGACGAAGGGTTCCGGTCCATGACGTTGATGGCGACGTTGCCCGGCGTCCCGCTGTACCGTGCGTTCGGATTCCAGGAGACCGCGCAGGTGATGGTCCCGCTACCCGATGGCGTTCAGCTTGAGGGCGTGGTGATGGACCGGCCGATCTCCGTCAGAGGCACCTGACGACCTCTTCGGGCGATGTGGAGTTGTCCAGCCGGCGGACGAACGAGCCCTTGCCCACAGCGGTCTTCTTGTCACAGGCCGATTTCTGGTCGGCATACGGCCCGTAGAACGCCGCGTAGATATCCACGCCGTTGTACTGCGCCCGCAGCGAGCTGCATTTGGTCGACACGGCGTGCAGGTAGTCCGCGCCTGGGTTGTCCAGCAGGAACTTCGCGACGTCCGCGGCGTAGTTGGCCTTGTTGACCGCGGAACCGACGATCACGATGAACTTGCCGTCACACGCCGGACTGCTGATCGGCTTGGCCACACCGAGATCCGCGGCCGGCTTGACCGGAGCACTCGTCTGCGTCGCCGTCGTTGGCGCAGGCTGCCCTGAAGGCTCCTGCTTGGAGTGCCCGAACTGCGACCACAGCAACGCGCCCAGCCCCAGCACCGCGGCGGCCACCACCACGGCGATCCACTTGCGGCCGGTCTTCTTCGGGGCAGGAGCCGACGGCAGGACCACGGGCATCCGCTTGGTCGACGACTCCCCTTTCATGGCCTGCTTGGCGGCCGCAGCCAGTTCGCCCGCGCCGGCGAACCGGTCAGCAGGGTTCTTGGCCATTCCCTTGGCGATGACACGGTCGAACTTGGCCAGTTCCGGGGCGTACTCGCCCGGCCTCGGCGGCGCGTTGTTGACGTGCCCGAACATCACGGCGAGCGGATTCTCCGCACGGAACGGCTTGAGGCCGGTCAGGCACTCGTACAGCATGCACGCCAGCGAGTACACGTCCACGCGGTGATCGACCGCGCCGGTTCCGAACCGTTCGGGCGCCATGTAGTGCAGCGTGCCCACGGTGTCCCCGGTCGCGGTGATCTCGCTCGCCGGGGCGATCGTCCGGGCGATGCCGAAGTCGACCAGGTAGGCGAAGCCGTTCGGGCTGATCAGGACGTTGGACGGCTTCACGTCGCGGTGCACGAGCTGCTCCGCGTGCGCGGCGTCGAGCGCGCTGGCGACCTGGCTGATGATGTCGACCGCGGCGGCCTGGCTCATCGGCCCGCCGTCCTTGATGATCTTGCCCAGGTGCGCGCCCTCGACCAGGCGCATGTCCAGATACAGCCGGCCCTCGATCTCGCCGTAGGCGTGGATCGGGATGACGTGCGGTTCACGCAGCCGGGCCGCGGCGTGCGCCTCCCGCTTGAACCGTTCCCGGAACTCGGCGTCGCCCGCCAGATCGTCGCTCAGAACCTTGAGCGCGACCACACGATCGTGCCGGGTGTCATGGGCCCGATGGACCTCGCCCATGCCACCTCGTGCGATCAGTCCTTCCATCCGGTATGGACCGAATAACCACGCCACGCGTTCCGCTCCCCTGGTCGGACACCTGGGGTGCGGATCATACCCAGCGGCGCGTTAGCCTGCGTCGATGGCCTGGATCACGCTGCGGCAGTTCGCCTGGACCGAACGGCCCGGGCGCGCGGACGCGTACCCCGTGATCGACGACATCCACCGGGTCGCGGTCGACCGCTGGCTGCCGGTGGACCTCAGCTACGCCGTGGGCGTGAACGCTCTCGCGGTGCCTGCGAAAGGCCCAGTCCGCTACGAGACACGGCAACACGAGCTGCGGCTTCTGCTGTGCTACCTGAGCAACGACCCGGACGGCCCGGTCCGGCTGCGGGACGACACGTTCCGTGCGAGCGCCGCGCACATCCGGCGGTTCGTCAGCGAATCGATCGGGCTCGGCATGCTCCCCACCTCGGTCCACGCCGCCTACCAGGCAACTCCCGGCACTCCAGCCCATTTCGAGGCGTGGCCGACAATGCTGGCCACCCAGCACAGTGCCACCAAGATCAAGCCGGATCTGCTGCTTCAGCTGCCCGGAATGGTCCTGGCCGGGGAGGCACGCGGCCGCTCGGAGCCAGCGCCGATCCGCGCCTCCGTCCAGCAGCGTGACCGGCTCAACAGCGTGCTGCCCTGGTCGCAGCACCACGGAACACACCCGCTGGCCATGACGTGGGCGTCCATCACCGGCGATGGCACGACAGTCGACCTGTTCACAAGATCGGGCCGGCTTCCCGGGATGACCGGCCCGGTCGGCCAGCCGTTGCCGTCGCCCGTCCCGATCCAGCCCGATCTGTTCGAGCAGGACCACCTCGTGGCCGCCGACCGGTCCGCCGAGATCAGCACCCCGAGCCGGGAAACCAAGGCCAGGGACTTCGACCCCCGGTCGCCTCGTGACCTCATCACCGCCATCACCCGCCGGACCGGTGACATCGGCACTCAGCTCTACGAGACGGCACCGGAGCCTGATCGGCCTGTACGGATCGCGGACCAGGCTGTTCGCGGGCGGTGGGCGGCGCTCGACCTGTTCGGCCCGGCCGCCGGATCGTTCCTGCTGGGCGTGCTCGAACGCCCGCTTTCGCCCGAGCAGAGCCACGAGATCACCACGCGCCTGCGCCAGAGGACACGCTCGGCCCTGGTGTCCGGCCGGCTGGTCGTGGCCATCACCGATGACGCCGCCGACCGCCCGTGGCCGCTCGTCGCAGACTGACTCTCAGCTGCGAAAACACCGGAATTGTAGGTTTTTCGGAGGTCGCTGGTGGATCTTGCCCGGCCATGGGCGAAAGAAACGCCGCAGTACGGCGTGTAGCAATGACCTCGTTGGTGGCTTTGACGGTGCTGTTGGTGTCGTCGGCACCCACGATCGGGCAGCCGGGCATCGCCAGTGCCCCGGCCGCCTGCAAGAACACCACCACGGACGACGAGACCATCAACAACGCGATCGCGGCCAGCGTTCCCGGCGCCGAGATCGTCATCACCGGCACGTGCCTGATCGACAAGCCGATCCGGTTGCTCGGCGACCGGACCTACCGCGGTGAGAACCGGACCGGAACCGTCATCCGCCAGGCGAACGGCGCCAACCTCGACGCGATGCTCGCGAGCGACACATACCTGGACAACGCGACCTTCACCGGCGGGCCGTTCACGATCAAGTCGCTGACACTGATCGGCAACAGCGCCGCCAACCCCACCGCACGCGATGTGCTGGTGGTCCGGTCCTGGCAGACGGTGGTCGAGGACCTGGTGATCGAAGAGGCCAAGCGGCACGCCCTGCGCGTGACCAGCCTGTCGGCCAACGGAACCAAGCTGACCAACACCCAGGTCAACGGCCGGATCTCCGGCAATCACATCGCGGCCTCCGGTGGCCGCGGCATCTTCGTCGAGGACCCGGATCCAGGCAACTCCGTCACCGACTGGCAGCTCAACGACAACTGGATCGAGAAGTCGGGCTCCGACGCGATCGCCCTGGACAACTCCGCCGGCTGGGTCGTCCGTGGCAACCACGTGTACGAGGTCGGCGGGGCCGGTATCCGGGCCAGCCGGATGTACGGCACGACCATCGCCGACAACTACATCGAGGACTTCACAGGCGTCGGCCTGCAGGTCACGGTGCAGGGCGACACCGCGTCCACGATCAGCGGCAACAAGATCTTCCAGCTGCTGGGCAGCACCGCCGCGAGCACGTACCTGGCGACCAGCGTCAACTACGACACCGCGAACCTCGCCATCGTCGGCAACGCCATTCGCGGCAACGGTTCCGGCATCGGCCTTGACCTGCAGAAAGGCCCGGGCACGGCACTCGTGGCGACCTCGACCGGCAACGTCGTCACCGGTGTGACCACGCCTCGCCGGGTCGGCACGGGCGTCACGGTGTCCGCGGGCGTGTGATCTCAAGGGCCGCCATTCCCCTGTCCGGGTGGTTACCGCCAGCCGGACCAGGACTTTACTTGGTTGCTCATTGACAGCCGTGGGGTCGTCTGGCCACGCTCCGGCATCACCTGCCCGCGTTCGAAAGGTGCTGCCCGAGATGAAATTTCGTGCTGTCTTATCCATGGTCGCTCTGCTGGCCGGCGCCGGCACTGCCGTGGCGACGCCGGCCGCCGCGGATCCGGAGCCGGTGACCGCCGCGGACATGGCCATCGCCGACGCCTGTTACACGTGGGGACGCACCCTGTCGGAGGGTGCGTCCGGTGAGGACGTCCGGCAACTGCAGATCCGGGTGGCCGGATATCCCGGCTACGGCGGCGTGCTCGGCCTCGACGGCGAGTTCGGCCCCGGCACCAAGGCGGCCGTGACGCGTTTCCAGCAGGCGTACGGCCTCGGCGCGGACGGGATCGCCGGGCCGGCCACCTTCAGCAAGATCTACGAGTTGCAGGACAACGACTGCACGCCGGTCGACTTCAGCTACGACGAGCTGAACAACTGCAACTCCGACTGGTCGGGCGGCAACGTCTCAGCCGCGACCGCGCGGGCCAACGCACTCGTGTCGATGTGGAAACTGCAGGCCATGCGGCATGCCATGGGCGACCGGCCGATCGACGTCAACGGCGGTTTCCGCAGCGTCGCCTGCAACAACGCGGTCGGCGGCTCCGCCACGAGCCGCCACCTCTACGGCGACGCCGTCGACCTCGGCGCCGGGCCGCAGGGGTTCTGCGCGCTGGCCCAGAAGGCCCGGGACCACGGTTTCAACGAAATCCTCGGCCCTGGCTACCCCGGCCACAACGACCACGTCCACGTCGCGCACAAGTCCAGCCGCTTCTGGTCGGCCCCGAGCTGCGGCATAGGCGCCAGGCCGCGTGCCGACGAGGTCCCTGTCGACTACTGACGCGGCCCGATCTCTCCCGAACCGCGCGGGATCAACGTGGTCGGCACGATGATCCTGCGCGGCGGTCCGGTGACCGAGTCCAAACGCTCGAACAGCAGAGTGCCGACGCGTTCACCCAGACTGCTGGGGTTCTGCGCGACGACTGTGATGCCCGGGTCCAGAGCGTCGGCCAGAACGAGGTCGTCGAAGCCGACATGGGCGACCCCGTGGTGCAGCTGCCGGGATCGCAGGGCGTGGATGGCACCGATCGTGATCAGGTTCTGAGCCGTGAGCAGCGCGGTGGGCGGGTCGGACCGGGCCATCAGTTCGCGCGTGACCTCCGCGGCCGCCTGGCTGTTGTGCACTTCGAGCCGGATCAGTGACTCGTCCACCGGGATGTCCAGACCGGCCAGTGCCTCGCGGTAGCCGCGCAGCCGCTCGCGAGAGGTGAAAATCCGTTGCAGGTCACCGAGAAACGCGATCCGCCGATGGCCGTGCGCGTGTAGGTGCCGGACTGCCGTGGCGATTCCCCCGGCGTTGTCGCTGAGCACAGTGTCCACATTCAACGTCACGCCCGGCCGGTCGACGAACAGCAGCGTCGCTCCGGCTTGTTGCTCCCGCAGCAGGTAGCTGTCGTCGCCGCCGGACGGCACGATGACCAGCCCGTCCACCCGACGCGCGGTGAACCCCTGCACCAGTTCGCGTTCCCGGTCGGGATCCTCGTCGGAGCTGCCCGCATACGTGAGCACGCCCCGCGTCCGGGCCAGATCCTCGACGCCACGAAGCAAAGCGGCGAAGAACGGATTGGCCACGTCGGCCACCACCAGGCCGACGCTGGCCGACGTCCGGTCGGCCCGGCGCAGGTTGCTGGCGGTCATGTCCCGGCGGTAACCGAGCACGTCGATTGCGCGCTGCACCTTCTCGGCCAGGTCCGGCCTGCCGGGGTCGCCGTTCACCACCCGCGACACCGTGCTCAGGCTGACCCCGGCCAGGGCGGCCACATCCTTCATCGTCGGTTGTCTCACCATCGGCCGGCTCCCTTGAGAACGTTCTCTAAAGAACACCTGGAAGCTTACGGCCAAGCGCGGCCCCAGCGCTACATCTGCCAGAAAAACAGCACGTCATACGGCACTTAACCAGTAAGTTCTTCCGATCATGCAATCGCCGGTGTTACCGTTGAAAACGTTTCGAGTTGCGAGGGCGCTGAGCCCCTCGCTCAACCAAGGAGCCCGCGACAATGAAACGGACAAAGTTGTCAATCCCGCTGGCGGCCGTCCTGGCCCTGCTGACCCTGGTGGTGGGGGTGGTGGCCGGCCGGGCGACGTCGGGGGCGACGGGCGGCAGCGGCGGTGGCACGGGTGGCGCCGCCGCCGGCAAACGGGTCGACGTGATCATCAAGGCCAGCGACTCGGCGTTCTGGCAGACCATGCTGGCCGGGTCGAACAAAGCCGCGCAGGACTACGGATTCGCCGTCTCCACGTTCGGCCCGACTTCGGAAACCGATGTGGCACAACAGGTCCAGCTGGTGGAGAACTCGATCTCCCGGGGCGTGGACGCCCTCGTGCTGACGCCCAACTCCTCCACCGCGCTCAACGGCGCCATCGAGCGAGCCCGTGCGGCCAAGATCAAGGTGGTCATCGTGGACACCAAGGTGACCACGGAATCCGACGGCTTCATCGGCACGGACAACGAGAAAGCGGCCGAGCTGGCCGGCAAGCAGATGTGCGACCAGCTCAAGAAACAGAACAAGGACACCGGTGGCGTGCTCATCGAGGCCTCGGTGGCCGGCGTGGAGACGATCACCTCACGGGAGAACGGGTTCAAGCAGGGCCTGGCCGCCGGCTGCCCCTCGCTGCGCGTGATCGGCCCGCGCTACAACAACAATGACGTCAACCTGGCCACGAGCCAGGTCAACGACGTGCTGACCGCCGAGCGCGACCTGGTCGCGGTGTTCGCCGCCAACAACGCCTCCGGCGTCGGCGCCGCCCGCGCGATCAAGGACAACAACGCGATCGACCGCATCCCGGTCACCTCCTTCGACACCGACGCCCAGGAGGTCGCGGGCCTGATGGACGGCTCACTGGACACCCTCGTGGTGCAGAACCCGTACTTCTTCGGCTACCAGGGCGTCGTCGAAGCAGGCATGGCCGCGGTGGGCACGGCGCCGCCGTTCAACCTCGACCCGGGCGCGGTACTGGCCGACAAGTCCAACATGGACAAGCCAGAGGTGAAGGCCCTGCTGAGCCCGCCGACCGCGCAGGCCGGAAAATGAGCCCGGTCGTCGCGCTGCACGACGTGAGCAAGTCCTACGGCGTGATCCAGGCGCTGTCGGACATACAGCTGGAACTCCGCAAAGGAGAGGTGCATTGCCTGGCCGGGGAGAACGGGGCCGGCAAGAGCACCCTGATCAAGGTGCTGACCGGCGCCATCCGGCGGGACGGCGGCAGCTACGAGATCGACGGCAAGGACATCGGCGACCCCACCCCCGTCCAGGCCCGGCAAGCCGGAATCGGCGTGGTGTACCAGGAACTCAGCGTGCTGCCGGAACTCTCGGTGGCCGAGAACCTGCTCATGGGCCGGCTACCCGCCCGCCGCGGCATCACCCGTCCCGCCGAGCTTCGCAAGCAGGCCAAGGCAATGCTCGAACGAGTCGACCTCGGCGACCTCGACCCCGGCACCCCCGTCAGCGAGCTCTCACTGGCCAACCGCCAGCTGGTGGAGATCGCCCGGGTCCTGGGCACACAACCCACGGTGCTGATCTTCGACGAGCCCACCACCGCCCTGTCCGAGCACGAAACCCAGGCCCTGCTGGCCCGGATCAAGCAGTTGCGCGACGAAAGCCACGCCATCCTCTACATCACCCACCACCTGGAGGAGATGTTCGAGATCGGCGACCGCGTGACAGTCATGCGCGACGGCAAGTTCGTCACCTGCAAGCCAATGCAGGACTTCGACCGCGACAGCCTGATTGCCACCATGGTCGGCCGCAAGATCGAGTCGCTGTACCCGTCAGGCAAGCGAGTGATCGGCGAGCCCCGTCTGATCGTCCGCGACCTGCGCCCGTCCGGTGTGGACGGTTCAGTCGACTTCGAGGTCCGTTCCGGCGAAATCCTCGGCGTGGCCGGCCTGCTCGGCTCAGGACGGACAGAGTTGCTGCGCGCCCTGTTCGGTGCCGACCCAGTGGCCGGCGGCCGGATCACCATCGACGGCGACACCGTCCCGCCCAACAGCCCCCGGGCAGCGATCAAGAGCGGCATGGGCCTGCTGACCGAGGACCGGAAACTGCAGGGCTGCCTGCTGGAACTCTCGATCCGCGCCAACACATCCATCGCGCACCTGCGCCAGATCTCCACCCTGTTCACAGTGGACAAAAAAGCGGAGACGAGAACGGTGGACAGGTATCTCGGCGGCCTGCGCCTGCGAGCCGGCTCCTGGGAACAGCCGATCCAGTCGCTGTCCGGCGGCAACCAGCAAAAAGTCCTGCTGGCCCGCTGGCTGGCCACCCACGCCAAAGTCCTGCTGTTCGACGAACCCACCAAGGGCGTCGACGTCGGCGCGAAAAGCGAGATCTACACCGTGATCGGTGACCTGGCCGCCGAAGGCCTCGCCGTCATCGTGGTGTCGTCCTACCTACCCGAAGTCCTCGGCCTCGCCGACCGCGTCCTGGTCATGCGCGACGGCCTGGTAGCCGGCTGCATGACCGCGGCCGACGCCACCGAAGAAGACGTCCTCCACCTGGCCAGCCCGACCCCGTAGGAGAGAACCGGATATGACTGAAACAGCGAAAGCTGAGCCCGAAGAGCGCATCCTCACCTTCGGCAATGTCTTCGGCCGGGACGCGGGTGGCATCGTGGTGCTGCTCGTTCTGGCCGGTGCGATGACCTTGGCGTCCCAGCAGTTCCTGACCGGCGACAATCTGGCGAACCTGGCCCGTCAGGTCGCCATCTTCGGGATCATCGCGGTCGGCCAGCTGATGGTGATCATCACCGCCGGTATCGACCTCTCGGTCGGGTCGATGCTCGGCCTGTCCGGTTGCCTGACCGCCGAGTTGCTGTTCCACGGCATGAACATTCCGCTGGCGATCCTGGTCGGGCTGCTGAGCGGAGTCGTGGTCGGGCTGGTCAACGGCTGGCTGGTGGCCTACGCCAAGCTACCGCCGTTCATCGTCACCCTTGGCATGCTCGGCATCGCCCGAGGGGTGGTGCTGGTGCTGACCGACGCGGCCACTGTCCAGCCGTTGCCCAACGCGTTCGGTGAGATCGCCAACGGGACACTGCTCGGTCTGCCGAACCTGTTGTGGCTGTTGATAGTTGTCGTCGCTGTGGGCGCTTTCGTCTTGCGCCGCACTGTCTTCGGCCGCTATCTGTACGCCATCGGCTCCAATCCTGAGTCCGCGCGCCTGTCCGGTGTGCCGGTGACCCGGGTGTTGCTTGCCGTTTACGCGATCGCGGGGCTGCTCGCAGCGGTCGGCGGTGTGCTGTTCGCGTCACGGTTGAACGCGGGTATCCCTACCGCCGGTACGGGATACGAACTGAACGCCATCGCGGCCTGCGTGATCGGCGGGGCCAGCCTGTTCGGCGCCAAAGGCACCGCCATGGGTGCGGCCGTCGGTGCGCTGATCGTCGCCACCCTGAACAACGGCGGCAACCTGCTGGCGGTGAACTCGTTCTATCTGCAGATCATCATCGGCCTGCTGATCCTGGTGGCCGTCCTGTTCGACCAGTTCCAGACCCGCCGCGCCGCCCGCGCCGGCTGAGATCCCGGGCCGGGGTGGGGTGGGCAGCGTCACCTCGGCTTGAACGGGACCGCCGCGACCAGCTCCTCCGGGGCGCTGAGCCGCCAGGCCTCGTAGACCAGTTCGGCGAGCTCGTCGGCGTCGATTCCGGCCAGGTAGACCACCACCCAGCCGAAGCCGCCCGCGGTGAACTGCTCCTCGAACACCTCCGGCCGTTCGGCCACGAGTGCCCGCTGTTCGGACAGCGTCTGCTTCAGGCCGACGGTCTGGGTCCGCGGCCAGTAGTAGCCGAACCGTTTGCCACGCACGCTGAAGGACATGAACCGGCCGCTGTCGGACCGCTCGACCTCGGCGAGCGTGCCGACGAACCGGTGGAACTGCTCACTGCCCACTGCCACTTGTGCCCCCAACGTGCTGGGTCACCAGTGTAAACACGGCCCCCTGACAGAATGCGGGCATGTCACGTCGTACCGCGCTCTTCCTGACCGGCTTCGGTGTCTGGTCCTGGGTCATCTGGATCACGTTCGCCAAGAACCTCTGGGACTCCGACCGGGCCTGGGCCCCCGACGGCTCCCCCACCGGCTACTTCATCGTGCACGCCGTGCTCACGATTGTTTCGTTCGTGCTCGGCACGATCATCGGTGCAATCGGGTGGCGCGCGATGCGTTCGACTGTCAAAACCGGAAGTTGAGCGGCAGTTGGACCGCTCATCGGCGATGTGACAACCGCGCATCGCCCAACCCCGCCACTCGCCGCCAATCACCATCCGGGGTCCGGTGCCCGCGCGCTC
The DNA here is from genome assembly GCF_017876405.1 of Kibdelosporangium banguiense. Lineage (GTDB taxonomy): Bacteria > Actinomycetota > Actinomycetes > Mycobacteriales > Pseudonocardiaceae > Kibdelosporangium > Kibdelosporangium banguiense. The sequence continues at coordinate 6,680,303 of NZ_JAGINW010000001.1, read as the reverse complement.
CGCCTCCTTATGTTGGCTGGCATGACTGGCCGACGCGGTGGCCCGTCTGGCCGACATGAAGCACCGGGTGGGACGTTTTCAGTCCGCGCGTGTCAGGTAGAGGGTCTGCGGGCCGCTCCAGGGCGAGGTGATCGGCCACTGGGCGATCACGTCCGGCGGAGCGGGCGCGTCGGGCCGGATCTCGGTCAACGCGTATTCGGGCCGGACCTGGGGCACGCCGTAGTCGAAGAAGTGGAAGTTCAGGTCGATCAGCTTCCGGCCGAGCAGGCCGGTCTGGCTCTTGCGCGCGGCGATCGCGGGCCCGATCGCGCCACGGTCGGCGAAGAGGTCGACAATCGAGCACCCGCAACTGTAAGCGAGAACACCGATCTCACCAGCACTGCGGACTGTGCTGGTGCCGACGAGACGGCCGAGTTCCGTACCGATCTGCGCGTACTGGGCGCTGCTGGCATGGTTGGACGTGATCGGCGCGTACTGGCGCGGCAACCCGGCCGCCGCGTAGTTCCCCACACTAAGCACGACCAGTACTCCTGCGACAAGCACAGCCGGAATTCCACCGGCCCGACGCACGAAAACGGGCGCGTCGCCGGCGACAGCTGCCACAGCAGCGGCGAGAAAGATCGTCGCGGCAACGATGCTGGGCCCGTAGTACCAGTGGTACGGCGGCACATGCAGACGGGAATACGCGAGATAGTGCACGATCGACGCCGGAACCAGCGCGACGAACGGCATCAGGGCCGGCGTCCGGACGCGACGCACCAGCATGATCAGCAAACCGGTGAAGGCCGCCGCGCCGAGCACCGCGGGAAGGAACGAAAGCCTTGTCGCCCATAAGAAAGCGCCTTCGTACAGCACCGGCCCGTTCTTGAAGTTCCATGGACCCCAGGACCTCTGCAGCGTCTTGATGATCAGTGTGTCCGCGACGGCCGATCCCAGGGCGATCCAGCTGAAGGCGAACCAGGGCACCGCGACCGCCAGCGCAGCCGCCGCCGACTTCCAGATATCCACCCAGAACCGCTTACGCAGCAACAAAACCACAGTCGCGACAAGCACCAGATCGACCCGGACCAGCGTCAGTAACCCGGTGATCACCCCGAACAGCACCGGCCGCCGTTCGGTCGCGGCTACGAGCAACCACGCGAGACCAGCCGCGCCCAACTGGACTTCCAGACCGATCGACGAGATCAGCAACGGGTTGACTGCCAGCAACACCACAGCGAGCGGCGAGAACCACGACGGCAGCCCAGCCCGCTCGCCCACCCGGCGCAGCGCGAGAGCGATCCCTGCCTGGCACAGGACATACAGAATCCCCGCGGCCAGCACGGCATCGCGTACGACGAATGTGATCGCGGCGAGCAGCAGAACGTTCAACGGCGAGGTCGCCGTGTTCGACGTGCCCAGTTCGATCAGGCCCCAGTGCCCGGAAAAAGCCAGGTTACGGGCGTAGGACAGGGTGATGAAGGTGTCGTCGATCAGGTGCGGCCGCACAACCGCGAACACACCGGCCGACAGGACCATGACGATGGCCGGCAGCACCCAGCGCCGCGGTTCACGGGCGGGTTCGACCACTTCGAGGTCGTCGGGAACGGTCATGGCGCTGCTCAACGGCATTGTGCGAGGTCCTAGTCCAGGTCGGGGATGATGTGGCCGGCACCGTTGACAGCCGGGACCGCTGCAGGAGTCCCTTGCTGGAGGAGAACGGCATTCTAACCCCGTCCCACCCCAAGCCCGCTGTCGATCTTCGTTCGCCCAGGCCGGGATGCTATTGGCCGATGCTGGGAATAATCTGTGAACCGGCTGGGTATCCCCGCTCGTATGACCAGTGCGTCCTTCTACGACAGGAAAACCGTGCCTGGCTGGAAGCACGCCCTGATCGACCGGCCCCTGCCGGCCGAACTGCGTCGTGAGGTCAGCGCTGCACTGACCTCACGGTTGAAGCAACCCGAGCTCAACGACGTGCTCCTGGTCCTGACCGAACTCGTCACCAACTCCTACTGTCACACCGATACCCCGATCGACGCCGAAGTCACGATCACCGACGTGGGTGTCCTGGTGGAAGTCAGCGACGGCAACACCGCCGACCTCCGCCTGCGCCGCCAGCCCACGCCACTGAGACATGGCCGGGGCCTCGCCCTGGTCAGCGCGATCGCCGAGGACTGGGGTGTGGAATCCATTCAGGACGGCAAAAGGGTCTGGGCATTGCTGCCCAGAGCGGCCTGATCCCAACGCACTGACGCCCTGACGGGTTGACCTTTCACCGCTGTGGGCGCTTACTGATCGGATATCCCATTTCGGTCAGGAGGTGCTCATGGCCGGTATCGATCCCAGGACCCAGGACTCCTATCCGCTCGGAGTGAGCCGCCCGCCGCTGGAGGTGGCGGATCTCCCGCGGCCCGAAGAGGTCTTCAAGGTCGGCAGGCTCGGTCCGCTGCAGGTCATCCAGTTCGTCATCGGCCCCAGCCTGATCGCGCTGGGCATCTCGATCGGCAGCGGCGAATGGCTGCTGGGCCCGCAGGCGGTCGGCTCGTTCGGCTTTGTCGGCATCGGCTGGGTGATCACCGTCTCCGCGGTGCTGCAGACCCTCTACAACATCGAGATCGCGCGGTACGTCGTGGCGACCGGCGAGGTGCCGATCGTCGGGTTCGGCCGCGTGCCACCGGGTTGGAAAGTCTGGATCCCGGTGTCGCTGCTGGTGTTCTACTTCGCCTTCATCTTCGGCGGCTGGGCCGCGGGCGCAGGCCAGGGCCTGTTCGCCCTGATCGCCGGCCGGGTGCACAGCGCCGACGAGCTGGAGTACGTACGGCTGCTGGGAATCGGGCTGCTGCTGGTGGTCTTCGCGATCACCGCGATGGCCCGCAAGGTGTCGCGGACACTGGAACTGGCGAACTGGTTCATGATCGGCGTGCTGCTGCTCATCCTGTTCGTCGTGACCATCGCGGTCGTCCCCGGATCAGTCTGGTGGGACGGCATCAGCGGCCTGCTGACCCCCGCGGCGCCCCCGGCCGGCATCACCGCGACCCAACTGGGAGCACTGGCCGGGTTCACCGCACTGGCGTCCGGCCTGAACTGGTACGCGATGAACCACTACCGCGACAAAGGCTACGGAATGGGCCACCGAGTCGGCTTCATCTCCGGAATGCGCGGCGAACGCACCGAGATCAAAGCCGTCGGAGTGACATTCCTCGACACAGCCGAGAACACAACCCTGTGGAAGCGCTGGTACAGGCTGCTGCGGATAGACATGTGGGGCGTCTTCTTCGCCGGAGCCATGATCGGCATGCTGTTGCCCACAATCCTGATGTCCCACCTCGTGGCCACAACAGGCAAGACACCGACAGCCGCCAACGTGCCCACTGAACCGCCCCGGGTTTGATGGAGGCTCACTCGTTGAGTGAGGATGTGGATCATGGCTGGGAAGAGGTACTCACGTGAGTTTCGTGAGCGTGCTGTTGGGTTGGTGTTTGAGCAGGTAGAGCACTACTCCTCGGAGTGGGAGACGATCTGCTCGGTGGCGGCGAAGGTGGGCGTGTCGGGCGAGACGCTGCGTAAATGGGTGCGTCAGGCCGAGGTCGATGCTGGGGCGCGGTCGGGGACGTCGAGTGAGGAGTCGGCCGAGTTGACGCGGTTGCGGCGGGAAGTTGCTGAGTTGCGTCGGGCGAACGATATTTTGAAGGCGGCGTCGGCTTTCTTCGCGAGGGAGCTCGACCCTCGACCGCCACGCTCGTAGCGTTCATCACGGAATTCAAGGACCGGTTCGGAGTCGAGCCGATCTGTGCCGTGCTGACCGAATTCGGTATCAAGATCGCTCCGTCCACCTACTATGCCGCCCGGTCGCGACCGACATCACGACGCGCGTTCCGGGACGAGGAACTCATGAAGGAAATCAGGCGCGCGTATGACGAGAACTATCAGGTGTATGGCGCCCGGAAAATCTGGCGCCAACTTACACGGGAAGGTGTCGAGGTCGGGCGCGGCCGGGTCGAGCGGCTGATGCGCCGACTCGGCTTGGCCGGCGCGGTGCGCGGCAAGACGGTACGCACCACGATCCAGGACCCCGGCGGTGTGCGGGCCGCGGATCTGGTGAACCGGCAGTTCGCGGCTGGTGCGCCGAACCGGTTGTGGGTGGCGGACTTCACCTACGTCGCCACCTGGGCGGGCACCGTCTACGTCGCGTTCGCCATCGACGTCTTCTCCCGAAAAATCGTCGGCTGGCGGGCGAGCACGTCCAAGGAAACCGACCTGGTCCTCGACGCCATCGACAGAGGACTGTCGCACCGCGACTATCGCCGGGTGGACGGTGAAGACAAACTGATTCACCATTCCGATGCCGGGAGTCAATATACGTCCTTTCGGTTCACCCAGCATCTCGTCGACTCGGGTATCAACGCGTCCATCGGCACGGTCGGTGACGCGTACGACAATGCGCTCGCGGAATCCACCATCGGTCTCTACAAAACAGAGTTGATCAAACCGCAAGGACCGTGGCACAATAAGAACGAGGTCGAGATCGCTACCGCCGCGTGGGTGGAGTGGTACAACGATCAACGGCTTCATGAAGCCTGTGGCTATCGGCCACCGACCGAGTTTGAGACCCTGTACGAGCTAGGCGACCTGACCAGTCTGGTTGCCTGACCCCAGTAACGAGTCTCTACCAAACCCGGGGCGATTCACACCTACACCGCCGAAACCCTTGGCGCACAATACGGCTCGTTCATGTTCTACCTGATGCTCATAGTCGGCGTACTGATCCTGTTCTCCACCCAGCTCGGCATCTTCGAGGCCCTCGTGCGCAACTTCACCGACGCGGCACACGCGATCTCACCAAGGCTACGCAGACTGATCGAAGGCGACCCACGCCGCTTCTACTACCCGTTCATGCTGCTCGTGCTGGCCGTCATCGCCCTGGCGATCCACCTCGCACTCCCGGTCGAACTGGTCCAGATCTCGGCGAACATGTCAAACCTGGGCGCGCTGATGTTCCCCTTCGCCCTGATGTACCTCAACAGCCGCCTGCCCAAAGCAGCCCGCCCCAGAGCCTGGCACTACGCCATCCTCATCCTCAACGTCCTCTTCTTCGGCTTCTTCTTCATCAACTTCGTCTACGAATTCATCACCGGCACAGCCCTGATCAAGTTCTGAGCGCCCCTCCAGACGAAAGACAATCCCCATCTCCACCAGCACAAACCGACTTTGACGCAACCTTGCCGGCCAAAGAGGGCAGCCCCCGCCACTCCCAGGGGGCGGCCCTGGTCCAGTCTACAAGGGATGACGGTTGAGCAGGGGTTTTCAAGGGCGATCCCCGTGCGAAAGGACCGTTCGCACGGGGATCACTCCGATGGCGTAGCCGGGGGCGTCGCATGTGGATCGGACGGGACTAGGCGATGATTCGTTCGTGCACATCGCGGCAGAGATAGTGGCGCTGGTCGTGGCGGTCCTCATCGTCACGGTGGTTGCCCGGCGCCTGGCCTGGTCGGCGCCGTTGTGCCTGATCACGGTCGGTATTGTGGTCTCGTACGTTCCGGGCGTCCCCGAATTCCACCTGTATCCCGAGGTTGTGCTGGTCGGGTTGCTGCCGCCGTTGCTGTACTCGACGGCGATCCAGACCTCGCTGCTCGACTTCCGCAAGATGCGTGGGCCGATCACGTTGCTGTCGGTCGGCCTCGTGTTGTTCACGGCTGTCGGCGTTGGGCTGGTCGCGTGGGCGGTGATCCCCGGGCTTCCGCTCGCCGCAGGCATCGCGCTGGGTGCTGTGGTCGCGCCGCCGGACGCCGTTGCGGCGAGCGCGGTCGCCCGGCAGGTGCCGATGCCGCGGAAACTGGTGCGGCTGCTGGAGGGTGAGAGCCTGTTCAATGACGCGGCTGCGCTGGTCGCTCTGCGTACGGCCATCACCGCGATCGCCGGCACGGTCTCGTTGTGGCAGGTCGGGTGGGATTTCCTGGTCGCCGCGGTCGGCGGCGTGGCCGCTGGGGCGTTGCTCGGGTTCGTGACCTCGTTTGTGCGGGCCAAGCTGAACGACACCGTCACGGACACCGCGTTGACGCTGGCTGTGCCGTTCGCCGCGTACATCATCGCCGAGGAGCTGCACGGGTCGGGTGTGCTCGCCGTCGTGACGGCGGGGCTCATCATCGGGCACAAGTCGCCGAGCATCCTGTCCGGGTCGACCCGGCTGGCGAGCCGGCACAACTGGCAGACCGTGGAATTCGTGCTGGAGAACCTGGTCTTCCTGCTGATCGGGCTGCAGGTGCGGCGGATCATCGAGGAGGTCTCCGCGTCCGGCCTGTCCGCGGGCATGCTGATCGGGATCTGCACGGCGGTGCTCGGCGCGACGATCGTAACACGCGTCCTGTGGATGATCGGCATCGGCTTGTACAAGCGTCTAGTCGTCCGCCTGGGTCTCAAGAAGACGCACGTCTGGCCGTGGCGCTACTCCGCCGTGATCGCGTGGGCAGGCATGCGCGGTGTGGTCACACTCGCCGCCGCGTTCATCCTGCCGCTCGACACTCCCCAACGCGCTGTCCTCGTACTCGCGGCGCTCGTCGTGGTGGCCGGGACACTCGCCATCCAGGGCATGACTCTGGCCCGGCTGATCCGCCGCCTCAAACTGCCCGGCCCCGATCCGGCCGAGGACGCCCTGCAGGAAGCCGCCGTGCTCAACGACATGAGCCGCGTCGCCCTGGACAAACTGGACGAAATCCGCAAGCCCGAAGACCCGGCCGAAGTCGTCGAACGAATCCGCGTCCGGCTGCGTGACCGGACCGACGCCGCCTGGGAGCAACTCGGCCGGCAAAGCGCGCTGGCCGAGACACCCAGCGACGCCTACCGCCGCCTACGCATCCAGTTGCTGGCCATCGAACGCGAGGAATGCCTCAAAGCCCGCGACAACGGCACTGCCGACGACATCGTCCTGCGCCGCGTCCTCGAGCACCTCGACTTCGAGGAATCCATGCTCGACCGCGACGAGGAAGAACCCCCGGAAGCCGGCCGCGAACTGAGCACCCCCAAAGCCACAGCCGGCTCCTGCAAACACCTCACCCACGAATGGCGCCCCGTCGACCCGTCCGCCGAGGACAGTTGCGCGGCCTGCCTCGAAGAAGGCCTCACCTGGGTGCACCTGCGAATGTGCCTCAAATGCGGCAACGTCGCCTGCTGTGACTCCTCGGTCGGCAAGCACGCCACCCAGCACTTCCACGACACCCGCCACCCCGTCATGCGCAGCTACGAACCCGGCGAAACCTGGCGCTGGTGCTTCGTGGACATCAAGCTCGGCTAGAGAAACCTGCTGACCGGGCCGAAGCTGAGCAGGCCGCTGCCTGCTCCAGCGAGTTCACCGGCGGCGGGCAGGAGTTCACGGTGCGCCCAACGCTTCACGGATTCCTGCCCCAGCTGGGATGCGGCTGCCGCGAGCAGGCAGACCCTTGCCTCGTAGAGCAGGTCCCGAGGTGAGTCGGGAACGTCGTGGAGCGCGGCCACAGCTCCGGCGTGGTCGCCTGCGGACAGCAGCCCGAGTGGCTGTACCCAGGGTAGGTACGGCCCCCAGTCCTCGGTCAGGTCGACTTTGAGTTCTGGTTGGAGGCTCAGCAGGGCGAGCGGGAGGAGGCCTGGCTCCATGCCTCGCATTCCTGTCCCGCTGAGCCGGGCCGCAGCGGCCCGGTACTTGGCCTCGGCTTCGGACCTGGGTCCGCGGAGCGCGGAGTACCAGTCGGTGAAGACGCCTACCAGCGGGATCTCATGCTGGTCACCGAGCCGGTCGGCTGCTGCCGCGTGTGAGTCCGCTGTGCTGAATTCGGCCAGCGCGGAATGGGCCTGCATCAGGATCAGGTGACCCAGGACCTCGAACGCCACCAACTCATGGTTGGCCGCCAGCGAGACGAGTTCGCGGCCGATCGCGGCTCGTTGGGGCGCGAGTCCGGCACGCTCGAAGGTGTGCATGAACCGGCCATTCAGGGCGAACGCCAGCAGGCCGGGATCTGCGAGCCGACGCGCGATGGCCTCGGCCTCGGTGGCTGCGTCCCGCCCGCGAGGGGACCGGGTTCCCCGCAGTTCCATGGCGATCGTGCTCAGCAATCGGCTGCGCAAGGCGAGCATGTCCGGCGGCAATGCGGTGAGAGTCCGTTCGGTGATCGCCACGATTTGCTCTGCCAGAGCTGGATCGTCATTGGTCGTCCAGATCCCGGGCACGTCGAACGCACCGATCACCTGAGCCGTCAACACGGGGTCGCCGAGGTCCTCGGCCAAGGCGGCGGCACGGTGTTGTCTGGCGGTTTCCAGTTCGCCTGTCACCGCGAGCGCCCGGCCCAGACCCATGATGAGGTCAAGCCTGGTCCGGGCGTCGCCGTCGTGCACGTCCAAGGCCGCCTGCCACAGACGGGCGGCTTCGTGTGGCGCGAACCGGCGCTCCGCCCGCTCAGCCGCGGCCGCCGCATAGCGAACAGTCTTGTCCTGATGGCCTTCGGCAAGCAGGAAGTGGTGCGCGAGAGCTTCCACGTCGTCAGGCCGCAACCGCTCAAGGATCTCCGCGACCGCCGCATGCCAGCGGCCACGCCGGACGACGGAGATCTCTTCGTAGAGCGCGTCCCTGACAAGCGCGTGCGCGAACCGCAGCCCACCGGTCTCGACGAGAAACCCCATCGGCAGTGCAGAGTCCACAGTGTCCAGTACGACATCCTCGTTGCCCGACAACGGAATCAGCAGATCAAGGTCGAAATGATGGCCGATCACGGCGGCCTGCCGCAACACCGTGCGGGCAGCGTCCGGGAGAGCAAGGAGCCGGTGCCGGATGACGTCCCGAACCCCGGCAGGCACCCCGGACAGCGCCGATTCTCCGTCAGAGGAGAACAACCGAGCCAGTTCACGCACGAAAAACGGGTTCCCGCCACTGCGTTCGTGAATGACCTTGGCGGTCGCCGCGGACACATCCCGATGCGTTGTCGCACGGACAAGTTCACCCACCGCCGGCAAGGACAATCCACCGACGTATATCCGGACCGGTTCCGCGCGAGCGGCACGCGCCAACAACTCGGTGAGTTCCGCGGAGATCTCTGTCGACCGGAACGTCGCGACTATCAGAACGGCCCGCGGCAAAGACGAAGCGAGCAAAGCGCCCAGTAGCGCCAAAGTATCCTCGCCCGCCCGGTGCAGATCGTCCAGGATCAGCAACAAAGGCTCGGCCGCACTGGCCACATAGGACACCACGGCCTGGTGCAGTTCGAACCTGGTCGAGCCACGACCGGCTTTCGCAAGGCTGGTCAGGATCTGGGTCCACGGCCACGCACTGGGCACGCCGTCGCCCTCGGGATTACGTCCCCACGCCGTGGTCCACCCCAGGCGGTCAGCCAGTGCCTCAGCCAGGGCTGTCTTGCCCGCGCCCGCGTCACCGGACACAAGGACAAGCCCAAGCTTGCGCCTGGCAAGGACATTCTTCGCGGCCGCAGTCAACTGCGCGAGTTCCGCATCACGCCCGATCAGCTCGTGCGCAACAGAAGGCGTGAGCTCCGGCGCCTGCACGAGCATATCCGCTTCCAGTTTCCGCAGCTCAGGGCCAGGATCCAAGCCAAGGTCCGCGACAAATACGTCTTTGGCCGCGCGCAAGGCCGCCAGCGCTTCGCCTTGCCTGCCCGACCGGTACAACGCGAGCGCGAGCAGGCGCCAGCCGTGCTCCCGCCAAGGGTGATCGGCCACGTGAGCCCGCAGGTCAGCGGCCACATCAGCAGCACGCCCCAGCTCAAGCCCGGCCTCTGCACGCCGCTCCACCGCGAGCAACCGCAACTCGTCCAGACGCGTGATCTCCGCACGGGCCCAGTGCTCGTCCGAGAACTCCGAATAGGCAGGCCCGCGCCACAAGGCAAGCGCACTATCCAAACAGGACAACGCGGTATCGGCACGCCCGGCTGACAGCAGCTCTGCGGATTCAGCCAACGCAGCTTCGAACCGCCACGCATCCACCGCGTCCGGCTCAGCCCGCAACGCATACCCCGGCGCCGAAGTCACGAGCAGTCGTGCAGGTGTCCGCGGCGGCCGGTCCGGTTCGATCGCCTGACGCAACGCACCGATGAACGTCTGGATCGCGCCCACCGCGCCGTCAGGCGGGTCGTCCCACAGGTCGGCGACGAGCGACCGGACCGGGACCACCCTGCGCCGGGCGATCAGCAGCCGCGCCAGGACCGCCCGGTGGCGCGGCCCGCGCAACCCTACCGGGCCGAGTCCGTCCTCGGCCACCAACGGCCCGAGCACGCCGAACGTCACCACCAGCCGAGCCTATTGCTGATCGGTTGCTGATTCGCGGCGGGCACGCTCGGGCCCGTGAACATCACCGGATTCGACTACCAGCGCGTTCCCGCCACCGACGACGTCACGTTGAACGTCGCCGTCGGCGGTTCCGGCCGGCCGATCGTCCTGCTGCACGGCTTCCCGCAGACGCACCTGATGTGGCGGCACGTAGCCGCGGACCTGGCCGCCGACCACACCGTGATCGTCCCTGACCTGCGTGGTTACGGCGCCAGCGACAAACCCGCCGACCAGGGCGAGACGTACTCCAAACGCGCCATGGCCGCCGACGTGGTCGCCGTCGCCCGGGCACTCGGCCACGACCGGTTCGCCCTCGCCGGCCACGACCGCGGCGCACTGGTCGCCATCCGTGCCGGTCTGGACCACCCCGACACGGTCACCCACCTGGCGTCCCTGGACGTCCTGCCCACGCTGGACATGTGGAACGTCATGCACGGCACGACCGCCGCGGTCGGATTCCACCTCTACCTGATGGCCCAGCCGCCGGGCCTGCCCGAACAGCTGATCACCGCCAGTGCCGACGCGTTCTTCGGCCACTTCCTGGACATCTGGGCACACGGCCCGGACGCGATCCCGGCCGACGTCCGCGCCGAGTACCTAGCCGCCTCCCGCAACGCCGTCCCCTCGATCGTCGCGGACTACCGCGCCTCCGCGTCCATCGACGTCGAACACGACACCGCCGACCGGAAGGCCGGAAACCAGCTCCAGATGCCGGTGACCGTGCTGCAGCAGGACTGGGGTGCCGCTCTCGGCTTCGACGCCCGGGCCCTCTGGCAGGCCTGGGCCCCAGACCTCGACCACCGCACGGTGTCCTTCGGTCACTTCATGGCCGAACAGGCGCCGGCAGACGTAGTGAAAGCTACGCATGACCTGCTGAGCAGGTGACCAGGCTTTGTCCGTTGATCCGAATTGGATTGTTGTTTCCGCCAAATTTGTCCGTACGCGGTGACAATTCCGCATCAAGTGGCCGATGCTACCGCTTCAGTGTGGTGTGCTTCGCCGGCCTGCATTCGAATGCCAAGCCAGGTATTGCCGAATGCGGGCCGGCGCACACAGCGAATCTTTCCCCCTGCTGCAAAGGAGATTCGATGCGGGAAGTGTTATTCGGCCGTTCACCGGAAAGCCCGCGACCGGACAAACGCCGGTTTCGCGGGCTTTCATTCGGTACACGCGTTGTCGCGTTGGCGGCCGCCACGATGGTCGTGACCGCGGGTGTGGCGTTCGCCGAACCGCCACAGGCCCTGGACGGCAACGCACCGGCCGCTGACCGGACCTACCAGCCCGCGTGGGACTACGACGGCGACGGCTGCTACCCGACGCCTGCGATCGGGCGGGACGGAACGCTCAACGGCGGCCTCAAGCCGACCGGTGCGCTCAACGGCCAGTGCCACGACCTGTCCGACCTGAACAACACCAACTCGTACTCACGATCGAAGTGCAACAACGGTTGGTGCGCATACATCTACGGGCTCTACTTCGAGAAGGACCAGGCGCTGCCCGGGACCAGTCTCGGCGGGCACCGGCACGACTGGGAACACGTCGTCGTGTGGGTGCCGGACGGCGGCTGGCCGCAGTACGTGTCGGCGTCCGCGCACGGCAAGTACAACACTCGTGCCCGCAATGACATCCCATGGGACGAGACCGGCACGCACCCGAGGATCATCTACCACAAGGACGGCGTGTCCACGCATGCCTTCCGGTTCGCCGGTTTCGGTGAGACGCCGGAGAACCACAAGGGCACGTGGCAGTTCCCGCCGCTGGTGGGCTGGGACAACTACCCCGCCGGCGTGCGCGACAAGCTGACCCAGGCCGATTTCGGCAGCGCCCAGTTCGGGCTACGGGACGGCTCGTTCAACGGGGAGCTCTCGAAGGCCAAACCGGCTGGGATCCCGTTCGACCCCAACGCCTGACCAGGCAAACGTGCGAAGGCGCCTCTCGCGGGAGGCGCCTTCGTGCTTCCTTGCGGTCGCCAATTTCGTCACGTTAGTACTTACCATGGGCGTAGTCCCATCCGAAGTGACTACTAGCCAACAAGCACTTGCTTGGGTAGAGTCGCCCGCACAAGCACTTGCTTGGCATCCGCGCGCCGGAACCACGATGTCCCGAGTGGACAGATCGGTTTTGTTGCCCGCCAAGCACTATGCACAGATGCGCACGTTGGCTAGCCTCGAATCATGATTGCCACAGTTGTCTGGGGCACAGGCAACGTCGGCCGCGCGGCCATCCGCGCAGTCGAAGCCCACCCGGCGTTGAAGCTGACCGCAGTGCTTGTCCACAACCCTGACAAGGTCGGCCGCGACGCGGGTGACCTCGCAGTACTCGGCCACGACCTCGCAGTCGCGGCGACCGACGACATCGAAGCGGTACTCGCCGCGAGCCCGCGCGCCGTGGTGTACGCAGCGTCCGGCGATGTCCGGTTCGACGAGGCGATGGCCGACATCGTCAAGGCGATCCGCGCCGGAGCCGTCGTCGTCACGCCCGCGCTGTATCCCCTGTACGACCAGCGCAACGCTCCCCCGGAACTGCGGGATCCGATACTGGCGGCCATCGCGGACGGCGGCGGCTCGCTGTTCGTGTCCGGTGTCGATCCCGGCTGGGGCAACGACGTTCTGCCGCTGCTGATCAGTGGCCTGGGCACCGAAGTCGACATGATCCGGTGCCAGGAGATCTTCGACTACTCCACCTACGAGCAGCCCGACTCGGTGCGCTACCTGGTCGGGATGGGCCAGCCGATGGACTACCAGCCGCCGATGCTGGCGCCCATGGTGCCCAGCATGGTGTGGGGCGGCCAAGTCCGGCTCATCGCCCGGGGCCTGGGTGCCGAGATCGAGGAGATCCGCGAGACGCTCGACCGGCGTCCGCTCGAAAACACTGTCACCACAAGGACGATGGGCGATTTCGAGGCCGGTACGCAAGGCGCGGTGCGGTTCGAGGTCCAGGGGATCGTGGACGGCGAGCCGCGGATCGTGATCGAGCACGTCACCCGGATCCATCCGTCCTGCGCACCGGACTGGCCGCAACCACCCAGCGGGGCGGGCGCGCACAAGGTGATCATCGAGGGCCGGCCACGGATCGAGGTCAGCGTCGAGGCCACCGACGAGGGCGAGAACCGGTCCGCGGGCGGCAACGCCACCGCGGTCGGGCGGCTCGTGACGGCGATCGACTGGCTCGTAGCTGCAGAACCGGGTCTGTACGACGCACTGGACGTCCCGCTGCGGCCCGCAGCCGGCAAGCTGGGAAGGAGATAGCGATGCACATCGACATCCCCGAGGGCAAGGACGCCATCGGGTATGTGTGGGGCGAAATGGTCCCCGGCATCGGAGTCGCGGCCTCGAAGTTCTCCCTGGCGGTGTACGCCGGCTCCACACTGGGACTGCGTGAGTTCGAGGCCGCGCGGCTACGGATCGCGCAGATCAACGGGTGCGTCTTCTGCATGGACTGGCGGACCGAACGCGACGGACAGAAGGTCGAGGAGTCGTTCATCGACGCGGTGAGCGACTGGCGCACAACGGATGCGTTCGACGACCGGACGCGGCTGGCCGCCGAGTACGCCGAGCGGTACGCCTTGGACCACCACGGCATCGACGACGAGTTCTGGGCGCGGATGACCGCGCACTACAGCCAGGTGGAGATCGTGGAGCTGAGTATGAGCATCGGCTCGTGGCTCGCCTTCGGCAGGCTCAACCACGTTCTGGGCCTGGACACCGTGTGCGTGCTACCTCAGCATCAGAGGTAGCCGGAGAACCGGCCAGCCTGGAGCGGGCCTGCCCACTGGCCGGTTCGCCACTCTCCGCTAGAAGTCAGTGGCGATGATCTTGTCGATGTTGCGTTCGGCCAGCGCGGTGATGGTGACGAACGGGTTCACGCTGGTGTTGCCCGGAATCAGCGCGCCGTCGATGACGTACAGCCCGGAATAGCCGTGCAGGCGGCCGTAGTTGTCGGTCGCCTTGTTGAGCACCACACCACCGAGTGGGTGATACGTCAGGTGATCGCCCCAGGTCTTGTAGACACCGAACAGGTCCGTGCGGTAGATCGTGCCTTCCTTCGCGTTGATCTTGTCGAAGATGGACTTGGCCATGTCGATGGCCGGCTGCTTCCAGGCGGTCTGCCAGTTGAGGTCCACCCTGTCGGCCGAGGCGTTCCAGCTGAACTCCGCCCGGTTGGGGTTCTTGGTGATCGAGAGGTAGAACGACGCGAAGGTCTCGATCCCGGTGGGCAGCGGCGCGACTTCGGCGAACGCACCGCCCGCGGCCCAGTTGTCGATACCGGCCGTCGGGATGGACGACTGGACCGCACCGGTCGGGTCCCACAAATGGTTGGCACGCCCGCACATGACGTTGCCGTTGTCGCCCCAGCCCTTGCCCACCTCGCCGTTGAGGCCTGGCAACGCGCCGTTGGCCTTGAGTTTGGTCAGCAGTTTGCTCGTGCCGACGCTGCCTGCCGCGAAGAAAACCCGGTCCGCGGTAACAACTTTGGTCGCCACCGTGTCACCGGTGGTGTTGATCTGCTCGATCACCACGGTGTAGCTCGCGCCGTCCCGCTGGACCGAGGTCACCTTGTGCAGCGGTGAGATCGCCAGGCGGCCGGTCGCCTTCGCCTGTGCCAGATAGGTCTTGGGCAGGGTCTTCTTGCCGTAGTTGTTGCCGTAGAGCAGTTCGCCGTCCACAGCCGACTTGGGAACACTGCCGGCCGACTCCTGCTTCATGTACTGCATGTCGTACACATTGGGCACGAACACGAACGGGAAACCCGATCGCTGTGCGTGTTTGCGGCCGACCCGGGAGTACTGGTAGCAGTCGACGGTCTCCCACCAGGACTGGTCGATGTTGTTGACGCCCAGTCCGGCGTTGGCGCGCGGGTAGTAGGTGTTGTACATCTCGTCGGGGTTCACTGTCGGGAGAATGGCGCCGAAGTTCTCCCGGCGGGGCGTGACCGCCATGCCGCCGTTGACAAGTGAGCCACCGCCGACGCCCCGGCCCTGGTAGACCGTGATGCCGCTGAAGTCCTCGGCGTCGAGGATCCCGGTGTAGCGCGGCACGTCCTTGTCGATCGGGAAGCCGAGGAAGTTGCTCAGTGGCTGCTTTGTCCTGGTCCGCAGCCAGTATGAGCGGTAGTCCGGGGTTTTCGTGTTGGCGAAGATCTTGCCGTCGGTACCGGGCGTGTCCCAGGCCATGCCCATCTCGACCATGTGCACGTCGACACCCGCTTGCGTCAGGCGCAACGCGGCCACAGAGCCGCCGTACCCGGTACCGATCACCAGAACAGGGACATGCGCGCCGGAGGAGATCGGAGCGGGCACAGGGGCCGCACTGGCCTGACCGGACAGCGCCGCGGCACCCAAGATAGAACCAGTTCCGACGATGAACGCGCGACGGGAGAATCCACTGGATGCGTTACTACCCACAGTATTGTCGTTCATGTATTGTTCCTCACCGTTGAGGGATTAGAACAAGTTATACTTGCGAGTACCAGGTCCCGTCACCATGTACTCATGAGTAACTTTCACGTCGTCTGTCCATCTTGCTGAGTAAACCTGGCGAACAAAAGGGCCGCACCGGCGACTGCCGGTGCGGCCAGGGGTCCTTTATGGATAATCAGATGCCCGGAACGCGTAGATCGGTTCCCTTCGGCTCGGGCACCAGGGTCACCGCGGCGAACGAGATCGCGCACAGCACCATGATGTAGATGCCGACCGAAACCGCCCATCCGGTGTTCTGCACCAGGATCTCCGCGATCGTCGGCGCGAACGCCCCGCCGAGGATGGCCCCGAGCGCGTAGCCGATGGATACTCCCGAGTAGCGCACCGAGACCGGGAACATCTCCGCGTACATCGCCGACATCGGCCCGTACGACAGGCCCAGACCAATCGTGAGCACGAAGACCGCGACACCGAACAGCCAGATGTCGCGGGTGTCGATCAGCAGGAACAACGGGATCATCCAGACGAAGATGAGCGCGTAGCCCAGCTGGAACGTCCGGACCCGGCCGATGCGGTCGGACAGGATGCCGCCGTACAACGTGAACGCCAGCCAGCCTGCAGACGCGATCACGATCGCGAGCAGCACCGACGGCCGGGCCAGTTTCAGCGTTCCGGTGCCGTAGGCGATGAAGTACGCGATCAGCAGGTATCCGGCGGCGTTGTTGGCGATGAAGATCAACGCGGTCAGCACGACCTGCTTGGTGTTGCCCTTGAACAGGTCACGCAGCGGCGCGGAGGACTCCTTCTTGCGCTGCAGCATCTCCTTGAAGACAGGACTCTCCTCGACCGCGCGGCGGATGACGTAGCCGACCACGATCAGCAGCGCCGAGAACAGGAACGGCACCCGCCAGCCCCACGACTGGAACTGCGCCGGGGTGGTGGACGTCGTCATGATCCACAACATCCCGGTGGCCAGGATCAGCCCGATCGGCACACCGATGGCCGGGTAGGCCCCGAACAGGCCACGCCGCGTGACCGGGGCGTGCTCGACCGACATCAGAGCGGCGCCACCCCATTCCCCGCCCGCGGAGAATCCCTGCACGATGCGCAAGAGGATCAGCAGAATCGGGGCGGCCAGACCGATGCTGGAGTAGGTGGGCAGCACACCGATCAGGAACGTCGCGGCGCCCATCATCACCAGGGTGAGCACCAGCATTCTCTTACGGCCCAGTCTGTCGCCGAACCGGCCGGCGACGATGGCCCCGAGCGGGCGGAACAGGAAGCTGATCCCGATCGTGGCCAGCGAGATGATCGTGGCTAAGCCCGGTGCGTCACCGCTGACCGGAGTCAGGAACAGCGGGGCGAGTACCAGGCTGGCGGCCTGCGCGTAGATGAAGAAGTCGTACCATTCGATGCTGGTCCCGACGAGGGTGCTCGCGAGCACCTTGCGTTCTTCGCCTGACATTTTCTGACCGAAGGCCGGCGATGTTGTCGACATGGCGAACTCCGTTGTCCAGGTGACGCCTGCGGGCGATGTTTTCGCCTACCCCATGGTTCGGCTTCACCTGCGGTTATCACAAGTTGTTGAACCCTTTCGACGTATTCGGGCCCTCATGATCGAGTCCGCGCGACCCGGCCGCGTAGGCTGTGCGGATGGCAATTGGGCTGGGAGGTAGGTCATGAGTTCGCGGACGCCGAATGTCGCCGTGCTCGGTGGCGGCTCGTGGGGGACGACGGTCGCGTCGATCTGCGCACGCAATACCCGGACAGTGTTGTGGTCACGCAACGCAGCGGCCGCCGACGAGATCAACACCCAGCACACGAACTCCCGCTACCTTGGCGACCTCCCGCTCACCGACACACTCCGGTCCACAGCGGACATCGCCGAAGCGGTCTCGGACGCCGACGTGCTCGTGATGGGCGTGCCGTCGCAGTCGTTCCGCTCAGTCCTGCAAGAGGTCGCCGAGCACGTCCGGCCCTGGATTCCCGTTGTGTCCCTGGTGAAGGGACTCGAGCAGAGCAGCCGGATGAGGATGACCGACATCGTGCAGGCCGTGATGCCGGGCCACCCGGCCGGCGTGCTGGCCGGCCCGAACATAGCCCGCGAGGTGGTCCAGGGTTTCGCGGCGGCGGCCACCATCGCCATGCCCGACCACGGCACAGCCCAGATGCTGCAGCCCTTGTTCGGCACCTCCCGATTCCGCGTCTACACCACAACGGACGTAGTCGGCGTCGAAGTCGCGGGGGCCCTGAAGAACGTCTTCGCCATAGCGACCGGAATAGGCGACGGCCTCAACGCAGGCGACAACACCCGAGCCATGGTGATCACCCGTTCATTGCGCGAACTGGCCAAACTCGGCACGGCAATGGGCGGCCAAACCGAGACCTTCGCCGGCCTGGCCGGAATGGGCGACCTGATAGCCACCTGCACCAGCCCCCACAGCCGCAACCGCCGCGTAGGCATAGGCCTGGCCCAGGGAAAAACAGTCGAGGAGGTATGCACAGAAATGGGCCAGGTGGCCGAAGGCGTGAAAACCTCGGGCGTAGTAGTGAAACTCTCCGCCGAACTAGGCGTGGACATGCCAATAGCCAACGAAATGGACGCGGTATTGAACAACGGCCAACCAGTCGAAGAAGCCTACCGAGGCCTCCTACGCCAGCGCCCAGGCCATGAAGTCCACGGAGATGCCTGGTAGGGCCGGCTACCGGTAGTTTGTTAACTTGATAGGACCGTCGATGTCGTGTCGCCGCTCAGACGGGTGGGGTGCTGGTGGCTCGGGTGGCATGCCCGCCGGCTGCGGGTCCATTGGAGGACTACGCGGCCCTGTTCGACGAGCTGTTTTCCCGGTTGGCGCAGCGGCGAGGGTTTCGTGAGTATCTGACCGGGCTGTTGGCGCCGCGTGACCGGAACAAGACGCTGACCGGCCTGGCCGGAACGGAGCCGGTGGTGGGTGCGCAGCACGCGGCTGTGCAACGGTTGCAGTACTTCTTGTCTGAGTCCACATGGGATAGCGTGAAGGTCAACGATCGGCGGCTGGAGTTGCTGCTGTCCGATCCGGCCACCGCACCGCATTCTGGTGGGGTGCTGGTTATCGACGATTCCGGTGACCGCAAGGATGGCAGCGCGACGGCACATGTCGGGCGGCAGTGGCTGGGCCGCTATGGCAAGACGGACAACGGTGTCGTCACGGTGACTACGGTGTGGGCCGACGAGCGGGTCTACTATCCGCTGCACGCCGAGCCTTACACTCCGGCGTCGCATTTCCCCAAGGGCCGCAACGACTCTGGCTTTCGTACCAAGTTGCAGATCGCAGCGGATCTGGTGACCAAGGCCCAGGAGGCTGGGGTGGTGTGCCGGGCGGTGGTGGCCGACTGCTTCTATGGTGATCACGACGACCTGCGCGCCGAACTGCGGCAGGGTGGTTGGGGCTTTGTGATGGCGCTCAAGCCCTCGCGAGGCACCTGGCAGTACCAGGCCGAGGCGTACACGCCCAAGGACGCAGCACGTGCGGTGGGCTGGAACGGTCCCGATGATCCTGGCGGCTGGAGCAGGGTGCAGCGGGTGTTCCGGGATGGGCACACCGAAACCTGGTGGGCCGCCGATCTGACTGAAGTGGTCCGACTGTACGGCATCCGACACTGGATCGAGCAAAGCTACAAGCAGGTCAAAGACGAGTTGGGGTGGGCTGACTTCCAGGTTCGCTCCGCCACAGCGATCCACCGCCATCAGACACTGGTCAACTGCGCGTTCTCGTTCTGCTGGAACACATGGTTCGATCAACCATCTACACGCGACAGTCGGAATGCGCCGCCTCCGGGATCGTCTGCCGACGACCCCGGAGAGGGGGGGCACCCAACCTCACCAGCCGACACAACTTTCCTGTTGGCCCAAGGCCCTACGCACCGTCCGGTCCTGGCTGACCCCCTGGCTACTGCTACAGCGCTGGTAGAGAGCATGGTCAGACAAGCCCCCGCCCGATGACCTGCAACAACTACTCGACACCCTCGCACAAGGACAGGGCATCAACCTCTATCTACCCCCATGAAGTTAACAAACTACCGGTAGTGACGTAAAACGTTGCGTCTAGGCTGCTGGACAGGATCCACATAGACCGGTGGCGTGAAATACGGAACGCCATTGACCAGCTCCACTTCCCAAGCACTCCGGTGCACCAGCCGATGA
Source organism: Kibdelosporangium banguiense (assembly GCF_017876405.1). Taxonomy (GTDB): domain Bacteria; phylum Actinomycetota; class Actinomycetes; order Mycobacteriales; family Pseudonocardiaceae; genus Kibdelosporangium; species Kibdelosporangium banguiense. The sequence continues at coordinate 6,660,417 of NZ_JAGINW010000001.1, read as the reverse complement.
TGACGGCCACATTATGCCGACGTTGTGGTTATGCCGATGTTGTGTCGGAAGTTGTTGTGCGGGGCGGTGTCTGGGTTGGTGAGATCGGCATAGTTAGAGACCGTCCAGGAATGTGATGAGGGTGTCAGGGGCGTGGTAGCGACCTGGTTTGGTGTTCGGTGGTTTTGTTCTGGCGAGTGCTTGTTCTTTGAGTGCGAGGTCGGCGTGTAGGTAGATCCCTGTGGTGGCAACCTGTTCGTGACCGAGCCAGAGTGCGATCACGGTGGTGTCGACGCCGGCGTGTAGGAGTCGCATGGCTGCGGTGTGCCGCAGCGTGTGCATGGTGACTCGTTTTCCGTTCAGGGATGGGCATCCAGTTGTGGCGGTGGTGGCGTGTTTGGCGAGCCGGTGTTCGATGGCGTCGCGGGACAGGCGGTGTCCGGTGCGGGCGGGAAACAGTGGATCGCTGGGTTGTCCGGTCTGTTCGGTCAGCCAGGCCCGCATGACCGCGCGGGTCTGTGAGGTGAGTGGGGTGATCCGGTCTTTGCGGCCTTTGCCGTGGCAGGCCACGTGTGGTGCGGTTGTCAGGTGGATGTCGCCGAGGGTGAGGGCGATCACCTCGGAGATGCGTAGTCCGGTTTGGATTGGTCAGGCAGAGCAGGGTGTGGTCGCGGCGGCCGGTCCAGGTGGTGCGGTCGGGGGCGGCGAGCAGCGCGTCGATTTCGGTGTCGGTGAGGTAGGTGATGATGGTCTGGTCGTGGCGTTTGGTGGGGATGGCCAGGACGCGGTCGATGTCGCTGGCGTGTTCGGGGTGGTGCAGTGCGGCGAAGCGGAACAGTGAGTGGATCGCTGCGAGGCGGGCGTTGCGGGTGCGCACGCTGGTGTGCCGGTCGTGTTCGAGGTGATCGAGGAACGCCGTGATCAGAGTGGCGTTCAGTTCGGCGATGTCAAGCTGGCATGGTGGGGTTGCGGTCTGGTGGGTGGCGAAGGCCAGGAGTAGTCGCCAGGTGTCGCGGTAGGCGGCGATGGTGTCATCGCTGGCGTGGCGTTGCCGGATCAGCCGTTCGGTGAAGAACGCCTGTAGTGTCGGGGCGAGGGTGCTCATGGCCGCTCCTGCCGGTCGAGGCTGTTCTGCAGCCGCTGGGCGGCCAGGGCGAGTAGTTCCGGAGCTGCGGCGAGATACCAGTAGGTCGAGCTGGGTTCGGCGTGTCCGAGATAGGTCGATAGCAGCGGCAGCCGTGTGTGAACGTCGTCGCCGTCGCGGTACCAGCCCAGCAACGTGGCGACCGCGAAGGTGTGGCGCAGATCGTGCGGGCGAGGCCGGCACCGTGTCGAACGGGCGTGCAGTCCGGCTTGTTGGGTCAGGCGGTGAAACTCGCGGTGGACGTTCTTATAGATCAGTCGGGTGCCGGTGGTGGAGATGAACCACGCCGGTGTCACGGGTGCCGGGCAGAGCCGGTTGCGTAGCCGGGCGTAGGTGACGAGCGCGGTGACCGTGGTCGGGTGCAGTGGCAGGGCGCGGGACTTGCCGAACTTGCTGTCCCGGACTGTCAGCAGGGCCATGTCGCATTCGACGTCGTCGCGGTCGAGTGCGATGGCCTCACCGACCCGCATTCCGGTCGCGGCCAGCAGGCCGATCAGCGTGGCATACGTCGCGGCCCGCAACGGTGAGTGGATACGGTCGGTCGCGGCCATCACGGCGGCGATCTCGGCATCGGAATACAGATACGGCACCGCCCGCTGTGATCGGCCCGGGGGCAATACATCGGCCGGTGGAATCTGGGTTTGTTCGTCTATTGTGGATAGATATTGGGCGAAGCCGCGGACCGCGGACAGCCGAGCGCTGTGCCAGCTGCGGTCCGCCCCGATCGGTTGGGTGGCCCATGTCACGGCGAGTTCGAGGGTGATGTGCTCGGCGCCCAGACGCTCGGCGTAGTCCACGAAGCGTGCCAGGAGTTGGCCCTCGCGCTCGAGTTTGAAGCCTAATGCCCGCCGCATCGTCAGGTAATCGCTCAGCGCTTGTGGCAGCGTGCTCATGACACACCGCCCGGCTCCGCTGCCGGCCAGGGGCGAGCCACCTGCCGCAGCGCGGCCCGGTCGACCTTGGCATAGATCGCGGTACTGGCCAGGTGACGATGCCGCAGCAATTGGGCGACCTCGGGCATCGACGCGCCGGCCCGCAGCACCGTGGTGGCGGCGGTATGCCGGAGACGATGCGCGCCGACACCAGAGATCCCGGCCCGGTCACACGCGTTGCGCACCACGGCCTTCACCGCCTCAGAGGTCAACGGGCCATGCGGAGCACGCGCCCGCAGGAATACCTTCGTGCAGTGCACGTCAGGGCGGCCGCGACGCAGGTAGGCCACCAACGACTGGCCGACATCGACCGGCAGCGGCAACCGGTCTTCCAGATTTCCTTTGCCACGAATGAGGATCTCGCCTGCCCGCCAATCGATATCGCCCAGTTCCATCGCGGCGGCTTCCCCGGCCCGCAACCCCAGGCGCACCAACACCGTCAGGATCGCGTAGTCGCGTCGGCCCACCGCCCGCCGACGGTCGCAGGAAGCCAGCAACGCTTGCGCCGCACCCGGTTCCAGCGCTTGCGGCAAGCCTGCGTCCCGCCATCCGGCCACGGACGGCACCGCCGGAACAAGATCTGACTCAATCCGGCCAGTGATCAATAAAAACCGGAGCAGCGACCGAAGCACGGTCACCAAGATCTTGGCCGATCCCGTGCCGCGCACCGCGCATTCCCGCATCACGAACCGGGTGACCTCACCGGCGGTCATAGCGGACATACCAGTCGCATCACCGTCCGCCCGCTGTGCCAGAAACAGTCGCGCGTCGGCCTCGTAGTAACGAACGGTCTTGGCCACCAAACCACGCTCACCCAACAGATACGCCCGATAGGAGGCCAGAATCTCTTCCACTGGACCACAACCAACCTCATCAACCACGCGAGGCACTACTCCCACACCGCGCAGATATCCCAGCAGCGGCCGCAAACCCTGCAACGACAACCAACACGTATACCCCTGCCGCCGGCGGGCAGCGAGAAACGCGTCCACACACTCAGGCGTCAACGCGCCGGCATCCAGTTCCTCTGCCCACAACCAACGGCTCAGATGCGCCATCACCCGCAACTGATTCACCGCCGACAACGGCGTGTATCCCAGCCGTTCCAACTCCGCGCCGAACCCCGGCGCATACTGCACCAACGGACCAACCATACAAACACGCTTCGGCTTCCTCATGATCGCTTTCCTCTCCACACATTGGAGAGTCCAGCATCACTGACCAGTCAGGATTATGCCGACCTCACGACCCCTAACACCTCGTCCACCTGTAGCTTCGCAACCGACATCGGCATATCCACAACGTCGGCATAATGTGGCTTATGCCAACGTCGGCATAAGCCACACAGCAACACCAGATTGCTCAACTGCGTCGGCCCACCCCGGAGCCACGACTGGATGTGGTGTGCATGACACACACTCGCGAGCCTGTCACAACTCGGGAAGGCACAGCCGCGATCCCGCAACACCAGCCCCCGCCGAATATGAGCAGGCACCACGTAAGCAGGAACCGCGACATCAAGCGGCTGCGACGCGCCACCCATCACCGCAGGCAACACATGTGAATCGCATGCGATGCGCCGGGCATCACTCACGCTGAGGTTGTCCGGCAGGATCGTCTCTCCCAGCGCCCGCTCCAGCGTGTCCAGCGAGATCGTGAATGCCACTTCGGTCTTCAGGCCATTGTGGGTGGGCAGGTCCGGGCAGTTCGCGGCCTTCTGCAGCACATCCGCAAACGCATCCCCGCCCCGCTCAGCATACCCACGCAGGTCATCGCTCTCCGGTTTCTCAAACGGCGCCAGCAATGCCTCCAGGAGCGCGGCCGTCTCAGCGTCCAGGCGTCCCTTGAACTCCATCCGCCCATCCCGGAACGTGTGCCGCCGCAACTCCCGCTCTGGCCGCTGCGGCTCATCGTCGGGTGGTGGCGGCCCGTCAGGATCGACGATCTCCCGAACACACCGGTTGGCATACCTCGCCAACGCCCCAGGATCATCATGCGCGGCCTGAGCAACAAGAAGTTCCTCCGCCTGCACGAGCTGCTCCGGCTCGAGGTGCCGCATACTGTGCAACGCCTTCTGAATCACTTCGACATGCCCAGCCCCGATCACCCCGCGCCCAAGCTCAGCCGCCGTCAAGGGCATCGCCGCCTCAACCATCGACCCTGTCGGAGTGGTCACCTCGTGCAGCTGCTCGGCCTGTGTGAGCCGTTGACGAGCCTCAGAGCGCGAGATCCGCAACGTATGCACCAGCAAAGCCGCCGAGTTCGAATACCCCAGCCTGCCGGCAACCCCACGACTGTCCAACTCGGACAGAAGGTCAAGCATCGTCGAATAATCCCGCCGCATCCGCTCCTCCAGCGCGACAAGATCGGCGACCAGCTCCTCATCACTGGTCTGCCACAATGAATCGACACTTTCCCCCACGCCTCCATCCTACGCCCACCCAAGGCAAAAGTCCTTACACCACAATATGTTTACACCTTCGAGCAAAACCCTTGCCAACAATCCCCACCTCCAATATTCAACAAACCCTATGGCGCCCCGTACGCACGACGAAGTCACCGTCCATCACTCACGACACGAACCACCACGCACCCCCGTCGAACAAGCGCCACCGTCGGACCGCATCTCGCATCCGAGCCCCACTGCCCCACTAGACCACCCGAGTGAACCCCGAACGAACGGCCCATTCGCACGGGTTCGCCCCTCGAAAACCCCCGCCCAGCCCCCTTTCCCGATAGACTGGACCAGGGACGCCCCCGGGGACGGGTGAGGGCTGTCCTTCTTTCATAGGGGGCAGCAGCCCCCGGCACGTCGCTCACTTGCTTGAGAGACAAGGGATATCTTCGCCTTGGTAGACGGACATGGGTCCGGCACTGACGTCTGAGAGTCCGATCAGCCCACACACCGGAAGCGAGACCAGTTTCAAGCCGACGGCCTGGCGGGCCCGGTCAGCGCCCACGAACGCGCCCCAGCCCCGGTCAGCGCCCGAAGAAGCCCCAAAGCGCGTCAGCGCACCGGAAATCGCCCCTGAGTGTCCTCACCCTCGGTCGGCCTGGGCGAAGCCTGATCACACAAGTCCAGGGCACCGCAGAACAACGGCGCCCAACCCAAGCCCGGCACCCCGCAACAAAAACCCGACCCACACCACAACCACCCCTCAGCAACATGCATCAACACAGAGAGACGCCGGCGAACGACAGCCTGCGGTGCCCTGGGCTTGTGTGGTTACCCTGGGGCAGGCCGACCGAGGGCGGGCACGCGAACCGCTTTACCGTCCTCATCTGAGGGAGGTTTGCCCGCCTGGCCAGGGCAAAAAACCCACCAGAAAAAGCACCGCACTCCCACGGAGTAAACGCAAAGAACCCCAACCTGAACAGCCAAAACCAAACCCAAGCGGCCCCCTCATAAGAAAAAGACATGCCCCCACCCATCCCCGGGGGCGTCCCTGCTCCAGCCTACCGGGGGAGCAAGATCAGGAGGGGTTTTCAAGAGGTGAACCCGCGCGAATGGGCCGTTCGCACGGGATTCACTCCGGTGGCCTAACGAGGGCCTGAGGGCAATCCGCGCGCCGGTACCAAGCGACCTGCCTGCGGGGGCGGGTCGGGAGACAACGGCTGACCGTAGGAGACGGTGACTTACCGGCGTTCGAAGTCGCGCAACAATCCTGTGTACGTCTTGGGCAAAGGCGGCGCGAACTCACCCATGGATCCAGTCTGTAGTCCCATCTGGACCAAGGACTGTACAAGTAGGACAGCGGCCTGAACACCGTCCACCACAGGCAAACCGATCTCCGAAGCGATCACCGGGCAGAACGCGGACATGCCCGCACACCCCAGAACGATCGCATCCGAGCCGTCCGCCTCAGCGGCCGCCCGGCTCGCGGAGATGACCTTCTTCAGGGCGTCCGGGTCGGAGTCCAGTTCCAGCACGGCGATGTCGGTGGCGTGCACGCCCAAGCAGAACCTGCTGACGCCGTAACGGTCGGCCAAGTCCCAGGTTCGGCCGCGGCTGCGGTCCAATGTTGTGACGACGCTGAAGCCGCGGCCGAGGTGGGTTGCTGTGCGCATGGCGGCCTCGGCGATGCCGACCACTGGGCCGTGGGCTATTTCACGGGCGGCGTCGAGGCCTGGATCGCCGAAGCAGGCGATCACGTAGCCGTCGGCGCCCTCCTGCTCCCCCGCCGCGATTTCAGCCAGGACGCCAGGCACGGCGAGGGCTTCGTCGTAGTGGCTTTCGATCGACTCAGGCCCCATCGCCGGGCTGACCGCGGAGACTTCGACTCCCGGTGCCACGATCGACTCAGCTGAGCGACCGATCGTGGCAGTCATCGCCGGGCTTGTATTCGCGTTGATCACTTTGATCAGCATCAGGCAACTTTCGAAGAGCGCGGAGAGATCAGAGCGAAGACCACAAAACCCAGCACCATCCCGATGAACCAAGTGTACTGCGCAGTGGTCTTCATTCCCGGCCCGTCGGTCCACAACACCGGCACCATCGCCACCGCAGCACCAACAGCCGTCGCGATGATCGCTCGCGGGTTGTATCCGTTGCGATACCAGTACTTTCCGGTCGAAGACAGCGTAAAGAGAGCGTCCACATCGACCTTCTGACGCGCGATCAGGTAGTACCCGGCGATCAGGACGCCGAACAGCGGGCCGATGAAGGCACCCAGCGTCTCCAGGGTGTAGTGGATGACATCCGGGCTGTTGTACAGGTTCCAGGGCGTGATCAGCACCGAGCCGACCGCCGCGATCATGCCGCCTGCCCGCCAGCTGATCCGTTGTGGACTGACGTTGGAGAAGTCGAACGCCGGCGAGATGAAGTTGGCGACGATGTTGATGCCGATGGTGGCCACGCTGAACGTCAACGCGCCCAGCACGATCGCGAATGTGCTGTCGATCCTGGCCACGGTGGCCACCGGGTCGGTGATCAGTTCGCCGAAGACCGGGATCGTCAGCGACGCGGTGACCACAACCAGGATGGAGAACACCAGGAAGTTCAGCGGCAGGCCCAGCAGGTTGCCGCGTCTGACCGCCGCGAAGGACTTGCCGTAGCGGGAGAAGTCGCCGAAGTTGAGCATCGGGCCGGAGAAGTACGAGACCACGAGCGCGATCGCGCCGAGCATCACCGGCAGGGCGTCCCAGCCGGTGAACTTGACGTCGCCGAGACTCAGGTCGATGGCGCCCCAGCCTGCCTTGGAGATCAGGTAGCCGGCCAGCAGGAACATCACCACGTACACCGCGGGCCCGCAGAAGTCGATGAACCGGCGGATGGTCTCCATCCCGGTCCAGAACACCAACGCCTGCAACACCCACAGCACCGCGAAAGAGAACCAGCCGAGCAGCGACAACCCGAGGAAGCCGTACCGGCTGACGTCCGCGTACGGCATCAGGCCCGGGAAAAGCTTGAGCAGCACGACATTCAGCGCGGCGGACGCCAGATAGGTCTGGATTCCGTACCACGCCACCGCGATCAGCCCACGGATGATCGCCGGGATGTTGGCGCCGAGCACCCCGAACACGCTGCGGCAGATCACCGGGTACGGCACGCCCGTGATCTGGCTCGGTTTGGCGACCAGGTTGCAGAACGCGTAGACGATGCTGATGCCCACGAGCAACGCCACCAGCACTTGCCAGCTGCTCAGTCCGAGCATGAACAGGCTGCCCGCGGTGACGTACCCGCCGACACTGTGCACATCGGACATCCAGAACGCGAAGATGTTGTACGAGCCCCACGTCTGCTTCGCCAACGGCGCAAGATCGTCGTTGGTAAGCTTGGGGTCGTATGCCGGTTTGTCCACCGCTACAGCGAGATCAGTCATGGCGGCGCTCCTAAACTGAGGTTCCAGTCAACCTAGGAGCGGTTTGTTACGCCACTGTCAACGGAATCGTATATCTTCCCCGGGCTCGGCGAACAGTCCGGTGTGCTGGGGCACGGTGAGCAGCGATGCCCGTAGCCGCTCATGATGCTCACGAGCCACATCGAGTAAGGCCACGCTGTCCCTGGCGATGAACGCGGCCAGCATCTTGTCGTGGTCGCGGTGCAGGACTTCCCGGTCGGCTTCGGGGACGTGCGTCATCGGCTGGGTCGGCTCGGTGATGTTCCAGGCGGACTCGAACATGCCGAGCAAACGCCGCATCCCGCACGGCTGCACCAGCGCCATGTGGAAACTGCGGCTCTCGCGGTGATATGCCCGCCCGTCCCTGTCGATCACCGCCTGCTGCAGGGCCGCGTACGCCTCGCGAGCGCTGTTGTCGTCCACCGGTCCGGCGGTGGTGACCGCTGCCGTCAGTGCGGCTGTCTCCAGCACACCGCGCACGAGGTACATCTCGTGCAGTTCGGCAGCGGTCAGCTTCGCGACCGTGTATCCGAGGTTGGGGCGGTGCTCGACCAGCCCTTCCCCGATCAGCGTCTTGAGCGACTCGCGGACCGGGATCCGGCTGACCCCGAACACCGCGGCCACCTCGTCCAGCGGGATCGCCGACCCCGGCGGCACGCCGCCGTCCAGCAGGCAGCGGCGCAGCTCGGCCAGGATGGCCGCCTGCGAGCTGCCGGGCTGCGCACTGACCAGCCGCGCGATCAGCACCGATCGGTTTCTTGGCATCCCGGCTCCCTCGGCGGACGTTTCCGGGAGGCTACGGTCCGGTCGTTACGACCGCGTTTCCCGGTAACCGGCGAACCTAGCCACCAGGACGCCGTAACCGCCAGTCAAACCCGGCAGTGCGCGCTCGACCTCCCGCAGCCGCGCGGACGGGACAACGCCCTCGATCATCGCGGAACCGCCGCGAATTACGGGCATGTCCGGCACCGCATCGCACTGGACCAGCAAAGACAGCACCGGGCTGACCGATTCATCAGGTATGTCCAGCTCCACCCGGTCCCACGGTTCGCACACCGTCGTGCCTGCCTTGCCCAACGCGTCCGCCAGGACCAGCGGGGTGAGGTTCCTGAAGTCCGCGGCGACGCTGACCGGGCTGGAGTAGCCGGTGTGGGTCAACGTGACAACACAGTCCACGACCTGCCACCCGTGCAACCCGTCACGCAGCGTCAGGTGCACAGTGTCCTCGATCGCCGTGAGGAACGCGGCAGGCAATGACCCTCGCTCCGCCTCCAGCTCGAACCGCACGCCCGAATCCGGCGGACCAGGCTCGACCCGCAGACCGATCGTCGCGACGAACAGGGTTTCGCCCATACGAGTGACGGCAGCGCCGGATTCGCAAACACGCTCCACGCAGACCACGCGAGGCGCCGAGAACTCCGTAGGCACACCGAATTCCTCGGCGAGACGAGCCGCGATCACTTCACGTTGCACCTCGCCGTACAGCGAGACGATGAGACTGCCGGGGTCCGGTCCCCGGCGGACGTTGATCAACGGGTCCTGGTCGGCGAGCTGGGTCAGGCCGTCGAACAGCGCCGGGGACTCGGATGTGACCACGGTTTCCAGGGTGGGCGGCCGGAACCGGGCCGGGATCGGCGGGTTAGCGGCGGAACCGAGCCGGTCGCCCACCTTCAACGCAGGCACGCCGCCGATACGCGCGATTCCTCCCGCTTTGACCCGGGTTTCCCGGCCGTGGACGTCGAGGACGCTGGTGGCCCGGCCTTCGTGGGTGCCCGAGGTGATCGGCTCGCGGGCGGCCAACGAGCCCGAGAACAGCCTCGCGACCGCATATCTGCGCCCTGTCCGGTCTCGTTCGACGGCGAATACGGTGCCGTCCAACGGTTCTGCCCGCTTCGGGTCGTCCGGATCGGTGGCAGGCAAAAGGTCCACAATGCCTCGTCGCAACGCGTCGATCCCCGCGCCGGTGATGGCCGAGCCGAAGAACACCGGGTGTACCAAGGCCTGGCCGGTCTGACGGACAAGCTCGGCAGTCAGCAGGCCCTGGCCGACTCCGTCCAGATAGGACTCCAAGACCTCGTCGCTGTGTTCGGCCAGCACCTCCGCCAGATCCGGCTTGGCATCGGCCACGGACGCCTCGCGAGTGCCGATGTCCGACGGCCAGGTCAAGGCGACAGCGTGCGGGCTGAGCAGGCGACGGATGTCGGCCATCAGCCCGGTGTCCCGGGCGCCGCGCCGGTCGATCTTGTTGACGAACAGGATCGTCGGCACGGCAAGGGATTTCAGGGTCCGCATGAGCACCCGGGTGTGCGCCTGCACACCCTCCACAGCCGACAGTACGAGCACCGCGCCGTCGAGCACGCCGAGGGCGCGTTCGACTTCGGCCACGAAATCGGCGTGGCCAGGCGTGTCGATCAGGTGTATCTCGTGGCCGGCCGTGGTGAACGCGGCCACGGCCGAACGAATGGTGATGCCACGGCGGCGTTCCAGATCCATGCCGTCGGTCTGGGTACTGCCGTCGTCGACCGAGCCGAGCCGGTCGATGGCTCCGGCGTCGAAGAGCAGGCGTTCGGTGAGGCTGGTCTTACCGGCGTCGACGTGCGCGACAATGCCGAGATTGAGCTTGCGCATCCAGGTCCTTGCATACGAGCGGGCGACAGTGGATGGGGCCTGTCGACACTCGGCGCATGGGACCTCCTGGTAGGCGGGAAGCCGTCACGGTAACAACCCTCGCCGCGCGTGGCATCCGATTTTCATGTCAGCTCGAACTCGGCACGGCCGAACGACTCGCCGTTGATCTGGATCTCCAGCGCGTGGGTGCCAGGGTGGTAGACGCGGGTGGTGATCAGGCGGAACGAGTGGTTGCGGTCGATGGTGACCTGCTGTCCCGCGGCCAGTTCCCTCGTGACGAGCTTGAACACCTTCGGGGTCTGCGAACCGTTGGCCTTACGGTGGTGCATCACATAGTCGATCACGAGATTCGCCGGGCCGGCGCCCTCGTTGTGCACAGTCAGCGAAAAGGACAATTCGCCACCGATTCGCACGACGTCCACACCCAACCGCGGGCCGGCGAGCCTGATCCCGGCCGGTGGGGCGAATCCCAGCAGGGCCAGGGCACCCGGGTGGCCCTTCTTGACCAGCGTGCGCAGGCCGTGCCGGACCAACTGCCTGGTTGCCGGATCGGCCGACCACCGGGTGGCGATCCGTACCGCGAGGTCCGGGTCGGCCTTGCTGATGTCATTGAGGTGATTGGCCACCGAACGCCGGACATAGGCCGATTCGTCTTGGTGGAGCGCGTCGAGAATGGCGACGGTCGACTCCGGCCGCGCCACGATCGCCTGGACACGCTTGGCCCACGGCAGAAACGGCCGGGTGCCTTCCGACGCCAGCCGCCGGACGTGCTCATCCGGGTTCTTTGTCCACTTGAGCACGATCGGCAACGCATTCTCCAGGTCGGCCTCGAGCAACGCGCGGATCCCGAACTCGGCCGTGAGCCGCTTGGTGAGCTCGGCCAGCAGCGCCATTGCCGAGCGGAACGCCTTCGCGCTGCCATCGGCCACCGCGGATACCGACACAGCCTCGGTCACCGGCCAGATCATCCAGCCGGTGAACTCCGGCTTCGCCAGGCCCTCCCGGATCAACTGGTCGAGCTCGGGATAACCCGTGACCTCGGCCAGCAGCGCCTCCCGCACCAGATCCACCCGCTCGCGCAGGCTCAGCCCGGCCAGGTCCAGGGCCTTGACCTTCGCGAACCTGCGGCCGGGCCCGGCCAGGCATTTCGCCAGTGCGGCAGGGATCTCGGTACTGAGCATCTCGTCGGCGAACGGCATCAACAACCTCCAAGCTTCATGCGAGAAGTAGTACCTCAGGGGTCTGACAAAACCGGTCGCGTCGCGTGCGTAGTTGCGCGGATGGTGCCCACTCGGCGAGTAATCTGGCCGGACGATGAAGAGCTGGGTCGGCCGGATCAGGACTGGATGGGTCGTGCGGGACACCGTCCCCGGCCCTGATGTCGACGAGTTCGCCGAACCCGACCAGATCACCGCGGCCCTGGCCCGGCCCGGTGCGGCCGAGGCGACGTTGCTCGCGGCTCAGCATCCACATCGGACACCCGTGGCCCTCGCGCGCAACCTGTCGTTGCCCGAGGCGCTGCCGATCGGCCGGACTGCGCTGAACGAGTTGCGCGCCAGGCACTATCGGCCGGTCAACGATGTCGTCGCGTTGTCCTGGGGCGACGGCCCGGAAGGGTCCGCGCTGGGCGTGTTGTGCATCGTCGATCCCGCGGCTGTCAACGCCGAAGGCCTGACGTTCGTGCGCCACACCGAAGAGGTCTACCCGGATGTGGTGGCCGAGCGGGCGGCCATGCTCAGTGGCCTCGGCTGCGCGACGAGTGCGGCGATGCTGGTGCCGGCAACGGGTGGTGATCTGTTCACCGAACTGCTGCTGCAGGCCGTCGCCGAACTGGGTGAACCGACCATTTCCATGACCGGCGACGGCCACCGTAACCGGATGTGGCTGGTGGGCAGGGGCGAGGTGCAGAAAGCCGTCCTGGCCGCGGCCTGCGGCCAGTCCCTGCTGGTCGCCGACGGCAACCACCGGGTGGCCGCCGCCGGGCTGGCCGGCCGTGGTTCGTTGCTCGCGCTGATCACCGGCGGCCCGCAACTGCGCATCGGCCCGATCAACCGCGTGCTCACCGGCACCGGGCTGACCATCGACGACCTGGCCCAGCGCTGGCAGCAGGCCGGCCTCGAGGTCGCCCCGGCGCAGGACCGGACACCGCCTGCGGTCCCCGGCACAGTCGTCGTCCTGGCCGGGGACAAGGCTTTGCGCGTGCGGCTGCCCCGATCCGGCCGCGACATCGATCACCGGCTCGTGGAGCAGCTCATGATCGAAGGCGCGCTTGGCCTCGATCCGGCCGGTCCCCACGTACGACCGTTGCCTGGTGTACGGACGCCACGGCCCGACGCCGACGCGGTGCTGTTGATCGCTCCGGTGCCGCTGGCCGACGTCCTCGCGGTGCATGGCGCGGGCGAAAGAATGCCGAGAAAAGCCACCTATTTCACGCCCAAACCGCGCAGTGGCCTTTTACTTGCCGATATTCGCAGGCCCCGGTGAGCACGGCCTGAGCACAAGGATTCCCTGGCCTAGCCGTCCACCAGCAAGCCGCGCAACGGGCCTTCCAGCCGTTCCGCCCGCCGGGACACGCCTGGCAGCAACGCTATCCGGTGAGGTTGTGCGCCTTCGGCGAGTGGACGCCAGAGCTGGTCGATCACCTTGTCGGGCTCATCGTCCACTTCGGATACTGAGCGCTGCAGGTGTTCGGCCCAGAGCCGGAGCCTGGTCTGCTTGATCAACGCGGCATCCGTGACGACGAGATTGGCCTCGGTGTCGTTGAACAGGGAATGCTCGTTGAGGTTCGCGGAGCCGATGGTCATCCATTTGTCGTCCACGATGCCAAGCTTGGCATGCACATACACTGGAACCGCGTTGTCGCCGTCATGCGAGGTAAGCGTGACAGCGAGCAGCCGACCAGCGCCGTCATCGGCGTCGACCAGCCTGCCGAGCTGCCCACGAGTCGTATCGGCACCGTTGCTCGGCTTACGCGGCAACACAAGCACAAGCCTGAAACGATCATCAGGAGGCTCACGCAGTTTGCCGATCAGCACCTCGGTGATCTCGGGCGACCAGAGGAACTGGTTCTCCAGGTACACCAGGCGCTCGGCCGATCTCAACGCACGCATGTACGTGTCCAGGACGGTGAACTCACCGGACGGCGCGAACTCATAGGTCCGCTCCGGCACCGTCCGTACGAATTGGACAGTGTGGTCACCGGCCGGGCCAGGCGTCTTGACCTTCGGCAGATCCTCGCCTGCCACTTCGCGCCAGCGCCGTACGAAGTGCCGGGTGACGTCGGCGACGACCGGGCCATGGGCTTTCGTCGTCAGATCATGCCATCCTATGGGCCGATCAGCGGGATGTTGCGGGCTGTCATGCCGGTCGCCCTCCATCGCGGTGAAGTCCATCCCGCCCACGAATGCGACCTCGTCGTCCACGATGACGAGCTTTTCGTGATGGCAGTGCAGGGTTCGTTCGCGGGAGTCGAGCACGCACCGGACCTGGCTGTCGCGCATGAACTCCTCGCACGCCTTACGCGCCCGTGCCCGCGTCGGCTGGAATGCGGGCACAGGCGGCCCGGCCCACAACAGCACCCGGACCGGTACCCGCTGTGAGACCTCCGCGAGCAGGTCCCGCAACGGCTGCGCGCCGGGTTCCCGGGTCGGTTTGAAGTCGGGACTGGAATGCCAGCCGGCGATGTAGACGTGCGAACGGGCGCCCTGGATGGCCGCCACCATCGCCGGCAGCGCCTGCTCACCGTCGATCAGGACTTCCAGGCGGCAGCCGTGGCGGATCGGGGCATGTGGCGAGAACCAGCCATGTGCCGGCTCGTCCAGGACCTCGCCCCACCCGAGTTTTCGCAGCCGGTGGGCGTGGTGGGAGCACAGCAGCCGTTCCAGCCCGTCGCCGAGCCAGTCGTCGATCCGGTCGAGTAAGCCCATATCAGACATGGTTGCCGGAATGGGCGATCCTCAAACAGGCACTCAGCCCCTGGTTATGTCCGTGACGATCGCGCCGGCGAGCAGATCCGCGTCAGGGCAGGGCACCGGATAGTTCAACGTCTTGGGGTCGGCGATCCGTGAGGTGACCGTCAGCAGCGCGGTCTCCGACAGGCCGACACTGACCGTGCACCGGCCTTGGTCAGGCACGGTGCGCTCCGGGTCGTACCGGACGGCCGGGTAACCCTGGACATCCGTCGGCTCGAAATATGGCAACCGGGAACGCTTACGGTACAGGCCTTCCAGCCCGCCCGACGTGAGATCGACGGTCGCGGTCAGCTCCGGCTGCTGCGGGGTCTTCGCGCTCCACGTGCACTTGGGACCGTCGTTGAAGCCCTCGGACAGCTCCTTGGTCACCGCCTGGCCCGGCTTGAGCATCGTGCACGGTACCTGCACGTACTGGGCGATTTCCACCGGCAGGGCTATTTCCGGGGCCAGCCGGCTCGGGCTCGGCGGTGGGCTCGACATGCTGATGGTCTGCGGTTTCCCGCACGCGCTCAGCACGACAAGGCAAGCCACCAGGCCGAGCCCGATCCGCGACATCCCAGGCACTCCCTCTGGTCGGACACCTCCGCCAGTCCGGAGATATCACAGGCCACGTGCTCGGGGCAGCGAATATCCGGCCTGAGCATGCGTTGCGGACGTCAGTGTCCGAGCATGACCGGTTTGGCGTCCTTGTTCTCGTCTTCTTGATCGCCGTCCCCCGACGGGGCAGACGATACCTGCTGGCGGGCGCCAGGCAAGAACAAAGCGGGCACGACACACACGGCGACAAGGATCAGCGCCCAGAGGAACGTCGACGCGAACGAGTCCGCGACCAGCACGGCGGCCTGGTTGTGCGTCTGCGGGTTCATCAGCGCCGCACTGGCCGCGACCTGGCCCTGCGCGGTCGGCACGCCGAACTGACCGGCCAGCAGCCCGGCCAGGATGATCGACATGATCGCGCCGCCGATCGCACCCGCCGTCTGCTGGACGATGTTCATCGACGTCGTCGCGCGGGCGACAGTCCGGTTGGTCAGCGTCCGCAGCGCGGCCGACATGATCGGCATCATCGTCGCGCCCATGCCCAGGCCGAGCACGCCCAGCGCACCGAGCAGCTGCCAGTACGGCGTGTCCGCCTCGACCTGCGTGAACACCAGCATGCCTGCGATGATCAGCGCCAGACCGGGCAGCACGACCTTGCGTACGCCGATCTTGTCGGCCAGCATGCCCGCGATCGGCATGGTGATCATCGCGCCGATCCCCTGCGGGGCCAGCAGCAGGCCCGACTGCAGCGCCGGCTCGCCGTGCACCATCGAGAAGTACGCCGGGAACAGCAGCATCGCGCCGAAGAACGACATCGCGAAGAACGCCGTGGCCAGCACCGATATGGAGAACTCACGGTTGCCGAACAGGCTGAGGTCGATCAGCGGGTTGGCGATCTTGGTCGCGCGCACGATGAAGCCGGCGATCAGCACGACGCCCGCGACGATGGGCAGCCACACGTCGGTGGCGCTGATCCCGCCCGCACCCGGGATCTTGGACACGCCGAAGATCAGCGCGGCCAGGCCGGGCGAGAGCATCAGCATGCCCAGGAAGTCGAACCGCTCGGCCGGCTGCGGGTCGTCGGCCGGCAGCAGCCGCCACGCCAGCACCAGCGCGACCACACCGATCGGCACGTTGATGTAGAAGATCCAGCGCCAGCTGACCTCGTCGACCAGCCAGCCGCCCAGGATCGGGCCGCCGATCGGGCCGAGCAGCATCGGCACGCCCAGCACCGACATCACGCGGCCGACCCGCTCGGGACCAGCCGCCTTGGTCAGGATCGTCATCCCGGCCGGCATCAGCATGCCGCCGCCGAGGCCCTGCAGCACCCGGAAGATGATCAGCGATTCGATGTTCCAGGCCATGCCCGCGAGCACCGAGCCGGCCAGAAACAGCACGATGGCCATCATGTACAGCCGTTTGGTGCCGAACCGGTCGGACGCCCAGCCGGTCACCGGGATGACGGTGGCCAGGGCCAGCATGTAGCCGGTGGCGATCCACTGGATCGTGTCGAACGAGGTGTGGAACTCCAGGGTGAGCACCGGAAGGGCGACGTTGACGACCGTGGTGTCCAGGATCGCCATCACGGCGCCGATGATCACCACGGCGGCGACTCTGAGCAGGCCCGCGTCGAGCTTGCCGGCAGACGGGGTCGAGTCAGTCACGGAGAAATCCCCCAAAGAATGGTTTCAACAGCCCACAAAACCCCAAGTAAGTGGGCAAGACGGACAAATCCTATCGATACTTCCGCCGAATCAACCAGAGTGTTCGCGATCACACTACCGGGTGTTCACGGACATATCCGAACGGTCAGTTCCCATTCACCCGGCAAAGCGTCCGATCGCGACGAACGCGGCCAGCAGGAACAGAACTCCGTTGACCGGCAACAACTTGCCCTCCTTGCGGCGAACATGCACGACACCGGCCAGTATTTGCACGACAGCGAGTCCGGCAGCGGCGAGCGGCGTGAGCACTTCGGCAATTCCCGTAGCCCAAGGCAGGATCAAACCAATCGCACCGAGCACCTCAACGGCACCGATACCCTTGACGGCACCCGGCGAGAAATCCTCCACCCACGCCATGTTCTTGGCGAGTTTCTCCCGCGGCTGACTCACCTTGGTCGCGCCACCGGCCAGGTAGGCCGCGGCCAGCAGGCCCTGCACGATCCACAACAGCACGTTCATCGCCACTCCCAGCTATCTGATAGGTGTCAGAATAGAGTCATTCTGACACTCGTCAAGCCCAGTACGCTGTCGGGTGTGCGCAACTGTCCCCGACGCCGCCCGGGCCGGCGCGTGGCCGGCGAGCCGGCCGTGCCCGACGAGGACGTGATCCTGCGGCTCGGCCTGCAGGCCTTCGCCGAACTCGGCTACGACGGAGCCTCAGTCCGCGAACTGGCGAAAAGACTGGACGTAAGCCACAACTTCATCAACGACCGCTACGGCTCCAAAGCGGCCTTCTGGCAAGCCACAGTGACCCACGCCCTGGCCCGGACAAGAACAGATCTCGACGAACTGGTCGCCGCGGAAATGGACGACAGCTGCAGACTGGCCGCGGTCGTGCGCGCCTTCTACCGCTCAGCCGCCGGCAGCCCGGAGATAAACCGTCTGATGGCCGACGAGTCGAACCGCGAATCCGAACGCATCGACTTCCTCTACGCCAACTACCTCGGCCCACTCCTGGCGGCCCTCGAACCCACCCTCCACCGGCTGATGGCCGCAGGCCGAATGCGCCCAGCACCCCCACACCTACTGTTCCTCGCCATCACAGGCCCCGCCATCACCCTCACCCAATCCCCCATAACAAAACGCCTCTCCCACTGCTCCCCCCAACCCACAACAGACCCAGAAGCAGCCGAAACCCTGGCCACCCTCGTCCTCGAAGGCCTCCTCTGCAAGGCCCCCGCCCCCGAACTCGACCACCACCCCTGAACAGCGCCCAGCCTGAAGCCGGTCTGCCGTGCCAAGCAAGTGCCCCAAGCAGAAGGTGTAGCGAGCCCGGCCCGCGCCCCGGACGCGAAGAGCCCCGGCTACCAAGCTGGAGATCTGGCGGGCCCGGTTAGCGCCCCGGTCGCGAACCCAGCCCCGGTTACCGAGCCCCAGCAAAGAAAAAGCGCGTCAGCGCACCAGAGGTGTGTCCTGAGTGTCCTCACCCTCGGTCGGCCTGGGCGAAGCCTCACCACACGAGTCCAGGGCACCGCAAACAACGGCGACCAGCCCAAACCCGGCGCCCCGCAACGAAACCCAACCCCAAACTAAAACCACCTCTCAGCGAAAAGCCTGGCGATGTGGGGCGCCGGCGGTGCTCTGGGCTCGTGTGGTCACCCTTGGGCAGGCCGACCGAGGGTGGGGACGCGAACCGCCCTTCCGTCCTCATCCGAGGGAGGTTTGCCGCCCGGCGAGGGCATGTCTTGCAAACAACCACAGCAAAAACACCAGCCGAAGACTCACCAATCACCACGCACCACAAAGGAATCCCCGCCAAGCAAACCCTTGCGACGAAAGAAACCCACCCAAAGCTCACACACGACCGTAACGAAAACCCCTACCCCAAAGAAAAAGACATGCCCCCACCCGCCACCGGGGGGCGTCCCTGCTCCAGTCCATCAGGGGAGCATGATCAACAAGGGGGAAGGGACAGCCTGTGGATAACCGGATTTGCGACTGGAGCCGTTCGTACGGTTGGGGCTGGATACGGCCATCGGGCTTGGGACTGGATACGGGCGATCGGAGCAGGGCTGGACGAGGGCTGCCGGAGCAGGGCGGACACGGGCGATCGGACTTGCGGCGATTCAAGAGCTAGGCGGCTGGGTTGCCGCCGATGTGTCTGCCGTTGGGTTCGGCGGCCTGGATGGCTCGCAGGAGTTCGGGGGCGGGGATGTCCTTGCTGTTGGCGGCCGCGGTCAGTTGGGCCAGGGCGCCTATCATCTGGACGCTTTCCTCTATCTGGTCTGTGTGGCGGGCCAGCCACCAGACGACTGCGCTGCCTGTGTCCTTGAGGACGTCCTCGCTGAGGTATCGGCGCATGCTGATTTCCATCCGCCGTTCCTGTTCCCACATTCGTTCGTGTTTGCGGAGTTCGGCCAATCGGTCCAGGCGGCGGGCGTCCTCGTCGGAAACCGCCAGGGAAACGTCGACTGCCCACGCTATGACCTGGCCGTAGGGTTCGGCCAATGCGGTTCCCAGGGCCACGGCGAGCCGGTGTTGCACTACTCGGTAGTCTTCCGGCTTCTCCATCAGGGTCAGTTCCCGGGCGCGGCCGAGGATCCAGTTCACGGCCAGGTCTCCGGGGCTGGCGTGCGGGACTGCCGCGGTGGGACTGGTCTGCCGCCAGCAAATGGTGCCGGAGAACAGGAAGCGATAGTCTACTTCGGAGCTTGGCAGTGGCACGGCGGAGACCGGGTACTGCACGTGTGCGGGCGCTTCAGGCTCTGCGGCGGCCGACTCGGATGATGAGCAGGACGTGGACTGTTCGGCGGGTTTGGTTCGTTGTTCGCGCATCTGTTTGCGTAACTCCGCTTGTTCCCGGCGGTGGACTACCTGCACGCTTACCAGAACAGCAATTCCGTTAGCCCCGATCATGATCGCGATCCAGAGCCAGATCGGCCCGGTCACCAGCACACTCAGCGTCAGTACGGCAATAGTCGTCAGCACACCGGCGAGCAAGGCCAGCCGGGTACGGTCACTGTGCCCCATGGGACCTGCCTTTCGTCAGCCCCACCCGGCACCCATATTCCCGTGCCACGCGGCCCAACGGGATACCTACTCGGGGATTTCGCTCAAACGAACCAATTCCGGAGCATAGGCGAACAGTCCGGGCAGGCCACCGGTATGCACGAACACTATGGTTTCGTCAGCGCCTATCGCGCCCGTGCCAACAGCCTCGACCAGGGATGCCGCAGCCTTACCGGAATAGACCGGATCGAGGGTGATTCCCTCGGTCCGCGCGAACAGCCGCAGCGCGTCCCACATCTGCGGAGTCGGTACGCCGTAACCTGGCCCGACCGCGCTGTCGTCGAGCAGGACATGGCCGAGATTCGCAATCGGTGTGCCCAGCAGGGCGCCGGTCTCGTCCACAAGCCTGCGGATATCGGCTTCGGATTCCGCCACTGTGTGTGAGATGCAAGCGCCATTCAGCTGAACGGGCCAGTCCGACAGGCTGATTCCGGCCGCGAGCCCGGCCGCGGTGCCCGCACTTCCGACGGCCACCACAATCCGGTCGACATGCAGGTCGCCCAGTTGCGCGCGCAGTTCGGCGACCGCGGCGACATATCCGAGCACGCCGACCGCGTTGGATCCGCCGACGGGCAAAGTCGCGGTTTTCCGGCCTTCGGCGGCGGCGGTTTCGACAATCCGTTCGTACGCCGCGACCGATTCGTCACCGTCCGCACAAAGGTGCACGTTCGCGCCGTACAGCCCGTCGAGCAGGATATTGCCGGACTGCTCGTAGGCGGCGCCGGACATCGGCACGGCCTTGGTCAGCACCAGCTCACACCGCAGTCCGAGCCGGGCGCACGCGGCGGCCGTCTGCCTGCCGTGGTTGGTCTGCACGGCGCCGAACGTGATGATCGTGTCGGCGCCGTCCGCGAGCGCGGCGCCCAGGAGGAACTCCAGTTTTCGCAGCTTGTTGCCGCCCGCGCCGAGTCCGTTGACGTCGTCGCGCTTGACCAGGATCCGCGGCCCGCCCAGGGCTTCGCTCAGCCTCGGGCAGTCCTCCAGCGGGGTCGGCCAGTGGCCGAGCGCGATGCGGGGCTGGTCGTTCAGGTCGATCGGCATGGTCACATCTTTGCCCGGATGTCGGCGGCGTACGACTCCGCTTCCTCGCTGGAGGCGTACTTGGTCCGCGGCCAGAAGAAGCCGCGCAGGCCGTCGCCTTTGGTCCGCGGGACGACGTGCACATGCAGGTGCGGGACGCTCTGGCTGACGACGTTGTTCATCGCGACGAACGTGCCCTGTGCGCCGAGCCCCTCCTGCACCGCGACCGCGATCCGCTGCACGAACCCGAAAAACCCGGCGAGGTCACTGGCGGGCAGGTCGGCGAGCGTCTCGATGTGCGTGGGCGGCACGACCAGCGTGTGCCCCTTGAACACCGGCCTGATGTCCAAAAAGGCCGTTCCGGCCGGATCGGTGGTCACGATGGACGCGGGTTTCCCGCCAGCGAGGATCTCACAGAACAAACAGGCCACGCGAGAACTCTAGCGCGGGACGCCGGCCGAGATCTCGTGAGTACTTCGCCGAGCGGCGACGCGGCGAAGTACTCACGAGAAATCGCTAGCCCAACTGGTTGAGACGGAAAGACTGCGCCGCACTTCCATTACAGGCCAGCTGAACCAGCTGAACACTGTCGGCAGTCGATCCACCAGGCACTGTCAGGCATTTCGCGCTATGCCTGCTGACAAAACGAAAATAGCCGCCATCCTCGGTGACCGCCTGCCATTGCTGGTTGTTCCCGCCACCGTAAGCCCACAGCTGCAGCACGGCATTGTCCGCCGCGGAAACATTGGCGACATCAATGACCTGAGCCGGGTTGTTGCGATTGTTGATTCGCAGGAAACCACCGCTCGTGGACTGGAACTGATACTGCTGGGCATTGCTGCCGTTGCAGGTGTACTGCTGGATCGCGGTACCGTCGGCCGTGGCCGCGCTCCGGGCGTCGACGCACTTCGAGGTGCCCTTGTTGATCACCGAGAACCACTGGTTCGGCGGGATCGGGCCCGGCGGCGGGATGGTGCCGCCGCCCAGCCACAGCAGGGTGTCGACGATGAAGTCGTTCTGGCTCGGGCTGGCGAAGGTGGACGAGGTGCCCTGGCCGCTGCCGTTGACCGCGTTGTGGCCGAAGTTGGCGTAGACCATCTTGAAGTTCTTGTTGGTCCACATGATCGGGTAGTAACCGCTGCGCCACGACTGGGCCGGGTCCGTGCCCAGCGGGAAGCTCGACGGGTGCACCGAGGCCAGGATGCTGATGCTGGGGTTGGTGCGCAGGTCGTTGTTCCAGCTGTACCACTCGCTGACCGACGAGGTGAACGTGGCGGGCAACCGCTTGGTGGCCGGGTGCGTGCGATTCTCGGTCTGCAGCACGGCCGTCGTCGGGCCCCAGGTGTTGTTCCGGAAATTGCCGCTGCCGAGGAACGTGTTGTGGTACCACGGCCAGCCCGACGCGTTCTGGGTGAACGCCGAGACGTGGAACCCGAAGAACCCGCCGCCGTTTTCCATATACCGCTGGAAACCGGCTCGTTGCGACGCACTCGACGGCAGGTCGTCCAGGAACATCACGACCTGGTACCGCGATGGGCTGATATCGTTGAGCAGATCCCAGTTCGTACTCCCGGTGTAGGAGAAATTGTTCTGCGCGGCCGCGGAGGTGAACCAGGGATTCGCCTCGCGCACGAACGCGATATGCCCGGTGTCGAACGTGCCGTGGTAGAACGCTATCACGTTGAACTGCGGCGCGGCCTCGGCGTTTCTCGGCGCCGGCACGAGAATGACACCCAGCAACAGGCCTAATATCACCAGCGCCCGCATCATCTTGCCCGCATTTTTGGACATGCAGGTGCCCTTTCGGCTAATGGCGGCGCTGAACTGGGCCGTGAATCGCGCACCAGACCGACACAACAGACGGTTTACAGCGATACGCAGCGTATGAGGCGGCAACATCACTTCGCAAGAGGCTGATCGGCTGTCGCTGCCCTACGCTCAGCATGTGACGACCGAGCCTCTCCACCACGAGCCGCACGAGGACACCGGCGCGCGGCTCAACTGGCTGCGAGCCGGTGTGCTCGGCGCGAACGACGGCGTGGTGTCGACGGCAAGCCTTGTGCTCGGTGTCGCCGGTGCGACCACTTCGGTGCCGCAGATCGTCACCGCGGGCTTCGCGGGGATGTTCGCGGGCGCCATGTCGATGGCCGCGGGCGAGTACGTCTCGGTGTCCAGCCAGCGTGACGCCGAGGAGGCGCTGCTGGACCAGGAGCGCCGCGAGCTCAAGGAGATGCCGCAGTTCGAGCTGCAGGAGCTTGCCGAGATCTACGAGGAGAAGGGCCTGTCGCCAGAGCTGGCGCGCGAGGTGGCCGAGCAGCTGACCGCCAAGGACGCGCTTGCCGCCCACGCCGAGGCCGAGCTGAAGATCGACCCGGACGGGCTGACCAGCCCGTGGCAGGCCGCGTTCGCGAGTTTTGTCGCGTTCACCGTCGGCTCGTTGTTGCCGTTGCTGGCGTTCATGATTCCGACCGGCGACCTCAGGGTTTCCCTCACGGTCGCGGTCGCCGTGCTGGCACTGGCGTTGACAGGGTCGGTCAGCGCACGCCTCGGCGGGGCACCCAGACTTCCTGCCATCGCACGGAATGTCGCCGGCGGCATCATCGCGATGGCCGCGACCTACGGCATCGGCCACCTGGTCGGCGCGGCCATCTAGCTTCCGAAGGTCAGGTGCAGCCGGAACCGGTCGGGGTCGAGCAGGCATTCCGCGTGCTCCACGAACTGGCCCTTGACGTCACGGCTCAGCCGGCGTGTGCGCAGGAACCGTTCTCCCGCAGGACGGCCGAGCAGTTCGGCCTCGGCCTGTGACAGGCGTGCCAGCTCGGCCCATTCCTCCCCCGCTTCGGGTACCAGGCCCGCGGCGCGCAGTTCGTCGTACAGCGAGCCTGCCAGGCCACGCTCGGGTAGTGCGCGCAATGTCCCGATGGCCGGGATTCTGCTTCGTTCGAAGGAGATCGGCGATCCATCCACAATGGAACGGACGCGGTCCACGGCGACCAGTTCGGCCGATTCCAGGCCCAGGCGCTCGGCCAGTTCCTGTTCCTCGACGAGTTCGAGGCGCACGACTGCCGTGCGGACGCCCTGGTCGACCAGGGCCCGCGTCCAGCCGAGACGGTCGTCGATCGTCCGGTCGTCGAAGGTGACGAACGAGCCTTTGCCCGAGTGGGTGGCGATCAGGCCCTGGTTGCCCAGTTCGGTCAGGGCTTGGCGGACGGTGTTGCGGCTGACGCTGAACCTGGCTGCCAAGGCGTTCTCGCCGGGCAGCTGGTCGCCGTGGGCCAGCCGGCCGGTCTGGATCTCCTTGGCCAACTGCTCGACGATCCACTCGTGCTTGAGCCTGGGCACCCGGCTGGTCACGCCCACTCCCGCCGTCGGGCAACATCACGCGTGTACAGGTCGTCCTCCGCGTGGTCGCGACGGCGCCGAGCCATATCAGCCAGCATGACGTCGCACCATACCGCGATCCGGACGTCTAGCGGGATAAGCAATCCCTGGAACCGGCCGGGAATTGTCCCGGCGAAGACGCCAGGCCGTCCAGGACGATCCGGAAGACCAGCTCGGCGTCGTCGCCGCGGTAGCGCTGCATCGCCTGGAGCCCGACAAGCAGGGTCTTCACGTCCTTGGCGGCCACATCGGAACGTACGCAGCCCGCGGCCTGCGCGGCCGCCAGCAACTCGGCCAGCATCTGCATGAACTCACGTTCCCCGTCCGGAACCGACGCCCCGAGATCGATGCCAATGCCCGCGAGGGCGTCGGCCAGCCCTTGGTCGGCCGAGCCTTCCTCGAGCATGTAGTGCAGGAACTTGAACAGCCCCTGGCCCGGATCGTCCGCGGCCATGCCGCGGGCGACGTCGATCAGGTGCCCCATCCGGTCGGCCACGATCGCCTGGAACAGCGACTCCTTGGTCGGGAAGTGCCGGTACACCGTGCCCGCGCCGACGCCCGCCCGGCGGGCGATCTCGTCGATCGGGACCGCGAGCCCCTCGGCGGCGAATGTCTCGTAGGCCACCTGCAACACGCGGGCGCGGTTGCGGGCGGCGTCCGCACGCAGCGGCCGTGACTGCTCAGCCATGTGTGACCCACCTCCCAGTCGACAAACGGGGCGATCGTTCCGTATAGTTCTAAGCGGAACGCACGCCCCGCATCTTAACCCAGGAGAGATCATGCCAGGACAGTCGTGGACCACCGCCGACATACCGGGTCAGCAAGGCAGGACCGCCGTGATCACCGGCGCCAACACCGGCCTCGGCTTCGAAACCGCCAAAGCGCTTGCCGCGAAAGGAGCTTCGGTCATCCTGGCCGTTCGCAACGCGGACAAGGGCAAGGCCGCCGCGAACCAGATCACCGCGGCCGGCCCCGGCGCGGACGTCACCGTGCACCAGCTCGACCTGACCTCGCTGGACGCCATCCGCAGGTCCACCGACGAGCTGCGCACCAAGCTCGACCGCATCGACCTGCTGATCAACAACGCCGGCGTGATGTACACCCCGAAGCAGCGCACGGCCGACGGGTTCGAGCTGCAGTTCGGCACGAACCACCTGGGACACTTCGCCTTCACCGGTCTCCTGCTCGACCTGCTGCTGCCCGTCCCGGACTCCCGCGTGATCACCGTCAGCAGCGTCGGCCACCGGATCCGGGCGAAGATCAATTTCGACGACCTGCAGTGGGACTCCTCCTACAGCCGCGTCGCCGCGTACGGACAGTCCAAACTGGCCAACCTGATGTTCACCTATGAACTGCAGCGGAGGCTTTCCGGCAAGGGCAAGACCATCGCGGCCGCCGCCCACCCCGGCGCCTCCAACACCGAACTGATGCGCAACATGCCCGCCGCCCTGCGAGGACTGTCCGCCGTCATCGCGCCACTGATCACCCAGAGCGCCGAAGCCGGTGCCCTGCCGACGCTTCGCGCCGCGACCGACCCGAACGTCCTCGGCGGCCAGTACTACGGACCGTCCGGGCTCGGCGAGGCCCGCGGTAAGCCCGTCCTGGTCAAGTCGAGCCAGCAGTCCCACGACGTGGAGATCCAGCGCCGGCTGTGGACCGTCTCCGAGGAACTCACCGGCGTCAAGTTCCCGGTGTGACAGCGAGCCCGTCCAGCATGAACGCCAGGATGCGGCCGGTGGTCTCGGTCTGCTCGTCCCGGATGAGCAGGTTCATGAACGTCGCGATCTCCATCAGCCCCACGTCCCGGCGCAGGTCACCGGCCTGCTGAGCTTCCTGGACAGTCCGCTCGAACAACTCCAGCCAGCGCGTGCGTATCTCACGCAGCTCGGAGTTGGTCCGCAGCGCCTGCGACATCCCGCTGCACAACGGATCCTGCAGCAAGCCGAGCCTGAACTCCGCCCACTCCCGCAGAAATCGGCGTAGCGCGTCCCAGGCCGACGATTCCTCGTCCCGTGCTGTGGCGATCATGCCGGTAAGCCGATGGAAGACGTCCACGGTCACGGCGTCCATCAGTGCACCACGGTCCGGGAACCGCCGGTAGAGCGTTCCTACGCCGACGCCCGCGGCCTTCGCGATCTCTTCCATGGGCGCCTCGACACCGTGCGTGATGAAGAGAACCCGCGCAGCGGCAACGATCTGGTCGCGATTGCGCAGCGCATCCGCGCGCACCCCGGCCTCCCGATGATGTGGACGAAGTTCTTCCGGTTAGTGTAGCGTGCGGAAACCGGAAGGAATTCGTCCACTTATCGGGGGCATGGATGCGTATCGGGATCTTCGTCGAGGACATGGGCAAGACCGTTGACGAGTACCTGGGGACCACGCGGGCCGCGTCGGCCGCCGGGATCGAGTCGGTGTGGCTGGGCGAGCGGCTGGGCTGGGACCCGCTCACCCTGCTGGCCATCACCGGCCGGGAGGTCGCGGGCATCGGCCTGGGAACAGCCGTCATGCGTTCGTACGCGCGGCATCCGCTCGCCTTGGCCAGCCAGGCACTCACTGTCGGGAATGGACTGAAGCTGGGCATCGGGCCCAGTCACCGGCCGCTCATCGAGGGCCAGTACGGATATTCGTACGACCGCCCGATCCGGCACCTGCGTGAGTACCTGTCCGCCCTGATTCGGTTGCTGCGTGGTGAATCCGTGAGCTACCAGGGTGAGACGGTCAAAGTGGAGGGACAGATCACCGCGCCCGGGACCGCCGCTCCCCCGGTGCTGATCTCCGCGCTGGGCCCGCAAATGCTCAGGCTGGCCGGAGAACTCGCCGACGGGACCATCACCGTGTGGGCGGGAGCGCGGTCGATCGCCGAGTACTTCGCGCCCGCCGTCAAGCAGGTCTACGCCTCGATCTGTGTGTCCGTCACCGACGATCCCGCCGGGCTACGGGACGTTCTCAACCAGACCTACGGTCCTGCCCGGGACATGCCCAGCTACCGGGCCGTCCTGGACCGGGAGGGCTTCGACAACGTCGGGGAGACCGCCGTCGTCGGCGACGAGAACGCCGTGCGCAAGCAGATCCAGCGTTTCGCGGACGCGGGCACGGCGGAGTTGATCGCCGTTCCGTTCGGGTCGGACGCCGAGCAGCGACGGACCATCGCGCTACTCGGGGATATCGCGGGCTAGCTTCACACTCGCAGTTTCGTCAGGCCGCGCAGGACTCGTTCGAGCAGTTCCATATCCGGGTTGGCCGACGCGTTCTCGTGCACCACGATCAGGCCGAGCGTGGCCATGTCGCCGAGCAGCACCTTGGCCACTCCCAGGGGCAGCTTCAGCAACGCCGCGACCTCCGCGACGGACTTCGACTGGCCGCAGAGCTCGGCCACTTCCTGGTGCTCGGCCGCCAGGTCCCAGAGCCGGTCCAGGGCCCGGGTGCTGGTCGAGACCAGGGTCTCGATCTCCAGGCGGTAGCTCGACCGCGTCCGTCCGCCGGTCCACGCGTAGGCACGCACGAACGACGCGTTCGGCTCTGGAGCCGCCGGCCGGGCCGCTGCTGCCGCGGGCGTCGTTGCCTGCGGAGCGGCGGGCTCTGGAGTGGGCTTGCGCCGAGCGGCGAAGCGCCGCCCGCTGTCCAGGCTGAATCCGTTGAGCACCTCGGCGAAGCCCTGATCGTCAGCGCTCACCCGGATCTCACCTCACCCAATCACCGAAACACCGAAACGATCACCGGCGGACGGATCCGCTCAGCTCGGCACGCAGCTCGGGGGTCAGCATCTGACCGACCTGATCGACCAGCACAGTCATCTCGTACGCGATCTGGGCGATGTCGCAGTCCCGCCTGGCCAGCACGGCCAGGCAGGATCCGTCCCGGATCGAGGTGAGCAGCAACACGCCGTAGTCCATCTCGACGATCGACCGGTTGACCTTCTCGGCACCCAGGCATTTCGCCGCGCCCAGATTCAGGCTGACGATCCCGGCCGCGATGGCGGCCATCTGCTCTGCCCGGTCCTCGGGCAACCGGGATGAAGCGGTGAGCAACAAGCCGTCGACCGAGATCACGATCGCGTGCGCGACGCCTGGGACGCGCTCTGTGAAGTTGTCCACAAGCCAGCCGAAACGGCTGATCTGACGAGTCTCCGTCATGGTTTCTCCTCCCCCTGGTCGGCTTTGCTCTGGCGGACGCCCGCCTGGAAACTGCTCAAGAAGCCCCTGGCACGTTCAGCGTTGGCCGGCGGTCTTGGCGGCACGGCACTGCGCTTGCCGTTGGCAGCACCATTGTCACTGACCGATCCGGCGAACAGCTGTGCCTTGGGAACGCGTTTGGGCAACTCACCTTCTTTTTGGGGTGTCGTGGCGACCGACGGCCGCGTCTGCTGGGGCAACGGCGGCTGCTGCGCCGGAGCCGCCGGAGCCGCGCCACCGAGCCACGCGAAGTCCTGTGCGGGCTCCGGTGCCGCCTGCTGGGTCTGCGTCTGGGGCGTCTGGGTCTGTACCTGTACCTGTACCTGGGGCTGGACCGGCGCCGGGGGTGCCACCGGCTTGGTCTTCACCACTGTGGGCGGCTCGTCGGGCGGCAGGTCCTTGGACAGGAACAGGATCGATGCGGGTGAGCTCGCCAACGGCAGTTCCGGCAGGGACACCGTGATGCCCACCGACTTCAGGCGGCCTGCCAGGCCGTGCTCCTCGACCGGGATGTCCTGGACCTCCGCGGGCTTGATGGCGGAGGTGTAGATGACATCCGGCGGCACGACCACCGAGGCCACCAGGCCGTCCTGCTCGCCTTCCCGGCGCGAGAGCACCACGGAGATGCCATGGCGGCTGGCCAGGCTGCCGACCACGAACAGGCCCATCTGGCGGGAGACGGGCACGTCCACGCCACCGGCCGCGGCCACCCGGCTGTTGGCCTCGGCCAGTTCGGTCTCGGCCATACCGATGCCCTCGTCGAGGATCTCGATCAGGACCGAGCCGTCCTCACGGCGCTCGCCCTGGATGGTCACCTGCGAGTCGGGCGGGGAGAAGGCAGTGGCGTTCTCCACCAGTTCCGCGACGGACCGCACCAGGTCACCGGCGGCGTAACCGAGCACCTCCACCCGCGGCACGGACCGCACGGTCGCCCGCTGGTAATGCTCCACTTCGGACACAGCGGCGCGCAGGACGTCCGACAGCGGCACGTGTTCGCTGAACCGCCGGCCCAGGTCGGCACCGGAGAGCACCACGAGGTTCTCGTTGTTGCGGCGCATCCGGGTGGCCAGGTGGTCCAGCTTGAACAGGTTCTCCAGCTGGTCGGGGTCGTCCTCTTTCTGCTCCAGCTGTTCCATCAGCCGCAGCTGCCGTTCGACCAGGCCCTGGCTGCGGCGCGACAGGTTCACGAAGATGTTGCGCAGGTTGCCGCGCAGCGCGGCTTCCTCCTCGGCCGACCGCACGGCCTGGTTCTGCACGGTGTCGAACGCACGGGCCAGCTGACCGAACTCCTCAGTCGTCTTGACCGGCATCGGCTCGATCGCCGCGGGCTTGCCCGCGCGGATGTCCGCGACCACCGCGGGCAGCTGGTACGAGGCGACGTCCAGGGCGGCGTTACGCAGGGAGTTCAGGGACCGAAGCAGGTACCGGCCGACCACACCACCGATCGCGGCGGCCAGCAGCACCATCGCCAGCAGCAGCACCGACTGTGTACCGGCGCGGTTGCTGCTGTCGTTCTGCAGGCGGGCGGACGCGGCCTGCAGCTCGCTGGCGGCACCACGGGCCACGAACGCCATCAGGCCGGTCGTCGCGTCCGACGTGGAGTTCCATTCCTTGGCCACGAACGGCATCGTCGGCCGGACGTTCGTACGGCGCTGGGCCGGGGACACCTCGGCACGGGCCTGGCGGACCATCGCCTGGCGCGCGGCGACATCCGAGCCGGTGACCGTGTCCAGATACTGCTTCCACAGGAACGGGGGCGCGACCGCAC
This sequence comes from Kibdelosporangium banguiense, assembly GCF_017876405.1. Lineage (GTDB taxonomy): Bacteria > Actinomycetota > Actinomycetes > Mycobacteriales > Pseudonocardiaceae > Kibdelosporangium > Kibdelosporangium banguiense. The sequence goes on along the minus strand of NZ_JAGINW010000001.1, from coordinate 6,630,312 downwards.
GCGCGTCGACGATCATGTCGGCGAGCCGGACGTCGGCCTCGATCAGCTGTTCACGCTCGGGGCCGGACAACTCGCCGCGGCGGAGCCCGACCAGCACCAGCGACTGCTGCAACGCCACCTGCTCGCGGGCGACCTGCAGGTCGTAGAGCGCGGTGGACGCACCCGTCAGTTCCTCGTCGGGGAACCGGCTGACCAGGGTGCGGTCGAAGTCGAGGATCGCCTGCACGATCGTGCCGTAGGCCGACAGCACCGCGGTGGAGTCCGCGCCGGAGGTGACCTGCTGGCGGATCTCCTTGAGCGCGCCGAGTTCCTGGATCAGCTTGTGATAGCCGTCCAGCGACGCCTGGTCCATGTCCGGCGCCTGGTCACGCAGCCAGTGCAGGGTGTCGATCAGCGTGTCGGTGCCGGTGGTCTGCTGCTGGAAGGCCTCGACCGGCGGCTCCACCGCGAAATTGCGCTCACGCTGGACAGCCGACAGCAGCGGCACCAGCTCCGCGCGCAGCACAGCCAGACGCTCGACCCGGGCGTACGAGTCCGCCAGGTCCATGTCGGCCTGCACCCGCAAAGTCCCAAGCGTCATCGCGCCAATGACCGGCACCACCAGGACGGCGCCGATCTTGACGAGCACAGGCCAGTTCCGCCACTGCATGGCGGCCGCCGACCACGAGCGCCGAGCAGTCACGAGAACTCCAAATACAAATAGGACATCGCGGCTAACCTAAGGAATCGTCGCCCATTTGTTCAAGTGTCAATTACGCCACGACTCCAGCACGTTCCGTCAATGGGCCGGTACACAGACCAAGGATTGGTGTTGGAACTTTTCACACAGAAGAACTACTTGGTGATACATCCACGCACACCTGTCTTGACGTCGCGGGTACCTCGGCTTTAGCTTGTCCCGGCCGAGCAGCCCGGCTCCAACCTGCGGAGGACCATCCCCATGAAAACAATGCCGTCCTTTTCGCGGGAGCATGATTTCCCCGAACCACCGGACGGCGAACCGGACTTCGAGGCGATTGCCCGCAGTCCTGAGTTCATCGCCATACGGCGCCGGTTGCTGCGTTTCACCTTACCGATGACCGCACTGTTCTTGTGCTGGTATCTCGGATATGTCCTGCTCGCCGCTTACGCGCACGACTTCATGAGCCAGCGTGCGTTCGGGAACGTCACAGTCGGGCTGCTGCTGGGGTTGTCGCAGTTCGTGAGCACGATAGTGATCATGGTGTTGTACCTGATCTTCGCCAAGCGGCGGGTGGATCCGCAGACGGCCGAATTGGCCGAACGAATGAGCACGGGCAGGCGATGACAGTCAATCTGGCCGCAACCGCGGGGAATCCTGGTATTAACATCAGCGTCTTTGTCGGCGTCGTGGCCGTGACGTTGTTCATCGTCTACCGGGTGAGCAGGAGAAACACCACCGCGGCCGACTACTACGCCGCAGGCGGCTCGTTCACCGGCATCCAGAACGGGTTCGCGCTCTCCGGTGACTACCTTTCGGCCGCGTCCTTCCTGGGCATCGCCGGCGCGATCGCGGTCTACGGCTACGACGGGTTCCTGTTCTCGGTGGGCTTCCTGGTCGCCTGGCTGGTGCCGTTGCTGCTGGTGGCCGAGCGGATCCGCAACATCGGCCGGTACACCATGGGCGACGTCATCAGCTTCCGGATGCGCCAGCGCCCGGTGCGGGCCGCGGCCGCGAACTCCACCCTGGTCATCTCGTTCTTCTACATGCTCGCCCAGATGGCCGGTGCCGGTGGTCTGGTCGCGCTGCTGCTGGACGTGCACACGGTCGGCGGCCAGGCGCTGGTGATCGGCGTGGTCGGCCTGATCATGATCTTTTATGTGCTGGTCGGCGGCATGCGGGGCACCACCTGGGTACAAATTGTCAAAGCCGCGCTCCTGCTCGTATGCGTCGCGCTAATGAGCGTGTTCCTGCTCGGCAAGTTCGGCTTCAGCCTTTCCGACCTGCTCGGCAAAGCCGTCAGCAACAACGCCATCGACAGCGCGGTCCTCGAGCCCGGCGCGCGCTACGGCAAGACCGACACCTCCAAGCTCGACTTCGTGTCCCTGTCGCTGGCCCTGGTGCTCGGCACCGCCGCGCTGCCACACGTACTGATGCGCTTCTACACGGTTCCCAACGCCCAGCAAGCGCGCCGGTCGGTCGTCTGGGCGATCTGGGCGATGGTGCTCTTCTACCTGAGCACGCTGATCATCGGCTACGGCGCGAGCGCGATGGTCGGCTCGGACGCGATCGTCAAGGCACCCGGCGGTGAGAACTCGGCCGCGCCGCTGCTCGCGTTCGAGATCGGCGGGGCCACCCTGCTCGGGATCGTCTCCGCGGTGGCGTTCACTACGATCCTGGCTGTCGTCGCAGGCCTCACGCTGACCGCCTCGGCCTCGTTCGCGCACGACGTGTACGCCAACGTGATCAAACGCGGCAACCCTGAACCGGGCTCCGAGGTCCGTGTCGCCCGGCTCACCGCGGTCGTCGTGGGCTGCCTGGCTGTGGGCGGCGGCATCCTGGCCATCGGCCAGAACGTCGCGTTCCTGGTCTCGCTGGCGTTCGCGCTCGCGGCCTCGGCCAACCTGCCTGCGATCCTGTACACGTTGTTCTGGCGACGTTTCAACACCACCGGGACGTTGTGGTCGATCTACGGCGGCCTGTCCACGTGCCTGGTGCTGATCACGTTCTCGCCGGTGGTGTCCGGCAGCCCGACATCGATCTTCAGCGGCGTGGACTTCGCCTGGTTCCCGCTGTCGAACCCGGGTCTGTTCTCGATCCCGTTGTCGTTCGCGCTCGGCATCGTCGGCACGATCGTCGGCGAGAAGAAGGGCGACAGCGACACCGAGCGCCGCGACGAGATGGCGGTCAGGTCAGTGACCGGGATCGGCTCGGACTGACCTAGTGCTTCAGGGCTTGCGGCCGACAGCGCCGACCGCAAGCCGCTGGGTCGGGCCCAGCGGACGCAGCCGGGGACCGTCGGGCCACCAGTCGGCCAGCGTGACCAGCCCTGGTTCCAGCAGGTCCAGCCCGGAGAGCATCCCGGCGATCCGGTCCCGGGTACGAAACCAGGCCCCGATGCCGGTGTCGGTGTAGATCTTGACCAGATCGGCCATCAGCCCGGCCAGTTCATGGTCCGGCCCTGGGTCGAGCAGGTGCGCGAACACCAGGTAGGACCCGGACGGCAACGCTGAGACGTAGGCCGAGATGATGCCTTCCGGATCACGTTCGTCACGCACGTGATGCATAGTCCCGGCGTGCAGCAGGGCGACCGGCTGGCCGAAGTCGAGGTATTTGGTGACGGTCGGGTGTTCGAGAACCTGCTGGGGCTGCCGGAAATCGGCCTCCACCATGTGTGTCCGGTCGTTGTCGGCCAGCAGGGCACGGCCATGGGCGAGCACAGCCGGATCCCGGGACACATAGAACATGGTCGACTCGCGGTTGAGCCGTTGCGCGACCTGATGGACGTTCTCCGCCTCGGGCAAGGTCGCGCCGCAGTCCACGAACTGCGCGACACCCATCTCGCGGGCCAGGTACCGGGTCACGCGCATCAGGAAGTCGTGCCGGTCGCGGGACGCGCGGCCGAACTGCGGGTCCAGGGCCAGCAACCGGTCCTTGACGTCCCGGTCGACCTGGAAATTGTCCTTGCCGCCGAGCATCGCGTCGTTGACCCGGGTCAGGCTGGCCCTCGACGTGTCGACCCGGGCAGGCAAGCCCTGGCCGTACGCCGAATCGTCGCCCCGAGTCATTCCGCGATCCCGTCTTCTGCAGTAGCTGATCACTGCCAACAGTACGGGGTTCACGCAGTGCGACGAGCGGAATACGCCGTTCAGAGGGTTATCCGGCGTGCTCCGCCGGACGGCCGGATAGTCAAATACCTAGGCGCCGGCAACCCGTTGCGGCGGAAGGCATCGGACACATATGCGCGCACCGGGCTCACCTTGGACGCCGCGACGAGTGCGACCGCGGGCCGTCCTGGCCCGTCGACCAGCATCGACGCGCCGAAAGCACCGCCGGCGAGCGCGGCCTTGACCGCGATGTCCTGTTCAGGCTCGGGTTCCTGGGCTTGGTGGAAAGCCATCAGATACCGGCCGAGCAGGCCCAGCGATGAGCAGTCCTGTGCGGGAATCTCGTTGGGCCGAATGGCCGTGTCACGTCTCACACGGGTGTCGATGACGAGCAGCCGGGCGTCCTCGATGTCAAGGCCGACTTCGTATCCGGTGAACGCGACCGGGGCCAGCGGCTCACCCTCGGCGAGCGCGCTGACCAAGTCGTCCATGGGAATGTCCGGGCGGCATAGGTCTCGAATGGCCAGTCCGGCGGCACAGGCGAGCGCGGTCTGCGACGACAGGCCCGAACCCGCCGGAAGATCGACGCTGCACAGCAAGGTCGCGCCGCCGGGCCGCAGCCTTTCGATCACGCGGGCGACCGGTTTGGCCCACTCGGGCAACTCCGAACTCAACGGAAGCACGACCGGTTCGGCCGGTTTGTTGATCGAAGTGAGCTCCAGCAGGCCGTCGTCGCGGCGCTCCCCTGCCACGATCGCGCCCCACCGGCAGCACATCGCCATCCCCGGCACCACGTTCACGACGCCGGGCGCGTACCAGACACCTTCCGCCGAACGGCCGAACGCCTCCCGGAAGGCATGGGGCACAAGGCGGAGCTCGGGCGCGAGATCCGGCCGGTCAGCGAGATCCGTCACACGCTCTCCTTACGTGCGAGCACACGGTAGGCGTTGCCACGGTCGTCGCGCCGGGCGATGCTCTGGTTCACGGTCCTGTCCAGCAGTCCGGCCACGATCAGCCACGGAATGCCGACCGACCACACCACAGCACTGCGCAGCGCCTTCAGCCGCGGCTTCGCGGGCCGCCACGGCGACGGCGAACGCGGTGCGATCCTGGCCAGGAACAGGTAGCTCGACAGCACGAAGTCGTTGCACAGATGCGCTTTGCCGCGTTCCTCGGCGACCGGCTGCAGACCGCGCTCGGCGAGTGCCTTCTTGAGGTTGGCGATCGGCAGCATGTGCTGGTGCTGCGGCTGAAACCATGGCATCCAGTACTTGCCGAACAGCCGGCCCAGCTTCCACTCCGGATCGGGCACCTCGATCAGCAGGTATCCGCCTTCGCCCAGCACATCGGCGACGATGTCCAGCTCGTCCCACGGGTCGCGGGTGTGCTCGAGGTAGTGGTGCATACTGATCACGTCGTAACGGCCGCGCAACTGGTCGGCGAAGTCCTTGAAGTTGCCGCGGTAGGCCTCGGTGATCCAGCCGAGCGTGGCCGCGTCCTCGATCGACGCGCCCTGATCAAGCCCGTCGAACCTGGTGTCCGGCAGGATCTCCTTGGCGCCACGGCAGAAGTGCGCGTGTCCCGATCCGACGTCCAGCCAGTTCGACGGTGTGGTGAACGGCTGCACCATCCGGGCGCGGTCGTAGTACGGGTCAGGCTTTCCGGCGAACACCGCTTCGGCCGCACTCGCGCCGTGACCGTCGTAGAAGTCCCGGTAGTAGAAGTCCAATCCGGTCGTCGACAAACGCGGGTTCTGGAACACGTGTCCACAGGAGACGCATCGGTCCATTGTGAACTCACCGGGCTTGCGCTGGACCAGGTCCACACTGTGCACCCACTGCTTGAGCGAGGCCGACCCACAGGTGGGACAGGCCTGCAGGCGCGGCTCGTAGAACCGGTCGGTCCCGCGCTCGATCTCCTGCTGATAGGACGGTACCGAGGCCAGCATGTCCTTCTGCTGCTGGATTTCCGCGTTGGACTGCCACCGCCCGCCGAGTGTCCGCACCCACAGATACGGCTGATAGACCGCGCGCAGCACCGAAGTGAGCAGGAGATCCTTGGGCCGCAACGGCGTTCCGGCGAACACCAGGATCGGCTGCAGGCTGTAGAACGCCGCGGCGATCAGGCCCCATGGCCCGGTCCAGACCACCGTTCCCAGCACGGCCAGATACCCCAGAACCGAGGCGCTGGTCGAGAGTGCCGGGCGTTTGCCCAGCTTGCGCAGCCGGGCGGCGCGGGTCGACAGGTCGTACGGGCCTGCCGGGAGGGTCGGCGCGACGGCAAGATCGACGCTGACGCCTTCACGGTCCTTGACCCGCCGCGCCACCGAAACGAACTCGGTCGGGTCTGTCGGCTCCTTGATACCGAGCTTGTCCACGGCTTTGCGGCTGTAGAGGATCGCTTCGCTCGCGCTGATCCCGCGTTCCCAACGACCGGACCGGTACGTCTTCGGGTCGACCTGTTTGAGCAGGTCCAGCGCGGCCACAGTGGACAGGTTCGCCGGGATCAGGTCGACCAGGCCGAGGTCCTCGGTCCGGGCGAACTCGATCGCGGCCTGGCGGACGTCCTCGGGCAGCACCGCGGGGAAGCTCTCGAAGTCCTCCGAATCGCCGGCCACCTGAGGCAACACTGCCTGCGGCAACACCTGCATCTGGCTCGCTCTGCCCCGCAATCGCAGTGTGTCCAGCGCGAGGAAGGCCACTACCAGGCCGAACAGGATCCAAGCGATCATGCCGCCACCGCCTCGAGATGATCGGCCGCGGCGGACGCACCGCCCGCGGCTCGGAAGGACTCTTGCACCCGGCGCGCGTTGGCCGCGTAGTCCGGGGTGTGCAGGACGCTGTCCAGGGCGGTGCGGATCTCGCCGGCCCGGACGCGGGTGTACTTCAGCCGTACGCCCGCTCCCGCGGACACGACTTGCTGCGCGATGATCGGCTGATCGTCCCTGATCGGAGTGACGACCAGCGGCAGCCCGTGTGCCAGCGCCTCGCACACGGTGTTGTGCCCGCCGTGCGAGATCACCGCGTCGACATGGTTCATCAACGCGAGCTGCGGAACACGTTCAGCCACAAGCACGTTCGACGGTGCCTGGACGGCATCGGGTGGCGCGACCATGACGACCTGAACACCTTGCATGTCCGTGACAGCGTCGATCACTTCACCGAAGAACCGTTGCCCCGCAGCGCCGTTCAACGTTCCCAACGAGACGAGCACTCGCTGATGCCCATCGGCCAGCCAGGTCCACGGGAATTCCGCTCGCTGTGGCCGGTGCCCCAGCGCCGGGCCGGTGAACACGTAGTGCGTGGGGAACTCATGCGCACCGACGAGCTCCCTGGAGGTGAATGCGAGTACCAGCCGGTCGGAGAACCGGATGTCCTCATCGGACCCGGACAGTTCGTTCAGCTGACGGCGAATCCACTCCTCGACTTTCGGCATGGTCTGCAGTGGACGGATCAGCTCCGCCGGAGTGCTCGCACTGGTGACCCATGGCGTGCCGGTCTCCCGCGCGACCACCGGCCCAGCCAGCGCCTGCTGATCGGCGATGAGCACATCGGGCACGAACTCGCTGACCGCCGCCCGCACGCCGGGGATCATGGCGTGCCCCAACGGGATCAGGAACTCCTCCCACAGGAACTTCAGCACCGCGATGCCCTTGAGGCCGAGCCAGCGTTGCCGCGCCTGCTGAATCCCCTGTTCCAGAACGTCGTCCAGCGCCGGGAAGATCCGGGAACTATCCGGTAGCAACGCCCGCAGCGTCCCCGGATGGCCGACCCACGCGACCTCGTGCCCACGCCGCAGCAGCTCACCACCGACAGCGACCGTCGGATTGACATGGCCGGTCAAGGGCGGCACGACGAACAAGTACCGGCTCATCGGAGCTTCTCCAGCCAGCCGGTCACCGTCGCGATGAGATCCTCAGTGGCCTCACGCAGAACCGTATGCCCAAGCCCCGCGATGACATGCGTCTCGCAGTTCGGCACCAGCCGGGCGAGGTCCTTCTCCGCGTCGACGAGTTCCGACTCCGCCCCGAACACGCCCAGCACAGGGCACTGGACGTGTTCGAGGTCTTCTTCGGAGAGGAGCGCTCCGCAGACCAGATCATCGATCAGGGATGTCCCGTTGAGCAGGGCGTTGGCGTTGCCGGCGAGCTTGGCGACCTTGCGCTGGCCGAGTTTGATCAGCTGTTCCTGGGTACGGTCGAACTCCAGGCCGAGCGCGGCGACACTGAGCGTGTTCACGATGTCCTCGACCCACAGCTCACCGGACGCGCCCGCGCATGCCGCTTCCACGACCACAACCCCAGCGACACGGTCCGCTGCCTTCAGCGCCGTGTGCATCGCGACGATTCCGCCATAACTGTTGCCCAGCAGGTAAACCGGCTCCTGCACGCCGAGCTCGTCGAGGATCGCGATCAGGTCCGACGCGCTCTCCTGCGGCGTGTATCCGGTCGCGGGACGCGCGGACATGCCGTGACCACGCAGGTCGAACAGGATCGTGCGGATGCCTTGGCGGGCAAGCGGCGCGGCAAGCGTGTAGTAGAAGCTGGACAGGTTGTCCATCACCAGGCCGTGCACGAACACCACAGTGGGGCCGGTGTTGTCTTCACCCAGCTGCTGGACGTGGAACCGCAGGTCGCGGGCTTGGATCGTGGCCACGGGTCAGCCGGCGCTCGCGGCGGGCTGCGCCTCGATGTGGTCCACGAGCTGCCCGACGGTCATCGCCATGATCTCGTCGATGTCCATGTCGCCCAGGAACGCCACCAGGTCGACACGGTCGCCGTAGCGGTCCCGCAGCCGTTCGGCCAGCGCGACGAACTCGATGCTCTCCAGGCCCAGGTCGTCGCTGAACGTCGTGTGCGGGGTGACCTCCATACCCAGCAGGACGTCCTCGCCGACCACCTCCTCGATCATCCTGACGACATCGTCCAGCACGTCAATCTCGGGCACGGTGACCTCTTTCCTTCCAAGCGACCACATAGGACGTTCCCTGGTCGGTGATCACGGCCGCGTCCGGCGGCGACCAGGCGCCCGGCTCGATGCTGATGTCCACCCGTGTGTCGCCCGCGATGGCCACAGCACAGCCGGCCGCCGACGGTTTGCGTGGGTCCGCGCAGTGCGCGACCGAGACCTTGGGTGTGGCGAACGCGCCACGGACGCGTACTTCAGTACCTTCATCCGCGACCGTCAGCTCGGCCGGGAAGATCGGCCCCGCACCGCGGTTCCACAGCCAACGCCGGACCGCGTCCTTGACCGCGATGTTGCGCAGCAGCCACTGCCTGCGGGTGCGCAGGTCAAGATTTTCGTAGCTGACCCGCTCTTGGGCTGTCAGGTAGCGGCGTGCCATCAGCTCACGAGTGGCGCTGTCGGCCCATTTCTCGGTCACGAGAACCCAGCCGCCAGTCTGCGGTTCGGCCAAGGTGTTGCGGTCCGGCCGCAACTTGACCTGCCAGATCCGGTCGTCGGTGGTGAACCGGCGCGTTGTCCAGCCGTCGATCCGGCACCACAACCGGCCGTCGGCTGTGCGCAGCTCGGCATCCGCGCGCATCTGGTCTGCCGTGACCTCACGAATCCATGCCTCGCACTGGACGCGCTCGCCGGTTTCCGGGGCCGGGCGGTAGAACTCGATCCGGTCGATGCCGGTGGGCAGCACGGTCTGGTCCACGTCCCGGCTGACCTGCATCCAGTGCCCGATCAGCTGGCCAGCGCAGTCCAGCAGCGCCCCGGACGCGGGCAGTGCCGTGATCGTGCCGCTGATCCCGTTGTCCGCCAACGTTTTGATCTCGGAAACGCCCGCGTACTGCGGGCCGTGGAACATCCAGCCTTCGCTGTAGAGCTCGCCGGCCTTTACGGGTGCGGGCCTGGGCTGCCGGAACGCCGGGTAGGTCCGTTCCTCCGGTCGCGGGGAGCCGAACCGCACGTGGCCTTCGGCGTAGTCGCCGACGCGGACTCGTACCCGGTCGCCGTCGAGCCGGGCGGTGATCCGGACCTCCGTGGCAGGCTCGACCGCGAGCCAGCGCATGGCACGAACCGATTCGACAGCACAGACGGAGCCGGCTGGAACGATCTTGCGGGCGGCGTCGACGATCACTTCGACCAGGCCGGTGATCGGCACGATCGGGAACCCGTCGGACAGGTCCGGCCAGCCGTCGGCCTGCGGGAAGATCGAGTGGTCGACCAGTTCGGGCATGGCGGGCAACGAGAAGACCCGGCTGAACTCGGCCTCGAGAGGCTGGGGCCCCGCGAGGGCCTCGCTGACCTGCCGTGCCACCGCTGTCGTCTCGGCCAGCACCGCGTTCAGCGCGGCACCGATCGGGGTCGCGGTGCCGACCGGGAGGTGATGATCGACCGTGACCGGATCCATTCGCAGCGGCCGCAGCCCAAGGGAAAGCGGCTTGGCTGTCCGGCCGCGGTTGAGCCCGAACGCCCACAGTGCCGCGACCGCGCGGTGTTCCGAGTCGCCGGCCACGGTCAGGTGCTCCTGCGAGCCGAGGGTGTCCTCGACGAATCCGGTCAGGCTGCCCGGCCCGACTTGGACGAAGGCGCGGATTCCGTGGTCGTGCAGACGTTGCAGCAGCGGCCGGAACCGGACTGGTTCCACCAGGTGCCGCAGCACCAGCTCACGGATCTCGTCCGGCTGGGCGGGCATCGGGGCCAACGAGGTCGCCGACCAGACCGGCACTGTGGGCGCGCTGACCGGTAGCGCGTCCACAGTGGATCGCGCCGCGGTGAGGTACGGCGCGAGCACCGGCGTGTGAAAACCGGTCCGGAACGGCATGACCTGAGCCAGAACGCCTTGTGCGCGCAGGCGTTCCACGGCCTTCTGCAGGTCGTCGGCGGGGCCGCAGATCACCGACTGGTGCGGGCAGTTGTCGTGACTGACCACGACCTGGACATCGATCTCGTCCAGTGTCTGCTGGGCCTTGGCCGCGCTGCAGCCAAGCGCGGCGTAGACCACGTCCGCGACAACCACCATGCCTGGTCGCAGCGACTCCACGAACTCGTCGATCGTCGGGTAGATCCCCGCGACGATCATCGCGGTCCACTCCCCCATGCTGTGCCCGGCCATCGCGCCCGGCACGATCCCGGCCTCCCGCAGCCGGTGTGCCTGATGCCGCCCGGCCTTCACGAGGGTGACCGCGTGTTCGACCACGGACTGCTCACCTGCCAGCTCGCCCGTGCCGCGCTGCTCGAATCCAGGGAACAGGAACCCGATCTGGCCGGGTCCGGTGAGCAAAGGCTTGGGTGAGAACCAGATGTCGTGCCGCCCGGTCCACTTGCGGCCCCGGGCGACGACCTGTCGAGCTAGTTTGAGACGCTTCGCGTCCGGCTGCCAGATCGCGAGCCGGCAAGCTAGATCTTTCGCGGGGATTCGGCGAGCCGCCCGGCTCAGCAGATCGGCGTCGTCGGCCAGCAGTTCCCGCTCGAGGCCTTCCGGGGTGTCCGCGGACAGCAACAGCACCGACGCGATCGGGTCCGGCGCCACCGCGACGGCAGCGTGGTCCTGTTCCAGCACAACGTGTGCGTTGATGCCGCCGAATCCAAAGGCGTTGACTCCGGCGCGGCGCAGTCCTGTCCACTCGCGCGGCTGCATCACCGGTTCGAACTTGGTGCCCCTGAGGGCCGCGTGTGGTTCGTCGACGTGCAGGGTCGGCGGCAGTACTCCGTGGTGCACGGCGAGAGCTGCTTTGATCAAGCCTGCCATGCCCGCGGCGGGCATGGCGTGGCCGATCATCGATTTGACCGTGCCGATCCCGACCGGGTCGCCGGTCGCGCCGAACGCGTTGATCATCGTCGCCAGCTCGGCGGCGTCACCTGCCGGTGTCGCGGTGCCGTGTGCCTCGATCAAACCCAGTTCTGCCCCCGGGCCGAGTCCTGCTTCGGCCCAAGCTCGTTGTACAGCAAGGAGTTGTCCCTCCGGATTGGGTGTCATCATGCTGGTGGACCGGCCGTCGCTGGCCGTGCCGACACCGCGGATCACGGCGTAGATCCGGTCGCCGTTGGCCACAGCGTCCTTGGCACGTTTGAGCAGCACCATTCCGACGCCCTCCGACAGCAGGGTGCCGTCGGCGGACCGGTCGAACGGCCGGATCTGCTCACGCGGGCTCAGCGCACGCAACTGCGTGAACACACTCCACAGAGTCGGGTGATGCGACACGTGCACGGCACCGGCGAGCATCGCATCACACCGGCCGGAGATCAGCTCACGCACAGCGTGTTCGACCGCGACGAGCCCGGAAGCACAGGCGGCGTCCACTGTGTACGCCGGGCCCAGCAGGTCGAACCGGTTCGCGATCCTGGACGCGGCCAGGTTCGGCACCAGCCCGATCGACGCCTCCGGCTGGTCGGGGCCGAGCCGTTCCCGCAGTGACGCCCGCAGTGCCGCCTGGTCGATCCCCGGGACCAGGTCCTGGATCACCGACACCAGCTGGCTCACTTGTACGCGCTGGTCAAGCCGTGCGCATCCAGGTGTCAGGTAACCGCCGCGGCCGACGACGACTCCCACCTTCGCGCGGTCCGGCAATGCCTGCTCGCCACCGGCATCGGCAATCGCCTCGGCGGCCACCCCGAGCGCCAGCAGCTGGTCGGGTTCCGCGTGGTCCACAGTGGACGGCATGATGCCGAACCTGGTCGGGTCGAACGTGGCCAGATCGTCCAGGAAACCACCGCGCCGGCAGTAGAAGCGGTCACTGGCGGGCGGAGCCGACGGGTCGTAGTAGAGATCCGGGTCCCACCGTGACGCCGGGATCGTGCCGATCGCGTCGACCGAACCGACGATGTTGTGCCAGAACGTCGGCGCGTCGCCGGCGCCCGGGAACAGCGCGCCCAGGCCGACGATCGCGACGTCTACATCTCGCATTGGTAGACCACCTGGACGTCCTGCTTGGTGCCCAGCGAGAGTTCTCGCAGCAGGCTCGCCACGCCTTCTCGCGGGTCGATCAGCTGGATGCCACGCTTGGCGTACTCGCCGGCCAGCTCGGCCGCCATCCCGCTACCCGCCCACGGGCCCCAGTCGACGCTCAGCACGCGGGCGTCGCTCTGGATGGCCCAGAAACGGGCGATCCGGTCGAGCGTGTCGTTGGCCGCCGCGTAGTCGGCCTGCCCACGGTTGCCCACAACACCACTGATGCTGCCGAACAGAACCATGAATCTCGGGTTGTGCCGGAGCGCGGCCGCCAACGCCCTGGCACCGTTGACCTTGGTGTTGTAGACGCGGGCGAACGCCTCAGGTGTCTTGTCCGCCATCAGTTTGTCGTCCAGGACACCGGCTCCGTGCACCACGCCGTCGAGCCTGCCGAACCTGGCGACAATGTCGTCGATCACCGCGTGCACGGCGGAGGCGTCCTGGACGTCGCACGAGTGGTAGCGGACCGACCCGGCCGACGCCCGCAGCTTGTCCATGGTCTGCCGGATCTCCCGCTCGGCCAACAACTTGCGGGCCTGAGCAGCGATCTCGCCACGGTCGCGCAGCCCGGTTTCGATGAGCGCCCGCCGTAGTTCGGCTTCGCCTGTCGCACCTGCGGTCCGTGGGTCCTCCATGCCCTTCGGCGGTGGTGTCCGCCCGATCAGTTCGATCCGGCAGCCGGTCTGTTCGGCGAGTTCGATCGCGGCCAGCGCGGTGATTCCCCGCGCGCCGCCGGTCAGCAGGACCACGCTGTCGGCATCGAGTTCGAATCGAGCGTCCTGAGTGAATTCCACTGTCTGCAGCTCGATCGCGTGTCGTTTGCCTGAGGCGTGACCGACGACTGCGGGGCCGTCGGCTGTGGTCAGCTCCGCCATCAGCGCCTTGGCGATCACGCGGTGGCTTTCCTTCGGGTTCACGTCGACCGCCCGGACAAACACACCGGGGTACTCCAGCGCGGCGGTCCGGATCAGGCCGTGCATACCGAAGTCCAACGGTTCCCACTCGTCGTGCAGGTCCCTGAACCCCAGGGTGCCGCCGCCGGCGGTCGCCACGATCAGGCCTTTCACACCGGCGGTCAGGCAGGTGCGGATCTCCTGGTACGCCTCGGGAAGCGTCGGCTCGCCGTCCGAGCGCAACGCACTCAGATAGATCACAAAGTCGGTGTCTTCGATGTCGGTGATCGTTTCGACGGTGCGCGGCGTGCCGCCCAGCCGTTCGACCTGGTCGGAGATCTCCAGGCCGACGTCACCACCGTCGTCGACGATCAGGACGCTGCGACCGGCGAGCGCGGCGGGCTCCGGCTGCGGGCAGCCGTCGATCGTGACCAGTGCCGGGATCTGGCGGACCGGACGCCCGCCAGGCACGGTTTCTTCCGCCGCAACAGGTTCGGCCGCACCAGGTTCGGACCGTGCTGTGTCCTCTTGTCCAGTGAACCAGCCGACGATGCCTTCGATTGTCTTGATCCTGGCCAGGGCCTCGACCGTGGCGCTGTCGCCGCTCACACCGAGCGCACGGGCGAGTTCGCCGATGATCTCGGTCCGTTTGATCGAGTCGATCGACAGGTCGGCTTCCAGGTCCAGGCACGGATCGAGCATCTCCGGCGGGTAACCGGTCCGGGCGCTGATCGTCTCCAGCACCACCGTCCCGACGTCGACCGCGCCCCGTTCCGGTTCCCGCGCGGGTTCGGGGATCACGACCTCGGGCACGACCACCGGGGCCGCGACCTGGACCGGCGCCGCCGGAGCGGTACCGAGGTAACCGAGCAGGACATCACGTTGGGCGGCAACGGCTTCCCGCATGCCGTCGAGGAATTCCTTGACCACCGCGTCCCGGGAGATCCCTGCCGACGCCACCAGCCTCGGTGCCTCGCCTGCCGGGCGCAGGCCACCGTTCAACGCATTGCCATCGGCGTCACGCACGAGTCCTCCATCCACGAACCACTGGGGACGAGCGGGAATGTCGTCGAGCCGGACCGGCGTGGCCCGGCCGGTGAAGATCGGCGCGACATCCACCGGCACGCCCGCGACAGCCAGGTCGGCCAGGCCGCGCAACAGGACCTTGATGCCGTTCTCGCCCGCGGAGTCGCACGAAACCGCGGTGTACGGCCGATCGCCGAGGATCTTGCGGACCAGGCCGGTGAGCACACTGCCGGGCCCGGCCTCCACGAAGACCCGGGCACCCGCGGCGTACATCGACTCGATCTGCTCGACGAAGCGAACCCCGGCCGCGAGCTGCCTGGCCATGGTCGGCCGGATCTCACCGTACGGCGTAGCGTCCACATTGGACCACACTGGGAACGCGGGCGTCCCGACCCCATGACCGGCAAGCACTTCCGCGAAGCTCTGCTCCGCAGCGGCCACCAACGGACTGTGGAACGCCGCCGCGACCGTGATCGGCTTCGCCGACAAACCCGCTTGCGACAACCGTTCGACCGCACTCGCGATCACCTCGGTCCCACCCGAGATCACGACCTGTTTCGGCGCGTTGTGGTTCGCGACCACGACGCCGTCCGGCAGGAGATCACGAACCTGCTCGATGGATGCCGAGACAGCAGCCATCATGCCTGGATCGTCGCCCACGGCGTTCACGATCGCGTTCGCCCGCGCCGCACTGAGTTCCAGCAGTTGTTCGGGTTCGAACACGCCTGCCGCGGTCAACGCCACCAGCTCGCCGTAACTGTGACCGCCCGCGATGTCCGGCCGGATGCCCAGCTGCGCAAGCAGTTGCGTCATCGCGAGGCCCGCGATGCCCAGCGTCGGCTGGGCGACGGTCGTATCGGTGATCGCCGCCTTCTGCCGGTCGGTTTCCTCACGGGTGATCGCGGCCGGCGGGAACATCACGTTCTCGTACCGTCCTCCTGCCAGCCTGAGTGTGTCCTGCAGCCGTGGGAAGGCGGTGAACAGGTCCAGCAGCATGCCCGGCCGCTGGCTTCCCTGGCCTGGGTAGAGGAACGCCACCTGTGGCGTGCCGGTGTTGTCGCGCAGCCGGACCGGGCCGTTCGCACGCCAGGCATCGACATCGGCGAGCACCTGGGCGAGCCGGTCGAGATCCTCGACCACCGCCGCGGCGTGAATCGGCTGGCCGGGTGCCATCGAGGCGGCCGTCGCCGCCAGGTCACGCAGGCTCTTCGGCCGGCCCGCGGCGTCGTTCGCCTGCACCAGACGAGCCAGTTGGCCTGCTACCCGCCGGGCGGCGGCCTGGTCCGCGCCACGGAACACGAACAGTTCGGCGGGCCACGCCTGCAGACCGTGTCTCGGCTCGTCAGCACCGCCGTATCCGGTGATCACGGTATGGAAGTTCGTGCCGCCGAACCCGAACGCGCTGATCCCGGCCGTGCGTTCTTCCGCAGGGGCCGACCAGGTCCGGTGCCCGAAGGCGAACGGGCTGTCGGGCTTCCAGTACGAGTTGGGCTTCTGCACATGCAGCGTCCCGGGCCGCAGTCCGGTGTGGACCGCGTGCGCGGCTTTGATCACACCGGCCAGCCCCGCCGTGCACTTCGTGTGCCCGATCTGGGATTTGACCGATCCGATCGTGCAGCTGCCCGGGTCCACCCCGGCCTCGGTGAACATCTCGGTCAACGCGGCCAGCTCGGTCCGGTCGCCGACAACCGTCCCGGTGCCGTGGGCCTCCACCATCCCGACTGATGAGACGGAAACCCCCGCTGAGCCGTAAGCACGTTGCAGGGCACGGCGCTGACCGTCGGCGCGTGGCGCCGTCAGGCCCAACGACCGGCCATCGCTGGAGGCACCGATGCCCTTGATCACGGCGTAGATCCGGTCGCCGTCGCGTTCGGCGTCTGTGAGTCGTTTCAACACCACACAAGCGACGCCTTCACCCAACGCGATGCCGTCGGCAGCCGAGTCGAAGGTCGCGCACCGGCCGTTGGGCGACAACGCCTTCACCGAGGCGAACATCAGGTAGTCGTGCGCGCTGTTATGCAGGTCCACGGCACCGCACAGGACCATGTCACTGGATCCGGCCCGGAGTTCCTTGCAGGCCACGTCCAACGCGGCGAGGCTGGACGCACACGCGGCGTCCACTGTGTAGTTCGCGCCACCGAGGTCGAGCCGGTTGGCGATCCGTCCGGCGATCACGTTGCCCAGCACGCCTGGGAACGAGTCCTCCGTGAGCCTCGGCAGGTAGTCGTCGAGCTCGGCAGGCGTCACGCCGTAGAGCGCGGGCATCGCCGACCGCACGGTGTAGGCGTTGGCCAGGTCGGCACCGGCCTCCGCGCCGAAGATCACCGAGGTCCGGCCGCGATCGAACTCGCGCGTGCGATAGCCGGCATCGTCGATGGCCCTGGCAGCTGCTTCCAGCGCCAGAAGTTGCGCCGGCTCGATCGAGGTCAGCGACGCGGGCGGGATGCCGTAGGCGAGCGGGTCGAACGGGACCGGGTCCAGGAAGCCGCCCCAGCGTGAGGGCGTGGCGTCCTGGTACAGCCCGGGATTCCAGCGATCCGCCGGGACTTCGCCGACCGAGTCGACGCCCGCGACGATGTTGGCCCAGTACTCGGCCATGTCCCCGGCGCCGGGCAGCATCGCCGCCATGCCCACGATCGCGATGTCCAACGGCTCGCCCACGCTCGGCGCCGGCTCCTCGGCCAGCTCGGCGTAACGGGCTTGGAGCAGGTCCGTGCTGGTCACCTGCTCGTGCAGGGTGGCGATATCGGTCAGCTCGGACCGCAGCGTGGCCGCCTGGCCGATCATGAACATGCCGGCTTCGCGTTGTTCGTCCTCGCTGACCTCGACGAGATCCGCGCCTTCGCGCCTGAGCCCGCGGCTGGCTATCCGCAACCTGCCCAGGTTGAGCCGCTCCAGCCGGGCCCAGGCCTGCTGGCGGTCCACCCCGGCCAGCTCGGCCTTGGCCTGGCCGAACATGTCCACAAAGGATGACTGGGCGCAACGGACACTGTGTCCCGGCGAGGTCTCCAGCAGCGCGGTCTGCGTGCACTCCAACGCGACCTGCTGGAACACCGGCCGGATCGCGCCGAGCTGCACTGCCTCCCTGGTGAACAGGTATGCCGTGCCCATCAGCACGCCGACCTTCGCGCCCTTCTCAGTCAGCGGCGCACTCATCGCCGACACCATGGCCGCGGAGCGTTCGTCGTGGATGCCGCCTGCGAAGAGCACGCTCACACCGTCCAGCGAGGCGCGGCGAAGCAGGACCGAGATCTGCTGTTCCCAGAGTGTGAAGCTGGACCGCGGACCGGTGTGGCCACCGCATTCCCAGCCTTCGAACACGAACTTGCGGGCGCCCTCATCGAGGAAGCCGCTGAGCAGGGCGGGCGACGGAACATGCAGGAATGCCTGGATACCGGCGTCTTCGAGGGTCTTGGCCTGCGCCGGGTTGCCGCCCGCGACGATGGCGTACGCCGGTTTGGCGGCAAGCACCTCGGTCAGTTGCGCGTCCCGGACATCCGGCTCGGCGAAGCCGAGGATGCCCACACCCCACGGGCGGTCCGGCAGGCGCCAGGCTGTCTCGGTGAGCAGCGTCCTGGTCTGCTCGCCGGTCATCAGCGCGAGGGCGAGGAACGGCAGGCCGCCACCCTCAGCGACGGCCTGAGCGAAGGCCGGCTGGTCGCTCACCCGGGTCATCGGGCCCTGGGCAACGGGGTGGCGGACATCGCTGAATAGCCCGTTCGGCCGCAATACCGGATTCGCGGCGGCCACGGCAAGATTCGCCCGAACAGCCTTACGAACAATTTGCACGACGCCGCCAGCCGTGCGGCCCGATTGGCTCAAGCCATTAGCCAGAGCGCCGTCCTGTCCCACTGACAGGGGAATGCCCAGCCCGGGGCGCGTAAGCATACGGCAGCCGTCAACAATCGTCGTGTCCGCGCCGTCCATGGCCGCAATAGCCGTCACGACCTCGGGATTGAGACAATCCCGGACTTCGGTGGCAAGCGCCAGCTGGCTATCAATCACCACACCGCTCGCACCGCCCGCGACGGCTGCGGCGGCGGTATTCGGGCCTATCCCGCCCGCGGCCCAGACCGGCAGATCGAATTCCGCGACCAGGCGCTGCAGCAGCACAAACGTGGTGGCCTCACCGACCCGGCCGCCGGCCTCACAGCCCTTGGCGATCAGCCCGTCGGCGCCGCCGTCGACCGCCGCGCCGGCCTGCTCGACCGAGGTGACCTCGACCAGGACCCGTTTGCCCGGGATTCGCACGGGTTGTGGCGTAAGGATTACGTCGACGTAACCCGGCAGCTCGTCTATCCTCAGTGGACAGTCAGGACCGATCCGGACGCCGAAGCCCCGGCCCAGTCTGCGGGCCGCGACCCCCAGGTGCTCCCAGGCCAGGGCGCGGTCACGCCCGAGATCGAGCACACCGAGACACCCGGCGCGCTCTACGGCGACGACGAGGGCGGCATTCGGTTCGGCGAGCGGACTCACGCCAATGACCAGGTCACGACACGAAAACACGCTCAAGTCGATTCCTCCTCCACACCGGCAGGGAATGGGATGTGAAAGGAAACCAGTGGTGAACAACCGGAGCCGCCACCCCGGCGGGACGTTTCCGGACCGTTTACAACCGTTTCAGCGGGTTAACCAGTACGCAACTCGAATAGCGGACTTCTCTTTGTGCGAAGTGCCGGACACAATTGGGTTCTCATCGCCCCGGCGAGGACGCACATCGATCACCGTACAAACAAACCCCGATGCCGTCCACACCCTTGTGAAAACTTCTCATGTAACGCCGGATGGTTGTCCCGCGACCACACCACCTGCCTCGGGAAACGCTCACCGAGGTGAGTGAATAACAGTTCGGCCCATGATCGGGGTCGCCGCCACCAGGCAAAACACCCTCACCCGGCTGAGTTACCCCACGTCAGAACGGACAGCGTGAGGCGGCCGCACCCAACCGGGTACGGCCGCCTCACACACCACGTCAGAACGGGAAACTGGGAATATCTCCCCGCACGGTGACCCACCGCGTCTCGGTGAACGCCTCGATGTTGGCCTGCGCGCCACCGAACCGTGACCCGGTCCCGGAGGCCCGCACGCCGCCGAACGGAGCAAGCGCTTCGTCGTTCACGGTCTGATCGTTCACATGCACGATGCCGGTCGGAATTCGTTCGGCCAGAGCCAGGCCCCGCATCGAATCCCCGGTCAGGATGCCGAGCGACAAACCGTACTCACTGTCGGCCGCGAGCTTCACCGCCTCGTCCTCGGTCGAGAAAGGCGTCACCGAGGCGACCGGCCCGAACACTTCCTCGCGGTACGCGGGTGCGGAAGCGGTCGCGTCGGTGAGAACGGTCGGGCGGTAGAACAATCCGGAATAGGTGCCGCCGGCCACGAGGACCGCGCCGGCGTCGACCGAGGCCGTCACCAGATTGTGGATCTTGTCGCGCTGAGCGGCGTCGATGATCGGCCCGAGCGCTACCTCCTCGGTCGCCGGGTCGCCCACCGGCAGCGCGTCGGCCTTCTCGGCGAGCAGCCGCACATAATCGTCGTAGATCGACGAGTGCACCAGGTGCCGTCCGGTGGTCATGCAGATCTGGCCCTGGTGGAAGAACGTTCCCCACGCGGCCGCGCCCACCGCCCGGTCGAGATCGGCGTCTTCGAGCACGATCATCGCCGAGTTCCCGCCCAGTTCCAGGTGCGCGCGCTTGAGGTGCTTCCCGGCGGCCTCGCCGACAAGACGTCCGGCCGCAGTGGACCCGGTGAACGAAATGACCCGCACGGCCGGGTCGGCGACCAACGCGGCGCCGGTCTCCGCACCGCCCGGCAGGACGTGCAGCAAGCCAGGCGGCAGCCCGGCCTCCTCGAACACACGGGCCAGGACCACGCCACCGCACACCGCCGTCCGCGGGTCCGGCTTCAAGATCACGGCGTTGCCGAGCGCCAAAGCCGGTGCCACCGACCGGATCGAGAGAATCAGCGGGGCGTTGAACGGTGCGATCACACCGACGACTCCGGCCGGGACACGGCGCTGCATGCTCAGCCGGGGAGCCTCACTGGGCAGCACGCAACCCAACGGGTGCGCCGGCAACGCGGCGGCTTCGTGGCATTCCTGTTCTGCCACATGCAGTTCGAAGCCGACCTTGCCGCCGATGCTGCCCGACTCCCGGATCAGCCAGTAGCTGATCTCCGCGGCGTGCGCGCCCCACAGCGCCGCCGCGCGGCGCAACACGGCCGCGCGTTCCTGGAAAGGCGTTGCGGCCCAGGAACGCTGTGCCTCGACCGCGATCGCTGACGCGGCGGCGACGTCGGCCGGGGCGGCGATCCCGGTCCGGCCGAGCTCGTTGCCCGTGGCGGGCTCGATGACAGGGGCGTCTCCCCCGGCCGAGGCCACCCACGTGCCGTTGAAGATCCGCCCCTGCCAGATCTCATCGTTGAGAAAAGCCATGCGCACTCCTGTCTCGCTGAGCCCGACTTAATATCGCGCTCAGCGGCCGGAGTCAGCCCGGGTTTCCATTCAGCGGAAGTGAGTTGCCCGGGCGATTCGATCCTGCAGCGCGCGCTCCTCCGCTATCTCACGAGCGTTCGGCGACAGCGCGACGATCGCGAGCGTGACAACTGTTACGAAGGTGATGCCGACGACCATCGGCAGCAGCAACGATTCCCCTGTCATCCCAGTCAGTCCACTGGTCGCGTCGTGCGGCATCACGTGCGCGGCGAACATGCCGACATGGTGCATGCCGTTCACGGCGACACCCATGATCAGCGCCGCGATCACCACCGCACCGAACGCACGGATGTACAGCGTCGCCCACAACGCGGCCGTCGCGGCGACGACTGCGATCACCACCGAAGCGGCCACCAGCAACGGGTCGTAGTGAATCTCCCCGAACAGGTTGATAGCCGACATTCCGACGTAATGCATGATGGCCACGCCACCGCCGGTGAAAGCACCGCCGACGAATAGCCAAACCGGTCGCTCGCCGAAACCCACCACGAACATACCGACGGCCACCACGGCTATCGCGAGAACCATGCTCAGAATGGTTACCGGAGCGTTATAACGCAACGGTGTTCCGTATACTTCCGAGCCGAGCATCGCAATAAAATGCATCACCCAGATACCGGTGCCGCCAATGGAGACCGCCGCCAGCGCCAGCCAGCGCGCCCGCTCCGAGCCGACCGCCGCCCTTGCCCGTGACGTGCACAGGAGTCCCAGGGCAGAGCCCACTACAGATGCGACGTAGGCGATCACCGCCGTCACGACATTAAAAGAAAACCCATACATCGCCTCGCCCTCCCCGACCTGGGGGCGCCCACCCCAGCCAGCAACCACTTAGTAATGCTCAACATAGCAACCTACGCAAGAGAAGCAACTGGCATGCAGGGCATTCATGGAATGGCGGTGAATCACTAACGAAAAACTACAGAAGCTCAATCACCGAACCGGCCGCCAGCCGGCCGCGGCAGTCCAGGACATAACCCGATTTCTCGGCCACGACCTGGTAATCGAACTCATCGTGATCGGTCAGTATCAGTACCGCGTCGGCCTGCGCGAGTTCCGCGGCGGTGACCTCCACGCGGACTACCCGATGATCGACCGGAGTCTCTTCGATCACATGCGGGTCGGCCACACGGACTTGCGCGCCCATCGCGAGCAGCCCGTCGATCACCGCGAGCGCCGGAGACTGTCTGATGTCGCCCGTACCGCGCTTGTAGGCCATCCCGAGCGCCAGCACCCGGGCACCGTTCACACACTTGCGGCGTGTGTTGAGCCCCGCGGACAGTCGCTGTAATACGTATTGCGGCATCCGGTCGTTGATGTCGTTGGCCAGTTCGACGAATCGGAACCGCTTGCCGAGCTGGCGGTGCACGCGCCAGGACAGGTAGACCGGGTCGACCGGCAGACAGTGCCCACCGACCCCCGGGCCGGGCACGAACGGCATGAACCCGAAGGGCTTGGTGGACGCGGCGTCGATCGCCGCCCACACGTCGATGCCCAGCTCGGCCGCGAGCATACCGATTTCGTTTGTCAGTGCGATATTCACGTGCCGGAAGGTGTTCTCGATCAGTTTGGCCAGCTCGGCCACCTTCGGCGCGGCGACCGGCACGGTCTGCTCCACGAAGCTGTCGTAGAACGCCCGCACGGCGGCCAGCGATTCCTCGTCCACTCCGGACACCAGCTTCGGTGTCGACTCCAGGCTCCACGTCCGGTTGCCCGGGTCGATCCGCTCCGGGCTGAATCCGAGCCGGAAGTCCGGCCCCGGCCGCAGCCCGGACAGCTCGGCGAGCAACGGACCGGCGAACTCCTCAGTCGTTCCCGGATACACCGTGGATTCCAGGATCACGGTCGCACCCTGCCGGAGATGAGGTGCAAGAACGCGGATCGCGGATTCCACATAGGAAAGATCTGGCGCGCCGTCGCGTAACGGAGTCTGCACCGCGATGACGGCGACATCGAACGAACCCAGGTCGACTTCGGCCACGGTCGGCCGGAACCGCCCACAGGAGAGCGTCATGGCCAGCCGTTCGTCGGCCACGTCTTCCACATAGGACTCGCCGGACAACAGGCGCTTGACCCTGCCGACGTCCAGATCGTAACCCGTGACGGCATGGCCGGCCTCGGCGGCGAGAATCGCCAGCGGCAGACCGACGTAACCGAGACCGGCGACAATGACGTCAGAACTCACAGAACGCCGCCGTCGCGTCGTCGTGGACCTTCGACCGGCGCCAGCGGACCCGGTCGGGATCGTCCTTCTCACAACGGCGGACTTCGTCGATCAGGCCGTCCGGTCCGAGCTCCAGCAATCGCGGCCAGGTGGCTTGGGCGTAGTCGTCGACCAGACAAGACGCGCCATCGGTGAGCAGCGCCGCCCTGCGTATCGCGCCTCTCGCAATAGATCCTGTTATCGCGTTGGCGGCCGCCGCGGGATCGGCGCTCGCCACCCAGTAGCCGTCCGGATGGTTACGCAAACGGTGCAGTCCGTCACGCAGATGTTGTTTCATCTCCTCGGACGCGTCCGGATGCCGCAGGACGTCCAGCAGTTCGGCAAGCCGGGAATCGGTCAGCGCGGTCACGCCGAGATTGGTCTCGACCACGATGACGCAGTCGGCGAGAATCAGATAGTCCACGGCCGACTCGGTTTCCCGCAACACCGCCACGGTCGCCGCCGGACTCCAGGGGTGCGTCAGATCGCAGGTGTCAGCATGCGATCGCGCCACGTCACCGATTGCGGCACCCACCGCTTCGGACAGTGACAGCCGACCGGCGGCATGGTGGAGAATCCGCTCGGACAGCCGCCGGACGTACCACACAGTGCCATGACTGCAGCCGGATTCGTCGGTGTACCACTTGCTCACACCATCGAGGACCACGACGACACCATCCGCCGCGGCCGCTATGTCCTCATTGGACTCCCCAGATCCGCCATCGCTGGCGAACGTCACCCGCACGCCAGGAGTCTGACACCCGGACACCGAAGCGGCAAGAGCAAACTGATTGTGTCAGCGACTCGTGACAAGTCCACCAAGCGGTGTTTTAATCCAGGCGGTTGCCTACTGGGGAGGCTTACTTGACGGTTGTTGTCACTGGTGGTCTCGGCTTCATCGGCTCGCATCTGGTCGACGCGTATCTCGCGGCCGGCCACCGGGTCCGGGTGATCGACTCGTGCGTCGGCGCGGTGGTCGACGGCGAGGACTACGACGCCGACCCGCGGTGCACAGTGATCCGCGAGAGCATCGAGGACTATCTGGACGCCGGAAACGGTTTCGCCGGAACGGATCGAGTGGTGCACACGGCCTCACACGTCGGCCCCGCGAGCATCCTGGCCCGAACCGGTCAGCTCGGCAACGACATCGTCGGCAGCGCCGCGCGCGTGATCGAGGCCTGTCTGGCCGCGGACGTCCCACTGTGCCTGTTCAGTTCGGCGGAGGTCTACGGCCGCAGCGGAATGCTCGACGAGAAGGACTCGATTGTCGTTCCCACGACCTACAACACCCGGATCGAGTATGCCATCGGCAAGACCCTGACCGAGGCGATGGTCATCAACAGCAGGCATCGTGGCCTGCGGGCGATCGTCATCCGGCCGTTCAACGTCGCGGGCGCCCGGCAGTCCCGCGCGGGCGGTTTCGTCATGCCGACATTCGTGCAACAGGCCCTCGCCGACAAGCCGATCACCGTGTTCGCCACCGGTGATCAGGTGCGGGCGTTCGTCGCCGCGAGTGATCTGACGCGGTTCGTGGTCGAGCACATGGACGGCGCCCTCGGCTCCGACGACGTCATCTTCAACGTGGGCAACCCGGACAACGCCATCACCGTGATGGAGTTGGCCGAACGGGTGAAACGCCTGCTGGGCAGTGCTTCGGAGATTGTGCGCGTGGACGGCCGCAGCGTGCACGGGCCGCACTACGCCGAAGCGGAGTCGTTCCGCAAAGTGCCGGTGCTGCGGGCCGCGTCGACCCTCGGCTGGCACCCGGAAATCGACCTCGACCAGCTGATCATGATGACCGCCGACTACTACCGGACACGCGCGGACAAGCGAGGTGCACATGCCCCGCTTTGACCGCGTACTCGTGATCTCCCCGCACGCGGACGACGAAGTCCTCGGCTGCGGCGGAATGATGGCGGCACTTCACTCGGCCGGAGCCGAAGTACACGTGCTTTACCTGGCTGTGGACGGCATGCACCACTACGGCCTCACCGAGGCGACGACATTCGCCGACCGGCTGGCCGAGATCAGCCACGTGTCGCAGATCCTGGGTTTCACCTACGACATAGCCTTCGCTGGCCAGAACCTGACCGAACGACTGGACACCCTGCCGCGCCGCGACATGGTCGACCTGTTCCAGGACGCCATGAACGCCCGCAGACCCGACCTGGTCCTGTTGCCCAGCTTCGCCGACTACGACCAGGACCACCGCGCGGTGTTCGACGCCGGTTTCGCCGCGGCCCGCCCGATCGCCCAGCAGTTCGGCAAATGGCTGGTGCCGCACGTGTTCCTCTACGAGATGTCGAAGATCCAATGGGCCGCGGAGCCGTTGCCCCGCTCCACGGCCTACTACGACATCAGTGACCATCTGGACCGGAAACTCGAAGCCCTCCGCGCCTACAAAACCCAATACCGGCCGGTGCCGCACATCCGCAGCGAAGAATCCGTCAGCGCACTCGCCGTGCTGCGCGGCGCCGAGATGGGCGTGCACCACGCCGAGGCGTTCGGAGTCCTGCGAACCATAATTTCCTGAGAGGACCCCGGTGCCCGGCTACGTCTTCGCAACCGGCATGGAATTCGCCGCCCCCGCCGTGGACATCCTGTGTGCGCAAGGTGATCCCCCCGCCCTGCTGATCGGCTACCCACCAGGCCTGGCCCACCGCTCCGGCTACGCACCACTGGCGGAAGCCTCCGCCAGACACCGCATCCCCCTGCTGGAGACCGCGGACATCAACGACGGCCAAGTCCTGGCCGAAGTCCAGCGCCTGAACATCGACCTCTTCGTGATAGCCGGCTGGTCCCAGCTCATCCGCGAACCCCTGCTGAGCGCATGCCCCCTCGGCGCCATCGGCCTGCACCCCTCCAGGCTCCCCCATGGCCGAGGCCGAGCCCCACTGCCCTGGACCATCATCAAAGGCCTCACAACAAGCGCGGTCAGCCTCTTCTTCCTCAAACCAGGGGTCGACGACGGCGACCTCATCGACCAAGTCGAATTCCCCATCACCCCCCGCGACACCGTCGCCGAGGTCTACCGCAAAGTCACCGAGATCAACATCGCCCTGCTCACCAAACACATCCCCGCAACCCTCCGCGGCCAGACCACAGCCACACCTCAACCCTCCGGCGGCTCAACCTGGCCAAAACGCCGCCCCGACGACGGCCTGATCGACTGGACCCAACCCGCCCCCGCCGTCTACAACTGGATCCGAGCCCTCGGCCCTCCCTACCCAGGCGCATTCACCACACACAACGGCCGCCGCCTCTGGCTCCACACCGCAGACCTCATCCAGGGGGCGGCGCTCGACCATGGCTTGACCGAGCACGGCGTGGCCAATGCCAGCCTGTCCCTCGCGGCTGGCTCCAGCCTGAGGTCGGCCGGCTCGGGCCTGCCTCTGTCGGCAGACTCCGGCCTGGCTCTGCCGGCTGAGGCCGGGGTGGCTGAGGCGGCGGGATCCGATGGGCGGACCAGCGAGATTGATCGCGTCGCGCCCGCGCCTTCCTCTTCCCCCATCCGGCCCGGCGCACGGTCCCCTACCGGGAGGGCCGAGACCCCCAAATCCGGACAGTTTTGGCCAATTGTTCACCCGATCGTGTCACCGTTGGGGGCGGATCGGCCCCCGGCGGTGCCTGGCCGGGCCTTCGAGGCGGAGCCCAGCCATGGTAGCCCAGCCGATGACGGCCACCCTCTGCCAGCCGGACACGAGGCTTGGCCTGGGGAGGTTCTGGGGGTGGTGTGGTCGACTTCTGTTGGTGGGGTCTTGGTTCGGTGTGGGGGTGGGGTTGTGATT
This sequence comes from Kibdelosporangium banguiense, assembly GCF_017876405.1. Taxonomy (GTDB): domain Bacteria; phylum Actinomycetota; class Actinomycetes; order Mycobacteriales; family Pseudonocardiaceae; genus Kibdelosporangium; species Kibdelosporangium banguiense. Next base: position 6,603,225 of record NZ_JAGINW010000001.1, on the reverse strand, counting down.
GTTCGGGAGGTTAGCTGGGAGGGTGGGCCGAGGACTGATGCCTTGGCTTTGCTTGAGAGTGGGGAGCTTGGGGTTGGTGTGCGGTTGGGGGTGTCGTGATGCGGGTGACTGGGGCTGTGATGGCGCATCCGTTGCGGTTGGAGCGGGCGCGGGCCTTGGCTGGGGGTGTTCTTGATGTGGTGACTGATCCGGATCCGGGTGGGCAGCCATCGGCGTTCCGGACTTCGTTGCGGGCGTGGTCGTCTGTGCCGGAGGGGTCGACGCATCATTTTTTGCTTCATGACGACATGGTCTTGTCGGCTGGGTTTTTTGGGCGGGTGCGGGCGGCGGCTGAGGCGATGCCTGATGCGGCACTGGCTTTGTTCGCGTTCTGGAATTCGCGGAATGGGGCTGCTGCGCGGCAGGGGGCGCTGGCTGGGGCGCGGTGGGTTCCTGCGGCGAATGAGTACATGCCGGTGGCCGCGATCATGCTGCCGCGGGATGTGGCGCGAGACTACGTCGCGTGGGCCCGTGACAAGGGTGGGACATGGCCGGATGACGTGTTGATGAATCGGTTTCTCAAGCAGGCGGGTGTTCCGGCCTATGTCGCGGTGCCGAGTTTGGCGGAGCACGAGGACATGGCGAGCCTGGTGGACAACGACTTCCAGGGGCTGCGCCGGTCTGCGTGTTTCATCCGGCACGACGACGGCGAGGAGCGACCTGGCCTGACCGGACTGTCCGTGATTCCGTTCTTCAAGCTGGGGGTCGCTCAGTGTGCGGTCCGGTCCTCGGCCGGGTGGCGGACCATGCAGTGTGAGGAGTACCTGCGGCGGTTCGAGATCGACCTGCCCCAGCGGGACGAGTTCGACTCCGAGGAAGCTTGGGGTGTGTGGCTCACCGCGTTCACCATGGGCGTGGTCAACCAGGCCGAAGGCCATGGTGTGGGCCAGTCCGAACAAGTGCTTGATCGGGCGCTGGCGACGATCGTACCGGGCGGGATGTGCCACAAGCTGGGCGCGAAAGCGTTGGCGGACCTGACTGACCGGCTTCATGAGGTCGCGTGGGACGGGTTGCGGCTCGGTCTGTCGACGACGCCGAAGACCCGTGAGAGCCCATCTCGGAGTGTGAGCGTGGCAGGCGGCGGTTTCGTCGGCGACTATCTGAGGCACGCGCTGGCAGACCGTGGTTATCAGGTCACCGATCGCAAGGCTGATATCGCGATTCAGATGGCTGGCGAACGCGCGATCCTTCTAGGCGACCTGATACTGAGATTGGGAGTGCCCTACGGACCGGGAATGCCAGCGGACAAACCGCTTGCCCAGTTCGTGAGAAATGCTCTGCTCAATCGTCCGATCGATCTCACCGACGCCGAGCCTGTCCAGCTTGTCCACCTGAAAGACGTCGCCGACGCCGTCGAGGCAGTGCTACACCGCGCGCCACCGAGCAAGGCCTACACCATCGCGAACCCCAACCTCGTCACGCCCGAGAAGCTCTGTGTCGCGATAGGGCAGTCAGTCCGGCCGGTCCGGACCGAGGGCACACCGGCCAAGGGCGGCACCCCAGTCCCAGTCGGCAGAGCGGAGAAGGAGCTCGGCTGGCGACCGAGCATCGACCTGCATTACGGCCTGCACACGTACTCGCAATGGCTGGCCTACGAAACCGACGACTGAGCAACCCGCCACGAAAGCCGCTCCCCCGCACCGACAAGCCGCCCCAACCACGCGGCCAGCGCGGTATTGCCTTCAGCGGGGCCAAGATCCGCCCAGGGTGACGGCTCACGAGCCGCGACCCGGGTCAGCACCCGGTCGTCAGCGATGGCGAAAAGCCTGCCGTGCATGGCAGTGAGCGAGACAGAACAAGGAGCTGTGTCCACTTTGCTCCACCCGTCGAGCCCAGCCTCCAGGCACCGGATCGGCAGATGCCACAACGAATCACCCGCCACAGCGAACATACCTTCGTCCACGGCCGCGAGCGCACTCGTCCCAGGTGGGGCCGAACTCACATCCTTCCAAGCCGCATCGGACGGAATGCCATCACGGTAGCGGATTCGGCCATCGCGAGTCACCCCGTACAGTCCGAGCAACGGACCGCCGTGCGCCTCGCGAGGCGCGGCGACCGCGATCACCCCGCCCGCGTCGCCAGCCGGTTGCCAGTTCAGGTTCTGGCCGCAGAGTGGACGGTGGATGAGCTGGTCGTCGCTGGTGACCGCGTACAACCGGCCGTCACACACAACAAGGACACGGATGTCGCCGGCCGCGCCGATGACTTCCCACCGCGCGGGTGATCGCGGGGTCGACAGGCGGTCGATCACATTGCGGGTGATCCGGTCAAGTGCAGGATCCTGCAACGAGTTGCCCCAGTTGATGGTGGCGGCGTTGAACACTGTGCCGGCTCCGAGCTGGTGAACACCCATTGTGATGGCGCCGTCCTTGCCGTACCGGCGCCAGTGGCGCAGGTCCGCAGTAGCCAGGATGACAAAGGACGGCGGTGTCCCGTCACGGCCCGTGGCCAACGGAACACCGTCCACATCCTCGAAGTCCGCGGCGTCGGTCTCGTAGCCGATCGAGCCCTGGCCGAACCGGTCTCCGTCCCGCAGGCCGGTTGCGTCGAACACCCAGTGATCGGCGAACCGGGTCGTGTAGGACTCCTCGGCCATCACACGGGAATCCACCCAGCAGCCCGCGCCGCGTGCGAAGCTGACCCCGATGAGACTGTTCTCCGGCCGGTTGACCGGTTCACTCGACCATTCCACTGTGGACAGACTCGGGTCGGTGACCGGGTCGGACACCGCGTCCCGGTAGCAGACCATCGTGCGCATGTCGTCCTCGAACCGGACCTGCCACCAGCAGGTGTTGCCGGAGAAGACGGCGAGGTTGCCGCCGCCCCGGACGAACTGCTCGACCGAGTCGCGCATCTGCTTCGACCAGTACTCGTCGTGACCGTTGATCACCAGCAGCTGGTAGTCGTTGAGCAGGTCGATGCCGTCATGCAGGTCCAGGCCCGAGCAGTAGTCCACCTGGTACCCGGCCGGTCCCAGCCAGCGCAGCAGGCCCAGCTCCCAGCCTTCGGGCTGCGGTCCCGCGCCGGAACGGTCGAACGAGACACGTACCGCCCGGTCCGGCTGCTCGGCCTGGTACAGACCTTCGCCCGCGACACCGGGCCGGTTGTAGGCTTCCCAGGTCGGGAAGGGAATCGACACCAGCACCGGGCTGGACGCCACCGCGGCACGCACCACGAAGTAGGCGGTACTCGACGCGAACACGGCACGGTACAAGGAACTCGGCCAGTCGCGTGGCACGACCAGCTCCCAGTCCGTGTCGAACACTTCCTCCTGGTGAACCAGTTGCCCGGTGGGCACATCCTCGACACGGACCGGCCCGGGTTCGGCGCGGAACAGCAACGTCTGCCCCTGTGCACAGGAGGTCGCCCTGGCGTAGCTCATACCGCCGCCTTGACCAGCAGCGACTCGACGTCCCGCAGGTAGCCTTCGATCCCGCCGGGCGACAGCAGCGCCGTGTCGGCGGCCAGGCTGAGCTCGCCGTCGCCGACGTGCACCCGGAAGTCACAGATATTGCGATCCATTGTGGATGTCCATTGCACTGTCGACGACGAGTCATCAGGCGGCAGCGGTTCGGCGCGTTGCACGAGCCGCTGGTCGTTGAAACAGCCGAACGACGCCACCGGCAACGCGCTGGTCACACGGTGCATCTCGTCGGGATCGAACTGGGCGAACCGGTAGCCACGCAGCGCGGCCTGCCATGCCTGCCGCACCAGGCCGTCGAAGTCCGGCGAACCGAGATCCAGCACCACCAGGCCTTCCTGCGAGATGGTCGAGACCACATCGCGCCGGCCGTGGCTGAACCGGTTACTCACGATCATGCGCATACCCAGCACACGCTGGCCGGTGAGTTCGGCCGCCTGCTTCATCACCGCGGTCAGGAACACAGTCGACGAACTCACCCTGTCACGGTCGGCGATCACGTGCGCCGCGGCTGCGGCAGCCTTGGTATACAACGACGCCTGTACGTATCTCGGCTGCCGCACAGGGGCCGTGGGCAGGCTGGCCGGAGTGATGCGTCCGTACTGTTCTGTCCAGTAGGTGACAGCGTCCCGTGTCATCTTCCTGCCATCAGCGGAGTTCTGGTGGGCCGCAAGGTCTGCGGGTTTCGCGGCCGACGCCTGCGGAAGTGTTCCCCGCAGCAGCAACAGCCGTAAATCCTTCAGCACGATCTCAGCGCCGTGCCCGTCCACAGCCATGTGGCAGAACACAAGCACGATCCGCTGCACAACGCCGTCCGTGACAACAAATCCGGCACGCAACGGCCATTGCTCCGCGTAGTGGAAAGCAGGCGCCGACATCCGGTTCAGCTCTTGTTCGGCGGCAACAGAAACTTCATCGACGGCACACTCTGTCACCGTGACATCGAGCTGACCAGAGCTCTCCACTTGCTGGCGGTCACCGGAAATCCTGGTCCGCAACGCCTCATGCCGCTCGACGAGCTTGCCGAGCGCGTCCGCCGCACGAGCGAGAGTGACCGGGCCGGACCTGCGCGGGGCGGGCAGAACATGACCGAAGTTCAGGTATCCGTCCTGCGGCCGCGCGGCCTCGATCGCGCGCCAGATGTCGCGCTGTCCCCAGGTAAGCGGCGCCGAACGGGCCTGGCCTGCCGCGAAGCCGATCTTCATGTCAGCTGGCCCACCACGTCGTCCAGGGTCGCCAGCGGGGCCATGGTGTCGATGTCCACACCGAACTCCCGCTCCAGCGCGTCGATCAACCGCAGGTACCCCAACGAGGTCACGCCGAGATCCGGCAGACTCGCCCGCCCGGCCAGCACATCGCCCGATTCGACGTCACCGTCGGTGGCCAGCTCGACCAGCTGCGCGACACGACGGCGAACTTCCCCAGATTCCCGCACGACGGGCGAGTCTAGTCCGAATTGCCGACAAGTCACGAACTACTTGACGCTGCTGCCAGTTCTTCATAACGTCTGCGCGAGGAAGACCGGCCGGCATGGGTGCCAACACCTAGCCGGCCGCTGGGGCAGGAGGTGGGTTCCACGGCCCATCAACGAATACTGACAGTTCCCGAACTGCTCGCCGATCGGGCGTTCGATGAACCTGAGCGAGCGGCTCTCATCGTCGCGGGCGTGGGAACGTTGACGTTCCGCGAATGGGATGAGCGCTCGGATGCGGCCGCACACGGCCTGATCGCGTGCGGCGTCGGTCGTGGCGAGAAGGTCGGGCTGGTGTTCGGCGCCCGGGACTGGCTTGATTTCGCGGTGACGTGGACCGCGGTGCTCAAGGCGGGCGCGGTCGCCGTACCGATCTCCGATCGGATGGCGCCCGTCCAGCGCGACGAGATGCTCGTCCGGTGCGGGGCCACTGCCGTCCTTTATGGACAGATAGTGGCCCCTCCTGCCGGGCCGGGCTGGGCCGGGACAGCGGCGCAGCTGCAGACCGGCACGACCGGTCAGCCGGATGTCCGCGTCGAGCTCACCGACCCGGCGCAGATCCTGTTCACCTCGGGCACGACCGGACGTCCCAAGGGTGTCCGCGCCACGCATGCCAACCTCGGGGCCCGCGGTCCGATCAGTCCGAAACGCCGGGCGTTCGCGCACAGCAAGTATTTGCTGCACGCGTTCCCGATCGGGACCAACGCGGGCCAGGTGATGCTGACGCACGCGTTGACCGCGGCACCGGCAGTGGTCACGCTGCCGCAGTTCACCCCGGCCAGGTTCGCCAGGCTGATCGAGTCCTACAGCGCGGGCACGGTGTTCGTGGTCCCGGCGATGGCCACCGAGTTGCTGAGCGCGGGCATCGCGGCGAATCACGACCTGTCCAGTGTGCTCCTGCTGGGATCGGCGGCGTCCGCCCTGCCGCCGAAGGTCGCCGCCGGACTGGTCGAGGCCTTCCCCAACGCCACCATCACCAACTACTACACCTCGACCGAGGCGTCCCCCGCGCAGACCATCATGATCTACGACCCGCAACGGCCGTCGGCGCTCGGCCGTCCGGCGGCGGGCAGCGAACTGAAGGTCGCCGACAGCAACGGTGTCCGGCTCAGTCCGGGTGAGACCGGCGAGGTCTGGCTGCGCGCCGGGCCGTACAGCCGGTCCTATCACGGCGAAGAGGACAGCCAGGACACTGTGTTCCGCGACGGCTGGGTCAGGATGGGCGATCTCGGCTACGTCGACGAGGACGGATTCCTGCATCTGGTCGACCGGGACAGCGACGTCATCAAGTCGGGTGCCTTCAAGGTGCCGACCCTCCAGGTCGAAGCCGAGCTCTACGAGCATCCCGATGTCACCGAGGCGGCGGTGTTCGGCATTTCCCATCCCGTCATGGGAATGGCCGTGGCCGCCGCGGTCGTCGCCACCTCACCCATCTCGCTTGCCGGGGTCCGATCGTTCCTCGGCGAACGGCTCGCCCAGCACGAACTGCCCACCCGGCTGCTTGTGCTGGACCGCCTGCCACGCAACGACGCAGGCAAAGTGATCAAGCAGACGCTCAGGCGGATTGCCAAGGAGTAAGGCGCTATATGACCGGGGTCCCCACCGCACCCGTCCAAGCCACGCTGGCCCAGTACGGGATGTGGATCACCGAGCAGGTCGGCAGCACCGGCACGGCCTACCACCTGCCGGTCGCCGTCTGGCTGGACGGCCCGCTCGACCGGCAGGCGATGCTCGACGCCTGCTCGGCGGTGATCCGCAGGCACAGCGTCCTGTCGTGCGCGTTCGAGGAACGGGATGGTGTTCTGTTACTCGTCCCGACGACGAACGCGCCACCGGTCACGTTCACGGCTGTCGCCGATGTCCAGTCGTGGATCGAGCAGGAAAGCAAGCGCCCGTTTGATCTGCGGTACGGCCCACTCGCCCGGTTCGCGGTCGCCGAGGTCGCCAGGGACCGGCATGTCGTGCTGTCGGTGATCCATCACCTGGTGTTCGACGGGATGTCGAAGGACTTCCTGGTCCAGGATCTGCTGGCGTTCTACCAGGGCAAGCCACCGGCTGCGCTAGAAATCTCGCACGAACAGGCGGCAGACGAACAGCAAGCCCGGATCGCAGATGTCTTGCCGGCCGCGGCGGCGTACTGGCAGCGACGTTGGCAGGACGCCGACCGTCCGGTCACGCCCGGTGCCGGTGGCGTGGTCGACTTCGACCTGACCGCGGAGATCTCCGACACCGCCGAGCGGATCGGGGTCAGCCGGTTCGACGTGCTGCTGGCGTTGCTGCACGTGGTGTTCGGCCAGCCGACGGTCGCGGTCGCGATGTCCACCCGGCGTGTGGAGACCCGGGCACATCTCGGGTTGTTCGCCACTGAACTGCCCGTGATCGTCACCCTCGGCCCTGACCTGTCGTTCCGCCGGTTCGCCACGCAGGTCAAGGCCGAGATCCGTGCGCTGAACGAGTTCCGCGAGGTCCCGCTCGCACGGGCGATCGGCGGGATGCGGCCGAGCGCGGCGCTGGCGCCTGTGTCGATCAGCTACCGTCGCCATCACCAGGCGCCGCCCCTGCCTGGCTTCGACGTCAAGGTGGACCTGATGATGTCCACCCTCGCGATCCGCAACATCGTGCACCTGCAGGCCGACGACGGCCACGACGGATTACATGCCCGGCTGTTCCACAATCTCGGCGTGGTCGACCGGTCCACGGCCGAGAACGCGGCAGAGTGTTTCCGGTCAGCGTTGAAAACCGTCGCGGCCGACCCCGACATCCTGCTGTCCGAGCTACCCACAGTGGCCTTGGCCTTGCCCACCGAGCCGACCACCGGGGCCGCGCCGGTCACCGGCACTGCGCTCGATCCGGACCTGGTCGCACAGATCCGTCTCATGTGGAGCGAGGTGCTCCGGATCGATGAGATCGGGCTGGATGAGGACCTCTACGACCTCGGTGGGCACTCGCTCACGATCACCCAGATCACAGCGAGGTGCCGCAAACGGTTCGGCGTGGAGGTGCCCTTCGACGTGTTCCTCGACGATCCGACCGTGACCGGTGTCGCGACCGCGATCAGCGAGTTACGTCCATGACGGTTCCGCTCTCGTTCTCCCAGGAGCGGCTGTGGTTCCTGCAGAGCCTTGACCCGCAGGACGTCACCTACAACCTCACGGCGGTCCGGCGTTTGCGCGGCCGTCTCGATGCCAAGGCGTTGACCAGCGCGTTCGGGGATGTTGTCGCGAGGCATGCCGCATTGCGGACGCGCTTTCCCGCGCCGGACGGCTCGCCGGTCGCGGTGGTCGAACCACCTGGTCCAATCCGGGTCGAGTGCCTGGCCGCCCGGTCCGAGCAGCAGGCCCATCGTCTGGTGGCCGAACGAATCAACCAAGCGTTTGATCTGGCTGCCGCGCCGCCGGTGCGGATCACCCTGGTCCGGCTGGCTGACGATCACCACATCCTGTCGGTCGTGTTGCATCACGTCATCGCTGACGGTTGGTCGTTGAACATTCTCTTCGACGAGTTCGCCCAGTTCTACGCCGCACGACGTGACGGCGTCACGATCGACCTTCCGTTGCCACCGGTCGAGTTCGGTGATCACGCTGTCACGCAACGGAATGCGTCGCCCGATGTCGAGTACTGGACACGGCGGTTGGCCGGAGCCGCGTCTCTTGACCTGCCGCTGGATCGGGCCAGGCCCGCCCGCCGGGGCAGTGCCGGTGCTGAGATCATCTTCCGGATCCCGCCGGATGTCGGTTCCGCGCTGGGGAAGTTCGCCCGGCAACAGCGGTGCACGCTGTTCATGGTGCTGCTGGCGGCCTATCAGGTCCTGCTCGCGCGGCATTCCGGCCAGGACGATGTCCTCGTCGGATCGCCGACCGCCGGGCGCGATCTGCCCGAACTGGAGCCCGTGGTCGGGTTGTTCGCGTCCACTTTGGTGCTGCGCGGGGACTTGTCCGGCGACCCCACGTTCACCGAGTTTCTGTCCCGGACGCGCACCCGGGTGTCCGAGGCGATGACACACCGGGACGTGCCGATCGAACGTGTGCTCTCGGCGTTGGACATCGAGCGTGATCTCAGCCGTACTCCCCTTTTCCAGACGCTGTTCGCCCTGCATTCGGCGGCGGTCGGGTATGCCGAGAGTCCGCAGTTCGCAGACCTGGCCTCGCAGCCCTACCCGCACGACTGCCGTCGCGCCATGAGCGACGTGACGCTGGACATCTGGCCCAGAGCGGACGGGCTGCTCGGGTCGCTCGTGTACAACGTGGACCTGCTCACCCAATCCACAATGGACCGGATGGCCGCCCGGTTTCAGCGGCTGCTGGCTTCAGTCGTGGCGAACCCCGGACTGCCGGTCTCGGCACTTGCGTTGCACACCGCCGACGAGCTGAAGCAACTCGAAGCCTGGAACCAGACCGAATGCCCGGTCCCCGCCGGAACCGTCGCCGACCTTGTGGTGGAGCAGGCCGCACGCACGCCCGACACGATAGCCGTGACCTGCGGTGACACGACCCTGACCTATCGCTCGCTCGTCGCGCAGGCCCGCGAGGTCGCCGACCGGTTACGAGCCGACGGCGTCAAACCCGGCGACATAGTCCCGATCCAGCTTCCCCGATCCGCAGACCTGGTTGCTGAGCTGCTCGGTGTCATGCTCGCCGATGCGGCTTATCTGCCGATCGACCCGTCGTACCCGGAGTCCAGGATCTCCTATGTGCTGTCGGACGCGCGGTCCGCGCCTGTCCCGGCCGGGACCGCGTATCTGCTGTACACGTCCGGCTCGACTGGCCGTCCCAAGGGTGTCGTGATCCCCCATTCGGCGCTGACCAACTTCGTCTCGGCCATGCGGAACCTGATCCCACCGCGAGCCGGGGACGTCTGGCTGGCGCTGACCTCGCTGTCGTTCGACATCTCCGCGCTGGAGCTCTATCTGCCGTTGATCAGCGGCGGGCGCGTGGTGATCGCCGGCGAGGAGACCTCCCGCGACGGCGCCGCACTCGCCAGGCTGATCAAGGACACCGGGGTCACGCACGTCCAGGCCACTCCATCCGGTTGGCGAATGCTGCTCGCCGGACAGGTGGAAACCAGCGATGTGGTCGCATTGGCAGGCGGCGAAGCACTGCCACTCAAACTGGCGCGTGAGCTCAGGGCGCAGGTCCGGCGGCTGATCAACATGTACGGGCCGACCGAGACCACGGTGTGGTCGACTGCGTGGGATGTACCGCTGGAACCGGCCGAGGTATCGATCGGCTACCCGATCGCGAACACGACCGTGCACGTTCTGGCCGGAAACCAAGCGGCCCTGATCGGCGTGCCCGGAGAGCTCGCAATCGGTGGTGCGGGGCTCGCGACTGGCTATCACGGCAGGCCGGAGCTGACCGCCGAACGGTTCGTCACCGGTCCGTGCGGCCGGATATATCGAACGGGCGACCGGGTTCGCCGGCTCGCCGACGGCCGGCTGGAATTCCTCGGCAGGCTTGATCACCAGGTCAAACTGCGGGGTCACCGGATCGAGCCGGGTGAGGTCGAGGCCGTTCTGGAATCGGCGCCGAATGTGGATCGAGCTGTAGTTGTCGTACGCGACGACGCTTTGATCGCGTATGTCATCGGCGAGACCGAAGGCTTGCGGGAGCACGCGGCCGACATCCTGCCCGACTACATGCTGCCCACGTTCGTGCGGCTGGACGCGTTCCCGCTGACCGCCAACGGCAAGATCAACCGTGCTGCCCTGCCCGCGCCGGATCGGCCCGCCGGGCGCGGTGGGCCGCCACGCACTCACGCCGAGAAGACGGTCGCCGCTGTCTTCGCCGATGTTCTGGGCCGGGACGACGTCGGCGCCGAAGACGACTTCTTCGCGCTGGGCGGGCATTCGCTCCTGGCCACGAAGGTGGCTGCCAGACTCGGCGGGCTCCCGGTCCGGGCTGTGTTCACCCATTCGACCGTCACCGGTCTCGCCGCGTCCCTGACCGACCACATCCCCACCGAGGTTCCCCAGCCCAGGCCGGTGGGCACGCCGCCGCCGCTTTCGCCTGGCCAGGAACGGTTGTGGTTCCTGCAGCGGCTCGATCCGGATGACGCGTCCTACACGATGTTCATCGTCCGGCGGCTGGCCGGGCCACTTGATGTGACGACGTTCCGGCGCGCGTGCACGGATCTGGTGGCACGGCACGAATCTCTGCGGACGGCGTTCCCCGAAGTGGACGGCCGGCCGCTGGCTGTGGTGCAGGACCCTGAGCCGGTTGATGTCGAGTACATCGATGTCGGCAGCGAGGACGAAGCTCGTGCCCGAGCAGCTCAGCAGACGAACTCTCCGTTCGACCTTGCCGCGCCCCCGCTGCGGTTCACGCTGATGCGACTCGACGAAGCCGATCACGTCCTGTGCGTCACGATGCATCACATCATCGCCGACGGATGGTCTCTCAACGTCTTCCTGGACGATCTCTCCACTTTGTACTCCGGCGCAGAGCTTACCGAGCTGCCGGTGCAACACGGCGATATCGCGCTGTGGCAACGCGGGCGGGAACCTTCGCTCGACTATTGGCTCAACCAGCTCGCCGATCCGCCCGTCCTGGATCTACCCCGGTGCACCAATGGTCACGGTGGGTTTCATGCGTTCCGGATCCCTGGTGATGTCGCTAATGGACTCGAACGGGTCGGTCGCGAGCACGGCGCGACGCTGTTCATGGTGCTGCTGGCGGCGTATCAGGTGTTGCTGGCACGGCACACCGGGCAGACGGATCTACTGGTCGGCTCGCCGGTGGCCGGCCGTGATCTGGTCGAACTGGAGCCCGTGATCGGCTATCTCAGCAACACGGTGGTCCTTCGTGGAGACTTGAGCGCGAACCCGGTCTTCACCGAGTTTCTCGAACGGACCAGGGATACGGTCCTTGACGCGATGGCGAATCAGGATGTGCCGTTCGAGAGCCTGCTTGCCCGCCTTGGCGTCGGGCGTGACCTCACCCGGACCCCGCTGTTGCAGACCATGGCCGTGCTGCACACTCAGGCCCTGCCCCGCGAAACGCTAGGCGATCTGCGGATGACCATGTTCGACGCGGGCTACCGGCAGGCCAAATTCGATCTGATGCTGGAGGCCTGGCGCGACCCCGACAGCATCTACACGGTCCTCGGATACGACACCGCTGTCTTCGACGCGACTACTGTTGCCCAATTCGCAGAGCGGTTCACGACTATCCTCAGTGGAATCGCATCGCGTCCGGAGCTTTCCCTTTCAGCTCTACCTGTGCTGACCGAAGCGGACCACACTCTACTTGCGACACTGGGCGGCAGCTCGGCGCATCCGCCGTCGACTTCCGTCCCTGAGCTCATCGACGAAGCGTTCGAAACCTGTTCGGACGAGATCGCGTTGGTCTGCGGTGAGAAGGCCATCACCTATGGCGAACTCGGCGAGCGGGTTGCCCGCACAGCTTCTGCCACTCCCGGGGCAGTGCTGGGCATCGAATCGAGCCGTAACATCGACACGATTGTCTCGCTACTGGCGGCTTGGCGAGGTGGGGCCGCCTATCTGCCGCTGGACCCGGACCTTCCCCCGGCTCGCCGTACGTATCTGTTGGAGGACAGCTCGGCTGCTGACGCTTCCCGTGGCCTGGCCTATGTGCTGTACACGTCAGGTTCTACGGGCTTGCCGAAAGGCGTACTGGTCGACCACGAGAACCTGGCCGCCCGAGTGCACTGGATGCGGGAGGCTTACGAGCTCGGGCCCGGTGATCGGATCGTGCAGCTGGCATCGCTTTCGTTCGACACGCATGCCGAGGAGATCTACCCGGCATTGACCACGGGTGCGACCGTCGTCCTGCTTCCGGAAGGGCCGACGGCGTTGCCCGCGTTGCTTGCCAGGCAGCCCGGCATCACAGTGCTCGACCTGCCCACGGCGTTTTTCCACCGGCTGGTCGACATGATCGACGATGTGCCCTGGCCGGACAGCCTCCGGTTGATCATTCTCGGCGGTGAGCAGCTTCAGCAGGCCAGTCTGCGACGGTGGCGTGACCACTTCGGCGACCGCGTCCGGATCGTGAACACCTACGGCCCGACCGAGACGACGATCGTGGCCACGGCTGGAGATCTGGGCGACGACGTCCACATCGGACGCCCGATCTCCGCGACCACTGTGCGGATCGAGGACGAGTACGGCCGGCTCGTACCGCCCGGCTCACCAGGTGAACTCGCGATCGGCGGCGCGGGCGTGGCTCGTGGTTACCGCAACCGGCCTGATCTCACCGCGCAACGATTCGTCAACCGGGAAGGCGGCCGGTACTATCTGACAGGCGACCGGGTCCGGTGGCGGCCGGACGGGAACCTGGAATTCCTCGGCCGGACCGATGACCAGGTCAAGGTCCGCGGCCACCGGATCGAACCCGGGGAGATCGAGAGCCGGCTGCTGGAGCATCCCGAGATCACCGCGGCCAAGGTCATCGCCAGGCACGACAAGCTGATCGCCTACACCGTGGGCCGGTGTGAGCCCGGATATCTGAAGGAAACCCTGCCACCGTACATGATTCCGGTGTCCTGGGTGGAGCTCGTCGAACTCCCGTTGACCAGGAACGGCAAAGTCGACACGGCCGCGCTCCCGGACCCCGAACCTGTGCGGGACATCGGTTTCATCGAGCCCTGCACGGAGGCCGAAGAACTCGTGGTGTTCGTCTGGGGCGAGGTGCTCGGCATCGACGGAATCAGTGCGACGGACGACTTCTTCGCGCTCGGCGGGCACTCGCTGCTGGCCGTCCAGGTCGCGGCCCGGCTCGGCTCGATCATCGAGGTGGACGTGCCGATCCGGATGCTGTTCACCCTGCCCACCGTCGAGCAGCTCGCCGCCGGACTGGAAAATCTGCTGGTCGAGGCCACCTCATGACCGAGCTGAGTGAGGACATCCGGGCCCGTCTCCGACGCCGCACACCTGCCCGGACAATCGACCGCAGGCCACCGGGCGAGACGCCGCCGTTGTCGTACGCGCAGGAACGACTGTGGTTCCTGGACCAGTACGCGCCTGGCAACACCGCCTACACGATCCCGGTGGCCAGGCGCATCCGCTCCGCCGTCGACCCGGATGACTTGACCAGTCGGCTGGCCGCCATCGCCGCGAGGCACGAACCGCTACGCATGCGGTTCACCCCAGAGATCGTCCTGGGCGACAACACAATCCCTTTGACGGTCACCGTGGCCGGGACCGAGGCGGAAGCCCAGGCCCTGATCAGCGACTTCCTTCGTGAGCCGGTCGATCTGAGCACTGGGCCGGTCTGCCGGGCCCTGCTCGTCCGGCTGGCGCCCGAGGATCATGTCCTGGCGTTCGCCCTGCATCACATCGCGGGTGACGGCTGGTCAGCGGAGATCCTGCTTCGTGAATTGCTCGACGGTGCGGCGCCGGAACTCCCGGTACGGTACGGCGACTACGCACGCTGGCAGCGAAACCGGGATGATTCCGCCGACGTCGCGTACTGGCGAGCGCAACTTGATGGCGTTCAACCAGTGGATCTTCCGGCTGACCGGCCCAGACCACCTGAGCTCACCTACCAGGGAGCCCCACACAGCTTCCAGCTCGGCCGGGCACTCACTGACCGCGTTACGCGGCTTGCCCGTGAGCAAGGTGCGACGCCGTTCATGGTGATGCTGGCGGCGTTCGCGATCACACTGGGCAGGCATGCCGGTCAGGACGACGTGACCATCGGCTCGCCTGTGGCCGGGCGGTCCCGGCCGGAGTTCGAGAACCTGATCGGCTGTTTCGTCAACACCCTGGCCCTGCGGATCCGGATCGACCAGCCATCCTTTGCAGACCTGCTGTCGAGTGTCCGGGACACCACGCTGGATGCGTTCGGTCATCAGGAAGTCCCGTTCGAACGACTCGTGGCAGAGCTCGATGTCGAACGCGACGTCGCCCGCTCCCCTGTTTTCCAGGTGCTGTTCGCGTTGCAGAACTATGCCGCCACGGACACCGAGGGATTCAGCCTCAACGAGTGGGCCACGCGCTTCGACCTCGAGCTGTATGCCAACGAAAACCCTGACGGCCTGGCTGGGCTGTTCATCTACAACACAGCGCTGTTCGACCACGACCGGATCGAACGACTCACCGGCCATCTGCTGACTGTCCTGGAAACAGTGACTTCACAGCCCCAGATCCGGCTGGCCGAGCTCGATCTGCTGACACCGGCCGAGCGTGCGCAACGCCTCGAATGGAACGACACCAACACCGACTTCGGCCCGGCGGAGTGTCTCCACAAGCTGGTGAACCATGAGGCCACACTGATCCACTCCGGTGGCGAGCTCTCGTGGACGACTCTCGATCGACGAGCTAGCCATCTAGCCACACGACTAGCCGGAATACAGCCGAACGAACTCGTGGCCGTGGTAATGGAACGCGGATGGGAGCAGGTCGCTGCCGTTCTAGCGATCACCAAGGCTGGTGGCGCCTACCTCCCGGTCGACGCAGACCTGCCCGAAGAACGGCGCCGTCATCTCATCGAACGCGGTGAATGCCGTTACGTCATCACGCAGGCGAAGTTCGCCCAGCCCGGCTGGCTTGTCGTGACCGAGGACGAAGCCGAGACCGAACCTGTTTGCCCGGCCACACCGGCGGATCTGGCGTACGTGATCTTCACGTCCGGATCGACCGGCGAGCCCAAGGGCGTGATGATCGAACACCGGATGGCGTGGAACACCATCCAGGACGTCAACCAGCGCTTCGGCGTCACCCCGGACGACCGGATCCTTCAGCTGTCGGCCTTGAGTTTCGACCTCTCGGTGTACGACATCTTCAATGGGCGGGCCAGCTTGGTCATGCCCGATCCCAGCCAGGACAAGGACCCCGCGGCCTGGGCGAAACTCGTCGCCGAGCACGGGATCCCAGTGTGGAACACCGTGCCCGCGTTGATGGAACTGCTGGTGGACCATGCCGAGCACGAGGGCACTGACATCTCCTCGCTACGGCTGGTGATGATGTCGGGCGACTGGATTCCGCTGAGCCTGCCCGGACGCATCCGCGCCCTGGCACCGAACGCGCGGATCATCAGCCTCGGTGGGGCGACCGAAGGCTCGATCTGGTCCATCCACCACCCGATCGGCGACGTGGACCCGGCCTGGACGTCGATTCCCTACGGCCGTCCCCTGGCCAACCAGTCATTCCATATCCTCGACGCCCATATGCGCGACATTCCTGTAGGCGTGACCGGTGATCTTTACATCGGCGGTGTGGGTGTCGCGCGTGGCTATTGGCGGGATGAACGCACTCGGACCGCGTTCGTCAACGGCATGTACCGGACCGGTGATCTTGGGCGCTACGGCCCGGACGGCACGATCGAGTTCCTCGGCCGGGCCGACAGCCAGGTCAAGATCCGCGGCTACCGGGTCGAGCTGGGCGAGATCGAGGCCCAGCTGAGCCGGCATCCCGAGGTCGCCGACTGTGTGGTCACCACACGTGGCGAACGCACCAACCGACAGCTCGTGGCGTATGTCGTGCTTCGCAATGACATCGATCTGAGGGCGTACCTCACCGGCATTCTTCCTGCGTACATGGTGCCCACGTGGTTCGTCACGCTCGACCGGCTGCCGTTGACCGGGAACGGGAAGGTCGACCGAGCTCGGCTGCCCGAACCTGAGGCGCCGGCCCGCCAGGTCGCGCAGGCCGCGACAGAGACTGAACGTGTGATCGCCGCGATCTGGGCCGAGCTGCTCGAACTCCCGGTCGGGGCCGATGACAACTTCTTCGAGCTGGGCGGGCACTCGCTGCTCGCGATCAAGGCTGTCGCGCAGATCCGCCGCGCGCTGGACCAACCGGTCGCGGTGATGGATCTGTTCAAGTACCAGACCGTGCGTGAACTGGCCGCCCAACTGGGCACCGAGGACAACCGCGGTCTGCTGTACGAACTCACGCCGAAGCGCCCGACAACCGTGAGTTACGTCTGTGTCCCGTATGGCGGCGGGAGCGCAGCGGTCTATCAACCACTCGCGGACGCACTTCCCGAGAACTGTGCACTGTGGTCAGTGGCGATCCCCGGCCATGATGTCGGGCTGGACGAGGACAGCCTGCCGTTTCACGAACTCGCGGCCCGGTGTGCCGCAGAGGTTCAGGCAAAGGTGCGCGGGCCGATCGTGCTTTATGGCCACTGCGGCGTCGGCTCCGCTCTGACCGTGGCCATCGCGGCGAGACTAGAGGCCGGGGGCCGGCCGCCCGATTCCGTCTACATCGGAGCGATCTTCCCGTTCGCCCGGCCCGGCAGCAGGCGGCTGGGCCGGTTGGCCCGCCTGGAGTTCCTGCGCGGCGACCGGACCTACGCGAACTGGCTGACGTCCATGGGTGTGGACATGAGCGACCTGGAGCCGGGCCAGGCCACACGGATCATCCGGACCATGCGCCGGGACACCGACGCGGCCGAGGAGTACTTCACCAGTCTGTTCCAGTCGGCCACGCGGCTGAAGGCACCGATCATCGCGGTGGTCGGCGACCAGGATCCGGCGACCGAGTTCCACCAGGAACGCTACCGCGAGTGGCACTTCCTGACCGATACGGCCAAACTGGTCGTCCTGGACGAGGCCGGGCACTTCTTCCTGAAATACCGCGCCGACGAGCTGGCCGCGATCCTCACCGGCGGCACGGCAGGTGACCATTGGCGGCTGGCGGCCACATCGAAGTCGGAGCGGGCTTCCCGTCCCACGGGCCCGCAGCCCAGTATGCGGCGGTTCCTCGGCGTGGCCGCCGGGCAACTGGTGTCACTGATCGGGTCCGCGCTCACCCAGTTCGCCATTCCGCTCTGGATCTACCTGACCACCGGTTCGCTGGCCCAGTTCGCGCTGTTCGCCGTGATCGGCCTGGTTCCAGGCATGGTCGCGGCGCCGTTGGCCGGCGCGATCGTGGACCGGACATCACGCCGCACGATCATGCTCGCCGGAGACTTCGCCTCCGGAGCGATCCAGCTCGCACTCGGGCTGCTCCTATGGACCGGAAATCTGGCGACCTGGCATATCTGTCCGTTACTGGGATTGCTGTCGGTCGCCACGACATTCCAGCGACTGGCCTACACCTCAGCGGTCCCCCAGCTTGTCCCGAAGCGGTATCTGGGGCACGCCAACGGGATTGTGCAGCTCGCCGGCGGGACATCCCAGTTGCTCGTGCCGGTGGCGGCAGTCGGCCTGATGGCCGGGATCGGGCTTGAGGGAATCCTGATCATCGATGTGCTGAGTTATGTCGTCGCCATCGGCGTGACCTTGGTCGTGCGGTTCCCGGACGCGATGGCCTGGCGGCGCAAGGAACCGTTGCTCGCCGAAACGATCGCAGGGTTGCGCTACTCGTGGGGCAATCCGGGTTTCCGGCGGATGCTGGTGTTCTTCGCGGTTCTCAATGTGTTCCTGTCGCCGCTGTTCCTGATGATCTCGCCTTTGGTGCTGTCGTTCACCACGCTCGCCGACGTCGGGCTGGTGTCCTTTATGGCCGGTCTGGGCGTGTTCCTCGGTGGGCTCGCCATGACGGCGTGGGGCGGTCCGCAGCGCAAGCGGATGCGGGGCGTCCTGCTCAGCACTGTGGCTCTGTCGGTGTTCTGCCTGATCACGAGCCTCCGGCCGGATCTGCTGCTGATCTCGGCCGGCGCTTTCGGGATGTCGCTGTGGCTGACCCTGCTCAACGGGATCTACACCACCATCGTCCAGGTCAAGGTGCCGCAACGACTGCACGGCCGGGTTTTCGCGCTCAACACGCTCATCGCGTGGTCCACTCTGCCGATCGGGTTCGGCCTGGTCGCGCCGTACGCCAGTACCCTGCTCGAACCGCTCGCGCCCAGCGTCAGAGCCCTGATCGGCACCGGCCCCGGGCGTGGCATCGCCTTGATGTACCTGATTTTCGCGCTCGCCATCGCGGTGATCGCCGTGGTGGCGCTGCGCAGCAGGCTCGCCAGGTTCGACGACGAGGTCGCGGACGCCGTGCCCGACGACCTCGTCGGCCTCAAGGCGCTAGCAGATCCCGCAAGCTCTGCAGGAAGACCACCGCGTCCCGGCCGTTGACGACGCGGTGGTCGTAGGCCAGGCCAATGTGGGCAACGCCGTTGTCCGGGGCGCCGAGCGCCAGCGCGCACACGTTGCCAGGGTGGATGATCGGGATCGCCAGCATGATTCCTTCATCGTGATGCAGTGTCACAACGATGTTCGCGCCCAGGAGATCCTCCTGCCGGAAAGTGCCGTGCTGCGCGGAAGTCCGGAACGCCGCCATCTGCCTCGCGATCTCCGGCACCGCCGGATTCCCGCGGATCACCGGGATGTGCAAGCCGTCGCCGAGGTCCACTGTCACCCCGACCTGCGGCGTGTCGGCGAGCCGGATGGTCCGCTCGTCCTGCAGAGTCGCGAAGAACAGCGGGAAGTCCTTGTGCAGCTTGGCGACGGCCGAGACGAGCAGGTCCGGCAGCCCGACCAGCATGCGCAGTTGCCGGGTCGTCTCCCGGGCTTCCCGCATCGCTGCCGAAACGTCCACTTTGATCACGGTGTAGGCGGCTGGGATCGTCTGGTGCGACCGCGTGACGGTCCGGCTGATCGCCCGTTGTACCGGTGACAGTGTCCGGACGAGACCGCCGAGCTGCTCGATATCGTTGCGCCGGACCACTTTCAGGCCGAGCGCCTGAACCTCCTGCGGGCTGACGCAGAGCTCCCGGATGAGCGCGGCGGCCGGCTCGGTGATGATCGGCCCGCTCTGTGGACGTTGCCCGGCCACGATCGGCGTGACTTCGGCGCCTTCCGGCAGCAACTGGGCGATCACCTGCCCTGGCGAGCATTCGGCGCCGGGTTCGACGAGATGACGCAGTACGCCTGCCTGCGGGCTGAGCAACTCCTCGGCGGCCTTGGAGGTCTCCAGTGTCGCCACGGGCCTGCCTGGCTCGACCTGTTCACCGTCCGCGACGATCCACTCGGTCAGGATGTACTCGGTGTCGTTGTTGTTCAGTTTGGGCACGCGGACTTCGGTCATGCCAGTCACATCTGGCAAACTACCGCACAGCAACCACTCTGGCACGTGGTTGCATCACGAAACGGGGATTTATGCCGACCACTTCGAAGTTCCGGGTGGTGCACGGGACACGTCCGAACATGCTGTCCTGACCGGCGACATAAAGCTTGGTGACGCGCGAACTCTGCAATGTCGCGACCACGTCCGGCCACTGCACCGCGCGAACGAACCCGTCCAGCAACATGGTCCGCACGCCGGCACCGGTGTGCCGCACCGATCCGTCCTGGTCGGCGATCACCGGCACGACCGGGTCGGCCCAGGTGACCTGGCTGAAGATCTCGGCGTCCACACGTTCACGCAGTCCTGCGAAGATACTGGCGTGCATGGGCGGTTGCATGGTGTACAGCGACAGGCCGCCGATCGAGCTCAGCCTGCGCTTGACCCAGTCCACCTGCCCGATGCCCAGTGACAGCATGTGGAAATCGTGGTCGAGCCGGCACGAGATCTCGTGCCAGTGCCCGGCTTCGGTGAGCTCGCCGAGGATCTTGGTCAGTTCGGGCAAAGGTGTCCGGACGAACGAGTGAGTCACGATGTCCGGGTGCTCGGCAGTGAAGTACTCGTCCATCACCGTCGCCAGTTGCGAAGTCAGCCACACCACCTCGGCGAAACTCACCGCTCCGGAATGCGCCGCGGCCGCCCGGCCGCCGAAACTCGGCCCGGTGATCAGATCCGGCTCCACGCCGATCGTGTCCTCGGCCCACTGCGCGAACGCCAGGCAGTTCACCACGAAGGCGACCTGCGCATGCCGGTTGTACTCGCCTTTGGCGTCACGGTAGGCGTCGAACAGGGAGTATCCGAGGACTTTGTCCGCCTCCGCGACGAGTTTACGGGCGAACGGGTTGATGAGCATGAACTTGGCGATGTCCTCGAACCGGGACGGGCCCATGCCGGGGAAAACCAGGGCTGTGTGCGCGTTGCCGGAGTCTGCGACCATGATTCGCCCTATTTCCTGAGTGCTTGCGCCGCGACCGCCGTGAGGGCGAGCCGGTCGATCTTCTTGTTGGTGTTCAACGGGAACTGCTCGACATGCCGGTAGTGCCTGGGAATCATCTGCTGCGGCAGCACATCGGCCAGTTTGTGCGCGAACACGGCAGGCGGAATACGTTCGCCGGTGTAGAAAGCCATCAGTACGGCGGTGTTGTCCACCAGAGCACCGACAGTGACGCCGTCCAGCACGCCGTCGATCCCGCGCAGCGCGTGGTCGATCTCGGCCGGCTCCACCCGGTAACCGCCGACCTGGACCTGCGAGTCCACCCGGCCGAGGTAGATCAGTTCCCCGGTGTGCACGCGCCGGACCCGATCACCGGTGCGGTACCAAATGCGGCCCTCTTCACGCAGGTACTTCCCAACGCCGTCGGCAGGGTCGACGTAACCGGCGGACATCTGCGGTCCCGTGACCCATAGTTCGCCTTCGGTCTGTGACAGCTCGCCGTTCTCGTCGACCAGGCGCTCGCCGTGCCCCGGGTGGATCGGACCGAGCGGCACCACACCGTTCACGCCCAGCTCAGGCGAGGTCAACGGGTTCCAGGTGTGACGGTGCGTGGTGATCGTCATCTCGGTCGGGCCGTACACGTTCACCACGGCCGACTCCGGCGCCGCGGCCTGCCAGCCCGCGGCGTCCTCACAGGTCAGGGCCTCACCGCCGAAGTACGTCCAGCGCAACGACGGCATCGTGCCAGGCTGCAGCTTGCCCGTGCGCCGGACCAGGGCGATGACGCTCGGTGCGGAGAACCAGACCGTGATCCCGTTCTCCCGCACGAACATCGGGATGTCGCGGTATGCAGGCGTGAGCACGGAGACGAGGCCTGCGCCCGCACCCCACGCGCACCACAGGTCCGAGACGGCCGAGTCCCAGTTCAGGCCCGCTGCCTGGGAGAACACATCCTCGGCGGTGAAGTCGTACCAGGCGTCCATCAGTCCGAAGTAGTGCGTCATATTGCCGTGGGTCAGGCGCACGCCCTTCGGCTTCCCGGTCGACCCCGATGTGAACAGCACGTAGGCAACATCATCAGGCTGGACTGCGCGCGGCTGTGCCAGCGCACCCCGCAACGGAATCGTGCCGCCGCCGGTGCCCGGGGCAAGAACGGGCAGGTCCAGACCGAGCTCAGGGAGTTGTTCCGCGCCTTCCTTGTCGACAATGATTGCCGCAACGCCTGCGGCCTCCAGCATTTGCCGGGTGCGCACCGCCGGGAATTCGGTCATCAACGGCACAACCGGAAGGCCTGCGTACAGACACGCCAGGATTCCGATGTACGCTTCGATGCTGCGACCTGTCAAAACCGCGACAGGTTTTGCCCCCAATGCCACATTGGGGGCATCTGATGCCCCCAATGTGGCATTGGGGGCACCCGTCACGTTCAGCAGCGCCCCCGCCCAGGACAGGGCGAGTTCGTGCGCGGCCGCGTAGGACACAGATTCGTCGCCGACAGTGATAGCCGGATGGTCGCCCGCACGCTCGAGACCGCGTAAGAAACGTGCGTGCAGCGCATGCTCCAATGCCAGTTTCATTTCGTCAAAACCCCTCACGCGCACAGTTTGGTGAAGGCTTCCTCGATCCTGGTCAGGACGTCCCGTACGTGCGGAAGCCTGGTCGGGTCGGCGGAGTCCAGCGCGAGTTGCTGCAACTCGGCGGTGTCGCCGTAGAGCATGCTGGTGGCGGCCTTGAAGCGCAACGCGCCGAAGTCGTCGCCGAGCAGGTGTCCAGCCAGCACCACGATGCCGTACTCGTCGAGGATGTGCTGGCGCAACGAGTCCGAGTCGGTGATCCCGAGCAGGCTCAGTTTGTTGCGGACCGGCTCGAAATCGGGATATACATAAAAAGCACCCGTCGGCGGCCGGCATGTGGCACCGGCGTCGACCATGATCTGGTGCACCGCACGGGCCACCGCGCCGTGCAGACGGGCGCTGTCGGCGAGCCGTTGCCTCAGCTCGGGTGGCTCGTTGAACGCGTACTCCGCGACCTCCTGCATCGGTCCGGCCAATGTGGACCAGACCTCGCTCGCGAAGGACACCACGCCGTCCCGGATCTGGTTGCCCCACGCGCCGTCCGGGAACCGGGCCACGCCGATCCGCCAGCCGCCCAGTGCCAGGCTCTTGGAGAACCCTGACGTGACAACGGTTCGCGGCGGTACGAGCTCGGCCGGGCTGATGAACGGGGCTTTCGGGTCGTGCACGACGTCCCGGTAGATCTCGTCGGAGATGATGAGCAGGTCCTCCTGCTCGGCGATCGTGCAGACCTCCCGGATCAGCTCGGGCGTGGCCAGCGTCCCGGTGGGGTTGTCGGGCAACGTGAGGATCACGATCCGCGGATCACGCCCCAGTGCGCGGGCCGCGAGAATGGTCTCCCGCAGGGCGGCCGGGTCCGGGATGCCACCGGCCTGCGGCGGGATCGGCACGCCGAACGCCTTCTTGCCGGCGAGTTCGGCCTGCGGGGCATAGGTGTTCCACGCCGGCTTGGGGATCAGCACGTCGCCCGACACGACCAGGTTCAACGCCATCAGCAGCGGTTTGCTGCCCGGGGCCAGCACGATCTGGTCCGAGCTGGTGGGCATCCGCCTGCGGGAGAAGTATCCCGCCGCGGCCTCCCGGGCCGCCGGGCCACCGGCGACCGGGCCGTAGGAGTTGCGGCTGGCACCGGCGATCAGACGTTCCACCAAGGGAGCGAACGCGGGCAGCCGTGCCTCCCCGAACCCCAGGTGCACAATGGATTCACCGTTGGCCTGACGAGCGGCGACCAGTTGGTTGAGCGCGAGGTTCGGCGAGACCCGCCAGCTGGCCATGGGTGTCTGCTCCCTTCAGCCTTGCCCGGTCAGGGCAGGCGTCCCCTGGACACCGGTGCCCGCGACGGCAGCGGTGATGTCCGGCGGCGCGGATCGGTCGATGCGCAGCTCGGTCAGCCACGAGGCACTCGTGGAGTACCTCGCCCGGAATGGTCTCCCAGCCAGCGCGGGATTTCGAGCCTGCAGCATCCGCAGTTGGAAGAACCGGCCTGCCGGGGTCTCCTCGACCCCGTCCACCACGACCTTCCCGGGTGTCGCGGACATCACCGGGCCGCGGACCGTGCGGGCCAGTCCCGGCAAAGTCCGGTACGCCGCATGGAAAATCTCCACGGCACGGGCCAACGGCACCTTGAAGTACTCATGTGGACCGGTATCGCGTTCCACGAACATGTAGTAGGGCACTGCCCCGACGGCCAGCTCGCGGCGCCAGAGCTCCGACCAAGTGGGGGCGTCGTCGTTGACGTGCGCGATCATCGGCCCCTGGCAGTACACGACAGCACCCGTGGACCGGATGCGGGCGATCGCCTGGCGCGCGACGGCGGTCTCGAGTTCCCGGGGATGCGAGAAATGCGCCATCACTGCCAAGGTCCGGCCGGCGGCGACGACTTCTTCGAACAGCCGCAGGACGTCGTCGGCGTCCCGGTCGGTGACGAACCGATACGGCCAGTAGGCGACCGACTTCGTGCCGATCCGGATCGTGCTGACGGACTCGACGTCCAGAATCGGCCTCAGGTGCGAACGCAGCCGCTCGGTGGACATCACCATCGGGTCGCCGCCGGTCACCAGGACGTCCGAGACGTGGGGGTGCCGCTTCAGATACGCGATCAGGCCGTCCGGATTCGGTGCGGCGAACCGCAGATCGGCGTCGCCGACGAACTGGGCCCAGCGGAAGCAGTAGGTGCAGTACGAATGGCACGTCTGCCCCTGAGCCGGGAAGTACAGCACGGTCTGCAGGTACTTGTGTTGCAGACCAGGGATCCGCACACCGTCCACAGTGGGCACGTTGAGCTGTCTCTGGCCGGACGGGTGCGGGTTGAGCCCGTCGCGGATCTCCTTGACCGCCTGGCGTAACGCCACCTTCATGCCCGGGTCGGCGCCCAGGGCGGCCAGCCGGAACTCGTCGGCCGGCGACAGCATGCCGCGCTGCGGGAAGACCATCCGGAAGATCGGGTCGTCCGGGATGTTGTGCCAGTCCACCAGTTCGTTCAGCACGTACTCGTTCACCCGGAATGGCAGGACGCGGGCAATGGCCTTGATCGTCGAACAGATCTCGGCGGGCAGACCGAAGCGCTCCGCGACGGCGTCGATATGCCGAGGCCCGTACGCACGGAATCGCGCCGTATCGGTAAGACCGTCTGCCAGCAACGTCATGCGTGAAATCCTCCGGTCTCAATACCACGGGGATGAAACCAATGATAAAGAGACGACGACAGCATGGGCCCCTAGCCGACCCCACCAGCGCCCTTGTAAATTTCGATACCCGATTCGCGAAACACGCCGCAGGCAGTTCAGCGGCGCGCCGGAGACCACCGGTCCCAGCGCGGCCGCCGCCTGCCGGGGAACACGGTGTGGATGATCGCGAAGGTTGAGCGCATCAGCACGGCCGCACCGATACCTTGTAGTGCCCGGGCGGCCACAAGCATCCCGGGACCGCCCGAGGCTGTCTGGTTCACGGCTACCTGCGTCACGGGAGAACTGTACAATGGTCTTACATGTTTGTCTAGGACGGATGTCTAAGACAATCATACAAGACATCTGTATGCAACGTTCGTCCAGGTCATTCCTGCAGATGGGGACTGTGATGGGACATCGGGAGCAGCTGCTCGAGGGCGCGAAGAAGTGCCTGCTCGAGAAGGGGTTCGCCCGGACGACCGCCCGTGACATCGTCGCGGCGTCCAACACCAACCTCGGATCGATCGGGTACCACTTCGGCACGAAGGACGCGTTGATGAACGCGGCCCTCATCCAGGCCACCGAGGAGTGGGGTCAGGAGATCGGCCGGACCCTGGCCGAGAACGTCGACCCGGACGCCACGCCGATCGAGCGGTTCGAGACGACCTGGACCCGAGTGATCGACCTGTTCGAGGAGCACCGGGCGTTGTGGGTGGCGCAGTTCGAGGTCTTCACCCACCTCCAGCACTCGCCCGAGATGCGCCCGTACTTCTCCGCGGCCCAGGAGACCGCCCGCCGCGGCCTGGCGACGCTGCTGCAACTGATCGACCCCGCGTCCGACGAGAAGTCGGTCCGGTCGGTCGGCTCGTTCGCGCTGGCCATGCTGACCGGGGTGATCGCGCAGTGGCTGGTGGACCCGAACAAGGCCCCCAACGGCCGGGACCTCGCCGATGCGATCCGGGCCGTCGCGGGCGTCGAGAGTGCTCTGCCTTCGTGAGTACGGCCTCACGCACCCCCTGCGGCGGCCAGTGCTGCTCGGTCGGTCTTGCCGTTCGCGGTGACCGGCAGTTCCTTGAGTACCTTGACGTCACGGGGAACCATGTAGTCGGGCATGGTCTGCATGCAGAACGCGCTGAGCGCGACCTCCTCGAAGTCCGGCACACCAGGCTCCATCACGACGAACGCGCTCAGCTCCGGGTCCTGGCCGGAGCGCTGGCGCACGAACGCCGCCGCGGAGGCGATGCCGGGGAACTCGGCCAGCCGGCGTTCGACCTCGCCCAGCTCCACCCGGTTGCCGCGGATCTTGACCTGTGAGTCGGCCCGGCCGCAGAAGTACAGCTCGCCGTGTTCCCCGCGATACGCCAGATCGCCCGATTTGAGCACCTTCTGCCCGGAGCGCGGGTTGAGCGGGTCGGGCACCAGCGCGGCACGGGTGGCTTCCTCGTCGTCCCAGTAGCCGTTGAACAGCGACGGACCGCGCATGTAGATCTGGCCGACGACGTTCGGCAGATCGATCGGGTGGCCGTCGTCGTCGATCAGGATCATCTCCGCGCCCGGGTAGGCGAATCCGATCGACAGCCGCTTGAGGTCCGCCGGTACCGGGTTGGGCACGTCGGTCAGGGAGAACGCCATCGACTCGGTCGGCCCGAAGCAGTTCACGATCCGCACCATCGGCAGCGCCTGCTGCAGCCGGCGCAGTTCCGGGATCGGGAAGTTCTCGCCGGAGAACAGGATTCCCCGGATCCGGGTCAGCTCGGCCAGGGCGTTGTGTTCGTGGCGCATCACCGGCCGCCAGATCGACGGCACCCCGTTGACCTGGGTCGCACCGGATTCCCGCAGGAAACCGAGGAACCTGCGCGGCCATTTCACCGACTCGCGCGGCACCGGGAGCAGCGTGGCGCCGCTGCCCAGCGCCAGGCCGATGTCCAGCAGGGCGAAGTCGAACTGCAGCGGGGACGTCGTGGCCACCCGGGCGTCGCTGGTGATGATGCCGTGCGCCAGCATGCCGCGGTAGAACGCGATCACGCCGCGGTGGCTCATCGCGACCCCTTTGGGGCGGCCGGTGGTGCCGGACGTGAAGATCATGTAGGCGGCGTCGGTCGCAACGACTTCCCGCCGGTATCGGGTACGTGCCTTGGGTGCGCGGCTGATCACCAGTCCAGTTGGCCCGAACCGCCCGGTCGCCACCTCGGGTGGCAGGTCGTCGCGCGTGCCGTCGGCTGCCTGTACATGCAATGCCGCGTCGGCCGACTCGATGATCGACATCACCCGCCGCAGCGGGGTGTCCGGGCTGACCGGGATGAACGTCAGTCCAAGTGACGAGCACGCCAGCAACATCGCGACGGCCGGGCCCGAGGTGTCGGACTCGATCACCACCCGGTCGCCGATGTCCAGCCCGAGTTCGTCGAGCGCGAAGGCGTACTCGTGGACCAGCCGCGCGAGTTGCCGATACGTCAGCGTGGTGAGTTTGCCGTCCACGCCTTGTTCGGTGACGGCGGCTTTGTCCGGGGTCACTTTGGCCGGGGCGAGCATGAATTCGTGGAACAGCTCCACCTTTTTGTGCTCGCTGATGGAAAACTCTCTGCTGGCGCTCACCGGGTTCCTCCAAAAATGCTGTTCTCGAGCCAGCCTTCGATGGCCCTTGCCGTTGTTCCGGCGTTTTGTTCCGCGATCGTGAAATGCGTGCCCGGCACGGTCAGCACGGTGTGCGCCGACTCCCAGGTCGCCTGCCAGTTCGCTGCCGTGCGGTCGCCTGGTCCCATTTCGAACAGTTCCCCGGCCTGCACGAACAACACCGGGGCGGCCACGGCCTGCATGGTGAACTCCGGCAGCAGCTCGACGTACCGGCCCATCGCCGAGAGCTGGGCGCTGTTGAACGTGCCGAGCTCGGCCGCCTTCGCCGGCACCGCAAGGGCCATCTGTTTGAAGATGCCCGACCCGCCTTCGTCGTCACCGTCCTCGGTGACCCGGTAGGTGTCCAGCAGGATCACCGCGAGAAGTCTGCTGTCCAGCTCACGTTCCATGTACGCGGCTGTCGCGTGGGCCAGCAGCCCACCGGAGGAGAATCCCAGAAGTACGAACGGTTCGCCGTTCGCGGCCCGCCGGACACTTTCCGCCAGCACCTTCACCGCGGCGCCGAACGAGTCCGGCAGGCTCTCGCCCATCCCGAACCCGGGCATCGGCAACGCCGTCACCGGCATGTGCAGTTGCGCGGCCAGCCTGGCGTGCTGGTGGACGCCGCCTGCCACGGTCGGTGTACTGAGGCAGATCAGGCGCGGCCGGGAGCTGTCACCGGGTGTGGAGAACGTGACCGGCTCGGGGAACTCGGTCAGGTCCTCCGGCGAGTGGAACTCCGGGCGAAGTGCCGCAACGGCTTTCAGCAGCGACAGTCCTTTTTGGAGGTTTCCGTCCACGATCGCCTGCAGGAACAGGTCGTACAGGGTCTCGGCCTGCTGGGTCGCGGCGGCCGGCTGCTGCGTCTGGGTCATCTGCGAACAGATCAGCGTGGCCAGTTCAGCCGGGTTGCGGGCATCGAACACCGACAACGCCGGCAGGTTCAGGCCGGTCACGGAGTTGATCCGGTTGCGTAGTTCGACCGCGGTCAGCGAGTCGAATCCGGCTTCCAGGAAACCGCCGTCCGGGTCGATGGCGTCCACGTCGCCGAAGCCCAGAACCTCCGCCGCGTACGCCCTGACCAGGCCCAACACCACCTTGGCCCGTTCGTCCTGGGGCAGGTTGGCCAGCTGGAGTTGCTGTGTCCCCTCGGATCGGCCCGCCGCGCGACGCCGGATCGTGGGTGCCATGCCCTGCAGCAAAGCCGGGATCTCGTCTTCCCTGGCCCGCAACGCAGCGAGGTCCACGCGCAACGGAACCAGCTGCGCCTGTCCGCTG
This sequence comes from Kibdelosporangium banguiense, assembly GCF_017876405.1. Taxonomy (GTDB): domain Bacteria; phylum Actinomycetota; class Actinomycetes; order Mycobacteriales; family Pseudonocardiaceae; genus Kibdelosporangium; species Kibdelosporangium banguiense. The sequence goes on along the minus strand of NZ_JAGINW010000001.1, from coordinate 6,574,267 downwards.
GCCAAAGCCGCGTCGAACAACGCCAGGCCCTCCTCGGCGGACAACGCGGGCATCCCGTTGCGGTTCATCCGCTGCAGATCGGCCTCGCTGAGGTACTGGCTCAGCCCGGTCGCCACGTCCCACAGCCCGAACGCCATCGAAGTCGCGGGCAGGCCTTCGAACTTGCGCTGCGCGGCCAACGCGTCCAGGAACACGTTCGCCGCCGCGTAGTTTCCTTGCCCGGCAGCCAGAACCAGGCCACCGGCCGAGGAGAACAACACGAACGCCGCAAGATCCTTGTCCTTGGTCAGTTCGTGCAAGTACCAGGCCGCGTCCGCCTTCGGCTGCAACACCATGTGCATCTGCTCGGAGGACAGCGAACCGGCCAATCCGTTGTGCGCCAGGCCTGCCGCGTGCACGACACCAGTCAGGTCCAAGCCGTTTACCAGCCGGGTAAGGGCTTCGCGATCGGACACGTCACACGCGGCCACGGTCACGTTCGCGCCGAGCCTGATGAGGTCGGCTTGCAGGTCACGAGCTCCCGGCGCGTTGATACCGCTGCGGCTGGTCAGCACGAGATTCTCGACGCCGTGCTCGGTCACGAGGTGCCTGGCCACGAGCGCGCCCAGTCCACCAGTGCCACCCGTGATCAGGACTGTGCCGTTCTTCCTCCACTGTGGAGGATCATTCGTCACGGTTGTCCTGATCAGACGCGGAACCAGCACGTCTCCCCCACGGATGGCGATCTCCGGCTCACCCGTGGCGACCGCCGCGGCCAGGATCTCGTGCGAGGCCTCTTCGTCGTCGAGATCCACCAGCACGAACCGGTCCGGATTCTCCGCCTGCGCGGCCCGCAGCACGCCCCAGACCGGAGCCTGCCGGACGTCCACGGCCTCGCCTTCCCTGGTCGCGACCGCGTTTTTGGTCGCGACGACCAACCTCGGCGACCGCTCGTCCCGCAGTGCCCACTGCACGGCCGCCAGCGCCTGGTCCAGGATCCATCGAACCGCGCCCGGCACCTCACCGGCCGGCGATTCCAGCATCAGCACGTCCGGCAGCTCGCGGGGTGTACCGACCGGAACCTGGTTCCAAGCGATCTGCAGCAGGGACTCGGCACCCGCGTTGAGCTGCTGCGGGGAAACCGGCCGCAGAACCAGCGCGTCGACCGACGCGACCGGAGCACCCGTGTTGTCCGTGATCTCCAAAGACACCGCGTTCTTCAGGCCCTCGGCTGCGGCAAGGCGGACTCGGACCATGTCGGCGCCGCTCGCGTGCAGCGTGACACCGTTCCAGGAGAACGGAAGCAGGGCTTGGCCGCTGTCGGAGTCCGCGCCCAGGCCACCGAATCCGAGCGCGTGCATGGTGGCGTCGAGCAGTGCCGGATGGATGCCGAACCGCTCGGCTTCAGCCTTGGCCTGCGCTGGGAGGGCGATTTCCGCGTAGATCTCGTCGCCCTTGCGCCAAGCCGCCCGCAGGCTCCGGAACACCGGCCCATAGTTGAAGCCACGCTCGGCCAGCATGTCGTAAATACCGCCGCAGTCCTCCGGCACCGCCCCCACCGGCGGCCACTGCTTTGCCCCCAATGCCACATTGGTGGCATCAGATGCCCCCAATGTGGCATTGGGGACACACAACATGCCCTCGGCGTGGCGGGTCCAAGGCCGGCTTTCGGTCTGGGAGTAGATACGCACGGTTCGGCGGCCGGTGTCGTCCGCACCGCCGACGACCACCTGGATCGCGACTCCGCCTTGGTCAGGCATGGTCAGCGGGGCCAGCAGGGTCAGATCTTCCAGCACAGGGCAGCCGACGTGATCACCAGCGTGGATCGCCAGCTCGACGAACCCGGTGCCAGGCAGCAGCACATTGCCGTGCACATCATGGTCGGCGATCCACGCGTGGCTGGAGGCCGACAGTCGGCCGGTGAACATCACGCTGTCCGAGTCCGGCGACTGGATCACGGCACCGAGCATGGGATGGCCGGCAGGCATCTGTCCGACGCCGGAAACATCGCTGGTCGCGGTGGCCGCGTCAATCCAGTAGCGCTCACGCTGGAACGCGTACGTCGGCAACGTCACCCGCCGCGCCCCAGACCCGGCGAAGAACTCCGGCCAATCCACCGACCCGCCGGACACATGCAACTGAGTCAACGCTGTGACGATCGCGTTCGTCTCGGGCCTGTTCTTGCGCTGCAACGGAATCAGCGAAGCATCGGACACGAACTGCTCAGCCATCCCGGTCAGCACACTGTCCGGCCCCAGTTCGAGGAACCGCGTGATGCCCTTGCCCAGCATGAAGTTCACGCCATCGTGGAACCGGACCGGCTCACGCACATGCCGGACCCAGTATTCCGGCGTCTCCAACGAGTCCGCGAACTCACCGGTCACAGTGGACACAACAGGGATCGTCGGCAGGTTGTAGGTCAGACCTTCCGCAACACTGCGGAACTCCGCCAGCATCGGCTCCATCAACGGCGAGTGGAACGCGTGGGACACCCGCAACCTGGTTGTCTTCCGGCCCTGGTTGGCGAACCGGGTCGCGATCTCCATGACCACACTCTCCACACCCGACACCACCACCGACTGCGGGCCGTTGATCGCGGCGATGGTGACCTTGTCGGTCATCATCGGCGCGACTTCCTCCTCAGTCGCCTGCAACGCGGCCATCGCACCGCCCGCCGGGAGTCCTTGCATCAGCCAGCCGCGGGCGGCGACCAGGGACGCCGCGTCGGCCAGTGACAGCGCGCCCGCGACATGCGCGGCGGAGATCTCCCCGATCGAGTGCCCGGCCAGGTAGTCGGGCTGGACGCCCCACGACCGCACCAGGTGGTACAGCGCGACTTCGACCGCGAACAACCCGGCCTGAGTGAAGACCGTCTGGTTGATCAGGTCTTCGTCGTCGCCCCAGATCACCCCGCGCAACGGCATGTCCAGGCTCTTGTCCAACTCGGTCACAGCCGCGTCGAACGCCTCCGCGAACACGGGGTAGGTAGCATGCAACTCCTGGCCCATCCGCAGCCGCTGCGCGCCCTGACCGGTGAACAGCAACGCGGTCGAACCCTTGACCCGGCCTGTGCTCTGGACGACCCCCTGCAGGGCGCGGCCTTCGGTCAACGCGCCCAACGCCTGCAGCAACTTCGTCCGGTTCGAGCCGACGACCGCAGCCCGGAACGGAAGCTTGGCCCGGGCAGTGGCCAGCGTGTAGCCGACGTCGATCGGGTTCAACTCCGGGTCCTCATCCACATAGGACAGCAGTTTCCCGGCTTGTGCCGCGAGTGCCTGCGGGGTCTTGGCCGAGATGACCCACGGGACCGCCGAACGCATCTTCGGCTTGACCGCCGCACTTGGCTCGGCAGGTGCCTGCTCGATGATGACGTGCGCGTTGGTGCCGCTGATGCCGAAGGACGAGACGCCCGCGCGTCGCGGACGGCCTGGGTCGGTCCATTCCTGGGCCTCGGTCAGCAGCCGCACCGCTCCCCCGGACCAGTCGACCTGTCGCGACGGCTGGTCCACGTGCAGGGTCTTGGGCAGGATGCCGTGCCGGATGGCCTCGACCATCTTGATCACGCCCGCGACACCCGCCGCGGCCTGCGCATGGCCCATGTTCGATTTGACCGACCCCAGCCACAACGGCGTCACCCGATCCTGGCCGTACGTCGCCAGCACGGCCTGCGCCTCAATCGGGTCACCCAGCGTGGTTCCGGTGCCGTGCGCCTCGACCACATCAATGTCCTGAGTAGACAGTCCAGCATTGGCCAACGCCTGACGGATCACGCGTTGCTGCGAAGGACCGTTCGGCGCGGTCATCCCATTGGACGCGCCGTCCTGGTTGATGGCCGTCCCACGGACGACTGCCAGCACGGGGTGTCCATTCCGGCGTGCGTCCGAGAGCCGCTCCAGCAACAGAACGCCCGCACCTTCCGCCCAACCGGCACCATCGGCGTTGTCCGAAAAGGACTTGCATCGGCCGTCCCCGGCCAGCCCGCGTTGCCGGCTGAACTCGATGAACATGCCGGGCGTGCCCATCACCGCGACACCGCCGGCCAGCGCCAGCGTGCACTCGCCGGACCTGAGCGCCTGTGCGGCCAGATGCAGTGCGACCAAGGAAGACGAACACGCGGTGTCGACAGTGACCGAAGGGCCTTCGAGCCCGAACACATACGAGGTCCGGCCGGAGACCAGGCTGCCGCCCGCAGTGAACGCGGCCTGTGCGCCGAGGCCGTAGTCGTGGTACATCAGGCCGGCGAACACGCCGGTCGGGCTGCCTTTCAGGGTCGCCGGGTCGATTCCGGCGTTCTCGAAGGCCTCCCAGGACGTCTCCAGCAGCAGTCGCTGCTGTGGGTCCATCATCAGCGCCTCGTTGGGGCTGATCCCGAAGAAGGCCGGGTCGAAGTCGGCCGCGTCATGCAGGAAACCGCCGCGCCGGGTGTAGGTCTTGCCGGGTTTGCCTGGTTCCGGGTCGTAGACCTGTTCGTCCCAGCCTCGGTCGGCCGGGAAGTCGGTCACCGCGTCGATCCCGTTGGCCACGAGCTCCCAGAGCTCCTCGGATGTCGTGACGCCACCCGGATAACGGCAGCTCATGCCGACGATGACGATCGGGTCGCTGTCATCGGCGCGGACCGCGATCACCTCAGTCGTCTCGGCGGTCCCGGTGAACGTCGCCACCAGGTAGTCCGCGACCGCCTGGGAGGTCGGGTAGTCGAACACCAGCGTCGCCGCGAGCCGCATCCCGGTCGCCTTGTTGAGCTGGTTACGCAGTTCGACCGAGGCCAGCGAGTCGAAACCCAGGTCCTGGAAGGCCCGATCGGGCTCGATCGCCTCCGCGGACGTGTGCCCCAGCACCGCGGCGACATGACCTCGCACCATCTCGAGGATGTCGGCGTCGCTCATACCTGTCAGTCCGGCGGTCCGCGCCTTCGCCTGCCGGACAGGCATTCTGACCAGACCTCTGAGCAGCGCCGGAATCTCCTCCCGGCGACGCAACACCGACGCGTCGATCCGCAGCGGGACAACTGCGGCCTCGCCGGTTCGCAGCGCGGCGTCGAACAGAGCAAGTCCTTGGTCAGGCTGAATGGCAGGCAGTCCTTGGGTGGCCATGCGCTGTTCGGCTTCGTCCAGCATGGTGGTCATGCCGGTGTGCATGCCCCAGAGCCCGAACGCCATCGAGGTCGCCGCCAGGCCTTGGGATTTTCGTTGTGCGGCAAGGGCATCGAGGAAGACGTTGGCAGCGGCATAGTTCGCCTGGCCGGCCGCGAGGAGAAGACCACCGGCGGACGAGAACATCACAAACGCGGTGAGGTCCTTGTCCCTGGTCAGCTCGTGCAGGTTCCAGGCCGCATCGAGCTTCGGCCGCAGGACGGTGTCGAAACGTTGTGGTGTCAGCGATCCGATCACACAGTTGGCTGTCGTCCCGGCCGCGTGCACGATCCCGGTGATCGAGTACGCGGCCAGCAGCCGTGTCGCCGCGGCCGGGTCGGCGACATCGCACGGCTCGACCGAGACTTCGGCACCCAGCTCGGCGAGTTCGACCTGCAGGAGCGCGGCACCTGGCGTGTCGATGCCGCGACGGCTGGTCAGGACCAGTTTCCGGACGCCGTACCGGGTCACCAGATGACGGGCCACCAGGGCGCCGATTCCGCTGGTCCCGCCCGTGACCAGGACTGTCCCGTCCGGTCGGAACGCCGGTGCCGCCTCGCCGTCACTCGCTCCGGCCAGCCGTGGCACAAGCAGTTCCCGGCCGCGGATGGCGATCTCCGGCTCGCCGGTCGCGATCGCGGCATGGATCAGGCTGCCGGCCGGGTCGTCGGTGTCGATCAACTGGAACTGACCGGGGCTTTCGGCCTGCGCGGCCCGGACCAAGCCCCAAACTGGCGCTTGCTTGATATCAGGTGGTGCGGTCGTCGCGTTGCGCGTGATGATCGCGAGCGGGCCTTCGGCGGCTTGGATCGCCTGGAGAACCTGGTTCAGCAGGGTTCTCGTGGCGGTCGGGACGTCACCTTCCGGCGTGACACACTCCAGCATCATGATGTCCGATGCGACCGCGGCTGGGGTGGGAATCGTGGTCCACTGGATCTGCAGCAGGCCGTTGCTACCGGTGTTGAGCTGCTCGGACGACACCGGGCGGCCCACCACGGACTCGACCGACAACAGCGGCTTGCCCGCGATGTCGGCGACATCCAGGGACACGATCTCGGGCGTGGGGCGGGTGATCCGTACTCGGATTTGCGTGGCGCCCTTGGCATACAAGGAAACCTTGTTCCAGACGAACGGCAGAACCGTGTCGCCGTCACTACCGCCGTCGACCAGAGCCACATGCATTGCGGCGTCGAGCAAGCCAGGGTGGATGCCGAACCGTTCGGCGTCAGCGTGCGCCTGGTCTGGCAGCGCGACCTCGGCGAACAGCTCCTCACCGCGTCGCCAGGCCTTCTGCAGTCCCTGGAACGCCGGCCCGTAGCCGAACCCACGGTCGAGCAGCACGTCATAGGGCGAGCCGAGCTCAATCTCCACCGCCCCCACCGGCGGCCACAGTTTTGTCCCCAATGCCACATTGGGGGCATCTGATGCCCCCAATGTGGCATTGGGGACACACAAAATGCCCTCGGCGTGGAGGGTCCATGCGGTGTCGTCGACTCTGGAGTGGATCTGGAGCGGGCGGGTGCCCGCGTTCTCGGCTCCGACCGTGACCTGCAGCTGGACGGTCTCATCGGGCAGCATGATCAACGGCGTCTGCAGAGTGAGTTCATTCAGCATGCTGCATTCAGTCTTGGCGGCCGCGTACAGGGCGAGCTCGACAAAACCTGTGCCAGGCAGCAGCACACTGCCCAGAACGTCATGATCAGCTATCCACGACTGGTTCTGCAGGGACAGCTTGCCGGTCAGGACAATCCCGTCAGAGCCTGCGAGCGGCACGACAGTGTCCAGGACCGGGTGCTCGGGCATCGCACCGCCGTACCAGCCGTGAGCGAGATACTCCTGTGTGCCGACCCAGAACCTTTGACGCTGGAAGGCATACGTGGGCAGATCCACCCGGCGGGCTCCGGCGAAGAAGGTCGCCCAGTCCACTGCGACACCGGTCACGTGAAGGTGCGCGACAGCTGTCGCTAGAGTGATCGCTTCTGATCTGTTGCGACGCATCGCCGGAATCATCACCGCGTCGGGCGCGGACTGCTGAGCCATCCCGGTCAGGATCGCGTCCGGGCCGAGTTCGACGAACTGCTTGACACCCTGGGTGGCCAGGTACTCCATCCCGTCGGCAAACCGGACGGTCTCGCGCACGTGCCGGACCCAGTATTCGGCAGTGTCCAGACCATCCGCGATCTCACCGGACATAGTGGACACGACGGGAATCGAGGGCTCGGCGTAGGTCACTGTGTCGGCGACACGCTGGAACTCCGCCAGCATCGGCTCCATCAGCACCGAGTGGAACGCGTGCGACACCCGCAAACGATTGGTCTTACGACCCATTTCCGAGAACCTCGCCGCGATCTCGTCGACGTAGCTCCCGATGCCGGAGATCACCACGGAATCCGGCCCGTTGATCGCGGCGATGTCGACGTGATCGTCCACGAAGTCCAGCAGCTCGTGCTCGGTCGCCTGCACCGCGACCATCGCGCCGCCAGACGGCAGAGCCTGCATCAACCGGCCGCGAGCCGCGACCAGGCGGGCCGCGTCGGCCAGCGACATGACTCCGGCAACGTGTGCGGCAGCGAGCTCACCGACGGAATGTCCAGCGAGATAGTCAGCCTTGATCCCCCACGATTCGACCAGCCGATACAACGCGACTTCGATCGCGAACAATCCAGCCTGCGCGTAGCACGTCTGGTAGATCAGGTCTTCGTCGTCGCCCCAGAGCACGTCCCGCAGCGGCCGATCCAAATGCTTGTCCAGCTCAGCGAGCACCGCGTCGAAGGCCCTGGCGAACACCGGGTGGACACCGTGCAGTTCACGTCCCATACCCAATCGCTGCGCACCCTGACCCGTGAACAAAAACGCCGTTGCACCCCTGTCACGGATCGCCCCCTCAATCGTGCGATCGCCCACGATCGCGGCTCGGTACTCGAACGCGACCCGCTGCGTGGCCAGCGTGTATCCCACATCCGCCGGGTTCATGCCCTCCACAGAGGACAGCAAGGACTCGGTCTGCGCCCGCAGCGCCTGTGGGGTCTTGCCGGAGACGACCCAGGGCGCGACGGGAATCGGCGGCTCCGGGCGTGCCGCCTCGGCCGGCGCCTGCTCGATGATCACGTGCGCGTTGGTGCCGCTCAGGCCGAAGGACGAGATGCCGGCGCGGCGCGGACGGCTGGAAACCCACTCCCTGGCCTCGGTGAGCAGTTCGATGGCGCCCTTGGTCCAGTCCACCTGCGGCGTCGGCTCATCGACATGCAGTGTCCTCGGCATCACGCCGTGCCGCATCGCCTCGACCATCTTGATGATCCCGGCGGCACCGGCGGCGGCCTGGGTGTGGCCCATGTTGGACTTGATCGACCCCAGCCACAACGGCTCGGCACGATCCTGGCCGTAGGTCGCGAGCAAGGCCTGGGCTTCGATCGGATCACCGAGCGTGGTTCCCGTGCCGTGTGCCTCGACGACATCGACATCCGAAGCAGACAGTCCGGCGTTGGCAAGCGCTTGCATGATCACGCGTTGCTGAGACGGGCCGTTCGGCGCGGTCAGGCCGTTGGAGGCGCCATCCTGGTTGATCGCTGTGCCACGCACGATCGCCAGCACAGGATGCCCGTTGCGTCGCGCATCGGACAGCCTCTCGACCAGCAGCATGCCAACGCCTTCGCCCCAGCCGGTCCCGTCTGTGCTCGACGAGAACGACCGGCACCGGCCATCCTTGGCCAGCCCGCGCTGACGGCTGAACTCGACGAACACCTCCGGCGTGGCCATCACAGCCACACCACCGGCCAAAGCCAGCGAGCATTCACCTGACCGCAACGCCTGCACTGCCAAGTGCAAGGCCACCAACGAAGACGAGCAGGCTGTGTCGACAGTGACCGACGGGCCTTCCAATCCGAACACATAGGACACACGACCCGACGCGATCGCGCCTGTGCTGCTGTTGGCGGCGTAGTCGTGGTACATCATGCCCGCGTAGAACCCGGTCGAGCTGCCCTTCAGCGAGGCCGGGTCGATGCCGGCCCGTTCGAACACCTCCCACGCGGCCTCCAGCAACAGGTACTGCTGCGGGTCCATGATCCCGGCCTCGTTCGGGCTGATCCCGAAGAACGCCGGATCGAACTCCCCCGCCTCGTGCAGGAAGCCACCTTCCCGGGTGTACGTCGTGTTCGGGCCGCCGTCCGGGTCGTAGAGCCGCTCGATGTCCCAGCCGCGGTTGACCGGGAAACCGGTCACCGCGTCCGTGCCCGACTCCACCAGCCGCCACAGATCTTCCGGCGACGCCACGCCACCCGGATAACGGCAGCTCATCGCCACGATCGCGATCGGGTCATCGGACATGTCCGCGGACTGGATCGCGATCGTCTTCTCCTGAGTGCCGCCGATTTCATGGGCGAGATGTGTGGCTAGAACACTCGGTGTCGGGTAGTCGAACACGAGCGTCGCCGGCAGCTTCACACCGACGGCATCCGACAGGGTGTTGCGGAACTCGACCGCGCTCAGCGAGTCGAAGCCCAGCTCGTTGAACGTCCGCGTAGGTTCGACAGCTTCCGGCGCGCCATGCCCCAGGATCACCGCGACATGGGTGCGGACCAGCGCGAGCAGGGCTTCCTCACGCTCCGATTCGGACAACACGGCCAGCGCAGTAGACGCCGCGGGAGTAATGGACGCCCCGCGACGACGGCGGCCACGCACCAGGTTGCGGAGCAGCGGTGGCACGTCGTCGCCCATCGCCTTGACGTCCAACCGGATCGGCACGAGCATGTTCTGATCCGTGCGAACTGCGGCATCGAACAGAGCAAGCCCTTGCTCGGCTGTTAACGCGCCAATCCCGGTCCGGCTCATCCGCCACAGGCCGGCTTCGCTCAACTCGCCTGCCATGCCACCGGTCCACAAGCCCCAAGCCAGCGACTGACCGGCAAGCCCGTTGGCGCGGCGGTGCTGCGCCAGACCGTCGAGGAACGCATTGGCAGCCGCATAGTTGACCTGCCCCGGCGAACCGAGCACACCGCTGGCCGACGAGAACATCACCAGCGGGCCTTGGACGAGCTCGTGCAGATTGATCGCGGCATCGACCTTCGGCCGCAACACAGTGTCCATGCGGCTGGGAGTCATCGTTGAGATGGCGCCGTCGTCGATCACTCCCGCGAGGTGCAGAACGCCGTCAATCCGGTGCTCAGCGAGAAGGATCGCGAGCGCGTCCCGGTCTGAGACGTCGCATGACGTGATCGTGACGTCGGCGCCGAGCTCGGTCAGCTCCATCCACAGCTCGGCCGCGCCGTCCGCGTCCGGGCCGCGCCTGCTGGTCAGCACCATCTCGCGGACGCCGTACTCGGTGATCAAATGCCGGGCGAACAGCCTGCCGAGCGTGCCCGTCCCACCCGTGACCAGGATCTTTCCGTCGAAGTCGACCTCGGTGCCGCCGGCCGGGGACCGTACGAGCCTCGGGCCGTAAAGCGTGCCACCGCGCACCACGACCTGCGGCTCACCTGAGGCCACAATCGCTTCGATGTCGGCTGTGCCGTCGATGTCCGCGATCAGGAACCGGTCCGGCGCCTCCAGATGGGCAGTGCGGATCATGCCCCAGATCGCCGCACCAGCCAGATCCGTCACGTCCTCACCGGGCAAAGCCATGGCACCACTGGTGATCACCAGCATCCGGGACTCGGCCAGACGCTTGTCACCGAGCCAGGTCCGCATCGCGTCCAGCATCTGCCGGGTGGCCGCGTACACATCCGTCTCGGTCGGCTGGAAGAAGACGATGTCCGGTACCGGTCCGAGGTCCATCGGCCCGCCGAGGTCCTCCCAGTCCAGTGTGGACACTTTGGTGTGACCGGCGGGCACAGGCGTCCACTGCACCTGGTAGAGCGAGTCCTGACAAGTGGTACGGGCGAGCTGTTCGCCGGAAACCGGCCTGAGCACAAGCGAATCCACCGACATCACCGGCAACCCGGTTTCGTCCGCGATCTCCACCGCGATCCCGCCCGCACCACGCGGCGTCAGCTTCAGCCGTACCTTGGTCGCGCCTGCCGCGTGCAACTCCACACCGGACCACGCGAACGGCAGCACAGCTCCTTCGGTGAACATTCCGGTGAAGGTCGCCGCGTGCAGACAGGCATCCAGCAGCGCCGGGTGCAACCCGAACCGGGCGCCCGCATTCTGCTGTGGCAAGGACACTTCGGCGTAAACGTCATCGCCGGATTTCCACGCTGCTTTCAGCCCTCGGAAGGTCGGGCCGTACGCCAGTCCAGCCGAGGCGAGCTCCCCATACAGCTGACCCGCGTCAATCTCCACCGCCCCCACCGGCGGCCACAGTTTTGCCCCCAATGCCACATTGGGGGCATCAGACGTCCCCAATGTGGCATTGGGGACACACAAAATGCCCTCGGCGTGCAGGAGCCATGGGCCGTCGTCGGGGCGGGAGTGGATTGTGACGCTGCGAGAGTCGTCGCCCGCGCCGACGATCACCTGGATCTGAACGCTACCTCGCTCAGGCAAGACGAGCGGCGCCTGCAGGGTGAGCTCGCTGAGCCGCTCACATCCGACCTGGTCACCGGCCCGGATCGCGAGCTCCACAAACCCCGTCCCTGGGAACAGGATCACCCCTCCGACCACGTGATCAGCCAGCCAAGGGCTGGTCGACGTCGACAGCTGCCCGGTGAGCACGGCTCCGTCCGAGTCGGCCAGCGTCACGGCCGCGCCCAGCAACGGATGATCAGTCGATTCAAGTCCGGCACCAGCGACGCCCTCGACCCAGTAGCGCTGACGCTGGAACGCATACGTCGGCAGATCCACCCGGCTCGCGCCGGAGCCGGCGAAGAGCGCGGCCCAGTCGATGCCGGTCCCGGACACGTGCAGCTGCGCGATCGCGGTCATCAGGACCTCGAGTTCCGGCCGGTCGCGCCGCATGATCGGGACCAGCACGGCATTGTCGAGCTGCTGCTGGGCCATCGCGGTCAGCACGCCGTCCGGCCCCAGCTCGAGGTACGTCGTGACACCTTGTGCTGCCAGGCAACGGATACCGTCAGCGAACCGCACCGACTGACGGACATGCCTGACCCAGTACTCAGGCGTGTCGATGTCGCCGGCCAGATCCCCGGTGACCGTGGAGACAATGGGGATCTGCGGCGGGTTGAACGTCAACGTCCGTACGACCCGCCGGAAGTCGTCCAGCATCGGGTCCATCAGCACCGAGTGGAACGCGTGTGAAACGCGCAGGCGCTTGGTCCGGGTGAACTGCCCTGCGATCGCGAGAACCTCTGCCTCGTCACCGGCGATGACCACCGAGTCCGGCCCGTTGACCGCCGCGATCGACACCCGGCCGGTCAGCAGCGGAAGGATTTCGTCCTCGGCCGCCTGCACCGCGACCATCGCCCCACCGGCGGGCAGAGCCTGCATCAGCGCGCCACGAGCGGAGACCAGCTCGCAGGCGTCCTCAAGGGACAGAACACCGGCCACGTGCGCGGCGGCGATCTCCCCGATCGAGTGCCCGGCCAGGAAGTCGGGCCTGATGCCCCACGACTCGATCAGCCGGTACAGCGCGACCTCGATGGCGAACAACGCCGGCTGCGCGTTGCCCGTCTGGTCCAGCAACTCGGCGTCGGTACCGAACACCACGTCCGGCACGTCCAGGTTCGCCAGCACCGTGTCCATCGCGTCGGCGAACGCCGGGAACGTCGCGTACAGCTCCCGGCCCATCCCCAGCCGCTGCGCGCCCTGGCCGGTGAACAGGAATGCCGTCAGCCCGCCCGAAACTGTTCCTTTGTGGACACCAGCCTTGATCTCCCCCGAGACGAGCGCTGCCAGGCCGGACAGCACCGCTTCACGGTTGTCCGCCAGGACGACCGCCCGGTGTTCCAACGCCGCCCGGGAAGTCGCCAACGAGTAGGCGATATCGATGTCAGGCTGGTCGCTGATGTGATCCAGCAGCCGTGACGCCTGCGCCCGCAAAGCTTCCTCGCTGCGGGCGGACACCAGCCACGGCAGCGGCGTTCGGGCAGGCCAGTCCTCCGGCTCCGGGTCGTCGTCCAACTCGACCGCGGGAGCCTGCTCGATGATCACATGCGCGTTGGTGCCGCTCAGGCCGAACGAGGAAACGCCCGCCCGGCGCGGGTAGTCACGCCGCGGCCAAGGCTGCGCCTCGGTCAGCAACCGCACTGCGCCCGCGTCCCAGTCGACGTGAGTCGACGGCTCGGACACGTGCAGTGTCTTCGGGATCAGGCCGTTGCGCATGGCCATCACCATCTTGATGATTCCGCCGACACCGGCCGCCGCCTGCGCGTGCCCGATGTTCGACTTGATCGAGCCGAGCAGCAGCGGCCGTTCGCGATCCTGGCCGTAAGTCTGAACGAGGGCCTGTGCTTCGATCGGGTCACCGAGTGTCGTGCCGGTGCCGTGGCCTTCGACCACGTCGACCTGTGACGCCGGGACCTGCGCGTTCGCCAACGCCTGGCGGATCACGCGTTGCTGGGCCAGACCGTTGGGCGCGGTCAGGCCGTTGGAGGCACCATCCTGGTTGATCGCCGAGCCACGCACGATCGCCAGCACCGGATGGCCGTTGCGTTGCGCGTCGGAAAGACGTTCCAGCAGGAGAACACCGGCACCTTCAGACCAACCCGTGCCGTCAGCGGACTCCGAGAACGCCTTGCACCGACCATCCGGCGCCAGCCCACGCTGGCGGCTGAACGCGATGAAAGGCGCGGGCGTGGACATCACCATCACGCCACCGGCGAGCGCGAGCGAGCATTCCTTCTGCCGTAAAGCCTGCGCGGCGAGGTGCAGTGCGACCAAAGAGGACGAACACGCAGTGTCCACAGTGACCGCCGGGCCTTCGAGGCCGAACGTGTACGCGATCCGGCCGGAGATCACAGCGGCCGAGTTGCCGGTGGTCATGTACGCCTCGGCGACCTCCGGCACGGCGTCCAGCAGGTACTCGTAGTCCTGGATCCCGGACCCGGCGAACACACCGACCTGTTTGCCCCGCAGCGAATCCGGGTTGATCCCGGCTCGTTCGAAGGCCTCCCAGCAGACCTCGAGCATCAGCCGCTGCTGCGGGTCGGTGCCCAGCGCCTCCTTGGGGCTCATGCCGAAGAAACCGGGGTCGAAACCGGCGATGTCGTGGACGAAGCCGCCTTCGTTGACATGACTCGTGCCCGCGGCCTGCGGATCGGTGCCGCGCAACTGGTCAAGATTCCAGCCACGGTCGGCAGGGAACTGGGAGAGCGCGTCCCGGCCCTCGGCCAGCAGTTGCCAGAGGTCCTCGGGCGTCCGGACGCCACCGGGGTATCGGCAGCTCATCGCCACGATCGCGATCGGCTCGGCGTCCCGGCCCTCGAGGTCCTGCAGGCGTTTGCGGGTCTGGTGCAGATCCGCGGTCACTTTCTTGAGGTACTCGAGCAGCTTCTCGTCGTTGGCCATGTCTCACCGTGTCCTTTTCCGCACACAAAGGCCGCGTCAGGCGAGGCCGAGTTCCTTGTCGATGAAGTCGAAGACGTCGTCGGCCGAAGCCGTCTCGAGCCTGTCGCCCCCGGCCGTGCTCACTGTCCTGGTCAGCCGGGCGAGCAGGGCATGCAACCGGGCAGTGACCCGGTTGCTTTCGATCTCCTCGGGCGACAGCCCGGCCACTGTCTCTTCGAGACGGTCGAGCTCGGTGAGGATCGAGGCGGAAGCCCTGTCCTGGCAGAGCTGCGAGCGGAGGAACTCGGCCAGTTTCAGCGGGGTCCGGTAGTCGAACACCATGCTGGTCGGCAGTTTCCGGCCGGTCGCGGTGCTCAGCCGGGTTCGCAGATCCACCGCGGCCACGGAGTCGAAGCCGAGATCGTCGAACGCCCGCCTCTGCTCCACCTCAGCCGGATCGTCGTAGCCGAGCAGTTGGGCCACATGCGTGCGCACAAGTTCCAGCAAGGTCCGGCTCTGTTCGGCCCGCGGCATCTCGGCGAGCTCGACAGCCAACGGCCGCTGAGGGCTTTCCTGCACGTCAGGGAGTGCGGCAAGCAACGGGCACGGGCGTGCGAGCGTGTAGTTCGGGGCGAACCGGGGCCAATCGAAGTCGGCGATCACAACGTTGCCCTCGCGCCGGTCGACGATCTCGCGCATCGCGGTGATCGCCTTGCCGGGCGGCATCGCCGGGGCACCGATCTGGCGCATGAACGCGCTGAGTTCCTCGTCGACGAGTCCGCTTTCCCATGCTCCCCAGGCGATCGAGGTGCCTACCTGACCACGGGCCCGGCGCTGCTCAGCCAAGCCGTCGAGGAACGCGTTCGCACTGGCGTAACCGGTCTGCCCCCAGGTGCCCCAAACAGCCGAGCCGGAGGAGAACATCACGAATGCCTGGAGCGCGGTGTCGGCCAGCAGTTCGTCCAGATGCGCCGCGCCGGCGATCTTGGCGCGCCCGACCTGCGCGAACTCCTCGATCGTGAGTTCACTGAGCGGGGCGATCCGCTGTGCCACACCGGCCGCGTGCACGACCGCGGTCATGGGGTGTTCGCTCAGCAGCGCCGCCATGCGATCCCGGTCCGCGACATCACAAGCCGCAACCGTGACCTTGGTTCCCTTCGCGGACAACTCGTCAGCGAGCGCTTGCGCACCTTCGGCCTGCAGGCCGCGCCGGCTGGTCAGCACCAGGTGTTCGGCACCGTCGGCGGCCAGCATCCGGGCGACGTGCGCACCCAGTCCACCGGTTCCACCAGTGATCAGCGTGGTCCCGCTCCAGGTGGTCTTCTCCCCTGCCGGGCTGTCCGGCAGCGGTGCACGCACCATCCTGCGGGCGTACACGCCATTGGTCCGAACCGCGATCTGGTCTTCGGTTCCGGTGATCGCGTCCAGGAGTCGCGGGACCTCCCCTGCGTCGAGGATGTCCGCGATGCCGCCCCACGTGTCCGGGTGGTCCATGGCAAGGCCTGTTGCCAGGCCCCAGATCGCGGTCTGGAACGGGTCGCTGAGCTCGCTGGGCTGCTCGGCCGCGACCGCGCCGGAGGTCACGCACCACAACCTGGCGTCTTCGCCCGCGTCCCCCAATGCCTGGACAAACGTGATTGTGTCCGCACATCCTTGGGACAACACCGGGTGCTCGGCGTGCGGCCTGGTGTCGAGTGCGAGCAAGGACAGTACGCCGTCCGGTGCCTGCTCGCGGATCTGCCGAGTCAGCTCTTGTCTGGGCCCGGGGTGGATTCGAATGACTTCAACCCCACGACTGGCCAACTCCGCGATGATGCAGTCGACCAGACTGTCCGGCACCTCCGGGACGGCCACCAGCCATGTTCCGGCGAGCGCGCTCTTCGGCGCGTCCACGATCTTGTGCCAGGCGATCTTGTACCGCAGAGCGTCCGTTTGGTGGCCGGTTGAGGCCTGGACACTCACATTCCAGTAGTGCTTGCGTTGGAAGGCATACGTCGGCAGATCGACTCGCCGCGCCCCGGCGAAGAACGTGGTCCAGTCAACGTGTACACCACGCGCATACGCTTGCGCGATCGCTGTGACGAGTTCCCGCTCCTCACAGCGTCCACGCCGCAGAACTGGCAGGAACGCGATGTCTTCGCTGGTCACGCACCCGGCGCCGACCGGAGCCAGCGCCGCGTCCGGGCCCAGTTCGACGAATGTCGTGACGCCGCTGTCTTCCAACGACCGCACGACATCACAGAATCGAACGGCTTCACGGGCGTGCCGGACCCAGTACTCGGCGTCGAACCTGGCCTGCCCTCCGGTCACAGTGGACACGACCGGAATGAGCGGCTCCTGATAGGTCAGGGTCTCCGCGATGGCCCGGAACTCGCCGAGCATCGGTTCCATCAGCGCCGAGTGGAACGCGTGCGACACCTTCAGCCGCTTGGTCTTCCGCCCGATCGCGTCGAAGCGCGCGACGATCTCGGCGACGGCCCCGTCAGCACCGGAGATCACGACGGCCTCAGGCCCGTTGATCGCCGCGACGCTCACGTTTTCGGCCGTCAGTGATGCGACTTCTTCTTCCGTGGCCTGGATCGCGGCCATCGCCCCGCCGGACGGAAGCGCTTGCATCAAACGGCCTCGTGCCGTGACCAGCTCGGCGGCGTCCGCGAGCGACATCGCTCCACTCACGTGTGCGGCGGCGAGTTCGCCGATGGAGTGACCGGCCAGCAAGTCAGGCCGCCCGGTCCAGGATTCGACCAGCCGGTACAACGCCACCTCGACCGCGAACACGCCGGACTGGGTGAACACCGTCTGGTTCACCAGGTCTTCATCGTCACCCCAGACGACCTCCAGCAACGGCCGCTCCAGGTGCATGTCCAGCTCAGCCACCGCAGCATCGAAGGCCTGCGCGAACACCGGAAACACACTGTGCAGTTCGCGACCCATCCCAGGCCTCTGCGAACCCTGGCCAGTGAACAGGAACGCTGTCAGGCCATCCGGATTCGCCCGGCTGACCGGCGCGTGACCTTCCGCGAGTGCACGAAGGCCCCGTTCAAGCTCATTCTGGTCAGCGGCGACCACAACAGCGCGGTGCTCCAACGCAGCTCGGGTCGTGGTCAGGGAGAACCCGACATCCCTGATGTTCTGTCCATCCAAGTAGGACAGCAGGTTGGCCGCCTGTGCGCCTACCGCGTCCGCCTTCCGGGCCGAGACGATCAGCGGCACCACCGAGCCTGCCCAGCCAGCCTCCTCGACAGAGGTCTCCGTGGCCGGTGCCTCTTCGATGATCACATGGGCGTTGGTGCCGCTGAGCCCGAAAGACGAGATCCCTGCCCGGCGTGGGCCTTCGCTGCGCCATTCGATCGCTTCGGTGAGCAGCTCGACCTTGCCCGCCGACCAGTCCACATGGGGCGATGGCTCGTCCACGTGCAGGGTCTTGGGCAGAATGCCGTGCCGCATCGCCTCGACCATCTTGATGATCCCGCCGACACCGGCCGCGGCCTGCGCGTGCCCGATGTTCGACTTGAACGACCCGAGCCACAGTGGACGGTCGCGATCCTGGCCGTAGGTCTGCACGATGGCTTGCGCCTCGATCGGGTCGCCCAGCACGGTTCCAGTGCCGTGCGCTTCGACCGCGTCGATGTCCGATGCGGACAGTCGGGCGTTCTTGAGCGCCTGCCGGATCACGCGTTGCTGGGACGGGCCGTTCGGCGCTGTGAGGCCGTTGGACGCGCCATCGGAATTCACCGCGCTGCCACGGATGACCGCAAGCACTGGGTGACCGTTTCGGCGAGCGTCGGAAAGGCGCTCGACCAGGAGCATTCCGACGCCCTCGGACCAGGCTGTCCCGTCGGCTGCGCCCGCAAACGATTTACACCGGCCGTCGGGAGCGAGTCCGCGGTCCTGGCTGAACCCCACGAATGAGTCCGGAGTGGACATCACGGTCACACCACCCGCCATCGCGAGCGTGCTCTCCCCGGACCGGATCGACTGAACGGCCCAGTGCAATGCGACCAAAGAGGACGAACACGCGGTGTCCACCGTGATCGCCGGGCCTTGAAGGCCAAGGACATACGCCACCCGGCCGGACGCGACGCTTGCCAGCCCGCCGGTTGAGCTGCCGGAAGCGTAGTCATGGTAGACGACACCGGCGAACACACCGGTCCGGCTGCCCTTCAACGAGGTCGGATCGATGCCCGCGCGTTCCAGGACTTCCCACGCCGTCTCCAGCAAGAGCCGCTGCTGCGGGTCGGTGTCACGGGCTTCGCGGGGTGATATCCGGAAGAAGTCCGCGTCGAACTCGCCCGCGTTGTGCAGGAAACCGCCTTGCTCGCAGTAGGTTTTGCCGGGCGTGGCCGGCTCGGGGTCGTACAGGTCTTTCGCCCAGCCGCGGTCGGCCGGGAATCCGGAGATCCCCTCCGAGCCGGTCGACACCAGCCGCCAGAGGTCCTCCGGTGAGCCGATGCCGCCGGGGAAACGGCAGCTCATCGCCACGATGGCAACCGGTTCGTGCTGCCGGGCCTCGGCCAGCCGCAGCTTGTGGTTGGCCTGCTGCAGGTGCGCCGTCGCGCGTTTGAGGTACGCCCGGAGCTTCTCGTCGTTGGCCACCATCTACAACCTTCTCCCGTTGGCGCTAGGAGATTCCCAGCTCGCGGTCCAACGCTTCGAACAGCTGCTCGTCCGTGGCGTTGGTGAAGTCGGTGAACGCAAGCGCGTCGGACTCCTCGGCGCTGCCCGGTCCGATGTGCCCGCCGATGAACTCGGCGGCGGCCCGGGGCGTCGGATAGTCGAAGATCAACGTCACGGGCAGCGGCACACCGGTTGCCGTGCTCAGTCGCTTGCGCACCTCGATCGCCGCCAGTGAGTCGAACCCCAGCTCCTTGAACGCACGATCTGGCGCGATCTCCGCGATCGTGTCGTGGCCGAGCACTGCGGCGACATGCCGGCGGACCAGGTTGAGCAGTTCGCGCTGTGTCCCCGTGAACCTGGCGATGTGTTCGGCCACCGGGGGCTCTTCTGTGCTCTTGGACTGCGCGTCAATCCAATAACGCTTGCGTTGGAAGGCGTACGTCGGCAGGTCGACCCGGCTGGCACCGGCGAAGAAGACCGGCCAGTCGACACGGACTCCGGCAACGTGCGCAGCGGCGAGCGCGGTCACAATCTCTGGTTCCTCGGCCCGATCACGGCGAAGAACGGGGATGAACGTGGCCTCGCCGGCGCATGCCTGGCCCACCGCGCTGAGCGTGCGATCCGGCCCGAGCTCGATGAATGTCGTGACACCTTCGCTGACGAGAGTGCCGATGGCATCGGCGAACCTCACTGCGTCGCGCAGGTGCCGGGCCCAGTAGTCAATCGAGCCCATGTCAGTGATCAGGGGGATCGTCGGCGTGCCGAACGTGATGCCTGCGATCGCCGCCCGGAACTCGGTGAGCATCGGTTCTATCAGCGGCGAATGCGCGGCGAGTGAGATCTTGAGCCGTTTGGCCTTCTCGAACCTGCCCGCGATACCCAGGACCTCGGCTTGCGCACCCGCGATCACGACCGACTGCGGTCCGTTGATCGCCGCGATCGACACACTCGCGGTCAGCAACGGCGTGATCTCGTCCTCAGTCGCCTGAACCGCGACCATGACACCGCCTGGGGGCAGCGCCTGCATCAACCGCCCCCGGACCGCGGCCAGCTTCGCGGCGTCCTCAAGGGACAGAACTCCGCTGACATACGCGGCCACGATGTCGCCGGCCGAGTGCCCGGCCAGGTAGTCCGGTCGCACACCCCACGACTCGACCAGACGGAACAGCGCGACCTCGATCGCGAACATCGCAGTCTGCCCGAACGCGGCCTGGTCGAGCAGATCTTCGTCCTCGCCCCACATCACCTCGCGAAGAGGGCGCTCAAGGTGCTTGTCGAGCTCCGTGATCACTGCGTCCAACGCGGCCGCGAACACGGGATACACGCCGTGCAGCTCGCGCCCCATTCCCAGTCGCTGGGAGCCCAGCCCAGGGAACAGGAACGCGGTCAGGCCTGGTCGTCCCGACCCATGGACGATATTGGGCGATGGCAGATCCGCGGCCAACGCCTGCAGGCCACGGGAGAAGTCCGGGCCGATCACAGCCGCGCGATGCTCCAGCACCGCGCGGCCGGTGGCCAGCGAGAAACCGGTGTCGGCCGGGTTTCCGTCCACTTGCGACAGTTGAGCGGCCTGGGCGGCGAGGGCCAGCGGCGTGTGGCCGGAGATCACCCACGGCACCACACCGAGGCTGGCCTCGCCTGGCTTCGCGGGTTCGTCGGCCTGCTCGACGATCACGTGCACGTTGGTCCCGCTGATGCCGAACGACGAAATCCCGGCTCGCCGTGGACGGCCGGTCTGCGGCCATGGTTGCCGCTCGGTCAGCAGCTTCACGTTTCCCGCGTCCCAATCGACGTGCGGTGTCGGCTCGTCCACGTGCAGGGTCTGGGGCAGTACACCGTGCCGCATCGCCAGAACCATTTTGATCACGCCTGCGATGCCTGCTGCGGCCTGTGCGTGCCCCACGTTCGACTTGATCGACCCGAGCCACAACGGCAGTTCCCGGTCCTGACCGTAGGTCGCGATCACGGCCTGGGCTTCAATCGGGTCACCCAGCGTTGTTCCGGTGCCGTGCGCCTCGACGGCATCAACATCTGATGTGGACAGTTTGGCGTCGGCGAGCGCCTTGCGGATGACTCGTTGCTGTGACGGGCCGTTGGGCGCGGTCAGCCCATTGGAAGCGCCGTCCTGGTTGACGGCCGATCCGCGGATGACCGCCAGCACGGGATGTCCGTTTCGGCGAGCGTCCGAGAGCTTTTCCAGCAACACCACACCGGCGCCTTCTGCCCAGCCCATGCCGTCAGTGGACGCCGCGAACGACTTGCAGCGGCCGTCCCGGGCCAGCCCACGCTGGGTGCTGAAGTACACGAACATCTCGGGCGTCGACATCACCGTCACGCCACCGGCGAGCGCGAGCGTGCAATCGCCCTGACGCAATGCCTGTACAGCCCAATGCAGTGCGACCAAAGAGGACGAACACGCGGTGTCGACCGAAACCGCCGGTCCTTCAAGGCCCAACGTGTAGGCGACCCGGCCGGTGACCAGGCTGCCGCCGCTGGTGCTGCCAGGCTCGTTGCCCAGCGCGTAGTCGTGATACATCACGCCCGCGAAAACCCCGGTGGGACTGCCTTTCAGCGAATGCGGATCGATGCCTGCGCGTTCGACGGCCTCCCAGCAGATCTCCAGCAGCACACGCTGCTGCGGATCCATCGCACGGGCCTCGTTCGGGCTGGTCCCGAAGAACGCGGCGTCGAAATCGCCGGCATCGTGCAGGAATCCGCCTTGGTTGGCGTACGTCTTGCCTGGGCTGGGCTCGGGGTCGTAGATGCCAGGGTCCCAGCCGCGGTCGTCCGGGAATCCGGAGACCGCGTCCACGCCGTCGGCCAGCAGGTCCCACAGTTCCTCGGGCGAATTCGCACCACCCGGATAGCGGCAACTCATCGCCACAATGGCGATCGGCTCGTTCTCGATCCGTTGTTCGGCCTCGGCGAGCCGTCTGCGAGTGTCCCGGAGGTCTGCTGTGGCTCGCCTGAGATAGTCGAGAAGCCTCTTCTCGTCGCTCACGCCAGACCACTTCCCCTCGCCCATCGGGAAAAGGCCGGTCCGGGGGATCTCAGGCCCGAGTACCAGCTGGTTGATGCCGCTTGTGGCTGATTTCAAGCTACTTGCGCCACCGACCCCACTGGCACCCCTAGCCGCCCTTGTTGCGAGTAACCACTCGTGAATTCGTCATGTCCCCCACGGGGAATTCCTCACGAGTACGGTTCACTGTCGAGAATGCGGAACAGCTCGTCAGCGGTGGCCGATTCGATGTCGTCGTCGAGCGACGATGCTGTTTCTGCCATTTCGGATTCTGCCATTTCGGACACGAGCAGAGAGGTGACGGCGCTCGCGGTCGGGTGATCGAAGATCAGCGTCGCGGGCAGCCGCAACCCGGTCGCCGAGGTCAACTGGTTGCGCAGTTCGATCGACGACAGCGAGTCGAAACCCAGCTGGGCGAAAGTACGGTCGGGATCGATGGCCGAGGCCGACTCGTGCCCTAGAACTGCCGCGATATGTGTACGCACGACTTCCAGGACATTTCGCGCACGCTGCTCGGCTGTCAATCCGGCCAGTTGTTCCCGAAGGTCAGTGGTCTCAGCCAGGTTGCACGGAATCCTTACCAGGCCACGCAACAAGGCAGGCAGATGGTCCCGGGTGCGCAGAGTGCCGACATCCAGTTTGATCGGCACGACCACAGCCTGATCAGCGCCGAGCGCCGCGTCGAACAACGCAAGTCCTTCTTCGGCTGACAACGCGGGCATACCTGCCTGCTTCATCCGCTCGAGATCCGTGTCCTGAAGCGTCGCGCTCAGACCCACGCCCCACAGTCCGTACGCCATCGAAGTCGCCGGCAGGCCCTGCACCCGGCGCTGAGCAGCCAGGGCGTCGAGGAAGACGTTGGCTGCCGCATAGTTTCCCTGGCCGGCAGCCAGGACCAGGCCACCCGCGGAAGAGAACAGCACGAACGCGGTCAGGTCGAGGTCTCTGCTCAGCTCATGCAGATGCCATGCCGCGTCTGCCTTCGACTCCAGCACCGCGTCGATCCGGTCGGGTGTCAGCGAGCTGATCACGCCATTGTCCGCGATCCCGGCGATGTGCACGATCCCCGAGAAGTCGTGATCGGCGAACAGCTCTGCCAACGAGTCCTTATCGGACACGTCACAGGCCGCGATCCGCACCGAGGCACCGAGCTTCGTGAGTTCCATCCGCAGCTCGGGCGCGCCTGGTGCGTCGATACCCCGGCGGCTGGCCAGAACCAGTGACCTGATCCCACGCTCAGCGACGAGATGCTTGGCGATCAGCGCGCCGAGGGCGCCGGTCCCGCCGGTGATCAGGACGGTTCCGGTCCACTCCGGACCGTCCTGGGGCTGCGCCTTGGCCAGCCTGGGCACGCTGATCTCGCCCGCACGGATGGCGATCTCGGGTTCGCCGGTCGCCACCGCGGCGGCCATTGCCTGCCGGGATGTGTCCTCGTTGTCGATGTCCACCAGGACGAAACGACCCGGGTTCTCCGCTTCGGCCGCCCTGATCAGGCCCCAGACCGGGGCCTGGCGGACATCCGCGCCTTCGTCCTCGTGCACGGACACCGCGTTCTTGGTGAGCACCACAAGTTGCGACCCGGCATTGCCGGAATCGGCTAGCCACTCCTGGACCACACCTAGCACTTGCTCAAGCACTGACCGGACCGCGATCGGAATGCCACCGTCCGGCGATGTCACCTCCAGCACGGTCGGCAGTTCGCCCGGCTCGCCTGCCGGGATCACGGTCCACTCGATCCGCAACAGCGGCACACCTGCCCGCAGCTGGTCCGGCGACACCGGCCGCGACACCAGCGATTCCACCGACAGAACGGGGTTTCCGGTCTCGTCGGCCACCTGGATCGTCGTGCCGTCACCCTCTGCGGGTGCCATCCGGACCCGCAGCGATGTGGCTCCGGAGGCGTGCAGCGTGACTCCGTTCCAGGAGAACGGCAGCAGCGTATCGTCGCCTTGCAGGCCGATCAGGCCTACGTGCATCGCGGAGTCGAGCAGCGCGGGGTGAATCCCGAACCCGTCCACGTCCGTGTCCTCAGGCAGCGAGACCTCGGCGAACAGTTCGCCACCCCGTGTCCAGGCCTTTCTGAGGCCCTGGAACACCGGACCATAGCCGTACCCACGGCTCAGCAACATGTCGTAGGCACCCGCGACATCCACTTCCTCCGCCCCCACCGGCGGCCACAGTTTTGCCCCCAATGCCACATTGGGGGCATCAGATGTCCCCAATGTGGCATTGGGGACACACAAAACGCCCTCGGCGTGCAGGAGCCAGGTGTCGTCGGCCTGGGAGTAGATGTGCACAGTTCGGCCAGAGTTCTCCGGCGCACCGACGACAACCTGGATCGCGCGGCTGTCAGCGAGAACAAGAGGCGCTTGCAGGGTCAGTTCCTGGATGACGGGGAATCCGGCCTGGCTGCCCGCGCGGATGGCCAGGTCCACAAAGGCGGTGCCGGGCAGCAGGATGTTGCCCAGGATGTCGTGATCCGTCACCCAGGGTTGAGTCTCAGCCGACAGCCTCCCGGTGAACGTGACAGCCCCGGAGTCGGGTGCCGGCACGGCCGCGGCCAGCAACGGGTGGTCGATTTCCGTCTGACCGAGGCGGGTGAGGCCGGTGCTCGCCATTGGCGCGTTCATCCAGTACCGCTGACGCTGGAAGGCATAGGTCGGCAGGTCGATCCGGCAGGCCCCGGCAAAGTAGGTCTCCCATGAAACGTGTTCACCTGACGTGTGCAACTGCGCGAGCGCGGTCGTGATCGCGACGGACTCCGGCCTGTTCTGCCGCATGGCCGGGATCACCATCGCGTCCGGCCCGAGTGACCGCTGGACCAAGCCGGTCAGCACGGCATCAGGCCCGAGCTCGACGAACCGGGTGATGCCCTGGGCCGCCAGGAACGTGATCCCGTCGGCGAACCGCACCGGCCGACGAACATGCTGAACCCAGTATTCAGGCGCACGGATATCCGTGATGCCACCGGTCACAGTGGACACGATCGGAATCTGCGGCTCGTCGAAGGTCAGGCCGGCGACCACCGTGCGGAACTCGTCCAGCATCGGGTCCATCAACGGCGAGTGGAACGCATGTGAAACGGGCAAGCGCTTGGTCTTGCGACCCTGCGCCGCGAACCTGGCCGCGATCTCCAGGGCGACGTCCGCGACACCGGACACGACAACCGACCGTGGCCCGTTCATCGCGGCGATCCCGACCTTGCCAGTGATCATCTCCGCGACCTCGGCCTCGGTGGCTTCGATCGCGACCATCGCGCCGCCGGAGGGCAATGCCTGCATCAGCCGTCCACGAGCGGCCACCAAGGCACAGGCGTCCGCCAACGACAGCATCCCGGCGACATGTGCGGCCGAGATCTCGCCGATGGAATGCCCTGCCAGGTAGTCCGGCCGCACACCCCACGACTCCAGCAACCGGAACAGGGCAACCTCGACCGCGAACAACCCGGCCTGGGTGAACATCGTCTGGTTGATCAGGTCCTCTTCGTCGCCCCACAGCACGCCGAGCAACGGCAGATACAGCCCCTTGTCCAGCTCGGCCACGGCCGCGTCGAACGCTGCCGCGAACGCCGGGAACATCGCGTGCAGTTCCTGGCCCATACCCAGGTGCTGAGCACCTTGCCCGGCGAACATGAACGCCGTTTTGCCCGCGCCTTGCGTACTTGTCCGCACCACGCCATGTCCCGTCTCGCCTTGGGCCAGCATGCCCAGCCCACGGATGAGCCTGGCACGATCACCGATCACGGCCGCCCGATGTTGGAAGGCCACCCGCGAAGTCGCGAGCGAATAGCCCACATGCCAAGGATCCAGCTCGCCACGACTCTCCACATGCGACAGAATACGCGCGGCTTGGGCCCGCAACGCCTCGGGCGTCTTACCGGAGATCACCCACGGCATCAACGAGGCGTTCACCGGACGTGGGCTCGCCGAAGGACCGGGAGCCTGCTCGATGATCACGTGCGCGTTGGTGCCGCTGAGCCCGAACGACGAGATCCCGGCCCGCCGGCACTCACTGACCCAGTCCAGCGCCACGGTCAGCAGCCGCACATCGCCTCCGGCCCAGTCGACCTGCGGCGTCGGCTCGTCCACGTGCAAGGTCGGCGGCAGCACACCGTGCCGCATCGCCTCAACCATCTTGATCACACCGGCGACACCGGCCGCCGCCTGGGTGTGGCCCATGTTCGACTTCACCGAACCGAGCCACAGCGGCCGTTCGCGGTCCTGCCCGTAGGTCGCGAGCAGAGCCTGGGCTTCGATCGGGTCACCCAGTGTCGTGCCGGTTCCATGTGCTTCGACAACATCCACGTCGGCTGCGGCCAGACCAGCATTGGCCAGCGCTTGGTGGATCACTCGCTGTTGCGCTGGGCCGTTGGGCGCCGTCAAGCCGTTGGACGCGCCATCCTGGTTGATCGCTGAGCCCCGTACGATCGCCAGCACCGGGTGGCCGTTGCGCTGGGCGTCCGAAAGCCGTTCGACCAGGAGGACTCCGGCCCCTTCCGACCATCCTGTCCCGTCGGCGGCTCCGGCGAACGACTTGCAGCGACCATCCGGCGCGAGCCCTCGCTGCTCACTGAAGTACACCAGGTTGTCCGGTGTGGACATCACGGTCACGCCGCCGACCAACGCCAGCGAGCACTCACCGGACCGTAACGCCTGCGCCGCCAAGTGCAATGCGACCAATGAGGACGAACAAGCAGTGTCCACAGTGACCGCTGGGCCTTCCAGACCGAGGGTGTACGAGATCCGGCCGGACACAACGCTGCCCGCCGTACCACCGCCGTAGTCGTGGTACATCACACCGGCGAACACTCCGGTTGAGCTGCCGCGCAGCGATGCCGGGTCGATCCCGGCGAGTTCGAGCGCCTCCCAGGAGGTTTCCAGCAACAGGCGCTGCTGTGGGTCCATCGCCACGGCCTCACGCGGCGAGATCCCGAAGAACGCCGGGTCGAACTCGGCCGCGTCATAGAGGAATCCCCCGATTTTGGTGTAGCTCTTGCCAGGTTTCCCCGGCTCGGGGTCGTACAGCTTCTCGTCCCAGCCACGGTCGACGGGCAGCTCGGACATCACGTCAACACCGTCGGCAACGACCCGCCAGAGATCTAGCGAGGACTTGATACCACCCGGATAGCGACAACTCATCGACACAATGACGATCGGATCATCGCTGACATCAGCGGTCGCGGACGGCGCCTCGACCGGGTCACGCTGACCACTTCGCAGGCTTCGAATGTGGTCCGCGACAGCATTGGCCGTCGGGTGGTCGAAGATCAATGTGGCGGGCAGGCGCAGCCCGGTGGCGAGGTTGAGCTGGTTGCGGAGCTCGACCGCGGCGAGTGAGTCGAATCCCAGCTGTTCGAAGGGCCGGTCCGGCTCGATCGACACCGCCGAGGCATGCCCGAGTACCGCGGCGACGTGCCCTCGGACCAACTCCAGCACGTCTTCAGCCTGCTTGCGGCGTGCCGGCATCCGTACCAGCCCACGCAACACTGGCGGGACAGCTGTCCCCCGCAACGCAGGCAGATCCAGTCTGACCGGAACCATCTGGGTCCGGCCGGACAAGGCCGCGTCGAACAGGGCCAGGCCTTCCTCATCGGACAGCGGCTGCATGCGTCCGAAGTCCGTACCAAGACCAGCACTCCAGTGACCGAAAGCCATCGAGACACCGACGAGTCCGTTGGCTCGACGATGGGCCGCGAGACCGTCGAGGAACGCGTTGGCCGCGGCGTAGTTGCCTTGACCGGCAGAGCCTGTCACCCCGGCGATCGACGAGAACATCACGAACTTCGACAGATTCTTGGTCAGTTCGTGCAGATGCCAGGCGGCATCTGCCTTGGGCGCGAAAACCGTGCCGAGCCTGTCCGGGGTGAGCGACCCGATCAACCCGTCGTCCAGCACACCGGCCGCGTGGATCACTGCTGTCACCGGATGCTCGGCGAGCAGCGCCGCGACGGCGTCTCTCGACGAGACATCGCAGGCGACCACCATGACATTCGGACCGAGCTCGTCCAGCAGTTCGCGGGCGCCGGGCGCGTCCAATCCCCTTCGACTGGCCAGGACCAGGTGTCGGACGCCGTGCTCGGTCACCAGATGCCGGGTGACCAACGCACCCAGGCCGCCTGTCCCGCCAGTGATCAGCACCCGGTCGTCGGCGTTCCACTCTGGTTGACTTCCGGCAGCCTTGACGAGCCGTGGCACGAACACGGTACCGGCGCGGATCGCCATCTCCGGCTCACCGGAAGCGATCGCGGCCGCCAAGGCGTCCTGGGAACGCGGTGAACCGTCCAGATCGACGAGCACGAACTGGTCGGGATTCTCGGCCTGCGCGGCCCTGACCAGACCCCAGATCGGTGCCTGGACCACATCCATACCGTCCTGTTCGGACACCGCGACGGCGTTCGTGGTGACCACGACCAGTTTGGCCGGCCATTCACCGGACAACCAACTCTGCAGCTCACCCAGCACTCGTGCGGTCAGCGAATGCATCGCGGCCAGGACTTCGCCGTCCGGCGTCACGCACTCCAGCACCGCGTCGGACAACCCCGCCTTGGTGACCTCGATCGGGTTCCACACGATCTCGAACAACGACTCGGCCGGGCGCTCGAACGACACCGGCCTGGAGATCAGCGATTCCACTTCCAAAACACCAGGCGCTTGCAGCGACAGGGTGTCAGGAGTCGGCTGAGTGATCTTCACACGGAGTGTCGCCGCGCCCGTCGCGTGCAACTCGACGCCCCGCCACACGAATGGCAGCGAAGTGCGTTCGCTGTCGAGCATGGCCGCGTGCATCGCCGAATCCAGCAAAGCGGGATGAATTCCGAAACCACCTGGGTCTTCCGGCAACGCGACCTCGGCGTAGATCGCGTCCTCGTATCGCCAGGCCGCCTGCAACCCTTGGAACACCGGGCCGTACGCAAGCCCCAGCCTCAGCAATGTGTCGTACGCACCCGACACATCCATCTCCCGCGCCCCCACCGGCAGCCATTGTTGTGCCCCCAAAGTGGCGTTGGGGGCATCCAACGCTCCGAAAGCCACTTTGGGGGCACACAAAGTGCCTTTGGCGTGGAGGTGCCAGGTGCCGTCGGTCTGGGAGTGGATGTGCACTGTGCGGGTGCCTGATTCCAGTGGGCCGACCGTGACCTGGATGTCCATGGTGCCGGAGATGACGAGTGGGGCCTGAAGTGTCAACTCTTCAATCCGGGCGCACCCGGCCTCGCTGCCGGCGCGAATCGCGAGATCCACGAAAGCACTGCCGGGCAACAGGATCGTGCCGAGGACTTCGTGGTCGGCCAGCCAAGGCTGTTTCTCCACCGACAGCGAGCCGGTCAGCACGATCCCGCCTGAAGCGAGCGAGACGGAGTTGCTCAGGATGGGGTGGTCGAAATCCCCGGCCAGGCCGGGTGGGTCCATCCAGAAACGCTGTCGCTGGAACGGATACGTCGGCAAGTCCACCCGCCGTGAACCCTCGAAGAACGCGGACCAGTCAACGGTCGCCCCAGCCACGTACATCTGGCTCACCGCAGTGAGAAGCGTGGCCACCTCGGGCCGGTCACGGCGCATGGACGGCGCGAACACGGCACCTTCGGCCGATTGCTGGGCCATTCCGGTCAGTACGGCATCCGGCCCGATCTCCAGGAACCGGGTGACGCCGATCGACGAAAGGAACTGCACGTTCTCGGAGAAGCGGACGGTGTCGCGGACGTGCCGGACCCAGTAGCCGACCGAGCCCATGTCCGAGATCAGCGGGATCTTGGGCAGTCCGAACTCGATGTCGGCGATCGCGTGCCGGAACTCGGCCAGCATCGGGTCCATCAACGGCGAGTGGAAGGCGTGCGACACACGCAAGCGCTTGGTCTTCTCGAACAGGCTGGCGATCGTGACGACCTCGGTCTCGTCGCCCGCGATCACGACCGCCGAAGGCCCGTTCACCGCCGCGATCGAAACCCGCGCGGTCAGCAAAGGCGTGATCTGGGCTTCGGTCGCCTCGATGGCGACCATCGCCCCACCAGGCGGCAATGCCTGCATCAACCGGCCACGAGCCGCGACCAACGCACAAGCGTCCTCAAGGGACAGAACTCCGGCGACATGGGCGGCCGCGATCTCTCCGACGGAATGACCGGCTAGATAGTCAGGGACGATTCCCCACGATTCGATCAGCCGATACAGCGCGACCTCGATCGCGAACAACGCGGGCTGCGCGTTCCCGGTCTGGTCGAGCGCCTCGGCATCCGATCCGAAGATCACATCCCGGACATCCAGATGCGCCAGCACGGCGTCCAACGCGGAAGCGAAAACCGGGAAGGCGGAATACAACTGCTTGCCCATCCCCAGTCGCTGCGAGCCTTGACCGGTGAACAAGAACGCCGTCAGACCCGGGAAACGGCCGGGCCCGCGAATCAGCCCTGACGCGTTCCCGCCGCGGCCGAGTTCGGTCAATCCGTGTTCGAGGTCCTCCCGGTTCGACCCGAGCACCACGGCCCGATGTTCCAGCGCGGCACGTCCCGTCGCCAGCGAGAAACCGACGTTCTCAGCTCTTTCATCCAGATAGGACAGCAACCGGGTTGCCTGTGCGGCAACGGCAGTGGGAGTCTTTCCGGACAGCACAAGCGGCACCATCGGAAGATCGGGACCGTCGGCAACGGGCTCGACGGCAGGAGCCTGCTCGATGATGACGTGTGCGTTGGTGCCACTCAGCCCGAACGACGAGATCCCAGCCCGCCGCGTCACACTGGTCCACTCCTGCTCACGTGTCAGCAGCCGGACGTCGCCAGCAGACCAGTCGACCTGTGGCGAAGGCGAATCCACGTGCAGTGTCCGGGGCAGCACACCGTGCCGCATGGCTTCGACCATCTTGATGATCCCGGCGACACCGGCCGCTGCCTGCGCATGCCCCATGTTCGACTTGATCGACCCCAGCCACAACGGCTTGTCCCGGTCGCGGCCATAGGTCGCGAGCAACGCCTGCGCCTCGATCGGATCGCCCAGAACCGTGCCGGTGCCGTGTGCCTCGACCGCGTCGACGTCTGATGTGGACAGCCGGGCGTTCGCCAGAGCAGCTCGGATGACCCGTTGCTGGGCCGGCCCATTCGGAGTTGTCAGACCGCTGGAAGCGCCGTCCTGGTTGACGGCCGAGCCACGCACAACGGCCAGAATCGGGTGACCGTTCTTTCGGGCATCGGAGAGTTTCTCGACAAGCAGGACTCCAACGCCTTCAGCCCAGCCAGTTCCATCAGCAGCAGCCGCGAAAGGCTTGCACCGGCCGTCCGGCGCAAGCCCGCGCTGTTCGCTGAAATACACCAACATCTGCGGTGTGGCCATCACGGTCACGCCACCAGCCAATGCAAGTGAGCACTCGCCTTGCCGTAACGCCTGACACGCCAGATGTAACGCCACCAGAGACGATGAGCAAGCTGTGTCGATGGTCATCGCGGGCCCTTCAAGGCCCAAGGTGTACGCCACGCGGCCGGATACGATGCTGCCCGCGCTGCCATCGCCGTAGTCGTGATACATCACGCCCGCGAACACACCGGTATCGCTGCCGCGCAAGGACGTCGGGTCGATTCCGGCGCGCTCGAAGGCCTCCCAGGACGTCTCCAGCAGCAGGCGTTGCTGGGTGTCCATCAGCTGGGCTTGCTTCGGGGAGATCCCGAAGAAGTCCGCGTCGAACTCGGCCGCGTCGTGGAGAAAACCGCCCTCATGGGCGTACGACTTGCCAGGCTTGCCCGGTTCAGGGTCGTAGACGTGCGGGTCCCAGCCCCGGTCGGCCGGGAACTCCGACATCACGTCACGTCCGTCGGCCACCATCTGCCACAGACCGTCCGGTGTGGTCACACCGCCGGGGAAACGGCAGCTCATCGCCACAATGGCAATGGGTTCACCAGCCGCTGCCCGCAGGGTGGCGTTCTGCTGCCGGAGCCGTTCGTTGTCCTGCACGGACTTACGCAACGCCTCGACGATCTGCTCGACGGAAGCACTCACGGCCTACTCCCCGTCTTCGGGTTCGAGCACCGCGCGGACCAGGTCGTCGATCGCCATCGTCCCGATGTCCGGCGTGGGCTCGCCTGGCGGAGGCACGCTCAGATCCGCCATTTCCAGCAGCATCTGCAACATCCCGGTCTCCCGGATCTTCTCCAGCGAGATCGACGCCAGCAGAGCCCGGATCGCCGCATCGTCCAGCACAGGCATGTCCGGGGGCGTCAGTTCGGCGAGCAAGAACCCAGCAAGCGCTTGCGAGTTCGGGTAGTCGAACGTCAGCGTGGCAGGCAGTCGCAGCCCGGTCTCGGACTGCAGCCGGTTGCGCAGTTCGATCGCGGCCAGTGAATCCAGGCCCATTTCGGTGAAGCCACGGCTCGGCTCGATCATCGTCATGGTGTTGTGGCCGAGCACAGCGGCCACGTGGCTACGAACCAGATCCAGGACCATCCGGGCCCGTCCAGCCTCCGACATTCCGGCCAGATCCCGTTCCAGCGAAGGAGTTTCAACCGTGGCCGGACGACGGGTCGCGGTCTTGGCGAGGCCACGCAGCAAAGCCGGGATCTCGTCCTGCCTGGCCCGCAACGCCGGAAGGTTGATCCTGATCGGAACGAGGACGGCGTCCTGACCACGTACCGCGATGTCGAACAATTCCATACCGTCCGCAAAGGACAGTTCAGGTAGCCCCGAGCGGTTCATCCGCTGGGGGTCGATACCCGCACCGGCCGTTGTCTCCCACAATCCCCACGCCAGAGATGTCGCCGCCAGACCAGAAGCCCTGCGGTGCTCGGCGAGAGCGTCGAGGAAGACGTTGGCCGCGGCGTAGTTCGCCTGCCCAGCCGCGAGAACCATGCCACCGGCCGAGGAGTACATCACGAAAGCGGCCAGATCCAGGTTCTTCGTCAGCTCGTGCAGATGCCATGCCGCGTCGGCCTTCGCCGCCAGAACCCGGTCGACCTGCTCCTCGGTCAACGCTGTGCCCAGGCCGTTGTCCATCACGCCTGCCGCGTGCACGATCCCTGACAGCGGATGCGCGGCTGGAATCTCGGCCAGAATCTCCGCGATCGCACACCGGTCGGACATATCCGCGGCTGGAATCCAGACCTCGGCTCCCATCGCAGTCAGCTCGTCGCGCAACTCCACCGCGCCCGGCGCGTCGATGCCCCGGCGACTGGTCAGGACCAGGTGCCTGATGCCGTGCTCGGCAACAAGATGCCTGGCCACCAAGGAGCCCAGCATGCCGGTACCACCTGTGATCAGGACTGTGCCGCCAGCGATCCATGGCGATCCGTCGCCCGAGACAGAGGTCTTCACCAGTCGCGGTGCGAACGCCATACCTCGGCGGATCGCGATCTCCGGCTCACCGGAAGCGACGGCCGCGATGAGAATCCGAGCGGATTCCTCAGTCCCGTCCATGTCGACGACCGTGAACCGGCCAGGGTTCTCCGCCTGCGCGGCTCGGACAATGCCCCAGACCGGTGCCTGCCGCAGATCGACATCGTCTTCGGCCGGATCGACGACCATTGCGTGCCGGGTCACGATCGCCAGCGGTCCTGAGGCCGCTCGAATCGCAGCAAGCACTTGCGCAGCAACTGACCGAACGCCTCCGGGAACGTCACCGTCCATATCAGACTCGACAGTGAACGTCTCGATCTCTGTGGCCGTACCGAGTTCGATGGATTGCCAAGCGATCTCGTACAGCGAGTCGTGCTGGGCGGAGACCTCTCGGACGATCAGCGATTCGACCGTCGCGACCGGCTGGCCAGTCGGGTCGGCGATGGCCAACGCGATCGCATCCGGCCCGGGTTTCGAGAGCCGCACTCGCAGTGTCGAAGCGCCTGCCGCGTGCAGAGACACTCCAGCCCACGCGAACGGAAGCGCGGTCCGGTCTGCTTCGGGTCGGCCTTCGTCCAGGATCCGTTCGGCGTGCAGGGCCGCGTCCAGCAAGGCCGGGTGCAGGCCGAATGGCGTCGCATCAACGTCCGAGGGCAGGGTGATCTCGGCGAAGACGTCGTCACCACGCCGCCAAGCCGCCCTGAGTCCTTGGAATACCGGGCCGTAGCCGTACCCAAGCGCGGCCAGGTCGTCGTACATTCCGGACACATCTACGCTCTTCGCGCCCGCTGGTGGCCAGGCACGTAGGTTGAACGTCGCCTGCGGAGCCTGCGAAGTGAGCATGCCTCGCGCGTTACGCATCCACTCGTCGTCCTGCCGGGAGTAGATCGAAACCGCGTGTCGACCGGATTCCGCTGCTCCCACAACGACCTGAACCGCGACTCCACCCTCGGCCGGGATCATCAGGGGAGCCTCCTGGGTCAGCTCCTCCAGCACATCGCAGCCGACCTCGTGACCTGCTCGCAGGGCCATTTCCACGTACGCGGTACCCGGCATGATGATCTTGCCGAGGATGGCGTGGTCAGCCAGCCACGGATGGGTTTCCAGCGACAACCGGCCGGTCAGCACCAGCGATCCGGACTCGGCCGACGGCACGACGGCACTCAGCAACGGATGCTGAGCAGCCACCTGACCGTGACCTGCGGCGTCGCTGATCTCCCTGCCAGTGGGAATGTCCAGCCAGAACCGGCGCCTGTGGAAGGCATAGGTAGGCAGGTCGACACGGCGTGCGCCGCTTGCAGCGAAGTAGGCATGCCAATCGGGAGATGCGCCCGCGACCTGCATGTGTGCGAGCGCAGTGATGAGCGTCGAGGTCTCCTCACGGTTCTTGCGCATCATCGGGATCGCTGTGGAATCCGGGAGCATGCCGGACAGCACGGCATCCGGACCGAGCTCAACGAACCGGGTGACGCCGGCCTCCTGCAGGCACGACATACTGTCGGAGAACCGCACAGCCTCACGGACGTGCCGGACCCAGTACTCCGGCAAGCCCATCCCAGCCGTCAGGCCACCGGTCGAACTGGACACGATCCGAATACCAGGTTCTTGGTACGTAAGGCTTTCCGCGACTGAACGGAACTCGGCCAGCATCGGGTCCATCAACGGTGAGTGGAACGCGTGTGACACCCGAAGCCGGGTCGCCTTGCGATCCTGCCCGGCGAAATACTGGGCGAGATCCACGACGGCGTCCTCGTCACCGGAGATCACCACGCTCATCGGCGCGTTCAGCGCGGCGATGGTGACCTTTGAGGACAGTAGCGGCCGCACTTCCTCCTCTGTCGCCTGGAGCGCGACCATCGCTCCGCCGGACGGCAGGGCCTGCATCAGCCGGCCCCGGGCCGCGACCAGCTTCGCCGCGTCGGCCAGCGACCACAGCCCGACGGCGTGGGCCGCCGACAACTCGCCGATCGAATGACCGGCGACGAAGTCCGGCCGGATGCCCCACGACTCGATCAACCGGTACAGCGCCACCTCGACCGTGAACAACCCGGCCTGGGAGAACACGGTCTGGTTGAGCATCCCGTCGGACTCGCCCCAGATCACATCCTTCAACGGCAGGTCGAGATGCTTGTCCAGTTCCGCGACAACAGCGTCGAACGCCTCGGCGAAGACCGGGTACGCGGCGTACAACTCCTGGCCCATTCCCAGGCGCTGAGCACCCTGACCAGTGAAGATGAACGCGGTCAGGCCGCCGGACCGGGCGTTGCCACGGATCACGCCCGGCTTGTCCTCAGCCAGCGCGGCCAGACCGCGCAAGGCGACATCCCGGTCCTTGGCGGGAATCACCGCGCGGTGATCCAGTGCGGCACGGGAGGTGGCCAGCGAGTACGCCACGTCGAGCAAGCGCATGGCCGGGTTGGCCTCCAGGTGGGCCCGCAACCGCTCCGCCTGTACGGCCAACGCGGCCTCGTCCGCGGCCGAGATCACCAACGGCACCACCGCCGCCACGGCCGGGCTCGGGTCCACTGTGTCCGATTCCGGCGCCTGTTCGAGGATCACGTGCGCGTTCGTCCCGCTGAGCCCGAAAGACGACACCGCGGCCCGCCTGGGGTGGCCGTTCTGCCGCCACGGCCTGGGCTCGGTCAACAGCCGCACCGCGCCCGCCGACCAGTCGACCTCGGGTGACGGCTCGTCGACGTGCAGCGTCTGGGGCATCTGGCCGTTGCGGATGGCCATCACCATCTTGATCACGCCGCTCACCCCGGCCGCAGCCTGCGCGTGCCCGATGTTCGACTTGATCGACCCCAGCCACAGCGGTTCGTCCCGATCCTGGCCGTAGGTCTGCAGGAGGGCTTGCGCCTCGATCGGGTCGCCCAGTGTCGTGCCGGTGCCGTGTCCCTCGACCACGTCCACTTCGGATGGACGAAGACCGGCCACGGCCAGTGCCCGCTGGATCACCCGTTGCTGCGATGGGCCGTTCGGCGCGGTCAGGCCGTTGGAGGCGCCGTCCTGGTTGATCGCCGAGCCACGGATGACAGCCAGCACCTCGTGCCCGTTGCGCTGGGCATCGGAAAGGCGTTCCACCAGCAGCAAACCGACGCCTTCCGACCAGCCGGTACCGTCCGCCGCGGCGGCGAAGGCCTTGCATCGGCCGTCTGCGGCGAGGCCCAACTGCTGGCTGAACTCCACGAAGATCTCAGGTGTCGGCATCACGGTCACGCCGCCGGCCAGCGCCATCGTGACTTCGCCGGACCGTACCGCCTGGCACGCCATGTGCAGGGCGACAAGCGACGACGAGCACGCAGTGTCCACAGTGACCGCCGGGCCTTCCAGCCCGAGGGTGTACGCGACGCGACCCGAGGCGATACTTCCCGCACTGCCGTTGCCTAGATATCCAGCGAGATCATCCGGGATCTTTGTCAGACGAGTGCCGTAGTCGTGATACATCACGCCCGCATACACACCGGTCTGAGTACCGCGCATGCTCGTCGGATCGATCCCGGCACGTTCGAAGACCTCCCAGGAGGCCTCCAGCAACAGGCGTTGCTGCGGATCCATCGCCACGGCCTCACGCGGCGAGATCCCGAAGAACGCCGGGTCGAACTCGGCCGCGTCGTACAGGAAACCGCCGTCCCGGGCGTACGTTTTGCCTGGCAGACCGGGTTTCGGGTGGTACACACCAGTGGTGTCCCAGCCTCGGTCGGCCGGGAACGGCGACACGACGTCCCGGCCCTCGGCCACCAGCTGCCACAGGTCTTCGGGTGACCGCACACCGCCGGGGAAACGGCAGCTGATCCCGACAATCGCGATCGGGTCGTCAGCGACGGCCTCGACCGGCTTGATGTCGACGACCGTGGCACCGCCAACGAGCTGATCCCCGAGGTAGGAGGCCACCGCACGTGATGTCGGATAGTCGAAGACGAGCGTCGTGGGAAGTCTCAGCCCGCAAGCCGAGTTCAACGCGTTGCGCAGTTCGATGGCCGCGAGCGAGTCGAAACCGAGCTCCTTGAACGCCCGGTCCGGACCGATCGCGGCGCCCGACGGGTGCGCGAGCACCGCAGCGACATGGCTGGTCACGAGCTCAAGCAGGGCACGTTCCCGTTCGCCCCCGGTCATCGAGCGGAGCTTGCGGGCAAGATCGTTCCTGTTCGGGGCCGCGGCTTGAACAGTCCGGCGAACCGGCGCGCCGATCAGACCACGCAGCATGGGCGGGACGTCATCTCCCCTGGTCCGCAGCATGATCGGGTCGATCCTCAGTGGTGCCAGCATGGCTTCGTCGGTCCGCATCGCCGCGTCGAACAGCGCGAGTGCTTCTTCGGCTGAGAGCGCGGGCAGTCCGAGGCGTTGCATCCGATCGAGGTCCGCGTCCCCCAAGCCGGTGTTCACGGCCCACATTCCGAACGCCATCGCGGTGGCCGGCAGGCCCGCCGCACGCCGGTGCTGCGCCAACGCGTCCAGGAAGACATTGGCCGCGGCATAGTTCGCCTGCCCCGACGGGATCACGAGTCCGCCTGCCGAGGAGAACAGTACGAACGCCGACAGGTCGCGATCCTTGGTCAACTCGTGCAGGTACCAGGCCGCGTCGAGTTTCGGCCGCATCACCGAGTCGAGCCGGTCCGGTGTCATCGTGCTCAGCACACCAGGGTCCACAATGGCCGCAGCGTGCACGACACCGGTCAGATCCGGGATACCGGCGATCAGATCCGCAAGAGCATCACGGTTTGACACATCGCAAGCGATGACCTGTGCGCCCAGTTCGTCGGCGAGCTCGGCGGCTCCAGGCGCGGCCAGGCCACGACGACTCGTCAGCACGAGACGTTCAATCCCATGCTCGGCGACGAGATGCCTGGCGATCAAGGCGCCCAGCCCTGTCGTGCCACCGGTGATCAGCACCGTTCCAGCAGCGTCCCATGATGAAGCTGTGCCCGCGACCATGGTCCGGACCAGCCTGGGTGCTCGGATCTCGGTGCCCTGCACGAGAAGTTCCGGTTCGTCCGACGCCGCCGCGGTCAGCAGCGCCGACGTGTCCACGCCGTCCCAGTCGACCAGCCCGATCCGGCCGGGATTCTCCGCCTGCGCCGCCCGGACCAGGCCCCACACGGGGGCTTGGACGAGGTCAGGTTTCTCGCCCATCGCGTCGTGCGTCACCACGACCAGCTTTGACGATTCGAAGCACTCGCCGGCAATCCAGGTCTGCAGCAGCCGGAGTACCTCGTTGGCCACTGTCCGCACCGCGCCGGGGATGTCCCCGGCCGGAGACAGGCAGGGCGCGATCACCGCCTCCGGAACATCCTGGAGCGAGGCGAGATCCGGCACAGTCAGCACACCGAGGTCCAGACCGAGCGCGACGCAGTCGTCCGCGCTGCGGGAATTGGCGATCGGGTTCCACTCGATGTGGAACAACGACTCCTTCATGGCACCCCGGACGGCATCGAGTCGGCTCGAAACCGCCCGGGAAATCAAGGTACCGACCGACAGCACAGGCCGGCCGGTTTCGTCGGCGACCATCATCGCGGACTCCTCAGCACCGCGAATCCGGCGAACCCACACTCGCAACGCGCCCGCACCAGCAGCGTGCAGCGTCACATTGGTCCACGCGAACGGCAACAACGGCTCGGTCCCTGGGTCGACCAGGACGTCCGCGTGCATTGCCGCATCGAGCAACGCCGGGTGCAGGCCGTACTTCCCGGCCTCGGCGCGGACGTGTTCCGGCAGTTCGACTTCCGCGAACAGCTCGTCACCACGCAGCCACGCCGCACGCATTCCTTGGAACGCCGGGCCATAATCGTAACCGCGTTCCTGAAGCCGCTCGTAGGCGTGGTCCATCTCGATCGCGGTCGCGCCCGGAGGCGGCCACTCAGTCAGATCCCGTTCTGGCGCTGGTGCTCCTGCAGCCAGGAACCCAGCCGCGTGGCGTACCCACGGCTCGTTCTCCCGGCGGGAGTAGATCTTGACCGCCCGGTGTCCCGACTCATTCGCGCCAACGATCACCTGGACGATCACGCCGCCCCGCTCGGGCAACAGCAGCGGCGCCTCCAGCGTCAGCTCTTCCAGCAGGTCACAGCCGACCTGGTCACCGGCCCGGACAGCCATTTCGACCAAACCCGTGCCAGGCAACAACACCGACCCGCGCACGGCGTGATCGGCCATCCACGGCAACGCGGATGCCGAGAGCCGCCCGGACAAGATCACTTCACCGGACTCAGGCGACACAGTCGCGGCACTCAGCATCGGGTGGTTGACCGGCTCAAGCCCAGCCGAGCCCACATCGCCTGCGCCGTTGACGGCTGTGAGCCAGTAGTGCTTGTGCTGGAACGCATACGTCGGCAGGTCGATCGGCTCGCCCTTGCCGTAGAAGGCTGCCCAGTCCACTCCGATGCCGCGAGCGTGGGCAGCACCGAGTCCGGCCATCAGCTCTCGTTGCTCACCGCGGTCACGCCGTAGCAACGGAATGAAGGCAATACCGTCGTTGACGCATTCCTGCCCAAGCGCGGTCAGCACCGCGTCCGGTCCGATCTCCAGGATCGTGCTGACACCCTGCGCCGCGAGGAACCGGATCCCGTCGGCGAACCGGACTGTCTGCCGGACGTGCTCGACCCAGTACTCGGCGTGACTCACATCCGAGATCACGCCGGTCACATTGGACACAACCGGGATCGCCGGATCGGCGTAGACCAAGCGCGCCGCGACCGCCCGGAACTCGTCCAGCATCGGTTCCATCAGCACGGAGTGGAACGCGTGCGACACCCGCAACCGACTGGTCTTACGGCCCTGCAAGGAGAATCGTTTCGCGATCTCGGTGACCACCGCGTCCGTGCCGGAGATCACGACACTCATCGGCCCGTTGATCGCCGCGATGCTGGCCGCCGCGCCGCAGAGCATCGGCTCGATCTCGTCCTCGGTCGCCTGCACGGCGATCATGGCGCCACCGGACCGCAGCGCCTGCATCATCCGGCCCCGCGCGGCGACCAGTCTCGCCGCGTCGGCCAGGGAGAACACGCCGGAAACATGGGCCGCGGCGATCTCGCCGACGGAATGCCCGGCCAGGAAGTCCGGCCGCACACCCCATGACTCGACCAGCCGGTACAGCGCGACCTCGACCGCGAACAAAGCGGCCTGTGTGAACACGGTCTGGTCGAGTTGCTCCTGGTCCCGGCCCCACATCACGGCACGCAACGGCATG
Source organism: Kibdelosporangium banguiense (assembly GCF_017876405.1). GTDB lineage: Bacteria > Actinomycetota > Actinomycetes > Mycobacteriales > Pseudonocardiaceae > Kibdelosporangium > Kibdelosporangium banguiense. The sequence goes on along the minus strand of NZ_JAGINW010000001.1, from coordinate 6,533,653 downwards.
TCGATCTGTGTGTCCAGCTCGGCGACAGCCGCGTCGAACGCCTCGGCGAACACCGGGAAGGTGCCGTACAGCTCCTGCCCCATGCCGATGCGCTGAGCGCCTTGACCGGTGAACACGAACGCGGTCAGTCCTTCCCGGACCGAGTCCACAACAGATCCTCTACCGGAACTGACAGCTTCGAGTTCGGCCGCGAACTCCTCGCGCCGGGTACCGAGGACGACCGCCCGGTGTTCCAGAGCCGCGCGGGTGGTGGCCAGCGAACGGCCGATCCGGGCGAAGTCGGCGTCCAGCTTGGTGTCCAGATAGGAGCGCAACCGACCGGCCTGGTCAGCCAGTGCTTGCGGAGTCCGGCCGGAGATCACCCACGGCAGGATCTCCGCGTCGGGGTCGTAGCCGGGTTCGGTCACGACAGCCGGCGCCTGTTCGATGATCACGTGTGCGTTGGTGCCACTGAAGCCGTATGCCGACACACCCGCGCGGCGCGGCCGGCCGGTCTGCGGCCAGTCGATCGCATCCGTCAGCAGCCGGACATTGCCCTCAGACCAGTCGACTTGGGCTGACGGTTGTTGCGAGTGCAGCGACTTCGGCAGCAGGCCATGGGTCATCGCCTGGACCATCTTGATCACGCCGGCGACACCGGCGGCGGCCTGGGTGTGCCCCATGTTCGACTTCACCGACCCCAGCCACAACGGCTGCTCGCGGTCCTGGCCGTAGGTCGCCAGCAGTGCCTGGATCTCAATCGGGTCACCGACTTTCGTGCCGGTGCCATGCCCCTCCACAACATCCACATCGGACGTTGTCAGCCCACCTGAGGCCAGCGCACGCTGGATCACCCGTTGCTGGGAAGGGCCGTTCGGCGCGGTCAGACTGTGCGATGCACCATCGGAGTTCACAGCCGAACCGCGGACGATCGCGAGCACCTTGTGGCCGTTGCGCTGCGCGTCGGAGAGCCGCTCAAGCAGCAGCATGCCAACGCCTTCGCCCCACCCCGTGCCGTCCGCGCCGTTGCCGAACGACTTGCACCGGCCGTCAGCGGCAAGCCCGCCCCGGCGGTCCATATCGGTAAACGTGTCTACAGTGGACATAACAGTCACGCCACCGGCCAAGGCCAGCGAACAGTCGCCACGACGCAGAGCCTGTGCGGCCCAATGCATCGCGACCAGTGAGGACGAGCACGCGGTGTCCACGGTCACCGCTGGGCCTTCCAAACCGAGCGCGTAGGCAACACGGCCGGAAACTATGCTGGCGATGCTGCCGGTGCCGTGATAGCCGATGAGTTCTTCAGGCAGCGGACCGAGCCGCAGTCCCCAGTCGTGGTACATCACGCCGGCGAACACACCGGTGTCGCTGCCCCGCAACGAAAGCGGGTCGATACCGGCCCGTTCGAAGGTCTCCCACGCGATCTCCAGCAGCAGCCGCTGCTGCGGGTCCATCGCCTGGGCCTCGAGTGGCCTGATGCCGAAGAAGGCCGCGTCGAACTCGGCCGCGTCGTAGAGGAAACCACCCTCGGCACACGACATCTCCAGATCGTCGTCCCAGCCGCGGTCGGCCGGGAACGCCGAGATCACGTCCTCACCGGCGGCGACCATCTGCCAGAGATCCTCCGGCGACCGCACGTCGCCCGGATACCGGCAGGCCATACCCACGATCGCGATCGGCTCGTCGGTGCCGGCCGCCGTGGCGACCTGCTTGCTTTCGGCTGTCCCGGAGAGCTTGCTGACCAAGTGCTTGGCCAATGCGGCAGGCGTCGGGTAGTCGAAGGTCAGTGTCGCCGGCAGGCGCTGAGAAGTGGCGGTGCTGATCCGGTTGCGCAACTCCACTGACGCCAGCGAGTCGAATCCGATCTCGTTGAATGCCCTGGTCGCGCTGATCTGGCTGGAATTCTCGCGACCCAGCACGGCTGCGGCGTGCGCTCGGATCATCTCCAGCAGTTCCGGCTCCCCCATCGCCATGATTCCAGCCGATTGTTCCATGGCGCCGGCTCGCCTTGCGGGTTCCCGGACCAGGCCTCGCAACAGAGCCGGGATGCCGTCGTCACGGGCCTGCACAGCACTGGCATTGATCCGCACAGCCATCACAGTCGCGTCGTCGCAGGTCAACGCCTTGTCGAGCAGTCGCAGGTTCTCGGTGTACGACAACGGGTCCAGGCCGAGTCGTTCGACCCGCTGCAATGCGGTGGCGTCGAGCTTGGCGCCCATCCCGCTGCCGGCCCACAAACCCCAGGCGACCGAGGTGACCACCTGGCCGGACGCCTTGCGACGAGCGGCCAACGCGTCCAGGAAGGCATTCGCAGCGGCGTAGTTGCCCTGGCCGGCGCCGTCCAGGATCGTCGACATCGAGGAGTACAGCACGAACGCGGACAGCTCCCCGGTCAGCTCGTGCAGATTCCACGCCGCGTCCAGCTTCGGCCGCAGGACCGTGTCGAACTTCTCCGGGGTGAGCGAGCTGATCAGGCCGTCGTCGACGACACCAGCGGCATGCACGACCGCGTTGATGGGATGGTCCGCGAGCAGTGCCGCCACTGCCTCCCGGTCGGCCACATCGCATGCGGCCACGGTGACCTGCGGGCCCAACTCCGCAACCAGGTCGGCGGCGTCAGGGGCGGCAAGTCCACTTCGGCTGGCCAGCACAACCTGCTCGACGCCGTGCTCACGAACCAGCCTGCGCGCCAGGTGCGCGCCCAGTCCACCGGTACCGCCGGTGATCAACACCCGGCTCTCGACGGTCCACGGCAGGTCCACCGGCTGCCGGATCTCGACCTGCGCCAGCCGGGGAACGAGAATCTGCCCGTCCCGAATCGCGAGCTCAGGCTCTCCGGATGCCACGGCCGCGGCGACCGTCTCGGACAGATCGTCGACATCCACGAGCACGAACCGGCCGGGATTCTCCGCCTGCGCCGACCGCACCAGACCCGAGACCGGCGCCTGGACGAGGTCGACGTCCTCGCCAGGGCGCGTGGCGACCGCGTGCTGGGTCACCACAACGAGCCGGTTTCCCTCGGACTGCGGGTCGGCCAGCCATGCCTGCAGCATCGCCAGCACCTCGGCGGTGACCGACCGGACCGAACCCGGGATGTCCTCTTCGGACACGAGCGGGACGATGTACATCCCGAGCCCGGTCATGTCCCCGGCGACGCCCGGTCCGGGCAGTGGCGACCATTGCACGCGGTACAACGACTCGGGCCGCTCCCTCATCGTGAGTTGCCCGGCGGATACCGGGCGCAGCACGACCGAGCCGATGGAGGCCACCGGCACCCCAGCCGCGTCCGCGATGTTCACGGAGATCTCGTCGGCGCTGGTACGGCTGATCCGCACGCGGACCGAGGACGCGCGAGTCGAGTGCAGTGCGACCTGGCTCCAGGCGAACGGAACCTTCGTCTCATGCGTGTCCCCGTTGATGTCGGTCGCGTGCAGGCAGGCGTCCAGGAGTGCCGGATGCATTCCGAACAGGTCTCGGTCGATTCCATCCGGCAACGCGACCTCGGCGAACACGTCGCCACCCCGCGTCCAGGCCGCCCTTAACCCGTGGAACGCCGGGCCGTGGCCGTAGCCCTGGCCGGCAAAGTTCTCATAGAAACCCGACACGTCAATGGCCTGCGCACCCCGCGGCGGCCACTCGGCCAGGTCGAAGTCCTCGGTGACCGCCGAGCTCAGCATGCCGTCGGCGTGCCTGGTCCAGCCGGCGTCCGAGGCTTGCGGACGTGAGTAGAACTCGATAGATCGGCGCCCGCCCTCGTCCGGCCCGATCACAACCTGCAGCGCGACACCGGCCGAGTCCGCCAAGACCAGCGGCGACTCGAGCGTCAGGTCCTCCACGACACCGCAGCCGACCTCGTCCCCGGCGCGGATCGCCAGCTCGACGAAAGCCGAGCCGGGCAACAATGTCACACCCGAGATGACGTGGTCGGCCAGCCAGGGGTGCGACTTGAGCGAGACCCGCCCGGTCATCACCATGCCGTCCGATCCCGCCAGACCGACAACCGCGCCCAGCAGCGGATGCTGAACCACGACCTGGCCAAGGCCGGCGGCATCCGCGGCGGCGGCCATCGGGCTCAGCCAGAAAGTGCGGTGCTGGAAGGGATACGTCGGCAGCTCGATCCGGCGCGCGTTGAGCCCGGCATAGAACGCCTCCCAATCCAGCTGCGCGCCGCGCGCATAGGCCAGCGAGATCGCCGACAAGACTTCTCGCTGTTCGGGGCGGTCGTGCCGGAGCAACGGCGCGAACACGGCATCCTCGACGCAGGCCTGCCCCATACCCGACAGGACCGGGTCCGGGCCGATCTCCAGGAACGTCCGCACGCCCTGATCGGCCAGCCATTCGACGCCGTCCCGGAACCGGACGGCCTGCCGCACGTGCCGCACCCAGTACTCCGGCGAGCACAGGTCTTCGCTGGTCGCCAGCTTGCCGGTCACGTTCGACACCACCGCGACACGCGGCGGCGAGTACGTCAGGACCTCGGCAAGTCGCCGGAATTCGTCCAGCATCGGTTCCATCAGCGCGGAGTGGAACGCGTGCGACACCCTCAGCTGCCTGGTCTTGCGCCCCCGGCTGGCCAGTTGTGCGGCTAGAAGGAGCGTGGGTCTTCCAGCTCCGGAGATCACTACTGAATCCGGGCCGTTGATCGCGGCGATGCTCACCCCGGCGGGCAGCAGTGGGGTGATCTCTTGTTCGGTCGCTTGCACCGCGACCATCACGCCACCCGCAGGCAACTCCTGCATGAGCCGGCCACGAGCGGCGACAAGCATCGCTGCATCCTCAATGGACAGAACACCCGCGGCGTGAGCGGCGGCCAGTTCACCGATCGAGTGGCCGGCAAGGAAGTCCGGCTTGATCCCCCACGACTCGATCAGCCGGTACAGCGCGACCTCGACGGCGAACAACGCCGCCTGGGCGTACATCGTCTGGTCGAGCAACTCCATGTTCTCAGTACAGAAGAGGACGTCCCAGAGCGACCGATCGAGCTGGAGGTCAAGGTAGCCAATGGCCTCGTCCAGCGCTTGGGCGAACACCGGGTAGGCGCCGTACAGTTCGCGGCCCATCCCGATCCGCTGACTGCCCTGACCGGTGAACAACAACGCCAGCCGGCCACCGTTGGCCGATCCTTTGATGACGCCTGGCCCATCCACCGCCTTCAGGCCGCGGACCAGATCGATCCGATCCGTTGCGATGATCACCGCGCGCTCATGCAACGCGGCCCGGGTCGTGGCCAGCGAGTAGCCGAGATCAGTGAGCGGGGTTTCGTCGTCCACAACAGACAGGATCCGCTCGGCCTGCGCCCGCAGGGCCTGCTCGGACTTGGCGGAGATCACGTACGGCAACATCGCTGGTATCGAGGCACCGGCCGACTCCACGACCGGAGGTTCTTCGATGATCACGTGTGCGTTGGTCCCGCTGACGCCGAATCCGGAGATGCCCGCCCGGCGTGGCCGGTCACCGCGCTGCCACGGCACGGCTTCGGTCAGCAGTTCGACCTTGCCCGCCGACCAGTCGATGTTCGGCGACGGCCGGTCCACGTTCAGCGTCGCGGGCAACGACTCGTGCCGCATCGCCATGATCATCTTGATGATGCCCGCGGCACCGGCGGCGGCCTGGGTGTGGCCGAGGTTCGACTTCACCGATCCCAGCCGGAGCGGTGTCTCACGCTCCTGGCCATAAGTCGCCAGGATCGCTTGCGCCTCAACGGGGTCGCCGAGTCTGGTGCCTGTCCCGTGCGCCTCCACCACGTCGACCTGATCGGGCGTGAGGCCGCCGATCGCCAGCGCGGTGCGGATCAACCGGCGCTGCGCCGACCCGCTGGGCGCGGTCAGGCCGTTGGAGGCACCGTCCTGGTTGATCGCCGAACTGCGGATGATCGCGAGCACCGGGTGGCCGTTGCGTTGCGCGTCCGAGAGCCGCTCGACCACCAGCAACGCCGCGCCTTCGGCGAAACTCGTGCCGTCGGCTCCTGCTGCGAACGCCTTGACCTTGCCGTCGGGCGCGAGGCCGCGCTGCCGGCTGAACTCGGTCCAGAGCCCCGGGCTGCCCAAGATGGTCACGCCACCGGCGAGAGCCAGCGTGCATTCCCCACGCCGCAACGATTCGGCGGCGAGGTGCAACGAGACCAACGAGCTGGAGCATGCCGTGTCGACGGTCAGCGCCGGTCCTTCCAGACCCAGGAAGTACGCGACGCGGCCGGAGGCAATGCTCAACGATGTCCCGGTCAGGACGTAACCGTCGAGGCCTTCGGGCACGTCACTGGTCCGGACGCCGTACTCGTTCGTGCCCGCGCCGACGAACACACCAGCCTGGCTGCCCCGCAGCGAAGCCGGGTCGATACCCGCTCGTTCGAGTGCTTCCCAGGCGGTTTCCAGCAGCAGGCGTTGCTGCGGGTCCATCGCGAGCGCCTCGCGCGGCCTGATGGTGAAGAATTCGGCGTCGAACTGGGTCGCGTCGGTGAGGAACCCGCCCTGCCGGGTGTAACTCGTGCCGGCCGTTTCCGGGTCGTCGTCGAACAGGGAGTCCAGATCCCACCCACGATCGGCCGGGAAACCGCTGATCGCCGAGCGTTGCTGACACACCAGATCCCAGAGGTCGTCCGGGGAGGCGATCCCACCGGGAAATCGGCAGCCGATGCCGACGATCGCGATCGGTTCATCCACTATGGACTGATTTGTGCCCGGCGTGTTCCCGGTATGGCCGAGCACCTCGGCGCGCAGATGGTCGGCCAGCAGGGCCGGGCTGGGATAGTCGAACGCGATCGTGACGGGCAGGCTCAGCCCGAGCGCCGCGTTGAGCCGGGCGTGCAACTCCACCAGGCCGAGGGAATCCAGCCCGAGTTGTTTGAACGACTGACCCGGCTCCACCCCGGCGACCGGGCCGGGGCGCACTGTTCTCAGTACCGCCAGGGTTTCGGCGCGCACGGCGTCGAGCACCACCCGGGTCTGCTCCGCGGCGGGCAACCCCGCGAGCCGGTCCGCCAATTCTTCGGTGAAGTCTCCGGGCTTGGCCATGTGCGCACTCCAAATATCCCGCGGGCACTCACCTGGAAAGGTATGGCCGGCCGGGCAGGGCCTGTACCCCTATCAACCCCGACCGGCCATGAGACAGGCAGAGACCGGATATCTTCACGATCCCTGCCTGAGCTACTCACCTGCCACTGACGGTGAACGCGGAAACAATCGTGCGCATTCCTAAAAGCGTTGTCCAAGCAGCCCGGCGTCACACAGCTCGGCCACCAGGATATCCAGATCGGCACGCATGTTCTCGTCGTCGACCTGCCACGCGGACGCCAGTGCACCGGCCGCGGCCTCAACCCGCCAATCGTTCTGGCACAACGCGATCCACATCGCGGCGGCCGCAGGCTCACACCGCACGACGTCGCCGCCGAGCCGGGAGGACAACTCCAGCCGGCCGTCGGGAAGCACGGCCGCATCAACCCAGGGTTCCGGACGGAAAGGCACTTGCTCTGCCAAGCGGTCCACGGCACTGCTCCCCTCGCTTGCGCGATGTCTCCCACATTCATCGACGGCCCATGAATTGCTACCGCCCAAGCGTAGCAAACCCATAAACGAATGTATAGGACTTCCGTATAAGATCTTGTCGGGCGCGCAAAAATCCGGCGGCCCGCACCTCGGGATCACCGAGGCACAGACCGCCGGATAATCCGCCGGGCGGGGGTTGCCGGCGGAGGTTCGCTGATTCTTCTCATACACTTTTTGTCATCGCGCTCTCCAGATGGGCGGAGATTTCCCGGATGACAGTCATGAGCCGATTACAGCCGCATGGCCACCTTGATCACCACACGACTCAACCCCTATGACAGGCCCGGCCACCCCTGTTCGGCGTCACTCGAAGGTCGACAAGGTGCTTTGCTGGGCACCTGTCACCGGCACCCGGCTGAGCAACAGTCCGACCGGCAGGTCCGCGCGGCTGCCGACGTTCAGCTTCCGGTACACCCGCGTCAGATGCTGTTCGACCGTGCTCACGGTGATGTAGAGCATCCGGCCGATCTCCCGGTTGCTGTAGCCACGCGCCGCCAGAGTCGCGACCCTGCGCTCCGCACCGCTCAGCGGGGGCACGCCGTCACCCTCGATCCGCTGTTCCTTCATCTCGTACGAACCGCCGTGCGACAACAGCTTCGACAGCGGCTCAGCACGACAAGCCTTGGCCTCGGCGGCTGCCCTGCGGGCGTGCATCCTGGCCCGGCTGAACTCTCCCAACTCCTGGTGCGCCTCGCTCAGGTCGATCAGCGCGCGGGCCAGCTCGAGCCGGTCCCCGCAGTTGTGCAGATCCTCGATCGCCTCCATCAGCAGCTGAGGGCGTTGCCTCAGTTCGCTCGTGGCGGCGAGCACACGCAATGACGTTCCGCGCGTGCGGGAACTGATCATCCGGGGCCTCTCCAGCTGACGCGTGACCAGGTCACGTGCGACCTTGCGTTGGTCCAACCGGAGATACGCCTGCGCGAGATCGGTGTGCGCGGGGACAAGCGAGGGCACGTCGATGTTCCATTCCCGCATCTGCCGGTCGCACGTCTGGAAGTCGTCCAGCGCGGCCAGGGCACGTCCCGTGGCCAGGTAGTAGTGCCCGCGCGCGTGCAGGTAACGGAGTCCGATCACGGTCTGGAACATCCGGTCGGGCACGAACTGCTTGAGCACGTCGGCTGCGGCTTCAGGACGTCCCATCGCTGTGTACGCCAGCAACAGCGTGGCTCTCGGCAGTCCGATAAGGACGCCCCACCCCTCGGCGGGCAGCAGGGACAACGCCAGTACCGATCGGGATTCGGCAAGTGCCAGATCCCCTTGCCGGAGCGCGATGTCGGCCCGTACCGCACCGAGAAGCGCTTGCCAGGTCGGCGCGTTGCGTCGTTCGGCCTCCTCGGCCAACGCGTCACACCAGAACGCGGCCTTGTCCGGCTTGTCGGCGAACGCCAGCGCGAGCAGGGCCGCGGCCACGACCTCCAGTGTCGTGTCGCCGAGATGGCAGCTCTGCAGAATGTGCTCGGCGCTGCCGGAGACGTCCTCCGACCTGCCTTTGATCATCAGCCCGCTCAGTTTGGCCGCCACCTGGACCCACGGGTTGCCAGGCGGCACACCCGTCCGGTCGTTGGACGGCAGCGCCTGCTGCGAGCCGTACAGCCATTCGAACACCAGCCGCAGCTCAGCCGCGACCTGCACGTCGGATTCGCACGCGGCGAGCGCGGTCACGACCGTGGTTTTGTCGCCGCGCCAAAGGGCGTGCCGGGCCAGGGTGACGGCGTCCCTGCCCGCCAACGTACCCTCCTGCAGCGCGTCGTCCAGCGGCTTGAGGTGCAGGGCCGCGGCCGCAGGGTTGACCCGCCATTCCACGCGGGCCAACGCCTTCGTGATGGCCAACCGGTCTGTATCGCTGGTGGTGTCTCGTAGCGCCAGACGGAGACACTGCGCGGCCCACGCGACATCGTCGTCGGCCAGCGCGCGCTCTGACGCCTCACGCAGAAGCTTGATCGCCCACACCTCACCGGCCGCGTCCGCCGACACCAGGTGGCGCGCGATCTCAATGGCGCCAACGCCTTGCTGGTGCAGCAGAGCCGCAGCGTGCTGGTGCAGCCGGGACCGTTCGTCGGGCGGGAGACTGTCGAGAACGGTCGCCGCCGCGGCCGGGTGCCGGAATTTGTAACCGTCGAAGACGCCTGCGACCGTGAGCACCTCAAGCGACGGCATGACCTCGTCGACGGTCTCACCTATGAGTTGCCCTACCAATACAGGCGTGACGTGCTCGTCAAGCACGGCCGCTGCGCTCGCGACGCCGAACAACTGCGGCTCGGTTCGATGCAGGCACGTCAGCACGGCCTGCCCGTAGGCGGTCCCCGGCATGAGTTCATCGCCGGCCAGATCGTCCAGAAGAGCGTTGACAAGCAACGGATTCCCGCCGCTGAGGTCGAAGCAGGCGACCGCGAGCCGGGATGCCGGCACGCTTTCCAGACGGCTCATGAGCAACTCGGTGACACCGTCCGGGGACAATGTCGTCAGCCGGACCTGTTCGTGCTGCTGGCGCGTGATCTCGGCCCGGAACGACGGCCACGCGCGCCGGCGCTGCTCCCAGCCGGACAGGATCAGCAGGATCGGCGCGGTGGCCATTCTGCGCCGCAGGTACAACAGCACCCGCAGCGACGCGCCGTCGACGAACTGGACGTCGTCGATCGCGATCACGACTGGGCGCGTCCTGGCGACTTCGAGTACAGCCGTGCACATGTCACGCACCACATGGGCGTCGAGCGGGCCGACCACGGCCGGGTCCGGGTCGATCCCGTCCCAGCCGATCGCGTCCACAGTAGACATGGCGGGCCGCGGCACGTCCGGGAACGCCGAGCCGTACAGAATCTGGCACATCACGCCCAGCTGCAGGGACTGCTCGGCACGTGAGCCGGCGGCCGACAGCACCAGCGCGCCTGCGCGCCCCGCACGGTCGGCGAACTCACGCAACAACTCGGTCTTGCCCGTGGCCAGGCCGCCGGTGACCAGAGCGACCCGGCCCTGCCCCGTGGCGCTCTGGTCCAGCAACCGCTCCAATGCGCCCAACGGGCCATTTCGCTCGACTAACACCATCCCCACAGCCTTTCGTCTGACCACCGATCCGGGATCACGTGTCAGACGCGAGACGGCAACCGGTCTTCCCCGCTCGTCGGCGTCACGGCTGGCGACGTACCCGGCTCTGGTAGAAAATTGTTCAGCGGTGACCGGGCCACTTTCCAGTGCCACCCTCATCAACCTGCACATGCGCTTGTCACTGACCCGTATGAATAACAGCGGGACCAACCAGGTATTTTTCACATATCGCGTGGACGGTGTTTCACGCGCACTTCGTGACGTGCCGACTGGCCGATGCCCGCGAAACTGCCGTATACCTTTGTTTTCTGCAGTCGCGGCCGTCCGGCGCGAGCAGGGCGGCCACCCCATGTGGAATGGAGCAACCGTGCGAATGCCGCCCCGGCTGGAGGAAGACGATGAACGCCGCGGTAAAACTGGATCTGTTACGTGAACTGACCCGTGCGCGCACCCGTTACGAGGAGCGATTCGGCTGGCCGGTCACCATCGAGGTCGACCCCGGACGCCTGGTGATGCGCGTCGGCGACGCCGTGGACGCGGTCGTGATGCCCCGTCTGCTTGGCCGCCTTGTCCTCACTGACCTGCGGATCGCCCTGCTGGCTGGTCCGGTGCTTGCCGACACGACCGGGCAGTGGTGGATGTTTCTGACCCGGCCGGCCGAGCCGGACGCACCGAAGCACCGAACCGAACTTCGGTGCCTGGAAGTCCATCTTGTGCCCGCCGGATCCCGCGTTGTGGTGCCGCGCGAATTCGACGCGAAAAATGGGTGTCCGTGGATTGAACAACCCCGCAGTTTGCCGCACTTGCCGCCTTGGCCCGCGGTGATCGCCACCGTCCGGCGAGCGGCCGCGATTCCGGCCCCGCGCAGCGCCGAACCCGCCCCGGCGATGAGGATCGGCTACGCCCGCTGACCGACCCGGTTACGCCGGATGCCGCACACTTCGGTGATATGCGCGATTCGAAACGACGTGTTTTCGCCTAATTGCTTCTCCACTCGGTGTCATCATCCGAATACAGTGTGTTCCAATGACTTCGGCAGGCGGCATCAGATCGCCATTGTTTTCCCCTAATAGCCGATCCGAATGAGCACCGAAACCCCTATGATCACGGGTGGGAGAACAGGCTGCGCCGAAGAGGGAAGGGGCCAGCGATGATCAGGGTGATAATCGCCGAGGACATGCACATGGTCCGCGGCGCACTCGTGGCGTTGCTCAACGTCGAACCGGACATCGAAGTAGTGGCGGAAATGTCGTCCGGCGACGAGATCCTGCCCGCCGCACACAAGTGGCGACCGGACGTGGCCCTGCTGGACATAGACCTGCCAGGCAAGGACGGCCTGACCGCGGCGGCGGAGATCCGCGCGGCCCTGCCGGAGGTGCGCACCCTGATCCTGACCGGCCTGGGCCGCCCCGGCACATTACGGCGCGCGTTATCGGCCCACGTCAGCGGCTTCATGCTCAAGGACGCCCCCGCCAGCGAGCTCGCCGACGCCATCCGCAGCGTCGCCGCCGGCCGCCGAGTCGTCGACAGCCAGCTCGCCCTCGCCGCCTGGGACAGCACCGACTGCCCGCTGACCACTCGCGAAAGCGAAGTCCTTCGGTTGGCAGCCCACGGCGCCGACGCCTCGGAGATCGCAGCCAAGCTGTACCTGTCAGTGGGAACCGTCCGCAACTACCTGACGACCATCGCAGGCAAACTCAACGCCCGCAACCGAGTCGACGCGATCCGCATCGCCACCGAAGCCGGCTGGCTCTGACCGGTCCCGTACTCCCCTCCCCTCCTCCGTACAGGCCTCTGCCCTTGGGCTGGTGTTGGTGCTGTGATTGTTTTTGAATGCCCTGCCGGGCGGGCAAACCTCCCTCAGATGAGGACACTCAGAGCACACTTCTGTTGCGCTGACGCGCTTTGGCTTTCTCGGGCGCTGACCGGGGCCAGGGTTCGCGACCGGGGGCGCTGACCGGGCACGCCGGACTTCACTTCAGCAGTCGGGACACCGAAACCTGGCACTCGGCAGTCAGCACCTGACGTCGCGAGGTCGGCCAACTCTGGAACGCACTGGGCCGCGGTGGGTCAGGAGACTACTCGCAGGGGTGGGTTCAGGTCGTCGTCGTTGTCGCTTTTGGTTGGGTGCTGGTCGAACAGCGGTAGTACTGCGTGGAGGCGGAATCTGTTCTTTTCCTGGAGTTCTGTGATCAGTTCGCCGCCCAGTTCGGCTACTCGGGCGGAGAGGTTGTGGATTCCGCTGCCGCCTGGGCCTCCGCCCGTTCTTGAGTCGACTGGGTCGTTGGGGACTCCGTCGTTGATTATCTCGATGGTCACCGCGCCGCCGAGTTGGGTCACCGAGATTTCGCAGAATTCGGCTTTGCTGTGGCGCAGCAGGTTTGTGATGCCCTCGCGTAGCACTGTGGCCAGGACTGTGGTCACTCGGACTGGCAGGTCGTTGTAGTTGACCGCCATTTGGACGTGGACGTCCGCCGCGGCCAGGACCGAACGTGCCGACACGCACTCCTCGTCGAGTGACATCTCTCGGTAGCCGCTGGCGACCGCTCGCACGTCGGCCAGGGCCTGCCTGGAAATCTGTAGGATTTCCACTAGTTCCTCGCGGGCTCTCGCCGGGTGTTTGATGACCAGGCGGTGGGTCAGCTCGCTCTTCAGCGTGATCGCCGACAGGTTGTAGCCCAGTAGGTCGTGCAGGTCACGGGCGAATCTCAGGCGCTCGCGGGCCACTGCCATCTTGGCCAATTCCTCGCGGGCCGAATGCAGTTCCGTCACCAGGGTCGACAACCAGGTCAGGCCGTAGACCAACAGGCCCGTCAGTGTTGTGGACAGCGATATGTAGAGCACCGCTTCGAACTGGGGGAAAAACAGCCACTGGGTGAATGCCATGCTGGCCACCACCAGGGCCGCCGCGATCCAGCCATAGGGTGGCCGCAGTACCATCAGCACGCTGCCCGCGAAGAATCCGGGCAGGCCGATCCAGGAATCTTCGAACTGGAGCAACGGCAGGTACACCAGGCAGGCCTGGGCGAACAGCGCCGCATAGCGCAACGCGGGCGACAACTGGTCGGCACGACGCGAAGTCCACAAAATCTGCAACGACAGCAGCACGACCATGTAGAGCGCCGAGAGCAGCACAGCACCAGTGCTCACACCCGATGAGAGAACACGGGTAAAGGCGAGCACCGCTATACAACTAAAGACCGTGACGACGACTAACCTTGCCACCTTCGGGGCGAGTGTGGAGTTGACGGATAAGTCGTTACCGTCCGAGTCTGGGCTCATTCTCCCCCCAGCGTCATCACGCTCTCGGCATGCTAAGAGGGTACACGTTCACCTGCACGGATCGTGCTTGCAGCAAGCTGCAGTCAGGGATCTTGCCTGGTGCTGTTGTGCTCGGGTATGGCGTCAGGGCGCAGGCCCACCACGAACCCGCCGACGGTGACTTCGGCGGGCCACTGCAGCAGGAACGCGCTGTCGGCGACCTCGATATCGCCGACGGAAAGCGCGCACGGCGCGAGTCCCATCGCTGTCGCCACAAGGTAGAGCGTCTGCTGCAGTACGCCGACGTGCCGGAGGGTCGTGGCGTACGCGATCCCGTTGTACATCCAAGACAAGCGTCCCATCCGTGCGGTCATGGTGATCAGCGCAGGCGGCCGTTGCATTGAACCTGTTGCCACCTTTGCATCATCCAGCAACTCGCCGACCTTGTCGGCCGAAGTATCGATGAGAGTCAGCGCGTGCCCGAGCGGGTCATAGTGGTATATGCCCCTCGGCAGATCCGCGCACCGGTCGATGGTCAGATACAACTCCAGTTCGTGCAGGCTGGCACTACTGGGATACGGCCGGTCGGACACCGCATAACTGACTCCGCCGCCGTCTGCCGGCCGCACCGAACGAATCCGGGCGGCCCGGAACAACAGCTCGCCCAGACGCTGGGATGTCAACGGACGGCGGGCGAACTTCCGAAACGACCGGCGGCTCTCAATCACTTCGGTGAACGACGGATCAGCCGCCGCGATTTCCGCGAGAACCGGTTTGTAAAGGGGGTAGCGCTGGCCTTCCGGTAATGGTTTCACCGCGGGCGGCGGCGGGACCTTGTCGCCGCGTGGGTAGACCGCGCCGCGTGGGTCCTCGTGCCGGCTGAGTCTGCTGCGCGAGTGGAACAGCAGATCGCTGTGCGACCAGACCATCAGGCCGGGGTCGGTGTCCTCGGCGAACCGGGCCGACGGCACGGTGCTCTCGCCTTCGCTGAACACGATCATCCCGACCGCGGCGACGTACATGACGATGTCGGCGACGAGCGATTCCGCCACGTCCAACGCCGGCGCCAGATCCGCGACCGTAGTCGCCTTGCCGAGCGACCCGACCACGCGGGTGGCCAGCGAACGGTGGAACACCACGCGGTGGCGGGCCAGCGGGGACTCGAGCACGACTTCGCCGTCGCTCGCCCGCATCGCGGCGAACCGCGACAGCCGCACCGGGTGGTCGGGGTCGATCACCGGCAGCTCGAAGCTGGCCTGCCGGGAGATCGGCACCGCCGACAGCAGCGGGCCACCCATGTCGGCCAGGCCCAGCGAATGCACCACACAGCTGTCGAGTTTCTCCAGCACACCACGGACATGGCCGTACTCCGGATCGTCCTCCACCGGCCGCTGGTTGTTGCCCTGCCGTGGTGGCAGAAGGTTCTCCAGCGACACCGGGCCCAGGCTCATCCGGTAGAGCCATTCGCGGACCACCGGGCTCGGGTCCTCGATCTCGATGTCGCCCCACCGGGTGAACACCAGCAGCTGATCCTCCGAGCCGCTTTCCACCAGCGCGTCCTCACGCAGGGACCACAGCCGGATCCGGTCCGGCTCACCGGTAGCAGGCTTGAACTGCACGCTGAACTCCCCGTCGAGGCTGTCGCGGTCGTCGTGTGGTGCGCTCTCCCCCTTCCGGCTTTCCCGCCTGCCCATGAACCTGTCAGATGAACAGCGGGATCGGGTTGAGATCGGCGTACTCAGTTGGACGCGGCAGCCATCCCAGCGCCACCGGCACGTCGAACAGCCGGCCCGGGCCGAAGCGGGCCCAGAAGCTGCGCATCCCCGGCACCACGACCTTGACCACCGGCAGCCCGATGTCCGGCCGGGTCTGGTCCAGCACAAGCACTTCCAGCCCGAGCGACTCCACACGGCGGCGTACGGTCTCGACGTCGTCAAGCAGGTCCGTTGTGGGCTCGTAGCCGTAGTCCTCGGGCACCCGCGCCCGGATCGTGCGGTCTGGCAGGAGATACGGCTGGTTGGCGATGGTCGCGGTCTGCCACCACTCCACCGGTTCGCGTTCCGCCCAGCCGTAACGGCCTTCCGGCCCGTCGACCACGACCGGCATGAGCTGGTTCATCTCGGTCAACGCGCGGCGCAACGCCACCCGCGGATCCAGGTGTGCCCCGAACCCGAACATGATGTCCTCGCATCCGCCGTCGGTCCGCCGCGAGAGGGCGACCATGGTGGGCAGCTTCGAGTCGGCGGTCACGTCGAGCACCCAGACCTCCCGGTTGAGCCCCGCGTACACGGCTTTCAGCTCGTCGATCCACTGGTCGCCGAAGGCCGTGAGGTCCACTTGCGGCCTGGTGACGCGGTTGTACCACCACATCGCCACCGAGTCACGCTCGACGAGTTCCAGCATTCCTTGCAGGACAGCGTCTTCCAGGCTGCTGCCGGCCGCGTTGCCGTTCGAGTCGGCGTACAGCGAGACCGAACCGGACTCCGGCGGCGCGCCGTAGTACAGCATCGCGGTGGGCAGCAACCGGTGCCGTTCGTGTGTCAGCGACCATACGGGTGTCCAATCGACGACCGCGTTGTCGTCAAAGGGATCGGGTACGTGCTGGAATGGCGAGTGCGCGGCGTTCCACGCCGAGCGCCCCGGGTATTGGCGTTGGTCGAACAGCTGGCAGGTGGACGGATGAACGGCTTGGTCCCGCAAGGACTTGTAGCTGCCGCGCACCCGTTCCTCGTCGCCGTGGAAGAACCCGGAATGCCGCTCGAGTGCCTCGCACATCGCGCTCACCTTGCCGTGCAACGGGGTGACGCCCTTGCCACCGTTCTCCGCACGCGGCGCGGCGTGCGGGCTGAACAGGTTGCGGCTCACCGCGACGTTGTGGCCGGCCCGGAACGAGTTGAAGAACGACGGGCCGCGTTCGTGCTGGGTGATCTCCTTGATCACGCCCGTGACCGGGCTGATCAGGTGTTCGTAGCGGTCGTAGACCCGTTGCGGCGGAAGCGAACGGTGTCCTCCCGCGTTGTCCGACGATTTCGGCTGGGATTCCAGCACGACCGGGCGCCGGGCCTGCGTACGCATGTGCGTCGGGTTGCCGCACAGGGCGCACTGCGGGCGACGGCGGAACTCATGGTGCCGGCCGGTCAGATCGAGACTGTCGAACGTCCACACCCCGCGCTGGCCCGCATACCGGTATCCGGCAAGCCATTTGGTGACCTCGAGGGCCATCATGTGGGTGGCCATCGTGTCCAGCGCGGGCAACGAGGCCACCGGCCGTGCGGCCGGGCCCACACGCCCGAGCGCGGCCTGGACGTGTGCCTCGGCGTCCCGGTGGGCCCACAACCGGGTGGCCAGGCAGTGCCAGCAACCGAGGTCGGGAACGTCGAACACCGGGCCGAGCCAGACCTGCGCGCCGACGAGCTTGGCCAGCAGCCAGGGCCGCCGCGCCGCTCGGTGCACGGCGTCGATGTCGGCCAGGTCCGGCGACAGGTAGTCGTCACACAGCACGACCGACAGATCGGCTGGATCGTCGGTCGCCAACGCGAAACCGTCGCGGCTGTCGTTGTCGCGGGGTTGCGGGCCGACCTGGACGGTCAGGCCCGCTTCCCGCAGCGCGGCCAGGGCTGGGACCGGGTCGGTGCTCCCGGTCGCGATCACCTGGACGCGTCTGCCGGCGGTACTGGCGACCGCCGTGGTGGCGTCCGTACCGGCCGCCTCCCAGTAAGCCCTGGCGCGCTCGTCCGCCCCGGTCGCCGGGGGTGGGCCCAGGGTCAGCAGTCCGGCCTCGTCCAGCCGGGCGATGAACCTTCCGACCTGCTCCGGTGCCACACCGGAGGGCACGTCACGAAGCAGGGCCGGAAGATCGCGGGTGTTGTCCAGCAGGGGCGCCAGGGTCTCCGCGTCCGACCCCTTCAGCGCCGTGACACCGCGCTCGGAGAAAAGGTATACGGCTTCGCCCTTGATCACTTCCACGCGCAGGTGGCGTTTGAATCCGACCACCCGGCCCGCCGGGACACCCGGTTCGGTCATCGCTGTGTCATCTCCCCTGTACCACGACGAGGTTGAAGGTCTGGGTGGAGAAACCCGCGATGCAGTCCTTGGGGTTCTGCCATTGGTCCAGCTCGTCGATCACCAGGTCGGTGCCTTCGGGCGAATGCAGGTCCAGCTCCGCGAACAACGCATCGAGGGTGTCGGCGAGAGTGGTCGCGGTGTTCAGGGCAGCGGTGTTGTTCAGGGTGGCGATCACAATGTCCCCTATCTCAGGATTCCCCGCTCAATGGCGATGGAAAAAGTCTGCGACACGGCTGGGGACGGCGGCCAGTGTCGCGATAATCAGTGCCCGCGCAGATCTGTCACTGCCCGGCGCGGGAACCGCTCATACCCGGCATATGAGATCCTCATACCTGCTCGCCCGGTAGCGCTCTAGCAGGTCACAAGGGTGCGAGCGGCAGAGCAGGGGCTTCGGGCACCATCGGCGACCGAATGGTCGCGCATCGTTATCACCCACGGTCAGAGGGCCCGGCGGACACGCCACGTGCAACACGCCGGATGGTTACCTCGGCGGCGGGAACGCCTCACCTCGTGTTCACCGGTAAAAACCGGCGGCCGGCAAAAAGAAATCATCGGCACTAATGGCCGGCCGCCGGTGGAAAAACAGCGTCAAGGTCACTTGCGCCAGAACTTGATCCCGCTCCACACCGTGGTGACCGGGCCCTTTCCGCTGGCAGTTCGATACGAACCGAA
This sequence comes from Kibdelosporangium banguiense, assembly GCF_017876405.1. GTDB lineage: Bacteria > Actinomycetota > Actinomycetes > Mycobacteriales > Pseudonocardiaceae > Kibdelosporangium > Kibdelosporangium banguiense. The sequence continues at coordinate 6,515,093 of NZ_JAGINW010000001.1, read as the reverse complement.
CTTGTCGTAGAAATCGCCGGACGGACTGGAGACAGTGTGCTTGAGCGACCCGTTGATGTACGTCCGGTGCTGGCTGCCCACCTGATGCACGGTGTTGACCCGCACGGTCGCGCCGACGGTCGCACCAGTCGCGATGGTGTCGCCGCCGTGCACCGCGTAGAGCCGCCCGCCACGCTCGACCGCGAGCATGAAGAATGGGCCGGTAGTCTTGAACGTCTGCTTCAGACTGATCCGGGAACCGGCCATGCTGGTGATCCGGAACGAGCCTTCGAACTGACGCGTGCCACCCGTGTAGGTGGCGTAACGGCGCTCGGCGCGCTGGTCGCCGCTGCCGGTCGAACACGTGAGGGTGAACGTCATGCCGTTGACCGTGCCGCATCCGCGTTGCTGCACGGAGAAAGTCGGCTCATAGGACGTCCAGCCGCCGCCTTCGACCTGCGCCTGTGCGGGCAGGGCGGCGAGCGTGAGTCCGGCTGCTGCGAGCGCGACGACGGCGCAACTTCGCTTGATCACCGCGAACCTCCTGATCCTGGTGCCAATGGGGGCTACGGATATGTCCAACTGGAGGGCGGCTTAGGCTGAGCGTAGGAATACTTGGGCACGTGAACAAGTCCCAACCCGGCTACGTATGTCGTTGAGAAGGGCACAACGCCAGGCCAAGACCCCCACCGGAGGTATGCACGCCACGAGTTTGACGCTGCTCAGCCACTGGGTACCCGTTACCGGATCCGTACCCGGTCCCGGAAAAAATTCCCCCGAGGTGATGCCATGGCACTCGGAATCGACATCTACCGCTATCAGACAGTCACCGACTGGAACGCCGTGACGCGGCACGGCGTCTCGTTCGTCTATGTGAAAGGCACCGATGGTGGCGGACCCGCCATCGTGCGTGCCGACGCTCAGGTGCGCGGCGCGCAGAGCGTGGGACTACCGGTCGGGCTCTACCACTACGCACAGCTGTCGCCGAGTCCTGAGGTGCAGGCCGACGTGCTGACGGCCGAAGTGCTCCGGCTCGACGCGACCGGCCTGCCGCCCGCCCTGGATCTGGAAGATCCGCACCGTCCCGGCGGGGCGGCCCGCGACTTCGCCTTCCGGTTCCTGACCCGCCTGCGCGACAACGGGTTCGGCTCGGTGACCTTGTACGCCAACACTTCCATGCTGTCCGGGATCACCGCGGACACGATCGGCGTGCCCGGCACCATTGTCTGGGCAGCCGCGTACGGGCCGAACGACGGCAACAGGCACCCGCTGAGCTACCGCGGCCAGGCCAACATCCACCAGTACACCTCAGTCGGGCTGGTGCCCGGCATCAGCGGACGGGTCGACCTCAACGAGTCCCTCACCGAACTTCCAGGAGCTGACATGCCACTGACCCAGGACGACGTCAACCGTGTGGCGCAGGCTGTGTGGGAGCAGCACCGGCCGCACCTGGACCCCAACAACGGCTTGATTCTGCCGATGTGGATCTGGACAGTCGGCGCGAACATGGGTGCGTGGGCGGCCGCCAGCCGGCCGCTGCCCTCGGCGAACATCGAGGAGATCGCCAAGGGCCTCGCCGGTGAGCTGGTCGGCCCGCTGACCGAGGAGCTGTCGCAGAACAGAATCGCCGGTGACGGCGCCCTCGACCCGGAGAAGATCGCGCACAACATCGCGCGCAAGCTCGTCGAACGCCAGGCCGCGAAGGTCGAAAGCTAGGACGCGACTCGTGGGGTGGCTGCCAGCCACCCCACGAGTTCTGTTCAGGCCCTGGGGCCCGGGATCGCGTACTGGTACGTGCCGACCCAGCTGATCTGGTCCTTCGGCGGGGACTGCGGAGGTACGGCGACGAAGTCGGCCGCGTCGTCGATACTGCCGGAGCCGTCGTACTTCGCCTGCAACGGATACGGGAACACCGGCCGCGTGCGAAGCACGTTGCCCTGCTCGTCACGCCCGGTCGCGATCACCTTCTGGGGCGCCTGTCCCCATTCGACCCAGGCCACAGTCTCCCGCAGCGGGTCGAACTCGCCGAGTTTGCCGCCCTCCGCACAGTGATAAAGCGAGGGCACCATGAACAGGCGAGCCCATTGCTGGGTCCTGGCAAGGCCGCCAGAGCGTTGGACGAGCCGGTCGTAGTAGTCGAGCGTGCCGTGCGGCGGGATCGCCATGTCGGCCCAGCCGTGCCAGATCACGAGCTTTCCGCCGGCCCGCCGGAACGCGCTCAGGTCCAGGTTCAGCGAGTTGGCCTTGTATCCCTCGGCCGTCAGCTTGTGGAACTCGGCGCTGGTGAACCGGAAATCAGCCAGTGACGAGTGCGGTGTCCCGATGGGATACGCCAGGTACTTCAAGGTGTTGTCGGCGAGCAGCCCGGCGATCGATCCGGTGCCGGGGATCGGAGTGACCCAGCCGTTCCATGCCAGTTCGCTGCCGTACGGCTGATACCCGGGGTAGAGCAGCCGACCGGCCTCGTCGGTCGGTCCCGCATACAGCTTGCGGGTCGTTTCCACCTGGGCGGGCGTCAGGCAGTCCGGTTGGTCCGTGTTCGCCGGGCACCGCAACAAGATCGGGTCGTACTTGCATCGGCGCGGGTCGTCGAGCTGGCCGTCGAGGAGTCCGTCCAGGTTGTCGCACGCGGCGATGACTGCATTGTGCAGCGTGGCCAGTTTGTCGGGCGTGAGGATGGAGGAGCCGTCCGGTGCGGTGTTCGCACGAGCGAGCCACGCTTGGTACACCATCAAAGCGCTGATGTACGCGCCCGGTGCACCGGCGATGATGCCGTCGAAGTCGTCCGGATACCGCTGGGCCAGCAACAACGCCTCACGGCCGCCGTTGGAACACCCTGAGAAGTAGGAGTGTCTCGGCGGGGCGCCGTAGTACGTCGCGATGATCCGCTTGCTGGCCAACGAGACCACGTGCGGGGCACGGAAGGACCAGTCGTCCCGCGCGGCCTGGTTGTTCGCCGCCCACGCACCGTCGAGGAACGGGAACGTGCCCTTTCCCTCGTGGCCGTCGTCGGTCGCCGCGATCGCGAACTCGCCGTTGCGCGGCAGGCAGTTGTCGGGAAAGAGCAGGTCCGGGATGGCGCCGCACAGGCCACCGCAGCCGGACTGCAGGTAACGGCCGGTGTAGCTGCTGGTCGGGAGTTTGAGCCGGAATTTCACGGCCGGCTCGACAAATCCCTGAACATCACAGTGTTCGGGGTCGGTCGCGGTCGCCGGGACGACGGCCGTCGCGGTGATGTGGGTGGGTGCGCCGGGGATCTGGAAGTCCTTCGGCAGGCCGGCGCACTGGCGGACCGGCCGGATGACCGCCGATCTGGCTTCTACGGCTTCTGCGGCTTGTGCGACGGACGGCACGAACACCAAGCCTGCGACCGCCAACGCGGTCAGCCCCAGTGTCGTGGCCCGTCGAATGATCGAAAAGGCCATGCCTCAACCCTGGCCCGGCCGCCGGGACGCGGCAAGGGCATTGGCTACACCTCGTCACGTCGAGTCGCGGATCACCAGCTCCGGCTTGAACATCACCTGCTGGTGCGCGTGTGTCTCGGGATAGTCGCACTCCTCCAGCAGCAGCTGGGCGGCGTTGCGTCCTATTTGGAGGGTGGGCTGCCGGATCGAGGACAGCGGCACGGCGGCGTCCGCGGCGAACTCGATGTCGTCGTAACCCATGATCGAGATGTCGTCGGGCACCTTGCGGCCGGTGCTCACCGCGGCCCGCAGCAGCCCGAGAGCCAGCAAGTCGTTGGCACAGAACGCCGCGGTGATGTCCTTGTGCCGGCCGAAGAGCTCGCGGGCGGCCTCGTAGGAGATCCGCGCCTTCAGCGCGGGCAGCTCGACGACCTCGATCACCTTGTCCGGGTTCCGGCCGGACTCCTCGACCGCGGCACGCAGGCCGGCCAGCCGGTCGGCACACTGCCGCAGGCTCAGCGGGCCGCTGAAGAACGCGATCCGCTCGTGCCCGCGTTCCATCAGGTGCCCACCGGCCAGCTCACCGCCTGCCACGTCGTCGACCGCCACCGAGCAACAGTTCACGCGCGGGTCGTGCCGGTCCACCAGCACGGTCGGCGTCCCGCGCCTGCGCAGTGCGTCCAACCGCTCCGAGCTGACCTCCACCGGCGTGATCAGGACCCCGCGAACCCGCTGTTCCTCGAGAACCTGCAGGTAGCGGTCCTCCCGGGGGGCCTGCTCGTCGGAGTTGCACAGCACGACGGCATAGCCCAGCTCAGTGGCCACGTCCTCGACGCCTTTGGCCACGTCGTGGAAGAACGGGTTCGCCATGTCCAGCACGATCAGGCCGAGCGACCGGCTGGTGCCGGCGCGCAACTGGGCGGCGGAGGAGTTGCGCACGAAGCCGAGCTCCTCGATCGCGGCCAGCACCTGTTGCCTGGTGACGTCGGCGACCTTGTCCGGCCGGTTGAGCACATTGGACACCGTGCCGATGGACACCCCGGCCCGCACGGCGACATCCTTGATACTCGGCGCCATAGATGAATCGTATCAATGAAACACGGCCACGCAGTGCACCTTGACGGCCTTCGCTGGCCCGGCTAACTTGACGATAGCGTAGTGAAACGTTTCATTGTGCATCCGACACTGCATGCGTACCGGACACCGTTGCGCCGGATGGGGAGCCTGACGTGGAAGAGCTACTGGCCCGGGCACACACCCTGGGTGCCGATCGCCGGAACACCAACTACGCCGGCGGCAACGTCTCGGCCAAGGCGACGGCGACCGACCCGGCAACCGGTGACGAAGTGGACCTGATGTGGGTCAAGGGTTCCGGTGGCGACCTCGGCACGCTGACCGCCGCCGGGCTGGCGGTGCTGCGGCTCGATCGCTTGCACGCCTTGGTGAACGTGTATCCGGGCGCCGACCGCGAGGACGAGATGGTCGCCGCGTTCGACTACTGTCTGCATGGTCACGGTGGCGCAGCGCCAAGTATCGACACGGCCATGCACGGGCTGGTGGACGCGTCCCATGTGGACCATCTGCACCCCGACTCCGGGATCGCGGTGGCGACCGCGGCCGACGGCGAGGACCTGACCCGCAAGATCTTCGGCGACCGGGTGGCGTGGGTGCCGTGGCGCCGGCCGGGCTTCCAGCTCGGCCTGGACATCGCCGCGATCAAGGCAGGCAACCCCGCGGCGATCGGGTGTGTCCTCGGCGGTCATGGGATCACGGCCTGGGGTTCGACCAGCGCGGAGTGCGAGGCCAACTCTCTGGAGATCATCCGCACGGCCGAGCAGTACCTCGCCGAGCACGGCAAACCCGAGCCGTTCGGGCCGGTCGTCGAGGGATTCGAACCGTTGCCGGAGGAGGACCGCAGGGCGCGTGCGGCGGCGCTGTTCCCCACTTTGCGGCGTCTGGCGTCCACCGATTCCCGCCAGATCGGGCACTTCACCGACAGTCCGGAGGTCTTGGACTTCCTGTCCAGGTCCGAGCACCCGCGGCTGGCGGTGCTGGGCACGTCGTGCCCGGACCATTTCCTGCGCACCAAGGTCGCGCCGCTCGTGGTCGATCTCCCGGCGGTCTCGCCCCTGGATGACGTGATCGCACGCGTTTCGGCGCTGCACGAGACTTACCGAGCGGACTACGCGGCGTACTACTCCCGGCACGCGACCGCGGACTCGCCGCCGATGCGCGGAGCCGATCCCGCGATCATCCTCGTGCCCGGCGTGGGCATGTTCAGCTTCGGGCGGGACAAGCAGACCGCGCGAGTGGCGGGCGAGTTCTACGTCAACGCGATCAACGTGATGCGCGGAGCCGAGTCCGTGTCGCGCTACACCCCCATCGACGAGTCGGAGAAGTTCCGGATCGAGTACTGGGAGCTGGAAGAGGCCAAACTGCGCCGGATGCCCGCGCCCAAACCGCTGGCCACCAGGATCGCCCTGGTCACCGGCGGCGGCTCCGGCATCGGCAAGGCCATCGCCCACCGCCTCGCCGCCGAGGGCGCGTGCGTCGTCGTCGCGGATCGGGACGCACAGTCCGCCGCCGAGGTCGCCTCAGCCATCGGCGGAACCCCCGTGACAGTCGACGTGACCTCAGAGGAGGCGGTCGCGGAGGCAATCGCGGAGGCCTGCCTGGCGTACGGCGGCGTGGACCTGATCGTGAACAACGCCGGCTTGTCGGTGTCGAAACCCCTGTTGGAGACAACGGCAGCGGACTGGGACCGGCAGCACGACGTGATGGCCCGTGGCTCGTTCCTGGTGTCCCGCGAGGCCGCCCGTGTGATGATCACCCAGGACCTCGGTGGCGACATCGTGTACATCGCCAGCAAGAACGCGGTTTTCGCCGGTCCCAACAACATCGCCTACAGCGCCACCAAGGCCGACCAGGCCCACCAGGTCCGGCTGCTGGCCGCGGAGCTTGGCGCGTACCGGATCAGGGTCAACGGCATCAACCCGGACGGAGTCGTGCGTGGCTCCGGCATCTTCTCCTCAGGCTGGGGCGCCCAACGAGCCGAGGTCTACGGCGTGCCGGAGGAAAAGCTGGGAGAGTTCTACGCCCAGCGGACCCTGCTGAAGACCGAAGTGCTCCCCGAGCACGTGGCCAACGCGGTCTTCGCCCTGACCGCAGGCGACCTCTCGCACACCACAGGCCTGCACATCCCCGTCGACGCCGGCGTCGCCGCGGCCTTCCTCCGATGACGGCATTCGTGGCGGTGGACCTGGGCGCCAGCAGCGGCCGAGTCATGCTCGGCCAGGTCACAGCCGCAGCGGTGTCCCTGACAGAGCTGCGCCGCTTCCCCACCGGCCCCAGGCCGAGGCCGGACGGAGGCCTGAACTGGAACGTCACCGAGATCCACCACGAAATACTGGCGGGCCTGCGTGACGCGGCCCCGGCAAACCCGATCTCCATCGGCGTCGACTCCTGGGCGATCGACTACGGCCTGATAGGCCCGTCGGGCCAGCTCGACGGAGACGTCCGCTCCTACCGAGACCCAAGGACGGAAAGAATCCCGGACCAGGTACGAAAACTGATCTCCGATGAGGACCTCTACGAGATCTGCGGCCTGCAACACCTGCCGTTCACCACGATCTACCAACTGATGGCCGAACCCCAAGACCGCCTCGCGGATCACAGGATGCTGCTCCTGCCAGACCTGATCACCTACTGGCTGACCGGAACAATGGGAGCCGAGGTCACCAACGCGTCGACAACCGGGCTACTCGACGCCACAACCCGCCAGTGGTCCCCAGAGATCATGTCGCGACTGGATCTCCCCTCCTCACTGCTGCCCCCGCTGCGTCAACCCGGAGACCACTGTGGACTCTTCGGCTCAACCCAGGTCGTCTCGGTCGCTTCCCATGATACCGCCTCAGCAGTGGCGGCACTTCCGGTGTCCTCCCCAAATTTCGGCTACATCTCTTGCGGCACTTGGTCTTTGGTAGGCCTGGAGCTTCCCGCACCAGTCCTGACCCAAGAAGCCCGGCTCGCGAACTTCACCAACGAGTCCGGAGTAGACGGAACAGTCCGCTTCCTGCACAACACAATGGGGTTGTGGCTGCTCAACGAGTCAGCGCGAACCTGGGGAGCAGATCTCGCTCCCCTGCTCCGCGCCGCCGAAGACGAGCCCGCATTGAAGGCCGTGTTCAATCCGGACGACACAGTGTTTCTAGCGCCCGGCGACATCCCCGCCCGAATCGTCACCGCCTGCCGCAGCACCGGACAGGAGCCACCCCGACGGGAATCAGCTTTCGTTCGCAGCATCATCGAATCGCTCGCCCTGGGCCACGCCTCCGCGCTCGGAACAGCCGCCCGCCTCGCCAACCACGAAACCGAGGTCGTCCACCTAGTCGGCGGCGGCGCCCGCAACAAGCTCCTCTGTCAGTTGACAGCCGACGCCTGCGGAATCCCAGTACTGGCCGGCCCAGTCGAGGCCAGCGCTCTCGGGAACATCCTGGTGCAGGCTCGAGCCGCGGGAGTCGAGGCTCAGGCCAGCCCCGCTTTCGCCCGCTACGAGCCTCGCGGCAATCGGGACGTTTGGCGAGAGGCAGCCGATCGGGTTGGACTCCCTTTTTCCTGACGGCTCCCCCGATAGACTGGAACAGGGACGCCCCCCAGGAGTGGCGGGGGCTGCTCTCTTATATAGGGGCGGAAATTCCTGAGAAACGCTGACGGTCTGAGGCTGAAGTCTGAAGGATGAGTCGGGGCTGCGCGGGGCCTAGAACGCTGGGACCTAACCAGGAAACTAAAGCAAAAACCCGAACAGGACCCAACCAAGCAAAACCGCGAGGGCGCTCAGCCGAACACCAAGAAATTCAAGCCCGAGATTTGGCCAGAGTCAGTGCCAGCTTGGGGCACAATGAGACGGCCTTCTTGGCGTGCTTGTGCAGCTCGCGGGGAACTGGGGCGTTGGCGAGGATTGGATAGCCCCATTCGTCCAGCCCGATCAGTTCGGGAACGAGTTCGGCGCAGACTCCGTGCCCGTCACAGGCGATCATGTCGACTTTCAGTTGCTCGCTCATCGCCAGCCCTCGCTTTCGTCCGGGAGTGCGGGTAGGGGGAGGACGCGCGGCCCGGGTGAGCAGCGTTGTCCGGAAAGGTGGCGTCGCACGTCGAGCGCGAACACCTTCAAAGCGGAATCCACGAACTTGACGACCCCATCGGGGTGAGCGCAAGCACCGCGCCCATTGATCACGCCGAGCCGGAATCGAAGCCGCTCGTAGGCTTCGCGCGATCCGTCACGCGCGATCATGGCGAAGTCATCGGCAATCGCAGGGAGCCCCTTGAAGCAAGGACCACACTGCTTGGCGGTCTGCGCAGACATCCAGTCCGCCACCCGCAGAGTCTCGACCAGACCACAACTACGAGCGGGCAGAGCGACAACGATCCCAGCACCGATGGAAGCCCCAACCGGAGACAAGCCTTCCGGGCTGAAAGGCCGCCGCAACTGATCCGGGGCGATCCACGAACCGCCATATCCGCCAACAAGAAGCGCGGAAATCGGCTCGCGCAGGCCGCCGGCAACCCGCAGAACAGTCTCGCCGGTCACGCCAGTCGGAAGCTCATATACACCGACATTCCGCACAGCCCCACTCACGGTGAACAGCGCCGTGCCGGGAGCCTCCCCAGTTCCCGCCTGCCGGAACCAAGAAGGGCCATATCGCGCGATCATCCCGATGTGCGCGAATGTCTCCACATTGGAAACCAGCGTCGGCCGCCCGGCCACGCCGGAAACCCGGGCGGAATCCGCTTTCGGCCGACCTTCGTCGCCGCCGACGAACGCCGCTACAGCAGTGGATTCGCTGGAAACGTACCAACTAGGCGGTTCGGTCACATTGATCTCGACCTGACCCCAGCCGGCAGCCTTACGATCAGCGATCGCCGTCAGCATTTCACCGGCAACGCCTGTCCCGCGATGCACAGCGACTGTGATGCAATCGGCGCCAATGGCAAGGGCAGCAAGCTCGGCGCCGTCCAGCACAAGATGCGGCGCACGGCGAAGCAACAATTTGTCTTTGCCCGCAGCGGGTTCGCTTTCCATGCCGTTCACGACGACGTAAGGGTTTTCGCGACCGGCGACGGAAGCCATCTTCTTGCCGCTCGGAAACCAGCCGCCGCCTCGGCCTCGTAGGCCCGACGCGTTGAGCATGTCGATCAGTTGCGGGGCCACGTTCACAGGCAACGGCCCCAGAACACGTGCATGGTCAGCGAGGTTGCGGGCCTGAGCGGCAAGCAGCCGAGGCCTGCCGTCGTAGCGTTGTTGTGGGGCGCTCACAGCGACCTCCTCCGCACCGAGGCGACGCGGTAGCCGCCGCATGTGAGCACGAGTGCGACGCCGATTCCGACTGTGATCAAGGACCAGGCCTGGTCAGTACCGATCCCGATGGTGTGGATGACCGCCACCGGCCAGCCGATGTAGGCCATCCAGTGGATCAGGCGCCAGATTCTGAACGACATTTTCGTGCGCAGCACACCGGTCACCACGAGCATGATGATCACGTCGAAGGCGAGCGCGCCCAGTCCCAGATAGAGCGGTGAGTACGTGCCGATGAACGGGACCACCGCTTCCAGCAGGCCGATCGAGACGTAGTCGTCGAGCACGATCGTGACGATGTGCACCAGCAGGAACACCACGGAGGCCAGCGATATGTTGCGGTGCAACGACTCGGTGACGAACCGCGGCCAGCGCGACGTACTGATCCGGCCCGCGGTCAGCAGACCGAGGGAGACTGCGATGGTGAACAGCGACAGCGAGATGATGCCGCTGCCTCGCGCCAGATACCAGTATGTGCTTTCTCCGATGAAGGGCGCTGCGACAGTCATGACGTCTCCTCGGGCCAATCGGCCACAGTGGTAACGGCTCCACCCGTTGCCACCAAGCGCGACGGGAGCCGGCGCGCGGCGAGCCAGTTCGGTGCACGGTCGCCGAGCACGAGCGCGGCGGTCGAGGCTGTGTTCGCGGCGACGCATGTGGCGGCCGAAACCGTGGCGTAGCGCCAGATCCGCGATGCGGGAAGACCCGTTGCCGGGTCGAGGATGTGATGCAGGTGCCGGTCGCCGCGGCGCCACGAGCGTACGGTCACGCTCGATGTCGCCATGCCGCCGGAGTCGATCGACACGATCTGGCCGCTGTCGGCGAGAGTGTGGTCCGCGGTGACGCGGACGCTCCAGCCGTCGGCGGGCGGCTTCCCGGCGAGCGCGAGGTCGCCGCCGAGGTTCACCAGCACGCCGGCGCCGGTGGCGTCGGCGATCATCTGGGCGGCTTTGTCGGCGGCCCAGGCCTTCGCGGTGGCGCCGAGGTCGATCTGTACACCGTTTGGCACGGTAACGGTGTCGCCGTCGACCCGGATGTTGCGCCATGCCTGGCGAACCGGCGGATCAATGTCCACTGTGGCGGGTGCGCGTCGCGGAACCTGGGCGAAGGTCCGGTCGTAGCCCAAGGTGATCAGGTAGGTCCCAAGGGCCGGGTCGACCAGTCCGTCGCTGTCCACGGCCGCCTGCAGGGCCACCCGGACCGCTTCGGCCAGCAGCGGATCGGTCGCCTTGCCGGTGCGGTTGAGCAGGCTCAGCGCGGAGTCGTCCCGGAACCTGCTGCACGCCAGGTCCAGATCCTCGATGAAGGAGCGGAGCATCGGTTCGGCCGTCGGCAGCACGGAGGGCTCAGTGACGAGCAGATGAGCTGTCGTGCCTATGGCTGCGAACCGGACACTGGCGGTCACGACCCACCTGACTGGGTTTGTGGAGCCTTGGCGGTCGGGCGGGGCTTGGGCGCGGGCGCAGGCTGCTTCTTCTGCGTCGGCGTGCTCTTCTGAGTCGGAACGACGGCTACGCCGGCGTCAGCACCCGTGCCTGCCGGGGCGGGTGCTTGGGTCGTGGGCACCGTCTGGTCTTCGACGGCGACCCCTTCGAAGGCGGCGTTGCTCGAGGTGTCCGGCTTCGCGGGGATCCCGGAGGCGATGGCCACGCCGAGACCGACGGTGCCGGTCAGGCCGAGTGCCACGACTCCGGTCGTGATCAGGGTGATCCGCCTGACGGCCGCGTCCCGGGCGGCCGGGTTCAGTCGCTGTCCTTGCGCCATTGTGCTGTGCCTCCCCGGCTTGTCAACCACGTCACAGCACACACGTAGCAGGGCGCCAGAGGGTTCAAACCGCCTTGCATGCCGGCGGCGTTTCAGCCCAAAAGGGCATCATGGCAAGTCCACGACAAAGTGGATGTCACCGACAACAGTATCCGCGCACAACGGCCGGGCAACGGATATGCACCGGCCGGATGTCAGCGAACCAGCGGCCCGGTGGCGTAGTACGTCTTGCAGACCGGCCCGTCGTAGTCGGTGGTCACCTCGAGCACGGAGCGGCCGTCGCGCGCGGGCAGCAGGCCGGGACTGAAGTTCCGGCAGCCCTCGTTGTCCACACCGGACACCTTGATCGGGGCCGGGATCTCGTACCACGGACCGTCGCCCCCGTTGTCGTTGGCAAGAATGGTGCCACCGTTACCCGCGGCGAGCGCTCCACCGCTGTGCACCAGCATCTCGGTGATCAACAGAATCGTTCCGGACGGCCCCGGACCTGGACTCCAGGCGGGCACCGGCGTGTGCCGCCCCTGCTTGCCGTCGGATGTCCGGACGACTGTGCCGAGGTCACGCGGATCGCCGTAGTTCCAGCCGTCGGCCGAACGCCGGAAGTAGGCGCTGCACAGATGCACTTTGTCGTTGTTGCAGACCTCGTAGGTCATGAAGTAGCCCCGGCCGGGCAACGGGATGGCGTTGATCATGCCCGGCCGCACGTTCCAGGCGTCGCTGACCACGGTCTCCCGGTAGTCGGTCCACTGTAGACCGTCCGCCGACCGGACCTGGACGAGTTTCTGGTCGTGCTTGATCTTGTCGGTCTCGTCGGAGTAGAACGCCACCAGCCGGCCGTCGGCGGCGACCGACATACTCGGCTCCCAGGCGTTGTACTGGTTGGGCGACGAGGCGATGTCCGACAGGAACGACCAGGTGGTTCCCCGGTCCTTGCTGGCCCAGAGCCGCTGTTTGGTCTGTTTGCCATGCATCGCCAGATAGCCGACGGTGCCGGCCCACAGCACAGTGCCTTTCGGCAGCGCGCCGACCGGGGACGGCAGTTCGAACAGCACGGAACAGCAGATCCCCTTGCTGCCCGCGGCCGCCGGGTCGGGAATCCTGGCGATCTGCCGGAAGGTCCGGCCGTCGTCCTCGCTCGCCATGATCACGCCGAGGCCCTGGGCGCCGTCATTGGTGGTGATGCTGGCCAGCACGCGGCCGCTTTCCAACCGGATCACGCGTGGATAGCTGCTTCCGCCGTCATAGAGGACGTGCCGTTGCGGAGCGGCGTCGCTCGGCGCCGTCAGCAGCACGCTCACCAGAATCGCAGCCACACTCCACACCGCACCCCTCCGATTACTCTCGGTAGCGATCGGATACTAACTTGCACACCCTGCTTCCGCATCTAGGGTTGAGTCGTGCCGACCGAAATCGCCTGTGACGAGTCCGGTTCGGAGGGCGGCAATCTCATCGGCGCGATCACCGACGTATTCGCCCATGCCAGCGTGCGATTGAGCATCGAATCCGCTGAGGAGTGCATTCACCGGTTACGGCGCCGGATCCGCTCCCCCGCCCTGGAATACAAAGCAAATCACCTGCTGCGCGAGAAACACCGCGCCGTGCTCGTCTGGCTGCTGAGCCCGCACGGCCCCATTCACGGCAATGCCCGGGTTCACCTGGTCGAGAAGACGTTTTTCGTCACCGAGAAGTTCGCCGAACTGGCCGCACCCAGCCTGGACGCAAGGACGCTCTACCGCGCGGGCTGGCAGGCGCTCGGCCCGCGGCGGTGGCTTGCGTTCCTGAAATCATTCAACGACCTGGTCCGGTCCCAGCCCGGCCTCATCGCGCTGGATCTGCACATTCCAGCGATCGCGCAAGCCGTGGCGCACTGGAGTGCCGAGGGCGATCCGGTCGCGGTTGTGCACGACCGGCAGAACCTGCTCACCGAGGAACGCCTGTTACAGCTCAAGCAAACGCTCGGCGGCAGGCTCACCGGCCTGCGATTCGCCGACTCGCGGGACGACGCCCGGGTGCAGATCGCGGACTTCCTGGCCGGGGTCGCCCGCCGGATCGCCTCCGACGAGCTCAACGGCCACGGCGACGCCGAACTCGTCGAACTGCTGCGGTCCTACGTGGACCCCGCGTCGACCTGGGGCGACGAGCGGAGCTGGGCAGCCCTGCGCCCCCGGTGACAGGCCGCGGCCCGCTATGAGGCGGCGGGCAGCATGGCCCGGATCTCCTCGGTCAGATCGTCGGCGCCGCTCCACCGGCGGGCCTCGTTCTCCAAGGGGCGCAACCGATCCCGCAACCGTGCCGACCGTACGGTACGTCCCAGCCGGATCGCGCCCCGGCCGACGTCCACCGCGTGGTCGACGTCCTGCAGCAGCAAATGGTTCACCGCCAGGGAGATCAGGCAGAAGGCCCGGCTGCGGAGCATCCCGTCGCCATAGCCGGAGACAGCCCTCTCCAGCGCAGGCACCGCACGCCGCGCGTACGCCGGGTCGGCGAACCGCGCGAGGTCTGTGTAGACAGACCCGATCATCCCAGCAACGTCGACCTCGGTGAAGAACGCGTCCCAGCCAGGGACTTCGGTACGGTCGGCGGCCGCGAACTCGTCCTGCATCCGCGCGAGCGCGGCGATCGCCTCCTTCGCGCGGCCCAGCTTCGCGTACGCCCAGGCCACGTTCGCGGACAGAATCGCCGTGCCGAGCGTGTTCGGCGACGCCTGCGCGGCCTGACGGCCGAGCTCGAACTCGGCCAGCGCCCGGCCGGAGGAGTTGTAGTGCAGGTGGACGCGACCGATCCGATACCTGATGTTCGCCGTCATCGCCTTGTTCCCGGCGCGGGTGGCCAGGTCCAAAGCGGAGCCGAAGTGCCGCAGCGCCTCGGGAACCGAACCATGGTCGAACAACGTCCACCCAGCCAGGTTGTGCAGGTCCGCGACGGCGGTGTCCAGCCGCCGGGTCAGCTGCACAGGCATCGTCGCGCCCAGCATCGCTCTCGCGCGGGGCAGTCTCGACAGCACCGCGCGGTGGCAGCTCCCACCGCCGTACTGGTAGTCCAGAGCACGCAGATCCCGGGTGCCGGCCTCCAGCCGCTGCACGTCCGAAATCCCGATTTGCGCAGGTGCGCCACTTGGACGGCGCCGATCCATGGCTCCTCCTCGGGTCGGCCTCCCGTAGAGGAGTTACCGGCGAGAAGGACGGTCAAACGACCGGCCAAGAAATTCCTTGCTGTCCATAATGGATGGTCAAGTGCTGCCGAGCCACGCATCTGGCCCTATCGCTAGGATTCGCACAGGACTACCGTGGACCCCGGCCATCGGGAGGCTCGATGACAGCTACAACGGCGGTAACGCCCGCGGTAGCCGCCTCGGCGGAGTACCCGCCCGAACGGCACCGCCCCCGTGTCACCATCGGCACGGACGGCTCGACATGGGGTGACGCCGCGCTGGAATGGGCGCTGCGGCACGCCTGGCTGGTGAACGCCGGCCTGAAGGTTTATTCGGCCAAAACCAGCGATGATCATGCAATCGCCCGAAGACTCGACGTCTACCGCTGGTTGAACGCCTCAGTCACCACATCAGACGACTCCCCCGAACAAACCCTGCTGACAGCAAGCACCGAAACAGACCTCCTGGTCCTAGGTCACCACGGGCACAGCCCCCACAACCTGAGCATCGGCCACCTGGTCCTCCCCCTGGTCACCCACAGCCACTGCGACACAGTCATCGTCCGAGGCGAGCCCCGCGCAGTCCGCGCCGAACACGGCTGGGTAACCGCCGCAGTCGGCGGCTCCCACGACGACGCAGTAATCCGCCGCGCGGCAGAAATCGCAACGCGGTATAGGGATGGCTTGCGAATTGTGCACGCCTGGCCGCTGCCGGGTCCCCGCGCAGTGCCTTCGAAGGCGGAGCCGAATGAGGTGCTCGAGAAGGCCCGCGCTCTGGTCGCGAAACTGGTGCCCACGCTGACGCCGAGTCTGCACTTGGTTCGCAGCAGGCCGCATGAGGCGGTGGAGACTTGCTCCCGGAGTGATTTGCTGGTGATGGGGCCGGGGAGCGAACCTGGCCAGTTGTCCGCCGTTACCCGGACCGCGCTGCATCTCGCGCCTTGCCCTGTTCTGGTTGTTCGGCCGTAGTGTTTTGGAGCTGGGTTTCTGCCCAGCTCCTATTTTGGGTTTTGGTTCAGTGTCTACGGTTGGGCGCTCGGCTTTGTAGCAAAACCCCGAACAGCGCCCAGCCACCGACACTAACCAAAAACAAAGGCTACCACTGACGCCGAAACCCCTGAAAGGGCCAACTCGATACACCGAAGCAAAAAGCCAGGCTAACGGCCATCACCGAACATTATGAGGCCGAAACTGAATACTGATCCGAGGCCCAACGGGTTTGTTCGTCTTGGGCACGGCATGGTCCCACGTGCGTTGGCAGGAGCCACCCATGACGAGCAGATCGCCGTGTCCGAGGGAATGCCGGACGATGTCCCCGCCGCCCTTGGGGCGCAACAGAAGTGCGCGTGGGGCACCGATGGACAAGATGGCGACCATGGTGTCCTCGGTGGCTCCACGCCCGAAACTGTCGCCGTGCCAGGCGACACTGTCGCGACCGTCCCGGTAGTAGCACAATCCGGCCGTGCAGAACGGTTCCCGTAACTCCTGCGCGTAGTGCTCCCCCAAGGCGACCCGTGCCCGTTCCAGCACAGGATCCGGCAGTACGTCCCGTTCGGAGTAGAAGCACAGCAGCCGAGGCACGTCCACGACCCGGTCGTACATCTGACGACGCTCGGCATACCAAGGCACGGCACTCACCAGGCGCGAGAACAACGTGTCCGCCCCGGACAGCCATCCGGGCAGCACGTCGACCCAAGCGCCCTGCGTCAGCTCAGTCCGCCGAATCCCGGACAGCGGCCCAAGACCGACTTCGTCCACGGCGTCGAAGAGCGAGCCCTGCAGACCAGCACCCATACCTCCACACTACACACACCTCGAACAGAAGTTCGAATCACTTCCGTAGCAGCTCGACCAGCGCCGAAACACTGTGGTCACGGTGCCCCTGGTCGACGGCCCGGCGCAGCAGGTCGTGCATGGGCTCGTTCCAGGACACGTCTATGTTGCCTTCTTCCCCAATCGAGTGGTCGTGCGCGATGCCTTCGTAGAACAGGCCCAGTGCGGACGATGGGTTGCCGTAGTCGCCCGAGTCGATCTCCGCGGCGAACTGTGGCAGTACGGACTCGATCATCCGCAGCCACTTCACGGTGTGCGAGACCAGGGTCTGGGCCTCCAGTCCGCGTGCTGTCACAAGGGCGGCGCCCTGGAAGAAGCCAAGCAGCGCAGGCAAAAGGGTCCCGCCGGCAGCGAGTTCGTACAACGATGCGAGATCAGGTTCGGTGCCAAGGTGGACGGTGTCGCCGCCCATTACACGCAATGTCTCCACGTGGGTGTCGAAGACTTCACGGAAGCCTGCGTAGTAGAGCAATGTGTCCGGCTTGCCCACGGCTTCAGGCACGTTCTTGACCGCGCCGCCTAGGAACGACGCACCTTTGGCGGCGGCCCATGACGCCACTTTGCGGCGTCGGCCGGGGTTCCGGTGTTCAGCGTGACCAGGGTCCGGCCGGCCAGATCCGCGTCGGAGAGCACTGACAGCGTTGCGTCGAAGGTGGTGAGGCATGTGATGATCAGGGTGTTCGCTGCGACGGCCTCCTCGATGGTCGCAGCCTGGACAGCACCGGGTGGGACGGCCCTGCCGGCGCTGCGATTCCATACGGTGGTGTGGTGTCCGCCGTTGACGTAGGCAGTGGCCAGGGCGCTGCCCATGGCTCCCAGGCCGATGATGGTGAGCGACATGAAACGATCTTCGGAGCTTGGCGCACATTTGATCAAGTACCTACAATTTTGCCGGGTACAGACATAAATGTAAGTGAAGGGTCATGCTGAAGAGACGCAACTACACCTGCGGACTGGACGCCGCCCTCGACATCATGGGCGGCAAGTGGAAGGCCACGATTATGGCGCTGGAGCGGGAGAGTTAGTGCGGTTCGGCATCCTGGGCACAGTCGAGATCCGGTCGGCTGACGGTGAAGTGTTGCCTCTTGGTGGGCCGCGTCAACGTGCCCTGCTTGCGTTGCTGCTTCTTGATGCGGGTCGTGTCGTGACTGTCGAGCGCCTGCTGGATGGCATGTATGGGAGCCAGCCGCCTGCCGGAGCGATGAGTGCGCTGCAGTCGCAGGTTTCCCGGCTGCGCCGGGGCCTGCCACCCGATCTGATCGAGTTTCATCCGGCGGGCTACCGGATCGCGCTCGAGCCGGAAGCCGTGGATGTGCACCGGTTCGAGCATCTGGCAAGGCAAGGCGCACGGGCCCTCGCCGAGACCGACCACGCGCAAGCCGCAGCCTTGCTGAAAGAAGCGCTCGACCTGTGGCGAGGCCCGGTACTCGCGGATGTGCCGTTGACCGAAGCAATATCAGCACGCCTCAACGAACTCAGGCTGTCAGCCACCGAAGACCTCTTCGACGCCCAACTCGCCCTCGGTGAGCACGCCGCATTGATCTCCGAGCTACGCGCCCAAGTCGAAGCACACCCATTACGCGAGCGCCTGCGCGGTCAACTAATGCTCGCTTTGTACGCAGGCGGACGCCAAGCCGAAGCGCTGGCCGAATTCGAAAACGCGCGACGAACCCTCGAAGAGGAGCTCGGCGCCGATCCGTCAGCCGAACTGTCCGCGATTCATCTGGCTGTCCTGCGCGGTGAACCGGATCCGCGGTCGAATGTCCCCGCGCAGCTGACCAGTTTTGTCGGCCGGGCCGACGAGCTTGACCGGATTGTGGCCATGCTGGCGGATTCGCGGCTGGTCACGGTGACCGGCCCGGGTGGCGCGGGCAAGACCCGGCTTGCCATCGAGGTGGCCGGTCTGCAGGCGCGAGAGACGTACTTCGTCGATCTGGCAGCGGTAAGCCACGGCGCCGACATCCCGCAGGCGATGCTCTCGGCGCTCGGTGTCCGCGACGCGGGCCTGTTCGGCACGCTGACGCAGGACACCACCAGCCGGGTCATTGCCGCCCTGGCCGATCGGCATGTGCTGCTGATCATGGACAACTGCGAGCACGTGATCGCCCACGCAGCGGGGTTTGTTCACCGCCTGCTGACCGCCTGCCCCGGCTTACGAGTCCTGGCCACCAGCCGGGAAGCGCTCGCCATCACCGGCGAGCACCTGTGCCCCTTGCCTTCGTTGCCCGAACCCGCGGCTGTCCGGCTCTTCACCGACCGAGCCGCCGCGGTCTCCCCCGGTTTCCATGTCCACGCGGGAAACGCTGAAACGGTCAAGCAGATCTGCGAGGCGCTGGACGGGATGCCGCTGGCGATCGAACTCGCCGCCGCCCGGCTACGGTCCCTGGAGATCGCCGAGGTCGCGGCGCGCCTTGAAGATCGGTTCGCGCTGTTGTCCCGCGGCGCGCGCACGGCTTCACCCCGCCATCGGACTTTGCGGGCGGCCGTCGAATGGAGCTGGGACCTGCTCGACCCGGACGAACAGTTGCTCGCCGCCCGGCTGACTGTCTTCGCTGGTAGCGCGACCTTGGCGGCGGCCGAGCAGGTGTGCGGTATGCCCGCCACGGCTGATCTGCTGTCCAGTCTCGTGGACAAGTCGCTGGTGGAGAACGTCGGCGGCCGCTACCGGATGCTCGACACCATCCGTGCGTTCTGCGCCGAGCACCTCACCGAGGACATGCGGCGCGCGCACGCGACCTACTTCTACGAACTGGCGGAGACCGCTGATCCCCACCTGCGCCGGGCCGAGCAGCTGGAGTGGCTGAGCCGGCTGGATGCCGACCACGGCAACATCCAAGCGGCCCTGCGCTGGGCGGTCAGCAACGACACAACCCTTGCGCTGCAGATGTTCGGTGCCATATCGCCCTACTGGTACCTGCGTGGACTACGCGGCCAGGCCACGCCCCTCGCGACCGAACTGCTGACCCGGATCGGCACGCAACCGCCTGACGACCTCGACGAGGAGTACGTCCTCTGCGTGCTGCACGCGGCCTGGTCGGAGATCGACGCCCCGCACTGGCACGACCACCTCAAGCACGCCGAATCCATCATGCGCCAGCCTCGTGGCGCGATCCGGCGCGCGCACAGTGCTTTCCTCTGGGCGGTCGCCACCGGGCCGCCCAAGGGCGAGCCGCAGCGGCCGCTGCTCGACGACGACACCTGGTCGGAGTCGTTCGCGACGCTCGGCTTCGCCATGCTGAACATGTTCGACGGTGAAATCGTTGCCGCCCAGGCGGACCTGGCCAAGGCACTGGCCGGCTTCCGCGCCGTGGGCGACCGGTGGGGCCTGATCACCACTCTGGACACGCTCGCCCAGTTGGCCGACTCCCGCGGCGACGACCAGGCGTTCCTGGATCTGCTCACCGAGGCGATGGACCTGGTCGGCCAGCTCGGCTCGGTCGACGACACAGTCACGCTGCTGTGCCGTCGAGCGGACAACCTTGTGCGTGGAGGCAACTTCGACGCCGCCCGCGCGGACTACGAACACGCGGCCACGTTGGCGCGCCGTATCGGCACCTCGGACCAGTTGGCCGCCGCCTACAGCGGCCTGGGCGAGATCGCGCGTTTCGACGGCGACCCGGCCAATGCCCGCCGCCTGCAGGAACTCGCCCTCAGTACGTGCACCAAAGGTCCGTTCGGCCTGGGCAGTCCCCAGGCGCGCGTCCTGATCGCGCTGGCCCGGCTTGTCGAGGCCGAGGGGGACATTTCCAGCGCCGGAGCCCACTATCACCAGGCGATCGCCATCGCCCTGGAGCACCGGCACCTGCCGTTCGTCGCACGCGGCACCGACGGTCTGGCCAGCCTGGCCCTGCGCGAAGGAAACGCGGAACACGCCGCCCTGCTGCTCGGCGCGGCCATCGCCATCCGTGGCATGCCCCTCATCGGCGACCCTGACATCACCCGGGTGACCGATCAGGCCATCGCTGTCATCGGCAAGGACGCCTTCACGGCCGCGTTCGAGCGTGGTGCCGCGCTGACCCGTGAGCAAGCGCTGTCGTTGATCGGTAAGTGAACGGTGCTCGAACGGTAAGCGGGCTCCCGCATCCTCCTCACCAGGGAGGAATCACAACAATGACAGCGACACTGCAGAAACCCAGGACCACCACGAAGAAGTGGTGGCAGCGCCCCTGGATAGGGCCGCTCGGCCTGCTGGCCATCGCGTTCATCGCGTTTTCCGTGCCGCCGTACCTGACTGGTGACCGGAGCCAGTCACGTGTCCAGCAGCCGGACTACGCGTGGCACTACCCGCTGCTGGTCGTTCACGTGCTCTTCGCGTCCGTCGCGATGATCACGTGCGTGTTCCAGATCTGGCCGTGGTTCCGCCAGCGCCATCCACAGGCACACCGGAGGATGGGACGGATCTACGTGTTCGGCGGGGTCCTGCCGGCCGGGGTATTGGCCCTGACGATCGGTATGGTCACGCCGTTCGGGCCGGCCGCCTTCGCCAGCGGGATCGTGATGGCGCCGCTCTGGCTGTTCTTCACGGTCGCCGGGTACCGGATGGCCCGGCAACGGCGGTTCGTCGACCACCGCAGGTGGATGATCCGCAGCTTCGCCCTGACCATGTCGATCATCACCAACCGGCTCTGGGCGATCGTGTTCGGCATCGCGGTGGGACCCCAGCTGGAGACCACGTTCCACGGCGACTTGAAGCTGATGGTCTACTCGATCTCCGGCGCCACGACATGGCTGGGCTGGGTGATCCCGCTGCTGATCGCCGAGTGGTGGCTGCAACGCCCGGAGATGGCCAGACGCAAGGCTAGGTCCGTTGCCGGCGGTGCTGGCTGACCAGCTGGGCCCGCAGGACGGACACGACATCCGGGTGGCCCAGCGGAAGCGGTGGGTCACGCCGGTCCCGGTCGCCCTGGAAGCTGTGCGCGATCACCCGCACGTTCACGCCTTCCAGGGCGAGCGCGTCGATCACGGCCGCTTCCCGCTTCATCCACATCTCGTCGGCGACCTTCGCGGTGGCCCCGTCGACCGGGATGCCGCCCGCGGCCGGGTCCACCAGCAGCACCGACCGGACGACCTCGCAGTGCCGCCCGCCGATCGCCAGCGCCGCGACTGAGGACGCGCCCGCGGCCACGACATCGACCGGGCCGGTCACACCCTGCAGGAACTCGGCGAGCTGCCAGGCCGAGTCCTCGACCGGCAGGCGGCACCACACCACCGTCCACCGATCGGTGAGTTCCCGCCAGGTGGCCGGCAACGCACCGTGACTGGCCGCCCCAATCGGATCCAGCACGATGATGGTGCCGAGCGGATTCTTCGGGCCCTGGTGAACTATCGACTCACGCACGGCTGCTCCTCTCCAAGGCAGAGATACCCACGTCCCACTTGACCCACACCAGGTGTAGACATGTCGGCGTGACCGCTGACGAACTGCCCGGGGCGTCCCGCCTCGACGAGACCACTGAGGCGCTCGAGGATCTCGAGCAGATGTGGGACGCGCTGGCCGGCGAGGAACCGCTGAGCAATTCGCTGCAACGCCTGGTGGACGCCGCACTCAAGGTCGTCACCGGCGCCGACGCGGTGAGCGTGACCGTGACAGTCCACTCTGGACTCAACCCGAAAACGGCAGCCTCATCACACGAATGGGCGGTCATCGTTGACAAGAACCAGTACGAGGCCGGCGACGGTCCGTGCCTGGAAGCCGCCCGTATCCGGGAGCCGGTCCTCGTCTCGGGCAAGCAAGCGTTCGCGCGCTGGCCGCAGTTCGCCGCCGACGCGGCACGGTACGGCGTGCATGCGTACCTCTCCACCCCGCTGGCGCTCACCGGCGTGGAGAACGGTCAGCTGATCGGCGCGCTCAACGTCTACGGCTTCCAGACGGATTCGTTCGACCGGCTGGACGAGGCACTGCTCAGACTCGTGACCACCACGGCATCCGCGACGATCACCAACGCCCAGCGCTACCTCAAGATGCGCGACGTCGCCGATCACATGCGCACAGCGATGGCGTCCCGCGCGGAGATCGAACAGGCCAAAGGCGTGCTGATGGCGGTGCACGGGATCACGGCGGAGGAAGCGTTCGACAAGCTGGTCGCCCAGTCCCAACGTACCAACACCAAACTCATTGTGATCGCCAGGCAACTGCTGGCATCGCTGCGGAACTCCTAGTCCGTACGTTCCGGCGCAGGGCCCTCAGAGCGCTCACGCCACGGAACGATCAGCCACAGCATGCTGAACCCGACCGCGGTGATCACGGCGGTCACGATGGCGCCCCAGCCGCCGAGCACGACCTCACCGATGAGCAGCACGGTTCCGGTGACCGCGGCGGCAAGACAGATGAGTCCGCTCACCGCAAGTTTGTTGGCAACACTGATGATTCGCTCTCGCCTGCCATGCCGGAACAACACGCGGTGCCACGATGCGGGCGCGGTGAGCAGCGCGGTCGCCGCTGTGGCGAAGAGCACGGTGATGAAATGGGTCGTGCGAATGTAGTCGTCCGCCGTGGCGTAACGCTCGGTGAACGCGATGGACAGCAGGAAGCCGAACAGGATCTGCACCCCTGCCTGCGCCACCCGTAACTCCTGCAGCAGTTCGCCCAGATTGCGGGCCAGCCGCTCCTGGTCAGAATTCTCGGCATCACTCACCAGAACGGGGTACCCTGGAGCCGAATCCGGCAATCCCCCTCTCACCAGGGCAAATACCGCGCAAAGGGCCCATGGTTACCCCGTGGGGCCAAATTCTAACCAACTTTCTCACCAAGTTGTGTCACGCTCGCGCGCTCCCGTACGGTTGGGGTATCACAACGGTTGAGCACACAGCCGCGCTGACGTGTTTCGCAACCGAAAGGGAATTCCGTGAACACACCGAATGGCTTCACTGGCAGTGACGACGCCCATCCGGGCAAGCTGCTCACTGTCGATGTCCAGCCACACCCTCGCGGCATTCCGTTGGTGCGGTTGCTCGGTGACGTCGACCTGGCCACCGCCCCGCTTTTCCAGCGCGCCGTGGAGCAGCAGGTGGCCCAGCGGCAGCGGTTCGTGGTGGACATGGACGGCGTCGACTTCCTCAGCTCGGCCGGCCTGGCCGTCCTGGTCGACGTCCGTCAGCAGATGGCCGAGAAGGACCTCAAGTGGGCCGTGGTCGCCGCCAGGGCGACGGTCACCAGGCCGTTGGAGATCACCGGCCTGCTCACGATGCTGCCGATCTTCGACACTGTGCCGGCCGCATTGGACGCGGTCGCCGATCCCGTGGCAGGCTGATCCCTCCCGGCGTCAGTGGTCCCCGTCGGACCGGCGCGTGGAAGCGAGCTCGCCGAGCCACTGGGGGCGGGGGATCCCGTTGGTGTCACACCATTCCAGCATGCCGATCGTCCACAGTACGACGTGCGTGAGCACCTCGATGGTGGCTTTGAAGCTGTTGTCCCGCAACGCCAGGTCGACCTGGAACAGGGTCTCCTCGCTGTGCCCGTTCAGCTCGGCCAGCAGCGCACGCACCGCGGCCCGGATCGGCGGACTGGTCTGGTCGATGTCCAGGGCATTGTTGTCGTCTCCGGTCAGCTCCAGTCCGTAGGTCCGGTCCTGCTCTTCGGCCGGGCCCGCGGCGGTGAGCATCATCTGGGACAGCGCGGCGATGAGCTCACACGTGATGAGGTGTGATTCGCGGCCACCGTTCGTCCGATCGGCGGTGAGCCTGGCCATCTCCAGCACCATGCTCTCGTCGTCGTTGCGGCGCGTCACACCGACGAGCTGCCTCGCCTGCAGTCGTGTGTTGGTCACCATGACTGTCGTGTACCCGGCCGTTACGGCGGCAACCACGGTGATTTGGGATTATCACGACATCTCGCGGGTATGTGTCAGATCATGACCACGGATCTCAGCAGTGTGCTGGCAGCCGCCCACCAGGACCTGGCGGGCCTGCTGCATGAAGTGGAAACCAGCCCGGCAAGCCCGGAACACCGGCGTCAGCTGGCCGATCACATGATCACCGAACTGGTCGCGCACGCGGTGGCCGAGGAGCAGCACCTCTATCCCGCCGTACGGGAGTACTTGCCCGACGGCGAACGGATCGTCAAGGCCAGACTCACCGAGCACGCCGAAACCGAGCAGACCATGACCGAGTTACAGAACATGTCACCCGCCGATGCCCAGTTCGAGTTGTTGCTCAGCAAGCTGACCACCGAGACGCGCAGGCACATCGAGGACACCGAGACGGTTCTGCTGCCTGGCCTGCAAAAGGCCTGTCCCGCCGCTGATCGGCGCGAGATCGGCGCGAAGTTGTTGCACACCAAGCAGATCGCGCCTGGCAGACCCCATCCCGCCGCCGCGGACCGCAAGTCCGGTGACCTGATCCTCGATCCAGGCGTCTGCCTGGTCGAGAAGGTCAGGAACGCCCTTGCCTAGGCCGTGTCCATATCCGCAGGATCGGCATATGCCCGATTCGTCAAACCTGTGTCGGCGTACGCACGTGTGGGTAGCCGACACCTATGACGAAGACACTCACTGGCCGGCGGGTGGCGGTGCTCGCCGCCGACGGCGTGGAAGAAGTCGAGCTCGTGCAGCCCAGGAAGGCTGTCGAGGACGCGGGCGCGACCACCGAACTGCTGTCCATCAAGGATGGTGAGCTACAGGCTGTCAACAAGGACATCAACCCCGCCAACGGACAGCGTCGGATCCCGTGACCACCGCTCCTGAGCGGTACCGGCGCGCGAGCGACTACCTCGCCGCGTGCATGATCTACCTGCGGGACAACGTGTTGCTGCGCGAGCCGTTGCGGCCCGAGCACCTCAAACCCCGTCTGCTCGGCCACTGGGGAACATGCCCGGGGATCACGTTCGTCTACACAGGACTCAACGGCGTCGTCGCCCGGACCGGGCGCCGGACTCTGCTGGTGACCGGGCCAGGCCATGGCGCTCCCGCCGTGCACGCGAACCTGTGGCTGGAAGGCACACACGCCGCCTACGACCCGGCGTTGTCGCGGGACGCGACCGGAATGGCCGAACTGGTCAGGCGGTTCTCCTGGCCGGGCGGGTTTCCCAGCCACCTGTCCCCCGAGGTTCCCGGTGTCATCCACGAGGGCGGCGAACTGGGTTACGCCCTGGCGACCGCGGTCGGAGCGGCACTGGACGACCCGACACTGCTCGTGGCCTGCATCATCGGTGATGGCGAGGCCGAGACGGGCCCCACCGCGGGCAGCTGGCACGCCAACAAGTTCCTGGATCCGGCGACCGACGGAACCGTGCTGCCGATCCTGCATCTCAACGGGTACAAGATCTCCTCGCCGACGGTCTACGGCTCGATGAGCGACGCCGAGCTCACCTCGTACTTCGAGGGCGCCGGCTGGTCGCCCCGGATCGTGGACGTCGCCCGGCACGCCGACCCGGACGAGGCCCTGGCGCAGACGCTGGACAACGCGCTGGCCGACACGACAGCCCGGCCGATGCTGATCGTTCGTTCGCCCAAGGGCTGGGGTCTGCCGAGCCATGATGCCCACGGCACTGCCCTGGCCGGGACGTTCCACGCGCACCAGGTCCCACTCGATGGTGTGCACTCCGACCCCGGCCAGCTCGCCCTGCTGGAATCCTGGCTGCGGTCATACCGGCCGGAAGAACTGTTCGACACCCACGGCAGGCCGATGCTGGACCTGCTGACCGGCCTGCCGCCGGAACACTTGCGCCTGGGCCGCGTCCCGCAGGCCAACGGCGGCGCGCTGCGGCGGGACCTGCCGCTTCCGTCGATCGACAAGCACTGCGTCGAAGTCGGTAGCGCGGGCACGACGACCGCGAGCGCGAACTCCGTCCTCGCGGGCTGGCTGTCCGACCTGCTCGGAGCCACCCAGCAACGCCGGGATTTCCGGATCGTCTGCCCGGACGAGCTGGAGTCCAACAAGCTCGGCGGCGTACTGGACGTCACCGACCGGGCGTTCACCTGGCCGGTCACCGGATACGCCGAGCATCTCGCGCCGGACGGCCGCGTGATCGAGGTGCTCTCGGAGCATCTGTGCCAGGGGTTCCTGCAGGGCTACCTGCTCACCGGCAGGCACGGGCTCTTCCCGTGCTACGAGGCCTTCGCCTGCATTGTGGACTCGATGGTCAACCAGTACGCGAAGTTCCTCAAGATGGCAGGCGAGGTGTCCTGGCGCATCCCGGTGGCCGGCCTGAACTACCTGCTGACCAGCGAAGGCTGGCGCCAGGAACACAACGGCTACAGCCACCAGGGCCCGGGGTTCATCAACAACCTGCTCACCAAGAAGGCCTCCGTGGCCCGGATCTACCTGCCGCCGGACGCCAACACGTTGCTGCACACCATGCGGCACTGCTTGCGGACCACCGACAAGATCAATCTGGTGGTGACCAGCAAGCAGGAATACCCGCAATGGCTTGACATGGACGCGGCCGAGGCACACTGCCGAGCCGGGGCCGGCGTCTGGGAATGGGCGGGCAACCACGCCACACCTGAGGTCGTGCTAGCCAGTGCGGGCACCGTTCCGACCATGGAAATCCTTGCCGCGGCCTGGCTTCTGCGTAGGCGCGCACCTGCATTGCGGGTGCGCGTGGTCAACATCGTCGATCTGCTCGCCCTCGCACCGCCGGACCGGCATCCACACGGCATGGCCATCGACGCCTTCACCCGGTGCTTCGGCACAGAAATCCCTGTCGTGGCGGCGTTCCACGGCTATCCGTCGGCGATGCACGAAGTACTGCACGGACGCCGTGCGCCAGACCGGTTCCATGTGCACGGCTATCAAGAGGAAGGCACCACGACCACACCGTTCGACTTGCTGGTCAGCAACCGCATGAGCCGGTACGACCTGGCCGCGGACGCCGTCCGCCGGGCCTGGCGAACCCGTGGATCGTCCATTGCGGACGCTTTGGTCGCAGAACGTGACGCGCTGCTTGGCAAGGCGCGGACCGATGGTGTCGATCCTCCCGAGATCAGTGAATGGCGGTGGACCGCATGACGGTCGTGCTCACAGTCAACCCAGGGTCCTCCAGCCTTCAGGTGCACGTGGTCCAGACCGACGGCGACAAGATCCTGGCGGTAGAGAAGACCGAGGAGAAGGCCGATCAGGCCGCTGCCGCCAAAACGCTCGACACTCTGCTCGGCGAGATCGACACACCTATCGCGGCCGTCGGCCATCGACTCGTACACGGTGGACCGCACATCCGGTCGCCGTCAGTGCTGACCGAGTCGGTGATCGACCAGGCCCGTATCGCGGCGGAACTGGCGCCCGCCCACGTCCCGGTGACGTTGGAACTCCTGGAAGTGGCCCGTGAACGGCTGCCGGACGTCCCGCACGTGCTCTGCCCTGACACCGGTTTCCACTCCGACATGCCCGAACTGGCGACCAAGTACGCTCTTCCGGAGGAATGGCGGCGAGATTTCGGTATCCGCCGTTACGGATTTCACGGCCTGTCCTATGCGTGGGCGACCGAGCGTGCGGCCCAGTTGCTGCACCGGCCAGCCGACTCCGTCAACCTGCTCCTGGCCCACCTCGGCGGCGGCAGCTCGGTCTGTGCGGTGCAAGGTGGCTCCAGTGTGGACACTTCGATGGGCTTCACGCCGCTGGAAGGTGTCCCGATGAGCACGCGCTCCGGCAGCGTCGACCCGGGGCTGCTGCTATGGTTGCTCGATCGGACGTCGCTCACGGACGTGGCCGAAGGCCTGTACCACCGCTCCGGCCTGCTCGGTCTGTCCGACGGCCGCTCGGGAGACACCCGGGAACTGGTCAAGGCAGCGTACGACGGCGACAGCGTGGCCCGCTGCGCCATGGACATCTTCACGCGCCGGATCAGCCAGGCGCTGGCCGCCATGGCGGTCAACCTCAAACGCGTGGACGCCCTGGTCTTCACCGGGGAGATCGGCTGGGACCAGCCGGAAGTACGGCAGGCGGTCTGCCAGGACCTCGGCAGGCTCGGCATTCCGGCCGGCCTGCCGGTCCAGAACCCCACCACGGACAGCATTCTGTCGTCGCCGTACGCGCCCGTCCTGGTCCTTGCGGTGGAGCCCCGCGAGGAACTCCAGATCGCCAGGGAGACCGCTGTGGCCGTCCAGGTCCTCAACGGGTGAGAAGGGCGTACACGGCCGATTCGATCTGCTCGCGCTCCTCGGCCTTCGCCAAGGCGTCCTGGATGGTGCGGCCGTCTTCGTATGCCCTGACGACCCGAGGGTCCACATAGGAGTTCCGGGCGACGGTTCTGGTGTTGCCCAACTGGGCCGCGACCTTGTCCATCACCTGGACCTCGACCTTCTTGCGGCCGGTCTTGGACCCCGGCCGGTCGGCTGAGGCGAAGGCGACCGCCGCGACCACTGTGGCGTTCCACGTTCTCAGGTCCTTCGCGGTGTACTGCGGCCCAGTCAGTTCCTTGAACCGTTCGTTGACATCCCCGGCGTGCACCTCACACCAGTCCCGCCCGGACCGGTACACGAGC
The DNA here is from genome assembly GCF_017876405.1 of Kibdelosporangium banguiense. Classification (GTDB taxonomy): domain Bacteria; phylum Actinomycetota; class Actinomycetes; order Mycobacteriales; family Pseudonocardiaceae; genus Kibdelosporangium; species Kibdelosporangium banguiense. Next base: position 6,486,193 of record NZ_JAGINW010000001.1, on the reverse strand, counting down.
AAGCGCTCGTCGTCGGTTCTCGCCCTGCGCAGCGCGCGAATCAGCCGTGTCAGCGTCTCGTCACGCATCCGCAGATGCCGGTCGATCCCGCCTTTGGCCGGGTAGTGGAACACCAGGTCACCGCGTTCGATCACGACATCCTGCCGCAGCAGGGTCGCTGCCCCACGGGAACCGTTCTCCTCGGCGTACTCGTCCCCGCCGGTCCGGAACACGCCCCTGTCCAGCATCCGCAGCGCACCGACGGTGGGATCACCAGCCCGGCCAGCCGGTCGCACACCCCGGCGTCCTTGATCGGGTTCCCGTCGGCGTCCAGGTACTGCCAGCCCCGGCCACGACGCCGGCGCCGGAATCCAGGACCGGCCGGGTCGGCACGTCTCAGGCGCATGTGTCCATGAAACCCCGTAACCGGCTGCCGGTGTGAACAGGCCGCGACTGGGTAATCGAGACAGTGACCGGAAAACCGACGAGAAAACAGTGGAGGCACTGCGAGTGACTACCATTCAGGAATCGATCGACGTCCGCGTTCCGGTCTCGACCGCGTACAACCAGTGGACGCAGTTCGAGTCGTTCCCGTACTTCATGGACGGCGTCGACCGCGTGGTTCAGGTCACCGACACGATGACCCACTGGGAGACCAGTATCGGTGGTGTGCACCGGGAATTCGACGCCAAGATCACCGAACAGCACCCGGACGAGCGGGTGGCGTGGCAGGCCGTGGGCGGGCAGAAACAGGGCGGCGTGGTCACGTTCCACCGGATCGACGAGCAGACCACCCGGGTGAACGTGCAGATGGAATACGACCCTGACACGTTGACCGAGAAGGTCGGTGCGGGACTGGGCGTGATCGACCGCAAGGTCAAGGGCGACCTCGCCAAGTTCAAGGAATTCATCGAGAGCCGGGGCCGTGAGTCCGGCGAGTGGCGCGGCGACGTGAGCCGTTCCCCGCAACAGGGCGAATGATTTCCTGGCCATAGTGGAAAGTGCGCCACGGCGCGCTTTCCACTATGGATGGTTGACGACATTCACCGGCGTGCCGGTGTTCACTGGGCCTGCGGTGTTGTTGATGATCCGGTTGATTGTTCCGACACCACCGCCGAGTGACACGCCGACCATGTTGTGAAAGCGGACATTCGGGTTGTTGGGCACCTCGAAAGCGCGTTCCACCACGACACTGCGGTTGACGTTGAAGAAACAGTAAGCACCCAGGCCCCAAGCCTCATGGCTGGTCACGTTGTCGGCCACCTTGTAGGCGGCCCACCCTCTGGTGGAGCCGTTCATGTAGGCGGCCTGGTTGGGCGGATCGTACGGGAACTCGTTCTGGAAGAAGTAGGTCCGGCCGCCCTGCCCGTTCCAGATCACGTTGTACTGCTGGTAATGCTCGACGAACAGGCCGTAGAACGTGACATTGTCGCCGTTGACGATCAACCCGTTGCGGCCTGTGTTCTCCGTCCAGCCGGTCGGCACGCCATCGGCCGCGTGATCGGCTCGCCAGACCCAGGTGTGGTCGCCGATCACGTTGTGGCTGTTGATGATCAGGCTCGTCGTGGCCTTGCCGACCCACGGCCCGCCGACGCGGAAGAACACGTCATGCAGCGAGGTCGGATTCGCCGCGTGGCTCGCGTTCGACGCAGGCGGGCCGACTTCCATCAGCAGCTGCGAGTTGGTGACGTTGGCGTCGAACATGATGCCCGCGACCTTGACACCGTCCACATCGGCCACCGACATCGCGGTGATGCCGTTCTCCGGCACCAGCGTCGCCAAGCCCAGACCCAGCACGACGGTGTCCGGCCGGGTGACCCGGATGGTCTCGTCGACGCGGTAGACGCCCGGGGTGAACAACAGGTTCTTGCCCGCGGCCAGCTGCGCGTTGATCTGCTGGGCCGTGGCGCCCGGCTTGACGATGTGGAACTGGTCGATCGGCAGCGACTGACCGGGCTGCGTGCCCTGCCACGTGATGCCCGCTGTGTTCTGCCGGATCGCGGGCACGAAAACCTGGTATTTGCCCGCATTGTCGGTGTACAGGAACGGTTTCTCCCGCACGATCGGCGTCTGGTTCACCCGGGTGTACGGCGGATTCGGATAGTTGCCGGCCGGGGCGTTCACCGCGCCGACGAACACCATGTTCCAGTTCTGGCCAGTCCAGCTGCCCCACTGGGTGTTGCGCGAAATCCACTGCTGCTGCGACCCCGAGCGCACCTGACCGTCGACCAACGTGTCGGACATCCAGCCACCACTGGACCAACCACCGTCATCGAGCACCAAGTTGCCACGCACATGCATCCGGCGATACGGCGCCGCCTGTGAAACCGCCCACCGGTCCGTGCCACCCGCCGGCGTCACCGACAGATTTTCCGCGGACCGCCAGAAATTCTGCGTTGCGTTCCCACCGAACCAGTCGGCCTCGACATGCACAGAGCCATTGATGTTCACACTGTCCGGACTGAACCCGAGCCCGGCGATCTGCGTGAAGAAGCCGATGTTCGCGTTGAGGTCGTACGAGCCCGGCTTGAACAGCAACGCGTACCGATTCTGCCCGAACTGGTTGCGTTCCTGCTGGGCGAAAACGGAATTGAGCCGGCTCTGGATACTCGACGCGGACATCGACGGGTCGAATACATAGGTGTTCGGCCCGAGATCGATGTCGCCTCCAGGCGGTGGTTCGCTGCCGGCAGGGCTGAGCGTGAACGACTGGGCAGCGGTGTTGTTGCACGTGTACTGTTGCAGTTGCTGACTGTCCGCAGTGGACGCACCGGGTACGTCCAGGCACTTGCCACTATGCCTGGAAACAAAGTGGTACGCCCCACCGGCTTCCTCGACCGGCAACCACTGCTGGTTGTTGCCGCCGCCGTACGTCCACAAGTGAACGAGAGCATTGTCGGCGACGGAAACATCCGACACATCCCACACCTGCGCGGGCGCACTACGCGCATTCACCCGGAAATACCCATTGCTCGTCGGCTGAAACTGCCACTGCTGCGAAGCCGTCGAGTTGCACGTGTACTGCTGCACAGCCGTGCCGTTCGCCGTACCCGCAGCACGCGCATCCACACACTTACCACTGTTGACCACGGTGACCGAGTACCACACAGCCGGATCGATCGCCGCACCAGCCTGCGGCGCAACAACAACCATCAGACAGGCAGCCACAGTCAGGCCGAAGATGACGACTTCCGTTCCACGCTTACCGGAGAACACAGGGATCCTCCATCTGCCACGCCGCCAGCTGTTCCCAGCAGCCTAATTGGTCCAACCAATCGTGTCAATACACCTAAATCTAAGTCGTGAATTATCGAGTCGCCTTGCCTGGCTTGGGTTTTCGCCCGGGTACCGGTGGCTGGGACGTCGTTCCCGGCGCATGCGGCTTGGGTCGATGCCCTCAGCGACCGCAACGCGTTCCATGCTGGCCAGCCGCCAGCGCTGATCATTACCGGGCCCAATTACTGGACCCATCACAGCGCCCCACCACAGTGTCTCCTCAGAGGTGGGCGGCCACGGCCCCCCGAAATCCAGCGTAGCGATGAGGTCTGACAGTTCCGGGGCACTCGAGCTGCAATGCGACTTGACTGTGGACAACTCGCTGCCTGTGGACACCTTCAACTTGTGGATCTTCACGGCCCGGTTCTTGTCAGCCCTCAACAGTAGGCTGGAAACCGGGGGCCGAAGGCCACACCTGCGAGCAACGACGCGATTGGAGCAATGATCAGAACCTGTGGATGGTTCTCGGCGAGGTGACCTGGATGGGCGCACCTTCCCGAGGATGATCTGAAAGGTCTGGAGTTCTGATCAGGGCCAGCGTTGGCGCGCTGGCTCGGGAAGGTACGCCCATGCTCACCGTAGTCCCTGGCCCCGCATCCGGTGACGATGACCGGCCGCCGGTAGGCGATTCGGCATCGTTGATCGACCAGATCGTTCGGGAGGGCGCCCGCCGGATGCTGGCCGAAGCTCTGCAAGCCGAGGTCGATGCCTACATCGCCGTCTACGCCGGCCAGTGCGACGAGCACGGCCACCGCCTGGTGGTGCGCAACGGCTACCACGAACCGCGCGAGGTGCTCACCAGCGCGGGTGCGGTAGAGGTGACCGCGCCGCGCGTGAATGACAAGCGCGTCGACCCCGACACCGGCGAGCGGCAACGATTCTCCTCGGCGATCCTGCCGCCCTGGGCGCGCAAGACCCCGAAGATCACCGAGGTGCTGCCGCTGCTGTACCTGCATGGCCTGTCTACTGGGGACTTCGTGCCCGCGCTGGGCCAGTTCCTCGGCTCAGCGAAGGGCTTGTCCGCGCCGGTGATCACGAAGCTGACCGAGCAGTGGAAAGCCGAACAGCGCGCGTTCTGCGAGCGCGATCTGTCCACTGTGGATTTCGTGTATCTGTGGGCGGACGGGATCCACGTCAACATCCGTCTGGAGGAACACAAACTCTGCCTGCTCGTGATGATCGGAGTGCGCGCTGACGGCCGCAAGGAGCTCGTCGCGCTGACCGACGGGTACCGCGAATCGGCCGAGTCGTGGGCGGATCTGCTGCGGGACTGCAAGCGCCGCGGGATGCGCGCCCCGATCCTCGCGGCCGGCGACGGCGCGCTCGGGTTCTGGAGCGCGCTACGTGAGGTCTTCCCCGAAACCGCCGAGCAGCGCTGCTGGTTCCACAAAATCGCCAACGTCCTCGCCGCGCTACCCAAATCCGCCCATCCCGGCGCGAAGAAGGCCCTCGCCGAGATCTGGAACGCCGAAGACCGTCGCCACGCCCTCGACGCCGTGACCGCGTTCAAAGCCTTGTACGGCGCGAAATTCCCCAAGGCCGTCGCGAAGATCACCGACGATGTCGAGGAACTGCTCACGTTCTACGACTACCCGGCCGAGCACTGGATCCACCTGCGCACCACCAACCCGATCGAGTCGACCTTCGCCACCGTGCGCCACCGCACAAAGGTCACCAAGGGCCCCGGCTCGGCCGCCGCAGGCCTCGCCATGGCCTTCAAGCTCATCGAGTCAGCACAGGCCCGCTGGCGCGCCGTGAACGCACCCCACCTCGTCGCGCTCGTCCGCGCCGGAAGCCGCTTCGACAACGGCAAACTCGTCGAACGACCCGACGACCACGCCCCACCCACCGCCGCCTAACGATCTTCATCCACAGGTCTTGACAATTTCTCACGCGATTGCACCGTGGACAACTCGCTGCTTGTGGACAGGTCAAGGCTATGGATCTTCGCAGCCCAAAACTGTCAGACCCTTGCGGTAGCGTGGATTCCGGGGGCCGGAGGCTGCCCCCGAACCCAGGCACAAACACAAGCCGAGCCGGAGCAGGGCCTAAGCGCTTGCCTCGGGGATCGACGGGTAGATCGGGAGCAACTCGAGTACGCCTGCGATCTCCAGTGATCGCAGGACCGGGCCGTGGGTGGCGACCAGTCTCAGTCTGCCGCCTGTTTCTGTGTGCTGTTCGCGGGCGTTGAGCAAGGCGGCGATCCCGGCGGAGCCGAAGAACGTCACGTCCGACAGGTCCACCACGATCAGCTCGGGATTCGTGCTGATCGCCTGTTCCAGTTCCTCTGCCAGTAGCGGGGCGGTGTTCATGTCGATCTCACCGGATGCGCGCAGCACGACGGCAGCACCGTCCAGCCGTCGGTCAACGCGCAGCGCGTCTTCGCTCACACGCGTGTTCTACATGAGGCCGCGTGGGTCGCCGTTCGGGGGTGGCTCTGGTGAACGGCTGAGCTTGGAGAGCAGCCTCTCGAAGAACTCGTCGTCCACGTCCGCCTGGTCGGGCTCTCCGCCCGCGCTCGCGGGTGGCTTACGCCGCTCTCGGCGTGGCAGCGGCACGGCTTTGGCGCTCATTCCGGTCGGCAACGCGACCTCGCACCACACCAGGTTGCCGCCGTCCGGGAGCGCCACGGCGCCCGCCTGACGCCCGGTCAGTGTGTCCGGCACCACTGGGGGTGTCGCTGCGGCGTCCTCGACCTCCACGACGAGGCAGTCGCCGTGCAACCGCAACCGAAGCGTGATGAAACCGGGCACTTTGGTGTCGCTTCGCTGGACCACCGCGTGTACCAGTTCGCAGGCGACATGGCTCGTCTCGTCCTGCAGCTGACGCAGTGACCACTCTGTCAGCGCGAACCTGACGAACATGTCCGCGCAGTTCACGGCGGTAGGTAACGCGACCAATCGCAGGTCGTCGACCTGCGTCGTCTGAGGGTTCACCCTGCTGCCTCCTCGCGCACGTCACCCGAACGGCCGTATCTTGCCAAGTGAATGACGCATCACGGTAGCCAGGGTTCCCGCTCAAGAGGTCAGGTGATCGGATTGATCCGCACCATCGGTCTTGTTCTGCACCCTCGACGCGATTGCGTACCGGTGATCGAAACTATCACCTCGTGGGCTCAGGCTCGGCACACGGATGTCCTGGGCCTGGGCGAGGAGGTCGCCAGGGCCAACGGACTGGTCAAGCCGGTGGCCGAGGACGAACTCGCGGAAAGATCCGATCTTCTGGTCTCCCTCGGCGGCGACGGGACGATGCTGCGCGCGTTCCGGCTCGGCAGTCAGGTGCCGGTGCTGGGGGTGAACCTGGGGCGCCTGGGGTTTCTGGCCGAGGTCGACGTCCCTGAGCTGGACAGCGCGCTCAACGCGATCGACTCGCACCGGTTCACGGTGGAGAAGCGCTCCGGGCTGTGCGCCACGATCGCCGGTCAGGACACGGTCGCGTTCAACGACATCGCCTTGGTGCGGGTGCCCGGGCACGGCATGACCGAGGTGCTGCTGCACGTCGAGGGACACCCGTTTGTGGAATATGCGGCGGATGCCGTTGTGGTGGCCACGCCGACGGGGTCGACGGCGTACAACTTCGCCGCGGGCGGGCCGATCGTGTCGCCCCGGGCGGAGGGATTGCTGGTCACGCCCGCCGCTCCGCACTCGGCTTTCAACCGGGCCTTGTTCCTGTCCAGCGGGGAGAAACTCGCGCTGGAGGTCATGCCCGGCAGCGGCGAGGTCGCGATGGAGGCCGACGGGCGGCTCATCGGGCAGGTGCAGCCCGGGACGATGATCGACATCATGGCCCTGCCCGGCGCGGCCCGGGTGGTTCGGCTCGGCCGGACCACGTTCTACCAGCGCACCCAGCGCAAGTTCCGCCTCATCGGCTCAGCGACCAGCGACGACTTCAACTGCTAGCGCATTTCGGCCCAGATCCGGCGAAATCCGCGATCGGTGAACAAGTACCGGACCACGCGTCCCATGGCCTCAGCGGCACGCTCACGGCCCGGCAACGGCTGGTGCCCGAGTGTTCGGGCACCAGCCGGAACGTCACGAGCCCGGGACGACGATCAGGCTCGACGGCAGGGTTGTGTCGTTGCGCAGCGCGTCGAAGAGCTGCTTGGACTTGGCCTGGTCCCAGAGGATCACCGAGCCGATCTTGGGCACGCTGCGCTGTCCGCCGATCGGCACGGTCGTGCTGACGGTCTCGCCCGTGCTCGCGCCTGCCATGGCGAAGCCGAGCGGCGGCAGGTTGTGCAGGTGGTCGCCTTCGTCCAGGGTGATCGCGTCCGGCACGTCGGCCAGCAGCGGGATCATCCGGAACGGGTTGATCAGGGTGCCCGGGCTGGTGGTCTTGTCCATCAGTGCGGCGATGAACTGACGCTGGTGGACCACACGGTCCAGGTCGGCCCGCGGGGTGGCACGGGTACGCACGTATCCCAGCGCGTTGGCGCCGTCGAGTTCCTGGCAGCCGGCCGGCAGGTCGATCCCGGCCAGCGGGTCCTTGATCGGCTTGTCCAGGCACATCTCCACGCCGCCGACGGAGTCCACGATCCCGGCGAATCCGCCGAAGCCGATCTCGATGTAGTGGTCCAGCCGCAGGCCGGTGTTCATCTCCACGGTCTGCGCCAGCAGCTTCGGCCCGCCGAACGCGTACGCCGCGTTCAGCTTGTTCTTGCCCTTGCCCGGAATGTCCACATAGGAGTCACGCAGCAGCGAGACCATGGTCGGCTTCTCGTTGTTGTCCGGCAGGTGCAGCAACAACATCGTGTCCGTGCGCTGCCCCTTGGCGTCGCCGGTGGACAGTCGCTCCTGGTCCTCGGAGTCCAGCCCTGCCCGGCTGTCGGACCCCACGATGAGCCAGTTCGTGCCCGCCGCGGCGGCCGGGCGGCCCTCGTAGTCGCCGAGCGCGGCGACCCGCGTCATCGACGTCTCCAGGTAGATCCAGATCGCCGCGATCAGCACGACGATCGCCAGCAGGATGATCAGCAGGATCCGGCCGACGCGACGCTTGCGACGCGGCGGACGCGGTGCCGGGCCCTGCTGCTGCCCCGGCGGCACGTACGGCGGTGGCTGCCGAGAACCCCCCTGAGGTTGCCGGTAGTCACGACGATCTTGCGGCGCCTGTCCCGGCATGGGATAGGCACGGGTCTGACCGTCCCGCGAACCGTACGGCTGGCCGTAGCTCATCCTCGTCCTCATTCCGTCCCCCGACTGTCAAGGATGCTCACAAAGACGTGAGACCACAGGCCGAGGTTGCGTCAGATATGTCCGGTACACCCTAGGGTCAGCTGTCCCTGGACGGCACAAGCTGATCAAGAACGAAACGTCTTACCAGGTCACGCCAGACACGGCGCTTGCGGAGCAACGCATGTGTCTCACCGTCGACCCAGACCAATTCGACCCGATCGGTGACCTGGGCGGCACGTCGCGCGTAGTCCCGGGACTCACGCGGGTCGGTGGTTGTGTCGAGCTTGCCGTGTGCGATCAGGACCGTGCGCCCGGCGAGCTGCTCGACTGGGTCGGCCGGTGGGCACCACGGTGCCAACGCGCAGACGGCCGTGACAGCTGGGTCGTCGGCGACGCGCAGCGCGACGCGACCACCCATTGAATGGCCGAGTAGGACGATAGGCACGCCCGGGAATCTGCTGTGGATCTGTTCAAGAGCCCAACGGGCGTCCCGGACGGCGTCCAGTTGGGGAGCGTTCCAGCCACGAACCCGGTTACGTAACTGGAACACTGCCAGTTCGTCGGACGCACGGGCCAGGTCACGGGCGAACGGGATCATCCGGAGATAAGCCAGCGCCAGCGGCGGCACCTCCCCCATGCCGTGCTCGCGACCGCCGTGCAGCACCAGGGTAACGGCGTTGGGCTGCGGCGAGCCGAGCTGCCGGAGATGGGGTTCTGACACGTCGACCACAGTAATCTTTCGACGCCGCGGACAGCCGGGTTTGGCCGCTCGGGGATACTGCCCGGTGTGATCGAGCACATCGGGATCAACACAGCTCAGGGCCGGTTCGACGCACTGGCCGCCGGTCCGGCCGACGGCCGTGGGGTGCTTCTGCTGCACGGTTTTCCGGAGGCGTCGCTGCAGTGGGAGCACCAGCTGGCGATCCTGTCCGGGGCGGGCTGCCGGGCGGTGGCGCCCGACCAGCGCGGCTACTCCCCCGACGTGCGGCCGGAACGGGCCGAGGACTACCGCATCGAGGACCTCACGCAGGACGTGCTCGACATCGCCGACGAGCTGGGCTGGCCGAAGTTCGACCTGGTCGGCCATGACTGGGGCGGCAACGTCGCGTGGCATGTCGCGGCTGAGCACCCCGACCGTGTCCGCACGCTCACGGCGGTCTCCACGCCGCACCCAGGCGCGTACGCCCAGGCCCTCAAGACCGATGAGGACCAGCAGCAACGCTCGTCCTACGTGCCCACGCTCCAGAACGTCCGCGGCGCGGAGAAGCAACTCCTGGCCAACAACGCGGCGGCCCTCAAGCAGATGTACGAGGGTGTCATCCCAGGTGACCACGTGCGTGAGTACGTCGAGCGGCTGTCCGAACCGGGCGCGCTGGCCGCCGCGCTGAACTGGTACCGCGGCGTCAAGTTCAGCGGCCGGACCGGGAAGGTGAAGGTCCCGACGCTGTATGTGTGGGGCACCGAGGACGTCGCTTTCGGGTCGGTCGCCGCGATCGGCACCGAGGAGTGGGTCGAGGGGCCGTATCGCTTCGAAATGCTCGAGGACATCTCGCACTGGCTGCCCGAGCAGGCCGACGAGGGCCTGAGCCGGTTGCTGCTCGAGCATTTCGTGGCCCATGGCTGACGTCGCGGGGCTGGTCCTGGCCGCGGGCGCGGGCAGGCGTTACGGCATGCCGAAGGCGCTGGTCCGGTTCGAAGGCCGGCTGTTCGTCGAGCGGGCAGTGCAGATACTGCAACAAGGCGGGTGTGCGCCCGTGCTCGCGGTGCTCGGCGCGCAGAGTGAGCAGGTCCGGGCCGAACTGCCGGATCTCAACGCGGTCGACAACCCGGACTGGCCGCAGGGCATGGGTTCGTCACTGCGAACCGGTCTCGACGCGATCACGGGTGACGCGGTTGTCGTGTTGCCGGTCGACACGCCGGGCATCCGGCCCGAGGCGGTCCGCCGGCTCGTCGCGCTCGCCGGCCGTGGCGCGTTGCTCCGGGCGAGCTATCACGGTGAGGCCGGCCACCCGGTGCTGATCGGCCGTGATCACTGGGAAGGCGTGTACGAGCTGGCGACCGGGGATGCGGGCGCTCGGGAGTACCTGCGCCGCAATCGGCCGGGACTTGTTGCCTGCGAGGACATTTCGGACGGCGCCGATGTCGACCGGCCCGGCGATCTGCCCGCCTGACGGGTCCTCTTGACGGGCCCTGCCCAGTGGTATAGACCATTGCGGGGCCTATGAGGAGGTACGTGAGCATGACGGCCGAATTCGGCGACCTGGTCAGAGATCACCTGACGAAGGTCGAGAAGCACAACGGCGACGCGCTGAACAACGTGGCCGAGCTGTTCCTCGGCAGCATCAAGGCGGGCGGCCTGATCCTGACCGGGGGCGCCGGGCACTCGCTGGCGGCCGTCGCCGAGACGTTCTACCGCGCGGGCGGCCTGTCCTGCGTGTACCCGCTGTACCACCCGGACATCCAGCCGCTGCACGGCGGCCGCGCCAGCACGAGCGCCGAGCGGCTGACCGGGCTGGCTGACGAGGTGTTCGCCCATGTCGGGCTGAGCGGCGACGACGTGCTGGTGGTCTTCTCCACCTCCGGCGTGAACCCGTACCCGGTCGAGCTCGCGATCGCCGCGCAGAACGCCGGCATGCCCGTGGTGGCCGTGACCTCGAGCGCGGCCAACGCCGTGGCGCCCCGGCGAGCCGACACGACGCTCGCCGAGAACGCCACGATCGTCCTGGACACCCTGGTGGCGCCCGGCGACTCCAGCTACCCGCCGGACAACCCGGTGACCTCGGCTCTGTCCACTGTAGCCAACGCGTTCCTCTGGAACGATGTTCTGGCCCGACTTTCGGACAAAGCCGCCGCCGAGGGCGTGGAGGTGCCGTTGTGGCGCAGCTCCAACGTCCCCGGCGGCGACGAGGCCAACCAGCGGTACCTAGACCTGTACGGCCCCCGGGTCCCGCAGCTCTGATTTCTGCGAGGCGAACTGGGTGTTGTGCAGGGCGGCGTACCGGCCGTCCTGGTTGAGCAGTTCGGCGTGGGTACCGCACTCGACGATCCGGCCACCCTCGACGACGAGGATCTGGTCGGCCGCGCGGATCGTCGACAGCCGGTGCGCGATCACCACCGCTGTACGGCCTTCCAGCGCGTGCACGAGCGCTTCCTGGACTGCGGCCTCGGATTCCGAGTCCAGGTGCGCGGTGGCCTCGTCGAGGATCACCACGCGCTGGTTGGCCAGCAGCAGCCGGGCGATGGTCAGCCGCTGGCGTTCCCCGCCGGAAAGCCGGTACCCGCGCTCGCCCACGACGGTGTCCAGCCCGTCGGGCAGTGACGCGATCAGCTCGGTCAGCCGGGCGCGCTCCAGCGCCCACGTGATCTCCTCGTCGGTCGCCGACGGCCGCGCGTAGGCGACGTTCGCGCGGATGGTGTCGTGGAACAGGTGCCCGTCCTGGGTCACGACACCGACGGTGTCCCTGATCGAGTCGAACGACAGATCGCGGACGTCCACCCCGGACAGCCGCACCGCCCCACTGTCCACATCGTACAGACGCGGAATCAGGGACGCGATCGTCGACTTGCCCGCACCGGAGGAACCGACCAGGGCGACCATCTGCCCTGGCTCGGCCCGGAAGCCCACGCCGTGCAGGATCTCCTGTCCGCCACGGGCATCCAGCGCGGCAACCTCCTCCAACGACGCCAGCGAGACCTTGTCGGCCGCCGGATAGGCGAAGCGCACGTCGTCGAACTCCACCGCCACCCCGCCGGTCGGAACCTCGACGGCGCCCGGCTTTTCCTTGATCATCGGCTGCAGGTCGAGCACCTCGAACACCCGCTCGAACGACACCAGCGCGGTCATCACATCGACCCGCACGTTGGCCAACGCGGTCAGCGGCGAGTACAAGCGCGTCAACAGCAATGCCAACGCGACCACAGTGCCGGGCGCGAGGTCCCCGGTGATCGCCAGCCAGCCGCCCAGGCCGTAGACCAAGGCCGTGGCGAGCGCCGACACGAGCGTCAGGCTCGTCATGAACCACCGGGTCGCCATCGCGTTCTTCACACCGATGTCGCGGACCCGCCCCGCCTTGGCGCCGAACTCCTCGGCCTCCATCCGCGGCCGGCCGAACAGCTTCACCAAGGTCGCGCCGGGCGCGGAGAACCGCTCGGTCATCTGGGTCGTCATCGCCGCGTTCAGGCCCGCCGCCTCACGCTGCAGGTCGGCCAGCCTGCGGCCGACCCGGCGGGCAGGCAGCACGAACACCGGCAGCAGCACCAGCGCCAGCGCGGTGACCTGCCAGGACAACGTCACCATCACAGCCAGCGACAGCACGAGCTGGATCACATTGGCGACCAGACCGGACAGTGTGGACGTGAACGCGCGCTGCGCCCCCATTACGTCGTTATTCAACCGGCTGACGAGCGCGCCTGTGCGGGTCCGGGTGAAAAACGCCACCGGCATCTGCTGGACGTGCCCGAAGACCGCCCGGCGCAGGTCGTAGATCAGGCCTTCACCGATGCGCGCGGACTGCCAGCGTTCGACCACACCGAGCCCGGCGTCCAGAATCGCCAGCGCGGCGATCAGCACCGCGAGCCAGACGACCAAAGAAGCGTCTTGCTTACCCACAATGGCGTCGACAACCCGCCCTGCCAGCAATGGTGTCGTCACTGCGAGCACCGCCGAGGCGACCGTGAGTATCAGAAAGGCGACAAGCAACTTCCGGTGCGGTTTGGCAAATCGAAAGACCCTCCGCAAAGTTCCTTTCCGCACACCCTTCGGCGCGTCCGCACTGCGCGCCGCACCCATCAACAGACTCCAGCTACCGTCCACAGCCACCTCTTCTCTCGGCGGAGTCAACACCCCTGCGGGCCGTCTGCTTCCCGATCGGTAGTCTTTTCGCTGTGGGCGATCGGGGACGGCGGGTTCTGGGGGCCGATATCGCCATCTACTCCGTATGTGCGGTGTTCGCCGTCGCGACGGCGTTGTGGTCGGAGTTCTACGGCTATCGGGTATGGGGAAACTTCGCGTCGGTGGCCTATCTGTTCGGCGCCGCGCACGCGGTGTGGCTGCTGATCCGGCCCACCGGGGTCGGTTGGTTCAGATCACGCTGGCTGCCGGTCGGCGCCGTGGCCGGGCTCGGCATGATCGTGCCGCTGGCGATCCTGGTGTTCCGCCGGCTGACCGGCACGGACTGGCTGATCACGCCGTGGTCGTGGGCTGCGCAGCCCGAGGTCTGGGTGATCGAGCGGTCGGCCCGGCTGCTGTTCAGCACCGGTACGCCCTATGTGGACATCGACACGCTCGGCCGGGCCGCGGAGGTCAACGACTACACCCCCTACGGCCCGATCATGGCCGTTTTCGGTATACCAAGGCAATTGTTCGGCGGTGCGCTGACCGACGCGCGGATCATGTTCGCGATCACGACCGTGGTCACCATCGGGCTGGCCCTGAAATTGCTTGCATGGCCTAAAGTTCCGCTTCGTGCCGCACATTTGGCCGTAGTCAGCCCGTTGACCGCGCTGACGTTCGCGGTCGCCGGTCCCGACCTGGCGATCATCGGCCTGATCGTGCTTTCCGGCGCGCTGGCGGCCCGCCGCAGGACCTTCTGGTGCGCGGTCGTGCTGGCGGTCGTGGTCAGTATGAAACTCAGTGCCCTGCCCGCCGTGGTCGTGATCGTGTTCTACGTGGTCACCACCAGGGCGAGCCGGGTGGAGCTGGTCCGGTTCTTCACCGCGATCGCCGCAGTCGTGGCCGTGCTGAACATCCCGGTGCTGATCGTCCATCCGGGAGCCTTCGTCGAACATGTGATCAAATTCCCGGCGGGCCTCGGGAGGATCACGTCACCCGCAGCAAGCCCGTTGCCAGGTCACCTGATCGCGAGCATCGGCCCGGTGGGGCACGTACTCGCCCTGGTGCTGCTCGGGCTCACCGCGTTGGCGCTCACCGTCTGGCTGTTCGTCACTCCGCCCGCGACCGGCTCGGACGCGATGGCAAAAGCCGCAATCGGCCTCGGCGCCGCGATCCTCATGGTTCCTGCCAGCCGATACGGCTACCTGGTCTACCCACTTGTGTTGTGGGGGGCCGCAATGACATTCGCGGTGGCCGAGCGGGCCGCGTCCCGGCCGGCCACCTCGCAGGATCCCGCACTCGGGCCCAAAGTCGGGGAGGCCCGGTAGAGAACGCTGGGATACGACAACCAGTGGCGTCGCTTACTTCTTCTTGGTCCGCGTAGCGCCACCACGCCCTCGAAGTTGAACGCCGGACTCGGACAGAACCCGGTGCACGAAACCGTAGGAGCGGCCCGTCGACTCGGCCAAAGCGCGGATGCTCGCGCCCTTTTCGTACTTCTTCTTGAGATCAGCGGCTAGCTTGTCGCGCGTACTACCTGTAATGCGCGCGCCTTTCTTGAGGTCAGCCACGTCTCCGCCTTCCGTAGCGAGTAACTAGGGTCACAAGCGACCCCTGCGCCCGCAATGATCGAACACGGAAGCGCGGAACGCCAGGCGAGTTGGAAAAATCATCTTGAAGTCGCCCACTCGCACTACTCCATCCGAGTGGATCACCGAAGATCAAGGCTCAGAAGTACGGGATTCAGGCCAACTGGACCAACTCGAGATAGTCTGCTGACCAATGATCTTCGGTACCGTCCGGTAGCAAGATCACGCGCTCGGGCTCGAGGGCTTCGACCGCACCCGGGTCGTGGGTCACGAGCACGACCGCGCCGGTGTACCGGCGCAACGCGTCCAGAACCTGTTCCCGGCTGGCCGGATCGAGGTTGTTGGTCGGCTCGTCGAGCAGCAACACATTGGCAGCGCTGGACACCAGACCGGCCAGGGCGAGCCTGGTCTTCTCCCCGCCCGACAGCGTGCCCGCGGGCTGGTCCAGCTGCTCGCCGGTGAACAGGAACGTGCCGAGCAGGGTGCGCAGCTGCTGCTCAGGGGTGTCCGGGGCGGCGTGCCGGATGTTCTGCCAGACGCTGGCCCCATGATCGAGGGTCTCGTGTTCCTGGGCGTAGTACCCCAGCCGCAGGCCATGTCCCGGTTGGACAGTGCCGGCGTCGGCCGGTTCCATCCCGCCCAGCAGCCGCAGCAGGGTGGTCTTGCCCGCGCCGTTGAGCCCCAGCACGACCACCTTGGAGCCGCGGTCGATCGCCAGGTCCACGCCGGTGAAGATCTCCAGCGAGCCGTAGCTCTTGCTCAGGCCCTCGGCGGTCAGCGGAGTCTTGCCGCACGCCGCGGGCTGCGGGAAGGTGATCCGGGCGACCTTGTCGGCCTGACGTTCCTGCTCCAGGCCCGACAGCAGCTTCTCGGCGCGTTTGGCCATGTTCTGCGCGGCGACGGCCTTGGTGGCCTTGGCGCGCATCTTGTTGGCCTGCTCCATCAGGGCGCCGGCCTTCTTCTCGGCGTTGGCACGCTCGCGGCGGCGGCGCTTCTCGTCGGTCGCGCGGGCCTCGAGGTACTTCTTCCAGCCCATGTTGTAGAGATCGAGCTCGCTGCGGTTGGCGTCCAGGAACCAGACCTTGTTGACCACCGCTTCCAGCAGCTCGACGTCGTGGCTGATCACCACGAGCCCGCCGTCGTGCGACTTCAGGAAGCCGCGCAGCCAGTTGATCGAGTCGGCGTCGAGGTGGTTGGTCGGCTCGTCGAGCAGCAGGATCGTGCTCGACTTGCCACCCGCGCCCGCGTCGGACGCGGCGAACAGGATCCGCGACAGCTCCACGCGGCGGCGCTGGCCACCCGACAGCGTGCGCAGCGGCTGCGCCAGCACCCGGTCGGGCAGGCCGAGGTTGCTGCAGATCCGGGCGGCCTCGCTTTCGGCGGCGTACCCGCCCAGCGCGGCGAAGCGCTCCTCCAGCCGGCCGTACTTGGTGACCGCGGCCTCCCGGGCCTTCTCGTCCACCAGCTCGGCCATGGCGCTCTGCGCCTTCTCCATCTCACGAAGCAGCTGGTCCAGGCCGCGCGCGGAGAGCACCCGGTCCTTGGCCGTCACCGAGAGGTCACCTTCGCGGGGGTCCTGCGGCAGGTAGCCGACCTCGCTGGTGCGGCGGACCGCGCCGCCGTACGGCTCGCCCTCACCGGCCAGGACACGCAGTGACGTGGTCTTTCCGGCGCCGTTGCGACCGACCAGGCCGATGCGGTCGCCTGGCTGAACGCGCAGCGTCACGTCGGACAGCAGAATGCGCGAGCCGGCCCGCAGCTCAAGATCGATTGCAGTGATCACCAGTAAGCTCTCCGTGAGTGGGTGGCTCGCGAAGTGGCGACCACGCCATCCGATTGTACTGACCCGGGCTAACGAGTTTCAGGCGTCCCGCACCACGATCTCCACTGACCGTGCCCGGCGGGCCGCCTCCTCGAGGGTCGAACGCCGTGGTTCTCCCACGTCGAGCACCCACGGTCGCGCCCGTTGGAAGATCTTAGCGAGCCGCCGGTCGGCCCGCAGAAGCTCCAGTGCGCGCTGGTCACCGCCGAGCACCACCGCGTCCACAGTGGATAGAACGGGGAGCAGGACCTCGGCCGCGTCCTGCGCGGCGGCCTGGAGTGCTTGCCGGGCTTGGCCTTCACGGCGACGGGCGAACCGCTGCTGCGACCACCCGCCGGCGGAGTTCCTGCCGTGCACCGGATTTACGGCCGGTACGCGAGAGCACGACCCGCTCCCCCTCAGCCACTCCCAGACTGTGCCCACCCAGGCGGACCAGCAGCAACGCGATCCGCCGCGGTCGCAGAACGTGATCGACGAACCCCGCCAGATCGGTGGCCGCCAGCGGCCCGAACGGCACCTCAGCGCTCGCTTCAGCGCCGTCGGCGGCTGTCACCCGGACGAGGTCAGGCGTGATCTCTGTGCCCGCGATACCGCCGTGCCGGGCGGCGAACCGGTCGTACCAGCCGGCCAGCCGCTCCGGCTCCACCTCGACCGCACGCCCGCCACCTGCGGTCATCCTGGTTCGGCTCACGCGCAGACGCTATCGGCACCGTGTATGAATTCGGCCATGAGCAAGCCGCTGCGCTCCCGGATGGAGCGAATCGGGGAATCGGCCAATGCGACCACCCTGGAACTGTTCTTCGACCTGGTCTTCGTGTTCGCCCTGACGCAGGTCACGGCCCTGATGGCCGAGACACCGACCTGGCACGGGCTGCTCCGGGGCACGTTGCTGCTCGCGGTGATCTGGTGGCCGTGGATCGGCTACTCCTGGCTGTCCAATTTGGTCAAGGCCGACGAGGGCACCGCCCGGGTGGCGATGCTCGTCGCGATGGCCGCGATGTTCCTGCTCGCTCTGGCCATCCCCGAGGCGTTCGACGACCTGCCCGGCGAGCTGGACGGCCCGCTGGTGTTCGCGTTCTGCTACCTGCTGGTGCGGGTCGTGCACCTATGGCTGTTCTGGATCGCCGCGGAGGACGACGAGGGCCTGCGCGCCCAGCTGCTGAGGTTCCTGCCGTCCGTGGTCGGCGGGACAATGCTGCTGGCGATCGCCTCGCAGACCTCAGGCGTGACGCAGACCGCGCTGTGGGGCGCCGCGGTGGTCGCCGACTACGGCGGGACGTACCTGAGCGGCACGAAGGGCTGGCGGCTGAACTCGGCCAAGCACTTCGCCGAGCGCTACGGACTGATCATCATCATCGCGCTGGGTGAGTCGATCGTCGCGATCGGTGTCGGTGTGACGCATCTGCCGATCTCGTGGCCGATCGTGGTGGCCGCGGTGCTCGGCCTGACGATCGCGGGCAGCCTGTGGTGGTCGTACTTCGACACGCACGTACTGCTCTGCGAGCGGGCCCTCACCCAGGCCGAAGGTGACGAACGGGTTCGGATGGGGCGCAGCGCGTTCACCTACCTGCACCTGCCGTTGCTGATCGGCATCGTGATGCTGGCGCTCGGGCTGAAGAAGGTCCTCGGGTACGTCGGCGGCGAGAAAGGCCACACGCTGGCCGATCCGCTGTACGGGCCGCCGCTGTGGGCGATGTACGGCGGGGTCTCGCTGTTCATGTTCGGCTACGCCGCCGTGGCCTGGCGCTGCATGCGCAACCTCAAGGTGCAGCGCGTGGTCCTCGGGGTCGTGCTGCTGGTGTTGGTTCCGCTGGTGTCGTACATGCCAGCGCTGGGCAGTCTTGGCGTCCTGACGCTGCTGCTGACCGGGCTGATCGGCTACGAGTGGGTCAAGTACCAGGAGTTGCGCGGCGCGATCCGGCACGCTGCCCACGAATGACAGAGGGGGTGGGCCGGGACACGGCCCGGCCCACCCCCATCATGATCAGCTGCCGGTCACGAAGCCCGACACGTGCAGGGAGAACGCACGGAGCGTGCCCGTGTCGACTCCTGCGGTGTCACGCACGTTCAGCGTCCAGGTGCCGTCAGCGGCACCGAGAACGTTGCTGAGCGCCGTCTCCGGCCGCCAGGTGCCGGTGTACGGCGCCAGGTCGGCACTGATGCCCTTGAACGGCGCGGCGGCGCGGTCGTCGAAGACGACCTTGCACATGTTGTTGCCGTTCGAGCCGCTGCCCGCGAACAGTGTCGCGGTCGCACCGGTCGGCGAGCGCAACGTGCCGACGAGATCGCCCACGAAGGTGTGGTCGATGCCGACGGTGGTGGCGCCTGCGTCAGTGGTGCAGGTGGTGCCATCGACCGAGAGCGTCACGCGGGATGCCGGACCGATTCCGCTGACCTGGACCGGGACCGTGACGCCCGTCGGGTCGTTGTCCGGGATCGCCAGCGGTGCACCCGCGTAGGCGAAGTCGTGCACAACGGTCGACGGCTGGCCGATCGACACCGGGAACCGGGCCGTGGTCGGCGAGGTGGCCCCGGAGTAGGTCACCTTGGCGTCCAGCAGCACGGGCGTGCCCAGCGGGTGGTTGGCCGGCACGGTCAGCGTGAAGGTGTTGCTGCCGGTCTGGCCCTTGTCGATCGTGCCGTAGAACTTCGAACGCGGCGAGATGGTCACACCCGCGGTCGGCGAGGTGAGCACGACGCTTGTCGAGGCGGCGATGCCGTCACCCCGGTTGGTCACCGGCAACGTCACCGTCGCGGTGTCACCCGGGTCGATGAACGCGCCACCGTCGTTGGCCCGCACGGTCGGGGCCTGTGCCTCGGCTAGCGGCTGCGGACTGGCGCCGGTGTAGGCCAGCACCCGGTCGGCCATGACGATGCCGTTGCCCGACCGGTTGTCGAACCCGGGCTTCTCCAGGTCGATCGCCGTGTTGATCAGCGCCTCCCGGACGTCGGCCGGGGCGAGGCCCGGGTTGCCCGACAGCACCAGGCCGGCGATGGCCGCCGCGTGCGGAGCCGCCGCCGAGGTGCCGAAGAACGTCTCGAAGTCCGGCACGGTCGTGGTCACGCCGTCGGCCGCGGTGATCTCCGGCTTCTGCCGCACCACACCACCGGTCGAGGACACGTTGCCCGGCGTGATGGCAGTGCCGTCCGCGTTGTAGATGATCCGGCGCGGGCCGTCCGAAGTGAACCGCTCCACCTTGGACGCTCCGGTGAACGCACCCGGGAACGGGCCCTTCGGGTTCGCCGGGTCACCGGGCTCCAGGTCGAACGGCAACGCCGTTGCCGCAGGCGCCGCGGCGACCGCGAAGGCGTCCTTCGCGGCGGCGTGGCCGAAGATCTCGCCCTGGGTGACGTAACCGGTCAGCACACCCGCGGTGTCCTTGAACCGGCTGCGCAGCGCCGACAGCGAGAGATACCGGTTCTCACCCTTGAACTTCACGATCGCCAGCCGCAGGCCGCTGCCGCCGAAGTTGGACGTGTTGACCCGCTCGTACGGATCCTGCGTACCGGTCTGGTAGTTCTGGCTGGCCGAGATGACGTTGCCGTTGCGGTCCAGCAGGTACAGGTCGTAGTCGTTGGCCGAGGCGCCCAGCGGGTCCGACCAGTTCAGCAGCACCGGCACACCGGCCGAGGACGCGTCGGAGATCGGCTCGTAGATCTGCACACCGCTGCTGCCGGCGAAGTTGTGGGCGGTGCCGCCCCACTTGCCGATCGACTGCCCGGAGTCGACGAAGTCGCCCTCCCAGTGCCCCGAGGTGCCGTCGCCGACGTTGCCCTCGTTGCCCGCCGAGGAGAAGTACAGCGCGCCTGCCGCGGTCACCTCGTTGACCGCCTGCGCGATGATCCAGTCCTGGAAGACCGCTTCCTTGAAGTAGACGACGTCGTCGACGATGATGTCGCAGCCGGCCACCGAGCGCAGCTTGCGGATGTTGTCGGCGAAGCTCGCGTCGGAGCGGAACGCCGTGGCGAAACCGAGTTCGGCGCCGGGCGCGAGGTCGTGGATGATCTCCAGCATCGCGGTGCCCTCGTCACCGCTGCCGGCCTCGCCGGGAAGCACGTCCACAGCGGGAAGTTCGCCCGCGGCCCGGGATGCGGACAGCGAGTCGACGCCGTCGGACAGGGCACAGATCTTCACACCGATACCCGTGACACCGTATTGCTGACGGGCCTTGTCGGCGTTGTGCGCGCGGTCGCCCTCACTGACGGCGTCACCGGCCTGGACCGAGGCCAGCGCGCGCTTGGTGCGCTCGGCGACCTGCTTGGCCTTCTCTTCCTTGGTGGGCTTCGGTTTCGCCGGCTTGGCACCAGGGCCGCCCGTCGGGGTGGCGAGCTGACGGGCGGTCATCGCGCCGACCGCGGGCTCGACGAGCTTGACGTCCTTGCGGCCCGCGATGCCCGCCAACGCGGCCACCGGTACCTCGGCCCGGATCGAGCCGACCGTCTCCGACACAGCCCGGATTCCGGCACCGATCTTGCGCAGGCTGTTGAGCAGGTCCTCGGACACAGTCGCCCGGATGTCGACCGTGACCCGGTCGGACGTGACACCCGTCTGCAGCGACGGCACCGCCGAGGCGACGCCACGGCCGGCCTTCGAACGGGCCGCCAGCACCAGCGAACTGTCCAACTTGGATTCAGCGGCGGACTGCGAGACCTTGACCGCCTGCAGGGCCTCGATCTGACGGTTGGCGTTGTCCGCGGCGGCCCTGCTCACCGATGTCTGATCACGATCCGGCGGTGCCGCCGCGGCAGGCGTGACGATGCTCAGCGCGAGTAACACTCCAGCTGACGCTGCTATGAATCTTCGATTCACCCGATTGGGTGCGCGCACTAGACCCCTCCAGCGTTGTTCGCGTGCCCTCACACACGCGACCGGTCCCGGTCAACCCGGGGTGCGCTGACGCTATGGCGCGAATCACTTGGGGAATATCAGCCGTCTGAGTGACTCCATTGCCACATGCAGTCACAGAACGAAATCAACTGACCAACGATCACCGCCGGAGGCGGACAAACCGTCCACGAAGGACCCGAACCAACTGGCAGGCGGTGACACAGCGAAGTCGATCAAGATGTCGACCGCCGAACAGCGCAACGCGTCTACTCCATCTCCGCACACTGAGGTGTGCCCCCAAAGTGGCGTTCGGAGCGTTCAGTGCTCCGAACGCCACTTTGGGGGCACACCTTTCAGGCCGAGGCGCCTATGCGACTACCTCATGACTTGATGAGTTGGATGTATTTGCTTCATCCATAGAGCCGTACCGAGACTGGATCAAGCATCGGAGAGGGACATCTCAGGCGGCCAGGCCTGGGCACCTCGATGCGGAGTCACCCGGAACGAGGAGAACAAGCGTGAACGGCATTGCCGGCAGGTCCTGGGCGTGGGCGCGGGTGGGCACACTCGCCCTGCTGTGGGGATCGACATTCCTCTGGATCAAACTGGCCCTGGCCGCGCTGTCTCCCGCTCAGCTCACCTTCGCCCGCTGCGTGCTCGGTGCGCTCACCCTGACGGCGTTCTGTTTCGGGACGCGTCAGCGCCTGCCCGGCGGGCGCCGGATCTGGGGACACCTTTTCGTCGCCGCGTTCTTCTGCAACGCGCTCCCCTTCTCCCTCTTCAGCATCGGCCAGCAGACCGTCAGCTCCGGCGTGGCCGGCGTGCTGAACGCGACCACTCCGTTGTGGACACTGCTGGTCGGGGTCGTGCTCGGCACCGAACGCGCGATCCGCCCGACCCGCCTGGGCGGAGTGCTGCTTGGCTTCGGCGGAGTCGTGCTGATCTCCGCGCCATGGCAGAGCGCCGGATCTGTCGGCTGGGGATCACTCGCCATCGTCGCCGCGGCGGCCAGCTACGCCATCGGCTTCGCCTACATGGGACGAAACCTTGCCGGCAAGGGCATCCCCACGATCTCGCTGTCCGCCGGCCAGCTCATCGCGGCGACGGCACTGACGGCGCTGACCTTGCCGACCGGCGGCCCGCCACCGGTCCACATCAGCCAGCAGGGCTTGATCGCCGTCGTCATCCTGGGGATCTTCGCCACCGGCATCACCTTCCACCTCACCTTCCGGATCATCGCCGACGAGGGCGCGACCAACGCCGCGACAGTCGGCTACCTGCTGCCGGTGGTCTCCGTACTGCTGGGCGCCATCGTGCTGGGCGAGGGATTCAGCATCCGGGTCGCCATCGGAATGGTCGTCGTGCTCATCGGCGTGGCCATGACCCGCCTGCGCAAGCCGACCGTCGAAATCCCGCAGCCCACAGAAAAAGAGAGCGTCCGTCAGTGACAACAGTGACCGTAAGCACCTGCCCAGCGCCGTCGTTACGGGCGGACGCCATCGTGATCGGTGTCGTCGAAGGGCCTCAGGGGCCACTGCTCGCGCCCGGCACGAAGGCGGTAGCGGAAGCGTTCGACGGCGCGCTGATCGAGATCCTCGCCAAGCTCGGCGTGACCGGCGCTCAGGGCGAGGCAGTCAAGCTGCCCTCCCCCAACGGCGTCGAGCCCGGATCCGCGGTACGAACCCTGGTGCGGCTGGCGGAGGATGCTGTTTCCTGGCCGACGGGCGAGCGCGAATGAGAATCCTGTACCAGGTCGACGCCTTCACCACGACGCCGTTCACCGGGAACGCGGCCGGTGTGGTCCTTGAGGCACAAGGCATGACGGACGCCGAAATGCTCGCCGTGGCACGCGAGCTCAACAACTCGGAGACGGCCTTCGTGCTACCGGCGGATGCCGCTGACCACGATGTGCGAGTGCGCTTCTTCACCCCCACGACGGAGGTTCCGACATGTGGGCATGCCACCGTCGCGGCGCACTTCACCCGCGCGGTCGAATACGGCCTGCCATCCGGCTCACTGGCGCAGAAGACAGGCAGCGGCCCGATCCAGATCGTTTCGACCGGACACTCCAAAGTCCTGGTGGAACTGCGGGACCACGCCGCGGTGGACACCTTGCGGCCGGATCCCGCCGCGTTGACAGCACTCAGCCATGAAGTGGGCAGCAACGGCTTCTTCGTCTTCACCCGTGCCACCGGCGACGCGAGCCTGCTCACCTGGTCGCGGATGTTCGCCCCGGCGATCGGCATCGTCGAGGACCCGGTGACCGGCAACGGACACGGCCCGCTCGGCGCATACCTGGTGCGGCACGGGCTCGTCCCGGCTCTGGACGGAAAACTCTCCTTCACCGGAAGGCAAGGGGAGGCGATGGGCCGGCCCGGCGATGTCCGCGTCACCGTCGAAACCCGGCCCGGCGACGAGCTTCATGTGTCCATCACAGGTGACGCGGCAACAGCGTTCCGGGCTGAACTGGCCGTCCCCCGGGTCAGGAGCTGACGGCGGCGATCAGGTTGGCGGCCGGTTGATCGGCTGCCACGCCCCGGACGTGGTTCATGACGTAGCCGAACGCCAGACCTGTCCCGGGGTCGGCGTAGCCGAGCGAACCGCCGAGGCCGGAGAACCCGAACGCGGACGGCGAGTACCAGGCGGCGTCCGGGGTGGGCAGGCCGAAACCGAGGCCCACCTGGAACGGCAGGCGAGTGACCAAATCCGGGCCGGCCGTGTGCTGGGTGGTCGCCGCCGTGAGCATGCCGGGAGTCAGGATGCGGTGGCCGATCAGCGCGGCGTAGAAGCCGGCCAGCGCTCGGGCAGTGCACATGCCGTTGGTGGCAGGCAACTCCGCGGCCTGCTCGTCAGGGTCGTTGTGATCGAACGGAGGCTCCACACAACTGTAGGCGCGCCGGGTCAGTGAGGCCGGGTCGGCGAACGCCGCGGCGAGTTCCCGCATCGGTTCGGGAATGTCGTCGAGGTTCATCGCCGCGGGCGGGGACTGCACCAGCCTGCTCGCCCGCTGCTGTTCGGCTTTGGGCAGGCCGATGTGGAAGTCGAGGCCGAGCGGCCCGGCGATCTCCTCGCGGAAGAACGTGCCCACACTGCGCCCGGACACCCGGCGGACGATTTCGCCGACCAGCCAGCCGAAGGTCAGCGCATGGTAACCGTGCTGGGTGCCCGGCTGCCAGAGGGGGCGTTGCGCGGCAAGCGCTTCGGTCATCGGGTGCCAGGCGAGGGCGTCGGCGCGGGCGACCGGCCGGTCCAATGCCACCAGTCCCGCCTGGTGCGTGAGCAGCCAGCGCACCGGCAGGTCCTGTTTGCCCTCGGCAGCGAACTCGGGCCAGTAGGTGGCCACGGGTGCGTCCAGATCCAGTTCGCCCCGTTGCACGAGCAGCAGTACGCAGGTCGCCGTCGCCGCTTTGGTGGTGGAGTAGACAACCTGCAGGGTGTCCCGCTCCCAGGGCCGGCCGGTCTCCGGGTCGGCGGTCCCGCCCCACAGATCGACCACCGGCCGGCCGTGTAAGTACACGCTTACCGCGGCGCCCACCTCCAAGCCGTCGGCGAAGTTCGCCGCGAACGCGTCGCGGACCGCTTCGAATCCGGCAGCGACCTGTCCGTTGATCTCAGGCATTCGAGTTCCTTCACGGTTTTGCGACGGCGAAATGGCACAGCTCGGCCATCTCACGGGTGTAGGCGGCCATGTCGAGATCCGGCGTGACGAGCAGGCGCAGCAGCGCACCGGAAAGCAGATCCCGGATGATCACCGCGACCGTGTGCGTGGGGAACTCGCGGAACTCCCCATCGCGCTGGCCGCGGGCCAGCACCTCCTCGATCCCGGCGAGCTCGGAAGTGTTGGGCGCGTCGAACCAGCGCTCCCGCGCCTCCGGATGGCCGTTGAGGATCTGCATCAACGCCCGCATGTACGAACGGTGCGTGTCGTAGAAGGCGATGCTCCCCTCCACAAACGACCGCAGCGCGTCAGCGGCCGTCGCGACGTTGTCGGCCCTCGGACGGATCAAGGCGCCCCCCGTGGCATAGACCTCGGCCACGACCTGCCCGATCAATTCATCCTTGTTGGCGAAGTGATACGAGATCAGTCCTGGACTGCTGAGCCCCGCCCGCTTCGCGATCTGCGCGAACGACGCACGCACATAGCCAAGCTCGGCGATGACCTCGATCGCGGCCGCGACGATCTGCTTGCGCCGGGCAGCCTCGGTGAACGTCAGACCACCCCGTTTAGGTTGCACAACCTAAAGTTAGTACACCCGTCAACCCAGATGGCCGCAGCCATCACACTCACGAGCTATCGACACCGAAGTGGGGCGCTGGTGAGGTGGGGTGCATGAGTCGGCTACGCCACGTAATGATCACGGTACTGACGGTCGCGGCCTTCTTGGTGCCGGCAGCGCCGGCCGTGGCCCGTCCGCTCGGCACAACCGAGTGTTCGGAAACCCTCTTCCAGGACGACCGGCGGCTGGGCCCCGAGGTCCTGCCCAACCGAGGCATCCTCGCCCACCAGTTCACCGGCTACCGCCGTACCGGACCACTCACCCAGCAACAGTTCTTCGCCCAATACTGGGACCCGGCCGCGGCCTGGTGGATCTACCCGCCCGCCGACGGCTACATCATCGGCCCCGACGGCAAACCGTTGATCAGCCGCACAAAACTCCAGCCCGGCTGGCTCATCGACCGCTACGGCAGCGAGTTCGGCCAATACCTCGCACCTCTCGGCTCCTCCTACGCCAGCCGCTCAATTCCCCCGCAGAGTCTCGTGAGTGTGCCCGCCGCCTACTGCAACTACCGCGCATACAAGGTCCTGAAACAGTTCACTGTGGACTCAGGACCGATCGCCCCATGGTTCGGCCAGCCCGGCCACGGCTGGCAGTTCCAGCTCAAAACCGAGCACGTACCCGGCGCTCCTTCACCTCTCACCGTGAAATGGTTGCTGGACAACAGCTACCTACAGAGGATCATCGGCCCCGCCTAAAGAACGAAGGCGTCGGACCAGGGTTGGGCGCCGCGGCCGGAGAGGGCGTCCAGCAGGGATACGGCTTGCTTGTCGGTCAGGGAGGCTACGAAGTCGATGACGGCGCGGCCGCGGGCCAAGGCGTGGACGGCGTCGCGGCCCTGTGGGGCTTCGCCTGTGGCGCCTATTAACACTGCGGGTTCTGAGCGGGCGAGGGCTTCGTATTCGGCTGTTGCCAGTTCGACCAGGTCGTGGAGGCGGCGGGGCAGGCGGTCGGCTTCGTGACGGTCGGCGAGCCACTGGTCGAGGGCGTCGACCAGGCTGGTCACCAGTCTGGCCTGGCCGCGCTGGTGCAGGGCCAGGTCTGGGCGCAGCAACACGAAGCGGCGGTGGACGAACTTCAGGACCTGGACTTCGTGCCACTGTTCGCGGCCCAGCAGAACGTGGCCGGAGCGGGTGGAGGGTTTGTCCACTACGGACATCTCCTCGACCAGGCGGGAGGTCCAGCGCATGGAGAAGCGGGCCACGGCTTGCTCTGCTTCGACGGAGCCGTCGAAGGGGGTGGCCAGCAGTTCGTCGACGAGTTCGGAGCGGACGCGGGCCACCGCCGCGTGGAAGGTTTCGTCGTCGACTGTCCAGGAGTCCTTTTCGTGCATCCGGCGGCGGAACAGTTCCAGTGAGCGGCCGGGCAGCCTTTCCTGGCGGCGGACCTCTTCGTCCGACAGCCAGGCCAGCGTTGCCGCGTTGGCTTGCCACTGGCCGAGTTCCGCTGCCACTGGGGCGTGCTGCAGGACTCCGATCCGATGGAAGTCCGTGATGTCGTGGATGGCGTACGCGATGTCGTCCGCAGTGTCCATTACGGACGCTTCGACGGTCTGCTGCCAGTCCGCGAGACGGCCCTCGAACGGCGCGCGGGCCTCTTCGAGGTCGTCGAGTTCCGTGACATATGCCGAGAATTTGCCGGAGCCTGTGCCTGGGGCCTCGGTGGGTTCGCCGGCGCCGCGTGGTGGTTCGGCCATGAAACGTGGGTGTGGCTCGGGGTGGTGCAGACGTGTCCACGGATACTTCAGCATTGCCGCGCGTACCGCCGCGGTCAGGTCCAGACCGACCGCGGATGGGCCGCCGACGTCGGTCGTGGTGACGATCCGGAAGGACTGTGCGTTGCCTTCGAATCCGTCGGCCAGGCCGAACCTGTGCCGGGCGAGCCTGTCCAGGACCTGCTCCCCCAGGTGCCCGAACGGTGGGTGGCCGAGGTCGTGGGCGAGCGCCGCGGCCTCGACGACATCCGGGTCGCAGCCGCCCAACGTGTCGAGCAACTCCGCGTATTCGGGGGTCGCGCGTAGCCGTTCCGCGATCGCACGCGCCACCTGCGCGACCTTCACGCTGTGGGTCAGCCGGTTGTGCAGCAGGCCGGAGCCGCTCGCGCTCACCACCTGGGTCACGCCGCCGAGCCGGGCGAAGAACGGCGACCCCGCGATCCGGTCACGGTCCACCCGGAACGGACTGGACGCAAGGTCGAACGCGCTCGCCGGCGCTCCGTGCGAACGCCGTTCCTCACGCGGATCACTCATGGGTGAAATCTACTCGCCAGGCTGCCGCCCGGCTGTTGGACACGCATATGGTCCAATCGGAGCATGCCCGATGTCCTGATCGCGGGCGCCGGGCCGTCGGGGTGGGCGCTCGCCGCGCACTGTTCCCGGCTTGGGCTGCAGACCGCGGTCGTCGCGCCCAGCCCGTTGCGGCCGTGGCCGGCGACATATGGACTGTGGGGCGACGAGCTCGCGATGCTGCCGCCGGACGTCACGGCCGCGGAGCCTACGGTCATCCATGCGTTCACGACCAAACCGCATGTCGTGGCGCGCAGGTACGCGATTCTCGACAATGAACGGCTCCTCGCTGCGCTCACCAAAAACGTCACTGTCCTTACTGGCCGTGTCGTCAGCACTACGCAGGACAGCGTGGAACTCGCCGACGGCCGGACGCTCAAAGCACGGACTGTCGTAAACGCAATGGGATCGCGTGGGGGTACGGCCGAACAGACGGCGTACGGAATCGTGGTTCCGGAGGAAGTCGCGGCACCGATTGTGGCACCTGGCGAAGCCGTCTTCATGGACTGGCGGTCCAATCACAACACTTTCCTTTACGCGATGCCGTTGGGCGGTGGCCGGGTCCTGCTGGAGGAGACGTCACTGGCCCGGCGGCCCGCCGCCGGCTACCGGATTCTCCGGCAGGCACTGGCCGAACGCCTCGCGCCGTACGGAATCCCCTTGGAAGGCGGGCAAATCGAGCGGGTCCGGTTCCCGTTGGACGTGCCACGGCCGAGACGCGACCGGGTGCTGCCATTTGGCGCAGCGGCGGGATTCGTCCATCCGGCGGCGGGTTACAGCGTCGGCGAGGCGTTCCGGCTCGCGCCGCGGATCGCCGCCGCGATCGCGGCGGGCGAGGATCCCTGGCGCACGCTCTGGCCGGGTCGCGCGCGAGTGGTCCATTTCCTGCGGCACCGCGGGCTGGAAACGTTGCTGTCACTCTCCGCAGCCGAGACAAGACAGTTCTTTCAGTTATTCTTTGACCTACCGCCCGACGCACAGCGTGGATATCTTTCCGGGCGGGACGATCCCGGCGCGACCACCGCCGCGATGCTCCGGATCTTCCGGAAAGCACCCGGACGGCTGCGTCTGAAATGCGCCAAATCGGTGATGGTCCGCGTCCACCATGTGAACAGTGGGTGACCGAATCTTCAAACGGGTGATTCTTTGGGCAGAATGGTGAGTGTGTCCGCGAGCCAAGAAGTGAGCTTCGCGTTCCAGCCGTTGCTCAGCACCCGCACCGGTCGCGTGATCGCCGTCGAGGCGCTGCCCATGCCCTCGACCGGCACGATCCACACGCTGTTGAAGGCCGCGAGCCGGGCCGGTCAGCTGACCCAGACCGACGTCGCGCTGGCCGGGCACGCCGTGCTCGCCGCAGAGGACCAAGACCCCGCGGTGCCGCTGCACATCAACGTGCTGGCGTCGACCGCCGCTCACCCAGACGACCTGTTGAAGTACCTGGCGCCCGCGCTGCGGCATTCCGGGCGGCACAGCCGGGACGTGACGCTGGAGATCGGTACGCCGTTCTGCCAGGCCCGCCGGGTGGACCTGCTGGCAGGCATCGCCAAGCTGCGGGCCGAGGGCTTCCGGATCGCGCTGGACGGCATCGGCGACGGCGACGTCCCGCTGGCGCTGCTGGCCGAGGCCGCGCCCGACATGATCAAGATCTCGTCCAAGCTGCTCGCCGGGCTGCCGGACGACCCCGCGGCGCTGGCCATGCTCGACGCGCTCGCGCATCTGGCCATCCGCACCGAGACCAAACTCGCCGCGGTCAACGTCGGCAACAACATCCAGCTCGTGGCCCTGAGCCGCCTCGGTGTGCGGGTGGCGCAGGGCGAGTACCTGGAAGACAGCATCGAGGACACGGGCCTGATGAGGGCGCTGGCCGAGGCCGCGGCCAACCGGGTGACGGCTGTGAAGCCCCCGCGCGTGACCGACTTCCTGAACCCCGCCATGATGCTGCCGGTCACCGCGACCGCCGACGAGGTCCGCGAGACGTTCGCCAACCGCCCTGACATCAACGGTGTCGTCCTGGTGGACGAGGCATGGCGCCCGCAGTGGTCCATCGACCGCAGCCGCTTCCTGCTCATCGTCGCCGGGCCGTACGGCCACGCGCTGCACGCGAAGCGAGGCGCGGCCAGGCACGCCGACAAACCACTGCTCATCGACCGCGAAGCGACCGGTATGGAGCTGCTGGAGCTGGTCGGCGACACCGACTGGGAGCGCACCGGTGACGACGTGGTGGTCACCGACGAGGCGGGCCGTTGTGTCGGTGTCGTCCGGGTGACCGAGGTGATCCGGGGCGTTGCCGACATGAAGGTCGAACAGGCCGCCTCGCTCAACCCGCTGACCAGGCTGCCCGGCACCGACGCGGTGGCCCGTGAGGTCGACCGGCGCATCCAGGACGGGCAGATGTTCGTCATCGCCTGGCTGGACGTGGACTCGTTCAAGACCGTGAACGACAGCCTGGGCTTCGCCGCGGGCGACGACCTGATCCGGGCGTTCGGCCGCACAGTGGCCGAGGCCGCGGTCAACATGCCCAGCGTGATGGTCGGGCACGTCGGCGGCGACGATTTCCTTCTGGTCACAGATCTGGACGAGATCTCGTCACTGGCGACCACGCTGCTGGACACGGAATGGTCTGCCGAGGGCATGCCGGTGACCGTGTCGCTCGCGTCATTGGTCTGCGGCACGAACAGCGTAACGTCGTATCGGGAGGCATCACAGCTGCTAGCGCCGCTGAAGCAGCAGGCAAAGGCCGTGTCCGGATCGAGCTGGGTACTCGGCCGTCCCGGCACCGACCGGGTGGACATCCTGCGCGGCCGGGCTGCGCCGAGGGGGCCTCAGCTCAGCTCCGCCTGAGACAACTCTTGGTTAAGTGCTAACGAACCCACACGAAAACCGATCAGTGTGGAAAAGGTTGGCACGAGCAGGAGGAGTTTTGGCCTGAACACGGGGCCATTCAGGGGGAGTAATGGACCGTTTGACCGACGGCTCCGACCTCGTCGAGGTACTCGGCGACTGGACGAGCACGTCAGCCGGGCGGGCGCCGCTGTACCGGCGGTTGGCTGAGGCTGTACGCCGAGCCATCCACGCAGGTGACCTGCATGCTGGAGAGCGGCTGCCGTCCGAACGTGATCTGGCACGGGCACTTGCGGTCAGCCGCGCGACCGTGGTGTCGGCATACGACGAATTACGCTCGATCGGCCTGGTCGACAGCAGGCGGGGCAGCGGCACCCGGGTGGTGCGGCCGCCGGGATTCCGCCCGAGCGTGGACGGCCGGTCGTTCGGCCGGGCGACACCGATCATCAACCGGCCGGCCGAGGGCCCCGGCGAGATCATCTCGCTGGCCAGGGCGTTCGACCCGGGTGCGCCGCATCTGCGGGGCGCCCTGCTGGACCTGGTGCACGCCGACTTACCGGCGTTGCTGACCGGGTCGGGCTATCACCCGGCGGGGCTGCCGGAGCTGCGTTCGGCCGTGGCCACGCACCTCTCGGCGACCGGCCTGCCGACGGAACCGAAACAAGTCGTGATCACCACCGGCGCCCAGCAGGCGATCGGCCTGATCACCCAGATGTACCTGCGCCGCGGCTGGACCGCGGTCGTGGAGACGCCGAGCTGGCCGGGCTGCCTGGACGTGTTCCGCGCGACCGGCGTGAAACTGGTCGGTGTGGAGCTGGACGCCGAGGGCATCCGGGCGGACCTGCTGTCGCGGGCGATGGCCGAACATGGGCCTGACCTGCTGTATGTGATGCCGACGTACCACAACCCGACCGGTGTGCTGATGTCCACGGCCCGCAGGCGGCGGATCGTGGAACTGGCCGCGCGGTACGCGGTTCCGGTGGTCGAGGACCACGCGTACTCTGTCGGCGCCGGTGAGGGCTTGCCGCCGCCGATCGGGGCGTTCGCGGGAACCGGTGCGGAGGTGCTGACGATCGGCTCGCTGGCGAAGTCCGTGTGGGCGGGGCTTCGCGTCGGCTGGGTCCGGGCGTCGATCGAGACCGCCGAGCGGCTGGCACGCCACAAGGCACTGGCCGACCTCGGCAGTCCGGTGCTGGATCAGGCGCTGGCCGCGCGGCTGCTGCCGCAGTTGCCGGAGCTCAACAGCGCACGTGCCGGTGAGCTGCGGGAACGGCTGGGGCGGGCCAGGGAACTGCTCACCCAGAACCTGCCGGAGTGGCGCTGGCGTACCCCGGACGGCGGCTCGGCGTTGTGGATCGAACTGCCCAACACCGATGCGCGGATCTTCGCGCAGGTCGCACTGCGGCACGGCGTGGAAGTGGTGTCAGGCGCGACAACGGACCCGTCCGGCGCGCACGACAGCCACATCCGGTTCCCGTTCGCCTACCCCGACGATGTGCTGACTGAACTGGTGCATCGGCTGACCAGGGCGTGGGCGGAGACGAGACGTTAACCAGGGATGACGAACCCCGATTCGTAGGCGGTGATCACAGCCTGGGTGCGGTCCCGGGCGTGCAGTTTGGACAGCACGTTGCCCACGTGCGTCTTGACTGTCTGCACACCGACGAAAAGCTGTTCCGATATCTCCACATTGGACAATCCGGTGGCCATCAGGCGGAGGACCTCCGCCTCTCGGTCGGTCAGCCCGGCCTCGTCGAGGCCGGACCGCCTGGGGTCACCGCCGTGCTGTGCCGCCAGTGCGCGGATCTTGGCCGGGAACAGCAGGGAATCCCCGGCCACCACGACCCGGATCGCCCGGATGATCTCGGTAGGCCTGGCCCGTTTCAGCAGAAATCCGTCGGCGCCCGCACGAAGCGCGTCGTAGACGTAGTCGTCGTTCTCGAATGTGGTCACGACGATGATCTTGGGCGGGTCCGGCATTCTCCGGAGAATGTGGCGGGTCGCCTGGATTCCGTCGACCGCGGGCATTCTGACGTCCATCAGCACGACATCCGGCAGATGCCCGGCCACCAGGTCAAGCGCCTCGGCGCCGTCCCCGGCCTCGCCGACCACCGTCAGATCCGGCTCGGCGTCGATGATCGCCCGCAGGCCCGCGCGGATGAGTTCCTCGTCATCGACAAGCACGACCTTGATGCTCAACCGATCTTCCCCGTTCGCAACGGTATCCACGCCTTCACCTGCCATGCCCCGGCCTGCGCCCCGGCCTCGATTCGTCCTCTCAGGACAGTGACCCGCTCTCGCATGCCCGCCAGGCCCCGCCCGCCCGGGCTCTTGCTCAGCTGCTGTCCCAAAGGGTTGCGCGCCTGGACTTCCAGGGCCTCGGCGGTCGCGTTGATCGTCAGGACGACAGTGACCTTTCCCGCGTGTTTCAAGGCATTCGTCAGGCATTCCTGCACGATCCGGTAGGCCTCCACGGACACCGCGAACGGCAGGTTCGCCAGGTCGCCGTCGATCCGCGGCCGGATCTCGATCCCGGCCAGCCGCATGGTGCCGATGAGCCCGTCCACGTCGGCCAGCGTGCGCCGCGGAGTCGTGGCCGGCTCGTCCTCCCTGAGCAGGCCGAGAACATGGTCCAGGTCGGCCAGGGCGCCCCGCGCGGCCTCCTCGATCGCCGAGAGCGCCTTGTGCGCGAACCGCGGGTCGTTGTCCAGCACGCGGCCCGCGGCGCTGGCCTGGATGGTGACCACGCTCAGCGCGTGGCCCACCGAGTCGTGCAACTCCCGCGCCAGCCTGTTGCGCTCAGCCAGTTGTTCGGTGCGCCGCTGCAGTTCGGCCAGGTGGTCGGCCGGAGTCGGGCCCAGCAGAATCTGCGAGAGCCAGGTCAGCAGCAGGCCCGCCCAGTTCACCACGTGGGTGAGGGCAACCGCGGCGATCACGCACACCACGGGCACCCACGCCGACTGCCAGCCTGTCGGCACCAGGATCCGCTGGTCCCCGAACTCCAGCCACCGTCCGGTGAACGGCGCGGCGAACGACAGCACGAGCCCGAGCGGAATGACCAAGGTCAGCACGCCGATGAAGCAGCCAACCAGGATGTGCACCAGAAACCATTGGCACGTCTTCCATCGCGCTTCGAGGTTCCCCGCAGGCACAGAGGCCTGCGCGGGCACCTCGGGCCCCAGCAGTTCACGCGCCGCCGTGCCCGTGACCACTCGTACTGCAGGGATAAACGACGTCCCCGCGGCCGATCCCAGCACAACGACCGCCATGGCCACCCCTACCACGAACGAATCCGTGGCCACCTCCCCAGGCAGTATCAGCCTCAGCACAGGCGGCACCACAGCCACCGCCGCCACCACGAACGGCACCACCAGCGTCGCCCCCACGACCAGGTACGTCCACCTGCGATAGGTGAGCTTGCGCCGCGCCGGGCCGAAAACCCGGCCGAGAACTCCCGCCACAGCCCGATCCTCACATGTCGCCCACAAGCGGTACTCACTCCCAGGGGTGAGCCGCCTCCCACCAGGGTCCTAACAACACCTGTTGTATTCGAGACAACAGATGTAGTCTCCAGTCATGTCGACCCGTCGCACCGACCTGCTGGACGCCGCGATCACACTGCTGGGTGAGCAGGGAGTCCGCGCACTGACCCACCGGGCCGTCGACGCCACGGCAGGCCTGCCCCCGGGCTCGGCTGCCAACCACTTCAGCACCCGTGACGCGTTGATCAAGGCGGTCGCCGAGCGGATCTCCGACCGTGAGCGGGCCCGCTGGGAGGAACTCGCCCCCACGGTGTATCCCACGACCCCGGCCGAACTGGCCGAGGTGATGATCATGTTGGCCCGTCAGTCGACCGGGCCGGACCGGGCGCTGACCCTGGCCCGGTACGCGATCCTCGGCGAGGCCGCCAACCAGCCCGGGCTTCGCGACCATTTCCTGTCGATCGGCTCCCGGGTGGACGCCTACTTCCTCAACTGGGTCCGGGCCGCCGGATCGCCGCGGCCAGAACGGGACGCTCCGCTGATCATGAACCACTGGACCGGGCTGGTGCTGCACCAGCTCGCCATTCCCGACCCGGCCTTCGCCGCGGCCGGGCAGATCACCGATCTCATGCACACCTTGGAGAAATCATGGACACCGACCAGGTCTGGCACGCGATCGACGCGCATCGGCTGAGTGTCGCCGGACTGCTCGACGATCTGTCCGAAGAGGACTGGAGCCGTCCGTCTCTGTGCGACGGATGGACTGTGCGTGACGTGGCCGCACACCTGACGCTGCAACAACTCAGGCCTGGCCGGATATTTCGCGAGGTCGCCCAGGCACCACGTCTGCTTGTCGCAGGCGGCGTGAACGCGATCACTCGCGAGCTGGCCAAGCAGCACTCAAGCGAGCCCACCGACCAGATCATTGCCGCGATACGCGCCACGGTCGGCTCGCGTGTGCACAATTTCGGTGTCACGCCCAAGGAAACGCTGATCGATATTCTCGTGCACAGCCAGGACATCGCTATCCCGCTGAACCGCCGCCTGGACATCCCGCCCGACGCGGCCGCGTTCGCGGCGACCCGGGCGTGGCGGCTTCGCCGTCTTTTCCGGACACACAAGAAGTTGAGCGGCTTCCGTCTCACGGCCACCGACACGGACTGGGCCGTCGGCGAAGGCACTCCGGTCACAGGGCCGATCACGGCGCTGCTGCTTGTCATCGCCGGCCGCCAGGTCGCGTTACGGCACCTCACCGGGAAAGGCGCCGCAACGCTGACTGAACGCGTTCTCACACCACGTCGGTAGTGTCCAAAGGCAGGCGGACCTGGAAACGGGTGTCGCCTGGCCGGGACTCCACGCGGACGTCGCCGTGGTGTTTGTTGACCACGATCCGCCACGTGATGTCCAGGCCCAGGCCGGTGCCCTGGCCGACGGCCTTGGTGGTGAAGAACGGCTCGAAGATCCGGTCCTTGACCTCCGGGGCGATGCCGGTGCCGGTGTCGCCGATCTCGACCACGACGAACGAGTCCTGCCGGAACGTCCGCACGGTCAACGTGCCCTGCTCGCCCATGGCGGCGACGGCGTTGTCGATCAGGTTGGTCCACACCTGGTTGAGCTCGGCGGCGTAGGCGGGCAACGGCGGCAACGAGCGGTCGTAGTCCTTCACGACCTTGATGGCGCCGATTTTCGAGGCGAGCATGACCAGCGTCGAGTCGAGCAGTTCGTGCACGTCGATCACCTGGAACGGCGCCCGGTCCATCTGGGAGTACTGCTTGGCCGCGCCGACCAAAGTGGACACCCGGGTGGTGGCGTCCTCGATCTCGTTCATCAGGGTCTCGGTCTCGACGGTGTAGCAGATCCAGCGCACCGCAGCCTCGGTGGCGGTCAGCGGGCACAGGCTCATCGCCTGGTCCAGCCACTCCACGTCCAGCCCGCCCGCGACCAGGACCGGCGCCAGGTCCCAGCCGTCGCGCACGCCGTGCTCCTCCAGCCAGTCGCTGACCTCGTCCTCGCGGTCGCTGGTCTCCATCGGCCCGAGCTTCGGCGCCTTGGCCACCCGCTCGACCGCGTTCTCCTGCAGCTTCACCAGACCCGGCAAGGCCTCCGGGTCGAGCGCGCCACTGGCCAGCATCGCGAGCTTGTGCCGCATCCCGGCCACACGCTCCCGCAACGCGGCCGTCGCCCGGACGGCGGCCGCAGCGGGGTTGTTGAGTTCGTGGGTCAGACCGGCCGACAGCGACCCCAGGGCGAGCAGGCGTTCCCGCTGGTTGACCACCCGGTTGTTGGTCTGCATGCCCAGATACAGGCCTTCCAGCAGGTGCATGGCCATCGGGAACCACTCCCGGATGGCCGGCCCGAACTCCTCGGACGGCAGCTGGAACATCCGGGTGTCGGTGATCGAGTCGACGGTGACCCCATAGGTCGTCTTCGGGCCGACGTCCGCCCGGAAATACGACTGCGTGGCGCCGAAATAGGACCCGCGGTGATCCGTCCTGTTGGTCTCGACGCGCTCGCCACCGATGGTGCGGCTGAGCGCGACGGTGCCTTCCAACAGCAGGAAGAAGCAGGTCGCGGGGTCGCCTTCGACGAGCACGGGCGTACCGGCCTTGCGGTGCTCGACCTGGCCATGCTCGACGAGCCACGCCAGCTGGTCGTCGTCGAGATGCTCGAACAGGAACAGCTCGCGGAGCTCGTCAGCAGTCAGCTTTTCGACGGTCATGATTTCTCCAGGTACCTGTGCACGAGCGTGACGGCCATCGCGCCCTCACCGACCGCTGAAGCCACCCGCTTCACTGAGTCTGCGCGCACATCGCCCGCAACAAAAACTCCGGGCACGCTGGTCTCCAGGTGGTACGGCGGACGGTCCAACTCCCAGCCCGCGGGCCGGCCACCCTCGGGGACGAGGTCCGGCCCGGCGAGCACGAAGCCGCGCTCGTCGCACAGCAGCGTTCCGGCCAGCCAGTCCGTGCGTGGCGCGGCGCCGATGAAGGCGAACAACCAGGACGCCGGCACCGTGGTCGTCTCACCGCTCTTGTTGTGCCGCAACGTCAACGTCTCCAGGTGGTCCTCACCCGCGCCCTCGGCCACCTCGGTGCACGTGAGCACCTCGATCTTGGGCTGGGCGGCGATCTGGTCGATCAGATAGCGCGACATCGTGTGGACGAGCGAGTCGCCACGAACCACCAGGAAGACCTTACGAGCGTGCCTGGCGAAGTACATCGCTGCCTGGCCCGCGGAGTTGGCGCCGCCGACGAGGTAGACGTCCTGCCCCTCACAGTTCGGGCCTTCCGTCGTCGAGGCGCCGTAGTAGACGCCCCGGCCCGTCAGATCGCCGAGCCCTGGCGCGTCGAGCGTCCGGTACGAGACACCCGTCGCCAGGATCACCGTGTGCGCCGACAGCTCCGAGCCGTCGTCGAACCGGACAACTCGGGCCGAGCCGCGTGGCTCCAGCGACACCACGTGCCGTGCGGTGAGCATCTCGACGTGGAACTTCTGCGCCTGCCTGCGGGCGCGCTCGGTCAACTGGCCGCCGGAGACGCCTTCCGGGAAGCCGAGGTAGTTCTCGATCCTGCTGCTGGTGCCTGCCTGCCCGCCGGTGGCCAGCCGCTCCACGAGCACTGTGCGCAGGCCTTCCGAGCCGCCGTACACCGCCGCGCCCAGGCCTGCCGGGCCGCCGCCGATGACGATCAGGTCGTAGAAGTCGCACGCCGGGGTCGTGCTCAGGCCCACCTTGGCGGCCAGTTCGGCGTCCGTGGGCTGCACCAGCGCCTCACCTTCGGCCGTCACCACGACCGGCAGGTCGGCGCCGTCGTGGCCGGCCGCGCCGAGCAGGCGCTTGGCTTCGCACTCGCCGTCGTCCAGCTCGTACCACCGGAACGGGACATTGTTGCGGGCCAGGAAGTCCCGGACCTCGTACGAGCGCGCCGACCAGCGGTGCCCGATCACCCGGACCTGCTGCACCGGCTGGCGGTCGGACTGCTGCCAGGCCAGCAGCAGGTCGTCGAGCACCGGGTAGAGCTTCTCCTGCGGCGGGTCCCACGGCTTGAGCAGGTAGTGGTCCAGATCCACGACGTTGATCGCCTGGATCGCGGCGTCCGTGTCGGCGTACGCGGTCAGCAGCACGCGCTTGGCGGCCGGGAAGAGGTCCATCGCCTCCTCCAGGAACTCGATCCCGCTCATCTGCGGCATCCGGTAGTCCGCGAGCAGCGCGGCGACCTCCTCGCCGCGCAGTTTGATCTCCCGCAACGCCTCCAGCGCCTGCGGGCCGGACTCCGCCCGGACGATCCGGTAGTCCTCGCCGTACTGCCTGCGCAGGTCGCGCGCCACTGCCCGGGACACGCTCGGGTCGTCATCCACAGTGAGGATGGAGGGCCGTGCGGCTGATGTCATGTCCATATCCAAGCACCAGTTCGCGGCAAGGCGTACTTTCGCTGCTGCTGACAACCACACGCGAAGGAGCGCCCTGTGACCTCGCCCGCTTGCCCGGACATCGCCTCCCTCGGCCCTGACCCGGCCCCCAGTACCCAGGAAGGCTGTGAGGACTGCCTGGCCACCGGCGGCCGCTGGGTGCACCTGCGGCTGTGCCTGGCGTGCGGCAAGGTGGGTTGCTGCGACTCCTCACCGGCCAAACACGCCAGCAAGCACGCCGCCGAGTCCGGGCACCCGGTGATCCGGTCGTTCGAACCCGGTGAGACCTGGCGCTGGTGCTTCGTGCACCAGACCATGGGCTGAATCCGGCTACTTTCGCAGCGCGTCGCGGACCGGCCGCCGTTTCGCGAGGTTTCAGCCGGGCGTGAATCCCCAACGAGTTGCCCACATAAGCCGCCAGCCTTTGCCAGGATCAAGCGACAGCTGGGTGGTTGGCGACTACAGGAGGGATGAGCATGCGGGGATTCAAGCGTGTACTGGCCGCGTCGGGCGTCGCGCTGGCGGCGTTCAGTCTGACGGGGACGTCGGCTGCGGTGGCCAGTCCGGTCGACGCGCTGGGGAGTTGCTCGGTCGACACCGACGGGCACACCTGGGCGTGGGCGAAGTGCGACGTCGACAAGCAATACCGGGTCGTTGTCGACTACTGCAGGGTTTCCTGCTCGCGGGAGTACGGTCCCTGGGCCTGGAAGCCGAACCGCTCGAACGTGAACTTCCCGACCGGTGGCACCATCATCCTCCAGGCGCCGGAGATCAGGCCGTGACGACGGGCCGAGGGCGAGTCCCTCGGCCCGTCGCTCAGTAGTCCCTGGGGTTGACGACGTGCACCGCGGCCTCTTCTGCTGAGGCCGCGCCGCCGTCTATGCCCACGTCGGACGCGTAGAGCTCGGCATCGGTGTCGGCGCCGAAGCCTTCGTTGGTGGCGACCAGGCGGCCCGCGCGGAAGTCGCCAACCTCGTCGTCGATCAGCTCACCGTCGGTGTCCTCGGAGTCGCCAAGACCGTCGTCGGATTCGTTGTCGAACAGGTCAGGGACCTCACGGGCCAGTCTGTGCCCAAGGTCCTCGCCTTCGGCCACTTCGCGTGCGGTGGTGCCGAAGCCTTCGATAGCACGAGCCCGCTCGGGCGGCGAGTAGCCCTCGTCGTACGGGTTGCGATCGTCCAAAGTGTCCTCGGGGTCCAGCACGCCGGTGTCGGCGTCGTCCTCGATGTCGTCGTGCATGGCGGCTCCCTTTCAAGCAGACATCCGCCAGAGTAGGCCTGTAGCGGCGCTCGCCGTCTGGCTGGGTGCTCGATCACGGCGTACTCGCTGGTCACTGTTGTGGGCGCGATCGTGCTGTTCATGATCTTCCGAAGCCAGCGGACCGGGGCAAGATCGCAAGAAAACATCAAGGGACACCTTCTACCGTCGCCAGGCGCCGGTTCCGGGACAGCCGGATACCGCGCTGACCGGAGGAGGGACTCATGAGGCTTGTTCGACGGACAGTCCACAGGGGAGTTGCATCTGGGATTGCCGCCATCGCCGCGGCGGCGGTGCTGGCCACACCAGCGGCGGCGAGCACGAGCGGCGTCCTCGCGAAGGAAGGTGCCTGTGCCATGGGGCAGACGCTGTGCAACACCACCTACGGAACCGGCAACAGCGTCGGGCAGATCGTAGCCTGGCGGAACACGAATGTGACCGGAGAGATCGGTTTCTTCGAGATCTTCGGACCCGGCAGCTACAAGAAGACCGGCCCCACCAACCGGGACGCGGACCACACCTTCGATGTCAACGCGTCTTTCCCGCGCGGCTCGCTGCTCTGCGTGACCTTCTGGCGCAAGAACACCAACGGCTCCTTCACCAAATACGGTGGCAGCAACGGCAACGCCTGCACCTCGACCCCGATCGGCTGACCGCGGCCGGACTTTCGTGTCAGGACCAGCGTTCGGTGAAAAGGTCGCTGCTCGGTGGGGAGCCGGGCGGTGGCCGGTCGCCTGGCTTGTGTCAACCTCGGGATCGAGATCAGGTCCAGTGCTCCCAACCGCACCTCAGGGGAACGTGACGCAAGCCAGCCATCGGTACGCACCGAGCTGAACCGCGCCAACCCAACGCGACCAGACATCAAAAATCCGGGGAGGCGGAACTGCCGGTCAAGTAGGCGCCCAGCCGTTCGATGGTGCGGCGGGTGATCTGGGGATCGCCGCACCCGTCCACCATCAGAATGTAGTGCTCAAGGCCGGAAGTATTGCCCCTCAACCACTCTCCGCATTGCTCGGGCGTGCCCACCGGACTGATCCCGAGCAGTTTCTCCATGTACCCGACCGGGTCGCGATGCCGCCGAGGCCGGGCATCCACTGGCACATAACCGGCGATACCCGGGCCGAGCCAGCCCGGCATGGCGGCACGCAACTCGGAAACCGCCTGCTCACGGGTGTTGGCAACATGTGCCAAGGCAGCGCCGACGTGTGGTGCAGGCCCGCCGCCTGCCTCCTGGTAGGCCTTGATCATCGCGGCTTTGTCCGCGTTGCCGAGGTCCATGCCCAGCAACATCGGCAGTCCACGCTGTGCGGCAAGCGCGACTGTGCCCTTCGACGTGCAGGCCACGGTCACACGCGGGCGCGCGACCGGCTGGGGAACCATCGGGACTTCACGGAACTCGAACCGGCCTGTACTGCCGACCACCGGCGACGTCAGGCAGTCCAGCAGCAGGTCGAGACTCTCGGCGAAACCGTGTTCCCACCTGTCCAGGCCGGTGCCGAACACCTCGAGGTCTCGCCACGGCCCGCCGCGCCCTACTCCCAAGTGGAATCTGCCACCGGACATCTGATCCAGCATGGTCACCTGCTCGGCGAGCATCACCGGGTGCGTTGTGGACAGTACGCTGACCGCGGTGCCGACCGTGATTCTTTCGGTACGCCCCAAGGCATGTGCGGCGAAGGTGATCGCCGACGGGCAGACGCCGTAGGACATGAAATGGTGCTCGGCCATCCAGGCGTCGTCGAATCCCGCCTGTTCGGCCCACACCACCGCGTCGGACGCACGCCGCAAAGCGTCACGGTCCGACTGCCCAGGGAAACGACCGGACAGCAGGAAAACTCCAAGCCTCATGTTCTCCCTTTCACGAGCGTCCGCCATGTCGACAGTGCTACGGTCCCCGAATGATCACCGGCATGCACGCGATCGTTTACACGCGAGAGGCCGAGCAGACGCGGGCCTTCTTCCGCGATGTGCTCGAGTGGCCGTCGGTGGACGCGGGTGGCGGCTGGCTGATCTTCAAGGCTCCCCCGGCCGAAGTCGCCGCGCACCCCACCGACGGCGACGGTACGCAGGAGCTGTACCTGATGTGCGACGACATCAACGCGACAGTCGCCGAACTGAAGGCCAAGGGCGTCGTATTCACCCAGGGCATCAGCGATCAGGGCTGGGGCCTGCTGACCGAGTTCGAGCTGCCCGGGGGCGGCAAAATGGGCCTTTACGAGCCGCGTCATCCGGTTGCGACCGAGATCGGTGCGTCTTCGTAGGTGGTTCTTACGGCGAAATGCAAGTCGGGTACCGCATACTGGACAGCGAGACATCCGATGTCTAGCGAGGGGTAGCCGTGGCGGTAACCGACGACGCGATACTGCGGGTCCGGGAAATGATCATGTCCGGCGAGCTGAAGCCGGGCGACCGGCTGCCGCGGGAGGCGGATCTGGCCGATCGCCTCGGCTTGTCGCGTAACTCGCTGCGGGAGGCTGTGCGCGCGTTGTCGCTGGTCAGGGTCCTGGATGTGCGTCAGGGCGACGGCACGTACGTCTCCAGCCTGCGTGCGGGCGAACTGCTCGGCGCGTTGTCGTTCGTGCTGGATCTGCACCGCAGCGAAGAGTCCGTGCTGGAGATGCTGGAGGTCCGCCGCATCCTGGAACCGGCCGCCACCGCGTCGGCCGCGCTCGTGGTGACCGAAGAGGACATCGAGGAACTGCGCAAGCTGTGCGACGCGACCGAACAGGCCGGGTCGGTGGAGGAACTGGTCGAGCACGACCTGCAGTTCCACCGCCGGATCGTCGCCGCGGCCGGTAACTCGTACCTCGCGCAGCTGATGGACACGCTCGCCGGCCCGACCGTCCGGGTCCGCATCTGGCGCGGCATCTCGCAGGGCGGGGCCGTCGACCGGACTGTGGCCGAGCACCGCGCGATCGTCGCCGCCCTTGAGGCACGGCAGCCCGAACTGGCCCGCTCGTGGGCAACTGTGCACGTCGCGGGCGTCGAGCAATGGCTACGTGACTTGGGATGACATCTTCCAACTAACTACCGATGGAGTCTGGTGCTCAGCTCTGTCGCGAGTTACTTTCCGGTAACCCTGCTTCTCCACCGGAAAGAGCTAGCGATGCGACGGATACTCGTTTTAGCCGTGACCGGATTGGCGGTGGCCGCGTTCGCCACACCCGCGCAAGCGGAGAGCGCGACCACACATCGAGCGGCGACAACCGCTGACGCAGCGAGGGCCGTAACGGCGTTCTGGACGCCGGAACGGATGCGTTCGGCCAAACCGCTCGATCTGATCAACGTGGCGCCGAAAGCCCTGAAGGACGTGGCCCGCGGCCTGCCTGCCGTGGTCCCGGGCGGCGTGGGGATCCAGTCGTTCCCCAACGGCGGCGCGGCATGGACCGGCGGCGGCGCGGTCGTCAACACCGCCGGCCGCGTTTTCTTCACCTACCAAGGCCGGACGGCCTCCTGCAGCGGTAACGCCGTGA
The DNA here is from genome assembly GCF_017876405.1 of Kibdelosporangium banguiense. GTDB lineage: Bacteria > Actinomycetota > Actinomycetes > Mycobacteriales > Pseudonocardiaceae > Kibdelosporangium > Kibdelosporangium banguiense. The sequence continues at coordinate 6,442,676 of NZ_JAGINW010000001.1, read as the reverse complement.
CGAGTGCCAACAAGAGCACAGTCATCACGGCCGGCCACTGTGTGAAGCTGGGCGGCGCGTTCCACACCAACTGGGCGTTCGTTCCCGCCTACAACAACGGAAACGCTCCCCTGGGCACGTGGACCGCGAAGAGCACGCACGCCACTCCGCAGTGGGTGGCCAGTGAGGACATCAACTTCGATGTCGGCGCTGCTGTGGTCAACCAACTGGGCGGCAAGAGCTTGACCGATGTCACCGGTTCCCAAGGCATCGCGTTCAACCAGGCCCGCGGCCAGAACATGTACTCGTTCGGCTGGTCGGCCGCGGCACCCTACGACGGCACGAAGATGATCTACTGCAGCGGCACGGTGTTCAATGACTTCCTGCTGTCCAAGGGTATCGGCATGACGTGCAACCAGACCGGCGGCTCCAGCGGCGGCCCCTGGTTCCTCAACTTCAACGAGGCCGCCGGCACCGGCACGCTGAACTCGGTGAACAGCTTCAAGTACAACTTCTTCGCCAACTGGATGTTCGGCCCGTACTTCGGCACCGACGCCCAGAACCTCTACAACTCGGTTCAGGGCGCCTAGGAGAAAACACCCGGTCAGCCCTCGTCCCTGCCACGGGGGCTGACCGGGGTCACCACGTGACCGGCAGCGTCTTCAGTCCACAGGAGACGGTCTGGGTGTCCCAGTCCGGTTCCTGGTCCTGCTCCGCCAGCCGGAGCGTGGGGAACATGGTCACCAGTGCCCGCAGGGCGGTGCACAGTTCGAGCCGGGCCAGTGGTGCGCCCAGGCAGAAGTGGATGCCCCGGCCGAACGACAGGTGCAGCCCGGCGTCCGCCCGGGTGATGTCGAGCCTGTTGGGGTCTGGGAACACCGCGGGATCCCGGTTGGCGACGTTCAGCACCGGGAATATCACCGACCCGGACGGCACGGCGACGCCCGAGAACGTGGTGTCCGTCGTGGCCACCCGCGGGAACGCCGCGTGCCCCAGACCGACGAACCGCAGCAGCTCCTCGACCGCCTGTGACACAAGGCCGGGGTCGGCCACGAGCCGGTCCCACTGCTCCGGATACCTGCTGAGCAGCACATAGACCGACTTCGTCAGCTGGCTCGACGTGGTCTCCTGGCCCGCGCCGAACAGCGAGAGCATGGTCATCAGCAGTTCGGGCTCGGTCAGCCGGTCGCCCTGGTCGCTGACCTCGACCAGCGCCGTGAGCAGGTCGTCACCCGGGTCCTGGCGTTTGCGCCCGATCAGGTCGAGCAGATATCCGGCCGCGTGCCCGGTGAGCTGGTCGAGTTCGTCGTCGCCGTGCTGGTTGACAGCGGCGTGCAGCCAGGCGTAGAGCGGTTCGCGTTCGCCCGCCGGGATGCCCAGCAGCTCACAGATCACCACCGCGGGCAGTGGATTGGCCAGGCAGGCCACCAGGTCCGCGGGTGCCCCCTTGATCACCATGTCGTCCAGCAGCTCGTCGACCACCAGCTCGGCCCGCGGCCGGAACCGCTCCACAGTCCGCGCGGTGAACGCCTTGGACACCAGCCGCCGCAACCGGGTGTGCCGTGGCGGGTCCATATTGGACAGAATGTCCGGTGACATCGCGCCGGGAACGAGCGTCGGCGCGCCCGGTGCGACACAGGCCTCACGGCTCATCATCGAATCACTCAGCGCCCGGCGGACATCGTCGTACCGGGTTGCCAGCCGGACATCGTGCCCGGTGGGAATCCGTACCCACGGCACCGGATCGACCGCCTGCATCTCGACAAGCCTTGGCACCGGGTCGAAGGACAACGGTTCGTCGAACGGGAACTGCTGGGTCACGCCTGCTCCTTCCACGCCAGCGGTAACGCCGTCAGCCCGCGCAGGGTGACGCCCTTGCGCCAGACCAGGTCCTGCTCATCGATCGCCAGACTCAAGCCGGGCAAGCGGTCCAGCAGAACGCTCAGCGACACCTGCAGTTCCAGCCGGGCCAGCTGCGCGCCCAGGCAGTGGTGGATGCCGTGGCCGAAACCGATGTGCGCATTGGGCTGCCGGGTGATGTCGATCTTGTGCGGGTCGGTGAACACACGCGGATCACGGTTGGCGGCCGTGCGGTCGGCGTAGATCGGTTCTCCGGCCAGCACCGTGCCGCCGGACAGCTGCACGTCCGCCACGGCCCACCGCGGAATGCCGACCGTCGCGGCCAGCGGCACGTACCGCATCAGTTCCTCGACCGCGGACGGCACCAGCGAAGGCTCCGCCAGCAAGAGCCGGAGCTGGTCAGGGTGGGTGAGCAGAACGTAGGTGAAGATCGGGATCTGGTTGGCGGTCGTCTCGTAGCCGGCCGAGAGCAGGCCCACTGCCAGCAACAGCAGCTCCTCCTCGGTGAGCCTGCCGTGCCCGTCCCGGGCGGCGACGAGCGCGCCCAGCAGATCGTCGGACGGCGTCTCGCGGCGTTTGCGGACCAGCTCGGCCATGTAGCCCATCAGGTTGCCGAGGCCCTCGTTGCGCTGCTCGGCGGTCAACGACTCCCCCGACACGAACGCACCCGCCCAGGCCCGGAAGTCCTTGCGGTCGCTCACCGGAATCCCGAGCAGCTCACAGATCATGGTGATCGGCAACGTCCGCGCGAAATCCGTGACCAGGTCGCCCGGTGACCCTGTTTCGATCATCCGGTCCACCAGCTCGGTGGCGATGGCCAAAGCCCTTGTCCGCAACCGTTCCACGCGCCGCGCGGTGAAAGCGCCGGTGACGAGCTTGCGAAGCCGCGTGAGATCGGGCGGGTCCATGTCCATCATGCCGCGCGGCGGCGTGGCCACGGAGGCACGCGGTTCTTCCCGTCCCAGACCCGCCGCACGACTGAAACGCGGATCGACCAGCACCGCACGCACGTCTTCGTGCCGTGTCACGAGCCACGCGTCGCCGCCGTACGGCAACCGCACCCGGCACAACGGTTCGTGCTCCCGGATGTGGTCGTAGATCGGGTCGAGGTCAAGGCGATGTGCTTCCGAAAAGGGATAAGACCGCACTTCGCAGTCGGTGGACACGGCCCGCATTCCAGTCCTTCCAGATCGCCGGGTGACTCCGCCAGAGTGCCGAGCGGTCCCGGCGGTCGTAAAGGCCGGCGTAACGCGGCGTAACGCGAACCTGGTGTGCGAACATCCGAGCTGTTACGTTCGTTTGTTGTGGTTGCCCGGTGCGCGGTGTGTCAGAGCGCCCTGCCGGAAAGGGCAGTACGCGCCTATTGCTCAAACGCGTGCCGACAACGGGCCTATCGCGCCAGAATGGCGCAGGCGGTGGACAAACCAGCGCCGCCCAGCAGCCGGATCGTCAGCAACCTTCCCGCTGAGCGGGACAGTTTCGTCGGCAGGCAGCACGAACTGATCAAGCTCGAGCGGCTGATGCGCAGACATCGGCTGCTTACGTTGACCGGCAGCGCGGGCGCGGGCAAAACGCGTCTGGCGATCGCCGCGGCCGGCCGGGTGCAACGAGCCGACACCGACCGGGTCCTGTTGGTGGAACTGGGATCGGTGACCGACGAGCAACTGCTTGCGCAGACAGTGGCGGCCGCGGCCGGGCTGACCGAGCACAGCGACGAACCGATCCTCGAGACGATCGTCGCGACACTGCGGACCATGCGTGTCCTGGTGGTGCTGGACAACTGCGAGCATCTGCTCGACGCGTGCGCCAAACTCGCCGACACCCTGTTGTCGCGGTGCCCCAGCATGCGAATTCTCGCCACCAGCCGGGAAGCCCTGCGAATCACCGGCGAGGTGACCGTCCGGATCGATGGCCTGGGTGTTCCGGATGACGGCAAGGACGCCAGTGTGAACGCGTTACGGCGTGCGGACTCCGTGCGGCTGTTCGTCGAACGCGCGAAAGAGATGTTGCCCGACTACAAGCTTCCGGCCGCCGAAGCGCACGCGGTCGCGGCCATGTGCACCCGGCTGGACGGCATCCCGCTGGCGATCGAGCTGGCCGCCCGCTGGGTCCCGGTGCTGTCGGCCGGTGAGATCTGCGCCCGGCTGGACAGCCGGTTCGACCTGTTGGTCATGGGCGGCCGGACCAGGCCCAACCGGCAGCGGAGCCTGCGTGAGGCGATCGACTGGAGCTACGAACTGCTGGCGCCAGGCGAACAACGCGCGTTACGCCGGCTCGCGGTGTTCGTCGGTGGCTTCGACCTGGAAGCGGCCACCGCGGTCTGTGGCCTGGACACCGACACGACGCTCGACATGATCTCCCGCCTGCAGGCCAAATCCCTGCTCACAGGCGCACGCTTCCGGTTGCTCGAGTCGATCCGGCTCTATGCCATGCAGCGACTGACAGACGCTGAGGAGACCGACAGCGCCTATGAAGCGCTCGCCAGCTGGCTCGCCGGTATGGCCGAAGCGTTCGTCACGACACCAATGTCGGTGCCACGCGAGATCCGCAGACTGGCGGCGACACAGGCCAGTACTTTGCGGGTCGTCTGCGAATGGACCGGGACCAGGTACGACGAGCGGCACGTGCTGCTCTCGACAGCCCTGGCCGTCGCACACGCCAATCTGGGTTTCCTGGCCGATGCCCGGAAAGTATTGCGGGAAGCGCTTGACCAGCCGCAAGGCGAACCCCGGCACCGCTGCGCTGCACTCGACCGGGCGGGGTGGTTCGCCGGATTCCAGGGCGACTTCACCGAGGGGATCGAACACGCGCACCAAAGCCTGGCCATCGCCCGTGATCTGGCGGACCCCGGGCTGATCACCAACTGCCTGACCACGTTGGCGTGCGTGCAGCAGATGGCCGGTGAACTGGATCTGGCCCTGCGGCACCGGACCGAGTGCGTCGAGACGGTCCGTGACCTTGATCAGCCGTTCGCGACCGCGACCTGCCTGGCACACCTGGCCTGGTCGTTGTCGCTGGACGGCGACCAGGAGCAGGCCTGGGTGCTGGCTCAGGAAAGCCTCGCGATCTGCCGGCGGCTCGAATCGGTGAACAAGGCCGCCGAGGCACTCAACGTGCTCGGCGGGATCGCACTGCGCAAAGGTGACCTGGACGTCGCCGAGAACGTCTTCCGGGAAGTGCTGCACACCAACTCGAAATATCCGCACAACCTGCCGAACGCGATCGAAGGGCTCGCCCTCGTCGCCGCAGGACGCGGTGAACAAGAACGAGCCCTCCGGCTCTACGAGGAGGCGCTGCCGATGCGCCGGGCAACCGGGGTCATCGGTGACCCGTACTGGCAGAGACAGGTCACCGATGGTCTCGGTCTGGCAGATCAGGTCCCGTAGACGTCGAACTCGAACAACGAATAGCCCCACGCCGTGGCACGGGCTGTGCCGTACATGCGGACGTAACGAGCGGTCGTCGCGGTGAACGAGATGTCGTCCACACCGCCGTCACTCGCGGTCTGGGTGTTCACTGTGGACCAGCTGGATCCGTTGGCGGACACCTCGATCCGGTACGCCCGGCCGTACGCGGCCTCCCACTGCAGCCGGACCCGGGAAACCTGGCGGTTCTGGCCCAGGTCGACCGACAACCACTGCGGGTCGGCGAACTGCGACGACCAACGGCTGCCGGTGTTGCCGTCGACCGCGTTTCCCGCGCCGTACGACGCGTTCTCGACCGTGGACGCCGTCGCCGGACGGCCGCGTGACAACAGCACCGGGCCAGGCTGGGTATCCGGGCTGCAGTCGCCCGGAACCATGCCTGCGACCCAGCGAATGCCGCCCAGCAGCGAGTTCCGGAAGTTCGCCTCGGCGTAGGACTGCTGCGTGTGACCGAGGCCGGTGTACCAGGATCGGCCGCCACGGTAGTTCTGGCACCAGATGATCGGGTGGTCGGCGCCCATGTTGCCGCCGGAGTACGTGGATTCGTCAAGTCTGGCCAGGATCCTGGCGCCGCCACGCGGGTTGGTCTGGTAGTTGTACAGCTCATCTGTCCGGACCCATGCCACCGGCAGATGCGAAGTGGACGGGTGCGTCCGGTCGTCCACGCGCACGGTCACCTGCTGAATCTGCGGATGCGAGTGGAAGTACGCGCCGACAAGGCCGCCATAGAACGGCCAGCCGTACTCGGTGTCCGCGGCCGCGTGGACACCAACATAGCCGCCGCCACCGGCGATGTACGACTCGAACGCGGTCTGCTGGGTGGCGTTCAGCACGTCACCGGTGGTGCTGAGGAACACCACGGCTTTGTAGTTGGCGAGATTGGCCGTGGTGAAAGCGTTTGCGTCCTCGGTGGCGTCGACCGTGAAGCTGTTGGCCGCACCCAGTTCCTGCAGTGCCTGGATGCCCGCGGGAATCGAGTCGTGCCGGAATCCGGCTGTCTTGGAGAAGACCATGATCCGGTACGGCGGGTCGGCCGCCTGGCTGACGCCGGTCATGAGTGAGAAAACAAGGGACAATGCAACAGCGATAGCAAGAGACGTCCTCCGTATCGTGTTATACACCGTAAACCTCCATCTCCCACAAAGAGTATCCCCATGCTGTGGCCCGGGCGGTCCCATTGACCCGGACATATCTGGCTTCTGCCGCGGCAAAGCCGATATCGTCGATCCCGCCGTCGCCGGTCGTGGTGGAGTACACGCCGTTCCACGTACTTCCGTTGGTGGACACCTCGATCCGGTACGCCCGGCCGTACGCCGCCTCCCAGTTCAGCCGTACTCGGGAGACCGACCGGGTCTGGCCGAGATCGATCGACACCCACTGCGGGTCGGCGAACTGCGACGACCAACGCGTGGCGGTGTTGCCGTCGGTCACGTTGCCTGGGCCGTAGGTCGCGTTCTCCGAGGAAGACGCGGTCACCGGGCGGCCCGCGGACAGCAGTCCAGGCTGCGGCGGGCCGGACCCGCCCAGCGTGAACTGGTCCACATCGAAGAGCGCACCCGCACCACCTGTGAAGACCAGGAACAACTTCGTGGTCCCGGCCGGGATGCCGGACAGATTCGCCGTCACGTTGACGAAAGTCTCCCAGCTGCCGGTGTTGGCCACCGCGACCGATCCGAGCAGCGTGCCGGTCTGCGAACCCGCCCGGACCTGCAGCGTACCTCCGGCACCGCCGGAGGAAACCCGGGCCGTCATGCTCGGAATACCTTGCAGCACATAGGGATCGAACGACACCCAGTCGCCGTTCTCGATGTTGCCGATGGTCCGGCCGCCGTTCGCGGCAGGCTTGTCGATGATCCCGACGCCCTGCATGGTCTTGAAGTGCTCGGCCTGGCGGGTCCTCGGCTGCGTCACCGACTGGGCGTGGGTTGTGATCGGTGGCTGGCCTCCGCCACCGTTGTCGGTGTACTCCGCGTCCCAGACGCCGAACAGGTTCGCGGATGTGTCGTGTTCACCGTCCAACGGTGTCGCAATGCTTCCGGTGCAACCATTTTGCGACGTGATCGCGTGACCGTGGCTGTCGTGGCCCAGGATGTAGGTCATCTTGACCCGGTTGCAGTCGATCGTGCCGTCCTCGGGGTCGGTCACCCGGATCCGGAACGGGACGGTGTCACCGAAGTTGAACACCTGGCCGTTGGCAGGCAACTCGACCACCACTGTCGGCGCGGTGTTCCCGATGTTGATGGGCACGCTCGCGCTCGCGGTCAGACCTGTGTTGTCGGTGACCGTCAGCGTTGCCGTGTAACTGCCGTTGGTGTTGTAGGTGTACGACGGGTTCGCGGCTGTCGATGTGCCGCCGTCACCGAATGTCCAGCGGTAGGTCAACGGTCCGCCGTCCGGATCGGACGTTCCGGCTGACGAGAACGTGACGGCCAGCGGCGCCGCACCGGACGTGCGGTTCGCACTCGCCGCGGCGATCGGTGCCCGGCCACCGGACGGGCGGTATTCGATGCGGTAGACGGCGGAGTTCGCGTCCCCGTTGAACCATCCTGTGCCGTAGTCCAGAACGTACAGTGCGCCGTCCGGTCCGAACTGCGCGTCCATGACCTGCGTGCCGGACCACGGGAACGGCTGGATCGTGCCACGGTTTCCGTTGGCCAGTACCTCGATGTCCTTGATCCAGCGGCGACCGAACTCGGTCGCGAACACGTGCCCGTCCAACGACTGCGGGAACTTCACCGCCGAGTTGAGGTTCGGGTCGAACCGGTAGACCGGCGCGCCCATCGGCGATTCCGAGCCGCCGCCGAACTCCGGCGGCGAACCACTGTCACCGGCGTACTTGATCCACGCCGGTGACGGCGCGGGCAACTGCTTGATGCCGGTGTTGTTGCGGGAGTTGTTGGTGGGGCCGCCCGCGCAGTCGTACTTCGCACCAGCGGTGTTGGTGTCGTAGTTGAACTGTGCGTACGTCTCGGTCGGGGTGTTCGAGCCTGTGCAGTAGGGCCAGCCGTAGAAGCCCGGCCCGGTGACCCGGTTGAACTCGACCTGGCCGCTCGGCCCGCGACTGGTGGTCGTGCCGGCGTCCGGACCGTAGTCTCCCAGGTAGACGATGCCGGTGGCCTTGTCGACATTCATCCGGTACGGATTGCGGAAGCCCATCGCGTAGATCTCGGGCCGTGTGTTCGCGGTGCCGGGCGCGAACATGTTGCCCGATGGGATCGAGTACGAACCGTCGGCGTTGACCCGGATACGCAGGATCTTGCCGCGCAGGTCATTGCTGTTCGCGGCACTGCGCTGGGAGTCCAGCGCAGGGTTGCGGTTGGGCCGGTCGTCCAGCGGCGCGTAGCCGTCGGCGAACGGATTCGAGTCGTCGCCTGTGGTCAGATACAGGTTGCCCGCCGCGTCGAAGTCGATGTCCCCGCCGACGTGACAGCACAGACCACGGCTCGTGGCGACTTCAAGAATGGTGCGGGCGCTGCCCATGTCGATCGTGAGATCGGCGTTCAACTGGTAGCGCACAAGCCGGTTGACGCCGTTGAACCGGGCGAAGTCGGCAGCGGTGCCCTGCACGGGAGCGTCACCGGCCGGTGTGGTCAGTGGCGGGGCGTGGAACAGGAAGACGAACCGGTTGCTGACGAAGGCAGGGTCCGCGGCGATGCCCTGCATGCCTTCCTCGTCGTGGGTGTAGACCGGGATGTTCCCGATCACCCTGGTGTTGCCGGCGGCGTCGGTGGCGCGGATCGTGCCGTTTCTGGCCGTGTGCAGCACGGTGCGATCGGGCAGCACCGTCATGGACATGGGCTCGCCCATCTCCGGCTCGCCCTTGGCCAGCGTCACCTGTTGGTAGTCGGCGGGATCGACCGGCGGGGCAGCGTCGCCGAGGCCCGCCATCGGCCCGACCGCCAGCATGGCCGCGAACAGCACCGCGGCGGCGAACAAGTATTTCGGGCGCGTGAAAGTCGCTGTGGGACCGGGAGTCACGGGTCTCCTTCCGAGATCGGCCCGTGCGGGCAGGGAAGGGCACGGCGGATCGGGCCGGCGCCGGCGGCGGGCGTGGTCCGGCATCCAGGCGAGAGAGCGCTCTCCCAGGCCCGAGTGTGACCCGGCCACCCCGCGATGTCAACGACAAGTTTCCGTTGTGAAAAAAGGAGTTCAGTTAGTTCGCGTACTAAATAAAGCTCTCTCGAAAGGAATCAGCGCGCGGAGCCGGGTCGCCGGTCGGCCAGGTGCCGCTCCACTCCGTCCAGCAGGCGGCCCATGCCGAACTCGAACAACCCATCCAGGTCCAGCTCCATATCGCTGGCGACCGCCCGATTCAGCAACGGAAAGTCGCCGGTGCCGACCATGACACGAAAGCCGGGCTCCAGGGTCTGCATCCACTCGTCGCTCGTGAGCCCCGAGTCCTGCTCGGCCTGGGCCTCGGCCTCGAAGGTGAGGGCCAGGCCGCGCACCTGGCTGAACAGTGTCGTGTGGATGTACATCATCTCCTGGATCGTCAGGCCCAGCCCGTCCAGCGCACGCAGCGCCCACTCGGTGTGCCGCATCCCGCTGAGGATCAGCTGCGGGCGGGTGACCGACAGGGCCACGGCGAGCCACGGGTGGCGGCGGAACCCTTGCCACTGCACACGGGAGCACAGTTCCAGCTGGGCCCGCCAGCCCTTGGGCGGCCGGACCGGCAGGGGGTCCTCGCCGAACGCACTGTCCATCATGGACACCAGCAACTCGTCCTTGCTGTTGACGTGACGGTAGAGGGACATCGGGGCCGCACCCAGTTCGGTCGCGATGCGCCGCATGGACAACTGCGCCAGGCCTTCGGCGTCGGCGATCCGGATGGCTGCCGCCACGATCCGCTCTCTGGTCAAGTCGGGGTCGCCCTCGTTCCGGCGCGTGACGCTCACCGGAACACCGGTCGGCCGGGCGGGTACAGCCGGGCCGGCGACTACCGTGCCCCGCCCCGGCAGCGACCGGGTCACCCCCTCGGCGTTCAGGGTCGCGAGCACCTTCGTCGCGGTGGCCAGGGCCACGCCCCACTCACGGGTGATGCCGCGCGCCGATGGCACCGGGTCGCCAGGCCGCAGTTCGCCAGCGGTGATGCGGGCCCGGATCTCATCGGCGATGCGCCGGTACGGCGGCTGAGTCATCGATCGGCCCTCCTCCCACCGTACTAGTACACCAAGCGGGCTTGACTAGTACACATACGGTGTACGCACAAGTGGAACATCGTACGTGTCGAGGGGGCACAGCAATGATCAACCGGACGGTACTGATCTCAGGCGCCGGTATCGGCGGACCGGCGCTCGCGTTCTGGCTGCGGCGGCACGGCTTCGCTCCGACGGTCGTGGAGGTCGCGCCTGCGCCCCGGCCCGGCGGGCACGCCGTGGACATGCGCGGCGCCGGGCGCGAGGTGATCGAACGGATGGGGCTTCTCGACGCGGTACGGGCCGAGCGCGTCGACGAACGCGGATTCGCCTATGTGGACAGTCGTGGCCGGTGGGGCGCCAGGATGCCGGCCGACCTGTTCGACGGCAAGGGGATGGTGGCGGAGATCGAGATCATGCGTGGCAACCTGACTCGCATCCTGTACGACGCCACACACGACGGCACCGAATACGTGTTCGACGACCGGATCACCGGGCTCACCGAGGATGGAGACGGCGTCAAGGTGACGTTCGCCAGCGGTACCGTACGGCGATTCGACATCGTGGTCGGCGCGGACGGGCTGCACTCCGGGGTGCGCCGACTCGCCTTCGGCCCGGAGCAGGAGTTCGTGCGGCACCTCGGCGGGTACATGGCCTACTTCACGGTCCCGGACCCGGGCAACCTGGACCACTGGTTCCTGATGCACGGCGCGCCGGGCGGCCTGGTCGCCGGGATTCGGCCGGAGAACGGCGGCACAGCCAAGGCGATGCTCAGCTTCACCTCCCCACCGCTGAACTACAACCGGCGCGATATGGCTGCTCAGCAGGAAATCCTACGCGCCAAGTTCACTGGGGCAGGCTGGCTGGTACCGCAGATCCTCGCCGCGATGCCGCACGCCGGGGACTTCTACTTCGACTCACTGAGTCAGGTCCACATGAGACAGTGGCACCAAGGACGGACGGTGTTGCTCGGCGACGCCGGATACTGCGGCTCGCCGCTGGCCGGACTCGGTACCGCGGTGGCACTCGTCGCCGCCTACGTGCTCGCCGGTGAACTGGCCACGACACCGGACGACCACGAGGCAGCGTTCGCCCGATACCACGACGAGATGCGCCCCTATGTCAAGCAATGCCAGACCCTGCCACCCGGTGGAATGAAAGGCTTCGCGCCCAACAGCGCGCTGATGATCCGGATGCGCAACCTCTCGATGACCATGATGACCCGCTGGCCAATGCGTGCGCTCGTCGCCAGGCAATTCCAGAAGGCCGACGCGATCACCCTGAAGGACTACCAACAGTGATCATGCCCGCCGGAACATCTGCTCAGGCAGGCCCGCGGGATCCCAGTCAAGCGTAGGCGGCAACGCACCCTCCATGGTCAGCAACCACCGCTTGACCTCAAGCCCACTCGCCCTCGTACCCCCGCTGTACCCACCCAAACCGTCATGCGACACAACCCGATGACACGGCACAACAACAGGAACGGGATTAGACCCCATGATCGCCCCGATCCCCCGCGCAGGCGCATCCGTCCCACTGCGCGCAGCAAGCTCCCCATACGTAACCGAGGCCCCAAAGTCCACAGTAGAGTAAAGTGTGCGCAGAACCTCCTGCTGCACCCGGGAAGTCCCCCGCCAGTCGATCTCGACGTCGAACCGCTCCCGCTTCCCGGCGAAATACTCAGCCAGCTGCGCCAGAACAGGCGCCACCCGCTCCGGCTCATCAACCACCGGCAGCTTGGCCCGGCTCTCCAGCCAGCTCACATCGGCCAGCCCAACCTCGCTCACAGCCACATACAGCCGCCCCACCGGCGTCCCCAGCGACCCGACCGCGACATCAGACACATTCATCACTACCTCTGACTATTGTTACTGACACACCCACTGTGCCGGACCGGACACCGCCTTGCTGGCGGATTTCGGACACCACACCGAACGCCCAGCGCCTGCGCCATCCAGGTGATCCCCGCGCGAACGGCCCTTTCGCGCGGGTTCACCTCTTGAAACACCCTGCTGATCTTGCTTCCCCGATAGACTGGACCAGGGACGCCCCCCGGAGAGGGTGGGGGCTGTTCTTCTTATGTAGGGCCGGGTTTCGCTGGGATTGGTGCGTGAAGGCGGGTGGCAGGGTCGGCCTACTCTCCGGCTGGGATCAGGCAGAATACGTGGCCCTCGGGGTCCGCCAGGACTGTCCATTCGGCACCGCCGGGCTGGAACTCGGGTTTGGTGGCGCCGGCGGCGAGTAGTTCCTTCTCCGCGACCTCGATGTCGGGGACCTCGAAGTCCAGGTGCATGTGCTTGGCTGGGTCGGGCCAGCCGGCGGCGTTGTATCCCTCGACGTGCTGGAAGGCGAGCTGGACTGGGCCGCCGGTCAGGGACGCGAAGTCGTCGCCGCTGGAGGCGATCTTCCAGCCGGTCACTGTTTGGTAGAACGCGGCGAGCTCGGCGGGGCGCGCGGTGTCGATCACGATTGTCGTCAGTGTCATGCCGGGAAGTCTGGGCCTCCGGCCGTCTCAGGTCTTGAAGATTCTTGCAACGGCCGTGGGTGTTCGGCCCACGTGTACGCGGATGGTCCGGCACAGGTGTGCTTGGTCTGCGAAGCCGAGGTCGGCGGCGAGCCCTGCCAGGTCCTGCTCCCCTGCCTCCAGTCTGTCGAGCGCGCGCCCGACTCGTACGCGATTGCGGTACTGCGTCAGCGAAATCCCGAGTTCACGCGTGAACGCGCGGCTCAGCCGGTACGGCGAGACGTCCAGCAGCTCGGCGAGCGGTAACAGGCCGCCGGGGTCGGCTGCCTGAATCGCCTCGCGTGCTGCCGCAAGCAGCATCCGGTCCCGGGACCCGGCCGGCACGGCCGACTTCCCGGCGATCACCAGCAGCCCGAGTAACTCCTCGACCACGCCATAGTCCACATCCTGCGCCTGCACAGCCTTCAGCAACCGCCGATGCGCGAGTTCTAGCCGCGCGTCCACGTACAGGGCCGGGTCAGCCGGGGCACCGCCACGCCATAACTCCGGACCGACCTCGACAGACGTGCACACGTCCCCGCCCGCCGGATGCGCGAACCGCTCCTCTGCCCCAGGAACGGTCACATACCCGACCGTGGGGTCGACATCGACCACCTGTCCGCGCGATTGCCACCCGAACCGCCCGCGCCTGGCCAGCACGAACCCGAACCCTGTCCGCGGCTCCGGACTCGACCAGCCCACGTGGTCGTCCCAGCAGGTCACGGCCCGGATCGTGAACCCGGGCCTGCGCGCCAGCAGCGTTGTCGTCCGCATACCGGAGACGCTAGACCAGCCCACCGACAAAAAAGCTCAACAGGACGGCCGCAGAGGCACCGACGTCACGGGGGCAGGCGCGGTCGGCACAGTGGTCGATGGGCACAAAACCGGTGGTTGTTCGCCGGTCAGCGACGTCACAGCGATGATCGTGATGACTGCGACGGTGACGACGGCGGCAAGTCCGACCAGGACAACCGGAAAGATCTTTCGTGGCACCGAGGGCGGGCCGGCGGGGGCACTGCTGTCCGGCTGCAAGGACGCTGACGCCTCGACGGTGAACTGCTCCTCGTCGGTCAGGAAACGCCGATACGTGTCCAATGCCGCCTGTAAGGACTGATCAAAGTCCACTTCAGACGGTTGAACGGCGTCCGGGCTGACGAACCCGTGCAGCAGGTGCAGCGGGCGGCTGTGCTCGTCACGAGGTGCGTCTTCAGTGCCGATGTCGGGGCCGGTGACCGTGTGCTCCGACCATACGACCGTGAGCTTGCGGCCGCCGACAGTGGTGACGACGGTCCGCGGCCCCGATCCGGCGATGTCCTCGAGAAAGCCGTACTGCGAGATCAGGAAGTCCGGTGCGAGCAGCACTCGATAGCCACTGCGGCGCCCCCGGGCGACGAGGAACGGCCAGGTTCGCATGTCAGTGCTCACTCCTCAGCCGGGATGCGGGCAGTTTGGCCTCCAGCATGGTCACCTGCGCCTGCATGGCCTGCACGACCCGGCGCCGGGCCTGGACGATCTCCTCGGCCTGCCGGTCGGCTTCGCTCAACGCCGCCATCCGGCGCTGGTAGTGCGTATCGGGCCGGGCCCGGGCGTCCATGAACAACGCCACGCCCGCTTCACCGATCAGACCGCCACCTATCGAGGAGGCGAGCACTCTCGCTGCCTTGTCGGCCAGGAACGCGCTCAGCGACCGCACCGCCTCCGCCGGCGACATCCGGGTCTGCCGGTGCATCTCGGTCATGATCGCCTGCCGGGTGGCGTAGTCCAGCGACAGCTCCACCTGGTTGAGCACGTCCGGCACCACCGCCGCCAGCGCGACCTCCACATTGGCCGGCTGGAAGTGGCCGTCGGGGCGTTTGTGGATCATCCCGTTGCGCAGCTCGGCGAAGTCGTGCCCGACGGCGGTCACCGGGATCAGCCGGACGATGCGCCGCGCGCTGTGCACGTTCACCAGGTCGCGGAACCCGTCGATGCCCATCAGCAGCGTGTGCACCAGTTGCAGCCGGGTGTTCTCGTCGGCGTGCAGCTGGTCGAGCACGTCCCACTTGGTGATCACGAAGACGACCGGGGCCCGGGTGGACAGCAGGCAGTGGACCATGGCGTCGAGGGTGGTCTGCAGGATCGACCGGCCGCGCCGGTCACCCTGGTAGGTCTGCAGGACACGCAGGCCGTCGATGATCGCGACGACCGCGTCGGCCTGCGCCACCGAGGTCAGCAGGCTTTGCTGCGCGGTCGATCCCGGCGCGTCCGGGTCGGTGAGCAGCTCCCCCGGGTATTCCAGGTATCCGATGTCCAGTATCGGCTTGGCCTCGCCGCCGATGCCGGTCAGAACGCTGAACTCGAACTCCCGCATCTCACCGCGCGTGGTGCCGCGGGGCCAGTCGTCGGTACTGGCGACCTCCCGGTACCACTTGTTCAGCTCGATCAGCTGCACGTACGGCACTCGCAGGAAGTACCCGCGGTTTCCCGGCACCTGCAGCCGCCGGTAGACGCTGGTCAGCAGCAGGGTCTTGCCCGAGCCCTGCAGGCCGAGTGTCACCACCCGGAACTTCGGTATCGCCGGTGTGGCCACGACTGCCTTGTCCCGCTTGGAACTTCCGCGCCTGCGGCGCCACAACACCACCGACGTCACCACCAATCCCAGAACGATCAACGCCACGACCGGGCTCGAGTTCATGACCCGGAATGCTCGTCGCGCGCGGGACCGGAATCATCAGGGCCAGCCCTGATGGCAGGACTCGCGCCGGGCGTCATCGTTGGTCGGAATCCGAAGGGGAGGACGACAATGGCCGCACATTGGGGAACATTCAACAAGAACTACGACCACCGGACTTGCCTGTCCATGAGCTCGACCGCGGTGTCCGACTACGCCCTGCAGATCTACGACAACGCCTGGGACGGCGACTACATCGTGATCGGCGGCGGCCGGGGCGACCTCGTCGTCCAGGTCACCTGCGTGCCGCAGGGCGGGAACAACACCTGGATCGCGGTGACCGCATGGGCGTCCGACTCGGGCGCCGCCGAACAGGCACGCAACACCATCAGGGAGCAGATCGTGCGGATGGTCAACATCGACTGAGCTCCGCGGGCACCGGACTGCGTCCAGCCGTAACACGATTGGGCGCAGTTCGGCCGGCGGTCCGCCTGCCCCGTAACGCCGAGCCGCTCGGTACCGAGATGCCGAGTGCCCGGTAGAGCGAGGCGAGGTCGGCTGTGG
This sequence comes from Kibdelosporangium banguiense, assembly GCF_017876405.1. GTDB lineage: Bacteria > Actinomycetota > Actinomycetes > Mycobacteriales > Pseudonocardiaceae > Kibdelosporangium > Kibdelosporangium banguiense. The sequence goes on along the minus strand of NZ_JAGINW010000001.1, from coordinate 6,426,560 downwards.
ACGAGCGGCACAGGGGCAGGGTGCTGCACGCCGTTGTGGTGATCGGCGTGTTCCTTGGCGTTTGCGCGGTTCTGTTCAAAACGCGGGACGGTTCCCATCCGGTGGCCGACGTCGTGCTGACCGGGCTCGTCGGGTTGCTGTTTCTTGGCGCGGGAGTGTTCGCCCACCGCCGCCGTCCGGACAACAACACCGGCTTGCTGCTGGTCGCGGTCGGCGTGGCCACGTTCGCCGAGGATCTGCAACTGTCCCGCGATCCCGTCACGCACACGTTCGGCCTGCTGGTGGCGCACGTGGCGTCGCCGATGATCGTCCACCTTGTCCTGGCGTTCCCGAAAGGACGGCTGAGCACCTGGCCGGCCAAGGGGCTCGTGATCGCCGCGTATCTGGCGGCGCTCGGCCTGGGCCTGCTCAGAACCCTGTTCGGTGGTTCCCTGCCGGCCGGTCCGCGCAACCTCCTGGCGATCACGCAAACGTCCACCCTGGCCATCGCGGTGAGCCAGGTACTGGAATTCTCCGGCGCGTTGATCGCCATCAGTATCGTGATCGTGTTGTGTCACCGATGGCTGACCGGCACGTCCAGCACCCGGCAGATGCTGGCCCCGGTTCTCGGGGTCGCCCTTGCCGGTGCGACCGCGTCCGCGGTGGCCAGTCTGCTCGGCCCGCAACATGCGGACTACGCGATGGTTCTGACCGGAGCCAAGATCGCACTCTGCTTGTGGCCGTTGGCATTCGCAGTGGGCGTCCTGCGCACGGGACCGCGCCCAGCAGCGGTGACGGATCTGCTTGTCGCCCTGCGCGATCCGCTCACCCCGGGGCAGTTACGCGACCTGCTGGCCCAGACGCTGCGTGATCCGTCACTGCGGCTGTGGCTGTGGCATCCGCCGACCAGGACCTTCCGTGACGTGGACCGCGCGCCGGTCGACACCGAGGCCCAGCGGGACCTGGTGACCTATGTGGACTATCACGGCCGCCGGATCGCCGCCCTGGTCAGCCGCGACACGTCCTGGGAGGACCAGCGGCTGCTCGGGGCCGTCGGCATGATCGCCGGTCTCGTTGTGGACAGCCAGCTGCGGGCCGAGGAGGAACAGGATCGGCTGGCCGAAGTGCGGGCCTCCCGGGCACGACTGCTCGAACTCGCGGACGCCGAACGGCAACGCGTCGAACGTGACCTGCATGACGGTGCGCAGCAACGACTTGTAGCCGTCGCCTTAGGCCTTCGCCTTGCCCAGCAACGGCTTGGCACCGGAACTGAGGAACTGGCCGCCTTGCTCAACGCCAGCGTCGACGAGGTGGACGCGGCCATGGCGGAGCTGCGTGACCTGGCCCGCGGCATTCATCCCGCGATCCTCACGCAGGCCGGTCTGGTCCCGGCAGTGGCCGCGCTGGTCGAACGCACCCCGTTGCCGATCGAGCTGTCGGCTTCCTCGGTGCCACGGCTGCCGGCCACGATCGAGGCGACCGGCTACTTCGTCGCCGCCGAAGCGGTGACCAACGCGCTCAAACACTCAGGAGCGGAGCTCATCGAGGTGGAAGTGGCTCTGGACAACGGATCTCTGTACGTGCGTGTCACCGACGACGGAGCAGGCGGCGCCGATCTGTGTGCCGGTTCCGGCCTGCGCGGGTTACGCGACCGAGTGCAGGCGATCGGCGGCGACCTGACGATCACCAGCGTCAGCAGCAAAGGCACGACCGTCGAAGCAGCGATCCCAACGGGCGGTGGCCATGGCTGAACTGACGGTCGTCCTTGCCGACGATGCCATCCTCATCCGGGAAGCTCTCGCTGACGTGCTGCGGCGAGCGCAGTTCCGGATCTGTGCCCAGGCCGGTGACGCCGAAGGGCTCTGCGACGCCGTCGAAACGCACCGACCTGACGTCGTCGTCGCCGATATCCGGATGCCGCCGACCCATCAGCTGGAAGGCCTGGTGGCGGCGATCGACATCCGCCGCAGGCACCCCGGCATCGGTGTCCTGGTGCTGTCGCAGCACCTGGAGACCCAGTTCCTGCCGACGCTGCTCGACGGCAACCCGCGGGGCGTGGGCTACCTGCTCAAGGAACGCGTAACCGGAATCGGCACGTTCGTGGACGCGGTCCGGCAAGTCGCCACCGGCGGCTGCGTGATCGATCCCCAGGTGGTCGCCCAGCTGATGCGCGTGCGGCGGCGTGCCGACCCGCTGGCCAGGCTCAGCGACCGCGAACGGGAGATCCTCGCCCTGATGGCCCAGGGACGGTCCAACCAGGCCATCTGCGATCAGCTCGTGCTCACCAAGAAAACCGTCGAGACCCACATCCGCAACATCATGCTCCGGCTCGATCTGCAACCCGAGCCTGACGACCACCGCCGCGTCCTCGCGGTCCTCACATATCTGCGCCCCTGGAGCGAAGACACCTACCGCGCGACACTCCCCCCGCACTGACCTCAACCGGTCTGCCTAGGGGTATGGCTACACCTAGGCCATATTTGCTATGGCCGCCCGATGTGGCCGGGACATATCTTGATCTACAACAACCGATTGCAAGAGGGGGACCCAGGGTGGCCGGGCTGAAGGCGACCGCCACGCCCGCCTTCAGCCCGAGCCTCACGCCTGCTGGGGCGCCAGGGCGAAGGCGATCTCGCCGTCGTTGTTGCGCTGGACGTCGAGCACCTTGTCGTCAAGGAATTCGGCGGCGCCCTGTTCGAGGAACACGTGCGCGCCGTTGTCGGCTGTGACGACCTTGTCACCCTGTTCTGGCTGCCTGGTCACCGCGAGCGCCAGCTGGGCACTGGCGTCGTCGGCGGTCCTCAGGCTGAACCGCAGTCCACCACCATCGGTCTCCTGCTGACCGTCCTGGCTGGTCAGCGCCTCGATGGCCTGTGCTGCGGCATCCGTGACTGCGAGCATCTCGGCTCCTTCCGGTTGAGGTGTCGCAGTCCCCAACGTATGGGTTGAGCGCGCCGCCCGCAGATCAGGCATGTGACCGAACGTCGAGCAGCATGTCCACGCCACTGATCGACAGCACGTTGCCTGCCGGGCTGCTCGGCGCCGCCACGACGCGCAGCGAACGGCCCGCGTCACCGATCCGCCTGCCCTGCTCGGTAAGCACACGAAGTCCAGCACTGCCAAGGGCTGTCACGTCGTCGAGGACGAGCGTGATCGGCAGCCGGCCACCACCTCGGGCCGCCTCAAGCAAAGCGCTGCGCAGCCGGGCCGCCGAACTGCCGTCGAGCGCCCCGGATACCGTGAGCCACAACGAATCCGGCGCCGACATCGAGTCGATCCGAAGATCTTCGAGAGATTCGTCACGGGCCGGCGCGACCCGCGTCGCGCCGGTGCGCACCGGCCGGCGGACGACTTTGGACATCTCCACCACAGTGCCCTTGGACGTGCTCGACAGCCGCATGGTGTCCATCGACTCACGCATCATCAGCATGCCGCGGCCCCGGAAACCCGGTTCGTCGTCAGGCGTCTTCCAGGCTCCGGTGTCGGACACGACCGCCTGCAGGCAGCCGAACTCGTCCAGCGACGCCTCGACGCTCACAGTGCCGCCCTGCGAGTTGTACGCGTGCTCGATGCTGTTGGTGACCGCTTCGATCACGCTCAGCTCGACCGCGACCAGGTCGTCCTCCATCAGCCGCAGATCGCTGAGCCACCGCCCCAGCTCGCGCCGGACGTCGGTGAGCTTGCGCGGATCAGCCGGGACCGACAACATCAGCGGCTCGACGAACGGCAGCAGCACGGTCACCGCCAGCAGACTGGCGTCGTCGTGCGGCGCGTGGCTGTTCTCGATCAGCTGCAGCCCGCCCTGGCAGATCCGGTCGGCCAGGGCCCGCGGCCCGACACCGTTGAACCGCACCACTTGCCCGGAGCACGCGGCCAGCTCGCCGATACCCTCCACAATGGTCCGGCCGGGACGTTCCACCGCGCCGTCGGAGTACAGCACGATCGTCTCGCCCGGCAGCAGCACGTCCTCGGCGAACATGAAATCGCCCTGGCCGAACGCCAGCGGCGGCCCGCTCGGCTGCGGCAGCACCCTGGTGTCGCCGTTCCCGCTGACCACCAGGGGCGGCGGGTGACCCCGCGTGCAGTATTCGAGTGTTCCGGTCTGTCTATCGAGGATCGCGACACAGATGGTGGTGCCGCGCGCCTCGGGGGCGCTGCGGGCGAACGTGTCCAGCGCGGTCATCAGCTCGTTGAGCTGGCCGCCCATCAGCATCCGTTCGGCGACGATCGCCCTGAGCTGGCCCATGATCGCCGAGGCTCGCGGGCCGTGCCCGACGACGTCGCCGACCACCAGGCCCAGACGCCGTCCCGGCATCGGGACGACCTCGAACCAGTCACCGCCCGCCGCGTCGTTCGCACCGGCAGGCAGGTACGCCGCCGCCATGCTGATCTCGGGCAGTACCGGCAGGCCATGCGGCAGAACCGCCAGTTGGAGGTCGAGGGCGACCTCGTGCTCGTTGCGCCGGAACGGAGGCGGCTGCGCCGACAGGTCCACGGCCTGCGCGATGAGGCCCGTGACCACGCCGTACGAGTCGATCACCGGCATGACCGTGACCAGGGCCGACGGCTCCTCCACAGAGAGCGTGCGGCCCTCGCGGTAGACCTCGTCCAGCATGTCGAGCAGACGGGTCCCCGGCAGGGCATTGCCTGCCAGCCGGACCGGCATGCCGATCAGGTCGAGATCGCCCACGCTCGCGCGCGCCGCGCGGTTGGCCGCCACCACGATGTGCTCGGGCCCGTCGAGCATCCACACCACTGCGGGCAGATGCTCGAACGCCCGTGCCACATCGGCCGGATCGCCCCCGATACCGCGTCCCACGAGAGGATCGCCTCCCTTGCCGGGCGATGCCCACGCCCCGGGAGGCTTTACCCCAGATCGCGACGCCCTAAACCTGACCGACAGCTACACCATGTCAGTTCCCGCTGACGGCGTAGCCCACACCTGCCAATGGCTCAGCGAGTCAGTTTCAGGACGTCCACGCCGCGGACGTTGTCGGCGACGTAGACCAGGCCCTTGTGCCAGGCCGGGTACCACGAACGGCCGTCGCCCGGACGGTGGTAGGCGATCTGACGCGGGTTGGTCGGGTCGCTGATGTCCAGGAACCGGGTGCCCTGCGCGTAGAACGACTGGACCAGGATCTTGCCCTCGACGTCGAAGTAGTGCGCCGAGCAGTCGCCGGTGACCGGGTCGCTGCCCTCCTGGCCCGCGACGCTCCAGCTGCCGATGGTCTTGAGCCGGAACGGCTTGTCCGGAGTGGAACGCCAGCCTTCGCCGTTGTACGAGCCCTTCAGCGAGGCGATGACGAGGATGCCGTCGGCCGCGCAGCCGTCGAGGAAGCTCTCCTCGGTGACGTACACGAGGTCGCCGTCCTTGCCCCAGCGTGGGTGGTCGCCGCCGTCCTTCGTCCGCTTGCCCACCGGGCGGTAGCTGTTGTGCATGAACTTCGACGCGGCCGTCAGCTCCGAGACACCACCACCGGCGTACGGCACGGGGTCGGTCGCGGTCGCCCGGCGGAACTTGCCCGTCGTCGGGTCGCGGTGCCAGCCCTCAGTCCAGTAGCCACGCACACCACCGCGGCCGGACGACCAGGCGATGCCCATGTCGTCGACCTGCACGTCGTGCGCGTAGTCGGTCTTACCGTCGTTGCGGTAGAGGTCGATCGGGTTCGGGAAGACCTTCGGCTTGCGCGGGTTGCGCATGTCGGTCACCCAGATCGGGCGGCCGCCCCACTCCGCGGGCTGGCTGTCGGCCTTGGCCGGGCCGCCGCTCCAGACATACTGGCAGTTGTTGATGCAGCTGGTGGTGTGGCCGGCGGGGACCTTGACGTAGCTGATGATCTCCAGCTTGTCCGGCCGCCTGGCGTCGACGGTGTAGATACCGGACTCGCCGGTATTCGTCGTGCCGCCGTAGGCCCGCGGGTCGCGCGCCAGGAAGATCAGCTTGCGTTCCGGGTCGGCCTCGGTGTCCTCGCCCTGCCAGAACCCGGGCAGGTCGACCTTGCCGATCAGCTTCGGCTTGCGCGGGTTGTCGATGTCGTACGACTTGAGCCCGAACGTGCCCGAGACGAACAGGACGTCCTTGTGGCCGTACTTCAGAAACCGCACCGAAGTGGCCCCGGCGGCGTCCGGAAGGTTGGCGATCTGCTCGACATTCTTGACCGCGCTCGTCGCCGCGGCATTCTTCGCGGCGGCCGCACCATGGCCGGCATGTGCGGCACCGGACGGGTTCCCGACAACCTCGTCACCGCAAGCAGCAGCGGGAACCGTGCTGACGAACGTCAGCGCGACCACCGAGAACGCGACCGTAGAGCCCTTCAACCATCTGCGCACCCGCCCACCCTAGGGCTGATCGCAAACCAGACACAACGTCCATTCGTCGTTGGTCAAATCCCATCTGCTAGGACTTTCCGCATGCGCCTGATCATGCTGCTGCTCGCGGCAGTACTCACTGTCACGGCCTGCAGTACCCCGCCGAAGCCGAAACCGGAGCCCACGCCCGACCCAGGCCCTCGGCCTGACGTGCTCACAGTCGGCATACGCGAGCCCACGGTCCTGCTGAACGACCGGATGATCAATCGCGCGCTGTACACGCCTCTCGTCGAGTACGACCCCGCCACAGGCAAGACGACCCCGGTCGGCGCGGAGTCGGTGACCACCACCGACCAGATCACGTGGACGATCAAACTCCGGCCAAGCCAGTACCACGACGGCACGCCCGTCACCGCCAGCTCCTACGTGGACGCGTGGCTCCGGCCCAATGGTGACGATCTGGTTCCCTACAAAGAGATCGTGCCGGTCGACGACCTGACGATCCGATACGTCACCGCGGCACCGGCCAGCTACTTCCCCGCCTTCCTGGCTTCGCCGCACGCGGCACCGGTGCGGCCCCACTTCCACGCCAGCAACCCGATCGGCAACGGAGCGTTCAAACTCGCAGCGCCGTGGGACGACGAAACCGGCGGTACTTTGATCCGGGTCGCGCCGGCAGGCCGGCAGGTTCGGGAGATCGACATCAGAGTGGTGGACGACCTTGACGCCGCGTTCGACGAGGTCCGCGCCGGGACATTGGACATCGTCACCGACGTTGCGGGCAGTAGGCGCGCCGCGATGCGCCAGGAGTTCGCCGACCGGCATGTGACGTGGCCGAAACCAGAGGCCGCGTATCTCATCTTCGGCCCGGACATGCCCGACCCGGCGGCCCGGTCCGCGATCGCGATGTCCCTGGATCGCAAGGCACTGGCCGAAGGGCTGCTGAATGACGACGCCGATCCCGCTACCGGGCTGTATCCGCCCGCTGTCGGGCCAGGCGCCGCGTCTGACGGCTGCCGTGCCTGTGGCTTCGACCCAGCGACTGCGAAGTCGCTTCGCGACCAGGCCGGGCTCAAGTCGCTGACCATCCGCGAAGGTAACGCGACCGAAATGACCTCACTCACTGCTCAGATCCGCTCGGCACTCGGCGTTCGAACCGACTTTGGCCCTGGTCCGGTCTTGCAGTCGGTAGAGTGGTCCATGGACAGCCCGTATGTGTACGGCTTTCCCGAGGTCCCTTCGGCGCAGCCGTTCCTGGACGCCGCGGCCGCCTCGGGCGATCCGCAGGAACGTGCCCGCAACTATCGGCTCGCCGAGCAGGAAGCCCTCCGCGACTTCACCGTAGTTCCGCTGTGGACAGTCAATGGCCATGCCGTCTGGGCTGAACGGGTCCATGGTGTGACCGCCACCGCTGCCCACGGAATCGACCTCGCCGCGATCACCCTGTAGGACTTTCCCATGCGCATCGTGATGATCCTGCTGGCCGCCGTGCTGGCAGTGACCGGCTGCAGCACGCCGCAGCAGCCTGGGCCGCAGACCGGCGTGCTGACGGTCGGGCTCAAGGAGCAGAAGCAGCCGGTGTTCAACCGGATGATCAACCATGCGCTGTACACGCCGTTGATCGACTACGACGCGGCGACCGGGAAGGTGACGCCAGTCGGGGCCGAGTCGGTCAGCACAACGGACCAGATCACGTGGACGATCAAGCTCCGGCCGAGCCGGTATCACGACGGCGTCCCGGTCACCGCGAGTTCCTATGTGGACGCCTGGTTGCTGCTGGCCGAGGTTTTGGTTCCGTACCAGGAGATCGTGCCGGTCGACGAGTTGACGATCCGGTACGTGGCCAAGAAGCCGGCCAGCTTTCTACCGGCTTTCCTTGCTTCGCCGTATGCGGCGCCGGTGCGTACGAACGGCAGTATCTACAACCCGGTCGGCAACGGGCCTTTCAAACTCGCGGTGCCTTGGGACAACACCAAAGGCGGCCGCCTGACCCGGGTCGACCAGGTCGGCAGCAAGGCACGGGAGATCGACCTGCGGGTGTACGCCGACGCGGGTGTGGCCTTCGACGATGTGCGCGCCGGGAAGCTGGACATGGTCGTCGACATCCCCGGCAACCGGCACGAGGCCATGCACCAGGACTTCGCCGACCGGCACACGACCTGGCCGAAACCCGAGGCCGCGTACCTCGTCTTCGGGCCGGACCTGCCCGACCCGGCCGCGCGGTACGCCATCGCCATGTCCATCGACCGCAAAGCGCTCGCCGAAGGCGTGATGGACAACCAGGTCGACCCGGCGACGGGTCTCTACCCGCCGGCGGTCGCACCCGGTGAACGGTCCGGCATCTGCCGGGCATGCAACACCGACCCGGCCGCCGCGAAGACTCTGCGCGAACAGGCCGACCTCAAGTCGGTCACCATCCGCAGCACCGAGGGCAACAACAAGCAGGCCGCCGCGATCGCCGACCAGCTGCGCGCGGGACTGGGCGTCACCACCGACTCGGGCCCGGGGCCTGAGCTGATCACTTGGGCGTGGGACATCGACAGCCCGCACGACCTGTTCAACGACCGGATGAACGTCCCGTCGGCGAAGGCGTTCCTGGACGCCGCGGCCGCCTCGAACGACCCCGAGGAACGTGCCCAGAACTACCGGCTGATCGAGAACGAGATCCTCCGCGACCTCACGATCGTTCCACTGTGGACAGGCCATGGCCACGCGGTATGGTCCGAGCGCGTCCGTGACGTCACGGCGAACGCGGCACACGGCATAGATCTGACCGCGGTGACCTTGGCTTAGCCAAATGGGCCATCTGGCGCAACGGAAGACGCTAATCTGAGGTTCATGGGTCTTCCGGAGCGGCCACGCTCGCGCAACGGTGCGGGCCTGCCGGCGGTGACGGCGGAGCAGATCGTGGACGCGGCGGTAGGACTGACAGCCGAGTCGGGACTGGGCAACTGGACGTTGCGCCAGCTGGCCGCCAGGATCGAGGCCTCCCCGGCTGTGGTGTATCACCACGTCGGCGACCGTGAGGCCGTGGTCTGCCTGGTGCTCGAGCGCGTGGTGCGTGAGCTGGCGGTCCCGCCCGAGACCTTGCCGTGGCGTAAGTGGTTCGAAAGGTTGCTGGCCGATCATCGGGTCGTGCTGCGTAAATACCCAGGTGTCGCGTACCGGCTGGCCATGCACGGGGCGCCCGTCGTCGATCTGGGCGTGCGGCTGTTGCAGGAAGCCGGGTTCGACTCGGAGAGCGTGCTGGCCTACAACGTGCTGTTGACCACCGCGTGCCACTACATCGCCATGGAGGACACCCCCGGCGGCTATCGTGAAAGCACAGGCTTGGTTGCCGCCTCGGAGAAGCAGGCCGAGTTGTTCCAGTACGCCGTCCAACGTTGCCTCGACGGACTGGAATGCCGTCTCAACGAGAGGAAAGCATGACTGACGACCGGTGGATCCGACGTTTCGTCCCATCACCGGAGGCAGCGACACGACTGGTCTGCCTGCCCCACGCGGGCGGATCGGCCAGCTACTACCTGCCGGTGGCCAAGGCGTTGGCGCCCAAGGTGGACGTCCTCGCCCTGCAGTACCCAGGCAGGCAGGACCGCCGTGACGAACCCGGCCTCACGACAGTCGCGGACCTGGCCGACGGAGTCTTCGACGCCCTACGCCCCTGGACAGACAAGCCGTTGACGATCTTCGGCCACAGCATGGGCGCCTCAGTGGCCTACGAACTAACCCGCCGCCTGCAAGAAGCAGGAACAAAACCGATAGCCCTGTTCGCCTCCGGCCGCCCCGCCCCCAACAGAACCCGCGAGGACAACAAAACCTATCTCCTCAACGACAAAGACCTCACCGCGGAAGTCAAAGCCCTCGGCGGAGCAGGCTCTCACCTGCTGGACGAACCCGACATCCTCAACATGGTCCTGCCGGCCATCCGCACCGACTACCAGGCCGCCGAAACGTACAAGTGGACCCCAGGCCCAAAACTGACCTGCCCGATCCACGCCTTCATCGGCGACGCCGACCCGAAAGTGAACGCCGACGAGGCCCGCTCCTGGTCCGACCACACAACCGGCGAGTTCTCCCTGCAAGTCTTCGAAGGCGACCACTTCTACATCGACAAACACGCCCCCGCCATAATCGCCGCCATCTCAGCCCGCATCGATCAGGCCGCCCGGTGATCATCAACAGGTCTCTGGACCCATCCGCGTAACCGTTGCCGACCGATCTGGACGTGCACGGCCTGTTCGAACGTCGTGCCGTCGATGCCGTCATAGCCATGCCGGACAACAGAACGGTAGATGTCCTGCGAGACAACCAGGATCAACGGCGCCAGCGTCAGCTTGAATCTGCGCTTGAGCTCCGGCGCGTCCAATAGGCGCGCGGTGATGTCGAGATCCTCGCCGTACCAACCGCGGTTGTCGTAGTGCACCTCGCCGGCGTGTACCGCGACACGAAGCCTGAACCGGATTTGCGGACGATCGATCCCATGCTTGGTGAGCAACTCGTTGAGCGTCGGGATGACCATCGTCAGGAGGACCGTCTTGGGCGCGTGGTCGACCGGGTGGATCAGGACGAATACACCGTCCCCCCGGTCGACCAGGTCTCGATGCCGCTCTTCGATACCGCTGAGCAGCAGAGTCCGGTCGATCAAGTCGTACATGACACTACGCAGAAGTGCGCGTCCCGGGTTGGTTCTGTCAGTGGATCCTTCGATGTCCACCGCAATGATGGCCCGGTGACGAGGTAGCACCGGTGTTCGCGGTGTACTCATGACGCCCCCTTCTGGTTCGTCAGCTTGTAGCCCCTCGCCTTTCGGCGTGTCTCCTTGGCCGCCTCCGTCCCTGCCTGCGAAGGTGTGCGTCGTCGATATCAACTTGTGTCTTACTGAATTTCAGAAACTTCAGTGAAGTTGTGTCGACTCTGCTAAGGTTCAGTTTAGGTCTTGAATAGGTGGCGCACAATAACCTCCCAACGTACGGATTCGCCACTCTGCCAACTGGTTCAAGGCCCTGTAGCCATTCGTTGTACACTCCGACTCCTGCAGCTTTAGTGAAGTTCACTGGAAGGCAAAAACACGGTGGCTGGAGATGACGCTCGCAAGACGCTCGCCCGCAGGCTGCGGGCGTTGCGCGAGCAGCACTGGCCCGGCACTTCCATCACCCAGCAGCAACTCGCCCAGGCTCTGGGTGGCCGTAAGCCGCTGAGCATCTCGTTGATCTCTTCATGGGAGAACACCGGCGCGATCCCACCGGAGCGCAGACTTGAGGCGTACGCGATGTTCTTCGCGACGTCCCGGTCGGTCGAGAGCGAGCCATACCGGGTACTGATGCTCGGCCAACTCGACGAGAACGAGCGCGCAGCCCGCGAAGAGCTCTGGCACGAACTCAAAGAACTGCGCAACCAGGCCATCGCTGCCGGGCCGGGAGCGCAGGCCACGCCGCCACTACCGATCAGCAGCGGCTTCTGGCACTTCGGCGACGAGTACATCGTGACCATCGTGTGTGCCCAGCTACCGCTGGAACTACGGGAGAAGTTCGGCGACTACGCCAATCCGAACAGCCCCGACTATGTGACGCTATATACATACGCGGACCCGGACGCACTGATCGAGTTGTACGGTCACATCAGGGCGGCCAACCCCACAACCCAGGTGTACTTCAAAACGGTCCATGAACTTGTCACGGACGACTTCAGCTCGCACCTCGTGTTGCTTGGTGGTGTCGACTGGAACCACGTGACCCGTGAACTGCTGAAGCGGATCGAAATGCCGGTCCAGCAAGTTGCCCGGCACGAAGAATCCGACATCGGCGGTTTCGAGGTGCAACTCGAAGGCGGCGGCAGCCGGCTGTTCGCTCCACAGATGGACAGCGATGGCCGACTGGTCGAGGACGTGGCTCACTTCTATCGTGGACCGAACCCGTTCAACACCCGGCGGACCGTCACCATCTGCAACGGCATGTACGGTCGTGGCACGCTGGGCGTCGTGCGGGCCCTGACCGATATCAGGTTCCGAGAGAAGAACAGCGCTTTCCTGACAGAACATTTCGCCGGCTCCAGCGCGTTCAGCATCCTCAGCCGTGTCTCGGTGCTGATGGGAAAGGTCCTGACTCCTGATTGGACCAAGCAGGAAACCCGATTGCACGAATGGCCGGAGGCACATGAATGATCGAATCGCCCACGGTGGGCCTGTCCTCCTACCACCACGCGTCGCACCGCCATCTGCTGGCTGAGGCCCAGGACATCACTCCGCAACCGGTGGACGCGATCATCGTCCCGACCGCTCGCACAGTGGCGTACCTACGCACCGCTGTAGAACTCGCCCAACATCACGGATGCGTGCTTTTCGCGTTGTGCAGCGGGCGCGCGTCCGCAACTAAGACGATCAGGCTCGCCTACCGTTACGGCGTTGAGGTCGTCGCAGTCGACATGAGGGATTTGCGGAGCGGTCTGGTGCCGGAGTTTGCCACCTCGACCATGCTGGACAGCGCCAACTACGGCCGCCTTTTCGCACGTAATACGGACACCAGCCTGAAGCGCAACATCGGACTGCTGTTCGCACACATCGCCGGTTGGGACCGGGTCGTCTTCCTGGACGACGACATCACTATTCCTCAGCCGGACGACCTCAACAACGCGGTCGGCCTCCTGGACCGCCACGCCGGCGCCGGACTGTCGATCGGGGGCTTTCCGGACAACTCCGTGGTATGTCACGCATATCGCGATGCGGGCGGCGAACAGGACACCTTCATCGGTGGAGGTGCGCTGGCCGTCGGCCGCAGCGCGTTCGACTCGTTCTTTCCAGACATCTACAACGAGGACTGGTTCTTCCTCCTCAACGAAACCGGTCTGCGGCCTTCCGCGATCACTGGGAGGGGAATCCAGGCACCTTACGACCCATACCGGGACACCATGCGAGCCCGAGGGGAAGAACTTGGCGACTGCCTGGCGGAAGGCTTGTTCAGCCTCCTGGACACCGGCATGCGCCTGACCGACGCCGACTCCAGGTTCTGGGCGGATTTCCTGGGCAGGCGAAGGTCCTTCATCCACGAGGTCATCCAGATGGTCAGCGATACGTTGCCTGAAAGCGCCGAGAAGGCCCGAATGACTGCCGCGCTCGAAGCCGCGGTAGTCCGCAACCGACTGATCCTTCCCGAGATGTGCGTGGACTACATGGAGGCCTGGCGGGCCGACCGCAAACTCTGGGAGCGCCACATCCAGGCACAACGGCCAGTAAGACTACACAAACTGCTGGCCAGGCTGGGACTCATGCATTGTTATCGCGAAGGGTTCTGACCAGCATGTCGCAGGTTTCGGGCCAGGTCTTGCGGCTGCCGTCGGGTAGTTTCAGCTCGTACAGGCATTCGACGGTCGGATGCGGCCACTTCGCGTAGCCCAGCCGCTCGTACCAGATCCGTGCGCGGACGTTGTCCGTCCGTACTGCCAACGCGACCTGGTCATATCCGTACTTGGCCAGCCGCTTCTCGGCGGCTGACATGAGTTTGGTGCCGACTCCCTGGTTGCGGTGCTCCGGCACGACCACGATGCGGTGCAGTAACGGCACACCGGGCAGACGCTCCCGGACATCATGCTCGTCCGCGGCTTCGAACCGCAGGTAGACGCTGCCGATCAGGACATCCTCGATCCATGCCGTCAGCAGCTCTCCTCTGCCGTCCTTCTGCCGATTCAACCGATCGGTGAACAAATCCTCGTCGGCGAACGCGTCGACGAGTGCCGCGAGGTCCGCCGGCTGGGCAGGCCGGATCTCCACGTCCCTCATAGGCTCCCCTCCCGGAGTCACGTGTCACACCGATCTTGCCTGAAGCAGGCCGATCGGACTCCACTAGGATTACCAGGGATGCGTAAGTGGCGGTGGCACCTGACGGCTCTTGCCGGTCTGCTTGTGGTTGCTCTGGTTCTGGTCTTCATTGTGGGTGGGGATGAGCAGCAGACTCCGACGCCGGGGCTGAGGCCGCCGGAGAATGTTCCCCGGGTGCTGGTGGCGCTGGGGGACAGCACGATCTCGGGTGAAGGGGCGGGCGACTACGAGCCGGGGACCAATGGCGAGAACGGGGACTGGTGTCATCGGTCGCGTAATGCGTCGATTCATCAGACGGGGATGCCTGATGTGGCGATGACCATCAGTCTGGCCTGTTCTGGGGCGGCGAGTGCGCAGGTTGGGCTGGGGGAGGCGAAGCAGTATACGGAGCCGTCGCAGGCTGGGCGGCTTGCTGTTGTGGCGAGGCAGCAGCGGGTTGTCGCTGTTGTTGTGGCTGTTGGGGCGAATGACGATCCGGCTTTTGCGCATACGTTGAACGACTGCGTGGAGGCTTGGTTTGATCCTGGCAAGTCCGGGTGTGGGGCCGCCATTGGGAAACAGTGGCAGATCCGTATCGACGCCATGGCTCCGAAGGTCGCCAAAGCCGTCAGCGACATCAAGAAAGTGATGACTGGGGCCGGTTACCGCGACACCGACTATGAGCTGGTTCTTCAGTCCTATGCGGCTCCTATCGCGCCGAATGTGCTTGCCAATCTGCAGGATCTCAGTGGTTGTCCGTTCCGTACGGAGGATCTGCGCTGGGTCCGGGAGGTTGCTGTGCCCACTCTGACCAGTGGGATTCGGCGCGCCGCGCAAGAAGGGGGCGCGCGGTTCCTGGATCTGTCGAGGGCGGGCGAGGGCCACGAGGCGTGCTCGAACACCGACCAGAACAAGGAATGGTTCCGTCGTCTGGCTGTGTCCTGGACCGACCTGCGTGCGCAGGAGCGGGCCACGCATGCTCTGCAGGAGTCTTTTCACCCCAATGCGGCCGGTCACGCGCAAGTGGGGCGTTGTCTCGGTGAATTTCTGCTCACCCGGGACAAGGCTGCCATCTGTTTGCCTGGCCAGGACGGCAATCTTCACGCTGCCCCGACTATCGGGTCCTAGTGGTGTGGTTGAACAGTAGGTTCAGCACCACCGCGCACAACGCGCCCGCGCTTATGCCGGATTCCATGATGGTGCGGAACCAGTTGGGGAAGTCCGAGTAGATGTTCGGCACCGCGGTCGGGATCAGGCCGACGCCGAGCGACACCGCCACAACCATGAGGTTGCCGTTGTCGTTGAACGCCACTTTCGCGAGCATACGAATTCCGATGGCGGCCACGGTTCCGAACATGACGATTCCCGCACCGCCCAGCACAGGCGCGGGAATCCGGGCGACGATCTCGCCGAGAATCGGGAACAGGCCGAGGATCACCAGGATCGCACCGCCCACCGCCACCACGAACCGGCTGTAGACCTTCGTCAGCCCGACCAGTCCGGCGTTCTGGCCGAAAGCCGTGTACGGGAACGTGTTGAAGACGCCACCGAGCACTGTGGACAGACCGTCGGCGCGTAGCCCGTCGGCCAGCCGGGCTCCGTCGACCGGGCTGCCGGTCATCTCCCCCACCGCCAGGATGTCACCGGTCGTCTCCCCCACCGCCAGGATGTCACCGGTCGTCTCGGTCATCGTCACCAGCATCACCACGGTCATCGCGATGATCGCCGCCACGTCGAAGGTCGGCAGTCCGAAGTGGAACGGCGTGCTGACGCCGAACACCGGTGCGTCCGAGACCCCGGAGAAGTCCGTGAAACCCAACGGGATCGCCACCAGCGTTCCCGCCACGATCCCGGCCAGCACCGAGATCCGGCTCAGGAACACCGGCGCGAACCGTTGCACCACAAGGACAAGCAGCAACACGCCCAGAGCAAGCGCCAGGTTGCGAGGCGCTCCGAAATCAGGCGCGCCCACCCCGCCTGCCGCCCAGTTCACCGCGACCGGGATCAGCGCCAGGCCGATGATCGTGATCACGGTCCCGGTCACCAGCGGCGGGAAGAACCGCAGCAACCGCCCCCACAACGGCGCCAGCAGGATCATCAGCACCCCGGACACGATCACGGCACCGTAGATCGCCGTCAGCCCGCCGCCCGAGGTCCCGATGAACACCATCGGCGTCACCGCCGCGAACGTGCAGCCCTGCATCAACGGCAGCCGCACGCCGAACCGCCAGAACCCCAGGCACTGGATCAACGTGGACACGCCCGAAACGAGCAGGTCCGCGTTGATCAGATAGCCGATGTCCGCTTTGGACATTCCCAGCGCACCGCCGACGATCAGCGGCACCGCCACCGCGCCCGCGTACATCGCGAGCACGTGCTGCAGGCCCAGCGCCCCCATCTGACCAGCAGGCAGCAACTGGTCGACGGGGTGCGTGGAACGCTTGATCCTGAACACCGGCAGATCCTCCCAGTCACCCTGGTGATCGTCTTGCCAGTGAAGTTAATACCTTGTTGCTTCCTCCCGCACTAAAGCGCGGGTGCCCGTCCCTCGTACGGCGTCGACAGGACCACGGTTGTCCTGGTGGAGACCTTCGCGGCCTCCCTGACCTGCCGCAACAACTCCTCCAGGCCGGCGGGGGACGGCACCCGGACCAGCAGGATGTAGGACTCGTCGCCGGCCACGGAGTAGCAGGACTCGATGGACGAGATGTGGGCCAGCCGCTGCGGGTAGTCGTCGGGCGCGGCCGGGTCGATCGGCGTGAGCGACACGAACGCGGTCAGCGGCAGGCCGATCGCCTCGGTGTCGAGCCGGGCGGTGTAGCCGCGGATCACGCCCCGCTGCTCGAGCCGTCGCACGCGCTGGTGCACGGCGGACACGCTGAGGCCGACCCGCTCCGCGAGGTCCGTGAAGCTGCACCGGCCGTCGCCGGCGAGCTCACGGACGATGGCCTGATCCAGCGGCTCCAAGGCGGTCACAGCACCACCAGCGAATGCGGCTGGTTGTTCAGCGACTCCACGCCGTCCTCGGTGACGACCACGATGTCCTCGATCCGCGCGCCCCACCGGCCCGGCTGGTAGATGCCGGGCTCGATGCTGAATGCCATGCCCGGCTCGAGCACGAGGTCGTTGCCCTCCACGATGTACGGCTCCTCGTGCACGTCCAGGCCGATGCCGTGGCCGGTGCGGTGGATGAAGTACTCCCCGAAGCCCGCGGAGGCGATCACAGCACGCGCCGCACGGTCGATGTCCTGCGCGGTCACTCCTGGCCGGACGGCGTCTACAGCGGCCTGCTGGGCTTCCTGCAGGACGGCGTACGTCGCGACGACGTCCGCGTCGCGTGGCTCGCCGATGGCGTACGTCCGGGTCGAGTCGGAGTTGTAGCCCTCGGCGAGCGGGCCGCCGATGTCGATCACCACGACATCGCCCTGCTCGATCACCCGGTCGGACGCGCCGTGGTGCGGGCTGGCGCCGTTCGGCCCGGAGCCGACGATCACGAACTCGGCGACCGCGTGCCCCTCCTGGAGGATCGCGGCGGCGATGTCGGCGGCGACCTCGTTCTCGGTCCGGCCGGCCCGCAGGAATTCACCCATCCGGGCGTGCACCCGGTCGATCGCCGCACCGACCCGGCGCAGCAGGTCGACCTCCGTGGCGTCCTTACGCATCCGCAGTTCGCGGATCACCGGACCGGCCAGCTGCTGCTCGACGCCCGACAGCACGTCGCGCAGGCCGAAGACGTGCAGCGCCGGGGTGAAGTCGCTGATCGCGACCCGCTTCGGCGACTTGAGCAGGCCCGCCGCCAGCTGCGCCGGATTCTCGCCGTCCACCCAGGTCGCGGCGGCCACGCCGAGCTCGTCGACCAGCACCGGCGAGTAGCCCGGCAGCTCCAGCTTCGGCACCACCAGGGTGGGCTCGCCGGACACCGGGAGCACCAGGCACGTCAGCCGCTCGAACGACCCGCCGGCGGCACCGATCAGGTACCGCAGGTCGGAGCCGGGCGTGACGATCAGGGCGTCGAAGCCCGCGTCGCCGGCCGCCGCGGCGGCGCGCTCCAGACGGCGGCGGAGAATGTCGGGGGCAGGCACGGGTGCGGAAGTCGACATGCCCGAGAGCCTAAACCGCCACCGGCGTGGGTGTCGGTGCCGGGAGCCGCTGATCGTCCATCTGGCGCCACACCCGGAAGGCCACTGGGCACAACGTCGTCACGGCGTACACCGCGGCGAACGCGAGCAGCGTCGCCTCGAGCCCGACGCAGTCCATCAGAACGCCCGCGGCCAGCGCGCCCACCGGCATCATCGCCAGCACACCCGCCTCGGTCGCGCCAAGCACCCGGGCACGCAGATGCGCGGGCACACGGTTCAGCTCGACCGTCACGAGCACCGGGTTCAGGCTGCCCGCGGCGAGGCCGCAGACGAAGAACCCGAAGAGCAGCAGCCCGACGGACGGTTCCATCCACAGCAGCACGAACCGCGGCGCACCGGCCAGCAACGCGCACACGGCGAATGTTGGCCAACGGCCCCAACGCGCCCCGCACCAGCCGTACACCACGCTGCCCGCCGCGGCGCCGAGACCGAACACGCCCATCAGCTCGCCCAGCAGGACGCTGCTGTTCATCACCTGCGCGGCGAATGCGGGCTGCAGCACGGCGTTCATGCCCGCGTCGAGGGCGTTCATGATCGTGACCGTGCTGATGATCGCCAGGATCAGCCGGTCGCGCCGGACGTACCGGAAGCCCGCCGCCAGCCAGCCGAAGTAGCCGCCCGGCTCGACAGCGGCAGGTTTTTCGTGCACTGGCACGCAAACACCGATCAGTAACGCGGTGACCAGGAACGTGACCGCGTCCAGCAGCAGCACCCAGGGCGCGCCGGCGATCACGATCAGGGTGCCCGCCAGTGGTGCGCCGAGTGTCCGGCCGAGCCGGATCATGCCGTCGGCCGCGCCGGAGCCGCGTTCGAGCGATGTTCCGGCCAGAGCCACTGTGCCCGGCAACAACACGCGTTTGGCGGTGTCCCCGGGAGCTCTCGTCATGCCCGCCAGTCCGGCCAGGACTGCCAGCAGTGGCAGGGAAAGCCCCACTGTGGCATCGGCGAGCGGGATGGTGCCGACGGCTATCACCGCGGCGAGATCGGCGAGCACGCTGATCGCGCGCGCACCCACCCGGTCGATGACCGGACCGGTCAAAATGGACGACGCCAGGAGACCGGCTGTCTCCGCGGCCGTCACCACACCTGTCTGAATTCCGCTTCCCGTCGTCTGCAACACGAACCAGGGGATCGCGAGCAGCGTCATGACCGAACCGGCGTGCGAGATTCCGAACGCGCCGAGCAAGGCCACCAGCGGCACCCGTCTCATTCGCCTCCTTCCCGTCGAAACGATCCACTGCACCATGGGAATGCGGCTTCGGCAATGGTCGTTCGTCATGCAACTATGTGTTACAGAAATAGTGAAAAGGTTTACGCCCTCGACCGGAGGTGCGATACCGTGCAGGAGGTGCGATGTCCCGCAAGTCACCCGAAGAGTTGCGCAGCCACCGGTGGTACGGCGGCGAAGGACTGCGTTCGTTCAGCCACCGCACACGCACGCGGCAACTGGGAATCGGTGCGGACGAACACCTTGGCAAGCCGGTCATCGGGATCGTCAACACCTGGAGCGAGATCAATCCGTGCCACCTGCACCTGAGGGAACGCGCCGAGGCGGTCAAGCGCGGCGTCTGGCAGGCCGGCGGTTACCCGATCGAACTGCCCGCGAGTGCGTTGTGTGGTGAGACTTTCCAGAAGCCGACCGCGATGCTGTACCGCAATCTGCTGGCGATGGAGGTGGAGGAGGTACTTCGGTCGTACCCGGTCGACGGCGCGGTCCTGATGGGCGGCTGCGACAAGACCACGCCGGCCTTGATCATGGGTGCGACCAGCGCGGGCGTGCCGTCGATCTTCGTGCCCGCCGGGCCGATGCTGCGCGGGCACTGGCGTGGCAGGACTTTGGGCAGCGGCAGCGATATGTGGCGAACATGGGATGATCGACGGGCCGGCCTCGTCGACGACGGGCAACTGGCCGAACTGGAGGAAGGCCTGGCCCGCTCCCCCGGTCACTGCATGACGATGGGGACCGCGTCGACGATGACTTCGGTTGCCGAGGTACTGGGGCTCACCATGCCGGGTGCCGCGTCGATTCCCGCCGTCGATTCGGCGCACAGCCGGATGGCCGCCGCCAGTGGTGCCCGCGTTGTCGAGATGGTGTGGGAAGACCTGACCCCGTCGAAGATCCTGACCGCGCAGGCGTTTTCCGACGCCGTGGTCACCGTGCTCGGCCTGGGCGGTTCGACCAACGCGGTGATCCACCTGATCGCGATGGCCCGCCGGGCCGGGGTGCGACTGTCGCTTTCGGACTTCGACCGGAGTGTGCCGGTGCTGGCCGACATCCAGCCGGGCGGCCGGTTCCTGATGGAGGACTTCTACTACGCCGGCGGCCTGCGGGCGTTGCTGGCCTTGCTGAAGCCGTGGCTGCACACGTCCCGGCGCGTGGCCAACGGCTGGACGCTCGGCGATTCCCTTGCCGGAGCGGAGGTGTTCGACCCCGAGGTGATCCGCCCGCTGGACAACCCGCTGGCCAAGGAGGGCGGCCTGGCGGTGTTGCACGGCAACCTCGCGCCCGACGGCGCGGTGATCAAACCCATCGCCGCGGACCCGGATCTGTTGCAGCACAGGGGCCCGGCCGTGGTCTTCGACTCCTACGCCGACATGCAGGCCAGGATCGACACCGTGCCGGCGACGGCCGACTCGGTGCTGGTCCTGCGCGGATCGGGGCCGGTCGGCGGGCCGGGCATGCCGGAGCACGGGATGTTGCCGGTTCCCAAACACCTGTTACAGCAAGGCGTCCGGGACATGGTGCGGATCTCCGACGCACGGATGAGCGGCACCAGTTTCGGTACGTGTGTACTGCACGTGGCACCGGAGTCGCATGTCGGTGGTCCACTCGCCTTGGTCAGGGATGGTGATCCGATCATCCTCGACGTGCCCGGCCGCGAACTCCGGCTGGACGTCCCGCAGGACGAGCTCGACCGGCGCCGTGCGGCGTGGGCGGCTCCGGAATCGCCCTACCCGCGCGGCTACGCGGCCTTGCACGCCAAGCACATTCGCCAAGCTCACGAGGGGTGCGACTTCGATTTCCTGGCCGCGCCAGGGAAAATCGCGGAGCCGGAGGCAACGTGATCGCCGGTCAACCCGGCGGAAAGCAACATCAACTTTTGAGTATTTCTACGCTGTGCGGCCGGATACGGCCGCCGATAGCTTGCCGCCAGCGCACTGGGCGCAACTGAGGGAGGTAGGAAAATGCGTGGTGGCAACGTGATGGGCAACAAGGTGGGCGGACGCGGCGGTCTGGTCATGGGCAACAAGCTCGGCGGACGTTGAGAAAACGGCCGCGCGGGGGCGACCCCGCGCGGCCGGAGCCGCTCAGCTGCCGATTCCCCAGTCGCGCAGGATCTTGCCGACTTCGGCGCGCTCGGCCTCGGGCAGCTCGCTGATCGGCGGCCGGACGTCCCGGCGGCAGAAACCCAGCTGCGCCAACGCTTCCTTGACCGCGGAGACGTTGTAGGCGTTGCCGTTGCGGGCACGCAGGTCCTCGAACGGCTTCAACCGCCGCCACAGCCGCATCGCCGAACCGGGGTTTCCCGCGTCCAGCTCGTCGAACAGCCGCAGCGACAACTCCGGCGCCACGCTGCCGAGCCCGGTCGTGAAGCCCTCGGCCCCGGCGACCCAGAAGAACGGCGCCCAGGACTCGGCGAGCCCGCACACCCAGACCAGCCGTTCGGCCCCGCCGAAACCGGTCTCGGTCACCATGGTCGCGAACGCGATCGGGTCCGGCACCGCGTACTTCACGCCCGCGACGTTCGGGCATTCGATCGCCAGCCTGCGCACGGCCGACGCGCTGATGTGCGGGCTGCGCAGGTAGCAGACCACGCCGAGGGACGGCACCGCGTCCGCGATCTCGCGGTGGTAGGCCACCCAGCCGTCGTCGGAGAGATACGGGTGGACGGGCTGGTGGACCATGATCGCCTCAGCGCCCGCCGCCTCGGCCGACCGGGCCATCCGGACCGCGCGTTCGAGCTCGTGCCCGATGCCCGCGATGACGATCGCGCGCCCTTTGACGGTCTCCACCGTGACCGCGAGCGAAGTGTCCAGTTCCTCGGGGGTCAGGGAGTAGAACTCGCTGGTGTTGCCATTCGGCGTCACCGCACCGATCCCGGCGGTGACGGCGTGGTCGAGCACCCGGGCGTAGTCCCCTGTGGCCACCTCGCCCTTCTCACCGAACGGTGTCGCGTTGATCAACACTACCGAGCGAAGCGCGTCCATGCCCTTCCCTTCCATCGCGAAAGGATGTAAACGTTTTCGTTATGTTTCCATCCGAGCAGCCGGGCGGTCAACGCATCGCACGTCGCAACCGCCGCGCCGGATGCCCGGTACCGGTACCGCGTTACATCGGCCGGTAGGATCAACGAAAGCGACGAGTGGAGGTGTACCTGGTGGCGGTTACCATCCGCGACGTCGCACGCGAGGCTCAGGTTTCGGTCGCGACTGTCTCCCGGGCCCTGTCATCACCCGACCTGGTCCGGCCGACGACGCGCGACCGCGTCCTGAGCGCCGCGGCCCAGCTCGGCTACCAGCCCAACCGGGCGGCCCGTGGCCTGATCACCGGCCGGACCGGCAATCTGGGCATAGTCGTGCCCGACCTGAACAACCCGTTCTTCACCGGCGTGCTCAAGGGCGTCCAGGCCCGGGCCCGCCAGGCCGACTACTCGGTCTTCGTCGCCGACAGCGACGAAGACCGCGCCACCGAAGAACAACTCCTGCGCGCGATGGCCAAACAGGTGGACGGCGTCATCGTCTGCTCCCCCGGCATCGACGACACCCAGCTCTACGAAGCCGCCGGCATCACCTCGCTGGTGATGCTCAACCGCCGCCTGCGTGGCGTGCCCGCGGCCCTGATGAACAGCGCCTCAGGCATGCGCCAGATCGTCGAGCACCTGGTCGCGCTCGGGCACCGGAAACTCGTCTACCTCAACGGCCCCAGGACATCCTGGTCGAACAAGGAACGCCGCCGCGGCCTCCGCCTGGCAACGCAGCAACACGGCGTCGAGCTCATCGAACTCGGGCCGTTCCCGCCGCGCTACGAAGGCGGCCTGCAGGCGAGCGACCTCGCGGTGGCGACCGAGCCGACCGCGATCATCGCCTACAACGACATCATGGCTCTCGGCGTACTCGCGCGTCTGCGTGACCGCGGCATCGACGTCCCCAAGGACGTCAGCGTGACCGGCTTCGACGACCTGATGTTCGCCGCGTTGTGCTCACCGCCGTTGACCACGGTCGCCATGCCCCTCGCAGCGGCCGGAACGCTCGCAGTGGATCTATTGCTCGACGGCCTGAACACGGGCGCGAGCGACGCCCGTCAGGTCGATCTGGACACGCAACTGATCGTGCGTGGCACGACGTCACCCCCGCCTCGTACGGCCTAAGCTGCTCCCGTGACCGCACCGCTAGCGCTGCTTGACTCGGCCAGTTTGTACTTTCGCGCGTTCTATGCACTGCCGGACTCGATGACGGCGCCGGATGGCACGTCGGTGAACGCGGTGCGAGGGTTCGCCGACACGGTTGCCCGGATTCTCACCGACCGGCGGCCTGGGCGGCTGGTGGCGTGCCTGGATGCGGACTGGCGGCCGGACTTCCGGGTGAACGCGCTGCCGACGTACAAGGCGCACCGGGTCGCCGAGGAGGGCGACGGCCTTGAGGAGGAGGTGCCGGACAAGCTGACGCCGCAGGTGCCGATCATCCTCGACCTGCTGGACGCGGTCGGTCTGTGCACCGCGGAGGCCGTGGGCTACGAGGCCGACGACGTGATCGGCGCGCTTGTGCACCAGGAGAAGACCGACCCGGTCGAGGTCATCTCGGGTGACCGGGACATGTTCCAGGTCGTGCGGCATGAGCCGACTCCGGCCACGGTCTGGTACGTCGGCCGGGGCTGGAACAAGGTCGAGGTGATCGGCCCGGCCGAGCTGGCCGCCAAGTACGACCTGCCGGTCGAGGACACGGGCCCGCGCTACGCCGACATGGCTGTCCTGCGTGGCGATCCCTCGGACGGCCTGCCGGGTGTGCCGAGCATCGGTGAGAAGACCGCCGCCAAGCTGATCCGCGAGTTCGGGACGCTCCAAGCGCTCATCGCCGGAGCCGAGGCAGGCGACAAGCGGATTCCCAAGCGCGCGCAGACCAACATCCTCGCGTCGGCCGACTACCTCGCGGCCGCGCCGACCGTTGTCGCGGTCGCGGTCGACGCGCCAGTTGTGAAGGACCGTGACGACAAGGTCCCGACGGCCCCGGCGGACCTCGATCGGGTGCTGGCGCTCAAGGAGCGCTGGGACCTGGGTGCCTCGATCGATCGTCTGCTGGCGGCGATCAAGGTTTGACGGCGGCTAAGTGGTCGGTTTCGGAAGTTCCTCGTAGGTTGATCATGCGGCAGCGGGGAGCTCGACGGTGACCGCCTGTTGTTCGTGTTGGCTGATGCGAGCGAGCAGATCGTGGAGGTCATCGCGGGTGAAGGTCCACCGGAACGGTTTCGCGGTCGCGTTGTAGCGTTTCTCGAAGTCGGTCAGTCGTTGCTCGACCTCGGCCAGGTCGGTGAAGTCGTTGGGAGACACCACCTTGCGTTGCACCACCGAAAAATAGATCTCCACCTGGTTTAACCATGAGGCATGCACCGGCGTGTGTACCATGACCGCGTTGGGAAACCGGCGGGCCAACCGATCGATCGCGGCTTTGCCGCGATGGGAGGATCCGTTGTCCACCACCCAGAACACCCGCTTGGCCGAGACATACGGCTCGCTGGTCATGACCTGCTCCACCAACGCCATGAACGGCACGATCCCCGTAGCCGGCGCGCACCGGCCGAACACCCGAGCCTGATGCACGTCGTAGGCAGCCAGATAAGCCAGCGCCCCACCTCGCTCATACTCATGGTTGACCCGCATCATCCGCGCCCGGCCCGGTGGCAGGCTCGGATGGCAGCGGCACCGGGCCTGGATCGAGGTCTTCTCATCACTGGAGATCACATACTCATCCGGCCGGAGTTTCCTGCCCTGCCAACGACGTTCATACAAGTCCAGCACCCGCTCAGCCTTGGTGGCGAAGTCCGGGTCACGGGGAAACAACCAGGATCGGTACTGCCAGGGCTTGATCGCATCCCGCGCCAGCCACCGGCGCACCGTGGCCGCTGAGATCGCGTCGGTGACGCCCTGGGCGACGGCTTCGCGGGCCAGTTCCGGGCACGACCACCGGGCCAACGGCGCGCCGGCCTGGGCGGGCAGTTGGCACGCCAGCGCGGTGACCTGCGCGCGGTGCACCGCGCTGAACCGCGACGGCCGCCCCGAGCGAGGCCGATCCCGCAACCCGGCCAGGCCGTGCTCGGCAAACCGGCCCCGCCAGGTGCGCACGGTGTCCACACTCACCCCGAGCGCGGCCGCGATCTGCGTGTTGGTCTGCCGGTCGGCGGCCCGCAGCACGATCTGCGCGCGGATCTTGTCCCGATACGCAGTCTTCTGGCCCCGGGCCCGCCGGATCAGCTCCCGACGCACGGCACCGGTCACCCGCACCAGACACGCCACCACAACCGGCATCGCCACCCCACATACATGATCAACCGCCATCAACGGCGGTCACCCTGCCAGTGCGGCACGATGACGGTCATGGCCACCCCGCCCGAGTCCACCAAACACTCCCTGCACTACCGGCTCGTCACACACGCCCGGGCGCGGTGGCCGCAGATCACCGACCTGGATGTGCGCTACCGCGGCCAGTTCGCCTACGCGACAGCCCACCTGGACGACGGAACCACCCAACCGCTGATCCGGCTGCGCTACGGCGGATCAGCCCACCACTGGGGCTTCGGGCTCTACCTGGCCAGCAGCGACCGCTACGAGGACCAGATCCTGCCCAGCGGACTTCCCATCGGCAGCCCCGAAGAAGCACTCGACTGCGCCTGCGGTCTCTACCTTGGTGACCCCACCTGACTACCCGACCAACCCCCGAAGGACTTCCGAAACCGACCACTAAGGCTTGATCGCGACGCCCGCGTAGAGGTTCGAGCGGGAGGCGTCCAGCGCCTCCCCTTGCCGCTCCGGCCGCCACAGCGGGGTGTAGACCAGTCCCGGCTCGACGAGGTCGAAGTCGCCGAACATCCGCATCAGCTCGGCGTGCGTACGCGGGAAGATCGGGTCGCGGCTCTTCTTGAAGACCTCGATCGCCGCGCGCATCCCTTCCGGGGCGTTGTCCCAGGTGAACGCCGACAACGCGAGGTAGCTGCCGGAAGCCAGGGCATCGCGGTACTGCTCGGCCATCGCCCACGGGTCGTCGGCGTCCGGGACGAACTGCACCACACCGACCATCAGCAGGCCCAGCGGCTGGGAGAAGTCCAGCAGCCGGCGGACGTGCCGGTGGGAGAAGATCGTCTCCGGCTCACGCATGTCGGCCAGGATCGCGGCGGCGTTCGGGTTGTCGCGCAGCATCAGCTCGCTGTGCGCGACCGCGACGGATTCGTTGTCCACGTAGACCACGCGTGCGTCCGGGTTCACCTTCTGGGCGACCTCGTGCACGTTGCCGACAGTCGGGATGCCCGAGCCCAGGTCGAGGAACTGCGTGACGCCCTCGCTGATCAGGAAGCGCACCACCCGGTCGAGGTACTGCCGGTTGAGCCGGGCCATGTCCCTGGCGGGCAGCACCTTCAGCAGGTTCTCGGCCAGCACCCGGTCGCCGCTGAAGTTGTGCCCGCCGCCGAGCAGGTAGTCGTACACACGCGCGGCGCTGGGCACCTCCTCGTCGACACCAGTCGGAACCCATTCCGTCGCCGCACCGGTCACGTGGAACCTCCCGCTCGAACACGCGTCGCGCAGAGAGTATCGGCGAAAAGCCGCGACCGGCCCGGCGCGAATCGGGATTAACCCGATCGCGCTACGGACACGTAGGATCAGAACCCGGTTCCGCACCAGGCGACGGTGTCCGTGGCGAACAGCCTGTCGGCCCGGGACAGCGCCTGCGGGTCGTTGACCTGCAGCCGGCCTGCCGCGGCAAGGGCCGTCGGCCGCCACGCGCCCAGGTACATCATCGCGAGCACGTCAACGTCCACAGTGAACGCCGCAGGTTCGGAAGTTCGCGAAACACCGTCGTGGGAAACCTGATATGTACCGGAGTTCTCCGGCAGGAACGCGTCATTCACCGACAGCACAACGGGATCAGCGTCGCCGTACGTCCGCGCGGCAAGCGCTGCAGGGACATCGATGAGACGCAGCCACAGTTCGTCGTCGAGCTCGTTCGTGTGGCAGGTCCGCGGATCGGCCAGCAACAGCTCCACGCCCTCGTCCAGCGGCTGGTTGTACGCCTGGATCTCCCTGACCAGGTCGATGCCCAGCATGAACTGCCAGAGCTCGTTGCGGACCTGCTGGGTGGTGCCCCACAACTCCCAGAGTTGGATCACCGCGCCGTGGTCCATGCTGTCCGTGTTGTCGTTCCGTATGGACTCGTAGATCACGTAGCCGTCGTCGCCGTCCGGGCCGCTGTGCACGTAGACCTGGTACGGCTCGTCGCCACGCATGGTCCGGTCGAACTGGGTCGCCCACCAGTCACGGCCGCGGCTCATCGTGCCCGGCCGACCGAACCCGACTCGTTCGTGCAGGACCGGAATCAGCGCCACCGCCTCTTCGGCGCCCAGCATCCGCATCCGCCCCTCGCGCGGCAGCCCCGGCCGGACACGAGCCCTGCGCAGCCTGAGATGACGGGCGGATGTGCTTACGCCATAACCGAAACGACCGTAGATGACGGCCTCACTGGCATGCAGACCGCCGAAGATCTGCCCGCGTGCCTTGGCGTCGGCGAGGTGGAAACGCATCAGCTCGGTCAGGACACCACGCCTGGTGAAGTCAGCGCGGACACCGACACGTGACACCGCTGCCATCGGTACGACGTTGCCGCCCGGCACCACGACTGACGAATCGAAGATGTAGGTCGACGCGACAACGCCCACATCAGTCACCGCACCGAAGTACCGCTCGGGCGCGTACGTGGGTTTGAGTTGCTTCCAACGCTCGTCGGTCAGCGGCGGATTGTGCAACGCCACTGCCAGAACCGTATGGGCGGCGCGGATCTCAGCATCTTCGGTGAGCACACGAACGGCGAAGTCGGTCACGCCATGGATCATGGCAGGCCGGCTTCGCCGTCTCGACTGAATTAAACCGCTCGTGCTACTTCGACTTGGACTGGCTGACCTCGTACTGGGCGTCCGACTCGGTCTTGATGGTGATGGTGACCGTGCGGGCCTCACCGCCGACCTTCAGATCGCACGTGAAGCTCTTGCCGACCTTGACCTCCTGGTCGGCCGGGCACTTCACGTCGGTGGCCTCCTCCTGGTAGCGGTCCTTGAGGATCTTCACCACGCCCGCCTGCACGGCGTTCTGGTCCAGCACCTTCTTGTTGAAGAAGCCAGGCGTCACGAAACCGAGCACGCCGACCGCGGCCACCACGATCACCGCGACGACCACGCCGATCCAGAGCCCCGCGTTCGACTTCTTCTTGGGCGGCGGCTGGCCGTAGGGCTGCTGCTGGTAGCCGCCGTACGGCTGCTGCGGCTGCTGGCCGTAGCCCGGGTACTGCGGCTGCTGGCCATACGGCTGCTGTTGCTGCGGGAAACCGCCGCTGGCCGGGTCCTGGCCGTACTGCGGCTGCTGCGGGAAACCGGCGCTGCCGGGGTCCTGCTGCGGGCTGTACGGCTGTGTCGGCTGCTGCGGCGGCGGTTGCTGGGGGTATCCGCCGTACTGCGGTTGCTGTCCCGGCTGCTGCTGGGGATACCCACCAGGCTGGGCCGGGAAGCCACCGGACGGTGGACCGTAGGGCTGCTGCGGCGGTTGCTGCGGTTGCTGCCCCCACTGCTGCGGATCGTTTCCGCCGGGCCCGTACGGGCTGCTCATGCTTTGCCTCCGGTGTTCTGGTGCAGCCATTCCGCGCGATCAAACCACAGCTGGCCGTGATTTCCCCACTCGGCCCGGCAACCTTGTCCGAGCCGTGGCCGATGATTGTTCATGACGTGCCCGCCGCGACTACGCCGCGCCGGATGTCGGCTACCGCCTGTGCGGCGGTCGCACCGAGCTCCGAGGAGGAGCCCAGTACCTCCTTGATCTGGTCGAGCAGGTCGATGACCTGACGGCACCAGCGTACGAAGTCGCCCGCTGTCAGTTCCGCCCCGGCCGATTCGGCCGCGGTGAGTACGCGCTCCAACGACTCGCCGCGTGCCCAACGATAGACCGGCCAGGCGAATCCCGCGTCGGGTTGCCTCGTTCGGTCCAGCTTGTGCCGTCGTTCGTCGTGCTCGAGCTCCGCCCACAGCCGGGCTGTCTCGGCGAGTGCCTCGGTCACAGCGCCCTGCGGGACCCTCGCCTCCACGGGCGAATCCCGGCGCGCCTCGTAGACCAGGGCGGACACGACCGCCGCCAGCTCGGCCGGGCCGAGGCCCTCCCATACGCCGTGCCGCAGGCATTCCGCGGCCAGCAGATCCGACTCACCGTAGAGCCTGGACAACCGGCGGCCGTGCCGCGTGACCTCGTCGCTGCCGTTGGTCGCGAGGTAATCGCGTTCGGTCAGCAGCTTGCGGATGCGGTCGAAACTGCGGGCCAGCGAGTGGGTGGTCGCGGCGACCTTTTGTTCCAGCTGCTCGGTTTCCGCACGCAGCCGGTGGTACCGCTCAGCCCACCGGGCGTGGCTTTCCCTGTCCTGGCAGCCATGACACGGGTGCTGACGCAGCGCACGGCGAAGCGCCGCGAGGTCCGCGTCGTCGTCCGGCCCGGACCTGCGCTTGCTGCGGGTGGGCACGCTGATTCCGGTGTTCTGCAACGTCGACGCGAGATCACGGCGGGAGCGCGGCGACCGGACGTCGACCTGCTTGGGCAACCGGACCCGGCCGAGCGCCTCGACCGGCTGCGGGAAGTCGGCCACCGACAACCGGCCGGCCCAACGGTCCTCGGTGATCACGAGCGGCCGTGGGTCGCCCATCGGATCGAGGCCCGGGTCGATCACGATCGCGAGCCCGGACCTGCGTCCGCTGGGCACTGCGATGACGTCGCCCTTGCGCAGCCGTTCCAGCGAAGCCGCCGCCTCGGCCCGGCGGGCCGAGGAGTTCTGCCGGGCCAGCGACTTCTCCCGGTCCGACAGCTTGCGCCGCAGCTCGGCGTACTCGGTGAAGTCGCCGAGATGGCAGGTCATCGACTCGGCGTAACCCGCGAGGGCCTCCCGGTTGCGTTCGATCCGGCGGGACACACCCACCACCGACCGGTCCGCCTGGAACTGGGCGAACGACTGTTCCAGCAGACCTCGCGCCGCGTCGGATCCCAGGCGTGCGACGAGGTTGACGGCCATGTTGTAGCCGGGCTTGAACGACGACCGCAGCGGATAGGTCCGCGTCGACGCCAGGCCTGCGACCTGCTTGGGATCAACGCCAGGCTGCCAGATGACGACCGCGTGGCCCTCGATGTCGATGCCACGGCGACCCGCACGGCCCGTGAGCTGCGTGTACTCCCCCGCGGTCAGGTCGACATGGGCCTCGCCGTTGTACTTCACCAGACGTTCGAGCACGACTGTGCGGGCCGGCATGTTGATACCGAGCGCCAGGGTCTCGGTCGCGAACACGACCTTCACCAGGCCACGGACGAACAGCTCCTCGACGGTCTCCTTGAACGCGGGCAGCAGGCCGGCGTGGTGGCTGGCGAAACCGCGCTCCAGCGCCTCCCGCCACTCCCAGTAGCCCAGCACACCGAGATCGCCTTCGGGCAGGTCCCTGGTCCGGGCGTTCACGATCCGCCGGATCTCCACGACCTCCGCGTCGGTGTTCAGCCGGACACCGGAACGCGCGCACTGCACGACCGCCGCGTCACACCCCGCGCGGCTGAACACGAAGACGATCGCGGGCAGCAACGCGGCCGCGTCGAGGCGCTGGATGGTGTCGATCCGCGACGGCGGCTTGAACCTCGAGCGTGCCTGCGGTGGCCTGCGGTTACGGCCGCGCCCCGGCACCGACTGCCAGGCGTGCATCCGGCCGACTTCCTCGATGCGGCGCACCAGATGCGGGTTGATCGCCACATCGCCCTGCGGGTCCTCACCGGCGAACAGATCCATCATCCGCGGGCCGACCATCATGTGCTGCCACAACGGGACCGGCCGGTGCTCGTCGACCACGACCGTGGTGTCGCCGCGGACCTCGACCAGCCACTCACCGAACTCCTCGGCGTTGCTGACCGTCGCGGACAGGCTCACCAGCCGGACCTGCTCGGGCAGGTGCAGGATGACTTCCTCCCACACCGCGCCGCGGAACCGGTCGGCGAGGTAGTGCACCTCGTCCATCACGACGTAGGCGAGGCCTTTGAGGGCGTTCGACCCCGCGTAGAGCATGTTGCGCAGGACCTCGGTCGTCATCACGACGATCGGCGCGTCACCGTTGACCGAGGTGTCGCCGGTCAGCAGGCCCACCTTGCCCGCGCCGTACCGGGCGGTCAGGTCCGCGTACTTCTGGTTCGACAACGCCTTGATCGGGGTCGTGTAGAAGCACTTGCGGCCCTCGGCGAGCGCCAGGTGCACGGCGAACTCGCCGACCACCGTCTTGCCGGCGCCGGTCGGGGCGCAGACGAGCACGGCGTGCCCACCTTCGAGCGCCTCGCACGCCTGGACCTGGAAGGGATCGAGCTCAAAGGAGAGCACGGAAGTGAATTCGGCCAGCTCGGGGCTTTCCGCGCGGCGCCTGGACGCCTGGTAAGCCTCAGCCGGCGTACGCGAAGGGCGTGCGGCCACACGACTACAGTAACGAATACCTACGACAGTCGTCGCATTGATTGCTCAAGAGGCCTGAGCTGCGATGACGTTGATCGCGCCGGGTGCGCAGCGGATCTCCAGCGGCAGCGGGCCGACTCGTTCCCCGTCGGCGTATCCGATCCAGCCGCCGTCCGCGGCGACGCTCACCGATTTGGCCCGCAACGTGCTCACCGCGGGGTGGTCGATGTGGGCGCCGGTACGCAGGCTGGGCAGGATCCGGACCAGGTCACGGCGGCTTGCCTTGCCGACGACGGTGACGTCCAGGGTGCCGTCGGCCGGGTCGGCCTTCGGGCAGACCGGGATTCCGCCGCCGTAGTAGGGCGTGTTGCCGATCGCGACGGAGTTCGCGGCCAGTTCGAGCGTCTCCGACTCGGTCCGGACGATCAGCCGTGCCTGTTTGAGGGCTGCCAGTTCGGCGACGATCGCGATGTCGTAGCGGCGTGGGCCCCAGGGCCAGCTCATCCGGTTGACGCGTTCGTTCACCGCCGAGTCGAATCCGGCGCAGAGCACGGTGGCGAACCAGCCGCCGCCCTCGACTTTGCCCAGGTCGATGCGTTTCCGGCGGTCGCCTGCCAGGCCGGTGGCCACCACCCTGGCGGCTTCGACCGGGTCTTTCGGCAGTCCCAACGCCCTGGCCAGGTCGTTTCCCGTGCCCGCGGGCACGATCGCGAGCACGGTTTCGGTCTCGGCACATGCCTGCACAGCCGCGTGCGCGGCACCGTCGCCACCCAGGACGACAACCGCCTCTGTTCCCGCGTCGACAAGCTTCTTGAGGACCGCGTCGGTTTCCGCCGCGGATTGCGGAACGTACTGATCGAGGCTGTCCAACGACTCGCGCAACGCCGCCGACACCGAGCCGGCGACACGGGCCGCGGCGCCCAGCCCGGAGGCCGGGCAGACAACCAGCGCGGCCCGCATCACGTCACGTCGTCGTAGCTACTGCCCGGCTTGTCCTTCGGTGCGGCGGGTGCCGGGCTGGGCTCCTCCGGCGACGTGTCCAGGTTCAGCGGGGACACGTCGTCGTCGTCGAGATTCGAGTAGTCCTCTTCGCTGCCCAGATCCCGTCTGGCCTTGCGTTTGTCGTGAATCCGGGAGACCTGCACCGCCGCCTCGAACAGCACCACCATCGCGACCGCCAGCGCCACCATCGAGAACGGGTCGGTACCCGGTGTGGCGATGGCCGCGAACACGAACAGGCCGAAGACGAAGCCACGCCGCCAACGCTTGAGTTTCTCGTACGGCAGCACCCCGGTCTGGTTCAGCATGATGATCACCAGCGGCAACTCGAAGCTGATACCGAAGATCAGCAGCATCACCAGCACGAACGAGAAGTAGTCGTCCGCCTTGAAGAACGTGGTGAACACGTCGCCACCGAAGCCGACCAGCACGGCCAGGCCCTGGGGAACGACGTAGTAAGCCAGGAAGGCACCCGCGACGAACAGGACCGAGGCGAACAGCACGAAGCGGCGGGCGAACTTGCGTTCCTTGCTGTACAGGCCGGGCGCGATGAACGCCCAGATCTGATACAGCCACAGCGGGCTGGTCAGCACCGCGCCCGCGCCCAGACCGACCTTCAGGCGAACCAGGAAACCCTCGAACGGCGTGGTCTGCAGCAACGTGCACTCACCCGGCGGGCGGGCGGACGCGGGCAGGCTGCAGTACGGCTCGAGCATGATCTTGCTGAGCGAGCCGTGCGACCAGATCTCCCACGACCACCAGATGTAACCGAAGATGGCTCCGACGGCGAGGAAGGCAATGGCCAGGGTCAGCCGGTGCCTGAGGTCGTACAGGTGATCTCTCAGGCTCATCGTGCCGTCGGGATTGTGCCTGCGGCTTCGAGCTCGCCGAGACTCCCGGCGGTGCGGATCACGCGCCACCGTGCGAACCGTCTCTCTTTATTGTCAGGCGTTCTTGGGTGCCTGGGTGGGAGCGGCCTGGTTGTTGCTGGTGCTCTTGAGCTGCGCCTGCAGGTCGTCGATCTGCTTCTGCATCTTCTCGACGTCCGACTGCGCCGCCGCAGGCTGTGCCGCGGGAGCGGGCACCGGGTCGACCGGCCTGGCCTCCGGCAGCTGCGCCGGGGCTGCGGGAGCCGGGGTCGCAGTCGTGGTGGTGGCTGTGGCGGTGACCGGCGGGACGCCTTCCTCACCGTCCTGCTTCATGCCCTTGGTCTCGGCCTTGATGATGCGCATCGACCGGCCCAGGGACCGGGCCATGTCCGGCATCTTCTTGGCTCCGAAGAGCAGGATGATCACCACCGCGATGATGATCAGCTCGGTAGGTCCGAGGTTACCCACAGGACTCCTCCTGACGCGTCGCCCAACTCATCTGCATGTTACCTGTCATCACGCTTCCGTGGACTTCTCGATCGTCCTGGGTCGCCGCCGGTCACGCACAGCGATCCGCAACGCGGCCATCCGGGCTTTCAGAAAGCCGGTCGACCTGCCCACCTCAGCATTTACGTGTCCGCGTGTGACCACGAGCCGCCGCGCGGCACCTGCCACCTTGAGGAGCACAAGAGCCAGGACCACCAAGCCGACGGCCAGCAGCACTACGGCTGGTATGTATGACACGGCCGGAAGCTTAGCCTGAATCCACCGATTGGTTTTGTTGTGGATCTTGGATGGCTTGTTGATCTTGGCGTTTGGTTCGGGGCGTGTGGGTTCGGCTGGCTTGTCCAGCGTGTCCACGTGGTGTTCTCCGGTCGGGCCTGGTGAGGCGATATTGGTGGTGGTCAGGCGGCGTGTGGTGGGCCGGTTGCCGCTGCGTGCAGGCCGGTGAAGGCATCGGCCCAGGGCCAGTGTTGCGGCAGGTGCAGGATGTCGCGGCCTTGGGGCCGGGCCAGACGGGCGGGGACGCAGACGAGGTGGCGGCGCAGGGTCGCACCCCGGGCCGTGGCGTGAAAGACGCTGGCGAGCGATCCGGTGGCGCGCAGCAGGTTGTGGCTGATCGCGGCGCAGACGGCCCAGGCGGCGTTGGCGTCGAAATGCCCGGAGGGCAGGTGTGCCAGGGGGCCGTCGATGAGGTCGGCGAAGGTGGTTTCGATGATCGCGTGGCGTCGGTGGGTGAGATCAGCGTCCACGGTGGACTGTGTGGTGTCGGTGAGAAACGCGTGGTAGCGCCAGACCGGGAACAAGATGTCGGTGTGGTTCTGGTCTTTCACCCGGCGCACCACCAGTCGCGCGGTGATCTCGTGGCGGGTCCCGGCGAACGCGGTGTACCCGGTGTCGGCGACCTCGGCATCGGAGATCAGCTCCCCGGTGTCGGGATCCTCGACCGCGCCGGGGTAGCGCACCGGGATCCACGCATCGGCGGGGATGGTCGCGATCGCGGCCTGGATCGCACGGTTGTGGGTCACGGTGATGGAGAATCGGGCGCCCGCGCGGCGAGCGGCGGACACCACGGCGCCGGCGTAGTAGGCCGAATCGGCACGCACCAGGATCCTTGCCCGTGCTCCGGCCGCTTTCGCAGTGTTCAAGGCCTCGGCGAGCAGACCGGCCGCGCCCCGCGCGGAGCCGGCGTTGCCACCACGCAGCCGCATCGCGGCGATCAGCGGCGCCGCGAGCGGGCTGGAGATCGTCGCCACCAGCGGCGACAACCCGCGTAACAGCAGCGAGTAGCCACCGACCTTCGCAGGCCCGAACCGCGCGCCCCGCTTCTTCTTGCCATACACACGGCGCAGCAGCGAATCAATGTCCACATAGGTCATCTGCTCTACCCCTGCGAGCACCGGCGTTGTGGTGGCGAGCGTGGCCAGCATCGCACGCAGCACCGCGGTCAACTGCAGGACGTGGCCGTGGGTGAACGACCGCAGGAACGATCCCAGCGTCGAGGGCGCGTACACCCCGCTGAACAGCCGTTTCATTCCGCCGTGGCGGATCACATCCAGATCATCGATACAGTCCGCGCCTGCGACCATCCCGGCTACGATCGCGGCGACCTTCCCCGCCGGGTTCGCTCCGGTCGACGGGATCGGCGCGTTCGTGATCTCCACTTTCTCCGTGACCAGCTGCGACATCCTGGCCCGTTCGGCCAGTGCCATCACCGGCACCAACCCCGCGCACGACACGAGATTCTCTTCATCGAACCGGACGGACGCCCTCGACCACCTATGCGACAATCTCACTGAAAGTGCCTTCCACCACACGCGACTTGAGAACCTCAGAGACTCTCATTATCGCAGGTCAGAAGGCACTTTCACTTATTACACGCCGCCCCGCACGACAATTCATCGGTGGATCCAGGCTTAGTGCGCGTAAGTAGCCGTCAGGTTGCGGGCCGGGGTGACCCGGATGGCCTAATCCTCTGCAGTTGGTCAACCAGCGCGCCGGACCGCGCCAGTGCGGGTACAGCCGCGGTCAAGAGCGCCTCAGTAGCGTCGGCGGTGATTCCGGCATTCGTCCGAAAACACCTGTGGGGGCCGAACCAATGCGAAAAACGATCAACGCCGTCCTCGTTTCCCTGTTCTCCTTCGCGGCTGTCACGCTCGCCGCGGCAGAGAGCACGGCGGCACCGAACGAATCCCTGGCCACGCCGATCGGATTCCTCTGTGAGGTCCCCGGCACGAATTTCGTCTTCGACACCCCGTGGAGCCTGGTCGATCGCTGCTACTCCGGTCAGGGCACCACCGCTGTCACGCCGTCCGGCCCGTACACCCGCTGGTGCAGCGGCCAGTACTTCGGCTCGTTGCGGATCCGTAGCGGCTCGGTCATCCGGCAGATTCCGTTCACGCCCGGCGCGTGCGGCCCGCTCAGCACGTCCGACCAGGTCGTGGCGCTCACCCTGCGGTAAGAGGACCGCTCACGGCCGGGTCCTCGTGACGCAGGACCCGGCCGTGCGCCGCGCGCAACTCAGCGCCTGGCTCGACCCCGAACTCCTCGGTCAGCCTGATCCGCAACCGGCGGTAGCGCTCCAGCGCGGCGACCTGCCTGCCCGATCCGGACAGCGCGAGGATCAGCCGGGCGCAGACCGCCTCGTCCAGCGGATCGCTGTCCGAAACCGCCTGCAGCAATTCGACGACCGCGTCGAACCTGCGGGCTTTCATCGCGATGTCGGCATATCCGATCGCCAGCGACCGCCGCTTCTGCGAGATCGCGATCGCAGCCGGATGAGTCTGCAGCGCGCAAGCGGTGTCCGCGGCCACCGGGCCACGCCAGCAATCCAAAGCCAGCCGGTACGCCTCACCGCTGTCGTCGGCCGAATTGGCCGCGCGCTTGGCCAGTTCGGTGAATTTGAGCAAGTCGAGCTGATCACTGCCCACTTCCAGGCGGTAACCGTCGCGGCTGGAGACAATGACCGACGGAATACGCCGTTTGTCCCGGGTGCCGATCGCCATCAGCCGCCGCAACCGGGCGACATATGTCTGCACCAGATTCCGGTGTGACATCGGCGGGTCGCCGCCCCACAGCACCTCGACGATCTCCGCACTGCTGACGACCTGATTCGGCTGCAACGCCAGCAGTGCCAGAAGACAACTCTGCTTCCAGGCCCGGATCGGCACATTCCGTCCACCGACCCGGACGGTGAGCGAGCCGAGAATTCCGATTTCCACGCGGTTGCGGCCGACGCCGGCGCACACCCCAGGACCCTGCCCCATCATGACGTGCCTTCCCCCAGAACGTCCCCCAATGCAGGTGGCATGACTATCAGCAGCGTCATACGACCAGCAATACCCCGATCAGACGAAACTGTGGTGTGCGATCTCCGGCTCCAGGATGAGTCCAGTTCCGCTCCAGCGCATGGCGAACACATTTCCGGCGCCCGGCTGTGGACAAATCCTCTCGCGTCGATCCGGCGCGGTTTCTAGCCGACCGGCAGGTGGCCCGCCATCCGCAACGCCTCCGCCGCCCGCTCCCGCAACGCCTGGGCCAGGTCGGGCGGGGACTCGACGTGCACCTCGCCACCCTGGCCGAGCAGCAGCCGGATCATCCACGAGCGGTCGGCGTACCGCATCCGGACCCGGACCCGGCCGCCTTCCAGCTCCTCGACGTGCTCAACCGGGTAGTACTCGGCGATCCAGCGCACGTCCGGTTCCAGCACGATCGTGGCCACCAGCTGGTCGGGCTGCGGGGTGAACAGGCCCGCTGAGACGTCCGTCGGCTCGGCGTACGGCGGCGGGGCGGCGTGCTCGTCGAGCTGGGTGACCTCGTCGATCCGGTCGAGCCGGAACAGACGGACCGCGTCGGCGCGACGGCACCAGGCTTCGAGGTAGGACCG
This sequence comes from Kibdelosporangium banguiense, assembly GCF_017876405.1. Classification (GTDB taxonomy): domain Bacteria; phylum Actinomycetota; class Actinomycetes; order Mycobacteriales; family Pseudonocardiaceae; genus Kibdelosporangium; species Kibdelosporangium banguiense. Next base: position 6,388,385 of record NZ_JAGINW010000001.1, on the reverse strand, counting down.
GCCTTCGACGATCAGCAGCCGCATCGGGTCGACCGTGCGCTCGGTGATCGCGTCCTTGGAAGCCGTGTAGTACTTCAGCCGCAAGGCTTTCTGCGCTGTCAGCGCACCCTGCACGATCCGGCGGGCCTCGGCGGTGTCCGCGCCTTCCCGGACACCGAGGCCCACCACGACACCTGCGGGCTGGGCCTGACCGGCGGCCGCTTCGATCTTGGCGACCGCGCGGCGGACCGCTTCACCATCGACTCCCGGCGTCTCCCCCAACGCCCGCAACGCGACGAGCAACGCCGTCGCTTCGGCGCCTGTCAGCCGCAACGGCCTGCTCATCCCGGCGTCGAACGCGACTGTGATCGTGTCGCCCTCGAAGGACAGGTCGATCAGGTCGCCGGGGCCGTACCCCGGCAGACCGCACATCCAGAGCAGCTCGAGATCCTTGCGCAGCTGCTTCTCCGACACGTCGAAGTCCGCCGCCGCCTCGACCACACGGATCCCCGGGCGGGCAAGCAGGTACGGCACCAGGGCGAGCAGCCTGGGCAACCGGTCGCTCATCGGGCGGCCTCCAGCAGGCGCTCGAACACGGACTTGCGCAGCACTTCCGGCTCGAGAACCAGGACATCCGGGCCGAACCCGGCCAGCCAGGACGCCGCCGACTCGGGGAAGCGCAGCTCGATCTCCACCTCGTCGCCGTTCACGCTGCCGACCCGCCGGCTGCCGATGACCTTGGCACGGCGGCGGACGCCGGCGGCCCTGCCCTCGGCGACCCAGACCCTGGCCGTGGATGCCGGGGACGGTTCGCTCCCGGTGTTGGCGACGAAGTCCAGCAGGTTGATGCCCTCCGGGCGCTCCACGTCACCCGCGTCGCCGACGGTCTTGACGTCACCCACTATCCGGGACAGGCGGAAGCAGCGTGGCGCGTTCCGGTCGCGGTCATGGCCGACGACGTACCAACGTCCGCGCCACGACACAACGCCCCACGGCTCGATCGTGCGCGTGCGCAACTCGGCCGGCATCGGGCGGCGGTAGGAGAACTCGACCGCCTTGCCCTCCTGGACCGCGGCCAGCAACGGGCTGAACGCCTGCTCAGTGGTGCGTACCTTCGGCTCGACGATCGCCGGCGACGCCTGATCGACATCCACGCCGGCCGCTCTCAGCTTGAGCAACGCCCCATGCGCCGCACCCGTCAGCTCCGGCGAGTCCCACAATCTCGCGGCAAGAGCGACCGCCGCGGCCTCGTCCGGCTCAAGGTCGATGTCGCCGAGTTCGTAGTCGCGGCGGGCGATGCGGTAGCCCTCGACCGAGGCGATCCCGTCAAAGCCGACGTTGCGGCCGACCTCGAGCGGAATACCCAGCTCGCGCAGTTCGGTCTTGTCCCGCTCGAACATGCGGGAGAACGCCTCGCCGGAGGACGCGCCGGCATAACCGGGCACGATCGCGCGGATCCGGTCGGCGGACAGGTACTGCCTGGTGGACAGCAAGCAGAGCACCAGGTTCACCAGGCGTTCTGCGCGGGCAACGGACACTCTTGAGACCTTAACCCCACCCGCCGGGTGCCGATCACCCAACGCACCCCCGAGTGCGTGCGAACGGCCCATCGGCACGCACTGGTGACACGTTCGGGTGGCATCAGACGCAAAACGCTCCTGCTTGCCCCAGGCTTCTGCGCGTGTGGATCTGTCTCGTGATCTTGCTTGGCCTCACCGCGCTCGCCGCCAGGGCAACCCGCCGTCCCACCCGCTCCTACTGCTCAAGCGACGCGATCCGGCCCCAACCGGGCGGCCCGGCCTGCGTGGTCATCAGATCCCACTACATCCCCGGCGGCACCCGGCGGCCCACCGGCCGCCGCCGCCGCGCCCAATCCCCCGCCGGCCGCTGAGCCTGTTTTTGTGCCCCCAATGCCACATTGGGGGCATCAGATGCCACCAATGTGGCATTGGGGGCAAAGCTGAAGCGTGGGTCAGAGAGAGGCGATGAGGCGTTCCACGCGTTCGTCGACCGCCCGGAACGGGTCCTTGCACAGCACAGTGCGCTGTGCCTGGTCGTTCAGTTTCAGGTGTACCCAGTCGACGGTGAAGTCGCGGCCGGCTTCCTGGGCGGCGGCGATGAAGTCGCCACGCAGCTTGGCGCGGGTGGTCTGCGGCGGGGTGTCCTTGGCCGCCTCGATCTCGCCGTCGTCGGTCACGCGGGCGACCAGGTCCTTGCGCTGCAGCAGGTCGAAGATGCCACGGCCACGGCGGATGTCGTGGTAGGCCAGATCCAGCTGGGCCACGCGGGCGCTGGACAGTTCCAGGTTGTGTTTGGCCTGGTAGCGCTCGACCAGGCGGTGCTTGATCGCCCAGTCGATCTCGCGGTCGATGCGGCTGAGGTCCTCCTGCTCGACCGCGTCCAGAGTGCGGCCCCAGAGTTCGATCACGCGGTTGGCGATCGGGTCGGCGCCGCGGCGCTCGACGTGCTCGACTGCCTTGGCGTAGTACTCGCGCTGGATGTCCAGGGCTGAGGCCTCGCGGCCGCCGGCCAGGCGCACGAGGCGGCGGCCGGTCAGGTCGTGGCTGATCTCACGGATCGCCCGGATCGGGTTGTCCAGGCTGAAGTCGCGGAACTGCACGCCCTCCTCGATCATCTCCAGCACCAGGTTGGCGCTGCCGACCTTGAGCAGGGTCGTGGACTCCGACATGTTCGAGTCGCCGACGATCACGTGCAGGCGCCGGTAGCGCTCGGCGTCGGCATGCGGCTCGTCGCGCGTGTTGATGATCGGCCGGGACCGCGTCGTCGCGCTGGAGACGCCTTCCCAGATGTGCTCGGCGCGTTGCGACAGGCAGTAGACAGCGCCACGAGGCGTCTGCAGGACCTTGCCCGCACCGCAGATGAGCTGGCGTGTCACCAGAAACGGCAGCAGCACGTCTGCGATCCGGGAGAACTCGCCCGCCCGCGTGACGCAGTAGTTCTCGTGGCAGCCGTAGGAGTTGCCGGCCGAGTCGGTGTTGTTCTTGAACAGGAAGATGTCGCCGCCGATGCCCTCGTCGGCCAGCCGCCGCTCGGCGTCGACAAGCAGGTCCTCCAGGATCCGCTCACCCGCCTTGTCGTGCGTGACCAGCTGCACGAGGTCGTCACACTCCGCCGTGGCGTACTCCGGATGCGACCCGACGTCCAGGTAGAGGCGCGAGCCGTTGCGCAGGAAGACATTCGAGGAACGCCCCCACGACACGACCCGCCGGAACAGGTACCTGGCCACCTCGTCCGGCGACAGCCTGCGCTGCCCGTGGAAGGTGCAGGTCACACCGAACTCGGTTTCGATGCCGAAGATCCGCCGCTGCATCTCTTCAGCCTAGGCGGTCCGGGCGCCGACTACCGTGCGCCGTTCGGGGGCCAGATCGAAATGAGACATCCAATCAGCACCTGGACGGCTCTGTCGCTAACGTTCAACTCGTGTTCCGACGAGTGCGAAGATCGCTGCGCGATGCCAGTCAGGTGGACAAACGCCTTGTCCGCCGCAGTGCCGAGCTGCCTGAGACGACTGTGGACCGGGCACTGAAAAGCCTCACCCGGTCGGCCAACAAAGGTGTGCTCTGGTTCACCGTCGCGAGCGTTCTCGCCCTGCGCAAAGGCAGGACACGCCGGGCCGCGCTACGCGGAGTGGTCGCCATCGGCTTCGCCAGCGCGAGCGCCAACCTCGTCGGGAAGCAGTTGTTCCCAAGGCGACGCCCGGCAGCGGAGCTGCTGCCCACCTATCGGCGTCTGACGAAGCGACCGACCTCGTCCTCGTTCCCGTCAGGGCACTCCGCGTCGGCCGTGGCGTTCACCACAGCTCTTGCGATGGAAAGTCCGGCTCTCGGGCTCGTCATCGCTCCTGTCGCGGCTGCTGTGGCCTACTCGCGCGTGCACACCGGCGTGCACTGGCCGACTGACGTCGCTGCCGGCGCCGCGATCGGTGTAGCGGCCGGACTGGTCACCCGGCGCTGGTGGCCGACAGGGGCCGACGTGCCCGCCAGTGCCCATCCGCACTCCTCGTTACCGGCCATCGAGGAAGGTGAAGGCCTGCTCGTGATGGCCAACCCTGGTTCGGGTGCGGACGGGGTCGACCCTACTGAGGAGATCGCCAAGTACTGGCCCAAGGCCACTGTGCTGCACCCCGAAGACGATCTGATCGAGCAGTTGCACAAGGCCATCGACGACGCCGTACCCCGCCCTGCCGCGCTCGGAGTCGCGGGCGGAGACGGGACTGTGGCCGCCGTCGCGGCGGTGGCGGCCGAACGGCACCTGCCACTGGTGCTGGTGCCTGCCGGGACACTGAACCACTTCGCGCGGGATGTCGGCGTCGACGGCATCGAGAGCGTCTCGGCCGCGCTCAAGGCCGGTGACGGTGCCCGGGTCGACCTCAGCCATGTGGATATCGACGGTGGTGCTTCACGGTGGTTCGTCAACACCGCCAGCCTGGGTGGCTATCCGGACATGGTGCGGCTGCGGGAGAAGCTCACCAAGCGTTGGGGAAAGTGGCCCGCAGGTGCGATGGCACTGGTCCGGGTGCTGTCCAAGTCGATGCCGCTGCAGATGGTCATCAACAACGAATCGCACCTGGTGTGGATGCTTTTTGTCGGCAACGGCACCTACCAGCCCAAGGGGTTCGCCCCGACCGCCCGCCCAGAGCTGGACTCCGGGCTGATGGACGTCCGCTACATCCGGGCCGACGTGCGGTTCTCCCGGCTGAGATTCGTGCTCGGCGCGATCATGGGAGCGCTGCACCGCAGCCGGACCTACCAGCATCTGGAGGTCCGGGCCCTGGACGTGACGATCCAGGGCCGGCCCATCCGGATCGCCACCGACGGCGAGGTCGGCCCGCTGGGCAACCGCTTCCGGTTCCGCGCCACCCCCGCCGCGCTGGGCGTCTACCGCTGACCGCGGGTCTCTTGTGCCGTCGCGCCGTGAAGGAGCTGGTCCCGGCGTGCCCGGTAGTCGGCCGCGGAGATCTTCCCCTCGGCCAGCGCGGTGTCCAGCTCCTGCAGCTGTGCCTGCCAGGTCTTGGTGGTCGTCACGAACTCGGGGTCGGTCCACGCCACATGGATCACCTGCTGACCGGACTTCCTGGTCACCAGGGCGCCCCGGCCGGGCGGCAACGGGGTGGGCCGGTAGTTGCCGAGCAGGACGCCCTCGTCCCTGTTCCCGCTCATCACCAGCCCGGGGCTGGCCAGTTCCTTGAGCCTGCCGACGATCGGGTCGAACAACGCCCGGGACGCGCCTCCCGACCGGCGGGTGACGATCATGTGCAGGCCGACGTCCTTGGCCTGGGGAAGGAACTCCTGCAGCGGCAGCAGCGGGTTCCCGCTGGATGTGGCCACCAGGTCGTAGTCGTCCACGATCACGAACAGCTCCGGGCCCGACCACCAGGACCGGTGTTTGAGCTGTTCCTGGGTGATGTCCCGGCCGGGCAGCCGTTTGGTCAGCGACTCGATGACGTCCTTGAGCATCTCGTTGAGCTGGTTGGGCGCGACGGCGTAGCCGAGCAGGTGGCCGGTGGTCATGAAGTTCAGCATGGTCCGGCGGTAGTCGACGATCAGGACGACGACCTCGTCCTCGGAATACCGTTCCATGATCCCGCGCACGATGGTGCGCAGCAGGTTCGTCTTGCCGGACTCGCCGTCGGCGAAGGCGAGGAAGTGCGGCTCGGCGTCGAAGTCGAGATACACCGGCGCCAACTGGTCCTCGTTGACGCCGATCGGGATCTTGCGGGTGCCGCGATGGCGGTCCTGCTTGAGCAAGTCGTCGTACGACATCAGATCGGGCAGCAGACGCACAGGTGAAGCCGTCGGCCCGCTCCAACACTGCTGGACCCTACGCGTCGCGTGCTGAACGCCCTCACCGACATCGACGAGGGCGGACGAACCGTCGATCCGCGGCAGGGCGACGAGGAAATGCAGCTTGTCGTGGGTGAGCCCACGTCCTGGGCGACCGGCCGGGACGTTCACGGCCGCGCGGCGGTCGATGTCGGATTCCGAGGGGTCACCGAGCCGCAGCTCGAACCGGGAACCCAGCAGGTCCTTGACCGCGGGCCTGATCTCCGCCCACCGGTTGGCGGCCACGACCACGTGCACGCCGTAGGACAACCCCACCGCGACGAGGTTCACCACCTGTGTCTCGAGCGCTTCGAACTCCTGGCGGAAACCGAGCCAGCCGTCGACGATCAGGAACACGTCGCCGAACGGGTCCTCGGTGAACTCCCCGGCCCGCTTGCGGTCGCGGAACTCCGCCATTGAGTCGATGCCCCACTCGGCGAACAACCGTTCCCGCGCGGTGATCAGCAAGGTGATCTCGGCGATCATCCGGCGGGCGACGTCGTGATCCATCCGGCCGGCCACCGTACCCACATGCGGCAGACCGGCAAGCGACTTGAGCGAGCCGCCACCCAGATCCAGGCAGTAGAACTGGACTTCTCGCGGGGTGTGCGTCAACGCCATGGCCATCACCAGCGTCCGCACCAGCGTCGACTTGCCCGACTGGGGACCGCCCACGATCGCGGCGTTTCCTCTGGCACCGGAGAAGTCCGCCCACAACAGGTCGCGCCGCTGCTCGAACGGCCTGTCGACGAAACCCACCGGCGCCCGCAACCGGCCGTTGGCGGGGAACTGCGGCGAGCAGAGCCCACGGTCCTCGGTCGCCTGCAACGGGGGCAGCAGTGTGTCCAGTGGGTCCGGCAGGTCCAACGGGGGCAGCCACACCTCATGCGCGGGCGGGCCATGGCCGGCCAGTTTTCGCACGACCTCGGTGAGCAACGGCTGCCCGCCACCCGGCGAAGACGTGTCGGCGTCCGTCTGCGGCCCGGAGACGTACGCCGCGGTGAAGCGGGTCATCGCCTCCGTGCCGAACTTCAGATACCCGGTACCGGGGATGGAAGGCAGCTCGTACGCGTCCGGAACACCAATGGCCGCACGGGATTCCGACGCCGAGAACGTCCGCAGGCCGATCCGGTACGACAGGTGCGAGTCCAGGCCGCGCAGCTTGCCTTCCTCCAGCCGCTGGGTCGCCAGCAGCATGTGCATCTGCAGCGACCGGCCCAGCCGGCCGATCGCGATGAACAGATCGATGAAGTCCGGCTTGGCCGACAGCAGCTCGGAGAACTCGTCCACCACGATGAACAACGCGGGCAACGGCACGTGATCGACGTTGGTCTCCCGGGCTCGTTCGTACTCCCATACGTTCTTGAAGTTGCCAGCCGCCCGCAACAGCTCCTGGCGCCGGTTCATCTCGCCGAGCAGCGCGTCCTTCATCCGGTCGACCAGCGTCAGGTCGCCCTGCAGGTTGGTGATCGTCGCGGAGACGTGCGGCAGGGCGTCCAGACCGTGGAAGGTGGCGCCGCCCTTGAAATCCACCAGCACGAAGTTGAGGTTCGCCGGCGAATGGGTCGCCGCGAGCCCCAGCACCAGTGTGCGCATGAACTCCGACTTGCCCGACCCCGTGGCGCCGATGCACAGGCCGTGCGGCCCCATCCCGTCCATCGCCGATTCTTTGAGGTCCAGCTCGACCGGCCGGCCTTCCTGGTCGACGCCGAACGGGATCCGGAACCGCTCACGCGCCGGCCTGGGCCGCCAGCCCTGCCGCACGTCGTACTCCGCCAGGGACGTGATGCCCAGCAGGCGCAGGAAATCGGGTTTGACCGGCTGCGGCAGGCTCCACGGCAGCGCGTCGTCGTCGGCCGACGGGAGTGTCCCGTCGCGCAGACCGGCCAGCACGAGCTCCAGATCGTCGGCGTCGGCGGTCAGCTGGGGCAGCGCGACGTGGAACCGCCGGTCGGCGTGCAGCGCCCAGCCCGGGTCGTCGGGCAGGGTGGCGGCCAGCGCCGCGTCGATCTTCGACTCCGCCGGGTCGTCGAGGGCCAGTTCGATCCGGCCGCGGACCAGGCTGAGCACCTTGGCCGGGATCTCGGCCCACTGGCGGGCCGACAGGATCACGTGGACACCGAACGAGCCACCGCGCCCGGCGATGTACTTCACCTCGTCGGCCAGCATGGGCAGGTCCTCGGCCAGCGCTTCCCAGCCATCGACCACCAGGAAGATGTCGGCGTGCTCGCCCGGCGGCAGGATGCCGGCGCGTTTGCGGGCCAGCCGGAACGTGGTCTCGTCGGGGATACGCATCTGCTGGAACAGCTTGCGCCGCTGATCCACGATGGACCGGACATGCTGGAGCAGCCGGCGGGGCTGCTCCGGGTCGAAGGTGCCGTGCAACGCACGCACATGGGGCAGCGCACCCAGCGAGTTCAGCCGCCCGTCGCCGTCAAGGCAGTAGAACTGGACTTCCCGCTCGTCCCGGATCGCGGTCAGCCCGACGACCAGAGTCCGGATCAGCGTGCTCTTGCCCGAGGAGATCCGGCCGACGATGGCCAGATGCCGCACGTGCCCGCCGAGGTCCATGTGGACTTCCGTGCCCAGGTGCCGGTCGACCAGGTGGGTCACTCCCAGTGGCGCCGGCAGTGCGGCCCGCGTGTCGGCTGTGGCCAGCAGGTCACCGACGATCGGCGCGGACTGCTGGTCGCCCACGGTGATCCGGCCGCTGCGGGCCTTCGCGATCCGGATGTGGCCCTCGAGCTTGCCGCTCTGGGTCGGCGTCTGCACCCGTTCGGCCCGCAGGTCGTCGTAGACGTACTTGTAGAGCTCGCTGACGGAGATCTCGCCGTCGCCGTCCAGGTCCGCGGCGCCCGTCTGCAGGGCTCTGATCACCGCCGCGGTGAAGACCGAGTTCCGCTGGGGCTTGTCGAAGATCAGCTGTTCGCGTTCGTAGGCGTATTCGAGCTCGTTGGTCGCCGTGATCACGTACACCCCGCGGCCGAGGTGCTCGTCGAGGTCCACCGCGTTGCCCGACATCTGGACCTGGCCCGCGGTGAAGGCTCCCGAGAAACAGCAGTCCAGCAGGACGACCTTGGCCCTCGCCTGGCACTCGGTCACCAGGTGCTGCAGCACCACAGCGGGAACGGCCGTGGAGTACGGCCTGGTCAGATCGGTGTTGGCGGTCGCGAAGAACAGCTGGTTGTAGTCGTTCTTGACCCCGTGCCCGGTCAGGTAGAGCAAAACCATGTCCTCCGGCGCACGCTCCCGGAAAAGGCGCTCCAATTCGCGCTCGACACCCGATTTGGATTCGTTCGCGACAATGACGACCTCGTCGAAGCCGCCCACATTCGGGTCGAGCAGCAGTTCCCGCAGCAGCCTCGCGTCCTCGGTCGGCGCGCGCAGCCGGCGCAGGCTCTGATCGATGTACTCGGCCGTGGCCACGAGCAGCGCGACCCGGCGGCCCGGGCGGCTCTCAGCCGGTTGCGCCACCATTGTCCCTGGCCTCGTTCTCGGCGAACGCCTCGGCCAGAGCCTTCTGGTCGTCCGCGGAGAGACCGGTGAGCACGATCTTCTTGTCACCTTGCTGCCAGGTGACCGACCGGGCGCTGGTGCGCTTGATGTACGCGGTGATGACACGCGTGACAGCAGTTATCGTGCCGGCCGAGAACACACCGGTGAGGACCAATTCCGTCAGCTGGCCGGCCGATTTCGCGTCCTCGGGCGCCGGACTGGTGTCCCGCCGCACCGAAAACAGCCCAAGGGAACGCAAATCCGTCCCGAGCAACGTCGTCAGACGATCGGTTTCCCGATCATCCGCACCCGGAATGTCAAGTACCAGCCTGGCCGATTGCATACTCCCCCTCAAGAGCGTTCAGACCCGGTCTCCGCACATCGAGCATAGGATAAAACCCGGCCCCGGCACGGATTCGCGCCGGGGCCGGGTCCGATATGGCTTATCCCTCGCCTGCCGGGGGAGTTTCCTCCTCGGCCGGCGGAGTCTCGGCGGTCGGGAGCAACGCGGTCAGCGCCTCACCGGAAATCCGGCGGAAAGCGCGGCGGGGGCGGGTCCGGTCCAGCACCGCGACCTCAAGGTTTTCCTGCCCAAGCAGGGCGCCTGCCCCGCCGCCATTGTTGGCGGCGGCTGCGTTGGAGGCGGACTTGCTCAGCGCGCGGACTGCGACGCCGATCGCGTCCTGGAGCTCCAGGCCGTCGTTGTAGGTGTCCTTCAGTGCCGTGGTGATCGGGTCCGTGTTGCCGCCCATGACCATGTAGCGGGGTTCGTCGACGATCGAGCCGTCGTAGGTGAGGCGGAACATCTGGTCCTGTTCGGCGGTCGCGCCCACCTCGGCGACGCAGAGCTCGACCTCGAAAGGCTTGAGCTGCTCGGTGAAGATGCCGCTCAGCGTCTGGGCGTACACGTTCGCGAGCTGACGGCCGGAGACGTCACGGCGGTCGAAGGAGTAGCCCCAGACTTCGGCGTGCCGGATCCCGCCGCGGCGCAGGCCCTCGAACTCGCTGTAGCGGCCCGCGGCGGCGAAGCCGATGCGGTCGTACAGCTCCGAGACCTTGCGAAGTGTGCTCTTGGCCGGGATCTCGGCGACGAACAGCACGCCGCCGGCGTACTTGAGCACGACGACGCTGCGGCCCCTCGCGATGCCCTTCCTGGCGATCTCGGACTTCTCGCGCATCAACTGCTCGGGCGAGGCGAACAGCGGCATACTCACTGCGGCGGCTCCTGGATCTTGTGCGGACTGGACACTTTAGCCACGCGGCCGTTGCGCGCGGTCGGCGACAACGGCTTCCGCCACCTCGCCGGTTACCGAATCCGGCAGACGGACCGCACCGTCGGCCGCGTTGATCGTGATGATGACCGGGTAGATCCGGCGCGTGACGTCCGGTCCGCCGGTCGCCGTGTCGTCCTCGGCCGCGTCGTAGAGCGCCTCGACCGCCGCGCGCACCGCCGCTTGCTGGTCGCCCTCGGGGTCGTAGAGCTTCTTCAACGCCGACTTGGCGAACAGCGAGCCCGAGCCGACCGCGTGGAAGCCGGCCCGTTCCTCGTACCGGCCGCCGACCACGTCGTAGGAGACGATCCTGCCGCCGGGGTTCGCCGCGTCCACGTCGTAACCGACGAACAGCGGGACGACCGCGAGGCCTGCCATCGCCATGTCGAGGTTGCCGCGCACCATCGACGCGAGCTTGTTGGCCTTACCGTCCAACGACAGCGGCACACCTTCGATCTTCTCGTAGTGCGCCAGCTCGACGGTGTACAGCCGGACGAGGTCGACCGCGAGACCCGCGGTCCCGGCTATGCCCACCGCCGAGTAGTCGTCGGTGACGAACACCTTCTCCATGTCCCGCTGGGCGATCAGGTTGCCCGCGGTCGCCCTGCGGTCCCCGGCGAGCAGCACCCCGCCGGCGAACGTGATCGCCACGATCGTCGTGCCGTGCGGGATCTCCGACACGACCTGGGGGGACGGGTTCGCTCCCACGCCGCCTGCGCCCGGGAGCAGTTCGGGCGCCTGCGAGCGCAGGAAATCGGTGAAGGACGATGACGCGGCCGAGAGATAGGCAGCCGGTAGCCCGGCGCCCGCCCCAAGGCGGGAGAAGGTGTGGTCCATGCCCTGCTTTCGTCTGTGGTTCCAGTCGAGCAACCGGAGACTTACTCGCCGCCCTTTTGCACGTAGGCGCGCACGAAGTCCTCGGCGTTCTCCTCAAGCACGTCGTCGATCTCGTCGAGGATCGTGTCCACGTCCTCGCCGAGCTTCTCCCTGCGTTCCTGACCGGCCGGCGCGCCGCCGTCGACTTCCTCGTCGCCGTCGCCGCCACCCTGGCGCTGGACCTTTTCCTGGGACATCGGGCCTCCCGGTTATTCGCTGGCCTACATGAACATTACCCAGCGGGACCGACATGTGTCCCACAGGTTCACTGGTGTTTCGCAGCCAGTGAACTCAGCCGCGGGGTGCGCCGGTGAGCGCGTCGACCAGTTCCTCGGCGGTGTTCGCGGCCTCCAACAGGGCCCCGACGTGCGCTTTTGTCCCTCGAAGAGGCTCGAGGGTGGGGATGCGCACCAGCGATTCACGGCCCAGATCGAAGATCACCGAATCCCACGAGGCGGCCGCGATCGAGTTCGGGTAGCGCTCCAGGCAGCGGCCCCGGAAATAGGCCCTGGTGTCGCTGGGAGGCTCGGTGATGGCCGCCTGGACCTCGTCCTCGGTCACCAGCCGTTTCATCGACCCACGGGCCACCAGGCGGTTGTAAAGGCCCTTGTCCAGCCGGACGTCGGAGTACTGCAGGTCGATCAGCGACAGCCGCGGCGAGGACCACTGCAGGTTGTCGCGGGCCCGGAAGCCCTCCATCAGCCGCAGCTTGGCCGGCCAGTCCAGCCGGTCGGCGCACTCGGCCGGGTCGCGGCGCAGCGCGTCCAGCACCTCGGCCCAGGTCTGCAGCACGTGCCGGGACACCGAGTCCTGGTCGGTCTTCTCGACGTGCGCTGCGGCCATCTCCATGTAGGCGTTCTGGATGTCCAGGCCGGTGAACTTGCGCCCGTTGGACAGCTCCACGGTGGTCTTGAGCGTCGGGTCGTGGCTGATGTTGTGCACCGCGCGGACCGGGTCGGCCAGCTTGAGGTGGTCGAACCGGACCCCGGACTCGATCATGTCGATGACCAGGGCGGCGGTGCCGAGCTTGAGGTACGTCGAGTACTCGGCGAGGTTCGCGTCGCCGATGATGACGTGCAGCCGGCGGTATTTGTCGGCGTCGGCGTGCGGCTCGTCGCGGGTGTTGATGATGCCGCGCTTGAGCGTGGTCTCCAGGCCGACCTCGACCTCGATGTAGTCCGAGCGCTGGGAGAGCTGGAACCCGGCCTCCTCGCCGGCCACACCGATGCCGACCCGGCCGGAACCGCAGATCACCTGGCGCGACACGAAGAACGGGGTGAGGCCGGAGATCACCGAGGTGAACGGCGTGCTGCGGCTCATCAGGTAGTTCTCGTGCGTGCCGTAGCTCGCGCCCTTGCCATCGACGTTGTTCTTGTACAGCTGCAGCCGTGGCTGGCCGGGGACGGTCGCGGCCTTGAGAGCCGCCTCCTCCATCACCCGCTCCCCGGCCTTGTCCCAGATCACCGCGTCACGCGCGTTGGTGACTTCCGGCGCCGAGTATTCGGGATGCGCATGGTCGACATACAGCCGCGCGCCGTTGGTGAGGATGACGTTGGCCGCGCCAAGGTCCTCCACGTCAGGGTCGGACGGCGCCATGCTCGGCGCGCCGAGGTCGAACCCGCGCGCGTCACGCAGCGGCGACTCGACCTCGTAGTCCCAGCGCGCCCGACGGGCCCGGGGGATGTCCGCGGCCGCCGCGTAGGCCAGCACGACCTGGGTCGAAGTCAGTACGGGGTTGGCAGTTGCATCGCCGGGCACGGCGATGCCGTACTCCACTTCAGTTCCCATGATCCGCCGCATGGGACAAGCCTAGGAGTTGCGTGTGAGGGCCGTTGCAGCGAGTGGTGCGATTCGTGTCACCGCGGGTTTCGCCTTGTTCTCGGTGGCGGCCGTGACAACCAGAACGCTGAGCACCGGACCGGCCGAGCCGATCACCGTGCAGCTGGACTGGCGACTGCTCGTCGCACACCAGCTGACCTGGCCGTTTCCATCCGCGACAGGCGTGGAGAGCTTCACTTCGACATTGTCGGCCCGGTACTTGCCACAGGTCAGCCGATCCCGGATATCGGCCACGACCTGGCTGGCATCACCGTCGTACTCCGCCACGTAATGCCGGACCGTCGAACCGGTCGGATACGCCCACGAACTCTGCAACGCGGACTTCGCGGCGCCGAGCGGCACCTCACAGTCGGACAGTTTCTTCAACACGGTCCGAGCCGTGCCCGTCGGTTGGACACCTTCCTCCGAGAGATCGGCGGACGTCAGCGCGAACCGATCCAGCTCCAGCTTCTTGCGCTGAGTGGTCGTGGCCGGAGCGGCCACCGGACTCGGCGGCTCCTGTTGCTGTCGCACAGGCGCGGCCGAGGAGGAAGGCGTCGCCGCCGAATCCTGGTAGTACCGGTTGTCCACAAGGTCGTTCGGCCGGCCCGAGCAGCCCGCAAGCAGCAGCGCGGTACCCACGCCGGCAAGCACGTGCACACGACGCAAAGCGGGTATTCCCCTTGTCAGATCAGGATTCGCCCTCAGATGGTGATCAACCTAGCGCACCCCGCGACCGATCCCCGGACGGGTGCCATATTGGCCTCGTGAAACGCATGAACCTGCGAGACGTGCCCGACGAGGTCTATCTCGCCCTGGCCGAAGGCGCCGAGGCAATCGGCAGTCGTTGAACGCGTTCGTGGTGGAGCGGCTCGCCGAGGTCGTGCGGATGACCGGTATCGCCGGCTACGGCGAGTCCTGTCAACCGCCATCTCATGTCCAGGCGAGGGCTGAGCGGCGGGTCCAGTAGTCCTGGGGTGGCTCGGCCAGGTCGGTGAGCAACTGCTCGTCGGTGGGGTCCAGTTCGACCGGCATCAGGTTGGCGTAGAGCTGGGCGACGCCGGCTGCTCCACTGAGGACGAGGTCGGCCCAGGGCTGGGCGAGGGCGGCGGCGATGGCGACCGCGTCGGGGCCGACGCCGTGACGCAGGGCGACGTCGGCGACGACGCCGGGTGGGGTCATCGCGAGCCGGCCGTTGGCCATGACCTCCTTGAGCATCACCCGGGCACCGGCCGCGTGGGCCTCGGCCAGGGCGGGACCGGCCGACTGTTCGAGGAGGTTCCAAGTGGACTGCACGGAGCCGAACAAGCGGCTTCCGTTGACCTCCAGATCGAACGCGCGGCGGATTGTGTCGGCCTGGGCGGGCCCTGAAGTGGAAAAACCGAGTGGCACACCGATTTCAGCCATTCGGCCCAGCAAAGCCTTGTCGTTGAACAACGGACTGTCACCGGTCAGGGAATGCACTTGGTACAAGCCGACTTCGAGCAACGATTTGGTCTCGGCCCACTGTTGGTCGAATCTGGCGAGCGAATGTTGCTTGATTTCGTGCACTTCGGCGTCCGGCCGCCAGTCCGCTGTGTACTCGTAACCCCACTTGCTGGACACCGTCACGCCGGTGTGGCCGCGATCGGCGAGCCAGGCCGCCACGAATTCCTCGGCACGGCCATATGACCTCGCTGCATCGACCCAGCGGATTCCGGCCGCGTACGCGGCGTCCAGGACCTCGAAACTGGCCGCCCGCATCGCCTCGGGCGTCCGGTCGGCCGGCAAAGCCGTGTCCCGGCCCAGATTGATGTACGCGGGCCTGCCGAGGGCTGCCATGCCGAGAGCGATACGCATGTGGACAAAGTAATCGGCGCCCCGGGCACAAGCTGCCCGAGGCGCCGATTCGTGCGTTCTACAGGTACTGACCGGTGTTGCTGGCAGTGTCGATCGCCCGGCCGGATTCCTGGTTCTTGCCGGTGACGAGCGTGCGGATGTAGACGATCCGCTCGCCCTTCTTGCCGGAGATCCGGGCCCAGTCGTCGGGGTTGGTGGTGTTGGGCAGGTCCTCGTTCTCCGCGAACTCGTCCACGATCGCGTCCAGCAGGTGCTGCACGCGCAGACCCGGCTGTTTGGTCTCCAGGACCGACTTGATCGCGGCCTTCTTGGCCCGGTCGACGATGTTCTGGATCATCGCGCCGGAGTTGAAGTCGCGGAAGTACAGGACTTCCTTGTCACCGTTGGCGTACGTGACCTCGAGGAACCTGTTGTCCTCGCTCTCCTCGTACATCCGCTCGACGGTGTGCTGGATCATCGCGTCGATGCACGCCTTGGTGTCCCCGTTGAACTCGGCGAGGTCGTCGGCGTGGATCGGCAGCGTGCGGGTCAGGTACTTGGAGAAGATGTCCTGCGCCGCCTCGGCGTCCGGCCGTTCGATCTTGATCTTCACGTCCAACCGGCCCGGCCGGAGGATCGCGGGGTCGATCATGTCCTCACGGTTGGACGCGCCGATCACGATCACGTTCTCGAGGCCTTCGACGCCGTCGATCTCGCTCAGCAGCTGCGGAACGATCGTCGTCTCCACATCCGAGGACACACCGCTGCCGCGGGTGCGGAAGATCGAGTCCATCTCGTCGAAGAACACGATCACCGGGGTGCCCTCGGAGGCCTTCTCCCTGGCCCGCTGGAAGATCAGCCGGATGTGCCGCTCGGTCTCGCCCACGAACTTGTTGAGCAGCTCGGGACCCTTGATGTTGAGGAAGTACGACTTCGCCTGGCCGTCGCCGTCACCGCGCGCGGCGGCGACCTTCTTGGCCAGCGAGTTGGCCACGGCCTTGGCGATCAGCGTCTTGCCGCAGCCCGGAGGGCCGTAGAGCAGGACGCCCTTGGGCGGCCGCAACTCGTATTCCCGGTACAGGTCGGAGTGCAGGAACGGCAGTTCCACCGCGTCGCGGATCTGCTCGATCTGCCGGAACAGGCCGCCGATGTCGGCGTAGTCGACGTCGGGCACCTCCTCCAGCACGAGATCCTCGACCTCCGCCTTCGGCACGCGTTCGTACGCGTACCCGGACTTGGTGTCGACCAGGAGCGAGTCCCCTGGTTTGAGTGGCGAATCAGCCAGCGGATCGGCCAGCCACACCACCCTTTCCTCGTCGGCATGTCCGACCACAAGTGCTCGCAGTGAAGCACCATCGGAACCGGCGGCAAGCAGTTCACGCAACGTGCAGACCTCACCGGTCTGCTCGAACGTGCCGCCCTCCACAACGGTCAGCGCCTCGTTGAGACGCACCGATTGGCCGCGCTTGAGCGTGTCCACCTCGACGGCGGGCGATACCGCCACCCGCATCCGACGGCCCGCGGTGAACACGTCCACCGTGCCGTCCTCATGACCGGCGAGATACACGCCATAGCCGCTGGGCGGCTGCGCTAGCCGATCCACCTCCTCCCGCAACGCCAGCAACTGGCTTCGGGCCTCGCGCAGCGTGTCCACCAGTTTGGTGTTCCGCTCGGTGAGCTGACCCACTCGTTCAGAAGCTTCGGCAAGCCTCTGCTCGAGCAGGCGCACATGGCGAGGCGATTCCGTCAACTTGCGGCGCAGCAGTGCGATTTCCTCTTCGAGGAATCGGATCTGCGCGGACTGACTAGTCTCACGGCCCGCGCCTTCATCGGCGCTGTGGTCGTCGGCCTCCTCAGGCCGACTGCCGGGACGGTCGTGCTGCATGGTCGGCACCTCCTCCCGAACTACGTACCCATACGGTACCGGTGATCTCTGACATTCGGAGCTCATCCAGATGTCGAGATCGGCGCGTCGATGTCAAGAAACCCCCGCTCGGAGGGATTCAATGCTCCATCCCGGTGTAGTACGCAACCACACACCGGCTACGGTGCGTCGGAGTACTGACCCAACGGCGTTCTGGGCCAGTTACCCCGAGGAACCCGACATGTAACACGATCGCCACACCTAGGAGAACGTAATGTCTCAACCGCCGCAACAGCCGGGCGGATACGGCGACCAGCCCGGTTATGGCCAGCAGCCGGGATATGGCCAGCAGCCTGGCGGCGGCTACCCGCAGCAGCCAGGTGGATACCCCCAGCAAGGTGGCTATCCGCAGCAGCAGCCCGGCGGCAACTACCCGCCCTCGGGCCCGGTTCCGGGCTTCGACCCGCAGCAGCAGCAGCAGCCTGGCGGCAACTACCCGCCGTCCGGCCCGGTCCCCGGCTTCGACCAGCAGGGACACCCCGGCCAGCCCGGCCCCTACGGCCAGCAGCCGCCCGGCGGCTTCCCGCCGCCCGGGCCCAGGAAGAAGAGCCCGCTGCCGTGGATCCTGGTCGGCGGCGGCGTGGTGGTCATCGCGGTCGTCGTGGTCCTGATCTTCACTCTGGGTGGCGGCGGCACCGGCACGGGCAGCGCCCAGGGCGCCGTGAACACTGCGGTCGAGGCGTTCAACGCCAAGCCGATCGACGTGGAGAAGCTCAAGACGGTCGCCTGTGACCAGCCGTCCGCCGACGACATCGCGGGCTTCGACAAGGAGATGCCGCCCAACATCACCTTCAAGGCCGAGGCCTCGAACGTGAAGGAGAACGGCGACAAGGCCACCGGGACGATCACTCTCGCGGTGTCCGGGGCGGGTATCCCCGGTGGTGCCGAGGTGAAGCTGCCGCTGAACCTCGAACTGCAGAAGAAGGACGGCAAGTGGTGCATTTCCGGCGGCAAGCCGGGTACGCCGTCCACCGGCGGCTGATCGCCCACGATGTGAGACAAGGCCCGGACCGCCTCGGCGGCCCGGGCTTTGCCGTGACCGGACGGTCACTATCGGGTGAAGTAACCGGTCCGTGACCGGATTCCCAGGTCGTTTTCTCCGAAAGTCCCGGTACCGGGCGCCGGGGTCACCTAGCGTGGCCCGCGATCACGAGAATCGCGCCGACGAACTGGGATGGTCATGACTTACCCGCCGCAGCAGCCCGGCCCGTACGGCCCTCAGCCAGGCCCGTACGGCCAGCAACCGCAGCAACCCGGCTGGACGGGCGGTCTCCCCCAGCAGCAGCCTTATGGCCAGCAGCCCTACGGTCAGCAGCCGCCCTACGGCTACGGAGGCTACCCAGGCGGAATGCCGCCGCAGAAGAACAACAAGGGCCTGATCATCGGCCTGGCTGTGGCCGGTGTCCTGCTGGTCGGCGGTGGCGTGACCACGGTTCTGCTGCTCACCGGCGACGACAAGCCTGCCGACAACGGCGCGCCGACAGAGGTGGCCGCCTCCGACAACGCCGGTACAGCCGACGCGGTTGTACAGAAAGTCATCAAGGCGATCGACGACAAGGACGCCGCGGCGGCGACCGCGACCCTGTGCGATCCGGCTACGAAAACTCCTGCTTTCCAGTTGGACGAAGCGCCCCCCACTTTGACACTCAAGGCCAGTCTCTCGGGTTCGGTCAGCGAGTCCGGCAGCACCGCAAGGGCCCGGCTGAGCATCAAGGCCACCGAGGCGGGCAAGACTCGCTCGAACACCATCCCGATGACGCTGAACCTGAAGAAGGACGGCTCGAAGTGGTGCGTGACGAGCGCGTCGATGAGTTCCGGCGGCAGCAGCCCGTCGACTTCGCGCTCCACGTCCACCAGGCCTTCGTTCTGACCAGCCTTGTACGGTTGGCGGGTGCGGACGCCTGCCAGACGCCGGACCACCGTCGCGGTCATCGCGGGTCTGGCGCTGGGCGGGGCGGGCGCGGCGGCCTTTGTCGTCCTGGACCGTCCAGACCCTCCGCCGCCGGCGCCCCGCGAGGCGCCGTCCGGGGACACGGGCACGCCGCAGGCACTCGCCCAGGCCGTCGTGGCCCGGCTGAACGCCAAAGATCTCAATGGTGTGATCGAGCTCACATGCGCCCAAGGTAAGTCCACCGGACGACGAGAGCTGACGAAGGCGATTCCCCAGTTGGACCCCGCCGTGCCCGCCGAGACCCGCAACGCCCCGATCGAGTTCGAACTGCGTGATGTCAGGGAGTTCCCCGACGGCTTCGTCGCGTCGATCACGGTGCGGTTCGAGGGCACCGTGCAGGAGGGCTCGATGCGGATTCAGCGTTCCGGTGAGCAGTGGAGCCTGTGCGGGCTGAACTCACCGCGGATCGGCGGGGTCGGGTGACGCTCGTTTCACAGCGTCTGGATACGGTGTGCGCATGGCCGAGCCCGAAAAGCCAGAGGCTGCTGAACCAGCACCGGAGGCCCCCAAAACCGAGGTGAGCCCCCCGGTCACCCGGCGGGGCAACATCCGGATGATCATCGCCATCGGGCTCGCGATGCTCGTGCTGGCCGGCGGTGGCGTCGCGATCGCCATCGTGGCGTCGCAGCCCCGTCCCGAGGACATCGCGCTGCAGCAGGAGAAGACCAAGGCCCGTGAGGTGGCGCAGAAGTTCGCGCTGCTGCTCGAGCAGGCCCGCAACGACGGGGCGTTCGCGCTGTCCAAAACGGAAGTCCAGGGCGTGCTGTGCGCGCCCGAGCAGGACGCGCTGGAACAGGAGTGGCAGGACCGCGAGAACAAGGAGCTCATGCGGTCGTACACGCCGAGCCCGGCCGCACGGCTCGCGATCACCGTCAAGGACGTGAAGATCGACGGCGACCACGGCGTGGTCACGATGACCGGCGCCCAGGCCGACAGTCGCCGGGACCAGGATTATGCTCTGGTCAAAGAGGAATCGAACTGGAAGGTCTGTGGCGTGACGTTCCGTCCGCCGACCCGTTCGTCCACCACGTCCCCGACGAGCACGACTGAGAGCGTCCCGTCGCAAGGCGTCGACCCGTCCGACATCTTCGGCCCGAGCACGCCGGCCAATCCCGGAAACACAGTCAGCACAACGCAATCCGAGCCACACCTGTGAGCACAAAGGACACCCGGCGGCGTAACGGCCTGATTCTGGTGACCGTCGCCGTGGTGCTCGTGCTCGTCGTCGCCGGGGTCGGCGTGTTCCTGTTGAGCGGCAACGGTTCGACCGACGATCCCGCCGAAGCGGCGCAGGAGTTCACATCGCTCTACCAGCGCGGCCTGAACTCCTCCGGCCGGGACGTGGACGTGGCCGACTTCGAGCCGGTGGTGTGCGCGGCGGTCATGCCTTCGATGCGGGAAGCGTTCTCCGCCAAGGAGAACCCGGTCGAAGGCGCACCACAGTTCAAACTGTCGGTCAAGGACGTCCGGACCGAAGGTGACAAAGGAAGTTTCACCGTCATCAGCGAGATCACGGTGCCGGCAAGCGAGAAGCAGACCACCGACGAGCCGTTCACCCTCGTGCTGGAGAACGGCGGCTGGCGGGTCTGCGGGATCAGCTAACCCTTGCCGGACCGGCGCTGAACCCTGGGCGCCACAACGCCATCGGCCAGCCGGCGGGCAGTGAGCAGGAAAGCCGTGTGTGCGACCATCCGGTGATCCGGGCGCACCGCCAGACCGACCACGTGCCACGGCCGCTGCATGGTCTCCCATGACTGCGGCTCAGTCCAGCATTGCTGTTCCCGCAACGCTTCCGTGACGCGGGACAGCTGCGTGACCGTCGCGACGTACACCACCAGGACGCCACCCGGGATCAGGTTGTTCTTCACCACGTCGAGTTGTTCCCACGGCGCCAGCATGTCCAGCACGACCCGGTCCACCTCGCCGGTGTGCGTGGCCAGGTCGGCGACCGTCAACGACCAGTTCGCGGGCTGCTCACCGAAGAACTGGACCACGTTGCGCACAGCGTGCTCCGCGTGGTCGTCACGGACCTCGTAGGACGTGACGCTGCCCGACTCCCCGACCGCACGCAGCAAAGAACACGTCAGCGCACCCGAGCCCGCACCGGCTTCCAGGACGCGCGCCCCTGGGAAGATGTCGCCCCACATGACGATCTGCGCGGCGTCCTTGGGGTAGATCACCTGCGCGCCACGCGGCATCGACAGCACGTAGTCCGGCAGCAAGGGCCGCAACGCAAGGAAAGACGTCCCGCCCGCGGACGTGACGACAGAACCCTCCGGTGAGCCGATCAGGTCGTCGTGCGCGAGCGCGCCACGATGCGTGTGGTACTGCCCGCCCTCTTCGAGGACCAGGGTGTAATGCCGGCCTTTCGGGTCGGTCAGTTGTACCCGGTCACCTTTACGGAACGGGCCGCTCGCCCTGCTCACCGACACCTGCGCTCTTCTCCCCTACTGGCCCGTTGGCCCCATATCGTGGCATCCGGGCTTGATCAGGCGTTACGCAGGGCCGCTTTGAGGTCTTCGCGCCGCAGGACACCGGACGGGCGGCCTTCCTCGTCGACGACCAGGAACTGCCACGCGGCGGTCTCGTACACCCGCTCGATGATCTCCTCACCCGGCTCGGACTCCAGCAGGACGCTCTCCGGCCGGATCGGCTCGGCAGCCAGTTCAGCGGGCGAAAGCGGGGACTGGCTGGCCAATCTCTCCGCGGTCGCGCGGTCCAGCAGGCCGGCGGCGACGCCGTCGGCCCGCACGAGCACGACGCCTCGCCCGGCGGAGGCGTCCAGTGCGCTCGCGACCGGGCTCTCGGCGGGAAGCTGCAGGATCGGCTGGACCAGGTCGGCCAGGCGCAGGCCGTCGGGCCAGGTCCGGCGCTGCTCGGCGGAGATCTCCCCCATCGCCCCGGTGATCACGAACCACGCGGTGAGCACACAGACCCCGAGCCGGAACCATTGGTCGGTACTGCCCTCCACGACCCCGAACATCGCCCAGACCAGCAACGCCGCCGCGACCACGCCGCCGCCCACCGCGGCCGCCGTGGTGCCTTTCGACCGGCGCCCGGTCAGCGCCCAGACTCCCGCCCGCAGCATCCGGCCGCCGTCCAGGGGCAGGCCGGGAAGCAGGTTGAACACGGCCACGGCGAGATTCGCCGCCGTGCACTCGATCAGCAGCACCCAGATCGCGCCATCGTCCGGCCCGATCAGCAGCGCCATCCCGAAGAGCGCCGCCAGCACTATGGACACACCCGGTCCGGCAGCGGCCACCAGGCCCTCGTGGGCCGGTTTGCGGGGCGTTCTGGCCACTTCGGAGATGCCGCCGAGCAGGAAGAGCCGGACTCTGCGCACCGGCAGACCGAACCTCAGCGCCACCACACAGTGACCCAGCTCGTGCGCCAGAACCGACGCGCCCAGCAGGACGGCGAAGGCCGACGCCAGAAGAAACGCCGTTCCGCCACTCACTCCGGGCATCAACCGATCCACAAGCGGCGTGTACAGCAGAACCACCGCGAGCGAGCCCAACCACCAGGACGGAGCCAGCAGCACAGGCACACCACTGATCCGGAACAGCAGCAACCCACCGTCGCCTCTGACGACTCGGCCGGTCCGGATCGTGGTCACAGGGTTGAGCGTAAGTGCCTTCGTGTTGAACTGCCGTGTGCCCCGCTGGTGTTCGGTCAAGGAACCCGGCCCAGAAAAGCGACCAGCCGATCCCCGGCCGAACCGTCACTCCCGACCGGCTGGGCGAATCTTTCCGGCCGGTCCTCCGCGCTCACGAAAAGCTCGGCCAGCTGCAGCAACTCCTCGGCAAGACGATCAGGAACAGCCCGATCGACCCCACAGGCCCGCGCGACGTCCCACCCGTGCACCGCGATCTCCACAGCCCCCGCACAGCTGACGATCACATTGGTCAGTTCCCGGTCGGCGATCCGTACCCGGCGCGAGGCCGGAACCGACCAGGCACCCAGCAGACCGCAGGCGCGATCCTTCAACTGGGCGACCAGATCGGCGGCGGGCTCACCGGTGTTCGCCGTCAGCCCGACGTGTCCACTGTCGACAGCCTCGTGCAGGGCGGCCAGGGAGTCGTTCATGTGGACGAGCAGGGCCCGCAGGTCCCAGGCGCGGCACGGGGTGGGGCTACGCAGGGACTGGGGACTGACCAGATGCAGGCTGCCCAGGGTGTAGGCGATGGCCCGCTCCAGCAGTTCCGGTCCGCCGATCAGTGGTGGAGTCACACATGGTGAGACCCGTTGCGGCGCGGAAAATCATCGGTCGGCCGGCTCAACCGGCTCAGTCGGCGCGGTCGAGGGCGGTCTCCACTCCGGGGTCCGGTTCGGGCCATCCCGGGTACTCCGGCGGGGTGCCGCCGAACGCCGGGCAGAAGGCCTTGTGGTCGCAGTAGTCGCAGAGCCTGCTCTTGTTCGGGCGGAAGTCGCCGGTCTTGGCCGCCCGCATCACGGCCTGCCAGATGGCCTCCAGGGTGCGTTCGAACCGCTGGAGTTCGGCCTCGTCGGGGGTGTAGGCCAGCGACTGGCGGTCCGACAGGTACATCAGCCGGAGCTGACGCGGGACGACCCCGCGCAGGCGCCAGAGCACCAGTGCGTAGAACTTCATCTGGAACAGGGCCTTGGCCTCGCCGATCTCGCGCGGGGCCGCGCCCGTCTTGTAGTCGACCACGCGGATCTCGCCCGTCGGGGCCACGTCCAGCCGGTCGATGTAGCCGCGCAGGAGCACGCCGGAGGGCAGCTCGGACTCGACGAGCAGCTCGCAGGCCTCCGGTTCGAGCCGCCGCGGATCCTCCAGGGTGAAGTAGCCGTCGATCAGCTCGCCCGCCGAGGCCAGCCACTGCTCCAGGTCATCGCTCTCCGGGAACAGCTCGGCCAGCTCGGGGGCCTGTTCACTGAGCTTCGCCCAGGTGGGCCCAAGCAGCTTGTGGGCTGCCTCGGGCACACGCTCGGCCGCGGGCAGGCCGTACAGCTGCTCCAGGACCGCGTGCACGACCGTGCCGCGGATCTGGGCGCGCGTCGGGGTCTCGGGCAGGCGGTCCACTGCACGGAATCTGTAGAGCAGCGGGCACTGCTTGAAGTCACTCGCACGGGAAGGGGACAGAGCGGGTCGCCGTCGTACAGGAACTTCCTCAGTCACCGTCACACCCGAACCCTAGGCCAGCCCTACGACAGTTTCGGGCAGGGCTGTGCCCCCAATGCCACATTGGGGACATCTGACGCCACCAATGTGGCATTGGGGGCAAAACTTTCAGAGGCGGCAGGAGCGGATGTCGGAGGCGAGGATCGCCTTCGCGCCGATCGCCGCCAGCTCGTCCATGATCGGGTTGGCCCGCTTGCGCGGGACCATCGCGCGCACGGCGACCCACTCGGGGTTGGCCAACGGCGCCACGGTGGGTGACTCGAGCCCGGGGGTGACCTCGAGTGCGTTGTCCAGCAAGGTCTTGGGGCAGTCGTAGTCCAGCATCATGTACTGCTGGGCGAAGACCACACCCTGCAGCCGGGCCGTCAGCTGCTCGGAGTCGGCCGACAGCGTCACGCCCGCGCGCTTGACCAGCACGGCTTCCGACACGCAGATCGGCTCGCCGAACGCCACGAGGTTGTGCTGGCGCAGGGTCCGGCCGGAGCCGACGACGTCCGCGATCGCGTCCGCCAGGCCCAGCTGGACCGAGATCTCCACGGCGCCGTCCAGCCGGATCACGTCGGCCTTGATGCCGTGCTTGGCCAGGTCGTCGCGGACCAGCCGCGGGTAGGCCGTCGCCAGCCGCTTGCCGTCGAGGTCCGCTAGCGACCATTCACGACCGGCGGGCGCGGCGTACCGGAAGGTCGATCCACCGAAGCCGAGGCTGAGCCGCTCCTGCACCGGCGCGCCGGACTCGTAGGCGAGGTCCCGCCCGGTGATGCCGAGATCCAGGTCACCGGAACCGACATACGCGGCGATGTCCTTGGGACGCAAGAAGAAGAACTCGACCTCGTTGGCCGAGTCGAGCACGGTGAGGTCACGCTGCTCACCTCGCTGCCGGTAACCGGCCTCGGACAGCATCTCGGAGGCGGACGCGGCCAGCGCCCCTTTGTTGGGCACGGCGACACGCAACATGAGCGGTAACTCCTAGAGGTAGCGGTAGACGTCGTCGAGGGTCAGGCCGCGTCCGATCATCAGCACCTGAACGCGGTAGAGCAGCTGGGACACCTCCTCGGCCAGATGCTCGTCGTCCTCATGCTCGGCGGCGATCCACACCTCGCCGGCTTCCTCCAGCACCTTCTTGCCCTGCGCGTGCACACCCGCATCCAGCGCCGCCACGGTGCCCGACCCCGCAGGCCGGGTCCGCGCGCGCTCACTGAGCTCGGCGAACAGTTCGTCGAACGTCTTCACACGGGAATCCTTTCATCCCGCCCTGCTATCTCCCATACGGACGGGTCACAAAGCCCCGAGCGTGTACGCGTCGACACCAACGAGGGATTCCCGGACAGTCCAGCCCTCGCCCGGCGGGATCGGAACCTCCGCCGGGACCACCAGCACAGTGCATCCCGCGGCCACGGCCGACTGCATTCCCAGCAGTGAGTCCTCGACCGCGACACATCGTGTGGCGGGGACTCCGAGCAGGTCGGCGGCCATCAGGTATGGCGCTGGGTGGGGCTTGTTGCGACCGTCCACTTCGTCACCGCAGATGGTCGCCGAAAAGAACGCGCGGCCGATCGATTCGAGGGCGAGTTCGGTCAGGGCGCGCTCGGTGGACGTGACCAAAGCCATAGGGACATCGTGCGCCTGTAACGACTCCAGGGCCTCGCGGGCGCCCGGCCGCCAGGGCAGTCCGTTCCGGAACAGTGATGCCGTGCGCTCGGTCAGCCAGGTCGCCGCTTTCTCCATGGCGGCGGGCTCCGGGTCCAGGCCGAGCGAGGTGAAGATCTCCAGCATGGTGTTGTCCATGTTGGAGCCGACGACCGCGTCCCTGGTGCGTGCGTCGAGTTCACCGCCCAGCTGTTCGGCGAGCTCACGCAGCCCGATGTCCCAGAGCTTCTCGGAATCGACCAGCGTCCCGTCCATGTCCCACAGCACGGCCTCGGGCACCCGTGACACGCGGTTTCCCCCTCATGTGTTGAAGTATTTGGCCTCCGGATGGTGCAGCACGATCGCGTCGGTGGACTGCTCCGGATGCAGCTGGAACTCCTCGGAGAGCTTGACGCCGACGCGTTCGGGCTCGAGCAGTTCCACGATCTTGGCGCGGTCCTCCAGGTTCGGGCAGGCGCCGTAGCCGAGGGAGAACCTCGCTCCACGGTATCCGAGTTCGAAGAACTCCTCGATGTGATCCGGGTCCTCATCGGCCACCGGCCGCCCGGTCGCCCACAGCAGTTCGCCGCGCACGCGCCGATGCCAGTACTCGGCGAGTGCCTCGGTGAGCTGGACGCCGAGGCCGTGAAGTTCGAGGTAGTCGCGGTAGGCGTCGGCGGCGAACAGTTCCGCGGCCGCGTCGGCGATCGGCTGACCCATGGTGACCAGCTGGAACGCCACCACATCGACCTCGCCCGCGTCCCGCGGGCGGAAGAAGTCGGCCAGGCAGAGCCTGCGTTGCGTGCGCTGCCGCGGGAAGGTGAACCGGGTCCGTTCTGGCGCGTCGATGGTCGGCTCGGACAGGATGACCAGGTCGTCGCCCTCGGCGACGCAAGGGAAATACCCATAGACGACTGCAGCGTGGGCGAGGACTCCTTGTGTGGCAAGGCGTTCCATCCAGGCCCGCAGCCTCGGTCGTCCTTCGGATTCGACAAGCTCCTCATAGGACGGTCCCGTCCCGGTGCGTGTGCCGCGCAGTCCCCACTGGCCAAGGAAAGTCGCGCGTTCGTCGAGCATCGCGGCGTAGTCGGCGACCGGGATACCCCGCACCACACGGCTTCCCCAGAACGGCGGCGCCGGGATCGGGACACCAGTGGCCACAGTGGACCGCTCGGCCACCGGTTCGGCCGCCTCGTCGGCTTTGCGTGCCTCCGCGATGCGCAACGCTCGTTCCCGGCGAGCCTTACGTTCAGCCGCTGCGGCTTCGGCTTCCGGGTCCACCAGCGGGGATTCGCCGCGTTTGGCGGCCATGATCGCGTCCATCAACCGCAGGCCCTCGAACGCATCCCGGGCGTAGCGGACATCACCGAAGTACATCTCGGTCAGGTCGTTCTCGACATAGGCCCGGGTCAGGGCGGCGCCGCCGAGCAGGACCGGCCAGCGCGCGGCCACACCCCGGGAGTTCATCTCCTCGAGGTTCTCCTTCATGATCACGGTGGACTTGACCAGCAGCCCGGACATGCCGATCACGTCGGCGCGGTGCTCGGCCGCGGCGTCCAGAATGGTGGTGATCGGCTGCTTGATGCCGATGTTGACCACCTCGTAGCCGTTGTTGGACAGGATGATGTCCACCAGGTTCTTGCCGATGTCGTGCACATCGCCCTTGACCGTGGCCAGCACGATCCGGCCCTTGCCCGCGTCGTCGCTCTTGTCCATATGCGGTTCCAGATACGCCACCGCGGCCTTCATCACCTCCGCGGACTGCAGCACGAACGGCAACTGCATCTGCCCCGACCCGAACAACTCCCCCACCGTCTTCATCCCGGACAGCAGCGTGTTGTTGATGATCTCCAACGCCGGCCGCTGGGTCAGCGCCTCCTCCAGATCGCCGTCCAGGCCGTTGCGCTCGCCGTCGACGATCCGACGCTCCAGCCGTTCGAACAACGGCAGCCCCGCCAACTCCTCGGCACGCGACGCCTTGTTCGACGAGGCCGTGACGCCCTCGAACAGCTCCATGAACCGGGTCAGCGGGTCGTAGCCCTCGGATCGCCTGTCGTAGACCAGATCCAGCGCGACCGTGCGCTGCTCGTCGGGGATCCGGGCCATCGGCAGGATCTTGGACGCGTGCACGATCGCGGTATCCAGGCCCGCTTGGACGCATTCGTGCAGGAAGACCGAGTTGAGTACCTGGCGGGCGGCCGGGTTGAGCCCGAAGGAGACATTCGAAAGGCCGAGCGTCGTCTGCACGTCGGGATAACGCTGCTTGAGCTGCCGGATCGACTCGATCGTCTCCGCGGCGTCCCGCCGTGACTCCTCCTGACCGGTGGCGATGGTGAAGGTCAACGTGTCGATGATGATGTCGCAGGCCCGCATCCCCCACCGGCGGGTGAGGTCCTCGATCAGGCGCGTGGCCACCGCGAGTTTGGTGTCCGCGGTACGGGCCTGGCCGGTCTCGTCGATGCACAACGCGACCACCGCGGCGCCGTACTCGGTGACCAGCTCCATCGTGCGGTGATACCGGGACTCGGGCCCGTCGCCGTCCTCGAAGTTCACCGAGTTGATCGCGCACCGGCCGCCGAGCTGCCGCAGCCCGGCTTCCAGGACGTTCACCTCGGTCGAGTCGAGCATGATCGGCAGCGTGGACGCGGTCGCCAGCCGGCCGGCGATCTCGGTCATGTCGGCCACGCCGTCGCGGCCGACGTAGTCCACACAGAGATCCAGCAGGTGAGCACCATCGCGGGTCTGGTCACGCGCGATCTCCACACAGTCCTCGAACCGGCCAGCCAGCATCGCCTCACGAAACACCTTGGAGCCGTTGGCGTTGGTCCGCTCGCCGATCATCAACACCGAGGTGTCCTGCCGGAACGGCACGGCCTGGTAGAGCGACGACACGCCCGGCTCCGGCCGCGGCCGCCGGTCTCGGGGAGTGAGATTCCGGACCGCGTCGGAGACTGCCCTGATGTGCGCGCTGGTGGTGCCGCAGCAGCCGCCGACCAGGCGCGCGCCGAACTCCGTCACGAACGTCGCCAACGCCCCGGCCAGCTCCTCGGGCCCCAGCGGGTAGACCGCGCCGTCCGGCCCGAGCTGCGGCAGGCCGGCGTTCGGCATCACCGACAACCCGATCCGGGCGTGCTTGGCCAGGTGCCGCAGGTGCTCGCTCATCTCGGCCGGACCGGTCGCGCAGTTCAACCCGATCAGATCAATCCCCAGCGGTTCCAACGCCGCCAGCGCGGCACCGATCTCCGAGCCGAGCAGCATCGTGCCGGTCGTCTCCACGGTCACCTGCGCGATCACCGGGACCGCACGGCCCTCACGGTGCATCGCGTGCCGGGCGCCGATGATCGCGGCCTTGGTCTGCAACAGGTCCTGCGAGGTCTCCACGACCACCGCGTCGATACCACCTTCGAGCAGACCCCGCACCGAGTCGGTGTAGGCGTCACGCAAATCGGTGAACTTCGCGTGCCCCAGAGTCGGCAGCTTGGTACCCGGCCCCACCGACCCCAGCACGAACCGCGGCCGCACCGGGGTACTGAACTCGTCGGCCACGTCCCGCGCGAGCCGGGCGCCTGCCAGCGACAACTCCCGAATCCGGTCCGGGATGTCGTACTCGGCCAGATTGGCCAGGTTCGCGCCGAACGTATTGGTCTCCACCGCGTCCGCACCGGCCTCGAAATAACCCCGGTGCACCCCGCGCACCACATCCGGCCGGGTCACGTTCAAGATCTCGTTACAGCCCTCAAGACCAGCGAAATCGTCCAACGACAGGTCATGCGCCTGCAACGCGGTACCCATCGCACCGTCCGCGACGACGACTCTGTCGTTGACGGCATCAAGCAGGGGCGATGGCATGGGCCAAGCCTACGGACACGCACCAGCACCTGAGCTCTCCAGTTGGTGTCCCGGGGTCGTAGGCTTGGCCGGTGACCGATCACGACCCGCAGAGCAGCGCCAGCCCACCCCCGCTGGTGGAGCCTATTCTGATCGCCGCGTTCGAAGGCTGGAACGACGCGGGCGACGCGGCGAGTACGGCGGTCGAACACCTGCAACTGACCTGGGATGCCACCCCATTGGTGGACATCGACCCGGACGACTACTACGACTTCCAGGTGACGCGGCCCACAGTACGGCTGGTCGACGGAGTCACCCGGCGGGTGGAATGGCCGACGACCCGGCTGTCCACCTGCCGTCCCCCGGGCTCGTCGAGGGACATCGTCCTGGTGCACGGCATCGAGCCGAACATGCGCTGGCGGAAGTTCTGCGCCGAACTGCTGGAGCACATCGAGCGCCTCGGTGTCACGACCGTGGTCACGCTCGGCTCGATGCTCGCCGACACGCCGCACACCCGTCCTGTCCCAGTGACCGGAACGGCCTACGACGCCGCGTCCGCCTCCCGGTTCGGCCTGGAGCGTTCCCGCTACCAGGGCCCAACCGGGATAGTCGGCGTGCTGCAGGACGCGTGCGTGCAGGCCGGCATTCCGGCGATCTCGCTGTGGGCAGCCGTTCCGCACTACGTGTCCCAGCCACCCTCACCCAAGGCGACCTTGGCCTTGCTGCACCGTGTCGAGGAAGTGCTGGACGTCGAGGTGCCGCTCGGCGCCCTGCCCGAACAGGCCGACGAGTGGCAACGGACCGTCAGCGAAATGGCCGAGGAGGACGAGGACGTCAGCAACTACGTCCGCGCCCTCGAGGAACGCGGCGACGCGGCGATCACACTCAACGAAACCAGCGGCGACGCCATCGCCGCCGAATTCGAGCGCTACCTCCGGCGCCGCCGCCCAGGCCCAGGCGGCCCCGGACGCGGCCTCGGCGGCCCTCAATAAGCCCAGGTCGCCGGGTGAACCCGTGCGAATGGACCGTTCGCACGGGTTCACCCCGCTTGGGCGGAACCACCGCCGGGGTCTGGATCGTTCCGTAGTTGAAGTCGTGCACGGGGAGGCCGCGGCTCAGGCGGATCTCGGCACACCCAAGGACAGACCCGACGCTGTCACCGGGCTGTGTCGATCCTGTTCGCGCCAGCGACCCGGCCTGGCCTGACCCAGCCGGGCCTGGCCAGGCCGGAGCCGCGACTGGCCCGGAACGCTGGCTGGCCCCGTGGCGCTAGAGGGCCACGCCGAGCAAGGCGTCCACGGCGTCGCGGAACTGTGCGGGTGAGGACTCGTCCTGGCCTCGGCCGGTGAGGGCCTCGGTGACCCATGCGTCCGCGGCCAGCAGGGCGTTCGGGGTGTCCAGGTCGTTGGATAGGTGGTCGCGCAGGCGTGCGATGACGTCGGCGGCGTCTGGGCCTGCCTCCAGGGATGCGGCCTCGCGCCAGCGGGCGAGCCTGGCCTGGCCTTCGGCGAGCAGCGCGTCTGTCCATGCGCGGTCTTCGCGGTAGTGGCCGGCGAAGAGGGCCAGGCGCACGGCCATCGGGTCGATCTTGTCGGCCCGCAGGCGCGAGACGAACACCAGGTTGCCGCGCGACTTGGACATCTTCTCCCCGTCCAGGCCGATCATCCCGGAGTGGACGTAGTGCCGGGCGAACGGGTGCTCGCCGGTGAGCGCCTCCGCGTGCGCGGCGCTGTTCTCGTGGTGCGGGAAGATCAGGTCTGATCCGCCGCCCTGCACGTCGAATGCCGTCCCGAGGCGGTTGAGGGCGATCACCGAGCACTCCACGTGCCAGCCTGGGCGGCCACGGCCGACCTCGCTGTCCCATGCGGGCTCGCCGGGCCGCTCGACGCGCCACAGCAGGGCGTCGAGCGGGTGCCGTTTGCCGGGACGGTCGGGGTCGCCGCCGCGCTCGGCGAACAACTCGAGCATGGTCTGCTCTGGGTAGCGGGACTCGTAGCCGAACTGGCCGGTCGCCGCGTGGTCGAAGTAGATGTCCGGGTACTCGGCGTCGTCGACGCGGTAGGCGTGGCCGCCCGCGAGCAGTTTGCCGATCGCCTCGACGATCTCCGGGATCGACTCGACCGCGCCGACGTACGAGCGCGGCGGCAGCACCCGCAGCGCGACCATGTCCTCGCGGAACAGGGCTGTCTCGCGCATGCCCAGCACGACCCAGTCGTCCTGGTCGCGTTCGGCGCGCTCCAGCAGCGGGTCGTCGATGTCGGTGACGTTCTGGACGTAGTTCACGTCGTGCCCGTTGTCCAGCCACAGGCGGTGGACCAGGTCGAACGTCAGATAGGTGGCCGCGTGCCCGAGGTGGGTGGCGTCGTAGGGCGTGATTCCGCAGACGTACAGGCCCGCGGTCGATCCCGGCGCGGTCGGCCGTATCTCGCCGGCGGCGGTGTCGTAGAGCCGCAGTGGACGCGGGGTGCCCGCGACGCGTGGAACCGGTGTCGAAGCCCAAGTCTGCATGTCAAATACGTTAATCGACCCGCATGATTCCGAAAGGGCGTTCACTGGTTGGGAGCGTCACAACACTACGGCCGCGACCGAAACGTTGCGGGCCTAGCTTGCGACCATGGACATCACCGGACCCGCTGTGCAGGAGATTCTCACTGATCCACGGTTCGTGCCGCCGCCCGCGCCGCCCGCCGGACCGGTCGGGACCATGGCGTGGCTACGTGCCTCGGTCGCGCGGTTCACCTCCGGCAGCGAGCACGCGCGGCTGCGTGCGATCGTTGAGGCTGAGCTTGCGCGGCTGAACCCTGAGGAGCTCCGGGCACAGGCAGCGGAGTCCGATGTGGACCCGCGATACGTTCCCGTCGCGGTGCTGGCCGCCGCGCTCGGAATCGCTGACGTGGAGGCCGCCGTGACCGCGGTCCGGGCGGTCGCGGCGGCGTACCAGGGTGTCTACGAGGTCGCGCCGGACTCAGCCGTGGCGCACCTGGTATCGGCCCTGCCCGACGCCGATCCGGACGTGACCGCGAACCGGATCGGAATCCTCGTCCAGGCATGTGACGCCACCGCAGCCTTGATCGCAGCTGCCGACGGTTTGACCCCCATCGCCGAACTGGTCATGCGCCGGCCACCCGTCCGGGTCACCCGCAGGAAAGCCCTGGAGGACGTCCGGATCGGCTCGGTCCTCATTCCGGCGGGCACCCTGGTGACGCTGGATATCAGTGCATCGCCGTTCGGCGGGAAAACCCGGCTATGCCCAGGCCGACGGCACGCCCTCGCCCTGGCAGCGGGTAGTATCCGGTGATCCACCCGATCCGGCGGACTGCCCGAAGCCAAGGTATTCCTGAATCGTCCCGTCGGCCTTTTCCACAGCGTTTCCCCCCTCTGGCAAACAACCTGCGGGGGATATTTTCACGCATTCAGCCGATCGGGAAAACGCCCGGTAAAACCCATCCGGCTGGGTATCTTCACCCAGAGTGCCGTTCGCGGGCGATCCGCATCAGTTCCGACCGCCGCCGGGTACCGAGCTTGTCGCGGATGGACTCCAGGTGCCGGTTGACCGTCCGCACGGAGATCGCCAGGTCGTCGGCGATCTCCCGGTTGTCGAACCCGCGGGCCAGCGCCCGCAGCACGTCCTGTTCCCGCGCGGTCAGGCTGGAGTCCTGACGGAACTCGGCGACCAGCCGGGCGGCCAACTCAGGCGGCACCACCGGACCGTCGATCACCGCCTGGACGGCCGCCCGAAGGTCCGCTGTGGACGCACTCTTGCCGACATAGCCGTGCGCGCCCGCACGGATCGCCTGAACGACGTCGGCGAGCGGCGCCTGCGACAGCACCAGAATCCGGACCCCGGGATGCCGCTCGGCAAGCGCCTGAATGAGATCCACGCCGTTCTCGTCGCCGAGCTGCAGGTCCACAAGCACAACCTGCGGCGAGTCCGCCGCCACCGACTTCGACGCGGACTCGATACTGTCCGCCTCGAAGGCGGTGAACTCAGGCGCGAGACCGGCCACGACCCCGCCTCTGGTCACCGGATGGTCGTCGACGACTAGGACACGCATATGTCCAGAATGTCACGGCAGTCGCAGCTCGATCTCGGCGCCACGGCCGGGCCTGCCCCGGATGACGACCTCGCCGCCCAGCCGTTCGATCCGGCCCCGGACGCTGACCAGCAGCCCGAGCCGCCCGGCTGCGCGTAGTCGCTCCTCGTCGAACGAGAACCCGACACCGTTGTCCCGCAGGAAGACCGTGATCCGATCCGCCTCTTCGAGAGCGGAAACCCATACCTGTGTGGCTTTCGCGTGCTTGACCACATTGTTCAGCACCTGCCTGGCGGCCGCGACCACTTCGGTCACGACGTGTTCCGGTAGGACGATCGGGCCACTCGCCAAGACCTCCGACGAGAACGCAGCCACCTCATACGAACCGGCCAAGGCGTTCAAGGCCTCCGCCAGCGAGGCGGAACCTTGTGGCGGCTTGTGTTCAGGGGGCAGAACCATGCCCCGCAACGCCTTCTCCTGCTGCCCCACCGCCGCCATCAACGCGCGCAACTCACCTGGCCGGGGCTCACCCCGGTCGGCGAGGTCCAACCCCTTGCGCCGTACCACCGCCAAGTGCTGCAACACATCGTCGTGGATACGAGCAGCGAGCTCCTCACGTTCCGCCAGCCGGGCAGCCTGCTCGGTACTGCGCGCTGCCACCCGCGTCAGCCTGTTGAACTGACGCGAAGCCGTCCCCACCGCCAGTCCGACCAGCACGTACGACAGCGCGGACGCGACCAGTTGGAGCGTCTGGGAGAAAGACAATCCGGTCAGCGGCGCACCATTTAGCAGATACCCGAAAGGCAGCGTGAGGGCGACGGTCGCGCCCGCGATCAGTCCACCACGGATCTGCCGCATCACCGCCCACGCCGCGACGGCCGCCATCGGGTACGCACCTGTGACCGACGGATGGTTCGTCAGCACATGTTGCGTCGGATGGAAATACCCGCCGGCCAGCACGAGTCCAATCGCGAGTGTCAAGTCGGCCACGAGCACCGGAAAGGGTTTGCGAACCGCGGCCAGCGTCAGCCAGACGGTCCAGCCCAATGTGACCAGTAGCGTGAGGACGGCCACTGTGGCCGCCTGTTCCCGTACCTGGCCGCCGATCGCCGCGACGATCGCCATCCAGGTGAACGCACACCAGCGGAACACCAGGACAAGAAGCATCGGCGCGGGGTGATCCGGTACCCGTGTCGGTTTGATCAGCTCCTCCTTACACTCGGTGACATGCTCAGCCTCGCGGCGGTCGCCGGTAACCAGATCGCCTGGTGGCAACTGGGCTTCCGGAAACGCCGGGCGGTGGTCCGGCACGCCCGGCAAGGCATACCGCATCCCGATCCGGACGTCTGGCACGACGCGCGGCAGTGGGCGCGGCAGATGCTTGACGCACCATGGTGGTGGCGGTTGGCGAGAGCGATCGTGATCAGTGGTTTCGGTGTGCTCGGCGTGTCGGCGACAACGGGTGTGGCGATCGAGCTGCAGGCCGAGTTCGCGATCGGCACGGGCGTGCTGGCCGTGGTCCCGCTCGCGATCGCGTGGGCGTGGCGCCAGACCCAGAACGCGCGCCTGATCGACCGGGTCGAGCCGGCACCGCGCAACGCCAGAGCCAACGCACGATGGGTCCCTTTTGTACTCCTGATCACGGCCGCGGTGGCGATGACGGCTTCGATCGTCATCATCGTGCAGACCGTCCACACGAACCACGAAGAGGTCTACGGTTGCCCGTTCCAGCCTGAGGACCAGGAAATCCGCGCGTGGTGGGTACGCCACAAAGGCAAGTCGGGACAGGCCGGTTGCCCGGTCGGGCAGACCAGCCGCACAGCGGGCGGCGAGCGCTACGTGCGGATGGCCAAGGGCGTCATCACGACGTCCGAGTTCGGCCCGTTCATGCTGCCGAACGAGACTTTCGACCTCTGGCAGGCGAACTGGGCGAGGCTCGGCGAGCCGACCGGCGCCGGGCTCGGCGACGGCTCCATGGACTTCGTGAACTTCCGCGGCGGCCACATCACACAAATGGCCGACGGGCATGTGACCGTCGAGTTCGGCACGCCCTACCAACCACCCCAGACAGTCGGAGGGCCGTGTGTGGCCCACGACCGTCCCTGCGTGGTCCGCGCTGACCGAGCCGGGACGACCGTCCATGTGGCGTGGCACTGGGGCATCGCCGACGCCTTCAACGTCAGCTGGCGCGCCCTCGACGGTCAGGACGTCGTCAGCGTCGAGGTCGCCGGCAACGAGTACACAATTACCGGCCTGTCCCCGGACGCCTCCTACGTCCTGCATGTGCAGGCGTGCGACAAGCAGTTCCTGAGCAGTTCGAAATGCACGCCGTCCTCGGCTTACGTGGTCGCGCCCTGAAGGAAAGCGTTGACCACCTTGCCCATTTCCTCCGGCCGCTCAAGGTGGATGGAGTGCCCGCAGTCGATTTCCCGCACAGTGAGGTTGTCCCCGAGCACAGCCCGATAGGCCTCGACCATCGACGGCGACACGAAATCCGCCTGCAGCGCGGGAAGGAGCAGAGTCGGCACAGTCCTGGGCGGAATCAGCAACGGCCGCGACATCTCACTCCACGCGGTCACCGCCATCGCCGCGACATAGTTTCGCCGCCACCGGCCGTCCTCGCCCTGCACGAAGTTGGTGTCCAGCTCATCCTGAAGCTGCTCGTCGGACGCGAACGGCCACCGGTCGAGCTGTGAGGCCCGCGCGGCGGCCAGATCGTCGAAGAACTTGTCCTGGCGGGCCTCCTCCGCGTCCTGCAAACCCTCGACAGGATCAAGCCCCAACGCCGGATCGACAAGAACAAGCCGTTCCACCCGCTCCGGTGCGGCTGCCGCGAGGTGGACGGAAATAGCGCCGCCGTACGAATGCCCCATCACCGGCACCCGCTCAAGCCCTAACCCGTCCATCACCCCCAGCACGTCGGCGACGAACTGCTCCAGATTCCACGGCGGATACGCCACCGAAGCACCATGCCCCCGCAGATCCGGCGCGATCACCCGGAACCCGTCCAGCTGACTCGCCGCGAACCGCCGCCACCGTCCCCCATGGCCACTCAGACCATGCAACGCCAGCAACGGCCGGCCCTCACCGAACTCCTGCACATGCAATGGGATGCTCACATCCGCATCCTCGCAGATCAACGCGTGAACCGCCGTGATCACGGTCTCGGATCGTCCTCATAGCCGGTCCATTCCTGCGATCGCCGTTGCCGGCGTTCCTGGTCGCGGACGATCCAGTCGCGTCCTTCGGCGGCGACCGCCTCCAGGACGTGGATGGCGCCCGCGATACCCGACGCCTGCAGCGCCATCCGCAACAACTCCGGTTCCTCCTCGATCGCGTAGTCGGTGAGGCCGCTGAAGTTCTCCACCTTCACCTTGATCTCCTCGGAGTTGACCAGGCTGAGCCGGAACTCGCGGCTGCGCAGCCGGACGTTCTCCAGCGGCCGGCTGCTGTCGGACAGGTAGCCTTCCTCGTTGGCGGCCCGTTCCCCGACCTCGGCGACCCTGGCGGAGGCAAGGGAGTTGTAGGAGAACGCGGTACGGCGTTCGTCATGCAGCTTGCCGTCAAGGAAGTTCAGGTCGACTTCGATTTCCGGACGCCGCTTTTGGTCAGCAGGAACACAAGCACGACATAGGCGGAGTAACGGACCGGCGCCTTGTTCACCCGCGCCCGCATGGCGTTGCGTGCGCCCTGTGACATCAGGACGGCGCGTCCCATCGTCCTAGCTCCGGCCGCCTTGATAGGCGTAAACCTTTGTGGCCACAACGACATCGCCGGGATCCAGCCACGGCTTGAGGCCACCGGCGATACCGGCGAACACCACGGCCGCGGGGCGGAACTCCGCGATCGCGCGTTCGGTCAGGGCCGCCGCGGTCAGGTTTCCCATGCCGGTGGCGGCGATCGCGATCCGGTTGCGGGGACTGGCTTTGATCCGGCCCACTTCGAACCTGGTGCCGGCGCGGTGACGCTGCTCCCGCACATCGGTCAGATGCGCGCGGACCGCCAGGTACTCCAGTTCGAGCGCGGTCAACATAACGATCATGATCTTCCTCCATTGCCGGGACTGTTCTCAGCTCACTGGAAAGTTGATCAATAACGCCGAATTCACCGTGCCCGACCCTACGCCGGGTCTACGACATCATCTGGGGCCACACGCCGGATCCACGCTTATGCGTTGTGGTTCCAGGTCACTGGCAGGTTGTGCACGCCGTAGATCGACATGTTGTCGCGGAACCGGACTTCGCCGGCCAGCGCCAGCGAAGGCAGCCTGCGCAGCAAGGCCGCGAACCCGATCCGCATCTCGATACGGGCCAGCTGCTGGCCTAGGCACTGATGGATGCCGTGGCCGAACGCGACGTGGCCCTGCGCGTGCCGGGTGACGTCGAGTGAGTCCGGGGCGTCGAACTTCGACGGGTCACGGTTCGCGCCGGGCACCGACATCGCGACGCACTCCCCCGCTTTGATCAGGTGCCCGTCGATCTCGACATCCTCGAGGGCGGTCCGCACCGGTCCGAAATGGATGATCGACAGATACCTCAGCAGCTCCTCCACCGCGGTGGCCGGATCCTTGATGACGGCGGCCATCTGGGACGGGTGCTGCAGCAGGGTGTACGTCCCGAGCGCGAGCATGTTCGCGGTCGTCTCGTGCCCGGCGATCAGCAGGATCATCGCGATGATGCTCAGTTCTCCCTGGCTGAGCTCGTTTTGCGCGATCAGGCCGCTGAGCAGGTCGTCTCCCCCGTCCGCGCGTTTGCGGTCGATGAGCTCGCCGAACAGTTGCTGCAGCGACATCCACGCCTGCATCGCCGGCTCGGCTTCGGACTCAAGGTTCAGCAGCACAGCCGCGTCCTGCTGGAACCTCCCCCGATAGGAGTACGGCACACCAAGCAGTTCACAGATCACCAGCGACGGGATCGGCAGGGTGTACGTGGGCACCAGGTCGACCGGCGGGCCCATCTTCTCGATCGCGTCCAGGTGTTCCTCGGCGATCT
The DNA here is from genome assembly GCF_017876405.1 of Kibdelosporangium banguiense. Lineage (GTDB taxonomy): Bacteria > Actinomycetota > Actinomycetes > Mycobacteriales > Pseudonocardiaceae > Kibdelosporangium > Kibdelosporangium banguiense. Next base: position 6,349,788 of record NZ_JAGINW010000001.1, on the reverse strand, counting down.
GGGCGATCCGCGGCTCGAGCTGGGTCATCCGGCGGACAGTGAACTGGCCGGTCAGCATCCGGCGGATGCGGGCGTGGTCCTCGCCGTCCATCCGGTTGAACATGCCGGGCAGGGTCCCGAACGCGGCCGGGTCGATGTCACGCTTCATCGGGATGACCGCGTGCATCTTCTCGACCCGGTTGCTGAACGCGGGACTGGCCAGCACGGCGCGCACGACGTGGTGGCCGGTGGCGAGCCAGCCGAAGTGCCCGTCCGGGAACGTCATGCGTACCAACGGGTCGGCCGAGCGCAGCGCGGCGATTTCCGGCGGTGGGTCAAGGGGGTTCGGGCGCTGGGTCGGCAGGCCCGAGACAGTCGGAGTCGTCATAATTCAAGACGTACACTAGTTTCACAAACTTGTGAAGTTAAGGAACCGTCAAGATGTCACCGGAAGGCCGACGAAGTCGCAAAACTGCCCAACAGTGTGGTCGAAGAACTCGTCGGCCGGGTCGACACTGCCGACCAGCTGACCGAACAACTCGAAGCTGATCATCCCGAACAGCTGCGTCCACACCACAAGTAGGCGATTGAGCGTCTCCGGCGACAACTCGGGCGCGATCTGCACGCCGAGAACCCGCAACTGCCCCGCCAGCCCGCCGGTCAGGGGCGGGCCGTCGAACACAGGCTTGAGCTCGACCTCCCGCAGGATGCCGACCATCGCGAGCGGAACCCGCGCCGCTGACACAACCGTGTCCTGCGGCGCGACATAACCGGGAATCGGCGAACCGTAGATCAGGGCGTACTCATGCGGATTCGCCCGCGCCCAGTCCCGCACCGCATGACACGCACGGCGCCACCTCTCCCGCGGCGAACCACTCGCCACAGCCGTTTCAGCCGCTTCACCCAGGGCGTTGTACGCATCGATGATCAACGCGGTGAGCAGCTCATCCCTGCTGGGGAAATACCGGTAGAGCGCCGACGACACCATCCCCAGTTCCCGGGCCACCGAGCGGAGCGAAAGCTTCTGCGCGCCGTCGACCGCGAGCTGCCGGCGTGCCTCGTTCTTGATCTCCTGCGTCAACTCGGCCCTGGCCCGGTCCCTGGCCGTTCTCCCAGCGTTCATGACGGCCAGTCTGCCATCAACGAGAGCACTGCACAATTCAGAGAGCACCGCTCTTGACACTCCTGCACTCCTGGTGTTCACTGCTCTTAACAGAGAGCACCGCTCTCGCGAGCTACCGGGAGACACCATGACCGAGACCCGCAACATCAAGGGCACCAAGGCCGACAAGATCGTCAACGGCATCGCCAAGTGGCTCACCAAGATCGGCATCAGCCTCGCCGGCAGCCGAATCCTGGCCGTGCGCGGCCGCAAGAGCGGCGAATGGCGCACCACCCCGGTGAACCCGATGACCTACGAAGGCCAGCGCTACCTCGTCGCCCCTCGCGGCCACACCCAGTGGGTCCGCAACATGCGCGCCGCCGGCGGTGGCGAACTCCGCCTCGGCCGCAAGGCCGAACCCTTCACCGCGGTCGAGGTCGAGGACGCCGACAAGCCGGAGATCCTGCGTCTGTACCTGAAGAAGTGGGCCTGGGAAGTCGGCCGCTTCTTCGAGGACGTCAACGCCGAGTCGAGCACGCAGCGGCTGCTGGAGATCGCCCCCGGCTTCCCGGTGTTCCGCATCCAGGGCCAGTGACACTCCAGTCGTTTCGACGCGCGTCCGGCCGTCAGGTTGCCCCTGCGAGGCGGGAATCACCCGGTCCACTATTTAACTAGTGAAAGGTGTTACCTTGGCCGCAGCCGACGACGGACGGGAGACGGCCATGAACCTACGAAGGCAGCCTGACCAGGCACTTCCAGTCATCGCCCAAGGTTTGGGCAAGAAGTACCGCAGGGGGTGGGCACTGCGGGAGACATCCCTGGTGATCCCGAACAACCGGATCGTGGCCCTCGTCGGCCCGAACGGCGCGGGCAAGAGCACACTGATGGGGCTGATCACCGGGTTGCTGCGGCCGTCGACCGGCGGGATCACCGTCTTCGGCGACCATCCGACGGGCAAGGGGCTGCACCCCGCGGTGTCCTATCTGGCCCAGCAGAAGCCGCTGTACCCGCAGTTCACCGTGACCGAGACGCTGACGTTCGGGGCGCGGACCAACTCGACCTGGGACCAGGGCTACGCGGAGTACCTGATCGGGCAGGCGGCGGTGCCGATGGACGCGAAGGTGGGCACGCTGTCCGGCGGTCAGCGCACTCGCGTCGCCCTGGCGCTGGCCCTGGGCAAGCGTCCGCGCCTGCTGCTGCTCGACGAGCCGTTGGCCGATCTGGACCCGCTGGCCCGCGAGACCGTGCTGCGCACCCTGATCGCCGAGGCTAGGACTCAGGGCATCACCGTGTTGCTGTCCTCGCACGTGCTGGCAGAGTTGGAAGGCGTGTGCGATCACCTGGTCCTGCTCCACAAAGGACTGATCCTGCTGGCCGGGGACGTCGATCAGCTCAGTGCCAACGGCACCCCACTCGGTGAACTGGCACTGAACCGGATGCGCCAGGCAGTACAGGAGGAAGCGGCATGATCTGGGTCTCCTGGCGGCGGCAACGCGCGCAACTGATCACCCTGCTCGGCATGCTGGTCGTCGGCGCGGGCGTCATCACCCTGCTGCGCTCGAACATGATCGACGCCATCAACTCCTCGCAACTCGCCCGCTGTGTGACGCTGCCCCTCCAGGAATGCGCGGCACCCGAGGCGGCGAAAGCCTTCCAGGAGCAATGGTCGAACCCGCTGGACATCGCGCGGGCCATGATCATCGGTGTCCCCGCTCTGATCGGCGTCTTCATCGGCGCCCCGCTCTTCGCCCGGGAACTGGAACAGGGCACCCACGTCCTGGCCTTCACCCAATCGGTGAGCCGCACCCGGTGGATGCTCAGCAAACTGGCCATCGCGCTGGCACCCGCGCTGATCCTGCTGATCACACTCCAGTACCTGGTGTCGTCGTGGCTGACCGCGGCCGGCACCCTGGGCCCACTGAAGAACAGCGCGTTCACCGCCCTCAACTTCGGCATCCAGCACGCCTCGCCCGTCGGCTACACGCTGTTCGCCTTCGCGCTCGGCACTTTCATCGGCGTGGTGTCCCGCCGAACTCTGGTGGCGATGACCGCGGGGCTAGGCGCTTTCGTCGTCATGCGCTTCGCCCTGTCCGGTCTGGTGGACAACTTGGTACCCGCCCAGCGCGTGGAGCTCGCGCCCGACAAGCAGCTGACCGTGTACCAGGACGGCAGCCTGGTGCTCGAAAAGGGATGGCTCGACGCCGCCGGGCAACCGGTCCCCGGCGAGCGCGTCGCCGGCCTGCTCCAGAACTGCAAGTCGACCGGGACGCAGGAGGCCTTCCTGGCGTGCTTGCCGAAGTCCGGTCTCGCCAGGCAGTACGCGTCCTTCATCCCGGAAAGCCAGGCCTGGCAGGTGCACCTGGTCGACGCGGCGATCTTCGGTGGGCTCGCGATCCTGCTGCTGGTGGGTACCGCCTGGGTGCTGCGGCGGCAGAGCTGAGTGTGGTGCAAGCTCTGAGCTGGGGGAGCACCTATGCTGACCGATGTGATCGAGTTCCGGATCGACCGGCGCTCCGGGGTCTCCACATACATGCAGATCGTGCAGCAGGTCGACCAAGCCATGCGACTGGGACTGCTGACCCCCGGCGACCGGCTGCCCTCAGCGCGGGAGGTGGTGGAGGCGACCGCCGTCAACCCCAACACCGTGCTCAAGGCGTACCGCGAACTGGAACGGCAAGGACTGGTGGAGGCCCGTCGCGGCCTGGGCACCTTCGTGACCAAGTCACTGTTCTCCGAGGCCACTGCCGGCGACGACGCGCCGCTCCGGCAGGAATTGGCAGACTGGATGGGCCGTGCCCAGCAGGGTGGCCTCATCGTCGAGGACGTCGACGCCCTGTACTCCGCGGTCCGCGATGAGTACTACCCCGCCGAGGAACGACCATGAAACCCTTGACCGCCACTGCCGTGGGCAGGCGATACCGCACCCACTGGGCGGTCCGCGACTGCAGTTTCGCCATCCCCGAAGGGAAGGTCGTCGCCCTGGTCGGTCCGAACGGCGCGGGCAAGAGCACCCTGCTGCGCATGGCGGCGGGCCTCGTCCGCCCGACAACCGGTGAGCTGAGGGCCTTCGGCACTCCCATGCGGGGCCGCATCCATCCGGACGTCTCGTTCCTGGCACAGAACCGTTCGCTCTACCGCGACCTCACAGTGCGCGAACTGGCGCGCGCCTGCGCGGCCATGAACGACCGCTGGTCGGCAGACCGGGTCCACGAAGTGCTCGGGCTGCTGGCGGGCGTGGACTACGACGCGAAGGTCGGCACTCTGTCGGCGGGAGCCCTGACCCAGGTGGCCATCGCGATGGCGCTGGGCCGGCTCCCCCGGCTGCTGCTGTTGGACGAACCACTGTCCGACCTGGATCCGTTGGCCCGCGACGAGACACTGCGGATCATCATGACCGAGGTCGCCGACCGCGCGACCACGGTCGTGATGTCCTCGCACCTGCTCAGCGACCTCCGCGACGTGTGCGACCACATCCTGCTGATCGACGAGGGCCGCGTTCACCTCGACGGCGACATCGAGGAAGTCCTGGCGCAGCACAGGATCCTGGTCGGCCCGGCGGCGGACGAGTCCGCTGTGGAGGGAACGCTGATCAGTGCGACCCGCACCGAGCGTCAGTCCACCCTGCTGCTGCGGGATTCCAGGCCGGCCCCGCAAGGCTGGGCAGGCACCGAACCCGACCTGGAATCCCTGGTCATGGGCTATCTGCGGGCGTCGCGCGAACGGCGGCACGGAAGTTCCAGCGCGACACCACGCCCCGGCAAGCAATAGTCCACAATGGACGCAAAGCGGGAACTACGTCGCCTCGATGGCGACCTCGGGGAAGCAGGGTGACGCGGAGTCCAGCAGTGGCTGCGGGATGTGCCGGAGGTGCTGGTCGAACATGGCCAGGGTGTACCGGCGGGTGATGTCGATGGAGCGCAGGCCCGTGGTGGTGGCGCCCTGGTCCACACCGATCTGATCGATGAACACACCGTAGTCGGCGAACGAACTGTGTACGGTGCCGGCCACCGTGAACCAGCGCCGCCAGCCGGTCAGCCGGCTGAAGTCCTGGTCCCACGCGGGGTCCTTGCCCGGTGAGTGCTTGGCCTGCGTACCGAGCAACAGGACCGGCCGGGACAGGCCACTGCCGGGAACCTGGAACCAGGTCGTGCCATCCAGGTCGACACCGGCGTCGATGCGGGAATCGGCGAGCATGGCCGGGAGCGCCGCCGCGCCACCGGCCGAGTGCCCGGCCATGCCGATCCGGGACGTGTCGATCAGGCGGCTGCCCGGCCAGGCCGGGCGCGCGCCGGTCAACTGGTTCAGCACGAACGACACGTCGGCCGCGTGCACCTGGAGCAGTTTCGGGAAGAAGGTGTCCTGGTCGTTGTCGATCGCGCAGGTGGCGCAGGTGGCGATCCGGCCGTCGGAGAACTGGATCGCGTACGTCTCGTAGGTGTGGTCGATCGCCGCCACGACGTACCCATGGCTGGCCAGATCCTCGGCCAGGCTGGTCAGGGAACTGCGATGCGCGGTGTAGCCGGGTGAGAGCACGATGAGCGGAAGGCTGCGCGGCCGCCCGGCCGGTGGCGCGTCGAGGTACGCGTGGGTGGGTACTTCGCTGAGACTGTCGGGTGAGAGGTATTCCTCGATGTGCTTGCCCGCGACATACCCTTGCGACTCCGCCCGCGTCTGGTACTGAATCGTCCTGCCGCGGTTCACGTCGGTCGGGTACCACATGGTGACCATGAGTTCCCTGGCCGGATCGGCCGGTACCCACGGATCGGCACGAGATGTGTCCTTCAGGTCGAGCATGGTCGCACCCACTCGGTGCGGGCCGGTCGGCGCCGGCAATGACAGGGCGACTGCGGTTGTCGCAGTTGCCGCGTTTGCCTGCTGCGGCAACACTGTCAGCCCGGTGACGATGGCGAGCGCAGCGCCCAGAAGGCGCCGTCGAGAGACGGAATGCATGGATACCCTTTCCGTTGGATGTGAACGACTTGACGTCAGGTCGTCGCCAAGGCCTCGTTGGGTGCGAGGCGAGCGGCGCGGATCGCCGGGTACAGGCCCGCTATCGCGCCGATGAGCACGGTCGCGCCGACGCCGCCCGCGAGGACCCACAGCGGCACCACGGTGGGCCACTGCTGCGTCTTGGCGTACGCCCCGGTCACCACATAGCCGAGCAACGCGCCGAACGCGCCACCGATCAGCGACAGCAGCAGCGACTCCGCGACGAACTGGGTCCGGACCTGTCCTTTGGTGGCGCCGAGTGATCTGCGCAGGCCGATCTCGGGGCGTCGTTCCAGTATCGAGATCACCATCGTGTTGGCGACACCGATCCCGCCCACGAGCAGCGCGACCGCGCCCAGTCCGAGCAGCAGGGCGGTGAACGTCGCGTTGGTGGCGCGGCGCGCCGTCAACGCGTCGGACGGCTTCGAGACCTGCACCTCACCCGGCGCCTGTGGGTTGGCCGTGGGTGCGAGAACCGCGCGCACCGCCTCGACCTGCGACTCCACCGACCTCGTGTAGACCTTCGTCGGATGCCCGTCGAAGCCCAGATAGGTAGTGGCCGCCGGCCACCCCATGAGCACCGCCGAGTCGAGATCGCGCGCGAGGGGCAACGGCCGCAGCACTCCGACCACGACCCACCACCGGCCTCCGATGTAGACGGCCGGCACGTTCCCGAGCCGCTCGGCCGCCGTGGCACCGAGTACCACCGCCGGGTAGCGGTCGGTCGCCGCGTTGAGCCAGGCGCCGTGGTCGAGCACACCGCCGACCGCGTCGAGCAGGTCGAGCCGGGCCGCCAGCACGGACAGGCCGCCCGACTGCGCCGTCGGGATCCGGTCGTTGCGATAGACGTAGGTCTCGCTGAGCACGCCGGTCGCGGTGGCCGACTGGACCGGTCCGATTCGTTTGATCATGGCGACCGACTCGTCCGGCAGCGTGGCCCGTTTGCCGAACATCGTGGTGCCGGGCGACACGGTCAGCAGGTTGGTGCCGAGCTTGGCCAGTTCCTGGTCGAGGCCGGCGCGGCTGGATGCGGAGATGCCGACCACCGCGGTCATCGCCGCGATACCGATCGCGATACCCAGCGCCGACAGCACAGCACGCAGAGGGCGCGAGCGCAGGCCGTATCCGCCGAGCCGGGCCAGGTCCGACGGGCGTAGCCGGGCGGGTTTGAGGGACATCTCAGACCACCCGTCCGTCGCGCATGGACACCTGGCGCGGCAGGCTGTCGGCGATGTCCCGGTCATGCGTGATGACCAGGACCGTCGTGCCTGCCTTGTGCAGCTCGTGCAACAGCCCCATCACCCCGGCGCCAGATGCGGAGTCGAGGTTTCCGGTCGGCTCGTCCGCGAGCAGCAGCAGCGGGTCGCCGGCGACCGCGCGGGCGACGGCGACCCGTTGGCGTTCGCCGCCGGAGAGCTGGTGAGGACGGTGGGTGAGCCGGTCGCCCAGACCGGCCCGCACCAGCGCGGCCTCGGCGCGCCGCTTGCGTTCCCGTTTGCCGGCTCCGGTGTAGAGCAGGCCGTCGGCGACGTTGCCGAGCGCGTCGCTGCCCGGTGCGAGGTGGAACTGCTGGAAGACGAAGCCGATGTGCCGGGCACGCAGCGCGGAGAGCTGCCGGTCGGACAGGGCCGCCACGTCGTGCCCGTCGATCCGGACGGTGCCCTGCGACGGCCGGTCCAGCGTGCCGATCAGGTTCAGCATCGTGGACTTGCCCGATCCGGACGGCCCGACGATCGCCAGTAGTTCGCCGTGGCCGACAACGAGGTCGACCGATCGGAGCGCGGTGACTCCGCCGGGATAGGCCTTGGTGACGCCGGCGAGCTCGATCACCGGGTGGCCGGCGAGGGGGTTCATGACGGCACCGCCACCCTCATGCCGGCCTGCACCCCGTTCCCGGTGACCTCCACCTTGCCGTCGGCGAAGAGTCCGGTCTCGACGGCCACGATCCGCGTCGCGTCTCCCTCGACGACCTGCACCCCGTACCCGCCCTCGGCGAGCGCGAGCAGCGCGGCCACCGGAACGGCGAGCACATCGGGCCGCTCGCCGGCGGTGAACGCCACGGTGACGGCGGCCGGGCCCGGACTCTGGACGGCCGAGGTGAAACCGATCGTCACGTGGATCTTGGTTGTGTACCCGTCGCCGTTCTCGCCAGGACTCACGACTGTGACGACCTTGATGATCTGGCCCGGTACGGGCTTGCCGTCGGCCGGCGTGATCTGCACCGGGGCACCCTGCTTGGCCAGGCGCGCCGAGGCCATCTCCAGCTCGGCCGTGACCAGCGGCGCGGTGCCGGTGACCTTCTCCACCGCGGCGCCGGGCCCGACCACGGCCCCTACCTGCAGGCTGAGCGAGTCCACGCGCACTTCGCCGGTGGCGTACACGATCTGGCTGGGATCGACCGATCCGGTCTGGATCAGACCGAGGTCCTTCTGCCATTTGCTGACCGCGGAAGCGGTCGAGGCGTTGTAGGTCTCATCGGCGGTGAATCCCCGGTAGCCCAGTGCCCAGAGGTTCTGCTCGAACTGCGTGACATCGGTGCCCTTGACGCCCGCCGAAAGCGTGCGATAGGCGGGAAGCGAGCCGTACAGCAGGGTGACCGGCTTGTTGTCGAGGCGGAAGAGCGCCGCGCCGCGGATGACGGTCGCACCCTCCGCGGGCAGCCCGGTCACGGTGCCGTCGCCACGCGAGGAGATGGTCGTGGTGTCGCCGTGGCCGAGCGTGCCGCCGTGGTTCTCCCGGTCGGTGAGCGTCTGCTTGGTGATCTCGGTGGTGGTCACCGGCGTGGTCTTGGCCGGGTCGGGGCTGCTGCGGGCGTCCGGCAGATTCACGACCGTGATCGCGGCGGCCACGGCCCCGGCCGAGACCACACCGGCGACCACACGCGTAGTGCGTCGCGCACCCATCAAGAGTTGCCCTTGCTGCCCTTGGGCGCCGGCATGAACTTCTGGCACTCCTGCATCGCCTTGCGGAAGGCCGGGTCGTTGGGCTCGACCCCGAGAACCTGGGCGTCGATCGTGATGGAGCCGTTCGCGTCGGGGTCCGGATACTTCGCGAATCCGTGATCCCGTACGCACTGGGCCATCTGCTGGATCTTTTTGAGATCCTCAGCGGGAACCGGGCCCTGCTGGCCCTGGCCGGGCTGGTACTTCTTGCACGCCTGCTCTGCCTTGTCCAGTTTGCCCTGGTCGACGCCGTCGGGGTTGTGCACCACCAGACCGCCGTCGGGCTGCGGGTCGGGATACCACGCGAAGCCCTGATCGCGCACACACTGCGAGAACTTCAACAGCGACGCCTCGCTGTCGCCCGCAGGACCGGCGCTGCTTGTCCTGCCGGGGTTCGCGGTCGCGACCGCCGGGTCCTCATCCGTGGCACAACCCGCCGTTGCCATGGCAAGCAGCAGAAAGGATACAGAAACAGCCCACAGTGGACGTTTGTTGTTCGGCATGCGCAATGTTCTACGCTCCGACCGGTCACAGCACGGGCACAGAACCGCTTTCCTCGACCGGCTTTTGCGCAACAGGAAACAGCACTCTGATCCCGAGACCACCGGCCGGCCGGGCGCGCAGGGTCAGGTCCGCCGAGTGGGCAACGGCAATCGCCTCCACAATGGACAGTCCAAGGCCGTGGTGACCGTCGTCGGTGGCCGTACGGTCGAGCCGTTCGAACGGGCTGAGCAACTGCGCCACCATCTCCGGCGGGACAAGCGGCCCGGTGTTGACCACCGACAGGAAGGCACGCCCATTCTCCGTGCCCGTCGCCACCTCTACCTGCCCGCCCGCGATGTTGTAACTCATCGCGTTGTCGACCAGGTTGGCCACCATGCGCGAGACGAGCGCGGGGTCGCCGACGACACGCGCGGGCCGGACCTCCGCGGCAGCAGCCAGATTGTGTTGCCGTGCCTTCGGTTCGGCGGCCTGCAGCACGTCACCGGCCACTTCGGACAGATCGACGCTCTCCCAGCGGTCCAGGCCGCGCTCGCTGGTCGCCAGGACAAGCAGCGACCCCAAGAGCTGGGCCTGCTGGTCGCTGACGACCATCAGTTCCTTGAACCGGGCGCGGAACCCTTCAACCGTCGTGTCGGTGTCGAGGACGGTCTCTTCCAGCAGGGCGTGTTCCAGCGTCAGCGGCGTCCGCAGTTCGTGCGCGGCGTTGGCGACGAACCGCTTGTGCGAGTCGAGCGCGGACTCCAGCCGGCCAAGCAGCCCGTCGACGGTGTCCGCGAGGCTCTTCAACTCGTCGCGCGGACCGGTGACAGCCAGCCGCTCGTGCACGTTCCGTGCCGAGATGAGCTGAATGGTGGCGGTCATGGTGCGCAACGGCCGCAGCACCCGCCCGGCCATCAGCCAGCCGAGCACGACCGCGACCACCGACATGACAGCGAGCGCCACACCCGACTGCACGAGCAGCTGATGCATGGTCTCCGCGTGTTGCTGGACGGACTGTTGCTGGACCGTCTCGGCGATGCGCCGCTCCGCCTCGGTCAGCCGGGCGTCCGCCGGCAGACTCTCGCCCAGGATGATGCTGACACTCTGCTCGCCGGAGGACGTCGCGCTGTGTGTGGACAGCGCGACGTTCGACCCACTGCCTGCGACCAGCAGGTAGGTGATGGTCAGCAGCACGGCGCCGGAGAGCAGGAAAAGCACGCCGTACAGGAGGGTGAGCCGTAGCCGGACCCGCATGCCGGAGATGTGGGAGAGCAGACCCACGAGGACTCCTCTTCAGCTCAGATCCGGTAGCCGGCCCGGGGAACGGTCTCGATGACGGGCGGCTCGCCGATCTTGGACCGCAAGCGGTTCATGGTCGCCTTCACCGTTGTCGTGAACGGGTCAGCGGCCTCGTCCCATACCCGTTCCAGGAGTTCCTCGGCGGAGACCACCCGGCCCTGAGCGGCCAGCAGGCATTCGAGGACACCCAGCTCCTTGGGATTGAGCGCCAGCCGCTTGCCGTCCCGGGTGGCGATCCGCTGGGCCGGGTCCAGCGCCAGGTCACCACGTACCAGGACCGGCGGCACAGCAGGCTGGGCCCGCCGGCCGAGCGCCCGGATGCGCGCCACCAACTCCGGATACGCGAACGGCTTCGGCAGGTAGTCGTCCGCGCCGAGGGACAGACCCTCCACCCGGTCGGCGACAGTGCCGGCGGCCGTCAGCATGAGCACCCGTGTGCGCAGCGGCTCCCGCATCAGCCGACGGCACACCTCGTCGCCGGGCACACCCGGCAGATCCCGGTCAAGGACCACCACGTCATAGTCCACCTCGACGGTACGTTCGAGCGCCACCGCCCCGTCGAACACCACGTCGACCGCCATGCCCTCGCGCCGCAGTACCCGTGCCACGGACTGAGCGAGCCGCACATGATCCTCGACCACCAGGACCCTCATCCATCGCCCTCCCAGGCCCGACTCCGAACCGAAACGCCAGCGTACGGGTGCAGCGGTCACACAGATGTCACAGTGTGATTGGTGTGTACGGTGCTCCGGTGCCCAAGATCGAACGCCTCCGTCTTGACCACGCCGCTGCCGTGCTCGCGTTCGAGCAGGAGAACCGCGCCTACTTCGCGGCATCAGTACCCGACCGAGGAGACGACTATTTCGCCGAATTCCAGCAACGGTTTCGCGCCCTGCTCGCGGAGCAGGATGCCGGTATATGCCATTTTCATGTGGTAGCCGGCGACAACGGCGAGGTGCTGGGCCGCGTGAACCTGGTCGACGTCGCCGATGGCTCCGCCGATCTGGGGTTCCGGATCGCGAAGAAGGCCACGGGCCAAGGACTGGCCACGGCTGCTGTACGCCAACTGTGCGCGATGGCAACGCGGGACTACGGACTGCGGAGCCTGAAGGCGTCCGCGGCAGACGAGAACACCGGCTCCCGCGCAGTGCTCAGCCGCGTCGGGTTCGTCCCGACAGGCGAGGAGGTCATCCTGTCCGGCCTCCCCGGGCACCGTTACCTGCTGTCGCTGGCCGGTTTCATGCCACCGAAGGAACGCTGACCCACACCAGACTCACGGCTGCCCGAGCGGCTCGCTCGACGCTCGCGCGTTCATGTCAGCGACGGGGTGAAACATCACCATAGTTGGCGCAACGGCCGGGCCCGGCCACCGGTTCCGGCCCATTCCCCTCAACCCGCGTTCTGCCGCTGGGTCAGGAGAGCGGGCGTGGGGTGCGAGAGAGCATGACCCACTGCCATGGTTCACCGCTGAGACTGTCCAGCAATTCCGCGGTCAGCCGGACACCGGTGGCGTGTTCCACAAGCGCCATCGCGGCTGCCTGTCGGATGTTCGCCGACGCGGGCCCCTCTTTCGATTTCCAGATCTGCCGGACCGCGTAGAGATCAGCCGTGTGCTCGTCGAGTGCGGACGGATCCTGCCCGGATCGCCGCTCGGGGTCGCCCCGGACATCTGATGTAGGAGAACAGGCGGCTGCAACCGGGGTCACAGCCGCCTGTCGATCAATGAGTCAGAGCCTGCCGCCGACGATGGGGATGTCGAGGCTGCTGGTGTCGAGCGCCACGGTCAGGGCGCCTGCGGCCTGGTCGAGGGTGATGTAGCTGCGGTCGTTGGCCATCAGGACGAGGCCGATGCGGTGGCCTGCTGGGATGACGTAGTCCTTGCCGTGCAGTTCCCAGGTTGCCTTGTAGGACTGGCCGGGTGTCAGTGGTGTGCCTGAGGTGGCTGAGGAGTGGTTCTTCAGGTCGATCGCGCCACGGGTGATCACCTGGGCGGTGACGGCGAGGGCGCGCTCGGATTGGGGCTCGGCGCAGTTGATGCGCAGTTCGACGTCGATGAGGTCGCACTTCTGGTTCATCAACTCCTCAGGTGAGAAGTCGAGTGGTGTGATCGCGGTTCCTGGCCCGTAGTCGACGAGCAGGGCGGTCAGCGGGGCACTGGCTGTGCTCGACTGCACGGTCACGTTGACCTTGGGTGTGCCGGACATCCGGGTGTCCCTGGAGACCGGCGGGGTGACGTAGACGAGCCTGTTCGGGGCGGCGACGGTGTAGTCCGCCATCGCGGTGGTCTCGGACTGGGTGCGGCTGTCGGTGAACGTCTGCGCGCTTGCGGTCGGGCTGCCTGCTTGGAGGGTGCCTGCGACACCGCTGGCTGCCGGGCCGAAGTTCAGGCGCATCGGGCGGGCCGCCGCGTCGGGCCAGCTGCGGTGGGTCTCCCAGGAACCGTTGGGGCGCTGGATGTCGGCCATCGGCTCGCTCATGATCCCGTTCTCCATGCCGAACAGCCAGTGGTCCATCCAGCGGTGCATCTGGCGCTTCCACTCGTCCGGCCGCGCGCTCACCGGGTCGATGTGGGCACTGCGGTGCAGCCAGATCTTGCGCGGCACACCTTGCTTGGCCAGTTCGTCCCACCACTTGATGCCGTGCCGGAGCTTGACGTTCCAGTCCTCCATGCCGTGCACGAGAAGCACCGACGCCTTCACCTTGGCGGCGTCCGGCCGGTAGTCGCGCTCGGCCCAGAACGGCGTGTAGTCGTAGGTGTCGTCACCTGCGTTGTCGCCCAGGGACTTGATGAAGTCGGCACACTTCGTCTTGGCGGCGGCGCTGACGACATAGTTCGCGAGGTATTCCGGATACCTGGTGCCCCACCCGCCCTGGTAGCCGATGCCGGCGTCGCGGGTGTAGTCGTACCAGCTGGAGATCGCGGCGATCGGCACGATCGTCTTCAGGCCTTCGACGCCGGTCGCGGCGACCGCGTTCGGGAGTGTTCCGTTGTACGAGACACCGACCATGCCCACGGCGCCGGTGCTCCACGACGCGACCGACTCGGAACCGTTGGCGTAGTAGGCTTTCGCGCGGCCGTTGAGCCAGTCGACGACCGACTTGATCGACTGCGTGTCCTCGGCGTCACCCGTGGTCGGGCAGCCCTGGGACCGGCTGGTGCCCTGCATCTCCGCTTCGATCACGGTGTACCCGCGGGGCACGAAGAACTCGTCGTACCAGCCACGGAAGCCCACGGGCGCCACGGCGGTGGTAGCACGGTAGTAGGGGCTCGGCTCCATCACGATGGGAGTCTTGAGCCCGGTCGCGGTCTCCTTGGGCCGGATGATCTGGATGGCGATCCGGTCGAGTTTGCCGTCCTTGTCGCTGTCCATCGGGGATTCGACGAACACATCCTCACGGATGGCGTCCGCGTACGAGTAGATCGGCGTGGTCTCTTCCACGGCCTGGGGTGCTGCGGACACAGGGCTGGCTGCCATCGAGGCCACCGCCACGCCCAAGGCAGCAGTGACCGCGATTCGTAGTCGTCGCATGGTTTGGAGAAAACCAACGCACCGACTGCCCGCGGCACGGCCGAAAGGACCAAACTGTTCACAGTTATTTCACGGTGTGGCCGGCTAATCCCGGACCATGGTGTCCGCGTCTTTGTCAGAGGAGAGACTGCGGAATCCCTCCCGGAGATAGAGATCACGGGCAGGGTTGGCACGCTCGACACTCAGCGAAACCCGCCCGGCAGTCGCCACAACCGCCCGGATCAGCGCCGTGCCGACGCCCTTGCCCCGCCACCCGGCGACCACACCGATGGAAAGCTCAGGCACATCCTCGGAAACAAAGCCGTAACCCGGATTCTCCGCGGTGTAGAACCGAAGCCACGCCGCCCCGATGGATTCCCCGCCAGGGCCGACCGCGATCACACCCGAGTCACCCTCCCGCGGCCAGTCGATGACGTACTTGTTCAGCTGCGGGTCGCTGAGAACCTTCTCCCGGCTGAGCGAGGCCCGGTCCGGATTCCAGTTGAACGCCTCGACCGCCATGTCCTCGATGAAGCGGCGGTCAGCCGCAGTAGCCGCCCTGAGATCGATATGCGCTTCCATGGCTCCCGTGACTGGGTCAGCGCTGGGCCAGGAAGGCGGCGAGACTGGCAGCCGGGAAGGTGAGCATGGGACCATCGGGGTTCTTGCTGTCACGGACAGCACCAACCTCGGCGCTCAACGCGAGTTCAACACAGTTTCCACCGCCGTTGCTCCGGCTGCTCTTGCGCCAAGCAATCTCGACACAGGCCCCAGTCCCGTTGCTACGACTACTTTTGCGCCAGGTGGCTCCTAAGAAGTCGGTGGCATGCATCGCGTTCTCCTCAGTATCCAGCCTCGACTCGCGCCATCACCTGCTTCACCATCGCCACCGACTCAGCGGGGTCAAGCGCGAGGGCCCGCAAATGGTCCAGCACTAGCATATAGCGCTCGATGTCATACGGGCCATCCAAGTACAGACCACCCGTGAGGTTGTCGATGTATACGACACTGGGGTACTCGGCGAACTTCAGAAGATGGAACGCCGTTCCCATCGCCATATGCGGCCCCTTGACGAAAGGGAGGACCTGAAGAGTGACATTGGGAAGCTCGGCGAGCTTGAGCAGATGCCGCAACTGCTCCACGCGGGCTTCGTAGCTGCCAACCGCCCGTGCCAGGGTCGCTTCATCAAGAATCGCCCACACTTGAACCTCGCCGGACTCCACACGGCGCTGGCGGGTCTGCCGGACCTCCGCACGGTCGTTGATGACCTCATCAGAGGCATCAGGAGCACAAGCACGCATGATCCAACGCGCGTACTCGGGCGTCTGCAACAACCCCGGGATCAGATCGATCTCGTAGATATTGATCGCGACAGCTTCGGACTCCAGCACCACGAAGTCGGTGAACCAGTCGACCAACGAGTCACCATAGACATGCCACCAGCCTCGCTGCTTGGCGATTCTGGCCATCAACTCCAGCCGGTCGGCCTCGGCGTCATCGACCCCATACAACCTCGCCAGAGCACGGGTATCTACTATGGACACACTGCTTGTCGCGTTCTCGATGCGGCTGATCTTCGACTTGGAGAAGTCCAGTCGACGGACCACGTCCTCGAATTTCAGCCCGGCCGCTTCGCGATGGCGCACCAGCGACTTGGCCAGAAGGTGCCGACGGATGCCAGGACCGGCATGTTGGGTCATGAGCAGACAGTAGCCGAAAAACTACCCACCGATAGAGTGAACTTGTGGCATATCTCGGTCTGAAATGTTGCACCAGATTGAGGGTGGTGCCACTGTCCAAGGGCGACCGATTCAAACCTTGGAGGGCCTCATGAGCACCGCGACATCCGCTCTCGAACGTGCGCATTTCCTTCTACGACAAGATATGTACGGCTACCTGGACGCCGTCGAGATGCTCACCGACGAGACCACTGTGGAGGATGAGGACATCCTCGTCGTCGCTCGTGAACACCTGCCGCGTCTCATTCCGGCTGTCCGCGGCACGCTGAGCAGGCACAGGCCCGACGCTTTCGGCCACCGCCTTGGCTGTCCGCCCGGGTGGGCCAATGGCCAGTACACCCGGGCGGTTGGCCGTGCTCAGTGGTGGAGCAGGTCCACGGTTTCATGGTCAAGCCCGAAACCGTCTACCAGAGCCTGGTCACCGCCGACGATTTCGCAGATAGTCGCTGACGACGGCGGCGCCTAGGCCATCGAGGTCTGGGGAGACCACGCGGCCGCCGCTGCGGCGGGCGACTATGTCGACGAAGGCTTTGAGGCGTTCGTCTTCGCCGAGCATGAATACCGAGACCGAGGCGCCGAGGCGGGCGAGCTTGTCCACTTCGGCCAGGGTCAGTCTGAGTGTTCTGGGCAGTGGTGGGTAGTTGAACTCCGCTTCGCCCTCGGGCTCCAGGTGGGCGGTCGGTTCGCCGTCGGTCACGACGATGACCACTGGCTGGGCGTCCGGATGCCGGCGGACGTGCCGGCCGGCCAGCAGCAGGGCGTGGTGCAGGTTGGTGCCCTGTTCCCAGACTCCTTCCAGTGCCGTGAGTTCTGCTATGTCCACTTTGGTGGCGTGACGGCCGAAGGTGATCAGTTCGAGGGCGTCACTGCGGAACCTGGTTCGTACCAAGTGATGCAGTGCCAGTGCCGTGCGCTTCATCGGCAGCCAACGGCCATCTTGGACCATTGACCAGGATGTGTCCACGCACAACGCCACCGCGGCGCGGGCGCGTTGCTCGGTCTCGACCACTTCCACGTCGGCGACGTCCAATGTCACCGCGCCACCTGTGGAAGCTGTTCGCAGCACGGCATTGCGCACGGTCCTGGACACTTCCCACGGTTCTGTGTCGCCGAATTCCCAGGGGCGGGAGCCGCCTGTGGGTTCGCCGGCGGCGCCTGCGCGGGCAGTGTCGCGCTCGCCCTTGCGGGAGGACAGCGATTGGATGACGTCTTTCAACGCTGTCTCGCCGAGGCGCCGCATTGCCTTGGGCGACAACTGCAACGTGCCGTCCTGGGCACGTTCCAGCAGGCCCTGGTTGCGCAGCTCGCGTTCCAGCTCGGCCAGGCGCCGGGCATCCACACTCGCTTCCTGGCCGAGTTGCCGTTCCAACGCCTCCAGGTCGATGTCCTCCAGGCGTGCACCCGGATATGCCTGGCCCAGTTGCTCGGCCAGTGCGTCCATCTCGGCCAGGTCCTCCATCGCCTGGGCGCCTTCGCCCAGGCCCAGCGGGTTCTGGCCGCGGAACCGGCCACGGGAGGTCCAGTCCTCCCCTGGCCGCAACGATTGCAGGTGCTGGTCCAGTTTGCTGATCTCGCTGGCCAGCCGGGGATCGCCGAACGCCTGCTGGATCAACTGTCCCAGCTCGGCGCGCTGCTCGGCCGACATCGAGTTCATCATTCGCTGTGCCGCGGCCGCCCTGGCCGCGAGCGCGTCGATCAGCTCTTCGACGTTGCGCGGGTTCTCCGGGAAGAACTCGCCGTGTTTGCGCATGAACTCTTCGAACCGGGCCTGCACGTCCTGATCGCCCCGGGCGTGCGCGGCGAGCAGGTCGTTGAGGTCCGACATCATCTCCCGGACCCGCTCGACATCTTGCGGCGTCGCGTTCTGCAGCGCCTGTTTCATGCCGCGGAACCTGGACTCCATCAGCTCCTGGCCGAGCAGGTCCTGGATCTTCTGGTACGACTCGCGGGCCTGCGGCGACTGCCAGTCGTAGTTCTGCAGTTCCTGCACAGCGGCGGCCGTGCCCGTAGGCAGGTTGTCCAGCTGCGCCTCACGGAACCTGGCATCGTCGGACGGGTCCGGGAACAGGTGCCTGCGTTCGGCCTCCAGAGCCTCGTCAAGCAAGCGCTTGACCTCCTGGAGCGTGCCGTCGAGACGATGACGGCGCTGCAGGCGAGCGCGTTGCTGCCACAACCGGCGGGTCATGTCGTCCAGGCCACGGGTGCCGCGGACGCCTTGCCGGAGCAGCTCTTCCAGTGCGGCTCGGGGCGAGGAGCCATCCATCACGTCCCGGCCGATCTGGTCCAACGCGGCCCGCAGATCCACCGGCGGCGCCAGCGGATCAGGCCCGTCGTGCCAGGGGCGGTACGCGAAACTCGTCACGGCCCGTACACCGCCGTACCGTCCTCGGCGTCCTTGGCCAGCCTGCGCGACAAGTACAGGACCTCCAGCGCGAGCTCGACCGCGGAGGCGATCCGGCCTGGCGGATCCGTCGGCGTGACGCCGACACGCTCGGCGACCTCGTGTAGTACCGGCAGTTCCGGCAACGCGCCGAGCACCTCCGACGCGGGCACACGCTCACCCGTGGTGACGATCCGGCCTTCGCCGATCGCGTCCTCCAGCGGGCTGAGGTCCAGCCCGGCAAACGCCGACCTGGCGGTCTCGGCGATGGCCAGGCGCAGCAGATGCACCAGGTGCTCGATCTCGCGGCCTTCCTCACCGGCCTCGAACTCGAGTTTGCCCTGCAGCACGGCCGGGATCGAGTCCAGGTCGATCGGCCGGGCCACGGCCACATCCTCGCCCGTGATCGCCGAACGCCGCAGCGCCGCAGCAGCCAGCGTCTCGGCCGCCGCGACCGCGAACCGTGCCGAAACACCGGACCGCTGGTCGATCGCGCCGGAACCACGCAGGTTACGGACGAACCTGGCGACGACCTCGATCAGCGCGTCCGGCACCTCGGCCACCAGCTCGGCCTCCTGGCGGACCAGGTTGATCTCGTCGTCGACGTCCAGCGGGTAGTGCGTGCGGACCTCGGCGCCGAACCGGTCCTTGAGCGGCGTGATGATCCGGCCGCGGTTGGTGTAGTCCTCCGGGTTGGCCGTGGCCACCAGCAGCACGTCCAGCGGCAGCCGCATGGTGTAGCCGCGGATCTGGATGTCCCGCTCCTCCATCACGTTGAGCAGGCCGACCTGGATGCGCTCGGCCAGGTCCGGCAGCTCGTTGACCGCGATGATGCCGCGGTGCGCCCGCGGCACGAGTCCGAAGTGGATGGTCTCCGGGTCGCCGAGGCTACGCCCCTGCGCGACCTTCACCGGATCCACGTCACCGATCAGGTCGCCGACCGAAGTGTCCGGTGTGGCCAGCTTCTCGGCGTAACGCTCCGAGCGGTGCCGCCACGCCACCGGCAGATCGTCGCCCAGTTCGGCGGCCCGGCGGCGGGACTCGGCCGTGATCGGTTCGAACGGGTGCTCCCCCAGCTCCGAGCCCTCGATCACCGGCGACCACTCGTCCAGCAGCCCGATCAGTGTCCTGAGCAGCCTGGTCTTGCCCTGGCCGCGTTCTCCCAGCAGGACGATGTCGTGCCCGGCCAGCAGCGCCCGTTCCAGCTGCGGCAGGACAGTACGGTCAAAACCGACAATTCCATGCCAGGGATTGCCGCCGCCACGCAGGGCGGCCAGCAGGTTCTCCCTGATCTCGACTTTCACGCCACGCGCCCGATGACCGGCGGCCTTCAGCTCCCCGGCCGTGCGTGGCAGGTTCTGCCCACGATTCACCCTTCGACGCTACGTCGGATCTTGGTGTGAGTCGACGTGGAGTAACTCCGGGCATGTTCACCCGCAGCGAAGCGCCGGTTTATTCCCGCACTTCATGGCCTCGGCGTTGCCGGTATCCGGGGGCAGTATCCTTGCGGCCGTGCCGTTTCCAAGTGCCACGTTCGCTGTGTGGGGCTCTGCCTGGTTGCACGGAGTCGCCGCGCCCGATGACGCTCTCGATGCGCTCGCCGTCTGGTCGGAGATGCATGAGGTCGTCGCGGATGATGACGGAACTGCGACGGCATTGGAGTTGCCGGCCAGAGACGAACGAGCGGGACAGATCGCCGGCCTGCTCGCGGCGCTGCGAAAAGCAGGCGCGACCACGGCGAGACTCGTGATCCCGGTGCCTGGCGACGTGCGCGGGCTGGGCGGTTCGACGCGGCTGGCCAGCGAGGCCGTGCGCGTCGGCCAGGCGGTTGTGCTGGCGGACGCCGGAATCGGCATTGTGCCGGAGACGGTTGCCGACGGCGTGATTCGCTGGACCGTGTTCGACCTGCCGGCTACTCCCCCGGCTGAGCACACGCCGTTGGGCGAGGCGGACCACAACCTGTCGACTGCGATGCGTGAGGCCGCGGGCACGTTGGCGTCGCTGGATCTCACCAGCAACCGTCCGGGGGTGCGGCACGAGATCAAAGAGCGGGCCGCGGTGAGTGCGCGGGCACGCTGGCCGATCGGGATGCCGCAGAAGGCTCTGCGCGTGCTGCAGCGGGCTAGTGAGGTCTCCGCGATTCTCGAGGTGGCGGCGGAGGACGACCCCGGCGGTGCGTTGTCGTCCTCCGCGGCGTCACGACGCTCCGAAGCGCTCCGGCCGCTTGCCGACGCCGTCCGGCTCGCTCGGTGCGCCGCCATTGACGAGGCCGTCCGCGCTCTGTCCGATCACGCCGGCCGGCACTGAGCTCAGCAGGCCCGCCGAGGCGCGCAGACGCGTCTTGGCGGCTGCCGGGGCGCCGATCGCGTCCAGGCCGAGCAGGGCCGCGCCCACCACGGGAGCGATGTCGACCACCCGGACGTCAGCCCGGGGTGCCACGTCGACGCAGCGCTGCGCGATCTGGGCGATCACCGAGGAGTCCACACCGGTCAGCACGCCGCCACCGAGCACGACCACCGGCGCCTCGCCGGTCATCCCCAGCTCGCGCACAGTGACCGACACCATGGTCGCGACCTCGTCGACCAACTGCTGGACGACCCGGTTGGCGATGGTGTCCCCGGCCGACGCGATCCGGAACAGCAGCGGCGACAACTCGTGGATCCGCTGCCGTGGCAACGACTTGAAGTGCAGTCGTTCGACCACCTCGAAGATGTCCCTGGCGCCGAAGTGTTCCACGACCGCAGGCAGCAACTCCGTGCGCGGGCCACGGCCGTCCGCGTCGCGAACCGCCCACCACAATGCCTCGGATCCCAGTTGGAATCCGCCGCCCCAGTCGCCGGAGATCCGGCCCAGCGCCGGAAAACGATGAACACGGCCGTCCGCCGAGACACCAACACAGTTGATACCCGCGCCGCACACGACCGCGACACCGACACCGTCTGTGGTTCCTGCGCGTAACAACGCAAAAGTGTCGTTGCCGACCACAACGGACTCCGACCAGCCACGCTCGGTCAACGCCTGGAACAGCTCTTCCTCTTCTGCGGGCAGGTCCGCGCCCGCGAGGTAGGCGGAGGTGTGCGTGCCAAAAGGCGGTGTCGCGGGGAGTCCTGCCTGGACCGCGGCTTCGGCCACCAGGCTCTCGAACACGTCCAGGCCCGGCTTCATCCCCACGACCTGGGGCGAGGCCCCGGCCCCGCGGGACCGTCCGAGCACCGCGCCCGAGGCATCGACCAGGAGGACGTCTGTTTTGCTGCCGCCGCCGTCGATGGCGATGATCACAGCATCCTCGTTCATATGCGGGCCCACGGCAGGTCGGCGCGGTTGGCGGCGATCAGGTCGTCCGCCAGCCGGTCCGCGAAGGCGTACTGGCCGACCAGCGGGTGCGCCAGCAGCGCGTCGGCCACGCGGTCGCGGCCGCCGTACAGAGCTGCTTCCAGCGCCAGGAACTCGTACGCGGTCACGTGCGAGATGAGTCCGGAGAACCTCGGCTCGACCGGGCTGATCGGCAGCGGCACCGCGCCCTGACCGTCCACAATGGCCGGTACTTCGATCACCGCGTCGTCCGGCAGGAACGGCATCGCGCCGTTGTTGCGCACGTTCACCACATGCTCTTCCGGCGGACCGCCGCCGGTCAACGCGTGCACCAGCTGGACCGCGGCCTCCGAGTAGTAGGCCCCGCCGCGTTTGGCCAGGCTCGCCGGCTTGGTGACCACACTCGGATCGGCGTACTGGCTCAGCAACTCGTTCTCCACCTCGATCACCACGTCGGCCCGCGGCGGGTTCTCCAACTGGTCGGCCAGCACGTCGTCGTGCGCGTAGTAGTACTTCAGGTAATACGAAGGGATCGCGTTCATCCGGCGCATCCACTCCACCGGGACCTTGACCTCGGCAGCGACCTGCTCGCCGAACTCACCGAGCAGATCATCGATCCGCTCAACTGAACCGTCGGGTGTGGACACAGTCACGCCACGCTCCCACGTGAGGTGGTTGAGCCCCACGTGATCGAGACGGACCGCGTTGGTGTCCACATTGAACAGTGCGGCGAACTTGCGCTGCAGGCCGATCGCCACGTTGCACAGCCCGACAGCACGGTGGCCAGCCTCCAGCAGAGCCCGTGTGACGATGCCGACCGGGTTGGTGAAGTTCACGATCCACGTGTCCTCACCGGCGATCCGGCGCACCCGCTCGGCTATGTCCAGCACCACCGGAACCGTGCGCAGGGCCTTGGCGAGCCCGCCCGCGCCGGTGGTCTCCTGACCGATACAGCCACAGGCATGCGGAAAGGTCTCGTCGGAGCGACGAGCCTTCTGCCCGCCGACCCGCAGCTGCAGCAGGACCGCCGAAGCGCCTTCGACGCCCTGCTCCAGGCTGGTGGTGGTCAGGACCTTCGCGGGATGACCGGCATGTTGAAGCAGCCGTTGACAGAAGTCACCGACGATCCGCAACCGATGGGTGTCCGGGTCTACCAGCACGATCTCGTCGACGTCCAGGCTGGCGCGCCGGCCGGCTATCCCGTCGACCAGCTCTGGCGTGTAAGTGGATCCGCCACCCACCACGGTCAGTCTCATCGGTTAACCCTTCACTCCCGTGAACGTGACACCCTTGACGAACGACTTCTGTGCGAAGACGAACAAGACGATCGCCGGCAACATCGTCACGACCGTCGCGGCCATCGTCAGATTCCACTCCACGTGGTGCATCCCCCGGAAGGACGCGATCGCCAGCGACAACGTCCAGTTGTCGCGTGCCTGCGCGGTGTACAGCAACGGCCCGAAGTAGTCGTTCCAGGTGTAGAGGAAACAGAACATCGCCGCGGCCGCGATACCCGGCTTGGCCATCGGCACCACCACCCGGTAGAGCACCTGCAGTTCCGAGCAGCCGTCGATGCGGGCCGCGTCGAGATAGTCCTTGGGAATCGTGAGGAAGAACTGCCGCAGCAGGAAGATGCTGAACGCGTCGAACAGGAAGTACGGCGCTATCAACGGAACCAGCGTGCCGGTCAGTCCCATCCGGACCCACATGTCGAACAGCGGGACGATGACCACCTGTGGCGGCAGCATCATCGCGGCCACCACGGCCATGAACGCCCAGGTCTGGCCACGCCAGCGCAGTTTCGCCAGCGCGTACGCCGCGGGGATCGCCGAGACGAGGATGCCCAGCGTGGCCAGCAGCGAGTACGTCATGCTGTTGAGCAGGTAGGTCAGCATCGGGGCCTTCTCGAACACCTCGACGAAGTTCTCGAAGTGCCATTCCCGTGGCCACCAGCTCGCGGTCATCGCCTGGTCGCTCTTCATGAACGAGGTCAGCAGCACCAGCAGGACCGGCAGGGTGAACGCGATGCCCATCGCGATGCCGATACTGTGGGTCGCGACCCAGTACAGCCGCTTGTTCCAGGAAACCTTGCGACGAACCAGAACCGGCGGCCCACCGGCCCGCTGGGAAGTCGACACAACGGCTGTCATGCGGCCTCCTCGACGTGGGATGCCCGGCGGAGCTGCCGGACCAGGATCGCGGTGAACGCGAAGGAGACGATGAACAGCAGCACGGCCATCGCCGCCGCGTACCCCATGTTGGAATACCGGAAGCCCTGGACGTACAGCCACACCGGGTAGGTCAGCGTGGAGTTCTGCGGCGCACCGATGAACTTGGTATTGCCTGCCACGTCAGCGGTTCCGGCCGCGGCCGCGCCCGCGACCACCGCCTGGGTGAAGAACTGCAGCGCGAAGATCATCGAGTTGACGATGCCGAACAGCAGCACCGGCGAGATCGACGGCAGCGTGATGTGCCAGAACCGGCGCACCGGGCCCGCACCGTCCAAAGAGGCCGATTCGTACTGCTCCTGCGGCACGTCCAGCAGCGCCGCCAGGATGATGATCATCAGCTCGCCGGAGCCCCACAGCACCAGCAGGGTCAGCGACGGCTTGGACATGGCCGGGTCGTTGAACCACAGCCCGCCGTCGATGCCCAGCCAGCGCAGGAACCGGTTGACCGGGCCGAACTCCGGGTTGAACACGAAGACGAACACCAGCGTCGCCGCGGCGGGTGGCGCGAGCGCAGGCAGGTAGCACAAGGTGCGCACCAGCCCGAGTCCGCGGCGCAGCCGGGAGATGATCGACGCCGTGCCGAGCGCGAAGACCACCCGGCAGACCGTCAGCACGATCACCAGCCACAGCGTGTTGTACGCGGCGGTGCCCACCAGTGGTTCGGTGGTGAACATCCGGACGTAGTTGTCGAACCCGACCCACTGCGGCGGATTGATCAGGTCGTACCGGGTCATGGAGAAATACACCGTGGCAACCAGCGGGTACCCGAAGAAGATCAGGAACCCGAGGATCGCCGGGGCCATGAAACCCAGTACGACCCACCGGCGGCGGGAGCGGACCCGCCCCAGCCCCTTGGCGGGGGCCGGTGACGAGTCCGTGTCCGGGCGATGCAAGGTAGCGGTCATCGTGGTGTGCTACTTGCCTTGCTTCTGCGCCAGCGCGTCGTTGATCTGGTCGTCCACCTTCTTCAGTCCTGCCTGCAGGTCCGGCACCTTGCCCGCGACCCACTGCTCGGCGAAGTCGTTGACCGCCTTCAGGTGCGCGTCGCCGATCGCGGTGGACGGCTTGGTGACCAGCTTGCCGCTGCCGTAGATGTCCAGGAACGTCTGGAACTGCGGCTGGTGCTTCAGCTCAGGCGACTTCAGCGAGTCGATAGTGCTGGGCAGGTTGTTGATGCCGTTGGAGAACTGCACCAGCGCGCCGGTGTCCAGGGTCAGGTACTTGATCAGTTCCCAGGAAGCGCCCGGGTTCTTCACGCCCTTGGGCAGCGCGATGATCGTGCCGGTGACCAGTCCGCCGCCGTACATCGAGGAGTTGGCCGACGACATGGGCGACGGCGCGGTGCCGTAGTTGAGGGTCGGCGCGGTGTCGGCGATGAACGCGGTACGGAACTCACCGTCCAGCGCCATGGCCAGCTTGCCCTTGTGGAAGGCGTTGTCCGGGGAGTACTCGTCGCCCAGGCCCGCCTTGAACTTCTCCAGCTTGTCCACGCCGTAGAAGTCGACGAGCTTCTTCTGGAACTCGAACATCTCCTTCCACTGTGGACTTCCAGCCAGTCCGGACTTGCCTTCGGCGTTGAGGTACTTCGCGCCGAACATCGGCGACCACACCTCGGCCAGGTTGCCGTAGAACGGCATGGAGGCGGAGAACCCGGCGACCTCGATCGAGCCGTCCGGCCCGAACTTGGTCAGCTTCTTGGCGTACTCGAACAGCTCGTCGGTGGTCTTGGGCGGGCCGCTCAGCCCGGCCTGCGCGAACAGGTCCTTGTTGTAGTACAGGCCGAACGCGTCGGCCAGCAGCGGCATCGCGCAGCGCTTGCCGTCGAACGTGGTGTAGTCGCGAACCGCCTGCGGGATCTGGTTGACGTCGATCTTGTCGCGCTCGATGTACGGCTTGAGGTCCTGGAAGGCACCGCTCTGGCACCAGTTGCCCAGGTTGTCGGTGTAGAACGAGATCGCCACGTCCGGCGGGCTGCCCGCCTGGATGGACTGGGTGAGCTTGTCGTCGTCCTGGTTGCCGGTGTGCTTGACCGTGATGTTCGGGTACTTGCTCTTGAAGCCGTCGAGGACCTTGTTGAGCTCCCGTTCCTCCCGGTCGGTGAACTTGCTGTAGACCTCGAGGGTCAGCGTGGCGTCCTTGGCCGGAGCGGCGCCCGGGTCGCCGCTCGTGCCTCCGCCGCCACCGCCTGCCGCACCGGAACAGGACGCGACGAGTAACGCCACCGAACACAGCAGCACACGCATGGGGGCCTTGCGCATTTGCCCTCCTGGGGGAATTGGGAAAACTAGTCGGACGCCACCCGACTGGCGTGCTCCAGTCGGTGTGAGGGTTCGGTGATATCGCCGGTGAGCCCGAAGACCTGCTCCCGGACCACCGCAAGGGCGGAATGCAGCGCGCCCGCCCGCACGGCGTTGCCGGCGAGCGCGCTGAACTCCACTGGAGTGCGGGGTACCACCATGCTCCGCAGCTCCGCACTGATCAGCCGGCACAGCGTCGATCCGCCCGCCAAGCCGGTTTTCCCGCACAGCAGCACCAGTTCCGGGTCCACCACGCTGACCACGCCGGCAACGCCGGTGGCGACCCGGCGAGCCAGGTCGGTGAGGAACTGTTCCCCTTGCTGTTGTTCGGAAGTCTCCGCACTTTCAGTGATCTGACTGACCGCCTTGGCCACCGCGGTCCAGCCGTTGCGCGCGGCGATGCCGTACGCCTTGGCCAGCTTCACCACGTTCGGCGAGCTGACCAGATCGCCGAACCGGGTGCCCGTCGCGGGAATCCCGGTGTCGGCCGCGGCCCGGTCGGGCACGTGCATCCAGTCGATCTCACCGGCGCCGCCGGTCGCGCCGCGCAACAGCTTGCGGTCCACCACGATCGCGCCACCGATGCCGTGATCCAGCCAGATCATCACGAAGCTGCGGGCCGCGGTGGCCTGCCCGGCGATCATCTCCTCGAGCGCGACCAGGTTCACGTCGTTCTCGATGGTGACCGGGACACCGAGTTCGGTGCCGATCCGGCCGGGCATGTCAAAGCCTTCCCAGCCAGGCAGATGCGGTGCGAACCACAGGTGCCCGGTACGCGGGTTGATCGCGCCGGGGGTGCCGACCACGATGTGCCGCAGGTCGTCGAGGGTCAGCCCGGCCCGTTCGCACGCTTTGGCCGTGGCGTCCCGGAAACCGCGCAGCACCTCGTCGGCTGTGCCTCTGGGCGGGACACCTTGCCGGTGCTCGGTGAGCACCGCGCCGGAGATGTCGGCGATCGCGATGTCCACGCCGCGCGGCGTCAGGTCGATCGCCGCGACGTGCGCGACCGCCCCCTTGACCGCCCAGAGCTGTGCGCGCGGGCCCCGCCCGCCGCCACGCAACCCTTCGCGGACAACAACTCCCTCTTCCTCCAGCCGCGCAAGCAGCTGGGCGGTCGCCGGCTTGGACAGGCCGATCGCGTACTCCAGCTCGGATCGCGTCAGCGGGCCATCGCGCAGCAGCGCGTCGATGGCCGCGCGATCGTTGATCTCGCGCAGCAGTCGCGGACTTCCCGCTCTCAACTCGGCTCCCGGGATAGGGTCTAATTAATCTGGTAACTTCCCAGACGATTTACGGTGACGCTAGTCACCAGGGCGGCAATGGTCAAGACCAGTAACCGGAGCGAGATGTCGGACCCCGGGTTTACGGTGACCCCCATGCAGGCCCTACCCGAGGACTACATCCCGACGCGCGTGGTGCTCTACACGTGGGGTCGCGAGAACGGCACTCCTCCACGCCCCCTTGTGGAGTATCAGTGGAGTGAGGCGGAAGGCGTCACGCACACCGTGCTTGACCATGCCTATGCCGCCAAGGCCAAGCGCTTCCTGCAGGAGGGCGCCAGCTTCGAGCAGGAAAGGCGCATGGCGAAGCCCGACGAGGGCCCGGTCTTCATGCGTGCGCTGTTAGGCCATGGCAACTCGTCGAGCTACTACTGGTTCGTGGACATGACTCCACGGAGCTAGAGAGTGTCCATTTTGTCCGGATGAACGCGGTTCGCGTTCGCCATCACGAACGAGCGGGCCGCTTCGCCGGTTCGCAGCAGCCGACCGCGCACGGCGCGCCGTTCACGGTGCAACCGGCCTGGGTGAAGTCCGACAGCTTGCGGGCCTCGGCACCTTCGGTGTGTTCCCGGACCAGCTCGACCACGAGCTGGGCGAAGCGCGGGTCGCCGTTCGGCGTGGCGCCCCTGGCGAAGGCCATGCCCAGCTCGGCGGCCTTCTCGGCGGCCTCGTTGTCCAGGTCCCAGATCACCTCGAGGTGGTCGCTGACGAACCCGATCGGGCACACCGCGACCGCCTGGAGGCCTTTGGCGTGCAGATCCTCGATGTGGTCGACGATGTCCGGGTCCAGCCACGGCACCTGGGGCGGGCCGGACCGGGACTGCCAGACCACGTCGTACTCGGTCACGCCGACAGCCTCGGCAACGAGCCTCGACGCTTCCTGGACCTGCTTGGAGTAGCGTCCGCCGCCCTCCTCAGGCGGCCCGGCCGCGCGGTCGGCGGAGATCGGCACCGAGTGGGCCGTGAACACCAGCCGCGCGCCCTCAGGCAGGGACGCAAGGGCCGTACGGGTGGCGTCGGCGAAGGCCTCGATGAACAGCGGGTGGTCGAAGAACTGCCGCAACTTCACCAGTTCAGGTGACTGCGGCCCAACGGCCGCACGGGCGCGCAGGATGTCCTCGTCGTACTGACGGCAGGCGGAGTAGCCGCCGTACGCGCTGGTCGGGAACACCAGGGCACGCTGGACGCCGTCGGCGGCCATCTTGCCGACGGTGTCCTCCACCATCGGGTGCCAGTTGCGGTTGCCGAAGTACACCGGCAGCTTGATGCCCTGCGCCGCCAGCTCAGCCTCGACCGCGGCGATGGCCTCCCGGTTGAGCCGGTTGATCGGCGAGACCCCGCCGAAGTGCTGGTAGTGCTGTTCGACCTCGTCCAGCCGTTCCGGCGGCACGCCCCGGCCGCGAGTCACGTTCTCCAGGAAAGGCCGGACGTCGGCCGGGCCCTCAGGCCCGCCGAAGGACAGCCACAGCAGCGCGTCGAAGCTCACTGCTCCATCCTGCCGAACGTCATTCGACCACTTCACGCCGGGACAGCCGGACTTCCTCGATGTCCAGTTTCGCCTGGATATGGCGTAGCACGGTGTCGTCGATCAGCTGCTCGTCGCGCAACCGCACGATCGTCGACCGCTTGTGCGAGAGCATCGCCAGCCGCAACGCCTGGTAATCCGCCTCGAGGCGCCGATACGGGTGCTCGTCGACGTCCTCGTCGCCATCGCTTTCCCGCAGGAGCTGCATGTGCTTCTCGTACTCGCGCCGGGTCCGTTCGATGATCAGCGGATCGGTCCCGAGCTCGGCCGCGATCTTCGGCATCGCCTCGAACGCCGCTTCGGAAGCGGTCCGGACCGCCATCGCGCGTTCCTCGTCGAGCTGGGTGTCGGGTGGCAGCTGGGCCCACCGCAGCACCGGTGGCAACGCCAGGCTCTGCACCACCAAGGTCACCGCGATCACCCCGGCCGTGACGAAGATGATCAGATCACGCCCGGGGAACGGTGTGCCGTCCCCGGCGAGCTCAGGCACCGCGAGAGCCGCCGCCATCGACACCGCGCCACGGAACCCGGACACCCCGCTGACGATCCGGGCCCGCGGGCCGGCCCGCAGCTCCCGTTGCCGTGGCCGCCGGTCGATGGCCCGGATGATGTACGGGGTGGTGAACAGCCACAGGAACCGGACCCCGATCACCGCCACCGAGATCAGCCCGACCAGTCCGAGTCCACTCAGGACACCAGTCGAGCTGAGCCCCCGCACCGCGGTGTTGGCCTGCAGACCGACCAGCACGAACAGCGCACCGTTGAGCAGGAACGTCGACAGGCCCCAGAACGCCTCGCTCATCCGCCGGGTGTCGGCGTGCACGAGCCGCGGCCCGATCTGGCTGAGGATCAGTCCACAGACGACAACCGCGAGCACCCCGGACGCGTGCACGACCTCCGCCAGGAGGAACGCCACGAACGGGGTGAGGATGCTGACTGTGCTCTCGTACAACGGATTGTCGAGCCGTTTACGGACCTGCACCGCGAGCCAGGCGGCGATGATCCCGGCGATCGCTCCCCCGCCGTACGCGAGCACGAACAGCCAGGACACGTTGCCAAGACTGAAAGTCTCGGACCCGGCGGTGACCGACACCGCGATCCCGAAGATCACCAGCGCGGTGCCGTCGTTGATCAGGCTCTCGGCTCGCAGGGTCGTCATCGTGCGGCGAGGCAGCCCACGCGCCAGCACTCCGACCACAGTGGCGTCAGTCGGCGCCAAGGCCGCGCCGAGAATCCACGCCGGTCCCCATGCCATACCGAGCGCGTGCGCCACCGCGGCAACTCCAGCCGCGGTGGCGACCACAAGAACAGTGCTCGACAGGATGATCACCCGCATGAAGCGGCGGATCTCCCGCAGCGAAGTCGTCAGACTTTCCCAGTAGAGCAGCGCGGGCAGGAAGACCAGCAGCATCACTTCGGACGGCAGCGAGACTTCCCGCAGCAACGGGATGAACCCGATCAATGTCCCCACCACGAGCAACATGACCGGCGCGGCGACCTTCAACCGCCGCGCGGCCACACTGCACGTGAGAACAGTGACACCCAGGATCACGATCAGTTCAAGACCCAGCATCGAACCTCCTGGGCAGCAGACCGGGGTGAACGCGTGGAATCCTGCATCACCACAGGCCGGCAAGCCAGTCCGCCACGGCAACGGCCGAAGAATCCGGCCCAGCGACAGCGACGAGAGGAATGTCCGGACAGAGTGTCCGGACATTCCGTCTTGACAGAGCATCCAGCATGGTCGCATGCTGCGAGTGGGCGAGCTGTCGGGACGACGTTCGGAAGTGACGCGATGACTGTGGTTCTGTGGGTACCGTTGGGGGTTTCCGTTGCCATTGTCGGAGTTTCGGCCGGGGTGCACAGTTGGCTGGTTCTGCTTGCGCGCAAGGGGACGTCCGGGACTGAGTACATGCAGATCGCGCTGGCGCCCCTGTCTGTCGCCGCGTACGTGTCGACCTATGTCGGCGGGATCTCCGGGCTGCTACTGGCCTCGGCGACCGGCTCGCCGATCCTTCGGTTCCTGGCCGGGGGCCTGGGCGGTGGCCTGCTGACGCTCAACGCGCTGTCGCATGTCGCGCGGTTGAGGGAACGGCGGCGCAACCGGAAACTCGATCGGGTGATCAGCCAGGACGAGATGCTCGAACTGATCAGATCCCAGACCATCAAGGGCTTCTGTAAGCAGAAGGACGGAGTCGTCCGGTTCACATACGTCGACTACTGGCAGAACGGAGAGTACATACGGCGCCCGTCCAACGCGGACGGCGCTGGATACCCGGCCTATGTCGCCGCGGCCGACGACGTCAGACGGCAACACGGCCACACTGTCTCGTATCGCAACGAAAGCGACCCCCACGATCCGCTGACCCCCGGTGGTCGTTGGATCACCGTCGAAGAGGCAACCGCTCTGTTGCAGGCGAACGAGATCAAGACCTTCGCATACACCGGCTCCGGGGGCTTTGCCCACACGACGTTCAAAGGCACGCCCACCGGTATCAGGCTGCTCGACCACGGCTGGGTGCGGCATATCCATGTCAATCCGGCCATGGAGGCGACGATGATCCCGATCGCCCGCGACGCCCAGCGCCGCCACGGCAGGCCGCAATTCTGGATGAACGGCCGCTACGAACAGACTCCCCCGGACGCCGGACATTCTCCCGGGGAAGCGCGGCACTCGACCTGACGGCCGGGCACGCCCCGCCGCGAAGCGGGGCGCCCCATCCGGCAGTCACATGCCGACGGCGTGGAACCCCCCGTCGACCATCACCATGGAGCCAGTGGTCGCGGGCAGCCAGTCCGACAGCAGCGCGCACACGGACTTGCCGACCGGCTCGGGGTCCTCGACCTTCCAGCCCAACGGCGCGCGCACGGCCCACTGGTCCTCGAGCATCTGGAAGCCCGGGATCGACTTGGCGGCCATCGTGCGGACCGGGCCCGCGGCGACGAGATTGACCCGGACGTGCTGCGGCCCCAGTTCCCTGGCCAGGTAGCGGGTCACCGACTCGAGGCTGGCCTTGGCCACGCCCATCCAGTTGTACGCCGGCCATGCCTGACGCGCGTCGAAGTCCATGCCGACGACCGACGAGCCCTGGCTCAGCAGCGGCAACACGGCCTTGGTCAGCGACATGAACGAGTACGCCGACACGTGGACGGCGGTGGACACGTCCTCCCATGGCGCTTCCAGGAACGGGTTGCCCAGGGTGGAGGCCGGGCCGAAGGCGATGGAGTGCACGATCCCGTCGAGCCCGTCGACGTGCTCGGTCACCTTGCCCGCCAAGGTGCCGAGGTGTTCCTGGTTGGTCACGTCCAGCTCGATCACCGGCGCGGGCTTGGGCAGCCGCTGCGCGATCCGCTGGACCAGACTGAGCCTGCCGTACCCGGTGAGCACCACCTCGGCACCCTGCTCCTGCGCGATACGCGCCACGTGGAACGCGATCGAGGCGTCCGTGATCACGCCTGTGATCAGCAGGCGCTTGCCTTCGAGCAGTCCGGTCACAATCTCTCCCTTTACCCTAGGAATCGGACTTCAGTGGCCCATGCCGAGGCCGCCATCGACCGGCAGCACGGCGCCGGTGATGTAGGCGGCGGCGTCGGAGCCCAGGAACGTGGCGGCGGCGGCGATCTCCGCGGTGTCGGCGTAACGGCCGACGGGGACCTGCGCCAGGATCTGTTGCTTGCGCTCCTCGGGCAGGACCGCGGTCATCTCGGTGGCCACGAAGCCCGGCGTGATCACGTTCGAGGTGATGTTGCGGCCGCCCAGCTCACGCGCGAGCGAACGGGCGAACCCGATCAGACCGGCTTTGCTGGCCGCGTAGTTCGCCTGGCCCGCGCCGCCGGAGAGGCCAACGACCGAAGAGATGAACACCAGACGGCCCCAGCGCTTCTTCAGCATGCCGCGCGATGCCCGCTTGGCGACCCGGAAGGCGCCGGTGAGGTTCGCGTCGAGCACGCGGGTGAACTGCTCCTCGCTCATCCGCAGCAGCAGGGTGTCGTCGGTGATCCCGGCGTTGGACACCAGGATCTCCACCGGGCCGTGCGTCTCCTCGATCTCGGTGAACGCCGCGTCCACCTGCTGCGCGTCGGTCACGTCGCACTTGACCCCGAGAAGGCCGTCGGGGGTATCGGATCCGCGGTGCGTCACCGCCACTTTGTCGCCCTGGTCGGCGAATGCGCGCGCAATCGCCAGACCGATGCCCCGGTTACCACCAGTGACCAATACCGACCGTGCCACGATCAACTCCTCAGCCCCGCCACATCGTGCTCGCGCCACAGGCTAGCGGCCCCGCACCTGGTCCGACGCATCCGGGCCGCGTGTTGTGGTAGGGCTAACCCCCCGCTGAACCCGGCGTTCAGCACCATGGGCCGAGCACCGTCCGCAGCAATAGCGTCGAGCCACAAACAATTGGCTGAAGAATTGGGGACGGTCTCGCCATGGTACGCCTGACGTTACGAACGCTGCGCTATCGCAAGGGTGGTTTCGTCGCCACTTTCATCGCGTTGTTCTTCGGCGCGGCGATCGTGATGGCGTGTGGCGGGTTGATGGAGACCGGCATCCGGACGGCGATCCCGCCGCAGCGCCTGGCCGGCGCGGACGCCGTGGTCGTCGCCGAGCGGTCCTTCGACCAAGCCAAGGAGAACCCGGCGGACGAGGACGAGGACTCCGAGCGGTCCGTCCTGCCTGAGCAGGTCCCGATGGACGCGGGCACGACAGCCAAGATCCAGGCCGTGCCCGGCGTGGCGAAGGTCGTGCCGGACATCTCGTTCGAGGCGACTCTGTTGGGCGCGCCGACGTCATCCGGCCACGGCTTCGAGTCGGCGGTCCTGGGCGCGCACACGATCACTGGCAAGGCGCCGCAGCCGGGTCAGGTCGTACTGGCCACGAGCTCAGGCAAGCAGATCGGCGACCAGGTCGACATCTCTGTGCGCGGAAAGGTCGGCAAGTACACCGTGTCCGGGCTCGGGACGTTCGCCCAGCCGGTGATGTACTTCTCCGCCCAGGACGCGCAGCGGCTGGGTGAGCTGACCGCGATCGGCGTGGTCGCCGCGCCTGGTACCAACATCGAAACGCTGCAAGAGCAGCTGACCAGCGCGCTGGGTGCCAGGTTCGACGTGCTGACCGGCGACGAACGCGGCGCCGCGGAGTTCCCGGAGGTCGCCAGGACCAGCGAGATGCTGATCACGCTGGCCGGTGTGTTCGGCGGGTTTGCGGTGATGGTGTCCATGATGGTGGTCGCCAGCACCCTCGGGTTGTCGATCCGGCAACGCAGGCGGGAGATCGCGCTGCTGCGGGCGGTCGGCACGACGCCGGGACAGATCAAGCGGATGGTCTTCGGCGAGGCGTTGATCGTGTCCGTGCTGGCCACGGGTGCGGCCTGGGTGCCGGGTTCCTGGCTGGGCAAGGCGTTGTTCACGCAGCTGGCCGAGAACGGTGTGGCCGGCCCGGAGATCCAGTTCCACCAGGGCTGGATCCCGTCGGTCGTCGGCGCGGGAGCGGCACTGCTCGCCGCCCAGGTCGCCGCGATCGCGGCGGCTCGGCGCGCGGCTTCCACCCGTCCGACCGAGGCCCTGGCTGAGGCCGCCGTACAGCGCAAGTGGCTGACCTGGTTCCGGCTGGTTTTCGCCGTGCTGGCGTGTGGCGGCGGCACGGCGTTGGCAATCGTGACGGTCA
This sequence comes from Kibdelosporangium banguiense, assembly GCF_017876405.1. GTDB lineage: Bacteria > Actinomycetota > Actinomycetes > Mycobacteriales > Pseudonocardiaceae > Kibdelosporangium > Kibdelosporangium banguiense. The sequence goes on along the minus strand of NZ_JAGINW010000001.1, from coordinate 6,315,053 downwards.
CCGTGATGGAAGGCCCGATCGCCGCGTCCACTGCTGGTCCTGCGGTCTTGTTGTGGGCGATCGCGTTCAGCCTGCTTTCGCCGGGTGCGACCAAGGTGATGATGGCCGTGATCCGCTGGCCGATCCGGGCGCTGACCTCTGTGCCAGGCTCGCTCGCGATGAGCAACACGCGGGTGCGGGTCGTCCAGCTGGCATCGGCGGTCGCGCCCGTGATGCTGGCGTCCGGGTTCGCGTTCGCGCAGATCTACACGCAGACCACCTCAGTGGAATCCGCGCAGCGCGCGTACACCGAGAACCTGCGGGCCGACGCCGTGCTGATCTCGACCACCGGCGGCTTCTCCCCCGATGTCCTCAGCGCGGTCCGCAAGGTCCCCGGTGTCACGGCCGCCTCAGAGTGGGTGACCAGCACGGGATTCGTGGAAGCGCCGTACGACCGCAAGCAGGGTGATGACGGCCTCGCGCTGCAGGGCGTCACCGCGTCCGGCGCGTCGGAACTGACCTCGGTGTCCATCGCGGCCGGCACGCTGACAGGCCTCACCGGCAACACAATCGCCCTGCCCGCAGCGCACGCCGATGCAATGGGCGTCGCCTTGGGCGACAAGGTCTCCATGCGGTTCGGCGACGGCCAGATCGTGCCGACAACCGTTGTTGCCTTGATCAACAGCAAGCAGGGCTTCGAAACCGCGCTGGTGCCCGCGACACTCCTGGCCTCCCACACCACCGCGGGCGTCGCCAAGCAGATCATGGTCCGCACAAGCGACCCAGCCGCGCTCGCCACCATCCCCGGCGTCCGGGTCGCCGACCGATCCGTGCTGACCGAGGCGTACGCCGCCGAACAGCAAACCCAGGCGTGGATCAACTACCTGCTCGCAGGCATGATCATCCTCTACACGGCGATCTCGGTGATCAACACCCTGGTGGTGGAGACCGCGGACCGCCGCCGCGAGTTCGGTCTCCTGCGCCTCTCCGGCGCCCGCCGTGGCCAGGTACTGCGAATGGCAGGCGTCGAAGGCCTCGCGATCGCCATCGCCGGAATCGGCCTGGGCACGCTGATCTCCGCGGGCACACTCGTCCCGTTCAGCCTCGCCGCAATGGATTCCGTCCTGCCCTACGGTCCAATTTGGATCTACCTGGCGGTGGCAGGCGCCGCCGGCATCCTGACCATGGCAGCCACCCTCATCCCCACCTGGTTCGCCCTCCGCCCCCGCCCAGTCGACACAGTCACAGCACCATAGACAGAGGGCCATAGGCGCGGATCCCCCTCATCCCTTGGCGTGATTGTGGTCGGGTCCGCGCATGGCGAACCGTAGGCGTGATTGCCAGTCGCGTGCCCCGCGACGCTCAGCCCGTGCTACATGGAGGGTGACACCTGCCCTAGGTGGCTGGTGTCGAATGGGGTTCTGGGCGGTTGATCCGGGCGTTGAATGGCGAGCGGGTCGGCCTGTTTGCTATTGGTGGTCAAGCAAAGGGCCGTAGTAGATGGGGCGCCCTACGTCAGGGCCGTCCTGGTGTCGCAGGATCTTTCCGTTGTGCGTAGCTATACCGCGAAGAGCAGGGTTGGACAGAATGGCTGTCACAGCAGGCTGCCCCATCGCGGCGCGTCCTTTCCGGCCGCCGCCCTCTTGGCCGCACTCTCTTTGACAAGCGACCGTGCGAGGGGCGATGCGATACCCGCCTCGTTGAGCCATGCGGCGATACCGGCCCGCGACTGCCGCCCGATCTTGGGGTTGTCACCGAGAAACCGGCTCACAATTTCGGCGACCACCCGTGCCGCATCAGAGTCCGGTTCGAGCGCGTACCCCTCGCCGTCCGGGTGTGGGCACAACAGGTATCCGTATGGCACGCGGCCCGCTCCCCAACGCCCCACTCGGCGCATGTGCTTGCGGGCACCGAGAACGCGGTCCGTGATCTTCTTGCCTTCGATTTCGGCGCGCAACCGAGTCCGTCCACTATGGACCAAATGATCGTGGCGGTGCCGATCTCAGCCAGGCGCTGGATGTGTTGCTGGACAACACGATCAAGTACGCGGGTCGCGGCGCGCAAGTCGAGCTGGGCGGTCGATGGTCCGATCACAGTGGCCGACAACGGCCCTGGGATGCCGCCGGAAGATCGAACGCGGGCCACACGCCGGTTCTGGCGGTCCAGCCGGGACGAGCACCCCGGGCACCGGGACTCGACCGGCGCAGCCTTGTTCGGCGACCGGCTCATCGCGGCCGCCGTCGTGCGGGTCCGCGTCGAACACCTCACACTCGGCCAAGCCGTCGCCGGCCTGACCGAACGCGGTCTGTACTGGTCGGAGGGCCGCGGAGCTCGTCCCCCAGCAAGCCCGGGGCACCCAGTTCCTCGACGCCCGGACCCTGATCGGCACCGGCGGGGTACCGCTGCATCCGGGGGCCGCTGCCAGGTACCGCGACCTGCACGGATAACAGTTTGTGTTTCCGTCGTGCCGATGTTGGGGACCCTTGGGACCGTAAGCGTAGAAGGTTCACGGCACTACCCCAGGAGAGTGTGCGATGACCATCGAATCGATCATCGGCGCGATCGTGATCGGGCTCGTCATCGGCGTGCTGGCACGGATGATCCTGCCCGGCAAGCAGAACATCCCCATCTGGCTGACCATCGTGACCGGCATCGTGGCCGCGTTCCTCGGCAGCCTGGTCGCCGGCTGGGTCGGCGTCCGGGACACACCGGGCATCGACTGGATCGAGTTGCTGTTCCAGCTGGGCGCCGCCGTTGTCCTGGTCGGCATCGTGGCGGGCGCGTACGGCGGCCGCCGAGGCGTAAACCACTGACCCACAGACCTGATGGGCCCCTCGTGTCGCGGCACGAGGGGCCCTCTCATGTGTTCTGTTCGTACGCGACGGCCAGCCAGTAGCTGACCTCGTCGTCGACGTCCTCGAGTCTGGACAGCGGGATGCGGTGGGTCATGGTGTCGTCACGCAGCAGTTTCGCCGACTGCAGCCGCTCGGCGAACCGCAGGTGGCCGCTGGAGAGCTCCACGATCCGCAGGCCCAGGTCGACGCGGGTCTTGGTGGTCGGCTTGACCATCGCGAACTTGCGCCGCCTGGTCCGCAGCGTCACGAACGTCTTGCGGGCCTGCACCTCCACCAGGCCCTCCTGCGCGATGCCGACACCGGCCTCGATCACCTCGTTGAACACCGGCCGCAGGTGCTCCCGGCCGGCGAACTGGTCGTCCACCAGCTCCTCGGCGGTCTTGAGCAGGAAGTCCGGGTAGCCGAACCGCTCCATGATCAGCAACTGCTGGGCGTAGCCGTTGATGTTGCGGGCCTTGAGCCAGTGCATCAGCTCGTCACGCGAGCCGATACCGGTCTCCTTGATCCGGACGTTCCAGTCGTCGACACCTTGGCCGGTCTGACGCTTGAGCAGCTGTGCCGACCACTCGTGCATCTCCCGCCAGTCCTTGGCGTCGACCATCTGCGCCTCCCGATCAGGGCAGGCGCTGCCCTATGAACAGCGCGCTGGCCGCGGCGGTGATCGCCGCGAGCGTGCCCAGTATCAACCATGGACGGCTGGCATCGGCGTCTTTGACCTCATAACCGATTTGTTCACCCAAAGTGTCGTAAACCTTGCGCAGTTCATCAGCGGTCGCGGCCTTGTAGAACTCGCCGCCGGACAGTTTCGCGACCTCTTCGAGCGACTCGTCGTCGACCGGCACCGGGGTGCGCCGCCCGTCGATGTTGACCGTGCCCTCACCAGTGCCGAAGGAGATCGTCGAGACCGGGATCTTGGCCTCGGCGGCGGCCCGGGCGGCGGTGAACATGCCGCGCGGATCGTCCTGGTTGTCGGTCGGAATGGTCTGCTTGCCGTCACTCATCAACACGATACGAGCCGGAGGCGGGCCCTCCTGACCACCCACGACCTCGGAGAAGCTCTCGATGGACTGCAGCCCGGAGAAGATCGCCTCACCGGTGGCGGTCGACTGGGCCAGCCGTAGCGTCTCGATGGCCTTGACCACGCCCTGCCGTGACGTCGTCGGCGAGACCAGCACGGTCGCGGTGCCGGCGAACGAGATCAGGCCGAGGTTGATGCCCGGCGTGAGGCCCGCGGCGAACGACTTGGCCGCGGCCTGCGCGGCCTCCAGCCGGTTCGGCTTGACGTCGGTGGCCTCCATCGACAGCGACACGTCGATCACCAGCATCACGGTCGCGCGGTTACGCGGCACACGCGCCTCCGCGGTTGGACCCGCCAGCGCGATCGTGAACAGCGTCAGCGCCACGAGCAGCAGCGTGATCGGCACATGCCTGGCCTTACGCGTCCGCTTGGGCGCGATCTTCTCCAGCAGCGCGAGGTTGGTGAACCGCATGGTGTTCCTGCGGCGCTTGCGTTGCAGCAGGATGTACCCGCCCACCAGCGCGGCTACCGCGATCAACAGCAGGAACCACCAGGCGTCCGCGAACCTGCTGAGGCTGAACCCGAACATCAGGCCGCACCTCCTCCAGACCAGCCACGTTTGCGGGCGACCACGAACCGCACGGTGTCGGCCACCCAGTCGGAATCCGTACGCAGTACCAAGTGCCCGGCACCAGCCCGGCGGATCGCGGCCGCGACGTTCGTGCGGTGCTGCTGGGCAGCGGCCGCGAACTCACGGCGGAGCAGCGGCGAGGCGTGCACCTCACGCTGCCGCCCGGTCTCCGGGTCGGACAGCACGACCGTGCCCACGTCGGGCAGGTCCACGTCACGCGGGTCAACGACCTCGATGGCGATCAGGTCGTGCCGGGCCGACAGGCCTCGCAACGCCCGCTGCCAGGTGACGTCACCCAGGAAGTCGGAGATCACCACGACCAGCCCGCGCCTGCGCGGCGGGCGACGCAACTGCTCGATCAGGGTGGCCAGGTCACCGGCCGTGCCTTCAGGCGGGCTCGGCGTCTCAGCGACCTTACGGATCAGGCCACGTGCGTACGCCAGTCCTCCACGCGCGGGGATACGAGCCATGTGATCCCCCGTCGACACGACGGCACCTATGCGGTTACCGCCGCCGCGCGTCAGGTGCGCGACCGCAGCCGTCGCCGCGATGACGAGGTCACGCTTCTCACAAGCGGCCGTACCGAAGTCCAGGCTCGCGGACAGGTCGATCGCGAGCCACGTCTCCAGCTCGCGGTCCGCGACCGTCTCACGGATGTGCGGCGTTGTCGTTCGCGCCGTCACGGCCCAGTCCATCCGGCGGACGTCGTCGCCGGGCTGGTATGGCCGGGCCTCACCGGGCTCGGTGCCCGGACCTGGCACCAGGCCCAGGTGGTTGCCCTGCAGCAGCCCGTCCAGCCTGCGCCGGACGTCCAGCTCAAGCAGCCGGAGCCCGGCTTCCATCCGGTCCCCGCGCAGAATGGGCGGTGTCCAGGATGGACGCTCCTGCTCTTCTTTCTGGCTCACGGCCGGCTAGCCACGCCTGCGGGTGCGTGCATTCCCTGCGGCGGCTGTGGCTGCTGCGGCCGCGCGGAGACCTGTGGCAACGGCACGGTCTGGAGCACGCGCGTGATGATGTGGTCCAACGGGACAGCGTCGGCCAACGCGTCGTACGACAGCACAAGGCGGTGGCGCAACACGTCCGGCACAACGTCCACAACGTCCTGCGGCAGCACATAGTCACGTCCGCGCACCAACGCGAGTGCACGCGATGCAGCCACAATGCCGAGGCTCGCACGCGGCGACGCGCCATACGCGACCCAACCGGCCACATCGGTCAGACCGTGCTCAGCAGGAGTACGCGTCGCGAGCACAAGCCGCACGACGTAGTCGACGAGCGCGTGGTGCACGAACACCTTGGACGCGACGCCCTGCAACCTCGTCAGCTCGTCGGGCGAGAGAACCTGCTGCGGCACAGGCGCCTCGACGCCCATCCGGTAGACGATCTCGCGCTCTTCCTCGGCCGTCGGGTACTCGACGATGATCTTGAAGAGGAACCGGTCGCGCTGCGCCTCGGGCAGCGGGTACACGCCCTCGTTCTCGATCGGGTTCTGGGTGGCCAGCACCAGGAACGGATCAGGCATCGGGAAGGTCTTGCCGCCGATGGACACGTGCCGCTCGGCCATCACCTCGAGCATCGCCGACTGCACCTTGGCCGGTGCGCGGTTGATCTCGTCGGCGAGCACGAAGTTGGCCACCACCGGGCCGAGTTCGACGTCGAACGACTCGCTGCCCTGCCGGTAGATGCGCGTGCCGAGGATGTCGGCGGGCACCAGGTCGGGGGTGAACTGCACGCGGGAGAACGAGCCGCCGACCACCCGGGCGAACGTCTCCACCGCGAGGGTCTTGGCGACACCGGGCACGCCTTCCAGCAGCAGGTGACCCTTGGACAGCAGGCCCACCAGCATCCGCTCGACCAGCCGGTCCTGCCCGACGATCACCCGTTTGACCTCGAACACGGTGCGTTCGAGCAACTGCGCGTCATGGGCCGGGGTAGTCGTCCCGGCCTCGGGTTCCGTCACGGGCCAAACCTCCTAGAAGACACGGCGATCCGCCAGGACCAATGCAATCCGATGAACGGTGTGACCCCTGTAAAGCTCAGGACTCGAGCTCTTTGTTCTCGCCGCGCCTGCGCATGTACTCGAACCCGGGGATGCCCAGGATGGCCTGGCGGACGTCCTTGGCGACGTCGAGCAGTTCGTGGATGTCCGGGCCGACCCGGCCCATGGTGGCCAGGATCGGCATAATGTCGCGGGTCATGTGCTCGGCGAGCTTCGGCAGCTCGTCCACCAGTTTGATGGCGGCCTCGACCTCGTGCGCGGAGAGCTCCGCGACGAACCTGAGCATCGGCTTCGTGGCCTCCACGACCTCCTCGGCCGCCCGCGTGACCTTCTGGGCGTGCACGACCGCGGCCTCGGCGGAGGTGACCACCGCGTCGGTCCGGTCGACCAGTTCGTTCGCCCTGGCGACGGCCCGTTCCGCGGCTGTGAGCAGGTTGAACACCCGCCCGGGAATCGAGATGACCGTGGTGGCGGTCTCGACGGCCCAGCTGACAACGGCACGGGGACCAGGAAGGCTCATAGGTTCGATTGTCCCGGAAATCCGGCGTTCATGCTGGCAGGTCGCCGGGAGCGTCCACGTCGTCGGCCTCGCCCCGCTGCGCCGGGATGAGCGTCAGCGGCAACCCGCCGAGCACCGATTTCAGTGACCTCCCAACGGAATCCGGCGGCACGGCGGCACGCAGCGCGGCCAGCCGCCAGACCGCGTGCATCCACTGCGTGAAGCCCTCCGCGTCGACCAGGAGCGCGCCCAGGACGGCCGGATTCTCGTCCAAAGCGGACCTGAGCTTCGCGACCGTCCGCGGCCCGATCCCCAGCAGATCCCCAGCCAGCACAGCGACATGCGTGTCATCCGGCAGATCCGCCAACGCCTCGACACCGGCCGCCAGCGCGGCCAGCGGCCCCGAACCAGGCGGCTCCTCCCGCACCCACCGCACCGCCGCGCCGATCTCCCGCGCGGGCCCCACCACCACAATCCGCTCGGCACCCCGCACAGCGTCGACAGACCGGGACAACAGGGTGCGACCGGCCACCTCGATCATCACCTTGTCCACGCCACCGAGCCGGGTCGCCTTGCCACCCGCGAAAATCACCGCCGCCAAGCCCACCGGCGAATTAGAACACCCGGGCGGCATAAGGCACGATCCCGCCGTAGCGCACGGGCGCGATCCGGACCCGGGAGCCTGAGTACGGGGCCTCGACCATCTGGCCGTTGCCGATGTAGAGGGCGACGTGGTGGATCCGGCCGCCGGTCGCCCAGAAGAGCATGTCGCCCGGTGCCATCTGGGACAGCGGGACCCGCCTGCCCGCGTCGGCCTGGTAGCCGCTGTAGTGCGGAAGGCCGACTCCGACGCCGGCGAAGGCGTAGATCATCAGGCCGGAGCAGTCGAAGCCGACCTTGGCGTAGTCTCCGAAGGAGTCCGCGATGCCACCGTCCCGGATGCCGCGGGTGGGGCCGTGGGCGTTGCCGCCGCCCCAGGCATACGGCATGCCCAGCTGTGAGAGCGCGCGGGCGATCACGACGGCAGGGCCGCCACCGACGACTGCTGGACGGCCCGGAGCCGGTCGGCTGGGGCGTGCGCCGCCTCCGGGCTTGTTCGCGGCCGCGGCCGCCGCGGCCTGCTTGGCGCGTTCCTCGTCTTCGCGTTGCTTGGCCGCCTGCCATTCGCGATACCGCTGCAGTTGGGATTCCAGGCCGCCGACCTCGGCCTGGGCCCTGGTCAGTTCCTGCTCGGTCTGGGCCTTGGCCGCCTCGATCTGTGCCGCTTCGCCCGCCTGGCTGCGGCGGGCCTGTTCGGCCGCGCGAGTGGCGTTGTCCGCGACTCGTTTGGCATTTTCGGCCGCGGTCTGCTTTTCGTTCGCGGTATTCACCGCGGCCCGCGCGAGTGACTCTTTGTTGGCCTGTTCGATACGGGCTCGTTGCATTCGTTCGAGCGCGTCGATCTGGCTGCCGCTCACCGCATTCAGCAATGCCGCCCGGTCCAGCAGATCCTGTGGGCTCTTCGCGCCGAGGAACGCCGTAATGGAACCGACCGTGCTGCCTTGGCGGAAACTCGCCGCGGCGAAGTCGTCGACTTCTTTGTGGACCTGGGCAATGGCCGCGGACGCCGCGTCGGCCTCGGTCTTGGCCGCGGTGGCAAGACTCCGGGCTTTCGCCGCCTCGTCGCGGGCATTGTCCAGGTCGACCAGCGCTTTGTTGGCGTCCTCCATTTTCAGCTCGACCGCGGCCTGCAGGTCGATCAGCTTGGTCTCGGCGGCCGCCAGCTGGTTGGTCAGCTCGCCGACCCGGCCGGCCTTGGCGTCCCGGTTGGCCTTGCTGTCCTGGATCTCCTGGTCACTGGGCTTCGGCGGAGGCGGCGGGACCGCGAAGGCGCAGGGGGTGGCGGCCAGGACGAGCACTGCCGCCAGGACCGGGATGGCCGCTCGACAGACCCGCACGGCGCCTCCTGTTTGCAGACCGCTTCCGTCACAGCAGAACGTGCCGTAACAGTGACAACATAGTCACCGTGCATCACAAAATCCTCTTTGGACAGCCCGGACGTGCCGAATCGACCCGAAAGAGGGACACGATCCAGCGTGCTGCGACGATGAGCGTGTGCGTACTTTGATGCCGAGGATCGGGGCCGTCGGGGCAGCCACCGGTTTGGTGACACTGATACTCGGCACGTTCCTGGCATGGACGCGGTCCGGATCGGTCTACCGCGACAGCTATCAGTCTCTCGGCCTGCTCAAGCAATTGGGTTTCATGGGGGCGTTCCCCGCGCTGGACTTTTTCCTGCAGGGATGGCTGGCCGTTATACCCGCAGTGGCGATAGCAATCGCACTGTACGCTCTGGGACTACGCAGATCGGCCGCAGGACTGGCGGCCGTCCTGGCGATATTGATGGGAACGATCGCGGGGGTGGCGGCCGTCCAAGGGGGTGGCACGAACGGACTCGTGGGGATAGCCAGCGCCGGGCCGGTGGTCACATTCATCGGTGCGCTGCTGGCCTTGCTTGGGGCCGTGACCGTTCTTGTCAGCCAGCGCACCCGCATGAAGCAGCAAACAGGAGGGGAACCGTGACCTACCCGCCGTCCGGCGGCCAATGGCAGCCCAACGACCCGAATCAGTACTTACAGCAGCAGCCGGGTACGCCGAGCGGGCCGTTTCAGGCTCAGCCCGGTTACCCGCAGCAGCCGGGCGGCTACGCGCAGACGCCGCCGCAAGGTTACCCGCAGCAGCCGGGATATCCCCAGCAGGGCTACCCGCAACAGGGCCATCCCCAGCAGGGTGGCTACCCGCAGGACGCCTACCAGCAGCCGATGTACGGCGCACCGCAGCAGGGCGCCGGCTTCCCGCCGCCGAAGAAGAAGCGGACCGGCCTGATCGTCGGCGTGTTCGTCGCCGTGCTCGCCCTGGTCGCCGGCGGCATCGTCTACTTCGTGGCGTTCAACAAGTCCGACCACGTCGCCGAAGGCGCCCCCACCCCGTCGGACGCCGCGCAGAAGCTGATCGCCACGGTCAGCAACGGTGACGTCGCCGGCCTGCTGACCTCGCTGCCGCCGGCCGAGGGCAAGCTGCTCAGCGACCTCAACACCCAGGCGTTCGCCGAGATGGAGCGCCTGGAGGTGTTCAAGAAGGGCGCCGATCCGAACAAGATCCCCGGCGTGCAGGTCAAGACCGAGGGCCTGAAGTTCGACGACGCCAGGAAGCAGGAGGTCAACGACCACCTGACGATCACCATGCTGACCGAGGGCAAGGTCACGGTGACCTCGGACGCGCGCAACCTGCCGCTCACCGAGAAGTTCCTCGACCTGGCCGGCGCGCCGTCCAAGCCGGAGACCGAGACGTTCGACATCACCAAACAGGTGCAACGCACCGGCAAGCCGATCCGGATCGCCACGGTCAAGGTCGACAACGAGTGGTACCCGAGCCTCTTCTACACGATCGCGGACTACGCGCTGCAGGACGCCAGGAAGTCGTGGCCCAAGACCTCGATCCCGGGCAACGGCGCGGGCAGTGCCCAGGACGCGGTCAAGCAGGCGGCCGACGCCGCGGTCAACGCCGACTTCAAGCGGCTGATCGAGCTCATGCCGCCCGACGAGATGGGCGCGTTGCACGACGCGGGCCCGGTGCTGATCGAGTCGATCGCCGGCAAGGCCAGGCCGACCGGCGCGAAGATCAACAAACTGGAAGCCGACACCAGCAGCGTGACCGGCGGTACCCGGGTCACGTTCAAGGAGCTTGAGGTCACCGCCGAGGGCGAGACGGTCCGCGTCGTCAAGGCGGGCGACTGCTACGAGGCGAGCTCCAAGGGCCGCACCGAGAAACTGTGCGCGGCCGACCTGGCCACCGAGATCGGCGGCAGTCGCATGCCGGCCCAGGCCAAGACCGCCGTGACCAACATCGTCCAGGGCGTGTTCAAGAGCGGTGTCGGCGTGGTGGCCACCGAGGTCGACGGCAAGTGGTACGTCAGCCCGGGCCGTACGTTCTTCGAGCTGTTCCTGACCGTGCTGCGCGGTGTGCAGCCGGCTGACATCGAGGCGTTGCTGAAGTCCGGACGCTGATATTCGATCTCCGCTGCCCCCGCGCCGCCCGGTACGGGGGCAGCGGTGTCTCCAGCCACGAAACAAGCCGTAACGAGAAGGCTTTCCGCCCATACAATCCGGGTATGGATGATGCGGGCATCCGGATCAGCGACACCAAGCGCGACGAAGCCATCTCGACACTGGGCAAGCACATGTCCACGGGTCGCTTGGAACTGAGCGAGTACGAGGAGCGTTGCGGACGCGCGGCCACCGCTCGCACCAGGGGCGAACTCGAGGCGCTGTTCGAGGATCTGCCTGCCCCGCATCCCGACCTCAGCTCGGCCACGCCGCCCGCGGTCAAAGCCACCGCGCCCGCCCGCAGGTCCGCGAAGGATGTCGGGAAAACACCGGCGAACGCCGCCTTCGAGGCTCTCGGCGCGCTGAGCTTCATCGTCGGCATCCCCGGCGCGACCCTGCTGACCATCTTCCTCGGGATGTGGTGGGTGTTCTTCCCGGTCATCGGCATGCTGATCATCGCGGGCGCGATGTCCCAGGCCACCAAGAAGCCGGAGAACCGACGTCCCGGTCAGTCGTGAATGAACTCGATGCGGTTGCCGACCGGGTCGTAGGTATGAAGCCGGCGCCTGCCAGGGATCTCGGCCGGGTCGGCCCATACGATCTCGCAACCCGCGGCGTCCAGCGCGGGCACAAGCACGTCCAGATTCACCATGAACGCCGGGTGGGCCTTGCGGGCAGGCCGGAAATCGGCCTCGACACCCGCATGCAGCTCTCCCCCGCCGGGAACCTGGAACCAGCAGCCGCCGCGAGCGGCCAGCAGCGGAGGCTTTGCCAGTTCGGCCCAGCCGAGCACGCCGTGATAGAACGCCCGTAGTCGATCTTCGCTGCCCGCCGGACAAGCCACCTGAACGTGATGGATCACGTGTGTCCCATCCCTCGTTGTCGCCGAATACAGGACAAGCGTACTGTTAAAGACGAGATGGGGGTCGGGGTCTGCGAGCCCGGCAGGGATGCGCGAGACTCGGCCTATCCCAGAACTGACTTTGCTGCCACCCGCACACCGGCGCGCGAGATGGAGTTGGACGTGACTGCACCTACGAGCAAGGACAGCTTTGGTGCCCGCGGCACGCTGACTGTCGGCGACTCCTCATACGAGGTGTTCCGGCTGAACGCGGTCGAGGGCGCCGAGCGCCTGCCGTACAGCTTGAAGATTCTGCTGGAGAACCTGCTTCGTACCGAGGACGGTGCGAACATAACCGCCGGCCACGTCCGCGCGCTGGCCGGCTGGGACCCCAGTGCGGAGCCCGCCACCGAGATCCAGTTCACCCCGGCCCGTGTGGTGATGCAGGACTTCACCGGCGTGCCCTGCATCGTGGACCTGGCCACCATGCGTGAGGCCGTCACCCAGCTGGGCGGCGACCCGGACAAGGTCAACCCGCTGGCCCCGGCCGAGCTGGTGATCGACCACTCGGTGATCGCCGACATCTTCGGCCGCCCGGACGCGTTCGAGCGCAACGTCGACCTGGAGTACGAGCGCAACAAGGAGCGTTACCAGTTCCTGCGCTGGGGCCAGACCGCGTTCTCGGAGTTCAAGGTCGTCCCGCCGGGCACCGGCATCGTGCACCAGGTCAACATCGAGCACCTGGCGCGCGTGGTCATGACCCGCAACGGCCAGGCTTACCCGGACACCCTCGTTGGTACCGACAGCCACACCACCATGGTCAATGGCATCGGCGTGCTGGGCTGGGGCGTCGGTGGCATCGAGGCCGAGGCCGCCATGCTGGGCCAGCCGGTCTCCATGCTGATCCCGCGGGTCGTCGGCTTCAAGCTGCACGGTGAGCTGCCCCCGGGCGCGACCGCGACCGACCTGGTGCTGACGATCACCGAGATGCTGCGCAGGCACGGTGTGGTCGGCAAGTTCGTGGAGTTCTACGGCACCGGCGTGTCGGCTGTCCCACTGGCCAACCGCGCCACGATCGGCAACATGAGCCCGGAGTTCGGCTCGACCTGCGCGATCTTCCCGATCGACAGCGAGACCATCGACTACCTGCGGCTCACCGGCCGCGACGAGCAGCAGCTCGCGCTGGTCGAGGCGTACGCCAAAGAGCAGGGCATGTGGCACGACCCGGCTTCGGAGGCCGCGTACTCCGAGACGCTCGAGCTGGACCTGTCCACTGTGGTCCCGTCCATCGCCGGCCCGAAGCGCCCGCAGGACCGCATCGAGCTGGCGTCGGCCAAGCCCGCCTTCCGCCAGGCGCTGCGCAACTACGTCGCGCACACCGAGGAGCAGTCCACCTCCGCTGTGGACGAGGCGATCGACGAGACCTTCCCGGCCAGCGACCCCACCTCGCCGCACGAGGGTGAGAACGGTGACGGCAAGCCGCGCGTGGCGTACTCGGCCGCCGAGGGCAGCGAAGGCCGCCCCAGCAGCCCGACCACGGTCACAGTCGACGGCAACACGTTCGAACTGGACCACGGCGCGGTCGCGATCGCCGCGATCACGTCGTGCACCAACACCTCCAACCCGTCGGTCATGATCGGCGCCGCGCTGCTGGCCAAGAAGGCCGTCGAGCGTGGCCTGGAGCGCAAGCCGTGGGTCAAGACCACGCTGGCACCCGGCTCCAAGGTGGTCATGGACTACTACGAGCGCGCAGGCCTGCTGCCGTACCTGGAGAAGCTCGGCTTCCACCTGGTCGGCTACGGCTGCACCACCTGCATCGGCAACTCCGGCCCGCTGCAGGACGAGATCTCCGCGGGGGTGCAGGAGTCCGACCTCGCGGTGGTGTCGGTGCTGTCGGGCAACCGCAACTTCGAGGGCCGGATCAACCCGGACATCAAGATGAACTACCTGGCCAGCCCGCCGCTTGTGGTGGCGTACGCCCTGGCCGGGTCGATGGACACCGACATCGTCAAGGAGCCGATCGGCACCGGCTCGGACGGCCTGCCGGTGTACCTCTCCGACATCTGGCCCTCCCCGCAGGAGATCCAGGACGTGGTCACCACCGCGATCACCTCGGAGATGTTCACCAACGACTATGCGGACGTGTTCGCCGGTGACGACCGGTGGCGCTCGCTGCCCACGCCGACCGGCAACACCTTCGAGTGGGACGCGGACTCCACCTACGTGCGCAAGCCCCCGTACTTCGAGGGCATGCAGAACGAGCCCTCGCCGGTCACGGACATCTCCGGCGCCCGGGTGCTCGCGCTGCTGGGCGACTCGGTCACCACCGACCACATCTCCCCGGCCGGTGCGATCAAGCAGGACTCCCCCGCCGGGAAGTACCTGACCGAGCACGGCGTGGAGCGCAAGGACTTCAACTCCTACGGTTCCCGTCGCGGCAACCACGAGGTGATGATCCGCGGCACCTTCGCCAACATCCGGCTGCGCAACCTCCTGTTGGATGACGTTCAGGGCGGCTTCACCCGCGACTTCCTGACCGACGGCGCGCCGCAGACCACCATCTACGACGCCTCCGTCGCCTACGCTTCGGCCGGCATTCCGCTGGTTGTGTTGGCAGGCAAGGAATACGGGTCGGGTTCGTCGCGTGACTGGGCCGCGAAGGGCACTTCGCTGCTCGGTGTGCGTGCGGTCATCGCCGAGTCATTCGAGCGCATCCACCGCTCGAACCTGATCGGCATGGGTGTGCTGCCGCTGCAGTTCCCCGAGGGCGAGAACGTCTCGTCGCTGGGCCTGGACGGCACCGAAACGTTCGACTTCGCCGGTGTCACGGTCCTCAACGACGGCGAGACCCCGCGCACGGTCAAGGTCACCGCGACCAAGGCCGACGGCGGCAAGGTCGAGTTCGACGCCGTGGTCCGCATCGACACCCCCGGTGAGGCCGACTACTACCGCAACGGCGGCATCATGCAGTACGTGCTGCGCAAGATGGTCCGTTCCTGAGTAGCTCTCCGGACAAGCGGCCTCGCGGGACACCCGCGGGGCCGCTTTTCTTTCCGCTGAACTCATCCGGCTCCCACACTGCGCCGTTTGAGGACATAGGGCAGCACGAACAGGTACAGCCCGCTGGCCAGCAGCAGGAAGAGCGGCGGCAACGGCAGGTAGACGATCCAGTCGACCGCCACCTGCAACGCCAGCGCGACCGAAGTGACCAGGACCGTCACCGTGAACGTGACGGACAGCCAGCGATGGGTCTGCCGAATCCACTTGTCGCGGTGCATGGGAATCTCCTCGAAGCAGTCCGGGCATGTGCCGGGTTTTCGGACTTTCAGCCGGTTTCAGGCGTTGCGGTAACGCTAGGTGCGGCCGTCTGCCCGGTGCTTCTCGATTCCTGACCAGGTTCGCCTGCCTTCAGGCGGGTAATGCCGCCATCTCGCCGCGGGCCCGGAATAACACGGAGACCCACGTTCGGTACGGCTTCCAGTCTTCGGCGACTCGTTCGAGGTCGGTCACCGATGGCGAGGTGAGGCCGTAGGCGGTGGTGACGGCCTTGTGCAGGCGGGGTTCGGCGGTGGCGAAGACATCTGGGTGCCCGGCGCCGCGCAGCAGGATCAACTCGGCGGAGAACGTGCCGATGCCGGGTAGCTGGGCCAACTCGCGCAGGGCGTCGGCGGCGGGGATCGAGCGCAGGTAGGCGGCGTCCAGCTGTCCTTCGAGGGCGGCCTCGGCCACGCCGCGCAACCGGCGGTTCTTCACGTCGGCGACCAGGGGCACGTGGTCGAGTTCGAGAAGTCGCCGTGGGGCCGGGAACGCATCGAGCTGTATCCCCGACAGCTCGGCGGCCCCGGCCGGCACGGCGACCTTGACTCCGACCCTACGCGCGATCTGGTCCTTGAGCGTAGCTGCCTGGGTCATCCGGACCCGCTGGCTGAGGATCGACCAGCAGGCGGCCTCGTACGGCGAATGGAACAGTACTGGTCGCAGGCCCGGCAGGCCGGCCTGCAACTCGCGGATCACCCGATCTCGTCGCGCCAGCTCCGGGAAACCCGCACCATCGACATCCAGCGACAGGATCCGCCGCACATGCCCGACCGCGGCCGGCACATCCGCCGGCGACGCGGTCAACCGCACCTGCACCGGCCCGTCCGGTTCACACTGGCGAACCACCGCCCCGACCGGCCGCCACGACGGCGACGCCGGGAACGCGAGCCGCAGCGAGCCACCCCCTTTGTCCACATAGGACTGCCGCCCGGCCGGTGTGAACCCTTCCAGGAACCGTGCTGACGCACCGAGATCGAACGGTCCCGACACCGGCAGGTCGATCCACTCGCTGAGCATCGCGGTCATCTGTTGTCCCCTCCTCTGAGCGCCTGTGTGCACACCATCGCAGAGGGGTCCGACAATTCTTGATTGCCTCGCTTCGCTCGGCGGGCTTTGTCGCCAAAGCCGGCCGTTTCCACCCCGCCCCACGCAACCGGCCTCTTCGCCCGGGGCCGACCGCCGCCGGGGCTGGGGCGACGCCGGGCGCGTTGCGGCGCGTAAACGACCAGCGCGACAAAGCCAGCCCGCTTCTGATGTCCGCCAGTAGTTCAAGTCTTCGGATTCGCGCAGGTCAGTCCGAGATGTCCAGGAGGTAGGCGCGCAGTACGCGCTTGAGTTCGCCGGTGATCTCGGTCCGGGTGCGGCCGGAGGCGCTCAGGACCGCGGGCAGCAGGGCCTCGAAGATCTTGACGGTGACCAAGGCGATCAGGCGGCGTCTGCTGGGGTCGAGTTCGGGGACGCGGATGGCTATCAGGCCGTCGACCTGGTCGGTCACTGCCGACTGGAGGCGTCCGGAGAAGTGGAAGACCGCGGTGAAGCCATGGTTTTCCGAGGCTATCCGAATGGCCGGGTCGACCATCTGATTGATCACGTCGTCCAGCGGCACACCGGCGATCCGGCGATCGGCGGCCTGGTCATGGGCGACGGCCAGTGCGGCGATGTACTGGTCTGCCAGGGCTTCGGCCATGGACTGCTTGTTGGGGAAGAACTGGTAGAGAGTGCCAGGTGAGACGCCTGCGGCCGCGGCTATCGCGTTGGTGGTCGCGGCTGTGTAGCCGTCGGTGGCGAAGACGTCCGCGGCGGCGTCCAGTAACTGGGCTATCCGCCGCTCACCGCGGGCCTGTCTGCGGCGAGGTTTCACGGTCTGCATGGCCACCTCCTCAAAACAGGCGAGAGGCGAGTCCCTGCTCGTCTGACGGAGGGTAACGACCCTGTACCGGATATGACAGTGGTCATCACGAATAGGCGGTCACCACGCAGGAACGTGGTGACCGCCGGTTCAGATGAACGAACGGCTAAACAGCCTGGGAGAGTGACAGCCCGAACCGATCGCCTGAATCGGTCCACCACCGGGTCACCTCGAAGCCCGCCTCGGTCAGCTCCGCGGCGATCCCCGGACGCCGGAACTTCGCGGAGATCTCGGTCCGCAACTCCTCCCCTTGCTCGAACGACACCTCCATACCGAGCGCCGGGACGTGCACGGTCATCGCGCGCTGGGCCCGCAGGCGCATCTCGATCCACTCCTGGCCCTCGTCCCATAACGCGACATGATCGAACGCAGTCACGTCGAAGTCCGCACCCAGTTCACGATTCAGCACGTGCAGCACGTTGCGGTTGAACTCGGCTGTCACACCGGCCGAGTCGTCGTAGGCCACGCGGACGACCGAAGGGTCTTTCACCAGGTCGGTGCCCAGCAGCAGCCACTCCCCCGGCTCCAGCACGTCCCGCAGCGACGACAGGAACTTGGCGCGCTCGGCGGGAAGCAGGTTGCCGATCGTGCCGCCGAGGAAGGCCACGATCCGCGGCGCCTCCC
The DNA here is from genome assembly GCF_017876405.1 of Kibdelosporangium banguiense. Classification (GTDB taxonomy): domain Bacteria; phylum Actinomycetota; class Actinomycetes; order Mycobacteriales; family Pseudonocardiaceae; genus Kibdelosporangium; species Kibdelosporangium banguiense. The sequence goes on along the minus strand of NZ_JAGINW010000001.1, from coordinate 6,297,295 downwards.
CCGGCAGTAACGCCAGATGTTCGGTGAAGTCGCCGACCACCCCGTGTACCGCCAGATTCGGGTAGTCGACGGCCAGAGCCGCCGCCGCGTCACGCAATGCGGTGCTGGACACGTCCAGCGGGACGAACTGGTGCAGAGTGCCCTCGTCACGCAGGGCGTCGAGCAGCAGCCGGGTCTTCTCCGACGAACCCGAGCCCAGTTCGACCAGCGTGTGCGCCTTGCTGGTCGAGGCGATCTCGCCGGCGCGGTCGCCCAGGATCTCGCGCTCGGCCCTGGTCGGGTAGTACTCCGGCAGACGGGTGATCTGCTCGAACAGGTCGCTGCCGCGAGCGTCGTAAAACCACTTGGGCGGCAGGGATTTCGGGTTCGCCGACAGCCCCGCGCGCGCGTCCGTGGCGAGCGCGCGGGCGGCATGGTCGTCAGCCAGGTGAACGTCGATCACCGGGTCGGTCATTGCGGTTCCTCCAGTAGCGCCCGCACGGCGAGCGAAAGCGGGCCAGGGCAAGCGCTGGCCACGACGATGTGACGATCCGGGACCGGCGTCCATCGCGGATCGGTGTCCCACGGCTCCGACGCGATCATCACGGCCTCCTGCGTGACCAGCGTCGAAAGCGAGTGGGTCCAGGCGGTCGCGACCAGCGACCGCCCGTCGGTGAGCATCAGGTTCAGCCGTGAGCCGGGGGCCAGGTTCTCGACCTCCAGCACGGTTTCGGCGACCGCGTCGGCCGGCGCCTGTCCGTCGCGCAGCCGGTGACGGACAAGCGCCCACAACAGTGCCGCGTCGGTCGGCGCGTCGAGCGTCATCAGGTCTGTCACGGGAAGGCGCGAGGCCAACGCGGCGACCGACGACGGCCAGCCACGCACAACTCCGTTGTGGCTGAACAACCATTGGCCGTCGGTGAACGGCGCCGCGGCGGTCTCGACCACCGGCATGCCGACGGTCGCCGATCGCACGGCCGCCAGCACCCCGGTCGCCAGTACCGGCCGGAGCAGGCCCTGCAGCGCCGCGTCAGTCCACATCGGACTGGCGCGGCGGTACACGACCGGTCCGGCGCCGGCGAACCAGCCGACGCCGAACCCATCGGCGTTGATGGTCCCGCCCGCGCGCATGTCCGCCGGTGCCCAGCTCTGCCGCAGCAACGAATGCGGCGGATCGAGCACCAGACCGGCCACGGGCACGGCAGGGCCCAGGTAACCCAGATGGCGGCACACCGGGCTAGCGCGTCTCTTCCGGCCCAGGATCGCGCGCTAACCGGAATCCGCTGAAGATCTGCCTGCGGATCGGGTAGTCCCAGTTGCGGAACGTGCCACGGCAGGCCGCCGCGTCCGCGCCGAACGAACCACCCCGCAGCATCTTGTAGTCGGCTCCGAAGAACACCTCGGAGTACTCCTGGTACGGGAACGCCACAAATCCCGGGTAGGCGTGGAAATCACTGCTCGTCCACTCCCACACGTCCCCGATCAGCTGAGCGACGCCCAGCGGCGACTCCCCGCGCGGGTACGCCCCGATCCTGGCCGGACGCAGATGCGCCTGCCCCAGATTGGCGTGCTCGGGGCCGGGATCCTCGTCGCCCCACGGGTATCGGCGGGATCGGCCGGTCGCCGGGTCGTGCCGCGCCGCCTTCTCCCACTCGATCTCGGTGGGCAGCCGCTTGCCTGCCCACGCCGCGTACGCCTCAGCTTCGTAGAAGCACACGTGCACAACGGGTTCGTCGAGCACGAGCGGCTCGACCACGCCGAAACAGTCACGCAGCCAGCGATCGCCGTCCCGCACCCAGAACCGCGGCGCCCGCAGGCCGGTCTTCCGGTTGTAGGCCCAGCCTTCCTCGCTCCACCACTGTGGCCGGTCGTATCCGCCGGACGCGATGAACTCCAGGTATCCGGCGTTGGTCACCGGGTACTTGTCGATCACGAACGCACCGACCTCGATCCGGTGCGCAGGCCGCTCGTTGTCCAGGGCCCACGGCTCGACCGAGGTCCCCATGGTGAACGGCCCGGCTGGTACCAGGATCTCCTTGTCGAGCACGGGTCCCGGCGGTGCGGGCGGCATCGGCGCGTGCAGAACCGGTTCGCCGTCCCGCAACTGGTGCGTGGCCAGCATGGTTTCGTTGTGCTGCTGCTCGTGCTGCACGATCATGCCGAACGCGAACGCGTTCTCCACCAGCTTGCGGCCCTCTAAAGGCGTGCTGGCCAGCACGTCCATCACCTTGGTACGCACTTGCTGCACGTACGAACGGGTCTCGGCCGGCGAGAGCAACGGCAGCGCCGGCCGGTCGGATCGAGGGTGCTGGAAGGCGTCGTACATGTTGTCGATGTCGTCGCGGACCGGCTCCCTGCCGCCGACGTCCCGCACCAGCCACAGCTCCTCCTGGTTGCCGATGTGCGCGAAGTCCCACACCAGTGGCGACATCAGCTTGGAGTGCTGCTTGACCAGGTCGTTCTCGTCGACCGCGTCGGTCAGTGCGGTACTGCGGGCGCGTGAGCGGGCCAACTGCCCGGCTACGCGGTCGCGTAGCGATTCCGTGTCGAGTTCCCCGAATGAAGTGGTCATACCTGGTCCCTCTTCTCGCGCAGCCTGCGTTCGATGTCGCCGGTCACCTGGTCCGCCAGTCCGGCGGACAGGCCCGTGGCGCCCAGACCGGCCAGGCCGATCTCGGCGACCCGTGTGGCGGCCTTGGCGATCGCCGGGTCTCCCAGCCCGTCACGCGCCGCTTTCAGCCAGCGGTCCGCGACCGGGGTGCAGACGTCGATCACCGCGTCCACCTGAGCGGGCGTGGCGAGCAATGCGACAAGCAACGCCGCAGGCGAAAGCCAGTTGTCCCCCTGCTGCGCGTCGATATAGCGGATCTCGAGGTAGCCCTGCGCCCGCACCGGCGGGAACAGCGTCGAGAGGTGGTACTCGAGATCTCCCACAGTGGGCGCGCGGTCGAGCGCGCCGTTGATCCAGTCGGCGAAGGTGACGCCGCGCGGCGCCTCCCAACATCGGCCTTCGCGTCTGACACACAGCAACGGCGTGTCCAGTACCCGTCGTGCCCAGCCCGCTGCCGGGTCGTCGTCGATCCGGCTGGGGTAGGTCCGCGTCGGGTCCGTTCCCAGCACCGCTCTCAGGCGGTTGGACGCCCAGCCGGTGGTCCGGCCGAGCATCCAGGGCGAGTTGGCGAACAGCGCGGCGAGCGGCGGGCCAAGCAGGTGTACGGCGGCCCACCGGGCCGCGAGGTCCTGGCGTTCACCGACGTCGACGCACAGCTGGAAACCCGCTGTGCTGCACATCATTGTGATGCCGTCGGTGCCTAAAGGCTGGAAGGCCTGCTCCATCGCGGCATAGCGAGGAGTGTCCAACATACGTCTGGGTGTCCGATATGGATCGATCGCCGACGAGCCCAGCTCCAGCCCTTGGGCCGCGAGCAGGTCGGCGAGATGTCCGGTGTCGGCGGTGACGGTGGCGTGCAGGGCGGTCAGGGATTCCTTCGGCTGGGCCGAGATCTCGACCTGACCACCGGGCTCGGCGCTGAGCGGTGAGCCACCTGGCAATGGGAGGTGCGGGCTGTCGTCCCGCAGGGTGCGGGGAGTGTGCTGGTCGAGTGCTTTGACCAGCAGGTCCGCGGTCAGTTGTCGCGACGGGTCGTTGACATGATGGACTGTCCATTCCAGCTCGACGCCGGTCAGGCGCGGTGGGCCGTGTTTGAAACAGACAGAGGCGACGTAGGCCTCGGCTTCGACCCGCTCTCGCAGCGGGCGGAACTCGGGCCCGTCGATGGGCGCGTCTCGCATGATGGTCACGGGTGTTTCCTTTGCGGAGGGTCTCCTTGGTCGAACCTCGATCGACGCTACCCCCGGGGTCCGACAAAAGCATGGCGGCGACCTTACGACCGGGTGCTGGACCAGCCTCGATTACTCAACGTAGCGAAGTTTTCGGCGAGTCGGAGCAGCGTGTCACGGGCAATCGCAAAGCCCGGCCGCATCGTCAGCGCCCCAGTCAGGCGTGCGGTGGCCGCAATTGCCTGAGAAGGCTTGCGGCGCAAGGAATCGAAGCGTTTCAGAGCCGCCTCGGCGTCGGTCATTGTCGCCAGACAGCGCCCCAGCACAGCACCGTCCAACAGCGCCTGACAGGCGCCCTGCCCCAGGTCAGGAGTCATGGCGTGAGCCGCGTCACCGACCAGGGTGACCCGGCCGCGGACATACGACTTCAGGGGTGGACCGACGTAATAGAGGTCATGCCGGATGATGTCCGATTCGTCCGTGCACGTAAGGATTTCCGGGATCGGGTCGCACCAGTCCCCGAACAGCCGCCGCAACTCGGGCATATTCCCCTCGGGATACCGCCGCCCGGCGGGCGAGAAGACCGGCGCGAACCAGTTCGTCCGGCCGCCTTCCACGCCGGTGACGCCGAATTTCCGGCCCCTGCCCAGGGTTTCCCCGCTCGGCCCGAACTCGCCGGCCACCAGCCCGCGCCAGGCCGAGTACCCGGCGTACCGCAGTCCGTCCGGCACACCGAAAACCTGCTTGCGGACAACGCTGTTGATGCCGTCGGCACCCACCACAGCCCGGTTGCGGCGGACCAGACTATCCACATCAGACACCACGACCCCGGTCCGCACGACACCGCCGGGCAGCGCGCCAAGCAGGAGTTTGGTAAGCGCACCACGGGAAATCAACCGGACCGGCTCGGACAACCGGCGCGTGGTGTCGATCCGTGTCAGGAGACGGCCGTCCGGTCGGCGGAATACGGCTTCCGTCTGCGGCACACCGATTTGACGGACTTCGTCGCCAAGGCCGAGGGCATCGAGTGCCCGCATCGCGTTCGGCCACATCCCCAGCGCAGTCCCGGCGTCGGCGACCGCGTCCTGCCGTTCGAGCACGCTTACCGGCTGCCCGGCCCTGCTCAGGGCCACCGCACACGCCAGCCCACCGATCCCGCCGCCGACCACCACCGTCGTGTCCATATCGCGAGGCTACTACAGAAATAGTTTCAGCCGTAGTATCGGGCATGATGAGGCATGCGATCGGAACGGCTGGTGGCGTTGTTGTTCACCCTGCAGTCCCGGCGCAGCGCGACGATCGCCGAGCTGGCGACAGCCCTCAAGGTGTCCGAGCGGACCATGCACCGCGACATCGCCGCGCTGCAGGCCACGGGCGTTCCCGTATGGACCGAACCGGGCCGCAACGGTGGCGTCCGCCTGGTGGACGGCTGGCGCACCAGGCTCGACGGGCTCACATCCCGGGAGGCCGTCGCGATCTTCGCCATGGGCGTGCCCCGGGCACTGACCGAGCTCGGGCTCGGCACAGCGGTCTCAGCAGCACATGCCAAGGTCTCCGCGACGCTCCCCGCACCGTTGCGTGAGCAGGCACAGCACGTCGCGCAGCGTTTCCACCTCGACGCACCCGCCTGGTTCCGCAAAGAGGACGAAACCGAGCACCTCGCTGACATGGCACGCGCGGTATGGGAACAACAGCAGGCCCGCATCACATACGGCCGTGACGACCGGACCGTCGAACGTGTACTCGACCCGCTCGGCCTCGTGCTCAAAGCAGGCGTCTGGTATCTCGTCGCACGAACCGATGGCAACATCCGTACCTACCGCGTAAGCCGCATCACCGCTGTCGAACAACTCGACGAGCAGTTCGAGCGGCCGACCGATTTCGACCTCGCCGGCTGGTGGCAGCAGTCATCCGCCCAGTTCGAACGCTCCCTGCAGTGCGTTCAGGTCCGAGTCCGCCTCAGCCCGACCGGGGTCCGCGCGCTGCCCTCAGTGCTTGACCCCGACATGGCGACGCAGGCCCTGAAGGACGCCGGGCCACCCGGACCCGACGGCTGGACCGAGGTCGAACTGGGCCTGGAACGGCCCGGCATAGCCGCGGGCCAGCTGCTGGCCTTGGGCATCGAGGTCGAGATCCTCGAACCCACCGCCGTGCGGGCCGCTTTCGCGGAAGCCGCACGGCAGATGTACGACCGTCACCGGTAGCCGGTGGTGTCCGGATCCTTGCCCGCGTCCTGCACCTCGACGACATAGCGCCACGCGTCCGGCCGACTGCCGTCGACGTCGTCGATCTCGTAGATCTGCGCGAGCTCACCGCTGCTAAGCGTCTGTCCCGAGAACCGTTCCTTGTGCGCGTCCGCAGCCAGCGCCGCGACCGTACGCCCCGTGAACGTCGGCGTCTCCGAGATGGCGAAGTACGGCTGCGCCTTCAGCGCGTCCCGCCAGTTCTCCTCCGTAACCCCGAAGGCATCCAGCATCGCCTCGGACCGCAGCCAACCGGGCGTCACCGCGACCGCAGTGCAGCCGTAACCCTGCAACTGGTACGCCTCGGCAACAACCAGGGGATGCGACGCGGCCTTCGCCATGTGAAAACCAAGCGAGGTGTCCTTGCGGTATTTCGCGTTGTACTCCGCAGTGCCGTCCGTCATCTCCACAACCAGACCGCCAGGATGACGGATCACAAGCGGGAACAGGAAATGACTGGTGATGATGTGCGCATCGATGCCCAACCGGATCATCCGCAGACTCTCGTCGAGCGAGTGCTCCCACACCGGCTTGCCCCACCCGATATTGCCGTCGCCACCCCAAATGCCGTCCACCAGGACGTCGAGCCGCCCATGCTCACGATCGATCCGCTCAGCCAGCGCCCGCACCTGCTCCCGCTCCAGATGGTCGACCCGGACGGCGACGCCCTCGCCACCAGCCTGGTCGATCAGCTCGACCGTCTGCTCGATCGTTTCCGGACGGTTCACTTCAGACCGCTGAGTCCCCGAGGTCCGGCCCGTCACATAGACAAACGCACCCGCACGTCCCAACTCCACCGCGATCGCCCTGCTCGCACCTCGCGTGCCACCCGCTACCACTGCCACCTTGCCGTTGAGCTCCATACGACACACGATGACGGCAAACCCTGCCATCCAGTGACAGGGTTTCTCCAGGACATGTAACTACATTCGCAGTACTATCCGTTGGTGCCTACACGCCGGAACGAGATCCTGATCGGTGCTGTGTCCGTGCTCGCTCGCGGCGGGCCGCGGGCGCTGACGCATTTGTCCGTGGACGCGGCGGCCGAACTGCCCAAGGGGAGCACGTCCAACCATTTCCGCACCCGTGACGCGCTGATCCAGGGTGTGCTGGGACACCTGGTGAAGACTGAGCAGTCGCTGCTGAGTGACCTGCTGGGGAAGGTCGAGGGTGTGGTGGACCGCGACGCTTTCGCCCGCAGGCTCACCGACATGGTGCTCTACATGACCGATCAGGCCAGGGAACTGACGCTGGCCCGGCGTGCGATCTTCCTGGAGGCCGCGTGGCGCCCGGAGATCCGCGACCAGGTCCTGGGATGGTCGGTGCGGTACTGGCAGCTCGGGGGACGCTGGCTGGATCGGCTCGGCTCGCCCGACGCCGAGGGGCATGCCCGGATTCTGCTGGCCTGCATGGACGGCCTGATCACCGAGGTGCTCACCCGGCCGCTGCCCGCGTTGGATGTCCAACGCGCGACCAGGCTGATTGTGGACGGACTGCTGGACGAGCAAAGGCCCGCGTAGGACGACGCTCACCCGATCCGTCGTCCTGCGCGGGGTCCTGGGTGCTCGGGTGACCGGATCGCCGCCAGTTGTCCGGCCACCCGAGCGGTCTAGGTCGAGGCGTTCGACCGTCCGTTGAGGACAGTGTTGGCCCCGCTGTTGGCGACGATCGCGTTCTGGATCACGTCCAGGGCGCTGGAGGACGTGACGCCGGGCAGCGTCGCGGTGTTCACCGCGTAGAGCGTGAAGGTGTACGGGTTCGTACTACCGCCTGGGCACGGGCCGAAGTACTTCTGCGCGTTGGCCCCGCTGCCCATCGCCTTCTGTTTCGCGCCGCCCTGGCCGGGCACGTTGAACCCGGCGCCCAGGTTCTCCGGCAACGACAATGTGCTCGCCGGGATGTCCCAGATGATCCAATGTCGTTTGTTGCCGCTGTTGGCCCGGTCGGCGAACACGATCGCATAGCTCTTGGCGTTGGCATTGCCCGCGCCCCAGGCCAATGGCGGTGACGGGTCCTGGCCTGCCGTGCCGTCGCCCGCGCAGGTGTACTTCGCCGGGATCATCGCGTTCTCGGCGAACGCCGAGCTCGAAAGCTTGAAGTCACCCGGGTTCCCGCCACCCGAATACTGGATGTCGACGTGTAGGATGCGGTCGTTGTTGGCCGTGCCGTCCTTGTCGGTCGTGGTGGTCAGCCAGATGTCGCCCTCGTGGTCCACCTCGACGGTCCGCAGCCGGTTGTACGTGCCCTGGAAGTATGTTGCCTGCTCGACCAGGTTGCTGCTGCTGTCGATGCGCATCCGGTAGACCCGCTGGCCGACTGTGGTCGCCACGAAGACGTAGTCGTTGATGATGGTCAGCCCGCTGGGCGAGGCCGAACTGGTCGACCAGGTCTTCTTCGGCGCGATGTAGCCCGAGCAGTTGCCTTCGGTGCCTTCACAGGCCGGCCAGCCGTAGTTGCCGCCGCGCGTGATCAGGTTGACCTCGTCCTGGCTGGAGTTGCCGAACTCGGCCGCCCACAACCGGTTCTGCGAGTCGAAGTCCAGGCCCTGCGGGTTGCGGTGGCCCTTGCTCCAGACCGCGTTGCCGAACGGGTTGTCCGACGGGACCGTGCCGTCCGGGTTGATCCGCAGGATCTTGCCGTTGAGCGAGTTGTTGTCCTGCGCCCGGCTGTCGGTCTGCGCGTCGCCGACCGAGGCGTACAGCTTGCCGTCCGGCCCGAACCGGAGCCGTCCGCCGTTGTGGTACCGGCTCTTGGCTATGCCCTGCAACAGGATCTGGTACGTGTTCTGCACCAGGGCGCCGTTCTCGTACTTGATCCGGATGATCCGGTTGCCCTCCGAGGCGGTGTGGTAGACGTACAACCAGTGGTCTGTGGCGAAGTTCGGGGAGACCTCGAGGCCGAGCAGGCCGCCCTCGCCGTTCGTGCCGACCGCCTGGCTGATCTTGCCGGCCAGGGTCTTCTGGCCCGCCTCGGTCAGCCGGTAGATGTTGAACGTGTTGCGCTCGCTGAACAACGCCGAGCCGTCCGGCAGGAACACCACGCCCCACGCGACATCCACGCCACTGGCGATCGTGCTGACCGTGCCCGGGTTCGGCACGCCGGCCGGGCCGCCCGCGGTCGGCGTGACCGCGATCTCGTTGCTGAAGCCGGAGAGGTTGCCCGCCTTGTCCCGGGCACGGATCTTGAACTTGTACTCCTTGCCCGTGGTCAGGCCGGCCACCGTCGTGTTCGTGGCGGCACCGTCGGCGCTACCTGACTGGGCGCCGTCGGTGAAGATGTCGTAGCTGGTGACCTTGACGTTGTCGGTCGACGCGGTCCACGCCAGATCCACTGTGGTCGCGGACTTCCGCGGCGAGTTCAGGTTGCCGGGCACGGTCGGCGACTCGGTGTCGGGTGGAGCCGGGTCGGTCCGCACGATGACGTTGTTGCTCGCCTGGGAGACGTTGCCCGCCGCGTCCTTGGCGAACACCGTCCAGTCGTACTCGGTGTCGGACTCGAGGCCGTCGACCGTTGTCGCCAGGACGTTCGCGCCGACGGTCTTCATCAACTGGCCGTGCTGGTACACGTCGTAACCGGCGACGCCCACGTTGTCGGTGGCCGCATCCCAGGCCAGCGACGTGCTCGTGGCGGTCTTGCCGGTGGAGCGCAGGTTCGGCGGTGGCGTCGGGGCCTCGCCGTCGCTGCTCTCGATGGTCAGCTTGTCCGTGTTCGGGCCGCCGTTGGCAGTCGTGGCGGTCGCGCGGATCTTGTTCACGCCCGCGGCAAGTGTTGCCGGTACGGTCGCCGTCTGCCATGTCGTCCACGCACCGGTCCCGTTGAACGGCACGGCCGCGGACACGACTGTGCCGTTGACCGAGATGTCCATCGGCCGGTTCACGGTCGTGCCGTTGGCGTAACGCAACAACAGGTCGACCGAGCCGGGACCGGTGACTGTCCACTCGACATAGCTGCCGACCACATTGTCGAGGTTGACGAAGCCGCGGCCGGAGAAGCCGGTGTGGTTGGACTCCACCACGCCCTGGGAGATCAGCGCGTCCTCGGCCTCGAAGTCGTTGCCGGTCGGCGGCGCGGCGACGTCGGCCTCGATGTAGTCCAGGTTGGGGCCGCCGTTGGCACTGGAGGCGGTTGCCTTGATGTTGTTCGCGCCTGCGTTCAGCGACGCGGTGATCGTCACGTCCTGCCACGTGGTCCAGGCGCTGGTCCCGTTGAACGCCAGGGCCGCGGACACGACTGTGCCGTTGACCGAGATGTCCATCGGCCGGTTGACCGTGGTGCCGTTGGCGAACCGGAACTTCAGGGCTGCCGGACCGGCCTGGCCGGCGTCGACGGTGAACTCGACGCTGCTGCCGGTTACGTTGTCGTAGTTGACGAAACCGGTCCCGGAGAAGCCGGCGTGGTTGGACTCCACGACTCCCTGGGAGACCGTGGCGGACTCGGCTTCATATCTTGTCGCCGCGTCTGGCGCTGAACTGGCGGACGGTGCCAACGCGAGCACCGTGACACCGGCCGTGACGCAGGACAGCAACCCGCGCCAACGGGAACTTGATGCCACTGAGGCCTCCTACAGGGATTGTCGGGGCGGAGGTACTGCGGCGGAGTTCTGGGACAGCTTTCTGGCGAACGGGCGGCGCTCCAGAATTAGATAGGAAAGTTTCCTATCTATGTCGAGGATCACACACCTTGTGCCGACATCGTGTCAAGTCCTGTTACTCTGTGTGCAGACCTTCAGCTCCCAATCCGTACGTACGGATTGCAATACTGGCCCGGGCCTGGAAAGATTGTTCAATGCCCAGGGTCAGCCAGGACCACCTCGATGCCCGCCGCCGCCAGATTCTGGACGGCGCCCGTACGTGTTTCGCGCGCTACGGCTACGAAGGCGCGACCGTACGCAGGCTCGAAGAAGCGACCGGGCTATCCCGTGGCGCGATCTTCCACCACTTCCGTGACAAGGAGTCGCTGTTCCTCGCCCTGGCCGAGGACGAGGCCCGCCGGATGGCCGACGTAGTCGCCGAGCAAGGTCTCGTTCAGGTGATGCGCGACCTGCTGTCGGCACCGACCGGCGAGGCCTCCCCCGCCGACTGGCTGGGCACACGCCTGGAAGTCTCGCGCCGCCTGCGCACCGACACCGAGTTCCGCGCCCGCTGGGCAGAACGGTCAGAGGCACTCACCGAGGCGACCAGGCAGCGTCTGCAACGGCAGCGCGAGGCCGGCAACCTCCGCGACGACATCGACGTCAAGGTGCTGACCGCGTTCCTGGAACTGGTCCTCGAAGGTCTGGTCTCCCACCTGGCGATGGGCCTGCCGGCCGACGACCTCGAACCGGTACTGGACCTGGTCGAGGAAAGCGTCCGCCGCCACCGCCGCTCAGGCTGACGGACTCACCGCTCACGCCAAGCAAGTGGAGACAGAGTCAGCGCCGCCTCGGCAATCCGCTGAGCCGTCCCCGTCTTGAGACCGTCACGGGCCGATTCGATCCAGCCGTCGACACGCCGGACACCGACGTCGCGGTACTCGACGGCCTGCAGAAGCATCTCCAGTTTGTCCGCGTCCTTGGCGCAGCGGGCTTCAGCAGTCTGCCTCGATTCATACTCATCCACCGCTTCGCAGACCATCGCGCGGGACCGCTCAGGCAACCGTCCAGTCTGGTCGGCAGTGATCCGACGAGGATCAGGTTTCGTCAGGTAGTCGCCGGCCGTGTGCGGCAGATCTCCGGTCCGCGTCTCCTGAGTGTCGTGCCACAGCGCCAGAAATGCCGCCCGCGCGGGGTCGGCGCCTTCTTCAGCCGCGATCATCGCTGCCAGCTGCGCGACCCGCATGGTGTGCTCGGCAACCGACTCCGGATCACGCACCCCCGCATGCCACCAACCGGTACGCCGAATACGCTTCAACAACCCGAGTTCATAACCGAACGCAGCAAGCGCTGCGGCCTCTTCCAACAAGTTGAGTCCTCTCTAAAAGCCAGCGATGCGCAGCGCATACTGGAGCCCTGCAAGCTGATGACGTCCAGTCCGGGTCAGACAGTCTGTTGAAGCCAGTCTGTCGAGTTTTCCGGCCAACGACGCGTGAACCACAGGCCGTCCATTCAAAAGCGATGCTCGGGAAGCGACCAGCGCATGCAGCGTGTGGAGATTCAACGGAAGGTGCGGCGAATCTGGGTCGAGCCGATTCATCAGATGTTGCAGCAGACGAACCCCAGTCCATGAACGTGTGTCGGCGTCCAGCATGAACGCATCACTCGTCTGCTCGTTGTCCAACTCGCCGATCCAGTGCGCCCAGTAGTTCAGATTCGCGATCTCAGTGCGAGTGTCGGTCATGTGATCCACGAAGTCGTGAATATGCGTCCCATCACCGGTGGAAGCCAGAGCGACGGATGCAGAGCGCGCCTCCAGCAGGCCTGTGACGTCTGTCTGCTTCGCTGATCGGCATCCGGCGCGTTTCCATTCGGCACGCAGCCAGGCGACCACCTGCGGCCGACCGTCAAACCCGAGCAGGTAGACGGCCTGGCGGCGAAGAAGTGCCTCGTCTGCGTGCATGCTGCGCTCCGCAGCGGTCAACAGGTGATCGAAGAACCGGGTCCGTTCGTCAGCGTGCAGAGATGGACAAATCGGTGTGGGGCCACGTCGGGCCACCTTGGGAATGAACTCGCGCAGATGTTCTGGCGTCTTCTGAGTGATCGGCCACGTGATCAGATTGGTAATCGTCCTGCGGTGCACACTGGCGGCCAAAGGATGCGTGTCTGCATCGACCCATGCCACCTCGGCTGCGATACCGGTCGACAACACTTGATCAGCTTCTACAGCCTCACGGAGATGACGCCCGGTCGAGGCTGGTGCGCCAAGTCTGGACAACCGTCCGCTCAGTCGCAGGAAGTCACCAGCGTTCATCGCCGCGAGCGGTCGACGACCAGATTCCCACCCTTGAACAGTGGACACATCGACCCGAAGCAATTCGGCGAATTTCTCCTGTGTCAATCCGGTGGACTGACGGGCGAGTTTCAGAACTGCCCCGGACACGACACCTGTCACTTGCGAACCCCGACTGACAGTCAGGCCAGCGGATCCGCCTCTCACCATTGTTCCCTCATCACCGGTTGTCTCATGTCGTTTCACTCGCACTGGCAGTCAGTTCTCCTGTCGGTCGCTTGATCGTAGCGTCATACCCCAAGCAGTGAGAGCGCCGTCGTACAGGCGAGAAGGGAGGAAGAACGTGTCGGCCATGACATGTCCGATACCGGACGAACACTACGACAGTCGTTGAATCTCACTCGAACGGATGAACCAGCGAGGAGAAGCCAAGTGACTCCTCAACACGATCACGTCCGGGAAATCAGGGGCGACCAGACGGTGCGGGAAGTTCGAGACAGTGCGGCGGAGATTCTGGCTGCTGTGGGAGCAATCAAGTTGCGCAGGATCGCACTGTTCCGTGCCACGAGGTGGGCTGCTATCGCCACCGGCGCCTATCCGGATGACCCTGATCACGCGGCCATCCGTTGGGTCCGCGCCACAGAGTGGTTACGGATCGGCCGCAGCCTCCCCCGCCAGTAAACCTATCGCTACCAGGAGATCCACATGTCTGACACGACCGATATGTCCATTGCCGGCCACAGTCCGCAGTCTCTCTCTGACGACGTGGACTTCACCGCTCTGGTAGCGGAGATGGTCGCCGATCAGGCGCCTCGGGTGTTCGCGATCGTGCTGGAGTACGGCGAACAAATCGACGCCCAGATCATTGCCTGGGGCGTTGCACTCGAGGAGAGCGCATACGCCGTCACGGTCGACGGCAAGTACCAATACCTGCTGGAGGAGCCGGAGAATGCTCTGAATTACTTCCCCTGCAAGACGGGCACCACGCCACATCTCGTGTGGGCCTCCGGATGAACAGTCGTCAGCACCCCGTCACGGGAGCCAGAAGTGGCCAGAACCAGTCCCAGTCTTCCCTTCAGCGGCAGCAGACTTCGGCAGTGGCGCGAACGAGCCGGCCTGACTCAACAGGCACCTGGCCGACACCTGCGGACTGTCACGGTTCCAGATCTCCCGCTGGGAAACCGGATACGCCAAACCAGAACCCGGCTCTCTGAAACCACTTGTGTGAGGACTGGCCGACGCGCTGAACGAAACCGGCTTCACAACATCGTTCCGGCTCGCGGACCTACTCGACGAGCCGGCCACTTTGGACAACTCAGGCTGAGGGGCTCACGGCCTCCAGCGCCACTGGGACGCCGTTGAAGACGGCGTTTCCGGAGGGGATGTCGATCACTGATTCGTCGGTGATCACGTTGGCGTTGACGCCGGTTGTGCTGCCGGCCACCGAGAGGCGGGTGCCTGGTGTGTCGTGGCCCCAGCCGTGCGGGAGGCTGACGACGCCCGGCATGATCTTGTCGGTTTCCTCGACGGCGACTTCGAGTGAGCCGGTGCGGGAGACCAGGCGGACGTGCTGGCCGGTGGTGACTTCCAGTTTCGCCGCGTCGGCCGGGTTGATGTGCAGGGTGCAGGTGTTCGAGCCTTTGACCAGCGCGGGGATGTTGTGCATCCAGCTGTTGTTGGAGCGCAGGTGGCGGCGGCCGATCAGGACGAAACCGGGTTTCTGGCGGGCCAGCCAGTCCAGCAGGCGCGGTACGTCGGCGGCCAGCTCGGCTGGGCACAGCTGGACTTTTCCGTCCTCAGTGGATAGTACTTCGGCCAGGCGGGGTTGCAGGGCACCGAGATCCACGCCATGCGGGTTGTCCAGGAGGGTCTGCAGCCGGAGTCCGTCTGGCACAGCACCGAAGCCGTCGCCGTAGGGGCCGAGCCGCAGCAATACGTCCAGCCAGCGCTCGAGCGGGCCGTCGCCGTCGATCTGGGACCGCAACTCGGCGACGTCCCGGCCGAGCACTGGGGAGCCTTGCGCGGCAACGGCTTTGGCCAGCAGACCGCCGAGCATCAGCTCCTCGAGACCGCTCGGGTCGGCGGTGGGGGTTGCGGAGGCGATCAGCACCAGCCGGGCCAGGATCGCCGCCTCGCTGGGCCGTCCTTGCGGCAGCGGCAAGGCGGGCGGGGAGAAGTTGGCGAAGTTGCGGACACCCAGGGCGGTGAAGGCGAAGTCGAAGTGCGGGGACTGCAACACCCTCGGTGGGGGCAAGATCACGTTGGCGTGCCGCGTGGTCTCGTTGACGTACGGGTCGACGCTGACCATGAACTCCAGTGTCTGCAACGCTGCCGCGATCCGTGGCGCGTTCGGCGCGGACGAGGCCGGGTTGCCCGCGACCGTGAACAGCGCGCGGATCTGGCCCTCTCCCGGCGTTTCGATCTCCTCGGCCAGCGTCGCGACGGGCAGTTCGCCCAGGGTCTCGGCGAAGCCGCGGACACGACTGTGCCACCGTCCGGTCCGGAACGGACGGCGGCGCAGGTAGGCCGCACGCGTCGCGGACGTCGGGAACATCGCGCCACCGGCGCGATCGAGGTTGCCCGTCAGGGCGTTCAGCGCGTCCACGAGCCAACTGGACAATGTGCCGAACTCAGCGGTTGTCGTGCCGATTCGCGCGTACACGGCCGCGGTGGGCGCGGCGGCGAGGTCACGCGCGGTCTGCCGGATGGTCTGCGCGTCGATGCCGCATGCCTCGGCGGCTGCCTCTGGCGTGAACTTCCCCGCCAGGACACGGAGTTCGTCGACACCGGTGACCAACGGCGAGACGTCACCGACAAGGCCCTCGTCGAACAGCGTATGCACCAAGGCGAACAGCAGCACCGCGTCGGCACCGGGCCGGACGAACAGGTGCTGGTCGGCCAGATCAGCGGTCCGCGTACGGCGTGGGTCGATCACGACGAACCGGCCGCCGCGGGCGCGCAGCTTCTTCAGCCGGCCGGGAAAGTCCGGTGCGGTGCACAGGCTTCCGTTGGACTCCAACGGGTTCGCGCCGAGCATCAGCAGGTAGTCGGTGCGGTCCAGGTCCGGGACCGGGATCGCCTGCGGGTCCCCGAACATGTAACCGCAGGAAACGTGCTTGGGCATCTGGTCGCTGGTGCTCGCGCTGTAGACATTGCGCGTGCCGAGCGCTTTGGCCAGCACGGCGTTGTACACAGGGCCTGCCATCGCGTGCACGCTCGGGTTGCCCAGGTACAGGGCGACCGCTTCGTGCCCATGCGCCTCACGCACCGCGGCCAGTCCGCGCTCCACCTCGGCGAACGCCTCTTCCCACGACACCTCGACGAACTCGCCGTCCCGCTTGACCAGTGGTGCCGACAGCCGGTCGGGGTCCTGGTCGAGGTCGCCCAGCTTGGCGCCCTTCGGGCAGATGAAGCCCAGGCTGAACACGTCGTCCCGGTCGCCGCGAACGTCCGTGACGCGGTCACCGTCGAGTGTGATCCGCAGGCCACACGTGGCCTCACAAAGCGGACAGGTGCGGAAGTGCGTGGTGGTGGGCATGGCGCGCTCCTTGTCGGCCGGGCTGCCCGCAACCTACCGCACCCGTGAGACAAAAAGCCATTATGTGTCAGGTACTCACCAGTGGTGCGGTTCGTCGCGGAAGACCTTGAGGTTTCCCATGGTCACGCGGCCGCTGATGCGCACGACAGGCCCGCTCATCCCCTGTGAGCTGCCGAAGATCTTGCGTTTGCCGAGCACGGCCGTGCCGTCGTCGATCACGACCGCGTCCTGCGGGACGTAGACCGCGATCTTGCCGCAGAACGAGTCGGCCACGATCTTGATCTGCTCACCGCGGCGCATACCGGTCAGATCCAGGATCACCGCGCCGAACGTCGCCCGCGCGTACACCTCACGGCTGGCCTCCGGCGTCCGGATGATCTTGCTGACCGTGGCGACGACACGCTGCGACGGCTCGGACCGCACAGCCGGGCCCAGGTCGGCCAGTTGCGGCCACAACTGCCCCCTGGTCCGCGCCGCGAGCACGATCGCACTGCGTTCGGCGTGCTCCTCCCAGGTGATGCGGCCGTCAGCGACAGCGGCATCCAGCACGCGCGTCGCTTCCCACCGTTCTTCGTCGGACAGCCGTATAGCCACGTCGCCAGCCATAAGATCCCCTCTGAGACTAATTATCTTAGCCAGAGAGAGTCTCTCACATCGCCCGCTCTTCCGTCCAGGAGTCGGTCCAGTGGTCTTTCTGACGATGCGCTCGGCGCCCAGCAGTGGTGGACTGGACAGATGGAAGTGCTCGAAGCGCATGGCAGTGCGCTGAGCGGATTCGACTGGCTGGTCAAGGCGATCGGCCCGGCCGACTGGGCCGCGCCGACACCCTGCCCCGGCTGGACCGTTCGTGACCTGCTCAATCACCTCGTCGCCGAGCAGCTGTGGGTGCCCGAGCTGCTGGCCGGCGCGGATCTGGCCGAGGTCGGCGAGCAGTTCGACGGCGACGTGCTCGGTGACGATCCAGTTGGCAGCTGGACCACCGCGGCGACGAACGCACGCGAGGCATGGCTGCTGCCCGGCGCCCTCGACCAGGAGGTCCACGTCAGCTACGGGCTGGTCCCCGCCGAGGAGTTCGGCTGGCAGATGACGCTCGACCTGGCCGTGCACGGCTGGGACCTGGCCAAAGGCATCGGCGAGACCTCACCTCTGCACGACGAACTGGCTGACGCACTGCTCGCGGTGTTCCAGCCACAGGTCTGGCGGTGGCAGGGCACGGGCATTTTCGAGCCGCCCGTGCCGGTCGCCGCGGACGCGGGTTCACCTGCGAGACTGCTGGGAATGCTCGGCCGTCAGCCGGGTGGCTCGCTACACTTAGGGTCGATTTAGGACCTCTAGAGGAGTAGTGACGTTAGGTGCGCGACGCACAGTCGCCCGGTGGCAGTAGCCAGCCGGGCGAGAGTCCCGGCTGCCATATTTGCCCGGAAACCGTGGGGGAGTCACGGTGACCGGACCATTGCTCGATGTGCTCGGCGTTCTCGCCGTCATCATTCTGACTCTCGGCACCGCGATCTTCGTCGCGGCCGAGTTCTCCCTGACCGCACTGGAACGAAGCCAGGTCGAGAGCCACGTCCGGCGCAAGCCCGACCGTAGGGCCAAGAACGTCGAGAAGGCGCACCGCACGCTGTCGTTCCAGCTGTCGGGTGCCCAGGTCGGTATCACGATCACGACGCTGACCACCGGTTATCTGGCCGAGCCGATCATCGCCGAGTGGCTGGTGCCGCTGATGGGGGCCATCGGCCTGCCCGAAGGCGCGGCGCACGGGTTCGCGGTGGCCATCGCGCTGCTGCTGGCCAACTTCATCTCGATGCTGTTCGGCGAGCTGGTGCCCAAGAACCTGGCGATCTCCAAGCCGCTGGAGACCGCCCGGCGGGTGGCCGGGTTCCAGATGGGCTTCGCCAAGGCGCTGGGCTGGTTGATCAACGGACTGAACACGGCGGCCAACTGGCTCGTGCGCAGGCTCGGTGTGGAGCCGGCCGACGAGCTGGCGTCTGCGCGTTCGCCCCAGGAGCTCGGCTCGTTGGTACGGACAAGCGCCGCACACGGCACTCTCGACAAAGGCACGGCCACACTGTTGGACCGTTCCCTCCGCTTCGGTGACCGCACGGCGGACGAGCTGATGACGCCGCGCGTACAGGTACACGCTCTACGTGACGACGCGACTGTGCCTGACCTCGTCGAAATCGCCCGTGCGACCGGCTTCTCACGGTTCCCCGTACACACGGGCGACCTCGATGACGTCGTCGGCGTCGTGCACGTCAAACAGGTCTTCGGAATACCTGCCGAGCTGCGGCCGACCACGACGATGAAGTCGCTCGCGCGCCCGGTGCCGACGGTTCCCGAGAGCCTTGACGGCGACACCCTGCTCGACCGTCTGCGTGGCTCCGGGTTACAGGTCGCGCTGGTCGTCGACGAGTACGGCGGGACAGCGGGGATCGTCACGCTGGAGGACCTGGTCGAGGAAATCGTCGGCGACGTGCGCGACGAGCACGACCGGGGCGAGGTCAGCCCGGTCCGCCCGCTCGGCAAGGACGCCTGGATGGTGTCCGGCCTGCTACGCGACGACGAACTCGCCGAGGCGACCGGTTTCCGGATGCCGCAGGGCGAGTACGAGACGGTGGCCGGCCTCGTGCTGAGCCGGCTCGGCCGGATCCCCGAGGTCAACGACGAGGTCTTCATCGGCGGCTGGCGGATCACGGTCATGCGGATGGACCGTCACCGGGTGGCCGAACTGCGGGTGACCCGCACGGCGGACGCCGACACGCATGCCGAGGCAGGTGCGCGATGACCGGCATTCCCGCGATCCTCGTCTCGATCCTGCTGCTCGGCCTGAACGCGTTTTTCGTCGGCGCGGAGTTCGCCCTGGTCAGCGCCCGTCGCGACCGGCTGGAGGCGATGGCCGACCGTGGTGTGGACCGGGCCCGGATGGTGATCCGTGCGTCCGAGCGGACCTCGATGATGATGGCCGGTGCCCAGTTCGGCATCACGTTGTGCACGATCGCGCTCGGTGCGCTCGGCGAGCCTGCCGTGGCGCACTACCTGGAGATGGTGCTCGAACCGCTCGGCGTGCCCGCCGCGCTGATGCACGGCATCGCGTTCGCGATCGCGCTGCTGATCGTGTCCGTGCTGCACGTACTGCTCGGCGAGATGGTCACCAAGAACATCGCGATCGCCGCGCCGGAGCGCACGGCGGTCTGGCTGACGCCGTTCCTGGTCGCCTGGGTCCGGCTGGTCCGGCCGGTCATCTCGCTGCTGAACCTGATGGCCAACGGCATCCTGCGGCTGCTGAAGGTGGAGCCGAAGGACGAACTGGAGGCCTCGTACACGCCGGAGGAGCTCGCGAGCCTGATCGCGGACTCCCGCCGGGAGGGTCTCCTGGACGACCTCGAACACCGTCGGCTGACGCAGACACTGTCCTCCGCCGAGCGGACGGTCGCGGACGTGCTCGTCCCCATCGACGAGCTGACAACCGTGCCGTACCCGCCGAAGATCGGCGACATCGAGGCGGCCGTCGCGGCGACGGGGTTCTCACGCTTCCCAGTGCGGTTGTCGGACGGTCGGCTCAACGGGTTCGTACACGTGAAGGACGTGCTCGACATCGCGGGCGCGAACGCGGACACGCCGCTTCCGTGGGCGCGCGTGCGCGGTCTTCCGCAACTGCCCGCTGACACGCGTCTCGACGAGGCGCTGGCGGCGTTGCGGCGTGTACAGAGCCACCTCGCGAAGGCGGTCGACAAGGACGGCACCGTGCTCGGGGTCGTGGCTTTGGAGGACCTGGTCGAGGAGTACGTCGGCACTGTCCGGGACAGCACGCACATCGGCGAATAATGAGCCCGTGGCCGATCTGATCGTTCTCGCCGAGCCGGAGTGGCATGCGCGCCGCGACGCGCATGCCGCCCGGATGCGGCGCTGGGTCGAACCGCACCAGCAACGCAAGGCACGCGGCGAGAAACACCCCGTGCTGGACTTCCTGTTCAGCTACTACTCGTACCGGCCGACCCGGCTGCTGCGCTGGCATCCCGGCCCGGACGTGGCGCTCGACGGTCCTTCGGCGGACGCCCTGCTGAACTGGACCGGGTATGTCTCGACGCCCGACGGCGTGATGCTCGACCGGGCGACGCTCACGCCGAACCGGCGCGAGTCCGTGCAGTTCGTTCACGACCTGCTGGCCGCGACGCTGTCCCGGACGCCTCGGCTGGGCTGTTTCGGCCTGCACGAATGGGCGATGGTGTACCGGTTGCAGCCCGGCGCGATCCGTCATGAGAACTGGCCGTTGCGGCTGGGCTCGTCGGGCACGGACGCCGTGGTCGAGTCGCTGCCGATCAAGTGCGGCCACTTCGACGCCTTCCGGTTCTTCACCGAACCCGCCCGGCCCCGCAACGAGCTGCAGCCCACCCGGGCCACCCAGATCGACCTGGAACAGCCCGGCTGCCTGCACGCGAACATGGACCTGTTCAAGTGGGCCTACAAGCTGGCGCCGTTCACGCCCTCCGAACTGCTCGCCGACTGCTTCGAACTGGCTTCGGACGTGCGTGAGCTCGACATGCGGGCCAGCCCGTACGACCTGGGCTCGCTGGGCTACTCGCCTGTGCCGATCGAGACACCCGCCGGACGGGCCGCGTACGCGCGTCAGCAGGCCGAATTCGCCGACCGGGCCGCACCGCTGCGCAAGCAGCTGATCGAACTCTGCACGCAGTTGCTGGCCTGGCCGCGATAACGATCGGATAAGTTTCCGCAACCGTGCGTGTACTCACGGTGACTCAACTTGACCGCCAGCCTTCGGCTGTTAGCGTTAATTTCGCTTGACTAAGGCCGGATGCATCGGATGCCGACTACGGACGGTGCCGATACGGACAGCGAAATTGGCGAAGGCGGAGGGCGATGGGTCGGCACCGCGCGCTGGCGAGTGTCCGGCGAGGCGTTGCCAAATGGCCGTTCGCGGTGGTGGGGGTCGTCGCACTGATCGGGCTCGGCTGGGCCGGGTGGGCCTGGATCGATCACGTCCTGGACCAGCGGGCCGCCGCGCAGAGTCACGCGTGCCCGCAAGGCGACGCCGTCCTGCACGTCGCGGTGGCACCGAGCGCCGCGGGTGCGGTCGATCAGGCCGCGAAAACCTGGAACCAGCAGAAAGCCGTCGTGTACGACCGCTGCGTCCGGGTCGAGGTCACCGCGCTGGACTCCCCCCGCGTGTTCGCCGGTCTGTCCGGCGACTGGGACCAATCCGCGCTGGGCGTCCGTCCGGAGGCCTGGCTGCCGGAGTCGACCTTCTGGGTGAACCGGCTCGCCGCGGCCGACAACGCACTCGTCGTCACCGCCGCGGAGTCGGTCGCGACGAGCCCGGTCGTGCTGGCCGTGCCCTACGAAGCCATGAAGCCGCTGGTCAACGGGCAGTCCTTCCTCTTCGGCGATCTCGCCGAGCTGACCTCCGTGCCCGACGGCTGGGCCCGCTACGGCAAACCGGAGTGGGGCAGGTTCAGCGTCGCGATGCCCGACCCGGCCTCGAATGCCGCGAGCGTGCTCGCCATCCAGTGCGCGATCGCCGGGGCGAGCCCGCAACGCGCCGGGCCGGTCACCGTCGAGACGTTGACTTTGCCTGCCGTGCAACAGAATCTGGCCCAGCTCGCGGCCTCCCGGCCGGGTGCGGTGCCGGCCACCACGATCGACGCGCTGATGGAACTGGGCAAGGTCGGCAAGGTGCAGGGCGCGCCGTTCAGCGCCGTCCCGGTCACCGAGGTCGACCTGTACCGCCGCAACCTCGGTATGGACGGCAAACCCCAGGTCGGCAAGCCGTTGTACGAAGTCGCGGCGCGAGGTCCCAGCCCGGCCGCGGACTTCCCGTTCGTGGCGCTGTCCACGCCCGGCAACGACCAGACTCTCCTGCGCGCAGCCCAGAAGTTCCGGGATTTCCTCAAGCAGACCGAGCAACAGCAGGCGTTCAACCGTGCCGGACTGCGGGCCGCGGGCGGTGTGGCGTACCCGCGTGACGCGCCCGGAATCCGTTGGGACAGCGCGACAACCAGCCTGGTCCCGGCCGACGCGACCACCACCCAGCAGATCTCGGCGACCTGGACCAACGCCGCCGACGGCGGGCAGGTCGTCACCGTGCTCGTGGACGTCTCCCGCTCGATGCTGGGCAACGGCGGCGACGGCAAGAACCGGATCACCTGGGTCAAACAGGCTCTGCACGGGATGACCGACCGGATGGCCGCGGGCTCCCTGGGAATCTGGGAGTTCTCCCGGAAACTCGAGGGCGACAGACCGTACAAACGGCTGGCGCCAACGGCTCCCGTGGCCGAGCAGCGACCGGCTCTGCACGCGGGCATCGACGCGCTCACGCCTGCCAGCGCGACCCACCTCTACACCAGCCTCGAAGCGGTCTACCAGGCAGCGATCAACGCCTACGCCGAAGGCAAACGCAACCGGGTCGTGGTGATCACCGACGGACCGAACGACGGTGGCCTGACCTACGCCCAGATCCGTGACCGGCTAAGGGAACTGGGCCAGCCGCGCGGCAAACTGCCGATCAGTTTCGTGGCCATCGGCCCGGATCCCAACCGGCAGGAGATCACCGAGCTGGCCCGGTCGACCGGCGGCACGGTGTCCGCGCTGACCGAGGCGAAGGGCATCGACGGCGCGCTGGGTCAGCTGCTTTCGGCCGATGGCTGAAAGAACTCAGCGTGATGATCAGGACCTGATCGTCAGGTACGACGGCAACTTCGCGACCACCCCGGTGGAACTGGTCTCCCGGCGCACCCGCCGCTTGACCCACGGCACCAGGAACTGACGCGCCCAACGCCACTGCTCCCGCAACGACGGTTCGCCCGGGTCCGCCGCCACAATCTCGGTGACCGCCAGCCGACGGGGCGGAGAGCCGTTCAGCAGGCCCATACAGGCCTCAGCGGCCGCCCGGTGACCATCCGGGCCCGGATGCAGGCGATCGTCGCTCCAGCCGCCGATTCCGGGCGGCATCATCATCGCGAGGTCGAGGCACAGCGCGCCGTGCGTACGCGCGATGCGCCGGGTGAACGCGTTCCACAGATTCAGGCGCTTGACCAGCTCACGGCGCAGTGGTGTCGGCAGCGGGGTGCCCTGGGCGGGCGTGGGCAGGGTCGCCGTGATCACCTGGGCGCCGGTCGCGGCGAGCGATCCGACCATCCGGTCCAGGTCG
This sequence comes from Kibdelosporangium banguiense, assembly GCF_017876405.1. Classification (GTDB taxonomy): domain Bacteria; phylum Actinomycetota; class Actinomycetes; order Mycobacteriales; family Pseudonocardiaceae; genus Kibdelosporangium; species Kibdelosporangium banguiense. The sequence continues at coordinate 6,273,727 of NZ_JAGINW010000001.1, read as the reverse complement.
GCCACGGTCTCCCGGATCCTGAGTTTGGGCCGGATCAGGTCGTTCATCCCGGTGACCACCGTGACCAGGTCCGGCTGCAACGCCACCGCGGCCGCGAGCTGCGATTCGAGGATCTGGCGGGTGGTCAGGCCGCGCACCGCGAGGTTGGCGTAGCTGAGCGGCCCCCGGCTGTCGGCGAGCAGATCGGCGAGACGGTCGGCCCAGCCACGGAACGTGCCGTCGGGCCCCGGGTCGCCGACTCCCTCGGTGAAGCTGTCGCCGAGCGCGACGAAGCGGTACTCGTTCACCCGACCAGGTTAGCCACGGATTTGACTTTGCCACTGTGGGAAGGCTGACCATGATCGCCGTGAACCTGTTGCCGATCGGTGAGTTCGCCCGGATGTGCCGGCTGAGCACCAAGCAGTTGCGCCACTACGACCAGTTCGGGCTGCTGACACCGGCCGTGGTCGACCCGGGCACGGGCTACCGGTACTACTCCCCCGCGCAGGCGCGTCAGGCGCTGGCGATCGCGTTGCTGCGCACATTGGACGTGCCGTTGCCGGAGATCGCCGAGATCATGTCCGACCAGGACAGCGTGCCGAAGACGCTGGCGGCGCACCTGGCCAGGGTCGAGGCCGAGATCGAGCACCGCAGGCGCACCGCACGTGCGCTGACGCGTCTGCTCGACGAAGGCCTGCTACGCCAGGAGGTCACACTCACGCATGAACCGTCACGGCGTCTTGTCGTGGCACGAACCACCTGTGCGCCAGCGGAAATCGGCGCGGCGACCGGGCAGTGCATCCAGTCGGTCATGTCTGTTGTCCAGTCGAACTGGAAACCACCCGTTTGGGGAATCTTCCCGCTGGACATCGACACGGACCGGCTCGCCATCGCCGCGGGTGTGGAAACCGACGCGCCCGGGGACGTCGAACTGCTGCCTGCCGGGCTCGTCGCGATGACCACGCATGTCGGGCCCTACGAAGACCTCACCCTGGCCTACCAGGGCCTGTTCGCCTGGATCTACGAGCGCGGCCACCGCCCGGCCGGACCGGCCCGGGAGGGCTACCTGGCAGGGCCGGACACCTCGGCGCCGGAGCAACTCGTCACCCGGCTCATCATCCCTTTGGAGCAATCCCATGACTGATCTCAAGAAGGACTTCAAAGAGCTGTTCTCCGGCAAGAGAGAACCCGCGATCATCGAGGTGCCTTCGTTGCCGTACCTCATGGTCGACGGCAAGGGCGCGCCCGAATCAGCGGAATACGCGGCAGCGGTGTCCGCGCTGTACGCGGTGGCGTACGGCATCCGGTTCGCGCTGAAACCGACTGTGGAGTACTCCGTGCCGCCGTTGCAGGGCCAGTGGTGGGCGCCCGATCACGATGTTTTCACCACAGGCGACCGGTCCGCCTGGTGCTGGACCATGATGATCATGCAGCCGGCGCAGGTGACCGAGGAGATCGTCACAGCGGCCATGGCGAAGGCACAACGGAAAAGGCCCATCGACGGCGTGCGCTTCGAGCGGTTCGAAGAGGGCACGTGCGCGCAGATCCTGCATCACGGCCCGTACAGCGAGGAACCGGCCACCATCGCCAGGCTGATGGAGTTCGTCTCCGCCGCCAGACGGCGGATCACCGGACGACACCACGAGATCTACCTGACACGCCCCCGGACCGACGCGCCGGAGAAGATGCGCACGCTGATCCGCTATCCCGTGTGAGAGAAGTTGTGGTCGCCGTTCCGGATGGCAGGCACGGGGGCTGTCGGGCCTGTATCCGGAACGGCACGCCTACCGGCCGACGTGTCGGGAGGGGTGCGGCATCAGCTTCTTGGACACAGGCGTCCTGCCGCGATGCGCCGTCCGGTCGACGGGTCTCTATCTGTGGTGGTTGTTGTTCGTCGTGCCCCGGTCCCACAACAGGGTTGCGACGTCAAGTTCAGGCACATCCCCGGCTGCCTGAACCGCGAAGGTGAACATCTGGGCGGCATCCGGCCCGTTGGTCCACACCACCCGGTACCTACGGATCTGTCGGTCGTAGTAAACCCGGACATAGGTCCCGGATTTGCTGGTCAGCAGGCTCGCAAGCCGCCGGGCACTGCGCGCGCGCTTGCTCATGACAAGTCCCTTGCCGCGCGACGGCACTGGATTCGTGGTCCCTGTACTCGTCGTGTTCTGCACTCGATCAGCCCCTTCTGTGCTACATCTCAAGTACGAGGACACCAGCGACCGGGCATCTCATGGAAGACTGAGAGCTACTCACGGCGCGCTCACGCGTACTCACGGTCAGCCGGGTGTGGGAGGCAGCATGGCGACCCAGGATGAGGACTCGCCTGCGCATCAAGACGTCTTCGTCGGGGAACTGCGGCGATGGCGGGAGGTGCGCGGCATGTCGCGTACAGCCGTGGCCGTTGCCATGGGGTACAGCCGTTCGTACGTCTCCAAGGTGGAGAGCGGGCACGAACGGCCGTCACGCGAGTTCGCAAAGGCAGCTGACGACGCGCTCAACGCAGGCGGTGCCCTACGCCGTGCGTGGCGTGAGCACGAGGCGCACAGACCAGTTGTCGTACGGCCAACGTACGCCGAACGGGTGCCAGAACCGTCTGCGGGCAGCCTGTTCGTCGAGCACGACGACGCCGAACTGCGTTACGACGGACGGGTGTACCGCGCGATCATGCGGCGCAGACTGGTGAACAACGGTTCCGAGCCGATCACCCGGTACATGATCCGGATCTCGGTCGACCGCTTTCCGGGTGATCCGGACCTGTCCAACCAGCTCTACCGCGACCGGCCGCTGACCTGGGAGGAACTGGATCTGCAGGCCTGGTACGGCGAGGACCGCTCGGAGACGATGCGCTGGGTGGCCCAGCACGACCGGGACGCCTTCAAGGAGGTGTGGCTGCAGTTCGCCAACGACAGCGGCCATTTCCCCTTGTACCCCGGGCAAAGCGCGTGGATCGAGTACACCTATTCGGTACAGGACGACAAGTGGGGCAACTGGTTTCAGCGCGCGGTCCGGCTGCCCACCTCGCTTCTGTCGGTCCGGCTGGACTTTCCCGACCACCTGGACCCCGCGGTATGGGGCCTGCACACCTCGATGACCGCCGAGTCAATGCCGTTTCGCACCGCGATCGACGAGCAGCGGGCCGGCAACCGGCGGATCTTCTCGTGGACGACGGAGGAACCTCCGATGCACGCCCGCTACCGGTTGGAGTGGCATTTCCGGCAACGGCCGCCCACCCGGGTCGAGCCGACCGAAAAGCCAAGCCAGGTCATGCGTTCGCTCGGTGTCGTGCAGTCCGACGACCCGATCCTGCACCGCGCGGCCAAACCCTTCCAGTTGCCCGAAGAAGCCGAAGACGCCAAACGGGTGATCGCGGAGCTGGTGTCTGCCGCCAAACGGGTGGCGCACGCGCACACCTTCGGTAAGGGAATGGGCTTGGCAGCCAACCAGATCGGGATCGACCGGGCAGCCTCGATCGTGTTCCCGCCGGGCAGCGACGACGTGATCATGTTGCTGAACCCCAGAATCATCGAGAACGGCGCCCACCACGACGAGCAGTACGAAGGCTGCCTGTCGTTCTTCGACGTGCGCGGGCTCGTCCCCCGGCCGCTTGTCCTGCACGTGGAACACCAGGACCTGAGCGGGCACCGCAAGATCACGATCTTCGAACGCGGGGTCGCCCGCCTCGTCGCGCACGAGATCGACCACCTGCACGGCACGCTCTACACCGATCGGCTGCCCCCGGGCGCCGAGGCGATCCCGATCGAGCAGTACGGCGGCAGCGGCCTCAACTGGCAGTACTGATCTTTTCCTGGCTCGCCTTGAGCACACCAAGGGTCGCCACAAGCAACAGCGTGATGCCGTTGGCGACGATGACCGGCAGGTCGTCACCGAGGATGCCGTAGGCGAGCCAGGCGCCGATGCCCACGCTCATCATCACGATCCATACCCATGACAGGTCACGCGCGCTGCGCGTTCGTATCGTCCGCCACACCTGGGGCAGAAAGCTGAACGTGGTCAGTGCGCCGGCGAGCAGGCCAAGGACAGTCAAGTGCACCCCTAGTTTGTACAGTGTCTGTACAAACGTTACAGTACGCGTCATGGGCGGCGGGACACAAGCGCCGAAGGACACTCTTGGGCAGCTGTTGCTCGCATTGCATGTGTCCGGCGGCACAGCAAGTCGCGCCGAGCTGACCGACCGGCTCGGCGTGGGCCGCAGCGTGATGGGCTACCTGCTCGGGGAACTGGCCGATCGGTCCCTGATCCGGATCGATCGCAGCGGCCGCAAGACCGACGGCGGACGTCCATCACATCAGGTGATTCTGGCCTCGGAAGCGCCGACGGTCGTGGCGGCGCAGATCCAGCCGGACACATTCACGGTCGCCAATGTGGGGCTCGGCGGCCAGATCCTGTCGCGGTCCGCACTCCCCCTGTCGGACCTGCAGCCGCTCGAGGCGCTGGACGAGCTCTGCGCGCTCATGACGTCCCACGCCCACAAAGGACACAACGTGCTCGGCTACGGGGTGGCCGTGTCCTCACCCGTTCGGAGTGCCGATGGTTACGCGGCGGCCGCCCTGCACCTGGGCTGGCCCGGTTTGCCGTTGCACTCATTGCTATCCGAGCATCTGTCGTTGCCGCTGGCGATCGGCAACGACGCCAACCTCGCCGCGATCGCCGAATACCGGCACGGCGCCGGCCGTGGCGCTTCCCAACTGCTGTACCTGACCACCGGAAACGTGGGCCTCGGCGGTGGCGTGGTCAGCCAAGGACGGCTGTTTCTCGGTGCGCACGGCTACGCCATCGAGCCCGGCCACATCACCGTGGACCCCGCGGGCGCGCAATGTCCTTGCGGCTCAACCGGTTGCCTCGAAGTCGAGGCGGATCACCGGGCCTTGCTGCGACTACTGTCGCTCGACATCCCACTGCGGTCCATCGCCGCCGAAGTGGCCTTGTTGCTGGACTCTCCCACGCCCGAGGTCATGGCGGCCGTCCAGCAGGTCAACACGCGGCTCGCGGTCGGCCTCGGCAGCCTCGCGAACATCGTGGACGCCGACCGGATCGTGCTCGGCGGAACCCTGGGGACGTTGTACTCGCTCGAACCCGACATAGTCCGCCGCAAACTCGGCGAGCGCGCCTTCCTCGCCGACCTGGCGGCCGTCCCCATCACTCCCGGCGAACTCCCTGACGCGATGTTGCTGGGTGCGGCCGAGCTCGCCTTTCAGCCGTTGCTCGACGACCCGCGAAACCTGGCCGGGTCAAGGAAATCCACCGCGCAGTAGGGATTCTCACCAGTCGCCATCTGCGCGAGCAGCTCACCGATCCCCGCGGCGTGTTTGAACCCGTGACCGCTGTCGCCACCCGCGATGATCACATTCTCGTCGATCCCGCCGAGAAGAAACTGCCCGTCCGGCGAATCCGTGACATGACACGGCACAACCTTGACCGGCTTCGGATCAAGACCCGGAAACGCTTGCGCCACAACCCCTTCGATGTCCATCGTCTCCGGGTGGACGCCGATCTTGACGGCGTATCCCTCATCGGAACCGTGGCCCCACAATCCCCCTTCGGGCCGATCCCAGATGAACGCGGGAAAGCGCGGTAGCGTGAATTCCTCTTTCGGCGCGAACCAGTTCAAGGGCGTCGGCCGATGAACCAAGGGCAGCCCTCCGACCAACCCGCTCAAACCCGCACCGGCCGCGACCACGACTTTCCCGGCGCGGAACTCGGTTCCCTGAGTACGCACAGTGGCCCCATCCACCTCAACAACCTCTTCAAGGTAAATCCGCGCCCCAAGCCGTTGCGCCGCCTTGACATGAGCCCGAACATTCCGCTCCGGATAACAGATCCCCGCCCCCGGATCCCACACAGCCACATCATCAGGCCGAAGCCCCGCATACTGCGGCTGCCGCGCCACCAGCTGCTCATGCGTCAGCAAGTCAACCGGCACACCCGCCTTCAACGGCCCTTGGACCGTCTGGCTGTCCGGCGCCCCCACATTCAGGCACCCCGTCTGCCTGACCAGCGTCTCCCCCGTGTCCCGCCCCAGCTCAGTCCACAACTCCAACGACTTCGTCGCAACAGCCGCCAACCCCGGATGCTCCATACAGGCAACCCTGAACAACCTCGTCTCCCCATGCGACGACCCATGCTCATGCCCAACCCCATGCCGCTCGACCCCGACGACGTCAAGGCCGCGCTGAGCCAACCGCCACAACGCAGCCGACCCGAACGCCCCCAGCCCCACCACAACAACATCCGCCCGAAGAATCTCCACCTTTGGCACCATAGAGCCTGTGCGGCCCCTCCTGCTCCTCGACATCGACGGCCCCTTGAACCCCTTCGCCGCCAAAGCCGACGCGAAACCACCCGGCTACCTCGAGCACAAATTCAGACTCGCCGGCTGGAGCCGCCGCCACCCACTCAGGATGTGGCTCAACCCGGCCCACGGCCGATCTCTCCTGCAAGCCGCAGGCCCCGCCGAACTGGTCTGGGCCACCACCTGGGAACACAAGGCCAACACCATGGTCGCCCCCGCGATCGGCCTGCCCAGCCTGCCCGTGATCCAGTTCGGCGAAACCGGCCCCGCCTGGAAATTCCCCGCCGTCGCCACCTACGCCCAGCACCGCCCCCTCATCTGGCTCGACGACGACTTCGCCATGTACCCAAGCGCCCGCGACGAATTCCTGGCCACCCGCGCCGGCCTGCCGACAAGCCTGATCCCGATCAACCCCCGCACCGGCCTCACCGACGCCGATTTCACCGAAATCCGCAAACACCTCACCTGATCCGGTCCTGGGGACACAGCACGCGATGTGACGGCCTGGTCGATTGAACGTCTTCACGGACTGACCATGCACATGAATTGTCCATTCCGCGATCGCGATTCGCTCATCCGGCGGGGCTTGCTCGTCATAGACTCATGCATCCCAATGTGCGCACGTGGGTGTTGTGTCCGCGCTGACAGAAGCGAGCGGCGATGTACCACACGATCATCGCAGTGGACGTAGAGGGGTTTGGCGGCCGGGACCTCTGGCATCAGGGTGTGGTGCGTACGGGTTTGTACGCGTCGGTGCAAGCTGCGTTCGCACAGTGCGGAATGCGATGGGAACGGTGTTACAACGAGGACAGAGGCGACGGTGTGCTGATCCTCGTTCCGCCAGAAGTGCCCAACAGCCGGCTTGTGGAGTGCCTGCCCAACGAACTGGCGGCACGTCTGCGCGAACACAATGCAGGGGCTGACGTTGGCGCGCGTATTCGGCTGCGCATCGTGGTGCACGTCGGCGAAGTAGAGCACGACAAACACGGGGTCTCCGCCCCGGCAGTGGTTTTCGCCTTCCGGCTGCTCAACTCCGCTGTCCTGAAGAAGGCTCTGGCCGGCTCCCACGGTGTCCTCGCGTTGATCACGTCGACGGAGTTCTTTGAGAACGTCGTCGTGAACTACCCGGCGGCCAACCCTGATATCTACTGGAAGGCCCGGATTTCCGAGAAGGAGACGACCACAGACGCCTGGGTCTGCCTGCCGGACAACCATGTTGTGCCTGGCGCCGGGGTACGCGAGACGGTACGCGACCGTAGTGACGGCGCCCGCCATGACAAGAGGCGAGTGCGCGTCGGCCGGTCGTCACGTCTTGTGTTGTTCATGGTGTTGTTGCTGGTCGGTGTAGTGGGGGGCAACGTGCTCGCGGCCGCTCCGCCGGATTACGACTGTCACGAGCCGGTGCAGCTCAACCTCAGTGTGTCGGCGGAGAAAGCACCGGTCATCCAGAAGTTGGTGCCCCTGTTCGAAAGGCGGTCCTGGCTGCAGGACGACGTGCATCGATGCAAAGAGGTGAGCGTCCATGTCACCGTGGTGACATCGGCCGATCTGCTGATCGCGGCGATCGGCCGTGGTTGGTCGGGACGCGACGACATACGGGACATGGGTCCTGAACCGCACGTGTTGTTGCCGGATTCGCGGTGGGAGTTCGAGGCTGCCCGAATGGCGTTGGGGCGCAACCAGCGTACGGATGTCACGCTGGACAACTGGGGGTCGATCGCAAGCTCACCGCTGGTGCTGGCCACGTCGAAACCGCGTGAAGCGACAGTGTCCGCGGCCGCACAGCCACACAGCTGGCAGCAGTTGCTCGGGGCCGCGAGACTCTCGCCTTCTGATCAGGCAGGCGCCGGTTTCCGTCGGCCGAGTCCGGTTTCCTCTGGTACGGGACTGCTCGCGACGATCGCTCTCTATTCGGCGGCGTTCGGCCGGGAGCTGACGGCGCCGGCACTTACGGCCACGGGCACACCCCCGGTACTTTACGGCGTCGAACGGTCGATTGCCGCCAGTGACGCGGAGAGCCAGACGATGTTGTGTTCGTTGCGGCACCGCATGGACAATCCGAGTGCTGCGCCGGTCGACACGGCCGTGCTGGTCTCAGAGAAGGCCGCATCGGACTTCAACATGGGCAGTCCGCTCGGCACGACCTGCCCGCCGGGACAGCGACCGGCCGGTTCCCAGTTGACATTGTCCTATCCCACGGAGGGCACGCCCTACCTCGACCATCCGTTCGTTGTGATCAACTGGAACAACCGGCCGGTGAACGAGCGGCGGCAGATTGTCGTCCGGCAGTTCTTCGACTTCCTGGTCGGGCCCAGAGCGCAGGACGAGCTGCGCCGCGCCCGGTTCCGCGATCGCAATGGCGACATCGCACCGTTCGACGGTGCGCCGCCAGGCCGGCCGACGGAACTGCCGCTGGGCGTCGTGGATGTCAATGCGGTGATCGAGGCGTTCCACGACGCCAGGAGATCAGCCAGGGCGCTGTTGCTGGTCGATGTGTCCACGGCCATGTCCGAGCCCTTCCCCGATGTCGGTGGCACGCGGCTCACCGCGGCGGCGGATGCGGCCAGCCGGGCCTTGCGCTCGATCGGTGACAAGGACGACGTCGGGCTATGGGCTTTCGGTGGTCACGTGGCTGGTGTAGCCGACTACCAGGAGGTGGTACCCATGGGCGGTTCGGCCGACAACCTCAACGGGACAAGCCGGGGGGAAACAGTCCGGGCACGCATTCGTCAACTGCGAGGCGAATCCCGGCCCGCTCGCTTATACCCCGTGCTGCGCGAGTCAGTGGCCAGCATCCACGGAGGCTCACAAAGCGACACCCGGGACGCCGTCGTTGTCATCGCCGACGGGACCGGCAATGAGCAAGGGATCACCGAACTGGTCGACTTTCTTCTTCATTCCGGCCGGCCGGTACCGGTTTTCATGATCGCGTTCGGCACGCCGGTCTGCTCCTCGGTCCAGTGGCAGGAAATAGTCCGGGCCACTGGTGGCGCGTGCCACGAGGTCGGTGGCGTCGCCGACATCGGTACCACCCTCGATGCAGTCGCGGCGGGACTGTGGGGTGGGAACGGTGGCTGACCTCCAGCGCCGGTGGTGGGCAGGCCTCGGTGCGGCGATCCTGCTCGTCCTGGCCGGCTGTGCGCCCCCGCCGCCCGACCCGTTCGACAACAGAGGACCGATCATCTTCGTCGATGGGCACGACACCAGCTTCGGCAAGCAGATCGAGCAACTGGTCAACGAGTGGAACAGGCGGCACGACTACTCCGAGAAGGTGACCTTCATCGAGATGCCGGACGCGACCGATGCCCACCGCGCTCAGTTGCGGGCACATGCACAGGACCTGGCGCCAGGAGACCAATCTGAATATCCGTCGCAGTGCTACGACGTGGTCACCATGGACATCATCTGGACGGCCGAATTCGCCAAAGCCGGCTACCTGGTGCCACTCGACCGCGATGAGTTCCAGGTGGACAAGTTCCTCAAACGCCCGGTCGAAGCCGTGACACTGGACGGCAGGCTGTGGGCGATTCCGATGCGGACCGATGCCGGCCTGCTCTACTACCGCAAGGACTTGCTCGACGCCGAACACACCGAGCCACCAAGGACCTGGGAACAGCTCATCCGGCAGGCCCGCACGATCGCCCCGAAGTACGGCAAGGACGGGTACGTCGGCCAGTTCAACCGGTACGAAGGTTTCACCGTCAACGCGATGGAAGCCATCTGGGCCAAGGGTGGCGACGTGCTGAGCCCGCAAGGCGCGGTGATCATCCAGTCCCCGCAGGCCAAAGCGGGCATCAAGATGCTCGCCTCCGGATTCGAGGACGGGTGGATTCCACGCGCCGCGCTGACGTTCACCGAAGAGCGCAGCCGGGAGGCGTTTCAGACCGGCTCCACCTTGTTCCTGCGCAACTGGCCTTATGTCTATCAGCGCCTCTCCGACCCGAAATCGCCGGTATCCGACAAGTTCGGCGTGACCACCCTCCCCGGCCCGAGCGCGCTGGGCGGGTGGAACCTCGGTGTCTCCAACTGCTCGACACACCGGCAGACAGCGCGCAATTTCATCAAGTTCGTCACCGACGAAACGAACCAGCGAAACCTGTTCAGGACCGCCGGGTTCGCGCCCGCCGTGGCGGCGCTGTACGAGGATCCCGAGCTTCGGAAACAGTTTCCCTATCTCGACGTGCTCCGGCGAAGTGTGGAGAATTCGCGGAATCGCCCTGCCACGCCGTACTACGGCGACGTCAGTGCCGCGATTCACGAGTATCTGGCCAACGCCCTGACCAACCCGGTGTCCACCGATGCCATGATCGACAGCCTCGTGGAGCAGTTGACCGCCGTCACACAAGGACGCTAGTTCACTCCAGTACGAATGTTGCGTCTGCTCGTCCCGCCGCGTCGGTCACGGCCTGTACGTAAAGCAATCCGTTGCTGTGCCGGATGTAGTAGCCGGAGTTGTTGAGCGATTCGAATGACACGGCTGAGCTGCTGGCGAGGCCGGGCCGTTGGGTGAACGACGCGTCGTTGCGGAACTGGGTGCTGCCGTCGTTGCGCTCGACCCACAGCTCGAAGTTACGGTGCCGCAGGTAGTAACCCGGGAAGTTGGTTGACTCCAACGAAACTGTGCCTGAGCCGGTAAGGCCGGTCACCGGCTTGAACTGGGAGTCGGCCAGCGGGGTTACGTTGGGTTCCAGTTTCGCCCGGAAGTCCCAGTGCCGCACGAAACGGTCGGTGGCGTTGTACGACTTGAGGCGGGCTGGGGTTGGGCCGTCTGGCACTGGGATGCCGAAGTCCGGGGTGCCGTCGGCTTTGTAGTAGACCTTTTGCACGCGGGTACGGCGGTTCGGGTCGTTGAGTGGGTCGCCGGAGATGTCGCGGTAGTTGCGGTCGTGGTAGACCATGATGTCGCTTTGGCCGTCCTCGGAGACTGTGAACGAGTTGTGGCCGGGGCCGTACTGGCTGGTCGCGGCGTTGCTCACGAAGACAGGGTTGGCGCTTTTCGTCCACGATGCCGCGTTGAGCAGGTCCGCCGATGCAGGCGCGGTCAGCATGCCCAGGCAGTAGTTCGCGTCGGTGGCGCTGGCGGAGTAGGTGAGGAAAACCTTGCCGTTGCGTTGCAGGACCGTCGGGCCTTCGGCCACTTTGTACCCACGGGTCTCCCAAGCCAGGGTGGGCACGGTCAACCGGGTTGTCTGGCCGGTGATCGTCCATGGATTCGCACCCATGCGTGCTATGTAGAGGTTGGAGTTCGTGGAGATACCCGGTTCCTGCTGCGCCCAGATCAGGTATCGCACGCCGTTGTTGACGAATGTCGAGGCGTCGAGCGAGAAAGTGTCCCAAGGGGTGGTGATTCGCCCGCGTTCGGTCCATGTCCCGGTCAGCGGATTGGCGCTGGAGCTTTCCAGTACGTACATCCGGATGCGCCAGATGTCGTCCGCGCGGCCGGCGGCGAAGTAGACGTACCACTTGCCGTTGACGAAGTGGATCTCCGGCGCCCAGATGTGGGCGCCCATCTCGCCGCTGGAGTGCTTGCGCCAGATCACTGTCTCCGGTGCCGTGGACAGGCCCTGGATTGTGGTCGCGCGGCGCAGGACGATCCGGTCGTACTCCGGGACAGTGGCGGTGAAGTAGTAGTAGCCGTCGGTGTGTTTGACGATGTGCGGGTCGGCACGCCGCTCCGCGATCGGGTTCGTGTACCGCACCGCGGGTGAGGCGGCCGCCTGCGTCACGGGCAGACCCGCGACGAAGGCGATGACAGCCAGCACCAGTACGGCCAGCCGATTCTTCATCGACTTTCCTTTCAGGCCAACGGTGTGGACACGGTGAACGACGCGTCCTGGGCGAAAGCCGTGTCGGACGTGCGCCAGTCGACGCGTACCTCGTAGTTGTAGTGACGCAGGTAGCGGCCAGGGTGCGCGTAGGACTCGAACGACGTTGTGCCGCCGCCCGCGAGACCGGCACGCCCGCAGAACGTGGCGTCGCGGGCGAACACCGTGTCGCCGGTGTTGGTGTCCAGCCGGACGCGGAATGCGTAGTGCCGCAGGTACCTGTCAGGGAAGTTCACCGACCGGAACGAGTAACAGTTGCCGTTCGCCAGACCGGGCACGATGGTGAACGTCGCGTCCTGGCGAGCCGCGGCGCTGCTGGACGAGCTCACCGGCTCGACATAGGCCAGGTTGTCACGGTGCCGGACGTACCGGTCGGGGAGGTTGGCCGAACGCAGGGAGCGGTTACCCGTTGGCACAGCTGTGTTGTCGCCGGAGTCCTCGCGTAGAACCGTGAAATGCCTGGCGGTTCCGGACAGGCCGGGCAGCTCCACCTTGGCGCCGAAGGAGTTCAGGTTCGCACTGTCGGTGTAGAAGTACCGTCGCTGGCCATACTGGTCGAAGTAGATCCGCCAGCGGCCATCGGGCAGCCGCACGACTGCGGGGCCTTCCAGACCTGAGCCCCAGCCTGCCCAGTTGCCCGTCCCGGCGAATGTCCACGGGCCGCTCAGCGATGTGGCGGTGGCGTGCTCGATGTACTTCGTGGTCTCGTTCTTGAGGAAGTTGTGGTACGTGGTCCCGGACTTGACCACGAAGCTGTCGATGTAGTTGGCCGGGATGCCGAGCGCGACCGGACTGGTCCACGCCGACAGGTCCGAGTTCGTCGCGGTGATCCGGTACGGCCGGAACTGCCCCGCGGTGCCCGTCGTGGACGCCGAGAAGATCACGTGCACGCTGCCGTCGGTGTCCTTGAACCACTCCGGCGCCCAAGTGCTGCCAGTGGCGCCGTTGAGGCCGACCCGGACGTTGCGCAGGAACGTCCAGCTCACGTAGTCGGCGCTGCGCGCGAAGCCGATCGTGTCGCCCGTCCAGTTCGTGGTGTAGACGATGTAGTAGTAGCCGTCGGTATGCCTGACGACACTGGGGTCCCGGATCAGGCCCGACGGCGGCGTATAGGCGTTCGCCCTGACCTGCGTGAAGTTCGTCGCGTTCGCCGAGTCGTAGACATACATGTTCGACTCGCTGCTGTTGGTGAACGCGGTCATCAGGTAGTGCGGCGCGGGGCCGGCAGCCAGAGCCACCGAGGGGACGGCGACAGCACCTGACAAGGCGGCGAGTGCCGCGCACGCGGCAACCAGCTTGCGCATGGACCGGCTCCTTGCAACGTTGATAGGCACCGGAAAGTGAGCGCTAACACTATGCGGGACGTTCCGGCTCTCTGGCAATAACGTTGTCGCCTACTGCAATCCAGCAGGCGTATCGCAGTCGCGCACAACGATGGTTGTTAGCGATAACAAGGACTGTCCCAGCCTCCGACGGCTGTAGCTGGGGTTGCGTGGCTATGCTGCCGCGATGGTTCTGGGGGAAAGAGCGGCTCGGGCCGTCGCGGCGGTGTGCCGGACGTGCGTCCGGTATCGATTAGTCGTGATCGGCGCGTGGGTGCTGCTGGTGCTGGCACTGGTGATGACGGCGCGAGTGATCGGCACGCCGACGGACAACGACGTGAGTCTGCCGGGTACCGACGCCCAGCTCGTGCGGGATCTGACGGCGTCTTCGGCGACACCGCTCACCTCGGGGACCGTGATCGTGGTGGCCCGGGACGGGCGGCTGGACGACGGGACCCTGGTGGCGACAGCGGCCTCCCTCTGGGGAGCCGAGCACGTGACGACGGTGAAACCACCCTCACCGCAGGAAGGGTCGCTGTCCGCGGACGGCCGCACCGGCTGGTTCACGGTGGGGCTGGACGTCCGCCGCGCGGAGCTCACCAAGGCCATGGCACACGCCGTCATCGAAGCCGCCAAGCCCGCCGCCGACGCCGGCCTGCGAGTACTTCCCGGCGGGGCGCTCGCCCAGGTCATCGACGGCTCGGGCAACACCGGCAACGAGTTCTTCGGCCTGATCCTGGCCGCCCTCGTGCTTTTCCTCGCGCTGGGCGGCCTTGTCGGTGCGGCGCTGGCGCTGCTGTCCGCGGCGCTCTCGGTGCTCGCGACGCTGGAGATCGTGGGGCTCGCCGGGAACCTGACCTCGATGCCGGCTCAGGCGTCCACCCTGGCCCTCATGGTCGGCCTCGGCGTCGGCATCGACTACTCACTGTTCCTGCTCAGCCGGTTCCGCACGTTGACACGCTCAGGCCTCACGGTGTCGCGGGCCATCCAACGCGCGGCCGCCGACTCCGGCACGGCGGTGGTCGTCGCCGGTGTGACGGTCGCGGTCGCGCTCGCGGGGCTGAGCCTGACCGAGGTGCCGCTGCTGCAGACGCTGGCCTGGACCTGCGGGATCGCGGTCCTGTTCGCCGTTCTCGCCGCGCTGACGCTGCTGCCCGCACTGACCTCGCTCGCCGGAGGGCCGCTCGCCCGCGGCGGGAGGCTCTACAACCGGCTCGCCCGCCGCACCGGCTCCGGTGGTTTCTGGGCACGCCAGGCCGACCGGGTGACTCGACGGCCCTGGCTGGCCGGCGGGTCCGCGGTCGTGCTGCTGGTCCTGCTCGCCGCACCAGCGACCGACCTGCGGCTCGGCCAACTGGACGCCGGGTCCTCGCCGGAGGCCACTGCCGTCCGTCAGGCGAACGACGCCATCTCGGCGGCATTCGGCCCCGGCGCGGGCACGCCGCTCACGGTGCTCGGCCAACTGCCGACGCCGGTCACCGGCGCCCAGGATTCCCGTGTGCCCCCGCTAGTGGCGATGGTGTGGGCCCAGCCGGGGGTGGCCGCCGTCGGGCCGACGACGCCGTCCGGGGACGGTCGGGTCGTCACGGTCCAGGTGATCGCCTCGACCTCAGGCGGTGACCCGGCGACGGCAGACCTCGTCCATCGCCTGCGCAGCCAGTCCGTGCCGGGCATGACCGTGCACGTCGGCGGCAGCACCGCCGCCCGGGTGGATCTCGCCGATCGGGTCACCGACAAGCTGCCGCTCGTCATCGGAGTCGTGCTGCTGCTGTCGGTCGCGGTCCTGCTGTTCGCCTTCCGGGCACCGCTGCTCGCCCTCAAAGCGGCCGTCATGGACTTCATCTCCATCGGGGCCGCCTACGGCGTGCTGACGGCAGTGTTCACCTGGGGATGGGGTGTGACCTGGATCGGGCTCTCCGGTCCGGTGCCCATTCCGAGCTTCGTGCCGCTCATGCTGTTCGCGCTGCTGTTCGGCCTGTCGATGGACTACGAGGTCTTCCTGCTCAGCGACGTCCAGCGGCGCTGGAAGCGGACCGGGGACAACCTGCGATCGGTCCGCGAGGGCCTGCTCGGCACCGGCCGGGTGATCACCGCGGCGGCCGCGATCATGGTCGGGGTCTTCCTCGCGTTCGTGCCCAACAACGACCCGACGATCAAGATGTTCGGCGTCGGCCTGGCAGTCGCCATCGCCGTGGACGCGACCGTCGTGCGGTGCCTGCTCGTCCCGGCCACGATGGCGATGCTCGGCAACCTCAACTGGTGGACGCCGGGCCGCAAGCGGGTGCGCACCGCCGAACCGGTCTGACGAGGCCTGTCCCGGCACTGTGCGCATGGGTGTTTGCGCAGGGCCGGGGTGTCTCGGTGGGACCGAACCGGGGATGGCGGTGGTGTACCACTACCATCCGGGGTCGTTGTGCGATGCGATCCGGAGGCTGTTCTTTGATGGGCGAGGTTCCTGCCGTTCAGTTGAACAACGGCGTGTCCATTCCGCAGGTCGGTTTCGGGGTCGCGCTCGTGCACGACACTGTCGTGGGCGAGGTGATCGAGACCGCGCTTGAGGCCGGGTACCGGAGTTTCGACACGGCTTCGATCTACGGCAACGAGAAGAGCGTGGGCGAGGCCCTCAAGCAGTCCAGTGTGCCGCGTGAAGAGCTCTTCGTGACCACGAAGCTGTGGCACAACGCGCTGGGCTACGACGCCGCGATCACCGCGTTCGACGAGAGTCTCCAGCGGCTGGGACTGGAGTACCTCGACCTGTTCCTGATCCACTGGCCGGCGCCGTCGCGCGGGGACTTCGTGCAGACGTGGAAGGCGTTCGAGAAGCTCGCGGCCGATGAGCGGGTCCGGGCGATCGGGGTGTCGAACTTCCAGATCTCGCACCTGCGCCGGCTGAGCGAGCAGACCGGCACAGTGCCGGCGATCAACCAGATCGAGCTGCACCCGAACCTGATCCAGGACAACCTGCGGGCCTACCACAGCGAGCACGGCATCGTGACCGAGGCGTGGAGCCCGCTGGCGCAGGGCAGGCTCGTCACCGACGAGAGCATCGGCCTGATGGCCGAGAAGTACGGCAAGACCCCGGCCCAGGTGATCCTGCGCTGGCACCTGGAACTGGGCAACGTCGTGATCCCCAAGTCGGTGCAGCCGGCCCGGATCCGGGAGAACATCGACGTGTTCGACTTCGAACTCGCCGAGGACGACGTGCTGGCCCTCTCGGAGATGCACAACGACTCCCGGGTCGGGCCGCACCCGGACCACTTCGGCTAGGCGCTGCCACCCAGGAGTTCACGGGCGAGCATCCGGCTCCACCACTGTTCGATCCGGTCAGGCTCCCACCCGCGTTCGGTGGTGAGCGTTGTGTAGACGTCGATGTTGCACACCGCGGCATAGACGTCGACCGACGTTTCCAGGTCATGGCGTAGGACACCAGCCGGCCACGACGAGAAGACCTGGATACGGGTCTCGTCGCCGCGTCTGCGTGCCTCCAGGTACATCGCGGCCAGTTCAGGTCCCGCGTTGCGTACGAGCAGGATGATGTCGCCCGCTCGATCGAACAGCCGCCTGTCATAGCCGGCCATTGCCGCCAGTTGCTCTCTGGGGCCGGCGGCTTCGAGTTCTTCGAGCAGCTTGGCGCCGTCGGCCGTCAGGTCGGCGGCGTCGGCCAACGCCATGGCCAGCCCGGTCTTGTTGGTGTACGCCGCGTAGACCGTCGGCACGGACACACCCGCCTCACGCGCCACGTCCCGCACGGTCGTCGCCGCCCAACCTTGTTCGACGAACAGCTTGCGTGCCGCACGCGCGATGTCCGCACGCGTCTCCTGTGCCTGCACAGTGCGCCGCAACGAGTCGTACTGACGTCGTTCGCTCATTGCCAGCAACCTCTTCCGCTGCTTATATTGAATATATGACGCGTAAACTCAATATAGTCCAGGTCGGGGGCGTCGCCGCCATCGGCTTCGCCATCATGATCGTTCTTGGCAACGCGATCGTAGTGCCGGCCGGTTTTCCCTTGACCGGCACTGAAATCGCCGAAGTCACCGCCTTCTTCACCACGAACTCAGGCCTCGTCGGCCTCGCCTCCGCGCTTGCTCCCGCTGCCTGGGTCCTGGCCACGATCTTCGGCGCGGGCGCGCTCTGCGCGCTCTGGCAGTCCGAACGCGGCTGGGCTCTCGTCGGCTTCGCCGGTCTGCTCCTGCAGAACGCCGCGTTCGCAGGCGTGATCGCGCTCCGGCTCGCCCTCACCAACAGCCCCGACGGCGCCTTGTGGGCCCTGCACGACGCACTGTTCACCCTCAACGGCACGTTCCTGGCGATCGCACTCGTGGGCCTGTCCGTCAGCGGTCTGCGGGCAGGCTTCATCCGGCCCTGGCACGGCATCCTGGGCCTGACATCGGCCGTGTTCATGTTCAGCTCGGCGACCCTCACGCCGCTGGTCATCGACCATGCAGGCCCGCTTGGCCTGCTGGGTCTGACGGGCTGGCTGATGTGGGTCGCCTGGATCGTCACGTGGGGCGTGAGGTTGGTCCGGTTGCGGCAGTCAGTAGGCTCCGGGCTCGAACCTGAGGGGGTAACGCGTGGCCTTCAAGCAACCCTTTCCCAAGACGGGGCCGGACATCGACGGCAAGGGGCTGGTGACAGCGGCGGATGAGTACGCGGTGCGGTTGCGCGCGTACTACGACTCCCGGGCGGGCTGGCACCGCGTGTACCACCGGCTGAGCGGAATCCTGATCATCCTGGTCGGTGCCGGCCTGCCGGTTCTGACGAACCTGGACTATCCGGCCAAGGCGACGGTCGTCTCGCTCGCGGGCATGGTCATCGCGGTGCTCACCGGTCTGCACGCCTTCTACCGCTGGGACCAGTCCTGGATCCTGCTGCGCAACACCGAGGCCGCCGTGACCGCGGCCTACTGGGCCTGGCGGACGAACCTGCCGAAGAACGGCACCAACAACACCGACAAGCAGACCGTCGAGCTGACCAACGCCTTCCTCGGCCAGCTCGCCCAGATCCGCGCGCAGGAAGCCAAGACCTTCTTCGAGAACGTCACCCCACCCGGGACAGCGCAGGGCACCACCCGCTGAGAAGCTCCCGCCCCAGGGACGGGAGCGACGGACTCAGCTTGTGTAGGCGTCCAAGGGCGGGCAGGAGCAGACCAGGTTACGGTCGCCCTTGGCGCCGTCGATCCGGCGGACGGGCGGCCATGCCTTGGGGCGCGACGAAACGCCGTCAGGGAACGCGGCCTCCGCGCGGGTGTACGGGTGGTCCCACTCGCCGGCGATCGAGGTGGCCGTGTGGGGGGCGTTCACCAGGGGGTTGTCGTCGGCGGGCCATTCGCCTGCGGCGACCTTGTCGATCTCGGCCTTGATGGCGATCATGGCGTCGCAGAAGCGGTCCAGTTCCGCCAGGTCCTCGCTCTCGGTCGGCTCCACCATGAGGGTGCCGGCCACCGGGAAGGACATGGTCGGGGCGTGCAGGCCGTAGTCGGCCAAGCGCTTGGCCACGTCGTCCACGGTCACGCCCGAGGACTTGGTGATCGGCCGCAGGTCGAGGATGCACTCGTGGGCAACGAATCCACCTTCGCCGGTGTACAGAACTGGGTAGTACGCGTCCAGACGGCGAGCGACGTAGTTCGCGGCGGCCACGGCGGTCAAAGTCGCGTCGCGCAGGCCCGTGGCGCCCATCATCCGGACATAGGCCCAGGAAATGGGCAGGATGGACGCGCTGCCCCACGGTGCGGCGCTGATCGGGCCGACGCCGGTCTTGGGGCCCGCGAGGGGCTGCAGCGGGTGGTTGGGCAGGAAGGGCGCGAGGTGCTCACGGACGCCGATCGGGCCGACGCCGGGACCGCCACCGCCGTGCGGGATGCAGAAGGTCTTGTGCAGGTTCAGGTGGGACACGTCCGAGCCGAACCGGCCGTACTGCGCCAGGCCGATCAGCGCGTTGAGGTTCGCGCCGTCCACGTACACTTGGCCGCCCGCGTCGTGCACCAGGGAGCAGACCTCGCGGACGGTGTCCTCGTACACGCCGTGCGTGGACGGGTACGTGATCATGATGGCGGCGAGGTCGTCCTTGTGGACCGCCACCTCGGACCGCAGGTGGTCCATGTCGATGTTGCCCTTGTCGTCACAGCGGACCACCGACACGCGCATACCCGCCATCACGGCGGAAGCCGCGTTGGTGCCGTGGGCACTGGCGGGGATGAGGCAGATGTCTCGGGCGCTCTCGCCACGGTCGCGGTGGTACGCACGGATCGCCAGCAGGCCGGCGAACTCGCCCTGGCTTCCTGCGTTGGGCTGCAACGACACCGAGTGGTAGCCGGTGATCTGGGCCAGCCAGTTCTCCAGGTCGGAGATGATCTCCAGCAGGCCGGCCGCGTCCTCGGCGGGCGCGAACGGGTGCAGGCCGGAGAACTCGGGCCAGGTGATCGGCTCCATCTCGGCCGTCGCGTTCAGCTTCATGGTGCACGAGCCCAGCGGGATCATACTGCGATCGAGCGCGATGTCCTTGTCCGACAACGCCCGCAGGTAGCGCAGCAGCGACGTCTCCGAGTGGTGCGTGTGAAAGACCGGGTGCGTCAGGTAATCCGAAGTACGCAGCAGGCCCTCAGGAATGATGTCCGACATGGACGCTGTGGACGAATCCACGGCATCAACATCAGCCGCCACACCAAAGGCTTCCCACACAAGGGAAAGGTGCGCACGGGTCGTGGTCTCGTCGCACGAGATCGCGACGTGGTCAGCATCCACAAGCCACAGGTTGACATCCTTCGAGCGGGCCGCGCGGACGACGTCCGACGCCCGCCCTGGGACCCGGACTCGTACGGTGTCGAAGAACTGCGAGTGCACCACCTCGACCCCGCCGGACCGCAGGCCGGCAGCCAGCACAGCCGCCATGCGGTGCGCGCGCAACGCGATCGACTTCAGCCCCGACGGGCCGTGGTACACCGCGTACATCGAGGCCACGACAGCGAGCAGGACCTGGGCGGTGCAGATGTTGCTGGTCGCCTTCTCCCGGCGAATGTGCTGCTCACGCGTCTGCAGCGCGAGCCGGTACGCCATCGCGCCGTCCGCGTCGGTACTCACGCCGACCAACCGGCCGGGCAACTGACGCTCAAGTCCCTTGCGCACAGCCATGTACCCGGCGTGCGGCCCGCCGAAGCCCATCGGCACACCGAACCGCTGGGTCGTGCCGACCACGACGTCCGCGCCGATCTCGCCCGGCGGTCGCAGCAGGGTCAGCGAGAGCAGGTCCGCGGCTACGACAACCTGCGTACCGCGGGAATGCGCCTCGGAGATCAACTCCGAGTGGTCACGGACGACGCCGCTGCCACCCGGGTACGACAGCAGAACGCCGAAGAAGTCGCCCTCGGGCAGACCTGAGGTCAGGTCCGCGACCACGACCTCGATGCCCAGCGGCTCCGCGCGGGTCTCGATCACGGCGATGGTCTGCGGGAACGTGTCGGCGTCGATCAGGAAACGCGACGACTTCGACTTACCGCCACGGCGCACGAGCGTCATCGCCTCAGCCGCGGCTGTCGACTCGTCCAACATCGAAGCGTTCGCCACGGGTACGCCGGTCAGGTCGGCGACCATGGTCTGGAAGTTCAGCAGCGCCTCGAGCCTGCCCTGCGAGATCTCCGGTTGGTACGGCGTGTACGCGGTGTACCAGGCCGGGCTCTCCAGCACGTTGCGCAGGATCACCGGCGGGGTAAGGGTTGCGTAGTAGCCGAGGCCGATCATCTGGGTGACCGGGCGGTTACGGGCAGCCAGTGCCCGCAGCTCGGCCAGGGCCTCGGCCTCGGTGGCCGCCGGCGCCAGGTTCATCACGAGGTCGTCGTCCCGGATCGAGTCCGGGACCGCCCGCTCTGCCAGCTCGTCCAGCGACCGCACGCCCACGACGTCCAGGATCCGGCTCAGTTCGCCGGCCCGTGGCCCGATGTGCCGCTCGGCGAACGGAGTGCCGTGCTCAAGGTCCTTCAGGGATGTCATCGGTCCTCCGGCTGGGTTCAGGCGTGCTCAAGCAGGCCCTCCCCCTCTGTCCATACCCATCACACGGGCGCCTGAGAGGTTCACCCGCTCACGCGGGCTTTCACCGTCGGCGGGGCTTGAAAACCCACTTTCCAGAGGCGTCTCCTCGCGCGGTCCTGGATGCCTGAGAGGTTCCGGGGAGGAATTGCTCCTTCGGCGCCAGCACGAACGGGCCTGGACTCTCCCGCACGAGATCAGCGACTACCCGAGAAGGATAGCGTGAAGCCGATCAGCCGTGGTCCAACTGTGAGTCATCCGGCGTTGCGAGCGCGGCGCCTGGCCGACAGTTCGTCGTCATGCGGAATCAGCTCGGCGCCGTCGGCCCGTTCGGCCGGGAACTCGTGGATGGTGCCGCTGATCTCCCGCATCGCACCGCTGACCGCGATGCCGAACACGCCCTGGCCGCCCTGCAGCAGATCCACGACCTCCTCCGGCGAGGAGCACTCGTAGACGGTCGTGCCGTCACTGAACAGGGTGATCTTCGCGAGGTCCCGGACGCCGCGGCGGCGCAGATGGTCGACCGCGACCCGGATGTTCTGCAGTGAGACACCGGTGTCCAGCAGCCGCTTGACCACCTTCAACACGAGAATGTCCTTGAACGAGTACAGGCGCTGGCTACCCGAGCCGTGGGCCGTGCGGATCGACGGTGCCACCAACCCCGTGCGCGCCCAGTAATCGAGCTGACGGTAAGTTATCCCCGCGATCTGACACGCGGCCGGACCACGGTAGCCGACCAGCTCGTCCGGCAGTGAAGCGTCCGGGAACAGTTCGCCCTGTTCACCGGCGTCCACGCCGGCGAGCGGACTGTCAGGCCGTTGCTCCATCACGCTGCCTCCCATCGTCCCCGGCGCCCCACCCCAGGACAGGAAACCGCCGGTCATGAGCATTCGACGGCGGTGCCTCTGGTGGTCACACCGTCGTCATGCGCTCTTCTCTGAAGGTAGGACGGGCGGGCAGCGTGGTCAACGCGACGCGCGGGGAGCGCCGAAGGTCCGGAAGTGGTTCACGACACTCACATGTTTGAACCATGACAGAGCGGGAACAGCCGGCAACGCAGTTGGTCCGTTCGGGGCCGGCGGACACCTGAAAGAAGCAAGCTCAGGTGTCCGCACCCCTAAAATCCTCGGGGGATACCGAATCCAGGAACTCGCGGAACTTCTCGACTTCGTCTTCCTGCTCGTCCGGGATGATCAGCCCGGCCTCGGCGAGCACCGAGTCCTCCGCGTGGATCGGAACACCTATTCGCAGTGCCAGCGCGACCGAGTCGCTCGGCCGGGCCGAGACCCGGATGTCCCCGTCGAACACGAGCTCGGCGAAGAAGGTGCCCTCGCGCAGATCGGTGATCCGCACCTGTTCCAGTTCGCGTCCGAGAGCCGCGATCACATCCTTGAGCAGATCGTGGGTCAGCGGCCGGGCCGGCCGGACACCCTGCTGCTCCAACGCGATCGCAGTCGCCTCGACCGAGCCGATCCAGATCGGCAGGTAGCGTTCGCCCTCAGTCTCGCGCAGCAACAAGATCGGCTGGTTTGCGGGCAGTTCGACCCGCACGCCAACGACGCGCATCTCGCTCATCGGCCATCGCCTCCCTCAGCACGCTCAACCGCGACGACCCCCGCTGGGTTTGAGGATCGCGCATCGTCACCTTCGACGCTACCCGCCATCCGGGCCTCACGCTTGACTTCCCAGGCTTGCATATCGATCACGATGTGACCTCGGCGCACCCCGGACTAGCTCGGATAACACCGGATTAACGACCGGAAACACCACGAAGTCCGGCGTTGACCAAAAGTGTGTGCAGGGCAACAGAAAGCGACGCCAGCTCGCGAACCGCCTCGTCGGCGCGGGCCCGCGCCTGGCCGTCCTGCTGGCGGTACATCGGTGTGACGATCTGTTCGATCAGCCCGACTTCCCGGTCCGCGGAAGTACGGAAGGCACGCAGATGCCGGGGCTGGATCCCGAACCGCGCCATGGCTTTGACCACCAGGGCGAGCTCCGCGTCGGCACTCTCGTAGAAACCCGCCGGACCCGGCTTGATCAGCCCGAACTCCTCCAGCTGGGTGAGCACGGCCGGCTCGAGCCCGGTGGCTTCGAGCAGGTCCTCCCGCGTCAGCCGCCGCCCGGCAGTTACCTCAGGAACCTCGGCGACCTCGGGTACGACTGCACGCGGACCGGGAGCATCACCCCGGTCCGCGGCGGCCAACTGCTGTTTGATGACCTTCAGTGGCAGATACTGGTCACGCTGTGCCCGCAGGACCACCCGCAGCCGCTCGACATCCGCCGGCGCGAACTGACGGTAGCCCGACGGGGTACGGCTGGGCTGGACCAGACCCTCCGCCTCCAAGAACCTGATCTTGGAAATGGTCACGTCCGGAAACTCG
Source organism: Kibdelosporangium banguiense (assembly GCF_017876405.1). Lineage (GTDB taxonomy): Bacteria > Actinomycetota > Actinomycetes > Mycobacteriales > Pseudonocardiaceae > Kibdelosporangium > Kibdelosporangium banguiense. The sequence goes on along the minus strand of NZ_JAGINW010000001.1, from coordinate 6,249,886 downwards.
GCCGTCAGCTCGCCGAGCACCGCCCCGATGCTCATCCCGTCCGGCAGCGGCCTTCCGGCCGACGCCGTCACTGCCCCCCTGGACCGGTCAGGAACACCAGTCGGAACTTGCCGATCTGCACCTCGTCGCCGCCCGCCAGCACGGCCTGGTCGACCGGCTCACGGTTGACGTAGGTGCCGTTGAGGCTGCCCACATCGATCACCACGAAATCCCGGCCCTCCCGCCGGAACTCCGCGTGCCGCCGGGAAACGGTGACATCGTCGAGAAAGATGTCGCTGTCCGGGTGGCGGCCGGCACTGGTGGTGTCGCGGTCCAGCAAGAACCTGGAGCCCGCGTTCGGGCCACGCTTCACCACGAGAAGAGCCGAACCCGCGGGCAGCGCGTCGATCCCGGCGACCTGCGGCTCCGGCTGAGGCGCCTGCTGGCCCTCCACATCGGCCAGGAAGTCCGCCCGGAATACGGAGGTCCGCTCCGGAGACTGCTCCGGCGGAACGCCGGGTCCGTCGTTCGTGCTCACCTGAGCTCTCCTCCTGCTACTGGATTCGCTTGTTCGGCCAAACGTACCGTGCGGCCCCGGCGACGAAGCGGCTGGTCCCCCTGATCCAGCACGCCGGCGGCGGAACCACTCCAAGATCCTTCTCATGCCTGATCGGTCAGCGCACGGTAACCCGCCGCGTCGAGCAACTCGCCGAGCGCCGCTTCGTCAGTGATCTTGAGCTCGAACATCCAGCCCTCGCCGAACGGATCGGAGTTGATCAGCTCCGGCGTATCGGTCAGCCCGTCGTTGACCGCGGTGACCTCGCCTGCGACCGGCGCGTAGATCTCCGACACGCTCTTGGTGGACTCGACCTCGCCCACCGGGTCCTTGGCGGCCACCACGGCACCCACCTCAGGCAGCTGGACGAACACCACGTCACCCAGCTGGTCCTGGGCGAAGTCGGTGATCCCGATCCGGACCGTGCCCCCGTCCCGGCTGGCGATCCACTCGTGGTCAGGCGTGTACTTCAAGTCTTCCGGCGTCACGTCCCCGTCTCCTCTTCGCGCTCACCGCTGCCTGTGTCGGCCTGCAGCTTAGAGTGGCCGGGCCCGCCTGATCGCGGTGACCGCCTGGAAAACGTAGATCAAGCCCGACCAGAGGTAGAGCACGACGCCCCAAGCGGTGAACGCGTAGGCGATCGGCCTGACCACAGCGGCCAGCGAAGTGTCCAACTGGGCGAGCAACAGGAACGGGAAGGCGTACAGCAGGACGAAGGTCGCACCCTTGCCGAGATAGAGCACCTCAGGCGGGCCGAACCCTGCCCGGCGCAGCAACGGCAGGCAGACCAGCACGGCCAGGTCCCGGCCGATCAGCAGCAGCACCACCCACAGCGGCACGATGTCGCGCACCACGAACGCGATCATCGCGGCGAGGGTGTAGAGCCGGTCGGCCAGCGGGTCGAGCATCGCGCCGAAGCGGCTCATCTGGTTGAGCCAGCGGGCGATCTTGCCGTCCAGCCAGTCGGTGATCCCGCTGACCACGAAGACGACGATCGCCCAGCCGTCCTCCTGGGGGCCCAGCAGCAACCAGAGGAACAGCGGCACCCCGGCCAGCCGCAGAACGCTCAGCGCGTTCGGGATCGTCCACAGCCGGTCACCCTCAGCCACAAGCCCCTCCATCTCCCCTTCGTACCCCGCGTGGGCCTGACCGGCTCACGCGGGGTTGACCAGGGAGAAGGCTAGCTGGCGCGGGTGAGCGTCCAGCCCCGGCTCTGCAGTTCGGCGTTGGTCAGCTCCTGAGGGCGGCCGCGGTCGTCGCAGCCCACCCAGCGGGACCTGGCAAGGCCCGTCTCGAGTACGTATGCGTGCCCTCGGCTCCACACAACGCTGCAGGGGGCCGTGGGCAATTTGTGCGGTTTCGCACTGGTCTCGGGATCTGCCTCGTCAGTCATGTCCCCCACCTCCGTAAGGGGTGTCGGGCCACGGAGCCGCTCCGTTAGCCGCTGTTAGATCATGCGGCACGGTTCACCTTGCTCTTGACACCCACGAGGTGTATGGCGCCGATCGGCGCCGTCCGGGCGCCGATCGGTCAAAGATCATTTAGGCGGAACGATCGGCGCCGGAGCGTCAGCCGCCACTCACCGGGCGCCCAGCGGTCACACCTTTATCAGCCCGGCTCATACCGACCAGGTCAGCGGGGATTGTGCCCGCTTCGCCCGAGTTGGCCGCGAGTTGCTCGCCGACGCTCTCACCAGCCGGGCGGCCGCTGCCGGCCAGCCACGAGGCGATCGCGGCGATGACGCAAGCGGCGATCGCGAACCAGAACGCCACGTGCAGGCCGTCGGCGAACGGTTCGGTGATCAGGCTCGGGAAGAAGCTCCGGCCGGTCAGGAAGTCCGCCTGGCCGGGCGGCAGCTGGCCGACGACCGGACCCAGCAGGTGCTGGATCGGGTTGTAGCCGAGGAAGGCCGCGAACAGCACGGCCACCGCAGGCAACTGGGCGACCTGGTTGGCGTCGGCCACGGGCACGCCGTGCGCCGCCAGGCCCGTGCTCATGGCGCCTGGCAGGGTCGTGGACAGCCCGGCGATGATCAGGCTGAAGAAGATGCCGATGGACAGCACCATCGCCGCGTTCTGGAACGTGGCGGTCATCCCGGCCCCGGCGCCGCGGGCGTTGCCGGGCAGGCTGCTCATCACCGCGGCCCGGTTGGGCGAGGAGAACATGCCCATCCCGATGCCGTTGATCACCAGCAGGACGGCGAACACCACGTAGTCGAAGTTCACCGGCAGGATCGTGAGCGCCAGGAACGTCCCGGCGGTGATCACCATCCCGCCGGTGGCCAGGCCACGGGCCCCGATCCGGTCGGACAGCACGCCACTCAGCGGCGCGGCGAGCAGGAAGCCCACAGTCATCGGGACCATGTAGATCCCGGCCCACAGCGGCGTCTCCTCGAACGAGTAGCCGTGCTGCGGCAGCCAGATCCCCTGCAACCAGATGATCAGGATGAACTGCAGCCCGCCGCGGCCGAGCGAGGCCATCAGGTTGGCGACGTTGCCCCAGGTGAAAGCCTTGATCTTGAACAGGCTCAGGTCGAACAGCGGGTTGGCCGACCGGCGCTCGATCGCCACGAACCACGCCAGCACCAGCACACCGCCGGCCAGCGCCCCGATCACCCAGGGGTTGGTCCACCCCATCGACAGGCCGTCATACGGCTGGATGCCGTAGGTGATGGCGACGAGGATCGCGATCAACCCGACCGCGAAGGTGATGTTGCCGCCCCAGTCCATCTTCGCCGCCTGGCGTTCACCGGTGTCGTGCAGCTTGAGGTACGCCCACACCGTGCCGATCACGCCGAACGGCACCGAGACCAGAAAGATCCAGTGCCAGTTGACCGGCGCCAGCACACCACCGATGACCAGGCCGAGAAACGAGCCCGCGATCGCGGCGACACCGTTGATGCCCAGCGCCATCCCGCGCTGGTTGGCCGGGAACGCGTCGGTCAGGATCGCACTGGAGTTGGCCATCAGGAACGCGCCACCGACACCCTGCACGATCCGCCACCCGATCAGCCACAGCGCGGCCGCGTCCCCGCTCATCCACGTGACCGCGAGCATGATCGACGAGACCGTGAAGATCAGGAAGCCGAGGTTGTACATCCGCGCCCGGCCGTACATGTCCCCCAGTCGTCCGAACGTCACCACCAGCACAGCCGTGACGACCAGGAACCCCATCATCAGCCAGAGCAGATAACTGGTGTTGCCCGCGTTGAGCGGGTCCACCCCGATGCCCTTGAAGATGTCCGGCATCGCGATCAGCACGATCGAGGAGTTGATCGTCGCGATCAGCAGCCCGAGGGTGGTGTTCGACAGCGCCAGCCACTTGTAGTGCGGTCCCAGCTCACTGAGCGTCTTCTGACCTGCACCCCGCCTAGCCACGGCGAACCTCCCAAGAAACGTAGTTCCTTAGGGATGCTAATCAATATGGTTGCTTAGAGCAACTATATTGAGTCCGATGTGACCCTGCAGACGAAACAAGCCGCCGCAGTGCAGCCAGGGGGTGCCCCCAATGCCACATTGGTGGCATCAGATGTCCCCAATGTGGCATTGGGGACACTCGAGGTAGTCAGCCCCGCAGGTCGTCGTCGGTGTACTCGCCGGAGACCTGGGCGGCCGGGTCGTTGTGGACCTCGTTCTCCCGGCCGCGCAGTTCGACGCGGCGGATCTTGCCGGAGATCGTCTTGGGCAGCTCGGCGAACTCCAGGCGGCGGATTCGCTTGTACGGGGCCAGGTTCTCGCGGGCGAAGGCGAGGATTTCCCGGGCGGTCTCGACTGAGGGGGAATAACCCGCGGCGAGCACGACATATGCTTTCGGGACTGCGAGCCGGAGTGGATCCGGCGAAGGAACCACGGCGGCCTCGGCCACGGCCGGGTGTTCGATCAGCACGCTTTCCAGTTCGAACGGCGAGATCCGGTAGTCCGAGGCCTTGAACACGTCGTCCGCGCGCCCGACATACGTTATGTACCCGTCGGAATCGCGGGCTCCGACGTCGCCGGTGTGGTAGTAGCCGTCGCGCATGACTTCGGCGGTGCGCTCGTCATCGTCCGCGTAGCCGGTCATCAGGCCGACCGGACGGTCCGCAAGGGACAGACAGATCTCACCCTCCTCCCCTGCCTCGCCGGTCACCGGGTCCACCAAAGCCACTGTGAAACCTGGCAAAGCCCGGCCCATGGAACCCGGTTTGACGGTCTGACTGGGAGTGTTGGCGACCTGGACGCTGGTTTCGGTCTGGCCGAAGCCGTCCCGGATCGTCACGCCCCAGCCTTTGCGGACCTGTTCGATCACCTCGGGGTTCAGCGGCTCGCCCGCGCCGACCACTTTGCGCGGCGGATTGGCCAGCTGGGACAGGTCCGCCTGGATGAGCATGCGCCAAACAGTTGGCGGAGCACAGAAGGAGGTCACGCCGCATCGGTCCATCTGGGACATCAGGGCTACCGCGTCGAAGCGCGTGTAGTTGTAGATGAACACGCACGCGCCCGCGTTCCATGGCGCGAAGACGTTGCTCCACGCGTGTTTCGCCCAGCCTGGCGAGGAGATGTTCAGGTGGACGTCACCCGGCTCCAGGCCGATCCAGTACATCGTGGACAGATGCCCGATCGGGTAGCTGGCGTGCGTGTGCCGCACCAGCTTCGGCTTCGCCGTTGTGCCGGAGGTGAAGTACAGCAACAAGGTGTCGTCAGCCGCAGTGGGCCCGTCCGGCTCGAAGGTCGTGGAGCCGTCGGCCGAAGCGTACGACAGCCAGCCGGAAACAGGCTCACCGACGGCGATCCGCGTGTAGTCGCCAGGTACCGAGGCGAACTTCGAGGCGTCGGCTGAACGCGCGATGACGTGCTTGACCACGCCACGATCGACGCGGTCGCGCAGGTCCTCCGGGCCGAGCAGGGTCGACGCCGGAATGATCACCGCGCCGAGCTTCATCGCCGCGAGGATCACCTCCCAGAGCTCGCCCTGGTTGCCCAGCATCAGGATCAGCCGGTCACCACGCGCCACACCCGCCGCGCGCAGCCAGTTCGCCACCAGGCTGGACCGGGCCGAGAGCTCGCCGAAGGTCCACTTCCGCTCGATGCCGTCCTCTTCGGCTATCCACAGGGCCAGCTCGTCGGCGGGCAGTGTGTCGAACCAGTCGAGCGCCCAGTTGAACTGCCCGGGCGCGGGCCATCGGAAGTCCCGGCAGGCCGTGTCGTAGTCGTCCCGGTGGGCCAGCAGGAAGTCACGAGCGCTCTGGAAGTTCACAGCCGTGATTATTCTCCGGTGAACTCCGGATCGCGACGTGCCAGGAACGCCTGGACCGCTTCACCCAGGTCCTTGCTGGGCAGGAACGCCGAATTCCACACCGAGACGTACCGCAGGCCCTCCGCGACGCGGGGCGCGCGGTCGTGGTCGAGCACGTCCTTGGTGCCCTGCACGACCAGCGGCGGGTTCTTGGCGATGTCGGCCGCGAGCGTCCGCGCCGCCTCCAGGACCGCTTCCTGGTCCGGGTAGACGTCGTTGACCAGGCCGATCTTCTCCGCCCGGGCCGCGTCGATGTCCTTGCCGGTGTACGCCAGCTCGCGCAGGTGCCCCTCGCCGATGATCCCGCTGAGCCGCTGCAGGCTGCCGATGTCCGCGACGATCGCGACCTTGACCTCACGCACGCTGAACTTGGCGTCCGCCGAGGCCAGCCGGATGTCCGCGGCCGAGATCAGATCCACGCCACCGCCGATGCACCAGCCCGAGACGGCCGCGACGACCGGTTTGCGGCAGTCGGCGACCGCGGTGACCGAGTCCTGCATTTCGCGCACCTTGTCGAGGAACTTCGTGCGGGGCCCGGCCAGTGCCTCACCGGCGAGCATGTCCGACCAGCTGCCCATCATCGCGGGCAGGTCCAGGCCGTAGGAGAAATGCTTGCCGCTGCCGGTCAGCACGACCGCGCGGACAGCCGGGTCGGCGTCCAGCTCGCGGAACACGATCGGCAGCTCGCGCCAGAAGTCCGGGCCCATCGCGTTGCCCTTGCCCGGTCCGAGCAGCGTCACCTCGGCGACGTGACCGGACTGCTTCACCTGGAGCGATACGAGGTTGTCAGCCATGGCCACATCATGGCCTACCGACCGGTAACAAAGCCAATGCCACTTCCGGGACCGGCATGTTCATCCGAACGACGGCCGGAATCACCACTTTGGGTAGGCATTTCCGAAACACGCGGATCGCCCAGTCGTGTCCGGTCGCTGCATGAGACCGTTGCATGACCAAACATGTCCGCGCACACCCCCGCATCCAGAGGAGGGCCCGACTTGGCACAACAGCGCCCGATGTCGACGCCGATCTTCGACGAGCTGCTGCGCGAGTTCTCGATCCGGATGGAGGAGCAGCGCGGCGCCCCGCTGGACCAGCCCGAACCAGCCGCCGCCCAGGTGACGCCCCAGGCCGGGCAGTCCAACCAGGCCGTGCACCGCCACCGCGCCGACTGAACGCCGGTAAGCTGAAACCCATGTCACGCCGTCTCGCGCCGGTCGCTGCCGTCCTTGTCGCGCTGGCCCTGACGAGCGCCTGCGAACAGGCGAAATCCCTGGGAGACAAGGCGTCCGCGTGTGCCGAGGCGCTGGGGCTGGCCACCCTGGTCCCCAGCCCGGACCCGGAGAAGACCAAGCAGGAGGCCGCCGCCAAGGCCGCCAAACTCCAGCAGCTGGCCGCCGACACGCAGGACGGCAACGTCAAGGGCGCCCTCGGCGCGCTGGCCGGAGAGTACGTCGAGATCAGCAAGAAGAATCTCAGCGAGCTCGAGAACGCCGCGAACTGGGCCGCGGGCCTGGCCAGAACCCAGGAAAGCGTTCGCAAGATCTGCCTTTAGGCCGTTCAGAGCATCACGGATGGGTGACGATGCGTAACCGCGTCGTTCCTGGTTCCGATCATTGACTGATTGGCTGTGTGCGGGGAGGCACGTGATGACGGATGAGTACGACCCCACCTGGGAAGAGGTCCGGTTCGCCGTGGTGCTCAACGGCGGTGTCAGCCTCGCGGTGTGGATGGGCGGCGTGGTCCTCGAACTGGACCGGCTGACCAGGGCGAACGACGGCTACAAGCACCTGCTGCGGCTGGTCGGCGCGACCGCCAGAGCCGACGTGATCAGCGGGACGTCGGCGGGTGGCATCAACGGCGCCGCGCTGGCGCTGGCGCAGATCAACCCGAGGGCGGATCTCAACAGCCTGCGTGAGCTCTGGGCCGAGCAGGGCCGGATGGATCTGTTGCTGCGGACGCCTTTCAAAGGCGCGCCGGTGTCGCTGCTGAAGGGCGACGAGTTCTTCCTGCCCCGCCTGGAAGACGCCATGCGCAGGCTGACCGCCCGGTACGAGCCGCGAGACGTGCGCGACCGGCCGATGGACCTGCGGATCACCACAACGTTGTTGCAGGGCACCACCCGCAACACCACCGACGCGCTCGGCCAGCGCCTGACCCAGAACATCCACCAGGGTTCGTTCCGGTTCCGCCGGGACGACGAACGCGACCACTTCACCGAGAAGGGCGGCCTGCCACCGGAACTGACGCACCAGCTGGCGCTCGCGGCCCGGTCGTCGGCGTCGTTCCCGGTCGCGTTCGAGCCGTCGTACGTGCCGCTCGGCGCCGGCTCGCCGATGCGGGAAGTCGCGTCCTGGGCGGACAAGCGGGCCGATCGCTCGCAGTACGTCGTCGACGGTGGCGCGCTGGTCAACACACCGACCCAGGAAGCGCTGGAAGCGATCGACCAGATGCCCGCGGAGGGGCCGACCCGTCGCGTGATGCTGCTGGTGTTCCCGCACGCCGCGGCGGCCGGGTCTGATCTGCCCGCGCAGACCACGGCCGACCAGCCGAGCGTGCTGGCCACAGTCCGCGCGATCATGCGCGCGCAGTCCAGCCAGAGCAACCGTACGTTCGTTGACGAGATCGAGCAGTACAACCGGGGTGCCGGTGCGCGCCGCGGTGGCCGGAACGCTTTGCTCACCAGCCTTTCCTCGTCCGGCGATCCGGTTGCCAAACGTTTGTACGCGCTTGTCGAGACGCTGTACCCGCACTACCGGGACATCCGGCTGCGGCGAGCGGCCCGCAAACTGGCCGAGCGCCAGATGATCGCCCGAGCCCAGAACGGCCAGGCCGATCCCGCCGGCGAGGCGTGGTCGTTCGAACGGATCCGTGACGCGGTGGAAGTCGCGCACCGCAAGTGGCTTGAGGACCACCCGGCGCTGCCGTACGTACCGGCCAATCCCCCGGTCCCCGGCATCACGGAGATGGGCGAATCGGGCTGGCCGTGGGACATCACGACCTGCGAGCGGCTCGCAGCGTCCGCATTGGACATGCTCAAGCGCCTGGTGTGGGTGCTGCCCAAGGGTTCCGACATCCAGAAGATCCACAGTGCCCGCGCGGCCGTGCACTCCGCCCGCGCGCAGATGCGCCGGATGCGGCTGGCGATGCACAAGAAGTGGGAGGAAGAGCCAGTCGACTCGCCGGACGGCGAATGCTGGGAGCACCGGCTGACCGAGTACAACGCGCAGATGACCGGCGAGCAGGGCACGAAGGTACGCGACCTGGTCCTGCACGTCGCGGAGGCGTTCGGCGCGGGTGCCCAGGTGCTGGCGCCCGCTCCCGCCCAACGCGACCCGCATCTGAAGGCGTGGCAGGACTTCGCCGTACTGTCCGATGAGGACCCTGACGCGAGCCTGCCGGACGCCTACCGGTGGATGTCGCGGTTGCTGGCGCTGGAGGTCTCGACCACGTGCCTGGCCGACGAGTCGGAGGCCCCGGAGGAGCAGTTGGTCGAACTGGCCCAGATCAGCCTGCAGACCGAGAACGCGTTCGCGCGCTACAGCATCACGCCCGACGACAAGGCCGGCGGCTACTCGCTGTCGCGCTTTTCCGGTTTCCTCAAGCGATCCTGGCGCGCCAACGACTGGATCTGGGGCCGGATGGACGCGGCCAGCATGCTGTGCCGTGTTCTGCTCGACCCCGCCCGGATCCGCCGCGCGGTCGACCTGGCCGGCCTGCTCGGCCAAGACCCGCAAACGCTGGCCCGCAAGGTCATCGACGACCTGGTCACGGCGATGTTCGGCGAACTGCCCCGCCACGACCGGATCGAGCAGTGCCGCGACGAGGCAGTCGGCGAACTCGTGCACGCCTTCAAAGCCAAGCCCGGCGAGGCGTTGCCGGCGACCTGCCCGTCACTGGCCGAACTGGTCGGCTGGTCGATGCACATCCGGATCGTCATCGAGGAACTGCCCGAGCTGCGGCGCGCGATCGCGGCGGACGCCGTCGACGGCGCGAACGTCCGCTCCAACGGTGAACGTTTTGTCAAGCAGTACGCCAAACTGCTCGACGACCTGGAGGAACTCCCACCAGGCCAGCCGCTCACGCCCGAGATCGTCGAGAAGGGCCTGCGTGCCCTGGAAGCGTTCGACCGGGCCGGGGTCGGTCGCGAACCGCTCGGCGAGGAAGCCGCGAGCGACCAGATGATCCGCACGGTCGCCACAGCCGCGGCCACCGCGATCACACTCGCGGACAGCCCTCAGCTCGGCGTCAAGGCCGCCCGCCCGGTGACCCGGTCCTTGCGTGGCCTGACATTGCTGCCGTACTGGACGATCCTCGGCCTGACCCGAGGAGGCCGGACTGCCCGGTTCCTGGGCCAGTTCGGTCTCGCGGTCGGCGGGCTGCTGCTCGTGCTGGCGATGTTCGGCGCGCTGCCCGAGTGGGGTGAGACGCCCGGTGCGGCCTTCGGTGGCGCGGCTTTGCTGGCCGCCTTCGGCTACAGCGCTGTCCGGACCGGAAGCCTGGTGCACGGCCTGGTGTTGTTGTCACCTGTTGTCCCGCTGGTGGCCTATGGCGTGACAAGAACCGGATCAGTCCAAACAGGACACGGTCTGGCCGGCCTGATCGGCGTCGGCCTCTTCGTCGCCGCCCTGTTGTTGCTGGGCAGCCTGCCAGGCACAGGCCTCACGCCGATGGGCAGCGCGGGCAAGGTGATCACCGGATTCCCGGGCTGGTTGAAGTCCGGCAAATGGATCGGCCCGCTGGTCGCCCTCGCGGTGGCCGGAACAGGCGTGCTGATCTGGCAGTCTGGGATACTGGGCTTCCTCGACGACAACCGGCCGGTACTGCTGATCGCCACAGGCGCGGTCCTGCTCCTGGCCGCGGTACTGAGCTACTTCGGCGGCCGGGGCCTGCGAACCTGGCACCGGCACCCGGAGAAAGGCTGGATCGACCCAGCGACAAGGGATCCAGCAGCGGCAGCCGCGGGATGGGCCGTGGTGTACGGCTTCCTCTACGTGGCGATCGCGATCGGGCTGTCGTTCACCGCGCCGGCAACCCCGTTCGCCAAGTCCTGGTGGGCCGCCTCACCATGGTGGGCAGCCGCCGCGATGGCCACCGCAATCGCTTTCGCCGCAATACTCCTGCTGGTGGTCCCGTGGTACGTCCCCTGGCGAGCCCGGGCCGCGATCTACAAAAAGCTGCTCGACGAGGCCACACCCCTGCTCTACGTCGACTGCGGGAACAAGACCAAGACCGCCGAACGCCTCTGCGAACGCCTGGAGGCACACGGCATCGTCTGCCTCGGCCTGGCCCAGCGCCCCAACACCGACGACGAGTTCAAGCTGACTCCCACAGGACGCCGCCTGGCGGCCCGCATCCACAAGAGGCTCAACGCGTGATCACCCCAGCGGTCCAGATGAAACCGGTGGGCGGCCGCACTTGGCGACCGCCCACCAGGGCTGGTCAGAACCTGAGGTTGGCCAGGTATTTGTAGCCGGTCTGGGCGAACTTGATCGGGTCGGTCGGTTGGTCGTGCTCGATGATGTATTCCTGGATGCCCGCGTGCCAGGTGCGGCGGAAGATGTTGCCGAAGTCGATGGCGCCTTCGCCCGGGTCGACCATGCGGCCGTCTTTTGTGCGGTCCTTCACGTGGTACTGCAGGACGCGGGGGTACGTCTTGTAGACCTCGCGGACTGGGTCCGCGCCACCGGTGACCACCCAGAACAGGTCGTCTTCGAGGTGGACGTTCAGCCCGGTCGTGTTGGCGGTGAGCACGTCGTACGGCCGCTGGTTCTGCAGGGTGCGGAACTCGTGGTCGTGGTTGTGGTAGCCCAGGTGCATGCCGGCCTTGCGGATGGCCACGCCCGCGGCCTCCAGGCGGCCGGCGAACGACTTGTACTCCGCGATCGTGGCGAAGTTGGAGTACGGGTGGACGATCTTCTGGTTGCCGAGGATCCTGGCGTCCTCGATCACCTTGTTGATGTCGGCGCCGTCGATGCCGACGTGGCTGGAGGACGCCGAGAGGTGGTTGCGGTCCAAAAGGGACTTGAATTCGGTCGCGCTGTACCCGTATGTCCCGGCCAGCTCCACCTTGCGGAAACCGATGTCCGCCAGCGCCGAGAGCGTTCCCGGCGCGTCGGCCTGCAACAGTGTGCGCAGGGAGTAGAGCTGGACGCCGATGGCGTTGAGGGGGACACGCAGCGTGCCCCGGCCGACGGCTGCCGCCGTGCCCGGTAACGCCGCGGCGCCCCCCACCGCCAGACCTGCCGCGGCAGCGCCGCGCAACATCGACCTTCTCGACAGTTCCATGGTGATCCCTTCAGGACTTCTTCGAACTGAACGCCGCGTCGAAAGCCGCGGCCGGTGGATCGAAAACCAGCCCCCTGACGAACTTCACCGCCTCTTCGGCACCACGCAGCCGGTCCATGCCGGCGTCCTCCCACTCCACCGAGATCGGCCCGGTGTACTTGATCGCGTTCAGCGCCCGGAACGACTCCTCCCACGGCACATCGCCGTGCCCCGTGGAGACGAAGTCCCAGCCACGCCGGGGATCGGCCCACGCCAGGTGCGAGCCCATCCGGCCGTTGCGCCCGTCGAAGCGCTTCTTGGTGTCCTTGCAGTCCACGTGGTAGATCCGGTCGGCGAAGTCGAGGATGAACCCGACCGGGTCGAGGTCCTGCCAGATGAAGTGCGACGGGTCCCAGTTCAGCCCGAACGCCGGCCGGTTGTCCACCGCGTCCAGGGTCTTGCGCGTGGTCCAGTAGTCGTAGGCGATCTCGGACGGGTGCACCTCGTGGGCGAAGCGCACGCCTTCTTCGTCGAACACGTCCAGGATCGGGTTCCACCGGTCGGCGAAGTCCTGGTAGCCGTCGTCGATGACGTCCTGGGACACCGGCGGGAACATCGCCACGTACTTCCAGATCTTCGACCCGGTGAAGCCGATCACCGTGTCCACGCCCAGTTTCCGGGCCGCGCGGGCGGTGTCGGCGAGCTCCTTGGCCGCGCGCTGGCGCACGCCCTCGGGCTCGCCGTCACCCCAGATCCGCGCCGGGACGATGTTCTGGTGGCGGAAGTCGATCGGGTCGTCGCAGACGGCCTGGCCGACCAGGTGGTTGGAGATCGCCCAGGTCTTGAGGCCGTACTGCTCGAGGATCTTGTGCCGGCCGGCCACGTAGTCCGGTTCGGACAGTGCCCGGTCCACCTCGAAGTGGTCCCCGCCGCAGGCGATCTCCAGCCCATCGTAGCCCCAGCCCGCCGCCAGGCGGCACACCTCTTCGAACGGCAGGTCGGCCCACTGCCCGGTGAACAGCGTGATCGGTCGGCTCATCTTCGCTTATCCCTTCAGCGTTTCAGCGAGAGGCTTGATGTCCTGCAGCCCCAGCAAAAGGTTGCGGACGTCGGTGGCGGCGAGCTTGTCCTTGCCTGGCTCGCGCGGGTCGGAGCAGAGCAGCACCGGGCTGTCCTGCGGGTCGTCGGGCAGCCTGCCGTGCGAGCCTTTGACCATGCTCGCCTCCAGCGGCACCACGTTCATGGCGTAGCGCAGCCCGACCTTCTTCTTCACCAGGTTCAGGCCCGCCTTGGCCTTCACCAACGGGTCGGCCGGGTTGAAGAACAGCTCGGCCGGGTCGTAGCCGGGCTTGCGGTGGATCTCCACGCCACGGGCGAAATCCGGGGCGCGGTCGTCGTTGAGCCAGTAGTAGTAAGTGAACCACGCGTCGGGCTCGGCGACCACCACAAGATCACCGGCACGCGGGTGGTCAAGCTGGTAGCGCGCCTGGGAGACACGGTCGAGCACCATGTCCACCCCGGGCAGGCGTTCCAGCAGCTCCTTGACACGCGGCAGATCGCTGTTGTCCTCGACGTAGACGTGCGCGACCTGGTGGTCGGCGACCGCGAAAGCCCTGGAGACCCACGGGTCCAGGTACTCCATACCGTCCTGTGTGTACACCTCGAGCAGGCCTTCGGCACGCAGCGCCCGGTTGATGTCGATCGGACGACTGGCGTCGGTGATGCCGTACTCGCTCAACGCGACCACAGTCGCACCGGCGGATTGGGCGTCCTGTAGCAGCGGCGCGAGTTCGGCGTCGACCGCACGGGCCGCGACGACGGCCTCCTGCGAACCGGGCCCGAACCGCTGCAGGTCGTAGTCCAGGTGCGGGATGTACGCCAGCAGCATGTCCGGCTTGTGTCCACTGAGGATTCGCCGGGACGCGCCCACGATCCACTTGGTGGACGCGATCGACGCAGTCGGTCCCCAGTACTGGAACAGCGGGAATTCCCCCAGCGCCTCGGTCAGCTCGTCGCGCAGCCGGACCGGCCGGGTGTAGCAGTCCGGCGCTTTGCGGCCGTCCGCGTAGTAGATCGGCCGAGGGGTCACCGTCAGATCAGTGGTCGCACCCATGGCATACCACCAGCACACGTTTGCGGCCTGGTATCCGGGGTTCGCCGCCCGTGCGGTCTCCCAGATCTTCTCGCCACCCACGAGTTTGTTGTGCTGCCGCCAGAGGAACACCTCGCCGAGTTCCCGGAAGTACCAGCCGTTGCCGACAATCCCGTGCTGCGCGGGCATCTGCCCGGTGAGGAACGTCGACTGCGCGCTGCATGTGACCGCGGGCAGAACGGTACCCAGCTCGGCTTTCCAGCCCTGGTCGGCGATCCGCCTGACGTTCGGCATGTGTTCCAGCAGCCGGGGTGTCAGCCCGACGATGTCGATAACAACCAGCGGCTTCATGAAATCTCCTTGCCTGCCCAGGCCAGCTCTGCCGCTATACCGTCTACCAGATCCTGCTGATGCCGTTCGGGCAGTACGTTCCACGTGTAGGTCTCTACTTCGACGGTCCGGTCCGCCGGTACTGCCCGGAGCACCTCGGTGATGACGTCATTGGTGGACGCCAACGGCTTGTCCGGCTGGGCATGCAATGGCACGTGGAAGTGCACCCGCCATGGCCCTTCACCAGGCAATGTCTCCAGCGCCTCGGGCAAGTCGTCGGCCTTGGCCACAGTGCCGTCCGCCGAAAGCTCCCGGACCTGGTGGAGGTACCGGGGTTCGGCGAACTCCCGCAACTCGGCCAATGCCGCCTTCGGCTCGGCCACGTGCAGCGCCGACGACGCCTGGACCTTGACGACTTCCAGCCCGGATTCGGCGATGGACTTGACAGTCTCGCCGGGGTCGGCGAACGACACCGCGAGGTGGCACGTGTCCAGGCACAAACCGATGTATTCAGGGTCGACGCGCGGCGCGAGCCACGCGATCGTGTCGGCGACCGTGTCCAGGATGCAGCCCGGTTCGGGCTCCACCGCCAGTTTCATCACTTTCGAGCAGCCCCGCAAAGCCCGGGTGAGTTCGGCGAGCGCATCGAGGGATGCAGTGTCGTCTGTCTCGGTCCACGGCTCCCGCCAGCCGAGCGGCAGTGTCGAGATGCTGCCGTACGCCACGTCGTCGGACAGGATCTCGTCAAGCACGACGAAGCAGTCCAATGTGTACTGCAAGCGCCTGCGATCGGTCCAACGCGGTTCGTACACCGACAGTTTGACCACGTCCGCATGGAAACCGCCGTACGGGAACGCGTTCATCGTGATCACGCCGAGCCCGCGCGCATCCAGCTCAGCACGGAACTTCTTGCGTGCGAAGGGATCGGCCGCAAGCCCGGCAGCGACATCAGCCGCGAGCCATAAGCCGAGGCCGAGCCGGTCCACGCCCAGCTTCTCACGGACCGGAACGGCGTACGTGTCCAGCTGCTGGAGAATCCCCGGCAGGTCCTCGGCCGGGTGCACGTTCGTGCAGTACCCGAGCCTGCTCACTGGCGCCCGCCCCGGAGCACGGAGTTGCCTTGGAAAGTCTCGGCCGACGCCTCGAAGCCGGGCAGTTCGTCCAGCACGAGCCGGCCGCTCTGGCCGTAGAACTCCACCGGGTTCTGCCAGAGCACCTTGTCCACATCGGACTCGCTGAACCCGGCTTCGAGCATCTGCGTGCCGGTTCGGTAGGTCTTCAACGGGTCCGAGCGGCCCCAGTCGGCCGCGGAGTTCACGAGCACCTTGTCGGTGCCGTACTCCTTGAGGATCGCGACCATCCGGGCCTCGTCCATCTTGGTGTCCGGGTAGATCGAGAAACCCATCCAGCACCCGGATTCCTTGACCACGCCGACAGTCATCTCGTTGAGGTGGTCCACCGCCACGAACTCCGGTGCGATCCCGGATTCCTTGACCACGTCCAGCGTCCGGCGCGTGCCGGCGAGCTTGTCGCGGTGCGGGGTGTGCACCAGGGCAGGCAGTTCGTGCTCGATCGCCAGCTGCATCTGCCGGGCGAAGGCCTCGTCCTCTGCCGGGGTCATCGAGTCGTAGCCGACCTCACCGACCGCGACCACGCCGTCCTTGGCCAGGTAGCGCGGCAGGATGTCGAGCACCGGGGTGCACCGGGGATCGTTGGCCTCCTTGGGGTTCAACGCGATCGTGCAGTGGTGCCGGATGCCGAACTGGGCCGCCCGGAATCTCTCCCAGCCGATCAGCGCGTCGAAGTAGTCGGTGAACGAGCCGACTCCTGTGCGCGGCTGGCCGAGCCAGAACGCGGGTTCGACCAAGGCGCGGACCCCGGCTTCGAACATCGCCTCGTAGTCGTCGGTGGTCCGTGAGGTCATGTGGATGTGCGGGTCGAAGATTCGCATCAGCTGACCTCCAGAAGTCGTTGAGCGTCGGCGGGCACCTCACGGCCCGCCGCCCTGCGTTCGTCGGCGTAGTCGGACACCATCCGCAGCAGTTCGGCGTCGGTGCGGCGCTCGAGATCCGCCACCGCTGCCAGCGGGACGCCGACGAACAAGCACTTCAGCACGCCGTGCCGCCACGCGTGCTGGTCAAGGTTCTTGCCGGCGAACGAGCCGAGCGCGGCCGCGACCAGCCGGATGTCGTTGGCCCGCAACGCGTCGGCCACGAGGTCCAGTCCTGTTTGGATCGCCGATTCGGGCAGCGCGGACAGTCCACGCAGCACGCCACGGCGTTCCGCGTCGTCGCCGTAGCGGTACAACTCGGCGACCTCGGTCGCCAGCGGCTCCGGCTGCATCGCCTCGGCGAGGACTTCGAGCAGACGTGTGCGCGCCAGATCGTCCACAGTGCCGTGGATCAGGCCCTGCGGGTCGATCTCGGGCCGTAGCGGGTCACGGCCGACTTTGCGGCCCACCGCGGGGAAGATCGCTCGGATGGTCTCGGGCTTGGCCCGGACCTTGGCTTCGGCGTCCACCAGCCAGGGATGATCCACTTATCCCACCCTCTCAGCAGACGGCATCGCGGCGGTCAGCGCCGCGAACGCCCGGCGGGCCACGTCAGGCGCGGCGTGGCTGTGCCGCGGCAACTCCACTGCCGCGACTCCCGTGTAACCGATCCCGGCCAGCGCGGCCAGGGTGGCGCTCAGGTCCAGCTGCCCCTCACCGAACTCAAGGTGCTCGTGCACCTTCGGCATCATGTCGTCCAACTGGACGTTCACGATCAGGTCGCCGGCCCGGCGGATGCACTCGGCGGCGTCCACCGGCTCGACGGCGATGCAGTGCCCGACGTCGAGCGTGATGCCGAACATCGCCGGATCGCCCAGCTCCGCACGCAAGGAAAGCGCTTGCTCAAGGTGCTGCACGAACATGCCTGGCTCGGGTTCGAGGCCGATCCGGACCTGCCGCCGGTCCGCCTCCAGCAGCACCTGGGAGATCCCGGAGAGCATCCGCCGGTGCGCGACATCGTTGTCCACATCGGACGGCTTGATCCCCGACCAGTACGAGACCGCGTCGGAGCCCAGATCAGCCGCGATCCGGATGGCCCGCTGCAGGAAGTCGACCCGGATCTCGGTGTCGTCGGACACGAGCGTCGGATGGTGCTTACGCCATGGGTCGAGCAGGAACCGTGCCCCGGTCTCCACCACACTGCGCAACCCCAGCGAGGACAACAGCCGGCCGACGTGATCGACCCGTTCGGCCAGATCGTCGGCGAACGGGTCCAGGTGCTGGTGGTCCAGCGTCAGCGCCACTGAGGTGTACCCGAGGTCGGCGATGATCCGCAACGCGTCGTCGAGGCGGTGGTTGGCGAACCCGTTGGTGCCATACCCCAGATGGAACGTCATGTCGGGCTCACCCGCCTCGCCAGCTTCTTGGCCAGTGGAATCGCCGCGGAGATCACGCTCGCGCCGAGCAGCGACCCGCGACGGGCCGCCAACGCGGCCTGCAGCGGGACCATGCCGTGGATCCCGGCCATGGTCGCCTTACGGACTGTAGGCCCGGACGGGTCCCGCGTCGCGGCGAGTTGGGCGGCGCCGACATTCGCGGCGTACATGCCACCGAAGACCAACGAACCAAGGCGGTGACGCCATGACTGGGCCCGGCCCAGCACTGCGGCCGCTGTGGCCACCGCGGTGCCCGTCAGGGCAGCACGAGCGGTCACATCGGACGCGCCATGCACTTCCCCACGGGACAAAGCCGTCAGCCCGAACGTGTGCCCGGCCATCACGGTGGCCGCCGGCACTGCCGCCCTGGCACCGCCCGCACCGAGCATCACGTCCAGACCACGGCACGCGGCCATCGCGGCCGGCCCAGCCGGAGTGGACTTCAACACCAGGTCGTAGGCCCATACCGCACCGGCCAAGGGCAGCGCTATCCGGAAAGCGCCACCATAGGCGGCGAGCGCCAGCCCGGCCACGGTCAGTCCACCTGCGACTGCAAGCGCTTTCTCGGGGCTGACCCGGCCGGACGGAATCGGGCGTTCCGGGCGTTCGACTGCGTCCAGTTCCCGGTCCGACCAGTCGTTCAACGCCATCCCGGACCAGTAGAACGCCACCGAGGCCAACGGCAGCGCGAGACGTCTGCCACGCAACGGGTTCCCGGCCGCGGCCGCACCCGCGACCGTGTCGCCGAGAACCGACAGCGCCGCGGGCGCCCGCACCAACTCGATGTATGGGTTCACAGCTGGGCCGCCCATTCGGCCAGCATCCGGGTCTGTTCGGCGAACCGGTGCTCGTCAGTGCCCAACGGGTCCTTGAAGAAGAACGCCAGTTCGGACAGCGCCCCGGTCTGGCCGTCCGCGTGCGCGGCACTGACCAGCCGGTGCAGGTCGAGCACGAGCGGCGCGGCCAGCGCGGAGTCATAACCGTCCCAGGTGAACTGCAGGCTCATCTTCGCGCCGAGGAAACCCTCGAACGACACGTAGTCCCAGGCGACCTTGCGCTCGGCCAGGTCCGGGACGTTGTCGATGTGCAGCGGTGCGGTGACCTCGCCGATCAGGTTGTGCAGACCGCGCGCCTTGGACTCAAGCTTGCCCTTGGCCTGCTCGGGGTCGGCCAGGTTCGCGCCGTCCCCGCCGCCGAGCAGGTTCGTGCCGGCCCAGGACCGGACATTCAACGCGCGGGCGGTGAACATGGGCGCCAGCACGGTCCGCAGGAGGGTCTCCCCTGTCTTTCCGTCCGCGCCCGCGTAGGGCACTGCTTTCCGGCGCGCCAGTTCGTCCATCGCCGGCATCTTGATCCCCGGCGACGGGGTGAAGTCCACGTACGGGCAACCGGCCGTCAGCGCGGCGTACGCACCGACCGAGCTCGGCGGCAGAACCGTCCGTTGTGGATCGTTCAGTGCCTGGACCAGCAGGTCGAAGTCCTGGTGTTCCGGCATTGCGGGCACCGGCGGTTCGGTCGATGTAACGTTGACCACAACCACCCGCGCCAAATCGTTGCGGGTACGGAACTCCTCGATGTCGCCGGCCAGCCGCGCGACCGCGTCGGCGAGCGAACCGGTGTGTGTCACCGGGTGATACCCGTCTCGTAACTCGGTGTCCACCGCACGCAGCCCAGGGGCCACGGCGGTGAACACCGAGTGCGGGATAAGGCCGGACTCGGCGAGCTGCTCGGCTCGCTTGTCCAGCGGTATCGACACGATGTCGTGCCCGCCGACGACGATGTCGTCCCACGCCGGCAGCACAGAGTGGTCCATCTCCAGCCGTTCGGTCACACACCCGACCGGCCGGATCAGCCCTGCCCGCAAAGCGAGCAGACCTGTGACCGCAGTGGTCGCGACAGAGCCGCGGGCTCCCATCAGCCACAGTCCGCTTCGTTGCCGCATTGGCCTCATCCCCTATCCCGCGAACGGCCGAGGTGCTCCCGCGTCAAAGAACACCTCGGCCGTGGTCAGCTTCCGGAGCTCGGCCGGGGCAGTACCGCGCTGCCCTCGATCGAGCCGATCACCGCACGGGCGTCCCTGACCAGGGTGGACCGGACGTCCGGATCGGTGACCTTAGCCGGATCATTCGCGAGTTCCACGAACTTTCGCAACTGCTTGACAGCTTTGGCGTCATCGCCGGCCGCCTCGGCCTTGCGGGCCTTGGCCAGCTGGCCGGACAAACTCACATATGCCGCCAGCGGCAGCCGGTTGGTCGCCCGGAAGCGATCGATCAGCTGGTCGATGTCGCGCAGTGACGTCGTGGTCGCGAACGTCAGCCGCTGTTCGGTGCTGTTGCCCGCCTTGTCCAGTGCGACCACGGACAAGGTGTGCACGCCGAGCGGCAGCTGGTAGAGCGCCACCGCACGACCGGATTCCACCGGCGATGAATTGATCTTGCCGGTCACCGACGCGATCCCGGAGGTCGCGTCCTCCGCGTGATAACTGACCACCACGTCCGTGGCATCGCCGTACACACGCCCGTCGGCGACCCCGGACACCAGCAGGGTCGGCTTGGTCGCGTCGATCTTGATCGTCGCGGCCTTGTCCGGCTCCACGTTGCCGTCCTTGTCCACCGACCGGTACAGCAACGTGTGCTGGCCGTCACCGGTGACCACGACAGGCGCCGTGTACTGCGTCCAGGGGCCGTTGTCGAGCTTGTACTCGGTACGTGCCACACCCGACCCGGCGTCGGTCGCGGAGAGCGAAACCGGGACCTGGCCCGGATGCCAGTCGCCAGGGTTGGCGAACTGCGCCACCGTGACCGGCGGCACGGTCTCGATTTCCTTGATCCGGACGTTGCGGAACGAGACGTCGTCGCCGTCACCGTGGTTCTGCAGGCCGATGAAGCCCTGCGTCAGGTCACGGTTCGGGTCGGTGGAAACGAAGTCGTTGATCACGACCCCGTTCAGCGAGACCTGGATGGTCTGCCCGCGAACGACGATCTCGTAGGCGTTCCACTGGCCGGGCGGCTTGAGTGCCGCGTCCCGCTTGGCGATGTCGGCCGACTGGAAGCTGTAGATCGAACCGGTGGTCTTCTCCGGCGCGTCCGTGGCGTCGATCTGGATCTCGTAGCCCTGGTTGACCGCGACCCACGGGTCGTTGCCCGGGTCCGGGTAGCCGACGAAGACACCGGAGTTGTCGTCCCCGTCGACTTTCCAGTCCAGTTTCAGGCTGTAGGCGTTGAACTCCTCTGGGTAGCTGAGCAGGCCCAGACCGCCCTCGGTGAACAGCGTGCAGTCGGGCTTGTGCACGAACCGGCCGGGACCGGACTGCTTCCACTTGCCGAAACTCGCGGCCGTGCCGTCGAACAGGCTGGTGTAGCCCGCTTCAGGCTGCGTCGGCTGGCACGCCGGTGGCTGTGCCACGCCGGTGCCCTCGAACCGCAGAGCGTCCACATCGTACAGACCACCGGTGCCGGTGCCCTGGAAAACCAGGTACAGCGGTTTGGTGCCACCGGGATCCGGGATCGGCTTGACCGGAAGGTCCACGTAGTTGTCGAAACTCCCGGTATTGCTGACCGCGAATGTCTGCAGCAGCGGGCCGTCGGGCGAGCCGGAGCGAACCTCGATCGTGCCGCCCGCACCGCCCGAGGACACCCGCAGGCCCAGACCGGTGATGCCGGTCAGGTTCGTCGGGTTGATGGAGATCCAGTCCCCGGCGTCGATGTAGCCGACCCGTTTGCCACCGCTGGCACCGCTGTGGTCGACGACCTGGATGCCGTTCATCTGGGTGAAGAACTCGGCCTGCTTGAGCTTGGGCTGCAGGACGCTTTCGCCCTCGCCGGTCAGCGCCGGGATCGAACCCTGCGCGTTGTCGGTGTACTGCGCGTTGAGGACGCCGAAGATGTTGGTGTCCTCGCCGTGCCCGTTCTCGCCCGGTGTCTCGATCACGCCCTCACAGCCGAACGCCTCGCTGAGCGGGTGGCCGTGGTTGTCGTGCCCGAGGATGTAACGGACGTGCACCTTGCTGCAGTCGATCTGCCCGTCCTCCGGGTCGGTGACCTTCACCTTGAACGGAACCTTGTCCCCGAAGGCGAAGAAGCCACCGTTGACCGGAGCCTCCACGGTCACCGTCGGCGCGGTGTTGCCCACCGTGATGATCACGTTGGCCGAGCCGACGAGCCCGGTCGAGTCGGTCACCGACAGTTTCGCGATGAACTGGCCGTTCTGCGTGTACGTGTGACTGACCGGTCCGGCGGTGGTCGAGTCGACCGTGCCGTCGTTCTCGAAGTCCCACGCGTAGGTGACCGGCTGACCGTCAGGATCGTTGGTACCGGCCGGATCGAAGTTCACCTGCAGCGGGGCGTGCCCGGATGTCCTGCTGGCCGCCAGTTTCACCACCGGCGTCCGGGTGCCCTTGGTGTAGTCGATCCGGTAGACGGCCGACTCAGCTGAGCCGCCGAAGTAACCGGTGCCGTAGTCCAGCACGTACAACGAGCCGTCCGGGCCGAACTCGATGTTCATCGGCCGGGAGAGTTCCATGGAGTTGAAGAACGGCTTGATGGCACCGCGTTCGCCGTTCGGCCCGACCGTGATCTCCTTGATCCAGCCGCGATCCCACTCGTAGGCGAAGTTCTTCTTGTCGAAGTACGCCGGGAACTTCGTCGGCGACGGGTTCGTCGCGTCGTAGTGGTAGGTCGGGCCACCCATCGGCGACTCGGCACCGTCACCGAATTCCGGCACAGATCCGCCGTCGTAGGGAATCCACGCAGGCTGAACCGGGGGCAGGTCGACCAGGCCGGTGTTGTGCGGGCTCTCGTTTTTCGGTGCCGCACAGTTGAAGGCCGAACCTGACTGGCCGGTCGCGAAGTCGTAGTCGATGAACGGCTGGTTGTCCCCGACGCAGTACGGCCAGCCGTAGTTGCCCGGCTGCTTGATCAGGTTGAACTCCACCGTGCCGCCAGGACCTCGGGCCGGGTTGGCCGCGCCGGCGTCCGGACCGTAGTCACCGAGGTGGATCCAACCGGTCTGCTTGTCCACCGCGAACCGGAACGGGTTGCGGAAGCCCATCGCGTAGATCTCCGGGCGGGTCTTCGCCGTGCCCGGTGCGAACAGGTTGCCCGCCGGGATGGCGTAGCTGCCATCCGCGTTCACCTTGATACGCAGGAGCTTGCCGCGCAGATCGTTGGTGTTGGCCGAGGTGCGCTGGGCGTCGTAGCCCGGGTTGCGGTCGGCGCGCTCGTCGATCGGGGTGAAACCGTCGCTGGCGAACGGGTTCGTGTCGTCACCCGTGCTCATCAGCAGGTTGCCCGCCGCGTCGAAGTCGATCTCGCCGCCGACGTGGCAGCAGAGGCCTCGGGTGGCGGGCGTCTGCAGGATCTTCTGCTCCGAGGCCAGATCCAGCGTCGCGTCGTCGGCCAGCTTGAACCGGGACAACTGGTTGTAGCCGTCGAAGGGCGCGAAGTCCGCGGGTGTGCCGTTGTTCGGCGCGTCACCTGCCGGTGTGTTCAACGGTGGCGCGTAATAGATGTAGACCCACTTGTTGGTCGCGAAGTCCGGGTCGATCGCGACGCCCTGCACGCCGTCCTCGTCATGGTTGTAGACCGGGATCTTGCCGATCAGCTTGGTGATCGCGTCCGGGGTGGTCAGGTAGACCTCGCCGTCGCGGGACGTGTGGATCACCCGGCGGTCGGGCAGCACCGCGAGCGCGATCGGCTCACCGGTCTTCTCCTCGCCCTTGGCCAGCGTGATCTGGTCGAAGTCGGTGTCCACAGGCTGCTGCTCCGGGCCCGGCGAGCAGTTGGCCGGCAGGATCCCGGCGGCGTACTGGATTCCGCCGAGCAGGTGCTTGCGGAAGTTCGCGTCCGCGTAGGACTCCTTGGTGTGGCCGTTGCCCGTGTACCAGGACCGGCCGCGGTTGGTGGTGTGACACCAGGAGATCGGATGGTCACCCATCGCGTCCGCGCCGGGCTGGTAGGTCGTCTCGTCCAATGTGGCGAGGACCTTCACGTTCGCCCGGGGGTTCGCGCGGTAGTTGTACCACTCGTCCGTTCGGACCCACTTGTTCGGCACACCGGCGGTCGACGGGTGCGAGTGGTCCTCGATGTTGACCGTCGCCTGCTGGATCTGCGGGTGCGACTTGAAGTAGGCGCCCACGAGCTGGCCGTACCAGGGCCAGTCGTATTCGGTGTCCGACGCGGCGTGAACGCCCGCGTACCCGCCGCCATCGTTGATGTACCGCTCGAACGCGGCCTGCTGGTCGGCGTTGAGCACGTCACCGGTGGTCGAGAGCCACACCACCGCGGCGTACTGGTCGAGGTTCGCGTCGGTGAAGGCACCCGCGTCCTCGGTGGCGAACACTTCGAAGTTGTTCTGCTGCCCCAGTTGCCGGATAGCGGCGATACCGTCGGCGATCGAGTCGTGACGGAAACCGGCTGTCTTGGAGAACACCAGGACGTGCGGTTGATCAGGGTGCGCGGCGGCCGGCACGGCGGTGGCCATGCCAAGGCCGGTGGTGAGTGCGAGAGCCGCTGCACAGGCTCGCCGGGTTAAGTGTCTGCGCAAAGCTGGGATCTTCGTCGGTCCCACTGGTATTTTCTCCTTGCTCGCGGCGGTTGCCTGACCGTTAGAGAAGGGGAACTCGTTCTCCTTTCGTGAGCGCGAACGCTGCCCGCCACGGGCTGCCACCCAGGCGGGCAGCGTTCACCTGGCCTGTCGCTCTTTGGAGTCCATTCAGGACACAGGCGTCCACTTCGCGTCGTTGCCCGCGCTGGTTTCCACTGCCCCCAGGACTTTCTGCACCTGCAGGCCGTCGGCGAAACTCGGCGCCGGGTCGGTGCCGTCGTGGACATGGGTGAGAAAATCGAACACCTCATGCGTGAAGGTGTGTTCATAACCGATCAGGTGACCGGGTGGCCACCAAGCACCCACATACGGGTGCGTCGGCTCGGTGACCAGGATCCGCCGGAACCCGGCGCTCTGGTCGTCGATTTCCCCGTCGTAGAAGGACAGCTCGTTCATCGACTCGAAGTCGAAGGCGAGACTGCCCCGCTCGCCGTTGATCTCCACCCGCATCGCGTTCTTGCGACCCAGCGCGAACCGGGTCGCCTCGTAGGAGGCCAGCGCGCCGGAGGCGAACCGGCCGATGAACAACGCGGCGTCGTCCACCGTGACGTCGTCCAGCCTGCCGTCCGGGTCCCCCGCGACCGGTCGCTTGTGGACGAACGTCTCGGTCAGCGCGGACACCCCGGTCAGCTGCTCACCGAGCAGGAACTGGGTGGCGTCGATGATGTGCGCACCGATGTCCCCCAGCGCGCCGGAGCCCGCCTCCTCCTTGCGCAGCCGCCACGCCATCGGTGTGGTGGGGTCCGACAGCCAGTCCTGCAGGTACTGCGCGCGGACGTGCCTGACCCTGCCCAGCCTGCCTTCGACGATCATCTGACGCGCCAGCGCCAGCGCGGGCACACGGCGGTAGTTGAACGCCACCATCGAGCGCTGGCCGTTGGCCGCGGCAGCCGTCGCGGCCGCGGCCATCTCCTCCGCCTCGGCGACCGAGTTCGCCAGCGGCTTCTCGCACAGCACATGCTTGCCTGCCGCCAGGGCGGCGATGGCGATGTCCTTGTGCGAGTCGCCAGGCGTGCAGATGTCCACGATCTGCACGTCGTCGCGGGCGATGAGCTCCCGCCAGTCGGTCTCTACGGCGTCCCACCCCATCTTGGCCGCGGCGGCCTTGGTCCGGTCCAGGTCCCGGCCACCCAGCACGGCCAGCCGCGGCGCCAGCGGCACGTCGTAGAAGCGGTGCACGGTGCGCCAGGCGTGCGAATGGACCCTCCCCATGAAGGCGTGGCCCACCATGCCGACGCCGATAGTCCCGTCGCCTGCGTTGCTCATCGATCACCCTTCCTTGCGTACAACGGCTTCCACACCCCGGTCGGTGCCGTTAGGAGTCGAACGCCACGTCGGCGTACTGGTCGGCGTTCTCCTTGGTGACCACCGCGGAGTAGGTGGTGATGGACGCCGGGATCTCGTGCTCGGCCAGGTCGCCCATGCCCTTGGCCTGGCCCAGCAGCCGCGCGAGCGCGATCGCCGAGGACGACATGGACGGGCTGTAGAGCACCGTCGCCTTGATCACGTCGTTGTCGGCCTTGATCTTGTCGATCATGTTCTTCGAGCCGGCGCCGCCGACCATGATGAATTCCTTGCGGTTGGCCGCACTGATCGCCGCCATCACGCCGATGCCCTGGTCGTCGTCGTGGTTCCACAACGCGTCCAGCTTCGGCGCGGCCTGTAGCAGGTTCGCGGTCTGCCGCTCGCCGGTCTCCACGGTGAACTCGGCGGCCACCCGTGGGCCGACGCTGAAGCCGGCCTTGACCAGCGCGTCCTTGAAGCCGCGGCTGCGGTCCTGGGTCAGCGGCAGCGAGTCGATCCCGGCCACCTCGCCGATGACCGGCTTGCTGATGTTCTTCTTCTTCAGCTCCGCGGCGATGTAGTTGCCCGCGTTGACCCCCATGCGGTAGTTGTCGCCGCCGATCCAGAGGCGGTACGCCAGCGCGGTGTCGAAGATCCGGTCCAGGTTGATCACCGGGATGCCCTTGTCCATCGCGGACTGGCCGACCGAGGTCAGCTGCTTGCCGTCCATCGGCAGGATCACCAGGACGTCGACCTTCTGGTTGATCAGCGTCTCGACCTGGGCGATCTGCTGGCTCGGGTCGTTGGTGCCCTCGGTGGCCTTCAGCGTCACGTCGGCCTTGAACTTGTCGGCCTGTGCCTTGGCGTTCTTGGTGATCGCCGCGATCCAGCCGTGGTCGGCCGCCGGTGCGGAGAAGCCGATGGTCACCATCTTGCCCGGCTTGGCGTTGTCACCCTGGCCCGCGGCGACGTTCCCGGCCGGTGTCTGGGCCTGTGGCTGCTCGTTGGACGTGCACCCGGCCAGCAGGGCGCCCGCGCCGACGGCGGCACCACCGATGAGGAATCCGCGTCGGGCAAGGAAAGGAGGCAGGTCGGTCATCTTTGATCTCCTGGTTTTCGGTTCTTAAGTGGTGGAACGTGCCCGGTTGGTGCGGAACTGCAGCAGCACGGCGATGACGATGATCACGCCCTTGGCGATGTTCTGTACCTCGGTCGGAAGGTTGTTCTGAGCGAAGATGTTCGTGATCAGCGTGAAGATCATCACGCCGATCAGCGTGCCGACCATGGTGCCGCGGCCCCCGGTCAGCACCGTGCCGCCGATGACCACCGCGGCGATCGCGTCCAGTTCGTAGAACAAGCCGTTGGTCGACGAACCGGCTGTGGTCCGGGCCGCAAGCATGATCGCGGTGATGCCGGCCAGCGCACCGGCAACGCCGTAGACCAGGGCGATGTGCCGCTTGACGTTGATGCCCGCCAAGCGAGTCGCCTCCGGGTTGCCGCCGACGGCGAACGTACGGCGGCCGAACGTGGTCCGGTTGAGCACGACCCAGCCGACGACGACCACCACGGCCAGAATCCAGATCAGGGTGGGGATCCCGAGGAACGAGCCGCGGAAGAACGTCAGGAAGTCCTGGTCACGCACGACCTGTGTCTGCTTGTTGCTGAGATACTCGGCCAGACCACGCGCCGAGATGTACATCGCGAGCGTCGCGATGAACGGCACCATCCGGCCGTACGCGATCAGCACGCCGTTGACCAGACCGGCCGCCAGGCCGACCAGGAGCCCGCAGATCACCATCACCCACGGCCCGTAGGACTGGGTGGCCAGCGTGGTCATCCACACGCTGGCCAGGCCGACCACCGACCCGACCGACAGGTCGATGCCGCCGCTGATGATCACGAACGTCATCCCGACGGCGACCACCCCGGACGGCGCGGCCAGCCGAAGGATCGTGTCGAAGTTGCTCCCGGTGAGGAAGTTGTCCGGGCTGGTGACCCAGCCGATGATGATCATCAGCACCAGGACGCCGAACAGGCTGGCCAGCCGTAGGTCCACAGGGAATCCGCGCTTGTCGCGCGATGCCGGGGTTCCCGGCGGCTCGGTGTCCCGCTCTGCGGTGTTCTCAGCGGGTTCTAGCTGGGTCACGCGGCACTTCCCTCCATCACCATGTCCAACACGTCCGCCTCGGTCAGCTCGTCGGCGGGCGCCTCATGGATCACCCGTCCCTCACGCAGTACCAGCACCCGGTCGGCGAGACCGAGTACCTCGGGCATCTCGCTGGAGACCAGCACCAGCGCGACACCGTCCGCGGCCAGTTCCCGGATCAACCGGTACAGCTCCGCCCGTGCGCCGACGTCGACACCGCGGGTCGGCTCGTCCAGCAGCAGGATCTTGCAGCCGTGCACGAGCCAGCGCGCGACAACCGCCTTCTGCTGGTTGCCACCCGACAGCGTGCTGATGCCGCGGCGCGGATCGGACGGGCGCAGATCCAGGTCTTCCAGCTTGGCCCGGGAATCCCGCAGTTCCTTGGCCCGGTCGGTGAACCCGAAGCTGCTGTAGGCGCCCATGCTGGCCAGCGTCACGTTCTGCGCGACCGTCATGTCCATCAGCAGCGCCTGGCTCTTGCGTTCCTCCGGCGCCAGCCCGATGCCCGCGTTGACCGCGGCCTTCACGTCACCGGCCTTGAGCTGCTTGCCGTTGACGAAGACCTGGCCGCGATCGGCCTTGCGGGCACCGAAGATGGTCTCCAGGATCTCGCTGCGCCCGGCACCGACCAGCCCGGCGATGCCCAGGATCTCCCCGGCGTGCACGGTGAAGTTGACGTCGGCGAACTCGTTGTCCCGGCCGAGCCGCTCGACCTTGAGCACCTCCCGCGATGAGTCCACAGTGGACTCCTCGCGGTGCGGGTACACCGTCTCCACGCGCTTGCCCGACATCAGCGCGACCAGATCCGAGGTCGGCGTGTCCGCGGCGAGTCCACTCGCGACGGTCTTGCCGTCCTTGAGGACCGTGACCCGGTGGCCGATCTCGCGGATCTCCTCCAGCCGGTGGGAGATGTAGACGACCGCGACGCCGTCGGCCGTCAGGTCGGCCACGACCCGGAAGAGGTTCGTGACCTCGTCGGCGGCCAGTGCCGCGGTCGGCTCGTCCATCACGATCAGCTTGGCGTCGTGCGCCAGCGCGCGGGCCATCGAGACCAGCTGCTGGCCGGCCGCCGACAGCTCACCGACCTCCTTCTCCGGCGGGATCTCCGGGTGGCCGAGCCGCTTGAGCAACGCCGTCGCCTGCTTGCGGGCCGCCCGGTCGCGGGTGAAGCCGAACTTGGCGTGCTCGTGGCCGAGGAAGATGTTGTCGGCCACCGACAGACCAGGGATCAGGTCGAGTTCCTGGTACATCGTGGCCACGCCCATCCGCAGCGCGGCCACGGGCGAGGACAGCGTGGCCGTCTCGCCCTGCCAGACGATCTCGCCCTCGTCGGGCTGGTGCGCCCCGGCCAGCACCTTGATCAGGGTGGACTTGCCCGCGCCGTTCTGGCCGAGCAGGCAGTGCACCTCGCCGGCGCGGACGGTCAGGTCCACACCGCCGAGCGCACGAACCCCCGGGAACGTCTTGACGATCCCGGTCATCTGCAGCAGTACTGAACTTTCTTCGGCGGTCAAGCCGGTGCCTCCGTTTTGGTCAACTCGGCGGTGTGCATTCGTTCCGGTACCTGAGTCGGATCCTCGAAGATCCGGCTCAACGCGGCCAGTGCGCCGCCGGTCCGGGCGGCGGTGAAGCCGAGCTCGGAACCGACCACACGAACCGTCGCGGCCTCGGCCACGACCGCCCGGGCGGCGACCTCGATCCGGGCAGGCTCGACCAGCCAGTCGGGCAACGCGGCGAAGTAACCGCCGAGTACCACGACCGCAGGGCTCAGTACGTTGACCACAATGGACACGCCGACGCCGAGCGCGGCGCCGATCTGGTGCAGCGCGCCGAGCGTGCGCTGGTCACCATGCTCGGCGCGGGCCCGGATGATGGCCATCCGTTCCTCGATCGCCCGGTTCGGGTCGGACACCGGGTCGCCGGGCGCGGACAGCGCGTGGAACAGCGCGGCCAGCCCGACCTGCGTCTCCCAGCAGCCCCGGCGCCCACACGAGCACTGCGGGCCCATCGGGTCCATGGACATGTGCCCGACCTCGCCGGCGTACCCGATCGAGCCGCGGATCAGCCTGCTGCCCGCGATCACGCCCGCGCCGATGCCGAAATCCCCGGTCACGTAGACGAGGTCGGCCGTGCCGCGCACGCCGCCGGTCTCGTACTCGGCGGTGGCGGCGAGGTTGGCGTCGTTGTCCACCGAGATCCGGTCGAGCGGGAAGCCGAGCCGCCCGGCGAGGCCGTCTGCCAGCGGAACCTCACGCCAGCGCAGCCTCGGGGCAAGCCGCACGACACCACGCCCGGTATCGACCAGACCAGGCACCGACATCGTGATCCCGGCCGGGAACGTGGTGACGACCGCGGCCAGCTCGTCACCCGCGACCTCGGCGAGCTTGTCGATGGTCCGCTCGACACCAGCCGACAGCACGTCGAAGGGAATCTGGCGGTCGGAGACCACGTGACCCGCGGTGTCCACCGTGGTCGCGGCGAGATGGTCGAGATTGATCTCCAGGCCGATCCCCCGGGCACCCTCCGGATCCAGCTCGACGATCTGCCCCGGCCTACCCTGCCCGCCTGCGGCGACACCACCGGGCCGGACCAGGCGACGGGACGTGAGCTCGGCGACCAGAGTGGAGACCGTCGCCTTGCTCAGACCGGACAGCACCGCCAGCTGCGCCCGCGACAAACCGCCCTGCTCCCGCAGGACGCGCATGACCCAGGCGAGGTTCGCCCTGCGCAACGCGGCGCGGTCGGTCGGCTGCTCCGGCATGACCGGCACTCCAGCTCCACTTCGTTGGGTAACTAGCCGAACTAAGGTGCCCTAGCTCACACGCAACCTTGGATTCTGGGGGACTTGTATCGCAATCCGCCAAAAGTACCAATACTTAGGACAGTCTTTCGCTCGGCTCCGACAAAAGTAGGGCGAGTCTAACGCTAAGTCACCCGAACCAGAACCCTTTGTTCCGCTCGCTCGAAACTCGCCTTGAACCTCCCGGGCCCCTCACGGGGTAGGAGCATCGGACAGCGTCGGACTCAGTAAGGAGAGACCGTGCGAGATTCGCCGGGTGACCTGGCGTTCGAGGAGTACTTCGAATCCCGTTCGCGCAGGCTGCGAAGGCTGGCGTACGCGATGTGCGGCGACTGGCACCTCGCCGAGGACATCACACAGAACACCTTCATCCGGCTCTATCAGCGCTGGAAGCGGGTCCGGCCGGAGACCGCGGACGCCTACGCCCGCAGGATCCTGACCAACGTCTTCCTCAGTGGCGTGCCCAAACGCAAGCGTGAGCAGGCGTTCGCGGCGATCCCGGACGAGGTCGCGCCACAGGGCCGTAACAGCGAGGAACGGCTGGACATAGCGGCAGCACTGCGTGACCTGTCGCCCAGTCAGCGAGCGATGGTCGTGCTCCGGTTCATGGAGGACCTGTCCATCGCGGAAGTGGCCGAACTGATGGGCGTCGCCCAGGGCACGGTCAAAAGCCAGACCTCGCGCGGCGTCGAGGCCCTACGCACAGCGCTGGAAATCCCGGAGGGAGTGATGAACGATGGCCGACTTGCGTACTGAACTGGAGACCTACGCCTCCGCGGACGAGCCGCCGATGCGGATGACGTTCGACGAGGTGTTCACCGCCGCACGGCGCAAGCGTCAACGCCACAGGTCCCTGACCATCGCAGGCGGAGTGGCAGTGCTGGCCGCAGCGGCAGTCGCCGTGCCTGTCGTCTTCACGACAGCCGCGACGCCGCCACCACCGATCGGACCCGCGGCGCCCCCTTCGTTGGGAAGCGGGTGTCCACCGCCGGCCGAGAAGGAAGCACAACTCCGCTGTGTGTTCGACAAGTTCCTGGCAAAGGAGACTCCTGGCACGCCATGGCAGAAGACAAAGACCAAGATCCTCGGCCCTACCCGAGGTGCCTACGCTGTCACCGACCGCAACGACTACGTGCAACTGAACATCGTCACCCGCGACAGCGACCCTAAGGACACATGTAAAACCATGAGCACCCGCGGCCCCTGTGAACAACGGGTCGGCCCACACGGCGAAACGGTGCTGGTCTTCGACCACGACCCTGGGAAGCCCGGGAGCCCGCACATGACAGTGCGCGTCCAGTCCGGGCGGTCAGAGGTGACAATGGACCTTGGCGGACCCACGCCGACGAAGCGAATCCTCGATGCCAACCAGATGATCCGGCTCGCCACCACGCCGGAACTGCTCCCCTGACACCAGAACCGACCCCGCAGTAGGTACCTTTCTCAACTGTGGTGGGGAGTGACGTCGAGCAGGCTCTGAGCTATCTCGATCAGGCGCAGGGCAGCACGGACCTCGACGTGATCGAGGCCGCGGTCGACCTGTGTCGGCGGGTCGCGGAATCGGTCGGCCGCGAGCATGTCGACCGGCCGGTTCACCTGCACAATCTGAGTCTGGCGTTGCGGCTGCGGTTCGAGCGGGCCGGGACGCCCGACGATCTGGAAGCCGCGATCGCCACCAGCCGCCACGTTCTGGAGGTGGCGCCTGGTGGCGATCCGAACCTGAGTTCGTACCGGCACAACCTCGGGATGTCGCTGTGGCTGCGTTATGGGCGGAGCAACCGGGCTGAGGATCTTGCCGAGGCCATCGGCATCGCCCGGCGGGGCACCGCAGGTGGCGAGCCTGGTCGCACGTTGTGCCTGACTGTGCTGGGTTTGGCGCTGTACAGCCGGTTCCAGCAGTCGGGCAGCAAACCGGATCTGGACGAGGCGATCA
This sequence comes from Kibdelosporangium banguiense, assembly GCF_017876405.1. GTDB lineage: Bacteria > Actinomycetota > Actinomycetes > Mycobacteriales > Pseudonocardiaceae > Kibdelosporangium > Kibdelosporangium banguiense. Next base: position 6,217,199 of record NZ_JAGINW010000001.1, on the reverse strand, counting down.
CGCTGATCCGGTCCGCGGTCAGCCAGCCGGCGATGCTGGCCAGGCTCAGTTCGGCTTTACTGGTCCGCTTCGAGGCCGGCGGCGACGTGGCCGATCTGGACGAGGCGATCGCGGCCGGGCTGACCGGTGCGGACGCCTTCCCGGCCGGCCATCCGGACTGGGTGGTGGCCGTGTCGAGCCTCTGCACGTCCTTCCGGGTCCGGTACTCGCACGCGGGCAACCAGTCCGACTTGGACCGTGCGATCGGGTACGGCCAGGCCGCGGTGGACGCCCGGCCCAGCGCGATGGCGCTGGGCAATCTGGCGGCGGCGTTGCGGGTGCGGTTCGAGGCCAGCGGCTCTGCCGAGGACCTGGACTCAGCGCTGGCGTTCGCCCATGCGGCTGTGGAGGCGGCAGCGCTGGACGACGCCGACCGGGCCCGTTACCTGGACAATCTCGGTGCGGTCCTGATCAGCCGGTATGAGTTGCTGGGCGATCCGGGCGATCTGGACCACGCGATTGTCACCACCCGTGCCGCCGTCGGCGCCGCGCGGACCAAACGGCCGTTGACACAGCTGAAAACGGCGTTGCTGATCCGGTTCGAACGGACCGGCGCGCTGGCCGATCTGGACGAGGCGATCGCGATCGGCTGGGAGGCCGTGGCCACGACCTCGGCCAACCACTCGCATCTGAGCACTCTGGCGCACGCTTTACTGCGCCGGCACGCCCGCACCGGAGCCGAGGCGGACCTTGACCAAGCGCTCACTTTGGCTCGTGAGGCACACGCCGCCGCGCCACTGACCGACCGGCCGCACGTGTCCAATGTAGTCGGTCACGTCCTGCTCACGCGGTACGCACGCAAGGGTTCCGCCGCCGACCTGGACGCCGCGATCAGCGCGTTCCGGGGCGCTGCCAGCCCTTTCCTGGTTTCGGCGTTGCACGAACGGTTCCGGTTGCGCGGAAACCAGGCGGACCTGGCCGAGGCGATCGAACTCGGCGAGGAGGCCGTCCGCACCGGCTCCGTGTCCGCTTTGTCCAAACTTGCCCTGATACTGCCGGACGCGAACGAGGCGATCGCGTTCAGCCGTGCTGCCGTACAGGCGACGGCCGCGGACGATCCCGCGCTCGCGTGCAGGCTGGCCTCGCTGGGCCATCTGCTGCGGGACGCCGGTGATCTCAACGAGGCCTTCACGCGGTTCGTTGAGGCCACGTCGGTTCCGCTTGCCGCTCCATCCATTGCGGTCGACGCGTGCTGGTCGGCCGGATCGCTGATCGCGGCGTCCAGTCCTGGGCGGGCGGCGAACCTGCTGGAGACAGCGGTCCGCGTCGCGGCCGAATCCCCTGTGCAGCACAGCGAACTGGTGCGCGAGGCGGCGTCGCTCGCGCTGGCCGCCGGGTCGCCGAGCCGGGCGCTGAGCCTGCTGGAACTCGGTCGCGGCGGGCAGCTCAGCCAGGCCCTCGGAACGCGCGGCGACGTGGTGGACCTCCGAGCGGAGTACCCGGACCTGGCCCGCCAGTTCATCGACCTGCGCGATCAGCTGTCGTTGCCCGACGACCCGGTCACGGCGGGCAATCCGGCCCGAGGCGTGCTGTCCGAGACGTTCACCCGGACTGTGGCGGTGATCCGAGCGCTGCCTGGCTTCGCCACGTTCCTCCTGCCGGTGGAAGTCGATCTCTCCGCCGCGCAGGACGGGCCGCTGGCGGTGATCAACGTCAGCCAGTACAGCAGCGACGCGATCCTGGTGACCGGCCACGGGATCACGTCCGTCCCGTTGCCTCGCCTGACGCCCCGCGCCCTGTCCACCAGGCTGGACGCGTTCTACACGGCTCTCGAATCGTCCAATCAGGACGTGCTGCACGGCGTACTCGAATGGCTGTGGGACGTCGCGGCCGCGCCGATCCTGTCCGCCCTGGGCTTCGTGGATGTCCCGCGTACCGAGTGGCCGCGCATGTGGTGGGTCACCAGCGGACCGCTGAGCCTGCTCCCGATCCACGCCGCCGGATACCACTACGCCCCCGGCGAATCAGTGCTGGACCGCGTGATCTCCTCGCACACTCCGACGATCAAGGCACTCGGCCACGCTCGCGACTATGCCCACCCGACCGCGGTCTCCCATGCCCTGGTCGTCGCCACCTCGGCCGCGGAAACGGCCGAGGCCGAAGCGGTCCTCGGCCGCGTGCCGAACTCGATGGTGCTCAGCCCTGCCACCCGTGGCAACGTGCTGTCGCATTTGGACAGCTGCCCGATCGTCCACTTCACCTGCCGCGGCGACGCCGGAGGCCGGCTGCATCTGGAAGACGCGCCGCTCCGGATCGACAGCCTGGTGCCGATCCAGCTCACGCGGGCGCGTCTGGCCTACCTCTCGGCCTGCGAAACCCCGTCCCTGATCGACGAACCCACCCATCTGCCGACCGCGTTCCAGCTGGCGGGCTACCCGCACGTCATCGGCACCTTGTGGCCCGTCAACGACTCCGTCACATCGTTCATCGCCGCGGACTTCTACGGCAACCTCGGGTCCACAAGCGACTCAGCCCGCGCCCTGCACCACGCCATCCGCGGCATTCGCACCGACATCCCCCACCTGCCGACAATGTGGGCCGGCTACTTGCAGACCGGCGCCTAGCTCCAGTGACGTCCTCGCCGGTTGCGCCAGTGCCGCCCGCGCCGGGGAAGATCCTGGGCGTCCGGCCGCAGCGCGGCGAATTCACCGGCGGTGATGCTCATCATCACCGGGTACTTGATCTTCCCGCGCAGCAGGTAGGTGTCCCGCAGGCGGTCCTCTTCACGGAAGCCGAGGCTGCCGTGCAGCGCGAGCGAGGCGAGGTTGCCGCCGTGGATGATGACCTCGCACTTGCGGTAGCCGCGTTGCCCGAACATGAAACCGAGCAGGACAACGACCGCGTCGGCGGCGTAACCACAGCACCGGTGCTGCGGCCCGATCCCGATGCCGTAGCTGAACTGGTCCGGACCAGGGGCCTGGATCGTGGACATCGACCCGACAACGATCCGGCTGTGCAGCGTCTCGATGGCGAACCGCAGGTCGTCGCCGGTGTCGGCGGAACTCGCCCGATGCGCGGCCCAGTGCCGGTAGCCGCCGGTCTGCGGGGAGGAGTCCCGGTCGAACCCGGCCAGCGTCCGCCGGTCGGCCGGACCGACTTCGCGGAGCAGCACCTTCCGCCCGACCAGGTCCGGGCGGAGCGGATTGATGATCATCGACGGCGATGCTACCGGGTGCGTGCCCGGAGAACGAGAGGCCGTCCGGCCTACTGGACAGGCAATGAGCAAATTGCCATAATGCCTCTGTGCTCGACCTGGTCAAGGCGCTGGCCAACGACAAGCGGCTGTTGATCCTGCGGTGGCTGAAGGATCCGGTGGCCAACTTCCCGCCGCAACGCGACGGCGACCTGGTGGCCGACGGGGTCTGCTCGCTGTTGATCGCGCAGAAGCTGGGCGTGAGCCAGCCGACCTGCGGCGAGCACATGAAGGTGCTGAGCCGGGCCGGTCTGGTGCGCGGCCGCAAGATCAAGCAATGGGTGTTCTACCAGCGCGACGAGCAACGGATCGCGGCGGCGAAGGAGCTGTTGGGCAGTGACTGGTGATGCGGATGTGTACTCGCGGCTGATCGCGGACCTCGACGCGGCGGACGCGCGGTACAAGCTGATCGACCACGAGCCGGAAGGCCAGACCGACCTGGTCAGCGCCCTGCGCGGCAACCCGGTCGAGCAGGCGGCCAAGTGCCTGATCGTCATGGTCAAGATCGGCAAGAAGCAGACCCGGTACGTACTCGCGGTCGTACCCGGCGACGCGCGGCTGAACCTCAACGCTGTCAAGGAGTTGCTGAGCGGCACGTACGTGTCGTTCGCGTCGCCCGCGAAAGCCGAGGAGCTCGCGGGCAGCGTGGTCGGCACTGTGCTGCCGGTCAGCTACCACCCGGACCTCGAGCTGATCGTCGATCCGAAGCTGCTCACGTTCCCCGAGCTGTACTTCAACGCCGGGCGGCTCGACCGCTCGATGGCGTTGACCACCGAGGACTACGTCCGCGTGGCCGGACCGCGGATCGAGAACATCACGTAGCGGCGAAGGCGTGATCAGTCGCGGACCAGGCGGCGCCGATCACACCGGCCAGGTCTCCCAACTCGGACAGCACTATCGGCAGGTTGCCGGTGGCCAACGGCAGCGAACGGCGATAGACCGCGCTGCGTACCTCGGCGAGCAGCTGGTGCCCCAGCCGGGACACGCCACCGCCGATCACGACCATGCCCGGGTTGAGGAAGCTGACCAGCGACGCGACCACATGCCCAAGCCGTCGCCCGCCTTCACGAACCAGGTTCGCCGCCGCGAAGTCACCGGCCGAGGCAGCGGAGGCGACGTCCCTGGCGGTGAGTTCGCCTTGGTGCGCCAGCAAGTCCGCGAGATAGGTCGACCGTCCACTGCGCGCAAGCGTGAGCGCATCCCGAGCCAGCGCGGCACCACCGAAATACGCTTCGAGGCAACCGACTTCACCGCACGCGCAGGCTGGGCCGTAGTCGTCGAGTTTGATGTGGCCGATGTCGCCCGCGGTACCCGCAACGCCGCGGTACACACGGCCGCCGAGCACGATCCCGCAACCGATGCCGGTACCGACCTTCACGAAGATCAGCTCGTTCAGCGACCGCGCGACCCCGGCGTGCCGTTCCCCGAGGGCCATCACGTTCACGTCGTTGTCCACAGTCACCGGACAACCCCACTGACTGGCCAACCGGTCACGGACAGGAAAGCGATCCCAGCCCGGCATGATCGGCGGCGCGACCGGCATACCGTCCCGGAAACTGACCGGACCAGGCAGACCGACACCCGCACCGATGACACGCCCAGTCACCTCACCGAGCACCTTGCTCGACAGCTGAGTCAGCCGATCAAGCACCGACACCGGGCCTTTACGGATGTCGTAGTCCTCCACGACATGGGCAAGCACCTCGCAGCGAGCGTCGGTGATGGCCACACCAATCGAGGTGGCACCGATATCCGCGGCAAGAAACCGCAGGTCATCAGCAAGTTTCACCAGCGTGGAACGGCGTCCGCCCCGGCTGGCCGCGGGTCCCCCGGACTCCACCAGATTCCACTCGAACAGCTTGGCGATCTCGGTGGCCAGGCGTGCCCGCGGCAGTTCCAGCCGCTCGCCGAGCTCCACCTTGGCCAGCGGGCCCTCGTCCCGCAGCAGTGCGAGCAACTGGGACTGCTGCCGGGTCTCTACCCGAGGTGCTGAGGCTGCGGCTTGCACGGTCACCAGTACATTGAACCCCAATCCGGGCCAGTCACCGTCATTGTCCCCGCCCATGGAATGTTGATCGACATGCCGGCCGCCAAGGGAGCGTCGCACTGACAACAAGATTCGCCCGGCTGGTCACCGAACTGCTGGCCCCATGGCTCTGGGTCCTAGGCCTGCCCTTCGCAGTCGCCGCTCACGCCACCAACACACTCGGCGGCACCCTGTTATGGGGAGCAGTCGTCAGCATCACCGGCTCCCTCATCCCCATGGCCGTAATCCTGCACGGCGTCAAACAGGGCAAATGGGACGACCACCACGTGACAACCCGCGAACACAGGATGGTCCCGCTCCTGGCCACACTCGCGTCGGTGACCGGCGGCTGGGTCATCCTCGCCCTGGGCGGCGCACCCCGCCAGATGCTCGCCATGTCGATCAGCTTCTTCGTCAGCCTGCTGGCAACTCTCGCCATCACCTTCGGCCTGAAGTGGAAGGTGTCGCTGCATTCAGCCGTGGCTTCAGGCGGCATGGTCGTTCTCGCCGTGACTTTCGGCCCGTGGCTGTGGCTTACTGGCGGGTTGGTCGCTCTTATCGGCTGGTCCCGGGTGGCTTTGAAGGACCACACGACTGGTCAGGTTGTTGGCGGTGTGCTGGTGGGCGCGTTGGTCGGCGGCCTGCTGTTCTGGCTGCTTTCACGTTGAGGCCTTGACCTCAAGTCCGGTTGAGGGTGCAGCGTCGACCGGGTGACGACATTGCTGCTCCGCACCGAACAGAACCCGCTCTGGCTCTGTTTCGAGCCTTGGGGAACCGAACACACGATCGCGCCCAACACGGCCGTCCTGCTGGAATTCTACAGTCCCACGCCGGTCGAGCTCACCCATCACACCGACGGGATCACCTTTGTCAGCTTCGGGCGGCATCCCGACATCCGGGCCGAGAACGGCGATCCCGTCGAGATCTACAGCGACACCATGCCGGAAAGCCCCATCGAGCTCGCCGAGGGCTTCCGAATGATCATGGGCATCGTCCCGCCGAGACCATCCTGGGGCTCGGACAACTAGCTGAGCACGGATTTTGGGCGTAGATCGCTGACCTGGCGTTCGATCTCGTGGCTGAAGCCTCGGGCAACGGCTGCGTCGGTGTCGGCGCGGACCAGGTCGGAGTTGATGGCGGCGGCCGCAGCGACGCCCTCGGCGGCGGCTTGGATGAGGGTGGCCATGGGGTTGGAGACGTTGCCTGCCACCCAAAGGCCGGGAATGTTGGTCTGTCCGAAAGGGCTTGTCTCGGCCGCCGCGTAACCGAGGGATTCCAGGAACGAGTCCCGCGGTTCGAACGTGGGCATCGCGAAGAGGGCTTCGCGGGCGATACGGCGACCGTCGGTCATCTCGACGGCACGCAGGCGGGAGTCCTCGATCACCAGGCGCGCAACGGTTCCTTCGACGATCCGGATGTCGCGTGCCGCCAGCTCGGGGAAGTCTGAGGTTGGCGCGAAGTAGACCACGTCTGACGACCACTGCCGCACCAGCAATGCCTTCTCGGGCGGCCCCATCACGCCGATCGGCCGGTCTGCGACCTCGTAACCGTGGCAGTAGGGGCAAACCACGACATCGGTGCCCCACAGTTCTTGCATGCCAGGGATTGGCGGCAGGACATCACGCAGGCCGGTGGCGACCAGGATCCGGCGGGCCTTCAGATGTGTGCCGTCGGCGAGGGCGACGACGAATCCCGGTGAGATCCCGGTGACCGTCGAGGAAATGAAAGTGCCGCCGTACCCGGCGACCTCGCGTCGGCCCGCGGCGAGCAGTTCGAGTGGTGGCATGCCGTCGCGGGAAAGGAATCCGTGCAGGTTGGCCGCTGCGGCATTGCGGGGTGCGCCAGCGTCCACAATGGCCACTGATCGGCGGGCCCGGGTCAGCACCAGGGCGGCGTTCAGGCCGGCTGCTCCGGCCCCGATTACTACTACGTCATATGAGTTCATGCCATGAGGTAACGCCCACCGATGCCGGAGTGACAACTTTTGTTGCTGATTCTGCAACACTGGGGGCATGGACCTCGCCAGCACACTTGCCGACGTCGGCCCCCGTCTCAAGCGGGTCCGGTCCGAGCGCGGCGTCACGCTCGCCGACCTGTCGGAGATCACGGGCATCTCCAAGAGCACGCTGTCCCGGCTGGAGTCGGGCCAGCGCAAGCCGAGCCTCGAACTTCTGCTGCCTATCGCGCAGGCCCACCAGGTTCCGCTCGACGAGCTTGTCGGGGCGCCCGAGGTCGGCGACCCGCGGGTGCGCATCGCACCGCGGCAGTTCAAGCAGCGAGACGGCCGGACGATCACTGTCCTGCCGTTGACCAGGCATCCGGGCACGCTTCAGGCGTTCAAAATGATCATCCCGGGTACCCGGTGCGAGCCGGAACAGATGACCCACGAGGGCTTCGAATGGCTCTACGTGCTGTCCGGGCGGCTGCGGATGCTCCTGGCGGACAAGGATGTCGTGCTCAGCGTGGGTGAGGCCGCCGAGTTCGACACCCGGCTGCCGCACTGGTTCGGCAGCGCGGACGGCCGGCCGGTCGAGATCCTCAGCCTGTTCGGCAAACAGGGCGAAAGAATGCACCTGCGAGCCAGGTCAAAGCAGTAGAACACTCACCGGTATGACAATTTCCCACTCTTGTTGTGATCTCCATTGAACGCTAATGTACTCACGAGTAGGTTCAATTCGAATGAACCACCTAGGAGTGCGATTTTCCCCGAGGAGATCGACAATGCTGAGACCCCTTGCCATCGGCGCGATCGCTCTGACTGCCGTATTGCTGAGCGCAGGCACCGCGGCTGCCGACCCGATCTTCACCTACGACGTCACCAAAGGCACGTCGCATGTAAAGAAAACCAACTCAGACCTTCCGCTCGGCCCGGGCTCCCTGGTGGTCGACCTCGACGGAGCGAGCGGCAACTTCACCGCCGACATGACCCTGCCGCCGGTGAAGAGCGAGTTCAAGGTCATCGGCTTCATCCCCGCCACCGCGACCGTCACGATGGAGCAGGTCGGGAAGATCACCGGGACGCTGGTCGACGGCGTGGTCACCTCACAGGCCCACGTGAACATCCGGCTGTCGGACGTGAAGACGCTCGGCATACCGCTGTTCGTCGGCGACAAATGCCGCACAGCCACCCCGGCCGTCATCAACCTGCACTCGGCGCCGGAATTCAACGCGCTTGAAGGCGGCGACCTGCTCGCACCGAACTACACCATTCCGCAATTCAAGGACTGCAACCTCGCGACCGGCATACTGAACGGACTGATTCCCGGTCCGGACAACTCGCTGAGCCTCACCCTCGCCATCAAGTGGTAAAAAGATGAAGGCCTCGTGGATGTCTCCCCGACAGACATCCACGAGGCCTTTATCGTGGTACGAGAGCCGTGATCTTCCATTCCCCGTTCTGGCGTTCGGCGGTGACGCTCAACGCCGCAGCGCTTCCGCTGGTCTTGCCGGTGTCCACGCGGGTGGCGACCTGGTCGAGGAACACGAGCAGCTCGGCGCGGTCACCCTCGATCGACTTCACGCCCGCGGTGGTGACCTTGGTGGCCAGGACGAGTTTCTGGGCCGGCGCCTGGGCCTTGACCTGCTCGATCAGCTTGTCGTATTCGCTGATCGCAGTGCCGGCCAGCACTTGCCGCGCCGCCGCGGTGGACTCGTCGAGCTTGTCGTAGCTGAACGAGAAGATCTTCTCCAGCGCGCCCTTGACCTGCCCGTTCACCTCGGTCATCGCCTGCGTGTCCACACCCTGCTCGGTCGTGGACTGCGCCTTGACCAGGAAGAACACGCCCAGCCCGGCCAGCACGGCGGCCGCGATCACCAGGACCAACGGCATCCTGGAACGCTGGGGCGGAACCTCGTCATCAGCGACATCGACGACGCCGTCGGGCTCATCGACAGGCGGGTCCTCCTGCACCACATCTGGCTCAGACGGCGCGGCGGACGGCCGGGGACGGTTGTGGCCGGCGACTTTGGGCCGGCGAACACGCTTTTGCTGCTTCACGGTCATGACGCACCCACCGCGACCGAGCGCAGCGAGCTGAGCTTCCAGCCGGACTCCGTCCGGTCAAGCCCGGCTTCGAACCTGTTGCGCTTGACCGCCGATGAGCCGTCCGCTGGTGTCACGGTGATCTCCACAGCGGCGATGACCTGCGCGCTGTTCTGGTCGAGCTCGGTCACGGCCGCGTCCACGACCTTGCCCACAGTCGTGGACTTGCCGGCTTCGAGCTGCTTGCGGCTGTCGTCGCGGCCCTGCAGCAGGCTGTCGCGCAACGCGCCGGTGGACGACTCCACCCAGCGGTTGAGGCCCTCGTCGATCTGCCGGTAGTCCAAAGTGGTCAGGTTCGCGATGCCCTGCTCCCCCACCCGCAACACCTCCTGCCGTGTTTCGGCGTACGAACCCTCGGTATCGGCCGCGCGCAGCCACGACCAGCCGAACCACCCGGCGAACGCGGCGGCCGCGACCACCAGGGCGATGGCGAACACCTTCTGGGTCACCGGCCACCTCCAAGAACCTGCGTCAGCGATGTCGGCCCGGACTGGACCGGCGCGAGCGCGACGAGCGTGGGCTCGTTCGGCACCGGCCCGCCCTTCGGCGCGTTCTGCGAACCACGCACCAAGCTCGGGTTGCCCTTGGGCAACGTACACCGCGCGGCGGTGTTGAACGGCGCGGGCGAGATGTCGTTGCCTGGCCGGTACACCGTGCTCTCGTAGCCCTGCCGGCATGGTGGCGGGTTGTTGAAGGTCAGCGTCAACGCCAGGTTCGTCGTCCCGTCGGCGTTGATCACCCGGTAGCCGTTGTTGACCGCCTGCGGATACAAAGCGAGCAGTTGCTCGAACGCGGCACCGCGAGTCGAGAAGACCTGGGCCGGGGTCAGCAGATTGGCCAGCACCACACCCACTCCGGTGCCCGACTCCCGGATCAGCCCGCTGATCTCGTTGGACATCTGGGGCGTCACGGTGATCAGCTTGCGCAGGTCGCCGTCGGACTTGCGCAGCTGCTCGGCGAACAGCTGGGCGTCGGAACTGAACTGCTTGATCGACGATCCGAGGTTCTCCTGGGTCAGCAGGACCGCGCCGCCGTCGTCGATCAGCTTCTGGGTCTGCGGAAGGTACTGGGACGCGGTCTGGATGAAGGAGTCCTGGTTGGACAGCAGCACCTGCAGGTCCTCACCACGGCCACGGAACGCGTCGCTCATCTCGTCGACCACGGTCCGCAGCGAGTCCAACGGGACCGACGCGATCAGACTGTCCAAATCAGACAGGACCGTGTGCACCGGCATCGGCGTCCTGACCCCGGTGATCACCGCGCCGTCGGCCAGATAGGGCCCTTTCTCCGAGCGGGGCCGCAGGTCCAGGTACTGCTCACCGACCGCGGAACGGTTGGCGACCACGGCGTCGAGATCCACCGGGATCTCCGGCGCGTCCGGCTCCATCCGCAGCTCGACTTCGATGCCGTCGTCGGTCAGATGCATCGGCCCGACACGCCCCACCCGGACTCCGCGGTAGGTCACCTCGGCGTTGGTGAACAGCCCGCCCGACTCGGCCATCCGCACCTTGAGCAGCATGCCCCGGCCACCGAACAGCTGGTCCAGACCGGCGTAACTGGCGCCGACGTAACTGATGCCGACCAGGGCGATCACCACGAAGATGATCACCTGGAGCTTGATCCGGCGGGTCAGCATCAGCGGCCTCCACCTGGCAGGACGGGTGCGTCCATCGGCCGCAACGGCACAGCGGGCGCATCGGGGTCGGGTGGTGACGAGGGCGGTGGCAGTTCGACGAACGCGTTCAAGTAGTCACCCTTGATGGCCTGGCCGGCGATATCGGTGAACGGATAGGTCAGCAGCAGCTCGAACGACTGTGGCAGCTTCTCCCCCGCGTCGGCCAGCGCCTGCAGGGTCGGCGCGAGTGCCTTGAGGTCCGCGACGATGTCGTCCTTGGACTGTTTCACCGTGTCCACGGCCACCGCCGACAGGTGGTCGAGCGACTTCAGCATCCCGACCAGTTCCTCACGCTGCTGGGTGAGCACGCCGAGGCCCGGCCCGAGATCCTGCAGCACACCGCTGATCCGCCCGCGCTGCGCGGAAACCGTGGCGGCCAACCGGTTCAGGCTGGTCAACGCCCGGGTGATCTCGTTGCGGTGGGTGTCCAGCTCGCCGATGAAGCTGTCCATGTTGGACAGCAGCGACCTGATGCCGGTCTCGTTGCCCTCCAGTGCGTTGTTCACTTCCCGGGCGATCTGCTGGAACTGGGCGACGCCACCGCCGTTGAGCAGCATCGACATCGCCCCGAAGACCTCTTCGATCTCGGCGTTGCGGTTGGTGCGTTCCCGTGGGATCACGGCGTTGTCGGCGAGTTTCCCGGACGCGGACTCGATGGTGGGCGCGCGCAGTTCGACGAACTTCTCACCCAGCAGGCTCGACTGACGCACGGCCGCGGCCGCGTTGGCGGGCAACGCGACATCGCCGTTGACCAGCAGGACCACCTCGGCCGTCCAGCCGTCCTCGCCCACGTCGATCTGGTCGACCCGGCCGACCGGCACGTCGTTGACCTTCACGCCCGCCTGCGGCACCAGGTCGAGCACGTCCGCGAACTGCACCCGGACGCGGTAGGGATGATCACCGAGGTCCGCGCCGCCGGGCAGCGGCAGGTTGTAGACACCGTTGAACCCGCCGGCCCCGCACCCCGAGACCAGCAGCACCGAGACCAGCACGGTGGCAGGCAGGAGAACCCGCATCAGCCGCCTCCCTCCGACGTGTACTGCTCGCCCATCGGCTGGAACAGCAGCGGCGGGCCGCCGGTGCCGGGCTTGAGTTCCTTGCAGTCCGGCGACAACGATGTGACCGGCCCGGTCGGGGGCGTGACGTTGCAGGCCACCATCGAGCCGGGATCGTAGAACTCCGGCAGGTTCACCCGTCCCTCCAACGCGCCCGTCTTCGGGTTGATCGCGTTGTTGAGGTTCTCGACCGCGTTCGGCGCGACGTCCAGTGCCTCGGCAAGCGAAGCCCGTTGGTCGACAAGAACCTTGGTGATCCCGGTCAGCTTGTCCACGTTGGACTTCAGCGCGTTGCGGTTGTCCTTGATGAAGCCCCGGACCTGTTCCAGGGCGACCGCGAGTTCAGCCAGTGCACCGCCGAGGTCCGCGCGTTCCGCCGCCAGGGAAGCGGACACTTCACGCAACTGCTTGGTGAACTGCACGACGGTCTTGTCGTTGCGCGCCAGCATGGTCGTGAACTGCTGCAGGCCGTCGACCGTGCCGAAGAGCTGGTCCTTGGCTCCGGCCAGGGTCTTGGACGCGTCGGCGAACTGCTTGATCGTCTCGCCGATCAGCGCGCCGTTGCCCTTGGTGTTGGCCGCCATCACGTCCAGCAGCCGGGAGAACTCGCCCTTGGAGTTGGCGCCGTCCGGGCCGAGCGCGGTCGACAGCTTGCTCAGGCTCTTGTAGAGATCATCCAGCTCGACCGGGGTCACGGTCCGTTCGACCGGGATGGTGGCGCCCGACTCCATCCGTGCGCCTCCGGCATAGGCGGGTGTGAGCTGCACGAACCGGTCGCTGACCAGGCTCGGTGCGACCACCACGGCCGAGGCAGACGCGGGGATCCACCGGTCGGAGTCGATCGACAGCTCCGCCCGGACCTGCCGCCCGGCCGGCGTCACCTCGACGACCGTCCCGACCGGCACACCGAGGACTCGCACCGTGGAGCCCTCGTACAGTCCGACGGCCGAGGAGAAGTACGCCGTTACGCGCATTCCGCCGCGCGGCTTGAAGACCAGGTACGTCACCGCGGTCAGCGCGAGCGCCAGCACGGTCACGATCGTCATCGCCCGCAGGCCCCGGCTCATTTCGCCCCCTTCGGCGGCATGCAGCTGCCGTCCCTCGGATCGGTGTCCGGTGGCGAGCCGACCGGCGGGAGGAGGCCGCATACGTACATGTCCATCCACCTGCCGTTGCCGCCCACGTTGCCCAGCATCCGGTAGTACGGCCCGGCTATCGCCAGGCTCTTGTTCAGGTTGTCCTGGTTGCGTTGCAACACAGCGTTCACGCGGTCCAGCTGCTCCAACGCGGGCCGCAGTTGCGCGGTGTTGTCGGCGACCAGCCCGGTGAGCTCCGCGGACAGTTTCCGCGTGCCGTCGAGCAGGGAGCTGATCGCGTCCCGCCGTTTGTGGATCTCACCGAGCAGCAGCCCACCGTCGGACAGCAGTTTCTCCACCTCGGAGTTGCGGTCGGCGAACGTCTGGCTGATCTGCTGCGTGTTGGCGAACAGCCGTGCCAGCTCCTCATCGCGCGAGGAGATCGTCTTCGACAGCGCCGACAGCCCTTCCAGCGCCGACCGGACCTGCTGGGGAGAATCCTGGAAGGTGTCGGCCAGCGTGCCCAGTGCCTGCGCGAGTTTGCCGGTGTCGATCTCGTTGACGGTGTGCGCCAGCTGGTCGAACACCTCGTTGATGTCGTACGGCGAGGACGTCCGGCTGATCGGGATCGGCTTGCCCGGGTCCTGCTTGGCGGTGCCCTGCGGGTCGACCGCCAGGTACTTCGAGCCCAGCAGGGTCTTGATCCGGATCGCGACCGTGCTGCGGTCACCGATCCAGGCGTCCTTGACGCGGAAGCGGACCCGGATGTGGTCGCCTTCGAGGTCGACTTCCTTGACCGTCCCGATCTTCACGCCCGCGGCACGCACTTCGGTCCCCGAGATCAGGCCGGCGGCCTCGTTGAACTGCGCGGTGTAGGTCGTGCCGCCGCCGATGATCGGCAGCTCGTCGGAGTAGAACGCGGCCAGCCCGATCAGGGTCAGCACGATCATGCTGATCGACCCGACCATGACCTGGTTGCGCTCCTGGAACGACTTCATCACAGACACCTCCGCAGCACCGGCCGCGGGCCACCGGCCGGCAACGGCAACCCCGGGTCGGGGCTTGCTTTGGCAGAGCACAGGAAGGCGTTCAGCCAGGAGCTGTAGCTCACTGTGCGGCCGATGCTCTCCATCTTGCCGGGCAGGTTGCGCAGCGCGGAGTCCACGACTTCGTCGTTCTCCGCCAGGTTCTTGGACACCTGGCCGAGTGCGGAGATGCTCTCCTTGAGCGGTTGCCGGCTCTCCCCGACCAGACCGGCCGTCGCCCCGGCGAGTTCGTCGAGCGAGCTGATCGCCTCGCCGATCGGCCGGCGGTCCTTGGCGAACCCGGTCACGAACTGCTGCAGCGTGGTGATCAGGCCGCTGAGCTGGTCACTGTGGCTGTTGACGGTGTCCAGGACGTTGTTGAGGTTGCCGATCACCTCACCGATCACCTTGTCCTTGTCGGCCAGCGTCGAGGTCAGGGACGCGGTGTGCCGCAGCAGGCTCTCCACCGTGCCGCCTTCACCCTGCAGGACCTGGATGATCTCGTGGGACAGCTTGTTGACGTCGTCCGGCGACAACGCCTGGAACAACGGCTTGAAACCGTTGAACAGGACCGTGAGGTCGAGCGCCGGTTTCGTGTGTTCCAAGGGGATCTCCGACCCCGGCGGCAGGATCTCGTTCACCGGGCCCACACCTCGTTCCAGCGAGATGTAACGCTGGCCGATCATGTTGCGGTACTTGATGGTCGCGGTGACCGACACCGGCAGCTTGCGGCGGGCATCGAGGGAGAACTCGACGTGCGCCACCCGCTTGTCGACCAGTTCGATCGTCTCCACCTGGCCGACCCGTACCCCGGCGATCCGCACGTCGTCGCCGACCGACAGGGACGTCACGTCCTCGAACCTGGCCGAGTACTCCTGCGACGGCCGCAGGTCGACGTTGGCGATGGTCAGGCCGAGCAGCCCGGTGGAGGTGACCGTCACCACGGCGAAGATCCCCAGTTTGATCAGCGGCGCGACAATGCTTCTCATCCGGCTGACACCTCCGCTCCCCGAAACAGCGGGCCGACCAGCAGGCTGCTCCACTGAGGGACTTCCGCCGGCTGCACCTTCAACGCCGGTGCCAGCACGGTGGCCAGCATCTGTTCCTCGGCAAGCGAGTTCGCCAGTTGCGTGTTGGCGACCGGCTTGAAAGGCACCTTCTTGGGGCCGTAGCAGGTCGGGCCGGGCCTGTCGTCGTAGACGGGGTCGTCCTTGCCGGGGATGTACTTGCCGCGGTCGTACACGAAGGGGCCCTTGACATGCAGACCGCCGTCGGCGAACGCCAGGTCCACCCTGGGTTTGAAGTCCGCGACCGCGGTCAGCAGGCAGGCGTACTCGGGGGCGTACTTCGCCAGCAGTTCGAGGGTCTTCTGGCTGGTGTCGGCCAGCGAGATGATCGTGTTCTTGTTCTGGCCAAGGAACGTCGTCAGGTCCGAGCTCGCGCGGCCGAGGGTCTCATACAGCGCGAACAGGGAATCCCGCTGGTAGACAATGGTCTTGCTGGTGACGGTGAAGTCCGACAGCGCCTGGATGAAGTCGTCGGCCGCGTCGCCGTAGGTGTCGGCGACCGCGGCGAACCGGGTGATGTCCTCTTTGATCTGTGGCATCTGCGGGTTCAGCTCACCGACGTACTGTCCTACCTGGACCAGTGTCTTGCCGAGGTTCTCACCGCGACCGTCGAGCGCCTGCGACAGCGCCGTCAGCATCTCCGAGAGTTTCTCCGGGCGCACGGACTGCAGCAGCGGCAACAGGTTGTTCAAGACGCGTTCCATCTCCACGGTCGCCGCCGACTGATCGTGGTTGATCACGTCACCGGCACCGAGCTTGCCGTCCGGGTGGTCCGGCAGCGTCAGGCTGACGTACCGCTCGCCGAACAGTGTCTTGGGCAGCAGGCGTGCGGTGACGTTCTTCGGGATCCGGTCCAGTGTGGCCGGGTCCATCGCCAGTTTGAGCACGACCCCGTCGCCGTTGCTGCTGACCGACCGGACGCGGCCCACGTTGATACCACGGAGTTTCACGTCGGCGTCGCTCTGCATCTGGTTGCCGACCTGGCCGGTGTGCAACGTGACCATGGCGTCGTCGGAGAACATGTCCGTGTAGATCGCGACCGTCAGCGCCAGGAAACTCGACACGATCACGACGTAGACCAAGCCAAGCAACCGCATGCTGGTCTTCTGGTAGCGCTCCTCGGTCATCCCGCGATCCTCACCGTGGTCTCGGTGCCCCAGATCGCCAGGCTCAGGAAGAAGTCCAGGATGCTGATCGCCACGATCGACCATCGCACCGCACGGCCTACCGCCATCCCGACACCGGCCGGGCCACCGGCAGCGCGGTAACCGTAGTAGCAGTGCGCGAGAATGACAACCACACTGAACACGATCACCTTGACGAACGACCACAGCACATCTTCAGGCGGAAGGAACAGCGTGAAGTAGTGGTCGTACGTACCGGCGGACTGTTCGTAGAACTCGACTGTGATCGTGCGCGCCGCGAGGTACGAGGTGAGCAGGCCGATCACGTACAGCGGGATGATCGCGATGAATCCGGCGATCACCCGGGACGTGACCAGGAACGGCATGCTCGGCACGCCCATGGTCTCCAGCGCGTCGATCTCCTCGGAGATCCGCATGGCGCCCAGCTGCGCGGTGAAACCCGCGCCGACCGTCGCCGACAGCGCCAGACCAGCGACCAGCGGCGCGATCTCCCGCGTATTGAAGTACGCCGACAGGAACCCCGCGAAGGCCGACGTACCAACCTGGTTGAGCGCCGAGAACCCTTGCAGCCCAACGACTGTGCCCGTGAACACGGACATGCCGACCATCACGCCGATGGTCCCGCCGATCACCGCGAGCGCACCGGTCCCGAAGCTCACCTCCGACAGCAGCCGGATGATCTCCTTGTAGTACCGGCGCGTGGCCCGCGGAACCCACAGCAAAGCCTTGACATAGAACGCAAGCTGGTCGCCGAGCTTGCCGACCTCGTTGAGCTGCTTCTCCATCACCATCGCTACAGCCCCTTCCGCGGAACGACCTGCAGATAAATGGTGGTAAGCACGAAGTTGAGGAAGAACAGCAGAAGGAAGGTGATGACAACGGCCTGGTTGACCGCGTCGCCGACGCCCTTCGGCCCGCCCTTGGGATTCAGCCCCCGGTATGCGGCGACCACCCCGGCCACGAACCCGAACAGCACGGCCTTGATCTCACTGATCCAAAGGTCCGGCAGCTGCGCGAGCGCCGAGAACGTCGCCAGGTAGGCGCCGGGCGTGCCGCCTTGCAGAATCACGTTGAAGAAGTAGCCGCCCAGCACCCCGACAACGCTCACAATCCCGTTGAGCAGAACGCAGATCACGATCGCGGCGTACACGCGGGGCACAACCAGCCGGTGGATCGGCGAGACCGCGAGGGCCTCCATCGCGTCGATCTCCTCCCGGATCTTGCGCGATCCCAGGTCCGCACAGATCGCCGACCCACCGGCACCCGCGATAAGAAGAGCAGTGATGATCGGGCTCGCCTGCTGGATGATCGCCAGCACACTCGCCGACCCCGTGAACGACTGCGCCCCGATCTGCCGCGTCAACGACCCCAGCTGCAAGGCGATCACGCCACCGAACGGAATCGCCACCAACGCCGCGGGCAGGAGCGTCACCGACACGATGAACCAGCACTGCTGCACGAACTCCCGGAACTGAAACGGCCGCCGGAAGGTCAGCCGGAACACGTCCAGCCCCAACGAGCAAAGCCGGCCCACCTCCCGGATCCCGGCAAGCCCCTTACTGGCAAACGAAGGCATGGTCATCAGGTCATCGCCTTCCTTGCAGAGGCGGGGCGCACTCTTCTTCGGGCGGGAAGCATATGTTGGCGGCGCTGAAGGTCAGTTTCGTGAGGTTGCCGGGGCCGCTGATCAGGCCGGTGAACAGGGGGTCGAGGTCGTCGGTGACCCCGCAGCCGGAGTAGGCCGGGATGGTCATCTCGGTCTGCATGGTGCCGCCGGCGAGGACGTCCCACTCGCCGAGCACGGACTTGAGGTTCAGCACGACCGGTTCCGCGGTCTGACAGTTGGGACCGACCGGCAGCTTGGTGCCGTTGACCCGGACGTTGCTCAGGCGCAAGTGGACTTTGGCAGTTCCGGTGAACACGCCGTTGTACACGCGGCCTTCGGCTTTGCCGACGGGAATCACGGTCACGTCTGCTGTGGTGGGCACGAAGCCGAAGGCGACGAAGGAGCCGCTCGCGGTGGGCCACCTCAGGTCGCCGAACACGCCACCGCAGTAGATGTCGCCGAACTCGCCTTCGGACCAGAAGTACAGCAGGGAGCTGAGGTAGCCAGGACCCAGGTTTATCCCGGACTTCAGTTTCTTGATCTCCGAACGCCCGGAGATGTCGTAGTAGGACCAGAAGCTGTAGGAGCCCGGCGGGATTTCGCCGGTGCACGGCTCCGCGGGCGGTTCCTCCTGCTGGATACGCGGTTTGTCGGCGCGCTGCTTGATGTCCGGGACCTTGTTGGGTGCCAACGGCTTGGAAGACGACGAAGGTGGTGTGGACGGCTCAATCGTCTGGGCCGTCGGCCGCAGAACGCTGACTGAGCCGACGGCGGTGTCCTGCGCGGGATCCGGCACGCACACGACGGGAGTCACCTCGCCGGTCGGTTCCTCCAACGTCTTCACCTGAGCCAGCAACAGCTCCAGCGGGCCGAGCGTGAACGTGATCTTGCCCGGCTTCGAGCCGGTGATCTTCGTGTCCACTTTGGCCGGTAGTTCGACCGCGAGTTCGCCGGTCGCCGGGAGATCTGTCTTGGGCAACAGGCCACGAGCGGGCAGCAGGACCGGTTTGGCGTCGGCGGTGGCCTGCAGGCCGACGCCCGCGATCCCCTCGATCGAGGCGATTTCCTTCTCGCGCAACGCCGTCACGGTCTCCGGCTGGAACAGGACTTTGAGTTTGACATCCGTGGGCTGCACCGCGGTGCCGACCGGGACTGTGGTCGGCAGCGTCAACGACAGCTCCGCGGTGACGACATGGTTTCCGATCGGTGCGAGCTCACATGTGCCACGCAAGGTTTTGACGATCTCGACGAACGGTTTGGCCGGCTGCGTGGGCGCGGCCGCGCCTGCCGTTGCCAGCCCGGCGACGGTCAACGCGGCCAGTGCGACCGCCAAACCTGTGCGCTTCAAGAGAACTCCTGGACAGAGATCGACGGCGTGGCCACGTCGCAGGTGGCCACGCCGTCTTGTGATCAGCTGACGGTGATCGTGCCGAGCGCCGGGTTCTGCCCGGCGTTCAGCGTGCAGGGGACACTGAACGTGCCGAGAGCCGTCGGGGTTCCGTCGGCCAGCAGCGGGGTGAAGGTGCCGACCAGGTTCTGCCCGGCACTGATGACCAGCGTGCCCGCCGCACCGAGTGCGATGCTGGGCACCGCGGGTGCGAGGGTCGCAGTCAGGTCACCGGTCGCCGGAACGGCCACAGATGGCACCGTGCCGGGGATTCCGACCGACATCGGGGTCGCAGTTGTTGTGGTGTAGACGTTGTCGGCATCCGCCACGCCCTTGCCCGACACTGTCGCGGCGGAGTTGGCGCGGAGCACATCGACAACCGATGAGGGCAGAGTCGCCGCGATCGACAGGTTCGGCTGCAACCTGCCGTTGACCGCACCGGTGGCCGGAATGCTGCCGGTGATCCGGCCGCTGACATTCACCGGGCCGCTCTGCGGGAAATTGCAGCTGTAGACGAGGGTCTTGTCGATCGGCCCGGTCGGCGACGTACCGGTCGCCGGCGGCGTCACGCTGGTGCCACCCACAGGAATCGTCGCGAGCGACAGATCCTGTGCCGGCGTGGTCGCCTTCACCGTGCAGGGCACGTTAAGCACACCGAGCGCGGTCGGCGTACCGTCCGCCTTACGGGTGTCGACCTTTGCGGTAAAGGTGGTTCCCGCCTTGATGACCGCCGTGCCGGGCTCGTAGACAATAAAACTCGGCGTCGGTCCGGTGATGCTGACCGGCATTGTGGGCGGCGGCGAGGCGGGCGGTGGAACATTTTGCTTCGCAATTTTAAGACCCGAAATACCGAGGGTCAAATTCTTGCCGCCATAGCTCATGTCGACATCGGCAACGGCCGTTCCCTCGGTGGTGGCCGTCTGGAACGCGCGCAATGCGTTGACGATAGCGCCGCTCAATGTCGCGGTGATGTTGAGGTCACCCGGGGTGATCCGGGCGCCGGCCGTCCCGGAATCCGGGAAGGTGATGTTGACCGTCGCGGCCACGTCCTGCGCACCGACCAGCGGAAAGGTACACCTGTACGTCAGATTCTTGGTGACCACGCCAAGCGTGCCGACAGCTTGCGCGCTGCCTACCGACAGTCCCGTGGCCGCCACCGCGGCAGTCACGACAACTGCGGCAAAACGTCTCCCGGAAAATCTCAGGCGGATTGACTTCATTATCTATCTACCTCCTCAGGCTCTCACCGGCAGGGCGGCGAGAACATGTGCCCCGGCTTTTGATTCACACGGCAGACCTACCAGCGAGTAGGTTACTTCGGTTGCACAGGCGTAACAAGAGGCAGCTAAATGTCCCCTTGCGCGGGACAAAACTTGTCACAAGACTGAGAAAACCGCAGGTCAGGCTTGTTACCCCGATGCGCCACCCCGACCGGGGAGTAAAGGTTTGTCGGCCGTTCAGCCGATAGCTGTCCGCCAAGAGCCAGCCAATGTGGACAAAGTTGTCATCCGGGTGACAGCCCGGCACCCGTTAGGCCGAATGGTGCCCACAGGCCGATGGAGCAGCTGGTGAGCCGTTGACAGCCAAGGTTGCGCCAAAATATAGTGCGCGAGTTATAACTATTGGGCGATATCAACGACGATACGACAGGTTTCTGTTGCCCGCTCAAAAGGATGCCGCCGTGACCGACACAGGTGCTCGCCGGACCGCAACCGCGCCGCTACCGCACCTGGGGTCCTTGATGCCCCCGCGCACGCCCGCCTCGACCGCGAGGATATGGGCGACCCTGCCCCGCGAGCTCGCGAGCCTCTTCCGGCCGCGCGCCGCCGAGGTCGCAGTCGCTGTGGTGCAAGAGATCCGACGGTCCATTCCGGAGTATGCGCGCCTGCTGGAAGGCCCGTTCGGGCCTGTGGTGACCGGTGGGGTCGAAGAGGCGATCGCGCAGTTCATCGACCGGCTCGCCGATCCGGGCGGACCACGCGACGACCGCGCGAAACTGTTCCGGCACTTGGGCAGGCTCGAGGTCGCGCAGGGCCGCAGCGTGGACACACTGCAAAGCGCGTACCGCATCGGCGCACGCGTGGCATGGCGCCGGATCGCGGAGTTCGGCCAGGCGGTGAACCTGCCGGTGGTGACGATCTGCCAGCTGGCCGAAGCCATATTCGACTATATAGACGAGATCTCCGTGCTGTCGCTGGAGGGTTTCGCCTCCGCACAGGCCAGGGCGGCCGGCGCGCTGGAACGCAGACGCAGACGCCTGCTCGAGCTCATCCTGTCCGAGCCGCCCGTCGCGCCGCAGACGCTGAGCGACCTCGCCGCGACCGCGAACTGGGCAGTTCCGGCGAAAGTGGTCGTGGTCGCGTTGGAACGCCGCGACGACGGGTTCGAGCTGCCGTCGTTCGACGAAGGTGTGCTGGACGACCTCGAAGCCGCCGAGCCGTGCCTGGTGGTCGACGCCGAAAGCCAGATACTTCGTTGTCTGCACGAACAACTTCCGGGCTGGCGCGTTGTAATCGGGCCTCCCGTGGTCCTTTCCGAGGCGCGCACGTCACTCCGCCTGGCTCGCAGGGCACTTGTCCTTGTCCAACGTGGCCTGATTGCGGACGAACCGGTTATCCGGTGCGAACGTCACTTGTCGACACTGTGGCTACTCACCGACGAATTCCTGGCCAGGGAGCTCGCCGAGCGCACGTTGCAGCCGCTGGCCGGGCTGACGGTCAAGCAGCGTGCCCGGCTCAGCGAGACCCTGCTCGCCTGGCTGGAGACCAGCGGATCGGCGCCCGAGATCGCCGGGCGCCTCAACGTCCACCCGCAGACCGTGCGCTATCGCCTCCACCAGCTGGAAGCGCTCTTCGGTCCCAGATTGAACGATCCGGACGACCGCTTCCACATGGAGATCTCCCTGCGCGCCATGCGCCTGCTGCCGAACTGAGCCGCCGCAACCGGTTCCATTCAGGACGGTAAAGCGGGCTCGCCCAGTGTGCCGGCGAATTTCGTCAGGATCAGGCGGGACACCGAGTTGGGCACCGATGCTGTCGCTTCGTGCGTCGCGTGCCAGGCGGTTCGTGCCTCCTTGGACGTGACGGTCAACGCCGCCGACCTCAAATCGGGATCCTGCTGAAGAGTCCGCGCGGTCAGAACGCGATCGGGCAGGAGTGCGGGAAGGGCCGAGACCTTGCTCGTGAGCAGGGCGTTCAAGGTGGCGTCCAGCCGAGTACGTTGGCCGCGGACGGCGAGTATGTCCTCAGTGTGGAGAAACATATGCCCCAAAACGGTTCCGTACGCGCGCAGTGCCTGCCCGGTCCCCGGTGAGACCTTGCCGAGTTCGGCGCCGATCCGCAGGGGGAATTCGAAAAGGGCCGCGAACACGTCGCGTGCGCCGGCCGAGCCGGTGGTGGTCAGGGATTCGGCCCGCAACGCGGCCAGTTCGGCCAGCCAGTCGGCGAAGGCCCAGGAAATCTCCGGGTGGAATTCGGCCACCAGGCGCGAGGCCTGGCTCAGCAGGTAATCGCTGGCCAGTACGCAGGTGGCCGATTGCCAGTCGACACCGCGGTCGCGGCGCGTCGGTGCGGCCGAGCCGAGTAATGCCATTGTGCCGAGGAAAGCCAGTTCGATCGCGGCGCCCATGCTGGCGTGGCCGGCTGCCGGTATGGCTCCATCGGCGAGTATGGCGGCGAAAAGGAGGACTGCGGGCCGGATCCGGTACTCGGTCGAGGCTGCGCCGGTGACCAGAAGCCGAGCGAGGAACGGCCACTCGTGGCGCACTGTGGTGACCGCGACCTCGTCACAGGCCAAGAGAAACGGCATCAACAGTGGTGTTACGCCACTTGGCAGAGCCAGCGGTTCGGCTCCGGCCAGTTCGGAGAGTCCTTCCGGCAGCAGGATTGCCCGGCGGCCCTTGACAAAGAAGGCGCTGTCGCTGCCCGCACTGGCGGCAAGCACGCGCCAGGCAAGGTGATAGCGCCGCGCCGCGTGGCGAGCGGTCTCGAAATAGCCGACGAAGGTCGCGCTCAGGTCGCGAGCGTATATACGTCTTGCAGCAGCCGGATCGCCGATGTGCGCGGCAATGCACCGAGCGGCGATCAGGCCACTTTGGATCGCGGAGCTCATGCCCTCCCCGGTGAACGGGTTGACCAGTCCGGCCGCGTCGCCGACGCGGAGATCACCGGCATCCGGGTCCGGGCTGAATCCACTGTTGACCGGTCCACTGATGACCGGCCCGAGCGGACGGCCCGGCTCGGCGATGCCAAGCGCGGCGAGCGCATCGTCCAGAAGCCGTGCCGGCTCCAGCGACGCGGCGGTACCGCCCATCACGGTCACGCCCACCGTGTAGTCGCCATCAGCACCAGGAGCGAGCCAGGCACACGCCGGTTGGCTCCGCGGATCGGAATCGTCGGGCGTGAGCAGCCGCAGGATGATGCGCGACGATACGGCCCCGGTGAACCGCCGAGCACAGCTGAGCCCCGCACCGTGCGCCGAGCGACCCTGTTGGACAGCACCAACTGCGGTGACGACATGTTCGGCGTGCACAACCTGGCGCCCGTCGATGATCGCCTCGTGCCCGTCCCACGATTCCACGGTGCCGCGAACGTACTCGGCGCCTGACTCGATCGCGTGCGCGAGCAGCCTGGCTTCCAAAGACAGCCGGCTCTCGACAGTGAAGCCGGCGTCGGGCAACAGATGCCGGGTCCCGGCGTCGAACCACAGCTCGACCGGACGCATCTGGTTCGAGGCCGTCACGCCAATCGAGCGAAGGCTGTGCCACGCTGGAGCGCTGAGCAGCAGATCATGGTCAGATCGCGCGGGTGTTGCGCGGTCGACAAGTAAGGTACGCACTCCTTGCCGGGCCAAAGCAGCAGCGGTCACCGCGCCGGCCGGGCCGGCGCCCACGACGAGCACCGTTACCTGTCGGCTCATTGGCGGCCCTGCCAGCTTGACTCGGCCATGGCCTGCAGCTCGTGGCGGGCCGGATGCGCGGGCGTTTCAGCCAATGCGGCCAGAGCGCGTTGATAGTGGGTAGTCGCGAGCTGTGTCGCGGCGGCCAGACCACCCCGGGCAGCGACGAGCGACCGGACGGTGTCCAGGTCGGATTCGGTCAGCGATGGGGCCAGGAGTAGCCGACCTAGCTCACCGGACGAGTCCGCGCGTAACGCATACAGGGTCGGTGCGCCGAACAGGCCCAGCAGGTGGTCGGTGCCGCGTGGCTTGTCCTGATCCGCAGCCGCCAGGTCCAGACAGTCGTCGAGGACCTGGAACGCGATGCCGAACTCGGTGCCGAACCGTGCCAGTGCGTGCCGGGCTCCGTCATCAAGCCGGGCCTCACCGGCGCCGAGCAGGCAGCAAAGCCGGAACAGCGACCCGGTTTTGCGCCGGACCAGCTCCAGATAGTCACCTATGGGCAGTTCGGTGTCGAAACCGCGCTCCACGTCGAGCAGTTCGCCAAGGCTGAGTTCGGCGACAGTACGGCTCACCGCGATGCTCACTCCGGCACCGAGTTCGGCGGCTTCGGCGCCAGCCGCCGCGAGACATGCGAGTCCGGCCAGCATCGCCAGGTCGGCGCCGACGACGACATGCACTGCGGGATTCCCCCTGCGGACCGTGGCACGGTCGATCACGTCGTCGTGCACCAGGGATGCCAAGTGCACCAATTCGACCACCGCGCCAAGCCTGGCTACCCGGTCCGAATCAGCGGACCCATATCCGGCGCAGGCGGTGAGCATGGTCGAGCGGAGCTGTTTGCCGGGTCGTTCCACCAAACCGCTGACCGCGTCACGCAATACCGCGGGCAAACCTGCGACCAGGCGGGCCAAATGCCCGCGTACCGCAGTGGTCATCTTTGGCCGGACGAGAACGTGTACGAACCGTCCAGTTCAAGATCAGGAATTGCCAGCAGATGCAGGCGCACCCGGTTATAGACCGCAAGATCATCCATATACGTGATCAGTTGCCTGCGGTTCATGCCGAGAGCGGGCGTGAGGACCTGGTCGAACAACACCCACAGAACATCCTTTTCCGCCGCGGTCACCAGTTCCGGCGAAAGACCGGCGAACATGTGCCGGACGTCGTCGAGATGCCCTTGGTTCAGCGCGACCGTGGAGTTCGGGTCCGCGAGCACGGATGCGACAACCGCCCGATATCGGTCGTAGTACAGACGTGCCTGGGCGCGTTCCTCCGCAGTACCGTCGCCGACGGCTTGCAGCCGTTCGATCCCTCGCTCCATGTTCAGGTAGATCGCCTGGACGATGAGGTTGCCGGTCTTGCTCTGGCCGAGGAACTCGTCGCGTGCCTTGTCCGCGAGGTCGTTGTCGCCAGTGAGCGGCAGGTCGTAGTACGTTCCTGAGGTCGCGAGCATGCGGCATTCGACGTAGTCGATGGGTGTCGGTGTCCGGCCGTTCCCGCCTTCGCACACCACCGCACCTGAGTCGCCGGTCATCGAGAACCGTTGCGCGAAGACCAGATCCTCGAACCGGTAGCCGTTGACCACGACCGTGGCCGAGGTGTCCAGGATGAAGCTCGACGTGTATCCCGTGCTGCGGCCGACTTTCTCGATCGGCCTGCCCACCACGGCGGGCGCGGTCGAATTCGGTGTCAGCAGTTCGACGTCCAGCTTCCGCAGGATCGAGTCGATCTTGGCGATGAAACACGCGCCGAGCTTGCTGGAGATGAAGGCCATTCCGATCACGGGATGGGTCGGCGAGATGGGTGCCATCAGGTTACGGGCCACCGCCGTGTCGACCTCGATATCGGGCGCCAGCTGAGCGATCGCGGCGTCCACTGTGTTCGCTCCGTCGGCCTCCTTGACCAACGGGACGAACCGCTTGAGGGTGGCGACCGTGTCGTTGGCAGGCCCGCCACCGTCCTTGACACTGGGCTGCACGGTGTTCTCACCAAGGCTCGAATGCCCGAAGTTCGCCAGGACATGGTTCGCCGACAGCACGCAGATCGTCCCGTCCGTCTTGTCCCGGACCAG
Source organism: Kibdelosporangium banguiense (assembly GCF_017876405.1). GTDB lineage: Bacteria > Actinomycetota > Actinomycetes > Mycobacteriales > Pseudonocardiaceae > Kibdelosporangium > Kibdelosporangium banguiense. The sequence goes on along the minus strand of NZ_JAGINW010000001.1, from coordinate 6,190,893 downwards.
ACAGCCCAACGTGCCGTGACTGCCGTCGACCGCGTTGCCGATACTGGATCCCTGAAGCGGTGGACGTATCCGTTCCACGATGTCGCTGACTCCGGCGCCCGCCGCCGTGCCGGAGAAGGTGAACTCGCCGGTCTCCACGACGTCGACACCGTAGCTTCGCCCGTCGACCTCCACAGTCTTCGGGAGCAGCCGTCGCCGGGATATCAACGCCTCCCGCCGTTTCTTCAGCACCATGACCACGGCCACTGGTTCGTCGGTGAGTTCGCCGCCCCGGCTACGGAAGCCCTTGGCGACACCGACCACGCCAGGATCGCTCAGGAACTGTTGCGCCAGTTCGGCTTTGGCCCGGTCCAGGGCGGCCGCGACCTCAGGTGTCATGCAAATGCTCATGTCTGTTCCCCAGCGCCCGTTCAGCGGATGTCGATCGTGGTCAGAGTCGGGTCCTGACCGTCCTTCAGGGTCAGTGTGACGAACCCGAGAAGGTTGGTGCCGGTCGGTTTCCAGCCGATCATGTCCGCGCGGGCCCGTGGGTCCATGGCGATCCGCATCGGCCCTTTGTTCCTGGGCAACGGTAGTGGGAGCGGGCTGGTGATCGCGGCCGTGCCGGTGATCAGGAAGTCGACGTCGGTCTCGGGCATCGGTGTCTGCGGGAAGGTCAGATCGACCAGGAACTGGGCGGTCAGACCGCGTGGGTCGGTCGCGGTGAGACTGCATTTCCCGGTTCCGCTCACCCGGTCTATGTTCGCTCTTCTGAGCTTGCCGACCACGTCCGCTGTGCACGTGGCCTGAACGATGATCGTGCCCACCGCGATGGGCTGGCCGTAACGGGCCACGGTCGGCAGCCTGGTGATGATCCGCGACGGCATGTCCCAGAGGATCGCCTGGCTGGCGTTGGCCCTCCAGACCAGTCCGCTGGTTGCCGCTGCCGGGCCGGCGGCAACCGTCATGAGGGCGCCGGTCGCTCCCATTATCGCGGTACGCCTGCTGATCGCAGGACTCATGTGCGCTCCCCCACTGACACTGTCAACGAATGTCCATTGTGACCAGTAACGGATCCTGGCCGTTGTTCATCGCGAGCGAGACCTGGATGCCCTCGCCCCACACACTGCCGTCGGCCGCCCATCCGCTCATGGTCATCAGCGCCTCCGGATCAAGGCTGATCCGCATCGGCCCTCTGTTGCGCGGCAGCGGCAAGGGAAGTGGCCTGATGATCGCGGCAGTGCCGGTGATCGTGAAGTCGATCTCCGTGTCAGGGAACGGAGTCGGCGGAAAGTTCAGACCGACGGTCGCATGTGCGGTCAGCCCGCGCGCGTCGACAATTGTGATGGTGCACTCCCCGCTTCCGCCCACCGCCACCATGTCGGTCATCTGCCGGACCTGTTCGATGAAGTACCCCGGACAGGTCGCGCCGACAATCACCTGGCCGACGGGAATCGGCAGGCCGTAACGGGCCGACACCGGCAGCCTGCTGACAATCCGGGATGTCATTTCCCATTGCACGCCAAAGGCCGACGTGGCAGTCCAGGACACGTCCTGAGCAGCGGCCACGCTGGTCGACGCGCCGACCGCGACCGTCACCAGAGCCGCAGTTGTTCCCTTTAACGCCTTGCGCCTGCTGATCGCAGGATTCATATGCGCCCCCAGTCGGCCGGCGCCCCCCGGCACCCGCAACGAACCGTACCGGCCTTCGATCCTCGCACGGAGATCCTTATGGCGCAATGTAAGTTCCGCTGGGTGGTCCAAAGCTGTGCGGCAACACAGGATGCCGCCGCACAGCAAAGCGCTCGAATTGACACAGGCACTTGTCCGGCAGACCACAAACACGCTACTTTCCTGGCTGGATGGTCATTATTGATCATCCAACTAACTGGGGGGTTAGTCATGGTCAGGTACTCATGGGCAGCCGTCGTCTTCGCCATTGTGCTGTCGGGGCTTGGGATCGCGGCGCCTGCCGCGGCCGCCGACCCAGGACTGTCCGCATGGAACCGCGAGTTCGTGCGGCTGGTGGCGGGTTCGCATCCACAGGAACTGGTTCGTGCGGACGCCTGGGTCGCGTTGATCAGCGAGGACGGCGACGCGGCGGTCGACGAATTCGTCGATGTGGGACTGTGGGACGCGGTGCAACGAGCCGACGAGGTCGGCGAACAGCACGCGGATTTCGCACGGCGGGTACTGGCCACGTTCACAAGTGAGTTCTCACCGGAAGTGCACGCCGCGGCGCAGCACGCGCTGAACGGCGGGGATTCCGATCGCGCCGAGTTCGTCCTGACGGGATTCGCCGCGGCACAGAACCGCGACCGGCAGGCACGTGCCGCCGAGGGCAGCCTGGCCCGTGCCCTGGTGGCCGAAGACCGGGCGTTCGTACGCAACCTGGCGGCGACTGACCCTGGGGCGCAGGTTCGGGCCTCGGCGACATGGGCGACGCGCACCGGCGCGACCGACGACGATCTGGTGGCGTTCTTTGCCGACGGCTGGACTCACGCGGCTGTGCTGGACCTGGAAAGCCATCGCCGCCAGGAAATCGAGAGCGACGCGCGTTGGCGTGCCACCGTGCGGCGGCTGCTGGCCGACGCGCAGGAAGCCGAGCAGGCCGCACTCGGTGCGGCGGAAGAGTTTCGTGAGCAGGCCAGGGCGGCGGCAGCCCGAGCGTGGCGCACGGCCGGCGAAAGCACCGGCCCGGCCAGGACAGCATGGGCCGGCGCTGAGCAGATTGCCTTGCAGCAGGCCGCGAACTGGCGTGCGGTCGCCGCGGCGGCGGCTGCTGCCACCGGACCGAACTGGAAGCCGATCGCCGGTGTGGCGACCCGTACGCAGTCCAGTTGGACGGCTGAGCGTGAGTGGGCAGCAGAACAGGCACGGGCCTGGAACGCGTTGCTGGCCAAGGCGATCGAGGGCGAGACGCGGATGACGCAGCCGGCTCGCTGAATCTGATCCACCGATCCACATCCCACTGTTCATCAGGCGTATGTCCTTCAGAAGGTGTGTGATGGCGCGCAGACCCGCATGGCAGGCTTTGCTTTTGCTGGTGGTGTTGTCGGTGTTCGCCGCCGGGGCGGTGCAACCGGTCGTGGCGGCACCGGCCAATCTGACAGCCGCTGAGGAACCGCCGGGTCCCCGGCCGATTCCCAAGACCCCGTATCCGGGCTGGGACGGGCAGAGCGGCGTCGGCGAACCTCTCAACCAGCAACTTCGCTGGCTGGTGATGGAGAACGCGGAGAAGTCCGAGGACTTCGAGATCCGGGATGTGGCCTTGGCGGCGTTGGCGGAGAACACGAACGCCGCGTTCAGGCGGTTCCTGGTCACCGACCGGCCCGCTGCGGCGGCGCGGGCGAAGACTCGGCGCGAAGCGACCGCGCGGCAGAACCGGGCGACGATCGAGGCGTTGGACGGCACCGGTGGACCGGTCTTCAACGCCGAAGTGGACCGAGTGCTCGCCGGCACCGACTACGACCGTGAGATTTTCCTGCTGTATGGCAAAACCATCGCCACCGAACGGGACGATCGGGCGCGCCGGGCAGCCGAGGCACGCGCGGATGAGTTGCGCGCCAGGGTAACCGTGCTCGCGGCCACGGCGGGCCCGGACGTGCAGAGAGCGGCCCAGGAGGCGTTGGCCGCCGGTGACGCCGCGATCGCCGCGTTCCTGAACGGTGGATACCTGGACGCCGCGAAACGGGACGCGGTGGCACGTGAGCAATATCTGAAAGACCTCGAAGAGCGCACCAAGGCCGCGGAGAAGCTGAGCGAGGTCGCCAAGAGAGCGGCCCGTGCCTCGGAAGCGCGTAAGAACCTGCTGATCGCACACGGCCAAGGCGTGCGGGCGTTGCAGCGTAGCGCCAACGCGATGGTCTCGGCATCCAACGCGGCCAGGCAGGCAGCGCAGATCCTGGCCGCGAACGAGGCCGGCGGGCACCATTCCCCGGAGTCGTTCCGCCCCGCTCAGGAAGAAGTCAACCGGCAACTCGGTTACGCCCGCGCGGCCGCGACCGACGCCCGTAACGCGGCGGTAGCAGCCAAAACACAGGCCGACATCCTGATCGAGATCGAACTTCCCTACGGCGCCGACTGGGCACGCATGGCCGAGGGTATGGGCGCCGCCGCACGTGCCGCGGAACTGGCCACGGAGACCGCGCAGCAAGCGATTGTGGCGACAATGGCCACCGACGCCGCCCGCGACGACCAAGCAAAAGCCGAGGCACGCGCCGAGCAGGCACGACGGTGGCGTACCCACGGCGAGGAGCATGCCCGCGCCACAGCCGCGTTGGCCGAAGCCGCGCGACTTCATGAGGTGGCAGGAAAAGACGCCGCGAACCGCACACGCAGCGCGCGGGAAAGCGCCCAGCAGGCCGAGCGGCTCGCGAGTTTCCATGCCGACGAGGCCCGCAGGCAGATGGAAACCGCCGAACGCGAGCAGGCACAGGCAGCGGAGTGCCGCCGGACCGCGGAGGCCGAACGCGCCAAGGCAGAGCAGTACCGCAGGCAGGCTGAAGCCGAAGCGGTGACCGCCCGCAACGCCCGAGCCGAAGCTGAACGGAAGGCAAGCATCGCAGCCGAATACGAGCGACGGGCGGTAGCCCAGGAGCGCATCTCGGCCGATGCCCTCGCAGCCACGCTGCGGGAGGAACGCAACGCGGAGATCGCGCGGGACCACGCGTTGGCCGCCGAGCGCGAGAAGGACATCGCTGAGGCCAAGGCGCAGATGTACGAGCACGCGGAGGCGTACGCCAGGGGCACTGAGCATGAGGCAGCCGCGCACGCAGCCGCCGTGCAAGCGCGTGCCGACGCAAGAGGTGCGTCGGCTGCAGCATTCGACGCGCGCAACGCAGCGAACGCCGCAAACGGTGCTGCGGCGCGCTCGCGTGAGTACGCCATCCTCGCCGACGGCGCCGCCGCGCGGGCGCGGGCAGCTGCGCAGGAAGCCAGCCTGCATGCGGCAAGAGCTTCCGAGGCCGCCAGCAATGCGGAGTCCGCAGCGGCGCAAACGCACTATGCGGCCACCAAAGCGAATGCCGCGGCTGCCGACGCGACTGCGGCGGAAGCACAGGCCGCCCACCACTCGCGGGAGGCGACACGGCTGGCCGAGCTGGCAACCGTGCAGGCCACTGCTGCCGCGCTTGCGTCCGACCGCAGCAGGGACGAAGCCGATGCCGCGAACCACGAGGCTGTGTCGGCGGTGACCCAGTCCGCGCTCGCGGGCCGAGCCGCGCTCGGTGCACGGTTCTCCTCCGCAGCGATCCTCGAGCCAACGAACACCGCGATCATCGTCGTGGCCCCGTTCACCGGCTCCGATCTCGACGCCGACTGGATCGCCGAGGTCGCCCGGCAGGCCCAGGGAGTAGGCGAACAACAGGCCAAGGCCGCCCAGGACCGGGCCAACGAGGCCCGCGACGCCGCGATCCTGGCCCAGTGGGCAGCTGACCAGGCCGAAGGCGACGCGAAGGCCGCGTACCAGGCATCCGCCAACGCCGCGAAATCCGCGGCAAACGCACAACAGTCCGCCGCGAACGCCCAGAAGTCGGCGGCCGACGCGGCGGTGGACGGTGCCAAGGCGCGAGAAGCCGCCGCAGCGGCCAACCGGCACGACGCGGCGGCCCACGAGTCCGCAGCCAGAGCCCGTCGGGCGGCCAACCAGGCAAACGAGGACGCGGCCATCGCAGGGCGTTCCGCCGACCAGGCAGCACAAGACGCCATAGCCGCCAATGCCGCCGCCCAGCAGGCTGAGCGAGACGCGGCAGCCGCCAACACGGCGGCCGAAGCAGCCGAGCGCTCCGCCGCGGCAGCACAGGCCGCGGCCGAACAGGCACAACGCAATGCGGACGCGGCCACCGCGTCGATGGAACGCGCCCGCCAGACAGGCATCGAGATCCAGCAGGCCCTGGACCGCCTCGAACAGCAACGCCTTCAGCAAGAGGCAGAACGCCGCAAGAGCGAAGCCCAGCAGATCGCCTCGTGCGTACCCGGTATCACGTCCGACGACGTGGAGTTGATGGAGTCCACCGACGAGGGCGTGGCAGCGCTTGGCGAATACCGGGAAATCATGCAGGGCTGCGCGAACGGCGGAAGCGTCACGTCCTTCCTGTTCAGTATCGGCGCCGAAGTTCTCCTGGAGGTCATCGGCTGGCGTGACCTGGAACGCTGCTTCGGCGACGGCGATGTGGCGGCCTGTATCTGGACGATCATCAACGTCCTTTCGTTCGCCGTGATCGTGATCAAGGCGATTCCGATCGCCAACGCGATCGTCAAGGTCGTCGCCAACATCGGCAAGTACCTGGCCAAATCCGAGCGAATAAAGAACATTCTCGCCAAATTCACCATCGTTCTGGAGAAATTGCGCAAGGTCTGCCCGATCCGTGGCGCGGCTTCGGCGGCGGCGTGGCTGAGCCCATGCGACCTGCTTCCGAACAAGGCGAGCCCGGAGGAGATCGCCGAGGAACTCGCGGCCGCAAGGCGGCTCGGTGTCAGCCCGATCAAGGGCCGCACACCGGAGTTCGACGCATTGGTCGAGTCCGAGGTACCCATCAAGTGGGCAGTGTTGAAGGACGGAACCGTGCGGGTGATACCGAAGTTCAAGAACGGTGAGGAGCTCAAGCACACCGTGCTCGGGGGTGGCGATTCGGTCGCCTCGGCAGGTGAGTGTGTGATAAGAAAAAAACCTGACGGAAGTTATGAAGGGGTGAGCCTCGATCTCAACAGCGGGCACCACCAGCCACCGCGGCAGGGCTCGCTGGGCAGGAAGTACTGGGAAATCGGGCGAAACGCGTTCATCGACATCGGTATCCTCTTCAGCCGAATGCCATCGAGAGCGGGTGCGCAGTCGCCGGTTGGGACAGTGAAGTGAGTTTTCCCGATCGTGAGGCCCTTTTCCGCCTCGGGTTTCGTGAACTGGTCGACCGGCTCGACGCGCTGCGGATCACCGATCTCGCACTCGTCGATCCGGCCGAAAGAGGTGACCACTATGACTGGCTGCTGCTTGTCGAGCGCTTCCCGGAACGGCTCGTCAAGGCCTGTCATGAGCTGACCGAAGACGAACTGCGGCACAGCTTCGAGCTTGCCGACAGCATCTTTCACGGAGCCGAGACATATGGCGGCCGCCCCCGGGAGGACATCCTTCACGCACGGTTCAACCTTTCCGCGGTGCTGTTGCGAACAATCCCGGCACGGCCGGGTCTTGCTTACCTTGACCCGGCCGGCCTGCTGCGTGACTACCTCGCGGCACTGCCGATGACGCTGGCCGAAGCACAGCAGATGGAGCTACGCCGGGACACTCTCGACACCGCCGAGTTTCTTCGGCTGCGCGAGCCCAAGTTGCTGATGATGCCGCTGAAGCTGGTTGATCACCTGTTTGAGGAGTCGGCGGATCTTGACGAGTACCGGAAATGGAAAGAACTCTGGCCGGATCTTGCATAGAAACTGGGTCGGCGATGATGACATCGAACAGAACCGGATCGCGTGGTGCGGCAGCGCGACGGCTTTCGGCGTTGGGGTTGGCGCTACTGGGGATGATCGCGGTCAGCCCGGCGGCGGGTGCCGCACCCGGCCCGGTGGCCGAGCGCGTCCATCAGTCCGCGCCGCCTGCGAAGACCCGGATGGCGTCGGGTGAGACGCCTTCGGTCGCGGCGGAGACGGAGAAGGTCAGGGCCGCGTTCGTACTGGGGCTGGTCCCGACCGACGAGCAGCTTCGGTTGAACGACAAGGACTTCGTGATCCTGTTGTGGCGGCGGGCGACCGGGGCCGAGGTGCGTGGGTCGGCGGAGCTGGCGTTCGCCAGCTCGGACGCGGCGTGCACCGAGTGGATTCGGACGGGTATCCATCAGGCGAACACCCGTGACCAGGTGAACCAGTTGCGCGACGCCGAGGCGGCGCGGGTGGCCAGGGAGCTCAAGGAACAGGCCCTGATCGTGCTGGGCATCGTGCCCGAGTCGGAACTGGTGATCACGAACAACCGCGACTTCATCTACGAGATCACCCGGCGGGCGACCGGTCCGAAGGTGAAAGCGGCCGCGCTGGAGGCGTTCGGCCAGCCGGACCCGGCGCAGAAGGAGTTCATCGCGAACGGGCTGCGCACCGCCCATTCCCGTGACCAGCAGGACAAGATCGACGCGGAAGCCGCCGGGGAGGCGGCCAAGAAGGCGCGTCTGGAAGCGGAGGCGGCCAGGGCCCGCGCGGTGTCGGTGGTCCGTGTCCTTCCGACGCCGGACATCGTGACGCTGCCCGACGACGACATCCTCCGGGTGATCGCCGACCGTGCGACACCGGGCAGTGAGCTGGAAAAGGATGCCGTGAAGGCATTGCGCAGCCGGGACCGCGCCGACTGGCGGCGGTTCATCGACACCGGCGTGTTCGCGGCGTACAAACGCGACAACGCCATCGTGCTGCAGAAGAAGTACGAGGCCGACCGGCGGATCGTCGAGGAGATCAAGACCCGGGCGGACAACAGCGGACTGCAGCCCCGGCTGGCGCGAGCGGCAGCGGCGGCCCTCGCCGGTGGCGTCGACGAGGTGCAAGGGTTCCTCGGCATCGGGCAGTACGAGGTGCTGACGCAGTCGCTCAGCAGGAACGCACTCAACGGCAACATCGCCGGGCACTACCTGCGCGACGTGAACGGTGCGCTGGTGGTGAAGCCGGGCAGCCCCGAGCCCGCACCCGACGAAGGTCTGGACGCCACCTGGCGGATCGGGCCTGGGCTGGCGAACGCCGAGTGCCGTTCGTTCGAGTCGGCCACCAAACCCAACTACTACCTGGCTCGCTATCACGACGGCCAGAAGATCCGCGTGGGAGTGCGCCCGACCGACGGCACGAACGACTTCTTCTGGAACGCCACATGGTGCGTGGACACCAAACTGCCCTCGGCGGGTGTGACGATCCGGGGCGGGGCCGACTTCCTGCGCCGTGAAACCGATGGCACGGCAGGCGTGGGCACGGTGTACTACTGGTGGGTCACGGACCCGAATCCCGACTCGACCGAAATCACTCTCCACTGGCTCAACAGGTATCTGCCGGACTACGACCCCTATGCGGACCTGTGGGTGGAACCGGTTGGCGCAGAACAGGTGGACGGCCGGGTCAGGTTCCGTGATTTCCAGGAACGGGATGACGAAGGAGTTCCGCATCCAGCGTTCCGCTTGTACTGGAGCGCCGCGACCGGGGTCCACCGTCTGAATGTCGGCCGCGGAACGACCTGTCCGGCTCCCGAGATCCTCGACGCGTACCTGAAGCTCGGTGGCCACAAGTCCGTGCTTGGGCCGCCCTCGTCCGACGACGCCTGTACCGCGGAAAGGACTGGCCGTTACGCGCACTTCGGTTCCGCGGGCTCGATTTACTCGACCGACCGGACTGGCGCGCACGCCGTGTCGGGTGCGATCCGGGCCAAGTGGGCGTCGCTGGGCTCGGAGAAGTCCACATTGGGCTATCCGACCAGCGATGAGTTCGACATTCCGGGCGGCAGGCGTAACACGTTCGAGCGCGGGCGGATCGACTTCGACGCGGCGACCGGGGTGGCCACCGCGTACCCCACTACCAGCTGAGGCGGACACATGATGAGACGAAGATCGGCGCGGTCCGGGCTCCTGGCCGCCACCGCGCTTGCCGCATCGCTTTCTCTGGCAGGCCCGGCGGTCGCGGTGCCGGCGCACCAGGCCCAGAATGTCGCGATAACCGCGGCCACCCAGCGCGACAAGATCGACGCGGCGGCCGAGCTGGGCATCGTGGCCAGTCCCGAACTGCTCGTGCTCAACGACCGGAACTTCGTGTTCGCCCTGTGGCAGCGGTCGGCGGGCAAGAAGGAGGTGCGGGCGTCGGCGGAGCTGGCGTTCGCCGCGGGCCCCGACGCGTGCACCCAGTGGATCAAGATCGGGGTACGTGAGGCCAACCGTCGCGACCAGCTCAACCAGCAACGGGACGAAGCGATCGCCACGAAGGCACGTGAGCTCAAACAGGCGGCCGCGGCGGTCAACCAGATCATCGCCACGCCGGAGTTGCTGATCCAGGGCGATCGGGACTTCGTGTTCGCGATGTGGGAGCAGGCGTCCGGACCGCTGCTGAAAGCCGCGGCAAGGGTCGCCTATGAGAACGGGACCGCGCCCGTACTGGCGGAGTTCATCCAGGCAGGCATCTTCACCGCGCGGGAGGCCGACCAGCAGGCCAAGATCGATGCCGACGAGCACGCCGACGAGGAGAAAAAGAAGCGGGAGAAGGCCCGCAACGCCCGGATCCGGGCGGCGAACCGGCTGGGCATCGACGCCGACGAAGGCATGCTGGTCCTGCCGGACGACAGTTTCGTGCTGGAGCTGTGGACCTACGCGAAGCCAGGCTCCGAGGTCCGGGCCGCGGCCGAGCGCGCGTTGCGCAGTCCGGACGAGGCAGATCTGACCAAGTACATCGCCACCGGCATCCACGAGGCGTCCCGGCGAGACCTGCTGGCGCTGCTGACAAAGCAGGGGCAGGCCGACCGGCGCCTGGTGTTCGAGCTGCGGACCCGGGCCGAGCAGAGCCGGGTGCATCCGGCTCTGGTGACGGCCGCGACTGCGGCTCTGGCCGGCAGCGACAGCGATGTCGGCGACTTCCTGCGCGTCGGGCAGTACCAGGACTCCGTGCTGACCCAGTCCCTGCAGGCCGTTTCGCCGGGGAAGCAGGGCTGGTACCTGCAGGGCATCGACCAGGCCGTGATCGGCCCGGGCAACCCGGCCGGCGCGGACGCCACCTGGCGCGTCCTGCCCGGTAAGGCCGACGCGACCTGCCATTCGTTCGAGTCGGTTGCCCGGCCGGAGTACTACCTGCGCCAGCAGGGTCTGCAGGTGATGATCGCGCCCTCGGACGGGACCGCCCAGTTCAAGGCCGACGCCACCTGGTGCACCAAGCCGGGGCTGAACGCGACCGCGGCGCTGGAATCGCTCAGCAGGCGCGGCAAACTGCTCCGCCACCACAACAATCTGGTGTGGGCGGCCGACAGTTCCGGGCAGAACGACTTCGAGACGCCGACCGGGTACGCCGAGGACACCTCCTGGCAGATCGCCCCGCCATACCCCCTGCCCAACTAGATTTCGCGCAGGACTGAAGCAAGGATGTCCATGGCTCCGCGGAGCTGGTCGTCGGACAGATAGGGCGCTGGGCCGAGGCGTAGATAGTCACCGCGACTGTCGGTGAGCACGCCTCGGCTTGCCAGCTGGGCTTGCAGCTGCGGGGCCTTGGCCGTCCTCAGCGACACAAAGCCGCCGAAGTTCTCACGAGGTTCTTCAGAGATCGATATCAGCTCCGGCGAGACGGACATCCCGGCGAAAAGCGTTGCGAGCAAACCGGTCTGCTGCAGAACGATCTCGCGAAGCCGGGCGGGGGTCAAACCCTGCCCGGCAAAGAAGTCGAAGACGCGAGCGGCGCGGTAGTGGCTGGTGGGGTCGTAGGTCGATCCCGCATATCGGGTGGCGCCGAGCGGATAGCTGACCGCGCCGGGATGATGCTCGGCGAGTTCCGCGAACTCGGCGTACCAGCCGGTGATCACGGGCCGGAAGTTGTCGGCATGGGCGGGCAGGCGCAGGAAACAGTTGCCCTCGCCCAATTGCAGGTACTTGTAACCGCCGCCCACGACCCAGGCTGACGGGAAATCCGCTGTGGTGAACGGAACCGGGCCCAGCGCGTGATAGGCGTCGACGAGTAGCTCGACGTCATGGTCGACGCAGACCGAGGCAAGAGAACCAAGCCCCGGCACGATTCGAGACGTCTCGAACAACACCGCGGAGACAAGGACAGCGCTGGTCTGGGCGTCGACCGCGTCAGCCAGCCGGGCAGCCAAGGTCTCAACCGGTTCCGCATCAACGAAAACGACGTCGAGATCTGTCTCAGCGAGACGGTTGAGCTGGCGGCGCAACGTGTGGAACTCGCCGTTGGTGGTGACCAGACGCGGCCGTGACTTGAGGTCGAGCGCCGACAGAAACCGCAAGACGAGCTCATGAGTGTTCTGGCCCAACGCGATCCGTGCGTCCGGCTCACCGAGGAACACCCGGAAGCCGTCGCGGACACGGTCGGCCTTGGCGAACGCACGCTCCCATTTCTCGTCCACATGCGACGCGGCGTCTTGGAAAGCCTCGATCTGCCCGTCCAGGGCGACGTCCGGCCACGCCTGATGGGAGTGTCCCGACAGCAGCAGGCGTCCGGAGACGCCGAACTTCGAGTAGTGCCTGGCGAGGTCGTTCACAGCTCGCTCCGCACGGCCCACAGGTCCGGGAAGATCGGTGTGAACAGCGTGGTCCGCAGGTACGCCGCGCCGGACGACCCGCCGGTGCCGGACTTGTCCCCGATGGTCCGTTCGACCATCTTCACGTGCCGGTAGCGCCATTCCTGGATGCCTTCGTCCAGGTCGACCAGCCGCTCACAGATCTGCGCCGCGCCCGCGTCGTCCTGATAGACCTTCAACAGCACGTTCTGCAGGTCCTTCGACGGCTCCAGCGGCGCCGACACGTCCCGGTGCAGGCTCTCATGCGGCACCTGGTAGTCGTGCACGGCAAGGTAACCGAGGAAGGAGTCGAAAACCGACGGCCGGGTCATCGCCGCCTCGACGACCTCCCGCTGCTCGCTGCCGGCCGGGTAGTGCTTGATCACGCGTGGATCGCGCCGGCCGAGCACGGCCTCGACCGTGCGGAACTGGGCGGACTGGAATCCGCTCGACGCGTCCAGGCGGGCCCGGAAACTGGTGAACTGGCGCGGTGTCATGGTTTCCAGCACGTCGATCTGCGCGACCACGACCTTCAGGATCGTCAGCGCCCGGCGCAGCGTGTGCAGCGCGTGCGCGGTCTCCCCGTCGGCCAGGACCCGCTGCAGGTGGGCGAACTCGTGCAGCAGCTGCTTGAACCACAGCTCGTACACCTGGTGGACGACGATGAACAGCATCTCGTCGTGCTCGTCCGAGCGTGGCTTCTGCGCCGCGAGGACCTCGTCGAGCGCCAGGTAGGAGGAGTACGTCAGAGCGGCATGGTTTTCGGTCACGGCTGCATCACCTCATCGAAACGGCGCATCGCCGCGGGGGCCAGCGCGGTGTAGAGATCATGGAACAACCGCACGGCTTGCGCGCGGTGAGCGGGAGGGGAGACCAGCCCGACAGGCAGTTCGGGATCCAGGAACGGGAACTGCCTGAACGTGTGCGTCAGCCGGGTGCGTAACACCAACGCGTCCCGGTCGGGGAGCATCGCCACGTCGTGGCTGCCGAATTCCTCGACGAACGCCTCGTACCGGCCGGCCAGCTCGTCGAGGTCCCAGACCCGGCCGACGAACGACCGGAAATCCAGCGAGGCCGCCGGGCTGCCCAGCAGCAGGCCGGCGTGCCGCTGCACCTGGTGTTCCGCCAGCAGGGCGGTGACCTCGCGTTCCCGGTCGTGCGGCGCGATCCAGGTGCCGTCCTGGACCGGCCCGAAGCCCAGGAACCGGAGCCTGCGGACAAGCCGCGTTCTGGCGACCTTCTGCTCCTCTGGGATCGTGTGCCACAACACCGTCCACTGTGGGTCGGCGGTGCCGTTGCGGCCCAGCGTGAAGATCCGGTCGTCGCCCTCCTCGAACACGGCCGCGCTACGCGGCGTGATCGTGTAGTGCACCAGCCTGCCGTCCTTCACCCTGGCCAGCAGCTCACGGCGGACCAGCCGGGTCAGCGCCACCCGGGCGGCGCCCGCCGAGAAGCCGAACTCGGCCAGCAACTCGACCAGGCCACCCGACCACACCTGGCGGTCGCGCGGCCGCAGGTGCGCGCCGAGCAGCGTCATCACCAGATCCTGTGGAGCCTCGGGCATGCCGCGAGCATAGTTGACTCATCAGCTGGGTCAACCGTAATGTTTCGCCCGTGCTCTACTTCGCCGAGCTGACATCACCGCAGGTCGAGGAGCTGTTGACGGCCTCCCGGCGGCCGGTTCTGCTGCTTCCGGTCGGCGCGATCGAGCCGCACGGCCCGCACGCGCCGCTTGGCACCGACCCGATGATCTCCATCGGTGTGTGCGAACGAGTCGCCCGGCGGCTCGCTGACCATCCGTCACTGCGGGCGTTGATCCTGCCGCCACTCCCCTACGGCGTGACGCGGTACGCGTCGGCGTTTCCCGGCGCTGTGCACGTCAGTGAGGAGACGCTCTACTCGATCGTGGTGGACGTCTGCACGTCCTTGGTGAGCCAGGGTTTTGTGGACATCGTGGTGGTGAACAACCACTTCGAGCCCGAGCACGTGGCGACCTTGCGGCGGGCGACGAACGCCGCCGGGGTGGCGTATCTGGATCTTGTCCGGCGAGCTCAGGCGAGCAGGCTGACGCCCGAGTTCCAGTCCGGGTCGTGTCACGCCGGGCAGTACGAGACGTCGCTGGTGCTCGCCGACCGGCCGGATCTCGTCGACCAGGAGCGGATGGCGGCCCTGCCGCCGGTACACGTGGACATGCCGGCCGCGATGTCGGCCGGGCGCAAGGACTTCGTGGCGATGGGCATGCACGACGCCTACTGCGGCTCACCGGCCGAGGCGACCGCCGAGGAAGGCGAGCAGACCTACGACACACTGGTCGAGATGGTTCTCGAACTGATCGGGGGCGCGTGATGCGCTACTCGGACCTGCCGCACTCGGTCAACCTCGCCTCTTTCTTCGTCGACCGCAATCCACCGGACCGCACGGCGTTGATCACGAACGCGGGCCCTGTGACGTACGGCGAACTGGCCGCGCGCACCAACCAGATCGGCAACGCGCTGCTCGAACTCGGTGTGCGGCAAGGTGATCGTGTCCTGCTGGCACTGAACGACGGCGTCGACTTCGTGGCCGCCTGGTACGGCGCGCAGAAGATCGGCGCGGTCACAGCCGAGGTCTACACCTTCCTTCAGGTGAAGGACTATCAGTACTTTGTGGACTACGTATCGCCTTCGACAGTGCTGGCGGACGCGGCCACGGCGGACAAACTGCGTGCGGCGGGCGCCAGGAATCTCGTTGTGGTGAATGAATCCTTCGCCGCCGGGCAGCCGTCCGAGCTGGACGCTGCGCCGACCACAAAGGACGATGTGGCGATCTGGAAGTTCACCACCGGCAGTACGGGTGCGCCGAAAGCCTGCGTGCTTCCTGCTCGTAGCCCGCTGCTGAGCTTCGAGTGGTACGCCCGGGGTGTCCTGGACATTCAGCCAGATGATGTCGTACTGCCGGTGCCCAAGCTGTTCTTCGGGTACGCCAGGGATCTGGCGGCTCTGTTCCCGTTCGGCGTCGGCGCGGCCGGGATCGTCTTCCCGGAACGCAGCACTGTGGAGAAGCTGTTCGAGCTGATCGCCGCGCACCGGCCGACCGTTCTGGTCAACGTGCCGACCATGATGAGCGCGATGGTCTCGCATCCGCTGGCGTCCGAACAGGATTTCAGCTCGTTGCGGCTGTGCACGTCCGCCGGTGAGGCCCTCCCGGCGGAACTGTACCGCCGGTGGATGGACACGTTCGGCGTCGAGGTGATCGACGGGATCGGCTCCTCGGAGGCGTATCACATCTATCTGTCCAACCGTCCCGGCAACTCCCGGCAAGGCAGCCTGGGCCAGGTCGTCCCGGGGTACCAGGCCCAGGTGGTCGACCTGGACGGCGCGCCGCTGGGTGACGGTGAGGCGGGCAGGCTGGAAATCACCGGCGAGACCGTCGCTGTGGAATACTGGCAGGCGCCGGAGAAATCGGCCGAGACCTTCCCGCGTCCGCACACCGTCCGATCAGGCGATCTGGTCACCCGGGACGCGGACGGTTTCTTTTACTACCAAGGGCGTGTGGACGATCTGCTGAAGGTCGGCGGCGTGTGGGTCGCGCCCGCGGAGATCGAGAACTGTTTGATGGCACATCCCGCGGTGGTCGAATGCGCGGTGGTCGGGTACCTGCAGGACGGCCTGACCCGGCCGCGGGCTTTTGTGGTGGCCGGAAACGCGTTGACCGTGGCCGAGGTGCAGGATTTCGTCCGGTCCAAACTGGCGCCGCACAAGTATCCGCGTGATGTGCGTTTTGTGGAGTCGTTGCCGAAGACCGCGTCCGGCAAACTGGACCGACGTGCGCTCAAGGGAGACAAGACGTGACGTTCCGGGCATCCGCGGGTTTCACCTCGAACTGGGAGCATTTCGGCTTCACAGTGGCCGACGGCGTGGCGACGGTGACGTTCTCCCGGCCCGAGAAGCTGAACGCGCTCACCTTCGACGTGTACGCCGACCTGCGGGACCTGCTCGCGGAGCTGCCGCACCGCGGCGACGCGCGGGTCCTGGTGATCACCGGGCAGGGCCGTGGTTTCTGTTCCGGCGGTGACGTCGAGGAGATCATCGGCGAACTGCGGAAGATGCCGGCCGCGCAGTTGCTGGAATTCACCCGGATGACCGGTGCCGTGGTGAAGGCGATGCGCGAATGCCAGCTGCCGATCATCGCGTCGGTGAACGGAATAGCCGCGGGCGCGGGCTCGGTGATCGCGCTCGCCAGTGACTTCCGGCTACTGGCCGAAAAGGCCGCTTTCGCTTTCCTGTTCACCAAAGTCGGGCTGGCGGGTGCCGATATGGGCTCGGCGTATCTGCTGCCCCGGCTGATCGGTCTAGGCCGGGCGACCGAACTGCTGATGCTCGGCGACAAGGTCGATTCCGCCACCGCCGAGCGAATCGGCCTGGCCACCAAGGTCACCACTGATCTGCCCGGCGAGACCGCCGCACTGGCGGCCCGGCTGGCCGACGGCCCCGCCCTGGCGTATTCGACGACAAAGGTGTTGCTGACCCGCGAACTGGACATGGACCTGGGCTCGTCGATCGAACTGGAGGCGATCACCCAGGCGCTGCTGATGAAGTCCGACGATCACGGCGAGTTCTACGCCGCCTGGGCGGCCGGCCGCAGTCCACGCTGGACCGGCCGCTGAGATCGTCCCGGCTGGGTATGCTGTCGCAGGTTCGGCAGGGCTCACCGAAAGGATCAGCGTAGTGGCGTACCCGGGGGATCTTCCCGTTGTCGACAGTACGATGGACTCCTCATTCATCCGCTACCTCCAGACGCACGCACCCGAACTGCTGCCCTGGAACAAGGTGCGCCGGGATGTCCCCCTTTCGCCGCACGGGACGACTGTCCTCGCCGCGATCTATGCGGACGGCGTTATGGTCGCGGGTGACCGCCGAGCCACCATGGGCAACCTGATCGCCCAGCGAGACCTCGAAAAGGTCCACCCAGCCGACGAGCACTCCGCGATAGCCTTCGCCGGAACAGTCGGCTTGGCCGTCGACCTGGTCAAACTCTTCCAGCTCGAACTGGAACACTACGAGAAGATCGAAGGCGTGACCCTCTCGATCGAAGGCAAGGTCAACAAACTGGGCCAGATGATCAGAGCCAACCTCGGCGCGGCCCAGCAAGGCCTCGCGGTGATCCCCCTGTTCGGCGGCTACGACCTGGTCCAGGCCAAAGGCCGGATCTTCAGCACGGACGTCACCGGCCACGTAACCGAGGACAAGGATTTCGAAGCGGTGGGCTCCGGCTCCCACTTCGCCAAGGGCTCACTGAAGAAGCTCTACCGCCCAGGCCTGACCGAAACCGAAGTGGCCCACATCTGCATTGAGGCCCTCTTCGACGCCGCCGACGAGGACTCCGCAACCGGCGGCCCCGACCTGGGCCGCGAAATCTACCCGATCCTCGCAACCGTGACCGCCTCCGGCTACCGCCAGCTCACATCTGCCGAAACCGGCGAGATAACCCGCGCCGTAGTCCAGCGCTAGGCCAAGCGCCGATATTCCTGAACGCGTGTGTATGTGCCCCCAAAGTGGCTTTCGGAGCATCCAGCGCCCCCAACGCCACTTTGGGGGCATCCGAAGGTCACTGGTAGACATGGCCGTGTGATCTTTCGGGGGATTCTCTGGGGTGCTGCCCTGCTCGCGGTCGTGTCGTACCTGGTGGCGAGCGTGTTCTATCGAATCGATCTGGATGTGTACCGGATCGGGGTGCAGACGTGGCTCGACGGTGGGGAGCTCTACGGCACGCTGCCGGAGACCAGGGCAGGCATCAGCCTTCCCTTCTTATACCCGCCGATCGCGGCCGCTCTGTTATCGCCCTTGGCCGTCGTCTCGTATCCCGTGGCCAGCGTCGCGCTCGCCCTGGTCACCGTCGCTGCGGTGGCGCTCACTCTGATGATCGTCGTCAAGGCACTCGACTTACCCCGGAAATGGTTATTCGTGCTGCCGGTCGCGCTCCTGCTGGAGCCTATCCAGTCGACCGTGGATTTCGGGCAGGTCAACGCGGTCCTGATGCTCCTTGTGGTGGCTGATTGTCTGGTTCGCGATCCTCGGTGGCCGCGCGGCGCGTTGATCGGTGTGGCCGCCGCGATCAAGCTGACTCCCATCGCGTTTCTGCTGTTCTTCCTCGTCAACCGTGAGTACCGATCCGTGGTGACCGCGGTGTTGTCGTTCCTTGCCACCACTTTTGCCGGTTTCCTGTTGGCGTGGCACGAATCGGTCTGGTTCTGGACGCGGATGGTCTTTCGTACCTCCGACCGGATCGACGTCGGCCATGCCGCGAACCAATCGATCACGGGTGTGCTCACGCGGCTGGGTGTCACCGGCAGCCTTACCTGGCTGATCCTCGCAGCGGCGGTGATCACGGTGGCTGTGCTCGGTATGCGTTCCGCACCGCCGCCGCTCGCACTGTCGATCAACGCGTTGGCAGTGCTGCTCGTGTCGCCCATCTCGTGGACGCATCACTGGGTCTGGTGCGTCCCGATCCTCTTGTCGTTGCTGGCCACGGGACACAACATCCTGGCTGCTTGCGGGCTGGTCATATTCTCGATCTCGCCGCACCGGTGGTTCGGGCTGGGCCCGTTCAACCTCGGCCAGTTCCTCGTTGTCGCCGCGTATTTCGGTTTCGCGATCCTCGTGCTGGCCATAGTCCGGTCACGCGACGACTTGCTGCTCAGGGCAAGATCCGGGCTGCGGCCACAGTGACGTTGCCCGCGCTGGTTTTCGGCGCCGCCAGTTCCACCTGGTCGCCCAATTCGCGGGCGGTCAGCAGGGCGGCGGCTTCGGCGACGCTGGGTGTGCCCACTTCGGCTTGAACTCCGGCTGCGGGATTCGGCACGTCGACGCACGCCAGGGCGTCGGCTGTGTGCACGGCGAGCGGGGGCATGCTGCCGTCGCTCTCGCCGTGCCAGAAACCCCAGTCCTCCACGGCTTCCTGGATGCCGGGTTCACGGGCCTTGATGTCGATGGTCGCGAACGAGCGGACCGCGCGAGGGTCCAGCTCGTGCTCGGACTCCAGCAATTCCAGTGCCGCGGTCACGGCTTCGTGCGTGACGCCCTTGCTCGAACCGACGCCGACCACGAGTGTCTTGGGAATCAGCCGCAGCAGCTTGCCTTTCGGGCGCAGGCCCGGGATGCGGTCGTCGATCAGGACTGTCCACTCAGTACCGTAGTTGTCCGGCTGCAGGTTGCCCGGCAGGTCCGGCAACAAGAATCCGAGCGGGTTGAGCAACCGGACTGGATCCCCGGCCAGCACGGCGGCACCGCAGGCGGCGAGGTCGCCGTCGACCGCGGTGTCCAACGTCTCCACCAAATCGTCGATCGGGGTCGCGCCGAGATAGTCCGATGTGGTCACGACCGTGACGTTCAACGACTCGGCAATCGCTTGCGCGAGAATGTTTCCGGCACCGGTCAGGGCAATCACAAAGCCCTCGTGCACACACACGACACCGGGATCGTCACGCTTGTTCTCCAGCAATGGCGCGACGAGCCGGACCGCGGCACCCGCACCCATGAAGAACACGGCCGAGCCCAGGGTCGGCCACAGGCGCTCGAGCGACGGCTTGACCGGGCCGTCCACCAGCACCGTATCCGGGCCCAGCGCAAGGCCGGCGGCAGCTCGTTTTCCCTGAGCTGTCACCGCGAACAGACCGATCAACGTACGCCCCAAACCAAGATCACCGGATCGACGGCGGCCAGTTTCGTGGCGCCGTCGGAATGTTCTGCCAACCGTGCCGCCGACAACTGGCAGCCGTCGACACGATAGTCGGCCGCCTTCAACGCCGATCGGGTGGCAGCGACACGATCGACCGACGCCAACGCCACAACCACCCGCGAAGCCTCAACCGTGGTGCACGCGCGCACGACCGCGTCCCCACCGCCACCAATGAAAACGGCGTCCGGCTTGGGCAATCCGCTGATCGCGGCCAGCAACTCGGCCTCGACCACACGGACGTCAACGCCGTACTGGCTGGCGTTGGCCATGATCCGCAGGCACTGCATCGGATCCCGCTCCACCGCCAGCGCAGCAGCGCCGAGCCGGGCACACTCCACGGCCATCGCGCCCGAACCCGCGCCGACGTCCCACACCAACGATCCAGGTGCGGGCGCGAGCCGGGCAAGCGCCAGGGCACGCAGTTCCGCGGAACTGACCATGCCGTCCCGGTGGGAGAAGTCGTCCTCCGGCATCGCCCAGCCATCGGTGACCGGCTGGGCACCGGCGATCCAGCCACGCGGCGGCACCTTTTCGGCCTCGGTCAGGCTGAGCACCACGCTGGATTCGCGCCAGGTACGTTTCACCGCGTCATTGAGGTCTACTGTGGACACTTTCTCGTCCGGGCCGCCGAGGTCCTCGGCCACCACGAGGGTCCGCCGCCAGCCGCCGAGTGCGACCGCCAGCTCCGCGGGCCCGGCTCCCAGCACCGCCACCGCGGACCGCGCCCGGCAGACGTTCACCGCCTGCCTGATGTCCTTGCCCTGCACATTGACGATCGTCACGTCGTCGGAAGGACGGCCGATCAGCCCCAACAGCCGCTGAACACTCGACACCGTGGGCAACACCGTCAGCCGGATGCCCTTTTCCCGGAGCGTGCCGGCGATTCCGAAGAACCCAGGGTCGCCGTCGGCCAGGACCACGGCGTGCGACGCGAGCTTCAGGTCGGTCAGCACGGCTTCGACCGGCTCGAGTTCCATCGTCCGGACGCTCCGCGGCGCGTGTGCGTCCAGGTGCCGCCGCGCGCCGACCACGACGTCGGCCTCGGCCAGGACGGCCGCCGCACCCGCGGGCAGCGTCTCCCCGTCGACCCCGATCACAGTCACCGTCATGGGCCAGTTCACCCCGTTTCGTCAGAGTGACGCATACCCTGCCACCTATTCGCACGCGCGCACGAATCGGGCTATGGCGCCAGGGTTGGCGACCGGATGAGTATGCAGGTAAGAAGCATGCACGCGGCGCTGGACAAAGCCTTCCCGGACCACCGAGCCCGCACGGTCCCGCCAGATCCAGGCCGGTTTCTCGCCACGAATGGGTGTCACGACAGTCCGGTGGAACTCGTGCCCGGTCCACCGTATGCCTTCGGTGCACAATGGCGAGTCGGCCGCCGCGACGGCGTCCCGGTAACCGAGCGACAGCGACGGCGTCATCTGGGCCTCGGCGTCCAGCACCCCGCACATCGGGTGCCCGTCCAAGCTCTTGACCAGGAACAGCAGCCCGCCGCACTCGGCGTGCACGGGACCGTGGAACGCCGCCACGGCTTCCCGCAACGCCTCGTTCGCGGACAGTTGCTCAGCGTGCTGTTCCGGGAATCCGCCCGGGAGCACTAGGCCTTTCGTGCCTTCTGGCAGTCGCGTATCGCGCAACGGGTCGAACACCGCGACCTCGGCACCGGCTGCGGCCAGCATCTCGGCGTGCTCGGCGTAACCGAACGTGAACGCCGCGCCACCCGCCACAGCGATCACCGGCCGGGACGCTTCCTGGACTGGCGCCTGCCACGGCTCACCATCGAGCGGTCCGGCCTCGCCGGCGACCCGGACGATCGCGTCCAGGTTGACCCCGCCCGCCACCAGCTCGGCCATCGCGTCGATCACCCGGACCGCTTCCGGCCCATGTTCGGCGGCCGTGACCAGGCCAAGGTGCCGGGACGGAACCTTCAGCGCGTCTTCTCGCCGCAGCGCCCCAAGCAACGGCAGGCCGACCTCATCGCAAGCATGCTCGAGAATCTCGGCGTGATAAGCCGACCCAATCCTGTTGGCTATAACGCCAGCCAGACGTATCTCCGGATCGAACGCACGAAACCCATGCACCAGGGCAGCCATACTTCGAGCCTGACCCCAAGCGTCCACCACGAGTATCACGGGCGCGTTCAAAAGCTTCGCCATGTGCGCGGTCGAGCCGTAATCAGAGGTGGGATGACGGCCGTCGAACATCCCCATCACGCCCTCGATCACCGCGATGTCCGCACCAGCCGCACCATGCTTGAAAAGCGGCGCAACCATGTCCTCACCGACAAGCACAGGATCAAGGTTCCGGCCGGGCCGCCCGGCCGCGAGCGTGTGATATCCGGGATCGATGTAGTCGGGCCCGACCTTGAACGGCGCCACCTTCGAACCACGACGGCTCAAAGCCGCCATCAAGCCAGTAGCCACAGTAGTCTTACCGCTGCCGGAAGAAGGCGCCGCGATCACCACACGGGGAATCACTGTCCCCCGACCTTGGCCAGGAATGTCCGCCATTCAGCTGCGCCGACAGTAAAACCGGGCTGTAACCGGTTCTTCGAATCCCGCACACTCACAGCACGCGAAGTGATCCGCACCTCAACGCAGTTCTCGTTGCCACCACCGCTGTAGCTGCTCTTGAACCAACCAGTGTCCACGCTCAGGTCTCCTCCAGCTCCGTGATCAACCGCTTGGACTCCCGCTCGCTCAGCGACAGTTCCCAGATCCGGTCGAACGCACGCCGTAGCGCGGCGACATCCGCTGGTTCATCGTAGTAAGTCGAAGACCCGTAAACGGCAGGTGAGTAGCCTACCGGCGCGGCGCGGTCACCGAACCCGAAGATCGTCAGTCCGCCTCCGCGAGCAGGGTTGCCATAGGCGTGGTTCGGCAGCATCCGGATGGCAAGATCATCGCGCCGGTACAGCAGGCTGAGCAGATGCCGGAGCTGGCCGCGCATGACCTCCGGCTGGCCCATGTTGGCGTGCAGCGCGTCCTCAGTCAGGACGTAACGCAACTGCTTGGGCTCAGTGGAACCCCACAGTGTCTCCAGCCGTCGCAACCGGAAGTTCAGACGGTTCTCACCCTCCGGTTTCGACTTCTCCCACCAGATACCGTCACATTCCTCGATCACTGCTCGCGCGTACTCGGCCGACTGCAAGGGCCCGGGAATGATCCCGGACTCGTAGCAACTGATCTCGGTCGCATTCGCCTCCATGTCGGCGAAACGGTCGTACGCGTCCGGCAATGTGTCCACATAGACACGACGCTTCTGCCGCTTCCGTGCCTGTGCACCGAGTTCGAGAACGGTCTTGCGCTCCGGGCCACGAACGCCAAAACAGTTGAGCAGGGCCACCAGGTCGTCGTCAGTCGCAGTGCTGACGCCTTCCTCCAAAACGACGATCTTGGTCCTGGCTTTCCCGATCGCCGCGGCCGCCTCATGCTGAGTCCGGCCGGCTCGTTCCCGCAACCGCCGCAAGGTCAGACCGAGCTGCCGTCGCTCGACTGTCGGGCGAGCCTGTCCCACACGCACCTCCGCACCCTGAGTACCTGGGCAAAGTCTGCCAGTCGGCAACCATCACCCGATCAGGTCCCACCCTCTAGTCATACAGTAGGACTAAATTTCAAACACAGGTAAACGGTGCGATAAGAAGGAATGCTCATGCCCCTCTACTTCCAGTCCCACATCAGCGTCCAGTCCTGGGTCGAGATGGACCACGACGTCCAAGTCACCTACGAGATCGACTCACGCAGCGAGTGCGCCACCTTCTTCTTCGGCGCCCACAACGACTACGTGCTCACCCTCAACCGCCAGAACCTCAGCCAGGTCCTCGAACTGGGCAGCAGAGCAGCCGCCGAACTCGACTCCGCATCCCCCGACAACAGCTGAGCGCTTCCCCGTGGTCACTGGTGACCCTGATCGCCGCCCTCGCGACGATGACCGCCTTCGCTCTGCTCCTGGTGGGCATGGCGATCGCGGCGGTCGCTCCTGACTTTCCGCTATTCCCCGTCAGCCGACCCGATGTCGCCCGGCCAGGTGGGCCGCAGCGCGGGGACTTTGCCGTCAAGTGCCGCGTTGACGACCTCGATGGTCTCCGGTTTCAGACGGGAAGAACGCCGAGCCTCCTCCAACCGATCCCGCATGGTGGAGACAGACAGTGTGATCGCCGCGTACTCCACCACCTTCGGCTTGCGATCCGACAGGCACGCAACAAGCGAATCAGCCACCGAGTCCACAACCGCCGGCGCCACAGCACCATCTCTGGACAATCGCCGGATCGCACCGGTGGCCTCGACGCGGACCCGCCAGTTCCTGTCTCGCAACGCCTTCACAACCAACGGCACAGCAGCAACATCCGCCGTGTCCCCGAGTGCCAGCACTGCAGCGAACCGGCGCATGGCGGTCCAATGCGCTGCGTTCACCGCATAATGCTCGACCGGCGCTGCAAGCCGAAGCCGGCAAATCCCATAATGCAGCCCCAGCGGATGCCGGTAGGCCTGGCGGCCCACCCAAGACTCCACCCTGTCTGCACTTCCTCGCTTCGACCGGGCGAAACAATCGAACGCGTACGACGGATCCCGATCGGGCCGCCGCTCCGCCAGGACCCGGCAGAGCACGGAAGCCACCGTGGCCCGCTGGCCGGCCAGCATGGCCAGGATCCTCTCGTCGAGCCCCTCGTCCGTGCTGTCGATCAACGACCGGATGTGATCTCGCCGGTCCGGGGCATCCACATCCAGCACCGCGGCGAGAGCTGCATCGGTCGACAACGTTATTCCCTTTCCACCACCGAGCCTTGCAATCCAGGACATCTGGCCGTATCCCCGCTTCGGTCAGCTGACACGACTTCCCTGCCATGGTCTTCCACGTCACGGTTCTCAGGCCTATATCAGTCCTTCTGGTGTTCGTCGTCCTGCTCGCGTTCCGCGTCCTGACGCCGCCAACGCTCAGCAAACGTCATCCCGAGACAACGCCGAGAGCGAGACACTGCGTTCGACGTCCCGAGCGACGAGAAGCACCGTCGTGGACGGAAGCACGGATGGACCGGGTCCAATCTGGACCTCAGCCACGTCGGCCCAGGCCAGCGTCATCGCCCTGGCGAGCATCCCTCGATCCACGACATGCTCAGTGGTCACCACGACACCAGATCGTAAAGATCTGCAGGTCATCAGCCCGCCTCCGACACACAAGACGACCGCCGTGACAATCTCCCCGATTCCGGTCAACCCACCAACGAAACCGCTGATCCCTAACAATAAGACCAGGAGCCCTGTGGCGACAGCAAGCCAGCGCCATGGCGATCTCATCGTACAAGGCAAACCGAGAACAGCGGCCTCTTCAGTCATCTTGTGCCTGACACGTCAGTCGCCTGGCTCCCTGTCCTGACGGTCGCCGATCATCACCCGGCGGCGCGACAGATTCAGCCCGAGCACGAGAACTGCGGTCACCAGAGCCGCCACACCCCAGCCAAAATAAATGTTGGTCAAGATTATCAGCGCCAGTCCCCCGACGAAAATCGCCAAACCCACAACGAGAGCAACGGGCCGACTCATCGTCACCTGCATTTCATCAAGGTGGGATCCTGGTGCCGCCAAACACCGCGCGACAACACCAGGATCGCATCGAGCGACGGGCGCCCAAGCCCGATTCGGGTAGAAACACACCCCACGTCCGCCAACTCGAAGCCCTCGGTTACAAGGTCACACTCAAACCCGCAGTATGACCACCACGGCAGTGCCCGGCTCCGCTGTGCTCCGCCGGGCACTGCCGTCTGCCCACTCACGTTCGATTTCGGACTAGTTCATCGCTTCAGCACACCGGAGGTCGCCCTCCATGGTGAACCGGAACTCCAGCCTGTTGGGCTCAGGTCCCAGATCTGACAGTTCCGTCGACATCTGCTCCGACTGTTCCTCCGGGATACCACTCGGCGCGCTCGCCGGAGCACGCGTCGCTGTGTAGACAGCGAGGATGACATGAGGAGGCGACATGCTGTCGAAGCACAGCTCTGGCCTGCCGAAATCAAGGCCTTGACCGGACTGGAACGGCGGGCCTTCGCCGCTGAGAGTCCAGCCGCGGCTGGGAAGTTCCGCGCGGTAGTACTGGCGCAACTGGTCTGTTGTACCCGGGAATTCGAACATCGTTCCGATCCTGCCGACGTTGTCGTCGTCCTGACAGGGCGTCGTCACGTAGTCATCGAAGCCGGTTGCACCCGCTGGGGCCAAGCGAAGGATCTCGCTCTTTGCGAGTTTCCGGCTCAATGACTCTTCCTCCGGAGAACAGCCGCCGCCCAGGGGGGCGATCAGAGGGCTGCAGCCGGAGACCAGCAGTGAGAACGCGAGCAGGACCCCGTGCATGTGACGTGGCATCAGTCACCACCTGTGATGTCCAAGACGCCCCATCGCATCAGCCAGTTCGCCCTCAGTTGTATTACGTAGTTGCTTTGCCGCTGGATATTGCCATACGCGGATAGATCGCCCGATCATGCGTCCGGCCACGTTGTTCCACACGTCGACGGAGTGGTCGCGAGAGCGGTCATCACCCTCGTGCGCGTTTCCCCATGCTGCGGCACTCCTCGAACCCAGAGCCACAGTCAGCATCGCTTGCCAGATGACATGCCGGTAGGCGTTCCCCTCTTTGCGGGCTCCGATGTCAGTGAGGCCGGTAACCTCGCTCGTCGGTTTGCCCAGGAAGCCGCGCTGATCAAGCCACGGTCCGCCTTGGATATCGCCGACGTTATTGCCCTACACGTCCGGGTCCCGCCTGGTCACGGCGAATCCAACAGAGTCAACGGAGACAGCTCCGGTGCCGCGCAGGTCAGCCATCACATACTTCGGGTTGCCTTACTCAGGCACGCGTAACCGCTTGATCAAGCTCTCCGGGAGACAGAACGACGCCCCCAGGATCTCGATCCCATGCAGTGTCCGACCGTTCTCGACATCGAAGATGATCTCACTGTTGGGCGGGCTCTTCTTGACGATGGTCTGCCGAAGTACGGCACCCTGGGCTTCTTCGTCGGAGATGAGGTAAATGTACGCCGCATCTACCTCGGCATCGTAGTGGATCTTCACCTTACCTGTGAGCAATGGCGGGCTGCCATCCATCAGTTCGTCCCCAACCGAGAGGGTTTTCCTGTCTTTATTGCACGCTTGATTTTGTGAACGCCGCGATGGGTTCACCAACGGTACACCCATCGCAGCAATGAGACTATACTTCAGGCTTCTCTGCTTTACGTTTATCAGATCGCCAGAAGTAATAGTCACCGACAGCCAGCGCCAGTGACCCGGCTACAGCTACAGTATCAACGCGCCCACCAAACTGGGCCAGTCGAACACCGCCCACGTGACCATCAAAGCCACTGCGATCACAACTATGAACAGCCGACTGCGACCTATCCGTTCATGCCATAGCCACCAACCGATCGACTGCATAAGCTCTACTTCCTCGTCGGCCACGCATCGTGGATCCCGACCGTTCTCGATCTTGATGCCGATCACCGCGTTCGCAAACCCGGTCTTTCACGTCACCGAAATCGTTCGGCCAGCACAAGGCGAGAACCGCCTCTGTCCGACTTGCGACAAGGGGCGGTTCTCAGGCCTATATCAGTCCTTCTGGTGTTCGTCGTCCTGCTCGCGTTCCGCGTCCTGACGCCGCCAGCGCTCGGCAAACGTCACCCCAAGGAACACGACTAGCCCACCTGCGAGTCCTGGGCCTACCCAACCGCCGATCACTAGACTGACCGTCGACACAACGCCCACGCATACAGCGAGAATCAGTAGGCGCACGGGTGTCAGCCGGGGGAAACGCCTGGAAACCATCATTCTCCTTCATCCAATCCCAGACTAACGCCGCCACCAGAACCAGCGTTTCAAACCCCTGTTTTGCGCACTCCAGTGGTTTCCTCGGTAGAACCACGGCTTGCGATACTGCACGCGGCCGTTGACGCGCAGCCCATGTTGGGTGGGTTTTGCCTGGTTCGCGCCGATTCTGGCACGTGCTGGACCAACGCCGCCGGTCGCTGCGCCCATTGCCGCCGTGCGGAACGCACTGCCCCAGTTCCAATTCGACGTCCCGGCGTTCTGAGCAGAATAACCAGCGAACGCGGCCGTACCACCGACGACCACCCCGCAGACGACGCTGACGCCGCACGCGATCGCACCAGCTGCACCGGCGATCCCGACACCGACCGTCGCGATCGTCCGCCAGTTTCTCTTTGTCCAGTTCCAGGCGGGTTGGATGACGTTGCGGTTGACCCAGTTTCTTGCGCTGGAAAGTTTACGTTCAGCCCAATCACAGAAGCCCCACAGGCACCGCCCATCCAGATCAGTATTGTTGATCGGGTTGGCCGCAGTGTAGTCGTAGTCGTTGGCGGAGCCGCCTTCGACAGGGTCGAGGGACAGGAACCGGCCCAGCAGTGGGCTATAGGGGCGAGCGCCCATCTGTACCAGTGACAACGATCCGGCGTGCTCATAGGGCCGTTGGTGTTGGCCGAGCCAGCCGTGGTCGAACTGGCCAGGTTGGTTGTCGGGCACGTTGTCGGGGTCGATGCTGCCGTCGGCCTTGAGTGGTTCACCGAACGGCGTATAGGTGCGGAGATCACCCACCTGCTTGCCCGCAGTGTCCGTACTCAGGCAGATGTCGCCGCGTACGGTCGGGTGGTCCCACGATGCTGTACCGCCGCTCTTGGTCGTGTACAGCACTCCGCCGGGCAAGGAGATGCTGCGGGTGAGCAAGCGCTTGTCCGACCCAAAAGCCAGATCCGCACTGTCACCGCCGCCGGTGTAGCCGTACAGGACATCAGCGGTCTGATCGCCTTGAGTTGCCTGCCGGCGAATGATCCGGTCGGTCGCGTCCCGGGTGTAGGAGACGACTGCGGGATCAGGACCTGTGGTGCGGGCTGAGGTGTTGCGGTCGGCGCCGTCCCAGGCGAGGGTCGTGACCGCACCGCCGGAGGTGTATTCGGTGGTGGCGCCGTGGCTGTTGTACTTGATGCCGGTCACCGCGTTGGCGCCTGTGGTGGCGAGGATGCGGTCGGCGGCGTCGTAGCAGTAACCGGTCTCGGCGGTGCCAACAGTGGTTTGGTTGAGCAATCGGACGCGGTTGGTGTTCGCCCCGGCGTTGCTCTGGGTGCCGGTGGGGCATCCGGTGGGCGCGGCCGAGGTGAAGTCATAGGTGTAATGATGCCCGGCCACCCATGCCTCGGTCAGCCGCCCGACCGCGTCATAGACATAGTTCGGTGCATTCGGGCGAACATCCACACCAGCCAAGGATTCGTCCACGATTGTGCCGGAGCGTGAGCGCCCCACAGCCGACACGACTTCCCTGCCGTCACTGGTCTTCCACGTCACCGAGGTTGTTCGGCCGGCTGTGTCCTTACCGGTCGCCGCCAGCGACGAGCCGTTGGAGTAGGTCACGGTCGCCAGTTCGCCGGCGGCGTCGTAGGTGACGGTCGCCAGCACGGTGTTGTCCAGCTTGGTGCTCAACAACCGGCCCGCATTGTCGTAGGTCGGGGTGCTGATCTGGGGTGCGTCGCTGGAGTTCGGTGGGGTGAGCTTCTCGGAAACGGCTCGGCCTGGGTGGTCGTAGGTTGTTTCGGTGCGGGTGCCGTGTACATCGGTGTAGGACACCGTTCGTCCCAACAGGTCCACCACTGTCGTCACTGTGCCCGCGGGATCGGACACGGACGAGGTGAGTGGGTCGCCGCCGACCTTGTAGTTGTAGGTCACTGTCCGCGCGGCGGAGGTCGCGCTGGCGGGGACGGTCTGCTCGGTGACCCGGCCGCGCGGGTCGTACTTGGTGCACGACCAATCGCCGGAGGTCGATTTCGCCACGACCCGGCCGGAGGTGTCGTAGATCTGCTCATCCACCCGCGCCGCACCGCTCGCCGGGGTGGTGAGGGTGGTCAGCTTCGCGCCACCACCCTGGGACACCGCAGGTGAACCAGCGACACACGGGTTGGCCCGGGTTTCTCCCTCTGCGTAGTAGCTGTAGGTGACCCGGGCACCGGTGGGCAGCGTCTTGGCGGTACGACGTTTGAACCCGGGCACTTCATACTGCGTCCGCTGGGTCAGGTTGAGACCCGTGGGATCCGTCGAGGTGGACGTGGCCAGGCCGTGGGCGGCGTCCACACCGTCGGTGTAGCGAGTAGCTGTCCGCTGGTCAGGGACACCGTTCGTGTCGGGTGTGTGCGTGGAGGTCGTCAGTCCGTACCGGGGACGCAACTGGCTGCCCGGCACGGCTTCCTGAACGCCACCCGGCTTGGTCCAGTGCAGTTCGAGCTGCGCGTTGTTGTCGAACTCGTAGTAGTCCAGCCGGATGCGTTTGATCGAATCTGCGGCGTCGCTGCGCACCGTGCCCTGCGTCCAGACCGCCGGCCCGGTACGCCACCCATCGACCACCAGCCGATCATCCACCCACACCCGCACGCCGTCATTGGCGAACACCCGCAGCGTGTAGTCGCCCGCCTGGGGAAAGACGATCTCGCCGGTGGCACGCAACGAGAAATGATCGGCCGGGATACCAGTGACAGGCGCGGACATGGCCCAGTTCTTCACGAACTTCCCATCCGGCTCACCCAGCCCGGTGCTGTGCACCTTCGGCGCACCGGTCAGCATGTCGTTGTCATAGAACGCGACCGCCAACCCGTTGATGCCCTCGTCGTACGCGGTGTGCGTACGCGGCACCGTCACGTCGCACTCCGGCTTCGGCAGCAGACCCGTGAAACACGTCTCGGGCGCGGGACCATAGGTCGCGGTCACCCGATCGGCGTGGTCATAGATCGTCGTCGACTTCCGGCCTGCCGCGTCGATGGTGGCGACCTGTTGGTCCTTGACGTTCCACTCGCTACGACTCGTCCGTTGGGTCGCGTCGGTGTCGGTCAGCGTCCGGTACGCCTCATCAAAGGTGACCTTGCGGGCAAACCCCGCCGCCGGACTCAACCCGGCGAGGTCCATCTGGGTTTCGGTTGCTGTCACATACCGGTAGGCGTGGGCCGGTCGCGGTTGGCCCACCGCCGGTGGCGGCTGCGTGACCGTGGACGCCTTCTTACGCCCGTCGTGGTCGATGTAGGCGATCTCGGTCGCCAACGCCGGGAGATCACGATTGGCCAGGTCGGCCGCGATCCAGTCGTTCAACAGCGGGTCACGTACCCGTTGCAGCACACCCTCGCTCGTGTAACCGAAATCGGTCACCTCCTCACCCGGGTCCACTATCCTGGCGAGGTTCCCGGCCCGATACCACAGCACGCTCTGCCTGCCATCCCAATAAGCGATGCGGCACAACATCTGCGCGGGCGCGGTGGCGTCCGCACCCGGCGGCACGGTCTGACCGGTGTAGCAGTCATCACCCGACCGGTTGTAGTGCAACCGAATCACCCGGTTGGACACCGGGTCCTTGATCTCCCGCAACCGCCGCGGGCTGCTGTCATAGACGTACTGCAACGACGCGGGCTTCAGGTCATCGACCGGCGCGGTCTGCGACTCGATCTTTCCGTCCACACCGAACACGAACACATCACCGTCGTGCACCGTGGTTTTGCCGCTGCCGTCGATCGCCAGCGTGCCGTCCTCGCCCTCAGGCGGGGCATAACCACCGGTCGACTTCTTCGTCCAGGTGTGCTTGGCCCCACTGGCATCGGTCAGCACGACAGTCTGATCGGCCTGCTGCGCCGACACATAACCCGCGCCGCCACCGTCCAGATCGGCCGACAGCGTCCAGCCTTCCGACAGGGTCGGGACATCCTCGGTGAACAACCACTCCGGCCGCACCAACTGCGGCGGCACGATCGACTCGTTCGTCGTGCGCACGAACAACTTCACCGAACCCGGCCCATTGGTCTCCGCCAGCTCGGCCTTGATCGGGATCCGCTGCCCCTTGGTCAACGCCACCGACCCGATCGCGTGCTCGCTCGTCCAGTTCACGTTCGAGGGATTCCACTCGTCACCCCGGTAGACGTGCTGGTTGTTGACCCACACGTTCAACGAGTCGTCATGCAGGCCCGCGAACTGATACGTGCCGGTCTCCGGCGCCGAGAAATATCCCGTCCACCGCGCGATCCAGAAATCCGGCGGAAGCGCCGGCGCCAACGGCGACTCGAGGCCGTAGTCGATGTTCACCGACGGCTCCAGCCGCACCAACGACGGCTGCACATTGTCATCGACCGCCCGGTTGTGGTTGACATCGTTGAAATACTCCGCGGTCAACCCACGCGGACTGGCCTGCTGCGAGTTGTACCGGAACGTCAACCCCGCCTCACCACCGACAGCGGGAAACGACGGCGACTTCGCCTCCACCGTGACGTTGCCGTTCGCCAGATTGGTCTCCACCGCACCGACCGTGTCCGACGGCGCCGGACCATCATCACCGATCCGCTGATCAACCCGGAAATGACCAATCCACGACGGTTTCGTCGTCGTGAAATTCGACAAAGTCCACGCCTGCCACGTATACGCCGTCCCATCACGCAACACCCGGTCCGGAACCGTCCACGTGGGAGTGGCGATACACCCCGACTCCACCACGATGCCCGAGTTCGCGTCCGCACCTGTCGCGACCCGGAAGCAGTACTTCACCGGCTCACCATCCGGGTCAGTCACCGGCGAGACCTGCAACGTCGGCGCCGTCTTCGTCAGCACCGAATTGTCAGCCGGGGCGACCAGCGTCGTCGCGGGCGGCGCACTGCCGTAGTCGATGAACAGATCCGCGTCCAGATGCTTGTAGGTCCAGGTACCCGCTTTCTCCTCGCCGGTCAGCATCACCCACGCGCTACTCACATTGTTCCTGACCAGCTCACGCAGCCAGTCAGTCAACCCCTGGCCAGTCAGGTCACCGCCCTCACCCACCACACCACCGGCCAACTGCCGGCCGAAACCGTTGAACTCCAACCGGTCAGCCACCCACGCATCGGCGTTCCAGCTCTTGATCGAACCGACAATGCCCGGCACCCGATAGACACTCAGCTTCGCGCCCACCACATTCGCGCCCATCAACGACGGGAAATCCAGCCGGAACACCGACCGGTTGTAGGTATCCCCCTGCGCCTGGCTGTTGCCGATCCGCATCCCACACCACGAACAGGTGTACCCGTCCGACCGATACGCCAGCTGATCGACATCCGGATACACCACCGTCGGGTCGACGAACACCGGATACACACGATCCTTCGCATGCAACCATTCCCGGCTCATCTCGACCGTCAACACCCAGCCCTGCGCATCCCGCGCAAGCCGGTAACGACCACCGGTCATAGCCGGGGCCGTCTCGCCGTTGCCCGCAGAATCCCAGGCCTCGATCGGCGGCATCACCATCACCGTTTTGCCCGCGGCATCACGGTATTCAAGCCCATCACCGACAAGAACCGGCGTCACACCATCGGTCCGCAACCGGAACGCCCAACTCGTCGCCCCGGGCTTGTGCAGCACAATCGATTCCTTCACCGACCCGCGCGTCACGTTGTACCGCAGGTCAGTGTCCCGTGCCACGCCCTCGTAGCTGAGCGCACCCGCTTCTCCTGTTCGAGCGGGTTTCTTGGTGGCACCGTCCATCGACAACGTGACCCGCTTATCACCCACACCCACCTGCAACAAGCTCGGATCCGCCGCGTCCGCACCGAAACTCGGCGACAACGGATGCCGCGGCGCGGTCAACCGGCCATCAGCCGCCTTCCCCAGACCAATACCAATCGGCTGCCATTTACCCTGCCCATCCTGGACATTCAACGGCACCTTGGACTGCCGGACCGTCGTCGTCCCGTCCGGATTCCGGTACTTCTCGGCATATTGAGTACGTTCGACCGCCACCGAGCGTTTCTCGTCAAACCGCGAACCACCCCGCTCACCCAACACACCGAAATCCGCTGCGGTCTTACCTGACATGGTCTCCGGCGGCACCGGACCACCCGGCAACAACGGCACCTCAGTCACCGGCACCGGACGCAACCCCGACACAGAACCAGCTGGAGAAGAAGCACTCGCAGGAATCTCACACAACGTCAAACCCAGTACGGCAGCTGTCATGCCGGCAAACAAGCGCGCGCGAAAACCGCGCGCCACACCGTGGCGTGCCAAAAGAAACCCCCTCAGGGTCGATCAGTGCGTGCCCCCCGGCAGCGCGCAACCCGAATGAAGTCAGCAACACATCGTTGCCGCACGGTCACCCACTGAACAAGAACCGAACGGGCTAACTTGATCGCACAGTGACCGGCCCGCTCGTCACCATTCGATGCCGCGCTGGCCTTTCTGGCCTTCGTCCATCGGGTGTTTGACCTTTGTCATTGTCACGACGAGGTCGGCGGCGTCGATCAGGGCCTGTGGGGCGTTGCGGCCGGTGATCACCACGTGCTGGTGGCCTGGCCGGTTGACCAGGGTGGACACCACCTCGTCGACGTCGATCCAGCCCCAGTGCAGGGGGTAGGTGAACTCGTCCAGCACATAGAGGCCGTGCTGTTCGGCGGCGAGTCGCCGGGCGATTTCCTGCCAGCCCTCGACTGCGGCTGCCGCGTGGTCCTCGGTTGTGCCTTGTTTACGGGTCCACGACCAGCCTTCGCCCATTTTGTGCCACTCGACGGGTGCGCCTTCGCCTGTCTCGTCGTGCAGACGGCCGAGTGCGCGGAAGGCGTTCTCCTCGCCGACTTTCCACTTCGCCGACTTGACGAACTGGAACACGCCGATCGGCCAGCCCTGGTTCCAGGCGCGCAGGGCCAGGCCGAAAGCGGCCGTGGACTTGCCCTTCATCTCGCCGGTGTGCAGCATCAGCAGTGGCCTGTTACGCCTTTGCCGGGTGGTCAGTCCGTCCGCCGGGACCACCGACGGTTTTCCTTGGGGCACGGCGTTCTCCTCACGCAGCTCGGGCGGCTCGGACGACGCCCGTCACCTGATCGGCGGACAGCTCGGCCAGCCGGACGCAGGCTCCGCCGAGGACTCTGGCCACCTTGGCGGCCAGGCCCAACCGGATCGGGCCTTGTTCGCAGTCGACCACGATTGTCGCGATTCCGTCTGCGGCAAGCATTCCGGCCGCCCTCATGGCGTCTTCCATCGGGTCACGCCCG
The DNA here is from genome assembly GCF_017876405.1 of Kibdelosporangium banguiense. Classification (GTDB taxonomy): domain Bacteria; phylum Actinomycetota; class Actinomycetes; order Mycobacteriales; family Pseudonocardiaceae; genus Kibdelosporangium; species Kibdelosporangium banguiense. Next base: position 6,155,941 of record NZ_JAGINW010000001.1, on the reverse strand, counting down.
CCTGCGCTCTGCGTGGCACGACCGTCGGTCAGCAACACGAGCAACGGACGGCGTCGGGGGTCACGAAGTCGTTCGGCAGCAAGAACCCTGCGGACACGCAGCAAGCCGTCGGCGAGCGGGGTACGACCGCCAGTTCGTAGCCGCTTCAACCGCACCGCAGCAGCATCCACAGAGGACGTCGGCGGCAAGGTGACCTCAGCCGAAGTGCCACGGAATGTCACCACGCCGACCTTGTCACGACGCTGATAAGCGTCTCGCAGCAAGGAAAGCACCGCGCCTGTCACAGCCGACATACGTTTGCGCGCCGCCATCGAACCGGAGGCGTCGACACAGAAGAGCACAAGATTGCTCTCCTTGCCTTCACGGACCGCCATTCGTAGATCCTGCGCCTGCAACAGCAATCCGGTACTGTCCCGGCCGCGTGCGACCTGATGCGGCGCCGCAGCGGACAACGTGCCGACCAGGTGCAGACCGTGTCCATCCACAGTAGATGGACGGACAGTATGGCCATTGCGGGCCGTGGCCCGAGATCGACGGCCCGGCGCGCCTTCACCGATCCCAGGGACCTGCAGCAACCGGGCCCGGAACGCCGGCGCGGGCGGGACTGGCGGCTGATCACCACCACCCGATCCCTGAGGCTGCTGTTCGGAATTCTGCGGCAGCTCACCGCCGCCGTCGCCTGGGCCGTCGGGGTCGTCTTCCGGCTCCTGCGCGGCTTCTTCGGCGTCCTGCAGGGCGTCCTGCAGCTGCTTCTCGTCGATTCCCGGCTCGTCAAAGGGATCCCGGCGCCGCCGGTGCGGCAACGCCAGCCGGACCGCCACTTCGACGTCCTCCGCCTCGACCGCATCAGCTCCACGCCAGGCGGCATGCGCGATGGCTGCCCGTGCGACAACAAGATCCGCACGCATACCGTCCACTTCGAACGAAGCGCAGACGGAAGCTATTCGGCGCAACTCCGAATCCGGCAACGAAACGTGCGCCAAAGCCGTCCGCGCCTTGACAATCCGTGCCGCCAACTCGGCATCGGCCGCGGCCCATTGCGCCGCGAACCCCACCGGATCCGCCTCGAACGCGAGCCGCCGACGGATCACCTCGGTCCGCGTCGCCACATCCCGTGACGACAACACGTGCACGGTCAGCCCGAACCGGTCTAGCAGCTGCGGCCGCAACTCGCCTTCTTCCGGGTTCATCGTCCCGACCAGCAGGAAGCTCGCGGCGTGGGACACCGACACGCCCTCGCGCTCGACGTGCGCCCGGCCCATCGCGGCGGCGTCGAGCAGCAGGTCGACGAGGTGATCGTGCAGCAGATTGACCTCGTCGACGTAGAGCACGCCGCGATGCGCGGCAGCCAACAGGCCCGGTTGGTACGCCCGGACACCCTCGGTCAGCGCGCGTTCCAGGTCGAGCGACCCGACCAGCCGGTCCTCGGTCGCACCGACCGGGAGCTCCACGAGCCGCGCGGCCCGCTGGTCGGAGCCGTCATGCGGCGCGTCCGGGCACGACGGGTCTGGGTTGGCCGGGTCGCAGGCGAACCGGCAGCCCGGCACGACGCCGACCGGGGGCAGCAAGGCGGCCAGGGCACGCACGATGGTCGACTTCGCGGTGCCCTTCTCGCCCCTGACCAGCACTCCCCCGATACCTGGATGCACGGCGTTGAGCAGCAGAGACATCCTTAGGTCGTCGTGCCCGACAACAGCTGAGAACGGAAACATCCGCGAGCGATCCTTCCCCGGGTGTCCACGCCCGAAGTCGAGGCCACGGGTGCGCGGGTGCGTACCCGAGCGAAGGTGGAGTGTCTGGCTTCCAGGTCGCCCTGGTCACAGTGGCGGGACCGCACCGGAGTCGCACCGGTTTCCTCCCACACCTTCACTACAGGCATCGTCGCATCCCATGCACCCGAAACCCAACAGCTACCGCTTCGGCCAGGCGTGTCCAGCACCACACCACTTCGCCGGTGCCCGGCCGACCTGGCACGGCTGCGCTACGCTGAGTGATAGGTTCACCCCATGACTGGTACTTTCCGGTTCGGTGTCAACATGACCTCCGTCGGTACACGGTCCGATTGGGTCGCGAAATGCCAACGTGCCGAGGATCTCGGCTACGACGTGATCCTCGTGCCCGACCATCTGAGTATGGGCGCGCCGTTCCCTTCGCTGATGCTCGCCGCCTCCGTCACGACACTGCCCCAACTCGGGACTTTCGTACTGAACGCGGGCTTCTTCAACCCGGTTCTGCTTGCCCGGGACGTGTTCGCGGTCAACACGTACACCGACGGCCGGTTCGAACTCGGCCTCGGCGCCGGCTATGTCCGCGAAGAGTTCGAGGAAGCCGGCCTGGGCTGGCCATCCGCTGGTGAGCGTGTGTCCCATTTGGAGCGAACGGTCGCGGCGATCGTCGAGAAGCACTGGGACATGCCCCTGCTGATCGGCGGCAACGGCGACCGCGTGCTCCGCCTGGCGGCCAAGCACGCCGACACAGTCGCGTTCACCGGCCTCAAAGTCGTTCCCGGCAACCCGCCGCTGGAGTTCCTGCAGGCAGACGAGGTGCTGGAACGCGTCGAATTCGTCCGCGCGCAAGCCGGTGGCCGGACGTACGAGTCGAACATCCTGATCCAGAGTGTCGTCCCCGCTGACGACCGGGCCGCCAAAGCCGGGGAGCTGCGGCAGCTGTACAAGATGGATTTCACCGTCGAGCAGATCCTTGAGCTGCCTGCCCTGCTGATCGGGCAACCCACAGAGATCGCCGACCAGCTGCGGGCCCAGCGGGACCGGTTCGGATTCACGTACTTCACCGTGCTTGAGCCCTCGATGGAGGACTTCGCGCCGGTATTGAAACTGCTCGCTGAATGACCGTTCTCGCACAACGGATGCACGCTCAGCGGCTGAGCTCACCGGCCGCTGACGTGCTCACCGCGGTCGTCGGCGCGGCCGGTCTGCAGGCTCAAGACCCGGCCGCGTGCCGACTCTCGGTTCGGGCCCGCACAACAGGTTTGACTCACACTGACGTCGACAAGGCGTGCTCGGCCGGGACAGTCGTCCGGACCTGGCTGATGCGCAGCACTCTGCACATGGTCGCGGCGCGCGATGTCCATTGGCTGCTTGACTTTCTCGGCCCAGCGATGATTCGCGGGCAACGACGACGGCGTAGCCAGCTCGGCCTGGACGACGACACATGCGCCCGCGCCCTGGCCTGTCTCCCGGAGATTCTGACCGGCCGGGCACTCAGCCGTGCTGAGATCGTGCGCTCGTTGGCGGCGCACGGCGTGTCGATCGAGCCCAAGGGTCAGGCTCCGGCGCACATGATGTTCTACGCCGCAGCCTCCGGCCTGATCTGCCGCGGCGCCGAATTCGACTCCTACGTCCTGCTCGACGAGTGGGTCAAGGACCGGTTCACGCCCGCGGATCCCCTGCAGGAGCTGGGAAGCAGGTACTACCGCGCCTTCGGCCCGGCCTCGGCTGAGGATTTCGCCTACTGGGCAGGCATTCCCCTGGGTCAAGCCCGCAAAGTCCCGCCATCGTCAGCCGACGACTCAAGCTCCGGTGTAGTGCGCCTCCTGCCCGCATTCGACACATATCTGCTCGGCTACAAGCAACGGCCGGTCGGGCCCGAGTTCGCGACCCGGATCAACGCGGGCGGCGGCTGGATCCACCCGACCGTCGTGCTCGACGGCCGGGTGATCGGCGTGTGGAAACTGCGTTCCGGCGAGGTCGAGGTTGAGCCGTTCGAGCCCGTCCCCGACCTCACCACCGAGATAGCCGACATCCAGCGGTTTCTCCACTAGCAACGAAATGATCACTCGGCGCGGGTTCCGGAGGCGATGAAGATCGGGATGGCGACGAACAGCCGGCCGTTGCGTGCCCTGGCGGTTTGATCGTCGAGCCAGGTGCCTTCTCCTGCGATGTTGGCCAGCACCGGCAGGACCGTGGCGTCTGTCCATACGATTGTGCGGACGTCGACGGTGACATCGACGAACCCATTGTCCAGCAAGAGGTTCCGGTATCGGCGGGCAACTCGCGGGTTGGGCATGCCGTCCGCACGGGCGTGGACGAACTCGCGGGTGAGTCCGGGGTCGTCGGAGTCGATCACAAATGTGTCCCAGTCCTGGCCGATGAGCACCGCCCGGCCGTTTCTGGCCAGGACTCGGCGGGCCTCGACGACAGCTTGCGAGGGCTCGGCGAGGGCGTGCAGGACTTTGTCGGCGCGGTAGCCGGTGACCGAGCCGTCGTCCAGCGGCAGCGCGGTGACGTCGGCGACGTGGAACTCGCCTGCGGGCCAGCGCTCGGTCGCGACCTCGATCATGGCGGGGTCGAGATCGACGCCAATGGCATGCACTCCACGGCCAGCCAGCTCACCGACGGCGCGCCCGCTCCCGCAGCCGACGTCCAGGACTGTGTCGCCCAGTGCTTCGTAGGTGTGTTCGCGCAGGTTACGGGCCTGCGGGAGGTCGTCGAAGGTGTCGAGCATGGTCAGCAACGTGGACATGTCCGTCATCCTGCGACTTAATGTCGGCATGAAGTCAATCGGTGAGGTGGCGGCTCAGTTCGGGTTGCCGGCACATGTGCTGCGGCATTGGGAGGCTGAAGGACTGCTGACGCCGACCCGCGCAGGCGACCGGCGCCGCTACACCGACACGGATCTGCACCGGGTCGCTGCGATCCTGATCTCGAAGGAGGCGGGCTTCGGCCTCGCGGACATCCGGACGATGCTGGCCGCCCGATCCGCACAGGACCGCCGTGAGGTGATGGCGCGCCACCGCGAGCGGCTGCTGGCCCGGATCGCCCGTGCCCAGGCCGCACTCGACATGATCGAGGGCGAATGCACGCACGACGACATCATGGCGTGCCCGCATTTCCAGGGCATGCTGGCCGACCGGCTGCGTGACGCACCCTAGAACCGCAGGTCCGGGCGGTAGAGGTCGAGCCAGTGGTACATGTCCAGGACCCGGTCGATGCCCCGGCGAGCGTCGCTGGGCTTGGCCACGTCCTGCTGCACGATGCCCGCCAGCCAGTCCTGATCCAGCAGGTCGTGCACTGGGTGGCCCCGGTCGGCGATGACCTCCTTGGCCTGTTGCTGCAGGCTCAGCGCGTACCCGGGGTCCTGTGTGGACGGATACGGGCTCTTGCGCCTGCCCAGCACCGACTCCGGCAGCACGTGGGCCGTGGCCGCGCGCAGCAGGCTTTTCTCACGGCCGTCGAAGGTCTTCATCGACCAGGGCGTGCTGTAGAGGTATTCGATCAGCCTGTGGTCGCAGAACGGCACGCGCACCTCCAGACCCACGGCCATCGAGATGCGGTCCTTGCGGTCCAGGAGCATCCGCACGAACCGGGTCAGATGCAGGTTCTGGTTCACCCGCATGGTTTTTTGCCACTCGTTGTCACTGTCGCGATGTTCGACCGCCGCGACGGCAGTCGCGTACTGGTCGTCGACGTAACTGTCCAACTCCAGCCGGGCACGGATGTGCGGGGCCAGGAACGCGGCCCGGTCACCGCTCATCGGGCTGCGGTAGGCCAGCCACGGGAACGTCTTCGCGTTCACCGCGACCGGATCGTGCATCCACCGGTATCCGCCGAACACCTCGTCGGCCGACTCGCCGGACAAGGCCACAGTGGACTCCTGTCGGATCGCCTCGAACATCAGGTAGAGCGAGGTGTCCGTCTCGCCGAAGCCGACCGGCATGTCCCGTGCGGTGATCACCGCACGGCGCAGGTCCGGGTTGGTCAGGTCCCCGGGCTTGAGCATGATGAACTGGTGGGTCGAGCCGACCAGGTCGGTTACGTCCCGGATGAACGGTGTGTCCGGGCTGTCCCAGTTCTCGTCGGCGGTGAAGGTCTCCTCACGGCCCACGAAGTCGACAGAGAACGTGCGCAGTTGCTCCCCGAGAGATGCCAGCCGTGCTGCCGCAAGCCCGGTCACCGCGCTGGAGTCCAGCCCACCGGACAGCAGGACACAGCGCGGCACGTCGGAGACCAGCTGGCGGTGCACGATGTCGGTCATCAGCTCCCGGATCCGGTCGATGGTCGTGTCCAGATCGTCCTGATGCTCCGCGGGTCGCAGAGACCAGTACCGGCGCTGCCGGATGCCGTCCCGGTCGACGGTCACGATCGTGCCCGGCTCGACCTCGTACATGTCCTTCCACAACGACCACTTCGGCGCCACGGTGAACCCGACCAGCTCGCGCAGGCCGTCGAGGTCGACTACCTTGCGCGCCAACGGGTTGGCCAGGATCGCCTTGGGTTCCGACCCGAACAGCACGCCGTCGCGGGTCGGGTAGTAGTGCAACGGCTTCACGCCCAGCCGGTCACGGATCATCACCAGTTTGTTCACACGCTCGTCCCAGACAGCCAGGGCGAACATGCCGTTGAGCCGCTCGGCGACCGCGTCGCCCCATTCGAGGTACCCGCGCAGCACGACCTCGGTATCGCTGACCGTCACGAACTTGTGTCCCTTACGCAGCAATTCCTCGCGCAGGTCCTGAAAGTTGTACGTCTCTCCACTGTAGACCATGGCGACCTCGCCCGACGGCGTCGGCACCGACATCGGCTGACGGCCGCCGGGCAGGTCGATGATGGCCAGACGGCGGTGGCCCAGGCCGGCATGCGCCCGGATCCAGGTGCCCGAATCGTCCGGTCCACGACAACCCATGGTCGCCGTCATCGCGTCCACTGTCTGCGAACGGATGGTCAGGTCGGTCTCGAACGCCACCCAGCCAGCGATTCCACACATGGTCTTCCCCGATCTCAGGGCGATCCCGTAGCCCCTTGAAACGATCGGCACCTCGGTGGCCGGTGTCAACGCGCGCGTCCAACCAGGAACATCCCTGTTGGACGGTGCCGCTTCTCCAGTAGCGATCAGGGAATTCGCCAGGTCTGAGCACCGCTCTGGTTGCAGTCGTAGATCTGCAGCTGGGTGCCGTTGGCGGAGTTGCTGTTGGGCACGTCCAGACAACGACCGGATGATGGGTTCACCAGGGCGCCGTTGGGTTTCGGCCACCACTGCTGGGCGCCGGTTCCGTTGCAGTCCCACAGCTGGATCTTGGTCCCGTTCGCCCGGCCACTGTGGTCGACGTCGACACACCGGCCGAGCGCCCGAATTGTCCCATCAGAGCTCAAAGTCCATTGCTGGGCCGCCGATCCGTTGCAGTCCCAGATTCGAACCTTGGCGCCGTTGGTGGTCTGACTCGGGTCACCGTCCGCGCACTTGCTCGCCAGACCGACGATCGCGCCCGTGCGTGGCTGCGCTGGACCGACGTCGAAGGACGGTGGTGCGTCCGCGGGCGCGCTGCCCCACGAGGTGTTGGCGGTCGTGCCGAGGGTGAAATCGAGCGTGCCGCCGTTGAGGACGAACGACTCCGGCAGCCAGGCACGATTCGAGGTCTGGCCGTTCACGCGGAGGCTCTGCACGTATTTCGCGCTGTCCGAGGCGTTCGGCGCGTTGATCGTGATCGTCTTGCCGTTGCCACGACTGATCACGGTCGTCGGGAACTGCGGGCTGGCCAGCACCAGTTCGGCCCGGCCGGGCGCCTGCGGGTACATCCCGAGCGCCGCCCACACCGCCCAGGACGACATCTGCCCAAGGTCGTCGTTGCCGACGATGCCCTCGGGTAACGGTTTGAAGATCGTGGTCAATGCCCGCCGGACCACATCCTGCGTCTTGTACGGCGCGCCCGCGTAGGCGTACGCCCATGGCGTGTTCAGGGTCGGTTCGTTGCCCAGGTAGGCCATGTTCTTGGTCGGCCCGGCGTTCAGCTCGGTGAAGAATGAGTCCAACCTGGACAGTACGGCAGCGTTGCCGCCCATGGCGTCGAACAGCCCTCGATGGTTGTAGGGCACCATCCAGGCGTATTGTCCGCCATTGCCCTCGACGAACTCGTTCTGCTGAGTCGGGCTGAAGGACGGGAACGAGGTGTCGGTGTTGCGTGGCTGGATGTATTTGCTGCCCGACTCGAACAGGTTGCGCCAGTTCTGGGCGCGGCGCAGGAAGTTCTCGGCGTTCGCGGTGTCCCCGAGCCGGGCTGCCAGCTGCGAGATCGCGAAGTCCGCGCTGGTGTACTCCAGAGTTGTCGACGCCGAGCCCCACACGTCGCCGAGACCGGTCGGCACATAGCCGTACTGGTTGTACTGCAGCCAGCCCGGCCGCTGACGGACATCGTTGACACCCGCCACGATCCGGCGCAGGCCGTCGGCCGCGTCAAAGCCGGTTGCCCCGAACGCGTGCATAGTCGAGACGATGATCGACACCGGGTCGCCGTTCATCACGCCCGTGCCGCCGTTGGCGACCGTCCAGCGGTCGAAATACCCGCCGTACGCGGCCTGATTGATCGCAGACTGGGCGATATCGGCCGCTTCCGCCGGAGCGATCAGGGCGATCAACGCGACCTGGGACCGGTAGACGTCCCAGCCGGAGAAGTTGGCGTACTGGGCATGCCCGCCCGGCACGGAGTGGATCTGCCTGTCGAATCCCGTGTATCGGCCGTCGACATCGCTGAACACGTTGGGGTGCAACAAGGAGTGGTACAGCGAGGAGTAGAGGTTGCGCAACTGCGCGTCCGTGCCGCCGGTGACGTTGATCCGGCCGAGCAGGTCGTTCCAGGCGTTGCGCGTGCCGGTCTTGACCTCGTCGAAGCTGCGCGTTCCCTGTTCGGCATTCAGGTTCGCCTGCGCGCCGTCAAGGCTGACGAACGAGATCCCGACCCGCGCGGTGACGGTCCGGTTCGTGCTGGTGTCAAAGGAAACGAACGCCGAGGCGGCCAGCGGCGTGACATCGTTCGTGATCGCCGGAGGTTTCCTGGTCTGCGGGCCGACCTTGGGAGAGGCCGGGACGTCGCTCTTGCCCTCGATGGACTTGCGGCTCTCATCGACCTTGCCGTCCGCGCCCGCGACACCTGATGTGGCAAACGGCCGGTCGAACGTGGCCTGGAAGTAGATCCGGTACCGGTTGCCCGCGCCGCAGAATCCGCCGCCGTCGGTGTACCCGGACAACGTGTTCGTGCCGATCGTGATCGTGCCGCTGGCCGCGTTGAAGGCTTTCGCCGCGTCAACCGACAGCGAAGCGCGCTGACCTGCGGGGTACGTGAACCGCGCCATGCCTGAACGCTGAGTCGTGGTCAGTTCGGTGCGTAAGCCGTTGTCGAAGGCCACCGAGTAGTAGCCGGGGGACGCGGACTCGTTGGCATGCGAGAACGTGTACTGGCTGACGGGACTCGCGCCCAACGCCGGCATGAACGGGATATTGCCGAAGTCGCTGCACCCCGGCCCTGAGAGGTGCGTCAGGCTGAAGCCTTTGATCCGGTTGTCGTCATAGTGGTAACCACCGTGCTGGTGGGTCACGGTGTCCGGACTCCACTGCAGCATCCCGAAAGGCGCGTCCGCCCCTGGGAACGTGTTCCCGGCGCCGCCACCGTGCCCGAAATCCGGGCCACCGGGCTTCGTACCGACAAACGGATCGACGTACTGGGCGGGATCGGAGACCAGGACTTTCGGCGCGGCTGTCGCGGGAACGGCGGCGAACATGAGCGCCGCTGCGAACCCCAGAGTTGCGGCGAGTACACGCATGATGTTCCTCCTGCAGGGAGGGGAGGGTTGACAACGTTGTCAACCGTAATTTTCGCACCACTCCCACCCGCTGTGGAACCACCGCTCGGCTTAACTACCCTGCTGGCGACGCATCCGGGCGAGGCTCCGCCTGCCCCGGGCGATGGCCCGAAGGCCGTGCAGGGCGAGCAAGGGTTTGAGCGGCCACGCCTCGCCGAACCGGTAGTCGGCGGCGCGTACCAGGCGTTCGGCGAGGTCGGGACGTTGGTGACGCAAGTAGAGGCGCGCTTTCTGGGCGTGCAGCGGATTCGACACGATCTTGATCTGATCGGCGTGCTCGATCAGCGGGATCACGTTTTCCACGTTCTGCCAGGTGCTTCGCGACTCCTCCTCCAGCTGTACCGGCCCGGTGAAGCCGCATTCCGACACCGCGTAACGGGCCAGCAGCACCGCCTCGGACCCCGAGGCCCCGCCATTCCCGCCGGAACAGATCAGGATCGAGCTGGCCAAGGCCGGGTCGATGGAACGCAGTGCCGCTCGCACTCGCCACCGGTTCATCGCGTTCGCACGGTCGCCGCGGATATTCCGGTACCCGAGCACGACCACTGCCTCGCTACGAGCAGGCAGACGCTCGTACGTGTGAGCACGGCTGGCCCGCCAGTGCACGAACTCGCCCCATACGGCCAATCCACAAAGCCCGAGAATCACCCGCGTTGCCCGTCTCACGATTTGTACCTCCCCAGGTCATTTGCCGGTCGGAGCCCCAGGCGGCAGGACCGGCAGTCCGGACGGCGCTCCCTCGGCGAGCAGCCGACGAAGGACATCGGTGTCAAGGTGGTCGGCGACCAGGTCGGCCAGCAGGTCGAGCTGGGCTTCCCGGAGCGCGGCGAACGACGTGTCCTGCGCGACGACGAACCCGTCGCGGCCCGCATGCGCTGCGGCCCAACGCAAGAACTCACGTCTGGGCTCGTCGTTCTCGAGCAGGCCATGCCAGTGTGTGCCCGCGATCGCGTCCTGGAGGACGCCTTCGGGCGTGCCGTCCGGGAGGGTCACCAGGCCGTTCGGGGGCTGGCTGACGACTGCGCCATGGTGGATCTCATAGCCTGTCGCAGGCGCGCCGAAAGCCAACCCGTCCGGGCGACGCAGGGTCTTGCGCGGCTGGAACTCGATCTCGATGTCCAGCAGGCCCAGCCCGGTCACCGCGCCCGCCGCGGATTCATACGAATCGGTGATCTTTTCGCCCAGCATCTGGAAGCCGCCGCAGATTCCCAGCACCGGCAGGCCCTTGCGGGCGTGAGCCGTGACCGCGTCGGCCAGTCCGGTGCGGCGCAACCAGTCCAGGTCGTGCACGGTCGCCTTGGAACCCGGCAGCACTACCAGATCCGCGTCCGCCAGGCGGGACGGCTCGGTCACGAACCGGACCGACACGCCCGGCTCGCACGCCAGCGCCTCGACGTCGGTTCCGTTGGAGATCCTTGGCAACCGGACCACCGCGACCCGCAACCACTGTTGTCCCAGAGGGGGTTGCGCGCGGCCGATGACGCCATCCGGTGTGTAGGACAGGGAATCCTCCGCGTCCAGCCACAGTTCCCGGTGCCACGGAACAACTCCGAGCACTGGTCGGCCAGTCAGGTCCTCGAGCTGGCCGAGCCCTGGCGCGAGCAAGGCCGGGTCGCCGCGGAACTTGTTGATCACGAATCCGGCCACCAGCACCTGGTCGGCGGGCGAAAGCAGGGCGACAGTCCCGTACAGATGCGCGAAAACGCCACCTCGGTCGATGTCCCCCACGACCACCACCGGCAGGTTCGCCGCCCTGGCCAGGCCCATGTTCGCGATGTCGTCGGCCCGCAGGTTGATCTCCGTCGGCGAGCCCGCACCCTCGCAGATCACCACGTCGTACTCAGCCCGTAGGCCTTCCAGCGTGGCCAGCACGGTCTCGAACAGCTCGGGTTTACGGTCCCGATAGGACATCGCCGTGGTCTGGCCGACCGCCTTGCCCAGCACGACGACCTGCGAACTTCGGTCGCCGCCTGGCTTGAGCAGGACCGGATTGAACCGCACGCTCGGCGCCACCCCGGCGGCCGCCGCCTGCAGCGCCTGTGCCCGGCCGATCTCGCCGCCTTCCATCGTGACGACCGAGTTGTTCGACATGTTCTGTGCCTTGAACGGCGCCACCCGGACGCCCTGGCGGGCCAGCCACCGGCACAGCCCCGCGACCAGCACACTCTTGCCGGCGTCCGACGACGTACCGGCCACCAGCAGGCCTCCGCTCACCCCGCGAACCCTATCGGGATAGTGTCTGGCTACCCCACGAACACGCACGGTCGAACACGTGTTCTAGAATGGGGTCCCCCTCCACGTGACCACGAAAGGACCAGGATGACCGCTCCAACCGCCGAGGCGGCAAGCGCTCCCGGTGACGAGGAGGTGCCTGCGTCGACCAACGGACAGGGCACCGAGGGCACCGACGCGGCAACTGACGCGCCGGTCGCCGAGGAGAAGCCCAAGCGCGCCACACGGACCAAGAGCACCGCGAAGAAGACCCGCACCATCGAGCTCACGCTCACCGTGACGGGCACCCTCGACGGTGCGTGGCAGGCCGATCTGATGCACGGCAGCACCCGCGTCGTGCAGGGTCTCTCCATCCCGGCCGCGGCAGTCGCCAAGGCCTCCCAGGAGCTGCACCCCGAGATCGCCGAGAAGATCGACGAGGTGATCACCGCGGCACGCGAGCAGCACGAGTCGCGTCTGCGTGAGCTCGAAGCCGAGGTCGCGAAGGTCAAGCAGGCCCTCGCGGACCTCGACGGCGAGTCCTGACGAAGGCTCCCGCCGCCGGGCCACCCCCGGCGGCGGGACTTCATTTCTCCGGCGATCGTCTCAGGCGTCGAGCCGGTCCTGGATCGCGTCGAAGAAGACTGTCTTGGCGAGGGTGTACTTGTCGTAGTCCTCGTCCTGGCCGTGTGCGGCGACGAGATCGAGTTTCATCCGTTGATAGCTCTCGCGTAGCCCGGCGTCCGAGCGGAGCAGGTCGCGGAAGCGGATTGTGTAGTGCCACCAAGCGGAATCCAGCTGGCGGACATGCAGGATCGCCTGCTGTGAGGCGAAAAGCCGCTTGTCCCAACGACTGTTGGCGCGTTTGCCGCGGGCATCGTCCCGTAGGACGCCCGGCGAGCCGGGCCTGACCGTTGCCACGTCGACGAATCCCGCTGGTTCGAACGCCTCGGCGATGCCGTCGAGATGGTCGAGTGAGGGCACGCCGAGCTGCAGGTCGATGAAGGGCTTGGCCGCCAGGCCCGGCACCGCTGTGGAGCCGATGTGATCCCAGGCGAACTCCCCTGCTCGGGCCAACCCGCCGGCAAGCGGCTTGAGCTGCTCGATCAGCCGGTTCGCCATACCTGACCAGGCAGGATCCGGCGGTGACAGTCTGGGCGGTCCTGACGACGTGCTCACATTCCCGTCCGCCAGAGTCGTACCTCGCCGTCGATGAGCTCGACTGAGCCGTGTTTGCGCATGTACTGCAGGTGGGCGCCGGTTTCCGCGAGGGCGGTACGGCGCATGAGGCCGCGGACGTTCTCCCAGCCGCGCGACCAGGTCAGTCGCTCGGTGATCTCCCAGGTTGTGCAGTCGCCTCGGTCGCGGAGGACCTGGGTGATCTCGTCACAGCGTTCCTGATGGTGCTTGACCAGGGCGACAGTGCGGCGGGCGATGCCGCGGAACCGGTACTCGTGCGCGGGCAGGACCTCCGCGGAGTCGTATTCGCCGATCTTCTCCAGCGAAGAGATGTAGCTTGACAGCGGGTCGTCGTCGCCGATTGTCATCCCGATGGTGGGGCTGATCCTGGGCAGGACGTGATCCCCGGTCAGCAGTACGCCTTTGGGCTCGTCATGCAGGCAGATGTGGCCGGGAGTGTGGCCAGGCGTCCAGACCGCGCGCAGTGTGCGGTCTCCGTGCGGCACGTAGTCGCCGTCGGACAGCACGAAGTCCGGTTGGGCCAGGTCCATGAAGGGCTGCATCGTGTCCGGCGTGAACTCCAGCTTCGCTGCGATCTCCGCGGGGACACCGCACGACGTCAGCCAGTCGTGATCCCACGACGACTCCACGGTTTCACGCATGCTGCTGGGCAACGCGTCGCGCTCGGCGGGGTGCATCGCGATCCAGGCGCCGCTCTCCTGCTTCAGCCGCGCGCTCAGGCCGTGGTGATCCGCGTGCATGTGCGTGACCACTACACCGACCACATCGGACACTTGGGCGCCGGCAACCGCAAGGCCCGCAACCAAAGCGTCCCAGGTCTCGGTGGCGAACCAGCCCGGGTCGACCACGAGCACGCCGTCGTCGGCCACCGACAGGTAGGTGTTGGTGTAGCGCAACGGGTTGTGCGGGATCGGCACCGGAACCGACCAGAGGCCGTCCCGGACGCGCTCGGCCGGCGGTGTTTCCTTGCGCTTCCAGACTTCCCACTGTTCGATCGAGCTCGGCTCAGCCGGGACGGTACTCATGCGACGATTTCCGCGATGGTGCCCAGCGTCTTGATGTCGGTGTTGACCAGCAGGGAGGTGACCACGCTTTCCTTCCAGGCAGCCAGTTCGTCGCGGATCTTGGCCAGCGGGCCGACCAGCGCGATGTCCTCGACCATGGCCGTCGGCACGGTCGCGACCGCCTCGGCCTTGTGCCCGTCCAGGTAGAGCTCCTGGATCTTCTGGCACTCGGCCTCGTAGCCCAGCCGTACGAACACGTCGAAGTGGAAGTTGGCACCCTTGGCGCCCATGCCGCCGATGTAGAGCGCGAGCATCGGCCGGACCCAGTCCGCGGCCTGCTCGACGTCGTCGTTCACGATCACCGGCAGGAAGGCGGGCACCTCGAAGGTCTCCCAGGTCTGCCGGGCGCCCGGCCTGGCGAAGCCCTCGGCCAGCGCGGTGCGGTAGAAGTCGTTGCTACGCGGGGAGAAGAACATCGGCAGCCAGCCGTCGGCGATCTCAGCGGCCAGCGCGACGTTCTTCGGGCCCTCGGCGGCCAGGAAGATCGGGATGCCGGTCCGCAGTGGATGCACTGTGGACTTCAGCGGTTTGCCCAGGCCGGTGCCGCCCTGATAGGGCAGCTGGAAGAACTTGCCGTCGTACTCGACCCGTTCCCGCGCCACGACCTTGCGCACGATGTCGATGTACTCCCGGGTGCGGGCCAGCGGCCGCGGGTACGCCTGGCCGTACCAGCCTTCGACGACCTGCGGCCCGGACGCGCCGATCCCCAGCACGAACCGCCCCCCGGACAGGTGGTCGAGCGTCAGCGCCGCCATAGCGGTCGCGGTCGGCGTCCGGGCGGACATCTGCAGGATGTTCGTGCCCAGCCGCACAGAGTTCGTACTCGAGCCCCACCACGCCAGCGGTGTGAGGCAGTCCGAGCCGTAGGCCTCGGCTGCCCAGATCGAGTCCAGGCCCAGCCGTTCGGCCTCGGCGATGGCCTCCTGCACGCCCTGCGGCGGGCCGGACGACCAGTAACCGGTGTGAAATCCGAGCTTCACGAGCACCTCCTGATACTCAATTTCTTGAGTAATCATATCCTTGAGTATCCTGGCCACAAGAGAGGGCGAGGTGACACATGGCACTACGGCACGCTGTGCTGGCCGCGTTGGTGGACCGCGAGCTCAGCGGCTACCAGCTGGCCAAGCTGTTCGACCTCGGCGTGTCCTCCTTCTGGCACGCCGCCTCCCAGCAGCTCTACGTCGAGCTCGGCAAACTGGAGGCCGACGGATTGCTGACCGGCCACGAAGTCGTCCAGCAGGGCCGCCCGAACAAGCGGGTCTTCGCGCTGACCGAGACCGGGCGCGCGGAGCTGCGGCGCTTCACCGACGCCCCCACCAAACCGACCTCGATCCGCGACGACCTCCTGGTCAAGGCCTACGCCGCGCATGCCGCCGAGCCGGCCAACCTCGCCGGGCAACTCGAACAACGAGCCGCCCAGTGCCAGGCCAAGGCCGACTACTTCCAGACCCAGCTCGCCAAGTTGCGCGGTGACCAGCCCGAAGCCGAGTACCTCGCCACCGCGCAGAACATCGGCCCATACCTGGCCGGTACCCGAGGCCTGCGTTACGCGCAGGAGGAGGCGAACTGGTGCACCTGGGCAGCGGCAACGCTACGAGCCCGCAGCTAGCTCGTCAGGCGGACGGGTGGTCAAGCACGAACGAAACCGTCGTGGTCGTGCTGCCGCCGATGTTGAGCGTGCCGAATCGCCGGGCGCCGTCGACCTGGTAGTCGCCTGCCTGGCCGAGAACCTGTTTGTGCGCGTCGAGGACCATGCGGACGCCGCTGGCACCGACCGGGTGACCGCCGCCGATCAGGCCGCCGCTGGGGTTCACCGGGATCCGCCCGTCGCGGGACAGGTCGCCGGAAGCGACGGCCTTCCAGCTCTCGCCGGGTGCGGTGATCCCGAAGTGGTCGATCGCCATGTACTCGGACATCGCGAAACAATCGTGTGTCTCGATTCCGTCCAGGCCGGAGACATCCGGGACCTCGGCGCGGCAGAAGGCATCCAGCACTGCGGCCCGCACATGCGGCAGGACGTACGGTTCGTCCGCGCTGCGGGCCAGTTTGCGGGAAAGGGAGAGTCCCGCGGTGCGATGGCCCCAGCCGGCGATCCGGGAGACCTGGAAACCCGGCCGTGAAGCCAGGAAACGGGACGACACGAGCACGAGACCGGCCGCGCCATCGGTGACCTGGCTGCATTCCTGACGGCGTACCCGGCCTTCCACGATCGGGTTTTGCGTCTCGTCCGCGGTGAACGCGGCCGGGCCGAACCGCCACGCCCGGGTCTGCGCGTTCGGATTCAGGCGGGCGTTGCCGAAGTTCAGCGCGGAGATTTCCTGCAGGTACTGGGAATCGAGACCGTAGCGACGGTCGTATTCGTCGGCCAGTTCGCTGAACATGTACGGCCACATGTATTTCGCGTCCTGGCCTTCGTGGCCGATCCACGCCGCCGCACCCAGATACGAAGTCGCTGTGTCGCCGGGAACGGTTTTCTCGAGTTCGGCACCCAGGACCAGAGCGCAGTCGTACCGGCCCGCTTCCAGGTCGGCCATGGCGGCGAGAATCGCGACGCCGCCGGACGCGCACGCGGCCTCATGCCGGGAAGCCGGAATGCCCCAAAGCTCTTCCTGCACGGTGGCAGGCATTCCGCCAAGCTGTCCCTGACCGGTGAACAGCTGTCCGAAGGCGTTGCCGACATGGATCACGCCGACATCCGGCGGGGAAATGCCCGCCGCCGCCAGGGTCTCGCGGGTGACCTCGGCGAACAGATCGGCGAAGTCGTGCCCCTCGCGCTGCCAGTTGCGCGCGAAGTCCGTCTGGTATCCGCCGGCTATGAAGGCCATGACCGCAACTGATCCATTCGTACCCAGGTGGCGTGGAATCCGACCGGCACCCGTTGCGGCAGCAACACGCGGCCGACCGGGCCGGCCGCCACATCGGCGGCATCGAAAACGGCGACTTCGGAGCGGTTTTCCCGTTCGTCGGTCACAAAACTGACCAGATAGCCGTCGGTTTCACCGGTGGAGCCGTCGCGCGGCGCGAACGGCGCCTCAGAACCCCAGCGTCCCGGCCCGAACTCGTGGATCTCTTTCGCCCCAGTGCTGGAGTCGTAACGCACCAACGCGTCGAACAGCAGCGTGAAATCGCTGGAGAGACGCATGTTGTACGAATATCGGTGCGGCCGGCTGACAATCCGGGAATCCACACTCGGGAACTCGAGGTTCACGTCGTCCAACGGGCCTTCAGCGACCGCGCCCGTCCGCAGGTTGAACCGATAGCGATACAGGTGGGCGTCGAGCCGGAGATAAGCGAGCATCGCAGCCAATGGTGTTTTGACGCGCGGCGCGTGGCTCGGGTTCTTCACCCGGCATACGTCCATGATGATCTCGTCGCCCTGTTCCCACGAGTTCACCACATGGTAGATGTAGCAAGGCTTTGCCTCGAACCAACGGACATCGGAGCCGTAACGCGGAATCACGCCGAACCTCGACGCGAGCGACCGGTCGAACTGGATCCGGTATTTCCCGGCCCGGCGGGCGTCCTGGTCCTGCAGCAAAGGCAGATCCATCAGCACGGCATAGTTCTCGGTCAACGCCATGTCGTGCGGCAGTCTCGGCCCCGGCAGGGAAACATCGGCCACATGACTGACCGTCCCTTCAGGACTGATCACGCCGTATCGCATGTACGGCGCCTCAGGGCCGTAGTCGAACCAGAACAGCTCACCGGTGGCCTCGTCGACCTTCGGGTGCGCCATCATGTCCCCGGCCAGCGTGCCCAGGAAGTCCTCCGCGCCGATGGTTTCCAGCGACAACGGGTCCAGCGCGTACGGCGAGCCGCACAGGTACCAGGTGGCCAGCACCTTGCCCCGATGGAAGATCACATCGGTGTTCGCGCTGTCCTTGAGGCCCAGGCCATGGGTGTTCCCGAACGGGTTTCCGGCCGGGTTCTCCATCACGCCGGTCCACAGCGCGCGGCCCTGCTTCGACTCCTCGTGGAACGCCGCCGTCCGGATGAACCTGTTGCGGTAGCGGGCTTTCCCGTTCTCGAAGTGCACCGCGTGCACCATGCCGTCACCGTCGAACCAGTGGTAACGGCCGTCCGCGGGGTACTGCCGGTTGGGTCCGTTGCGCAGGTAGACACCGTTGAGATCACGGGGGATCTCGCCGATGACCTCCAGGTCCGACGACGTGATCTCGTCGGCCACCGGGGCGTAGACGCCCAGGAGGTACGGATTTTCCTCGGCAGCGCGTGCGACAGCGATCGGCTCCACCCTTCGAAGCTACGATAGCCGAAGTCAGGTGTCAATCACGCTAGGATGATCACGTGGAACCCAGCGCGATCGGCCAGGCACTGCTCGCCGTCGGCGACCAGTGGACCCTGCTGATCCTGCAGCGTGCCTTCCTCAAGCACACCAGGCGGTTCGCCGACTGGCGCGACGACATCCGGATCTCCGAGTCGGTGCTGGCCGCCCGGCTCAAGGAAATGGTGGCCAACGGCCTGCTCAAGCCGGTCCCCTACCGCAACGGCCGGATGCGTACCGAATACCACCTGACCGAGAAGGCGATCGAGCTGTGGCCGATGCTCGTGTCGATCTGGTCGTGGGAACGCGCCTGGGTCACGCGTACGCATCCGCTGCCCGAACTCGTACACACGGAGTGCGGCGAGCGCACGGACGTCGAACTCGGCTGCGGCGGCTGCGGCAAGGCACCGATCACCGCCCGGGATGTCGAAACCACCCGCGAGGGCACGTTCGCCCAGGTGAGCGCGCCACGCCTGCATCGCAAGATCACCCGTGAGCACGATCCACTGTCGTATCTGCCGGCCACCATGGAAATCCTCGGCGACCGGTGGAGCACGGTCCTGCTGGCCGCGGCCTTCCTCGGGCATCGCCGGTTCTCGGAGTTCGAGGCGCAACTCGGCCTGGCGCCCTCGATTCTGAGCGACCGGCTGAAGCGATTCGTCGAATTGGGCGTGCTGCGCCAGGATCCGGCCGAATACCGGTTGACCGGCAAAGGCCTGGCTTTTTTCGGGGTTTTCAGTTTTCTGGCCGACTGGGCGCAGCGCTGGTACACCGGCGCGGATCTTCAGATCAGCCACTGCGACCAGGGATTCAGCCCGCTGCTGCGCTGCACGAACTGCCTGCAGCCGGTCGCCCGAACGGGTTTGACCTGGGAATTCTGGCAAATTCCGTAACCGGACGCGGGTTGTGGCCCGCCGGTATGGGCCGCAGGATCGCGGAATGTCCGCCATCTCCCTGCAGGAGGCCGCGTGATTCGTCAGAGATTGTCCGTTTCTTTGGCTCTCGCGGTCGCGATGAGCTTTGTCGTGTTCAGTCCCGGCTCAGCTGACCCGTCGTCCAGCGCACCCGACCGTACTTCGGCGGAGTACCAGGTCGAGGGCGTGAAGACCAGCAAACAACGCAGCCAGATCGCCGCGACCGGCGCCGCGGTGACGTATGCCGAGCACGGCGTCGTCGGGGTCACGGCCACCGCGGACGAGGTGAAGCAGATCGAGAAACTCGGCTACCGGGTCAGCAAGCAGGCCGCGCCGACCCAGCCGGACGTGGGCACGTTCGACTTCCCGCCCGCCGACTCGCTCTATCACAACTACGCCGAACTCACCGCCGAGGTGAACACGGCCGCGGCGGCCTACCCGGCGATCGTGTCCAAGCAGGTCGTGGGCAAGTCCTACGAAGGCCGCGACCTGATCGCGATCAAGATCTCCGACAACGTGACAGAAGACGAGGCCGAGCCGGAGGTGCTGTTCACCGCCCACCAGCACGCCCGCGAGCACCTGACCAAGGAGATGGCGCTCTACCTGCTCAAGGAGCTCACCACCGGGTATGGCAGCGATCAGCGGATCACCAACATCGTCAACTCCCGGGAGATCTGGCTGATGCCCGATCTCAACCCGGACGGCGGCGAGTACGACATCGCGACGGGTTCGTACCGGTCATGGCGTAAGAACCGTCAGCCGAACACGGGCTCGTCGAACGTCGGCACGGACCTCAACCGCAACTGGGACTTCAAGTGGGGCTGCTGCGGCGGTTCGTCCGGCAGCACCGGCAGCGAGACCTACCGCGGCCCGGCCGCGGAGTCCTCGCCCGAGGTGAAGGCGTTCGCGGACTTCGTGCGCGGCCGCAAGGTCGGCGGTGTCCAGCAGATCAAGACGGGCATCGACTTCCACACCTACAGCGAGCTGATCCTGTGGCCGTACGGCTACACGTACGACGACACCGCGCCCGGTCTCACCGCCGACGACCAGGCGACGTTCGCCAAGATCGGCCGGGACATGGCCGCCACCAACAACTACACGCCGGAGCAGTCGTCGGATCTGTACATCACCGACGGCTCGATCGACGACTGGCTGTGGGGCGACCAGAAGATCTTCGGCTACACCTTCGAGATGTACCCGACCGGCCCAGCCGGCGGCGGCTTCTACCCGCCCGACGAGGTGATCGGCCGGGAGACACTACGCAACAAGGAAGCCGTGCTGCAGCTGCTCGAACTGTCGGACTGCCCGTACCGCGCGATCGGCAAGGACGCGCAGTACTGCGGGACGACGCCACCGCCGGGCGGCGGGTCGTTCGAGAACGCGACCGACGTCCAGATCCCGGACGCCGGCGCGGCGGTGACGAGTTCGATCACGGTCACCGGCAAGGACGGTAACGCTCCGGCCGCGCTCAAGGTGACTGTGGACATCAAGCACACCTACCGCGGTGATCTTGTGATCGACTTGGTCGCGCCGGACGGCACGGCGTACCGGCTGAAGGCGGCCAGCTCCGGCGACTCGGCCGACAACGTCAACGAGACGTTCACAGTGGACGCCTCCAGCGAGGCCGCCAACGGCACCTGGCAGCTCAAAGTCCAGGACATTTATTCGGCGGATGTCGGTTTTGTCGATCTGTGGCGCCTGACGTTCTAACGTGGCTGACAAAGGAGGCCACCTGTAGGCTTGGTGGCCTCCTTTTGGACCCATTAGTCCGTCTGGGCGACTCGCTTGCACCGCTCAGCGGAGTACTGCTACCCATCAGTAGGTATGAGCCCCGACTCCGTTGAAGTGCGTGCGACCGTGCGCCACCCACCGTCCAAAGTGTGGGAGGTGATCGGCGACCCAGAGCTCTACCCGCGCTATGTCCGCGGGGTGAGCTGGTGTGAGCGGCTGACTCCGAACAGTGGTCGCGGAGCGCGCTATCTGGTCCGGGCCGGGTACGACGACGAGGTCGAAATCCTGATCTACCGCCAGGACGAGCACCTGGTCTGGTCGAGTGTGCGCACTCAGCGGCACCGGTTGTCGATCCAGCTGCGGGAGACTCCGCGCGGCGGGACCCAGATCAGCATCCTGCTGACGTTGTCGGGTGATCAGGCACTTTCCCATCTGCGCAAGCGGATCGACGAGGCCATCGCGCGGCTGCGTGACCACCTCAACGCAGTGCCCGCCGAGCTTCCCCCCACGCCACGCGATCACCGGGGCTCGACGCTCAGCGTCGCCAGGACACTCATCAAGGCCGGCGTACTCGCCCCAGCCCGGCCGGATCGCACGATCAAACAGCTGACCTCCCTGGCGCGCTGGGGCGCCACAGTTGTCGGCGGGTATCAGGCAGCGACCGCTCACGGTCCGCACGTGATCGCGTACCAGGACGAACGCTCGAAGTACACGTTCGCCGAGCTCGAGGAGCGGACCAACCGGCTGGCCAACGCACTGACCAAGTACTGGGTCACCGCCGGGTCACGTGTCGCATTGATGTGCCGCAACCACGGCGTGATGCTCGAGGCGTTCATCGCGTGCGGCAAGCTCGGCGCGGACGTCGTGCTGATGAACACCGGCCTGGCGGCCAACCAGGTCGCCGAGGTCGTCCGGGAGCACGATCCCGTCCTGCTGATGGCCGACGACGAACTCGCATCGCTGACCCGGTTCGTGTCCACCGACCTGCCCAGGATCCGGACCTGGCCGGAAGGCAACCACCTCGGCCCGACCGTCGACGACCTGATCGCGGGCGCACCCGCGGACAAACTCACCCCGCCCAAGCAGCCTGGCAAGATCGTCGTGCTGACGTCCGGAACGACCGGCGCCCCGAAAGGCGCACGCAGGCCCACACCCCGCGGGCTGGGTGACGCGGCGGCAATTCTGTCGCGGATTCCCTTGCGGGCTGGGGAAAAGATGCTCGTCGCAGCGCCACTGTTCCACACGTGGGGCCTCGCGGCGATGCAGCTCGGCATGCCGCTGCGCGCGAGTTTGGTGCTGCAAAGGCGTTTCGACCCACAGGCGGCGTTACAGGCGATCGAGGAGCACCAGTGCACCTCGATGTTCGCCGTGCCGATCATGTTGCAGCGCATGCTCGACCTGCCGGACAGCCTGCGTTCCCGTTACAACACCTCGTCTTTACGTGTGGTCGCGAGCAGCGGATCGGCCTTGCCCGGACGGCTTGTCGAGCAGTTCATGGATGTGTTCGGCCCCGTGCTCTACAACCTATACGGTTCAACCGAAGTATCCTGGGCGACCGTCGCCGACCCCACGGATCTGAAAGCGGCCCGCACCACCGCAGGCCACCCTCCACTCGGGACTCGAGTCGGAATCCTGGACAGCAATGGAGTTCCCGCGCCACCGGGCACAGTTGGCCGGATCTTCGTCGGCAACGACATGTTGTTCGACGGCTACACCAACGGCGCGGCCCAGGTCTCGATCCAGCACGAGCTGATGGACACCGGCGACCGTGGCTACCTCGACGCCGACGGCCGGCTGTTCGTCGCCGGCCGGGACGACGAGATGATCGTGTCCGGCGGCGAGAACGTCTTCCCGCGCCCCGTCGAGGATGCGCTCGCCGCACTCCCCCAGGTGCGCGAGGCCGCAGTCGTGGGCGTGACCGACAACGAGTACGGCCAGCGCCTCGCCGCGTACATCGTTCTCAAACCCGGCGCACACCTTGACGCCGACACCGTGCGGACGTACGTGCACCAACGGCTGGCACGGTTTGCCGTTCCGCGGGACGTGATGTTCGTGGACAACCTGCCGCGCAACGCCACTGGCAAAATCCTCAAGCGGGTCCTGGAAGACGGTCATTGGTGACGTATTGACGTATTGGTCTAGTCCACCTACGTTGAGAATGGTTCGACCAAACCGCCGGCCAGGCGCGGGCTTCGCGGTTCCCTGCTGGGCGCGGTGCATTGCCGCACCGCTTCACCTTCCGGAGAACGCATGTCCAGATCTCCCCGGCGAAGGTTCCTCGCCCTCACCAGCGCCCTGGTCACAGCACTGGCGCTGGTTTCTCCCACGGCCCAAGCCGCTCCCAATGGCAACGTCCTCGGCTACTTCGTGCAATGGGGCGTCTACCAGCGCAACTACCACGTCAAGAACATCCGGACGAGCGGCGCGTCAAGCAAACTGACGCACATCAACTACGCGTTCGGCAACGTCGTGAACGGCCAATGCGTCCTGGGTGACACATACGCGGACTACGACAAGTTCTACGACGCCGCGTCCAGTGTGGACGGTGTCGCGGACACCTGGGACACCGGCGCCCTGCGCGGCAACTTCAACCAGCTGCGCAAACTCAAGCGCCTGCACCCCAACCTCAAGATCCTGTTCTCGTTCGGCGGCTGGACGTGGTCCGGCGGCTTCGGCCAGGCGGCGACCAACCCCACCGCGTTCGCCAACTCCTGCTACAACCTCGTCAACGACTCACGTTGGGCAGGCGTCTTCGACGGCATCGACATCGACTGGGAGTACCCCAACGCCTGCGGCCTGAGCTGCGACAGCAGCGGCCCCGAAGCCCTGACCAGACTGGCCCAGGCCCTGCGCAGCCGCTTCGGATCCAAACTCGTGACCGCCGCCATCACCGCGGACGCGTCGGCCGGCGGCAAGATCGACAAAGCGAACTACGCCTCGGCGGCCCAGTATTTCAACTGGTACAACGTAATGACCTACGACTTCTTCGGCGGCTTCAACACAAACGGCCCCACAGCGCCGCACTCGCCACTGACCTCGTACACCGGAATCCCCCAGGCAGGCTTCAACTCGGCTGAAGCCATCGCAAAACTCAAGGCCAAAGGCGTACCCGCCAGCAAACTCTGGCTGGGCATCGGCTTCTACGGCCGCGGCTGGACCGGCGTCACCCAGGCAGCCCCCGGCGGATCGGCCACAGGACCGGCCCCCGGAACCTACGAAGCCGGAATCGACGACTACAAAGTCCTGAAAACCAAATGCCCAGCCAACGCAACAATAGCAGGAACAGCCTACGCAAAATGCGGCTCCCAATGGTGGAGCTACGACACCCCCAGCACAATCACCGGAAAAATGACCTGGGCCAAAAACCAAAGCCTAGGCGGCTCCTTCTTCTGGGAACTCTCCGGAGACACAACAAACGGTGAACTGATCACCGCAATGAAAAACGGCTGACAAAAAGAGCCCTCGGGGGCAACTACAACCACCCCGAGGGCCCCAGCCACGCCGAAAACCAACCTGAAGACCCAAAAAATCTCTTCCCTTCCCACGACGCTAACGCGCTGGAACGTAACCAACACAATATGACCGGCGCCGGAAGCCGAAAAAGACGCTGGAAGCCGGGAACACCAACGTAACCAACAGCGCTAATGTGCCCAGCAATGCCCCCTTCAAAACCACTACCGGAACACCGCTATGACCGTGAACAGGCAGCAAGCTCCAACAAGAACACCCAATAGAGTGACGTCATTGCCGGGTTGTTCCGGTATGGTGAACATATGGGCGAGAATACGCTGTTTGCCCTCCGGGACACCAACCCGCCGGCAAACATCCCTATTCATCAGATGAACGCCAACCAGGTCCTCGACGGTCTGGTCGACGTGGACAAGGCCCGGGCTTTCTGCGACGCGCGCAAAGCCCGGCTCCTGGCCCGGTTCGCCGAATTGCGTGAACCCGGGCGTGCCGGAACCGACCTCGCCGACGGCGCTCCTGAGGAAGTCGCCCTCGAACTGGCCATGAACCCGCACACCGCAGCCATCCACATCTCCCAAGCCCGGGACCTGGTCACCCGGCTGCCCGCGACTACCGATGCGTTGGAGGCGGGTGAGATCGATTATGTGCGTGCCAAAGCGATGAACGACCTCACTTCGGTACTGACCGAAGACCAAGCCCGGCGGGTGGAGTCGAAGGTTCTGGCCTTCGGTAAGCGCGCCAATCCCAGCCGGTTCCGCCAGAGCATCCGCTACCACGTGATCGCCGTCGATCCTTCTGCTGCGGAGCGTTTGCGTCGTACCGCGAAGGCCGACCGTGATGTGACCGGCCGGGATCTGTCCGACGGCATGGGCCAGCTGGCCATCACGTTGGAGCCGCATGAAGCCCAGGCTGCCTATGACCAGATCAACATGCTGGCCAACAAGGTCAAAACACCGGACAAGACCTTGGCTCAGTGCCGGGCTGATGTGTTCATGGATCTGGTGCTGGGTAAGAACAACGAGCGGCTACGGGTAAACCTCAACGTCACCGTGCCCATGTCCACGCTGTTGGGGTTGACCCGGCTACCCGGTGAGATCAGCGGTTATGGCCCGATCACGGCCGAGTATGCCAGCGAGCTCGCGCGGGATGCGATGTGGCGGCGCGTCATCACCGATGACCATGGCCAGGTGTTGGAGGTCAGCCGGCGGCGGTATGCCTCAGCAGCCTTGGCACGCCACATCCGGCTTCGGGATCGGACCTGTCGGCAGCCTGGTTGCGGGCGCTCGGCCGATCGCTCGGAGATTGATCACACCGTGCGGTACGCCGATGGCGGTGTGACCTCAGCCGACAACACCAACGCCTTGTGCCGTAAACACAACCTCATGCGCGAGCGCAGCGACTGGGACATGACCCAGCCCTTGCCGGGCACACTGGTGTTCAGCACACCCGCCCACCGCGTCCACACCACCACACCCGAACCCTACGAACCCGCACCCTTCTAACCATCACCCAAGTACGTCGGTAGCCGGGTCTTTGTCCTTGCTTGCTGCCTGTTCCCGGTCAATGCGGTGTTGCGGTTGTGGTTTCAGGGGGTCATTGCTGGGCACGTCAGCGCTGCTGGTTACGTTGGAGTTCGACTTCCAGCCGAACGCTGCGGAACCAGCGCTGGTTACCTTGCGTTGGGTACGTTCCAGCGCCTAGCGCCGTGGGAAGGGAAGAGATTTTCCAGTTCCTAAGCCATTTTCCAGTGGGGCTGGGTCCAGTCCGTTCGTTTCTGGCCTGGGACACAGTGATGGGGTGAGCGGGTCCTCCCAGACCGCTCACCCCATCACTGGGAAATCTATTAGGTTGTTGCTTTTCTCAGGCTGCGGTTGGGGTTGAGCAGAGGCGGCGGGCTGTGGCTATTACCGCGTAGGCTGAGGGCAGCATTTGGTGGGGGCGTGGTTCGTTGATCCAGTGCCAGCCGCCGTTGCCGGCTTCGGTCGGGATCACTGTGTAGGCACCTGCCCCCGCGTGCCTGACTTCTTGGCCTTCGAGGCCGTCGACTATGTCGCCGCTGACCATTGTCGCTGCCTGGGTCAGGAAGGTCCATCGGCCGCCGTCCGGGTGGGCGATGAGTGGCCCGGCCAGCATCGCTATCCCGAGTTGGGCGTGCACCTGCTCGGCCAGGGCGGCCGGCATGGTGATCGCGTCCAGGGTCTGCCCCAGGGCCACCGCCAGCTGGCGCTGCCCCACCTGCACGGCCACTGGCCAGCCGAAAAGCTCCTCGTAGTGGGCCCGGGCAGCCGCCAGATCGCGCAGCCAGGCCGGGGCCGGTTGTGTCATCGTTGTCATCACTGTTCCCCTACATCGCCTGTGTATGTATTGCTCCATTCGAGCGATCCCCGTGTTCGCTGTTCTCATCGTACGTCACCAAACGTGACGTCGAACACAGGAATACCCCCTAGAGGCAAACTCCCCTTGCAGGCGCGGTTAGGGGTTTCCAAATACCCAGGTCAGCGGGTTCAGAGTGGGCGTGTCGCAGCGACACGCCGGACGCGGCGCTCGGTGAATACCCCGAAGATCAGCCCGATGGCCGTCCACAGCACCAGCTGCGTGCCCAAAGAGGCGAGCCGGAAGTTCCACAGCAGGCTCGCCGGGAATCCTTCGGGCACCTCGTTGATCCTCGGCAGCAGCAGCGCCACGACAGCCATGACCACCACGTAGCCGAGTGCGCCGAGCAGGATCGCGTTCCACGACCCGAGCCGGTCGGTCAGGCGACGGGCCAGAACGATCGCCAGCACGGCCACGACCAGCGAGATCAACACGGTCACGAAGTACAAGGTGGTGCGCTCGTTGATGGTGTCCGGGTTGCCGACGGCAGGCGGGTTCGCCGGGTACTTCAGGTACGGCACCAGGAACACGACCAGGAACGCCCCGACCGCCAGCACTCCCGCTGTGGCGCGGGCGCTCAGGTTGCCGATGCGGCCGTAGGCGAAGGCGAACGCGAGCGCGAACATCCCGCCGAACGCGAGCCCGTACGCACCGACAGCGGTGGCCAGGCCGACGGTGCTCTGAGTTCCCCGGCTCACAAGCTCTTCTTCAGAAGCGCCGTGTTCATGGGGCGCGGCGGACTCCTCCACCGCGATGGCGTTGTCGACCTGCGGCTCACCGAAGACCGACGCGAAGGCGAACGCGAACACGGCTGCGAGCAGTCCGGCGAGCATGCCGCGGACCAGCAGTTTTCCCATATTCATGTGTGTTGCCGAGCCCGATCAGTGGCAGGGGAAGCCGAGCAGGTGCCGGCCGTCGTGCACGAACTCATGGACCAGGTTGTCCGCGCCGATCAGTGCGCCCTGCTCACTGCCGACGAAGTACAGCAACATCAGTCCGAGGATCACCGTGAACACAGCCCACGGCAGGATCTGACGGACGGGAACAAGGACCGGAACCGGAACGGGAACTGCTGCGGTAGTCACCGGCGTGACCTCCTCGGGCTGACGCGACCCAACAGGCAAGCGGACCGGAGTGTCTGACTAGGCGGGTTTCCCGCATACAGTGGCGCGACCGTGCCGGATTCACACCGGCTTACTCCGACCAGTTGGTCTCAACTGGCGACAGGACCGTAGGCAGGAGCCACTGACCGTGTCAACGCCAGGAGACGCCGCTCACCCGAATGCCTCGACCAGGCTTGTTCTGGTCAGTCACGCCGGCACGACGGCGACCCGCCGGGCGGCCTTCCCCGATGACGAGCCGCTCGAGCGGCCCAGCGCGATACGACCGGTCGACCTTGGCCGTATCTCGTCGTTCCGCACGGGTCCCGAGCTTCGGTGCCGGCAGACCGCGGCCGCGCTCGGCTGGGACTGCTCGGTCGATTCCGCGCTGGCGGATCTCGACTTCGGGACGTGGCGCGGCCAGGCCCTGGACGAGGTCGTGGACACGAGTTGGCTGACCGATCTCAGCGCAGCGCCACACGGCGGCGAGTCCGTGCACGACCTCCTGGCTCGCGTGAGCGCATGGCTGGACGGGTTGCGTGGGCTGGGTGAGCGCGTGGCCGCAGTGACGCATCCAGCGGTCATCAGGGCCGCTGTGGTGCACGTGCTGAGCGCGCCGGCGCAGTCGTTCTGGCGCATCGATGTCGCGCCGCTCTCGTACACCCAGCTGTCGCATCGTGGCTCGCACTGGACCCTGCGCGAAACCGGCCACGCGGTGAATCAATAACCAACTCTAGGCATCGGTGAAGTCAAGGATTTACCATCTGACACGTCACTCCAGGCCGCTGGGGGTTTGCCGTGAACGAGATCGAGTTCCGCGTGCTCGGGCCACTTGAGGTCAGCATGACCGGGCAACGTGTCACGCTGGGCGGGCGCAAGCCGCGGATGCTGCTTGCCACGCTCCTGCTCGAGCCCAACACCATGGTCGGGGTCGACACGCTGGTCGACGTGCTGTGGCCGGATTCGCCACCGCGCTCCGCCGTGGCCAACGTCCGGACCTACGCGCACGCCCTGCGCAACGAGATCGGTGCCCGCGTGTGCACGCGGCCGGGCGGATATCTCGTCAACGTCGACCCGGACGAGCTCGACATGACGGCGTTCGAGGCCAAAGCCGAACTGGGCCAACTGGACGAGGCCACTGCGCTGTGGCGCGGCCGGATGCTGGCGGATCTGCCACGCAGCCCGGTCTGGGAGCCGACCCTGGCCCGGCTGGAGGAGTTACGGCTGTCGGTGATCGAACGCAGCCTGACCGTCCGCGAGGACACCATCCCAGAACTACGCGGCCTGCTCGCGGAGCACCCGCTGCGCGAGGAGCTGTGGCGGCACCTCGTCCTGGCGTTGCATCAGTCCGGGCGCACGGCCGAGGCGCTGCACGCCTATCACGAGGCGGAACGGATTCTGGCCGAGGAACTCGGCACGAGACCGGGCCCGGAACTGCGCCGGGCCGGTGACGAGATCCGCACCAGCGCGTTCCCGGTGTGCCAGCTGCCGATCGACATTCCCGACTTCACCGGCCGGATCGCCGTCGTACGCGAGATCGAGGACCTGCTGCACGGCCCCAAACCGGTCGTCGCCGTGCTGACCGGCGCGGCCGGTTCCGGAAAGTCCACTGTGGCCGTCCATATCGGACATAGGATGGCGCCGTCGTTCCCCGACGGCCAGCTGTACGTCGAACTGCGCGGTGACCGGGACCCGTTCGACGTGCTGGCCTATCTGCTTGACGCACTGGGCATCCAGGACATCCCGGGCACTCTCGAAGCACGAGCAGCCCGCTACCGTTCGGTGCTGGCGCGCCGGAAGATGCTCGTGATCCTGGACGACGCCACCAGCTCCACTCAGGTCACGCCGCTGCTGCCCGGGTCCGGGGGCTCGGCGGTCATGGTCACCAGCCGGACGCGGATTCCCGACTTGCACGGCGCGGTACCGATCTCTGTCAAGCCGATGAACGACAACGAGGCACGGGACCTGCTGGCCAGGATCACCGGCCGTAACCGGGTCGCCGACGAACCCGATCACGCCACCGGAATCCTGCGCGCGTGCGGGAACCTGCCGCTGGCCGTCCGGGTCGCCGGCGCCAAACTCGCGGCCAGACCCGCGATCCCGTTACGGGTGATCGCCGAACGGCTGCGTGACGAACGCGGCCGGATCGACGAACTGACCGCCGGGAACCTCACCGTCCGCACCAGTGTCACCGACAGCTACATACGGCTCACTCCAATGGCCGCACGGGCGTTCCGGTTCGCGAGCATGCTCGGCCCGGTGTCCTTCCCCGGCTGGGCGGTCGCCGCGCTGCTGGACCGGCCCCGCGCCGACGACACGCTGGACTCGTTGGTGGACGCCAATCTTCTGCACGTCACAGTCGACGTAACCGGTTCACCTCGCTACCGCATCCCTACTCTGTTCCGGTGTTACGCCGGCGAACGGCTGGCCGCCGAGCCACGCCAGGAACTACAGGCCGCCACCCGCCGGGTACTCAGCGGTTATCTCGCGCTGGCAACACATGCGGCAGCACGCATGCCAGTGCCGTTCTTCGGTGTGCTGCCGCACAACACTGTCACGGGCAACGGCCCCGGCGATCCGGCCGGCTGGTTCGACGCCGAGCGCACCGCGATGGCCGCGTTGCTGGAACTGGCCGCACGTCTGGGAGTCCAGCAGGACGCCTGGCAGATACCGGCCAGTTATGCCACGTACTTCGATCTGCGCGGGCACCACGCGGACTGGCTGAGAACCCACGAGATCGCGCTGGACGGCGCGCGCCAGGCCGGTGACCCGCACGGCGAGGCGATCGTGCAGCGCAATCTCGGCCAGGTGCACCTCTATCAAGATCGTTACGTACAAGCGGAATCCGCCATGCGGGAGTCGTTGCGGCTGTTCACCGAAGCCGGCGACGACAACGGCGCCGGCATCGCGCTGGCCGGAATCGGTACCACGCACCGGATTCACGGCAGGCTCCGCGACGCCCTGGCACACCAGCGCAAGGCGCTGGGGATCTTCATCCGGACGGAGCAACCCCATCTCGAGGCCGCCGCCCGCGTGGCGGCCGGCACGGTTCTGCTTGCCCAGAAAGAGTTCTCCGCCGCCGAGTCCTGGTTGACCGGGGCCCGCAAGCTGTCGGCGGCCATCGGCGACCGGCACCGCGAGGCGCACGCCCTGCAGCGGCTGGCCAAGCTGCGGGAGCCCGCACAGGCGCTGGACCACCTCGCGGAGGTCGCCGATGTGTTCCAGCAGCTGGGAGACGATCACTGCCTGGCCTACGCCCGGCATGCCACCGGCGAGCTGCACCTGCGGGCCGGAGATCGCGACCGCGCACAGGCTTTGCTGACGAAGTCGCTGGACGCGCACCTGCGCACGGGCGACCGGCGATCGGCCGCGGAGGTATCCCAGTTACTGGACGAGATCGGCTGAGTACTGAGTGGATCATCGCCTGCCGACACCCGGTGGACAGGGTCGAAATGATCATCAGTATCTTGTGCGGCCATGGCGGGCGTTGAGGAAATCCGAGCGGGAATCGCGATGGCGAACGAGAAGTCGCAAGCCGGGATCGCAGCTATCACACAAGCTTCACTACAACTCGACGACGCGCGCAACGCGCTGCTCGCCGCGACCCAGGGCAGCAACCAGGCCGACGTGGCGCAGGCGCAGGGGCTGCTGACCGAGGCGCTGCAGACGTTGTCCACCGCGCAGGCGGCCGTGCAGGCGAGCATCTCGTCCGCCGAGGGTTACGCGGCGCGGCTTTGACGATCGCGGAGCTGGCAGGTGCGCTGCGTGAGGTGACCGTCACCCTGGAGCAGGCTCAGGTGACCACTTCGAGCGCAGTGCCGTTACTGACTGAGTCAAGAGCGACCCTGACGGCGGTAGCGAGGGACCCGAACGGGTACCAACCCGTCGAGCTCGACCTGGCAATGGCACAGTTGAGTACGGCCCGGGATCTGATCGCCCAGGCTCGTCAGTCGATCTTGGACTACTTGATGAGGCTGTAGATGTTGGGCAGAGGCGAACGCCGGCAGCGTGCTCGAAACGCGCTGGAGGAGCTGCGGAAGGCGTTGCGGCTCGCGCTCGGCGCCGCCGCGGCGGCCAGACAGAACGCGCAGACCCGCAAGGACCAGCTCGAATTCGAGCAACAGGTGATGCGGCTGGGACTGGCCAGGGCGAGGCTGGACCCGGCGATCCTGGAAGCACGTCAGCAGCCCGCGTTGGCTCAGACGTGGGACAAGGTGATCGCTGAGCGCGACGAGCTCTACGCCGAATGGCACCCGAAAGGGCCCCATCGGTTGCGGGAACTTGTCAAGGAGCACTCGCCCGGGGTCGCGGGAGCACCCTGGCAGGAGTGGCTCGGCAACCCGGTGAGCCAGAAGACGGGCGGCGAAACGCCCGCGATGTGGCGCATCGGCCGGGCCGTGGTCGAGCAGGCACCGCACGAGGAGGAGTTCCCGGTCGCGGTGCCGCTGCTCGACCGCGCCCACCTGCGGGTGACTTCCGTGCCGGACAGCCGGTCCGTTGTGGACGCTCTGGTCGAGACGTTGCTGTTGCGGCTGTTGAGCACATACCGGCCCGGCCTCATCCGGGTGCATCTGTGGGACATCGGTCACCTGACCGGATCGTTGCCGAACCTGCAGCCGCTGACCGCGGCGGGGCTGCTGACCGTGCACGACCCGACCCGGCTCGACGATTTACTCGCCGACATGGCCGGTCACATCCGGCGAGTGCACGCCAAGGCGATGCGGGCGGGCGAGACGTCGCTGCGTTCGGTGTGCGTGACCAACGACGAGCGGATCGAGCCGTGGCGGGTCGTCGTGCTGTTCGGCAACGGCGACCGGCTACCCGACGAGCAGCAGCGTGAGCTGCAACGAGTCGCCCGCACGGGGCTGGACGCGGGTGTCCATCTGATCTGCGTGGACGTGCCGCTGTCGGCGAACAGTCCAATGGAGACGATCATGTTCTCCGACGCGCAGCATGCGACGACCACGATGACCGGCACAGGCGTGGCCTTCCATCCTGACCCGGCACCCGATGGGGGCATGGCCAGCCGTGCGGTCACGAAGATCGCCGAGGACCTGATCACCCGCCGGGGCAAGCCACGGACCTTCGCTGATTTACTGCCCGGCGAACTGGGGCAGCTCAGCTCGCGTGAGGAACTTCGCGCGCCGGTCGGGTTCGCTGACGGTGTTCCGGTCGAGGTGGTGCTCGGCGATGCCACGCCGCACGCGCTGATCGCCGGGCCCAGCGGGTCGGGCAAGACCAACTTCCTGTACGCGATGCTCGGCGGGCTGGCCGCCCGGTACTCCCCGGACGAGCTCGAACTGTACCTTTTGGACTTCAAGGAAGGGGTCTCGTTCGCCGGGCTCGCGCCCGGCCGCAAGGATCCGAGCTGGTTGCCCCAGGCCCGGCTGGTCGGCGTGAACGTCAACACCGACCGCGAGTTCGGCCTGGCGCTGCTGCGTTTCCTCACCCAGGAGCTGGCCAGGCGTGCCGAGGCGGCCAAACGCCAGGAGGTCACCAAGCTCTCCGAGCTGCGGGAGGCCGAGCCCGAGGGGCACTGGCCACGGATCGTCGCGGTGATCGACGAGTTCCAGGCACTGTTCGGCGGCCGGGACCGGATCACCCAGCAGGCCACGGTCCTGCTGGAGGACGTCGCCCGGCGGGGGCGTTCGCAGGGCATCCACCTCGTGCTGGCCAGCCAGGACATCGCCGGGATCGAGGCGTTCTGGGGCAAGCCCGCGGTGTTCGAGCAGTGCACCCTGCGGATCGCGATGCCCAAGGCCAAGCGGGTGCTCTCCGAGCACAACAACGCCGCGATCAGCCTGCCGCGCTGGCACGCCGTGATCAACCACGATTCCGGTGTGTCACACGGTAACCAGGTCGCGCACATCCCGGACGCCTCGGCCAAGGGCACGTTCGACGATCTGCAGAAGAAGCTCTGGGCCACCGGCACCTCACTGGCGCCTGCCCTGTTCGACGGCGCGCACCAGCCGTTGCTGGGTGACGCCGCGGACTTCGTCGACCCGTCCGGCCCGTTGCTCGGCCAGGTCATCGAGGTGTCCTGCCGCGCTGCGGCCGTCTCGCTGGACGCGGTGCCGGGCCGCAACCTCGCGGTAATCGGCACCGCGACCGAGGACGCACTGTCCATTATGGAAAGCGCGGCGTACTCGCTGGCCCGTAAACACGAGCCCGGTTCGTGCGATTTCAGCGTCTGGTGTGCGGTACCGGCCTTGCAGGAACGCGTCACCCGGTTGGCCCGGATCCTGGTCGCTGTCGGGCATTCGGTGGACCTGCGCACAGGTGAGGACATCGCGCAGCTTGTGCCGTCGTCAGGTGAGCGGCCGAGGTTCATCCTGTTCTTCGCCGTGGACTCCGCGCACCAGTGGCTGGAGCGTAAGGAGCCACCGGCGATGCGCAGTGGACTGGACGACTTCCGTGCCCTGTTGAAGAACGGCCCGGCCAACCACGTGCACACCATCGGCTGGTGGCGCGGCACCGGACGGCTCAAGGACACGCTCGGGTTCGGCGGCGCCGACGACATCGGCGCATGGGTCGCACTGGACGTGCAGGGCGCAGAGCTCAACTCGCTCGCCGCCGGTCAGGTCATCGACTGGTCGCCACGGCCCAAACGCGCGATCTTCTTCGACAAGTCGATCCACAGTTCGCCGGACGTGATCATCCCCTTCGACACCCTGGACCCCTCGTGAGCACCGATCCCGTGGCGGAGTACAAGGAGATCCTGGACGTCACCCGCCAGGCGGCCCTGAAACTGAGCGAGCGCGAACGCCGCCGCCAGGTCGAGATCGTCACCGAGATCGCCGCGGCAGGCAAACAGATCAAGGCCGCCGAGGCGGCCGAGGCCGAGCTGGGCAAGCAGATCTCCGACTGGTGGCGCCAGGCCACGGCCAAGCTCGTGGCCCTGAACTGGATCACCGCGGGCCGGCCGCCCGAGCCGGATCCGGCGGGCCGGCCCGAACTGCTCGACGACTACATCGCCGAGATCGAGCCGGCCACCAACGTCCTGTTCAACGCCCTGAGAAAGGCCGCATGGCCTAGGAAGCCCTCCTGAGCCGCAGAGTGAGGATCTGGAAGGGCCGCAACGACACCGGGATGCCCTCGCCGGTCACCTCGGCACTGCCGAGCGGCCTTTCCAGCAGGTCTGTCACCTCGGCACCGGCCAAGGCGAAGCTGGTCGTCAGCATCGCCTTGGCACGTCCGCCCAAAGCCTCGTAGAGCCGGACCACGACATCGCCCGACTGGTCGTCGGCCAGCTTGACCGCCTCGACCACGATCGCCGCAGTGTCCACTGTGATCAGTGGCTCGGGAACCACGCTGCCCTGCGCAGTTCGCACGGGCAGGTTCAACGCATACCCTTCGGAAACGGCGTCCGAGATCGACGCGCCCGGCAACAGCGCGTAGGTCATCACGTGCTTGCCTTGGTCCGCTTCGGGATCCGGGCACCGCGGCGCGCGCACCAGACTGAGCCGGACCGTGGTCGTCGTCCCGCCGTCTTCGCGTGTGGTCCGGCTGATGTCGTGGCCGTAGGTCGAGTCGTTGAGCACGGCCACGCCGTACCCCTGCTCGGCGACGTGCACCCAACGGTGGGCGTAGATCTCGAACCGGGCGGCATCCCAGCTGGTGTTGGTGTGCGTCGAGCGGTAGACGTGCCCGAACTGGATCTCCGCAGCCGACCGGTCGGCATGCACATCGACGGGGAAGGCCGCCTTGAGGATCTTCTCCGACTCGTGCCAGTCGATCTCCGTGCGGATGTCGATCCGCGAGGTTCCGGCCCGCACGCGAATCACCTGAGTGATCCGGGATGAGCCGAAGGAGCGGACGATCTCGATCGCGCCGTCGCCCTCGGTGCCGTCGCTGACCACCTTGATCGAGTCCACATCGGTCAGGTCGACATGCTTGCGCTTGTAGTGCGCGTCGATGTCCCAGGCATCCCAGTAGTTCGGCAGATCCGGGTGCAGTTGCAGCAGGTTTCCCGCTCCGGACAGTACTTCACGGTTGTTGACAAGGTCGGTCACTGAGCAGAACAGTCCGTTGTCATCGAGCTCGACCCGCACAAAACCGTTGTCCAGCAGCCGATCCGTCACGGTGACCGGCGCTGCCGCGATACAGGAGACGAACGCGGCGCCGAGTCCGGAGATTCCTGTCAGGTTCCCGTCGATGACTCCGCCGTTGAGGTGAGGGCTCGCGTTGAACAGGACTTTGCGGTGTCCTTCGCCTGCGAGGGCGGCGATCGCGGCATCGGTGATCGCGTTGAGCTCGGCTGCGACCGCAGCGTACGTGGCCTCGGCCTCCTTGTGCACCCAGGCGATCGAACTGCCCGGCAGGATGTCGTGGAACTGGTGCAGCAGAACGACTTTCCACAACCGGTCGAAGGCCTGGTACGGGTAGTCGAACGTGCCCGCCACGGCCGCGGTCGCCGCCCACAGCTCGGCTTCCCTGAGCAGATGCTCGCTCCGCCGGTTGCCCGCCTTGGTCCGGGCCTGCGTGGTGTAGGTGGCCCGGTGCAACTCCAGGTACATCTCACCGGACCACACCGGCGCGTCCGGGTACTCCTCCTGCGCGGCCCGGAAGAACTCGCCCGGCTTCTCGATCACGACCTTGGCCGTGCCTTCGAGGTCCTTCAGGCGCCGGGCCCGCTCCAGCATTTCCCGCGTGGGGCCGCCACCACCGTCGCCGTATCCGAACGGCACAAGCGACTTCGTGCCGCGGCCCTTCTCGGCGTAGTTGGCGACTGCGTACGCCATTTCCCTGCCGGAGAACTCCGAGTTGTACGTGTCCACCGGCGGCAGGTGCGTGAAGACGCGTGTGCCGTCGATGCCCTCCCACCAGAAGGTGTGATGCGGCATCTTGTTCGTCTGGTTCCACGACATCTTCTGCGTCAGGAACCACTTCGCCCCAGCCAGCCGGGCCAGCTGCGGGAAGGCCGCGGTGTAGCCGAAGGAGTCGGGCAGCCAGACCTCCTCGCACTCGTAGTCGAACTCGTCGAGGAAGAACCGCTTGCCGTGGATGAGCTGCCGGGCCAGCGCCTCGCCGCCGGGCAGGTTCGCGTCCGACTCCACCCACATGCCGCCGACCGGGGCCCACTGACCGGACTTCACGTTCGCCGCGATCCGTTCGAAGATCACCGGCTGGTGCTGCTTCACCCACGCGTACTGCTGGGCCTGCGAGCACGCGAAGATGAACTCCGGATATTCCTTGGCCAGCGCGGTAACGGTGGCAAAGGTCCGCGCGGTCTTGCGGATGGTCTCCCGCTGCGGCCAGAGCCACGCGCTATCGATGTGCGCGTGGCCGACCGCCGAAAGCGTGTGCGCGCTGGCGTGGGCCGGCCGGGACAGAACTCCGGCGAGCTCAGCCCGGGCGGCCTCGGCCGTGCCGGAGACATCCGCGACATCGATCGCGTCCATCGATCGCTCCAGCGCACGCAGGATCTCGTGCCGCCGCGGGTCTGAAATGGACAGTTCGGCCATCAGCTGGCTGAGCACTTCCATGTCCAGTTCCAGATGCCAGACTTCTTCGTCGAGCAGTCTGACGTCCGCGCCCGCGAGCACATACAGCGGCTCCTTGCCCGCGGTTGCCTTGTCCCCCATCGGAGTCGGCTGCATGCCGCCGCCGAGCACATCCGGGTTCGCGGCCGCTTCCAGCAGCAGCCCGACTTCCTCGGCGGTGATCGGGACGTGGTTGTTGCGTGGCGCGATGCCCTTGATCGGCTTGCCCGTCAGGTCGTAGGCCAGCGCCTCGGCCTGGAATCCCGACTGGGCCCGGGTGAAGCCGAGATCGATCACGGCCTCGACCCGATGACCGCGCCACTGCTCAGGAACCGTTCCGGTGACCCGGAACCAACTGGTCGACCAGGGCGCTCCCCACCGCTGGCCGACCGTCACCGGCTGATAGTCCGCAGCCAGAGCCTCACTCACCGGCACCGGTTCGTCCGGCACATGCCAGACCTCGATGTCCAACGGGACCGACCCGGCATACTTCGCCGGCGCGATCCTGGTGGTGAGCATCCGAGCCAACCGGTCCTCGACCAGCCGCCTGTCGTCGTGCACGGTTCCCTCCAGCGGTTATGTGACCCGCCGACGGGTATACCAGAGAGCCCTCTCATTCGGCCCAGGGAAGCGGGTGCCGTTCGTCGTTGCCGGGCGCCAGGGCGTGCCCGCCGACGGCCATGCACACCATCGCTTCGGCCGGGCCGTCGGCCACCTTGACCTGCCGCACCACACCGGCCGGCAGGATCACGGCCTGGCCGGGACCGGCCACGGTGCCTTCACCGTCCACAATGAACTCCAGAGAGCCGCTCAACGGCATCCAGACCTGCTCGCGGTCGATGATGTGCACCGGGCCCTGGGCGCCGGGCTGCATCGTCACCCGCCACGTGCTGAGCTCCTTGCTGCCCAGGCTTGGCGTGGCCAGGCTGTCGAGCTGGGCGTTCGGCGTCTCGGTGCGGCGCGCTGTCTTCACGAATATCACTTCGGTGACCCCCTTGAGTCAAGCAGCTTTACTTAGGTACGAGTAAAGCTTGTTGACTCAGATATGTCAAGATGGTTTCCATGACCGATGATCCGCTGGCGCGCACGGAGCTGACTTTCCTGCTCGGCCTGGGATTCCAGCTCATGCTGCGCGAATTCGTCACCCGGGTCGACGCCGCGGGCTACTCCGACCTGCGTCCCATCCACGGCATGGTCTTCCAGGCACTGCGCGCGGAAGGCGCGACGAGCACCGAGCTGGCCGGGCATCTGGGCGTGACCAAACAGGCCGCGGGCCAGATCGTCGACGAGCTCGAACGCAAGGGTTACGTCGCCCGCCGCCCGCACCCGGACGGCGGCCGACGCAAGCTGGTCGTCTTGACCGACAAGGCTTTCGAGCACCTCACAGTCGCCGGCGGGATCCTGCGCGGCCTGGAGGCGGAACTGGGCGAGCACGTGGACTTCGACGTCCTGCGCACCGAACTGACCAAGCTCGTACGCACGATGGCCGGGCCCACTTTGCCCGCCCTGCGCCCTTTCTGGTGACCTAAGGCAGGCTGACCACGTCCGCGAGGACGACGCCGGGCTCGATCAGCCGGGCCTCGGCCGGGGAGTCGTAGACCACCAGGAGTTCGTTGTCCGGCAACAGGGCGATGCCTTCGGCGTGGTCGTCACCCTCACCGAAGGGCAGATCGATCTCGCGGACGAGTTCGTCGCGGTGGACCACGTCGGCAGCCTGCAGGTCTGCGGCGCCGCGCCAACGGTAGACGCGGACAGGGCCGTCCAAGTCCATCGACGGGCCTGCCAGGATCAGCAGGTCGTCGCCGTCCACACAGAGGTCACGAATGCCGAGGCCGTCGATGTCCAGGAAGTGCTTGACGTAACGCTCGCCGTTGATCCTCTCCAGCTTCAGCTCGTCGCCGTCGGCCCGGGGTGCGAGCTGCAGGACGACCGCCCAGCCGCGCAGCACCGGGCCACGCAAACCCAGGAAGAGGCTCTCCTCCCCCGGCTGGCCACAGGCCGCGATGCCTTCGATGTCCAGGCCGTTGTCCTTGCCGGGGATCGCCAGGAACGGCGCCAGGTGATCGTCGTCCTCGAGGTAGTCGATCAGGCCGGGCTTGCCCAGGGCGGCACTGTGGTACCCGTCGCTGGTCTTGGCCACCGGCTGGTCGTCCTCGATCGCCAGCCGGGCGAGCACCCGGCGTGACGGCTCGGCGCTCACGCTCGCCAAACGCTTGGCGGCCTTGGCGTCGGAGTGTTCCTTCTTGAGCTTCTTGCGCTTGCTGCTGTGCGAACCGACCGCCCACAGGTACGGCCCCACCCGGGTGAGGCCTTCGACGTCGACTTCCTCGTCCGCGGCACCCGGCAGCTTGATCACGTCGGGTAACGGGAACGTGACGTGCTCGGCGTACTCGGCCGGACGCCCGATCTCGTCGGCAGTCAGCCGCTCGATCGTCGCCGTCTCGTCACCCGCGATCCACAGGTAACGCCCGTCGCTGCGCACCGCCGAGAGGTTGACGTGCGTCAACGACTCCACCGCACCGCTCTCGAAGCGCAGCCGTACCTGACGATTGATCGTCATCCGCCCCCCATTTTCCTGCGACGTCACTGCTGGGCGTCGACGATGAAGATCTGACCTTGCCGATGCTGATTAGCACGCGCCTCGGCCCGTTTCAAGACGCTCTTGCGGATCACTGCCCTTGTGGGCGGGAACAACAGCGCGATGGCGAGCAGGTCACTGACGAAGCCGGGCAGCACGACGAGCACGCCGGCCACCGCGATCAGCACGCCGTCGAGCATCTCGGCCTGCGGCGGCTGACCTGAGCGGATCTTGGACTGGAACGCCGTCACCGCCTTCATGCCCTCCCGGCGCAGCAGCACGACTCCGAGCACAGTCGCCAAGACCACCAACGCCAGCGTCGGCAGCAGGCCGATCACGTTGCCGATCAGCACCAGCACAGTGATCTCGATCGCGGTCCCCAGCAACAGCAGCATCAGGATGGGCATACCCGCTCAACGCACGAACCGCCCAAATAACTCCCTTAACCCTTCGTGGCGCCGCCGGTCAATCCCTTGACGAAGTGTTTCTGCAGGAAGAGGTAGAAAATCAGGACCGGCAGGGTGGCCAGGAACATCAGCGCGAACACGCTGCCGAAGTCGGCCTGGTACTGGCCGATCGAGCGGTAGATGCCGGTGGTGACCGTGGTGCCCTGGCTCGGGCCGAGGATGATCAACGGGTCGATGAAGTCGTTCCAGATCCAGACGCCCAGAAAGATCATCACGCTCGCGGTGGCCGGCCGCAGCAGCGGGAACACGATCCGCCAGAAGACCTGGCCGCGCTTGGCGCCGTCGAGGATCGCGGCCTCCTCCAGCTCCAGCGGCACGCTGCGGATGAACCCGGCGAAGACGAACACGCCGAACGGCACGTAGTAGCCGACGTTGAACAGGATCAGGCCCTGCAGTGTGGTCATCAGATTCGCGATGTTGAGCACGTCGGAGATCGGGATCAGGATCACCTGCGGCGGGATCATCAGGCCCGACAGCAACACCAGTGTCAGCACCCGGGTCCAGCGTTGCCTGGACCGGGCCAGGTAGTGCCCGAGCATCGCGCTCAGCACGGTCAGCACGGCCACGGACAGTGCCGTCACCACGATGCTGTTGGTAAGACTCACCCAGAACAGCTGATCCGGGCGAGTGATCACCGCTTCGATGTTGTCCAGAGTGGGCGGCAACGGCAACGCCGCGGGCTGCGAAGAGATCAGGTCGCCGCGCTTGAAGACGTTGGCCAGCACGAGGTACAGCGGCACGAAGAACACCGCGCTGACGAAGACCGCCACGAACGGCCGTGTCATAGATCCACCTCACGCCGTTGCAGCAGCCGGAGCACGATCGCGGTGACCACGGCGACGATCAGCAGCATCACGATCGCCATCGCGGAGGCGTATCCGACGTGGTTGGCGTCGAAACCCGTTGCCAGCACGTTGAAAGCGATGGTCGCGGTGGCCCCGGTGCCCGGCCCGCCGTTGGTGATCACCTTGACGAAGTCGTACGTCTTGAACGCGGAGATCAGCAGCACCACCGTGTTGATCGTCAACGCGGGCGCCAGCAGCGGCCACGTCACCGCCCGGAACCGCCGGACCGGCCCGGCGCCGTCGATCGCCGCGGCCTCAAGCAGTTCCTGCGGCACGCCCTGCAGCCCGGCCAAGTAGACCACGACACAGAACCCGAGCATCTGCCAGCACACGATCGAGGCCAGCGAGTACAACGCGATATCCGGATCCGACAGCCAGCCGGGCGGGTTACGCACCCCGAGGGCCCGCAGCAGCTGGTTGACCGGGCCTTCACTGTCCAGCAGCCGCGACCAGATGATGCTGACGACCACCGAACTCAGGATCACCGGAGTGAAGAAGACACTGCGCAGCGCGTTGTACAGCCAGCCGCGTTTGTCCAGCAGCAAAGCCACTGCGAGGCCGAGCACGTTCGGGACGATCACCACGATCAGCGTCAGGATCGACGTGACCTCCAGTGCTGTCAGGAACTCCTCGTCTTCGAACAGCAACCCGAAGTTGCGCAACCCCACGAACGTGGTCGGCGGGTTGAACGGGTTGTAGTTGGTCAGGCTGTAGTAGAAGCTGATCCCGATCGGCGCCAGGACAAAACACAGGTACACCAGCACTCCGGGCGCCGCGAACGACACGAAGTGCCATATCCGCGGCCAGACCGGCCGGCGGCGGACCGCGGTCGCCACGCCGCCACCCCTGCGTGGACTCTCCGGCGGCGCGGCGACCTCGGTGGCGGTCATCCCGCCTTTTCCCATTCGGTGTCCAGGTAGGCGCACGCGTCCGCCGCTGACTTGCGGCCGGTCACCAGGTCCTGGGCCACGGCGTAGAACTTCTCCTTGAATCCGGGCAGGAATCCGTCGTCCGCCGTCTCCCAGCCGAACGAGTTGACCACGGCCTTCTTGTCGACGGCTTCCTTGTAGAGCTCGTAACCGGCCTTGAGGACCGGGCCGATGTCGGAGGGCATCTGGTAGCCCTTGATCGCCGGGACCAGGCCGTCGGCCTTGACCGAGGCGTCGATCTGGCCCTTGTCGGTCTGGAACGCGATCGCGAAGCGTTTGGCGGCGTCCAGGTTCTTGGACTTGGCGTTGACGCTCATCCCGCCGCCGGTGTACGCCGGGACCACGAGTTTCCCGCTGTCGCTGGGGAAGTTGAACACGCCGATCTCGAAGTCGTGCTTCTTGGTGTCGGCGTTGGCGGCGAACCAGTTGCCCATCGGGTACATCGCGCCCTTGCCGTCCAGGAAGGCCTGCTCGGTGGCGGCGTAGTCCCGCGACACGCTGTCCTTGTCCAGCAACCCCTTGGCCGACAGGTCCGCGAACTTGGCCACCGCGGCCTGGAAGTCCGAGTCGGCGAACTTGACCTTGCCGGCCCGGCGCTGGGTCAGCCAGTCCGGGGTCTTGCCGTAGACGTCGACGCTGACCACACCGGTCATGATCATCGCGGCCGGGAAGCCGTCCTTGCCACCGCCGATCACGAACGGCTGCAGCCCTTTGGCCTTGAGTTTCTCACTGGCCTGGACCAGTTCGGCCCACGTCTTCGGGGTGGCGGTGATGCCCGCGTCGGCGAACATCTTCTTGTTGTAGTAGATCGGCGGGATGGTCTGGGTGTTGGCCGGCAGCTGGTGGTGCCCGCCCTTGATCGGGTTGGCGTCCGGGAACTGGAAGTCGCCCAGCTCCCCGGGTTTCCAGTCGTAGAGGTTGCCCGCCTCGGCGAACCCGGCCGGGTCGACCGCGATCATCACGTCCGGGAACTGGCCGGACTGCAGCAGCTGCTTGGCGTAGGCCGTGCGGCCCTGGGTGGTCGGCGCGACCTGCTTGTTGACCTTGATGTCCGGGTACTTGTCGGTGACCCGCTTGATCGCCGCGTCCCAGTAGGCCGGCGGCAGGTTCGGCGTCTCGAACGTGAGGAAGTTGATCTCCTTCGGCGTGCCGTCGCCGGCACCGCCCGTGTCCTGTTTGACCGAGCACGCGGTCAGTCCGACGGTCACGATGACCGCCGCGCCCAGCACCCCAAGCCTTCTCATCGCAGCCGACCTCCCTGTCGGTGACCGCCATCACAGCGGTCACTACGCAGGCCGGATTTTCATCGGATGACTGACCAGGTGTCAAGCCTTCTGCAAAGGATTACAGTATCGATACATCGGATGTATCAGGAGTAACTGACAGTCATGGACTAGGCGGACTGCCGGGCGGGGATGGCCAGGACGCCCTTCTCGATGGCGTACCGGGTCAGCTCGGAGCGCCGCCGCTGGCCGGTCTTGTCCCGGATCCGGTCCAAATAGGACCGGACAGTGCGGATGCTGATCGCGAGCTGGGCGGCGATGTCCTGGTCGCGCTCGCCGGAGGCGACCAGCGACAGCACTTCCCGTTCCCGGCCGGACAGCTCGATCATCGGCCCGGCCTGGCGCGCCGCGTTGAGCATGAAGGAGGCCAGCATCGGCGAGACGTAGCTCTCGCCCGCCCCGATCAGGTGCACAGCACGCAGGATCTCGTCACCGTCGACGTCCTTGGACAGGAAACCCCGTGCGCCAGCGGCCATCGCGCCGAGCACCTCACTCGGGCCGGCGTACGCGCTGACAACCAGAACCTTGTGGCCCATGGCGACTACTTCCATCACCGCGGCCGAATCCCGTACTCCCGGCAGCCGCAGATCCAGGATCACGACACTGTCGGCGTGCGTCCGGCGGGCCGCGAACTGGGTGACGGAGTCGGCGAGCGCGTCGAGCGTGATCCCCGGTGTGGCTTCGAGGAGCTGAGCCAGTGCCGAGCGGTAAAGCGGATGGTCCTCGATGACCCCGACGATGATCCCCTTGTCAGTCATCACACTCCTCCCCGGAAGCCTATGACGACCACGCTATGGGTTCACCCGCTCACGGCTTGACAGTCATTCACCCCTCATCCACGTGACCTCGACCCACAGCTGCCCGCCGCTGCGCACGGTCGACGCGGTGATCCCGTCATGGCCGATCTCCGGAACGCTGTCGGCCGGTGAGTCCGACACAACGCTGACCGTCACCGAATCCCCTGTTCCCACAACGGTTACCCGCGCGACACTGACCGCCGTGGCCAGCATCGCGACGGCCGGTTCGGTCAGTACGCGACGCGCTTCTTTCGGGACAGTGGGCCGTTGGCCACGTTCGGCGAACCGCACTGAGACACCGTTGCGTTCGGCCAGTTCGATGCAGCCACGCAGTTCGTGCAGCAACGGATCGGACGCGCCTTCGGCGAACAGCCGCCGCATCTTGGCCGCATCCAACGAACATCTCCGCCGGACGTCCTCGTCACCAGGGTCCAGGTCACCTGAGGCGAGACCGGCCAGCAGCG
Organism: Kibdelosporangium banguiense; assembly: GCF_017876405.1. Taxonomy (GTDB): domain Bacteria; phylum Actinomycetota; class Actinomycetes; order Mycobacteriales; family Pseudonocardiaceae; genus Kibdelosporangium; species Kibdelosporangium banguiense. The sequence goes on along the minus strand of NZ_JAGINW010000001.1, from coordinate 6,111,163 downwards.
GCGCGGTGGTGTCGGCGACCACGGCATAACGGTCTCGGCGGTCGTTGTGCAGTTGGTTGGCCACGGCTTCGGACGTGCGCAGATCTTCCTCGTCCCGGGCGATCTTCGCGGCGGACACCGCGATTCCCCGCAGTACCATCGCGATCATGCCCACGGCCAGCAGGTAGCCCAGGCTGTTGAGGGTCGCGTTGACCACTCCGACAAAGGTCGCGGCCGACGAGCCACCGATGGCCACCTGCACGAACGTCAATGCGTACTGCGCGATGATGAGCCCCGCGTACACGAACAGCGATTCGGTGATCATCAACGCCGCCAACGACCAGGCCGCGTCCCCTTCCGACCAATGTGGCACACCGAGGCGGTACTCGGGCAGCACTGTCTGCGTCGCCAGGATCGCGACTACGAACAGCACCACCACAAGCGGCCAGCGCCACCAGGTGCTCGTGATCCCCCGCCACATGGTGAACGCCACCCACGGCGAGACCAGGGTGAACACGCCGAGTGCGACGAACTGCATGGTCACCGAGCTGTAGGCGTCCTGACCGGACAGCAGCTTGGGCAGGTCGAGTCCATAAAGGATGATCAGGTTCATGACCACGACGGCCCACCGCAGGCCCCAGTGGAACCGGCTCGCGATCAGCTCGGCGTCCCGGCCACCGGAGTCGCCCACGGTCACCGGGCTCTCCAGCCGGACCCGGGTGCCGTCCCCGGGTTTGCTGTCCACCTCGGCGTGGCCGCCGATCCTTGCCATTCGTTCGACGAGAGACCGTGCCACGCCGTAGCGGTTCTCCGGCACAGCCGCCGCGTCGAACCCGGCGCCTTCGTCGGAGATCTCCACCGAAACGGTGTCACCCTTGCGGTGGACCCTGATGAAGGCCTCGGACACGCCGGAATGCCGGACCACGTTGGTCAGCGCCTCCCGGGTGCCCCTGGACAACGCGATCCCGACGACCGCGAGCACGGTCAGCGATTCCGGGACTTTCCAGCGCACGGTCAACGGTGTCCGGCCGCTGACCTCCCGCAGCATCTCCAGCAGGTCGACCTCGCCTGCCGGGATGTCTTCCCGGCCACGGATGACCTCGAGATCACGGGCGGCCTGCTCGGCGAGCCAGCGTTCCGGTTTGGCCACGACCCCGGCACCGACCATGAGCAACGTGGCCGATGCCGTGTCGTGCAGGGCGGCGAGGTATTCACGCTCGTCAGCGCGCCGGGCGTCGGCGATGGTCGCTTCCCGGCGGATCTGCTCGTTGCGCGCGACGAGCAGATCCGCGCTTCGGGCACCATGTCTGACCAGCCGATACAGGCCGTACGAGAGACCTGGCTCGACGAGCATCCACAGCTGGACCGGTGCCGCGGCCAGCCACTCGTCCGGCCGGGCGAACGCCGCGCCGAACAGGAACGCCGTCATCAGGACCACGGTCGAGACCATGAGCGTCGGCAGATTCTGCTGCCACGGATACGTCACGACCGTGATCGACACGGCCACGAGCACCCAGCTCGAACTCTCGGCCGTGGTGCCCGGGCCGGAGGTCCAGACCTGCGTCAGGCACACTCCGGCCATCACCGCGACGTCGGCGACGATCAGCCACATCCCGTCGTCGCGCACCTTGCGGTACGCGTACCACGCGTTCCATCCGTTCAACGCCACGATGACCAGCGCGGTGAGCACGGGTTCCCTGGCCGGTTCCAGCAACAGCGAGACCAGGCTCGCCAATGCGACCACTGTCAGTCGCAACCCCAGTGCGTAGCGCAGCCCAGTGCGAAGCAGCTCCCGTTCGGCGGAGCCCATCAGCGGGCATCACTCATGGTTCCCATGTATATCAACGACTCCGGCATTCAGGGCCGGTATTTGTGACCACAGCCTCAGGCGTGTTCCAGCGCCACCTCAGGCAGCCGGCGCTCGATCCGGCGCGGCAGCCACCAGGCCGCCGGCCCGAACAGCCGCATCACCGCGGGCACGATCAGGCACCTGATCACCAGCGCGTCCAGCAGCACGGCCACGGCCAGGCCAAGACCGAACTGCTGCAGCATCCGGTCCGGGCTGAGCATGAACGCGCCGAACACCACGATCATGATCGCAGCCGCGGCCGTGATCACGCCACCCGTGCTGGCCATGCCCTCGCGCACGGCGAGCTCTGCGTCGCCGGTGCGGCGCCACTCCTCGTGCATCCGTGACAGCAGGAACACCTCGTAGTCCATGGACAGCCCGAACACGATCGCGAAGATCATCACGGGCACGAACGCCTCGATCGGCCCAGGCTGGACGCCGAACGCGCCGTCGCCGAACACCATGGTGACCACGCCGAGCGCCGCCCCGATGCTCAGCAGGTTCAGCACCGCCGCCTTGAGCGGCACCAGGATCGACCGGAACACGACCATCAGCAGCAACGCCGACAGCCCGACCACGACCAGGATGAACAACGGCAGCCGGTCGCTCACCGCCTCGGCGAAGTCGTCCGCCGCGGCCGTGGCCCCGCCGACCAGGTACGTACCTGGCAACTTCGGCAGGACGTCGTTGCGAAGCCGGTTGACCAGGTCGTGGGTCGCCACGTCCTGCGGTGCCGTGGTCGGATAGAGCAGTACCAGCGACGCGTCCGGCAGCTGGTGCGGCGGGAGGACCCTGGCCACACCTGGTGTCCTGGTCAGTGTCTCGACAAGCGCTGGTTGTTCGCCGCCTTTGGCGACCACGACCAGCGGGCCGTTGAAGCCAGGACCGAATCCCTTGGCGAGCAGATCGTAGGCCTGACGGCTGGTCGCAGTGGGCGCTTCGGTTCCCGCGTCCGCGAATCCCAGGCGCATTCCCAAGGCGGGCAACGACAACGCGGCGAGAGCAGCCACCGCCAGCACCAGAGCGGGCCACGGACGACGCTGGACCATCGACGCCCAAGCGCGCCACCTGTTTCCGTCCTGTCTGTGTGCGCGACGCATGACCGCGCGTTCAATCCGCTTTCCGAGCAGGGAAAGCAGTGCGGGCAACAGTGTCAGCGAAGCGACGAGTGTCAACAGGACAGTCAACGTCACCGCGAGCGCAACGCCTTGCAGCGAACCAAGTCCCAGTGCCAGCAAGCCCAGCAACGCGATGATCACCGTGCACCCGGCGAACAGCACCGACCGGCCCGCGGTGTCCAATGCCCTGGTGGCGGCCTGATCCCGGTCCGCGCCCCACAGCAGCTCGCTGCGGTAACGGGCGAAGATCAGCAACGCGTAGTCGACGCCCACCCCGAGCCCGACCAGGATCATCACCGGCGGCGCGTAGTCCGGCAGGTCGACCAGGTGCGAGGCCAGCATGATGATCCCGACCGTGCTGCCGACCGCGAACACCGCGGTGATCAACGGCAGCCCGGCGGCCAGCAGCGAGCCGAACATCAGCACCAGGATCACCAGCGCGGCAAGCATTCCCGCGCCTTCCGCGCCACCGCCGTCGGACTCCTCCGCGGCGCGGACCGGATCACCGCCGAGCTCGACCCGCAGATCGGTCGACTTCGCGGTGTCGATGATCCGCCGGACGTCCTCGCCTGGCACGCCTTTCGCGTCCAGCGTGACGGTCGCGAACGCGATCTGGCCCGAGACGGTCGGCTCCTCGATCGCGGCGACGTGCGGGAGTGACCTGATCTTGTCCAGGACCGCGGGGAACTTGCCCAGGTCTCCCTCGGCGACGACTTGGACCGTGTCGCCCGTCCCGTCCGGGAGCAGGTCCGCGACCTGCTGGGACTGGGTTCCGGGCAGGTCGTTGTCGTTGTGGTAGTCACTGCCGATCGCCTGCGAGGCAAGCGTGATCCCGGCCAGCGTCACCACCCAGAGAATCACGGCGAGCCAGCGGTGCCGTCGCGACCATCCCGCCAGCCGCTCGAACCGGCTGAGTGTCTGTGTGTTCACGCCGCAAAGGCTCGGCTACCAGCATGGTCGTAGTCGTCAGGCTGCGGCGGGCACTCGCCGTACCACCACGGTTGTTCCCTACTGGCGATCCCGTACGCCCCCGGTTGACGTCAGCCCAGCCAGCCCGGGGTGATCATCGCGGACTCGTACGCCAGGACGACCAGCTGCGCACGGTCGCGAACGTGCAGCTTGGTCATGATCCGGCTGACGTGCGTCTTGGCCGTGGCCGGGCTGAGCACCAGCTTCGCGGCGATCTCGTCGTTGGACAGCCCGGCCGCGACCAGGGTCATCACCTCGCGTTCCCGCTCGGTCAACGAGTTCAGCCGGGGGCTCGGCGCGGGCTTGTCCACCCGGCCGGCGAACTCCGCGATCAGCCTCCGGGTGACCGCGGGCGCGAGCAGGGCGTCGCCACGCGCGACCACCCGCACGGCGTGGATCAGTTCCATCGGCTCGGTGTCCTTGACCAGGAAGCCGCTCGCCCCCGCGCGCAGGGCGCCGTAGACGTAGTCGTCCAGGTCGAACGTGGTCAGGATGATCACCTTCACGGCCGAGGCCTGCACGATCTGGCGGGTGGCCGCCAGGCCGTCCAGCTCGGGCATCCGGATGTCCATCAGCACGACGTCCGGCTTCAGCTCGTGGGTGCTGCGGACCGCCTCGGCGCCGGTGGCCGCCTCGGCGATCACGGTGATGTCGTCCTCACCGTCCAAGATGGACTTGAAGCCGGCCCGCACGAGGCGCTGGTCGTCGGCCAGCAGGACGTTGATCACTCCGTCGCCCCGATCGGGAACCGGGCAGCGACCCGGACGCCGTTGCCGTCACTGTGCACACTCAGGTCGCCGCCGACGGCCTCGGCACGCTCAGTCATACCGCGAATTCCGTTGCCCGCCGTCACGTCTCCGCCGCGGCCGTCGTCGTCGACCTGCACTCGCATGTCCTTGTCGCCGTAGTGGATCCGTACGTGCACCTCGTGCGCGGACGCGTGCCGGGTCACGTTGGTCAGGGCTTCCTGGATTATCCGGTAGGCCGCCAGGTCCACCTCCGGCGGCAACGGGCGCGGCTCGCCGTCCACGTTCACCTTGATACCAGTGGCTCTCGTCCGCTCGACGAGCTCACTGAGTTGTTGCAGACCAGGCGGTTTGGTCGAGGCCTGCTCGTCGACCTGGCGCAGCAGGCCCAGCGTCGCGCGCAACTCCTTGAGGGCGTCCTTGCTGGCGTGCTTGATCGCTTCCAGTGCCTCGGTCTCGCCTTTCTTGCGGTGCAGCGCCGCGCTGGCCTGGACATTGATCAGCGAGATGTTGTGGGCGAGGACGTCGTGCAGCTCGCGGGCGATCCGCAGGCGCTCCTCCCCCGTGGCTCGTTTCTCGGCCTCGGCGACGAACGCGCGCCGGCTGTGGCGGGCCGCACCGAGCGCGATCACCGCGACCAACCAGCCCACCAGCATGAACAACGCGATGTCGTCGAGATGCCGACGAGGGCTGAGGATCTCGCCGGCCGCGATCCCGCCCATCGCCACGACAGCGATGACCGACGCGGCGACCAGCCGTCCGGCTGCCGCGACTGTGTACAGCGCGAACACGAACGCCGCCAGCAACGGACCGCCTGAGCCGACGAACGGGTAGTAGAGGCCGCAGCCGATGACCGTGCCGATCGCGACGGTGACCGGAAACCGGCGCCGGAACGCCAGAATCCCGCAGGTCAGCGCAATGGTGACAACGCCGGGCAGCTCGACGCCGCCCTGCACGGCTGTCGCCACGAGCACGCCTGCCAGCACCAATGCCGCGAACAGCGCGTCGCGCACCCACTGCTTCACGATGCTGAGTCTGCCACCCGTCGCGCTAGTTGACCGGTCAGTCAAGAGTCGATAGCGTGCCGGGGCATGCAGCAGGGCGTCATCTCCCGGGACCGGATCGTCCGGTCGGCTGCCAAGTTGTTCCTCACGCGCAGTTACAATTCGGTCGGTATCGCCGACCTGTGCACCGCCGCGGACGTGCGCAAAGGCAGCTTCTATCACTTCTTCCCGTCGAAAGCCGACCTCGCCAAGGCCGTGATCGACCTGCACGCGGCCGAATTCGAGCGCCAATTCGACGAAGCCGAATCAGCCTCCTCGGCCGAGCGGCTTTATGCCGTCGCCGGTGCGGTGGCACGTGTGCAGGGCGCTTTCGAGGCGAAATTCGGCCGGATCGTGGGCTGCCCGTTCGGCAATCTCGCCGCGGAACTCTCCACCACCGACGACGATCTGCGCGTACACGTCGCCGCGGTGTTCGAACGCTGGGAGCAGCGGATTCTGGCCGCGTGCCGGGGGGCGTCCCTGCGGGTGGAGCCGGAGACGCTCGCCCGGATGATCCTCGCCCAGATCCAGGGAATGATCCTGCTCGCGAAGGTCCGCGGGCTTGCGGCCGACGAGATCGCGGCCAATATCCGGACATTGATCCGCACCAGCCTCAAGGAGCCCTCTTGACCTCGTACGGTGGGGTGGACTTCCACTTCGATCCGATGTGCCCGTTCGCCTATCAGACCTCGGTGTGGATCCGCGACGTCCGGGCACAGCTCGGCATCACGATCAACTGGCGCTTCTTCAGCCTCGAAGAGGTCAACCGCTTTGAGGGCAAGAAACATCCATGGGAACGAGACTGGTCGTACGGCTGGTCGTTGATGCGGATCGGTGCGTTTCTCCGGCGTACCGACATGGCTCTGCTGGACGACTGGTACTTGCGAATCGGCGAAGCCCTGCACATGCGTGGCGAGAAACCACACGATCCCGCCGTCGCCCGGGAAATGCTCCATGACCCGGCCGTGCTCGATCAGGCGATCAGCGACCCGACCACACATGACGAAGTCAGAACCGACCACCAACGGGTGATGGACGCAGGCGGATTCGGCGTACCGACGCTGTTCTTCCCTGACGGCCAGACCCTTTTCGGCCCAGTCCTGGTCGACCCGCCGACCGGCCCCGAAGCCCTGCGCCTCTGGGACGTGGTGACCGGGATGGCGTCGATGCCGCACGTGTACGAGTTGCAACGCCCCAAATCACCCGCCGACCAGGCTTTGATCGCCCAGCACCTGCAGCCGTACCTGAGCGGGCGCGACTGGGTGAGCGTGAACCGCGGCGAGATCATCGACTTCGGAGGAACCCAGTGACCAAGGACGAAGCAGTCACCTTGCTGATCGACGAATGGTCCACAATAGACAAACTGCTGGAGCAACTGACCCCTCAGCAGTGGGCCACCCCCAGCGCCCTGCCCGGCTGGTCGGTACAGGACGTCGTCTCCCACATAGTCGGCGCCGAACTCGGTCTCGCCGGCCACCAGCCACCCCTGGACAAAGACGTACGCGCACTGCCCCACGTCCGCAACGACATCGGCGCACTCAACGAACACTGGGTGGAGTCCCTGCGATCAGCCTCACCGGCCGAAGTCCACCGCCGCTTCCGGGAGATCACGGCAACCCGCGCCGAAACCCTCCAGTCAATGTCCGAAGAGGACTTCCACGCCCCCTCCTGGACCCCCGCGGGCCAGGACACCTACGCCAGGTTCATGCGCATCCGCCTCTTCGACTGCTGGATGCACGAACAAGACATAAGAGACGCGGTAGGAATCCCCGGCAACGAAACCGGCCCCAGCGCCGAAACATCCCTCGACGAAATCTCTGTGGCCCTCGGCTACATAGTCGGCAAACGCGCGGCCGCCCCGAACGGCTCCTCAGTCACCTTCACCCTCAACGGCCCCACCGAACGGACAATCCACGTCGCGGTAGAAGGCCGCGCCAAGGTCATCGACACTCTCCCCCGGCCGGCGACAACCAGCCTCACCATGTCCTCGACCACCTTCACCCGCCTGACCGGCGGCCGGATCCCCGTGGAAGTAGGAGCAAGCCAGACCACGACCGAAGGTGACAAGGAGCTGGCCGACCGCGTCATGTTCGCCCTGCCCTTCACGATCTGAAGCCATGTCCGCCGGGAACAGCCTCAGTCGATATCGCCGACTTCGCCGCGGACGTTCGCGCAGTGGGCCGCCGGCAACTCGCAAGCCTTCCACTAACCTTCCACTAAAACGTGTCAGCGGGAAACCGGCGTGGGGGCAGGACAGGTGGTGAGCATGGTGGCCAGGGCGTCGTGTTCTTTCTGGTCCACTGTCAGCTGGTAGGCCACTTTGACTGTTATGTAGTTTTTCGCGTAGGTGCACCAATAGGTTTTCGTCGGGGGTTTCCAGGTTGCCGGGTCCTGGTCGCCTTTTGAGCGGTTCGAGGCCGCTGTCACCGCAATGAGCTGGGGGTGGTCGAGGTCGTTGGCGAACTGCTTGCGGCGTTCGTCCGTCCAGGTCGCGGCTCCGGAACGCCACGCTTCGGCGAGGGGCACCACGTGGTCTATGTCTACCTTGGTGGCTTCGGTGATCTCCGCACCGTCATAGGGGCTCAGCCATTTGCCTGATGTGGCACGGCATTTCGCATCCCGTGCCACCGCGGTTCCCTGACGCTGGAGAACTATCTCCCTGGTGTCGCAGGAGTCTCCGGTGCCTGATCCGGCCCAGTGCGGGAACCGGTCGCGGCTGTAGCCGCTCATGGTGCCCGCGGGCGCGATGGCCAGACTGGCCAGCTCGGGCGCGGGCTGGACGGGCGGCGAACTCGCGATCGACTCCCGGTTCAACCACCAGACCGTGACGACAAGCACCAGCAGCAGGATGACCGCGGTGACAAGGGTCGCGGTCGAGCGTTGACTCCGGCTCACGGTCCTGATCCAAGACGATCAGGACCGTGAGCCGGGTTAGGCTCGCCGTTCTAGACCTGCAACATCTGGTCGAACAACGACCGGTAGCGCTGCAGGGTCACCCTCAACCGCTCTGTGTCCACCGCGTCCGATTCGCCTTGCAGGGCGCGTTTCTGCGCCGCCAGCTGGGAGGTCAGGCTGTCCATCATCTGTGTTACCAACGTGTCGGCTTCGCGGACCGCGCTGCGCGGCTCGTCGACGAAGCCTGCCTGCAGTTCACGCCACTGCTCGCGGAACCGGGTGACCTCCTGCTCCTCGAAGAGCCTGGTCCGGGACGCCACCGGCGCCTGGTTCTCGGCCGCTGCGGGTTTCCTGCTGTCCGGGGCGTGGTGCTTGCTGTCCGGCCTGAGGCCGCCCTCCGGACGATTCTCCACCTTCGCGCGGTCCTGGTTCGCCACCGAGTCGGGACCCTGATCAGCAGCGTCCTTCTGAGCCGGGACGTCCTTCTGGGAAGGAACATCCTTCTGTGCGGAAGCACCGGCACGGCGGGCGCCCGTCTTGGCGGCGGCTCTCTCGGTCTTCTGCTGGGCTTCGTCCTGGAATTCCGGTGTGTGCTCGTGTTTGCGGTCGTTCGGTTGGAGAGTCATCCGCGCTGTACCGCCTCGGTCTTGTTGTGCTTGGTGTGCCGTCCGTCCACGCCGTGGTCCAGCAGGTCCTCGAACACCTTGCGGTAGCTGATAAGCGCGGTACGCAGGTCGTCGGTCGAAGCGTCCTGACGCACGTGAGTGTCGTGCGCGGTGCGGTAGTGCTCCACGGTGTGCGCGTGCCGAACAGAGAGATCTGCGAGCTGACGGTCATAACCCTCGGACGGGTAGCCCAGGTCGGCGACCACGACGTTCACCAGACGGTCGGCTTGCGCGACGGACTCGACGGGCTCATCGACGAACCGCTCCTGCACGCGGTTCCACTCGGCGCGATACTTTTCCCGGTTCTCCGGGGGAATCGGGTGCAGGTCGTACTCGGAGTGCCGGCGTTCCCGGTCGGTGAGTTCCTTCTCCGCAGCGCGGCGGTCACCGTTGTTGGAGACCGCGTGGTCGTACTCCGGGCCGAACCTGCGGCGCAGGCGCTGGCTTCGCATCTGGGGCATTAACAGGAACACGGCCGCCGCTACTACCAGCACCACCACGACTATGATCGCGATGATCGCACCGGTTGACATCACAACCTCCTAGGCGATGTACATGTTTGCCAGGAGGGTGCCCTCGGCGACGCCGGTTACACGTGCGTCATGGAGAATCCGTGGGTGCTCAAGCGGCTACGCACCCGATACATATGGGTCGATCATCTGTTTCGCACACTTGACCGGTACATCGAGCACAACGCGTACCAGTACGCGGCGGCGATCACGTACTTCAGCGTCCTGTCGGTGATACCGATCCTGATGGTCGGGCTGTCGATCGCCGGTTTCATCATCGCCGACGACGCCCAGGTCACCGCCGAGCTGCGGAAGACCATCGTCGAGGCACTGCCGAGCGGACTCGACACGTTCGTCAACGAGGTCTACGACAACGTCCTGACGCAGCGCACGTCACTCGGTGTGTTCGGTCTGGTGATCGCCCTTTACGCAGGCTGGAACTGGATCAACGCCCTGCGCGACGCGTTGACCGCGATGTGGGAGCTGGAACGCCCTGAGCTGCCGTTCTTCCGGACCATCCTGTGGGATCTGCTGTCGCTGGTGAGCCTCGCGGCCGCGATTGTGCTGTCGTTCGCCCTGTCGGCCGCGGGCGGATGGCTCAACGGGTCGATCCTGCGCTGGATCGGCCTGGACCACGAGCCGTGGGCAGGCACGGTGTTGTCGATTTTGTCCATTCCGCTGGCGATCGTCGCCGACTGGATGGTGTTCCTCTGGGTGCTGGCCCGGCTGCCGCGGACCAAGGTCAAGGTGCGCTACGCCGCCCGCGGTGCGCTGGCCGCGGCCGTCGGGTTCGAGATCCTCAAGCAGGCCGCGAACATCTTCCTCAGCCTCCTCGGCAAGTCACCGACCAGTGCCGCGTTCGGTTCGGTGATCGGTCTGCTGGTGTTCATCTACCTCGTGGCGCGGCTGTTGTTGCTGGTAGCGGCGTGGACGGCGACCGCATCCACCCCACTGGTGGCTCACCCCGCAGACCCGCCGGAGTACCTTGGGGTGACCACTGCCGGGCCGACGGCCCCGCCGCTGCGCCTGGCTACCGCTGGTTGGCTGGTGGCGACAGGTGCCGTGGCGGCCCTGGTGCTCCAGCGGACCTTCCGCCGGAAAACGCGGCTGAAGTAGGGAGAAATGGTGTCCGACCCGGACGTGATCCAGATCAAGCTGGAACGTCACCCCTCCGCGGTGACTGTCGCGCACGTGACCGGAGACATCGACCTGGCTTCGGCGGACGTGTTCAGAGAAGGCCTCGCCGAGAGCGTGGCCAGCGGCGATGCCTTCGTGCTGAACCTGGACGGGGTGACGTTCATGGGTTCGCTCGGCTTCTCGGCCCTGGTCGAGACGCACCACGAGACCGAGCGCCGCAACATCAGGTGGGCCATCGTCACCGGGGGCTCCCCGATCAGCCGGCCGCTGCGGATCACCGGCCTTGAGCAGGTCCTGCCGATCTACCCGTCGGTGCCGGACGCCCTGGAGGCGATCGGCTCAATAGGGCTGAACGGCGAGTAGCGCGATGTCGTCGTGGTCGTTGCCGCCGAGCCATTCGGCGACGCCCGCGTTGATGTCGGCGAGGATCGTGTCGATGGGTTTGCCCAGGCAGGCGGCCAGCAGATCGTTCAGCCTGGCCTCGCCGAACATCTCGTCGCCGGTCGGGCCGCCCCGGGCCTCGGTGATCCCGTCGGTGTAGAGCAGGCACACGTCGCCACGGTCGAGCTCCACGCTCTCCTGGCCGAACTTCGCGCTCGCGGTCACCCCGACCAGCATGCCGGGGATGATGATCTCTTCGACCCGGCCGTCCCCACGCAGCACCAGCGGGCACGGGTGGCCGCCGGAGCCCAGCGCCACCCGCATGGTGTCGGCGCCGCGGGTGGTCATCGAGCCGACGACCAGGCTGGCGAACCGGCTGCGCCCGGTGGCCAGCAGCATCTGGTTGACCAGGTCCATCAGCTTGTGCGGCTCACGCTCGACCAGGTGCAACGCGCCGAGCGCGTGCCGGATGCTGCCGGTCAGCGCGGCCGCCTCGGGGCCGTTGCCGCACACGTCGCCGAGGACGAACAGCATCGTCCCATCCGAGCGTGGGTGCACGTCGTAGAAGTCACCGCCGACCCGTAGCGGACCTGCGGCAGGCCGGTACAGAGCCGCCATCCTGGCGCCGGGAACGGTCGGCAGCTCCGCCGGGTGCAGCGTGGTCTCCAGGCCTTCGATCGCGGCGAGCTGTTTGCCGTACAGGCTCGCCGCGCCCAGAGCGGCGCCCGCCCTGCTGGCAAACTGCCTGGTCATCTGCTGTTCCGGCTCAGTCACGGGCTCGCTGCGGGCGAGGATCAGCACACCAGGCGTCACGCCCTGGTCGGTGACCAGCGGGACCACGGAGATCTCGCTGAAGTCGCCGAGCGCGTCACGCAGTGGCCCGGGGAACACGCTGACCTCGGCGCGCGGGATCACCCGGAGCGTGGTCTGGGACGCGACCATTGCCCTGGCCAGCACGGGCGCGACCGACGGGGCCAGTCTGCGGACCTTGCCGTGCAGCGTGCGGCCGTCCAGGACGTGACACCACCACTCCCACCGGCCCCGGGAGGCGGGCAGGAGCACGATCGCGCGTTCGGCGAGCACGGGACTGGCCAGCTCGGCCACAGCGGAGGCCGTACCGGCGATGTCCAGGCTGCCGCAGAGGCGCCCGCCGACATCGGCCAGGAACGCGGCCTCTTCCTGCTGGGCAACGGCTGGACGTGCCGATGCCGCTGCATCGGTCATCCGGCACCTCGCTGACGCTTCGGCAACTTCCCGACCTAACCGTAGCGCCTGCGTCACAGTCACGAGCCAACCGTGGCAAGGTTAAGCGCGGAACCACGCCTCGATCCGGGGAGAAGTGCCGGTGACTACCCACATCAACCGCGAATCCGTGGGCCAGGACGGCGAGGACACGACACTCGACCGCCTGCTGGCCGCGATGGAAGACCTGCGCGACGGCAACTTCCGGCGACGGATCGTGACCAAGGGCGACGGCCGCGCGGCGCAGCTGGCGGCGGCGTTCAACGAGATCGCCGAACGCAACCAGCAGATGGTGAACGAGCTGCTCAGAGTGCGTGACCACGTGGCGACCGAGGGTCTGCTGCACGAGCGGCTGCGCACGGTCGGCGACGCGGGTGGCTGGGGTGTCGCGACCGGGGTCGTCAACGAGCTGATCGACCACCTGACCAAGCCGACGGTCGAGCTGACACGCGTGCTGACCTCCGTGGCCGAGGGCGATCTGACCAAGCGGATGACGCTGGAGATGGACAACCGGCCGCTGACCGGGGACTTCCTGGAGCTGGGCAACACCGTCAACGGCATGGTCGACCAGCTGTCGCTGTTCGCGAGCGAGGTCACGCGGGTCGGCCGGGAGATCGGTACCGAGGGCATCCTCGGTGGCCAGGCCCGGCTGCCCGGAGGTGCGGGGATCTGGCGTGACCTGACCGACTCGGTGAACCTGATGGCCGGCAACCTCACCGACCAGGTCCGCGACATCGGCCGGGTGGCGACCGCGGTGGCCCGGGGCGACCTGACGCAGAAGATCAACGTCGACGCCCGCGGCGAGATCCTCGAACTCAAGAACACGCTCAACACCATGGTCGACCAGCTCTCCGCCTTCGCCGACGAAGTCACCCGCGTGGCCCGCGAAGTCGGTACCGAAGGCATCCTCGGTGGTCAGGCCCAGGTCCCCGGCGTCGCCGGTACCTGGCGAGACCTCACCGACTCGGTGAACCTGATGGCCGGCAACCTGACCGACCAGGTCCGCAACATCGCGACCGTCGCGACGGCCGTGGCCCGGGGCGACCTGACGCAGAAGATCAACGTCGACGCCCGCGGCGAGATCCTCGAACTCAAAAGCACCCTCAACACCATGGTCGACCAGCTCTCCGCCTTCGCCGACGAAGTCACCCGCGTGGCCCGCGAAGTCGGTACCGAAGGCATCCTTGGTGGTCAGGCGCAGGTCCCGGGTGTCGCTGGAACGTGGCGTGACCTGACGGACTCCGTGAACTTCATGGCGGGCAACCTGACCGACCAGGTCCGCAACATCGCCCAGGTCGCGACGGCCGTGCAGCGAGGCGACCTGACCCAGAAGATCAACGTCGACGCCCGCGGCGAGATCCTCGAACTCAAAAGCACCCTCAACACCATGGTCGACCAGCTCTCGGCGTTCGCCGACGAGGTCACCAGAGTGGCCCGGGAGGTCGGCAGCGACGGCCGGCTGGGTGGTCAGGCCCAGGTCCCCGGTGTGGCCGGGACGTGGCGTGACCTCACCGACTCGGTGAACTTCATGGCGTCGAACCTGACCGACCAGGTCCGCAACATCGCCCAGGTGACCACGGCGATCGGTCGCGGCGATCTGACCCAGAAGATCAACGTCGACGCCCGCGGCGAGATCCTGGAGCTCAAGAACACCCTCAACACCATGGTCGACCAGCTCTCCGCCTTCGCCGACGAAGTCACGCGCGTGGCCCGCGAGGTGGGTACGGAAGGCAAGCTGGGCGGTCAGGCTCAGGTCCGTGGCGTCGCGGGAACGTGGAAGGACCTGACCGACAACGTCAACGTCATGGCCGAGAACCTGACCACCCAGGTGCGCAGCATCGCGACGGTCGCGGCGGCGGTGGCCAACGGCGACCTCGGCAAGAAGATCACGGTCGAGGCCAAGGGCGAGGTCGCGTCGCTGGCCGACACGATGAACGGCATGGTCGACACGCTGCGGCTGTTCGGTGACGAGGTCACGCGTGTGGCCCGCGAGGTCGGCACCGAGGGAACGCTCGGCGGTCAGGCGCGCGTGCCGAACGTGGCCGGCACGTGGAAAGAGCTGACCGACAACGTCAACGTCATGGCCGAGAACCTGACCACCCAGGTCCGCAACATCGCGCAGGTGACCACCGCGGTGGCCAACGGCGACCTGTCGAAGAAGATCGACGTGAACGCCCGGGGTGAGATCCTCGAGCTCAAGAACACCCTGAACACCATGGTCGAGCAGCTCTCGTCGTTCGCCGGTGAGGTCACGCGTGTGGCCCGCGAGGTCGGCACCGAGGGCAAGCTCGGTGGCCAGGCGAACGTGGTCGACGTGTCCGGCACCTGGCAGCGGCTGACCGAGAACGTCAACCAGCTCGCCGGCAACCTGACCACGCAGGTGCGTGCGATCGGCGCGGTCGCCACGGCCGTGACGGCGGGCGACCTGACCAGGCAGATCACCGTGGACGCGTCCGGTGAGCTGGCGGATCTGAAGAACAACATCAACCAGATGATCCTGACCCTCAAGGAAACCACCCGCACCAACGAGGAACAGGACTGGCTCAAGACCAACCTGGCCCGGATCTCCGGCCTGATGCAGGGCCACCGGGACCTGGCCGCGGTCGCCTCGCTGATCCTGAGCGAGCTCGCTCCCCTGGTCCGCGCCCAGTACGGCGCCGTGTTCCTCGCCGAAAGCAACGACACGGGCATATGGCTGCGGCGGATCGCGAGCTACGGCCGTGCCGAAGGCGATGGCACGGTGAAGTTCGCGTTCGGTGAGTCGCTGGTCGGCCAGGTCGCGGTGGACAAGCGAACCGTGCAGATCACCGGCGCCCCACCGGACTACATCAAGGTCTCCTCCGGGCTCGGCTCGGCCGCGCCGAAGAACGTGATCCTGCTGCCGGTGCTGTTCGAGGGCCAGGTGCTCGGCGTGATCGAACTGGCCTCGGTCAACGACTTCACCTCGGTGCACCACGACTTGCTGGAGCAGCTCAAGGAGACCATCGGCGTCAACATGAACACGCTGCTGGCCAACGCCCGCACCGAGGCGCTGCTGGCCGAGTCGCAGCGCCTGACGCGCGAGCTGCGGGCGCGTTCGGAGCAACTGCAGGCACAGCAGGACGAGCTGCAGAGCTCCAACACCGAACTGGCCGAGAAGGCGGCGCTGCTGGCCAGGCAGAACCGGGACATCGAGGTCAAGAACTCCGAGATCGAGCAGGCCCGCCAGGAACTGGAGGACCGCGCGCAACAGCTGGCCACAGCGTCGAAGTACAAGTCGGAGTTCATGGCGAACATGTCGCACGAGCTGCGCACGCCGTTGAACAGTGCGCTGATCCTGGCCAAGCTGTTGTCGGACAACCTGGAGGGCAACCTCACCGCCCGCCAGCGCGAGTTCGCCAAGACGATCTACTCGGCCGGCAGCGACCTGCAGCAGCTCATCGACGACATCCTGGACCTGACCAAGGTCGAGGCCGGGCACCTGGAGCTGCAGACCAACGACTTCGCACTGCCTGAGCTGGTCAGCTACGTCGAGGCGTTGTGCCGTCCGCTGACCACGGAGAAGGGCCTGGACTTCGCGGTGACGGTCGAGCCGTCGGTGCCGTCGATCCTGCACACCGACGAGCACCGGTTGCAGCAGATCCTGCGAAACCTGCTGTCCAACGCGGTGAAGTTCACCCACGAAGGCAGTGTCCAGCTGCGAATCACCATGGCCGACCCGGCGGTCACGCACACCACGCGGTTGCGTAGCGCGGCCGCGGTCATCGCGTTTGTGGTCGAGGACACCGGAATCGGGATCGCGCAGGACAAACTCGCGGTGATCTTCGAGGCGTTCCAGCAGGCCGACGGCACCACAAGCCGCAAGTACGGCGGCACCGGCCTGGGCCTGTCGATCAGCCGGCAGCTGACCCAGCTGCTCGCCGGTGAGCTGCACGTGACCAGCGAACCCGGCGTGGGCAGCACATTCACGCTGTATCTGGCCGTACAGCAGGCAGACGTCCTGCGCCCGCTGCCCCCGGCACCGCCGCAGCTGCCCGTCATCGCCGAAACCGCTGAGGAAGAACTTCCGGAGATCGAAGGCACCCCGTCGATCCGGTTCCACGGCGAGAAAGTCCTGATCGTCGACGACGACCTGCGCAACGTGTTCGCGTTGACCGCGATGCTGGAACAGCACGGCCTGGACGTCGTCTACGCGGACAACGGCGTCGCCGGCGTGCGCGCTTTGGAGCAGTACACCGACATCGCGCTCGTACTGATGGACGTGATGATGCCCGAGCTGGACGGAAACGCGACCATCGCGGCGATCCGGGAAATGTCGTCACACGCGGACCTGCCCGTGATCGCGGTGACCGCGAAGGCGATGCCGGAGGACCGCGAACGGACACTGGCCGCGGGCGCGAACGACTACGTGACAAAGCCAGTCGACACCAACCGGCTGCTCCGCCTGGTCGCCAAGCACCTGGAAGTGGAGGAGTCCGTCAGCTGATTTTCCCCATGGATGTAGCGTTCAGTCCCATGCAGAGCTTGGCTTTGATCGACGAATGGCCGGTCGACAATGTGGCGGCGGCCGTGGTCGCGGCGGATGGGACTGTGCTGGGGGCGCGCGGTGACCAGGCGAAGGTGTTTCCGCTGGCGTCGGTGACCAAGCTGCTGACCACGTATGCGGTGCTCATTGCCGTGGAGGAGGGCGCGGTCGAGCTCGATGAGGCGGCCGGGCCGGAGGGGTCCACGATCCGGCATCTGCTGGCACACGCGTCGGGCCTGGCGATGGCCGAGGACAAGATCCAGGCGCAGCCGGGCACCAAACGGATCTACTCCAATGTGGGGTTCGAGACGCTCGCGGAGACTGTCCAGCAGGCGTCCGGAATTCCGTTCAACGCGTACCTCGCCGAAGCCGTGTTCGCGCCGCTGAAGATGAACGACACGATGCTCAAGGGAAGTGCGGCGTATGCCGGGGCGTCGACTGTCGTCGATCTGACCCGGTTCGCGGCCGAGTTGCTGGCGCCGAAGCTGGTGTCGGCGGAGCTTTTCAAGGAGGCGACGACCGTTGTCTTCCCGGGGCTGAACGGGGTTCTGCCCGGGTTCGGGCACCAGAAGCCCAACGACTGGGGGCTGGGGTTCTCGTTGCGGGACCACAAGAGTCCGCATTGGACCGGCAAGTCGAACTCGCCGGAGACGTTCGGGCACTTCGGACAGAGCGGCACATTCCTTTGGGCCGACCCGAAGGCGGGCATTTCGGCGATCGCGTTGACCGACCGTCAGTTCGGTGAGTGGGCGGCCGAGGTGTGGCCGGTCTTCAGCGAAGCGGTGCTCAACGAGGCCAGCTGAGTGGCAGGTGCGTGATGCCGTTGATGAAGTTCGACGTCAGCCGCACCGGCGGACCGGCGAGCTGAACCTCCGGCAGCCTGGTCAGCAACTCACGGAAGAAGATCCGCAGCTGCAACCGGCCGAAGTGCGCGCCCAGGCACAGATGCGGGCCTTGGCCGAACGCGATGTGGTCGTTGGGTTCCCGCGTGATGTCGAACCGGAACGGATCGGGGAACTGCCGCGGGTCGTAATGCGCCGACGCGTGATACACGACGACCTTGTCACCGGCCCGGATCTGTTGCCCGGCAAGGACAACGTCCTGCGCCGCCGTCCTGCGGAACGACAGCACCGGCGGGTGCCAGCGCAGCATCTCCTCGACCGCGCTGGGCAGCAGGTCCAGATCGGCTCGTAGTCGCCGGTACTCCTCGGGGTGCTCGACCAGAGCCAGCACCCCGCCGGGCAAAGCGCTGCGGACCGTGTCGTTACCGGCGATCACCACGAGAAAGAAGAACATCTGCAGTTCGGCGTCGTCCAGGGTTCGTCCGTCCACAGTGGCACTGACCAATGCGGACATCAGGTCTTGCGCGGGGTGTTTCTTCTTGTACGCGGCCAATTCGCTGGCGTAGGCGAACATGTCCGCGAGCATCGCGGGCGAGCGCGGATTCAGCGGCTTCCCTGCGGCGTCCCGCTTGACTTCACCGGCATGCTCCGGATCCTGGTAGCCGATCACGCGATTCGTCCAGCGCAGCAACAGGTTCCGGTCGGACGCGGGCACGCCGAGCAGGTCCGCCAGGTTCAGCAACGGAAAGTCGTCGGTCACGTCGACGGGAAGATCGCACGAGCCTTGCGAGACGACCGAGGAGATCAGGCCCGCGGCCCGCGAAGTGATCTCGGCGGCGGACTGATCGAGCCGCCTCCGGGTGAAGACCGCCGCGGCGATCTTGCGCAGCCGTTGGTGCTCCGGCGGGTCCATGTTGAGGATCATCCGCCGGATGAAGGCCAAGTCGTCCGGTTCGGGATCGCGGATCTGCGTCGCGCCCAGCCACGAGGAGAACACCTCGGGTGTCCGCAGCACGTGCCTGACGTCGGAGTAACGTGTCACCGCCCAGTACCCGGGTCCCGCCGGCCAGTCGAGCACCTCGTGCTCGTCCTGCCAGCTCACAGGCGCTGAATCGCGCAGTTCCCGGAACGCGTCGTGGGGCAGACCGGCCGCGAACACCCGCGGATCGAAGACGTTCGGCACGCCCGGAACCTAACCCATGACCCATCTCACATTCCTGCACAACGGGCAAAGTTGCACGTTAGGCAAAACTACTCGTAGCCTGATCGTGTGACACCCAAACCGGGGCTCCGTGAGGCGAAGAAATACGAGACGCGACGTGCGCTCAGCTTCGCCGCGTTCGAGCTCGCCTCGGAACGGGGCCTGGACGGGTTCCTGGTCGAAGACGTCACCGACCGCGTCGGCGTCTCCCGCCGCACCTTCTTCAACTACTTCAACCGCAAGGAAGAAGCCGTTGTCGAGGTCAGCGGGTTCATGTTCGACGACGCCGTCAGCGAGCTGCACGACCGTCCCGCCGACGAGCCGCTGTTCGACTCGTTGCGCGCCGTGGTCGAACTGGTCGTCGGCCCCAGGAACTTCGTCATGATCAACACACTGTCCCGGATGGCCGGGAACTATCCCGAGCTCGTGCCCTACGAGCTGGCCGCCCGGGAACGGATGGTGATCGGGGCACACGACGCGCTGCTGGAGAAGATCCCGCCGCCGCAGCGCAGCACCTTTCTCCCGCTCGCCCTGGTGCACGCCGCTTTCGGCGTGATCCAGGCAGCGATCACCCACGCCGGTGAGCACAGCGAAACCGACATCTCCAGCCTCATGGACGAGGCCTTCGGCTACCTGCGCACCGGTTTTGACGCACCCCAGAGCTGATCAACGCCGATCGGTCCTACCCCAGAACACGCTTGAAGGAGCCGAGACGTGGCCAAGCTGTTGTACCGACTCGCGCACGCCGCCAGACGGCGCCGGGGACTTGTCCTCGGTGTCTGGCTGCTGGTGCTGCTCATCGCCGGAATCGGCGCGCTTGGCCTGTCCGGCCAGACCACCAACCAGTTCTCCATCCCCGGCACACAGTCCCAGCAGGCGCTCGACCACCTGCAGGAGAAGCTTCCGCAGGCCGCGGGCGCGTCCGGCCGGATCGTGTTCGCCGCGCCGCAGGGCCGCACGCTCGCCGAGTCGCAGCCGCTGATCGACGGCGTGATGGCCCAGATCGGCAAGACCGAGCAGGTCGCGGGCGCGTTCAGCCCGTTCGTCACCCAGGCCGTCTCGCCGGACCAGCGCATCGGCCTGGCGCAGGTGCAGTTCTCGGTCTCCCCGCCGGAGGTGAAGGAGTCCACGAAGGACGCGATCAAGAGCGCGGTCAAGACGGCCGAGAACGCGGGCCTGGAAGTGGCCTACAGCCAGGAGATCGCCGGTGAGATGGTCGCCATCGGCGCCACCGAGGGCATCGGTGTGCTGATCGCCGCGCTCGTGCTGGTGATGACGTTCGGCTCGCTCGTGGCCGCCGGGCTGCCGCTGCTGACCGCGATCGTCGGTGTGGGCATCGGCATCGGCGGGCTGTACGGGCTGACCAGCGTGATCGACATGTCGTCCACCGCGCCCGTGCTGGCGATGATGCTTGGTCTGGCCGTCGGCATCGACTACGCGCTGTTCATCGTGCACAGGCACCGCAAACAGGTACTGGCCGGAATGGACGTCGACGAGTCCATCGCGCGGGCCATCGGCACCGCGGGCAGCGCCGTGTTCTTCGCCGGCCTGACCGTGATCATCGCGTTGGCGGGCCTGACGATCGTCGGCATCCCGTTCCTGTCGGTGATGGGCCTGGCCGCCGCGGCGACCGTGGCGATCGCGGTCCTGGTCGCGTTGACGCTCGTGCCGGCGATTCTCGGGTTCGTCGGCGAGCGGATCGTGTCCAAGAAGGCCCGTGCCAAGGCCTCCGACGAGGTGCCGACCAAGGAGCCCTTCGGCTACCGGTGGGCTCGTGGCGTGGCGCGCCGTCCGATCACCGCGCTGGTGCTGATCGTGGTCTCGCTGGGCGCACTGGCGATTCCGGCGTTCTCGCTGGAAATGGGCCTGCCGGACGACTCCACCGCGACCGAGGGCAGCCCGCAGCAGAGGGCGAACGCACTGGTGACGCAGGCGTTCGGGCCTGGCTTCAGCGGTCCGCTGATCGTCGTGGCCGATCTCCCGCAGGGCACCGACCCGCAGGCCGCGGTGGGTGCGCTGGCCGGCAAGCTCAGCTCGGTGCCGGACGTCACCCGCGTGGTGCCCGCCGGCCTCAGCGAGGACCGGACAACCGCTGTCCTGCAACTCATCCCGAACAGCGGGCCGTCCACCGAGGCCACAAAGGACCTGGTGTCGCGGCTGCGGGAGCTGACCGGCGAGATCCAGGCGCAGACCGGTTCGAAGATCGGCGTGACCGGGCAGACCGCGCTCAACATCGACGTCTCGCAGAAGCTGGCCGACGCGCTTCCGCTGTACCTGCTGGTCATCGTGGGCCTGTCGCTGATCCTGCTGGCGATCATGTTCCGGTCGATCCTGGTGCCGGTCAAGGCGACCGCGGGCTTCCTGCTGACCGTGGCCGCGTCCATCGGGGCCGTGGTGGCGATCTTCCAGTGGGGCTGGCTGGGTGACCTGCTCGGTGTGTCGCACGGCTCGCCGATCATCAGCTTCCTGCCGATCCTGATGACCGGCATCCTGTTCGGCCTGGCCATGGACTACGAGGTGTTCCTGGTGTCGGGCATGCGGGAGTCGTTCGTGCAGGGCTCGTCGCCCCGCGAGGCGGTGGTCGACGGGTTCGGCCACAGTGCCCGAGTGGTCACCGCGGCTGCATTGATCATGACCGCGGTGTTCATGGGCTTCGTGTTCTCCCACGACACGGTCATCAAGTCGATGGGCTTCGCGCTGGCGTTCGGCGTGCTGATCGACGCGTTCGTGGTCCGCATGACGCTTGTCCCCGCGTTGATGACCTTGTTCGGCAAAGCGGCATGGTGGTTCCCCCGTCTGCTCGATCGGATTACCCCGAACGTGGACGTCGAGGGCGAAACCCTGGCCCGGCACATCGGGCAGCGCGAAGAGCACGAAAAGGTTCCCGAACCGGTGTGACAATTTGGCGGCCGCACCGCGTAAGTTTGGTGCGGCCGCCAAACACACCGACGACCAGAACCTCCTACGTGAACATTTGGGATTGCGCTGCCCGGTGGTCCGCCCGGCGCTGGTTGCGTCGGCTGGACTCCCGGCTGCAGGCTGGGCACGTGGCCGCCGACCACGACCCGATCATCGCCGCGGCGCTGGCCAGCCATGTCCAAGTGGTACGGACCCAGATCAGAATCGACGCCTCGGCCCGGACCGGGCTCGTCCAGGCGCCGCAACTGGTACTTCTCGCAGTGTACGCCGAAGAGATCTACCAGGAGGCCGTCCGGGCCGGGTGGCAGCCGCCTCTCGTGTGGACCTCCCTCGACGGCCTGTCGCTGCGGTTACTCGCGTGCTGCGCCCTGGCTAGTACTCGTCCAGACGCGCCCGTTCGACGCTGAGCCGCAGCGCCTCCAGCAAGTCCATCGTGGTGTCACCTGCCCGCTGGGGCGGGATCGGCGGCGGTTGCGCGTCGTCAGCCTTCGCGTCGATCATCTGCGCCAGCGCCTGCTGATAGTCGTCGGTGAACTCCTCTGGCCGGAAAGGCGCGCTCATACTCGTCACCAACGCGGTGGCCGCGGTCAGCTCCTGTGGACGGACCGTCACTTCCCTTTGCTGGAAAGGGAAATCCGCCGGCCGTACCTCGTCGGGCCACAACATGGTGTGCAGCATCATCATGTCGCCCCGCGTGTGCAGGGCGGCCAGCACCTCCCTGCGACGCATGGCTATCTTCACGATCGCGGCGCGCTGGGTCCGTTCCATCGCGAGTCTCAGAAGGACATACGGCTGCACCGCGTTGTCCTCCGGCTCAAGGTAATAGCTGCGCTGAAAGAAGATCGGATGCAGATCGCCTGCCGGAACGAAATGCACCACCCGGATCGCCCGGTCGGTCACACTCGGCAACGATTCGAAGTCATCCTTGCCCAGCAGCACAAGCCTGCCGTCGGGCAGCTCGTAACCCCGTGCCACATCAGCGAAGTCGATCTCCTCGCCGCACGCCTCACACTCCCGCCGGTACCGGATCCGGCCCGCGTCGGCCCGATGCACGTGATGGAACCGGAAGTCATGATCCTGCGTGGCCGCCAGCACCCGCACCGCGATCGACACCAACCCGATCGACACGGTCCCACGCCACACAGCTCGCATGTCTCCGGCGTACCTCCCGCAGCCCGGCAAAACAACCACCATTAGGGGACGGCGCCGGACGAATCACGACTGGCCACTGAGCATCCGCAAATGGTTGTCGATCAACTGAATCAGGCGGTCCGGCGGGAACCGGTCCGGGTCGAACAGGGCTTGCACGACGATGCCATGCGTGAGCGCGGCGGCGGCTGTGGTCACGTCGTCGATGTCAACGGTGGCAGGGATTTCCCCTGCGGCGACTGCTGCTTCGACGTGTGGGCGGAGTTTGGTGCGCCACCTTTCGTAACGGGCTTTCTCGCCGGCGCCCAGTTCTGGGTCGCCGATGGCGGCATCCCAAAAGCTGACCCAGACGCGGTTCATCACGGTCGCCTCCGGGGTCAGCGGCACCACGTCGAGCAGGGCTTCCCGAAGTGACGCAAGGCCTTTCGCGGGCCGGGCCGGGACGTTCGTGTGGTCCTCGGCGACCGCGTGGGCATAGCGGACCAAGGCGTTCTTGGACTGGAAGTAGTGCGTCAGCATGCCGGTGGACACGCCCATCTCCGCCGCGACGGCACGCAGCGTGAGATGGCCGAAACCGTGTGCTGCCAGGACTCGCCAGACCGCCTCGGAGACGTCTCGGCGCCTTGCGTCGTGGTCACCAGGGGCAGGCGGCATGGCACCATGGTACATAACAA
Organism: Kibdelosporangium banguiense; assembly: GCF_017876405.1. Taxonomy (GTDB): domain Bacteria; phylum Actinomycetota; class Actinomycetes; order Mycobacteriales; family Pseudonocardiaceae; genus Kibdelosporangium; species Kibdelosporangium banguiense. The sequence goes on along the minus strand of NZ_JAGINW010000001.1, from coordinate 6,087,341 downwards.
ACGTTTGGTACGGAGGTTCGAATGCTCATCCTTCCCCTGGCCGACGGTGCCGAGCTGCGTGCCCTGGAGCCGTGGAACGCCGCCGAGTTCGCCGAACACATCGACCGGGCCCGCGAGAACCTGCGGCCGTGGATCGCCTGGGCGACCACACTCGTCGACGAGGAGACATGCCGGGCGTTCCTGAAGCAGTACACCGACAAGCAGGCCTCCGACAGCGGACGGCTCTACGGCATGTGGGTCGACGGAACCCTGGTCGGCGGAACACTGTTTCGGACGTTCGACACCAGGATGGGCTCGTGCGAGGTCGGCGTCTGGCTCGAACCGGCCGCGAGCGGCAGGGGCCTGATCACCGCCGCTGTCCGGCACATGATCGAGTGGGCGGTATGCGCACGCGGCATGTCCCGGGTGGAATGGCGTTGCTCACCCGCGAATGAGCGCAGTGTTGCTGTGGCACAACGACTTGGCATGACCAAGGAGGGTGTCCTGCGGTCGGAGTACCCCCTGAACGGCACCCGCCAGGACGCGGCGGTCTACTCCGTACTGGCAACAGAATGGCTTGCCAGAAAGTAGAATCAGGAAGGTGACGAACAAGGACGACCTGGTCGCCGGCCGCTACCGGCTGGTCGGCCGGATCGGCCGTGGCGCGATGGGGGTCGTGTGGCGGGCACACGACGAACGCCTGGATCGCACGGTCGCCGTGAAGCTCCTGTCGTTCGACGCCGCCCTGGCGGGCACTGAGGGCGGGCAGGCCGACGAGCGGGTGATGCGGGAGGCCCGCCTCGCTGCAAAACTCCAGCATCCCAACGCCATCGCCGTGCACGACGTGGTCGAGCACGAAGGCAGGCCGTGCCTGGTCCTGGAATACCTGCCCTCGGAGAGCCTCTCGGCGGTGATGGCCGAGCGCGGCGCGTTGCCGCCCGACGAGGTCGCCAAGATCGGCGCCCAGCTCGCCGACGCACTCGCGGCCGCGCACGAGGTCGGCATCGTGCACCGCGACATCAAGCCGGACAACGTCCTGATCGCCCCGGACGGCACGGTGAAGATCACCGATTTCGGGATCTCCAAGGCGATCGGCGACGCGACCATGACCAGCGTCGGTGTCATCGCGGGCACACCGGCGTTCCTGGCGCCCGAGGTCGCCGGCGGCGGCAAGGCCGGGTTCCCCTCTGACGTCTTCTCGCTAGGCGCCACGCTTTACGCCGCGACCGAGGGCGTCCCGCCGTTCGACTTCGACGACAACACCATCGCCCTGCTGCTCAGGGTCGCCAGCGGGAACATCATCCCGCCCCGGCAGGCCGGCCCGCTGGCGCCGATGCTGATCTGGATGCTGCGCGCCGACCCGAACGAACGCCCCACCATGCGCCAGGCCCAGGAGCACCTGGCCAAAGGCAAGCCACCACCGCACTTCCAGCCGCGGATCACCGCGACCATGACGCTGCCGCCGCCGAAACCGCGCAGGCGTGGCGTTCTGATGTCCACGATGGCGATTCTGCTGGTGGCCATCGGCCTCGTGGTCGGCCTCGTCATCAACAAGAGCGGCAACCCACAGCAACCAACCGGCTTCCCCAACGCACTGAGCCCGCTCCCGTCGTCCGCCACCGCGCCGCCGTCAGTCGGCTGCGAGGCCGTCTACGTGATCACGAACTCCTGGAACGACGGCTACCAGGCCGAGGTGACCGTCCGCAACAGCGCCACCCACCCCCTTGACGGCTGGACCGTCACCTGGACCCTGCCCGGCGGCCAGAAGATCAACGATCTCTGGAACGGCACACTGTCACAGGACGGCAAAACAGTCCGCGTCGCAGCCGCTCAATGGAACGGCGACGTCGACAAGACAACCTCATTCGGTTTCATCGCCGGCACCACCGGCCCGAATCCGGTCAAACCCCCCGTCCAGTGCATCGCTGACTAGGGCGCTCATCAGGACGCCATCTGTCCCGAGTCGAGGTCGGCGGCGGGGACGAGCCGGTTGGCGATGACGTCCAGGCGCATCCGGAGGCGAACGACGTCGCCGCGGAAGGCGTTGAGCCGCTCGGAGCCGAGGGTCCACCGTTCGACGAACAGGCAGCATTCGTCCAGCACGCGGTTGGCTGCCGCGAGCGCGGCAGGCGGCTGCGGGCTGTCGGCGGCGAGCAGGTCGGCCATGTGGCCGGCGAGCTCTTCGACGTCGCGGACGACGTCCGCGACGGCCCGGTCGGGGAGCAGGACCGGGCGGTACATCACCAAGTGCACCCAGACCAGCGGGCCTAGCATGCGATCCTCGGCGCCCATCAACATGCGGCGCGGTTACCCAGTCCGTCCAGCTGTCAAACCACTGTCGACGGGAACCACACCAACTTTTCTCAAGTTGGTCCATTTGTCCGAACCTGCCCCTCACAGGAGGTACTCCCAATGGCCCGGTGGCCCCGTGCGACCGCATATCTAGGGTTGTCTGGAGCCGCGGCAGCGGTCCTGCTCATCGGGTTACTGCACGTGATCCCGCCGTCATCGCAGGTGAGCGTGGTCCGGCGGACCATCAGCGAGTACGCGTTGCTGGAGGACGCCTGGGTGTTCAACCTCGGGGTGCTCGCGCTGGCGTTCGGCTCGCTGGCGGTGATCGCCTCACTGGCCGGCCATAAGCTGATCAAGGCCTACTCGCCGGCGGCCATCCTGCTGGTGATCTGGAGTCTGTGCCTGCTGGCGATCGTGGCGTTCCCGAAGAACAACTGGGCCATCGGCCCGAGCTTCGGCGGCATGATCCACCGCTATGCCAGCGTGGTCGCGTTCGTCAGCCTGCCGCTCGCCGCGATCCTGATCGGCCGGGCCACCCGGTCTTCGCTGCCCGTGTGGCTCGGTGTGATCTCGTTGGGCTGGTTCGGCTTCATCCTCGGCGCGGTGGTCCTGCAGCCGTTCACCGGAACCCGGTGGTGGGTCGCGATCCCGCTCGGCGCCGTGGAACGCGGGCTGCTGATCACCGAGGTCGCCGCGGTGGCCTCGCTGGCCGTGCTGGGCCTGGCCCGCAAAGCAGTGCCGTCACCCTCGGTACTCGCCCGGGCCTGAAACCGAAGTTCTACAAAAGGCTGACGTGACGTAAAATACATGTATCATGCTCGGGATGAGCAGACCGATGGTCACCCGGCGCCGGGAGGTCAGTCACACCAGCGCACGCTCGCTGCTGATGACTTTACTAGGTGAGTACGTCCTGCCCCGCGAGCGACCCGTATGGACTTCGGTCCTGGTGAACACGCTCGCCAGGTTCGACGTCGAGGAGAAGTCCGCGCGCCAGGCGCTGGCCCGCACCGCGGCCGAGGGCTGGCTGGTCTCCGACCGTGTGGGCCGCCGGGTCCGCTGGTCGCTCACGCCGCCCGGCCGCAAGCTGCTCACCGAGGGTGCCCGCCGGATCTACGAGTTCGGCAGCGTGGAAGAGCCGTGGGACGGGCGCTGGCTGGTACTGCTGGTGTCGGTGCCGGAGTCCAAACGCGACCTGCGGCACCGGTTGCGGACCCGGCTGACGTGGGCCGGTTTCGGCTCCCCCGAGGCCGGGGTGTGGATCTGCCCGGACGCCGGGCGCCAGCAGGAGGCCGCCGAGATCCTCAGTGGCCTGGAGCTTTCCCGCGGCGCGATGTCGTTCGTGGCCGAGTACGGCTCGATCGGCCAGGTCGGCTCGATGGTCGCCCGCGCCTGGGATCTGTCCGAAGTGGAGACACGGTACGAGGAGTTCATCGACGAGTTCGGCACGCTCACCCCGCAGGACGGGCCGGCCGTGCTGCACGCACAGACGATGATGGTGCACGAGTGGCGCCGGTTCCCGTTCCTCGACCCGCGGCTTCCCGCCGACCTGCTGCCGGCCAACTGGCGTGGCAAGCAGGCCGCGGAACTGTTCCACCGCAGGCATCTCGGCTGGCGCCCGGCCGCCCAGCAGCACTGGGACGAGCTCGATTGAACCGATTTTGCCCTGCCTGGAATAATGGACAAGGTGCAAGCAGACGTTGGACTGGAACTGGCCGCACGGGTAGCCGCGGCCGTGAAATCGTCACTGGATCTGGACATCACCGCGGCGGAGGCACTGATCCGCCCGTCGAGCCGACCCGGTGCCGACTACCAGTGCAACGCCGCCATGGGCCTGGGCAAGCGGATCGGCCGTCAGCCGCGCGAGGTGGCCACCGCGATCGTCGAGGCGCTGGACGCCGGCGACCTGGTCGAGCAGCCCGACATCGCCGGACCCGGCTTCATCAACCTCACGCTGCGTGACTCGTGGCTGGCCGGGCACATGACCGATCTGCTCGCCGACGAGCGGCTCGGCGTGCCCGAGACGGACGCGCCGCGGCGGATCGCGATCGACTACTCCAGCCCGAACGTGGCCAAGGAGATGCACGTCGGCCACCTGCGGTCGTCGATCATCGGCGACGCGCTGGTCCGGCTGATGCGGTTCCAGGGCCACGAGGTCATCCCGCACAACCACCTGGGCGACTGGGGCACGCCGTTCGGCATGCTCATCGAGCACCTGCTCGACGAGGGCTTCGGCGCGGACCACACGATCAGCGACCTCAACGGCTTCTACCAGGAAGCGCGCAAGAAGTTCGACGCCGACCCGGACTTCGCCGAGCGGGCCCGCCAGCGCGTCGTCCAGCTGCAGAGCGGCGACGAGAAGACGCTGGAGCTGTGGCACGAGCTGGTGGAAGAGTCCATGCGGCACTTCCTGAAGGTCTACCAGCTGCTGGGCATCGGCCTGACGCCTGAGGACAACTACGGCGAGAGCTTCTACAACCCGTTCCTCGCCGACACGGTCACCGAGCTGGAGCAGAAGGGGCTGACCCGGGTCAGTGACGGCGCGTTGTGCGTCTTCCCGGCGGGCTTCACCAACCGCGAGGGCGAGCCGCTGCCGTTGATCGTCCGCAAGAGCGACGGCGGCTACGGCTACATGAGCACAGACCTGGCCACGGTCCGGTACTGGACGGGCGAGCGCGGGGCCACCGACCTGCTGTACGCGGTGGGAACGCCCCAGTCGCAGCACTTCCAGATGATCTTCACGGCCTCCCGGGACGCGGGTTGGCTCGGCCCGGACCACCGCGCGGTGCACGTGAACTTCGGGTCGATCCTCGGCGAGGACGGCAAGATGTTCCGGACCAGGGCGGGCGGCTCGGTCAAGCTGATCGACCTGCTCAACGAAGCGATCGAGCAGGCGACCAAAGTCCTGGACGCCCGCGAGGACAACAACTTCGACGCGACCGAGAAGACCACCGTTGCCCGTGCGGTGGGCATCGGTGCGGTCAAGTACGCGGACCTGTCCAACGACCGCGAGAAGGACTACGTCTTCTCGTGGAAGAAAATGCTGGCCACAGACGGCAACACGGCGACCTACCTGCAGTACGCCAACGCCCGGCAACTGTCGATCCTGCGCAAGGCGGGCCAGGCCCCAGGCCCAGGCACCAAGGTCATCCTCGCCGAGCCGGCCGAACGCGCCCTCGCGATCCAGCTGATCCAGTTCCCAGCCGCGATCCAGGCCGCAGTCGACGGCTACACCCCGCACAAGCTGTGCACATACCTGTTCGACACCGCGACCGCCTTCTCCAAGTTCTACGACGAATGCCCCGTGCTCAAGTCGGAAGGCGAGACACGGCAGTCACGCCTGGCGATGTGCGCACTGACGTCGAAGGTGCTCACGCTTGGCTTGTCGCTGCTGGGTATCGAGGCCCCGGCTCGCCTGTGAGAAAGCGGCCATCTGCTCAGTAGACTGGGCACATGGCCGAGCCTGGCGATAACCGCAATGAGATCAGCGGCTCGGTCCAGGCAGACGGTGTCGTTCAGGCCGGTGAGATCCACGGCGATGTCCATATCGGAGCGCGGCGAAGACCGCTGCTGGTCATGGCCTCGGTCGCGACCACAGCCGTGGTGGTCGCCGCGATAACGCTGTGGCCGAAACCAACCCCACCCGCCGATCAGCCTCCACCGGCGGCGCTCACCCTGACCGCCGTGTGGGACACCCGATGCGTGTACCGGCTGGCCGGCGACGACCGCCCGCCTGGCATGCCGGACGCCCTCACGGCCTCGGCCGACCTGTTCGTCGGCGCGCAGAACCGCAGCGAGGAGGAAGTGATCATTCTGGGGATCAGAGTGGTCCTTCGCCACCGTGCCGGGCCTCCCACCACCGGCGAGCTGACGCTGGTGGAGCCGTGCCCCGCCTCGCGGCAGCCCTTGCACGGCATGATCGTGGATTTCGACACCGAACCGCTGCAAGTCCGGATGGTCCCGGAGGACCCGGGGCCGGCGCTGGTGGGCACCACGCCGACCCCCGCACAGCCGTCCGCCGTGTTCCCGTTCAAGGTCAGCCGCGGGGATCCCGAGGCGTTCCGGTTCAACTTCGAGTCAGCGCGCTGCGACTGTGTGTTCGACCTGGCTGTGGACTGGGTCTCCAACGGTGAGCCGCGGGAGTCCGCATTGGGGCCTTACCGGATCGTCCCGCATGTCGAGGCCCTCGTGCGGAAGTGACTCAGACGATCAGGTAGCCGAAGAGGAATTCGAACTTCTCGCCTTCGCATTTCGCGCTGACCGAGTCGAAGTGGCCGCCGCTGTAGGTGCAGCGGTGCAGGGGGACTGTCTGTACGCCGGTGGGTTTGGTGGTGAAGATGTAGCCGAGGATGCCGACCTGGCGGTTTCCTTCGCAGCCTGGGTCGAATGAGGTCATCCGGTCCTCGGAGGCGACCAACTGGCAGGCGTAGATGCGGCGGGTGCCTGACTCCTGGGCTTCCACGAGGTTGCCCATCAGGTTCTCCCTGTTGAACCCGGCCGGAGGCGGGACGTTCGGGGTCGCGCTGAAGTGCGGGCCCTTGGGATTGTTGTAGCGGGTCAACGGGATCAGGACCCGTTGGGGCTTCTCGGGTTCCTGCGGTGGAGGTGGTCCGCCGGGTGGCGGGCCACCGGTCGGCTGTCCTGGGGCGGGGCTGCCGCCTGGGGCCGGTTTGGTGACCGTCACGGTTCCCGGTGCTGGGGCTGAGGACACTGTGGACGGTACCGAGACTGTCGTCGGCGGGACGGAACTCGGTGTCTCGCTTGGCGTTCCGGTCGGGGCCACTGTGGAGGTCCCGGCCGGCGGGGAGGCTTCGCTGCGCTGGTAGCCCGGTGAGATCAGGAAGACCGCGACCAGCGCGGCGACCACCACCACTCCTGCCCCGCCAAACAACAACACCCTGCCACGGCCGGATTTCTTCTTCGGGGCCCAGTCGTCCTCGGCCCAGTTCACCGGCACGGGCGCGGCCAGCGGCATCTCCGCCGGGTACGACTCCTGCCATGGTTCGCGCGGCAATGTGTCCCGCCGGACGGCGTGGACCTGCACGGTCGGGGCGTCCACGACCTGCGTTGTGTCGGCCATGACCTGAGTACCGGTCAGCATTTGCCGGGTCTGGGCCAGTGTCAGCCGCTGCTCCGCGGGCTGTGCCAGCAGTCCCAGGATGATCTGGGTCAACGGGCCCTGGCACCGGACCAGCTGGGGGTCGTCGTACATGATCGCGTGCATGGTGGCCGCGGTCGTCTCGCGGTTGAACGGCGAATGCCCTTCGACCGCGTGGAACAGGGTCGCGCCGAACGCCCACAGGTCGGATTCCGGGCCGGGCTGCGATCCGGTGAACAGCTCGGGCGCCATGTAGCCCGGCGAGCCCATGATCGCGCCGGTCATCGTCAGGTTCGGGTCGTCCATCGCCCGCGCGATGCCGAAGTCGGCCAGTTTCACGCGATCGCCCGACGTCACCATGATGTTGCTGGGTTTGACATCCCGGTGCACGATCCCCGCCGCGTGCGCGGTCTCCAGCGCGCCCAGCACCTGCAGGCCCAGCGCCATGACCCGGTCGGCAGGCAGCGGGCCCTCACGGGCGATCACGTCAGCGAGGGTCGGGGCTTCGACGAGCTCCATCACGATGTAGGTGATGCCGTCCTCGGAGACCACGTCGAACACCGTGACCACTGCCGGGTCGTTGAGCCGCCCTGCGGTCCGGGCCTCACGCAGCACCCGTTCGAGGTACGTGGCCCGTTCCTGGCCGGTGACTCCCCGGGGTGAGGGCAGTTCCTTGAGCGCCACCTGGCGGCCGATCACCTGGTCGTCAGCACGCCAGACGATCCCCATGGCACCGCGGCCGAGTTCGTCGCGAATGGCGTATCTGCCAGCCACCACCCTCACGGCTTCCCCCCATTTGATCAGCCCAGGCCACGCATAGTAGCCGGGCTGATCAGCGGGTCTATCGCAGGGCGGCCAGCAACATGGGCAGTTGCACGCCTGCTTGCTCGGCGAGCGTGCGGACCTGTTCCGGGGCCGGCACCAGCGGGTGAATGTCGCGGGTGGACGGCAGGCCCTCGCCACCGCCGAACTTCGACTGCGGCGTGGTCGGCGGCACGATCCTGTAGATCCGCCAGCGCGGCACGGTCGAGTCGGCCATCGCCAGCGTCGAGTCCCGCCACAACAGCACAGTCGATTTCTTGCTGTTACGAGCAAGCACGACGCAAGCACTGCCGATCAACGTCGCCGCACGCGCGGCCGCACGCAGTGGCGTCCGGAAATCGCCGTCGATCACCCACACGCCGTTCATCAGCTCCGCGCGGAACCCTTCGGCGTCCAGCGCGGCCACGAGTTCGGCGTTCGGGTCGTCCGCGGCGGCCATCGCCAGTTCGACCACGTCCTGGACTTCGGACTCGGTCGCCACGCGGGCGTGCAGCTGCGTGGACGGCACCAGGAACTTGCCGACCACCGACTCGTCGGCGTAGGCCACCCATTCCTGGCTTTCGTCCCACGCCGACTTGGCGATCAGGTCCGCGCCCGCGCCGCCGTGCAGATTGGCCTCCTGCAACAGCAATGCCAGCCCGATCGCGATCAGCGCGTTGAGCTCCTCGAGCTGCTCGCCGGTCGCGTTCGCCTGGTCGGTCTCACTGGGCCGCAACGCGTGCACGAGATCGCGCACGTCGGCCCGCCAGCTCTCGTCGACGCCCCACACGCCGGCGGCGAGCAGTCGCAGATATCCACGGGTCACCGTGATCCGCTGTGCCACGGGCGAATCCGGGCCGGCCGCGGCGAGCCATCTGCGCGCCATCGTCCGGTGCTCGGCATGCTCGGCCTGCGGAATGCTCTCGGGTAGCCGGTTTACCTGGGACTCGATGTCATTACCTTCGGTGACAGCCTGGTCGCTCAGGGGTCCCCCTCCTTCACGCGCGAGTCCTGCGCACTAGCCTGACCCAGCTTGGGGGCTAGTGCAAGATCAATTAACTGCGGGTTCGGTGACTCTCGACGCAACCTGACGCGGGCGCCTGGCGTCATTGTGAATGAATCACCACAGACTGGGACATTGGGGGCACCTTGGTGCGCAAACCGTTTCTGCTCGGCTTGACGCTTGTCGTGGTGACCGGGTGCAGTACGTCCGCACCAGCCAAAGAGCCGCCGGGGATGGCGCCCCGCGGCACACAGATGACCACAGCCAAGCCGTCACGTCAGGACCTCACCAACAAGGTCAGCCTGGCCGGCAAAGTCGTCATCAACCCCGTTTTCGGACTGGTGTCCCCAGTTGGCGGGCAGATTCGCTACTTGGACGTGAAACCGCCCGAGAAGACCCCGGCAAAACCGACCAAAGTGGCCACTGTGGTCGTTTCCGGCAAAGCCACCCCGATCGAGGTCCCGGCCGGGGCCACGTTCGCCGGGCGGCTGGTCGACGACAAGGCGACCGTGACCGCCGGAATGCCGGTCGTCTCCGCGAAGTACGTCGGCTACGGGATCACCGCGGACATCAAGGGCGAACAGGCGTACAAGATGTCGGAGACGCTCAGTTCGATCATGGCACAGATCAAGAACGGCCCTGGCCCGTTCCCGTGCGCGGTGCTCGGCACGATCGCGGCACTGCCCGCGGGCACCATTCCCGAGCCGCCTCCCGAGACGCCGCAGCCCCCGGCGTCCGGCCAGCCGACGCCGCCGCCCGCTGCGGAAACGCCCAAAAAGGATGAACAGAAACAGCAGCCGTCCGAGGCGACCGGAATGCGACTGGTGTGCACCGCGCCGTCCGACGTCAAACTGATCAACGGCGCGGAGGCCACCGTCGAGGTGATCACCGAGAAGGTCGCGAACGTGCTCGTGCTGCCGGTCGAGGCGGTCGCCGGTGGTCAGGGCAAAGGCAAGGTCGACGTGATGTCGCCGGACGGCACCAGGAAGACCACTGACGTGGTGCTCGGCCTGACCGACGGCAAGGTCGTGCAGATCAAGTCGGGTCTCACCGGTGACGAGACGGTCGCCGTGCCCGGCCCCAACATCCCCGCCGCACCGGACAACCCCAACGGAGGTCCGGGGAAATGACGCGGCTGATCCAGCTTTCCGCGATCACCAAGACCCTCAAGGGCCAGCAGCAGCCCCGGACCATCCTGGCCGGCGTGGACCTGACCGTCCACAGTGGTGAGAGCGTGGCCATCCTCGGCCGGTCCGGCTCGGGCAAGTCCACCCTGCTGAGCCTGATCGGCCTGTTCGACCGGCCCGACAGCGGCCAGTACCTGCTGGGTGCCGACGACATCTCCCGGATCGCCGAACGCAAGGCCGCCGCGTTGCGCAGCGCCCAGTTCGGATTCGTCTTCCAGCGGTTCTTCCTGCTCAAGAACCTGACCGCGGCCCAGAACGTGGCGATGGCCCTGGTCAACGGCCAGGGCTGGCAGCCACGCCGGATGCGCAAGGCCCGCGTGATGGCCGCGCTGGAGCAGGTCGGCATCGCCCATCTGGCCCGCAACAAGCCGCCCCGGCTGTCCGGTGGTGAGCAGCAGCGTGTGGCCATCGCGCGTGCGCTGGTCCGTGAACCGAAGATCCTGCTGGCCGACGAGCCCACCGGAGCGCTGGACACCGAGACGGGCAACCTCGTCATCGACGCGCTGCACTCGGCCACCCAGCGCGGCTGCGGACTGATTCTGGTGACCCACGACCATGACCACGCCAACCGGATGGGCCGGGTCCTGCGCCTGACCGACGGACGGCTCTCCCCCGCCCACGAGCGGGTGGTCGCGTGATCAGGCTGTCCGGCCGGCTGCGGTCCGCGCTGATCATTGGCGGGCAGGGCATCCGGGCCCGCAAGCTGCGCACTTTGCTGTCCATGCTGAGCTTGTTCCTCGGTGTGCTCGCGGTTGTCGTGGTGCAGGCCGGTTCGGAGTTCGCGCAGAAGGAGTTGCTGGCCGACTCCGAGCTGAGCATGGCCAAGGACGGCACCCTGCAGATGTGGGTACCGCCGCACGCGGGCTCAGGCCAGGTGGCACTGGATACGTTGCAGGGCAGAGGGGACGCTGTCGCCGCGTTGAGCACGCAGGCGACCATCGGTGAACCCGGCGTCTCGCCGGTGAACCCGGGCGGTTCACCGATCGATCAGCCGGGCGGCCGCGGGCGGTCCTACCGGTGTGATTCCCAGGGCAACTGCAAGGAGCACCTGGCTGACGCGCCACCGGGCAAGGCGATCGAACTGAACCTGACCGCGTTGACCGGCGACATCCGGGTTTTCCGGCCTTTCCGGCCGGAATCCGGCCAGTGGCTGGACTTCGGCAGCGCACCCGCGCTGGCGCCCAGGATCGTGCTCAACAAAGAGGCCGCCAAGGGCTTCAACCGCTACCAGGTACCGGCGCAGATGCGGATACCGGGCAACACCGCGGACTCCACACCGCAGATCGTCGGCGTGGTCGACGACGGCGGTTACGGTCCGGCGGCCTACATCCGCGTCGACGAGCTGCTGAACTGGCTGCCCGCGGATGCCTTGAGCAAGCCCGAGAACGGCGGCCGGCTGCAGGTGCTGATCTCCCCGGCCGCGCCGGACGTCGAACAGACCCTGAAGGCCAGACTGGTCGCTCTGGGCATCGACCCGCAGCAGATCTACACCGACCGGGTCAACTCCCGCCAACGCGTGGAGTCGCAGCTGTCGCTGATGCGGCTGATCTTCCTGGGCATGGCGGCACTGGTCCTGCTGATCGGCACGGCGGGAATCCTGAACGTCGGCCTGGCGACCGTCGGTGAGCGAGTCGAGGAGTTCGCCCTGCGGCGAGCAGTCGGCACCCCCAGAATGCTGCTGGCCGGAATCGTGCTCGCCGAGACATTGCTGACGGGATTGATGACCGCGGCGGCAGCGATCGGCGCCGGCGCGGTCGGCATCAGATTCGGCGCGTCGATGTTCGGCTCACGCTTCCCGTCCCTGCGCGCGATCGACTTCCCCTGGCAGGCAGGCGTCGCCGGAGTGATCGCGGGCCTGGTGGCCGGCCTGCTCGGCGGCCTCATCCCCGCCATCCGGGCAGCCCGCATCCCCATCGCGACAGTGATGCGGGCCTAGGCTGTGTCGACGCCGACAGGATGAACCCGTGCGAATGGGCCGTTCGCACGGGTTCACCGTGCCTGAGCGGAACTGTTGCCGGGGCCGCGTTCGTTCCGTAGTCGAAGTCGTGCACGGGGAGGCCGGGGCTCAGGCAGATCTCGATACAGGCCCCACAGGACAGGCCCCAAGTGGCTCAGTCTGATTTGCCCTGTTGTTCGGCCAGGAAGCGTTCCAGCTCGGCGCCGAGTTCCTCGGCACTGGGCAGTTCGTCCGGGTTGATCAGCAGGTTGTTGTTCTGCTGGCTGGCGCTGGTGTAGGTGTCGTACTGCCGCTCGAGGGCCGCGACGATCTCGGCGACCTGGTCGGACTCGCCGACCTGGCGTTCGATCTCCTCGTCGGCGCGCCGGGATGTCTCGGTGAGCGCGCCCGGCGGCAGGGCCAGGCCGCAGGCCTTGGCGATGGCGTCCAGCAGGACCAGCGCCGAGGCCGGGTAGGTGGACTGGACCAGGTAGTGCGGAACGTGCGCGGCGAAGCCGATCGCGTCGTGGCGGGACTCACCCAGGCGGAACTCGAGCAGTCCGGAGACGTTGCCCGGCACCTGCACCTGGCTGAACAACGACGGGTAACCCGCGATCAGGTCGGGACGGCTGCCGTGCGCGGTCAGGCCCAGCGGCCGGGTGTGCGGCACGCCCATCGGGATGCCGTGGAAGCCCACGGTCAGGCGCACGCCCCAGCGGTCCACCAGCTGCCGGACCGCCTCCACGAACGACTCCCAGCGGAAGTCCGGCTCGGGGCCGGTCAGCAGCAGGAACGGTGTTCCCACCTTGTCGTGCAGCAGCCGCACCACCAGTTCCGGCGCCTGGTAGTCCTCCCAGTGATCAGTCACGAACGTCATCGTCGGGCGCCGCGACCGGTAGTCGAGCAGGCTGTCGACGTCGAACCGGGCGATCACACGGTTCTCGTAGGCCGACAGCAACTGCTCCACCACCGTTGCACCTGCGGACCCGGCGTCCATGAAGCCGTCGAAGTGGTGCAACAGCACCGTGCCGGTCAAGTCCGGCACATCCGAATCGACCTCGTACAGGTTCTCCGGCTCCAGCACCACAGCCTCCCAAGCGCGCGTTCAACCACCAACCTTCATTACAACGCGCGCGCAGCACGATTCCATTCCACGACGCCCGAAATAAGGGCTCGTTAGGGGTGATCCATATCACCGGCGAAGGTCCAGAACCCCGAAGGCACCTGGTAGACCTGGAAACCAGGCTCCACCCGGAGCAACTCCAGCTTCGGTGTCGCAGTCGCCGATCCACCTGGCACGAAAACCTCCGCCACACTGCCAACTGGCACGGCGACGGTCAAGTGCACTGTGGAGCCCACCCGGTTCCAGGCCACCGAAGCCAAGCCCCGCACGGTCCTGATCGACGTCTGCGCCCAGTTCACGCCGACCCGTGCGTCCGGCTTGACGGTGAACCGCTGATAGCCGGCGTCACCTGGCCGCAGACCTGCGACGTTCTCGTACAACCACTGCACGACCGTGCCCTGGAAGTAGTGGTCACGCGAGCGTGAGTCCAGCGGCCACATCTCCCACATCGTGTCGGCGCCGTTGTCGAACCAGTAGCCCCAACTGGGGTAGGTGCGCTGCGTGGCCACCGCGTAGGCGACGTCTGCGTACCCGTGCGCGGTCAGCACTCGCAGCAGCACGCTGGTCCCCAGAGCGCCTGTGTTCAGGTGGTTTCCCCGTGTTCTGATGTCCGCCACCAGGTTCTCCACAACCTGGCGGACCGAGCCCGACGGGACCAGGCCGAACATCAGCGGGATCGCGTTGGACGTCTGCCGGTAGTCCGGGTCCTTGTCCGTGCGATAACGGCCGTCTCGCAAGAAAGTCGCGTTCAGGGCAGTACGGCAGTTGTTCGCGACCGCGCGATAGCGTGCGGAGGTTTCGCTATGGCCCAACAGATCGCCGAGCTCCGCTATGTCGGTCAATGCGCGGTACAGGTACGCGGTCGCAGTCAGCCGTGTGTCCTCGGGCGGGTTGCCGCCGTAGCCAGGTGGCAGGTAGTCACCGAGCGCGGTGATCGCGAGATTGTTCTGCAGGCGGCCGATTTCCCAGTCCAGGTACTTGGTCACCGCCGGCCAGTGCTCCGCGGCGATCTTGTCGTCGCCGTAGATCCGGTACATCTCGCGCAGCAGGAACGGATACACCGTGGTCCATTCCGGCGAAGGCGCTGCCTCCTGATAGCCCCAGCTGCCGCTCGGCACGATCACCGGAAGCGCACCCGCGCTGGTCTGACTGTCGGCAAGGTCGTTGAGCCACTTGGAAAGGAAACGTGCGGCGCCGAACGCGTACATCATCACCGGCGCACCGAGCTGGGCGTCGCCCGTCCAGCCGTTCTTCTCGTACATCGGGGTGTCGGTGGGGATGCCGTGCATGTTGTTACGCAGAGTGCGGCTCATCGCCCGGTCCAGGCGCTCGAAAAACGGCTCCGAGCAACGGAAAGTGCCCGTGTCCGGGACCTTGCTCTGCACGACCTTGCCGTGCAGGGCGTCCGGCCGGGCACCGGTCACCTGGATGTACCGGAACCCCTTGTAGGAGAACTTGGGCTCCCAAGTCTCCACGCCTTTGCCGGCACAGATGTACTCGTCGGTCTGGTGCCTGCCGGGCACGTGCCCGTTCTGCCAGACCACATTCCCGCTCGCGTCCAGCTTCTCGCCGTGCTGCAGCCGGACCACAGTTCCCTCCGGCGCACGGACAGTCAGCTGCGTCCAACCGGCGATGGTCCGGCCGAGGTCGGCGAGGTACACGCCTGGACGCGGTTCGGTGATCGTGGCCGGCACGGTTTCGATGATCTCGATCGGCTCGTGCTGCTGGGCGACCACTGTCCCCTTGGGAGTGGGCAGGACCTGCGCCTGCCGCCAGGTCAGGGTCTTGCGGGCGTCGTAGGTCTCCCCCGCGTACAGGGAGTTCGACACGATCCGGCTCTCGGCCAGCCGCCAGTCCGGGCCGGTGGCGATCGTCGTACGGGTGCCGTCCGGGTGGTCGATCTCCAGCTGGGCGAGCAGCCGCGGTTCGCCGTGCCAGGTCGCTTTGTGCCAGTTCCACACGTTCGGTGTGGTCATGCCGTAGAAACCCCGGCCCAGCAGTACTTCGAGCGCGTTGCCACCCTGGGTGACCTGACTGGTCACGTCATGTGTCGCGTACAGCACGGTTTCGTCGTAATCGGTGAATCCCGGGTCGAGTACTTGAGTACCGACACGCTTTCCGTTGACCGTGGCGTCGTAGTAGGCCAGGCCGCTGATGTACAGCCGCGCCTTGCTGACGCGCTTGCTCAGCGTGAACTCCTTGCGCAGCAAAGGAGCTGGAGCCTCGGGAACCAGCACAGTCACTCCACTGCCCCAGGCACCCTGACCGTACGGTGCGATGACGGTAGCCGCAGTCCACGCACTGTCATCGAATTCCGGCCGCTGCCAACCAGGTTGCTCGGTTTCCGCAACCTTCCAGCCAGGTCCGGTGACCGCCAGTTGCTCCCCGGTCGCCGAGACCACCCGCACGAGCAGTCCCGCCGGATTCGTCGAGCCCGCCACGCCCCGGTTGGTCGCGACGGCCGCGATCACGACCCGCCCGGACAGCTCCGGCAACTGCGCGGTCAGTCCGGTTCTCCAGCTGTCGGTCGCCTCGGGCGCGTGCAGGATCTGCTGCCCGCCGACAAAAAGTGTGAAGTCGTCATCGGCCGTGGCCACGATCCGTGCCCCGGAC
The DNA here is from genome assembly GCF_017876405.1 of Kibdelosporangium banguiense. Taxonomy (GTDB): domain Bacteria; phylum Actinomycetota; class Actinomycetes; order Mycobacteriales; family Pseudonocardiaceae; genus Kibdelosporangium; species Kibdelosporangium banguiense. The sequence goes on along the minus strand of NZ_JAGINW010000001.1, from coordinate 6,071,312 downwards.
ACAGTCGCAGGCAGTTCGAAGGAGCCACGCAACCACCGTGTCCCTGGCGGCGAGGCCGCGGTCCAGATCCACGACGCGCCTTGCAGTCCCGGCGGCGCTTCGGGTGCGGGAGCGCCGATCCACTGGGCCTGCCAGGCGCTGCCGAGCAACGCGGTCTCCCACCAGCCCGCCGGTCCCCACTCCGACGGCCGGTCGAGTTCGTCCCAGACCCGGACCTGCCAGTCATACCGGGTACGTGGCCGCAAAGGCGGGCCGGCGTAGGGGACAGCGACCGACTTGGCCGAGGAAACCTTGCCAGAATCCCAGATTCCGTGCACCCGGATCTGGTAGGCCGTCTGGCGGGCACCAGGCGCGTCCGAACCGAGCACCCAGGACAGCCTGGGCTGCAGGACATCCGTGCCCAGCAACCTGACTGCGTACTCGGCTGATGTCTGCTCGACCCACACCCGCTGAGGTCCGATCACGCGGCCAGGGCCGGCCAACGCACCGGCGCTCATCGCTGTTCCCTGTAAGAAGACACGACGGTTCATACCCTCGCTCATTGCAGTCCTCCGTGCACATCTCAACGACACCAGTGGGTTGAAACGTTTCAATCACGCGCCGGACAACATCCCCGATCACGATGGGGATGCGGGGGATGCTACGGACAACCGGGACACTTGGCCAGAGTCCACATCGTGGAATGAGACCGCGAACACGCCCGCCGCGGGCAGCTGTCAACGGTCACGTGGGATTTGCCACGTGACATCAGGCATAACCGTGTGTTCACATTACTGTCACGAGAACCCCGGATGACCCCGGGTACCCGCCCTGCGCTGCATATTGTCCCGATATCCGGAACACCGCAGCACCCCTTTTCGCACAACGACGTGCGGCACCAGCCCCATTCGATCCCTGGGAGGGCCGCTGCTGTGACCCGCCATCAGACCGAGGGCCTGTACGACGAGCAGTTCGAGCACGACGCTTGTGGCGTCTCGTTCGTCGCAGATCTCGCCGGCCGCAAGAATCACGACATCGTGGCGAAAGCCCTGATCGCGTTGCGAAATCTGGAGCATCGCGGGGCTCGCGGCGCGGAACCAGACACCGGTGATGGCGCCGGCCTGCTGATCCAGGTACCGCACGAGTTCTTCGCCGGCGTGGTGGACTTCGCTCTGCCGCCGGCCGGCGACTACGTGGCCGGTACCGCGTTCCTGCCCGTGGAGCAGGCCGCGAGAGCCGAGGTCGTCGCCGGAATCGAAGCCGTCGTCGCCGAGGAGGGCGCGCGGGTCCTGGGCTGGCGCGAACTGCCCGTGGACACCGAACACGTCGGCCCCACGGCCAAGACGACAATGCCGTACTTCAGCCAGCTCTTCATCGCCGCCGACGGCTTGTCCGGGCTGGAGCTGGAGCGCCTGGCGTTCGTGGTGCGCAAACGGGCCGAACACGCGGTGGACGTGTACTTCCCGAGCCTGTCGTCGCGCACGATCGTCTACAAGGGCATGCTCACCGAGACCCAGGTCGACCGCTTCTTCCCGGACCTGACCGACTCCCGGGTCAAGAGCTCGATCGGCCTGGTGCACTCCCGGTTCTCCACCAACACGTTCCCGTCCTGGCCGCTGGCCCACCCGTACCGGTACGTGGCGCACAACGGCGAGATCAACACGTTGCGTGGCAACCGGAACTGGATGGACGCCCGCGAGTCGATGCTGTCGACCGACCTGATCGACGGCGACATCGAGCGGATCTTCCCGGTGATCACCCGCGGCGCCAGCGACTCGGCGAGTTTCGACGAGGTGCTGGAGCTGCTGCATCTCGGCGGCCGCAGCCTGCCGCACGCGGTGCTGATGATGATCCCGGAGGCGTGGGAGAACCACGAGGAGATGGACCCGGCCCGCCGGGCCTTCTACGAGTACCACTCCAACCTGATGGAGCCGTGGGACGGGCCCGCGCTGGTCTCGTTCACCGACGGCACGCTCATCGGCGGTGTGCTGGACCGCAATGGCCTGCGTCCGGCCCGTTACTGGGTCACTGAGGACGGTCTGGTCGTGCTCGGCAGCGAGGCCGGGGTGCTGGAGATCGATCCGGCGACCGTGGTGCGCAAGGGCCGGCTGGAGCCGGGCCGGATGTTCCTCGTGGACACCGCGGCCGGGCGGATCATCGATGATGACGAGATCAAGGGCCAGCTTGCGGCTGAGCACCCGTATGACGACTGGCTGCATGCCGGAGTAATCCGGCTGGAAGACCTGCCGTCGCGGGAACGTGAGGTACCCACACACGCCTCCCTGGTACGCCGCCAGCAGGCGTTCGGGTACACCGAGGAAGAACTGACCGTCCTGCTGCGGCCGATGGCGGCCTCCGGTGCCGAACCGATCGGCTCGATGGGCAACGACTCGCCGCTGGCGCCGTTGTCCAGCCGGCCCCGGCAGCTGTTCGACTACTTCACCCAGCTGTTCGCCCAGGTGACCAACCCGCCGCTGGACTCCATCCGGGAGGAGCTGATCACGTCCCTGCGGACGTCGATCGGGTCCGAGCCCAACCTGTTCTCCACCGTCGCGAGCGCGTGCCGGCGGATCTCGTTGTCGTTCCCCGTACTGGACAACGACGAGCTCGCCAAGATCGTGCACATCAACGACGACGGAGACCTGCCGGGGTTCCAGGCTTTCACCGTGCACGGCACCTACGACGTGCACGGCGGCGGCGCAGCGTTGCGCCGACGGCTTTCGGAGATCAGAAGCGAGGTGTCGGACGCAATTTTCCAGGGCGCCCGACTGATCATCCTGTCCGACCGCGGTGTCGACGAGAACCGCGCGCCGATCCCGTCACTGCTGCTGACCGGTGCGGTGCACCACCACCTGGTCCGGGAGAAGACCCGTACCCAGGTCGGGCTGATCGTGGAGGCGGGCGACGCACGCGAAGTGCATCACATCGCCCTGCTGATCGGTTACGGCGCCGCGGCTGTGAACCCGTACCTGGCAATGGCCAGTGTCGAGGAGATGTCGCTGGCGGAGACGTCCGAGCACGCCACCCGCAACCTGATCAAGGCGCTGGGCAAGGGTGTCCGCAAGACCATGTCCAAAATGGGTGTGTCCACTGTGGCCTCGTACACCGGTGCGCAGATCTTCGAGGCGATCGGGCTCGGCAGCGAGGTCATCGACGAGTGCTTCACGGGCACCACGTCCCGGCTCGGCGGCGTCGGTTTCGACGTGCTGGCCGACGAGGTCGCACACCGCCACCGCAAGGCGTTCCCGGCCGACGGCGTCCGCCCGAGCCACCGGGAGCTGGAGACCGGCGGCGACTACCAGTGGCGTCGTGAGGGCGAACCGCACCTGTTCAACCCGCAGACGGTCTTCAAGCTGCAGCACTCCACCCGCAGCGGCCGGTACGAGATCTTCAAGGAATACACGCGGGCGGTGGACGAGCAGTCCGCGCACCTGATGACGTTGCGTGGCCTGTTCGCCTTCAAGGTCCGCGAACCCGTGCCGATCGAGGAGGTCGAGCCGGTCAGCGACATCGTCAGGCGGTTCGCCACCGGCGCGATCTCCTACGGTTCGATCTCCAAGGAGATGCACGAGGTCCTGGCGATCGCGATGAACCGGATCGGCGGCAAGTCGAACACCGGTGAGGGCGGCGAGGATCCCGACCGCTACACCGTGGACGCCAACGGCGATCTGCGGCGTTCGGCGATCAAGCAGGTCGCCAGCGGCCGGTTCGGTGTGACGAGCGAGTACCTGGTCAACGCCGACGACATCCAGATCAAGATGGCGCAGGGCGCCAAGCCCGGCGAGGGCGGCCAGCTACCGGGTACGAAGGTGTACCCGTGGATCGCGCGGACCCGGCATTCCACGCCGGGCGTCGGGCTGATCTCGCCGCCACCGCACCACGACATCTACTCGATCGAGGATCTGGCGCAGCTGATCCACGACCTGAAGAACGCCAACCCCCAGGCCCGGATCCACGTCAAGCTGGTGTCCGAGGTCGGTGTGGGCACGGTCGCGGCGGGCGTTTCCAAGGCGCACGCGGATGTCGTGCTGATCTCCGGGCACGACGGCGGCACGGGCGCCTCTCCCCTGTCGTCGATCAAGCACGCCGGTGGGCCGTGGGAACTCGGCCTGGCCGAGACGCAGCAGACGTTGCTGGCCAACAGGTTGCGTGACCGGATCGTCGTGCAGACCGACGGCCAGCTCAAGACCGGCCGGGACGTGATGATCGCCGCGCTGCTGGGCGCGGAGGAGTTCGGCTTCGCCACCGCACCGCTGGTCGTGTCGGGCTGCATCATGATGCGGGTCTGCCACCTGGACACCTGCCCGGTCGGCGTGGCCACGCAGAACCCGGTGCTGCGTGAGAAGTTCAGCGGCAAGGCCGAGTACGTGGTGAACTTCTTCGAGTTCATCGCCCAGGAAGTCCGGGAATACCTGGCGCAGCTGGGTTTCCGGTCGATGGCCGAGGCGATCGGGCATGCCGAGCTGCTCGACACCCGGGCCGCGGTGGATCACTGGAAGGCGGCCGGGCTGGACCTGTCGCCGATCTTCCACGTGCCTTCGCTGCCGCCGCGGGCCGTCCGGCACCAGGCGGTCGCGCAGGACCACGGGCTGCAACGGGCTCTGGACAACACTTTGATCCAGCTCGCCGAGGGTGCCTTGGCGTCCGGTGACCGGGTCCGGCTGGAGCTGCCGGTCCGTAACGTCAACCGGACTGTCGGCACGATGCTCGGCTCCGAGGTCACCCGCATCTGGGGTGGTGCCGGGCTTCCGGACGACACCATCGACGTGACGTTCACCGGGACGGCCGGCCAGTCGTTCGGCGCGTTCATCCCGCAGGGCGTGACTCTGCGGCTTGTCGGTGACGCGAACGACTATGTCGCAAAAGGACTGTCCGGTGGCCGGATCACGGTCCGGCCTGATCCCTCGGCGCCGTTCGCGGCCGAGGAGAACATCATCGCGGGCAACGTGATCTGCTACGGCGCGACGTCGGGCGAGATCTTCATCCGCGGCAAGGTCGGGGAACGGTTCTGTGTGCGTAACTCCGGCGCGCTGGCGGTCGTCGAAGGCGTCGGCGACCACGGCTGTGAGTACATGACCGGCGGCCGGGTGATCGTGCTCGGCCAGACCGGGCGCAACTTCGCGGCGGGCATGTCCGGCGGTATCGCGTACGTGCTGGATCTGGCCGCGCACCGGGTCAACCGGGAGATGGTCGACCTCGACCCGCTCGACGACGCGGATCTGGTGTTCCTACGGGAGACCGTGGAACGCCACCTGGCCGAGACCGATTCGGTCGTGGCGCACGATCTGCTCGTCGACTGGGCCCCTGAACGGTTCACGAAGGTGATGCCGAAGGACTACAAGCGCGTCCTGGCGGCGCGGGCGCGGGCCGAACGGGATGGCCGTGACGTGAACGAGGCGATCATGGAGGCCGCTCATGGCTGACCCCAAGGGTTTCATCACCACACCGCGGGAGAACGCCAGCACCCGCCCGGTGTTCCTGCGGCTGCAGGACTGGCGTGAGGTCTACGAGGACTTCGCGACCGACAGGACGCAGCGCCAGGCCGGGCGCTGCATGGACTGCGGAATCCCGTTCTGCCACCAGGGCTGCCCGCTGGGCAACCTCATCCCGGAGTGGAACAACCTGGTCTGGCGGCAGGACTGGCTGGCGGCGAGCGAACGGCTGCACGCGACCAACAACTTCCCGGAGTTCACCGGGACGTTGTGCCCGGCGCCGTGCGAAACCGCCTGCGTGGTCGGGATCAACGGCGATCCCGTCACCATCAAGCGCGTCGAGATCTCCATCATCGACCGGGCCTGGGACGAAGGCTGGGTGACCCCACAGGTCCCCACCACCTTGACCGGCAAGAAGGTCGCGGTCGTCGGTTCCGGCCCAGCCGGGCTCGCCGCCGCGCAGCAACTCACCCGCGCCGGGCATCTGGTTACCGTGTTCGAGCGAGCCGACGCCATCGGTGGCCTGCTGCGCTACGGGATCCCCGAGTTCAAGATGGAGAAGTGGCGGCTGGACCGCCGGCTGGACCAGATGCGCGCCGAAGGCACCCAGTTCAAGACCAGCGTGAACGTCGGCGTCGACATCACGGTGACCGAGCTGCGTACCTCGTTCGACGCGGTCGTCCTGGCCGGAGGCGCCACCGCCGCCCGGGACCTGCCGATCCCAGGCCGCACGCTTTCCGGCGTGTACCAGGCAATGGAGTACCTGCCACCAGCGAACCGAGTCGCCCGCGGCGACCTGGCAAGCTCCCCCATCAGCGCCGCGGGGAAGCACGTCGTGGTCATCGGCGGCGGCGACACCGGCGCCGACTGCGTCGGCACAGCACACCGCCAGGGCGCTGCTTCGGTGACACAGCTGGAGATCATGCCGCGCCCGCCGGAGTCCCGCTCCGCGGCACACCCGTGGCCGACCTACCCGATGATCTACCGCGTCTCCTCAGCACACGAGGAAGGCGGCGACCGGATCTACTCGGTGTCCACAGTGGAGTTCACCGGCTCGGCCACCGGTGAGGTCGAATCGCTGAAGCTGGTCGAAGTCAAGATGGACGCCGGGAAGTTCGTACCGGTCGAGGGCACCGAACGCGAGATCCCGGCCCAGCTGGTCACACTGGCCATGGGCTTCGTCGGCCCCCAGCAGGAAGGCCTGCTCAACGATCTCGGGGTCGCCTACGACCCCAGAGGCAATGTCGCCCGCGACGAGTCCTTCGCCACCAGCGTCGATGGCGTATTCGTCGCGGGCGACATGGGCCGCGGCCAGTCCCTCATCGTCTGGGCAATCGCCGAGGGCCGATCCGCCGCAGCAGGCGTCGACGCCTACCTGATGAACCGAACAGTCCTGCCCACCCCCATCGCCCCCACGGACCGGCCTATCGCCTGACAGCAGATCGCACTGAGCGCCACAGCAACGCAGCCGTGGCGCTCAGTGTCGTTCTACTGGTTGCGGATCGTGTCCAGCACCGCCTCCGCGATCGGACGGAGAACCGCGCACGAGCCCGTTTCCCAAGGCTCCAAGCGGACCGAACGGTCAAACCTGTCCAAACGGATACCGGCGTAGCTTGTGTCCGAGGTGGCAATCGAGACATCGCAAGTCGTGGGCGACATATTGCTGGAGTAATACACCACCGGGTAACCGGCAATCTCTCCGGGCGCCCAATACCCAGGCAAGAAACCCTTGGCATGTTTATCGTACACCGCAGAGATCCCCTCGCCCTCCCTATAAGACAACGCGACGTAGATTCCCATTTGCCCATAGTTGATATCGCCGAAAAAACAGTTCGGCACAGATACCCGATCATCCCGCGCCCCGGGCTGCAGTACGACACCCTTTTCGCTGAGCGCCCGTTTCTGAGGTTCGGTGATGCCTTTGCAAGGCTCAGCGACAAACGCCTTGATATCAAGCGGAACGCGCACAGACGGAACACCAGCCGACAGTTTCGCGCTGGACGTCGTAGTGTTGGAGGCTGGCGGCGTGGTAGCTGACGCCGGACTGGTCGGTGCCGCACCACCACCATCACTACAGGCAGCGAGGAGCCCGGCAAACACCACGACGCAAACCGCCGCGATCAATCGCCGACGTGCGATCATGCTCGCCACCCCTGCGCGTAGTCGAGGAACTGCGGCGCCATGTTGGAGTTGACTTCGGTGAGCCGGTTCACGTATCGCCGATCCTGTTCGAGCTGAACGACCTTCGTGTGTAGATGCAGCGAGAGACCGCTGATCGCCGAAGCAGTGTCTCGCTCGATTTTGGCCATCGCGTCCAAGTATTGCTTGACGGTGTCGACGATCAGCGGGTGGTCGTCAATGGGGTTGCTCGTCTCCTGCCCATTGTCCTTCGCCGTCTTCCCAGCGTCGCCGACCATCTGGGTTGCCACTTCGGCAATGGTCTTGACCTTGAACACAGTGGACAGGCCACCGGTGATCACTGCGCAGGCGACTTCCACCAGTCCGGTGAGCAGAAACGAACGCAGGTCGATATTGATGCCCTTGCCTTGGCCGTAAGAGGCGAAACGCTGGGTGAGAGCGTCCATCAGCTTCGCCATGTCCGCACCGGCCTGCTGGAAGATCGCCCGGTACTTCACCAGATGCTCAGCGACCCGCAGGTACCCATTCTCCACATAGATCTGGAAACGGATGAGGTCATTCTCGAAGAGCTGAGAGTGGATGCCCTCGGGAGAGATTATGCTGAGGCGCATGTTCACCCATTCCACCCGGATCTGACCGAGCTCGCCATACATGTCCCCGTCTCGAATCGGGCTTTCGGGAGTTCTACCAGGCGGTGGGGCGCTTGGTGATTGGGTTGCTGGCGGCGGGAAAGTGAAGCATCCCTGGGTAAGGGCCGCGTACGCCTCGTTAATGGCAGTTTCGCTTACGCCGCTGACAGCCTCGGCGGCCTTGAACAGTTCGCTGGGGTCTGCCGCGTAGCCCTCCAGAACGGACACGACGTGGTAATTCGGATCTGCCTCCGTATCGACTGCCCTCGGCGAAGGTATGTCGTGACGGGTGCCCATGTCAGGCGTGAGTTCGCGGCCGGGTACGGGCCGGTAGATGCGCGGACCGCCATTGGTCTTGGGGTGCGACAGGTAGTCGACCCACGCGTTCAGTTCAGCTGCGGCCTTGGCGAGAACCGGGTCGGTGGTCGCGTTGATACCGGGCCATGGGATCGGCTGACGGCCAGGAGGGAGCACCATGGTTACCGCGCCTCCGGCATTTCGTTGGCGAGGTTGTTGAAGCGTTGCGCCTGCTCGGCGTCCATACGCTCAGCCCACGCGACGTGCTTCAGGAGCATGTCCTTGTACATGTTCAGTGAATCGATGACCTGGCCCTGATCGATGCGCAGGAACTGCAACGACGCACTGACCTGCCCGAAGAACGACATGGATGCTTCCCGCACGTCGCCGTGCCCTTCACCACCCAGCCGGACGCACCTGACCGTCCCCGCTCAACCGTCTCCTTCGCTGTGGCGTACGAATTGTTGATCTCACCGAGCCGGTGGATGACCGGATCGAGCCACAGCGCCACACCCTCCCGAACGGCCGCAGGGTTGACCGCGAATTCCTGCGTGTGGTCTCCCACTTTCCGATATCCCCCGTATGGATTGTCACCGTCGCACGCAGGGCGCGTGCGTGCGCCCATAGTGACAGGCGTGCACGTACGGTGTTTGGAAAACCACGGATTGCACTCATTGACGGTCCAGTTGGCTGGTTGATATCTGCCGTCAGTGCACGGGCTGATTTCACGCCTCGGTGAGTGCGTCCAGGGAGATGCTGTTCTTGGCGTGGGCTATCGACTCCTCGGAGGCGGGGCCGCCTGGGTTCTCGGTGGCCAGGGCCTGGTTGAGTGCCACGAATGGGCGCATTCGCTGTTCGTAGGCGGCGAAGGCGGCTGTGTGGCTGGCATTGCGGCCCAGCTCCTGCGCGAGTATGTAGGCGCCGACGAGGGCGAGGCTGGTGCCCTGCCCGGACAGTACTGAGGCGCAGTAGCCCGCGTCACCGACCAGTGCGATGCGGCCGGTGCTCCAGTTCTCCATGTGGATCTGGGCCATGGCGTCGAAGTAGAAGTTCGGTGCGCCGGTCATGGCGGCGAGGAGTTTCGGCATTTCCCAGCGCAGGCCGGCGAGCCGGTCGGCGACCATCTGTTTCTGTCCTTCGATGTCGCGGTGGTCGTAGTCCACCGGCTCGGACACGAAGCCGAGCGTGACTCGCAGTTCGGTGTTGTCCCGCACGGGATAGATGCCGCCGCCCGCGCCGGTGGCCCGGTCCTGGATCCACATCTGCCAGTTGTCCAGCTCGAGGAAGTTGGCCGCCGGGAAGATCGCCAGATACTGGCCGAGGTGCCGCACGAACTCGTGCTCCGGGCCGAAGGCGAGCCTGCGCACGGCGGAATGTGACCCGTCCGCGCCGACGACGAAGTCGAAGGTCCGGAAGCCTGCACGCTCGAATTCGACCCGGACGCCGTGCTTCTCCTGGTACAGAGCGGTGATCGAGTCGCCGAAGAGGTACTCCACCTCGTGCTTGGTCGCCTCGTACACCATCGCGGTCAGGTCTTCGCGCAGCAACTCGACGTCCTCGCTGTCGAGCCGTCCGCTGCTGATCGTGCGCTCCTCCGAGCGGAACAGCTCGTTGCCGTCACTGTCCAGCATGGACATTCCGCGCATCCGGGTGCGCGCCGCCCGCATCTGCTCGCCGAGTCCCATCCGGCCCATCACCTCGAGCGCGACGCCACGGACGTCGACCGCCTGACCGCCCTGTCGTAGATCGAGTGACCGCTCCACGACGGTCACCGAGAAACCGTTCCGAGTCAGCCAGTAGGCCAGGACCGAACCGGCGACTCCGGCTCCCGAGACGAGGACGTTCCGCATGACTGCTCCATTTGATGAGTTGTACGCTACGCCGCATACATTGGCATTAAGCTGGGACGCCGTGCCAAAACTGACCTAGTACAGACGATAATCTGTGCTAGCACAGACTGGGAGTGCGCATGCCGCCGGAACCTCGCTACCTTGGCATCGCCGACGAACTCCGGCGGCGGATCACACAGGGCGAACTGGTGCCCGGCGCCAAGGTGCCCTCAGTCCGCAAGATCGCCGCCGAGTGGGGCGTGGCCACGGCGACCGCGGCCAAGGCACTGGACACGCTGAGCCAGGCCGGGCTGGTGCGCGCCGAACCCCGCTCCGGCTTCGTGGTCGCGGACGCGAAACGTGCCGCTCCGAAACAACCTCAGTCTGTTCGTCTGCCGACGCCTCGAAACCAGGACCTGACCCGCGAACGGCTGGTACGAACTGCCATCGAGATCGCCGATGCCGAAGGCCTGGCGGCGTTGTCCATGCGCAGCGTCACGGCCAGGCTCGGCATCACAGCGATGGCGCCCTACCGGCACGTGAGAAGCAAGGACGAACTGGTCGTCCTGATGGCCGACGCCGCGTTCGGGGAGCGCGGCTACCCGGCGAAGGCGCCTGCAGACTGGCGTGCCTGCCTGGAAATCGGCGCACGGACCCTGTGGTCGCTGTACCGGCGGCACCCGTGGCTGGCCCAGCTCGGCCCGATCACCCGCCCGATGCCGTTGCCGAACCTCGCCGTGCACGCCGAGTGGGCACTCGCCGCACTGTCCGGTTTCGGGCTCAGCGCGGCCGCCCTGTGCGACCTGCACGTGCTGTTCTTCAGCTATATCCAGGGAATCGCGATCCACCTCGAACGTGAGCAGCAGGCGTTCAGCATGTCCGGATTGTCGGAGGACCAGTGGATGGACGCCCACGAGGGCGCGTTGCAGGCGGTGACCGGCATGGGCCGCTACCCCACGTTCGCCGGGATGCTCGGCACGCTGTCGGTGGAGGGCTACGACCTGGTCCTGGACGACTTGTTCGAACTGGGGCTGCGGTCGCTGCTGGACGGACTGGCGATCCGGTTCGGGCAGCCTGATGGGTGACAATCGCGGGTATGGATGATGTGGTCGCGTTCTTCCACGATGTCGTGGCGTCGGTGCCGGCGTATCCGAAGTTCCTGGGTGAGCACGGGGTCGACCCTGGATCGGTCAGGACACTGACGGACTTCCAGGTGTTGCCCATGACGTCGAAGGCCACCTATCAGAGCCGGTATCCGCTGCCGGAGTTGTGCCGGGACGGCCGGATCGGCGACATGATCGCGGTGTCGTCCGGTTCGTCCGGAACGCCCACCATCTGGCCTCGGTCCACCAGCGACGAACTGCACATCAGCGAACGGTTCGAGCAGGTGTTCCGAGAGTTCGGCGCGGACCGCAAGAGCACGCTGGCGATCGTGTGCTTCCCGTTGGGTACGTGGGTCGGCGGTCTGTTCACGCTGGCGTGCGTCCGGCATCTGGCCGAGCGGGGTTTCCCGGTCACGACAGTGGCTCCGGGCAACAACAAGGCCGAGATCCTGCGGGTCTTCCCGGAACTGGCGCCCCATTTCGACCAGGTCGTCCTGCTGGGGTACCCGCCGTTCGTCAAGGACGTGATCGACTCGGGCACCGGCTGGGCGGACCACGACATCAAGATGGTGTTCGCGGGCGAGGTGTTCAGCGAGGAATGGCGGGATCTCGTGGCCTCTCGCGGCGGTGTCCAGGACCCCGTGCGCGGCATGGCATCCCTTTACGGCACAGCGGATGCCGGTGTCCTGGGCAACGAGACGCCGCAGTCGGTGTCGATCAGGCGGTTCCTGGCCGGGAAACCGGACCTGGCCAGGGACCTGTTCGGCGATTCGCGGCTGCCGACGCTGGTCCAGTACGACCCGGCGAGCCGGTTCTTCGAGGTCCACAATGGAACACTCTTGTTCTCCGGCGACAACGGGGTGCCATTGATCCGGTATCACATCGCCGACGAGGGCGGCGTAATCCCGCACCAGGACATGCTGGACTTCTGTACCCGCAACGGTTTCACCCCGGTCAACGGGCCGGGAACGCCGTTCGTGTTCGTGTTCGGCAGGTCCTTGTTCACGGTGTCGTTCTTCGGCGCGAACATCTACCCCGAGAACGTGACCGTCGGGCTGGAACAGCCGGGCATCAGCGACTGGGTGACCGGGAAGTTCGTGCTGGAGACGTACGAGGACGCAGACCGGAACCTGAAACTGCGGATCACAGTCGAGCTGGCCAAGGACAAGCAAGGTGATCCAGCCGTGCTCGCCGAGTCGATCCGGGACCAGCTGCTACGGCTCAACAGCGAGTTCGCACACTACGTCCCGGCCGAGCGGCAGTTGCCCGAAGTCGTGCTGCGGCCACCCGGTGACCCGGAATACTTTCCCATTGGCATCAAACACCGGTCCACCCGGCCTGCCCGATAGGGCGGACACTACTGAAACAGGCGGCTGGCCTGGTTCCATGTCCACATGGACGCCGATCGCCCGGGTATCCCGCCGAAGGCCTGGCTGTTGCCGATCGGTCTTCTCACGCTGGGCACGCTGCTGACCGGATCGTATCTCGTCATCCTTCTCAGCGACGTGTCGCAGGAGACCAAGACCATCGGGATAATCATCAACCCGTTTGGTTCGGTCAGCCTGGCCATCGGCGGAGTGATAGCCTGGCAGGTCGGCAAGCTGCACCGGCTGGCGCGATCCGGTGTCACCGCCAGGGCGACTGTCACCTCGATCGACACGACCCGTAAGGTCGTCAACGGCAGGCGAGAACTGCGGATAGGCATGTCGGTCACCGTCGGCGAACTGCCGAAGTACCAGGTGACTGTCCGCGACTCACCGCCATCCCACCTCGTGAGCCTGCTTCACCCCGGCGCGTCCATACCGGTGGTGGCCGTCCCGGACGCGCCGAAACTTGTGCTGATCGACTGGAAGACGGCGGAACGGGAGATCGGTCCCGACCGACCGGAGTGAATGTCCTCGGCCAACCGATCGCCGGCCGCCAACCGCAGGCTCTCCAGGCGATCCGCGTCCTCGCCAAGCAAGAGAGGATCTCGAAGGCCTGAGAGGCCACGCCGGCACTCCGCCCCGACAACAGCTCCCAGAAGTGATGCTGTGCCCGGCGGGCGACCCCGAGTACTTTCCCATTGGCGTCAAACATCGCTACACGCGCCCGGCACGATAGGGCGGACTTCCGGAACATTCCGGTGAAATGCCCGGGCGGTCCTGCTTCCATGACAGGTATGGAGACAAGCCTGCCACGCAAAAGCTACCTCGGGCCGACGGTGCTGGCGGTAGCCGGTGTCCTGCTGCTCGGTTTCCTCCTGGTCTGCCAGGTCGCCGACGTGCCGCGCGGACTATGGGTCACATCGCTGTCACTCAGCCCGTGGGGACCGATCTGCCTGATCGTCGCGTTCCTGGTGGCGCGGCACGTGCGAAAAGTGAACCGGCTCGTGGACCACGGCATCGCGGCCAGGGCGACCGTCGAGTCGATCGACTCGACCAGCTCCAGCATCAACGGCCGCCAGGTGCTGCGGATCGGGATGTCGGTCACCGTCGACGAATTGCCGGAGTATCCGGTGACCGTCCGCAACGCGCCGCCGTACCACCTCGTCGGCATGCTCCGCCCCGGCGCGTCGATACCGGTCGTGGTCGACCCGGACACACCGGAACAAGTGCTGATCGACTGGAAACGAGCCGAACGGGAACCGTCAGGTCCCGGCCTCTAGATCACCTTCTGTGCTCAGGTACACCGACCGCAGAGCGTCCAAGGTGCTCTGCTCGGGGTGCTGCCACATGCCGCGGTCGGCGGCTTCCAGCAGACGCTCGGAAATGCCGTGCAGTGCCCAGGGATTCGACTCGGCCAGGAATTTCTGGTTCTCCGGGTCGAGGACGTAACTCGCGGCCAACTGCTCGTACATCCAGTCGGCCACCACTCCGGTTGTGGCGTCGTAGCCGAACAGGTAGTCCACTGTGGCCGCGAGTTCGAAAGCGCCCTTGTAGCCGTGTTTCCGCATGGCCGCGAGCCATCTCGGGTTGACCACCCGGGCCCGGAAGATCCGCGTGGTCTCCTCGTTGAGTGTCCTGGTGCGCACCGCGTCGGGCCGGGTGCTGTCGCCGACGTACGCCGCCGGGGCCTTGCCGGTCAACGCCCGCACTGTCGCGATCATGCCACCGTGGTACTGGAAGTAGTCGTCCGAGTCGGCGATGTCGTGCTCACGTGTGTCGATGTTCTTTGCTGCCACCGCGATCCGCCGGTATGACGTCTCCATGTCCTGGCGTGCTTGGACTCCGTCCAGGTCCCGGCCGTAGGCGTAACCGCCCCACACCGCGTAGACCTCGGCCAGGTCGGCGTCGTCACGCCAGTTCCGGCTGTCGATCAGCGGCAACAGCCCGGCACCGTACGCACCCGGCTTGGACCCGAAGATCCGCATGGTCGCACGACGCGAGTCGCCGTGTTCCTGCTGGTCAGCCTGCACGTGCGCGCGGACGAAGTTCTTGTCCAGCGGCTCGTCTAGCGCGGCGACCATCAGCACGGCGTCGTCCAGCAACGCCACCACGTGCGGGAACGCATCCCGGAAGAAACCACTGATCCGCACGGTCACGTCGATCCGGGGACGGCCCAGCTCCGCCAGCGGGATCACTTCGAGGCCCGACACCCGCCGGGACTGGTCGTCCCAGACAGGCCGGACACCGATCAGCGCAAGCACTTCGGCGATGTCGTCACCGGCCGTCCGCATCGCTGACGTGCCCCAGATCGACAGTCCGACCGAAGGCGGCCACTCCCCCGTGTCCTCGCGATAGCGCGCGAGCAGCGAGTCGGCCATGGCCTGGCCGGTCTCCCACGCGAGCCTGCTCGGGACCGCCTTCGGGTCGACCGAGTAGAAGTTGCGGCCGGTCGGCAGCACGTTGATCAGACCACGCAACGGCGACCCGCTCGGCCCGGCCGGAATGTAGCCGCCGTCCAGCGCGTGCAGGACGTGGTCCAGTTCGTCGGTGGTCCGGGCCAGCCTGGGCACGACCTCGACGGCCGCGAACCGGAGGATCTCGGTGACCACGTCGTCCGAACGCTCAAGCACCTCAGCGACGACACCAGCAGCGGCCGAGGCCGACCAGCCGGCGTCCTCCATGCCCTGGACAAGCGCTCGGGCGACCGCCTCGACAGTGTCGGTCGCGGTGCGGTCGGAGTCCTTTTCGGACAAACCAAGCGCCTCGCGCAGGCCGGGCAGCGCGGCGACCTGACCGCCCCACATCTGCCGGGCCTGCAGCATCGCCAGCACCAGGTTGACGCGAGCCTCGCCCTCGGGTGCGGCGCCCAGGACGTGCAGGCCGTCACGGATCTGCACGTCCTTGATCTCGCAGAGCCAGCCGTCTACGTGCAGCAGGAAGTCGTCGAACTCGGCGTCGTGCGGCCGATCCTCCAGGCCCAGGTCATGGTCCAGCTTGGCCGCCTGGATCAAGGTCCAGATCTGGGCCCGGACAGCCGCCAGTTTGGCCGGGTCCATCGCGGCGATGTTCGCGTGCTCGTCGAGCAACTGCTCCAGGCGTGCGATGTCGCCGTAGCTGTCGGCCCGGGACATCGGCGGCACCAGGTGGTCGACGAGTGTGGCGTGCGTGCGGCGCTTGGCCTGTGTGCCCTCGCCGGGGTCGTTGACCAGGAACGGGTAGATCAACGGGATGTCGCCGAGCGCCGCGTCCGGGCCGCATCCGGCGGACATGCCGACGGTCTTGCCCGGCAGCCATTCGAGGTTTCCGTGCTTGCCGACGTGCACCATCGCGTGCGCGCCGAACTCTTCGGCCAGCCAGCGGTACGCGGCCAGGTAGTGGTGGCTGGGCGGCAGGTCCGGGTCGTGGTAGATCGCGATCGGGTTCTCGCCGAACCCGCGCGGCGGCTGGACCATCACCACAATGTTGTCGGCCTGCAGGGCAGCCAGCACGATCTCACCGTCCGGATCGGACGACCGATCGACGAACAGCTCACCGGGCGCCTGGCCCCAGTGCTGCTCGATCTGCGCACGCGCGTCCTGTGGGAGTTTCGAGTAGGACTCGCGGTAGCGGGCCGCCGAGATCCGGATCGGGTTGCCGCTGATCTGCTCCTCGGTCAGCCAGTCCGCGTCCTGCCCGCCTGCCGCGATCAGCGCGTGGATCAGGGCGTCGCCGTCCAGCGAATCCAGGCCTGGCAGGTCGCCCACGTCGTAACCGCGTTCCCGCATCGCGGTCAGCAGCCGGACCACGCTCGCCGGGGTGTCCAGGCCGACCGCGTTGCCGATCCGGGAGTGCTTGGTCGGGTACGCCGAGAGCATGATCACGATCCGACGCTCGGCCGGTGGGATGTGCCGCAGCGCCGCGTGCCGCACGGCAATGCCCGCGACTCGTGCAGCGCGCTCCGGGTCGGCCACGTACACCGTCAGACCGTCGGGGTCGATCTCCTTGAAGGAGAACGGAACCGTGATGATCCGGCCGTCGAACTCCGGGATCGCGACCTGAGTCGCGGTGTCCAGCGGGGAGAGCCCGTCGTCGTTCTCATCCCAGCTCGCGCGGCTCGACGTCAGGCAAAGTCCTTGCAGGATGGGCACATCCAGGGCGGCGAGCGCGCCGACGTCCCACGCGTCCTCGTCACCACCGGCCGACGCGGCCGCAGGTTTGGTGCCGCCCGCTGCCAGCACAGTCACCACGAGCGCGTCCGCTTTGCCCAGCGTGGCAAGCAGTTCGGGCTCGGCGGTACGCAGCGACGAACAGTAGACCGGCAGCGCTTGGCCGCCTGCCTCTTCGATCGCGTCACACAACGTGTGCACAAAAGCCGTGTTCCCGGCCATGTGGTGGGCGCGGTAGTACAGGACCGCCACGACAGGCCCTGTGCCCGTGGTCGAGCGCTCCAGCAGGCCCCAGGTGGGCGTGGGCTCCGGTGGCGCGAATCCGAGACCGGTGAGCAGCACGGTGTCGGAGAGGAAGTTGAACAGCTCGGTGAGGTTCGCGGGCCCGCCGTGCGCCAGGTAGGCGTGCGCCTCGGCGACCACGCCGCCGGGCACCGAAGACAGCTCCATCAGCTCCGCGTCGGGCTGCTGCTCCCCGCCGAGCACGACCACCGGACGCGGCCCGGCGAGCAGCGCGTCCAGGCCTTCCTCCCAGGCACGGCGGCCGCCAAGGATGCGGACAACCACGAGGTCGACGCCGTCGACCAGCTCGGGCAGGTCGTCGACACCGAGCCGGGCCGGGTTGCCCAACCGGTAGCCGGCGCCGCTGGCACGGGCGGACAGCAAGTCGGTGTCAGAGGTCGACAGCAGCAGGATCACGCAGCACACTCCACTCCCCCGAGGTCCTCGCCCCGAGACGCAGGGACACCGCGCAGGAGTATCTGGCTCCCAGGTCGCCCTGGTGACAGTGGCGGGACCGCACCGGACTCACACCGGTTTCCTCCTGACACGCCGTTCGGACTGACCATACCCGCTGACCGGGTCTCGTTTGCCCGAAAGACCGGCTGGAGAGTGTGAAGTCCGTTATTGTCCGCTCGTGGGCTACGAGGTCGTGATCGAGTCGATGCGCAAGGCGTCCACCGCGGCGGGTGACGCGGCCGCGGCAGCGGGCAAGGTCGACCTGGGCGGTGCGGTCGACGATGTGGACACAGCCATGCCGGGCAGCACCTCGGGCCCGGCCGCGGACGCCCTGGCCAAAACTTGGGCTGATCAGGTGAAAGCCTGGAGCTCGGACGCGAACGGCTACGCGAAGGACCTGTCGACCGCGGCTGATCACTACGCCGCCAGCGAGGAAGCCGCGAGGGCCGACTTCCAAGGGTTGGGGTAGCGACATGGTGGCCTACGGCGATGTCCGCAAATGGAACTCCGGCCCGCTGGACACCGCGGTCGGCGACCTCAACAAACGCTGTGACGAGCTGCTCGGCCTGAGCGACGAGCTCGCGGCGTCCGGCAGCCCGCAGGGCTGGACCGGGCAGTCCGCCGACGCCGCCCGCCAAAAGCGTGAAGACCTCAACAACCGGATGGAGAAGCTGGTCGCCGGCGTGGCCGCGGTCCGCCGTGGCATGGGCGAGGCCGCCGACGCGGTGGAAGCCCTGTCGCACGCGGTGAAGGAAACCGACGACATCGCCCAGCACCACCACTTCATCATCCGTGACGACGGCACCGTGGTCGACAACGCGCCGGAGACCGTGCACGACCCGAAGCACATCGACGAGTACTTCCGGGAACGGCAACGGGTCCAGACCGAGCTGGTGGACCGCGTCGAGCAGGCGCTACGCCGTGCGAACGACATCGACGCCGACCTGACCGCGATCCTGAGCAAGGCCGAACGCGGCCAGATCGACGACCAGGGCGCCACCTCCCTGCAAGCCGCGCTGGACGCGGGCGCCAAACAGGGCGGGCTGTCCACACTGGAGCCGCCCAAAGGCGGATCTCCTTGGGACAACGCGGGTTGGTGGGACTCGCTGTCGGACGCGGAACGTGCCCAGCTCATCAAGGACCACCCGGACTGGATCGGCAACCTCGACGGCGTGCCCGGCGAGGCCCGTGACGAGGCTAACCGCAACCGGCTCGACGACGAACGCGCCAAGCTCGAGGCCCGCAAGCGTGAGCTGGAAGCAGACCTGGACGACAACTGGTTCGGCGGCACGTTCACCAACGCCGACGCCGAACTCGACCAGGTCAACGCCAAGCTGGACTCGCTGAACAAGATCGAGTCGACCCTGAACAAGCCCGGTGAGCGCCAGCTGTTGCTGCTGAACATGTCGAACGAACGTGCCGAGGCCGCGATCGCCAACGGCAACATCGACACAGCCGACCACGTCGCCGTGTTCACGCCCGGCCTGACGTCGACGGTCAACGGCAGCATGGACGGCTACGACAACTCCATGCAGCAGTTGCAGCTGCGTACCCAGGAGGAGCTGGAGCGCTACGGCAAGGAGGGCACGGTCGCGACGGTCACGTGGATCGGCTACCAAGCCCCACAGTTGAGCGTCGGTGGCGTGCTCTTCGACGAGAACACCGTGGCCAGCGACCACTCAGCGCAGGAAGGCGCCAAGAAGCTCGCGCCGTTCCTCAACGGGATCGACGCGTCGCGGGACAAGGACCCGAACCTGACCGCGCTCGGCCACTCCTACGGCTCCACCACGACCGGAATCGCGTTGCAGCAGAACACCGGCGTCGACAACGCCGTGTTCTACGGCTCACCAGGGCTCGGCACCAGCGATGTCGACAAGATCAACGTCCCGACCGGCAACGCGTACTACATCGAGGCCCGCAACGACCCGGTCGGCGACCTCGGCTACTTCGGGATCGACCCCAGTCACATGGACGGCATGGGCCACGTGTCCGCCAGGGAGACGACCCTGCCCGACGGCCGTCATCTGAGCGAGTCCACCGGGCACAGCGCCTACATGGACGACAGGAGCACCAGTCAGTACAACATGAGTGTCGTGGTCGGCGGGATGCCCGAACGTGCCGTGCACGACAGCGGCCGGGGTGCCGGCGATGTCCTGTCCTGGCCGATTCCAGGGACGTATTGATGCGATTGTTCGCTCTGCTCTGCACGCTTGTCCTGCTCGCCGGAGCATGCGATTCGAAAGGTGGCTCCATGTCGAAGGACGAGGCGTACGCCGAGCTGCGCAAGCGGCCGGACCTCGAACAGACCGAGGCGGACGCCCGCAAGATGCTCGACGAGATCCGCGCTGAGCTGGTCAGCCGGATCGGCATCGCGCCGTGGGAGCCCGGCAAGGGCGAGGCGTACACGGGGTCGGCGTGCGGCGGCGACTTCCAGAACATCCCGGGCGCGGAGAAACGCCGCTTCAGCTCGGGCCGCTCACCCGGCAACCTGCCGGACGCCAAATGGGCCGAGGCGCTGGAGCTGGTCAAGTCGATCGCCGGCCGGTACGGGTTCAACCGGCAGGGCACTGTCGTCGACCGGCCCAGCGACCACGAGGTCACGTTCGGCAACGACTACGGCGCCGAGTTGTGGTTCGGCACAGCCGTGAACACCACGTTGAGCCTGACCACCGGCTGCCACCTCACCCGTGAGGCCCATCAGCGCGGTACACCCTGACGTAACATCCGGCGCGTGCCCGCCTCAGCTGACCGATCGCGCCCGGACGCCTGTCCCGGCGCGATCGCCGTGCACCAGGCGGCGGACGGCGGCTTGGCGCGTGTCCGTGTCCCCGGCGGAACGCTGACAAATGCCCAGCTCAGCGTGCTTGCCACGGCTTCCGCCGAGTTGGGCAGCGGTGGCCTGGAGCTGACCTCGCGAGCCAACATCCAGATCCGGGGGCTGGCAGCGGGGGCCGAGGTCGAGCTGGCAGACCGGCTGTGGCAAGCAGGGCTTCTGCCGTCTTTGAGCCATGAACGTGTGCGCAACATCATCGCCTCGCCCCTGGGTGATGATCAACACTTGGTGGATTCCTTGGACCGCGCGTTGTGCGCGGAGCCTTCGCTGGCCGGGTTACCCGGGCGGTTCCTGATCACTGTGGACGATGGTCGCGGTGATGTGAGCGGTCTTGGCGGGGATATCGGGCTGCACGGCAACGCTTTGCTGCTCGCCGGTACCGACACCGGGTTGCGGTTCGCGGATCCGGTGCCTGCGGTGATCGTGGCGGCGTCGGAGTTCCTGGCGATCCGTGGCGTTGCCTGGCGGATCAGTGAGGTTCCTGATGGGGTTCGGCGGATTGCTTCCACTCTGGGTACGCCCGGAGCCGATCTGATCTCAGTCCCGCCACCGGTTGCGACTCCGATCGGGCAGGCCGGCGATCTGACTGTGGCCGGGGTTCCGTTGGGACGGCTCACCCGAAAGCAAGCGGATGTGTTGTGTGACATCGCACCCTGGGTTCGGATCACTCCTTGGCGTAGCGTCGTCGTGCCTGGGCAGGCCGACACCGGCCTGATCACCGATCCGCGGTCGCCGTGGCTCGGGGTGACCGCGTGCACGGGCCGGCCCGGTTGCGCGAAATCCCTTGCCGACGTGCAGGCGGACGCGGCTGCGTGGGTGCGGAATCGCACTGAGGACGTGCCGGTGCACTGGTCGGGGTGTGAGCGGCGGTGCGGTCGACCGGCGGGGCACGTGGTGGAAATGATCGCCACAGGCGAGGGATATCGGAGGAATGGGTGACCGGCTACATCCGGGACGGCGCTGAGATCTACCGCCAGTCCTTCGCCACGATCCGCGCTGAGGCGGATCTCAGCGGCCTGCCTCCGGACGTCGCGCAGGTCGCGGTCCGGATGGTGCACGCGTGTGGCATGGTCGACCTCGTTTCCGACATCTCCTACTCGCCGAAAGTCGTTGCCTCGGCACGGGCCGCCCTTCGAGGCGGGGCTCCGATTCTTTGTGACGCCCAGATGGTCGCCGCCGGGGTGACCCGCAAGCGCTTGCCCGCGGACAATGATGTTGTTTGCATGCTGGGCGATCCCCGGGTTCCCTCGTTGGCCGCGTCGCTCGGGAACACCCGGAGTGTTGCCGGGTTCGAGTTGTTGCGTGACCGGCTCGAAGGTTCCGTTGTGGCAATTGGAAACGCTCCGACTGCGCTGTTCTACTTGCTGGACATGATCGCGTCGGGAGCGGGGCGGCCCGCTGCCGTGCTGGGGATTCCTGTGGGGTTCATCGGTGCCGCCGAGTCCAAGGAAGCTTTGGCCGCCAACGATTCAGGGTTGGAATATCTGGTTGTTCGCGGACGGCGGGGTGGCAGCGCCATCACCGCCGCGGCCGTGAACGCGATCGCTAGCGAGGTGGAATGAACGGGCGGCTCTGGGGTGTGGGGCTTGGGCCGGGCGACCCGGAACTGGTCACGGTCAAGGCGGCACGGCTGATCTCCGAAGCAGGCGTGATCGCCTTCCACATGGCCCGGCACGGCCGTAGCATCGCCCGTTCCATTGCCGCGCAGTACATGCGGGACGGGCAGATCGAAGAGCCCTTGATGTACCCGGTCACGACTGAGACCACCTCGCACCCGGGTGGATATCAAGGTGCTTTGGATGATTTCTACGAGGAGTGCGCGGCTCGGCTCGCCGCACACCTGGATGCCGGGCGGGATGTTGTTGTCCTCGCTGAAGGGGATCCGTTCTTTTATGGGTCCTACATGCATCTGCACAAACGGCTGGCGCATCGGTATCCGACTCAGGTCGTGCCGGGGGTGACTTCCGTCAGTGCCGCTTCGGCTGAGCTGGGGCGGCCGTTGGTGGAGCGGGATGAGATCCTTACCGTGCTTCCAGGAACCTTGGATCCGTCGGTGCTCGCGTCCCGGCTCGCCGACACCGATTCGGCTGCGATCATCAAGCTGGGGCGTACTTTTCCGGGTGTGCGTTCGGCTTTGGAAGAGGCTGGGCGGCTTGACGATGCTTGGTATGTCGAGCGGGCCACTACCGACAAGCAGCGTGTGGAGTCTCTGAGGGACGTTGATCCTTCGACCGTTCCTTATTTCTCCCTGGCTTTGCTCTCCACGCGCGCTGGCGCTCCCGTTGCTGCTCCTCCTGTTGTTGAGGCAGCGGGTGAAGTTGTTGTTGTGGGGCTTGGGCCCGCTGGGCGCCAGTGGCTGACACCTGAGGCTCAGGACGCTCTCGCCACAGCCACCGATCTTGTCGGGTACGGGCCTTACGTTGACCGCGTTCCCCCGAATCCTCGGCAGAAACGGCATTCCTCAGACAACCGCGTGGAGGCCGAGCGGGCTGCTTTCGCTCTCGACCTGGCTCTTCGCGGTTCCCGCGTGGCCGTGGTCTCGTCTGGAGACCCTGGCGTGTTCGCCATGGCCAGCGCAGTCCTGGAAGTCGCGGATTCAGTCGAGTATTCATCGATTCCCGTCCGGATCCTGCCCGGCTTGACCGCCGCCAACGCCGTCGCCAGTCGCGTTGGGGCTCCACTGGGGCACGACTACTGCGTACTCTCGTTGTCCGACAGGCTCAAGCCTTGGGACGTCATCGCCGGCCGGTTGTCCGCCGCAGCGGCCGCCGACCTGGTGATCGCCATCTACAACCCCGCGTCGCGCAGCCGTACTTGGCAGGTCGAGACAGCCCGGGATCTGTTGCTGGAACACCGGTCCGCGGACACACCAGTAGTGATCGGCCGGGACGTCGGCTACCCAACCGAGACAATCACCGTCGCCCAGTTGGGCGAGCTTGACGGTTCCACAGTGGACATGCGATGCCTGCTGCTGGTCGGGTCGTCCAAGACCCGGCTGACCGATCGCGGGGTGGTCTTCACGCCTCGCCGGTACTCGTAGTCCCGGGCTTTGTGGTTACGCTCTCGCCTGTGATTGCGTCTCCTTTTCTGTTGAGAGATATGCCCTGCCGGGCGGGCGAACCTCCCTCAGATGAGGACGGAAAAGCGGTTCGTGCCCCCACCCTCGGTCGGCCTAGTCAAGTTCACACTTGAGCACATTAGCCACAGATACCCGTTTCCCCAGGTCAAGGGCTGAAAGTGTGCCCTCCGCGACCATGTTACGGATGGCCGGATGCCTCGACGTAGACCGCGCTGGGCGGAGTAGTCCGGGCGGCGGTCAGCCGCTCGGCCACGTCACGGTGTAGAACACTCAGCGCCTCATCCGGGGGTGACCATTGCCAGATGTCCAGTTCGCGCGTCTGCAGGCGAATCATGCGCGAGAGGGCGTCGGGGTTGTGGGTGCCCATATCGAAGATGAACGAGAACCGAGCGTGGCGGCCGGGTCGGCGTGGTGGGTTCCAGCCCAGTGCGTACAGCGGGCCGGGCGCGAGGTCTACGCCGAGTTCTTCCCGGAGTTCTCGGCGGCAGGCGTCAGCCGGGGACTCGTCCTGTTCGATCAGTCCGCCCGGCAGGTGCCAACGATGGTCACCGACTGGGCGGACGATCAGCCAGCGCCCGGCATCGTCGTGAATCAGGCCGCGGGCTGTGGCCGGGTGCGCGGGCGGGATGCGCCTCATTTTCGGGTGGCAGTGATCAGCCGTCGTGCGCCTTGGCGCAGCAGGTCCCCTGCTACCCAGGCCCCCAAGCTGGCCGGGTCGTCGGTCGGTCCCCATCCGTGCGAGCGGACCCACTGAGAACCGTCTCGGTTGAACACCATTCCGAACAACGACAGTTGCCCGTCTGCCGTGGTGTGTGCGTGTCCGGCGATTGGGCTGTTGCAATGCCCACGCAGCATATGCAGCATGGTCCGTTCGGCCGTGATGTGCAGGGCGGTGTCAGGGTCGTTGATCTCGTCCAGTAGCCGCATGACCGGCTCGTCCGATGTCCTGGCCTGTACACCGATTACGGCCGCGCCCACGGCGGGCACCATGGCCATTGTGGCCCCGTCCGCCCATGTAGCGGGCAACACTTCGGTGATCCGGTCGTCCAGGTTGATTCGCTGCAACCCGGTGCGTGCCAACAGGATTGCGTCGTACTCCCCGGCGTCCAATTTCTTGATCCGGCTGTCGATGCCGCCCCGGACACGTTCAATAGTGAAGTCGGGCCGGTAGAGGCTCAGCTGTGCTCGGCGACGTACGGCCGACGTGCCGATCTTGGAGCCGGGTGGGAGATCGGCCAGGGGGCGACCGTCACGGGAGATCACTACATCGTGTACGTCCCCGCGGTGCAGGTACGCGCCGAACTCGGTGCCTTTCGGTAGGGGCACGTCCCCGGGTACGTCCTTCATGGAGTGCACGGCGATGTCGATCTTGCCGGAGATCAGCGATTTGTCGATTTCCTTAGTGAAGTTTCCTTTGCCGCCCAACTGCGACAGGTCACCAGGCCACAGGTCGGCCGACGTCTGGATCGCCACGACCTCGACCGGCAGGCCGGGCACGACCTGTTCAATCTGGGCGATCACGCGTTGGGTCTGTGCCTTGGCGAGCGGAGTGGTACGGGTTCCGATGCGTAGCTTGGCGTCCGCGAATCGGTCGCTCAACTCGGCGGCCAGGGTGTCGGTTGCGTTGGTCATGGTGGGTGCGCTCCGCTCGGTTCAGGATCGGGCTATGGTCTCGCATGGTGGGCACAGTCGGTCATGGGGGCAGGTCAGTCGCACGCCACTCCCGGCAGCCACCCTGGTCTGGGCTGGTCCGGGTAATCGTGCCTGTCACGAGACCATCCACATCGGACTAAAGTGTGTCCATCTGCACCGCAATCGCTGCGCGCAAACCGGAGTCATACCCTGGACCGGGTGATGGACGCTCATAAGGGCGGCCGAGATCTGGGAGCCGGAGGCGGCTGCCTGCACGGCCCCCGGTGCGGATTCGCCCACGACAGCGCGACCCCGACCACCGCGCCGGCGATGGCAGGCAACAGCAGTGCCTCACAGAACTGTCCGATCAGACTCCACACGGGTGCCCCCGTCATCAGACGTCGATTGTTCGTGGCCTGCCAGGATGTGCCGCCGCGTCAGCAGCACATCCTGGCTGCCTCGCCTGAAGGACCGGCCAGCCCAGGAGGAGGAAGCTAGACCGGCCAAGCCAGGCGAGAATTTCCCCTTCTCGGAGCGGCTAGCTCACGCCGCCGGGATCGAACGGCAACCCGTACCCGGGGTCTTTCGGCGGCACCGGCAACGCCCCAACCGGCGACGGAACAGGCACACCGCGTGCCGTGTCGTAGATCCACTGCCGGTACTCCGGCGAGCTGGTGTAAACCGACTTGATGGTGCCGCACCACTGACTGCCGCCACGGCTGGCGCCGCCCGCGAGCTTCCAGCGGCCGTTCTCCTTCTTCAGGGCTGGGCCGCCAGAGTCGCCGTTGCACGGTCCGTCCGTGCCGTGCGGGTTGTCGATGCAGCTTTCCCCACCGGAGATGAGCGCGTCCGCACACTGCGAGGCTGGCACCGCTCTCGTGTCCAACTCCTGCAGCATGGTGGGCAGCGGCCCGGTGCCGTCCGGCTCGGTGATGCCCCAGCCGAGCAAACGCACTGTGTCACCAGGCTTGGCCGGGGTGCTGGCCAGCTCGATGGTTTGCAGGTTCAGCTTGCGGTCCAGCTTGAGCACGGCAAGGTCGGCGACCCGCTTCTGGGGTGCGCCTGCTGCCCAGGCCCATTCCGGGTGCACCGTGATCTTGGTGACGCCGGCGGTTTCGCCGCCCGTCGTGCGGTTGTGCGAGCCGACCCGCACATGCCAGCCCAACTCGGGAATGGTCTGGCCGGGCGGATCGGTGACACAGTGCGCGTTGGTCACCACCTGGTCGCGGAACAGCAGCACGCCGCCGCAGGTGTGAAAGTTCGGGTCGCCCTTCCAGTTGATCTGGAGCGACACCATCCAAGGGTACGGCTCCGAGGCCGCATGCCCGCCAATGATGTTCGGCTGCACACCGCCCGGTGTCTCACCGGCCGCAGCCGCTGTGGGCACTAGCACGACGGCTGCTGTTGCGGCCAGGACCGCACGCACGGCTAACCGTCGCGAACGTGGGCGGGCTTTCCGAGATGAGTCCACCTCGGACAGATTTTGCTTCACAGCTCTGGATCGTCCTTTCTTCTCTTTGCCAACAAAATCCCGGGCAGCAAACATGCGCTGGCCTGGGAAGATCGGAGTGGTCCGCACATCGGCCAGCAGATCCGGCAGTACGGCCAGGTCGGATCGGGCCGAGTGACCGGGGCCGCCGCCGTGCCACACACAGCGATCCACACCGTCACCCGGTCGATCCGGAAAGTCTTGGCATCCAACGGAAGCCGGTGCACCATCTGACGGAGGAGACCTGCCGCGGTGTCCACGGCTACTGGTCTTGCCAGTCTGCACAGCGCCCCGGCATGCCGTGAGCCCACAGCGTCGTCCCGGTGAGCGCGGCAATCACTCGGTCCCGCCGCACGATCCACGCCATATCCGTCACGACCGTGTCGACCTCCACAGCCGACTCCATGGCCTGATCCATGGCGATCTCCTTTGCAGGTAAGGCGGCACACGGATTCCGTCTGGGTAGGTGATGGGTCGGTACGGCATAGGCGGAGTAGGCGCGTCCAGCCACCACGCGGTAATTGGCTGGGTCGGTACTGCGTCCCACAACAACTCAGTGACCGGCTCTTGCTGCACATTCGGACGCGGCGCCCGTCCACGACGCCAGCCACGCTCCCGGCCGCGTTCATGACGCCCCATGGACGGCGGCCGACGCCGAGGCGCGGTCACCGGCGCCAGCCGCCAGATCAGGACCCGCGACCAGCCGAGGTGTCGAAAGGTCGGTCGCGGGCATAGGCCGGATCACGGGCGAGGTGCGGGAAATCGTCGCCGCCATGATCCGGGCGGACAAGGGAAGGGCAGGACGCGCAGGGAGGGTCGGTCGGTACTCGTCCCAGCTCACGGAACACGCTCCACAGCGGACCTCATGGCGTGGTGGCAGGCCCGGCACAGGTCCGGGTAGTCATCGGGAACGGCGACCAACTGAGCGACCGAAAACCGCCCACAACGGCCGAGCGGCTCGATCGCCACGTACCCGGCGTCCAGATCAATCTGCGCAAAGCTGTGCGCGAGCCGCGCCTCCCGAGACGTTCGCCGCATCCACGCCACGTCCACGCCGTCACCTCCTCTTGCGAGGGCTGAATTGCCCGACTTCCTCAGCCTTGACGATCAACGCGAAGATCGGGACGACCAGATACGGAGCTGTCAAGGGGCAGATTGAGGGCAGATTGCAGAGCAGTTCGGTTTGCGCGAGCAACCACGCATTGTGGGACGATCGTTGCCGTCAGCACGAAGGGACAGCCATGCGGGAAGCCAACGATCACCTTCGGCGGGCCCGGGAGCGGATGGAATCCCCGACTGCGCGCGGCGAACCGCTTACCAGGCAGGAACTGGCCGAACTGGTCAACGCGTGGGTCTATGAGAACCGCAAGCGGGTCGTTGAACTGACCGCCAACTACATCGGGAAGATGGAGCGGGGGGCGCTCCGCTGGCCAGGCACGGACTACCGTGACGGACTGTGCGCAGTACTCGGGGTGGGCACATACGTCGAACTCGGTTTCCGTAGGCCGCGCCGAACTGCATCTACTGTGGCAAACGTGGACCGCAAGGAGTTTCTTCGGACAGCCCTCGGTGTCGGTGCTGCAGCCGTGACAGGGCCGGTCGCGTTCGTCGACCTGATCACCACGTCCGAGCCCACCCCTGTGCCCTCGGTCATCGGGACAGTCGAGATCGAAGAGGTACGGACTGCAGCACGTGTTTTCTCGTCTTGGGATCACACCTATGGCGGAGGCCTGGTGCGCGAAGCTGTAGCGGCTCAGCTCCGCCACGCCGTGAACCTGCTCGGTGCGCGTTGTCCGGAACGGCTTCGCAGCGAGTTGTACTCATCTGTCGGCTACCTGGGTAACACGGCCGCGTTTATGGCGTTCGACGCCTACGCCCACGAAGACGCCCGCAAGATGTTCAGACTTGCACTGGCGTGCGCCGAAGAGGCAGGAGACTGGCATCTACGAGCTAAGGTGCTGTCCTCAATGGCGCGCCAGGCGATCTGGTGTGGTGATCCAGACAATGGGTTGACGCTAGTCGAACTTGCAATGGTCCGTGCCGACCGGCTGACTCCAGCCGAACGGGCCATGTTGCTGTCCGCTCGTGCTCGTGCGCTGGCCAAGCTGGAGCGTGCACAAGACACCGTCGGGACTGTGGGGATGGCTGATGAAGAGTTCAGCAAGATCAGCCGAAATGACGAGTCTCCGTGGATGCGGTATTACGACGCGGCCCAGCACTCTGGTGATACTGGACACGCACTGTGGGACCTCGCCGTACAGGGCCAATTCATTGGTGAGGCGCGTAACCGGCTCGCCGCAGCGGTAGCGGGTCACAGCGATGACTACCCACGGTCCCGCGCGATCAGCGGAACCAAGCTGGCGGCCCTCGTCATGGTGACAGGTGATCCTTGCGAGGCCGCGATGATCGGTTCTCGCGCGATCGCTGACGCCGGCACTGTTCGTTCCCGGCGCGCCGTTGACGATATGCGCGAGCTGCGGAGACTGGCTGCCAAGCATGAGCACGTGACTGAGGTAGCCGAGCTTCGCAACCGAATCGGTGGCCTGGTGGCTACGAAATGACAGAGATCGAGTTGCTACATGTGGCTTGCCGACAGGCCGGGCTGGATGCTTCCCGTGCCGAACTGATCCGGTCTGGTGAGAATGCGATCTATCGACTCCCGGGCGGTGTCGTGGCACGTGTGACTAGGACAGGACAACTTGCCACGGCAGCGAAGGAGGTCGCTGTTGCCAGATGGTTGGAGGAGCACGGCGTTGACGCTGTCCAGCCTCTCCAGGATGTCGAGCAGCCCATCGCAGTTGACGACCGCGCGGTGACGTTCTGGCACGAGTTGCCCCCGCACACTCAGGGTTCCACTCTGGACGTCGCCGTGATGCTGCGGCAATTGCACCGCCTCCCGCCACCGGCGTTCGCGTTACCGCGTTTGGACCCGTTCGTGCGCATCGCTGAACGAATCGAGGGTGCAGATACCCTTGCCGAGGACGACCGCGAGTGGCTACGCGAGCACCTTGAGTCGCTAAGGAAACAGTACGCGGTCCTACCTCCTGGCCTACCGACGAGCGTCGTACACGGCGACGCATGGATCGGCAACATTGCAGTCACGGCACATAGGCGCGTGCTCCTAGACTTTGAACGTTGCTCACTCGGCCCACCTGAGTGGGATCTAATCCAAAGCGCTATGAAGGTCAGATCATTCGGGTCGGCTCCAGCCGCAGAATACGTGGAGTTCGTGGCCGCATACGGCCACGACGTCACCAACTGGTCGGGCTTCCCAACGTTGCGGGATATCCGTGAACTGCGTATGACCACAATGGCCGCCCAGATGGCTGTGGCAAACCCAGCGAAGTATCACGAGCAGGCTTCGCATCGCCTGGCTTGCCTTCGCGGCGAACGCGGACCGCGGCCCTGGGCATCGTGGACGCCAGTTCCTTAGCGCAGGGGAGTTTCTGTCGTGAACGCACCCCGTCACGTGCACGGGGCTCGACCCGACATTAGGTCAGTCTGGATCACGTTCCGGGGTTGTCGCTTCGATCATGAGCTAGGCGTCACGGGCGACATGTCCATGCGTGCATAGAAAGAAGTGGACGTCCAGCGTTCGCGACGTAGTTTCGCCGGCCGCGTGAGCCCCTGGCTTGAGGTTCGTCGTTGAAAGGGAACGACATTGGAAGTCCCTATCGAGTCGTCATCTGAAGACGCCGCCCGTCGTGCGATGACATCGATGAGGAGTTGGACGAAGCCAGCGGTGATCGTGGCGCTCTCGTCGACCGCGATCGATAGCGTGCCGTTGG
Organism: Kibdelosporangium banguiense; assembly: GCF_017876405.1. Taxonomy (GTDB): domain Bacteria; phylum Actinomycetota; class Actinomycetes; order Mycobacteriales; family Pseudonocardiaceae; genus Kibdelosporangium; species Kibdelosporangium banguiense. The sequence goes on along the minus strand of NZ_JAGINW010000001.1, from coordinate 6,040,833 downwards.
GATTCCGTAAGAGCTGGTAGGGCTCATCAGGTGGCAGGCTGCGTGGTGGTACGAAGACCACGATTGGATGTCTGGGCACTGCGCGTCCTCTCTTTGCACACCCCCCGGTAGGCGTGCCCTCCTGTTGGCGTGTCCGGCTTCCCTCCCCAGGGGCGCCGGACGCACCGATTGTTGATCACTGAACAGTTTTCGTGTTTGACCCTATCGTTGTTACCACAACTGTGTTGCCGCTTAGCAACCGGCGGCGTGTTGAGTCGGTGTGACCTGGTGGGGGAACTGCTCGAAGCATTCGAGTATGCCCCGCAATCGTGCCTGGTCGGTCTCGGTCAAGGCACGGTAGCGCTGTATCAGTTGCCGCTCTCCCGGGGTGATCTCCTCGCCATCGGACGGCAAGCCCGCGTCACGGATGAATGCTCTGCTGACAACGAGCACGTCAACGCCCAGCGCGGCGGCGAACCGTTCTACGACGTCGAGTGAGGGCGGACGCTTGGTGTCGGGTGAGGACGGTTTGAGGTAGTAGGCGATGGTGCCTTCCCTGAGCCCGGCGTCGCGTTCGATCTGTTTGACCGACCGGGGATCACTGTCGACCAGCGCCCGCACATGAGACTTCGGATTCGCGTGGGAACCTGACTTCACGCGGTTTCCCCCTTCTTACATTGGCCCAACCGAGTGAAATCCGCTGGGACAGCTAGCCCACCTGGCGGCAGGCGTGATCGTGCACCCGGGTCAGTCCGGGTGTCTGCATGGTCGTAGATCATCGCAGGTCCGGCCCGGCTCCAGACACCTGCGTATGTCTGGATTCTTCGCGCTGCGTAACGAGTAGCGCGACGACCTGCGCGCAGCCAGAAGGCGCGAACGTCATTCACTGTGAAGTATCCTTGACACGGCTCTCAAGATCCGGAAATGTGGACTCACCGGATGATCGTCCGGTTTACGGATTGCGGCGCCGGGGGGCGCCGTGCTAGCCGAGGCACCGGGAGGGGGCTTCGTTGCGTACTCGCGCGCTCATTTCCAGCACGCCAGGTGCATTGCTCGCTGCCTGGCTGGCGGCCATACCCGGGGCCGGGCACCTGCATGAGGTGACCGGCCGCCCGCGTTCTCATCGCCCGCGTTCATGGCATCGAAGGAGCGGCACGCCAATGGCTTCCACTACACCTACAACTCCGCGCGAGAACACCAGTCCCCCTGAGCAGTCCACCACTCCGGCCGCGAAGGTCGTCGAGCTGACCGGCTTGGACACGGTCATGGACGCTCTTGCCGTTGCGGCAGAGGACAAGAAGCTCGCCACCCAGCTGTATGACGACCTGGCGGGGATCATCAAGGCCCGCATGGGCACTGCGGAAATCGGCACTCTGGGCGGGCAGCCGGTGGTGTCATACACGCAGACCGAGCGGATCATCTTGCGGGACAAACTTGTTCGCGAGCTGCACCCGGACGTTGCCCGGGAGTGCGAGGACATCATTCCTGTCCGTACTTTTCGGTTGCTTAACCCATGACCGTCCGGCGCACGCGCCGGTCACGAGGAGCGGACGGCCCTGCACGTCCGATCCCGAACGATCCGGCGGCGATCGCGGACGAGGTCACCCGCCTGGCGGTGGCGTTGCCACTGGACTACGGCGACACGCTGGCCAGCATCACCAGGTTGTTGGTCATCGATCCGCTCAACCAGTCGCACATGGACGCCATAGTCGAGGCCGTCATTCGGTCGGCGCTGATGGACCCGTTCTACGAAACCACCGCCAACCGGTGGCGGGCACTCGTACCGCCATGGGTACGGACACAGTCCATGAGCGGTGCGACCGTGAACATGTTGCTACGCATAGGAATTCTGGTGACCACGGGGCGTTACGCGCGGTGCGACAACACAGCCTCGCGCAATGCCAACAAATGGCAGCCGATCTATGCCCTGGATCTGGTCGCGTTGCGTGATCTGCTGAGGCCCGACGCTGCGGCGTCGGCCGGGACGGCGTGATCAGCCAGGCCGGTCACGCTGACGCTGAAGCCGCCCGGCGGTGCCTGCGCGGGGACCTGCTCGCCGAGGAGCTATCTACAACGGCTCGTGAGCTGGTCGTCACTTGGCTGCACCGTGCGGGTCTGGCTGACCGTGAGGTCGCGTCGCAGACCGGCATGACTACTTACACCGCCGCGCGTATCCGTGCACGGCTGGCACTTCCTGCTGTTCAACCTTGATCTTTAGGGGATTCTCGTGGCACGTGACCATGCCCGTCTCTTAGCGTCCATTTGGGACGATGATGATTTCCTGAACCTGTCTGGTGATGCCCAGCGGTTGTACTTCCTGCTGTTGTCGCAGCGGGATCTGTCGTATGCCGGTTTGCTGCCCATGCGGCTCAAGCGGTGGGCGTCGCTGTCCACGACCACCACGGTGGACACGGTCACGGCGGCGCTGGCCGAGCTGGACGCGTCCCGGTTCGTGGCGTGCGACCACAACACCGAAGAGGTGTTGATCCGTTCGTTGATCCGCCGGGACGGCATCTACAAGCAGCCCAACGTGTTGGCGGGGGCATTGCGTGAGGCGTTCCTGATCACCAGCGGGGTCCTGCGCGGTGTGCTGGCGGCCGAGCTGCTGCGCCTGCCGGTCGACGTCGTGGGCGCCGGGCCGGAGCTTGCTGCCGCCGCGCTTCTCGCTGGCGCGAACACGTTGCCCACGGCCGTCAAAGCCGCATCGGGTGCCGGTGCCCGCAAGACCAAGAGCACCACCGTGGCCAGCGGTCGCCGACGCGCCCCAGTGGAGCCGCCACAGTCGCAGCAGGACCAGGACCAGGACCAGGACGAGGACCCTTCGCCGAACCCTTCCGGGAACCCTTCGGCGAAGGGTTCGGCGCGCCCCCTGGGGGAAGGGGGAAGGGGGTACGGGGCTTTGGTCTCCCCTCCTACGTTGGAAGAACCTGTAGTTGGTGGCGACCCGCGTGCGCGCGTACACGCGTCCACGCGCGAGGACGCCGCCCGCCTGGTCGCCGAGGAGATCCCGGGCCAGCCTCGGGCCACCGCCGGCAAGCTGGCGCGTGAGGTCTCCAAGCTGCTCGGTGAGGGCATCGACCCCGGGCACATCACGGCGGGACTGCGGGCGTGGGCGGGCAAGCAACTGGGTACCAGCCTGTTGCCCGACCTCGTGGCCGAGGCGGTCCGGGCGCCGATGATCGCCGCCACTGCGGCCCGGCGGTCGCGTTCCACCACCGATGAGCGGGTAGCCGCCGCGTTCGCGCTGGCCGACCAGTACGCCGCCGAGGAAGCCCGCCAGTCGGCGATCTCTTGGGATGCCAGGGAATCCCGGAGTGGGGACGGTGGCGGGCCGCGTGTGCTGGCAGAGGTGCTGGCGGGTGTGGCATGACCCTGGACCGGTCCGAAGTGGCCCGGCTGTTGGGCATGACGGCCAGTTTCGACCAGCGCACCGTGGGCCAGGCCGACGTGGCCGCCTGGCAGGCCGCGCTGACCGGTGTGACCTACGGCGAGTGCGAAGCCGCGATCCTGGAACACGCCAAGACCAGCAGGGAACGGGTCACGCCCGCCGACATCCTGGTCCGTATCCGCGACAGCAAACGCCATCGTGCCGAACGGCTGACCGCGCTCCCCACCGGCACCACCGACCGCGCGAAGGCCACGGCCGCAGCGAAACGCGGTATGGCCGCGATCTACGCCGAGATGGGGTGGACCTACAACGCGCAACGCACCGCGGCCATGTCGGTGACCTGCCCGGTGGCCCGCTGCTGGGCGCCGGTCGGTCGGACCTGCCGCAAGTTCGGCGACCGCTACCAGGGCATGCACCGGGAACGGGTCACCCGGGCGACCGCCGCCGGCGGCGCGCTCCCGCTGGAGACATCTGCCCCTGCGAGCACGGAGGACGTACCGACGTGACCACCATCCACGACCGACACACCGGCTGCCCGCCTGCGGAGGAGGTCACGCGAGATGAGGCCTTGGCCGCGCGCCTGGAATGGGAGGCCAGCGTTGACCAGCTGATCCAGCCCGGTCAGGCGGCGATCACCCGCGAGGACGGCACCACTGAACTCGCGGTCGTGCACAGCTTGTTGGAGCAGGTGGCCGGGGCGGTCCTGCCGGGCAACGAACGCAACGGCAAGGTGTCCAGTAATGCTTCACGGCCGCCGGGTTCGCTGGGCGCGGTGAGCTTGCTGGCCGAGATCCGCCAGGAGGTAACCCGGGCCTGCCAGGGCCACGACGAGCACGCCCAGCCGGACACAGTGGCCGAACGGCTTCGGTTGTGGGTCGGTCACGCAGACTCCTGGCAGCACCACTATCCCGACTATGTGGTGTGGGCGGCGGCGACCACATCGGACTGGGTACGCCAAGCTCGCCAGCTACTCGACCCGCCGCCCCGGGTCGCCCTGCGCGGCCAGACCTGCCCCGTGTGTGCGGCCTGCACGGTCCAGGTGTGGTCCGAGGACGACGAAGACTTCGTGCGCCAGTCCGCGCTGGCGATCGACCCGTACCGGGTCGCGGTGGTGTGCGCGGGATGCGGGCAGAGCTGGGGCGCGGAGATCTGGCAACAGCTGGCGGCCACGCTGGACCGGCAGTTGCGTCACGAAACCCTGGCCGCGCAAGGACACGGCCACGAGCCCGCCGAAATTGGTTGACCGGTCTACCTATTACGGGCATACTGGTGGGGCTAGGTACTCCTGTGCCCGCACCCAGTTGTCAGGCGTTGAGACCCCGTACAGACCTCCTCCCCCTTGGGTCTGTACGGGGTCTCCGCCATTTGGGGCTATTGCGTGGCGTGCCAACGGTTCGGCGCTGACGTGGCGAACGGGGTGCCGGTAGTCTGTCGGGCGCCAGGGCTTGAGGTTCGTAGCCTTTCAGGGGCTCTGGCGCTGCGCCCCCGGGACGGTGTTGCTGCACCATTTGACCGGGGGCGCAGTCGTATCAGCACAAACCTTTCTTAGTCCACATCGGACGGGACCTCACCCGTTGGTGCCTCAAGTGGTTTCAGCCGAGATCGGCGAGATCGGCGTGTGCCCAATCGCTCAAGTGCCGGATCTCGCCCGGCGTCCAGAAGATGGTGCGCCACTCGACTTCCATCAAGAGTCGTACCGAGTGGACAAATCGCCGATCGTGCCGGTCATCTGGGTTTGACCAATTGTAGGACTCCACGAAGTTGGCGATGTATTCGGCCAATTCCTTGCCGTGCGGGGTGTAGCACGGCTCCATGGTGTCCGCGTAGGCGAAGGCGTCGCGCAGGCCGCCGACAAGGACCAATAGCTCGTAGTCGACTCGGACGTGGACACTGAACTGAATGTCGGCCGGAACAGGGTCGCCCCCTGCCTGTTCGTACAGGTCCTCCATGATCCGCGCGGCCATGACGTCCAGTTTCGGAATGGTTTGGACACGACTGAATCGGCTCCCGTATATCCGTTCGCCGCGTGCGTGATTATTCAATTTGTAGCCTTTCAGGTGACGGTGCGGAATGTTGCTGCATCCCGCGTGTTCACCTCAAAGGGTTGCAGCAGGCCGTGACCGGGACAAGGAATACGTGGCCAGTCACCTGAACGGACCGCGCCGCCATTCGGGCCGATTACGCGCAGCGAATTGACCAGGAAAGGTGGAGTAGTGGCTAAGGTCCTTTCTCAGCAGTATCGGACCGTCCGTTTGGACGAGATCCAGCCGCACCCGGACAACCCGAACCGGGGCGATGTCGGGGCGATCGGCGAGTCCATCGAGGAAAACGGGTTCTTCGGGGCGCTGCTGGTCCAGCACAGCAGCGGCCACATCATCGGCGGGGAACACCGCTACCACGCCGCGCGGGAGAAGGGGCTCACCGAGCTGCCCGCGCTCGTGCTCGACGTCGACGACGACCGGGCACGGCGCATCCTGCTGGTGGACAACCGGTCGGCGCAGCGCGCGGCGTGGGACGACGAACGGCTGCTGGCCGTGCTGGAGGAGCTGGCCACGGCCCCGGCCGGAGTCGCCGGCACCGGGTTCACCGCCACGGAGCTGGAGGACCTGGCCGGGGTGATGGCAGACCGGCCGACGCTGGAGGAGCTAGCCGCCAAGCACGGCGAACCGAATGACGCCCTGATGCTGCCAGAGATCCGGCTCAAGGTCAGCGCGGAGTTGTTCGACCGGTGGCGGGCCGCGTTGGACCGCTACGAGGGTAAGGACGACGTCGAAAAGCTGGACCGGCTGCTGGACACGGTGGCGGTCGACCCGTGAGCGCGCCGGAGCCATTCAAGATGCTGTGCAGCTACGCCTACTTCCGCGTCAAGCGCATGGACGAGTTCCTGAGCCGCTTCCCCGGCGGGCCACCGATGTTGTTCGGCGACTCCGGCGCGCACTCCGCCCGGACGCTGGGCATTCACTTGACGCTGGAGGACTACGCGGCCTGGTGTCGACGCTGGGACAACCAGCTGACGGTGTACTCCAATTTGGACGTGATCGGCGCACCGGAAGCGACCTACCGTAACCAGAAACGCCTGGAGGCCATGGGCTTGCAGCCGCTTCCGGTGTTCCACACCGGTGAGCCGTGGTACTGGCTTGAGCGCTACCTGGACGAGGGATACACCTACATCGCGTTGGGCAAGCTGCTGGGCAACCCGGTCAACGTCGTGACGCCGTGGCTGGTCAAGGCGTTCCAGCTGGCCGAAGGACGGGCGGTGTTCCACGGGTTCGGCATGACCGTGTGGAATCTCCTGCGGGCCTTCCCGTTCTACAGCGTGGATTCCTCGACCTGGGGCCGCGGCTTCCGGTGGGGCCGGATGAAGCTGTTTGACCAGGGCCAGTGGCTGACGGTGCGGCTGCGCGACCGGGCCGCCGTGCTGCGTCACCGGGACCTCATCCGGCAACACGGCTATGACCCGGTGATGCTGGCCCATCACGACACCTACGACCGGGCCGCGATGGGCGGACTGTGCGCGGTCGCCTACCACCGTGCCGAGGCGTGGCTACGTCGGCGACACCGCCCGGTAGCGATGCCCTCGGGCCTACACAACCCGTTTCGGCGCGACCTGACCAGCGTGCCCGCCGGGCTGCATCTGTATCTGGCCGACGCCACCAAGCAATGGCTCTTACGCGGTGCCACTGGGGTGCACCGCTACGACCATCCCCCCACTATTGAGAAGGAGTGACGTGGATACCTTGCACCGCACCGTTTCCGTTGGCCCGTTCGACATCTTCTTCACCAACGCCAACAAGCCGATGGGACTGCGCGCACACTCCCACTACGGCCGGGTTCTGGTGGTGTACGACACCCTGGGCCGCCACGGCTACCCGTCGTTCAAGGACACCAACGAGGCGCTGAGAGCCCGGATTCACGAGCTCACCCGGCAGGTGTTCCGGGACGCCACCAACGAAGACGTAGCAGACCGGATCTTCGCCCACCTGGACGGCTGGGTAGCACCGGAATGGGAGAAGTTGGGCGGGGACTACCGGCTGCGCGCCATTCACCTGGACGTGGTCGGGGTCCAGGACGACATCGGCCACGACTCGTCCACCACCACCTACATGGTCAGCCGGGGAGAATGAGCGTGCACACCATCACTGTCCGGCACAACTTCGAGACCGGCCACCGGCTGCCGCATCTGCCCGGCAAGTGTCAGTCCCTGCACGGGCATTCCTGGTGGGTGGCGGTCACCTTGCGCGCCACCGAGCTGCCCGAGGACAAGGTTGTCGTGGAGTTCGGCACGGTCAAACGCCTGCTGCGCGAGTGGATTGACGACAACCTGGACCACGGCGTGATGCTGGGCAAGGGCGACCCGCTGGCCGAGCTACTCGCCGAGTACGGCAACGTGTATGTGATGCCCAACTGGCCGACCGTCGAAGCGGTCGCCGAACTGCTCGGCAAGGTCGCCCGCGACGCCCTGGCGCACATCGCGGACACCGACGGCGTCCAGGTCGCCCAGGTGACGGTGACCGAAACCCACCTGAACCAGGCAACCTGGCAACCGCCCACAGGACCTACCTCGGATGCGCGGCGATGAACGGCCCCGATCGTGCGGTGACCCTGGAGATCTCGGAACTGTTCGGCCCCACCGTGCAAGGCGAAGGCCCGAGCCTCGGACGGCAAGCCGGGTTTCTCAGATTGGGCGGCTGCAACTTCACCTGTTCCTGGTGCGACAGTGCTTACACCTGGGACGGCACCCGGTTTGATCTGCGGATCGAGCTGGAGCGCCGGGACGTCGACGACATCGCCGGGCAGCTGCGCGCCATGGCTGTACCGCTGATTGTCATCACGGGCGGGGAACCCTTGCGGCAACAGCGTTCCCCCGCATTCGCCAGGCTGCTTACCCTGTTGGCCGGTCTGGAAATCGAGATCGAGACCAACGGCAGCATCATGCCCACCCAGGCACTCATGGATTCGCCGGTCCGGTTCAACATCGGCGTGAAGCTGGCGAACTCCGGTGTGTCGGAACGGTCTCGTATCCGAGAGAAGCCACTGCGGACGTTCCGGCAGCTGGCTGACGCGGGCCGCGGTTGTTTCAAGGCGGTGTGCCGCGACCGGCGCGACGTCGCCGAGCTGGCCGCGCTGGCGGACCGGCTCGGCCTAGACCCGTCCACGGTGTGGGTGATGCCCGAGGGCCAGACAGACACCGACACCCGGCACCATCTCCGGCTGATCGCCGAGCCCGCCATTCAGTACGGCTTCAACATCACGCCCCGCCTGCACATCGCCATCTGGGACACCGAAAGGGGCCGATGACCCATGACCACCAGCCAGACTGAACAGACAGCGCCGCAAGGATTTACGGACGCCTGTGACGCGGTACGTGTGTTGCTGCGCTTCGCGGGCTACGACCCCGACCAGCCGGTGATCCGCGATACCCCGGGCCGGGTAGCGCGGGCCTTGGCCGACATGACCGCCGGCACTCGCGACGACCCGCGAACCTACCTTGACCGGGTGTTCCCGGAGCAGGGAGCGGACGGCCTGGTCGTGGTGTCCGGTATTCGGTTCGCGTCGTTGTGCGAACACCACATGCTGCCGTTCTCCGGGACCGCCACCGTCGGCTACATCCCGCGTGACGGGCGGCTGCTCGGCCTGTCCAAGCTCCCGCGCTTGGTGAACGTCTTCGCCCGGCGGTTGCAGCTGCAGGAGCGGCTGACCGAACAGATCGCCCGCACGATCCACGAAGACCTGCCCGCCAAGGGCGCCGCCTGCATGGTGACCGCGACGCACACCTGCGTGAGCGTGCGAGGCGTCACCCAGCCACACTCAACTACGGTCACCCGCGCGTGGGCCGGGTGCTTCCGCGACGATCCCGAGGCACGGCTTGAATTCCTCGGCCAGGCGGAGTCCAGCCCGGACTGGTGACCCCGCATCCCGTGAGGCTCCAGGGGGTTGCCGATGACCTCAGAGCGTCAGGTGGCCGCGGAGCGCCGCGCCCGTGCTTTGGAGCTGCGCAAGGCAGGCGCCAGCTACGAACAGATCGCCCAACAGTGCGGGTACTCCCACCGAGGCACGGCGCACCGGGCCGTCATGCAGGCCCTGGCATCCGTCGCCGACGAGCTGGCGGCCGACGTGCGGGACCTCGAACTGACGCGGCTGGACTCCATGCTGATGGGACTATGGCGCGCAGCCCGCGACGGGGACGGGTCCGCTGTGGACCGGGTCCTGAAGATCATGGAGAGGCGCGCGAAGATCCTCGGCCTCGACAGCCCCACCGACCAGACCGCCCACGTGGTCTCCCCGCTGGGGCAGGTGCGCCAGCGAGGGCACGCCTCGTGGGGGCAACACACCGCATAACCAGGACACGCCTTACCCGACTCGACGCCAGCCAGCTGGTGGAGAAATGGCGCGCCGCGTGCCGTGCCGTGGTGGTTTAGTAGGCCAGTGCCGATCCTCCCATACGCCCTGCCTGCACTGCGGTCATCCCGCGATCCCAACCCGTTCGATCGGACTGTCCCGCGTCAATCCTTTAAGGTCTTGGTCGACCAGCCGTTGACGTCAGGCCCGGTCGATGGTGAGGGCGAGTTCCACGGTTATCCATTCCTCGGGAGCGGCAGTACGGGCTACCCCGACGCCGCCGCAGTGCTGCGCAGCTACCTTGCTCACCCAGCATTCGAGGTGCAGTTCGTCGCCGATGACCTTGATGAAGAAGGGGCGGTGGTGTTCGAGGAACCGGACTCTTCCCCGGACGCTGACGTCCTATCCGTCCAGTACAAGACGGCGGCTGGCGTGGGCTGGACCGGCATCGACTACTACAAGCAGGCCGTCGAGGAAGCATCTCGGATGGTGGCTAAGCATCAGCTCGACGAATCGGATGCGCGCGCTGGTGTCTTGTTCTACCGGCTTGGCAGCGAGCTGGAAGCCGACCTGTTCATCACAGCCCGCAGGTGGTTGTTGGCTGAACGTGGTCGTCCCCACGGCAAACACCTGGCGAACATTGTTTCCCCAGAGGAGGCGCTCGCCCTGATGGGGCTGTATCTGCGCTGGCATTACCAGCCAGTCATCATCGGCGGCAAGAGCGTTCGATGGCATCCCACCTCGATGCGGCACTGCGCCGCGTTCATCGCCATGCCAGCCTTTGAGCGATGGAACCAAGCTGGCCGCGCCTGGTGCGACACCAATAGTGACCTAACTCTGGAGTCGCTGAATAAGACCTTCCTCACTCGGGTGTCGCGGGCATTCAAGTTCCGCGACAACATCTTCGGCCTTTCGGCAACCATGATCGAACACGAGCCTGAGGAAATGCTCTGTGAACTCGACTCGCTGCTTTTCACGCTGGTTAGCGCGTTCGATATCACTGCCCGCATTGTCGACCACATACTCATGCTGAACACCAGCGGGATCGGTGCGGCCTGGCAGAGAGTGAAGAGGGGCAAGTGGCAATCCAACCTACAAACCCACGCGCCGACTCTCTATGACTACACCAAAGTCGGCAGCGAGATGCAACGAACCTTCCAGGTGTTGCGATGGCTACGTAACAGCGTGCACAACGAGGCTCTCGACCTTATGCGCGATGGCGGCACCTACATGGTTACCGTGTCCAGCGAAACCCAATCACGCCTCAGGTCTTTTCTGCGGGAAGGACACCCCGGCTGGACAGCCGACACTCTGGGCATCCAGGTGCAGCCACCAGGTGGCGCCACAGCAGCTAAGCCTGAATCCACCGATTGGTTTTGTTGTGGATCTTGGATGGCTTGTTGATCTTGGCGTTTGGTTCGGGGCGTGTGGGTTCGGCTGGCTTGTCCAGCGTGTCCACGTGGTGTTCTCCGGTCGGGCCTGGTGAGGCGATATTGGTGGTGGTCAGGCGGCGTGTGGTGGGCCGGTTGCCGCTGCGTGCAGGCCGGTGAAGGCATCGGCCCAGGGCCAGTGTTGCGGCAGGTGCAGGATGTCGCGGCCTTGGGGCCGGGCCAGACGGGCGGGGACGCAGACGAGGTGGCGGCGCAGGGTCGCACCCCGGGCCGTGGCGTGAAAGACGCTGGCGAGCGATCCGGTGGCGCGCAGCAGGTTGTGGCTGATCGCGGCGCAGACGGCCCAGGCGGCGTTGGCGTCGAAATGCCCGGAGGGCAGGTGTGCCAGGGGGCCGTCGATGAGGTCGGCGAAGGTGGTTTCGATGATCGCGTGGCGTCGGTGGGTGAGATCAGCGTCCACGGTGGACTGTGTGGTGTCGGTGAGAAACGCGTGGTAGCGCCAGACCGGGAACAAGATGTCGGTGTGGTTCTGGTCTTTCACCCGGCGCACCACCAGTCGCGCGGTGATCTCGTGGCGGGTCCCGGCGAACGCGGTGTACCCGGTGTCGGCGACCTCGGCATCGGAGATCAGCTCCCCGGTGTCGGGATCCTCGACCGCGCCGGGGTAGCGCACCGGGATCCACGCATCGGCGGGGATGGTCGCGATCGCGGCCTGGATCGCACGGTTGTGGGTCACGGTGATGGAGAATCGGGCGCCCGCGCGGCGAGCGGCGGACACCACGGCGCCGGCGTAGTAGGCCGAATCGGCACGCACCAGGATCCTTGCCCGTGCTCCGGCCGCTTTCGCAGTGTTCAAGGCCTCGGCGAGCAGACCGGCCGCGCCCCGCGCGGAGCCGGCGTTGCCACCACGCAGCCGCATCGCGGCGATCAGCGGCGCCGCGAGCGGGCTGGAGATCGTCGCCACCAGCGGCGACAACCCGCGTAACAGCAGCGAGTAGCCACCGACCTTCGCAGGCCCGAACCGCGCGCCCCGCTTCTTCTTGCCATACACACGGCGCAGCAGCGAATCAATGTCCACATAGGTCATCTGCTCTACCCCTGCGAGCACCGGCGTTGTGGTGGCGAGCGTGGCCAGCATCGCACGCAGCACCGCGGTCAACTGCAGGACGTGGCCGTGGGTGAACGACCGCAGGAACGATCCCAGCGTCGAGGGCGCGTACACCCCGCTGAACAGCCGTTTCATTCCGCCGTGGCGGATCACATCCAGATCATCGATACAGTCCGCGCCTGCGACCATCCCGGCTACGATCGCGGCGACCTTCCCCGCCGGGTTCGCTCCGGTCGACGGGATCGGCGCGTTCGTGATCTCCACTTTCTCCGTGACCAGCTGCGACATCCTGGCCCGTTCGGCCAGTGCCATCACCGGCACCAACCCCGCGCACGACACGAGATTCTCTTCATCGAACCGGACGGACGCCCTCGACCACCTATGCGACAATCTCACTGAAAGTGCCTTCCACCACACGCGACTTGAGAACCTCAGAGACTCTCATTATCGCAGGTCAGAAGGCACTTTCACTTATTACACGCCGCCCCGCACGACAATTCATCGGTGGATCCAGGCTAAGTGGTTGCCAGGGACTGGCCGCTACAGCGTCACTGTCCGGCGCACGGGCGCGCCAAAGCCAGCCGACCCGCTCGCCGGGCAACTCGTGCTGGATGTGCGCCGCTTCATCAACAAGCTGTTTCCCGCTGCCCTCACCGCTCTGAACGACATCATGCAACTAACGCCGTTGAATCGGGTGCCTGGCTACACCGCAACCTTGGAGAACCCATCGCGTGTCAACTTGCCATGGACGCACAGCGACACCACCGGGCATCGCCTGCGCATCCTGTACGGAATCACAGAACTGGCCTGACTAGCCGCGATGAGGTGTCGCGCGTGGACACGATAGCGCGGCGTTGGACGGTGAGCTGCCATGGCAAAGCGGCCCTGTCTGGACTGTCGTACCCCCACGACTGCGACGCGTTGCGTTTCTTGCCGGCGGCAGCGTGAACGGGTCCGATCCGCCCGGCGAGGGAGCACCACCCAGCGTGGATACGGTGCCGCGTACCGACGACGCCGCGAAGCCGTCATCGCCACGGCCACCCACTGCTGTCTGTGTGGCATCCCCTTCCTGCCCAATGAGCCCAGGACAGCTGAACACATCATTCCGATTCGCTTCGGTGGCCGAAATGGACCACTGGGCGCTGCTCACGCTGCGTGCAACTACGGGTGGAGGGGACGGACCAGGTAGGGGGTACCCGGAGCCGCGAGGCTGACCAGGGGAAACACGACCCATTCCCTACCCTCCTAAGACTATGTACGGGTCTGGAGTCTGACGGAAACGTGGGCGACTGACACCGGGTGTGGTGGCATGCTACGGGAGTGACCGCATCATCCGAATCGAAGCAGAACACAGCACACGCCTCTGCCTTGACCACGCCAGATGCGAAGGCGACGTCTGAGGCGGTGCTGATCACAGGCGCCAAGCGCTGGATCGGCGAGGCTCTCGACGCCTGGACCGAGGGTGACCAGGCCAAAGTGGCCGTAATGGCGCCTATGGCTGTAGAGCTGCTCGGGAAGGCGACCCTTTGGCGGGAGAACCCAGTCCTGCTGGTCCAGCTGACCGACCAGCACGAGGCGTCGCTATTCCTGCTCGCTACCCAGCCTGATCTGATGGCCAAAGGCATCAAGACCATCGGCCTACAGGTCGTGATAAATCGCTTGGTCAAACTGCTCGGCGACCTTCCAGTGGCCAAGGATCGGCAAAAGCGCATCGCTGATGTCCGCAACGGGGCGATTCACGTAGGTGCCACTGGGGAGCTGCGGTACGTCCTGCTCGACTGCTTGTCTGTCCTCGGAGTGCTGCTGGAGCGGCTAAGCATCGAGCGAAAAGATTTCTTCGGGCTACACATCTACACGGTTGATGCGCTCCTGGACGAGCATAGGACGGAGATCTCCCGCCAAGTCGCGGTCAAGATGGCTACGGCCCGCGCGCGGCTGACTCGGCTGGAGGAAGCCCTTGGTGAAGCCGCGTTCGACATGGCATGCGGCGAACTTGAAGGGCAACGACGGACCCTTGATCCAGACGACTTCTTCCCCAGCGGCGGCGTAGTTGACTGTGTCTGCCCTGAGTGTGGGTCAAAGGCTCGGCTCTTCGGGGACGTAGACGTCGCCCGGGATTCTGACTACGAAGTAGAGGCGTTGGGCAATGGTGAGTACGACGGCGTTGTAGTGTCGTATTGGCGGGCGAGCCTCGGCCCCCGGGTCTTCTTCTGCATGGTGTGCAACTTGCAACTTCATGGAACTCAAGAGCTGGCCGAGGCGGCCCTGCCGTCTCGATACTTCGAAGTCAGCAGCGAACAACTTGGGCCGGACTTCGACATCGACGAGCACGCGCGCGCCTTGTACGCGCACGAATGACATCGGTGGTGGTGGCCATGGCCGGTCGTGGCCCCACACCGAAAGACCCATCGAAACGGCGACGCCGCAACGTCGATCCGACCCCGACCACTGTCGTTGTCACGGACGGTGAGGTACGGGGGCCTGAACTGCCGGACACAGTGGACTGGCCGGAACAGACCCGTCGGTGGTGGAACACCTGGCGTACCTCACCGCAGGCACAGTCCATGACCCCTACGGACTGGGACTTCCTGCTGGACACGGCTTTGCTGCACGCTGAGTTGTGGTCGGGTGTGGCGTCGGTCGCGCCGGAACTGCGTTTGAGGGTGGGGAAACTGGGCGCTACCCCGGAGGATCGGCAGCGGTTGCGGATGCAGATCATCGAACCTGGCGACGCGCCGCCGCCGTCGTCGCGACCGGGCCGGTATTCCCACCTGAAGGTGGTGTCCGAACAGGACGATTGACCGGTCGGGGGGCGCGATGCCCTGGCGTGGTCCCCGATATCCCGGTGAGTTTCCGTCTCTCGGCTGGTCGCTGTTGGAATGGTGGGCCGAATTCCTACCCGCCCCCAACGACGCCGATTCGCCGTTCCTGCTGACCGACGAACAAGCCCGGCTGGTGATCCGCTGGTACGCCGTGGACCCGGTCACCGGCGCGTTCCTCTTCCGCCGTGGTGCTTCCCGACGGTCGAAAGGCTGGGGCAAGAGCCCTCTCGAAGCAGGCAAAGCGATTGGTGAGCTCGCCGGACCGGTCCGGTTCGCCGGATGGGACGCCTACGGCGAACCCGTCGGGCGCCCCTGGGGCACTGCCGGCGACCCGCCGCCCTGGGTCCAGCTCGCGGCGGTTTCCGAGGACCAGACCGACAACACCTACGGCGCGCTCTACGACATGTTGGTAGCCAACGACGGCCGCGCGGCGGACGAGCTGCGTATCGACGTTGGGTTGACCCGGTGTTTCCTGCGGGACCGGCCCGGCAAGCTGGAGCCGGTCACCGCGTCGGCCGGTTCCCGTGAGGGCCAGCGCATCACCTATGCGGTCCTGGACGAGACACACCTGTGGCTGCTGTCGAACGGTGGTCGCAAGCTCGCGCGCACGTTGCGCCGCAACGTAGCCAAGATGCAGGGCCGGTCGTATGAGACCACCAACAGCTACACGCCGGGCGAGCAGTCGGTAGCCGAGGAAACCCACAAGGCCGTCAAGAAGGCCGCGGCTGGGATCTTCTACGACGCGGTGGAAGCGCCGGAAGTCAGCGAGGACGCGCCGGACGCAGTGTTGCGCGCTGCGCTTGCGGTGGCCTACGGCGATGCCCACTGGGTTGACCTGGATCGGCTGGTCGCGGAGATCCGCGACCCGGACACCGAGTGGGAAGACGCGTTGAAGTTCTTCTTCAACCGGCCAGCCGACGACCGGCTGAAGGCGGTGGAAGAGAAGCGGTGGACTTCCCTGGCCCGGCCGGACATCCAGGTTCCGCGTGGCGCGCGGATCGGGCTGGGCTTCGACGGGTCCATCTCCGACGACGCAACCGCGCTGCGCGCGTGCACGGTCATCGACGGCAAGCCTCACACGTTCGTGATTCGCGTGTGGACCCGGCCGCCGAAGGCTCCGCGAGGTTGGCGTATCCCGCGCTCGGAGGTTCACGAGACGGTGGCGTGGGCGTTCGACTACTACCGGGTCGGGTTGATGCTGTGCGACCCGGCGAAGTGGCACACCGAAATCGAGGGCTGGGCCCAGACCTACGGTGACGAGCGGGTCATTTTCTTTGACACCAACAGTCTCATTCGGATGTCCCGTGCGTGTGACCGGTGGCTGACCGCTGTGGCCGAAAGCTTGTACTCGCACGACGGCGATGCGATCACCACGGATCACGTGCTTGCCATGCACCGCAAGAAAGTGCACCTGCGTGAGGAAGACGACGACGGCCGGACGAAGTACGTGTTCGTCAAAGGACCGGACCGCCGCAAGATCGATGCCGGGATCGCGGACGTGCTGGCGCTCCAGGCGGCCATGACCATGCCCGACGAGGAGCCGACCGCCGACCCCTGGGCGGTGTACGCCTAAGGAGAAAACCATGTCGCCCAACGAGATCGCGCTTGCCGTTCTGCTGGTCATCGCGGCCGGTCTCATCGTGTCCGGCGTACTGGTCCTGTCCGTCGCGGCCGGACTGATCGTCGCTGGTGTACTGGTCGCGGCGCTCGCCGCGTTGTTCCTGGTGGAGGTCGAGTGAGACTCTCCCAGAAGTTCACCACCCCACCAGGACGCGACCGCAAGAACTGGACAGAGCCACCCTTCTGGCAGCTCGACCACCTACGCCGGACCTGGGAGACCTCCAGCAACGGCCGGGAACGCATCGAAAACGACTTCCCGGGCTACGTCCAGCACGCATACAAAACCAACGGCGTGATCTTCTCGTGCATCCTGGTGCGGCAGCTGGTGTTTGCCGAAGCCCGGTTCGCGTGGCGCGAGATCAGCGACGGCGGGCGGCCCGGTGATCTGTTCGGGTCGCCCGAACTGGGCCTACTGGCCAAGCCGTGGCCGACCGGCACCACGGGCGAACTGCTCGCCCGGATGGAATCAGACGTCTCGCTTGCCGGCAACTTCTACGCCACCACCGTGGACAAAGCCGGGCGAGTAGGACGGGCCGCGACCGGCCCGGGACGCCGGATTGTGAGGATGTCACCAGACCGGGTCACGATCGTCATCGGCTCAGAGTCAGGCGACCCCGACGCCCTGGACGCCCAGGTGATCGGGTTCGACTACCAGCCCCGCGACGGCGAACCGGTCGCCCTGCTCGCCGACGAAGTCAGCCACTACTCACCGATTCCCGACCCCCAAGCCCGCTGGCGCGGCATGTCCTGGCTCAGCCCGGTGCTCGAAGAGATCGCCGCCGACAAAGCCGCAACCCTCCACAAGCGACGGTTCTTCGAGAACGGCGCCGTGCCTAGTCTCGTGGTGACGTTCGACAAAGACGTCCAGCCCGAACGGTTCGAACGGTTCCGCGCCGCGATGGACGCCCGCCACAGGGGAGCCCTCAACGCATACAAGACCTTGTTCCTGGGCGGTGGCGCGGACGCGAAAACGATCGGCACCGACTTCCAGCAACTGGACCTCAAGGGCGTGCAGGGCCACGGCGAAACCAGGATCGCGGCCGCGGCTGGCGTCCCGCCCGTGATCGTCGGCCTGTCCGAAGGCCTCGCCGCCGCAACATACAGCAACTACGCGCAAGCCCGGCGCCGGTTCGCCGACGGAACGATCAGGCCCTTGTGGCGGATGGCCGCCGCCAGCCTTCAGACCCTCATCCTGCCACCCAGTGAACTGGCGTCGCTGTGGTACGACGACCGCGACATCCCCTTTCTGCGCGAGGACCGGCGCGACGTCGCCGAGATCCAAGCCCGCCAAGCGTCCACCATCCGCCAACTCGTGGACGCCGGGTACGAGGCAAGCACAGTCGTTGCCTCCGTGGCCGCTGAGGACTTCAGCCTGTTGCGCCACACCGGCCTGTTCTCCGTCCAGCTCCAGCGCCCGAACACCACCCAGCCGCAAGGCGCACCGTTCGAACAGGAGGACCTGTAATGGATACCAAAAGCCTCCGGGTTCAGATCAAGGACGCCGACCGAGGCGAAGTGACCGCAGTATTCGCCACCCTCAACACCATCGATTCCGACGGCGACGTAACCGTCCCCGGAGCGTTCACCGACGGCGCCCCGGTCCGCATCTCCGCCTACGGACACACCACATGGCAGGGCGCCCTACCCGTCGGCAAGGGCGTCATCCGCACCACCGACACCGAGGCCATCCTTGACGGCCAGTTCTTCCTGGACACCACCGCCGGTAAGGACACCTTCGCCGTCATCAAGGCCATGGGCGAGCTTCAAGAGTGGTCCTACGGCTACGACCCGGTCGCGTTCTCCTACGGCGAGAAGGACGACAGGCCGGTCCGGTTCCTCGAAAGCGTCCGGGTCCACGAAGTGTCCCCGGTCCTGCGCGGCGCAGGTGTGGACACTCGAACGCTCGCCGTGAAAAGCAGCACCATGACTTTCGTCGAGGAAGCACAAGCGGTCCTGACCGCCGTGACCACCCTCAACGAACGAGCCGCAGACGTCTTGGCGAAGCGGCAGACCAAAGGCAAAGGCCTCGGCGCCCAGTCCACGGAACTACTGACCCAAGTAGACACCGAGCTGAAGCGCCTGGCATCCCTGCTTGCCACGCCCGAAACCCCGCCGAACAACGACATCCAGCGGGAGTACTTGCGGCTTCTCGCACGCCGGGCGAACCCGCACCCCTCATTCACCGCGTAATCGCACGTCTTCGCCAAGGAGAACCCTATGCCTTTTCCTGCGCTGAAGGAGGCCCAGGACCACCTGGCCGCCAAGCAAAAGGAACTGTATGACATCTTCACCGAAGCTGGCCCCGACCTGGACATGGACCTGATCAAGTCCATGTCCGGGACCAGCACGGACAAAGTCGCCGAGATCCGTGCCCGTAACGACGAGCTGGACGAACTCGGCCAGAAGGTCGACGACCTCCAGACCGTCGCCAAGGCCTTCGCCCGGTCGCGCCAGGACCCGGAACGCACCGAGCCCGGCGCCGACACCGGCACCACCACCCCGACTCGACCGGGGGAAACCAAGAGCCTCGGCCAGCTGTTCACCGAATCCCCGGCCTACAAAGGCATTCAGGGACAGGTCGGCCCCGAGTCGCACTTGGACATTGAACTGAAGGCACTGTTTCAGACCACGGCCGGGTGGCTGCCGGAGACCACCCGGACCGGCACCGTGGTCCCGTTCGCGACTCGCCCGGTCCAGGTCATCGACCTCATCCCCGGGACCAGCACCACCCAGGCCGCCGTGGTCTACATGGAAGAGACCGTGTTCACCAACACGGCCGCCGAAACCGCCGAAGGCGGGACCTACCCGGAAGCCGCGTTGCAGCTCGCCGAGCAGTCCAGCCCGGTGCGCAAGATCAGCGTGTGGCTGCCCATCACCGATGACCAGCTGGAAGACGAGCCCCAGGCACGCGGGTACGTCAACAACCGGCTGCCGTTCATGCTGCGCCAACGGATGGACGGCCAGATCCTCGTCGGCTCCGGGACGGCGCCGAACCTGCGCGGCTTCCTCAACACACCAGGCACGCAGACACAGGCCAAGGGAAGCGACCCGGTACCGGACGCGATCTACAAGGGCATGGTCAAGGTCCGGGTGACCGGCCGCGCCCTGCCCAACGCGGCCATCATCCACCCGCTTGACTGGCAGGACATCCGTCTACTGCGGACCGCCGACGGCATCTACATCTGGGGCAGCCCCAGCGAAGCAGGACCCGAGCGCATCTGGGGCCTCGGCGTGATCCAGTCCGACGCCGGACCGGAAAACACGGCCCTGGTCGGCGACTTCGCCAACTTCTCCGAGCTGTCCACCCGGCGAGGCGTGGACGTGCAGGTGTCCAACAGCCACGCGGACTTCTTCATCAACGGCAAGCAGGCCGTCCGCGCTGACGTGCGGGCCGCGCTGGTGATCTACCGTCCGGCCGCGTTCTGCACCGTGACCGGAATCTGAGGGAGACCCGGACATGCCGATCATCGACAACACCGGCAAGGTCCTCGGCGGTGTGGGCCTCGGCCGTCTCAAACCCGTTGCTGCCGTCTACGACTTCGCTGTAGACGGTGGCGCGGTCGGCGACATCCCACTGAGGGGCGATGCTGTCCCGGCTGGCGCGATCATCGTGGACGCGCTTCTCCATGTCGATGGCGCCCTGGTCTCCGCCAACGGCACTGCCGCCCTGCGGGCGGAGGCTGCCGGGGACATCCAGACAGCTGCCGCCGCAACGGCTGCACCGTGGAACGGGACCGGCCCGAAACGGGCCAGCCTCACCGCCACCAGTCCACCCGTGAAGACCACCGCCCGACGGCCGATCGTGCTCAGCATCGGCACAGCCGCGCTGACCGCTGGCCGGTTCACCGTCGTGCTGTGGGTCGTCGAGCTGTAGGAGGTACAGACGGTGGCGACCAACCAGAACACCACGCCGGGGCTCGTGTCCCCGGTCGTGTCCGGCGGCCAGGTGGAGATCACCGCCCGGCTGTACCGCACCACGGACGACCGCCTTGTCCAGGAAGGCCACCCGGACGCCGCTTTCCTCTACGCCACACCTGGAATGCGCATCCCGGTCAGCGAGGCCCAGCGGTACGGACTCATGCCGACATCCACCACGGCCACTCCGGGCAAGGCACGCCGCAAACCCACCGGTTCGTGATGGGGGTGAGGGGATGCCGTTCGATCTCGGGGACACTGTAGAGCTGACGGCCGAGTGCCACGCCGCCGGCGGCCAGCTCGCCAACGCGGCCACGGTGACCCTCACCATCACGGCACCGGACGGCACGAGCGCCACTCCGGCGGTCATCAATCCGCCCGGCGAGGTCGGCCAGTACAGGCACAACCTCGTTCCTGTGCTGGCCGGGCGGCACCTTGTCCGCTGGGTCTTCACTGGCCCGAATGACGCCTACACCGATGCGTTCGACGTCGAGCCTGCCAATGTGCCGTTGCTGCTGTCGCTGGCCAACGGCAAGCGGCAACTCAACATCACCACCACCGACCATGACGAGGAGATCCGCGACTACCTGACGTCGGTGACCGATGTGATCGAGGCGTTGTGTGGCCCGGTCGTGCCCCGCTCGGTGGTCGAGGTCCACGACGAACATCGGGTAGCCGTGCTCGTGCTGCGACAGCCGCCCGTGGTGGCCCTCCAGTCGGTGACCCCGGTCCTGGACTACGGCACTGCGCACGCCGTGTCCGATCTCGACATTGACAACGACACTGGAATCCTGCGCCGCACAGACGGCCGGTGGATTACCGGCGGCCCCTGGCGCGCGACCTACCGGGCCGGGCGGCCGGTGACACCAGGAGGTATCCGGCTGGCTGGGCGGATCATCCTGGACCACTTGTGGCGCACCCAAAACGGCAGTGACGGCCTGCCCGCGTTGGCACATGACGACTACGCGGTCAGCGAACCCATTCCCGGCCTGGGCTTCGCGGTCCCCAACCGCGCGCTGGAACTGCTAGAGCGCTACCGACGCGCCCCGGAGGTGGGCTAAACGATGGATGTTTCCCGAATCCCCGCGGCCATCGACGGGCTACTCGCGTTGTGCACCACCGCAGCCAAGCCAGGCGGACCGCTGCACCGCGTGCACGTCTACGACGGTCCACCCGTGACCGACCTCGCCGATCACCGCATGCTGTTCATCGGTGACACCCCTGACAACCTGGAATCGGTGGCAGGCACGCAAACCTTCGCCGACCTCGGCGCCGGGCAGCGCGCCGAAACCTTCGCGATCACCTGCACCGCCGTGGCCCGCTCCGGCGACACCACCATGAAAGCCCGCCGGGACTCCGCCTACGCCATCATGGCGGCCGTCGAACGCCTGCTTCGACCCGGTGAGCCCGGCGCGGACATCACCCTGGGCGGCGCCGTGCTCTGGGCCCACGTCTCCGGCGACATCGCGCTGTCGCAACTCCAATACGCCAAAGGATCGCTCGCCAAACTCACCTTCGCCGTGACCTGCCGAGCACGCCTCACCTAGGAGCATCCCCGAATGCCTGAGAGCCCCAAAGCCACGGCCAAGGTGCGCAACATGACCGGCGAACCGCGACGACTGCCGGCGGCCGGGCGGGTCATCCAGCCCACCGAAGTCATCACCCTGCCCGCCCACCTGGCCCAACTGCTGGCCGAGCAACCCGGCTGGGACCTCGTCGCACCCCGCAAGCCCGCCAGCAAGGGAGAGGAGTAACCACCCATGGCACCAACCGGGACCGGCCTGTCCGCTCAGCTGGGCATCGGCGAGGAAGCCACCATCGGCACCGCCGTGGCCCCCACTCGATTCCTGCCGTTCACCAAGGAATCGCTCGCCGGGGAATTCAACACCGTGCGCAACGACGTCCTGCAGGCCGGAGGCCAGTACCGCCGCGCCTCCCAAGACGTCCGCACCACCCGAACCGCCAAGGGTTCTGTGGAACTCCCGGTGACCGACCGGTCTTTCAGTGTCGTGTGGAAGCACGCGCTTGGCGGCACACCGGTCATCACCGACACCGCACCGACCGGCGGCAAGATCCATCGCATTCAACCGGCGCCTCTCGGATCGAAATCCCTCACCATCCAGAAGGGCGTCCCGGAACCGGTCAGCGGCTATCCCGTGGCAGCGTTGAACTACATCGGCGCCCGGATCACCGAGTGGACCCTAGGCGTGAAGGTCAACGATCTGTTGCGGCTCAAGCTGGACCTGGACGCCTGGGACGAAGTCCCCGACGCCCCTGCACTGGCCGTCGCGAACTACCCGCCCATGCGCCCGTTCCACTTCGCACAGTGCACCATCAAAGCGGGCGGGACCGCGTCGACCACCAACGGCATCGTGTCCGTGACCGGCGGCACGCGGCTGAACCGGGTCACCGGCTTCGAACTCAAGGGCACCAACCCGATGGCCACGGACCGGTTTTTCCTTGGCGCATCAGGACTCAAAGACGAGCAGATCGAAAACGACTTCCGCGACCTGACCTTGAGCCTGGACGCCGAGTTCAACCGCACCCAGGTCTACGACGCCTACCGCGCCGGTACCTGGGGACCAGTCCAGATCACCTTCACCGGCGGGCTGATCGCCACCGGGGTCAACGCCGCGCTGGACATCATCCTGCCCGGCACCCGGTTCGAGTCCAACCCGGTCCAGGTCGACGGCCCCGACATTGTGGAAGCCAAAGCAGACCTTGTCATCGAAAGCGACGACACCAACGTCCCCATTCAAGTCACCTACACCACGGCGGACACAGTCGCGTGATTCGTTAGTCCTGTTGCGACGGTCATATCTTGGGTAGCTGTCCTCGCCGCAGAAGTGCTCGGCCAGCGGCGAGAGTGCTGTGAATTTGCTGCGCAGTGATGGGGATCGAGTCTTCCCCGCTGCGTCTCACGATGCTGATGAAGGCGCCTTCAACGCGGCCGTCCACGATGGCTCCGTGGACAAGGAACGGTTTCAGTTCTTCGTCCTGGGGCGGAATGGACACAACCACAAGACCGCTGCCAGGGCTCGTGCTAACAGCGTCGATCTTCAAGCCAGTGGGGAACGGGAAAAGGCGATTCTCAAGGACTTGGCGATAGCGGCGGAGGATATTCCCGTCGAGTGGCACCGGCTTAAGCGACTTGATGGACTCGCCACCTGGCACCTTCTTGGTCTCCATTCCGACAACGACAGCGCCACCTTCTTCGGCGTTGCCAAACCGGCTGATCGCCTGGGTCAGGGAGATCTGTCCACCGCCGTTCGAGAAATCGTAGTGCTGAGCTTTGACGTCGAGCCAAGGTCCTTCCCTTTGTCCAATTAGGAGGTCCGCGCGGCCGCCAAGAATGAGATCAATGACCGTCTGGCGCGTGACTTCACCAGATGTGGCAGCCTCAAGAAGGGTTACGACACTCTCGGCAGTGTCGTACAGGTGTTGAAGGGTCTTGCCTCGGGTCGGAATCCCAAGCACGGCGGTGTGGAAGTACGGGGCGGAGGATCGATAACCATCGACGCTGAGGGAGATTAGATCCGCCCTGTTTCGTTGTAGCAGCGGCTTGATCAGTGGCGTCACCACAGCCTGAAGTTGGTCATCGTTGTCGAGGTACTCGTTACCCTCGAAGCTGATGTTGACGGCAAGGTGGCCATCATCAGTCAGCACGAAGGAAATCGGTTCGACGATGGATTCCTTGGGCTCGTACTGATCATCCGGTGCGTGATCGATAAGAACCGGCTCGGGCTCGACCTCGTCTTCGCGCTCCTTTCGAAGCGCGCGGGCAAGGTCCGTCGCGGTCACGGCAGCGAGATCGTTGCGTTTGATCACGATGGAGCCCGCCCCGTCATACCATCGACGGGCCTCGCCAAAGATCCATTCATAGTCGCTGACGCGTCGGACGGTAGGGAGCATAACGAGGAGGGTTCCACATGATACCGGCCTCTGTCTCGCTGGAAGCCCGCTCGGCTGCATCCAGGACTAAGGGGACTAAGACGAACCATGGCGTTACTCGGCCTGGAGTACCTGCGCGAGGTTGTATAGCGCTTCTGTAACGGCATTGACATCGCGCCTTTCCGGATCGCCGGGCAGGCAAGTGTGCTCACCCGTTCGAGGGGCGCGGTCCAGCGTGAGCGCCGCGAACCCCTGTGGCATCCCGTCCCGCACGTGCCTGGGCAGGAGGCCGTTCATGGTCGCGGTCAAGGTCGAGGGCACCGAGGAATTCCGGCGCCTCGCCGTTCAGCTCAAGCAGGCCGGGCGGGGAGACCTGAGACGGGAACTCGCTCGCGCGATGCGGGAAGCCGCGGCCCCGGTGGTCCAGGACGCGCAAAGTCGGGTGCAGTCGCTTTCAGTGACCGGCGCCAGTGGTGGCGCGTCGGCTCGGGCGGCCCGTGCCGCAACGGCCTTGGGCCGCCGCAAGGCGACCGACCGGGCGAAGAACCGCGCGCATGCTCGCGCAGGCCTGCGAGCGACGATCGCCCGTTCGGTCCGGGCACGGGTCAGCACCTCGGGCACGTCGGCCAATGTGCGCATCCACCTGAACAAGAACGTGCTCCCGCCTGACCAACGCACGCTGCCCGGTCATCTCAACGAGGGCCGTTGGAAACACCCCGTGTTTGGCAACCGGGACATCTGGGTCGCACAGTCCGCGCCTCCGGCGTGGTTTGACGACGCGATGCGATCGGGCGGCCCACGCATTCGACAAGAGGCGTTCGACGTCGTCGAGCGGTTCATCGACAAACTGGAATAGGAGTCCACAATGGCCAAATTTGTCCTCGACGACATCGACTATCCCTTTGACACAGACCATCTGTCCAACCGCGAGGTGATCCTTCTGGAGAAGGTCACTGGAGCGAGCATCGGCTACCTGGTGGACAGCTTCAACAGTCACGGAGGTACCGGCCGTAACGCGTTCTTCTGGCTGGCGCGGCGCCGCCTGGGCGAACACGTCGAGTACGACGAGCTGGACTACAACTACGCGGCCCTCCAGTTCATCCCCGATGCCCCCGGCGAGCCGGACAGCGAGGAGCCCGCCGAGGAGCGGCCGGACCCTACCGAGGCACACCAGGATGGCGTCAACCCCGTCACCGAAGGAAAGTAGCCCAGTACAAGCCGTATCTCCTGTTGCTGTGGAACATCAAGCCCGCTGACGTCGACGAGATGTCTTACGTGGACTTCCTGATGTGCGTTGATCTCGTTGAGCAACGACTGGCAGACGTGAAAACCGGATGACGCCGCAAGGGGTGAAACCCCTTGCGAGATCTGATCTTCACCATCCTAGGCATCGACCGTGGCTCACCAGCGCTCAACAGCGTGGGGGACTCGGCGGACAGGGCGCACGACAAGCTGAACGCGTTCGGTTCCCTGTCGATCAAGAGCCTGGCCGGGGTCAGCGCAGGGGCGGCAGCAGCGGGCACAGCCGTCGGGGGCGCGCTGGCGGGCTTGACTCTCGCGTTCGGCGGGATGGGCGCGGCAGCGCTGGCCAACAACGCCCAGCTCAAGGCGTCGTTTGGCGGCCTCTGGGACGAGATCCGCCAAGGAACAACCGAAGCTGCCCAGCCTCTGATCCCGGTGTTCCAGAACGTCGCCGGGCAACTGTCGGAATCGTTCCGGTCAATCCAGCCTGATCTCCGCGAACTGTTCTCGTTGGTAGGCCCAGGGATCGAGACCCTGACCGAGGGGTTCACCGGGTTCGTGTCCAACACGATGCCCGGGGTCAAGGAAGCGGTAGCCTCCTCACAGCCAGTGTTTGAAGGCCTGCGCTCCCTGGCCGAGCAAACAGGCACCGGCGTGTCTGACTTCTTCAGCAACATCAGCACCGCCGCGCCGTCCGCAGGGCAAGCACTGTCCGAAGTGGGCGGAATCGTCCAGGACACACTGGGGTTCGCCGGAACCCTGTTCGCGCAACTGTCCACCTCCGGCGCCCCGGTCCTGCGTGATCTGCGCGAACTGTTCTCCGCACTGACCTCCACAGTGTCCAGCCTCGCCGCTGGTGCGTTGCCGGTGTTGTCTGCGACCGCAAGCAGCGTGCTCAACATCTTGACCGGTGTACTCGGCGTGATCCGCCCATTGTCAGGCGTGCTCGGGCCGCTGGCCGGTATCGCGCTGAGCGTCGCCGCGTCATTCAAACTGTTCACTGGGATCGGCGCGGGCGTCGCCTCAGCAGCCACCGCGTTGACCGGTTTCGCCAGCCGTGCCAAGGAAGCTGCCGCCGCCAGCGGCACACTCGGCGCCGGAGCTGGGACCGCCACTGGTGCCCTGGGCAAAGTCGGCGGTGTTCTGGGCAAGGTCGGCGGGGCGATCCCCGTGGTCGGCGCCGCCGTCGTGGGTTTGGGCGCCATCTTCGAACTGATCTCCGAAGACACCGAGAAGACCAACCAGCAGCTCAACGCCACCGGTACTGCGATGAGCAAAGTGGAAGCCGCCACCCAGAGAGTCAAACAAGCCCAGGAACAGTACGACGAGGCCGTCCGGAAGTTCGGCCCGACCTCGCAGGCCGCGGCTGGAGCACAACGCAATCTCTCCGAGGCGGTGGAGGCTGAGGCCCGCGCGCAGAAGCAGGCCGCGGACGCGACCAAGACGCACACCCAGCGCATCAGTGAGCAGACACTGGCGGTCTTCGGCGCGATCGGGTCGCAACAGCAGTACCGGGAAAGCATTCTCGCCGAGCAGCAAGCCCGCCAGAACGTGATCAGCAGTCTGCAGAAGCACACCGCGTCGTCGCTGGAGGGCAAGCAGGCAACAGAGGGATGGAACTCCGCCATTCTGCAAGCCATCACCCAGGCGGGCAACTACAAGGCGTCCCTGGTGACCAGCGGTGTCGAGGCCGACATCAACGCCGCCAAGGTCAAAGGGATGAACGAGGAAACCCTTCGGCTGGCTCAGATCTACGGCACGAACGCGCCTCTCGCGCTGCGCCAAGCCATCGGCGCGATGGACCAGACCGCATTGTCGGCCGCTGGGATCACGGTTCAGGTCGACGCCGCCGGAAACAGCATCTTCAACCTCAAGGGCAAGACCATCCGCCTGGATGCGGACGACAACCTGACTCCGAAAGTCCATGCGGCACAAGCAGCCGTCGACCGGTTGCGCAATGAACCGTGGATCAATATCTACATGCGGATCGTCACCCAACCGCCGGCAGGCGGCGGAGACATCCCGTTCCCGCTACCGCCCATGAACGCTGCCGGCAACATCCTCCGGTTCGCGACCGGCGGCCGACTCACCCCGATGGCCGCCGGTCGCGCCACGATGGTTCCGCCCAACACATGGCGGATCATCGGCGACAGGGCGAAGGATGACGAGGCGTACATTCCGATCAACCGGTCATCGCGCAGCCAAGCGTTGCTCGCCGAGACTGCGAACAGGATGGGGTTTGACCTCACTCCCCGCACTGGCACCACCACATCGGCCCCGAGAGGCGGCGGGGCCACGGTCACCCCGGAAGCTCTCGCCGAGGCGCTACGGATCGCGTTGACCGGTGCACGGCTGCGGCTGGATGACTCCCTAGGCCGATACGTGCGGCTCGACACCCGGACCAACGCCCGGAGGTGAACCCCAATGCCCTTTTACCTCGGACGCCTCGGCGCGCTGCGCCAGCTGCGCGACCCCATGAAAGGACTCGACGCGACCAACGAGAGGCTCGGCGCCACCCACCGATCGCTCAACGGAACCACCACGGTAGACACCCTCGGGCACAAGCGGACCTACAAACTGCAATGGGACTATCTCACTCACGACGAACTGTCCTACGTGGAAGCCCTGTACCTCGGTTTGATCGACGGCCCGCTTCGCCTGATCGATCCGCAACGCAAGAACCGGCTCGCCGCCCAGGCATCCTCAGGCGGCAGCCGGTTCCGCAACATCGCCGGATTCACCCCGACACAAGGAACCGTGACCTTCACGCCGAGTACTCCACCGCCCGAGGTGTTCGCCGCCGGTGCGATCACGTGGGCCATTCCGGCCACGACCGGCGGCCGGTTGATCGTCGGCGACAACCTCACCGGCCGCGTGCCGCTTATCACCGGTGAACAGGTCACGCTTTCCATCTACGCCACAGGGGAGGGCCTCACCGCTCGGGCGGTGGTGGTGCCGTTCGACGCAGCGGGCGTTGCCGGTGCACCGGTGTTCGGTCCCGCCATCGGACTGACCGCCGTGTACCAACGACTGGCGGTCACCCTCACGCCGAACACAGGACAAGCAGGGTGTGCGGTCGGACTCGACGTGCCCAGCGGCGGCCCAGCCGGGATGGTCACCACCACCGGGTGGCAACTCGAAGCCGCCACAACGGCGTCGCCCTGGGGTCCAGGCAGCGGCTGCCCGGTTGTCGTCGTGGAGTCCCTTGCAGACACCTATCCCGAGTACGGATACCACGCCTCAACGCTCACCCTACTAGAGGCTTAAGCAAAAGAACCGCGATAAGTTCGCTAGAGAACACCAAACGGCCGATTGACAATCAGAGACGGCTGCTGAGATCCGCGAGCAATGTAGCGTATGGGACGACCGCCCACTAATGTCGTAGGGCGGATCTGGCGTCACGAGGGCGGGGTTGAATATGGCGCGGAAGCGCGGATTCTTCGCGGAGCTTGAGCACCAACGCAGGCAACGGGAACTTGCAGAGCGACGTTTTCAGGCAGAACAGAAGCGATTGGCTGACCGAGCCGTGCGAGAGCAGCAGCGCTCCGAGCAAGCGGCCCAACGCTCCGAAGCGCAGGCGATACGTGAGCAGCGAGCCCAGCACCTACAGGAGCAACAGGCCCGTGCCCTTGAATTGACCGCAGGGGTCAATGCGCGTCTCGCTGAGTTGGACACGATTCTCATCGGCACCGAACCCCGAACGTTCTCGTTCAAGCAACTTCGGCAGACATACAAACCTACGCCGTTCAACCCTGGCAGCGTGGCCCCATCCAAGCAGCCACCATCTTGGGAGCAGTACGCTCCCCCACCACCCACAGGCTTAGGACGAATGTTCGGCAAGACCAGCCATGAGCGCGCCGTCAAGGACGCTCAGGAACGTTTCGCCCAGGAAAAAGCCAAGCACGAAGACCACGAGCGCCACCGACTAGCATCGCTCGCCCAAGCCAAGTCCCGGCACGCAACAGCCGAAGCGTCCCAGCGCCAACAGGTGGAGCAGAACAACACTCAGGTCGACCAGTTGGAGCGAGACGTCACGGCAGGCGTACCCGGGGCTGTTGAAGACTACTTCGAACTGCTCCTTGAAGCGTCGCCGTTGCCGGATGATCTGCCCGTTGATGTGGAGACGGCATATCAGGGCGACGCCCGCAAGCTGCTGATCGTCCGTGATCTACCCGGAGTAGGCGTTATCCCGGAAACGCGCGAGTACACCTATGTCCGCACCCGTGACGAGATCACCGCCAAACCTCGACCAGCCAAGGAGATCAAGCAGCGCTACGCCAACCTGGTTGCCCAACTCGTACTGCGCACCATGCGCGATGCCTTCGACATCCATCCGACGGAGGTCGTCGATGAGGTGGCGGTCAACGGCCACGTGTCCACTCGCAACAAAGCCACAGGCCAACCAGAACGTCCCTGTCTGGTCAGCGTGTCGGCAACACGTGCGCAGTTCGCGCAATTTGTTCTCGACGAACTAGATCCCACGGAGTGTCTCCGGCATCTCAACGCGCTCATCTCGCTCCATCCATGGGACCTCGAGGCGGTTCGCCCGATCTTCGACCCTGACTTGTCCAAGTACCGGAGGGTCGACGCGCACGACGCCGCAGCCGGGCTCGACGCCCGACCAGTATTGGTTGAGATGCGGCCGTTCGAGTTCGAAATCCTCGTCAAGCAACTGTTCGAAGCGATGGGTATGAAATCCTGGGTCACCCAGGCATCCCGCGACGACGGCGTCGACGCGATCGCGGTCAACGAAGACCCGATCATGGGCGGAGTCTGCGTCATCCAAGCCAAGCGCTACCGCGGGGTAGTCCCTGTCGAGGCGATACGTGCGCTCGCCGGCGTCATGGACGACAAGCGCGCCAGCCGCGGCGTGCTCGTGACCACCTCGTGGTTCGGCAAGGCAACTGAGGATTTCAAAAACCGGCACGGCAGAATCCAACTCATCGGAGGACCCGAACTCAAACATCTCCTCACCGAACACCTCGGCCTCGACGTTGTGATCGGCCCGCTCAAACGTCGCTGAGCACGCAGCACAGCCACACTAAGAGCAATACCCGAACGCCTACGGCAAAGACCACTCTACTGTGTTCCTGCCGTTCACGATCTTGGCAGCGCCATCCGGCAGAAACACCTCGACCCCGCCCGCGTACTTCTTGCCCGGCTGCCAGTGATCCAGCGGCGGCCCGATCCGCTGATGTCGTGGCACGCACGGCCCCATGGAATCCGCCCGGATCGTCCCCGAGGTCACACCTCGGGAGTCCACGGACGTAAATTGCGTGACGAGGTCCTGACTCTCGGCGGAGTCGGTGAAACCGGGACCGGTCGCGACCTCCAGCCACACCACCTTGCGACGGGTCCCCGGCGGCGGCGGCCCGCCCGGGGACACGCCTGCCGCGCACTCAGACACTTTGGTCACGGTGAACCGAAGAGTGCAACCCGGGTCAGTGTGGCTCTGGCAGGACGACCCAAAACCGGCGTACTCGCCCAACACCCGGGACAACACCGGAGGCCTGCTCGCAGACGCCACACCGGACACGGCCGATGCCGGCGTGCCACCACCGCCACCACCGCCGCCGCCGACGTCGGCCTGACCGGTGCACCCGCCGGTCAGGACGGCACACGCCACCACCGCAGCAGCGAATACGCGGTTCACTCTCCACCCCTTTTCCCTTGGTCCCTGCCCGCGCCCCCAGGCGCCCGGCAGGAGATCGTCACACCCCACACCACCCTGGAGCGGCCACATGGACCAACTTCCGGCCATCGGTATCAGCGGCGCCTTGGTGCTGGTGATCGCCTACCTACTGGCCTCGAACTTCCGCGACCGCGTTCAACACGAACGCGCCCTAGCCGTGCGCGACAAGGACCACGCCGCAGAGCTGGCCCAAGCCCGCGCCACCCACGAAGCGGACCTAGCCGGGTTACGCGCCCGGCTGGCCGCCCTGGAACAACGCCTCGGCGAACTGGAAACCGAACTCGACCGCGAACGCGCCCTACGCCGGGCCGCTGAAGACGCTGCTGCGCAAGCCCGCCGTGCCCAGCAGTAACCACCGTCGTGTCGTGAGTGGAGGTCGCCGATGCTGTCGACCGGAAACCCCGCGCTGGATGACGCACTGGCCGAAGCCCTGGCCCAGCCTGTGCGCGAACCGGTCTGGCGTCTGCTCGTCGACCTCGGCGGCGACGGCACCTTCAGCCACCCCTGGTCTGACCTGACCTCGCTGGCTACCGATATCCAGGTCGACCGGGCGATCACCGGGGACCTGCCGGAAGGCACCAGCCTGACCGAGGGCTACGCCTCCGCCAGCCTGACCGCCCGCCTGGAAGGCCGCTTCCTGGGCGGCACATCGATTATCGACGCCGTCACACCCCACAGCGGCAACCCGTCCTGGCCCGGGGTCGGCCTGCGCTACGACCTCGGTATGCGGACCCGGATGGGGCCGGTGCTGCTACGACAGTTCACCGGCTCCATCCGCACCACGACGGCACGGGCATCCACGGGCGCCGTCGAGATCACCGCCGCCGACGGAGCGGAGCGGCTGCGGGCAGCCATCACCCTGCCGTCCATCAGCCTGGACGGGCTGCAACTCGCCCGGTTCGGCGACGGCTACCGGTACTGGATGAACAGCCAATGGATCGTTGACTATGTCCTACGCGCCAACGGCCTGCTCACCTCCGCGCCACCGATGCCGGGCGCGATCCTCGCCGTCACTGGACATGGCTCACTGGCCCCGGAAGTCGGATTCGGCGGACAACCCACCGGATCAACCGGCACCTACACAGGTCCGCTATGGACAGACGGGCCGGACGGGATGCTGGCCCCGAACGGCGGCGGCCCCATCCCGCCCTACACGGCCAGCTATACCGGCGACGGGCAAGTTACCTTCACCGTCGGGGCCGGATTCGGGATGGGCCTGTGGGTTCACCACGGCGCCGGAGCGCCACTCGGCGGAGGACTCGCCACGGCGCCCCTCGTCGAAGTCCAGCCCGCTGACCAACGGTGGGTCCGGCTCACACTGAACCCCAACGGCGGTATCGCTGTGGTGATCCACAACATCATTCCCCAGGACGTCACCGTGACCTGCCCCATCGTCCTGGATGCCACGGTGCGGTGGCGGTTCATCGGCGCACACCTGCTCTTCAGCGCTGGCACTGTTCCCACCCGACCCACCGAGGTCACGGTTACCTGGTTCGTGGACGGCGTCACGGCCACCACCCGCGCCACGGTGAACCTGCTCGGCGGCGGCGAATACCCGTCCGCGCTTGCCGTTGTCAGCGTTCCCCGCCCTATCAGCGGCGTGCACGTCTGGTCGTCGGCAACACCACCCAACACGGGCGAGTGGCCGCGGCTTCCCACCATCCGGCCCGCTGACATTGAGCCTGGCCTGAACGAACTGACCTACCTGCCCGCGATCGCAGGCCGAGACTCGTGGGACTTGCTGAAAGAGGTCGCGGCGGCAGAGTACGCCGTGCCCGGATTCAACGAGTCGGGCCGGTTTTCCTTTCTCAACCGCAACACGCTCACCACTCGCCGCGCGGCGCCTCCGACCGCGACACTCACCACAAGTGACCTGGCCGAAGTCACTGCTACGACCAGTATGGACAGCGTCCGCAATGAGATCACCATTTCAGCCACCCCGGCCTACACCCGTGATCTCAGCGTGTTGATCGAGTCCACCGACCCGCAGTCCTATGTGGTGGCGGCCAACGGTGGCCTCACCCGGGTAGTGGTGCTACCGGAGGGATCGGTCACCCTCACCACCGGGCCCATCCGCGCTGTCACGACCGCGAACTGGAACGACACAGTTCGCAGCGGGTTCGTGGCAAGCCGAGTGGATCAGCCCACAGTGGAGGTCACCAGCGGTGTGGCAGTCTCGGTACGGCGACTGACTGGCACTACCGCCCGGATCTTCATCACCAACCTCAACGCCTTCGCTATCCGGCTGGCCACCAACGAGGCAACGCCCCGGCCAGCGTTCCGTGTATCCGGGACACTGGTAACCGCCGACCCGGTCCGTACCGACACCGTCACTGATGCGACGTCGATTGCTCGATACCGGCGCCGGTCGCTCGACCTGGCCACGCAACCGTGGCGGCAACGTGTCGAACCGTTTCAGGCCCTCGCTGGGACATTGCTCGACGAACTGGCCCAACCAACCGCCGTCTACGACCGCATCCCCGTTCTCGGCGACCCACGCCGCGCACTCACCGACACGGTCACCCTCACCTATCCCACCACGACAAAGGCGTCCATCGTGGGAATCACTCGGCGACTGTCCACAACAGATGGACTCGTGGACGAGCTGACCATCCGTCCTCACAACCCGCAGAATCCCAATCCATAACCGGAGGTCTATGGCGCCCACGGGCAATGCTCGGCCATCTCGTCGTACTGCCGGTTCACCGCCTCGTCCACACCTGGCGAGTCAGGATGAACAACCGCGCGATCACCCAACCCGACACTCCACAACGCGTACCACAACGACAGCGCCGCACGCGCGTAGTCGTCATCCGACAAGCCCTCACCCTGGATAGTCACCGTGAATGAGCGGTCCACGGCCACATGGTCCGCCACAGACACGCTCACTGTCCAGCACCCAAACGTGTTTCTATTCAACACAAGCGTCCGTCACGATTCTCAGTTCCCATACGCAGCAGCCAATTGACTGGATTGCTGGCTACAGGCTCCACGACTCGCGACGGCAAGAATCCAGACTAGCCGATTCCTGCGGCCACAACGACCGGTCGCACTGACCCATAGCCCGCCGCCCCCGCACCATCCCGGCTGCGGGGCATATGGCATGCCCAACAAGAGGAGAAGACATTGACCGACTACGGCATTGACGTGTCGCACTGGAACACCGTCACCGACTGGAACGCCGTGCGCGGCAACGGAATCCAGTACGTATCAATCAAACTCACCGAATCGACAATCATGGTCGACCCCGCCGCCGGTGGACACGTCGCGGGTGCACGCGCCGCCGGCATCAGACCTGGCGGCTACCACTTCGCCCGTGATCTCGACGTCGACGCACAGGCCGACCGTTTCTGCGACAACCTGAAGCGACACGGCCTGCTCGGCAACGGTTCGCTGGTCCCGATGCTCGACATGGAGGCCGCGGAACTGCGCGACAATGCGAACTCGTTCGTAGCCGCGTTCATCCGCCGATACCGCATCGCCAGCGGCCAGAACAAGATCCTGATCTACGCGAACTTGGACTGGTGGCGCAACGTTCTCCGGCCTGGCGAATGGGCCGACGGCGACGTGTACCTGTGGATTGCCCGCTACAACGGCAACCCAGGTAACCCCGGCTGGTCCCACGATCGCCTGGCGCTGCATCAGCACACCAGCAAGGGAACGGTTCCAGGAGTTGCCGGCAACGTCGATCGCAACGCGACCGTCGGCGCTTTCACACTGGACATGCTGACGCTCGGCGGAACCAGCGCGCCCCCGGTGCCGTCCCCGCCGCCAGGGCCGAGTGACAACACCTACACCGTGGTACCTGGCGACACATTGTCGGAGATCGCCGCACGGTTCGGCACCACGTGGCAAGAACTTCAACGCATCAACGGAATCCCCGACGCAAACAAGATCTTCCCAGGCCAGGTACTCAGGATCTCCGGCAGAGCACCCGCACAGCGGACATACACGGTAGTGCGTGGCGACACCCTGTCAGGGATCGCCGCACGGTTCGGAGCCACTTGGCAAGAACTCCAGCGCATCAACGGAATCCCCGACGCAAACAAGATCTTCCCAGGCCAGGTACTGCGACTGCCGTAAGCGTCAAGATCAAAGAACTTCATAGCGAGTCTTGCTGAAGATAGCAGTACGACACCTGGGTTGCCTACACACAACGTTGCGACGCAAAGATTTTTGAGAGAGCACCCGTCCTGGTGCGCTGGTGCACTGGTGCAGCACCACTACGAAGTTTTTTTGAAGAGGGGCCGCGCCCCTGCGACGCCGCTATCACAACACCAATCGTTGAACCGGCCACAGTGCCGAATACGACCCTAAGCCATAGCGGAAAGTCAAAGCCAGCAAGCACTTCTGACCAAGTGGACACAATCCCGCACACCACACTCACAACCACGAGCGTTCTCGTCGAGTGCTTCGCCACCCGCACAGTATTACCCACCTCGTACCGCATTGGCCACCTATACCCGCGATCGACCCCGACACCTCCCACATGGCGCTGTGGTTCTACGCCCTAGTGCTCACGGGCTGGCTCGCCAGCGCCAGTGTCCGCGACTTCGTCCACCTCTACGCCTATTTGGACAATCTCCTACCCAGAAAACTGAGGAACACAACCATGACCACCTCACGTCCCCGCCCGCTACGCGTCGCCGCATCCATCGTTGGCGGCCTGACCGCCCTGGTGTCCGGGCTGGTCGGCTCTGGCCTGCTCACCGGCGGTCAGGGCGACGCCGTAACCGGCATCATCACCGCCGTGATCACCCTGCTTGCAGCGTTCGGCATCACCCTCACCGCAGAGCCGAAGGTCACCCCGCTGGCCGACCCACGTGACCACCACGGCCGCCTCCTGATCACCAGTACCGACAGCGAGGCCGCATGACCACCAGGCTGAGTGTGCTGGATGTGCGGTCGATCCTCACCGCCGAGGAACTAGCCGCCGCGCAGGCCAACGTCGACGCCGCGCCACCCCTGAACCCTGAACAGCTCGACGTTCTGGGCGACATCTTCCGCCCTACTGTCCAACAGCTCACCGTCCAGCAGGCAAACCCCTAACGCCACAGAGGCCCGGTCCCCACCTGCCAGGGGGCCGGGCCTCTCTTTGCAGTGTTTCAGGCGGCTGCGTCGGCGCCGTCGGTCGGAACGGGCCGGGGCGTGAACCGGAACCCCGGATCGATCGTCGTAGTGTCCAGACCGTTGACTACTCGGCGGTTCGTAGGGTGGATCTGTGGCCGCATAATCGTGCGCAGCACGGTCCGCAACTGCGTGATGTCCAGTTGGGCCATCACCTCACGCGCATTCGGTCCGATCACAGTGGACAAGATCGGTGGCACCGTCGCACGGTCCACGCGTTCCTGGGCCTTCTGCAAACGCTCCAACAAGGCTGGCTCGATCGACGCGAAACTCTCCGGGCTGACCTTGCCCGCACCGGCCGCATTGCGCCACCCTTCCAACTCAGCGCGGAGGGTCTTGACCTCCTTTTCAGCCTCCTCGGCCTTGCTGGCATGCTCGGCCAGCCGGAAAACGCTCGCCGCGTCCGGACGTTCCAGCAACAACAGCGCTTGTTCCATCAGCCACGCGTCCACCCGTACCTGATCCCGCGAGACACACCCGGTCTTGCGGCATTGATACCGGCCGGTGCCGTTGCGCTCCTTGGAACGGCTCAACGGTGCCCCGCACACGCCGCATTCCGCGATCCCCGACCACCAATACTTCACCCGCTGCCCGTCGCGCAGCTTCCCGCGATCCTGGCGAGTCAGCCGGGCGGTCAACGTCCGGTGCTCGTGTTCAGTGATGATCGGCGTCCAGGTCACCGTGACCGGCACCGACACCGTGTTGCCGCCCTCGTCCGTGGTGGTCGTGGTCAACACCTGCCCGTGGTACTGCCGTAAACCGGCCGCCGCCTTCGACAACGCGATCTTCTTGACCTTCCGGCAGTCCCACACCGTGGGGAACACGTACGGCTTCTTGTCCTTGTTGAGTTCCCTGCTCACGTTGCGCGGCGTCTCGCCCGCCAGCACCCGCGACACCACCCGCTCCGCCAACGCCCGGCAGTCGTCGCTTTCCATCCTTGCCAGCAGCCGCGCCCAGCCCCCGGCATGCTTGTACTCGTCGACCAGGTTGCGGATCAGCCGCACGTCCCACCGACGGTCACGCGGGCACGGCACACCACGCTCATTCAGTTTCCGCGCGATCGCCGTCAACGGCTTGCCCGCCATACAGTCGTTCACGATTTCCCGGATGACGGCCTTCTGGTCCTCGTCGACCAGCCACCCCAGCGAGTCACCGGTCTCGGGGTCGTAGTGCACGCGGTACCCGAAGGCGACCGGTCCGGCTGGCTCCCCCGCGCGTGCCTTGCGCTTCACACCCCGCTTGACGTTGATCGAAATCGTGTCCGACTGGCCCTCAGCCTCGGCCGCGTCCCGTGCGGTCGCCCGCCTGTCCGCCGGATCGGTCATGTCATAGATCCGGCCCCCGTAAGCCCAGTAACACCCCACCTCGATCAACAGGTCACGCAGTTGGGTGTAGACCTTCAGGTCACGCAGCATCCGGGCATGATCAAACGTCCACACCAAGTTCGCCTGTCCGGCCTCCAGCGCGGCACGTAACCGAATGAACTCCGGTCGTTCTTCGGTGGCATACGGCGACGCACTCAAGTGGTTGTCACAAAACGTCGCCACATGCTCAATGCCGAACTGCTGGAAGAACTCTTCTCCCTCGTCCTCCTGCGACTCGACCGAGGCCTCCCGCCCCTGCCCATCATGCGACGCCCGCAGATACCGAATCCCGCGCAGCGTCGGCATCGTCTTCATCATGCGCAAACGCGCGATTGACCCCTTGCTCATCTCTGCACCCCCCGCAGATCAACAACGTTGATGATCAGCCTAGACCTGACCACCGACAACCGCTCTGACCTGCAAAGATGTACCCGTAGTCCGCTCATGTCTTAACACCCTAAGAACGAACTACGGCCTGCCCCAGGGTAACCACACAAGCCCAGGACACCGCACGCTTCCGACCGCCGGCGCCTTTGGGGCGTTGATGCATTTCCCTGAGAAGGGGACACCAGTTCGGGCCGGGTTTCGCTCGGGCGCGCCGGGCTTGGGCTGGTCGCCGCTGCGCTGCGGTGCCCTGGACTTGTGTGATCAGGCTCCGCCCGGGCCGACCGAGGGTGAGGACACTCAGACCCGACCTCTGCTGCACTGACGCGCTATTGGCTTTCTGGGGCTCGGTAACCGGGGCTGGGTTCGCGTCCGGGGGAGCTGACCGGGCACGCCAGACCTGGAGCCTGACGACCACCTTGAACCTCCACAAGAGAATGACCCCACCTATTCCAGCACAACAGCGACCACACACCAGCGATCGACTCCGACTAAACCCCACCGCCCCAACACATATAGACAGTCCCCCACCCAACCCGGGGGGCGTCCCCGCTCCAGTCTACCGAGGGTGCATGATCATCGGGGGGGTTCCAGGGGTGAGTCGGTGCGAATGGGCCGTTCGTTCGGGGTTCACCTGGTTGCAGCAAGGGTTGGTTGCGCTGCGGAGTAGGTGGCGCTCGATGGGGTGAATGGGTTGAGGGGTAAGGACTTTCACGTGTTGTGCGCGTAGGGTGGAGGCACGGGGGAAGTTGCGTCGCCGTTGTGGCAGAGCAGTGATGTGGAGCTGGTTGAGGCTCTCGCTGCTCTGGAAACTCGGATGCGGCAAGACTATTCTGCCATGCTTGACCTTGTGTCGGAGTTGGACAGTCGTTGGTGTGCTGGGCGGCTTGAATATTCCAATACTGCCGCTCTTCTTGTTCATGCGTTGCGGATTTCGCGGGGTGAGGCCCGGCAGCGGATCGGGCAGGCGGAGCAGTTGCATGAGGTGACCATGCCGAGCGGGGCGGTGGCCGACGCGGCGATGCCCGTGACAGCGGCCGGGCTCAAACAGGGCACCCTCGGGGCAGGGCATGTCGAGGTTATCCAGAAGACCCTGGGCAGTATGCGGCATCTGGATCGGGAACAGCGCGCCTGGGCCGAGGAGCTGATGGTGGCCAAGGCCGCGGAGGATGATCCTGGTGCGCTGGCCCGGTACGCGGCGCGGTATGTGCGGGAGATCGTGGATCCGGACGGGGCTCCTCCGCCGGACGAGGAGCCGCAGCGGCCGGAGCGGGAGTTGCGACGCCACACCTTCCGGGATGGGCGGATGGAGTTCAAGGGGCGGCTTGACGCCGAGACCGCCTCACTCTTCGAGGCGTTGCTCGCGCCGTTCGACAAGCGCGACAGCGACGACACGCGCAGCTACGCCGAGCGTGGGGGTGACGCCTTCGCCGACGTGTTGCAGAAGGCGGCCAACTGTCCGGATCTTCCGACGCACAACGGGGTGAAGACCGAGGTTGCGTTCACGATCTCGCTGGATGCCCTGGAACGGGCCCTGGGGGAGACGATCCTTCCCGGCAACCTGAGTGTGTCTGATGCGCGCAGGATTGCCTGTGATTGTCATGTTCTTCCGGCCGTGATGGGTGGGGCGTCACAGCCGTTGGATGTCGCAAGTCCCGCTTATGTGGTGCCTGCTCATATTCGGCGGGCTCTCGTGCTGCGGGATCGTGGGTGTGCTTTTCCTGGTTGTGATCGGCCTGCCAGTGTGTGCCACAGTCATCATGTTCAGTCCTGGTTGCAAGGCGGGCCGACACAGCTGGGGAATCTGGCGCTCCTCTGTGGACAGCACTATAGGCTCATACATCGGAGTGAGTGGGAAGTCGAGCTGGTCAATGATGTTCCGTACTTCACGTCACCGGCCTATGTGGATCCGGCGCGACAACCGAGGCGGAACGCCTTACACAGAGTTCTTGAGCCAGGAAATTGCCGCTTGGACAGTCGGGACAGACGTCACGTCTTCAGGTAGAGGTGGGCGACGGACTATGACGACTGGGATTTCCACGTGCCTGGCCGCCGTAAGTTTCGCGGAGGTCATGGTTCCGCCGCTGTCCTTGGTCACGAGTACTTTTACGTTGTGGGAGCGCATCAAAGTGAGCTCGTTGTCTGCTGTGAAGGGGCCGCGGTCGAGGATTACCTTCAGGTTTCTGGGCATTGGCGGTTCGGGTGGTTCTACCGAGCGGGCCAGGAACCAGTGGGTGTCGAGGTGGGCGAAGGCCTCCAGTTCTTCTCTTCCTGTCGTCAGGAAGACGCGGGTTGCTGGGAGGGATGCGGCTGCCTCCGTGACGCTGCCGACCCAATGCCAGTTGTCGCCCGGGGTTTCCTGCCAGCCGGGGCGGCGCAACACCAGGAAGGGGATGCCTAGCTCTGCCGTCACCGCGGCGGCTGTGGCGGTCATTGTGGCGGCGAAAGGGTGGGTGGCGTCGATGACAGCACTGACGGGGTTCGATTCCAGCCAGGTTCGAAAACCTGCGCGGCCGCCGAAGCCTCCTGTTCGGGTTTCTCCGGGTGGCAGCCTGGGTTCCCGGACTCTGCCCGCGAGGGAGGAGATCACCCGGAACTGGCCTGCCAGGTCCTCAGCCAGACGGCGGGCTTCGCCTGTTCCGCCGAGCAACAACACTGTCATGGGCGGGCGCGGGCGACTGAGTAGAGGTGGCTGTCCAGGAATTCCGCTGCCGAGAGCACCTGGCCGACGATGATCACCGCGGTCCGTTTGATCCCGGCTTCGTGTACCTGCGCGGCGATGTCCGCGAGGGTGCCGCGCAGGACGATCTCGTCCTCCCGGCTGGCGTAGGCGACGACCGCGACTGGGCAGTCTGGGCCGTAGGTTGGGGTGAGTTCTGCGATGACCTCGTCGATCCGTTGCACCGCAAGGTGAAGCACCATGGTGGAACGGCTCTGGCCAAGCGTTGCCAGGTCCTCGCCCGGGGGCATCGGGGTGGCCCGGGCCGAGGTCCGGGTCAGGACAACAGTCTGGCCGATGCCGGGAACAGTGAGTTCACGTTTCAACGATGCCGCGGCCGCGGCGAAGGCAGGGACACCAGGAGTCACGTCGTAGGGAACACCGGCCGCGTCCAGCCGGCGCATCTGCTCGGCCATCGCGCTGTAAACCGAGGGGTCACCGGAATGCAGACGGGCGACGTCCAGTCCAGCAGTATGGGCTGACACCAATTCTGACGTGATCTGGTCCAGATTCAGGTTCGCGGTGTCGACCAGGCGCGCACCGGGCGGGCAGAACTCCAGCAACTGCGTGGGGACGAGTGCACCTGCGTACAAACAGACGGGTGAGGCCGCGATCAGTCGCTGGCCTCGGACCGTGATCAGGTCCGCCGCGCCTGGTCCGGCTCCGATGAAATGCACTGTCACGACTGATTCTCCTTGGTCACGGCCCAGATTGTGACTGGCATGAGGGGGCGCCAGCCGGTGAAGCCTCCTACTGGCGAACCTCGGCTCACCGAGATCCGCACGAGGTCTCCACCCAGTCGAGCGTGCCATTGGGCCACAACAACCTCGGACTCCATCGTGACCGCATTCGCCACGAGCCGTCCGCCGGGGCGCAGTGCGGCCCAGGCCCATTCGACCATTCCGGGGACAGTCAGACCGCCGCCGATGAACACCGCGTCCGGGGTTGCGAGACCGTCGACAGGGGCAGCAGCGTGGGAGACCTCAACACCGGGCACACCTAGGGCGCGAGCGTTGATCGAAATCCGGGCTGCGCGTACGGCGTCGCGTTCTACGGCGATGGCGCGGCAAGACGGGTGCGTACGTGACCATTCAATGGCGATGCTGCCTGCGCCTCCGCCGACGTCCCACAGCAATTGGCCGGGTATCGGGGCGAGTCTCGACAAAGTAATGGCGCGTACTTCGCGTTTGGTGAGCTGGCCATCGCTTTCGTATGCATCATCAGGAAGGCCGGGCACGTTCGGCAACAACCCTGTGCCCCGGCATTCCACAGCCAGAATGTTCAGCGTGGAGGAGATGCCATGCCAATCGGCCGCTGTGGCAGAGACCTGTGATTCGTCGGGTCCGCCAAGTCGAGACAGCACCGTCATGACGCTGCCGCCGTAACCCCGCCCCACGAGCAGACCTGCGACCTTGGTGGGCGTGTCGCCGTTCTCACTGAGAATCAGGAGCCGGCGGCCGGGATGGATGGCCGCGTTCACCACTTCGAAGGGTCTGCCGACTGTGCTGATGACCTCGACGTCCTGCAGGGCCCAGCCCAGCCGGGCGCACGCCAGCGACACCGAGGACGGGTGCGTGAGCACCCTGACCGGGCCGAGTTTGGAGCCGATTCCGTAGAACATCGGGTCCCCGCTGGCCAGGACGCACACAACTCGGTCGCGATAGGTCTCCAGCAGGCCTGGCACAGCGGGCATCATCGGCGACGGCCACGCCACCCGCTCCGCCGTAACCGAAGCCGGTACCAGGTCGAGCTGACGTTTACTGCCCAGCAGGATGTCGGCCTTCGACAGCGCCCGTCGTGCGGCGCCGGTAAGGCCGTCCCAACCCTCTGCGCCGATACCGACGACCGTCACGGAACTCATCAGGTCGGGACGATAAGCGCGGTCCTAGCCGTTGAGCAACTCCCGTGCCAACGCTGCCGTCGCGCTCGGCGTCTTGCCGACCTTGACGCCCGCTGCCTCAAGGGCTTCCTGCTTGGCGGCGGCGGTACCGGCCGAACCGGACACGATCGCGCCCGCGTGGCCCATGGTCTTGCCCTCCGGCGCGGTGAAGCCCGCGACGTAGCCGACGACCGGCTTGGTGACGTTCTCCTTGATGAACGCCGCCGCACGCTCCTCGGCGTCGCCGCCGATCTCACCGATCATCACGATCAGCTCTGTGTCCGGGTCCTCCTGGAACGCGGCCAGGGCGTCGATGTGCGTGGTGCCGATCACGGGGTCGCCGCCGATGCCCACCGCGGTGGAGAAGCCGATGTCCCGCAGTTCGTACATCAGCTGGTAGGTCAACGTGCCCGATTTGGACACCAGGCCGATCTTGCCCGCGGTGGTGATGTCGGCCGGGATGATGCCCGCGTTCGCCTTGCCCGGGGAGATCACGCCGGGACAGTTCGGGCCGATGATCCGGGTCTTGTTGCCCTTCGCGCAGGCGTGCGCCCAGAAGTAGGCCGAGTCGTGCACCGGGATGCCCTCGGTGATCACGACCGCGAGCCCGATGCCGGCGTCGATCGCTTCCACTACAGCGCCTTTGGCGAACCTGGGCGGGACGAAGATCACCGTGGCGTCCGCGCCGGTGTCGGCCATCGCCTTGCCCACCGAGTCGTAGACCGGCAGGTCCTTCTGTCCGATCTCGACGGACTGGCCGCCTTTGCCCGGTGTCACGCCGCCCACGATGGTCGTTGCGGCGGCGAGCATCCGGGCGGTGTGCTTGCGGCCTTCCGAGCCGGTCATGCCCTGGACGATGACCTTGGAATTCTCGTCGATGAAAATCGCCATGTCACACCCCTGCCAGCTTCGCTGCCTGCTCGGCAGCCGCGTCCATGGTCTCGATCTGCACCACACTGGGCAGCGCGGCCTCCGCGAGAATCCGCCTGCCTTCCTCGGCGTTGTTGCCATCCAGCCGGACCACGATCGGCTTGTCGACCTTGCCGAGGAACTGCAAGGCCTGCACGATGCCGTTGGCCACCGCGTCGCACGCCGTGATGCCGCCGAAGACGTTCACGAAGACGCTGCGCACGTCCGGATCGGACAGGATGATCTCCAGGCCGTTGGCCATCACCTCGGCCGACGCGCCACCACCGATGTCCAGGAAGTTGGCGGGTTTCACGCCACCGAACGCCTCGCCCGCATAGGCCACGACGTCCAAAGTGGACATGACCAGGCCCGCGCCGTTGCCGATGATGCCGACCTGACCGTCGAGCTTGACGTAGTTGAGGCCCTTGGCCTTCGCGGCCGCCTCGAACGGATCCTCCGCGGCGGTGTCCACCAGATCCGCGTGTCCCGGGTGACGGAAGGAAGCGTTGTCGTCCAGCGTGACCTTGCCGTCCAACGCGATGATCTCGCCGCGCGGGTCCGCCACGAGCGGGTTGACCTCGACCAGGGTGGCTTCCTCGGCCACAAAGGCCTTCCACAGCTGCACGATCACCGGTGCGGTGGCCTCGGGCAGTCCGGCCGCGGCGGCGATCTCGCGGGCTTTGACCAGGTCCACGCCTTCGACGGCGTCGATCGGGATCCGGGCCAGGGTGTCGGCGTTGTCCTCGATCTCCACGCCGCCCTCGGCCGAGGCCAGGGCCAGGAACGTGCGGTTGGCCCGGTCGAGCAGGAACGAGACGTAGTACTCCTCGGCGATCTCGGACGCCGGGG
Source organism: Kibdelosporangium banguiense (assembly GCF_017876405.1). GTDB lineage: Bacteria > Actinomycetota > Actinomycetes > Mycobacteriales > Pseudonocardiaceae > Kibdelosporangium > Kibdelosporangium banguiense. Next base: position 5,996,215 of record NZ_JAGINW010000001.1, on the reverse strand, counting down.
TGACGAGCACCTTGCCGACGATGTGGCCCTTGATGTCCAGGCCAAGGATCGCTTCGGCGTGCGTTGTCACGTCGTCGGTGCTGCCGGCCAGTTTCACGCCGCCGGCCTTGCCGCGCCCGCCCGTCTTGACCTGGGCCTTGATCACGACCGGCAGGCCGAGGATACGGGCGGCGACGACGGCGTCCGTGGGACTGGCGACGACCCGCTGCGGGCCGACCGGGACGCCGTGCTTCGAGAAGAGCTCTTTGGCTTGATACTCGTACAGGTCCACGTTGTAGACTGTATGCAGTATGGACCTGCCTGTCCAGAGCTGAGGGAGGCGTGATGTATCCATCGGTACGGGATTGCTTCGGCCGGACCTACCAAGTGGGACCGGAGCCGCAAGAGCTGATCGGGCGGCCCAGGACATGGATGGCCTGGCTGCCCTGGGCCGCGATGGCGGCCACCGGGGTCATGCAGTACGCCTTCGGGTCCCTGGTCCCCCATCTGGCCGAACGCGGCTGGACGATCGGCGGGACGCTGTGGCTGCTCGCCGCTTGGACGGTCTTCCAGGCGATCGCGGGATTCCCCACCGCCTATCTGCGTGAGCGCGGCAAGCTCGGCCCGCGGGCAGTCATGGTGCTCGGCGCGGTGCTCATGCTCGTCGGGCTGGTTTCCTTGGCACACTTCGATTCCTACGTCGCCGCGCTACTCGGTTACTCGGTTCTCGGCGGCACCGGCGCCGGCCTGGTGTACGCGACCTGCACGTCGACTGTGGCCAAGTGGCACCCCGAACAGATGGCCTCCCGGGTCAGTTTCGTGACCGGAGCATTCGCTTACGGAGCCGTCCCGTTCGCCGTGGCCTTCCTCTTCACGCCGCCGGCCATCGCCCTCGACATCACCGCGGTGCTCGTCGCGCTCGTGGTCGCCGGGACAGGCATGTTCTTCCGTGACCCGCCTGCGAACTGGTGGCCGCCGCAGATCGACCCGCAGGAATGGGCCGTCGACCGGCGCCGCAGCCCATCCCGGGCGGTGCGCCAGTTCTCCGTGCGGGAAGCGTTGCGCACCGGTGTCCTGCCGCTGATGTACTTCGTTCTGCTTGCCGCCAGCGCGGTCTCGCTGTTCAACGTCACCTTCTTCGCGACGCTCGGCGCGCACATGAACGTCGGCCTGGCCGTGATCGCCTTCGGGACCGCGATCCTGTTGGGCGCCAACGGTGCCAGCCGTGCGCTGGCGATCCGGGTCTCCGAGCGGCTCGGCCGCCGGCGGGCGATCGGCGTCGTGCTCGTGGCGCAGGCGATCGGCCAGATCTGCCTGGCCGGCGCGGCGTCCTCCGGATCGGTCTTCCTGCTCCTGCTCGCGGTCACGCTGGCCGGCGCGGGCGGCGGCGCGTTCTATCCGCTTTTCGCGAGCCTGGCCCGGGAGTATTTCGGCGACCGCGACATCGCCAAGACCCATGGGGTGGTCTACAGCGCCAAGGCATTCGGCGGCGTGATCGGCGTCGGACTCGCCGCGCTCGCCGTACCGGATTGGGGATTTCCGGCGGTATTCTTGCTATCCGGGATCGCGGCGCTCGGGTCGGCGATACTGAGCGTGCGGCTACGCCGCCCAGGACATGTATCGACGCTTCCCATAATGTATGTTGTAGACACAATGTCGTCCGTTGGGCCAGGAGGCACTCGGTGAACGAACCCGTGATCCAGCTCCCCGAGTCGATGGGGGGCGGTAAGCGGGGTGGACGTGGTGCGCTGAGCGGGGCCGCTACCCAACGGGTCGAGCGGCCCGCTCCGCTGCGCGAGGCGGTCCACACCGCTCTGATCGAACTGATCATCAACGGAACCCTGCAGCCAGGTCAGCATCTTGTCGAGCTTGAATTGGCGCAGTACCTGGGAGTCAGCCGGCAGCCGGTGCGCGAAGCATTGCAGCGCCTGCAAACCGAGGGCTGGGTGGATCTGCGCCCGGCGCAGGGCGCGTTCGTGCACACGCCGACCGAAGAGGAAGCCGACCAACTGCTGAGCGTGCGTTCGGTACTGGAGACGCATTCCGCGCGACTGGCCGCGGCCCGGGCAGGCGAAGCGGAAATCGCCCGCCTGTGGGAACTCCAGCAGGACGGCGTGCGCGCGGTCGAGTCCGACGACGCGGAAGGCATGGTCGAGGCGAACGCGGCGCTGCACGCATACATCACGCAACTGTCCGGCAATGCCGTGCTGGCAGAGCACATCGCGTTGGTCGAGCGCCGGGTTCGCTGGTACTACCGGCCGATCGCCCGGCCCCGCGGGCACGACGCGTGGAACGAGCACGCCGAGCTGATCAAGGCGATCGCCGCGCACGACACCGACCTGGCAAGCATGATCATGAACCGACACACCGAACGGACCCGGCAGGCGTATCACGACCAACGCACCGCCGAGTCCGATCAGGCCTGAACTACTGGGAAACCGCGAGCCCACCGGCCGCAGTGACCTCCTTGGCCTCTTTCTCCCGCGACTCGGCACGCGGGTGGCCTGGCTGCTTGAGCAACAACGTCAACAGCGCGGACAGCAAGGCGATGCACCCGGCGAGAACGTAAGCGCCGGTGTATCCCCATGCCAGAACCACGCCCGCGGCCAGGCCACCGCCGCCGATCCCGCCGACCAGTTTGGCGCTGTAGACCAGGCCGTAGTTCGACGCGTTGTTGTTCTCGCCGAAGTAGTCCGGCACCAGCGCGGCGAACAAGGGGTAGAACGCGCCGCCGCCGAAGCCGTTGACGAACGCGAAGACCATGAACAGCCACAGGTTCCCGGTGTTGCCGGCATAGAGCACGCCGAACTGCGCCACAGCGGCGATCAGCAACACCAGTGTGAGCGTCCGGCGGCGGCCCAGCCTGTCCGACAGCCACCCGCACAGGCCTCGGCCGACACCGTTGACCACGGCGAGCACACCGGCCGAAGACGCCACGATGAACGGCCCGAATCCGCTCTGTTTGGCGAACGGCACCTGGAAGTTGATGCCGAACAGGGAAACCCCGCCGATGATCACCAGGCAGACCCACATCAGCGGCAGCATCCCGGTCTTGATCGCCTCCATCGGGGTGAACTGCCGGACCGCCGGCGGGTTGCGGACCAGGCTCTTGTTCTTCCCGCTGTTCCAGGTCAGCGGGTCGACCTCCGCGGGCCACCAGTTCTTCGGCGGGTCACGGAACAGCAGCCCGCATGCGCCGACCATCAGCAGCATGTAGACGCCGACGAGGTCGAGCACCAGCACGAAGTTCCCTGGCGTGAACACGTAACTGAAGATGAAGATGAACGGCACGGTGCCGTAGGCGAAGCCGCCGTTGACGAAGCCGGTCCGGGCGCCGCGCTTCTCCGGGTACCACTTGCCCACCATGTTGATGCAGGTCGCGTAGACCAGGCCGGCACCGGTGCCGCCGAGCACCGAATAGCCGATGAACGCCAGCACCAGATTGCCGCTGTGTGCGATGGTGAAATAACCGATACCGCTGCACAACGCGCCGATCAGCATCGCCGTGCGGGCCGGCATGATGCCTTTTTCCCGTAGCCTGCCCGCCGGGAACGCCACACCCGCCTGGAATACCGCCCAGACGCTGGCCAGCCAGAACGCGTCGTTCAACGACCAGCCGTGCACCTGCTCCAGGGTTTCCTCGGCCGCGCCCCAGCCGTATTCGAATACGCTGACCGCCATCATCGCCAGCCAGGGCAGGAACACCATCCAGCCCCGGGAGCGGCCCGTGATGTCCCCGGGTGTCTCACCCACCCGGTAGATCCGGCCATTGTGGTCGGTGATCTGTTGAAAACTGGTCGCCATGCAAGCCTCTCCTGACCGATTGCGAAATCGGATTTGGATCACTGCGCCTGCGACCGCAGGCAGGCGTTTCGCTTGTCCGCCAACGCCAGCACGGTGCCGCCACGCTGGTGCGGCACCGCGACCAGCCACATCCAAGCCCACTGGATTGCATACTGAATGCGACCTGAAACCGATAGTGGCCTCGATCACCGGAGAAGTCCAGAAATCTTTTCCAAGAATTCTCCAAAATCCCGCCAATCCGCAGAAAAAGGACACAAAAATGTCCGCATCGAGTTCAGAATCGTGATAAGTCCTTTTCGGGAAGCTCGCCTGAATCGCCCACCAATGCGACGAAAGTCCCCACAGGGCTGAACATAAAGAAAGAGCAAAGAGAAGTAAATAAAATGGAATTCCCCGGATGCCGCGCGACGCCGCCGTTCGCAGTGGCGTACAGCACCTCCCGGTTGCCACGCGCGTACATGGGTATTCAACTGGAAGCAGCCGGACGAGACCCCGTTCACAACACGATCCGCAGCGGTTGAACACATAGAGTGATGTGACATCACCCACTGTGCGGAACGCCCGTACGGATTGTATGCTGTAGGCAGTCGACCAGAGTGGCGACCGAGAAGGAGGAGTTGAGTCTGATGAGCAGGATCCGGGAGATCTTCGAGACTCTCACCCGTGGTCCGCTGGGCGCTTCGGCGGACGGCGGCAGGATCGGTGTGGGACTCACGGCCGCGATGGCGCGCGCCGAGCAGGGTCTCTCCGCTGAGGTCGAGACGTACCTGCGGAACAGCAAGAAGGCAGACGCCAAGACGGTCTGAGCCACCGTCCTGACGCCTGCCCCTGGGTACCGATCAGTCTGCCGAGACGGTCACCGACTCGGGCTCGCTGTGCTTCGGCTGCTTCCGGACTTTGATCAAGCTCGCCACCGTCGTCACTGCCAGTGTGCCGAGGATGATGCCGAGCGAGAGCAGGATCGGAATCTCCGGAGCCCAGCTCACACCGTCGTGGTGCATCGCCTCGAACACGAGCTTCACGCCGATGAAGGCCAGCACGACCGACAGCCCCTTGCTGAGGTAGACGAGCTTGTCCAGCAAGCCGCCGATCAGGAAGAACAGCTGTCGCAGGCCCATCAGGGCGAACGCGTTCGCGGTGAACACCAGGTAAGGCTCCTTGGTGAGGCCGAAGATCGCCGGGATGGAGTCCAGGGCGAACAGCAGGTCCGTCGTGCCGATCGCGACCATCACGATCAGCATCGGCGTGACCAGCTTGCGCCCGTCCACCCGGGTGGTGATCCTCGCACCGTCGTAGGAGTCCGTGGCCGGCAGAACCTTCTTGACCACACGGAGAACCGCGTTTTCCTTGAACTCCTCCTCGTCGTCGTCCTGGTGGCGGATCAGCTTCCAGGCGGTGTAGATGAGGAACGCGCCGAAAACGTAGAACAGCCAGTCGAATCGGGAGACCGCCTGGGCACCCACCGCGATGAACGCACCACGCATCAGCAGTGCCAGGACAATCCCGATCGACAGCACCTTCTGCTGGAACTGCTTGGGGACAGCGAAGGCACCCATGATGATGATGAACACGAAGAGGTTGTCCACCGAGAGCGAGTACTCGGTGACCCAACCGGCGAAGAACTCACCGCCGGCCTGTCCACCCGCGAACAGGGTCACACCGAGTCCGAAAAGGACGGCCAGACCCACGTAGCACGAGACCCAGGCCGTACATTCCCGCATCGAGGGTTTCCGCGGGTTGCGCGACACCAGATAGAAGTCGAACATGATCATTGCGGACAAGCCGGCCACTGTGACCAGCCAAACCCATGTGGGGATGTTCATCGGGACTTGCTCGCCTCCCGCCTGCGTTTACGGGCCTCTCGCGCCTCCCACATGACACGCGCATGTGAGGCGTAGCGTTCATAGACCCGCAGCGCAGCGGGGTTATGGTCGGACATCCGGCGCCACCACTGCGGCGCCAGGCGTTCGTGCAGCCAGAGGAACCCGAACGCGAAACCCGCGCTGATCAATCCTTGGTAGGCAAGGAAACCGAGGACGTCGGGCGGGCCACCGGGTTGTCCGGTCAGCACCAGGCGAGTCAGTACCTCCTGCGCGAGCCTTGCCAGGGGGAAACCGATCAGCCAGTACAAGCAGACGGGTGCGAACCCGCCGATACGGACTTTGCCAAGGGCCAGCAGGATGCTGTAGACGGCGCCGAGTAGCCCGAGTGGCAACCCGAGCGCCAGTGCCGCCACCATGGCCCAGCCAAGTGGCTGTCCGACGAGAAGGGCCATCAGGCCGGCCACGGTGCCGGCGAAGAAACCGACGGCGAATCCGGGAAGGCCTACTTCTGCCAGCTCGCGTACCCGTGCAGTGTCCATCAGCCCACGACCACCCCGAAGCGCAGCAGGCTGAAGAACAGCATGCCCAGGTAGAACACCGCGCCGAAGCCGATGATCGCGTTGGTCCACCACTTCGGACGGATCGGCTTGGGCAGCATCTTGTTGTTCACCAGCAACAACACGACGCAGTAGGCGCCCATGGCGAACGTGGACAGGAACGCCAGGATGTCCAGCACCGACTCCGGGCCGTCGGCAGGGCCGAACAGCAGGATCAGGATGCCGAACGTGATCACGCCCCACAGGAACCCGGCGTACAGGTGCGACATCTTGAACCGCTTGGCGCCCTTAACGAAGAAGTACGTCATGTCGGCCTGACCGCGCGAGAACGAGTCGAAGAGCCCCAACGTCGCGTTCAACCCGATCAGCGCGATGAATCCGAAGAACAGGCCACCGAGCACCGAGCCGCCTGCCGAGGCGAACGCGTCGGACATGGCAGACAACGCGGCGGAACGGTCACCGGACTCGATCAGTGTCTTGACGTCCGGGTTGGCCCGGGCCGCGGACTGGGCCAGCACCGTGAACGAGATGGTGACAAGCATCGTGATGCCCCAGAACAGAAGCAGGGCATCGAAGGTGACCCAGCGCCGCCACCCTTTCCACTTGCGCATCTCGTCGGGGTTCTCGGTGTCGAACATGAACCCGCGGTTGGGCATCTCCTCTTCCTCACCCGCGTGGCGCAGGCCGCGCAGCTTCGGAATGTGCGAGCCCATGCCGGCGCCGCTGTCCCGCAGGTGCAGCGTGTACCACATCTGCTGCATACCCGATGGGCCGGCGAACGCGATCGATCCCACGAGGATGGGGAACCAGGCATCCGTCAACGCACCTGATGGCATGTAACCGAAGGCGAACATGCCGCCGAGGGTGGAGGCCAGATCGTCCCAGCTGCCGACCATCGAGGCGATCACCGCGGTGCCGACGACCAGCAGGCCGATCAGCAGCGCGAGCACGTTCTCCAGCAGGTTGTAGATGACCCTGGCGAGGCTGAACAGAATGCCCACCAGGATCAAGGCAACGCAGGCTGTCACGACCCACGGTATGCCTGTTATCTCCTCGAACGCCGCGGCGCCCGCGGAGAGGTGGCCTGGCCAGATGTAGACCAATATGGCGGTGACGAAGAAGAACCACATGATCGGTTTGAACACACGGGCCGCACCGGTGAAGATGCTCTCGCCGGTGGCCATCGCGTAGCGGGCCATCTCGAGCATCACCACGGCCTGCAACGTCACACCGATCAGGAACAGCCACCTGATCTCCGGGCCGAAGACCAGCACCAGCCTCGGCCACATGTACGACTCGCCCATCCCGACACCGAGGGCGACCAGGAAAACCGTGGGTCCAAGCAGGTGGATCGACGGTGGTGCCTCGGGCAGGGTTCGGATGGGCATGGGATCGAGCCGACCGGCTCGCCACACTCTCTCCTCGCCGGCGACTAATTTCGGCCCGGCTGCCGGGGTTTTCGAGGTATCCATCTCCGACCCCTCTCCTTTGAGGAATTTCCGATGTAACGTCCCGGTCGGACAACCCCCTGTGTTTTCCCTTTTCCTTTCGACCTCATGGCGGGCACCGTGAGCGCGGCACCCGCCACGAGGGGTCTCGCGGTTGTCAGCCGAGCAGTCCAGCTGCCCGGGCCCACCGGTACTTCGCACCTAGCACAGCCACTGGACGCTCAGTGGTGTACGGGTACGCCACAATGCGCCTGTCGTAAAGGTATTCGCAAGCCTGTTCCACCTCGACGTCACCGGCCAGGGATGCCACCACCGGCTTGTCGATGCCCTTGGCCCTGGCCTCCTGCACAACTCGCGCGGTCAGTTCGGCGAACACCATAGGGGGTGTGACGATGGTGTGCCAGTAGCCGAGGATCAGCGCGTGGATGCGGGGGTCTTCCAGGCCCAGCCGGATGGTGGCCTCGTAGGTGGACGGCGGTTCACCACCGGTGATGTCGATCGGGTTGCCCGCGGCACCGAACGGCGGGATGAACCTGCGGAACGCTTCGTCGAGATCCGGCGGGATGTCCATCAAGGACAGTCCCTCCGCGACGACGGCGTCCGACAATAGCACACCCGAACCGCCCGCACCCGTGATGATGACGACGTTTTCGCCTTGCGGTGCGGGCAAAAGCGGCACACCGCGGGCGTACTCGAGCATCTCGTTGAGACCGGGCGCCCGGATCACACCGGCCTGCTTGAGGATATCGTCGTAGACCTTGTCGTCACCGGCGAGCGCACCGGTGTGCGAGCTGGCCGCCCGTGCGCCCATCGCAGTGCGGCCCGCCTTGAGCACGATGACCGGCTTCTTCTTGGTCATCTCCTTGGCGGCCTTGACGAACGCGCGGCCGTCCTTGAGGTCCTCAAGGTGCATCGCGACGACATTGGTGTTGTCGTCCTGGGCGAAGTACGTGATCAGGTCGTCTTCGTCCACATCGGACTTGTTGCCCAGCCCGACGATCGCCGACACGCCCATCTTGGTGGACCGGGCGAAGCCGAGGATGGCCATGCCGATGCCACCACTCTGCGACGTCAGCGCGACGCCACCCTTCACGTCATAGGGTGTGCAGAACGTCGCACAGAGATTCTGCGGCGTGTAGTAGTAGCCGTAGATGTTCGGGCCGAGCATCCGGATGCCGCGCCGCTGGGCGATCTCGACGATCTGGTCCTGCAGCTCGTGGTTGCCGGTCTCGGCGAAGCCGGACGGGATCAGCACGGCGGCCGGGATCGCCTTGTCGCCGCACTCCTCCAGCGCGCCCGGCACGAACTTGGCCGGGATGGCGAACACCGCGACGTCCACATCGCCAGGAATGGCGGTGACCGACGGATACGCCTTCTTGCCGAGGATCTCGTCGGCCTTGGGGTTGATCGGGTAGATCTCGCCCTGGTAGCCGCCGTTGATCAGATTCTTCATCACCGAGTTGCCGATTTTGCCGTCCTGGTCGGACGCACCGACCACGGCGACGGCCTTCGGGTTCATCAGCCGGGTCATCACCCGCAGGATCTCCTCCTGCGGGATCTGCCTGCGCTCGGCCACCGGACCGGCCTGCAGGATGATCCGCACGTCCGCGGCGATCGCGCCATCCTTGGACGCGAACACCGGGTTGAGGTCGAACTCGGCGATCTCCGGGAAGTCGGTGACCAGTTCGGACACTCGCCGGATGACGTCGGCCAGCGTGTCGGCGTCCACCGGGTCGGCACCGCGGGCGCCCTTGAGCACCTCGGCCGCCGCGATCCCGTCCAGCATGGACACCGCTTCGGCCTGGTCGACCGGGGCCAGCCGGAAGGTGACGTCCTTGAGGACCTCGACCAGCACGCCACCGAGCCCGAACGCGACGACCTTGCCGAAGGTCGGGTCGGTGGTCGCGCCGATGATGACCTCCTGGCCACCGCCGACCATCTGCTGCACCTGCACGCCGTCGATCCGCGCGCCGGCCTTGTACTGCTTGGCGTTGGCGATGATCGTGTCGAAGCCGGTGGCGACCCTGTCCGAATCGGACAGTCCGACGAGCACACCCCCGGCCTCGGTCTTGTGCAGGATGTCCGGGGACACGATCTTCATCACGACCGGGAAGCCGATCTTCTCGGCCAGGTTCACCGCCTCCTCGGCGGTGGCCGCGAGTCCTTCACCGGGTGTCGGAATGCCGTAGGCGTCGCATACCCGCTTGCCTTCCGGCGCGGTCAGCGCCTCACGGCCCTCAGCACGAACCTTGTCCAGGATCTCCCGGACAGTCTCGGCATCGTAGCTCATAGGTCTAGATCACTCCGTTCGCGGCGAGCTCGTCGAGCTCCTCTTCGCCGACGCCCAGTTCCTGGACGTAGATATCCCGGTTGTGCTCGCCGAGCAGCGGGGAGCGCTCGACCTCCGCGATGGAGTCCGACAGCTTGATCGGCATGCCGACCGTGGTGAACTCGCCGCGCTGCGGGTGCGGAACGTCGACGACCATGTCGTTGGCGCGCAACGACTCGTCCTCGATGATCTCCTTGGTGGACAGGATCGGGCCGCAGGGGATGTTGTGCTTGTTCAGCATCGCCAGCACGTCGTACTTGCTGTGGTTGATCGACCATTCCTCGATCAGCTGGAACATCTTGTCCAGTTTGTTCAGCCGGGCCTCCGGGGTGGCCCACTCGGGGTCCTCGGTCAGGTCCTCCCGGCCGATCAGCTTCGTGATCGGCTCCCAGCCCACCGGCTGGACGATCACGTAGACGTAGTCGTTCGGACCGCCTGGCGCACAACGGACTGCCCAGCCGGGCTGGCCGCCACCGGATGCGTTGCCCGAGCGTGGCACCGCGTCGCCGAACTCCTTGTTCGGGTACTCCTTGAGCGGGCCGTGAGTCAGCCGCTGCTGATCGCGGAGCTTGACGCGGGCCAGGTTGAGCACCGCGTGCTGCATCGCGACAGTCACGCGTTGGCCGCGGCCGGTCTGCTCACGCTGGTACAGCGCGGCGAGAATGCCTGCCACGGCGTGCATTCCGGTACCGGAGTCGCCGATCTGCGCGCCGGTGGCCAGCGGCGGCCCGTCTTCGAAGCCGGTGGTGCTCATCGAGCCGCCCATGGCCTGGGCCACGACCTCGTACGCCTTGTAGTGCGTGTACGGGCCGTCGCCGAAACCCTTGATCGAGGCGTAGATGAGTCTGGGGTTGAGCTCCTGCAGCTTCTCCCAGGGAAAACCCATCCGGTCGACCGCGCCGGGGCCGAAGTTCTCCACCATGACGTCGAACTTGCCGATCATCTCGGTGAACAGCTGCTTTCCCCGGTCGCTCTTCATGTTCAGGGTGATGCTGCGCTTGTTGCAGTTGAGCATCGTGAAATAGAGACTGTCCACATCCGGCAGGTCCCGCAGCTGCTTGCGGGTGATGTCACCGGTCGGTGCCTCCACTTTGACCACATCGGCTCCCAGCCAAGCCAGGATCTGCGTGGCGGAGGGCCCGGACTGGACGTGGGTGAAGTCCAGAACGCGCACACCGTCGAGTGCCTTGCCCATATCGGAGCCCTCCCTACTTGTACATGGTCTGGTTCATCGTGCCGGGCGCGTAGACGTCCGGGTCGACCCAGACGTTGATCAGCGATGGCAGGCCGGACTCGCGGGCGCGGCGCAGTGCGGGCCCGATGTCCTTGGGATCACGTACTTCCTCGCCGTAACCGCCGAGCATCTTGGCGAACTGGTCGTAGTGGACGTCGCCGAGCGTGTTGCCGACGCGGCCACGGTCCTCGCCGTACTTGGCGATCTGGCCGTAGCGGATCTGGTTCATCGAGGAGTTGTTGCCCACGATGCCCACGAACGGCAGGTTGTACCGGACCAGGGTCTCGAAGTCCCAGCCGGTCAGCGAGAAGGCGCCGTCACCGAACAGGGCGACGACCTCCTTGTCCGGGCGGGCGTACTTCGCCGCGAGGACAAAGGGAACGCCGACCCCCAGTGTCCCCAGTGGACCCGGGTCCATCCAGTGGCCGGGCGCCTTGGGCTGCACGACCTGGCCGGAGAAGGTGACGATGTCGCCGCCGTCGCCGATGTAGATGGAGTCCTCGGTGAGGAACTCGTTGATCTCGTGCACCAGCCGGTACGGGTCGATCGGGCTGGCGTCCGACAGCTGGCGCGGCAGGCGCTTCTGGAAGGCGGCGTCCTCGACGCCCCGCAGCTCCTCCAGCCACGACTTGCGGTTGGCGGCGCCGGTGCTGGTGCGGCCGGACGCGGCCTGGGTGACCGCGGCGAGCACAGCACCGGCGTCGCCGACGATGCCGAGGTCGATGTCGCGGTTCTTGCCGACCGTGCGGTAGTCCAGGTCGATCTGGACCACGGTGGCCGAGGGCGAAAGCCGCTTGCCGTAACCCATCCGGAAGTCGAACGGGGTGCCGACGATGATGATCAGGTCCGAGTTCTGGAACGCGTAACGGCGTGCCAGTTGCAGGTGGTGCGGGTCGCCAGGCGGCAGCGTGCCACGGCCTGAGCCGTTCATGAACGCCGGGATGTTCAGCGTACGAACGAATTCGATCGCGTCGTCGCTGCCCCGCGTGGTCCAGACCTGGCTGCCCAGCAGTACACAGGGCTTCTCGGAGTGCACGATCAGGTCGGCCAGGCGCTCGATGTCGGCCGGGTCGCCGACGGACTTGGTCGACGCGCGGTAACGGCCCGCCTCAGGGATGCGGGCCTTGGCCAACGGCACCTTCGCGTCCAGGATGTCGCGCGGGATCTCCAGGAACGACGGGCCGGGCGCGCCGGCGAGGCTCTCGCGGAACGCCATCGACACCAGGTCGGCGATCCGCTCGGTGTGCGGCACACCAGCGGCGAACTTGGTGATCGGGGCCATCATGTCGACGTGCGGCAGGTCCTGCAGTGAGCCCATCTTGTGCTGGCTCAGCGCCCCCTGACCGCCGATCAGCAGCATCGGGCTCTCCGCACGCAGGGCGTTGGCCACGCCGGTGACCGCGTCCGTCGTGCCTGGGCCCGCGGTGACGACCGCGCATCCGGGCTTGCCGGTGATCCGCGCGTATCCGTCCGCGGCGTGCGCCGCCACCTGCTCGTGCCGTACGTCGACCACTTCGATGCCCTCGTCGACACAGCCGTCGTAGATATCGATGATGTGGCCGCCGCAGAGCGTGAAGATCACATCAACGCCCTCGGCCTTGAGTGCCTTGGCCACGAGGTGACCACCAGAGATCATCTCGGGCTCGGCGGCACCATTGGATGCTGCGTTCTCGGGCACCGCCTGGGCCGTTTGTGCCATCTGTGGTCAGCTCCTCGGGTCGCATACTGCATACCGTATGTACTTCATAGTGGACCTCTTGATGTCCCTTTGTCCAGAGTTCGATCCGCCGCTCAATCGCGCCAGTCGACGCCCCGCCAGCGTTCCACCAAAGTGGACACTCGCGAGGCGGCTTCGGTCTGGGGAATCCCCCGGCCCACCGCAATTCCGAGCAGGTAGAAGGTGAGCGCGACAGCCGCGCCACCGACATCCCTGGCCACATACCGGGCCAGGGCGAGTAGTTCTGCTATGTCCAGTTCGTCCGGCCGCACGCCGAGTTCGGTGCAGGCCAGGTCAGTCCACTCCGCCGGCAGGTCGCGAGGGTAGACCTTCATGTCCGCCGTCCCTTCCGCAGTCGTCGCTGACTTGCGTCCAGTCGTTCGGTCACCCCCCGCGCGTCCAGCAGTTCCAGCAACGGCACCGCCACTCGCCTGCTGGTACGCAGCGCGGTGCGGACCTCGGCGACGGTGAACATGTCGGGCAGGTCGCCCAGGACGGCCTTGGCCAGGTCGATCGCGTCCGGCCGGAGGTAGACGCCATCGGCCAGCCGGATCAGCAATCCCTTGGCAACGGCCGCGTTCAGGCGCTTCGGCGTCAACCCCAGTTCGTTGAGCCGTGGTTGTTCCGGCGCGGCGAACGGCTCCAGGGCCAGGTCCTCACACAGCCGCTCGATCGCGTCTCGCGGCCCCAGCACAAGCCGGCCGCCGAGCATCCGGATCCCCAAACCCCGTGATGCCCGCGCCAGCGGTTCGACCAGGCGCCGGTCCGGCAAGTCGAGCACTTGCGCGGCAACAGGTTTCGGCATCGCCGGATCGTCCGGATGGCCGGCCACATAGTCTTTGACCGCGTCCAGCAGGGCGGCGCGAAGCTTCTGGAACCGGTCAGGATCAAACAGCCACTCCCCCACCGACGGCGCCCGCGGGACCGTGCACCCCATTGCTGTCAGGTCACTTCGCCGTACCATGCCACGCCTGCGCAGCTCGGCGAGACCGTCGGCGGAGGCGTCTCGTTTGGACAGTTCGATCGCACGCTCGGCCACGGCGCCACTGCGCTTGAGATCGGGCGGCAGAATGTCCAGGACAGTCACGCCTGCGACCACCTGACGCCTCGCCGGATCGTGCAGCAGGCCGGAATCACCGATTCTCAGCGGCAAAGCCGACTGCAGGGTCAGGCGCGCGACCGCCGGGCCCAAATGGCGCACGTGCGCTGGTATCGCGGCTGAGCCGACGTGCAGGACGAGCTCCCGTGCCGGCATGCCGGATTTGTCCAGCATCTTGAGCCGGACGTCGACGACCGATACGAACCGCCAGCTGTTGACTGCGACCAGAGCCTGGCCGCGGCGCATCCGGCGGGGATTGATCCCCTCTACTGTCATCACCACCCGGCTGGCCGCGGCCACCTGGACTCTGGGCCTGCCAAGCGATTCCAGCGACTCGATCCGCACTCGCCGTCCGGTCGGTGCGATCACCAGTTCGTCGCCGGTATTCAGTCTCCCCACCGCAAGCGTGCCCGTGACAACGGCCCCGGCACTGTCGTCCACCCAGATCCGCACCGCGGCGTCGGGGTCCGGCAACGGCATCCGGTCGGCCAGCCGGTCGAGCGCCGACCGTAATTGCGCGATGCCCTGCCCGGTCAGGCCACTGACCACAACAGGTTCGGCGTCGGCGAGGCTGGTACCGGCCAGCTCAGCCCGGGCGCGGCGCAACACGGGCAACGGATCGGCCAGGTCGCTGCGGGTGATGACCAGCAGGCCTTCCCGAATTCCCAACGCATGGAGCGCGGCCAGATGCTCGCTGGACTGCGACATCCAGCCCGCGTCAGCGGCAACCACAAGGAGTACAGCCGAAACCGGGCAGATCCCGGCCAATGTGGCGGAGGCAGGCAAGTCCGCCAGTTCCACCATTCGCCCCGACGGCAATGGTGTCCACGCCGAGCCGCGCACCGGTGTCATTCCGGTGAGCCGCTGCACCAGTGTCGACTTTCCGTGATCGGCGTGGCCCGCCGTGGCTAGCAACCACATCGCGCATATCGCCTCTTACCAGGCATTTTCATGCCTCCTCGACACCGTTGACCGAAGGTGTTCATACGGTATACTGAATACACTATCGACGCAAGAACGGAGCCGCCCGTGAGAGTTGCTGTTCTTGGCGCCGGTGCGATCGGCGCGTATGTCGGAGCCGGACTCCATCGTGCTGGAGTCGAGGTTCATCTGATCGCCCGTGGAGCCCATCTGCAGGCGATCAAGGCGTCGGGTCTCAAGGTACTCAGTCCACGCGGAGACTTCGAGGTCCATCCGAACGCAACCGACAACCCGGAAGAGGTCGGCCCGGTCGACCACGTCTTCCTCGGCCTGAAAGCCAACCAGTACGCAGCGGCGGGGCCGATGGTCCAGCCGCTGCTGCACGAGACGACCACCCTGATCACCGCCCAGAACGGCATCCCCTACTGGTACTTCCACGGGTTGCCCGGTCCGCACGAGGACCACCGGATCGAAAGCGTCGACCCGGACGGCACAGTGAGCAGGGCACTACCGGTCCAGCGGGCCGTGGGCTGCGTCGTGTACGCGGCGACCGAGATCGAGGCGCCCGGGGTGATCCGTCACCTGGAGGGCACCCGGTTCTCGATCGGCGAACCAGACCGGACGATCTCCGTGCGCTGCAAACAGTTCGCCGACGCGATGGTGGCAGGCGGGCTCAAGTGCCCGGTCGAGGCCGATCTTCGCAACGACATCTGGATCAAGCTGATGGGCAACATCGCGTTCAACCCGATCAGCGCCCTCTCGCGGGCCACCATGGCATCGATCTGCAAACATGGCGCCGCCCGCGAACTGGTCGTCAGGATGATGACCGAAACCCTCGAGGTCGCCGCCGGCCTCGGCTGCCACCCGCGGATGTCGATCGAGCGCAGGCTGGCCGGCGCCGAGCGGGCGGGTGACCACAAGACGTCCACCCTCCAGGATCTGGAGAAGGGCAAGCCCCTCGAGCTGGACGTGATCATCAAGGCGGTCGTCGAGCTGGCCGATCTGACCGGCGCCAAGGTACCCACATTGCGCGCCATCTCGGCCGTGGCCGACCTGTTGAACGAGCAGCTGACCGCCGCCTGACCCCTTTTACGGGTAGCCTCCGGGCCGTGTTGCTGCGCCAGCTCGAGTACTTCGTGGCCTTGGCTCACGAGCGACAAATCTCGCGCGCAGCGTAGGCGTGTCACGTTATCTGTCCACAGTGGAGAACCGGGGTGGCCGGGACGTTCCCGGCCACCCCGCTACAGCAGGATCCCGTCGGCGAAGAAGTCGTCCACGACCGACAGCGTTCCGCTGGCGCGGACCTCGTTGTAGACGTGCTGTCCCACCGCGACGTCAAGATCGGCCACGCCGAAGGGCGTGAACACGGCCGGCCGATCGGCGGGAACATCCACCGATCCGGTCATGACGTCGTACAGCGTGCGGCCGCTCAGGTGGACGTCGTCGGCGAAGTTGGCGGCCGAGCGCATCACCTCCGGCGCCAGGTCCCGCCGGGATATCTGCAGAACAACGGGGTTGTGCCCGAACCACGCGGGGTCGTGCACATGAGCACCGTCCGCGCTGGTCGCGAACACCACCAGGTCCGAGCTCGCAATCACATTCCGTATCCCGGAACTCAGATCCACCCGTCCGCCCCGGCGTTCCACATAGGACCGAAACGCCGTCGCACGCTGGCCTGCCGGGTCGTAGGCGTGCACCTCGTCGAATCGCCAGCCGGTCGCGGTCAGATACGTGTGCACATAACGGGCGACCCGCCCCAGCCCCACGAACCCGAGCCGGGCCCGGCCGCGATTGCGGCTCAGCCAGCCTGCCGCGAGCACGGTCAGCGCGGCCGTCCGGACCGCCCTGATGGTCAAGTTCTCCATGCACGCGAACGGATGGCCGGTGTCGCCCTGCTTGAGCACGAGGATCGCCTCCCCTGCCCCGCCTGTTGGAGCGCTGCCTGCGCCATGCGTGCGATATGCGGCGTCGACGATCTCGATGACCTGACGTTCCCGCCCGTGCAACACGCGCCGCACCTGGCTGCCGGACAGCACAGCGAACGACGGAACCAGCATCAACAGCCTCCTCAGCGCGTCCGCAAACGGCTGCAGGGAGTTGGCGGCGCGACAGCAAGCATGCTCGCACAGAACCCAGGCTCTCGTCACTGATCGGGGTCACGCGATCACACCAAGCCAGTGTCATGCATACGTGGGCAACTCATGGGATCGTGGTACTGGCCCGACCACAAAGAGGTTTGATGTCCACTGACCGGTTCGTGCACTCCGCACTGTTCTACCGTGGCGCGGAGGAGTACCTCGCGGGCACTGTGCCGTTCGTCAGCGAGGGCCTGGCGCTGGGTGAAGCGGTGGCCGTCATCGTGCCGCCCGCACGGCTCGGGCTGATCCGGCAGGTACTGGGTGACTCGGCCGGGCAGGTGCACCTGGTCGACATGGCCAAGGCCGGCCGCAACCCCGGTCAGATCATCCCCGGCGTGCTGCGGGCCTTCGCCGACGGCCACGAAACCCCGGTCCGGATCATCGGCGAACCCGTCTGGCCGGCGCGTTCGGCCGCCGAATACCCGGCATGCGCCCAGCATGAGGCCTTGATCAATTATGCGTTCGCCGGCCGGCGGGTGAACATCCGCTGCCCGTACGACGCCGAGACACTGTCCCCCGAAGTCCTCGCGGACGCCGGACACACGCACCAAGGCGACGCCTACGACCCAGACGCGGTGATCGCGAAGTACAACGAGCCGCTGCCCACTCCCACGGACGCCGAGTACCGCTGCGTGGAAGCCGCGACTCTGGCCGACACCCGTCGCTTCATCACCAAATTCGGCACCCAGGCCGGTCTGGGCGCCCGCGTCGACGACCTGGTCCTGTGCATCGACGAACTCGCAGCGAACAGCATCCGACACGGCGGCGGTACAGGCACAGTGTGCGCGTGGATCGAAGCCGGAAGCGTCATCTGTCAGGTCAACGACAGCGGTTACCTGGCGAATCCGCTTGTCGGCCGTATCCCCGCGCCCGCCATGCAGATCGGCGGACGAGGCCTGCTGATGGTCAACCACATGGCCGACCTCGTCCGGATCCACACCACACCGGAAGGCACCGCCATCCGGATCTACTTCACTACACCGGCGGCGGGCTGAGCGGAACGGCCGCCGGGCGTTCGCAGGTGCTCATGACCTCCACCGACGTGCCGGTTTCGGCCGCGGCGAGCAGTGACTCCATGATGTCCAGGACGTGGTAGGCGAGGTCGCCGCTCGCGCGGTGCGGCGTGCCGTCGGTGATCGCCTGCACCATGTCGGCGACGCCGTAACCCCGGTTCGACCCCGGATACCCGCCGGACGGCTGCACGACAATCCACTGTGGATCATCCGGGCGGAAGACCGAAACCGTCCCCTCGAAGGTGTTCGGATCGGGTACCGAGATCGACCCCTCGGCGCCATAGATCTCGATTCGCGGCAGCTGACCTGCCCAGACCCCGAAGCTCAGCACCAACGTCGACAGCGCGCCGTTGGTGTGCTCAAGCACGCCGGTGACATGCGTGGCCACGCCCACCGGGAAGATCGTGCCCGCCCGTGGACCGCTGCCGATGGTCCGTGTGGACTCCGGCGTGGACGCCATACCGACAACCCGCCGAACCGGGCCAAGCAGGGTGATCAGAGCGGTGAGGTAGTACGGGCCCATGTCCAGCAGAGGCCCACCACCGGGCTGGTAGTAGAACTCCGGGTCCGGATGCCAACGCTCCGGCCCAGACGACGTCATGAACGCGGTCGCCGCGAACGGCACGCCGATCCCACCTGCGTCCAGCGTCGCTCTCGCGGTCTGTACGCCCGTCCCCAGAACTGTGTCCGGCGCGCAGCCCACCTTCAGGCCGGCCTTGTCCGCCATGGAAAGGATCTCTTTCGCATCGACCGTGTCGACCGCCAGGGGCTTCTCGCCATAGACGTGCTTTCCCGCCGCGATCGCGCTGCGAGCGACAGACGCGTGCGCCGCCGGGATAGTCAGGTTGAGGATCAGGTCGATGCCGGGATCGCTGTAGATCTCCTCGACGGAGGCGGCGCGGACTCCCGGATGTTCGGCAGCCACCGCCATCGCCCGGTCCGGCAACAGGTCCGACACCGCGACCACACGCGTGTTCTCCAGCCGCTGCAAGGTCTCCAGGTAGATTTTGCTGATCACGCCAAGCCCGACGACCCCGATTTTCGCGGCATCGATTGTCACAGAAGCTCTCCCCTCGCCGACTGCCCTTGCCATCCGCGTTGGTATCCCTTGGCACCACAATCAAAACATGGTTCGCGTCTGGTGAGGTGGGCCGATCGTCGGGCTCTGCTTGGGTTTCTGCCCCCAACAGTGACCCCGAGCCCCGCTGGAACGTCGGCCAACGGCCCGAAAGGCTCGATTTTACACTGAGTAGAGGCGGCCTTGAGCTCGTCGGCGCGGCAGGCCCAAGGTAAGAACCTCTATACCAGGGGGATCTCCACCGCCACCTGGTGCTCGTGGTGCTCGACAATCAAGGTCAGCATCCGGGCTTCCTCGGGCGGGCCTGGATAGAACGTCCTGCTGTCCACTACTACGTCCTGCAGGCTGGACGAGGCGCTGTCTGTGCTGCGGTACTGGGTGCCTGTGTCGTCCCAGGCGCGCCAACGCCAGCGGGAGTCCCAGAACTTGATCATTGTGTCCGGGGTCCAGTCGTGGTCTGTGGGGACTGCCGATCTGAGGATCAGCATGGTCGACCAGACTTCGAGGCTTACCAGGGTTATCGTGACCTCTCCTTGGATGAACGTATGTCCTGCCAGGGAGATGACGCGCAGGGGTTTGCTCGCGGGTGAGTCGGCTGTGACCGGGCGTGGGGAGGTGCGGGCCATGGTCTTGCGGAGGTCGGTGAGGATTCGTTCGGCGTCGGCCGGTCTCAGGGCGCCCGCGGCGATCAGGCCGGTGGCGATGCCTTCCAGCTCCGGCAGGTTCAGGGTGCCGGTCCGGCTCCCCTCGGGCACCTGCCGGACCGAGCCCAAGCGGTCGCCGATCACTTTCTCCAAGTATGCCCGGCCGTCCATTCCGCAATACTGCACCATTGATCAACGAGTAGACATGCTTTGCCCGGGCCGATCACATCGGACCACTCGGGCAGACATCCGGCAACCCGGGTATTCGGCGTCCAAAGTAGCAATTCGGGCGTTGCGGTGGGTGTAGGTTCAGCGCGTGACCGTGCTGCTGGTGGCTTACGGATTCGGTTCGCTCGCGGTGCTGCTGTGGATGTTCACCCGATTGGCCCGACGGCCTGGGAACCTGCCCTTGTGGGCGCTGACCGGATTGGTCGCGTGCTGGGCGATCGCGTTTCCGCTGGGGCTGGCCGCCGACCGTGAGGCGACTGTGCTCGGTGTCGCGCCGATGGTGTCCCGGCTCCTGCAGCATGGGGTGCTGTTGGTCGGGGTCAACTGCCTGATCGCGTTCTTTCTTTTCTCCGCGCTGGAGGCTGAGGTCGCTCGCCGGCGGGTGTTGCGGTTCGGGGTTCCGCTTGTCGTCGCGCTGGCGATCCTGACTGTGGCGGTCGTGCTTACGCCAGAAGGAGTACGGACCAAAGATCACACGGTCACCAGTGTGGCCACCTTCTGGGTGACGGCAGACCTCTATATGGCGTTCGGTTTCGCGGCGACTGCCATTTGGGCGCTGCGGTACGCCCGAGAGGCCGAACGGAGGCTGGCACGTGGCCTAAGAATCGCGTCTGCCGGGCTGTTCGGGATTGTGCTGGCCGACTGTTTGTTCGTGCCGGCGATCATCATCCGTTGGGCGGGCGGGGACGCGGCGCCGCCGGCACTGTCTGCCAATGGCGCGGCGGAGACGACGCTGGGCTGGTACGGAGCGATGTTCTTCCTGCTGCCGGGGATTGTGCTGTGCCTGATCGGGATCAGTTACCCGGCCGCGATGATCCGGCTCGGCGCCCTGCGGGTCTGGTGGCGGCACCTGCGGGCCCACCACCGGCTTGCTCCACTCTGGACAGAGCTGAACTCGCACTTCCCGGAGGACCGGCTCAGCCGTGTCCCGGTCGGCCGCTGGCGGGACACGTTGAGCCTGCGAGGCGTGCACCGCCGCTACTACCGCCGGGTCATCGAGTGCCGGGACGGGCTGGTGCGGATCAGCCCGTACATCGATCAGCAGCAAGGCGACGACCTGGCCGCCAAACTCAAGGAAGCCTTGCGGGCACACGCTTGCGGGCAGGCCGCTACTCAGGACGCGGTGCCGTTGGCCGTCCCTGACCGGGACGGCCTGGACGCCGATGTCGAGCAGCTGATCACACTGGCCTACGCGCTGCGACGCGCAAAGCCGCAGCCCGCTCTGTAGCGATGATCGCGCTCGACGCCGAAACCGCGCCGGCCGCCGCGCAAGCGATGCCGAAGTAGAGCGACAGTTCGTTCCCGGACAGCACAGAGATCAACATCCACGTCGCGATACCGAACAACGCTCCCAGTATCAAAGCGGTGTAGCGCGCCGCCGGCCGGTAGTACCCACGGCGCAGCGTACGCACGGTGGATTCCACGTACGCCAAGGCGAACAACCCGAGCAGCAGACTTCCGGTCCCCATGGCGCTGGCCATCGGATGCTGGTCGACCACCACCGTGAACGTCTGCACGGCCGGCAGTCCGCTCTCCCGCTGCCAGCTCACCTCGCCGCTGACCGTGCCGCCCACGATCCATCGGGCGACCGGCGGCAACGTCACCTTGGTGGTGAAGCTGCCATCCGGTCCGGGCGTGATCGCCGGGCTCGTGGCTGACCCCAAAGGAATCGACGCGCCCCTGATCCGCATCTCCACCGGGCCGGACACGCCACCCGTCCCGCTTATGGTGACCGGTTTGCTGAGATCCACCACGACCGGGCCCGCGCCCGGCGTCCCCTGGATCGTGGCCCCGGCTTGTTCGTCGTGGGAAAGCCTGAAGGGTGCGAGCAAAGCAACGGCGATTACGCCAAGGAGCGCAATCGCCGCGACCAAAGCGGGTATCTTCGGCCGGTCCGGTTCGGCCGACTGATCGGCAAGGGCCGGATCACCGGCCTTGGTGACGACGGTGAGTTCCTCGCGGGCCGCCGATCCGGTTGCCAGGCTGGCGGCCACGCGTGGGGACAGGCCCAGTACCGGGACTCCCGACCGTTCCAGCCAGCCTTCGCCGTACACAGTGGTCGCCGCCGCGGCGAGATCCACCGCGAACGACTCCGCATCCGTGTAGCGACTGGAAAGTTCACGCGCCACACTGCGCATGACAACAGTGGCCAACGGTTCTCCAACGGCTTCGATCCGCTTGGGATCGGCGAAAATGTGCTGCCGGATCAGGGCCAGCGCGCCGCTCGCACGATCGAACGGCAACTCGCCGCTCAACATCTCGTACAACACAGTCCCGGCCGCGTAGACGTCCGCGGCCGGGGAGAGCGTGCTGCCCATGGCTTGTTCCGGCGCGATATACGCCGGTGTGCCAAGGATCTGGCCGCCGTGGGTGACCAGCGTGGCGCCTTCACTGATCACCTGGGCGATGCCGAAGTCCGCGACCTTCACCAGCCCCGCCATATTGAACAGCAGGTTCTTCGGCTTCACGTCAAGGTGCAGGACACCCGCGGTGTGGGCGGCGTGCAGCCCCGACAACATCGCCAGGGTGATCGCGCAGGCCTGCTCCTTGTCGATCCCGCCTTCGTGAAACCGGTCGAAAACCGTGCCACCGTCGAGCTTCTCCATCACGAGCAGGTTCTGCACGTAGTCGTAGACCGGCACGATGTGCGGGTGGTCCAGGCTGGCCAGCACCCGCGCCTCGCGGTCGAACTGGACGTTGGCCCTGGCCCGGTCGGCGACCTCCGGCGGCAGCTGCTTGATCGCGACATGCCGGCCGAGCGTGCGGTGCACGCCGCTGTAGACTTCACCCATTCCGCCAGAACCGATCTGTGCCCCGACTCTGTACTGCGGCAGGGCATTGACCATGCTCAACGGTGCTGTCGCCATCAGTGAGCCTCGGTGGTGGTGTCCATCCGGCGGGTCGTCATCCCGATCGTAGGATCATCGGGACCCAGTTCCGGCAACGGTTCCGGAATCGGGTGCGGCGTAAGGTATCCGAGGATTAGCCCGATCGCAGCAGCGACAAGAATCAGCGGAATTTCCACCGCGGGCGCGGGCGGCACCAGCCGTAGCACCGAAAGCGTCACAACCGCGACAAGTCCGGCACCGATTCCTCCCGGCAGGAACCGCAATGCGCGCCGCCACCGGTTCGGCGACAGTTTGTGCCGCGCCAAGGCGAACAACGCGCCCGCCCAGAGCAATGCGGTGAGTCCAAGCATCGCAAGGCCGAATACGCCGTACACCGACCAAAGCGAGCCACGCACATCAACGACCGTGCTGGCCGTACCGACGACATCCCGGTCCGTGTTCACGATGTCGATCGTGGTCGGCAGCAGGCCGATCGCCTGGCCTTCCAGATCGGCGAAGTCCATGACCAGCGTCCTGGTGACCGTCTGACCAGGTGGTACCTCGAACGGAACCGTGGTGTCGTAAGCGAAGAAGGTCAACGCCAGCGCCACACCGGAGACCCGCACACTGCGGATGGCCACCAGTTTGTCGCTCTGGTTGACCGCGGTGACCGTCAGCTCGGCCGGCCGGTTCGGTTCGATCGTGACAGTGTTTCCGGTGACTTCCTTGCCATCCAAGGTGATTTCGACACTCAGTGGCTCGGCGGCCGCTGCGGGTGTCGCACCGAACAGGACGGCACTGAAGGCGAAAACAACCCCCGCGGCAACCACGCGTCTCATAGGGCATCCCGTTGTCGTTGTCGTTGGTGAATTCTGCACAGGGATGCTACAACCTGTCGGCAGCTCGAAAAGGGGAGTAGTAACCATGCGCACGACTTCACGAACAATCGTCGCCCTTTTGGGCAGCATCGGCGCCTTTTTGGGCGCAACACCGATGGCGACCGCGCAGAGTAGTAGTCAGCCGGTACCCGAGCGGATCTCACTGAATCCCAACCGAGGGCTCGCCGGATCGAGCTTCACCATCTCGTGGTCGGGATTCAGCGACGACGGATACCGCTGCAAGGGTGTTATCTCCTTCCGCTGGGACGAGAAGATCCTCTTGGCGGAAAGCGAGTTCTATCCGCCGGACTCGGGCAGTATCGGCGCCGTGGTTCCCAGCAACGCCGGGCCTGGAGACCACTTCGTTACCGCCAGGTGCAATGGATTCGCCGCCGAGGCGGGCTACATCGTGGACCCCCCTCCTCCGCCTCCAATCAGCTCCAAGCCGTCCGGTCCTCCGTATCCGCCGCCTCCGAACGAACCGCCGCCAGGCAACCCGCCACCACCCGGAGAGCCACCGGTGAACCAGCCACCGCCTCCTGGCAATCCGCCTCCGCGCAACCGTCCCTCCACCACCAGGCGGACGTCCCGGCCACCGGTAACCACCACCAACCCGCCGGGCACCACGACCCCGCCACCACCCGTTCAGACCGAGCTTCCTCCACTGTCCACTGCGGACCCAAAGCCGCAGTCCGACGGTGACCTCGAGCTGGATCGGCTGACAGTCGGGCCGGGTGAGTCGTTGTCCGCGACCGGCAAGGGGTGCAAGCCGGGTGCTGCCGTAACACTGATGTCAAAGGATGAGCGGGTCGGTGGAACCGTCGCCGACGACAAGGGGAACTTCACGACTTCCGTCAAGTTCACCCGCGTGGAGCCGGGGCGGCACTGGGTCACCACCAACTGTGGCGTCACACTCACCGCCGCGGTGGACCAGGTTGTGACCAGTTCCAGCGGTGGCCAGAACAGGACGCTGGTCATCCTGGTGTTCTTCGTGCTCGTGGGCGCTTCCTTGATCCGCTTCAGATAACCGAAAACTCTCTGCAATCCACCTTGTCGAGCGCACCGAAGTACTGGTGCGCTCGACTTTGTGTGAGTGGGCGCGGGGAGGAATGTCATGAATGCCTTACACAAGCGGCGCAAGCCGCTCGTGATGGCCGGCGCACTTTTGCTCAGCACAGCACTCGCCGGGTTCGTGCCCGGTACCGCGGGCGCGTCGAGCCACCGGGAGGCCCCGCTCATCGCGGCCGATCCCACTGTGGACAACACGGATGTCTACGCGTTCGTCAGCCCTGACAACCCGGACACGGTCACGTTGGTGGCCAACTGGTTCGGTTTGCAGGAGCCGAACGGCGGACCGAACTTCTATCCGTGGGCCACTGACGCCCGCTACGACATCAACATCGACAATGACGGCGACGCCAAGCCGGATCTGACCTACCGGTGGACATTCGAGAACGACGACCGGCGTGGCCGCAACACGTTCCTGTACAACAACGGCCCGATCACCTCGCTCGACGACGAGAACCTGTTGTTCCGGCAGAACTACAAACTCGAGGTCATCGACGGCGACGGCCGGGACAAGACACTGGTGCGCAAGGGCAAGGTCGCACCGTCGAACGTGGGCCAGGCGTCCATTCCGGACTACCGGCCACTGCGTGACCAGGCGATCACCAAGCTGCCCGGCGGCGGCATGAGCTACGTCGGCGCGGCCGAGGATTCGTTCTTCCTCGATCTGCGGGTGTTCGACCTGCTCTACGGCGGCGACCTGTCCGAGGTCGGCCAGGACACCCTGCGTGGCTACAACGTCAACACGATCGCCATCCAGGTTCCCAAGGCCCACCTGGCACTCAAGGGCGACGCGAAGCGCAACCCGGTGGTCGGCATCTGGAGCGACACCGAACGCAAGACCATGCGCCTGTCCCCCGGTCAGGCGAAGCCCGAAGGACCGTTCGTGCAGGTTTCCCGGCTGGGCAACCCGCTTGTCAACGAAGTGGTCTCCTCAGTGGCCCTGAAGGACGCGTTCAACGGTCTGACGCCCGACAAGGACGGCACCGTGAAACCGTTGCTGGACCGGGTGACCAGTCCTGAGGTGCCGAAGCTGCTGGAAGCGATCTACAAGCTGAAGGCACCGCCGACCCCGCGCAACGACCTGGTGGAGATCTTCCTGACCGGCATCACGACCAAGGCCGGAGGCCCGATCAAGGCGGATCTGAACTCGCAGCTGAACAACGCGGACGTGAACTCGAAGAAGTTCGTGCCCTCGGAGATGTTGCGGCTCAACACGTCCATCGCGCCGACGCAGACCCCGAACCGGCTCGGCGTGCTCGGCGGGGACCTGCAGGGCTTCCCCAACGGCCGCAGGCTGGCCGACGATGTCGTGGACATCGAACTGCAGGCGCTGGCCGGTGCCGCACAGTCCGGGCAGATCGTACCCGCACTGGCCGCCGGGGACAAAGTGGACACCAACGACCGCGCGTTCGAGCAGAAGTTCCCGTACGTGGCGCTGCCGAGCAACATGGCAGTGAACACGAACACCTCGGTCGCCAATGTCGCGCCGAGCGCGAACGTCATCGGTGACATGCCGGTCGGGCCGATGCTCGGCGGCGCTGCCGGTGCGCTCGCATTGGCAGGCGGCGGGTTGTGGATGTGGCGCAGGCGCCAGTCCCGGCCGCGGCACGCAGCACAGTCCTGAACAACCCCTGAATGACTGCTGGAGGCGCGGCAGCCCCGCGCCTCCGGTGTCCACTCACCTTGAGGTGCCGGCAATGAAGGTTTTCGGCGTCCTGCTGGCCGCTGTCTTGCTGACTGTGGCCGTGGTCTCCCTGACTCGATCCCCCTCCGCGAGCGTCGCGGCCGAGCCGGTCACCCGGCAGAACCGGCTACAGCTGACCGTGGAGTCCTTGCAACGCAAGCTTACCCGTGTACCCACCGACGTCAGCGGCTGGGCACAGCTGGGCAGCTCCTATGTCGAACTCGCGCGGATCACCGCCGACTCCACCTACTACGGTAAGGCCCAAGGTGCGCTGGATCGCTCGCTCAAGCTCGCGCCAGAAGGCAACGGTGAGGCGATGACCGGAATGGGTGCGCTGGCAAACGCCCGTCACGACTTCGCGGCCGCCAAGGACTGGGCGACCCGGGCGCAGGCCGTTCTCCCTGACACCGCTGAGGTTTACGGTGTTCTGGCGGATGCCTTGACACAGCTCGGTGACGACCGGGGCGCGATGGACGCTGTTCAGCGGATGCTCGACCTGCGGCCGAACGTCGCCGCTTTCAGCCGTGCCTCTTACCATTTCGAACTCCACGGCCAGCAGGCCGAAGCACAGCAGGCCATGCAGCGCGGCCTGGAGGCCGCAGCCTCGGGCGACGAGGTCGCGTTCTGTCAGTACCAGCTCGGCGAGCTCGCCTTCAACTCAGGCCGGCTGGACGAAGCCACAACACACTACGAGCAAGGTCTGGCCGCAAGCCCCAATGACCCCACACTTCTCCAGGGGCAAGCGAAGGTCGCTGCCGCCCGCGGTCGTGTCGACGAAGCTCTTAACGGCTATCAGCAAGTTGTCGCCCGCGCTCCGCAGTACATCCCGGAATACGCACGTCTGCTGTCTTCCGCAGGCCGCACCGAGGACGCCCAGAAGCAGTACGACATCCTTGCCAAGCAGGCGAAACTTCTGGCCGCCGAAGGCGCGACCGACGACCTGGTCGCCGCGATGACCGCAGCCGACCGCGGCGACAAAGCCGAAGCCCTCACCCACGCGCAAGCAGAGTGGGCACGCAGGCAGAGCGTGTTCGTCGCCGACGCGATGGCCTGGGCCCTGCACATCAACGGCCGGGACGTCGAAGCCCTGCCCTATGCGGAGAAGGCAGCCTCCCTGGGCTGGCGTAACGCCACGTTCGCCTACCACCGCGGGATGGTCCTCGCCGGGCTCGGCCGGACCGCCGAGGCCACTCAGTTCGTGACCGAGGCGCTCGCGATCAATCCGCACTTCCCGGACGCACCGGAAGCCAACAAGTGGCTGGGGAGCCGATGATGATCCGGCGTCTCCTGGTTCTGCTTTCCTTATGTGCGGCCGTGTTGCTCATTCCGGCAGGTATCGCCTCGGCTCACCCGCTCGGGAACTTCAGCGTCAACCACTACCATGCCCTGCACCTGCATCCGGACCGGATCGATCTGAAGTCGATTGTGGACATCGCCGAGATCCCCACCTTGCAGGAGGCATCCCGGCCCGCCGGAAGCCAGTGCGACGACCTGGCCAAGGCCTTACGAGCCCGTGTGGACGATCAGGCACTGATCTGGTCGGTACGATCGTCGGCCGTCGAGTTCCCGCAGGGACAGGCCAATCTGACGACCACGCGTCTGACGTGTGACCTGACCGCTCCGGCCAGGATCACTGAGCCGGTGACGGTGATGTTCAGCGACTCGTACCGGGCCGACCGGGTCGGCTGGCATGAGATCACGGCCGTCGGCACCGAGGTCAAGCTGGACTCACCGGTTCCGGCGACCAGTGTCAGCAACGAGCTGCGCAGCTATCCGGAAGACCTGTTGTCGTCTCCGCTGGACGTGCGTGAGGTCGTGATCAAGGCCGAGCCGGGCGTGGGATCGGCTCCGGCCGCGGCCACGGCACAGGCCTCGGACGGCGGTTTCGGTCTCGCGGCGAAGTTCAACGACCTGGTCGGCACGGCCGATCTCACGCTGTGGCTCGGCATTCTCGCTGTGTTTCTCGCGCTTGTCCTCGGCGCTTCGCACGCGGCACTTCCTGGTCACGGCAAGACTGTGATCGCGGCGTATCTCGTGGGGCGTAAGGGAACCGCGAAGGACGCCGTGATGGTCGGTGCCACGGTGACGCTCACGCATACAGCCGGAGTGTTGATCCTGGGGCTGCTCATCAGCGTGTCAAGCGTGCTGGCGGGTGAATCCGTGCTGCGCTGGCTGGGTGTGGCGAGCGGTCTGCTGATCACCGGTGTGGGGATCTTCCTGGTCCGGTCGGCGTTGCGGCAACGGTCCGGTAATGGGCACGGACATGGCCACGGGCACGGGCACGGGCACGGGCATCGCTTCAGCAAGGCCGGCCTGCTCGGTCTGGGCGTCGCGGGCGGTCTGGTCCCCAGCCCGTCGGCTTTGGTCGTCCTGCTCGGTGCGATCGCGCTGGGCCGGACCTGGTTCGGCGTCCTGCTGGTTCTGGCCTACGGCATCGGAATGGCCGGAATGCTGACGGCGGCGGGGTTGCTGCTGGTGCGGTTACGCGATCGGATGGACCGGCTGTCCAACCGAATCCAGCGCTACACGCGCTTCACCCCCATCCTCACCTCCGTGATGGTGCTGGTAGTCGGTAGCGGCCTGACGATCCGCGCGCTGGCGGGCTGACCCGCGAGAGAGCGCTTCCATCAACCTCTTGACTGGACCGGTTCAGGCGAGTGAGGATCGGCGCGGCCCTGCCGCCACAGTGATGTCGCGCCTCGAGAACGGACCCGTCATGCGGAAGAGATCAAGACCCTACGGGAAAGCCGTAGCCGCCCTTGTCGGAGCGATACTTCTCACCGCCGTTCCCGGTGCCGCCGCCGAGCCGGAGGCATCCGGACAAGGCCACGGGCCGCGCCAGCCGGTTGCCGGTCAGCCGGACTTCGACCACAACGGCTGTGCGCGGATCGACAAGAAATTGCCGGTGCTCGCGGACTGGCCGAAGGTGCGGAGCAAGATCCAGCCGCGGTTGCTGGACGAGTGGCGAATCGCCAAAACACTGTCTTCCATGACGCTGGCGGAGAAAGTCGGCCAGATGACCCAGCCGGAGATCGGCGCGATCACACCGGACGAGGTCAGGCAGTACAACATCGGTTCGGTACTCAACGGCGGCGGCTCATGGCCCGGCCGGGACAAGCACGCTCCTGCAAAGGCGTGGCTCGACCTCGCCGACGCCTACTGGCAGGCCTCGGTCAGCACCCGCACCAAGATCCCTGTGCTGTGGGGCATCGACGCCGTTCACGGCAACAACAACGTTTTCGGTGCCACTCTCTTCCCACACAACATCGGCCTCGGCGCGGCACAGGACCCGTGCCTGATCCGGGACATCGGCAAGGCGACCGCGGAGCAGATCCGCGCCACCGGCCAGGACTGGGCGTTCGCGCCGACCCTCGCGGTCGTGCGGGACGACCGGTGGGGCCGGACCTACGAAGGTTTCTCCGAGGACCCGCGCATCACCCGGGCGTACGGCTACGAAGCCACGCGTGGCCTGCAGCAGAACGACTCCCGCCGGTTGGACGACGACGGCGTGCTGGCCACTGCCAAGCACTTCATCGGTGACGGCGGCACGATCGGCGGCAAGGACCAGGGCGTCAATCCGGCTGGCGAAGCCGACATGATCAACATTCACGGCCAGGGCTACTACGGCGCGCTCGCGGCGGGCGCGCAGACCGTGATGGTCTCGTTCAACAGCTGGACCAACACCGATCTCGGGATCAACGAGGGCAAACTGCACGGCAGCAAGAAGGCCGTCGACGACATCCTCAAGCGCAAGATGGGCTTCGACGGCCTGGTGGTGTCCGACTGGAACGGCATCGGCCAGGTCACCGGCTGCACCAACGCCAGCTGCCCGCAGGCGATCAACGCCGGGATCGACATCGTGATGGTGCCCAACGACTGGAAGGCGTTCATCGCCAACACCATCGCGCAGGTGGAAAGCGGCCAGATCCCGATGTCCCGGATCAACGACGCGGTCACCCGGATCCTGCGCGTGAAGCTGCGTTCGGGCCTGATGGAGGCGCCGAAGCCGTCCGCACGTGACCACGCGGGCTCGGCAGACGCGCTGGAGGCCAGGAAGCTCGCCCGTGAGGCCGTGCGCAAGTCGCAGGTGCTGCTCAAGAACAACAACAAGGTCCTGCCACTCTCGCCGCGGTCGAAGGTCCTGGTGGTCGGCAAGAGCGCGGACAGCATGCAGAACCAGACCGGCGGCTGGACGTTGTCCTGGCAGGGAACCGGCAACACCAACGCCGACTTCCCCAACGGCACCACGATTCTGGCCGGCCTGCGCGAGCAACTCGGCACAGCCAACGTGACCTTCAGCGAGAATGCCGAAGGCGTCGACCCGGCCCAGTTCGACGCGGTCATCGCCGTGATCGGCGAGACTCCGTACGCCGAAGGTGTCGGTGACTTGGGCAAGCGTTCGCTTGAGGCAGCGAAGATCTACCCCGCTGACCTCGCCGTGCTGGACAAGGTCCGCGGCAAGGGCAAGCCGGTGGTCACCGTGTACGTCGGCGGTCGTCCACTGTGGATGAACAAGGAGCTCAACCGGTCCGACGCGTTCGTGGCGGCCTGGCTGCCCGGTACCGAGGGCGGCGGCGTGGCGGACCTGTTGGTCAGGGACCGTTACAGCTACACGGGCAAGCTCTCGTACTCATGGCCGAAGAGCGCCTGCCAGACCCCGCTCAACTTCGGACAGCCGGACTACGACCCGTTGTTCAAGCTCGGCTACGGCCTGCGTAGCGGCGAGCGCAGCACGATCGGCCAGCTCGACGAGACCGCGCCGGAGTTCGGCTGCAGCGGCGGGGGTGGCGGCGGCAACGCCACCGAGGACCTGGAGATCTTCAACCGCACGGATGTGGCTCCGTACAAGAGCTTCATCGGCTCCCCGGACAACTGGGGCGGCACCGAGATCGGCCCGGACGGCACAGCAGCGCACACCAACATCAACGTCGTCCAGTCCGATGTGAACGTCCAGCAGGACGCGTTGAAGACCACCTGGACCGGCACCGGCGCCGGCCAGATCTACATGCAGAACCCGGCAGGCGGCAGCGATCTGCGTGGCTACCTCAACGCGGAGGGCACCCTGGAGTTCGACGTGATCGTGCACCAGGCACCGGCCGCCCGGACCGTGGTCAGTGTCCACTGTGTCTATCCATGTCTCGCCGAGGTGGTCGCCACCAAGCTGTTCCGAGACCTGCCCGCGGGCACGAAGAGCACGGTCAAGATCCCGCTCGGCTGCTTCGCGGCGTCCGGTCTGGACTTCGAAGTGGTCAACACCCCGTTCCTGGTCTACACCGAGGGCGCCTTCTCGGCATCGTTCGCCAACGTCAGATGGGTCCCCAAGGGCGCCCAGTCCCCCGACGCCAAGAAGTGTTCCGACCTGGTCGACTGATCGGCACCTGGCATGTCCCCAATGCCACATTGGGGACATGCCATGCCCCCAATGTGGCATTGGGGGCAAAGTTTCTACAGAAGTTTGTCGAGGGTGATGGGTAAGTCGCGGATGCGTTTGCCGGTCGCGTTGTGGACCGCGTTGGCGACCGCGCCCGCCGCGCCCACGATGCTGAACTCGCCGATTCCCCTTGCGCCCAGCGGGCTGAGGTAGGTGTCCGGGTAGTTCAGGAAGTGCACGTCGATCGGCGGGACATCGGAGTTCACCGGCACCATGTAGGACTGCATGGTGGCGTTGGCGAACCTGCCGTTGGCATCCAGATGGGTGGCTTCCAGCAGTGCATGGCCGATTCCCATGATCAGGCCGCCGGCGATCTGACTGTGCGCGGACTTCAGGTTCACGATTGTCCCGGCGTCCACCACGCAGAGCATCCGGGAGACCCGGGGTTCGGCGGTCCAGCGATTCACCCGGACTTCGCAGAAGGTCGCGCCGAACGAGCGGAAACCGCGGACCGGGTCGTTCACCCGAGGTGAGGCGGCGGTCGCCTCCACCGCGGGTACATCCAGCTGCGTCAGCAGAGCTCCGAAGGTGATCGACAGATCGCCCGCGATCAGCGACCCGTCCGCGTACCGGACTTCCTTGCCCTGGAAAGGCGACCCGGGTGTCTCGGCCGCGAATTTCACCAAGGCTGTCCGAGCGGCGTCGGCGGCCAGTTGAACAGCCGGACCATTGGTCGAAGTCGACGACGAGCCGCCGGCGTTGGCCGCTGTCGGCGAGGACGAGTCACCCAGTTCGGGAATGACCCGGCTGACCGGAATACCCAGCTTGTCCGCGGCCAGGATCGCGAACACCGTGGATTGCCCGGTCCCGAGATCCGCTGCCGTGCCGGAGACTTTCACTGTCCCGTCGGACTGGAACCTGACCTTGATGGAAGCATCACCCCGGCCGGCCGAGTACGTGGCCGTACCAATGCCCATTCCGACCAGCCAGTCGCCGTCGATCACCGATCTCGGCGCGGGATTACGCCGCGACCACCCGAATTTCTCCGCACCGATGCGGTAGCACTCGTCAAGATGTTTGCTCGACCAGGGCCGGCCGTTGCTGGGAACAACCGGAGAGTCGTTCTTGCGCCTCAGTTCCAACGGATCCATACCGAGTTTCTCGGCCAGTTCGTCCATCGCGCTTTCCAACGCGAACGACCCATTGGCCTCCTGCGGCGCGCGCATGATCGTTGTCGGTGGCACGTCCAGCCTGACCACGCGCCGTGAGACATGGAGGTTCGGGCTCGCGTACAACGAGAGCGACAGGTTCGCCACGGGCTCGTAGAAGTTGCTGGCAGGAGACATCGATGAAACGCCGTCATTCTTGATCGCGACCAGTCTGCCGTCCTTGTACGCGCCCAGCGCGACTGTTTGAGTCGACTGAGGACGGTGGCCGACGATGGTGAATGTCTGCTCACGGGTCAGAACCGTCTTGATCGGACGGCCAAGCGCACGTGCTGCGGCCGCAGTGACCGGCGTATGCGCCCAGTTACCCCACTTGTTCCCGAAACCTCCGCCCACATAGGGATTGTGCACGTGAACCTTGGCAGCATCGATGCCTAGAGTGTTAGCCATACGTGTAACGACCAGCCGCACGCCCTGGCTGACTGTGTAGATCGTCAGATGATCCCCGGTCCAGCTCGCGAGCGTGGCGTGTGGCTCCATAGCGATGTGGTTGTTGACCGGAGTCGTGTACGTGGCCGACACCGTCACCTCGCTTGCGGCCAAGGCCGCGTCGATCGACGGAACTCCTGGAGCAAGCACGTCGACAACCGGCGTTCCGCTCGGCGGCGGGGTCGCGTTGGGAAGTCCTGTTTGGAAGGATGTCGCAGGCGTTCGCTCGGTGTACGTCGTCTTGATCAGGGATGCCGCGTCCCTGGCCTGTTCGAAGGTTTCCGCCACCACCAGGGCGATCAACTGACCGTAGTAGCGGACTTCCATGTCCTGTAACGGAGGTCTGGTCTCGTCGTTCTGTGCCTGGGTGTAGGCGAACAGTTTGAGCGAGTTGAACGGGCTGTACACGGCCAGCACGCCAGGCGCGGCCAACGCGGCCTCGGTCTGCATGCTCGTGATCGTTCCCAGCGCGATCGTGCTGGTCACGACATAGCCGTAGGCGAGGCGATCGATCTTGTGGTCGGCTACATAGTCTGCCGTACCAGTGACTTTGAGCGGCCCGTCAACGCGGTCGACCGGCTGTCCCACTGGACTCATCTCTGCTGGGCTCATCGCACACCCCGCACGGACATCAGCGCGCGAACGATCGTCCGCTGAACCAGTTCGACCTTGAACGCGTTGTGCTCCAACGGCCGTGCGTCCTGGACCGCCAGCCGGGCGGCTTCAGCAAACGCTTGCTCAGTCGCCGGCTCGCCCCGCAACGCTTCCTCGACCTGCGGCAGGCGCCAGGGCCGCGTGCCCACTCCCCCGACCGCGACCCGGGCCTCCAGCACCTTGTCCTTGCCCACATTCAACGCCACAGCCGCCGATGTCAAGGCGAACTCGTACGACTGCCGGTCACGGACCTTCACGTACGCCGACATCCGGCCCCACACCAGCCGTGGCACCTGCACCTGTGTGATCAGCTCGCCGGGCCGCAGCACATTCTCAACCGATGGGGTGTCACCAGGCAGCCGGTAGAAATCGGCAAGCGGGACGATCCGCTCTCCTTCCTTGCCCTGCAACCGAATTCTCGCGTCCAATGCGACAAGAGCCACCGCTAGATCACTGGCATGCGTCGCAACGCAGGAACTGCTCGTCCCCAGAATGGCGTGCGCACGGTTGAACCCGGTCTGAGCCGGACAGCCACTGCCAGGCACACGCTTGTTGCACGGCATCTGCACGTCACGGAAGTAGTCACATCGCGTGCGCTGCAACAGGTTCCCGCCGATGCTGGCCATGTTGCGCAGTTGCCCCGACGCGCTGGCGAACAGCGCCTGCGAGATCACCGGGTAGAGCGTGCTGACATCGCGGTTCAACGCGACATCGCTCATCCGCTCCAACGCACCGATGGCGATGCCGTCCCGGCCGCGTCGGATTCCCCGCATCGGCAGGTCGTTGATGTCGATGACCTGGGACGGCGTCATCACATCAAGCTTCATCAGATCGACCAGAGTCGTGCCGCCTGCGAGAAACGCGGACTGCTCAGCAGCTAGATTTATCGCGTCATTGGTCGTGACCGGTGCGGCGAACGTGAACGCGTGCATCACGCCTCACCTGCTCGCTTGATCGCCGCTTGGTTGATTGCCGTGACGATGTTCGGATACGCACCACAGCGGCAGATGTTGCCGGACATCGCCTCCCGGATCTCGTCGCCCGACCGCGCGTGCCCTTCCTTGACGACCGCGACCGCAGACATGATCTGCCCGGATGTGCAGAACCCGCACTGGAAGGCGTCGCACTCGATGAACGCCTGCTGCATCGGATGCATGCCGTCGCCCGGAGCCAGGCCTTCGATCGTCGTGATCCGCTTGCCGCGAAGCGTCGCAGCAAGTGTCAGGCACGACACGACGCGCTTGCCGTCCACGTGCACAGTGCATGCCCCGCACTGACCGCGGTCGCAGCCTTTCTTGGTCCCGGTCAGGCGCAAACGCTCGCGTAACGCGTCCAGCAGCGTGACACGCGGGTCGATCCGCAGGGTCTCGGGTTTGCCGTTGATGAAGCACGAGACCTCGACCAGGCCGTCGTCCTCGGCAGCGGCCGCCATCTGGGGCAACGCGACCTGCCCGGCAACGGCCACACCGGCCGTGGCCGCTGCCGCGTGGGTGAAGAAATGCCGCCTGGACCAGCCATCGCTGGTATCCATCGAACCTCCTGGGTGGTGGCGGAGTAGTTCGGTGGCGGCGGAAGGCGATGATATCCGGTTACCGGTTCACCGGGCTCATACTTCGGGCAGCGGCGGCTGCTCCCCCTGTTCCTGCTTCTGCTTCTTGGCCTCGGCGATGACGGTGTTGGCCAGCTCCACGCAGCCATCGCAGATGAAAACGCCGGGACCCGCGACGAGCTGGGCGACCTCCGTCTGCGGACGGCCGCAGAAGCTGCACGCGAGCAAGGTTCGTGTTGTCATGTGTCCACGGTAGCCCTGAGGTCTAGCCTGACTGAGTGGATCTTCTCGCGTCCGCCATCCCCCTGCTGGCGATCCCGTCCACCGCGGACCGGCCCGACGAGCTGCACCGCGCGCTGGAGTACGTGCTGGACTTCGTCGGCCCCGGGTTCACCGTCGAACGGTTCGAGTCGAACGGCAAACCGAGTGCGCTGGTCTACGCCGGGAAGCGGCGCCGGTTCCCGGTGATCCTCAACGGGCACCTCGACGTCGTCCCAGGCACGCCGGACCAGTTCGTTCCCAGGCTGGAAGGTCAGCGGCTGTACGCCCGCGGCGCGCACGACATGAAGGTCTCCGCCCTGGTAGAGGCATTGGTCTTCCGTGAACTGGGGTCGTCGCTGCCGATCGCGCTGCAACTGGTGACCGATGAGGAGGTCGGCGGCCGGCACGGCACGCTGCACCAGCTCGAACAGGGCGTCGAGGGCGATTTCGTCGTGATCGGCGAGCAGAGCGCGCTCCGGCTGGTGACCGACTCCAAGGGCATCATCGGCGCGAACCTGTGGGCGACAGGCCGGACCGGGCACAGCGCGTATCCGTGGCTCGGCGACAACGCGCTGGGCAAGATCCTGCGCAGCGTGGAAAACATCCTGACCAAGTATCCGGTGCCGGCCGAGGAGGCCTGGCAGACCACAGTCAACGTCGCCCGGATCGAGACACCCAACCAGGCCCGCAACCAGATCCCCGCGAAGGCCGAGGCGTGGCTGGACATCAGGTTCCCGCCGGGCACCGACCTGGACGGCCGGACCGAGTCGGAGGTGGCCGACTACCTGCGGAGTCTCTGTGTGGAGGGGGTGTCGGTGGAGATCATCTACGCCGACCCGCCGCACAAGGCCGACCGGTCGCGTCCCGAGGTCCTGGCGCTCCAGCAGGCTGCCCGCAACCAGGGCTTCGACGGCGATTTCCTGCGTAAACACGGCGCCGCGGACGGGCGGTTCTACTACCAGCGCGGCATCGACGCGGTGATCTTCGGCATCGGCGGCGATGGGCTGCACGGGCCGGCGGAGTACGTCGACATCACCACGATCGAGCCTTATTACCGCGCGTTGCGGGAGTTCCTCGCTGGGGCGTTCTAGTCTCGATCCATGTGGATGTCGTGGCGTACGGCGACACAACGGGCGCTGTACGCCGAGAACGGTTTCTACCGGCGCACCGGGCAACCGGCGCGTCATTACCGTACTTCCGTCCACGCTTCCCCGCGCTACGCCGAGGCTCTGCTCAGCCTCATGCCGGACGCTGAGGAGATCGTGGACGTCGGTGCCGGAAGCGGGGAGCTGCTGCTCTCCGCCGATCGCGATGTGCACCTCATTGCGGTCGAGATTGCTCCGCGCCCAGCGCGGCTACCTGCTCGGATCAATTGGGTGCAATCGCTGCCGTCGTCGATCAACGGCCTGGTCATCGCCAACGAATGGCTCGACAATATCCCGGTCGACGTGGTCGAACAGACGCCCGACGGGCCGCGGCTGGTGATGGTCTCCTCCTCAGGCTCGGAGTGCCTCGGCGATCCACCTTCAGCCTCGGACCTGGAGTGGCTTTCCCGCTGGTGGCCATTGCGTGCGGTAGGTGAACGCGCCGAGATCGGGCTCCCCCGTGACCAGGCCTGGGCCGACCTGGTGAGCCGGGTTTCCCGGGGCGTTGTGGTGGCCGCCGACTACGCGCATTTCCTGGGCGCCCGACCGCCGTTGGGGACGCTGACCGGCTACCGGGACGGTCTTGTTGTCACGCCCGTGCCTGACGGTTCGTGTGACATCACCGCGCATGTGGCGCTTGACTCGTGCGCGGCCAGTGTGGACGTTTCCTCCTCTTTGCT
Organism: Kibdelosporangium banguiense; assembly: GCF_017876405.1. Classification (GTDB taxonomy): domain Bacteria; phylum Actinomycetota; class Actinomycetes; order Mycobacteriales; family Pseudonocardiaceae; genus Kibdelosporangium; species Kibdelosporangium banguiense. The sequence continues at coordinate 5,958,430 of NZ_JAGINW010000001.1, read as the reverse complement.
CACAACTCAGCGGGATGCGTTGCGTGCACTGGGAATCCGTGGCTCTCGGCCGGACATTTCATTGGCTCGGACCGACCCGCCGCGATACTTGCGTTCGCTGCAGCAGGCAGGCGAGGAAGCCGAGTTGATCGACCCCGGCGGGCTGGGCGGATTCGGCTGGCTCGTTCAGTCGATCGACACCTGTCTACCGGCGTCGCTGAGTGCCAGGATGGTGGGATGAGCACGGAACGCACTGTCGCGATCGGCTCGGCCATCGGCAGCGAGGACATGGTGCTGAACATCGGGCCTCAGCACCCCGCCACGCACGGCGTCCTGCGGCTGCGGCTTCGCCTGGACGGCGAACAGATCTCCGACGTGGAGCCCATCATCGGCTACATGCACCGGGGTGCGGAGAAACTGTTCGAGGTCCGGGACTACCGCCAGATCATCGTGCTGGCCAACCGGCACGACTGGCTTTCGGCGTTCGCCAACGAACTCGGCGTGGTGCTCGCCGTGGAACGCATGACCGGCATCGAACCACCGGTGCGGGCGGTGTGGGCCCGGATGCTGATGGCCGAACTGAACCGTGTGCTCAACCATTTGATGTTCCTCGGCTCGTATCCCATCGAGCTCGGAGCGATAACCCCGATCTTCTACGCCTTCCGCGAGCGCGAAACCCTCCAGGCGGTGATGGAGGAAGCAACCGGCGGCCGGATGCACTACATGTTCAACAGAGTCGGCGGTCTGAAGGAGGACCTGCCCGACGGCTGGCTCTCCCGCGTCGGCTCAGCCATCGCGGCAGTCCGTCGCGGCACCCGCGAAATCGAGAAACTGATTCGTGACAACGAGATCTTCCACGCCCGAACTCGTGGCATAGGCGTGCTGACAAAAACGCAAGCCGCCGCCTACGGCGTCTCCGGACCGATAGCAAGAGCCAGCGGCCTCGACTTCGACCTCCGCCGCGACGAACCCTACCTCGCGTACTCCGAACTGGACATTCCCGTGGTCACACGGACCGAAGGCGACTGCCTGGCGCGCTTCGAATGCCTCGCCGACCAGGTCTACGCCTCACTCGACCTCGCCGAAGCCTGCATCGACCGCCTCTCACAGCTCCCGCCCGGCCCCATCAACGTCAAGGTCCCCAAAATCCTCAAGGCCCCCGCAGGCCACACCTACGCCTGGACTGAGAACCCGCTCGGCATCAACGGCTACTACCTGGTGTCGCGCGGCGGGAAAACACCGTGGCGAATGAAACTGCGCTCAGCATCCTTCAACAACGTCCAGGCCATCCCCGAACTCATGAAAGGCGCCCTGCTCGCCGACATGATCGCCATCCTCGGCTCCATGTTCTTCGTAGTCGGCGACATCGACAAGTAGAACCTGTTTCGTAGCAGGCAGAACCAGCGATTTTTACGTTTGCCAGTTTGTATCTGGTGGACGGTGTGGGCGCTCATCTCTGCCGGAAGACACCACCGATGGTGTCTCGTGGCTAGGGATGGAGTCCGATGAGAAGTGGATTGACCCGGCGGCTGGCTGTGACAGGCCTGGCCGCGGCAATGACACTTTTGGCGCTGACGCCCGTGACGGCGACCGCGGCCCCTGCGGCCGCGGAATCGCCTGCCGTCAGTGAGTTCATCGTCAAGTTCCGTGACGGCGTCGCGGCACGCGACGCGTTAGTGGCCCAGAAGTTGCGCGTGGTCGGCGAGGTTTCGGTCGGCGCGGTGCTGGTGAAGGCTGACCAGCGGCTCGACACCAAGGCCAGCAACGCCGTTCTCAACAGCTTGAAGGCTCGTGGCGACGTCATGTTCGCGGAGCCCAACGGCGTGCTGCAGGCCGACCTGACGCCCAACGATCCGATGTATCCGCAGCAGTGGCACTACTTCGAGGCCCTGGCCGGCGCCCGTGTGGACACGGCGTGGGACTCGGGCTTCACCGGCAGCGGCGTGCGGGTCGCGGTGATCGACACCGGCCGGACGTCGCACACCGAGCTCAACGCCAACTACCTCGGCGGCTACGACATGATCACCAACGCCGCCGCGGCGCGTGACGGCAACGGCCGGGACAACAACCCGCAGGACCAGGGTGACTGGCAGGCCGCGGGCGAGTGTGGCGTGGGGACACCGGCCCGCAACAGCAGCTGGCACGGTACGCACGTGTCCGGAACTGTTGCTGCTCTGCGGAACAACGCTGTCGGTGTCTCGGGCGTGGCGCCGGCGGCCAGGATTGTTCCGGTGCGTGTGCTCGGACGTTGCGGTGGCACGTTCGCGGACATCATCGACGGAATCACGTGGGCGTCGGGTGGCGTGGTCGCGGGTGTCCCGAACAACCCGAACCCGGCCCGTGTGCTGAACATGAGCCTCGGCGGTTCCGGTGCGTGCCCGGCGGCACTGCAGGCGGCCATCAACGGCGCGATCAGCCGCGGTTCGTCGGTTGTCGTATCGGCCGGTAACAGCAACCTGAACGCTTCCACCGCCACCCCGGCGAACTGTGCCGGTGTGATCACGGTGGCGGCGAGTGACCGGCAGGGCAACCGCGCGGTGTACTCCAACTTCGGTGCCACAGTGGAGATCACAGCTCCGGGTGGCGAGACCTCGCCGACCGTCGCCAACGGCGTTCTGTCCACATTGAACGCGGGAACGACTGTGCCGGGTGCCCAGTCCTACGCCTTCTACCAGGGCACCAGCATGGCGGCGCCGCACATTTCCGGTGTGGCCGCGTTGATGCTGCACAAGAACCCGGGTCTGACCCCGGCGCTGCTGGCGTCCAGGCTCCGGGCTCGAGCGATGCCGGGTAGCTGCGTCGGCGGATGCGGTATCGGCCTGGTCGACGCGCGAGCAAGCGTGGCAGCTGCCTAGTCCAACTGCCCTAGTCGAGCGGTAGTGCGATGTGGTTGATGGCCACCACCCGGCCATCAACCACACGCAGCACAACACGTTGCCCGAGCCGGAGCATCCGCAGCGAACTCTTCGAGAACGCTTGCGCGTCGAAGGACAATGAGCGGCCGTCGTCGAGCAGAACCGTTCCGCTCCGCGTCGAAGCCGAGAACGTCGCGACGGTCGCCTGCACGTCACCCTCCAATCGAGACACCGAGAACAACCTGTGGCAGAACGGATATCAGCACAGTCCCCAGGGCCGCGACGCCGATCGCCACGCCGACCGGTCGCTTCACCTGTCCGAACTGGACAGTCTCCGGCCGGGCGGCGAACAGCCGGCTGGCCCAGGCCAGGTAGTAGAACAAGCCGATCACGGTGTTCACCGCCATGATCACGGCCAGCCAGCCGTACCCACCGAGGATCGTGCCCTGGAAGACCACGATCTTGGCGAACAATCCCGCCAGCCCTGGCGGCAGACCGGCCAGGCAGGCCAGGAAGAACGCCAAAGCGACTGCCACAAGAGGGTTCGTGCGAGCCAGACCACGGTAGTCGTCCAGCATTCCCCCGCCATGCCGCCCGACCCAGCCGACGAACGAGATCACCGCGAACACACCGATGTTCATCAGCGCGTAGATCGCGACGTATCCGATGGTCGCGGCCACCAGCTCGCCCAGCGGCGCTCCTCCCCCAGCCGCGCCGAGCGGCGCGAGCATGTACCCCGCCTGGGCGATCGACGACCAAGCAAGCAGTCGGATAACGGTCTTCTGCCGCAACGCCACCAGATTGCCGACCGTCATGGACACCGCGGCCAGCACAGCGACCAGCGGCCCCCAGACGTCGGCGAACGGCGCGAACGCGATGCTCAGGACCAAGGCCAGCCCGGCGAACCCGGCCGCCTTGGACACCACGGACAGGAAAGCCGCGACCGCGACCGGTGACCCCTGATACGTGTCCGGCGCCCAGAAATGGAACGGCACGGCCGAGACCTTGAACCCGAAGCCGACCAGCACCAGCACGACGCCGACACCCGCGACGGATTCCAAAGGAGACGGTGTCGCCAGCACGGCCCCGATCCGGTCGAGGAAAAGCGTTCCGGTGGCGCCGTAGACCAGGCTGATCCCGAACAGCATCACGGCGGTGGACACCACCGAGACCAGGAACATCTTCACCCCGGCCTCGGACGACCGGCCGTCATACCGGCGCAACGCCACCAAAGCGAACAGCGGCAATGACACAACTTCCAGCGAGACCAGCAACGTGACCAGATCGCGCCCGGCTGCGAGAGTAAGCGCGCCGGACAACGCGCCCAGAATCAAGAAGTAGAACTCGCCGGCCGGCAGGCGGGTATCACGGATCTCCACCTGCGCCATCAGCACCACGATCACACCGGCGATCAGCATGACCGACTGGAACAGCAGCGTGAAATCGTCCACGACGAACGAGCACGAACCGTCCACACAGAACGTTCCACGCGTCCGACCCCCTGCTGTCAAAGCAATCTCAGCGCCGCCTGCCAGCACGATCCCACCGATGGCCAATGCATCGACGCGCGGCAGAAATGTCTCGGCCACCAGCACCAGAATGGCCGCGAGCGCGAGGATCAGCGGCGGTGCGATGGCCAGATAGTCGATGTCCTGGACGGCCGGCATAGGTCATCCGCCCCCAGACAGATAGGCACTGACGGTTTCCGCAGTCGGGCCCAGCACCAGACCGGGCCAGATTCCCACGACGAGGACCAGGACCACCAACGGAACCCAGGCGACCATCTCCGACCTGGTGACGTCCATGATCCCGCCGTCCCGGCGCCACGCGGCGACCGTTCCCTGCGCGACCTTCCGCAGCATGACCAGGAAATAGGCCGCGGTCAGCACGGCCCCGATCCCGGCGATGACCATGTAGGCCAGGTACAGACCACGGTCGAGGCTTTCGGCCGGATTGAACGCCGCCAGCATGGCGAGCATCTCGCCCCAGAACCCGGCCAGGCCGGGCAGGCCGAAACTGGCGACCGCGGCGATGATCAACAGCACGCCCAGCCGCGGCGCCAGGGTCAGGGTGCCGCCCCCGATCTTGTCCATATCCGTGCTGCCGAACCGCTCTGCCATGCCACCTACCAGGAAGAACAGCAAGCCAGTGATCAATCCGTGAGCAATGTTGGCCAACAGCGCCGCGTTGACGCCAGCCGCTGTAAGGGTGGAAATCCCGAGCAGCACGAACCCCATGTGACCGACACTGGAGAACGCGATCAGCCGTTTGAGGTTGCGCTGGGCCAGACAGGCCAGCGCCGCGTAGACGATCCCGATGACCCCGAGCGCGCCCAGGAACGGCGCGACCGCCAGGGCACCTTCGGGCAGGGTCGGCAGCGCGATGCGGATCAGGCCGTACGTACCCATTTTCAGCAGGACACCGGCCAGCAGCACCGATCCGACGGTCGGTGCTTCGCTGTGCGCGTCCGGCAGCCAGGTGTGCAACGGCCACATCGGCACCTTCACCGCCAGCCCGCCGGCGACCAGCACGAAGGCGATAATCTGGACGGCACGGCTCATCCCGGCGCCGTCACGGGCCGCAAGCTCCACCATGTCCAAAGTAGACGTATTGCCGTAGATCACGAGCAGCCCGACGAGCAGCACACCCGAGCCGAGCAGTGTGTACAGGATGAACTGCCGGGCGGCCCGGACCCGGCCCGCGCCGCCCCAGCCGGCGATCAGCGCGTACATCGGGATCAGCACGACTTCGAAGAACACGAAGAACAGCAACAGATCCAGAGAAATGAACGTGCCGAGCATGCCGACCTCGGTCAGCAACAGCAATGAGACAAACGCTCGCGGACGCTCCAGCCCGGCTTCACGGCGTGCGACATAGATCATTCCCAGCAGGCACAGCAGGGCCGTGAGAATCACCAACGGGACCGAAACGCCGTCAATACCAAGATGAAACCGTAGCCCGATCGGGGGAATCCACGAAAGATCGGTGACCAGGTGCATCCCGCCGCCGACATAGCTGAACGACATGGCAGCCACCACGGTCAACACAAAAGTGACCGCGGTGATCACAATGCCCAGCACCACGGCGATTCGCTCGGGTACGGCCAAAACCGCGATACACCCGATCAGGGGAATCGCGAAGAAGAGCACCGGAAGCACGCTCATTGCAGCACCACCACCCCGACCGCGATCAACACGACCCCGGCGAGCACAGCGGTGACATAGAACTGCGGATTCCCGTTCTGTGTCAGCCTCAGTACCCCGCCGAGCGCACGCGCCCCGCGGCCGGTGCCGCGAACCGTCTGCCCGACAACGGAATCGTCGACCCGCACAACGCCGTTAGCGAGCTTCACCACTCCCCTGGCCACAGTTCGCTCGTAAAGATCGTCCGTGCCGAAAGCGGAGGCGAAAACGCCTCGCGCCCGGCCCAGCAAGACCGCCGGATCGCGCGCAGGGTCACGCCGCCAGGCCAGAAACACCAGCACCGCACCAATTCCAGCCAACACAACGGACAACACCGCGCTCAGCAATTCCGGCCGCAACTCCTCGACCCACACCGCGCCCAACCCGAGCAGCAACGACGCTGTTGCGAGAACTGCCAACGGCACCAGCATGATCTTCGACGCCTCATCGACCTCGGGACCATTCGGGCCGAAGAACGTCCGCAACCAGGCACGCGTGGTGTATGCCGCGGTCAGCAAAGCGGTGACCAGCAACCCGGTCAAGACCAGCCAACCGGTGGAATGCTCCGCCGCGGCCACGACCGCGTCCTTGCTGAAGAACCCGGCCGTCGGCGGAATCCCAGCCAAGGCAGCGAACCCGACCGTCATTGTGAGGAACGTGACGGGCATGCGACGGCGCAGGCCACTCATGTCGGCCATGAGGTTGCTGCCCACCGCGATGATCACGGCGCCCGCGCCGAGGAACAGCAGGGCCTTGAAGGCGGCGTGGGAAAGCAGATGACCGACGGCCTGGGTCCGGCCGCCGACCGCGAGCGCCGCGAACATGACGCTGAGCTGGCTGATCGTGGAGTACGCCAGCACGCGTTTGAGGTCGTCGGTGACCAGTGCGGCCAACGCGGAGCCGATCATGGAGATCACCGCGATCAGGCCGAGGATCTCCAGAGTCAGCGGCGCGGCCAGGAAGACCGGGAACAGCAGCGCGACCATGTACGCCCCGGCCGCGACCATCGTGGCGGCGTGGATCAGGGCGCTGACCGGCGCCGGACCGGCCATGGCATCCGGCAGCCAGCTGTGCAGCGGAAACTGGGCCGCCTTGCCCACCACACCGACCAGCAACAGCAAGGTTCCGGTCAGCACGGTGCCCGGGGACATCGTGGGGACCGCCGCGATGACGTCGGAAACCCGGAACGAGCCCGCCGCGACACCAAGCACAAAGATCCCGAAGAGGAAACCCACATCACCGAACCGTGTCATCAGGAACGACTTCACCGCGGCGGCCGTGGCGCTCGGCTTCTCCCAGTGGTGGCCGATCAGGAAGTACGAGCAGACGCCCATGATCTCCCAGCCGACGTAGATGACGATCAGGTCGGCCGACAGTACGACGGTGAGCATCGCGGCAGTGAACAACGAGACCAGTGCGGCGAACGCCGGATACCGGACGTCGTGCTTCATGTACCCGATCGAGTAGATCTGGATCGCCAGGGCGACAAGCGTGACCATCACCGCGACCGTCGACGACAGTTCATCGGCCCGCATGCCCAGCGTGATCGGGATCGTTCCGGTCGGCGTCAGCAACGCACGGGTCTCGAAGGGCTCGAGGAACGTCAACGCGATCGCGAAGCCCGCGCTCAGCCCGGTCCCGGCCACCGCGAACCAACAAGGCTTGATGTAACGACTGAAGAGCATTCCGAGGAGTGCCGCCACGAACGGGAACAGGACAATGAGCGCGGCCGTCATAGCTTTTCCTCGTCGCGCTCGTTCAACTCGGTCATCGCGTCGATGGCTATCGTGGCGCGGTTGCGGAACACCTGCAGCACGATCGCCAGGCCCAGCCCGACCTCCGCGGCCGCGATGACGATCACGAACAAGGTCAGCACCTGCCCGGACCCGAGTCTGTCGGCCAGCCAGACATCGAAGACGACCAGGTTCAGGTTGACCGCGTTGAGCATCAGCTCGACCGACATCAGGACCAGGATGGCGTTGCGCCTGGCCAGAACGCCGTAGACACCGATGGAGAACAGCATCGCGGCCAGCACAACCGGGTACGCGACGTGCATCAGCCATCACCGTCCCGCGGCGGCCCGATATCGGTGCGGGACAACACGATCGCGCCGACCAACGCGGCCAGCAGCAACACCGACAGCACCTCGAACGGCAGCACCCAGTACCGGAACACGCTCGCCCCAATGCCAGCAGCCGAGCCACTCACCGAGCTACCCACGTCGACGTAGGCATGCTGGAATCCGCTCACCAGAACTGTGACCAGAATTCCAGCGGTGGCCGCAGCGACAGCTATCGCTGCCGGCCGATTACGACTGTCCAAATCAGACGAACGACCGATCGGTGCGCGCGTGAGCATGATGCCGAACAGCAGCAGCACGACGACCGCGCCGACGTAGATCAGCACCTGTACCCACGCGACCAACTCGGCTGTCAGGACCAGAAAGCACGCCGCGATCGCGCCGAAGCTCACCACCAGCCACAGCGCGGCCCGCACGAGCTGTTTTGTCGTGACCACCACGACCGCGGACGCCAGGGCGACCACGCCCAGCAGCACGAACACGATCTCCGCGCCCGTCATTTGCCGTCCTCTTCGCGCTGGACCGTGTCCATCCAGGTGCCGAGCAGATCCATCTCGTGGGTGAGGCCGGCGATCTGCTGTTCGGCGTACTCGAATTCCGGCGACCAGAACAACGCGTCGAACGGGCACACTTCGATGCAGATCCCGCAGTACATACAGAGTGAGAAGTCGATGGCGAACCGGTCGAGCACATTCTTGCTGCGGGCACGGCCGCCTTCGACCTCGGGCGGCTGGACTTCCTTGTGCGATTCGATGTAGATGCACCAGTCCGGGCATTCCCGGGCACACAGCATGCAGGATGTGCAGTTCTCCTCCAGCAGCGCGATCACGCCCCGGCTGCGCGGCGGGAGGTCGGGCTTGACTTCCGGATACTGCCGCGTGACCGACCGGCGGGTCATCGTCCGCAACGTGACGGCCAGTCCTTTGAGGATTCCCTTCACGACGCCACCACCTTCACCACACCGGTCAGCGCGAGCTGCGCCAGGCTCAACGGCACAAGCACCTGCCACGCGAGCTTTTGGAGCTGGTCGGCCCGCAGCCGCGGATTGCTGACCCGCAACCAGATCACGACGAACGCGAGCACGAAAACCTTGGCCAGAAACCAGACCGGCCCCAGATCGTCCGACGCGAACGGCCCACGCCACCCACCGAGGAAAAGCACGGCCGTCAACGCGCACAACACAACAATCCCCGCATACTCAGCCAGCAGGAACAGCGCGAACCGCAACCCCGTGTACTCGGTGTACGGCCCCAGCACAATCTCCGAGTCCGCAACCGGCATGTCAAAAGGCGGCCGCGCCAGCTCAGCGAGCCCGGCGACAAAAAAGATCAGCAGTGCGGGCGCCTGCCACAACAACCACCAGGGCGACCACGCCTCGACAATCCCACTCAACGACAGCGTCCCCGCCGCCATCGCAACAGACGACGCCGCAAGCACAAGCGGCAGCTCATACGCCATCAACTGCGCCGCACTCCGCAACCCGCCCAGCAACGAGTACTTGTTCCCGCTGGACCACCCCGCCATCACAGACCCGAGCACACTCACACTCATCACCGCGAGCACAAAGAAGAGCCCGATATCCAGATTGACAGCGACAAGCCCAGGCCCCACCGGAATCACGACAAGCACGATCATGTACGGCAGCAACGCGACCGCAGGCGCCAGCGAGAAAACTCGCCGATCAGCCTCGGTAGGAACAACATGTTCCTTCTGAACGAACTTCACCCCGTCGGCGATGAGCTGCGCCCACCCATGAAACCCACCCGCATGCATCGGCCCAAGCCGCGCCTGCATATGCGCCATCGCCTTGTGCTCCATCTGCCCCACCAGCAACGGCAGAATCAGAAACGCCGCCACCACAAGCACAAGCCGGAGCACAACCTCCAAAATGGTCATGAGTCCTGCCTCCAGTCGGTGGGGACTCCGGGTGGCAGGTTGCGGCGGCGTTTGGGTTTGCCCAGGTCGGTGAGGGACTGGCCGGGGTCTACTTCGCCGGGCCATTGTTTGGCCACGCGGCTGGCGAGGACGAAGGACTTGCGCAGGGGGTTGCCTTCGAAGCCATCGGGCAGCAGCAGCGGGATCAGGTTCGGGTGGCCTGAGAAGGTCACGCCGAACATCTCGTGGGTTTCGCGCTCGTGCCAGTTCGCGCCCTTGTAGACGCCGGTTGCGGTCGGCAGCACGAAAGGTGCGTCCAGCAGGGTTCGTAGCAGCAGGTGGTGCTTCAGAGAGGTCGAGTAGACGTGGGCGACGATTCGGATTCCTTCGTCGAGTTCGTCCACTGCGGTCAGGAAGTCGAAGAAGTCGCAGGCCAGTATGTCGCGTGTGTACTCAAGGGCGGGAATCCAGTTGGCGGCCGGGACGTCCACGCTTTGCTGTCCGTGGGCTGTCTCGGCCCGACCATAGGGGAAATCGTCAAGATCCATCGGGCACCCGCTCGAAGGCCGGGTATTCCGGTGAGCCGCGGGTGGCCCAGTCCTCGTCGCCGATCTTGGCCTGGAGTTTCATGATCCCGTGCAGCAGCGCCTCCGGGCGGGGCGGGCAGCCGGGGATGTAGACGTCGACGGGGATCAGCTGGTCGACGCCCTTGGTCACGCAGTAGGAATCCCAGTACGGCCCGCCGCAGTTGGAGCAGGCGCCGAACGAGATCACGTATTTCGGCTCGGGCATCTGCTCGTAGAGCCGCTGCACGGCGGGCGCCATCTTGTCGGTGACCGTCCCGGACACCACCATCAGGTCTGCCTGCCGGGGGCTGGGCGCGAACGGGATCACGCCGAGCCGGATGAAGTCGTGCCTGCTCATCGAGGTGGCGATGAACTCGATCGCGCAGCAGGCCAGCCCGAAGTTGAACACCCACAACGAGTACCTGCGTCCCCAGTTGAGGATGAACCGCATCGGCTTGGGAACCTGCGAGATCATCCCCAGGTCGGTCACGCCCACGACAGGACCCCCTTGCGCCAGGCGTACAAGATCCCCACTGCCAGAAATCCCAGGAAAACGAACATCTCGATCAACGTCGCCAGCCCGAAACCGGGGGCCGCGAACACCGTCGCCCACGGAAAAAGAAAAACAGCGTCCACCGCGAACACGACATACAGAAACGTGAAGACGTAATACCGCACGTACGACTGTGCCCAGCCGCCACCGACCGGGTCGACGCCGCACTCGTATGTCAGCAGCTTCTGGGGCGTGGGACGGGCCGGGCGCAGGAGCCGGTTCGCACTCAGCGCGACGGCCACGAACACAGCGCCGACTACCAGGAGCAACGCGATCAGTCCGTATGCTCCGAAGTAGCCCTGCACTGGCGACACCTCCGACGAGACGCGCTGCGCTGTGTGTTGGATCACATCATGGTCGCTTACGCACCTTTCGTCTACCGAAAGCCCACAGGTGGCCATGCGGCGTGAGCATCAGCAGAACCACAGGTGAAGACCGGTCGACCGCCCTTAGGGGGACCACTTCACAAGCCCCTTAGGGGTCACCCATTAGAGTCTCCTGGTGCATTTCGATTCGATCTCGAACCGATCACTACTTACACCCTCACGGGCTGTCACCTGTATGGACTCGGCCAGGTGACGTTCTGGCTCGTGGCGGCCGTAGCCGGAGCCCCGCTGGTCGCCCTGGGCGCTGCACTGCAGCAAAACGCGGCTGTGCACTGCAAGAACATGGGTTTTCTGCGGCTGCTGACGCAGCTCGTACGCAGGCCCAAATGGGTGCTCGGCTCGGCGACCACGCTCTGTGGCGCCGTTATGCACATCATCGCCCTGTCGAATGGTCCGCTGACCGTTGTGCAGCCGCTCGGGATGAGCGGGCTGCCGATCGCGGTACTGATCGCGGCGGCCATCGACCGCAGGCGGGTGTCCGCCGGTGAAATGTTCGGCACGTTCGCGGTGAGCGCGGGGCTCGTGAGCCTCCTGCTGCTGCTCCCGCACGAGTCGAGCCGCCCTACGCTCGACGGCCCTTCAGCGGCCGTGCTGTGCGGCAGCGCGCTCGCCCTGATCCTCGGTACCGCGTTCATGGCGCGGCGCAGCACCGGCGCGGTCAACGCACTCTTCCTGGCGATCGGCTCTGGCGTCGCGTACGGCGTGTTCGCCGCGCTGACCCGGGTCGGCGGCAGCTCCGCGATCAACGAGATGTCCGGCACGGTCATCTGGGTGATCGGCCTGGCCATCGTGTTCTGCGTGATGGGCCTGCTCTTCCAGCAGAACGCCTACCGCACCGGCCGGTTCGCCCTGAGCTACGCGACACTGCTGGTGGCCGACCCGATCACCGGCGCACTCATCGGCGTGATCGTGCTCAACGAGCAGCTGCCCACGTCGTTCCTGGCCAACGTAGGCGTGCTGGCAGCCTGCGCGGTCACCATCTCCGGCGTGGTCGTGCTCACCAGGCTCCACCCGCCGCACCACGCGGTCGCCGACCCCGCGCCGCCGCCCGCACGAGAGCTCGTCGGCGTGTAGCCACCCCTGGAAAAAAATCTTGAAACTCGTGTCGATGTGGCGGCGGGTCGTTCGACGCGTCAGTGTCAGGCAAGGTCAAGCACCCAAGGAGACACGATGCGGTTCATGATGATCGTCAAGGCCAACTCGGAGACCGAGGCCGGCGTCATGCCCACCCAGGAGGAACTGGCGGAGATGGGCCGGTTCAACGACGAGATGACCAAGGCGGGCGTGATGCTGGCCGGCGACGGTCTGCGCGACAGTTCGAAGGGCTTCCGCGTCAGCTACGGCCCCGGCGGCGCGGAGAAGGTGACCGACGGCCCGTTCGCCGAGGCCAAGGAGCTCGTCGCGGGTTTCTGGATCATCGAGGTGTCCTCGAAGGCCGAGGCCGTGCAGTGGGCCAAGCGTGTGCCGTTCCGCGAGGGTGAGCTCGAGGTCCGTCAGGTCTTCGAGGAAGCCGACTTCGCGTAACCAGCCCGTTCACCTATACACCGTTCGATATATTTACCGAACGCCATATGGGTGAAGTATCCGTTCTACGCAGACGTAGGATCGGATATCTGGCCGACACTGTTGTGGTGCGCAACAGAGTCGCGGCTGCCATCGGCTCAGCTGGGTTCTTCGTACTGGCCCCCGGGATCGTCGGGGGCCTGATCCCCTTTTTGATCACCAGTTGGGAATTCGAACCATTCTGGCCGCCGCTGCGCGTGATCGGCTGGGTGTTGCTCATCGCCGCGGTCGCCGTGCTCGTCTCGGCGTTCGTCCGCTTCGTGGCCGAGGGCTTCGGCACACCCGCGCCGGTCGCTCCACCTGAAAAGCTTGTGGTGGGCGGGTTCTACCGGTACGTGCGCAACCCGATGTACATCGCGGTACTGAGCACGATCATCGGCCAGGCATTGATCCTGGGCCAGTTGCTGCTGTTGGTGTACGCCGCTGTCGTGTGCGCGGCGTTCTACGCGATGGTGCACTGGCACGAGGAACCTGCACTCAGGCGCAGCTTCGGCAATCAGTACGACACGTACAAGGATGCCGTGCCCGGGTGGTTGCCGCGGATGCGACCGTGGCAACCACCCAAAACAACTTCGTAGCTAGGGCAAGGGTTCGTACTCGCGGACGGCGGCGATCGACGTGCCGTTCGCGGTGTTGGCCTCCCGCTCGATCATGATCTCGACGAGCACCGGCCTGCTTGTGGCGTCGGCCTGTTTGCGGGCCCACGACAGGGCGTCCGCGATCTCGCCGGGCTGCGTGACACGGCGGCCGGAGCAGCCGTACGCCTCCATGATCTTGACGTTGTCCGATCCGTTCGTGTCGTAGTGCAGGTCGACTTCGTAGTTCATCTGATAGCCGCCGTGATCCTCGGCCATCCTGATCAGGCCGAGATACTCGTTGTTCAGCATGATGAGCACGAACGGAACGTCGTACTGCGCGGCCACAGCGAGCTCCTCGACCAGGAACTGGAACGAGTAGTCACCGACGATGCCCACGACCTCGGCGTCCGGCTCGCTGTGCTTGAGCGCCTTCTTCACCCCGATCGCGGCGGGGATCTCCCACCCGAGCGGGCCGGCCTGGCCGCAGACCTGGTAGTGCCGCGGCTTGTGCGCCAGCTGGTGCTGGCCGGACCAGATCTGGTACAGCCCGATCGCGGTCACGAAGTAGGTGTCCGGACCGTAGAACTCGTTGATCTCCTTGAACACCCGCGGCGCCTTGACCGGCACGGTGTCGAAGTCCTCACGCCGGGTCAGCGTCGCCTTCAACTCCTGGATCCTGGCCACCCACGCTCCAGGCTCGCCCTTGGCGTTGCGTGCCTTGGCGACGTCGAGAATGGCCTGCAGGAACAGTTTCGCGTCCGAGACGATGCCGAGGTCCGGCGCGAAGACCTTGCCGATCTGGGTCGGCTCGACATCGACGTGGATGAACCGGCGCTCACCCCGGTAGGTCTCCAGGTCGCCGGTGTGCCGGTCACCGAACCGCGCGCCCACCACGAGAACCAGGTCCGACTCCAGAAAGGACGCGTTGCCGTAGCGCTGGGACGTCTGGATTCCGGTCATCCCGGAATACAGCGGGTGATCCTCGTCGATCGCGCCCTTGCCCATCAGCGTTGCCTGCACGGGGATCTGCAGGTACTCGGCGAGCTCAAGCAGTTGCTCGTGCGCCTCGGCGAGGATCACGCCGCCGCCGGCCAGCAGCAGCGGGCGTTCGGCGGCCAGCAGCATGTCCAGCGCGCGTTCCACCCGCGGCAGGTGCGGGGTCACGACGCTGATCGGCAGCGGCACGTCGATACTGGCGTCCCATTCGATCAGCTGCTTCTGGACGTCCACCGGCAGGTCGATCAGGACCGGCCCGGGCCTGCCGGACTGGGCGATCCGGAAGGCCTCGCGGAAGATCCACGGCGCCTGCGCGGCTTCCTTGACCTGCACCGCCCATTTGGTGACCGGCTTGGCGATCTCGACGATGTCGACGGCCTGAAAGGCCTCCTGGTGCAGCTTGCTCGACACCGCCTGGCCGGTGATGCAGATGATCGGGATCGAGTCGGCCAAGGCCGTGTACAGGCCGGTGATCATGTTGGTACCGGCCGGGCCGGACGTGCCGATCGCGATACCGACCTTGCCGTTGGTGCGGGCCCACGCGTCGGCCATGTGGGTCGCGCCTTCCTCATGCCGGACGATCAGGTGCTCGATCCCGCCGACCACCTCAAGAGCCTTGTACAGCGGCAGGATCGCGGCGCCGGGGCACCCGAAGGCGGTGTCCACGCCCTCGGACTTGAGCACTTCGACCACGGCCTGCATCGCGGGAATCTTGGGCATGGAATCCTGCCTTTCTAACCGCGGCTGGAGAGCTGTTCGGTGACCTTCAAAAGTGCCGAGTGGTCCAGGGAGCCGTGTCCCATCGCCCTGGCCGCGGCGATCAGCTGGGCGACGAGCCCGGTGACCGGCAGGCTGACGTCGGCCTGCCGTGCGGCGGCCAGCGCGATGCCCATGTCCTTGTGGTGCAGGTCGATCCGGAAGCCCGGCGCGAACTGGCGCGCCACCATGGTCTCCCGCTTCAGATCGAGGATCCGGCTGGCGGCCAGGCCGCCCGCGAGTACGTCCAGCCCGGTCCTGGCGTCCACGCCGGACGCTTCGAGCAGCACGATCGCCTCGGCCACCAGGGCGTACGTCCCGCCGACCACGAGCTGGTTGGCCGCCTTGACGACCTGCCCGGCGCCATGCGGGCCGACGTGCACGACAGTCTTGCCCAGTAGATCGAACAATGGCTTGGCAGCGTTGAAATCCGCTTCCTCACCGCCGACCATGATGGACAGTGCGGCGTTCTTGGCGCCCGCCTCGCCACCGGAGACCGGGGCGTCCAGCACACGAACGCCCTTGGCCTTGGCCGCTTCGGCGATGGCCAGTGAGCTCTCCGGACGGATCGTGCTCATGTCGATGAGCAGCAAGCCGTCCTTGGCGTTGGCGAGCACGCCGTCCTCGCCGAACACGACCGACTCGACGTGCGGGTGGTCGGGCAGCATGGTGATCACGACCTCGGCCTGTGTCACCGTTTCCGCCACGTTCGCCGCCGCCGTGCCGCCCGCCTCGGCGAACGCGCTCAGCGAGGCCGGCACGACGTCGAAACCGATCACGTCGTGACCGGCATCGACCAGGTGCACGGCCATCGGGCTGCCCATGATGCCCAGGCCGATGAAGCCCACCGTCATTTGGTTCCTCCGAATCAGGCCCGCAGATCGCGGGGTAGCCAGTCGAAGCTGTCGGCGCTGGCGCCACTGGGCTTGTATTCCAGGCCGATATAGCCGTCGTAGCCGTTGTCGGCGAGTTCGCCGAGGTAGCCCGCGACGGCGAGCTCACCGGTGCCGGGCTCGTTGCGGCCCGGCGCGTCCGCGATCTGGACGTGCCCGATCTGCTGGACATACTGGGAGACAACAACATCCAGGTCGTCACCGTTGACGGCCAGGTGGTACAGGTCCGCGAGCAGTGCGACGTTGTCGACGCCGCCCTCGGTGCGTACTCGCTGGATCACAGCGAGCGCCTCAGCGGCGGTCTTCAGCGGATACTTCGGCGCGCCACTCAGCGGTTCGATCACGATCGTGGCGCCGATCCGGCCGGCTGCCTTGGCCGCGAGTGCGATGTTCTCGCGTGCGACCTCGTCCTGCTCGGCCTCGGATACACCATCGATCCTGTTGCCGTACAACGCATTGAACGTTCGGCAGCCGAGCCGGTCGGCGATCTCGACCGCGACCTCGATGTTGTCCCGGAACTCGGCTGTGCGGGCAGGTGAGGACAGCACGCCCCGCTCGCCGCCGGGCATGTCACCGGCGAAGAAGTTCAACCCCACCAGGCGCACGCCCTCGTCACGGATCGACCGCACGAATATGTCCACATCGGACTCGCTCGGCACCGGGACGTCGAACGGCCACCAGAACTCGACCGCGTCGAACCCGGCCGCCTTGGCAGCAGCCGCCCGCGCGGGCAACTCCAACTCGGTGAACAGGATCGAGAGGTTCACGTCGTACCGGAAGCGATGGTCCACGCCCCGCTCCTTCGTTATTTCGTAGTGTGGAATCTTTCTTCCGTCCTACGAAACGATACTTCCACTCCCGACACGCGTCAACGCTTCATAGGTTTGCCCCCAAAGTGGCGTTGGGAGCATTGAGCGCTCCCAACGCCACTTTGGGGGCATACAGACCCGGAGGGGGTGAGCTGGGTTGTGAGGTGCTACGGCTGCCAGTCGTGGTCGGGGCCGACGGCGACTGGGCCCGCGTGCAGGCCGATGATTCGCAGGACGACCCCATCGACCGGCAGCCACTGTTCCTCGGTGCCGAGTTCGTTGCCGTACTGGTCGCGGCGGACGATCGTGGTCCGCTCAGTGACCCGGCCCTTGCCCTGGACGACCGCGATCACGTCCCACTCCAGCCGGTCGTTGACCGCGGGTCCGTCCGGGGTGGCGGCGTGCGAGAACTGGAGCTGGTACCAGGCGTGTTCCAGGGCCGTGAGGACGTTCGCCTCGTAGTCGCCGGCGACCGGGACACCGTTCCAGTTCACCGCGAAGCTGAAGCCGCCCCACTCCCAGCCGGCGCGGTTGTGGACGCTGCGCAACAACACCGTCTTGCCACGGGATTGCTCGTCGGTCGGATCGAGTTCCCCGGCACCAGTCGATTCCACAATGGACGGCCAGATCGCGTCGCTGTCGACCATGAGCTTGTCCCACAAGTCCTGGCGGGCCTGGATTATCGCCGCGTACTCGGCCTCGAAGCGCTCGTGCAACGCGCGTGCCCGCGAGACGAGCGATTCCTGGTGCGGCGTGTCCTTGAACGTCGCGTCGGCGTCGTTCATGAACCGGACCGGTTCCTGCCGGTCGTCGGACCGAATCGGCGTCTCGAGTGTGTCGGCGTTGGCCAGGACCTGGTCATACGCCTGCGCCAGCTTTGCCAATGACGCTTCCCGGACTCGCTCGGCCTTCTCGAACACGGCCAGCACTGCGGGGTGGTCCGGGAATCGCGTGCGGATCTCCTGCAGCGAGGAGTCGTCGAGCAGCCAACCGGTCTCCCTGAGCGCGGCCCGCGTCCGGGGCAGCTCCGGGGCGTGGAACGGAAACGACTGGTTGATCTCGAATGTGTCGCCGTCCCAGCCCTCGATGTTCTGCTCAAGCAGCTCCCACCGCGTCTGGACGGTCGCCACCTGCTGAGCGGTCGACCATGCCGTGGACGACGCCTCGATCCTGCGGTCGGCTTCGGCGATCCTCGCGTCGATCGCCTGGATGTCCGGGTCGTCCGCGGCGGTTTCGCGGTTCCAGTCCGCCGCGATGGACCAAAGCCGGTCGTAGACACGGGATCTGGCGTTCTGCATCGCCTGGGAGACGCGGTACGCGTCGTTTTCGTCGAGCCCGGCGAACGGGTCACCTGCGGCCAGTTCCTCCAGTTCGGCCAATACCGGCAGCGCGCCTTCCAGCCCTCGGGCCTTGATCGCGGCCACGCGGTTGGTGGTCGCGGTGGCGATCCGCGTCTCCAGTTCGGAGATCCGCTCGGCGGAGAGGTAGGTCTGGATATCCTCTTCGGACAGTCGACGGGTGAGGTAGTGCACCGCTTCCAGGGTGCGTTCGGTGGAGATCCAGTCGCCGGTCTCCTCGGCGGTGGAGAAGTGCCTGTCGAGTTCACTTTCCAGGCGCCGGACGTGTTCGGCGTTGACCCCTTGCCCGGCTTCGGCGCGTAACCGGGCTATCTCGGCGAGCAGGTCCTCGGTGCCCTGCACAGTCGCCAGCAGCGCCACGGCTTCGTCCAGGTTGCCTTCGACCCACTCGTAGCGCCCGCTTTCGACGTAGTTCCGGGCCGCGTTGATCCTGCCTTTCGCCTGCGACAGGGCGACGTGATCATCCTGGATTTCCTTTGCCGGTGCGGACTCCTCGACCGGCATGGGTGCATTGCCGCTGAGCCGGGCGCGCCACTCCTCGATCCGCGTGACGATCTCCGTCTTGAAGCGGTCCGGCACATCCCGCACGTATTCCTCGGCCTTGGCCAGCGTGCTGGTCAGAACGTAGTCAGCGTCGTAGCCGGAGTCCAGCTCCCGCTCCACCCGGTCGAGCTGCATTTTCGCGGCCCGGACCATCCGCTCGGCTTCCTCGGCCGCGACCGCCTCGTCCACCGCGGCCCGCAACGTCGCGATCTCCGCGTGCAGAACGGCGGTTTCATCAACCGGTAGCCCGGCAAGCAATTCCAGGGCACGGTCCAAATTGTCGCTTGCCGAATCATAACGGCGTGACTCGAAGCTGCTGTGCGCGCTGCGTATTGACCGCTGTGCGGCCGAAAGAGACATACCGGCAGCACATCAGTAATCGCCGAACTCGCGCACCGCACTATCGGGCGGCCATCCGGGTGCCCCGCCCACCCCGGACCAGTCAGTTTGCTACAACGCGAACCGAATCCAGAGTGCTGTCCACCGCATCCGGGATGTACATGCCTGCCGCGAGAAGAACGTATGGTCGGCGCCGACCGCGTCGGCCATCAACTCCTGGGCTTCCCGCAGCACTCCGTGATCCAGCCGGCGCCCGTCCAACCCGTTCGGGGTCAGCACGTCGGCAGTGAACACATTCCTGCCGACCACCTCGAGCACCCGTGGGTCTATCCCGCGCCCCTGCTTGTGGCCGGGCGCGTTGAAGGGCACGAAACCACGCTCGTGATAGTCGCGCAGCGCCTCAAGCACGGGTGCTCGGCTGTGGTCCATACTCCTTGGATCGCCCGGTCAAGGCCTTCTCAAACGTCCCGTTGCGGCAACGGTTCGGCTCCGTCCACATCAAAACGTGGACCGGGCGCCTCAGCCCATCGTCTTCGAACCGTCGAGGCCTTCGCGGATGATGTCGGCGTGGCCGGAGTGCTGCGAGGTCTCGGCGATGATGTGCATCAGGACGCGGCGGTTGGACCAGGCCGCGCCCTTCTCGAACCATGGGGCCTCGGGCAGCGGGTGTGACTCGTCCAGGTCGACTGTCCGGACCAGTTCGTCGGTCCGGGCGGCGATCTCCTCGTACTGTGCGAGCAGGCCTTCGAGGGTCTCGTTGCCCCGCATCGAGAACTGCGCCTCCCAGTCCACCTGCTGCTTGAACATGCCCGCGGCACCTTCGAGGATGAAGTTCGCCCACCCGCGCTCGGTCGCCGCGACGTGCTTGATCAGGCCGCCGAGGGTCAGCTCGCTGACCGTGGTGCGCTGGTTGGCCTGCTCGTCGGTGAGGTTCTTGACGGTGAACTTCAGGAAACCGCGGTGCTTGGCCAGCATCTGCAGGAAGTCCGCCCGCTCGCCCGTGGTGACCGGCTCGGTGTAGGTGCTGCTCATGGTCTTCGCCTTTCCTCGGTTGCCCTGGTGAGGACAACTCTAGGAACAATTGCGGTCAGTTCCTGTCCGCATTGCGGCCTTATTTTCCGGACTTCAGGGACTCCACCGCCTTGGCGATCCGGCGCAGGCGGGTCTCGGGTGTCTTGGCGTCCTCGACCGACAGCACCCAGCGCAACTGATGGCTGTAGGCCATCTTGTCGAAGGCCTCGCGGGCTGCTTTCTCACCGTCGAGCGCCGCGGCGAAGTCGGCGGGCACGGTCACCACACGCGGCTCGGTGTCCAGCTCGAGACCGACCTCGATCTCGTCGCCGCCGGCCACCCCCGCCTTGGCCCGGTTCTCCGAGCTGACCGACAGCAGGAACCGGCCGCCCATCCGGGCGATGGTGTTGCGGTACGTGTGGCCGTTGATGGTCACCACGACCGGCGGCCTCTTGCTGGTGCCGAGTTCGGCCACGACTTCGTCGGGGACGTGGATCCCGGTGGTGTTCTTGCCGGTCTGCTCGAGCACGGTACGGAACTTCATCGTTCACTCCTCGAAGAACTTGATCAGCACCGGCGCGATGATCTCCGGCGGGACGTCGTGGGCCTGGTCGAGAAGAACATGATGCCGCCCGGCCGGCAGAATCCGGAGCACTTCCTGGACGCCTTGGCGGATCCACGGCAACGCGGCGTCGCCGCCGTCCATCACCAGCGTCGGCACCGAGACCGAAGCCGCGCGGGCGGGCACGGAGAAATCTCGCAGGATTGCCGCGTCGTACACCAGAGCGTGCGCTGAAGCCGCCATCCCAGCCCAGAAAGGCGTGCCACGCATGGAAGTCACGTACTCCACCGGTACGTTGACGATCTCGACCAACCAGTACTGGATGGCGTCCTCGCTACGGCCGGCCGCGATCAGCTCGGCCACCCGGTCGCCCCAGTCGGCCGGGACCGCCCTGCGAGCGCCTTCGACGATGTACGGCGGCTCCCACATCGCCAGTCTGCTGACCGGCACGCCGTGTGCGGCTGCCTCCAGCCCGATCATGCCCATCCCGGAACTGCCGTACACACCGGCGGATCCGCCTGCCTCGGCGATGACCGCGGCCAGGTCCTCGTAGTCACGTTCCACCGAATACGGCTTGGTGTCACCACTTTGGCCACGCCCGCGCCGGTCGTATGTGAACACGGTGAAGAACGGCCGGAGCACCTCGGCCAGCGGCTGTTCGCCGGAGCTGTCGCCAGGCCCGCCGCTGAGCAGGATCACTGGCGGCCCAGAGCCTGCACGCTTGTAAACGATCTCGGTTCCGTCAGCGGAGATCACGGTTCCCATCGCGATCACCGGTCCGCGTGCCGGTAGAGCTGCACGGACGTGGTGGCCAGCCAGGTGAACGCCGCCAGCACGCCGACGGTGAACGCCAGGATCCCGAAGCCCGGCCCGGCGGCGAGCCCGCCGAACGCCAGCAGGAACACCACACCGGTGATCCGCGAGTACATCGCCCAGCCACGCCCGGCGAACCGGCGCGCGATCACGAAGCACGCGGCGATGAAGCAGAGGAACCCGATGCCACCACAGACGAAGTGCAGCGTGCCCGCCATAGTCGGCTGTGTCGGCAGACCGACCACGTCACTGGGGAATCCCGGTACCGGATCGGCCGGGAAGAACCCGCTGGCGACCATGCCCAGACCGAACACGCCGATCAGCGCCGGACCCCACGTCCCGCCCATGCCACCGCGTAGTAACCGGCGTATGCCGACCGCGGCCGCGATCACCATCAGGCCGGTGAGGATCAGGTTCGTGGTCTGGATCCAGCCGACGTCACCGTTGGCCAGCACGCTCCACGGATGCTTCGTGAGATCGAAACCGTCTCTCGTGAACGCCTGGACCAGCGACACCACGACATAGAAGGGACCGGCGAGCACGCCGTAACCCAGCAGGGACTTGGTGATGCGCGCGGGGTGCGGGGTCCGGGTGTCGGCGGCTTCGGTCTCCGGTGTCCAGACAGCTTGAGTCATGAGGTCTCTCCTTTTCACCTGGTCAACGCCTCGACGAGAACTAGACCGTACAGTACTGTAGCGAGTACTGACCCGTCTAGTACTATTCGGGCAAGGAGGCTGATCATGGGAATCGCGGGTGTGGGCGTCGGGATGGAAGAAGGCCGGTCCGCCCGGAAACGCCGGCTGATCATGGAGGCCGCGACCACGTTGTTCCTGCGCAACGGCTACCAGGGCACGAGCATGGACGATGTCGCGGCGCTGGCCGCGGTGTCCAAGCAGACGGTCTACAAGAACTTCACCGACAAGGAAGGGCTGTTCAGCGAGATCATCCTGGGCGTCTCGGCCACGGTCGACGCGTTCGTCAAGCTGATCGGCGACAAACTGCACAACAGCACCGATCTCGCCAAAGACCTGCCCGCGCTGGCGCGGCAATACCTGCATTCGATATTGCGGCCGCAGGTCCTGCAAATGCGCAGGCTACTGGTGGGTGAGGCCGCGCGATTCCCCGATCTCGCGCGCACTTACTACGAACGCGCACCCGAACGCGTCCTCACCGCTCTCGCGCCCGAGTTCCAGCACCTGGCCGAGCGCGGACTGCTACGCGTGCAAGACCCGGCATTGGCCGCCAAGCACTTCGCTTTCCTTATTCTCGGAATCGCGTTGGACAAGGCGATGTTCTTCGGTGACGACACCGGGTTCACCACCGAGGAACTGGACCACTTCGCCGATGAAGGGGTCCGGGTATTCCTCGCCGCTTACGGCGGGTCAGCCGATTAGTGTTTCCGTCTGTACCGTGCTGCGGTCGCGGACACGCTCGCCACGTTGCACCATCGCCGTCGCGATGGCGGTCGCGATCACCCGTCCGGCTGAGTCGGTGAGCTCCCCGCGCAGGTGACAGACCTGCTTGCCACGGCGGACAACCGTGGCCTTCCCGATCAACGTGCCGGGCCACGCGACCCGCAGAAACTGCACATGCAGATCCAGTGTCGGCGCGAATTGCCCTGGCCCCAATGTCGCGGCCAGCGCCGGTCCCATTGTGTCGTCGAGCATCGCCGCGAGAAAACCACCCTGCACATGCCCGGCGGGGTTGGTGAATCTGTCACTCGCCTCGAACTCGACCTCGATCGTGCCCTCCTGTGGATCGACTTCCCGCAGTTTCCAGCCGAGGGTCGCCGCCGCGGCCGGGGCCGGCGTGCGACCGGCCATCATGTCCCAGAAGAATCCCGTTGGCGTAGCCATGGCGCACACTATGCCGGACAGGCCGGTGTCAAAGGGACACTTCACACCGAAGCGTGTACGCGCTCAGCGCGGCTCGATCTTGGTGCTGTGCAGGTGTTCGTAGACAACGCTCGTGCGCACGTCGGCGACTTCCGCACGCTCTGTGATCTGGTCGATGACAAACGCGTAAAGGTCTTGGTTGTCCCGCACGGCCACGTGCACCAGGAAGTCCTCACTGCCCGACACCACGAAAACCCCGATGGTCTCGGGCAACGTGGTGATCCAGTTGCGGAACGCCTCGATGTTGCGCCGCGACGGCGGCCTGATCCGGATCGCGATGAGCGCCTGCACGGCCCGGCCGATCGCGGCCAGGTTCACGTCGAGTACGGCCCCACGGATCACACCACGCTCCCGAAGCCCTCTCGTCCGCTCGAGCGCGGTGGACGGCGCGACACCAACTGCGGACGCGATGTCGCGGTTGGTGCGCCGTGCGTCCAACTGCAGCTCCCGCAGGATCGCCGTATCAAGTTCGTCCAGATCCACGCCAGCCACCTCGCTGCCGAATTAAGTTCACCGATATTGCCGTCGTTCCCAAGAAGAGATTAGCGTTTATGGCAATTCCCGCATGAACGAGAGGTCAAACGTGTCTTCAGGCATTGTCGGTTTCGCCCCCGACGAGATCGTCACCGGCGAGGCGACCCGGGCCGCCCAGCTCAAATGGGTGGTCGTGGTCGACGAGAGCATCCCCGCCGGCCGGATGGTCAACGCCGTCGCCTGCATCGCGGCGAGCACCGGCCAGGCGGTCACCGGCTTGATCGGGCCCGGCGGCCCGGACGCGTCCGGCCAGTACCACCCCGGACTGCCGTGGGCCGGCTGCAGCGTCCTGCGGGCCACACCCGGGCAGATCGCGGAGATCAGGGAGAAAGCTGTGACCAGTGCGGGTGTTCTTCTCGCCGACATGCCCATGAGCGCGCAGACAAACCGCGTCTACGACGAGTACCTCGCCGAACTGGCCGAGACCAAACCCGCCGATCTCGCCACTTGCGCGATCAGCGTGATCGGCCCGCGCAACCGGATCGCCAAGCTGGTCAAGGGACTCCAGCTGCTGGCATAGCCCGGTACGCTGGAACTCGACCGGACGAAAGGGGGCGCCATGCCGCGGCTTCAACTGCTGCTCGCGGTGTTCCTGCCGGTCGCGTTCGTCCTGTTGACGTTCAACGGTTCCGGCCCGATCGCGCTGGCCACGGCGCTGACCGCCGGTATCGCGATCATCCTGTCGATCTGTGTCCTGCCGGCACCGACCGGTGCGCCCGCACGGACCCGGGCCATCGCGTTACGCGAACGCGCGCGCCGCAGTGTTTTTCTTCGCCTGCGCGATCCCGACGCCTCCGGCAGGCCACGTCCTCGAGCTCCAGGAGCCGCAGCAGCGGCTGCCTGAGTCACCCCGCAGCCGCTTTCCGCCTGTCCTTCTTCCCCTGACATGACGGAGTGCTGCTTGCCATGTTCGATTTCCTTGACGTGCCCGCAGAAGGCGCGTTCCATCTGGTCGCCTGGCTGGCCACCGCAACCGGTACCGCGGCGGCGATCGTGCTGTTCACCGCGTGTGTCCGGCTGTTGCTCCACCCCCTTGCCCGCTCGGCCGTCCGCGGCGAGAAAGCCCGCGCCGCGCTGGCACCGCAGGCGGCCGGGATCCGCGAGAAACACCACCGGAATCCCGAGCGCATGCAGCGGGAAATGCTGGCCCTGTACCAGGATTCCGGTACCTCGCTGTTCGCGGGCTGCCTGCCGATGCTGCTGCAACTGCCGGTTTTCATGGTGATGTACCACCTGTTCACCGCCCCGGCCATCAACGGCACGGCGAACGGCCTGCTCAGCGAGGTGATGTTCGGCGCGCCACTGGGCAGCCGCCTTTTCGGCTCCGGCGGCGGCCTGGTCTTCGCCGTGCTGTTCGTAGCCTTGCTCGTGGTGGGTTACTTCTCGTCACGGGCACTGCCGCCGGAGACTCCGAAGTTCATGCGGCTGCTGCCGTTCGGCACCTCGTTGGCGGTGGTGGTAGTTCCGTTGGCAGCCGGGCTGTATCTGCTCACCACCACGACTTGGACGGTGGTCGAACGGGCATACCTACGCCGATAGCCGGTACGCCTCAAGGCGTTCGACAAGATCCAACGGGCGGGAGAACGCGGGAAGGTGACCGCCGGGCATCTCGTCCGGCGTGAACCCCAGGCGCTCCTGGACGATCCGGCGCTGGAACGCCGCCGGGAACATCCGGTCGTCCTGGCAGAGCAGGAACCTGGTCGGCACGTCCGGCCAGGCCCGCAACGGCCACGGCTTGGCGAACGGCGTCCCGGACTGGACGATCTCGCCCTCGGCCAGCACCTCGGCGAGCACGCCTGCCGGAACGTCGTGCAGGAACGTGAAAAGCGGGTCGAACGGGCTGTCGCCGGGCACCCCGAACGACTCCTTGAGCTCGCGTTCGGCCTGGTCCTGCCCGGTGGCCGTCCACCACTCACCGGCGGACTCACCGGGTTTCGGGGTCATCGCGGCGACCATGACCAGCAGGTCGGCCTTGATCCGCGTGCATGCGATCGGCGCGGAGAACCCGGCCAGGGACTGGGCGACCAGGATCAGGTCCCGCCGGTCGCCGACGGCCTCGACGATCGCGTCGGCGTACTCGTCGAACCCGGCCTCGTCGTCATCGGCAGGCAGGTCGACCGCGACCACGTCGTGGCCACGCTTGCGCAGTTCAGGAGCCACGAACCGCCAGTGACTGGCCTGGCCGCCGGCACCTGGGATGAGTACATAGGTCGCCATCGGGCCTGCCCCCTTGTTCGCGAACTGTTCCTCGTCCCACATTAGCGTTCCCGGTGATCAAGGACTCGCGGGACGATTCCGCCGGCTTTTTCCGCGCCCTGAAGTATTCGCCGCCTGAATCACCATCTCGGCAAATGGCTATTCTGATCAGGCCGTCGGCAGAGGAGGACCATTGCGCGTCACCATCGCTGAAGTCGCCAGACGGGCGAGAGTGAGCAAAGCGACCGTCTCGCGGGTGCTCAACAACAAGGGCGATGTGGACGCCTCGACAGCGATCCGGGTCCGCGAGGTCATCGCGGCGACCGGTTACACGCCGAGTGCCCGCGCGGTCGGCCTCGCCAAGGGCCGTACCCAGACTGTCGGCATGTTGGTGCCGGGACTCACCTGGCCGTGGATGGGCGACGTGCTGCAGGGTGTCGCCGACGTTCTGGAAGCCATGGGTTACGGCTTGCTGCTCAACACGATGAACCGTGGCGCCGACTCTTTGACGCAGTTCGCCCGGCACGTGTCGGCCAACGCCTTCGACGGGCTGTTGCTGATCGAACCGCCGGACACGTTGAGCTACATCAGCGGCCTGCACGAGTCGGGATTCCCGATGGTGATGATCGACGACCGCGGTGATCATCCCGGTTTTCCCTCGGTGGCCACGAGCAACAAGCAGGGTGCCGTGGATGCAGCCCGGCATCTGCTGGCCACCGGACGGCGCCGGATGGCGGTCGTCACCGGTCCCTCCCAGTTCGGCTGTACCAGGGACCGGACCGACGGTTTCCGTTCGACGCTCGAGGACGCCGGCGTCCCGCTCGAGGAGAAGTTCCTGATCGAAGGCGACTTCACCCGTGACGGTGGCCGCGAGGCGATCCAGCCGCTCCTGGAAGCAGGCGTGGAACTGGACGGTGTCTTCGCTCAGAACGACCTGATGGCTGTCGGCGTGCTCGACGCCTTGCGCGCGGCTGGGCGTGCGGTGCCCGATGACGTGGCGGTGATCGGCTTCGACGACATCCCTATCGCCGCGCACACCCAGCCTGCGCTTACGACCGTGCGTCAGCCGTCCCGTGAGATGGGTGAGGCAGCGGCCCGGATGCTGCTGTCGAGGCTGGCCGGGGAGCCTTTCCCGCACGAGCCGCACATCGTCCCCACCTCTTTGATCGTCCGCGACTCCGCACCCTGAGGTCCCCTGGGAAGCCCCGCACTACCTCCCTGCCTACCCATAAGGGCAGGCTTGCGACCGGGCCGGGCTGAGACAATCGGCCGGATCCGGGCCATTTCGGAGGTGTGCATGGAGTCGAGCGCAGACCGGGTCCAGGCCGCCAACGCCGCGTTCATGGCGCACACCGCGATCCAGGCCCGGTTCTACGACGACTACCTGCTGGCCGCCAGCACGGCAGGCTGCCTGCAGATCGTGCTGCTGGCCGCGGGCCTGGACACCCGGGCCTTCCGGCTGGACTGGCCCGACGAGGTCCGTCTCTACGAGCTCGATTCGCCGCAACTGCTGGCGTACAAGGAGAAAATACTGTCCGCGAGTGCCGCCGTGGCCCGTGGCGGCCGTACGGTGCTGGATGTCGACCTGCGTTCGGATTGGCCCGCCAGGCTCATCGATGCCGGTTTCGAGCCGTCCGGCCGCACGGCTTGGCTTGTGCAGGGCGTGCTCATGTACCTCTCCGAGACCGAGGCAGGCCGGTTGTTCACGTCGATCGGCCGGCTGTCGGCAGCCGGCAGCCGGCTCGCGTGCGAACAGACCGGAGGCCGGGCCGGGGACCGCGAAGACCCGGTGGAGCAGCTGTGGAAAGGCGGACTGGGCTCGCGAACAGTCGACTGGCTCAGCCGGCACGGCTGGGACGTCCAGCTCTATCGCGGAACCGAGCTCGCATCGGCGTACGAACTCGCTCCCCCGCCCGCGGTCAGTTTTGTGATCGCCACCATGACCTGATGCTGTGCCGGCAGCCTGGCACGGGAGAACAATGGACAGGTGTCACCCAGAGCCGAACGCAGGCACAAGGCGTCGATCCAGGTGCGATCGCAGGACTACGCGCGTCGCCTGGAAGGCCTGCGTTACCTGGAACGGTCGGCCGGTGGCGGGCAGGCGCACCGGCAGGAATGGCTCGACCATGTCTGCGACCAGCTCAGGGGCGATCACCCGATCCAGTGGCGGCTGCTGATGTACCGCCTGCTGCACACCCATCTGCGGCCGGACAAGGGCGGGTTCTGGCCCGGCCTGGATCTGCACCTCGGCCAGGCGCGGCTGTCCGGCTTCGACCTCTCCGGCTGTGAAGTCCACCGTGCGGACTTCGGCTGGACCAGATTCGACGGCGACGCGCGGTTCGCCCGCACCACGTTCACCGGCACTGTCCGGTTCGAGAAGGCCTGCTTCGCCCGGCACGCGTTGTTCAACCAGACGACCTTCGGCTCACACGCGCTGTTCCACAACGCGACTTTCACCGGCAACGCGATGTTCCCGGATGCCGGGATCGCGGGTGAGGCCCGGTTCTTCCACGCCCGGATCTCCGGCCGGGCCGACTTCACCGGGGCCAGGTTCGGCGACGACGCGAGTTTCGACGACGTGTACTTCGGCGGCCGGGCACTGTTCCAGAACGCGACATTCGCGACAAAGGCCCGTTTCGACGACGCCGTGTTCCGCGGCCGCGCGATGTTCACCGACACCTCGCGCGTCCTGACCAACGCCGTGAAATTCCGCTGGCCAGGTTAAACGGCCTCGGCCGCGAGGGTGATGGCCAGCCATTCCAGTGCTGCCTCGGTTTCCGCGTCGTCCCGGTCGATCAGCCAGTTCAGCAGCACACCGTCCACAGTGGAGATCAGGAACCGGCTCAGCACCCTGGTGGGTGAGCGCCAGGTCGTCTTGTTGCGGACCGCCAGGTCGGCGAGGAACTGTTCGGCGAGCGTGCCGAGCACGCACTGGTGCTCACGGACGATCATGGTTGCCGCTGGACGGCGTAACGCGTGTGCGACGAGTTCGACGACGGCCTGATGCCCGGCCGGATCGTCCCGATAGGACCCCCATAATCGGCGCAGGGCCGTTCGCAGGGAATGCTCGACCGCGCCGCTGGCCCGCAACGCGACCGCGGCGGCTTCGGCCACATCCGCGAACACCGCTGCCATCAAGGCGTCTATCAGCTCTTCCACCGAATGGAAGCAGTAATGCACAACGGCAGGCGGCACCTTGGCCTCATGGGCGATCCGGCGGGTGCTTGCCGCGGCAACGCCTTCCCGGGCCACCACCCGGAAGGCGGCAGCCACCAACTGCTGGCGTCGTTGTTCTGCAGGGACATGCGCCACTGCAAGAGCATAACCGGCGAGAACACTGTAGACAGCCGACTTGGACAGGCGCCCCACTCGCCCGAGCGCGGTGAGAACTCCGTACTTTCGGCTCTGCACAAGGATGTCCGGTTGTGCCTAGCGTGCGAGCACATGTGGAGACGCGCGCTCGTGACGGCCGCGGCGGCTGTACTGCCGTTCGTAACGCCGATTCCAGCGGTCGCCCAGGCGGCGACCGTCGTGCCGGTCCGGATCACCGGCGATCCAGCGAAACGCTTCAACATCGTCATTGTCGGTGACGGCTACACCGCCGCCGAGATGCCCCGCTTCCGGGAACACGTCGACCGGCACATGAACGTGCTGATGACACTGGAACCGTTCAAGACCTACCGCAGTTACCTCAACGTCTACGCGGTCGAGGTGCCGTCCGCCGAATCCGGTGTCAGCTGCGACCCGGACCTGACCTCGCCACGCCGGAACACCCCGCTGGGCATGGCGTTCTGGGGCGGCTGCAACTCCGCGAGCGTGCAGCGGTTGCTGACAGTCAACAACGCCGCCCTGACGCAGTACGCGAACCTCGTGCCTGGCACCAACGCGGGCAACCGCCAGCTTCTCGCGATCGGCAACAGCAACACCTACGGCGGCGCGGGCGGAACGTACGCGACCGCGTCGGGCGGGAATGCGCTTTCCGCATTGATCACGCCCCACGAACTCGGCCATTCGTTAGGCGGCTTGGACGACGAGTACGACTACTACTCACGCGGTGTTCGCGGCGACGCCTACACCGGCGGCGAACCGTCGTCGATCCACCACACTTTGTCGACCACGCAACAGATGCAGGCCCAGCGCAGCAAGTGGTGGCGATGGCTGGGCGAGCAGAGTGAATCCGGCGGCCCGATCGGCCGCTACGAGGGCGGTCTCTACAGCGGCAGTGGGGTCTGGCGGCCGAGCAGGCACTCGATGATGAAGTCGCTGGGCTACTACTTCGACCAGATCAGCCGGGAGCGCATGACCCAGCGGATCTCGGGCAAGACCAGCATTCTGCAAGACGGCACACCGAACTCCGCGCCGATCGGCGCCGATCGGGCGGTCTGGGTCGAGCCGTTGCACCCAGCGTCACACACGTTGACGGTGACCTGGCGGCTGGACGGCCGGGTCCTGCCGACCGACGGCAGCCGGAGCGTCGACCTGCGGACAGTCCGCCCCAGCCCTGGCAGGCACACACTTACGGCGACCGTCGTCGACCAGACCGATTTCGTTCGTGATCCCGCGATCCGGAATTCGTCGGCGCTCACACAGACCCGGACATGGACCGTGGACACCTCGATCCGCACACCGCGCAACCCGGTTCCGGCAGATTTCACATCGTCGACGCCCACTGGAAACCCCGTCGGCGCGCAAGACGTCGTCTACGCCGAGACCACGCGGCCGGTCGACCAGATCCTGGCCGTGCGGTGGGCAATCGACGGCCGCCAGGTACCGAACCCGGGCAACGACCGTGATCTGGACCTGTCCCGGTTCCAGCTCACCGGAGAACACACGCTGACCGCGTCCCTGCCCAGCCGTACTCTCACCTGGAAGATCGACGCCACCGCGCCCGCGGTGAACTACGAACTGTCCAAGCCGGTGAGCAAAGTCGACCGGCCCGGCCAGCCGACGGAGTACGTGTTCGACGCGCCGTTCACGATGAAGCTCAGCGCGACCGACAACACTCCCGGCTACAACATCACCGAGTTCCGGGTCAACCGCGACGGCTGGTTCAACTACTTCGGCTGGCCGACCGACGCAGGCGCGCCGTTCCTGTTCACCCCCGAAGGCACGAACATCGACAATCTCGTGTACGGCAAGCTCGGCGAGCCTCGGCTGTCCCCTTGGGACAACGTGCCGCCCGGCTACGGCCGGCACACCATCGAGTACCGCGCGGTCGACTCGGCCGGCAACGTCGGCGCGACCGGGAAGTTCATCGTGACGCTGCAACGGCCGAGCTGACGACCGTGTTCATCGCGTGACGAACCGCACCGCGTGGGTGGTGAACGCTCTGGCCGCTGGGCTGCGCGGCGCACTTTTCCGCCAGGCCAGCGCCAGTTTCCCACGCAGGTCGGCACCGGTGATCCTGAGCGCCCGCAGCCCGGGCCGGTTGCGGACGATCGACTCCGGCAGGATCGCCATGCCCAGCCCGAGCTCCGCCAACTGGGCGAGCACCAGCGGTGTCCCGGCCTCCAGTGTCACGTGCGGCTGAAAACCCGCTGCGGCACAGGCATTTTCCAGGATCGCACGAATGCCTGTGCCGTTCGGCAGGCAGATCAGCGGCCGGTCCTTCAGATCCCGGATCGGGATCCGGCTTCTGGTGCCTTCGCCGCTGACGGCCGCGACCAGTGGCTCATCCGACAGCGTGTGCAGCTCAAGATCGGCGGGCTCGTCGGCGACACCGATGATCGCGACATCCAGCCGCCCGGCCCGCAGGTCGTCCATCAGATCGCTGGAGTGCGACTCCGCCAGCGTGATCTCCACAGCCGGGTGGCTCGCATGAAATCCAGCGAGCATTCCCGGGATGTCCACATTGTGCGACGTCACCATGCCGATCGCGACATGCCCACGCACCAGTCCCGCGAGCTCGTCGACAGCAAGTCTCGCTCCGTCCACCGCCGCCAAAGCCGCCCGTGCGAACGGCAGAACCGTCCTCCCAGCTTCCGTCATCGTGACCGCCCGGCCTGAACGGTCCAGCAACTCCTGCCCGAACTCCTTCTCCAGCTGCCGGATCTGCGCGCTCACACCAGGCTGGGCCACGTGCATCCGCGCCGCGGCCTTGGTGAAACTCGCCTCTTCGACCACAGCCACGAAGTACGCCAGCTGCCTCAGCTCCATAAGCAATGATTCTAGCTATCAGAAGATCTATCTCTTGGACTTCTGGCACGTCAGCGATCACGCTGGAGGCATGAAGAAGGCAGCAACCCCTGAAGACCTGGCCCGTCTGTTCGTCGAATACGCCAACGCGGGCGACGCCGAAAGCCTGACCCGGCTCTACGAACCGGACGCCGTCCTGGACTTCCCCGCCGGAACCCACCACACCGGACACGACGAGATCCGGGCCGTGCTGACGCAGCTGGTGTCCGCCGGTCTCGAGTTCACTGTAGAGGCTGCGCTGCCCACCTTGATCACCGGCGACATCGCCCTCACGGCCACCCGGCCGGCCGACGGCACAGGCGGCCGCACCCAGGTCGCCCGCCGGCAGGCCGACGGCTCCTGGCTGCGGATCCTCGACCGCCCGGAAGCCCCTGTCACGTCATGACAATGTGTCCGGCACCGCCTGCGTGAAGAAAATCGCGTCATACCCGCGAATCCGGTCGAGCGCGCCGGCCGGCATCATCGCGCCCTCACTCAGATAGCGCGCACAGGACCAGTCGAACGAGTCATATGTCAGGGCAAAGCCGTGGCGCTTGCCGGCCGCGTCGAGAACCGCACAGGCAGCCGGCGTCACCTCCTGGCCGATGCCGTCTCCGGGGATGAGCGCGATGCGGTGCGTCTGCATGGCGAAATCGCACCAGATCGGCACCGCAGCCGCCACCCCACAGTGAACAACAGGAATCAGTAGTCGTCGCCGCCGAAGAATTCCGATTCCAGTTCGTCGGCCGCACCCGCGATCAGTGTGAGCGGATCGGTGAACTCGTGGATATCGAGATTGATCAGCGGCAGTGAATGCCGGATCACCACGTGCTCGCCGATGATCGCCGCGCCCCCGGAGATCGTGGTGTGGCCGATCGCCTGCAGCAGGGCATGCAGATCGACATTGCGGGCCAGTCCGATCGGTGTGGCGATCTGGACCCACTCGTATTTCTGGTCCAGTTCCTCCCGCGCCACGATCATCACCTGCGTGCGGTCACTGTCCTCGTCGAATGTGTAAAGCAGCCGGATCTCGCCCGCTGTCTCACTGACGATGTCATATTCGGTCCGTACGTACTCAGCCAGCTCATCCCAGGTAGCCACCAGGAAACCCTAACCAATCCCGGTCGTCTGGTGTGCGGTGTTCGTGGGTTCGCCGAATCGATATGGTCTCACCCGATATGTCGCTTTTTTCTCATTCGGCAGAGTGACCATACCGAATGCGTTCACATCGGGATCGAGCACGCCCGACACCACGAAGTCCGGCGCCCCATCAGGTTTGATCTCCAGCAGAAATCCCTCTTCGTCGCTGGTGCGATCCTCCCAGGTGAACTTGACACCGTTGGCGTGCACGATGGTCACAGTGAAATTGGCCGGCGTGCCCTTGGCGTCCTTCACCACGGTCTTGTCGGCCGGTCCTCCAGGCAGCGTCTTGGGCTTCACCCAATCCTCGTCCTCGTTGGGGTTCTCCTCGAACTCGCCGGGCGGCAACGTGAGCTCCACCGGCGCCGAAGCCGTGCCGTAGTAGGGCCGGATCCGGTAGTAGAACGGCGTTTGCGGGATCAGGTCCGGATGCCGGTACTTCGTCCCGGCGGGCGGCAGGTATCCCAGGATCGTGTACGTGCCGTTCGGCTCGGTCGCGTACTCCACGACCTGCCCGGCCGCAGCTGGATCCGTGGCATGCCAGGCCAGATCGATGTTCGTCGGCGTCGTCAGGGTCGCCGTCAAGTTGGGTGGCGGCGGGGCGTCGTCCGCAGGACCGGCCGAACAACCGGCCAGCACCACGAGCGGCACGGCCGCGAGGCGCCTGATCACCGCTGCCTGTCCACAGAATCCTCCGGTGCAAGGGTTCCCGGCGGCGGCGGGTTTCTCAGCCTACGGGCAGTGATCGCCCGCTAGCAAGAGGCGGCCTCCGGGTGGCTGCTACCGTCGTGGAAACGGAGGTGGGGCTGATGACGGGCAAACGGATAACGATCCGTGACGTCGCCCGGTCGGCCGGTGTCTCCTATCAAACCGTGTCGCGGGCGCTGAACGACAAGGGCGAGATCGACGTCTCCACCAAGCAGCGCGTGCTGGATACCGCGCGGGAGCTGGGTTACCGGCCCAGCCGCTTCGCCCGCGGCCTGGTCCGTCAGGACTCCACGTCGATCGGGCTGGTCATTCCCAACCTGCTCAACCCGTACTTCACCGAGGTGGCGTCCGGCGCGTTGGACGCGGCCCGCAAACGCGACTGGCACGTGGTCGTCTACGACACCGCCGACGACGCCGGTCAGGAACAGTCCACGTTGAGCATGGTCGGCTCCCAAGTGGACGCCGTGATCGGCTATTTCAGCCAGCCGGACGCGGTGATCGACCAGTACACCAGCGGTATGCCGGTGGTCCAGATCGGCCGGGAGGACGTCACCGGCCGGTTCGGCTCGATCCAGGTGGACGGCGAGGACGGCGTGCACGCCGCGATCGCGCACCTGGCCGCGGGCGGGCGTCGGCGGATCGGCATGCTCGACTACGACTACGACGAGCCCAGCAGCCGATACCAGTGGTACGCCGAGGCGATGCGCGAACGCCGGCTCACCGGGTGCGTGATGCCTGCGGCGCAGTCCATTGAGGGCGGTCAGCGCGCGATGGCCGCCATGCTCGAGGCACATCCCGACCTCGACGCGATCCTGACCTACAACGACGTGATCGCCATCGGCGCGATGTTCCAGGCACGGCTGCTCGGCCGGCGCGTGCCCGCCGAC
This sequence comes from Kibdelosporangium banguiense, assembly GCF_017876405.1. Taxonomy (GTDB): domain Bacteria; phylum Actinomycetota; class Actinomycetes; order Mycobacteriales; family Pseudonocardiaceae; genus Kibdelosporangium; species Kibdelosporangium banguiense. The sequence goes on along the minus strand of NZ_JAGINW010000001.1, from coordinate 5,923,199 downwards.
ATGGCGGTGATCGGGTTCGACGGCCTGGCCATCGGCAACATGGTCGAGCCGCCGCTGTCCAGCGTCCGGATCGACACCCGCCAGGTCGGCGCCGTGGCCATTGACCAGGTCGGACAGCTGCTGGCCGGGCAACGTCCCGAGGTGGCCGTCATCAGGGCCGAGCTCATGCTGCGCGGCTCCGCCTGATCCTTGACATCCGGGACGCACGCGTTTCACACTCGACTCACGTGACCGGTCACGTGACCGATCACGGAGCCAGGGTGAAAGGTGATCATGTACATCGACGACGTGTCCCCGGGGTACGGCGCCCAACCAGCACGGTCCGCCTTCACCTCGGATGCCTTGACGCTCGGCCTGAACGGTGAGTGGCGTTTCCACCTGTCCCCGAGCCCGGTCCTGGCGCCCGACGGAATCGAACAGGCCGCCTTCGACGACTCGGCCTGGGTCTCGCTCCCGGTTCCCTCGAACTGGCAGATGCACGGGCACGGCAAACCGGCCTACACCAACGTCCGGTACCCGTTCCCGGTCGATCCGCCCCACGTGCCTTCGGACAACCCGACCGGCGACTACCGCCTCGCTTTCGACCTCACGCCGGAATGGCTCTCGCAGCCGGTCGTGCTGCGTTTCGACGGCGTCGACTCGTGCGGGCGGGTCTGGCTCAACGGCGAAGAGCTGGGCGTGACCAGGGGCAGCCGCCTGCCGGTCGAGTTCGACGTCAGCGGCCTGCTCCAGGAAGGCCGCAACGTGCTCGCGGTCCGTGTGCACCAATGGTCTTCCGGAAGCTACCTCGAGGATCAGGACATGTGGTGGCTGTCGGGTATCTTCCGGGACGTCACCCTGCTGGCCCGGCCGGTCGGCGGCATCAACGACTATTTCCTGCACGCCGACTACGACCACTTGACCGGCCACGGTCGGATCCGCGTCGAGACCGAGGCCACGGCCTGGCTTTCCGTGCCCGAACTAGGAATCCTGCGCGCACCCGCGGATTCCCCGATCGACGCGGGCGTGGTCGAACCCTGGACCGCTGAGGCTCCTCGGCTCTACGAGGGCTACCTCGCTTCCGACACCGAACGCGTGCCCGTCCGGATCGGCTTCCGCACAGTGACCATTGAGGACGGTCAGCTCAAGGTCAACGGCCGCCGGATTCTGCTGAAGGGCGTCAACCGGCACGAACACCACCCCGTGCACGGGCGGGCCGTCCCCCTGGAAACCGCACGCGCCGACATCCTGTTGATGAAGCAGCACAACATCAACGCGGTCCGCACCAGCCACTATCCCCCGCACCCGGCATTCCTGGACCTGTGCGACGAGTACGGCCTCTGGGTGATCGACGAGTGTGACCTGGAAACCCACGGTTTCACCGAGGTCGGCTGGAACCGCAACCCCAGCGGGGCCCCGGAATGGCGCGACGCCTACCTCGACCGCATGACCCGCATGGTCGAACGCGACAAGAACCACCCCAGCATCATCATGTGGTCGCTGGGCAACGAAGCCCACACCGGCTCGAACCTCGCCGCCACCGCCGCCTGGGCCCGCACCCGCGACCCAGGCCGCCCCATCCACTACGAAGGCGACGCGGCCTGCGAGTACGTGGACGTCTACAGCAGAATGTACGCTTCCCACTCCGAAGTGGACGAAATCGGCCGGACCACCGAAATCCCCTTCATCCTGTGTGAATACGCCCACGCGATGGGCAACGGCCCCGGCGGCCTGCTGGAATACCGGGAGCTCTTCGAAAAGTACCCCCGCTGCCAGGGCGGTTTCATCTGGGAATGGATCGACCACGGCATCACGCAGCTCACGCCGGACGGCCGCGAGTTCTTCGCCTATGGAGGCGACTTCGGCGAAGAGCTCCACGACGGCAGCTTCATCGTCGACGGCCTGGTCTTCCCCGACCGAACCCCCTCCCCCGGCCTGACCGAACTGGCCAAAATCTTCGAACCACTCCGCATCACAGCCGCACCCCAGCCTGGCCCAACTCCCACTGCTTCCCCCGCAAACCGCCCCCAGACCAGCCCCCACCCTCCCGGGGGGCGTCCCTGGTCCAGTCTATCGGTGGGGGTGGCGCGGGAGGGGATTTCCGCGGGGGCTGTGGACAACCTGCGGGTGCGAGTGGCGAATTTGTTCGACTTTGCAGGGCTTGACCTGCTGAAGTTCGAGTGGAATCTGGAGCAGGAAGGCGTTGAGGTCGCCTCCGGGCCCCTGGATGTCCCGGCGATCGAGGCAGGGCAGGAAGCCACGGTGCAACTGCCGGATCTTCCTGAAACCACAAGGGAATCCTGGCTCACGGTCACCGCGAGCCTCGCCAAGGACACGTCCTGGGCGCCGGCCGGGCACACGGTCGCCTGGGGACAGATCCAGGTCCAAGCGGGGACGAACACGCAGCAACAGCCGGGAGACCTCACCCTGGGCGAGTTCGACCACGAAGGGACGCTGCGGAGTATCGCGGGAATCCCGGTCCAGGGACCAAAGCTGGATCTGTGGCGCGCCCCGACTGAGAACGACCGCTACTCCGACGAGCCGCGCTGGCGCGAACTGGGCCTGCATCGCCTGCAGCACCGGATCATCAGTGTCCACAACGGAGTCGTGCACAGCCGGGTCGCACCAGCCGCTCAGGACTTCGGCATGGACGTGAAGTATCACTGGACCGGCAACGACAAGACACTGACTCTGACGGTCGACATCGAGCCCGAAGGAGACTGGCCCTGTCCGTTGCCCAGGCTGGGCTTGCGAATGGCGTTGCCGGGCACGTTCGACCGGGTCGAGTGGTTCGGCCGGGGGCCGGGCGAGGCCTACGCCGACAGCCACCAAGCAGCCCGAGTAGGCCGTTTCAAGGCGACAGTCGACGAGTTGCAGACGCCTTACGTTGTCCCCCAAGAGAACGGCAACCGCGTGGATGTCCGTTGGGCAACTCTGACCGACGGCGACAGGACACTGCGGATCGAGGGTGGGTTCGACTTCGCGGCCCGCAGGTGGACGAGCGAAGATCTCGACGCCGCGAAACACACGACCGACCTGACGCCCAGCGACTGGATCCACCTGAACCTCGACATCGCACAGAACGGACTAGGCACGGCCACTTGTGGCCCTGGCGTCCTGCCGCAGCATCAGCTGCACGCCCAGAAGGCGAGCATCACTCTGACGTTCCGCGCGGTTTCCTGAGGTTGTCGGCGTAGGCGTTGACCGAGGCAGCGAGTTTGTCCAGGTCGGCGCGCATGCGGGCGAGGCCGTTGGCGTCCAGCGCCATGGCCTCGCCGATGATCGCGGGGATGCCGTCGGCGCGTTCCCGCAGGGCCAGGCCTGAGTCGGTGAGGCTGATACGGACCGACCGTTCGTCGTCGGCCTGCCGGGTGCGGCGCACGAGCCCGGCCGTCTCAAGGCGCTTGAGCAGGGGCGAGAGGGTGCCGGAGTCGAGGTTGAGCTCGGTGCCGAGCTCCTTGACCTGCCGGTGGTCCTCCTCCCACAGCGCGAGCATCACGAGGTACTGGGGATACGTCAGGTCCAGGTCTTCGAGCACCACGCGGTAGAGCGAAGTCACGGCCCGGGACGCCGAGTAGAGCCCGAAACACAGCTGGTCATCCAGTCGCAGTGACATCCCGACATGGTGCCTCAGCGACCGCGCACAGGCAACTCAAGTGCCTTAAATCTCATTACGCCCAACTCAGTTGTGCACAATTCAGTTGTGGCCTACCTTGAAGACATCACTCCAAGGAGGCAGAGATGACCGCCAATCCGCACAACATCAGCCTTGAACCGGCCGCGCAGGCGTTCGCGGAGGCCACCGACACGCCACCGTACCTGTTCCAGCTTCCGCCCGCCGAAGGCCGCAAGGCTGTGGACGGCGTCCAGGACGGCCCAGTCGAGATGCCGCCTGCCGACATCGAGACCCTCAACGACGTCCCTGGCGTCCCCGAGGTGCGGATCGTCCGTCCGCAGGGCGCCACCGGCCCGCTTCCGGTGATCGTCTACATCCACGGCGCCGGCTGGGTCTTCGGTGACTTCCACACCCACGAGCGCCTGGTGCGCGAGCTGGCCGTCGGCACCGGCGCGGCTGTCGTGTTCCCGGAGTACGACCGCTCGCCGGAAGCGCGCTACCCCGTGGCGATCGAGCAGAACTACGCCGCCGCGAAGTGGGTCGCCGAGCACGGCGCCGAGAAGAACCTGGACACCGCCCGGATCGCCATCGCCGGTGACTCGGTGGGCGGCAACATGACCGCGGCCGTGACGCTGATGGCCAAGCAGCGCGGCGACGTGAGCTTCCGTCAGCAGGTGCTGTTCTACCCGGTCACCGATGCGAACTTCGACACCGAGTCGTACAGGACGTTCGCAGAGGGCTACTTCCTCGGTCGCGAGGGCATGAAGTGGTTCTGGGACCAGTACACCACCGACCCGGCCCAGCGCGCGGAGATCACCGCGTCGCCGTTGCGGGCCAGCCTGGAGGAGCTCAAGGACCTGCCGCCCGCGCTTGTGATCACCGGCGAGGCCGACGTGCTGCGTGACGAAGGCGAGGCGTACGCCGCCAAGCTGCGTCAGGCCGGCGTGCCGGTGACCGCGGTCCGCTACCAGGGCATCATCCACGACTTCGTGATGGTCAACGCCCTGCGTGAGACGCACGCCGCCGAAGCCGCCATCACGCAGGCGATCGGCGTGCTGCGCAGGGCGCTCAGCTGAGCAGTTCGCCCACCATCGCGTTGGTGAACTTGCCCTCGGGGTCGAGTGAGCGCACCAACTCCCGGAAGTCCGGCAGTCGTTCGTACCGCGACCGCAGGACTTCCGGGGCGATGCGGAAGATCTTGGCCCAGTGCGGCCGCGGCGCGAACGGCGCCAACTGCTCCCCCACAAGCGAAACCACCGGCAGCACTGCGGCGGTGTCCGCGATCCAGGTGAAATGGATGCTCACGGTGTCACGCCGGTAGTACGGGCTCAGCCACATCTCGTCCGCCGCGATGGTCCGGATCTCACTGATCTGCAGCACCGGGTGGACTTTCGCGCGGATGGCGTCGATCGCCCGCAACGCCGCCACCGCGTCGGACCGGCCGACCATGAACTCGGTCTGCAGTTCCTCGCCCGCGCTGGGCGTGAACTCGGGCCGGAAGTGCGGCAGACGTTCGAACGACCGGCCCGCGATTCCCAGCTGCGGCGTGCAGTTCTCCGGCGACATCCCCGGCACCGGATGCCTCGGCCCATCAGCCGCAACCGTGCCCTCCGGCACGAACTCCGGTTCGTCCACGCGCTGTTTCACCCAGACCTGGTTGATCTTCGAACTGCTCCAGTCGGTGAACAGGCTGACGCTGTACGCACCACCAAGCACACCAAGGATGTCGGAGTCCAACGGCAGTCCTTCGTGGACATACTGGCGAATCTCGAACGCAGGCACCAGATCCAGCGTCATGCTGGTGACAATGCCCAGCGCACCGAGGTTCACGACCGCACCGGACGGATCCGTGATCTCCACGACGGAACCGTCAGCCGTGACGATCTCCATCCCCGCGACAGAACTGGCCAGGCTGCCGTTGCGCACACCCGACCCATGCGTCGCGGTGACGCACGCGCCCGCAACCGAGATATGGGGCAACGAAGCCAGATTCGGCAGGGCAAAGCCCTTCGCGTCCAGCTCCTCGGAGAACTCCGCGTACCGCAGACCTGCCGACACCTTCACCTGCGCGGCTGCCGAGTCCACCTCGACCACCCTCGGCAGGTCGCCGACAGAGACGAGCTCGCCGGTGGTGTCGGCGAGCTCGTTGAAGGCGTGCCTCGTGCCCAGTGCCCGAATCCGGCCGCTCCCCGCGACCAGAGACTGCACCTGGCCGACTGTGGACGGTCGATGGATCTTTCCCGCCCGGTAGGTGATGTTGCCTGCCCAGTTTTTCGCCACCAGGTCAGTATGGCCAGAAGTGCTCGCGATGTCGCCTGATCAGTCGCCGCGCCGGCCGGTCACGTGGTGGACAGCCGCTTGCCCAGTTCGGCCGCGACCAGGGGGGCCAACTCCGGGCCGAGCAGGCCGGCCAGCATCTTGGCGATCACGGCCGGATCGGCGCCGCCGGCCGACAGCTTGGTCAGCTCCGCGAGCAGCTGGGCGGTCTGGACGTCGTTGATCTCCCTGATCGCGGCGATCACCTTGGCCTCGTCGTCGGACAGCTCAGCCATCGCCATCTTGATCGTGTTGGCGTGCACGTCCAGGTTGCGGGCGTAGTCGACCAGCGTGAAGCCCTTGCGGCCGTCCAGGAAGCTGGGCCACGCCCTGGTGAGCTGCTCGTGAATCTGCCTGAGCATCAAGTCCTGGTTGGCGTCCAAATCGACCTCCTCGGTGGTGCCCAGGTTCCATGGGCGGGTATCGTCGCAGGCCGGGCTGGCCACAACGCTGAGATGCAGGTGGCTGGTGTGCGGGTTGGGGCCACTGTAGGCACCCCACGAGCCCTGCCAGATCCGTTTGTGCCAGATGATGTACTTGATCCGGTTGTCACCACTGGCAATGAGCCGCTCGGCGAGCCAATGGCAGTCCAGGCCGCCTGCCGGGTCATGGGTGAAGTCCCGGGCGGTGACGATTCCTGGTCCGTACCACGGGTTGTGATCGCTGGTCCGGTTCTGGTGACTGGTGTCCCCAATGGATCCGTCGGAGGCCATGTTGCGCCCTGGTGCGAGCTGGTTCAGTTGACCGAGCAAGGTGTCGAGAGCTCGCGCGACTCGCCATGCCACGGGATTTCCTTTCGCCGCACGGGTTGACCATTGGTGAACTTCGCAGGCATGCCCCCAGTACTCACATTCATGCGCAGACATCCCCCACTGCGTTCAATTCACAGCGTACCGGAAAGCGCATACGAACGGCGGCCAGGTCGCCAATGCCAGTCCCAATGGCCCTGACCCGCACTTTCGCCACAGATGGCCAACTGGACGGAAAGTCGCCGACATCCAGCGTCCACATAGGACTATCCAGAATGGCGGGCCAGGGCGCCTCACAACGGCTGACCAGCGGTTTTCACAATGTGGCTAGTATTCGTCGCGGTAGCGCATCTCTGGGCCTCCTGCCTGCAGTCCGAGCGAGCGCGCCCGGCCTTTCGGCTCTTCCCATTCCTCTTGGCGGCCGAGAGCGGTCACGTCGAGAAAGGCCGTGGTACTTGGCATACCGTCAAGACCGCGTGCGTACGTGGAGTATGTGTGGAAGACACGGTCGCCGTCACGGAGGAATGCGCTCAGGCCCGGGTATTCGCCGTCCGGTTTTGTCGCCTCGTAGTCGTGGTTGAACCGGCTGCCGAAGGATGAGTACCAGGGCGTTGCCCAGCCCATTCGCTGCTTGAACGGGGTGATCTTGGCAAGTGGGGCGAGCGAGACGACCGCGAATGTCGTATTGCGGACGTGCAGGTGGGTAAGGTGCCCGATCTGGTCCAGGAATGCCGAGCAGCTGCGGCAGCCCAGTTCCCATTCGGGGGCGAACATCGCGTGGTAGATCACCAACTGCAGGCGGTCCTCGAACATGTCCAGCAGGGTGAGCTCACCCGACGGCCCCTCGAACCGGTAGTCCTCGGTGACCTCGACCATCGGCAGCCTGCGGCGGTCGGCGTTCAGCACGTCGCGGGCCCGGGTCGCGGCCTTCTCCTTGACCAGCAGTTCCTCGCGGGCCTTGCGCCACTCGTCGCGGGAGACGATCTCAGGAAGACTCATTTTTCGCTCCTTCGGTCCGGCCTTCACCGGGTACTGACCCCGGCTTGGCCCGGAACTCATCGGAGCCGGTCGAGCTGCCGGTCCAGCAGTTGCCTGGTGTGGGCCATGACCTGCTCGTGGCGGGCGCCCTGGTATCCGCGCGGCATGCCTTCGACGATCATGATCAGGAACAGATAGCAGCGGTACATCGCGAGCCGGCGCCGGATGTCCCCGGTGAACTCAAATGGGCCGTAGCCGTCGAAGAAGGCCTGGTCCTGTTCGATGTCGCCGAACAACGCCAGCGAGACGAACTCCGCGACCGGATCGGCCCACATGGCGCGTTCACCGTCGACCAGGCCGCTGATCCGGCCGTCGTGCACCAGGATGTTGCCGTCCCACAGATCGAAATGCACCAGGACCGGGGTCCGCACGGCGTCCAGCAGGTGCTCGTTGGCGTGCACGAGGCCGCGGATCTCAGCGATCGGCAGCGGCGCCTCGTAGCGTTCCGCGTCGGCGAGAATGTCGGCCATCATCGCGGTGAACGCGGCCCGCCAGCCGGGCAGGAGCCGATTCTGCGGATAGCCGAACCCCGGGCCGGTGATTTCGTGCAACGCGGCCACATGCCGTCCGAGTTCGGTCCGCAGCCCGGCCGGTTCAGTGATCGCCGAGCGCTGTCCGAACCAGTTGGCGCCCGGCAGTTCGGTCATCAGCAGGAACTCGTTGCCGGAAATGTGCACGACTTCCGGTACGGGCGCTTTGCCCAGGGCCGCGCGATAGAACTCCGCTTCGGTACGCATCAGGCCGTGTTCGTAGGTCAGCGCAGGCGCTTCCGGGTCAGGCGCGACCTTCAACACGAGACCGGTGCCGTCGGTCAGCTTGATCCGGTAGGCCGTGTTGTAGCTGGCTTCCGTCAGCTCGGACCACTCCCGCACGCCGCCACAGTCCACACCGGACTCGGTCAGCACCCGGCCGAGGTCCTCACGGTCAAGCCGGCGCCGGTATTTGTGCGTGTTCACAGGCTCAGGCGATCAGCCAATTGCCCGGACTCTCCCAGGAGCAATTCGTTCGTTTTGGCGCGCTTGTAGTACAGATGAGCGTCGTGCTCCCACGTGTAGCCGATTCCGCCGTGTACTTCGATGGTCCGTGCGGCGACACGGAACGCGGCCGGGAGAACAAGAGCACGCGCATGTGCGGCCGCGACTGGAAGTTCCTCCAATGCATGGGACGCGGCCCATGCGGCGTGCCGGACCACGGAGTACGCCAGCTCGTAGTCCACATAGGAATTGACGCAGCTGTGCTTCACGGCTTGGTAGGAACCGATGAACCGGCCGAACTGCACGCGAACCTTCGCATACTCCACAGCCATTTCCATCGCACGCGCCAAGATCCCGACCGACTCTGCTGCCAGCGCCACCGCCGCGAGGTCACCAGCGTGCGCAACAGCAGCCGTGTGGTCACCGGCGAGGCGCCGGGCCGGTGTTCCGGCGAAAGTAAGACGGGCGAACCGGCGAGTGGGGTCGTAGCTCACCAACGGGGTCTTGGCGACGTCGGCCAGGTCGACAAGGTAGATGCCGTCATCTGTCTGGACAAGCGCGATATCGGCGCTGGCGCCGTCGAGCACCGGTCCCGTCTGTCCGTCGAGCTTGCCGGACGACACAGTCACGTCTCCGCGGCCGGACACCGCAAGAACCTCACCGGACGCGATCGACGGCAGGAATTCCGCTTTCGCAGAGGTGTCTTCCGTGGCCAGCAAGAGATCCGCGGCGAGCACAGCTGACGACAGGTACGGCGAAGGGACGAGTGCGCGGCCGATTTCCTCAAGAACGATCGAGCGCTCGATCTGGCTCGCGCCGACACCGCCGAACTCCTCGGGAATCGCCAGCGCGGTCAGGCCCAGTTCACCCGCCATCCGGCGCCAGAGGTCGCGGTCGAAGTCCGGGCCGCCGTCGACGACCGTGCGGACCTTGGCCATCGGTGCCTGCTCCTGGAAGAACTTGCGCACCGACGCGCGCAGGTCCTCCTGTTCCTGGTTCAGGACAAGTTGCACGAACGCTCCTCAGCGTTGGGTGCCCACCTTCAGCTCACGGAAGGGCACATCCCGGTCGACCGACGGTTCCTTGGGCAAGCCGAGAATCCGCTCGCCGATGATGTTGCGTTGCACCTCGCTGGTGCCGCCCGCGATCGCGGCGGCGGGCGCCTGGTTCATCCCGACGGCACGTTCGGCCGCCGCTGAATTCTTTGCCTCCCAAGCGATCGCGTCGGTACCCGCGACCGAACCGGCGACCTCCACGGCGTACGCCTGGTTCAGCGCGCCGACAAGCTTGGCCACCGATCCACGCGCGCCGGGCGCGATTCCCGCGTGCGCTTCTTGCCGCAAGCGAGCCGTGAACAGCTGCAATGCGCGTTGGCGGGCATACAGCTCGGCGAGCTGCTGGCGGATCACAGGGTCGCCCTGCACGCCACGATCGCGTGCTGTCGCGGCCAGCACCGAGTACGCCAACGGGTCGGAGCGCCGCACCACCGCGGCACCGATGGACACACGCTCGTGCGACAACATCGTGACCGCGGCGCTCCAGCCCCCGTTCACCTCGCCGATCACCGAGTCCGCGGGCAGCCGGACACCTTCGAAGAAGACCTCGTTGAACGGCGCCCGGCCGGTCATGTCCTTCAGCGGACGCACTGTCACCCCAGGCGCGTGCATGTCCACGATGAACATGGTGAGCCCGCTGTGCTTGGGCACGTCCGGGTTCGTGCGGGCGAGCACGGCGCCGTAGTCGGCCAGGTGCGCGACCGTGGTCCACACCTTCTGACCGTCCAGCACCCACTCATCGCCGTCCCGGACCGCCTTGGTCTGCAGGCTGGCGACGTCAGAACCGGCGCCGGGCTCGGAGAACAGCTGGCACCAGATCTCCTCGCCGCGCACCAGCGGCCGCAGATACCGGGAACGCTGCTGGTCGGTGCCCAGGTCCACAAGCGTCGGCCCGCACATCCCGAGGCCGACGACAAAGATCGCGACCGGCAGGTCGAAAGCCTTGGCCACGTCGTTGAACGCCAGCTGTTCGCGCTGGCCCAGCCCTTGCCCGCCGTACTCGGCCGGCCACGTGATGCCGGCGAACCCGGCATCGTGCAGGGCCGCCTGGAAGCGCTTCGCGGTGGCCACATCCTCCGGCGGGACCGGCGCACCGGTGTGCTCGGTCAGCCATTGCCTGGCCCGGTCCCGGAACTCGGCCAGTTCGTCCTCGGTGACGCCCATCCCCGGAACCTACCTACTGGCAATTAGGTTCACAATGATCGAGCGGGCCTCTTCTGGGCGTCGTAGGCGGCGCGGGCCTGTTCGACCTTGTCCAGGCTGGCGGTCGCCCAGTCGGCGAGGTTGGCGAACAGCGGCGCGAGGCTCAGGCCCAGTTCGCTGATCTCGTACTCCACGCGAGGCGGGACCTCCGCGTGATAGGTGCGCGTGATCAGGCCATCACGTTCGAGCTGGCGCAGCCGCTGGGTCAGCACCTTGGGCGTGATCGCGGTGATGCGGCGTTCCAGTTCAACGAACCGCTGCCGCCCGAACTGGTGCAACACCCACAGGATCGGCGTGGTCCACCGGCTGAAGACGATGTCGACCACCGGCGAGATCGGACAGGCAAGCTCCGGATCAGCTGTGTCACGCACCACAATGCCCTCATTTCCCAATACTTTCCTCTAGGTACCTACTATACGCAGGAAGGTAGCTTCGTCCGGGACAGAGTTCGGGATGCTGTAGAGCTTGCCGCGGTACTCCGAGCCCTTCAGCGGCGCGTCGAAGAATCCGTCCACATCGAACTCCACGGGTGACAGCTCGGTGACCCAGCGGCGGGCCGCGAACTCCGCGTTCCACGGCAGGTCGATGGTGATCACGTCGTAGCTGTCGGATTTGGTCTGGGCCTGCTGGATCAGCTGCTGACGTTGGCCGTCCGCGCCCTCTGGCAGGTCGACGCTCACCACATCGCCGATCCGTCCACTGTAGACGACATGCTTGAGCACCCGTGAGTACCGCGTGTACCGCAGGACGTGGCAGACCGCGAGCATCACGCCGGCGTCCTCGGCCGCGCGGACGATTCGTTCGCAGTCCGCTTCGGACGTCGCCATCGGCTTTTCCAGCAACAGGTGGTAGCCGCGCCGGGCCAGTTCGGCGGCCGGGTCCACATGCGACCGGTCCTGTGTGGCGATCACCGCGATGTCCGCCAGCCGTGGCTTGTCAAGCAGGTCGCGCCAGTCGTCGAACACCGCGTCCGGCGGCACGTCATGCGCGTCCACGAACGCCTTCTGCGCCGCGGGCCGGGGTTCTGCGACCGCGACGACGCGCGCCCCGGCCTTCGTGGCACATGCGGCATACGTCGTCCCGCGGCTGCCCGCGCCGACGATCACCATGGTCACCAAGCGGAGATCCCTCCCGCAGGGATTGTTGACGAAACTTCCTGTGATTGGCCGGCCATGGTCTACCATGGCCCGGGTCTGCGTGCGCACCCCCTGAACTTGCCGCCTCGACCATCGGCCCCGAAGCTGTCCTTCTGGGAGCGGTCCGGCTGACCCTGACCGCGGCCGACGAGGCCCTGCGACAGCAGACCGGAAAAATGTCCCGGACCGATGTCCGGGCGGCGACGGCGGCTTCGACGTCTCTGGCATACGGCAACCAGAGAGGACAACGACCATGAAGTACATGATCATGCTGATGGGGTCGCAGAGGGACTACGACATGCTCACCGGCAAGGCAGGCGACCGGCCCGCCTGGAGCGCCGAGGAGGTCGGCGCGCTGCACGAGTTCATGACGAAGTGGAACAACGACCTGGTCGCGTCCGGTGAGTTCGTGGACGGCCGGGGCCTGAGCGCACCCGTGCACGCCCGGCGCGTGTCGTCGAAGGACGGCGTGCCCGTGGTGACCGACGGGCCGTACCCGGAGACCCAGGAGGTGCTCGCCGGATACACGATCGTCGAGTGCGAGAGCTTCGACCGCGCCACCGAGATCGCCGCACAGCTGGCAGACACTCCGCATCCGGAACACGCCCAGCTGGATCATGACTGGTACGTCGACATCCGGCCGATCGACGAGCAGCCGCCCGTGCCGGAGGTCTGATGACGGGCGAGGTCGAGGGCCTGCTGCGCCGACTGGCGCCGCAGGTCCTCGGCGCGGTGGTCCGGCGGTACGGCCATTTCGACACCGCCGAGGACGCGGTCCAGGAAGCCCTGCTCGCCGCCGCCACCCAGTGGCCCGCGGACATGCCGCAGAACCCCCTGGGCTGGTTGATCACCGTCGCCGCACGCCGCCTGACCGACTTGTTGCGCAACGAGCAGGCCCGTCAACGCCGAGAGGACACGGTCGCCCAGCGCACCTTGCCCGAGCAGTGGCTCGCCCCTGCCGCCGACCGGCCGCCTTCGGACTCCGACGACACGCTGATCCTGCTGTTCATGTGCTGTCATCCGTCGTTGTCCGCGGCGTCCCAGATCGCGCTCACCCTGCGCGCTGTCGGCGGCCTGACCACAGCGGAGATCGCGCGGGCTTTCCTCGTCCCCGAAGCCACCATGGCCCGCCGGATCACGCGGGCGAAGCAGAGCGTCAAGGACAGCGGCATCCCGTTCGCCATCCCGCAAGGCCCCGCCCGTGACGAACGGCTCGGCGCTGTCCTGCACGTGCTGTACCTGATCTTCAACGAGGGCTACGCGACAACGTCCGGCCCGGATCTGCAGCGAGCCGACCTGGCGAGCGAGGCCATCCGGCTGACTCGCCTGGTCCACGCCCTGTTGAGCGACAACAACGAGGTCACCGGCCTGCTGGCGTTGATGCTGCTCACCGACGCGCGCCGACCGGCCCGCACCGCACCCGACGGCGGCCTGATCCTGCTGGCCGACCAGGACCGGACGCGGTGGGACCAGTCGTTGATCGCCGAAGGCGTAGCCCTGGTGAGTGAAGTCCTTCCCCAGCGCGATGTCGGCCCTTACCAGCTGCAGGCCGCGATCGCCGCCGTCCACGACGAGGCCGCCACCGACGCCGACACGGACTGGCCACAAATCGTTGCCCTGTACGAAGTCCTGCTCCAGATCACCGACAACCCGATGACAGCGCTGAACCACGTCGTCGCGGTGGCAATGGCCGAGGGCGCGACCGTGGGCCTGGCCCGGCTCGACGGACTCGCCGATGACGACCGGATCGCCGACCACCACAGATTCCACGCCGTCAAAGCCCACCTCCTGGAGATGTCCGGCGCCACGGATCCGGCACGCGCGAGCTACCAGGCCGCCGCCGGCCGGACCAGCAGCCTGCCCCTTCAGCGCTACTTGCACAGCAAGGCAAACGCCTTGGCGGACTAGGCCTTTCCCGAGCCGTTGCCCGGCATTCCCCTCAGCCGCATCCGGATGTCCTCGGCATGCGGGTCCTCCAGCTGTTCGTACAACGCGAGTGCCGCATTCCACGAATCCGTGGCCGAATCCTCGTCGTCCATTGTGTTCAGGATGTCGCCACGACGAGTCAGCGAATCGGCTTCGCCCCAACGATCCACCGCCTCGCGACGGACCACAAGGGACTTCTCGACGTATTCCAGCGCCTTCGCCGGATCACCCAGTGCGGCATACACGTCGGCGACTTTCACCAGTTTGCGACCCTGGCCGTAGAGATCGTCGATCTCCTCGCACATGCGCAACGCCTTCTCCGCCGTGGCAAGCGCTTCGGGCAACTGTACCGACTCACGGTAGACGTCGCTCATCGCGACCAGGGCCGCGGCCTGTCCTTCCACATCACCCAGCTGGAAGAACAGTCGCAAGGCCTCCTGCGCGTACGAGTCGGCCCGGCGCATCTGGCCGCGGTCGATCGCCATCGCGGCAAGGCCTTCGAGAATCCAGGCCTGACCGTGCCGGTCCCCTGTTTCCTGCCGGATCGCCATCGCGTCGGTGTACAGCCGCTCACACCGGTCGTAATCGCGAAGCCATCGGCAGGCCACGGCCAGGTTCGTTCCGATCCATCCTTTGGCGGGCCGGTCGTCGGCGGCGTCGTACGCGAGTTCGTGGGTGGCCGTCCACACACCCCATGGCTTACGCAGCAACAAATAGTCGAACAGAGCGACAGCCAGGCGCCAGACTGTTCCCCGCAGTCCGTGATCAGCGGCCAGCCGGCTCACCGGCACGAAGTTCAGCAGTTCGGCGTCACACCAGCGGAACGCTTTCACCGGATCGTCGAACACCATCGGCGTGACTCGGGCGGCGATCGGCTCGAGTTCGAGAACGTGCAGACGGAATGGCGCCAAAGTCTCGTTCGCGTTCACCGCGGTGTGCAGATACCAGTCGGTCAGCCGTGACACGGCGGCCAGCCGGTCGGCATCGGTATCCTCAGCCTGCCCGCATTGCAAGCCGTACAACCGAAGCAAGTCGTGCGTCCGGTATCGGTCGCGGCTCACCTGGTCCAGAAGGTGCATGCCCGCCAACGTCTTGAGCAACGCATTGGCCTCGGCGGTGCCGACGCCTGCCGACGCGGCAGCAGCCGCGACACAGACATGCGGTCCGGGATGCAGGCTCACCAGCCGGAACATCCGTGCGGTCGCCTCGTCCAGACTGCGATACGACCATGAGAACACCGTCATCACCGCGACTGTGTCGTCGACGGAAAGCATTTCCAGCGGCTGGCTTTCGGCGGCGAGTTCCTGTGCGAGCGCGCTGACCGGCAGGTCCGGCTGATTGTTCACCCGCTCGGCCGCGATCCGCAGCGCCAAGGGCAGATACGCGCACTGGCGAGCCAGTTCGGCCAGCGCCTCTGCCTGACCCGCGGCCCGGTCGCCACCGATGACAGCACTGATCAGGCTGGCCGATTCGACACTGCTCAACGGCCCCAACGGGACCCGGACGGAGTTCGTCCGCACGGCCAGCCCGGACAGCCGGTTGCGGCTGGTGACGATCACCGCGCAGCCCGCACCGCCCGGAAGCAGGTGCTCGACCTGCTTGGAGTTCAGGGCGTTGTCGAGCACCACCAGCACTCGCCGGTTGGCGAGCACCGACCGGAACAACGCGGCCTTGCGGTCCAGCCGCCCAGCAATCTCGTCGGCCGGAACACCCAGCGCGCCCAGGAACTCCTCGAGTGACTGCTCGGGCGACACGGGAATTCCGTTGCCGGCGAACCCGTTCAGGTCGATGTACAGGTGACCGTCGGGATAACGACCGGCGATGTCGTTGGCCAGCCGTAGCGCCAACGCGGTCTTGCCCACGCCAGGCGGGCCCTCGATCGTGACGACCCGCAATGTGCCAGGGTCGCCGTCCACTCCCAACGCCTCGCCGAGCGCGCGTAACTCGCCAGCCCGCCCCACGAAACTCGCGGTGGTGGCGGGCAACTGGGCGGGCCTCAGCGACCGCACGGCCGCCAATGCGATCAGTTCACCGTCGGCTTCCAGGACCTCGTCGCACCGCCGGGCCAGGTCGGCCGATGGCGGCGCGCCGTTCTTGACCTTGCTCAGCCAGCCGGGTGTGTAGCCGGTCAGCTTCGCGAGTTTGCGCCAGGACAGGTCGCGCTGGGCCAGCAGATGCTCCAGTTCACGGCTGAATGCCGAGGTCACCGGGCACTCGCCAGGAGTTCGGTGAGTGCCTCGTCGAGCGCGGCCGCTGGGTCGCCGTCGGGCTGTTTCACCCAGTCGAGCAGCACGCCCAACGCCACCCCGATGGCCGCGTCGACGAGTACGCCCTTGCCTGGAGCACGGCTGGTCATCTGGTCCCGGATCATCTTCCGCCCGGTGACGATCATGCCGAGGTTGGCCGACCACAGCTCCGGAATCGTGACCATCAGCAGGTCACGCTCGTATCGCGCGGCCCGCTCCTCGTCGGTGAGACCACCGAAGGCCACCCGCAGCGCGTCCCGGAGCGCTTCGACCGGGTGCGTCGTGCCCGGCTGGGCGGCCAGAGCCGCCGCGATGGTCTCGGCCAGTGAGTAGTAGTCGTCCAGGACGGCCAGGTCTTCCTTGGTGGCGAAGTAACGGAAGACCGTACTCGGCGCGACCTCGGCGGCTTCGGCGATCTGATCGACGGTCGTGGCCTGATAGCCCTGCTCGCGGAACAGCCGCAGGGCGTGCTGCTGGATGGCGGTCCTGGTCCTGGCCTTCTTGCGTTCCCGCAGGCCGGCCGCTTGTCTCTGCACGCAACCAGGATAGCCTTTGACAGTCCACTCTCAAATCGGAGTAGACTCTCAAAATATGACGAACCCAGTTCAGCTGCCCACCGAACGTGACCCTCGTTGCCCCTTCGATCCACCTGCGGAACTCCGCCGGATACAGGCTGAGCAGCCCGCGACCCCACTGGCCTTCCCGGACGGCCATGTCGGCTGGCTGGTCACCAGCCACGCCGCCGCCCGAACCGTGCTGACCGATCCCCGGTTCAGCACCCGCCCCGACCTCAAACACCCGGTCTTCGCCGCCGCGCCCAGGCCAAGCGGCATGCACGAGCCCGCGGCGCCAGGCTGGTTCGTCCACATGGACCCGCCTGAGCACACCCGCTACCGGCGGCTGCTCACCGGGCAGTTCACCGTCCGCCGGATCAAGGCACTTGAGCCCCGGATCGCCGAGATCACCCGACAGCGCCTGAAGGCCATGGCCACAATGGACCCGCCGGTCGATCTTGTGCGGGAGTTCGCGCTGCCGATCCCCTCACTGGTCATCTGCGAGCTGCTCGGCGTGCCGTATGACGATCACGAGTTCTTCCAGCGCCAGACCACGATGATGGCGAGCGTCGAGAACACACAGGACGAGTTCATGGCCGCGTTCGGCGCGCTGGCGGGCTATCTCGGCGAACTGGTGGTGCACAAGCGCTCCCAGCCGGGCGACGACCTGCTGAGCGGACTGATCGCCCAGGGCGGTTTGAGCGACGAGGAGCTCACCAATATCGCCGTGATCCTGCTGATCGCCGGGCACGAGACGACCGCGAACATGATCGCGCTCGGTACTTTCGCACTGCTGCGGCACGGCTGGACACCAGCGGCTCTGGCCGACGATGCCGCGGTTGAGGAATTGCTGCGCCACCTGTCGATCGTCCATCTTGGAGTACCCAGCCGAGTGGCCATTGAGGACGTCGACCTGGAAGGTGTTCTGGTTCACAAAGGAGAGACGGTGGTGATCTCGCTGCCGGCCGTCAACCGGGATCCGGAGTTCTTCCATGAGCCGGACGCATTGATCCTCGATCGGCCGGACGCGCGCCGGCATCTGGCTTTCGGCGGCGGTGTCCACCAGTGTCTGGGCCAGCAACTGGCCCGCGTCGAGCTCCGGATCGCCTGTCGGGCGTTGTTGGAAATGTTCCCCACGCTGCGCATCCGTGTCCCAAGTGAACAGATCCGGCTGCGTGAGAAAACCGCCGCCTACGGCGTATGGGAGCTACCGGTCACATGGGACGCTCAACGGTGAGCTCGCGCATAGTTTGAAGAAAACCACCCATCGGGCTGGCGTCGCGCGACCCGGCTGTGGTCTCATCGCCGTGATCGTTCTTGCTTATGTCGCCAGGAGAAACCCGTCATGCGGCGCATTGCCCTGTCCTGTGTCCTTGCCTTCATGCTCTCGAGTTGTTCCGCCCTGGGCGGTTCCAGCGAATCGAGTCAGTCCTCTTCGGGCGGTCTCGAGCAAACCAAGGTGACAGTCGGCACATTGCCCATTGTGGACACCGTTCCGCTGGCGATCGCCCAGGAAAAGGGCTATTTCAAACAAGAGGGTCTCGAAGTCGAGGTGAAGTCGCTGCCGGGTGGCGCGGCGGCGGTGCCCGGCCTGGCCAACGGCGAGCTGCAGTTCGCGTTCGGCAACTATGTGTCGTTCTTCACCGCACAGGCCAAGGGGGTGCTCGACATCAAGCTGGTGGCCGACGCCTACCAGGCCACCCAGGGCATGTTCCTGATCATGACGGGCAAGGGTTCCGAGGTCGGCAAGCCGCTCGGCCTGGCGGGCAAGAAGATCGCCATCAACACCAAGTCGAACATCGTGGAGCTGACCGCACGTTCCAGCCTCGAGGCGGCCGGCGTCGACCCGAAGACGGTCACCTTCACCGAGATCCCGTTCCCGGACATGCAGGCCGCCCTTGAGCGCAACAACGTCGACGCGGCCTTCATGGTCGAGCCGTACATCACCCAGTCGGAGCGTTCCGCCGGGATGGTGCCGGTGCTGGACGCCGCGACCGGCGCGACCCAGGACGTGCCGATCGCCGCCTGGGCCACCAGCGCCAAGTTCGCCCAGGCCAGCCCGAAGACCACCGCCGCGTTCCAGCGCGCGATCGTCAAGGGCCAGCGCGACGCGGCCGACCGGCGGCTGGTCGAGCAGACCGTCCCGACCTACGCCAAGGTCGACAAGGACACCGCCAGCCTGATGAACCTCGGCAGCTGGCCGACTTCGCTCAGTGCGGTCCGGATGCAGCGCGTGATCGACCTGATGAAGAAGTACGGCGTGCTCGACAAGCCGATCGACCCGGCGGCGATGATCTTCGCCGGCCCGGCTCCGTTCTGATTGGACCCGTCTTCGCGCTGGCCGGAGTCACAAAGCGGCAACGAGAGGCGATCATCCGACCACTAGGTCGGCCTGTCGTCGCGGAGTACGTTGTGTGTTCTTGACGGCCGGGTTCACCACTGTTGACACAAGTTCATAGGGTCGTCAAGATACTGTCGAATCAGGGGCCTAGGGAATCGAGGTCAGTGATGACGGCTGTTTCTCGGCGACAGATGCTGGGCCTGCTGGGCGCGGCCGGCACGTTGACAGTGCTTCCCGGTTGCGGCAGCAGTCTCGGCGGGGGCAGCGGGGATTCCGGCGGCGCGGAGAAGACCGTCAAAGTCGGCCTGGTGATCCCCCAGTCAGGCACCTACGCGGCCCTCGGCACCGACATGAAGCGCGGCTGGGATCTCTGGCTGGAGCGCAACGGCGGCAAATTAGGCGGCTATTCGGTAACGACGGTCACCGCCGACGAGGGCGAAACGCCACAGACCGGTGTTCCGGCAGTACAGAAAGTGCTGCAGTCCGACGGTGTGAACGTGGTCGTGGGAATCGTGAACTCGGCGACGGCACTGGGATGCGCACCGCTTGTCGCCGAGGCGAAGAAGCTCCTTCTGGTGGCGAACGCGGGCGCGGCGGCGGTCACGGACCCGGCGAAGCCCAGCCCGTACGTGTGGCGAACCTCGTTCCAGAACGCCCAAGTGGCGTCGGTGCTCGGCACATACCTCGGCAAGGAGCGCAAGCAGGAAGGCGTTTACGTCATCGCGCCCGACTACGCGGCGGGTACCGAGGTCGTGAACGGCTTCACCAAAGCGATCCAGGCGGCCGGCGGGACGGTGATCGGCAGCGCCAAGCCACCGTTCGCCACGACCACCGACTACCAGCCGTTCCTGTCGACGATCCGTTCGTCCGGCGCGAAGGCCACGTTCTGCTTCTTCTCCGGCGCCGAGGCGATCGCGTTCGTCAAGCAGTACAAGCAGTTCGGGCTCGCCGGCTCGATCCCCCTCTACGGCTCGGGCTTTCTGACCGAGGGCAAAGTGCTTACCGCACAAGGCGACGCGGCGCTGGGTGTGCAGACTTCGTTGCACTACAGCGATCAGCTGGACAACCCCGCAAACCGCGCGTTCGTCGACGCGTACAAGGCCAAGCACAACGAATCACCGAGTGTGTTCTCGGTCCAGGCCTGGGACTCCGCGAACGTGCTGAGCCGGGCGCTGAAGGCAGCCAACGCGGTCGACGGCGACGCGCTGGGCAAGGCACTGGGCGGCGTAGGCTCCATTGAGGACAGTCCGCGTGGCCCATGGACGTTCGAGGGGCAGAACCCCAAACAGAAGATGTACCTGCGAACCGTGGAGAACAAGGGCGGCACGCTGGTCAACGCGATCACGGCCGATCTCGGCGTCACCGGCCAGTTCAGCTGATCATGGGCGCGTGGCTGGACGCCAACCTGGTCGGTGTCGTCAACGGGTTCGCCATCGGGTTCCTGCTGTTCATCGTCGCGGTCGGGCTGTCGCTGGTGTTCGGCATGATGGACGTGCTCAACCTCGCGCACGGTGCGATCTTCCTGATCGGTGCGTACGTCGGCGCGGCACTGATCGGCGGTGACGCGACCTGGGGCAGTTTCCTCGGTGCGCTGGGGCTGGCCGCCGTGCTCGGGCTGGCGGGCGGCGGCCTGTTGTCGGCGATGACCGAACCGCTGCGCAAACGCTCACACCTCGATCAGGCGTTGCTCACTCTTGGCGTCACGCTGGTCGTCGCCGAACTGCTGGTGATGGTGTACGGCGACGACCCGTTGGCCGTCGGCGCGCCGCCAGGGCTGGACGACTCGGTTCCGATACTCGGTGCCGCGTACCCGACCTATCGCTTGGTCCTGATCGGGATCGGCGCGGTCCTCGCGGTGATCGTCTACGTCACCGTGGAGCGAACGTCGATCGGTGCGCTGATCAGGGCGACGGTCGCCGACCGCGACATGGTGGCCGTACTGGGTGTGGACAATCGCTTGGTTCGGGTCGGGGTGTTCGCGTTCGGCTCGATGCTGGCCGCGGTCGCCGGTGTCCTGGGTGGACCGATTTACGGCGCCCGCCCGGGACTCGACTCGACCGTGCTGATCCTGGCCCTGGTCGTGGTGGTGATCGGCGGACTCGGGTCGGTTCGCGGGGCGCTGCTCGGCGCGCTGGTGATCGGCCAGATCGACTCGCTCGGCCGGGCCCTGTTCCCGGACGGCGCGTCGTTCATCTTGTTCGGGGCACTGGCTTTGGTGCTGGTACTGCGACCCCAGGGACTGTTCGGCGGCCGGACGGGGGCACGGTCATGAGTGTGGCTCTGGAGCCCAAACGCTTGCTTGTGCCAGGCGCCACCACGCTGGCCGTGGTGGTTCTGGCCTTGGCGCCGCTGTTCCTGGCGCCGCTGTTCCTGGCGCCGTTCGCGATGAACACGCTGAGCCGGATCCTGGTGTTCGGGTTGCTGGCGGTGAGCCTGGATCTGCTGGTCGGGGTGTCCGGTCTGCCTTCGTTGGGGCATGCGGCCTACTTCGGTGTCGGGGCGTATGCCGCGGGATGGGTCTCGATCAACGTCACCAGTGCGATCCCGGTGCCCTTGATCGTCGGAGCCGTCGCGGGCGCGATCGGGGCTGCGGCAACGGGATGGATCACGGTCCGCGCGCATGGCGTGTTCTTCCTGATGCTCACGCTGGCCATCGGCGAGCTCCTGCACCAGCTCGCGCAGACCTGGGAGACAGCGACCGGCGGGGCCAACGGCATGGCCGGCATCCCGCCCGCCCGCGTCGGCGGAGAACCTTTGCTGTTCGCGGGTCTTGTCTACTGGTACATCCTCGCCGCGTTCATCCTGGGATTCATGATCGTGTGGATCGTCAGCCGGTCGCCGTTCGGTGCCGCGCTGAAAGGCATTCGTGACAACGAACCCAGGATGCGAGCGCTCGGATACCCCACGCGTGTCTACAAGTACGGCGTGTTCGTGCTCGCCGGGTCGATCGCCGGAATGGCCGGGGCGTTGCTGGCCGCCCAGCAACGACTCGTCACTCCGGCCGATCTCGGGTTCGCGACGGCCGCGCTGGCACTGCTCGCGGTGATCATCGGCGGCGCGGGCAGCCTGTGGGGCCCGGTCATCGGAGCCGCCGTGGTGATCATCGTCCGGGACGCGATCGGACCCAGCCTTGACGGGCACGGCGCGTTGCTGCTGGGTTTGGTCTTCATCGCTGTGGTGTACGGCCTGCCGCGCGGCACCGCCGGGATCGTACGGAGGCGACGATGACAGACGTGTTGCGGTGTCAGGGTTTGTCTCGTAGCTTCGGTGCGTTGAAAGCCGTGAACGACGTCAGCCTGACCGTGATTCCGGGAGCCCGGCACGCGTTGATCGGACCGAACGGCGCGGGAAAGAGCACACTGTTCAAGCTGATCACCGGTCTGCTGCGCAGTGACGGCGGGACCGTCTCGCTGACCGGCCAGGACATCACCGGTTTATCCGAAGTACGGCGCTGCCGTTTGGGCATCAGCCAGACACTGCAGCACGCGAGCCTGTTCCCGACCATGACCGTGGCCGAGAACGTTGTCCTTGCCGTGCAACGACATGACGGCCGCATCTCACTGCTTCCCCGCCGCCAGAAGGCCGTACACGACCGAGCCGAGGACCTGCTCACACAGGTCGGCCTCAAGGGGCGCGGGAACGTCACCGTCAGCGCACTGTCCCACGGCGAGCGCAAACAGCTCGAGGTCGCCTTGGCTCTGGCGTGCAATCCCAAGCTGCTGCTGCTCGACGAACCGGCGGCCGGGATGTCGGCGGCCGAACGAGGCCGGCTCGCCGAGCTGGTCAACGAGTTGCCGGCCGACGTCGCCGTGCTGTTCGTCGAGCACGACTTGGACCTGGTCTTCGAACTCGCGGACACCGTGACCGTGCTGAACCTCGGCCAGGTCCTGCTCTCCGGCGACCCTGACCAGGTCAGGGCAAGCTCCGAGGTCCGCAAGGCCTACCTCGGTGCAGGCAGCCGAAAGGAGCTGTTCCGTTGACCCCGCTGCTGCAGGTCTCCCAGCTACGCTCCGGCTACGCGGGCAGCACAGTGCTGGACGGCGTCGACCTGACCCTGGAGCCGGGCTCAATCCTGGGTTTGCTGGGCCGCAACGGCGTCGGCAAATCCACCCTGATCATGACCCTCATGGGCCTGGTTCCCACCACATCCGGCACAGTCCTGCTGGACGGTGTGATGTTGCCGGCCCGCCCCCACAAGATCGCCCGTGCCGGCGTCGCCCTTGTCCCCCAAGGCAGACGCGTCTGGGCCCCACTGACCGTGGGCGAACACCTGAAACTCGCCACCCGCCACGCCCACCCCGGCACCTGGACAGCCGACTCCGTGCTGGATCTCCTCCCCCGCCTACGAGAGCGCCTCCGCCAACCAGCCGGCTCACTCTCCGGCGGCGAACAGCAAATGCTCGCCATAGCCCGCGCCCTGGTCACCAACCCCCGGCTGGTCCTGCTGGACGAACCATCAGACGGCCTGGCGCCGGCCATCATCGAGTCCATCATGGACGTGATCCGCCAAATGCAAACCGAAGGCGCCGCGGTACTCCTGGTCGAACAGGACCTGCACCTGGCATTCGAAGTGTCGGACGAGATCGCAGTCCTGGACCGCGGCATCATCGTCCACCGAACAGACACCGAATCCTTCCGCGGCGACCCCGACACAGCCCACAGATTGCTGGGCGTCGCCTGAGAGACCCCGGATGCGCGCAGCCTTCTCCGCATCAACAATCCCCCAAGGGGATCCCTTGACGAGTGTTCGACGGAGCTGTACTTCCAGCCCTCCTGCTGAGCTGCAGTCACCTGTTGTCTTGCCGCCCAGCGAGTACATCGGGTAGGAAGGTGTGCGCCGACAACCCGGATGGGCATTTCCGCCCGAGCCAGGAAGTTGACAAGGGATGGCACCAGTTCATCCTGAACACCGTCGACTACGCGGAGTTCTGCGAGCGGGTTGCTGGCCGCTTTCTCCACCATGTACCGGACGAGTTCACACCACCGCGCGCTGACCTTGCCAGCACGGTGGCCGTGCTGGCACCTACGGTGGCAGCGTTGAGGGAAGCTGGGTTCGATGTGGATCCTGAGTTGTGGGCGACGGGTTCGGTCCGGTGCTCCCAATGCCACTCGGGGTGCACCAACTGCGGGCAGGGCGAAGACCCGCACTGCTGACCAGGGAGAGGTATGAGCATCCACCGCGTTTGGGAAGACCTACCGGCCAGTGTCCGCGACGCCGTAGAGCGCCACGTGGGTCAGGTCATCAAGACCGACCACGCGTCAGCGGGCCGTAATTCGGACTTGACGGTGTCCCTGTGGACCGCTGACGGCGTGGTCTTCGTCAAGGGGATCGCGGCGGATGCCCCCAACGTGTACATGCACAGAGCGGAAGCCGCCGTGAGCGCATTCCTGCCAAGCGACCTTGCACCACAGTTGCTGTGGGAGATCGAAGAGGACGGCTGGTATCTCCTCGGGTTCGAACATGTTGCCGGTCGCCCCGCCGACTATGAACCGGGATCGTCTGATCTTTCCTTGGTGGCTGAGGCAGTGCGCATCATTGGGCGCACCGCCGCGCCGCCGCTTGGGGTTGCCCGTCGTGTCATGGCGCAACAATGGGCGACTGCCTTGAAAGGAGCGTTGAACACGAAACTTCCTGACGATGCACATCCGTGGTCAGTCACCAACATCACGCTGCTTGCCGAGTGGGCGGCCCAAGCACCCGCTCACATGGGTGGCTCCAACCTGATTCACTCGGACCTCCACTCCACCAATGTCCTCGTCTCGGATCGAGCACGTCTGGTCGATTGGGCATGGTGGCGATCCGGGGCCGCGTGGATCGATCCCGCAATGCTGATTATTCGGCTCATTGCGGAAGGTCATCGGCCCGAACACGCCGAGAACTGGGCGCGGCAGTTCGCCGGGTTCGCACAGGCGTCCGCTGAGGCACTAACCGTGTTCGCCGCGTCGGTCCTCCGGCTCTGGGAGCGGAAGTTCCCGACGACAGATGCCACGGCCGCAGCTCGACAATGGGCGAAGTACCGCCTGTCACAACACTGAATATTGTCGCAGGTCAACCTGCTTAGATCCCCAGTCCTGGGAAGATTTTGGCAGCATTGCCGGACAGCACACCCTGCAGGATGTCGTCGGGGAGGCCGATGGTCGTGAGGGCTTGGGCGTTGCGCCGGATGCCGGGAACACCGGGCCAGTCGGTACCGAAGATCCATTTGGTGGCGAGCCGACGCAGGTCGAACCGACCGTAGTACTCCGGAAGCTTCCTGGGCGGGAGGCCGGCGAGGTCGAGCCACACGTTGGGTTTGGCAAGGGCGAGGAACGCGGCTGTGTCATACCACCACCCGCGACCACCGTGAGCGAACACAAAGTTCAGGTCGGGGAACTGTTCAAGAACGTCCAGCATCAACTCCGGATTGCCGTACTTGGCCTGCGACCCCGGAAAACTGGAAACACCGGAATGCAGGATCACCGGAACGCCCCGCTCAAGGCAGACGTTGTAAGCCGCATACAGCTCCGGGTCATCAGGCGCAAACCCACCGTGCACCGGGTGGATCTTCAAAGCGACGGCGCCCAGGTCCAACTGACGTTCCACTTCGGACGAAACAGGATGGTGCAGGTGAGGGTTGACATTGGCCACCAAGCGAAAGCGATCCGGGTTGTGCTCGAAGATCGGCAGCAGGTCCTCAATCGTCTGCATGCCTGTAGCCCGCGGACTGTACTCGCAGAACAGCAGGGCACGGGAGACTCCCTCAGACTCCAGCAAGGCGTCCAGGCGCGAAGGGATCGGGTCGCCTGAAGCCGAGTAGACGTCGCGCCACGACCCGCCGAACTCGGTCGCCCACTCCAGCCAAGCCGGCTTCAAAGTGGACAGCCGGGGCACGTGCATGTGCGCGTCTACGAGCATTCAGATCGCCGGGGCCGGGGTCAGTGAGTCGTACACCTGTTCCCGCAACACGTTTCGGCGGATCTTCCCGGTCGCGGTCTTGGGCAGCTCCACGACTGTGATCACTGCTCTTGGCCGCTTGAACGCGGCGAGGCCCTCACGGCACCACGCGATCAGCTCGTCGGCGTCCACTGTGGCCTCGGCCGCCGCGACCACACAAGCGACCGGTTTGTCCAGACCATCAGCGTCGGGAGCCGCCACCACCGCGACCTCGGCCACGCTCGGGTGCTGCAGCAGGCGCTCTTCGACCTCCGCCGGTGAGACCCAGATACCGCCTGCCTTGAGCATGTCGTTGGAACGACCGAGACAGCTGTACGTGCCATCCTCATTGCGCATGTACGTGTCGCCTGTGCGCAGCCATTCCCCTTGGAACACTTGACGTGTGGTCTCGGCCCGGCACCAGTAGCCGGTCGCGATCGACGACCCGCGCAGGTACAGATCCCCCGGCTGGCCGCAAGCCACGATCTCAGCGCCGTTCTCGTCACGCAACTGAACGTCATAACCAGGGACCGGGGCACCGGACGATCCTGGGTGCACCTGTCCGGAGCGGTTGGACAGGAAGATGTGCAACGCCTCGGTCGAGCCGATCCCGTCGAGCACCTCCAGGCCGAACCGGTCCCGGATTCGTTGGTACAACACGGGTGGCAGCGCCTCGCCGGCCGAGATCCCCTGCCGGACACCGGCGAATGTGTCGTCCGCGATATCACTGTGCAGCAAGGCCGAGTAGAACGTCGGCACGGCGTAGAACAGCGTCGGCTGCTCGGACTTGAGGCGTTCGGCGACCAGTTGCGGTGTGGGGCGGGTTCGCTCCAGCACTGTGCTGGCACCGAAGGCGAACGGGAAGAAGCACGAATTCCCGATACCGTAGGCGAAGAAGAGCTTGGCCACCGAGAAACACCGGTCATCCGGGGTTATGCCGAGCACGCCTTTGCCGTACGCCTCGGCCACCATCCGGATGCTGGAATGCCGGTGCATCGCGGCTTTCGGCAGACCGGTCGTTCCCGAGGTGTACAGCCACAGCGCCGGCGAGTCCTCCCAGGTGTCGTACGGCCTGCGCGGCAGATCTCCCTCAAGCTCGAGCCATTGGTGGACTCGGACACCACGCCGGGCGGCGAACTCGACCTCCCCGTCCAGCACTACATCGGTCACCTCTGGCGCCGCCGCAACGGCCGCGTTGGCCACCCCTGCGAACTCGGTCGACACGCTCAGCACCCGCGCACGGGAGTCGGCCAGGACCTTGCCCAGCTCCGGACCGGTCGCCATGGTCGAGATCGGCACCGGGACCGCACCCATGTACATCGCGCCCAGGATGCCCGCGAGCAACTGGATGTCGTCGGCCATGCAGAGCATCACGCGCTCTTCCGGGCGCACCCCGATGGACTTCAGCGCGGCCGCGCTGCGACGGACCTCCTCGGACAGTTCGCGGTAGGTGAGCGTCCCGGAACCGGCCACGACTGCCAGCCGTTCTCCCCGGCCGGCCTTGACATGCCGGTCGACCAGGTACTCGGCCGCATTGAACGGCATACTGCCTGGCTTCGTTGACAACGCAGTCATGACCGCCGTCCCTCAGTGGAAGTACACGTATTCGTAGTCGAACGGTTTGCCGTTGATGCCGTTGGTGGGCGGGGCCACCCAGCTGGCGATCTTGCCGCGTTCGTAGACCGGCCGCATCATCGACCGGACGAACGCGAGGTCTTCGCTTGTGGGCAGCCACTTCCCGCGGCCTTTCTCCCACGTCTGCTCGTCGACGATCGAGCCGTCAGGGGTGATGTGGAAGCCCGAGTGCATGCCGACCGAACGGTTGAAGCCGACGTGCGGCAAGGCGAAACGATACCCGATCCCGGCGTCGGCGAGGATCTTGTTCCACCGTTTGATCCCGCTGGCACAGTCCGCGGTGTACTCGCCGCGCAGGTCCAGGTTCAACGCCAGCAGCGTGGACAGCTCGTCGGTGGCCCAGGTGCCGTCGGCGTTCGGGCGTTCGATGGTGATGCCGTCCTCGGTCAGCTGGTGGTCGTCCTTGCGGCGCTCCTCCAGCCAGCGGCCCTTGAGCCCGGCGGTGAAGTAGTTCGCGGCGTTGGTGGACGTCTCGCTGCCGAACAGGTCCAGTGACACCGTGTAGTGGAAGTTGATGTATTTCTGGATGATGTCCAACGGGATGCCGCCGTGCTTGGCGATGTCCAGGGTGTCGTGCTCACGGATCAACTGGGCACTGCGCATCACCACGCGGTCGACGCCGGTCGTGCCGACGAACATGTGGTGCGCTTCCTCCTTGAGCATGAACTCGCACGTCCGCGACAGCGGGTCGAAAGCGCTTTCCTTCAACGTGCCCAGTTGGTATTTCCCATCCCGGTCGGTGAAGTACGTGAACATGTAGAACGCCAGCCAGTCCGCGGTCTCCTCGTTGAACGCGCCCAGAATACGCGGCGAATCCGGGCTGCCGGAGTTACGGACCAGCAACGCCTCCGCCTCTTCACGGCCTTCCCTGCCGAAGTAGGCGTGCAGCAAGTAGACCATCGCCCACAGATGCCTGCCCTCCTCCACGTTGACCTGGAAGAGGTTGCGCAGGTCGTACAACGAAGGCGCGGTGAGCCCCAGCAGTTTCTGCTGTTCCACCGACGCGGGCTCGGTGTCGCCCTGGATCACGATCAGCCGCTGCAGATCCGCCCGGTACTCGCCGGGCACCTGCTGCCAGACCGGCTGTCCTTTGTGCTCACCGAAGGCGATCCGGCGATCCGGCTTGGGCTCGGCCAGAAAGATCCCCCACCGGTAGTCCGGCACGTTCACATGGTCGAAGTGTGCCCAGCCGTCGCGACCGACGCTGACAGCCGTGCGCAGGTAGACGCCGTGGGTCTCCAGCGCGGGCCCCATCTCGCCCCACCAGTTCATGAACTTCGGCTGCCAGCCCTCCAGCGCTCGCTGCAGCCTGCGGTCGCTGGACAGGTCGACGTTGTTGGGGATCCTGTCCTCGTAGTTGATCGAGGTGGTCATGCTCAAACCCGTTTCCTGTCGAAGATCGCCTTCTGCCCGGTGCCGTAGCGGCGCAGCGCGCCGGCGTCGCCGGAGGCGTTCGGCCGGATGAAAATCCAGTTCTGCCAGGCCGACAGCCGGCCGAAGATCTTGGTCTCGATGGTCTCCGGCCCGACGAACCGGTGGTTGGCCTCCATGCCGGTGCACGCGTCCGGGCTCAGCGAGGCGCGGCTCTCCACGACGATCCGGATCTCGTCGGCCCAGTCCAGGTCGTCCGGGATGTCGGTGACCAGCCCGAGCTCGTTGGCCTCGGCAGGGCCGAGACGGCGATCGGTCTCCTTGCCGCGCAGCCATTCCAGGTGATCCTGATGGCCGTAGAACCTGGATTCCAGGCGCGAGATGCCATTGCCCATGGGGAAAAGGCCGAAGTTGACCTCGGTCAGCTGCAAGGCCGCCCTCAGGGGACTGTCTTCGTCGTCTGTCGGCGGACCGTCCAACATGTACTGACGGTCGGCGGCGAAAGCCAGCTCTGCCAGCATTCCGGTGAAGCAGCTACCCGGTTCGATCAACGCGATCAGGCTGCGGCTGGTCACGTCCAGCCGTTTGAGGGTGCGTTTGTAGTAGTGCAGGATCTCGGTGACCAGCCAGTCGTCCTGATGGTCGAGCAGCAGTCGTTCGTAGGCCATGACCGCGTCGATGTCGCCCTCGGTCTTGATGATCCAGGTGCCGAGCGCGGACTCGTTGGTCCGCAGACGCAGGATCAGGTCGTCCAGTTCACGCGTGACGGCCAGCGGCCAGAACCCGGCGTCCGCACCGGGCACCGCGGATGGCGCTGCTGTCCGCGGTGCCCGCACAGTGATGATCACCGCCGAATCGGCCCGGCCGAACTCCGCTGTGACGTGGTCGTAGCGAATGCCGTCGTCGCTGATCTCGCGGTTGAGCGGGGTCAGTTCGACGCCGGTCGCGCCCTGTGGCCGGTTCGACCTGGCGGCAAGCTCATTGGCGCGCTGCCGCGTGGCCTCCTCGAACTGGCGCGGCGCGGCCAGTTCGTCCACCAGCCGCCATTCCAGGGCGGTCTTGCCTTTCACGCCGTCGGACCTGGTCGCGAACACGTCGGCAAGGTCCTTACGCACCCTGCGCTTGTCCACAACTCGGGTCAGCCCGCCCGTGCCAGGCAGCACGCCAAGCAACGGCACCTCAGGCAACGAGACCGCCGACGAGTTGTCGTCGACCAGCAGAATGTGCTCGCAGGCCAAGGCCATCTCGTAGCCGCCGCCCGCGCACGAGCCGTTCACCGCCGCGAGGTAGGTCTGCCCGGTGAAGTCCTCCATGGCGTTGCGGGTCTCATTGGTGAACTTGCAGAAGTTGACCTTCCACTCGTGCGCCGATGCCGCGAGCATCCGGATGTTGGCTCCCGCGCAGAACACCTTGTCCTTGCCGCTGGTCAGGATGACCGTGCGGACCTCCGGATGCTCGAACCGCAGCCGCTGGACGGCGTCGTAGAGCTCGATGTCCACACCCAGGTCGTACGAGTTCAGTTTGAGCTCGTAGCCCTCGACGATGCCGCCGGCCTCGTCGACGTCCAGGACCAGCCACGCGATCACCCCTTCGACCCGCAGCGTCCAGTGCCGATAGCCGCTCGGGTGCGCGTCGAAGGAAACATCCATGGGGCCTCCTCGGCTACGAAGGTACCCCATCATTTTCTACAGAAGTTACGGCTCGCGTCAATGTTCTGTAGAAGAATAGGCCACGACGCCGGGCTCTGTTGACGGGTTAGATCCAGTACATGATCACCATCGACACCCTGGCACCCGATGACCGGCCCGCTTGGGAGGGCCTGTTCGAGGGATACAACACGTTCTACGAACGCGTCCTGCCCACGGACCGCTACGACCGTGCGTGGCGGGAGTTCCAGGACGGCACCAGGATGCACGCGCTGGGCGCACGGCTCGACGGCCGTCTGGTCGGCATCGTGCATTTCCTGGTCCACGCCAGCACAACCTCGCCCGATGTCTGCTACCTGCAGGACCTGTTCACCGCGCCGGAGGTCCGCGGCCGAGGCGTGGCCCGGCAGCTCATCGAAGCGGTCCGCGACTGGGCCGACGAGCAAGGCTGCTCACGCGTGTACTGGCACACCAAACAGGACAACCACACAGCTCGTCTGCTGTACGACAAGGTGGCCGAGAACAGGGGCTTCATCCATTACGTCATCCCGCTGAAAGCGCTCTGAACCGTCAGGCCCCACGACGCTGACGCACTGGAACACAACCAACAGCGATCATGGCTCCGGGCCACCGATGGGCGGCCCGGAGCCATGATCCCTCACTCAGTTGTCAGCAGGTGATGTTCACTTGTGGCCCAAGAGCTTCCCTTGCAATGGCCGGTGGCGTTCCGTTGAGGAACACGACGATGCCGATCGCGTAGCTCTGCCACATCCCGTTACGGCAGTTCTCGATGTCCGACAGGCCGAAACCTGAGGTGGGAGATCCGGACGTGCCCTGTGTGCCATCTCCGACCGGCTTGCCTTTGTAGACCAGGAGAACTCCGAGATCGATGGAAAACACCTGGCCGCCGCAAGTGACCTTGGCATCAGCCACGACCTGCGATCCTCTACGCACCGGGGTGCCGGGGTCGAGCACGCAGGTCGTCAGGATTCCCCCGCCGGCCGACGACAGTTCGACAGCGCCTCGTGGGGCGTCCTTGGCCGCGACCGCATCAAGGGTGAGTCTTGAGGCCTGCGGCGCGGCGTTGGCCGGAGCCGCTGTGACAAGCGCCGCCAGCACAGCGACCACGGCTAACGCGGCGCTCATGCTGATGCTGTGAAATCGGTCCCTGACAAGCATGTGGGATACCTCCAGAGAGTTCGTTTCCGCGGGTCGGCGCGCCGTGATCCTTCCTACTCGTGACCAGGAGCGTTGGCTTGAGTAATCGAGGTACTCACACCAGCCGACCGGGAAAGACGTGCCCTACTGCGGGGCGGTCAGATCCCTGATCCTTGCCATCGCGGCGTGCAGTCCGGTGAAGCTGGTCGACAGCGGTGACAGGCCGATCCGGATTCCGTCCGGCTGCCGGAAATCGACGATCACCCCGTTGGCGATCAGGAGTGGGGCGAGGTTTTCGGCGTCCGGGTGGGTGATTGTCACGTGCCCGCCGCGGATCTCGTCCTCGCGGGGTGAGGCGACGGTGAAGTCCGGGAGCCATTCGTCGGCGAGTTCGATGGCCAGGCGCGTCAACGCCGTCGACTTCGCCCGTACGCGGTCGATCCCGGCTTCGGCGAGCAGTTTCACGCCTTCCTCGACCGCGGCCAGGCCAAGGACGTTGGGTGTGCCGGACAGCATTCGCCGGATTCCTTTGGCAGGCCGGTACACCGGGCCCATTTCGAAGACGTCCTCGTTGCCGATCCAGCCCGCCAACGGGGTTTGCAGCTCGTCGTGGTGCTCGGCGCGTACGTAGAGAAAGGCCGGGGCGCCCGGCCCCGCGTTGAGGAACTTGTAGGTGCAGCCGACAGCGAAGTCCGTTCCGGTCGCGTCGAGCCGCACGGGAATCGAACCGGCGCTATGACAGAGGTCCCACACCGTCACTGCGCCTGCGGCGTGCGCGACGTCGTTGATCGCGGCCATGTCGGCGATGAAGGCCGAGCGGTAGGCGACATGAGAGAAAGTCACTGCCGCCGTTACATCGCCGACAACCTCGGCGACCTGCTCGGGACGGACGCCACCGGCAGGGTCGGACTCGATCCACCGCACAGTCAGACCTAGTTGCGCGGCAATCGCCTGCACGACATAGCGATCCGTCGGGAAATTGTCGGTGTCGGTCACGAGTTCGGGCCGCCCCGGCCGCATGGCGACGGCGGCGCGCAGCACCTTGTGCAGACAGATCGTGGTCGAGTCGGCCACGATCACCTGGCCGGGCGCCGCGCCGAGCGCCGTGGAGCCCAGCAGGTCACCGACCTGTTCCGGCAGCTGCATCCAGCCTTCTTCCCAGGACCGGATCATCCTGGTCCCCCACTCGTGGGTCACGAGCTGGTGCAGCCGGTTGAGCGTCGCGGTCGGAGGACGGCCGAGCGAATTGCCGTCGAGGTAGGCCACCACACCGGGGTCCCCGATCGGCAGGAAACGGTTGGCGAACTCGGCCAGTTCGTCCGCCGCGTCCAGCGCCCGCACGTCCATCAGCACTCCTCTTTCAGCAGGTCCACTGCTTGCACACTGGCACACCAACGGCCTGCGACGTCAGAGTGATCTTCGTTTACAACGTTGGCACAACGTTGTAAGAACGCTACGATCAACGCGCACCAGGCTCCCCCTGCACCTGGAGGCCCGACAATGTCGTCGTCACGCCGTCATGCGTTCGTCAGAGCCACAGCCGGCCCATGGCGGCTGTGGTGATCAAGGCACTCATCCTGGCGATGGTGGTTTCAACGGCTCCGGCCGTGACACCCGCGACGACTGTGTGCTTCCTGTCCTGCGACACCTTGGATCCGTCCAGGGTCAAGCAGGAGACGTTTCCCGTGCCGGAACGTCAGATCAACGGCAGACGCCTGGTGCTGCACGTCTCCGACGCGGATGGAATGGCCTGGGGCAGCATCGACAACGGCGTGACCGGTGACTCCGTATGGCTGGACCGGTCGTGGGACGGCGGCGCGACCTGGGAAGGCTTGCTGGGCAAGGCAAGCATCCCAGGAACGTGGACCGGGACACGGACCTTGATGTACAACATCTCCGATCCGGGCGCGCATCGGCGCGGCCTGATCCGGGCCTGTGGCGACGCGCGTGCGGTCGCGTGCACGGACTGGATCTATCCAACGGTCTGCGATGTCCGTTGCGACAGAACGGATGCCTCGCAGGCAGTCGATCCCGTCCAGCCGGTTGCGCCGACGACGTTGTTCGGGCGGGTCATCAGGTTGTACACCGACCAGAACGGGATGGCCTGGGGCAGCATCGAAGCGGGCGGCGCGGGTGACGAGATCTGGCTCGACCGGTCGTGGGACGCGGGTGTCAGCTGGCCTGGTGGTTCGTCGCTGGGCCGGACCTCTACACCGGCAGCGGCGACTTCGGCCAGAACCACGATGTTCGCCACCCGCGACCCTCGCGGCCGGCACTACGGCGGCGCGGTCCGGGCCTGTGGCAGGGAATCCGGCCACGCCCAGGGCAGCTGTACGGCCTGGGCCCGGCCGGTTCCCAGTCGTTCGTTCGCCGCAGCGGACGCGCTGATGTACTCCTACGATCCCGTACAGGCATGGTGGCCGAGCAGTTGGTGGAACTCGGCTGCCACCCTCACCTCGTTGACCGACTATGCGGCACGGACCGGAAACCGGCAGTACGACTGGGTTATCGCGCGGACCTTCGATGTCAACCGCGGGACCTTCCCAGCCGGTCAGCGTGGTACGGACCCGATCGAGGGCAACTTCATCAGCCGGGCGGTCGACGACGCCGGGTGGTGGGGCCTGGCATGGGTGGCCGCCTACGACCACACCGGCGACGCACGGTATCTGAGCATGGCAACAACCATCGCCGGCTACCTGCACCAGTACTGGGACCCAAGCACTTGCGGCGGCGGGGTTTGGTGGAGCCGCGAGCGTACGTACAAGAACGCGGTCACCAGCGGCTTGTACCTCCGGCTGAGCGCGGCCGTGCACAGGCGTACACCGGGTGATTCCGTGTGGCTGCAACGTGCGCGGACCGCGGCGGACTGGTACCTGGCCAGCGGGATGATCAACTCCGCCGGGCTGGTCAACGACGGCCTCACCCAGGACTGCCGTAACAACGGCCAGACAGTCTGGACGTACAACCAAGGTCTGGCGATCGGAGGGCTGATGGAGGTGTGGCGCGCGACCGGTGAGACGCGGCTACTCGACACCGCCCGGCGGCTGGCCGATTCCGCGGTCACCGGCCTGACACGCAACGGGATTCTCACCGAATCGTGTGACATCGGCACGAGTTCGTGTGACGACAACCAGAAGCAGTTCAAAGGTATCTTCATGCGGTACCTCGCCGAGCTCGGCCACCAGCAGTTCACCGCCCGGCAGTCGGCCTCGATCTGGGCGGCGGACCGGGATCCGCTCAACCGGATCGGCCAGCGCTGGGCCGGCGGCAGTCCCAACCAGACCGACTGGCGCACCCAGGCCAGCGCCTTGAGCGCACTGCTTTAACCCCTGCGACCCCTGGAGTCATCGATGTTCCGTCGCCAAGTGCTCGGCGCGGTCACGGGCCTGTTGCTCGTGACCGCGGCACTGGTGGCGCCTGCCGCGTCCGCTGCCACGTGGACGCCGAAGACGCCGCCCTTGACCACACCGTGGACCAGTCAGGTCTCGCCGGCCAACGCCCTGCCCGAGTATCCGCGCCCGCAGCTCGTCCGCTCGGAATGGCTCAACCTCAACGGAGTCTGGGAGTTCCGGGGCACGCCGGAGAACAGCACGCCGCCGATCGGCCAGACGCTGCCGGAAGGCGTGCTGGTGCCGTATCCGATCGAGTCCGCGTTGTCGGGGATCATGCGGCACGAGGACAATATGTTCTACCGCCGCACCTTCACCGTTCCATCCACATGGGACGGACGCCGGGTCAGGCTCAACTTCGGCGCGGTCACCTGGGAGACCCGGGTCTGGGTGAACGGGACCCAGGTCGGCACCCACACCGGCGGATTCGACGCGTTCTCCTTCGACATCACCGGCGCGCTGCGAGCCGGTGCCAACGAGATCATCGTGGGTGCGTACTCGCCGGTCGACGGCAGCACGTTCCCGATCGGCAAACAACGCCGCGATCCCAGCGGCATCTTCTACACGGCCGCATCCGGGATCTGGCAGACCGTGTGGCTGGAACCGGTCAACGCCAACCACATCACGCGCCTGGACACCACACCGAATCCGGGTGCCGGCGCGTTGGACCTGGTGGTGCAGGGCTCGGCCGGACAGGTGCGGGCAGAGGTGCTGACCGGTGGCACGGTCGTCGGCAGCATGACCGGCTCGGTCGGTGCGAACATCCGGATCCCGGTCCCGAACGCCCGTCTGTGGTCGCCGGACGACCCGTTCCTGTACGACCTGCGCGTCACCATGCTGACCGGCGGCGACACTGTCACCGGGTACTTCGGGATGCGGTCGCTCGGCAAAGCTGTGTCCGGCGGGGTGCTGCGGCCGATGCTCAACGGGAAGTTCGTCTTCCAGCTGGGCACGCTCGACCAGGGTTACTGGCCGGACGGCATCTACACCGCGCCGACCGACGAGGCCCTGCGCTTCGACCTGGAACGCCAGAAGGCGTTGGGCTTCAACATGGTCCGCAAGCACATCAAGGTCGAACCGGCCCGCTGGTTCTACTGGGCCGACCGGCTCGGCCTGATGGTCTGGCAGGACATGCCGGCACTGGACGCGGTCGACGACACACCCGCCCGCAGCCACGCGAACTACGAGTCGGAGCTGGGCCGGATCATCAATCAGCTCAAGGGAATCACGTCGATCGTGCAGTGGGTCCCGTTCAACGAGGGCTGGGGCGAGTACGACAACCAGCGCATCGTCGACCTGGTCCGTTCGATCGACTCGACCAGGCTGATCAACCACAACTCCGGCTCCAACTGCTGTGTCTCCGATCCGGAGCCTGCCAACGGCGACATCGTCGACGACCACGCGTATCAGATGTCCAGTGGCACAAGGGTTCCGTCCACTTCCAGGGTCGCGGTGCTCGGTGAGTACGGCGGGCTCGGGCGCCGCATGGTGGGGCACGAGTGGCAGCCTGGCGCCGGGTTCGCGTACGGCGAGCTGTTCCCGGACGAGACGTCGTTGACCAACCGCTATGTGGAGATCACCAGGGAGGTCGGCCGGTTCGTGCAGACCCGGGGCCTGTCCGGGTCGGTCTACACCGAGCCGTACGACGTGGAGAACGAGGTCAACGGGTTCTACACCTACGACCGCCGCATCCTGAAGATGACCGAGGACCGGGTGCGTCAGGTCAACCTGGAGGTGCTCGCCAAGGCCGCGGGCACCGAGGTCGGACGTGGTGAGCTGGTCTCGCTGCGGGTCACCACGCCGGGTTACACGAACCGGTATCTGCGCCACCGGGGCAGCTTCGCCCGTACAGACGTGGACAGTGGCGATGTGTCCAAGCTGGACAGCACGTTCTGGGCGCGGCCCGGCCTGGCCGACGCGTCGTGCCTGTCCTTCGAGTCCCGTAACTTCCCGGGCGAGTACCTGCGGCACGAGTACTCGCGGATCCGTAAGGACCTCAACGACGGGTCCGCCGCCTTCGCCGGGAACGCCACGTTCTGCGCCCGGTCCGGTTCCGGCGCGACAGCCCTGGAGTCCTTCGACGTCCGCGGCTCGTACATCCGGCACTTCAACGAGATGGTCTACCTGGCGCGGCCCGGCGGCCCGAACCCGTGGGACACGCCCTCGACCTTCGCCGAGGACACGACCTGGGCCGCCACAGTTCCGCTGTGGCGCAGCGGTGCGAGCCTTCCGGTCAACTCGGTCCAGTCGTTCCAGGTCACCACGCCCGGCTTCACCGATCGATTCCTGCGTCATCAGAACGGCCTGGCCAGGACCGACGTGGTCAACAGCGGCAGCCCGGCCCTGCTGAAAGCCGATGCCTCGTTCGTCGTCCGCCCGGGTCTGGCCGACCCGTCGTGCTATTCGTTCGAGGCCCGCAACTTCGCGAACAACTACCTGCGGCACTCGGCGTTCCGCGTCCGCCTCAACCCGTCCGAGAACTCGGACCTCTATCGCCGCGACGCCACCTTCTGCGCCCAGCCAGGGGCAACGCCAGGCAGCGTCCGGCTCGCCTCGATCAACGAACTCGGCACTAACGTCCGCCACTACGCCGCCGAAGTCTGGGTCGCCTCCAACGCAGGCCCCCACCCCTACGACAACCCCAACTCCTACCCCGCCGATGTCAGCTGGTCAGCCGTCACGCCGTGGGCTCCGTAACGAGGTGGAGTGTGCTTGCCCGTCCCGCCCCCTACGCGGGACGGACAAGCACACGTCTTGTTAGACGCTGGTGCTGACGTATCTCTTCCCGTCGGTGTTCTCGACGATGACAGCGGTGACGTCCTTGGCGTTGATCAGGGCGGAACCGTCGAGGGTCGTGCCCTCGGCGATCTCCTTGCTGGGCACGACCCAGCTGCCCGCGGATTCGTGGGTGCCGTCCTTGCTGACCACGATCAGGCGGCACTTCTCACCTGCGGGAATTCCGCTGACGGCGGCGTTGAGCCGGACCCAGCCCGCCGCCGGGGTGACCCGCACAGTGATCCGTGCGCCGGTTTCGGGGTCGGTCGAGCTGGCGAAACGCACCCCGGCCGGCTGGGTCGCGGTCGGGCCCGGGGGTGCGCCGCCCGCGATCGGCGGCTGTTCTGTGCTGGTGGACTGGCCGACGAAGACGCCACCGGTGACCAGGGCGGCCGCGACGACCACCGCGGCGGCGGCGGTGAGAAAGCCGGACCGGCGCTTGGCCGCCGTTGACTCCGAGCGCATGCGGCGCAAAGTGCGTTGCAGCACCAGGTCCGCGTCCTCCGGGTAGCCCTCCAGCAGTGCCTCTGGCGGCACTTCGCCCAGAAACTCCTGCATCTCGCGCAATGTGTCTGTCTCCTGCCGGCACTCCTCGCACCCGGCGATGTGCTGCTCCACTTCGGCGACCTGGTCGGGTGCAAGCTGCCCGGCGACATAGGCGTCGATGTCCACGTGCTGTTCGGACATTGTCATCAGGCCACTCCTTCCATTCCGGCGCCGCGTGTGGAGAACATGTCGCGTAACGCGCGTAGGGCGTAGTAGGACCTCGATTTCACGGTGCCCGGCGGTATGCCGAGCGTCTCCGCGGCCTCGTTCACGCTCTGCCCACGGACATAGATCTCGACGAGCACAGATCGATGGACAGCCGGCAGTTGGTCCAGTGCGTCCAGCACAACCATCGAGTTGACCACCTTGTCGGCGTGGTCACGTTCAATCGGTACCGCGGCCGGTGATTCGGCCACTTCCTTCGGCCGGGCGTTGCGGGCTCTGACGTTGTCGGTGATGATGTTGCGCACCACCGTGAGCAGCCAGCCACGCACCGAGCCCTTGCCGTTGACCAAGGCGTCCGGGTGTTTCCACGCCCGGATCAACGCCTCCTGAACGACATCCTCGGCCGTGGCCCGTTCACCGGTCAGCCGCGTCGCGTAGGCGAGCATGGCCCGGCCGTGTTCCTCGAACAACGACCGGATCAGCGCCTCGTCTGCGACTTGGCGGTGACGAGTCCCGAACCCGCCCATCCGTTCACACCTCCACCGGCTCCCTGCCTTCGGGAGTCCCCTCGAGTACTCGCCCTACACGCGTCTCGTTCCCAACAGGCTCACTCGGAATATTGTGATGTGCATCACAGTAGCCGGATGTGCGAGGATCAGCCGTGGGGTTACGTGGCGCACTGACAGCCGTGCTGTGCAGTATTTCCACCCTGTCCGGCGCCTGCAGTACCGAGGGCGGCGATTCGGACTACATCGAGATCAGCCAGGTGCAGCAGCAGGCCCGGACTTCACCCGAACCGAGTACATGGGTCTCCGAATGCGGACGCAACGAGACCGGCCACCGCAACGCGGACAACGTGGTCGCCCAGCCACAGATCCCGGCAGGCGCCCACCACACCCACGAGTATGTGGGGAATCTTTCGACAGACGCCTTCTCCACGGACCAAAGCCTCGCCGCCGCGGCGACAACCTGCCAACTCGATGACCGCTCCACCTATTACTGGCCCGTCCTACGCCTGACGGAGCAACAAGGCGACGATGCGCATGCCACCGGCGGCGGCATGGACGGCAATCACGGCAAGATCTTGCCGCCCGCTTCGGTACGCATCGAATATCGCGGCAATCCGGCAAGCAATGTCGTTGCGATGCCTCGGTTTCTGCGCACCATAACCGGCAACCCGGTTGCCGTGTCACAGAACGGTCAACACGCCGAGCGCGTGCAATGGAGCTGCTCCGGCGATCGCAGCCGTGTCACCAACCGCTATCCGCGATGCGCGACCGGCCAGCAAGTGGTGCGGATCTTCGACTTCCCCAGCTGCTGGGACGGCAAGAACACCGACAGCCAGCTGCACCGCAGCCACCTGACGTTCCCCACGGGCGGCGGCGTCTGCGCGATCGGCACCTTTCCCGTGCCGCAGTTGCACATCGAGGTGGCATACGACGTCCCCGCCGGCGCCCGGTACGCGATCGATTCCTTCCCTGAGGAGCGCCGCAGCCCGACCACCGACCACGCGATGTACATCGACGTGATGCCGGATTCCTTGATGGCACAGGTAGCCGGCTGCCTGAACCGGCTCTCACCCTGCTGACAAACGAGTGTGACCCAGACCACTCGAAGAATGTGTGAACCGTTCTGGGGCGAGCCGCGTGTCTTGGCCCGAGCGGGTCGGCAGCAGGCCGGAACCCCAGCCTCTCTGGAGTGAAATCCCATGGTGCGTAAGCATGTTGTGTCCTTTGCTGCCCTCATCACGGTCGGCGTCGCGGCCCTTTCGGCTTGTGGCAACGAATCCGGTGTCGCCACCTCGGCGGGTGTCGACGAGAAGGCCGCGACCGAGCAGGTCGATCAGAGCGGCCTGGAAAACCTGACGCTGTTGTCCGGCACGGCGAAGTCCAACAACGCCCCGGCCGACACCGGTGACTGGGCCAAGGGCTCCGACGGCACCCTGAACACCGCGGCCAGGAATGTCGCGAGCAAATGGGTACAGCTCAAGGCAAGCAAGGCCGGTGAGCTCAATCCGGTGGTCGTCAACGGCGCCGGGCTGACGCTTTACCGGTTCGACAAGGACACCGCGAAACCATCGAAGTCCAATTGCAACGGTGACTGCGCGGTGACATGGCCGCCGGTGACAGTCTCGCCGGGCAGCCGGATCTTCATCGCCGGCATCAAGAAGGCGGACGTCGGCGTGGTCAAGCGGGACAACGGTGAGCTGCAGGTGACCATCGGCGGCTGGCCGGTCTACCGCTTCAACAAGGACAAGAAGCCGGGCGACACGCTCGGCCAGGGCGTGGGCGGCACGTGGTTCGGCGTCACGCCGGACGGCAAGAAGGCCGGTGCCCCTGCCCAGACCCCGAACCCGACCACCCCGCCGCCTGCCAACGGCCCCAAGGCCACGAGCGCGGTTCTCTTTGACGACGCCAACTTCAGCGACAACGGCCCGTCACAGGGCGTCGGCGGCAAGGGCTGCCAGAACCTGTCCAGGCCCGGCGTGACCTCCTCGGTGTCCGCCTCCGGTTCGCTGAAGCTGTGGACTGAGAAGGACTGCAAGGGCAAGTCGCTGGTGGTCGACGGGGACGTCACCGATCTGGCGAAGGTCGACTTCGACAACAAGCTCGCCTCGGTCTTCCTTGGCTGATCCTCCCACCACAGCCGGTGCGGCCCTCTGGCCGCACCGGCTTCCCTTCTCTGGAGCAAAGGCCGGGCTGATGTGGCTATCGCAGGGTGACCATGGCCTGGATCGGGAAATGATCCGACGGGTACTGGCCGTCCTTGGCGAAGGTGTTGATACCGGCCGCGTTCACGGTGACATTGCCCTTGGTCAGGATCCAGTCGATCCGGTAGCCGTTGGGCCGTATGCGGCGATACCCGTGGTAAGTGGCGTAAAGGGGGGTGGCCTGCCGGGTCGCGGCGAGCCACGAGTCGGTCATCCCGCCTTTGGTCACCAGGGTGTCATAGCTGGGCGCGTTGCCGGCGGGATCGTTGAAATCACCCAGCAGCAGGACCGGCAGCCCCGGCGCGAGCCGGGCGATCCTGTTGCGGACCAGCTCCGCACTGCGTTGACTGGCGTTCTCCGACTTGTTGTCGAAATGTGTGTTGACAGCGAAGAACTCCTTGCCGGTGCGCCGATCGGTGAACCGCGCCACGGTCACCATCCGGGGAACGACGTTGCCCCAAGTGATCGAACCGACCACCGATGGCGTGTCGGAAAGCCAGAACTGCCCGGATTCCCGCAACGAGAGCCGTTCGGTGTCGTAGAAGATCGCGGTGAACTCGCCGCGATTGCCGCCTTCCCTGCCCACCCCGATCCAGTCGTAGCGCGGCGGCAGGTCACGGTCGATGTCCTGCAACTGCCCGGACAGCCCTTCCTGCGTACCGAGCACAGTGGGCAGTTCGCGG
Organism: Kibdelosporangium banguiense; assembly: GCF_017876405.1. Classification (GTDB taxonomy): domain Bacteria; phylum Actinomycetota; class Actinomycetes; order Mycobacteriales; family Pseudonocardiaceae; genus Kibdelosporangium; species Kibdelosporangium banguiense. Next base: position 5,881,075 of record NZ_JAGINW010000001.1, on the reverse strand, counting down.
TTGAGAAGTTCAGCCATCACCGCACGCCGCTGCCGCCAGGAGTTCGGCCCTGTGTTGGCGGCGAACCGCAGGTTGAACGACATCAGATGCAGCGAATCCCCCTGGGCCGGGCCCAGCACAGGTGCGGGCTCGGCGGTGGCGGTCGCGATCCCCGTCAGCAGTCCGAGGCTGACCCCCAGCGTCACAACCAGACTCACGATGCGAGTGGACACTGCTACACCGTGCCAAGCCTTTGTTGCCACAGGCCGATTGCGGCGCGAAATCCACCTGATCAGCCGAGTCCCGGCACGGCCGGCACCAGATCGGCCACTGTGGCCACCGCCTGCGTCCACCAGATGATCGATCGCCGTGACAGCCGGGATTTCCCGGGTCTGACGCTTTCCCGATCTTGTCGATAACTCGTCCAGCACAGCCATAGGACGCATCACGAAGCCATCACGTTGACTGGCAAATACCCGAAACTCTAGATCTGACGCCTGCAGTCGGAGTGGATGCTCTCGGCCACCCGGACGAGTTGCTCACCCACGGTAGCGATCAGGTCGGGCGCGATCTGGTCGATCACGCGCCGCCGGGCGCTGGCCAGATGCGCCGGGTATGCCGCTTTCAGCCGCTGCATGCCTTCCGGTGTCAGCATGGCGTTGTACCCACGGCCGTCGCCGTCGCAGCGCCGCTTGACCACCAGGCCGCGCGACTGGAGGTTCTCCACGACACGGGTGATCCTGCTGGCCGACAGCGCTGTCGCCAGGGCGAGGTCGGCCATCCGCAGCATGTGGTGCTCAGCTTCGGACAGGTGCATCAACACTGCGTAGTCCGTCAGCGACAGGCCGGTGGACCGCAACAGATCGTCGTCCAACGCACGCGGCAACGAGACCGTCAGCCGTTGGATCGCGCGCCACAGCACTTCTTCGCGCGCGGTCAACGGCCGGTCGGTCATAACGCAGAGTATAGCTTGCGTGTAAGCAGACTCTTATATTCGTGGCCGAACCGATTCGGCCACGAACCGGACAAACCCTTCCGGATCAGGTTCGTCCGCCGTGGGCTGGAGGACAACCGTGTCGGCGCCAGCTTCGGCGTAGCGCTGAACGGCCTCCGCGACCGTGCCCGCATCGCCCGCGACACCAGCACCCGGTGCGTCCGGGTCGGCATTGAGCCGTTCGGCGGCGTCCGGCCCGGTGGCGGTCAACAGGTAGACCACCACTTCGTGCTTGTCCGTCCGCCCGGCCGTGGCGCGTCCTTCGTCTATCAGACGGCGCGCTTCGCGTACGCCTTCGACTGACGTGCTGGCCGTGAGGATTGTGCCGTCCGCTGCCTCGCCGCACAGCTTGATCGACCGTGGGCCCGTCGCTCCCGCGAACACTGCGGGTTTGCTCACAGGTGGCCAGTCGAGCGCAACCTTGTCGAGGTTCACGTAACGGCCCTGCGTTGTCACAGTCTCGCCGGCCAGGAGCGCACGCATTGCCAGGAGGTGCTCACGCAGCAACGTGACCGGCGACTCGACCCGTGCGCCGACCTGTTGCATCCAGTCCTGCACACCGTGGCCGACGCCTGGGAGGAATCGGCCTGGGAACAGCCGTTCGATGGTGGCGATCTCCATCGCGGTCAGCGCGGCATTGCGGAACGGCACCGGCATCAGGCCGATCCCGACCCGCAGCCGTTCGGTCCACGCCAACGCGGCCGACGCGGCGGCGATCCCGCTCTCCAGGAAGCAGTCCTCCCACAGCCACAACTGGTCCAGACCGGATTCGTCGGCCGCGCGGGCCACGTCACGCAGGCGTTCGGGCGGAAACTGGGGACGGAACACAGCGCCAAGAGTGATCACCAGTCATTCCTACCCGCCGGTCCGCCACGTCACAACCGGTTTGCCTGAGTGCCGAACGGCGGCCGGTCGGGCCGGCAGCTCGTGCCGGGCGCGGGCAGCTTCAGGTCGATCAAGTACTGCGATCGGAGCCGATCGGTACACGATCCGGTGATGTCGTGGCCGTGTCCCTCGACCACGACAAGCCGCGCGTTCCCGAGCTCCCGCAGTGCGTTTCGCGCCGAGGACAACGGCGTCACCGGGTCGAACCGGTTGTTGATCAGCAGAGCGGGCGTGGCCGACCGCAGCCGCCACGAGCCGGTGTACCGCTGGGGCGGAGTCTGCCAAGTGGCACAAGGCAAAGCGAGGTAAAGCCAGTGCCTGCCGTAGTGCGGGGCGTGGACGTCGAACGATTCGGCCATAGTGGACCAAAGCCCGGGAACCCGCGGAACGCCGACGTCCACGCATGAGATGGCGATGAACGAGTCCAGGAAGTCCGGCCGGGACACCGCCGCGCTCAGGATGTCCTTGACCGTCTGCGCGGACCCGGCCGGGCCTTTCTCCAGCTCGGCAAGCAGCGTTCCCAAGGCGGGCCAGCCGTGCTGGGTGTCGTAGAGCAACGAGGCATGAGCCGGAACGACATAGCGATACCGGACCTGCAGCGCGTCCTTTCCTTGTCCCACAGTGATCGGCGCCTCGCGGAGCCGGTCAAGCAGACGGGCGTTGCGGCCGAGGACATCCGGGCCCGCGAAGGCACATCCGGGTGCGGTGCAGTACCGGGCGAACTCGCGGAAGACCTCCTCAGTGCCCGCCGAGCGATCCCACAACAGGCCGAGTGCGTCGTTCGTGTATGCAGTGGGATCGATCATGGCGTTGAGCTGCAGGGCACGGACTCGGTCACCGAACAGGGCACCATAGACCTCACCGAGGTAACTGGCGTAGGAGCCACCGGTGTACGTCAGTTTCGAGTCGCCGACAGCGCGGCGAAGAAGATCCAGGTCACGAGCAGCGTCCACAGTGGTCAGATGCTGACTCTGCCGCGAGCACTTCGCCGCGATCGTCCGGCTTGCCCGCGTGGCCTGACGTTCCTCGGCCGGGTTCGCCGGAGGTTGCGGCAAGTCGGCCCAGAACTGCTCCTGTTCGGCGGCTGACGCGAAGCAGTGAATCTGTCCACTTCGGCCGATCCCCCGCTGGTCAAAGGCGACAATGTCGAACCTCGCGGCGAGTTCCCCGGACAGCAGACCGTCTTTGGCCGCACTGAGGCCAGAACCGCCTGGCCCACCGACGGCCGTGAACAACGTGCCGATCCTCTCATGAGGCGACGTCGCCCGCTGCCGGAGCACCGCCAGCCCCCTCTTGACGCCGCGTGGCCTGGCGTAGTCGAGGGGAACATCAGCGATCGCGCATTCGTAGCGCTCCAGCCCATGCTCAGTGCACGGCGCCCAGCCCAAACGCGGTGTCGACGCAGCATCTGCTTGCGCCACAAGGCTGTTGACCGGCGGGGCGGCCGGACCTCCAGCGGTGACCGGACTGACAGCAGTGATCAACGCGGCGACGAGAAGTACCCTCACTCAGCCGATTCTGGCGCGGCCCCACTTACCCGCGCGTCATCCTTTTGACTGACGCGACATCACCGGTAAGTGCTAACGCCGTATCACCCGGCGCAACACGATCGGAGCCACCACGAATCCGATCGCGGCCCACGCGCCGAGCACCCCGACAGTCTCCAGGTGGCGCCAGGACTGGCCGATCTCGGCGACGGCGAGCGAATCCGGCAGCAGGGCTGCCCGCATCCCCAGGCCGAGCCAGTAGATCGGCAGCAGTTGACCGGCCCACTGCAGCCATTCAGGCAGTGCGGTAATCGGGTAGAACACGCCGGAGACCAGCACCAGCAAAGTGATCAGCAAGGTGCCGAAGCTGAGACTCTGCGGGCTGCGCAGCAATGAGCCGATCACCGCGCCGATCGGCAAAGTCGCGATCAGGCCGAGAAAAAGCACCCAGATCAGCATGAGCCATGACTGCGGGCTGCCGAGCGACAGGCCGCCGAAGAGAAACGCGCACGGAACAAGCAGGATCACCAGAACGGCGGCAGTGATCGCAGACTGACCGACTATCCGGCCGGTCAGATACCCGGTCACTCCGTTCGGAATCGCCTTGGAGCGCAACAAAGTACCGTCCATCTGGTCCATCATCAGCGCCATCGCCAGGCCCATCATCCCGATCAGCACGACATTCATGCCGAGAATGCCCGGAATCGCCTGTGAACCAATGGAAAAGTTGGTGCCAGGAACTGCGGTCCCGCGCAATGTGTACAGCACTACCAGGGGAATGACCGACGGCCACACCCAGCCAAGCATCTCCCCGGGATTGGTCATCGACTGCCTGCATTCAATCCACCCCCGCTGCAGACCAGCCCTGACTGCTTGGACCTGCGTCATGCGCTTACCCCCGACTCGAACTGGCGGACCATGGACAGGTAGACGTCCTCCAGACTGACCCGGCGTACCTCGAGGTCCTGGATTTCCTTGTCATATTCAGAGAACAGGTTCCGTACGTGATCGGTCGCATCGTCCACCGAGTCCGCATAGGACCGATCACCGCGGCGGTAGCGGACCTCGGACTTTCCGGAGATCTGGGCGGCGAGCTCAGCGGCTGTACCGGATGCGGCAATCCCGCCACCGGCCAGGATCATGATCCGGTCCGCCAGTTTCCCGGCTTCGGCGAGGTCGTGGGTGGTCAGCAGGATTGTGGTGTCCAGCCGGCGCACCAACTCGTGGAAGTCCTGCCGCGCCTCAGGATCGAACCCGACTGTCGGCTCGTCGAGGAACAGCAGCTCAGGGCGGCCGACCAGGCCGATGGCCACGTCCAGCCGACGTCGCTGCCCACCGGACAGCAGCGCGATCGGAGTCTTGGCCTGCCCGGTCAGTCCAATGAGGTCAAGCAGATCACCGACCGCGTAGGGTGTCCCATAAGGCGTGTAGTAGCGGGCGATGTGACCGAGCAGTTCGCCGACGCGCCATTTCCCGTGATCACGCCAGGACTGCAGGACGATACCCAGCCGGGCCCGCCACTTCTCGTTTCCGCTACCCGGGTCGGCGCCGAGTACTGTCACGTCTCCGCCGGTGCGTTTCCGGAATCCGGCCAGGATTTCGACAGTGGTCGTCTTACCGGCGCCGTTCGGGCCGAGCAGAGCCAGTACCTCTCCGCGCGCGAGGTGGATGTCCACGCCACACAGCACATCGACCGGCCCGTATCGCATTCGCAGACCATGGGTTTCGACAACATTCATGGCTTCAAGTATTTCATTGAAGTTCAATGTTGAAACTTTTCCCGGAACCCCACAGTTGAATACCGCTTTCAGGGCGGTAACCTTCAAACACGGAGGTGAAGCCATGCGACCGATCGACCTGGCCAGGGAGGCGGGAATCTCGACTCAGGCGGTCCGCAACTACGCGGACGCCGGTGTGCTGCCCGCCGCCCCGCGGACGCCGTCCGGCTACCGCACCTTCGACACCCGCCACCTCCAGGCTCTGCTCACCTATCGCGCGTTGGCAAGGGGCTACGGCGGCGAAACCGCGCAGGCGATCATGCAGGCCGTCAACGCGCGAGACGTGCCCAAGGCGTTGGCGCTCATCGACGCCAGCCACGCGGCCCTGCATGAGCAGCGCCAATCCCTGCAGGCGGTGGGCAAAGCGCTCGAAACAATCGCCGGGCAACCGTCGGCCACGCCGCCGCATTCGGACATGCGCATCGGCGAGGTCGCGGCCTTCCTCGGCGTCCGCACGTCCGCTCTGCGCGTGTGGGAGGCGGCCGGGCTACTCAGTCCACAGCGGACTCCAGGGACGAAGTACCGGACCTACGGCCCGGCCGACATCCGGCACGCCCGGATGATCCAGATGCTGCGCAACGGCCACTATCCCCTGCCGATGATCAAGCCCATCCTCCAGGAACTGCGCGGATCAGGCAGCACGGACGCCCTGCGCGCGGCCATCGCCCAGCGGCAGACGGCGCTGACCATGCGCGCGACAGCGATGTTGGCCGGGGCAAGCCACCTGAACGGCTATATCACGTGATTCCGCCGCAAAATCGACACTGCGCTCACGGTGGCGTAACCGCGCCACTCCAACTCCGCCGCCGGTGAGTAGCTCTTGAAATCGACCCGCCACCCGCCGTCTTCCTCCTGCTGATCGGCCAGCCTGGCCAGCTCGTCGGCGATGACACCGGGCGCGAACAGCTTGCGTGCCGGGCGGTCCGGCACGGGCGCGAAGTTCAGTGCCCGCAATGTCTCACCCTCGGAACCACCGGCCACCGGCGCGAGCCCGTTGTCCGGCACAAACTTCCCCAAGTGGTCGAGCAATTCAGCAGCCTGCGGGTATTTCTCATAGGCCGCGTCCAGGAACTGGATCGCGAACGACAGGGCGATCGCGTGCGGCGCCGAATCGACCTCGGCGATCGCCCGCAGACAATATCCGGCCGCCCGCTCAAGCCAGGGATGTCCGGCCACGGCCGGATCCTCGACCTTGAGCGCCACCGCGGCCACAAAAACCGTGCTGTGCAACGTCGAGACCGCGGGATCAGCCTGTACCCAGAACGGCGCGCTGGCAGTCGGATCGGCGACCGGCAACGCGAACGGAACACCACCATCCGCCAGCGAGATCGACTCCAGCCAGTCACACACCTCAACCGCACGCGGCGTCGTCGCCGGCGCGATCTCCGCAAAGACCTCAAGCGCGTGCAAAGCACCACCCGGCTGACTCTCCGGCGCACGCAAATCCGGCTCAAGCCCCCACCCATAACCACCGTCCGGATTGCGATACCCGTCAACGGCCGCCAGCACCGCGCCGACATCAGTCCGGCCGAGCAACAGCTCGAACCTGCGACGATCCAGAACCCGGGCATGTCCGGCCATGAAGGATGCTGCAGCTGCGAGATCTACCGTCATACAGCCCACAATGACACGGCACTCCCCCATGCCGTCTTGAACGAATCGGACTTCGTCACCTGGCACGAACGTGTACAAAGGACACCATGGGTATCGGGGGACGAATCCTTGGCGCAGCCACGGCAATGATCGCCCTGAGTGCACTGTCGGTCGCCGACGGCAACATAGTCCAGCAGAAACGTCAGGCCGAGTTCGCCGCCGCAGCCATGGCCCGCGCCGACACCTGGTACCGACAGACCCTCCAGTACTCCCAGGACGGCTGCTATCGCCTCGGAACCGGCTACGCGGCAACGGACTGGAGCACCCTTGGCGGCTGCCACCCGCCCTACTACCGGACCGACTGCTCCGGTTTCGTCTCCATGGCCTGGAACCTCCCCCACAGTTACGCGACCCCGCGCCCCGGCCCCGGCCAGGACCTGGGCGACCTGACCGAACAGATCCCCAAGGACCAGCTGTCCAAAGGCGACGCCCTGGTGGCCCCCGGCAAGCACGTCCGCCTCTTCGAAAAATGGCTCAACACCGAACAGACCCGTTATCGCGCCTACGACTTCGGCTCAACCCCGGTCAAGCACCAGGACTACATCTGGGGCGCCGCCGGAGAGTACGAATACACGCCCGTCCGATATGTCCGAGCAACAACTGCCTAATCGTGGTGCTGCTTTGTGACTTTTGTGTTTGACACAGCATGAGTAGAGGCTTCGTGTCAAATCGAGCCGCCCCAGCCCCGGACACCAAAGCAAGAACGTTCGAGCGGATCGCGGGTAGCCCACCGCTCAGTGGGCCGACGATCACGCGCCTGCCTTCACAACTGGCCGTATGGTGGGGACATAGGCTATCCCGTCAAGGAGTGCGCATGATCGAGCTTCTTCGCTCCAACGATCCTGTACTGGTCTCGTTCATCCGTTCGGTCCTGACCGACGCGAAGGTCGGGCACAGTGTCGCGGACTCGCAGATGAGCGTGATCGACGGTTCGATCGGCGCGGTCCAGACCCGGGTCATGGTCGCCGAGGAAGAATTCGACAAGGCCACGCAGCTGCTCACCGAGGCGGGTGTCGACCTCAAGCAGTAGCCTGCCAGGTGATCCATCCCGCGCGGACGATCCCCGTTGACTAACCTCGGCAGGGTCCGGAGGGAATCGGCGACATGATCCGAGTGCTGCTGGTCGAGGACCACGGCATGGTGGCCGAGGCGCTCGGGCTCGGACTGCGTCAGGCCGCGGACATCGAGGTGGTCGGCCAGGCCGGCTCGCTCGCCGCGGCGCTCGCCGATGCCCGGCACTGGCGGCCGGAGGTCGTGGTCCTGGATCGCAGGCTGCCCGACGGCGACGGCATCACCGCGATCGGCGACTTCGGCGCGCTCGGCGCCCGGGTTCTCGTACTGACCGGGGAGGCCACCGCGTCGGTGGGTGCACGGGTCGCCGAGGCCGGCGGCGCCGGACTGGTGCTCAAATCCGCCCGATTGGACGAACTGGTCGAGGCGGTCCGCAAGGTCGCGGACGGGCAGGTCGTGTTCGATCCGGCGTTGCTCGCCGGAGTGGTCAACCGGCTGACCGGGCGGCTGCGCGGCAGCACCGCACCGCTGACCGCACGCGAGCGGGAAACCCTTGTGCTGCTTGCGGATGGCGTTGGCACGACGGAGATCGGCGAGCGGCTCGGCGTGGCGCGCAACACCGCGCGCAACCATGTTCAACGCGTTCTGGAGAAGCTCGGCGCACGGTCCAAGCTGGAAGCGGTCGCCATCGCCCGCCGGGAGGGCCTGCTCGACTGATGCAAATGCACTAGCACGACTGAGCACGCTGCGTCTCGTGCCCGCCTTGGCGATGACACAGAGTTCCAGGGTGCGGCAACGACCGGACTATGACGCCGAACTGGACGTGACCGATGGTCACGACAGTGTGGCGGCCATTCGTCAGCTCGTCCGCGACAGCCTCATCGCGTGGCGGTACCGCGGCAGGCACGACGACGCCGTGCTGATCATGTCCGAACTGGTCACCAACGCCCTGCTGCACGGCTGCGGGGTGCCGGTCCTCCGGCTGAGCGGGACATCGTGGCGGTTACGCATCGAGGTCAGCGACGACTCCCCCGTCCCGCCCACCATCCGGACCGCGGGCGCGGACGGCGGCTGGGGTCTGCGCCTGATCGACGAGATGTCGCTGAACTGGGGTACCTCACCGCGCGGCATCGGAAAGGTCGTGTGGTGCGAACTGGGTACCGTCCTCGCACCAGTGGGATCGGCAGCCTCCTGAGCCCAGCTGTGCGAAGCTACGGTATGAGCGCGCGCGGCGGTGTTCCCGAGCCTGCCTTCGAACTGCTGGTGCGGGCCGTCAGGGATTACGCGATCTTCATGCTCGACCCGGCCGGGAATGTGCTGACGTGGAACACTGGCGCGGAGAAAATCAAGGGATACCGGGCCGAGGACATCATCGGCCGGCATTTCTCCACCTTCTACCCACCGGGTGATATCGCGGCCGGAAAACCCGCACGCGAACTCGAAACAGCCATCGCCGACGGCAGCATGGAAGACGAAGGCTGGCGCCTCCGCCAGGACGGCACCCGATTCTGGGCCAACGTCGTCATCACCGCACTCTTCGACGACACCGGCCGGCTGCTCGGGTTCAGCAAGGTCACCCGGGACATGACCGAACGCCGCGCCGCCGAGAACGCGCTGCGGGCCAGTGAGGAACAGTTCCGCCTGCTCGTGCAGGGTGTACTGGACTACGCGATCTTCATGCTCGATCCCGGCGGGCATATCATGACCTGGAATGCCGGCGCGAAGCGGATCAAGGGATATCAGGCGTCGGAGATCATCGGGCAGCACTTCTCGGTTTTCTATCCGCCGGAGGACATCGAGGCCCAGAAACCCGCACGCGAACTGGAAAAAGCCATCGCCGACGGCAGGCTCGAAGACGAAGGCTGGCGCCTCCGCCAGGACGGCACCCGATTCTGGGCCAACGTCGTCATCACCGCACTCTTCGACGACACCGGCCGGCTCCGCGGCTTCGGCAAGGTCACCCGGGACATGACCGAACGCCGCGCCGCCGAACAGACGTTGTCCGAGCGGCAGCGTCTCGTCTCTCACCTGGTGCAAGCGCAGGAACTGGAACGCAGGCGGATCGCGTGGGACGTGCACGACGACTCGATCCAGGCGATGGTCGCCGTGGGCATGCGGCTGCAACTGCTCGCCGAACGCCTGCCCGACGAGCAGGCCCAGGCCGTCCGCCAGCTCGACGAGTCGGTCCGCGGCGCGGTCGGCCGGTTGCGGGAGCTGATCTTCCGGCTGCGGCCGCCTGCGATCGACGAGGGCGGCCTTGCCGAGGCGCTCAACGGATATCTCAACGACGTTGTCACCGGCTGGGGCCTGACCTGCAGCCTGCGGTACGAAATCGACCGCGAGCCGCCGCCCGAGAGCGCCGTGACGATGTTCCGTATCTGTCAGGAGGCGCTGGCCAACGTCCGCAAGCACGCCGAGGCGAACTTCGTGGAGATCGTGGTCACCACCGTGTATCCAGGTGTGCTGGTCCAGGTGATCGACGACGGCATCGGCGTGGGCCGGGCCGGACGGGACCAGCCTGATCATTTCGGCGTCATCGAGATGCGCGAACGCGCCGAGACCGCAGGCGGCTGGTGGGCCATGCGCCAGGGCCCGGCCGGTGGCACGATCGTCGAGTTCTGGCTGCCCATGGCCCAGCCATGAGGCGGCTCAGCGTCCTGGTCGCCGACGACGACCCGATGATCCGCGAGGTCCTGCGCGACGTCCTCGAGGCCCAGCCCGACCTGGAGGTGGTGGCCGTCGCCAAGGACACCGACGAGGCCATCGCGCTCGCCGGACTGCACACCCCGGCCGTGATCGTGCTCGACGTGCGGATGCCTGGCGGCGGCGGAGCCCGCGCCGCCCGCGAAATCGCCCCCCTGTCACCGGGAACGAGGTTCCTGGCCTTCTCGGCCTACGCCGACGCGGGCGTCATCGCCGAAATGAGGGACATAGGCGTGACCGACTACCTGCTAAAAGGCGTTACGAACGTCGAGCTTGTGGACGCCGTTCGGCGGCTCGCCGGCGCTTGAGCTCAGCGCCGACTCGACTGTCTCGAACACGGCCAGCACCTGGTCGAGACCGGCCACACCAAGCACACGGGCGGCGAACGACCCACCGTGAGCGACTCGAAGTGACCGGTGCTTTTGTTCGGCGTCCCGGTTTGCTTCGAGCATGACGTGCAGTGCCGCCGAGCCAAGGAATGTGACACCTGTCAGGTCGAGCAGAATGATCGGCGCGGACGCGGCCAGGCCACTGCCGAGCGCGGTGGCGAAGTCCTCTTCCGACGCGAGGTCGATCTCACCCGCGACGCGCACGATCACGGCCGTGGTGTCCTCGGTGACATGCCAGCTGAACAGGTCTTCGCCAGGCACCGTGCCGTCCCCTTCCCGGGGAAGTCGGGTTCGCTTGGCCTCTCAGCCTAGTCCCCAGCAGCCGCGGCGATGGTAACGGTTCATGACGTGGACAATCGCTGTGCGTGACCGGACGTGGGGGCCCGTGCCAGGTTTCTGGCACGGGCCCGTATGTGTCGGCCGAAGCCGTTGCCAGAGTGCAGGGACGGCTGGCGGCTCCCGGCCGAGTAGCAGGGGATGCTTCGCGCCTTCGCTCTATCCATGAGTACGACGAACAACCCCCGGAAGGTTCAGGTGCGCCAGGTCACGTGATGTCGCGCCGGACGCTGATCAGACGGGCAGCCACGGCGGCTGTCACGGCATAGCCGATGAGCACAAGGCCACCCGCCCACATCGGCAGCAGCCATTCCGCATAGAAGAATCACACGAAGGCGAACGTGACCGCGGCGACCATGTTGCGGATCAACGCGCTCAGCGCGGCTCCGAACAAGGACCAAAGCGCTGTACTGGCAATGGAACCGAGCAGTACGATCGGTACTTTTCCAGTCACGACCGGGCGGTGCGGAGGCTCTGCGGATGGTGGCCGCCGAACGGCCCGGACGTTGTGCTGATGGACCTGCGGATGCCCAAAATGGATGGTGTCGAGGCCACCCGCCGGATCCGGGCCGAGTATCCGGACGTCCAAGTTGTCGTACTGACAACGTATTCCGACGACGAGACTGTGTTCGCGGCACTCCGAGCCGGTGCGCGCGGGTATCTGACCAAGGACGCCCGGGCCGGTGAGATCGCCGAGGCGATCGCCGCCTGATCGCGGCCGGGAAGTCCAATGTGGAGATAGCCGGGGAACTGGTGATCACCGAGGCGACAGTGAAGACGCACATCAACAACCTGTTCGCCAAGGCGGGCGTACGCGACCGCGCGCAGGCCGTCACGTATGCCTTTCGCCATGGAATGGCTCGACCGAACTAGACACGTGCCGGAACACCCTCTTCCCGCGGGCAATGCGGGAAGAGGGTGCCCAGCTCTGTTGTCTGCTGTGGACTAGGTCAGCAGCGCTTCCAGGCGAACCGGTAGCGGCTGTTGGGGTTGCGGTCCGGGGAGTCCATCGAGATCCAGCTGGAGGTGGTCTGCGGGTTGGATGTGCCCGCGCTGACCCGCAGGTGGGTGTTGATGTTCAGATAGCGCTGATCGTCGCAGGGGGCGTAGACGACCGAACCCGGGTCCACGGAGTCCGTGGTCACCCAGTCGTCGCGCAGCGGGCCCTGGAACGGGTGGATCTCCTTGACCGTGGTGGAATCACCCTGGAAGTAGTAGTTCGCGCCCTGCCAGGCCTGCGCCCCGGCCTGCAGACTGATCCGGCCGCGGTACTCGGCGCGCACGATCCCCCAGGTGTACCCGGACGGGACTTTCACATTCACAGTTATCTGGCAGTTCTTGCGGAAGTCGGTCGCCCCGGCGCCGACGCCCACCCGGGCCACGTAGTTGCGGTGGACCAGTGTGAACTCGGAGTTGTCGCTGGCGACCGCGACTTCCGTTGTGCCGACCGGACATCCGGAGCCGTTGGCCGAGACGATATCGACGGTGACCCGCCCGACCGGGGCCTCGTCCACAGCCGCCACCGTAGGCGCGTTGGCACATAAAGCCATGACAACGGCAAGTACTGAACTGAGCATTGAGGCACCTTTCGAAGACAACCATCCAGTAGCGGGCCCTGCACGCAGGGTAGCCCTGTCACCGGATCTCGGAAGCCTACGGATGGAGCAATACATTGCTCGGCAAGCACTTTCCCCCGGCTGCAACTGGCATCTGGGAAGGTATGCAGGTCAATGATCCGACGAGCTGACCTTCGTCCGGGCGTCCCGCAGGCCGGTCAGTGTCCACAACAGACAAGTCGCCGTCCGCCCAGGCGGTCAGGTCGTGCGGAGGACGCGCGGATCGAACGCGCGCCGGGTGTCACCCGGACCACGGATTAGCAATCCGGTGCCTTACCGCTCGGCCAGTCCTCCTCGTGTACCCGTGCCCCTGGCAGGAGTCGAACCTGCACGCCCTTGCGGGCAAACGAGTTTGAGTCGTTCGCGTCTGCCACTTCCGCCACAGGGGCCTTGCCTTCAGTTGCAGAACGGCCGGAGGGCATCGAACCCTCTTCTTCAGGGTGGAAGCCTGACGTGTCCGCCGAGTTCACCACGACCGCATTGAATACAAACCGCACCGGCGGGAGGATTCGAACCCCCTGGACGCGGGTTTGGAATCCGCTCCGCTGCCGACAGCTCGCCGATCTGTCATCAAAGAAATGCGTGAAAACAAAAGCCGCCCGGATCGGTTCCCCGATGGGCGGCTCCCGTGCGGCTGACAAGAATGCCTTGTCAGGGCGGGGAACCGCTGCACCCCTGGCCACGCCAGGAGCCGTTGGGCAAGCAACCGGGAGCGATCACGCTGCCACTCGGCCGCGTCCCTCGCTTCCAGCTACTCATCTTGACTCCTCAACTCGGTGTGACAGTGGAATCATGACCGAAGCCACTGGGCACGTCAATCAATATTCCAAGGGACCACATTGCCTGGCCGCCGGCAGCTCGCCCCTGAGGAACGCACTGGGTGGTACCCCCATAATGCGGCGGAATTCGGCGGTCATGTGCGAATGGTCGTAGTAGCCGGCTTCGAGGGCGAGTTCCGACCACGGCCGGGTGTGCGCGTGGGCCAGCACGGTCCGGACCCGGTTGATCCGGGCGAACCGTTTCGGTGGCATGCCGACACCTTCGGTGAAGAGGTTGCGCAGGTGCCGTTCGCTGACGTGCAAGCGTTTCGCACTGTCCCTGATGTCGTTTGTGGACAGCAGCCGGGCGGCTTCGCCGACCAGCTCGCTGTTGGACAGGTCAGCCGGCCCGCCCGACCTACCGGCCACCAACGCTTCGGCGAACCGTACCGGGTCCGCCCAGTGCCGAGCAAGCAGTTGGCCGGGCTCACCCCAGAGGTCGCCGAGCGGGACAACCTGGTCCACGAGATCACGGGCCGAGCGGCCGAGCAACAACCGGGCCCGCCCGGGCCGGAGCCGGACCTTCACACACGACGGCCCTTGCCGGCCAAGGTAGTACAGCGCCTGTGTCCGCGGCCCCATCACCACAAGCTCCGGTCGCCGTCCGGGAACCGACCGCAGGACAAGCGTGGTCGCGGCGTCCGGCGCGTCGAGCACCATCTGCTCGCCCGTCATGGACGCGACGAGCATCTCGTCCACCCAGGGCCGTAGCCCGGCAGAGACTTCGACGGCACGTTCCTCCAGCACGTTTCCACCCTACGCACACCGAGATGTGCCGAAACTTCATAGAGCTCGCCCATGCCCGGACGGCACGGTTGACGCATGATCCTGATCACCGGGGCCACCGGAAACATCGGAACCCACGTCCTGTCCCAGCTGACCGGCGCAGGTGCGCCGGTACGCGTCATGGCCCGCAACCCCGCCAAGCTGCGAACGACCGCCGAGGTCGTCCAGGGTGACTTCGAAGACCCCGCTTCCCTGACCAGGGCGCTGGCCGGGGTGCGGGCCGCGTTCCTGGTCACCACGCCGCAGAAGCCGATCGCGGACCACGATGTGGCCTTCGTCGAAGCCGCCGAAGGCGCTGGCGTGCAACGAATCGTGAAGTTGTCGGCGATCACGGCCGCGGGTGTCCAGGCCGATTCGTCCTGGCACCTGCTGACCGAGCAGGTCGTACGGGCGAGCGGCCTGGATTGGACGATCCTCAAACCGTCCAGCTTCGCCTCGAACCTGTTGCAGTTCGCGGATATGATCAGAGCAGGCGAACCGGTCCCCGACTGGAACGGGCCCGGCGCACTCGGTGTGATCGACCCGCGTGACGTGGCCGCGGTCGCTGTCAAGGCGCTGACCACAGAAGACCACATCGGACAGAGCTATACCCTGACCGGCCCCGAGCTGCTCACGTTCGGCGAGCAGATCCGAATCCTGGAGCGAGTCCTGGGCCGGCCGGTCAGGTCGGTGGACGTCCCGCTGGACACCGTCCGCGACATGATGATCGGCAACGGCATGGACCCGGCCGCGGTGGAGATGTCGCTGATCGGGATGCGCCAGGCCATCGCCGGTGACTACGCGATCGTGACCGGCGACGTCGCCAAGGTCCTCGGCCGGGCACCGACCGGCTTCGCGACATGGGCAGAGGACCATCGGGCGGCATTGGCCGGGTGACATCGACCGTGCCTGCGGTCGCAGCCGGTACCGTGGCCCTGGGGTCTCGGACTTCGGAGGTGGGCACGGTGAGCCGGCCAGGCAGATGGTCCGACGACTCGATTCCGGTGCCGCAGGACGGCACCCGTTCCGAGATGTCCGGCACCGCCGGTGACGTGGTGCAAGCCCGCGATGTCACCGGCGGAGTGCACTTCCACCGCCCCGAGCGTGAACCGGCGAGGCGGCCGCGGCAACTGCCCGGCGACGTCCGCGGATTCGTCAACCGGACGGCCGAGCTCGCGCGGCTCGACTCCTGGCTGCCACAGGACGAGAACGAACTGGGCGTCACCGCGCTCGTGGTCGTCGCGGGCACGGCAGGCGTCGGCAAGACCGCGCTGGCTGTCCGCTGGGCTCATCATGTGCAGGACAAGTTCCCGGATGGTCAGCTGTACCTGAACTTCCGCGGCTACGACCCTGGGCAGACCGTGTCGCCGGAACAGGCACTGGACGGGTTTCTGCGTGCCCTCGACATCGCGTCGTCGGCCATTCCCGCAGACCTGGAGGCCAAGTCGGCGCTCTACCGGTCACTGCTCGCCGGGCGGCGGATCCTGGTCGTCCTGGACAACGCGGCCACCGTGCGGCAGGTCCGGCCGTTCTTGCCGGGCACGGCGGAAAGCCTGGTCATCGTCACCAGCCGCAACCGGCTCTCCGGGCTGGTCGCCCTGGACGGTGGCCGCCGGGTGACCTTGGAGATCCTCGCCGAGGACGACGCCGTCCGGCTCATCACCTCGATCACGAGCGACTACCGGGCCGGCGACGATCCCGCTGAGGTCGCCGAACTGGCCCGGCTGTGCGCACGGCTCCCGCTCGCCCTGCGGATCGCGGCCGAGCGGGCGGCCAGCAGGCCGTGGATGCCGCTGGACCAGCTCATCCAGGACCTGCGCAACGAGTCCGGGCTTTGGGACGCGCTGTCGGCGGACGACGGCGAGGAATCCGACGCGGTCCGGACCGTGTTCGCCTGGTCCTACCGGGCGTTGCCGGAGAACGCGGCGCGGATGTTCCGGCTGCTCGGCCTGCACCCAGGCCCCGAGTTCGGGGTGACAGCGGCGGCCGCACTCGCCGGGACGACGGTCCCTGAAGCGCGCCACCAGCTGGACGTGCTGGCCGGAGCGCACTTGCTGGAGCAGACCACACCTGATCGCTATCAGTTCCACGATCTGCTTCGCGCGTACGCCACCGCCCAGGCACACCACGAGGAATCCCTTGACGCGCAATACAAAGTACTGCGCAGAGTGCTCACGTGGTATCTGCATTCAGCGAGTTCGGCGATCACGGCGATGGAATCGGCTCAGCAAGCCGTGCCGCTCGATCCGCTGACGGACTCCGTTGCGCCGCTTGACTTCACCAGCCAGCAGGACGCGGTGCACTGGTGCGAGACCGAGCAGGACAACCTGTTCGCGGCGGCACGCGCGGCCAGCAAGGCCGGCATGTTCCGCATCGCATGGCAGCTGGTCATCGTGCTGCAGCCGTACGCTGTCGGACATCTCTTTTCCGGCGACCTGCTCACCTTGGCCGAGATGGCGCTCGACGCCGCGCAACGAGACGGTGACACACGCGGTGAAGCCGCATCCTTGGCAGCACTGGCCAACGTCAACTCCATCCACAGCCGGTTCGGCCACGCCATCGATCAGCTGACCAGCGCCGTGGCCCTGTTCGCCGAACTGGAGGACCGGACAGGCACTGCCCTGGCGCTGACCAGTCTCGGTGTGGTGCATATGGTCAGCAGGCAGTTCGCCGAAGCCCTCGGTCCACTGCACCAGGCGCAGACGATCCTGCACGAGCTCGGGGACTCCCAACGGGAGTCGTACGCGCTGTTCAACATCGGTGAGGCGAATCTCGGCCTTGGCCGGCTGGCGGACGCCGCCGAAACCGTACACCGGAGTCTGGTCCTCTGCAGAGAGGCCGGGGACCGGTTCAGTGAATCCGTGGCCCTGATGAACCTGGCCAGGATCCATGCCGAGCGGGGTGAGACGGCCGAAGCCACCGGGTTCGCCCAGGAGGCGCTCGACCTCGGGCGGGCTCAGCAGGAGCCCCGGCACGAAGGCTGGCTGTTGCTCGAACTGGGGCAGATCCAGCAACTGGACGGACAGTTCGACGAGGCGCTCGTCTCGTATCAGCGTGCCGCGACTCTGCACCGCGCACTGCGTGCTCCGCAACGCGAGGCACGAGCCCTGGACGGCACAGGCGAAACGTACCGGCGGCTCGGCCGGGCGGCCGAAGCGGTCGATTTCCACCGGCGTGCCGTCGCCATGCTGCGTGACCTCGGAAATCGCTGGCTTCTGGCGAAAGCTCTTGGCAATCTCACCATCGCCCTGACCGAGACAGGCAACGCCGACGACGTCGAGGATCATCGCCGTCAAGCCGCGGCGATCCTGGCTGACTACACCGATCCTGAGGCAGTCAGCCTGCGCGAGCAGATCCTGGAGTCATGACAAGCCAGTGCGCGGCGTGCAGGTGCCCCCTTCGATCGGCAGGCAGCGCGGGCCGGATGCACTGGAGTTCACGAGCCCGGCCAGGGCGTTCGCCATCGCCTCGCCGGTCAGGACCGTCCCCACTGGATCGTGGCGGACATTGCCGACCGGTAGCCAGCGAGCCATCACGCACGGCCAGACGTCGCCGTCCGGACCGATCGCGACTCCTTCGCCGCAGTGGCCACAGAGTTGCGTCACATCCGGCGATGTGCCTTGATCACTCCGGCCGAGCCTGCGTTCCCGGTCGACCTTGATATCGCGTGCCCCGAGGCTTTCCAGATCCGCGCGAACCAGGTCCAGCCGCTGGCCCATGTCGACGACGCACACCTGCACAGGGATGCCACGCCTGATCGCCTCGGCCAGATTGGCCCTCGTCCGCGCATGACTGCCGGCCCGGCCGGTCACGGCATCGTGCGTGTCCGCGGAGTAGTACGAGATCTGCAGTGCGACATCCGGCGTCTCGTAGAGCCGCCACAGGTTTTCCCCGACATGGAGCAGGTTCGTGAAGACGCCCACCCGGAGGCCTGCGTCGAGCGCATACCGCACCAGGACGGCAAAAGAGGGATGCAAGGACGGTTCGCCGCCGATGAACTGGACCATCTGCAGGCCGTGGTGCACGGCACCGTCGATCACTCGCCGCCAGTCGTCGGCCGTCATGGTTCCGTGCCCGCCCAGGGGCGAGGAATCGGCGTAACAGTGGACACACCGCAACTGGCACCGGCCAGTCAGTTCGAGTGCCAGATAGCTGACCCGATCGGCTAGGCGCATGCGGCATCCGCCCTTCAACTCGGCATACAGCGTCGCAGGGAAGGGTGAACCGGTCAACGTCACGCGCACGGGTACACCTTTCACTCCACTGAGCGCTGTATCACCGGCCCGCCTAGGCGATAGTCTCTTCGGCCGAAGGGAGACTGCCCCGATATGAGCAATTCGCCGAGCTGCGACTCCTGTGGCCGGCCGCATGGCGCCTGGGCGACCGACCGGCTGACGTTGTTGCTGGACAGGTGGGGTTG
The DNA here is from genome assembly GCF_017876405.1 of Kibdelosporangium banguiense. Taxonomy (GTDB): domain Bacteria; phylum Actinomycetota; class Actinomycetes; order Mycobacteriales; family Pseudonocardiaceae; genus Kibdelosporangium; species Kibdelosporangium banguiense. Next base: position 5,862,241 of record NZ_JAGINW010000001.1, on the reverse strand, counting down.
GGACGCACAGGCACAGGAGATCCTCGCGGCGTCGCAGTCGACCGCCCTGGTGATCGTCGACCTGGACAACTTCAAACGCGTGAACGACCGGTACGGCCATGTCGCCGGTGACGCGGTGTTGAAGGCGGTTGCCGACACGCTGCGACACAGCACACGAAAGGGTGATTTGCTCGGCCGGTACGGCGGCCACGGCGGTGACGAATTCCTTGTGCTGCTGCCGGAAACGGACATGCACGACGCCATGATCGTCGCCGACCGCATCCGGCAGGACATCCGCGCGACGGTCGTCCCCGCACCGACCGACGGCGGCACGGTCCGGATCAACCGGGTCACGGCGTCGTTCGGCGTATCCGTCGGAAACCCCGGCACAGACTTGGAAGCGCTCGTCGTAGAGGCAGACGCCGCCCTGCGCCACGCGAAACGCACCGGCCGGGACCGAGTTCGTGCGCCCAGCCGAAGGTCGATGCGGATGCCTGCGGCCATCCTGGCCGCAGGCGCCGCTGTCGGCTTGATCGTCGTCTCCCTTGTCGGCGACACGCCCCGGGTCGAGCAGGTCGCAGCCGAACCGTCCACAGAGCTGGGCATCGCCCCGCAACTGCCGACGGTCACGTTGCCGCCGGTCACCGTGCCCACCACAGTCACGATGACCGCGACCGTGCCTCCGCCGAAACCACAGGCCCCGGTCGTCCGGCAGCAACCGAAACGCCCTGCCCAGACCCCGGGCGCGCCCACGGCACCCGCTTCAGAGGAGCAGCAGCCCACCCCTCGCGAGCTGGAGAAACCAAGCCCGACCCCGGCACCGTGCCGGGTCTGCGACCTGATGGACGCCGCGATCAGCGACTACATGCGCTTCCTGCCGACTCGCTGAGGTTCACGCGGGCCGGATACCGAGCTTGTGGGTGAATAGGTCCCGCGGGTCGTACTTGGCCTTGACCCGCTGCAGGCGTGGGTAGTTTCCCTGGTAGTACAAGGCATGCCAGGGCACACCCGAGGTGTTCCAGGCCGGGTCGGCCAGGTCGATGTCCGGATAGTTGATATAGGAGCCGTCGTTGATCCCGTTGGGCACCGGCACGCCACCGGTGCCGGCGTACACCGACTTGTAGAACTGCCTGATCCAGTCGATGTTCCGGGCGTCGACGCCCGGGTCGGCCGTGTCGTTCTGCCAGGCCGCGATATAGACCACCTTGAGGATCGCGTCCCGTTGCGGCATGGCGGTCGCCGCCGGGCTGACCGCGTTCACCTGGCCGCCATAGGAAACCAGCCACGTCATCATCATCCCCACCGACGGGTCTGGTTTGGACATACGGCCGTAGATGGTGTCGATCTGACTGTCCGCGAACGTCTTGCGAAGGTAGGCGGCCTTGTTCTTCTGCCTGGCGGGAGCCCCCAATTCCTCCACCGCGGACCGCATGTTGGCCAGGAAAGGCACCGCGGCCGGCGCTATGAAGGACGTACCACCGCCGACACCGGCGGTGACGGCGTCGAAGTAGTCCTTCAATCTCTTGGCGGCATCCGGCAACGAACCGTCGATCGTCCCGGTCACCAGCAGCTCCCCAGGCAATACCGGATTGGCCTGATTGCCGATCATGAGCACGGAGAACAGACTCGCGTTGGGATTGCCGGGCGCACTGTTGCGTTCGTGCCATTCCCCGTGATTGCGGATGAGCCGGCGGAACGACTCGGCACTCATGTCTTTCCATGACCAGTACGCGATGCCGGACAACGCGCTCGGCGGCGGCTTGGGCAGCAGTTTGGTCGGATCGTTGCCCGTCGCGCCTGGCGAGCGCAACCAGTACCGCGTGACCACACCGAAGTTCCCGCCGCCGGCACCGGTGTGCGCCCACCACAGGTCGTGGTTCGGGTCATCCGGTTCACGTGTGGCCACGATCGCCCGAGCCCGCCCGGAACGGTCCACCACAACGACTTCCACGGCATACAGATAGTCCACAACGGACCCCATCGCCCGTGACAACGGACCGTACGCGCCGCCTTGGATATGCCCGCCCGCGGCCACAGTCCCGCACTGACCACCGGGAATCGTGACGCCCCAGCCGTAGTACAACGTCCGGTAAACGTCCGACAGCAACGCGCCCGGCTCGATGACGAACGCGTTGCGCTCGTCATCGAAGTACACCGCGTTCATCTCGACCATGTCGATGATCATGTGCGGCTGCGGGTCGCCGACGAAGTTCTCATAGCAGTGCCCACCACTGCGAACCGTGACCCGCTTGCCCGCGCGCACCGCCTCGTTCACCACCCGGACCACTTGGTCCGTGGACCCGACGATCCGGAACGACTCGGGCCGCGGCGCGAACCGCCGGTTGATCGGCCGCAGGACGAGGTCCTCGTACCGCGGGTCACCCGGTCTGATGCTGACCGGCCCCACCTTGTCCCGCCCCTGGTCGGCAACTGCCTGACCAGGCCAGGCGACCAGTGCGCCGGCCGTGGCGGTGGTAGTGAGAAATCCTCGGCGATCCATGGTGAACACCCCTCTTGGTCGTGTCGTCCCCTGCCGCGCAGGCTAGGCAACCGGGCTGCACTCAACATGGATTCTTGACACGTCATGAATCCGGTCGGGCACAATGGGATGGTGACGCTGCATGTGGGGGTGCTTGGTCCGCTGACAGTTCGCGACGCGGACCACGAGATACGAGTCGCGGCAACCAAACAGAGACGCCTGTTGGGCCTGCTTGCCCTGCACGCGAACGAAGTCGTCAGCCGCGAGGAGATCATCGACCTGCTGTGGCCGGGCAAACCACCCCGCAGCAGCTCGGAACTGGTGACGGGCTACGTTTCCCGCCTGCGGCGTGCGGGCCTGCGGATCGACCTCATCGGCCCGGGCTACCAGCTGACCGCGCACACAGATCTGCAGGCGTTCGAAACCCACGTCCGCAACGCGGACCTGGCCCAGGCGTTGGAATGCTGGCGCGGCCCGGTTCTCGCCGAGCTACGCGACCATCCCGCCGGTATCGCGATCACTCAGCAACGTCTCCGCGTCGCAATGGAATTCGCCGATCATGCAGATCATGCGCTCGTCGTCTGCCACCTCCAGCCGCTCGCCGACGAGGAGCCACTCCACGAGGGTCTGCACGCACGTCTGATGCTCGCCCTCGCCGGCGACGGCAGGCAAGCGGCCGCGTTGGAGGTGTTCACCGCGATCCGATCAAGACTGGTCAGCGACCTCGGAATCGAGCCGTCGGCCGAACTACGAGCAGCCCACCAACGCGTACTGAGCCACGAATCCACCGAACTGGTCACCACACTGTCCAACGCGGACAACGCGATCGCCGCGGCCCGAGCCGCGTTCACGTTGACATACCGCACATTGGACGCACGGACAGCAGCCTTGTACCAGATGCTCGCGGTCGTGCCCGCCCCCGACTTCAGCCCGGATCTGGCATTGTCGCTGGCGGAAAGCCAGCAGCGCCTCGACCGGCTGGTCACCGCCCAACTTCTGCGGTCGACCCCCGACGGCCGGTTCACCTTCCACGGCCTGCTCCGCGTGTTCGCCGCCGACCTCACGACCTCACCACCCACCCAGGTCTACGACTGGTGCCTGGCAAACCTCTGTGCAGCAGCCGATGCGCTCTACCCGAACGACTTCCCGAGCCCAGTTCCCCGCCCACGCACACCCGCCTCCTTCACCGACGCCCAGACAGCCCTGACGTGGCTCGACACCGAACGCCCGCTCCTGGTCGGCGCGGTCAAGAAGGCGCCTGACACGACAGCCTGGCAACTGGCAGCCCTGCTACACGGCTACTTCACCATCCACCCGCACATCCAGGACTGGGAAACCGTTGCCACCAAAGCCCTGCAGGCCGCCAACGACCATCCCCAGGCCCGGATCCTCGCGGCGCAAAGCATGTCCGACGTCCGCAACCGCCAAGGCAACCTGCCCGAAGCACTCGGCCACGCCAACCAAGCCCTGGAGCTGAGCAGATCCCTGGACTGGCTGCCCGGGGAGATCAACGCCCTGGTGCATCTGGCCTTCGTCCAGACCACCGCCGGCGACCTCACCCAGGCCACACGGAACGCGCAGGCACTTGCCGCGCTGAGCCCCGCGGCCGGAATATTCGTCTTCGGCCACATCGCCTTCCACCGAGGTGACCTCGAACAAGCCAACACACACATGACCGCAGCGACGCACGTGAACACCCCGGGCATCACGGTCATGAGGCTGGTCGCCCTGGCCGAGATCCAGCGCGAACTAGGCGACCTGCAAGAAGCGCAGAAGCACCTCGCCGAAGCCCAAGTCGTGGCCCGGCAGCCGATCCAGAGCTGGGTCCGGACATTCCTGCTGAGAGCCCTGGCCGAACTGCACAGCGAGAAAGCCGAACACATCAAGGCCCTGGAATACGTCCACACGGCCATGACCGTGGCCGCCACCCTCGGCGACCCGGTCTTCGAATGCGAGACCCTCCAATCCCTCGGAACGGTCTGCCGCCGCCGCGGTGACCACCGCGAGGCGATCAAGTACTACTTCCGCGCCCTCGACCTCGCCCACCACACGGGCCGGGCCTACACCCAGACCGCCACGCACCTCGATCTGGCCGCCGCCCACCAAAGCCTGCAGGACCACCGTCAGGCCCTGTCCCACGCCACCCAGGCCGCCCGAACGGCCCGCCATTCCGGCTTCACCCGCCTGCTCACCCACAGCGAGCGGTTGATCAAGGAGCTGACCCCCTGATCAGCTCTTGGCCAGCTTTCGCTGCCAGAAGTAGGCAACCGGTTCGACCACTCGCGCGGCGACCGGCCCGAGGATGGCCATGAGCAGCACATAGGCCGTGGCGAGCGCGGCGAGCTGACTGTCGACGGCTCCCGCGGTGACCGCAAGCCCGGCGATCACAATGGAAAACTCGCCCCGGGCCACCAGCGCGGCACCTGCCCGGGCCCGGCCGAGCCGGCCGATCCCCTGCTGCCGCGCGGCGAACCAACCCGTGATCACCTTCGTCAAGGTCGTCACCACAGCCAGCGCGACCGCGAACCCCAGCACAGGTGGGATGGTCTTGGGATTGGTGTTGAGCCCGAACACCACAAAGAACATGGCGGCGAACAGATCCCGCAACGGCTCAAGCATCTTCGTGGCGTTCTCCGCGGTCGACCCGGAAATCGCGATGCCCAGCAAGAACGCCCCGACCGCGGCGGAAACCTTCAGCTGCGCGGCAACCCCGGCGACGAGAAGCGCGGCCCCGAGCACACGCAGCAGGAAAACCTCCGGCTCCTTGCTGTCGACGACCATCGAGACGTACCGGCCGAACTTCAACGCGATCACGAGCACAACCGTGATCACGATCAGCGACACCCCGACCGCTGTCAGTCCGCCCCACAACGTCGCCCCGGCCAGCAAAGCCGTGAGAATAGGCAGATACACGGCCATCGCGAGATCCTCGAACACCAGGATCGCCAGCACCACCGGGGTCTCCCGGTTGCCGAGCCGCCCGAGATCCCCCAGCACCTTCGCGATGATTCCGGACGACGAGATGTAGGTGACGCCGGCCATCGCCATCGCGCCGACCGGTCCCCACCCCAGGATCAGGGCGACCGCCGCCCCGGGCACCGCGTTCAGCACCAGGTCGAGCAGCCCGGCCATCCAGGACCGCTTGAGCCCGGTCACCAGTTCCTCGGCCGAGTACTCCAGTCCCAGCAGCAGAAGCAGCAGGATCACGCCGATCTCGGCACCCAGTTCGGCGAACTCCTCGATCCCCTCCAGGGGAATGAGCCCGCCCGCGCCGAAGGCGAGACCGCCGAGCAGGTAGAGCGGGATCGGTGAGATACCGATCTTCCACGCGATGCGGCCGAGCAGGCCCAGACCGAAGAAAACCGCTCCCAGTTCGATCAGGGAGATGGCGGTGGTGTGCACTTGTCCCTTTCTCAGCCGTTTTCAAGAACGTCGACGGCCCGTTTGAGGCCTTCGGCTGTGCCGACTGTGACCAGCATGTCGCCGCCAACAAGCTGGAAGTCCGGCCGTGGCGAGGGGTGCACGGTGCCGTTTCGCACGATCGCGACAACGGACACGGCTGTCCTCGTACGCAGGGCTGTGTCGCCGAGCGTGGCCCCGTCGAAGCGTGAGCCCGGCGCCAGCGGGAGCTGGCGCGTGGTGATGCCGGTGAGGTCCCGGTGCTGGTCCTCCAGCTGGATCACCAGCTGTGGCGCGCCCAGCAGGGTGGCCAGGGTCGCGGTCTCCTCGACGCTCATCGCGATCGACGCCACGCACGAGTCAGGGTCGTCCTGTTTGGAGACGATCATCTCCATCCGGCCGTCACGGTAGGTGATCACACCGATCCGGCGGCCGCTCCGAGTGACGAAGTCCTGACGCGTACCTATCCCTGGCAGGGGTGTCACCTCGACGTTCACGGTTACGACTTTAGCCCGCCGGGCTGAGTACCGTGCGCCAGTGGGTTCCGGTCACCGCGTATGCCGGTCCAGCTCCACCACAGCTCGGCATACCGTCCACCTGCGGCGAGCAGGTCCGCGTGTGCTCCGGACTCGACGACCACGCCACGGTCCAGCACGAGCACACGGTCGGCTCGTTCGGCCTGTGTCAGCCGGTGTGCGACCACCAGCGTCGTCCGGCCGCGCGTCGCCGCATCCGCGGCCTCTTCCAACACACGCGCTCCCGCGCTGCCCGCTTCGGCCGTCGCCTCGTCGAGCACCGCCACCTTCGGGTCGGCGAGCACAAGCCGTGCGAGTGCCAACTGTTGGGCCTGTGCTGCGGTCAGTTCGTGCGCGCCTTCGCCGACCTCGGTTGCCGGACCGTCTGGCAACGCGCGTACCCACGCCGTGGCCCCGACAACGTCGAGCGCGGCAAGGACTTCGTCGTCAGTGGCAGTGTCCCGAGCGAGCCGGATGTCGTCGAGCAGCGTCCCGGAGAACACGTGCACTTCCTGGCTCAGCAGCGCGATGTAGTGCCGGACTTGGCTTTCCTCGATCGCCGTGAGGTCGACGCCACCGAGTTCGACCGTGCCGCCGACGGGCGCGAGAACACCCGCGGCGACGCCGGCCAATGTGGTCTTTCCTGCGCCACTGGCACCAACCAGCGCGACGCGTTCGCCAGGCTCGATACGCAACGAGACGTCGTGCAGGACAGCAGGGCCGTCGTAGTGATGCACAATTCCCCGGAGCTCGAGGCTCGCACCGGACGGCTCAGCGGGCTCGGCTGGACCGTCAGGCGGATCCAGCGCCGCGACCCCGGCCAACCGCGCCATGCTCGCGCCTGCCTGCTGAATCTCGTCGAACACCATGATGAGGAACCCGACGGGGTTGAACAGCCGGTGAAAGTACAGAGCCGCCGCGGTCACCGCGCCGACCGTCACGAGATCGCCCCGTACCAACAGGAATCCGATCACAAGCACGGCTGTCAGCCCGACGAATTCCGCCCGGTTGACGCGCGACGCGAACCGCGTGAACAACCGGAAGACCGACAGCGACAGATTCATTGCCGTTGCAGACCGATCGGTGATGCGCGCGGTGTGCTCACCCTCCAACAGGTACGCACGAACCGTTGAGCTACCGCGTAGCGAGCTGGCCATGGCCTGCGTACGTTCACCGATCGCGACGCGTTCCTTCGCGTAGAACGGGCCGGAACGCGGCAGGTACCAACGCAACGCGATCACGTACATGGGCGCGGCGGTCAGACCGGCCAGGCCGAGACGCCAATCCAGCGCGAACAACCCAGCGCTGGTAAGCACAATCGTGAACCCGGACTGCACAAGCTCCGGAACGGTCGTCGTGATCGCCCGTGTGACAACGGAAACGTCATCGCCAGCGCGGGAGAGCAGGTCTCCTACACCGACCTTCTCCAACGTGCTGGACGGCAGATGCAGCGCGCGGTCGAGCACACGTTCCCGGATGCGTGCCAGCACGGTCTCTCCGACGCGTGCGACCAACGCGGTTCCTATCCCCACAAGCACACCCGTACCGAGCGCGGCGACTACGAGGATGACCACGATCGTGATGATCCGTCCGGCTCCTGCACCGGTGGTCACATCATCGACCAGCGAACCCAGTACCCAGGGCGCAACCAGTCCGGCTGCACTGGCCGCGAGCATCACGAACAGCGCGGCGGTTGTCAGCTTGCGCTGTGACAGCAGTTCGGAACGCAGCATCGCCCACGTCTGCTTGGGCGACGCGATCGGCAGCAGCTCACTCATCGCAGCACCGCCTTGCGGTAGGTCTCGTCTGATTCCGCGAGCTCCGCGTGCGTACCGATAGAAGTCACATGACCGTCCTTGAGAACAACTACGCGGTCGGCTTTGCCTAGCAGTGCGGGACTGCTGGTCACCACAACCGTGCTACGGCCCGCACGCGCAGCGGTGAGGCGTTCCGCGATCAGCTCCTCGGTCACGGCGTCGACTGCTGTGGTCGGGTCGTGCAGCACAAGCACGGGAGGCGCGGCCAGCAACGCGCGGGCCAACCCGATCCGCTGCCGTTGCCCGCCGGACAGCGAACTACCACGGTCGGTGACCGGGTGGTCCAAACCCGACGGATGAACGTCGACGACATCCTCGGCTGCCGCAGCCGCGACCGCTGCCGCGAGCTCGTCGTCAGTCAGTTGCGAACCTGCGGAGAGGTTCTCGCGCAAGGAACCTTCGAACAAGGCAACGTCATGCTGCTCGACCAGAATCGCCCGCCGACGGGCGTCGATGTGCAGCTCCTCAGCCGGAATACCGTCCAGGAGCACCTTGCCGTCATGGTCAGCGACCTGCCCCGCCAGCACGGCGAGCAAGGCATCGGTGTCCCGCTGGTCGTAGGCGACGACACCGAGCAGCTCCCCCGGCGCCAGGTCGACGTCGACCGAATTCAACGTCCGGTACGAAACCCCCTGCAAGGCAACTGATATCTCGCCGTTCGGGACCTCGCGCGAGCCGTGCCCGACCTGCGGCTCAGCGCTCAGCACAGTGGCCAGCCGGGCCGCCGAGGCACGCGCGGTCGCCGTGAGTTGTCCACAGAAACCCAGTGTCCGCAACGGTTCCGAGATGAACTGGGCGAGCCCGATCACGGTCACCAACTCGCCGACGGTCAATCGGCCGGTCAACGCGAACCATCCCGCGAACCCGGCGACCGCCGCGAGGAACAGGCCGCTCGTCGCAGCCGTAACCCCTTGATACAGCCCTGTTGTCGCAGCTGTCCGCAAGCTCGCCTGCAAAGCCTGCGTACTGGACTTGCGGTACCGCGACGCGGCCGTGTGCTGAGCACCGATCCCACGCAACGTGCGCAACCCGCCGACAAGGTCCGTCGCCAGGGCCGTTGTCCGTGCGGCCGCCTCCTGCTGCGCCGCGCTGTGACGAGTCAACAGCGGCGCAACCCGCGTGGTGAGAAGCACCAGAAGCGGCACGCCGACCAAGACACCCAGCCCCAGCGGAATGTCGATCGCCAGCAACGCGACGGACGACACGACCAGCGCGGCAAGCGCGGCGATCCCCATCGAAACGGCGCGAATGAACATCGCGGCCCGTTCGGCGTCGGACGAGGCCACGGACAGCAGCTCGCCCGAGCGCATGCCCGTACGGTGACCGCGCGGGTCAAGCACCCGTTTGGCCACCTCTACGCGTAGGTGGTGGGTCTCCCGTTCGTACGCGAGCACGGACTGCCGTGAACCGAACCGCCAGGCCGACGCGAGCACGCCGAACAACGCGGCGAGCCCGACCACCGACCATCCCAACGCGACCCAGTCACCAGTGGCCACTGCCCGGTCGATCACCAGACCGATGGCCACCGGGACCGCCGCCTCCGCCGCCTGATGTGCCGACAACAGCAGCACACCGAACAACACCCGGCCCCAATGCCGCTTCAACGCGCCTGTGAGCAATCCCCGAGCCCCCTGCATTTCCGAGTCCACGTTGCCGATCAAGCAGCAAGCCGAGGCCAACCTAACGGATTGAAGTTAGGTTAGGCTAACCGCTAGATCAGGATCACAGAAGGGGACGCACACCGATGACCCAGGCGACCACCGTTGTCAAAGCGCGGCGCCAACGGCCGATGTTCGTCACTGTCACCGCGGTCCGCGCCCTGTCGCAACGCATGGCCCGGATCACACTGGCCGGCGACGAGATCGCCACCTTCGGCTACGCCGGCCCCGACCAGCTGGCCAGGATCTTCTTCCCGGTCAGCACGGACTTCCGGCTGCCGGTGACCGAGCAGTGGTGGCCGGAGCTGCAGGCGATGCCCGCCGACCGCCGGCCCGTCATGCGCAACTACACGGTCCGTCGGATCGACCATGCCCGCGGCGAACTCGACATCGACTTCGTCCTGCACGGCGACAGCGGGCCTGCCTCGGCTTGGGCCTGCGCGGCCAAACCCGGCGACCGGATCGGCGTGCTCAGCGACGGCGCCGACTACCAGCCCGCGGACGCCGACTGGCAGCTGCTGATCGGCGACGAGACCGCGATCCCGGCGATCAGCTCGATACTCGAGACGCTGCGGACACCCGCGATCGTGCTGCTCGAAGTCGCCGACTCGCTCGACGAGATCGAACTCGCCGCACCGGCGACCTGGTTGCACCGCTCCGGCAAACGCGGCGCCCAGGTTCTCAGCACGTTGCGCTCCACGACTTTCCCGTCCGGCAAGCCATATGTCTGGGTGGCCGGCGAGTCCACATTGGCTACGTCGGTGCGACGGTATCTGGTGAACGAACGGTCCGTCGGCAAGGACCTGATCTACTTCTGCGGCTACTGGCGAGCTGACCGGCCCGCCTACGACTGAAATACCGGCTGCCTAGCGTGTGGCACAGCCGTGGCACACCCGCGTCACGCTGTACTGGTATGGGCGTGGATAGGGGTGTGCTGCGGCTTTGCCAGCCGGCCACCGGGTGGTACCTGCGGCTCGTGGGCGCAGTCAGGGTTTCGGGCACGGCGGACTCGTGGGAGTCCCGTGCCGTCGGCAGCCGCAAGGCGCGGACGCTGCTCGCGTATCTGGGGGCGCAGCGTCAGGACGTTGTCACCGTCGACCAGGTCATCGATGCACTGTGGGACGGCGCTCCGCCGCAGGAGCCCGAGGCCAATGTCGCGACCCTGGTCAGCCGGCTGCGGGGCAGGTTCGGGCCGGATGTGATCACTGGCGGGCGGTCCGGCTACCGGCTGGGCGAGTCGGTCCAGGTCGATCTTTACGAAGCCTCCGCGTTGGTCGTGAGAGCTGAGACCCTTGCGAACACGGCCCACAGTCTGCTGGTCGCCGAGCAGGCCATGAAGGTGCTCGACGATCTGCCCGTCCTGGCGGAGTACCCAGCGGCTGCGTGGGCGGAAGAGGCCCGCGCGCTGCAGGATTCGTTGCTCCGGCGGGCGTGGCACGCGGCTGCGGACAGCGCGTTGCGGACCGGCGCGCCGAGGCTTGCCCAGGTTCTGGCGGAGACCTTGATCTCCCGGAACGCGGTGGATGAGAAGGCTTATCAGGTTCTGATGCGTGCTTGCGTGACCGGTGGGGATTCGGCGCGCGCTGTCGTGACTTATCAGCGGCTGCGCAGTGCGCTTGCCGCGGAGAAGCGTGCACCGTCGGCTGCGAGCCGGGATCTGGTTGTGGAGATCCTGCGCACGGATGCCGCGACCGGGTGATCGCGGTTTGTGCTGAGTCTGGTGGAGAGGGACAGTGAGACCCATGTGGCGCGCCGATCTGATCGCCGAGCAGGACGTGGCGGAGCTTCCCGCTTCCCGCTTGCCTGCCAGGCCTCCGTCGCCTTTACTCGCGGCTGGGAATCAGGCCATGGCACGGGTGGTTGCTCAGCCACAGATGTTCGCCCAGCTGTGGGGTGTCGGCTCCGTGATCGATTCCGCTGTGGATTTGGTCGGCGGACTTGTTCAGGGCATCGTTGGGCAGTCGCTGCGTGGCTCCGTCGGGCGGGGTGGTGACAATAATCCTGGCGACGTTCTTGTTGTGATGCGGTTGCTTGCCGCTGCTGGGTACGCGGACGCTGATATGGCGGGCGCGATTACTCGTTTTCAGCGTGAAGTCGTGGAGATGTCCCGGCCTGATGGGCGGGTGGACCCTGGTGGGCGGACTTTCCGTGCTCTGGCTTCTGCTTCCTCTTCTTCTGCTGCCGCTCCTGCTCCGGCCGAGGTGGCTCCTTCTTCGGCGGGCGCGGTTTCGGCTGATCCGGCTGGTATCGAGGCTGAGCTGGCGGCGCTTGCCGCTCTGCAGAGGCAGGCTCCCAAGAAGGGCGGTGAGGAGTCCGGGCCTCAGCGCGCGGAGCTCGTCGAACGGATTGGGGAGCTTCGCAAGGCCATCAAGGGGATTTCCGATCCGGAGCAGAGGGCGCGCTACTTCGAACGCCTTACCGCTGTTGCTCCTTTCTACAGTCAGTACAGCAACAAAGCCTTTCTGCATACCACTGTCAAGATCGTCAACGACTCCACCTGCAATATTACGACTGTTGCTATGGGGTTGGAGCTTCTTGGTAAGTCTGCGGGTGACTATGTTGGGGATCGCGCCCGGCTCGAGATCGTCGAGCACTGGGTGGAGGGTCGGATCGGGTCGGAGATCAATACCGATTCGGCTCGGCTTCCCGACTTCTTGCAGCTTGCCGCGATTGTGGAGAAGCTTGGCGGTGTCACCGATCCGAGCGAGGAGCAGCTTAATGAGGCTCGGCGGGTTGCCCTTAATGAGTGGATTACCAAGGGCGCTTCTGCCTTGATTACTTTGTTTGCCCGGTTCGGGGTTAAGGCCGAGGAGGTTACCAGCCCGGAGTCGAAGGACTTGCGGGCTATTGGGGCTAAATATCGGGATGACCTGCTCAAGATCGCGAGTGGACGGGAGGCGGCTGGGAAGCACGAGGTTATCGGTGGGGATGATGTCAAGGATGTCGCCCTGCATGAGTCCAAGGTTGAGCTCAATGGGTACAAGGAGTGGGTCAAGCAGCGGTTTGAGCCGCTTTTGGCGGAGGGGCGGCCTGTTTGCCTTGGCATGTTCAATCACTGGACCCGGTTGCAGTCTATTGATGACGAGCATATTGTGATTGATGATCCCGGTGGGGGTCGGCGCGCCAACCGGACCTTTACTTGGGAAGCCGCTCGCGCTGTCGGGTTGTTTTGGCATTCCGTTGTTGCCCAGGGTTGACAGCTTTGAATTTTGCTTTGCCGTTTGGCCATCGCTCCAACAGAGTCCTGGATCCCGTGAAGACGTACAAACTTAGGACCCAGCGCTCCCGATGTCGTAGAACTTGTCTTTGTTCTTGACCTTATCTTTCTTGTCTTCTGGGAATGGGAATAGGACGTGTCCTGAGTATGCGGAGTCCTCGCCTATCTCTGCGCGGGTTCCGGTGACTGTGTCGGCGGCTGCGGCTACTGCTGTGCCGCCTGCTCCTTCGGCGAAGCCCATGAGACGGTGGCCTGGGCTCATCATGTCGCCTGGGCCGATTATTGCCCCGTTCGCCAGGGTTGCTGCCCACTTGGGGATCTTGGCCGCGAGTCTGGCCCAGGTTCCGGCGATCTCTACGAGGTCTCCGTTTGTCGATGAGTAGGTCTTTGGATTGACACCCCAGCCGAAGGCTGGGGTCCAGTGGGCCAGGTGGGCGCAGAGGGCGATGGCCGACTCCGACCAGTCGTAGGCGTATTCGGGGACCTTGGCCGCGTGGGCTTCCATTGCTTCCCATTGGGCGTCTATCGAATACTGCTCACGTTCTTCGCCGCTGCCTAGGTTGATCAGGGCCGTCAGCATTTCTTCGTCGAACTGCATCAGCCTCAGGGCGTTGTCGCCGGTCTCGATCATGCCTGTGTCGGTGTTCACCACGAACCAGGTCTTGCGGGTGCAGTCGATTCCGGCGCGCAGCAGCTCCATTCTCAGTTCTGGGTGGTCCCGGAACAGGATCATGAACACCTCGTTCAGGGAGCCGCTGCGGGCACTGAATCCCTTTCCCCACGTGATGATCTGGTCATCGTACGTATTTATTGAGTTGACTTTTCCTTCTGTTCCCAGTTCTTTGAAGGCTATCTGGCGGGCGCGGGTCTTTTTGTCCGGGGCCGCGCCTTGCAGGGAGCTTGGGGTCAGATTTTCGTTTCCCTGACTGTCTCCGTAGACCATTCCTTTGTTGACCTTTTTGTAGGTGGTCATTCGGAGTTTTGGGTTTACCGCTATCGCGCCGCGGTTCGCCCGGATCTTGTCTACCAGTTCCTTCTGTTCCTGGGTCAGGTCGGGGGTTTCCATCTCTGGGATTGTTACTTCTGATTCACCTTTTTTCAGGGTTATGTTCGTGCCTTCTTTTGCGCTTCTCTTGGCTGTGGGCAGTACTGTGGGCCAGCTTTCGACGTCGCCGGGTTCTATCGTTGGGGCCGCGACGGGTGGACGGGTGGCTGGGGCCTGCGTTGGGGCTGGCGCCGGGGCTGCGGGGCGGGCTTGGGCCAGAGCCCGGATTGTGCGGCCTTTGGGGTCTATTCGGCCGTCGGGTTTGGGGAGCTTTACCACTTCGGTTTGGAAACGGGTGATCGCGGCCGCCATGTCCGCGTCCATGTATCCGGCTGCGGCGAGCAGGCGCATCACGATGATTATGTCGCCTGGGTTGTTGTCGCCGTTTGTGCCTACTGAGCCGCGCAGCGAGTCCTCGGTGAAGCCGTGGACTATGTCGCCTGCTGTTTCCACCGCGGAATTGATCATGGAGCCGATGCTCCAGAGCTGGGCGAAGACCTGGGGCTGCGCCGCCATCCGGGTCATGGCCTGGTTTCCCGCCGCGAGCAGGGCCGAGGGTGGCCCGCCGGTCACCATCGGTCCGGGTGTTCCCGCTGTCTCCTGGTCAGCCTGCTGTTCGACCCGCCGCATACGGGCAACGATCACAACCCTGTCCTTCGCCCACAAGCTCTGAACGGGCGCCCATGTGGCCAGGGGACTGCAATCTATTGTGGACGTTCGACCAGCCACTGCCTGGATGCTGGGTCCTCTGGCGTGAAACGACAGACATACCCGGTGCTGACCCCCGTGCGCAACTCCTCGCCGAGGAGTGGATCCGCGTCCGCTATCGCGTCGATCGCGCGTTTGAGGGCCTTACGCACTGAGGTTCTCGCGCGTTCGGGTGAGTCGGGGAAACGCCCTACCGCGCCGGCCAGTTCGCCGGCCACGGACTCTCGCTCCAGCCGCAATCGCGCTGCTGTGCCCAGGTCCGCATTACGGTCTGCGTCGCCGATTGCCTCGTCGAGGGCGCGCAATCGGGTGCGGAACGCTGCGACGGCTGGGTCGTCCTGCAGGTCCTGTCTTGCCTCGAGGATCGCGTGGCTGGACATGTCGAATGCCGGGATGTCGCGGCCCGGCTGCTCGAGCAGGAGGCTGAGGTAGTGCAGGCCGACCATGTCCGGCAGGCCGATCCGGTTCTGTCCTATCTGGACTGTCCAGCCGCTGCTCTCCCGGCGCAGCACGATCGACGCGTCCACTGGGTCCAGGTCCGCGGCCTTGGCCTGCCACTCGTCCGCGCGCTGGCTCATGTCCATCTTCCGGGCGTCGTCGGCCGCCTCGCCCAGCAACTCCCTGGCCCGCATGAGGTCGCCTGGACGGCCCCGGGCGATCAGGGCCTCGGCCAGCTGGGCCCGGCTCAGCGCGTTGGCCGGCCGGTGCCCGAGCCGCAGGTTGTCCCGTACCGCCTGTTCGAGGTATGTCACGGCCGCGTTCGTGTTGCCCAAGGTCAGCTCTGCCAAGCCGATCGCACGCGATGCCGCGCCGAAACAACTTGTGGCGAGCGACGGCATCACCGGCAGTCCGGCGAACGGCCGGATGAGGTCGGCGGCTTCGCCGGCGAGGCCGGGGTCGTCGAGCACAGCCGCCGCTTCGATCAGGCCGACCATCGCGGTCAGCCAGGAACTTGTGCTCTGCAGGTTCGCCAGGCCGATGTCGAGCAACGGCGCCAATGCCGCACGCGCCTCGGTCAACCGGCCGTCGCGGGCGAGGATCAGCACGGCGCTGGCCCGGAAGCCGTACTCGGGCTTGGCCAGGCTCGTCGAGACCAGGGTGCTCGTCACCAGCTCGGCCAGCTCCCCGACCCGGCCCTGGAACCACCGGATGGACAGCAACTGGCCTCCGTAGTACCCGGGTGCGTCAGCGTCACCGACATCGACGCCTTCCTGCAGACACGCCGCCGCGGCGTCCTCCGCGTCGGCCAGCCGTCCGGCACGGATCAGGTGCATCACGTCCATACAGGTCACGAGGTACCTGGTGGTCGCGACCCCCAATGCCGCCGACTGCTGCCTGAGCTCGGTCAGCGAACGCTCGGCGCCCGGATCGCCCAGCAGATACCGATCTGCCGTCAGCCACAGCAGTCCGACGAGCGCGAGCATCCCGTCACCAGCCGCGGAGGCGGCGACGATCTGCTCCTCGGCAAGGGCCATACGCTTGCTCGCGTGCTCGGGCGCCAGCATTGCGTGGTGTGTCAACGAAAGCGCCTCGGCCAATGCGTGCTCGTCGCCGGACGCGCGGGTTTCCGCCAAGGCGTCGAGTACGTCCTGTACAGAACCGCCCTCGTAGTACGCCTCCGCGGCGAGCCGTACTTTCAGCAGACAACGCAGCCCGCGCTCTTCCTCAGGCAACGCGCGTAACGCGGCCCGTTGCTGTGCGAGTACGCGTTTGCGCACGGTGTCGTTGCGGTACTGGTGCACCCATACGCCACCAAGGCCGAGCACAGCCCTGGCCAGCAGAACCGGGTTGCCTGACAGTTCCGCCGCCTCAGCGCCCACCTCGTACGCAGCCCGCGCGTCCGTCAGCCGCCCGCAAGCCAGGACCGCGTCGGCCCGTTCGATGAGCAACTCCGCACGCGACGCCATCGTGTGCACGTGTTCGGAAAGGTCAACCGCACGGTCGAGCAACTCGGCGGCCTGCTCGTAGGCGTAACCACGCCGTAGTGACGCAGCCGCCTTACGGCATGCCGTGATGGCGAACTCCGCGTCAGCCGGGGAGCGATGCGCCGCCGCGAATGCATGGTGGGCCACCCGCTCAGTGCTCCCGGCCAGCAGCTTCGCTGCGGCAGCGTGCGCGTCGAGCCACTCAGCGTGGTCGAACACGGCGAGCGCGGCTTCTCGCACCAGGTCGTGGAACCGCAGGCCGTCGTGGCCCTGCTGCAGCAATCCGGAACTGGTCAGTGCCTGCACCACAGCCGCCTGCGTGGTGCCCACGAGCGCAGCGACTTCCCCGGCCGTACCGTCCACACCGAGCAGCGCGGCGAACGCCAGAATGCGTTGCACGCGCGGGTCGAGACGGCCGATCGCGCCGGCGATCGCGTTCTCGGCGGTGACATGGCTTGTTCCGGTTCTTGCTGCCTGCGCGAGGTGCAACGGGTTGCCGCCGGTCATGTCCAGCAACACTTTGACCGTCTCATCGTCAGCGTCACGCAAGCCGTGCGCTGACAACAGGGCTGCCGAATCCTCGAGGCCGAACGGCCTCAACGTCACCGTCGTCGCGTCACGTTGCAGCTCGGTCAGCAACTCGTCTGCGCCTACGCCTGGCCGTGTCGCGAGCAGCAGCACCAACGGCAACCGGTCCAGCGCGTGCACGAGGAAGCGTGTCAGCAGCAAGGTGCTCGCGTCCGCGTAGTGCACGTCGTCGATCACGATCATCGTCGGGATGTTCCGCCTGCTTGTCATCAGCAGATCAGCGACCGCGGCGAACCGTGCGAACCGTTCCGCTCCGACGACGTCACCGCCTGCGTCCGACGCGAGCAGCCGCGCACCCTCCTCCCCCGTCAACGCGGGCAGCAGTGCGGGCCACGGCCACAGCGCAGGTGCGCCACCGTGCGGCCAGCACCGGCCGCGCACGACTTCGAAGCCCTCGCGTTCGGCCAGTACCGAGGTCCGCTCACACAGCCAGGTCTTGCCGACACCGGCCTCACCGGTCAGCACCACCGCCTGCCGTCGGCCTTCCAGGGCACGGGCCCGGATACCGGCGAGCATCGAGAGCTCGTCCAGTCGTCCGACGAATGTGTCCACATCCGCGAGTCTGCCGCAGGTCGTGACCATGGCGCAGCCCTGCCGGAGCGGCTGATGTCAAAAGGTGCCCAATTGGGTAGCCGACCGGTTGCCCGTGATCACAGTTCGGCGACGACGGCGCCCGGGTCTCTGCCACACTGGCCCCATGCGAACTGTGCTGAACGTGATCTGGCTCGTGCTCTGCGGGTTCTGGATGTCCCTCGGCTACCTGCTGGCCGGGATCATCTGCTGTGTCCTGATCATCACGATCCCGTTCGGCCTGGCCTCGTTCCGGATCGCCAACTACGCGCTCTGGCCGTTCGGCCGGACCATCGAGCCGCGCCGCGAGGCCGGCGCCGCCTCGGTGATCGGCAACGTCATCTGGATCATCTTCGCCGGCTGGTGGCTGGCCATCGGCCACGTCGTCACCGGGTTCCTGCTCTGCATCACCATCATCGGCATCCCGCTGGGCGTGGCCAACTTCAAGATGATCCCGATCTCGCTGGTCCCGCTCGGGTCGCGGATCGTGCCGACGCAGTAGTACCCGCGCCGCGAACTCAATGGTCCGCGAGGGCTACGCCTGGGCGGGTTCGTCCTACCGTCGTGGCGGTTTCGGCACGCAGATGGCCATCGAGGACACCGAGAACCTGCGTCGCCACTTCACCAAGACGTTCGGCAAACCGAAGGTGACGTTCCTGCACGGCCAGTCCTGGGGCGGCAACATCGCTTCGAAGGCGGCCGAGAAGTACCGGTACGACGGTGTCCTGCTGACCAACGGTGTGCTGGCAGGCGGATCGCGCGGCTACAACTACCGGGTCGACCTGCGTGTGATCTACCAGTACTACTGCGGGAATCACCCGAGGCCGAGCGAACCGCAGTATCCACTGTGGATGGGCCTGCGCAAGGACTCGACCATGACCGGCACCGGCCTGCGGGCCCGGCTACAGGAATGCACCGGCGTCGAGTCCAAACCGGAGGATCGCACTGCGTTGCAGCAGCGCAATCTCAGCGACATCCCCGGCGTCGGGATCGCCCCCTGAGCAGCTGGTGCCCGGGTCGCCCTACCGGCCCGGGCACCAGCGACCATCACCCGACGACCGAACGGCCGAACGCCGGCTCCCTCGGAACAGGCGGCAGCGCCGGACTGAGGCAGCTCAGAGCCTCGGTCAACGCGACACAGGCCGGGCCCACCAGGCCCGCCTCCAGCCGCCCGGCCGCCAGCCGTACGGCCTCGGCGCCACGGGCGACCATGCTGGTCTCACCGATCGCTGCGGTGTACGCGAGCGCACCACGCAAGTTGTCGCGTACGACGTGCAAAACAGCCTCGCCGCCCTGCTCCAGTTCATGCAGGGCCACGCCGACCTCAGTCCTCAGCCGCAGGCCGGGCGTCAGCGAGACCGATGGCATGACCGCGTTGTGACTAACCATCCCTGTCACTCTCCCCTTATGGCCGCTTGCCGGCCAGGACGTCGTTGTCCACTGAGGTCCAATTTTCCCCTACCGGCCGCTGTCCAAACGAAGACCCCCAACATGCGACAGTGGACATCGTTCAGTCACCGACAGCTGTCCCGGCCGTGGGGGCCGGTCGCGGCGAGAAACAAGTACACCTGCCAGATCGTGGCAGCAGGACCGGAAACCGGTCCATTCACCGAAAGAATGAACTATCCGTCCACACCGGACACGGGGAAAACCGCTCGACACCTGTGCCATGATCGACAGATGTCCCGCCTGGATCTGCTGCGCTGGCAGTTCGAACTGACCTGGTCGCTGCTGGAACTGCATCTCGCGGAACTGCGAGAGGACGACTTCCGCTGGGAGGCCGCTACACAGTCCTGGAACGTCCGTCAGGATGCCGACGGGCGTTGGCTGCCGGACTGGGACGAGTCCGAGCTGTCACCGATCCCAGTGCCGACGATCGCATGGATGACCTGGCATATCGGCTGGTGGTGGTCAGTGACGCTGGATCACGCGCAGGGCCGCACACCCCGTGACCGCACGGAGATCACCTGGCCGGCCGACGGCGGCGTGGAATGGTTGCGCGAGTTACGCTCCGAGTGGCTCGCCGTCCTGGACACCCTGGATCTCGACGCACCCGCCCCATTCCCCTGGCAGAACGACCCGTCGATGACGGTCGCGCACATGGTGGCCTGGGTAAACGCCGAACTGATGAAGAACTCGGCCGAACTCGGCCAGCTCCGTCTGCTTCGCGCAGCCCGATAGCCGGGTCCGCGGGCCGCACCGGCGACCCGCGGCCCTGTCAGAACATCAGCCTTCTTCTTCGCCGCCGCCCTCGTCGTCGCCGCCGTCGAACATCTCACCGATCATCATGCCGCCGAGCACACCGGCTGCCGCACCGGCGACGATGCCGCCCATGCCTCCGCCTCGGTGGCCTCCGTGGTGGCCGTGGTATCCGTCTCCGTGGTGGCCGTGGTGTCCGTCGTAGCCCTGCATCATGTTGCCGCGTCGGCTGGCCACGCTGTCGAGCCACTCGCCGAAGATCCGGGCCCAGTCCATGTCGACGGCTTCACGGTGTGAGGCCTCGAAGCGGCCGATGAAGTCACCGCCACCGCCACCGAACATGCCGCTGCGCTTGTCGGCCTCCAGCACGACCGTCAGGCCGCCGGGCGCGGCGACCATGGTCAGCTCGACCTCGTTGATCCGGCCGGCGAACTGCGACGGCGGGTAGAACTCGATCTCCTGGAAGAACGGCAGCTCCTGGCGGATGCCGTAGATCCGGCCGGCCTCCAGGTCGGCGGACTTGAAGTGGAAACCCAGCTGCCCGAAGCCTTCCAGCACCGCGTCCTGCGACTCCAGCGGCACGACGTAGACCGGGTCGAGGTCGCCCTTGTCCACCGCCTTGGCGATCGACACCTCGGTACGCAGGCCGAGCTCCATCCGCGGCAGGCGCTGGCCGCCGACCTCGGTCACCGGGACCTCCCAGGGCACCGGGATGGTGAACGGGATCGTGCGCTCCTGCTTGGCCGCCAGCCTGGTCGGGCCGGCCACGACCACCCGGTGGAACTCGACCATGCCCTGGCCGCTGTCGCCGCGCTCGACCCTGGTGACCAGCGACAATGCGATGTGCTCGATCTCAGCGTCGCCGTCGCCGCCGAGCAGGCGTACCTCACCGGACAGTGAATCGCCGGGCATGCACCGCGGGTCGGCGAGCACGGTGTCCACCGAAGGCCCTCCGACGCCAAGCTTCTGCAACATCTTCTTGAACACCATGCGGAGTTTCTTCTCCTTGTTTCGTGAGGAGGGCGGACACATGTGCAACGCCACTCTAGAGCCCGAAGTTCCGGACAAATCGCCCGCCCGTGTCCGGTCTTTCCGCCAGTGTCGGGCCGGTCGGAGGGCAGGCCGCGTAATGCCCGCAAGTCCACCCCGATGGCCTGGCTAAACTGCGCGCATGGGGGCTTTGACCAAGAATTTCCGCCTGGCCGCTGTCATGATCATGGCGGTGACCGCCTGCGAGTCCGAGCCGGGTCCGAGTCCGGCTTCGAGTTCGCAGGGCGCGCGGCCATGGCTCGACGACACCAAGCCGGCAGCGGCCGAGGGCAAGGTCGGCGGCGCTGACACAGCGTGCAAACTGCCCGTGCAGTTCGACACGGCGGCCAAGTGGAAAGCCAAGCAGGTCACGTCGGCCGAGGAGGGCGGCTCACTGACCAACCAGGGCACGTTCACCATGGTGTGCGAGATCGACGCCAAACCGGCCGGCAACCTCGGTTTCCTCCGCGTCTGGACAAGCAGGACCACCGGCCAGGCCCGAGCGGCACTCGACAGATTCCTGGCGGACGACCGCAACATCACCGTGCCCGAGATCCGCGAGGTCAAGGTCGCAGGCGCCACCGCAGCAGAAGTCACCTACGTGCGTGACAACCCGACCGCCGAGGTCAAGAAGCGCGAACGCGTCCTGGTCGTGCCCACTCCGGACGGCGCCGCCCTGCTGCACCTCGGCGGCCTGGACGACGAGGAACACGACCAGATGCTGCCCGCATACGTCCTGGCCAAGCAGACCATGAAAATCTAGTTTCCCGGCATCCGGACAGTGCAATAGCCGACCGGAAACGTCGTTGCACAATGATTGACCGCTACGGGATCGGCACCGGATCGAAGCAGGCCGTAACAGGGCACTCGATCCGGTCGATTATCTCGTGTGTCACAGGCCTGACAAAATGGTGTTTCGACATTTTTCGAGGCTGTGGACAGCACGTTTACCTGGAGTGGAAAGAGCTGGTCCCGGAAGGCACCAAGATCAAAGATCTCGAGAGCACCGATCAGAGCACCAAAATTCTCAAGGCCATGCTCCTCGGCGACTCGACACATGGATTCGGGCCGCTGATCCGCAAGTACTACGTCGACACCACCAAGAAATTCCCCACGATTCCGCGCGTCGTCTGATACGAACAGAATCGCAGGCGGCTGCCATCACCTGGATCAGCCGGGCAGGAAACTCCGCGATCTCACTCGCAGGACAACGGACTCGATGAGGCCGGAATACCGGACCGTCTCAGGCCGGGGTGCGGACGCCGGGCGGCGCGCCGCAGCCTGGCCACGGTTCAGGCCAGTTGGCCGCGGATGTCACGCAGATGATGCCGCACCTCGTGCAGTGTGTGCACGGCCAGCCATTCCAATGAACGCTCCGTCGGTTCCGGGAAGTTGTAGACGAGGCTACGCGCCCAGTCGCTGTCTCCCAGCCGATCGAGCACGTTGGTGAACAGCTGCGCCGCGTCGGTTGCCTGCCGGGCGACGTCCTCCGGCGTCTGTTCGGCGTAACCGTCGTGGTCCACGCGCTCGTCCCGGCCCATTGGCGGGCAGGACGGATTCTCGATCCGGCGCGCCGACAATGCACGTTCACGCTGTACCAGCAGCACATCCCGCACGTGGCAGGCGTACTCCAACGGCGACCAGACGTCCGGCCGCGTCCTGATGGCCAGGTCCTTGGCATTCCGCAGGATGTCCGCCATCTCCTCGACCGCGACCCGGATCGCCGGTCCGGCCTGGCGAGCCGTGCTCAGGTCGTAGCTGAAACCGCACTCCTCACAGTGATCCACCGGTCCACGGTATCTAGCCACCGGTTTCCCGCACACTCCAGGTGGCGATCTCGGTCCGGGTGGTGTAGCCGAGTTTGGCCAGGATACTGCGCACGTGCGATTCCACCGTGCGTTCCGACAGCACCAGGCGTTCGGCGATCTGCCGGTTGGACATCGCGTCGCCGATCATCATCGCAACTTCGGACTCCCTGGGCGACAACGGGTTCGCCGAACGAGACGCGGCCCTGATCCGGCCCATCAGTTCGTCCGTTGTGGATAGCGGACCGGGCAGATCGAGCCGCCGGAATTCCGCCGCGGCTTCGGCCGCCAGCTTGCGGGCTTCCGGTAGATCGGCGTGTTTTCCTTGTTTGACAAGAGCTTTGGCAAGGCCTAGGCGGCTCAGAGCGAGGAACGGCAACGCGCCGATTCGTGCGTTCATCTCGATCGCCAGCCGGAAGTGCTCGACGGCTTCGGGCACACGGCCAGTGGTCAGCGCGAGTTCGCCGAGCATCCGGGGTGACGCGCCCGCGCAGAACACCGCGCCCGAACCGTCGGTCAGGTAATCGGGTTCGAGGTCGACGAAGCAGCGGTAGACCAGGTCCGCTGTCTCCACATCGTCCAGCATGACCGCGACAACGCCGATGTGGAACACCAGTGGCGCCCAGCGAGGCCCGACCGCGAGATGCTCGGGCATCCGCCGGAACACCTCGAATGTCGCCCGCGCCGACGCGAGGTCACCCATCAGCACGTGTGTCACCGGCACGAAGATCTGGGCCAGCGCGATCTCCGGCACGCTGCCGAGCACCTCGATCGCGGTCCGGCCGTCGTCAGGCTCCATGGTGCCGCGCAGCATGCAGATCTGGTGCAGGAAGGCGAAGTACATCCCCGTTGTGGCTACGGTGTCGAGCCGTTGCGCGATCTCACGCGCGGCCTCGTTGAACGCCATCGCGCGGTCGAACTCGCCGACCAAGGCCGCTCTGGTGGCCCGCATCCGGTTGAGATGCCACCACGCCAACGCGTGCCGGTGTGTTGTGGCGAACCGTTCGATCTGGTTGAGCTCGTAGTCCACAGCTGCCAGATCACCGCACTGGAACCACGCGTCGAGCAGCCAGAGGTGCCCCCAGAGCGCAGCAAGCGGTTGTTCGGCCGTCTCGGCCAGCTCACAGGCCCGGCGGCCGAGTTCGACTCGTTCCGCCCAGTACTGCGGCGCGCACAGCGTGAAATGCCTGGCGTGGACGCTGTCCAGCAGTGCGTCGGGGTCGCCACAGTCCTCCGCGAGTTTCAACGCCTGCGCCGAGAGATCCCTTGCCGTGACAGACCCGGTTTCGGCCGCCGCCATCGCACGTTTGGCAAGCAGCCGCGCGCGGATCGGATCGGGCTGGGTGGTGGCCAGCGCCTCGGCACACAGCCGATCCACTGCGGTGATCGTCTTCGGGTCACCCATCCCGGTGATCACGAGTGCGGCCGCGGCCCGCAGGTCAGGACGGTTCTCGGCGTCCGCCAGCCGGGCGGCCTGCACACAGTGCCGCACGCTCTCCGTCGCCCGGCCGGCGAGGAACTCGGCCCTGGCAAGCTCCAGCGTCAGCTCGGCGTCCGGGGCCCGCAGGGCGAGCTCAGCGAACTCCACGGCCTCGTCATAGGCAAGATCCTTGATCGCGGCGGCCGCGGCGAGCCTGGCCCAGTGAACACAGTGGACTGTCCAATCCGTACTCCCGGACAGTCGCCAGTGGTTGGCGATCCGGCCCGCGGCACTGGTGTCGGACCGTTCCAGCGCTTGCGCGGCTCGCTGGTGCAGCGCCATTCGCTGGGACGGCGCCAGTTCCTCGTACACCGCGTCACGGACCAGAGCGTGGGTGAACGAGATCGCCGGGGCCGACCTGAGCACACCTGCCCGGACCGACTGGTCGAGCAGGTCCGCGACCGTCGCCTCGTCCAAGCCGCTGACCTCGGTCAACAGCGACGGGTCGATACGTTCACCGAGGACACTCGCGGCACCGAGCAGATCCCGGGCGTTGTCCGGGACCTGGGCCAGCACCAGGTGCCGTAGCTCGGGATGGCCGTCGAGATCGTGGTCGATCAGCATCCGCACGAACAAGGGGTTGCCGTTGGTCTTCGCCGCCACCTCGGCGGCCATCTGCTCAGCCGCGGGTGCTTTGATCCGCAGCCAGTGCGCGATGTCCGGCGTGTCCAGGCCGGTCAGCCGGATCGAGCGCATTTCGCTGGACCGCAACAGATCCGGGAGCCGGTCGGCCAGCGGCGAGCCGTCAGCCGCCCGGAACGTGCCGAGAATGAGCGCCCGGGTTCGCGCCAGATCCCCGGCCAGATGGCTCAGCAGTTTGAGCGACGACCGGTCCGCCCAGTGCAGGTCCTCCAGGATGATCAACAGGCCACGCTCGGCGGCGGCCTCCGTCAGCGCGTCCGTCGCGTCGGCGAACATCGCGAACCGCGCTGACGCGGAGTCACCTGTCTTCACAGAGAGTGCGTCACTCAATTGAGGGATGTCACGAGCCAGACGGCGCCACGGCCACAGCGGCGGCATGCCCGGGTCGTCCACTGCGTACCCACGGGCGACCGGTACGTCGTAGTCGTTGGCCATGTCCGCAACGGCCATCGCCAGACGCGTTTTGCCTATCCCCGCATCCCCGCTGACCAGCAACAACCTGCCTGATCCGGCGGACGCGGACACCAGCGCGCCGCGCAACTGGGCGAGCTCACGCGTGCGTCCGACGAGCGGCAGATCCATGCCTCAGTATCGCCATACGGGGGCAAGTTCAGTACTCGTACTGAACTGCTCGCGGGGCGCCGGCCAGAGACTTCCGGCATGTACGCACAGCTGACTTACTTCAACCCGCGCACCCCGGCCGAGGTCGCCGCCGACGAATTCGCCGCCCGGGAGCGGATCGTGCCCCTGATGCACGACTTCGACGTACGCGCCTATGTGCTGCGTCGCGACGACGGCTCCCAGGTGATCGTCACGCTCGCCGACTCCGAGCAGATCCTGCTTGACGCCCAGAAGGCGATCATCAACAGCAAGCTGCTGCCGGGCGAGGACCCCGCGCTGCTGGCCGGAGCCGACCGAGTCGAGATCTACCCCGTAGTCGCCATGTACCCCGAAGGAGAATGACATGACCACGACCCTCGCCCTGTCGGCCGGCACCTGGCAGCTCGACCCGGCGGCAAGCACCGCGACCTTCCGCGTCGGCAACCTCGGCCGCACAGTCCACGGCACAGTCCCCCTGCTCGAAGGCACTCTCGAGGTCTCCGACGACGGCCGGCCGGCCGACGTGCACGGCAGCCTCGACCTCGGCGCAATCGCCACCGGCAACGACCGCCGCGACAAGGATCTGCGCAAACCCAGCCTGCTCGACCTCGAAAACCACCCGACCATGACCTTCGCGTCCCGCACCATCACCCCGACCGAAACCGGCTGGCACGTCACGGGCCGCCTGCGCGTCCGCAACATCGCGGTCCCAGTCTCCGGCGACGTCACCTTGTCCACAACCGACCCCGCCACTGCAACCCTCACAGTCACGGCGAGGTTCGACCGCAAACCCATCGGCATCCGCGCGCCGCGCTTGCTCATCGGCAGATTCATCGACGTGGCACTGACCGCGACCGTCCGCGCTACGTGATCTCCTCGAAGACGGGGTTCACAGCACGGCCTGTGTCTGGGTGACGCGGGCGGCGAGCTTGCCGGAGTCGTCGACGACGTCGGTTTCGATGACGATGATCCGGCGGCCGCCGTGCAGCAGCCGGGAGCGGGCAGTGGCGTAACCCGAGCGGATGGCACGCAGGAAGTTCGTCTTCGACTCGATGGTGGTCGTGCCCTGCGCGCCTTCGGGCAGGTTGAGGAAGGCCAGGGTGGCGGCGTTGGCGTCGGCCAGGGTCATCACCGCGCCGCCGTGCAGGGCGCCGCCGACGGTACAGCGGGACGGCGCCCACGCGAAGCGGCTGACCATCTCCTCTTTGGACTGGCTGACCACCTCGATCTCCAGTTCGGCCGTGAACGGCATGAGTTCCCGGAACATCGATGTGGCCTGTTGGTCAATGGACATGCCCGGTTGTCTATCAGACGCGGGCCACTCGTCCCCACTTCTGTGGTATTCAAGGTATGTCCCTGTGCCCAGTGGTAGGTGATCATGGCAGCCGCACGAGCAGGCCGGTTGGTCCTGCTGATGCTGGCTGCCGTTTTGATGGCCGTCGGGATCTCGGTCTCGCCACACGCCATCGTGTCGGCGCCTTCGGACGAGTCGAAAGACGCGACGATCCAGCACGAGGTGGTCGTCAGCGCCATACCGCCCGGCCGCGTGATGGGCCGGCCGGTGGCCGATCCGACGTTGCTGAAGGTCCAGAGCTCGGCTGAGTTCACGCTTCAGCCCAGCGCGGGGCCAATGCTGGCGCGGCTCGGCGTCGTGCACGAGGACGGCCCGCAGGTCACCCGCGAGGCCCAGCTTCCGGCCACCGGCAATCGCGCTCCTCCGGTCTGACAGGCACTTCGCTTCCCTGTCGGACCCCCCTTGTTTGAGGAGACTTCCTTTGTCGCGCGCGCCCGCGCGGCAAGGCATGGCCGGACGCCTTGTAGCGTCCCTCTTTGTCCTTGCCGCGTCCGTTTATCTTGTCCTGACCACTGCGCCCCGGCTGGGGCTGGACCTGCGTGGCGGCACGCAGGTCGTACTGGAAACCCATGACTCGCCCACTGCCGAGGCCGACGCCGAGGCGACTGACCGGACGCTGGAAGTGTTGCGCCGCAGGGTGGACGCGCTCGGCGTGGCCGAGCCGATGCTGGCCCGCTCGGGTGACAACCGGATCATCGTCGAGCTGCCTGGACTGCAGAATCCCGAAGAGGCCGTCGCCGCGATCGGCCGGACCGCACAGCTGTCGTTCCATCCTGTTCTCGGTGTCGGTGAAGGCCAGGCCGACCGCGTTCTGCCTGACGAGAGCGGGCAGAAGCTACGGCTGGGGCCTGCTGCGCTCAGCGGCGAGGGAATCGAGGACGCGTCTGGGCAGACCAACACACAGGCCGGGCCAGGCTGGTTCGTCGCCGTCGACTTCACCAGTGATGCCGCCCGATCGTGGGAGCAATTGACCGCGAAGGCCGCGTGCGCTGCGCCCGGCGATCCGTTACGACGGGTCGCGATCGTGCTGGACGACAAGGTGATCTCGTCACCTCAGGTCGACCTCAACACCTCGTGCAATGTCGGGATGATCGGCGACAAGATGCAGATCACCGGCCAGTTCTCCCCCGCTGAGGCGAAAGATCTGGCGTTGCTGATCAAAGCCGGTGCGCTTCCGGTGCCGGTCGAGGTCATCGAGCAGCGGACGGTCGGCCCCGCGCTGGGCGCGGCCGCGATCGAGGACAGCGCCCGCGCCGCGGTGATCGGGCTCGTGCTGACCGCGGTGTTCCTGGTGGCGGTGTACTGGCTGGCCGGATTGCTCGCTGTGTTCGCTTTGGCCTGCTACGCCTTGGTTTCCTATGCCGCACTGCTCGCGATCGGGGCGACGCTCACGCTGCCGGGCCTGGCCGGGTTCGTGCTCGCCATCGGGATGGCTGTGGACGCGACCGTGCTGGTGTTCGAGCGCGCCCGTGAAGAACGCAAATCCGCATTGCCCCAGGCGATTGAACGCGGTTTCCGCGGTGCATTGTCGGCGATCGTCGACTCCAATGTCACCACATTGCTCGCCGCAGGCCTGTTGTTCCTGCTGGCTTCGGGCCCAGTGCAAGGTTTTGGCGTCACACTGACCGTTGGTGTGCTCGTGTCCTTGTTCACGACCCTGGTCCTGACCCGAGTCCTGCTCAGGCTGGTGAGAAAGCCGCGTCTGTCGGGCCTGACGCACGACGGCGGCGTGCGGCGCTGGGTCAATCGCCAGAATCCCGATTTCCTGGCCAAGCCTCGCCGTTGGCTGGTGGGCGCGGGGACTGCGATCATGATCGCCCTGGCGGGCATGATCTTCGCCGGCCCGAGCCTGGGCGTGGAGTTCACCGGCGGCCGGGTGCTGGAGTACAGCACGCCTGGAGCCGTGGATGCCGACCGGGTCCGGACTGCCGTCAACGATGCCGGCTTCCCGCGTGCGGTTGTCCAGACCTCGGGTGACAACGCGGTTTCCGTGCGGACCGAACCGGTGGATCAGCCTGCGGCGGAACGTATCCGGGCTGCCGTGGCGTCCGTGAGCGGCTCGGCGACCCAGATCCGGGACGAGCAGATCGGGCCGAGCCTCGGCGCCGAACTGCGGACCAAGGCCCTGATCGCGCTCGGTCTGGCCGTACTGGCCCAGCTGGCCTACCTCGCGATCCGCTTCGACTGGCGGTTCGGCGTGGCCGTTGTCGTTGCCCTGGCCCAGGATGTGCTGCTGATCCTCGGCGTTTTCGCATGGCTCGGCAAAACCATGGACGGTGTGTTCCTGGCGGCTTTGCTGACTGTCATCGGCTATTCGGTCAACGACTCCGTCGTGGTGTTCGACCGTGTCCGTGAACTGCGCGGCAAACGCCAGAAAGATCCGTTCTCCCGTGTGGTCGGCGCCGCGGTCCTGCAGACGTTGCCCAGAACGGTGAACACCGGTATCGGTGTCCTCTTTGTTCTCGGGGCTCTGCTTGTGCTGGGCGACGGTTCGCTGGCGGACTTCGCCCTGGCATTGCTGTTGGGCCTGGTCGCCGGAACTGTTTCCACAGTGGCGACCGCCGGTCCGATGGCGATTCTGCTGGAACAGCGGTCACCCCGGCGTGCCGCAACAACCCGCCCGAAACCACGCGCTCGCACAGGAAACGGCGCCGTGGTCTGACCCTGGTGGGTGGTTGCCGAGTGGCGACCACCCACTATGGAGCTCTCGTAACCGCTTGTACGTCGATGACGACTGAATGCACCGACTCAATCGAGCAGTTCGCGCCGAGTGCTCCGAGGGCCATCTCGATGTAATGCGCGGCAAGGTCGTCCAGCTTCAGCGGTCCATCCGCGGAATACCAGTGCGAAATGCCGCTGCACATCTCCAGCAGCGCGAGCCTGGCCACGCGTGGTGCGCTGGTCCGCAGCAGGCCCTCACGGCAGCCGGTGTCGATCGCGTCCTGCCAGAGATCCTCGTACTGATCACGCAACGCCACGATCTCCGGCCGCCGCGATTCGGACAACGCCCGGATCTCGCCGTCGACCACCCTGGTCTCCAGCTTCTGCTCGGCGTGCGTCATCACGTGCAGTGCAATGAGCCGGGCAATCCGCTCCACCGGCGAGGTGACGTCCGCGAGCAATCGGGCCGCATTATCGAGCACACGCTCCAGGCTGACCCGCATGATCGACGCCAGCAGGTCCTCTTTTGTGCCCATGTAGTGGTACAGCGTCGCCGATGACAGCCCGGCCGCCTCGGCGAGGTCGCGGATGCCGGTGCCGTGGAACCCCCGCGTGGCGAACAGTTCGATCGCCGCCTGCCGGACCCGGCGTTCCGTCGTCTCAGACATCACCACTCCGCTCTCTTGACCGGCACCGTACTGCACACCTACCTTCAGATTCTATCGATCGATCGATAGACGAGAGGAAGTGTGGTGGGAGTCGACTACGAGTGCCAGGACGGCGTCGCCCGCCTGCACCTCAACCGGCCGGAACGCCTCAACGCCGTGAACACCGCGTTGACCGAGCAGTTGGTGAGCGCGTTCGACCAAGCGCGTGACGCGCGGGTGATCGTGCTGGCCGGGCGCGGCCGGGCCTTCTGCGCCGGTCACGACCTCAAAGAACCGCTGCCGGTCGAGAGCGCGCTGGACACACGCCGTCGTCTCGAGCGGATTCAGGACGTCACACGGCGCATTCGCAGCTTCCCCGGCATCGTGATCGCGGCTGTCCACGGCTACGCACTGGGCGCGGGCTGCGAGTTCGCGCTGGGCTGCGACCTGATCATCGCCGACGAGACCGCCCAGTTCGGGTTCCCCGAGGTCGGTGTAGGCCTCAGCGTGACCGGCGGCATCTCCGCGCTGCTGCCCAAGCTCGTCGGCCTGCCCCGAGCGAAGGAGATGCTCCTGCTCGGCGACCGGATCTCGGCCGCTGAGGCCGCCGCGCTCGGCTTGATCAACCGTGTTGTTTCCGCAGGTCAACACGAGGACACTGCATGGGAGCTGGCAACCCGGATCGCCGGCCGGCCCGCAGTCGCAGCGAGCCTGGCCAAGCGGGTACTGGATCTCGGCCTGGACGCCACCCTGGATCAAGCGCTGGCCAACGAGGTCGAGCACGCCATCCTGACCACGACATCGGGCGAGAACGAGGCACCGCGTAAGGAGTTCGGCCATGGCTGATCTGGTTACCGCGCTGCGTGAGGCCGCCCGACGCTGGCCGGCGACGACCGCGTGGACGTTCGATCCAGACACGCATCTCACCTTCGCCGAGGTCGACTCGTTGACGTCCGGTTACGCCCAGGCATTGCGGGACAAAGGAATCCGAGCAGGCGACCGGGTCGCGGTGCTGCTGCGCAACCAGCCTGAGTTCCCACTGGTCTGGTTCGCGCTGATGAAGCTGGGCGCGGCGATGATCCCGCTGAACGTGAAATACCGCTCGGTGGACGCGACACATGTGCTGCAGTCGTCGGGCGCCGTGGCTGTGGTCACCACCGAGGAGTTCCGGCCGCTGCTCGAATCGATCGGCGCGCCGGCCACGCACTACGTCGAAACCCTGGTGTGCCAGCCGGGTTTCGTGCAGCAACCGGTGAACCCCGACCACACGGTGAACATCCAGTACACCTCCGGGACCACCGGGCGCCCCAAGGGATGCGTGCTGTCGCACCGGTACTGGTCGCAGATCGGCGGGAGCATGGTCGAGGGTTTCCCGAACCTGAACGACCAGGACACCATGCTGACCGCGCAGCCGTTCCACTACATCGATCCACAGTGGAACGTGGTGGCCGCGTTGCTGTCCGGTGCGAGACTCGTCGTACTGGACGGTTTCCACCCGTCGAGTTTCTGGGCGAAGGTGCGCGAGCACAAGGTGACGTATTTCTACTGTCTCGGCGCGATGCCGGCATTGCTGCTGAAGATGCCGTCCGATCCGGCTGATCGCGATCACCACGTCCGGGTGATCCAGAGTTCCGCCATTCCGCCCTCGTCGCACGCGGAACTGGAACGGCGATGGGGCGTGAAATGGTACGAGGCCTTCGGCATGACCGAGACCGGCGCGGATATCAAAATCACCGACGAGGACCACGACGCCTTCGTCGGCACGGGATGCCTCGGCAGACCGGCGGCGCGCCGCGAAGCCAAAATCGTGGACGGCGAATTGTTGTTGCGTGGTCCCGGAATGATGGACGGCTACCTCGGCGAGCCGGATGTGTTCACCGACGGCTGGTTCCGAACAGGTGATCGCGCCCGAATCGACGACGACGGTCGCGTCTACCACCTCGGCCGGATCAAGGACACAATCCGGCGCAGCGGCGAGAACATCGCGGCGCACGAAGTCGAGGAAGTGCTGATGAGCCACCCCGGAGTCCAGCTCGCAGCGGTGATCGGCGTCCCCGACGAGATCCGCGGCGAGGAAGTCAAGGCATTCCTCGTCGCGACCGCCGCGGAGAGTGAACTGACCGAGTACTGCTCACAGCGACTGGCCTCGTTCAAAGTCCCCCGATTCTGGGAATTCCGTGACGACCTGCCGCGAACACCGTCCGAGCGGGTGGCCAAAGAGCAACTGCGTCGTGCGGGGCAGCCCGGTTCTGAGCCTTCGTGAGCAGGACCCACGAAGGCTCAACTGATCACCAGAAGTGCGCGACGTCGACAACGATGCGGTTCGGCAACGTCAGCACCCGGAAAGGCAGCCGGGACCGGACACCGAGCCCGACCGTGGTCGTCCCCTCGAACGAACCGGCCCACGCCACCTGCCGGAACGCCTGATAGCCGGAAACATTGACCAGCTCAGCCCGATTGGCGGGCGTATAGGTCAGATTCCCGTTCTGATCATAAGCCGGGCCGCCGACAACGACCTCCAGCTTGGCCCCGCCACGCAACGGAACCAGCCTGCCGCTCCCGTCCTCATACACCTGATCGACATAGGTGACGTGATAGCCCTGGGTATTGCCCCTGAAGTCGACCACCAGCCGGTCATAACAATCATGTTGCCCAGACCGAATGTCCACCAGTTCGGTGGCCAGCGCCCACGGCGCCGACTTCGTCAGCGAACCCCACGTAATCCCGCAGTACGACGGCGTCGCCGACGCACTCACAGGAACAGCAAGAGTCATGGCCACCACCGCGGCCACCATCAAACTCATCCGTCTCATCCGTCGAAAGATCATTTCCGACTCCCTCGAAAAAAGCCGCGAACACGGCTACCCAGTGAGACGCATCACACCTCGGCCAGTTGCCTGCTGTCCAAAACTCCCGGATAAACCCGAATCCACGTGATTATCATTCGCCAAACCGGCCAGGTAATTGGCAATACGACGAATCAGCCCCACCCGCGAGCCTAGAGGAAGCGGCTGTCAGAGCCGCGGGACCGTACGGCTGTGGCGAGGTCGGCCCGCCGTTTGATGCCGAGTTTCTGGTATATCCGGGTGAAGTGGAACTCGACGGTCTTGGTTGTCACCGAAAGGCCTTGTGCGATCTGCTTGTTGGACTGGCCGGACAACGCCATGTCGACCAACTGGTTGAGGGGCTTGGGCTCGGTGTCCGCGCCGGCGCCCATGATCACGAGCTCCAACTGGTCGGCGAGGCTGGCCGCGCCACATGCCCTGATCATCCCGAATGCCCGCGGCGCCAGGGCGGAGGATGACTTCACGTCCCACTGCGCCAGATACCGGGTGGCTTCCTTCAGCAGCAGCTCTCCCCCGGTGTGCCAGCTGAGCGCGGCCCTTGTCGCCAGCGCGAGGCCGAGCGCACGCGGCGTGCCCCATGCGCGTGCATGGCCCACTTCCTCGTCGCTGAGCCGGATCGCGGCCGTGCGATTGCCGAGAATGCGGTACGCCAACGCGGCGTACGACCGCCAAGGCAGCATCGCTGGGTTCGTCGCTCCCCATTCGCCGAGCCGCCGGGCGCACTCGAGTTGATCAGCCAGCGCGCCTGCCGCGTCGCCGAGGGACAGCCGGAGCTTTCCCCTGCTGTGCAACACATAGTTGTATACCACGTACTCGGGCAGCTCCCCGGCCATTCCGCACCGGTCGAGCAGTTCGCCCGCGTCCTGGAAGGCCGACAGTTCGGTCCACGCGTCGAGCAGCGCCGAGCACGCCCCGACCCACGGCGACGACTTGCGGTCGTCGGTCAGCTCCATCGCGTGGTGCGCGTCGGCCGCCGCCTGCAATGGTTTGCCTATCCCGGTGTTGGCGATGGCACGGATTGTGTACGCCCACGGGGTCACCCGCTCGCGCATACGATTGATCTCGGCTGCGCAGAAGGCAAGGAGTTCGGGGAAATCCTCCGTCCGGACCATGGCGGCGGCGACGTGTGAGGACAGGACCACTCGCTGGCGTTCGTCCAGTTCCAGCCCGTCTCGCTGGATGGCTCGCTCAGTCAGCTCACGGATCGCGCGCGCCGGCCGGTCGGTCCGCATACTCAGCATGTACGCCTGGAAACCGGCCCAAAGCCGGGTGTCCGGATGGATGACGTCGGCTTGCGAACGGGCGATGTGCGCCGTGGAGCTCGCCGTACTGGCCAGTGAAACCCGTTGCCAGTCAAGCAAGTCCGCGACATCCGGCTGCAACGGGCGGAGCCGGTCCGCGGTTTGCGCCAGCATGATGAGGCTCTCGGCCGACCGCTGGCGCGCATGCAACTGCCATGCCATGGCGGCGACGTCCCGTGCGTTGCCCCGGGGATCGACCAAGGTCCGTTCCTCTCGCGCCTTTCCCCCAGCGTAGCGCTCAGTTAAGGCGTCATCACCCCCTGGAAGCAGATACTTTCAACTCTTCGGTACGGCCGTCTCGGGCAGGTTTGAGAACGGCGACGTTGGTCGTCCGTGTCAGCCGTTCGTACGGCGCGGGCTCGCCGCCGAAGAACACCGCCAGCGGCGACCAGATCCCCACGACGAACAACGAGATCAGCATCCCGGCCGGGATCAGCAGTTGCTCCGGGCGGCCGAGGACGTCCCAGTGGTCCACCGAGAGCGCGATCCACACCAGCCACATCGGCGACAGCAGAATCCCGTTGCGCACCAGCCACGACAGCGGGCCGGCCCGGCGCCCGCCGGTCCGTTCCACCTTCAGCAGCATGGCCCGTTTGCCCACAGTGGACCCCGTGATCACCGGCACGAGCAGGAACCACACCACGGCCAGCACCACCACGATCGGGCCCTGGCCGGCGCTGGTCCCGCCGAAGAGAACGATGAGCCCGAGCACGAACCCGGTCAGGACAAAGAACCCGACCGCGTCGGTCACCAGTGCGAACAGCCGACGACTGGGTGTAACCCTTGTGGCGTAACGGCTTCGCTCACCCTCGGACTCAAGCGGTGGCAACAGCCGGCCGAGCGGACCGGCGATCAGCCAGCCGATCGCGGCACCGGCCGTGTTGAGAATCAGGTCATCCACACTGAACAGCCGGTACGCGCACGGGTACACGAACCACAATCCGGTCAGCTGAGTCAGTTCGAACAACAGCGAGACGCCGAACCCGATCGCGGTCGCCGCGAGAAACCGGCTCTTTGCCATGTATCGCAGGAAGAATCCGAGCGGCAACAGCAGCACGACGTTGAGCGTGGTACTCCACAGAGCAGGGTTGCGCATCATCGCGCCGAGGCTCCACCGGCCACGGGAGCGCTGCTCGACGACCTCGATGAAGTAGAACGGCCGCAACTGCGGCGTGCTGGCGTACGTCTGCGTCGCGCAGTACGACTCCGGGTTGCGCGGCAACGGAATCACAGTCTGCATGACCGCCGCGAGCAGATAGAACAGAAAACAGTAAAAGACCAGGGTCGCCCAGCCTCCCGCCCGGCCACGCCGCCGATAGGAGACAACGGCGACCGGCAGCATCACCAGCAGCGCGATGAGCGGGAAAACCGACAGCGCTGTGGTGACAGGCAACAGATACGTGGCGACCACGACCGAACTAATACCCCGCGGAATGCCCTCGGCAAACTCGCCCGAACGCAGTCAAAACGGCATGCTCCCAATGGCCGGATCCACGGGCGTGTGACGAGATCATCAACAACGGCGTTACAATCGAACATCAGTTCGAACACACTCGGCGGGACGGCAGTTATGCCGTCCACTTTAGATGCAGCGTGAATTGCTCCGATCCGCTTAACTGCGGCCGGATCGTTCGCCTGGCCCAGACCAGTTGGCTAACCTCCGGAGTATGGCCGAGGAATCTCTCCTGCGCGAGCTACGGCAACGAGAGACGTGGTTGAGGGCTTCCAACGAGCTGACCGGCGCTTTGCTCGGCGGACAGCCCGCCGATGAGGCATTGAAACTGGTCACCCGGCGGGCCGCCGAGATCTCCGGAGCACCGTTCGTGGCAGTCGCCCTGCCCGATCGCGACGGGGAACATCTGGTGTTCGAAGTGGTCGGCAACCCGGCCGCCGCGCACATCATCGGCATGCACATCACAGTCGGCAACAGCCTTGTCGGCAATGTGTTCACCACGGGCGAGCCGCTGATCGTGCCGGACATCTGGGAAGCGGCCAACCAGCTGGAGATCGAGTGGGCGGGCGGGCCGCCTGCCCAGCTGAAGAAACTCGAGTCCACGGTCATGGTCCCGTTCACCGCGGGCAAGACCGTCCTCGGGGTACTGATGATCTCGCGGGGCCGCGGCCAGGAGCCGTTCGGGGACTCCGATCTGGAGATGGTGGAGGCGTTCGCCGCGCATGCCGCGCTAGCCATCGAGTTCGCGCGGGCGCAACAGGACCGGCAGCGTCTTGCGGTGTTCGAGGAACGCGACCGGATCGCGCGTGACCTGCACGATCAGGTGATCCAACGGCTGTTCTCGATCGGCCTCGGCCTGCAGGGACTCACCAGGCTGGTCACCAAACCGGAGGTCGGCAGGCGAGTCGCCGGCTTCGCCGACGAGCTCGACCAGACGATCCGGGAGATCAGGCGCACCATCTTCGCTCTGCAAGACACACCTCGCCGCTGACGCTCCGGGCCCGCTGACCGATCTCCCCCTCGGTGAGATCGGTGCTTTCCACTCTCGCCGTGGGCCCTGGTACCCGACAGGGTCCAACTACCCTTGTGTCCCGGGCCGGAAGACACCGCATCATGTACAACATGGACCCCGACGCGATGGCCGGGCTCCTGGCGGAGTCCAGGCGCAGGGAAGCATGGTTGCTCGCATCCAACGAGATCACCGCGACCCTCCTGGCCAGTGACGGCACCGAAGACGAGCTCCGGCTGATCGCCGCGCATGCCCGCGAGGTCGCCGGGGCACCGTTCGCGGCGATCGCCCTGCCGGACGAGGATCAGCCGGGGGTACTGGTATTTCACGTGGTCGTCGGCGTCGAACGCCTGGAGGGCGCGACGATCAGCGTCGAGGGGACGGCGTCCGGACTCGTTTACAGCAGCGGCGAGGCGTACTTGATCGACCAGTACGGCGACGCGGCCGCCTCCTGGCAGGGCGACGACGGCGACGTCTCCCCCGGCGATCTCAAAGGCCTCGGGTCCGCGGCGATCGTCCCGCTCAAGGCCGGTACGGACACCCTGGGCGTCCTGCTGCTGTGCCGCCGGCGGGAGGAACCGCTGTTCGGCCCGGCCGACCTGGAGCTGCTGCGCAACTTCGCCGCGCATGCCGCGCTGGCCCTGCGTTACGCCACCGCGCGTGCCGACCAGCAGCGGCTGGTGGTGTTCGAGGATCGCGACCGGATCGCCCGCGACCTGCACGACCTGGTGATTCAGCGGGTCTTCGCGACCGGCATGGCGCTGGAGGCCGCGGCGGCGATCGTCCCGGTGGACCCGGACGACGCGTCCGCCCGGATCAGGCAGGCCGTCGACGACCTCGACGAGACCATCCAGGAGATCCGCACGACGGTGTTCGCGTTGCAGGCCCCGCCGGAGGAAAGCCTGCGCTCGCAGGTGCTCGAGGCGGCCAACTACGCGACCACGGTGCTCGGGTTCCCGCCGTCGGTCCGGTTCCTCGGCCCGGTGGACACCACGGTCTCCCCCACAACGTGTGAGCAGTTGCTTCCCGTGCTTCGTGAAGCGTTGTCCAATGTGGCCAGGCACGCGCAGGCGTCCGCGGTGGCCGTGGAGATCGCCGCCGGCGAGGACCTGCTGCTGCGGGTGATCGACAACGGTGTCGGCATGCCGTCCGGCGGCCGTCGCAGCGGCGTCGCGAACATGGCGGTCCGCGCACGCCGGCTTGGCGGGACGTTCAATACCGTGCCCGCCAATCCAGGGACCGAGTTGCGCTGGCGCGTGCCGTTACGGTGATCGCCTGCGGCTCTGGCGGATCTCGGTGGCCAGCACAGCGGCCTGGGTCCGTCGGCGCATGCCCAGTTTGGACAGCAGGTTGGACACGTAGTTCTTGACCGTTTTCTCGGCCAGGAACAGCCGGGTGGCGATCTGCCGGTTGGTCAGGCCCTCGCCGATCAGCTCCAGGACCTTGCGTTCCTGTTCGGTGAGCTCCGCCAGCTGGCCGGCCGGGCCGCCACCGGTACGCAGCCTGGTGAGGACCTGGGTGGTCGCGGTCGGGTCGAGCAGCGAGCCGCCCTCGGCCACAACCCGGATCGCACGGATCAGTTCGCCGCCTCGGACCTCTTTGAGCACGTAACCGGCCGCGCCTGCCATGACCGACTCGAACAACGCCTCGTCATCGGCGTATGACGTCAGCATCAGGCAGGCGAGATCGGGCATGGTCGCGCGCAGCTCCCGGCAGACCTGAACGCCGTCGCCATCGGGCAGGCGCACGTCGAGCACTGCCACGTCCGGCTTGATCACCGGAACGGTGGCCAGCGCCTCCGCGGCTGTGGATGCCTCCCCCACCACGCAGATGTCGGGGTTCGTACCCAGCAACGCGACAACGCCCTTGCGCACGACTTCATGGTCGTCGAGCAGAAAGACCCGGATGGCCATCCGTCCACGGTAGTAGCCCCGGTGGGACCAAAGGAACCACGTTTGTCATACGAATGAGCGCATGCCACGGTGAGATGATCCTGAACAGCAGAAAGACCGGATACAAAATTCCGGCCGCCAGCATCCGCCGCCACGGCTCACCACTCGGCCTGAGCCGCTGTACAAGTCCCGGCGCCAGCAATGCGCCCAGCCACGCGGCGTTGCCCGTGGCGATCGTCAACGCGAGTACCCCGGCTGTCAGCGGTGCCGCGAGCCAAGGCGCGACAAGTGCCGCCGCTCGTGGCCATGTCAGTTTGCGTACGTACTTGAGACTGCGGAAATCAACGCGGGGCGATGCTTCCTGCGTGACCACGGCGTTGGCGGCGTACCGGATTCCGACGCCGGCCAGGTGCAGCCTGTGGCTGAGGCTGCCGCTCCACGGGCTGTCGCCCAGCCGCATGAGTGCGGTCAGCCGGATGAACTGGCCGTTGCCGCCCAGCTTGACGTGGCCGAACGCGTCCCGGCGACGCTGTGAGGCGTCTTCGGTGGCCGTGAAGTCCAGGCCTCGCAGGCTGCCGCGCATGGCTATCCGGGACTGGACCGCACCGACCTTGCGCCCGCTGAAGAACGCGGCGACCTCTTTGAGCACGCCCGGCTCGGCACACCCGTCACCGTGGAACACGCCAATGACCGTCTGCCGGACAATGCCCTGCTCGACCGCTGAGTCCCGGATGTGCCGGTAGGCCGCGTTGAGCGCCTCGCCTTTGCTCTCGTCGGCGTCCTGGCACAGCACCCGGACCGGATATTCCGGTGAGTCGAGTGCGAACGCGGCCCTGATCGCCTTCTCGTCGGCAC
The DNA here is from genome assembly GCF_017876405.1 of Kibdelosporangium banguiense. Taxonomy (GTDB): domain Bacteria; phylum Actinomycetota; class Actinomycetes; order Mycobacteriales; family Pseudonocardiaceae; genus Kibdelosporangium; species Kibdelosporangium banguiense. The sequence continues at coordinate 5,822,568 of NZ_JAGINW010000001.1, read as the reverse complement.
CGAGAATGACAATCCAGAAAGTCAGCCCGGACGCGTGCCCGGCGTTTCTCGGCCGTGGCCGCCACCACGCGAAAGCGGCAATGAAAACGCTGTAGAGCAGGAATCCCGCGAGGACGAAGGTCATTGGCACTCCCGCCATTCGTTGCCCCACGCGTCGATTCTTCGTCGTTCGAGCGTGGCGCTGAGCACCCGGAACGCGACCGAGACGAGCAATGTCCACACCATCACCGCGGCCACCGCCACCATCGCCGCCTGGTCAGGCACCAGCGTGCCCAGCAACCACTCCTCCACCTGTGCCCCGACGGGCACTGCCGCCGCTGTGAGCAGCACACCCGCCAACAGGACACAGACCTCGCCACGGTCGGATCCTCTGCGCAGCGCTCCCCGGGCGAACCCCGCTCTACGCAACGAGATCAACGTCCAGCGCACCATGCTGTCTCCTCCTAGGCTCACCTCGATCCTGCCCAGGAGGAAGGTCGAACTCCGGAGGACTCGGCCCCTTTCAAATAAGGACTTTCGCCCCGGGCGCGAGGCATGCGGATATGCGCACACTTATCCCAGGTCCTCAGCCGGACGCCCGTCGCGACAGGACGGACGCCCGGTCAAGGGCCTTTAGGCCCTATCCAACCGGTCACCTCCACAAGCACCGTTGGGAGAGAACAAAAGGGGGTGTCATGGCGGACTCCGCAGGACTGGAAGTGCTGGCTGAGCACGAGTGCTATCAACTGCTGGCCAAGGTGCCGATCGGCCGGATCGTCTTCACCGACCGGGCCCTGCCCGCGGTCCAGCCGGTCGCCTTCGTCCTGCACGAGAACAAGGTGATCATCCGCACCGCTGCCCGCAGCCGCCTGGCCATAGCGGCGACCGACACAGTGGTGGCCTTCGAAGTCGACGAGTTCACCGACGACCGCGTCCGTACCGGATGGAGTGTCGTCGCGGTGGGCCAGGCCAAACCCATAACCGACACCGACGACCTCGCCGCGGTCCGTCAGCTCGGCCTCAGGCCGTGGTCGGCCGCGGCGATGGACCACTACCTGGCGATAGGCATCGAGATCATCTCCGGCCGCAGGCTCCCGACACCTTCGTGAGCGCTTGTCCAGCCCCGACAACCGCCCACGGATGACGTGTTCCGGGAACACGAATCCCCCTGCCGAAGCGACAGGGGGATTCGTCATGCCCACAGGGCAACAGAAATGCAACGCACGTTCGTAAGCTGGCCGGACCCAAGATCATGCGAGGCGACATGACGTTCGGCTGCCGGCAGTGCTACGGCGAGGACGCCGGCACAGTGATGACCTGGTGCACCAAGAACCTGAAGATCACCAAACGGATCGTGACCGACTCCCACTTCGGCGTCTCAGTGCGCCACTGCCCGGCCTGCGACCAGCTCTTCATCGCGATCTTCACCGAGTTCGTCGACTGGACCGCAGGCGACGACGCCCAGTACTTCGACATCGTCCCCGTCACCCCGGTCGAACTCGCCAGGATCGAGGAAGCCGGCCGCACTCTCGTCACCGACCTCGGCCGCCTGGGCCACGGCCGCAAACACGTCGCCTCCTCCCACCCCACCGGCGAACCCCGCGAGGTCTTCTGGAAACACGGCGTCTTCCACGTCGAGGAAGGCCACTAGGCGGTTCGCACCTCACGAACCTGATCGGCCGGTGTGATGTGGCGCAGTACGACGAGGACGAATCCGGCGATCATGACTGTGCCGATCGCACCGATCCACGCTACCCATTGCATCCCATTGACGAAGCTCTGGCTCGCGGTTGAGATCAGTGCATTGCCCAGATTGCTCGGAAGCTCTGCGGCGACGGCGAAAGCCGAGCCGATGGTCTCCTGGGCGGCCGCTGGGACATCGGGCGGCAAGCCCAGGCGATAGACCAATGCACCGAGGCTGCCCAGCAGAGCAATCCCCGCGGCGCCACCGAATTCGTTGGCGGTCTCGGACACGGCGGCAGCCGCACCGGCACTATCGCTGGGCACTGTGGCGAGCACCAGGTCTGTCGCGATCGTGACCACAGCACCGATTCCGGCTGCGAGAACGACATTCGACGCCACGACCCACGCCACGCCGGACTGCGCACTCACTTGGGCCAACAGTACGAAGCCGGCCGCCGTGATGACGAGTCCTGAACAGACGATCACGGCCGGCCGGATCCGGGTGGCCAAAGTGGTCGCCGCGAAGAGGCCGAATGCCATACCGGCCATGCCGGGCAGGCCCCACAATGCCGCCTCGAACGGGCTGTAGCCGAGCACGAGCTGCAGGTACTGGGAGACGAACAGGCCTATCCCGGCCAGCAGCAGGAAGGTGATCGCCCCGCTGGCGACCGCGCCGCTGAACTGGGCCCGGCGGAACAGGCGCACGTCGATCATCGGGTTCGCCGAGGACTGCATCCGCCGCAGGAACAGCAGTCCGAATGCGAGGCCAACCAGGATCGAGCCGACGTATCCCCAGGCGAACCCGTCGCCTGCGAGCTTCTTCACGCCGTAGATCACTGGCAGGATCGCCGCCAGCGAGAGCACCGATCCGATCAGGTCGAACTTCGCCGCCCTCGGATTGCGGAACTCGGGCAGCAGGATTGGACCGAGCACCAGCAGCGCAACCATCACGGGCACGTTCAGCAGGAACACCGAGCCCCACCAGAAGTGCTCGAGCATGAAGCCGCCCGCGACCGGCCCGACCAAGGTGCCGCCGGCGAACCCGAGTGTCCACACGCTGACCGCGATCTGTCGTTCCCGGGGATCGGTGAACATGGTCCGGATCAACGAAAGCGTGGACGGCGCCAGTGTCGCACCGCCGATCCCGAGCAGGGCACGCGCGATGATCAGCATCTCGGTCGACGACGAGTACGCCGCCACGACCGAGGCCACGCCGAACACCGCGGCACCGGCGAGCAGGACCTTCCGGCGGCCGATCCGGTCGCCGAGGGTGCCCATGGTGATCAGGAACCCGGCCAGCACGAAGCCGTAGAGGTCGAGGATCCACAGCAGCTGCGAGCTGCTGGGAGCCAGGTCGGCGCTGAGGAACGGCAGGGCGTAGAAAAGCACGGACAAGTCCATCGAGACCAGCAGACAGGGCAGCACGATGACAACGAGTCCGAGCCACTCACGGCGAGTGGCCATGACTTCCCCCTAGATGATTACGACGTAAACGGGATGACGTTTACAACGTATACTCGATGTCAAGCGAACAAGGAGTGACATGGCGCTGAGCCGGGAACAGATCGTCGCGGCCGCGATCGAGGTCGCCGACGAGGGCGGGCTGGACGCGGTCACCATGCGCCTGGTCGGCCAACGGCTGGGCGCCACCGGGATGGCCCTCTACCGGCATATCGCCAACCGGGAAGCCCTGATCGAGGCCATGATCGACGCGGTGATCGGCGAGTTCTGCTACCCCGAGCCGCGCCCGTCGCACTGGCGGGACGCACTGGCGGCGCTCGCCCGCCAGGACTGGCGTTCGTACCTCGCACACCCGTGGATGCTCGCCGCGACGGCGACTTCACGGCCGCCGATGGGCCCGAACATGCTCAATTCCATGGAATGGGCGCTGGCGTGCTTCGACGGTTTCGACCTGACCGTTCGTGAACGGCTGTACCTCTTCAGTGTCGTGATCGCCCACGGCCAGGGCCTGGCGCTGACCTGGACCCAGGATCGCCGGCCGGGAGCCACCAAGTGGTGGCAGGAGCAACTGGCGGGCGTCGACATGCCGCGGCTGCAGGCCATTCCGGCCGAATTCGGCGACGAGGAACTCGACTTCGGCGAAGAGTTCGAGTTCGGCCTGCAGCGCGTGCTCGACGGCCTGCAGTCGTACCTGGACAACCGTTGATCAGGCCAGGTGCGGGGTGATCATCACGTTGTCGCAGTCCCACAACGGACGGCCCGATGGCAGGACCTCAGGATCCGTGACGTCCACAATGGCCCGGACGCGGCCCGCCACAGACGCGTCAGCGAGCACGTTCTGGTCCACCACGGCACCGCGTCCGGTTTCATCATCCCGATGAGTTCCCGGCTGACCAGGCATGCCGGACATCCTTGTCGGCGTCGGCAAGCTAGTTCAAGGTCAACCTAGCCGCCGGTCATCCCCTGCATCTGGTCGAGCTGAGGCTGCCGCGTGTCGATGACCTTCTGCGCCAGGGCTCGTGCTTCGGCGTCCTTGCCTTGGGCCAGCTCGGTTTCCGCGATGGTGATGGCGCCTCGGTGGTGCACGATCATCGTGTCCAGCCAGCCGCTGGTGAACTCGCCGCCGGTGGCCCCGCTCAGTGTGGCGATCTTGTCGGGCTTGATCGCGCCGGGGACCGATTCGCTGCTCCCTGCCGGTTTGTCGCCCCACTTGCCGGCCAACGCTGTCAGCTGCGGTGTTTCCGCGGCCGTGGCTTCCTCGATCGCCTTTCCGAGCTTGATGACAGTCGCGTTGGTGGTACGCCCCTGGACCAGTTTCGCCGCCTCGGTCGCCTGTTTGCCGTGCTCGACCATCCGGTGCACAAAGAAGACGTCCGGCTGGGTGTCGTCCGGCTGTTTGCCGTCAGCCGGGGCGGTACAGCCGGCCAGCACTATGCACACAATTGCCAGCAATGCTCCGCTGAGTCGTCCCATGACAGGGACACGGGCCAGGCCCAGCCGTGGTTCAGCGGGCCGGCGTGACGATGCCGTATTCGTGGATCTTGCGGTACAGCGTCGCGCGTGACATGCCCAGCAGCCGGGCCGCCCGGTTCTTGTTGCCGTCGGCGTCTTCAAGGCTGTGCACGATCGCGTCCCGTTCCATCGACTCGAGCCGGTTCAACGGCCGGCGAGCCACGGCCCGGTACTCCGCGGGCAGGTCGGCCGGCTGGATCACGCCCGATCGTTTGCGCTGCGCAACGTACTTGAGCACCTGGAAGAGCTGCGGCACGTTGCCCGGCCACGAAGCCCGCATCAGCAGATGCATCGCCGCGGGCGAGCACGTCAGCTGGGCGCCACGGCTGAGTTTGCTCAGCAGCAACGGGACCAGCTCGTTCAGATCCTCGGTGTGCCGCCGCAACGGCGGGATGTGCACGGTACGCGGGAAGTACGCCAGCAGCTCGCCGAGATCCTCCGGGTCGCCGGTGTCCAGCGTGATCGCCACCCAGGGCCGCTCGCCCGCGGAGGCGAGCTCGTCGAGCACGTCCACCAGGCCGAGCATGGTGTCCTTGTCCAGCTGGCCGACATGCCGGATCACCAACGAGTCCACCGGGTCCTCGATCAGCTCCCGGCGGACCTGCGCGCACCACTCCACGCCGCGCTCGACGTCCAGAACATGAACCCGGCCAACGGGATTACGCCGCTGGTGCACACAACGGGCCAATGTGGACTTTCCGACCCCATGTTCGCCCGCCAGCGCAAGCCATTCGCCACGACCGTAAGCCGCGTCCACCTCGTGACAGCTACGCAGCCACAACGGCGCCGAGCCGACCACACCGGGCAGGAACATCGGCAGCCGGGCGATCGACGCCACGTCCTCGTCCTCGGACTCGATCAGCTTGACACGAACCACGTTCCCGGCCACATCACCACCACGAGGCCCAGGGACCTCACGGCAGTTCATCCGGACCTTGCTACCGGTCGGCAACACCACAGTGGTGCTGATCCGGCCGTCTGCCAAGGCCTGTGTGGCGTGACCCAACAGGACCGACTGGTCGGCCGGGTCGAGCAACCGCCGCGCCCGGTCGTTCATCATCACCACGTCGTCGTTGAACGCCAGCAGGATCCCGGTCGTCCGGCGGCAGGCCCGCAGATACGCCTGGAACAACGCCAGCTCCCGGACGTCGGTGTTGCCCAGCAACGCCTGGCGGATCTGCTCGGCCGTGGTCCGGGCCAGCGCGACCAGCAGCTGGCCGGCGTCCTTGCGCCAGCACGTCAGGTCGACCGCGCCGATCGTCTTGCCGGAGATCGGGTCGTGGATCGGCACCCCGGCGCAGGCGAGGTTCTCCAGGTTCTCCGCGTAGTGCTCATGGCCGAAAACGTGCGTCGGCCTGCCGTCCTCCAGCGCGGTGCCGATTCCGTTCGTCCCGACGAACTGCTCGCCGTAGCTGAAACCGGGCGCGAGCTCCACGCCTTGCAGGTGGCGGTGCAGGTCGGGGTCCCCGGTGCGTTGCGTGAGGACCACGCCGTGCGGATCGGTGAGGATCAGGCTCACCGGCTGGCCTTCCAGCTGCTCGCCGAGCCGGGCCAGCACCGGTTCGGCCGCGCGGATCAGCGGTGTGTCCAGATTCTGCTCGGGCAGGTACGGCAACTCGATGTGATCGGCGGGTACGTCTCCATGTCGCGACCGCATCCACGAGGCCAGGATCGGGTCCCGCACCTCTTCGCGCTCAATGGACTCCGCGGTCAGGAAGCGCACTCGGGTGCGCGCGAGCGTTTGGTCGTCGGCCGGCACCGGCCGTGTTGTCTCCACGCAAAGACCTCCTGCTCGCCGCCGCGAACATCCTTGGTCACGGGCGCAGCCGGATCTGCCCCACGACCCAGGGAGCCATGACACAGGGTAGGCCGGAAAGACGCGGCAAGGTGTCTCAAATTGAGACACCCGGCGTGCCCGCACCGGCGTGTCATGGGGTGATGGCCGAGGAAACCTACAACCCGTGGACCGTGGTCAACGTCGTCTTCCACCACCTCGTCGAGCAGGGGCTGCACCCTGCCTTCGGCGAGACCGGCCATCCGGGTGAACCCGCCGCGGAGCTACTGCGCGCCCTTGGCATAACGCCCAGGGCCGAGGGCGATCTCCGCGCTGCACAGAACGTTCAAGAACACCTCGCCCAGCTGCGGGCGTCGATGTTCGGCCCTGAGTAACTGTCTCAGATTGAGACACGGAACACCGCTGGTACGGGGTTGTAATCCCTCTGTACGACGTCGGGAACCGGCGGTAAGGGAGTGATCAATGAGCCGCCAGAGTGTGGCGAGAGCCCACCAGAAGATCCAGGAACTGTCCTGGGAACCGGCATACCACACGCCGGTGTCGCACTACGGAACCGACTACACCTTCCGCAAGGCGAAGAAGAAGGATCCGCTCAAGCAGGTCCTTCGATCCTACTTCCCCATGCAGGAGGAAAAGGACCACCGGGTGTACGGCGCCGAGGACGGCGCGATCCGCGGCAACATGTTCCGCCAGGTCCAGGAGCGCTGGCTGGAATGGCAGAAACTGTTCCTCTCCATCATTCCGCTGCCGGAGATCTCCGCGGCACGCGCGATGCCGTTGCTGTTCCGGACCGTCCCCAACCCGGAGCTGCACAACGGCCAGGCGATCCAGATGATCGACGAGGTCCGCCACTCGACGATCCAGCAGAACCTCAAGCGCCTGTACATGAACAACTACATCGACCCGGCCGGCTTCAACTCGTCGCTGCGCAATTTCCAGAACGACTACTGCGGCACGATCGGCCGGCAGTTCGCCGAGGGTTTCATCACCGGCGACGCCATCACCGCGGCGAGCATCTACCTGACGATCGTGGCCGAGACCGCGTTCACCAACACACTTTTCGTCGCCATGCCGGCCGAGGCCGCGGCCAACGGCGACTATCTGCTGCCGACGGTATTCCACTCGGTGCAGTCCGACGAGTCCCGGCACATCAGCAACGGGTACGTCACATTGCTGATGGCGCTGTCCGACGAATCCAACCACCAACTGCTCGAACGCGATCTGCGCTACGCGTGGTGGAACAACCACCGCGTGGTCGACGCCGCGATCGGCACGTTCATCGAATACGGCACAAAAGACCGCCGTAAGGACAGGGAAAGCTATGCGGAAATGTGGCGTCGGTGGATCTACGACGACTACTACCGCAGCTACCTCGTCCCACTGGAGAAGTACGGGCTGGTGATCCCGCATGACCTGATCGAGGAGGCGTGGAACCAGATCTGGAACAAGGGTTACGTGCACGAGGTGGCCCAGTTCTTCGCCACCGGGTGGCTGGCCAACTACTGGCGCATCGACCCGATGACCGACAAGGACTTCGAGTGGTTCGAGTACAAGTACCCGGGCTGGTATGACCGGTACGGCAAGTGGTGGGAGAACTACAACCGGCTGTCCACACCGAACGGTCATCACCCGATCGTCGCCGAGAACGTCGACTACGTCTACCCGCACCGCTGTTGGGTCTGCATGGTGCCGTGCCTGGTCCGCGAGGACATGGTCGTGGACAAAGTGGACGGTCAGTGGCGGACGTACTGCCACGAGGCCTGCCGCTGGACCGACGCCGAGGCGTTCCGCCCGGTCTACCAGGGCCGTAACACCCCGAATATGGGCCAGCTGATCGGTGCTCGGGAGTGGGAGACGATGTACCACGGCTGGAACTGGGCCGATGTCGTGTCCGACATGGGTTTCGTGCGTGACGACGGCAAGACCATGGTCGCGCAGCCGCACCTGGACCTGGATCCGAAGAAGATGTGGACGCTGGACCACCTGCGCCGCATGCCGGAAGTCCAGAGCCCCAACGTGTTGCTCAACCAGATGTCGGACGCCGAGCGCGCCGCGTTCGTGGCCGACTACAACCGCCAGGGTCCCGCCGGCCGTCCCGCCCCTGCGCAGTAAAGCCATGGGCGACAAGCACCACGTGAGGTTCGAGCCCGTCGGCGTGGAGATCGAGGTCGATGAGGACCAGACGATTCTCCGCGCCGCGGCCGAGCAGGGCGTCATGCTGATGCACGGCTGCAAGGAAGGCCAGTGTGCCTCCTGCAAATCGTTCATCCTCGAAGGCGATGACGTCGAGCACGACAAGTACTCCACGTTCGCCCTGCCCGACTACGAAAAGGATGAGGGGTTCACCCTCCTCTGCCGGGCGCACGCGTACGAGGACCTGACCATCGAGCTGCTCAACTACGACGAGGAGATGATCCGCTCAGGCCTGCCGATCCAGCAGGCCCGGGTGGAGGTCGTGGCCAACGACAACGTCACCCACGACATGCGCCACCTCGTCGTCCGGCTGATCGAGCCCGCGTCGCTGAAGTTCTTTCCCGGTCAGTACGTGGACTTCTCGATCCCGGGCAAGGACGAGACACGCTCCTTCTCCATGGCCAACACCTCCAGCGGCGCGGACGGACTGCTGGAGTTCGTCATCAAGGTCTACCCCGACGGCCTGTTCTCGAAGTTCCTGGACACCGAAGTCGCGGTCGGTGACCAGCTGGACATCACCGGGCCGTTCGGGGTATTCACACTGCGCGACGCGCCGGACGCCGATCTGATCTTCCTAGGCGGAGGCGCGGGAATGGCACCGATCCTCGCGCTGCTGCGGTCCATGGCCGAGCGCGGGATCACGCGGCAGGCGACGTTCTACTACGGAGCCCGGCGGCGCAAGGATCTGTGCTTCGAGAAGGAACTGACCGCGTTGACCGAGACCCTGCCCGGGTTCCGGTACATCCCGGCGTTGTCCGCGCCGGAGGACGGCGACGGATGGGAAGGCGAAGTCGGCCTGATCACCGATGTGGTGCGGCGTCTGGAAGGCGACATCACCAGCGCCGACGCGTATGTCTGTGGTCCGCCACCGATGGTCGAGGCGGCCATCGAACTGCTGCCCGCGCTTGGCGTGGCCGACAAACGAATCTTCTTCGACAAGTTCACCACGACCGGTGAAGCGGAGGACCGATGACATCAATTCAGGAGCGTAGCGTCCCGAAGCCCGTCTTCACCGACGCGGAGGCGGGCGCGAAACAATTCCCGGACTCGAATGCCCGGCGGTTCAACTACTTCACACCACAGAAACGCAAGCAGAGCCACTACGAGGACGTCACCGTCGAGGTACAGCCCGACCCGCGCCACTACCTGGCCCAGGGCTGGTTGTACGGCTTCGCCGACGGCCAGGGCGGCTACCCGCTCGAGTGGACAGTGCTCAAGGCCTGGGGCTCGGACCGCCCTGTGCCCGAGCGCGGACCCGGTTCCGGCGGAAAGGGTTACGACTGGCCTGCCCATGGCTGGCACGAGTTCCGTGACCCCAACGAGGAATGGGAACTCACTCTTTATCGCTACAACTCCAATGTGGTCCGTCAGCTCAATCAGAACATCGAGGCGGCCCGCCAGGCTAAGGCGTTCGAGCAATGGAACCGCAATTGGGTGCAATTCGTGGCCCAGCACGTCGGCGCGTGGATGCACGTCGACCATGGCCTGGGTCTGTACCTGTTCGCCAACGCCAACCGCAGGGCGCCGACGAACATGCACAACAACGCGATCTCGGTGAACAGCATGCACCGGATTCGCGCGGCCCAGGACCTCGCGCTGTACAACCTGACCCTCAGCGAGGAGCTGGAAGGCTTTGACGGCACGGCACACCTGGAGACCTGGAACTCCGACCCGGTCTGGCAGGGCGTCCGGGAGACCGCCGAGGAGCTCACCGGGATCTGGGACTGGTGCGAGGCGGTCTTCGCCGCGAACGTCGTCTTCGAACCGCTGGTCGGCGAGATGTTCCGCAGCAACCTCGTCCAGCAGGCGGCACCGTCCAATGGCGACTTCATCACCCCGACGCTGATCGGCGCCGAGGAGTACGACTTCGCCGAGCGGGATCTGCGCTACACCAAGCCGATGTTCCGCCTTCTGGTCGACGACAAGCAGTTCGGCGCGGAGAACAAGAAGATCCTGCAGCAGTGGTTGTCCACCTGGGTTCCCCGCTGCCTGCGGGCAGTCCGGACCCTGCAGCCGTTGTGGTCGCAGCCGGACGCCCTGCCGCCACGTTTCGAGGACGGCCTCGACCGCGCCAAGAGCCGGTTCAGCGCGATTCTCGCCGACCTGGATCTGCAAGCACCGAAGGAGCTGAGCCAGTGACCGCGACGTCTTCGTCAAAACAGACCGTGCCGAGTCCTTTTGAGAGCAACAACACCGCGTCCAACATGTGCGGCTTCACGCTGATGAACAACCAGGTCGGCGCGATCGTCGCGGAAGTCATGCGACACAAGCAGAACGTCACCATCACTCCGCTGCCGTCGATGATCAGGGTCGACGCCAGGGGCCGGATGGACGTGATCTACGCGGAGATCGACGAGGCCGCCGGAGAGGAGGAGGGCTGGTTCAACGCCGCTGAGTTCGAGGAGAGCATGTCCACGCACTACGGCCGCATGATCCACGAGGACGACCGGACGATCATGTTCGCCAACCCCGAGGACGCCGCCGAGTACCTCGATTTCGACCTCGTCGCCCGCAACTAGGGAGCTGTCGTGTACGAGAAAGATGGCGAGAAGTATTTCGTGGTCGACGGCCACACCCACTTCTGGGACGCGAGCCCGCAGAACTGGGTGGCCGGCCAGGAGCAGTACGCCAAGGGCTGGATCGAGTGCTTCCACGCCTACCAGGGACTGGGGCCCGCCGAGACCCACTGGTCCATCGAGGATTTCATGAAGTACCCCGAAGAAAGGATGATGAAGGACCTCTTCGACGACGGTCACGTCGACATCGCCATCTTCCAGCCGACGAATCTCCGCCAGTGGTACAAGGAGGGCTTCAACACCACCGAGGCCAACGGTGCCATGGCCGAACGGCACCCCGGCAAGTTCATCGTCAACTCCACCTTCGACCCGAGGGAGGGAGAAGACGGCCTGAAGACCTTTTCCGAGCGTGTCAAGCGCTGGAACTGCAAGGGAGTAAAGCTCTACACAGCCGAGTGGCGCGGTGACTCCCGCGGCTGGAGCCTGAAGTCCCCTGACGCGGCTCGCTACCTGGAGAAGGCGCAGGAGCTGGGCGTGAAGAACATCCACGTCCACAAAGGCCCGACCATCTGGCCGCTGGACAAGGACGCGTTCGACGTGTCCGATGTGGATTACGCGGCGACGAACTTCCCCGAGCTGAACTTCATCGTGGAGCACGTCGGCCTGCCGCGCATCGAGGACTTCTGCTTCATGGCGACCCAGGAGCCCAATGTATACGCGGGTCTTTCCGTGGTCGTCGGCGGCCTGATGCACGCACGACCCAGGTTCTTCGCCAAGGTGATGGGCGAGCTGATGTTCTGGCTCGGTGAGGACCGGCTGGTCTTCGGTGCCGACTACGCCATCTGGGAACCGAAGTGGCAGGTGGAGGGTTTCGTCGACTGGCAGATGCCCGACGGCGAGGAGTTCTCCGACTACGGCAAGCTCAGCATCGATCAGAAGAAGAAGATCTTGGGTCTGAATGCCGCCCGGCTGTACGACATCGACATTCCGGCCGAGCTGCAGCCCGTGGCGGAAGAGCCAGCCGTTGAGCCGGTTGGTGTCCCGTCGTGACTGGCGCGCTCCAGGCCCAGACTGCTTTGCACGGAGCAGTCTGGGCCGCGCTGGGCACAGTTCTGGACCCGGAACTCGACGAACCGCTGACCGATTTGGGGTTTGTATCACACTGCGGGGTCTCCGACTCCGGCTCAGTCACAGTGCGGCTGCGGCTCCCGACGTACTTCTGTGCGCCGAACTTCGCTTTCCTGATGGTCGCCGACGCGTATGACGCCGTGACCGCCGTGCCAGGAGTGCGGAGTGTGGACGTTCAACTGCTCGATCACTTCGCGTCCGATGTGATCAACAACGGTGTGGCCCAGCAGAAGGGTTTCGTGCAGTCCTTCGAGGGCGAAGCCGTGCAGGAATTGCATTCCCTACGTGCCGACTTTCTGCGCAGAGCGGTGCTGGCCGGGACCGACCGCGTCTGCCGCTCACTGCGTGTACCACCTGACTCTCTCGTCGGGATGACTCTCGGAGAGATTGCACCGAGCGCGGACCTGTCCCGGCTCCGGGCCCGCAGGCAAGCGCTTGGTCTGCCGTGCACAGACCAGGACCCGCTGCTCATCGATCCCGCGGACGGGACCGCGATCCCGGCGATGGACCTGCGCAGGCATCTCGGTCTGGCGCGGGTCACCAGGGTCAGCCAGGAAGCCAATTCCGGAGTGTGCCGAGGCATGCTCCGAGTTCGATATTCGTCTTCGGAGGAGGACTCATGAAGGCCGTCCGGCTGCATGCCTACCATCAGCAGCCCGTCGTGCAGGACGTGCCCGAACCAGGCGTCAAGGGACCGTTCGACGTTGTGGTGAAGATCGGCGGGGCAGGTGTGTGCCGTACCGATCTGCATATCATCGAAGAGCAATGGGCCGAGAAGTCCGGCGTGACCCTGCCTTACACGATCGGGCACGAGAACGCGGGCTGGGTTCACGAGATCGGTTCCGCGGTGTCCAATGTGGCCGTCGGCGATACGGTCATCCTGCATCCGACACCGACGTGCGGGCTGTGCCAGGCGTGCCGCGCGGGCGACGACATGCATTGTGTCAACAGCACTTTCCCGGGGATCAACACCGACGGTGGTATGGCCGAGTACCTGCTGACGTCCGCACGTGCATGCATCAAGTTGAACCCCTCGACTCGACCCGAAGACGTCGCCGCGCTGGCCGATGCAGGGATCACCGCCTACCACGCGGTTCGCAAGGCAGTTCCGTTGCTGTATCCAGGAACGGTTTGTGTTGTCAACGGGGCCGGTGGGCTCGGGCATATCGGTATTCAGGCGCTGGCCGCGCTGACCGCGACCACGATCATTGTGGTGGATCGCAATGAGGATGCACTGAAGCTTGCCTCCACATTGGGTGCCGATCACACTGTTGTGGCTGATGGCAAACACGTGGCAGCCGTGCTCGACTTGACCTCTGGTAACGGCGCCGAGGTCGTTCTGGACTTCGTGGCCGAGCAAGGCGCACAGCAGGACGCGTTCGCCATGACCCGGCGTGCCGGTTCGCATTTCGTGATCGGCTACGGCAGCAATATCGACATCCCGACGATCGACATCATCTCGACCGAGCGCAACGTCATCGGCAACCTGGTCGGGACGTACAACGACCTGGCCGAGCTGATGGTGCTGGCGCAAGCAGGCAAGGTCACCTTGCACACCAGGCAGTACCCGTTGGACGCCGCGCTTGACGCGCTGGCCGACCTCGATGCCGGCCGGGTCCGCGGCCGAGCGATTCTCACGCCGTGACATAAGGAGTTCGACTGTGGCGAAGGAACTACGCTTCGGCTCGGAAGCCCGTAACCACCTGCTCGCCGGGGTGGACAAGCTCGCCGACGCGGTGAAGTCGACGCTGGGCCCCAAGGGCCGCAACGTGATCATCGAGAAGATCACCGGTTCGCCGGTCGTGACCAACGACGGTGTCACGATCGCGCGGGAGATCCACCTGAAGAACCAGTTCGAGAACATGGGTGCGCAGCTGGTGAAAGAGGCTGCCATCAAGACCAACGACGTGGTCGGCGACGGTACGACCACCGCCACCGTCCTCGCTCAGGCAATCGTCCGCGAGGGCATGCAGGCGATCAACTCCGGCGCCAACCCCGTCCTTGTCAAGCGTGGAATCGATCTCGCAGTCGGAAAACTGGTGTCATACCTGGAATCCGTCGCCCACCCTGTCGCGTCCGAACAGGACTACGCTCGAGTCGCGGCGATCTCCGCCAACGACGATGACAGCGTCGGCGAGGTCATCGGCACGGCACTGCACACTGTCGGCGATGGCGGCGTGGTGACCGTCGAGGAGTCGCCGCGAATCGGGATGTCGGTCGACTTCGTGGAGGGCTTCGAGTTCGACAACGGCTACATTTCACCCTATCTGGTGACCGACCCCGGCCGTCTCGAAGCTGTCATCGACGACCCGTACATCCTGATGTGCAGCGAGAAGGTGACCAAGGTCCAGGACCTCATGCCGGTGCTCGACAAGATCATGCGCGCGCCCCGGCCGTTGGTGCTGATCGCCGAGACCGTCGAGGGCACGGCGCTCTCGATGCTGGTGCACAACCACGTCAACGGCAACTTCCAGGCGGTCGCGGTCCGTGCCCCCGGCTTCGGTGACCGTCGTCTGCACAAACTCGAGGACTTGGCTGCGGTGGTCGGCGGCTCAGTGCTGTCCCGCCAATCCGGCTTCACCATGCAGAACATGACGCTGGACCAGATGGGCCGCGCCAAACAAGTCCGCGTCACGGAGAACACAACCACCATCGTCGACGGCTACGGCACACCGTCAGATGTCGAATTCCGCGTCACCCAACTGCGCGCCGAACTGGAACGCGCCCAGTTCGGCGTGGACGAGGAAGTCCTCACCGAACGAATCGGCGCCCTGACAGGAAAAGTCGCTGTCATCAAAGTCGGCGCGGCCACCCCTGCCGAACTGAAGGAGTTGCAGCACCGCGTCGAGGACGCCTTGTCCGCGACCCGCGCCGCCATGGCAGAGGGAATCGTCGCCGGCGGCGGCGCAGCCCTCCTGCACTCAGCACATGTACTCGACGACTTGCAGCTCTCAGGCGACTACGCGATCGGCGCCGGCATAGTCCAACGCGCCCTTTCCGAACCCGCCTTCCTGATCGCCGCGAACGCCGGCCACCAAGCAGCCGACGTCCTCGCCCAATCCAAGCAGATGGGCCCCGACGAAGGCTTCGACGCCCTGCACGAACGCTACGGAAACATGGTCGAAATGGGCATCATCGACCCCCTGAGAGTCTGTCGATCCGCCCTGCAGAACGGAGCCTCAGTCGCCGGCCTGCTCCTGACCACAAACTCCCTCATCGCCGAGGAACAAACCCCATGGGGAGGCAGCGCAGCCCTGATGACCGAATTCGGCCCACTGGACGAAGGCCTCCACCAACCCTCCCCCGACTCCAGCACCCCCCAATCCCTAGGCCTGGGCCCCTCAGTCGGCTGAAGCCACCAGAGAACCCGCCCCAGCCCGCCGACGCCGCGGCGGCTGGGGCACCCAACCCAGGCCTCCGGCCCCCGGAATCCAGTCTACGGCGGGGTCTGACAGGTTTGGTGTTGTCGCAGGTCATGGCTGTGGCGGGCCGGTTCTGTCGGAGCCTGGGACTACGCTGGATTCCGGGGGACGAGGGCCACGCTGGACAAGATCATCGCGAGGGCCGGCATCGTGAATCCATCCATGCAGCTTCCCCGGAGGTGGGGCCGCCATGTCCACTGTGACTTCACCGCGGGCGAGAACGCGGACTGTGACCATGCTTGGGCCGGCGTTTGTGGCGGCTGTGGCGTATGTCGATCCTGGCAACTTCGCGACGAATATTACGGCGGGGGCTCAGTTCGGCTATGCCCTTGTCTGGGTTGTGGTGGCGGCGAACTTTGTGGCCATGCTTGTGCAGTATCTGTCCGCCAAGCTGGGGATTGCGACAGGGTCGGATCTGTCCGAGCAGTGCCGGGAGCGTTATCCGCGGCCGGTTACGCTTGGGCTTTGGGTTCAGGCGGAACTTGTTGCGATGGCGACGGATCTGGCCGAGTTCGTGGGCGCGGCTCTTGGCCTGTATCTCCTTTTTGGAGTGCCGTTGCCGGCCGCGGGGTTGATCACCGCGGTTGTCTCGTTCGGGTTGTTGGAGCTCACCCGACGGGGTTATCGGCCATTTGAGCTGGCGATCGCAGGACTCCTCGGGATTGTGTTCATGGGGTTCGCCTACTCGTTGGTTCAGGCTGGGAGTGCGCCTGATGCCCAAGCGCTTGTTCCGTTGGATACAGGCAACGACATGCTCGTGCTGGCTGTCGGCATTATCGGGGCGACGGTTATGCCGCATGTCATCTACCTGCATTCAGCACTCACGAAGGTTCGCAAGCTGCCCGCGACCAAGCAAGTCCTGAAGGCACAGCGGGTCGACGTGATGGTCGCACTCGGCACGGCCGGGCTGATCAACGTGGCGATGCTTGTGCTCGCGGCCGCGGTTCTGCCGGGGCTGGGTGACGCGGACCCGATCATGTTCGCGCACGAAGAACTCGGCCGGATGCTGGGTGGTGGTGCGGCGCTGGCGTTCGCGGTGGCGCTGCTGGCGAGCGGACTCTCGTCGTCCAGTGTGGGTACGTACGCGGGTCAGGTGGTGATGAGCGGCTTCATCCGGCGCAGCATCCCGCTTGTGGTCAGAAGAGGCGTCACGATGCTGCCCGCGCTGGTGGTCCTCAGCCTGGGCCTGCCGGTCACCGAAAGCCTGGTCATCTCGCAGGTGGTCCTGAGCTTCGGTATCCCGTTCGCCCTCATCCCCCTGGTCCTGCTGACCCGCAGACAAGACGTCATGGGCCGGTACGTCAACCGGAAGTCGACCACCATCGTCGCGGGACTCTGCGCGCTGGTGGTCACCGCTCTCAACCTCTACCTTGCAACGTCGGCGATCCTCGGTTGACCCGGTTGCACGACGGCCGATACGCCGCGATCAGCGAGTTGACGATCATTCCGCGATGCGCCGACGTTCCGCCAGGCACGTCGTAGCAGGCAATGTGCACCTTCCACTTCGAACCCGCGCGTGCGATCCAGCGGTGCGCCTGCGGATGCCGGAACGGAAAACCCTCGGCGTCCAACGAAGAACTCTGCCCGGCATAGATCACGGCGAACCGGTTGGGGGCGGCCTCGGACAGCACGGCGTACACGGCCGGCCGGGCGGGCGCGACCCACCCGGCCAGCAGTCGCGGCCCGTCGAACAGATAACCCACAAGGTTGATCATCGAGGCGTGTACCCCACAGTCTCATGCAAGCGAGAGCGCCGACGCCCCGTGACAGGACGCGGCCCAGACGGCGGACTCGGCACAATCTGCTCGGCGAATCCGTACAACAACGGCAAAGCGCTCGCCACCACACGGCCGGTCCGATTGATGTGCTCCACCCCGGGAACGATGTCCGAAGCGTGTCCCCGAACAGTTGCGACACGTTCGGCACACTCCGACAGATTCGAAGCGATCCGGGTCAGCAAGGACCCGATCCAGAACAAGAAGACCGCCAGCCCAGCGATGAGCAGCACAATCTCCACGACGGTCAGCACAATCAACGTGGTCACGATCCACCCTCCCGGGTCGAGGCGACCACCCGGCCGAGGAACAAGTGATGCCGCAATCCTTCAGCAAGCACAGCGTCCACAGACTCGGCAGTAGCGGGAATCAAAGCCGCCCGGGCGGTATTGGTACTGACCTCAGCCAGCGTGTCTCGCACCTCGGCCACCCGCCGGTCGATGATCTTCACGAAATACACGAGCAGGCTCAGCAACGCGACCACAGCGACAATCACCACCGCACCCAGGACGAGAATCACCGTCCAATAGGTCATCTCGGCTTCCGGCATCTCAGCCTCCCAGCCTTTCCCGGCCGCGCCGCAGCCCGGCCACAATCGTCGACGCGTGGTCCATTGTGGTCTCCAGCGCGGCAAGCGGCTCGGTGTTCACACGGGCCTCCTGCAAAGAAGCGTTGATCCGCGGCGCCTGCCGGCCGATCTTGTACGCCAGCACGATGATCGGCACCACCAACGCGACCACCACGAGCACGACCACGATCCCGATGATCAGTCCAAGGTTCCAGCCGGCCACCACAAACCCCCTCAGACCGTCTCGGTCCAGTCCCGCACCGGCTTCAATGTCGCGTTCACCGACCCGAGCCGAGCAGGAACTGTACTTGTCCGTGCGGCGATCGACGAAACACCGCCGACCACAGCCGCCAAAGTCCGGTGTATGTGCCGCAAATGCAGAATCACCCGCAGCAGCCCGATCCCGGCCCCGGCAATGATCAGAGCGGCGCCCACGAGCGTGACCCACGCGACGACTGGCATAACGTCCTCCTTCAGCCGTCCAGCAGTTTCTGCACGCTGCCCGCGTACCGAACCGCACCGACCTGAACTTCCTTGATGGTCTTGTCCGTCTCGGCGAGCAATCCCGGCACGGGTTCCAAAGCAGCGTCCAGAGCGGCCCCGTCAGCCAGAATCGAGTCGGCGGCCGACCGAATCCGTTCCAGGGCGGCAAGAATTCGATTGATCAGCACCAGCACCACCGGCAGCACGATCACGATCAGAGCAATCGCACCGATCCACCACAAGGTCATCGCGACCTCCCGAACATCCGGACGAAGAAGCGCTGCAATGCGGCGGCAGTCGCCTGCCACCAGATGCTGAAGCCCTTCGCCGGTGCGGTCGGTGCAATCCGTTGCTCACCGCGTTGCCACCGGGGAATGTCCTCGGCCACGTTCTCGGCAAACGTCTTCATCAACACCGCGGCGACGTCGGCGACCATGCCACGGCCGAACTGAGCAGCCGCCCCGGCGATCTCGACATCCTGTGACACGAGCACTTTCGTGCCCTTGCCGACGCGAACCAGGGTCGCCGTGACAGCCAAGCTGGCTTGGCCCTTGCCTTTCTCCTCAGCACCTTCCGCGTTCAACACGACTTTGCGCGCGGCTTCGTCCTTCGACACGATGTGCGCGGTCCCGGCGAACTGCATGGACACCGGCCCGAGCTTGGTGATGACGCGGCCCTTGTAGGTGTTGTCGTCCACGACCTCGGTGAGCTCGGCGCCAGGCAGGCACGGCGCCATCCGCGGCACGTCCAGCAGGTACATCCACACCTGGTCGACCGGCGCGGCAACCTCGAACTCGTTGTCGATACGCATCAGCTACCCCTGACCGGAGGCGCACCGGAGACGTCCTGCCCTGTCGTGATGGCCTCCCAGACCCGATCGGGCAGCAGCGGCATGTCGATGTTGCGAACCCCGGTGTCCGACAACGCGTCCATCACCGCGTTGACAAACGCGGCCGGCCCGCCGACAGCCGCGCACTCCCCGACGCCTTTGGCACCGATCGGGTGGTGCGGACACGGCGTGACGACCTCGTGCAGCTCGAAACCCGGTGTCTCCCAAGCTGTCGGCAACAGGTAGTCCATGTAGTTCGAGCCGACGCAGTTGCCTTGCGAGTCGAAGGTGATGAATTGCATGTTGGACATCGCGTAGGCCTCGGTGAGCCCGCCCATGATCTGCCCTTCGACAATCATGGGATTGATCCGAACCCCGCAGTCGTCCACGGCCACAGTCCGCAGCACGTCCCAGACGCCGGTCTCGGGGTCGACCTCGACTGTCACGATGTAGCAGGCGAACGGCCAGGTCAGGTTCGGCGGGTCGTAGTACGCGTTGTTCTCCAGGCCTGGTTCCATGCCGTCGGGCATGTTTCCGTATGCGGCCATCGCGCATTCCTGGATGCTCACGCCCCGCCCAGGCGCGCCGCGAACTGTGAACCGGCCCAGCTCCCACTCGATGTCCTCTTCGGACACCTCAAGCAGGTGCGCGGCGAGTTTCCGTGCCTTCGCCCGGATCTTGCGTGCCACCATCGCGACCGCGGCCCCGGCGACCGGCGTGCTCCGGGAGGCATAGGTTCCCATACCGAACGGCGCCGTGTCGGTGTCACCTTCCTCGACGGTCACGTCATCGGCGGGGATGCCCAGCTCGTGCGCGACGATCTGCGCCCACGTCGTCTCATGGCCCTGACCTTGGGTTTTCGCACCGGTACGCAAGATCGCCTTGCCGGTGGGGTGCACCCGCAGCTCGGCCGAGTCGAACATCTTGATGCCGAGAATGTCGTATTCACGGCTGTTGCCCGCACCCAGCGGCTCGGTCATCGTCGAGATCCCGATCCCCAGCCGCCGGCCACGCAGCCGCGCTGCCGCCTTGTCCTGCAGGAACGCCTCGTACCCGATTGCACTGAGGCCGAGGTCGAGGCATTTGTGGTATTGCCCCGAGTCGGTCAGGAAGCCGAACGGCGTGCGATACGGGAACTGATCGTCCCGGACCAGGTTCATCCGCCGGAACTCGACCGGATCCATCCCCAGGTCGATCGCTGCGGCGGCCATCAGCCGTTCCTGGAAGAACATCGCCTCGGTGACCCGGAACGAACACCGATAGGCCACGCCACCAGGCGCTTTGTTGGTGTACGCGCCGCGCGCCGTGATGTGTCCGACCGGGACGTCGTAGCACGCGAACGCCGAGTGCACGAGCCCGATCTTGAACTTGCTCGGCTGGGCGTCGGAGAAGAACGCGCCCTGATCGGTGTCCGCGTGGAACCGGACGCCCAGGATCTTGCCGTCCCGGCGCAATGCCAGTTCACCGTCGAAGTACATATCCCTGGCGAACCCGGTCGAGATCAGATTGCCCGTCTTGTCCTCGGACCATTTGACCGGTTTGCCCAGCAGGATCGAGCACAGGATCGAGCAGACGTACCCCGGATACACCGGGACCTTGTTGCCGAATCCGCCGCCGATGTCCGGCGAGACAATCCGGATCATGTGCTCGGGCAGTTCGGCCACCAGCGCGACCGCCGCCCGGATGATGTGCGGGGCCTGAGTGGTCATGTACACGGTCAGCTTGCCGGTGGCCGGGTTGTAGTCCGCGACGGATCCACAGCATTCGATCGGCGACGGGTGCGACCTCGGGTAGTGCAGCTTCATCCGGGACACCACGTCGGCCTGGGCGAACGCCCGGTCGGTGGCCTCCTTGTCACCGACCTCCCACTGGTAGCAGACGTTGCCGGTCTGGCCTTCCTTGTCGTCCCGGATGATCGGAGCATCTTCAGCAAGCGCTTGCTTCGGACTCACGATCGCCGGCAATTGCTCGTACTCGACGACGATCGCCTCACAACCGTCCTTGGCGATGTACGGGTTGTCGGCGACCACGCAGGCCACTTCCTGCCCCTGGAACCGGACTTTGTCGGTGGCCAGGACCGCCTGGGTGTCATAGGACAGTGTCGGCATCCACGCCAGATTGCGTTGCGCGGCCATCTCTCCGGTCAGCACCATCCGTACACCCGGGATCTGCCAGGCTTTGGAGGCGTCGATGGACTTGATCCGCGCGTGCGCCACCGGGCTGCGCAGGATCTCCATGTACAGCATGCCGGGCAGGACGATGTCATCGGTATAGTTGCCGCGGCCACGGATGAACCGGTCGTCCTCGACCCGCTTGCGACTCGCACCGAGACCGCCGATCTTGACCTCGTCAATGGTCATGACGTGCCCCGCATCTTGTCCGCCGCCCACAGGACGGCCTTCACGATGTTCTGATAGCCGGTGCAACGGCAGAGATTGCCCGACAACGCCCAGCGGACCTCTTCCTCGGTCGGGTCCGGATTGCGCTCGAGCAAAGCCATCGCGGACAGCATCATCCCGGGCGTGCAGAATCCACATTGGAGGCCGTGTTCCTGACGGAACCCCTCCTGCACGGGATGCAGCTCACTTGCCGAAGCCATACCCTCCACTGTGGTCACTTCGTGCCCGTCGGCCTGGACGGCGAGCATCGTGCACGACTTGATCGGCTTCTTGTCCACGAGCACAGTGCACGCGCCACAATTGGTTGTGTCACAGCCGATGTGGGTACCAGTCAAGCCGAGCCCGGCCCGCAAAAGATGAGCCAGCAGGACGCGCGGTTCGATCTCCACAGTCCGCTGCTCGCCGTTGACAGTGATCGTCACACGCCGTTCGGTGATCGTCTCCGGACGGATCTCCCGCAGATATCCAGTCATCTCACGCCGCCTCAACCAGGCTTGACGACAGCCCACGCGTGACAAAAGCCTTGACCACCTGGCGTTTGTAGGCCGCGCTGCCACGATGATCAGTCCTGGGCTCGGCCGCTTGCGCCGCCAGCCGTGCCGCCTCCGCGACCACGTCCGGCTCCAGTGTGGTTCCGGCCAGAACACGTTCGGCTTCGACGGCCTTGATGTTGTTCGGCCCCACACCGGTCAACGCGATCCCGGCGCCGGCCACCTTGCCGCCGTTGATCTCCAGCGCGACCGCGACCCCCACTGTGGCGAAGTCGCCCACGCGTCTTTCCAGCTTGAGATATCTGCCGACGCGTGTCCCGGCCGCCGCCGGAACACGTGCCTCGACAGCGATCTCACCAGGTTCCAGCGCTGTCTGGAATGGACCGAGAACGAACTCGGCCATCGGGATGGCACGCCGACCTGCCGCGCTGGCCACAAGTATCTCCGCGTTGAGGGCAAGCATGACCGAGGCCCAGTCGCCTTGCGGATCCGCATGGCAGACCGATCCCACGAGGGTGCCCCGGTTGCGCACGAGCGGATCGGCGATCAACGGGGCGGCCGCGGCCATGGTGGGCTGCCGATCTCTCAACTCCGCGGAGAACTCCAGGTCGGCGTGCCGGCAGAGGGCCCCAACGCGCAGGACACCGTCGGCGTCCACGTCGTGGTAGTCCAGCCCGGGCACACCGTTGATGTCCACGAGCACTTCGGGCGCGGCGAACCGCAGCTTGATCATCGGCACCAGACTCTGGCCACCGGCAAGCACTTTCGCCTCGTCACCGTAACTTCGCATCAGCTCGAGCGCCTCGTCGAGCGACCGAGGCGCCTCGTACCGGAACTGGGACGGGTACATCACCCCTCCTCGTCGGGCACGGCGACCGGCAGCGACTCGTCGGAGGGGTCGGGCCGCGGCTCCTGGTGCGGCGGCCACGGCCCAGCGACGGGCCGGCTCGCTACCTTGAGCCATCGGACCACCGCCGGGAACGCCTCGGGCGGGTTCTCGATCATCTCGTACAGGCGCGGATTGCCGGCCGACTCGTTCGCCATTGAAGGCGCCTCCTCGCAGGGACCTCCGGGCTGACAAACCCATGGTCGTCAGGCCGTGACGGAGAGGCAATCCGCGGCTAAGCCTTTGCTTATTGCCGGAGCTCAGCTCCACAATGTGACGTAGACGGGCGGCTTGAACCTCGATGGCAGCACCCCTGCGCCGGGCTCACGCATCACGCGCAGTGCAGTCGCTGTGGACAGGAAGTGCCTGAAGGTCTCCGCGGCGATCGATCTCCGCTCCGGTGTCAATGTCGTCAGGTACCAAACGGATTCGGCCGGTGTGACCGATGTGTTCACTACCTGCAGCTCACCGCGGCGTAGGCGTGCGGTGATCAGGTGGGCCGGGGCAATCGCGACGCCCTGACCGTCGGCCGCTGCCGCCCAGGCTGCGGTCTGGCTGGGGAACACCCGGATGCGTTCGTCCGGGACACGCAGCCGGCGCAGCAGTTTCCCGATGTCACCGGCTGGATCGGTGGCCGACGAATCAGCCAGCCAGATCCAGCGGGCCGGGCCGCCCGGCGGCCTCGAACCGGTGACCACGACAAGCCTGGTCCGGAAGACCGGTTCGCTCACGGTGTCCTCACTGGGCCCGAACCCCGGTCCCAGCGCGACATCCGCGAACCTGTTGGCCAGCAGGACCGGCATCTCCCCGGTGGCCGCGCCGCCCGCCGAGGCATCGATCCTGCGACCAGGTCGTTCGCTGAACGCGGTGACCAACGGCGTCGCCACGAACTCCAGCAGCGTGCTGGACGCGACCACGCGCAACTGGTCCGGAATGCCTTTGCCGGTCCGGACCGCCTGCTCGGCGTCCGCACCGAGCGCGACCATCTGGGACGCGACAGGCAGCAGACGGCTGCCCGCAGTGGTCAGCCGCATCGTCGGGCCGGCACGCTCCACCAAGGAATCACCGAACTGATGCCGCAACGCACCGAGCGCCTGCGACACCGCCGGTTCACTCACGCCAAGCGCGCACGCTGCGGCTTTGACCGAGCCAAGCCGGGCCACCAGCACAAACGCACTCAACTGGGTGAGCGTCATACGAACATTCTCGCCCTGAATGCCTCGTGGTGGCGCGCTCTTAAGCGAATACTTATCGCCACATTGCTCCACCCGCGCGCCAGATCGCACCTTGGGAGGACCTATGCAAGTGCCGGCACCGTTTCAGTACCAGAAAGCAGCCAGCGTGGAGCACGCGCTGACGCTGCTGGCTCAGTATGGAACCGAGTCGATGGTGGTCGCCGGCGGGCACAGCCTGCTGCCGATGATGAAACTGCGCCTGGCCCATCCCGAGGCACTGATCGACATCAACGGCCTTGACCTGGCCGACATCCGGCTTGTGGATTCCAGGCTCCGTATCGGTGCGCTTGTCCGGCACGCCGCCCTGTTGTCATCCTCCTTGGCAGGCACACATCTGCCGATCCTGCACGACGCCGAACGGGTGATCGCCGATCCGATTGTCCGCAATCGTGGCACTGTGGGCGGTTCACTCTGTCAGGCCGACCCGTCAGAGGACCTTTCGGCCGCATTCGCCGCGCTCCGGGCGTCATTGATCGCGGTCGGCCCGGCCGGCAAACGAACGATCCCCGCCCGTGATTTCTTCACCGGGCCGTACGAGACTGCTTTGGACCACGGTGAATTACTGACCGAGATCCAGGCTCCTGTCGGGAAAGCCAGCGCTTACGTCAAAGTGGAACGCCGGGCCGGTGACTGGGCCGTCGGCGCTGCTTGTGCCGTGCTCACGATCTCGGCTGACGGGATCGTCACCGATGCCGGAATCGGTCTGGCCGCTTTGGGTGCCACCCGATTCGTGGCTGCCGAGGCAGAGGACTTCCTGTGTGGCGGACCGGCGACTGAGGAGAGGTTCGCAGAGGCCGGGAAGATTGCTGCCGAGCACTGCAATCCGTCAGCCGACCAACGCGGGCCTGTCGTGTACAAACGGCACCTCGCCGGCGAACTGACCACTCGAGCGCTGCGGCTGGCCGCAAGTCGGGCGGCGTGACATGCAGATCACGGTGACCGTGAACGGCCGGGAGTACGTACGTGAGGTCGAGCCCCGGCTGCTGCTCGTGCATTTCCTGCGTGATCACCTGGAATTGACCGGCACCCATTGGGGTTGTGACACTTCGAACTGCGGCGTCTGCGTGGTCCATCTCGACGGCGTGCCGGTGAAGTCGTGCACGGTACTCGCGGTGATGGCCGATGGCCAGGACATCCGGACAGTCGAAGGGCTTTCCTGGGGCGCCGAACTCGATCCGGTTCAGCGTGGCTTCATCGAGTGTCACGGATTGCAGTGCGGGTTCTGCACATCCGGGATGATGATGACCGCGCGCTGGCTGCTGGACACCAATCCCGACCCGTCCGAGCAGGACATCCGGGAGGCGTTGGCCGGGCAGCTCTGCCGTTGCACGGGGTACGAGAACATCGTGAAAGCCGTGCGTTGGGCGGCCGAATCGTGAGCGCCAACGGATCGCCGATGGGTTTCGGCCGGATGCGCCGCAAAGAAGACGCCCGGTTCGTCCGGGGCCGTGGTACCTATGTCGACGATGTCCGGCTTCCCGGAATGCTGCACGGCGCCGTGCTACGAAGTCCACTCGCGCACGCCCGAATCGAGTCGATCGACACCACCGCGGCTGAGGCTCACCCGAAAGTGCAAGCCGTAATCACCGCATCGGAGTTGGCGGAACGGGGATTGGCGTGGATGCCGACACTCTCCTATGACACACAGGCCGTGCTGGCGTCGGACAAGGTGCGGTTCCAGGGCCAGGAAGTCGCGTTTGTCGTGGCCGAGGACCACTATGCCGCCCGGGACGCGCTGGCCTTGATCGATGTCGAGTACTCCCCTCTGCCGGTTGTCGCCGACGCCGGGACTTCGCTGGACGAGTCCACTGTGGTCATCCGAGACGACTTGAAAGACAAGCAGGACAACCGCATCTTCGACTGGGAAGCAGGCGACAAGGCGTCGACCGACGCGGTGTTCGCAAAAGCCGATGTCGTTGTGGCGCAGGACGTGCTCTATCCCCGCGTGCACCCGGCACCGCTGGAGACGTGCGGGATCGTCGCCGATTTCGACCCCATCGCCGAGAAGCTCACAGCATGGTCGACGACCCAGGCGCCGCACGCACACCGCACGCTGCTCGCGTCGGTCCTCGGCATTCCGGAGCACCGGATCAGGGTGATCTCGCCGGATGTCGGTGGCGGATTCGGCAACAAGGTCCCGATCTATCCGGCGTACCTCTGCGCGGTGGTCGGCTCGATGATCACCGGACGGCCGGTGAAATGGGCCGAGGACCGCTCCGAGAACCTGATGACCAGCGCTTTCGCCCGTGACTACCATATGCGCGGCGAGATCGCGGCCACCTCGGACGGCAAGATCCTGGGCCTGCGGGTGCGGGTTCTGGCCGACCACGGCGCGTTCAACTGCACTGCCCAGCCCACCGATTATCCGGCCGGGTTCTTCCACATTGTCACCGGTTCCTACGACCTGCAGGCCGCCCACTGCGAAGTGACCGGCGTGTACACCAACAAAGCACCGGGCGGGGTGGCGTACGCGTGTTCGTTCCGCATCGCCGAGGCTTCCTACCTGGTCGAACGACTCGTCGACATGCTGGCTCTGGAACTGGATACCGACCCCGCGGAATTGCGGATGCGGAACCTGCTCAGGCCAGGGCAGTTTCCGTATGTCTGCCCGACCGGCTGGGAGTACGACTCCGGCAACTACCCCGCCGCACTGGAACTCGCCATGAAGACCGCCGGCTATGAGGCCTTACGTGCCGAGCAGGCCGCGAAACGCGAACGCGGCGAGTACATGGGCATCGGGATCAGCTGTTTCACCGAGGCGGTCGGAGCCGGGCCCCGCAAGCACATGGACATTCTCGGCCTGGGCATGGCCGACGGCTGTGAACTGCGTATTCACCCAACCGGGTCGGCTGTACTCAGAATTTCCGTGCAATCGCAGGGACAAGGCCACGAGACCACGTTCGCCCAGATCGTGGCGCACGAACTGGGAATCAGCCCGGACGAGGTCGAAGTCGTGCACGGCGACACCGACCAGACGCCGTTCGGCCTGGGAACCTACGGCTCCCGCTCGACCCCGGTGTCCGGAGCGGCCGCGGCTGTGGCGGCGCAACGGGTCCGGGAACGGGCCAAGCTGGTCGCGTCGGCAATGCTCGAAGTCAGCCCGTCGGACCTGGATTGGGAACGCGGCCGCTGGTTTGTCCGGGGTGCCCCGACAATCGGCCGGACCATCACCGAGATCGCCGCTGCCGCGCACTCTTCTTTGGAACTCCCGGACGGTGTCGAAGGGCATCTGGACGCCAGTTGCGTCTACAACCCGCCGAACCTGACGTTCCCGTATGGCGCCTACATCTGCGTTGTGGACGTCGATCCCGGAACCGGCCAGGTGAAGGTCCGGCGGTTCATCGCCGTCGACGACTGTGGTACCCGGATCAATCCGACCATTGTGGAGGGTCAGATCCACGGCGGCCTGGCCGACGGCATCGGAATGGCGTTGATGGAGCTGATGGCCTTCGACTCGGACGGCAACTGCCTCGGCGGCTCCTTCATGGACTACCTGCTGCCCACCTCAGTCGAGTGCCCGCCGTGGGAACTGGGCGAGATGGTCACCCCGTCACCGCATCATCCCCTTGGGGCAAAGGGGATCGGCGAATCGGCCACCGTCGGGTCACCGGCCGCGGTCGTCAACGCGATCATGGACGCACTGAAACCCTTCGATGTCCGGCATGCCGACATGCCCCTGACGCCCGCGGCGGTGTGGTGCGCGATCCAGGGCCGGCCGCTTCGCAGCGACCTGGCGATCGAATAAGGAGGCGGTCAATGTTCGACCGGGTGGACACATTGCGCTCCGGCCGCACCCCGTTCGTGGTGGCGACAGTCGTCCGGGCCGAACGCCCGACCAGCGCGAAGCCAGGCGATCGCGCGGTCGTACTGGCCGACGGATCAATGGAGGGTTTCGTCGGCGGCAGCTGCGCGGAATCAACAGTGCGCACCCAGGGCATGCGCCTGCTCCAATCCGGCGAATCGACCCTGTTGCGAATCACTCCGACCGCTTGCGCCGAGACAGTCACCGAGGGCCTGGTCACGGTCGGAAACCCATGTCTGTCAGGCGGTTCGCTGGATATCTTCCTCGAAGCCGTGCTGCCACCCAAGCTGGTGTACGTACTCGGTGACGCTCCGGTCGCCCGTGCACTCGTAAAGGTCGGCAGGGCACTTGGCCACGACGTCCAGCAAGTTTCGTCAACCGCGGAAGTCCCCACCGACCTCACAGCTCTGATCGTCGCCTCCCATGGCCACGACGAAACCGAACCTTTGCTCGCCGCCTTGCACGCCAACGTCTCGTACATCGGTCTCGTCGCCAGCCCTCGCCGAGGCCGCGCGGTCCTCGAATCCATGGACATCACCGACGACCAACGCCACCGCGTGCACACCCCCGCAGGCCTCGACATCGGTGCGCGCACACCCTCTGAGATCGCTCTTTCCATCTACGCCGAACTGCTCACCGAACACCCGGCAATCACCGTCGCACCCCCGGTCATCGACCACTGCCACCCGGTCTGATCAACTCCACAAGGTCACGTAGACCGGCGGCCGGAACTTCGCGGGCGGAAGGCCGGAGCCGGGTTCACGCATGACCCGCATTGCCGCCGCACCATGCAAGAACTGCAGGAATGACTCGGCTGCGGCGGATCGGCGTTCCGGGGAGAGTGTGGTGGCGTACCAGGTCGTGTCCATGGGCGTGACGGGCGTTTGCACCGCGCGGAGTTCACCGCGACGGATCTGAGCGTGGACAAGATGAGCGGGCGCCGGAGCAATGCCCGCACCATCAGCAGCGGCCGCCCAGGCAGCGGTCTGGCTCGGGTAGACGCGGATTCGGGTGTCGTCGACGTTCATCCGGCTCAGCAGTCGTGCGCAGTCACTTCCCGGATCGGTGCCCGAAGGCCCGACAAGCCAGTTGGGATTACGGACCGGTCCGCCCGTGACGACTATCAGGTGGGTCCGGAAGATCGGTTCGCTGACGAGCTCCATGTCGCCGCCCAGATCAGGGCCGATCGCGACATCCGCGAACCGGTTCGCCACCAGCACTGCCAGTTCGTCGCTGGCGGCCACGCCCGCACTGGAGGTGATGTCGCGGGACGTGAACGCCTCGAGCAATGGCGGCGTCACGAACTCGACGATTGTGCTCGATGCGACCACGCGCAATTCCTCAGGTGCACCGAGACCGCTCCGAACGGCTGCCTGCGCGTCAGCGCCCAATGAGACCAGCTTCGAGGCAATCGGAAGCAATCGCCCACCGGCCGGTGTGAGCTGCATGGCCTGCCCCGACCGGACAATGAGCTGATCATCGAACTGCTGCCGCAGGGAGCTCAACGCCTGGGAAACCGCGGGTTCGCTCACACCGAGGGCGTCGGCCGCGGCCTTCACCGAACCGAGCCGGGCCACCAGCACGAACGTACCGAGCTGGGTGAGCGTCATACACAAGGATGCTACGGCGTTAGGCCGGTCGGCGGAGTCGCTCGTTAAGGGAATGCTTAAGCGACTGACGCAACCGGCCGCGCACCGGCCTAACATCCGCAGGATGGAGGAAGTGCTGCGAGACATCTGGCGCGCACACGAGCAGGACAGCACAGACGTGGTTTCCAGCGGACGATCCTGCAAGGCGATGCGCCACATCGGCGACGAACCGGTGGACGACGACCTGCGCGCAGCCTGGCGAGCCAGGCTCGAACGCGAGGGCAAATATCGCACCGAGCAAGCGCGGCAATGAACTCGGTCGATGACCTGACCGGAAAACTGCGCGGCGGCGGCTACCTGGCCGACCGCGGCCTGGCCACGGCCACCTTCGTGGCACTGTCGCTGAACCGGCCGTTGCTCCTGGAGGGCGAAGTCGGCGTAGGCAAGACCGAGATAGCCAAGGTCCTCGCGACAGTGCTGGGCCGGGACCTGATCCGCCTCCAATGCCACGAAGGCATCGACACAAACCAGGCATTGTACGAGTGGGATTACGCCCGCCAACTGCTCTACATGCGCCAGGCAACCGAGGTCAAAGCGGTCTTCGGCCCTGAATTCCTACTGGAAAGGCCGCTGTTGCACGCCGTACGCGCCGGCGACCGAGCAGTCCTGCTGATCGACGAGATAGACCGGGCAGACGACGAGTTCGAGGCATTCCTGCTGGAAGTACTGTCCGACTTCCAGGTGACCATCCCCGAAATCGGCACGATCAAAGCAGACAAGCCACCCCTGGTCGTCCTCACCTCCAACAGGACCCGTGAACTGCACGACGCCCTCAAGCGCCGATGCATGTACCACTGGATCGACTACCCGTCAGCCGAACGTGAAATCGAGATCGTCCTGTTGAGGCAACCCGACATCGCTGAATCGTTGACACGCAAGGTAGTCGAAGCGGTAACTCGCCTGCGCAAGCTCGACCTGGCCAAACCACCAGGCGTAGCGGAAACCATCGACTGGGCAAGAACACTGACCCTGCTAGGCCAGACATCGCTCACCCCAGACGTCCTGGACCTGACCCTCGGCGCGGTAATCAAGGAGCGCGACGACCTGGACCTAGCCCGAGCCTCCCTGCACGATGCTTAGCAATCTGGTCCACTTCGGACAGAGTCTGCGTTCGGCAGGCCTGACAGTCGGAACGGGAGACCTCCTCACCTTCACCGCCGCCCTGGACCGCCTGGCCCCAACCGACCTGCAGGACCTCTATTGGGCCGGCCGGACAACACTGGTGACCCGAAGAGAAGACATCCCCGTCTACAACCAGGTCTTCCGCGATTTCTTCCTGAACCCGACCAACCCGGCAACCGAGCTCATGAAACTCAAGACAGCGGCGGAAGGTGTCGAAACAACCTTCGACATCCCCGAAACCGAACCAGGCCAGGAACGCGAAGAAGCACTGCTCGGCCTGATGGCGTCCA
This sequence comes from Kibdelosporangium banguiense, assembly GCF_017876405.1. Classification (GTDB taxonomy): domain Bacteria; phylum Actinomycetota; class Actinomycetes; order Mycobacteriales; family Pseudonocardiaceae; genus Kibdelosporangium; species Kibdelosporangium banguiense. The sequence continues at coordinate 5,791,350 of NZ_JAGINW010000001.1, read as the reverse complement.
CAGTAGAGGTTCTACGATCCAAAGAACTCTCCGCGTGCACCGACCAAGAGCTGGCAAAGCTACGCCGAATCCAACTCATCCCCCCAAACCGCCGAACCCGCCGAACCGAACCAACCCACACAGGCCACCTGGACATACGTCAAACAATCCGCGCCACCATGCGAACCACCGGAGACCCAGTCCGGCTGCTGCACAAGCAACGCCGAACCAGACCACGACCAGTCGTCCTGATCCTGGACGTTTCCGGCTCAATGGCAGACTATTCACGCGCACTGCTGCAGTTCGCCCACGCCGCAAAAAGATCCGCGGACAAAGTCGAGATCTTCTGCTTCGGAACGCGCCTGGCCCGCATCACCCACCAACTCCGCCACCGCAACCCAGACACAGCCCTTCAGCAAGCCGCCCACCAAGTCACAGACTGGGACGGCGGCACCCGAATAGGCCACTGCATGACCAACCTCCTCCGAACCTGGGGCAGAGTCTGCCGAGGAAGCGTAGTCATGATCTGCTCCGACGGCCTGGACCGCGGCTCCCCCGAAACACTCACCCAGGCCATCGAACGCCTCTCCCGCCTATCCCACAGAATCATCTGGATCAACCCGCACCACATCACCGAAGCCCGCCCCCTAGGCCTCATGATCGCCACCCCGCACATCGACACCCTCCTGACTGCACCAACCTTGGACGAGCTGGCCACAGCGATAAGGTCCGTCAGCACCTGAAACCCTTACAGCGAATCAGGCTTGCCGAAAGTTCGACCTGGCGTGATGGACACCCAGGCGGGTAGGAACTCCTTGCCAGAGAGTGACTCAAAGCCTTGGCGCGGTTCGATTTTACACGGGGTGGAGGCGGCCTTAAGCTCGTCGGCGCGGCAGGCCCCACTTGGCTTTGGCCGAGAACCCAACCCTAATCATTGGGCCTGCCCTTTAGTCCTGGCGCGGCCGCCTCAGGGGTTCCCGTGTCAAATCGAACCGCGCACCAGCCACCAAGGCATAGCCCGGCAATCACAAGCGAGAGATCAGATCCACAGTAGGAACAGTATCGAGTGAGGCCGGATCTCACCAAAGACCCGGCCTCACCCAGTGACAGCAAACTCAGTGCACGACAGTCACACCATGAGTCCCGCCGCGAAGTTTGACGAGAATCCCGCCAAAGGGGTTCGCCTTCACACTCCACCCAACGGAGACATCAGCCAACGGACCGACAGTCTCGGCAACCGGACGCCCATCCACCAAAACCCGAGAAGGCTTACCCTGCCCGGCAATCATGATCTGAGTCTCGGCAGGAGCGCCAGAAACAACCATGTTGGTCACCCCGTACCCGCTATGAGCGACAAAAGTCCCACCGGTAGGACTGGTAGCGTGAGTAAGCCCGGCCCCGGGAGCGTAAGTCCACCCGGACCGATCGGTACGGTCAAGGTCGTTCAATCCCCAAGGCTGCGGCCAAACTCCGTCGATCCGCTGGTTGAAGCCGATAGCCGCACCAGCCCGGAGATAAAGCGGAAAATCATCCAAAGTAGACATGACAGTATGCCGCCCACTGTCCAGCATCGCTCCGGTATGCAAGTCGATCCACTTCCCGGCAGGAAGATAGACCTCAACCGGAGTAGGAACCCCCGCAGCGGCGTCAGCTTCATTCCGGTCAGCCGTAACCGGAACAGCCAGCAAATCCCGTCCGATCAGCATGTGCTGGTCAGCGGTCCAGGCCTGTTCATCGGACGGATAGTTGAAAGCCATCGGCCGGACAATCGGCTCACCGGTGCGAGCGGCCTGCTGGGCAAGCCCATAGAGATAAGGGTAGAGCGCGTAATGCAACAACACCTGGTCCCTGAACCGCGCAACGGTTTTGTCGTCGTAGCGCCAAGGAGTGGCGTTGCGCCCAGCCCCACCAACCTCGAAAACCGGTGACACGGCAGAGAACTGAGCCCACCGAGTGAACAAAGTCGGACTAGGAGCCCCGGTCCCACCGCCGTTGAAGCCTCCAGTATCGGTACCCCAAGCAGGATGCCCAGCCAGCCACGAATTGAGCCCGCGACGAACCGACAACCTCAAACCATCATAAGTAGCCTGCGGATCCCCACCCCAGACACCGTTCACAATGGACGGCATCCCGGTGTACCCACCACGCCACAACATGGTGTATTTGTCGCCGTAAAGCTTACGAAGTACATCTGCCGTAGACTGCGCATACCGAACAGGGTTTGTGTTCATCAGCAGCGTCCCCGGCCCGCCGGCAAAAGTAGCGTCCTCGAGTTCGAACTCCTCCCCGCGGTCGCCCTTCACCATGTCGATCCCCAGCGAGAAGAGCTTCTCCAGCTTGGCCTCGAAGTGCGCACGGGTCGCGGGATTGGTGAGATCGAGCTGCAAAGGATCGGTCCGGTCGGTCTGAATGAACGACCCGGACGGATAGTCGGTCACCGGGCAGGGCCGTTCAGCCGCGACTGTCCGAACATGTGGTGAAACCCAGATCCCGAGATGCACGCCCCGAGCCCGGAGATCAGCGACCATCTTCGCCGGATCGGGGAACTGCGCGGTGTCGAAAGTCAACGTCCCGTTGCACGCGTACCGGCTGTTCTGCGCCTCACTGGGCAGCTTGGTCGAAGTCTCCCAAGGGTTGTCGATCCATTCGGTCGCCAGCGGAATCCCCCGATCCAGCAACTGCCCGACGTCATCGACAACAGTGGCCTGATCCGCCACCGTGTCACGCCAATGAGTCAAAGCGAACTGCCGTGGAGGCGGCAAAGTCGGATATCCGGCCTTGGCACTGTAGGCACGCACCACTTCGGACGGACCGCCCGCATAGATCTCGTAGTCCAGCCGGTCGGTCTTGAAACACAGCTGAGTCCGGTCCGGCTGCCCCAGCACAACGGGACACGGCGGCGGAGTCGTCGAACAATGCGGCGGATCGTCCACCGCGTTCGGAAACGCCAGCCTGCCGATCGCCGCGGTGTCCGGGAACACCGCATATCCGCGCGAACTGAGGAAGAACGGGCTGGGCGCGCCGCTCTTGTTGCATCGCCCCAAAGTGGAGGCACCCGTGAAGTACGCCTTGTTCAGCAACGTCCGGTGCCGCAGATCCGTGAAGATGAAGTTCGACCCACCACCCAGGAAATGCTCGGCGTCATCCCCGGTGAGCGCCTCGTAGACCTGAGTTACTCCTGCCGAGGGCTCGAAGCGCCACTCCACGCGCAGTCCGCGCTGGGACGACCGGACAATGACCTTCGCTGTCCGCGCCGCCTCGTCCGTGGCCACGGTGTAGATCGTGGCGCCGCGGTCGCGTTTGCTGGACACCAGATTGGTGAGCCGGTGAGTCGAGCCGTCGGCAACCTGATAAGCCATCCGACCACTGGGACCGGCCGTGTCCCCAGCGGCTTGACTGATCAACCGACGAGGGCCGTCGAAGAACTCCAGCCGGAACGGCGAATCGTCCACGCTCCAGCGTAATCCAGGTGACGCTTCCGCCGCCGTGACCGGCAGGCCGGCCGCGATCAGCGCCACTACAGCCAGCACCCTACGCATGATCCTCTCCCAGTAAGCCGGGTGCGGCGGCTACACCTCCGATGTATACCGGCAAACGGTCATGGAGGCAACAATCGGGCGGACCATCCCATCATCCAACTCCCACAAAGCGAGACCCGCGAGAACTCCAAGGACACCTCGGTCAGCGCCAGGATCGCCCATCCGGCGGACACCAAACCCTCTAGTGCAGATGCACTATGGTGATATCTGTCGGCGTGCGTCCAGCAGCGCGGCAATCCCCGACGCCTCCTTGTCGTGCGTGAAAACAAAGGAGCGCGTTGTGGCGCAAACCTCGTCAATCTTGGATATATCAGACGAACCGTACCCGGATGGCATCGTCGTTCTGCGAGTCCGCGACGCGATCGACGCGTCCAACAGCGACCAGTTCGCCGACTACCTCAACACCAAGATCCCCGAAGACGTCATCCATATCGTTGTCGACCTGGGCGAACTCACGTTGCTGTCGACCTCGGGCGTACGCGTGCTGATCGAGCAGACCAAGTTGCGCAGCCTGCTGACCGTTGCCCCGGCTCCGCACATCCGCAAGATCCTGGACCTCACGTCCAGCCCCGGTGAGCTGGCCGTGTACGACAGCGTCGTCGGGGCGATCGCGGCCTGCCGCACCACACCGGAGATAGCCGAACTGCGCCAGGAGATCTACGGCCTGCGTGCCGCGTTGCGGACAAGACCGATGATCGCCAGAGCCCTGGGCCTGCTGCAAGGCCGCTATCAGATGTCCGATGTGGACAAGGCGTTCGTGCTGCTGCGCGAGAGCGCGCAGCGCCACAACCTCAAGCTGCACACCCTGGCCGGCGCGCTGCTCGCAGCTCCCCCGCCTCGGTCGGTCGAGGAATGGTTCCCCGGGCGGGTCCGTCGGCCGGCACCACCACTGAGCTTCCAGCCGTTCGACAAGCAGCACAACCGCACCGCTGTACTGGCCACCTTCCTGGAGAAGACCATCGATCTGATGGACACCACCACGGGTGACCTGCAGCTTCTCGACGGCCCCAACGCGCTGCGACTGGAACAGCACCGCGGTCTGCCACCCGAGTTCATCGACTTCTTCGCCGTCGTCAGCGATTCGAGCACCCCGTGCGCGCTCGCCCTGCAGCTCAAATCCCGCGTGGTCGTGCCCGATGTGGCCACCGATCCGACCCTTGTCGGCACCAGCTCCGGGAAAATGGTCCTGGACGTGGGAATCCGCTCGCTCCAGAGCACGCCACTGCTCACCCCGGACGGCCGCTGCGTCGGCATGGTCTCCACGCACGACTCCCGCACCGGCAGGACACCCACCGAGAAGCAGACCCTGCAACTCGACCGGGACGCCAAGGAACTGGCGATCTGGCTGGACTGGCACCAACGGACGATCGTGCTCGACGCCCTGGAGTACATCCACCAGCACGCCAAGTGACAGCCGCGTCTCCCGGTCCGTTCGGGCAGAACACCGCTTTGAGGCTTTTCACCGCAAGCTCGATGCTTTCCCGGGAAAAGTGCCAATCGCAGCTTCAATGAGACACTTGAAGGTATGGATCTCGAGGAACTGAAGGGCCAGATCACCTTCGACGGAGTGCGGGCATTGGAGCACGAGGGAGACACGTACTACCTCTATGACCCGCACAGCGATCTCCCACCCGAACGACAGATGCCGTTCGTCACGATCGTGACCGGCGATCGCCACGACGACTTCTCCCGGCTGGACGAGCCGGGGACCTACCGGCTCAACATCGGGCTGACCAAGGCCACGTTCACCGCGCGGTTCCAGCAGGAGGGCGAGATCGACTACGCCGCACGGGACGTTGTCATGCGCCATCCGGTCTACGGCGGGCAGTACTGGGTCTGCGTCGTGAATCCCACTGATATCAGCGTTATCCGGCCACTGATGGCCGAGGCGTACCAGTTCGGCGTGCGCAAGTACAACAACCATCAGGCCCGCACGTCCGGCCATAGTGGACAGTAGGGACAGCCCTACCACCTTGTCTCGTGCGGACCGGATGGTTCGGCTGAGCTGAGCCCACAATGCTTATGGCATGCGAAAAACACTCGTCACCGCAGTCGCCATCGCTGGAATCTCCATTCCTGCCGCCGCCTCCGCCTCCGCTGAGACAGCGCCGGTGTGGGCGTCCTGTGCCGGTGCGCCGGTCCAGGAATGCACCACGATCGAAGTACCGCTGGATTATCAGAAGGGTCACGGCCAGCGGATTTCGCTGGCCGTGTCCCGGATCAGAACCGCGAAGCCCGAGTTACGCAGAGGCGTGCTGCTGCTGATTCCGGGTGGCCCCGGCAATTCGGGCCTGTACCGACCGGCCACCCTGGGCGCGCGGCTGCCGCAGGAAGTCAAGGACCGCTACGACCTTATTGGTTTTGACCCACGTGGCGTCGGGCAAAGCACACCGCTCGACTGCAAGCTCGAGCCTCGGGACCTTGACCCGAACGGGTTCATGGCATGGCCCGGACCGGGTGGCGACATTTCCGAGAACATCAACAAAGCCCGCCGCGTCGCCAAGGCGTGCAACGAGAATGGCGGCGAACTCATCCGTCACCTCACCACCCGCAACGAAGCCCGCGACATCGACCAGATTCGCCGCGCTCTCGGCGAGCGTCAGATCTCTTACTGGGGCGTGTCATACGGAACCTACGCGGGTGCTGTGTACGCCACGATGTTCCCGGGCCGCACAGATCGTGTTGTCCTCGACAGCAGCGACGATCCAGACCCACAACGCGTCGCCTACGGTTGGGTCAAGAACTTCGCCGTCGGCGCCGAAGACCGATTCCCCGATTTCGCCGCGTGGGCTGCAGAACGTGACGCAACCTATGGCCTCGGCGCCACTCCCGCCGCCGTGCGTGCCACATTCCTAGCGCACGCCGACAGTCCTTCGCTCCCGCCGAATGCATTGCGCGCCGGTATGTTCAGCGCTATCTACAACAACTCCACCTTCCCGCTGCTGGCCGAGTACATGCGCGCGGCCCGGGCCGGCGACCCGCTGCCCACCATTCCCGTCCCGCCGCCGGACCAGTACAAGAACACGTACGCCGTGCTGACCGCCGTCGGCTGCAACGATGTCTCCTGGCCGAAGTCGGTCGACCACTACGCTCGCGCTGTCGCTCAGAACCGCGTTGCCTTCCCGCTCACCGGCGGAATGCCCGCCAACATCACGGCTTGCGCGTTCTGGCCGACCCAGCCCATCGAGCAGCCGACCCGCGTCACCCCCGCCGGCCCTTCGAACATTCTGATGATCCAAACCATGCGTGACCCCGCCACCCCGCACTTCGCGGGCGTCAGGATGCGTGAAGCCTTCGGCCACCGCGTCCGCCTTGTCTCCGTCAACACCGGCGGCCACGGCGCCTATCTGGTCAACGGAAACGCTTGCGGAGACGCCACCGTCACGAAATTCCTCGTTGACGGCACCCGCCCCGCCACAGACATCGCCTGCTGATTGTTCGAAAACAAACCGCCGGACGGGACATGCGGTCCCGTCCGACGGTTTTCGTGGTGCGACAGGCTCACACCTTGAAGTCGCTCGTCGGGCCGGAATGCGTGCACCTGGCCGCTGAGAACTCGCGCAATTCACCGCCTTCGTATCCGGTGATATTGTAGAAGTCACCCACCCGGGGGAGGTCTCTCGAACCGAACATTCCGGCCGAGAAAATACCGTTGGAGTAGGTGCCGGTACCGTTGGTCAGGTCGCCAGGACCACCTTGAATGGGGGTGACCCGCACATCGGTGTACTGCCCGGTCGGATTCACGCGGGAGAACGTCATCTTCTCGCGCAGGGCGATGATGTCGTCCCTGTGGTCCGATGCGTTCACGCTTGAGGTGTTGTCGACCGACCACTTGTTCTCCGCGCTGAGAGTCGCGGTCCGCGAGAAGATCCCCGGCGGGAACTGGATGTTCACCGGATTGGTGATGGAACCGATGTCGAGCACCTCACCCTGGGCGAAGGAGCCGGCCGCCAGGTAGTACTTGGGGTGTGGCGTGAACGTCAGGTTGAGGTTCGGCTGGGACTGGACCGCGAAGGTACCGGCCCCGGACATGCCGATGCCGACGCTGGCCTGCTTGAGCGGGATGGTGCCGTCCTCCTTGATGTACAGCGATCCCACCTGCGCGTTGTTGGTGGGCGTGCTCGTGAACGTGTAGGCGCCGCGGGACGGCTGCGAGAACCCGATCTGGTTGCCGGGCGTCTCGGCGGTGCCGGTCTTCACGATGCTGGGATCCGCGGGCCAGGTCTGGGACGCGTCGAAGTAGACGCCGGGCAGCAGTTGCCCCGTCTCCGACCAGACGAACGAGTAGTCGATGGTCCATTTGAACACCACGGTCGTGGAGGGGTAGGCCGGCTTCGAGAACCAGGCCAGCGACATGGCATTCGGAACCCCGAGGTTCGGGTCCTCCTGATACATGCACATGTCCACGAAATTGGTCGACTTGTTGACGACGCGCAGGGTGTATTCGGTACCCGCCATAAGACAGCACTCCCGGTGTGATGAAATAATTGTTGTCGTGGCGGGAATCCGGTTCCGCTCGCCACGAGAACGACATTAGGCCGATACACCCGGCCGGGTATATTAGGGAAACCCCTACGAGTCCCTCATTCCACATTGCCGATCATGCCGGGACACCATGGACTACAGCCCGCCGATTGTGTAACCTTCAATGGGATCTTTTCCATCCGGCGCACCCTGAGTGGTGCCATCGGATCACCAAGTGGGGACTTGGTTGAGACATTCGGGGGAGCCGTCAGGTGACAGAACCATTGCTGGAGCGTGCCGCGGAGGTCAGCGCTCTGCATCAATCGCTGGAGAGACTGGCTGAGGGCCACGGTGGTATCGTCCTCGTGGAGGCTCCCGCCGGCCTGGGCAAAACGACGCTGTTACGGGTGGCGCGTAGCCGTACACCGGCATTGGGGCTGGGAGTCCTGACGGCGCGCGGCGCAGAGCTGGAGCGGGACTTCACGTTCGGTGTGGTGCGCCAGCTTTTCGAGTCGGTATTGCCGAAAGACGTTGCGGCACGGGAAAAGCTGTTCACCGGCGCGGCGCGACCCACCGAGCGCCTGTTCGCCACCGCCGACAGCGACAGCAGTCCTGACGACCTGCCGAGTTCCCTGTTCCCGCTGCTGAACGGCCTGTACTGGTTGCTGGCCGGCCTTTCGGAGATAGCACCGCTGGTCCTGGTGGTCGACGACGCGCAGTGGGCCGACCTGCCGTCGTTGCGGTTCCTGGGATTCCTGGCCAGGCGGCTCGACTCGGTCGCGGTGACGATGATCATCGCCAGCCGGACGGGGCCGCACGACGACGAAGGTCTGCTCGACGACATCCTGGCAGCCGGCGACGTGACATTGCTGGAACCCAAGGAGCTCAGTACGGCCGCAGTCGCCGGCCTGGTCAGGCAAGCGCTCGGACAGGACGCGGCCGACGAGTTCTGCGCCGCCTGCCATGCCGTGACCGCAGGCAATCCGCTTTTCGTACGGGAATTGCTGCGCGCCCTGGCCGCCAACGGCATTCGCCCGGATGCCGCCGCAGCGGCGACCGTCAAGTCGACAGGGCCAGATGCCTTGCGCCGCCACGTGATCGCCAGGTTGCGGCGCGAGCCGTCCGGCATACAGCAGGTCGCTCGGGCGGTCGCCGTGCTCGGTGATGACACAGATCTCGCGCTGGTCGCTCGCCAGTCCGGCCTGACACCGCTGGCAGCCGCCGCCGCGGCGGAGCGTCTTACCCGCCATGGCATCTTCGATCACGACGACCCACCGGCATTCGTGCACGCGGTCGTCCGGGACGTCGTACTGTCGTTGATCCCTCTTGCCGAGCGCAGTGCCGAGCATGAGCGGGCGGCGGCCGTGCTGCGGGAAGCAGGTGAGCCAGTCGCCCGAGTGGCCTCACATTTATTGCGTACCACGCCTGACGCGAATCCCGACCGAGTCAATGTATTGCTGGCCGCAGCAACCCAGGCGAGAAAGCGTGGTTCACCCAGTGGTGCGACGGCATACTTGCTACGAGCAAGAAACGAGCCACCGCCGCCACCGATGCGCTCCGAAGTGAGCAGGCTGCTCGGCATATGCGAAGCCCGCCAGTACGCACTCGTCGACGCCGAGACACATCTGCGAGAGGCGTGGGAGACAGCCGGCTCTCCGGCCCAACGCGCGCTGTGTGCCTACAGTCTGGCTCGATTCCGCAACGTCTGTGGCGCGCCGAAAGAAGCGGCCATCCTGCTGACGCAGGCTCTCGCTGAACTGCCGCCCGGACAGAACGCCGAACTGGCGGCCGAGTTGGAAGGCGAATTGATCGGTATCGCCCGCAACGATCTGGGCGGCAGAACCCGGCTGCTGGAACAGCTCGCGTCATTCCAGAGTCGGCCGTCCGCCGTCGCGGACGCTCACCAGGCGGCGGAGACGGTCTTCTCCGGCGGACCGGCCGATGCCGCTGTCACGCTGGCCCTGCGAGCCCTGAACAGCGACCTCCTCACCCCGAACCGGGCAGCGATCTGGTCGGCGGTGCACGTGCTCATCGTGGCCGACCGGCTGGACGAAGCCGAACAGCACCTCAACCTGACCATGGCCGCATCCGTCCAGAATGGACTTCTGTTTCCGGTCCCGATGATCAGGGCGTACCTGGCCAGAATCGCTTTTCTCCGAGGCGATCTCGCACAGGCACGCGAGCACGTCGACCTCGGTGTCGCGGGCAGTCACGGCCCGAAGGCCGCGTTGCCGGCGCTGAACGCGACCGACGTGGACCTGCTCATCGAGGATGCCCAACTGGCCAAGGCCGAAGCGGTCGTGCAGAACAGCGTGCTGTCCGGCAATGCGGAACCTCGTACCGCCCTGCATCTGTGGCTGCTCGGCGCCCGGACCCGGCTCAGAGCGGCACAAGGAAATGTGAACGCCGCGCTGGCCGATGCGATGTTGTGTGGGCGCCTGTACCAGCAGTGGGGTGCCGTTCGCCTGCTGGATGTGCCCTGGCGCCTTTCGGCAGCCGATGCCGTCCAGCGTCTCGGTGAACGTGACCGTGCGGTCGAAATCCTCACTGAGGAGTTGCGTCTGGCGCGGGCTTTCGGCGTGCCGCGCCGTATCGCGACAGCACTGAGAGGCGCCGCGGCACTCGCCGGTACCTCCCACGCGGCGCGTGAGCTGCTGCAGGAGGCCGTCGACCTTCTCAAACGCAGCCCCGCCCGGCTCGAACTCGCTAGAACACTCGCTCAACTGGGCGCCATACATACTGAGTGTGGAGATCATCAGGCCGGGTCACAGGCCATCCGGCAGGCGGCTGGACTGGCGTCGGATTGCCAAGCCCGTGGCCTGGTGGACCGGTTGGCGCTGTGCGATGCCCGGCCGCGGTCGGGCGTGCACGCGTTCACGCCCGCAGAAGGACAGGTGGCCCACCTGGCGGCCACCGGGCTGACCAACCGGCGGATCGCCGAACGCCTCTTCCTCAGTGAGAAGACCGTTGAGGCCCATCTCAGCCGCGCCTACCGGAAACTCGGAGTGCGCTCCCGCACCGAACTCGCCGTGCACATGACCACGGTCGCGAAGACCTAAGCCTCGATCGCGCGAGCCTGACGAAGCCAATCGGTGAAAAGCTCCGCGTCAATGTCGTCGATTGCACCGAGCTTCACCGAGGCCATTTCGCGGGCACCCGGTTCAAGGCGGCCGGACGGGTCGGTGATCTCCTGCCCCTTCCAGAAGCCGAAGGTGACGTGGCGGGGGTAGGCCTTGATGAGGCAGACCGGGGATTTGCCGGGCGTGGGTCCGAGGCTCCAGACGGGGTGACCGTGCCAGACGGCGTCGGTGCCGGGCAGGACCTCGTTGATCAGCGGCAGGAGTTTCGAAGCGATCTCGCGCTGCGCGGCGGGCAGGGCGGCGACATAGTCCGAGACAGTAGCCATGGTGAAGGACCTTTCCTGAGGGTGACTTGCCCAGGCGTCGGCTCGGCGATACGACAGGGAACGGGTACATTCCCTGTCACATGGACTCGGCCGACGTCGGGGTGTCACCCAGCAGAAAGGCAAGCCGATGCGCTACCTGATGATCGCCATGAACGACGAGAACACCCCGGCCCCGGACGAGCGCTTGTTCACCGAGATGGCCAAGTTCGTCGAAGAACTCACCGCGTCCGGCGTGCTGCTGGCCACCGGCGGACTCGACCCGGCAGGCACCAAGGTGGTGTCTTCAGGCGACGACATCACCGTGGTCGACGGCCCGTTCGCCGAGTCCAAGGAGTCCGTCGGCGGCTTCGCGCTGATCGAGGCCCGCGACAAGGACGAGGCGCTGGAGCTGTGCCGGCGGTTCCGCAAGATCGTCGGCGACGGTGAGAGCAGGATCCACCAAGTGTTCGGATGATCGAGACAGTCTGGCGGCTGGAGTCGGCCAAGATCATCGCCGGCGTCACGCGGATCGTGCGTGACGTCGGCCTGGCCGAGGAACTCGCACAGGACGCCCTGGTCGCGGCGTTGGAGCAATGGCCTGAGTCAGGCGTCCCGGACAATCCGGGCGCCTGGCTGATGGCCGTGGCCAAGCGCCGCGCCATCGACCACATCCGGCGCGCCCGAATGCAGGACCGCAAGCACGAAGAACTCGCCCGCGAGCAGTACGAACCCGAGCAGGACGACGTCCTGCGGCTGATCTTCCTGTCATGCCACCCCGTGCTGCCGACCGAAGCCCAGGTCGCGCTGACGCTCAGGCTCGTCGGCGGCCTCACCGCCGCGGAGATCGCACGCGCGTTCCTGACCACCGAACAGCAGATCTCGCAACGGATCACGGCCGCCAAACGCACGCTCGCCGAGAAGAACGTCCCGTTCGACCTGCCCGCCGGGGACGAGCGGTTGTCCTCGGTGCTCGGCGTGATCTACCTGATCTTCAACGAGGGCTACTCGGCGACATCCGGCGACGACCTCATGCGGCCGGGACTCTGCCTGGAAGCGTTGCGGCTGGGGCGATTGCTCGCCGAGCTGGCGCCGCACGAGGCCGAAGTCCACGGCCTGATCGCATTGATGGAGATCCAGGCGTCGCGCGAAGCCGCCCGCACCGGCCCTCACGGCGAGCCGATCCAGCTGCACGAGCAGAATCGCGGCCGTTGGGACCAGCTGCTGATTCGCCGTGGCTTCAAGGCAATGTTGCGTGCCCGCGAGCTCGGCGGACGGCCAGGGAGGTACGTGCTCCAGGCCGCCATCGCTGTGTGTCACGCGCAGGCAAGGACAGCCCAAGACACCGACTGGGCGCAGATCGCGGCTTTGTACACAGCTCTGACACACTTCATGCCCACGGCAATCGTGCAGCTCAACCGTGCGGTGGCCGTCGGCAAGGCCCAGAGCCCGCAGGCCGGACTCGACCTGGTCGATTCGCTCACCGACGATCCCGCGCTGCGTGACTACCACTTGCTGCCGAGCGTCCGCGGCGATCTCCTGCTGCAGCTCGAACGTTACGAAGAGGCCCGTCTGGAATTCGCCCGGGCAGCCGCATTGACCAAGAACGCCGCCGAGCGCGCCTTCCTGCTCCACCGTGCCGAAGAGATCGAAGTCCCGGCCGGCGTCACTCTCGGACAGTCCACACAAGACTTTCTGGCCGGGTTCAGTTCGGCGACAGCCCGTTCGTACAGTCAAACACTCGATCGGGTCGCCAGGACTCTCGGTTCTGAAATACCTCTGAGTTCGCTGACGGCACAAGACATCACCCGGGTGTTCACTCTTGCGTGGAAGGACGTGGCACCCAAAACCTGGAACCGGCACCGGGCGGCGATCCGCTCGTTCGGCGACTGGGCCGAATTGGACGACCTCGCCGCCGGAATCGAACGACGCCCCGAAACCCAGGTGGTGACCGAACAGATCGGCCCAGCCGAGCTCGAAGCCCTCTGGGCCCAGGACCTGCCACTACGTGAGCGAACCCTCTGGCACATGCTGTACGAGTCCTCAGCCGGCGTGAAAACGGTGCTGTCTCTCAACGTTGAGAATCTCGACCTCGAGGACCGCCGTGCGTGGGCTGGAAACACCTGGGTCAGTTGGCGTTCCGAAACCGCAAAGCTGTTGCCACAACTGGTGAACGGCCGGACTTCAGGCCCGCTGTTCCGCACCAGCCGGCGCCCGGAGCGCCGATTGTCCTACGAACGTGCGGAATATTTGTTCAAACAAGCCACCGGTTACACGCTCAGCCGTCTCAAATCTCGTCGCCCTTGAGCCTCACTGTCGTGAACCTCTGGAACTGCTGCACCAGTGGCCCCATCGCCAACGCGATCAGCAAGGTGCCGAATCCGACAACGCCACCCAGAATCCAGCCGATGGTCAGCACGATCACTTCGATCACGGTGCGCACCATCCAAACGGGCTTGCCCGAGACACGCACTGCGCCGGTCATCAAGCCGTCCCGAGGCCCGGCCCCGAACCGCGCTCCCAAGTAGACGGCATCGGAGAAGGTCAGCATCACCAGTCCGATGCAGTAGAAAAGCAACTGCTGGGTGAAAGTGCCTGGCGGGTGCAGGAAAAGCGCTGCCAGATCCGCGGATGTGCCGATCAGGAGAACATTCAGGAAAGTCCCGAGTCCCGGTAGTTCCCTCAGTGGAATCCAGCACAGCAGGACGACGATCGAGGTCAGGTTCGTCGCCCAGCCGAAGGTCATGCCGGTGTGCAGCGAGATGCTGGGTGAAATCGACGAAATCCTGCCCGCCTGGCTGACCGGCCTCAGGCAGCGCCGTGACCTGTTGCTGTCGCTGGTCGCCACGCACCTGCCTGGCTGGACTGTCGGCCCATCAATGGGCGGCCTCTCCGTGTGGGCCCAACTCCCTGCCCCCGTCAGCTCAGCATTGGCAGCGGTAGCACCACAGTTCGGCGTATCGCTGGCCGCGGGCCCGCGCTTCGGGATCGGCGGCGCCTTCGAACGGTTCGTGCGCCTGCCCTACTCACACGATGCGGAAGCCATGACAGCAGGAATCAAAGGCATCGCTTCGGCATCGGCAGTTGTCCAAGCCGGACGCAGAGCGGACACACCACCAGCCGCACTGGCCTGAAGGTGCTAATGCCGGACACGGACGACGAGCTTGCCGGTGGCGCGGTCGTGCTCCATGTCGTCGTGGGCCTGCGGCACCTGCTCCAAGCCCTCGTAGACACGGTCCACCGGAAAGGCCAGCCGGCCGGCGGCGACCGCGTCGAGGATCTCCTGGAAAGCCTCCCGAGGCAGGTCGGCGGCGTCGCCGAAGTAGCCCGCCAGGCGCACACCCCTCGGCAGGTACTCGTTCGGAGAGAAGTCCCGCACCGTCCACTGGTTTGAGAGGCTGCCGCCAAAACAGCCCGTACCGTGCACGCGCACCGCGCGTAGCGTGTCCTGCAGCGTCGGCGTGCCGACGAGATCAAGGGCGGCGTCGACACCGTCCGGGTACAGCTCGCGTACGGCGGGCGCGACCTCGCCGGTATCGAGCAGGGGGTGATGGACGCCGTGCTCCTTCAGCAACGTGAGACGGTCGTGCCTCCGGGTGGTGGACAGCACCGTGGCACCACGCCATATGGCGAGCGCGGCGGCGGCCAGGCCCACAGAGGAGGTTCCGCCGCGGATCAGCACGGACTGATCAGGCCTCAGGTCCAAACCGACGGTGAGTGAGCCATAGGCGGTCTGCACCATCTCCGGCAGGGCACCCAGCACCTCCCAGGGCAGGTCGGTGTCAACGGGAATGACCTGCGACAGCGGCACCGACGTGTACTCGGCGTAGCCACCGTCGTAGGTGCGCCCCATGTCCCCCATCATCGCGACAACCTTCTGCCCGACAGCCAGCCCACTGGCCACCGGGGCCGCGTCGACAGTGCCGGCCGCCTCGATACCAGGCACCCGGGGAAAACTCACCCCCTCACTCAGACCCAGCCGAAGCTTCAGCTCGGAGCGATTGAGGCCGAACGCCTCGACCCGGATGCGCACCCAGCCGTCCCGCTCAGGCGGAAGTGGAAGCGTGGTCAGCCGCAAGTTGGCCACAGGACCAGGGGCCGAGAGCCGGACAGCACGCATCGTGGTCGGCGAGGACATCATGGGCCTGCTTTCTCCCGGGGTCAGAACCTCCAACGGCGATGGTCAACGCGCAGCCCCCGCAGCTTCATTCCCGACTCACATCGCTCGGTTCTGTCACGATGACTCCCCTGATACTCACCCAGAGTCGCTATCTTGACAGCCGGGACCCACAAGACTGGGATTTCCGGGCTATTCAAGGGGTGTGAGTCGCAGGACTGGGTTCACCGGGGAGGTTCCGTCGAACTCTTCGGCCAGTTCGTTGCCGGCCAAGGAGATCATGTGGTCGAAGGTGCCATCGATTTTTTGGGTGTAGGGCTCCGGCATGGGGGGCTTGTGGGGACCGTGGAACCAGGCGCTCATCTCCGCGGGGATTGGGTAGCGTGCGGCGCGTTCCTTGTACAGCAAGGACCTTGCTTCCGCTTGGAAGGCGACCTCGCGGTACTCGCGCAATGCGAGCCTCATTCGTATCCAGCGGTACCTGTCTGTCCTTGTGAAGCCTTCGGCTTCGTCTGGGAACTGGGCTGTGAAGCGTTCCTTCAGCATGGTTCCGGCGTCGCGGCCTCGTAGCGCCAGGCGTGCGATGACTTCGGGTTGCATGAACAGGTTTGTGCCGCCTTCGCCTGGGCCTTGCTGGATTGTCGCGATGCGTCCACGGAATCCGGGCAGAGCGGACTGCATTGTGTCGCGCCAGTCCATGAATGTGTTCAGAATCCGGCCGAAGAAGCTCAGCACCGACGGGCCGACCTCGGTGTACGGCTGCTGGGCCGTGCTGGCGTCCTGGTCGGGCAGGATCACCTCCTGGTCTTTCCTGATCTTTGTATCTTCCGAGGAGAGGCTCAGCCCGAAGGTGGGCCAGCGTGGCAGCAGTGAGTCGAAGAAGTGGATCGGGAAGTTGCTGGTAATACCGCCGTCTGAGAACCAGTGCGGTCTGCCGTCCTTGAACAGCGGCACCGGGCAGATCAACGCGGGCAACGGCAGGCTCATCCGCGCGGCCATCACCACCGGCATGTCCGCCGGTTCGGGCAGCCACTGCAGGGAAACCTTGTGGTCACGGCAGGACGCGTCGTCGACCACCGACACACACATCTGCTTGATGATCCGGTCCGGCACCACGCCTTTGAGGCACTCCGGGCAGAACTGCCAGCGGTCATCCGGCTGGAACGGCAGCTGGTACGGCCGGCTTCCCGACAGATCCGTGGTCATCAGCGCCAGGTTGATCACCCGCTCGCCGCCCTCCACAAAGGACCCACCACGTGGCCGGCCGGGGCCGTGCCACAGGTCGCCGAACGTCAACGCACGCGAGTGGTCGATCCCGGCCAGGTCGTCGATCCGGTCGGCCAGCCAGGTCGCCAGCGGCGGCACGCCGGTGGACTTCGCCATCCCCGACCACCGGTCCAGTGCGTTGGGGGTGTAGGCCTCGGCCCCTGGTATCAGCCCGAAACGGTGTTTGCGGTAGTTCATGATCACCGGCCAGCACGCCGTACCGTAGATCAACGCGAAGGCGGCTACGACCGCGAAGGTCAGCACCAGCCAGGCCGTGACCACGACCGTGCCACCCACCAGCCAGGCCGACAGATCCAAGCGGTAGAGGAACAAACCGGAAAGCCCGAGCACCAAGGGGATCAGCAGGACAAAGGTGATCCTGCCGAACCGAGGCGCGACCGCCTTGACTGTCCACACCGCGGCCACCAGGGCGACCGCCGCGAGCACGGCCGCGACTATCCAGTGTGTACCGTCCCACGCGTCCGGCGGCAACACCCACCGCAGCGAGTAAGGCCCAAGCAACCACAACGCCAGCGACAGGAACAGCGTCACGGTTGCCAACGGCTTCACAGCGGTCACGACGGCCACAAGCACTGACGTGAAACGCACCCGCCCGGTCGTCGCCTTCCCCTGCATGAGCGCCGCGATCAACCGGAAAAGCTTGTGCAGACTCGCCTTCGGCTGAAACAGCTGCGGCATACGCCAGCGCGCGTCCCCCTTGCCGGACACCAGCCAGATGACCAACCCCGCCAACCCAGCGAACCCGGGCCGTACCTTGTCCCCTTCAATAGGCCCGACGGGTTCCGCGTACCGGCCGTACTCCGCGGCTGCCGTCGCCGACGCACCAATCGCACCCGCGGACGCTCCACCCACGGACCTGAACATGTAGTGCTCAGCGAGCGCACAGACCGCCAACGGATAGATGACACCGCTTGTCGTACCGCCACGCATCGTCAGGTCGCATGAGCGCCGCAGATAGTCCGCATATTTGTCCGGCTCGGTCTTGGCCATACGGTCGGCCATAGCCGGTGACCACCGCAAATGTGTGTCATCTTCGGACGGACCGGGGCGCGGTTCGTCGCCGTACGCCATCACCTCAGTGATGCATGGATCCATCAGGGCCTCCCCCGCCAACGTTTTCCGGCAGTCCTATATCGCCGTGAATCGGGACGTGTTGCATACCTTTTCACCAGTCCGCAGCGCGAGGTGAACTACCAGGTCAGGCTCTTCATGTAACTCTTTCGGAGTAATGACGAGTCCATCATAGGACGTCCGTTGTCAAGAAAAGGACATCAAATCCGAGGTTGTGGTCGTATGCCGCGTCCTCGTCACCCATACTGATCGCTGCACACCACAACCGGGCACGGAGGTAGGCGTCCTGCGCGCGCACCGAGGTCGCTATGGCAAGCGGTCCCGTATCTGGCACAAGCTCGCGATAATCGGTCTCGCGTTCACGGTGCCGTTGGCGGGCGCCACATATCTGTTGCTGGACGCGAGTTCCCGCCGGATCGAGTTCACCGGCAACGAACAACGCGGCCTGGAATACCTGCGCCCGCTCGGCGCGCTACTGCCCGAACTGGCCAGGCACAAAACGGAGTTCGAGCAGGTGCGGGACGGTACCCGCCCGGCCGGGGACCTGCTGGCGTTACAGGAGAAGATCGACGCGCACTACGCCGAACTGATCGAGGTGGACAGTCGTCTCGGCGCCGACCTGCGGACGACCGCGCCCGATCTGAGCGTAGGCGCGATGCCGTCCACACAGGCCGGTAACTGGCACGCGTGGAAGGTCAGCCCACGCGCCCCGGTCGGCACGGATGCCGCCCACACGCTGCTGATCAGCGACGTCCGGACGTTGATCACCTACGTCGGCGCGTCGTCGAACCTCGTCCTGGACTCCGAGCTGGGCACGTATCACCTGGCCGACGCCATGATCGTGTGTGCGCCCGAACTGGTCGACCGGGTCAACCGCCTCGGTGACGACGTCGACACCCTGCTCGCCGGCGGCGACATCACGTTGCCGGACCGCACCAAGATCGCCGGTGACGTGCGGATGCTCGTCCGGCACGCGGACGTCATCCAGGACAACCTGTTCACGACGTTCCGCGCGATCGGTGACAGCCCCGAGACGCATTCCGTTCGTGAGGCACTCGCGCCACAGTTACGGGCTGCGTACATGGCCGTCACGGACCTCGCGACCACGACCACACGCGATTTCGTGGAGTCCGGCACGGTCCGTCTAAACCGCGCGGACTACAAGCGTTCGGTCGAGAACGCGTCCAACGCGATGACATCACTGTGGACAGCCATATTCGAGCAGGAAGGCCGGCTGCTGCAGCTGCGCCAGAGCAGTGACATCGGGGACCGCACGCTCGCGCTGTCCATGGTGCTCGTCGCGTTCATCATCACCATGCTGCTGACGATCTGGCTTGCGCGACGGATGAGCGGCGACGTCGGTGCCGTCGCGCGTGGTGCAACACGACTCGCGGGCGGCAACTTGGCGGAACGCGTACAGGTGCGTAGCCGCGACGAGATCGGCGACATGGCGACGGCGTTCAACGGCATGGCGCAACGGCTGCAGGACATGGTCGAGGATCAGCAACGGTCCGCGCAGCAGCTGCAGGCCGAGCACGACTTCATCGACGCGATCGTGAACGTCGCGGGCAGCCTGGTGATCGTGTTCGACCGGGAGGGCCGGATCGTCCGGTTCAACAAGACCTGCGAGACCACGACCGGATACACGTTCGACCAGGTCGCCGGCCGGACATTCTGGGAGGTGTTCCTGCCGGAGTACGAACGCGGGCCGGCCGAGGCCTACTACCGGAGCCTGAAGCCGTCGAGCTTCCCGGAGCAGTTCGAGTACACGTGGGTCCGGCAGGACGGCGCCGAGATCTGCGTGGAGTGGTCGAACGCGGGCCTCGTGAACGACGAGGACGAGGTCACGCACGTCATCGCGACCGGCATCGACGTGACCGCGAAACGCGCGGCCGAGCGTGACCTGCAGGACGCGCAGGAACGGTTCCGGCAGGCGTTCGAGCACGCGTCGATCGGCATGTGCCTGGTCGCCAAGGGCGCCCGGTTCATACAGGTCAATCCGGCGTTATGCAAGATGCTCGGGCGCACGAAGCAGGAACTGCTCGACATGAGCGTGCAGGACGTCACGCATCCCGACGACTTCGCCGTGGGCGGTGTGGCAGTTGCCGCGATGATGGCAGGCAGCGACGAACCGTTCCACGGCGTGAAGCGCTACTACCACGCTGATGGGCACATCGTCTGGGGCCAGGTGACCGTGTGCGTCGTGCGGTCCGACAAGGGGCCGCTGTACCTCGTCACGCAGATCGAGGACATCACCGAACGGCGTGCCGCGGAGGCACGGCTGGTTCATCAGGCGCTACACGACTCCCTCACCGGGTTGCCTAACCGTGCGTTGCTGATGGACCGTCTCAAGCAGGTGCTCGCTCGCGCGGACAGGCACCCATCGCTGACGGCCGTCGTCTTCATCGACCTCGACGGCTTCAAGGACATCAACGACAGCCTCGGACACGACGTGGGCGATCACGTGTTGCGTGAGATGGCGCGCCGGATCAGCCAGCAGGTCAGGCCCGCGGACACCGTCGCGCGGCTCGGCGGCGACGAGTTCGTCGTGCTCTGCTCGGACCTGCAGAACGAACAGAACGCCGTGGAGATCTCCGAGCGACTCACCTCGGCCGTGGCAAAGCCCGTCACCGTCGGCGGCTACGAGGTCGAAGTCACGGCCAGCCTGGGCATCTCGTTGTCCGACGGCGAAGCCCTCACCCCCGAGGACATGCTGCGTAACGCCGACGCCGCGATGTACGGTGCCAAAACGCAGGGCAAGAACCGCTGGGAGATCTTCGACGAGACCCGCCGTGCCCGCGCCGTCGACCGGGTCGCTATCGCGTCGAGGCTACGGCAGGCCTTACGGGACAACCGGTTCGTCCTGCATTTCCAGCCCGTGATCGAACTGGGCACCGGCCGTGCGGTCGCCGTGGAGTCCCTGGTCAGGCTCGACGACCCCGGCCGCGGTCTGCTGCCGCCTGCGGCGTTCATCCAGGTCGCCGAGGACAGCGGCCTGATCGTGCCGATCGGGACGTACGTTCTGGAGGAGGCGTGCCGTCAGCTCGCCGAATGGCGTGCGGACGGCCTCGTACCGGCTGATTTCCGTGCCGCGGTCAACCTTTCCGCACGTCAGGCCACCCAGCCCGACCTCGCCCGGACCGTGGCCCGGGCCCTGGACGGTGCGAACCTGGAGCCGACCGCGCTGGCCCTGGAACTCACCGAGACGGTGTTGATGGACGCCGACACCTCGACGCTGCGGCAACTGGAAGAACTCCGTGAAATGGGCGTCGGCCTGGGCATCGACGACTTCGGCACCGGCTACTCGTCGCTGAGCTACCTCAAACGGCTGCCGGTCAGCATCATCAAGGTCGACCGTTCGTTCGTCGCGGGTCTGTCCACCGACCCGTCCGACCGCGAGATCGTCACCGCCGTGATCCGCCTCGGCCAGGCCCTCGGCCTCACCACGATCGCCGAGGGCGTCGAGGACGTCTCCCAGTTCACGATGCTCCAGGAACTCGGCTGCGACCAGGCCCAGGGCTACCTGCTCGGCCGTCCCCAGCTCGATCCGCCGATCCTGGGCGCAGGCAAGAACGGTGTCGTTTCGACCGCCAAACCCTCCTGAAGCGACTCGCCGGGGCCGGGGTCCCCGGTTCGGGACGGGTTTGCGGTAATACTGCCTGGCGTGCTCGTCACTCCGGACGGTCCCGTGATCTCGCCCGCGGACCTGGTAGATCTACTGGAGTGTGGGCATCGCAGCGCGCTGGACTACGCCTTGTCGGCCAAGGTGGAGGGTGCGCCGAAGCCCGAAGCACCGCAGAACCTGTTGGTGGCCAAGCATGGACTGGCCCACGAGCAAGCGACGCTGACGAAGCTGCAGGAGAAGTACGGCGCCGGAGTGATCCGGATCGAGTTGCCCGCACCGCAACCGCAAGCGCTGGTCAAGGCCGCCGCCGAGACACGGGTGGCAATCGAGTCCGGCGCGCCCGTGATCTATCAGGCCGTCTTCTACGACGGGAAGTTCTACGGCCGCGCGGATTTCCTGATCCGGACCAAGGACGGGGAATACGAACCGCACGACACGAAGCTGACCCGGCATCCCAAACCGTCCGCAGTTCTGCAACTCACCACGTACGCGGCCGCGTTGCGGGACGCGGGATACTCGGCCGGCCCGGAAATGCATCTCATTCTGGGTGACGGGACGACGCACTCCTATCGTGTCAACGATTTCCTCCCATTGGTAACGCATTTGCGGGTCCGTCTACAGGAACAGCTGGCGGAGCCGGCGAAGCTGCCTCCCCGGTTGTGGGCGGATGAGCGGCCCGCTTGTGTGACATGCAAATTCGGCCAGCACTGCGCTTCCGGTCGGGAGGCCTCACGGGATCTTTCGCTGGTCGCCAATATCCGGACTGACCAGCGCCGGAAGCTTGTCGCGGCGGGTATGTCCACGATCGACCACCTGGCGAACGCGACCGCGGCGGACCGGCCGGGCACCATGTCGGTGGCAACGTTCAACGGACTGCGGGCGCAGGCGACGATCCAGGTCATCCAGGATGATTCGCGGACCGCCGAGGATCCGGTCGGCAAGGTGGCGTACGAGGTCCTTTCCGACAGTGCGCTCGCCGCACTGCCGGAACCCAGCCCGGGTGATGTGTTCTTCGATATGGAGGGCGATCCGTTCGCCCTGGCGGGAACCGGATTGGAGTACTTGTTCGGTGCGGTGACCGTGGCTGAGGGCAAAGAGGAGTTCCAGCCGTTCTGGGCGCACAGCCGAGCCCAGGAGAAACGCGCTTTCGAGGATTTCGTCGACTTCGCACTGGAACGCACCATCACCCATCCGGGTGCGCACATTTATCACTATGCGCCGTACGAAGTGAACGCGCTGAAGAAACTCGCTGCACTGCACGGCACGCGTGAGGACGCGGTCGACACGTTGTTGCGGGCCGGTTCGCTGGTCGACCTTTATGCCGTGGTGCGTAAGGGATTGCGGGTCTCGCAACGGTCCTACTCGATCAAGTACCTGGAACCGTTGTACATGCCGGACAAACGTGCCGGTGATGTCGTCAACGCGGTCTCCAGCATCGAGGCGTACGAGGAGTACCTGACGCTGCTCGCGGCCGACGACGTCGGCGAAGCCGAGGCGGTGCTGGACGGGATCAAGGACTACAACGAGTACGACTGCGTTTCCACGCACCGGCTTTACCGGTTTCTGCTGCAGGTCCGGGCCGAGGCGGGCATCGAGCCGCACCAGCCCGACGTGTCCGAAATGGACGTCCTGATCGACGAGACGGCCGAAGCCGAAGCAGCCCAGCGCCGCGCGGAACGTGCGGCCCGGATCGCCGCCGTGGTCGAGCCTCTGCTGGACGGGTTGCCGGACGACCCGGCGGACGCGACCGAGGACGAACTGGCTCGCGGCCTGCTCGCGGCCAGTGTGGGCTATCACCGCCGCGAGACCAACCCTGCCTGGTGGGACTTCTTCCGGCAGGTCGGCGCCCCACTGTCCGATTTGGAATCCGACACGGCGTGCACCGTCCCGGTCTCGGTGAAGGCCGAGCAATGGGCGATGCCCAGCGGCCGGGTGCGTAATGCCAAGCGCTTGCTGCATGCCCGGTGCGATCCGGACCGGCCGCATCCGTTCGGGCCGAACGACCAAGTCCGAATGCTGTATTCAGGTAGTCCGGTGAACTGGACCCGGAATGCCAAGATCGTCTCCGAGACCGCCGACACGCTGACCGTCGAGGAGAGCGCGAAGCCGGACGAGATCACGTCCGATCTCCCGATAGCCGTGCTGCCAGGCGATCCGGTGAAGCCACAGCCCAAGGACGAGGCCGTGTACTCGCTCGCGGAAGGCTCGATCGAGATCCTGCCGATGCTGCCCGCACACCCCGGCATCGATCTGCTGCGCAGGCTCCCGCCGCAGACCCGTCACGGCAGCCTCCCCCAGGGCGAAGACCTTGTCGCAACAGTGATTTCGGCGGTCGACGCGCTGGACGGATCGACGCTGGCCGTGCAGGGCCCGCCCGGTGCCGGCAAGACCTACCTGGCCGGCCGGCTGATCGTGCACCTGATCGGCAAGGGCAAGTCGGTCGCGGTGACGTCCAACAGCCACAAGGCCGTGGAGAACGTGCTCAGCTCGGCCGTGGCGGCCGGACGTGAGCTCGGCGTCGTGATTCCGTGCGCGAAACGCGCGAAAGGCACTCCTGCCAAGGATTGCGAGTGGGATCAGCCGAAGGACAATCCTTCTCTGGTGCGGTGGCGGGCCGATCAGGGCGGCGGGTATCTCGTCGGCGGCACGGCGTGGACGTTCGCCAATGCCGCCATGCGGGACGAGAAGTTCGACGTGCTGATCATCGACGAGGCCGGCCAGTTCGCCTTGGCCGACGCGCTCGCCGTGTCGACGTGCACTCGAAACCTTGTGCTGCTTGGTGATCCGCAGCAGTTGCCGCAGGTTGTCCAGGGTACGCACCCAGCCGGTGCGGATGCGTCCGCCCTGGGGCATCTGCTGGGCGACGCTGATGTGATCCCGCCGCACCTGGGCTACTTCATGGACCAGACTCGGCGGATGCACCCGGACGTCTGCGACCCGGTGTCCCGGTTGTCCTACTCCGGTCTGCTGCACGCACACCCGACCGCTGCCGAACGCCGGGTCGAGGGCATCGACCCTGGGTTGTACGTCCAGTACGTCGACCACAGCCACAACATCACGAGTTCGCCCGAGGAAGCCGACGCCGTGGTCGCGGCCGTGCGATCGCTGATCGGTCGCAAGTGGATAAACGGGTCACACGCGCAGGCCTTGAGCGATTCGGACATTCTGGTGGTGGCACCGTACAACCTGCAGGTCAGAATCGTCCGGCGGGCGTTGGACGAGGCCGGGTTCGCCGAGACCCGGGTCGGTACCGTGGATCGGTTCCAGGGTCAGGAGGCGCCAGTGGTGCTCGTCACCATGACGTCGTCGTCCGCAGTGGACCTGCCGCGTGGGCTCGACTTCCTGTTGTCCCGCAACCGTCTCAACGTGGCTTTGTCCCGCGCGCAAGCGCTCGCTCTGCTGGTTTGCTCGCCACGGCTGGTGCAGGCGGACATCCGGGACGTCGAGCAGATGCGACTTGTGTCCGGGATGATCGGCCTGCAGGCCGGCGCCCGGTCGTGGCCGGTCGCCGGCCAATCGACAGGTTTGTCCTAAGGCCCTCCCAGGATCGGTGAGCAGACTCGGTGGCGGCGTGCCCCGCACTCGCGCTGCGATCTCCCAGATAGCACTATTGGGCAAGGGAATCGAAGAACTTGCGGGCCTCTTCGGTCTGCGCCGCGAAAGCCAGCTCCGTAGGTTCGAAGATGACCCGCCGCTCCGAAGCCTCGGCGTTGACGACGAACTCGGGCAGCTCGGTGAGCGGCGGCGCGATGCAGAACAGCAGGATGCAATATGGGACGGACACAAATCCCAGCGGCGACAGCGACTCGGGCGCCACCACGACAGAGGCTTCCTCGAGCATTTCGCGGGCCGCGGATTCCTGCCAGGTCTCGTGTTCCTCGATGAATCCACCGACCAGGGCAAGCTCGCCGACCGGCGGAATGGATCGGCGCACCACCAGCAGTCCTGTTCGGTCACCTTCCACCACAGGTTGAAGCACCACGGCCACGGGTGACGGGTTCGCCCAGACCTGTTTGCCGCACGAGGGGCACTTACGTGGGTAACCCGGCACATCGCTGTGCCGGGCTCCGCAGTATGAGCAGAAGGTGTCGCGTTCCATGCCCTGAAACTACTTCATGACGTTGCAGCCGCTGGCTGTTGTATTCACGGACTGACGGCGAGGAAGAGGAACGCTGCCAGGAGTCCAAGGTGGACTCCTCCCTGCAGCAGCGTCGCCCGGCCGGGAACAATCGTGAGCGTGCCCGTGACCACCGTCAACGCGAGCAGGACCATGTGTGTCGGGCCCAGCCCCAGCATGAGCGGCCCGTCGAGCCAGATCGACGCGATCGCGATCGCCGGGATTGTCAGGCCGATACTCGCCATCGCCGACCCCAGCGCGAGGTTCAGGCTCGTCTGCACGCGATCACGGCGGGCGGCGCGAACCGCGGCGAGTGTCTCCGGCGCCAGGACCAGCAAGGCGATCACAACACCGACAACTGCCAGCGGAAACCCGGCCGCGACAACGCCCGCCTCGATCGCGGGCGACACGGCCTTGGCGTTGCCCACGACCGCGATCAACGACACCATCAGCAGTCCCAGGCTGATCAACGCCGCCCGGGAGGTCGGCGGTTCGGCGTGCACCTCGTCGTCGAGGATCTCACCTTCGTCGTTGAGCGGCAGGAAGTAGTCCCGGTGCCGAACCGTTTGCATGGCAACGAAGAGCGCATACAAGCCCAGCGACGCGATTGCGGCGAAAGCGAGCTGTGCGGGCGTGAACTCGGGGCCTGGCTTGCTGGTCGTGAATGTCGGCAGCACCAGACTGAGCGTGGTGATCGTGGCGACGGTCGCGAACGCGCCGCCCGTGCCTTCCGAGTTGAACACCGCGATCCGGCGGCGTAGGGCGCCGATCAGCAGTGACAGCCCCATGATCCCGTTGCAAGTGATCATGACCGCGGCGAAGACCGTGTCCCGGGCCAGTGATTCGGCGCCGGCCCCGCCACCGATCATCAGCGTCACGATCAACGCCACCTCGATGACGGTGACCGCTACTGCAAGCACAAGCGAGCCGTAGGGCTCCCCCACGCGGTGCGCGACGACCTCCGCGTGGTGCACCGCGGCCAGCACTGCCCCGGCGAGGACCAGCGCGACGAACGCCATGACCACCATGGGCAGATCCCTGCCCCAGGTCAGCAGCAACACCGCCTCTGCCAGGACAGGAACCAGGACAGTCCACCGCGAGAAAGCTCGTATCGCTGTCATGATTCCTTTCAGGTAGGACTGACCTGCATAAACCCTATCCGAAAACGGTCACCGTTCCGGACCGGACAGCTTGGCGCGGCCGGCCGTTCGTGGCCGGAACCATTCCGTCGCTTGACACATCAGCCGTCTGGAGACCTCTATCACCCCGCAGTCCTACTCCATTCAGGGGTGACCTAAATGGCCGATATTCCGATTACGACATTCGGCCTACCGTCGAGCGCATGGCGAGCGAACTGCAGCGGCGCAAGGTCACCGGTGTCTTCACCGCGATGGACGCCGACCACGACGGATTTCTTGCCGAGCGCGACTTCCAGGCGTTGGCCGAACGCTGGGCCGCCGTGCGGGGGCCCGGGGACCAGGAGCGGCTGACGCGGATCATGCTCGGCTGGTGGGCGACGCTGCTGGCCGCCTCGGATCAGAACCGGGACGAGCTGGTCACCCTCGACGAGGTCCTGCTCGTGGTCGACCAGCTGCCCGGCATGCCCGAAGCCGTGACCGCGACCGCCGACGCGATGTTCGAGGCGATCGACGAGAACCAGGACGGCCTGATCTCCGCCGCGGAGTACCGGCAGATGATCGAGGTCTTCAACGGCCGGCCAACCGACACCGACGGCATCTTCCCGCTGCTGGACAGCAACGGCGACGGCAGTCTGTCCCGTTTGGAGTTCACCGAGTTGTGGCTGGAGTTCTGGGCGGGTGACAACGCCGACGCGCCGGGCACCCTCGTCTTCGGCCCACTCGGGACGTGACCCCTGCAAGAGGCGCATAAAGCCCTGCTCAGTGCGACCGGGTGCTTACGCACGGCATGCCCCTGGTATCCTGTGTGTGCGGAGGGGAGTACCCACCCGGTCGAGATCGTCAATTCGGCAGCCCCATGTGGCGGTCCGGTCTCGGCGCCACGTGACGTGGTTGGGGAGACCTCCGGTTCGGACAAGAACCGGAGGGAGTGTGTGTCCTGGAATTCCGCGAAATCCTCGGCTCATGTCCTATCCGGCTGCCCGGACTCGACGCCTGCTCCAGGGAAGGATATCGATGAAGCGACTCGCCACCGTCGTGCTCGGCGCCGGCCTCGTGTTCGCGCTCGCAGGCTGCGACGCGATCCAGCAGGCCCAGCAGACCGCGGACAGCGT
The DNA here is from genome assembly GCF_017876405.1 of Kibdelosporangium banguiense. Taxonomy (GTDB): domain Bacteria; phylum Actinomycetota; class Actinomycetes; order Mycobacteriales; family Pseudonocardiaceae; genus Kibdelosporangium; species Kibdelosporangium banguiense. The sequence continues at coordinate 5,763,518 of NZ_JAGINW010000001.1, read as the reverse complement.
CAGCAGCGGCGTCAATACGGCCACCGTCTGCGTCGACGCGATCCGAGTCGCCGGCTTCACCCCCGACTCCGCCGACCCCCAGGCGGCCGTCGACAAGGCCAAGGCCACCGGCGACGAGCTCACAGCGCTGGCCGCCAAAGCCGGCGACACAACCGTCAACCAGGCCATCAACGACCTGGCCACAACCATGAAGGCCACCACGGTCCAGGACCTGGCCAGTGGCCCGGCCGCCTGGCTGCAGCGCAAGGCCGACCAGGTCTCCGCCCTGACCAAGGCCTGCTCCCCATAACCACAGGCACCAGGAGAGCCCCGGGCGACACGCCCGGGGCTCTCCTGGTGTCCGACCATGTTTCTGCGAGGGAGTCAGCACATTCCTTTGCTGGTCAGTACATGCTGCACGGCGTCACGCAACCTGTCAGCGGAAAGCTCACCCGATCGGGTTGCCGCTTCCAATCGGTCAAGCACGTCGCCGACGCGCGCGCCGGACGACCACAAGGCGACATCCGCACCCGCCGCGATCGCCCGTAAAACCGCTTCCGGCAAGTCATATCGGTCGGAGATGGCCCGCATCCCGCCAAGATCGTCGGTCACGACAAGACCGTCGAACCGGAACTGCTCACGCAACAGTTTGTACGCGGCCGGCGACAGTGTCGCAGGCTCCTGACCTGTCAGGCCGGGCACGACCAGGTGCCCCACCATCACCGCGACCCGGCCGTAGTCGCCCAAATCCTGATACGGCACCAGATCCGTGGCCTCAAGGCTGTTCAGGTCCGCTGTGACCGCAGTTGTCTTGTGGGAGTCGGAATCAACGTTCCCGTGCCCCGGAAAGTGTTTCAGGACAGGAGCAACACCGGCCGATGACAGCCCGGCCGCGAACGCGATGGCGTACTGCTTCACCTTGGCCGGATCGCCGCTGAACGAGCGATCGCCGATCACGGTGTTGGCAGGCTTGCTGGACACATCGACCACCGGGGCGAAATTCATCGTCACGCCCGCGGTGCTGAGGAACTTGCCGCGGTCGGCGGCCTGGGCCCTGACCTGATCGGGTGACATCGTCGCGGCCATCTGCCGGGCGCTGGGAATGCTTCCGGCAAGCGGGTCGACAGTCTGGACCCGGCCGCCTTCCTCGTCGATCGCCACCGTCAGCGGCACCTTGGCCGCCGCCCTGACCTGCGCAAGACGGCCATCCACCAGCAATCCAGCCGGGTTCGCGTGCACAAAGACGCCACCGACCTGGTAATCACGAACAGGCTTGGTGGCACCGTCGACGTTGCCCGGCACCCCGATCATCAGCAACTGCGCGAGCCGCTCACGTACAGACCACGATGCGGCAACCGAATCACACGAAGGTGTGACGGGTGGGTCATGCTTGCGGACCTGCTTCTCCAAGGGGGCTGGCGCCGCCACAGGAACCCCAGGCACCTCATGCTCAACGAGAGTCGTGGCCAGCAGCACCCCGGCCGCCGCGGCAGCCAGGAGAAGACCGCGTCTCGCCCGCTTCACGCTGCCACGTTAGTGGCCATGACGATCAACACCAAACACACGGTCAATCGAATTGCCCGGCGAGCAGCCCAGCCACGGTCTCGTCCAACAGCCGGAGCTGCAACACCTTCGTCAGATCGGTGGCCATCAAACGGTGGCCGTTCCCACCGGGCAGCATCGACTCAGCCAACTCGCCGGCCGCTCTGGTGTCAGGGCTCGATGCGGATGATGTCCAGCTGGACCTTCATCAGGGGCAGTACCCGGCCTGGTACTGAGCCGGATGGGGTCTCGCCGATCCGTTCGGCGCCCATGGCCAGGTAGAAGCCTTCGGCGTACGGTTCGGCGTCTATGGTCAGCTGCTTGAAGCCGGCTGCCTGGGCGGTCTGGGTGGCGTGGTGCCACAGTTTGCGGCCGAGGCCTGTGCCGATGTTGGCTGGGTCGAGCCACATGTTGCCGAGTTCGCCCTCGGGTGGGTCTCCGTCGATGCTGTAGAAGCCCAGGATCTTGGATTGGCGCTCCGCCACGACTATTCGGCGGTCGAGGACGTCCTGCGGGGCGAAGGTCAGCTCTGCGCGGCAGGCTTCCATGAAGTCCTTGTCGTAGCCCCAGTATGCCTTGGAGCGCAGTGCTATTTCTCCCAGCAGTGTGGCCTCGGCGGGCCTGGCTGCCCGAAAGATGACTGTCATACCACCTGTCCTTCGGATTGGGTCAGGGTTGTGATCAGGTTGTTCGGCTTGCCGGCCAGGCGTGCGACGAGCCTGCGGTTGATCACCGGCAGGTTCACCATTCGCATGGAGGCGCGGCGGATTTGGAGGTCTACAGTGGACCTTGGAGCGAACCACCGGGCGCTGCCCCGGCCGGTCTTCTGCTTCTCCTCGGCGACTGGGCGCCAGAGCTTTTCGTACCGCACAAGGGCTTGGCCGATCGACTGGTCACGGGCGAGCTGATCAGCCAGTATGTAGGCGCCCGCTATCCCGAGTGAGGCGCCTTGACCGGCGAGCAGGGACACCGCGTAGCTCGCCTCGCCAATGAGAACAACGCGTTCGGTGCTCCAGGCCGGCATCACGATCTGCCCCAGCTCCTTGACTCTACCACGACATTTCACGAACCAGGTCGTCAGGAGCTGTCAGGCAGCCTGGAAGGCGCTGCGTTCCACCAGACGCGGGTCTTCCAGCAGGCGGATCAGCAGGCCTTCCTTGGTGGACCAGGGGCAGATGTTCACCTGCTCGTGGCCTGTCGCGGTGAGCAGTGCTTCGGCGACGACCGCGCCGGCCAGTGACTGCTGGGCGCGATGGCGGGAAATACCGGGGAGTTCGGCGCGTTGGGAAGCGCGAAGCTTTGCCAGGCGCGGAATCCACTTTTGCAGGTCGGCCAGTTGCAGGTGCCGCGGGACGTACGGGCCCTCGCGCTGCGGGCGTGCACCGGCGAGCCGGGCCAGTTGCTGCATGACTTTCGAGCAGCCTACCGCTGTGCCGACGAGTTCCTTGCCGGATAAGGATTTCCGCACCCGGTCGAGCACCTCGGCGCGCATGTCGGGCAGTGTTTGACTGCTGTCCAACCAGGTCCGGGTCAGCGTACGGGCACCGAACGGCAGCGAATAGGTCGCCAGCGGCTGGATTCCGGCTCCTGTGGCGATTTCGGCCGTGCCGCCGCCAACGTCCAGCACAGTCAACGGCCCGGCCGAGTGGCCGAACCACTGCCGGGCCGCGATGTAGGACAGGTGCGCTTCTTGTTCACCGGAGAACGTCTGCAATTCGACGCCTGTTCTTCGGAACACACGTCGGATGATCTGGTCGCTGTTCGCCGCGTCCCGGACCGAGGACGTCGCGAACCCGACCACTGGGACACCTTGCGGGATCCTGCGCTGGGCGGCCGAAACGGCCGCGGTGATCCGGTCGATCGCGTCCTGGCCTATGCGGCCGTGCGAATCCATCGCCTGATCGAGCCGCAGCCGGATCTTGTGGCTCAGCACCGGCCACAACGGCGAACTCCGCGCGCGCTCCACGACCACCAGATGCGCGCTGAAACAACCTATGTCCAGCACACCTACCTGGGTCGACTGCGCACGCATCGGTCACCTCACCTCAACCAATCCCGAATACCCTCTCACGCCGAAACAGAAACCCTGGCAAAGACACCCCGCCACAGTCAAGCCGATAGACCAAGCGTCACGGGCCAAACACATCGCAAACGGCCTACGTCACTTCGCACAGTCAGAGTAGACGTATGACGAAAGGTGTTGGCCTACCGCAATCTCCGCGGCTGTCCTCTGTCACCGGAGCGCACCGCTAGTCCACGGGTTCACGCACCGGCAGGAGTTCGGGCTCGCTCATCTGGGCCGGGATGGCCAAAGGTGCGACATCAGCCACTCTCGTGGCGTATTCCTCCAATGCGGCACGGTGTTCTTCCAGGGCGCGTACGTAGGCTGCGCGCACATCGTTGCCATGGCGCAACTCGTAGTAGATCGCCAGCAGGGACGATGCCTGGACCTGCGCGGTCAGCTCCGAGGACGGCTGGGGTGCCGCGGAGACGTCGGGCGCCTCCTGGAACAGCAACTCAGCGAACTCAACCCGGGCATGACCTGCCGCACGGTCACTCACGAACTGATCGGTCATATCCGGCACGGTAACCCGTCAGTCCACTCCGGACCGAGGGTTGCGGCCGGATATCACTGGTCTGGTCGGCCCTTGTGACCTGACCGGGTAACGGCCCCTACATTCCGTAATGACCATCGTTTTCAGCTTTGGACGCACTGGGAAGGGCGTGTCTCCGCCGCGACGGAGACACGCCCTTCAGAGGTCAGCGCAGGTTGACCGGCAGCGTCACGTGACCGTTGGAGATGAACGAATGGCTCGGCTCGAGCTCTTCGGGCGCCATGGCCAGCTTGAGGCCCGGGAAACGGTCGAACAGCGCGGGTAGTGCGATCTCCGCCTCCATCCGTGCCAGTGGCGCGCCAAGGCAGTAGTGCACGCCGTGACCGAACGCGAGATGGGTCTTGTCCGGCCGGGTGATGTCGAACGAATCCGCCGTGTCGCCGAACACCGAGCGATCACGGCCTGAGGCGGCGTACGCCGCCAGGATGGCGTCGCCCCGACGGATGGTGACATCGTTGTCAAGCTCGATGTCCTCCACCGCGTACCGCAGCGGCAGGTACGCCACCGGCGCCTGCCAGCGCAGCGTCTCCTCGACGACGTCCGCCCAGGAGCTGGTGCCCGAACGCACCAGCTCCAGCTGTTCCGGATGGGTCAGCAAAGCCGTGACCGCCTGGTCGAGCAGGTTCACCGTGGTCTCGTGGCCCGCCGAGATCACCAGGATCAGCGTGTCCACCAGCTCGGCTTCCTCCAGGTGCGAGCCGTCCTCCTCGCGCACCGCGATCAGCCCGCTGGCGAGGTCGTCACCGGGGTTTTCCCGTTTGGTGGCAACGAGTTCGTGCATGATCTGATACAGCCTGACCACATTGGCCTGTGCCTGCTCGGCGGTGAGGGTGGTGTCGAAGACGCCGTCCACCACTTCGCGCAGGCCCGGCCGCAGCGAGCCCGGCACGTCGAACAGCTCGCAGATCACCTCGATCGGGACCGGGTACGCGTAGCCCTCCCGCAGGTCCACCGGCTGTCCTGAAGAGGACGCAGCGTCCATGGTGTCCAGCAGGCGCGCGGTGATCTGCTCGATCCGCGGCCGCATCGCGGCCACCCGGCGCGGCGTGAAAGCCTTGGACACCAACGAACGCAGCCGCCGGTGGTCGGCGCCGTACGCGGTGAACATGTTCTGCACCGAGACCCAGAGGTGCATCGGCCAGTCCTCGGTGATCTCACCGTTTATGTAACGCAGCCAGTGCATCCGTGGGTTCTTCGACACCCGTGAGTCGCTCAGCAGCCGCCGGAGCGCCTCCTGGGTGTTTACCGACCACGCCACCACTTCGCCAGGAAGCTCCACCAGCGTCGCGGCGCCTCGCTCGGCGAGTTCGGCGCCTTCGGTGTGGATGTCTCGTCCGGTCGGGTCGAGGACATAGGGGCACGAGGTGCGTTCCATGGGGTTTCTCCAGGCGTCTCGTCAGGTTGGACGGGCACACTTACCGGGGTGAAACGCACGGGGAGCGCTGTCAGCGCACGGTGGAACGGGCCCGGCCGCCAGGCCAGCTCGTCCACGGCGACGGCCAGCCGCATGTCGGGCAGGCCGTCCAGGAGTTTCTCGATGGCGACCGACGCCATCAGCCGGGCCTGCTGCTGCGCCGGACAGGAGTGCTGGCCGGCGCTCCACGCCAGGTGTGCCCGGTTGCCCGAACGCTGCTGGTTGGCCAGGGCGGGATCGTTGTTGGCAGCGGCGAAACTGATCACCACGGGCTCGGCGGCGGGCAGCCGCACACCGGCGAAGTCGGTGTCCTGCACGGGATAGCTCGCCGAGTAGTTGGCCATCGGCGGGTCGGTCCAGAGCACCTCGTCGAGCGCTTCCTCGACCGGCAGGCTGCCGCCGGACAGGTCGCCGGCGAACCGGTCGTCGGCCAGCAGCAGCCGGATCCCGTTGGCTATCAGGTTCTGCTCGGGCTCGGTGCCCGCTCCCATCAGCAACACCAAGTGGTGCAACACTTCCTCGTCCGACAGCTGCACGGGGTGCGCCATCATCCACGAGGGAACGTCCTGGCCGGGCCTGCTGCGCTTGAGCGCGATCAGCTCCAGCATCGCCTGGGTCAGCTCGGCGTTGGCCTTCTCCGGATCGATCATGTCGAAGATGCCGCGCATGCCCGCGACCATCCGTTCGCCCAGCTCCGGCGGGCAGCCGTAGAGGTGGTTGAACATCATCAGCGGCAGCAGGCCCGCGTACTCGGCCAGCAGATCGGCCTCGCCCCGCGGGCCGAACCGGGCGATCAGCCGGTCGGCGGTGCGCTCGACCTCGGCCCGCAGCGCGTTCGAGTCCACTCTGGCCAGTGAGTCGGTGACTGCGGACCGGTACCGCGCGTGCGCCGCGCCGTCGGCGAACAGGGCGTTCGGCCGGTACATCATCATCGGCAGCACCGGGCAGTCGGCCGGCATCTTTTCCTGCCATGCCAAGGGGTTACGCGGGAACGTGTTCGGGTTGCGCAGCACTTCCAGCGCGGCGTCGTACCCCACCACGAGGCTGGCGGACACGCCAGGCGCGAGCTCGACCGGCGCGACCGGGCCGTACTGGCGTAGCACCTGGTACGTCTCGGCCGGATTCGCGGCGAATTCCGGGCCGTACAAGGGCATCCGGCCGTGTTGCACGGGACAGGCCTGTCCCGGTGCGGCTTGCGAAGTCACACGTTCTCCTGGGTGCGGGTTAGCAGGTAGTCGACCAGCGCGATGAGCGCCTGAGTGGACGAGCCGGGGTCACGGGCGTCGCAGAACACCAGCGGTGTCTCGTCGAGCAGGTCCAGCGCGTCGCGCAGTTCCTCGCCGGGAAACGACGGCGCGCCTTCGAATTCGTTGACCGCGACCGCGTAGGGCACGCCGAGTTCCTCCAGCAGGCCCATGACTTCGAACGAGTTCTCGAGGCGGCGGGTGTCGGTGAGCACGAGCGCACCGAGTGCGCCGTACGCGATGTCCTTCCAGATCTGGGTGAACCGCTGCTGGCCGGGCGCGCCGAACAGGTAGAGCACCAGTTCGTCGTTGAGCGTCAGCCGGCCGAAGTCGAGCGCGACCGTGGTGGTGTTCTTGCCGTTGACCCCGGCGAGGTCGTCGACACCGGCGCCGGCCTGGGTCATCGTCTCCTCGGTCCGCAGCGGGCGGATCTCGGAGAGGGTGCCGACGAAGGTGGTCTTGCCGACCGCGAAGTGCCCGACGATCAGCAGTTTCACCGCCGTCCGCACAGTGTCACGCAGGTACACGCCGTCAGAGGCGAGCGCGGAGCCCATCTAGTACGTCCTTCAGAAGCTTTACGTCCGGGCGGGTGGTGTGCGGGACAGCGGCGTGCGTGGCGATGTGGCCGCTGTCGACGAGGTCCGACAGCAGGACCTTGGTGACGCTGATCGGCAACGACAGGTGCGCGGCGACCTCGGCGACCGACAGCGCGCCACCGCGACAGAGCTCCATCAGCCGCCGTTTCTCCGGCGTCAGCCCGGCCACGTTCTCGCGCGTGGCCATCACGACGGTGACGACGTCGAAAGTGTTGCGGCTGGGATGGGCGCGGCCACCGGTGACGACATGCGGCCGCACGAGGGCCCGCTCCCGCCGATAGCCCTGCGGGCCGGTCATACCGGACTACCGGCGTCCTGTCGCGGCGGGCTGGTCAGCTCCTTGCCCAGGCGCTGCACAAGTTCCTGCAGCCGGAAGGAAACCGCCTCCATGTCGACCCGTTCGGAGGCCGACACGGCGAGGTACGCGCCCGGCCCGGCGGCCACCAGGAACACGTAACCACCGGGGAATTCGCTGACCGTCTGCTGCCATTTCGCCGGTGTCTCACCGCAGAACTCCGCGGTGTTGCGGGCCAGGGCCTGCAGGCCGGACATGGCCGCGGCGTGCCGTTCGGCGTCGTCCCGGTCGATGCTCCCGGAGTGCGCCATCAGCAACCCGTCCGCGGACAGCAGGATCGCGTGCCGTGTCTCGGGCATCTGCATGGCGTTGTCCAGCATCCAACCCAACTTGTTCATGCCGGTGTGTTCCCTTCAACGGCAGGAGGAGAGACCGTACGGCCGGAGCGTGTGCCGCGCTGCCAGGCTGCGAGGCCGGTGGCGGTGCGTTCGTTGGGCTGGACGGGTTTGGTCGCGGGCGGGGGCGTGACCGGCTCCGCGGTGGCCCGGTCACGGCGCTTTCGCCGTGGCAGGCCGCCCGCTGTGCGGTCGACGTCGCCGGTCTCTGCTTCGGCTGCCGGCGCCGGTCCTGGGGTGACCGCGACGTTCGGCATCTGGGGCTTGGCGGCCCGGGTGAGCAGCTCGGTTGGCAAGAACACGACAGCGCGCACGCCCCCGTAGGGCGAGCGTGTATCCACTGAGATGCGGAAGCCATAGCGCTTGGCGAGTACGCCGATGACGGCGAACCCGATCTGCGGCGGGTCGCCGAGCCGGTTGATGTCGCTGCTGCCGTCGCCTGCCAGCAGGCGGGCCGCACGCTGCAGTTCTTCGACGGTCATGCCGACGCCCGCGTCGTCGATCATGATGACCATGCCGTTGTGCGTCTGCTGGAAGTTGACCTCGACCATGGTGTTCGGCTGCGAGTGGCGGGCGCCGTTGTCGAGCAGCTCGGCCACCGCGAGCACGACTGGCTCGACCGCGCGGCTGACGACGGCGATGTCGGCCTCAGCGGGGACGCTGACCCGCAGGTAGTCGCGGATTCGCGAGGTGGCGCCACGAACCACGTCGGTCAGCGCCGACGCCGAACGCTGCTGCCCGGGCCACGATCCGCACAACACAGCCGTGGCCTGCGCGCGCCGCCCCAGCTGGGAGTTCATGTGGTCGATGCGTAACAGATCGGCCAGCACGTCGGGATCATCGTGCCGCTCCTGCATCGACGAGATCGCCACCTGCTGTTCGTTGGCCAGGCTCTGGACGGCACGCATCATCGACTTGACCGTCGCCTTGGCGGACTGCTCGCCGCGGGCGGTCGCTCGCTGCACAGACTCGGTGAACAGCTCGATCGCGCGGCCGTGCGCCTCCGCGAGCTGGGGATATCGCGGGCCGGGCACGTCGACCGGCCGGTGGCTGAGCGCCTCGGCCAGCGCGGGCAGCCGCGTGGCGATCAGGTGGTTCTCCTCCTCGGCCCGCATCCGCAGCCCGGCTTCCGCGGCGGCGCAGCGATCGCGCACGTCACGGGCGGAGCGATGCTGGCGAACCAGCAGAAATACGGCGAGCAGCACGGCGGCGAGCAGGAACCAGAAAGCCACCGCGAGTGTTTGTTGATCCATCAAATCCTCTGGTGCGGGCGTGTAGCCGGATCCCAGTGAGTCATTGCGGCATTGATCTCTATCACGGGAGCCGGTGCGGCTCCAAGTGGCAGCAGCAGTTTCCCTCCGATGGAGCAACCGGTCGCACAAAGCACTATCATATGTCCATAAAGGACACCTATTACCGGTCCCATTTCCTTCTCGCGCGACCTTTGAAATGCAGCTTTACCATTTCCTCCGCACCTGTAGGAAGCCGCACGCGCCCAACAGGGCGAGTTTGGACACACAGAATTCACAGTCGCTTGTGCCCCCAAAGTGGCGTTGGGGGCGTTGAGTGCCCCCAACGCCACTTTGGGGACATACCTCCAGGCGATCGGGTGAGAGCGCTTCCACAGCGCTCGCCCTCATGCTCACGGCAGTCGCGGCGACGGCCACGGCGCCCGGCGCGGCGGCGAACCCGCCCTGGCCCGGCACGCCCGGCTTCGGGGCCAACGTCACGATCTTCGATCCGAGCATGCCGGTCAGCCAGATCCAGGCGGCCCTCGACGCCACACACGCCAAGCATGCCGACAACGAGATGGGCACCCAGCGGTACGCCTATCTGTTCAAACCGGACACATACGGCACCGCCGAGACCCCACTGCAGATCAAGGTCGGCTACTACACCGAGATCGCCGGGCTGGCAAGTACAACGTGCGCGTGCCGGACGCCCGCAAGAACACGCGTGGCATCACGTGGGCCAATGGCGTGACACCGGGCCGCACGATCCCGATCTCGGACTTCTTCGTGGCCAAGCCGTCCGACTCGGTGCGGGAGATCAACAGTCAGCTCGCACGCGGCAAGAACCTGCTGCTCACACCGGGCGTCTACGACATCGCGCGCAGCATCGAGGTCAAGTGGCCCAACCAGGTCGTGCTCGGCCTCGGGCACGCGACTCTCACTGCGGTCAACGGCGCGACTCCACTCGAGGTCGGTGACGTTCCTGGCGTGGTCGTCGCCGGTGTCACGGTCGACGCGGGCCTCAAGGAGTCGCCAGTCCTGCTGCGGGTCGGCAAGAAACGCGGCTGGAGCTGGAGTTCTCCGCACAACCCGACCACGCTGTCCGATGTGTACTTCCGGGCCGGATACAAGGTCGGCAACCGCGTCAAGAAGCACACGCTGCATGGCGCGGGCGTCTACGTGTTCAACCAGAACAATCCGGCCATCCACACCGAGAACGGGTTCGAGGTCCCGCAGACGCCAGGCGTGAAACTGCGCCACATCATGACGGTGAATCTCGGCGCCGGGACCATCGACCATGTCGTCAACGGCGTAGGCGACGCGGCCGACACCACCAAGGTCGGCCAGCCCGTCTACATCAAGGAATATCCAGCACCGTAATCCGGCACCTCAAGATCACCCGCCCTGTCCGACCCCTCCGATACTTTGGCCTGACAGGGGGACCATCGAATGGCGGTTATTGCCGCGTCCCGTCTGCTCTGGCGAGGCCTACCAGAGCAGACGGCGCCGTGGCATCCTTGAGCGCTCAACAGCCATGACCCAAGGAGGCTGAGAAGTGCGAACCACCCCGCCGTTCCGCGCCGACCACGTCGGCAGTCTGCTCAGGCCGGAGAACCTGCTGGCGGCGCGGAAAGAGCAGTCGGCCGACCTGCGATCCGTGGAGGACCAGGCGATCCGCGACGTCGTGCAGCTGCAACGCGACGCGGGCCTGCAGTCGGCCACCGACGGGGAGTTCCGCCGCACCTCGTGGCACATGGACTTCATCTACCGCCTCGGCGGCATCAGCAAGGGCGACGACAAGATCAAGGTCCAGTTCCACAACGCGGACGGCGACCTGGAGTTCACCTCGGCCGCACTGCATGTGGACGGTCCGATCAGCCTGCCGGAGACCATTTTCGCCGACCACTTCACCTTCCTGAAGTCGGTCGTCGAGCCGGGCGTGACGCCCAAGCTGACCATCCCGTCGCCGAGCATGGTGCACTACCGCGGCGGCCGCTCGGCGATCGATCCCGCGGTCTACCCCGACGAGGAACAGTTCTGGGCCGATCTGTCGGCGGCGTACGCAGCCCAGATCGCCGGTGTCGCCGAGCTCGGCTGCACCTACCTTCAGCTCGACGACACCAGCTTCGCGTACCTCAACGACCCGCTTCAGCGCGCCGCCCTCACCGCCCGCGGTGACGACGCCGAACACCAGCATCTGCGCTACATCAAGCAGGTCAACGCCGCTCTCGCGGGCAAACCCGACGGTCTGACCGTGACAACTCACATGTGCCGCGGCAACTTCCGCTCATCCTGGGCAGCCGAAGGCGGATACGACTTCGTCGCCGAGGCGCTGTTCTCCGAGCTCGCCGTGGACGGGTTCTTCCTGGAGTACGACGACGCCCGGTCGGGCAGCTTCGCGCCGCTGCGGTTCGTGCCGCCCGGCAAGATGGTCGTGCTCGGGCTCGTCACCACCAAGCGTGGTGAGCTCGAGGACAAGGACGACCTCAAGCGCCGCATCGACGAGGCCGCCAAGTACGTCCCGCTCGACCAGCTGTGCCTGTCCCCGCAGTGCGGTTTCTCGTCCACTGTGGAGGGCAACGTGCTGACTCGTGACCAGCAGGCCGCCAAGCTCGCGCTGATCGTCGAGACCGCCGCGGAGGTATGGGGCTGAGCATGACCGGCAGGGCGGACGACCTCCGCCCTGCCGGTCAGGGCTCCGTCATCACCGGCCCGAAACCCACTGTCCACTATGGCCATAGCCGGTGTTGACCGCCGTCACGACCTCGCCCCGGCTCCCTCGATAGTTTCGAAGGAAGCATGATCTATTTCGGTGACTTTAGGTGTGAGCGTGGCTACCGTCAAGACATCGCCGCAGACCTTCGAGGTTCGGCCTGAGCTGGCGTAGACTGCCCATCATGCCTGCCAGAGCCAGCAAGCCGACTAGCGGCGAAAGCGCGCCCGCGAAGATCACCATTGCGGACATCGCGGCCGAAGCCGGAGTTTCGGTTCCGACAGTTTCGAAGGTGATGAACGGCCGCTCGGACGTCGCGGCCGAAACTCGGCAACGCGTCGAGGAGATCATCCGGCGGCACGGCTACCAGCGGCGTTCCGACGAGCGCAACCGGCGGTCGAACCTGCTCGAGCTGATGTTCCACGAACTGGAAAGCGCCTGGGCCCTGGAAATCATCCGTGGCGTGGAAAAAGTCGCCAGCGACAACGGAATGGCAGTCGTGCTGTCGGAATCGCAGGGCAGGCTCCGGCCCGGGCAGAGCTGGCTGGAGAACGTCCTCGCCCGCAGGCCGGTCGGCGTCGTCGCGGTCTTCTCCGACCTGAGCACAGACCAGCTCGCGAAGCTGCGCGCCCGCGACATCCCCGTAGTCGTAGTGGACCCAGTCGGCGAACCGACCGCGGAGACACATTCGATCGGCGCGACCAACTGGCAGGGCGGCCTCACCGCGACCCGTCACCTGATCGAACTCGGCCACCGTCGCATCGCGATGATCGGCGGCCCCCAGAACGTCCTCTGCAGCCGGGCCAGAGTGGACGGTTACCGCGCCGCCCTCGAAACCGCCGGCCTGACCGTGGATCCAGAACTCGTTCGGCATGGAGACTTCCACGTCGAAGCCGGTTATAAGCAGATGCTTCCCTTGCTGGCTTTGGAGAATCGTCCGACGGCCGTGTTCGCGGGGAGCGACTTGCAGGCGGTTGGCGTTTATGAGGCTGCCCGGGCGGCCGGTCTGCGTGTGCCGGAGGATTTGAGTGTTGTCGGGTTCGACGATCTTCCGGTTGCCCGGTGGGTTGGCCCGCCGCTGACCACCGTGCGCCAGCCCCTGCAGGAGATGGCCGCGGCCGGCGCTCGGATGGCGATCGTTCTCGCTAGTGGTGGGCAACCTGAACACCATCGGGTAGAGCTCGCGACCAGCCTGGTTGTCCGGTCCAGTACTGCCGCTTGTCCGAGTCTCTGACCAGTTCTCTGTTGGGTGGCTACGGTTTTGCGTGCAGGGCCTGGCGTGATCGTCTTCTTTGGACGCCAGTGCCTACTCCGCTCAGGTGAACCCCGTGCGAACGGCCCTTTCGCGCGGGTTCGCCTCTTGCCAACCCCTGCTGATCTTGCTTCCCCTGTAGACCGGAGCAGGGACGCCCCCCCCCCGGTGGTGGGTGGGGGCTGCTCTCTTGTGGAGGGTGCGGGTTTTTGTTTACTGGGTTGGGTTTTGCTTCTTTTCGCTGGTGATTGTGGGTCCCTTTCTTTGGAGAGATTGTGCCCTGGCCGGGCGGGCAAACCTCCCTCAGATGAGGACGGAAGAGCGGTTCGCGCCCCCACCCTCGGCCGGCCTGCCCCAGGGTAACCACACAAGCCCAGGACACCGCACGCTTCCGACCGCCGGCGCCACACCGCATCGTGCACTTCATTGAAAGGCGACACCAGTTTGGGGTTGGGTTTCGTTGCGGGGCGCCGGGCTTGGGTTGCTTGTCGCTGTTCTGCGGTGCCCTGGACGTGTGTGATCAGGCTCCGCCCAGGCCGACCGAGGGTGAGGACACTCAGACCCGACCTCTGCTGCGCTGACGCGCATTTTCGTTGCTGGGGCTCGGTAACCGGGGCTGGGTTCGCGACCGGGAGCGCTGACCAGGGCTCCACCACTGGCTCAGCCCGGCAACCGGAGCCAGGTTCACGGCCGGGGCGCTGGGCGGGTGCGCCAGGTGCGAGGTCTACTGTGGACAGGATGGGCCGGGCATCGAGTCATGGTGGGGTGTCTGGTCGCTATAGGGGGCGGCGGGATTGTGGTGGTTGGGGATCTGAGTTTTTGGCCGGTCTTCTTCTAGGGTTCGGGGTTGACAGCGACGCCTAGCACAATGGGGTGCGGCATGCTTCTTCGGGTTTTTATTGCTTTTTCCGTTTTGGCCGGGCTTGCGTTTGGGGCTACGCCTGCGTCTGCCACCGTATTGGTTCCGGATTTTGGGAGTAATCCTGGTAATCTTGTGATGTATCGGCACACTCCTTCTTCTCTTCCTGCCGGCCGGCCGGTTGTGGTGGCCTTGCATGGGTGTACGCAGAATGCCGCCGGCTATGGGGATGGTTCGGGGTGGGCGCAGTTGGCCGATCAGATGAAGTTTACTCTTGTGCTTCCGGAGCAGAAGAGTGTGAACAATTTTAACAAGTGTTTCAACTGGTTCGAGCGCGGTGACACTACTCGTGGTCAGGGTGAGGCTGAGTCGGTTGCCCAGATGGTTCGGCGTGCTCGTGATGATGCTGGTGCTGCACGTGTTTATGTCACTGGACTGTCTGCGGGTGGGGCTATGACTGCGGTCATGCTTGCTGCCTACCCAGAACTGTTTACTGGCGGTGGGATTGTGGCTGGGTTGGCCTATCGTTGTGCTTCGAGCATGATCGAGGCTTTTTCTTGTATGCATCCTGGGCGGAATCTCAGTCCGGGTCAGCTTGGCGATTCAGTGCGTGCCGCCAGCTCTCACGCTGGGCCTTGGCCGACTGTGAGTATTTGGCAAGGCACCGCCGACTATACCGTTTCTCCGTCGAATGCGACTGAGCTGGTTGAGCAGTGGACCAATGTGCATGGGGTTCCTGCCGTCCCGACGGAAACCGGCATGGTCGCTGGTTATCCGCATGCGCGGTATGGCTCTGTTGTCGAGACCTACACGATTACCGGTATGGGGCACGGGCAACCTGTCGATCCCGGTACTTGCGGTCAGGCCGGCGCTTACTTTCTTGATGTCGATGTCTGCGCCGCTGGGCGGCTGAGCGATACGTGGCAGTTGGGTGTCACGGCCCGAGGAGGGCTATCGATGCTTTGACCGCCACTTCTGTTATGTCGCTGATCCGGCCGCCGTCTTCGACGGTGGTCGCGGTCAGTTCTCGCAGGCCGCCGAAGAGCATGATCACCAGGGGGCGGGACACCGGGCCTATGCCTTCTTTGTGCCATTGCGGTGTGTCGCAGAGGGTTTGGATCATCACGATGAAGGCTTCCATCGTGTTGCGTTGCAGCAGACGGGCCGCCTCCCCCAGCGACGGGACCTCGCGGATCCAGCTCAGGGTCAGGGCCGGGGTCGACTCGAAGCAGCCGATCCAGGCCTCGACCGCTTGGCGGACCTGGGTTCGCCAGGCCACAGCCGGGTTCACGGCGGCGGTGATCTCGCGGATCACGGCGGCGTTCGATGCGGTGAGCAAGGCGACGAAACAGGCTTCCTTGGTTTCGAAGTGCTCGTAGAAGGTCCGGCGCGAGGTGCGGGCGCGGCGGACTATGTCGGCCACCGTGGTGTTGCGGTAGCCGACGGCCGCGATTGACGCCTCCAGGCCGCTGAGCAGGCGCTGGCGGAACTTGCCTGGATCGTCGTACGCGGCATCGGTCTGGTGCTGCACGGTCGTCACCGTGACAACGGTATACCACCTTGCGCCGTTTGGTACTCCAGCGTACCGTCGGTACGGCCGCGTACCACTCGGAGAAGGTGTTGTCTCAATGACGACTGCGACGCTTCCGCCAGGCCCGAATGTGCCTCCCGTTGTGCAGGCTGTGTACGCGCTGACGGTCCCGCGTCGTGGGATGCCTCAGCTGTGCAAACGGTACGGCGACGCCTTCACCGTCAACGCGCTCCTCTTCGGCCGTGCTCTGGTACTCAGCAATCCCGCAGAGATCAAGCAGCTGTTCCTCACTCCACCGGACATTGTGGACAACCTGGAGCGCAACCTCGGCCGGGTTCTTGGTCCCGGCTCGATGTTTGCGCTGCGTGGCGAGCAACACCGCAAGCAGCGCAAACTGCTTGTCCCGCCGTTCCATGGCCGCAGGCTTGCCGCGTACGAGCAGATCATCGAAGAAGAGACTGTGCGTGAGCTGGCCCGGTGGCCTCAGGGCCGGTCGTTCGCGACCTTGCCCTCGATGATGCGCATAACCCTCAACGCCATCCTGCGTGCGGTGTTCGGCGCCGAGGGCGAGGAGTTCGATCAGCTGCGCGAACTGCTGCCGCGCGCTGTCACTTTTGGCTCGCGGCTTGCGGTTTTGCCGATACCCACGGTCGACTGGGGCCGGTGGAGCCCGTGGGGCCGCTTCTGGTTGATGCGCCGTGAATACGACGCCATCGTCGAAAAGCTGATCGCCAAGGCGGAGCAGGACAAGAACCTCGACGAACGCAACGACGTCCTGGCGCTGCTGCTGCAAAGCCGTTACGACGACGGCTCGAAGATGAGCCACAGCGACATCGCCGACCAGTTGCTCACATTGCTTTCCGCCGGGCACGAGACCACGGCGACCACGCTCGCCTGGGCGGTCGAGCGGCTTCGCCGTCATCCCGAAGTGCTGCAGGACCTTGTCGCGGAGGTGGACGCGGGCGGCAGCACGCTGCGTGAGGCGACAATCCTCGAGGTGCAGCGCACCCGGCCGGTCATCGACCTGGTGGGCCGCCAGGTGAAAGCCGAGAGCCTCCAGCTCGGCCGGTGGACGCTGCCGAAAGGCGCCGCGATCATCGTCAGCATCAGCCTGTTGCACGAGAACGAGTCGGTCTTCCCGAACGCACGCAAGTTCGACCCGTCCCGGTTCGTCGGCGCGCGACCGGATCTGTACCAGTGGATCCCGTTCGGCGGGGGCACGCGCCGCTGCCTGGGCGCGGCGTTCGCCAATATGGAGATGAACGTTGTGCTGCGGACCATGCTGCGCGACTTCACGCTGATACCGACCGCCGAAGGCGACGAGCGCTGGCATTCACGTGGCATCGCCAGCGCTCCTGGAAAAGGCGGCCAAGCGCTTGTTCGCCGCCGGGCTCGGCAAACCGGACCATCCGTACAGACAAGGAGCACTGATGCCGCAACGACGCCCTAGGATCACCGGCCGTCCGGTGATGATCACCGGCGCGGCCTCCGGCATCGGCCGTGGCCTGGCCATGCGCCTGTCCCGGCTCGGCTCGCCGGTCGCCATCGCCGACGTGGACGAAACCGGTCTGAAGGCGACCGCTTCGGCACTGAGCGGTCCGGTGCTCACCAGAGTCCTCGACGTGCGTGACGCAGCCGATCAGTTACGGTTCGCCGACGAGGTACGCGAGTGGCTCCCGGCGCCGTTGGCCGCTGTGTTCAACAATGCCGGTGTCGCGGTGAGTTCGACCGTGCTGGATTCGGTCCCCGAGGACGACGACTGGCTGCACGACATCAACTTCCACGGCGTGGTGAACGGGACCAGGGCGTTCCTGCCGATCCTCGTCGCGCAGGACGACGGCGTCATCGTGAACACGTCCAGCGTGTTCGGGCTGGTCGGCATGCCCACCCAGAGTGCGTACTGCGCGGCCAAGTTCGCGGTCCGGGGCTTCACGGACTCGCTGCGCCAGGAGTTGCGCGGCACCGGGGTGAGCGCTGTCAACGTGCATCCGGGTGGCATCAACACGAACATCGTCCGCAATGCGCGCATCCGCAAGGATCCAGAAGGCCGCGGCCGGACCAAGGACGAAATGGCGCAGCAGTTCGAGGCCATGACGATGACCTCGCCGGAGAAGGCCGCGGAGATCATCCACCGCGGGGTAGAACAGGGCAAAGCCCGCGTTCTCGTCGGGCCGGACGCCTATGTTTTCGACGCGCTCGCACGAATCGCGCCCACCCACTACTACAGCGTGCTCGAGCGCCTGCAGGCCAAGCTGCGCGCCAGGCAACAGGAGTCGGTATGAGCGACCACGTCGACGTCCTGATCATCGGCGCCGGACTGTCCGGAATCGGTGCGGCACACCACATTCAGTCCGCCTTTCCGCGCAGGAAGTACGCGATCCTCGAGGCGCGCGAGGCCATCGGCGGCACGTGGGACCTGTTTCGTTACCCAGGCGTCCGATCGGACTCGGACATGCACACGCTCGGTTACCGGTTCAAGCCGTGGACACAGGCCGAAGCGATCGCCGACGGTCCGTCGATCCTGAAATATGTCCGCGAAACCGCCGCCGATGCGGGCATTGACAAGCACATCCGGTTCGGGCACAAGGTCGTCGGCGCGTCATGGTCGAGTTCGGACGCCCGCTGGACGGTCGACGCGGTCCACAATGGACTCACTGTCCGACTGACTGCCGGTTTCCTCTACGTATGCACGGGTTACTACCACTACGACGCCGGTTACCAGCCTGATTTCCCTGTTATCGAGCAGTTCGGCGGAACGGTCGTACACCCTCAGCACTGGCCGGAGAACCTGGACTACGTCGGCAAGAAGGTCGTCGTGATCGGCAGCGGCGCCACAGCGGTGACGCTCGTGCCCGCCTTGGCGGAGCAGGCCGAGCACGTGACCATGGTGCAACGCTCCCCCACGTACATTTTGGCGTTACCTGCCAAGGACGTGATCGCCAACAGCCTCCGGCGACTGATCGGGCCCCGGCGGGCGTACTCGATCGTGCGCTGGAAGAACGTGCTGATGGCCACCCTGATCTACCAGCTCAGCCAGCGGCGGCCGAAGGTCATCAAAGCGATGATCCGCAAGGCGGCCGCCAAGCAGCTGCCACCCGGCTACGAGGTCGACGTCCACTTCAAACCCCGCTACAACCCTTGGGACCAGCGGCTGTGCCTGGTCCCCGACGGCGACCTGTTCACCGCGATCCGGCGCCGGAAGGCGTCCGTGGTGACCGACCGCATCCAGGAATTCACCCCTTCAGGGCTACGCCTGGAATCCGGCGCGCAGCTCGACGCGGACATCGTCGTCACGGCCACCGGGCTGCGGCTGCTGGCCCTCGGCGGCATGCGGCTGACCGTCGACGGTCACGACGTCAAACTGCCGGAGACCATGGCGTACAAGGGAATGATGCTCAGCGGTGTGCCGAACTTCGTCTTCACCGTCGGCTACACGAACGCGTCGTGGACGCTCAAAGCCGACCTCGTCAGCGAGTTCACCGTCCGCCTGCTGGGTCATCTGGACGCCAACGGCTACACACAGTGCGTCCCGGTCAACGACGATCCCCGCGTCACCGAACAGCCGCTGCTCGACTTCGACGCCGGCTACGTGCGGCGTTCCATCGACGAGTTCCCTCGAGCGGGTTCCCGTCAGCCGTGGCAGATGGGCATGAGCTACGCCCACGACGTGGTGAAGCTGCGGCACGGCCGGATCGACGACGGCGTCATGCGATTCACGGCACTGCGCTGAGCGTTCGTCCGCGGGGCCCAACCCGAGTCCCCTGCGGAGTGTCTTGTTCACATGCTCCAAACCGTTCGGTAAGAATCTTACTGGCAATGGTGACGTCCACATGATTCCGATGGACGTCACCAGGGATATCGGCACCGGCAAGCTCGATCCACGGCTGTTCAACATCACCAAGCTCGTCGAGTTCGGATTCGACGACGCGTCCCGCACGGACATCCCGCTGATCGTCAGCGGCGGCTCCGGCGGCCGGGAGTTGCGCAGCCTGGGCAGTAAGGCCGTCAAGGTGGAGAAGGCCGCGGGCATCCGGACGTTCGGCTCGGCGCAGCGAATCTGGCTGGACGGCCCGGTCCG
Source organism: Kibdelosporangium banguiense (assembly GCF_017876405.1). GTDB lineage: Bacteria > Actinomycetota > Actinomycetes > Mycobacteriales > Pseudonocardiaceae > Kibdelosporangium > Kibdelosporangium banguiense. Next base: position 5,743,773 of record NZ_JAGINW010000001.1, on the reverse strand, counting down.
GGCGACCCTGGACAAGAGCGTGCCGCAGATCGGCGCTCCTGCGGCGTGGCAGGCCGGTTACACCGGGGTCTCCGGTCGCGACCGGAGACCCCCGTACTGGGTTAGTCTCCCCTGAGACCGGATCCGGGGGGAACGCATGGCTTTGATCATCATCGGGATTCTGGCGATGGGTGCCGCGGTTGCCGGCTTTTTCCTGATGCGGCGGGCAAGAAGCGAGCTGCACACGATGATCGGCACCGAGACGCTGACCATCCCGGAGCTGGAGGACCTGCGCCGCACGTCCGACGAGCTCGGTGCCAAGGGTGGGTTCCGTAAGTTCACCGAGGTGGTCGGGGCCGCGCATCCGCATCCGGACGGCCCGCTGACCTCGGAGATCAGCAAGACCGAGTGCGTGTGGTACCGCTACCGGATCGACCGGCAGTACGAGCACGTGGAGTACCGCGACGGCAAGCGGCATCGCTCCCGGCGGACCGAGAAAGTCGCCGAGCACACGTCCGCCACGGGATACGCGCTGATCGACGAGCAGGGCCTGACCATCGGTGTGGACCCGACGGGCACCAAACCGGACGGCGTGGAACAGACCGTCAACCGGTTCGAACCACATCAGGGCGACGGCCGCGCCAACGTGTTCGGCATCGAACTGCCGTCGTTCTTCGGCGGCAACGACAGCACGATCGGTTTCGACTACAAGGAATGGCTGATCCGCCCTGGCCGCCGGATGTACATCCTTGGTGAGGTGCACGACAAGATCGGCCCGCTGGTCATCGCGCGGCCCGAGCAAAAAGGGCACTACATCATTTCCACCCGTACCGAGGACGAACTGCGCAAAGACCGCGTCCTGCGGCACAAGCTGCTGGCCATCGGCGTGATCGTGGCCTTCGCCGCGGGCCTCGCCCTCACCATCGTGGGCATTGTCCGGTAGGAATCCAGTCGACCGGCCGGACCACGAAATGATCCGGTAGGCGCATGGGCCGCCCTGCTGGGTGCACTCGGACCTGATGCCCAGCAACCTGCTCGTCACCGGCGACCGGCTCGCCGCCGTCATCGACTTCGCCACTAATCCGATCATCTCGGCCAACGCCCGGTATGTCATCCAGGAGATCGTCACCGGCCACTGAGGACGCGGCCGGTATCGGCCGATTGGGTGGTTTCGGTGCTCTCCGAGCCCGCGGTCCGGTAGATGTTCTGGGGTGCGAAGTGGCCCGCAGCGTCTGTTGCTGAGTGACCTGCTGTCTTCGCAGCAGTGGGCTTCGCTGGTGCGGACCGGAGTCCGGCGTACTTTTCCGCCCGGCAGCGAACTGGTCCGCCAAGGTGACAGCGGCACACATCTTTTCGCCATTGTGCAAGGCAGAGTGCGGATCACGTACGACACGCCGGACGGCACATCAGTGCTGATGGCCATCCGTGGCGCAGGCGACCTGGTCGGCGAGTTCGCCTCGCGTGACGGCAGGCCACGGTCGGCTTCCGTGGTGGCGCTTGATCCATGTCACGCGTACCGATTACGCCCGGAGCAAATGCGTGCGGTCGCCGAGGAACAGCGGATGGGCGACGCGCTCGAGCAGTACATGACCGGCAAGTTCCGCCAGCAGTGTGAGTACAACGCCGCGTTGTTCCATCTGCGTGGCGCTACGCGGCTGGCTCTTCTGCTGGTGTGGATCGTCGACGCCGCCGGGCCACTGCATCCGGATCCGTTCTCGGTCCGGGTCACGCAAAGCGTTGTCGCCGAGATGCTCGGCTGGTCGCTGGCCTCGGTCAAGAACGCACTGGCCGAGCTACGCTCCCAGGACCTGGTCCGGTCCGAGTACGGGCGGTTCGTGGTGACTGATCTGGCCGGTCTGCGCCGGCTCGTCCCCGCGAGCGAGCACTGGTGACCCAGATCGCGGCGAATGGGCTGATCCTGGCCGGTCCGGCGGCCCGCGAGATCATCACAAACATCACGCAGTGACGTCATTCCGATAGTTTCGATAACTACACTGTCGGGCATTCCTCCGGCCGCAGGAGGGTTCGTTCTTTCGCATGGGCGAACACAAAGTCTTGACGGACCGTGATCAGCGTCATACCTTGCGAAAGAGTCATTGATTAGCTCGAAACTTTCGACCCTGCCTTGCGTACCCGCTTTGGTGCGCCCCCGAAAGTCGAGCGCCGTCATGCCTTGTGAACCCAAGGAGGACGTATGTCCAGAACTGCTGTAATCATGGCCGGGCTGCTCTGCGCGGCCGCCGTGGTTGTGCCCGGCGTGGCCAACGCCGGGACGACATTGGGAGCGTCGGCCGCGGAGAAGGGCCGGTACTTCGGCGCCGCCGTCGCCGCGTACAAGCTGGGCGATTCGGTGTACACGGGCATTCTGAACCGTGAATTCAACATGGTGACGCCCGAGAACGAGATGAAGATCGACGCCACCGAGCCCAACCGGAACCAGTTCTCGTACGGCAACGCCGACCGGATCGTCAACCACGCCCGCTCCCGGGGAATGCGGGTGCGCGGCCACACCCTGGCCTGGCACTCCCAGCAACCAGGCTGGATGCAGAACATGAGCGGCAGCGCCCTGCGCCAAGCCATGCTCAACCACATCACCCAGGTCGCGACCTACTACCGCGGCAAGATCTACTCCTGGGACGTCGTCAACGAAGCCTTCGCCGACGGCAACAGCGGCGCACGCCGCGACTCCAACCTGCAACGCACCGGAAACGACTGGATCGAAGCCGCCTTCCGCGCCGCACGCGCCGCCGATCCGGGCGCCAAGCTTTGCTACAACGACTACAACACCGACAACTGGAGCCACGCCAAAACCCAGGCTGTGTATCGCCTGGTACAGGACTTCAAGAACCGTGGCGTGCCCATCGACTGCGTAGGCCTGCAGTCGCACTTCAACAACAACTCGCCCTACCCGTCGAACTACCGTACGACTTTGTCCAGCTTCGCGGCGCTGGGCGTGGACGTGCAGATCACCGAACTCGACATCCAGGGCGCCTCTGCCACGACCTACGGCAACGTCGTCAAAGACTGCCTCGCCGTAGCCCGCTGCAACGGCCTCACCGTCTGGGGCATCCGCGACAGCGACTCCTGGCGCGCCAGCCAAACGCCCTTGCTGTTCAACAACAGCGGCGGCAAGAAACCCGCCTATGACGGCGTCCTCAACGCGCTGAACGGCCGTAGTACCGCCTTTTCGGGGCTCGCGGACTGCCGTTCCGGTTACGTGGGCCTGACTTTCGATGACGGGCCGAACGCCGCCACCACCACACAGTTGGTCAACGCGGTGCGTACAGCCGGTCTCCGGGCGACCTTCTTCAACATCGGCAGCAAGGTCCAGCAGAATCCCGCGCTGGCCAGAAGCCAGACGGCCGCCGGGATGTGGATCGGCAACCACAGCTGGACACACCCGCACCTGACGCAGATGAGCCAGGCTCAGATGCGCTCCGAGCTCACCCAGACTCAGCAGGCCATCCAGCAGGCGGCCGGCGTGACGACAAAGCTGTTCCGGCCGCCGTACGGCGAGACCAACGGCACGCTCAAGTCGGTCGAGGCACAGCTCGGCCTCACTGAGGTGCTCTGGAACGTCGACTCGCGGGACTGGAACGGCGCCAGCACGGCCCAGATCGTGCAGGCGGCGTCGAGCCTGCAGAACGGTGGCGTGATCCTGATGCACGACGGCTACCAGACCACGATCAACGCCATCCCGCAGATCGCGGCCAACCTCAGCAGCCGCGGCCTCTGCGCCGGCATGATCTCGCCGTCGACCGGGCGGGCGGTCGCGCCCACATCCTGACGAAACCCGGTGTGCCCCTTGCCTTCCGGCGAGGGGCACACCGTGTTCTCAGTCCAGCAGGTCCTCGATCATGATCGGGATGTGCCGGATGCGGATGCCGGTGGCGTTGTGGATCGCGTTGGCGATCGCTGCCGCCATGCCGACCACGCTGATCTCGCCGATGCCTTTCGCGCCGACGGGATTGTGCAGCGTGTCCGGGTACTGCACGAAGTGCACATCGACTTGCGGGATGTCGGCGTTGACCGGGAGCAGGTAACCGGCGAAGTCGCCGTTGGCGATCCGGCCGTTCTCCTCGATCTCCATCCCCTCGTGCAGGGCCGCCGACACGCCCCAGATCATCCCGCCGATGATCTGGCTGCGGGCCGCCTTCTCGTTGATGATCCGGCCGGCGTCGAACACCCCGAGCATCCGGGAGATCCGCGCCTCCCGGGTCCACTTGTGCACCTTGACCTCGACGAACTGCGCGCCGAACGAGCTGAACGAGTGCTTGGTCATCTCCTCGCCGGGTGCGGACGAGCCGGTCGCCGACAGCGACGGGCGATCCAGCGCCCGCAGCAGTTCGCCGAAGGTCATCGACCGGCCACCCGCCAGCACGCGGCCGTCCTCGTACGACACCTCCATGCCTTCGAACGGCGCGCCCGGAGCCGCTGCCACGGCCAGCAGCTCGTCGATCAGGTGCGAGGCGGCGACCATGATCGCTGAGCCCGCGCTCGCGGTGGCACTCGAACCACCGGACATACCGCCCGGAGGGAAAGCCGAGTCGCCAAGCCGGGGCACGACCTGGGACGGCGAGATGTCCAGAGATTCGGCCCCCACCAAGGAAAGCACGGTCAGCAGGCCGGTTCCCGGATCCGCGCCGCCGGTCGAGACCACAGCTGTGTCGTCGTCTCGCAGGGTGACTTCTATCGTGGCCGGGAAGCGGATCGCGGGGAACATGGCAGTGGCCGTGCCGACACCGACCAGCCAGTCGCCGTCCTCGTGGCCGTTCGGCGATCGGTTCGCCCAGCCGAACCGCGCCGCACCGATGCTGTAGCACTCGTCGAGGTGCTTGCTCGACCACAGCAGATCGTTGCCCGGCGGTGCGGTCGAGTTGTTGCGCAGGCGCAGCTCGATCGGGTCCATGTTCAGCGCGATCGCCAACTCGTCGATCGCGCTCTCCAGCGCGAAGGACCCCGGAGCCTCGCCTGGTGCCCGCATGAACGTGGTCGGCGGGACGTTCAACGGCACCATTTTCTGGCTGATGGCCAGGTTCTGTGTGGCGTACCACTCGCGGGAGGTGCCGTGCGAAGTCGGTTCGACGAAGGAGCGGTCCATCGCCGTGCTGCACCACGAGTCGTGCCGCAGCGCGATCAGCGAACCGTCCTCCGCCGCGCCGAGGGCGATCTTCTGCACTGTCGCGGCCCGGCCCGCAGTGGCGGTGAAGACCTGTTCCCTGCTCAGCACGACCTTGACCGGCCGGTCGAGGACCTTGGCCGCCGCCGCTGCCAGGAACGCTGCGACGGAGGTGTGCCCCTTCCCGCCGAACGCCCCGCCCACGAACGGATTGATCGTGCGCACCGACGAGAGATCCGTGTTCAGCGCCTCCGCCAGCTCCATCGCCTGGAGACTGGCGGCCTGGTTGCCGCTGTACATCGTCAAGCCGCCGGAATCCCACACCGCGACAGCCGAATGCGGCTCCATCGCGGCGTGGTTCTGGGTCGCGGTCGAGTATGTCGCCTCGACGACCACCGGACTGGCCGCCAGGGCGTCCTCAATGGACTCGACGCCGTCCGCGAGAACCTCGAGACTCGATGGCGCCCCGCCCCGGCCCGGCGCGTCCTCGGCCGACGGCAGGCCATCCTGCAACGAGGTCAGGGCCGGGCGCTGGAGATACGTGACCTCGACGGTCATCGCCGCGTCCCGGGCCTGCTCGTAGGTCTCCGCCACCACGAACCCGATCGGCTGACCGTAGTAGGCGACTTCCTTGTCCTGCAGGGGAACCCACGTATCACCCAGGAACGGGGAGTGCGCGGTCCGCAGCTCCAGCGGGTCGAACGGCGAATACACGCCGATCACTCCCGGGGCACTCTTGGCGAGTGTCACGTCCATGGCCTGGATCTCGCCGTTGGCGACCGTGCTGAGCACCACGTACCCGTACGCCATGCCCGGGAAGTTGTGGTCCGCGCCGTACTTGGCCCCGCCGGTGACTTTCAGCGGGCCGTCCACCCGGCTGGTCATCAGCGACTCCCTTCGATCAGTGCGCGAACAATGGTCCGCTTCAGCAAAGACGGCTTGAAACTGTTGCCGGACAACGGCTTCACACCCTCGACAGCAACTTCCGCAGCCTCTTCGAACGTCTGCACAGTCGCGGGCTTGCCTCGCAGAGCCGCTTCGACCGAGGACAGCCGCCAAGGCACAGTCGCCACGCCACCGACCGCCACGCGAGCGTCGGCGATCTGGGAATCCTGGATGTCCAGGGCGACCGCGGCCGAGGTGAGCGCGAACTCGTAGGACTGCCGGTCGCGTACCTTCACGTAGGTGGAACGCTCAGCCCAGTCCAGTCGCGGCACCACGACCTCAGTGATCAGCTCACCCGGGCGCAGGTCGTTCTCCACGTCAGGCGTATCGCCTGGCAGGCGGTAGAAATCGGCCAGCCGCACGGTCCGGGCACCCTCGGATCCGGCCAACCGGATCTCCGCGTCCAGCGCGACGAGGGCGACCGCGACATCGCTGGCATGCGTCGCCACGCACGAATCGCTCGTACCCAGCACCGCGTGCATCCGGTTGGCGCCCGAGATCGCCGGGCAACCGCTGCCGGGAACTCGCTTGTTGCACGGCATGGCGACGTCCCGGAAATAGCCGCAACGGGTGCGCTGCAACAGGTTTCCGCCGATACTCGCCATGTTCCGCAACTGCTGCGAGGCACTCATCAGCAGGGCGCGTGAGATCACCGGGTACACGCCGGGGTGCGCCGCGATGTCGCTCATCCGCTCCAACGCGCCGATCCGCAGGCCGTCACTCGTGTCGATGCCCCGCAACGGCAGCTCGTTGATGTCCAGCACATGCTGCGGCGTCAGGACGTTGAGCTTCATCAGGTCGACGAGCGTGGTCCCGCCGGCGAGGAACGTGCCCGGCGTGGCCAGTGCCGCTTCGACCGTGTCAGGCGCTGTGAATTCAAACTGCCGCATCGGCCCTCCTCGCCTGTTCCACGGCCGCGATGATGTTCGGGTACGCGGCGCAGCGGCAGATGTTGCCCGACATGAACTCCGGGACATCCTCGACGCCGCTCTCGACCGCGGCGACCGCGGACATGATCTGACCGGACGTGCAGAACCCGCACTGCAGGGCGTCCTGATCGACGAACGCCTGCTGGACCGGATGCAGATCGTCCCCGGTAGACAGTCCTTCGACTGTTGTCACCGGGCGCTTGACCGTGGCGGCGAGCGTGAGGCACGACAGCACGGGCCGGCCGTCGACGTGCACCGTGCACGCGCCGCACTGGCCCCGGTCGCAGCCCTTCTTCGGACCGGTGACGTCGAGGCGTTCCCGCAGGGCGTCCAGCAGTGTCACGCCGGGATCGACACTCAGTTGCTCGGTCTTGCCATTGATTTCCAGAGAGATGTCCACCAGATCTCTTTCCCGCGGACCACCGGAATCGGATATGTATCCGCTTCCCTTCACCACCGAAGGTAGCGGATTGTTATCCGCATCGCAATGAGCCGGAGCAGCTCCAGGTCCTGTACTAGATTCAGGGCCGGAGAAGACAGCTGGAGGCACCATGACGACGGGATCGGTGAGCCCCCGGCGTGCGGACACGCGGCGCAACCACGAGCTGATCCTCGCGGCGGCCCTGGAGTCGCTGACCACATGCGGCGAGGTCTCGTTCAACGCCATAGCCAAACAGGCGGGCGTCGGCGTCGGCACGGTCTACCGCCATTTCCCCACTCCAGAGGCCCTGGTGCTGGCAGTCTACCGGCGCGAGGTCCAGCACCTTGGCGACGTTGTGCCATCCCTGCTGGCCAACAACCCACCAGAGCAGGCATTCCGGGCATGGACCGGCCACCTGGCCCGCTACACCATGACCAAGCGAGGCCTGGCCGCCGCCATCCGCACAGCCACGACCTCCCAGGAACAACTCTTCGCCGAGTCCTACAAAGTCATGCTCACAGCCGTCACAACCTTGCTCAACGCCAACATCAAAGCCGAAACCGTACGCAGCGACCTCGACCCATCCATCGTGCTACGCGCCCTCGGCGGAATGTTCTTCCTCCCCACCGGCGACAACGACTGGCAAGCCCAAACCGAACGCCTCACAGACCTCCTCTGGAAAGGCATGCGCGCAGACTGAGCCCAGCGGCCCGCGAACCCCTCGAAGGCAGGAAGTATCTCAAGCCGCTGAAAAAGCAGCCGGGAAGACTGAAACAGTCTCTTCTCTTCCCACGGCGCTAAGTGCTGGAACGTAACCAACACAAGGCAACCAGCACTGGTACCGCAACGTTCGGCTGGAAGCTGAACTCCAACGTAACCAACGGCGCTGACGTGCCCAGCAATGACCCCTTCGAAACCACAACCGGAACACCGCGTTGACCGGGAACAGGCAGCAATCATCGACAAGTACCCGGCCACCGTTTTACTGGGGTGATGGTTAGAAGGGTGCGGGTTCGTAGGGCTCAGGTGTGGTGGTGTGGACGCGGTGGGCGGGTGTGCGGAACACCAGCGTGCCCGGCAACGGCTGGGTCATGTCCCAATCACTACGCTCGCGCATCAGATTATGTTTACGGCACAAGGCGTTGGTGTTGTCCACAGAGGTCACACCGCCATCGGCGTACCGCACGGTGTGGTCGATCTCGGAGCGATCGGCCGAGCGCCCGCAGCCGGGTTGTCTGCAGGTGCGGTCCCGGAGCCGGATGTGGCGTGCCAAGGCGGCTGAGGCATACCGCCGCCGACTGACTTCCAGGACTTGGCCGTGTTCGTCGGTGATGACGCGTCGCCACATCGCATCCTGGGCGAGCTCACGCGCGTATTCGGCTGTGATGGGGCCGTGGCCACTGATCTCGCCGGGTAGGCGATTCAGGCCGAGCAGGGTGGACATCGGCACGGTGACGTTGAGGTTCACCCGCAGCCGCTCGTTGTTCTTGCCCAGCACCAAGTCGAGAAAAACATCCGCGCGGCATTGGGCCAGGGTTTTGTCGGGGGTTTTGACTTTGTTGGCCAACATGTTGATCTGGTCGTAGGCGGCCTGGGCTTCATGCGGTTCGAGGGTGATGGCCAGCTGGCCCATACCGTCGGGCAGATCCCGGCCGGTCACATCACGGTCGGCTTTCGCGGTGCGGCGCAGACGTTCCGCGGCCGACGGATCCACGGCGATCACGTGGTAGCGCACACTGTGCCGGAACCGGCTCGGGTTGGCGCGTTTGCCGAAGGCGAGAACCTTCGACTCCACCCGCCGGGCCTGCTCCTCGGTCAGTACGGAGGTGAGATCGTTCATCGCTTTGGCGCGGACGTAGTCGATCTCGCCCGCTTCCAGTGCGTCGGTGGTCGCGGGTAGCCGGGTGACGAGATCGCGGGCTTGGGAGATGTGGATGGCCGCGGTGTGCGGGTTCATCGCCAGCTCGAGGGCCACTTCCTCAGGAGCGCCGTCGGCGAGGTCGGTTCCAGCACGCCCGGGTGCACGCAATTCGGCGAACCGGGCCAGGAGCCGGGCTTTGCGTGCGTCGCAGAAAGCCCGGGCCTTGTCCACGTCGATCAGGCTGTCGAGGACTTGGTTGGCGTTCATCTGATGAATAGGGATGTTTGCCGGCGGGGTGGTGTCCCGGAGGGCAAACAGCGTATTCTCGCCCATATGTTCACACTACCGGAACAACCCGGCAATGACGTCACTCTATCGGGTGTTCTTGATGGTACTTGCTGCCTGTTTCCGGGCAAAGCAGTATTGCGGTTGTGGTTTTGAAGGGGTCATTGCTGGGCACGTTAGCGCTGTTGGTTACGTTGGTGTTCCCGGCTTCCAGCGTCTTTTCGACTTCCGGCGCCGGTCGTATTGTGTTGGTTACGTTCCAGCGCGTTAGCGTCGTGGGAAGGGAAGAGATTTTAGGGAGAAAAAACCTTTACAGAGAATGACCCAAAGTCTTGGCGCGGTTCGATTTGACACGGGGTGGAGGGGTTCCCGTGTCAAATCGAACCGCGCACCAGCCACCAGAGGAAAACCCGAACACAGCCACCAAGGAAAGCACAGCAATCACAGGAGCGAGAACTCACACACTACGCAGCACCGACACCACAGTCCCGAGAATTATCGCGGAGTCGCCGTCGATGACGTCGTAAGCCGGGTTGCGAGGTTCAAGGTATACATGACCATTACGGCGGCGGTAGACCTTGACGGTGGCTTCGTCGTCGAGCATGGCGGCGACTATCTGGCCGGAGTGGGCCTCGGATTGCTGGCGGACTATGACTATGTCGCCGTCGCAGATTGCTGCGTCGATCATTGAGTCGCCGCGGACTCGCAGGCCGAAGATTGTGCCGCGGCCGGTGAGGCCTCGGGGCAGGGTGAGGACGTCGTCGACGTGCTCCTCTGCCGCGATGGGGGTTCCCGCTGCGATGTGGCCTACCACTGGCACCGGGACTGAGTCCTCACTGGACTCCCGAGCCGGGGACTCCTGGAGGAACGCGCGGACGTCCATGGGGCGGGACACCGCCGCGCTTCGCCTGAGGAAACCTTTTTCCTCCAGGGCAATCAGGTGTTTCGATACCGAGGAGGACGATCGCAGGCCCACTGCTTCGCCGATCTGCCTGTTGCTCGGCGAATAGCCTTCTCTGACCACCCAGTCCCGGATTGTCACCAGGATTTGCTGCTGACGCGGTGGCAGGGCCGAGGGGTCCAGGTGTTCGAACGCATCAAAGTCGTTGTAGGTGGTCACGCGGGAATGGTAGCCGCCCGTACGGCTGCCATTCCCGCCCGACACGGCAAGCTCAGTCGTTGCCTGATTCCATCGCCGCGAGGTCCAGCAGTTCGTCGTCGTCCGGGACGTTTCCGCGGGACGCGATCACCTCGGCGCCGCCCTCGGGCATCGCGCCGATGAGCTCGGTCCGGGGGGGCTGGGCCACTCCGATCAGCGTCGAGTGCTGGCTGCCGACCATGCCCAGGCCCGCGTACTGCTCGAGCTTGGCGCGGGAGTCGGCGATGTCGAGGTTGCGCATGGTCAGCTGGCCGATCCGGTCGACCGGGCCGAATGCCGAGTCCTCGGTCCGCTCCATCGAGAGCTTGTCCGGGTGGTAGCTGAAGGCCGGCCCGGCGGTGTCCAGCAGCGAGTAGTCGTTTCCACGCCGCAGGCGGAGGGTCACCTCGCCGGTGATGGCTGTGCCGACCCAGCGCTGCAGGGACTCGCGCAGCATCAGCGACTGCGGGTCCAGCCAACGGCCTTCGTAGAGCAGACGGCCCAGCCGACGGCCTTCGTTGTGGTAGTTGGCGAGGGTGTCCTCGTTGTGGATCGCGTTGACCAAGCGCTCGTAGGCCTCGTGCAGCAACGCCATTCCTGGCGCCTCGTAGATGCCCCGGCTCTTGGCCTCGATGACGCGGTTCTCGATCTGGTCGGACATGCCGAGGCCGTGCCTGCCGCCGACCGCGTTGGCCTCCAGCACCAGGTCCACGGCTGAGGCGAACTCCTTGCCGTTGATCGTCACCGGCCGGCCCTGCTCGAAGCCGATGGTGACGTCCTCGGTCTCGATCTCGACCTCGGGGTCCCAGAACTTCACGCCCATGATCGGCTCGACGAGCTCGATGCCGGTGTCGAGGTGCTCCAGCGCCTTGGCCTCGTGGGTCGCGCCCCAGATGTTCGCGTCCGTGGAGTAGGCCTTCTCCGTGCTGTCGCGGTAAGGCAGCCCGCGCTCGATCAGCCACTCCGACATCTGCTTACGGCCACCGAGTTCGTTGACGAAGTCGGCGTCCAGCCACGGTTTGTAGATCCGCAGGGACGGGTTGGCGAGCAGGCCGTAGCGGTAGAACCGCTCGATGTCGTTGCCCTTGAAGGTGGAGCCGTCGCCCCAGATCTGCACGCCGTCCTCGAGCATCGCGCGCACCAACAGCGTGCCCGTGACAGCTCGGCCGAGCGGGGTGGTGTTGAAGTACGCACGGCCGCCGGACCGGATGTGGAACGCGCCACAGGCCAGCGCCGCGAGCCCCTCTTCGACGAGGGCGGCACGGCAGTCGACCAGGCGGCCGATCTCCGCGCCGTACGCCGTGGCACGCCCGGGCACCGAGGCGATATCGGGCTCGTCGTACTGGCCGATGTCAGCGGTGTAGGTGCACGGTACGGCACCTTTCTCGCGCATCCACGCGACCGCTACCGACGTATCGAGGCCGCCAGAGAAGGCGATGCCGACGCGCTCGCCGACGGGCAGAGAGGTGAGAACCTTGGACACAGATGAGAGTATGCACGCCTCTGGATGGTTATGCAAAACCGGGTCACGAGTCCACTGTGAACCACCCGTTCGTGCAGGCCCGAACCCCGGCTGGCGGATACCCCTCGATCGCCCCGCATTGCAGTCTCGAAACCGGCTGAGCGATGACGTGCCCTCCGGCACAGTGAGGAGCAAACCCGGATGTCCACTGTGAAGTCCACGGTCGAATCGGTCCTGCGCAGCGACTACCAGCGTTCGATCGCCGCGTACTGGAACGCCGAGAAGGATCCGGTGAACATCCGGCTCGGCGACGTCGACGGGCTGTATCACCACCACTACGGCATCGGTGACTACGACCCGGCCGTGGTCGGCGACGACGAGGCCACGATCGCCGAGATGCACCGGCTGGAGACCGCGCAGGCCGAGGTCCTGCTCGACCACCTCGGCGACATCCGGCCGCAGGACCTGTTGATGGACGCCGGTTCCGGCCGCGGCGGCACCAGTTTCATGGCCGCCCACCGGTTCGGCTGCCAGGTGGACGGGGTCAGCATCTCCGAGTCCCAGGTCAAGTTCGCCAACGACCAGGCACGGCAACGCGATGTCGCCGACCGGGTGCGGTTCCACTTCCGCAACATGCTCGACACCGGGTTCGAAACCGGTGCCATGCGCGGGATCTGGACCAATGAGACCACGATGTACGTCGACCTCGACCAGCTGTTCGGCGAGTTCTCCCGGCTGCTGTCGCCCGGCGGGCGCTACGTCTGCATCACCGGGTGCTACAACGATCTCACCGGCGGCCGGTCGCGTGCGGTGAGCCAGATCGACCAGCACTACATCTGCAACATCCACCCCCGCAGCCAGTACTTCAAAGCCATGGCCGCCAACGGGTTCGTCCCGATCAACGTCGTCGACCTGACCGCGGCCACGATCCCCTACTGGGAGCTGCGGGCGCAGTCCTCGGTGGCGACCGGGATCGAGGACCCGTTCCTGACCGCGTACCGCGAGGGCAGCTTCCACTACCTGCTCATCGCCGCCGACCGAATCTGATGCCGGTCATGACCTCGTGTGCCCCGCCGCGCGTCCAAGGCCCGTCCGGCCTGGGGACGACGGCCGCGCGGCTGGTGCACGATCCGGGATACGCAGAACGGCCGTGGGGCAACGGAACAGCGCCGCCGTTGTACGTACCTGTCGTCGAACGGATCAACGACGCGCTCGCCGACGAAGTCGACGACCGGTTGGTGGCCTGGGCCGGGAGCTGCGGATTCGTCGACGACGAACTCGTACAGCTGCGCAAAGCCGGGTTCGGGCGGCTGGTCACGCTCGCCCACGTCGACACGGACGACCCCGACCGATTGCTGATCGCCGCGCAGATGAACGCCGCATGGTGGGCTGCCGACGACCGATACGCCGACGACACCGAACAAGGAGCGACCCCGACCGAACTCCCTCCAAGACTCGCACTGGTCATGGCGGCGATGGACCCCGTCGCACCGGCAGGAGAATTCTCCAAGCAGCTCGACGAGGCGCTGCGGGCCGATCCCATTCTCGTGGCGCTGAACTCCGGCGTCGGCCACATGACGCGCCACGGCTCACCCGCACAGGTCCAACGGGTCTGCTACTCCACATTCGCCATGTTCGTCAGCTGGAACGCCTACGCCGCATGGCGTTACACCGGTGCCTACCCTCCCGCATGGGAGTACCTGGCCGCCCGGCAGCACGACAGTTTCTACACATCGATGACGCTTGTGGACATAGTCGGCGGTTACGAGCTACCCGCCAACCTCTACTACGACCCACGCGTCCGCCAGGCACTCACGCAGGCGGGCACCGCATCCGTCATGGTCAACGACCTGCATTCGGTGGAAAAGGATGCAGCGGACGAAAAACCCGTGTGCAACATGGTTCTGCAGATCGCAGCCGACCGCGACTGTTCCATAGAGGAGGCCACCGAGATCACTGTCGGCCTGCACAACGACCTCGTGCACGACTTCGAGGCCGGCCACCACGCCCTGGCAGCCGTGCCTTCGCTGGAACTGCAACGGTTCCTGCGCGGGGTGCGGGCCTGGATGGGCGGCGGCTTCGAATGGCACGCCACCAACCCCCGTTACAGATCCTAGGAACTACTTTGAGGTGTTCCCGGTCTGCTCGTGGATCCAGCTGGAGACGACGTCGACCCGGGCGATGATCTCCCTGCCCGCCTGCGGGCAGGGAGGGCCGGTGTTGACGATGGCCACGAGCTGGCCGGTGCGGTTGTCGTCCGAGACGAAGAACGGTGCGCCCGAGTCCTCCGGGCACGGGCTGTTCTCGACTGTCCGGGCGGCGACCGGCTGGGCCTCCAGAGTGCTCTGGAGGATCTTCGCGACCGTGAACTGTCCTCGTTTGAGGTGGTCAGAGGGGTCGCGGACGGTGGCCGACAGGGAACCCCAGCCGGCGAACTGAAGCTGCTGTCCGACAGTGGGCTTCTTGGCGGCCAATGTCAGCGGGACGACATCGTTGACAGCAGCGCTGAGCTTCACCACCGCCAGGTCGTTGACGGGTGATTGCCGCACGTCAACGACCTGCGCGGTGTAGCCGCCGGGGTCGCTGTCCTTCAGCTTCCCGATCGTCACCGTCATGGTGTACGGCGGCGTTCCGCTGATCCGCACGTCCTTGATGTTGCGGAAGCAGTGCCCGGCCGTGACGACCCACTCGGGCGCGATCAGCGCCCCGCTGCAGGCACCGCTACGCACACCCCCGCCAGGCACGGGAATGTCGTCCGATGTCAGTTTCGCGTTGAACGGCAGCACTGGATTCGGCGCGGGCCTGCTGGTGACGGTCGCCTGCGGCTCCGGTGCCCCGACATTCGCCAGCCCGCCGTGACCAGCTGGTTTGTCCTGGTAGGACGCGATGACCGTTCTCAGGTCACCGCCGGTCAGGACGTAGGCGGACGCCGCGCCTGCCCCCAAGACAGCCGCGACGGCCAGCACCCATAGCCGCCGGCGTGGGCGACTTCTCGCACTCCTGCTCATCACCCATCTACACGGATGAAAACTCCAGTCGGTTGTCACTCACATGTTGTCGCTGGTCAGACACAGGGTGTGCGCTAGGACGCGAGGTACTCGTGCAGTCTTTCGGCCTGCGACCAGTGTGGGCGGGCCGCGTGTTCGCCGCCCAGATGCGCCATGACGTTGCCGATCTCCTGGTGGTACAGCGCGTCCAGGTAGCGGTCGCCGAGGTCGTTGACCAGCGCGTGTCCTTGGTAGAGCAACATGAGCGCGCCGTGCGGACGGCCAAGGGCGTACATCGCGCTGCCTGCTGTGTGCAGGGCCAAGGCGTACACCGTGGAAACCTTGTGTTGTGAGTACAGATCCGTCGCCCGGCGGGCGAGTCGCAACGCGTCCCTGACACGGCCGCGTTCGAGCTGAACGTTCGCGTTGCATGCCAGGAAAACGGCCTGAGCTTCGTTGTTGCCGAGTCTTTCGGCGGCGGTGAGACCGATGCCGCAGACGGCGAGCTGCCGCACGAGGTCACCACGCCTGAAGTAGAACCTGGCCAGGCACAGGGCAAGTCGCCACGCGCGTTCCTGATATCCCTGCTCCACCGCGAGATCGAGCATCCGGTGCATGCTCGCCGACTCAACGGCGAACCAACGCATCGCGTCCGCCGTGGTCTGCATCGGCGGTGTCTCGGCGGCCGGGTATTCAACCGGGGACTGTGGTGACCAGATGTGGTCCGGCAGCAGCTTGCAGGCTTGTTCGGCGGTCTGCACGTAGTAGTCGAGCAGCCGGACGGTCGCGGCTTCCAGTTGCTCAAGCGGTTCCTCGGCGGCGATCCGGGTCATGAACCTGCGTTCAAGGCCATAGCAGCCGTAGCGGTCACGGCCGTTCTCGCGCAACAGGTGCACCGCGGCAAGAGTGTCCAGATTGGACCATGCTTCGTCGGTACGAGTGCCGGTCAACGCCGCTGCGGCGTACTGGTCGATATCGTCTCCGCCGTACCGGCCCAGCAGTCGCAACTGCCGCGCCGCCGATGGCTCCAGCCTGCGATAGGTCCGTTCGACAGCCGCATCGACAGCCACGCGCGGCTTGCGTCGCTTGCCGGACAACTCGACGACCATGTCACGTAAAGTCCATTGTGGACTATTCATGAGCCTGCCCGCGACGATGCGCAACGCGAGCGGCGACCGGCCGCACAGGTCAGCGAGCTCCATCGCGGCCCGCCGGTCAGCCGCCACACGATCCCGACCTGCGAGCATCCCGAGCACAGTGACGGCGTCATCCGGAGCCAGGACGTCAACCGGGAGCGGCACCGCCCCCTCTGTCACGATCAGATCGTCCAGCCGGTGCCTGCTCGTCACGAGCACAACGCACGAAGAAGCGCCCGGCAACAGCGGACGTACCTGGTCAGCCGAATGTGCGTTGTCCAGCAACACAAGCATCCGCCGACCGGCGAGCAGCGAACGGTACAACGCCGATCGTTCCGTCACGCACGCCGGAATCCTTGCATCGGCAACGCCCAACGCACGCAGGAATCCCGCCAGCACGACACCCGGATCCATCGGCTGATCATCGAATCCTTTGAGGTCGACAAAGAGCTGACCATCCGGCATGTCGAGCGTGTGCGCGCTGTGCAACGCCAACGCGGTCTTACCCACGCCCGCAGGACCGGTGAGCACTCTGACAGCCGGGTCCGATTGGCGCAGGCCGGCTGCGAGCTCGGCCAGTTGCCCGTCCCGGCCGACCAGGCCGCGATTCTGCCGGGGCAGCTGTGCGGGTGTCGCGACTGGAGGGTCGAAGCTGTCGTCGGCGCCGGTCAGCACCAGCTGGTAGGTCTGCTGCAGGCTGCTGCTCGGGTCCACGCCCAGTTCGTCGGCCAGCGCGGTCCTGGTCTGGTGGAACAGCCGGAGCGCCTCGGCTTGCCTGCCGGTTTCGAACAGGCCTCGCATCAGCAGTTCCACCAGGGGTTCCCGGGTGGGGTGGGACTCCACGGCGTCCCGCAGATCGGCGATGACCTCGGTGATCCGGCCGAGCTGCGCCAACTGCTCGCCGAGATCCTGCAGAGCCACCAGCCGGGCCTCGTCCAGCCAGGCCGCAGCCTGATCACGTACCTGCGCAGCCGGAACGTCGGCGAGCACCGGGCCACGCCACAACGCCAGCGCCGAGCGCAACAACTCGACCCCGTCGGCCGCGGACACAGTCCTGGCTTGCGTGATCAGGTCGTCGAAACGGGTCGCATCCACCATGCAGCGGTCGGCCACCAGCTGGTAGCCGGGCGCCTTGGTGATCAGTTCGACGCCGTTGCCGAGGACTTTGCGCAGCTGGGCGATGTGTCCCTGCAACGCCGCTCGCGCGCTGGGCGGCGGGTTGTCGTCCCACGCCATGGTCATCAGCCGGTCCGCGGACACGACCTTGTTCAGCTCGAGGGCGAGTGCCGCCAGCACGGTACGCCGCTTGGCCGCACCGAGTTCCACGAGCTGCCCGTCGGTGCCGATCAGCTCGACGGGTCCGAGCAGGCGTATCCGCATGTGTTGCTCTCCAACAACGCGATGACAGGGGGATGAGAGCCACGTTGGGCGCGCGTTGGCGAGACATTAGCGAATCATGACAACGTCGGAACAACTGGTTCCGATGCCGCACGCCCAACCTTCCCCAGGACGCCATGTACGACGATCAGCCCGTTCAGCCCGCCGACATGTCCAAACGGCTGTCCGCACTCGCCGCGAACATGGCGACTTTGCGCCATGACATCGAATCCGGTCAGCTCACGCTCGACCCCGAGGCGGGAAAACAGATCCGCGACATGCTCGCCAAGCAGATCGACCAGGTCGACGGCTGGCTGGAGCAGGCTCGTGGCCTGGCCCGCCGGGCGCCGCTGGGCGAGAACCCGGTCGGTCACGCGATGGCAGGCAAGTTCGAGCAACGAGCCGGCGGCGAGGGGACCTCGTTCGCGGCGGTCTTCAGCAGCTACCGGCAGGTCCTGCAGGACACCGACGACACCGTCGGCGAGGCCATGCGGCTCTACCGCGAGACCGAGGACCGGACCAGCGACACCTTCAAGAAGCTGGCGAATTGACCGGATCGACCTCCTCACAGGGAAAGAGCGGGCGATGACCTTGCAGGAGCCGAACCGGCCGGCGATCCAGGAGATCGAGAACTGGGGCGCGCGCAGCCACCGGGAACTGTACGAGTCGGTGCACATCAACAACGACCCTGGCCAGGCCGCGGCGCTGGCCGGCGAATGGGTCTCGGTGGGCGAGCACATCGGCGAGGCGTCCCAGGAGATCGCGCGCAGCCTGCAGTCCAGCGAGTCCGGCTGGCAGGGCGCCGCGGCGACCAAGGCCCGTGGCGCGATGATGCAGCTGTCCTCGTGGAGCGAGAGTGCCGCGCAGACCGCGGCCGGAGTCGGCGCGCGAGTGGCCGACCAGGCCCGGATCGCGCAGAAGGCCCGGGACACCATGCCCGAGCCGGTCGAGTTCGACCTCGGCGCGATGCTCATGCGCGGCTTCGCCACCGGCGGGCTGATCGGGCTCGCGATCGCGGCGGCCGACGTGAAGGTGGCCAGTGACCGGGCGAATGCCGCGCACCAGCAGGCCGTCCAGGTCATGGCCACGATGGAGAACGAGTCACGCGCGGTGGACAACGACGTCCCGGTGTTCGCGATGCCACCGAATCCGGTCCGCGGTGAGCAGACCGGTCAGCCGATGATGCTGCGTGGCGGCACGACGCCGGACGGCGGTGCCGAACCGGCGCACCTGCCGCAAGGTCAGGTGGTCGAGCCCGCGATCCCGCAGTCCGGCATTCCCGCGGGCCAACCGGGATCGGCGATCGACCCGTCGGCCATCGACCCGCGGTTGGGCGGCAGCGCGGTGAATCCCTCGGATGCGCCCGCTTTCACCAGTGGCGGCGGCCCGGCCGGTGCGCCGCCTTTCCCGGGCAGCACTCCCGGCTCTCCAGGTGCGCCTGGTGTTCCCAGCATTCCTGGTGTTCCCGGCGCGGGCGGACAGCCCAGCGGGTTCGCCAGCCCGGCCGACCAGTTCCTGGCCTCGACCGCGGGCGGTGGCTCTGGTGATTCGACTACCCGCCAGAATGCCGCCATGCCCCCATTGCCCAACACCTTCGGGCCGTCCGGTGGCGCGCCGAACTTCACCGCACCGAATTTCGCGACGCCGGACTTCACGACACAGCGCCCAGGGACAACAACGGCACCTCAGGGCACGCCTCCCCCGTTCACCATGCCGGGCGGCATGCCGCCCGGTACCGGCCTCGGTCCCAACCAGGATCCCGCTCGCCGGCAGCAGCCACCGATCCCGCCCATCCCGCCGATTCCCTCGACGACGGGTGGCGGCCCCTTCAACCCTGGGAATCCTGGCAGCTTTCCGCCCGGAAGCACTCCTCCCGGGGCGCGGCCGCCGACCGGCATGCCCACACCGCCGCCTCCGTTCGCACCACCGCCGTCAGGTGTCCGTGGCATGCCCACTGGCTTCCCGGGTGGTGGCGGTGGCCCGGGTGGCAGCGGCTTCACCGGCGGTGGAGGTGGCGGCGGTGGCGCGGGTGCACCCGGATTCACTGGCGGCGGTCCCGGAGCGGCTGCTGCCGCGGCCGGTCAGTTCGCCGGTCGCGGCGGTCCCGGGTCGCTGGCCGGCGTGGGCCCGGTCGGCGGACCGGTCGCGCCTGACGAAAGGGTTCTCGGCCCGCGCGGTGGCGGCGCCCCCGGCCAGCCTGGCGCACCCGGCGCGATGGGTGGCATGGGCGGCATGGGTGGTGGCGGCCGCAAGGAGGACGACGCCGAGCGCCGGTCGAAGTACGTCGATGGCGAGCAGGTGATCGAGGTACCCGGTGCCGACCTGCCGCCGTCGGTGATCGGCGGGGCCAAGCCGAAGAAGCAGCAGGGCTGAGGCTGTGCCGAACTCAGGGACAGAGTCCGTTCGGGTCGAGCCCGACTACGTGGTGTCGGAACGGGAGTTCGACATCCTGTGCGGCGATCTCGGCCTGGGCCAGGTGCCGTACCCATTGCAGGTACCCAGTGCCGGCCAGACGATGTCCGAACGCGGCCGTATCCGTGAGGATGTGCACCGCGCCCTGGCCGACCGTGGTCTTGCCACCGGCGGTCAGATCCGGGCGGGTCTCGAGGACGCGTTGACGCTGCTACTGCAGCACGACGTGTCCATCGACTCGGTCGGGTACGCGGGCGGATCGTTGCGGGCGCTCGCGGTCACCGACCACGACACGGCTGTGCTCGCCTGGATGGCCAACGAGAAGGTCAACCTGGCCGAGATCCGGCCGACCTCGCTGGCGCCGTCGATCGTCGCGCTGCTGCCTGAGGGCGAACCGGCTCAGGGCCGGACGATGTCCGTGCAGGCTTCGGCGCTGACGGCCGCCATCGAGTACGACAGTGACGATGACGACGACCCGTTCGCCGGGGATGACGACGAACGAACCGCGCTGACCCGGGCCGGGATGTCCGCCGAGGACGCGAGCGCTTTGCTTGACCTGGCACGCAACCGCGTGGCCGGCGGCCAGTTCGGCGTGTCCCTGCACGGCAGACGGGTGCCTCCGCTGATCACCTGGCTGGACACGAATCTGGGCCGTCACCTGATGGTCAGCGAGGACTCCTGGCTGAGTTTCGCGCCCGCCGACAACGAACGCATCGAACGGCGGCTGGCCGACGTGCTGGCCGCCGCGACCGAGCAGACCAGGGCCCGCCGGTGAGCCGGGCCCGACGAAGGAGGAACCGGCCATGTCGTTCGATGTAGTGGTCGACGATCTGCGTGCGCACGCCAGTCATCTCGACGGCCTGATGGACCGGTTGAGCACAGCGATATCGGCGGCGAACACCGTCAGCATGAGCGACGACGCGTACGGCCTGCTCTGCTCGTTCCTCCCGCCGATCGTCAACCCGATGGAGCAGGAAGGCATCGACTCGCTCAACGCCGCGAGCGAGGCCGTCGGCACCACTGCCGGGAACGTCCGGATGGCCGCCGACACCTACGAGCAAAGCGACCAGGCCACCTCGCAACCCTTCGCGGCCACCTTGTCGGAGTCGCCCACCACCCCGCGAACGGCCGCCATGGCGCCGATCATCCGCAGCTGACAGTGATGGAGAACAACCATGTCCCAGCCTGACACCGGTGGCATTGCCGGGTTTGTGCGCGACCCGGAAGCGATGCAGCTGCGCATCCAGCAGTGGGCGCAGGGCTTCGAGGCCAAGGCTGAGCGGTACAAGGCCGCGCAGGCACAGACCGAGCAGCTGCGGCTCAGCGCCGCCAGCTCCGACGGCAGCGTGCGGGTGACTGTGCGTGCCGACGGGACTGTCTCGGACCTGGAGTTCACCGAGAAGGTGCGCTCGATGCCGTTGACCGAGTTGTCAGCGCAGATCCTGGGCACCATGCGCCGCGCCCAGTCGGGTATCGCCGACAAGGTCAATGAAGTGATGACCGAGCAGCTCGGCGACGAGGACCAGCAGACCAGGGCGGTGACCCTGGACTCCTTGCGGACGCGGTTCCCCGAGCAGGACCCGGTCACCGAGGAGCCCGGCAGCGACAACTGGGACTACCCGGACGAAGGCGCGCCGCCCGCGCAGCATTCGGCCACCCCGCCTGCGCCCCCGGTCCCGCCACCGCCTGCTCCGCCGGCGCCTCCGGCCCCGCCCCGGCGCCGTCCGCGGCGGGATGACGAAGACGACGACTTCGACCCGTTCAGCGAATAAGGAGAGTTCGTGAGCAACCCGTTGGTCGCTGAACGCAAGGACTCCACCCAGGGTTTCAGTGGTGTGCCGTTGCTGGAGTCGGTGAACGACACCAGCAAGGCCATCGAGAGTGGTGACTGGGCTGCTGGTGTGCTGGGGGCGGCCGGGACCGCGCTGGACGCGTTGGGGATGGCGCTGGATCCGTTCGGGGCGATCTTCTCGGCTGGTGTGGGCTGGTTGATCGAGCATGTGGGGCCGTTGTCGGATGCGTTGGATGAGTTGACCGGGGATCCGGATCAGATCAAGGCGCATGCGCAGACGTGGACCAACATCGCCGGTGAGCTGGGGTCGATCAGCACCGAGATGGCCAACCTGATCGCCAGCGACACCGCGTCCTGGACCGGCGAGTCCGCGGACGCCTACCGCGCCCGCAGCACCGACACGGCGAATCTGATCGGGGCGGCGAAGGCGGCCGCGGAGGGCGCGGCCAGCGGGATCGGGACCGCGGGTGAGGTCGTGGCCGCGGTCCGGACACTGGTGCGCGACATCATCGCTGAGCTGGTCGGGCATTTGATCAGCTGGGCGTTGCAGGTGTTGTTCACGCTGGGGATCGGGATGGTGTGGGTGGTGCCGCAGGTGATCGGGGCGGTGGCCAAGACCGCGACCAAGATCGCCGGGCTGACCACCAAACTCGTCCAGGCGCTGGGCAAGCTCGCCCCGATGCTCAAGAAACTCGGCGGCGCCTTCGGCGATGTGAGCAAATCACTCAAGAACGTCAAGCCGGGCAAGGCCCCCAGCCCACGGCCCGCCCCGTCGCCGGGTACCCGGAGCATGTCGGACTCCAGGGGCGGGCGCGGCGACCAGGTACACAACGACTCGTCGCCCGGCAGCAACATGCCGGGACTCAACAGCAACACCACACCGAGCTCCGCGGCGCCGACGCCCACTCCATCGGGATCGACTCCGAACCCGGCACCCACACCGTCCGCACCGACCCCGTCGGCGCCGACGCCCACGCCAGGGCCGAACAGCCCGTCGATCGGCACCGGCCCGATGCAGGGCACCGCGCCCAACGGCCAGAAGTACAACTTCAGCCCCAACCAGGTCCAGTCGGTCCCGTTGAAGGACAGCAACGGCAACACCATCGGGATCTCGTACCCGACCAAGTCGGACGACGTGACCAACGTGACCGACTGGGCGGGCAAACCCAACCGGCACAGCGACGGCTCATACCTCCCGGACTACGCGTCGGGCGGCAAGGCGAGCAAGAAGCCGTCCAAGCAGGCGCCGTGGAACGGCAACGATCCGTTCTACGTTCATGCGCACGCCAACCCGAACAAGTTCTCGGTGAACGTGAACACGGCCGCACCCGGCCAGCCGCCGAACTGGCAGAAGGTGCGAGTCGACGGCAACACCCATGGCCAGCTCGTGAACAGCAACCAGCACTTCCAGGCGGCGTCCCAGGCCAATCCGCAGCGGCCGGTGGTGTACATGTCATGCAACTCGGGTAACCCGACCGGCAACGCCGCGTCCAGCTCGGCCAGTACCGTGCACAGCGGCGGTCACGCCGGCGATGTGTTCGCACCGACCGGCACCGGCTCGCGGGTCACGAACGGCAACAACTCCTGGTACGGCGTGAAACCCGGCACGGACGGCTCAGGCGGGACGATACCCGGCGAGTTCGTGAAGTTCTGAGCCGTACAGTGAGCGACGAGTCGGTGGAGAAGGAGCGGTAACGTGGATGTACCCCCCGGTCAGAGCGGCGAGCGCGACAACTGGGCGATGCTGCTCGACCCGGCATGGCAGCCACGGTTCCCCGATGAGCAGCCGCCGGTCCAGGCGATGGCGGGCGGCTGGCCGTTGGACGCCGACGGCAACCCCGGCAAGTTCGAGCCGAACCCCGGGTTCGTGCCGGCCACGGCCACCAGCCCGACAGATCCGATCGACGCGGTGCTGCGCCTGGTCGCCAGCGGCCAGGCGCCGGTCGACGAGCTGATCCCGACGGTGCGGGACGCGATGCTCGAGGTCGCGGTGTCCGAGGACGGCTACCCGCTCATCGGGCCCGCGCCGGATGGTGCGCCGTGCGTCGCCGTGGCGACGGCCCCGTTTCACCGTCAGCGCATTGGGTCCGTGGAGCACTGGGGCACGGTCACGGCCGAGCAGTTGCTTGAGCTGATGCCGTCGGACACCGACATCCTGCTCAACCCCGGCGGGCCGGCGTCCCTGCGCCTGCTCGCCAGCGCGTTGCGAGACAGCTACACCCGCTGACCCCGCAGTCAGCGGGTGCTGACCGGCCCGGCGAACAGTTCGGCCAGATCGTCGAACCGGATCACCATCAGGGCACCCAGCAGTCCGATCACGGCCGTCACCGCGGCCACGACCGGATCAACACTGTCCATAACAGACAGTGTGGCCGCACCGAGGACGGCGACCAGCAACAGAAGCGCGTTGCGGACCACGTGCCGCTGGGAAAGTGGAGTACGCGCAGGCCCGAAGCAGCGACACACGGCACCGGACCTGCGCGTAACCGCACGCCATACGGCGGCGGTCAGCACACCGAACAATCCCACTGCCAGCAGCAGGCCGGCACCGGCGAGCCAGCGCCCAGCGGAGATTCCGACCGCCATCAGCACAGACGCGGGCAGCACCAACGCCGTGATCGCGAACTCCGCCGCGACGGTGGCCAACGCGAACAGACCCGTCCATCCAGCCGGGATCCCGAACGCCGGAACCGAAGCCACGAACTCCGCGTAGTCAGCCGCGCTGCGGACCTTGCTCACCGCGGAGACCAGCAGGACCAGTCCACACAGGACCATCGCGCCCACACTCACGTACGGCATCGTTCACCTCTGACCGATCGGGCGGAGCACCACACCGATCAGCGCGTCCGCCGCGATGTAGCCGAGTCTCCTGGAATCGTTGCTGCGCGCGGGATTGTCGCCGAGGACCAGCAGCCTGCCCTGGGGGACGACCGGGCCGGGTACCGAGATCTGTGCGGGCACTGGATCACCCGGTACCGCAACCGCGCGTTTCACCATGCGACCGTCAGTCGGATCGCCTGGCATGGCACCGGATACCTGCACGACGACGACCTGACCGGTCTGGACACGGTCCAGTCGTGACCGCCGCACCAGCAGCCGGTCGCCGGACCGGTAGGTGGGCTCCATGCTCACCCCGTGCACTGTCACCACGAGCAACCGCTTGCGCATCACCACAACCCATGCGACAAGAGCGGCAACCACCACGGCCGCCAGCACTACCCAGATCACCAGGACACCACCTCTTCGTAACCCGACGCCTGCAGCCGGAACAACCGCGCGTACTCCCCCGATGCGGCGATCAACTCGTCGTGCGTGCCGCGTTCGACGACCTGCCCGTCGGCGATCACCGCGATCACGTGGGCGTCGCGGACTGTACCGAGCCGGTGCGAGATCAGCACACTCGTTGCTCCGTCGCGGTGCCGCCGGAGGCTGCTGTGCACTTCGTACTCGGCTTCCGCGTCCAGGCCGGAGCTGGGCTCGTCGAGGATCATCAGATCCCTGCGGTCACGCAGGAATGCCCGGGCCAGCGCGACCCGCTGCCACTGACCGCCGGACAGCAGCACACCGGTCTCGGGGTCGGCCCGGTCCGCCTCGTCGAAGAACATCCGGGACAGCAGGGTGTCGTAGCCTTTCGGCAACGCGGTCACCATGTCGTGCGCGCCCGCTCTTTGTGCCGCCGCGACCACCCGGTCCCGGTCGTCCATATAGGACACATCACCCAGGCCGACGTTCTCGGCCGCACTCAGGTCGTAGCACATGTAGTCCTGGAACACCGCGCCGATCCGGGCCCGCAGGTCTTGCACCGCCATCTCGCGCAGGTCCACCCCGTCCCACAGGATCGCGCCACGATCCGGGTCGTAGAACCGGCAGAGCAGCTTGACCATGGTCGACTTCCCGGCACCGTTGAGCCCGACCAGGGCCAGCGACTGTCCATGCGGGATGGTCAGGTTCACGCCTCGCAGCACCCAGGGCTGGTCCTCGGAGTAACGGAACCACACGTCCCGCAGCTCGATGCCGGTGCGCAGCGGCGGAATCTCCTGCGGGACGGCCGCGACAGCCAGATCCGCCGGCTGTGACTCGATCTCGTCGAAGTGGTCGAACAGCAGCATCGAATGGTGGGCCGAGGCGAGCCTGATGACCAGCATCTGCAACGCGCTCTGCACTCCGCCCACGGCGGCGACGAAGATCGCGACGTCACCGATGGACAATTTTCCTTGCGTGGCAAGCCATACCGACCACACCAGGCCACCGGCCGCCACTACCGCGGTCAGGCCCGCGAGCAGCCCTTCCGTTCGGGCGTCCTTGCGGTCCTGGCCGTCCACGGCGTTCTGCGCGGCGGTCAACTCGGCCAGCATCCGCCGCCGGAACAGATCACCGAGACCGAGCAGCCGCAGTTCCTTCGCCGCGTCCAGGCTTGAGAGCAACTCCGCATAGAACGCCTCGCGCCGTTCGGCAGGGGTGATCGACCACATCACCTGTGCCCTGGCCCGGCTCAGCCGCAGGTGCGCGATCAGCGCGGGGATCGCGGCGACCAGCACGATCAGCGCCATGCCGAGGTTGATGACGAGCAGCGTGCCGAAGAACCCGCCCAGCGTCACGGCCGCCTGTAGCGAGCCGAGTCCGTCGTCGACAAGCTGCCCGGGACCGCTGCGACCGGTCTGCTGGGCCAGTTGGAGTTTGTCGCGGAACCTCGGGTCCTCTATCCGCGCCATCCCGGTCAGCCGGTTCACCGCCTGGTACAGCCGGTCCATCGCCACCACGGAAACAGCCCGGTCCAGCCGCTGCTTCAGGTACTGCGATCCCACCGGCAGCAAGCCGGCGAGCAGTCCTGCCGTCGCGAGCGCGACCGCCCACGGAAGCAGCGTCACCCACGCCCCACCGGCGGCCAGACCGTCCAGCAACATCTTGGTGCACCAGGCCGTCGCGATCGGCACGACGCCGCCGAGCAGGCACAACACCATGTACAGCGGTGTACCCGCCGGAGCCGCCTGCCTGGTCAGGCGGACAGCCCCGACCAGCAGAGTCAGCACCCGGCGGGCACCAAGAGTGGTGTTCACAGCGCAGCCGGCACCGGCAGCGCCGCCATTTCCCAGCCGCTGGCTTGTACGACGCCGTCATCGCCAACAAGGCACATCGCGGGATACCCCTTGGCACCGAACGCCTTGTGCACCGGCGCCTCCTCGTTCGGCTCAACCAGGACGTCGCCCACCTCGCCGAGGCGCGCCACCATGTCGGTGGTCTCCTCGACGCTGCCGGAGGCGACTGCGATCACGCGGCCGTTGAAGCGGGTGGCGTACTCGATGAACTGCGGCATGCGCTCCTTGCACGGCTCACAGTTCGGAGAGAAGAAGCCGATCAGCAGCGGCGATCCGATGATGTCCACATTGGTCAGCTCGGTACCGCCGACCGTGGTCGCCGCGAAGGCGCCGACAGCGGAACCGGCGGGCAGCGCGATGTCGTCGTCGAGACCGGCGGTCTGTTGCTGCTGGACCAGCTGCAGGGCCTCGTTCTGCTCCCGTAGCCGCCGGATGATGCCGAAGCTGAGGAGCAGGTCGATGACGCACAGGATTCCGACGAGCACGACGGCGGCAGTGAGGATAGCCATGAGAACTCCGGGACAAAGAGAGGGCTGACTGGATACCGCGAGCGGCGATCGCCACTCACAGTGTTCGAAATCAAGGTCCGCAGGTCTTGTAAGCCACGCACGGGCCGCAGGTCTCCCTGCAGGGGCCGGTCAGCGCACAGCGCTTACGGAAATCAGTGCGCTCACGGCAGTAGCAGTGCTTGTAGTACGGGTCCGGCGGGCAGGCCGCACCCACATCGGCCTTGGCCACGAACACACTCAGCAACCTGTCGCCGAGCACCCTGAACGTCTTGCGCATGTACCGCGCTCCTCTACTTCCTCCGCGCCGAATGCCGTCGGCAGCGCACAACATAGGAAAAACCGGTACACGACAGCGACAACACCGATGCACGCGCGCGTGTATCGGGCGTGGACCAGGCTGTCGTGGTCGAGATGCCACCGCTGTGAGTGGCGATCCGCTTGGGCACATCACCACTCACAGCGTTTGAATCAGCCGCAGCGCCTGAAGACGTAACAGGGGCCGCAGAACTCCTTACAGGCACCGTTCGTTGAACAGTTCCGCCGGAAGTCGCTGCGCTCACGGCAGTAGCAGTGCTTGGTGTACGGGTCCGGCGGGCAGGCCGCACCCACATCGGCCTTGGCCACGAACACGCTCAGCAACTTGTCGCTGAGTGCCCCAAATGTCTTGCGCATGTACCGCGCTCCTCTACTTCCTCCGCGCCGGGTGGCGTCGGCAGCGCACAACATAGAAAACTGCGGTACACGGCTATGGACATCCCGGATACACATCCGCGTGTATCCGGGAGCCGGCGGATCAGGGCTGACAGGACGTAGGAAGGCCGGTACATGACAGCGGGCTTCGCACATACACGCTCGCGTGTATCGGATGTGCAGCAACGTGACATCCGTGTATGGCGGGGTTGATGCAACCTCTGGGAGAGTTCTAGCGTCGTTGCCTGATGTGATCATCAACAACCGGGAGAGGTGTGTGCCTTCGATCGAGTTCAGGATTCTGGGGAGAATCGAGGTACACACGGACGCGGGGACCGTCGCGCTTGGCTCGCTCAAACAACGAATCCTGTTGGCCACGTTGCTGCTCAACCCGGGCCGCACGGTGCCGGTACGCAAACTGATCCGTTCACTCTGGGGTGAAGAGCCGCCACCGTCGGCAATGGCCAATCTACGCACTTACGCCAATCGGCTCAGACAGGTGATTCCGGACTGTCCCGGCGGCGGGCAACGCATCACCGGGCGGGCGGCCAGCTACGAACTCGCGCTGCAGCAGGATGAACTGGACCTGCACGTGTTCACCAAGCGCGCGGGCACTGGCCAGGTAGCACTGTCCCGAGGCGACCACGCCACCGCGGCACGTCATCTCGGCGAGGCGCTTTCCGCCTGCCGCGGCGCGGTTCTGGAGGATCTGGCCGACAGTGAGGCCCTCGCCGGGTTGATCGCGCCGGTGGAGGAACTGCGACTGTCGGTGACAGAGGACTACCTCGACGCGCGGCTCGGCCTGGGTGAGCACCGGGAGATGATCGCCCCGCTGCGGGCGTTCGTCGCGGAGCATCCCTTGCGGGAACGCGCGTGGGCACAACTGGTGACCGCGCTGTACCGATCCGGAGACCCGGCAGGGGCTTTGGCCGTCTACGCCGACTGCCGCCGTGCGCTCGCCGACCATCTCGGCCTGGAACCGTCGCCGGAACTGGCCGAACTGCACCAGGCAGTGCTGGACCGCGACCCCCGGCTGACCCGTGCCCCGGCCATCTCCATCCACGCGAAGACACCGCAAACGCCGACGCCACGGGAGCTCCCGGTGCGCTGCCAGGCGTTCGTCGGCCGCGTACAGGATGCCGCTCCACTGCACGATCTCCTTCTCCAGCCGGAGCATCATGGCCCCAGAGTGGCTGTGGTGCATGGTCCGTGCGGTATCGGCAAGAGCGCGCTGGTCCTGGACGTGGCGCACCAGGTCGCGCCGCAGTTCCCCGGCGGGCAGCTGTACATCGACCTCGGTTCGGACGGACCGGCCACACGCGTGCCCCAGCGACTGTTGCGGCACTTGGGCGTACCCACATCGGACATTCCACGCGAACTCGATGAGGCTTCCGCGGTACTGCGCTCACACCTGGCACACCGCGCCGTTCTGCTGGTCCTCGACGGCGCGACGGAACCCGCGTCGCTGCGTAATCTCGTGCCCGCACTGGGGTCCTGCGCCATGCTGATCACCAGCCGGTCGCCGCTGATGCTGGACGGGGCCGAGCACTTCGCGCTCGGCCCGCTGCCGGACGCCGAGGGACACGAACTGCTGGCCCGGCTGGCCGGACAGGCCAGAGTGGACGCCGAACCCGCCGCGGCGGCCGAGATAGTCCGCTACTGCCACGGGATCCCGCTCGCACTGCGGATCGCGGGCACGATCCTGGCCTACCGCCCGGCCCGGTCGTTGTGCTGGCTGGCCCGCCGGCTGGCCTCCGAGCAGCACCGCCTGGACGAGCTCAGCTTCGGCGGGGAGTCGATCCGGGCGTTGTACTCCTCGGCGTTCGACCCGGTCGGCCAGGACCCGCTGGCAGCCGCCGCCTTCCGGTTGCTGGGCCGGCCCGGCTTCGAGGTCTGCGGCATCACCGAGGCGTCCGCCGCGATCGGCGTCGGCGCCATGCGAGCCGAGGCCGCACTGGACCGCCTGGTCGATCTCGGCCTCGCCGAATGGGTCGAACGCGACACCTACCGGCTGCCTCCGTTGATGCGCTTGTTCTCCGCCGAACTCGGTGCCGAGGTCCCGCCGCAGCGCTCGGCAAGCGCCCTATGAGCTAGTGAGTTCCTGACGGAAGTCAAACGGTGTATCGGCTTTGTCGCGCTGGTCATTTACGCCTCGCAACACGCCCGACATCGCCCCGGCCGGGCTGGGACGAGGCTACAGCGAAGTTGTCGGTTGCGTGGGGCGGGGTGGACCGCGGTTGGGGGTGGGCGGCCCCCGTAGGGGGTCGGCATGTAACAGCGCCCGGCTTTGGCGACAAAGCCCGTCCGAGCGGAGCGAGGACAATTAACACTGCACGAAGCTGAGCCTGGTGGCGTTGGCTGTGGCGTCGTCTGGTTGTTCCTGGGCGGACCGTTCGGCGTGCACGCGGGAGAGGTAGCTCTCGAGCTCGTGCTGCCGTTTGGCGTCGTCCCAGTCCAGCAGGGGTGCGATCAGGGCGGCTACCTCGGTGGCCGCCCTGACACCGCGATCCCTTTGTTCGATGGAGATCCGGGTCCGGCGTGTGAGGACGTCCTCCAGGTGCAGGGCGCCCTCATGGGAGACCGCGTACACCGCCTCGGCCTTGAGGTACTCCTCGGCGCCGGGGATCGGTGTGCCGAGATCGGGTTGTTCGCCGATCAGCCACAGCAGATCGTGGATCGCGGTTCCGTAGCGCTGCAGCAGATGTTCGACTCGGTCCAGCGGGATGTCCGTGCGGCGGGCGAGGTCCTGCCGGTCGCGCCACAGCTCGTGGTAGCCCTCGGCGCCCACGATCGGCAGCTCACTGGTCCGGGAAACCTTCACCGCGCCGGCGATGTTCTTGGCCGCGACGTCCACGGCGTCCTCGGCCATCACGCGGTAGGTCGTGTACTTCCCGCCCGCGATGAGTACCAGGCCTGGCACAGGATTGGCGACTGCGTGCTCACGGGACAGCTTGGTCGTCTCAGCGGCTTTCGCGGCGAGCAACGGCCGCAGGCCCGCATACACGCCTTCGATGTCGTCACGCGTGATTGGCTTACGCAGCACGGCATTCACATGGTCGAGCACGTAGTCGACGTCCGCGCGGCTGGCAGCCGGGTGGTCGAGGTCGAGGTTCCACTGTGTGTCGGTGGTACCGACGATCCAGTGCCGGCCCCACGGGATGACGAACAGCACGCTCTTCTCTGTCCGCAGGATCAGCCCGGTGTCCAGGTCGATCTTCTCCCTGGGCACCACGAGGTGGATGCCTTTCGAGGCCCGGACGGTGAAGGGCGCGGGGATTCCGGCGGCCTTCGACATCTCGTCGCTCCACACGCCGGTCGCGGCGACCACGACACGGGCCCGGATGTCGAACTCCGTGCCGCTCTGCAGATCGCGGACGTGCGCGCCGATGACCTTGTCGCCGTCACGCAGCAGTTCGGTCATCCGTGTCCTGGTGAGAACGGAGGCACCGAGTTCCGCGGCGGTACGCGCGATCGTCATGGTGTGCCGGGCGTCGTCTACCTGTGCGTCGTAGTACTGGATTGCACCGATCAGGGCATCCGGCGCGAGGGCTGGTGCGACCTCGAAGGCGTGACGACGGCTGAGATGACGATGCCGTGGCAGGGCGCGTGCCCCACCCAGGGTGTCGTAGAGCATCACGCCGGCGCCGATGTAGCCGCGCTCCCACACCCGGTGCCGCAGCGGCACAAGGAACTTCACCGGGCGCACCAGGTGGGGAGCCAGCTTCGTGAGCAACAGCCCACGTTCCTTCAACGCCTCCCGCACCAGTTTGAAGTCGAGCTGCTCCAGGTAACGCAGGCCGCCGTGGATCAGCTTGCTGGACCGGCTCGACGTCCCCGCGGCGAAGTCCCGGGCTTCGACCAGCCCGACCGACAGTCCGCGGCTGGCGGCGTCGAGCGCGATCCCGGCCCCGGTGACGCCGCCACCGATGACCAGGACGTCGACTTGCTGGGTGCTCAGCTTCTGCAGCGCCTCAACGCGGTATCGCGGGGAAAGTGGTACGGAAGGCATGTTCATCTCCTAGTTGACGTCGACCCAGTCGAGCGTGCGGCCGACAGCTTTCTTCCAGCCCGCGTAGCCCTCTTCACGCTGCTCGTCGCTCCACGTCGGCTGCCAGCGACGGTCCTCGTTCCAGTTCTGTTCCAGCTCATCGGTGGACTTCCAGAACCCGACGGCCAGCCCGGCCGCGTAGGCGGCACCGAGCGCGGTGGTCTCCGCGACCACCGGCTTGGACACCGGCACGCCGAGAACGTCCGCCTGCATCTGCATGCACAGCTGGTTGGCCGTCACGCCACCGTCCACACGCAACACATCGAGGGTCACGCCGGAGTCGTTCTGCATGGCCTCGACCACGTCCCGGCTCTGGTAGCAGATCGCCTCCAGCGTCGCCCTGGCCACGTGCGCGTTGGTCGTCGCGCGGGTGAGTCCGACGATGGCGCCACGTGCGTCGGACCGCCAGTACGGCGCGAACAAGCCTGAGAACGCTGGCACGAAATAGATCCCGCCGTTGTCGGCGACCTGCGACGCCAGCGTCTCGCTCTGGGCCGCGCCGTTGATGATGCCCAACTGGTCACGCAGCCACTGCACGGCCGAGCCGGTGACCGCGATCGAGCCTTCCAGGGCGTAGACCGGCTTGTCGTTACCGAACTGGTAGCACAGGGTGGTGAGCAGGCCGTGCTTGGAACGCACCAGCTCGTGACCGGTGTTGAGCAACAGGAAGTTGCCTGTGCCGTAAGTGTTCTTGGCTTCGCCGGGCCGGAAACAGACCTGGCCGACGGTGGCCGCCTGCTGGTCGCCGAGGTCGCCGGTGATCGCCACCTCGCCGTGCAGCGGGCCGTTGGCCCTGGTGGTGCCGAAGTGTCCGGAGGACGGTTTGATCTCCGGCAGCATCGCGGCCGGGATGCCGAAGAACGAGAGCAGTTCGTCGTCCCACGCCAGGGTTTCCAGGTCCATCAGCATGGTGCGGCTGGCGTTGGTCGGGTCGGTGACGTGCTGGCCGCCGTCCGTCCCACCGGTCAGGTTCCACTGCAGCCAGGTGTCGGTGGTGCCGAACAGCGCTTCGCCGTTCTCCGCGTCCGCCCGGACTCCCTCGATGTTCTCCAGGATCCACTGCAGCTTGCCGCCGGAGAAGTAGGTCGCCGGAGGCAGCCCGGCCTTGCGGCGGATCACGTCGCCCTTGCCGCTGCGCTCCAGTTCGGCCGCGATGCGGTCGGTACGGGTGTCCTGCCACACGATCGCGTTGCAGTACGGGCGGCCGGTCCGGCGGTTCCACACCACAGTGGTCTCGCGCTGGTTGGTGATCCCGAGCGCGGCCAGGTCGGACACGGACAGATTGGTCTTGGTGAAAGTGGATTCGATCACCGAGCGGGTGCGTTCCCAGATCTCGGTGGGGTCGTGCTCGACCCAGCCCGGCTTGGGCATGATCTGCTCGTGCTCGAGCTGGTGGCGGGCGATCTCGTTGCCACCGTGGTCGAAGATCATGAACCGGGTGCTGGTGGTGCCCTGGTCGACGGCTGCGACAAAGTCCGGCATGGAGGTTCTCCTTCTCAGGCCGACGGCTGGAGGTCTTTGGCGGGCGCCGGAGCGGCTTGGATTTCGTCCTCGGCGGGCAGGAACTTCTCGATGAAGTACTTGTAGATCGCGGCGCCGATCAGGCCGCCGATCACCGGGGCGACGACGGGTATCCACCAGTACGGGAAGCCGTACTGGTCGGTGAACGCGGTCTCGTAGCCGGTGAGCCAGGACGCCAGCCGCGGCCCGAAGTCCCGGGCGGGGTTGATGGCGTACCCGGCGTTCGTACCCCAGGCCATGCCGATCGCGACCACGGAGAGCCCCACGAGCAGCGGGGTCATGTTGGCCAGCGGCGAGGAGTTGCGCAGGTCGGTGATGGCGAAGATGACCAGGACCAGGATCGCGGTGCCGATGATCTGGTCGCGGAAGGCACCCCAGTCACCGACCGGAAGCGTGCCGTTACCCGGCAACGTCGAGAACACGCCCTGGGTCTTGATCGTCAGCCCGGGGTCCTTGGCGTTGAGCACCTCGGTGTAGTTCCAGCGCACCAGCATCGCGGCCAGGAAGGCGCCGGCGGTCTGGGCCAGGGCGTAGGGCGCGACCTTGCGCCACGAGAAGCCTTTGAACACCGCCAGAGCGACCGTCACCGCGGGGTTGAGATGGGCTCCGCTGATCTTGGCGGCGACGTACACGCCCAGCGTGACGCCCAGCCCCCAGGCCCAGGCGATGCTGTCGTGATCACCGATCCCGGCGGCCACGACCTGGGCCACCACCCCGCACCCGAACAGGATGAGGATCATCGTACCCACGAACTCGGCGGCCATCTCGCCGCCGAGCCCGCGGGCCCTGAGGTTTCGCACCATTGCTTTCCTCCACAAAGGACACCCGGTTCCCCTGGCGGAGCGAACGTTAAGATCGTGGAAAGACCAGGTCAACGAGGTGAGGTCGACATTGTCGAACGCTCGCGGAGGCTGTTCGACATTGTCGAATCACAGCCGGTGGAGTTAGGGTCGCGGCGTGCCGGGTCCCATCCAGTCGATCGAACGAGCCGCGGCGATCCTGCGGCTGCTGGCCCGCGGCTCCGGCCGGCTCGGCGTGGGTGAGATCGCGGAGTCGCTGGAGCTGGCCAAGGGCACCGCGCACGGCATCCTGCGCACCCTGCAGGGCGTCGGGTTCGTCGAGCAGGACCGGGACACCGGCAAGTACCAGCTCGGCGCGGCCCTGCTGCACCTCGGCACCAGCTACCTCGACGTCAACGAGCTGCGCTCACGGGCCATCAACTGGGCCGACGCACTCGCGGCGCGCAGCGGCGAAGCCGTCCGGATCGGAGCGCCGTTGGAAGGCCGGGTGCTCGTGGTGCACCACGTCTTCCGGCCGGACGACTCCCTGCAGACTCTCGACGTCGGTGCAATGCTGCCATTGCACGCGACCGCACTCGGCAAAGTCCTGCTGGCCTTCGACGTGACCCTCGTGGCATCGTTGCGCGGCGGCGAACTGGAGGCCTACACCCGGCGCACCCTGGCGTCGCCCACAGCGGTCAAACGTGCGCTGGCCAAGGTCCGGGAAGCGGGCTGGGCGAGCGAACTCGGCGAGATGACCCCCGGCGAGGCCGGGATCGCGGCCCCGATCAGGGGTCACGGCGGCATAGTCGTCGGCGCGATGGGAATCTCCGGCGCGGTGGAACGCCTCTGCGACCCGGACGGCAGCCCCAAACCAAGCTTGCTCGGCTTTGTCCGCGACGCCGCACGCGCAGTTTCACGAGATCTCGGAGCTTCACGGTGGTGAGTCGATGACTGAGTCTCCGGCTTGGTCGCGCTGGTCATTTACGCACCGCAACACGCCCGGCATCGCCCCGCCCACAGCGGCGGCGAGCCCCGAGCGAAGAAGCCGGTTGCGTGGGGTGGGGTGGAAATGGCCGGCTTTGGCGACCAAGCCCGCCCGAGCGAAGCGAGGGCAGTCCAACACGGTGGTGACATGCAGCGCTATGTGATGTCGATTGATCAGGGCACTACGTCGACTCGGTGCATTCTGTTCGATGCGCGAGGGCGATTGGTGTCCGTGGTTCAGCGGGAGCACCAGCAGCATTTCCCTCGGCCTGGCTGGGTGGAGCACGACGCGACCGAGATCTGGCGCAATCTCAGCAAGATTGTTCCCGAAGCACTGGCGCAGGCTGGGGCGAGTGCGGAGCAGGTGGTCGGGCTGGGGATTGCCAACCAGCGTGAAACCACCGTGTTGTGGGACCGGCGAACGGGAGTGCCGGTCGGCCGCGCGATCGTCTGGCAGGACACGCGCACGGACGGCATGATCGAACAGCTTGAGAAGGAGCCCGGCGCGAAGCGCGTTCGCGAACTGTGTGGCCTGCCGTTGGCGACGTACTTCTCCGCGCCCAAGATCCGTTGGCTGCTGGACCAGACGCCTGGGCTGCAGGAACGGGCCGAACGTGGCGAGGTGCTGTTCGGCACGATCGAGAGCTGGCTGATCTGGAACCTCACCGGCGGCCTGCACATCACCGATGTCACCAACGCCAGCCGGACCATGCTGATGAACCTGCGCACCCTGGCGTGGGATCCGCAGTTGCTGGCGTTCTTCGACATCCCGCACGCGATGCTGCCCGAGATCCGGTCGTCCACAGAGGTCTACGGCACCACGGCCACTGTGGTGCCCGGGATCCGGATCGCGGCGGCGCTCGGCGACCAGCAGGCGGCGTTGTTCGGCCAGACCTGTTTCGCCCCCGGCGAGGCGAAATGCACTTACGGCACAGGCAGTTTCCTGCTGCTCAACACCGGCCAGAACCTGGTGCTGAGCACCCACGGAATGCTGACCACGGTCGGGTTCAAGATCGGCGACGAGCCCGCGGTGTACGCGCTGGAAGGCTCGATCGCGGTGACCGGCTCGCTCGTGCAGTGGTTCCGGGACGGCCTGGAGCTGATCAGCAGCGCCCCGGAGATCGAAACCCTTGCCCGGACAGTGGAGGACAACGGCGGCTGTTACATCGTGCCCGCGTTCTCCGGGCTGTTCGCGCCACATTGGCACAGCGAGGCCCGTGGTGTGATCGCCGGTCTCACGTCGTACATCACCAAGGGGCACTTGGCCCGCGCGGTCCTGGAGGCGACCGGCTGGCAGACCCGCGAGGTGGTCGACGCGATGAACGCCGACTCGGGCCTGGCGCTGTCCACGCTCAAGGTCGACGGCGGCATGACCGCGGACAACCTGCTCATGCAGTTCATCGCGGACGTCCTCGATGTGCCGGTGGTCCGCCCGATGGTGGCCGAGACCGTCTCGCTCGGCGCGGCCTACGCAGCCGGTCTGTCGGTGGGGTACTGGCCGGACCTGGAAGGCCTGCGACGCAACTGGCACCGGGCCGGCCAATGGCAGCCCGCCATGTCCCCGGCGCGTCGGGACACCGAGTACGCCCACTGGCGTCAGGCAGTGGAGCTGACCTTCGGCTGGATGCGTCCCGCCTCTGGTTCCCGCCGCCCGGCCGGGACGGATCTGATCGAGGTCATCCTCGACGACCACCGCCGCATCGAGCACCTTCTGCGGGAGCTGCGCAACGAGGACGCCGACCGGGCCAAGGTGCTCGCCGAGCTCTCGGCCATGCTCACCGCGCACTTCACCGCCACCGAACGAGTTCTGCATCGGCGAACCGAGATCAGCGCCGACCTTGTCTCCTTGTCCGAACAGGACCTGCTCGCGCTGGAGGAAACGATCAGCGCGCACATCCGTGACGAGGAACGTTCGCTGCTCAACGAACTCCGGAAATCACTGTCCCCTTCGGACCGGACAGCTCTCGGCCGGGCATTCAAAGCCGAACAAAGCAGGCATCTGACTCCGGTACAGCGTTTTGAGGCAGTGGTCGCGCACAGCGTGACGGCCCGCCTACCAAACGGTTGACTCAGCGCAATTCCGTCAGCAGTTCGGTGAAATCGGCTGGGTAGTAGGTGACGGTGTCCTCGCCGATGACGTCGTTCTGGGGGCCTGCGTGGGCGATTGGCTCGAGGAATCCGGCACCGGGGCGCCACCAGTGCACGGCTGGGGTGAGCAGGGCGGGGCCGCCGGGGATCTCCTCGTAGTAGGCGTCGGCGAGCCGTGCGATCTCGCCCACCGCGAACTGGGCTCCGGGGGCGTCGCGGATGATGTGGAAGATCAGCGTGCCGTGGTTGGGCATTGCGACAAGCACGCCGTACGGGAAGTCGGGGGCACCGGTCGTGGCCTCGACCACCCAGGGCATGACCAGCACCAGCGAGGCTGTGTAGTCGTTGCCCCTGAGGACATACACGCCGTCGTCGCTGACGTTGTACGAGTCCGGCAGCTGTCCGCACAGGTTGTCCATGCCTGCGTCGTAGAGGGTGTCGATGCCGTGGCGCTGGACCTGGGCGTCGTTGAGGATGCTCATGAGGTCTGGATGGTCGAGCGCGAACACGACGAGCAGGCCGGGCGCGATCTCCCGTGCGTAGGTCCACCACTCCACCGGGCTGCCTTCGACTGGGCGCAGGCGTACGTAGATGCGGTCGAGTAACAACTCCGTCGGACCGTCGAGCTCCGGCGCGCCGCCGGTCAGGACGCTGACTATCCGCTCCAGGCGCTCGTCGATCAGGTCCGGCCACTGGTCGGGCGGGGCGTCGGTCACGGCGTCGAGCAGCGGGGCGAGCCCGATTTCGAGCTCGTCGGGCGCGAGGACCTGCACCCTGTCCTCATGGACCACGACTCTCCTGCCGATGAACGCCGGGCTGCGCCGGATCAGGTTGCGTACGCGTTCGTGCTGGCCGGCCGTCAGGTTGTCCACCGGCAGGAAGTTACAAGATCCCTACGAACTGATCAGGCGTTTGGTAAAAATCGGCCTACGCAGAGCACTGTTTGTGGCAGACCTTGCGCGATTCGCCTGCCGCACGGTGTGGCCTGGGTCGCCTTTTGTAGGGAACCTACAATGCAGTGGCTCCGGCACGCGCGGTTCGGCACATAGCTGTACCCACCGGTAATCCAGCAGGGTAGTCAGGTATGTGTCAGGCGGCGCTCCGAGATCCGGACGTCGCCTTCTGTGTTGTGGGTACTTGGAGGCTCAGCCGGTGTTCAGTCGTGTCGCCATCGTCAACCGGGGAGAGGCCGCGATGCGGCTCATCCACGCCGTGCGGGATCTGTCAGCGGAGACCGGGACGCGGATCGAGACGGTCGCGCTCTACACCGACGCGGACCGCACAGCGACGTTCGTCCGCGAGGCGGACATCGCGTACTCGCTGGGCCCCGCCTCGGCGCGTCCCTACCTCGACCACGCCGTGCTGGAGCGGGCACTGGTGGAAACCGGGGCCGACGCCGCGTGGGTCGGCTGGGGGTTCGTGGCCGAGGACCCGGCGTTCGCCGAGCTGTGCGACAAGATCGGCGTGACCTTCGTCGGCCCGAGCGCGGACGCAATGCGCAAGCTCGGCGACAAGATCGGCGCGAAGCTGATCGCCGAGGAAGTGGGCGTCCCGGTCGCGCCGTGGAGCCGTGGCGAGGTCGCCACCCTCGAAGACGCACTGCGAGCCGGCACCGAGATCGGCTACCCGTTGATGCTCAAGGCGACCGCGGGTGGTGGCGGGCGCGGCATCCGGATGGTCGCCTCAGCCGATGACCTGGCCGACGCCTACGAGCGCACGAGCCAGGAAGCGTTGCGTGCCTTCGGTTCCGGCGTGGTCTTCCTGGAGCGCCTGGTCACCGGCGCCCGGCACGTCGAGGTCCAGGTCATCGCCGACGGGCAGGGCACCGCGTGGGCGCTGGGCGTGCGGGACTGCTCCGTGCAGCGGCGTAACCAGAAGATCATCGAGGAGTCCGCCTCACCGGTGCTGTCCCTCGAGCAGACCGCTGAGCTGAAGGCGTCGGCCGAGCGGCTGGCGCTGGCC
Source organism: Kibdelosporangium banguiense (assembly GCF_017876405.1). Lineage (GTDB taxonomy): Bacteria > Actinomycetota > Actinomycetes > Mycobacteriales > Pseudonocardiaceae > Kibdelosporangium > Kibdelosporangium banguiense. The sequence continues at coordinate 5,704,250 of NZ_JAGINW010000001.1, read as the reverse complement.
GTGGACTACCGCGGCGCGGGCACTGTCGAGTTCCTGTACCACCCGGGCGAGAAGCTGTTCGCGTTCCTCGAGGTCAACACCCGGCTGCAGGTCGAGCACCCGATCACCGAGATCACCACCGGCACCGACCTGGTCAAACTGCAGCTGCACGTGGCAGGCGGCGGCAAGCTCGAAGGCCCGCAGCCGGCCGAACTGGGCCACGCGGTGGAAGCACGGCTCAACGCCGAGGACCCGGACCGCGACTTCGCCCCGTCCCCCGGCCGTATCGCGCGGCTGGCGCTGCCCGCCGGCCCTGGCATCCGTGTCGACACCGGTGTCAGCGAAGGCGACAGCATCCCGGCCGACTTCGACTCGATGATCGCCAAGATCATCGCCTACGGCCGCAACCGGGACGAGGCGCTGGCCCGGCTGCGCCGCGCGATGGCCGAGACGATCGTGATCATCGAAGGCGGCGCGACCAACAAGAGCTTCGTGCTCGACCTGCTCGACCAGCCCGAGGTGATCGACGCGAGCGCCGACACCGGCTGGATCGACCGCGTACGCGCCGAAGGCCGCCTGGTCACCCACCGGCACTCCGCGATCGCCCTGGCCGCAGCCGCGATCGAGGCCTACCAGGACGAGGAGGAGGTCAGCTGTCAGCGGCTGCTGTCCACCGCGCACGGCGGGCGCCCGCAGGTGCAGCACGAGAGCGGCCGTCCGCTGGACCTCAAACTCCGCGGTGCCGGTTACCGCGTGAGCGTGGCCCGCGTCGGTCAGAAGCGGTTCCGCGTCGGCATCCTGTCCGGCGCCTCGGACGTGCACTCGGCCGACGTCGAGATCGACCGGTTCGACGAGCACACCGGCCAGATCGTGGTCAACGGCCGCCGGTTCCGGCTGGTCTCGGCCACACACGGGCCGACCCACCTGGTCGAGGTCGACGGCATCACCCACCGGATCAGCCGGGACGAGGGCGGTGTCGTCCGCTCCCCGGCGCCCGCGTTGGTGGTCGCGACGCCGTTGTCCGTCGGCGACGAGGTCGAGTCGGGCGCGCCGATCCTGGTGCTTGAAAGCATGAAGATGGAGACGGTGCTGCGTGCGCCGTTCCGTGCCCGGGTCCGTGAATGCCCTGTGTCAGTGGGAAGCCAGGTCGAGACCGGCGCCCCGCTGATGCGCTTGGAGCCCCTCGCGGACGAAGGTGCCGAAGAAGAAGCCGCTGGCGCGGACGAAACCGTCGAGATCGATCTGCCTGCCGAGCCGTTGGACGTGTCCGCGGCCGAGCGGGTCGAGCGCGGTCTGCAAGACCTGCGCAGCCTGCTGCTGGGCTTTGACGTCGACCCGCAGGACCGCAAGCGTGTGCTGACCGGGTATCTGGCCGCACGGGCCGAGGTCGGTGGCCGGCCGCTGCCGGGCGAGCTCGACCTGCTGACGGTGTTCGCCGACCTGTCGGAGCTCAGCCGCAACAAGCCGGGCGGCGAGCTTGAGGAACCAGGCAGCCCGGTACACAGCCCGCGCGAGTTCTTCCACAGCTACCTGCAGAGCCTGGATGTCGAGCGAGCCGGTGTCACCGAAGGCTTCCAGGCCAAGCTGAAGCGGGTGCTCGGCCACTACGGCATCGCCGAGCTGGACCGCACGCCGGAGCTGGAAGCCGCGGTCTTCCGGATCTTCCTTGCGCAGCAACGGATGTCGGCCGACGTCGCGGTCGTCTCGGAGCTGCTGAGGCATTGGCTGGCCGGGGCACCGCCGCTGGAGTCATTGAGCGAGCGTGCCGGGCTCACCTTGGAGCACTTGGTTGCGGCCACACAGGTGCGGTTCCCCGCGGTGTCGGACCTGGCCCGCGGTGTGGTGTTCCGTTGGTTCGCCCAGCCGCTGTTGCGCCGCAACCGTGCCAGGGTCTACGCGGCTGTCCGCAACGAGTTGCGTTACCTGGACCAGAATCCGGACGCGCCGGACCGTGCCGAGCGGATCCAGGCCATGGTGGCCACTGCTGAGCCGTTGGTACGGATGGTCGGCCAGCGGATCGGGCGCAGCGGCGACCACGCGCCGCTGTTGGAGGTGCTGACTCGCCGCTACTACGGCAATCGCGGGTTGTCCGAGGTCACTGCGCGCGACAGCGCGGGCTGCCGGTTCGTCACCGCTGAGCACACCGGTGCAGCTGGGGTGACGCGTGTGGTCACCACCGCCGTCGACATCGCCGCGCTGCCCGACGCGATCGGCGCGGTCGGTACGTTCGCCGCCGACGTCGCCGAACGCGGGCTCGTCGCTGATCTCTATGTCACGTGGGAAGACCAGCCGGACGCCGACACGATGGCGGTGCGGCTCGGGGAGCTCATGGCCGAGCGTTCCCTGCCCGCGGGCGTCCGCCGGATCACCACCACTGTCGCCGGCACCAGCGGCGCGGTGATGCACCACCACTTCACGTTCCGGCCCGATGGCACGGGTTTCGTGGAGGACCGGCTGATCCGTGGCCTGCACCCGCAGATCGCGCAACGCCTGCAACTGCAGCGGTTGCGCGAGTTCGAGCTGACCCGGCTGCCGTCCGCGGACGAGGAGATCTACCTCTTCAAGGCGGTCGCCAAGAGCAACCCGGCCGACGAGCGGCTCTTCGCCATGGCCCAGGTCCGCGACCTCACGCCGTTGCGTGAGACCGACGGGCGCCTGGTCGCCCTGCCCGCGGTGGAGGACGCGATCACCGCGTGTCTCGACTCGATCCGCAACATCCAGGCGCAACGCCCGCAGAACAAGCGGTTCGACACCAACCGGATCATGATGTACGTCTGGCCGGCGACCGAACTGACCGCGGACGAACTCAACACGCTCGTCCAGCGCATCCTGCCGACCACCGCGGGCGCCGGACTGGAGGAGGTCCAGTTCCTGGCCCGGCAGCGCGCCGACACCGGTGAGCTGATCGAGGTGGCCGCGCGGATCACCATCGACTCGGGCAACGGCAACGGCGCGCGTCTGGACGTCGGTGAGCCGTCGACGGAACTGGTGCAGCCGCTGGACGACTACCGCCAGAAGGTGCTGCGCGCGGCGCGACGCGGGAACGTCTACCCGTACGAGTTGACGGATCTGCTTGCCGGACCGAGCGGCAGCTTCGTCGAGCACGATCTCGTCGACGGCGCCCTTGTGCCAGTGGACCGGCCCAAGGGCAAGAACACTGCTGCGATCGTCGCGGGTGTTGTCACGACGCCGACTTCGCGGTGTCCTGAAGGCGTAACCCGCGTGGTGCTGCTCGGCGACCCGACGAAGGCGCTCGGCGCGTTGTCGGAGCCGGAGTGCTCACGGGTGATCGCCGCGCTCGACCTGGCCGAGCGGATGCGGGTTCCGCTGGAGTGGTTCGCGCTCTCGGCGGGTGCGCGGATCTCGATGTCCTCGGGCACCGAGAACATGGACTGGGTCGCCGCCGCGCTCAAGCGGATCGTCACGTTCACCCAGGACGGCGGCGAGATCAACATCGTGGTCGCCGGGATCAACGTCGGCGCCCAGCCGTACTGGAACGCCGAAGCGACAATGCTCATGCACACCAAGGGCATTCTCGTGATGACGCCCGACTCGGCGATGGTGCTGACCGGCAAGCAGTCGCTGGACTTCTCCGGTGGTGTGTCGGCCGAGGACAACTACGGCATCGGCGGTTACGACCGGGTGATGGGCCCGAACGGCCAGGCGCAGTACTGGGCGCCGAACCTGCCGGCCGCACGCGACGTGCTGATGGCGCACTACGACCACACCTACGTGGTGCCCGGCGAGACGACGCCGCGCAAGACCGAAACCACAGACCCGGTCGACCGTGACGTCTCCAGCTTCCCGCACACGATCGCGGGCAGCGACTTCAGCACTGTCGGGGAGATCTTCTCCGCACAGCACAACCCGGACCGCAAGAAGCCCTTCGACATCCGCACGGTGATGCGTGCGCTGTCCGACCAGGACCACCCGGTGCTGGAGCGCTGGGCGGGCATGGCCGACGCCGACACTTCGGCCGTGCAGGACGTGCACATCGGCGGCTGGCCGGTCTGCCTGGTCGGGATCGAGTCGCGCGCAGTGCCCCGCCGCGGCTTCCCTCCCACCGACGGCCCGGACACCTACACCGCGGGCACCCTGTTCCCACGGTCGTCGAAGAAGACCGCGCGGGCGATCAACTCGGCATCCGGTAACCGGCCGCTGGTCGTGCTGGCGAACCTGTCCGGGTTCGACGGCTCGCCGGAGTCGATGCGCAAGCTGCAACTGGAGTACGGCGCGGAGATCGGCCGGGCGATCGTCAACTTCGAGGGACCGATCGTCTTCTGCGTGATCTCCCGGTACCACGGCGGTGCGTTCGTGGTGTTCTCCAAGGCACTCAACCCGAACATGACCGTGCTGGCGCTGGAGGGCTCGTTCGCCTCCGTGCTCGGCGGTGCGCCCGCGGCGGCTGTGGTGTTCTCCGGCGACGTGAACAACCGGACCGCGACCGACCCACGCGTGACCGAACTCCAGGCGCAGGTCGCAGCGGTCAGCGGCGCCGAGCGTGCCGCGCTCAACGCGCAGCTCGCCGAGGTCCAGTCCTCCGTCCGTGCCGAGAAACTCGGTGAGGTCGCCGCCGAGTTCGACCGTGTGCACAGTATTCAGCGCGCGGTCGAGGTCGGCTCGGTGGACGCGATCATCAGCGCCGCCGAACTGCGGCCCAGGATCATCGAGTCCATCGAGCACGGCATGAAGATCTGACCACCGCTCCCACCGGAACCGGCCGTGGCCCTTGGGCGCGGCCGGTTTTCGTTTTATTTGTCACGCTCGCACGAAACGGCTTTGGCAATGCCTCACGGTTCTCACAGTCGCTTCCGATAGCCATTCGGCGTGGGTACGCTTTTGCTGTGTTGTCTGCATCGCCGCAGAGAATTCCGTTGCCTGGCAGGCAACGGGAATGCGAAAGGCTCACCGCGCTGCTGTCCGGTATTGCCCATGCAGCAGGCGGAGCGCTGGCATTCCACGGGGACATGGGTATCGGGAAGACCGCGCTCGTCCGGTTCGCCGTCACCGGGGCGACCGGCTTCACCGTTCTCTCCATCGCCGGGCACGAGGCAGCCGCAGGCGTCCGGTTCGCCGCACTGCATCACCTGCTCGATGCCATGCCAGAGCAGGTATCCGCTGAGGCTCTGCGGATCACGCAGGCCCTGGAAGGCGGGGCGGACGGTGGGCTCGCCCTGTCGGCCCAAGTGCTTCGGCTGTTTCGCCGAGCGGCGCGGGAACGCCCACTGCTGTGTGCCGTGGACGACGCGCACTGGCTGGACGAACCGTCGCTCGACGTATTGTCCTTTGTCGCCAGACGGATACAGGGCGAGCGTATCGGGATACTTCTTGCCTATTGCGACGAAACCGGCAGAACAATGCCCGGCATTCCCGCACATCGGCTCGCGGCACTCAGCCAGGAGGCGAGCCGTGAAATCATCCGGACCACCGTGCCCGATCCGGGTGTGCGCACGGTTGTGGCCGAATCGGCGAAAGGCAATCCGCGAGCACTGATGGAGCTGGCCGAATCGCTGACGCCCGGCCAGCTCCGGGGAGACCTGCCAGCGCCACAAGTGCTGGCCCCGCACAGCGGTTTACGCCGCGCGTACCGGGCCCGGCTGGACCGGCTGCCGGCCGACACCCGATGGCTGGTCCTGCTGGCAGCCATCGATGATCAGTCCGATGTGGACACCCTGCTTCGGGCGGCGGCCGTGAGCGGCGTGGACATCGCGGCTCTGGAGCCTGCGGAGTCCGCCGGGCTGGTTCGCGCCGAGGGCACGACCGTGGTGTTCCCGCAGCCGCTGCTCCGCGCAGTCGCGTACCACGAGGCACCGCTCGCCCAGCGCACAGCGGCTCACCAATGCCTCGCTCAGGCCGTGGACCCCAGAAGGCAACCGCTGCGGCATGTTCTGCACCGCGCCGCCGCGGCGAATGGTCCCGACGACCAGCTCGCCGCCGAACTGGAACGGGCCGCGGCCGAGCCTGCACCGGATCACGCCACCTGGTCACAGGCACTGGAACGGGCCGCGGATCTGACCAGCGACGCGGACACGGCCGCCACCAGACTGATCGCCGCGGCCCGGCACGCGTGGCGCGCGGGTGAACCGAACCGGGCACGGACATTGGTCCGCCGTGTCCCCACGATGGTGGTTTCCGTAGCTGTCCGGGCACAGTCCAAGGTTCTGGCCGGTGAGATCGAACTGCGGGCCGGCTTGCCCGACACGGCCCGTCGCACGCTCCTGGCGGCAGCCGACGATCTGGCGACTCGCGACCGGTACCTCGCCCTGGGCGCGTTCATGCGTGCAGGCGAGGCTTTGTGCCTGTCTGGCGGTTACTCCCGCTATCCCGAGATCGCACGGCAGGCGCTGGCACTGCGACGCCCGGACGAGCCTGCTGTCGTCCAGTCGATGTTCGACCACTTCGCCACGCTGTCAGCGACCTTCCGTGGCGACCACAGCCGGGCGGTTGGCCCGTCACGACGGCTGTTCGACCTTGTTCCCACCCTCGACGACACCGACACGCTGACCCGGACCAGCATGGTCGCGATCTTCCGGGGCTCCGAGGCGCAGGCACTCCGGCTGGCCACTCGTGCGATCCGGACCGCGAAGGCGGACGGCGACGTGTCGGCGCTCCCCCAGGCGATGGAGGCCGCCACGCTGGCAGAGTTCGCGCTCGGCCGCTACGACAACGCGACAGCCGGGCTGGAAGGGCTCCGGCTGGCCCGCGAGAGCGGGCAGGACAACCTGGCCGGCAACTACCTGGCCCTGCTCGCGGTACTCGCCGCGATGACCGGCGACCGGGAGAGCTGCCTCCTACGCCTGCAGGAGACCGCGGCCCATCTGACCGGCGACGGCATCGGCCGCGCGAAAGCATTCGGCAACTGGGCACTGGCCGCGCTCGACCTGGCCGACGGGCGATACCCGGACGTGGTCACGCGCCTGCAGGCAATGATCACCGATCGCAGCGGCAGCGGACATCTCACCGTGCAGGTCGCGGCCACACCACACCTCGTCGAAGCCGCCGTCCGGTGCGGGCGGCGGACGCTCGCCGTCGAGGCGTTCAAGGTTTACGACTCCTGGGCCGGCAGTACCGGCAGCCCGCACTGGCTGGCGCTCTCGGCCCGGTGCCACGCGTTGCTCACCGACAACACCGACGAAGCCGAAGCGCACTTCCGTGCCGCAGTGGAGCACCACGTACTGGGTACCGGCGAATTCGACCTGGCCCGTACCCGGCTGCTCTTCGGCCAGTACCTGCGCCGCAGGCGAAAACCCAAGGCAGCCAGAGAAGTCCTGCACGACGCACTGTCCACATTCGAGCGATTCGACGCCCGGCCATGGGCCGAGCAGGCCGCCGCCGAACTACGCGCCGCCGGGCACCAGGTCCTGCCCCGCGATGCCCAGACCGTCGGGACGCTGACGCCGCACCAGATCCGTATCGCCCAACTGGTGGCCGAAGGCGCGACGAACCGGGAAGTGGCCGTCCGGATGCTGATCAGCACCCGGACGGTGGACCACCACATGCGCAACATCTTCGCCAAACTGGGCGTTCGATCCCGCGTGGAGCTGACAAGACTGATGGCCTAGCCGGGCCATGGTGGGCAGACCTCGGCCCGGCCAGGCCTTCCTCAGCAGCTGTTGCTGCGGAAGTTCGAGACGTCGAGCCCGGAGAACCCGCAGAGGAACGGGGTGAACCGGGTGTCGGCGCTGACGTGGCGCTTGAAGAAGGACACGACTGCCCGGGAGACCGTGCCGTTCGACTTGGTCGGGAAGAAGTGATCGGCGCCGGCGCGCTCGAGGTAGGACTTCGGGCCGCCCAGCGAGTTGTAGAACGGGATGGCGTGTGAGGCGGGTGCCGCGACGCTGTCGTTCTGGCCGCCGATGATGAACACCGGCTCGGTCACCTTGCTCCAGGTCTTGTTGGTGTGCCATGGGGCGAGCGGGACACCGGCCTTGACGGTGCCGGTGGTGTCCTTGGCGAGTGCCTCGAGTGTGCCGCCGCCGCCCATGGACCAGCCGGACACGCCGCGCCTGCTGCCGTCGGCCTTGTCGCGCACCGCGGCCGGGGCCGAGTTGACCGCCCAGTTCAGCGCCGCGAGCAGTTGGTCGCCGCGGGCGTCAGGGAAGTCGAACGGGGTGTTGGTGTTGACGCCCACGACGACGAAGCCCCAGGACGCCACCCGCGGGCCGAGCCAGTTGAGGGCGTTCCAGTCGGAAAGGAAGCCTGGAGCGAAGGCCACGACCGGGTACTTCCCGGCGGTGTTCGGGTAGTACGCGGTCCCGCCGCCGAAGCCCGACTGGCCGAAGATGGCGCTGGAGCTCGTGCTGAAGCTGCCGTCGCCGGTGATGTTGGCCGCCGTGGGAGCCTGACCGATCTCATCGGCGAAGGCCGGCGCGGTACCGACGCCGGTGACCAGTGCCAACGCGGTCACCAGTGCCATGGCCGCTCTTGTCAGCCGTGTCGCCCAGGTACCTCGTTGTGGTGTGGGGCTGGAAATCTGTGGCTTCACTCCGAGTTCCTTCCGCACAGGGAGAGAACCGCGTGTGCGGCTCCCGTGAACCGTCGTCCGGAATGGTGGACGCCGAGCCGGGCCACGGCATCGGCAAAATCACCGGCCTTCGCCGGCCGGCCGGCCGACTTCGTTCAGCTGCCGAACGAAATCCCCAGGTCAGGCAATCCCCGCCGGGCCTCTTGACGTGGTCAGCGCCGTGCCGTTAATTGGTTCAGGCACTGGACAAATTAGAGCCGCGACCGAGCACTACGGGGCACGGAAGGAGGCATTGCGGACAAATCCGCAGCTTCGGGGAAACAACGTAGTTGGCCCGGATTCCTGTTGGGAGAGTAGATGATCCGCAGAAAAATGGCGGCTGCGGGCAGACGCGTGGTGTCTGCTGTGGCCGCCGTGCTGGCAGGTTTATCGGTGGTGCCGGCCATCGCCACCGCCGCGCCCGTGGACGATCCTTCGTTCCGGGCGCTCGTGTTCTCCAAGACCGCCGGGTTCCGGCACGACGCCATCCCGGACGGCATCGCTGCCATCCAGAAACTCGGCCAGGAGCACAACTTCACGGTCGATTCGACAGAAGACGCGACAGCCTTCACCGACGCGAACCTGGCCCGCTACCAAGTAGTGATCTTCCTGTCCACCACGGGCGACGTTCTCGACGACACCCAGCAGGCCTCCTTCGAGCGCTATGTCCGCGCCGGCGGCGGCTACGCGGGCGTGCACGCCGCGTCCGACACGGAATACGGCTGGGCCTGGTACGGCTCGCTGGTCGGCGCGTACTTCAAGCAGCATCCGGCGCCACAGCAGGCGACCGTCAAGGTCGAGGACCCCGCGCACCCGTCCACCCAGGGCCTGCCGACCCTGTGGTCACGGACCGACGAGTGGTACGACTACCAGACCAACCCCCGTTCCAAGGTGCACGTGCTGGCCGAGCTGGACGAGAAGTCCTACACCGGCGGGACGATGGGCAGCGACCACCCGATCACCTGGTGCCAGGACTACGACGGCGGCCGCTCCTGGTACACCGGCCTGGGGCACACCAAGGAGAGCTACACCGAGCCGAACTTCCTGCACCAGCTGCTCGGCGGTATCCAGACCGCCGCGGGCGTGATCCCGGCGGACTGCTCCGCCTCGCAGGACAAGAGCTTCGAGAAGGTCACGCTCGACGACAACACCTCCAACCCGATGATGCTGGACATCGCCCCCGACGGGCGCGTGTTCTACATCGACCGGCTCGGTGACGTGAAGGCGATCCGCCCGACCGGTGGCGTGACCACCGCGGCGCACCTGAACGTGTTCACCTCCAACGAAAGTGGCCTGCTCGGCATCGCGCTGGATCCGGCCTTCGCCACGAACAGCCAGGTCTACCTGTATTTCTCCCCCACCGGCAAGGACGTCGACCGGCTCTCCCGGTTCACGGTCAAACCGGACAGCACGCTCGACCTGGCCAGTGAGAAGGTCGTGCTGGAGGTCCCGGTGCAGCGGGCCGAGTGCTGCCATCACGGCGGCGGCATGGTGTTCGACAAGCAGACCGGTGACCTGTGGCTGGCCAACGGCGACAACACCAACCCGTTCGCCTCCGACGGCTACACCCCGATCGACGAACGCCCAGGCCGGTCGGCCTGGGACGCCCAGGGCACGTCGGCCAACACCAACGACCTGCGCGGCAAGGTGTTGCGTATCCGCCCGCAGCCGGACGGCACGTACACGATCCCCGCGGGCAACCTGTTCCCGCAGGGCACGGCCAACACACGGCCCGAGATCTACGCCATGGGCATGCGTAACCCGTTCCGGATCGGCATCGACCCCAAGACGCACAAGCTCATGGTGGCCAACTACGGCCCGGACGCCGGCACCGCGAGCGCGACGCGCGGTCCAGAGAACACCGTCGAGTGGGACGTGCTCAACCAGCCTGGCAACTACGGCTGGCCGTACTGCGTCGGCAACAACCGCGCGTACAACGACTACAACTTCGCCACCAATACCTCAGGTGCACTGTTCAACTGTGCCAACCCTGTGAACAACTCCCCCAACAACACCGGTCTGACGAACCTGCCACTGGCCCTTCCGGCGATGGTCTACTACCACGCCGCGACCGAGCCCGCGTTCCCCGAACTCGGCGGTGGCGGCGCGCCCATGGCCGGCCCGGTCTACCGGTACGACCCCACTCTGGCGTCCGGCCGGAAGTGGCCGGCGTACTGGGACGGCAAGGCCATCTTCGGCGAGTGGAACCAGAACAAGCTGTACTCGTTCCAGCTGGGCGAAGACGGCAGCAGGCTGACCGACATCAACCAGATCCTCTCGTCGTTCGGCTTCAAGAAGCCGATGGACATGAAGTTCGGCCAGGACGGCGCGCTGTACCTGATCGAGTGGGGCTCGGGTTTCGGCGGTGACAACACCGACTCGGGCATCTACCGGATCGACTACGTCCAGGGCAACCGGGCACCGATCGCCCGCGCGACGGCCGACCGCACGTCCGGCCCGGCGCCGCTGACCGTGCGTTTCTCCAGTGAGGGGTCACGCGATCCGGACGGCACGCCGGTCACGTTCGCGTGGGACTTCCAGGGCGACGGCGCTACCGACTCCACTGCGGCCAACCCGACGTTCACGTACCAGTCGAACGGCAACTTCAGCGCCACGCTGACGGTTTCCGACGCGGGCGGCCGGACCTCCACCGCCAACGTGCCCATCGTGGTGGGCAACAGCGCGCCGACGGTGACGCTGAACGTGCCACCGAACGGTGGCTTCTTCGACTGGGGTGACCAGGTCCGCTTCGGCATCACGGTCAGTGATCCGGAGGACGGCACGATCACCTGCACCGACGTGAAGCTGCAGTCGATCCTCGGCCACGACTCGCATGGCCACCCGTTGGAGCAGTACACCGGGTGTTCCGGTGCAGTGCAGACCACGTTGTCGTCCGGCCACAGCGACAGCGACAACGTGTTCGCTGTGCTGGAAGCCAGTTACACCGACAAGGGCGGTGCGGGTGGCGCGGCCCCCCTTACCGGCCGTGCCGAGGCGTTGTTGCAGCCCAAGCACAAGCAGGCCGAGTTCTTCACCGCGACCGGCCGGACAGCGGGCACCGGGACCGGTGATCCCGGCGTGCAGGTGGAGACCACCAGCGACACGGCGGGCGGTTTCCGCAACATCGGGTCCATCGAGGACGGCGACTGGTGGTCGTTCAACCCCACCAACCTGTCCAATGTGGATTCGATCCGGTTCCGGGTGGCGTCCGGCTCCAGCGGTGGCGTCATCGAGGTGCACGCCGGCGCCGCGGACGGGCCCCTGGTCGGTTCCGTGCCCGCACCGGTCACCGCGGGGTGGCAGGTCTTCACGGATGTGACGCTGCAGTTGAGCAATCCGCCGGCCACGACCGGGCCGTTGTACTTCGTGGCCCGCAAACCGGCCGGAAGCACCAACAACGGCGGGCTGTTCAACGTCAACTGGGTCGACTTCATCGGCAAGGGCGTGACCGACAACCAGCGGCCCAGCGTGACCGCCACGGGCAGCCCGACCCGGGGAACGGCGCCACTGACGGTGAACTTCCAGGCCGCCGCGACCGACCCCGAAGGCGACCTCCCGCTGACCTACCAGTGGGACTTCGGCGTGGCCGGGGCACCGAAACCGGCCACACCCGACGCCACCTACATCTACACGGCACCAGGCACGTACCAAGCGTCGGTCACGGTGACCGACTCGCGGGGTGCGGCCAAGACCGAACGCGTGCCGGTCATCGTCGACAGCCCGCCGGTGACCTGCCTGTCGGGCCGGTCCGACAGCTTCGACGGGCAGCTTGACCGTGCCAAGTGGACGGTCATCAGGGAGAACCAGGACCTCGCCGTGTCCGGCGGAAGCCTGCGTATCCCGACTGCCAACGCCGACATCTACGGCTCTGGCAACACCACGCCGGTGCCCAACATCGTCGTGCAGCCCGCACCGGCCGGCGCGTGGCAGGCCACGACCAAGGTCAGCCTGGCCGCACGGGACGCCTACCAGCAAGCCGGTCTCGTGCTCTACGGCGACGACGACAACTACGCCAAGATGGTGCTCGAAGGCCGTGGCACCGCGGACGCGAACGCCCGGATCTTCCAGTACATCCGGGAGGAGAACGGCGCTCCGAACGAGGTGACCGCGTCCAACACCCCGAACCTCGGGGCGGCCTATCCGGACACGGTGTACGTCCGGCTGGCCAGTGACGGCACCCGCCTGACCGCGTCCTACTCGGCGGACGGGCTGTCGTGGACGCAGATGCCGGAGACCGGCAAGCTCATCGCCGGCATCAACAACCCACGCATCGGCCTGATGTCCTTGTCCAGCACCGGAAACCGTCCGGTGGTCGAGGCGGCGTTCGACTGGTTCCAGATGGTGCCGGACGACACCGCCACCGCGCCCACGCCGAACGACGAGTTCGCCGGAACCTCGCTGGACGCCTGCCGGTGGGGCACGATCGTGCGGCATGACCCGACAGCCATGCGGGTCGCGGGTGGCAACCTGGAGTTGGACACCACGACCGGTGACATCTACGGCACGAGCAACACCGGGCCGAAGAACTTCATCCTGCAGACACCGCCGAGCGGTGACTGGACGGTGGAGACGAAGGTCGATGCCAGTGCGCTCAACGAGCAGTACCAGCAGGCGGGCCTGATCGCCTACCTGGATGACGCGAACTACGTCAAGTTCGACTTCGTGGCCGACAACACGGCCGGTTCGGCGGTCTCCCGCCGGATCGAGCTGCGTAGCGAGGTCGGCGACGTCATCCAGGACCCGCAGCCCCAGGTGGGAAGCCTCACCCAGGGCGTCTGGTGGCTCCGGTTGGTCAAGCAGGGCAACACGTATCGCGGATTGTATTCCGCGGACGGGACAGCATGGACAGACCTGGGTCAGGCGGTGACCAACGCCGCCGTGGCCTCGGGCAAGGTCGGGCTGTTCACCCTCAGCGGCAACCAGACGGCATCGAAGACGGCCAAGTTCGACTACTTCCACGCGTCTTGGGCACAGCCGTCCGACAAGGACGCTCCAGTCACCACCGCGGTCACCGACCCCGCTGGTGAGTGGGCCGCTGCGCCGGTGAAGGTCACGTTGTCCGCGACCGACTCCGGCAGCGGTGTGGACCGTACTGAGTACACAGTGGATGGTGGCGCGTGGACGCCGTACACCGTGCCGTTCACGGTCAGCGGCGACGGCACACACCAGGTGGGCTACCGCTCAGCGGACAAGGCAGGCAATGTCGAGACCACCAAGTCCTTGACGGTCAAGGTGGACACGACAGCGCCGACCGCAACGGCGGCGACCACCCCGGCAGCGCCGGACGGCCAGAACGGCTGGTTCACTTCCAGCGTCTCGGTCGCGGTAACCGCGGCCGACGCGACCTCGGGGCTCGCCAAGACCGAGGTCAGTGTCGACAATGGACCGTGGGCGGCGTACACCGAACCGGTCAGCGTCGCCGCCGACGGCAGTCACACCGTGGCCTACCGTGTCACGGATGTCGCCGGCAACACGTTCTCCGGTTCCCTGCCGGTGAACAAGGACGCGACCGCACCGCTGACGTCGGCACAGTTCGCTGCGCCGAACGACGACGGCTGGCACAACGGCGCCATCCCGGTCGCATTGTCCTCAGTGGACCCGGCGTCCGGAGTGGCTTCGACGCAGTACTCCCTGGACGGCGGGCCGTGGAAGCCGTACACCGAACCGGTCAACGTGACCGGCGACGGAACCCACACCGTGGCCTACCGGTCCACCGACCGGGCAGGCAACGTCGAACAGCAGAAGGCCGCCACGGTGAAGATCGACGGCACCAAGCCGACGGTCCTCATCTCGGGGATAGCCGACGGGCAGATCTACGGCGACAGCCAGGATCTGCGGATCAGCTGGCAGGCCGTGGATCCCACCTCCGGGATCAAGACCGTCAGCGGCGCACTGGACAGCAGGCCGTACACGTCCGGATCGCTGCAGGCACTGTACGAACTGGGACTCGGCATCCATTCGCTGTCGGTGACGGCAGTCGACAAGGCCGGCAACCAGACCGTGCAGACGGTCACGTTCGGGGTCACCACATCGACCCGGGACGTCGGCAACCTGGTCGACCGGTTCCGTGCGGTGGGCTGGTTGTCGCAGGCCAGTGCCAACAAGTTGCAGACGCAGCTGACCAAGGTCCGTAAGGCCGAGGCTGCCGGCAACGACGCGAAGACCGTGAAGGAACTGCAGGCGTTCCGCAAGCTGACCACCAGCCAGCAAACGGTGCCCAACGCCGAGGTCCGCCAGATCCTCACCAGGGACACCGACGCGCTGATCGCGCGGCTGTCCGTCCGGATCAAGTAACCAGCCGGGGCGGGGCGCCTGCCAGGGCGTCCCGCCCCCTTCACGGTAGGGAGCAACACATGATCCGCAGAATCGCGGTGCTCGTGATCATGGCGACCGTGCTGATGGCAGGCCCCGCCTTCGCCCACGGCGGCCCGATCAAGCTGGAAGTGCAAGGCGACGGCGGCCAGGGCGTCAACGCCACGGTGATCTACCAGAACGACGGCCACATGGTCACCGACGAGGTCGTTCTCAGCTACACCGCGATCAGCGCGGACGGCCGCACAGCCGGACCAGTCCGCATGATCGCCTCATCCGAAGGGCAGGCGTTCTACACCAGCCAGCAACCACTTCCCACCGGAAACTGGACGGTGACAGTCACCGCCACCCGCCCGTCGGCCGCTCAGAAGACCGTCGCCATCACATCAACCGTCCTGCCCGCGAAACCCGCGGCTGCCATGGCAACCGAAACCCCGACCAGCACCATCATCATCCTGGTCATCGCGCTGGTATCCGTCGTCGGCGCTTGTGCGGCCCTGCTTTTGCGACGCCGGACAGCACGAACGTGACTATCTCGGGAACTCGCCGCTCGATGGACATGGCAAGGGTGGCACCGTGATCCCTGCGACGGGCTCGTCGCGCACGATCGGCTCCACCCTCGATGCCTCAGTGACCTGGGTGCGCAACCGATCGGCCAGCTCACGCGTGCGGGTCCCGGACGACGGCACCACATGGATGACGGCGCCCAGTCGGCCGGGTTTGAGCAGGTCCCGAAGTTCGGGCTGGTTGGCGAAGACGCGCCGGTACCGATCGTCGACTTCCTGCGAGGTCTCGGTGACGACCTTCGCGATCTGTGTGTCGCCTGCCAGTGCACCGGCGACCCGCGTCATGTCCTCGTCCTTCTGGACATAGACCATGATGGTGTCGCTGCACACCTGATGGTTGCCGAGTGGCATCGGGCCGCGCGGTTCTGCCGACTCAGAGCCTGATCGCCACAGCAGTACTGTGGCAACAACCCCCGCCACGATGACTACCAGAGCCCCCATCCGCAGCAACCGTTTTGTTCTCGGTGCTGTCACGCCGGCCATCATCGCATTTCACTTGGTCTCCCGCACCGAGAATCGGGCGATCGTGTCGCCGGCGACGGTGTAGACGCCGCGGAACTTCCGGGTGGTCCCGTCGGTCTGGAAGGCGGTGAGTTCGGCGGTGACGACGTTGCCCTGGACGGACAGGACGACCAGGTCGTCACGGTCGGTCGTGGCGAAACCGGCGGCGAACGCCTCGAAGGGCTGGCCGACGTTCTTCCCGCCGAGGGACCATGCGAGCTGGTAGTCCTTGGCGTTGATCGCCTCGAAGTAGGCCCGCACGACACTGTCGGGGGTCGATGGGACCGATGTCGTCGTCGCGGTGGTGGCCGATGCTGTGGTCTGTGGTGGTGAGGACGGCCTGGGCGTCGTGGTCTTCGGCTTCGCGGTGTCCTTGGCCGTGTCCAGCGGCGGCGCCACCGGCCGGCCCTCCACCACTAGCCCCAGGCCGCACGCGCTGATCAGGGCGAACATCATGGCGGCCGCCAAAGCCTGTCCCAAGCGCTTCACCGGACAAACGTAGCCTAGAGAAACCTCAGAACGGCCGAAGAGAACTCGTCAGGTGCTTCCAGCCATGGCACATGACCCGCGTTGCGCAACACCACTCGTGTCACCGACGGCAGGGCCCGATGCAACGAATCCACGGCCCAACGAGGCCGGATGTCCTGTGCGCCGTCCACGATCAGCGTCGGAACCGCCAGCACGCGACATGCCTCGGCGTCCAGCCGTGGCTCCGCGCTCATCGCCGCGTTGCACTCGTAATTGACCTCGAACCACGGATCGGCCATCCGCTCCGCGTAACCGACCGCTTTCCCAGAGTCGGCGAAGTCCGCGGACCATTGCAGTATCGCGAGTTCCCGGTCCTCGGCCTCGGTACGGGCGCTTTCCTTCAGCTCGGTCAGCCGCGCCTGGCCAGACCCCAGACGTGCGGCGAAGTTCCGTTCGTAGTGCTCATGCCAGTCCCAGCCGAGGCCGGTGCCGGACACGTAGACAAGCTTGCTGACCTGATCCGGATGATCCAGGGCATAACGCAACGCCACCGTCGCGCCCCATGAGTGCCCAAGCACGGCCACGCGATCCCACCCGAAATGCCTGCGGACAGTGTCCAGATCCTGAACCGTGCGCGCCAGCGTGTACGGACCGCGTCGTTCCGATCGTCCGCATCCACGCTGATCCCAGCGAATCACCCGCATTCTCGTGGCCAGGACCGCCGCGAGATCACCGAACATGTCCCACAAGCCGGGACCGCCGTGACACATGATCAGCGGCTCGCCCTGACCGGTGCCGGCCGTCCAGAGCCGGCATCCGTCCTGCGTGACGACCACGTTCTCAACCGAAGTTCTCAACCGAAGACGGGACAGGAAACCAGGGCCACGCCCACCAGGATCCAGACTCCCACCCAGATCGGCAACGCCACAGCCGCAGCTGCCGTCAGACCGCACGACAGGGTCTGCCGTACCCGGCCAGCGGGCCGCGTACCGGAGCGCAGGCGAGCAAGCCGGACGTCCACCGCGTCCCTTGCCATCGCCAGCGCGCCCGAAGGTGCTCCATCAGCGGAAACGCCGACCAGCGCGGCATGCACATCGGCATGGCCGCAGGCCCGGATGGCCGCCACGTCCGCGGCCATCTCGACCAGGACCCGGACTGCCGCCGGAGCCTGCCGGAAGAGCGGGACGACAGGCAGCGCGGCCGCCAACGCGTCAACGCATGTGATCAAAAGATGGTGGCGTCCGCGCAGGTGAGCGTGCTCGTGCGCAAGGACCGCCCGTACCTCGCCTGGTGACAGGTGACGTGTCAGGCCTTCGGTCGCGACCACCACCCCAGGACGCCCGGCGAGGCTGAAGGCCAGCGGCCGGTCGTGCTCAAGCCACAACATGCCGTCGTCCCGACGCGCGGCGAGGCTCAGCACGGCGAGGTGATCCTGCGCGATCCGCTTGCGGCGACGGGCAGTACGAATCGCGATCACCGGAAACCTGCTGACCACGGCGAGGAAGACCACGGCGGCGAGCAACCCGATGATCTCCTCGATGCGTGGCGTCGCGCCATGGGCTACCGACATCCAGCACTTGTGCAGCAACGCAAGCATGTTGGTCGCCGGACTGTGGTTCGGGATCAGGAACAGGGCAACGCCTGCCGCTGCCGCCGCCAGCACACCGACAATGGACAGAAGCCACCCGACAAGCAGGACAACAGGGTCAAGACGGGCCGTATCGGCACGCCGCAGCACAGCGGGAACGACCACACCGGCCGCGAAGGCACCGACAAGCAGCGCGAGCGCCGCGATCACCGACTACCGCCCTTCCTCCGGAGAGCCTTGCGAAGCAGGACCGACTCCTCCTCGGATGCCGATTGAACGAAGTGCAACAACGCCGCCTCGGGATCACCTGACGATGCGAGCACGTCCCGCAGCGTCCGCGCGGCGACCTCGGCCCGGGTGCGAGTGGCGTGGTACAGGTACGCCTTGCCTTCCAGTTCCCGCCCCACCCAGCCCTTCCTGTGCAGGTTGTCCAGCACGGTCATCACCGTGGTGTAGGCGAGTTTCCGGCCGGTGTCCAACTGGTCCAGCACGTCCCGGACCCTGATCGGCCGCGCGGCCGACCACACCACGTCCATGACCGCCGACTCAAGCTCACCGAGACCGTGCATACAACCTCCACGACCACACTAGCCAGCCGTCCCGCTCCCGACCGGCCGAGATGCGCTGCCCGAATCCATGCCGTCGCTCACATCTGCCTGCGCCGGGTCATGATCATCCCGGCCAGGCCCCACACCCAGGCCGCCAGAACCGGGAGCAACAACCACAAATTGGTCGTCGCCACCGCGAGAACGCCGACCAGCGCGCCGAGCACGAGCGGCGCGACGATGACCGCGCGATCACGGTTGACCACAGCCCCGATCAGCACCAGCCACACGGCGAACACCGGAAAGTACAGAACGACCTTCCCGCCGATCGCCACCAACGTGCCGTCCATCACAACCACCGAACCTTCTTGGCACCCGACCACCTGGCATTCCACTCTCCACTCCGGACACTGCCAGAGCACGCGGGCGACCAGCTCGGGCCGAGCCTACTACTGCATCTAGTACGCGGACGCGCAAGGCGCGGGTTTGACAACGAAACGATAACGACACCCGCACGGTTGAGCCTATCTACTATCGAGCTTCGTATTCACCGGCGAGAGCCCCCAGTCCCGGAAGTCTCTTCCCGCAGCTGGCGGCCGCGGGCAAGGCCGAGGGCGTCCTGAAGTCCTTGAAGGACAAACGTGCGGCATTGCTGGAGAAGATGTCAGCGGCGATCGCCCGCGGCGCACAACGTCCGCAGGGCTGACTGTACTCAGTGGACTCGTTCCCCGAGGAGGACCACAACCCGCTGTCCGACCACGACGACTTCGCCAACGTGATGAACCAGTCGATCATGAAGCGGCTGGTGGACTGCGTCGACAAGAACAAGACCTGCCAGGAGTGAGCAGCCGGATCAGCGCTGGGCATCGTGACGATGCCCAGCGCCGTCCCCGGCCTACCTGGCGGGCGGGATGTTGTAGTTCAGCCGGAACAGGTTCTCCGGGTCGTAGCGGGACTTCAGCTCCGTCAGACGCCGGTAGTCCTGGTCGTTGTAGACCGCGCGCACGTCGTCCGGAGAGGCGTCGCCGTAGGTGAAGTTCAGGCCACAGCCGATCGACCACGGCGCCATCGCGTTGGCCAGGTCTGCGTGAGCAGAGACCGCCGTCGGCAGGTCCACCGGCCCGATCCGGCTCAGCGCGCCCAGAGCGTACGCCGCGTCCCGATGGTTCACCGCGTTGGGTACCTCGGGTTCACGGCCGTAGGCGCCGCCCATGTGCCGCAGTTCCAGGATGAACTTGTGCTGCGCGCCCGGACCTGCGTTCTCCAGGAGCGTCTGGATCGCCTTGTCGTCCAAATCGGACAGCATCGCGTTCGTGCCGTGGTACGGCATCGGGTCGGTCGGATCGTTGTAGATCGTCCCCGCCTCGGTGTACGGCATCTCCCGCAGCCCTTCCATAAGACGCGATCCTGCCGTGAGAAGCGGTGCGACGAGCTTCTCGCCAGTGGCGGCGTCGCCCAGGAAGGCGATACGGATGTGCACGACGTGCTTTCCGCGCAACGGTTCCGGGATCGGCGGAATGTCCGGGAACGGCACCACACCCAGCGAGGAGGTCATCTCGTCGGGCAGGTCGTCGGTCCACCGGCGCCACGCCGGGACCACGTCGCCGGCAATCGAGCCGTCGAAGAACAGGCCACCACCATAGAGTTGGTCCACCTCGACCAGATCGACCTCGGCGGCGGTGGCGATGCCGAAGTTGTCCCGCCCGCCACGCAACGCCCAGAACAGATCCGGGTCATTGTCGACAGTCACGTGCCGGTACCGGCCGTCCGCGGTCACCACGTCGATCTGGCGCACGTGGTCTGCGGCGTAGCCGTACTTCCTGCCCATCAAGCTCATGCCACCGGCGAGCGTGTACGCCATGGCCCCGACGTTCGGCGCGCTGCCCGAAAGTGGCGCAAGGCCGTGCGGCGCAGTCGCTTCGACCACCTGTGCCCATCGCACGCCTGCCTCGAACCGGACAGTGCGCTTGCGCGGGTGCACCTCGATCGCGTTCATCCGAGAGGTGTTCACCAGCAGGCCACCACGCAAAGTCGAGAAAGCGTGCCCGGTGCCTTGCACCGCGACCGGGAGGCTGTTGTCCACTGCGAACCGCACAGCCGCACGCACGTCGTTCGGTCCGGTGGCACCGACTACGACATCCGGTTCACGCGGGAATGCCGTCTGCATACCCGCGGTTTCCTGCTCGTATCCCTTGTCGCCAGGCTTCAGCACGGGCCCGGCGATGTTCCGGGCCAACTCGCTGACGTCGAGTGTCATTTCGGTGCCCCCTTCTGTTGTCCTGAATGGTCGCTTCGGGGCAGTAGGGCCACCGCGGCGATCGCCACCGCGATCAGCGCCAGACCCGCCACCCACAGCGCGTTGTGCAGTCCGTCGACGAACTGGATGCCTTGCTCCGGAGGAAGCTTGCCTCCGGCGCCACCGTGCGACAGCCCGGCGTAGACCAACGCTCCGAGCACGGCCACGCCGAACACCTGGCCGATCTGACGCAGGGCGTTGACGATCGCCGACGCCATCCCGGCGCGTTCGGCCGCGACCGCGGACATCGCGATCGTGGTCGTCACCGTCCCGCACAACCCGATACCAACGCCGAGTGCGACGAACTGCCACCACATCTCGCCGATGCCACTTTTGTTGTCCAGCACCAACAGCGCCAGCGTGGCGGCACCGGACAGCAGGAGACCGAAGACCATCGGGCCGCGCTCGCCCACCCGCTCGACGAGTTTCCCGGTGAGCGCCGCCGCGATGGCCAGCGAAACACCGAGAATCGCGATGTTCAGACCGGCCGATACCGGCGACTCGCCGCGAACCTGCTGGAAGAAGGCGCTGAGGTAGACGATCACACCGATGAACCCGAAGAACACCACAAACGCGGCGGCGTTGGCGACGGCGAACCCGCGGTAGGCGAACAACTTCACGTCCACCAGCGGTTCGCGTTTCCGCCGTTCCCACAGCACGAATCCGGCCAGCGCGGCCACACCGGCCACGAAGCACCCGATCACGAGCGGCGCGTCCCAACCGGCCGCCTGTCCTTCGATCACACCGAGCACGAGCAGCGCAATGGACACAGTGGACAGCACCGCACCCCACCAGTCGAATCCGGCCTCGGCGGGCACGCGTGGCAGCTTCGGCACCGATTTCGCGGCCACCAGCAACAGGATCAAGGCCAGCGGGACGTTGAACAGGAACACCCAGCGCCACCCGGCGGCATGCACCAGCACCCCACCGAGCACCGGTCCCAACGCCATGGCCAGACCAGAACTGGTGGACCACAGGCCGATCGCCACCGCACGTCTGCGCTCGTCCTCGAAGGTGGCACGGATGATGGTCAGGCTGCCCGGCACCAGCAAAGCCGGGCCGATTCCCTGCAGCACCCGGCCAAGCAGCAGCACAGGCACCGACGATGCCAGGCCGGTCAGCAGCGACCCACCGGCGAACAACCCGATGCCCAGCAGGAACAACCCTTTCCGACCATAACGGTCACCCAGCGTGCCACCCGCCACCAGCAAAGTCGCGTAGACAAGCACGTAGGCGTCGACGATCCATTCCAGGTCGGTGGCATTGGCCTGTACTGCCTGGCCGATCGCGGGCAACGCCACGCTGACCACGGTCGTGGACATCACGGCCAGGAAAAGCCCGCCCGACACCACTGCAAGAGACGCCCACGCCCCAGGAGCCACGCCGGCTGTCTGCGGGCGGGAGTCGGTGCTGGTCATCGTCACCTCCAGGAATGTCCTTCTAGGGGGAGTTACCCACAGTCGACCGGCCGGACACGTCAAGCGCCGCAATGATCCGGTCCGCCGCGGCCTCCGGTGTCGCCGGGCCGTAGTTGTCGATCACGAGATCGGGCCCCTGTGGGAACTCCGCCAGCGTGTCCATGCCGACAACGTCCTGCTCAGCGGTCTCGTACAGTTCGGTCCGGCAGCCCCGATCGCGTAGTTGCGCAACCGGGACCCGCAACCACACCTCGATGTAGCCGGGGATGGCACGCCGGTTCCATTCGTGCACCTCGTGGAACAGCGAGACGGTCGCGCAAATGACGAGGTGTCCCTGTTCGGCCAGTTCACGGGCGAGGCGGGCGTAGTACCGGGCGAGCTTGAGCCGTTCGTCCCGGCTGTATCCAGGGGTGTACGGCAGCATGGCGCGCAGCGCGTCGCCGTCCAGCAACACCGGTAGTTGTCCCATTGCCAACAAGCGATCACGCACATGTGCGGCCACTGTGCTCTTACCGGCACCGGCCAAGCCCGTGATCCACACAACGCCCGCCGTCATGACGCCCGCACCGCGATGTCGTCCAGTGCTCGCGCGATGTCCAAGCCGACCTCCAGGTCGGACGGATGATCGAACTCGCACCACGGGTCGGCGACCGGGATCGCGGTCACCGGCACCAGTCGTTCGGCCACCAGGTGGCGCAGCAGCCCGGTCATGTCGAGGGCGGGATCCACACCTGCCGATTCGACAGCCGCCCACGCCTGCGGTGTCCAACGCACCAAGCCGATGTACTGCCCGCGTACGTCCGCCGTGGTCCGAGGCTTGCCACCGATGTCCACCACAAACCCGGAATCGTCGAGCGCGAACGTTTCCGCGTCGCCGAGTGGCTGGCTGAAACGCTTGCGCCACAACGATTCCCAGTCCGGGTCGTAGGCGATGGCCAGCGGCACGTCCTGCGCGGCGAGCGCCGACGCGGTGGCCGCGCCGTAGATGATGTCGCCGTAACCGGCCAGCAGCGGCTCGTCGAGCAGCCATTCCCTCGCAGTGGCAAGCGATCCGACCATGGTCGTGCTCGCCCACCGCGAGTTGTGGAACGTCGGCAGACCGGTTGCCCGGACGGCCTCGCTGTGCCAGCCGGTCACCACGCCCACCTCACGAGCCCCGGCCGCCCGCAACGCGGCGACCTGACGCTCCAGCAGCGTGCTTCCGGCCAGCTCCACCAGGCATTTCGGCCGATCGGTGGTGAACGGCCCGAGGCGCGAGCCCCGGCCCGCGGCCAGTACCAGTCCTCTCATGGGAATCCTCCGAAGAAGTCGCGGTAGGTGGCTATGTCCACGCCGGCGAACGGTTCCTCCCGCTCGGGGTGCCACATCATCCCGGCGACGGCGGCGTCCCGGTGGCGCACCGCTTCCACCACGTCACCGCACATCCCGGTGACCTCGAGCTGGGACGGGGCAACAACCGGCGCGAGCTGGTGGTAGCTGTTCACCTCACGCACGCCTTCCCGGCCACGCACGTCGTGCCGCGTGGCAACGTGTCCGTCCACCGATGTCAGGGCCCCACCGAGGACATGAACCAGCAGTTGCATGCCCCGGCAGACGCCCAGCAACGGCGTCCGCGTGGCCAGTGCCCAGTTGAGCAGTCCGGTTTCGGTCTCGTCCCGAAGCGGGAACGGTCCGCCGTACGCCACGAGGTCGTCCCCACCGGTCAACAGAATGCCTTGCACACCAACGGTTTCAGCGATGTTCACGGCCAGGTCGGGCACGTTCGGCAGCGGAACGGGAGTTATCCCGCACGCTGCCAGGAACCGCGGCCAGCGCACGTCCAGCGCGTCGCGCGACTCGCCGTGCTCGGTCAGCGGCAGGCACCGCTGCGAGACCCCGATGATCATGTCAGTACGGCGACCAGTTCGCTCGCCGCGTCGATGTCCAGGCCGGCGACCTTCGTCCATCTCCGGAACTGCGACTCACCCACACCGATCACCGCGGGCACACCGGTTTCCAGTGCACGCAACGCCATGTGCGAGTTGACTCCGCCGAACGCGGTGACCAGCCCGGCGATGCCCCGGGCGAACAGCCAGTCGTAGCCGGGATCGGCGCTGGCGATCAGGGCGATCGCGCCCTCCGGCGGGTCACCGGCGTCGATGTCCGCCACCGGGCCGACCGCCCGGCCCCGGGTGACGAAGTTCGGCCGGGTGTCCTGCGAACGGAAGCTCCAGACGTCGGCGGGCCTGGTGACCAACGGCGGCAACGACACCAGCTGGCCCAGATCGTGCCGTTCCCGGCTATGCTCGATCGCCCGGCACAGGAACTCCCTGTCATCACACGGGTTGCCGGTCAGCGCGGTCACTGCCTGGATATCCACAAAGGACATGTCGGCGGCGTCGAGACCGCATTGCTCACCCAGCTGTCGCACAGCCACAAGCACATCGCTGAGTACCCGGGTGAACTCGAACTTCGCCTGTTCCCGGCCACGGATGGCACTGCCGGCGAACTCCAGCAGCTCGTCGGCGCCGAACGACAGCCCGGCGGCCCGGATCAGCTGCTCGATCTCCAGGCGTTGCACGCCGGTGAGCCGGAACTCCGGTGCCGGCTCGACATCCTCGCGCGGCGCGGACCAGTCGAAGTAGACCTCCGGCTGCTCGTCGTACCGGGGCGACAGGATGTCGTAGGTTCCCGGCCGCAAGTGCCCGTACCGCTTGAGGAACGCGTCCCGGTCCAGGGTGGCGAAGCTGCGCCGCAGTTCGCTGGAGACCAGGTCGAGGCTCGCGATGAACGCAGCCTTGTCGGCCGGTTGCAGCACGCCCTCGGTCACCAGGTCGTCCAGCAGTTCGGTGGCGACGAACGCGGCACGGGCCAGACCGGCGAACGGCAGCGTGCCGAACTGCACGCATCGGGTCACCAACTGGGCCACCCCGGCGGCACCGGAGAAGGCGGGGCCCGAGTCCAGGCCACGCAACTGGTCCAGGTCGCGCCAGACCAGGTCACCCATCACCAGCCGGTCGGTCAGCGCACGCAACGTATCGGTGAACGCAGACCGTTCGGCAGTGTCGAGCACATCCAGCGACGCCATCCGAGTGTCGGTGCGCAGCCCGTGCGCGGATACCACTACCTGGGATTCAAGCTTGTCGTGCAAGTGCGGATTCGCCGCAAGGGTGTCCACTGCGTGGTCCACCAGTTTGTGCGCCACCGCATCCGGGACGCCCGCAGGCAGCAGCGATGCCGCGCTCGCCCGCACGTCGATGTACGGCAGGCCGGCGAAATCCACCAGCAGCGGTGTTCCGCACAGGTCCCGGTATCCGTACCGCTTGCGGGCCTGGGCCCACGTCAGATCGGTGATCAGGCTGCGGTAGAGCGAGAGCGCCAGCGGACGCGGATGCAGGCCGATCATCTCGGCCGGGTTCCAGTCCGGCATCACGCCATAGATCGCCCGTCTGCCAGGGACTTCCGGATCCGGCTGTTGGCCCGCGGCAACGGCCTGGGCGACGGCATCGAGCGCGTTGTGGTGCTGTGCTTCCGGAATCCGGGCACCGCCGACCACCAACGGCCGTACCTGCAACAGGATCAGCTCATCGTCGTCGGACACCGCGAACTCGATGTCGAGTGCCGAGATCGCGGTCAACGCGCGTAACTCGGCGAGCAGCGCGAGCACACCCGCGATCGGCGCGGACGGCGGACGGGCGGCCGAGGAGTACCTGGCGCCGTACCAGGTGTGCAGCTTTCCTTCCGCGCCACTGGTCACGGCGTCCGTGGCGGCACTCTCGACCCAGTTGACCACGTAGTACGGCGCCCCGGTGCTCGGATGGCACGAGCACGCGACCCCGCTCATCCACGAGTCGCGCAACTGTGGCTGCACAAGCACTTGGTCGTCCGGTCCAGGTCCGCCGTAGGACGAGAACACGTCGTCGATCGCACGGGCCAGCTCGTCGCGCCCACGTAATCCCTGTAACGACAGGAACTGGCCGGCCATGGACTCCGAGAAGGAGTCCTCGGCCGCGGCGCTGCTGCGCACGATCAACGGGCCGCCGGCCCAGTCCTGTGCGGTGATCCGGTCCAGTTCACGGTCCCGGTGGCACTGCCAGTCCGGCAGGGCCACCAGGTGAAGGGGCAGCACCCGCGCCTTGGTCACCGCGGAGGACAGCCTGGCGAGCGATTCCGCCTTGGTGCCCAGCCGGATGGTGCCCGACGGGGTCGTGTTCACCGCGCATTCCTCCCGCGCAGCCGGGCCACCCACATCTTGGTGACATACGGGACATCCACGTGGTCGCGTCGCTCGGCGCCGACCAGCCCGCGAATCCCGGCCAGCACGTCGTCGAACTTCTCGCCGGCCTGCTGGCCCAGGGTGGAGTGCGAGGACCAGGCGTCGCACCAGACGTCGCTGGACACCTGGCGGGTCATCCGGCCGGAGATCACCACAGGTGTCTCGAACAGGCCGCTGGCCTCGATCGCAGGTGTCTGGTCGGCCCGCCGCGTGCCGTAGTCGTAACCGGGGATGTGCTGCTTGATCAGGTCCTCGATCCGTGCCTGGAACGGCTCCTCGAGGTCCCGGTGGTTCCAGCAGCAGGCGAACCAGCCGCCGGGCTTCAGGATCCGCGCGGTCTCACGCAGCGCGGCGGGCCGGTCGGTGCGGTCGAACGACGAGCCGAACGTCACCAGCGGGTAGGTATCCCCGGGCCGCCCGGTCGCCTCGCCGAAGCCCTCGAACCATTGCACGCCAGCCATACCCTGCGTCCGGCCTTCGCCGACCTCACGCATCGCCTGGGTAGGCTCGACCGCGTCCACACGCAATCCGTTCTCCAGCAACGGAATCGTCAGGTGCGCGGACCCGGCGCCGACGTCGCACACCAGATCGCCGGGAGCCACACCAGCGACAGCCAGCGTCGCAGTGATCACTTCGGACACATAGTCCGGCCGCGAGGCATAGTCCGCGGCATAGGGCGTGTAGTCGAACTGAGTAGTGACAGTCATGGTTTCTCCCTTGTCAGACAGCGGCCACGGCTTGGTCGACGGCCACGTGATACCCGAACCGCGCTGCGGTGGCGGCCAGTGGTGCGTCAGCGAAGACTTCCGCGATGCCCGGCTGGTCGATCCATTCACGCCACTCGCCTATCGCACCGCGCCGCATGATCCGGGCGGAGCTGGTCCGGGCATCACCGGAGCTCTCGACCACGCGGTCCTCGTGGGCCCGCATAGCTTCGAACGAGCTCTGATGCGTGGCTTCGGCGATACGTTCGACGCTCGCGGTGATGCCGAACGCGGCCAGCATCGCGGTCACGGCGGCAATCGGTTCGGTCTTCAGGTCCTCGAAACGAACCACGGCGAACCGGCGGAACTGTGCCGCGGCGGCGAGCCAGTGTTCATGGAAGGCGGTCCACCCGGCGACCGGCGTACGGCCGTCGCCGATCCGCGTGCCGCCCAGGTAGTCGGCGAAAGTGCTCTTGCCCTTCACGTTCTCCTCGTCCTGCCACCACGACTCGGAGAAACCGCGGAACCACTTGTAGCCCGAGTAGATGGTGTCCCTGGGATCACGCACCAGCAGCAGCACACCGCCGAGCGGAACGCCGTCGAAGACCTCCGGATACAGGTGGGTCTTGACCAACCGCCGGGCCGAGTCCCCAGCAGGCGCACCGGTCTGGTCGCGATCCGCGGTGGCCGCCATCCGTTGCCGGTAGCCGGCGTGGTTCTCCGCGGGTGCCGCCGAGCCGTCCTCGGCCAGCACCTCGGTGTACGGGTCCAGATAGTCCAGCCCCAGTTCCTGCACGATGTTGCCGACCAGCGCGTTGCCGGCGCCGGGGTCACCGGCCACCACCACGTCACGCTCGCCGAGCAGCCGGGCGTTGTGCCGGTGCAACCGCACCGGGTCCCATCCGGCGACTGGGTCGTTGTTCATCGCCGTCTCCTCTTGCTCCAGTGGGTTCGCTCAGCGGATGAAAGCCTTGGCCCGCATGAGGAACCCGGCCAGGTAGTCGTCGTGTGGCAAGCCGGGGGCGATCCGGTGGGTCGGGTGCCCGCCCAGGTGCACGTTCGAGATACCCGGCTCGGCCAGCAAGGCGTCGACCAGGTGCTCGTCGTCGGTGAAAGCCGTCAGCACCAACGAATCCCGAAGTGGTGCGACGCCATCGGCTTGCTGCCAGGGCGCGACCCAGACAGACGGGAAGGGCAGCTCCACACCGGCCCGGTCGTCGGCCCGGTCCAACAGGTGCACCGCGGGTCCGAGCACTGCGCTGCCGTCGCCGAGGTCGTGTACCACCTCGCCGAGCAGCGATCTGGCTCCGGCCGCGCGGTCAAGCAGATGCTTGGCCATCTGGGTGGCGACTTCCAGTGGCTGCACCGGAAGCACTGCCTTCTCGTCCTCAGGTGGCAGGAAAGGCAACTGCCCCAGGCGATCCGCGATCGCCTCGGCGACCGCGGCCGGATCGTTCTCAACGAGCACGGCTGTGGTGTTCACGCAGCCTGTGCCGCCGTGCCCGGCGATCGACTCGGTGATGACCGGCAGGTGTTCCCGCCAGTCGTCGCCGGTCACCAGGATTTTCGTCCGGCCCGGTCCCTGGGGCAGCACAGCCGGATCGTCCTGGTACCGGGCCACCACATCGGCCCCGCCGTACACCATGCCGAGATCCGTCCCGCCCATCAAGGCGTCCACGCCATCGTGATCAGTGGGCAGCAACACAACGTGATCGTCGGCGAACCCGGCCGCACGCAAAGCAGTGATCAGCCTGTGCGGCGTGAACGGCTCACGGCGCGACGGGCGCACCGCCACGCGGTACCCCAAGGCCAGCGCCTCGGGCCACAGGCTATGCGTGCCAGGGTGATTCCCTGCCGACTGCACGGCGAACACCTCACCACGCCTGGTCCACAGCCCGCTTCCCTTGCGGGTCAACGGATCACGCCAGTCGTAGACGGCTCCCTGGGGCCGGGCCTGTTGCACACTCAGGTGGGCCCGTGCGACCCGATGGGCCACATTTCCGCGTGCCGTACGGACAACCGAAATCGGCATCCCGGCCACACGACTGACTATGCGGTCGTACTCCTGCGGCGACTGGCCGTTCAGCGTCGCGTTCTCAAACAGCTCACCGGCCTTGACCAGCGCGGCAGCTCGTTCGTCCGCAGTCAGTGGACGCGCGGCGCGCAACGCCGACAGCGCTCGGCTGACGAACACCGGCGGTACCAGGCTCAGTTCGGCTGCCGGGGCACCGGTGACTTCCGTCAGCGCCATTCGGCGCTTGGTGCGATAAGGCCCTCGCGGTCCGAGGGCGTCCAGAACCAGAGTCACGTCAGTACACACCCTCGATGACGTCCTGTTCCTCGAATTTGGCCACCGGGCCGACATCGCTCACCGAATCACCCAGTTCGGCCGGCACACGCACTGCCATGTCCCGCTCCACGTTGTTGGGCAACAGGAACGACCTGCTCACGTGCGTGGTCACCACCTGGCCGCGCTCACCGGGCTCCACCGGCCGGCGGGTCTCCGGGTCGAGCACCGCGAAGGTGTTCCACGGCCAGAACGGGTCGAACACAGGTGCGCCGGCAGCTCGGCGCTGCGAGGCGAACCCCAGTGTCAACGTGTTGCCGAAGTGTCCGAAGAGGACTGTTTCGGGGAAGACCTCGTCGCGATACAGCTCGTAGGAGTCCTGGTCCAGTTGCGTTCCACCCCACCGGATCGCACGGACCTTGGTGTTCACCAGCTCCACCAGCTCGTCGCTGGCGGCCAGGCGTTGCAGTAGCGGCGGGGTCGCGACCAGCACGGCGACATCCTGCGTACGCAGCACATGCGCGGCCTGTTCGACCAAGTGCTCGCTGTAGGCGTCGGCCTCGTCCTTACGACCGGCGGCGATCAGGCTCTTGACCCAGCGTGGATCGAGGTCGACCGAGAAGCAGAGCCCGCCACGCCCCAGTGCCGCCCGCCGGATCAGCTCACCGACCACGTGCGGCCCGGTGGGAGTAACCGCCAGCCAGTCCGTGCCTCGCGGCACGTCATGCGCGTCCATGTGCGCGTCGTCCCAGGCGAGCAGCCTGTCAAGCCAGTCCCGCAACAACACGACCCGCTTGGGGGCACCGGTTGTACCGCCGCTTTCGAACACGCCGATCGCGCCGGGGTCGGCGCCGTAGCCGCGTGGAATGAGATCGCGTGCCGGCGCTTCCCGCAGCTCAGCGGCTATGTCAGGGAAGCGCCGCAGATCGGCGTACGTGGTGATGTCCGCCCGCGGGTCGAAGTCGAGCGTACGGGCGCGGCGCAGCCAGAAGGGCGAACCGGTCTCGGGGTCGAAGTGCCACGCCATCGCCGCCCGTACGAGCTCGTCCGGATCGGGATGCCCGGCGGTCAGTACGGCCGTTGTCGACGGCATAGCGAAACCTCCTGGGAATAATTGCGTGGGATGCCATTCATGACGGCTGCGTCATTTGCCGTTCTCCCGACGTTAACCAGAAACCCGAAATGCGGGAAGCGTCAAAGCGGGAGGCGGTCCGGCGGCTGTCCAACCGGGCGGGTTCCGCAGTTGGACAGCGCGTTCCAGCACAAATGCGGAGGAGTGATCAACCCATCTTTGGGGTAACGCTCAAGTAAGCAGTGTGTGAACGCAGACCGAACAGGGCGATAACGGACATTCTGGGAGGAGACGGCATTGGGGACTCCATCCGGGGCGCGCGGAACCGAACACGGGGCTGACGCAGTCGATGAATGGCATGCAGGACCGGTGGTGCGTGTTCCTATCGCGTCGTTACGCGAGGCTCATTCGCCACGGATCGACGGTGAGGACCCGGATCACGTCCGGGCATTGGCCGAGACCACGGAGAAGCTGCCCCCGATCGTCGTGCACAAACCCACCATGCGGATCATCGACGGGATGCACCGGCTGCGCGCGGCGCAGCTGTGCGGCCACGAGGAGATCGAGGCACGGTTCTTCGGCGGCACCGAGGACGAGGCATTCCTGCTGGCCGTGCGGGCGAACATCGTGCACGGCCTGCCTCTGTCGCTGGCGGATCGCAAAACCGCGGCAGCGAACCTGCTGGCCGCCAACCCGCAGTGGTCCGACCGGATGATCGCGAGCAAGACCGGGCTGGCAGCCAAAACCGTGGGCGCCCTGCGTGGCTACGCGTCCGGCGAGGGTTCCAGCCGGATCGGCCGTGACGGCCGGGTCCGGCCGGTGAGCGCCAACGAGGGCCGCCAGATCGCCAGCGAGTTATTCAGCCGCGACCCGGCCTTGTCGTTACGCAAGGTGGCCCGGGCAGCGGGGATCTCACCGGAGACGGCCAGAGACGTCCGCCGCCGGCTCGACCGCGGCGAGGACACTGTGACGCCCCAATCAGCGACGCCCCCGTCAGCGCCTCAGCCGAGATCGCCCAGCCCGGCCGAAGCCGAGGACCCCGGCCCGAGTCTGCAGTCGGCCCTTTACCGGCTGCGCACCGATCCCTCGCTGCGGCTGACCGAGTCCGGCCGCGCGTTACTGCAAATTCTGGGTGCGAACTCGTCACTGAACGGACCCAGACTGCAGTCTATTTTAGACAATGTGCCCGAGCATTGCCGGGATATCGTCGCGAAAGCCGCCAAGGAGTGCGCCCAGGTGTGGCATTCGGTGGCCGGACGACTGGACCCCTGAAATTACCGTCACACCGTTTCGATAACCCTACCGGCGACACGTCATTCCAGCAATTCCCGCATCCGATCGGCGAGGATGTCCACGCCGTCGCGGGTAAGGATCGATTCGGCATGAAACTGCAGCGAGGAAAATCGCGGACCGCGCAACGCGTGTACCTCCCCGGTATGCGGATCACGGCAGACCTCGACTCCCCCGATACCGGGGCAGTCC
This sequence comes from Kibdelosporangium banguiense, assembly GCF_017876405.1. Classification (GTDB taxonomy): domain Bacteria; phylum Actinomycetota; class Actinomycetes; order Mycobacteriales; family Pseudonocardiaceae; genus Kibdelosporangium; species Kibdelosporangium banguiense. The sequence continues at coordinate 5,672,274 of NZ_JAGINW010000001.1, read as the reverse complement.
ACTTTGTCCTGACCTGACCGGGCGGCGAAGGTGTTGTAGAAGCCGGCCACGCGCTGCCTGCCGAACAGGTCGATCGTGCGCTGCGCGCCCTGGTTGGGGACGTCCCGGCGGACCAGGTCCAGCCCGAGCCGCACACACAGGGCCTGATGGCTCAGGCATACCGCGAGAAACGGAGTGCCGCGCTCCAGCAAGGTGTCCACCGCCTGCCGCAGGTGGGCGATCTTGGGATGACCACCGTCGCGCGGATCGCCCGGACCAGGGCCCAGGACCACGACGTCGTAGCCGTCGAACCGGTAGCTCTCGTCGAACCTGCGGACGGTGACGTCCAGCCCCAGTGACCGCAGCTGGTGGCCGATCATCAGGGTGAACGTGTCCTCGGCATCGATCACCAGCACACGGCGGCTGGCCAGTGCGTCCACCTGCGTGGGCTCGCCGCTCGCATCTGCCAGCCAGTAGCGGGCGACGGTCTGGTTGCGGGCCGCGAGAGCGTCGAGCACTCCCGGGTCCTGGCCGAACCTGCCGCCCGCGTCCAGGGCGTTGATCAGACCGGCGGCTTTGGCACGCGTCTCGGCTACCTCCGCGTCCGGGTCAGAGTGGCGCACGAGCGTCGCGCCCGTTCCGATGGCGATCCGGCCAGCGCGGTCGATGTCGGCGGTTCGGATGAGGATCGACGAGTCGAGCGTGCGCCTGCCCTGCTCGTCGCGGCCGATGAGAGCGAGCACGCCGCTGTAGTAGCCGCGGCCGTGTGGCTCGTACTCGGCGATCACCCGGCACGCGCTCTCCAGCGGGCTGCCGGTGACCGCGGGTGAGAACAGCGTCTGCCGCAGCACGTCACGCGGATCGCGGAAGCTGTCGCCCTCGATGAAGTACTCGGTGTGCGCCACCTTTGTCATCTCGCGCAAGTACGGGCCACTGACCCGGCCACCTGCGTCGCAGATGCCGCCCATCATCTTGAGTTCCTCGTCGAGCACCATGTACAGCTCGTCGGTCTCCTTGTCGTCAGCGAGAAAGTCCATCACCTCCGCGCGGTCCGGACCACCGGCGGGATAACGGTAGGTGCCGCTGATGGGAGTCATCACCGCCTTGCCGTCGAGCAGGCTCACGTGCCGTTCAGGCGTGGCGCCGACGAAGGTGTGCTCGCCGGTGTGTACGACGAAGGTCCAGTACGCGCCGGACTCGTGGTCCAGCAGCCTGCGGAACACCGAAAGCGCGCCGTCCGGCTGACAGCCCTGCAACTGCGCCACGTATGACCGCTTCACCACGAAGTTCGCCCCGACCCCGGCACCGATCTCGGCATCGACGATCCGGCGGACGATATCGGCGTACTCCTCGTCACTGACGTCGAAGTGCCCGTCCCGCACCGGAGTCGGCGCGTCCGGCAGCTTGGCCAGCACTTCCACAGTGGACACTTGAGCGTGTTCGGTGACAGTCATCGCCAGCAGCGGCGTGCCGTCGTCCACGCAGTCGTAGCCACGTTCGGCGATCTGCCGGTATGGCACGACCGCGAGGACGTCTGGACCGGAAACGTTGTCCCGCAAGGGGATGTCAGCCAGCGCACCGGGGGTGGACACGTCGCCGACCAGCACGTCGAGCACGCCGCGGGTGCCCGAGTCCGGGCGGTGCAGCAACGCGAACGACGGTGGGTCGGCCGCCAGGATCCGCTCCAGCAGTGCGGTCACGCCGTCATCTCCTTCGTCGTCTTCACCACCGCACACCGTTGCGCCGCATAGCTCACTGCCATCCGATGGTGATCGGCAGAGAAGTCCGCCACCGCGTCGGCCACGAGGAAGGTCTCGATGTCGTTGCTGAACGCCTCCACGGCCGTCATCAGCACACCGACATGTGCGTACACACCGCAGACCACCAACTGGTTCCGCCCGGCCCATCGCATCCGCTGCAACAGATCAGAGTGGACGAAGGCGCTGTACCGCCACTTGGTGAGCATCCAGTCCCCCGGCTGCTCGGCCAGTGGTTCGACCAGCTGCCGGTCGGCCGGGTCGACTCGCATTCCCGGGCCCCAGAAGTCCTTGAGCAGCCCGCGTTGCTCGCTGTCCATGCCGCCAGGCTGTGCGCTGTAACACACCTGCATGCCATGGCCGCGGGCGAACTCGACCAGCCGCGAGCAGTTGGCGACCAGTGGTTCTGCGACCACGCCGGGAAACGGGCGCATGAAGTAGCGCTGCATGTCGTGGATCAGCAGCACCGCACGGCCTGGATCGAGATCCCAGCCGGCGATGTTGTCCGGCAGCTCCCCCGCTGTCGGCAGGCAGTAGGGCTCGATCGTTGCCAGCCCTGGCATGTCGTCCTCCTCTCGGGTCAGCCGGTCCAGGCCGAGACGACCCGCAGGGCCTGTCCCGGATTGAGCCTGGGATCACAGAGGCTCGTGTACTTGTCGCCGACCTGGCCCACGTCGGTCTCGCAGGCGACGCACTCGGTCACGTCCTCGGTCGCGGTCTCCAGGTGCAGCCCGCCTGCCACGGCTCCGGCCCGGCTGACCGCTTCCTGGAACGCCGCGGTCTCCTCCACGATCGTGTCGACGAACCGGGTCTTGAGGCCCTCCGGCGACACGGTTGTGTTGGCGTGCATCGGATCACACAGCCAGATGACCGGGTATCCGGCTTCCCGGACCGCGGCGGCCAACGGAGGCAACACGTCGCCCACCGCGTCGGCACCCATTCGGGCGATCAGGGTCAGCCGGCCTGGCTCTTGCGCCGGGTCCAGCCGGGCACAGATCGCGAGCACCTCCTCAGGCGTAGCGGTCGGCCCGACCTTGCAGGCCACCGGGTTCAGCACCTTGGCGAGCAGATCCATGTGCGCGCCGTCGGCATGCCGAGTGCGTTCACCGATCCACGGCCAGTGCGTGGATGTCAGCAACAGCCGGCCGTCATCCTGTTCGCGCACCATGGGAATCTCGTAGTCGAGCAGCAACGCCTCATGGCTGGTCCAGACCGGCAGGTCGCCGGCCAGTGGCGTCGGCCGGTCGGTCCACCCGAGGTGAGCCATCACACGCCGGGCGGCGTCGTACCCGGTGATGAGCCGGTCCGGGTCGGGTCTGCGGGCCCGCAGGTCGGGCTCGGGGCCGTTGACCATGTGCCCGCGGTAGACCGGCAGCTCGCGATCCCCCACCTGCTGAGTGGGTTTGGAGCGCGGTTTGCCGAACTGGCCTGCCATTCGGCCGGTGGCCACGACCGGGCGTCGCGCGATCATCCGCAGCACTCCGGCAAGCATCTCGATCAGCCCGACGCGGCGGGCGACACCCGTGGCGTTCGCGTCCGCCGGGTCCTCAGCACAGTCACCGGCCTGGATCACCTTGGCGCGACCGGCCGCGACCTGCGCCAGATCACGCCGTAACAACTCGACATCCGCCAGGGTCACCAGCGGCGGGCTGGCGCCGAGCTGGTGACGCACATCCCGGACGTGCTGGGGGTCGTCCCACGGCGGTTGCAGCTTGGCCTCGACGGCCGGATTGAGATTGGACATGTTCTCCTCCAATGCAATCCTCGAAAACTAACGACGGCGCGTGGATCACGTCAACGGCGTGAAAACCACGTCCAACCGGTGCGGGTACACAGTTGGACGATCAGGCTTTGACACGCTTGCCGGACGATAAGGCTTGCCGTACAACGAAAGATACCTGGACAAGTGTATTCCGAAAAGGACGGAGCTGGGAAGGATGACCAGTACCACCAAGGGTTTCGGCACCGACGTGGAACTGCGCGAACGCAACCGGGCCGTGGTCGAGGCGTACCTGGACCAGATCGCCGGACAGAAGCGGCTGACCCGGCACGAGTTGTTCGCCGAGGACGGCAGCGCGGGCCTGTGGACCACCGAGACCGGTGAGCCGATCGTGATCAGCGGGATCGACAAGCTGGCCAAGCACGCGGTGTGGTCACTGGAAAGCCTGCCGGACTGGCGCTGGTACAACATCGAGGTCTTCGAGACCCAGGACCCCGGCCGCTTCTGGGTGGAGTGCGACGGTGAAGGCAAGATCATCTTCCCGGGCCACCCGGTCGGCCACTATCGCAACCACTTCCTGCACTACTTCCGGTTGGAGGACGGCAAGATCAAAGAACAGCGGGAGTACATGAACCCGGTGATGCAGATGCGCGCACTGGGCCTCGACATACCGAAGGTCCAGCGCGGCGAGATCCCGGCGGACAAGTGACATGTACATCACTGTGGCGTGGTGGCAGCTCGACGGGTCCGGGCAGACCGTGGACTCCCTGCACGACCAGTTACGCACGGAAGGCGTGCAGGCGTGGCGGGACGTACCGGAACTGTGTTTGAAGCTGTGGATCGCCGACCGTGACGCCAATCGTTGGGGCGCGGTGATGGTATGGGACAGCGAGCCCGACGGCCCGCTGCCACCCAACCGGGCGGCCGAGCTGATCGGCCGCCCGCCGGCCGAACGCCAATCCTTCACAGTGGCCGAAGCGGTTGTGAATCCCCTTCTGGCAAGGAGTCTCGGATGACCGGCTATGCGATCGCGGACGTGTTCACCGAGGAGCCGTTGCAGGGCAACCCGGTGGCGGTGTTCCTCGACGCGACGGGCATCCCGGCCGACGGCATGCAGCGGATCGCCCGCGAGATGAACCTCTCAGAGACCACATTCGTGCTGCCGCCCGAGAACGACGGCGACGCGCGAGTACGGATCTTCACCCCGGTCAACGAGTTGCCGTTCGCCGGCCATCCCCTGCTGGGGACCGCGGCCGTGCTGGGTGCGGGCAGGTCGTCACTGCGACTGGAAACCGCGATGGGCACGATCCCGTTCACCTTGGACCACAACGGTTCTGCTTCATCGGCCACCATGTGCCAGCCAGTACCGACCTGGGAACCCTACGAGCACACCGAGCATCTGTTGTCCGCGCTGGGACTGTCCGAATCGACACTCCCTGTGGACATCTACCGCAACGGTCCCAGGCACGTGTTCGTCGGCCTGGCAAGTGTCGCCGCACTCTCGGCGGTCCGGCCGGACCAGCGTGCCCTGGCCGAGCACTTGGACGTGGCCGTGAACTGCTTCGCACCTGCTGAAGGCCATTGGCGGGCAAGGATGTTCTCTCCCGCCTACGGCGTGGCCGAGGACGCGGCGACCGGTTCGGCCGCCGGACCGCTCGCGGTGCACCTGTTGCGGCACAACCAGATCGGTTACGGCGACCAGGTGGACATCTGGCAGGGCGTGGAAATGGGCCGGCCCTCGTTGATGCGGGCCAGGGTGACCGGCTCGGCCGGCCGGTTCGGCCTGATCGAGGTCGCCGGCTCGGCGGTGGTGGTGGCCCGCGGCGAATTCGCCCCGAACGGAGGACTGCCATGGGCGTGAACACAGCATTCAGTCCGGTGGGCGCCGAGTTCCGGCACCCGGCGGCCGATCCGATCACCTTGCTGCGCGACTGGCTGACCACGGCCGGCGAGCGAGGTGTCCAGGAACCGGGCGCGATAGCGCTCGCCACGGTCGCCGCGGACGGCAAGCCGTCCAGCCGGATGATCCAGACACTGCGGGTGAGCGACCGCGGCCTGGTCTTCACCAGCCACTCGGTCAGCCCCAAGGGCCGGGACATCGCGGCCACCGGCCGGGCGTCCGGCGTGTTGTACTGGCGCGAGACCAACCAACAGGTCACCGTGTCCGGCCGGGTCGAGCAGCTGCCGGCGCAGGAGGCCGACACGATCTGGTACGCCAGGCCGGTCAGCACCCACCCGATGTCGGTTGCCGCACACCAAAGTGAGCCACTGATCGACGAGGACGCGTTGCGGGCCAAGGCCGAACAGCTCGGCGCCGCCGGCAAGCCGTTACCTCGTCCGGAGACGTGGGTGGCCTACGAGCTCGTGCCCGACACGTTGGAGTTCTGGCAGAGCACACCGGACCGGCTCTACCAACGCCTGCGTTACGACCGTTCGGCGGAGGGGTGGTCGGCCGTTCGCCTGCAACCCTGAGAGAGGTGAGGTCCGGGCCGGACGCGGGTACACGTTCTGTGTGAGATGCCCCCAATGTGGCATTGGGGGCAAACGTACTGAGTCACCGTTACTGGAGGAGGACAGGACGATGTCGCAGATCGGTGCCACCGTGCTCGGGTATCCCCGGATCGGGCCGCGCCGGGAGCTCAAGCGGGCCGTGGAGGCGTATTGGGCGGACCAGATCAGCGCGGACGAACTGACCACCACCGCGGCCGAGCTACGTGCTTCCACCTGGCAGGAACTTGCCCGCCGTGGCCTCGACTCCGTGCCCGGCAACACATTCTCCTACTACGACCACGTTCTGGACACGGCCACGCTGTTCGGTGCCGTACCGGAAAGGTTCCAGGACACCGGACTGTCCGAATTGGACAGGTACTTCGCGATGGCCAGGGGACGGCCCGACCTCGCGCCGCTCGAGCTGACCAAATGGTTCGACACCAACTACCACTACCTGGTGCCCGAACTCGCGCCGGACACCAGGTTCACGCTGGCCGGACGCAAGCCGGTGGACGAGTTCGAGGAGGCGATGCGGCTCGGCGTGCGGACCCGGCCGGTCCTGCTGGGGCCGTTGACCTTTCTGCTGCTGGCCAAGCCCGCGCCTGGTTCACCGGACGGGTTCACCCCCTTGAAGCTGGCTGATTCGTTGGCCGAGTGCTACATCGAGTTGCTCGAACAACTCCACGAGGCGGGCGCGGACTGGGTGCAGTTGGATGAGCCAGCTTTCGCCGCTGACCGTTCCGCAGCCGAACTCTGCGCGTTGCGGGATGTGTACGCCCGCGTCACCGCCGCGACCAATCGGCCGAAACTACTGGTGGCAGGGTACTTCGGCGATCCAGGACCGGCCTTGCCGATCCTGGCGGAGTCGGGTGCCGAGGCGGTCTCGATCGACTTGGTGTCCGCCCCGGAACTCGCGTTCGAGCTCTCCGAAATGCCTGGTCTACGCACCAAGACCGTTGTCGCGGGCGTGGTCGACGGACGCAACGTGTGGCGTACCGACGTCGACCAGGCATTGTCCCGTTGTGCGGCAATGGCCGGCTCGGTCGGGGAGCTCGCTGTGTCGACGTCCTGCTCCCTGTTGCACGTGCCCTACGACGTGGACGCCGAAACGGGTCTTGACCAAGATGTTCGAGCGCGGCTTGCCTTTGCCCGGCAGAAGGTCGACGAGGTCGTCGAGCTCAATCGTGCGCTGCAGTCGGGAGCATCGGCCAACCACAAGCATCAGACCACCTCAGCTCGGCGAGCCAGTGAACCGATCGACGAGCAGAAACGCCGTCGCGCCCCTTATTCGGAGCGGGAACACGCGCAACGCGCGCGGCTGGGGTTGCCCTCGTTGGCCACGACGACCATCGGATCGTTCCCCCAGACGCCTGACGTCCGGCGGGCCCGGGCCGACCTGCGTGCCGGCCGGTTGTCCGAGTCGGAGTACCGCAGGCGGATGCGGGCCGAGATCGGCCGGGTGATCCGGCTGCAGGAGCGGCTTGGCCTGGACGTCCTGGTGCACGGCGAGCCTGAGCGCAACGACATGGTGCAGTACTTCGCCGAACACCTCGACGGGTTCGCGACCACCGAACACGGCTGGGTGCAGTCCTACGGATCGCGGTGTGTCCGCCCGCCGATTCTGCACGGGGATGTCTCCCGCCAGGCGCCGATCACGGTCGAGTGGAGTTCGTACGCCCAGTCGCTGACCGGCAAACCGGTCAAGGGCATGCTCACCGGGCCGGTGACCATCCTGGCCTGGTCGTTCGTCCGCGTGGACCAGCCACTGGCCCAGACCGCCGACCAGGTTGCCCTGGCCCTGCGCGACGAGGTGGCGGACCTGGAGCAGGCCGGGATCTGGATCGTGCAGATGGACGAGCCGGCTCTGCGGGAGCTGTTGCCGTTGCGCGCCAAGGATCGCAAGGAGTACCTGAGCTGGGCGGTCGGGGCCTTCCGGCTGGCGACCGCCGCAGCCGCGCCAGGCACCCAGATCCACACCCATCTCTGCTACTCGGAGTTCGGCGACGTCATCGATGCCATCGACGGGCTCGACGCGGACGTCACCACGATCGAGGCGGCCCGGTCGCACATGCAGGTGATCGACGACTTGCGCGCCGCGGAATTCGGCCGTGGAGTGGGGCCTGGCGTGTACGACATCCATTCCTCGCGCGTGCCGTCGGAGGACGAGATCGCCAAACGACTCATCGCCGCGCTGCACGTGGTGCCGCCCGAGCGACTGTGGGTCAACCCGGACTGCGGCCTGAAAACCAGGGCCTACGCCGAGGTGGAACCCGCTTTGCGCAACCTGGTCCGCGCGGCTGCCCGGGCGCGAGGCGGTCAGCTCGCATGAGCGTGTACCGGCCGTCTCCCGACGCAGCCGATCATCGCCTTGCCCACGAGCTCGCGGCCGCCGCCGGGACACTGCTGCTCGACCTGCGTGCCGATCCCCCGGCTGACCTCGGCGAAGCCGGGGATCGACGCGCCAACCGGCTGCTGATGGACCGGTTGGCCGACAGCAGGCCCAGCGACGCGATCCTGTCCGAGGAGTCGCGTGACGACCCTGCCCGGCTGCGCCACGACCGGGTGTGGATCATCGATCCGCTCGACGGCACCAGGGAGTTCGCTGAGCCGGGACGCACGGACTGGGCTGTGCACGTCGCCCTGTGGGCAGATGGCGCCCTGATCGCGGGTGCGGTGGCGTTGCCCGCGTCCGACCAGGTGTTCTCCACCTGGCAGCCACTCGTTGTCGGGCACGACCCGAATCCGCGAGTGCTGGTGGTGAGCCGGACCCGCCCGCCGTCGTTCGCACCGGCGCTGGCACGCCGGTGGAACGCGATCCTGCGGCCCATGGGTTCCGCCGGTGCCAAGACCGCGGCGGTGCTGACCGGGCAGGCCAGTGCCTACGTGCACGCCGGAGGCCAGTTCGAGTGGGACTCAGCGGCTCCGGTGGCCGTCGCGCTGGCCTGCGGACTGGATGTGCGCAGACTCGATGGCAGTGCACCGCGGTACAACCAGGCCAACCCGGCATTGCCCGACATCGTGATCTGCCGCCCGGACAGCGGGCTCTGGCCCGCGCTGTCAGGGCTTGCGGCCGACGGCTCCCACGATGAGCCGTTGCATCGGTGACAGCTCACGCAACCGGGGGCCGTCCGGCCACCAGTCCGCCAGTGTCACCAGACCCGGGTTCACCAGGTCCAGACCAGTCAGCATGGCCTTGATCTGCTCCTGGGTACGAAACCAGCCGGGGAACCCGGCGTCGCTGTAGACCTGCCGGATACCCGCGGCGAGATCGGCCAGCTCGTGGTCTGGACCAGGATCGAGCAAATGGGACAGGGCGACATACGACCCGGACGGCACCCCGTCGATGTAGGACGCGACGATCCCGGCCGGATCCCGTTTGTCGGGAACGTGGTTGATGATGCCGACCAGGAACAACGCGACCGGCAGGTCGAAGTCGATGTACTTCGTGACGGTCGCGTTCTCCAGGACCTGGCGCGGCTGCCGGAAGTCCACGTCGGCCATGTGCGTCTGGTCGTTGTCGGCCAGCAACGCCCGGCCGTGGGCCAGCACAGCCGGGTCGACCGAGGCATAGACGACTGTGGCCTCGTGGTTGTTGCGCCGGGCCACCTCGTGGGGGTGCTCGGTGGTGGGCAACGGCAGGGTCGTGCCGAGCTCAAGGAACTGGCTGATGCCGATGTCCGCGGCCAGGAAGCGGACCACACGGACGGTGAACTCGCGGTTGTCCCACGACGCCCGGCCGAAGTCCGGGTCGAGCGCGAGCAGCCGGTCGCGGATGTCGCGGTCGGCCTGGAAGTTCTCCTTGCCGCCGAGCATGGCGTCGTAGACGCGGGTGATACTCGGCCGCGTCGTGTCCACACGGCGAGCGTCATCACCCCGAGACGTCATCCCCGATGTCCCCGATCCCGATCTGGTTGCGTTGTCCAACCTTGTTCACCGTGCACACTACCGGGTTGACACAGGACGACGGCGCACATACATGGGTTACGCCACAATGGCGGGGTGTTCGACACTGGGGCTGAAGTTCGCGACCGCCTGAAACAACACTGGTGGCGCATGGCATTGATCGTGGTGACACTGCTGATGGCAGCGTTCACCTGGTACGAACCGGTTGTCGCGGTCTTCGCCGCGATACCCATGCTGATCTGGTGCTGGGGCCTGGCCCAGTCGGACCGGGCCGGACTGGTCATCGGCCTGATCCTGCTGGTGCTGACAGCGTGGATCCTGATGCCACGTGTGCTGGGCCTGTCCGGACAGTGGGTGCCGTCGGTCTTCGAGGTGTGCCTGTTCCTGCCGATCCTCAGCGCGATCATCTGCGCGGACAACAGACGGCCCCAGCGGGCCCGCAGCCGGATGCCCGCGGTCTGGTTCTCCGCGTTCGCTGTCGCAGGCATTCTCACGGCGCTCTACACCGTGGTGTTCTACATGGAAGGCGACACCGGCAACGAAGGCGTCTGGCCAGGCCCGTCCGGACTCCAGGTCGTCGAAGGCGAACTGCAATGCGGCTCCGGCGGCTGTACCCGCCAGTTCGTGGCCACCGGGGACCGCGCCCCGGAACGAACCCGCGCCTACCTCGACTCACACGGCTTCACCGCCCAGCAACCCGACGGTGGCTGGGAATGCCGCGTCACCGGCCTTCTGTTGACCTACAAGGCATGCGCGGTCCTCAAGGAGGTGTCGCCGACGAGTGCCCGGGTGAGCTGGTCCATCATCTGACGCAGGAGCCGGATCACGCCGGGCTTCGCGGCGTGATCAGTCCTGTCTCGTAGGCGATCACGACGGCCTGGGCACGGCTGGTGAGGCCGAGTTTGGTCATGGTGCGGTTGAGGTGCGTCTTGATCGTCGCCTCGCTGACGGTGAGGTCGCCGGCGATCTCGTTGTTGGTGCGGCCGGTCCCCACCAGCCGCAGGATCTCCCGTTCCCGTGGCGTCAAATGGCTCAGGCTGGGGGTTTCCGGCGTCCGGACCCGGCGTGGCCGCCGCACATAGGCCTCGACGAGGCGATTGGTCACCGACGGCGCGAAAAGCATGTCCCCGGCCGCGATGGTGTGCACCGCGGAGATCACTCGCTTCGGTTCGGTTTCCTTCAGCAGGAAGCCCGAGGCCCCGACGCTCAGTGCGGCGTAGACGTACTCGTCGAGGTCGAACGTGGTCAGCACGATGACACGCGGTTTGGGGTCCGGCGCCTCGGCGAGGATACGTTCGGTGGCCGTGATGCCGTCCATGACAGGCATCCTGATGTCCATCAGGATCACGTCGGGCCGGGTCTCGGCAGCAAGCGCCATGGCTTCGTGGCCGTCGGCGGCCTCACCGACCACATCCAGGCCGGGTGCGGCACGCAGCAGCGCGGCGAGACCGGCGCGGATCAAGATCTCGTCATCGACGACCAGGACTGTGGCCGGGCGTGATTCCCTCATCACAGACACTTATATCGCTGGTGGCGCACCCGTGCCTTCGTCATCCGGGCCAATCGGCAGCGTGAGTTCGACCACGAACCCGCCGTCACCGCGCCAGCCTGCGGAAAGGGTTCCCTGATAAAGCGCTGCCCGCTCGCGCATGTTGATCAGACCGTTGCCGCCGACCGGACCTGGCTCCGACGGTGTGCCATACGCGTTGGCGACTCGCACGGTCAGCTGGTCGGCCTCGAGACGCACCAGAACGTTCGTGGCGGCCAGACCGGCGTGCTTCATGACATTGGTGAGTGCTTCCTGGACGACCCGATAGGCACACGCCTGCAGCCCTGAAGGCAGTTGCTCGATGTCCGGCCCCGCCATGACGAGGGTTACCGGCAAGCCTGCCGTACGCATCCGGCCGACCAGTTCAGGCAGGTGTGCCAGGCTCAATGCCGTATCGCCTGGCTCGTCTTCGGTCCGCAGCAACTTCAACAGCCGACGCATGTCCCGCAGTGCTTCCCGGCTGGTGGCCGCGATGGTGTCCACGGCGGCACGCGCTGTCGGCGGGTCGTCGTCGAAGACATAGCCCGCCAACCCGGTCTGCACAGCGATCACCGACATGTGATGAGCGACGACATCGTGCAGTTCCCGGGCGATACGCACTCGCTCGTCGGTCACCGCGCGCTCGGTCCGTGCTTCCTGCTCGATCCTCAGCTGCTCAGTCAGCACGGCCAGTTGCTGGTTGCGCAGTCCCAACTGGCGGCCGACGTTGCCCATCGACCACGCGATCACCGGAATCATCACCGCCTCGGCAACCGCGACATACCAAGGAAGTTGTGTCCGCTTGGCAGCGAAGAGCAAGACCGGCACGAGTGCCGTGGTACACCACGCGGTGATCTTGGGCGGCCGCAACGACGCGACCGTGTAGAGGAGCAGGATCGGTCCCCAGAAGTTCAATCCGAGCTGGTCGTAGCCGAGCGCGAGATAGGTGAACAGCATGCCGGTGCTCACCGCCAGGGCGATCACCGGCACGCGTCGCCGCGCCGCGAGCGGCAGGAAGATCAACGCGGTGAGCACGTAGGGCACCGGGTCGGATCCCCAACTGCGGGGCGAGTATTGCATGCCGACCAGCCAGGCGATCACAATGGTCGCGACGGCGACCACGATGTCCATGCCCGGGATGATCGTCTTCCCGCCACCGCGCATCAGCACAGCATAGAGGCCGCTCAACAACCGTACTGGGCTATGAGGTCGTGTTGCCCGCGGTCCGCAGACGCTGGTCTCCGGCGGGGATCGAACATGGTGCGCCACCGGCGTTCATGAGTCCGGGCGGTTGCAGGGTCCACGCCTCACTCGAGTTGTCGCCGTCGTAGTCCGAAAGCAGCCGGTTGTTGGCGAACCTGTTGTGGTAGGAGGCGCATTGCCGTTCCAGTCCGGGGTTTGTCTGGACGCAGGCAGCGTCGCAGAACTCGTCGCGGTAGAACCCGGCACGCCCGGTCCGGGTGAACGTGTTGCTCTCCACGGTGTTGAAGTTGCTGCGGTCACGGATCTTCACCGGATCGCCGTTGATGTAGGAGAACCTGTTCGCGTTCATGGTGTTGCTGGAGCTGAAATGGGTGACGTACAGGCCGTGGATGTGGCCGCCGTAATTGCCGTGGTTCTCGATGTTGACGAAATGGTTGTTGTTGATCCTGTTGCCCGAGGAGTTCGTCAGCACGATCGCGCCCCAGCCATAGCAATCCGCTCCGCAGGGCGCCCATTTGCTGCCCAGGTGCGTGAATACCATGCCGAAGAACGTGTTTCCGTTGAGGCCCTTGCTGCCGGGCTTACGCATCGGCGGCGAGTACGTCTCGTCGGCGATGTCACGCTCCGAGTCGCCGTACATCGACACCGCGCCCGCCGAGTAGTACTCGACCTGCAGGTAGTAGAAACGCAGACCGCTGTCTCCCCCGTCGTACATGGGATCGGCCTGGTCTCTGGGCAGCCTGGGTTGCAGCCAGAACCCACTCGGCTTGTCCGCCAGGTTGCGGAACACCGGCCGGCCCGCGATCCCGGCCTCGCCTTCGCCGTACTCGTAGTCGACGGGCATGAACGAGATGGTGTGCCCGGGAACGTAGAACCGCCAGTCGTGCATCGGCGGCGCGACATAGGTTCCCTGTTTGATCCGTACCTCCACATCGGTCGTGGGTTTCGAGCTCCGCAGTACTTCCTGGACCCGCACCAGGCTTTTCACAGCGGTCGCCGGGGTCAGGCCGTCCGCGCTGTCCGAGCCGGTGACCGACATGTGCACGGTGAAGACGTCTGCCGCGTTGGCAGTCGCGGTACTGAGGCTCGTGGCGACCAGGACACCGATCGCCAATGCCAAGCCGAGACGCATGATTCTCCTTACGGTTCGGGGCGAAGATAGAACAACTGGTTCGACTTTGTGGCGTCCGCGCAGGCCCACTGGATCAACGGGGCGCCATTACCCTGGCTTGCACCAGTGAGGTCCAGGCATTTCTCGCTGTGCACCGGCCGCGCCCGGACCGCGACGTCCACACCGCCACCCTCGACGTAGTCGAAACGGAACTGCTGGTTCGCCTGTGGGATACCGGAACCTGCGACCAGCCCTCCCGCCACCACCAAGGCGATCGCGCCACCTGCCCACCTGTGTGATCTTCGAGCCATGCAACGCCCTCCAGAAACCTGCGGTTCATTGCGGGCACAGTCGCCCGTCGGGATCGTGGATCGCATACCGGCGGCCGGTCAAAGGTTTCCGCCACTGTGGAAACGCTTTCGCTCATCTGCTGTGCTACGAAAAGCTTCCAGCCATCAGCGCAAGGCCGAGTGAGGTGACCGTGTGCAGCATCGACTGGCCGTTCTGGCGGCTGGTGACGAGACCGGCCGCACGAAGCATGGACGCCTGTTGACTCGCGGTCGACAGGGTCGTGTCCGTACGCCGGGCTACTTCACTTGTCGTGCAAGGGCTTTCACCGATGGCTTCGAGCACTTTGGCGCGGGTACGACCAAGCAGAGAAGCAAGCGATCCCCGGGAGCCGTCGACGGCGGACCAGCCCGGTCGATGCTGGATCGGATACACCAGAACCGGTTCGAAGTCACCATCGAGGAAAGTCGTCGGCAGCCCTTGACAGAAGAAGGACGGCACCAGCTGAAGACCCCGGCCACCCAGATGCAGTTCATGCTCGACCGGGTATCCCATTTCCAGCACGGGATAGTGCCATCGCGCGGTCGGGTGCAGCGCTTGGACAAGGCGCTCGAATCCGCCGTCGGCCATCAGTTTCGCCTGCGTGGCGCGCTCCTGGTTGATCCGCCCACTGATGCGATCCCAGTACGGTGCAAGGCAGGACGCGAAATACCGGTCCACCGCATCGGCAAGCTGGACGACGGATTCCTTTCTGCCGTCGGCAAGTGAAGTCGTCCACGACGGCAACTGCCGCCCACCGGCCAGAATGGCCAAATCCTTGCGAAGCCGTCGTTTCGGCGTACTGCGTATCGCCTCGAGGCCGTCGGCAAGCGAGAGCTGGTTGGTCATCGGGGTAAGGAAGTCGACCGCGTAACCGGACTGTGGCACAAGATCAGTCAGCAGCCGGGTGGTCACCGGCGTCTTGGTGACCACCGATCTTCGCCACTCCTCGTGGACCGGCGCCCCCTTGCGCTGACGCAACCGGTACAGGCTGAGCAGTATCTCCCACATCGGTTGCGCAGCACTGATTCTCGTCCTGGTCAGGTCCTCGGGTGTGAAATAGATGCGCAGCACGGATCCCCCTCCGCCCAGATCCCCAGTTCCGGCGGCCGACGCTAGAACACCACGACTGCCCGGCGGCAGGGTCAAAGAGAGAAATACCGCCAAAGTTTAGGCGCGTACCGCCACAGTTTGACGACGAACGGTGCAGGCTCTCACAACAGTGGCAGCCACACTTCGTCGACGATCTCGTGGATCGACTCGCCCGGCGCAGAACCATGGACCAACCGAGTCCGCCACGTAACCGCAACCGCGGACTCCGCCCCAGCGCCCGCACTACTCATCCGCCCCGACGGCTACATCGCCTGGGCAGGCAAAGACCCCGACACCCTAAAAGCAGCCCTCACCCGCTGGTTCACCCCAAACTAACCCGTCGACCCAAGATAACCAAAACAAAACCCAAGAACCGAAAAAATCCCTTCCCTTCCCACAACGCTAACGCGCTGGAACGTAACCAACAGCGCTAACGTGCCCAGCAATGACCCCTTCAAAACCACAACCGCAATACTGCTTTGCCCGGAAACAGGCAGCAAGTACCATCAAGAACACCCGATAGAGTGACGTCATTGCCGGGTTGTTCCGGTAGTGTGAACATATGGGCGAGAATACGCTGTTTGCCCTCCGGGACACCACCCCGCCGGCAAACATCCCTATTCATCAGATGAACGCCAACCAAGTCCTCGACAGCCTGATCGACGTGGACAAGGCCCGGGCTTTCTGCGACGCACGCAAAGCCCGGCTCCTGGCCCGGTTCGCCGAATTGCGTGCACCCGGGCGTGCTGGAACCGACCTCGCCGACGGCGCTCCTGAGGAAGTGGCCCTCGAGCTGGCGATGAACCCGCACACCGCGGCCATCCACATCTCCCAAGCCCGCGATCTCGTCACCCGGCTACCCGCGACCACCGACGCACTGGAAGCGGGCGAGATCGACTACGTCCGCGCCAAAGCGATGAACGATCTCACCTCCGTACTGACCGAGGAGCAGGCCCGGCGGGTGGAGTCGAAGGTTCTCGCCTTCGGCAAACGCGCCAACCCGAGCCGGTTCCGGCACAGTGTGCGCTACCACGTGATCGCCGTGGATCCGTCGGCCGCGGAACGTCTGCGCCGCACCGCGAAAGCCGACCGTGATGTGACCGGCCGGGATCTGCCCGACGGTATGGGCCAGCTGGCCATCACCCTCGAACCGCATGAAGCCCAGGCCGCCTACGACCAGATCAACATGTTGGCCAACAAAGTCAAAACCCCCGACAAAACCCTGGCCCAATGCCGCGCGGATGTTTTTCTCGACTTGGTGCTGGGCAAGAACAACGAGCGGCTGCGGGTGAACCTCAACGTCACCGTGCCGATGTCGACGTTGTTGGGGTTGACCCGACTTCCGGGTGAGATCAGCGGTTATGGGCCGATCACGGCCGAGTATGCCAGCGAGCTTGCGCAGGATGCGATGTGGCGGCGGGTGATCACCGACGAGCACGGCCAGGTGTTGGAGGTGAGCCGACGCCGGTACGCCTCAGCCGCCTTGGCACGCCATGTCCGGTTGAGGGACCGAACCTGTCGGCAACCCGGCTGCGGCAGAACAGCGGATCGCTCGGAGATCGACCACACCGTGCGGTACGCCGATGGCGGTGTGACCTCTGTGGACAACACCAACGCCTTGTGCCGTAAACACAACCTCATGCGCGAGCGTAGTGATTGGGACATGACCCAGCCGTTGCCGGGCACGCTGGTGTTCCGCACACCCGCCCACCGCGTCCACACCACCACACCTGAGCCCTACGAACCCGCACCCTTCTAACCATCACCCCAGTAAAACGGTGGCCGGGTACTTGTCGATGCTTGCTGCCTGTTCCCGGTCAACGCGGTGTTCCGGTTGTGTTTCGAAGGGGGTCATCGCTGGGCACGTCAGCGCCGTTGGTTACGTTGGAGTTCAGCTTCCAGCCGAACGCTGCGGAACCAGCGCTGGTTGCCTTGTGTTGGTTACGTTCCAGCACTTAGCGCCGTGGGACAGGAAGGGATCTATTTTGGATTCCCTTGGTTGCTTGTCAGCGGAGTTGGGTGAGCAGCCATTGGGTTACGTTGGTGAGCAGTGCGGCGTCGACTGGTTCGCTGAGTAGGCGGCGGTACGACCGCATGGATGCTGGACCGGGGTCGCGGCGCAGTACGTGGGTCAGGTCTGGGATTCGGCGGACTTCTGCCTTGGCCAGGTTGGCTATCACTTCCAGATCGGCTGGGTCTACCTGGATGTCCTTTTCACCGGTGATTGCCAGGGCTGGAGTGTTGATGCGGGCCAGGTCCGGGCGTGGGTCGTAGGCCAGTTGCTCGCGCCACCACTGGGCGTTGATCCGCATGCCGGCGACTCGGGTTGTGTCGGCTGCTTTCAAGCGGGTCAACTGCCGGGCCGCGAAACGACGCAGTAGAGGGCGAACCATGCGCGGCAGGCTGTCCGCCAGTTGAGCGAGCTGCCATTGCACGGCCTCTTCTCCAGGCCTTGCGTAGCCGGCTAGCAGCACGACGGCTGATATGTCGGTGTGCGCGGCCAACCACGCTGCATGTACCGCGCCTTCGCTGTGTCCGAGTACGCCGACCGCGTGCGGACGGATCTCGGGGTGTGCGCGCATGGCACGCAGGGCTGCGGCTGCGTCGGCTCGGTTGTCCAGGAATCCGACCTCGCGCCAGTCGCCCTGGGTGGCGCCGACGCCGCGACGGTCGTAGCGCAGTGACGCGATTCCGTGCTGGGCAAGCGTTGTGGCCAGTGGGCGGCCTAGGTTCATGCGCAGACGTCCTGCGTTGGAGTCACGGTCGATTCGTCCAGAGCCGGGCAGGCACAACACCGCAGGGTGTGGTCCTGGTCCCGCTGGCAGGGTGAGGGTGCCCGCGAGGGCGAGCCCGTCGTCGGCTTGGGCAGTCATCTCGATCTCGTGCAGAACGCTCACGCTGGTCTCCGTCATGCCGCCTCCATCGTTATCAACTTTGATAAAGGTATCAGAGGTTGGAATAATGTGTCCATGGCGACCTTGGACTTGCTGCTACACCCCGTCCGCCTGCGGATCCTTCGCACGCTCCTGGACGGGCACCCCGCCACGACCACGCAACTGCGCGAACGGCTGCCCGACATCCCGCCCGCGACCATGTATCGCCATGTCGCGGCCCTGGCCACCGCCGGAGTGCTGGAAGTGCTGGACGAGAAGCGAATCCGGGGCGCAGTCGAACGTACCTACCGAGTGCGCTGGGACCGGACCGAACTCGACCCGGCCGCCATGACCACCGACGACCACCGACGGGCCTTCACCGCCTTCGTCGGCGGCCTCCTCGCCGACTTCGACGGCTACCTGGCCAGAGACACGCCCAACCCCACGGCCGACGGCGTGACCTACCAACAAGCCGCGCTCTGGCTGACCGACGCCGAGATGGCTGAACTACTGGCCGAAGTACGCGCGGCCGTCACCGCCCGGATAGGTCGCGCTTCCAGCCCTGACCGCACCCGCCGCATGATCAGCCTCGTCGCCATGCCGGCCGACGAATGACTCAACGGAACAAGGCAGTAAGAAGGTCTTCGCCGATGCGGCGGACTGGTTCGAGGTTGAGTTGGTAGTACGCGCGTCGGCCGACGTGGTCCACAGTGACCAGACCGGCGTCGCGCAGGCGGGCGAGATGGCGGGACACCTGCGGGACAGTCATGCCG
The DNA here is from genome assembly GCF_017876405.1 of Kibdelosporangium banguiense. GTDB lineage: Bacteria > Actinomycetota > Actinomycetes > Mycobacteriales > Pseudonocardiaceae > Kibdelosporangium > Kibdelosporangium banguiense. The sequence continues at coordinate 5,653,518 of NZ_JAGINW010000001.1, read as the reverse complement.
CTGCGGCGCGCGAGTTCGGTCGGAGTGAGGGGTTCACGGGCGATGGCGCGGGCTATGCGCTGGCGTTGGGGGTCGCGCAGGACTTCCAGCCGTAGATGCACTGTGGAGTGTCCGGGTTGCTCGCTTCCCTCTGGCAGCAAGGGGAACTGGATGACGGCGGGGAAGCCTTGCTCGTGTTTGACCAGCAGGTGGGGACGGCCGAAGACCGATGGTGTGATCAGGCAACGGGTGGTGGCGACGGGGACGATGCCGTGGTGGAACTTGTCGAACACCACTCTGGGTGGGTCGGGCAGGTAGGCCGCTGAGGCATCCAGGCCTGTCAGGGCTTGGGCCGGGCCGTCGGCCGACAGTGCACGGCGCAGGGCCGGCAGGCGCGATTTGATCAGTCTGCGCGCCTTGGCCAGGTCTGAGGCGAGTGCGTCGGCGGCCGAATTCAGCAGTTCGATCAAGTCGGTGCGCAGGGCCGTCGGTGATGTGAGCAGCCGGTCGGCCAGTTCGGCGCGGGTTGTGGAGCGTAGTTCGGCGGTCGCGCGCAGGCCTTTCTGCTGGGCGGGGTCGGTCAGCACCAGGTCGAGGGGTTCACCGGTGTTGCCGCCACGGATCGCGTAGCCGGTGAGTTCGGCGAACCGGGCCTGCGGAAGCGCCTCGATGTCGGCGAGTTCCTGGGTCAATGTGCGATCGCCCGCCGCATGCAGCGGCACGAGGTAGCGAGCGCGATAGGACGCCCATAGCGGGGACCAGGCGCGGATACGCCGTCGCAGTTCCGAGTCGAGTGATTCGTCGAGGCCACGGGCCCAGCGCCACGCTCCCGGATGGTGTTCCGGTTCGGTGTAAGCGTGCAATGCCGCGGTCAGTTCCGCCAACGGCGACTCGCCGACGGCAAATGACGCCGAGGTGGCTCCGGCAAGCAGCAGCACCACGCTCACCAGCGCACCTCCCGGACATTTACCGCGATCGCGGTAATGATAGGCGTCCGGATTCAAATCGCTCCTAGGGTTTGCGAACGCTTCTTCCGCGAATCGGTAACCATTCCCCCGGAGTTTCCATGTCCTTGCGAATTCCTCCCGAACTGCTCGCCATCCTCGGTGGACTCCGGCCGGTGCTGGACGAGGTGAGCCTTGACCTGCACGCCCGGCCGGAGACCCGGTTCGAGGAGCACCACGCGGCGGCACGGCTGACCGCTGAGCTCACCGGTGCCGGTTTCGAGGTCGACAAGGGTGTGGCCGGTTTGCCGACCGCGTTCGTGGCGACCCATCGGGGTGTCACAGATGGGCCGACCATCGCAGTGTTGCTCGAATACGACGCCCTGCCCGGCGTAGGCCACGGCTGCGGGCACAACCTCATTGCGGCCGGCGGCCTGGTCGCGGCGATCGCAGTCGCGAGGACAGGTCATCCGGGCACGCTCGCGGTGATCGGCACGCCGGGTGAGGAAGGCGGCGGCGGCAAGATCCTGATGCTGGACCAGGGCGTGTTCGACGGCGTCGACGCCGCGGTGATGTTCCACCCCGCGGACCGCAGCCTCCGCGCCCGGCACTCGCTGGCTTCTGCCCACCTGCGCGTCACGTTCCACGGCAAAGCGGCACACGCGGCCAAAGCGCCATGGGAAGGCCGGTCAGCGGCCGCCGGTACACAGGTGTTCTTCGCGGCGATCGACGCGATGCGGCAGTTCATCCAGCCTGCGGCAAGGATTCACGGGATCGTGGCGCACGGCGGGGATGCGCCGAACGTGGTGCCCGAACGCGCCGAGGTCGACCTCTACGTCCGAGACCAGACCGCCGCCGCGCTGGAAACCCTGATAGGCCGGGTCCACGCCGCGGCGGAGGGTGCCGCGACCGCGACTGAGACCACTGTGGACATCTCCGAAACAGCGCCACGATACGCGGAACGGCACAACAACATGGTCATGGCCGACCGGATCGCGGACTACACAGCCTCACTCGGCCTGGAGCTCGAACCACCTTCCCCTTCGAACGCCGCGGGCTCGTCGGATATCGGCAACGTATCGGCCCGGCTGCCAATCATCCACCCATACGTGCAGATCTGCCCGCGCGACACACCCGGCCACTCCGAACGGATGCGTGACGCCGCTGCCACAACCGAAGCGCGCGACGCCACCCAGAACATGGCGACCGGTCTCGCGGCACTCGTGCTCGACCTGCTCGGCGACCCGGGCCTGTTGGCCGCCGCGCACGCCGAATTCACCCAAGGCGCGTGACATGGAGAATCTCGTCAACACGTTCCTGAACTGGGACCTGATCTGGGGCACGTTTCCCCGGCTGTTGCGGGAAGGACTGCTGAACACGCTGGCGATCGCGGCGGGCGCGATCGTCCTGGGCACGGTCATCGCCCTGCTCGCTGCGATGCTGTTGTTGTCACAGCGATGGTGGGTCCGGCTGCCGGCCCGGATCTACGTGGACGTCTTCCGCGGGCTGCCGGTGATCATCACCGTGATGGCCGTCGGGGTGGGCCTGCCCGCCGCCGGGGTCCGGCCGTTCGGCACCAGCCCGTTCGGCTACGCGATCCTCGCCATCGGCATCATCTCCGGCGCCTACACCGCCGAGATCTTCCGGTCCGGCATCCAGAGCGTCGACGCCGGGCAGATGCACGCCGCCCAGGCACTGGGCATGAGCTACCTGCGAGCGATGCGCCTGATCGTTGTCCCGCAAGGTATCCGGCGTGTACTGCCCGCGATGACCGGCCAGTTCGTCAAGGACATCAAGGAAAGCTCGCTGGTGTACCTGCTCGGGCTCGCCGTGGGCCAGCGCGAACTGTTCTTCATCGCCCAGGAGGAGGTCGCCCGGACCTACAACTCGTCACCGCTGATCGCCGCAGGCCTGTGCTACCTGATGCTCACGATCCCGTTGACCCACTTCGTCAACCACCTCGACCGACGCCTACGGGGAGCACGATGACCGCGTTACTACGTGTCGAACGACTGTCCAAAAGCTACGGTACGCTCGAGGTGCTCCGGGAGGTGAGCGTCGAACTGCGGCGAGGCGAGACGCTGTGCGTCATCGGCCCGTCCGGGTCCGGCAAGTCCACTTTGCTGCGATGCCTGAACCTGTTGGAGAGCCCCGATTCCGGTGACGTGTGGCTCGGCGGCACCAAACTGACCGATCCCCGCGCCGACCTCGACGCGGCCCGTGCCCGGATCGGTATGGTGTTCCAGCACTTCAACCTGTTCCCGCACATGACCGTGGAACGCAACATCTCGATCGCCCTCACCACGGTCAAAGGCATGAACCGCGAGCAGGCGCACGGAATCGCGTTGCGCAAACTCGAGGAAGTCGGTCTCGCGGACTTCGCCGGTCAACGCCCGACCCGGCTGTCCGGCGGGCAGCAGCAACGCGTCGCGATCGCCCGGTCGCTGGCAATGGAACCGGAGGTGATGCTGTTCGACGAGGCCACCTCCGCACTCGACCCCGAACTTGTCAAAGACGTGCTCGCGGTGATGAAGGACCTCGCCGCCGGGGGCATGACGATGGCGGTCGTCACCCACGAGATGGGCTTCGCGCGGGAGGCGGCCGACCGGGTCGCGTTCATGTGCGACGGAGTCCTCGCCGAGATCGGCACCCCGAACCACATGTTCGACCAGCCCGGTCACCCCAGGCTGCGCCAGTTCCTCTCGCAAGTTCTCTGATACCTGGAGCCCTCCGTGCGTATTCTCCTGGCCATCACCGCCCTCACCCTCACCGCATGCGGAACCGCGCAACCCATTGCGTCCTCCGGCTACTCATTGGTCCAGTCCGGTGTACTGACCGCGGGCACGCAGTCCGAACAGCCGCCGTTCGCCATGGCCGACAAGGCAGGCAATCCCACCGGCTTCGCCGTCGACCTGATGAACGAGGCCGCCGGCCGGATCGGTCTCAAGGTCCAGTACAAAACCACCAACCTGCAAGGCATTCTGGCCGGCCTGTCCGCCGGGCAGTACGACGTCGGAGTCGCGGGCGTGGGCGTGACCGAGGAGCGGCGCAAGAACGTCGACTTCACCCGGCCCTACTACTGGGGCTACACCGCCGTCGTCACGCTCAAGGAGTCGCCCGGGCAGAAACTGGCGGACTTCACCGGCAAGCGGGTCGGCGTGGTCAGCGGCGCCGTGCAGGAGAAGTTCGTGGACGAGCGGATGGCCGGCACCGAGAAGGTCAAGTTCAAAGACCAGACAGCCATGATCGGCCAGCTGTTGTCCAAAGGCGTGGACGCCATCGTGCTCGGCGGGGCCGACGCCGAGGAGTACGTCGCCCGGCAACCAGTGCGGATCGCCGCACAGCAGGACAGCACCCAGGGCAGCGCGTTTCCTCTGCGTAAGGGCGGCGACCCCAAGCTGCACGCTGCCCTGGACAACCAGATCGACGCGATGATCGACGACGGCACATACGTGCGGCTATACCGGAAGTACTTCAAGGCGCCGATCGCGGCCGACCTGCTCAAGGAACGCCCTCGGCTGGCCGACAAGATCCGCGGCACCGACCTCGCCCCGACCGGCCGCTGACGGAAAGGTCCTTTGTAGAGTTACCTCGCCTTCATGCCGGTATTGTCCGGATAAGCGGGGATTCTCAGGGGAAAGTCCGGATGACAACTCCGTGGCGGCTTCTACTATGGAGATTGTGTTCCGTCGGATGCTTCTGGTCTTTCTCGGCGTGGCCGCTGTGGTCCTTGTACCGTGGACGGCCTACCTCGCCCGCACACTGCCCGACCATTTCAGTACTGGGCAGTGGCGGGTGGCGTGGGTCGGCTTCGATGCGGTGCTTGTGTGTTGCTTCGGACTGGCGGCCTGGCTTGGTTATCGCCGTCGGCGTGCGGCAGTCGCATTGCTGGTCGCGACTGCCGCGTTGCTGTGCTGTGACGCGTGGTTCGACGTCGTGCTCGACTGGACCTCGTCGGATCGATGGACCAGCATCGTCCTTGCCGCCGGCATCGAGGTGCCGATCGCCGTGCTCCTGGTGTTGCGGGCCCGCGCGATGGTGGTCGGCGGCATGCGACGGCGGACTCTCACCATCGATGACATCGAGCTCCAGCAGAACCCGGAGTGTGTGGCCGTGATGAGCGTCCTCAGCGCAGCACCGGCGACGGTCGAACACCTGGCCACCACCCTGGAACGCCCGGCCACCACTGTCCACTCAGTACTCCATCAGCTGGCCCGGACCGGGCACGTCCGCCGGGTCCGAGGTGGACGGTGGTCGCTCGTTCCGCAGGATCTGAGAGAGCCCGAGGTCGACGGCCTCGACCAGGCGGACCGGACTGTCGTCACGACCTACCTCGACGCGAAGTACGACACCGAACTGCGCCTGCTCACCTGGGCCGCGGGCCACCGGCAGGAGTTCGGGGCCTGGGGCAAGGCACACCGCTCCCGGCTGCACCTGACCGAATCCGAGCTCGCCGCCTTCGACGCCGAGTACGCCGAACTCCTCGCCCGGTACTGCCTGCTGCGCCGGCATCCCACTGCGGACACCCGCGAGGTAGCCGTCCGCTGGTACGCCTTTCCATCACCGGACCCGGCACCTGAAGCCGTGAACTCTATTCGCGCGAGTGACGGATAGCGCGTGAGAGTGATCATCGGCCGGCAGCGACCTGGGGCGTTGCCGCATGGGTTCTGGAGGGTGGATGGCCCGGAGATGGGCTTGGTTAAGCGTAATCGCAGCGGTGGTGACCTCGGGTTTGGTCGCGCCAGGTGTCGGGGCTGTCGCGGCATCGGGTGCTGAACCCGCGGGGCCGACAGTGACCTTGCTCACTGGGGACAAGGTCACCTTGGGCGGTATGTACGGGGTGAACGTGCAGGCAGGCAAGGGGCGTAAGCACGTCAACTTCTTCTCACGGACCGACGTGCGCGGTGACACGCACGTGGTGCCTGATGACGCGGCAGCCCTGCTGTCCCAAGGAAAGCTCGATCCGCGGCTGTTCAACGTCAGCGAGCTGGTACGAGCCAGCTACCACGACAAGTCACGGGATCGGCTGCCATTGATAGTGGACTACGCCGGTGCGGCCCCGCGCATGGCGGGTGTGCAGGTCGGCCGGGAGCTGCCTGCGCTGAATGCCGCTGCGGTGTCGATTGAGCGGACACCCGAATTCTGGGCCACCGCGCGGAATGCCCGGCATATCTGGCTTGACGGACCAGTCCGCGCGAGTCTCGACCAGTCGGTACCACAGATCGGTGCCCCCGAGGCGTGGGCGTCCGGGCACACGGGCGCGGGCACGACCGTCGCCGTGCTGGACACCGGAATCGACACAACGCATCCGGACCTGTCCGACGCGGTCACGGCCGAGCAGAACTTCACCGGCAGCGACACCTCGGACGACCGGACCGGGCACGGCACGCACGTCGCTTCGACCATCACCGGCAACAGCGCGAAGTACCGGGGTGTCGCGCCGGATGCGAAGCTGCTCAACGCCAAGGTACTCGACGACTTCGGCGGCGGCCTGGAATCGTGGATCATCGCCGGGATGCAGTGGGCCGCGAGCCGCGCCGACGTGGTCAACATGAGCCTCGGCAACACGTTCCCGAGTGACGGCGCCGACCCGTTGTCGCAGGCGGTCAACCGCCTCACGGCCGAGACCGGTGCGCTGTTCGTGACGGCCGCGGGCAACTCCGGCGGTCTGATCGGCAGTCCCGGTGCCGCCGACGCCGCGCTGACTGTCGGCTCCGTCGACAAGAAGGACGACCTTGCCGCCTCCTCCAGCCGGGGCCGTAAGGACGGCGCGATCAAGCCGGACATCACCGCGCCGGGCGTGGACATCGTCGCGGCCAAGGCGAAGAACGGCCAGATCGGTGACCCGGCCGGTGATGGTTACGTGTCGCTGTCCGGAACCTCCATGGCCGCGCCGCATGTCTCCGGTGCCGCGGCCGTTCTCGCCGGTCAGCACCCGGACTGGAGCGCCGATCGGCTCAAGGCCGCGTTGATGGGCAGTGCGAAGCCCAACGCCGCGTTGAGCGTGTTCGAACAGGGCGCGGGCCGGGTGGACGTCGCGAAGGCCGTCACATCGACGGTTTCCGCGTCGGTGGGCAGCTTCAGCCTCGGCACGGTGCAGTGGCCACACCACGATGACCAGCCGATCAAGAAGCCCATCACCTACACCAACACCGGTAGCGCGCCGGTGACGCTCGGTTTCACCACTGCCGTCATCGGGCCGAACGGATCCCCTGCACCGCAAGGGATGTTCACGGTCGAGCCCGCGCAGCTGACCGTGCCCGCCGGTGGACAGGCCACCGCGACGGCGATCACCAATACCAAAGTAGATGGTACCGACGGTGCCTACAGTGGATCGATCATCGCCGCCGGTGATGGTCAGTCGGTGCGCACGCCGATGACGGTGAACCGCGAGATCGAGAGCTACGACGTGACTGTGAAGGCCATCGACCACAACGGTACGCCGACCGGGATGTACTGGTCCAATATCACGGATTTCAACAACCGCGTGCAGTACCAGCCGTACGACCCGTCCGGCATCGTGACGGTGCGGGTGCCGAAGGGCGAGTTCGTCGTGACGGGCTCGGTTCAGACAGAGATCGCCCAGTTCCAGTACCGGAACACCGAGTTCGTCGAGCCGGCCGTCATGGTCACCGGCGACACCGAACTCAAGCTCGACGCACGGCTGGGCAAGCAGGTCGGCTTCACAGTGGACAGGCCGAACGCCAAGGTCGGCTCCGCCCGGTTCCAGTACACGGTCAGGACAGCCTGGGGTGGATTCGGCGTCACAGCCGACATCCGGAACTACGACAGCTACATGTTCAAACCGTCCACCATCTCGAAGAAGGACAGACTCACCTTCGTCGCGGAAGCCCGTATGGGCGAGTGGAACGGCGCTTCGTTCGACGGCAGCCCGTACATCTACCACGTGCGGCACACGGAGAACGGCGCGGTACCACAGCACCTCCAGTGGCACTTCCGTAACTCCGAGCTCGCGAAGGTGCGATCCGAGCACGCGGCAGCCACACTGGGCAAGGTCGGCTACCGGGAGAACTTCCTCACCCTGCCACTGCCCAGCACGCTGACCGAGTACTACACGCCGAACGAACCATGGGAGTCCTTCTTCCGGGAAGGCAACGACCCGGCGAACGGGGAGGAAACCGCGCGGATCCAGCAGCGGCCGAGAAGCTTGCCGCTGGGCCGTACGACCACGGAACGCTGGAACACCGGCGTGTTCGGGCCCGCGCTGCCGAACACGAACGGACGGTTGCATCTCGCTTCCCGGACCGGTGACCGGATCAACCTGTTCCTGTCGCTGTTTGCGGACCAGGGTGCGAGCAGGCTTGGTTACGCCGAGGCCGAAGGAACCACGGCACTCCTGCGGGATGGCAAGCTCGTCGGCGAGTCTCCGATGCCGGGCAACGGAAAGTTCGACGTCGCGCCGGAACGCGCTCAGTACACGATGCGTACGTCTGCCGACCGGTCCACTCGCACCAGATTGTCCACAAAGGTCAGTGCCGAGTGGACGTTCACCTCGGAGCACGTCTCCGGCCAGGAAACCGACCTGCCGTTGCTGGCCGTGCGGTTCGCACCTGACCTCGACGACCGCAACGCCGCACCAGCCGGGAAACGCTTCACATTCCCAGTATTGGTGCAGCGCAACGGAAGCGACGTCACCGGCAGGGTGTCGACACCGGTCGTCGAGGTGTCCTACGACGACGGTACGACCTGGCAGGCGGCAACCGTCAAACGTGATCACGATCAGTGGAAGACCACGGCCGACCACCCGGCCGGCGCACAGTTCGTGTCCCTGCGATCGAGCGTCACCGACCCGGACGGGAACGCGCAGCGCCAGACGATCATCAGGGCGTACGCACTGAAGTGACAGCACCGGAAGTGGCGGCGACCGGGGACACCCGCCGCCACTTCCCGTTTGTGCGCCAGGCCGGGCGGTCCAGGGTCACCAGGGCGATGGCGATCACGCACCACAGTGCGCCGGTAAGCCAGTCCATCCGAGCGGCGTCCGCGCCGGTGAAGCCGAGCGCGGCGTAGCTGATCGTGCCCTGGGCGACGTGGAAGACCAGTGCCATCAGGCCGCTGCCGCCCGTGCGGTTGAACAGCCAGGCGTAGACCAGGGTGATCGCGAAGGTCACCGGAATACCGAACAACGCCAGCCTGCCCGCCGCGACCAGTGGCAAGTGCCACAACGCGACGATCACCCCGAGAGTGGCGGCGGCGCGCAGCGGGGACCATTTCTGTTGCAGACGCGGCAAAGCGTAGGCTCGCCAGCCTGGTTCCTCCCCGAGTGGCCCGTCGAGCGGGTTGACGAACCGGAACGCGAAGAGCAGTCCGATGTCGCCCCATGCCATGGTGCCGAAGTCTGGAGCGGGGGCGTTGAAGATCGTCACGTTCGCCGCTGTTGCGACGGCAAGCACCGCGAGCGGCGTGGCGATCGCCACCACCCACCAGCGCCATCCGACGCGCCAATGGGTCATCCGGGCGAGTAGTTCGCGGTAACCGGCGCGGCCGTCGGTGACGCCCACGACGATGAGCGCTGCGATCACGGGCCCGACGGCGAAGAAGGACGTCGGGGACAGTCCGGCGGCGTAGAACGGCCACGGCCACCAGGACAGGGCGAAAGTGAGAACGAAGAACGCGGTGAGGCGGTGCCTGCGGGACCACTCGGCGATCGCGGACATCAGTTCCTCCTGAGGTCGACGGATGCCGTTGACGGTGCGCCACGCCGCGGGGCCGCCGGTAGCGGGTGATCCCGGGCCACGGACAAGGGTTTTCCCTCGGACCGGCAGGGTTTTCCCGCTGCCCCGGCGGTGGGTGCGGCGGCCACAGTGGCACCAAGACAACGCCACCGAGGAGAAGCTCATGATCGAGACGCGTGGACTCACCAAGCGCTACGGCCCGACTCTCGCCGTCGACGACCTGTCCTTCACCATCCAGCCCGGCCGGGTCACCGGTTTTGTCGGCCCGAACGGTGCGGGCAAGTCGACGACCATGCGCATGATCCTCGGCCTGGACCGGCCGACGTCGGGTCACGCCCTGATCGACGGCCGGCCGTACGGCGACCTTGACCATCCATTACGGACAGTCGGCGCCCTGCTGGACGCGAAATGGGTGCACCCCAACCGATCGGCTCGATCACACCTGCGCTGGCTGGCTCGTTCCAACCGGTTGCCGGCCGGCCGGGTGGACGAGGTGCTCGACCAGGTCGGCCTGACCGCCGTCGCCGACCGCCGGGCCGGGACGTTCTCGCTGGGCATGTCCCAGCGACTCGGCATCGCCGGCGCGTTGCTGGGCGACCCGGGAATCCTGCTGTTCGACGAGCCGGTCAACGGACTGGACCCGGAAGGCATCGTGTGGATCCGCCAGCTCATGCGGCACCTGGCCGGTGAGGGGCGCAGTGTCCTGGTGTCCAGCCACCTGTTGCCGGAGATGGCGCTCACCGCGACCGAACTGGTCGTCATCGGGCGCGGCCGGCTGATCACCCAGAGCTCGACCGCGGACTTCGTCGACAAGGCTGCCACATCCAGTGTGCGGGTACGCAGCCCGCAACTTCTGGAACTGGCGGAAGTCCTTATGCGGCAAGGGATCGAAGTGCACGCCGCCCCGGACGGCGACCAGACGTTGGTCGTGACCGGCACCGATACCGCCCAAGTCGGCGAGCTGGCCGCGCATGCCGGAGTCGTGTTGCACGAACTGGCATTGCACCGAGGCTCGCTCGAAGAGGCGTTCATGCACATCACCGGGCACGACGTCGAGTACGCCGCCGGCAACCAAAACGCACTCGCCACCACAGGAAGGTGACCGTCATGTCCTTCATCGCAGCGGAACGGATCAAGCTGACCTCGACGCGGTCCCCATGGTGGTGCGCCGCTGTCGGTGTGGCGGCCACGATCGGCGTGGCCTCGGTCTCCATGATCACGGGAGACGAGACCGGATTCACCGGCGTGGCGTCGACCCAGCTGGGATACGGCCTGGGCATGGCCGTGGTCATGGTGATGGCCACCCTCGCGGTGACCACGGAGTACTCCGTCGGCATGATCAGGACGACGTTCCTGGCCGGGCCCAAACGGACCGGTGCCCTGCTCGCCAAGACATTCGTCGTGGCGATCGGCGCGGGACTGATCGGTCTGCTCGCCGCGTTCGGCAGCTGGGCGCTGGGGCTGATCCTGATGCCGGACGCCGACCTCGCGTTGCACGGCTCGGCCGAATGGCGGCAGGTCGGTGGCGTCGGCCTGGTCTACCTCGTGTCGGCCGTTTTCGCTGTGGCGGTGGGAATCCTGGTCAGGCACACGGCGGGCGCTGTGTCGCTGGTGCTGACCTGGGCCCTGATGCTCGAGCAACTGCTCGCGCTGATTCCCGGCTTCAAGTCGCTGGCCGAGTGGCTGCCTTTCGAGGCCGCCAAGCAGTTCCTGCTCGCCGGCCAGACCTCGGAAGGCACACAGCCCTGGGTGGCCATGGCCTACTTCGCCGCTGTGGGCGGTGCCCTGCTGGCGGCAGCGATCGCGGTGGCCAAGCGTCGGGACGCCTGACACCTGTCCGCGTGGGTGAGCCGGATCCGGCTCACCCACGCAGGTACGTGAGCACCGCCAGTACGCGCCGGTTGTCGTCTGCGCCCTGGTGCAGGCCGAGCTTGGTGAACACCGAGCGCACGTAGGCCTCGACGGTCTTCTGACTGAGATAGAGCCGCTGGCAGATGGCCTGGTTGGACCGGCCTTCGGCCATCACCTTCAGCACGTCCCGCTCCCGTTCGGACAGATCGTCCAACGGGCTTCGAGTGCGTTTGCGCCCGACCAGTTGCGCGACGACGGACGGATCGATCACCAGCCCACCCGCGGCCACTCTGCGGATGGCGTCGGTCAGCTCGGCGAGGTCGGCGACGCGCTCCTTGAGCAGATACCCGGCACCCTGCGCGCCGGATTCGATCAACTGGAGTGCGTAGTGCGGCTCAACGTGCGCCGAAAGCACCAGCACGCCGACCGACGGGTGGTGCTCACGCAGCGTCCGGGCCGCGTCCAGGCCTTCGGTGCTGTGTGTCGGCGGCATCCTGATGTCGACGACGACCGCGTCCGGCGGGTCGTCGCGGACACGGTCGAGCAACGACGCCGCGTCCCCGACCTGTGCCACGACCTCGAACCCTGCCTCGGTGAGTACTCGCGCCACGCCTTCGCGAAAGAGCACAGCGTCATCGGCGATCATCACGCGCATGGCAGATCAGCCATCACTCGATCGCTCTCCACGTGCAAGCGGCCGCCGTGGGCCTGCACGCGGTCGGCAAGCGCACTCAGATCCGGTCCTCGCCCGGCTCCGACGGCCAGTACCTCGACTGTCACATGACCTCCTGGCTCACGGACGGCGACCTCGGCCCGGGTGGCTCCGGCCATGTTCCCCAGCGTTTCGGACACCACGAAATAACAGGTCCGTTCGACCGAATCGGCAAGCCTCCCGGCAGGCACCGCGGAGACGACAACGGGCACCGGGCACCGGTCGGTGAGCGAAGCGAGTGCTGGTCCCAGACCGGCTTCGGTGAGCAGAACCGGATAGATGTCCCTGGCCAGATCCCGTAATTCCGCCATCGCCAGACTCAGCTCTGACCTCGCTTCGGCGACGAGACCGGCCGCGTCGCCGGTGAGGGTCCGGCCGGCAAGGCCGAGGGCCAGTACAACGGAGGCGAGACGCTGCTGGGCGCCGTCGTGCAGTTCCCGCTCGAGCCGGCGCCGGAAATCGTCCGCCGCGTCGACGATCCGCGCCGCGAGCTCTGGGCTTGCCGAGTCGCGCATCGTCAGGTCCCGGCGGCCAGGAGCTGACGCACAAGGTCACCGCTCAACGCCGACTTCGCGATGAACCCGACAGCGCTGCTGACGTCGATGAGAGCGCCATAGTCCTCTCGCGAGCGACTGGACACCAGCACCACAACCGGCGGTTTATCTTGTGCGACAAGTGCTTTGGCTACGGTGAAACCGTCCATGTCGGGCAGTCCCACATCGAGCAGCACCACGTCCGGGCGTAACTCGGACACGGCCGCGATCGCCGCTGCACCGTCAGCCGCCTCGCCGACCACGACGAGCCCGTCGGCCACCAGGACACGGTGCGCGAACGACCGGAAGGCGGCGTGGTCGTCCACAATCAGCACCCGGGGCACCATCCCGCGATGGTCGCAGCCCACCAGTCCCGGCGGCTACAGGGACAACCCTGTGTTCAGCGGTACCGGCCTGGTCGGCGCTGCATTACCGTGCGGTCGTGGACGGCACCGCACACCGGTTCGCCCGGTCCGGGCACGGCCCGGTCTTCTGGATCCTGCTCTGGGCCGCAGTGGTCGCGGCCGAGTTCGGTGCGCTGGTTCCCGTCCTGTTCGAGAGGGACGTGCCCGTCGAGGCGGTCGACGTCGTTTTCCGGCTGATCGGCGGCTCGTTCGCGGCGTGTGGGCTGATCGCCTGGCATCGCAGGCCGGACAACCGCAGCGGCCCGTTGATGACCGTCACCGGCTTCGCGTTTTTCGTCAGCCCGCTGTCCGGCCAGCTCGACTGGCCGGCCGCGCGAGCGGTGAGCATGTGGCTGCCGGACCTGTGGGTGCTGTTCTTCGTCCTGCTCGTGCTGACGTTCCTGACCGGCGGACGCGTGCAGACCAAGGCGGACCGGGTGCTCGCTGGTGCGGTCCTGGTGGAGCTGGTCATCCTGGCTCCACTGTGGATGTTGTTCGCCGACGGCACCCCGATCGCGATCTGGCCGCACGAGCGGGCCGCGGAGATCATCGACATCGCCCAACGCGTCACATTGCTGGCCGCCGTGACAGGTACAGCCGCGGTTGTCGCTGTGCGTTGGTGGTCTGCGTCCGCACCAGGCAGGCGGGCGCTGGCGCCGGGTGTCGCCGGTGCCGTGTGCCTGCTGCTGTTCGCGGGACTGCTCTTGGTCCAGTTCCTGACCGGTGAGAAGTCGTTGGCGCTGCTCTGGATCGCGGCTTGTTCGCTGGTCGCGGTGCCTGTCGTGTTCCTGCTCGGCCTGCTGCGGTCCCGGCTGGCCCGCGGCGGACTGGCGGGCCTGTTCCGCGGCCTGCGCACCATGCAGCCCGCCGATCTGCAGGGCGCCCTGGCCAAAGCGCTCGGCGACCCCGACCTGGTCGTCGGATACCCGGCAGCGGACGGCTACGTCGATCTCGACGGGCAGCCGGTCACCAGGTCAGGGTCGACGGCCGGCATCGAACGCGACGGCCGGCAAGTGGCGGTCCTCATCTACGACCGATCCCTGGACGACGACCCCGAACTGGTCGACGCCGTCACCTCCGCGGCGACCATCGCCTTGGAGAACCAGCACCTCAACGCCGAGGCCCAACGACGTCTGGCCGAAGTGGAGAGCTCGCGCGAACGAATCATCGCCGCAGGCGACGCCGAACGCCGCCGCATCGAGCGCAACCTGCACGACGGCGCCCAACAGGGCCTGGTCACCCTGGCGATGCAACTGTCACTGATCCAGCGCGAAATCCGCCGCAACCCCGCGGACGCCGAACACCTCGTCACCTCCGCCAGCGACCAGCTCGCCCAGTCCCTGGCCGAGCTGCGCGAACTGGCCCGCGGCATCCACCCGGCCGTCCTCGACCAGGGCCTCGAAGTCGCCCTCGACGCCCTGGCCACCCGATCAGCGATCCCCGCGACAGTACGGTGCGACCCAGGCCCGCGACTCCCCCAGCCAGTCGAATTCGCCGCCTACTTCGTCGCCTCCGAAGCTCTGGCCAACGCGGCCAAGTACGCGCACGCAAGCGCCGTGACCATCAGCCTGCTACGAACCGGCCCCCAGACGATCATCGAAATCACCGACAACGGCATCGGCGGCGCCGACCCATCCACCGGCACCGGCCTCCGCGGCCTGTCCGACCGCGTCGAAACCCTGCATGGTCACCTGATAGTGCTCAGCCCGCCCAACGCCGGAACCACCATCAGAGCCGAACTACCGGCACAGCCGTAGTCAGCCTGCTATCTCAACGCGGTCGCTTTCCTTGTCGGACAGGAACAACGCCATTTGCTGCCCTTCCTCAGTGACGGCTGCGCGCTCGGTGCGGGAGAAGCTGCGCAGCGGGGTGACTGTCACGGTGTCGGCGTTGACTTTCCAGGTCGCGGAGACTCGGCCGTCGAGGAGGAGGACGCGTTCGCCCGCGACTGAGAGGTTGCGGTGTGGGTCGTCGATGATGCGCGTGCGGTCGTCGTAGCCGAGGATCGCGTTGTCGAATGCGGGCAGGAACCGGACCGGGGCGGGTGTGTCGGGGTCGGGGCGTGGGGCGTCGGGGAGGTCCAGCAGTTCCCGGCCTCGCTCGTCTCGGAAGGTGACGAGTTCGTCGCGTATCGAGGCGATCGCAGCCGGCAGTCCGGCCAGGCCGCTCCAGGCTCGGACGTCGGCTGAGGCCGCGGGGCCGAACGCGGCCAGATAGCGCCGTACCAGCGCCTGCCCGACGGGGTCGGAGCCGTCCGAGGACGGTGGATCGATTTCGCGGCCCACCCAGGCGGAGAGCACGGCGTTGCGTACTCCGCCCTTCGTGCGCCAAAGCCCACGTGGCGGTATCTGCACCGTCGGGATGAGGGCGGCTATCAGCATTTCGCCGATCGGCCGCGGGCCTGGCGCGGGCCAGCGCTCGGCGAGGGCACGCGCGAGTTCGGGCATTGAACGGGGCTCGCCGTCGGCCATTACCGCGCGGCCTGCAGCTGCGAGCTCCTCGAGGTCAACTCCGTCGAGTTCGCGGCGATAGACGCCGAGTACGCGTTGACGCAGCATCGGGTCGTGACGTGCCCGCCAGGCCAGGACGTCGTCGGCGGTGAGCAGGTGCACTGTGCGGCGCATGAGATGGGTCCGCACCACGCGCCGTTCGGTCAGCAGATCCGAGAGCGTTGCCGGGTCGAACGCACGCAGCCGTGACCAGAGTCCGACGAAGGGTTCCTGCGGTTCCTGCGCTTGCAGACCACCGAGGTGCGCGACGGCATCGAGGACCGGCATGTCGGCGTGGTCGAGCAGCAACTGCCTGGCGAGCGTCGCGCGGTTGAGCGCCCGGATGTCCAGAACGGTCACGTGGTTCCCCCTCGATCGTTCGATGCATCTGCCACGAGAGCAATACTCGCAGGAGTAAAGGACAGGATGTGTCCGCTTCTCAGGGCAACATAGAGATTGTGCCGAAAACATCCGCGCGATTGCTCGCATTGCTCTCGCTGCTCCAGGCGCGCCGCGACTGGCCAGGCGCGCTGCTGGCCGAGCGGCTGGACGTCAGCCCACGCACCGTACGCCGTGACGTCGACCGCCTGCGCGAGCTCGGCTACCCGATCATGACCTCCAAAGGACCCGACGGCGGCTACCGCCTCGACGCAGGCACGCAACTACCGCCCCTGCTGTTCGACGACGAACAGGCCGTCGCCCTCGCAATCGCCCTCCAGACCGCCGCCACCCCCGGCCTCGAGGAGGCCTCGGCACGCGCGTTGAACACCGTCCGCCAGGTCATGCCCGCACGGCTACGCCACCGCATCGACGCCCTCCAAGTCACCACCGTCAGCCGACCCAACCCGCATGTCGACCCCCAAGTCCTCGTGGCACTCAGCGCCGCCGTCCACGCGCGTGAAGTCCTACGCTTCGACTACAACGCGACAACCCCACCCCGCCGCGTACAGCCCCACCACATCGTCACCTGGAGCGGGCGCTGGTACCTCCTGGCATGGGACCTCGACCGCGACGACTGGCGCACATTCCGCGTCGACCGAATCACCCCGCGCATCCCCACCGGCCCCCGCTTCACGCCACGCGAACTGGCCGACGTAGGTGCCTTCGTCGCCAGCAGATTCAAAGGCTCCGACGGCTTCGGCGACTGGCCCTGCCGCGGCGAGGTGATCCTCGACCTCCCCGCATCAGTCGTGGCCGGCTACACCTACGACGGAGTCGTCGAAGAACTCGGCCCCCACCGCTGCCGCCTCATCCTCGGCGCCTGGTCCTGGCCAGGCCTCGCCGCCAACATCGGCAGATTCGACGCCGACATCGAAGTAGTCGCCCCACCCGAACTCAAAGCCGCCTTCGCCCACCTGGCCCACCGCTACACCAAGGCGTCGTCCTAGATTCCGGTATGACCACTCTCCGGTTCCAGGGTGTGCTGTTGCCCGATGACGAGCCCCGGGAGCTGTGGCTGCTCGGCGACCGGGTGACGTTCCAGCGTCCCTCCGGCGACTGGTCCACGGCCTCGGCCGGCGGCTACCTGGTGCCCGGCCTTGTGGACGTCCACACCCATCCGGGTTGTTCACCGGACGGTGGATTCGACGCACAGGACTTCGCCGGGCACTGCCTGGACCACCTGCGAGCGGGCGTCACCACACTTCGGTTCCCGGGACTGTCCGCCTCCGCCGAGATATCGCACGCACACCACCTGCCGAGAATGGTCGGTGGCGGCAGATGGCTGGCCTGGTCGGGACTTTCAAGCCACGCAGAGTTCCATGTGGTCGTCGACGACCTCGCCACCGAGGCGGCCGCCGACGCGGCAAGGACCGGCTGGTGCAAGGTCTTCTGCGACTGGGACTTCGAAGCCGATCCAGTCCCGCTGGAGATCCTGCGTCAGGTGGTGGAAGCCGTCCACGCAGTCGGCGGCCGGGTCGCCGCCCACGCCCAGTCAGGCGCAGGGGCCTACAACGCCGCCGCAGCCGGAGTCGACTCGATCGAGCACGGCATGGGCATGCCCTCCACAGCAGTTCCCCTGATGGTCGCCCACGACTGCGCTTACGTGCCCACGCTGTCGGCCTTCGCATCACAAGTCGAGCACCGCAAGGCCAGAAACCGCCGACGCGACCAGACCTGGCTGGCCGGATACCAGACCATGATCGAACGCGTCCGGGACGCCCACGACGCAGGCGTGACCGTACTGGCCGGCACCGACCGTCAACCGTTCGGCGCCGTAGCCGACGAGGTCGAGTGCCTGATCCAGGCCGACCTCCCACCCACGGCCGCCATCGGCGCCGCGAGCTGGACCGCCCGCACCTGGCTGGGGCTCCCCGGGTTCATGGAGGGCGATGCGGCGGACTTCGTGATATATCCGGAAGATCCGAGAACCAACCCTGCCGTCCTGCGCCACCCGAGCCATGTCGTACTGCGCGGGAAAATGATCAGGCAACCTGGGTGACACCATCGGATCCAGGTCGGCAACATCACGTTCCAACGTTGGTATGTGTGGCGATTTCGGGCCACGATGGGCTCAGGCGACATGACCAGATTGGGGCGAGGGTTGACGGATTCCGAGGTGCATCTCCAGCCGGGTGGCGCGGAGGATCTGGAGGAGGCAGCGGCCGTTTTCATGAAGCTGCGGCCGCGGCTGTTCGGGATTGCGTATCGCATGCTCAGCAGTGCCTCGGAGGCTGAGGATCTGGTGCAGGAGGTGTGGCTGCGGTGGCAGGCGTACGACCGGAGCACGGTGGCGAATCCGGGTGCGTTCCTGGCTACAACGACGACTCGGCTTGCCATCAATGCGCTTCAGTCAGCGCGCGTTCGGCGTGAGACCTACATCGGGCCGTGGCTGCCTGAGCCTGTCGATACGAGTGCGGATCCCTATCTGGGTGCTGAGCGTGGGGAGGCGCTTGAGTTCGCGGCACTTTTGCTGATGGAGAAGCTCACGCCCAGTGAGCGGGCCGCGTATGTGTTGCGGGAGGCGTTCGATTATCCGTACTCGCAGATCGCCGAGATTCTGCAGTCGACCGAGCCTGCGGTGCGTCAGTTGGTCAGCCGGGCCCGTAAGCATGTGGCGGGTGAACGGCGTACACCAGCGACTCCGGCTGCGCAGCGGGAGTTGCTGAGTACGTTCATCGCGGCTGCGCGTTCTGGTGACATGAGTGCGTTGGAGCAGCTCTTCGCGGCGGATGTGACGAGCGTGTCCGACGGCAACGGCATGGTGCGTGTCGCCCGTGTGCCTGTGGTGGGTGTGACGCGGGTGACGAAGTTCCTGGCCGCGTTTGCGGACTGGTTCTGGGTCGGTATCGACCTGCAGTGGGTGGATACGAACGGGCAGGCTTCCGTTGTGCTGCGGCGCGATGGTGCTGTGCTCGCTGTGGTTTCTGTCAGTGCTACGACCGAAGGCATCGATCAGGTGCTGTGGATGTTCAACCCCGAGAAAATCGCTGCGGTTTCCTGACTCGCGGGCGTCACAAACCGGGGTGCTATCCGGTCGTGACTGATGACTGCGAGAGAAGAAGAGGACACCGTGCAAACGATTCTGGTAGTCGGCGGTGGCTACGCCGGCTTCTACACAGCCTGGAAACTGGAGAAGAAGCTCCGGCGGAACGAAGCGCGGGTCGTGGTGGTCGATCCACGGCCGTACATGACGTACCAGCCGTTCCTCCCTGAGGTGCTGTCCGGCTCGGTCGAGGCCCGGCACGCCGCGGTGTCGCTGCGCCGGCACCTGAGGCGGACCAAGCTCATCCCGGGCAAGGTCGTCGCGGTCGACCACGAGCACCGGACAGCCGTCGTGCGCCCTGCCGACGGCCCGGAGTTCGCGATCGGTTACGACATCATCGTTGTCACGGCCGGTGCGGTGACCCGCAAGCTGGCCATCCCGGGCGTGGCCGAGCAGGCGATCGGCATGAAGCACGTCGAGGAGGCCGTGGCGATCCGGGACCGGCTGCTGACCGCCTTCGACCGCGCTTCGGCGCTCGAACCTGGCCCGCTGCGCCGCAAGCTGCTCACCGTGACGTTCGTGGGCGGCGGATTCTCCGGCGTGGAAGGGTTCGGCGAGTTGCTGTCCCTGGGGACTTCGCTGATGCGGACGTACCCCGAACTGGACCCGGCCGAGCTTGACTTCCACCTGGTGGAGGCGCGCGACCGGATCCTGCCTGAGGTCACCGACGGACCCGGCCGGTGGGTGGTGCGGTCGCTGGAGAAGCGCGGGGCGCACGTACACCTCAACGCCCAAGTGGTCTCCGCGACCGACGGGCACGTGGTCCTGTCGACCGGGGAGGAGTTCGACTCCGACCTGATCGTGTGGACGGTCGGCAACGCCGCGAACCCGATGGTGCGCAGCCACACCGACCTGCCCATCGACGAGCGCGGGATGCTGGTCGTGCGAGCTGACCTGCGGGTCGGCACCGAGAGCGAACCGGTGCCGGACGCCTGGGGTGCCGGTGACGACGCGGCGGTCCCCGATCTTGCCGCGGACCAGCCTGGCGCGTTCACGGTGCCGAACGCCCAGAACGCCGTGCGGCAGGGAAAGCTCCTGGCCAAGAACATCGTGGCCACGCTCCGCGGCCGGAAGGCGAAGCAGTACGTGCACCACAGCCTGGGCACCGTCGCCACGCTCGGCCTTGGCCGGGGCATCTTCCAGTACCGTCGGATCGTGATCAAAGGGCTTGCGGCCTGGCTGATGCACCGGGGATACCACGTGCTGGCCGTGCCGAGCTGGGAACGCAAGATCCGCGTGCTGGCGATCTGGCTGACCGCCTTCGTGTTCGGCCGCGACATCGTCTCGCTCGTCTCGGTGCAGGATCCCCGCCAGGCGTTCCGCACCGACGGCGAACCGGGGGAACCGTCCCTCCGGCTCGAGCATGCCCATCGAGCATGACGACGCGGTGCGCAGGTTCGCCGACGCCTGCCGTCTAGGAGCCGTCACCGAACTGCAGGCGGCGTTGCACTCTGACGCCGTTGCCGTGTGCGACAGCGACGGCCAGGTGCCCGTACCTGGCGTTGTGTACGGCGCGGAAGACGTTGCGCAGCTTGTCGTGGTCCTGTTGTGCGGGCGACCGGGCACCGAGCTGACCATCGAGGCAGTCAACGGCCGGGCCGGGCTGGCGTTGCGTCGCGCAGGCCAGGCCGTTGTGGTGGTCGGCGTCCGGACGATCGGCGCCGGCATCGTCATTCTCTGGATCGTGCTCAACCCGGCCAAACTGCGTGGCTGGCATCGTGCCTGACCAGAATTTCGCCCGGGCTGTCACAAGCCGGGAGCCTGTCCTGTCCTAGCTGGCACCGGACGGCACCGGCCGCCCGTCGGACTGGAGGTTAGTCATGAAGATCGTCGTGATCGGCGGCACCGGCCTGATCGGCTCGAAACTCGTTGCCAGGCTTACCGAACACGGCCACGAGGCGTTGGCGGCGGCACCGAACACAGGCGTCGACACCCTTACCGGCGAAGGTCTCGCCGAGGCCTTGGCCGGCGCGAACGTCGTGGTCGACGTGTCGAACTCACCCTCCTTTGAGGACACCGCGGTCATGGAGTTCTTCGAGACCTCCACCGGCAATCTGCTCGCCGCGGAGGCAGCGGCAGGAGTCGGTCACCACGTCGCCCTGTCGGTGGTGGGCACCGATCGGCTGCAGAAGAGCGGCTACTTCCGGGCCAAGAGCGTCCAGGAGAAGCTGATCGAGAAGTCGGGGATCCCCTACTCGATCGTGCACGCGACGCAGTTCTTCGAGTTCGTGAAGAGCATGACGGACGCGGCCACCGACGGCGACACCGCCCGGTTCGCACCGGTGCTCTTCCAGCCCATCGCGAGCGACGACGTCGCCAAGGCGGTCGGCCGGACCTCTGTGGGCGCACCGCTGAACGGGATCGTCGAGGTCGCCGGGCCCGAGGAGTTCCGGATGGACGAGTTCTTCGCCGATGTGCTGGCCAAGCGGGAAGATCCGCGTTCGGTGGTCACCGACCCGCACGCGAGCTACTTCGGAGCCGAGCTCGACGAGCGGACCCTGGTTCCGGGTGCCGGCGCGATCCTCGGTGAGATCCGTTACAGCGAATGGCCCGGCCGGACCGTGTCCTGGAAGTAGCACATTCACCGCACGCGGAGGACCAGATGAGCGAAGAAGCCTTCCTCAACGATCTCGAGCACAACGTCGAAGCGGAGCTGACGATGGCCGAGGGCCGGCTGGACGAGGAAACCTCGGGCGAACCGATCGACGAGTGGCTGTTCGACCCGGCGGACGCCCAGCGCGAGGAGGTCGGCCTGCGCAGCCTTCTCGGCGCGGTCGAGGCCATGGAGGACGGCTCCGACCGCCCGTGACCACTGACATGTCCGCCTAACCGCTGATCTGTGGTCCCGGTCACCTCGACGCCACTTTCCCCTAGGTACCTATTGGTTGCCCCGCAGTAGCTTCGCCGAGTCCGTACCCGAACTCACAAGCAGGGGAACCATCATGATCGTGGTGACAGGAGCCACCGGCAATGTCGGGAGGCCGCTCGTCGCGGCCCTCGTCGAGTCCGGCGAGCAGGTGACGGCCGTCAGCCGGACAGCGTCCGAGGTGCCTGCGGGAGTCCGGTATCACCAGGCCGACATGGCCGAGCCGGAGAGCCTCAAGCCCGCCCTCGACGGAGCCGAGGCGGTGTTCCTGCTGACTTCCCCCGGCTTCATGGCCAACGGCGATCTTCAGGACGTGGTCACGGTCGCGCGGGCGGCCGGTGTCCAGCGGGTGGTGTTGCTGTCCTCCCAGGGCGTGGGCACGCAACGCCACCCTTCGGTTCTGGAGGACGCCGTCACGCAGTCGGATCTGGAGTGGACAATGTTGCGGCCGGGCAACTTCGACTCCAACGCGCTCCAATGGGCCGAAATGGTCCGCACGCAACGAGTGGTCGAGGCGCCGTTCGGCGACGTCGCGTTGCCGGCCATCGACCCGGCCGACATCGCCGAGGTCGCCGCCGTCACACTGCGCGAGCCGGGGCACGGCGGCAACATCTACACGCTGACCGGGCCGATACCCGTCTCACCCCGGCAGCAGGCCGCGGCGATCGGGGACGTCCTGGGCGAGCCAGTGCGGTTCGTCGAGCTGAGCCGGGAACAAGCACGGACCCGGATGCTGGGATATATGCCAGAACCGGTCGTGGAGGCCACCCTCGGCGCTCTCGGCGCTCCCTCCGCCGCTGAGCAAAGTGTCAGCCCCGATGCCGAGCGACTGCTCGGCCGCCCGCCCCGCACCTTCGCCGAATGGGCGGCACGCACCGTCGCCGCATTCAGGTGAGACTACACTATAAAACCGATCGATCGGTTTTATAGTGTACTGTGGACGGCATGGGGAACGAAGATCGGCGGGACGGCCGGCTGGTGCGGGGTCAGCGCACCAGGGAGACTGTTCTGGACGCCGCTGTCGCTTTGGCTTCGGTACACGGGCTTGAGGGTTTGTCGTTCGGACAGCTCGCCGGGCATCTCGGCGCCAGCAAGTCGGGGCTGTTCGCGCATTGGAAGGACAAAGAGCAGCTACAGCTCGACGCCATCGACTGGGCACGCAAACAGTGGACCAAGCGCGTCATGGCGCCCGCCCTGCGTACACCGCCGGGCCTGCGGAGGGTGTTCGCGCTGCATGAGGCGCGCTTGGCCTTCTACGCGGATGGTGTACTGCCTGGCGGGTGCTTTTTCCTTGCCGCTCAAACGGAATTCGACGATCGGACCGGCGCGGTACACGCTCGTACGGCTGAGTCGTTGCACGACTGGCTGGAGTTCATCCGGTCGCTGATCGACGAGGCCGTCGCCCTTGGCGAGCTGCCCGGCGACCTGGACATCGGCCAGCTCACGTACGAGATCGACGCACTGGGCGAGTCCACAGTGGTCCATTCGCGGTTTGTCGGCCACGAGGTGACCTTTGCCCGCGCTCGCCACGCCGTGCTGGAACGGCTGCGGGCACTGGCCACCGATCCCGCCGTTCTTCCGGAGGACTGAATCGTGCTGAGAAGCTCGTGGACGCCCGGACCGGCTGGGCTGGACGGCCAGTTACTCGTCAGTGTCACGGAATTCACTGCGAAACATCTCTGGTACATGCCGGGGATCTACCGGGCAGGACGAGATCTGGCGCAACTGTGGCCGAACCTCGACGGTGCCGTCGGGCATTGGCTGTGGATGGAGCCGTTGCGACGCAGGTGCGGTGCGGTCTCCGTATGGCAGGACAAGAAAGCCATGCGGAGTTTCGTCGGCCTGCCGGTCCACCGGCAGATCATGCGCACATACCGGACACGCGGGACAGTTCGCGCCACCACGTGGACCGCCGACGACCCGGACCTGACCGACGTGTGGCGGCAGGCAAGGAAGTTCCTGCACAGATAGTTGCGGTCGATCACATCAGTCACGTATCCAGTTGTGCGCGCACCACGGTTGAGCAAGCCGAGTCAGCAACACGCCCAGCCCCAGCGACACCACGACGATCCCGATCACGGTTTGCGGCTCACCGGGTTCCCATGGCTCGTCCGCGTGGTCTCGAACAAGATCGAGACCACCACGAAGAACAGGAACACTAGGGTGATCCGTGGCGGATGTCGGTGACGACGTGAGGACGGGTGGACGTGGCGGTGCCCCGGGTTCTGATCACGAACGATGACGGTATCGACTCGCCTGGCCTGCTGGCGCTGGCCCGGTGTTCGGTGGATCTCGGCTGGGAGACGGTCGTCGCCGCTCCTGTTCAGGAGTCCAGTGGCACTGGCGCGGGTCTCAATGCCGCGTTCGCCGACCGGCAGGTTGCGGTGCAGTGGCGCGAACTTCCCGGGCTGCCGGATGTCGAGGCCTTTGCGGTCGCTGCGCATCCCGGTTTCATTGTGTTGGCCGCGTGCGGTGACGGGTTTGGCCCCAGGCCTGATTTGGTGCTGTCAGGCATTAACCGGGGCGCGAACTTGGGGCGGGCTGTGTTGCACTCCGGCACGGTGGGTGCTGCCGTGACAGCCGGTATCAACGGCGTACGGGCGCTCGCGGTGTCGCTCGACGTCGCGCTGAGCCGGAATGCCGAAGCATACTGGGAAACCGCGTCGAAGATTGTGCGGCTGCTGTTGCCGTCCGTCGCGCGGTTGGACCAGGGCAGTGTGCTCAACCTCAATGTTCCCAACGTTCCTGAGCTCGACGCGGATCGCTCCCCGCGTTGGGCGACGCTGGCGTCCCACGGCCGCATTCAGTCCAAGGTCACCCGGATCGGCGACAACGCCATCGAACTCGCGGCGGTCGAAGTGGACGGCCGGCTGGAGCCTGGAACGGACGCCGCGGTGCTGGCGGAGGGATATCCGACCATCACAGCGCTTCGTTCGATCAGTGAGGACTTCGATCTGCAGGGATCATCGACCTGATGTCACAGCACGGCATGCTGTCCGGTCTCAGTTGGTGCACGGCCGGATCCTGCCGGCCACAGGCAATCGAGGGACGAGATGAGCTCCGAACACGGGCATGACCTGAGGTATCCCGACTCGGCTGGGCCGCCTCCGCAGATCGACGTGGTCGCGACGGTGCCGGGCGCGCCGCAGATTCCCGAGGGTGCCGAGGCGATGACCATCCTGGTCACCCTGCCACCCGGTTCTCCCGGTGCGCCACCACACCGGCATTCCGGCCCGGCCTACGGGTACGTGATCAAGGGCGAGATCGTCTTCGAACTGGAGGGCCTGCCCGAGCGGGTCGTCAAGGCGGGCGAGGCTTTCTGGGAGCCGGGCGGGGACGTGATCCACTATCAGGACGGCAACCATCTCACCGACGACGAGTCCGCGTTCGTGGTCACCATGTTCTGCGCGCCCGGCCAGCCGATGCTGATTCCGGTGAGCGCTGAGGAACTGGAAGCCCGGCGCGACCGCCGGGCACCGCGCTGACAAACAAGGGCTGACGATCAGGGGCGGGGACCCGGCCGGTTCCCGCCCCTGAAGCCCTATTCCACGAGTTTGCCGGCTGTGGAGACCTCCCGCATGAGCGAGGCGATCTCGGCCGGCACGGGTGGGATCTGTTCCCGCTCGATCCGTCCTGGGCCCGCCCACACGAGGTTCACCTGCAGCCCGGGATCGAGGTGCGGATAGTCCGAACGGTTGTGGCAGCCCCGGGTCTCCCGGCGTTCGATCGCGGCTTCCAGGGTGGCACGGGCCGCGATGGCCGACGCCTTGAGGTCGAAGGCGTGTGCCAGGTCCTGGAAGCCGGCGAGATCGGGATGCACGCCGACTCCTGTCATCCGGTCCTCGATCTCGGCCAGCTCGGCCAGGCCTTTGCGGAGCCCGGCCTCGTCCCGGAGAACGCCCGCGTGCTCGGTCATGGTGTCACGCAGCGCCCGCTGCAAAGCACGGACATTCTCCGGACCGTCGGCGGCAAGCAGTTCGTCCACCTCGTCACTGGCCTCCGCGAGCACGGTCGGCGAACGACGCTGGGCGGTCAGTTCGGCCGAGTAACGAGCTGCTGTCTCGCCGACGATCCGCCCGTACACGAGCAATTCGATCAGCGAGTTGCCGCCGAGCCGGTTCGCGCCGTGCAGCCCGCTCGCCGCCTCGCCGATGGCGTAGAGACCCTCGACCCCAGTCGAGTGGTCCTCCGGCCGCACCCACACGCCACCCATCGAATAGTGCGCTGTCGGCGCGATTTCGATGGGATCCCTGGTGATGTCCAGCATCTGCAGCTCAAGCAGTGTCTGGTAGACCCGCGGCAACCGGCGCATGATCGTCTCGCGCGGCAGGTGCGACACGTCCAGCCAGACACCACCGTGGGGCGTCCCACGGCCTTCCTTGATCTCGGTGTACTCGGCCAGCGCAACTCTGTCTCGTGTGGACAGTTCCATCCGCTCGGGGTCGTAGCGGGACATGAACCGCTCCCCCAACGCGTTACGCAGGACGCCGCCCTCGCCGCGGGCCGCCTCGGACACGAGCGTCCCCGCCGCGTTCTCCGGTTCGATCAGCCCGGACGGGTGAAACTGCACAAGCTCGGGGTCACGGATGCGGCCACCGGCGAGCACAGCCAGACGGAACGAGTCGCCGGTGTTCTCGTCCCGGCGTGACGAAGTGCGCCGCCAGATCCGGGTATGCCCGCCCGCCGCCAGGATCACGGCATCGGCATGGATCACATACCGGTTGCCGTTCTCCACATCGAAGCCGTACGCGCCGAAGACGACATTGTCACGCACCAGGATCCGCGTGACGTAACACGTGTCGTGTATCGGGATGGCCAGCTGGGCAGCCCGGTTCACGAGCGTCCGTTGGATCTCCAGACCCGTGTAGTCACCGGCAAACGAGGTACGCCGGTAGGTATGCGCGCCGAAGAACCGTTGTGAGATACGGCCGTCTTCCTCGCGTGCGAACGGCATGCCCCAGCGTTCGAGGTCGGCGATGCCCCGCGGGGCGTTCTCGGCCACGATCCGCACTGTCTCGGGGTTCGCGAGCAGATAACTTTCCTTGATGGTGTCGGCGGCGTGCTGCTGCCAGGTGTCCTCAGCGTCCATTGTGGCCAGTGCGGCGTTGATACCGCCTGCGGCCAGCGTGGTGTGCGCGTCGGACTTCGGCCGTTTGCCGACCACGAGCACGTCGACACCGCGCTCGGCCAGTTCGATGGCGGCGCGCAGACCCGCGCCGCCGGTGCCGATCACGAGTACCGATGTCGCGATCCGCTGTTGCGCGTGGGACATCAGCGTGCCTGCGCGAGCCAGTCAGCGAGGCTGATCTGCCCGAGCTGGGCGCCGTCCCGGGGAAGCAACGCGTCGGCATCCAGCTCTGCGCCGAAGTAGCGGCCCTCAGAGTCGGCGACGACCTCACGCGGGTCGTTGCGCGCGGTCAGCACAGTGCGGATCCACTCGGCGAACCCCAACTGCTCTGGCCCGGCCACTTCCAGCATGCCGTCAAGCGGCTTGCCCACGGCCGTACGGCCAACGGCGGCAGCGACATCTTCGGCCGCGATCGGCTGCACGCCCACGTCAGGCAGGCGCACGACGCCGTCCACCATCGAGGTACCGGCGATCGCCTCGGCGAACTCGAAGAACTGGGTGGCGTGCACCAGCGAGTACGGCAGACCGGAGCCCCTGATCAGCGCCTCCTGCACCACCTTCGCCCGGAAGTACCCCAGCTGCGGCGACCTTTCGGTACCCACCACCGACAAGGCGACGTAATGGCCCACGCCCGCCTCCTTGGCCGCCTCGACCAGGTTCTCGGTGGAGGTGCGGAAGAACGCCAGCACGTCGTCGTCCGCGAACGACGGCGAGTTGGACACGTCGACCAGGACATCCGCGCCCAGCAGCACCTCCTTCACCCCTTCACCGGTCAGGGTGTTCACGCCCGTCGACGGCGAGGCGACCACAGCCTCGTGACCGTGCTCCCCGAACCGGGCCACCAGTTTCGAGCCGATCAAGCCGGTGCCGCCGATGACGACGATCTTCATGGTCTGTCCCTTCCCTGGACGATCAGTCACCAGCCAGGACAGGACAGCCCCGCGATCTGTGACAGGAAACGTGGCATGCTGGCTGTGGGGAGGACAGATGGAGGGTCAGAGACGACTTGCGGTGCACCGCACCATCCTCGTGGTGGACATCGAGGGGTTCAGCTCGCTGACCAACGTCGAGCAGCCCGCGGTCCGGGCTGGCCTGTACCTGGCGTTGCAGGGCGCGTTCGAGAAGGCGGACATCCCCTGGTCGGAGTGTATTCACGAGGACCGGGGCGACGGGGTGTTCGTGCTGGCGCCACCGCAGGTGCCGAAGTCGCTGTTCGCGGAGTTGCTACCAGGTGCACTGGTGGAGGCCCTGCGGCACTACAACAGCCAGACTGACGACCGGATGCGGATCCGGTTGCGGATGGCGCTGAACGCGGGTGACGTCACCCCGGATGGAAACGGCGCGTCCGGGGCGGCGATCAACTTGGCGTTCCGGCTGATCGACGCCCCGCAGCTGCGGGAAGCGCTTGCGGAGTCGGCGGGCCTGCTGGCCGTGATCTCGTCCGCCTACTTCTACGACGACGTCATGCGGCACAGCCCGCCTTGCGACCTCGCCACGTTCCGGCGGGTCCGGGTCGAGGTCAAGCAGACCGACTCCCTCGCGTGGATCTGCCGGCCGGACGACCCTTATCCGCCGGGCGGCAACCGGGACGAGAGCTGGGAGGTCGAGCGGCGCTACCTCAACCTGGTCGCCGAGGAGCACGCCACCTTCGAGATGTTCCAGGTCGCCAGGGCGGGGATGCCGCTCGGTGCGCCGTTCGACGAGTACTACGTGATGCCGCCGATCACCCGCAGGCAGACCACGGGGAAACGTTCCGAGCTGACCGGCGCGGGCACTGATCCAGTGAACGCCATCACGGATGCCCGGCGCGTGCTGCTCCTGGGCGGTGCCGGGGCCGGCAAGACGACCTTCCTCAACTGGATGGCCTATGTCGCCGCCACCCGTGGCCAGGAGGGGCCGTGGCGGGATGTGGTGCCGTTCTTCCTGTCGCTGCGGCACTTTCCGTCGGCGCGGATGCCGCAGCGCCCTGAGGAGCTGCTGGCCACGGTCGCGCCGACGCTCACCGGCGGGAAGCTCGCCGAATGGGTGGACGAGCTGTTCACCAAGGGCCGCGCCATGCTGCTTGTCGACGGCCTGGACGAGCTGGTCGCCGACCGGCGCAACGACGTCAAGCGCTGGCTGGAACGGTTCGTCCGGACTTATCCGGAGGCCCGCTATGTGGTGAGCACGCGGCCGTCGGCGGTGGACGACAGCTGGTTCCTGGACCTGCCCGGCCGGACCGGCCTGATCAGGTTCGAGCTGCTCCCGTTGAGCAGCAGCGGGCTGGACCAGGTCATCGAGCACTGGTACCGGGCCGCCCGCACCCAGGAGTTCGACACCGACCAGCAGCAGTGGCTCAGCGCCTGCGAGGCGAGCCTGCGTGACAGCCTCGCCACCCGGCCGAACCTGCGCACCCTGGTCGCCAGCCCGTTGCTGGCCGCCCTGTTGTGCGCCTTGTACCGGCAGAACAACCAGTACCTGCCGCGAACCCGCAGGGAGCTGCTCGACCAGTCACTGGACCTGCTGCTGGGCCGCTGGGACAACATCAAGGTCAGCGCGACCGACGACAGCCACCACCGCGTGGCGGTGGAGGAAGAGCTGCAACTGACCAAGGCGGAGCAGCTGATCCTGCTGGAACGGTTCGCCGCGCCGATGGTCCGGGGCGCCGAGCTGATGGTGTCGCGCGCCGATGCGGAGCGGCGGCTGGAAAGGGCGATGACCGGGCTGCGGTCGCAAGGACTGGCCCCGGACCGGCTGTTGCAGCACATGCTCGTTCGTACGGGCCTGCTGCGTGAGCACCCCGCCGAGCAGAAGATCCAGTTCGTGCACCGGACGTTCCGCGACTACCTGGCCGCGGCCGACATGGTGAAGGCCGGCGAGCTGGAGACGCTCGTCGAGAACGCGCACAAGGACTCCTGGTACGAGGTGGTCTTCATGGCCGCCGCCCAGGCGCGCGAACGTGAGGTCGCCGACCTGCTGCAACGCCTGCTCAGGCAGGCGAGCCAGACCAAGGACCAGCGCCTGGCCGACCGGCTGCAGCTGGTCGCCGCGGCCTGTCTGGGTTACGCCGACGTCGTGTACCCGGACCAGGTCCGTGTCGACGTGCAGAACGCGGTCCGCCGGCTGATCCCGCCGACCGACTTCCACGAGGCGGAGATGCTGGCCAGGGCCGGCCGGTTCGTGATCGAGCTGCTGCCCGGACCGGACCAGCTCACCGGTCCGGGAAAGGACACCGTCTCGCCGTTCGTGATCCGGACCCTGGCGATGATCGGCGGCGAGGAGGCGTGGGAGAAGATCCGGCCGTTCACCGCGATGCACCAGTCCACAGTGGTCGACGAACTGCTGCGCGGCTGGCGCGAGTTCGACTTCGCCGACGACTACGCCCGGTTCCTGCTGTCGCAAGTGGACTTCGGTGACCGGGTGCTGCCGGTGCGCCGATGGGATCTGCTGCCGCGGCTGCGCCACCTGACGACGTTGACGGCACTGAAGGTCATCGGCGACGTTGCCCTGGAGGACGGCCGGGACGGCATCTACCCGCTGGCCGCCTTGCGTAGCCTGCGCTCGCTGGAGATCGTGGCCAACCAGACCATCCGCGATCTGAGCCCGTTGGCCCGCAGCCACACACTCCGCGTCCTGCGCATCACCGGGCACAGCAAGCTGATCGACCTGTCCGCGTTGGCCGGGTGCACTGTGCAACGCCTCACCCTGCTGCCGGTGGCACGGACCGAGCGCGACTCGATGATGGATCTCACCACCCTGGCCGGTGCCCCGCTGACATCCCTGTCGATCAACCATCCCAGGCTGGCCACCGGCCTGCACGACCTGCCCGGCGAGCTGCCGCTCGTGGACCTGGAGATCATCAACCGGCCGGACAAACGTTCCCTGCTCGGGATCGAACGGTTCACGGCCCTGGAGAAGGTGACCGTCCACGGCGTCCCGGCAGACGCGGAGGTCGAGGCCCTCGCCACGCTGCCCGCGCTGCGGCATCTGGTGCTCAAGACACCGGAACCCGTCGGCGCACTGGCCCGGCTGTGGCCGTTGGGGCGTTCGCTGGACGTGCTGGAGCTGGACGGCGTGCACGATCCAGTCGCAGCCGAGGCGGCGATCGGCCCCGACTTCGAGGCGGAGCTGCGCATCGGCTCGTGACCGTCCACAGTAGAGCACTGCCCGTGGCCGCCGGCGGCCACGGGCAGCACCGGGGGCGGCTCAGCCCACGTAGTGCAGGCAGATCCCTTGCTTGTTCTGGTAGGCGATGTTCGCCTTCACCTTCACCACACCATTTCCTACGGCCACGTTGTGCACGGTGTAGACCGCGTCACTGTCGAAGTTCTCGTTGCCGACACCAGTGCATTCGACCGCACTCACCGCGACGGCCTGACCGGCGGAGACCGGCAGGTTGCTGAGCGTGTACCACGCCATACCGTTGTTGAATCCGAAGAACTGGGTCACCGACAGCGAACCCGCGGTCGTGGCCGAATTGGCAGCGGCGTCGGCCACGGCAGTGTGTTCCGGCAGTGGCGCGGGCGCCGCGTTCGGAGCGGCGGTCGCCTGCGATGAACCGATGATGGCACCTGTGGCACCTGCCGCGACAACAAGCCCCACAAGTGTTTTCTGGACGGTGTTCATGAGTTCCCCTTTCCTGTGAACGCGGGACAGAGTCACACCGCCGGACCGGCCGCGACAGAGTAAAGCTCCTACTCAGAAAGTGGAGATCTTGGCGAGATTCGTGTAGTCGTGGGGTCAGCGCGCTGAACTTGGGATGTTCAGAGGGGGCTGCATGCGTGTCGGCATGACATGGCCGCTGCTTGGCCGCGGCCAGGAGCTCGCGCTGCTCGAATCAGTACTCACCGACGTCATCGAAGGCCGGGCGCAGGTCAACGGCGTCGCGTTGTACGGGATCTCCGGCGTGGGAAAGACCAGGTTGCTACGGGCGGCACTCGCCTGGGCGGCCGAATGCGGCTATACGACGCAGTTCATCAGGGCGACGAAAGCAACAGCGTCGGTGCCACTCGCCGCCGTCTCGAACCTGCTCGTCGGCGACCTGCCGGAAAACGGTTCGCAGTGGGCACCTTTTGATCTCTTCCACCTTGCCAACCGGCGGCTGCGTGCCTGGCGGGAGAAAGGCCCGCTGATCATCGCCGTCGACGACGCCCACCTGCTCGACGAGGCCTCGGCGGCGTTGGTGCACCATGTGGCCGCGTCCGGGACCGCGGCGGTCCTGCTGACTGTCCGCAGTGGACAGCGTGCGACCGACGCGATCGTCGCGCTGTGGAAGGACGAGCTGGTCCAGACTTTCGACGTGGGCGCGCTGCCGAACCCGGTGATCGACGAGCTGGTGCGGCGGACGTTGCCGGGCCAGGTCTCCGGGATCGCAGCCGCGCGCCTGCGCCGTCTGGCCGAGGGGAATCCGCTGTACCTGCGGGAGCTGCTGCACGCGGGAATCCAGACCGGCACGTTGCACGACGACACCGGGATCTGGGAGTGGTCCGGTTCCGGCGGGGCGTGGCGGCTTCGTGAGCTGGTGCTGGCCCGCGTGCAGGCAGCCGGGCCCGACGCGCAGGCCGTGGCCGAGCTGGTCGCCTGCGGTGAGCCGGTTCCCCTTGCCATGGTCGAGGATCAGGCCGGGCTGACCGCCGCCGAACAGGCCGGGCTGGTGGAACTCGTGGTGGACGAACGCCGGTCCGACGTCCGGCTCTGCCATCCGGTCTACGGCGAAGTGCTCCGGGACGCGCTGCCGCCGATCCGGGCGCGTGCGGTGTACCGGCGACTGGCGGAATGGCTTGGCAAGACTCCCCTGCGCCGGCGTGATGACGTGCTGCGGCTGGCAACTTGGCAGGTCGCCGCCGGTCTTCCGGCTGACATAAGGATATTGATACCCGCCGCGCTGCAGGCGGCCGCACGGCAGGACTTGGAGCTGGCGGAGCGGCTGGCCTGCCGCGCAGCCGAGACCAAAGAGCCCGTCGCGGTCACTGTGCTCGGGCACGTGCTGAGTTTCCGTGGGCGGCACCGTGACAGCGCCGCGCTACTGGCTGACGGCCCACCCATCGGCGCGGCACCGACCGAGCGCGGCCTCTGGGCCGTACAGCAAGCCAACACGCTGTACTTTGCTTTGGGGCGACAGGACGACGCGAAAGGCCTGCTGGGCACCGTACTGCCGGAAGCCCCGCCGAACAGCGGCATCGGCGGTCTTCAGCCGATGATGCTGCTGACCGAGTCACGTCTCGAGGAAGCGATCGCGTACGCCCTGCCTGTCCTCACCTCGGCCGACGAACTGGCGGACTCGCGGATCTTCGCCTACACGGCCGCCATGACGGCGCTGACGCTGATGGGCCGTACCGACGAGGCCCTGCTGCTGGCCGACGAAGGCGAGCAGCTCATGACCGCCCGGCGCAGCGAGATCCGGCTCGGCGGAACCTATTTTCGCATCGCGCGGTACACAACCCTGCTGTACAAGGGAAAACTGGCCGAATCCAGACAGCTGGCCGAACGTGAGTACCACAACGCGGCAAGCACAGGCGACAGCGTCGCCGTGGCGTTGTGGGCCGCCCATCGTGGGGTCCTCGCCCAAGTACGCGGCGACCTACGGCTGGCGGTCACCTCATTGCGTGAAGCCGTCGCCCTCGACGACCGCGAAGATCGGCATTCCTTCCACAGCCTGCACAAGATGAGCCTCGCGGGAGCGTTGGCCATGACAGGGGACACCGTCAACGCGGAGCAGTGGTTACGTCAGGCAGAGGAGAACGCCGCGACAATCCCACGCTTCTACGCAGCACACGCACAGACCAATCGCGCGAGAGTCGCAGCCGCTGGAGGCGACCAGCGGCAAGCGGCAGACCTGGCGCTGCAGGCGGCCGATCTGGCCCGGGAGCGCGGTCAGCTCACGCAGGAAGCGTTTGCGCTGCACGAGGTCGTCCGGCACGGAGCCGCCAGGCGCGTGTCGGGGAGGCTCACGGAAGTGGCCAACCGCACCGACAGCGACCTCGCAGCCGTCTTCGCCGACGCAGCCTACGCCCGGACTCGTTTCACAGGAGCACTGCTGGACGAGGTCGCCACATCGTTCAGCGTGCTCGACGCACCGCTTTTCGCCGCAGAGACCGCTATCGCGGCAGGCCATGCGTACTTCGCGGCGGGCCGGGTCGCGCAAGGAGCGATCGCGTTCGAACGAGGACGGATGTTCGCCTCCGAATGCCCGGATGCCCGCACATATGGCTTGGTCGTCAACACCTCGGCCGCGTCTTTGACCAAACGCGAGCGACAGGTCGCCTGGCTGGCAGCCACCTCGATGAGCAGCAGCACCATCGCGCAGCGGCTCGGCCTTTCGGTCCGCACAGTCGACAACCACCTCGGCCGCGTCTACACCAAACTGGAGGTCCCCAACCGCGTCGAACTCGCGAAAGTGTTGCTGCCCTCGACAACGTGATCGTCACTACGGGGAGACCGCGATCCTGACGTCGATCGGACTGTCAGGATCGAGAATGTAGTGCTCGGTAACGGTTGCGCGGTACAGGCGTAGGCGGGCGTCCCCAGTGACGTTGGCGGTGCCGAATTCCTTGAGGCCGCCGCGCACCGACGCCCGGGAGAACACACCCAACCCCGGTTCCAGCTCATCGTCCGGCAATTGCCTGGCAGTGGCCACCATGTAGACGGCCTGCCCGGTAAGCGGCCGGACGGTGGAGTCGTACACAACGATCGCCAGTTCCGGGCGTACTTCCAGATTCCTCGAGTGGCGTGCGTCCGTTGCGGAAACCCAGTACAGGTGGCGATAGTCCTCAGTCGCGAACCACACCGGCGAGGCCCACGGCACACCGGCCTCATCCGCGGTGGCCAACGTCATGAACGAGTTCGCATCCAGCACCGCACGTGCGATCGAATCCCCAGACATGGCGCGCAGCCTATGCGATCGGTTGGAACGCTCCCCTCCGGCGAGCGAAACTGAAGCTCAGCCGAGCATCCGCGTGCAGTAGCGGACGAACTCGTCCGCACGCCGGTTCAGCCGCATGGTGCGCGGCCAGGCGATCACCACTCTGGCATCAGGCACCGGCTCGGCGATTTCCTTGATCACGACCGGATATCCCTCGTATGTCCGGTCGTTGGCTGGGCGCTGCACCAGCAGTGCGTAACCCATTCCGCGACCGACAAGGGCCCGCGTCAGCTCGTAGGTGGTCGGCCGGTACGTCACCCGGGGCACCAGATTGAGGCGTTGGTAGATCGCGAGAGTGTCGTGTGAGCTGGGTGGCGCGCTCAGCAGCACCATGGGTTCGGGCGTGAGTTCTTCGAGCGAGACCGTCGGCTGGGCGGCCATGGGGTGATCGGCGGGGAGCAGGATGTGCGGCCGGATCGTGTACAGCGTGGTCCGGGCCAGTTCCGGCGACACTTCCATGTCGTACAGCAGCGCGATGTCCAGTTCGCCGCTGAGCAGTCGTCGTTGGAGGACGTCCTGGGTGTCCTCGGTGAAGTCGATGGTGAGTCCGGGGTGGTCGGCTGAGAAACCCTGCAGGAGCGGCGGCAGAACGGTCGGCGCGAAGGTGACGTAACAGCCGACCGAGAGCACGCCGGTGAGTGGGCCCGCGCCCGCAGCGGCGCTTTGCAGGTCCTCCGCCTGACGCAACAGCTGCCGGGCGTGGTGCAGCACCTGGCTGCCGGATGGCGTCAGCGTGATGCCGTGGGCCTTGCGGCGCACGCACAGTTGCACTCCGAGTGCGTTCTCCAGCTCGGTCAGCGCCTGGGAGAGCGTCGGCTGGGAGACGTGGAGACGGCTCGCGGCGTTGCTGAGCGTGCCGCTCTCGGCGATCACCACGAAGTACTGCAGCTGCCGCAGGGAAAACCGACTCATAGGCTTTTCCTATGTCGTTCAGAGATTTCTTGTACTTTACCAATGAATGCGGTGGTGTCACGGTGTGTGCAGGGCAATCTGGAGGTGGGCATGGCGGCCAAACCGTTCGCGTCCTCGGCCGATCTGGCCGAGAAGACCGAAACGCTCGAGATCCTCGCCGACGGCGTCTACGCGCTCACCGCGGAGGGCGACCCGAACGTCGGGGCGATCGAGGGAGAGGACTTCCTGGTCGCGTTCGAGGCCAGGGCGACCCCGGTCGCGGCGCGGGAATGGCTGGACAGGCTGCGTGAGCACACCGGAAAGCCAGTCCGCTACCTGGTGCTCAGCCACTACCACGCGGTGCGCGTGCTCGGTGCGTCCGCGTTCGACGCCGACGTGATCATCACGCATGAGAACACCCGGAAACTGATCGCCGAACGGGGCAAGCAGGACTGGGACAGCGAGTACGGTCGGATGCCCCGGCTGTTCAAGGAGCCCCAGTCGATTCCTGGCCTGACGTGGCCGGACGTCACCTTCTCCGACCGGCTGGCCATCGATCTCGGCGGTGACCGTGGTGAGTTGGTCCTGCAGTACTGCGGGCGTGGCCACACCGCGGGTGACATCGTCGCGTGGCTGCCGCGTCAGCGTGTGCTGTTCGCGGGCGACCTCGTGGAGGCGCAGGCCGCGCCCTACACCGGGGACGCGTTTCACACAGATTGGTCAACCGGGACGCTCGATCGGGTGAAAGCGTTCGAGGCGGAAGTCCTTGTCGGCGGGCGTGGCGTCGTTCCGCGTGGCCGGGACGCGGTGGACGCCGCGATCGAACAGACTCGGAACTTCCTGAAGGTCATGCTCGACAAGGTCGGCGCGGTGCATGCCCGGGGCGGAACCCTCAAAGAGGCGTTCCACGCCACCCACGAGGCGCTCGCGCCCCAGTACGGCCGCTGGCCGATCTTCGAGCACTGCCTGCCGTTCGACGTGCAGCGCCTGTGGGACGAGTTCGACGGCATCGACTGGCCACGGATCTGGACCGCCGACCGCGACCGCGAGGTCTGGAACCAGCTGCAAGGGGCGTGAGATGCCCTCGTCGTACGACGCGACACCGGTCGCGGTCATCGGCAACGGCCCCGTCGGGCAAACGGCGGCGCTGTTGCTTGCCCGGTGGGGCATCCGGGTGCTGCTGCTCGACCAGCGACCCCGCCGGGACGCGGTGGGCTCGAAGGCGATCTGCCAGCAGCGGGATGTCCTGGACATCTGGATGTCGGTCGGCGCGGGCCGGATCGCGCACGAAGGGCTGACCTGGACCACGTCCCGCACCTTCCACCGCGACCATGAGCTGTTCGCCTGGTCCTTCATGGACACTGGACGTTCGCCCCTGCCGCCGTTCGTGAACCTCTCCCAGGGCCGTACCGAGGCGATCCTCGACGAGTGCATCGCCGCCCAGCCCTTGATCGACGTGCGATGGAACCACGAAGTCGTTGACATCGAACAGGATTCCACCGGGGTGACGCTCACGTGCACCACCGGTACTGTGCGTGCGGCGTACGCCATCGCGTGCACAGGCTCACGCAGTGAGGCAATCCGGAGCCTGCTCGGTGTCACATTCGACGGGCAGAGCTTCGATGACCGGTTCCTGATCTGCGACATCAAGGCGGACCTGCCGGGCTGGGAGACCGAGCGCCGGTTCTACTTCGACCCGGCCTGGAACCCCGACCGCCAGGTCCTCATCCACCCGTGCCCGGATTCGACGTACCGCATCGACTGGCAGGTGCCCGACGACTTCGACCTCGACGCCGAACAGGCAGCCGGGCGGCTGGACGCGCGGATCCGGCAGATCATCGGCGACCGGCCGTACGAGATCGTGTGGAAGTCGGTGTACCGGTTCCATTCCCGCTGCGCCGACCGGATGCGCGCCGGCCGGGTCCTGCTCGCGGGCGACTGCGCGCACCTGGTCTCCCCCTTCGGCGCACGGGGCCTGAACTCCGGGGCCTCCGATGCCGAGAACGCCGCTTGGAAGATCGCCTTCGTCCTGCACGGCTGGGCACCGGAGACCCTGCTCGACAGCTACCACGACGAACGGCACGCCGCCGCACTGGAGAACATCGACGTCACCGGCACCACCATGCGTTTCCTCGTCCCCCAGGACGAAACGCAATGGCGCAGCCGCCGTCGCATGCTCGAAGCCGCGGCCACCGAGCCGGAACTTCAGTCCAAAATAGACTCAGGCCGGTTCGCCGAACCGTTCTGGTACCCCGGTTCGCCCCTCACCACCCCCGATCCGGTCCGTCCCTTCGCCGGGAGGCCACCGCGCGGCCAGACGCCCTCACCAGGACCAGGAATCCTCATCCCGGACGCCCGCATATCCCCCGCAGGCAGGCTACGCGAACTGGTCCGTGACGGTTTGCTCATCCTCACAACGGAAAGCGTCGACAGGGCCGCTGTCGCCACGGCGGTCGAAGAGATCACTGAGGCACCGCAACGCGTGATCAGCCTCGCCGACATCGATCTCGACCCGGCCGTCCTCGGCGCCAAGGACGGCGAGGTGTGGCTGATCCGACCGGACGGCTACGTCGCCGCGGTCCTCCTCAGCCCGGCCCCGCAGGCCATCGCCGCGGCTGTCCGCCGTTCACTCGGGTTTCCCCAGGTCGCGAGCGTGGACAGGGTAGCGTGACGGAGACTTCCGGCCAACCAGACGCGGGCACCAGCACCGTTATGCGCCATCGCAGGATGCGCTGCACGGCAGCCACCCGATCCGCCTGGGACAGACGTGCTCCGCGTCCTCCCACTGGAGCCTGGGTGAGTAGCCGCCTCGTGTTCGACCCGTCCGCCAAAGGCTGTGACGAACAGATGCGGCAACGGCCCGGAAAATCCCCCGGAACTCAGTTCCGTAGGACGGCCTGGATCTCGAGGCTGATCGCGATCCTGTCGCCGACCGCGACACCGCCTGTGTCCATCGGGGTGGCCAGGTCGATGCCGAAGTCGCCGCGGCTGACCTGCGCGGTCGCGGAGAATCCGGCCCGCACGCCGCCGAACGGGTCCGGGCCGAACCCGTTGAGCTCAATGGCCAGCGGGACGTAGCGGGTGACGCCGTGCAGCGTCAGGTCACCGTCGACGACCCAGCCCTCGTCGGCCTGGCGCACGCCGGTGGAGCGGTAGGTCATCGTCGGGTACTTCTCGACCTCGAAGTAGTCAGCGGAACGCAGGTGGGCGTTGCGCCGCTCGTTGCCGGTCTCGATGGACGCCAGGTCGATCGACGCGGTGACCGACGAGGACAGCGGGTCCTCGCCCGTGACGATCGTGACGTCGAACTTGGTGAAGCGGCCACGCACCTTGCTGATCATGAGGTGCCGGACGGTGAAGGCGACCTCGGAGTTGTCCAGTTCGGCCGTCCAGGTGCCGGTCAGGTAGCCAGGGATCGCGAGTGCTGAATTCATGGTCATATCCAGGCGACGAACAAACGCCCGCCGTGGGGACGAGCCGATCAGAATTCTTCGAGTCGCTGTGTGAGGAACCGTTGCTCGGGGGTCGATGTGGCCAGGTCGAGCGCCCGGCTGTACGCCGCTCGGGCCTCGTCATCGCGGCCGAGACGTCGCAGCAGCTCGCCGCGCGCTGAGTGGAAGTAGAGGTAGCCGTCCAGGTCGAGACGGTCGATGGCC
This sequence comes from Kibdelosporangium banguiense, assembly GCF_017876405.1. GTDB lineage: Bacteria > Actinomycetota > Actinomycetes > Mycobacteriales > Pseudonocardiaceae > Kibdelosporangium > Kibdelosporangium banguiense. The sequence continues at coordinate 5,613,985 of NZ_JAGINW010000001.1, read as the reverse complement.
TGCAGCCCCGCATCGGGGTCGCCGGCCTGGGCGAGCGCGACGGCGCGGTTGAGCTCGACCACCGCCGAGCCGGTGAGTTCGACCAGCCGCCGGTACAGCTCGGCGACCTGCGGCCAGTCGATCTCCTCGGATGTCTGCAGGGACGCGATCGCGGCCTGCAGGACGTAGGCGCCGCGACCGCCCAGCGCGATCGCCTTGTCAAGCACCGCCTGTCCGGCCTCGATCTGGTGCGTGTCCCACAACGAACGGTCCTGGTCTTCGAGCAGCACGAGGTCCTCGCCGGAGAACCTGGCCCGCCGCCGGGCGTGATGGATCATCATCAACGCGAGCAGCCCGCGTACCTCCGGCTCGTCCGGCATGAGCGCGGCGAGCACCTGCCCCAGCCGGATGGCTTCGGCACCGAGGTCGACCCGGCCGCCGTAGCCCTCGTTGTAGATCAGGTAGATGACGGCCAGCACGGCGTCGACACGCTCGGGAAGCAGGTGGGCGGCGGGAACCGCGAACGGGATCCCGGTCGCTTTGATCTTGGTCTTGGCACGGGTCAGGCGGCGTTTCATCGTCTCCTCGGAGACCAGGAACGCCCTGGCGATCTCAGCGGTCTGCAAGCCGCCGAGGGCCCGCAGCGTGAGCGCCACCTGGCCGTCCAGCGGCAACGCCGGATGGCAGCAGGTGAAGATCAGCTCGAGCCGTTCGTCCTTGATGACAGTGTCGTCGAACTCGTCCATGGTGGCCTCGGGCACCGGCAGCAGGTGGATCTTCTCGGCCAGGGTGCGTTCCCGGCGGATCCGGTCGATCGCCCGGTTACGGGCCGTGGTCACGAGCCAGGCTCCCGGATTGGCCGGCTCGCCCGACACAGGCCAGCGCTCGGCCGCGATCGTGAACGCCTCCTGCGCGGCTTCCTCGGCCTTGTCGAAGTCGCCGAGGAACCCGACCAGCGAGGCCAGCACCCGGCCCCACTCGTCCCGGAAGACCTCCGCCAGCGCGGTCAGGGCTGGACCACCGGCCTGACCTCGACCGTGCCGCCGTGCCGTGCGGCCGGGATACGTGCGGCCAGTTCGATGGCCTCGTCCAGATTGGCCGCCTCGATCAGGTACAACCCGCCGAGCACCTCCTTGGTGTCCGCGAACGGGCCGTCGGTCATCAGCGTCCGGCCGCCGACCACACGCACGCTGGTGGCCGTCTCGGCGGGCTGCAACTGCGCACTGCCGATGCAGCGGTCATCGTCGGCCAACGCCCGATACTCGACCTGCGCCGCCGAGCGTTCCGAGTCGGGCAGCGTGTCCAGATAGCCGGGATCGGTGTAGATCATCAGGGCGTACTGCATGCAAACCTCCTGGACAAGTGGCTTTCGGCTACATGACGAACGAGCAGCCACGCAAGGGACACCAGGACCACGACAATTCTGCGACACGATGGGGAAGGCACCTCAACACGGGCCCAGCACAGTCGGCGCCATGACGCACGTTCAGTTGTCTACCGCGCGCCGGACGCATCTGCCCGCCTTGGACGGGTTGCGGGGTGTCGCGATCCTCGGGGTGCTGCTGTTTCACACCGGCTCCCTGCCCGGTGGTTTCCTCGGGGTGGACCTGTTCTTCGCCTTGTCGGGTTACCTCATCACCGATTTGCTGCTGCGTGAGATCGGCACGACCGGCACGGTATCGCTGGTCGCCTTCTGGGGCAGACGAATCCGCCGGCTGGTGCCCGCGTTGGCGGCCATGCTCGCCGGTGTCGCCGTGCTGGTCTGGGCGATAGGGCCGCCGGACATGGTGCGGACGACGCTCGCGGACGGCCCGTGGGTGCAGCTGAACCTGGTCAACTGGCATCTGCTCGCGGAGTCGGCGAGTTACTGGGACCAGTTCGGACCGGCCCGCGTATTCGGGCACCTGTGGAGCATCGCGGTCGAGGAACAGTTCTACTTGGTATGGCCGGTGCTCCTGCTGCTCATCGGCCGCACCGGGCACCGCGGGGTCGCTCTCACCGCCGCCTTGGCCTCAGTCGCCTCGTTGGTGTTGATGATCGCGCTCGTCACCTCGGCGGATCCGACCCGGGTCTACACCGGCACCGACACCCGAGCGTTCTCGCTGTTGCTGGGCGCCGCAGTCACCACCCAGCCAGTGCGTGCCATGCTCGCGGGCCGATGGACAGGTGCTGTGGCGGCGTTGCTGGCGGCTGGAATCGGCACGGCATGGTTCCTCGCCGATGGAGTGAATTCGTTGTGGCTGTTCACCGGCGGGCTTTTCGGCCACTCGCTGGCTTCCGCCTTGCTGATCGGGCTTTGCGTGCAGGCACCGGAAGGATCGCTGCTCACCAGAGTCCTTGCCTGGCAACCACTGCGGTGGTTCGGGTTGATCTCCTACAGTCTGTATTTGTGGCACTGGCCCGTTTTCGTGCTGCTCTCCGCCCACAGCGTCTGGGTCCAGTGGGCCGTGTCGATCGCCTTGGCAGCGCTGTCGAAGTACCTCGTCGAAGACCCGATCCGGTTCCGCGCCAAGTGGGCCAGAGGGCGAAGCGGGTTGTTCGCGTTCATCGCGCTCATGATCGCTCTCGCCGTGCTGTGGCTGGCACTGCCCGCTCCGGCCCCGGTCACGATCGACATCACCGAACTCACTTGATCAGCGGGCAGGTCCGAAGTTTGTCCGACTCCGGGGTGGGCTGCACGAATTGGAGCTGCACCTTCGTGCTCTTCGATCCGCCACCCTGGACGTGGACACCCAGCGCCGTGCACGCCATCTGGTCGATGCCCAACGGGGTCACGTCCTGGATCGTCAACGGCACCAGGATGTTGATCACGTCCGGGGTGGTGGTCACCACGACCTGTGTCGTCGTGTTCGGCGTGATCTCCGTGTGCAGGCCCGAGCGGCCAGGGCCCGTCAGCAGCAAGGACATCGCCTCTGTGATCGAGCCCAGACGCCCCCTTGCACGTGGCTGCGCCCGCAGTTCGCCACGCGCGTCGACGAAATACAGCGTCACCCCAGGCGCCACACCTGTCGGCGCTTCGCCGCCGTCGGTCACACCGGAAGGCTGGACACCACAGCCGGCAAGCAGCAAAACCGCTGCCACCAAACAGATCCGTTTCACAAACCCTCCCGCGGCAGCCGCAGCACGAACCGTGCACCGCCACCGCTGACGTTGCCCGCGGTGAGGTCGCCGCCATGCAGACGGGCATTCTCCAGCGCGATCGCCAGCCCTAGCCCGCTGCCCGGGGTGCGGGTGCGTGCGGCGTCGGCCTTGTAAAACCGGTCGAACACGTGCGGCAACGCACGCTCGGACAGGCCGGGTCCGTTGTCGGTGACCTCGATCCACACCTGCTCACGGGACACGGAGACGCGCACACGCACTGGCGGTCCGCCGTGCCGCAGGGCGTTTCCGGCCAGATTGGCCACGATGACGTCCAGCCTGCGCCGGTCCAGCCGCAACCGGATCCCGTCCGGGGCCACCAGTTCGACCTGGTCCAGCCAGCCCCGGGCACGCAGGCAGTCCCGCACGGCACCGGCCACGTCGACCTCCTCCACCCGCAGCCGCGCCGTACCGGCGTCGAAGCGGGACACCTCCATCAGGTCCTCCACGAGCCGGACCAGCCGATGGGTTTCGGTGATCGCCAGCTGCGCGGACTCCCGGGCGTCCGGTTCCATCTCGTCGGTCACCACCGCCAGCACCTCCACCACCGCCGTCAACGTGCTCAGCGGGGTGCGCAGCTCGTGGGAGACATCGGCGGCGAACCTCCGGGCGTCGGCTTGCATCCGCTGCATGGCCGCCATCGACGTCTGCACCGACTCGGCCATCTCATTGATGGTGACGGTCAGTTCGGCCAACTCGTCGGCGCCTTGTGGTGACGACCGCGCGCCGAGATCACCAGCGGCCAACCGGCGCGCGGTGTCACGGAGCCTCCGTACCGGGCGTAGCACGCTGCCCGCGGCCAACAGTGCCAGCACCACTGCCAGCGGCAACGCCAACGCGGCGGTGATGACCGCGGACCTGGTGAGGCCGTTGATCTGCTGCTCGACATCGGTGAGGTCGTGCACGGAGTACACCTCGATGCCGGAGGCAGTGCGGGTGCCGTCGGGCGCGGTGATCGTGATGGGCGTGCCGATCAGCAGCCATGGTTTGTCGTTGGCAGTGACTCGCTGCGTGACGAGCCGATTCTGGGAACGTACGGTCGCGCGCAGCGCATCGGTGACCAGGTCGGTTCCCGCGCCGGACACGGACCGCGAATTCTCGTAGGTGACCAGCGTGTTCGCGCCCACGGCCACGCGCACCCGGTCGAGTGCTGCCTGGTCCGGCGGGTACTTCAGCTCGGGGGTGATCGCGCTGATCTGGCTGGTGACGGTCTCGGTGAGCCGCTGTTGAGCCGAGGTGACCAGCGCGGTGCTCGCCGATTCGGCACTCGACCAAGCCGCCGCAGCCGCGCCGAGCACAGTCACCGACACGAAGGCGAGCAGCAAGCGACCGCGCAGCCCGGTCATACCGGTCCGAAGCGGTAGCCGAATCCACGCACGGTCTGCACGTACTCCGGGGTCGCCGGATTGGCCTCGATCTTTGCCCGCAGCCGTTGCACACAGTTGTCGACCAGCCGGGAATCACCGAGGTAGTCGTGCTCCCACACCTCTTCCAGCAGCTGTTGCCGGCTGAACACCCGGCCCGGTGCCCTCGACAAGGTCAGCAACAGCCGTAGCTCGGTCGGCGTCAGCATCACCTGCTCGCCATTCGACGACACCGTCAGAGCCGTGGTGTCGATGTGCAGGTCACGGTGCACCCGCATGCCGTCTGGGCCGCTCGTGCTGCGGCGCAAGACCGCGCGGATGCGCGCGTCCAGCACGGTGGGCTGTGCCGGTTTGATGACGTAGTCGTCCGCGCCCGCCTCCAGGCCGCCGACGACGTCGAAATCGTCGCCACGCGCGGTCAGCATGATCACAGGTGTCTCGCCGGACGCCCGGATGCGCCGGCACACCTCGAAACCGTCGATGCCGGGCAGCATCAGATCGAGCACCACCAGGTCAGGCGTGGCCGATCGGAACTGGCGCAGGCCGTCCTCGCCGGTGTCCGCGGTGCGGACGTCATGGCCGTGCCTGCCCAGCGCGAGCTGAAGCCCACGCCTGACCAGTGGATCGTCCTCAATGAGCAGAATCGCCGCCACCCGTCCAGTATCAACAAGGACAGCCGTGCCGGCCGGTCTTGCGACACAACCAGGACATGGCAGCGCAGATGCTGGGACACGGCAGCGGCACCGTCGAAGCCATGATCAAAACACGAAGTCTCGCCCTCGGCCTGCTGCTGCTGACCGCGGCGTGTTCCAGCCCGTCCACGGCCGCCGGGCCCGGACTGTCCACAGTGCTCTTCCTGGGTGACTCCATCGCGGCGGGCGAGGCGTTGCCGCTGGCTGCGGCGTTCAAGGCCAGTGGGACGGGGTTCCAGTCCATCGCCTCCGAGGGCGGCGGGAACGTCGTCGGACCGTTCTCCGACGAGAACTGGAAGAAGCTGCCCGAGCAGATCACCTCCGCCAAACCGGCCGTGGTCGTCTACCAGATCACCACCTACGACTGGGGCAACCAGCAGGAACAGCGTGCCGCCTACGACAAGCTGCTCACCACGGTGACCGGGGCAGGCGCGAAACTGGTCTTCGTCACCGCGCCACCGATCAGGCCCGACGACTTCTACCGGCCGCACATGGCCGACCTGGACCGCACTGCCGAAGTCGCCCGAACGGTCGCGGCAGGTTCTTCCGGCAAAGCCGGCGTGCTCGACGCCAACGCGGTCTGGGGCAGTACCTACCAGCAGACCAAGGACGGCAAAGCCGACCGCAGCGCCGACGGCATCCACACCTGCCCCCAGGGAGCCGCACGCTTCACAAACTGGCTGCTCGGCGAGCTGGCGAAGCAGTTCACCGGCTTCACCCCCGCGCCCGCACAGGACTGGGCCAACACCGGCTGGTCCGCTGACCAGCACTTCAAAGGCTGCTGATCAGCGGACCGGGGGTCGCTCAGCAGACGAGGTAGGCGCGGATCACGGTCTGGTCCACGGCAGTGCCGTCTTCAGCGGTGGCGACGACCCGTAGCGACACGGCCTGTTTCGACCGTAGTTCGGTGGGCAGTACGAGCCAGCGGCCGTGAACCTGCGTGGCCTTGAACTCCCGCCAGGTGGTGCCGTCGTCCGTCGACCCGAATACCTTGACCGTCTTCGCCTTCGCGCTTATCCAGAAAGGCACGTTGGCCGGGGCCGCGTTGTACTGGTCTACTGGCACGTCGTAGCCGACCTCCTGCAGAGCCACCGGGGTCTCGGCGGAGGTGCGCTCCGAACGGAACCGCCAGGTTGACGTGATCTCCGTGGACACGCGCCAGTACGGTTCGGCACGTTTCGCGGTCACGGCCAGCTCGTAGGTTCCCGCCGCCGCGGGCAGGCGTTCGAAGTAGCCGAACCCCGGCTGTGACGAAGCACCGATCACCGCTCCGTCCCGGCGCAGGGTGGTCGTTCCGCTGTCGGCGAGCAGATCGGGTGCCATCGGTCCAAAGTGGCCAGGACCGGACATCATCGGGATGCCCACGCGCAAAGTGTCCCCGGCCCGGCCGACAACCGGCCGCTGCGAGTCCAGTCGTGGCGCGAACACCCCTCGGTGGTGGGCGATCCGGTACGTACGACCCCGCTCGTAGACGACCGGGCTCGTGCGCTGGAGTCCGCCTTCGACGCTGCTGCCCAAGCTGGCCCAGTGCTGCCACTCGCCTGGCGTGTAGTACTCCACCCTGCGCATGGGAACCTGGGTCGGAATCGACTGCACGCCAACAAAGCCGATCACCGGTGTGGCCGGCAGCGACGCGCTGCTGCCGATGCCGGCCACACCGGCCGCCGCGTACTCAGTGTCCACTGTGCTCAGATCACGCCTGGTGGCCCGGTAGGTCCGACCGGCCGGAAGGCCACTGTCATCGGTGAACATGAGGTGGTAGACGAACGGACTGGCGCCCTGGTCCCGCACCCGGGCGGCGATGCCCGCACCGGTCAGCCGATCGAACTCCCAGCCCGCGACAAGCACCGGAATAGTGGACGCTTCCGAGAGGAAGATCCCGAATCGTTGCGGCGGATACACAACTGCTTTCGCGCCCGCCGCGGTCACGGCGGCAACCTGAAGCGTCGGATCGTCCTTCTCGCCCACGCGCAGCAGGACGATCTTGCCGCGCAGGTCCAGCCTCGCGATCTCTTCCGGTGTGCCCATTCCGCCGTCCACCACGGGTGCGGTCAGATCCTGCGCCCGGGCACTGTTGATGGCGTAGTCGACGGGAACTTCGAACCGTCCCGTCGTGACGAGTGAAACCTGTGGCCGCGCCCAGGTCGAGTGCGTGTAGTAGCGCAACTGCGGGTGCCGCGCGGGAATGGAGGAATACGGCAGCGGAGCCGGGTAGTCCACCTCGATCGCCGCGCTCCCGCCGTTGGTGAACACCATGCCCGTACCGTCGGCGCGCCTGATCTGCCTCGCCTCAGGTTCGCCGTCGACGGCTATGTTCACAGGCTGGGACTTGCGGGCGTCCAGCACCACTTCGGTAGCCGCGTTCACCTCGATATCCGGCTGGGCGGCGTTGATCACAGCCTTGGCACGGAACTGGTCATCCCGTTCGACGATGCTGCCCACAAGCGTGTACTTGCCCTTCGGCACACGGACAGTCGAGCCATCCGGCCCCACGACAGGGAAGTTGACGAAGCTGCCGTCCGAGTTGCCCAGAATCAGGTTCGGCAGACTGGCTGGTGTCCCGTCCCTGCCTAGGGTCCTGATGTGCAGGTTGTGGTGCTCGCCCTCGATGCTCGTCCCCAGAAGCACGCGCGGCCCGGGACGGCCGTCCACTCTCGACGAGACAGTGCCACCGAACAGACCCGGACGGCCTACGGACGGCGTGAGCGTGACGGTGACCTGTGCCGTTCCCCCGCCGGGAATCGTCAGTGATGAAGGGCTGATCGCGAACAGGCCGGCAGGCGCGTCCGTGACCTCGGTTGTGAGGCCCATTGTGAGCGGTGTGCTGCCGTTGTTCCTGTAGGTAATGGTCTTCTGCTGGACGGGCTGGCTGCTCGGCGGCCACGACAGCATGCCGAAGTTCACTGCGGCGACGTCCGGCAGGACCTGCGCGGACATCGCGGCGGGAACGTCCACAATGCCGCTTCCGAGCGCATAGACAGGCTGTCCGGCAGCAGGTTTGGCATTGGCGACGAGAGCGGACTTGAGTTCTCCCGCGCGCCAGCCGGGATTGCGCTGGGCGAGCAAGGCTGCAGCACCCGCGACATGTGGGGTCGCCATCGATGTTCCGGACAATGTTGTGTACGAGCCACTCCCGGCAGTGCCGGCCGCTCTGGCTGCCGTGATCGCGGTCCCCGGCGCAGCGATCTCCGGCTTGACGGCGTCGTCACCGATGCGCGGTCCGCGACTGGAGAAGTCGCTCAACGCGCCTTCCTTCGTCACGCTGCCCACAGCCAACGCCGCGTCCGCCGCTGCCGGTGCGCTGATCGAGCGATCCCGGCCGAAGTTGCCGGCGGCTACCACGAACAGGGCACCGGTCTTGGCAGTCAACTCGTTCACGGCTTGGCTGAGCGGATCCGTACCGTCGGACACGAAGTCGCTGCCGAGGCTCATGTTCACCACCCGCGCCCCGGAGTTCGCCGCCCACTCCATTCCGGCGATGATCGACGACGACATGCCCGAGCCGTCGTCCCCGAGCACCTTGCCGACCAGCAGGCTCGCCTCCGGCGCCACCCCGGTGTACTGGCCACCCCGCCCAGCGATCGTCGAGGCGACGTGCGTGCCGTGCCCGTGATGGTCCACGACGTCGGCATCACCCGCTTCGGTGAAGCCCTTGGCCTCGGTCACACCTGCGAGATCCGGATGAGTGGGGTCATAACCGGTGTCGAGCACAGCGATCTTGACACCGCTGCCCCGCACACCGCTCGCCCAGGCCTGCGGCGCGCCGATCATCGGCACACTGCGGTCCAGGGATGCCTTGACTTTCGCGTCCAGCCAGACCCGTTCCCCGGCCCGCACCGGCCACTTCTTATCCTTTTTGGACAGTTTGGTGGCGGCCAGACCGGACTTGCGCTGCGGGGAAGACACCAGCAACGGCAGATCCGCCCGCCGGGCGTCGTCGTACCCCTGGGCGATCAACCCGGAGACATCGAACAGCTTGCGGTCAAGCTGCCCCGAACCAAGCGCGGGCAACGCGTCGTCCGGGATGACCTGCACCCGGCCCTGCGCGTACTGGCGGTGGAAGACCATCCGCTCCCGGCCCGGAGCCGGAACGACATTGACCGCCGTCTGCCCACCCGCCGGAGTCAGGGTGACACGATCACCCGTGATGAGGGTGACCGTCGAACTTCGACCGGCCGCCGGGTCCACCGAGGGCGCCGCCGACGCCGAACCCGGATGACCGGCAGCCAGGAACACGGCCAGCACGGCCGCCACATTGCGTAACTTCACACCCTGCTTGTTTCCGCATCCCCGCAAAGCGCTGCCTAAGCCGGAGTAGCCTTGCTCGCCGGGCGTCACCTGAGTTTCCGTGGGGGAATCGTGAGCGACATATCCGTGACCACGAGGACGGCCAGTCCCGCCAGGGCAATCGGCGCCACCGTGGGATTCGCCGCCGTCGTCTGCGTCCTGTCACGGCTCCTGCTCGCGGGGCACGCGTTCGACCGAGTCTGGGCCGAAGACGGCGCCGTCTTCCTGGTCGACGCCCGCACGCACGGGTTCGGCTCCCTCATCGCCGAATACAGCGGATACGCGCATCTCGTACCCAGAATTCTCGCCCTCATCGGCTCCTGGTTACCCCTGGCCTACTATGCCTTGTTCACTGTCACCGTCTCAGCCGTCGTCGTCGGCTTACTTGCCTGGTACGTCTACGCCAGCGCACGACACACCACATCCAGCCCCACCTGGGCCCTCATCGCCGCACTGGCCCTGGCACTCGCGCCCGCCTACCGGGCCGAAGCACTCGGCAACCTCGCCAACCTGCAATGGTTCCTCTTACCCGCCGCGGCATGGGCGGTCATCGACACCCGCCGCACCCGCATCGCGCCCCTCGTCATCCTCGCCGCCGCAACCACCAGCCCACTAACAATCCTGTTGCTACCAGCCCTCTTGCTCACGCATGGCCGTACCGCCTTGCGCACCCCAGCAACCCTCGCCCTGGCCGCAGGACTCGGATTCCAAGCCGTCGTCCGGTTCGCCGGCATCCACTCCGTGGCCAATCCGGCACCCCGCTCCCCTGGCGTCTACCCAGCCATGGCCACCGAGATCCTCGAAAGCGTGGGCAGCACCCCCTGGGCACCCGCCATAGCTGGCATCATCCTCATCGTCCTCTGCCTCGCCGCATGGTTCGTCGGCGCACGAAAGAACCTGCCGGCAACCGCTTTTGTCGTCACATCAGCGTTATTCGTCGCAGTACCGACAGTCCTGAACGGCTCCGCGCAACCCCGCTACGTCGCCTGCGGCTTCGTCGCCCTTGTCTGGGCCGCCTGCCTCGCCGCCCCAGCACTCCGCCGCACCTTCGCCACCGGCCTGGCAGTCATCCTCGCGGCATCAGCTCTCCTCACATTCACCGCAGACCCCTACCGCGTATCCGGCCCCTCCTGGACCAGCGAAATCAACTCCCCTTGCGGCCCCGGCAAAACCCACCAAGCCGACCTCAGCCCCCAAGACTGGGGCGCTATCCCCCTACCCTGTTGATCACATCAGGTTGAGCGGCACGTCCCCCTCGGAACACGCAGTCAGTATCGCCGCTGCCGGAATTCGGCCATCAACCGGGCCGCGAGTTCTTCCGCCACTTCATCCGGGTGCCGAATGAACTGCTCTCCGGGCAACGAATCGTCAGGCAGAACACGAACCTCATTCCTCATACCAAGGCCGGATGCGCGATTGCGTGGCATGCGCTGCACACTGTCCTCGGTGACCATGATGGCCGGCTGAATACCGATGACCGGAACGATTCCCGGTGCGGGAGTCAGGTCGATTGCCGCAAGGATCTCCAGCAGCCGGCGGATCCGGGAGACGAGATCTGCCGGATCCAGCACTGCACCCATGCTGTCGCGTGGCAACGGCGTCCACCCGGACATCTGGCCGGAACGCAGCACCGCGATCCCGGCCGGGGAGGTTTCATATTCGGTGGTGTGGACCGCAGCACCCACTCCTGTCTGCCCTGACCACAGCTTTTCTGTGCCGTTGAACAGACCTAGGGTTCTCCCAAGCGAGTCAAGTTCGTCCGGCAACCGCTCCAAACGACGAACCTCAAGGCGTCGTGATGCATCCGCGGGAACCAGGTGCACTTCCAGGGCAGCCGGCCCAGAGTCCGCACCTCGGGCGAGATCCGAGCGCCACTGCACGTCCACCGGGGCGTCCAGAACCACCCAATCGAGACCTTGACTGCCAGCTGGCTTTCCGATCAGTTCCGCGACGAAGTCCATGGCGAAACCCGCGGCGTTCCGCGCAGCGACCAGCTGCGATCCCTTGCTGTCGGCCAAGTACTTGTTTCCGTCAGCACGGTCGCTGATTCCCCGGACAGTCAGGGTGGGCAGGCCTCGGTTGAAGTGAGCGGCCTGCGCGGTTCCCGCACTCTCCATTTCGATCGCCGCCGCGTCGTTGTAGTTGCGACGCAACTGATCCGCGAGCGGAGTCGTCTGCGAGTTCAGCACCACCTCGCCCGCGGCGATCGCTCTGAAGTGGACCTTTCCCTCGGCCTGGCGGTCGCGATTGACGAGCCGGGCAAGCTGGTCCAGCTCGTGCGAGACCTCCCACGCCCGCGGCCGGGCGTAGAACCCGTCGGCTTCGTCGAGGCCACCGTGGTAGGCGTAGATCTTCGTGCCGACAACAACATCGCCGAGTTCGATGTCCGTTGCCAAGGCGCCTGCGATCCCGACGAACAACAGGGCACGCGGATCGAATTCGGCGATCGCACGCTCGGCGAGCACGGCCGCGGACGCATTGCCCTGGCCCGTCACAGCAAGAACGATCTCCCCGCCACCGCCGGGCAGCCGCCCCACTTCGAACTGGGTACCGGCGTGATGCACGTGCCTGCGGATCTCCGTCAGGTGCGCGCGAACCGCGTTGTACTCGACGTCCAGGGCAGTCAGCACCACCACTGTCTGGTTTCCGTTCTTACGCATTCGGCGCGTCAGCCATTCCCTGCTTGATCAACCCGTTCGCCGAACACGCCGCCTCACACGCCGCCAGGTCCCAGTCGGTGTACGCGAGGAAATACACGACGCGCAGCCGAGTCTCCGGGACGGCCATGAAGTAGTCGACCGCGGCGGCGAGAAGTGTTTCAGCCGTCGACATCAGGTCGCCGCCGCCGTCACCGGTACCCAGCAGTGGGAACAGGATCGTCTCGACCGGCGGGGTCAACTGCATCCGGTCGGCGGCGGCCAGGGCGTTGGTCAGGCACCGGCCGATCTCCCTGACCTGCCGGTATCCGGCTCCTGGTTCGCCCTGGACGGACGCGACATGGATGATCTGGCGGACTGCGTTGCGGCTCAGCTCGCCCGGATCGGTGGTGATCACGGTCCCGGCCGGGACCGGCCGACGGCCGGCGATCTTGCGGTCGAGCTCGTCGGCGATGTGGTCGTCGACCACCTGGCCGAGGTCGTCGCGCCGCGAACCCTCGTACCGGATGATGCTGGAGATCGAGTGCTCCTCCACCCGGGCCATCCGCATCGCGGTGTTCTCCGAGTTCACCCAGACGTCCGCGCACCGCGCCCGGCGGATGTCCCCGGTGACCACACCGATCCTGCGCTCCGGCGGATCGGGCAGGCGAGGCAGCCGGTAGAGGTGGATGTGGCTGGACGGCAACGGTGTCGCATGTCCGGAACCGGTGACCGGACTGTCCGGCTCAGCCGGTGCGGAGGTCTCCGTCAGCCGCCGGTGGGCCGCCTGCCACTCGGCGATGTCGACTTCCGGCGCGTCGCCGCCGGCCAGCCGGACACACGCGGCCAGAAACGTGCGGACGAACTGCCATGACGGCGCGGAAACACCGCTGACCTTGTCACTGATCGTGGACCGGGGATACGGATCACCAAGCCTGGCGGTCATCCTTTCGATGTCCCGGATCGACGGGTTTCCGCATGACGCCTGAAGCAGGCGCAGCCGTGCCGCGAATTCCGGGACCTGCCCTCTTCGCTGTCGGGGTGCGGGTTCCGAGGCCACCCCACCAGCTTATGCCGCGCCGCTGAGCATCGGCGACCGGCCCGTCCGGGCATGTCCGGAAATGTGGCCGGACGTCGGCCCGGACAGCGACATTTTCCTTACACGTTCCCCACCCGGAAGGGAACACCGAAGAAATCCTCACCGGACGGACTTCATTCTCCGGTAAGGCGGGCGCAGCCCTCGAAATGGCTGGCAACGCGAAATTCCCCACCGGACTCAATGGCGGCGTGGGTACCGCCATGCCTGAAAGAGGACACCATCATGCAGACGGCCATCTTTTCCCGGATCACTTTCATGGACACCGTCGCACAGCGCGTGCGGGCCGCTCTCTTCGTCGCCGCGGCCGTGGCGGTCACCGCTGTGAACCTCCTGTCGGGCACCGCGACAAGCGCCCCGATCGACTCGTTCGACACCACGGAGATCGCGTTCGTCGTGCACGACGCGACGGTCAAGCCGGTTGCTGTGCGCTGCCCGAGCATCGGCTGCTAGCAATCCACTGACAAAGGGAGGGCCGGCGACCCCGGTCCTCCCTTCTCCATGTGCTCAGTGCAATGTTTCCAGGTCCGCGCGCACCTGATCGGCCTGGGGATGCCTGAGATGCTCGAGCAGGGCCAGCGCACTCTCCCAGGACGTGCGGGCAGTGTCCACATCGCCCACGGCACGGCATGCGTTTCCCAAGTGTGTCAACGCGACCGCCTGCTCGTAGCGGCTGCCCTGCTCGCGGTAGAGGGACAATCCCTTCCGATAGGCCGCGATCGCCTCGGCATGGTCACCGAGATGTTCGTGCGCGAACCCGATGCTGTCCCATGTCGCCGCCTCACCGACGCGATCGCCGAGCGAGTGCTGCACATCAAGCGCCTCATAGCAATGCGCAAGCGCTTCCCGGTGGTCGCCCAGCTGGCCGAGGTACCAGCCGATGTCGTTGAGTGCCGCGGCCTGACCGGCCAGGTGACCGCAGCTTCGGTACACCTCGAGCGCTGAGACGGCATGCCTGTGTGCTTCGGCCAGATCCCTTTCCTGCCAGTACGCCCACGCCAGTTCCAGATGGACATGAGCCAGCGCCGGAAGGTCATTGCTTTGCCGGTGCAATTCCAATGCCTCTTGCAGATGCTCGTGGGCGTCCCCGAATGCACCGAGCCGCACACACGCGTGCGCGACATTGCTCCGCATCAACGCCTGCGCGCTCGGATCATTCAACTGCTGGGCGGCGGTCAATGCGATACCTCCGCTCGCGGCCAGGTCGTGCCAGTGCCCGCCGCGTTGCAGGAACGTGGTCAGGCTCCACACGATCTGCCAGGCGTACCGGGACTGGCCCCAGCGGGCCGCTTCGGCGGCAACCGCCTGCAGGACAAGATGTTCGGCGGTCAGCCAGGCCAATGCCTGTTCGACATCGTCGAGTTGCACCGGCCGGACGTCATCGTCAGCGGACGGGGAGACAGCCCGATCGCGGTGCGGCGCCAGCAGCCGGTCCGCAGCGCAGGCCGTCGAAAGGTAGTGGCCGAACATCCGCCGGACCGCGTCGAACCGGTCGCTCGCGGTGTCAAGCTTGTTCGACAAGTCGAGTGAGTAGGACCGCAACAGGTCATGCAGCTCGAACCGATCGTTGGCGTACTGCTCGACCAGGTTCGCGCGGACGAGATGGCTCAGCACCCGACGTGCCACGATCACGTCGACACCGGCCAGGCTCGCCGCCGCGGCCACGGACAAGTCAGGGCCGGGATGCAACCCCAGCAGACGGAACATCCGTGCGTGTGGTTCATCCAGCCCGCGATACGACCACGAGAACACCGTGCGGACGCTGGCATCCGGGTCACCGGCCTCCAGCGCGTCCAGCCGGGTGTTCTCGTCACGCAGTTCGGCGGCCAGGGCACTCAGCGGCAGGCGCGGGTTGAGCGCCGCTCTGGCGGCCACAATGGACAGAGCAAGCGGCAGGCCGCCGCAGTATGCGACCAGTTCCGTCACCGCGTCCAGTTCGGCTGCCAGCCGTTGCGGGCCCAGATGCCCGGCCAGCAAGGACTCCGCCTCGGTCCGGCCGAGCGTGCCCAGGGTGAACGGGGACGCTCCCTCCTGCATCACCAGACCTGGCATCTGCACGCGGGTCGTGATCACGACAAAGCAGCTCGTACCGCCCGGAAGCAGCGGCCGGACCTGGTTGATGTCCTTGGCGTTGTCCAGCACGACCAGCACGCGCCGGTCGGCCATCAGCGTCCGGTACAGCGCGGCCTGAGCCTGCACACTTGCCGGGACCTTCTCGGCGGGGACCTCGAACGCGTCCAGGAATCCCCGGATGGCCTCGGCCGGGTGCATCGGCGTCCCGGCCGGGTCGAAGCCGCGGAGATTCACATACAGCTGCCCGTCGGGAAACCAGTCGGCCACCTGGCGCGCCCAGTGCACGGCAAGAGTCGTCTTGCCGATCCCCGCGGTGCCGTCGATGGCGGAGATCACGACCGCGCCGGTGTTGTGCACGACTTCGTCCAACATTTCGGTGAGCTGCCGCAATTCGTTCTGCCTGCCGACGAAATGCCGGCTGTGCGCGGGCAACTGACGCGGCACGGACGCGGTCTGGGGCTCGACGAGCCGGCTCTCCCGGACCGGATACGGGTGATCCGGCAGGCTGATCCACCCGACTCCAGTGGTCTCTTTGACCGTGACCTGAACCGGGCGGTACGAACCGGGAACCGCCGCCTGGCTCTGGCGCACCACGTCCTCGTAGAACCACGAGGACGTGATCAGCGCGAGCACACCGGGCGACGAGGCCAACGCCTTGCGCAATGGCGGCGCTTCGACCAGACGAAACGCCATGTTGACCGCCGCGCCGACGACGCCGTGCGGGTCGTAGTGCAGCTCCCCGGCGTGCAGTGCCATCCGCAGCCGAATCCATTCCTGGGGCGCGTGAGTTTTGTTGTGAGTCTGCAGGGCTTTCGCAAGTTCTCGCGGCAAGTTCGCCACGAACAGCGCTTTGGGCACATCCGGCGACGCGGTGACAAGCACGCCGTCACCACAGTCTTCCCGGTGGCAGTCCGCCTCGGGAATCCCGGCGTCGCGCAGGGCAGCGTCCAGCGCCCGGTAGACGCCCGCCCGCACGACCAGACGGTTCTCATTCGTCCGGCCCGCGTCGTTGAATCGCTCGACATCCACCACCAGAATCGTCCGGTGAACTGCCAGCGAGGTATTTCCCACCGCGCCCCGACTCCCTTGCTCAGCCGACAGCTTGGATGGTAACCGTCATCGCGGGCAGGATTTGGTACGCCGGGGCGACGATTTGAAGAAACCCGGTTCCCCGATCACCCGGGAATTGCCCACTGGCCGGGCAGCCAGGTGGCCCGGCCGCTACAGTCGGCGCCAGGCAACGACAACCGGCGACAGAAACAGCGGTGCCGCACGATGGGCTGGTTCACCGGCTTACGAAACAGGCGGCGCGCTGAGCAGCTTGTCGAACGCGCGGCCACGGCCTACTGGGCAGGCGGCCTCGACGAGGCAAGCGCGGACCTGACGGCCGCGCTGAACCTGCTCAGGCCAACCGGCCTGGACTCGCCCGGCTCGGCGGCGTGCCTGAACTGGCTCGGCCGGATCGCCACGGACCGCGGCCGGTTCGACGATGCCGAAACACTGCTACGTCAGTCCTACTTCGACCAGGCGCCGGCCGCCGCCCCGCCTGACGATCACATCACCATCGCGACATGCCTGAACAATCTGGCGATCATCCAGGCGGAGCAGGGCGACCTCGACGAGCAGTGGCGCCTGCTGACCCGCTCACTGGCACACTGCGAGGCCGGCCAGTTGGTCGTGCCGGGCATGAAAGTCCTGGCCAACATGGGCGCCAACCTGCTGGACGCCGGGCAGCCGGGTGACGCTCTCGGCTTGTTCGAACAGACGCTGCAGATTGCGCGAGCCGTCGCCGACGGATCGCCCATGGTCGCCGACCAGCACGGAAACCTGTGCCGTGCGCTCATCGCCCTGGGTGGTCTGGACCGTGCGCTCGAACATGCCCAGCTGGCTGTCGAGCTACACGAGCAAGCGCATCCCGGTTCGGCGGATCACGGCCGGATGCTGTCCGAGCGCGCGACGGTCCACCACCACCGGGGCGACCTGGCGAAGGCATTGGCCGATCACCGGCAGGCACTGCGAACCCACGAGGCCGTGGACGGCAGTGACGTCGCAGTCGCCATCGACCTCAACAACATCGGCACGGTACTGCGTGCCCAAGGAGACACCGACGCGGGCCTGACCCATTTCCAGGCCGCGCTTCAGATCGACCGGGCCATCGCGCCGCGGTCCCCGGCGACCGCCACCGATCTGTCCAATTTGGGCACACTGCACGCGGTCACAGGCGATCTGGCGACCGCCGCCCGACTGCACGCGGAGGCACTGGACATCAACCAGGAATGCGCGCCCGCATCCCCCTGTTCTTCGCTGGGGCGGACTGCGTGCTGCTCACCTTGTGGCCGGTGCTCGATCGGCCGACAGTCCGCGTCATGGCAGCGCTCTACCGCAACCTCGCCGCCGGTATGACCCCGGCCGAAGCGCTCGCCACGGCCAAGTCCGCGGTCCGCGGTCCGCGGTCCGCAAGAGCCATCCACGTCAGTACGCGGACCCGCGGACGTGGGCGCCGTTCGTCGTCATCGGCGCCGGTTGACCAAAGCCACCGAAAGTACTGTCAGCGCTCGATGTTCCAGATCCGGATGGTCATGTCGGCGCCACCGGCGGCGATCCGCTTGCCTTCGGGGTCGAACACCACGGAGTCCAGTTTGCCGGAGGCGCCGATCAGCACACCGCGCACTCGCCGGGACGCCACGTCCCAGAGCTGGATGATGTTGCCAAGGCCCCAGGCCGCGATCGTCTTGCCGTCCGGGCTGAACAGCACCGAGGTGAGGGTGACGTCCTTGGTCCGGTCGAAGGCCACCTGGCTTTCCCCGGTGGCCACCTCGTAGAGCCGCAGGCTGCGGGTCCCGTCGGCATCCGGGACCGCGAGCGTCTTCCCGTCGGGGGAAAACGTCACGTCGCTGCCGGTCGCGTCGGTGATGGTGCGGACCGTCCGGCCGGTCGCGGGGTCGGACAACCGGATTTCCTTGCCCTTGCCGGGGTTCGCGAGCAGTTTGCCGTCCGGGCTGAACACCACGTTGCGGAATCCGTTGCCGTCGGGCAGCCCGATCTTGACCTGGCGGCTCGCCACATCCCACAGCTTGACATCGCCGCCGTGGCTCACGCCGGCCACTGTCTTGCCGTCCGGGCTGAAGGCCAGGGACTTCATGATGGAACGGCTCTGCGGCAGCGGGCCGACGACCTGCCGGCTCGCCACGTCCCACAACCTGGTGCTGTCACCGAGGAAGTTGCCGCCCGCGGCCAGCAGCTTGCCGTCGGGGCTGAACGCCACCGCATTCGCCGAGGCCCCACCGGTGGCCGGTGGGCCTACGAGAGTGGCCAGCAGTTTCCCGTTCGCCGGGTCCCACAGCCGGGTTACCGGCCCGTCGCGGTTGAGGTCGCCGTCGCCGCTCGCGAGCAGCTTGCCGTCCGGGCTGAACGCCACGGATGTGATCGGGTTCTTGTGCCCGGCCAACTGGATGTGCTCAGTGAACTCGACAGGCTGGTCGGGCACGACCGGGGCGCTCTGCTCGGCCACACCGCTCTTGCCCGGACCGCCGTTGGAGTTGGCGTTCGGGTTGGCGACGTTCGAGTTCGCCGGGGTCGAATTCGAGGCATTGCCGGACGGCCGCCCGTTGTCGTCTGAATTATTCAAGATGAACCACACGGAGGAAGCGCCGATCGCCGCGAGCGCACCGCCGCCGGCGAGCAGCATCGTGCGCCGGCGCGTGCCACCTCGGCCGGTCTGCGGACCGCCGGCGGGCAGCATGACAGCGGGCGGGTACCCGGCCGCCTGATGTCTCTCTGTGGCCGCGCCGATATCGCCACCGGCCAGGAGATTTGCTGCCTGGTCGACAGTCACGCGCTCGGCCGGCTCCTTGCGCAGCAGGGCGTTGAGCAGCCCGGTCAGGCGGCCGGCACGCACGGGCGGCCGTGGCTCCTTGGTGAGCAACGCCGCCAACGTCGTCACGAAGTCGGTGCCTTCGAAGGGAGGTCTGCCTTCCAACGCCGCGTAAAGCGTGGCGCCCAACGACCACAGGTCGGACGCAGGCGTGACGGGCGCTCCAGTCCCCTGCTCGGGAGCCATGTACGCAGGCGTACCCACGATCACGCCCGAGGACGTCAACTGGACGTCGCCCATCAGCCGGGCGATCCCGAAGTCGGTGATCACCACCCGGTCGCCGGACAGCAACACGTTGGCGGGCTTGAGATCGCGATGCACGATCCCGGCCTGGTGGGCCACCCGCAGCGCGCCGAGCATCGCCATCCCGATGCGGGCGACCCGTTCCACGGGAAGACCACCCTGCGACTTGATGACGTCGTCCAGCGATCCGCCCCGCACCAGCTCCATCACGATCATCGGGGCGCCGTTGTACTCCACGACATCGTGGACAGTCACGATGCCCGGATGGTTGAGCCGGCCGGCTGCCTGCGCCTCACGCATCGCGCGCTGGCA
The DNA here is from genome assembly GCF_017876405.1 of Kibdelosporangium banguiense. Lineage (GTDB taxonomy): Bacteria > Actinomycetota > Actinomycetes > Mycobacteriales > Pseudonocardiaceae > Kibdelosporangium > Kibdelosporangium banguiense. The sequence continues at coordinate 5,594,291 of NZ_JAGINW010000001.1, read as the reverse complement.
GAGCATCACCCGCTGTTCTTCGTCGAGCCCGGGTGGCAGCAGCAGTTCCTTGATGGCCACCTCGCGGCCGATGAGTTCGTCATGGCCGAGCCAGACCCGGCCCATTCCTCCGGCACCGATCGCCTGCACCAAACGGTATCTTTGGGCGACCAGCCTTCCCGTCGCGTCGGTCACGGGGGCGGAGTTTAGGACCGGGCAACCACGATCTCGGCAAATCTCCCCAACGTCTGCCCCATCGTGCCGACGGAAGGGCAACTGCCCTTCGCCCAAGCCCGCGATCCCTGAATTTTACTAGCCCCCGCAGCGGCCTGTGAAGACGTCGGCTTTGCCGTCGCCGGTGAAATCAGCGATGGCAAGACTGTTCGCGGGACAGGACGCCGTGCGCAACCGGGTCCACGAAGTCCTGCCGCCCGAGGAGAAATACCAGGTGGTGCCGTCGGAACGGAACACATCGGTCCACCCGTCGCCGTCCAGGTCGCCGAACTTCAGGGACGAGGCCGCGGTGCCCGAGACCGCCAACGGCTGCCAGGCGCCGCTGCCGCCGGGCGAGAACTGCCAGCGGCCGCTGATCATGGCGAACACGTCGGTCTTCTTGTCGCCGTCGAAGTCGCCGAAGCCCAAAGACTCCACCGGCAGGTCCGAGCCGGCCAGCGGCGCCCACGAGGCACGTCCACCCGACGAGTAGAGCCACTTGCCGCCACTGTCGACCTTGAACACGTCGGTCTTGCCGTCCGCGTCGAAGTCACCGAACCGCAGGTCGGCCAGTGGCACGCCGGATGTTGCCAGCGGCTGCCACGAAGTGGTCGCGCCGGAGGAGAACTTCCACTGTTCACCGTCCACTGTGAACACATCCGACCGGCCGTCCCCGTCGAAGTCACCGAAGCGCAGGTTGTTCCTGGTAGTGCCGGCCAGCGCGCCGGGAACCCACCGGCCGGTGCCGCCCGGGGAGTAGTACCAGCGGGCACCCGTCGCGCGGAAAACATCCGTCTTGCCATCTCCGTCGAAGTCCCCGAAGCCGACCTCGGAGGTGTCGAAGGTGTACGGCGCGAGCGCGGTCCACGCGGCCGTTCCCCCATCTGACAGTTGCCACGCCACCGGTTTCGGTGAGCCGTGACAGACGGCCGTCGTGGTGTTGTAGGTGTTCGATCCGACGTTGAGGTTGCCGGTGAAGAGCGTCTGCTGGACGGCCGCGCCCGCCGAGCTGTGCGCGAAGCAGTTGCCGGAGACGTAGGCACCGGTGGCGGGCTTTCCCCGGACCTTGACCGCGGCTTCCACCTTGGACCGGAAGGTGTTGTGCTTGATGTGGATGACGTCGCCCGCGTACGGCGCGCCGTTGCCCAGCGCCTCGTCTTCGCCATGCATGTCGAACCCATGGCCTTTGGCGTTGTCGACCACCAGGTTGTACCTGGCTTCGTAGCGCAGAGTGCGGATGCCGTTGCCTGCAATGGCATGACGGTTCTGCGTGAAGGTGTTGTACTCGATGACCGCGCTCGAATTGTCGACCAGCACGATGCCGTAACCGAGGCCGGTCCGGCGGTTGTGGTGGACGTTGTTGCGGCTGTACCGGGCCTCGATGGTGTCACGGAGGACGACGGCGCCGTGCGACCAAGCGGAGAGCTCGTTGTTGTCCACAGTCAGATCTGACGCGGCGACCGCCTCGATCCCACGCGAATTGTCGTACTGGTAGGCGTTGTCCCTGATCTCCGAGTCCGGACCGCGCAGCCGCAGGCCGGTGATCCGGGTACCGCTGCCTGTCACCCTGAACTGCGCCCACGACTCGTTGTCCCCGAGGTCGAGCTCGGTGTTGTACAGCAGTGCGCCCGACGATCCGTTCGTGCCGCGGTCACTGGCGAGGGTCACCCCAGCGGGGATGGCTATTCGCTTGTGGCCGGTCAGGTTGATCGACGCCCCGCCCGCGACGAACACCGTGTCACCCGCGGTCGCGGCAGCCAGAGCCGCGATCAGCTCGTCCCGCGTATCGACCGTGACTGTGGCGGCCTGCGCCGGACTCGCGAGCGTGCCGATCGTCAGCAGCGCCGAACAGAAGACGCCAACGATTCGCATACATTTCCCCTCAGCTGGAAAGAACTCACGACATGTAACACGATGCCAACTGGATCGCACAACCATCTGAATGAGACTGTCACCGGACACGAACACTCGATCGTGTCACCCACTGCGCTCGAACGGACACAGTGACCGGGTGGTACGTCGACCTGGTCCGCGACACCGTGGTCGTGACGACGTACGGCGACGAAACCGCGGCTGCCGCCCTGGCCGGCACGTCCAACCTGATCCAGGTGGAACGCTCCGCCCAACGTCGAGGGGACCGGCGGCAAACTCCGCAGGGTCGAAGCCACGTCCTTTCCCGGCAACGACTACGGCATCATCCGCGTCACCAGTGACCGTGCGGACTCCACAGCCAGGATCTCCCGTCACGGCGACGGCGACGACGTGTTCGTCGAAGGCAGCGAAGCCGTCCCCGTCAACGGCCGTATCTGCCGCTCCGGCCAGACAACCGGCTGGCATTGCGGCGTCGTGACCACGTTCAAGCAAACCGTCAACTACGGAGACGGCGACATAGTCCGCGGCCTGACCCGCACCACAGTCTGTGCGGAACCCGGCGACTCAGGCGGCCCGTACGTCTCCGCCCCATCCAGCAAACGCCGCGTCCACGCCCAGGGCATGACCTCCGGCGGCTCAGGCAACTGTGACGAGGGAGGCGTCACCTTCTTCCAGCCCGTCAAGGAAGTCCTCAACGACTACGACCTGAAGCTCTACACCGACGACTGACCTTCACGACGACCGTCGTGGGTGGTCCGGACGGGACCACCCACGACGGTCGGCTATGCCTGCTGACTCACGACCTCGGCGAGTCCGCTCAGGGCCTGCGGCAACGGGTTCTGGTGCAGCACGCCGAGGCGTTGGGTGGCACGGGTGAGCGCGACATAGAGCTCGGCCGCGCCGCGTGGGCCGTCGGCCAGGATCCGTTCTGGTTCCACGACGAGGACAGCGTCGAACTCCAGGCCTTTGGTCTCCGACGCCGCAACCGTGCCGGGCACGTCCGGCGGCCCGATGACGACGCTGGTGCCTTCGCGACCGGCTTCGTCCCGGACGAATTCCTCAATGGCAGCAGGAAGTTCGTCCGCGGTGACCCGCTTGGACCACGGCTGGACGCCGCACGCGCGGACCGACTCCGGCGGCTGGACGCCGGGCGCGAACTCGGCGAGCAGCGCGGCGGCGACGGTCATGATCTCCGCCGGGGTGCGGTAGTTCACCGTCAGCGACCGGTAGACCCAGCGGCCGGGCACGTACGGCTCCATCATCGTGCCCCACGATGTCGCTCCGGCCGCCGAGCGGCGCTGGGCGAGATCGCCGACCACCGTGAAGGACCGGTTCGGGCAGCGCCGCATCAGCACTCGCCAGTCCATTTCGGACAGTTCTTGGGCCTCGTCGACCACGATGTGCCGGTAGGTCCAGTCCCGGTCCGCCATGGCGCGCTCGACGAGGTCACGGGTGTCGTGCTCGACGAAGCGGTCGGCGAGTTCCTGGGCGTAGATCAGGTTCTCGGCGTGCAGCAGGACGTCCTCGTCCATTTCCTCGCGGTCCAGCTTCATGATGTCCATGACGCCGGCGGCGTACTCGGCCTCGGCCTTCCGCTCCTGCTCAGCCGTCTGCTCCGCAGCCTTGTCAGCCGCCTTGTCACGGCCCAGCAGGTCGACCAGCTCGTCGAGCAGCGGTACGTCCGAGACCGTCCAAGCTTCGCCGTCGGCACGCCACAAAGCCTGGTCGGCGCCTGCTGCCCGCAGCCGTTCCTCGGATGTGTACAGCGGTGCCAGCAGTGTTTCCGGCGTCAGGATCGGCCAGAGTTCGTCGAGCGCGGCAGTGAACCTCTCGTCGTTCGCCAACTCCATGAGCAGGTCCGCCCGCATATCCTCCCATGCCTCACGGTCCTTGCGGGTCAGCCAGCCCTTGCCGATACGAGCAATCGCCCGTTCGGTGAGCACATACGTGACGATCTCGGTGAACACCGCACGGGCTTCGTTGTGCGGCAACCCACTCGCGCGCGCCTCCTCCCTGGCCCACTCCGCGGTCTCGGCGTCGATCCGTACCGTCACGTCCTTCAGTTCGAACGGCAGCGGCTCCTCCGGCAACCGCTGCCGATCGGCGATCGCCGCCTTGAGCATGTCCAGGACCTTCAACGAACCCTTGAACCGCGTGACCTCAGGGGTGTCCTCGGCGGTGACGTGCAGACCGGGCACAAGATCGCCCGGGGTCATGAAGACCACGTCGGACTCGCCCAGCGACGGCAGAACACGGCCGATGTGGTTCAGGAACGCCGGGTTGGGCCCGACCACGAGCACACCGTGGCGTTCCATCCGTTCCCGCTGGGTGTAGAGCAGGTAGGCGACGCGGTGCAGCGCCACCACGGTCTTCCCGGTGCCCGGACCGCCCTCGATCACCAGCACTCCCGGGTGATCGAGCCGGATGATCTCGTCCTGTTCGGCCTGGATCGTCGCCACGATGTCGCGCATGCCCTCGCCGCGAGGTGCGTTGACGGCCGCGAGCAGGGCGGCTTCGCCTCGCTCACCCGCGCCGGGACGGCCGAACACCTCGTCGGTGAAATCGACGACCTGACGCCCACGCGTGAGGAACTGACGCCGCCGGCTCATATTCTCCGGGTGCGCGCCGGTGGCGACGTAGAAGGCGCGCGACGCCGGCGCCCGCCAGTCGAGCAACACCGGTTCGTACTCGTTCTCCTCGTCGAAAATCCCGATCCGGCCGATGTAGGAATGTTCTCCCGTAAGGGTGTCCAACCGGCCGAAGCACAGCCCGTTGTCCGCCACGTCCAGCCGCTTGGCCTCCCTGGCCAGCGCGCGTACCTCGACGTCCCGTTCCATGGGCGCCATGCCCTTGCCCCCCAGCGCCGTGTCGAACTCGGCCTTCACTCGTGCACGCTGGGCATCGAGCCGCGTGTAGAGCCCGGCAACGTAGCCCTGCTCGGCCCGCAATTCGTCTTCGTACCCCTGAGTTGACACATGCCCCTCACAGCGTTTATTCTGGTATTAGGTTCGGCGAGTCCTCCATTGGATTATGGAAGGCGCGCCGATTTTTTATTGTCCCCCTCTTGTCAATCCCCCTCGTAAAACAGGCCTGTTCCAGGCCTTGAGCCGGTTTCGGTTCTGCGCGAAAGCGGGTGCCGCTCGCGCGCCGGGTTCTCGTGGATCGACGAAGACGCCCGCACCGACGCGCTGGGAGGCTCGAGTTCTTCGCACCGTGGACGTGATCCCGACAAGGAGAAACGTGATCGGAACAGTACTCAGACGCCTCAGCATGTCGATCGCCACGACCGCCCTCGTCGCCGCCTCGATCGTGACCGGAGGTTCGGCCGCCGCTGCCCAGCCGGTGGCCTCGCCGCAGGTCGCGGTCCAGGACGTGGGTGTCGCCGCCAGCCACCGCACCTGGGCGTGCACGGTCCCGTCCGGCTACACCTGGTCGGCCGTGCGAGCCAATCCCAACTGCGGGTTCCGCTATGAGTATTTCCTGCTCGACGCCGTGAACGTCAATCTGACCGGCCTGTGGGCCTGCGCGATCCCATCCGGCTACTCGTACACCGCCTCACGCCAGGGCACCAACTGCTCCGCCTCGCCCGGCTCCTCCCCCTACGAATACCGGCTCGTGCGACTCTGAGACACCGGAGAAGCCCTTCGCCGACAGGTGAAGGGCTTCTTTCATGCGTCCTTCAGCGGCCGCCCAGCACGCGTGACACGACCGTGCTCAGGATCCGGATCCCGTGGGTGCTGGCCGGATCGATCCCGGCCAGTTCCTGGACCCGTTGGAGCCGGTAGTCCAGGCTCCGGGGGTGGATGCACAGCGCCGCGGCCGCCCGTGGCCGGTTCAAGTCGTTGCGGTAGTACGCATCCAAGGTGTCCACCAGAACGGGACCGTCGGTCAGGCGCTGCGCGAGACTGTGCAGCCACCGGTCGATTTCGGGCAGTTCGGCGGCGCCGAGCTCGATGAACACGTCGGCCGCGGTGTACAGGTGACTGGGCGCGGTCTCGGCCCGTGTCAGCAGGCTGACCCGCCTTGCCAGCGCGAAGGCCTCGGCGAGTGCCGAAGCCGGGCCTTCGGCCGTGCCCACGGAGAACGGCCGCCCAATGATCTCAGCGAAATCACTGATCACCTTCGTGGCGTTCGTCTGCTGCTCGACCGGGACCAGCGCCACGAACTCGTCCTGCCCGAACCAGGTCGCCGGAACGCCGTACCGGCGCCAGACGGTATGGACGACCTCGGCCGCCGTTTCGACGTCCACGTCCGGGATTCGGGCAACGATCACCTGGTAGGACTCGGGCACGGCGATGCCCAGGTCCCGGCCGTTGGCCAGAGCGGCCGTCTCGCCCCCGAGCACCATCTCGGTGTACTGCCGGACCTGGGCGATGACCGGCAGGAAATGCTTCTGCCCCTTCAGGAAACCCAGGGTGTACGCCTGCTGGGCGATCGCTCCCTGCGGTCCCAGCCAGCCGAGCATCTGCATGGTCACGGGCAGGTCGTTGGGGCCGGACGCTTCCTGGATCTCGTTGAGCGTCGCACTGGCGTGCAACGTAAGCACACGACGCAGGACCGTCCGGGACATCCCGGTCTCACCACGTCGTTCCCCGGTGGCAGATACCACCGCGAGATCGTCGTCGGTCAGGGGCTCGTTGCCTGCGACGAGCTCGAGGGTGCGGCGCCGGATGAACACCGCGAAATCAAGCATGCCAGCGTATTCGCGCGGGTCGCCTGCAGCCGCGGCGTACTCCGGCTGGTCGTCCGCGCAGACCTCGACGACTCGTTTGGCGTTGGCGGGGATCTGTTTTGCCAGCAGACCGAGCAGATCGCTCACAGCGTTTCCCATCCGGCGAGGACACGGGTCACGGCGGTGCTCAGGATCCGGACACCCCGCACCGAAAGCGGATCCAGCCCGGTGAGGTCGTGGACACGTCGCAGCCGGTACTCCAGGGTCCGGGGATGGATGCCCAGCAGCGCGGCCGTCTGTGTCCTGGCCATGTCGTTGCGGTACAAGGCGTCGAGAGTCGCCACGAGGTCCGGGCCGGCGGCGAGCCGGTCGGCCACCTCACGTAACCACCGGTCGACCGGTGGCAGGCGCGCGGCGCTGATCTCGGGGAACAGATCGGTCAGGTAGTGCACGGCGCTCGGCGCGGACCTGACCGGCGCGGCCCAGCTGACCTGCCGTGCTCGCGCGAACGTCTCGGCCAGCTCACCGATCCGGCCTCGCGCGGCACCGACCGCGCACGGAAGTCCCACGCGGTCACCGAAATCCTGGACAACACCAAGATCTTGCGACCCGCCGTCCGGCACCAGCGCGACGAACTCGCCAGGTTCCTCCCAGCGCAGCGGTATCCAGTGGCGGCTCAGCAAATCCTGGAGAACATCCGTGCGATCCGGGTGTCCCGCAGGTATCCGCACAACCGTCACAACCCATTCGCCAGAAAGGCTCATCGCCAGACTGGCGGCCATGTCCGCGGCCACCGGATCGTCGGTGAGCAACATGTGCGCGAACTGCTGGACGCGATCCACGACTGGCAGAAACGCTTCCTGTCCGGCGAGGAATCCCCGTGTGTAAGCGGTTTGCGCGGCCAGTCCCAGCGGCGGCAACCAGGCCAGCGTGTGCATGACATCGTCAAGGTCGTGCGGATTGGCCGCCTCGTGCACCTCTTTCAAGGTGAGCGAGGTATGGATCTGCAGGGCGTGGCGCTGGGAAGCCAGCGAGAGGCCCCGTTCGGCACGACTGCGTCCGGCCGCCTCGACAAATGCCAGATCCACGTCGGTGAACGCCTTGTTCTCGGTCACGACGGCGACTGTCCGTTTCCGTATGAATACCGCGAAGTCCATCATCGCCGCCCGGGCCCGGGAATCGTCCGCGATCTTGCGGAAATCGGGAAGAGTCTGCGTGTAGACATCCAGCGCACGCCTGCTGTTTTCGTCAACGCGACCTCGCCACAGGGTGAAGAGATCAGCCACGTCATCTCCCTCGCCAGAGGTTCACCCAGAAGGACATCGTGCTGGGAGAACCTGGCAGGGAGTACCGCCAGGAGGACCATCGGCAGGTCGCCCGTTGGCGGGATGTCCTGCCGATGGCCGCTGGAAATGTCCGTTTCCCTACGTGACAACGGGTTCCGTCACAAGGATCACGCGATCAGCCGGCTCGCAACCGCCAGCCTTCGACTCTCGTCGGCGCGTTGGTGGCCTGCGGGTAGTAGCCCCACTCCTCGCATCGCTGGCCGGGGCCAGGCGACCAGCCACTGTACTGCCAGGCCTCGATCGCGTAGGTCACGTAATACCCTTCGACACCATATTCCGCGATCACCCGGCTCCGTGCCGGCACGACTGTCGAGACCTGGACGCCGATCTGAGTCGTACGGCTCGCCTCGATACTCGAACTGACCTTGGTCGTGAGGTATTCGCCCACCTTCGCGTCGACACCGACTGAGGCGGAAATCCTGAACGTCTGCTGAATCGACGAACTGACGGTGTAGGTGGCCGGACTGTCCAGCTGATTGTCGAGCAGCCTGCCGTCACTGACCATGAATATCGGGGTGACGCTGTAGGTCGTGTACCGATAGCCTTCCCATCGGTATCCGGCCCTGCCCAGGGAACGAACGACCCTCCATTCGGTAATCGTGTCAGGGCAGGGAACAATCGCGCCGGCACTCGCGACACCCGGCACAAGCACGACCAGCAAGGTGGAGAACACGCTGGTGATCGCGGTGAGCACGCCGAAACGCGCCCGCCACCGTCTGGCGCCTGAACCGTGGCGCACCACTCTCATCTGGACTCCAATCGACGCGGGGATCGAAGCCTCCCAACACACGGGAGCGGCGTCTTCGTCGATCCGCGAGAATCCGGCGCGAGCCTTGCCCCTGTTTTCGTAACGAACCGAAAGCCGCACGATCAGTGGATTCGGCGGCCATGGACGTCGGGGATGCCGGACTTCCGCCAGAAGTAGGTGTTCACCTGATCCCGCCATTCGGTCGCGCACCGTAACTGCTCGTTGAGCAGGCCGGTGACCCGGTCGAATGTCGCCGCTGGGACGTCCCCTTCAAGGGTGGCCCAGATTTCGGTCATGTGTGCCACTTCGTCGCGACCGGCGAAGTGGCTGTCGTAGATGTGCTGGATGACAGTGATTCCCGAGTGCAGGACATGGGTGTAGGGCACGTGATGGAAGAACAGCAGCAGTTCGTCCGGGCACATGTCGAGTGATTCGTAGATGTCACACCATGGCTTCGGATACTGACCGGTGAAGCCGGTTCCGGTCGCTCGCGTGCGGTCCACACCGACGCCGTCACGGTCAGCGAAATGGTAGGTCCCCCAAGGGGAGTACTCGTAGCCGTCGATGTCCGGGCCGTAGTGGGTTCCAGTGCGGACCATGAACCCGATGCCCAGCGGAGCTGTGTATCGCTCGTACGTATGCCACGAGTCGTCCATCAGTTCGTGCAATGCCTTGCGCACGGTCTGCGCATTCTCGAACGTCAGGGTGATCCACTCGTCGAGCACCTGCTCCGGCGTCAACCGTTCGTCCCACGCCAACCGGCCAAAGCCATACAAGTTCGCCTGTGCCAATGGGTGTCCAGTCCAGAACTCGTCCTCGCCTACATTGGACACCGCGACTATTCCGTCCACAGTGCACGAATTGAGGACCTCGCTCCACTGCGGAACCAGGTAGCACACATGTTTCTGCTGCCCGGTGTACTCCTGCGTCACCTGCAGTTCGACCGCCAGCCGGGTCTGCGGCATCGCGCTGAGCACAGGTGAGACCGGCTCACGGGCCTGGAAGTCGATCGGCCCGAACTTCACCTGCAGCACGACATTCTCGTCGAAGGTCCCGTCCAGCGGGACGAAGTGGTCGTACGCGGCCCGAGCGCGATCGGTCGACCTGTCGCGCCAATCCTGGCGATGGTTGTAGACGAACGCGCGCCAGAACACGATACCGCCGAACGGAGCAAGCGCTCGCGCTAGAAGATTCGCGCCATCGGCATGGTTGCGATCGTAGGCGAACGGCCCCGGCTGCCCCTCGGAGTCCGCCTTGACGATGTAGCCACCGAAATCGGGGATCGCGGCATAGACCTCGGCCGTGGTCCGGGCCCACCAGTCCTGGACGGCCGGATCGAGAGGATCGGCCGTGGGCAGGCCGCCGAGTGTCATCGGCGCGGCAAAACTCACCGAAAGATGCACCCTGATCCCGTGCGGCCGGAAAACATCGGCGAGCCGGGCCACGTCGGGCAACAGATCGGTGAGCAGCCGTGCCTCGGTGCGATGGACATTGACATTGTTCAGGCCCACCCGATTGATCCCGATTGATCCGAGCAGCCGTGCGTATGCACCGACCCGGGTGAGATCTGTCCGCACGACGCCGTTGTCATAGAAGATGGAACCGCCTGCGTACCCGCGCTCGACCTGCCCCATCACAGGGTGAACGTCGATGTTGTCCCAGTGGTCGAGCATACGGATCGGCTGACGCGGCGCGTGCCGTTGCGGCGCCAGAACACCTGAAAAAGCTGCTTCTCCCTGCCGGACAACATGATGAAAGCCGTAGAGCAGGCCAGCACCGCCGGTCGCACGGACGGTCGTGGTCGTCCCGGAACGCTCGACAGTGAACTTCTCCCCCACGTCACCCTCGCACACGAGGTCAAGATCCACCGGCCCTTCAGACACCAACACGCCGCCCGCGGCCGCAACCTCCCCGCGCACTGTGTCCACGAGCAGGCCGTCACCGACAATCCGCACGCGGCGAGCACCGACGGATCGGAACACGAATGCCGGCAACCAGGCCGGATCCACTGTAGACATCATCGGCAACGAACCACGAGAACATCCGCCGGTTCGAGCACCAACTCGTCCCCTGCGCTCAGATCCCGGCCGCTGAGCAGGTCATCTCCATCCACAGGGGACCTTGTGACGCGGGTTGCGCCTGTGTGATTGAGGACGAACAGGTATCGAGTCCCATCCGGGGAGACGCGTTCGACCGCCTCGACATCTCGGACATCAGCGAGCGGACCTGTCAGGTCGTGTTCGTCAAGTACCGTACGGATGATCGCTTCCACTCCGTCGTCATCGAGGAGAGTCCCGACATACCAAGCACTTCCCTGCCCTCGCCGAGCCCTGGTGACTGCGGGGGTACCAGCGTAGAAGTCGGCGCTATAGGTGCCGTGTACTTCCGTGGCCTCGTCGGGGATGATCACCTCGAAGACATGCCTGGAATCGGACACGCGCCCATCGGCGAGGGTCACCGGGTTGGTCACATCGGGTTGCTGGGCGTCAGTTTCCTCGACGCGAAGGCCGAGCAATGCAGCGAATGGACCGGGGACGTCGACGAGGAAAGCGTTGTCGTCCTCGTCGACCCGGCCGGAAAGCGCTGTGGTCACGAAAGAACCGCCACTCTCGACGAGCGCGGTCACCCGGTCCGCGAAGTCTCCCTTGACCATATGCAGCAATGGGGCGACAACGACGTCATATCCGGAGAGATCCGCGGTCACGGGGACAACATCGACCAAAGCGTTTGCCTGCCACAGGGTGCGGTGGTAAGCCGTCAGAACATTGATGTACCCGACGTTGCGGTTTGGACCATCGGACATTTCCAAAGCCCACCAACTGTCCCAGTCAACCAGCAGCGCCACACGAGCCGGTGTGCGGGCGCCCAGCAACATGTCGCCGACCTGATGGAACTCCCCGCCCAACGCTGCGACTTCCCGGAATACGCGGGTGTCGGTGCGCCCCGCATGGTCCAGCACGGCGCCGTGGTACTTCTCGCAAGCTCCACGAGCCTGACGCATCTGGAAGTACAGGACCGCGTCGGCCCCATGCGCAACCGACTGCCACGACCACAACCGCAATACGCCCGGTCGTTTGACCGAGTTGACATCGCGGCACGCGGTCACTGACGGAGTCTGTTCCATCACCCAGAAAGGGTCTCCGCCGCGAAGTCCGCGCACCAGCCCATGCGCCAAGGCCATCCGTGCGGCGGTACGGGACGCTGACGGATCTTCGGGTGGATAGTTGTCCCACGAAACGAAGTCCAGATGCGATGCCCAGCGGTGGTAGTCGATCGGCTGGTACAGCCCCATGAAGTTGGTCGTCACCGGGGTGTGCGGGACGTGCCCGCGAATCGCCGCCTTCTCCGCCACGAACCCATCGAGCAACGCGTCGGACATGAACCGCTTGTAGTCCAAGGTGATACCTTGGAACGCCGTGTGGCCTGGGCCGCGCCAGTGCTCGGAGAGCGCTGTCGGCGGCTGGATCTGGTCCCAGTCTGTGAACGTGTGCGACCAGAATGTGGTGTTCCACGCGGCGTTGAGCCGGTCGAAGCCGTCATAACGCTTCTTCAGCCAGTCACGAAACGCGGCAGCGCACTGCGGGCAATAGCACGCGCCGCCGTACTCGTTGCCGACGTGCCATGCGACGATCGCCGGAATGTCTCCGTACCGTTGCGCCAACTTGTCGGCCAGCTCGACCGCGAGCCTGCGGAAGTCTGGATTGGACGGACACGCGTTGTGCCGCTGGCCGTACACGTGCCGTCGTCCCTCGAAGTCCACCCGGCATGCTTCGGGATACTTGTGGGCCAGCCACGGTGGCATGGCCCCGCTGGGTGTAGCAAGCACGATGTTCTTGCCTTCGGCTGCCGCGCGTTCCACTGTCGCGTCCAGCATGGTGAAGTCGTACCGGTCCTCCGCGGGTTGCAAGTGCGCCCACGCGAACACGCCGACTGTCAGTGTGTTGATGTTCGCCAGCTCGAACGCGGCGTAGTCCTGATCCCACACTTCCCGAGGCCACTGCTCAGGGTTGTAGTCGCCGCCATAGCCGATGGACTTCATGCGGTGAACCTTTCGGTGGCGTCCCGCAACACCGGCTCGGCATTGCGCAGCAGGGCGAGGGTCATGGGAGAGGCGAGCGCGACGAGCATCCAGTCCGACCCGAGGTAGACGATTCCGCCAGAGCACACCAGAAGCGACAACACGCCTAGCGATCTAGCCGGACTTGCCGCGAGATAGTAGGCAGCAAGCCTCGCGATGTCCCGGGTGCGCAACGACAGCGTCGATGACAGCACCAATGCGTGCGAGGACCAGACCAAGACGCCTATCGCGATCACGATCAGCATGAGGCCGTACCCGGTGGGCACACCGGCCAGGCCCATGTTCGCCAGCGTGAAGCCGATGACCGTGAGCAACAGCAAGGCTGGTAGCCACCAACGCAGGGCATCCAGCCAGTTGAGCCGGTACCCACGCCAGAAGTGCCCGGCCGGAGACAGATCCCGATCAGTGAGGAACACCCGCCACGCGAAGACAGCAGCCGACAAGGCAGGCGCCACCGGCACGAAGCACAATCCGATGAGCAGCGCGTTTCCCGTTCCCCCGGCCAGGAACACAATCAGCACCAGTCCAGGACCGGCGGTCAGCAGCAACAACCCTTCAATGGCCACGAACCAGTACACGACCGAGGCGACGCGGGACAGAAACCCGGAGCCGATCTCGGACGCCGGATCAGATCGAGCCGGCACGGTCACCACCTCGCCACGAGCCGGTCATCCGAGACACCCAGCAACCGCCGGTCGTCCAACCCGGCATGCTCTTCGGTGTGCACTGGCAGCACCTCCACAAACGTCACCTCATGCCTCGCGAGCACAAGATCCAGCGCGACCATTCCATCCACTATGGACAGGCTTTGATGAGAGGCCACCGGCCGGGCACAGTCCCTCAGCAGATCGAACGTCTTCGTGTCAGGCGAACGCGGCCGTCCGAGCTCACGCCAGGCTGCGAACGCGTTGCCGTCGTGCTCGTTCACGCGCTCCCGGCGAACGAACGCACGCGGGCCAGACATCGGGACCGACAGCTTCACGCTGTGCCGGTCCTCCGCGTCTGGAGCGTCAGTTCCGCCAACCGGTTGCCACGCAAGGACCGTGACTCGGCCGTTGTCATCTTCGCAGACGAGATGGTCGTCGCCGCGTGCAAGGACCTGGCTGCCCATCCGTGCCATGAACGTGTAGAGGTGATACGCGGGTTTCGGGATCTGCCGGTGGGTCAGCAGACCGAAACCGCCGTGGAACACCGAGGTCGGCACGTTCTCCTCTTCGAAGACATCGCAGAACGTCCAGTAGGAGTAGGAGTCGACCAGGTCCGCACCGCCGACAAGCACAGGAGCCAGGTACGCAGCCTGGTAGGCAGTATCGTGGATCGCGTTGTCCGGTCGGTAGGAACTGTTGAACTCTGTGATATGCACAGGCAACGAGGCGAGTGCCGTGCTCGCCAGATATTTCCGAGGTGCCGCGAACTGGTCCAGAAGAGACTGAGGCGAAGCAAGCGTTTGGTAGGTGCCGAACGGCACATGCTGCGCTGGGCCAGACGCGTAGGCATGCCTGCTCACAAAGTCGACCGGCACATCGCGCCGGGCCACAAACTCCGCGAACGGCTCCCACCACTCGTCCGCACCCGGCGACAGCGACGGACCACCGACCTGCAACTGCGCGTCCACATCCTTGACAGCTCGGGCACTGGTCTCGTAGAGCCGAAAATACGCCTTTTGGTCAGCGTTCTTCCAGAACTGCGGCAGGTTCGGCTCATTCCACACCTCGATCGGCCACGTCCGCACCTCCTCGATCCCATACCGATCGACAAGATGCCGAACCACAGCACTCACCAGCGCCGCCCACTCACCCCAGTCCCGCGGCGGCGTGATGTTCCCCTTCCACCAGAAGACCGTCTCCGGCCCCGAGGCAAGCGCCGTCGGCATGAACCCAAGCTCGACGAACGGCCGGATCCCCAGCTCCAGGAACCGGTCGAAAACCTGGTCCACATAGGTGAACGAGTACCGCACATGCGCCTTGCTGTCCACAACAGACTGCCGGTACACCCCCATGTCGTCGGACAACAGCCCATGACCGCGGACATACCGGAAGCCGATATCCTTCTGCATCATCGCCAGCGACTCAAGGTAGTCCGCACGCAGGGCAAGGTTCAGCCTTCCCGTGCCCACACAGTAACGCCAGGAGTCAGACAGAATCTCGCTCACAGGCAATACACTCCACATCTACCAGGGCCTCCCGGCTTCCCACCGGACGAACCCGCTTCGACCTGGCCCAACCGTACGAACGGCACCACTCACAAATCTCGTTATCCACAGTCCGCTTCTTCCCAGCAACCAGGACCAGGTTCGCCACCAGGGCCACCAACCCGGCACGCCAGACCTTCAAACTCGGCAACCGGGCTCGCGTCCCGCTCAGGGCCGCTGACTGGAGCCGTCGGGTTTTGGTGTCGGTGATCTGTCTCGTGTCTGTGTTCACGCGACGGGGCCCTGTCTGTGGCTGGCTTTCGTGGTGAGGCGGGGGCTGGGGCCGGTCGCTCTGGCGGCGGGAGTGCGACCGGCCCGGCTTTCCTTTTCAGCCGTTCTTTTCTTTGTAGCGCTTGTGTGCGCCGTTGACCATTTCCATGTATTGAGGCATTCCCTTTGAGTCCAGTTCTTTTACGTAGGCGTCCCAGGTGGACAGGTCGCGCTTGCCTAGGATGAACTGGAGGGTGTTCTGTTGGACGTAGTCCTTCAGTGGGGCTTCCCAGAGGGTGGCTTTCTCGCGTTCGGCTTCGTTGAAGGGGGCGGGCGGCGGGAGTGGGACCACCTTTTTTGAGGCCATTTCTTCTTGGAACGTCACCTCTTCGGGGGTGTACATCGACCTGTACAGCTCTGTGCTTCCGCCGTAGGCGAAGACTCCGCCTTGGAAGCCGAAGTCTCTCTGCAGATTTTTGGGGGCGCCTGCGTTCATGCCGCCGAAGGCTATGTCGGACTTGAGGGTTCGTTTGCCTGCTGCGTCCTTGTCGTAGGTGACGCCTGGGACTCCCCATTTTGCGAACTCCATGCCTTCGGGGGAGTACCAGAGCCAGTCGATGAACTGCATCATCGCGACGAACTTGTCGTTCTGCAGGGCTTTGGCCGAGATCATCAGGCCGTTGTCCATCCGCGTTCCCCTCATGATGTCGCCCTTGGGGCCGGCTGGGACGCGGATCTTGGCCACTGTGGCGCCAGGGATCTTGGTGATGTTGGGCCGGTAGTCGTTGGCTATGTTCTGCGCGTTGCTGCTGATCGCGTAGGATTTGCCGCTGGCGAACTTCTGTTTGGCCTGGTCATCCTTCTGGGTGAAGCTCTCCGGGTCCATCAGGCCTTCGGCCACCAGCTTGTGGAAATACTCTATGAGCTGCCTGTACTCCGGGGTTGTGCCGGTGAAGTCGAAGGACTGCTTGTTCTCGTTCCAGCTGATGTTCTTGACGTAGCCCCAGTTGTCTCCGCCGTATGTGCCGAAGCCCTGTCCTACTTGATTGAGGATGCTCTTGCCTTCGAAGCGGTCGGAGAACGGGTAGACGTCCGGGTGCGCGGCCTTGATCGCCTTCAGCACTGTGTAGAACTCGTCCCAGGTTTTCGGGGCGGACAGGCCCAGGCGGGTCAGTTCGTCGGTACGGAACGCCACCGTGTAGTCCGGCTGGACTGTCTCAAGTACGCCGGGCAGGACATAGAACTTGCCGTCGTCCTGGCGCAGCGTGTTGAGTTCGGGCTGCAGCTTCCACTTCTCGATCTTGTCCTTGAGGTTGGGCATCAGGTCGATGTAGTCGCTGACCGGGAGGATCGCGCCGGAGGCGACAAAGGCCTCCTCCTGACCGGGGTAGGTCTTGGAGATGATCATCGGCGCGTTGCCTGAGCTGATGAGCAGGCCGCGCTTCTGGTCGTAGTCGCTGTAGGGCACGACCGTCGGCTCGATTTTCACGTTGGTGCGCTTGGTGATCTCCGACCACAGCAGCCAGTCGTTCTTGATCGGGTAGTGCGCCTGGTCGAGGTAGAGCAGGCTGACATTGATCGGTTCGGTCGCCTTGAACTGGCTTCCCGCCTTGTAGTCCGACATGGCCGCGACCCGTTTGCCGTCGAGATTGACGCCGCTTTCCGCCGAACCGTCGTCGCTGCACGCCGTTAACCCGGCGACGAGGCTGCCGGCCGCGAGGGCCAGCAGCACGCGCTTGCATTTCCTCATCATGCTCTCCTCAGTCGTCAACGTGCGGCGCGCTACTGCTTGACCGCGCCGAGCATCACGCCGGACACGAAATAGCGCTGGATGAACGGGTAGACCATGACGATCGGCAGCACTGTGAGCACCATCGTCACCGCCTTGATGTTGGCCGAGATGTGCACGGAGTCGGTCTCCACGGCACCGACGGATGTCGCGGAAGTGGCACCGTAGATCAGGTTCCGCAGGTACACCGTCACCGGGAACATGTCCGCCCGGTCGAGGTAGAGGAACGCGGAGAACCACGAGTTCCAGTTCGCGACCGCGTAGAACAGGATCATCGTCGCGAGCACGGCCTTGGACAACGGGAGCACGATCCGCAGCAGGATCCCGTAGCTGCTCAGCCCGTCGATCGCGGCGGCCTCCTCCAGTTCCTTGGGCAGGCTCTCGAAGAAGGACTTCATCACCAGCAGGTTGAACACGCTGATCGCGTTCGGCAGCACGACCGCCCAGATCGTGTTGGTCATCCCGAGGTTGTTGATCAGCACGTAGTTCGGGATCAGGCCGCCGTTGAAGAACATCGTGAACACCGCGATGCCCACGAGCAGGCCACGCCCTTTGAGATGGTGCTTCGACAACACGTAGGCGTAGATCGTGGTCAGCACGATCGAGATCGCCGTGGCCGTCACCGTGTAGAGAACTGTGTTGAAATAGCTGTTCCAGAAGGCCTCGTCGGACACCACCAGCTTGTATGTGTCCACATTGAACCCGCGTGGCCACAGGTTCACCTGCCCGGTACTGATGTAGTCCTCGCTGCTGAACGACTGCGCCACGATGTTGACGAACGGGTACAGCGTCACCACGACCACGGCGAGCAGCACGACGACGTTGACCGCGCGGAAGACCTTGTAGCCACGGGAGTCCTTCATCAGTGCCGAACGCCGAGGCTGCACCGGCCTGTCGAGCCGGGCCGCGAGGCTCTTGGGGTCGGTGGTCACCACAGGCTTGTCCCCACTGTTCGGCGCGAGATCGCGTTCGCGGACAGGATCAGCGCCAGTCCGATGACCGACTCGAACAGGCCGATCGCCGCGGCGTAGCTGAAGTTGTTGGACACCAGGCCGACCCGGTACAGATACGTCGAGATCACGTCCGCTGTCGGGTAGGTCAGCGGGTTGTACAGCAACAGGATCTTCTCGAACCCCACCGCCATGAACGTGCCGGTGTTCAGGATCAGCAGCGTGACCATGGTCGGGCGGATGCCGGGCAGCGTGATGTGCCACGTCTGCTGCCAGCGGTTGGCGCCGTCGATCCTGGCCGCCTCGTACAGTTCTGTGTCGATTGTGGTGAGCGCGGCCAGATACAGGATCGTGCCCCAGCCGACCGTCTGCCAGACCTCCGAGGACACATAGATCGTGCGGAACCAGTCCGGCTCCTGGATGAACGAGACCGGGCCGGCGCCGAAGGCCTTCACGATCTGGTTGACCGTGCCCTCCACCGAGGTCAGCTGCATCACCATGCCGGCCACGATCACCAACGAGATGAAGTGCGGCAGGTAGGACACCGTCTGGACGAACCGCTTGAAGTACCGCGAGCGGACCTCGTTGAGCAGCAACGCGAGCACGATCGGCAGCGGGAAGCAGAACAGCAGGGTCAGCGCACCCAGAATGAGCGTGTTGCCGAACACGTGCCAGAAGTTCGGGTCCACGATGAACATCTTGAAGTAGCGCAGGCCCACCCAGGTCTCGCCGAACAGGTCCCCGCCCGGCACGAACTTGCGGAACGCGATGACGTTGCCGGCCATCGGCAGGTAACGGAAGACGAGGAAGAACGCGAGCGGCGCGAGCGCGAGCGTGTAGAGCTGCCAGTCCCGCTTCAGTGCCTTACGCCAGGTGCGGCGCTTCCGCGTTTTCACGGGCCTTGCCACAGGTTCGTCCACACCCGGGCCCGGCTCCCGGACTGTGATCGTCATCTGCGCGGCACCTCCTCGTGCTGCGTGACAACGGTTGTGGTCACCCACTGCCTGGTGTGGTCAACCTCCCGCAACGGCCCGGCCAGCTTGAGGTCCACTGTGGAATGCACGTCGGCACTGGACCGAGACACACGCAATTGCACCGAGCCTGGCTCGACCACGCGTTGGCCGCCGATGCCGGTGAAGGACGTCACGTCAGCCGGGACCCGGAAGGTGATTGTGGCGGTCGCGTGGCCGTCCAGCCGGACCTTGGCGTACCCCACGAGCCGCACGACCGGACGGGTGACCTGCGCAACCGGGTCGTGCAGGTACAGCTGGACGACGTCCGCACCGGCCTGGGAACCAGGGTTGTGCACGTCCAGTTCGATCTCGATCTCGCCGTTGGTGTTCCAGTCCTCGTCGCTGTGACGCGGTTGCGACCATTCGAACGTCTCGTAGCCGAGTCCATGTCCAAACGGGAACGGCGACGTTGGATCTACATTGGACACACCGCTGCGATGCCCCAGCGGAGCCGACAGGTAAGTCCCAGGCTGACCGGATGGATGGGCCGGGATGCTGACCGGCAGCCGCCCGGACGGCGCGACCACGCCGGTCAGGACGTCGGCGATCGCCTGGCCGCCCAGCTGTCCAGGGAAGAAGGTCTGCACGGTCGCGGCCGCACGAGTCGCCAGATCGCCAATGGCGTATGGCCGGCCGGTGAGCAACAGCAGCACCACGGGCGTCCCGGCCGCGACCAGGAACCGGACAAGATCCTCCTGGACACCAGGTAACACGAGATCGGTCGCGTCGCACCCCTCCCCTGACGTCCCACGCCCGAACAGGCCAGCGATGTCACCCACCGCGACAACGCAGACATCAGCTTCCGTGGCCGCTTGGACGGCTTCACCGAAGCCCTCCTGCCCTGTTCCCATGACCTCGCAACCGCGGGCATAGCTGACGTTCTGCGAGCCGAGAGCCGCACGCAGCGCCGAGAGCACCGTCGGGATCTCCAGGCCCAGACCAGCCTCGGGATGGTGCACGCCGATGTGCGCGGGGAACGAATAACAGCCGAGCATCGCCATCGGATCGTCCGCCAACGGACCGATAACCGCGACCTTCGCTCCTGGTCTCAGCGGAAGAATCGCGTCCTTATTGGACAATAGAATCACTGACTCCCGCGCTAGCTTGAGCGCGACCTCGCGCGCTGGCGCCGTGTCCAGTTCCAGATCGTCAACGCCGTCAGGCAGCGGCGTCCAGCCCGGGTCCAGCAGGCCGAGCTCGATCTTCTGCCGGAGCACACGTCGCGCTGCCCGGTTGACCAGCTTTTCGTCGATATCGCCGCGCGTGACGGCATCCAGCAGCGGCGCGCCATAGCAACACACAGTGGGAAGTTCGACATCGACGCCCGCGGCGAGCGCGAGCGCGGCTGCGTCGGCCTCGTCCTCGGCCACCCCGTGCAAAGTCTGCAGGAACTTGACCGCGAAGTAGTCGGAGACAAGGGTTCCCTCGAAACCCCAGGTCCCCCGCAGCAGTTCGGTGAGCAGCCGGGGATCGGCCGCGGACGGCACACCGTCGATCTCCGAGTACGAATGCATGACCGACCGCACGTGCCCATCCCGGACCGCCATCTCGAACGGCGGCAGGATCACATCCGCGAGCTCGCGCGATCCCATCGACACCGGCGCGTGGTTGCGCCCGGCTCGCGACGCCGAATACCCCGCCAAATGCTTGAGGGTGGCCACAATGCCTGACTCCTGCAAACCCTGCACGTAGGCAGTACCGACTGTGCCAACGAGATAAGGGTCCTCGCCGATGGTCTCCTCGACACGGCCCCAGCGGTAGTCACGCGTGACGTCCAGAACGGGCGCCAAGCCCTGGTGCACCCCGGCGGCCCGCATCGAACTGCCGATCAGCGTGGCCATCTCGGCCACCAGCCCGGGATCGAAACCAGCGCCCCACGCGAGTGGAACCGGGTAGGCGGTGGCCTGCCACGCGGCGAAACCTGCCAGGCATTCCTCATGGACCAGAGCCGGAATGCCGAATCTGCCGGCGGCGACCACCTGTTCCTGCGACGCCGCGAGCGAGCGCGCCCCGGCCGCCGGGCCGACCGGTTTGGTACCGAACGGGCGGGTGAGCTGGCCGAGTCCGGAGGCGATCACATCGGCCCAGATCACGGGCTCTTCGGTCATGTCCGACTGGTGCGGGGCGACCCCCGCGCCCGACGGATCGGCGCCCACCCACACCCCCACCAGTTGGGCGAGCTTCTCGCGGAGCGTCATCGCGGCGATGAGCGCGTCCACCCGCTCGTCGACCGGCAGGCGCACGTCACGCCAGACAGGAACTGCCGGCTGGGCGTTCGTCGTCCCGTTCGTCATCGAGCAGGCGCCTCCGCTTCACGTCCTCGTGAGAGCCGAAACTATCGCAACACGTTCCGATAGACGGCCCGGTCTGTGAGACCGTAAGCTCATCAACACACTGCGTCAACATCTAGTTTTCCCGGGCCCACACGAATCCGCTGGCGTCACAACATCGAAAGACCTACGCCCAGCGCCCGAAACTTTAGGAAAGAGGGGGCGTTGTGACCATGTCATCGGAGCCCGGCGAGCGGAAAGGCCAGGTCTCCATCGCGTCGATCGCGGCCGAGGCGGGCGTGTCGATCCCGACCGTCTCGAAGGTGCTCAACGGCAGGCCGCACGTTGCCCCAGACACTCGTGCCCGGGTCGAAAGCGTCATCGAGCAGCACCAGTACCGTCGCAGGCGGGCACGCCAGTCATCCCGGCCGGCCTTGATCGACCTCGTCTTCCACGAAATGCACTCCGCATGGGCAACCGAGATCATCCGTGGGGTCGAGCAGGCGGCCGCCACCCAACGCGCGGCGGTCGTGCTGTCCGAGCTCGGCGGTGAGCACCGGCCACGCCGGGAGTGGTTCGAAGACCTGCTCGCCCGCCGCCCTCTTGGCGTCATCCTGGTCCTGGCCGAGCTGGACGCCGAACAGCGCCACCAGTTGACCACGCGCAACATCCCGTTCGTTCTCGTTGACACAGCAGGAGAACAGCCACCAGGCGTACCCACGGTCGGGTCGGCGAACTGGGCAGGCGGCCTGGCGGCCACCCGCCACCTGCTCAGCCTCGGGCACCGCCGGATCGCGGTCATCTCCGGGCCGACCGACATGCTGTGCAGCCGGGCCAGAGTCGACGGCTACCGCAGCGCACTGGAGGAGGCGAGCGTCGCGATCGCCCCGGATTTCGTGCGCTACGGCGACTTCTACGTGCACGGCGGGTACAGCCACGGGCTCGACCTGCTCAGGCGCGCGGACCGGCCGACAGCCATCTTCGCCGGATCGGATTTCCAGGCGCTCGGGGTCATGCGCGCGGCACGTGAACTGGGTCTGTCCATTCCGGACGATCTGTCCATCGTGGGCTACGACGACCTGCCGGTCACCGAATGGATCGGCCCGCCGTTGACCACCGTGCGCCAGCCGTTGCGCGAGATGGCGACCACGGCCGCCCAGATGGTGTTCACCCTGGCGAACGGCGAACGCCCGGCCAACGAACGGATCGACCTCGCCACCGAACTGATCGTGCGAGCGAGCACAAGCGCGCCTCGCGCCTGACCCTGCCGGTGAAGGCCACCTCGAAACTGCCCGAGGTGGCCTTCACCGAATCCAGGACCTACTCCCTGACGTGACGGCGGCGGCTGGCGAAGATCAGCACGCCACCTCCGCCCAGGAGCAGAACCGCCAAGTGTGATCAGGCCCCCGACGGCCGCACCCGTGTGCGACAGCCACCCCGGCTTGGGCGGGGCAGGTGGCTCGTGGCCACCGACGTAACCGGCATCGAGCGTGAAGTCCTCCCGATGGCCCGGGCCCAGTTCAGCCGGACGGGTGCAGCCAGTGGTCGTGTCGGCCGCGGAGTCCTTTCCATTGTGGCCGGCGGCGTCGGCCTTGGTGAGCGTGTATCCGGCGTACTCGTCCGGCAGGTCCTTCACCGGGAAGCACAGGCCCTGCGCAGGACGCGCTCCGACGGGGAGCGAAAGGAACCCGGAGAGCAGGCCGCGATGTGAAGAAGCCCGAACGGGTATCCACGACAACACTGTCCCAAACCAACAGTGCCGACTGTTCACCGTTTCGGGTCAATCCGCCCACAAAGGATGATCACCTAGCGGCGTTTCCGGCAGCCTTTCCCTGGCGCCCACATCCCGGAATCACCCTTCCGGGAAACAGGTCACCCACCGGGCGAATTCCACTAAAGTCCTATCCGGACAGTTGGGGCATCGCGCTGAACGGGGCCGCTCCAGGCGTGAAGCCGAACGAAGCGTCGGCCTCGGCGGCACCGATCCGGGCCTCGACCTGTCGCAGATCACCACTGCCGGCCACCCAGTAACGCAGGCGCGGCCCCGCCTTGCCCGCGGCCCGCGGTCCTTCGAAGACGTCGACCGGCGTACCGTCCACTGTGTCCGACCGAAGCCAGCGCGCACCGCTTTGCCGGAGTATCTGGGCGTTGTCAGGGCGGTCGTTGCCAAGGTCGAGCAGGAGCGCCAGCGCCGTGTCGAGTTCTCCGCCGGTCGCCTGGATCGGGCGCAGCCGCCATTGACCCGCAGGCGGCGGATCACTCGCTTCGGTCGCACCGGCCAGGAAGGCCAGCCCACGCCGGCTCCACTGCAGGACACCAGCCGAGCCGTAGCCGACACCTCCGTCCGTGCGCAATGTGCCGTAACCGATGCCCCGGAGGTAGTCGATCCGGCCCGCCAGTTCGAGCGTGCCGGCGGCGGAGGGAAGCCGGCCTCGGAACGCGACGACCTGGTGGTCGTGGTTGGTGAACCGGACCACCGCCAGGAGCTCGGCCTGCTCCTGGGTCAGCGGATGCGGCTCGGGAGCCGACGTGCACCCCGTCAGTATCAGCACCGATGCGGCAAGCGCCGCCTGAAACGTCCTCATCGGACGGCCAGCAGGTTCGTCCCGGGCACACCGATCGCGGCCACGTCCACCGGTCCGGGCAACCCGGCCGCGGACGAAGGCGGAGCATGCTCGGCGCCTGGCATACCCGGCTGGGGCGGCGGCGCCGCGACGGCCGGAAACGGCACCCCTCGTGGCGGGTTCATCCGCGGCAGAGGCGCCGACGGCTGTGCGCCGGCAGGAACCGGACAGACCTGAATCAGTCCATTCGGGACAAGAGTGGCAAGGATGTTGTCCTGAAGACAGTTCCCGTCACGCGGGGCTCGCGCGGACGCGGCGAAAGCCACATCGATACCGTTACCGGCGAGAACGTTGCCGATCAGGCGGTTGCGTAGCGGTGGAAGGTCGATGGCCGAGCCGAGCACGATCCCGGCAGCCGGGTTGCCCTCGACCCGGTTGCGGGCGACGAGGTCGTCCGTACCGCCGGCGATCCCGATACCGATCCCGAACCCGCCCTCGGCCTGCGCGGGCGACTCGGGCTCGGCGTTGCCGGACAGCAGGTTGCCGACCACCGTCGCACCGCTCTGCGGCACCAGCGCCTCCTGGTAGTCCGAATTGGACGTCAGCCCGACACGGTTGCCGGAGAACCTGTTGCGCAGGACGTACAGGTCACCCGAGGCATTCGTGGCCTCGTAGCCGACAGCGTTGCGTTCGGCGATGTTGTCCCGGACTGCGATGTCGCACGGACGGCACTGGCCGACGTAGATCCCGGAGTCCGCACTGCCCGAGGCGTAGCTCCGCTCGATCACGCCGTGCTGCGCGTCGAAGGCGTAGATGCCGTAGAGGCCGTTGTTCGCGGCAGTCACATAGGACACCCTGAACCCCTGCAAGGGCGGGAACTTCTCGGGGTCCAGCCTGGTGTACTCGTTACTGCCCTTGGCCAGCCCGTCGCCACCGTCGGACATCCCGGTGACCAGGACCCCGTTGAGCGTGTTGGCCTGCACAGTGAGGTTCTCGACCGACACACCGGGCGCGCTCACCACGACACCGTTGGCGCGGCGGATCTCCCCGTCGATCACCACCGCGTTACGGTCGGTCCCGCGCAGGGTGACCCCGGCCGTCCTGAGCCGCACGGTCTCGGTGTACCGGCCCGGAGAGACCAGGATCAGGTCACCGGGCTCCGCCGCCTCCGCGGCGCCGGATATCGCGGCGTAGTTCTGCGGAACCCGCAGCGTCGAGGGACCGGCGCCCTCCGGCACACCGCACCCGGCCAGACCGGCACAGGTAAGCAGGACAACGAGCGCAAGGGGAGGAACGCGGAGCACGGCACACAGCGTGCCGCACTCCGCGACCCTGAACTCCGGCGTTCCCCCAGCCAGGTATACAAATTCGCTCTTTCAGGGGGCGTGCGGACGCGAGGCACAGCAGATGGGCATCATGGCCGCCATGGTCTCCTCTGCCGGCCTGTCGCGCCGCCGCCTTCTGGCCGCCGGGACCGCGTCAACAGCGGGCCTGCTCGCCGGGCCTTGCATCCCGGCCGCGTCCGCACCGGGCGCGATCAGCGAACCGGACGACGTCGTAGCGGCCCACGGCGAGCACCAGGCCGGAATCGTCCGGCCACGCATATCCCAGCGACACTGCGCGGTCGTGGTCTGCGATCTGTCTACTTCGGACGTCCGGGCCATGCTCGCGGTGCTGAAGCCGGGGTCAGGCCGGTCGGCTGGTCCAAGTGGAGGAGTGTCCTGCGGCGCGCCACCGGCTACAGTGCGATCCTGGGAGCGCTCCCAGAACAGGAGCGTAGCCTCGCGCACTCGTCATGACACCTCAACGAGGAGGCCGGGATGACGCCGCGAATCATGCCCCGCGTTGCATTGGCAACGGTTGTCGCCCTTGTGGTGGTGATCGCGGGCTCCGTGTCGCCACGGCCCTGGATCTCGGCAGCCGCGACACTGACAGGCAATGCCACCCATTTCGACGGACTCGGCGCACCCTATGGCGGCTGCGGACTGCCCCAAGCGGTCCTGGACTCGCAGGATTTCGTGGCGCTCAACGTGTACAACACACCTCGCGACTACAGCTTCTATCCCCGGCCACTGCCTGCCTCACAGGCCAGCAAGATCGGCCTGTGGGACAACGGTCGCAACTGCGGGCGGTTCATACAGGTGACGATCGGCGACTACTGCACGGGCACCAATGACGGTGCGCCCGGACAACCGTTCTGCCGCAACGGGTCCTGGATCAGTGACAAGTACAACGACGCGACGCTGACCATGGTGGTGGCCGACAGTTGCGGCGACGCCAACGCATGGTGCCGCGACGACCCGAACCACCTCGATCTGGTCACCTCGTCGCTCAACAGGTTCACCAAGAACGGCGTCCCGGTCGGCGATCTCAACCCAGGACACTGGAACAACCGCCACGTCTCCTGGTCTTTTGTGCCGAGCCCGAACTACACCGGCGACCTGCGGCTGGGCTTCCTGCAGGGTGCGCAGCGGTACTGGCCGGCCATCGCGGTCTCCCATCTGCCCAACGGCATCCACAGCGTGGAGTACCTCGGCGCGAACGGCACCTGGCAGCAGGCCAAGCCCAACAGCGACATGGGCCAGGCGTTCATCATCGGCCCCACCACCAGCGCCGGGACCTCCTACCAGATCCGGGTGCGAGACGCTTCGGACGCGTTGCTCAACAACGGCCGTGTCTACAGTTTCACGTTGCCGAGCCAGTGCGCGAACAGCTGTTCCGCGGCGTACACGAGCGTCGGCTACACCACCGGCAGCAGCCACTGATTGACACCCAAACGTCGTAAATGCTATGCCTATCTGGGAGCGCTCCCAGATTCCTTCACCCTGCGACCACAAAGATGAAGGAGAGATCTCTTGCGACAACGACGCAACGGCGCGTCCCTTGCCGCTGTGATGGGTTTGGTCGTGGCCGGCGCCGTACTGGCCCTGCCACCCACCACCGCACAGGCGCACGGCGGAATGACGTTCCCCTCCACCCGGACCCATGCCTGCTATGTCGACGGGAAAGCGGGTGGTGGCGGTGATCTGAATCCGCAGAACCCGGCGTGCAAGGCCGCGGTCGCCATCGGCGGCAAGCAGCCGTTGTGGGACTGGTTCGGCAACCTGATCAGCAACGCGGGCGGCCGGCACCGCGAGATCATTCCGGACGGCAAGCTGTGTGGCCCGACAGCCAAGTACGACGGCTACAACCTGGCCCGCACGGACTGGCCGACCACTCAACTGCTGTCCGGCGCAGCGATCACATTCCGGTACAACGCCTGGGCGCCCCACCCCGGCACCTGGAGCCAGTACGTCACCCGGGACGGCTGGAACCCCAACCAGCCGTTGAAGTGGTCGGACCTGGAATCGCTGCCCTTCAACAGCGTCACCAACCCGCCGATCAACGGCAGCGGCCCGGAAGGCGCCGAGTACACGTGGGCGGGCACCCTGCCGGTCAAGTCCGGCAGGCACATCATCTACTCGATCTGGCAGCGGTCCGACAGCCCCGAGGCGTTCTACAACTGCTCCGACGTGAACTTCGGCGGCGGCAGCGGACCACCTGACACCCAGCCGCCCGGTGCCCCCGGAACGCCGGCCGTCAGCAACATCACCGGCACATCGGCCACACTGAACTGGGCCGCCGCAACCGACAACATCGGCGTCGTCGGGTATGACGTGTACCGCAGGACCGGCACCACCGACACGCTCGTCTCTTCGACCGGCAGCACGACATCCGCCCTCAGCGGACTGTCGCCGTCGACCGCGTACAGCTACTTCGTCGTGGCCAAGGACGCCGCCGGAAACCGCTCCCAACCGTCCACAGTGGTCAATTTCACCACCACGTCGACCCCACCGGCAGGAAACTGCCGCGTCGGCTACACCACGCCCAGCCAGTGGCCCAGTGGCTTCACCGCGAGCGTGAAGATCACCAACACCGGCTCGGCCGCCATCGACGGCTGGACGTTGAAGTGGACCTACGCCGACGGGCAGAAGGTGACCAGCGCGTGGAACGCCCAGGTCACCCAGCCGACGACCGAGGTCACGGCACAGAACTCCAACTCCAACCGTGTCATCGCCGCGAACGCGACCGTCGAGTTCGGATTCAACGGATCGTTCTCCACGGCGAACACCGCACCAACCGCGTTCACGCTCAACGGAACGAGTTGCACCACCTCCTGACGGACGACCTGTGGGCTGGGCATGCCAAGGCGTGCCCAGCCCGAAGGAAGGATCGACATGTGGCGGTTCCTCGTCGCCGTGGCGGCTGTATCCCTGCTGGCCGGCTGCTCCGGTGAGCCGCAGCACGGCAACCATCATGCCGCACCGGGCAGTTCCGGCACCGCGGCACTTGGCCGGCATCTCACCTCGTTGAACGATGTGTCCACATGGGTGCAACAGTCCACCGACGAATGCGACAACGTCGAACCGGCGTCCAAAGAGGAACTCGCCGACTATCTCGGTCCGCAGCGGTACTCCTGGTACGAGCCGTTCGTCGCGGAGTGGGCGACGTGCTCGGTGAAGCCGTACGCCAAGCTGGGCCTGGTCGTGTTCAAACCGGGCCGGCAGCGGGCTCTGCAGGAGTTCTGGCAACGTGGAATGTCGGCCGGGCAGCTGTCGGACAACCCGGACTGGGCCTTCGGCAACGGATTCGCGGTCACCGCGGGGGAACTCGGCATCGAACGCCTCGGCCTGCGCTACCTGTGGTGCAGGCCGGTCGACATCCCCAATGCCGACACGGTGGCAGCTGACGTCGATGGTTGTACCTTCGTCACCTGGAATCACCACTGAATAGGCCTGCCGTCCACTGAGGACGGCAGGCGCTTGTTCGTCTAGCGGCAGCCTGCGTCGTTCAAAGCGAACGCCGCAGGCGGGGTATTGGGTCCGTTGCGCGACGCGATGAACCCGAAGTTCACCGACTTGCCTGCCTCGATGACCGCGTTCCAGTTCGCGTTGGCGGCCGAGACCGTCGAACCGTCCTGGGTCACAGTGGCATTCCACGCGCTGGTGACCTTCTGCCCGTCCGCGTACGCCCACCGCAGCCGCCAGCCATTGATCGGCGTGGTGCTGTTGTTGGTGATCGTGACCGACGCGGTGAATCCGTAGCCCCACTCGGACTGCACCTGGTAGCTGACAGTACAGTTCAGCTTGCGTGCGAAGCCGACTTTGTGCAGCTGCCCGGGCAGATCGTTGACCAGGTAGATCTCTCCGGCGGCATCCGTGCCGAAACCCGTCACCTGGATGGGGAGCTCGCCGATCCTGGCCTGTGCGTACGTTCCGTCGGAGTTCTTGCGCAACGCCCACGCCGGGTTGGTGCAATAGTCCGAGGCGAGATACGTACCGGCAGCCACATCGGCGTAACGCGACCCCCGATAGACGACCCCGCCGATCACCGCGCACCCGTCGACAGAGGTGGGATAGGTGAACACCGGGTCGGTGTACACGGTTGCAGGCGTGCACCGGCTGGCATCGAAGACCTGCCGGCCTTCCCGGCAGGACCACCCGAAGTTCGCACCACCCGCACCGGCCGCCAGGTGGTCGATCTCTTCGA
The DNA here is from genome assembly GCF_017876405.1 of Kibdelosporangium banguiense. Taxonomy (GTDB): domain Bacteria; phylum Actinomycetota; class Actinomycetes; order Mycobacteriales; family Pseudonocardiaceae; genus Kibdelosporangium; species Kibdelosporangium banguiense. Next base: position 5,564,867 of record NZ_JAGINW010000001.1, on the reverse strand, counting down.
CCGCGCCCTGACCGACATCCCCGATCCACAACGACCCATCGGCCGGATCCACTGAGAACTTCCACGCGTTGCGCAGGCCGTACGCCCAGATCTCCCCTCGCGCACCCGCCGTGCTGACGAACGGGTTCGTCGGCGGTATGCAGTACGGAAGCGCACCACACGTGCGGCTGACATCCAGCCGAAGAATCTTGCCCAGCAACGTATCCAGACGCTGGCCACTACGGAACGGATCGCCCGCGTCCCCGCCGTCACCGATCGACCAGTAGAGCAGGCCATCGGACCCGAACGCCAGCTGGCCACCGTTATGGTTCCAGTACGTGGCGTGTTCCTGAGTCAGCAACTCCTCGACTCGCCCGTCCGTCAACCGGTATCGGGCCAATGTGACCGCACTGTCAGGAACCCGGGTGTAGGCCAGATAGAGCGACTGATCCTGTGTGAAGGCCGGGGACACAGCGATTCCCAGCAGCCCTCGCTCGTTCCCGGTCTCACTCACCCGGTCCTGGATGCTGAACAGCGGCGCCGTCGCCAGCCCGGTATCCGGATGGAAAACCCTTACCGTGCCGGACTTCTCAGTGATGAACAGCCGTCCGCTACCGTCCTTCGGTGCCACGATCGCCGTCGGCCGGCGCAGTCCGAAGGCCACCTGAGTAGTCGTGACGGTGATCTGGTCCAGCGATGGAGGCGCCGCCACCACAGCACTTCGCGCCTCGGCCGGTGCTTGCGCGCAGCCGAGCAGCACGGCCGCGACGATCATGCCTCGACAACTTCGTTGATGTCGCCACATGGTTCACTCCCATACTCGCAGGGACTCCCCAAACTTTCTGGGAGCGCTCCCAGACTGGCTCGGTGCCGCACCGCTTGTCAATCATGGTTCGGCCCTGGGGCGGACTCGCTGTGGCTCTTCCGGCTCATCACCGATAGGCCGGACAACGCAACCATGGCCCGGACAGTGTCGTTGCCGGGTCAGGCGGCCCACGATAGCCGCATGGCCAAACCTTCTGTGATCCGGCGATTAGCCGGGCTTTGCATGGCCGCTGTCGCGGCACTTGCCCTGACCATGATCACTACAATCCCCGCCAGTGCTCAGAGCACGGCGCCACAATTGACTGCCAGTGCACTGAGCGTGGTCAATCCTGGCAATCAGCGGTTCGTCGAGTTCGATCCGGTCCGCCTTCAGATCACGGCGACCGGCGGTGCACCGGCGTACACGTGGTCGGCGACCGGACTGAGCCGGTGGCTGGGTATCAACGCGTCGACGGGCGTGATCTCCGGAATCGCGTCGGCCGGCATCTACACCGTGACAGTCACCGCGACGGACACAGCCGGGTCGTCGAGCAGTGCGACCTTCACCATCCAGGTGCCCCGGGAGTGCCGTACCTGCTGAGCAGGCGCGCGATCAGTACGAACTGACCGCGCGCCGCGCCCTCGGTGTTTTCTAGCTGAGCGTCAGAGCCGTGTCGTCGACGACGAACGACGTCTGCAGTGAGCTGTCCTCAGTGCCGTTGAACTTGATGGTGACGGTCTGACCGGCGAACGCGGAGACGTCGAACGTCTTCTGCGAGTAACCGGCGGCCTTGTTCAGGTTCGAATACGTCGCCAGGGTTGTGCTACCCGCGGTGACGGTCAGTTTGTCGTACTGGATCGACGAAGTGGTTTCCGCCGTGTCGATGTGCAGGAAGAACGTCAGGCTCGCCTTGCAGCCGGACGGAATGCTCACCGACTGCGACAACGAAGCCGTCCCCGTGCGACCGGAACCATTGAGCCAGGCGTTCCACGTGCCGCCGTGAGTCGGTTGTGCGGCACGGTTCTGACCGATCACGCCGGTGGTCGCGGTCCACACTGTATTGCCGGACTCGAAGCCGGGATTGCCCAGTTTCTGGCCGGAGCAGTTACCTATATCGCCGATGGACCACGTGAACGACGCGGAACCGCTGCGGTTGGCGCTGTCTGTCGCGGTGGCTGTCACGTTGAACGTGCCCGTGGCCGACGGCGTCCCGGAGATCAGGCCGGACGAGGAGATCGTCGTTCCAGTAGGCAGGCCCGTTGCGGTCCAGGTGTACGGCGTGGTGCCGCCGGTCGCAGCGAGCTGCAGGTTGACCGCGGAGCCGACCGTGCCCGACTGGTTGCCCGGGTTGGTCACCGAAACCGTTGTACCGCTTGGAGTACAGGTCGGGTCGGCGGACTGCGCGGGCACGCTCACCGCGTCCCACGCGGCCTTGACGGTGTTGAACTCCGCGCAGCTGCCGGGGTACAGGTTCTTGGCCGCGGTCAGCGTCCACGTCCGGTAGCGCAGGTACGAGCTGGCGGTGGTCTTGATCAGCATGGCGTTGTAGAAGATCTTCAGCGCCTTCTGGATGCCGATGCCGGTCACCGTGCTGTTGTTGCAGGTCGAGCTGGCAGGCTGGCCGTTGGTCGGCTTGCTGCCCTCGGCAAGCAGGTAGAACCAGTGGTTGCCGGGCCCGGCCGCGGCGTGCACCTCGGTGGACGGGATGGAGCTGGAGTAGCAGTTCGGGTGGTTGAGGGCCGACGGGTTGTACATGTTGCGGATCGGGCCGTTGCCGACCAGGTTGATGCGCTCGCCGATGGTGTAGTCCGGGCCGTCGAACTGGGACGGCTCGTTGGCGAACCACTCGGTCGCGGTGCCGAACACGTCGGCCACGAACTCCTGCGTGCCCGCACCGGAAATGCCGCCGGGAGTGTGGTCGTCGATGCCGTGGCCGTGCTCGTGGGCGACGACGTCGATCGAGCTGATCCACTGGTTGGCGTTGTTGTGGCCGATCTGGACCTGGCTGCCGTCGTAGTACGCGTTCACGTCGTTGAGGCCGACCCGGATCGGCCAGCCGCCGCCGTTGCCGTCAAAACCGTTACGGCCCAGCCACTGCGACAGCATCTTGCTCTCGGTCTGCGCGGCGAACAACGCGTCCGCGCAAGCGGTCTCCCGGTCGGTCGGGTTCCCGTTGCCCCACAAGTCGTCCGGGCCGCTGAACACGGAGTTGCCGGACGCGTTCTGGCAGCTGACATTGGTCAGTGCGGGGTCACGCAAGGAGTACGTGCTGCCGGAGTGCGTGGTGTCGATGTGCACCGGGCTCGGGCCGTTCCAGCCACTGGTGGCGTCACCGTTGAAGATGCGCTCCTGGGTGTGCAGGACGGTCCCGTTCAGCGCGTCGACGATGACGCTGAGCTTGCTCGGGCCTTCCGCGTCCCGGCCGGAAACCGTGCTCTCCCAGGCAAGCCGGGGCGTGCCGAGGGCGTACGTGATCAGCGTCGCGCCACCCACATTGTCCACGGTGGACAGCTGCGCGCGGGCGATCGACTCGGCCTTGGCTTTCGTGACCACCGGCGTCGTGCTGGCCAGATTGATCGAGGTTTCCTGCGCGACCGACGTGTTCAGCACCTGGCCCGCGTCATTCGTGACCACCACGAAGTCGCCGCCGTAAACCGGCAGACCCTTGTAAGTACGGTCATACTGGACATACTTCAACCCAGCGGACGAAATAACCTTGCGCTGGACAAAAGCGTCATCCTGACTGGCATACAGAACCGGCGAACGTCCGGCGACCAACGCTTCCACACTACTGGACGGCGGCGCGGCCTGTGCGGTCGCCGCGGTGACCGAGGCAACGGCAAGCGCGCCCGCCACGGCTAAGACGGCAGGTCTCAACAGCATTGATTCGTCTCCTAGAGCAGGGCGGATAACGAAAACGAGAGATCAAGCTTCGCCGCCCGTTGTCCATCGGACAAGCAATGGACTTCATTAACGTATAACCATAATTGAATTACGACATTTCCGGAGACAAAAAGGACAATCAACCCGAAACAAAGGCCCGGAAACCATCCGATGGATTCTTGACAACCGCCGGCGTTCCTAACCGGACAAACGGTGGCCGGAAAGGGCTTCCAGTTCTTGCCGGACGCCGTCCTCGTCATCGGCTCGCCGCTGGGCCTGATAAAGCTCGAGAGCCTGCCGCCAGGCCGCGACTGCCATGTCGTGGTGCCCGAGAGCATGGTGCGCGTGACCGATGCGAAGCAGGGTGTCGGCTTCGTGGTGGTCGTGGCCCAGGTCGCGGAGCAGGCCGAGTGCCTGCCAGTAGTAGTCGAGAGCCTGACTGTGACAGCCGGTGTTGTGCGCGATATGACCAAGACTGTCCAATGTGGTCGCTTCCAGTTCGCGGTCGCGATGGCGGCGGGCCAGTGTCAGGGCGGCCTCGCAATGAGCGCGCGCCTGCTGGTAATCCCCCACTTGGGCCTGGTGCCAGCCCACCTGGGTGTGCGCCCAGGCCTCCCACACCGGCAAGTCGAGCTCCTGGAACAGGCGTAACGCGGGGATGGCGTGTTCCAGTGCCCGCCGGTCGTCGCCCCAGTCGTCCCAAAGGGCGGCAGTAAGGTGATGGGCGTGGGCCTGTCCGGAGACGTCGCCCGTCTGTCGGCTGACCGTGAGAGCCTGCTGAAGGTGCCGCAGGGCTTCGGAATGAAGTCCCAATCCACCGCAGGCATTGCCGAGGCTTCTCCGGGCAAGAGTTTGAGCCGCACCGTCACCCGAGTTGTCCGCTGCGGCCACGCCTGCCCGCCACACCGCGACGGCATCGTGATAGTCGCCCCGCCGCCGGAAGAACGTGTTCAGCGTCCAGGCCAAATGCCAGACCGTGGCATGCCGGCCGTGCCCGGCAGCCAGTTTCTGAACGGCGAGCAGGTTCGGGAGCTCGGTGGCCAGCCACGCCATCGCGGCCGGCTCGTCCTCGAATTCATGCGGGGTACAGCCTTTGGCGGGGATCCCGATCCAGATCGGCTCACGGTGTGGATCCAACCGTCGCTCAGCGGCGAACGCGGTGTGCACGTAGAAATCGACCAATCGCCGCAGCGCCGCAGGCGACTTGTCGTGGCGGGCACGTTCGCCCGCGTACAGCCGGACGAGGTCATGCATCCGGTAGCGACCTGGGGCGTGTTGGTCGACCAGGTGCGCCTGTTCCAGTTCGCGTAGACAGGCACGGACGCGGGCGGTGGGCAGCGCGGTGAGGCTCACGATCGCGGGTAAGCCGATGTCCGCGCCCGGGGCGAGACCAAGTGCACCGAACACGTCGGCTGCCTCAGCGGACAATGCTTGGTAGGACCACGAGAACACGGCCCGGAGGTTCACCAGATTGTCGCCGGTGTCCAGAGCATCCAGCCGACCGGTCTGGTCACGCAGTTCATCGGCGAGTACAGACAGCGAGAAGCCTCGGTGCATTGTGGCCCTCGCGGCCACAATGCTGATCGCCAGTGGCAGACCCGCACAGCAATCCAGCAGTTCAGTCGCCACACCGGGTTCGGCGGCCAGCCGGTCCGCACCGAGATGCCGGGCCAGCAGCCGGTAAGCCTCGTCGTCGGTCAACCGGTCCAGGTTCACCGAACGCGTGCCATGCGCGGCAATCAGGCCACTGAGGTGCCGACGGCTGGTGATCAGCACGACACACGTCGGGCTCCCTGGCAGCAGGGAAGCCACCTGGGTGCTGTCGGCGGCGTTGTCCAGGAATATCAGCATCCGTTTGCCCGCGACCAGACTGCGATACAGCCCGACCTGCGCGTCCACGTCAAACGGAACGGAGGCGGGAACAACACCAAGCGCATCAAGGAAACCGCGAACCGCGGTCGCCGCGGACATCGGTTGCCCGGTGGGGTCGAAACCGCGCAGGTTGACATAGAGCTGGCCATCGGGAAACCGATCGAGATGCTGGTACGCCCAGTGCAACGCCAGCCACGTCTTGCCTATCCCACCGATTCCGCTGACAGTCACGGTGTTTTCCAGTGCCAGCGTGGTATCAAGGCCAGCCAGGTCGCAAGTCCTACCCGTGAACAGGCGTGGCTGGGCCGGCAGTTGGTGCGGTACCGCCATTGCGGCGGCCTGCACCGTGGGAGCCGTAAGCGCCGGGTCAGTCGCGAGGATCTGCTCGTGCAGGCGTTGCAGCGGCGAACTCGGGTCAGTCCCGAGCTCGTCAGCCAACCGGCAGCGCACCTGTTGGTAGTGGTCCAACGCGTCGGCCGGGCGGCCACTGCGGTACAGAGCGACCATGAGCTGACACGCCAGGCGTTCGTCCAACGGATTCTTGCCCACCCAAGCCAGCAGATCAGGCAGCAGGGCGGCATGCTCGCCGAGCCGAAGCCGAACATCAACAAGATCAAGCCGGGCCGCATGCCGATGCTGAATCAGCGTGGCGCGCACAGATTCCAGCCAAGCAGTGCCCAACCCGGCGAACGGTTCCCCACGCCACAACTTCAACGCCTGATCAAGCAGCACAGCAGCCTGACCGTCATCATCAGCCGCCCTACCATCCCTGATCAGCCGGCGAAACCGATGCAGATCAACCGCCTCAGGGTCAACCGTGAGTTGATAGCCAGCCGACTTCCGAGCGATCGTCACTCCCTCAGCGGGAGCCAAAGCACTGCGAAGCAGAGTCATACTGTGCTGAACCGCGGCGCGCGGACTACGGGGAAGACGCCGATCTCCCCAGACCCGATCAACCAGCTGATCAACCGAGACCGCATGATTCGCCTCAACCAGCAGCACCACCAACACACACCGCAGCTGTGCATAACCAATCGCGATCGGCCGATCGCCGACATGCACCTCGACATCACCAAGCAGACGGAACTGCACCGTCATCCGGCTTCCTCCCTGCGCCCCGGAAGACCATGCTTACCGGGTCCGATCAACCCGCTCAAGCACTGCCCGCACGCAGCGAACGTTCGGGCTAAACCGATGCAGCCCTGTCGGCGTAGGGAGACTCTGATATGTCTGGGCTTCCGCCAGGCGGCGCGGGATGCGGTTTGCTCGCTGATCCGCCCAGCCCTGCTGCGAGATCGGCGAGGTAGTGAAAATCGGCTGGCGCGTAGGGAACGAGGGCACTAACGTGCGCGCGTGAATCTTGAAGGGGGAAGGCCGTGCCCGCCGCGCCCGTTCCACTCGACGCCGAACTTCAGGCCGCTTACGACGCCTACATGGCCGAAGAGCCGGAGCTGGCGCCGGTGAGCCTTGAGAAGCTGCCGGGGATCCGCGCGGAGGTCGACGCCGCTGTGGCTGCGCTGGAGGACCTCAGCTGCGGCGGGCGCTTCACCGTTTCCCAGCCGTCGGTGCCCGGTCTGCATGGCGATCCCGAGATCCCGCTGCTGATCTGCACGCCCATCGGCGCACCCACATCGCGGCCGACGCTCTACTACATGCACGGCGGCGGCCTGAGCGCCGCGCTCGCCCTGACCGTGCGCGACAAGGGCGGTCCCCGCCTGCTCGGCCAACTGCTGATGTGCCCCATGCTCGATGACCGCAACGACAGTGCCTCAGCCATGCAGGGAGGTCCTCGAGTACGCCGGCCGGATCTGGCAGGCGGGCGGCAGGGCCGAGTTGCACGTGTGGCCCGGCGGAATCCACGCCTTCGATCGGGAGGTTCCCGAAGCACGGATCAGCAAGGCCGCTGTCGCGGCGCGCCACAACTGGCTGGAGCGCCTCCTCACCACCGGCTGACAATCCCTTCCGGCAGTAGTCCGTGGCGGATGGGCGGCATGTTCGACCCGCCCCCGCATGGCCTCATCCTTGCAGAAGCCGAACTCAAAACGGACGTTCCACCCGCCCCCGGAGCCGGTCGCCGAACTCACCACGATCCCAGCAACACCATCACGACGTACTCGCCTGGCTCGCCGACTACAGCATCAAGCTCAAACCCCAGGGGTAGCCATCCACAGGTATTGACTATTCGTCTCGGCAACCGGGCTAGCTTTTCGCTCGGCGGCGCTGCCCCCGGCCTGTCCGTACCTTCGGCCCGCCAACCGGAGCTAGGCCTGGGAGCGCCAACCGGCGTGCCGGACCGTTGATCTCGGTGACCGGATTCGCTTTCCACTCACGCGCGCTGACCTGACCCGCCAGATCTTCAGCCATTCAGGTGATCCCGGTGCGAATGGCCCATTCGCACCGGTTCACGGCTTGAAAACCCCTGCTCAGACCCTATCCCCTGTAGACTGGAGCAGGGACACCCCCCGGGTTGGGTGGGGGACTGTCTTCTTCTTGTAGTGGGGGTTAAATCGGTTTGGGGTTCTGTGCTGTTGGTTGGGGTGGCGTCACGGCCAGACTTGCCACCATTGGTCGTTGTAGCCGAGGATGCAGTCGTAGTTGACGGCGTTCGCGCCGTTCTGGCCCTGGTCGGAGGGGACGGCGAGGCAGCGGCCGCTCTTGTAGTTGCGGAAGCGGTAGTGGAGGTTGTCGGGCATGAGCTCGGGCAACCACCATTGGTCGTAGTAGCTGTCGACGCAGTCGTACTGGACCATGCGGGCGCCGTTGTTGGGATTCGCGGCGGCGACGCATCGGTCGGTGCGCTGGTTGCGGATCCGGTAGTAGCCGGGGGCCGCGGCGATGGGCTCGAACCGCCAGTACTGATCTGTGAACGAAGAGTAGCAGTCGTAGTGGATCAGGGGCTTGCCGTTGCGGTTGTCCGCCGAGTTCACGGCAAGGCACTTGCGGTGGTAGTTGTTGATCAAGTTCTGGTACGTGCCCGGGTTGATGCCCTGTACCGCCGGTTGCGTGGACTCGGTTGCGGACGCTGCCGGTGACAGGCACAGCATTGCCGCCGCGGCCGCCGCGAACGCCAATGCCTTGCGTAACCAGATGCTCATCCATCCTCCAGGAAACGAGGCCGGTCTGACCCGCTCAGCGTTGCCGCCGGGTCATGAGCATTTCGTTGGTATCACATGAGTGCCCTGGTCAGGGCCGTCAGCGGATGCCTCGGGTTCTGCTGGCCGCCGCCAGCGCGCCGACGCTCAGCAGGGATGCGGCCAGCAGGTAGTACGCCGGGGAGGTCTGGGAGCCGGTCCCGGCGATCAGTGCCGCGGCGATCGTCGGAGTGAAGCCGCCGAAGACGCCGACCGCCATGTTGTAGCTGAACGAAAGCCCGGTCGCTCGAGCGTCCACAGTGAACGCGTCGGACATCACCGATGGCAGGGCGGCGAAGTAGACGGCCTTCAACAGACCGAGAATCGTCATGCACAGCGCAAGGGTCAGGAAGGATGGAGCCGTCGTCAGCCAGACGAACAGGGGGACGGCACTCACGCCGATCAGCACCGCGGACGGCACCATGATCCTCAGTCTGCCGAACCGGTCGGCGAGCAGGCCGACGACCGGCGTCACCACTGTCAGGATGACGCCCGTGATGAACAGGGCGACGAACGACAGGGAGTCGTCCAGGCCCAGTTCCTTGATCCCGAAGGTCGGCATGTACTGCAGGATGAAGTTGAGCGCGGTCGAGACCACCAACGCTCCACCGGCGATCAGCAGACCGGCCCAGTGGTCCCGGAACACCGTACGGATCGGCGAGGACTTCTTGGCCTGCTGCGTCATCGCCGGCGACTCGTCCACATGCCGGCGGATGTAGTAGCCGACTGGGCCGACCAGCAGGCCGAACACGAACGGCACCCGCCAGCCCCACTCCACCATCTGTTGCTGGGACAGCACTGCCGTCAGCCCGGCGGCGAATCCTGCGGCCATCAATGTGGACAGTCCCTGGCTGGCGAACTGGAAACTGCCGAGCAGGCTCTTGCGTTTTTCGTTCTGCTCCACCAGGAACGAGGTGGCGGCGCCGAACTCGCCGCCGGCCGCGAATCCCTGGATCAGGCGCGCGACCACGATCCCCATGGGCGCGAAGATCCCCAGTGTGGCGTAACCGGGCATGATCGCGATCAGTAGTGTGCCGATGAGCATCAGCCAGATCGTCACCATCAGCGCTTTCTTACGCCCGTGCCGGTCGGCGTAAGCGCCGAGGACCAGCCCGCCGAGCGGGCGGATCAGGTACGTCACACCGAAAACCGCGTACGCCTGCACCACCTGGACGCCAGGATCTCCGGGCGGGAAGAACGCCTTTCCGATGTAGACAGCCATCAGCGCGTAGACGGCCAAGTCGAACCACTCAAGCGCGTTGCCGATTGTCGCGGCCGCGATCGCACGCTTCGTGGACACTCTGGGCGCAGGCGTCACAGTCGTCATTGACTGTCCTTTCCGGACGATACCTGGTTGCCGAGGGCATGGAACAGGGCGATCGCAAGCACAATCCCCTCGCGAGCGATCGGGCGGAGCATGTGTTCGTCCGGCGCGTGCTGCAGACAGCCCGGATACGAGTGCGGCAGCCACAGCGTGGGCAGGCCGAGAATGTCGGTGAAAACGTGGTTTGGCAGGGAACCGCCGATGTTGGGCAGGACGGCGACGGGCTTGCCGGTGACTTGCTCAAGCGTCTGCTTGGCCCACTGCGGCCATGTGCCGTCGATTTCGGTACGGCTGGCCGGAAAACTGTTCAGCATGGTGACGCCGACCATCGGATAGCCATGGGTAGCTAGATGCCTAGCGATGACCTCGGTCAGATGGTCCACGTTTGTTCCGGCGACATATCGCAGTTGCAGGATCGCGCGCGCCCGGCCCGGGATGGCGTTGACGGGGTTGTCGACGTCCGCGGCCCCGAGCGAAAGGACTTCGAGTGTGTTCCAGCCATAAAGCCGCTCGGCGGCAGTCAGGCTGGTGTCGCCCCAGCCTTCGTCCGCAACCGGGTCGCCAGGGCTGTTCGCGACCTGGACACCGGCCAGAGCCGCACGCACGGCGTCCGGGAGTTCGGGCGGCAGCAACTCCGGCACCTGGATGCGACCGTGCCCGTCGACAAGGCTCGCGATCGCTCCGGCGAGAGTTGTCGCCGGATTGCGCAGGACGCCGCCCCAGTTGCCGGAGTGGTACGCATCAGGCCGCAGGTCGACGTCGAGCATGATCCCCACGCCACCCCGCGCTCCCAGAAACAACGTCGGTGTGGTCGCGTCGAGCCTCGGGCCGTCCGAGGCGATCAGGACGTCCGCCTTCAGTTCGTCGCGATGCGCGGCCGCGAACTCGGCAAGGCCGGGAGAACCGATCTCCTCACCGGTTTCGAACAGCCAGGTCAGGTTGAACCCGAGCGCGCCCTGGTCGGCGAGCAACAGCCGCAACGCCGTGATGTTGACCAGGTGCTGCCCTTTGTTGTCGGCCGCCCCACGGCCGTACCAGCGGTCCCCTTCGGCAGTAAGGGTCCACGGGTCGCGGCAGTCACGCCACTGCCCGGACTGACCGTCGACGACATCGGCATGGCCGTAGCACAGCACTGTCGGCGACTCGGGCGACTCGACCCGGGTCCCGACCAGGAACGGGCCGCCGGCGGGATCCGGGTTGGGGTACTCGGTCACCGAACATCCCAGTCCGGCCAGTGCCGGCGTCAGGATCTCGTCGAGGTATGCCTTGAGGGCAACGCGGCCGCCCGCACTGGTGCTTTCCGTGCGATAGCCGACCATCGTCGCCAGCTCGCCGAAGAAGGCGCCGAAGTCGACGTGATTCTCGGCCTGTTCGATCAGTTTCGCGGAGATCACCGGGCATGCTCCAGGATTGACGGTCGCTGCGCTGATCAGCAGCGTAAGCCGCTCGCCGGTCACCGGCCATTGCCGTTTGCGCCACTCAGCGTTCTAATATCGGCAAACCGAGCACGGAGGCCCCGATGCAGTTGCTGCCCGTAGGCATCACCTATTTCCTCGAGGTCGCCCGCACCGGAACGCTGACCGAGGCCGCACAAGCGCTGACCGTCGCACCGTCGGCGATCAGCAGGCAGATCGGCAAGCTCGAGTCCGGATTCGGCGTGCCCCTGTTCGTCCGGCACGCCCGGGGCATGACGTTGACCGACGCCGGATCCCGGCTCCTGGCGCATGCCCGCCGCAGCGAAGCCGAGGCCGCCGCCTTGGTCCACGAGCTACGCGCAGGCCCTGACGTGGAAACCCGCACCATCACCGTCGCCTGCTCGGAGGGCTTCGGGCGCCGGATCATTCCCCGTGCGATGGCGGCATTCCGGCGCGAAAATCCAGACGTGACCTTCCAGCTGGACGTCGTGTCCCGCCAGGAAGCGACTCGCCGGGTCGTCGAGGGGATCGCCGACATCGCCGTCACGTACACAATGGGGCCACAGCACAACGTACGAGTGGAATGCGCGGTCGAGGTACCCGTGGCCGGAATCGTCCCCATTGGACACGAGCTGGCCGGACGAGACCGGGTCGGCCTGGCGGAACTCTGCGAATACCCGCTCGCCCTCGGTTCGACCGCGACCAGCCAGCGCGAACTGTTCGACATCGGCGTGCAGCTGGAAGGCCTGACCATCCACCCGGTACTGGTCTGCGACGCACTGGCCCCGCTGTACGAATTCGTCCGCTGCGCCGGCGGCGTCGCACTCGTCGGCGACCTGGGCGACCTCGACGTCGACGGAGTCGCCTACGTACGACTCGACCATCCGGTGTTCCGCCAGCGCGAGGCCCAGGTCCAGACCATGCCCGGCCGTCGCCTGCCCTGGTCGGCCACCCAGTTCACCAGCAAGCTGGTCTCGTTGCTCACTTCCCCAGGATCGGCAGGATGATCGCGGACGGGTGTTGCGGGTCGTGGTACGCACTCTGGTCAGCGGCCAGAAGCGTAGTGGCGGTCGCGCGTGACTCGCCGGTACCGGGATTGCGTGCGTAGCGTGGGAAAGCACCGCTGGAGACCTGCACCCGGATTCGGTGTCCACGCTTGAACCGGTACGCGGTCGGCCAGAGTTTGACGTCCACGCGTTGTGAAGTCTCGGCGTCGGTGACGCTGACCAGGCCGTCACTGACGTTCCAGGAACGCCCTTCCTGGTCGACGTCGCAGAGGCGGACGAACACGTCCGCGTGGGGCAGGCTGGAGGAGAACCAGATCTGGGCGCTGACCTCACCGATGACCTCGACGTCCTGGTCGAGGATCGGGGTGGTGTAGGTGAGCACATCCGGACGGGCCTCCAGTGTGGTGTTGTCCGCGCGGCCGCTGTCCTTGACCATGCGTACGCCGCCGACGGCCGGGGTCGGGTCGTTCGGGTCGTAGCGGTAACTGTCCGGTTTGGACTCAGTTGGCGGTTCGGACGTCAGTACGCCACCGGAACCGAGGTGGAAGGACTGCGGCGAGTAGCCGGCGGGCGGCCAGGATTCAAAGTCGTGCCAGGCGTTCTCGCCCATGACGTACAACCGGACCGGGGCGCGTCGCGCCGGTTGTTCACCGCGAGCGTAGGCAAGTCCAAACTCGACAGCCTGCTCGACCGGCGTGCTGTTGAACTCCGCGTGGGTCCATGGGCCGACCGTCAGCCGGGCTGGATTTCCGTTTTCCTGCAGGATTTTGAAGTCGCGGAGCTGACCTGGCAGGAAGATGTCGTACCAGCCGCCGATCGAGCTGACCGGCACAGTCACGTCGGCCACGCGGCTGGAGTGGTCGAAACCGGCCCAACGCGGCGCGTCCGCGTCGTGGGCGAGAATGTCCTGAATGTACTCGGAACGCTCGCCGAACGCGGCGATGTCGGCCCGGTTGAGCGGAAGCGTCCGTATCGCCCGCGCCGCCTTCCTCGCCTGCGGAAACCTGCGCAACAGCGCCAGCGGGCGAGTCTGGGTGCCGACCAGGACTCCCCATTCGAACGGCGTCTCCAGTGACATGCCGTCGCAACGCAGGAACTCCAGCGTCAGCGCCGACTCGGTCACCACCGGGATCATCGCCTTGACCTGCGGTGGTAATTGATCGGCGACGGCCCACTGCACATACCCCAGGTAGCTCAGGCCGTACAGCACGATCGCGTCGCCGGACCAGGGCTGCTTCACGACCCAGTCGATGGTCGCCAGACCATCCGCGCGTTCCTGACGCATCGGATCGAAGGCGCCGCCGGAGCCGAACCCGCCGCGCACACTCTGGATCAGCACCTGGTACCCGCGCTCAGCCAGTGGCCTGGCAAAGATCATGCCGAAAGCGCCGCTGCGGCCGTACGGGGTGCGGATCAACGCGGTCGGCAGACCCTTACCGCCGGCCCGCGGTGCCCACCGGTCCGCCAGCAGTTCGACCCCGTCGGGCATCGGCACGCGCAGATCTCGCTGGACCACCACGTCGCGGGTCAGTGGCGGCGGCAGCTTGAGCTGACGCTGGATGATGTGGCTCATCAGGTTCATCGGACATCCTCCGCATCGATTCGGCCTGTGGCAGTCATCAGCACGGACATCACGTCCAAAAGCCGATCGGTGAACGCCTCGGGATCAAGCGGGTCGTCGCCCTCGACGACCCAGCTTGTGATGAAGGACCCCGCACCCCCGGTCAGCAGGACGGCGAGATCGTCGACGACCTGCCGGCTGAGCCGATCGCCGTACAGTTTCCCGATGGCCTGCCGGTTGATCGGCAGGAGCAGGCTGATCAGCCCACGATCCAGTGCGAACGCGCAGGAACCGGTCAGCAGGGCGCGGTAGAACGCCCGGTGATCGGCGAAATGCCGGGCCGTCGCGAGCGTCTGCTCACGCCCGGTCGCCTCCTGCGGGGTCTCCGCCAGGCGTGGCAACAACTCTCGTCGCGCGAGATCGAGACCAGCCTCCAGCAGCAACGTGTCACGGTCCCCGAAGTGCTGGTACACCACTCGGCGGCTCACGTCCGCAGCCCCGGCGATGTCGGAAAGCGTGACGGCCGCCGTGCCACGCTCGCTGACCAACTCGACTGCGGCCCGCATCAGCGCTGCGCGCGAGCGGCGCACCCGGCGATCCCGCGCCGGTTCAGCCTCGTTCAGGTCCATATCGAGATAATGCACAGATGTAACTAAAGGAGCAAGTGTTACTTTGATCCTGAGTGGCCGTCCGCATGCCCTGGAAGTACCTTGTCGATGATCATCGGGACGGGAGCGGTTCATGGAGCTGACCAGGGTCAACCCTGAATTGCGCAAAGCAGTGAAACGCGTTCCCTCGCTGCCGCTGAGCCGTACATGGGTACGCCGGCTGCTGAGGGCGGCGCAGCGTCGGCTCAGCCGGGACGCGGTGGTCGACGGGGTCCGATTCCAGGACGTCGACGCGGGTGGAACGCCCGCGCGTGTCTACCGGCCGCAGTCCGGCGCGTCCGGCGCCGGACTGCTCTGGATCCATGGCGGTGGCCTGGTCATGGGCATACCCGCGCAGGACGACCGCCTCTGTTCCACCATCGCACGCGAGCTGGGCATGGTCGTGGTCTCGGTCGACTATCGCCTGGCGCCAGAGGATCCGTTCCCGGCGGCGATCGACGACTGCGCCACGGCGTGGGACTTCTTCCAGCGCTCGGCTGAGGATCTCGGCGTGGACCCGGCGCGGATCGCGATCGGGGGCCAGAGCGCGGGCGGCGGTCTGGCCGCCAGCCTGGTCCACAGGATTCACGACGAAGGCGGGCCCCAGCCGCGCGCCCAACTGCTGTTCTGCCCGATGCTCGACGACCGGACCGCGGCCAGGACGGAACTCGACGACATCCGGCATCACGTCTGGAACAACCGCTCCAACCGGTTCGGCTGGCGCGCCTACCTGGGCCACCCCGGACAGGCGGCAAAGCCCTATTCGGTGGCTGCCCGACGCGAGGACCTCAGCGGCCTTCCCCCGGCGTGGGTCGGCGTGGGCGATATCGACCTGTTCTACGACGAGGACACCGACTACGCGCGACGGCTGCGTGAAGCCGGCGTCGACTGCGAGCTGGACGTGGTTTCCGGCGCGCCCCACGGATTCGAGTCATGGGCAGCCAGGACGACCTTGGCCGAGGACTTTGTCGCGCGTGGCCGCGAATGGCTCAGGCGGGCCACCGCATAGACACTTGCGGCGCGCGATGCTCCGAACGCATGAATCCATGATCACCTCTTGCCTCGTGCTACTACTCCTAACGCAGGAGCAAGGGGAGGACCATTAGATGGACCGCAGGCTCAAGCGGGCCGCGTTCGGGGTTGCCGCGTGCGCGGCGGCGGCTGTCGCGACGCTGCTGGTGAATCAGCCCGACCAGCCCGTCGGCACGCAGATCGTTGTGCCGCAGGCGCGGTATTCCGAAGCGGATGTACCGAAACCGCCGCAGTCAAGCGTTTCCGTGCCGCTCCCGTCGCCGTCGATCGGCACTGTGAGCAGAACGCCCGCACCATCCACTTCGGAGTATCGCCAGCCGGTCATGCCTTCGCCGAGGCCACCCTCACCGACCACTCCGCCGAAGCCCGCAGCCGTGGATTACCAGGCCGAGGACGCCCGGGTCTACTACGCGAGGTTCGCGGCCAACCACAGTGGATTCACTGGCTCCGGATTCATCGACTACGACAACGCGCAGGGTGGAGCGATCGAATGGACCGTGACCACGGCCGCCGCGGACATCGTCTTCAGGTTTGCCAACGGTAGCGGTGAGGCGCGGATCGCGGCCATCACCGTCAACGGGACTGTGGTCGAGTACGCGTTCTTCCCGGTGACCAACGGCTGGTCGGACTGGCGGACGCTGACCGTTCACGCGACTGTGCCGGCCGGCACCACCAAGATCAGGGCGACCGCGATCACCAAGACCGGCGGCCCGAACATCGACAAGATCACCCTCGTACCGCCGGTGTGATCCGGTACTTTCCGCAATCGAAGGCGCGCCGGCCGGCGGCCTGCGCGCGGCACGCACCATCTCCCGGTACACAGGTGGCCACATGATCGAGGTAACGGCACTGCTGCGCGAGTACGACCACGCCCGCGCATATACCGACGAGCTGTGGAAGGACCTCAGCCCGGACGAGGTGACCTGGCGGCCCAGTGAGGACTCCAGCGCCATCGGCTGGCACCTCGGCCACCAGGCCCACGTCGCGCACTTCATGATCCGCAACCTCACCGCGGCCGAGCCCAGCCCCGACCCCGAACTGGACGGTCTGATGGACTCCGCACAGCCCGAACGGTTCCGCGGCGCACTGCCCACCATCAAGCGGCTCACCGAATTCCGGGACACCGTCGCCGAACGCGTGCACGCCCGGATGAACGACATCGCCGCCGGCCGTGTCGGCGCCCCGGCCCAGCTCACCGTCGTGGCGACTCATCTGCTGATCGCCTTGATCAACCACGAGTACCAGCACGACCAGTGGATCGGCGAGGTCCGCGCCAACGACCTCGGCCACGCCCTCCCGCCCGACCCGGACACCGGTCAGGTGTCCCGTTTGGACGGATACCTCGTCCTCAATCCTCTTGCGTAGGCTTCTCGTCGACGCAGGCTTGGTCGGTGTCCACCGCGAGCACCACCTGCACCAGCTCGCCCAGTGCGCGAGCCAGGTGCGCGTCGGCCAGTGCGTAGCGGACCTGGCGGCCCTCATAAGTGGCCACGACCAGGCCGCAGCCGCGCAGGCAGGACAGGTGGTTGGACACGTTCGAGCGAGTCAACCCGAGCTGCGACGCCAGCTGACCCGGGTAACACACCCCGTCCAACAGCGCCACCAGGATGCGGCAACGGGTCGGGTCGGCCAGCGCCCGCCCCAGCCGGGCCAGCGCCGATTCCCGCGTCTCACACGTCAGCATGACTAAAACAGTACAGCGACAGCTGACACAGATGTGTCCTGAGTGTTGTCCCCTTCGTCCGCACGGGATTCACCTGAATGGCGCAAGGGGGTGAGGCGGCACTGCGAAGGCTCAGCTGGGGATCTGGTCTCCTATCAAGGCTAGGCACTGGATGGCGGCCAGTCCATATTGGGCGGTGGCGTTGGTTGATACCCAGGTTGCTTCGTCGACTGGGTTGAGGACTGCGGGGCCGGATATTCTTGTGCTTGTCCACGGGCTTGTTGTGGGGTAGCCGGCTTCGCCTCGGTCGAGTTCGGTCCAGGCGCGGGCGGCCAGGGTTGGGTTGTTTGTTTTTGCTGCGGCGTAGGCGGTCAGGCGGGCGTGTGCTTGTTTCAGGTTGAGGGTTCCGAAGGACTGGCCGACGGCGGCTGTTTGCTCGGCGGCGGTGGCGTTGTAGAGCGTGCAGTACTGGAGCCAGGCGCGTTCGAACTCGGGAAGGGTGGCCGCGGCGATGATCTCGCTGCACATTTCCACCAGTCCGAACACCGCGCTGAGGTGTGATACGGAAACTGCCACGGTGTCGGTGGCGAACTTGCCTGTGGTCAGGTTGTAGCGGCCTTCGCCTGTGATGAATCCGTTCGTCAGTTTGCCGATTGCGGTGCATGTGTCTGTCAGCTTTGTGCGCGCGATTGGGTCGCCGGCTCTTTCCCATTCGGTGAACCAGGCCGCGGCGAGTGCGCCCCAGTCTGTTCCCAGGCTGACGGCCAAGGCTTTGGGGTCGGGCTCGTAGGGCTCTGTGCGGATTTTGCGCAGTGGGTCGAGGGCGAGGAATGTCTTGTCCGCGTCGACCAGATCGTGCAGTAGGTCGCCGATGCGTTCGTCGGCGGTGAGGAAGTAGAGGAACCTGCGGTTGGCGGCGGTGCTGATCCGCAACTGCTTGGCGCTGTCGGCCCAGTGCTGGACGCCGTGGCGTGTGCCGAGGTCGGCGTACTTGCCGATGTGGTACACGTCGACCTCGCCGGTGTGACGGGTCATGGCTTCGGCCATGCGGAAGATGTCCGCTCGTCCGGTCCTGAGGTAGCTGTACCACAGCCACAGGTCGGTGCTGAGCTCCGAGTTGTCCCACGCGTAGCCGCCGATGTCGTAGCGCCACTCGTGCCGGTCGTTGTCGTAGGTGTGCATTACGTCGCCGTAGTCCCAGAATCCGTACCATCGGCGCTGGTCTACTTGCTTGCGGTGGAAGTCGAAGAGGAAATCGAGCCGGTCCTCGATCCGCGCCTTGGCCGGCGTCGATCTGTCCACAGGGGACCAGTCGCCGAACACGCCCGCGTCCCGCATCCGCTGCGGAGCGGTGACCAGCACAGGCGGAGTGCGAACCACTGCGGCCTGCGCGGCGAGCCGTTCCGCTGATGGTGTTGCGTCCAGCGCCCAGAATGTCAGCTCGCTTGTCCGGGCTATGCCGTACGGGTCGCCGAATCCGGGTTCGTAGTCCTCGTAGGTGATCTCCAACCCTTCGAGCTGCTTGGGATACGTGTCCATGCCCATGCCGTCGTGGTAGAACCGCAGATCCATCGGCCTGGCGTCCGGCGACCACAGCCACAGAGTGACCTCGGCCGACGTTCCCGCGGCACCACGGATGTCCAGCTGTGTCGGGTGTAGCTGCCAGAAGTCGCGCATGCCGAAGGCAAAACCGCCGCTCGCCCCACCGACGTAGCCGAACCCGCCCGCCCGAGTGCCCGCGGCGGCCTGGATCCAGCTGTGGCCCGGTTTCGTCCGCTTGCGGATCACGAATCCGTCGGCCGTCAACTGGCTGAGTGTGTAGTCATTCCAGGCCGGGATCAGCTGAAGCCGCGAGCTCACCCGCGTGTCCCAAGTGGACACGTCAGGCGTGGCGCGGCCGGCGACCTGTGCGGCACGGACAGCCGAGCCCGGATCACGGCGCAGCCCGGTGATGCCACGCACCGCCTCGGTGAACAAGCCTCCTTCGGCACTGGCGAACCGGACATGCCGGTTGTGCGGTTCATCGTTCAACGGCACCTGGAAGCGGACACCGAGCCCTCGGATGAAGTCCTTGCCGGCATTGCCATCGAAGACAAAGCTGTGCACCATCCGGAAGTTCTCCGCACCCGCGTGGAAGTACAGCCTGACAGTGAAGGGCAGCCACTCCCGGCCACGGTTCTTGGCACGGTGCTTGCCATCGATCCGCAACACCGCGCGGACCGGTCCGCTCTGTTCGACCGTCACCCGCTGCACTTCGCCGGTATACCTCTCGACCTTACGGCCGCCTTCGTCGTTCTCGTCGGGATCGTTCTGGTGCAAGCAGACCAGCTCACCTGCCCTCGCCACCACCTTGCCGCCTCGCGAGACGGCATCGATCAACACCTTTCCGCCCATGTTGATCGTGCACCGCAGCAGCCCGGTATCCACCACGATCCGGCCTGCCTGCCAGGTCACGGTGACCGCTTTCGCCGGTGCCGCAGCCGGTCCGGGCGCCAACAGGTACCGCTCAGCCGCTGGTGCACCGGCGGCCATGGCGTGCGCACTCCACTTCAACGAGCCGTCAGGCCAGTAGCCGATTGGCCATGTCTGCACAGGCACCGTGGTTCCGTCGGCTGTGCGCAGGCTGAACGACTGATCCGGTCGCAACTTCCCCTTCGGCCAGGGCAATCCCCATGTCACACCGGTCATCTCGCCGGGCACACCGCCTTCGAGCCAGTGCACCTCAGTCGGTTCGGCGGCCTCTGCCGCCCTGCCTACCTGCGCGGATAACGTCAGCGGCAATACGGTGCCGCCGGCCAACAGGGTCCGTCGGGTGAAGGGGGACATTCGTCGACTCCGTTCCGGGTCCGAGGTGCCGACTCCAGGAAAACGCTTTCCGAAGCCGGCCGCAAGGGGGACGGTGACACGGACGTCGAATCGCTTCGACTGCACGCACGTACGGGGGTGCCGTTGCCGCCGGCACCCCCGCAACGGATTCCGGCTGTCAGGAGGAGGAAACGGAGTAGCTGTTGGCGGTGAAGTTCATGCCGCCCGCCGACGAGGTGATCTCGAAGCCGAACTGGACTTCGCCGAGGGTCACGTCGCCGTACCAGCCACGGTTGCGGATCCAGTTCAGCACTGCGAGCACATCGACCGAACCGGAGTTCGTGTTGGACGTGCGCACGAAGGAGAACACGGCGTTGGAACCGTTGCTCCCGCGATAGACGTCCCATGTGTGGCCGCCGACCGTCGCCGTGGCCTGTTTCGAGCCGATCGGCCCCACGGCGCCTTGCTTGTTCATCCACAGCATGACTTCGTAGGCGTTGTTGTTCGCCCAGATGTCGTAGGCCGTCGCGTAGGCTCCGCCGCCTGGCCTGGACACGTTGAAGTTGCTGACCAGGCTTCGCAGGCCGCTCAGGTTCCGGCCGATGTTGCGGCCCGCGTGCGGATAGGACTTCACGCCGCCGGTGTTGGGGTGGTTCGCCCAGACTCCCCAGTTGCTGTACGAGTTCGCCCAGATCGACTGCGGGCCGGCGCCACCACCCCAGACGTCGTTACGGACTGTGTAGCCACCGTTGGACCAGGTTCCCCATTTGTCCGTCGATGACCAGGCGGCCGCCTGTGCCGTCCCCACTGGCGCCAGGGTGACGAGGAGGACCGCGGCGATTCCGCTCACCAGCGAACGTAGTGGATTGCGCATGGATGGGTTCCTTCCGGGCGTCGTTGCACGGACAGGTGCAGGGTCGCGCCAATCGAAGCGCTTCGACGACTATGGCACTGACAGAGCGTGACGGTCAAGAGTTACCCGGTCATGTCCGATATGGACCCTCGGCGGACCGGGCTCTCCCGGCGAGGACGAGGTAGGCACTGGCTGTCCACGTATACGCCCGGTCGCGTAGCCCCTCGCCGGTCAGGGCATCGAAGTTCTCCGCGAACCCTGATTTCTCACATGTGGCACGGAAACGTTCGCTCACCTGGTCGGCGAGTTCGACGGCGCCGCCTCGGCGCAGGCCGTCCTCGATCAGGACGGTGGCCGGCGCCCACACGGGCCCTCGCCAATATCCGTCGGCCTCGTAGTGCGGCGAACCCGGCAGCTCCGTGGCCAGTCCCACCGAGGTCAGATGCTCCGTGACGCCTGCGCACAGCCGGCTGAACACGTCGCGTGGCAGGTACTCGCCCAGCACGACGGGCATGAGGTCGAGCAGGCTGGAGCTGGACCGGACTGTCCCAGTGGTCACGCCGCGACTGACGAACCTGGTGCCGTTCCACAGTTCGTTCATCATCGCGTCGAGCATGCTGTCGGCACGCTCTGCCCATCGAGCGGACTCATCGCCCAGTTCGGCTGCCAGAGTGGCGAGCTCCTTCATCTGCAGCACAAGGAAAGCAGCGAGATCCGCGGATTGGACAAGACGTTCTTCGCCGAACACGGTGGAGTTGTCCCAGCCGCTGTCGTTGCCGTGTTCGTAGTACGCCAGGTTCTGGCCAGGTGCACGCCGGTGGTTCAGCCAGAAGGATGTCCAGGCCGCGAGCTGGCGGTAGGCCAGTTCGGGGTCGGGGAGCCCGCCGGGGAGACGTTCGCGCAGGCGGGTCAGGGCCCAGCCGTGGATGGGCGGTTTGACGAAGTTGTGGAGCACTTCCGC
Source organism: Kibdelosporangium banguiense (assembly GCF_017876405.1). GTDB lineage: Bacteria > Actinomycetota > Actinomycetes > Mycobacteriales > Pseudonocardiaceae > Kibdelosporangium > Kibdelosporangium banguiense. The sequence continues at coordinate 5,542,929 of NZ_JAGINW010000001.1, read as the reverse complement.
GTGTGTGACCGAGTCCGGCAGCGCGCCCTGGGCGTCCTGGTGGTCGAACATCACCTGGAACTGGTCCCAGGCCAGGCCGGGCGCGCCAGGGGCGAGGCTCAGCGCGTTGAAGCAGTGGTCCCAGCTCCACACCTTGTCCATCCAGTGCTTCGACATCAGCACCGCGGGGCGGGTGATGAATCCGGCGGGATTCACAGTCGCGGACCAGATCACGTAACAGGCCAGCTCGGCGGCCGGCGTCCGGTCGTCGCGCCACGGCGCCACCGCGTCGGTGAACTGGCCGAAGGCATCGCGCGTAGCGGTAACTGTTGCCGGAAAGTCTGCTGCGGGCGTAAACGACGGCCGCGCGGTGGTGAGCTCCTCGACAACGAGCTCCCATGAGCCGTCGTCACCTCCCACGACGACCGTTCGATCGGCTTCACCGAGTTCCTGTTCACCGGCTCGATCGAATTGTCCGAAAAGGACTGTCAGGCGGAAGCGGTGCCCGGTCTCATAGGAGGTGAATACCAGCCCGCCGACGGGATCACCGAAGAAGTACGTGCCGGTGAACGGAGTCAGGACCGGTTCGGCCGCACTGATCCGCATTCCCATGCCGGTTCCGGAGATCCGAAGCGTGTCCGGGGAGGCGAACACAGCAGTGATCCGCTTGTCCCCCGCACTCCAGGTGAGCGTCGCGGGCTCGGCTGTGATCTCCGCGGTCGCGGGCTGGCCGTCGGCCACGGGAACGAGCGACAACACAGGGTGCATGCCGTTGCGATGGGACACCAGGTGAACGTCGTCGGCATAGGTTGCCAGGCCTACCACGGGTGAGAGGTTGAACCAGGCGCCGGACCGGCTGAAGGGGATCTCCCTGACGGAGAACTCGGGTACCACAGAGGAGTTCCTTTCAGTCTTTGACGGCCCCGGCGGTGACGCCGGCGGCGACATAACGCTGGGCCACCACGAGAAGCACTGTCGCGGGAACGGAAGCGACCACGGCCGTTGCCATGATGGAGTTCCATTCCTGGTTGTTGTTGCCGATGTAGCGGTAGATCCCCAGGGTGAGCGGCTGCATCCGGCCGCCTGCGTCCAATGTGGCCGCGAAGATGAAGTCCGACCACGCCCACAGGAACGAGAACAGCGCCGCGGTCACCACGCCGTTGCGGCTGGCGGGCAGCACGATCGAGACGAACGTCCGCCACGGCCCGGCGCCGTCGATCCGAGCGGCCTGCAGCAGTTCGCCGGGCACGGATGCCATGAAGGACGTGAGGATCAGCACGGCGAACGGCACCGCGATGGTCGAGTCGGCGAAGATCAGGCCCCAGACCGTGTTGGTGATGCCCAGGCTGACGTAGATACCGTAGAAACCCAGCGCCATGATGATGCCGGGAATCATCTGGGCGACCAGCAGGACGAAGCCGAGTGTGCCGCGCCCCCGCGGACGAAGCTTGGCCAGCGAGTACGCGGCGGGCGCGGCCAGCACCAGGGTCAGCACGACCGTACCCAGCGCGACGAGCAGGCTCGTCCCGAAGTAGGGCAACTGCTCGCGCAGGACCCGTTGATATCCCTCGAATGTCGGCGCGGCCGGGAACAGGCTGGGCGGTGACTTGCGCATGTCGCTCGCGGGCGTGAGCGACACGTTGACCATCCAGTAGACCGGGAACAACATCACCGCGGTCAGCAGCAGACCGATGACCGTGCGCCAGGACCCACGCCTCATGCCGCCTCCTGCCTGCGCTGCATGCGGATGTACACCAGCCCGGCGGCCAGCGCGATCAGGATGAGGACGTTGCCGACCGCGGCGCTGGGCCCGAACCGGGGCACCATGCTGCCGAACCCGAGTTCGTAGGACCAGGTGGCCAGCGTGGTGGAGGAACCGCTCGGCCCGCCCTTTGTCATGATCCAGATGATGTCGAACACCTTCAGCGTGTAGACCAGGCCGAGCAGCAGGGTGATCGCGGAGACCGGGCGCAGCATGGGAAAGGTGATGTGCCGGAAGGTCTGCCAGCCGCTCGCGCCGTCCAACGAGGACGCCTCGTACACCTCGCGGGGGATGTTCTGCAGTCCACTGTAGAGCACGGCGAGGTTGAACGGGATGCCGATCCAGATGTTGGCGATGGTCACCGACACCAGCGACCAGGACGGCGAGGTCAGCCAGTTGACCGGGTCCACGCCCACGAGTCCCAGTGCCGCGTTGACCAGGCCGGACTCACTGTTGAGCAGCCAGGCCCAGGTGGACGCCGACACGATCAACGGCAGCAGCCAGGGCACCAGGAACAGCCCGCGCAGGGTCGCCGACAACCGGAAGCCGCGGGCGAAGAACACGGCCATCGCCAGGCCGATCACGTACTGGAAAGCCAGTGACGCGACGGTGAAGACGACCGTGTTGATCAACGCCGTGCCGAAGGTCGGGTCACCGAACACTGTGACGTAGTTGGTGAACCCGGCCAGCGGCGCGCCGCCGTGGACGAACGTACGGACGGTGTAGTTGCGGATGCTCAGGTCGATGTTGGTGAACAACGGGTAGGCGTAACACACCAACAGGTAGGCGACCAGAGGTACCAGGAACGCCCATCCGGTGAGTTGCCGGGCGACGGCCTGCGAACGCGCCTGCATCTACTTCGCTGACGCCGCAGCGGTTTGGGCGTCCTTGAGCGCCGCCTCCGGCGTCTTCGCACCGGTGAGGGCAGCCTGCACGGCACCCCACAGCGGCTGTGAGATCCGCGGATAGCGCGTGCCGAGATTGTCGCCGGTGCGGCCTTTCGCGCTCTTCACCGCCGCCACCCAGACAGCCAGTTCCGGTTGTGCGGCAACCTGTTGCTGCTGCACGGACGCCACGGCCGAGACGTAGGTCAGCGCGGTGTCCGTGGCCATCACCTTGTCCGGGCTGGTCAGGCAGGTGGCGATGCGACCAGCCTTCGCCTCGCTGTCCTTGTTGTCCTGCACGGTGACGGTCACGAACTCACCACCTGTCGGCGCGGGTGCCGTGGCGCCGCTCTTGCCGGGGATCGGGATGACGCCGTACTCGAAGCCGGTCTTCTTCGCGTTCTGCAACTGCCAGGTGCCGTTCTCGGCGAACGCGTACTCACCGGTCGCGAACTCCTGCCAGCTGGTGGTCTGGGTGTTGTTGACCACCGAGTTCGGCGCGTACCCCTTGTCCAGCCAGGACTTCCACAGCGACAGCGCCGAGACCGCGTCGGCCGAGGAGAGATCGGTGAGCGCCGCTCCGGAGCCCCAGAACCACGGCAGGAACTGGAATGTGCCTTCCTCGGTGCCGATCGCGGAGAATGTGATGCCCTTCTTGCCCGCGGCCTTCACCTTCCCCAACGCCGCGTCCAGGGACGCCCAGTCCTTGACCGCCGCCGGATCGACACCGGCAGCGCTGAGCACGGCCTTGTTGTAGTAAAGCGCCAGGGTGTTCGCACCGATCGGCACGCCGTAGGTCTGACCACCCTGCGATCCGGCGGACACCAGGTTCGGCGACGCCTGCGACGCGTCCAGCCCGACCTCCTGGTTGGCTTTGAGCACGCCTGCTTCGGCGAGCGTGGACACCACCGGGTTGTCCAGGACGAGCACATTCGGCGCGGTGCGTTGCTGCGCGGCCAGCAGGACCTTGTTGGTCAGGTCGGTGGTGTCGTAGGCCTGGCGCTCGATCTTCACGCCCGCCTCCGTCCCGCATTTGTCGATCACCTTCGCCCACTCGGAACCGGCGTCGAACTGCGGATACGGATCCCAGAGCGAGAAGGTCCCCGGTGTGGCGGGGCCACCGGCATCGGGTGCCGACGAGCACGCAGCCAGGGACACGACCAGGCCGGCCAGCACAGCCGGGAGTCGTCGGGAGAGAGATGTGCCGTGCATGGTGATCCTTCCTGCCGGCTTCACTGACGACGTTCATCGAACCGGTTCGATGCGCGGAAAGTGCGGCTAACGTAAACCCCGAGCCGACCACGCGCAAGTACGAGATGCCATACGATGACCTGAGGTCGAACCGGTTCCCCCAGACGGGCCCGGAGACGGGACACGGACATGAACATCGGGGAGATCGCCAAGCGGGCCGGGGTGTCGCGGAGCACGGTGTCCTACGCCCTGAGCGGCAAACGGCCGGTGTCCGCGGCGACCGTGCGCCGGATCAACGACGTCATCGCCGAACTGGGCTACCGGCCCAACGCCAGCGCCCGCGCGCTGGCCGAAGGCCGCACCCGGACGTTCGGCCTGGTGATCCCCCCGGCGAGCACCCGGCTGACCGATGTCCAGCTCGAGTTCGTGGCCAGCGTCGTGGAGGCGGCCGCGGTCCATGACCACGACGTGCTGCTCTCCCCCAGCGGGGGTGACCACGACCGGTCCTTCGAGCGGATCGTCACCGGCCGCCGGGTCGACGGGGTCATCCTGATGGAGATCCTGCTGGCGGACCCGCGGGTCGACCGGCTCAGCCAGGCCGGCCTGCCCTTTGTGACGATCGGCCACGTCGAGCACCCCGGCGCGTCCTGGTGGGTCGACGTCGACTACGCCGGACTCATCAGCCGCTGCGTGCGTCACCTCGCTGACCTGGGACATCAGCACGTCGTGCTGATCAACCGCTCCGATGAGCTGGTCGCCGCAGGCTATGGTCCGGCGCTGCGCTCGACGGCCGGATTCCTCGAAGCGGCCGGGCAACGCGGCCTGACCGCGCACAACGTGTGCTGCGCCGACGACCCCGCCGCCGGGCTGGCGTGCTTCGAGCAGATCCGCGAGCGCTGGCCGGGAGTGACCGCCGCGGTGACGATCAACGAGGCCGCGCTGCCCGGCGTGCAGCGTGCGTTGCATCGCGCGGCGCTGGACGTGCCACGGGCCTTCTCGCTCACCGGGGTGATCGCCGACCGGCTCGCCGAGGACTTCTACCCGCCGCTGACCGCCGCGGACGTGCCCGCCAGGCAGATGGCCCGGCTTGCCGTGGACCTCCTGCTGGAACAGATCAACGATCCGTCGGCCACGCCACGCCACGCCCTGCTGGAACCGGCGATCACCCTGCGCTCCAGCACCGGGGCCCGTCACGGCTGACAGTTCGCCGAACCGTTTCGATACGCCTGCCTCTTGCCTAGCAGCGCTCATCACGCGTACGTTCACTCGCTAATCGAACCGGTTCGATTTCCTGTGTCCGCCGACCTGTTCGGAGCACCCATGGTTCAACGGCGAACTGTCCGTGGTATCGCGCTGTCCGTGATACTCGCGTCGACCGCGCTGCTTCCCACAGCGACCGTGAGCACGGCCGCTGCCAGCACACTCACCATCGATCTCGACACCAGCACGGGACCGTTCCACGGCGGCGCCGCGGGTTCGCTCTACGGGGTCTACGGCCCTGGCGTGCCCAGCGACGCTGTCCTGGCGGGCTTCTACCCCAAGACGCTCGCGACCAAGGCCCAGGACGGCCCGCAGCACCCCGGCGCGGACGCACTCGAGGTGGCAAAGCCGTTCGTGGCCAACGGCGGCCGGGATGTCTACATCTACATGACCGACATCTACCGGGGCTTCCCGTACCAGCGCGCCCAGGGGCAGGCAGGCCGCGACGACTTCCGTGCCAAGGTCCAGACCCAGGTCCGCCAGGTGCTCGCGTCCGGCTACCGCGACCACGTCGTCTACGTGCCGTTCAACGAGCCGGAGGGCAACTGGTACGGCACCGGCCAGTACAGCTACAACAACATCAACTGGCTGGACGACCCGCGCTACTTCTTCGAGGAGTGGCAGCAGGTCTACGGCCTGATCAGGAGCATCGACCCGAAAGCCCGGATCGCCGGACCGAACACCAGCGTGCTCTACAACCAGGTCAAGGGATTCCTGCAGTACTGCAAGGCGAACAACTGCCTGCCGGACGTGATCACCTGGCACGAGCTGTCGTCACCGGGTGCGGTGCGATCGAGCGTGGCGACGTATCGCGGCTGGGAACGTGAGCTCGGCATCGCGCCGCTGCCGATCAACATCGACGAGTACGCCTTCCGATATCACCTGTCCGTGCCCGGCCAGATGATCCAGTGGATGGCCGCACTCGAAGAGTCCAAAGTCGACGGCGATCTGGCGTACTGGAACATCGACGGAAACCTCAACGATTCGACGGTCGAGGCCAACAAGGGCAACGGCCAGTGGTGGCTGTTCAACGCCTACGGCCAGATGACCGGCAACACAGTACGCGTCACGCCGCCTTCCCCTGGCCAGCAGTACACCCTGCAGGGTATCGCCACGCTGGACCGCGACAAGCGGCAGTCCCGCGCCATCTTCGGCGGCGCCAACGGGTCGGCCGATGTTCGTTTCACCAATGTGGACAGAAACATCTTCGGCAACACCGTGCACGCCAGTGTGCGTGAGATCCCGTGGACCGGTCAGGTCGGCGACTCACCCGAGCCGGCACCCGTGCTGAACACCAAACTCGCGGTCGCGGCCGACGGCAGCGTGTTGCTGCCCTTCACCGGAATGAACGAGATGTCGGCCTACCAGGTGATCCTCAGCCCAGGCGGGAGCGGTACCGCGGCCGCGGTGAGTACCCCGTGGCGCCGCACTTACGAGGCCGAGAACGCCGCCCACACCGGCTCGGGCTGGAGCCGCAACGGGCCGGAGGGAAACCCCAACGATGTCAGTAAGTTCGCCACTTCTGGCGTCTACAACGTCGGTGGCTTGCGCACGGGATCGAACGTGGTGCTGTCGTTCGACGTGGACGTCCCGCAGAACGGTGTCTACGACCTGAGCGTCTTCTCCAGCACCTACAACAAATACGCCAGCGTCGTGCCCCAAGGTCCGACCAACGTGTTCCTGCGAGTCGACGGCGCACAACCACAAGAGCTACGACTGCCAGTGTCCTACGGGTGGGTCGTGTGGGACCACACGAACACACGCGTCCAACTTGGTGCCGGTAGGCATACGATCACCTTGGCAGCGTCCGATCCGCAGCTGGGCACGACCCGCGGTGACGCGATCATCGACAAGATCGACCTTGCCCTGGTCGACCCGGTCACCGACGGACAGTCAAGCTACGAAGCGGAATACGCGGACCTCGCCAAGGCCAAGATCCGTTACGGTACAGCCGATTCCTCCGGGCCGGGCGTCGTGGCCTTGCCGTTTGGGGCGTCAGCCACGTTCTGGGTGCACGCGGACCGCGACGGGCACGCCCTGGTGTCCTTCGACCACTTCGGGGGCGGCCTTGCGTCGGTGAAGCTGAACGGCCAGAACGTCGACGGCGTGATCGTCGGTGGGACACGGCGAAACCAGTCGGTGCCACTGTTGCTGTCGGCCGGGATCAACCAGCTCACCGTCACCGGCACCATGGGAAATCTCCTGCTCGACCGCGTTCGCACCATGCCGGCCGTGCAACCCGCGCCGGTGAAAGTCGAAGCGGAAACCGGAACTGTCACCGGAGCGGCCAAGGTGAGCGGTGACTTCTCCTTCGCGTCCGGGACAGTGGTGACCGCCGTGGGCGACGGCCCGGCCAACGCGCTCACCATGAAAGTCTCCGCACAGCGGCCAGGCCAGCACATTCTGGTGGTCCGCTACGCCAACGCCCAGGAGTCCATCCCCACCCACTACAACCCGGACCCGGTCACCAGGCACGCGGACATCTCCGTCAACGGCGGGCTCCCCCGCCGCGTGGAGTTCCCGAACACGTTCCATTTCAACCAGTTCCGCGACCTGGCCGTTCCGGTCTGGCTCAGCCCGGGAGTGAACACCATCCGGTTCACCTCCCAGGAACTGCCGAACTGGGATGGCAGGACGTACAACGAGTACGGCCAACGCTCGAAGTACGCCCCCAACATCGACTACATCACCTTGGCTGCTCTGCGGGGCCAGTGAACCCGGTTCTTGGCGCCACTGTGGACAGTGGCGCCAAGAACGCTGTCAGCCTTCCCTCAGCGGGCCGGCGACACTCAGCTGATCGTGTTCGATGAGCCATCGGACGGATTCGAGTACTGCCTCTTCGGGCTCGTACCGTGGCGCGTAGCCGAGGAGCTTGATGGCTTTCTCGATGGTGAGGCAGTGGCTGCGCAAGAGGTGGTCCCAGGCGGCTTCCGCGTACTCCGGCGTGGTGGATCGGCGGAAGTGGTCCCAGGTCACTGTTTCCAGCGTCGCGGTCTGCCCGAACCAGGAGGCGGCGATTTCGGCGTAGCCACGGACGTTGAGCGCGGTCGGGGCGACGACGTTGAAGTCCTCACCGGCGGCCGCGTCCCGGCGCTCGACTGCTTTCTCGAATGCCTGGGCAACGTCGTCAGCGTGCACGTGATGCATCAGCTCGACCCCGATCCCGGGGATCTCCAACGGCTCTCCGGCCGAAAGGGTGTACCAGACGGCAGGATCCAGGTTCCCGAGCGGCCCGATCGGGTGCCAGCCGGGCCCGACGATGTGACCGGGGTGCAGGGATGTGGTCACCAGCCCGCCGGAGGCGGTTTCCTCCTTCAGCATCCGCGCGATCAGGTCCTTCTGGATGCCGTAGTCCCCGACTGGCGCCGTGCCGGAGCCGGTGTGCTCGGAGATCGGCAACTGCCGGCTCGGACCGTATCGCCAGAGCGTCCCGCAGTGCAGCAAGTGCCCGGCCGTCCCGCGAAGCCGGTCGACCAGCGCGGTCGCCGATCCGAGGGTGAAGCAGACCAGGTCGATGACGGCATCGGCCTGCAGCTCCGCGACCCGATCCCCGAACGTGCCCTCGCGGTCCTCTTGTTCACGGTCGGCGACAACCTGACGAACTTGCTGCCATTCGGGGGCGTCGGCATAGGTTTTGTGGGTCCCACGGCTGATGTTGACGACCTCGTGCCCGGCACGCACCAGCCGGGGGACGAGGAAGGTACCGATGTGACCACTACCACCGATGACGACGATTTTCATGGTTCTCCGATCGTTCGTGCGGCGTCAGCAGAGTCCCTGCATCCTTACACGTCGATGTGCGCGCCCATGATGACCGTGCGTTCCCGTGGCAGGGCGAAGTGTTCGGCGGCATCAGCAGCTATGTACGAGGTGGCGATGAAAAGCCGCTTGCGCCAGGCTGCCATCGTCGGCCGATCGCCGCGCTGCAGTTCGATCTTGGACAGGAAGTAGGACGCCTGGTCGAGCGGGATTCTTCCTTCGGTCGTGGCCGGGTCCAGCATCGCGAGCGCGCCCGGCACATCGGGGGTTTCCGCGTAGCCGAACTTGGCTGTGACGTGGGTGATCCCGTCGTCGGCGTAGCCGAGGTCGTCCACGACGACCCGTTGATCGGCCGGAACACGCGGCACCGGCTCGGTTTCGATCGACATGATCACGACATGGTCGTGCCGCACGTGGTTGTGCTCCACATTGGCCCGCATCGCCAACGGCGCCGTCCGTTTGCCCCGATTTAGAAAGATCGCCGCGCCAGGGACTCGCCGCATCGGCTTTTTCCCGTTGCGCAACTGGTCGATGAACTCGTGCAGTGACCCTTCGCGCCGTTCGCGTTCGCTGGTGACGATCTCGCGGCCCCGTTGCCAGGTGTTCATGACCGTGAACATCGTGAGGCCGATCAGCAGCGGCAACCACGCGCCGTGCACAAGCTTGGTCATGTTGGCCGCCAGGAACAACAGATCCACCGCGATCAGCAGCCCTCCGCCAGCACCGACCAGCCACAGCGGCGCGTGCCACCGTTGGCGGGCAACGTAGAGGAACAACGAAGTCGTGATGGTGATCGTCCCCGTCACCGCCATGCCGAACGCGAACGCCAACGCCGCCGAGCTGCGGAACGCGAACACCAGCGTGAGCACCGAGACCATCAGCAGCCAGTTCACCCACGGAACGTAGATCTGCCCGATTCGGGACTCCGACGTGTGCGCGATCCTCAGCCTGGGCAGATAGCCGAGCTGGGCGGCCTGGGACGCCACCGAGAACGCGCCGGTGATCACCGCCTGGGACGCGATCACCGTGGCCGCCGTGGCCAGCACAACCATCGGCAACCGTCCCCACTCGGGCACAAGCAGGAAGAACGGACTGCTGATATTGCGGGAATCCTCGAGGATCAGCGCGCCCTGGCCCATATAGCTGAGCACACACGCGGGAAACACCAGAATCAGCCAGGCCCGCGTGATCGGCCGTCGGCCGAAATGCCCCATATCGGCGTACAACGCCTCAGCACCCGTCACCGCGAGCACAACAGCTGCCAATGCGAAGAACGCGATACCGAAATTGCCAACGAGGAAATTCAACGCGTACATCGGCGACAACGCTTTGAGAATATCGGGATGATGCGCGATACCGGCAACGCCGCAGGCGCCGATCGCCACGAACCAGACGATCATCACCGGCCCGAACACCCGCCCGACCGCCGCGGTCCCCCGCTTCTGCACCAGGAACAGCAGCACAATGATCACTGCGGTGATCGGCACGACCAGCTCGTCCAGCGACTCCTCGACAACCTTGAGCCCCTCCACCGCCGACAGCACCGAGATGGCCGGAGTGATCATACTGTCGCCGAAGAACAAGGCCGCCCCGAAAATACCCACCCCGGCCAGCACGGCGGCCGCCCGGCGCCCCCGCTGCGCACTCCACCGCCGCAACAACGTGATCAGGGCCATAATGCCGCCCTCACCATCATTGTCCGCCCGCATCGCCAGCAATATATAGGTGACCGTGACGATGATCATCACCGACCAGAACACCAGCGAGACAATCCCGAACACATTCTCCGTGCTGACCGGTACCGGATGGGGATCACCCGGATTGAACACCGTCTGAATGGTATAGATCGGGCTCGTCCCGATATCGCCGAACACCACCCCGAGCGCACCGACGATCAAGGCGAGCCGCACAGCCGATCCAGTGTCCGAAGTGGTCGCTTGCTGACGGTCGGTCACAACGATCCTCCTGCCGTACGGCGCATCCAGGCGGACAATACCGCCCTGCCGGCCTGACCGCCGATGGTTGTTCCGGTGTTGTCGAGCTTGACCGGCGTCCACTTTGAAGTTCGGTCTTGCGAACGATCCCGCCAGTGTCCGGAGTGGATAGTCTTATGTGGCTAGCCGTTTCCAGGGCTCGGTAACCGGGCCAGGTTCGCGACCAGGGGCGCTAACCGGGGCTCGCGCCTTCGCCTCGGCAACCATTGTTCGTCGCTTTGATCAGTCCCGGTGGCGGCTGGGTGGTGTCCGGCTTGGCTGTTGGTGGGGCCTGGGTGGGGTTGCACGTGCCGTTGCGGCATGTGCTGTTCTTGGGGCATCACAGCATGAAAGGGTCCGTTTTTGATGTACCTTTCCGTCACGCCTCCGCGTCAGGTCAAGATCGGTGATGCTGCCGCCTTCGCCGGGACAACTCCGCGCGCCATCCGCCACTACCATCAGATTGGGCTGCTTCGGGAGCCTGAGCGTGGCGGGGACGGCCGGCGCCGCTACGGCTACGACGACATGATCCGTCTGCTGTGGATCCGCAAGATGGCAGGGGTTGGGATCAGGCTTGACGATATGCGGGCCGCGTTCGACGAGACCCGGGACCTCGAGGAAAACCTGGGCCTCCTGGACGAAACCTTGGCTGTCCAGGAGGCCGCCATCAGACGTCAGCGCGTGGCCATCCAGCGCCTGCGGGCCGTGGGTAGCCCGCTGGGGCTGCTTTCCGACCTGGTGACGGACCGGCTCAGCCACCTGCCTCCTGGTGCGCTGCGTCCCTCCGAGCTGGATGCCCTGCTGGTCACGGAACGGATCTTCGGCCCGCTGGGCGCCGCCGTCCAGGCCAGTACGTTCATCGCGCTGGCTACCCATCCTGGCCTGCGGGCTGAGGAGGACCGGCTCGACGCGGCTGAGGCCGCCCTCGACGACGGCGTCGAGCCTGATGATCCGCGCGTCGAAGAACTTGCCACACAGCGATACGCCCACCATAAGGCCCTGTGCCAGGCCATCGAGGCTGCTGGGCTGGATATGGCCGAGGAGAAGCTCTTCGAGATCGACGGCGATCTGGACGGGGAGCACGACACGCAGATGAGCGCCTTCGAAGCGTTCACCAAGATGCCGTACGACTTCTCTCCCGCTCGGATGCGCTGCATCGAGCGCACGGGACAACTCCTCGGTCAGGACCTCGCGGACAGCTGACGCCCGTGCGGGGCACTCGAACTGGCCTCACCCGCTTTGCCGGAAACCCCGCCCCACAGGCAGGGTTTCCGGCGAAGTCCGCTGCTGTGTTCACCCCTGGTTCTGGGTGGTGTTCATCCAGGCTGTCTCCCAGTGGTGGCCGTCGAGGTCGGTGAAGGTGCGTACGTACATGAATCCGTGGTCCTGGGGGGCTTTTGGTTCGGAGCCGCCTGCGGCGAGGGCTTTGTCGGCGAGTTCGTCGACTGCGGCTCGGGTTTCGGCGCTCAGCGCGATGATCACCTCGGTAGTCTTGGTTGCGTCGGCGATCTCTTTGTCGGTGAAGTCCTTGAAGTGGGGTTCGGACAGCAGCATGGCTGTGATGTGCTCGCTGATCACGATGCAGGCTGACTGGTCGCCGGTGAACTGCGGGTTGATCGAGTAGCCGAGTCCGGTGTAGAACCGCTGCGCCGCGGCGACATCCTTGACCGGCAGGTTCACGAAGATCTGGGTGGCCATCGGTGGGTCCCTTCTGGGCTGGTCGGTCAGGCTCTCTGCCTGGCTCGCACCCATAGGTCGAAGGGGTCCTCGGCCGATCGACACGGGCCTCGAACTTTTTTCGCCGACTTTTTCCTTCGGGGCATTGCGGCGTGGCTCGGTGGTGTCTGAAGGGGTGAAACGAGGGAGAACAGATGAGTCCAGAGGACGAGCGGGAGTTCCACGACTTCGTGACTGCCCGGTCGCCTGTGTTGCTGCGCACGGCATACCTGCTGACTGGGAACGTGCACCATGCGCAGGACCTGCTGCAGACCGCGTTGATGGGGACCGCGCGGCGTTGGTCGCGCATCCGTCGGCGGGATCAGCCCGATGCCTATGTCCGGCGTGCGATGTACAACTACCAGGCGCGATGGTGGCGGTTACGGGCTCGTCGGCCGGAGTCGCCGGTTGCTGAGCCGCCCGAACGGGCTGCGAGTGGTGACCATGCTGAGCAGATTGCCGCACGGGACGCGCTGATAGCCGCTCTTTGGCAGTTGCCTCCCCGGCAGCGTGCCGTCGTGGTGCTGCGTTACTACGAGGACCGGTCCGAGGCGGAAGTCGCCGATGTCCTGGGCATATCGCTGGGCACTGTCCGCAGCCAGGCCTCCAAGGCCCTGGCGAAGCTGCGTGCTCTCGAGCCCTCTCTTGCCGATTCACCGACCTCACAGGAGGCATGGTTATGACCCACCCCGACAAGCTCCGCGACCGGCTGCACGCGCTGCCGATGCCGCCCACGCTCGTTCCTCCTGCCGATCTGGCTGACGGTGTAGTCGCGTCGGCGCGCCGCCGGAGCCGCAATGGCTGGATCGGTGCCACCGCGGCGGCTGTGGTCGCGGCGGGTGTGGCCACGCCGTACCTCCTGCAGGCGGGTGGACCGGGACCGGGAGGGCAGCTCGATGTCGCCGCCAGCCCGGTCGTGCCCACCACGAGCAGTCCGGCGAATGCGGGCAAATTGGTGCCTGGGCCTGCGCCGTCGCTCGGCACGTTCCCGTTCACGCCGGGCAAGGCGCACGCTTACCGGCTCGGTCGCCAGGGTGCGGGCACGAAGCTGACGTCGTCCAGCAATAACCGCCATATCCCGTCGGGTCCGGACGTCTATGTCGTTTCCGACCCGAAGCTGCCGACCGACGGTCAGGCGACCGGCTCGACGACCACCACTGTGCGCGGCATGTCCGCCACGGTGACCCGGATGAAGGACAAGGTCAAGGTCACCTGGCAGGAGAAGCCCGGCCAGTGGGTAGTGGTGGAATCGGGCGTCGTGCCCGAGGCGGACGTGGTGCGTTACGCGCAGGAGTTGCGCCCGGACCCCCAGCCGATCCCCATGCCACTTGACTTCGCCTGGCTTCCCGCGGGCATGAAGGTCGCCGCCACCTCGGACGGCGCCGTCGACGAGTCCGTGGCGTTCGCCTCCGAGAAAGGGGGCGACAGCGGCCCGATCATTGTCAGCCGCACGGGCAACGACGTCGGCAAGGTCGGCGACCCCGTATCGGTCGGCGACCGCACGGGCCTGGTCAGCCACCAGAACGGGGTCACGATCCTGTGGGTGCCGTTGCCAGGGCACGGAAACCTCAGCATCGACGTGCCGGACGCCCTCGGGTTCACCCAGGCGGACCTGGTTCAGTTCGCACAGGGCATTTCGAACCCCTGAGCAGTGCTCGTCGGTGGCCGTGACGGCCACCGACGAGTTCCTCTGTTCGAGATTGGCCAACCGAGTCCACAAAGCCCGGAATTCAGTTGCCCACACCGAGTCCGGACATGAACATGGCCGGGTACCGGTCGCCGCGTGCCGCGCCTGCCGGCACGGCCTTCTCGATCTCGACGAGGTCGTCCTCGGTGAGGTCGAGCTCCATCGCGGGCAGCGCTTCGGCCAGTCGCTCGCGGGTGCGTGCGCCGACCAGCGGCACGATGTCCTTGCCCTGTGCGGCAACCCAGGCGATGGCCAGCTGAGCGACTGTGCACCCCTTCGCCTCGGCGACCCTGCGCAGAGCCTCCACCAGGGCCAGGTTGTGTTCCACGTTCTCGCTGGAGAACCGGGGGCTGACGCTGCGGCTGTCCCCTGGGCCGGCGGTGCGGCCGGTGGACCAGTGCCCGGAGATGAGGCCACGGCCGAGGACGCCGTACGCGGTCAGGCCGATGCCGAGCTCCCGCAGCGTGGGCAGGACGTCCGCCTCCACCGCGCGAGAAATAAGCGAGTATTCGATCTGCAGGTCGGTGACCGGGTGCACGGCGTGTGCCCGGCGGATGGTCGCAGCATCAACCTCGGAAAGGCCGAGGTGCCGCACGTACCCGGCGTCGATCATCTCCTTGATCGCGCCCACCGTCTCCTCGATCGGTACCGCCGGGTCGAGCCGGGCGGGACGATAGACGTCGATGTAGTCGGTGCCCAGCCGGGTCAGGGAGTAACCCAGGAAGTTCTTCACCGCCTCCGGGCGGCAGTCCTGCCCGCCGAACTGCGGACCTGGCCCGCGCAGCATGCCGAACTTGACGCTCAGCTGGTAGCTGCCGCGATCCCGGCCGCGCAACGCCTGCGCGAGCAGCAACTCGTTGTCGCCCATGCCGTAGAAGTCGCCGGTGTCGATCAGTGTGACACCGGCCTCCAGCGCGGCGTGCACGGTGGCGATGCTCTCCGCGCGGTCGGCAACGCCGTAAGCACCGGACATACCCATCGCGCCCAGGCCCAGGGTTCGTGACTGCATTACTTTCTCCTTCGTCGTCGATCTGTCACCCACCATGGGCCAGCGCCGCGACGCGCGGGAGCGGAGAGTTCATCGTGGGAGCGCGGCTCCCTGGATGAGCTCGCCGCTGCGAGAGACCATGGAGCCATGCAACGTGACGAGCTCGCCGACTTCCTACGCCGCCGCCGTACGGCAATCCGGCCGGCCGAGGTCGGCATCGCGCACGGCCCTCGCCGCCGCACCACCGGCCTGCGCCGGGAAGAGGTGGCCATGCTCGCCGGCATGTCGGTGGACTACGTCGTACGCCTTGAGCAGGGCCGCAGCAGCCAGCCTTCGACACAGCTACTGGCCGCGCTGGCCCGGGCGTTGCGCCTGTCCGACGACGAACGCGATCACCTGTTCCACCTGGCCGGTCACCAGCCCCCGCCCGCTGCCGGCGTGGCCCGCCTGGCCCGCGCCGGCCTGATGCGCATGCTCGACCTGCTCGGCGACACGCCGGCCATGGTGCTCTCCGACCTGAGCGAAGTCCTCGCCCAAAACCACGCAGCCGTCCTGCTGACAGCCGACCACACGGTTTTCACCGGCGACCAGCGCTACCTCATATACCGGTGGTTCACCGACCCCGATGCCCGCACCGTCCACTCGCCCGAGGAGCACGAGTACCACGCTCGTCGGCTCGTCGCCGACCTACGCGCAGTCGTCGGCCGTCGCTCCGGCGATCCCACAGTCACCGGCCTCGTCGACCGGTTGCAGGCCGCGAGCGCCGACTTCCGCCGACTCTGGGCGGAGCACGAGGTGGAGGTCCGGCGCGCCGACCGCAAGACCCTGCTGCACCCGCGAGTCGGCCCCATGCTGATGGACTGCGAAACCCTGGTCACACCCGACCAGCGCCAGCAACTGCTGGTGCTCACCCCGGCGAACGACGAGGCCCGCGAACGGCTGGAACTCCTGCGGGTCGTCGGCATCGAGGAATTCCCAGCGGGCACGCGGTAAAGCCGTCAGGCAAAGTACTTCCCGACGATGCCGGGAGGGCAGGCTCCACTTCGGACTCTCTGCTGATGTTCGCAACTTCGCCAGCACAGCAGCCTCGACACGATCCACCGGAATCTCGGCCTTCGCAGGTTCCGTCTGTGCTGTTGTCGGCCGCGGAGGCTCGTCCGGCGTCGTGCACCCCGCCACCACGGGGCTGTGTGTCAGTGGCTGTGTCAGGTGGGGGACAGGGCTGTGTCAGGGTGGGCGGTGACAGTGGGCGCATGACGAGTTCAGCGATTGTTGCTTCGGGGCTGAGGAAAGCCTATGGGGACAAGGTCGTGCTCGACGGCATCGATCTGGATGTGCGGGCGGGTACGGTTTTCTCTCTGCTCGGCCCGAATGGGGCCGGTAAGACGACGATGGTGAATGTACTGACCACCTTGTTGGATTCTGACGGTGGGACTGTGCGTGTTGCCGGATATGACATCGCGTCCGAGACCAGGAAGGTGCGGGCGGCGATCGGGGTCACTGGGCAGTTCGCGTCGGTGGACGAGCTGCTGTCCGGGGAGGAGAACCTTCAGCTGATGGCGGATCTTCTCCATCTCAAGGACAAGCGGGTCGTCAAGGACTTGCTGAGACGGTTCGATCTGGAGGCGACGGCCGGCAAGCTGGCTTCGACCTATTCCGGGGGTATGCGGCGGAAACTGGATCTGGCGATGACGCTGGTCGGCCGGCCTCGGATCGTTTTCCTGGACGAGCCGACGACGGGACTGGATCCGCGCAGCCGCCGGACTATGTGGAACATCGTCCGTGAGTTGGTGGCCGACGGGATGACCATCTTTCTCACCACTCAGTACCTGGAGGAGGCCGACCAGCTCGCTGACCGGGTCGCGGTGCTCGACCAGGGCCGGCTGGTCGCCGAGGGCACTCCCGACGAGCTCAAGCGGCAGATCCCCGGCGGCCACGTCCGGTTCCGGTTCGCCGGCACCGTCCAGCTTGACGCGGCGACGCGGGTTCTGACCGGGTCCACCCCGGATTCGGAGAGCCTGGTGCTGCGGGTGCCCAGTGATGGTGGCGTCAAATCCGTGCGGGGACTGCTGGACCGGCTCGACGAGTACGCGATCGATGCCGAGGAGTTCACCGTGCACATGCCGGACCTCGACGACGTTTTCCTTGCCCTGACCGGTCATTCAAGCACGGAGGCCTCGAAATGAGCACCGCTTCGGCGATCATGCTGCGCCGCAACTTCAAGCACACCGTCCGCAATCCCGTCACGCTGTTCAACGCGATCTTCATGCCGATCATCATGATGCTGATCTTCGTGTACGTGTTCGGGGACGCTTTCAGCGTCGGCACCGACTACATCGACTACGCGACACCCGGCATGCTCATGATGACCCTCGCGTACGGCCTCTCGGCCACCGCGGTCGCCGTGAACTCGGACATGGCAAAGGGAATCATCAACCGGTTCAAGGTCATGGACGTCTCCCGGGGCGCGGTGCTGACCGGCCATGTCGTGGCCACCATGGTGCGCACCGTGGTGGCATTGGCAGTCATCGTCGGGGTGGCCTTCCTGATGGGATTCAGCCCGTCCGCGACCTTTCCGCAGTGGCTCGCCGTGGCCGGGGTCCTGCTGCTGACGAGTTTCGCGGTCAGCTGGCTCATCGTGGCCTTGGGACTGGCCGCGAAAACCGCCGAGTCCGCAGGCTTCGCCAGTGTGCCGCTGCTGATGCTGCCGTTTCTGTCCAGCGCGATCGTGCCGGCCGACAAGATGGGCCCCGGGATCCGGGAGTTCGCGGAATACCAGCCGTTCACGCCGATCATCGAATCTGTGCGCGGATTCCTCAACGGCACACCGTCGTCCGGGCACACGATCGCAGCGATCGCCTGGTGCGTCGGGATCGCTGTGGTCGGTTACGTGTGGGCACGCACGAAGTTCAGCAAGCGAGCGTGACCGCGGCCAGTTCACGCCAGTCCGCTTGCGCCCCTTGCTGAGTCGCCTCGGTGAATCGCTTGTCACCGAGGCGATTCCGCGCGTCCCGCTCGATCCGGGCGGCGTCCGGCTGGGACCGGTCCGGCAGTCCACGCACGTGGTCGCTCGCCGCGAGCAGCCGTGCGGCCTGCTCGTACTGTTCTTCGCGCAGGGCCAGGTCCGCGATTCCGACAAGTACCTGCGCGACCAAAGGGGCATGGCCCGACTCGGACACCGCCTCGAAGGCCGCGATGCGGTGTTGCCTTGCCTCTTCGAGGTTCTCGGCGAGGTAGCCGAGCGTGTCCTGTGTCATCACGTGGATGTTCGCCTGCTCGGTGTCGCCCAGCAGGGCAGCGGCTATGCCGAGTTGCCGGAGTGCCTCCTCGGCGTCACCGTTCCAGCGCGCGAGCTCCACCTTCGCCAGGGCCAGCTCAGTCAGCGCATCCGGCCAGGCGATCCGTTCCGCGTACCGCTGCGCCTCCGCCATGGCAGCCGCACTCGACTCCTTGTCTCCTGCCACCCAGTACAACTGGGCCTGCCGCGACCGCATCGGCACGACATCCTCGATGGCACCGAGTTCGGTGACGGCTGCGATTGCCTGTTCGTAGTGCTCGCACGCGCTGGCGAACTCGCCCCGCATGGCAAGCCGATCGGCCAGTTGCGTCGAGGCGAACGAGACCCCCCACCGTTCGCCGAGCGCACGGAACTCGGCGAACGCCATTTCCAGGTACGCGTCCGCTTCCTCCTCGTCCTGGCCAAGCAGGATCCGCTGCTTACCGAGCTGTAACCGGGCGATCGCGCGTGCCCAGGGGTCCTCGTCGGCGAGCACCGGTTCGAACGCGGCCACGAACGCGTCCGGCCCATCCAGCAGGCGTTCCAGTGCGGCGGTGAGCCCCATCACCGGGTGACGGCTCTGACTGAGCCGGCCGAAGTGGGTCGCCTTGCGGATCCACTCCTCCGCGTTGTACTGGTTGCGCCGCCCGGCGCTCATGAACCCCGCGGCGAACGCGTAGACCTGGGCCCGGATCTCATCGGCCACCTCGCCAGGCATATCGACCGCCGCCATGAGCAGTTCAGTGCCCTCGGCCTTGCGGCCGCCAAGCCACCAGTACCAGCCACCGACAGCCGCGAGCCGCATCGCTCCCTGTGCGTCGCCTGCCGCGAGCGCACCACGCATGGCCGCACCGATGTTGTCGTGCTCGACCTTGAGCTTGGCGAGCCATTCCACCTGCTCAGCGCGGCGAAGGTGCGGCTCCGCGGTTTCGGCGAGTTCGGTGAAGTACGCGAGGTGCGCACGACGCGCCAGGTCCGATTCGCCCGCTTCGGTCAGCCGCTGGCCGGCGTATTCCTTGATCGTGCCGAGCATCCGGTAGCGCGGTGCCCCCTCGTCCTTGGTGACCACCAAGGATTTCTCGGTCAACGCGGTCAGCAGCTCGAGCACGTCCCCCGCACCGGCCGGATCGTCCGCGCAGACACGTTCGGCCGCTTCCAGGCTCGCGCCACCGGCGAACACCGAGAGCCTGCGCAGGACCATCCGTTCGGCATCGGTGAGCAGTTCCCAGCTCCAGTCGACCATCGCACGCAACGTCCGGTGCCGCGGCAACGCCGTACGGCTGCCGCCGGTCAGCAGGCGGAACCGGTCGTCGAGCCGATCGGCGAGCTGATCGAGGGTCATGGTGCGCAACCTGGCCGCGGCGAGTTCGATGGCCAGCGGCATACCGTCCAGCGCCCGGCAGACACGCGCCATGGTCGACAACGTCCGGACGTCGGCCACGAGGTCCTTACGCACCGCGCCGGCTCGGTCCCGCAGCAGCTGGACGGCCGCTGAGGACTCGATCTCGGCGGGAGCGGCGTTCTCCGCAGGCAGCGCCAGCGGCACGACCTGCCACAGTGCCTCACCGGTGATGCCGAGCGGTTCCCTGCTCGTCGCGAGGATCCGCAGCCGGCGGCACTCCCCCAGCACCTGATGGGCGAACTTCGCCGCCGCCTCGATCACATGCTCGCAGTTGTCCAGGATCAGCAGTGCTTCCCGGTCACGGACCGCGGCGATGACCCGGTCCGTCGGCTCCGCGTCCGGTGACCCGCTGAACAGCCCGTCCCGCTGGCCGAGCGCGGAGAGCGTCGCCTGGGCAACGTCACCGCCCGCACCGATGGATGCGAGCTCCACCATCCAGGCCCCGTCCGGCAGGTCGTCGACCAGCCCGCGCACGGTTTCCGTGGCCAGCCTGGTCTTCCCTGAGCCACCCGGGCCGATCAACGTGGTGAGCCGATGGTCGGCGATGAGTTCGCGGACCACGGCGACATCGGCGTCCCTGCCGATGAAGTTGGTCAGCTCGGCACGCAGGTTGCTGTTACGGCTGTCCTCCACTTGCCGTCCCACCTCGCCCCGCAGCAGCGCGACGTGCAATGCGGACAGCTCTGGGGAGGGGTCGACGCCCAGTTCGTCGGCGAGGGCTTCCCGCGCACGCTGGTACACGGTCAGCGCCTCGGTGCTGCGACCTGCCGCGCCGAGGGCACGCATCAGCGAGGCGACGAGCCGCTCCCGCACGGGATGCGTGGCCACCAAGTCGGTCAGTTCCGTGACGAACTCGGCACCGCGACCAAGGCGGGTCTCGGCTTCGAACCGGTCCTCCATCGCGGCCAGGCGCAGCCCGTCGAGCCGGGCGACGGCCGCGTCGAATGCCTCACTGTCCTGCAGGCCGACGTCCTGCATGGCCGCGCCACGCCATAACCCGAGGGCCTCACGCAGGAACTTCGCCTGCTGGGAATCCTCGCCACCGCGTGCCTGACCGACCAGGCGTTCGAACCGCACAGCGTCGACCGCGTCGGGTTCCACCATCAACCGGTAGCCGCCCACCTGCCCGTCGACAACGCCGTCCGGCAGCGCCCTCCGTAGCCTGGATGCCAAGCGCTGCAACGCGTTCGCCGCGTCAGCGGGCGGGTTCTCGCCCCAGATCCAGTCGACCAGCGTCGCCTTCGGTACCACCCGGCCAGGTTCGAGGGCGAGTGCGATCAACAGCGCGCGCAACCGGGCACCCGGCACTTCCGCCACACCGCCGTCGCCAGTGTCGACCTCAAAGGGTCCAAGCATCCCGATCCGCACGCGACTGATTCTGCCGTGAACGACCGGTAAGCCCGCAAAGCGGCCCGAAACCTGGGTGTCTGAGCCGTGTCAGGCCCATGTCAGGACGGTCGGCGAACGTGGTCGTCACAACCACCACCGAAAGGAAATCCGGTGACTCAGACGGTTCCCGTCCCACACGGCCTTCCCATGCAACGCGATGTGAGCCCTTTCGACCCGTCCAGCCAGCTCACCCGGCTGCGCGAGGCCCGCCCGGTCAGCCCCCTGGTGTTCCCGGACGGTCACGAGGGCTGGCTCGTCACCGGCCACGACGCCGTCCGCCAGGTCCTGGCCGACACCCGGTTCAGCTCCCGCCTGGACATCGGCGTCGTCCACGTGCCCTACGAGACCCCAGGCATGCCCACCCCCGTCGAGCCGTCCCCGCAGATGCCCGGCGTGTTCGTCTCGATGGATCCGCCGGACCACACCCGCCTGCGGAAACGGCTCATCGGCGCGTTCACCGTCAAACGCATGAAAATGCTCGAAGAGCACATCATGGACATCGTCGAGCGGCAGCTGGACGAGCTGGCACGCCTGACCCCACCGGTCGACCTGGTCAAGGAGTTCGCACTGCCGGTGCCCTCGCTGGTGATCTGCGAACTGCTCGGCGTCCCGTACGAGGACCGGGAGACCTTCCAGACCAACTCCACCCGATTCATGACCAGGGACCTGCCGCTGGAGGAGAAGATCACCGTGGTCGGCGCCCTGACCACGTACCTCGCCGAACTGGTCATGGCCAAACGCGCCCAGCCCGGCGAGGACATCCTGTCCGACCTGGCCGCCCAGGAGGACCTCACCATCGAGGAGCTGACCGGCGTCGCCTTCCTGCTGCTGCTCGCCGGCCACGAGACCACCGCCAACATGCTGGCGCTGGGTACCTTCGCGCTGCTGGAGCACCCCGAGCAGCTGGCCGCACTGCGCGCCGAGAAGGACCTGATGCCCGGTGCCGTCGAGGAACTCCTGCGCTACCTGTCGGTTGCCGACGTCTTCTACCGCTACGCCACCGAGGATCTCGAACTCGGCGGCGAAACGATCCCCAAGGGATCGACCGTGGTGGTCGCGCTGCTGGCCGCCAACCACGACCCCCAGCGGTTCGAGAACCCCAGCACCCTGGACGTGCGCCGCCAGGCTCGCGGTCACGTCTCCTTCGGCCACGGCATCCACCAATGCCTCGGCCAGCAACTGGCCCGCATCGAGATGCGCGCCGGTTTCGACGGATTGCTGCGCCGTTTCCCGACCCTCAAGCTCGCTGTCCCCGCCGCCGAGGTGAAACTCAGGACTGACATGAACATCTACGGCGTCCACGAACTGCCGGTCACGTGGACACAAACGGCCTCGTAGCACCCAGGCTGTCGACAAGGCCGGCCAGGGTGTTCGCGGCGCGTGCCAGCCGGGTGAGGTCGACGTGCTCGTTCACGCTGTGCGCGTGGTCGCTGGGGAGGGTGAAGCCCAGCAAAAGCAGGGCGGCCTGGGGCGTCAGCCTGGCCAGTAACGGCACGGCCGCGATGGACCCTCCACTTCGGACAAGGGCGGGTTCGCTTCCCCAGGTCGCTTTTACGGCCGCGCGTGCTGCCTGGATGGCTGGGTGCCGCACGTCGGTGAGCTGCCATGGCCCGGTTTGGATGAGAGGGTCGAGGCGTAGCTGGATGCCTGGCGGGCGGTTGGCTGTCAGATGGGTGATGAGCAGGCCCGTTATCCGTTCCGGTTGCTGGCCGGGGACCAGTCTGATGTTGATTCTGGCGGTTGCCTTCGCCGGGATGGCGTGCCAGGGGGCTGGGCTTGTACGCAAGCTGGTGACCACGATTGCCGGACGGGTCGTGACGCGTTCGGTCGCGGTGCGGCAGGGTTCGCCCCAGCCTGACGTGGCCACGGGGGCGAGCCTGGCCTCGTGATCGGCTGTCACGATCGACGCCGGCAGCCGAACGCCTTCGTAGAATCCTGGAACGGCAACTGTGCCGTCGTGTTTGTGGAGCGACGCGATCACCATCGCCAGTGCTTGTGCTGGATTGGGCACGGCTCCGCCATAACGGCCCGCGTGCAGTGTGCGGCCGCTCCCAGTGGCCGTCAGGTCGAGAGTGAGGCCTCCGCGCAGCGAACAGGTCAGTGTCGGCCTTCCTGTCTCTGTGGCCTCGGTGTCGCAGATCAGCACAGCGTCCACATCGGAAAGCCAGCCGTGCAGGCGTCTTGACAGGCGGGACAGTGTTGGGCTGCCGATTTCCTCTTCGCCGTCGTAGAGGAACTTCAGGGTGACCCGCCGACCCGGAGCGGTCAGCTTCTCCACCGCGTACAACCCGGCCACAACTGGTCCTTTGTCGTCGCTGGCGCCGCGTCCCCAGAGTGTCCGGCCGGTCCGGACCGCCGCGTACGGCGGCCTGGCCCAGCGGTCCCGTGGCCCAGCGGGGACAACGTCGTAGTGACCATAAATCAGCACGGTAGGGGCTGCCGGGTCTCCTTTGCGTTCTGCAGCCACGACTGGACCAGGCATCAGGATTCGTTGCGCGCCAAGGGAGGCGAGCCGGTCACTCAGCCATATCTCGGCCTGGCGCAGAGCAGGTGAGCAGCTGTCGTCCGCACTTACCGTCGGCAGTCGTTGCAGCGCTGCCAAGTCGTCGGCGAGACCGGTCATCACGCCGCCCACAGCTCAGAAAACGCTTGCGCGAGCGCGTCAACAGCGCGAGAGATGTCGGCGGATGTGTGCCCGGCATTGAGCAGGAACGCGATGCCAAGCCCGGCGCGGCACCGACGGTTGACAGCCACGGTACGAACTCCGTTTCGCAGCAGGGAAGCATGGACGAAAGAGCAGGAAGCCGCCGGTACCGGAACGGTCTGCATGGGCCACCGGCCACCGTCGGCCATCGGCAGGCGGCATTGACGCAACCCCGAGCGGAACAGCGCGATCAGGTCGGCCAAGACCTGTCTGCGCTGCTCGCCTTCGGCCTGGTCAGCGGCCAACGCACGGGCCAGCGCCGCCTCCGCGGCCGCCGACGGGCCACTGCTGTGCAACCGGCTCGGTGCCGAGCGCCGAACGTGGGACACCAACGAAGACGGACCTGCCAACACGGCAAGTGGTACGCCGTACCCCTTCGCGGTTGACGCCACCGCGATGATCGGCGCCGACGACGGCATCCCCAGCGATGCCGTGGCGCCGACTCCCAAGGCCTGTGTTTCATCCACCAGAATCACGCCACGGCGTTGAGCCAGCACAGTCGCGAGTTCGTCGAGCGGGGCGAGCCGGCCACAACCCGGGCACATACCGTCCACAAGCAACACCGGTCGCCGTCCCGACGGCAATCTGCGTACCACCTCGGACACATGGATCGGATCGAAGTGGCGGACGGCTGTCGCGACGAGACCGCTGGCACGCAACCCGATCCGGCCGATGGGGTAGGAGGCCTCGTCGATGAGCGCGGCGGTCGGCCGGGCGGTCAGTGCCGCCCAGCCGTCCACGAACGCGTGCAGCGTCGAGGTTTCCAGCACACCTGCCGGCCGGCCCGTGCGCCTGGCCAGCTCCGCTGCCAGGCGCCTGGACCGTCTGAACTCCCCCAGGGCCGGGGGCAGGCCGGTGGTCAGCCGTCCCCACGGCCGTAGCTGGTCGTGGCCGTGCCGGTAATCCAGGTAGTTGCTCGACCTGAAATCGACCGTGAAATCGACACCGACGCTGTTCACGTGTGTTCGTGAACGGTACGGGGCGCCACCTCCGGAACGCGTGTGCTGCGTCCGACAGTGGGCGCTGTGCGTTGTTGCACGGCGGAGTTCCGTTCGGCGAGCCGCTGTTCCAGCAACCGGCCTGGCATCGACGTGTCCACAGTAGAACGCAGGTCGGCTCCGGTCGCTGCGCGGTAGGCGTGCACGTATCCCTGGATCTCCGGGCGCCAGTACCGGGCCCAGTTCACCGCGGACTCCGGTTCGATCTCGGTGGCCCAGCTGCCGTACCGGATCGACAGCACGATCTGCTCGCCGAACGTGCCCAGGTCACGGAAGTGGGTCACGTTCACGTCCGTCCATCCCATCATGGACTTGACCGCGTCCACCCGATCCATCCACGGCTCCTTGTACGGCACCATGACGCGGCCGCCGAGGAACTCCCGCATCTCCGGGCGGGCGAACATCCACATCTGCATGAGCATCTCGACCCTGGCGGTCCACGGCAGGTCGCCGTACTGGTTGTGCGCGCCCGCGGTGACCACCAGTTGCGTCTCCCGCAAGGCGTTCAGCAGCGGGAACCCGTCGGCCTGCATGGTGAGGTCGTCGTCCTGCTGGTAGAAGATCGTGCACTGGTGCAGCAGGTTGTGGAACGCCGAGATGAACTGCGACCGGCTGTCGACGCCGTCGACGTCGCCGACCGCTGTGCCCAGAAGTGTGACACCGTAATGGTGGTCGTACTCGAAAGCCCTGCGGCGCACCGACAACAGGAACGGCCGGTTCTGGATCCAGCCCCACAGCACGTTGTTCAGCCGGCGCAGCGGGTCGATCTCCATCCGGGCCAGTGGATCGTGCCCGGTCCGGACCGTGCGCTGGTTCTGGAACCGGTTGGTCACCGCGTTGTGCGCCTGCACAAGCATGCCCTCCTCCATCCAGTACGACCAGATCAGCTCAAGGCCGAGCGGGCCGACCAGCCTGGACGGCAGCACGCCGTAACTGAAGTTCTCGTCCTGGACCGGGTTGGTCGCCGCACCGACCTCGCCGGGCTCCTTGAGCGGCAGGTCGCTGAGCCGATCCATGATCAGCTTCAGGTACGGCAGCACCTTCGGCTCAGCTGTGGCGCCGAGCCGCTGGAGGTAGTCGTTGCGCATGTCAGCGAGCCAGGAAGCCGACAGCGGGACGCCGTTGCGCCGCCGCCTTTCGCTCTCGTACCCAGCGGTCCCAGTCACGTAGTCGTAGCGTTTCTGCAGGTACTCGGCTGTGAGAGGCTCGGTGTAGTAGTCCTCGACGATCAGGCCCACCTCGTGCATCAGGAAGAACTGAGTCGCGGCACGCAGCACCTCGAAGCCGTCCAGCCCAAGGAACGCGAGGTCCTTCACCTGCCGCCGGATCGTCCTCGACAGTGAGTCCGTGGCCTCGGCGTTCGGGCGCAGCACCTCGTTGATGTACCGGTTGTAGTTGTTGAAGGAGATCGCGTTCGTCCGGTTGCGGATCAGTGTCCACAGATTCTGGTCCGGGGTCGGCCCGGCGGCCGGCCGGGCCAGCCGGACCTCGGGGATCGGGCCGGGTGGCGGCGTCTGGGGAGGCAGCGGCGGATCCGTATTCGGGTCGTCGATGTCCTCGTTGAGCCCCGGCCCGATGAGCGACCCGTCCGGCCCGGCCGGCTGGTTCGGGAAGTCCTGTACGGAAACGGAGTCGTCCGTGGTGACCAACGCCTTCTCCACCTCGGCCTCGGTGCTCTCGCTCCTCGCGCCGTCGGACTTCGGTGTTGCGGGCTTTCGTTGTGCAGGAGGCATTTCAGTGCCTTTCAGTGATAGCGCTTGAGGTGGACATGGCCATCCGCAGGGTTGAGCGCGCGGCCCAGCCGGTGAGCATCCGGCCGACCACCCGGCTCTCCTGCCCGGCGGCCAGCCGTCGATCCCATCTGGCCTGGCCGAGCATGGCGAATCGGAGCATCGGCCGCAGCCGCGCGGGCTGCCGGGCACTCGTGCTGTACAGCCTCCGCAATGCGTCCGGGCTCCTGCTGCGGTGAGCCAGTGCGTCCTGCAGAGTCATGCCGTTCAGCTTTTCCGGCGTGTGGGTGGCGATGAGATCGGCCAGCTCCGGGATGGTCGGTTCCAGCCGGTCGATCACCTCGGCCACCCCGGGCGCGGCCCCGGCCGGGGGATACAGCTCCCGCCACAACCGGGCCAGCCGCGTCCATTGTGGATCCGGGTACAGCCGGTCGCCGATCCCCGCCGACACCAGCACCCTGATCCACGGGAACGGATGCGGATCATCCAGGGTGAAGCGGAAGACGAACGGCCTGGGCAGGCTGACCACGCCGATCAGGCCGAGCGTCGAGCCGATGCCCAGCCTGGCCACCGACCAGAAGTCCGCGACGATCTCGGAGATCCACGCCGCCCAGCAGTGCCACGCGTCCCCTGTGGACTGTGACCGGCCGCGGAGTTCGGCCCGCAGACAGGCCACCAGGTCCAGCAGTGCGGCGCCCTGGTGGCCGACCTCGTGCACGAGCGAGGAGGCGATGCCGTGACCGACCATCCGTTCCCTGGGGATCCGGACGACCGCGACCGGATTGGCCACCCCGCCCGGCAACCGGGTCCTGGCCCGGCGGATGGCCGCGCCCGGGCCACGGTCCAGGTAGCAGATGATCGGCACCTCCTCGACGCCCGCGCCGTTGTCGAGCCGGAGCGCGTCACTGGCCGCGACGTCCAATCCGGACAGCCACAGACCGGTCTCGTGCTCCGACCGCTGGGTGATCGCGTCGGCGAACAGGTCGAGCTGAGCCAGATGCTCGTTGAACCGCAACCTGATCGTGGCGAATCTGCGTTGCTGTTCGGCGGCAGGCGCCGACCGCCCCGGTCCGGCGAGCCAACGCAGATAGGACTGGCCCAGCCCATGCAGCTTCGCCCGTTCGCCCAGCAGCAGAGCCTCGATCGCGACCAGTGTGCGGGGCAGCAGCACCGCGGCGGGCAGCATGGTCTCCTGCAGGACGAACGGCTTGAGCCGGTCGACGCGGGTGAGCATGGCGCGCATCTCGTCGGCCAGGAAGTCACCCGCCGGGACATCGGCCATGGGCTGGCTCGTCATCGGCTCAGACGCCGTGGATGACGATGCTACGACCGCGCCGGACCCATTTGCCGGTGCTCATCTCTTGGTCGTCGTGACCGTCATCAGGCTCAGCGCCGTTGGTCGGCACGTCCACGTGATACGGGTAAGCGGCGACGCCGTAGCCGAAGCGCGGACGCATGCGGTGGCGTCCCGGGTACGGCCGACGGCGGCCGCGCCTGCGTGGGAGCGCAGCCGGTGCGTGCCTGCGGGTCGCGGCGATCAGTGCACGATGGGCGGCCTGACGGGGATCCGCGCTCCGGCCGGCCGCGGCAACGTTACGAGCCGCCGCCGCACCGATCCGGACCACCCGGCGGGCCATCTCGAGCTCCAGCTCCTGGACGGCACTCTCGTTCTCGAACTCGAACAACCTGCTCGCCATGGAACCGAGCCTGGTACCAATGGCGGTCCCGATGCCCGGCGCCACCCAGGACCCGATGGCCCCGCCGACCACCGGCAGTGCCTTGCGGGCCACGCTCTTCAACGCCCCACCCAGCGCCCGGCCCGCGGAGGACCGCGCGAAGCTGCGCACGCCCCTGACCGCCTTGCGGAACACGTTGCCGATGAACTGCTCCAGCTCCTGCTCGTTGGTGACCTCGAGCAGCTGGTTGGCGAACTCCAGCTCCTCCTGCTCCGACAGTGGCCCGGCCACCTCGCCGCCGCCGAGCGCGGAGTTCAGCATCCCGCTGACGTAGTCCTCGTACTCCGACTCGTCCTCGAACTCCAGCTCGCCGTTCTGCTCGTAGGACTCGTCCTCGAACTCCAGGTAGTCCTCGAACTCGGTCATCGTTGTGGTCACAGGATTTCCTTTCAGATGGGGTTAGCTCCGGAAAAGGACGATCGTGTCGCCGCGGGTCTCCCAGCGGCCGCTGCGGGCACCGGTCTTGCCGCCGCACACACAGCCGTTGCCGCGGGCGTGAGCACCGCCGGTGCGGCCGGCGGCCGCCGGTGCGGATCGCGTGGTCCGTGCGGACTGCAGGATGTCGTCAGTGAGCAGGCCGGGGGCGAACTGTTCGGCCGCTGACACGGCCGCCTGCCTGGCGACCTGGGGTGCCGGTGCGGTGCCCATCCGGTCGAGGGTGTTGCCGATCGCCTTGGCGCCGAACCGGACGAACTGGCGGGCCATCTCGAACTCCTGGTCCTCCGCGCTGATGCCCTCCAGCTCGAGTCCGAAATAGCGTTTGGCCGCACGCCCGGCGGCCGCCCCCAGCTGCCCGCCCGCCTTGCGGTAGCGGGCCCGGTTGCCGCCGGTCAGCCGGGACAGCCCGGCCCCCGCGGCCTGGCCCGCAGCCCGGCCGACGACCGGCAGGACCCGCCCGGCCGCCTTCTTGAGGATGCCGCCGATCTGGCGCCCCTCCCGGCTGCGGGCGAAGTCCTTGGCCGCGCCGGTGACGGTCTTGAGCAGGTTGCCGAGGAAGTGCTCCAGCTCCTGCTCGCTGGACACCTCCAGGAACTCCGCGGCCAGTTCCGTCTCGGTGTTCTCGTCGAGAACCGACTCGTAGGCCGCGCTCTCGTCCTCGAACTCGAGGACCTCCTCTTCGTCCTCGAACTCTTCGTATTCCTGCTCGCGCAATGCGAACGGGGGTCCTGACTCCTCGAGCTGGACCTGATCGATGTCGTGCATTCGTCGCCTCCACTGGGTCGTGGCTCTACTGGCAACAGATGCAAGTTCCGTGCCACCCGCGTACGAGGCGCCGACCTGGGGTTAGGTGGACCGGCCGGCGAAGCGTGCTTCGCCCTGGGAGGGAAGTCAGCTTCGCCGGTACTTGTTGACGGCGCGACGGCTGACCACGATTCCGCGCTCGGCAAGCAGCTCGGCGATCATGCGGTCGGACGGGCGGGGCAAGATGGCGGAGAGCTCGGCCACTGCCGCGCGTGCGTCGTGGTTGGCGCCGAACATCCGGCGCAATGGCACGACTTCCCCGCTCACCAGTCGTGCACACCGATGCGCGACCGCACGGCTGATGGTCGATTCGTGCACCGTGAGCCGTTGCGCCGCCTGGGCCTGCGTCAACGACCGGAAGGCGAGCGACCCGGCGAGCAACTGGTCCGCGTGGTGGTCGGCGAGCAGGTCGCCGAGGCCTTGCAACATCGACCAGCGGCGGTGCACGCGGCGGATCGTGGCTCCGGCATCCCTGAGCTGGGCGCGAACCGTGGCCGGTCCTGTCCGCGCGACTTCGGCATAACCCGGATCCAGGCCCAGGTCCAGAGTCTCCCGCTCGGTGACCCGGGCCCGCACCCGGTCGCCGTCCGGCTCGAAGATCAGATCTGGCGGTGCCGGCGGAGCCGGGTCGAAGCCGGGTTCGCCGAGGCCGGGATAGGGACGCAGCAGCCGTCGCAGGCGCACGAGCATGGACTCGATCACGTCTGCCGCACAGCCTTCGAGTTCCGCCGCTCGCGCGAGATCCCCGTCCGCGATCAGTCCGGCGTGGACAGTCAGCAACCGCCGGGCCAGCGCACGCTGGGTGGCGTCCAGCGGCGCCGACTCGAGTTGCACGACCAGGCTCTCGGCTGGATCCACGGCGGCTATTCCCGGTGGGCCCACCTCGCGCAGCACCTGCACCGCAAGGGCAAGCCTGTCCGGCTCGACTCCATTGGCCTGTAAGACGTCTCTGGCTTCAGCGGGCAGCAATCCCCGGTCGTCCAACGCGGTCAGCACCCAAGTGACCACGTCTGCCAAGCCTCGCGGAGCGATCATCAAGGCATCACTGCGCAATTGTTCCCATGCCGAAACCGAGGCAACCGGTTCGGCGGTCTGAGAACGTGCGGACGAACCGCCGCAGCGGGGACACGATCCGGCAACGAGAGCACGGAGGCACCGATGGCAGACCGGTCGTTGCCGGACCAGCAAGGCCGGATTGCGTTGTGCCTCCGTGAGCATGCTTTCGTGGAGTTGCAGCGTGGGCATCGCCAGGACGGTCGCCGACACCATTGCCGAGACGCTGGCCTGTGCGCGGATTTCCAGCCGGGGAACGAATTCCAGCGTCACCGGGTTTGTTCGCCGGCACGGCGCAGCTGGACCGCACGAGCGGTCACGCCGAGCCGTTTGGCTGCCTGGATCACGTTGCCGCCCGTCGCGGTCAACGCCGTGCTGACCGCGAGATCGGCGACCGTGGACTTCAGCGTGCGCAGGTCCAGCCCGTCCTCCAGGGCTTGGCGCACGGACTCGGCCAGCCCTTCCGTGCGAGGCGCGGGGCACAACTCGGCGACTCGCTCCTCGTCCGGCAGCATGCCCGCCGTGATCAGCGGCCCGCCGACGTGCCGGATCGCGATCTGGGTGACGAGCTGACGCAACTCCCGGACATTGCCCGGATACGCCCGCGACAGCAGGAACCGCTCGACCGCCGGATCCAGGCCGGGCGTGGGATCGGCCACCAGCTGTCTGAGGAAGTGCCTGGCGAGCAAGGGGATGTCGTCGATCCGTTCCCGCAGCGACGGCAGGCGCACGGTCGCCGCCGACAGCCGGAAAAGCAGGTCGCGCCGGAACCGCCCGGCTCTCTCCAAGGCGCTTAGGTCCTGGTTGGTGGCGCAGACGAGCCGGAAGTCCGTGCGCTCCCATTTCTGGGAGCCGATGGCCTTGAACGCACGTTCCTGCAGGACACGCAGCAGCTCCGGTTGCAGTGACGGTGGCAGCTCGCCGATCTCGTCGAGGAACAGCACACCACCGTCAGCTTCACCGAACGCCCCGCGCCGCGCGATGTGGGCGCCGGTGAAAGCACCACGCTCGTGCCCGAACAACTCCGGGCCGGACAGCGACTCCATGATCGTGGTGCAGTCGACGACAACGAACTTTCCCTTGGCGCGCTGCGGATCCAGCGCGTGGATCAGCCGGGCGGCGAGCTCCTTGCCGGTACCGCTCTCCCCCGCCACGAGCACCGAGGCATCGGAGTACCGGGCGACCTCCACCAGCCACCGCAGCGCCGACATCCAGGCCGGGCTCCGCCCGACCATCCTGCTGGTGACCGGGCCCGCCCTGGCCAGCCGGTCCACTTGGAACCACCGCTGGATCCGCGCCGCCACCGTGTGCATCGTCTCGACTCCGTTGGTGCTCCACGGCAGCACGTCGGACGCCCCGGCGCCGAGCAGTTCCCACGGATCGGCCACCGGTTCCCCGACGACGACCACGACCACGCGAACGCGTCCGTTGTCCGACAATTCCGCGATCATTCCGGGCAGACGTCCGCAGGCACGCGTGATCAGAACACCGGGACAATCGCCGCTCGCTTCCGCGACGACATCAAGGCCACGCGATCCGAGAACGTCGCTCGCTACTTTCCAACGCGACGGATCACCGGGCGCGAGAAGCCACGCCCGCATTTCGTGATGATCCATTCCACCCCCCGAAGTGGACTGATGAGCTATAGACACCCCTTACCCGATAGTCCGGAACCGGCCCGGTTTCGTTAGCGACTCACCACTATGTGCCGCAGTTCGGGAACCAATTGGCTGAGTCGTCTCAAAGCAGGCGTTTGATCTCCCCGCGTGCCCGGTAGAAACCACCATTCACCGAAGTGTGGATCTCAGCCACGACGTATCGCGCACCAGGCACACGAATGTCCTTCGGGAACTGCACGGCCCGCGTCCGGTCATACCCGTCGGACACCACGTGCACGCGCAACCGGCCCGCCTCCTGCACACACTCGACGACAACACCGTTTCCGGACACGGCAACGGTTTCCACAACAGCGGAGGCCTCGACGCGGCGCCAGCCGTCGGCCTTGATGTCGCGTGGCTGCGGGACAGCGCCCTGTTCGGCACCGTGGATGGCGGCCGCACTGGCGTCGATACATGCCAACGAACCATCAGTGGTGACGACGTAGAGACGCTCGTCGCGGTACTGCATCGAGAACGCGGAACCGCAACCCGTGGCCAGCTTCCACAGCCGGGTGCCGTCTGCGGCGAAACAGTAGACCGACGAGTGGTTGTCGCCCGCGAACACGTACTCACCCCCGGGCGAGGTGGCGCAGGAGAACACCGCGGCGTCGCAGCGGTAGCGGGCGATCTCGGCACCGGTGGACTTGGCCAGGCGGTGTACCCAGCCGTTGGCCGTACCCGCGAACACCTCAGTGGTCTCCTGCCAACCGAACAGCACACCGCCAACAGTGTTGGTATGCCACAACGGATCCCCGCTACGAGACGCGTAGTGCGTGACACCACGCGAGTGCCCGTGGAACACGCCTTCGTCGGCACAGCGGACCATCCACGCGCCGTCGCCAGTGCTGCGACGCGACCACTTGAACTCGTCCTCGTGGTCGACCGTGGTGATACCGCCTTCACGGTCGGAGACACCGAGAACGCCGTCATGGATGTCCAGCCAGTAGATGTCGACG
The DNA here is from genome assembly GCF_017876405.1 of Kibdelosporangium banguiense. Lineage (GTDB taxonomy): Bacteria > Actinomycetota > Actinomycetes > Mycobacteriales > Pseudonocardiaceae > Kibdelosporangium > Kibdelosporangium banguiense. Next base: position 5,509,585 of record NZ_JAGINW010000001.1, on the reverse strand, counting down.
TCGCTGGCGATCTCGTAGGCCACGCGCGGGACTTTGCCGCCCAGGTCGTACACGCGGCCGTCGTCGCATCCCGCATAGATCCAGTAGTCGTCGGCCACGATGCACTTCACACCATCCGGTAAGCCGAACCGACCGGTGACCGTGCCGTCGTGAGTGACGGTATAGACATCACCGTTTTCGTTGCCCACCCAGGCCTCGTCCGCACCGATGAAAATGCCGAACGCCGGCCCACCGGAGTTGAAGCGCCACAACACAGGCGCCTGAAGAGCGGTGGAACGGGTACTGGTGATCTGGCGGCGAGTAACAGGGCGGCGCTGGCGCACTCCTTTCACTGCCGGTGCATAGCCTTTCCGGACCTTCTCGTCGATCTTCTTCTTCGCCGTCTGCGCGGCCTTGGCAACGTCGGGATATGTCGTCGTACGGATCGTGCCGGTCTCACCGATGCGCCCATAGCTGATGGTGACAGTCGCCCCTTGCACGCACACCTCGTAGAACTTGTGCGCGCTAGCCTCCGACAGCTCCAAGTAAGTCGTGGTAGCAGTCATCGTCATCCCCCTCCAGACCCGGAAACCCAATGGAGATGACGTTAGCGAGGGGGTCTGACAATTTCGGTGCGGCCGAGCCTGGCCTGTTCGGCTATGGGCGGCGGTAGATGGTGATGGAGTGGCCGACCTCGTCGATCGGTATGCCGGCGGCGATCAACGCCTTCAGGCTGTCGTTGGCCTTGGCGATCGAGGAATCCGAGATCACGAGCAGTCCGCGGACCTGGTCCGGGGGCACTTTGAGGGGGTCGGCGGCGTTGATTCCGTAGTGGGATGGCACGCCGCTGCCCTTGTAGATGAGCCAGATCTGCTCGTTGGGGTAACGCTGCTTCAGATGGTCTGCCAGGCGGCCCAGGTCCTGGCCCCAGTCGACGTTCGAGTCGTGCAGGCGCAGATGGGTTTCTGCCGGTCCGCCGAATGCTTCGTTGGAGTAGGGCAGGTAGTACGGGAATGTTCGAAGCGAGCTGACTGCGGCGAAGATGACCAGGACCACGGTGGCGATGTGGGCCCAGCGCCGGCGTACGGCGACCACGCCGGCTACTGCGACCGCTAGAAACATCGGGATGAAGATCGCGTACCGGACGCCGAGGTTGCGTTCGCTGGTCATGGCCGCGGCCAGCAGAATTACTGTGGGGGCGAGTATGTAGAGGGCCGCGGGACGCAACCGGGGGACCGCGACCGTCACGGCGGCACCGGCCAGCCAGAGCACCAGCATGCCCAGCGGTGTCTTCACCAGCAGCGCGGCCGGTAGGTAGTACCACAGCGAACCGAGGTAGTGCCGGCCGAACAGGAAGCCTCCCCATCCGCCGTCCTCGATGGCGAACTGGACGCGCATCCCGTCGCGGTAGGGCTCGGGGAACGGCAGCCAGTCGACAAGCGTGCGCAGGCCATGGGCAGCCGGCAGGCTCGACGGCGTCTCCCAGCGCAGCCGCAGGTCGACGACAAGGTAGGAGACCCACACCACGGCGACCGCGATCAGCGCCACCCCAGCCGCCGCCGCTCCAAGTTTAAGGATCCGGGCAGCCCTGTCCGGGCCAAGGTCACGCGTACGCACGGACAGCACGACCAGAAGCAGCAGCACCGGAACCGCGGCCAGCGTGCTCATTTTCGTGGCCAGGGCCGCGCCGAGGGCAAGCCCGGCGAGGGGCAGGTACAGAGCCGGGCGGCGCCGGGCCCGCCACAGCAGCCAGGCCGTCGTCAGCAGGAAACCGGCCGCGGGCACGTCGAGCGTGGCCAGCGATCCGTGCGCGATGAGGTCAGGCGAGAACGTGTACAGCGCGAGCGCCACCAACCCACCGACCGGACCGACCAGATCACGGGCGAACATGAAGACGACCAGCCCGAACAGCAGCGTGAGCACGATCATCGGCAGCCGTGCCAGCAGCATCAGCCGCCCCGGATCGTTGCCTGACTCGTAGAGCACATGCCGCCCGAGCTGCGTCTGGTCGCCCACGAAAGCCGGGTCGAGGTGCGCGTCGGCGAAGGCCAGCCCGGCCGCGATGATCAGCTTGCCCAGCGGTGGATGCTCCGGGTTGTACCGCAGGCTGTGTTGCTCCAGGTAGACCACTGCCGTGCCCACGTAGACCGGCTCGTCGATGGTCGGGGTCTGCTGCACAGCCGTCGTGATCATCGCGATCGCCATCTGGGCGAGCAGCACGACGACCACGAGCGCGAACAACCACCGCCGATGCCGCCGCAGCCAGTCCGACCGGCCCGGCGAACGCGCGTCATCCGAGGTCGTGCTGCTTAGCCGGCTCGTGGAGAGCAACAACCGGGAGGTCCTTCCGTGAGGAAACAAGCTCGCCATCAGGTGACGGCTTACCCCGCGGTTTAGTTGAGGACCTACGCCAAGTCAGTACACGATCAGCTGGCCTCCGTCCCGTTTGCGCACGTCAAGCTGGGAAAGGTAACGCCGGCTGTTCTCCGCGCGACATCGTTGCGTCAGAACGCCGGCCGAACAGGTCTGGGCCTGAATGCCGCTCGCGGCACAAGGGCGGGTATGTGATGCGATGGAACGAGCTTGGCCCAGTTATTGCCGCGGTCGCGACCGTGACCGCACTTGTCGGCGGATATGTGCAATTCGTGCTTCGACGGGCCATCTATCCGTGTATCGAGTTCGATGTCGACTTCATCCTGCTGCGGATGGACGCCGTGCGTAAGGTCGGTGACATCGTGCTGACCGTCAGGAACGTCGGCCCTGGAGTCGGTCATGTCGTCAATGTCCAGGGGCGAGTCCGGTACTCGGCCGACGACGGGGCCGGGGTGAGCCGGGACGGCATCGAACCGGCCTTCGGTCATCTCGTCCAGCCGCAGGCGTCACCCGGACCGGCATTTCAACCGATTCTTGGCAACGGCGCTTTCCTGTTCGCGCCCAATTGGCCGCGCGCCTTCATACAGCCAGGCGTCACGCAGATGTACCGCAAGCCACTCGCGATACCCGGCGAAGCGGTTCTGATCCACGTGTGGGGCGCGTTCGAGTACCACATCCCAGTCGGGCCGTTCAGCCGACTGCTTGCCAGGGTGTTCATCCATCACGCCAAGACTCCGAAACGCCTCAACTACACCGTCCGGCGCACATTCGCCGTCGACCAGGCCCCTTGACCCGAGCCAGGGTTTGCGTCTCATCTCCGCGCGTAGCCGCGGACGATCCGGCGCAGGTGCGGCGTGATCATGTCCGCGGCGATGCCGAGGCGTCTGGCGATGAGCTTGTGTGGCAGGCCGTGCGCGACCATTGTCAGTACTTCCTGTTCGTCGGCTGACAGCCGGGTTGCCACGGCTGGGTCGGTCACGATCGCGTGCGCCAATCGGCTGGAGACGGAGAACTCGCCGGTTTGTGCCGTCAGGATGGCCTCTGTCATCCGTGACTCCGGATCGCCTTTGAGCACCAGCGCCAGTGCCCCGGCTTCGATCGCGGACCGGACCACCGCAGGCCGGGAGTCGGACGTGAAGATGACGACCCGTGGGCCGGCCGCCTGGAGCCGGCCGATGTTGGCCACCACATCCGGTTCTTCCGGCAGCAGCAGGTCGAGCAACACCACGTCGGCATGCCGGCCTGGTCCGGCCAGCAGCGCCGCGACGCTACCGGCCGACGCGACCAGTTCGATGTTGTGCGGTGACTCTTGCAGCATCTGCCTCAGGTTGTGCAGGGCCACCGGGTGGTCGTCGACGGCAGCCACGGCGCACCTCATCGGCCGGCCAGCCCAAGTGCGGCACTGATGTCCTTGTCCGATCCGAGGTCCAGGTCGGTGACCAGGCGCAGCCCGGGTGTCCGGCGGGCCAGCACCCGCGCGAGGTCGGTCGGCTCGGTCAGGGTGACAACAACCAGTTTGGGTATCTCACGCCGTCTGGCCTCGGTGTGCAGCCGCGAGACCGTTGCTGAGTCCAGTGGGAAGGACGTGTGCCGCACGGCGATCGCGACCCGTTCGCCGTGCCCCTCGGCGACGAAGTCGAACGGCCCTTTCATCGCGCGGACCAGGTTCCAGTCCCCGGAAAGCCGTCTGAGCAACGAGTCCCGGACCTGTTGTGCGTCATCGCTGTCCGGGCTGGAGGCCGTCCCGTTCAACGCCTCCGCGACCCCGTCCTGGACGCCTTGCCCGATCCGCACACCCAGCAGCCGCTCGATCATGAGCAGCGGAGCGAGCAGGAGGACAGCGGAGCCCAGCTCGAGGGCCATCGCCTGGAGGTAACCGGTCAGGAAGGCACCGAGGCTGACGACGGCGGCGCCGCCCGCGATGGTCGAGACCATCGCGAAGCGGCCACCGCCTGCTGCCGATCCGACGTTCATGCCGAGAGGGCTTCGATCTCGTCGGCCAGGATCATGCCGACCGGGCCCTTGGCGTTGTGCGACAACCTGATCTGCACGTGCTGACCGATGTGGTACCGGTCCTGGGCACCGGGACCGAGGTCCAAGAACAAGTCCCGCACCGCGCCCTGGCCGTCGGACACCCGGCTGAACCCGAACGCGGAGCACACCCTGTCTACGCGGACGGTCAGCTCCGCACCGGACGACACCGCACACGTCGCTCGCGGGCTGCGTCCTTCCTGGTGCGAAGGTTCGGCGACGAAGAACACGGTGTCACCAGTACGGATCGACGGCATGCCCGCGCAGGTGCTGTCACGGTGCAGGTAGTAGCTCCCGCCATCGCTGCCCCTGACGAACCCGTAGTCACGATCGTCGTTCCAGCTGGAGAGAATTCCGCGCTGCCAAGGCGGTTGCGTGGGGCGACGCCTCTCGGCCGACGGCACGGAAGTGTTGTTCTGGACGCTGATCTCGGTCACCGTGCTGGACCGGACACCGTACGGCTGCGCCGCCCACAGGATTTCGTGGTAGCGGATCCGTTCGGCGTCCCAGCCGGTCGGCAGCTCCTCCACCTTCGCCAGGTACTGGCCGCCCTCGCGACTCACGGCGTTTCCGTAGTGGGAGAACACGGTCATCATGTTCGACGCGTTGCGAGTGGACTCGTCGACGAAGATGGCGCCGGCGTTCGCCCCGTCGGACAACCGCTCCGAAGTGTCCACACTGCCACCGATGTAGTCGGTGTAGATGCCATTGGTAAACTCCACGACGCGGCCGGTCGCGATCCCGATGGCGCAGTTGCAACGGTAGGTGTTGTCACGGTGCGCCTCGCTGATCCGCTCCTGGATCAGGATCGCCGAGTTGATCGCCTCAGCCGCCTTGTCCATCGGGAACGTCGCCACGACACTGTCGTTGAGGTACTTGTTCACCGTCCCTCCGTGTTCCCGCACCGCATCGCCGACCTGGTCGAAGAACCAGCCCATGGTCGGCAGCCAGTTCACCTCCCCACCGGATTTCTTGATCGACCGCGCGTCGGTGAGGGTCACGTACATCACCACACGCGGCACACGGAGGGGGTTATTGAATGTTTCGCGTAGCGAGCTCATTGTCTGCCACCTTCGATCATCGTGGCCGGGCTCTCTGCCCGGCATGTCAATGGTGGCAAGCAGGAGGATGCTCGCGCTGTCCGCGAAAACCAGGACATCACTCCGCGGGCACGGAAAGCTCGACGCACGTGGCGTCCGCATCGTCGTCGTCCACCTTCGCGGACGCGGGCAATGCCGCGCGCAGCACAGCGGACCGGACGGCGTCACCCGGCAGGCACACCAGGCTGATCAGCACCTCGTCTCCGGCCGGGTGCAGGCTCAGGATGACCTCCTGTGGCGCGGATTCGGTCGACAACGCCGAGTCCAGCAACGTCCGCACCGCCTGCGGCGGGTTGAACGTGTCCGTATCGGCCTGGATCGTCACCACACAGCCGGCGCGACGGGCATTCTCCAACCGCTTGCGCGCCGGCAAGTCGAGCACACCAGGGATATGCAGCTCGTCGCGAGCCGTCCATTCAAGCAGCCTGGCGCGCTCCCGCACGGCATCGTCGATCGGGCCGCCAGTCGCGATGCCCCGCAGGAACGGCAGGATCTCCTGCCCGATGTCCGCGATCCTCCTCGCGTGCAAGGACATTCGCCCGTCCCGGGCAGCAGCGGTCACCGCTATCCTCGTCCGCCCCGCGTTCGCGGCCAGGACGACGTCACCGAGCCGCGCGATGGTGCTGATGATGACAAAGCCCATCGCGAGACACAGCAACGAGGACACCGCCGCCGGCAGAACATCCAAATAGGACTCGACCACGAACGAGCCGTCGACCACCATGGCGTTCAGCACGATCTCCTGGATCAGCAGCGCCCCGACGGCGATCCACGGCGGCTGCACCGTGACCAGGACGACGAGCATCGGCCCGATCGCGCCGATCGGCCATGACGCGTAGTTCGTCAAACTGTCCGCCGGAATCACTTGCAACGCCCACACCGCACCGGCAACCGTCCACACAGCCGCGAGCGGGGCCGCCCACCTGATCACCGGCCGGTGAGCCGCGAGGATCAGCAGTGTCGTCCCGACGATCAACGAGCCGTACCAGCCGGCCACCCACGGCATCAACGGCGTGGCGTGCAAGTGCCGGACCACTGGGATGACCATGCTGAGCAGGTAGGGCAGGCACACCGCGGCCAACGGCGGGCGGATGTCGTCGAGTGCCGCACGCAGACCGCGCCGCAGGTGACGATCTACGTCGGAAGCCGGCAAGCCGGCTGCGGTCGGTGCCCATCTGAGCGCGATCGTGGTTCCCTTGCCTGGCGCGGTGTCGACTTCGGCCATGCCACCGACATCCGCCAGCCGCTGGTTCACCGAATCGCGCAGACCCACCGAGGTCTGCTTGACGTCCTGCGGCCGGAAGCCGATGCCATCGTCGCGTACCCGAACGACGAACCCCTTCTCGTCGCCCTCGACGCTGATCGTCACGGTCTTGGCCCGCGCGTGCCGCTCGACGTTGGCCAAAGCCTGCCGGGCCGCTGCCACGACCGCTTTCGCGACGTCCGCCGGGATCCTGATCGCGTCGCCTCGGGCCATGACCCGCTGGGTGCCTGCCGGGATCGGCAGATCCGCCAAGCCGGCCCACAGCTCGGCGGTCCCGTCCGCCGGTTCGGCCGGCGACTCGGTCGCCCTGGTGACCGCCACCGAACAGGCCTGCCGTACCTCGGCGATGTCCAGACCGGTCGTGGCCACGGCACGCAGGGCTGACGCCACGTCGTCATGCAGGGTTCGCTGGAAATGCCGGTGGGCGGCTCGCCGGGCGACCGCGTCGGCCGCCCGGACCTTGGCGGCTTGCAGGGCTTGCTCGGACTGGTCGGCGCGCAGCGAGGCACTGCGGAGCACTCGGGTGACGACTGCGGCCGCCACCGGCGCGGCGATGAGCGGCCACAGGCTTTCCACAGCGCCCATCGGCCCGTCGACGCTCAACGAGACCCAGAAGTGCACAGCCGCGAGACCGGAGCAGATGAGCCACGCACGCCGTCGCTGGTGGAACCCGGCCACGAGCAACGTGGCGACCACGAGGGAGTTGGACCTCGTGGCCATCGGGAGTGCCTCCTGGCCCAGCACAAGGTAGGCAAGAGTGTTCGCTGTCGCCACGATCGACGCGACGGTGCCGTCGTGGGCGGTGAGCCGGGCCTGCCAGCTGCGGACCGCGATCACCAGCAGAAATCCCGCGAAGACAATGGACATCACCACCACCGGCGCCGGCGCACCGGCCGCCGGTGACAGAACCGATCCCGTACCGGAAATCAGCAGAAGTACCACGAGAATGGCGAACGAGCGCTGCATCCCGCGTTCGACGCTCTGCTGGTAAGTGCCGGTCGAAAGCGGTCCGGTCACGGCATCGGGCGGCGCTCGGACGACAATTCGATGTAGCCGTCCTGCAATGCGAACGCCGCCAACTCGCTGGGACTGGCGGCCGGATGGTGAGCGTCGGCGTAACGCTGGCTCGCGCGAGTCAGGTAGGTCGGCAGGGTGTTCTCACTGATCCCCAGCTGTTTGGCGATCAGTCTGCGCGGCAGTCCTTTCGCGACAAGTGTGAGTACTTCGCGCTCACGGGCGGTCAGCCGCACATCGGCGCGCGGATCGGTGATCATGGAATAGGCGAGCTGGCTGGAGACGAAATGTTCTCCCGCGGCCGCGGCCCGGACCGCCTCGATGATCCGCTCCTCCGGGTCGCCCTTCAGCACCAGGCCCAGGGCACCGCAGTCGACGGCCTCCCGCAGGATGCCAGGGCGTGACTCGGAGGTGTAGAGCACGACCTGGGCACCGGACTCGCGAATCCGGCGAATGTTGTCCGCGACATCCGGTTCGCCGGGCAGAAGAATGTCCAGCAGTACCACCGAGGCCCGGACGCACGAGTCCACCAGCGCGGAGACCGACGGATAGACCGCGGTCAATTCCAGGTCGCCGATATCGTCAAGACATGCCTGCAGGCCTTTCAGAAGCATCGGGTGATCGTCCACCGCCACAATCGTGATCACCGGCGTTTTCCCCTCTCGACACTGCTTGTGTGAAAGGCATCGGTGAACCCGTGAGGCGGGTTACCGAACCAGCCGGCCGTTACGATTTCGATGCGCTGCCGACCGGCAGGTACTACGCGCGGATGGACACGATGTTCTCGGTGCTGATTCCGGCAACGGTGTTTCGGCCTTGGTGTTTGGCTTGGTAGACGTAGTTGTCGGCGACGCGCAGGCAGTCCTGGACCGTGGCGCCGTGGTGGGGGTAGGTCGCGGCGCCGATGGATGCTGTGACGTCGCTGATCACGGTCTGGACGCCGTTCTTGTCGACGGTGGTGATGTGCAGTGCTGCGATTGCGGTGCGGATGCGTTCGGCTATGGCGATTGTGTCGACGACGTTGGTTTCGGGGAGGAGCACGGTGAACTCCTCGCCGCCGAAGCGTCCGCCGAGATCTGCTTGGCGCAGGTTGGATTTCAGGCACTCCCCCACGGCGGCGAGGACGTCGTCGCCGGCGCGGTGGCCGTAGGTGTCGTTGAGGCGCTTGAACTTGTCCAAGTCGACCATCAGAATGCCGACCTCACGGCGATCCTGTGCCACGTCGGCGATGACGCGTTCGGCGTACGCCTGCCACGACGCTGCGTTGGCCAGTCCTGTTTTCTGGTCGACGAAGGCGGTGCCCTCGAGTTGCTTGGTCGTGGCGGCGCTGTAGAGCATGACGACGACCGGGATGGTGGCCAGCACTACGACGGGCGTACCGGTCATGAGTACGCCGGTGACGGCACCGACAGTCAGCAGTGCCGCGTCGAGTCCGATGTCCGCGATGTGACCGAATGATGTGCGGGAGACGCGGCGGTCGCGTAGGACGCGCCCGATCGTGGCGAGCGCGTAGTTGACGATGAGGTGGGTGGCCGCCGCTGCGGCTACGGCGACCACCCGGGTTGTGTTGGCCTGCAGGGTCGGTATCGCCCACGCGCCAGATGAGGCTGCGAAGTGGGCGGCGACGAGTGGCCAAGCGATTGTGAATTCGTGGTTCCCGCGCAGGTAGCGGTAGGCGCACACGGCCAGCACGAGGGCGAGGGCCAGTGTGAGGTGCACCGAGACCGCAGCCGCGACTGACCAGACCGATGTCATGGTGAACTCGTTGCGGCGGACGGTTTGTGTCCGGCGCACGAGTTCAGTGGTGACGATCGCCGCCGCCAGGATCACGCAGGCACGTACCCAGTCGATCGCCGCAGTCGGCACCTCGATGGCGGCGAACACTGCGACACCGACGGGCGGCAGGAGTCCGGCGAGACGCCATACGGGGGTCATGCGGCGGCCGCCAGTGCCGGGCCGCACACGCGGTTGCGGCCGAGTTCCTTTGCCTCATAGAGGAAGCGGTCGGCTTTCACGAGCAGGTCATCGACGCCGGCTTCAGTGTGGTGTGTCGTGGCGACGCCGATGGAGGCGGTGACGCCGCTGATCGTCGTGGGCTGACCGTGGAGGTTCGTAGTGGTCACGTCCAGCGCTTCGATCCGGTGGCGGATGCGTTCCGCGGCCTCGTTCGCCTCGTGCTCGGTGACACCCGGGAGCAGGATGCTGAACTCCTCGCCGCCGAAGCGGGCGACGATGTCGCCCCGGCGAGTGGTGGTTTGCAGCACGTGCGCCACGCTGGTGAGGACATCGTCGCCGGCCTGGTGGCCGTAGGTGTCGTTGAGGCGCTTGAAGTGGTCCAAGTCGACCATGAGCACCGCCGAACGCGCACGGGCGCGGTGACTGGCGAGCGCCGCGGTGCTGAGCGTCTGCCAGGCCGCGTGGTTCCACAGCTGGGTTTTCGCATCGTGCGCCGCGGCGTGGTGCAACGCGCGGCCGCGCATGGCTCGTTGCAGGTAGGCCGCTGGCAACAGGATGAAGGGAACGACGAAGACGGAGAAGTGCGCGAACAGTCCCAGGAGCACCCCAAGGGCCGCGCGTGCGAAAAGGTTGCCGTACACCCCGGGCCCTGCCTCCGCGGGGTGTACGGCAAGGATGGGCCGACGCACTACCCCCAGTAGCGCGGGCCCATCGGCCATAACGAGATAGGCCAATCCGGCAAGGCCCGCCACGAGTACGGCAGGAGTGCTCATGACGTCCGCCGGAGACGGCCACACGAGCCACGCGAGCGTCGCGCCGCCGACACTGGCCAGAACGCGACCGACATCACGAGCACCGCGCAACAGCTCGTGTGCATGCAACACAACCGCCACAACCAAGACCGCGGCGAGAGGCAAGACCAGTACCGCACCAATGATCCACACCGCCGCGGTGGGCACGCCCGGCGTGTCCAGGGCCCGGTGACGGGCCAGCTCCGCGTGGACGAGCCCGCAGAGCGCGAACACAAGTGCCGTCAGCCACGAGATCGCGGGTGCCAGCACGAGCGCCGGCACCAGGATTCCCGTCAGGACGGCAACGACGTGTACGTGGCTCCACCGACCTGGTGGACTGAGATCGATTGCTGTGGCGATTCCCCCTGTGCGCATGACACATAGGTTGCCGACGAGCACGGACAGTTCACGGACACATGACGGACAGCGACACGGCGATCGCCATCAGTCATCTGGTCACTGGACCGCTTCGCCAGGCTTCCTCGCGCCCCCAGGTACCGCCCTGACCTGCACGGACCGGCTCACCGACAGCCACGCGACAGCCAGGCCAATCACCAGGACCGTGCCTGTCACCCCAGACACCCCTATCACCGCGGATGACGGCGAATTCTGCGCGGCCAGCCCGAATACCAGGATGGCGATGCCCTGGGTGACACGCATCGTCGTGGTGAGCAGTCCAACTGCCTGTCCGCGCATACTGTCCGGGACGGTCTGCGTGAACTCGGCGGCGAGCGGGATCCAGTAGTACAGGGCTATTCCCGAAACCACAATAAGCACGCATGCCATCGCCACCCCGGGCACCGCGAGGAACAGCGCCAGCGGGGCACAGCTGACCACCGACAGGACCACGAGATGCCGGGCCCGTTGGTCTGAGATGAGCATGGGCAGCAACCAGAGCCCGATGACGATGCCGGCGGGGCCAGCGCCCATCAGCAGCCCGGCGACGGCAGGCCCGTGACTGATCTGCGCCGCGTACGGTGCCGCGAGCGTCTCGCACGCGAGCGTGGTGGCGATGGCGAACGGGAACAACATGATCAACCGCAGCCGCGGGTGGCCGACGATGTAGCGGGTCGCGGTGCGGGCCGAACCGAGCAGAGTCGGCGGGGAATCAGTGCTTGCGGTCGCCGGGCGGGCGAGCACACCCAGCAGGATCACGAGTCCTGATAGGACAAAGGTGGCGGAGTTGAACACCAGGACCAGCGACAACCCGGTTACCCCGACGACCACACCGCCGAGGCCGTAACCGATTGTGTAGGCGATGTGGTTGACCAGCTGCGTGACCGCGGACCCTCGCACCAGCTTCTTGCCTGGCAGGACAACGGACATGGTGGAGATGTAGGCGCTGTTGAACGGTGAGTCCAGTAGCCGGATCGCGAAGAGCAAGGCCCACAACCCACCCAGCGGCATCCCGGGGATCGCCATGACCAGCAGGAGCAGCGCCCGTCCGAGGTCCGCGGTGACCATGACGGCGCGGCGCGGGAAACGGTCCGCGAGTCCGGCGAGTACCGGGCCGCCGATCAGGTCCGGCAGCGTGGACAGGGCGAACGTGATGCCCATGAGCGCCGCGGACCCGGTGTCGACGAACACCGCGATGGTCAGGGCCGCGCGTGCGAGGTAGTCGCCGACCGTGGACAGCGCCCGGCTGATGAACAGCGCCCGGAACTCACGTTCGGCGAAAATCTCCGCGTAGGTGACGCGCTCGCCTGTCTGGCGCTCCCCCGACACCCAGCGCCCCCTTTCGACTACTCTACGTGTTCACCTGTGGTCATACCTGTGCCGCTCCAATCACAGAACAGCCCATCACCAACTCGCGTGCGGCGTCAATCCCCAGGAAGTCTTCCAATCGCTCGTCCCGGATGGCCGCGGTGAAGGTCATTCCCAGCCCCAGCGCGGAAGCCAGCAGGTAGAAGGTCTGGCTGAGGTGGCCGACGTCCAGATGCAGCATGCGATATGTGCGCGGTGTGGAGTACTTCCACATGCTCCGGGCGAGCACACAGGTGAAGAACACCAGGCAATCGCTGTCGGCGACCCAGTCCTGGTCGCCAAGCAGTTCCACGAGGGCGTCCGGCGTCTGCGGCGGCCCGACAAGCTCAAGTTCGTCGCGTGCGGTGTTCAGGTGGTACAACCCCGGCTCAAGGCCGTTGACGCGGTGCGCGTGGACGTAGATCTCCGTGGGGTGCCTGCCTCCGCCGGAAGCGGAGGTCTTGAAGGCGGTCTGGGTCGGTTCGTCGAGTCCCGTGATCCCGCCACCCAACCGCAACAGAGCGCTGATCGCCTCGAACGACACGCCTTCGCCGCTGAACTTGCGGGTACTTCGGCGATGGGAAAGGACATCCAGGAAACCGGACCGGGCCAGCGCCGTCGTGTCGGCCCCCGCCAGCGGGACACGGCGTGTTGTCGGGAGCTGCCGGCTGACGGGTGGCGGCGGCTCGTGGTCGAGGCGATCGCGCAGCCGCTCCTGATCGGCCTCGGTCGTGATGAACGGCTGATCGCGGAGATTGCGTGTCTCGGTGTGGAACAGGGCGGCAAGCCGGCCCCAGCGATGCCATGCCGCCTCATGGGCGTCCTCCGCGCGATGGCGTTCCGACTCCCACGTGATGAGGATGCTGGCCGCGCGCAACCGCTCTGTGATCGCGACCAGAGACCTGGCGTGGTCGTCGTCGTGGGCGTACTTGCGTACCGTGCTCAGCGGTTGCCAGGTGGTGAAACAGCGCAGCACGGGGTCAGCGTCCTCGCCGATGGCGAAACGCCGATGGGCGAGAGTGTCATGCCAGATCAGCTGATCGGCGTGCCACAACAACGCACCATATGACGAAATGCGCAGTCTTGGATCATCCACGTGCTGGTCAGCCGGGTGTGTGGGTCCTGGGTCAGTCGGCGTCCGACGGCCGCTCGGCCCAGGAAGTCAGTCGCTCGGCGGGCTTGTAGTCGCCGGATAACTCAGTAACGACGTTCTCGACGGCCGTGGTGTTCATCGCGCGCTCCTCATGCCCGGGCACAACTCGGAATGAGGGTACCCCAATACCGTTTGCCAGCGCGTATTCGTACGCATAGTCAGCGCTGATAACACGCATAGTGAACATCGATAGCCTACGGTGCCCGCATTTGCCGTGGCGTCCACATTTAACGGCCCGCGGTTGAAGTTTGGCGGACCCTTACCGCTGTCCCGGCCGGGCGGATTATCCTAAGGGGAACCGACAGCATCGACACATGCACAGCGGGTAGCCGGGGCGTCGATTGGATAATGTCGACGGAGACTGGGGAAGGGGCTGCGACGAGGTGCCTGCAATCGATTTTCGCTTGCTGGGACCGATCACCGTTGTGCGCGCCGGACAGCCCGTCCATGTGCCCGTGGGCAGCCAGCAGGTCGTCCTGGCCTGCCTTCTGTTGCGTGCCAACCAGGTCGTGCCGATCCACGAGCTGGTCGCGTGGCTGTGGGAGGACGAGCCGCCGAGCGACGCCTGGGAAAGCGCGAAGGCATACGTCCGCCGATTACGCCGAACGTTGGAAGCCCCTGACCTGATCGCGGCCCTGCCGGACGGGTTCCGCCTCACGGTGCCCGACAGCGCGGTGGATCTGTTGCGATTCCGGCGTTTGCTGCAGGAAGCCGAAACCCTGCGCGGCGCCGCGCGGCTTGACCGGCTTGACCAAGCACTCGCGCTGTGGGGCGACGAGCCGCTGGCGAGCCTGCCGCCGAGTACGGCGAAGTCGCGTGCCGCACACGCACTTGTCGAGGAGTACGGCCAAGCCGTCGAGAAACGCGCTGACGCGTATCTGAGTCTTGGGCGTCATGCCGAATTGGTCACGGATCTGCGCGCGATGACGGCACGTTACCCCGCGCGTGAACGCGTCTGGTCCCAGTTGATGGTCGCGTTGTATCGCTCAGGCAAGCGGGTGGACGCGCTCGCGGCGTATAGACGGGCGCGTGCCTACCTGGCGGATGAATTCGGTATCACGCCGGGGACTGAACTCGAACGCACCCACCACGGGGTGCTCACCGACACTCTCGACGACACCACGCACGGCGATATGGTCACCGCCACCGCTTCTGCGTTCGTGCACCTCACTCCTGCTCAGTTACCGGCCGACATCGGCGACTTCGTCGGACGCGCCAATGAACTGGCCACAGCGCGAACATCGCTGACCACACCGTCCGGGGCGGGCGCACCGGTGCTTGTCGTCAGCGGCATGCCGGGTGTCGGCAAGAGCGCTTTCGCGGTCAAACTCGCGCACGAGATACGCACCCGTTTCCCTGACGGGCAACTGTTCCTCGACCTGCACGGCTACTCCGAGCACACGCCGCTGAGCCCGGCGCGGATGCTCAGCCGCATCCTGCCCGCACTGGGCCTGCCGTCCACCCAGGTTCCGACCGACCTGGACGATCTCACCAACACCTACCGCAGCCTGGTCGCCGACCGCCGCATCCTGCTCGTCCTGGACAACGCGGCGAACGCCCAGCAGGTGCACGATCTCATCCCGGCCGCGCCCGAGTCCGCGGTCCTGATCACCAGCCGGTCGCAGATGCCGAGCCTGGCCGCGCTGACCGGCGCGCGCCTGCTGCCGCTGGCGCCGCTTTCGGCACGCGATTCCGAACAACTGGTCCGCACCATCCTGGCCACCGCCCCGAAGCCGGCCGACACCGACATCGGGCAGATCACCGAACTGTGCGGGTACCTGCCGCTGGCCATCCGTGTTGCGGCAACCGCCTACCTGCACAGCGCGCGCCCGCTCTCGGAGTTCATCACCGAACTCGAACAGCACGACCGTCTCTCCGCGCTGTCGATCGCCGACAACCCGCGGGCGACGGTACGCGCCGTGTTCGATCTGTCGTACCGGACCCTCAGCGCCGCAGCGGCCCGCCTATTCCGGTTGCTGAGCCTCGTGCCAGGACCTGACTTCTGCCGCAGCTGCGCGTACCACGTGGCCGACATTTCTCCCGCACAGGCCGATCTGTTGCTCCGGGAACTCACCGCGGCCAGCCTCATCCACCCCGGCCGGGCCAGGCACTACCGGTTCCACGACCTGGTGCGCTTGTACGCCCATGATCGGTGCGTCACCGAGGATGACCACGACAAGCTGCACGCCGCACTCTCGCGGCTGCACAGCTACTACGTCACCACCGCAGATCAAGCTGCGGACGCTTTGTATCCGACCTGGATCCGCCTGCCGCGCACCCACCCCACCATCGTCACGTCCGAGCACTCCCCTGTCGTGTCGAACGCCGCCAAGTGGATGGGCGACGAAGCCCCCAACCTGATCGCGACCATCCGCTACACAGCCCAATACGGCCCGGTCGAGATCGCTTGGTATCTGTCCGAGTCGTTGCGTCCCTACGTCGTGACGCACGGCGAGTACCGCATCGAGGCGCTTGGTGCCTTCGAGATCGCGTTGCAGGCAGCCAAGAATGCCCAGAACCACCGCGCGGTGGCCGCGATGCACTCCGCCTTCTCCTCGGTCTACGTACGCGTCCGGGATATCCAACGCGCGCTCCCGCACATCAGGGCCGAGTTGAACCAGTACCTCGAACTGGGGTTCGCCGAAGGGGAAGCCCGTGCCCGCATCGCGCTCGGCGACGCGCTGGCGACGCAGGGGTACCTGCAGGACGCGGCCGACCAGCTCGCCGAAGCCTTGCGTATCACCGAGCGCCACGACTTCACCGCCCTGCAGTTGCTGGCATTGTTGAACTTCAGCTTCCTCGAGGAGGGACGGGACCAGCTCGACGTGGCCAAGAAGTACGTCCTGTCCGCCTTCGACCTGATCGACGCCACCTCCAGCAGCTCCACCAAGGGGTCGGTGCACACCACGCTGGGCATGATCATGATTCGCCGCGGCGAGTTCACCGCCGCCATCGAACAACACCTGATCGCGCTCGACTGCTACCGCCAAAGCGGCGACCAGCACTACGAGTCGGAAGCGCTGCGCGGGCTGGCGCAGGCCTACTCGAAAACCGGCGACACCCAGGTATCCATCGCGCACGCGACCAAGGCCCTTGCGGTCGCCGAAGAACTCGGCGACGAATACGACATCGCCGACTCTCTGGTCTCGCTCGCCGGGACCTATCACGAACTCGACCTCACCGCGCAGGCGCGTTCCTATGCCGACTCGGCGCTCGCCATGTGCGAAAAGCTGGAATACAAGAAAGCGCACATCGAAGCCCTGCTCCAGCTCGCGTCGATCGACAAGACCGACGGCATGCTCGACCACGCCGAAGAACACACCCACCGCGCCATCGAGCTGGCCCACCAGGGGGAACTGCTGCGGCTACGAGGCGACGCCGAGATCCTCCTCGCCTGGATCACCCACGAAAAAGGCAACCACGACCAAGCCCTGCGCCACGCCGGCCACGCGCTCACAATCCACCAGAAAGTGAACTCCCCCTACGGCCAGACACGCGCGGCACACATCAAAGGCCTCGCCCTGCTCGCCCAGGGCCACCGCGAACAAGCCAAACTCGAATGGACGACATCACTGGAGTTCTTCCAGGGCCCCGCCCCCGAAATCGACGCGATCCGAAGAGCCATAGCCGAGATTTCCACAAGCTGAGCGCTTTATTGCTCGACGTAGATGCCTGTGGTGGTCGCAGGCGTCAGATCTGTGCCGGTGAGGTCGGCGGAGCGGATGACTGCGTGGCTCAGGTCGGCGCCGGTGACGTCGACACGGGCGAACGAGCCGCGGCCGATGGTGATGCGTTGAGCGCGTGCGCCTTTCATGCAGGCGCCGGTCAGATCACATTGCCAGAGTTCGGCTTTGATCAGGACGGCGTCGCTGAGGTCGGCCGAGACCAGGTGACAGTCGAACAGACGGGCGCCGGCGAGGTCTGCGCCGGCGAGTGTGGCGCGGTCGAAACGGCAGTTGGTGAACGTCGCCTCGAACAGCGTGCCACCGGCCAGCCTGGCCTCGGTCAGGTCCGCATTGGACAGTTCGGCTTGGGACAGGTTGGCGTGCGAGAGGTCCACGCCTGCCAGGTCCACGCCGTCCAGGCGCAGGGGGCGGCCGGTGGACGGGTCGTTGAGCCAGGCCTCGTGCGCGGCGAGCTCACGTTCGATCATTGTGCACGGATCCGTTCCACACCGGGCGGCATGAACCGGATCTCGGCATGTGGCCGCGCCCCCAACTGTTCGGTCACCAATGTTCGCACGCCTGCCTGATCCCGCATGCTCATACCCCGCAGGTCGCCGAGGCAGGGCCGGCCCGCCAGCGCCTCACCGGCGATCAGCCCGGCCGTCGAGTCCACTGTAGAGCTCGGTCCGGTTCCCTTGACGCTCCACGCCACACCGGCACCGTCCATTATGTCCGTACCGGGCGCTGTCGAACGGGCGACCGGGCCGGACAGCACGCCGGATTCCTCGGCGGCGATCGCCTGGCGCGCTTCGGAGACACGGTATGTGCCGATGTCGGGGTCGTAGGCGATCTCCTTGTGCCGTGGGCTCGCGTTCAGCCAGTCCAGATCCTCCTGGCTGATCCGACGGCGGTGGGTGCCGGCCGCGAGCTCCCGGTCGACGCGGGCGATGCCTTCCTGGATCTCGGTCTGCCTGGCCTGTTCGGCCCGTGCGGCCCGGGCGGCGTCGAGACGTTCACGCGCGGTCGGCGGCTGTCCCGGGCCCAGCTGCCGTTCCGGCGGGATCGTCGCCGGTTCGCCCGCGGGGAGCTGGCGCGGGGCGTTGCCGACGTTGTCGGCGTTCTCCAGCACTTCCTCGGTCTGCTGGGTGATCTCCTGGACCACCACGCGCTCGCCGTCGTCCAGTTCGCTCTCCAGCGAACGCACCGCGGCCCGCCAGTTCACATACGACGTGCGGAAACCGTTGATGATCTGGCCCATGCTGATCGCCAGGCGCGCGAAACCGTACATGGCCGTCGCGCTCTGCACGATGTCGACATAACGCAGGAACTGGCGGCCGGAATCGCCGAAGCGTTCGATGATCTCGCCGCGGTGCTCGTTGATCACCGTCGCGATCGTGCCGAGCACGAACGCCGCCCGGTCGGCCCACAGCAGCACGCGTGCTGCCATGCTCGCCTCGACACCAAGGCCGACAAGGGCACCCGTGCCCAGGGTCAGCCCGATCCCGGCGATCTCCGCGATCTTGGTCAGCGTCTGGGTGTCGTTCTGGTTGGCGACCTGGATGAGGAACAACGCCGGCCGGTAGACGACCTCGCCGCCCAAGTCGTAGAACTTCACGCCGACAACTTCGTTCTCCGGCAACAGCACGCCGCCGATGAACACGTCCGTGGGCAGCGTCGAGGTCTCCTCACGGAACATGCTCGTTCCCAGCACCCGGGTCGGTTGTTTGACCCAGATCTGGCCGCGCTCGCGGCGCTCGGCCATGACCGGCGCGTCGTCGAGCACGGTGATCCCGGACGAACGGAACGGGAAGATCTTGCCGCCCAGCATCTGCTGCTGTGCCTGGGCCGGATCCACGCCCTGCGACTTGACCCGCAGAATCCGGTCGGCCTGCGTCTGCTCGTCGTCGCCCAGGCTGCCCTCGGTGAGCTCGTCGTACATCCGATCGAGCAAGCGCCTGCCGCTCTCCGAGCCGGCGATCGCCACCAGCTGCTCATTGCTGGCCGCCTGCGTCAACTCGAGCGACACGTCGTCGCGGTTGCGCCACCCCAGTTCGCTGAGCACAGCCTGGACGAACTGGTGCTCGCCTCGAACCGCCCGCGCCAGCAACGCTCGTCCGAGATCGTCCTCCGCGAGATTGCCCCAGCTCGTGTGCTCGTCGATCAGATCGCTCTCGGCCGAGAGCTGCACGCTCAGATGCGCTGCGACGGCGCGGTTTCCAGCCATACGCTGCAGCCACAGCACACGATCGGCGCCGACCCCCTGCCCTGGTGAAGCCGGGGTCTCGCGCAACGAGTCCGAGTGGTCAGGCGACCGCCTGACTACCCGCTCTCCTCCAGCCACACTCCAACAATTCCACGCAACACCACGTTGTGGGCCAGGCGGCCACAACACCGCCCGAAAGGGCACCGCCCAGTCACCTCTACCAGCACTTCCTGACCCGCATCCACCAATCGGTTGATGCTGGGATCCACCGGGCCCGGAGTCAGCCCTGGCCACGTAGTTGATTCGGTGCACCCCTGCCCGGCGACACGCTTGCCGCATGGCAATCATCGAGGTAACCAACCTCGTCAAGCGCTACGGCGACTTCACCGCGGTCAACGGGGTCAGCTTCGCCGTCGAGCAGGGCGAGATCTTCGGCATCCTGGGCCCCAACGGAGCCGGCAAGACCACCACCGTCGAGTGCATCGAAGGACTACGCATCCCGGACGGCGGCGCCATCAAAGTCTGCGGTCTCGACCCGCAACGCGACACCGGCGAGCTGCGGCAACTGCTCGGCGTGCAGCTGCAGAAGAGCGAGCTGCCCGACAAGCTCAAGGTCGGCGAGGCGATGGAGCTCTACAGTTCCTTCTACCGCCACCCCGCCGACTGGCGGGAGCTTCTCGAGACACTGAATCTCACCGGCAAGCTCGACGCGCAGTTCCGGCGGCTGTCCGGCGGGCAGAAACAGCGCCTGTCCATCGCGCTGGCGCTGGTCGGCAACCCGCGGGTGGCGGTGCTGGACGAGCTGACCACCGGCCTCGATCCGCAGGCCCGCCGTGACGCGTGGGACCTCATCGAGCGGATCCGGGACAGGGGCGTGACGGTCCTGATGGTCACGCACTTCATGGAGGAGGCCGAGCGGCTCTGCGATCGGCTGGCCTTGATCGACTCCGGCCGTCTCGTCGCGCTCGACACCCCGGCCGGGCTGGTTTCGAAGGCCGACGACCAGCAGCGGCTGCGGTTCCGGCCGTCCGCGCCGCTGGATCACACCGTGCTGACCACATTGCCTGAGGTCACCTCGGTCGAGCGGGCCGGCAGTCAGCTTGTCGTGACCGGCACGGGCAACCTGCTACTCGCTGTGACCACTGTGCTCGCCCGTAACCAGGTCGTGGCAGGCGACCTGCGTGTCGAGCAGACCACGCTGGACGACGCGTTCGTCGCGCTCACCGGCCGCCGCATCGAATCCTGAGGAGACTCCATCATGTCGGTCATGTCGTCCTTGCCCCGGCTCACCGTCACCGAGACCAAACTGTTCTTCCGTGAGCCGATAGTCGTGTTCTTCACGCTCGCGTTCGCCCCGATCCTGCTCGTCGTGCTCGGCCTGATCCCCTCCATGCGAGAAGTCAGCGCGGACCTCGGCGGCGTCCCGGCGATCAACGCGTACCTGCCGGTCATCATCGCGATGGGCCTCGCCCTGTTCGCGCTCAACGGCCTGGCCCAACTGTTCGCCTCCTACCGGGAGAAGGGCGTCCTGCGACGCATGCAGACCACCCCGGTCAAGCCGATCGTCATGATCAGCGCCCAGATTCTGATGGCGACGATCCTTTCGGTGGTGACGATGCTGGTCATGATCGTCATCGGCCGGTTCGCTTTCGATGTGAACCTGCCCCGGCAACTGCCGGGCTTCCTGGTCAGCTACCTGCTGGCAGCGCTGGCGATGCTGGCGGTCGGCCTGCTCGTGGCCGCGCTCGCGCCGTCCGGCAAGAGCGCCAGCGCGATCAGCACGCTGGTCTTCTTCCCGCTCGTGTTCTTCGCCGGCCTCTGGGTGCCGCGCGCCACCATGAACGACGTCCTGCGAACGATCAGCGATTTGACCCCGCTCGGCGCCGCCGTGCAATCATTGCAGGACACCACAGCCGGTAACTGGCCGCAGCCGCTGTACCTGGCCGTCCTGCTGGGGTGGACGATCGTGGCCGGGGGGCTGGCCGCGCGATACTTCCGCTGGGAGTAACTGGGCATCGAGGCCGTGCTGGCGGAGAACGCCTTGCTGCACGCCCGGCTGACAGTGCTGGACGAGCGGCAGCGCACAGCACGGGAGATCCACGACACCCTGGCCCAGGCCCTGGCCGGGATCCTCACCCAGCTCCAGGCGGCCGAGCAGATGCTGGGCGAGCAGCCGGCGTTGCGCCGGCACATGACCAACGCGATGAACCTGGCCCGCGAGAGCCTCACCGAGGCCCGCCGGACAGTCCACGCGGTGCGGCCGGCAGTGCCAGAGTCCCGGCTCCCGGCCGCGATCAGCGACGTGACCAGGCAGTGGTCGGCGGCCAACCACATCGAAGCGGTGCTGACCACCACTGGCGACGCCCGGCCGATGCACACCGACGTCGAAGTGACCCTCCTGCGGGCCGCGCAGGAGACACTGGCCAATGTGGCCGAACACGCGAGAGCCAGCCGGGTCCGCCTGACCCTGTCCTATATGGAGGATCTGGTGACCCTCGATGTCCGGGACGACGGGGTGGGCTTCGAGCAGGCCGACGGTTGTCTGGCCGGTTTGCGGCAGCGGGTGCAGCGGCTGGCGGGCCGGTTGGACATCGAGTCGCAACCAGGTGGCGGCACGGCGATCTCGGCGAGAATACCGGCCATACCCGCAGGAGGTGGCGAGTGATCTCGCTGTTGATCGTCGACGATCACCCGGTGGTACGGGACGGGCTGCGCGGCATGTTCAGCACCGACCCGCGCTTCGAGGTGCTCGGCGAGGCCGGTGACGGCGCGGAGGCCGTCGCCGCCGGGGAGAAGCTCCGGCCTGACGTGATCCTGATGGATCTGCGCATGCCGAAGACCGACGGGGTCACCGCCATCAAGGAGCTGACCAAACGCGGTGTGTCAGCGCGAGTGCTGGTGCTCACGACGTATGACACCGACAGCGACGTCCTGCCCGCCATCGAGGCCGGTGCCACCGGCTACCTGCTGAAAGACGCGCCGAGGGAGGAACTCTTCCGTGCGGTGGAGGCGGCCGCGAAGGGGCAGGCGGTGCTGTCCCCGGCCGTCGCGACCCGCCTCATGGGGCAGATGCGCCAGCCCGCGTCCGAACCACTGTCGCAGCGCGAACTGGAAGTCCTGCAACTGATCGCCCAGGGCTCGACGAACCGCGAGGCGGCGAAACAGTTGTTCATCAGTGAGGCAACCGTCAAGACGCACCTGCTGCACGTGTACGCGAAGCTTGGCGTCAGCGACCGGGCGGCTGCCGTGGCCACCGCGTTCTCCCGCGGGTACCTGACACCCTGAACTCAGGGACGTTGGAAGAACTCGATTTCACCGAAGGCGATGTGACGGCCTGGGGCGAGACCTGCGGCGCCGCGGATCACCACCCGGATGGTGACAACGTCGCTGATGCCTGTGTCTGTGCGCTGCGGGCCGGGTTGGTCCGCGAGACTGACCGGCAAGGTGGTGGTCGTACCGTCGGAACTGGTGATGACGAGGTCCAGCGCGGTGGGGCGGGCCTGCTGGTCGAAGTCCGCCCGGTTGGTGGACGCACCGGTGTGGATGACCACGCCGAGCAGCCGGAACGGGTGGTCGAAGCCGAACTCAGCCCAGTCGCCGACCGCAGGGGCACCCCAGTAACGGTTGGTGACGCCGTCCACGGCCGCGGTGACGGGATGGCCGGGCACCTCGGCGCTCGCCACTGTCCGAACAGGACCGATCGGGGCCGGGGACGACAGCTTGTCCCGCACGTCCTGCACCAGATTCCCGGCGAACGGGAACAGCAGGAAACCGGCCACCACGAGCGCGGCGAGCACGAGGAGCACCACGATCCGGCGTGGCCAAGGTGATCCGCCGCCGGTTGCCCGCCACAGGCGCGGCAGCTTCAACTTCCGCCACCACGGTACCGAAGGCGGCGGGGCCACCTCTGTGAGTGGCGACGCGCATCGACGGCAGAACTTGCGCCCCAGCGGATTCGCTGTGCCACAGACCTTGCACGGCGGTCCGTTCTGGGCCGTCTCGGTCACCGGAGGGGCAGCGGGGCGAGGTCTCTGCGCGACCGGCTTGGCCGGTTGAACCGCCGCGGGCTGAACGACAGCGGGCGGGGTGTCCGGTTCGGACTGTTCGGGTTTGAGCCAGTCGAGGTATGTGCCGCAGTTGCCGCAGAAGTCGTCGGTGTCCTGAACACTCGCACCGCACTGGGGGCATGACCGCACGGCTACTCGCCTTCCTGCCGAGGCGGGCCGGGAAGCATTTCGACCCGGCAGGTCACGTGTACCGGGCAAACGGCTTCCACCATCGCGACCACCCGGGCCTGGTCGGCATCTCCGGGCCAGACCCGCACCACGACCTCGGTCGTGGCCTCGCCCGGCAGTTCTGTGCCCGGCGTTGCCGACCAGATGGCTCCGGCTCCGTCAATGACCTCGGCATGCACGCCGAAGCACAGCCGCAGCCGCTCCACCAACCCTCGTGCCGTGCCCTGCCAGCGATGCAGCTCGACGGCGTGCCGCACGACGACTCGCCGCAGCTCGACCGGCCAGCTCGGATCCACGTCCGCCGCAACCCAGGACGCCAGCCATGTCAGGAAGTCGTCCGGCGCCAGCCGGGCGTCCACATAGGCCGGTAAGTTGTCCAAAGTAGATATGATGGCCGCGAGCACGGCGTCCAGACCGGCCGTGAATCGCTGCGCGAAGTCGTCTGAGGCGTACATCGACGGCAGCAACGTGCCGAGCGGGTGACGGCTCGGCAGGCCCGCAAGCGCCGCGCGGCTCACGCCGGGCCGCCAGGGGTGACGACCACCTGATGCTGATGGGAGAAGATGAGCGCGTTCGGCTCCAGCTCCAAGCGTTCGACCAGCGACCCCCGCTGTCCAGTGATCGGGTCAGCCGGATACAACCGGACCTCCCGGACGAGCCCTACTCCCGCGACTCGTTGCAGCACAGAGAAAACCTCGCCGAACTGGACCGGCCTGCCGAAGTCCCACCCGGCTGCGGCCATACCTCCGTGCAACGGGTTGAGATAGCGGTAGAGGGCCGCCAGCGCGTCCCGTTGCACCACAGCAGCGTCGGCTCCGCCGGCCGTCACCAGCCGGGCCACCACGGTAATGCCTTGGTAGCGCGGGGCTTCCACCACCAGCCGGGTGCCGAGCAGCTTGCGTTCGGCCAGCCGCTCGGTGATCGCGGCGAGCAACAGCCCGGACGGGATCAACTGCTCGAACCGCAGCCGGTCCCCTTCGTCGGCGACGGCCTGCGGGACCACCAGCACGCGAACCGCGCCCGGCTCGGACTCGCCGGACGCCGGTAGGCAGCGGATCCGCGCGGCGGAGGGTCCTGCTTCGCGCGCGATGAGCTCGTAGTCCGCCGCGGTCACCGCACGCTCTTGGATCCTCAGTTGTTGCGGTGCACGGATTTTCGCTTCGTCAACGGTTTCGCCGTCGACTCCTCCGCCGGCCGCCTCACGGTTCTGCACGCTGGCCACGTACGGAACGGAACTGCGCAGCACGGAGATTGCCCCACGAGCCACGTTGCCCGCACGCCCGCCACCTGTGCGGTAGCGCCGAACCCTGACGTGTTCTCCCTTGCCAGGCACAGCACCGAAATACCGAAGGGTCCCGTCGGACTCACGAACCGCGGGCGGGAACAGCAACTCGCCACCGGCCGCGTCCAGGACGACGTGCCGGTCCTGTGGGCCGGATCGGCCGAAATGGTCCACCACGGTCCAGTCCTGCCAGCCATCGGGTGATGAGACCTGCACGGTGACCGGTCCCCCGTCAAGCAGTACCGGCGCCCGGGGTGCCGGGAACCGTTGCCCCGCAACGCCTTCCGACACCCCGAACGGCACGTCGGTCATGGTCTCGGCGTGTTCGACCGTCATCGTGCCGCCGATGGTGAAAGCCTCCGCGACCCGGACTGTCGGGGACTCGGAGTAGAAGGGCTGGCCCGGTTCGGTCTCCGTGACGCGGCACCGGATCCATCCGGCCCGGATGCCACCGATCACAGACAACACGTGCCCGGCAGGAATGTGCAGCACGACTTCGCCCGGCCGGTTGAGACCGCCGGTAGTGTCCTCATCGGATAGACACTCAGTCCATGCCGAGCCGTCCCACGCCTCCCACACCAGCGGTGGCCATGTCGGGTCGACGCCGATGCCCTCGACCCGGCTGTCCAGTTGCAGGGCCACTATGCAGCGCGGCACAGCGGCGGACAGGCCGAACAGCACGGCGTCGCCTGGCACGGGTCTGGTTTGGAAGCACGGCACGTCCTTGCCTGCGCGCAGGTCGTTGGTGCGCTCGGTCTGCTCACCGGAGGCCGACACGGTGAAAAGCCGGTCAAGGGCGCACGGCACCAGGGAAAGATCCTCGATCGTGGCGAACACGACTGCTTCCCGCGTCTGCGTCCGTGCGGTCGCGACCTCGGTACCGGCCGGCAGCAGGACGATCTCCGGTTGTGGCGCGGACAACCGGAACGTGACGTCCGCCCGTGCGGCCGCAGGCGGGAACAGCCGGACTCCCAGCAGGTCGAGGAACGCCAGGTAGTTCTTCTCCGGCACCCGGTTGAGCCGGTAGACCAGCTGGTCGACCATCTGCGCGAAGACCTCGATCAGCGTCACGCCGGGGTCGGACACGTTGTGGTCGGTCCACTCCGGACAGCTCTGCTGCACGTACCGCTTGGCCTCGTCGACCAGCTGCTGGAAGCGCCGGTCGTCGAGGTTCGGGGCGGGAAGCGCCATCAGCCTGCTCCTTCGGCCGCCGGGATGGTGTAGAAGGGGAAGACGAGGTTGCGCGGGTCGTTGGTGGACCGGATCGTGTAGCGCACGTCGATGTAGAGCGTGCCGATCTCGACCGAGTCGAACGCGATCACCACGTCGGTCACCTCCACCCGGGGTTCCCAGCGTTCCAGCGCGATCCGCACCTCATGCGCGATCCGTCCCGCGGTCGCGCCGTCCGCGGTGGCGAACACGTATTCGTGGATGCCGCACCCGAACTCCGGGCGCATCGGCCGCTCGCCGGGCGCGGTGCCCAGCACCAGCCGGATCGCCTCCTCGATCTCCCGCTCGCGCTCGACCATGCCGATCCCGCCGGTCGGACCGGTGCGCATCGGGAACGCCCAGCCCCGCCCGATGAACTGTTCACTCACAACACACCGCCGATCAACACTGTCGGCTCGCCGAGCACGATCTTGGCCTGGCACACGGCCTCGTCGCCTACGCACGCGGCGGGCAACCCGCCGATCAGCACGGTACCGGACGTCATCCGGCTGGGCGAAGGCTTGATCACGTTCGCCGGTCCGAGCGGAATGTGTTGCGGCACCTTGCACACGTGCAGGCTGCCGATCACCGCGGCCGGCTTGCCGCCGATCAGCACCGTCGACACGGCCGTGGCGGCGGCAGGCGGCGGGGTGCCGATCGAGCCTGCGTGGGATGTCTTGTCCCCCAACCGAGCGGCGGGTGGCATCGCTGGTTCTCCTTGTCACTTCAGTTGATTCGTACGATCCTGCCCCGCAGCACGGCCTGGACGCCGCCTTCCACGTGCACACCGGTCGTGCCGTTGATCGAGATGTCGCGGCCACGCAGGGAAAGCTCGCCACGCCCGGCATCCAGCGTGATTCCCCGTTCGGTCAGGGTGATCGAACTGAGCGCGGTCCGGCCGCCCGCGCCCCGCACCGAGATCACGATCTGCTTGCCCTGCTGGTCCAGCCGGACCTCGAGCTTCTCGTCACCGGTGGCCAGCCGGACCCCGGCCGGGCCACGGCGTGCGTCGAGCAGTTCGATCCGTTGGCCGCCGCGCGACACCAAGGACCGGCGGTTGACCCGGCCGCTGGTCCGGTCGACCAACGGCACATCGTGCGGGGACGGCCGGTCGACGCCGTTGTACAGCCCACCGAGCACGTAGGGCCGGTCAAGGCTGCCCTGTTCGAAACCGACCAGCACTTCGTCGTTCACCTCGGGGCTGAACACCCCGCCGCCCCCGTGCCCGCCGAGCTGGACGGTCCGCACCCAGTCGGTGACGTAATCGTCTGCCAGCCATGGAAACTTCAGCCGGACCCAGCCGCGTTCGGCCTTGCCCACCTCCTTGATGTCGGTGACGACACCGATCGCCAGGCCCGGCATCCGCGGGCCCCGTGAGGGTGCGTTGCCGCCGATGGCCAAACCGGCCAGCGAACGGTCCGGTGACGCGCTGACCAGCACAGTGGTCCGGTAACCAGAACCGGGCTCCAGTACGTGATGGGCGGCCGTGGCGGTGTAACGGCCGGAGAACGCCGGTCCGGCGTTGCCCAGCGCGACCGGGACGCCCGCCCGCAACCGAGGATTTCCCTCGGCGACAGCCTCGACCTCACCCACACCGGCGCTCACGGACGCGGCGATCGAGCGGGCTGCGGCGGCGGTCTCGGCCTGGGTGCCGTACGGGGTGTCGGTGACCGTCATCTTGGTCTTGCCGTTCGGCCGGAGCTTCATCCCGGGGACCACGGTCTTGCTGGTGACAGCCGGTTCCCTGGCGACAAGCGCCCGCTTGGTGGCCACGTCCCAGCCTCGGACCTCGACACTGTCGACCTGATCGGCAGTGGTCAGTACCGCGCGCAGCGCCATCAGGTTCCGGCCGTACTCCAGGACCAGCGGGTTCTGTGTGGCCGGCGTCGTCGGCGCGGGAGCGCCCGCCGCCGGCTTGGGCCGCACCATCTCCAGCTTGCCCGTCCGGTCGACTCGTAGCGTCGTACCGTGTTCCTGGGCGATGCCCTGCAGGAACTCCCAGTCGGACACGTTGGCCTGGGTCAGCTGTGGGTAGGTGATCGCGGCGGTCTGGATCTGCCCGGTCGGCAGTCCCGCGCCACTGGCGACCTTGCGCACGATGTCCGCGGCGCTCATGTTGCGGAACGCCAGCACCCGGCGTCCGCGGAAGAGCCGGTGGGCCTTGCTCAGCGCACGGATGACCGTGAACGAGCCGGTGGTGTCGGAATCCAGTTCCAGCGCGGTCACCTCACCGGAGAACAGCAGCTCCTGTGCCTGGCCGGTAACCGTGGCCACGGAGACCTTCAATGGCGTACCGATGCTGATTCCGGTGGCGGTCATCAGGTCGTGGTCCGGATCGCGGAAGGTCAGCGTCGCCGCGTCGGGCAGGTCGACGTTCTCGTCGACCGCGCACGAGACCAGCTGCGTCACCCAGGCAGGCGGCAACGGCCCCGGTGCGGCGATGATCGGGTCGGCCGCGAAGGACCGGCCTTCGGTACCGCTCACCACTCACCATCCACTTCAGACTCGACAGTGCCCGGCACGAGCAGCTCGCGACCGGGCACCAGAACGAACGGGTCGTCGATGTCGTTGGCCTCCGCGATCACCCGCCACGCCGTCGCGTCGCCGTACTCACGCCAGGCAAGCTGCGGAAGGCTGTCACCCGCGACCACCGTGTGGGTACGGCGTGCCTCGCGTGACCCGGAGGTCGGATTCTGGCCCGGCGCGTCGGTACTGGCCTCCTCCAGCGTCAGGGAGCAAGTCGCGCGCAGCGGTTTACCGTCCACATCGAACAGTGAGTAGTTCACCGAGAAACTGGTCAGCACGCCGTTGAACGAAGTGGTACGCGCGGTCCCCCACTCGAACCGGATCCACGGGCTGGCCGGTTTCTTGGCCGCGAGGCTGCGCGGGGTCGGCACACAGCCCAGCATCAGGCGCTCCACCTTCTGCTCGACCGAGTTGTCGTGCTTGGCGGTGGCATCCAGGAACACCTCGACATCAAGCGACCGGGGCCCGCTGCCGACGAACTCCGGCAGCGCCGACTCGCTGGCCATCCGGGACGGTTTGCGCCGCCACTCGGTACTTTTGCGCAACGCGAGCTTGTTCGGGTTGAACTGCAACGGGACTGTGGCGATCACGCCGCCCGGCCGGGCACCGACCCGGGCGGGCGGTTCCATGATCCGCAGCTGCGCACGGGCCAGGCCGGTCGCGGGCAGGGAAGCCATTTCTGTTCCTCTCAGGAGGCCCGCAGGCCCTCGTGCGCGACTTCCAAGGTCTCCACAGCAGGCTGTGAGCTGGCCGGGTCGAAGGAAGGCCCCTGCCAGCGAACCGGCACAATGCCCTGAACCTGCCACCGGGCGATCGGACTGAGATCCGGGCGCAGCGCGACGATCTCACCGTCCTTGCGGTCCACCCGGTTGACAGTCCTCGCCAGCCAGTCGGCCACCCGCGTGGTGTCCTCGGTGACCGGCCGGGTCAGCGTGATGTTGGACCAGGTGATCCGGGACGGAAGTTGCCAGGCGAACCCGTTGTTGCCGCCCTCCACCACCTGTTCCACCTCCACCTCGGCACCCAGCCCGCTACACGTGTGGAACGCACCGAGGTCATTGCCCGCGATGGTCAGGCGGAAGAAGACTGTGCTCGCGAAAACACGATTGGTCATATCCTGGTCCTCCTACCGGCGGCGGTCATGCAGCCGGCCCGTCCGTTCCCGGCCCTGCCGCAAGTCCGCCCGCAACAACCGGCTGATCGGCTCAAAAAGCCGCCGCGCCAAATCATCCAGATCAGTCCCGTCAGAACTGGACTCCACTGCCTTCGCAACAGGAGCCGGTTCCGTGGGTGCGGTCGATCTCGCGACGACTTTGCTCACCGGCACCGGCTGCCCGAAAACCGTTGTGGTCGGGGGAATAGTCGGCGGCGCCGTAGTCAGAGGTGCACGCTGCACAGCGGCAACCGGCATAGAGGCCGGCTTGTTCGCCCCATGGCCCATCGCGACCAGTTCGACACCGGCGTCCCCGGTCCGCTGGACGCGTGTCTGCCCGACCGGCTGGACGGGAAGTGTGCTGGCGCTCGTTCGCCGCCACACAGCCCGGGTCACCCGCCTATCTGATGTGGACTGTGTCGGCAGGGGAACGAGCTTTCTCGCGGGCAGCAACGGCAGGATCGGGCCGACGTGCCGCGTGACCGGAGCCGACGCGACCGCACGGGCCACGACGATCGTTTTCGGTAGTGATTCCTGGGAAGCCTCGGTGGTCCGGTTGCGCACAGGAGCACGAGACACCGGGTTCGCCTGGACGCCGGAAGGCAGGACAGCTGTCGCCGGAATGGA
Source organism: Kibdelosporangium banguiense (assembly GCF_017876405.1). Taxonomy (GTDB): domain Bacteria; phylum Actinomycetota; class Actinomycetes; order Mycobacteriales; family Pseudonocardiaceae; genus Kibdelosporangium; species Kibdelosporangium banguiense. Next base: position 5,479,281 of record NZ_JAGINW010000001.1, on the reverse strand, counting down.
CCGAAGTGGTTCTCCGATCACGGGAGATACCTTGGTGGATGGCGCATGGGGCTTGGCCGCCACCTGCCGGCCGGGCACCGCCTTCATTTCATGAACCTCATCGACCCGTTGCACCACCGGCAGAGCCCCGGCAGCCACAGGCCGACCCGGCACCGACAGCTCACCAACCCGGGCATCCTCGCCGAGCGCCGGGACATCTGTCATTGGATGGCCTGGCTCCAGCGCACCGACCTGATCAGCCCGCTGCACCACCGGCAGAGCCTCAGCCCCGGTATCGATGGCGGTAGCGACAGGCCTGCCCGCCACCACCGACCCACCCTGCCCGCCAACCTCATCAACCCGCTGCACCACAGGCAGTGCCCCAGCCCCGGCATCCATGGGGGCAGCGACAGGCGCACCCGGCACCGACAGCTCATCAACCCGACCATCCGCCGACCGCACACCGCCTCCGGCACCCTCACCAAGCATCGGAACATCTCTCACCGAACCACCCGGCGCCAGCCCACCAACCTGATCAGCCCGCTGCACGACTGGCAGAACCCCATCCCTGGCAGCCACCGGCTCAGCAGCCCGGTCAACCGCTGACCGCATACCCTCACCAAGCACCGGAACATCCCTCACCGAACCACCCGGCTCCAGCCCACCCAGCTCATCAATCCGCTGCACCACAGGCAGAGCCCCAGCATCCGCAGGGACAGCCGCAGCAGGCCTGCTCCGCACCGGCAACCCACCAACCTGATCACCCGCCGGCCGAACACCATCTCCGGTATCTTCACCAAGGATCGGCACGTCTCTCACCGGGCCACCCTGCCCGCCAGCCTCATCAAGCCGCGTCACCGCAGGGGCAGGCCCATGTGGCACCACCGCCTCATCAACCCGCTGTACGACAGGCAGGGCCTCGACCCCGGCGGCCACACCACGCCCGGCTACATCGGCAACCGGCGCCGGGCGCCCCATGTCCGGCCGGCCAGCCTCATCAACAACCCGCTGCGCGACATGCCCTGCACCCATGCCGACCATCGGAGCGTCCGGCACCAACCCACCGATCTGATCAGCGCGCTGCACAACCGGTAGAGCGCCATCCCCGGCGGCCACACCAGTCTCGGCGTTTCGCTGCGGTGAACCTGACGGAACAACACTGTCCATAATGGAGGGGAGTGTCCGGACAGGCAAGGTCGCTACGCGGCGGGCGACGGTCAGCGGCTGTCCCACAGCATGCGGACGCACCGGAGGATCCGCATCATGGGGCCCCGCCACAACAAACGGGGCAGGAGCGCCGGAAGCCCGTAACAGCAATGGGCCACCGCCCTGAACCATTGATCCACCCGGTGATCGGTAGCGCACTACTGCATGCATCGTTCCGGCCGGTGCCTCCGGACTGAGCGAGTGGCCGAGAGTAGAGCCAAATCTCAGGTCCTGCCAGGATGCGAGGCCGTCGCGGAACCGCAATCCCGCACCGACCCGGACGTCCGACCGCTGGATCAGTGGCGTGATCGGTGCGACACCGCGCCAGCCTCCGTCCCACGGCGAGGCTGTCCACTCCGGACTTTTCGGGGCCGGTGCGCGCCGCCGCCGGAACCAGTCCACGATGCCCACCGGTCACCCGCCCTCGTTCATCCTTGTGTTGATCCGGGCGATCTCCCGGACCCAGCTTTGGCGCTCGTGGTGTTCCATGTCGAGGATTTCCGCACGCGGCCAGTGGAAGTGGTATGCCACATATGCGACCTCCTCGTGCAGCCGCGTGGCCGCGTACGTCACGATTCCCCCAGGCGGCTCCCGGCCAGGTCCACCTCGAAGCCCGCGCCGCAGGAGGGGCACGTGACAGCGGCCCTGGTGTGTCCCTCGCTGTTGATTCGGCGGTAGAAGTCCTGCAGGAAGGCGATGTCGGTGGCGTACATCTGTTCGACCACGCCCGCGTGGATCTCGCCGACCGTGCCCAGTGCGGTGATCACCTGGCTGAGCAGCACCACGCTCAGGTACGCGGGATTTTCCTTGACCCGCAGGTCGATCTGCGGACGCAACTCGTCGCGTGCGGTCGCCAGCCGCATCCGGCCGTGGCGGTGCACGGTGCCGTCCTGGTCGACGTACCCACGGGGCAGTTCGAACTCGAACTCCGTGCGGGAGCTGGACTGCGGGGCCTGTTTGGTGGGCGCGACAAGGTCGTCGAGATCGGCCATGCTCACGGTACGGCGCCTCATTCGACCACGATCTCCTCGAACGTGATGGTGACCTTCTCGGTCGCCGCGGTCGACTCGCCCGCCTTCAGCGACGGACCCTCCCATTTGGACGCCCAGCCCTGCATCAGCTGGATTCGCCGGACGGTCTGGCCCTCGGTGTCCTTGATCTCGATGGTGAGGTTCTGCCGTGCGGTCTCCACCGCACCCTTGTTGAGGGTTTCCTTGATCCAGGTGGTGAACTCGCTGCTCTTGTCCAGGCCACGGGTGATGGTCACCTCACCGCCCTTGCGGGCACCGGGCTGCTTGCGGATCAACGGCTTGCCCTCGGCGGTGACCTGCTGGGTCTCCACCACGTCCTCCTCCACGGTCAGCCCGCTGACCTCCTGGATGGACTCGACCAGATACCCGCCGAGCTGTACCCCGAAGATGTGGGTGGACAGCGCATCGCCTTCTGCCATGGGGTCTTCTCACCTTCACTCGTTGACGAGACTGGTGCTGTCGGAGAACTGGGCCAGCCGGAACACCACGAACTCCGCGGGTTTCACCGGTGCCACCCCGATCTCGCAGATCACCTGACCGAGATCGATCGACTCAGACGGGTTGTTGTCCCGGTCGCACTTGACGTAGAAGGCCTCCTCGGCGGTCCGCCCGAACAGCGCTCCGCGCCGCCACTCCTCGGTCAGGAACGCGGTGACGTTGCGGCGGATGCTGGACCACAGCCGGTCGTCGTTCGGCTCGAACACCACCCACTGGGTGCCGAGCAGGATCGACTCCTCCAAGTAGTTGAACAGCCTGCGCACGTTGAGATACCGCCACGCCGGGTCGGACGACAGCGTCCTGGCGCCCCAGATCCGGATGCCCCGGCCGGGGAACGCGCGCACGCAGTTCACGCCGATCGGGTTGAGCAGATCCTGTTCGCCCTTGCTCAGCGAGATCTGCAGGTCTATCGCGCCACGGATCACCTCGTTGGCTGGTGCTTTGTGCACACCGCGTTCGGCGTCGCTGCGCGCCCACACTCCGGCCACGTGCCCGCTGGGCGGTACCGTGATCGTCTGGCCGCTCACTGGGTCGAACACCTTGAGCCACGGGTAGTACAGCGCGGCGAACCGGGAGTCGTAGCCTGCCTCGTCCTGCCGCCAGGCCCGGACCCGTTGCGCGGCCAGGCCCGGCGGGGTGTCCAGGATCGCGACCCGGTCACCCATCTGCTCACAGTGCGAGATCACCGCCAGCTGCACCGCTTTCACGCCATCGGCGTCGATCAGGCCGCGCTGGTGGGCGCTCATCAGATCTGGCACGGCCACCATGGTGATCTCGTCGATCGTTTCCAGACCGCCGAAGCCGGTACGGTCCGCGACATCGCCCACGTACTCCTGGGTGTCCACTTTGACCGGCGCGTCCGCCGGCAGAGCAGGGGCGGGCACCATGACCGACTGCTTGTCCGGCCGGGTGAGCGTCGTGCCGGACTGCTCGCTGACCTCGATCAGCTTGGAACGCTCACGAACCTGGTTGACCACATAGTTCTTGATATTCCTGCGGGTGGACACGTCAAAGGTCTCGACCACCTTGCCGTCCTGACGGACCAGCAGCTTGAACCGGTCGTCCGGCGGGTTCTCACCATCGGCGTCCGCGACCTCCACTGAGATCTCCCCGGTCGCGGACGGCAACGCCGCGACCCGCAGTCCACCGAGGACAGCAGGCACCGGCGCGGCCGGTTCCGTCCGCTCACCCGCGGCCGCCCCGCCAACCCGGACCACATAAGCGGTTCCGCCACCGTTGGAGAAGTAGCCGTACACGGAGTGCGGCAGATAGCAGCCCTCGACGAACCCGCCGAAGAGCTGCACGTACTGGTTCCAGTTGGCCACCAGAGTCGGCTGGTGGAACGGCCCGCGCTCGGCGAACCCGACGAAGGCGGCCACCGCGGTGCCGACCCCCTCGATCGGCCGGGCTCCGGACTGGACCTCCTCGACGTACACGCCCGGGGAGAGGTACGACGGCATGCTCGCTCCTTCGTGTTCCCGTTGCTGTCACTACAAATCCTGATCTCATCCGATGCGGGCCGACAGGGCCTCGGGTCCCCCGGCGGGGGCACCGCGGATGCCTCCCGGGGATACTGTGCGGCCTACGGGAATCTCAGCGGCTTGTCCAAGCCGAGCTGCTCGAAGAGCTGGAAGGCCGCCAGTGCCAGCGGTTGGAGGTCACCAACCAGCCGGTCGCCGCGCATCCTGCGCAACTCGACGATCAGCGCGGCGACCCGCTCGCCGTCGGGTTTGCGAACCGTGTCGGGCAAGGTGCCGAGCCCGCCGAGTGAGGGATGGATCACCGACCAGTCTGCTTGCTGCGGCATCCCCGGCTGAGCCGGGCCCATCTTCTGGTCGTCCCTGAGCAGGTCCCAGTTCTTGAGCCGGTCGACCCCCTCGGCCATGCCCTCCAGCCAGATGCGCCGGGTCAACGGCAGGGTGACCGGCGGCCGGTTGCCGACATCCCCGCGTTCCAGGGTGTTCGGGTAGACACGCGCGTCGGCGTCCTGCACGGTCATGCCGGCGGCGGTCATCGCGAGCGCGATGAAGCGCGCCGCGTCCTCGTGCAGATACTCCTTGATCTCCCGGGGCAGCAGCGAGTAGTTGTGCCCGAAGTCGGTGCGGGCGAGCATGCCACCGGCGATCGACTTCGGATTGGCCCCGTCGCCCAGACTCGCCGCGGTACGCAGGTAACTGCCGACCAGCGCGAGCAGCCCCACGAGCCCGGCGGTGTCCATGGTGGTCAGTTGCGGATCTGCCTGTATCGCCCCGCGGGCCGCGTGGATGGAATCGATCATCGGTGTCGTCCCCTCCGTGAACATCTGAGTCGCGGCTCTGGAGCCCTCGCTCGGCGCGGGCTGGACGAGGAACTCGATCAGGTCCGCCAGGGTGTCGATGCGCAGGCCACCGGTCACCTGCGGGGTGAAGCTCAGTTCCTCGCCGTTGAGCGGGTAGATGCGCAGGTTCGGCCGGGAGGTGCCGCCGCCCGATGTGCGTACGTCCTCGGATCGGACGTACTCCCTGCTGCGACGGTCGTTGAGGAACCTGGCCATCTTGGTGATCGCCTTGACCACCCGCTCGACCTGGCCCGACGACTCCAGTGGATCGGTCACCCACTCCAGCTGGGATCCGCCGGAGGGACTCACGTCGGCGGTCAGGGCGAACCTGTCGCCCCTGAGGATCAGGCTGCCCTTGGAGAGATTGGCGCCCAGCAGCGGCCGTTCGGTGACCCGCGAGTCGACCATCAGCGACTGGACCGCGGCATTCCACGGACCGGTGCCGGATATCAGCTGGAGCGACTGGAGCTTGGTCTCGCCGACCGGCGTCGGTGTGTCCCCATTGAGCCACGCCTGTTCCAGCGCATCCGCCGTTTGGGCCAGGTCGCCCGCGGTCAACCAGTTGGTAGGGACGTTGCGGCGGCGCGAGTTGACTATTCTGCGCAGCAGCTCGACCTTGATGCGCTGGTCACGGGCCGCGAGCTGCTGATTCTGCACGGCGGTGGCGCCCGCGAGATCGCTGACGTCCCGGACGTTCCACTGCGCCTCGAACTCGAACCCCACCCGGCGCTGCACGGTCTCGTCGACCGGATGTCCCCGCGGGTACGGCTCGGCACGCTGGACCGGTGCCTCTCCGGACATCGCCCGATGGGCGTTGGCCTCGGCGGCCTGCTCGAACCGGTCGGACGGGTCGCTCACCCGCAGCCCCGATCCATTGTCCACCCCGGACACCGGGCCGCCGCGCTGCTGAATCACGTGGGTGAGCTCGTGCGCGAGAGTGTGCGGGTCGGCGCCGCCTCGGCCGATCACCACGTGGTTTCCGGAGGTGTAGGCACGGGCCCCGATCTCAGTGGCGGACCGCTGAGCCGCGGCGCCGGTGTGCAGCCGGACGTCGGAGAAGTCGGCGCCGAGCCGGGCCTCCATGTCCTGCCGTACCGGTTCGTCCAGCGGCCTGCCGGACGAGTTCAGGACACTTTGGACCATCCCGGCCACCGCCTCGTTGCCGATGGCACGTTGCAATGCGAAGATCCCCTCGGGCGCGGCAGGCTGGACAGGCGGGGTTTTCGCCTTCTCGGTCGATTCGTCGTGTGCGTGCACTCGCGCCTCCTTCAGTGAAACGGGGCGAACTCGCTGTCCAGCAGCAACCGGCCGAGTTTGCGGTACTCCTGGCGGATCGCGGTGATCAGTTCCACCGTTCCCACTGGACAGCCTGTGTCGGCGGCCAAGTACGCCGCTGTCACTGCGCACGCACGGATTGAGCCACCGGTGAGCTCGAACTTCTCGGCACAGAAAGCGAGGTCCAAATCGTCCGCGCGAGGCAGCGCAGTGCCGAGGCAGCGGTCCCACAGGGCAAGCCGGTTGGCCTCGTCGGGCACCGGGAAGTCGGCGATCACGTCCAGCCGGCGGGTGAACGCCTCGTCCAGGTTGGCCCGCAGGTTCGTGGTCAGCACCGCGATTCCGTCGAAGGATTCCATGCGCTGCAACAGAAATGCGGACTCCAGGTTGGCGTAGCGGTCGTGGGCGTCCTTGACCTGGGAACGTTTGCCGAAGATCGCGTCGGCCTCGTCGAACAGCAGCACGCCTTGCACGGCCGCGGCCTCGGCGAAGACCCGCTCCAGGTTCTTCTCGGTCTCGCCGACGTACTTGTCGACCACTGTCGACAGGTCGACCACGTACAGGTCCATGCCCAGTTCGGCGGCTACGACCTCGGCTGACATCGTCTTGCCGGTTCCGGACTCCCCCGCGAAGAGTGCTGTGACGCCACGACCCCGGCCACCGCCAGGACGCATCCGCCAGGTGCCGAGCACATGATCCCGGTGCCGGGCCCGGACGACCAGCTCGGCGAGTTGGTCGCGGGTCTGCTCGGGCAGCACCAGATCACTCCAGCCGACCGAGGGCTCGATCCGGCGGGCCAGCTTGTCCAGCCCAGCGGCGTTCTGTGCCCGCACACCGGCCCTGATGTCGCCCGCGCTGATCGGACGTGCGTCGAGCATCGCGTTCTGGGCCGCTACCGAAGCGGCACGCTGGATCTGCTCGGGTCCGAGCCGGTACGGTCCCGGTTCGCTTGTGATCTCTCCGGCAGAGCCGGCGAGTGCCGCGCCCCATTCTGCCTTGCGTTGAGCCGCGTCTGCCGGTTCTACGGTACGCGAGACCGGGGTTCGCTCACCCCACAACGGGTCCCAGCTTCTTTGCCCATAAAGGATCAACGGCACATCGGAAGTTCGAGCGACCAGCTCACGCAACACTTTTTTCTCACCGAGAGAATCCACCGGGCCGAGCACGATTCCAGCACCGCGCAGGCGCGCTTCCCTGACCACTGCCGCCAACGCGTCGCCCAGCCGCAACGGATCCAGGACCAGGCTGGGACAGCCCGCCGCGGTGAGCACTGGCACTGCAAGCCTTTCTCCACCGCGCAAATACAGCAGCCGCACACCGGCTTTCACACCAGCACCGAGCTTCGCCACGACAGGATCGTCCGATGCGACAGTCCGAATGCGACAGAAATCCACTATGGACGAGTCCAGCTCGTTGTCTCCCAGCAGATAAGCAACGACCCGGTCCGGTACCCGCAGCCCGCGTGCCAGTGCCGGACTGTCCTGTTCCAGGATGTCGATCAGGCCACCGGAAACCAGCGGTGAGTTTGGCGCGAGCCGGAACCGCGCGGCTCCTGCCGCCTGAAGCCCGCACAGGTCCAGCACGAGGCCGATCGTCGCCCGGCGCCGGGTCATGTCGTCGTTGAGGTACGCGTAGAGCCGCTCGAACCGCGGATCGACGTCCGGCGCCAGTGCTATGAGCAGGAATCGCACATCCAACGGGGTAAGGCCGAAGTCCTCGGCCAGTTTGCCGAGCAGCGGTCCGGGTTCGTTCCACGGCGGCATGACCGGATTCCCCGCAAGGATCCGGTCCACCGCCTCCGCGGTGAGATACAGACCACGGTACGGATCGTCCGGCATGGGATCACCCGCTCGCCGGGCCTGGATCGCCTGTCGGACCCGTAGTTCCACATCGACAAGCGCCGTAAGCACCTCACTGCCAGTCATGGACCCGCCCCCGTCCGTCTGCGTCGCGCAGGCGGCGCCGGTTTCGGCCGCACGACAGCGAATCCTTCGCCCTGAGCGGTCGTGGTGCCCTCATAACGCAGATGGCGGTCGGTGTCGGCCCGGAGCACGACCCCCTCGGTGACCGGCGGTCCCGCGGACGTCCGCGGCCCGGCGAGCGGGGCGGTCACCTTCAAGTCGATCGCGGGTTTGAGTTCGCCACCGAGCGCGGACCAGACATCGGTGGCGGCCCGCCCCTCGGTCACCGGTCCGGCCGTCTCCAGCGGGATCGGCATACCGAGCTCGGCCAGTGTCCCGGTCAGCCACTGTGATCCGATGGCATCCGTGCGGGTCAGGCAGATGAGCACCTGCGACAGCAGCCGATGCTCGTCGGCCGGCCGGTTCGTCCACGCTGTCACCAGATACGACAGCTGGAACCAGCGTGGCCGGTGCCGCCAGCCGACGATCATGCCCTCGTCGTCGTGTTCCTCGGTCGTGCCGGTCCGCCGGCGGGACAAGTCCTCATGGATGTCGTAGAGGAAGACGTTGACCGTGGGGGCGTTTCGTTTGGCCGTCCAGTCCCGGGTGGGCGCGTCGAAGGCGAGCTCACCCCCGCCGCCCGGCACGCCACCGTCGGCCAGCAGCCGCCTGATCGCCTCGTCGACCTCGTGGATCATCTGCGCACCACCATGTCAGGTGGCCCGAAAACACCGGCCACGACAAGGAAACGAGTCGTCACCGGGCTGAATCCGGGGCCGGTCGCGGTGATTTCCCGCCGCCCGGTCTGGTCCTTGGGCAGGATCAGCAGTTGCGCGATGAACCGGCCGTTGACCGCAGGCCGGGTAGGCACTGCGGACGCGGTGATACCTGGTGTCCAAGTGAGCACAACCGGCACACCTGGCGGGAAGTCGTTGCCACGCACGGAGGTGACGAAGCCTGGTTTGCCGATCGCGGGCACTGCGACAATACGCGGCTGGAGCACGCGGAGTGGAGCGGTAACGGCGTTGTCAGCAGGGTTCGCGTCGGTTCCGGTGGTTCGCAGAGTGCCGGACACCACGGTGTTGATGGCCGCCTTCGGCGTGAGCACAATCCGCACCACCTGGGACGTACCTGGTGCGAGATCGGCGAGAGCACAACCGGTCGCAGTGCATCCCGGTGTCACGGTTCCGATCGGAACCTGCGCAGGCAACGCGATGGCAAGGTTCAAGCCAGTGGCGGTGGAGTCACCACCGTTGCGTGCCGTGTATGTCACGGTCACCGTGCCGCCGACATAGCCAGGCGTGGGTTGAACGGTCACAGCCAACGCGGGCCCTGCCAGAGGTGGGGGCGGTACCTCGACAGGAACCAGCGTCTCGGCAGTGTTGTCCGCGGGTTGCGGATCTTGCACAGCGCCGGTGACCGACCACGTAACCTGGTGCGTTCCTTGCGTCACGCCGACCAGGACCACGGTAACGCCGATGCTCTCACCTGGCGCCAGCACGCCGAAGTCGCACCGGAGTTCGGCGCATGTGCCTCGATCCGGTTGTATCCCGTCGAGCCGGACACCTGGCGGCACGGTCAGGGTCAGCACGGTTCCCGGCGAAGGCGCAGGTCCTCGGTTGATCACTGTGATGCCCACGGTCTGGCTACCGCCCACCGGCACGACCGGTGTGCTGGGCGGGGCCAGGACCGCGAGGTCTACTGTCTGCTGCCAGCTCGGCTCCTTCTGCCTGCCGGGCAACGAGTCCGTGATGAAGGTCAACTGTCCGTTCGCGATTGTCAGGACCACCAACGCTTCCGGTGAAACCGGCGCGGCGGCCCGGCGGGTGGTCAGCACCAGCTGCGTTCCGTCCGGCGAATAGGCGACGTCACGCGGCTGGAACGGCCCGCTGGGCGCGGCGATCGGCCCGGCGCAGGAGGACTGCCCGGCGGGCAACAGCACCCGGCACCCGGACCCGTTGGCGGACACCACAAGTATCGCGTCGTCCTTGCGGTTGAAGGCGACCTGGGTGCCGTCCGGAGAGAACGCCGGGCTGTCGTCGATCACCGCGCACTCGGCCCCGCAGACCGCGGCGGTGAGGTCACGCTGGTCACCGAGTGCGGTCGCCGAAGCGATCCAGATGTGTTTGTTGGCAAGCGATCCGCCGATGTCCGCGACACGCGTGAACGCGATCGAACCACCGTCGGACGACCAGACCGGCTGGGCGTCGTCCAGGCGCTGGTCGACCGCGGGCAACGCGCTGATCACCTGACCAGTAGCCACATCGGCGACGAAGACCCGGCTCGGGCCGCCAAGCGAGCGCCGGGCGAACGCCAGCAACCGGCCATCCGGCGACCAGGTCGCGTCGGTCTCCTGATCCCCCGGCGCCCGATCGGACAGTGGCAGCGGAGCGGCATTGCCGCCGTCCGGGTCGGCCAGCCAGATCCGTTGCACGCGCAGGCCACCGACGTCCTCGAAGCGGCTCACCGCGATCCGCCTGCCGTCCGGGGAGTAGTTCTGCCGCTCGGTCCACGGATCGAACCCCGGCCGTGGCTGGAACAACCGGTCCGGGTTGGTCGCGGCCTCCGGGTCCTCACGCAGGACAGCCAGACCGAGGTCACGCGGATCGGTACCGTCGGGCAGAACGTCTTGCAGCGTGGCGGTGAACCGGTCGGCAGCAGTCGTCCTGGCCACGACAAGCCGTCCCTGCGCCCAAGTGGGCGAGTCGATGGCCCGGTCCTCGACGAGCAGCAGTTGCGGGAACGTGGTCACCGGCAGACCACCCGAAGTGTCTACTTGGTACACACGGTTGACGTCGTCGCACACGCACACCTGGTTCGGGCTGACGAACAGCAGCAGGTCGCCGTCGGGCCGCCAGGATGGGGAGAACGACTGCCAGGCCGCCTGATCACCGCCGAGCACCGGGATCCCGGTCTGGTCGCCGTCGATCATCCGCAGCTGCCTGCCCGGCGGCCCGAGATCCACTGTGTACGCGATCAGGTCGGCACGAACGGGATTCCATGACGGCTGACCGGCTCCGCCCGCAGTGGTCAGCCTGCGCGCCGGGCCACCTGCCAGCGGTTGCCGGTAGATCTCGGACACGCCGTCCTGATCGCAGGCGAACGCGATCTCGGTGCCGTCCGGGGAGAACGTCGGACTGCTCTCATTGGCCGGAGTGTCGGTGAGACGGCGCAGGCCGCTGCCGTCGCTGCCGATCAGCCACAGATCCCGTTGCACGCCAGCGCCCGGCTGTGCAGCGTCGAACACGACAGACCGGCCGTCCGGGGACAGTTGCGGATGAGCGGCGTCGAAGCCGCTGGTCAGCTGCCGAATCGCGCCCCCGGCTTCGCGCAGGTAGACCTGCGGGCGCGCCGCGTCCCGCATGCTGGTGAACACCAGCTGCGTGCCACGAGCGGCCGGCTGGTCGTCCATATGGGTGGGACCAGGACCCAACAACGGCACGGACTGTTCGGTGCTCACGGCCGCGCCGAGGCTGCGGTGTTGTGTCCCGGCGAACAGCACCCGGCCCGTGGTCGGAGCGTCCAACGGTCCGACCACGGGCTGGGCTGCCACACTCGCTGAACTGGCCACTGTGGACATCAGGAGCGCAGCCGCGGCGAACGCCCACGGCCGCGACGGCATACCCAAATCCCAGCCCTCCTCGCGCAGTGCCTCTGTCGCGATCCTCGCTGGACCGGACACCCTGTGCCGAGGCCCCGGCAGGCAATTGCGCGGCAGGCCGTCATGACCTTTCGGGCAAGGGCGTCAGATCAAGCCGTGCCGCATCACGTATCCGACCGCGTGTGCCCGGTTACGCAGGTTGAGCCGGGTGATGACCTCATGCAGGACGTTCTTCACGGTGCGCTCCGAGAACGAGGTCTTCGCGGCGATCTCGGCGGTGTCGAGTCCTTCGGCCACCAGCCGCAGCATGTCCGCCTCGCGTGCGGTGAGCGTGGACAGCGTCAGCCCCCGTGGGTCGAGAACCTTGCGCTGCAACCGCCCCACCTGGTCGAGCAGCCTGCCGAGCAGGTCACCGGGCAGCACACCTTCGCCCCGCGCCAGCGCGGTGATCATCGTCACCAGCCGGTCCTGGCTCGCCTCGGAACGGCGGATCAACGCCGCCACTCCACATTCCACCGTCGTGTGCAACACGTTGTGCTCGAACTGGCCGACCATCAGCCCGACACGTGCCCTGGAAGACCGTTGCAGCCTGCGCAGCAACTGGATCGCCTCGTCGTCCACACGGTCCACCACGACGAGCGCGACCGTGGCGCTCTCCTCCTCATCCGGACTCACCAGCACGACCTCAGGCCGGGAACGCAGCTGGTGCACGACCCCTGCCTCAAGGATCGGATCCTGGGCATACAGTGCGAATGGCACTCTCGTCATTCGTGTGCTCCCGTTCACCATGCCAGGGCGCCCTGTCACAGCCCTGGTTGCTCTGTGGGCAGTGCGATCACGCTCGCCGGGGCACCACTCGTGCCCACCGCCTGCCCTCTGTCCCCTGTCACGCGGAAGTCCGCCGCACCTAGCTTCGGGGCGTGACCACTTCCGCTGAGCTGGACCGCCCGACCGTCGTCGTCACGCCCGGCGGGGAAACGGCCACCACACTGACTGTCCGCAACGACAGCGACATCGTCGAGGCGTACGAGTTCGAAGTGCTCGGCGAGTGCGCGCCATGGACCACTGTCGAGCCGGTACGACTGTCCCTGTACCCGGGCACCAGTGAGAACGTGACCGTCCTGCTGCGCCCACCGCGCTCGCCGGACGTGCGGGCAGGCGAGGTACCACTGGGCATCCGTGTGCTTCCGGTCGAACGGCCGCAGACCGGGGTCATCTCGGAAAGCACCGTGATCATCGAACCGTTCCTGCTCACGGGCGCGGAGCTGGTCCCTCAGCGCAGACGCGCGTGGCGCCGGGCGCGGTACTCGGTGTTGTTGCACAACCTTGGGAACACGCCGATCACCGGATCGCTCGCGGCAGCCGATACCGAACAACAACTTCGGTTCCGGCTGCCCGCCCAGCTTCCCGAGATCGCCCCGGGCACACGCGAACCGATCAGGCTGCGGGCCCGGGCGCGCAAGTTGATCTGGTTCGGCAGGCCGGTCACCAGGGCGTTCCGCGTCGAGGCGGACCTGGCCGCCACCATGGTCACCGAGCCGGATGTACCCGAAAAGCACGCTCTGGACGGCGAATTCGTGCAGCTGCCGTTGCTGCCGCGCTGGCTGCTTGCGCTGTTGGCCGCGTTGCTGGCGCTGGTGCTCGCGTGGTTCGCGCTGGTACGGCCGGCGATCCAGAGTGCGGCCACCGAAGCCGCCGAGGACAAAGCCCAGCAAATCGCCCAGGCAGCCGGACAGCAACCCAGGACGAGCACCGGCGATCAGCCTCCCGGTGGCAGCGGCGGTGGCGGTGGGGCACCGAGCAGCCAGCCGCCTGCCAGCACTCCAGCGCCGGGGCCGCCGCCACCGGCCGGACTGGGACAGCAGAGTTCGGCCACCATCGAGGTCCGGACCAACCCCGGCGGACGTGGCACACGCAGCTACGTGGTGCCGGAGGGCAAGATCTTCCGGATCACCGACATCCTGCTGGCCAATCCGCAGGGCGACGAGGGCCTGCTGACCATCGTGTTCGGCGAGCGGACCATCACCACCATCGCGCTGGAGACGTTCCGCAACCAGGACTACCACTGGGTGACGCCGATCGAGGTACCCGCGGGCGCGATCGTGGACGCCACCGTGACGTGCAACAAGCCGGGCACCCCCGCCTCGGGCGTACAGGCCCGCAGCTGTCTGCAACTGCTGAACGTCAGCGGGGAGCTGGTCGACCAGCCGCAATGACCCATCTCACCTCGCCCCCTTCCGCGGTGCCGCCGGGATGTCCCACCAGCCAACTCCGCACGGCGGCGGGGCACCACGAAGACCAGCCCGCAGAAGTACTTCTTCGGTTTCTTCCGGCCGGTCTTCGCGGCATTGGGCCGAACGGGTCAACGACCGCAACTGTCTACTATGGACGATAACCGGCGTTCATCACACTTTTGCCACCTTACGTAACGTGTTGATCACTGACAGAATCGAGGGTCGATATCGATATCCAGGGGTTGATCCCACGATTGCGAGCGGCAGGCGAATGTCGGACACCGGCCCGGAAGCGGTGCGCGAGCCCGGGGACAACTTCGGTGACCTGCTCGCGCGTTATCGCAGATCAGCTCGGTTGACGCAGGAGGAACTGGCGTCCGCGTCGGGGATCAGCGCACGCTCGATCAGCGACATGGAGCGCGGCCGGGTCCGTGTGCCGCAGCGGCGGAGCGTCCAGGCGCTCGCCTCCGCACTCACCCTGGACACGCATGCGCAGTGGGAGTTCGTGCGCCTTGCCAAGGCAGGACGTGTCCGGACCGGCACCAGGCCCACCGGCACAGCCGCTACGCCGTCCGGCCGACCCCAGCAGTGCCAGCTCCCACCCGAGGTCGCCGATTTCACCGGCCGGGACAACGAGGTGGAGCAGACCCTGCAACTGGTCGGGGAGCACCTGCGCACCAACCTCCGGGCCACGCCCGTGGTCGTGTTGTTCGGCGCTCCCGGCGTGGGCAAGACGTCGTTCGCCGTGCACATCGGGCACCGGGTCGGCAAGCGGTATCCGGACGGCCGGGTGTTCGTCAACATGCGTGGCATCGACACGAATCCGCTCAGCGCGCACGACGCACTCGGACAACTGCTGGCAGCAATGGGTGTCGCGGCCGCTCATCTCCCCACCGGCGTCCACGGACGGTCCACTTTGTACCGTCAGCTGCTGAGCGAACGGCGGATGCTGGTGATCCTGGACAACGTGGCAGACGACGCGCAGGTCCGCCCGCTGTTGCCGGGCAGCTCGGGCAGCCTGGTGCTGATCACCAGCAGGCGAGTGCTGTCCGGTCTGGAGGCAGTCGGCCGGATCCAGCTGGATGTCCTGGACGCGGCCGCGGGCGTACGCCTGCTGGAGTCGATCATCCGGCCGGACCGGGCCGCCCGCGAGCTCGATGCCGTGCACCGGGTGGCCGAGCTGTGCGGAAACCTGCCGCTGGCGTTGCGGATCGCCGGCAACCGGCTGGCCAGCCGGCCGCGGTGGCCGATCGCCAACCTGGTGCGGCAACTGAACGACGAGCAACGCAGACTGACCGCCCTGACCGCGGGCGACCTGCAGGTACGCGCCGCGTTCGAGGTGTCCTACCAGCAGTGCGACGCCATCTCCGGCATGGTGTTCCGGCGGCTGTCGCTGGCGGGTGGCCCGGACGTGACCGTGGCACAGACCGCCGTGCTGGCCGAACTGGACGAGACCACCGCCGAGCGCCACCTCGAAGAACTGGTCGACGCCAGCCTGCTCGACACCGACGTACGAGAGGGCCGGTACATCCTGCACGACCTGCTACGGCTGTTCGCCGGCGAGCGGCTCGCGGGCGAGGACACCGCCGCCGACATCCAGGCGGCCGAGTGGCGGCTGACAGAATGGTTGCTGCGCAACGGGATTCGTGCCGCGAAGCTCCTTGCCCCGGACTGGTCAGAGCGCGATCCGGACGCCGTGGTGGACACCGCGGAAGACGCGGTGGAATGGCTGGACGACGAGCAGGCCCACTGGCTGGCCGCGTTGCGCCAGGCTGTGCGCCTGCGGTGGCACGCTGCAGTGCTTGAGTTCAGCTCCTCCGTACGCTGGTATTCCGCTCTGCGCAAGACCAGCGACGTATGGCGTGAGGTGTTCACCTATGGCGTCAACGCGGCCCGCGCGCTCGACCGCCGCCGAGACGAGGCCGAGCAACTGAATTTCCTTGGCTGGGCGCTCAACCTGGTCCCCGCACTGCACCACGAGGCGTACCAGACCCACCGCCGTGCGCTCGCTGTGGCCAGAGAAGTGGGCGACCGCATCGCAGAAGCGTGGTCCTTGATGCACAGCGGGCGAGCCGAACTGGACGACGGCAGGCCGGGCCGCTCGGTCGAGCTTCTGACCTCGGCGATCGCGGTGTTCCACCAGACCGGCCACACTTTCGAGGAGCACATCGCGTTGTCGTACGTCGGCCTGGCATTGCACGCCCTTGGCCGATATGAACAGGCCGCGGCCGCACACCGGACCGCCGTGGGCGAATTCCGGCGGACCGACTCGCTGTCGCACCGCAACCTGGTCGCGACCGGCCTGCAGCGACTGGCCGAGACACTCGAGGCGACCGGCGACTGGCAGACCGCGAACGCCACGTTCCAGGAGGCCGGCGCGATCGCCGTCGGTGTGGACTCCCCTGCAGTGGAAGCGGACGCCTGGTTCGGGTGCGGCCGGTGCCGCCACGAAATGGGCGACCTGCGTCCGGCTGAACGGCATCTGGACATCGCACTGAGCATCTACACCGACATCGGCGACCGCTGGAAGCAGGCCCGCGTACTGCAGCGGCGCGCATCCGTGCTCGACCAGACCAGACCCGCCCACGCCCGCGCGGACCGCGAACAGGCACTGGAGATCTGCCGGGGCCTGAACACCGCCAAGGCACACAGCCTGGCCGCCGCGTTGTCAGCCGCCATCAACGCATCCGAAGACCTCAGTTGATTGGCCCGGTCCATTGCCAGGCTTGATCGGTCAAGCCCTTGACCGGACCGGTCCGGACGGCGAAACCTGGCCGATGGCCCGGTCGGGGGCACCGGGCGGCACTGGGGGTGTCGTTGTGGCACGGCATGGTTTTCTCTCGGCTTTTCTGAGTGTGGCGGTGATCTGGACCAGCACGGCTGTCCCTACGGCAGCCGCCGACGAGCCAGGCAATCGGCAGATTTACGTTACGAACATCCTGTCGGACAACATTTCGACGTTCGACATAGCGGCGGACGGCCGGCTGGTCCGGCGTGCCGAACTGGTCACCACGGACGCCGCACCAAGGTCCATTGTGGTCACTCCAGACGGAAGATTCGCTTACACGGCCAACGGCGTGAAACCGATGACGCCGGACGACTCCAACTCGATCAGCATGTTCCGGATAGCACCGGGCGGGCAGCTTGTCCCGTTGAGAGATCCTGTCAAAGCGAACAAGGATCCGGACGCGTTGGCGGTCGCGCCGAACGGAAGAACGCTGTACGTGGTCAACCGCGGGACGGATACGGTGCTGGCATTCAGGATCGGCGGCGACGGCCGGCTCACCCGGCTTGCCGAACCGATTGCGACCGGTGCCGAGTCCGCGCGGGGCATGGCGATGCCCCCCGACGGCCGGTTCCTGTTTGTCAGCCATGGTGATCCGCTGGGCACGGCACAGGACTGGCTGACACGGTTCGCTGTGTATGGCGACGGAACGTTGAAGCAGCTGGGCGACCGGATCCCGATCGGCACCGCGGGCGGCGCCATGGCCGTCACACCCGACGGGAGGTTCCTTTACGTGCCTTGTTCGGGTTCACAGGAGGTCTTCGGTTTCCGCATCGAGCCGGACGGCGAACTGACCCCGGTACCAGGATCACGGTTCGACGCACCCGACGTCCCGATCGCGGCCGTGGCCACCCCCGACGGACGCCACCTGTACGTGGCCGACGGCGGACTGATCGCCAGCACAAGCCAGCTGGTGTCGGCCTATCGCATCAAGGACAACGGCGCACTGGTGCGGCTCGGCGATTTCACCGCGGGCCGGGCACCGGTCGCACTCACGCCGACGCCGAACGGCGAGCATCTGTACGTGTCGAACATCAACTCATGGGATGTGGCCGGTTTCCGCATCGAAAAGGACGGGCAGCTCGAAACGGTCGAAGGTTCACCGTTCCCCACAGGCGGACGGCAACCCGCCTTCCAGTCCATTGTAGTCAAACCAAACCTCGGCCCAGTCGCGCAGTTCTCGGCATATCCGACCCCGGCAGGCCGGCCGGCGACCTTCGATGCCACCGGCTCACGGGACCCCGACGGCCGGATCGCCCGCTACGACTGGGACTTCGGCGACGGAACAGTACTTCAGAACGGCGGCGCCACACCGGCGCACGTCTACCAGCAGGCCGGGACTTACCACGTGCGCCTGACAGTCACCGACAACGAGAACTGCTCGGCCAAGCTCGTCTACACAGGGACATCTGTCCTCTGCGCCGGTTCAGCAGCCGCCATGCGGAATGAGACCATCGTCGTACCAAGGACTTCGGCATGATTGCACTGGCAGTGCTCGTAGCGT
Organism: Kibdelosporangium banguiense; assembly: GCF_017876405.1. Taxonomy (GTDB): domain Bacteria; phylum Actinomycetota; class Actinomycetes; order Mycobacteriales; family Pseudonocardiaceae; genus Kibdelosporangium; species Kibdelosporangium banguiense. The sequence goes on along the minus strand of NZ_JAGINW010000001.1, from coordinate 5,460,950 downwards.
GCGGTCTCCTCGTCGCCCCCGTGAATCCTCCTGGCTCAGTGGGCCGACCCGTGTACGTCACCACTAGTGGGCGTAACTTCACCGGAACCGGACCACACAACGTCTCGGCCTACACCGTCGGCGGGGATGGTGCTCTCAATCCGCTCGGCGCCCCACTGCCGACTGGCGCGGGAGCGCGGGGAATCGTGTTCACCCCGAACGGAAAGCACGCCTACATTGTGGCGCTTGAGGAGAACGCGGTTTATCCCTACGCCGTGGCCAATGATGGCAGACTCGTACCCAACGGCCAGCCGGTGCAGACCCGTGGCGAATCGCCGATCGGCATCGCCATGGCCCCGGACGGGCGGACACTCTACGTCGCGAACCAGTTCTCCGACCCATTCGGAACCGTGACAGTTTTCCCAGTCTATCCGGACGGAACAATCGCCCGGCGCGGTGATCCAGTTCCCACAGGCGTTCCGGAGGCCAGAAACGTCGCGGTGAGCCCGGATGGCCGGTTTCTGTTCGTGAGCCACGGCACGCCGGGCGACGTGGACCCGGACGTGATCGTCACGTTCCCACTCCGTCCTGACGGGACACTGGGCAACGCCCGGCCACCGGTGCCGATCGGCGCGGCCGGCGGCGGAATCGGCATCACGCCGGACGGCAGATTCCTGTACATCGCATGCCTGGAAACCGATGACATACACGGATTCCAGATCGGGGCCGACGGCTCACTCACTCCGGTACCGGGTTCGCCCTTCCCAGCGCCAAGGACACCCGAAGGCATAGCAATGGCACCCGACGGAAGCCATCTCTACGTAGCCAGTGTCGCCAGCCGTCCGGTCCATACGCCGGAAGAAGACGGCATATGGACCTTCTCCATAAACAGCAAGGGAACACTGCAACGCGTCCAGTCCCGTGTGGAGGCCGGGACCGGCCCAGTGGGAATCACCACGACACCGGACGGAAAATGGCTGTACGCAGGCAACTTCTTCAGCGACAACGTATCAGGATTCGCCATCGACCCCGTGCCACGCGAGGTCACCGGTTCCCCGTTCCCGGCAAACGGAATCGGACCGGCCTTCGACTCAGTCACAGTCCTGCCCAACCAGGGACCGACAGCATCGTTCACCGCGGTCCCAGGACGACCAACCCGCTTCGACGCCACCGGATCCCAGGACCCAGACGGCCAGGTCACCCGCTACGACTGGGACTTCGGCGACGGCACCACACTCCGCGACGGCGGCCCCAAACCGGACCACGTCTACAGCCGACCCGGAACCTTCACTATCACCCTGGTGATCACCGACGACGAAGGCTGCTCAACACATCACGTGTTCACCGGCCGCACAGCACTTTGCAACGGCTCACCCGCCGCACGCACATCCAGATCCATCGTCGTCCCAGGGCCGACCCTTACACAACGATCATGACGGCACCACCGGTGTGGGGTTGCCCCATTCCCCGCGCCGCTCGACATCCCGTCCGGCCGCGGCCGCTCCGTTCAGCCAGGCCACGTGGGTTTGTGGCACCGCAACCGCCACCAGTTCAGCCTTGATTCCCGGACTTTCCGGCGGGTTGCCGGTCTTGGTACACAGCCAGATCGAGCTCGGCTCGTCCTTGATCGTGCACAGGCCCTGCGGGTAGTAGATTTTCCCTACGGTGACAAACGCGTAGACCTGCTGATTCGAATTCGGCAAGGCAATATGCACCGTGCCCGCGACAACCGGAGGCGGATTTGGCTGGACTGGCGCCGGAGTCGTGACCTCAGGTTGCGGCGTGGCAGCGGACTGCTGAACCTGCGCGGGCCCACCGGCCAGGTAGCCCAGCACGAAAACCAACGCCAGCACGGCGAGCAGCGCGACAGCGGCGATCATCGGTAGATGCCAGCGCTTGGAGCCGAACCGCAGGCGTCGCGCGACATGCCGGGGCTGGAGACCACTCACCGACCACCGTTTGTACGCGGCTTCGACGATCTGAGGCGTGTTGTGGCGTTTTCCGGCAACGCCCAGCATGATCGCGATCTGCTCGGACTGGCCGTCCTGAACGAGTCTCGCCGCGTGCCGCTGAGCCTCGTGCGACCGCAGATCCCGGCCGTCTGCCCCGTACATCACCTCCAGCAACTTGCTCATCAGCTGGTATCGGGCATCGACCTCCACGAACTCGACGATCCGGTCCAGAACCCTGACGTCGGCGGCCGCGCGCAGGCTCTCGCGGCCGCGGTCGTCCAGTTTGGCAAGCCGGAACAGGAAGCTGTGCAGATCCATCACGGTGGTCGCCGCCAGCAGGTCCTCGACCGCACGGGCACCGACGTCCTCCACCCTGTGCGTTTTCTGTGCCACTGTCCCACGAACTTGCTGGCTTGGAACGGATTCACGCAAACCCTTCCGGACGGCAGCGACCGGTTCGGGCTGCCGCGGGACAGCCACCTCCCGGGTTTGGTCCGAGTGCCAACTGCCGTTGAGATCAGCGTCGGCGACCACAGCTTCGGGCGTACCTTCGCACAGGGCCGCGATCAACTGATTGGCCAGACCGGTATAGCTGCTGACGCGCGATCCCCGGTCAAGATCGACGACATTGCGGCGGGCGCTCGTGTCCGGGCTCCGCATGGGCAGGAACACAATCTCCGGCAGGTTCGCGATGCTGTCCCCGTGGCGATCCTCGTAGGTGGAATACGACCAGCACCGCCGTATCCCGTTCTTCCGCAGGTGCGGATCTGCTGCGGCATGGAGGCATCGCACCAGTGCGAGCCGGTCTGCGTCAGGGCAACCGATTATGCTCAGCGGTTCGTCTGGGTGGTCCAGCAACCGGGCCAGCACAGTGACCACCATCGGCTCCAGCCGATCGACCTCTTCAGGCCGAAGCCCAGCCGGACCGGCCGCACCGACCAGCGACGACAGGGCGATCTGCTCCATCAGCCCTGTTTCCGGGACCTTCACCCGCCACTGTGGCCAGTTCTCCAGACGCAGGGCGAGCGAGACGTCAAGACCAGGCTTCCAGCCGATCAGTACGTGGGCGTTGCCGCGGCCAGGCGAGTGTCCAAGATGGACCCTTCGAACCACCGCACCGAGGTCCTCGCCGAACGTCAGGTACGACATGGCACTGTGGGGAACTCCTCCCCCGCCGTGCACCGGTTGCAGCCGCACATGATCCTGCAGCCGGACACGCCATTTCTGTTCGGTGAGCTCATCGAGTGAAGAAGCCAGAATCGTGTGTTTGTTCTGATCCGGAGACCACCCGAAGAACGCCTGGTGGACTACCTCGTCGGACCGAGGCTCGGTCATGGCGTTCCCACTTTCTCGGCTTGCAGGCCGGTGATCAGTCCACTCATCGCGAGAATCGAGACCAGCGGCTCGAGCACCCTGGTCGGGCGGAACCCACGTGGGAAATGCTTCTCCGAGTCCTCGTCGCCGGGGTCGACGGGGACCGCGTCTCCTCCACTGGCAGAGACGAAGTGCAGTGAGCACTTGGTGAACGCCTCGAACGGGCGCAGGGAAGCCCCGGCTCCGGCCCGGTGGAGGTAGGCGTAGACGTCCTTGCTCTCCGCGCGGATGCGGTCGGCGTCGACTCGCGTCTCGTCCCCCCGGTGCAGCCATCGATCCGCGGGCGGGACAAAGCGCAGTCTGTCCGATTTGGTCACGGCGATCACAGCGGGGATCTGGCGTCCTCGCAACCGTTCCACGGCCAGATCGAACGACTGGTTCTCACCGGCCGGCAGTTGCCCGGCCGCATCCCGGTCCTCCGACGCGTGGACGAAGATCACCGCAGTCGCCCCTACAAGGAACCTCGTGGCACGGTTGCGCGCGTTGGTGCTCTCCAGGTCCTCACCCGCGACATCGAAGAACGTCACCGGCCGGTCGCCCCCTGGCCCGCGCAGCAACAGGATGTCGGCCGCCTCGACCACACCAGTGCCTGTTCCCGCAAGCGTGCCGCCTTTCTCGAACGGCTTGATGAACTGGCGGAGGAAGTGGTTGTGCCTGAGGATGTCCAGCGCTGACACAGTCACCCCGTGTGCGGCCAGTCCACTCAGGTACGCCTGCCGGATCATCGCGGTCAACAGGTGAGTCTTGCCCGACGCGGGCGCGCCGACCAGACCGATCACCAACGGTGGGCCATAGTCGGCGTAGGTCGCAGGCAGATAGTGCAACGCGGTGTCGCCTGACGGGTTCGGACACTGCCGGTAGCCCTGGCGGGCCAGATCCGCTTGTTTCATCGGCGGCTGCCCGGAGATGTCGAACAGTTCGTAGCGGCTGCTCTCCTCGTCGTACAGGAAGATGTTCGGGTCACCGCTCGGCCAGACGAAGTCGTCGGCGCAGATCGGGCACCGCATATGGCGAACACCGTTGCCTGGAGTCACTTCGACACCACCAGCCCGATGACCGTCGTCGCCAGCACAACGGTCAACGCGAGGAACGAGCGCATCCATCTGCCTCGTCTGCGAGACGGTTTGCCCGGTGGCTCGGGCTCCTGCGACCCGAGTTTGCCTTGGCTGACGTGTTCGAACAGGTCATGCCCGGCGGCGAGCAAGCCATCCGGGTCATCGTGGGGCGGCGGCCGGTTGTCCACCCGCAGCTTGGCGAGCAGGTCGGCCGGATAGGGCCGCCGGTCGACCGGATTGTCGAAGACCGGGTCGAGCAGCGCGCGAAGCCGGTCCGGATCACGGCTGCGGTCGGGACTCGACCCATTCGACGGCACGCCCGGCTGCACGTGCCGGACGAGTATGGCGGCCGCCAGCATGTCGTCCCGGACGTCGACCTGATCCACTCCGGTGGGCTGCCCCAGCGACCGGCGACGTCGCAGTTCACCGACGCGCTCCGCGGACTCGAAATCGACGAGTTGCAACCGGCCGTCGTGCCATCGCACGGCGTCGATCGTCACCGCGCCATGCACAATGCCGGCAACACCGAGGTTCTGCATGGCACGAAACAGACCCTGCTCGAACGCCTTGCGCTGGCCGTCATCGAAATGGCGCACCTGATCGGCCGCCGGCGCGCCGACGTATTCCCGCAGCAACGCGAACGGCTGCTCCACGTCCACGTTGTACGCGACAAGGCCGGCGAGGTCCGGAGGGAACCTCTCACCGAAAACCTGTCCGAGCCGGCAGCCGGCACGTATCTCGTTCTCCAGCAAGTCATACCGTTGGGGATCCCGGCGGCCTGCCGTGCGAGAGACGAACTTGCGCACATAGTTCCGCCCGTTCACCCGCACCAGCCGCTGGTCGAGCACAGATCCTGGGGTACGGAACTCGTTGACGTCCTCGATCTCTATCTGCCGCAACACGCCCCACACATCCCGGCAGCTCACGAACTCGATCTGCCCGCTCATCTATTGCACACCACCCAACACCTGACGTACCGACTCCGGCCGCAACGGCACCAGCCGCAACGCGCCGACGTACTCACCACCGTCGCTCCACACGATCCCGAGGTCCGAGACGAGCTCGTTGCGCAGACCATCCTGTTCGAGGACGCGCCGCAGCTGGGCCGGGGCGAACCGGAGCAGGCCCGGCTCGGCGGTCCTGCTGAGATAGCCGAGCTGACTGCTGCGGCAAAGTTGTGTCATGTCTCCGTCCACATCCGTTCGCAACGCCGCCAGCGCCGCTGGGGACTGCGACCACACGAGGGCTGTCAGGTCGTCGCGCGGGCCGTGCGATCGGCTGAACCGGTTCGCCGCCAGCAACCCGTGCTGCCGGACCTCGACGCCGTACTCACCGAGCAGTCGATCCAATCGTCGTGCGTACACACCTTGCGCCGTACGCAAAGCGGCCTCCGCCGCGGGCCACGCCGGGTCCAGGGCGGTCCGGCACACGTCGAGCAGATCGCCGCGCACGACCGCATACAGCTCGTGGGGAACCGGCCGAGCCATCCGTGCCGCACCGGCAGTTGCCGCCGATGGCCGGGACGCGGCGAAGAGCCGATTCCCCGCTTCCTCAAGGGTCGCGGCGATCTCCTCCAGCCCTCCGGCGACCTCGGCGGCCGCAGCCGAGACGATCTGCCGGTGCCGCATCGGAAGCCATTCGCGCACGGCCGTCTCCTCTGCGAGCCGGGTCAGCTCGTCCACGGCCACGCGTATTTCGTTCACCCGCAGTCCGTCGCGCCAGGACTGAGTGGCTGACCGCCAGCTCACTGTTGCGGCCGTGACCGTGAGCAAGACCGCCACAACAGCCACCAGTTGCCCCACGGGCGGCGGCGCAGTGAACTGGCCCTCCAGGAGAAGCCCGGCAACAACCCCCACTGCTGTCCCGGACAACCCGGCCAGCCCATAGGTCAGCAGTGCAGGCACGACCGTCGCACCGAGCCCTGCCTCGTCTTCGGCATCAGGCCGGCGGCCCAGCAGCACCCAGCCCGACAGAAACCACAGGACGGCGAGCACTCCGCCGGACAACCAGCCAGGCGCGAGCAGGAAGGCTACCGCCGCGCAACTGAGAAAGATCAGTGGCAACAGCGCCGGACGCAGCGGCCATCTCGGAAACGCAGGCATGCCAAGGCTGAGCGGTCCCTTGGCGCGCACCTCGTCCAGCGCTGCTGTGCAACCCTGCGGAGCGGTGTTCGCGGCAACGTGCCGCAACTCCTGAGCCAAAGTGGACAGCGCGACGCCCTGATCCAGCAGAGTATCGACCTCGGCGCGCAAGTTCTCGGCGATCTCACCGCTGTCGGCCGTGCGGGGCTCCGGCGCACCGAGCTCGGTCACATCGGCCACGGACGGATGCCCGACCTGGAGATGACCGTCCATCCGGTTGAGCACCTCGGCTACCACGCGACGGTGGTTCTCCGCCGCCTGACCGGCCCAGCCCACCTGCTTGCCCAGCTGCCGGCCGGCACGGTTCGGGCCGAACAACGCTTTGGGCGTCGCCAGCTCGCGGGCCAGCTCGCGGACGTGGTCGATGCGCTGGACGGCCTCGGTCCCGGCCGCCTGCACCCGTCCGGACAACGTACTGCCTTCACCGGTCCTCGCGTAGGACTGCCGGATCAGCGTCTCCAGATCATGCGGACTCGACGTGCCACCGACGCACAGCGAACGCACTGCCGCGGCTCGGGCCTCAGCCAGTTCTGCCGGGTCGGCAGCACTGGAGACCAGCCGGATCCCAGGGTTGACCGCCGGGCCGGAGAGCTCATCCGCCGCGGCGACAACGTGGTCGAACAACTCCGAGACCTGCAGCGCGGCGATCATACTGTCCAATGTGTCCCCTGAATGCCCGGCGGGCCGTGGCGAGGAACTGTCGGGCGCCCAGTCGATCCCGTGGTGATCACCGACCCACAGGACGGTCGCGCGCCAGAGCGCGGGCGGCAGATCCAGCACCACGCCGTCGAGCGGGTTGCCGGTGTCGATCTCCCCGACGGCGACACAGACAACCGCTGTCACCATGCTCTCGCTGAGCAGAGACAGGTACGTCTCCGCATGCTCGACGAGGCAGCCGGCATGATCGACCACCAGGAGGCCGCCCACGAGGTCCGACGGCGGGTCGCCTGTCAGGTCGCGCAGGTCCACGACCGTGACCTTCGAGTCGCTCATCCGCGGAAGTCACCTCCCAGCCCGTGCGTGACGTCCACCTGCTCGCGTAGGTCGAGAAGGCTCTTCTTCGTGCTCCCGACGTGCTTGTCCAGCGCCGCGGGCAGGTCCTGCGACCAGAACTGCCGGAACACAGCCAGTTGCGAGTCCTGGCTCAGCACCCGGCTGCGTTCGGCTTCCTTGATCTTCAGCAGTTCCTGCTCGGCGAGGTCGGCGACGACGGTGAAGACCTCGGCGGGCGGGAGCGGCGACCGATCGGCCTGCGCGGGCATCGACGACATGAGCCGCGCGGCCATGCTGCGCCGGTTCGGGTCGTCGTTGGTGATCACCCATTGCTCGTAGGCCTGCAGCACACTGGCCCAGGAGGAAAGTGCGCCGATCGGGGCCAGCTCCAGTTTCATGGGTGTGGCGTCCTTGCTGCCGATGTGGACGCTGATGGACACCGGACTGGCCGGGTCTCCTGCCAGCGTGACTTTTCCGTCCCAGGCCGCGCACAACAGCCGGTGCAGGACCTCCTGGCGGTCGCGTTGGTTCATCAGGAGGTAGTCGCTGTCCTGGCTCAGCCGCCGCCGCCACGCCAAGGTGTCCTGCGGCTGTGGTTCACGCTGCGCCTCGGCCCAGAGTTTCACCACCCGGCGGAGTTCCGGAACCTCGGTGACACCCATCGAGCTGCGGTTGAGCACGACCACCATCGCGTCGGCCTGCACGGCCCGGAACTCCGGTTCACCGGCCATATCGATCGGCAGGGAGACCTCGCGGCGCAGGAACCGCTCGATGTCGTCGTTCTCCTGCGCCGCGGGGTAGGTGAACAGAGCCTGGAGCGGACCTTGACCGTCCGGGGCGAAACCCCCGGGCACGAGTTCGGCCAGCTTCTGGCGGAACCTGTTCAGGTCCCCGTCGGTGACGTTGTTGTCCCGCCGCGAAACGGCGTTGGCGAGCAGATCGTCCATGCGGGGCAGCAGTGCGGGGCGGCTGCGATCACCCGGGCGCACCCGCTCGGTCACCGCTTCCTTGATCCGCTGACGGATATCGGCGACCGCGGCTTCCGGGTCCTGCCTGCCGAGGGCGAACGCTGTCGCCCAGCCATCCTGACCCAGCAACAGGTTCAGAACGTGTCCCTCGGTGGCGTTGGGGCCCAGGTGCTGGGAGAAATCCTGCTTCAACCGAGCCAGCACGTTCTGATAGAAGCCTTCCAGCCCACGATCCTCGGGCGGCAGCAGGTAGGTCACCCCGACGCGGGATTTGTACAGGTCCCTGGACCGCTGGTCGAACTGCTGCGGGTCGTTGCGCGCATGGGTCACGAACTGGTCGTAGATGGCGCGGAACCCCTCGACGAAGGCCTGCCACGGCCGGACCCACAACCTGTGGCTGTCGTTCCACGCCGCGTTCCAGATCAGCCTCGTCTGCCAGGCGTACCACGAGTTCTGCGCCCTGATCACGACCTGGGCGGGCTCGTCTGCGATCCGCAGCCGTTGCAGGAACTTCTTGGGGAGGTTGGTGGGCAGCGGCGGGGCCGCTCCGGTCAGGCCTGGCGGACCGGCCGGAGCCGCGCGCCATCCTTCCAGCAGAGACCGGAAACCACCTTTGTCCAACGGATCCACCAGATCACGATGGCCGAAGATGGCCCGCTGCAACCGGAACAGGTCGACATGGTGCAACAGCGAGCCGGCCGCGGACGCCGGATCGAAGTCCTGCGCCAGGGTCGCGATCGGACTGGCAAGTGCCTCCCGCGCACGCTCTATGTTGGCAGCCATGGCATTCGCCCGCTCGGTGAGGGCGGCGACCACCGGTCCGTAGCCCACTGGGGTGCCCTCCGGCGGGATCCGTGCGGGCGCCGCCTCCAACAGCTGGTCCAGCCCTGCCGCCGTGATGAACTGCCGGATGAACTGTTTGTTCGTCTCGGCGGCGCCGGGCGGGACGAGCAACTCGTCGACGGCATTGGCAAGCAGGTGGGAACTGACGACATCGGTCAGTTCGAGCAGTGGTGTGGTCAGCGCTGCCACCGCGCTCGTGGTCACCCCGCGACGGCCCACACCGGTGTCCGCGGTCGTATGCCGGTCCACCTTGCTGTTGATGAACCCGTCCGCGAACGACTGGTACGGACGGCTCGGGGCGTCCTCGTCATCATCCTGGTCGGTGGGCCCGGCACCGATCAGGGATGTCATCAGAGAGACCATGGACCTGTTGAGATCGTCCCGGCGGACCCCGCCGACCGGACGGCCGAACAGGAATGCCGTCTGAACCGTGTTCGGCAACAGTTGCACCTGCCCCAGTTGCGGATACCGGACCGACACCGCACCGTGGGCACCCCTGGCGTCAAGCTCGTCCGGCGAGCCCTGGGCGTTCTGGTCGTCGATCAGCCGGAACAAGTCCACCAGCGCGGAACCGGCGTTGAGATCGGCCGGACGGCCACCGCCCTGACCGGAGTCGAACGCCGACGGCATGAGCACCAGCGGGTAGATCTCGGCCTGCTTCCCACCCCGCTGCATCAGATCGCCGATCAGATGCAGGTAGTCGTAGAAGATCCCGCTGCCGGTGCCGCCGGCCACCGAGAAGACGACGAACACGATCACCGTGTCGACCCGCTGGGTTCGCTTGCCGCTCACCACATACAGGTCGCCCGCGGACTCGTTGATGTCGGCGAGCGCGTTCTCGATCCCGAGCCTGGCGGTATCCGGATTACGCCTGATCGTCTCGAAGAGCACGCCCCTTCCGACTGTGGGCAGCTGACCCGCGCCACGGATCAGCGGACCGATCCGTGGGTCGCTTTCCTTGGCCGGCAGCCAGTGGATGGTCTCCTCGTCGATGTTGATCCGCAGGCTCTGGGCGACCTCGGCGGAGTTGCCGAGCCGGGCCGGCACCAGATCGGTGATCTGGTGCATCGTCTTGTAGGCCGCCTCCTCGTGTTCCCGCCCCGGCACGACCTCACGGCGGACCCGCTGCAACTCGGTGGTGCTGAGATCGGCGTAGACGAACTGCAGACAGGACGGAAGCTGGTAGGGCCGGAAGTTCGGATCCTGGATATCGGTGAGCAGGCGGGTGCCGTCGGGACCGCACAGCTCCTCCCGCAGCCGCTTCTCCAACTCGGTCCCGACCTTGCAGCCTGTCCCGCCGAGCCCGACGAACAGCATCGGTTGATAGATCCTCATTACGGCATCGTCCTTACGGGCATCTGTGGCTGGCGCCGACGGGCGGGCAGGGCAAGGCGGTCAAGGCCTCTCATCGGCGGCTCTCCCGTCGTTCGATCGTGTCGCGGAGCTGGTTCAGTGCGTCCGCCACCTTCCTGGGCAGTTCGTCGAACAGTCCGTCGTCCCCAGGCGGTGTGGTCTGGTCCATGGCCGCTCCGAAGACGCGCTGACCGAGCAGCCGGCGCAGTTCGACTCCGTCGTCACCGAGTGGCTGCACGTAGTCCGGGAGCGTCTGCATCGCGATCGCCAGGTGATTCGCCCATGTGGCCGACCGCCGATGATTGGAGGACTCCTTGGCGAGATAGCCGGCGAGGACCGCGATCGGCACCGTCGCCGACAACCGGACGAGCTCGGCGCCCACGGACACAGCGTCGAACAGGAAGTTCAGGCACACGGCGCCACCGGTGATCGCGACCAGCAGGATGGCAGCCCCCGTCCGCAACCAGTCCGCTCGCCGTCCCTCTTGGGCGGCATGTGTCAGGTAGTACTCCGCGAGCTCACGGGTTCCACGATCGCTGTCTGCTTTCTGCCGGGCGATCCGTGCGCGTTCGGCCTCGTGGATGAGCTGGCGTGCCTTGAGCCGGCTTCGGATGTCATCGGCGACGCTCAGCGCCTTCGTCCGTGCGTCCACATGATTGTGATTGTTGGTCGTCTGTTGGTTGACCACCTGAATGAAGGCCTCGATGGCCTCATGCAGCTGCGACCGCAGGGAGTCGGCCAGTCCACTGAGAAGCTCGACCAGAGTGCAGTACGATCCGGACGGATTCCTGTCACGGGAATCAGCCTTGTCGATGGCGAACAGGGTGGCTGCGAAGTCGTCGGCCGTCGACCGGATCTTCGCGAACGCCGCGACAAAGTCGTCGTTTTTCCTTACCACGTCAGTGATCGAGGAAGGCACCTCGTTCGTTCTGAAACAGCGGTCGATGAAGTCCGCTGTCAACTCGACGTCGTCGCACGCCGACTGGATCTGCTTGTCGGTGGATTCCCGCCAGTGCCGGCCGATCTGCCTGTTCAGCTTCCTGACGGCGTTCATCGCCTCGCGAAGTGTCTGGGTCCATACCGGGTCGTTGCTGCCATTGGGATCCATCGGCTACCGCTCGTCTCTGCCTCGAAGGAAATCCGCGACCGGTCTGGCGTCCGGATGCCAATGATCGGTGTCGATCTGCTCGGCGGCCTCGTCCGCGAATTCCGTACGGTTCCTGGTGCGGCGGTAGACCCGCCGGGCGATGAGCCGGAACCCGGACAGGTCGATGGCGACAGACAGACCCAATGTGCCGACAGAGATCAGGATCATCCAGAACGCCTGTTGCTCACCGACGGTCCACAATGCACCGAGCCAGCTGCGCTTCTCTCCGGAACTCGCGGGGAACTCACGCAGCCGGCGATCGATGTCCGCCATGCGGTCCACCGCCCTGCTCTTGTCCTGAACACGCTGCGCGAACCGGCTCTCGGCCGCCTTCTTCGCCGAGGCCAGATCTGCCGACAGTGCGTCCATCCTCCCCTTCACCTGGAGGCTGTAGGCGACCTTCTCGAAGTAGGCCTTTCCCTGACCGGGCACGCGGGTACCACAGGTGCCGTCCAGCTCGCACAACTCTTCGCGCTTCGCATCGCCGAACTCCTTGGTCGCGACGTCGATCCGCTGCTGGATGCCGCCCACGTCGGCGTCCTTGTCCGGAGTGGGCACGGGTTGCTCGGCGATCCCGCGCAAGGCTTCCTTTTCCTTCTGCAGATTGTCGATCTCCGTGATACGGCCTGGAATCGCCGCTGGTTGCAGGGCTTCTTCGATCTTGGTGTCGAACGCCCACGACATGGCCGCGTAGGTGATGACCAGCGCGACGCCCAGGGCGAACCAGCGACGGGCCCGAGGCAGGACAACCAGCGGCGCGTTTTTGTCCACCGCGGCGGCCGTCCTCATGTTGACAAACCAGAAGACCAGCACTGTCGCGACAAGAGCGACCGGTACGAACGCCGGCGACAGGTGCACCCCGAAGCAGATCGGCGGCAGGGCGAGTGCCGCCTCGGCGAATGCGAACATTCTCGCCCACCGGCACAGGCGCTTGAACTGGGTACGTTGGTGTTCGTCTGCCCTGTCCGCTTCAGCCTGCGTGCTGGGGCGGGTCGAGGCGTTGGTTCTGCGGATGCCTCTCATGAGCCCTGCACTCCTCTCACAGTCGAGGTTCGCGGTCAGGCGAACGGGTTGTTCGGGTCTGCGTAGTGACCGCCGCCCAGAGCGGGTGGCTGCCCGGCCCAAGACGTGTCGTCGTGGTGTTTGCCATTCGCGGGTCCGCTGTCGAACGGGTCGGGCTGGAAGGCGGGCGCGACAGGAGAACCGTTCGCGACAGGCGGCTCGGCGAATGGATCCCCGTAGGTGCCCATGAGCGGATCCGGCGGTGCGGCGGACATCTGCGGCCCCGGCGTGGCCGGACCCGCAAATGTGTCCATGGTGGAACCCGCGAACGGGTCCGTGGGCGCACCGGGAACAGCGCCACCACCGATCTCACGGCGCTGGTCGAGGACGACGATCGACAGAGCACTGTCGATCTCGTGGTGCTCGCCGGGGGCCACCAGGAACGGTTTCCGCTGTGGAGAATTCAGACGGATACCGTGGGCGGCACGGCGAACCTGGTACACGCGAGGCTCGCCCGGGCCGGCGTGCTGGAGCTGCGGACCGGTGAACTCCTCAAGCTGGACGAACCCGAAGACCTTGCTGTTCGGGTTGCGCGGTGCGAGTTCGCTGACGAGAACGCCACTACGCCACAGTTGTACGGTCAGCCCACGCACTTTCCTGGCCTCGTTGCGGGCACGCAGCTTCACGAACACCCAGACAGATGCGATCGCCAGCAGGGCGGCGACACCCATCCAGACCCAGAACAACTTCTCGAACAGTCCTGGTTCCGGCGAGACCTCGGTGGCGAACAGCCTCTCGGTCACGACCACCGAGGGATCGGCGTCCTCGACGAGGCGCAGCGTGGCTCCGCTTGTGCCGATGGCGGTCTCCGGCGCGAACCTCAACGTGAAGCGGGTTTCGCTGGAGCCCGGCGCCGCCTGCAAGGCGGCCGGATCGACGGTCATCATGGTGCGGGCCGAGAGATCATCGATTCGCAGCCGCAGGCGAGCCGGGTTGCCCGAGTTGTTGAGAATCGAGACGGTTCCGCTGACGACGCCGCCGGGAGTGACCGTCGCCCTGTTGGTATCGAACAGGATCTGAGCCTGGACGGCCGAGGCTCCCTTCTGCACCTTGGTCGACAGCACTCTGGTGTCGCCGCTGACTCCGATTCCGCTGACCTGGCCGGTGTAGGTCAGGTCACCTGCGGCGTCATCCGGGACCTTGAGCTGTCCGGCGAACACGCCGTCGTGGTCCGGATCGGAGAGGGTCACCTGCTGTGGCGGAAAACCGTTGCCACTCAAGGTCGTGGTGAACGTCAGGTCCTGCAGCGTCTGCGCGTCGGTGACGGCCTGGCCGCGCGCCCACACCTGCATGTTGACATCAACCGTCTGTCCCGCGGCCGGTTGCGGGGCACTGGTGGTCAGGTAGGCCTTGACGGCTGCCTGGAAGACCACGGTGGCAGCCACGTCCTGTGCGGGGATGTTCGCCGAGGACAGGTGGATCGTCCACTGCCCCGGTTCGGGATCGGTGATGCGCAGCGACTCCGTCCCGGTCGTCTGCCCGGCAAACTCGAAATGCGAGCCACCCGCCTCCGGAGCCGGCTTGCTCGCGTTCGGCGCGCGGTACTCGACCTGCACGCGCGGATCGCGCTTGTACACGACGATCGACGCATCGCTTGCCACAGCGGGAATGTCAACGTGCAGATCGGTCGAACCACCTGAGGGAACGCGGCCGGTGTCCAGCGGGCCGAACTTGACGCAACTCGCCGAACTGAGCGCATCCCGCACCGCCGCGGTCAGGTCGGCGGACGGCGGCACGACCTGCTCGCGCGGATCAGGCGCGGCGGGCGTGCAACTCTTGCCCTTCGCGAACCCGCCCAGGGCGCTGATGTCCACCGAGCCGAAACCGAATGGCCACACCTGTGCGCCGGCCCGATCCAGGTCGGTCAGCACGTCCCTGACCTTCGCCGCCGCCGCGCCATTGCGGCGATCCGGCCGGTCTCCCCAGGCCGGGCTCGCCGAGACATCCAGCTTGCCGTCGGTCAGCAGGAACACGACCTTCTTCTCCGGTCCGCCCGCCCGCACGAAATCAACGGCCTGCTGCAACGCGGCAACATGGTCCGTGCCATCGCCCTCTTGATCTGTCCGCTTGTGCAGACCGTCGACGCACTTGGCCAGCGAGTCCCGTTTCTGTGCCGAATCGACACGCGTGGGCTGGCACACCACGTCGACCGCGCTCTGCCCTGGCCTCTCGGAACTGCCGAAGCCGACCACTGATACCACTGAACTGGGAGCCAACGCGCTGGATGCGATCGTTCTCGCGGCTTCCTTCTCGCGCTCCAAATCGGGTTCACCGATACTTCCCGATTCGTCGACCAGCACGACAACTTGGAGCGCCGGCAGCGATGGCGCCTGTTCCTGCGCAGCGGCGCCCGCCGCCAAGGGGAACAGCGACCCCATACACAACGCCGCCATCAGCCGGCACGTCAGTTTTTGTCCCCGAAATGCCATGCGGCTCAGCCAATCCACGCTCGTTCCGGACAAAACATCAACTCGCACAAGGCCCGCCCGCCTCCACAACCAGCCGTGCTCGTACCCCTTCTACAAGGCCAGAGTGATGAACGACCACCAGCACCACTCCGTACTTGTCAGCCCCGAAGGCAATCTTCAATGAAAGGACGTCTGCCCATGCATCGAGCAGCCAAAGAAGACCGTTACGCATCATTTGACAACCGATACACAAGACCGCGCCGCGACGATTGACACAGTTCCTGGATACGCCATCCGAGTGACTACCCACCAGTTCTTCAACAATGACAGGTAACGCTTCTCGCAGCATGGACGACAGTTCTGCCGCAATATCACACTTCTAGCGCTCACCTGGGAAAACGCCGAAGCGGCCACACATTGGGCAGCACACTGTTCACGTACAGTCACCCGTGACTCGTCCGTGACTGACATGTCACCTGGAATGAAGATGGCGAATACGGCCACAGATGGCCCGGCTTGCACCACCTGCCCGGGTATGTCGACAATTGGTCACCCTGGGCTCAGGCAGATCTGGCGTGCCCGGCATCGCCCACATACCCGCAATGCCAGGAGTGCCGCCATGACGGTTCCACGAACGCCGAACTATCACGGCGGGAACTGCCGCACAGGCTCAAACGATTGCGTAAGCAGGTCGGCAACGAGCCACGCATGACGCTGCGGAAACTCAGCCGGATCGAGAACGGCAGGCTACCGGATACCACGAAACAGAGGGGGATACCGCAACAAATCCCGAGGAATCTCCCGGCATGATCTGCGCGACACGAGTAACCGCCCGGTACGCACGCGAACACGACTGGCTGTGAGATGCCTAGCAGCCACGAGATAGGCAATGAATGCCGATGAGCCGTGGGCCGGCGTCGAGGCAGACTCGCCCAGGTGACAACGTCATCTCAACATCGGGAACTGGTCGTCGTGACGGGGGCGTCGGGCGGATTGGGCGCCAACGTCAAAAAGGGCCTGGCTGTCGAGAAGGCCGCCAAAGTCGTCGCCAGGGCAGTGACCGATCGCCGGTCCCGCACGCGCTACGCCATCGGCACGGAATCGGCCGCGAACATCGGCTTCAGCCGCGTCATGCCCGACCGGATGCTCGACCGCGTGCTCGCGGCCGGCCTGCGACCGCACTACCCGACGACCCCCGCCTCCTGATGATCGCCGCACTTGCGCGCTTCTTTTCACTCAATCCTGTAAATCAAGTGGGAGTACACGCATGTCCACAGCAGTCATGTCACGGACCGTCCGCAAACGCTGGTGGTGGTTGCTGTGGGGGTCCCTCACCGTGCTGGCGCTCGCTGTCGCAGGCTATTTCGTACCGCCGTACCTGTCCGGAGGCACGACTATTCCGAACATCGACAGGATCACGCCCGGGTACTACACGAGCCTGGTGATTCACGCCGTGCCCGCCGGAATCGCATTGATCACTGGTCCGTGGCAGTTCGTACCGAGACTGCGGGCCCGCTTTCCCCGTTCGCACCGGGTCATGGGCCGGGTCTATCTGATCGCGGTCGTCGCCGCCGCGCTGGCCGCGGTGTACTCGTCCGCGGTGACGAAGAGCGGTTTCCCGCTGCAGGTCGCCTTCTTCGTGCTGATCGTGGCGTGGCTGTACACCGCTGCGAAGGCCTACCGCGCGATCCGGCGGCGTGACGTGGCGCTACACCGGATCTGGACGATCCGCAACTACACACTCACGTTCGCCGCTGTGCCCCTGCGGCTCTACCAGTTGCCGCTTCTCGCACTGATGAACTCGGTCACCTGGCTGGAGTACAAGGACGTCTACACCGTGAGCGCCTGGATGTCCCTGCTCGGCAGCATACTCGTCGCCGAGTACTTCATCATCCAGCGTATCCGCGCGCCGCGGTCCCGCCATGCGACGGTCACCGAGGCTCCCGAACCCGGCTATGCCACAAAGTGACAGAAGACCGCTTTGACGGGACTCGCTTCTGGTCGTGCTTGGTGACGGGTCGCTCGCCGCCTCCGGCGTGTATGACTTTGTCAACTGTAGGATGAGCGGCATGGTCAGCCGCGTCGAAGCATGGTGACATCAACGCCCGAAACCGAACTGCCGCTGGTCGGCCGGCACGGTGAGAAGCGTCGTGTCGACGAGCTCATCGGCGTTGCGCGTGCGGGCCAGGGCGGTTCGCTGGTGCTCGGCGGCGAGGCCGGCATCGGCAAAAGCACCCTGTTGGAGCATGCGGTACGAGCGGCCTCCGGCTTCCGCGTGCTTCGGGCCTCTGGGGCGGAGTTCGAGCAGGAGCTGCCGTACTCCGCCTTGCACCAGCTGTGTATCCCCATCCTGGCGCACCTCACCGCATTGCCTGACCGGCATCGCGACGCGTTGCGGATCGCGTTCGGCTTGTCGGACGGGGAACCCCACCCTTTTCAGGTCGGCCTGGCGATTCTGGAGCTCGTCACGACAGTAAGCGGTGAACAGCCGGTGTTGTGCGTGATCGACGACGCGCAATGGCTGGACGCGGCGTCGTCGCAGGCAATGGCCTTTCTCGCGCGTCGTGTCGCGGCTGACCCGGTCGCCATGGTGTTCGCGCTTCGTTCACAGTCCACTGTAGAAGGATTGAATGAGCTGCCGTGGCTGAACGTCGGCCGGTTGAGTGACCAGGACGCCAAGGTTCTGCTGGCCGTGCGTAATCCGTTCCCGCTCGACGACCGGGTCCGTGACCGGCTCGTCGCCGAGGCGAACGGCAATCCCCTCGCGCTGCTCGAACTACCGCGGGCTGGTGGTTTCGTCCTGCCCGCAGCGTCCACAGTGCCGTCCCGGATCGAAGACGGCTTCCGGGCGCGACTGGCCGGTCTGCGGGACGACGCGCGGCTCTTGCTGACTGTTGCCAGCGCGGATCCGACCGGCGATCCTGGCCTGCTGTGGCCGGCCGCCGACGCCTTGGGCATCGACGTGCCGGTAGCGAGCGTGCCGCGGCCGCCACAGGGCTGGTCGAATTCGCGGCGCGCACCCGCTTCTGTCATCCGCTGGCGCGCTCGGCGGTCTATCGCGCTGCGGAGGACGGTGTGCGTCGTGCGGCTCACGGCGCGTTAGCCGACGTAACCGACCCGCTC
This sequence comes from Kibdelosporangium banguiense, assembly GCF_017876405.1. Lineage (GTDB taxonomy): Bacteria > Actinomycetota > Actinomycetes > Mycobacteriales > Pseudonocardiaceae > Kibdelosporangium > Kibdelosporangium banguiense. The sequence goes on along the minus strand of NZ_JAGINW010000001.1, from coordinate 5,442,552 downwards.
ACGGCCCCGGACCGACGCGCGTGGCACCGTGCACAGGCCAGCGTCGGCCCGGATGAGAACGTCGCGGCCGACCTGGAGCGCTGTGCGTCGCGGGCGCGGTCACGCGGAGGTGTCGCGGCAGCGGCCGCGTTCCTCGAACGCTCGGTCGCGCTGTCACTGGACGCTGAACGCCGTGTCGAACGGACGCTGACCGCGGTGCAGACAGGCATCGAGGCGGGTGCCACTGACCGGGCGGCAGACCTCCTCGCGACCATCGACACCGCCGCGCTGGACGAGTTCCAACGTGCGCGCGTCGATCTGCTGGCCAGCCGGATCGCCTTCACCCGTCCCGGCGACAGCAGCGGCCCATCGTCGACGGTGAGCGCGGCGCGACGGCTGTCCAAATTGGATCCGGATCGAGCGCGGGACTGTTTCCTGGACGCTCTGGAAATGAGCCTGGTCGTCGGTCGCGCCGGTGGTGTCATCGACGAGGTCCTCACCGCGGCACGGGCTGAGACTTGCGTTCGCGCAGAAGGCTTTGGTGGCCATCCTCGCCGGTGACCTCGGACTGGCGCTCGCCGCGGCCGCCGAGGAGGAGGCAATCGCCGACGCGGCCGGTGAACCTCCGCTGGTGTACCACCGGCTGCAGATAGCCGCCATGAGGGGCCGTCGTGAGGAAGCCCTGGACCTCTTCCAGACGGCCACCGCGGCAACGGCCCCGGACGGAACGGGACAGGCGACCAACTTGCGCTGGACCGCAGCCCTGCTGCACAACGGTTTGGCCGATTACCCCGCTGCCCTGACCGCGGCCCGTGAAGCGACCGAGCACGGCGACCTCTTCCTCACCGGAGCGGCCCTGCCTGAACTCGTTGAGGCGGCCGTCAAATGTCACGAACCCGCGTTGGCCGCGCAAGCGCTGGAGTCGTTGACTGACCGCACGCAAGCAGCGGGGACCGCACTGGGCCGAGGAATCACGGCTTACGCCCGTGGGCTCGTGACAGGAGCCGAGGACGACTACCGGGAAGCCGTCGAGTGCCTCGCGGAAGGTCCCCTCCTGCCCTACCAAGGCCGGGCGCACCTGCTGTACGGGGAGTGGTTGCGACGCAAGGGCCGCCGAAAGGACTGCCTGGAACAACTGCGGGCCGCCCACGAACTGCTCTCGACAGCAGGAGCCGAGGGATTCGCCCGACGCGCCGCCGACGAGCTACGTGCCGCCGGGCAACGGGTTCAGCATCGATCCACGCAAGCCTACGAGAAGCTCACGATGCAACAGGTGGCTGTCGCCCGGCTGGTCGCCTCGGGCGCCACCTCGAACGAGGTCGCCACGCAGCTGTTCATCAGCAAGCGCACAGTCGACGCTCACTTGCGCATGATCTTCCGCAAACTCGGGGTGACCTCGCGAAGGCAACTCAAGGGCCACCCCGACCTGCACGGTCCGGACCGTGATCTGCCAGTCTGAGGCGCTGACAAGGTTCTGGCAGACTAGCGGAGGGTTTTCCGGTTGGCCAGAGCGGTGTCGATCAGGACGTTGAGGAGGTCGCTGTAGCCGAGACCGGCTGCCTGCCACATCCGGGGATACTGGGAGACACTGGTGAAGCCGGGGAACGTGTTGACCTCGTTGAGGATCCTGGTTCCGTCGGGGCGCAGGAAGAAGTCGACCCGCAGGAGGCCGGAGCAGTCCAGCTCGCGGAACAGGCGCAGGGCGTCCTGGCCGATGGCGTGGGTGGTCGCCGAGTCGAGTGTGGCGGGGACGTCGAACACGGTGGCCGAGTCGGCGTACTTGGCCTGGTAGTCGAAGAAGGTGTGCTCGCCTGTCGGCAGGATCTCCATCGGCGGGCTGACCTCAAGGGCGCCGTTCGGGCGTTCGAGTACTCCGATGTCGATCTCCCGGCCGGGGACCGCCGCCTCCACCAGTACCTTGTCGTCGCTCTTACGCGCCCGGTCGAGGGCTTCCGGCAACTCGGCCCACTCCTCTACTTTGGACACGCCGATGCTCGAGCCCTCGCGGGCAGGCTTGACGAACACCGGGAGTCCCAACCGGTCACGGTCCTCCGGGGAGATGTCGTGCTGCCCCTTGCGTAGCACGACGCCATCTGCCACCGCGAGACCGGCTGAGGCGGCGATCTTCTTTGTGTACTCCTTGTCCATGCTCAGCGCACTGGCCGCGACGCCGTTGCCGACGTACGGGATCCCGAAGCCCTCCAGCATCGCCTGGACAGCGCCGTCCTCCCCGAAGGGGCCGTGTAACGCCGGGAACACCATGTCGCACAACGTGAGTTCACGCGCGACGGCGAGAATACTGCCCGCCAGGGTGGTGTCGCCCGTCTCGGGGAAGCCGTTCTGTTGCCACTGCAGGACCTCCTCGATGGCCGGCAGGTCAGGCATGGCCGGGACGCTGGCCCAGACACCGTCCCGGCCGATCCGGACCGGCATGACCTCGTACCGTTCCCGGTCGAGACTGGCCAGGATGCTGGCCGCCGACTGACACGACACCTCGTGCTCACCGCTGCGCCCACCGAACAGGACGGCAAGTCGGATCTTCGGCTCAGACACGCAAGGACTCCTCAGGTTCCTCGGCCCGGCGGGCGCACGCGTGGACATAGCGGCGTGCCACCCGGGGGCCGATTCCGGTGATGATCTCGTGTGGGACGGTGTTCGCCCACCTGGCCCAGTCGGCCACCGTGGGCTCTCCCCCGGTTCCGGGTCCGAAAACGACGGCCTCGTCACCGATCCGGACACCTGCGTCGCCGACGTCGACGACGAACTGGTCCATCGCGATCCGGCCGGCCACCGGAAACCTGCGGCCGCCGATGGAGACCTCGGCGTGCCTTGCCGCGGCCCAGGGCAGACCGTCCGCGTATCCCAATGGCACCAACGCAAGCGTGGTTTCGCGGTCAGTGACGTAGTCGTGCTCGTAGGAGACGCCACTGCCAGCAGGCACGCGCTTGACGAGAATCAGGCGTGCGCGCAGGGTCATGGCGCCCTGTAACCCGAAGATATGTCGTGGATCCGGCTCCACCCCGTAGAGCCCGATGCCAGGACGGACGAGTTCGTAGTGGGTCTGCGGTGCGCCGAGAGCCGCGGCGGAGTTCGCCAGGTGGCGAATCTCCGGCCGCAGCCCGGCACCACGTGCGACGGCGACCGCCTCGTCAAAGAGCTTGACCTGTAATCGGGTCATGCCCTCAGCCACCAGATGCGACCAGACGCCCCGCACCCGCACGTGCCTGGCGATCTCCAGATCGCGGGCCAAGCGCACCAGCCCAGGCCATTCCTCGGGCCGTGCGCCGTTACGATGCAATCCGGTGTCCGCCTTCAGATGCACGTCGGCGGTGACGCCCAGCCTTGCCGCACAATCAGCGACCGCACTCAGATGTTCCCGTGAGGACACTGAAATATCCACATTGGCCAGTAGCGCGGGCCCGAAGTCCTCCAGCGGACTGTGCATCCAGCTGAGAATCGGTGCAGTGATACCACTCGCGCGCAGATGCAACGCCTCGGCGCAGGTCGTCACGCCCAACCAGGTCGCGCCCGAGGAGAGTGCTGCCCTCGCCACCCACACAGCGCCGTGACCGAAGCCGTCGGCCTTGACGACCGCCATCACCGCCGCCTTTGTGGCGGCGGTGAACAGCGCTGTGTTGTGCGCAACGGCGTCCAGGTCCACGACGGCGTGCGCGTGCGGTGACGCGATCGTCTCGTTCACTCGTCAGGTGGCCTTGCCGCGGACGATGTAGAGGTTCATGTCGGTGAAGTCGAGGGTGACGTTGTAGGGCTTGAAGAAGCTGTGGGAGAAGTGGCCCAGCACGTCGAATCCGTGCGGGGCGTCCGCGGACTTCTGGTTCGCGAGGCAGTAGCTGTCCTTGGCCACGGCGTTGCCGAGGCGGACTTCCGTGGGGTAACTGGGGTAGACGAGGGCCGGCATGAGCCCGGTGGAAGTCTCCATAGGACGGTCATAGTCGACGCGGACCCGCAACTGTTCGGCCGTTGCCGCGGACATGCCCGCGATCATCTCGCCGAGTCCGCCGAGGTTGAGGCCCATCACCCGTGGGCCGGAACCGGCGATGCTGCCCCTGCTGAACACGATGTGCTCATGGGCCATCCACAGCGGCAGGGGCTGGGCGCCCGCCCGTTCGGCGTCAGCGCGTGCCTTTCCGGCCGTTTCAGGGGTTCTGCGGCGCAGGATCAGCGACCGGCCGGCGTAGTCGATGGTGGTCAGGAAGTGGTACATGACCCATGTGCCGAATATCCCGGCCCCGCCGGTCAGGCTTGGCTCGTCGTCGTCCGACCAGCTCACGGGGATGTTGCGCAGTTCGATGCCGCCCAGCCTGAAGGATTCCAGTATCCCCAGATACATCGTGCGGGGAGGGTCGAGATAGTCGAGCTTGATCTCGGCCACGGCGCGCAGCCCGGCCTCCTCGGCTTCCTTCGCCGACATGCCCACGCCGCCGACCCGGGTGTAGAACGCGAACTTCTTCGCCGGCCCGCCGTTGAGCGAGACCTCCACCAGTGGTGCCGGGTCCATCTGCTTCCATGGCAGTCGCCCGATATCGCCATGGACCTGGCACGGCTCGCCACGGAACGCCGCGAAGAGTTTGGCGTAGCCTTCCTCGCCGGCCGCTTGCCAGTGTGGTGCGGCGAGAGAGAATTTGTCCTGCCGGACATAGCAGTCGCCCAGGAGCCGATGGGCTTCCTTGTCGCCGGGCGCCAGCGTGACGGCCATGTTGAGGTATTTCTCGGCGTCGGGGAACTTGTTGGCCAGCAGCCCCACATAGCCGCGCTGGCGCGCCGCCTGCACATTCGCAGGGTCTTTTCTCAGGATCTCCTCGTACGCACGGCCGGCCTGCTCGAACTTCCCGGCCTTGAACAGTGCGTCCGCGTCACCGCCGGGAGTGGCCTGTGCCATGGCCGGCTCCAGCACTGACGCGGTCGTGGCGGTACCGGCCAGCACGGCCATGGCCCGTAACGCCGAACGCCGATTCCAATTCCCGCCAGCAGCCAAGGAATTGCTCCTTTCCATAGGGCCAACGAACACGTATGCGTTCACCGTGGCGGGACGATTTCCGCAAGCCGTGATCAACGTGTCACGGTTGTGCTACAGCGCCGGCCCTGTGCCCTACGGCAGGGGTACCGGTTTCCAGATGGACACCTTGTCCGCCGGGGTCCTTGGCTCAGTGACCCCGGCACCGACCTGGAGGTTGGCCGGGACGTCCCAGGCGCCGACGAGGGCCATGCTCCCTGTCGTCTGCCGCGCGCCGTCGGTCACGACGTCCTCGGTGACCGCTTGAACATCGGGTTGAGCCTGGCGTCCCACGCCGAGCGGTCCTGGCCTCTCCTGATCGACCAGTCGATCTGCGACATGAGCCCCTTCTGGTTGGTCGACATCCGGCTCATCGTGGGCACCAGGCTGCCGGTGTCGGGCTGGTCGTCGTGCGGCCCGCCGTTGACCACGATCGAGGTGCAGGAATATGCGGTGGACATGCGGGAAGCTCCTCAGGAATCGGGAATTGCGGTGTTTCCTGGTGCTGCCGACTCAGTACACACCGACCGGCCCGACCGGTCAATAAAGCACGTATCGCCTGATGAGGCGGTGTTAGCGAATACACAAAGTAAGAACCGGCGGAGTTTCGCCACCGAGGCACGGTGACAAAAAGCCACCATTGCCTGAGCTGCGGTACCGAAATTCAGGTCGCGAATTCAGGACGACCGAGACGGTACTGCTCGGCCGCCTGCAGACAGGCGGCCTACCGGGCAAGGGCGCTGGTCGCGGCGGCCGCGGACCGCACAGCACTGGCCGAACTGGCGGTGCGGCTGCGTGACAACGCCGACCGGCTATGGCTGATCAGCCAGGGCTGGTCCCCACCCGGCGACGGCACCGCGCTGGACACCCTGCTCACCGACACAGTCGCGGTGGCCGAGGAGATGTTCCGCCTCGGTGACGGAATGCGTGACGGAACATCACCCGACTGATCGGAAACCAAGTCGCCCGACAGGCGACAGCGACGATGCACGTTTCCCGCCACGGCATTGACAATGCGCCAAATAGCATCCCCGCCTTGATCAACACCGGACGATCTTCGATATGCACCGTCGCGAACAGACCGGAATCCGGCCTGAATCGTCCATAGTGGCCAGTCGCGATCAGCGAATCACCAGGACACCTATGACAACGAACAGTACGGTGAAGACAAGCAAGCCCCAGAGCACCAGACGCCGTAGGTGATTGATCTGGACCGCCATCGCTTTCTGGTTGTCGGCAATGTGAGTGGCCAGCGAGCCGAGGCTGTGGTGATCCCGCACTACACCGCCGATTCTTTCCGGCAATGGGGCCAACTGCTCGGCAATGCGTGTCAGTTCAATCCGAAGTGCGTCCGACTGCTCGTTCCACTGTGTCCGTTCGACTTCGATCTGCCTGAGTGCCGGGCTGAAGCGCTGCACCGCGTCGCTGCTGTCCTTCGCCGCGTCGTCCAGGGCGGCGGCTTTTTCCTCCAGCGCCTTGAGTGTCTGTGACAGGGCCGTGCGTACCTTGGCCAGTTCTTCCTTGAACGGGGCAAAGGCCGGTTCCAACGCGAGCTTGGCCACCTCCGCGACGGCACCGCCGAGCAGTTCCGCGGCCTGGGAATTCGTCTCGGACATCGGTCTCATTCCACCTGGCTCCTCTCATAGCGGTTCCTCAGCACCGAAAGCCGGTCGATCCAGCGGACGGCCTCGTGCGTGGCCTCCAGCAGTTCGTCCTTGGATTCGGGTGGGCTGCGCATGGCGTCCAGATCCGCGGTGATCGCCTCGCTGATCCGCCGGAGGTCCGCGGTCAGATGGACGAGAGTGCCGTCCAGTCCGGCACGTGCGGTGGTGTTCCCACTGTCGCGGGAAAGTTCCCACGCCTTGGCAATCCGTTCGCGATTGGCTTCGGTGTCCTGCTTCTTCCCACCTAAGAACCGGCGGTAGATCGGGCGCCATACCTGGCGTTCGACCGCGATCTGCACGCCCGCCGAACTGAACAGGGCATCCGGGATCTTGCAGTCGTGCGACGTCATCGTCCGGGCAGGGAGTTCCTCCGCGACCTGGGCGGTGACGCGGGCCACCAGGCCGGAACGCAGATTCTCGATCCTGCTCCGGACTCTGGCGTCGGTATCGGAGATCTTGGTGGCCACTGTGGACGCCAGGTCCGGGGCAGCGAGTTCGTCCTTCGTCCCCAGGTTCTCGATGGTCTCGGTGATCTGTCCCGGCCCGTCGGCGAGAACGCCTGCCAGCCTGGCAACGGCCCACGGCCGGTCCTGGGTCTCGAACCGGGCTGCGATCAGCCCCAGCGCGGCCTGCTGGGCGTTCAGCCGTTCGATAGTCCTGCGCTTCTCCTCGGCAGACGCGTCGATCGCGGCCAGGCCCTGCTCAGCCCGGTCCCGGACGTTGCCGATCAGCACCTGTGCGTCGTCGATCCAGCTCTCGACCAGCGCCGCGCGGTTCTGCTTGATGAACTGGCCCAGATCCGTGACGAGATCACGGAACTCCTGGTTGCGTTCGGCGAGGACCTCGGTGAAGTACACCTTCCGCTCACCGATCCCGAGCGAGGTCAGCTGTCTGTGCACAGCCCCGCGTATCTGGTCGCATTCCGTCCGGGCGACCGCGCCCTTCTGTGTGATGACAAAGAAGAATCGCGCCAGGCCGGTCCCGCCGACGCCCCTGGAACCGAGGTACATAAGGTTTTCCCGGTCCTCCTTGGCCGCCGCGTGGGTTGCCGGGAAGCAGTAGATCACGGGAAGGGACCGCTCCTGCATGATGCTGCGCGCAATTGTGCGGTGGTGCGGGATCGGGGCATCGGTTCCCGGCGTGTCCAGGAACGCCGCATGCTGGAGGAAATCATGGGGATCACCGACCTGGAGCCATTCCATGCGCAGGGCGTGCTCCGGACGCTTCGCGGCCTCGAACAACTCCCCCAGACCGGTCGAGGGCGTCCATGTGACGGGAGCGGGCCGGCGGAACCGCTGTACCTCGGCACGTTCGGCGATCGGCCGGTCGGGCAACCACGGCCCGAGGGGATGCTCCTCGCCATAGACGAAAGCGGTCTTGGCAGGTGTGGCCTCCCGCCACGCACGAAGTTCCCGCACCAGTTCCTGCGCGGTCGCGGACTCCTCCTGCGACGGCCACACAACGCAGTCACCCAAGTCGATGTCGCCGTTGTCCATCCAGCGGAGGAATGCTTCGATTTCCTGCTCCCGCACCCGGTACGCGTCTCTGCTGCCGACCTTGCCACTGTCGAGCCGTTCGAAGAACGTCAGTGACACCGCGGAAAGCCATGTGGCAGAGGAACTCGGCCTGTCGGCGTGCGCGACACGGGTCAGGATGGCGGTCTCGACGGCCCGACTGGTCGGCAGGAACGTCCGGTCCTGGTCGTTGACACCGAATCCGAGAATGGTGTTGACCAGGGCCGACTTGCCCGACGAGAACTGGCCCAGCAGGGCGATCTCGACCCGGTCGCTCTCGATGACCGCCTGGTGCCTGCCGAACAGTTTCCGTTCGTCATCGGTGAGGTTGAGGACTTCACCCGCGTTCACGACATTGCCGAGCCAGCCGAGCAGTTCCTCGCGAACTCGTACATATGGCCCGGCCAGTTCGGAGTGCGGACCGGTTGCAGCAGAACGGTTTCCGCGCGTGAAGGCGTACACATTGTACTCGGTCACGAGCTGACTGGCTGCCGCACTGAGGCTGTCGGCGACCTCGCCGGAGGCGTCGGCGAGGTCTTTCGGGTGTGCGATGAGCTGGTTCAACGCGGCGTCCACCGCATCGGCCAGATGCCGGTCGGTGACCATCCGTGTCAGGTCGGCAACGGCATCGAGAACCGACTCCATGCTGCGGTGCCGGGCCGTCCTGCGCACGCGGGCCAGCCGATTGGTCAGTACCTCCCGCAGCCGGGCCTGTCTCTGGAACGCCGCCCTCGACAACTGGTCGACCGTCACTCTGGTCCGGTCGTCATCCAGGAGCCGGGCGATGATCAACAGGAGGACAGCACGTTCGGCTTCTCCGGGGCCGGTGGCATCGAGGGCAAGCGGGACCACGTAGCCGAGGGTCGTCCCGGCCGCCGGGGTGATCTCGACGTCCGATCGCACGTACGTGAGTTCGTCGCGGTTAATGTTCTGGACCACGGCCACGCGGTGGCGGCGCAGCTGTTCCAGGGCCAGTGCGTCGTCTTCGGTCCGCCCCCGGCTCTGGATCACATAGATGACAACCGGATCGTCGCCCGGCATCTCGGGCAGTTGCGCTCCGGACACGTCGAGCACCCGTAGCCGCAGGCCGGCCAGAAGCCCCTGCAGAGCTTTCGTCAATGTCGTCTTGCCGGCCTGGGGTGTGCCCATGATCACGATCGTGCGCATCTCCACCACGGGCAGCATCAGATCCAGCTCTGCTGCCTGCGCGGCATCCAACGCGTTCTGCCGCAAAGTGGTGGTCCGGATGACAGGCGGCGCCTCAAACAGGTTCAGCCGACTCACCCCCGATGCGTTGACGCACACGCAGGATCTCGTCATATCCAGCGCTCCAGGCGTGCCGGTCCGACAGCTCAGCGGCCATATCGTCCACATGGGAACGCAGAACTTCCGCTGCGGCAGTACTTTCGGCCAGCGCGGCACGGCGGACTATGTTTCGCAGTCCGACCACCAGGGCGGCGTACCTGACGCCGAGAAGCCGGTCGACAGCGGAAACCAGTTCGTGCGAAACGTTGTCGACGAACTTGGGAGCCAGCAACGAATCCGCCTCAGTGACAAACCGTTCGCCGTACTGCCGCAACTCACCACCGAGGTCCCGCAAACGCCGTTTGATCGCGCGGCCAGGTTTCTGCTTCTCCTGGCCGGCGGGATCCCGCTTGGGGCGCAGGCGGGCGGGATCGATCTTCCAGTCCTGCTGTCCCTCCGCTTGCGTCTTGGCGAGCCGGTCCACCTCCGCCTGGCAGATCTGTTTGAGGGCGTGCTCTACTCCGTCGAGGTCCATGGAGGCCACAAAATCGGCGTCCGGGGCGTCTGTGGCATTCCATTGAGGCTGTGGTTTGTGTTCGCCGGTCAGGGAGATCGCCAGCGCGGCCGCCACCGAACGGATCTTGGTGCTGAGCCTGCCGACTTCTTGCTGAAAGTGTTCACGCTCCAGCTCGACGACATCCGCTGTAGTACGTTGCAGATCCGACCAGGCTTCCCGGAGTGAGCTCATGACCGGCTCCCACGGACCTACCCCCATCGCCGAGACCCACACAACCGCCTGGGGCACAGTGGCGTGCGCCGCCTCTTGTACCCGGGTCTCTGCGGTGAGGAGGCGATCAGCCACGCGCGTCGCGGCACTCGCCGGCAATGCGGACAGCGCAGACTCCACAAGCGACAGTTGCGCACCGGCTTCGGCAAGCGCGGCCCGCTCTTCGTCCCGGGTCGGCACGCGTGCGGACAGCTGTGTGACGGCCGAGTCAAGAATTTCTCTGAACGCGGCCCGGACGGCGGGCTCGTGCCCAGCCTCGCGATCCGTGCCCAGCAGGTCCCGCACGCCAAGACCGGCTATGTTGTCCTCGCGACCGGCGAACCGCCATCGGACACCGAGAGGCCGAAGCCGCGGAGCCAGGCGCAGACGCTCGATCTCGTCGACCGCACTGTCACGGTCCGCGCCGAACAGATCCGCCCGTGTGACAAGGACAGTGACCACCTGGCCACGGTTTCTGGCCTGCCGCACCAAGGATTCCTCGGCCTGGGACAACACCCGGTCCGCCGGGGTCAGCAGCACCAGGACGTCCCAGAGAGCGGGCACGTCATGCAGGCCACGCTCCACGACCACCACATCGGGCATCGTTTCGGCCAGCGCGTGGACCACCCGCGTCTTGCCGGTCCCCTTGAGCCCGGCGACCAGCACCGTGGGCGGGGCGTTCAGGAAACCGGTGAGTTCCGCGAGAGCATCGGCTCCGCCGATCCCGGCGGTGGCGAAGGCGGCCGTCGCGGCAGCGATCTCGGCGCGGATCATGTCTGCTCCTCACGAGCCAGTTTGCCGAGGTCGTCAGCGACCTGGGCCCAGCGGTCGGCCAGCTCGACGCCCTCGGCCGCCTGCTGCTGGCGGGCGGTGCGGCGGGCCACCACCGGCGCCTTGATCGTCTCGGCCACTTCGGCGTTGGCGGCCTGGAAGGTCTCGGTCAGCTCGATCCAGAGCTTGGCCCGTTCCGACTGCAGACGGATCCGGGTCTGTTGCTGGATCGCCGCGATCTTCTTGGGCAGTTTCTGGCCCTGGACAGTGCGTACTCCGCTCGCGCCGACGAGGATCGCCGCGTCGATGAGTTGCGCGCCCGGCACGAAGAGCAATGCAACCGCCGCGGCGAGCTGGCTGGTTCCGCTGAGCACCATCGAGCCCGTGGACTCGGCGAGTTTCCGGGTGAGTTTCTCGATGTTGACCATGTCAGGCGCCTTGATCTGGAACAGCGTGATGGCCTCCCGCCATTCGAGTTCCATCAACGGGCGTAGCCGCACCGCGATCGTCCGGACCGTCATGTCGTAGTTGGACCTGGGGAAGATGTCCTCGAAATCGTCGGCGAGCCGCCGCTCGACCCGTTCACGCTGCCTCTGGGACATCTTGCCCACCAGCGCCTGGAGTCCGAGCGTGAACCGGCCCTCCGCGAGGCTCATGATGAACGCGTCCGAGGCCTCCGACAGCCGGTTCATCAGGTCACCGACGTGCTCGTCGACGACCTCGGCCACCTTCGCACGCAGGAAGATCTCCTTGTTGGTGAGCACGTTGTGCAGATGTGCGTCCAGTTCGGAGATGTCCTGCGTCAGCTGTGCGGCCTGTTTTCTCGCCTCGCGGGCCTCAGCCTCCGTGTCATCCTGGAGTCCGAGCACGATGGTGCGCAGATCGGTCAGGGCAGTCAGTGCCCGTCGGGTACCGGCGTCTCCCAGCATGAAGGTGTCGGTCAGAACCTCCCGCAGCCGGGTGTACCCGAAGTCGGTCAGCTGCTGCCTGGCCTGCTGCGCCAAGTCATCGTCGCCCAGTTCCTCCGCCTGCTTCAGATCGGTGAAGGCACGGCAGATCCCCGGGGAGTAGACGCCGATCGGGTCACCTGTGGACACTGCGCCGAATTCCTTGGTCACCGAGGCGTACACCGTGTCCAGTTCGTCGGCGACCTGGTCGATCCTGGTGACCACGGTGATCAGCTTGCGGTTCGCGGCGCGCAGACGTTCCGACAGCAACAACGAGTCCTCACCACCGGGCTGGAGTCCGCTGAGTACCAGCAGAGCCGCGTCTGCGATGCGGAGCGCGTCGAACGTCACCTGGTCGTCCAGAACGTTGGCGCCCAGCCCGGGTGTGTCGATGATGACCAGGTTCTCCAGCAGGCTGGAGTCCGCTCGCAGGATGACCCGCGTGCCCAGGCCGTTGACCTGGTGTCCCTGTTCGGTCCGCTGGTCGCAGTATTCCCGCGCGTCCTCGAGCGAACCCTCGAACAACGTCTTGCCTTCGCTTGAGACAACGGTGCCGGTTCCGTTGCCGTGCCAGAGTTCGGTCACCGCACCTGTCGTGGGGACTATACCTTCCGGCAGGGTCCCGGGCAGGCCGAGCAGCCCGTTGATGAGGGTGCTCTTGCCGACGTTGAACTCGCCGACCACGGCGAGCCGGAACGGCTCGTGATACCGCTCCTGGATCCGCGATATCTGCTCGATCGCCGCGCCGAACTCCAGTGCCGGCGGCGCGGACCATTGCTTGTCCAGATCGGTGAAACGGTGCAACCGCTCGGACACGAGATCCAGTCTGCGTTCGATCTCCGATCGGTGCTGTCCGGTGGTGTAGAAGAAACTCATCGAGGGTCACTCCTCCAACGGGCGATTTTGTCCGCAATGGACGGTTACTGCACAGCTAGGTCGCGGATGTAGTCGATGACGGCGTCCAGTGCGGAGTCGAGGTAGGCGCCGACGACCGCGTCGTCGAGTTCGTCACCGGACTCGGCGATCCGGGCGGAGACGGCTTCGGCCACCTGGTTTCCCACCTTGGCCGGGAACTGCCGGTACTCGTGGTAGAGGATCGCGGCGATCACCGGCAGGACGACGATGCCGAGCAGGCCGGCGCTGCTCACGCCGAGCAGCTTGACCAGGATCATCTGCACGATGACGGTGACGCCCACCTTCTTGGCCGCGATCAGCACCAGTTTCTGGAACGCGGCGCTGGCCAGCGCGGCCGCGAGCGCCTTGGCTATCGCCACCTTGACGACGGGCAGGGTCAACGCCTTGGCCACCAGTGCGGCCAGGGCCGAGCCGACTGAGGTGTGCAACGCGGAGCTGACGGCCTGCTGCAATGCTTGGGACCCGGTGTTCTTGCCCGCGACAGCCAGGAAATCCTTTCCCTCCCGGCCGATCATTTTGCCGACCGCGGACAGCTCCTTGGCCAGCAACGCCTGGATGTCCGCGCGTTGCACGATCTGGCGGCCCAGATGTTCCGACAGGTCGTCGACCACGTCGTCGGACTGGTAGAACCGCAGGGCCGCCGCCACAACCGCTTCCTGCGTCACGGTTTCCACCCGGCTGGACAGCCCGGAGTCCGGGCTGCGCAGGTACTTCGCCAACTGTCCCGCGTAGCTCGCGCTGACCTTCGGCGGCAGGGTCTGCCCTGAGGCCGTGGTCAGCGTGAGAAGTTCCAGTGTGGACAGTCCGGCTATCCGGCCGCGAATCTCCGTGGCGATCTCCTCGCGCAGCTCGGATCTGCGCTCACCCAGCCGGGCGAGCAGCGGGTCACGGTCGATGCTTTGCTTCAGTTGCGACATGGCGTCCTCCTGGGATGGAGCGGGGGTTCGGATCACGGCCGAAGATCACCCGAGCGTTGTCGACGGCCGAGAATGTGCCGTGGTTGTCCCGTCCGGCCCACACGCGCAGGCACCACAGGACCTTGTTGTCCTGTTCCGGCTCGACATGCAGAACCAGAGAGGTGTTCATACGCGTGTGGTGATGCGATACGGCTTCGGTCATCGGGATGTCCTGCGGCGGGCAACCGGCTTCCACGGCGGCGTCTGCCTGTTTGCTGATCCGCCGGACCGCGTCCAGGGATGCTTCCAGCGCGTTCGCCCATGCGCTGCCTTTCTCCGGAGGCACCAGACGCATCGGCTCATGACTCCTGTCGACGGGGATCAGGCGGCGCAACAAGGAGTCCAGCCACACTGCCCGGATGACTACGCTGTCACGACTGGCTTCCGGCGGCGCGGAAAGCAGATCGTTGACGGCAGTCCGCACTTCCTCGTAACAATCCCCAATCCGTCCTATATGGACCGTTGACTGCGATGTCTTCGTGTCGATCCAGATCAGCGTGGTGTCATGCTCCGCCAGCTGGACCATCAGCCGCACGGCGTCCGCGAGCTGCGGGTCGAGTTCCGCGACCAGGTCGTCCAGCTCCGGCGAGGACGGCAGCTCCTGGGGAACGCCCGTGGCGAGCACGGCATCCAGCTTCGGACCGGGGCCGAGACGCTGGGCCAGGCAGGTCAGGTGGATCGGGAGTTGTTCCTCCTCGATGTCGCCGTCTCCACCGAGTTCGAGCCACACGCGTCGCATGGGACTCGGTTCCGCCGTTTCGACGACGGCCTCATCCGGCGCGAGGAGTGCGTGCAACTCGCCGAGGGCGTCGGTCAGTCCGATCAGATGATCGTGGATCCGGCCGACGGCGGCGGCGAGCGCGGCGCGGTCCGGGAGATCGCCCGGCATCAGTGATCACCCGTGAACGGGTCCCAACGGGGATCCCACATGGGGTCGCCTTCCTCCATGTCGGCGACGTGGACAACGCCGGGGCACGCCCTCATCTGCTTGAGCGAGTCGGTGGCCAGGTAGGCCGGGTAGCCCGCGTGCACTCGCAGGACCCCACGGTCGTCGAGCACCACCCAGTACGGGGTGTTCATTCCCGGGCCGGCGCCGGGCAGGAAGGCCGGTGGCTCCAGGTCTTCCTCGATCTCGATACCGTCGACGACCAGCCGGTACCGGTCCGGTGCGGCGGTGATCGGCAGCGGCGCCGCGGAGATCCCGGCTGTCCGGTCGAAGTCACCGGCCAACCCGGCGTCCCATGCTCGTTGCGCACCACCGTCGGTAGGAACAGCGCAGGTAAGCGCCTGCTCAGCGGGGCCCGCGGCGAACAGTTCAACCGGTGCCGCAGCGGTGTCCCCGACCCGTACGGCTTCGATCCTGGGCACTGTCACCAGCTTCTGACCGTCGAAGTGATCGGCCAGACGCTGCTGGGAGCGCAGGTCCACCTTGGCGACCGAGGCCAGCGCCGCGCCCTCGTCGGGATGCAGCCAGGGCCGTACTCCATCGGCGGTTCCCTTGCACAGCAACAGCTTGGGCGTCAGCTCTTGGTCGACCTGGATCTGGAACCAGACCGTGCCGGAGTTGGCCTCGTCACGATCGTGGCCGTAGACGCCCCACATCATGGAGTGGATGTCCTCACGGACCGAGGAGGCAAGGATCCGGTGCAACGAGGTGAGCGGGCTCAGCCTGCGCCACCGCGACCGGGTGAACGAGCAGCGGGCGAACCGTCCACTTGGGTCGGCCATGTCGAACGGCGTCCCGGCGCGCAGCACGGGTTCGGACTTGCCTTCCGGACCGGCCAGACCGAGGTCCACCGGCAGTGTGGCGAGCAGATTGCCGACGTCGACCCGGACCACGTCTCGTCCGAAATCGCACTCCCCGGGGTTGTAGGCATCCCCGCCGGCCGCCCACGTCGCGCCGATCGAGGCCGCCTGTTTGGCATGTGTCCGCTCGACCACGATGCCACCTGGATCCCACGCCACCGGGCGCCCGCCGTCCGCCCGGGCGAGTTCCTGCGCGAGCGTGTCGGCCACGATCCGGTCCACACCAGGCATGTTGGTGGTCCGGCCGGACAGCGCGACGATGTCGAGCCGCGCGTCCGGGTCGTCGCCGAGCGAGCGGCGGACGAGATCCGCGGCCAGACCCGCCGCGACCTCGACGATCGGCCGCAGCAGTGAGCCGAACTCGTCGGCGGTCAGCTCGATGTCACCGGTGTGCGCGGCCAGTTTCGCCGACCACTCGGTGTCGGGCAACTCCTTGACCAACGCCTCCGACAGCCGGAACTTGCGGCCGCCCGCGTCCTGGCACACCGACGGGTCCACCGGGTTGGCCTTGCCGTTCTCGACCTCGGTCCAGAGCTTCTCGAACGACGCCGTCCTCGGCCGCAGGGTGAGCGCCGGCCCGTGGCTCGCATCCTTGTGGTGCGTGGGAACGAGATCCCGCAACGCCTGACGGATCGCCAGTGGCACCGGGTTCAGGCTCCGCGAGCCGATGACCTTCGGCACGAACGGCGCCTGCGGGTGGTCGGCGTGCAGGACGTCGGCGATCGCCGCCTTGAGCCAGTAGAACATCCGCAGGGTGAGCAGGTCGCCGCCGAGCTGGGGATGCCCTGTCGTACCCAGTACCTGGGGCTTGAGCTCGTACTCACGTCCCTGGGTCTCCGGCTCGTCATCGGCCCCGGCACGTGGCCGGGCCGTCCGGTCGAACAGGTCGATCGCGAGCAGCGCGATATCGGTTGTGCCACCACCGATGTCGATGATCAGCATGTGCTGCCGCCAGCCCCGGCCGTCCATCCCGGGCAACGGACGGGCGCGGTGGCGGAAGGCGTCCAGGCCGGCCTCGCGGAAGCCCGCCATGGTCCGCATCACGAAGTACATCCCGGACCCGACAGCCTCGTCCCAGGACATCCGCAGCTCGCAGTCCAGACAGCCCAGTGAGTCGCGGACGAACCGGCGCATCCGCTCCTTCGCCTGCGGGGCGAGAGTGGTCGGGTAGGTGGCGACGAACTGCCGCAGGCGGGCACCCGGCAGGTCGAGTCCGTCCACCAGGCTGTTGCCGAGCACATCGGTCTCGACCCGGCGTACCAGGTCGTGCACTGCCTGGCCGAGCAGGACTTCACTCTCAGGCAACCAGCCGTCGGGCAACCGCACGTCCATGAGTTCGTTCACCGGCTGGACCCGGTTGAGCCAGCGTTTCATTCCAGGGAACTGGATTCCGGACGCGGTGAACACGGAGGCGGTGTCGTCGAGCAGATGTCCGTCGGTGATGTCGCCTTCACGAGGCACGGACAGGATGCTCGTCACCTCATACGTTCCATAGCGGTTGATCGGCATCGGCCACAGATGGCTGACGCGCAGCGCGGGCTGGTCGAACGCCGTGTCGTACATGCGATGCAGGCGAAGAGCCAAGGTGGCCCGGAGACTCGAATGGCTCTGGTAGCCGAGCAGCCGTTCCACCGCAACGGCCGTGGCACGAGTAAGTGCGGCACTGGTCTGCGGGTCGTCACCGGTACCGAGATGCCCTATCAGCTCGTCGAGCGACCGGAACGGCGGAAGACTCCGCAGTTCGGCCGCCTGCTGGGCGATTTCGGCGAGTTCCGTGCGGATCTCGGCGTCCAGCGAGCGCAACTCCGGTGATCCCAGGAGGTCCGCGAGACCGGCACGCAACTTGCCGATCACGGCCGGGTCGAAGGTGAGCGCGCGGATCTGCTGGTTGCAGAAGAGTGTGACCACTGACGACCACGTGCCGAGGTCGACACCGGCGATGACGTCGGCCCTGCCTGCGGGCCCGCTCGCACGCAGTGGGGAACGCGAGGTGGTCGAGGGTGTGCCCATCATGCGTCGCCTCCAGTCGATGGTTCTGTCATGTCGCGGATCTCGTCGGGCGTGGGTACCGCGTCCTCGCTGAACTGGTCCAGGAATCCGTGTGTTTCTTCGCGAACGGTGTCGAACACGGCCTGCAGCTCCCGGCCGATCTCGCGGTGCATGGCCAGCACCAGGTCACGGCGCAGGCGGAACACGGTGATCGGATCGGCGAAATCGGCAAGACCGTCCCGGCCCAGTCCGAGGATCTTCGGGTGCCATGGAAGGGCGCGATTGGCCGCGAGCGGCTCCGGGTCCACCCGGACGGTGTCCGAACGGGCGGTGCGTACCTCTCGTGCCCGCCGGACAAGCAGGTCAGGATCGAGCAGGGTGTCGATCAGGCGGAACCGGTAGTCGACCCATTCGGGTGACGTGACGGTGCGAAGCCGATCGTGCAGCAATGTGCGGTCGTCACTCCACGGCAGGTCCGGACCACCCAGCCGGCGTGAGACGTCGGCCAGGTTCTCCTCTGCCAGCAACGCGGCCGACCACTGGCGCAAGGCGTTCTCCAGCAATGCGACCGTTGGTCCGGACAGGCTCGTACGGGTGTCGCGGTAGGCGGTGAGCAGCGTCGATGTCGTGATCGCGGGCGCGGTTCCCGGCCTGGGCGCCTCCGGCGGACGCGCTGGCCGCTCGATGATGCCCTTGCCACGTCCGGTTTCAGGCCGTCCGGTGCCCACGCGACGGGTCCGCGCGAGTAGTCCGGTCGGTGGCCACAATGGCCAGTCGTGCACCGCCCGGACGACCAGGCCCAGCAGCTGTTCATCCACTGTGGATTCCCCGACGGGGAGATGGCCGACCAAGCGCTCGTTCTCAAGCCGGTCCCGGCAACGGGCGCACGCCCGGGTGAGCCCGGTTGCCAGGGTCTCGATGCGAGCGCGCTCGGCCCCGCTCGGTGCCGCGCTCGGCTCGACCGGACGCAACAACTCCAGCTGCTCGTCGAGCGCGGCGGCGATGGCCTCGGCTTCGTTGACCACCATCCGGCGCCCGTGCGTGACCAGGTGCCTGCTCAGCAACTCGCGCATATAGCCGATTCCCCCGTCGTGCAGATAAGCCTCCAGCGAAAAGCGCAGCGGGTGCGACTCGTTCGCGGCGGCCATCCGTCGCATGACGGGCTCCCAGCGACCCGGCGCGGCACGCACGCCGTCGAGGTCCTGCGGCCGGGCACCGGCGACCGAATGTCCATAGTGAACAGCACCGGTGAGCGTGGAGGTCAGCGCGACCCGCGCCGGCCGCTTGCGGGTCAGCTCGTCGGCCTCGACGAGCACCGCCCGGAAGTCGATCGACTCCGCGGCCAGGCGCGCGACGGAGTCGACCGGCCCGGCAGGCGGCAGGACCCGGTCGAACCGGTTGGCCACGACCAGGACCGACTCCGCGAGCTCGGGCCGGGCGAACTTGCCCTTCTCCAGCAGCCCGTAAAGCCGGTGCACGTCGTCGTTACGCGGCTTCTCGGCATCGAGCACCACGGTCAGCACGGTGACGGTGGCCAGTTCCTCTTCGGCGAGGAAACGGTCACGCAGGCTGCCCGACGCCAGTCCGGGGAAGTCGAGCAGGTCGACCGCCATCCCGTTGAACGACCAGATGTCCCGGTCCATCTCGACGTCGATCAGGACCTCATGGACCAGGGGCAGCAGGACGCGCAGCCCGTGCGGCTGGGACATCTCGTGCGCGGCGAGGGGCGGACGGTAACGCTGGTGCGGGAACTCGGCCGGAGGTACCCGGCTGTCGCCGATGAGCAAGGCCGCCTCCAGGCTGCCTTCCGACAACACGATCTCGTTGCCCGGCATGGATCTCGGCAGCAGGTGCGCGGCGACCGCCAGCGCGTCGCGGATCGCGAGCAGCTCGCTGGCCCATTGGCGCACCTGGACGTTGAGCTCCATATCAGTCCACATCGGACTCAGGAACGCCTCCAGCGGCTCCCAGTCCGACGCCGCCGGGTCGGCGACGTCGATCAGGGTGTGGCCGCGAAGCCCGCGAACGTCGTAGGCGGGGTTGCCGTCCACCGCGGCGACGATCCCGTCGACGATGAAGTCGACCATCCGCGCGACCGCGTCCGGCGACAGCAGGGTGAACGCGCGGTTGATCACCCTGCTGCCGGCGGCCGCCGGGCGGACGCGCACCCGGGTGATGTTGCCTGTGGAGGGCACGTTCGCCACCGGGAGCAGGCCGGGCAGGTCCAGCAGCAGCGACTGGAGCATCGACTTGCCGGTGGTGAACACGCCCGCGAACCCGGTGGACGGGCAACGCCGGCAGGCCTGGTCCAGGCTGGCCTGCAGTTGCCGCGCACGGGAATGCACGTGTGCCAGATGACTGGGTGGTTTCATCGTGCTCAGCAGGTCGCCGGCGTGCAGTGCCTTGGCACACAACTCGTCGAGCCTGCTCTGGTGGTCAGCGGTCACGGCTGCCTCCCCAAATGATCGGCGCGGGTGCGGTAGTAGGTTTCGCGGCTGTCGTAGTCGAGCCGGGCCGCGACGTTCATGGCGTGATCGGCCAGTGCCGCCTTCTCACCGGCGCGGCGCATCGCGGAGACGTGGCGGAGGCGGTCCTCGTAGCGCAGCAGCTGCGCCTCATCCCGGACCCGCCTGCCGTAGAGAGTGCGGATGTTGAGCAGTTTCATCGTCAGCGGCAGGAGATCCACCAGGACGAACAGCGCGCGGATCACCCACGGCACGGAGTGGACTGTGGCGTTGGACGTGCGCTGCTGGAAGTCGGCGAACGCCTGCTCACGGGCCAGCCAGCCGGCCTGTCCGTGGGTCTGCGCGTACAGCGCCTTGCCTCGCGGCGATTCCCGGAGTTCGTTGACCGCGCCGGAGGTCGGAGTGCGCAGTTCGGCCCATAACACTGTGAGGTTCTGGATCTCTGTGCTGTTGAGACGGGCGCGGTTGTCCCGATCGGCGAGGGCCGTGTCGTGGATCCGTTGGGCGCGTGTGAGGTTCTCCCATTCCGCTCTCGTCTGCGGGCCGGAGCCACGGACCCCGGTGCCGCTGGTGCCGTCGGCTTCCCCGTTGTAGTTCGCGCGGGCCTCGTCGACCACACGTTTCTTCTGCGCGAGATCCGCGTCGAGGTCGGCGATCTCTGTGCGCAGCGTCTGGATCCTCGGCAGGAGCGCGTCCGCCTCGGTTGCGGCCAGTGCGGCGATGTCCCGCTCGAAGGCGACGTCGCCGTTGCGGGTCAACTCCTGGTCGACCTCCGGTCGGAAGATCATCAGCACCAGCGCCTCGCTGACCAGGTAGGCGATCGCCAGTGCCATGGCGAACCGCAGGACGTAGACGCCCACGCGGGAGACTCCGGAACCGCGGTCGGCCGACGGCGGCGGAACCGCGAGCCAGCCGTCCTCATGCCCCTTTTCACTTCCGTTGACCGGCGGCCCGGAACGCGTAACAATGACGCGTCGATTGACGATGTTCTGATCCGCGAGCGACTCAGCCCGGTCAAGACGGCCATAATTGGGTTCGATGAGGATCATCCGGTCGACCTGGAAGACGATCACGCCCCAAATCAGCGCCGGAACAATGAACCACGTGTGTAATGCGCCGATGACTGTCTGCAGGTACAAGATGAGCGAACCAGCGGCCACAAGCGCGATGAGAACGACGAACATGCCGGTCCCCGCCGCGCGATAGCGTTCTGTTCTCGTCTCCACCTTGCCCGGGTCGGTACCCGCCACCCAGAGCAAGGTTCTCGTCAGGCCCGCGGGCCGGTCCCGAGCAGCGTGCGCGGGAGGTGGCCCGGGTTGCGGCAAGCCGTACGGACCGTGCCCGTTCGTGGTGGAACTGTTGACCGGCATTCCCCCATCGCCTCCCCGTCTCCGATTGCCGGGCGGGGTCACACCAATTGACCCGGCACCGCGGAAAGCTAACTACCAGCCCTTTCACCCACCTTGCCGCGACCTTGCAACGATCTTCCACGCAAGTGTTACGAAATGGCGCGCGGGACGACTTATCTGATGTAGCCGTCCGGGAGGTCACGACAAACGCATGGTCAATTCCTTCATTCGTGTACTCGGCCGCATCGGGCTCGTCACCGGTAACGAGTTCGTGCCATTGCCGAAACAGCAGGCAAAGGTGCTCGCCGTACTTGCGGCGGCGCCGCGCGGGCAGTTGGTCGAGCCGTACGTCCTGGCCGACATGCTGTGGCCCGACCGGCCTGAACCTGGCCGGCTGTATCCCGTGATGACCCGGTTGCGAGACCAGATCAAGCCCGCCGGGGTGACCGTCTCGTTCGCGCAGCGGGACATCGGCTACCAGCTTGAAAAGGCGCCCACTGAAAACGGCGTGCACCCGGTCGACGCCGTCGACCGGCACCGGTTCAAAGCCCTGGTCGACGAAGCGGAGCAGCTCGTTGCGACGAGCTCGGTCGCCAGTGCACTGGACAGGCTGCGCCAGGCAGCGGCGATGTGGCACGGCACCCCGTTCTCGGTCGTCGACGACGACTGGGAACCACGCATGCCCGTGATTTGCGGATCTGCCAGGGGACTGCTGGAGAACCAGCAGGTCCGGCTCGCCCGGCTGTGGGCGCAGGCCGGACTGCTGACCGGGGAGCACGAGGTACTCGACTGGATGGCCCAGGACCAGTCGCTGACCGGTCGGCTCGACGCGAACCAGTTGTTCTGGCTGCTGCGCATCGCGGACCTGCTCGACGACGACGAACCGGCACAAGCGGCCCAACTCGTGGAACAGCGGGAGAGGCACGACGCCATGACCGCACGCGCCGACAACCTCGTTCAGTTGCACGGCCTCGGCGTCGAGTTCCAGCTCAAACTCCCGGCGCTCCCCGAGGCGACGGAGAAACCCACATGGCCGGAGCCGGGCACCCGTCCGATCGTCGAGTACCTCGCCGCCGTCCGCGACGGGCGCGCCTCGATCCTGCGTTCTGCCGGCGATTCGGTGAACCTGTCACGGTTCCAGGACCTGGCAAGGGCAAACGGGGTCCGCACGGTGCGGGTCAGTGCCAACGGTTTCGCGACGTTGCGTGCCGTCCTGGCCGAACTCGTGGTCTCGGTGCTGCGCGATCCGTTGACGCCATGGGACAAGGACATCGTGGCGGCGAGCAACTTCGTCATCGATCCTCGCCGGACGGAACAGAGCATCGCCCGGATGGTCGAGATCATGGTCGCCATGGTCAAGCGGGCCGTTGCCCGTGGACCGTTCGTGATCCTCGTGGAGAACGCGCGTGAGCTGGATCCCGCCGCCGGCAACGTGATCGACCAGGTGGCGCGGCGGTGCGACCGCAATCGGTTCGGGTTTGTCCTGTCCGACGCGGGTGAAAAGCATGCTGTGCCCGCTTCCGGGCCGGTCACGGTGCCCGAGCCCGGCCTGGACTGGCTCTCAGCCGCCGCCATCACCGAGGCGAACCTGGAGATCGACACCGCGCTCGTCGCCCGGATCGTGGGAGCGTCGGCCGACGAGACGGACGCGAATCTCGCCGCAGCACTCAGATCCGGTGCCGTGCAGCTCATTCACGGAACTGCCTCATTCACCTCCGGCGAGCGCCGTGACGCCGTCCTGGCCGAGCTTGCGACCTCGCCAGCGACCGCGAGACGGTTACACCACAAGGCATTCGTCGAGCTGTCCGGTACCGCCGCGGCGACTCCGGCGGCGTTGGCCTGGCATGCGCTTTCCGCGCGACCGGACCTGCCGGACGACATAGCCGCTGCTGCCCTTGCGAACGCTGCCCGGGACGCACGGGAACGCCGTGACCATGACGAGGCACTGGATTTCGCCTCACGTGGGCTTGGCCTCACCACAGACCGTGACCTGCGGTTCACGATGTACCTGGTGCAGGGAGACGCTCACCACGACCGGGCCGACATGCCGGCCGCGGCAGCGTCCTACCAGGCGGCTTACCGAGTAGCGCAGGACGCGCCCTTGTTGCGGGCCACAGCAGTCGTCCGGCTGGCCAGGCGCTGGTCGGTTCCGGGCCGTACCGACCAGGAACTTCTGTCGCTGCTGGAGAAGTGCCGTGCGGAGCTCGATCCGATCGCCGACGACGCCGAGGGCAGAGGCCTATGGCTGCAGGTGAGCGCGCATCTGGCCCACAAGTCCTCGATGGCTCTGCAACCAAGCGACATCGGCGCCGCCACTTCCCCTCCGGGAGTGGCCATCGCCCGCGCGGTCGTCGCGGAGCTCTCGCCGGACGACCCCGCCGAGACTGCGTGCGACGTGCTTACCGAGTGCCGCTGGGCGCTGTTCGACTTCGCATCACCGGCGGAGATGCGCGCGATCAGCCAGATGCTGGAACGGGCTGCCTACCAGGCAGGCAAGGAACACTTCATCGGCGAAGCGTTGATCACCACGACGATCGACCAGCTGCGCCTGGGTGACCTGCACGCCGCCCAGGCGACGGTGGCGCGGCACCGGGAGATCACCGACCGCTCGCAGCACGGCCTGATGCCGTGGTTGCAGTCGACTTTGGACACCATGTCCGACCTCTGGCTGGGCCACCTCGACTCGGCCGAGCGGCGCCTGCTCGGGCCGGCCCGGGAGCTGCTGGCCCGGATGAGCACACCGGTCACCGGCGACTCACTCGACCAGACATGGCTGGCGCAGGCGTTCTGGCTACGCCGGCAACAGGGACGGCTGGCGGAACTGTCCCTGGAGACCATCGGCGGACGGGTCGAGGATCGCCAGTACTTCACCGTGTGGATGGCCGCCAATGCCCTGCTGCACAGCGAAACCGGCGACTCCGAGTCCGCTATGGACAGCCTGGGGGCACTGTTTCACCGTACTGAGGGACTGCGTGTTCTCCCGCCGCACGGATACTCCGTATCGGTCTTCGCCCTCATCGCGGAGACCATCGACGGTCTCGCTCGCCGTGGGCACCCGCGTGACGACCTCGCTGAGTTCTGCAGGCGCACCGACAAGCTGCTCGCGAACCACGACGGTGAACTGGTCATGGCAGGGTGGCCGGCAGTCCTGCTCGGCCCGGTCGAGATGTTCCGCGCACGCCTCGCCCTCGCCATGGACGATCACCTGACCGCACTGTCCCTTTTGGACATCTGCGAAGGGAAGGTGCAAGCGGCACCGGCACAACTGGCCTGGTACCGCCTTCACCGGGCACGCGCCGTCCTCGGCCTGGGCGGCGAGGCACAGACATTGCTCAACTCCGCCCTGACCACGGCCAAGAAGCACGGCTTGGACGCACTGGCCGACGCCATCGACACACTATGATCCCAGGGTGACCACACGTGCCCACTCAGGCGGCGCGTCCGGCCTGTAGTCGGGATCGTCCTCGCTCCACGCATCGGCTGGGCGCTGCCGAGGAAAGAGCCCCACCACTGTCCGGCATGACGGCCGCGCATCGGGCCAGGGTGTCTGTCCGTCGGTCAGGGCCACGATGACGTCCGGGCGAGGGCTGGTGCGCAGGGCCTTGGCAAAGCCCGTGCGCAGATCCGTGCCGCCACCACCCACCAATGGAATTCCCTCAGCACGGCACAGCGGATGTGCGACATGGGCAGCGGAATCGCACGACAGCACCGTGACAAGATCGCGCCGGCCGCCCACGGCACGGCCGATAGCGGCGACTTCGAGGATCGCGCTGCCCAGTTCGGCGTCACTCACAGAGCCGGAGGTGTCGATGACCACGCAGACCCGAGGCGGCCTGCGCCGCAGACTCGGCATGACGACTCCGGGCAGACTGACAGACCTACGCGACGGTCGGCCATAGGTGTAATCCTCACCCGCGCCAGGGCCGGAGGTCGCCGAACGGACGGCCGCGCCCAGCAGTTCCCGCCACGGCTGCGGCGGGTGGAAAGCCTCTTCCGCCCACCGTTTCCAGCCTCTCGGGACGCTCCCCGGCCGGGCGTTGATGCCCTGCGCCACGCGGAACCGGACGGAGTCCCGTTCCTGCTCGCTGAGCCCGTGCGCCCCGTCGGCTCCCAGGTCCCATTCCCGCTCCAGCCCGTCGGCACCGCTGCCGCAGTCCAGCCAGGCCAAGCCCGCGGTGAACGGCCCGAGCTGGAACTGGCGCAGGTAGTCCTCCATCAGCTGCCCCTCCTGCAGCCTGAGGAGCTCTGGCTGGACAGCACCCTTGGGCTCCGCCAACCCATCGCCGAACACATCGTCGTTGATCTCACAGTCCGCGGCGATGTTCATCCGCAATCGCTCCGCCGGTCCGGTCAGTCCGTGTTTCACCGCGAACCGGTCGCTGCGACCGTGATGGTCGCGCAGCAAATGGGAGACCTCGTGCACCCACACCCCGGCCAACTCCTCCAACGGAGTGCGATCCACGAACGCCGGCGAGACGTAGCAACGCCAGTGGCTGTCCACGGCCATTGTCGGCACTCGCCGCGATTCCACTGTGTGCAACGCGAACAGGGCCGTCGCCAGATACGGTCGGACCCGGACCGCGTGCAACCGAGCGGCGAAGAGCTTCTCCTCGTCCAGGATCATCGGCTGGTCCCTGCGCCGACCGCGGCTCGGTTGGCCCGCTGCGACAGCGATACCACTCCGGCGAGGTCCTCGATCGCCGCTGGAACCTGCCAGCCGTCGCGGCGCAGCGCGGCGAGCGTGGTCGCCGGTACGACCACCAAGTCCGGGGCTCCCGTCTCCAAAGCCTGGACCAGCAAAGCCCACGCCGCGTCCCAGCGGGATTGCTCCGGTCGTCTACGCACTGCCTCCACCACGCCGTCGAGCACCGTCTGACGCAAGTCGCCCCGCTCGGGCAGGACGGCCGCCGCCGGGTCCGCCAGCAGCGCCTCGGGGTCCGGCAGGTCCATCCGGTCCAGGCTGGCCAGCAACTCCAACCCTGGACCGTCTCCCACAGTGCCCCGCACCAACATGGACAGTACTTCCCGAGAGGTGCAAGCCGCAGTGGCGAAGGCGATCAGGCGCAGTGTCATTTCCCAGCTTCGTGGCGAAGGCCAAGCGCCGCCGCGGCGTGCTTCGTTCTTCGGCAGTTGATGCACAAGTCCGGGCCGGGCGGCAAGGAGCGTGCACACTGCCCGGCGGGAGAACGCCACGGCGTCGTGCAGCAGCCCCGGGTCGAGTCGTGGCAACGCCGCCTGCGGCCAAGTCCCGCCGAGCCCTCGCACCACGACCTCGTGGTCGTAGGTCCACTGTAGATGGACGAACCGGTTGGCCAGCGGTGCGCTCAGCTCCCAGCCGTCGGCCGCGGAGGAGCGCGGATTGGCGGCGGCCACGATGCGGACGCCAGGCGGAAGTCGCAGAGCGCCAACCCGACGCTCAAGCACGAGGCGCAGCAGCGCTGCCTGGACAGCCGGTGGCGCGGTGGACAGCTCGTCCAGGAACAGGAGTCCTTTGCCCGCCCGGACCAGACGCACGGCCCAGTCCGGCGGAGCCATCGGAATACCTTGTGCCGCGGGATCATCACCGACCACCGGCAGACCGGAGAAGTCGGACGGCTCGTGCACGCTGGCGATCACCGTGGTCAGCGGCAGGTCGAGGGCTTCGGCAAGGTGGCTCAGGGCCGCGGTCTTGCCGATCCCGGGCTCGCCCCACAGCAGCACCGGCAAGTCGGCGGACACGGCCAGGGTCAAGGCTTCCAACTGCGTGTCCGGACGCGGCTCAGTGGCCGTGTCGTGCAGCAGTGCGAGTAGATCGGCAGCGAGGTCAAGCGGCGCTCCGGAAGTTCTGTCCATGGTGGATACAGGCATGGTCGAATCACCTTTCAGGTCAAGTCGAGGATTCTGAGAGAGTCAGCGAGAAGCAGCGTGACGCGGATGGGTCCGGACACCGCGGCGAGCGTCCTTGATAACCGGAGGCGGTCCGAATCCGGCTAGTCCGGCCCGATACAGCCCATGAGTGACCCGGCGGCGCACCGCCGTCTCCAACTCGTCGCGCAGTGCTCCGCTGCGCAGGAGTACATCCGGTCCGAGCAGGCTTTCCACAGCAGCCAAAGCACCGGCGGCGTCACCGTGGTCGAGACGGGCCCGAACGTCCACAAGGCACTCCGGCCGCCGGTGCGCCTCGTCGATCGCCAGCAGGCATGGCAGCGCTGGACCACCCAACGCGACCAGCAGTTCCTCCCGGCGAATCTCGTCGGAGTCGTGATCCAACGGGACGAGCACCCCGTTCACCAGGCCGATCCGGTGCTCGGCGCCACGGCACTGCACCAGACGCGAATTCCTTGCGCTGTCCGGACTTCGTGACGCCGGCCGATGCCCCGGTACGAGCGATGAGGCGACAAGCGGATGCAGCCGATCGGGATCGATCAACCCTTCGCGGAGCAATTCCAGGTCAGGTAGCACCCAGGTCGCCGCGTCCGGCAGGACCGGCCACACACGGTCTTTCGCGGGGCTCCTTGACTTGGGCGCTCCCAAATCGAGCATCAGCCGCCGGGTGCCGAGCCGCACGGTGACGACGCCATCCGCTCGTCCCTCCGCACGCAGCAACAGCTCCGCCTCAGCCACCCACCGGTCCACGGCGCAGCCGCTTCTCTCCGGCAACATCTCAGCAGGAATCTGGTCCACTGTGGAATCACTGCCCGCAGACCGTTCCCACAACTCATCGGCCCTGCGCGCATCCCACAAGTGGCGGTGCAGGTCGAGGCGAAAACGCCTGTCGGGACGAGGATGCGGGTGTCCGCGCGCACCATCCCCAGGCTGCGCCGGATCCCACAGCGCGAGGCTGATCCGCTGACCGGCATCAGCCCAAGCCGGCGGCGTACGCGCCACAAGATGCACCGCGCCGCCACTGTCAGTCCCTGCCGGAGGGTATCGAGCCAAGGAGACAGTCAGGCCTGGGCGTAATAGCCCGTCCGGGCCGATCCTCGGAAAATGCCATCGCAGCAAGTCAGGAGCCAGATGTCGCAGGTCAGCACGGACCTGTGCGGCAAACTGCCGGCCACGTGTACGCCCGACAGCACGCAGGTTCAGATCCACATCAACCCGCGCGGCAGCACACGCCCCAGCCCAGTCGCCTACGGCACGGCGGGCGGTCGCGGACTCGATCATCGACGGCGGCACGGCGAACTCACGCACACGCAACCAGAAAAGAAGGCGGGAATCCCCATTCGCAGTCCAGGAGCGCATCAGCACTCACCTTTTGCGGACGGGACCCCCGATCTGCACGAGTAGGTAAACATCACGATCACCGTACCAGGATCACCGCCGCCCTGTCTGTAGGAAAGCCGAACCCCAGCGATGGACACGCCAGTTCGTGGTCTTGTACGGTCGACGCCGTGATGCGTGTGCGTGACCTCTCCCGGCTGAGTGTTGTGTTCCTCAGCCGTCGGGCGGAGGTGCCCGTGCACACGCATGAGATGCAGCGTTTGCTGCGGCAGAACCGAGCGGGATGGACCGACCAGCGCTGACGTGCGGCAGTCCTTGGGAACCATCTCGTTTACTCGGAGAAACAGTCATGACAACAGTGCTGTGCGTACCGCAATGGCAAGGATCCGCTTCGGAAAAGGCACCTCTGCTGGCCCCCGGTGCACATCGGACCGCAGAACTCCTGCAGGCGGACACCGTGGTGTCAGTGCCGGTTGCCCACGGCGGCAACGACATCACCGACGGGATCCGCGCACGCGGGGTCCTCGTGGAGAACCTGAGACTGACCGGCGAAGCGCTGGCCGGGATCGACGACTTCGTGATCACTGTGGGCGGCGACTGCGGGGTGGACATCGCCCCGATCGCCGCCGCTCGCCAGCGATACGGCGACCAACTGACGGTGCTGTGGATCGACGCGCATCCCGATGTGTACGGGCCCGGCGAGCTCCCTTCGGGGGCGTTCCACGGCATGGTCGTCCGCACGCTGCTCGGCGACGGTCCCGCCCTGCTGACCCCGGCACAGACATTGGCTCCAGCACAGGTGATTCTCGCCGGGGTCAGGGCAGGCGGCGCCAGTGAACGTGACTACCTCCGCAAGACTGGCCTGCGTGTACACGGTGTCGACGAGTTGGCGAAGGCGTTCGACGGACTTTCCGGCCCGACATATGTCCACGTCGACCTGGACGTGCTCGATCCTGCTGAGTTCGGCTCGGTCTGCTATCCCGAACCACACGGTGTCCGGTCGTCCGATCTGGCCGACCTGATCTCACGACTGGACAATGTCGTCGGCGCGGCCATCACCGAACATGCCCCGGCCGCCGACAACCCCGGCGAAGCCGACGTCATCCGGCACCTTGGCGCCGCGCTTCGCCGGTGATCTGCCTTTACCCGGTGTAGCGGGCGTCGGTGCCGTAAAGCTCCCTGGTGAAAGCGGAAATGTAGGTGTGCGCGTCGGAAGCGCCGAGGTTGTAGGTCAGGTACACGCCGTAGCCCTCGCTCACTGTTCGCTTGGCGAGGCTGGCGGCGGTGCTGCTGGGTGTCGCGTTGATGTGGACGGCCGCCGGGGAGAGCCTGGCCTTGGACAGGGCGATGTTCGGCACGCCCCACGTGCCGTAGTAGGGATTCCAGGCGTAGTCGAACTTCGACGCGATGTTCACACCGCCATACGACAACCGTGACGCCGCCGGGCCGATGTTGTACAGCGTGATGAGTTTGTTCGGCATCGCCGCACGCAACGCCGAGACGAGATACACGAAGGAGCTCGCGTTTGGCTGGCCGGTACCGTTTTTGCCGTATTCCGCGTACTCGTCGTCGAAGTCGATGCCGTCCAAGCCGTACTTGGCCACGGTGTCGGACAACTGCTTCGCGAAGGCCTCGGCGGCCTGTTTGGACGGGAAGTTGGCGAACCCGGCGCCCTCGTGGTTGCCCAGGATCGACAGCGTGACCTTGATTCCCTTGGCCTGCAACGGCCGGACCTGCGTGGCCACGTTGTCCAGCACACGCTGCACATTCGGATTGAAGTACAGGTACGCCGACTTCCTGGCGACGTCATAGTTGATGTTGGCCGCGAAGATCACACCGATGTCGAACACGTTGCCGCTGCCGTTGGCCAGCGTGTACTTGCCCACGTTCAGCATGCTGTTGCTGTTCACCTCGACGTACGCCACGGAGACCGGCCCGGTCTTCGCGAGCGCGCTCGCCGTGACCGTGGTCCCTCCGGTCATCAACGCGACCGCCGCCACAAGCGCACCGATCTGACGAATTCTGGACACCATTGATCAACTCCCGTCGACTGGGGTTGGCAGGGTCATCCCCAGCAGCGAACCAGCACCGGAGTCCCGGCGTCCACGTGTCGCGTCACGTCTGTCCGGTGAGTTGTCCTTCGCAGTTTTCAGTCGATGGCAGCGATCAGGTCATTCTCCCGGATCTGTCCGAATTGGACACACTGGCCGTGCGGGCCAACGACGAACCGGACATCGCCGTCTTGCGCGACACGCTGGTTCGGCGCGCCAGCGGAGCTCGCGGCCGCCCAGGCTGGCTAGGTAGCGACGCGCAGGCCGTCGCAGACCACGGCCATGACACGCATCGCCATCTCCGCGTCGCCGTTCGCCCGCTCAGAAGCGAAGTGAACACTGTTGAGCAGGACGTGGATCTCGGCCATGCCGATGTCCGACCGGACCGCGCCGGCCGCTTGCGCCCGCTCGACAAGCCGTTCGATGGCCTGTTCGAGTTGCTCGGCGACGGCCGCGATCCTGGCCTGCGCGTCGAAACCGACGCCGGCGAGCACCTCGGCCAGCGCCCGGTTGGCCATCCCTCGTTCGACCATGCCGAAACAGAAACCGAAGAACGCCGCACCGGGGTCGTCGGTGTCGTCGAGCACTCGCGCTTCTTCGACCAGCACCTCGACATGGCTGACCACAATCGCTTCAAGCAGCGATTCCTTGGTCGGGAAATGCCGGTGCATGGTGCCGGCACCCACACCGGCCCGCCGGGCGATCTCGTCGACCGGTACGGACAGTCCTTCGGTGGCGAACGCCTTACGCGCGGCCTCGAGAAGTTTGTCACGGTTGCGCCGGGCATCCGCCCGCATCGGACGTGTTTTCGCTGCTGGGGAGCGGTCCGCGACCATGGTGTTCCTCGTTTCCTGACCCGCTATACAACCGGGGTGCGGATCCCGTATAGTCGAAACGGGACCCGCACCCCGGATAATAGACCAGGAGATCAGCACCCAACCAGTTCGCCGAGCTGCTCAAGACCAGCTGAGGTGAACACCCGCACCAGCCCCGCCATCGAGCCCGAGCTCAAGCGGATGGCCGTGGTCGCTCACCGGTTACATCCTCGCGTTGTCGATGAGCATCCCGCTGACGGGCCGGCAAGCTCGGCCTGCCGTACGCCTACGGGCATCAGTTGCGCCCCAGCGAATCCGTCGCCGCCTTACCCGAGTACTCGCGACAAGGATTGCCGTGAACGACTTCTGGACCGCCGCCCGGTACTGCGACCTGCTGGAAAAGGAGATCAGCGCACTGGCCCGCGTGGTCACCGGCGCCGATCTCGGGCAGCCCGCGCCGAGTTGCCCGGGCTGGTCGCTGGCCGACGTGATCCGCCAGACCGGTGAGATGTTCCGGTGGATCGAGCCGATGATCCGCAACCAGGCGCAGCGCAAGTACGGGTTCGGCGACGTCGACCTGACCGGACCGGCCACACCGGACGGTTACGCCGACTGGATGATCGCGAGCGGCCACGCGTTGCTGGCCGCGGTGCGCGCCGCCGACCCAAACCATCCACTGTGGTCATGGGGCTACGAGCAGACCATCCGGTTCTGGGCGCGGCGCGCGTACTACAACACGGCCATCCACCGGGCGGACGCGGAGCTCACCCTCGGCCGCAAGCCGTCCTTCGACGACGCTGTCGCGCTCGACGGCATCAAGGAGTTCCTGCAGATCCTGCCCTACGCCGCGGACTACTCGCCGCGTATCGCGATGTTGCGCGGCGACGGCGAGACCCTGCGCCTGATCAGCCCGGACAGCCGCTGGCTGATCACGTTGACCCGGCACGGGTACACCTGGCGGCGAGAGGATGGTGACGCCGGGATCCCAGCTGACGCCACCATCGTCGCCGAGCGGGCCGGTGATCTGCTGCTGTTCGTCTGGGGCCGGCTCGGTGATCCCGGCCTCAGTATGACCGGTGATCGCCGGCTCGCCCGGACATGGACCGAATTGTCCGCGTTCAGCTGACGTGTTCGTGTCCAGGAATATCCCCAGGAGGAGCCGGCCATCAGAATCCACAACACATAGCGCCCGACTCGCCTACCGGTACTGAGAAAACGGTGCCCGCAATCAGGGCCGAGTCAGCCCTGACCACGGGACGCTTCGACTATTTGACGAGCGACTTGACCATGTCGAGGGAGTCCTCGGGGCCCATCGCCAGTTCGGTCAGCCGTCGCAGCAGGACTTGGATCGCCGAGGTCGTGGCTTCGTTCTGGGCCTGCGACAGACCGAGCACGGTCTCGGTGAACGCGAGGGCCGGTTCCTGGGGGTCGTCGAATTCGAGCAGGATGGCTGAGCCGGTGAGGCCGTCATGCAGTCCGGCCGACTGCGGGACGACCTGGAGGGTGACGTTGGGCATGTCGGCGCGTTCCACCAGTTGCAGCAGCTGCTCACGGTCAACCCCTTGATACAAAACAGGTTCGTGGATGAGCGTGTGCAGCCTCAGAGGACTCTCCGTGGTGAACAGCCTGTGCTGCCGTCGTATCCGTGTGATCGCCTCGGTGTCGCTGTCCTCGGTGTGTGCCAAGGATGTTCTGGCGTAGGATTCGGTCTGCAGCAGTTCGGGCAGGAGGCCGAGACGGAACTCGGTCATGGTGGACGCTTGCTGTTCCATGCCGATGTAGCCGCAGTCCCGTGGGCCGGACTCCTGCCACCAGCCGGGTTTCCTGGCCAGCTCCCACAGCGTCAGGTACTCCGGCCATTGTTCGGGTCGCAGGTGGTAGACCTTCAGCATCACCTGTGTCTCGTGGTACTTGGGCAGCTGGCCGTTCTCGATCCGGCTGAGTTTCCGCGGCGTCATGCGCAACTCGTCGCCGGCCCGCTCCCGGGTCATACCGGCCTGTTCACGCAACCGTTTCAGCTCACGCAGCAGTTTCCTGCCGTGATAGTTCGGCGTTCGCGGAACCGCCATGGCAACACTCCTCTGGTCATGGTGCGTTCGCCTACGATGCCCGCTGCTGTCAGGCATCACGATTCCTGGCCATTGATCCACAACGGCGACCGCCCGAAGGCCGGGGCGATGTGGCCGCCCCGGCCTTGCTCACATGCTCAACCGGTCATCCGATCTGCCGGTACGCCACGATCGTGGACGACGGCAGCTCCTTCGGCGCGTCCTTCGGCAGGCGTGGGTCACCGCCGTCGACGCCGAACGCAAGACCGTCGACATCGTCGACACTGACGGCCCGCTTCGCCGCCCAGTTCAAACTCGCCGAGGACCTCGTGGCCGACTACAGCAAGCACCCCGGCCCCACAACCAACACGGTGCAGGAGCTCCTGGGCCGACCCGCGCTCACCTTCGCCGAGTGGGCACACGACAACGCATCCGTCTTTTCTGTCACGGATCTTCCGCAGCCGTGACGTGCTCAGCGAACCACGACAGCATCGGGTTCAGGTCGGCGGCGGTGTCCAGCACCCAGTCGAGGGCTTTCGCAGTCGCCAGCCAGTCGTCGCGATCGAGGGCGCGGCTGGCGACCACGGAGCGGTGCCGGAGCAGTCCGGCACGTTCGTGGTCGGGCGAGTATCCGGGCGGGGTCACCTTCATCACGTCCCCGCTTATCTCGTAACCCTTGTGGCGCAACGTATCGATTGCCTGGGCCAGCGCCAGGCCGCTGCCCTTGCCGGCTACCGCGGCCCGGTACAGCTCGATCTGTCCCGGGTCCGGGTAGTGCCAGGCGCCTTTCACGTGCAGGCCGTCGAGGTCGAAGCGCAGGCCGATCTCCACCTTGCGGGCCAGTCTGATCGTCGCCGTCTGGTGCTGCCACCACCATGTGTGCTTGGCGTAGCTCCAGACCGAGAAGTCGGCGTATGCCGGGTCCGCGTCGGCCACATCGTTCAGCAGGTCGATCATCGGCTTACGCACCAGGCGTTCCCGGTCCTTGCGGAGTTCCTCGCGCAGGGCGCTCGACGGCTCACCGTCCAGTCGCAACAGAATGTCGAGCGCCTGGTCGGGCCATCCGCTGAACTGCTGAATCACGCGCCGATGCTAACCGAGGCCACCGACAAAACCTCGCCGGCGACTAGGCTTGGGTGCCATGTTGGTCGGCCGGGATGGGGAGCGGGACCACGTCAAGCGATTGCTGGGGCAGGCGTCGTCCGGTCGCAGCGCGACGCTGGTCATCCGAGGCGAGGCGGGGATAGGCAAGTCCGCGCTACTTGATCATGCCGTGGCCACGGCTGAGGGCATGCGCGTGTTGCGCGGCGTCGGCATCGAGTCCGAGGCCGAGCTGGCGTTCGGCGCTCTGCACCTGCTGCTGTATCCGTATCTGGATCGGCTTGACCTGCTGCCGGGCCCCCAAGCAGCCGCGTTGCGGGGTGCGTTCGGGCTGAGTGACGACACGGCGACCAACCCCTTCCTGATCGGCGCGGCGACACTGACGTTGGTCGCCGAACTGGCGGCGGAGAAACCGTTGCTGTGTGTGGTCGACGACGCGCAATGGCTGGATCGCGGGTCGTCGGACGCACTGTTGTTCGCCGCTCGACGGTTCCAGGCGGACCCGGTCGCGATGCTGTTCGCGGTCCGCGACACGGCAGTACCGTTCCACACACACCGCATCGAAGAGTTGAGACTGCAGGGCTTGTCGTCGGACGCGGCGGCCGGTCTGCTTGACCACAACAGTCCTGGGTTGACGGCGCCGATGCGGGCGCGGGTCGTGGAGGAGGCCAACGGGAACCCGCTCGCGTTGCTCGAACTCGGTGCGGCACGTCTGGCCGCGCAGCGTGAAGGTCGTGCGGAGCCCGCGCACCAGGTCGGCCCGTTGCCGGTCACGCGTCGAGTGCAGGAGACGTTCCGCGAACAGATCGTGGGCCTGCCCGAGGCATCCCAATCGATCCTGCTGGTCGCCGCGGCCGACCGCTTCGCCGGGATGGACACGGTGCTGCGCGTCGCCCGTGCGGTCGGTGCGGACACGTCCGACCTGGACGCGGCCGAGCGCGCCGGCCTGATCAACGTGGCGGACGGGGAGCTGGCGTTCCGGCATCCGCTGGTGCGTGCCGCCGCCTACCAGTGCGCCACCCACCACCAGCGAATCGCGGTCCACCGGGCCTTCGCCGAGGCACTCACCGCGCCGGACGTCCTGGACCGCCGTACCTGGCACCTCGCGGCGGCCACCACCGAGCCGGACGAGGCCGTGGCCGCCGAGCTCGAACGGACCGCGCTACGGGCAGAACGCCGCGGCGGGGCCATGGCTGTGTCCGCCGCGTACGACCGTGCAGGCCGGTTGAGCGTGGATCCCGAGCTCAAGGCGCGTCGCATCGCCAAGGCCGCGGCTGCCGCCTACGACGCGGGCAAACCCGACCGCGCGGCGCGCCTGGCAGTCGAGGTCGCGTCCCTCACCACTGATCCGAGCATCATCGCGGAGGCGACGTTGCTGCGTGGCCAGATCGAATACGAGCGGACGTCCCCCGAAGCGGATGCCGCGCTCGCGGCCGAGGCGGCGCGGTTGGTCATGGACAGTGACCCTGAACGAGCGGTCGTCATGCTGACCGAGATGATCTGCACCGGCCGGGACGCGGGTTCTCTGCCCTTGATCACCGAGGGCGGGCAGTTGATGGGCCAGTTGCGGCTGCAGCAGGGGTCCAGGCTGCGTGCGTCCGCCGACGCGCAGATCAGCTGGGGCGACCTGCTGAGTGGCAGACCGGAGAAGGCCGCCGGCCCGCTCCACGCCATGATCAAGATTGGCCGTGAGCAGGACGCGGACCTCATGCACCGGGTCGTGGCCGGGTTCAGCGGCCTGATGCTGGCCGAGGACGAGGCGACCGCCGCGGTGATGGAGCTGATGCTGGCAGAGGTGCGAGCCAGCGGAGCGTTGACCTGGATTCCGTACGCGCAGGAGATCCTCACATTGGCCCACGCGCTGCGCGGTGACGTCCTCACGGCACAGACCTGCCTGGCCGAGGCCGTGGCGCTCAGCACCGAGTTCGGGATGGACATGGAAGTCGCGGTGTTGCGAGCGACGTCCGTGTGGCTGGCCGCAATGACGGGCGACGAACCGCGATGCCGCGAACTGGCCGCCGAGGTGCTGCCGGTACTCGAAGGACGGCACGCCGTCGGCACAGCGTTGACATCCTGGGGCCTTAGCCTGCTCGATCTCGCCGCGGGACGGTATCGCGCGGCGTTCGACGCGCTGTATTCCGTCTGCGTGGGCCCGGCCAAGTACGACTTCCTTATCCGCGCGGTCGCGGATCTGGTGGAGGCGGCGGTCCGCGACGGTAGCCCCGACCAGGTCGCCGATCAGTTCACGGCGTTCGAACGGTGGGCCGTGCACGTGGACAGTCCGGTCGCGACAGCGCTGCTACGGCGTTGCCAGGCGATGCTCGAGGACTCCGAAGAGCATTACCGCGCGGCGCTCGACTTGTACGCCAAGCACGACAGCCGATTCGACCAGGCCAGAACTCAGTTGCTCTACGGCGAATGGCTACGCCGCAGACGCCGCCGTAGCGAAGCACGAGCTGAACTGGACGCCGCCCTGGCCGGGTTCAAGCGGCTGGGCGCGTCGATGTGGGAAGCACGCGCGACGAGCGAACTCACTGCGCTCGGTGAGCGCCCGACACTCGAGCCGGTCGCCGACGACCCGCTGAAAAACCTGACACCGCAAGAGGTGCAAGTCGTTCGGCTGGCAGCGGCCGGGCTGAGTAACAAGGAGATCGGCGCGCAGCTGTTCCTCAGCCCGCGCACGATCGGCCACCACCTGTACCGCGCCTACCCGAAACTGGGCGTCAGCCGACGGATCGAACTGGCGCAGCTCGGGCTCGGATGACTTAACCGCCATTTTCCGACAAGGGAGTCTCACGCCAGTCACGTGACCGATGTGAACCACTGTGACCAGGCCGTAGCTTCTCCGTCAACGAAAGGAGAAACGGATGTTGCTGGAGAACAAGACCGCGGTGATCTACGGTGGCGGCGGCTCGATCGGTGGCGCAATGGCCAGCGCCTTCGCTGCCGAGGGCGCGCGGGTCTTCCTTGTCGGCCGGACACCGGCGAAACTCGAGACGGTCGCGGACAGAATCCGGGCCGCGGGAGGCCAGGCCGAGACGGCAGTGGTCGACGCGCTGGACGCGTCCGCGGTGAACGACCACATCGACGCCGTCGTGGAGAAGTCCGGCAGCGTGGACATCTCGGTCAATCTGATCACCCTGGAAGGGATCTTCCAGCCGCTGGCCGACATCTCCACGCCCGACTTCGTCGCGGCCATCAGCAAGGCGCTGACCACACAGCTGATCACCACGAAGGCCGCGGCCCGGCACATGGTCAAGCAGGAGTCCGGGGTGCTGCTGTTCTTCGGCGGGTCGGACCACGCGAACAACCTCCCCGGTCTCGGCAACGTGCAGGTCGGCTTCGACGCCGTCGAATCACTGCGCAGGCAGTGGGCGGTGGAACTGGCGCCGCACGGCATCCGCACCGTGACGCTGCTGACCGGTGGCATCGTCGACACCTTCCCGGACACCCCCGAGATGCAAGCGCCCAGGCAGAGCATCATCGACGCGTCGCCGCTCAAGCGCGCCGCGACCATGGCCGACGTGGGGAACGTCGCCGCGTTCGTCGCATCGGACAACGGCCGCAGCATCACCTCGACCCAGGTCAACATCTCCGTCGGCGCGTGCTACGGCTGACCGGTGTGCCCCCTTTCGCCGCGGCGAAAGGGGGCACACCGTGCGGGTGTTCAGCTGTCGTCTTTGGGCAGAAGCGTCAAGGAGAAAACCAGATCGCCGAAGTCCGGCGGAGAGGATTCGGCATGGCTGCAGTGATAGACATGCCGATCCGCTCCCACTCGCTCCACCCACATCGCCGCGTTGCCGGTCCACCGTTCGATTGACGGCTTACCGCCTCGAAGGACCTCGGAGACGTTCGCGATTCGAAGCGAGCGTTGTGGAGCGACATAGTCGTACTCCACGACCGGATCGAGATCCGCATCGAACCACGTCCTCAGCGTGGATTCGACCGTGCCATCCGAAAGGGTGATTCTTCCCCCCGGAATGTCCACGTCGACACCCTGATCGCCGGATCGGTGCGCCGATATCAGACTGATCCTCAATCGGCCTTCCGCGTCACCGGCGACGATATCGCCGGTGACGATCTCACGGCCTGCCCACATTATCGACATCGGCTCGGCCAGTGGCTCAGGAAGATCATCACCGTATCCGCGACGCGCTTGGACAAACGCACGGCGCACACTCAGCCCCGAGTCCGCGAAATCCTGCTCGGACAGTCTGATCATGATCCTCACCCTACCGGCTGGACCTACGTCTACTGCCCGGAACTGTACGGCGGGCGTCCGAGTTTCCGGTGCGGATCCCGTGCCGCGTGGTCATCCGGCCAACGGGGAACCACCTCCTTGCCGCCCTCACGCGCCGGAACCGGTTCGTGGCTCAGTTCCATGGTCTCTTCCTTGCCGGTCCACGGGTTCGTGCGGGTCGGGCCACGGCCGCGCTCCTTGATTTCCTGCCGCTCTTCCGGAGTCAACGGCGAATTCGGGTCGTCGGCCAGCTCCTTCCATTTCTTTCTCTTTTCGGCATCCGTCATGTGGTTGTCGTGCGGCGGATTTTCCGGATCTGTCAGGAACCGGCCCTTTTTGTCCCGCAGCTTTCCCTGGGCATCGCGGGTGCCGGCCGGCGCCTCGGCTTCCGAGCCGGCCTGACCGGCCTCCGGTGGTGCCGGTGGCGCGGGCTTGTCTCCCGGCTCCGCAGGTTCGGAGTGCAGGACCGGCGGCGATGGAGGACGGGTGTACACCCATGCCAGTACCCCGCCGACTACTACCCCGCCGGCAAGAGCGGCCCAGCACCATGGGCCGCAGACGACCACGCCAGTACCGAGGACTATGGTCTCCGCCATCCGGCCATCGGGATCCCGGTATGTGAGCGGGTTGTTGTAGGTATAGCTGTACAGTCCAAGGTTTGCCGTGTTCTGGACGCCTCCGTTGCCTTTGCCGTCCAGATATGTGCCGAGTTCAGGGTCCGCCGACTGCCACAGGTTGGACCTGGGGTCGTAGTAGCGGGCGCCGTAGTAGTAGAGGCCGGTTTCCTTGTCGAATTCCTTGCCGTTGTACTGGTACGGCACCGGTGGTTTCTCGGCACTCTCCGCGGCCCAGGTCTCGCCGAACGGGAAGTATTCCTGGTGGGAGACAAGTCTTGCGCTCGTGTCGGTCACCAGGCCGGACGAGCCGAGGTGGTCGGCATGGAAGTAGAACTGCTCGTCCTCTAGTTTGGCCTCGACCTTCTTGGTCACCAGCCGGGTGTCGCCCGCGAACATGTGCTTGAACGACTGCCCGTCGATCTTGCTGAAGTTGCGGCTCGGCGCGATGTGTTTCTGTTTGCCGTCCTTGACAATGCGGTTACCGGATTCGTCGTACACGAACCGCACGACCGGGTCGGCATGCCCTTCACAGGAGCCGGGCTCCTGTCTGACTGTCGAGTGTTCGTCGTCGTGGACGCACGCCAGCCTGTTCTCCTCGTCCCACACCAACTGCGTCCGGTCATCAGAGGTGGACTCATCAGCCAACGGCCCGACGAAGGCCTGTACGTCGTACTTCTTGGTGACGATGTCGATCAGGTTGCCGTTGCCGTCGTACTTGTTGACGTCCTGGCCGACCTTGGCAGGCGCGTGCGGCCTGCCAGGCTCGTAGGTGTAGCGCAACGAGTACGTGGTGTCGTACTGCGGATAGGTCGTGCCCGCGGTGCTGACCAGATCGTGCTTCTGCACCTTGCTGGTGGTGTTGTGGATGCTGTCGTAGGTCAGGTCCAGCTTGTACTTGTTGAGCTTGTCCGAGGTGTTGCGGTACTCGCCACTGGCTGTGACGAGCCGGTTCAGGTCGTCGTAGCCGAAGGTCTGCTTGCTCGGTCCGCCAATGCCCTTGGCAGGCGGGACCGCGACATCGTTGGCCAGCTGCGTGACATTGCCGACGTTGTCGTACTGGTAGGACAGGTTCTGGAACACCCGCCCGTCCGGCTGCTGCGACTTCAAGGTGGCCAGCCGCCGGTCTTCCGCGTCGTAGCTGTAGCTGGTACGGACACCGGAACCGGTCTGGGTCAGCACCTTCTGCTCGAACTTGTCGTAGTCCTGGCGGGCCAGGTACGTGTAGTTCCTGTTGTCCTTGACACCTGTCGCGGTGGTGACCTGGCCGCCGCTGTCGTAGCCGTAGGTGACCTTCTCGCCGTCCGGATAGGTGGTGTCCAG
Source organism: Kibdelosporangium banguiense (assembly GCF_017876405.1). Lineage (GTDB taxonomy): Bacteria > Actinomycetota > Actinomycetes > Mycobacteriales > Pseudonocardiaceae > Kibdelosporangium > Kibdelosporangium banguiense. The sequence continues at coordinate 5,401,777 of NZ_JAGINW010000001.1, read as the reverse complement.
GACCCGGTTGAACGAGTCGTACCGGGTCAGGGTGGTGAAGGAGGCCCCCGTCTCCAGGGCGCTGCCGCCGAGGGTGCGGGTCTCCTTGGCGACTTCGCCGAGTGGACCGTAGCCGCGAGTGAGAGTGCCTGCCGCGTCACGGATCTCGGTGATCCGGCCCGCGCCGTTCTCCGGGGCGCCGAGCGCGCCGTAGGTGTACTTGACGTTGTTGCCGGTGAAGATCGGGTACCGGATCCCGGTGCCCCTGGTGAAGTCGTAGTCGTACTCGATCGCCTTGCGCTTGTCCCGCAGGTTCGGCGTCACCTTGGTGATCACGTTGCCCGCGAGGTCGTATCCGGTCTCGGTCTTGCCTGTGTCCGGGCTGTCGATCACCGTGCGGCGGCCGAAGTTGTCGTAGGCGGCCTTGGTGGTGTTGCCGCGGTCGTCGGTCACGGTCGTGATCTGCCGGAGCGGGTCGTAGCCGTAACTGGTCCAGATCACCGGCTGGCCGCCGGTGGGGTTGAACTCCTTGACCGCCGTGGTCAGCTCACGCACATCGGTGTACGCGCGGCGCTGCTTTCCGTTGGCATCCGTGGTGATGGTCTCGAACTGGGTGACCCCGGCCCGATCCGGCCCGAACCCGTAGGCCATCGTCGACGCGGTGTCGTCCGGAAGCGTCACCCGGGTCGGTCGATCGAGCACGTCGTAACCGGTCCGGGTCGGCCGCACGGAGTCAACCGCCGGGTTGAAACTGAAGTTGTTGTCTCCCTTGGATTCGGTGACCGGATAGAACTGCTCGGCCGACCGGCCGAGGAAGTCGAACACCTGCTTGCCGGACACAGTCATCGCAGGTTCGGGCGCCGCGCCGGGCTGCGGCGGAACGCTGGCGTCCTTCTTGGTCTGCACCGCCCGGCCAAGACCGTCGACGAACTGGACGGTGTCGATGGTGTCGTCGCGTACCTCGGTAGCGGTGTTGTCGATGTGCCTGCTCACCGCGTAGGGCACTTCGGCGTCCGGGTGGTACTCGAAGCCGATGGTCACCCGGTTTTCCGGGATCTCGTTCGGGCCCGCCACGAACGCGATGCGGCCCACCCGGTCGTAGTTGAAATGGACTCGTTGGAAGTTCTCGTCGACCGTGCTCTCGGGCAGGCCGTACTTGTAGTTGTGGGTGATCACCGAGCGGAGGTTGAAACTGTCCACAATGGTCTCGACGTGCACACCGACGACCGGGTCGTAGCCGTAGTCGAGCCGGTATCGCTGGCCGGTCTTGTTGGCCGGCCCGACCACGGCCTTGAGGTTGCCGTTGCCGAGATATTCCATGTCGCTGACGGCTTTCGAGCCGTCGGCCAGCAAGGCCCGGACCTGCGTGACGTTGCCCGTCTTGCAGTCCACTGTCGACTGACGGTTGCGCATCACCGACTTCGACGCGATGGCCACCACCTGCATGGAGTTGGCGGTACCGACGATGTTGCGGTCCCGGCAGGCCTGGTCGGCCGCCGTGTAGCCGGTACGAGTCTCCACGTCATCGGCAGCACCAGCCTCCGCCGCGTCGAAAACCCGAGTCGTGTTACCGAATTCGTCGTAGTCGAACTCGGAAAAGGTCGACTTGCCCGCAGTGGGCTGGCCTTCGTAGGACCGTTTTTCCGTTCGCGACAACAGTGGGAACACCGTGGCCGTGGTGCTGCGTGGATCCACGGGTTTGCCGGTGCTCACGTCGCGCAACGCGTACGTGTTCACCGTCTCCTTGAACAGCCGCCCGGCCGCGTCAGTGGTGAACGAGCGGGACACCAGGCCGCGGGCGTAGACGTTGTCGTTGCGGTACTCGTTGGCCAGCGCCCGGAACACGGCGTCACCGGCACCGGGATCCCGCTGCTCGTTGAGAACGCGGCCGTAGCCGAGGAACTGCCGTTCCAGCCGGTCGTATCGGCCGTTCTCGTAACGGAAGGTGGTCAGCTGCACGTCCTGGCCGTCGCCGGGGTGGCCATCGAACACCCTGGTGCTGGACAGCACGAAGCGCGACTGGGGCAGGTCCTTGGTGTTGCCGTCGCGGGTGTAGTCCAGGTCGAACTTCCCGCCGAGCGGCCGGGTCACCGAGCGCAGCAGGTTCGTGCGGCCGGTCCGGTTCTCCGCGACGATCAGCTCACTGTCCTTCGTGGACCGGACTTGGTCGGTGTACCCGTCGCCGTTGATATCGCGCAGCGCGAGTTCGGACCGACCGATGCCGGTCGAGACGTCGGCACCCGGGTTGAACACGACACAGCCACCGGCGAAGATGCCCAGGCAGAACCCGAAGGTGAAGTACGCGCCCGCGCCGAGGCTGGAGTTCTTGCCGGAGTTGATCCCGCCGAGACTGCCTTGGAACGTGGTCGGCGCGAGGAATCCGTTGCCGGTGTTGATGGCGACGGCCAACGGCGTGCCATCCCGGGAGAACACCCGATCGGTCAGGCCGTCGCCGTTCATGTCGATCAGGCCAGCCTCAGTCTTGGACGAACCGGTCGCGGCCGACACACCACCGGCCAGGCCGTAGAAGTCCGTGTTGAACCCGAGGTTGAGCGCCGAGTTACGGGTGTTTGCGTCGTTAAGCGGGCCACCAGGCCACGGTTCGGGCGCGGCGAACCGGTAACCCAGGTTCAGCGCGGCCGTGCCGTTCTCGTAGACCCGGTCGGGCAGGCTGTCGCCGTTGATGTCCAACAGGTCGAACTTCCCGTCCGACTCGCCGCCACCGGTGCTGCCGCCGATGCCCAGGCTGGGCATCTCACTGCCGTTCTGGGCAGTGTTGGCGGAGTTCTCCGCCGACGGCGCGGACTGCCCGCGGCCGTCAGCCGAAGTGCGGGCCGGGCTACCGGCATTGGCCGACGCGGTGAACGCCCTCGAGTCGTTCTCCCGGACGTTGCCGGTGCCCAAGCTGCCACGGGTGCTGCCGAGGCCACCGGTCATGTCCGAGTACTGGATCCCCGCCGAGCCGACCACATCGGGGAAACCGTCACCGTTGAGGTCGAGGTAGTCCACCTCGCCACTGCTGCTGCCCCGGGCCACGCTCGCGCCGGCGCCGATCGGCACGCCCGGCAGGCTCGCCCCGAACGTGGTCGAGATCTGACTGCTGCCCGCCACCCGCGACACACCAGTCGCCCCGGCGAAGTCAGCATCGTTGGCCACGTCGATCCGGTCGGTACCCAGCCGCGAACTCGCCGCACCGACACCTGCGACCCAGGTATTGCCGTCTTCGCTCCCCCACTGGCCCTTGGCCGGTCTGGGCGCGAGCACGATCGCGTTGGGCGGGGTGACCCGGCCTTCGAAGCCAGGTACGTCGGATTCCTTGGGGGCTGCGGGAATGCGGTTGCGGTAGTTCTGGTCGATCGCCAGGTCGCCCTGCACGATCGGGGCGGTGGCACGGTCGCGGTTGCCCTGGTAGCCGATCGCGCCCCAGCCCCGGTAGGGCTGCGCGAACGCACCCTGCTCCGCCGAAGCGTGCAGCGCGCTGGGCACTGGGTCGAACGTCACGCCGTCGGTGCTGATCGACGCCGACTGCCTGGTCAGCCGCCCGGGCAACGTCGTGTCCAAAGTGGAGAAGTCGAGGAACAGTTCGTCGCCTTCGTTCGCGTTGACCTTGACGCGTAACGACTCCGGCTCGGGAACCTGCCCGTTGACGATGTCGATGACCTTCTTGGCCAGCAGTGCACCCCGCCGTTTGACAGTGAACACGACTCGACTGTCGCCGCCGTTGACGGCCAGTTCCGGCTGCACGGTCAGCTCACCCGAACGAGTCGCGGTGTACGAGCCCTGTGGCGCGGTCAACGTGTCGACCGGGTACATGTCCAGGTCGTACGGCGGAGCGATCTTCATCGTGGGGTTGCCGTTCTGGTCGAAGACCGGCACTCCCCCGTCCGCCGCGGTGTAGTGCGCGGACGGAACCCAGTGCAGCGCCCCCGCGTCGATCGGCGAATCCACCCGCAGCCGCCACGACAGCGTGTCGTTGGCCGTCACCGGGATGTCCAGGTTGATCGCGACCGTCCCGCCCGTGGCCGCGGGCAGGTTGCCGGTGAAGACGTCCTGGCCGTTGCGGGTGATCACGACCGCGACGTCGTCTGTCGTCGGGCCGACCTTGGAGACGTCACCGGACAGGTGCAGCGTCCCGGTCACCGGTGCGGTCACTGTGGACGGACGGCCACCCAGGGTGAAGTCACGCGAAGCCAGGTAACGGTGGTTGTCCAGGCCATTGACATCAGTACCGGCCGGGATACTGGTGTAGGTGATGTCCGGGTCCCAGGCGACCTGGTCGAACTTTCCATCCAATACGGACTGGACTCGGAAGTAGACCCGTTCGCCGCGGCGCACCTGCACAGCGTCCACTCCGGACGGTGTGTACTGGGCGTGGTCGTCCGCCATGATCCGCTGCGACCACAACTCCGTGTTCTCGTGCTGCACCGCGACCCGGACACCGTCGGCCTTCTCGTCCGTACCGGCGTTGTCGGCCAGCTTGACCCCACCGGCGATCCGGATCGTGCCGTCGTAGGGCGCGATCCACCTTCGCACGCTGTCCAGCAGCGGGAACGCGTCCACCTGACGCTCGAACTCACGAGTCTGATCACCCACAATGGTGCCGCTCGCACCGCCGGTACCGATCGGCACGGGCGTGTCCTTGCTGTTGGCGCTGTAGGCGGGATTGCCGTTGGCGTCCAGGTATCCGAACAGCACACTGCCGTTCGTGACCAGGTCGGTCAGACCGTCACCGTTGACATCGGAGAAGTACCGGTCGGTTCGTGTCGTGGTGGACACGTGGTCGAGTTGCGCGGCCACACCGAAGTACGACTCGACACCGGAGGTGACCGACCGGGTCGACTCCGTGGAGATCGCTGGCAGGTTGGCCAGCTTGATCGGGGTGTCGCCGAACCTCGGCTGCCCGCCCGGCCCGGACAGGTTCGGCCGGTAGAACACTCCTGCCCCAGTGCGGAACACCTTGTCCGGCAAGGAATCCCCGTTGACATCGGTCAACGCCAGCAAGCCTTCGGCCGACCCGGCGTTGAAACCCACCTTGCCGCCTGCCGAACCGGACTTGCGCGCCACGGCCGGGTTGAAACCCACGTAGAGGTGTCCGCCCGCACTGCTGGATGTGCTCGCCGACAACGCACTCGCCTGTCCATCAGGGACGCTCGCGCCGAGCGAGTCGTTGTGCGTGGTCCAGCCCGTCGCGTCGGAGAACGCCCGGTACTCGCCGTCCCCGGTACGGATGTCATCGAAGTAGTCGAACGTGTGGGTGTTGAAGATCCGCAGATCCTCGCCGTACTGGGCAACCTGCTGCAGCAGGGTCTTGGCGAACGCGCCGGTACGGTAGTTCAGTTCGTAGGCACGAATCGGCTTGTCGTCGATGAAGATCTCGATCCGGCGCAGCAGATCGGCCGTGACCTGTTTGAACCCGTTGCGCGCGTCGATCTCCACGTCCTGGCGGCGGGACTCCCCACGCTCCCGGTCACGGATGAACGTGACCGAGTACCTGCCCTCGATCTTGCCCTGACCGGTATAGGTGATCCGCTTCGGATACATCTCCGCGCCCGGCACCGTGCCACCGTTCACACCCACGTCCGCGACCCGGACATTGTGGTACCGCACGAAGTTGTCGTTGGCGTCCCGCACCTCGCGCAACGCCCACACCGCGACGTTGCCGGACTCGTCGGTCAGCGTCGTGCTTTCCCCGGAACCATCAGGCGGACCGCCGAAAATTGATCTCGTGCCGTTGCGGGCGGTCACCTCCCACCAGTAGTTACGTGGATTGTCACCGTGCCGGACGATTCTGCTGAACCGCCCTTCCACTCTGGTCCGGAACACTTTCTCCGCGGTGCGCGCCTGCAGTTGCGTGCGGTGCGCGACCGGCGTGAGCTGCTCGCCGTTGAGTAGATAGGTCTCCGTTTCCAGGCCATTTTCGTATCGTGGTACGCCCCACCTGGTGTCGATCGTGATCGACTGCGTCGCGACATTCCAGCCGACGCCGGTCCAGCTGTTGCCGCCCGACGAGTCGTACGTCAGCGCGACCGACGGCACAGCGTCACCCCGGCCCGGCGGCAGCTCGATGGGATAGCCCACCCGGGCGTCACCGGTGATGTCCGCCGTGGGCGGCTGGATCAGGTTGATCTTCGAGCCGGGGTCGGCGGCCTGAATCCCCTTGAGCTGATTGGGATTGAACGACGCACCCTCGGGATGCGCCGGGACGTCGACGGCCTCCCCTGGCTCACCGGCCGTCAGCGACAGCGGGCCGGCGATGTGCGCGGCAGGGGGCACCACACCGGCCACGAGGGCGAGGACCACCCCCAGCGTCACGATCTTCCGGCGAATTCCTGACACGCGAAGCTGACGCCAGGTGGTCATGATCCCGAGACCTTTCGTTCGGATTCCACAGGATCTGCATGATCAGCCTCGCCAAATTACCGACGATGGACACACAGCCGCAATCAGTCGCCGGATTCAAGGGCAGCCATTCGCCGAATCAGTCCAGCCGACCCAAACCCTTACATCAAGGGACGCACAAAATGCCTACGACGATGAGACGACGAGAACGTAGCCGAGCAGGCTGGGCAGAAATAACACGGCATTTGTGCCCCCACCCCCGGAACCAGCCGGCGGTCCACCGAACGGAGCATGTTCCCGCACCGGCGGCGGGTCACCCCTTGATCATGCCTGATGCCGCTCTTTTCACCAACCGGAACATCCGCAATCCGATTGTCCACTCGCGACAAAGGCCCGGCCCGGAGTCCGGGCCGGGCCTGAGCCGTGAGAACTACTTCCGGTAGAAGTGCACGTTGCGCCACTGGTGCTCGGCACCGTCGGTCTGCAACGTGCCGTACACGCCGTACTTGAAGTAATGATCGCCTTTTGGCCCGTTGCTGGTGTGCACTTGTTGGCCGTTGATGTAGATCGAGTAGCTGCCGCCGGTGGCGGTGGCGTTGTGGGTGACGTTGATGCGCACCCACTTGCCGTAGATGTTGCTGATCAGGTCCTTGCCGCCGCCCCGCAGAGTGCCGCCGTTCTTCGAGAAGGACCTGATCATCAGCGTGGTGGCGCCCTCGCCGTCGTTGCCGAAGATCTGCATCGCGCTCTCGTCGTCGGTGCCCGGGGTGACCTTCAGTTCGCCTTCGAACTGCCGCTGGCCGGTCCGATAGTTGTCCTGAACCCGGACCTCGACCCGGTTGGACCCGTTGTTGACGAGCTTGAACGTCTGCACCCCACCGGACCGCAAGTAGGAGCCGCCAGGCCCGGACGCACTGTCGGTGCTGCTCGGGTAGCTCGTTATCTCGCCACGGCTCTGAATCTGCAGATTCCACGAGGGTTTGTGTTCCGTCCAGCCACTGCCCACCGGACCGGCGAAGGCACTCGACTGGTTCAGGACAACTCCGGCAGCAGTCAGCACAACCGTGCCGGCGATCGCCGCAATTCTTCGCGTCAGACGCATAACGCTCCTTGTGTGACATCGCAGGGGACACACGCGGCGGCGGCAACAAAGTATGACCCATATCCCAGCGTCAAAACCAGCATGTGCCAAGACATTCCCGGCGCCACGCTCCGTCCCCCTCCACAGGACGGGATGCTTGTCCGGTGACCGGGGCAGTCGAAACCGAACTCGCACCGTCACGCCGCGGAGGCGATGTTGTCGCTGGCGCATGACTTCCGGGTGATGCGTGCCGACCGTGGTTTCTGGTGCACCCGCTCGGCGCGCCGTGCGGCCTCTACCCCTGTCCAGGCGATTAAACAGTTGCTAATATTAGCAACTCCGAAGGAGTACGGCGCAACGAGGCAAACCATGGGCGAACCAACGGTGGCCGCGGTGATGACCCGCCAGGTGATCACCGCGGTGTACGACACCCCGTTCAAAGAACTGGCCGGCGCCATGCTCGCCCACGGCATCGACGCGCTGCCTGTCATCGACAGCTCCGGCACACCGATCGGCGTGGTCAGCGAAGCCGACATCCTGACCAAACTCGAGTTTCACGGCGGCGCCGACCCACCACCCCTGCTCGCCGGCCCGCACTGCCGCGCCCGATGGCGGAAATCCACAGCGCTACGCGCGGCCGACCTGATGACCACACCGGCGATCACCACAACCCCAGGCGTTACAGTCAGTGCCGCCCTGCACCTGATGGCCAGCAGCCGGATACGCCAGATCTGCGTCGTGACCTGCGTCGGCCACCTCATCGGCATACTCGCCCGCCGCGACGCACTACACCTGTACGTCCGCAGCGACAGCACCATCGAAACCGACATCGAACACGAAATCGCCACCAGAACCCGCGCTGCAAACCAAGTCACCGTGCACGTCACCGACGGCATCGTCACCCTCGAGGGCAGACTCTCGTTCCACAGCACCGTCCAACGCATCAGCGAGGCCGCACACCACGTACCCGGCGTCATCGCCGTCCACAACAACCTTCATTACGACGTCGACGACCTCATGATCACCGGTCTGTGACTGCATGAACTGGACCATCCTCTTGAGACACTCCACATCAGAACTTGACGCTCGACTGCGGGCTGGTCACACCCTGTGACACCTGCTCCGTTCGAACCGGCTACGCCCAGTGCCCATCGCAAAAAAGAACGCGTCCGACACTGGACAGCCCCTGGTGATCATGTTCTAGGCTCCCGGTCGTCCGGGCTCGACGACTGCGAAACCGTCACAGCGCCCGGATTCGACCGCTTTCACGCCGTCACTGGGGAGCCACTTTGTTCCGACGATTCAGACCCGTTTCCGCCGTGCTCGCTGCGGCCTGCTGCACAGTCGCGCTCGTCTCGCCCGTGGCTTCCGCCGCGGCCGCGGCCAGTGATGTCGCCGTCGGCGTCGCGATAGAGCCTTTTGGCAGTGTCGACGCTTACTGGACCGACGCGCGGATGCAGCAAGCCACTGCGCTGGTTGACGAGTCCTCGCCGACGACCCAACCCACAACCCCGCCAAGTGAGCCACAGGTCAGCGAAAGCGCGGACGGTGACGCCGGGCCGCCCGCCGACACACTCTCGACCATGAGCGCCGACGCACTGACGTACTTCCGGCTGTCCAAAGTCTGGGCAGGACACGGGAAACTCCCCGCGCGCACCATCGGCAAGCTCTTCCTGACCAAGCCGGAAGGTGACCGCTACTGCACCGCCACGGTCATCAGCTCCAGCAACCACAACACGATCTGGACCGCCGGGCACTGCGTCAGCAACGGTCACAAGGGCTGGTACAAGAACTTCAAGTTCGCCCCTGACTTCAACAACGGGTCGCGGCCCTACGGAACGTGGACCGCGAAGGCCTGGGCCGTGCCCAACGGCTACCACGACGGCAGCGATAACTACTACGACATGGCCGCGCTCGCGCTCAGCAGCAACTCGCGCGGCAAGGTCGGCGACGTCGTCGGATGGCAGGGGTACAAGTTCGGTGCCACCCCCGCGACGGCGAGCTACGGCGACGTGCGCGCCTTCGGATACGCCGAGAACACCCACCCGTCACGGTCAGGAATCAGCCCCAACGGCGGAGACTTGCGGTTCTGTGTGGGCTCCTCGTCCGTCCCCGGATACCGGGTCATCTCCTGCGACATGGGAAGTGGCGCCAGCGGCGGGCCATGGATCCACGACATGCCGTCGTCGCGCGGCTGGGGCTACCTGATCGGCAACCAAAGCTTCCACATCGGCAACGGCGGCCAGGACATCTACAGCCCACCACTCGGCCAGGCCGCGATCAACACCCGCGCGGCGGTACACACCAAGTAGGCCACCAGAAGGCGTCGGCAGGCTGGGTGTGGCGGCGAGGCCGGAAAGTCCGCCACCCCTTCCTGCCGACGCTGGGGCTACCCGGCCGCCGACGTAGGCCGGTACAGCCCCGCTGCCCAAGCCGTCACCACGCAGTTGATCCGACGATGGCAGGACGCCGTCCGGACCGGCATCGAGGCCACCCAGGCAGCAGGCGAAGCCGACCCCGCTCTCGACGCCGACCGCCTGGCCGCCGCCATCGTCACCGCCATCCAGGGCGGCGTCAGCATCCTGCTCTCCACAGGCTCCGCCCAGCACCTGGAGACAGCATTGAACCTCTGCCTGGACAACCTGTTGCGATCCACAGGCTGACCTCGTTGAAGGCAGCACCCGGCCGGTCGCGCTGCTTTTTGGGTTCTACTCACAGGTTGCCGGTCGACCGGGCTCGGTGGGCCGCAGCCGTCCGGTTGTGAACGCCCAGCTTGCGCATCGCGGATCGCAGGTAGGCCTTGACAGTCTCCGGGCTCAGGCCAAGCCGGGTCGCGATCTCGAGGTTGCTCGCGCCCACTTCCACCAGCCGGAGCGTGTCGATCTCCCGCGGTGCCAGCGCGGGCCTGGTTTCGGCGCGAATCGGCCGATCGGAAAGATTCCGGTGAATCCGCGAGAGCCGTGCGCGCAGCCGGGGATCGTCGGTGTGCTCGATGATGGCGGCAAGTTCGGCAAGGGCTTCGAGAGGACGAGCCACTTCGTCGAGCCGCTGCTCCACATCCTGCTGCAACTGGGAGGCCACGATCGTGGCGGTGCGGAGCGCACGGTCGCCGATCGGGCGGTGGTCACGCACCGCCCCATAGATCACGCTTCGAACCTCACCGCGGACGAGCACTGGCACGGCGACGAGTGACGTCAACCGCTCCGCGTCCACGACCATGCGGTCGTATTCATGAGTTATCGTGAGCGTCGTGGCATAGTCGTTGACGCGCAACGGTGTGCGCTGACGCAGTACGCGTCCGCCGAGCCCTTTGCCCGGTTGCACGGCCAGCCCGCGCAGCGAGTCGCCGAATGTCCCGACCAGACGATTGAGAATGAGGTTGCGGCCCCGGGTGGCGCCGCCGAAGACGACCGGCACACCGCTGACCCGCCGTAACCGTTCCAACCGCTCTGGCAGCAACTCGTCGATCACCGCCCGCGCCGTGACGCTGTCGTCCACCGGCTAAGTTTCGCAGACCAATGGCCCACGTCAAGCGCGCGTTACCCCCGTATGTGGGTAGCCGCACGAGCAACAAACGACTGATAGTCACGCCATGCCCGAACCCGAAGAGCATCCCGTGGACGCGACCGGCGCATACCGGCAGAGCCGCGACCAATTGCTACAACTGCGCGGTGAGTACGCCTGCGCCGTAGCCGAGTTCCGATGGCCAGAACTCGGTACCCGGTTCAACTGGGCGGTCGACTGGTTCGACGCTGTCGCAAGCGGAAACAATCGCCAGGCCCTTGTTGTGGTGGAAGAGGACGGGTCCACGACAGAACGAACCTTCGCCGAGATGTCCCGTGCCTCGGATCGTCTGGCGTCGTGGCTGACCGCCCACGGTGTCCGCAAAGGACACCCGGTCCTGCTGATGCTCGGCAACCAGGTCGAGCTGTGGGAAGCGATGCTGGCGATCATGAAGCTGGGAGCGGTGATCGTGCCGACCACGACCGCGCTGGGGCCGGCGGACCTTGAGGACCGGATCGCTCTTGGCGGCGTCCGGCACGTGATCTGCAACGCCGCGGACACCGACAGGTTCGACCGGGTGCCCGGCGATTACACGCGGATCAGTGTCGGTGAGGCCGAAGGCTGGTCCAATCTGCGGGCAGCCGACGAACTGGAGCACACGAGCATCGCACACCCGAATACTGCGCCGGGCGATCCGTTGCTGCTGTACTTCACTTCCGGCACGACGTCGCGACCCAAGTTGGTCGAGCACACGCAGGTGTCCTACCCGGCCGGTCATATGTCCACAATGTATTGGCTGGGCCTGCGGCCCGGCGACGTGCATCTGAACATCTCCGCACCGGGATGGGCCAAGCACGCATGGTCCTGCTTCTTCGCGCCCTGGATCGCCGAAGCGACCACCGTCGTCTACAACTACCGTCGCTTCGACGCGGCGGCGATGCTGGCTCAGTTGCGCCGCAGGAAGGTCAGCTCGTTCTGTGCTCCACCGACCGTCTGGCGCATGCTGATCAATGCCGAGCTCGGCGAGCGCCCGGAAGCTCTGCGTGAGGCGGTCAGCGCCGGGGAGCCGCTCAACGCCGAAGTCATCGAGCAGGTTCGGCGCGCCTGGGGCCTGACCGTGCGCGACGGATTCGGCCAGACCGAGACCACCGCCCAGGTGGGCAACACCCCGGGTGCCGCGGTCCGGCCCGGCTCAATGGGGCGGCCGCTGCCCGGAATTCCCGTCGTCCTCATCGACCCGGCCACCGGGCACCTGGTCACCGGGACAGGCGAAGGAGAGTTGTGCATCGATCTGTCGGCACGTCCGCTACCGCTCATGACCGGCTACCGGGGCGACGCAGAACGCAACGTCGAAGCGATGAGCGGCGGTTACTACCACACCGGTGACGTGGCGAGCCGTGACGCCGACGGCTACATCACCTACATCGGCCGCACCGACGACGTGTTCAAGGCGAGCGACTACAAAATCAGCCCGTTCGAACTCGAATCGACACTCATCGAGCATCCGGCGGTCGCCGAGGCCGCGGTGGTCCCGGCACCGGATCCGATCCGGCTGGCCGTGCCCAAGGCATACATCGCGCTGGCGCCCGGCCACGAGCCGACAAAAGAGACGGCGCTGTCCATCCTGCGGTACGCCCGTGAACACCTCGCCCCGTACCAGCGCGTACGGCGAATAGAGTTCTACGACCTGCCCAAGACCATTTCCGGCAAGATCCGCCGCGTCGAACTCCGCGCACGGGAGCAGGAACTCGCGGACGGCCGGCAGGCGAACGCCGAATGGCGCGACGACCAGTTCCCTGGCCTCAAGGACTGACTGACCGGACAGGGGCGGTGGCCTGGGCTCAGGTGATCGCCCCGTCTGCCAGGACGGCATGTACGCCCCAAGTCTCGTTCACAACCTGTGTGACGCGCATGTCCACGACCGAACTGGCGAGTGCGGTGGCTGTGCCCCTGTCGACGTCGTAGAGACGCTGCATCCACGTGACCATCGCGGCGAGGGCTTCCGCCATGGCCAGATTGAGGTCTGCCTTGAACCCGAACGTGATCCGCCCGTGGGGAGTTACGGCGTGCAGGCCGGAGATCGGGGCGTCAGTGACGATGTCGAGTACCACTTCTGTCGTCATAGGACACTCGATCGCGGTGCCGGACACCTCGCCATCGCCTTGCGCGGCATGGCCATCGCCGAGGTGCAGCAACGCGCCGGGTACGCTGACCGGCAGGAACAACGTCGCCCCCGCCGTCAGCTCCCGGCAGTCGATGTTTCCACCGGCAGTGGATCGGGGCGGGATCGTGGAGTGCCGGCCGGGCTCATTCGGCGGCATGCCGATCACGCCGAGGAACGGCGAGGTCCGTACGGTGTGGCCGCGGTCGCTGGTGGCAGTCCCACCGTCGGCGTCGATCTCCCACAGCAGCCAGGAAGGCGGTCCTGTGAGACCGAGCGCGCGGTTCAACGCGTTGTCCTTGGCACCGGCGACGGTCCAGCCCCAGTCGCCCGGGCGGACCGAAACGATACGGACCGCGAGCACATCCCCCGGCTTGGCATGACGTACTTCGATGGGACCGCTGAGGCAGTGGCCGCGCTTCCCCTCGAACATGGTCGGCCGCTGCTCTCCTGGCGAGTGTTGCCGTTCGAGAAACCCAGCCGCATCAAGTGATCGCACGACAACGGTGTCGCCTGGGTCCACGGTCAGCACAGGTGGCGCACCACGGTCGAACACGTCCGTCGTGAATCCGGGCTCAGGATGCAGTTCGTGAGCGGTCACACCGATCCCCCATTCCCGTGGGGCCCGACAACCAGTTCGGCCGACCTGGCTCGAGACACACAGGCCATCACACTGGAAAGGCGTTCCCCTTCGGTCAGCACGGAGTCACGATGCTCCACCTCGCCGCCGAGGACCGCAAGACGGCAGGTGCCGCAGATGCCAGCCTCACAGGACGACTCGACGCGAATGCCGTCACGGCGTAAGGCGGCAAGCAGCGAGAGATGCGCGGGAACCTTCACCCGGCGCCCAGTGGCAGCCCAGACTGCGGTGAACGGCAAGGACATCCCCGCGGGACCGGCTGTGAACTCCTCCATGTGGATCCTGCTCATGCGCCAGTGAGGCGTCAGCCTCTGCACGGCACGCATGAGCGGAGCGGGCCCACAGCAGTAAACGCGCACGTCGTCGTCTGGAACGGCAAGATATGGCCACAGATCAAGCAACCCGCGGTCATCACTGTGGTGCACAGTGTCCTCCGGGCCGTCGAACTCCTGCAGGAACGGGGTTTCCTCGGCGGATTGAGTCAGATACAGCAGCTGCACACCAGTGCGGCCCGCGACGCGTAGCCGGCGCACCATCGCCCGGACAGGCGTGATGCCGATGCCTCCGGCGATGAACAAGTACCGGGGCGAGGGCTTGAGGGGAAACCTGTTGACTGGCACGGACACCAGGAGGTCGACGCCCACCACCACGTCATCGTGCATACTCACCGAACCGCCCCGGCCGTCGTTGTCGCGGCGCACACACACGACATACTCCTGCGGTTGGGCGCCACCCGGTTCGACAAGGCTGTAGCTGCGCTTGTGGCCGGCTGGAGTGGTCACCACGATGTGCGCACCAGGCTCATACGCCGGCAGCGCGGACCCTTTGGCGTCCCGCAGGACAAAGCGCCGGACGGTCGGCGTAAGGTCGCTCGCCTCGCTGACCCGCAGACGCAACTCAGGCGACGAACTCACTGTCCTTCTCCACGACTCCTGCTGTGCGGACTTCCAGGTAGATTCCCATGAACTGATGCCCGTACGTCCTGTCGATCATGGTGCACACCGGCAGGTCGCGGCAGCCGGTCACCGGATTGACCTCGGTCGCGGCGCAGCGCTTGGTCCGACGCACGGCCTGTACGCGCACGCCGCCCAGGTCGAGCTCCTGACCGATCGTGTCCAATTCGGACCACGCCGGTAGTCCATCCACGTATACATTGGCGCGGAATCGAATAGGATCGACCACGGTGCCAGTGCGTGACTCCAGGTCGCGGACCGAAGCCAGATTGATCAACGAGATCCAGTCCATCGGTCCATCCCCGGCGGCGGCTGCGTCAGTGAAGCGCCTGCCCGATTCCCGCGCGAGCAACGGTGCGACACCCACAGGCAGGTCGAGAACGCGCGTGAAGAACCGGACAGCGTCGTCGCGACCTTCCTGAGTGCTCAGATCGGCCTTCAACACGTCGTGGCCTGCGACTCGCGCAGTAAGGACATCGGTCTCCGTATCGAGGTGCGTGTCGAGTGCGGCGAAACGATGGTCCGAGACCAGGGCGAAGAACTCCTGTTTTGGCAGTCCGGCACGCGTCCCGGGCCGGTATCTGCCATCCGGCCGGGCAAGCGCGAACATCCGGTCGTTCGGAAAACCCCTGCCCGGCCGGAGTACAACGCGGTCCAGCGGCTGCGCGCTGAGCCCTTTCACCGGGTAGACGAACAGCTCTCGCACCCAGCCTCGCCTCTTCACCATGGAGGCGTTCCGTCAACAGTCGTGTCCGGCGCCACGACCCGTGCGCGACGGCGGAGGCGGCGTACGGCTTCAATGATGCCGGTGATCACGAACGCGAGCCCGACACCGACGGCGATCGCCAGCAGAGTGTTCTCCTGGAACACAACGCCGCCGAGGTATCCGGTGAGTGCGGTGTAAGCACTCCACGTGGCGGTGGCGAATCCGACGAACAGCATGTACTTGCCCCATGGGTAGCCGACGATTCCGGTGGACAAGGTGGCCAGGTAGCGCCCGACCGGGATGAACCGGGTGGTCACCAGGATGAAACCGCCGCGGGCGTCGAGTTCGCGGACGAACCAGTCGTGCGCCGCGCGGCGTTTGGTGCCGGGTGGCAGTCGCTTGAGCACTCGCACACCGAGCAGTCGTCCAACGGTGTAGGGGACGAGGTCGCCGAGGAAGGCGCCCAGCGTCGTGGCGGCGATGACGAGCACGATGTTGGTCTGCCCGGTCCCGGCGTAAACGCCTGCGACGATCACGACGGCTTCGCTCGGAATCAGCGGGAGGAAGGAGTCCAGAAAGGACACCGCGATGAGCACGGCGTACAGCCATGGTGAGGTGATGAGGGATTCGGCGAGCTCCAGCCAGTCGATCATCGGTAACCGCCCGCCGGATCGGAGAACACCGCGAAGTGCGGATGGATGGTCACAGGGAATTCCTTCCGGAGGTCAGCAGAGACTGGAGCTGGGAGCCGGCTGCAATCCGACAGTGGACTCGGTCCCGTCCACCAGTGCGGAAACGGTCTCGATCACGGCTGCACACCGGGGATCCTGGTGCACGGCGTCCACAATGCGTTCGCGGTCCGCGGCGTCTTCGAAGCGCCGAATCCAGACGAAGGCGTCCTCGTCGCCGATCACGGTGAACGCTCCCACCACGTGCATCCCCAGCTCCTGGTGCAGCGGGATGACGGTCTCGTCCATGTAGCGAGCCAGTTCGGTGCCGAGGCCGGAACGGGCGTGCTCCGTGCGGATCTCGTAGAACATGGATGGTTCTCCTTCAGGACTTGGGTGTGATGCGCGCGGCGGCGAGCGCGTAGGCTTCGGGAGATCCTTCCCACGGGCCGGTTCGCATCACCGCCCAGTGAGTGATCAGCCAGCGCCCGCCGAGCTTGCGAAGCTTGAGCCGCCAGTAGCCACGCATCGTGCAGTAGTCGACGACGCCGGGCTCCGCGGGGACGTGGTGGTACGCGACCATGTGCGTGCGGCACTCGGCCACGTCGCCCGACAGTTGCACGACGAGGTTGGAGGCGGCGTGATGGGTGCAGTCGAAGCCCGCCAAAGTCCCACGGGCCAACTCGACCAGGTCGTCGGTCACCAGGGTCGTCGGCGGCCTGCCGAAGTGATGTGTCGACAGATCCAGGAGAACCTCGTCGGCGAACAGTCGCCGCAGAGCAACCCAGTCCTTGTCGTCCTGAGCATGCGCGAGACCGGCGACGACATCGGCGATGGCCAACCGGTCCATCAGTTCGTCCACTGTGGTCACATCGGAACCTCCGCTTCTCTTTCGATCAACGGCAGAACAAGGCGGCTGAGGTGAGCCGGTCCATGGTGGACTCGGTTGACCGCGACGACGACGTCGTCCTCGCCGTCGGTGGCGATCGTCCTGCCTGTATTGGTGTTGCGGTCGTAGCGGGGGAAGTTGCTGCTGGAAACCTCAAGCCGAATGCGGTGCCCGGGCAGGAATACGTTCGAGGTGACGCACAGGTCGATAGTCAGTTCATAGACCGTTCCCTGTTCCAGGGGCGCCGGATCGGTGAGCGACTCGCGGTAGCGGGCACGCTGGATGCCCTCACACAGCAGGATCGCTTTGCCGTCAGGGTGTACGTCAACGAGTTTGCCGGTGAAGTCGGTGTCCGGCGCCGAGGAGGAGACGTGCAGAACCAGGGTGACGTGGCCGGTGACCTCCACGGGGCGCTCGAGGACGGCTGTGGTGAAACACAGCACGTCCTCGCGCGTTTCCACCGCCGCTTGGTCGGCCGGTCCCGGGTAGGCGCCGGACACGGCAGCGAGCACAGTGCCGCCCAGGCTCGGAACCGGGCGGAGTGGGTTGTAGAGAAAGGTGTCCGTCGCCTCCGCTGATGCGGCGTCGCGCGTCAGGATGCCGTCGCCGGTAGCGGTGTTCGCTCGGCCGTCCCCCGCGAGAAAGAAGTCGGTGTAGCGGGTGTCAGGCAGCGGCCAGTCCACCTCATCGCGCCACTGGTCGATGCCCATGACAAAGATCCGGACCCGGTGCCCGTCGTCGGGATCCTCCGCCCGGCCGCGGACCCAGTGATCGAAGAACCGCAGGTGCGCGCCGGTGATGTCAGTGGTCTTGATACTGCCTGCGAGTCCGAACGACCGGTCGGGAAAGGTGCCGAGGTCGGTACCGTCGGCGTGGCACCAGGGCCCGATGAGCAGCCGCTGACCGTCGCGGGCCGCAGCACTGCCACCGTGGCGGCGCATCGTGGTGTAGGACCGCACGGTTTCGCCGATGAACACGTCGTACCAGCCTCCGACTTGGAGCGCCGGGACGGCGACGCTGCCGCTGTGGTCGATCGCCGCGACCTCCTGCCAGAACGCGTCCCGCTCTGGATGACCTAGCACCTCGCCGACCCAAGGCAGGCAACGGGTCAGTGCGTCGCGGTCGGCGACCGGTAGCGGGTCGTGCAGCAGCCGCGGATCGTCCAAACCCGACAGAAGCGCTTGCACGTCGGCCGGGTCACCACGTCCGTCGGCGAGCTCGCGGCGCAGATTGCGCAGAGCCGAAAGCGTGCCCCAGGTCAGCACGGCGTCCTGCGACAACGCACCGCCCGGCGAATACCACGGTGCCCCGTACAGGTCGGCGGAGCTCATCACGGGCGCGATCGCACGCAGCGCTGGCACATCCCGCACGGCCGCCAGCCATTGCGTGAATCCCATGTAGGACCCGCCCCACATACCAACCGCGCCGTCACACCACGGCTGCTCAATCAGCCACGTGATGGTGTCGACACCGTCGCAACCCTCATGGACGTTCGGTACGAACGTTCCGGGCGAGCGGAAGGTCCCGCGGACGTCCTGTGCCACCACCGCGTACCCGGCTTCCACGAAAGCGAACACGTCCGGCAGCTTCGGGTTGCCGAATGTTCCGGCGTCGTCCTTGCCGTAAGGGGTGCGGATCAGGAGCACGGGGAACGGTCCCGGCCCTGCAGGCCGCCACACGTTGGTGGCGAGCGCGATGCCATCGCGCATCGGCACCGCAACGTCCACCTCCACAGCGAACGTCATGCCCGCACCCAGTTCTGCGCCGGATGCTGGTTGATCATCCAGTGGCTGAACGCGGCGTAATGCCGCGCGAACTCCTGCGGGGTGGGCGCGTGCTCGACCGCCGCGGACAGCTGCGCGGCGTGGGCGTACCGGGGAATCTGGCTGGCCTGGTAGGCAGCCAGCGCGGCGGGTACGTCGCCGCCAGGAGTGAGCAGACCGCCGAGCAGGGCTGCGTCCTCGATGCCCAGTGTCGCGCCGGCCGTGATGTGCGGCGACATCGCATGGGCCGCGTCCCCAGCCAGCACGACCCGAGCGGAAACCCAGTGTGGCAGCGGCGGCACGAGCATGATCTGGTTGTGCAGGATCTTGTCCTCGGGCGTCGCGGCGATCAGCTCGGACAGGACATCGTCCAGCCCGTCGTCCTCGAGGTGGACGGCCCGTTCCAGGGCTTGCTGCTTCAGGGTGCCGGTCAGCGCGGGTGAGTTGAACTGGTTCACCAGCCAGTAGACGTTCCCGTCGTGGGTGCGTATGTAGCCGCCCCGGCAGCCATGGGTGCCCAGGATCAGCCGGTCCTCAGGCACGCTGATGCCGCTGGTCGGGATGACTGCGCGCCAGGCGTGGTGGCCGGGATGTTCCTGTGCCTCAGCGCCCGGCACCAATTGCGAGCGCACCGTCGAATACGCCCCGTCCGCGCCGACGAGCACGTCGGCGTTTTCGCTGCTGCCATCGGAGAACCGGACCGTGACATGGTCCGTGTGCTCCTTGTAGGCGTTGAACCCGGTGGCCAGGCGGATATTGCCCCGCCCCACGGTGTCGGCGAGCAGATCGTTCAGCTTCGCCCGGTGCACCAGCAGGTACTGGTGATCCTCGGCACCGAATTCCGGTGTTTCGAGCAGCCGCCCGGCCGGATCGTGGAAGTACATCTCGCTGGGTTTGCCGATGGCGCGCACCTCGTCACCGATGCCGAGCTCGTCGAACACCGCCAGCGCGTTGGCCCAGAGTCCCAGCCCCGCGCCCGCGGCGCGGATCTCCGGCGCGTGCTCATGGATCACTACTTCGATCCCAGCGCGACGCAACGCGATCCCACTCGTCAGGCCCACGATCCCGGCACCGATCACCACAGCCCGCACAGTCCACTCCTGGTCATGTTCTTGAATCCGAGTCGTCCCCGACCGTAGGAACAGCGGCCGATTCACACCAGTGCAACGTCGGTACACAGTTATTTCGGATGTGATAATCGGCAGGTGGACTACGTTGATCTGAATCTGATCGAGGCATTGGACGCGCTGCTCGCCGAGAACAGCGTGACCAAGGCCGCAGCGCGCCTGCACACCTCGGCACCGGCGATGAGCCGCGCCCTGGCCCGATTGCGACGCGTCTTCGACGACCCACTCCTCGTGCGTGCCGGACGCGATCTCGTGCCCACACCCCGGGCCTTGGAACTGCGCGGCGAGGTGCACGCTGTCGCCACTCGAGCGCGAGCACTGTTCGCGCCGTCGAACGCTGCCGATCCGCGGACCGCAGTACGCACATTCGACCTACAGGTCACCGACATGCTGTCCACGACATTCATCCCGTCGCTCATCGACGACCTGCGAGTCCAGGCTCCCGGCATCTCACTGCGCCTGAGGCCGGAGAATCTCGAAGACACCCCGGCGTTGCGGGAAGGGTTGGTAGATCTGGAAATCGGAATCATCCGCCCCGGCGATCCAGAGATCCGCTCAGAAACACTCGTCACAGAGGCGTTGATCGCCGCAGTACGACCCGACCATCCACTCGCGACAGCGAAAACCGTCACGCCACAACAGTTCGCCGCAGCCGATCACATCGTCGTATCACGACGCGGCCGAGCCCACGGACCAATCGATGACCAACTCGCCGACCTAGGCTTACGCCGACGCGTAGTCGCCGTAGTCCCAACCTTCGCCGGGGCACTGTTCCCAGCCCGCGAAACCGACGTCATCTGTGTCGCCCCAGCCAGACTAGGACGGCCGATGCTGGACGCACTCGGCCTCCGCACATTCCCGATCCCCCTGGCACTACCACCTGTGACGCTCGGCATGGCGTGGCACCCACGCAACCACCACGACCGCACGCACCAATTGCTACGCGAGCGCACCCGTCACATCATGGCCGCAGCCGTCGGCACCGGGTGATTCAGCATCGCCGCGTCACCGCGAACGGTGGAGTCGCGGACCTCCACTCGTCGCCCTGTTCAACGAGGCCAAGGCACCCCCCGCACGGTCGCCCTGCCGCTCGGCGATCAAGAAGCTCATCCTTGACCTGGCCCGCGAAAACCCGCGCTGGCCCGCGGTGCCAGCTTCGACGTCTTTGGCGAAGCCTCAGTGGCGCCGGCCCACTAGTAACGGTCGCCTGGCCGGCAGCGGTCCGGGGTGTACTGCACGAGCGACTTTGCGTTGGCACGGCTGAGGTTCCAGCTTTGCCAGCTTTTGTCGCCCAGCCGGTCGCCTAGGTCGAGCATGGCGCACTCGCGTAGGTCTGGTGGCAGCTTGATCAGCTCGGGCGCGGCGTCGGCGGACAATGTGGTCAGGTACATCGTGTCGATCTTCCCGGTTTCCTGGTAGCGGGCCACATTGTGCTGGGCGATCAGCCGTTCCGGGTTGAGCCACGCGAACAACAGGAGCCCGCCCAGCGCCGCGCCCGCCATCGCCCGCGGCAACCATTTGGCCTCCAGCCGGACACCGGCCGCGATCACCAGCAGGTACACCACGCCGAGCCACAGTTCGATCGCCTCGACGAGCAGGCGCTGCACAGTGAAGCCGTAAGCCTGCTGGTAGGTCCACATCCGGCTCAACGCGGAGGCCACGACCACAAGCATCAGGACGCACAACGCACCGAGCAGACCACGCAGCCAGGCGCGGTCGCGGGCCGTTTCCCTTGGCGCGTAACGTGCTGCCGCGCCGACAACGCCCAGCGTGAGCAGCGTGACGGCCAGGAGCTGCCAGAATCCGCTGCGGGCGTACTCGGCGAAGGTCGTGCCGGACGTCCGCTGCACGTAGTCCGCGCCGCCGAACAGCACGGCGAACTGGATGACCGCGAACCCGGTGAACAACGCCACCAGGATCCCGACCGGCAACGCCCATTCCACTCTGGACAGACGGGAGCGGTCCCGGTCGGATTCCGCGAAATGCGGTGGTGCGGAGATCGCGAGGCTCGCACCGGCCGCGCCGAAGGCCACCAAACCGAACAGCAGGAACCACCGGGCGACCGCGTCAGCGTCCACAGTGGGCCAGAAGTCGTCCAGAATCGCGGCGAACGCGGCGTCGGCACTGGCCAGCAACGGCACGAAGACCAGCAGCAGAATGACGCTTACCAGCACCGACTGTACGACTCGCATCGACTGCCTGGTCGCCCTGCGCCGCAAGGCGCCCAGCCCGCGATACACCCACGGGATCGCCATCAGACTCGCGATTCCGACCGAAATCGAACTGAGCAGGACCCCTGCTATCGACCGGCCATCAGTCAGCGCGAGCGAGGCCGCGACGCAGGCACCCATGATGCAGAGCATGAACAACCAGTCGGCGTCCCGTAGAACTGTCACTCCCACAAGGGATAACGACAGTACGCCCCACATCACGGGCAAAGGTTTCAGTCGCCCCATCACCATCCAGGCGGAACCGGCGCACACGACGGCCACAATGAAGTAGCCGATCCCGGAATAGGTCTCCGGTAAGGCAATCGCACCGGCAAGTCCGGCGATTCCAATGGCCAGCAAGGTTTTCGGCGTCGCCGGCTCAGTCGGCTTGGACCAGGTCATCATCGAGTCGCGGGCAGGCGTCACTACAACAGGTACGTTCATGGGTTTTCTCCGTGGACAGTGTCAGCCGGGCTGACCAGGCAGAACGACTCGGATGGTGGCGGGCTCGACGACGGAGATCTCGCCACCGTGCAGGTCGACGACCCACCGTGCGATGGCCAGCCCCAGACCGGTGCCACCGCCGGCGCGCTCGCCGCGGGTAAAGCGTTCGAAGACTCGCTCACGGTCGGCCGGGGCGATGCCGGGGCCCTGGTCGCGGACCTCGATCAGGACACCGCCGTCCCCGGTCGGCCGGGAGATCAGCGTGACCTCGCCGCCGCTCGGCCCATGCCGGGCGGCGTTGTCCAACAGGTTCCAGATGACCTGGTGCAGCCGGGCCCGATCGGCGAACACCTTGCCAGGGCGGACATCCAGGGTGAACCGGGCGCCGCGGCCGGACACCTCGGCCTCGGCGACGGCCTCGTCGAGCATCGGCGAGATCTCGAAGTACTCCCGGTGCAACGGCGACACCCCAGCGTCCACACGGGACAGATCAAGCAGCTCGGAGACCAGGCGGCCGAGCCGTTCGGTCTGGGCGAGCGCGGTTTTCATGGTGGTCGGGTCCGGCTCGGCGACCCCGTCGACCACGTTCTCCAGCACTGCCCGCAACGCCGAGATCGGCGTTTTCAGCTCGTGGGAGACGTTGGCGATCAGTTCCCGGCGTTGCAGGTCGGCCGTTTCCAGGTCGGCGGACATCTTGTTGAAGGCCCGGGCCAGCTCGCCGACCTCGTCGCGGGATGTTGCCCGCACCCGGCGTGAGTAGTCGCCGCGCGCCATCCCCCGGGCGGCGGCAGTCATCTCACGCAGTGGTTTGGTCATCCCGTGCGCCAGGATCTGGGATGTGATCATGCCGATGCTGATCGAGATGATCGAGGTGTACATCGGAATCCACTGCAGCCGGATCCAGAAGTAGGTCAGCGCCGCCGTGCCGGCCCCCACGACCAGCAGCCCGATCTTCAGTTTGATCGACCGGATCGGGTCCAGCGGCCGTGGCAGGCCCTTCACCTGGGCACCTCCAACGCGTAACCCACACCGTGCACAGTCCGGATCAAGTCGGCGCCCAGCTTGCGGCGCAAAGCCTTGATATGGCTGTCCACGGTGCGTGTGCCCGACGAGTCCGACCAGCCCCACACCTCGGTGAGCAGACGTTCGCGCGGGATCACCGCACGGGGCCGCCCAGCGAGGTGCACGAGCAGGTCGAACTCGGTCGGCGTGAGGTGTGCCTGCTCACCGGCCCTGTGCACCCGCCGTTCCACAGGGTCGATCTCCAGGTCACCCAGCACGATCCTGATGGTGTCCGGCTGGTGGCCGTTGCGGTCCACCCGCCGCAACAGGGCGTGCACCCGCGCCGCCAGCTCCCTGATCGAGAACGGCTTGGTCATGTAGTCGTCGGCGCCGACGGCGAGACCGACCAGCAGATCGGTCTCGTCGTCCCGTGCGGTCAACATCAGCACAGGCACAGGACGGTGTGCCTGCACCCGACGGCACACCTCAAGGCCGTCGAACCCGGGCAGCATCAGATCGAGCACGATCAAGTCCGGCGCTGATGAGACCGCCCGTTCGACCGCGGACGGCCCGTCATTGGCTATTTCGACCTCAAACCCCTCCGCACGCAGCCGCGCGGCCACTGATTCCGCGATCGTCAGCTCGTCCTCGACGACCAGGATCCGTCTTTGCCCCTCCCGCATGAGCACGACTGTATGCCCACGTTATGGAGACGGCCCGGGGTAAATGTGAACATCCTGTGGATGTCTGAGCGCTGTCGGTTTCCTGTCGATCCGACCGATTGGCCCGGCGCTGCGAAAGGATTCACCCCGCAACACATGCCAACGATAGGAGTGAGCATGTCCCGTAGATTCAGTGTGCTGGCCGCGCTGGCGCTGGGGGCGACCCTCGTCGGCGCCGCGCCGGCCGCCGCCACGGAGTCTCGGCACGGCGGCGGTTCGTTCCCGGCGGAGTTCGCGTTGCCGAACGGCTTCATGCCGGAGGGCATCGCGATCGGCGACGAGCCGACAGCGTATTTCGGCTCCCGGGCCGACGGGTCGCTTTTCCGCGTCGACCTGCGCACTGGCAAGGGCGAGGTGTTCAGCAAGGGGCCCGGCACACCGTCGGTCGGCGTGAAGGTCGACCGCAGGAAACGGGTGTTCGTGTCCGGTGGTTCCGGCGGCGACGCGCGTGTGGTCGACGCCAGGTCAGGCGCGGTGCTGGCCAGCTACAAGTTCGCGGACTCCGACACGTTCGTGAACGATGTGATCGTCACCGAGAAGGCGGCTTACTACACCGATTCACGCAAGGCGGTGCTGTACAAGATCCCGTTCGGCCGGCACGGCAAACTGCCGGCGACGTTCACGTCCGTCCCGTTGACCGGGGATTTCGTCCTGACCCCTGGCGTGAACAACGCGAACGGCATCGCTGAGACGCCCAACGGCCGGTCGCTGCTGATCGTGCAGAGCAACACCGGCAAGCTGTTCAAGGTCGACCCAGCCACCGGTGTGACCAAGGAGGTCGACCTCGGCGGCGAGGTGCTGACCAACGGCGACGGCCTGCTCGTCGAGCGGAACACGCTGTACGTCGTGCAGAACCGCCTGAACACCGTCGGCGTTTTCAAGCTCGACTGGCCGGGGACCTCCGGCAAGCTCGTCACCAAGGTCACCGACCCGCGCTTCGACGTGCCGACCACGGTCGCGTCGTTCGGCAAGCGCTTGTACCTGCCGAACGCGCGTTTCAACACCCCGCCAACGCCTGACACGCCTTACAACGCGGTGGCTATCCCGAAGCCCTAAGAACAGATAGCTCCCTGGGCTGCCGAGCCGACGAGGCGGGCGTATTTGGCGAGTACGCCAGTCCGCCTCGGCGGCTCCGGCGCGGTCCAGCCCTTTTTGCGGTTCTCCAGTTCCTCCGGCGTGATGCCGAGATCCAGGGTCCTGCTCTCCATGTCGAGCACGATCGGGTCGCCGTCCTGCACGAACGCGATCGGGCCGCCGTGCGCGGCTTCCGGCGCCACATGGCCGATGCACAGACCTGTTGTGCCACCTGAGAAACGTCCGTCAGTGAGCAAGAGGACGTCCTTGCCCAGACCCGCGCCCTTGATCGCACCGGTCACCGCGAGCATCTCGCGCATGCCCGGTCCGCCGCGCGGTCCTTCGTACCGGATCACGACCACGTCGTTCGGCTGCAACGACTCCAGCGCGTCCATCGCGGCTTTCTCGCCGTCGAAAACCCTTGCGGTGCCTTCGAACCGGGACGAGTCGAAGCCCGCGCTCTTCACCACGGCGCCTTCCGGCGCGAGGCTGCCGTGCAGGATCGTCAGCCCGCCGGTCGGGTGGATCGGGTTCTCCAGCTTGCGGATGACCTCGCCGTCCAGGTCCGGCGGCGCGAGATCGGCAAGATTCTCAGCCAGTGTCCTCCCGGTCACGGTCAGACAGTCGCCGTGCAGGAAACCCGCGTCCAGCAAGGCTTTCATCACCATCGGCACGCCGCCGACCCGGTCCACGGCCGTCATCACATAGCGCCCGAACGGTTTCACGTCCGCGAGGTGCGGTACGCGGTCACCGATCCGGGTGAAGTCGTCCAGCGTCAGGTCGACTTCGGCTTCGTGCGCGATGGCCAGCAGGTGCAGCACGGCGTTCGTCGAACCGCCGAGCGCCATCACGACTGCGATCGCGTTCTCGAACGCCTGCTTGGTCAGGATCCGGCGAGCGGTGATGCCCTTGGCCAGCATTCCGACCACGGCCTCACCGCTGGCCCGGGCGAACGTGTCACGCCGCCGATCCACCGACGGCGGACTCGCCGAGCCGGGCAGTGACATGCCCAGCGCCTCGGCCGCGCAGGCCATCGTGTTCGCTGTGTACATCCCGCCACATGCGCCCTCACCTGGGCAGATGGCGCGTTCGATCTTGTCGACCTCCTCGCGGGTGATCAGTCCGCGAGCGCACGCGCCGACCGCTTCGAACGCGTCGATGATCGTGACCTCACGGCCGTCGACCGAGCCGGGCAGGATCGAGCCCGCGTACAGGAACACCGCCGCGACATCGAGCCGCGCGGCCGCCATGAGCATGCCCGGCAGACTCTTGTCGCAGCCCGCCAGCAGGATCGCGCCGTCCAGCCGTTCGGCCTGCATCACGGTCTCCACCGAGTCCGCGATCACCTCCCGTGAGACCAGCGAGAAGTGCATTCCCTCGTGACCCATGGAGATACCGTCGGACACCGAGATCGTGCCGAACTCCATCGGGAAGCCGCCGGCGGCGTGCACGCCCTGCTTGCCCGCCTGCGCCAGCCGCTGCAGCGAAAGGTTGCACGGGGTGATCTCGTTCCACGAGGACGCGACCCCGATCTGCGGTTTGGCGAAGTCCTCGTCGCCCATCCCGACGGCCCGGAGCATTCCCCGGGCCGCGGCACGCTCCAACCCATCAGTGACGTCGCGGCTGCGCGGCTTGAGATCCATGCCGCGAGCCTAGCCCCGGCTGGAGCACCGGGCAGGGGTCACTCGATGGCCGGCGGCGGCCTGCGGTTCTGGATCTCCTTGGTGCCCTGGACCAGCATGATGATGCCGTCGATCAGGCACCAGATCACGCCGACGCCGATCAGCGCCAGCAGCAGCTGGGCCGTGGCTGTGCGGTTGTCGCCCATGTAGAAGCGGCCGATCCCGAACGGCAGCAGGATCTGCAGCAGGCCTCCGGCGATCTTGTAGCGCTCGCCGGGGACCACCAGTTCGTACCGGTGGACGTGAACCGGCGCCCCGGACGGTGGTGGCAGGTACTGCGGGGCTGGGGCGGGCGTGGCCATGAAGGCCGGGTGCGGTGGCGGGAGGTCGGCGAACAGGGGCCTGAGGTCCGCCCTGGTCTCGGCCTCCACCGCCTTGCTGACGCGTTCGTCATACTCGGCCACGGGCAGCCGGCCATCGGCGAAGTGGTCGCCGAGCACCTTGAGCGCTTCGTCCCGCTCCTTGGTGCCGATCCGCAGGAAGTCCGGGTCGCTCACGCGCGCAACATTACTCAATCGGGGGAACAACATCGGCCGGGAGCTGTGCACCAGTCCAATTGGACCGGGTGGGGTGATCTAGGGTTCAGGCATGTCCGTGGACGGCGTCATCGCCGGGTATCTCGATCATCTGGCGGTCGAACGAGGGACCGCACGCAACACGCTGGACTCCTACAGCCGTGACCTCCGGCGGTACGCGGACTATCTTGGCACCACTGACTTCGCCGCCGTCACCGAGCAGCGCGTAGCGGAATTCCTTGCTGTGCTAAGGGAAGGCGACTCGGAGCATCCGCCGCTGGCCGCGTCCTCCGCCGCCCGCGCGCTGGTCGCTGTGCGCGGTCTGCACAAATTCGCAGTGCGGGAAGGACTGGCGGAAAACGATCCCGCGCGCGCCGTACGTCCACCACAGACACCACGCAGGTTGCCAAAGGCCCTGCCATTGGATGATGTGTTGCGGCTGCTTGAGATTCCGGGTGACGGTGTCGCGCAATTGCGAGATCGAGCCTTACTGGAACTGCTGTACTCGACCGGCGCCCGGATCTCCGAGGCAGTCGGCCTGGACATCGACGACATTGACACGATCGAGCGAACCGCGTTGCTGGACGGCAAAGGCGGCAAACAACGGCTCGTACCGATCGGGCGTCCTGCGCTGGCCGCGCTCGACGCGTATCTGGTGCGTGCACGACCGAGTCTCGCGAAACGCGGCACGCCCGCGGTGTTCCTCAACCAACGGGGTGGACGGTTGTCACGGCAGAGCGCGTGGCAGGTGCTCAAGGACTCCGCCGACAGATCCGGAGTCACCGCAACAGTTTCCCCACACACGCTTCGTCACTCTTTTGCCACACATCTCCTGGAAGGAGGGGCCGACGTTCGGGTGGTTCAGGAACTACTTGGCCACGCATCCGTAACCACAACGCAGATCTACACGCTAGTAACGGTGAACACGCTCCGCGAGGTGTACGCGACCGCTCATCCTCGCGCGAACGGTTAACGGATAATCTGACAGGGGCCGGACAAAACGGAGGTGTAGCGGACGATGTTTGGGGTTGAGGAGCCTGCTCACGAGCAGCTCTCCCTGACGGACGTGCTGCACGCGCTCAGCGACCCGACCAGACTCGCCGTCGTGGCCCAGTTGGACAGGGTCGGCGAGATGTCATGCGGTTGTCTCAATGTCACCGTCGCCAAATCGACCTTGTCGCAACACCTGCGGGTATTGCGTGAGGCAGGCGTGACACATACGCGGCCGGACGGCAACCAACGGTGGCTTTCAGTACGCAGAGATGCCCTGGACGCCCAGTTCCCGAGCCTTCTCGACGCGGTTTTGACCGCACACGCACGGGCCACGGTGATAGTCGTCTGAAATTGCCGATACGGCTCCTTACCGGCGAGGCGCGTTGCCACGTGGGTTGGGCACCCTTAGTCTGCCGCCAGACCGGACGACAAGGAGCTAGGTCGGCATGTCGACATTCGAGTCAGCGGCGCAGCCTTACGGCGTGCCGGGGCACGCCTCGGCACCGCCTTACCCGACGGCGTCCGCGCCCGCGCCTTGGCCGGTGACGCCGGCAGGAGATCCACAGCCGTCGCCGCCACCCGCGCAGCCGCAGTACACCCAGCAACCTGCTGCTCAGTCATACCCGCAGCAACCTGCGCAGCAGCCACCACCAGCGCAACAGCCTGAGCGTCCACCGGTCGCGGCAGCGCCGGCGCGCCCAGTTGAGGATCCTTTGAGTCTCCCCGCCAAGCCAGGAACAGACGCCGACGAGGACGACCCGTCGACCGGCCCCGACGGGTCGATCGGACCGACGGGCCGTCCGAAGCGGCACATCCCCGAACCGGCCATGCTGCACACGCACGGTCCGGCGAAGGTCTTGGCGATCTGTAACCAGAAGGGTGGCGTCGGCAAGACGACGTCGGCCATCAACCTCGGTGCCGCGCTGACCGAATTCGGCCGTCGCGTGCTGCTGGTCGACTTCGACCCGCAGGGCGCGCTGTCGGTCGGCCTGGGGATTCTGCCGCACCAGCTGGACCAGACGATCTACAACGTGCTGATCGAACGTGCCGCGGACCTCGACGACGTGGTCATGCGCACCACGGTCGAGGACCTCGACCTGCTGCCCAGCAACATCGACCTGTCCGCGGCCGAGGTGCAGCTCGTGGCCGAGGTGGGTCGTGAGCACGCCCTGCTGCGCACGTTGCGGCCCGTGATCGACAAGTACGACTACATCCTGGTCGACTGCCAGCCTTCGCTGGGCCTGCTGACGGTGAACGCCCTGGCCGCGGCCGACGGCGTGCTGATCCCCCTGGAGTGCGAGTACTTCAGCATGCGCGGGGCGGCGCTGCTGATGGACACCATCCAGAAGGTACAGGAACGGCTGAACCCGAAGCTGGAGATCACCGGCATTCTCCCGACCATGTTCGACCCCCGTACCCTGCACTCACGCGAGGTGATGGCCCGCGTTGTGGAGAGGTTCGGGGATATCGTGTTCGACACCGTGATCAACAGGACTGTGCGTTTCCCGGAGACGACAGTCGCCGGGGAGCCGATCACCAAGTGGGCGCCGCGTTCGGCCGGTGCCAAGGCCTACCGTGCGCTCGCCCGAGAGGTGATCGCCAGGTGAACCGCCGCGCCCCATTGCCGGGTGCGGCCGAGCTCTTCCGCCCAACAACTCCACCAGTGCCGGAGACCCGGCCGTCGGTGGGCCGGGGTGGCTCGCCGCGCCAGAAACACGACACCAAGATCACGGTGTACGTCTCTGACGAGGAACTCCTGTCGTTGGAACACGCCCGGCTCGCGCTGCGCGCCAAGCACGGGCTCGCGGTCGACCGCGGCCGTGTCGTGCGTGAGGCGATCGCCGTGCTGCTGGCCGACCTGGAGGAATACGGCGAGGAGTCGCTGCTCGTGCGCCGGCTTCGCCAGGAAAACGGGCAGTGACGACCGCTTTGACCTCATCAGAGGAGCCCGCGCCGCCGCCGCCGAAGTTCACAGTGAAGCTGTCGAACTTCGAGGGCCCGTTCGACCTGTTGCTGCAATTGATCTCGCAGCACGAGATGGACGTGACGGAAGTTGCACTCCATCGGGTGACAGACGACTTCATCGCGTACATCCGGGCGGTGGGCAAGGATTTCGACCTCGACGAGACCACGGAGTTCCTGGTGGTCGCGGCGACACTGCTCGACCTGAAGGCGGCCCGGCTGCTGCCGGCGGGCGACGTCGAGGACGAAGAAGACCTGGCTCTGCTGGAAGCCCGTGACCTGTTGTTCGCCCGGCTGCTGCAATACCGGGCCTACAAGCAGGTCGCGGCATTGTTCTCGGAGCTCGAGGCCAACGCTTTGCGGCGGTATCCGCGCTCGGTCGCCTTGGAGGACCGCTACACCGCGCTTCTGCCCGAAGTAATGCTCGGTGTCTCGCCGGAGAAATTCGCCGAGATCGGTGCGGCCGTATTCCGCCCGAAACCGCCGCCCACTGTGTCGCTGGCCCACGTCCACCTGCGCCAGGTCTCGGTCAAGGAGACCGCAGGCCTCCTGCGGGTCCGGCTGGCCGAAGCGGGCACACTGACGTTCGCTGAGCTGGTCGCGGACTGCGAGCACATCACGGATGTGGTCGCCCGGTTCCTGGGCCTGCTGGAGCTCTACCGCGAGGCCGTCGTGCTGTTCGAGCAGGACGAGCCACTCACCGAACTGCGGGTCAAATGGACCGGCGGCAGCGTCGAGGAGGCCAAGGCCGCCGCCGAGGCCGCCCGGACCAGCACCGAGGAGGAGGAATACGGGTGACCCCGCCCGAGCACGACCCCACCCCAGCCGACCCCTCGGCCGAACCCCAGCCCTCCGCCGCCGAGGCCCCTGCGGTCTCGCCAGAGGCACCCCAAGAGCCCTCGGACGCACCCGAGGACGCCGAGCACCAGCCGGAGTCTTCTGATCAGTCTCCTGACCTGTCGGTAGACGCGGATGAGGCGAGCCACAGCGCCGACCCTGAGCCGCCCGATCGGTCGATAGACGACGCCGAGGCTTCCGACGGGTCGGCAGAGAGCGAGGAGGGCGCTGCCGGGGACGAAGAAGCCGTCGCGGTCGCCTCGGCCCTGCCGGATCTGACCGAAGACGAGGCGCTGCACTCGGCGCTGGAAGCGCTTCTGCTGGTAGTCGACTCCCCGGCCGAAGTGGAGCTGCTGGCCGGCGCCCTGGACGAGCCGGTCAAGCGAATCCGCGGGGCCCTGAAAACCATGGCGGCCGGCTACGCGGAGAACAACCGGGGCATAGACCTCAGGGACGTAGGAGGAGGCTGGCGCTTCTACACCCGCGACAAGTACGCGCCATTCGTGGAGAAGCTCCTCCTGGACGGCCAGCGGGCGAAACTCACCAGGGCGGCGCTCGAGTCGCTCGCGGTGATCGCCTACCGTCAGCCGGTCACCCGGGCGAGGGTCGCGGCGGTACGTGGTGTGAACGTCGACGGCGTGATCCGGACGCTGCTGGCGAGGGGTCTGATCGAGGAGACCGGCACCGACAAGGACACGGGTGGCATCCTTTACCGGACGACCGAGCTGTTCCTGGAGCGGTTGGGGCTGTCCTCGCTGGAGGACCTTCCCCCGATCGCCCCCCTGTTGCCCGAAGTGGATGCGATCGACGATGTCTGAAAGCCCGGAAGGTGTCCGGCTGCAAAAAGTCCTGTCCAAGGCCGGTGTGGCCAGCAGGCGGGCCGCCGAGGACCTGATCGCGGAGGGCCGGGTGAGTGTCGACGGCCAGGTCGTGCGCGAGTTCGGCCGCCGGGTCGATCCGAAGAACGCCGTCATCCATGTGGACGGCGTGCGGGTCGTGCTCAGCGAGGACATGGTCTACCTCGCGTTCAACAAGCCGCTCGGCGTGCACAGCACGATGACGGACGACCGCGGCCGGCCGTGTGTGGGTGACTACATCCACAAGTACGAGCGCAACGCGAACGCGGGGATCTTCCACGTCGGACGGTTGGACGCGGACTCCGAAGGCCTCCTGCTGCTCACCAACGACGGCGACCTCGGCCACCGCCTGACGCACCCGTCCTACGAAGTGCCGAAGACCTACATGGCCGAAGTGCCCGGGCCGGTGTCACGCGAGGTCGGCAAGCGGTTGCGCGAGGGCGTGGAGCTCGAGGACGGCATCGCCAGGGCGGATTCGTTCAAACTGATCGATTCGATGCCGGGCAAGGCGATGGTCGAGATCGTGCTGCACGAGGGCCGTAACCGGATTGTGCGGCGGATGCTGGACGAGGTCGGTCACCCGGTCGAGCGCTTGGTTCGGACCGCGTTCGGTGATGTCCGGCTGGGCAACCAGCGGCCCGGCACGATGCGTGCGCTCAACCGTAACGAGGTGGGCGCTCTGTTCGCGGCCGCGAAGCTGTGAACCGTCCGTACACCATTCTCAGCTGTGCGATGTCGGTCGACGGCTACATCGACGACGCGCACCCCGAGCGGCTGGTCCTGTCCGGCGATGAGGACTGGGACCGGGTCGATGAGCTGCGGGCGAGTTGCGACGCGATTCTGGTCGGTGCCAACACGATCCGGTCGGACAACCCGCGGCTACGGGTCCGGTCGCAGCGGCGCCGGGCCGAGCGCGTGGCGCGCGGCCTGCCTGCCAACCCGTTGCGGGTCACCATGACCAGGGCGGGCGGGTTCGATCCGGATGCCGAGTTCTTCGCTGACGACAACCACGTTGTGTACGAACGGGCTGAACTGTCCACAGTGGTCGAAGACCTCTATCGGAGGGGCGTGCGGCGGCTGATGGTCGAGGGCGGAAGCTCAGTGCACACGGGGTTTCTCACGAGCAATCTAGCCGACGAGATCCAGCTCGCGATCGCGCCGATCTTCGTGGGCGACAGTCGCGCACCGAGGTTCGTCAACGACGGCGAATTCGCCAAGGACCGCATGGTTCTTGGCGACATCAGCCGAGTCGGCGACGTTACCGTGATGCGGTTTTTCCCTGACGCGGACCGGTACTGGCTGCGCGAGTGCGTTTCCGAGTCGCTCAAGTGCCCACCGTCGGAGACGGCGTACCCGGTCGGCGCGGTGATCGTCGGCGCGGACGGCCGGGAAATCGCGAGGGGATACTCGCGTGAGACCGACCCCACCGCGCACGCCGAAGAAGAAGCCCTGGCCAAGGTCACTCCCGGTGACCTGAGGCTGGCGACCGCGACCATCTACAGCTCGCTGGAACCCTGTAGTACGCGCAAATCCAGGCCGCGTAGCTGTTCACAGTGGATTCTCGACGCCGGCATCCCGCGTGTGGTGTTCGCGCTGCGCGAGCCGTCACGTTTCGTGGTCGGTGAAGGTTTCGAGCAGTTGTCGGCGGCCGGAGTGTCCGTCGTGGAGCGTGCGGATCTGGCGCCGGAAGCCGGCCAGGCGAGTCCGTTGTACCGTTGAGACTGTCCCGCGTTACTCCATTTGAGTGACGCGCTGGTCTAGACCCTTGATTTTCCTGTGGTCTAAACCACATGTTTAGGCATCGCTCCGGCCCTGCAGCTTTACAAGGAGACTGATGTCCAAACTTCGATGGCCCCATCTCGCGGGCCTGGTCACTGCCACAGCCGCGCTGGTACTCGGCATCGCCGTGGTGCCCGCGAACGGCGCCGGCGGCGTCTCGGCGACCTTCACCAAGGGATCGGACTGGGGCACCGGCTACGAGGGCAAGTACACGATCACCAACGGCAGCCCGACGGCGCGCACGTCGTGGACGGTCGAGTTCGACATGCCGTCCGGGCACCGCGTCTCTTCGCTCTGGGAAGGCAGCTACACCACGAGCGGGCAGCACGTGACCGTGAAGAACACCTGGAACGGCAGCATCGCACCGGGTGCCTCGGTCAGTTTCGGCTTCAACGTGGCCTATTCCGGCGCGTTCACCGCCCCTGCCAACTGCAAGCTGGACGGCGGATCCTGTTCGGCCACGGGCCAGCCGCCCACTGACCCACCGCCGACCGACCCACCGCCCACGGACCCACCTCCCGGACCGGGTGGCAACAAGACCCTGGGCTACTTCACGCAGTGGGGCGTCTACGGCCGCAACTACCACGTGAAGAACATCGTGACCAGCGGTTCTGCCTCGAAGCTGACGCACATCAACTACGCGTTCGGCAACGTCGTCAATGGCCAGTGCGTGCTCGGCGACATCTACGCGGACTACGACAGGGCCTACAGCGCAGCCGAGAGTGTGGACGGCGTCGCCGACACGTGGGACGCAGGCGCCCTGCGTGGCAGCTTCAATCAGCTACGCAAGCTGAAGAAGGCCTACCCGCACATCAAGGTGCTGTTCTCGTTCGGCGGCTGGACCTGGTCCGGCGGCTTCGGCCAGGCCGCGCAGAACGCTGCGGCGTTCGCGAACTCCTGTTACAACCTGATCGAGGACCCACGCTGGGCCGATGTGTTCGACGGTATCGACATCGACTGGGAATACCCGAACGCGTGCGGCCTGTCCTGCGACACCAGCGGGTTCGCGGCGTTCAAGAACCTCTCGCAGGCCCTGCGCAACCGGTTCGGCGCCGGCTACCTGGTCACCGCCGCGATCACGGCCGACGGCTCCAACGGCGGCAAGATCGACGCGGCCGACTACGGCGGCGCCTCGCAGTACCTCGACTGGTACAACGTCATGACCTACGACTACTTCGGCGCCTTCAACGCGCAGGGCCCGACCGCCCCGCACTCGCCGTTGACGTCGTACCCCGGGATCCCGCAGGCCGGTTTCAACTCCGACGCGGCGATCCAGAAGCTGAAGAGCAAGGGCGTTCCGGCCGGCAAACTGTTGCTGGGCGTCGGTTTCTACGGTCGCGGTTGGACCGGCGTGACGCAGAGTGAGCCCGGTGGAACGGCGACAGGCGCCGCGCCAGGCACGTACGAAGCGGGCATTGAGGACTACAAGGTGCTCAAGACCCGTTGCCCGGCAACCGGAACCATTGCCGGCACGGCGTATGCGAAGTGCGGCAACGAATGGTGGAGCTACGACACCCCGGCCACCATCAGCGGCAAGATGTCCTGGACGAGGAGCCAGGGCCTCGGCGGCGCCTTCTTCTGGGAACTGTCCGGCGACACGGCCAACGGTGAGCTGATCACCGCGCTGCGCGGCGGACTGAACTGAGTACCACAGCCCTCGTGAGCGGAGGAGTCCCCGCTCACGAGGGCTGCTCCATCAGCTCACTATCTCCACTCTCGGGCATGTCTCGTCGTAGCCGAGCATTCGCCAGCACCGGCGGAACGAGTTCGACGGTGTGGTCACCGTCATGGACAGGCCGGGAGTGTTCTCAGTCACGTCGGCGAGTGCCTGTACCCCGGCGAGGTCGACAAATCGTAGTTCCACGAACGTTAATCGCAGCCGCGTGCTGTCGTGCGCGGCTTTGGTCAGCGCGGTGCGAAAGGTTCCGGCATTCACCAGATCGAGCGCGCCGGAGACATTCCAGCAGTCGTCGTCCCCGCTCCACATCCGGAAACCCACGTCTTCGCTGTTCAAGCCATATCCACAAGGGTGCGCGGACATCGCGACCGCCACGGTGTCCCGGTCGAAGGATCCACTGCGGTACGCGCACAACATCGTCACGCCGAGCTCGGTCACCGTGCGGTCCAGGGCGAGTTCGAACGCCAGCAGGCCGGACGCGTCCGGCTGCAGGCCGAGCTGCTGCATGTCGGCGACCACCCGGACCCCGCGGTACCCCTGCCCGCCTGCCGTCTCGGCTTCCGTGCGCAGCCACGTGAGGACCTCTGTCCCCAGTGGAACGTCGTGACGCACCACGTAACCGGTGAACTCGGCGGGCGCCAGCCCGAACACGATCAGTTTGTCGCCGAATCTCGCGCCCTCGTCGAGCAGCGGGCGCGCAAGTCGTTGGTATTCGTCGTCGGATTCCACTACCAGCCCGATATGCCCGGCTGTCGGAGGACAATTCATGTCGGATGGATCTGACCCGAACATCACCAAAGGAGAGTACGTCGGGCGAATGATCGTAAAAAGCAGGTTACTCCGTTTGTGGTCCGGCGAACGGGGGACAACCATGCCAAAGTGTTATATATGCGCGTGATCGTGGTGGGAGACGGCATTGTCGGAGCGGTGGCCGGTTACCGCCTGGCCGCTGAGGGAGCGGAAGTCCTGTTCGTCGACGCGGGGCACGCAGGCCAGGCGACAGCGGCCGGAGCGGGGATCGTGTTCCCGTGGCCAGTCGGCGGAGCAGGCGCGGGCGCCGAGGAGTTCTGGTGGGCGGCCGCGGCGCAGTATCCGGTGCTGTTGAGCCAACTTGAGCGCGACGGCGAGCCACACGCGGGGTTCGACCGGGTCGGCGGGATCACGATCACCGAGGACGAGAGCGTCCTGCCGGCGGCGGCCTCGATGATCAGGTCCATCCAGGAACGCGATCGCCTGGTCGGTGATGTCGAAGTGCTGCGTGTGGGTGAACCGGCACAAAGGTTTCCGGCGTTGCGCGACGATCTGGCCGGATTGTTCGTCGGTGGCGTCGGCCGTGTCGACGGTCAGGTGATGCGGGATTCGTTGCTCCGCGCGGCTGAACGTCATGGTGCGCGCCGGATTTCCGGGCATGCGCGGCTCTCCAGGGCGCTGTCGCGTGTGACCGGAGTGGAGGTTGACGGAGAGGTCATTGGGGCGCATGCGGTTGTTGTTGCTGCGGGTGCCTGGACGGCTTCCCTGTGTGAGCCATTGGGGATAGACGTGCCGGTCGCGCCGCAACGCGGCCAGATCGCGCACCTCCGGCTGTCCGGTGTGGACACTTCAGACTGGCCGGTGATCCGCACGACCCGCGATCACTACCTGCTGGCGTTCCCGGGCGGGAAGATCGTCGTCGGGGCCACGCGGGAACCAGGCACCGGATTCGACCACCGGCAGACCGCGGGCGGCGTGCACAAGATCCTCTCCGATGCGCTGGGGGTGGCGCCTGGCCTGGCCGACGCGACGCTGGAGGAGGTCCGGATCGGATTCCGACCGCTGAGTTCCGACAACCGGCCGGTGATCGACTCGCCGATGGACGGACTGGTGATCGCCACCGGGCTCGGCGCGAGCGGCCTGACACTCGCGCCGCTCACCGGCACCATCGCCGCCGACCTGGCACTGGGCCGTCAGAGTTCCTTGGCCAGCAGCGAGACCCGGTAGGTGCCGCCCTTCGTGCGCTGTTCGCCGACCTCGGCGAACCCGATGCGCTTGTGGAACCGCAGGCTGCCCGGGTTCGGCGGCTCCAGGTTGACCTCGCACAGGATGCGGGGGACGCCGTTGTTCCCGGCGTGCTCGGCGACCAGCCGATAGAGCTCGACGCCCACACCGCGGTTGCGTGCCTGCTCGGACACCACGATCCGGTCCACATAGACGAAGTTGTCGTAGCGTTCACTGAACCAGCGGTAGTTCTCGCTGCCGTAACCGACGCCGGGCGGCAGCGTGAGCACAAATCCGAGGATGTCCTCGCCTTGCGTGACGGCCACGGTCAACCCGGACATTTCGATCAGGTCGGCCAGCTCGGCCTCGGTCGACTCGTTCACATTGGGCACGGCCGCGTTGTTCATCGCCACGATCAGGGCGGCGTCGGTGGGTTTGAGGTTCAGGGCGTCCATGACGGCGATCCTGACATGGGGTGTGCTCGTAGCCTGGACGTGGCCGGTCAACGCGGACCAGGCAGAATAGAGGGTTGAAACCGGTTCGAGGAAGGGCGGCAGGGTGGTACAGGGTGAGTTGCGTGGGGTAATCGCGCTCGATGGCCCCTCCGGCACCGGCAAGTCCACCGTGGCGCGCCGGCTGGCCAGTGCCCTGGGGTCCGGTTACCTGGACACCGGGGCGATGTACCGGGCCGTGACGCTGGGTGTGCTGAGGTCAGGCGGCGATCCGGCCGCGGTCGCGGCGTCCGTCGTGGTCACGGTGGGCACCGATCCGGCCGACCCGACCGTCCTGCTGGATGGGGTGGATGTTTCGGCCGAGATCCGTGGGTCGGAAGTGACTTTGGCTGTGTCGGCCGTCTCAGCGGTGCCCGAAGTCCGGCAGATTCTCGTCGCGCGGCAGCGAGCGATCATCGCCGCAGTGGTCGACTCACACGGCGGGATCGTGGTCGAGGGCCGTGACATCGGGACCGCCGTCGCGCCGGACGCTGAACTGAAGGTGTACCTCACGGCATCGGCCGACGCGCGCGCCCAGCGCCGTACCCGCCAGGACTCCGCCGCCGGCCGACAGGCGACTCTTGAGGAGACCCTGGCCGACGTGCAGCGTCGTGACGACTACGACTCAAGCCGCGCGGTGTCCCCCCTTCGTCAGGCCGACGACGCGGTCGAACTGGACACCACCGAGCTGGACCTGGACGGCGTGCTCGCGTCGCTGCTGGACCTGGTGGACGGCCGCGGGCTGCGGACGGGCCAGGCGGTGGGCCGGTGAGCAAGGCTCCTGACCTGCCCGAGGACGCGATTCCATGGCTGCACGAGGTCGGCCGCGTGATCGGGCGGTACCTTTATGTCCCGGCGTTCCGGTTCCGCGTGCACCACATGGACAGGTTCGCGCTGGACGGGCCGGTCGTGCTGGTGGCCAACCACAGTTCGATGATCGAACCGCAGGTGCTGTTCGGAATAGTTCCCCGGCGCTCGGTGTTCCTGGTCAAGGGTGAGCTGTTCAAGGGCATCGCCGGGCGTGCGCTGCGGGCGATCGGGCAGCTGGCGATTCGCCGGGGGGAACCTGACCGTAAGCCTCTGCTTGCCGCCGTGCGGGTGCTCAAGGGTGGTGGCCTGATCGGCGTGTTCCCGGAGGGAACCCGCGGTGAGGGAGACGTGCTGAACGCCGAACAAGGCGCCGCATGGCTGGTGCGGCAGTCCGGCGCGATCGTGCAGCCGGTGGCGGTCCGTGGGACAAGGCGGCCCGCCGGCTCCGGGCGGCGGTTTCGGCCCGTGGTTGATGTGCTGGTCGGGAAGCCTTTCGAGGTGACCGTCGGGCGTGGCCGGTCCGGCCTGGAGGCTGGAACCGAACAGATCAGGACCGCGCTGGCGGACCTGGTCGGTGAACTGGATCGAATGCGAGACTTGCAATGACAGAGCTGGACGGAACCTGGGTCGACGAGTCCGACTGGGACATCGCGACAGGCTCCGACGACGACGCTGGTGGCGTTGCCGCCCAACCGGTATTGGCGGTGGTGGGCAGGCCGAACGTCGGCAAGTCGACGCTGGTCAACCGGATACTGGGGCGCCGCGAAGCGGTGGTGCAGGACGTGCCGGGCGTGACCCGTGACCGCGTGGCCTACGACGCGCTGTGGAACGGCCGGAAATTCACGGTGCTGGACACCGGAGGCTGGGAACCGGACGCCCAGGGCCTGCAGAAATCGGTTGCGGCCCAAGCCGAATACGCGATGTCCACAGCGGACGCGATCCTGTTGGTGGTGGACACCACGGTAGGAGCGACCACAACGGACGAAGCGGTGGCGCGCGTGCTGCGGCGTTCCAAGCAGCCGGTCCTGTTGATCGCGAACAAAGTGGACGACGACAGGCTCTTCGCCGACGCGATGGCGCTGTGGAACCTGGGTCTGGGCGAACCGTTCCCGGTGAGCGCCCTGCACGGCCGTAACGCCGGCGACCTGCTGGACAAAATCCTGGAGATACTCCCGGAAACCCCCCGCGACGACTTCGGCCGGGCAGGCGGCCCCCGCCGGGTGGCCCTGGTCGGAAAGCCGAACGTGGGCAAGTCGAGCCTGCTCAACAGGCTGACCGGAGAAGACCGCGCGGTGGTCGACTCAGTCGCGGGCACGACCGTGGACCCAGTGGACTCCCTGGTGACCCTGGACGACGAACTCTGGCGTTTCGTCGACACAGCAGGCCTCCGCAAACGCGTGAACACAGCCAGCGGAGCGGAGTACTACGCCTCGCTGCGGACAAAAGCGGCGATCGACGCAGCCGAAGTCGCCATAGTCCTGCTGGACGCGGCAACCCCCATCAGCGAGCAGGACCTTCGAGTCCTGACCATGGTCGTCGAATCAGGCCGAGCCTGCGTCATAGCCATGAACAAGTGGGACCTGGTCGACGAAGACCGCCGCCACCAGCTGGTCCGTGAGCTGGAACGCGGCCTGGTCCGAATCCCCTGGGCAGAACGCGTCAACATCTCAGCCCTGACAGGCCGCTCAGTCCACAAACTGGCGCCCCACCTAAGGACAGCCCTCAAGTCCTGGGACACCCGCGTCCCAACAGGCCAGCTCAACTCCTGGCTGGCAGACCTCATAGCCGCCACCCCACCCCCAGTGCGCAGCGGCAAACAACCCAAGGTCCTCTTCGCAACCCAAGCCCAGGCCAGGCCTCCGACACTGGTCCTGTTCACCACAGGCTTCCTCGAAGCCGGCTACCGCCGCTTCATCGAACGCAAGTTCCGCGAAGAGTTCGGCTTCGTCGGCAGCCCCGTCAGACTGTCCGTCCGAGTCCGCGAGAAGCGCAAAAAGTAACCCCCTGCAACCCGCCCCCACCCATCCGCTAGACTTCCCCCGCACCCAGAAAACGGGATGCGGCCGGGACGTGGCGCAGTTTGGTAGCGCACTTGACTGGGGGTCAAGGGGTCGCAGGTTCAAATCCTGTCGTCCCGACGGTCGAAGTAGGGCGAAAGCCCAGGTCAGGGCCTTGGAACACTACGGTGAGACGAGGCCCTGATCGCGTTTTCGGGCACGTCGTCTCACATTTTCACACGAACGCTTGTACTGCTTGTTTAGCCGAGCAACTCGTCGAGCTGGTCTGCCGCCTCTCTGAGGTGCTCGATGTCGGGATGGACGTAGACCCGCTTGGTGAAGCTCAGGTCAGCGTGACCGGCCCAGGCGCTCACCACGACATCAGGCACGCCCGCGGTGGCGAGGTAGGTCAGGCAGGCGTGCCGAGCGTCGTAGGGCCGGACCTTGCGGATCTTGGCCTGGGCCATCAGCTTGTAGATTGCCCGCCGGAACTTGTCTGTCTTCCATGGCGCACCCAGTTCGTCGGCCAGCACGAACCCTGAGCGTTGATATGCCTCGCCGGCGCGTAGGGCTTCACTGGCTTGCCTGGCATTGAAGGTTTTCAGGGCCGTGTGCAGGGGCTTGGGCATCGGCAGCTTCCGTTTGCCCTTCTCCGATTTCGGTCCCTTCTCCTCGACTTCGCCATCCACCAGGGTTCGGGTCAGCTCCACCGACAACGTCCCGTCAACAAGGTCGACAACCGACCAGCGAAGCCCACAGACCTCGGCAGGGCGCATCCCAATCAGCGACAGCAGTACCGGGGCATGCAGCCGGTGGTCCCGAATCACCGTAAGGAACTTCTTCACCTCTTTCTCAGTCCATGGCCGCCGTGTGGCCGCAACTGCTTCGGCCTTCCTACGTGCATCCCGAGGAATCTGGGTGTACTGGGCCACGTTGCGCACCACCAGGTTCCGTCGAACGGCAACAGTCAACGCTGATCGAAGCCTGCCGAGTGTCAGGTCGACCGATCGAACGCTGAGGCCGGTGCCTGGCTTACCGCCACGCCGGCGGCCTGAGGACAGCATCCACGAGACCAGATCGTCAACGTCCTCTTCAGTCACCTTCTGAAGCTGTCGGTCGCCAAGCCGATCACGTACAGGCAGGAGTGCATCGGCATAGTTGGACGCAGTCGCTTTCTCGACGTCAATCGAGGCCGACTTCAGCCACATGTCCAGCCATTCCGACACTGAGCGCTTTTCATCCTGGTGTGGATATGTTGGTGGGTAAGGGATCCGAGGTGACAAGGTGATGTTCATCGGCGTGTCGTTACCGCGGACGTGACGAAGCCCTTGGTAGGACAGCAATCGACCAAGATCCATGTCCGTACAACCAAGGGCTTCAGATGCTGTTTTACCGTGCCGCGCTGCCGTTGTCACGTCAGACCCTGACCTTCGTGTCCGATCTCATCCGCGCTCACCGCCGAGAGCTGGGCTCGGCGTGGCGCAAGCTCAACCCAGGCCAGCAGGCGCTGTCGGTGCTGGTGTATCTGCGTAAGGGTGAACCGTTCGCGCAGGTCGGCGCCGGGTTCGACATCTCCACCGCGACCTGCTGGCGGTATGTCAACGAAACCGTCGAGTTGCTGGCTGCTCGGGCGCCCAAGCTCCGGGCGGCGTTGCGGAAGGCCAAACGCGAGAAGATGGCGTACGTGATCATCGACGGCACGCTGATCCCGATCGACCGGATCGCCGTCGACCGGCCGTTCTACTCCGGCAAGCACAAGCGCCATGGGGTGAACTTGCAGGTGATCGCGTCTCCGGATGGGACGATCCTGTGGGTGTCCGGCGAGTTGCCGGGCAGCACGCACGACACCGCGGCCGCCCGGATCTGGAACATCCTCGCCGCGCTGCGCGATGCGGGGCTGATCGCGTTGGGTGACAAGGGCTACCACGGCTACGACGAGACCAGCCAACAGGTGATCACCCCGTACAAGGGCAAGAACAAACCCGAGTCGCAGAAGGATGCCAACCGCGCTCACGCTCGGCTGCGCGGCCCCGGCGAACGCGCCAACGCCCAGCTCAAGTACTGGCGCATCCTGCACAAAGTCCGTGTCAGCCCGCATCGCATCGGCCGACTCGCCAAGGCCATCCACGTCCTACAGAACTACGAGGTCACCGCAGGATGAAAAAGGCTCACTGTCATCTTGCCCGGCAAGACGAAGGTCCCCTCGTCGAACTGGTGCTTGATCTTGGCGTACTCGGCTCGAGCTTCCTTCTCGATGTCGTACGCCTTGGTCAACTGCTTCCGGCGCTTCGTGACTGGGTCGCGCCCGATGTCGATGACGAAGCGGTATCGAGTCGAACCGTCTCTCAATCCGATTTTCTTGATGGGATCCGCTATTATCGTTCCACTCCTTCGAGTGTTTATGACGTGAGTCGATGGCGGTAATATATTGTTACTCTGGTTCCCCCCTCTTGTCGTCCGCGTATTCAGCATGACTCATCGAAATCCATCGATGCAGCCTGCTGGGATATGGGAATCTTGGCCGCGTAAGACCGAAAGTGTGGTCGTGCCTAAAGGTTGTCCCGTAATGATCTTGGGTGTAGGTCGGTGGTGGACCAGTGCCCGCCACCAGGTGTGATGTGGATCGATCAGCAGGTCATGGCCAGGTTGCGCATCTGGGCCACGCCACGCAGGGCATACCAGACGCCGTCGCCTTTACGTCGGCAGTTACGGAGAATGTTCCAGGACTTCATATGCGCCAACGCGTGCTCGACCCGAGCACGGATGCTTTTGTGCACCGTGTTCAGATCCTCCTGCCACACGGGAAGGCTGCGTCCCTTACCCGGCTTGCGGTACGGGATGATCACCTCCGGGTTGCCCAGGTAGCCGCCATCGGCCATCACGTTCGCGCCCACGCACTGCTGGTCCACGCCCGAGTCCCGATATGCCCGACTGTCGTGTCGGTTGCCCGGCATGGTGCTCCCGACCGCGACACCCCTGCGGGTGTTGGCGTCGATGACGACCTGCATGTTCACCGAGTATCGGTAGTTCTTGCTGGATGCGGACACGCTGCGGTCGTGGGTGGGGACCAGCGTGCCGTCCACGATCAGAACAGTGTGGGGGCTGTGCGGGATGGTCACCGGCGGGAGCACCAGCAGCGGCGCGACGTGCTCCACAACGCGGTTGGCGGCGGATTTGGAGATCCCGAACAGCAACGCGATCTGCCGGAAGGTCAGGTTGGTGCGGTAGTACACCGCAGTCAGCAACACCCGGTCGGTCAGCGGCAGGCCCCAGCGCCGGCCAACACCGACCTGCTCACCACCCCGACCGGCCACAATGCCCACCAACTCCTGAAACTGCCGGACCGACAAACCCGTGAACACCGACACCCACCCGGGCCGGTCCGCCCTGATCACCTGCTCCACACCATGATCAACGATCAACGGTTCCCGCCATTACGGGACAACCTTTAGTGCACGGCCGGGCGAGCGAAGGTCAAGTTGTGCGCAGTATTCGCTTGCGTAGCAAGGAGAAGCTGGCTCGGCCGAACATTTGCCGCTCAAGCCATCTCCTCAGTTCCGTGGTCAACACCGAGGAGACATGATCATCCCCACGGCCAGATTCCACGTAACTTTTAAGATGCTCAAGAGGACGTCGTACGGAAGGTCCGGGTTTCTATTGCTACGAAAGAAGATTCTACACGCCACGTGACTCATTTCCGCGACGCCGCGCATCCTTGATCACGCAACGAGCACCAGAGCCCATCAACCCTGGCAGGCGACAGTCGTAAACCGGGCTGCCAGCTCGAGTCG
The DNA here is from genome assembly GCF_017876405.1 of Kibdelosporangium banguiense. Taxonomy (GTDB): domain Bacteria; phylum Actinomycetota; class Actinomycetes; order Mycobacteriales; family Pseudonocardiaceae; genus Kibdelosporangium; species Kibdelosporangium banguiense. The sequence goes on along the minus strand of NZ_JAGINW010000001.1, from coordinate 5,357,149 downwards.
CTCCGACGGGTCGCCCCGAACAGCCGCCACCAGGTCCTCCGCAGTGCTCGCGGGCGAACCCGTCGTCCGGTGACTCCCGTCCTGACATCATAGAACAAGTTGCACTGCTTTCATCACCGCCGGATGCCAGCGAGTGCGACCGTGACTTGTCACGGCCCCGATCCCCTTGATTCGACGAGATGAATGCCGATTGCACTGCGTCTATTCGCCCGCTCACGAGCGGCGCGTGGTTGCAATCTTCCGGACGATGTCGTCACCGAAGAGCTTCGTTTCTTCCAGCGTGTGGGAGCGGATGGCGACGCCGAGGAGGGACATGGCACCGAGAAAGCGAAGCAGAGGGGACATGGTCAACTCGACAGTGCAACGGAACTCTGACGACTCGGCCGGACGGGCCTCCACCGACATCGTCCAGCGGACCTGGATGGTCGCCGGAACGAGGTGGAACAGATACACGCGACTACGCTCCGACAGCATCTCCACGTACGACGGCTTCGCCGAAACCTCCTGATAGTGCTGGACGATCAGGTGCCCACCGATGGCCTCGACGTTGACCGTGCCTCGCACACCGTCCTGCACGAACGTCCCCGCGGCACGATGACCCCGCGCACACGCCTGGTACTCGGTGTCCGACAACGTGAAGAGCCAGTTCTCCAGGTCGACCTGGGAGGCAGCAACATTCAGGGTAACGCTTCCGGTGTGCCGCATGTCCTTCTCACCTTTGCTCGTCATTTTTACACACTTGAGAGTGAACACTGAAAACAATGCGCAGAAATACTAATGTTCCAGAAAGGAAAGATGCTTCACCGCAAGAATCAACAGAATTACGTCAAACCGAGAGCGCCGCCAAGCCAAGCACTCGCAGAGTTTGACTGCGGTGTCAACGGAACACGCCACCGAACTCCACCGTTAAACCGACCTCCGAGGTCCGGGCAGCGAGCTGCGCGGGGAGATCGTCGAGACGGCTCTCCGCCGAGGTTGCTGGTGCCCTTGGCAAACTCGCTCGCGGTGCTCGAGACCGGTCCACTGACCCACCGCCGCCTCGCGCCGATCGTGACGTGGCTCGTGTTCGCCGTGCCTCGCTAGCTGCAGCAAGGAAACGCCGGGTTCCCGGAGTCGTCGCCAGCGGGTGAACCCAAGTCCCTTGCGACGTTCCGTCCACAGTGACGGATCAGGCGTCGAGCAACTCGGCTGAGGTGTCCACTTCGAACTACTCACACCCAGGCGGCAGCACGTCCGGACTACCGAAGGTGGCAGACGGACGCGCCCGTTCAACGACTTTACGGGCATCGGTCGGGATGGTCACAGTCGCGCCGCAGAGTCCGCTACCGGGCTGCCCCTGTTCCACGCTCTTCGCAGCCGCTGCTCGCGAAGCAGTGCCTTTGAAGCAAGAAGGCCGGTCCGTTCACACAGACGGGCGTCGCCGACGAGCAGGATCTCAGTGCGGAGAAAACGACATCGTGCCGCGGGGAACCGGTTACCTGTTCAGCCCCACTCGTGGTTCCGGGTAGTCCGGCAACGGCCAGTCTCCACCTCGGTCCTCTTTCGCCAGCCGGGCTGCGAGCTCCGGAAGCCGCAGGAAGCTGCCGACCGCTCCCATGGTGCGCAGGGTATGGGTCCCGAGCCTGCCCTTCGGGAACCCGAACCGCAGGACCTTCGGGTTGACCTTGGCTTGGACGTTGTCGACGAAGGGCCGCAACGTCGCCTGGTAATGCGCGAACGCCGCCGGAAGGTCGCCGGGGTTCCGGTTGATCTCACCCGCCAGGACGTAGGCACCAACCAGTGCCGCGGAGGTCCCCATACCGCTGTAGGGCGACGGGCAGTAGCCCGCGTCCCCGACGAGCACGACCCGCCCGCCGGACCAGGCCGGGATCCGGACCTGCACGACCTCCTGCGAGTAGAAGAACTCGGCCGTCGCCATGCCCTCGAGGAATCGATCGGTCTGCCACCCCGCGTCGCGGAACCGGTCGGACCAGAACCGCTTCTGCCGGTCGACCGGCTGGCGGTGGATCGCCGTGGCCTCTTCGGAACTCTCCCACAACGCGAAGTAGACCTGGGTCTCGGTGGCGTTGTGACTCCGCCGCATGATCATGCGGCGGCCGGTCGGGTTGTAGGTCTCCCTCATGTCGCTGTCGGTGGCGTCGCGCGGGATGAACCAGTAAGCCATGTGGATCCCCACCGGCCAGTACGGGTCGAGACCGTCGGCGGGCAGGAGTGCCTGCCGGATTCGCGACCCCTGCCCGTCCGCCCCGATCAAGACGTCGAACTCACCCGACGTCCCGTCGGAGAAACGCGCGACAACGCGATCCTCGCTCTGCTCGAATCTGTCGACGCCGGTCCCGAAGACGAATTCCGCGTCGTTCCGCGTCGCTTCGTGCAGGATGCGCACCAGGTCCCCGCGCATGATCTCGTACTCGGACGTCAGGGTCTGACGCCCCTTGCCCGAGGTGTTGGCCATGATCGCGCCCCACCGCCTGCCCCGCGCGTCCACGAAGGCCACCCCCGGCTCGTGCACCAGCTTCTCCCGCACAGCTTCGAGTAGGCCCATGCGTTCGACAGCGTCGATGCCTTGCCCGCGCAGGTCGATCTGGGCCCCGGTCGCGCGCAGCGTCGGGAAGCGCTCCACCACCACGACCTGGTGGCCTCCTCGTGCGAGCCAGTAGGCCACGGCCTGGCCGGCGATACCGCCACCGCACACGAGCACCTTCAACGAAAGCCCGGATACCGCGTCCATTAGCTCCCTTTCAGTGATAGGTAACTAGCGGCCAGTATTGCCTATCAACGATAGGTTGGTCAAGGCCTATCACCAATAGGCAGGGTCGAGCTATCGGCGATAGGGTGCCGGGGTGACAAAGCTGGATCGCGAGATCATCGTGAACGAGGCGCTCGATCTGCTCGACGAGCTGGGACTCGGCGCGGTGAGCACGAGGCAGTTGGCGAAACGTCTTGGCGTGGAACAACCTTCGCTCTACTACCACTTCCGCAACAAGGCTTCCTTGCTCCAGGCGATGGCGGAGGCCGCCATGGTCAGCCACGCGGCAGCCCCCCTGCCGACGCCCTCGGACGACTGGCGCGACTGGCTCGCGGAGAACTCGCGCAGCTTCCGGAGGGCACTGCTGGCGCATCGCGACGGCGCACGACTCCACGCCGGAACAGCCCCCCAGGGCGCGAACCTCTCACGCGCACTCCACAAGCTCAAGTTCCTGGTCTCCACAGGGCTGCCCGAGCACGACGCGCGGATCGCGATGCTCACCACCAGCCACTTCACCGTCGGCAGCGTGCTGGAGGAACAAGCGGACGTCGCAGAGGACCAGACCGAAGGTCCTGGCCTGGACCGAACCGAGGCGTTCGAGGCAGGATTGACACTGATCATCGACGGTGTCGCCCGACGCGCCGACCACCTCACGAACGAACCTCGTTGACACCCCAGCCGCAGGTGCTCGTCAGACACTGCCCCACACCTGAAGTTCGGACAGCATCAGGCAACCAAGTGAGCGACACCGCCCGTGGTGCCGAGATGCCGGTCTGCGATGGGACACGCGTGGCGACTCCACAACTGTCACAGCGACAGAGCTTCGGCAGTGTCGCCTGCCACGCTCAAGGGTTCTGGCAAAACCGGCTCCGAAGTGGTCCCTTCTGCCTGGCAGCCGACAGTCTTATTTGTTACTGACCACAAAGGATCTAGCTAAAGGTTGTCCCGTAATGGCGGGAACCGTTGATCGTTGATCATGGTGTGGAGCAGGTGATCAGGGCGGACCGGCCCGGGTGGGTGTCGGTGTTCACGGGTTTGTCGGTCCGGCAGTTTCAGGAGTTGGTGGGCATTGTGGCCGGTCGGGGTGGTGAGCAGGTCGGTGTTGGCCGGCGCTGGGGCCTGCCGCTGACCGACCGGGTGTTGCTGACTGCGGTGTACTACCGCACCAACCTGACCTTCCGGCAGATCGCGTTGCTGTTCGGGATCTCCAAATCCGCCGCCAACCGCGTTGTGGAGCACGTCGCGCCGCTGCTGGTGCTCCCGCCGGTGACCATCCCGCACAGCCCCCACACTGTTCTGATCGTGGACGGCACGCTGGTCCCCACCCACGACCGCAGCGTGTCCGCATCCAGCAAGAACTACCGATACTCGGTGAACATGCAGGTCGTCATCGACGCCAACACCCGCAGGGGTGTCGCGGTCGGGAGCACCATGCCGGGCAACCGACACGACAGTCGGGCATATCGGGACTCGGGCGTGGACCAGCAGTGCGTGGGCGCGAACGTGATGGCCGATGGCGGCTACCTGGGCAACCCGGAGGTGATCATCCCGTACCGCAAGCCGGGTAAGGGACGCAGCCTTCCCGTGTGGCAGGAGGATCTGAACACGGTGCACAAAAGCATCCGTGCTCGGGTCGAGCACGCGTTGGCGCATATGAAGTCCTGGAACATTCTCCGTAACTGCCGACGTAAAGGCGACGGCGTCTGGTATGCCCTGCGTGGCGTGGCCCAGATGCGCAACCTGGCCATGACCTGCTGATCGATCCACATCACACCTGGTGGCGGGCACTGGTCCACCACCGACCTACACCCAAGATCATTACGGGACAACCTTTAATGTCCTTCTGTCGTAACGGATCCATATGTGGTTCCGTGCTGGGCAGGCATCCGGCCGCCCTTGGCCGCTCACCATTGTCGGCGTTCAACGACCGCGCAAGACAGCAAAACGACAATCACCCGATCGTGCCGCGTCCCTCGAGACTTGTGGAGAGCCGGGTGCGGTGCTTCACACCGCATGCCCGGTTCGGGAAGCGGCTCCGGGGAAACGGACCGGTCGAAAGACCGGAACCGCGCCCCGGGCCGACTTCACCATGTCACCCCGGCACTACCTTTCCGAGTTTGACCGCACTTGTTCGTGGATTCTGACCGCAGATGTTGATCACCTGTGGTGATCAGTGTCGATCAGTTTCGACCGCACTATGGCGTTCCTCGCGATCAAGCGTGCCGCCACTTGTCCGTTGCCGCTGGAGTTTGTCCCTCTGCGAGTGAAGTCTGTCCGGACGCGGGTTTGTGCCACTGAACCTTGTCCCGCTACTGCATTGGTGCTGCTCGGCCACTTGTGGCGAATGAGCCAGCCGGTGTGCTGGCCTGGGATTCGATGCCGTCCGGTTCTCCGGTGTCGCTGGAACCGGCGTCGGGGATGAAGGGGGCAGCCGTTCGCGTCAGGTGGTGAGGGTGGCCACCGGCTCCAGGTCGTAGGTGTGGGCGTAGCCGTTCTCGGTGCCCACGAGCAGGTCGACAACGGTGAAGTAGTGGTCCCAGAAGGGGGTTTCGCGTAGCGCGTCGATCAGCAGCCGGTAGGCGTCGTGGTCGTCTGCCTCCCAGACCCAGATGTCGGTGACCCGCGCTGAGTAGAACTCCGTGTCGTAGAAGCGAGAGCGGACGCCGTGGGTGCGGGCCTCGATCACCGGGACGACGTGGGTGGTGAAGGCTTGGACTCGTTCGGGCACGGTCATCGCCAGCCATTCGGGCGTGGTCTTGACCAGCATGAACGCGGTGACCGGCGGCTCGGTTCGGTTAGTGGGCATCGACGGCCTCCGGTGTGGCGAGGACGGTGGGCTTGAGGGTCTGCGCGCACCACTGCGCGAATCCGGTGGCCTGGCCCGCCTGAGGCGAGCGGTCGATGCCTGAGTCCAGGCCCTGGTCCTTGGCGCGTTTCATGTCGATCATGCCCTCGACGAACGCCTCGTTGAGGCCGTAGCCGAGCAGGGTGGACCGCAGTTCGTCGAGCGGCTGGCGCTGGTAGCGGACCGGGCGGCCCAACTGTTCGGTCATGATGCGGGCCAGGTCGTTGGGCGAGAGGTCCTGCGGGCCGAGCACCGGAACACTGCCGACGCCGGTCCAGGAGCGGTCCAGCAGCAGCCCGGCTGCCGTCGCGGCGATGTCGGCGACGGCCACCATCGGGGCCGGGCGGTCCGTGGCGACGGTGTCGGTGAAGACGCCGTTCTCGCGGATCGAGTCGGCCTCCTCTAGCAGGTTCTCGAAGAAGGACGGACAGGCCAGGGCGCGGTAGGCGACGCCGGAGTCGGCGATCAGGTCGTCCATGGCCAGGGAGGCGGTGACCAGCCCGGCCTGGGCGGCCTGCGGGGTGCCGCGGCCGAGCGCCGAGACGCCGACGACATGGCCGACGCCGTGGGCGGCGAACGCCCGCGCGGCCGGGCGGGTGAAGCCGCTGTATGCCTCGTCGGGCGTGGTCGAGGCGTCCGGCGGCACCAGCCAGAAAACGGCGTCGGCCCCGGCGAAGGCGCGCTCGACGGTCGCGGCGTCGCCGTGCGAGCCGGTGACCACCTCGACCCGTCCGCGCACGGCCTCGGGGAGCCGGGCAGGATCGCGGACCACGACGCGCAACTCCTCTCCGCGTGCGGGCGCGGCCTCGACCAGCAGTGACAGCAGTCGCCGGCCGATGTTCCCGGTGGGGGCGGTAATGACGATCATGAAAACCTCGCGGTCTATGTCGGGTTGGTACGGCGCCTTGAGCGTGCAGACCCGAACCGCATTGCCACAATGGGAACTTCAGCATCCAATCATTGCCCGAAACGGAATAATGCCGGTGAGCAGCCCTTCCCCGAACCTTGACGCCAACCTCGCTGTCGCCCTCGACGCCCTGCTGACCGAGCAGAGCGTCACCCGTGCCGCCGCGCGGCTGCGCACCTCCCCCGCGGCGATGAGCCGCACCCTGGCCCGGCTGCGCCGGGTGCTCCAGGATCCGCTCCTGGTGCGGGCAGGACAGGCGATGGTGCCCACACCCCGCGCCGAGGCGCTGCGGGATGAGGCCGCCGCGGTGGTGCGCCGGCTGGAGGCATTGCTCACCCCGAGCGGCGGGATCGACCCCGCCGCACTGCGGCGCACCTTCACCGTCCAGGCCTCGGACCTGGTCGGCGCGGCGCTGGCGCCGGCTCTGCTCGGGCTGGCCCGGCGCCAGGTGCCGGGCGTCTCGCTGCGGGTGCTGGCCGAGGAGTGGGAGGCGGGCCCCGCGCTGCGCGAGGGCCGGATCGATCTGGAGATCGGGGCCATCGACCACGTCGACCCGGAGACCCGGGTCGAAGAGCTGGTCACACTGCGGATGGTGGCCGGCGTCAGGGGCGGGCACCCGCTCGCCGAAACAACCCTGACACCCGCCAGGCTGGCGGCGGCCGAGCACGTGGCGGTCAGCCGCCGGGGACGCTTCACCGGCCCGCTGGACGCGGCCTTGGCCGAACACGGGCTCAGCCGGCGGGTCAGCGCCGTCCTGCCCGGACATCTGGCGGCGATGGCACTGGCCGCGGTCACCGACGTGGTCTGCCTGATGCCGACCGCGCTGCCGGGCGAGCCCTCTTCACCACTCAGCGACGCGGCGCACGCGCTGGGACTGCGCCTGCTGGAAATCCCGCTGCCGCTGCCACCACTGACGATCGGCATGGCCTGGCACCCACGCCACACCGCCGACGGGGCCCACCAGTGGCTGCGTGACGCCGTGCGCCGGGTACTCCGTCCGACCCGGGAGGAATAACCCACGGCCCGGTCCGCGCATACCCGGGCGCCCGGACACAGGCCCGAACCCGACCTGGGGTCGAGCTTGGTGACGTCGATGTCCAGGCGCTGCTCGTAGGCCTCCGGCACCAAGTCGATCTCGTGGGTGGAGTACTCACCCCTAACCACTGCCCGATTGATCCCCGAGACCGGGAACCCGCCCGACCATGAGCGCCTACCCCGTTCGGAGCGGCGCAGTCGGACAGACTTCACTGGCAGAGGGACAAACTTCAGTGGCAACGGACACCACTCGACGCACCTCGAGGTCGTTCGTCCTTCGTTTCGCTCCGGGCGCTCCACCTGTGTCGCTGGTCCATTGTGGGACCACCACGTTGTCAGTCGTGGGGCCGCCGACGGGGCCACCGACGCAGCGCAGAACTGGAATAGGTTTTCGCGCTGACGATTGGCGAACGCTGCGTTCCCGAACAACCGATAAGCGGCATGTGCGGATGTTGGCCGGCTAATGTGCAGGCGGCCCGACCGCCTGGCCTTCTAGACTTCCGCCATGTTCGAGTACCACGGGTGGATAACGCTTCGCTCGACCGCTGAAGCGCTTGACGACGAACCGCCTCTTCGTCTCAGCGAGATCCAGGCCCTGGTCGACGAGCTGGCTGGTTACGCGTTGATGGATCTTCAGCCGATGAATGGCGAGTACTACATCCACCTCGGTGGGAACCCGAATCATCGCGGGCAGCATGGTGAAGCGGTGGTCGACCTGTTCGTCAAAGTCGGACAGCTTGCCCCAGGGTCATACGGGCTGCTGTACGTCCACGACGACGAGCACCCGGAGCACATGCTGAGCTTCCGTGTCTTCCGGCTGGTCCGAGGCACGGTCACCGAGCACGCAGACCACCTTCTGTCGCCGGTGATCCCCACACTGGAGGATGAGGATACGAGCTGACCAGGACGACCATACGTCTGCTCATCGGCATTTCCGGACGTTCGGTTGCCGTCGCCATGATCGGTCCGCAAGGTAGATCTGGAACATGTTCTCTCGGTGGATCACCTGCTGTTGATGGCCCGCCGACTGGCAACGTGGTGGTCCCCCAACAGGTGGCCAACGACACCACCTGGACCTATACCTTCGCAACAGCCCAGGACAGCAAGGATCAAAGGAGAGGCGAAGTGCGCGCGCCTCTGTCAGCGGCCAGCCGGAATCTGAACTGGCCACTAACACGCCTCACGAACCACTCGACACCGTGCTGGTCACGGAATCGAGCACACGACTGACCTCCCTGGACACCCCGCCCCCTCTTTGCCAGGATCGCGTGAGACACCCGGTGTGAGTACCGGGGTTCCTGACCAAGGGCGGGATCGGAGATCCTTGTGTACGTGTCCACCCCGTCTGACGACCAGCCCAGCCCGACGACCCCAGCGGCCGATCCCGCGCCACGACCGTCCCGGCGGGTGTTCACCACGGAGTACAAACTGGCCATCGTCACCGAGTACGAGAACGCCCCGAACGGCGAGAAAGGCGCGATCCTGCGCCGTGAAGGCCTGTACTCCTCCCACGTCATCGAATGGGCACGAGCCCGGGACGCGGGCACCCTGACCCACCGGCCGGCAGATCCAGCAGCTGCCTCGAAACGCCCCAGGAAAACAGCCGAGCAACTCGAGTTGGAAGAACTCCGCCGCCGTAACGCGAAACTGGAAGCCGACCTCACCAAAACCCGCTTGGCGCTGGACATCATGGGAAAAGCACACGCGCTCTTGGAAGAACTCTCCGAGAGTGCGGACAACGACAAGCCGCCGACGACATCCTGACCACCACGTTCACCGAACTGCGCTCAGCGGACGTGTCGGTGCAGAAATCCTGCGCGCTGACCGGGATATCCCCGAGCCACCCACTACCGACACACCAAACCTGCAGCAGTCAAACACGGTCCATGGCTGCCCCGCAGACCACCACCCTCAGCACTGACCGACACCGAACGGACCGCCGTGCTGGACCTGTTGACCAGCCCTGCCTATCGAGACCTGGCCATCCCGCAGGTCTGGGCCCGGGAACTGGACGAAGGCCGCTACCACTGCTCGATCTCCACGATGTACCGCATCGCCCGCGCCGCCGGCCAGGTCTCCGAACGCCGCCGTCAGGCCACTCATCCGCCCCGGATCCGCCCGGAGCTGGTCGCCCACGGACCCAGCGAGGTGTGGTCCTGGGACATCACCGCGTTGAAAGGACCGGTGAAAGGGATGTGGTACAAGTGCTACGTCATCCTCGATATCGTTTCCCGGTATGTCACCGGCTGGCTGGTCGCCGCGGCCGAGGACGCGGTTGTGGCCAAGGATTTCCTGGCTGATGCCATTGCCCGTAACGGATGCGAGCCGCACACCATCCACGCCGACCGCGGCGGGGCGATGGTCTCCAAACCAGTCTCCGAACTCCTGACCGACCTCGGAGTGCTGCGGTCGCATTCCCGCCCTCGAACCTCGAACGACAACCCGTATTCGGATTATGCCGAGCGGGTGGTTATGCCGGGGCGGCCCGCGCAGGTGGGTATCGGGGCTGGTGGGGCGATGGTTTCGCGGTGAACGACTCGGCATAACTACAGGCTGCGGGCTCATGCTTGCTCTGTCCGATTCGTCGTTCAGAGGAGGCTGAGATGAAACAGCGTCGGGTAATGGGCATTGCTGGCCCTCTTGCGTTATATGCCAACGGGTTCCAGGCAGAGCTTGAGTGCCAGGGTTATGCGCCGGACTCGGTGCGCTGGCGGCTGCGCCAACTGCGGGCACTGAGTCGATGGCTGCACGAGAATCGCCTCACCGCAGCAGATTTGAACGCCGAGTGCGTGACCGGGCTGGTCAGTGCCCGCCGCGCGAACGGGTTGGTGACCCTGGTGTCGGCGGCCAACTTCGCGCTCGTGGTGGATTATCTCCGCGAGATCGGTGCGGTGCCACCGGACGAGTCGGCACGCACCGATCCGGTCGAGTGCCTACTCGAACAGTATCGCGGCTATTTGGTCAGCGAACGAGGTCTCGCCTCGGGCAGCGTCTCGGTCAATCTGCGTGTCGCTGAACGTTTCTGCCGTGACGTCCAGTCCCGGCACCACCGGCTGGAAGACCTGTCGGCTGGTGAGGTGACAGCTTATGCCGAAGCGGTCTGCGCGCGTTCCAGCGTCGGATGGTCGAAGAAGACGATGACGGCGTTGGCGTCGTTGCTGCGCTTCCTCCACGTCACCGGCGTGATCGGGGACGCCCTCGGAACGACGCTGCCGAAAGTCGCGGGACATCGGCGCAGTCTTGCTCGTGAACTCACCGACGCGGATGTCGGGCGTCTACTGGCGGGCTGTGACCGGCAGCGCCTGGTCGGGTTGCGTGACCACGCGATCGTGATCGTGTTGTGGCGATTGGGACTTCGTGCTGGTGAGGTGGCCGCGCTGACGGTCGACGAGGTGGACTGGCACCGTGGTGAGGTCACCGTCTGCGGCAAAGGCAACCGCTACGAGGTGCTCCCACTGCCCGCCGATGTCGGCGCGGCGGTCGTGGCCTACCTGCGCGATGATCGTCGCCGGGTTCCGCCGCGGTGCCGGGCGCTGTTCACGAGCGTGCGGGCACCCGAAGGCACGATGACCGCCGGTGGTGTTTGTGACGTGGTCACCCGGCTGGCCGGGCGGGCAGGGATGCCAGCCACCGGGCCGCACCTGCTACGTCACGGCGCGGCGGCGCACTTGCTGCGCCACGGCAGTTCGTGGACCGATGTCGCCCAGGTGTTGCGGCACCGCAACGTTGGTGTCACCGCCTGCTACGCCACCGTCGATCCCACGACCGCGACAGAACTGGCACGGCCATGGCCAGGTGCGCGATGACCGATCTGCACGCCGCCGTCGACTCGTATCTGACCCTTCGCCGCAGCCTGGGCTACCAGCTCACCGATCACGCACGGCTGTTACCCGACTTCGTCGACTACCTGCGCCGCAACGACGCCGAACACGTCACCACACAGCTGGCGCTGGCCTGGGCTGTCCAGCCTTCTGGTGCCGGACCGATCTGGTGGCGCCAGCGATTGGGGATGGTCCGCGGCTTCGCCGAATACCTGCACAATCTCGACCCTGCCACCGAGATCCCGCCGCGGGATCTGCTGCCCGCCAGCCAGCAGCGGATCGCACCGTATCTGTATTCCGACACCGACATCACCACGCTGATGGCCGCGGCCCGCGACCTGAAACCACCGCTGCGGGCAGCGACCTACGAGACGTTCATCGGCCTGCTGGTGGTCACCGGCCTGCGGCTGGGCGAAGCCCTCGCCCTGAACCGCGGTGACATCGACGAGCCCGCCCGGCTGCTGCGGGTACGGCACGCCAAACGCGGTAGTCGGCGAATTCCGTTGCACGACACGACGATCTGCGCCGTTCACAACTACTTCGACACTGTCGACCGGCACTTCCCAGCACCGCTGTCGCCGGCGTTGTTCGTCTCGATCCGCGGCACGCGCATGAACAAGGATTCCCTGCACGCCACGTTCCCGGTCTTGATCGACCGCGCCGGTCTCACCGGACGGGGACAACGCATCCGCCCGAGAATTCACGATCTGCGCCACAGTTTCGCCGTCAACCAACTGCTCGACTGGCACCGGCAACGCGTCGACGTCGATACCCGAATCCCGCTGCTGTCAGCGGTTCTCGGCCACGGCGACCCGGTCTCGACGTATTGGTACTTGCAAGCGGCACCGGAACTGTTCGCGGTCGTGGGCCAGCGGCTCGACGAGGTGCTGGGAGAACTGCCATGAGCCCGCTGGCCCCCACCCTGCAGAAGTTCTTCACCGACCGGCTTGTCCTCCAGCGGCAGGCAAGCCCGGCCACCATCGCAGCATACCGGGACACGTTCCGGCTGTTGCTGGTGTTCATCGCCGACCGAAACCATACCGCCCCAAACGATCTCGACATCACCGATCTCGACGCCCCGACGATCGTGGCGTTTCTGACCCACCTGGAAACCGCGCGGCGCAACAGCGTCCGGACCCGCAACGCCCGTCTCGCGGCGATCCACTCGTTGTTCCGGTTCGCCGCGTTCGAGCACCCCGAGCACGCACAGGTGATCGCGCGGGTGCTGTCGATCCCGCAGAAACGCTACGACCGGGCGATCGTCTCGTTCCTCACCAAACCGGAGGTCGAAGCGATCCTCGCCGCACCCGACCGCGACAGCTGGCTCGGGCGCCGCGACCACACCCTGCTCACCCTCGCCGTCCAAACCGGACTGCGCGTCAGCGAACTCACTCGGCTGCGCCGCGGCGACGTCACCCTCACCGCCGGCGCGAACGTCCGCTGCCACGGCAAGGGCCGCAAACAACGATGCACACCCCTGACCGCCCATACCGTCGCCACGCTGCGGGAATGGTTACGTGCCCAGCCCGGCGATCCCGATTCTCCATTGTTTGCAACCCGCCACGGCACACCGCTGACCACTGATGCCGTCGAATGGCTCGTCACCAAGTACGCCGCCGCGGCGACAGCCCGATGTCCGTCGCTGACAGGAAAACGAGTCACGCCCCACACCCTGCGGCACAGTGCCGCGATGTTCTTACGCGAAGCGGGCGTGGATATTTCGGTGATCGCGTTGTGGCTCGGGCACGAAAGCATTGCCAGCACACAGATTTACCTCCACGCCGACCTAGCCGTCAAACAACGTGCACTGGCCCGGACCAGCCCGCCCGGAGTCCCCTCCAAACGCTACCGCCCTCCCGATGCCCTGCTCGCCTACCTCGACAGCCTGTAGTTATGCCGGGTCGTTCACCGCGAAACCATCGCCCCACCAGCCCCCGATACCCACCTGCGCGGGCCGCCCCGGCATAACCACCCGCTCGGCATAATCGGAGTTATCCGGAACTCCGGATAATTCGGAGGCACAATTCAAGACCATGAAGTACGTGCCTGATTTCCCCGACCGGTTCGGGTCACTGGCGGATGCCCGCGCGTTTTGTGAAGGTTTCTTCCTGTCCTACAACCACGAACACCGACACTCCGGGATCGGAATGCACACCCCGGCCTCGGTGCACTTCGGCACCGCCGAGCAGGTCCAGGTGCAGCGTCAGGCCACGCTCAGCCGGGCCTACGCGGCGCACCCGGAACGCTTCACCCGCCGGCCCTGGCCACCCAAGCTGCCCGAGGTGGCCTGGATCAACCAACCCATCGCACAGCCACAGCCAACCCCATAGGCACAAACCGTCTCAATTGGACTTGACAACTACCGGAACGTGTGTAGCCGATGCCGGTCAGATCAGCTCGATCCTGCGGCACACCCGGGGCCACGATCCACTGTGAGCGTGGCCGGCTGGGGTGATACCTGTCAGCAGTGACGGGAAGTGATGCGCGTTGTGCCTGGCAAGTTCGCGCAGGCGCTGGTACTACTGGACGAGACCGAAGTCAAGCTCGGTATCAGACTGGACGCCGAGGTCGGGGCAGCCATCGCCAGAGGGCATGGCGGTAGTTTCGAGATCACCCACACCCGGCGCGCGGGACCGCACACATCGGGCACCCAGGAAACATAACCCTGGCCAAGAGAGGTGCACCGTGGAGGATGGGTTATCGGACCGTGAGCCGGACTTCTGGCTCACCGGCATCGAACTCTTCGCATTCCGCCTTGGCAGGCTGGAGAAACAGGCCCAGGAACTCATGAGAGCCGGCCGTCTTGCCGAGGCTATCGACGTATTTCAGCAGGACACCGATGTCATGCACAATGCTGTGGCCGCCACGCTGAAGGCTGGCGCCGTTCGCGACAAGCGGCTCGACCGCGTGATCGATTTCCGCACCGCGCACGCGCTGCGCAATATAGGCATGATCGAAGCGCTGCGTGTCCGCATCGATCCCGCGCTGGACCGGACCGCGGAAGCGGTGCGGCTGTTGCGACGGCTCGACACCGATCGAACCGAACCAATTGTGCGGGACGAATTCATCAAGGCGCTTCACGCGTTCGCCTTCACACGGGCGCTGTGCCGCACTCAGCTCACCGAAGCCGCCGACGCCATCTCCGAGGTGCTGCGGTTGCTGGATCAGCTGGACATGGAGGACGGCGAGGTGTCGGAGAACTTCCGTGCAGCCGCCCAACTCCTGGCACGACAGATCCAACAGCTTCGCGAGTACGTGGCGGCTGGGCGGCCGGCCGGGATACCGGGGTCGGTGCTACCCGGCATCGACTGGCGCGCCGATCTCGCCGAACTCACCCGGCAGCCGGGGGCCCTGGAACAAATGGACGTGCAGGAGTTGCTCCGCGAGCTGGGCAACGTTGACCAGGCCGAGGCGCTGCTGCGCATGATGGACGAACGCGGCGACGCTGACGGCGCATACAAACACGGCATGCTCCTGCAAGCCCGCGATGACCTGGCCGCCGCCGAGGCGGCCTACCGTCGTGGTGCCGAACGTGGCAGCCACGCCGCCGCCTACCAGCTGGGTATCCTCCGCAAGAATCAACGAGACACCCTAGGCGCCATAGCGGCACTCGAACAAGCCGCCCAGTCCGACGACAAGGAACTGGCGTCCAAGGCACAACGCGCCCTGGACAAACTCACCAGAAAACGCCGGTTCCCCTGGATACGGCGCTCATCGTGAACGTCCTACGCGGGGCCTCTCCGCCCCAACAGCTTGACACAGAGAGGTTCCGCTCCCGACGCAGTCCCAGGCCGTCCTGACAGCGAGCTTCGTCGACGGCCGAACATCCGCGATTCGGCATGTGCGGGTGTCGAGCGGCATGATCAAGTAACACGCTCGATCAGCGGCATGACAGGATGTTGGACAAGTTGCGAAGTCGTCCCGTGGCTCGGTGCGGGTTCTCGTCGTCGCCTTATCTTTTCGTGTGAAACGACCGATTGATCAACGAGTACGAGCCGATAGCGGCCTGACGTAGGTCAGCGCCGCAGGGCCGACTTCTGGCACCCCACACCCGGCCGAACGAAGATCCGGTACAGCAGTCGCGACCACAGGTCCCACGATCATGCGCTACGGTTCAGGCATGCCGCCGGGTCGTCATGCGCTCGGCTCGTTGAGGTATGTCTTGCGTTCTTCGGCTGTCAGTTGTCGGGTGAGGTGTTGGTCGGCGAAGGCGAGGACGTCGTTGATCGGTCGGCACACTTCGCACCGCCAGATGCGTACGGTGCCGTCGTCGTGTGCCGTGGCCAGTCTGCCGTCGGTGGAGAAGGTCACGGTCTCCACTGAAGCGCGGAAACCCTGCAGTTGCAGGGGATCTCGGGTACTGGTGAATTGCCACAGACGTACAGTGGCGTCATTGCCGCTGGTTGCCAGGGTGTGGCCGTCGGCGCTGAACGCCACGCTCCACACCACCCCTTGATGGCCGTGCAGCACCAAGGGGTCGGTTTCGCCGCTGATACTCCAGATTCGGACGGTGCCGTCGTTTCCGCCGCTGGCGAGGCGTTTTCCGTCCGGGCTGAAGGCCACTGTCCACACCAGCCCCTGATGGCCGCGGAACACGGCGGGTGCGCCTGTCCGGGTGAGGTCCCAGACCAGTACGGTGCCGCTGGGACCGGCGCTGGCGATGTGCCGCCCGTCCGGGCTCCACGCGACGTAGCACAACGCGCCCTGATCGCCCTGGAGCTGCGTTGGTTCATCGGCCCCGGTGGTGGTGTTCCAGATCCGGATGGAACCACTGCGGTTCGCGGCGGCGAGGCGTTGTCCATCCGGGCTGAACGCCACCTGCCATACCGGTCCTGGGTCATGCAGCACTACCGGTGTGCTCTTGCCGGTGACCATATGTATCCGCACGGTGCCGTTGTCGGCGACGCTGGCCACGCGCTGTCCGTCTGAGCTGAACGTCACCTGGAGCAGCAGTCCGTCCTGCCCGTGCAGCACCCTGGGCTCTGTTTTCCCAGTGGTGTCCCAGATTCGAACGGTGCCGTCGTCGCTGGCGCTGGCCAGTGTGCGGCCGTCCGGACTGAACACGGCGCCCCGTGCCGGTCCGTCGTGTCCGCGCAGCACGGTCGCGTCGCCGACTTCGTCGATGTCCCAGACCCGCGCGGTGCCGTCGTCGCTGGCGCTGGCGAGTTGCCAGCCGTCGGGGTCGAATGCCGCTGCCCAAACCGTGCCGTGATGTCCGCGCAGCACCAAGGGACGAGCATGGCTGGTGGCGTTCCAGACCCGTACGGTGCCGTCGTTGCCGGTGCTGGCGATCCAGCGGCCGTCACGGCTGTAGGTGGCGCTTTCCGCGGTGCCGTCGTGGGTGCCGAGGACCACCGAGCCGGGCGAGCCGTCCGTGTCCCACACCCGCACCGTGCCGTCGGTGCTGGCGGTGGCCAGGTGCTGTCCGTCCGGGCTGAACGCCACTGACTCCACCGAGTTCTCGTGGCCCCGCAACACGATCGGTGCGCGCGTGTCGTCCAGTGTCCAGATCCGGACGGTGTTGTCGCCGCCGCTGCTGGCCAGGCGCCGTCCGTCGGGGCTGAATGCCACGCCGAGCACGCGCTCGTTGTGGCCGCGCAACACAGTGAGTTCGCTGCCGTTGATGGTCCATATCCGCAGGGTGCCGTCCTGGCTGGCGCTGGCCACCTGTTGCCCGTCCGGGCTGAATGCCACGCTCCACACCTTGTCCTGATGTCCTTGCAGCAGCAGCGGAGGGGCGCCGGATGTCCAGTCCCAGATGGTTGCCGTGCCGTCGATACCGGCCGCGGCGATCCGGTTCCCGTCCGGGCTGAACACCGGGTTCCATACTTCGCCGTGGTGGCCGGCCAGCTCAACAGGGCTGGCTGTGGACACCCGGCCGTGATCGCACGCCCATACCCGGACCATGCCGTCCGCACCGCTGGTGGCTAGGTGCTTGCCGTCCGGGCTGAACGCGACCCCGGTGACCTTTCCTTGGTGCGCGGGGATGCTGGCGCGAACATGTGAGGCGACGGCGGCCTGGCTCAGCATGGCCTCGCTGTCTGCGTTCGGGTTGGTCCGGAATGCTTCCTTGGCGAGCAGCAGGCCGAGTTCCGGATCGAGCTGCAGCTGGGCGCGGGCAGTGGCGACGAGCTGGCGGCTGAAGGCGAGCCGGCTCTCGTTCTCGGCTCGATCGGCCGACAGCCACGCGAGGACCGCGAGAACCGTCACCGCTGCCGTCGCCGATGCAAGGCCACCGATGGTCAAACGGACGCGTCGGCGCCGCGTGCGGTGTTCACGTATCTTCGCGCGGTGGCTGTCGGCCAGGAAGGTGCGCTCGGCGTCGTTGAGGCTGTCCTGCGGCCGGATCTGCCACGCCGCCAGCTGCGCTCCCCGGTACAGCAGCCCTTCGTCGCGGCCGTGGCGCTCCCACTCGATGACAGTCTCGGTCAGCCGCCGGTGAGCCGCCAAGCTCTCGCGGTCCTCGACCAGCCAGGCCTGCAGCCGTGGCCAGGAGCGAATCAGCGCCTCATGCGCCACTTCCACGGTGTCCTTGCCGACGGTCACCAAGCGTGCCGCGGTCAGCCTGGCCAGCACGGTGGCCACGGCTGGTGAGTCCGAGCCGCTGAGCAGTTCGGTGCGCGTGACGCGTCGTCGGGTGTCCTCGGTGCCCTCGCCGAGGGCGGTCAGGCGCAGAACGATGTTCCGGACAATCCGCTGTCGCTCGCTGTCGAACTCGTCGTAGACCCGGTCGGCTGTCTGGGCGATCGCCCCATGGACGCCGCCCGTTCGTTGGTAGCCGGCCAAGGTGACCATGTCACCGGAGCGGCGTTTCCACGTCTCCAGCAACGCGTGCGAGATCAACGGCAAGGCTCCCGGCTCGCCCCGTGCGTCCGCGACGATCGTTTCCACCAGTGCCTTCTCCACGGTCAATCCCGCGCTTACTGCCGGTTCTCGGATCACGCACCGCAGATCGTCGGCCTCCATTGGCCCTACCAGCACCTGCCGGTCCCGCAAGGCCGCCACCAGCCCTGGGTACCGGGCACATCGGGCGTAGAAGTCGGCCCGCGCACCCAGCACGATCCGGGCCTGCCCGTCACACCCCTCGGCGACCGCAAGAAGGCAGTCGATGAACCTCGTCCGTTCCTGCTCGTCAGGACAGAGTGTGAAGATCTCTTCGAACTGGTCGACCACAATCACCAGACGCGCCTGCTCTGGACGAGTGGCCAGCATCTGCTTGACCAGCACACCGACGCTGCCCGGTTCGGCCGCGAGTTGCGTGGCGACCGGCACCGCGGAGATACCGTTCAAGTTCGCCAATTGGATGGCCAGCTGTTCGATCGGGCGCCGACCGGGCGTGCACAGGATGACCGGCCAGTGCTCGCCGCCGGCGACGTCTCCCCGGCCGATCGCGGGCAGCAATCCGGCCCGCAGCAAAGATGACTTTCCGATGCCGGACGCGCCGAAAACAGCGAGAAATGGATCTCTCTCGATCCGGGAACACAATTCTTCGATCAAGCGGCCTCGGCCGTGAAACCGGTTGGCGTCCTCTTGCCGGAACGTCGCCAACCCCAGATACGGGGCCGCCGCCACATCGTCATCATCACTGTCGGGCGCCAGCTCATCGGACACCGCCTGCCAGCGCGACAGCCACATGTCACGGTCACCGGCACATGCCTGGACATATGCCAGCGTGACAGCCAGCGACGGAAACGTCCTACCACCGGCCGCTTCGGATAACGCTGTGACTGAATAGTGTGCGCGCTGGGCCAGCTCCCGGTAACTCGGCCGGCCGGCTGAGTCCCGCAACTGACGCAACTCGAACGCGAACCGTTGCACCAGACCTGTATCAGGATCAAGAAAACGCTCACGTCTCCCCACGACCCGATCCCCTGATCAAATTCAACCCCGCCCTTTTGTCCAGTTGTTATCTCTGGACAACCGTCCCGTGGACTATAGCCCCCAGTAGCCCGTCATGACGCGTGATCGTGACGAACAGCCCGCATGTGGACTGACAGAACGTCAACTAAGAGCCGCCGAAGATCGAAAGAACAAGATATTTTGTTTGTCCAGTTGCCGGTCATGGTGCTGGACAGCGGCTGCGGCGCTATACCGGTGGAGAGCGAAACGACCCGGATCAAGATCGGTCTGGCAAGAAGGTGCCAAGTAGGCCATCGAAGCAAGATCGGCTACAGATTACGAGTTCAGTCCTTCATGGACATCAACACGCCTCAGCGGGCAGATATTTACGGCAAAGGCGAATGAATTGAGGGCCACATTGTTGACGACGGCGGTTCCCGCCGTCAGAAAGGAACAGCGTGTTTCTAGTCGTCGACAGTATACGGCGAGAGTGAGAGCGCCGAGATCGGTTCGGCAGTCGTGGTCCAGACTCATGGCTTGGGTGCGGTGTTCCATTCGGTGATCCAGTGGCGGACGTCGCTCGCTTGATATTGCTGGCTGGCAACACGCCTGTGTGCTGACCCCAGCATGTATGCACCGTAGAAGAAATATCCACCGACTCGAATTGTCGAGGCTTTACATGAAACGTCTATTTGTCATCGTTTCGGGAATCATAATCATGCTGCTTGCCGCTGGCGGCGCCGCTACAGCCGAGTCCGTCACCCCGGACTCGTTCGCGGACTGTCCGGCGGGCAACGCGTGCTTCTACAACGATCTCGGGCAGAAATGCACCTGGAGTGACGCTGACCCTGACTGGTCATCGGGAAGCATCCGCTGCTCATGGGCCCGTACGAGGCAGGCAGTGTTCGTGACCAACCACGGAACATCCCCGGCCTTCACCGCCGTCGCCTTCTACCAAGGAACGAACTACACCTCCTACAACGGTTGCATGGGACAGGGCTGGGAAGGCCGGATCGGCCCGGTATTCCTGCTCTCCCACAGGTGGATCACCACCCCCTGCTGATCAGATGAGGAGCCCACCGAAAGCCGACGGCTTTCGGTGGGCCGATTCACAAAGGAGAAGAAATCCAATGTCAAGGTCGAGCCGACCCAACTTGGTGGTCCCGCGGAGAGTCGCGCCGCACGCGTCGGTGATCATGATCCGTGTGCTGATCACCGGCTTGAATGCTGGTTGACCGAAGGCACGCCGGGCAACCAACTGTCGTCGGCACAGCCGTAGGCCGCGGACCCGGACACCGGATATCAGGTTCATGTAGACAGCCCTGCTCGCTGTCTTCATCTCACGTAGGGCGCAGCCTGCCCGTACCCGGCAGCCAGAGTAGAAGTCACAGATCCGTGTACGAAGGTGTTCGCGCGCACGTACTCCGCTTCGGGGGTTGTACCGCTCGAAAAGTCATCGCTGCACGTCAAGCGACGTAACTGTGCTTCTTGATGAGGTCCTGAGCACGCTGGGTGCGGAGTAGTCTGCGAGCCTTGGCGCGGGATCGGACCTGCCGGTGATCGGGCTGCGGTGGACGGCGTTTGTGGTGGCAGGGCACGAGCAGTGCTTGCTGTGTCGTCGGCATCGCGCCTGTGCCGCTCGAAAAGCCGTCGCGCCTGGTCCGGACGCCGAGTAAGCCGTTGGGATCATGGTCCAGTGATCGTGTCACTGCTCTACCACCTGGCCCGACGACTGCTGTCGGTTCCGACCGTGCTGCTGCGCCGTGACATCACCAAGGACGCCGAACTGCTTGCACTCCGACACGAGACGCCGTCCTCCGCCGCCAGATCACCGGCCAAGTCCGATACGAACCAGCAGACCGTTTCTGGTTCGCCACCGTGTCCTCGCTACTCCCCCGACACCGCTGGCACGAGATCTTCCCCGTCCAACCCTGTGGGTGCCGACAACTACATCCATGGGACCTGACCTGCAGATCTCCGACAGCCCTAGACAAAGCGCCACTGGGCGAACACACCATGATGCTGCGTCGTGCTGCTGCGACTCCCCTACCTTGCTCTCACCGGCGTGTTCGCGTTCCTCCGGTTACTGCCGACCAGCAGCGCCGACAAGGACATCGAGATCTTGGCCCTGCGCCACCAGCTCACAGTCCTGCAGCGGCAAGTCGGCAAACCACATCTCACCCCGCCCGACCGCGCGTTCCTCGCCGCACTGCTGCATCGCATCCCCAGACCAACACTGCGGCAGCTCCACTTGATCGTCTCCCCCGACACGATCTTGCGCTGGCACCGTGACCTGCTCCGCGGCCGTCACGCGCGAGCATCCCGCCCGACACGACCAGGCCGACCGCGCACCATCCGCAGCATCCGGGCCCTTGTCCTGCGGCTCGCCCGCGAAAACCCGAACTGGGGCTATCGACGTATCCCCGGCGAACTCGCCGCCCTGGCCATCACGGTCGCTCCGTCCACCGTCTGGGAAATCCTTAAGAGCAACGGCGTCGAACCGGCGCCTCGCCGCGATCACCTAACCTGGGCTGCCTTCCTACGCAACCAAGCACACGCCATCCTCGCCGCCGACTTCTTCGAAACCCGATTCCTCACCGGCACCAGACTGTTCGTCCTCGCCGTCATCGAGCACGCCGCCCGCCGCGTCCGCATCCTCGGCGCGACCGCACACCCCACGGCGGCCTGGACCACTCAACTGGCCAGAAATCTCATGATGGATCTCCAGGACGCCGGCGCCACCACGGTGAAGTACCTGATCCGGGATCGCGACACCAAGTACACCGCCGCCTTCGACACCGTGCTTGCCGACAGCGGGATCACGATCGTCAAGACCGGGATCCACGTACCACGCATGAACTCGATCATGGAACGCTGGATCCGCACCTGCAGAACCGAACTCCTCGACCGCACACTCATCCTGAACCAAGCACATCTACTACGCGCACTTCGCGAGTACGAAGACTTCTACAACCAGCATCGACCTCACCGCGCGCTACATGCCGCAGCACCACAACGCGCACTACCAGAACCCATCACCGACCCAGCCGTACTCACGCACCTCGACATCCAACGACAAGATCGACTCGGCGGCATCCTCCACGAGTACCACCACGCTGCTTGACCTGCGTGGACGCCATTGTCGGCACCTACAACGTTACACCGCGGAAACTAGCCACCAGAACGAAAAAAGCCCGGGCCAAGGCAAACGCCCGTTAATATCTCGTGGGATTCGCCCGTGCGATGCCTGACGCCCCGAGGAGCCCATGAGTAATCCGTTGGTGGCTGAACGGCAGGACTCCACGCAGGGGTTCAGTGGTGTGCCGTTGCTGGAATCGGTGAACGACACGAGCAAGGCCATCGAGAGCGGTGACTGGGCGTCGGGTGTGCTGGGCGCGGCGGGGACCGCGCTGGATGCGCTGGGTATGGCGTTGGATCCGTTCGGTGCGATCTTCGCGGCGGGTGTGGGTTGGTTGATCGAGCACGTCGGGCCGTTGTCGGACGCGCTCGACGAGCTGACCGGTGATCCGGACCAGATCAAGGCGCACGCGGAGACGTGGAAGAACATCGCCGGCGAACTCGGCTCGATCAGTGCTGATCTGGCCGACCAGGTCAAGAATGACACGGCCGCGTGGACTGGGGAGTCCGCGGATGCCTATCGGGCGCGTGGCGCGGACACGGCCAATCTGATCGCAGCGGCGAAATCCGCGGCTGAGGGCGCGTCCAGCGGGATCGCCACGGCCGGGGAGGTCGTGGCGGCGGTGCGCACGCTGGTGCGTGACATCATCGCCGAACTGGTCGGGCATTTGATCAGCTGGGCGTTGCAGGTGCTGTTCACCCTCGGTATCGGCATGGCCTGGGTCGTGCCGCAGGTCGTCGGCGCGATCGCCAAGACCGCCTCGAAGATCGCCGGCATGACCACGAAGCTGGTGCAGGCACTGGGCAAGCTCGCCCCGATGCTCAAGAAACTGGGCAGCACGTTCGGTGACGTGAACAAGGCACTCAAGAACGTCAAGCCAGGCAAGACCACACCGCCTCCGGCCAAGGCAGACCCGCCGGGCGCCACCCCCAAGGGCGTCGACTTGCCCAAGGGCGGCGGCACGACACCGTCGGGCGCGAGTCCGACCCCGAAGCCGGACATCTCACCACCGCCGCCCAGGACCGATCCGAGCGGATCGCCGAACCCGCCTGGCAACGACATGCCCACGCCGGCCCCGGGTGGGAAGGACGGCCCCAATGGGTCCACCTCCCCGTCGGGATCGACGAACAAGCCGGACACCCCACCGCCGCCCAAAAACGGCAATGCCTCACCAGATGGCACGGTCCGTGGCGATCCGGATCGCAATGCGAAACTCGTATCAGTGGGCGGCAAGCCGGTTAAGCCGGACCCGGCGGCGCAGGTGGCGGACTTCAAGGATCCGCTGCCGACCGACGTGCCGGCACACCAGCGGCCGACGGTGTCGGACCCGGTCGACATCGCCACCGGTGAGGTTGTGCTGGGCCAGACCGATATCGACCTGCCTGGGCTGCTTTCCCTGGTGCTGCGGCGGACCCACGTGTCGAGTTACCGGGCGGGCAGGTCCTTCGGCAGGTCCTGGGCCTCGACGCTGGATCAGCGGGTGCGGCTGGATGCCGGCCAGGCCGTCTTCGTCGCCGACGATGGAATGGCGCTGGTCTACCCGCTGCCCGCGGACCAGCGCCCGGTGCTGCCCCACAGCGGCCCTCGCTGGCCGCTGGCTCGCGTCGGCGATGGCACGTGGACGATCACCGATCCGAGCCGGGACCGGACCCTCGGCTTCGCTCCGGTTGCCGGTCACCCGGGCCTTTTCCTGCTGGCCACGGTCACTGGCGGGCAGAGCCAGTGGCTGACGATCGACCGCGAGCCGGACGGCACCCCGCGAGCCGTCCGGCATCACGGTGGTTACGAAGTGCGAATCGACACCGAGTCAAGCCGGGTCACCGGCTTGTGGATGGCCACGCCGGACGGCGAGCCGGACGTCCGAATCGCCGGCTATCACTACGACGATGCCGGCGACCTCGCCGAGGTCGTCAACTCTTCCGGCCGTCCGATGCAGTTCTCCTACGACCCCGATGGCCGGATCGTGCGCTGGGTGAGCCGGTCCGGGATGTGGTACGAGTACGCCTACGACGAGTCCGGCCGCTGCATACGGACGACAGGCGCCGGGGACTTCCTGAGCGGAGTCTTCCGCTACGACACCGAGAACATGGTGTCCACCTACGTCGACTCGCTCGGCAACACCAGCACCTATCATCTCGATGCGTCGTCGCGTGTGCGCAGCCATCTCGATCCCTTGGGTCGCACGACTCGCTACGAGCGAGACTTGTTCGGCAACGTGGTGGCCACCATCGATCCGCTCGGCAACATCACGCGCCACGAGTACAACGACAGCGGTGAACTCACCGCTGTCACCTATCCCGACGGCGCGCGGACGGTGTACGAGTACGCCACGCACCGGTTGATCGCCACAGTGCATCCCGATGGCTCGGCCTCCCGCAACGAATACGGCGCCGACGGCACCGTCACCGCCACCGTCGACGAGTCAGGCGCACGTACCACCTACACCTACGACGCGGTCGGCGGACTCACCTCCGTCACCGACCCACTGGGCGGCGCGACCACTGTCGAGACGAACGCCGCAGGCTTGCCGATCAAGGTCACGTCCCCGGCTGGCGCTGTCACCCGCTACACCTATGACTTGTTCGGCCGCACCAGCACGGTCGTCGACCCGCTTGGCGGGAACACCCGCTTCACGTGGACGGTCGAGGGCATGCCCCTATCGCTCACGTCACCGGACGGCGCGACTCACCGCTGGCGGTACACCGCGGACGGGGTTGTCCAGGAGAAGATCGACGCGGTGGGCCAGGCCACCCATGTCGAGTACGGGCACTTCGACTTCCCCACCGGGGAGCTGTCCCCGGACGGCACTCGGCTGCGGTACACATACGACACCGAACTCAGGCTGATCGCCGTCACCAACCAGCACGGTCTGGTGTGGCGCTACGAGCACGACGCGGCTGGGCAGTTGGTGCGGGAGACCGATTTCGATGGTCGTACGCAGCACTACACCTACGACAGCGCCGGGCGGCTCGTCGAGCGTGTCAACGCCGAAGGCCAGGCCATTTCGATTGCCTGGGATGCCCGTGGCCAGATGACACAGCGAGTATCAGGCGGCGTGACCACAACGTTCGCTTACGACGCCGTCGGCCGTCTCCTGCGTGCCCGCAATCGCGATGCCGACGTGGTATTCGAGTACGACCCGACCGGACGGGTCGTGGGGGAGAGCGTCAACGGACACCGGGTTACCTCACGCTACGATGCTCTCGGCCGTCGGACCTACCGCAGGACGCCGACGGGTGCTGAGAGCTTCTGGGCCTACAACGCGGCCGATCTGCCCGTGGAGTTGCGCACTGCCGGTGAAACCATGCGGTTCACCTACGATCCGGCGGGACGTGAGGTGGAACGACGGATTGGCACCGGCGCACTGCTTTCCCAGCAGTGGAACCCGGCGGGCAGACTCGGTGCACAGACACTCGCGGCTGGGCCGAATACTCTGCAACGCAGGACATTCGCCTACCATCCCGACAACTCGCCAGCCGAGGTGCGGGACTTGCTCTCCGGCACGAAGCGATTCGACATCGACGCCGCGGGCCAGGTCACTACCGTTCACTGGCAGGCCACCGGCGTGTCCGAACGCTATCACTACGACCCGGCGGGCAACGTGACCTCCGCGGTGCCCGGTATCCATAACGACCTGGCGGGCCCGCGCGCCTACGCCGGCACACTGTTGCGGCAAGCCGGAAGCCTGCGCTACGAACACGATCGCGAGGGACGTGTGCTGCTGCGCGAGCGGCGGGCACCGAACAAAGTGGACACTTGGCGTTACCAGTGGGACGCCGAAAGCCGGCTCACCGCAGTGTCCACTCCGGATGGACAGCTATGGCGGTACACCTACGATCCGCTCGGGCGCAGGATCGGCAAGCACCGCGTCGCACCCGATGGCCGTGCCATTGCGGAGACGGTCCAATTCACCTGGGACGGCGACGTACTCGTCGAACAGGTCCGCGACGAGGCTGCCGCCACGGTGTGGAATTGGGAGCCAGGCAGCCACCGTGTCGTGAGCCAGACCGAACGAACCCGCCTGCCCGGCGCGTCGTCGGAGTGGGTGGACCAGCAGTTCTTCGCGATCGTCACCGACCAGATCGGTACCCCGGCCGAGCTCGTCACCCCAGGTGGGCAACTGGCCTGGCATGCCAGGACAACCTTGTGGGGGCTGTCGGCCGACACGCGGTCGGCGGCCGCGACGCCGTTGCGCTTTCCCGGCCAGTACCACGATCCGGAGACCGGCCTGCACTTCAACCTGCATCGCTACTACGACCCGGCCATCGGCCAGTACCTCAGCCACGATCCCCTCGGGCTTGCCCCAGGCCCCAACTCGCGTTACTACGTCGTCAATCCCTTGCTGTGGGCCGACCCTCTCGGACTCGACCCGATCACCCACGGGCGGCCCGACGGGCAGACTGTGCTCAGCGGCCACGGCAATCTCAACGGTAACGGCACGGTCAACGTCCCGGATGGAACGACGCTGCATTTCTACTCGCGTCCCCAGCAGCGCATCACCGACCGGCTGGGCAATGCCATCGAAATGGGCTTCGCCAAGCCATTCTCCTCCCACAAGCCAGGCGACGCCGTGCCGGACTACACACTCACCAAACCGACCGGCCTCAAGATCTACGGCAAACCGATCACCGTCACCGACGCCACGAAGTTGTCCGACCTACTGAAGCCTGGCATGGGCGACGTGCACTGGGCAGCCTGCCGAACATGAGGATGCGACGACGATGACCTTCTTCCCGGACGGCACACGATACGAAACCTGGGCAGGCGAACTGGGTGAAGTCGTCGCCATCGGCTGGCTCGACCCGGCCGAGCCCTTCCCCCTCGGCGTGGTACCCGCTGAGTTGCTCGACGCGCTGCTGCCCCTGATCGCGAACCCTGTCAACATGACCCGCGGCTGGCACATCTGCCAGTTCTGTCCCCAGCCTGCAGATGCGTTCCCCGAACCGCTGACCGTTGAGACACCTGACGGTCCGGCCATCCTCGGCTCCGCCGAAATCCACATCGATGGACGCGGCGGTGACCGGTACGTCGCCCCCACACTCATCCACCACTACATCCAAGCGCACCGCTACGCACCTCCACCCAGCTTCGTCGACGCAGTGCTCAGCAGGAGGACGACAGAAAACTAAAACCTGTACCGCCCGGTGGGGCGTCGACGGGTGCTGTAGTCCCATTTCCTAGCGATGAATCTGCGGTGCCAGGTCAGAATCGTGGCGGGTTGGACCGGGAAGATCTCGTCGACGTTCAAGGTCGTCAAACGGCACCTGTCGGCCGAAGGCGTCGACTGCGCCGACCCGATCTGGACACGGTCCGACAAAGACGGTGGCTACACCGTCCTCGGGCGCCTCGACCGTTCGTCGTAGTCGCGTTTGCGCTGCGGGTAGCCGGTTCGGAAGACCTCGTAGACGGGGATGCCGCGCTGGTTGCCGAACTTGATCGCGGCTTCGAGGCTGCCGATCTTGCGTCGCGTCCACTCGCCGTCACCCGCGATGAGCATGACGGTCGCGACGATGGTCGCCGTGCCGGGTTCGTAGTAGGCCTCGACATCGGAGCGTTGCACCGCCCACTGTTGCATGTACTCGATGTCCTCGTCGCGGGCACGTTGCATGGGCGCCATCGCGCCGGGCGGCGGCTTCCTGCGCCTGCGCGACCGGCGGAACGCCCGGAACACCACGACCACGACCACGACACCGAGAACCAGCACCAGAACCAGTTCCACGCTCCAGATGCCGACTTCAGGCGTCGTGGTCGCGGCGGTCTCGTCGAGCCAGCGGTGCACCGAGGTGACGTTGGTGGCCAGGCCGATCTGGCCGGAGCTGGCACTGGACGTGCCCGATCCGCTCAACGCGCCGATCAGTTCCCAGCGGCCGTCGGCCTGGATGACAACCGGGCCGCCGGAGTCGCCCTCGGCGGCCTGCTGCTTCGGGTCCTGCTCCGGCCAGGTCAGCACCTCGTTGCCGGAGGTCATGCTCGCGGTGCCGTCCAGCCGGATCGGCAACTGCTTGAGGACCTGGGAGACCGGGCAGTCCTTCTCCTCACAGACCTGACCCCATGCGACGAGCAGCGCCTGCTGCCCACCGCGTGGGGTCATCGGCGCGGCGACCTGGATGGGCGCCTTGTCCGACGGGCGATCCAGTTCGATCAGGCCGATGTCGAGCGCCTGTGGCCCTTTGACCAGGCGGGTGGCGCTGCGGGACTGGCCGCCGTAGCGGGACGTCGAGCCGATGAACAGCCGGAAGTCGTCCGCTTCGCGCAACGGGTTGTCCAGTCCGGGGTCGTTCTCCGCCTGGCCGGGCCGGTCAGTGACGATGCAGTGCCCGGCGGTGAGCACCCATCGCGGCGAGATCAGGGCGCCGCTGCACGAGCCGCGGGAGTGCTCGACCACCACGGCCCACGGGTACTCCTGGGTGACCTCCTGGCCGCCGACGATCGCCGACGCCGGTCCACCGGTCAGCAGCACCGAGGCAAGGGTGCACGCAACCAGTACGACCCTGCCGAATAAACCCCACACACGTCCCCCGCTCAACCACGACACACTAAAGATGCCAGAGCAGGAAAACAGCGACAAGCGCGGGCGCGTGGATCAGCCGGGCGGCGGACCGACGTACCGCGCCGCCGGGCGGATGATCTGCCGCCCTGTGCCTGTTCCAGCACGTTGGCGCACCAGCCGACGACTCGGCTGACCGCGAACGTCGGCGTGAAACATGGAGCGCGGGACACCGCACAGCTCTATCACCACACCCGCGTAGAACTCGACGCTGGTGTGCAGCACACGGCCAGGTTTCAGCTCGGCGAGGATCTCCACCACCCGCCGCTCCACGGCCGTGGCGAAGTCGATCAGGTCCCCGCCCAGCCCGGCCCCGATCTCCCTGAGCATCCGCGCCCGCGGGTCCTCGGTGCGGTACACGGCGTGCCCGAAGCCCATGATCTTGTCGCCTGCCAGCACTTTCGCCCGGATCCATTCGTCGATCCGGTCCGGCGTGCCGATCTCGTCGATGGTGGCCAACGCGCGATCCGGCGCGCCGCCATGCAGCGGACCGGAGAACGTGCCGATCGCCGCGGCGATCGCGGACACCACGTCCGCCCCGGAGGACGCGACCACGGTGAACGTGGACGCGTTGAAGCCGTGGTCGACGGTGGACACCAGATACGGCTCCAGCGCCGCGACGGCCACCGGAGCGGGCTCGTTCCCGGTCGTCAAGTGCGCCAGGTTTGGGTGTCGTGAGTCTTAAGAGGACTGTCTACCTCGTGTGGGGCTGTCTGCTGCCTGTGGATCACTAGTTTGGTGGTGGCGGGTGCCTTGGATGGCTCTCACGGCGTGAGGGCGGACCATCATGTCGCTGTGGTCCGAGACCGATCTGACGGTAGACGACGATGCGGTGCAGGCGTTTCAGATCACGAGCGGTGCAGAGTCGGCAGCCGTGCGCAGTGACGGTCACGCCAGACCGATCTCATCTCAGTTGAAGCTGCGTCCGCCCCAATGGCAGTCACGTACATTGACATGAAGAGCGGAGGATTGAACGTCGCCCGCTCGGCGCTTTGGCCGATCGTGTGGTGGAGGCACTCTGTGAGCTATGACTGCATGGATTGGTGTCGTGGGTGTGCTGGCGGGGTGACCTCAACGGACCCGTGTTGCGCAGGGGATTCTCTGTTCTTGCAGGTCACGGTCCTTTGTGGACCTGTCTGGGGGTCAAGGGGTCGCGGGTTCACATCCTGTCGTCCCGACGGTCGAGGAGGGCCCTCTGACTGAGGCGAAATGCCTGGTCAGAGGGCCTTTTCGCGCCTCCCGGTTTGATCATGCTCGGATCTTGCCGGGGACCATTTGGGGACCTGAGTGACTGACTGAGTGACTACGGTTCTAGCTGGCCAGCGGGAAGATGCCGTCCATCACCGTCGCCGTCTCCTGCATCACGGGGCAGGATCTCGTGTCGGTAGACCCGTCTCGGTGACCCTCGTGCTTGCTGTGGCCGACATCGGCCGTTCGGTGCTCTACGGCCATCTCAGGCGCGGAAAACGCCTCGGCGCTGTGACAGCAGGCGGTAGAGCGTCTGCTGGATGGTGTCGCGGACCTGGTCGGTCAGGTTGCGGACCACCGCGGGGTCGTCCGCGTCGGCCGAATCGTGTTTGTCGGTTCGGATCGGCTTGCCGAACTCGATGTACCACTTCGACGGCAGTGGGATCGCGCCGAGCGGGCCCAGCAACGGAAATGTTGGCGTCACGGGGAAGTACGGCAGTCCGAACAGCCGGGCCAACGGCTTGAGGTCGCCGATCTTCGGGTAGATCTCCTCTGCGCCGACCACCGAGACCGGGATGATCGGCACGCCGGTGCGGAGCGCGGTCGACACGAAACCGCCGCGGCCGAAGCGTTGTAGCTTGTAGCGGTCCTTGAACGGCTTGCCGATGCCCTTGAAGCCCTCCGGCCAGACGCCGACGATCTCGCCCGAGCTCAGCAGCCGCTGGGCGTCCGCGGGGCGGGCCAGGGTCTGGCCGGTCTTGCGCGCCAGCGCGCCGAGCAGCGGGGTCTGGAACACCAGGTCCGCGCAGAGCATCCGCAGGTGCCGGTTCTCGGGAGTGTTGTCGTGCACCGCGATCGCGGTCATCACCGCGTCCCACGGCAATGTCCCCGAGTGGTTCGGCACCACCAGGGCTCCGCCGTCGACCGGCAGGTTCTCGGTGCCGCGGGCCTCCACGCGGAACCACTTCTCGTAGACCACGCGCAGCGGCGGCATCAGCAGACTGTCTGTCAGCTGCTTGTCGAACCCGAACCCGTCGATCGTGTGGTCGCCGGTCAGGCGCTTGCGGACGAATCCGAGCGCGCTGGCCAGGCCTTGTCTCAGGTTGGTCGGTTCGGGCTGGGGGCGCAGCGGGGTCGGTTCGACTGGGGGGCGCGAGTCTGTGGCCGGCCGCGCGACCGTGCGACCGTTCGCCATCCGGCGTCTTTGTTCGGGGCGGTGCAGGGGAATCACTTGTGTTTTCTGCATTTGCCGTTCACCCATCAGTTCGGCGGGTCCTGTTCTCCAGGTAGGTCAGGCGTGCCGGGTCGATCACCGGTCGCAGCCCGTGGGCGTGCACGTGGTGGTCGTCGAATGCCCGGCGGGCGCTTTACCTCGGGACGAGGCCGAAGTCCCCGCTTCAGCGGGTTGGTGCCCACGACCCGGCCGTAGTTCAAGAACTGGATCTGAGAACGGAAGTTCGCAGGTAAGGGGCATAACTCCTCCTCGCTGTGGCGTTTGTGACGTGCAGAGGAATGCCACGGTGGTCCAGGCCTACAACATCGAGCCGAGGCGCATACCGGCCAGATGCGGATAATGGCCAATGGGCTGTCACGCGACACATACGCTATCTACAGTGGATCGAACGTGAGGCGGGCGGTCGGGATGTCACCTAGACTCAACTGTCACGTCCCCCTGCGTGTCCACTTTGGACGCGGTGAGCGCGCCGATCTCAACCTCGGGGTGGCCGAGGAGCAGGCGGAGCAACTCCCCGCCCGCGTACCCGCTCGCCCCGGCTACCACCGCTGTGATGGTCGCAGTGGATGCTTATGTACGTGACTGCAAGGTCACTCAAGCCGCATCCCGGGTGAACCTTTGCAACCAGGTGCAAGGGCATGGCTGGCACGCACCTGCCGTCGAAATGCTTCCCTCGCTCAAAACACGAGCGAACGAGGGAGGGAGACAGCGTTATGCGGATCACGAGGTTGGCGGTCGGCTTGCTCGCGATGCTGGCCGCGTTTGTCATGGTGACGGGAAGTGCGCACGCGGCCATGCCCAAGCCCGTGGAGTTCGTCCCGGCCGACGTCTCGACGATGGCATGGGAATGTGCGTCCGGAAACTTCTGTGCCTGGACGGGCCTGGACGGCAAGGGTTCCAGGTGCTCATGGTCGGACGCCGATCCGGACTGGCTTTCCGGCACGGTCCGGTGCTCGTGGGCCGGCTCGCAAAAAGTCCAGTCGTACCTGAACAACGGCACCAGTTCTCGGTTCACCGGGGTCGAGATCTACCTCAACCCGAACTACGTGACCAAGTTCCACTGTGTCCTGCAGGGCGGGCAAGGATGGAACGTGACCGAAGGCGGGGTCTTCCTCAGGTCCCACCGGTGGATCTCAGCGCCCTGCTTCTGAGGCTGGAGTGACGGGGGTGGGATCACCACCCCCGTTCAGCAGCGCCATCCCAAGGGGCGTCAGGGAATGCGACACCGAGGCACCAGAGCGGATGGTCATCACGAGTCCGGCCGCGCGCAAAACTGCCGCATGCCGGCTCGCCGAGGCGAGCGAGGTGTTCGCCCGTCGCGCGAGGGTGGTCGTCGTGCAGCCGTCGGCCACGGCTCGCAGCACGTTCGCTCTGGTGTCGCCGAGCAGCTGGGCCAGCGCGGCGCTTCCGACCGGACCGAGACCAGCCAGCCCGGGTAGGTGTGCGACCGGATACACCACCACCTGCGGCAGCTCAGCGTCGAAGATCGTCACCGGGTTCAGCCGCGCGAAATAGGACGGCACCAGCCGCAGTCCACGCCCGTTCAGCCGGATCTCGCGCTCGGAGGGGTGCCTCGCGAATTCCAGCACGGGATTTCGCCAGCGCATGATCGGCCGGAAGCTGTCCAGCAGCCGTTCGACGCCGCCGTCCCGGAGCAGCTGGCGGCGCATGGCGAGGTCGCGATGGACCCCGGCGCGTAACCGCGCCCAGTACGGGACGATCGCGCGCCGGTGATAGGCGCGGAGTAGGTCGCCGAGTTCGGTCATCGCGCCGGTGCGACCCACACGGAGGTCATCGAGCCAGGCACCCGCTCCCGGTGCGGCTTCCAGCCGGCCGAACTCAGCGGCCAGCCGCCGCCTGGGGGTGTGCAGAATCGTGTCGATCCCTTCAGCCAGCCCGAGTGTGCCCTCGGCGGGAGTGAGCAGGTCGGGAAAGTACGAAGCGTGCGGCGCGACCGGGAACAGCCGATAGCGAACCAGCGCCCCGAGGTTGGCTTCGCGGAGGTCGGCGGCGGCCTGCCGGCGCCACCGCCCGAGGGTGACCGGGTCATACCCGCTCTGCAGTGCCTGCAGGCTGTTGACCAGTTCCCACAGCGGGTCCGGGTCATCGGCGAGGTGCGTCCGTGCCAGGTCCAAGGTGGTGAACTGAATTCGCACCACGCCTCCTCCAGCTGGCGAAACCGACCGGTATATCGGGAACTCCGGCACCGCCATGAAGGGCTAAGCGTCAGAAGCATGCAAATGCCCAGTTCAGCCCGGCTAGTCGGCTGACGACCGTTCAACGCCAGATTCGGACAGATGGGTGCATCAGCGGACCTAACTCGTGACCGTCGCGACGCACGCGGCGAAGTTCTGGTTGCAGCGCCGGAAGGCGCGGTTCGTGCGCGGTGCGTCGTTGGCGGAGCTGGTTCAGGCGGAGCTGAAGGGGCCGTTGCAGCAGCGCAAGCTGGAGAACCTCGCCGGCCGTATCGGGCAGCAGGTGGCTGAGCAGTTAGCGCCCGTGCTGGAGCAGCGCGCTTTCGCGATCTGCCGGACAACAAGGCCGAGGCCGCGGTCCTCGCGGTGGTTGACGTGCTGGAGGATGTGGACCTCTCGGACAAGGCCTTGCTGTTCGTTACACCGGCCGCCTAGGACAAGAAGCCGCGGAGCAGCGACGCTGTGCCGTCCAGGTGTTCGGCCATGGCGTCGCGGGCGCCGGCTGAGTCGCCGGCGAGGATTTTCTCCACGATCGCCGCGTGCTGGTCGTTGGAGTGGTCGATGTTCGTGTCCAGCAACGGGATCGCGTCCAGCAGCTCGTTGAGCCGGACCCGGACGTCGGCCACCGCCGAGGTCAGCGTCGGGGACGCGGCCACTTCGGCGATCGCCAGGTGTAGCCGGGAGTCCTTGCGGCGGTATTCCGAAAGGTCACCGGTTCTGGCGTCGGTGAGCTGATCCCGCAGGTAGGCGCGGTCGGCTGGGGTCAGTGTGCGGGCTGCGGCCGACTCCGCCGCGCCGACCTCGAGCACGCGCCGCATGGTCAGGACGTCGTCGAGCTCACCGGCCTTCACCTGTGCGGCCGGTTTGCCTTCCGGGATTGTCGCGTTGACGAACGTGCCGCCGTACCGGCCACGCCTGGATTCGACGTAGCCAGCCTCCTGCAGTGCGCGGATGGCCTCGCGCAGCGTGACCCGGCTGATGTTCAGCTTGGTCGCCAGCTCCCGCTCGGCCGGCAGCCGCTCCCCTGGCCCGGCCACGCCCAGCTTGATGGCCTGGAGCAGGCGTTCGACTGTTTCCTCGAAGGCGTTGCCGGTCCGGACAGGGCGGAACAGCGCCTCGTCCGCGCTGGCCAGGGTCGAAACGTCCGGTCCGGTCACAGACCCGATTGTATGCAGCTCAGCATTCGATCACGTTCAGTGCCAGGCCCCCGCGGGCCGTCTCCTTGTATTTGGTACTCATGTCGGCGCCGGTCTCGCGCATGGTCTTGATCGCCTTGTCGAGCGGCACGATGTGGGAGCCGTCGCCACGCAGAGCGATCCTGGCGGCGTGCACGGCCTTCGTCGAGCCGACCGCGTTACGCTCGATGCACGGGATCTGCACCAGGCCACCGACCGGGTCGCACGTCAGCCCGAGGTGGTGTTCCAGGCCGATCTCGGCGGCGTTCTCCACCTGCTGCGGATTGCCGCCGAGCACCTCGGCGAGCGCCGCCGCGGCCATCGCGCACGCCGAGCCGACCTCGCCCTGGCACCCGACCTCGGCACCGGAGATCGACCCGGTCTCCTTGAGGATCACGCCGATCGCACCCGCTGTCAGCAGGAATCGCACGACGCCGTCCTCGTCGGCGCTGGACACGAACCGCGTGTAGTAGTGGAGAACCGCGGGGATGATCCCGGCCGCGCCGTTGGTCGGCGCGGTGACGACCCGGCCGCCCGAAGCGTTCTCCTCGTTGACCGCGAGTGCGTACAAACTGATCCAGTCCATGGCGTGCAACGGATCCTCGGCACCGTCTTCGTGGATCAGCTTGTCGTGCAACGCTTTCGCACGTCTTGGGACCTTCAGCCCGCCAGGCAGGGCGCCTTCCTGCGTGCAGCCTTTGCGCACGCATTCCTGCATGACGTTCCAGATGTTCAGCAGGCCTGCGCGGATTTCCGGTTCGGTACGCCAGGCGAGCTCGTTGGCCAGCATCACCTGACTGATCGGCAGACCCGCAGTTGCGCAGTGTTCCAGCAGTTCAGCGCCGGTCCGGAATGGGTAACGCACCGGCGTGGTGTCCGGCACGATCTTCAGCTCGCCTGTGGTCTCCGCGTCGACCACGAAGCCACCGCCCACCGAGTAGTACGTATGGGCGGCGATCTCGGCACCGGATTCGTCCAACGCGGCGAACTTCATCCCATTGGGGTGTGCGGGCAGTGTCTTTCGCCTGTACATCACCAGATCGGTGTCCTCGACGAAGACCATCTCCCGCTCCCCCAGCAGTTTCAGCCGCTGCCGGTCGCGGATGACGGCCACCCGGTCGTCGATCGTGTCGGTGTCGACGTCCTCCGGGCGTTCCCCCTCCAGGCCGAGCATGACGGCCTTGGGGCTGCCGTGGCCGTGCCCGGTCGCCCCGAGCGAGCCGTAGAGCTCGGCTTTCACTGTCGCGGTCCGGTCCAGCAGGCCGTGCTCCGCCAGTCCCGCGACGAACGTGCGCGCCGCACGCATCGGGCCGACGGTGTGTGAGCTGGAGGGTCCGATCCCGATGCTGAACAGGTCGAAAACGCTGATGGTCATGACAGGCCCGGGTAAAGCGGGTGCTTGCCGGCCAGCGCCTCGACACGGGAGCGTGCCGTGGCGAGGTCGGCTCCTGGCTGGAGAACGTCGGCTATCACGTCCGAGACCTCTTTGAACTCCGCGGCGCCGAAGCCCCGGGTGGCCAGGGCCGCCGTGCCGATCCGCAGGCCCGAGGTGACCATCGGCGGCCGCGGGTCGAACGGGATGGCGTTGCGGTTGACAGTGATTCCCACACTGTGCAAGAGGTCCTCGGCCTGTTGTCCATCCAGTGTGGACTCCCTGAGATCGACGAGGACGAGGTGCACGTCGGTGCCGCCGGTGAGCACGTTCAGCCCGGCCCGCACGAGCCGGTCGGCCAGGATGCGGGCGCCTTCCAGCGTCCGGCGCTGGCGTTCGGCGAACTCCTCGCTCGCGGCGATCTTGAACGCGACCGCCTTGGCGGCGATCACATGCTCCAGCGGTCCACCCTGCTGACCTGGGAAGACCGCCGAGTTGACCTTCTTGGCCAGCTCCTGGCCGGTAAGGATCACGCCGCCACGCGGACCGCCGAGGGTCTTGTGCGTGGTCGTGGTGACGATGTGGGCGTGTGGCACCGGGTTCGGGTGCAGACCGGCCGCGACCAGGCCCGCGAAGTGCGCCATGTCGACCATCAGCTTGGCGTCCACGCTGTCGGCGATCCGGCGGAACTCGGCGAAGTCGAGCTGCCGCGGGTAGGCCGACCAGCCCGCGACGATCAGCTTGGGCCGGTGCTCCTGCGCCAGCCGCTGCACCTCGACCATGTCGACCAGGCCAGTCTCGGCGTGCACGTGGTAGGCCACGACGTTGTACAGCTTGCCGGAGAAGTTGATCCGCATGCCGTGCGTGAGGTGCCCGCCGTGCGCCAGGTCCAGGCCGAGAATCGTGTCACCCGGTTCGAGCAGGGCGACCATCGCGGCGGCGTTGGCCTGCGCGCCCGAATGCGGCTGGACGTTCGCGTGCTCGGCGCCGAACAGGGCTTTCACCCGGTCGATCGCAAGCTGCTCGATCACGTCCACGTGCTCGCAGCCGCCGTAGTAGCGGCGCCCCGGATAACCCTCGGCGTACTTGTTGGTCAGCACCGAGCCCTGCGCCTGCAGCACGGCCGCGGGCGCGAAGTTCTCCGAGGCGATCATCTCGAGCGTGCCGCGCTGGCGGCCCAGCTCGGCGGCCAGCGCACCGGCGACCTCGGGGTCTATTGTGGACAGTTCGGCGTCGAACATCCGGGAGCTCCTCCTTGAAGTAGCGGAACTCCCCCTCTGTCCTGGGTACCTGAGAGCTTCGCCGCGCACGCGGCTTGCACCGTTGGTGAGGCCTCTGCGGCCTTCTTTCCAGAGTGTCCTGGCCGAGGCGGTAGCTGTACCTGAGAGATTGCGGGGAGTCTTGCTCCTTCGGTGCCTCGCTCGCGCGAAGACTCTCCCGCCACGGCTCATGACGGACCATATTCAGTTGCGGTCAACCTACGCTCAGACCCTGGTACGAGTCCACCTCCAGAATGACGGACCACGGTCGGACGCGCACACTGACCAGCTTCGATAGCGTGGTCGACGTGTCAGAACACCGCCCTCTCCTCGCCCGCCGGCTAAGGCTCTGGCACCTGGTCGCCTTCGACGCCCTGGTGGCGGCCGGGGCAGCCGCCGCGCATGTCTCGTTCCTCTATGTCACCGACAGCGAGCCGTCCTACTCAGGGCCGATGTGGTTCGGCTGGCTGATCGCGTTGCTGTCCACCGTCCCGCTGGCGGTCCGGCGGCTGTGGCCGATGCCGGTTCTGGTCGTCCTGCTGGTGGGATCCGCGGTGTCGACCGCGCTCAACGCGACTCGCGAACCATGGATCCCCGTCGCGTGCGCGCTCTACATCGTGGCCCTCGCCGGCCAGAGGCCCGTGGCACCGCTCGTGGCCACGCTGGGCACGCTCGCGGTGACTATCGGCCTCAACGTGGTCCTGACCCCGCAGGAGTCGTTCTGGGACATGCCGATCTCCATGCTGGTGTTCGTCGCGGTGGTGATGATCGCGACGTGGACCAGCGGCCGTGCCGTCGAGGCGCGTCGTAGCTATGCCACCCGATCAGCACAGCAGCTCGCGCACAGCGCGGTGAACGACGAACGCCTACGGATCGCCCGTGAACTGCACGACATCGTCGCGCACAGTATGAGCCTGATCGCGGTGAAAGCCGGGATCGCCAACCACATCGCCGACCAACGCCCCGAGGAGGCCCGAGACGCCCTGCGTGTCATCGAATCCACCAGCCGCAGCACCCTGAACGAGATGCGCCAGATACTGGGTGTGCTGCGGTCCGAAACCAGCGACCTGGCGCCCGCCCCGGGCTTATCCGGCCTGCCCGAGCTGGCCGAACGCGCCCGCCACGCCGGAGTCTCGGTCACCATGACCGCTCCTGCCGAACCATTACCCTCCGGCTTGGAGCTGTCGGTCTACCGAATCGTCCAGGAGGCTCTTACCAACGTGGTCAAGCACGCGGGTCCGGTCTCGTGCACGGTCGACGTAACTGCTTCCGGGCAGGAGGTGCGCATCTCCGTCGTGGACTCCGGTCCCGGCGGCACACCCGGCAGCGGCCACGGCCTGATCGGCATGCGCGAGCGCGTCATGATGTACGGCGGCACCTTTTCCGCAGGCCCCGCGCCTGCGGGCGGTTTCGCTGTGTCCGCGAGCCTTCCGTACTCCGCATGACTCCCACGCTTGTCGTCGTCAGTGGTCCGCCTGGGTCGGGCAAGACGACGCTTGCGCACTCCGTGGCGCGGGCGGTGGGATGCCCGGCGATTTGCCGGGACGAGATCAAGGAAGGCATGGCGCATGCCACGCCGGGATTCGTCGCGGAACCTCGCGACGAGCTGACCGCACGGACGTTTCCAGTGTTCTTCGAGGTCTTGGAACTGCTTCTGTGGGCCGGGGTGACGACGGTGGCCGAGGCTGCGTTCCAGGACCGGCTGTGGCGGCCGGAGCTGACGCGACTCAGCGACCTGGCGGAGATCCGGATCGTGCACTGCGTGGTCCCCGCAGAGGTCGCACAGACCCGGGTAGCCACGCGTGGGGCTCGCCCGGCGCATCGGGGCGTTCCGGTCATTGCAGGGTTCGACCGGGTGTCAGTGGACGCTCCATGGATAGAGGTCGACACCACGGACGGGTACGTCCCCGCCCTTGGTGAGATCGTGGCGTTCGTCAATGGGGGTGTTGGATGACCCGGGTTGTAGTCGCTGACGATCAGGCCCTGCTGCGGGGCAGTTTCCGGATGCTGGTGGACACCGCGGACGGGCTGGAGACAGTCGGCGAGGCCGGCAACGGGCTCGAGGCGATCGCACTCGTGCGGGAGCTCAAGCCTGATGTCGTGCTGATGGATGTCCGGATGCCGGAGATGGACGGCATCGAGGCCACCCGTCAGATCTGTGCGTCCTCAGACACGCGGGTCTTGATGCTGACCACGTTCGACCTGGATTCGTACGTCTATTCGGCATTGCGCGCCGGAGCAAGCGGCTTCCTGCTCAAGGACACGCCCCCGGCCGACCTGCTCAACGCGATCCGGACCGTGGCGGCAGGCGACAGCCTGCTGGCGCCCAGCGTGACCAGGCGGCTGATCGCGGAATTCACCAGCCGGCCCGAGCCCGCACAGACACTGGCCCGCGAACTGTCGGGCGTCACCGACCGGGAACGCGAAGTCCTCGCCCTCATCGCCCGCGGCCTGTCCAACACCGAGATCTCCGCGCACCTGCACGTCGGCTTGGCCACAGTCAAAACTCACGTCAGCAGACTGCTCGCCAAGCTACAGGCCCGCGACCGCGCCCAACTCGTGATCGTCGCCTACGAGACCGGCCTCGTCGCCCGCGCTTCCTAGTTCCCGGAACTCGGCGCGCTCACCGCCGAGGCCGCCACCACGATCGCCACCACCGTCCTGGCATGAGCGGACGAAAGCAACGGCTCGTTGCCGGTTTCAGGCAGGCGTGAAAGGGCTGGATGATTGTCTGAACCAATTCTAAATTGAACGTGTTCGCATCCGTCGTCCCGCGGAGGAAGCCACTATGGACACTCGAAAGATCGTTTTCCTGGACGCGCTCGAGTCGGATCTTTCTGCATCGAAGACTTCTCACCAATCGAACATCGCAAGGCGAAAGAAGTTGACCAGAAAGGCCGGCGCCTTCGGCGCCGCGCTTTTCGCGAGTGTTTCTTTCCTCACCTTGTCCGCGAGCCCGGCCGGCGCCGCCGAAGCGGGCATCCTGGGCTGCATGGATCCTAACCCGGTTCCCGAGCACCACACGAAGTCCTGCGGCGGCTCCAATATCCAGCGGTTCGATTACACCGGCTACTACTACAACCCGGCCCCGCATATCGTCTGCTACCGCTTCGACCACTTCTCGTGGACCTGCAACCACTGGTACTACCTCGGCCAGAAGGACGCTTGCACGCATTGATGGGCACGGCATGGGTGCACACCGGACGGGATGCACCCATGCTCGCGAGCGAAGGGATCTCCGGTGCGGCACAAGGCGTCCGATGCCGGTTCCGATCGATGGATACGTCAGGTCTATTCATCGGGAACCGAGCTCAGTTTCAACGAGAACACAAGCCGGAGCCCGATCAGCATCGCCGTTCTCGCGAAGGACGAGGAACGGTGTATCGCCCGCTGTCTCGACAGCGTGGCGGACCGCGGTTTCGACGTCCTCGTGGTCGATACCGGCTCCGCTGACAAAACTCTGGACATCGTGGCCGAATACACCGATCGAGGGGTCCGGCTGCTCCACCATCCGTGGCCAGATTCCTTCGCCGAGGTCAGGAATTTCGCCATCGAGTCCGTCGCCTCCGGGTGGATCGTCTTCCTCGACGCCGACGAGTGGCTCACCGAACGCGCGGCCGACGAGCTTTCTGCCTGTCTGGAGTCTTTGTCCGAGCTCGCAGATCTGTCAAGCCTGGTGTTCGCGCCGAGGATCTTCGAAGTGGACAGCGGCGTCTTCGATGACAGCATCCCCCGGATCTTCCTGGCAGACGGGCCGATCCGTTTCTGCGGCGCGGTCCACGAATACCCAGCGGTCGCCGGGATTCCCGGTGCCTCGGTCGGTCTCGTCGGGCTCGACCTCGAGTTCCGGCACGACGGCTACGAACGCACTGTCGTGCAAGCCAAGGGAAAACTCGAGCGGAACCTCGCTCTGCTCGACGCGGCCCGGATGGCTGATCCCGGCAACCCTCGGTGGTACTTCTACACCATCCGGGACGGACTCCCGGTCTTGGACCGAGATCAGCTCGTCTGTCTGGTCTCGGCGCTGGAGGAACTCCTCGATTCCGGTGTCGAGACCGGAGATCTGCTCGGACCACGCCACTACTACGGACTCGCGCTGAGTTTCGCCTGCCAGGGCCTGGTCGTGCACGGTGATTGGCCGACGGTGCACCGGTACTGCGATCGGCTCGACGCGCTCGGTGAGCGCGAGAACCCAGACGCCCACTACTTCCGTTCGATGTCGGAACTGCTGCACGGGGTGGTCACCGAAGACGATCTGCTCCGGACGGTGAGACTGCGCGGAGACGAGGAGCTCATTGCGACCGGAAGTGCCGTCGATCCGTCTGGCAGGCATCTCGACGCCGTGATCGCCACGCTGGTGGCGATCTTCCGCGGCGAAGCGGAGGCCGAGCGGTACCGCGAGCTCTGTGTGCCGTGGAACGACATGTTCTTCGAAGCTTCGAGGTTGCGCGCCGGGCTGCTGCGGGTGCCCGCCCCCGGCACCGCGGACACCGTCATCACTGCCGGATGACGCCGCACAGGCCTTAGTGCAGCACCGCGTTGATTCTTCGGGGGTCATGCGGCTTTGAGTGGGGTGCCGTCGTAGGTCCCAGTTCCCGGAAACGCTCTTTCCTGGCCGAGCCGCTGACGTGGAAGAAGTTGTCGTTCACCGGCGGCGAAGGCGATTGCGTAAGGCGGCCACTGACACCCGTGTCGTGTACGTCCGGGGACAGCAAGGCGCCCCGTGGCGGAACATTGGTGTTTCCGGACACGGCGTGGCACCGATTGCTTGCGTCAATGACCGAGTGAGAGCAGGCCCGGTTCGCCGGGCCTTTCGCATGTACGCCAACGTTCTCGCCGATGGCCGTTGGGATCTCGCTCACCATCTGGAACACGATCACGGCACCGTACGTTCCAGCGAGCAGGCCCACCAAAAGAGGAGATCACCATGAACCCCGCACCGGTCAGGATCCGCCGGTCCGCTCCGGCGAAGTTCATCGCGACCAACGGCCGCGGCGCCGAGATCACCATCGGGCGTTCCCAGGACGGGGCCGACTTCTCCCCGGTTGAACTGCTCATGGCGGCTCTGGGGGCCTGCGCGACCCTGTCGGCGGACCACGTGATCTCCCGGCGCCTCGGTGAGGACGCTCCCATCGACATGGAGGTCACTGCCGAGAAAGACATCGAAGCCGATCGTCTGACCAGCGTGAAGACCGCCTTCGACCTGGACCTGTCCTCCCTCAGCGCAGCCGACCAGGCAACGCTCGTCAAGCTGGTGACCCGCGCCGTCGAACGAACCTGCACCGTGAGCCACACAGTCGAGCCAGGCACCCCAGTAACCCTGACCGTCTAATCAGACAGCCGCCCCGCCACCCCCGTCGAGGTCGTGCCCGACCACAAAGCTGACGTCATCAGACACAAGCCACAGCCCAGTCGCCACGACCTCGACCAGACCGCTCCCCGCCCCACAGACACAGGTTCCTGAGCCGTCCACGGACACAAAACAAGCCGAAGCCGGGCGAAGCCCGCCTCGGGGGGCTTGGGGGTCGCCCCCCCCAAAAAAAATCACGGCGACCGACGAGGTCCGCGCTTTCCGCGGACATGGGTACCCCGAGGGAGCGCGGACCGGTGCTGGATTCGAACCAGCGTCCTCCCGATCTTTGGCCGGGTGCGACGACCTCTGCGCTACCCGGTCCGCGCGGTCAGCTTACAGCGGGGTGACGTACGCGCCGGAGATGCCGCCGTCGACCAGGAAGTTCGATGCTGTCATGAACGACGAGTCGTCGCTGGCGAGGAAAGCCACGGCCGCGGCGATCTCGTCCGGCTCGGCGAACCGGCCCATCGGCACATGCACCAGCCGACGCTGGGCCCGCTCGGGGTCCTTGGCGAACAACTCCTGCAGCAGCGGAGTGTTGACCGGTCCGGGGCTCAGCGCGTTGACCCGGATGCCCTGACGCGCGAACTGGACGCCGAGTTCGCGGCTCATCGCCAGCACGCCGCCTTTCGAGGCTGTGTAGGAGATCTGCGAGGTAGCGGCGCCCATTGTGGCCACAAAGGACGCTGTGTTGATGATCGAGCCGCGGCCGCCGCGCAGCATGTGCGGGATCGCCGCCTTGCAGCAGAGGTACACCGAGGTGAGGTTCACCGTCTGGACCTTCTGCCACGCCTCGATTCCGGTGTCCAGAATGGAGTCGTCGTCCGGCGGGGAGATACCGGCGTTGTTGAAGGCGATGTCCAACGAGCCGTATGTGTCCACAGCGGACTGGAAGAGCTCCGAAACCTGTGCGGCGTCCGTCACGTCGGTCCGCACGAACAGACCGTCGACGGAGTCGGCCGCGGTCTTGCCCGCGTCCGAATCGATGTCGGCGACGACGACCTTGGCGCCCTCGCCGGCCAGGCGGCGAACCGACGCCAGACCGATACCGCTGCCCCCACCCGTGACGACGGCGACCCGCCCCTGCAACCTCATGAACGACTCCTCAGTCGTTGGCGATGAACACGTTCTTGGTCTCGGTGAACGCCGCCACGGCGTCCGGCCCGAGCTCCCGGCCCAGACCGGACTGCTTGAACCCGCCGAAGGGCGTCCAGTACCGCACCGATGAGTGGGAGTTGACCGACAGGTTACCCGCTTCGACACCGCGGGACACGCGCAACGCGCGGCCGACGTCTCGTGTCCAGATCGAACCGG
Organism: Kibdelosporangium banguiense; assembly: GCF_017876405.1. Taxonomy (GTDB): domain Bacteria; phylum Actinomycetota; class Actinomycetes; order Mycobacteriales; family Pseudonocardiaceae; genus Kibdelosporangium; species Kibdelosporangium banguiense. The sequence goes on along the minus strand of NZ_JAGINW010000001.1, from coordinate 5,313,177 downwards.
AAAGGCCGTACTCCGTGTCGTTGGCGATCCGTACCGCGTCGTCCTCGTCCTCGAACGGCAGCACAGCCACGACCGGCCCGAAGACCTCCTCGGTCACCGCCGGGTCCGAAGCGGACACTGGAGCCAGAACCGTTGGCGGGAACCAGAATCCAGGCCCATCAGGCGCGCTTCCCCGGAACGCGACGGGAGCGTCATCGGGAACGTAGGCAGCCACCGAGGCACGGTGCGCCGACGAGATCAGCGGCCCCATCTCGGTTGCCGCGAGCCCGGGATCGCCGACGACGACGCCCCGCACAGCCGGTTCCAGCAACTCCAAGAACCGGTCGTAAACGCTGCGCTGCACCAGAATGCGCGACCTGGCGCAGCAGTCCTGCCCAGCGTTGTCGAACACGCCATAGGGTGCGGTCGCAGCTGCCTTCTCCAGGTCGGCGTCAGCGAAGACGATGTTGGCGTTCTTACCGCCCAGCTCCAGGGTCACCCGCTTCACCTGGCGCGCGCATCCGGCCATGATCTGCTTGCCGACCTCGGTCGAACCGGTGAACACTATCTTGCGCACCGCCGGATGATCGACAAACCGTTGCCCGACAACAGATCCCTTGCCCGGCAGGACCTGGAACACATCCTCGGGAATCCCAGCCGCACGAGCCAGCTCGCCGATCCGGATGGCGGTCAACGGAGTCAGCTCGGCGGGCTTGAGAACCACTGTGTTGCCCGCGGCGAGCGCGGGCGCGAATCCCCAGCCCGCGATGGGCATCGGGAAGTTCCACGGCACGATCACACCGACCACGCCGAGCGGTTCGGCGAACGTCATGTTCACGCCGCCCGGCACCGGAATCTGCCTGCCGAACAACCGTTCCGGCGCCGCGGAGTAGTAGTCGAGCACGTCGCGGACGTTGCCTGCCTCCCAGCGGGCGTTGCCGATCGTGTGCCCGGCGTTGGCGACCTCCAGCAACGCCAGGTTCTCCACCTCAGCGTCCACCGCGGCCGCGAACCGGCGCAGCAGCCGGGCCCGGTCAGCGGGCACGACCGCGCGCCACGCCGGCCAAGCGGCGTGGGCGCGTTCGATCGCCGCGTCGGTGTCCTGCGCCGAGGTCAGCGGGACGGTCCGAACGACTTCCTCAGTGGCCGGGTTGATGACGTCAAACCCTGTGGTCACGGCAGTTTCCTTCGAACGGCGGCCTGCACGAGGCCTTCGAACAGGCGGACATCGGTCGAATCCTCCTCGGGATGCCACTGCACCCCCAGGACAAAGCTCGCCTCGGACAGCTCGACCGCCTCGGTGATCCCATCGCAAGACCAGCCGACCGCGGTCAGGCCCGAGCCCAGCTGGTCGATCGCCTGGTGGTGGTGACAGTGGACAGTCACCTGGTCACCGATCAGGCCGGCGACCACACTGCCCGGCGCGAGCTTGATCTCGTTGCTGCCGAACACCCCTGGGCGCGGGTTGTGCGACTGCGATCCGCACACGTCCGGAACGTGCTGGTGCAGCGTTCCGCCCAGCGCGATGTTGATCAGCTGCATTCCCCGGCACACGCCGAGCACCGGCAGGTCCGCCTCCAGCGCGAGGTGGAACAGGCCGAACTCGGCGGCGTCCCGGTCCAGGCGAAGCGTTCCGGTCTCCTGGTGCGGCGCCTGGCCGTAGCGGCTCGGGTCGATGTCCGCGCCGCCCGCGATCACCAGACCGTCCAAACGAGACACATGCTCGGGCAGCCAGCGGCCGACCGGCGGCAGCATGACCGGCATACCGCCCGCGGCCACGATGGAGTCCAGATACGACCGCATCAGCACCGCGGACGGCAGTTCCCACAGCCCGAACCTGGCCTGCTCCAGGTACGTCGAGACACCGATCAGCGGTGTCTCACAACCGTTCGAAGCCACGAACCTTCTCCCAGTCGGTCACCGCCGCGTCGTAGGCGGCAAGTTCGACGCGCGCCGCGTTCAGGTAGTGCTCGATCACCTCGTCGCCGAACGCTGCCCTGGCCAGTTCGCTCTTGCCGAGCAACTCCGCCGCGTCACGCAGCGTCGAGGGAACGTGGGGTTTGTCGGAGTCGTAGGCGTTTCCGGTGAACACCTGCTCCAGCGGCAGTTCGTTCTCGATGCCGTGCAGACCGGCCGCGACCAGGGCCGCCACCGCGAGATACGGGTTGACGTCGCCGCCCGGGACCCGGTTCTCCACCCGCAGTGACTCGCCGTGACCGACCACGCGCAGTGCACACGTCCGGTTGTCCTCACCCCACGCGACCGCCGTCGGCGCGAAGCTACCGGGCACGAAACGCTTGTAGGAATTGATGTTCGGCGCGAAGAAGTAGGTGAACTCCCGCAGGCATGCCAGCTGCCCGGCCAGGAAATGCTCCATCAGCGGCGAGAATCCATGCTCGTTGTCACCGGCCATCACGGCCTTGCCGTCGGTGTCCCGCACGCTGATGTGGATGTGGCAGGAGTTGCCCTCCCGCTCGTTGTACTTGGCCATGAACGTCAGGCTCTTGCCGTGCCTGGCCGCGATCTCCTTGGCACCGGTCTTGTAGATGCTGTGGTTGTCGCATGTGGCGAGGGCATCGGTGTACCGGAAGGCGATCTCATGCTGGCCCGGGTTGCACTCCCCCTTGGCCGACTCGACGTACAGCCCGGCGCCGGTCATGTTGTTGCGGATGTCGCGCAGCAGTGGCTCGAGCCGGCCGGTGCCGAGCATCGAGTAGTCCACGTTGTACAGATTGGACGGTGTGAGGTCGCGATACCCGTTGTGCCAGGCCTGTTCGTAGGTGTCGTCGAAGACGATGAACTCCAGCTCGGTACCGACGTACGCACCCAGCCCGTGTTCGGCCAGCCGGTCGAGCTGCTTGCGCAGGACCTGGCGCGGCGAGGGCCCGACCGGGCCGCCCTGCACCCATTCGAGGTCGGCCAGGACCATGGCCGTGCCGTCGTACCACGGGATGCGCCGCAGGGTGCTGAAGTCCGGACGGAGCACGAAGTCTCCATAGCCGCGGTCCCAGGAGGAGATCGCGTATCCGCCAACAGTGTTCATTTCGACATCGACTGCGAGCAGATAGTTGCAAGCCTCGGTGGCGTGTGAGACGACTTCCTGCATGAAGTACTCGGCTGAGCAGCGTTTGCCCTGCAGCCGGCCCTGCATGTCGGTCATGGCCACCAGAACTGTGTCGATCTCACCGGAGTCCACGAGCTGCCGCAGCTGCTCGACGGTCAGCATGCCCTCGGTGTGTCGCATCGGCGCCTCATTCCAAAGGATCGATCCCGATCCATTGATGGTCATTGCTACCCGAGTGACAAGGTGCCTGTCAACGACGCCGAGTGCACTCTTGACACGAAGATGTAACCCGTATCACTCTCCTGGGCAACTAAAAGGACTGAAGCTAACCCATTGATCCACGTGCGAGGGGAGTGCCGGTGTCCAAGCAGTACGAGACGGTCGACCAGCAGTACATGGAGAAGCGCCAGCTCAAACGGGGCGCCGCCGGCTGGGTACTGCTGGCCGGCCTCGGCGTCTCCTACGTGATCTCCGGCGACTTCGCCGGCTGGAACTTCGGGCTGGCCCAGGGCGGCTGGGGCGGGTTGCTGATCGCGACCGTGCTGATGGCCCTGATGTACACCTGCATGGTCTTCGGCCTGGCCGAGATGGCGTCCGCGCTGCCGGTCGCCGGCGCCGGCTACGGCTTCGCCCGCCGGGCGCTCGGCCCGACCGGCGGATTCCTGACCGGGATGGCGATCCTGATCGAGTACGCGATCGCGCCCGCGGCGATCGCGGTGTTCATCGGCGGTTACGTCGAGGCACTCGGCCTGTTCGGGCTGACCAGCGGCTGGCCGATCTTCCTGGCCTGCTACCTGATCTTCGTCGGGGCGCACCTGTGGGGCGTCGGCGAGGCGCTGCGGGCGATGTTCGTGATCACCGGCATCGCGGTCGTCGCGCTGCTGGTGTTCGTCGTCGGCATGATCGGCAAGTTCGACCCCGACAAGCTGTTCAACATCCCGATGACCGACGCGATCGGGGCGAGTTCGTTCCTGCCGTTCGGGATCGCGGGCGCACTGGGCGCACTGGTCTACGGGATCTGGTTCTTCCTGGCCATCGAGGGCGTGCCCCTGGCCGCCGAGGAGGCCCGCGATCCCAAGCGCGACCTGCCGCGCGGCATCATCGCCGGGATGACGGCGTTGCTGATCTTCGCCGCGTTGATCCTGGTGTTCGCCCCGGGCGGCGCCGGATCCCAGGCGTTGTCGGAGTCCAAGAACCCGCTGCCGGACGCGGTCCGGGTGGCCTTCGGCGGGGACAACTTCCTGGCCCAGTTCGTGAACTACGTCGGCCTGGCCGGACTGGTGGCGAGCTTCTTCTCCATCATCTACGCGTACTCCCGGCAATTGTTCGCCCTGTCGCGCGCGGGATATCTGCCGCGCTGGCTTTCGGTCACCGGCCGCCGCAAGACGCCGTACCTGGCTTTGATCGTCCCCGGCACGATCGGATTCGTGCTCGCCGTGGTGATTCAGAACGGCGACAAGCTCATCAACATCGCGGTGTTCGGCGCCACGGTTTCCTACGTCCTGCTCAATGTCTCGCATATCGTGCTGCGAATCCGCGAACCCGGACTGGAACGCCCGTACCGCACGCCCGGCGGCGTGGTCACCACCGGCATCGCCGCCGTGCTCGCCGTCGCGGCCGTGATCGCGACTTTCTTCGTCGACGAGATCGCGGCCGCCGTCACGGCCGGGATCATGGTACTGGCCTGGGCCTATTTCTGGTTCTACAGCCGCCATCACCTGGTGGCCAACGCGCCGGAGGAGGAGTTCGCGGCAATCGCCCGCGCGGAGCAGGAACTGGAGTAGCCGCGAGAAACCCGGCGCCTCAGGTCCTTTTCGGACCGGCGGGCGCCGGGTCTTTTCGACTGCCGTACACCCCGGATCATCGGTCCTTTCGATTTCAGTGCGCGGCGCTATCGGGTAACGACGAACTCACCTGTCGCAATCGCCACGGATAAGGTTACGATCAACGCCGCATGGGACAGATTTGTCCAAACAGGACGGACAAGGAGGCCCTTCCGGCTTGGCGCGAGCCGGCGTTTTCCCCCGTGGCGTGGAGGTGTGTCATCAACGAGAGCAATATCGCGCTGCTGCGTGCTTTGCATGACGAGCACGCAGCGCCTTTGCTGCGATACGTGCTGCGCCTCACCGGTGACGACCAGCTCGCCCAGGACGTCGTACAGCAGACACTGCTTCGCGCGTGGAAACAGCCCGGCATCCTCCAACAGGGCTCCGAAGCGTCCCGCGCCTGGCTCTACCGGGCCGCGCGCGAGGTCGTCCTCACCAAGCGCGGCACCAGATCACAGAGCGTCCCGGAGGAATCTGCCTTGGACTCGTGGCTGGTAGCCGACGCGCTCACGCACTTGACACCAGACCACCGGACAGTGATCGTTCGCGCGTACTACATGGGACAATCGGTCGCCGAACTGGCTGAGGCACTTGACGTGCCGCCAGGCACAGTCCGCTCCCGGCTGCACTACGGTCTGCGTGCGCTGCAACTCGCCCTGCAGGAGAGAGGAGTGACCGGCAGTGACTAGTCCGACGGACCCGTACCGGGAGTGGGACGTCGCCTACGTGCTGGGTTCGCTCTCCCCTGCCGAACGCGAGGAATACGAACAGCACCTGAGCACGTGCGACGAGTGCTCAGCCGCCGTCGCCTCCTTCGAAAGCATGCCGGCCGTTCTGTCCGCCGTGCCCAAGGAGCAAGCCGCCGAACTGCTCGATGCCCCTGCCGAAGCCGATCTGATGCCCAGCCTGGCACGTGCCGCCCGCACATCCCGCCGCTGGTCCCGCATCCGCATCGGCGCAGCTCTCGTCGGCGCCGCCGCCGCGGGTGCCGTGCTCACCATCTTTTTGCGCGCCCCGGAACCGGTTCCCCAACAGCAGCAGGCGTTCCCGACCATGCTCACGCAGACGATCCCCAGCCCGGTGACCGCATCGGTGAACCTGGTGGAGGAGCCCTGGGGAACGCGGATCGAGATCAAATGCGACTACGCGGTTCCCAAGGGAGGCCAGGGCCGCAGCCTGGGCTACGCGCTGTTCGTCGTCGACTCCAGCGGAACCGCCTCCCAAGTCGGCACGTGGAACGCGGGCCCGGGCACATCCATGACACCCAGCGCAAGCACAGACGTGCCCCGCTCCAAGATCACCCGGATCGAGATCAGACTGCTCAACAGCGACAAAGCCTTGCTAGAAGCCCGCTTCTGACGAAGGCCGCGCGGTGATGAGCCGCGCCACAGTCTCGTCGAGCCGGCGCATCGGTGTAGAGGACTCGCCTTCCATCGCACGGACCAGGTCCAGCAGCTCGTCCAGCCCGCCCTGGTAGTTCATGCACGTGGTGACCAGGCCGAGCACGTGATGGCGGCTCTGCGGGGAATAGGGCACATTGTTGCGGATCTCCGGGCGTAGGTACTCCAGCAGCATCCGCCGATCGGATTCCCGCCCGACAGTGGGAATGGCCAGTAGCGCGTCCACGAAAGTCATAAGTTTGGCTCGTCCGGTCGAGTTCGTATTCAGCACGTCCGCCAACCGATCCGTCGATGTGCGTCTGACGCCATTGACACTCGTAGTCTGTGGCACGGCGGCCTTGTCCTCATCACCCGGCAGATAGATCCACGCGGGCGCCACCGTTTCCTTGGTCTCGAACCGCACCGGCCGATAGGAATCCGGCCGCGCGTCCAGGTCATGTTTGATGACGTTGTCGAAGAACCATTCCGACACAATCACCACCAAATCCCCTTCCGCACGGGCCAGGTCCTGTTTGGCCACGTCCGCCTCCAGCAAACGAAAGAGGAAGACCAGCGAGTCACTCGTCGGCCCATTCGCATCGTCATGCACCTCCCCGGCGTGCAGCGCCAGCCGCAACCGAATCCGGCCTTGCGGTGGATATTTCCCGTTGTGCGCGGCCAGCCCTTCCTGCACCAGCCCCGGCAACCGCGCGACAAGCCGGTTCTTCGAAACATCCGGAGGCACAAGAATCATTGCCCCATCACCACGATCATGCGTCTCGCACTGCTCCCACGGCACTCCCGCACCCGCGAAAGCGTGCTCAAGCACGGCGTACATCCCTTCGCGGACCACCAGTTGGTCCGCCGAGGTCCGGTCAGCCCACCCGAACCCCTCCACGTCCACCCCGACCATGGACACATGCCGCCCCTCGAGTTCCCGGCCACCCGGTCGCTCGCCGCCGTCGTCTCCCGACCTGGCGTTTAGCACGAACCTCAGGATGCCCGAGCAACACAGATCCCTCTGTGTCCCGCTGACACACAACCCGCAAAACGCTGATCAGGCCTTATGGGGTTCACCAACCCGGGTGTGGTCACACAGCGAGACCACACCCGGCGGAAAGATCACTTGCGGCGGTTCGCGAAGGCCGTGGGGGCAGTGTCCCAGGGGGCGGAGGCGGGGCGGGGTGTCGCTGTGCCGTTGAGGACGGCTTGGGCGGCCAGCAGGCCGGCGACGGTGGAGGCGTTGATTATTTCGCCGGTGAAGACCTTGGTGACGGCCTCGGTCAGGGGGATGCGGGAGACGACGATGTCGGCTTCCTCGTCGCCTTCTGGGGCTGTGCGGCCTGCGGGGGTGAGGTCGCGGGCGAGGAAGACGCGGACTACCTCGTCGGTGAAGCCTGGGGAGGCCGCGACGTCGACGAGAACTGACCACTCGGCTGCGGCGAGGTCGACTTCTTCCTCGAGTTCGCGGGCGGCTGTGGTGACCGCGTTCTCGCCGGCGACGTCGAGCAGGCCTGCGGGCAGCTCCCAGAGGCGGCGGCCGACTGGGTGGCGGTACTGATGGATCAGCACCACCCTGTCCTCGTCGTCCAGGGCCACCACGGCGACTGCGCCGAGGTGTTCGACGACCTCACGCATTGCCGTGTTGCCGCCGGGCATGGTGACCTCGTCGAGCCTGAGGCCCACCACGCGGCCGATGTGAATGTCCTTTGTGGAGACCACTTCGAAGGCATGCCGGTCCTCGGTCACGGGGCGACCCCAATTCCGCTGGTGATGTGGTTGTTCTCGGGGAACTCCACGGGCAGGCGGTCGGCCGTGCGGTAGGCAAGGGCTGCCTTGACGAAGCCGGAGAAGAGCGGGTGCGGGCGGGTCGGGCGGCTCTTGAGCTCCGGGTGCGCCTGGGTGCCGACGTAGAACGGGTGCTTGTCGGCGGGAAGCTCGACGAACTCGACGAGGTGGCCGTCCGGCGAGGTGCCGGAGAAGACCATTCCCGCCTCGGACAAACGCTTGCGGTAGGCGTTGTTGACTTCGTAGCGGTGCCTGTGACGCTCGGAAACGTTTGCGGAGCCATAGGATTCCGCCACGATCGAACCGGGGACCAAGGCTGCGGGGTAGGCGCCGAGCCGCATAGTGCCGCCCATGTCGCGCTCGCCGGCCACGACGTCCTCCTGATCGGCCATGGTGGAGATCACCGGGTGCTCGGTGTTCTCGTCGAACTCGGCCGAGTTCGCGCCGGTCAGCCCGGCCAGGTTGCGGGCCACGTCGATCACCATGCACTGCAGCCCGAGGCACAGGCCGAGCAGCGGGATCTTGCGGTCACGGGCGAAGCTGATCGCGCCGAGCTTGCCTTCGATACCACGGACGCCGAAGCCGCCGGGGATCAGCACACCGTCCACACCAGACAGTGCGTGCGCGGCGCCGGAGGGCGTCTCGCAGGAGTCCGAGGCGACCCAGACGATCTCGACCTTGGCGCGGTGCGCGAAACCGCCCGCACGCAGCGCCTCCGTCACCGAAAGGTACGCGTCCGGCAGGTCGACGTACTTGCCGACGACCGCGATCCGGACGGTCTCCTTCGGGTTGTGCACGCGTCCCAGCAGGTCGCCCCACACGGCCCAGTCGACGTCACGGAACGGCAGGCCAAGGCGGCGCACGACATAGGCGTCCAGGCCCTCGCCGTGCAGCACGCGCGGAATGTCGTAGATGGACGGCGCGTCCGGCGCGGCGACGACCGCGTCGGTGTCCACATCGCACATCAGGGCGATCTTGCGCTTCAGCGAGTCCGGGATCTCCCGGTCGGCCCGGCAGACGATCGCGTCCGGCTGGATACCGATGTTGCGCAGCGCCGCGACCGAGTGCTGGGTCGGCTTCGTCTTCAGCTCGCCGGACGGCGCCAGGTACGGCACCAGCGACACGTGCAGGAAGAAGCAGTTGTCCCGGCCGACGTCATGACGGACCTGCCGGCAGGCCTCCAGGAACGGCAGCGACTCGATGTCACCGACCGTGCCGCCGACCTCGGTGATGACCACGTCCGGCACGCGACCGCTCGCGTCCGGCAGCGCCATCGCCTGGATCCGGGCTTTGATCTCGTCGGTGATGTGCGGGATGACCTGCACCGTGTCGCCCAGGTACTCACCGCGGCGCTCCTTGGCGATGACCGTGGAGTACACCTGGCCGGTGGTCACGTTCGCCGATCCACTGAGGTCACGGTCAAGGAACCGCTCGTAATGCCCGATGTCGAGGTCCGTCTCCGCGCCGTCCTCGGTCACGAACACCTCGCCGTGCTGGAACGGGTTCATGGTGCCGGGATCGACGTTGAGATACGGGTCGAGCTTCTGCATCGTCACGCGCAGACCGCGCGAGGTGAGTAGCTGTCCGAGGCTGGAAGCGGTGAGTCCCTTGCCCAGCGAGGAGGCGACGCCTCCGGTCACGAAAACGTGCTTTGTCGTCCGCGCTTGAGGCAGCCGCCTACTGTTTTCCACGGGGCTCCACGGTAACACCTTCTTGCCGTCGGGTGGGGAACCGGGTATACGCGTGTCGACTCTTTACCGAGAGTGACCGTCAGGGCACCACAGATTGAGCGTTGCCGGCCGTGCCGTAGCGACCCGCTTTACCTTCGAGCTGTTCACCGAGCGCGAGAATCGTGGCCACCCGGCCGGCGTTCAGGTCCACATTGTCCACAGTGGACAGAATGGACGACGCGGCGGTATCGGCGCGGACCACCCCGATCAGGCCTGAGCCCTCGGCCGAACCCGTGTCACCGGCGAGCACGGCACCCGCGCCGGACCGGTCAATCTGGGCGGCGAACCGAGCGATGGTCGACGCACGGTCACTGGCGCCATTACCCGACAACGAGCTCCCCGTGAGGATGACAGCCAGCTGAGCAGGCCGTAGCCCTTCCGGCATCCGCACGAACCCGCCGTCGGACAGGCCGCTGAGCGCCGCAGTGGCCTCCGCGGGCTTGGCCTGCGCCTGGTTGGTGTCCTTGTTGATCAGGATCAGGGCACCGAGCAGGCCACCGGCCAACGTGCCGGGATCAGACGCCGTGGGCAGCTGCAGACCCGCGGGCAACAGCCTGGTCACCACATCACGCAGCTGGTCGGCTTTCTGCGGGTCGGCGAACGCGTCGGTGAGCTGCAGTTCACCGGTCACGCTGCCGCCGGCGTTGCCGATCAACGACTTCACCGCATCCAGATCGGCCGGGCGCGCGTCAGCCGTGGTCACCAGGACGACTGTCCGCTGATCAAGCTCGCCACGTACCGCCAGCGGGCCGATCGACCCGGCGAAGCCGTCCGAGCTGGTCAGCCTGGCGTTGAGGGAATTGCGTTCCGCCTGCAGGTCCGCAACCTGTTTGGCCAGGTCACCACGCTCGTCGGAAAGTCCGGACAGCAGCGTGCGGCTCAACGTGCTCGAACCGAGCAGGACCCCGACGGCCAGCGCCAGGAACACCGCGGCGATCGAGATGATGTGGTAGCGCAGCGAGATCACGTGAACAGCCCCTTGATCCAGGAAACGAAGTCGCCCCAGGTGCTCACGGCCCAGTCGACGTACGTGCCGCCCACGCCGGACACCCACAACCCGGCCGCGACCGCGACCAGAGCGGCCAGGACAAGCAGGAAGACCGCGAACGTCGACACCCGGCTGCGGTGCAAGCTCGCCGCGGCCTTGCCGTCAACCAGCTTCGAACCAAGCTTCAACCTGGTCAGGAACGTCGACGGGTTCGACCCCGACCGCCCGCTGTCGAGAAACTCACGCAGCGTGGCCTGAAAACCCACCGTGACAATCAACGAAGCCCCATGCGCGTCAGCCAGCAGAAGAGCAAGATCCTCGGCGTTGCCGGACGCAGGAAACGTGACCGCGCCGATGCCCAGGTCCTGAATGCGCTCCAAGCCGGGCGCGTGCCCATCCGTCTGCGCCGGGATGACAACCTCAGTCGCGGTGGTGAGAGTCTCGGTACTGTTCTTGTCCGGGTCGCCGACAACGACATCGACCTTGTATCCGGCGCCCTTGATGGCATCGGCACCGCCGTCGACACCGATCATGACGGGGCGATGCTCGGAGATGTACCGCCTGAGATTCCTGAGACCCTCGATGTGATCAGTGCCAGGCGCGACAACAAGAACCTGGCGCCCCCGAACCTGAACCCGCAACTCCGGCACACCGATACCGTCAAGGATGAGCGAACGCTCGCGGCGCAGGAACTCAATCGTGTTGGCGGAAAAGGCTTCCAGCTGAGCAGACATGCCCGCCTTCGCCTCGATCATCTGATCGGCAATGGTCTCAGCGGTCTGCCGAGTACCTTTGGCGAGCTCCTTCTCTCCACAGTAGACAGTACCGGCATGCAGCCGGAGTTTGCTGCCTTCGCGAATCTCTCTCAACGCATGTACGCCGACGCCATCGATCAGGGGAATTCCCGCATCCACAAGCAGTTCCGGCCCAAGATTGGGAAACCTGCCCGAAATGGAAGGCGACGCGTTGACCACTCCGGCAACCCCAGCCGCCACCAGCGCATCAGCCGTCGCGCGATCGAGATCAAGCTGGTCAAGAACGACAATGTCGCCCGAGGTAATCCTGCGAAGCAAGTCACCAGTGCGACGATCAACCCTTGCCACGCCCGTAATCCCGGGTTGGCTCTGGCTGGCACGGTTGAGCAGTCCGGGAAGCTTCATACATCCGATCGTGACAAATGGACAGTCCATTGTGTCCACGCCACGCCGGGTCCAGCTGAGTGTCACCCACGCGTGTACCCCAGCAACACAAACAACCACCGAGAGTATTCTTCAACGTGCGTCAACTCCGGACAGAAAGAGAGCCGGAAAGGCGCTGGCGGGCCCGGTCAGCATCCCGGTCCCAACGGAGCCCCGTTGGCGGACTTGAGGTCTGGCGAGCCGGGTTGGCGCCCCAGACGCCGGGACAAAGATACGGCCCCGGTGGGGTTGAAAGGGGCGAACCCGCGCGAAAGGGGCTCTTCACAGATGAGGGTGTAGCTGCGGGCGGGTCTTGGGCCCCCTCTTGTTGTCGTTGGGAGTTTCCACCCCGAGAGCGCAGCCTTGCACGTTTGGGCCCGCTGCTGAGACCTCTTGTCGGGCCGTGCTGATGCCAGGCTGATCGAGGTGGGTCCGACAGTCGGCTGATGCGCATCAGCTTCCGCCATCGGCCGTGATCGCGGATCCCTCGACAGATGACCTGCTCCCGGGGACTGGGTGTAGTCGCGGCTCGAGCGTCGTCACCGGCCAGCGCCTCGAGCCCGAGCGCGCAGTCCTCGCGTGCCGGGTCGTCGAACCGACCGCTGGTGTCACCGCTGCGGCTGTGAAGGGACACCGTGGACCCGGCGCCTGGCCCACGAGCCGCTCGGCTGGCGGTCCACGACGCTGCTGGTCACGATCCGCCGGTACCGATGCGGTGGCTGCGGCCACATGTGGCGCCAGCACACCTCACTGGCGGCTGAGCCGCGGGCCAGGTTGTCGCGCCGCGGGCTGCTGTCAGGAGCGTTTGCGGCGGGATTTTTTGCCGTTGATGGCTTCTTTTTTGGCGGCTTCGGCTACGGCTAGGAGTTCTTCGGCGTGGGCGCGGCCTGTTTCGGTTGATTCCATGCCGGCGAGCATGCGGGCCAGCTCTACGACTCGGTCCTGTTCGGAGAGGACCTTGACGCCGCTGCGGGTCAGGCCGCCGGTGGCGGACTTGTCGACAACCAGGTGCCTGTCGGCGAAGGCTGCGACCTGGGCGAGGTGGGTGACGACGACGACTTGGTGGGTGCGGGCCAGGCGGGCGAGGCGGCGGCCGATTTCTATTGCGGCGCGGCCGCCGACGCCGGCGTCGACCTCGTCGAAGACCATGGTGGGGACGGGGTCTGCGTGGGCCAGGACGACTTCGATGGCGAGCATGACTCGGGAGAGCTCGCCGCCGGAGGCTGCCTTGTGCACCGGCAGGGCTTGGGCTCCGTCGTGGGCCTTCAGCCTGAGTTCGACCTCGTCGACGCCGTCGGGGCCGGCTGACAGCATCACTGAGCCGACTCGGAGGGCGTGGGTGTCTTCGTCTGAGGCGAGGCGTGGACGCACTGCGACCTCGATGCCGGCGGAGCCCATGGCGAGGCCTGCCAGTTCCGCGGTGACTTCCTGGGAGAGGTCCTGGGCTGCGCGCTCGCGCTCTTCGGTGAGTGTCGCGGCGTGCCGGGCCAGGTCGAGGGCCAGGGCGTCGCGGCGGCGGGCCAGCTCGGCGAGGGCTTCCTCGGATGTGTCCAGGCCGGTCAGTTGCTGGGCCGCGTCGGCTGCCCAGGCGAGTACGCCGTCGATGTCCGTGGCGTACTTGCGGGTCAGCATCTTCAGCTCGGCTTGGCGCGCCAGCACTTGCTCAAGGCGAGCAGGGTCTGCTTCCAGGCCTTCGAGGTAGCTGCTGAGTTCGTTGTTGACGTCGCTGAGCAACACTGCTGCCTCGGCCAGACGCGGCTCGAGGTCACGCAGTTTGGGGTCTTCGGAGCTGGAGAGCCTGCGGCGGGCCTCGTCGATCAGGCCCATGGCTCCGGTGCCGTCGGATGGGTCGTCCGGCGAGCCGCTGAGTGAGAAGTGCGCGCCGGAGGCGGCTTCACGCAGCTGGTCCACGTCGGCGAGTCGGCGGGCCTCGTCGACGAGCTCCGCGTCCTCGCCGGGTTTGGGGTCGACGGCCTCGATCTCCTGCAGGCCGTGCTGCAGCATCTCGGCCTGCTTGGCGAGGTCACGGGCTTTGGCTGTACGTTCGCGCAGCTCTTCGGCGACCTCGATCCACTCCGCGCGGGTGGATCGGTACTCCGCGAGCGCTTTGGCGACCGAGTCGCCGGCGAACGTGTCCAGTACCGAACGCTGCTCGACTGGGTGCAGCAGGCGGAGCTGGTCGTTCTGGCCGTGCACCGCGATGAGGTTCTCGGCCAGCTCGGCGAGCACGCCGACCGGCACGGACCGCCCGCCCAGATGGGCTCTGGATCGCCCGTCCGAACCCACGGTGCGCAGCGCGATCAGGCTGCCGTCCTCGTCGGGTTCGGCTGCGGCATCGACGGCGACCTGGGCCGCCGGCGACTTGGGCGGCACGTGGAAGCGGCCCTCGACCACGGCACGGCTCGCGCCAGAGCGCACTCTGGACGCCTCCGCGCGGCCACCGGACAGCAGGTGCAGTCCGGTGACGACCATGGTCTTGCCCGCCCCGGTCTCACCGGTGACTACGGTGAATCCGGGGTCCAGTTGCAGGGTCGCCTCGTCGATGACGCCGAGGCCCTGGATGCGCATCTCGGCCAGCACAGTGCGAACCCTACCTACTCACCCTGACAGTTATCGAGATCGCCACCCCTGAACGGGCAGAGCGAACTTCTTGACCAGCCTGTCGGTGAACGGCCCGTCCCACAACCGAACCAGTCTGACCGGCTCTGATGCCGCGGAGATCTCCACCCGCGCACCTGCGGGCAGGTCGAAGGTGCGTTGCCCGTCACAGAACAAAACCGCAGGGTGGCCGCCTGGATCGACCTCGAACGCGACCGTGGACGAAGGCGAGACAACCAGTGGACGCGCGAACATCGCGTGCGCGTTGCTGGGCACGACAACGAGAGCCTGAACATCAGGCCAAATCACGGGGCCACCAGCAGAGAACGCATAAGCCGTTGAGCCGGTCGGCGTCGCGCACAGCACACCGTCGGACCCGAACGACGACACGGGACGCCCGTCGACCTCGATCAGCACATCCAGAATGCGCTCACGGCTGCTCTTCTCGACGCTGGCTTCGTTCAATGCCCACGTCCGCGCGATCTCTTCGCCTTCGTGCGTGGCGACGACCTCGAGCGTCATCCGCTCGTCGACATGGAATTTCCCGTCCAGTACGCGCCGGACGGCAACGTCCAGATCGTCGGAATCGGCCTCGGCGAGGAAGCCCACCCGCCCGAGGTTCACGCCCAGCACGGGGACACCGACCGGCCGGGCCAGCTCCGCGGCACGCAACAGAGTGCCGTCACCACCAAGCACGAACACCAGGTCGACGCCTTTGGCGGCGTTGTCGTCCGGGCAGACGACCGACAGGTCGGGGCTGAAATCGCCGGCTTCGTCCTCCAGCGCGCGGATGGACACACCCGCTTTGCTGAACTGCTCCGCGACCAGTTCGGCGGTTCGCCGATTGGCGTGCCTGCCGGTGTGCACGACCATCAGGATCTCGCGGATCTCGCTCATTGCGGTCCTCTCTCCACAGCCGCGTGAACCATGCTTGCGACCTGCTCGGGTTCGAGCCGGTCACCGCGCCTCAGCCAGGCGAAGTACTCCACGTTCCCGGACGGTCCGGGCAGCGGGCTGGCGACCACGCCATGCGGGCGCAGGCCCAGTTCCGCGGCCGCGGTGAGCACATCGATGACGACTTCGGCGCGAAGTCCAGGGTCCCGTACGACACCGCCGGAACCCAGTCGTTCTTTGCCGACCTCGAACTGTGGTTTGACCATCGGCACCAGGTCGGCGTCGTCCCGCGCGCATGCCAGCAACGCGGGGAGCACCAACTTGAGCGAGATGAACGACAGGTCCGCGACGACCAGATCCACCTGGCCGCCGGTCAGTTCCGGCGTCAGGTTGCGGACGTTGGTCTTGTCGAGCACCAGCACACGAGGATCGGTCATCAGGCGCCAGACAAGCAGGCCACGCCCCACATCCGCGGCCACCACCTGCTCAGCGCCCTTACGTAGCAACACATCGGTGAAACCGCCGGTGGACGCGCCCGCGTCCAGACAGCGTTTTCCGTTGACTGTCAGCCCATCCGGCTCGAACGCCTCGAGCGCGCCGACGAGCTTGTGCGCACCACGCGATGCCCAGCCCGGGTCGTCGACGTCCTCACGGACGACCACGGGGGCGTCGGTTTCCACTGCTGTGGCGGCTTTTCTGGCCAGTACGCCCTTGACCGTGACATGGCCGTCCGCGATCAGCTGGGAAGCGTGTTCACGGGAGCGGGCCAGGCCACGACGCACAAGTTCAGCGTCCAGCCGCGACCGGCGGGGCATGGATCAGACCTTGTCGATGCTCGACAGTGCCTCGGTCAGTGCCGAGTGCACCGCGTCGAACCGGCCGACGTGCTCGACCGGCTCCAGCTGGTCGAGGCCTTCCAGGCCGGCCAGCGCCGCGTCGATGGCGGCGGCAGGGTCCGGCGGCGGCCCCGGCACTGGAGCACTCCAGCTGCCTTCAGAGTTGAACTGCACCATCTCAAGGTACCGCCGATCTGGCGATTCCAAGTGTGCGCAACGCGTCCCGTGTCGTGTCGTCCTCGGCGCGGACCAGGATGTCGCCACCTTCGACCGGCCGGTGCGCCGCGCAGAGCGCACGCAATAAGGCCAGTTCGTCGGTACTGGGGCCGTTGCCGGTGCAGCGGACGGTCAGAGCATGATCAGTTCGATCGACTTCCCATGCACGCTGTGCCGCAATTTCCAGTCCATTCGCAGGGCCACAGACATCGCCGATACTCGCCGCGACATAGCGCGGACGTAGCCACGCGGGAGCGGCGAGCAGCTCGGCAGGCCGCGTCACGCCGGTCAGCACAAGCAGTGCGTCGACCTCCGCGGTGACCGCACCGGCTATGTCGGTGTCCAACCGATCCCCGACCACAAGCGGGCTGTTCGCGTTGGAGGACATGATGGCCTCGTCCATCAGCGGCCTGGCCGGCTTGCCCGCGACAACCGGCTCCTGGCTCGTCGCTGCCCGCAGCGCGGCGACGAGGGCGCCGTTGCCGGGCAGCTCGCCGCGTTCGGTCGGCAGCGTCGGATCCATGTTGCACGCCACCCACAGCGCGCCCGCGCGGATGGCCAGCGTGGCCTCTGCGAGGTCGCGGTAGCCGGCGTCCCGGGAGAGCCCTTGCACCACGGCTTTGACGTTCTCGGTGAACGACCGGACCG
Organism: Kibdelosporangium banguiense; assembly: GCF_017876405.1. Classification (GTDB taxonomy): domain Bacteria; phylum Actinomycetota; class Actinomycetes; order Mycobacteriales; family Pseudonocardiaceae; genus Kibdelosporangium; species Kibdelosporangium banguiense. Next base: position 5,296,053 of record NZ_JAGINW010000001.1, on the reverse strand, counting down.
GGCGCAGGCCGACGGACTCCACGATGTCCGCCAGCGAAGTCGTGCCGACCACCAGGACCTCGTCGCCCGGCTGCAGGCGTTCGGAAAGGACAGTGCCGGCTGCCTGAGCACTCGTGCTGACCTCTTCGGGCTTCGCGGACACACCCAGGTTCGTCAGGTGGTCCGCGACGTCCTGTGGACTGCGGGACGCGTTGTTGGTGACGAACCTGACGGCCGTACCGTTCTCACGCGCAGCCCGTACGGCTTGTGCTGCTCCAGGAACCGCCTCACCACCGCGGTAGACGGTTCCGTCGAGGTCCAGCAGCAGCGCGTCGTAGATGTCCAGCAGCCGACGTTTCACTGAAGTGCGGCCCCAAGTTCCACGGCCCGCTCGGCCGCGTCGGTTTCCTCCTCGTCGTCGGCCTGCGCGGCGTTGAGGAACCAGCGAATCGCCTCGTCCTTACGGCCGGCCGCTTCGAGATTGTCGGCGTACGCGTAGAACAGGCGCGCACTCCACGGGTCCTTGCGCTTCGGGTCCAGATCCGGCCCCTGCAACGCGACCACGGCGGCACCCAGCTCACCCAAGTCGCGCCGCGCCCCTGCGGTCACGATGCGCAACTCGACGGCAGTCGCCGGGCTGATGTCCTTGCCCGCTTCCTTGGCCAGATCGAGCGCACGCTCAGGACGCCCAAGCGCACGCTCACAGTCAGCCATGACAGCGATATGTGCGTTCGAGCCCGTCATGCGGCGCACCGCACGCAGGTCTGAGAGGGCCTCCGCCCACTCACCGGCGTGGTACGCGGCAAGGCCAGCAGCTTCGCGCACGATCGCGACCCGGGACGCCTTGCCACGCGCGATCCGCGCATGCTGCAGGGCGAGCTCAGGGTCTTCGTCGATCAGCATTCCGGCCGCGGCCAGGTGCTGTCCGACGTCCTCGGCCTGTGCCTTCGGCAGGCTCTTGAGCTCCTGGCGCGCTTCGTAGTCCAGCTTCGAGAGCTCCGCGCCCTCCGGCAACGTCAGCTTGCCTGGGGTCGCCTCAGGCTGCTCGGCCGATTCCTCGGCAACTGCCTGAGCGGTCTGCTCGGTCTCGGGGAGTTCGGCACTGGCCTGAACGACCTCGGGACGCGGCTTGTCGTCCTCGGTGTGGTCCGCACGCTCGCGAGGCTCGAAGTCCTGACGCGGCGTCTCGTCACCCGCGTCGAAATCGCGACGCGGCTCGTCGACGCCTCGGGGCTTGTCATCACGCGAGAAGTCGCGGCGCGGGCGATCGTTGTCATAGCTACGCGGCTTGTCGTCGCGCGAGCCGAAGTCGCGGCGCGGCTTGTCGCGGTCGAATTTGCCACGCGGACGATCATCACGCGAATTGAAATCACGCCGAGGACGGTCACCGTCGTAACTACGTGACTTGTCACGGTCAAAGCCGCCACGAGGCCGGTCATCGCGCGAGTTGAAGTCCCGGCGCGGGCGGTCATTGTCGTAGCTACGCGGCTTGTCGCGATCAAAGCTACGTGGCTTGTCGTCACGGGAGCCGAAATCACGCCGAGGCTTGTCCCGATCGAAAGTACGCGGCTTATCGCGGTCAAACCCACGCGGTTTGTCACGGTCAAAACTGCGAGGCTTGTCGCGGTCGTAGCTGCCACGGGGCTTGTCGCCACGTGAGTCGAAGTCACGACGTGGCTTGTCGCGGTCGAATTTGCCACGCGGACGATCATCACGCGAATTGAAATCACGCCGAGGGCGGTCACTGTCGAAGCTGCGCGGCTTGTCACGGTCAAAGCCGCCACGAGGCCGGTCATCGCGCGAGTTGAAGTCCCGACGGGGACGATCGTTGTCGTAGCTACGCGGCTTGTCACGGTCGAACCCACCGCGAGGCCGGTCATCGCGGGAATTGAAATCGCGACGCGGCTTGTCATTGTTGAAGCTGCGCGGCTTATCACGATCAAAACCCCGGGATTTGTCACGGTCGAAGCTGCCGCGGGGCCGGTCGTCGCGCGAGTTGAAATCACGGCGCGGACGATCGTTGTCATAGCTGCGGGGCTTGTCGCGATCAAAGTTCCGCGGCTTGTCGTCACGGGAGTTGAAGTCCCGGCGCGGGCGGTCATTGTCGTAGCTGCGCGGCTTGTCACGGTCAAAGCCGCCACGAGGCCTGTCGTCACGGGAATTGAAATCGCGACGAGGACGATCGTTGTCGTAGCTACGCGGCTTGTCGCGGTCGTAGCTGCCGCGGGGCTTGTCGTCGCGTGGGTTGAAGTCGCGGCGAGGGCGGTCGAAACCGCGGGAGTTGTTGTCGCGCGCCGGCTTCCGGAAGGGGCGGTCCCGGTTTTCTGACCTGTTGTCGCGGTCACGGAAGTCGCGGCGGTCGGAGTCGTCACGGGGGCCGCGACGCTCGTTGCGCCACGGCTCGCGCCGGCCCTGGTCCTGGGCACGGCCGCCACTCCGCTGGTCGCGGGACCCGCCCGCGGCGCGTGGCTTGCGGTCGGCGGCGTACCCACGCCGACCATCGTTACGGCGATCGTTCTGCCGATCACCGCCGGTGCCGCGACTACGCGACTGGTCGCCGCCGTCGTCGGACCGTTCGAACTCAGACACCTAGACCTCCAAGCCCCGTCCAGCAGGGCCGCACATTCTCACTCGGCCAAGTAGGCCATCGACCATGGTAACAACCGGCCTACTCTGGCCATCGGCCCAGGTCAGCCTCGGTGCTATGAAGTGACATACCGAAAGGGCCCCGCGATTTCTCACGGGGCCCCTCGAAGAATATTACCGCGGTGTCCTACTCTCCCACACCCTACCGAGTGCAGTACCATCGGCGCTGAAGAGCTTAGCTTCCGGGTTCGGAATGGGACCGGGCGTTTCCTCTTCGCTAAAACCACGGTAAAACCACGAAACCACTCAAACCGTCCAACCGAACCGGTTTGGTGTTTCAGAACCGTACAGTGGATGCGTAGCGTCTTTGTAGTCAAGTCCTCGGCCTATTAGTACCAGTCAACTCCACACGTTACCGCGCTTCCATCTCTGGCCTATCAACCCAGTCGTCTAGCTGGGAGCCTTACCCTGTAAACAGGTGGGAGACCTCATCTTGGAACGAGCTTCCCGCTTAGATGCCTTCAGCGGTTATCCCTTCCGAACGTAGCCAACCAGCCATGCCCTTGGCAGAACAACTGGCACACCAGAGGTTCGTCCGTCCCGGTCCTCTCGTACTAGGGACAGCCTTCCTCAAGTCTCCTACGCGCGCGGCGGATAGGGACCGAACTGTCTCACGACGTTCTAAACCCAGCTCGCGTACCGCTTTAATGGGCGAACAGCCCAACCCTTGGGACCTACTCCGGCCCCAGGATGCGACGAGCCGACATCGAGGTGCCAAACCATGCCGTCGATATGGACTCTTGGGCAAGATCAGCCTGTTATCCCCGGGGTACCTTTTATCCGTTGAGCGACCACGCTTCCACAAGCCATGGCCGGATCACTAGTTCCGACTTTCGTCCCTGCTCGACCCGTCAGTCTCACAGTCAAGCCCCCTTGTGCACTTGCACTCAACACCTGATTGCCAACCAGGCTGAGGGAACCTTTGAGCGCCTCCGTTACTCTTTGGGAGGCAACCGCCCCAGTTAAACTACCCACCAGGCACTGTCCCTGAACCAGATCATGGTCCGAGGTTAGACACCCAATTCGACCAGAGTGGTATTTCAACAACGACTCCACCCGAACTAGCGTCCGAGCTTCACAGTCTCCCACCTATCCTACACAAGCCGAACCGAGCACCAATACCAAGCTATAGTAAAGGTCCCGGGGTCTTTCCGTCCTGCCGCGCGTAACGAGCATCTTTACTCGTAGTGCAATTTCACCGGGCCTGTGGTTGAGACAGCCGAGAAGTCGTTACGCCATTCGTGCAGGTCGGAACTTACCCGACAAGGAATTTCGCTACCTTAGGATGGTTATAGTTACCACCGCCGTTTACTGGCGCTTAAATTCTGAGCTTCGCCCTTACAGACTAACCCGTCCTCTTAACGTTCCAGCACCGGGCAGGCGTCAGTCCATATACATCGTCTTACGACTTCGCATGGACCTGTGTTTTTAGTAAACAGTCGCTTCTCGCTAGTCTCTGCGGCCACACAACGCTCAAGGAGCAAAGCCCCGTCACGTCACACGGCCCCCCTTCTCCCGAAGTTACGGGGGCATTTTGCCGAGTTCCTTAACCACAGTTCACCCGAACGCCTTAGTATTCTCTACCTGACCACCTGTGTCGGTTTAGGGTACGGGCCGCTTGAACACTCACTAGAGGCTTTTCTCGGCAGCATAGGATCACCCACTTCGCCTCAATCGGCTACGCATCACGTCTCAGGATATATGCAGTGCGGATTTGCCTACACCACTCCCTACACGCTTACACCAGTTAATCCACTCACTGGCGGAGCTACCTTCCTGCGTCACCCCATCGCTTGACTAATACGGAATCGGATCCCACGCTCCACCACACGATTCACCCGAAGGCTTACTCGCACAGCTTTGGGTGGTTAGCATCAACCGCCTCATCATGGGCGCGTTCACGCGGGTACGGGAATATCAACCCGTTGTCCATCGACTACGCCTGTCGGCCTCGCCTTAGGTCCCGACTTACCCTGGGCGGATTAGCCTGGCCCAGGAACCCTTGGTCATCCGGCGGCAGAGGTTCTCACTCTGCTTTCGCTACTCATGCCTGCATTCTCACTCCCATAGCCTCCACGGCTGGTTTCCACCGCCGCTTCCATGGCTACAGGACGCTCCCCTACCCATCCATGCGACTGCACAAGCATCCGAAGACGCTCATGGATCTGTATGCATGAATGACACAGCTTCGGCGGTACGCTTAAGCCCCGCTACATTGTCGGCGCAGGACCACTTGACCAGTGAGCTATTACGCACTCTTTCAAGGATGGCTGCTTCTAAGCCAACCTCCTGGTTGTCTGGGCGACCCCACATCCTTTCCCACTTAGCGCACACTTAGGGGCCTTAGCTGGTGTTCTGGGCTGTTTCCCTCTCGACTACGAAGCTTATCCCCCGCAGTCTCACTGCCGCACTCTCACACCACGGTATTCGGAGTTTGGTTGACTTCAGTAAGCTTGTAGGCCCCCTAGGCCATCCAGTGCTCTACCCCCGTGGTGAAACATACGACGCTGCACCTAAATGCATTTCGGGGAGAACCAGCTATCACGGAGTTTGATTGGCCTTTCACCCCTACCCACAGCTCATCCCCCAGGTTTTCAACCCTGGTGGGTTCGGGCCTCCACACCGTCTTACCGGCGCTTCACCCTGGCCATGGGTAGATCACTCCGCTTCGGGTCTAGAACACGCGACTCAACGCCCTATTCAGACTCGCTTTCGCTACGGCTACCCCACACGGGTTAACCTCGCCACGCATCACTAACTCGCAGGCTCATTCTTCAAAAGGCACGCCATCACCCCAAAAGGCTCTGACGGCTTGTAGGCACACGGTTTCAGGTACTCTTTCACTCCCCTCCCGGGGTACTTTTCACCTTTCCCTCACGGTACTAGTCCGCTATCGGTCATCAGGAAGTATTTAGGCTTAACGGGTGGTCCCGCCAAATTCACAGCAAATTCCACGAGCTCGCTGCTACTCGGGAACACCACCAAGGAAGATCACGCGCTTTCGTCGACGGGACTTTCACCCTCTACGGTTCGGCTTTCCAGACCGATTTGACTAGCAACATGACTTTATGACTTCCCGCTAGGTTGACAGCCCCAGCCAGTGGGTCCCACGACCCCCACTACGCAACCCCTGTCAGGTATCACACGCAGTAGGTTTAGCCTCATCCGCTTTCGCTCGCCACTACTCACGGAATCACGGTTGTTTTCTCTTCCTACGGGTACTGAGATGTTTCACTTCCCCGCGTTCCCTCCACACACCCTATATATTCAGGTGCAGGTGACACCCCATAACGGGTGCCGGGTTTCCCCATTCGGAAATCCTCGGATCACAGCTCGGTTGACAGCTCCCCGAGGCTTATCGCAGCCTCCTACGTCCTTCATCGGCTCCTGATGCCAAGGCATCCACCGTATGCCCTTAACAACTTGACCACAAAGATGCTCGCATCCACTGTACAGTTCTCAAACACCACACCAGAACACCGCTTACCGTTGAGAACACCCATTCCGATCAACGCCGGCCGGTTTGAACTCGAAGCAGTCCCGGTCACCAGAAGCAGCGCACACGCAAGCGCGTGTTGCCTCAGGACCCAACAGTGTGTCGACTATCTGCAGACTTGGCTGCGGAAGACCAGTAGTTCCACGATTCCTTGAGCTCCACCCCGTGAACGCATGCCACGGCTGGTGGATCTCCTGCACAGTCGTTCCATGCCTCCGAAGAGGCCTGTACTGAACCTGTCAGGTGATGTGCTCCTTAGAAAGGAGGTGATCCAGCCGCACCTTCCGGTACGGCTACCTTGTTACGACTTCGTCCCAATCGCCAGTCCCACCTTCGACCACTCCCTCCCACAAGGGGTTAGGCCGTGGGCTTCGGGTGTTACCGACTTTCGTGACGTGACGGGCGGTGTGTACAAGGCCCGGGAACGTATTCACCGCAGCGTTGCTGATCTGCGATTACTAGCGACTCCGACTTCATGGGGTCGAGTTGCAGACCCCAATCCGAACTGAGACCAGCTTTAAGGGATTCGCTCCACCTCACGGTCTCGCAGCCCTCTGTACTAGCCATTGTAGCATGTGTGAAGCCCTGGACATAAGGGGCATGATGACTTGACGTCATCCCCACCTTCCTCCGAGTTGACCCCGGCAGTCTCCCATGAGTCCCCGGCATTACCCGCTGGCAACATGGAACGAGGGTTGCGCTCGTTGCGGGACTTAACCCAACATCTCACGACACGAGCTGACGACAGCCATGCACCACCTGCACACCAACCACAAGGGAAGCCCTATCTCTAGGGATGTCTGGCGCATGTCAAGCCCAGGTAAGGTTCTTCGCGTTGCATCGAATTAATCCACATGCTCCGCCGCTTGTGCGGGCCCCCGTCAATTCCTTTGAGTTTTAGCCTTGCGGCCGTACTCCCCAGGCGGGGCGCTTAATGCGTTAGCTACGGCACGGAACCCGTGGAAAGAGCCCCACACCTAGCGCCCAACGTTTACGGCGTGGACTACCAGGGTATCTAATCCTGTTCGCTCCCCACGCTTTCGCTCCTCAGCGTCAGTATCGGCCCAGAGACCCGCCTTCGCCACCGGTGTTCCTCCTGATATCTGCGCATTTCACCGCTACACCAGGAATTCCAGTCTCCCCTACCGAACTCAAGTCTGCCCGTATCGACCGCAAGCTCCACGTTAAGCGTGAAGTTTTCACGGCCGACGCAACAAACCGCCTACGAGCTCTTTACGCCCAATAATTCCGGACAACGCTCGCACCCTACGTATTACCGCGGCTGCTGGCACGTAGTTAGCCGGTGCTTCTTCTCCAGGTACCGTCACTCTCGCTTCGTCCCTGGCGAAAGAGGTTTACAACCCGAAGGCCGTCATCCCTCACGCGGCGTCGCTGCGTCAGGCTTTCGCCCATTGCGCAATATTCCCCACTGCTGCCTCCCGTAGGAGTCTGGGCCGTGTCTCAGTCCCAGTGTGGCCGGTCGCCCTCTCAGGCCGGCTACCCGTCGTCGCCTTGGTAGGCCATTACCCCACCAACAAGCTGATAGGCCGCGGGTTCATCCTGCACCGCCGGAACTTTCCACCCACAGTCATGCGACCGCAAGTCGTATCCGGTATTAGACCTCGTTTCCAAGGCTTATCCCAGAGTGCAGGGCAGATTACCCACGTGTTACTCACCCGTTCGCCGCTCGTGTACCCCGAAGGGCCTTACCGCTCGACTTGCATGTGTTAAGCACGCCGCCAGCGTTCGTCCTGAGCCAGGATCAAACTCTCCAACAATGCTTTGTCAGAAAATCCGATGTCCTGACAAACCAGAACTCATCTGGTCTATCTGTCCATCTCAAAGGAACCCACTTGATCGGGGTTCATATAAAAGCTCTACTGGCTTTCAATAGATCGACACACTGTTGAGTTCTCAAACAACACACGCACACCCGTCAGAAGCGGCTTTGAGCCGACCCATCGAGGGGCTGTACTGCTAAGTCTTGTTTTTTGTCTTCGAGCTCCGTTCCGGTTTTCCCGGCCCGTTCCGCTCTGACTTGGATAAAGTTACACGGCCGCCAACCAGAGGTCAAATCGCGCCCGTCAAGCCCCGCTGCGAGGTAAAGCCGCAGGTCAGCGGCCCTACAACGGGGCTACCCACACGCTATCGGACTCCAGCCGCGTTGCAACTGTGTTGCCCGTCACACCAACTTCTTTTCCAAGACTCGTTTGGCGGCCAAAAACCGGCCTCTACCTGTGCAAACAAGCAAACAGGCCGCCGGTCCGATGGACCGACGGCCTGTGCTACGGAAGTACCCGTTCAGGGTGAGACGCGTACTCCAGCGGTATTGCGCTTGCCTTTACGGACCACAAGCCACTTGCCATGCAGCAGGTCATCCGACGAGGGACGCCAGTCCTCGGCATTGACGCGCTCGTTGTTCACGTACGCGCCTCCCTCGTTGACCGTCCGCCGCGCAGCCCCGTTACCTGCGGCAAGCCCGGAAGCCACAAGCAGCTCGACGATCGTCGGCTGGTCAGCCAGCCGCACCTCACCTGTCGGAACCTCACCCATCGCGGCGTCGAGCGTCCCCGCGTCCAGCTCACGCAGCTCACCCCGGCCGAACAAGGCCTGCGACGCCGCGATCACCTGCTGAGTCTCCTTCTCCCCGTGCACGAGATCGGTGAACTCACCGGCCAGCCGCTTCTGTGCGGCCCTGAGCTGGGGTTTCTCAGCCGTTTGCTGCTTGAGGTCCTCGATCTCCTCGCGCGGCACGAACGTCAGCATCTGCAGGTAGGTCAACGCCTCAGCGTCGCCCACGTTCACGAAGTGCTGGTACCAGGCGTACGGCGAGGTCATCGACGGATCGAGCCACACGTTCCCGCCACCTGTGGACTTGCCGAACTTGCGCCCTTCGGAGTCCGTGACCAGCGGCGCGGTCAACGCGTGCACGCTCTTCTGCTCGACGCGGCGGACCAGGTCGACCCCGCCGACGATGTTGCCCCACTGGTCCTGGCCGCCGATCTGCAGCCGGCACCCGTGCTTGCGGTAGAGCTGCAGGTAGTCGTTGGACTGCAGGAGCAGGTAGCTGAACTCGGTGTACGACATGCCGTCACCCTCGAGCCGGCGTTTGACCGTCTCCCGGGAGAGCATCACGTTGATCGAGAAGTGCTTGCCGACATCTCGTAGGAACTCCGTGACCGGCATGCTCCCGGTCCACGTCAGGTTGTTCTCGACCAGCGCGCCGGTCGGCGAGTCGTCGAACTGCACGAACCGCTCCAGCTGGCCGCGGATCCGCTCGGTCCACTCGGCCACGACGTCAAGCGGGTTCATCGAGCGTTCACCGGTGTCCCGCGGGTCGCCGATCATCCCGGTCGCGCCGCCTGCCAGCACGATCGGCCGGTGCCCGGCTTTCTGGAACCGGCTCAGGCCCAGCAGCGGGACGAGGTTGCCGGCGTGCAGGCTGGGCGCGGTCGGGTCGAAGCCGCAATAGAGGGTGAGTGGGCCGTCGCTGAGGTCACGGCGCAGGGCGTCGATGTCGGTGGACTGCGCGATCAGGCCGCGCCAGGACAGCTCGTCAAGGATGTGCTCACTCACGGCCATCATCATCCCCCACGCCGTCCAGGCGTTTGTCAGACGGCGTTGATGGCCTTCGGATCGAGGATCTTCTCCTGCCCGCCGTGCTTGGCGAGCTTGATCATGGCCAGGCCGATCCGCTCGGTGTCCGTGGCCCAGCTGAACCGCCTGACCAGCGGGAAGATCGTCAGGGCGACCTGGTAGAGCGGGGTGCGCGACCTGGCGCCGTGTTTCGGCTCGATGTAGCCCGGCCGGAACATGTAGGCGTTCGGGAACAGGGCGAGCAGATCGTTCTCGGTCTTGCCCTTGACCCGTGCCCACATCGTGCGGCCGTGCTCGGTGCTGTCGGTGCCGAGGCCGGACACGTAGATGAACGTCGCGGCCGGATTGGCCTCGGCGAACGGCCTGGCAGCCGCCATCGTGATGTCGTACGTGATGCTCCGGTAGCGCTCCTCGCTCATCCCGCTGGAGCTCACACCCAGGCAGAAGAAGCACGCGTCGTAGCCGCTGAAGTCGATTGTGGACTGATCGGCCAGGTCCGGCAGCACGATCTCCTTGAGCTTCTCGTGCGCACGGCCCAGCGGGCTGCGGCCGACCACGAGCACCTCGGTGATCTCCGGGTCGAGCACGCACTCCCGCAGGACTCCGTGGCCGACCATGCCACTCGCGCCGTAGACGATCACCTTCACGCGGTGAGCGTAACCGGCAACGCCAGCAGTCCACGACTCCGAATGGAGTCTCTCCAGACAAGTGCGTCCGGGGATACCGCGAGGGATACTTCCGGGAATGTGCCGAACAGCCGATCGAGCGCGATCTCCAGCTCGAGGCGGGCCAGCGGCGCACCGACGCAGTAGTGGATGCCGGCACCGAAGCTCAGGTGCTTGGCCGCGGATTCGTTGGCGGACTGGATGTCCAGCAGAACCGTCTGTCCCTTTGGGATCGTCTGGCCGCCGATATCGATGTCGTCGATGGGGAATCTGCGGATGGCGTGCAGGTTCGGGTTGGCTACCCGGAGCAGTTCCTCGATGTCCGTCGGGCCGTGTGTCAGCGTGTGCAGGATGCTGTTGCCGATCAGGTGCACGGAGTTCTCGTACCCGGCCCACAGGATCAGGAACGCCAAGGAGAGCAGTTCGTCCTCGCTGAGCCGGTCGTCACCGTCGCGCGCGGCGATCATGGCCGAGATCAGGTCGTCGCCGGGATCGGCGCGTTTGGCGGCGATCAGATCCAGCATGAAGCGGTACATGTTGGCGACCGCGTCCCGGGAGCCTTGCGTGATCAGCGCGTCCGTCCATGCCCGGAAGTCGCCGATCCGGTCCGCGGGCGCGCCGAGCAGGTCGCTGATGGTGATCACGGGAAGTGGCGTCGCATAGGCCGCCATCAGGTCGACCGTGCCGCTCACGTCGCCGAGCAGCTTGTCCGCGATCGCTCCGACCTTGTCGCGCATCCGAGCGACTCGGTGCGCGGTGAAAGCACCGCCGACCAGGCGACGTAAGCGCGTGTGGTCGGGCGGGTCGAGGTTGAGCAGGTTGCGGTCCAAGGCGGGTGGCAGCTTGAAACCGGTGTAACGGCTGGTGGCGTTGTCCTTGCTCAGCGACAGCCGGGGGTCGGCCAGGCCGGCGCGGACATCCTCGTACTCGGTGACCAGCCAGGCTTCGGACCCGTCCGGCAATGTGATCTTCAAGAGAGCTGCCTCGCCCTTTTCCCGCCGCGGCGATACGCGCTCACCGCCGGCGAATCCACCCAGAACCGCCACGGCACATCCATCGCAACGGCCACCCCGACCCGTGGGCCGCTCCGAATCTCGTCAACCGGATCCCCCTGATAGATCCGGACCGACGCATCCGGCGCGGTGAGGTCGACCCCATTCTGCGCGCGGTCGATACCCAGCACCCCAGTCAGCCGTGCCGGGCCTTTCGCCAGCTCGGAGTCACTACGCGCGGAGGGACGACGGACACGCGCGAGATCCAAACCCTCAATCACCTCGCCCGCGCGTAACAGGACAGCGCCGGGCACACCGTCGGTGAGCGACACGATGTTCGCGCAGAAATGCATGCCGTAGACGAAGTAGACGTACAGGTGACCGGCCGGGCCGAACATCACGTCGTTGCGAGGCGTCCGCCCCCGGTAGCAATGCGACGCCGGGTCATCCCCGCCGCGGTACGCCTCCACCTCGACCAGCCGTACCCGCACAATCCCTTGCGGGCTACGGGATTCCAGCTCACACCCCAGCAGGAGTTTCGCGGCGTCGACAGGATCGATGGCCAGGTCGTCGCGCGTCAGCTGCCTCACCGCAGCACCACTTCACCATCGGATGTCCGGATCTCAGCCATCAGTCCAGGAGGCCCGTATCCCATGGCGAAATCACGAAGGCCGAGCGCCTTCAATCCTTCGTAAGCAGCATCCTTGTCATAGTCGGTGACCAGCAAAGACTCCAGCACCGCGCCTTGGGCGGCACTCGCCGAGGGATGCAGGGTGCTGCCCCAGTCGATCAGGAACGGCAATATCCCCGCGACCGGCGGCGTGAGCCGCCACTCCAGCAGCACACCATCCGGCCGCACACGAGACATCGACATCACCGGCCCAGGGTCATAACCCCGGGCCTTCGCCCTTTCCACGGCTTCATCGATGTCCTCGACCCGCACCGCCCACGCCACCAGCTTCGGTTCAGTCAGGTCGTCGATGCCGAACGGCCGAGGCCCGTCAGGCTCAGGCTGCTCCGGATCAGGACCGATCACTTCGAGGTACGCGTCACCGCCCAGACTCGCCAGGAGATTTCGAGTGCCCAACCCGACATGCGGACCACCTGGACTCAGGGCGATACCCAAGTCGTCCGCGAGAGCCAGGTCAGGCACCGCGTAGACCAAGTGATCGATCAATGCGTTCCTTCCACCCACGTCCTGTGCTCGGTGAGCCGGGCGACCAACCGATCACGCTGCTCAGCGACTCTATCGGGCGCGGTTCCGCCGTAGGCGTCGCGTGAGGCGATGGAGCCGGTGACGGTGAGGACGTCGCGGACCCGGGGGGTGAGGTGCGGGTCGATGGCGGTGAATTCGTCGTCGGTGAGTTCGTCGAGGCCGACGCCGCGGGATTCGGCGGTGCGGACGCAGGCGCCGGCGGCTTCGTGGGCGATGCGGAAGGGGACGCCTTCGCGGACGAGCCATTCGGCGATGTCGGTGGCGAGGGTGAAGCCCTGGGGCGCGAGCTCTGCCATCCGGTCGGTGTCGAAGGTCAGGGTGGCGATCATGCCGGCGATCGCGGGCAGCAGGAGTTCGAGCTGCTCGACCGAGTCGAACAGCGGCTCCTTGTCTTCCTGCAGGTCACGGTTGTAGGCCAGGGGCTGGGCTTTCAGGGTGGCCAGCAGGCCGGTCAGGTTGCCGATCAGCCGCCCGGACTTTCCCCTGGTCAGTTCGGCGACGTCGGGGTTCTTCTTCTGCGGCATGATCGAGCTGCCGGTGGCCCAGGCGTCGTCGAGGACCGCGTAGGAGAACTCCGCGGTCGTCCAGATGATCGTTTCCTCGGCGACGCGGGAGAGGTTCACGCCCAGCATCGCCAGCACGAAGGCGATCTCGGCGGCGAAGTCGCGGGAGGCTGTGCCGTCGATGGAGTTCTCCACCGGGCCGTCGAAGCCCAGGTCAGCGGCGACGGCTGCAGGATCCAAGCCCAGTGAGGAGCCTGCGAGTGCGCCTGAGCCGTAAGGCGACAGTGCGGCACGGGCATCCCAGTCACGGATGCGTTCGATGTCCCGGGTCAACGACTGGGCGTGCGCGAGCAAATGGTGCGCGAGCAGCACTGGCTGCGCGTGCTGGAGGTGCGTACGGCCTGGCATCACGGCCGTCGAATGCGTGGTTGCCTGCGCTACGAGGGCGTCGATCACGTCGAGGGTTCCGTCGGCGACGCGGCGTGCGGCGTCTCGGAGCCACATCCGGAACAGGGTCGCGACCTGGTCGTTCCGTGACCGGCCGGCGCGCAGTTTGCCGCCGAGCCCGGCGCCTGCCCGTTCGATGAGGCCGCGCTCCAAGGCTGTGTGCACGTCCTCGTCGGCGATGGTCGGGGTGAACGCGCCGGAGACCACGTCGGCCTCAAGGGCATCCAATGCCTTGAGCATGCCTTCGAGTTCGTCGTCGGTCAGCAGTCCCGCGCGGTTGAGCACGCGGGCGTGCGCACGTGACCCGGCGATGTCGTGCTTGGCCAGACGCCAGTCGAAGTGCGTGGACGCGGACAGGGCCGCCATCGCGTCGGCTGGGCCAGAGGCGAACCGGCCGCCCCACAACGAACTCATGTGAAAATGCTCCTCGGTAGCAAAACTCAGTCATCTTCGGGGCCGTCCTTCTTCAGGCCGGCCATCGTTCGGAAACGGTCGGCCAGCTCAGCCCCGGTGATGGACTCTCGCGCGATCACCAGCACCGTATCGTCACCGGCGATGGTGCCGATGACCTCATGCAGGGCTGCCCGGTCGATCGCGCTGGCCAAGAACTGGGCCGCGCCGGGCGGTGTGCGCAGGACTGTCAGGTTGGCCGAGTGGTCGGCGGAGACGAGCAGTTCGCCCAGCAGCCTGGTCAGGCGTGTGGTGCCGCCTTGCACTCCGCGGACCGGCGACCCGTCCTCGGGGATGACGTACACAGGCGCACCGGCGTCGGCTCCCCGCAGTTTCACCGCGCCGAGCTCGTCGAGGTCACGCGACAGGGTCGCCTGTGTGACGTCGACTCCTTCCGCGGCAAGGATCTTCGCGAGCTCGGTCTGGCTGCGGATGGCCATGGTGGACACGAGCTCGACGATCCGCGCCTGCCGGGCAACGCGCGTACCAGCGCTGGTCACGAGTTCTCCAGCAGCCAGACCAGCAGTGCCTTCTGGGCGTGCAGCCGGTTCTCGGCCTCATCCCAGACCGCGCTGGCCGGGCCGTCGAGCACCTCGTCGGTGATCTCCCAGCCGCGGTGCGCGGGCAGGCAGTGCAGCACGATCGCGTCCGGCGCGGCCCGGTCGAGCAGAGCGGCGTTGACCTGCAGTTTGCGGAACGGGGTGACGCGGTCACGGCCGTCGTTCTCCTGGCCCATGGAGGTCCAGGTGTCCGTGGCGATCACGTCTGTGCCATCCACCGCTTCATACGGGTCGGTCAGGACAGTAACGCTGCCGCCTGTGTCCACCGCGCGCTTCTTGGCGTCCACCATGAACTCCCCTGCGGGCTGAAAGCCTTCGGGTGTCACCAGGCGGATGTGCAGGCCCGCGTTCACGCCGCCCAGCATCAGCGAATGGGCCATGTTGTTGGCGCCGTCACCGAGGTAGGTGAGGGTCAGCCCGGCGAGCTTTCCCTTGCGCTCCCGGATGGTCTGCAGGTCGGCGAGGACCTGGCACGGGTGGAACTCGTCGGTCAGCGCGTTGATCACGGGGACCTTGGACACCGAGGCCATCGCCTCGATGCGTTTCTGCGCGAACGTCCGCCACACCACGGCGTGCACGTAACGCGACAGGACCCGGGAAGTGTCCTCGATGGTCTCCTCGCGGCCGAGCTGCATCATCCGGCCGTCGACGATGATCGGCTGGCCGCCCAGCTGGGCGATGCCGACCTCCAGCGAGAGCCGGGTGCGGGTCGAGTTCTTCTCGAACAGCACGGCGACGCTCTTCGGGCCGGCCAGCGGCTTGGGCCCCATCGGGTCGAGTTTGAGCCGGTCGGCCAGATCGAGCACGGTCACCAGCTCGTCCGGCGACAGGTCGTCGTCACGCAGGAAGTGGCGCGGTGTCATTGGCCCTCCAGGGCTGCGGGCAGGTCTGCGACGAACTGGGCGGCGTCGGCGTGGTCGAGGATGAGCGGCGGGGCCAGCCGGATGACGTCCGGCTGGATCGGGTTGATCAGGTATCCGGCTTTCTGGGCGGAGGCGGCCACGGCGCTGGAGACCTTCTCACGCAACATGATGCCGATCAGCAGCCCGGCACCACGCACCCCGGCCACCAGTGGGTGGCCGAGCTGTTCGACACCGGCCGCGATCTCCTTGCCGACCACGGATGTGTGGTCCAGCAAGCCTTCCGCGGCGATCGTGTTCAGTAAGGCCAGCGCTGCCGCACAGCACACCGGGTTGCCGCCGAACGTGGTGCCGTGATGGCCTGGCTCGAAGAGGTTCGCGGCGTCGCCGACCGCGATGCACGCGCCCAGCGGCAGTCCCCCGCCCAGGCCCTTGGCCAGCGTGAAGATGTCCGGTGTGATGCCGGCCTGCTGGAACGCGAACCACGTGCCGGTCCGGCCGACGCCGGTCTGCACCTCGTCGAGAATCAGCAGCGCGCCGTGCTTGGCAGTGATCTCGCGCGCTGCCTGGAGATATCCCTCCGGGGGCACGACAACACCCTGCTCACCCTGGATCGGCTCCACTATGAAAGCGGCCGTCTCACCGTCGATCGCGGCC
Source organism: Kibdelosporangium banguiense (assembly GCF_017876405.1). Taxonomy (GTDB): domain Bacteria; phylum Actinomycetota; class Actinomycetes; order Mycobacteriales; family Pseudonocardiaceae; genus Kibdelosporangium; species Kibdelosporangium banguiense. The sequence goes on along the minus strand of NZ_JAGINW010000001.1, from coordinate 5,279,985 downwards.
TCGAGCGCCGCCACATCACCGAACGGAATGTGCGTGACACCAGGAACCAACGGCTCGAACGGCGTGCGCTTGCCGGGCTGGCCGGTCAAGGTCAACGCGCCCATTGTGCGGCCGTGGAAACCGCCTTCGGTGGCCACGATCTTGCTGCGGCCGGTCCGCCGGGAGAGCTTGAGCGCGGTCTCGTTGGCCTCGGCGCCGGAGTTGCTGAACAGCACCTTGCCTTCGACACCGGCCAGGTCGAGCAGCTTCTCGGCCAGATCCAGGCCCGGAGTGTTGATGTACAGGTTGGACGTGTGCGCCAGCTTGCCGATCTGCTCGGTGACCGCGGCGACGATCGCCGGGTGGCCGTGGCCGAGTGCGTTGACCGCGATGCCAGTGATCAGGTCCAGATATCGATTGCCGTCGGTGTCCCAGACGTACGCGCCTTCGCCTCGCTCCAATGCCAACTGCGGGGTGCCGTAGTTGTTCATCATCGCGGCTTGCCACCGCTGCTGCAGCGTCATCACGCTTCCCCTTCGTCGGATGGCAGGACCATGGTCCCGACACCTTCGCTGGTGAACACTTCGAGCAGGACCGAGTGCGCCAGGCGCCCGTCGATCACGTGTGCCTGCGGAACGTTGCCGCGCACCGCACGCAGACAGGCTTCCATCTTCGGCACCATTCCGCTGGCCAGATCCGGCAGGATCTTCTCCAGTTCGCCCGCGCCGATCCGGTGCACGAGCGAGGACTTGTCCGGCCAGTTCTTGTAAAGACCTTCGACGTCGGTCAGCACGACAAGTTTTTGGGCCTTCAGCGCCACGGCCAGGGCAGCCGCAGCGGTGTCCGCGTTCACGTTGTGCACCTGACCATCAATGTCCGGGGCCACTGTGGACACGACCGGGATACGTCCCGCGTCCACAATGTCCTGAACGGCGGCCGGGTTCACTGTGACGACGTCACCGACCAGGCCGAGGTCGACCTCTTCGCCGTCGATTTCCAGGCTCCGGCGCTCGGCGGTGAACAGGTGCGCGTCCTCACCGGAAATACCGACCGCGTACGGGCCGTGCGCGTTGATCAGGCCGACGAGTTCACGGCCGACCTGGCCGACGAGTACCATCCGGACCACGTCCATGGCTTCCGGTGTGGTCACCCGCAGGCCGCCACGGAACTCGCTCTCGATGCCCAGCTTGCCGAGCATCGCTCCGATCTGCGGTCCGCCGCCGTGCACGACCACTGGTTTGATCCCCGCCAGCCGCAGGAAAACCATGTCCTGCGCGAAGGCGCGCTTGAGCTGGTCGTCGATCATGGCGTTGCCGCCGTACTTGATCACGACGGTCGCGCCGTGGAACTCCTGGAGCCACGGCAACGCCTCGATCAGCACAGCCGCCTTGAGATCAGCGTTGTTGTTCATGAGGAGTACGCGCTGTTCTCTTCGACGTAGGCGTGCGACAGGTCGGTGGTCAGGATTGTCGCCGCGCCGTCGCCCAGGCCGAAGTCGACCACGATGGTGACCTCCCGGCCGGACAGGTCGGCACCGGCCCGGTCCTCACCGCGGGTTCCCTTGTCCATCACGCGGATCCCGTTGATCACAATGGACAGCAGGTCCGGGTCGATGTCCACCGGCGCGCGGCCCAGCGCCATCGCGATCCGGCCCCAGTTCGGGTCCGAGCCGAACAGCGCGGTCTTGACCAGGTTGTCCTCGGCGATGATCCGGCCGACGACCATGGCGTCCTGGTCGCTGCGCGTGCCCTGAACGGTCACGAAGATCTCCTTGGTCACGCCTTCCGCGTCACCCTGCAACTGCCGGACCAGATCCCAGCAGACCTCGGTCAGCAACGCGACGAACTCGTCCGCGCCCGGCTTGATGCCCGACGCGCCGGAAGCCATCGCCAGCACAGTGTCGTTTGTGGACGTTCCGCCGTCGACATCCAGGCAGTCGAACGTCTTCGCGGTCGCCTTGCGCAGCGCGGCGTCCAGCGTGCCTTTGTCGACGTCGGCGTCAGTCGTGATCACGGCCAGCATGGTCGCGAGATTCGGGGCGAGCATTCCCGCGCCCTTGACGAACCCGCCAATCGACCAGCCCTGCTCGTGTGCCTTCCAGCTCTGCTTCGGGCGTGAATCCGTTGTCATCACTGCCGTCGCGGCGTTCAGCCCGGCCTGGGTGTCGCTCTTCAGAGCGGCCTTGGCCGCGTCCACACCGGACAGAACAGCGTCCATCGGCAACCGTTCGCCGATCAGGCCGGTCGAGCAGACCGCGACCTCGATGGCGCCGCATTCCAGGACGTCGGCGACCTTCTCGGCGGTGGCGTGCGTGTCCTGAAAGCCTTCCGGGCCGGTGCAGGCGTTGGCGCCGCCGGAGTTCAGCACGACCGCGCGCAGTCTGCCCTCCTTGAGCACCTGCTGCGACCAGAGCACCGGCGCGGCTTTGACCTTGTTGGTCGTGAACACCGCGGCGGCCGAGTCGTTCGGGCCTTCGTTCACCACCAGCGCCAGGTCGAGATTGCCGGAATCCTTGATCCCGGCGGCGATCCCGGCGGCGGTGAAGCCGGCAGGCGCGGTGACTCCCTTGTCACGGTCCAAACTCACGGGGCTACTCCCACAGTCGACAGGCCGGTGGTCTCGGGCAGGCCAAGAGCGATGTTCATGCACTGCACAGCGGCACCCGCGGTGCCTTTCGTCAAGTTGTCGATCGCGCCGACGACGGTGAGACGGTTGAGTTCCGTGTCGACGGCGAGCTGAAGCTGGACCGCGTTGGACCCCAGCACGGCGCCGGTCGTCGGCCAGCTGCCGGTGGGCAGCACGTGGACAAAGGGTTCGTCGGCGTAAGACTTCTCGTAGGCGGCCCGGACGTCCTCGATCGTGCGGCCTGGCTTGAGGTTCGCGCTGCAGGTGGCCAGAATTCCGCGCGGCAGCGGGGCGAGCACGGGCGTGAACGACACCGAGACGTGCTCGCCGGCGGCTTTGCTCAGGTTCTGGGTGATCTCCGGGGTGTGCCGATGCGTGCCGGCGACGCCGTACGCACTGAGCGAGCCCATGACCTCCGAGCCGAGCAGGTGTGGCTTGAGCGACTTGCCCGCGCCGGACGTGCCGGACACCGCGACGATGACGACCTCGGGCTCGACCAGTCCATCCGCGACAGCCGGGGCAAGCGCCAGGCTGGACACAGTCGGATAGCAGCCCGGGACCGCCACCCGCTTCGCCGCTTTGAGCGCGTCCCGGCCGGCCAGCTCAGGCAGGCCATACGGCCACGAACCCGCATGCTCGCCGCCGTACCAGCGCTGCCAGGCGGCCGCGTCTTCCAGGCGGTGGTCCGCCCCACAGTCGATGACCACCGTGTCCGGGCCGAGCTCCGCCGCGATCCGCGCCGACTTCCCGTGCGGCAGGGCGAGGAAAACAACGTCATGGCCAGCGAGCTCTTCCGTTGTCGTGTCAGCCAGGACACGACCGGCGAGGGGCAGCAGGTGCGGCTGGTACTGACCGAGGGTCATACCCGCACTCGCACCCGCGGTAAGCGCCCCGACCTCCACCTCAGGATGACCGAGCAGCAGCCGAAGCACCTCACCCCCGGCGTACCCGCTCGCTCCCGCCACCGCTACCCGAACCGTCATATGGATGATTATGCACAACCATGCAAGTTCACTCAAACGGTTTTGGGTCTGGATCACACATTCGAGCGCGATGAGTTTTGCTCAGCGCGCTGGTCTGCCTGGTCGGCGAAAGGGTGCGGACATGCAGAGCATTGTGGACAAACACGTCGGCGACGGCACGGTTCCCGGCGCGCTCGGGCTGGTGGCGCGGGGCACGGATGTGCGGATCGCGGTCGCGGGCGACGGGATCGCGCCGGATTCGATCTTCCGGATCGCGTCGATCACCAAGCCGATCACGGCGGCTGCGGTCATGCTGCTGATCCAGGACGGCCGGATCGCGTTGACCGACCCGATCCGAAAATGGCTGCCTGAGCTGGCGGAACCCATGGTTGTGCGAACTGCGGACAGCCCGGTTGACGACGTGGTCCCGGCCGAACGGCCCATCATAGTGTTCGACCTGCTCACGTTCCGGGCCGGGTACGGCTTCCCGGACCGGTTCGACCTGCCCGCGGTCCAGTTGATGGCCACTGAGCTTGGGGGCGACGGCCGCGAGGTGCAGCGCCCGCCGAAGCCCGACGAGTGGATGGCGAAACTCGCGCGGGTCCCACTCGTCTGCCAGCCGGGCGAGCAATGGCTCTACAACACTTCGTCCGACCTGCAGGGCGTGCTGATCGCACGGGTCTCCGGCCAGTCGTTGCCCGACTTCCTGGCCGACCGTGTCTTCGCGCCGCTCGGCATGCTGGACACGGGTTTTTCGGTACCCACAGCCAAACTGGACCGGGTCCCCAACTACTACCGCCACACGCAAGACGGCTTCGAACTGGCCGACCGGCCCGACGGCCAGTGGGCCACGCCTCCCGCGTTCCCGTCAGGCGCGGGCGGGCTCGTTTCCACCGCCTCCGACTGGCTCGCGTTCGCCCGGATGCTGCTTGCTGACGGCGGGGACCTGTTGTCGGCCGAGTCAGTACGGATGATGACCACTGATCATCTGACAGCGGCTCAACGCGCCGGTTCCACGCTGTTCCTGGAAGGCCAGGGCTGGGGATTCGGCGGCTCGGTCGACGTCGCCGCAGTGGATCCATGGAATGTGCCGGGGCGTTACGGCTGGGTCGGCGGCACCGGCACGGCAGGACACATCATCCCGTCCACTGGCACCGCCACGATCCTGTTCACCCAAGTCGCCATGGCCGGACCGACGTCCCCACCGCTGATGCGTGACTTCTGGCGCTACGCCGCCGGGTGAGTACGCAGTTCCGGGTACTGCTTGACGACCATCGAGTCGTGCATGCGCACGCCCTTGCTGTTCAGCTTGGCCACGGCCCGCATTACACCTGCCGGTAGCAACGAAGCGAGCCCGGAACCCCGCGCCAGCGCCCACACCGCCAACCGCGAGCCTGGGATCAAGGTCTTGGCCGCCCCCGCGGCGAACGACCTGCTTTGCGTGACCAGACCCATCATTTCCCGTTCGTACGCGGCAAACGCCCGCGTGTAGTCGCCGTCAGCCGCTGCAAGTTCGCCGGCCAGCACGTAAGCACCGAGGACGGCCAGGCTCGTGCTGCCGCCGACTGCCGGACCGGGGCAGTACCCCGCGTCTCCGACGAGGGTGACGCGCCCGCGTGACCATGTGTTCATGCTCAACTGGGTAATCGAGTCGAAGTAGAACGCGGGTGTGGTGTCCAGTTCGGTCAGCCACCGGTCCACAGCCGGATGCATCCCGGCCATCGCCGCGCGCAGCAGTTCCTTCTGCCGCGCCACATCCCGGTGGTGATAGTCCAGTTCAGGGCCGCGGAACAGGAAGATCACGCGACCGTCGGGCATGTGTTTCGCGCTGTACACCCCGGCGACCCGGCCCGCGCCCATGTGGAACATGTACTCGCCGTCGTTGCCCAGATCCTTCGGCACAGTCATGACTGCCAGGTGTGCGCCGATGAAGGTTTTCGGCACCTCGCCGAAGACCAGCTTGCGAACGTTGGAATGCAGGCCATCCGCGCCGACGATCACGTCGAAGTGCCGTGCAGGCCCGTTTTCGAAGGTGACGTCGCCGTCGGAGATGCCGGTGATGGAGTCGCCGAAGATGTACTCGACGTTGTCGCGTGTGGCGTCGTAGTAGATCTCGCTCAGGTCGTCGCGCAGGATCTCCACGTGCCGGTCGGACACGGCCGCGAACACTTTGCCCAGGTCCACCCGGATCGGTCGCGGTGAGCCCTCCCGGAAGAGAGTGCCGCGGTCCATGTGCGTGGCGGCCCGCTCCACCTCTGGCAGCACGCCCATCCACTCCGAGATGTCCATCGCCGGCCGGAACAGATCCACAGCATGTCCGCCGGTCTTACGCAGGACCGGCGCGCGCTCGACGACCGTGACGTCGAAGCCGTACCTGTTCAGCCAGTACGCCAGCACCGGCCCGGCGATGCTGGCGCCCGAGATGAGAACTCGCATGATCACTCCCCTTACTTACCGGTAAGTCAGCGTACCGCAGAATCTGACCTACCGGTAAGTAAGATATTCTGATCGTCATGGCCGGAACCAAGCAGCGCATCCTCGAGGTCGCCCGTGAGCTGTTCGCCGAGCAGGGCGTGCAGAAGACCAGCATGCGAGAGATCGCCGACCGGCTGGGGATCACCAAACCCGCCCTGTACTACCACTTCTCCTCACGGGAGGACCTGCTGCGCAGCATCGTGCAGCCGTTGATGGACGGCGGCGAGGACATGCTGGCCGGCCACGAGACGAAGTCCCGCGTCGATCCCCTTGAGTTGCTGACGGTGTACTTCGATTTCCACTACCGCCACCGCCACGACCTCGTGTTCGTGATGAACGAGCTGACGACGTTGATCGACCTGGGCCTGGTCGACCTGGTGCTGTCGTGGCGGGCCAGGCTGATCACGCTGCTGACCGGGCCGGAGCCGACCCTGGAGCAGTCGGCACGAGTCGTGGTCGCGCTCGGCGGCCTGCAGGACTGCGTTGTCCAGTTCCGCGACGTTCCCGAAGACGAGCTGCGGATCGCTGCCGTGACCGCGGCCTGCGCCGCACTGGGTATCGAAAAAGTTCGGCCGGAGGAAAACCGAACCGGCTCGCCCGTCGTCTAGCTGGGCATGACGGACGACGAAGCGGCTCTGGTCCGCAAGGTCGCGAAAGGCGACCGGGCGGCGTTCGCGGAGCTGTATCGCCGCACGTCACCCTGGCTGGCGGTACGGCTGCGCCGCCGCTGCAGCGACGACCAGATCGTCGCCGAGGTCATGCAGGAGACGTACCTCGCGGTGTGGCGTGCGGCCGGCGGGTTCGCCGGAGCGTCGGTGGACGGCAGCGCGGTCGGTTGGTTGTGGACGATCGCCGCGCACCGGCTCGTCGACGTGTTTCGACAACAAGCACGGCAGGCACGACAGGCCGAAATCAAGCCTGACGTGCCGCCGGACGCGCCCGCGGCCGAGGAAGTCGTGCTGGCGGGCACAGTCGGGCACGAACTGGGTGCCGCGCTGGACCAGCTGGCGCCGGAACTACGCGATGTGCTGCAGGCGATGGTGCTCGACGGGCTGACCGTCCGCGAGACATCCGTCCTGCTCGGTGTGCCGGAAGGGACCGTCAAAACCCGGGCTCGCCGGGCACGGACCTTGCTGCGGGAGGCACTGTCATGAGCCACGTATCACTGGACCTGGTCCGCAGGTATGTCAACGGGGACAAGGACATCCCGGCGGACCAGGTGTGGGCCCTGGAGGCGCACATGGAAACGTGTGCGTCCTGCCGGCAACTGCTCGCCACCCGGACGGATTCGCTGGCACCACTGCTGCAGACAGTGTGGTCCGGCATCGAAACCGTTGAGCCACCGGCGAAACACCGGCGCATCCCGACGTGGGCGGCGCCTGCGGGAGGCCCGTGGCTGGGGATGACGTTGCTGGTCGCGGTCGTGGCAATGCTCCTGGATCTGCTCGGTATGACCGAAGTCCCGCTTGTCATGTTGCTCGCGCCGGTCGCTCCCGTGCTGGGGGTGGCCATGGCCTGGAACAGAGCGATGGATCCGGCTTACGAACTCGTCTCGGCGACGCCCAGAGCGGGGCTGCACCTGGCTTTGCGGCGTACGGCCGCGGTGCTGGTGGTCGTGATCCCGGCGCTTGTCCTCGCAGGCCTGCCAAGTGGCACGTCACCGGCGCTGTGGCTGTTGCCCTGCTTGGCATTCACCCTCGGTACGCTTGCACTGGGCAGCGTCATCGCACTCAGCCACGCGGCGGCGATCCTGGCCGGGCTCTGGGCCGGGCTGGTCGTCGGACCGTCATTGATCAACAGCAACCTGCCGCAACTCCTGCAGCCGGCCAGTTTGCCCATCTGGGCGTCGATTGTTGTCCTGTGCGTCGTGGTCATGGCCCTCCGGGCGGACTCGTACGCACGACTGCGTTAAGGGGAAACAGAATTGGGACGCGTGGTTAGAGCGGCGGAGACTGCGCCGACGACGTATGCGTGGGAGATCCACACCGAGGACCTGCGGGTCCGGGCCGGCAAGCGGATGGCCGTGAACGGCCTGAGCCTGTCGCTCGGCTTGGGCGTGCACGGGATACTCGGGCCGAACGGCGCCGGGAAGACGACGTTCATCCGGTCGCTGGCCACAGTGATCAGGCCGAGCGGAGGCGACCTGAGACTTCTCGGGACTGAGCCGGGCGGCCGGTCGTTGCGCTCGCTGCGGCGGTCGATCGGTTATCTGCCACAGCAGTTCGGGTACTACCCGCGGTTCACCGTGCGGGAGTTCGTCGAGTACATGGCGTGGCTCAAGGAAATGCCGAGGCCCGAGATCCCGGGCGCGGTTCAGCGCGCGCTCGAACGGGCAGACCTGGCCGGCCGGGCCGACGACAAGCTGAAGACGTTGTCCGGCGGGATGTTGCGGCGCGCCGGGATCGCCCAGGCGATCGTCAACGACCCGCGGATCCTGCTGCTGGACGAGCCCACCGTCGGGCTCGATCCCGCGCAGCGCATCCAGTTCCGTGAATTGATCCGGTCGTTGGCCGCCGACACGTGTGTCGTCGTGTCGACGCATCTGGTGGAGGATGTCGCTGCCGCGTGCACCGATGTCGTGCTGGTCAACGAAGGCCGGCTGGTTTATCAGGGCACTGCCGGCTCCTTGATCGCCGCGGGCACGGAGTCCGACATCGGCGACAGCCCGGCCGAGCGCGGATACTCGGCACTGCTGGGGCGTGCCGGATGAGGACTCTGCTGATCGAACTGCGCCGCTCGGCGGCGTTGTGGACCGGAGGGCTCACGCTCGTCCTCGCGCTCGTACTGCTCTACGGGTTCCCCGGACCTTGGGCCAAGGGCGCCGAGGACTGGACCGAGGAATGGACGAACCTGGCCCGGTGGCTGCGTTATCACCTGATGTTGCTGTGGCCGGTGGCGTTGGCCGCAGGCGCGTGGCAGGGACGCCGAGACCACCGGTCCAAGATGGACGAACTACTGGCGACGGTTCCACGCCCGGCGGTACTCCGCGTCCTGCCACCGGTGCTGGCCATGTGCATCGGCCTGGTCGGGGCCTACCTGGTGCTGTTCCTGGTCGGGGCGGTCCAGGTGATCGGCAACACGTCCTTCAACGACTTCGGCTGGGTGCCGATCCTGCTGGTGGGGTTCCTCTCGCTGATCGCGGGCGCGTTGGTCGGTATGGGAATCGGCCGCGTGCTGCCGTTTGTGCTGACCGCGCCGGTGCTCGGGGTGGCCGGACTGGTCGCGATGGTCGTCACGAGCATCGGCTCGCCAGGCACCGGCTCGAACATTGCCGGATCCGTGTCGCAACAGGTGGCGTTGCTGGGGCCGGCCCTGGAGAACGCCCGCAACGCGTTCGACACCATCGCCACGATGGTGAGCGTGCTGCAGATGGTGTGGTTCGTGGCGTTGGGGCTGACCGGGTTCGCCCTGTTCGCGCTTTCCGGGTTTTCCGGGCGGCAGGCGCGGTTGCTTGCCCCGCTCCCGGTGATCGTGGGCGCGGCGATCGTGCTTCCGCTCCTGCCTTCCCGGCCGGACCAGGTTGTGATCCGCGATACCGAAGCGGTCGCTCTGGTCTGCGCTCCGGGAGCTCCCCGGGTCTGCGTGTCGCGGCTGCACGAGGACCAACTGGACGAGCTGGCCACCCCGGCGCGGGAGGTACTCGCCGCGCTGGCCAGGCTTCCCGCGCCACAGCCCACCTCGGTGGTGGAGTCCATGCGTTCCCGCAACATCTCCGGGCCACCCGGCGACCTGTCGCCCGACGTGATCTACGCGCAGCTCGACGACTTCGAGTTCACCGCCGACAGCAGACGAACCATGCTCGCCGGCCCGGAACAGAACTGCCCCGAATCGGACTACGCAGCAGACATGGCTCGACGCGCCGTCATCGCGTCGTGGTTCGACGGTGAACTGGCCGGCGTCCGCAAGTCCCGGCCGATGCCGCCCGACGTCGCCGCACGAGCCGAGTCGTTGTGGCAGTCTCTGCGGTCGTTGCCCGCCGATCAGCAGGCCGCCCGGGTCGCCGGACTGCGCGCCCAGGCGTACCGATGCTGAGCCTGCGCCTGGTCACGCTGTACACCCGATCCCGTTTCGTCCCAGCGGCTCTGGCCGCGACCGTGGCCGGAACCCTTGGCGCAGCAGCACTCGACACAGCCGATCTGCGACTGTTGTCGATACTCATCGGGCTGGGCGTCAGCGCCGGCGTGGTCGGTCTGGGCGGGGCCGACGTCCAGCTCGAACGGACCGGGGCCATCTCCTGGCAGACGTGGCGGCTCTGCCACCTGGTGATCGTCATCGCGGTGGTGACAGGCCTGACGGTCGCCGCCGGCCTCGGCACCTTCGGGATCATCCTGCGCGACACAGCCGGGCTGACCGGGCTGGGCGCGCTCAGCGCCACCGTCCTGGGTAGCCAGCTGGCCTGGGTCGCGCCCTTCGTCTGGTGCGCCATCGCCGCCGTGTTCCCGATCGCTGACGAGGAGGCGCTCATGTGGATGATCCAGCCGACGCAATCCGGGACAGCCACCGCCGTGGCGTCCGTCCTCGGGGTCGTCGGGGCAGGCGTTTACCTCTCCCGCGGGCCTCGCGGTTAGGGTGCCCCTCGCGGTTAGGCCCCTCGCAGTTGGGGCTGGCCCTCGCGGCTAGGGCATGTACCGAGCGTAGGTCTCGCGGGTGGGCCCTCGCAGTTTGGGGGTTGGCCCTCGCCATTGGCGCCTCTCGGTTGGGGCGGGCTCCGCGGTTAGGGCCTCGCGGGTGGGGCTTGTGGCGTCCAGTTCGAACGGACCGGGGCCAAGTCCTGGCAGACGTGGCGGTTCGTCTACATCGAGAGCGGGTCTTCGCCATCGAGATTCGTCCGGGCCTCTGCCTCCTCCCCGTGCACGACTTCAACTACGGAACGATCGCGACCCTGCCAACAGTTCCGCCCAAGCGGGGTGAACCCGTGCGAACGGACCATTCGCACGGGTTCATCCCGTCGACGTCGATACACAGCCTAAACGTACTTGGTCGCTTCCCGCCGGGACAGCGGGGACAGGGACGGGTGAGCGTCGACGAAAGCGCGTACCCAGCCTGGGTCTACTTTGGAATGCTGACGCAAGGCCCAGCCGATTCCCTTGCGGAGAAAGAAATCCTTGTCGGCGATGTTCACTTCGATGGTCTCGGCCAGCAGGTCTGTGTCGGTGTCGAGTTTGGCGCCGACCTGGCAGATGACCGACGTGCGGCGCCGCCAGAGATCCTGGTCGACTGACCAGGCGCGCATGATGGGTGTGACCAGGTCTGGCTCGCCGCGCAGGATCGGGCCGACGCGGCGGATCGCGATCTCGTCGACGTAGTCCCACCACGCGCCAGAGACGATCATTTCCTCGTAGAGCGGCAAGAGCGTGGCGTTCTGCCAGCGGGCGTAGCGGCGGTGGCCGGTGAGGTCGATGGCGACGTAGCGTTCCTCGCGGTACTTCGCCCCGCGCCACAGCTCCAGGGTTGTCTCGGCCAGGTCGTCCGCGTCCGCCAGGTGGTGATCGGCGAACAACTGCTTTGCCAGGACGGCACGTTCGGGCTTGGCCACGCCGCGGTATGGCATTTCGGACTTCATATACTGCTGCATGCCTGGCGCCTTGGCCGGGTCCGCGAGCTCCGCCAGCCCGGCGCGGACGGCGGACACCAGTCGCTTGTTCATGCGCAGAAACTACCCACTAAGCAGAAGAGTCGCTCTCGCGCGACAGCGGCACGAGAGCGACTCTTCTGACCATCAACGCAGTGTGGCGCCGAAACGCTCGGAAACCACCGCGAGCGCGGCTTGTTTTGCGGCCGAAGCCTCTTCCGAAGTCAGTGTCCGGTCCGCGGCGCGGAAACGCAGCGAGTACGCAAGCGAGCGCTTGCCTTCGCCGACCTGCTCTCCGGTGTAGACGTCGAACAGCTGCAGGTCTTCCAGCAGGTCGCCGCCGCCGGAGCGCAGCGCCTCGGCGACCTCGGCGACCGGGACCGACGAGTCGATCACCAGGGCGAGGTCCAGCAGGACCGGCGGGTACGGCGAGACCAACGGTGCCGGGCGGTGCTTCTGGATCGGCAGGGCGTCGAGGTCGAGCTCCATCGCGCAGGTGCGCTTGGGCAGGCCCAACGCCTCGATGACCTTCGGGTGCAGTTCGCCCGCATGCCCGACCGGCCAGTCACCGACGCGCAGTTCGGCGCAGCGGCCTGGGTGCCACGGCATCAACGAGCCGGCCCGAACGGTCAGCTCGACGCCCGCAGCGGCGGCGACGTCGTGCGCGGCCTGGACGGCGTCCGCCCACGTTGCCGGCTCGCCCTTGCCCCACCAGCCTGGACGCTGCCGGTTGCCGGTCAGCACAACGGCCACGTGCACGGGCTGCTGCGGCAGAGCGGCTTTCAGGGTCGCGATCTCGGCATCGGTCGGGCGCTGGTCGACGGCGACCGAAGGCACCGGGACCTGCTGCGCCTTCGGCAGTACGACCTGGCCGACGTGGAACAGCGAAACGTCCCGGATGCCCCGGGAAACGTTGCGTGCCAACGCCTCCAGCAAACCAGGCAGCAATGTCGTGGCCATCTCGTTGCGCTCGGCCTCGAGCGGGTTGATGACCTTCACGGTCTGCCGCCGCACGTCGTCGGCCTCAAGCCCGAACTGGTCCCAGATCTCGGGGGACACGAACGTCATCGGGTTGACCTCGACGTAGCCGACGTCGGCGAGCGTGCGGGACACGGCCCGGCGGCGGCGCTGCGTCGCGGTCAGGCCGCGACCGGCCGGTGCGGTGGGCAGCACGGACGGGATCGTGTGATACCCCTCCAGCCGCAGCACTTCCTCGACCAGGTCGGCCGGACGGGTCAGGTCCGGACGCCACGTCGGCGGGGTCGCGATCACCGCGGCACGACCGGCCTCGGTCGTGGTCACCTCGACGTTGCAGCCGATCTGGCTCAGCCGCCGCGCGGTCACGCCACGCGGGTAGTTGATCCCCGCGACGCGGTCGGGCAGGTCGATCGCCATGGTCACCGGGCCGGGCAGCTCGGGACGGCCGACGTCGGTCCGGCCCGGCTGGATGCGCGCCTCACCGTGCTCACGCAGCAGCTTCGCGGCCAGCTCGGCAGCCGTGGGCGCCAAAGCCGGGTCCACGGAACGCTCGAACCGCTTGGAGGCCTCACTCGGCAGCTTGTGCCGGCGCACCGCGCGGGCGATCGAAGCCGGGTCCCAGACCGCCGCCTCAAGCAGGATGTCGGTGCTGTCCGAGCGGACTTCGGTGGACGCGCCGCCCATCACGCCGGCCAGCGAGATCGGGCCCGTGTCGTCGGAGATCACGATGTCGTCCGGGTCCAGGGCACGGTCCACGTCGTCCAAAGTGGACAGCTTCTCGCCCGGCAGCGCGCGCCGGACGACCAGGTTGCCCTTGATCGACGAGGTGTCGAACGCGTGCATCGGCTGGCCGGTCTCGAGCATCACGTAGTTCGTCACGTCGACGGCCAGCGAGATGCTGCGGATCCCCGACAGCATCAGCCGCCTGCGGATGAACCACGGCGTCGGCGATGTCGGGTCGAGACCCGTGACCCGCCGTACGACGAACCGCGAGCAGCCCAGCTGGTCCTCGATGTGCACGTTGTGTGCTTCGCCCTCGGCGCCCGGCACCGCGATCGCGGCCGGGTCGACGAGCGTGGTCTCGAACGAGCACGCCAGCTCACGAGCCAGACCACGCACCGACATCGCGTACCCGCGGTCCGGCGTGATCTCCAGGTCGATGACGGTGTCGTCCAGGCCGAGCAGCGGCGCGGCGTCGTCACCCGGGCTGGCCTCGCCGCTGGGCAGCACCAGGATCCCGGTGTGGTCTTCACCGAGGCCGAGTTCACGCGCCGAGCAGATCATGCCGTTGGACGTGCGGCCGTACGTCTTGCGCGCGGAGATCGCGAACCCACCGGGCAGCACAGCACCGGGCAGCGCGACGACAACGAGGTCGCCCTCGTTGAAGTTGGTGGCGCCGCAGATGACGCCGCGCGTCTCGGGGTTGGCTTCGTCCTCGTCGTCACCGTCGCCGACGTCGACCTGGACCCAGCGGATCGGCTTCTTGAAGTCGGTGAGCTCTTCGACCTGCACGACACGGCCGATCACCAGCGGACCGGTCACGTCGTCGAGCGCGCGCATCTCCTCGACCTCGAAACCCAGGCTGACCAGCGCTTCGGAGATCTGGCCGGGCGTGAGCGAGTCCGGGACGTCGACGTAGGACTTGAGCCAGGACAGCGGGATCTTCACTCCGCCTCCGTTCCGAATGCCGTGGTGAAGCGGACATCCCCTTCAACCATGTCGCGCATGTCCGGAATGCCGTTGCGGAACTGCAGCGTCCGGTCGATGCCCATGCCGAACGCGAAGCCGGAGTACACGTCGGTGTCCACGCCGCAGGCCCGCAGCACGTTGGGGTCGACCATGCCGCAGCCGCCCCACTCGACCCAGCCCGCGCCGCCCTTCTTCTCCGGGAACCACACGTCCACCTCGGCCGACGGCTCGGTGAACGGGAAGAAGTTCGGCCGGAAACGGGTCCTGGACTCCGGCCCGAACATCGCGCGGGCGAAGTGGTCCAGGGTGCCCTTCAGGTGCGCCATCGTGATGCCCTTGTCCACGGCCAGGCCTTCGACCTGGTTGAACACCGGCAGGTGGGTGGCGTCGATCTCGTCGGTGCGGTACGTGCGGCCCGGGCACACCACGTAGACCGGCAGCTCCCGGTCCAGCAGCGAGCGGACCTGCACCGGCGAGGTGTGCGTGCGCAGCACCAGGCCCGAGTCGGCCGGCGCGATGTAGAACGTGTCCGACATCGTGCGGGCCGGGTGGTCGGGCACGAAGTTCAGCGCGTCGAAGTTGAACCACTCGGCCTCGACCTCGGGGCCTTCGGCGACCTCGTAGCCCATGCCGACGAACACGTCGGCGATCAGCTCGGAGAGCGTGCTGACCGGGTGCCGCGCGCCCACGGGAACGCGGTCCCACGGCAGCGTCACGTCGACGGCCTCGTCACGCAGCACTCGTTCGTCGCGCTCGATCTCAAGCTGGGCGCGGCGCTCGTCGAAAGCGGCCTTCACAGCAGCCTGCGCCTCGTTCACGCGCTTACCGGCCTCGGAACGGGCCTTGGGCGGCAGCGCGCCGATCTCCCGGCGGGCGACCAGCAACGGTGACTTGTCGCCCAGGTGCGCCGGCTTGACGCCGGCCAGCGCGTCAAGGCTGTCAGCGGCGGAAAACTCGGCCTTAGCCTTGTCGACCGCCTGCTGTAGCGTCTCCGGCGCGAGCGCCGCGACCTCTTTCGGGTCGTAGGGGTCGTTGGCTCCGGACATCGGTGCTGGACATCTCCTCGGGTCCGCGAGAGCGTGTGTTCGCCCGGCCGTCATGGCCGTATGGCAACGTCGGTAGCCCAACGATCGTAGGCGACCGGCACTCAGTGCAACTCATTAGGTCGCTTCTGGGCCCATCCGGACCGTCCGGTAACGGCACGGCTACTCGCCCGATAGAGTGACGTCCTTGCGGAAGTTCCCATAACTTCGAGGTCAGCACGCACTTATGTCCCGATCGTTCGGTGTCGATCTACGCGGCATCATCGAGCTGCTCAGCCAGCACCTGTACTCCAGCCCCCGGGTGTACGTCCGGGAGCTGCTACAGAACGCGACCGACGCGATCACCGCGCGCGGCGAGGGCCCGGCCCGGATCGTGATCGAACCGGCCGAGCAGACCGGCGACGGCACGCTGCGGATCTCCGACAGCGGCATCGGCCTGACCGAGGACGAGGTGCACACGCTGCTGTCCACGCTGGGCCGGACCTCCAAGCGGGACGAACTGGGCTTCGCGCGGCAGGACTTCCTCGGCCAGTTCGGCGTCGGGCTGCTGTCCTGTTTCCTCGTCGCCGACGAGATCCGGCTGGTCAGCCGCTCGGCCAAGGGCGGCCCGGCGGTGCGGTGGACCGCCGAGGGCAACGGCACCTACGAGGTCGTCGCCGACGATTCGGCCCGCGCGGAGATCGGCACCACGGTGACGCTCGTGCCACGCCGCGACGCCGAACACTGGCTGCAGCAGGACATGGTCACCGCGCTGGCCAAGGAATTCGGCGAGTTGCTGCCGGTCGAGGTGCTGGTGGCCCAGCTGCGGCTGACCCAGCCGGAGCTGCCCTGGCTGCGCCGGCCGGCCGAACCGGACGGCGACTTCCACGACCGGATGAGCACTTACTGCGAAAGGACTTTCGGGTTCCGGCCGTTCGAGGTGCTGCCGCTGAACGTACCCACGGTCGGACTGACCGGTGCCGCGTTCGTGATGCCCGACGCGGCGCATCCCGGTTCGCGGCAGGCACACCGGATCTACCTCAAGCAGATGCTGGTCGGTGACTCCGTCGAAGGCCTGCTCCCCGACTGGGCGTATTTCGTGCGCTGTGCGGTGAACACGTCCGCGCTGCGGCCCACGGCGAGTCGTGAGGCGCTGTACCAGGACGAGACATTGCTGGCGGTACGCGACGAGCTCGGCAGCGTGCTGAAGGACTGGCTGGTCCGGCTGGGCGCGACCGAGCCGGAACGCGCGACGCGGCTGCTGGGCGAACACCAGCTGGGCATGAAGTCCGTGGCACTCGTGGACGACGAACTGCTGCGCCTGGTGGAACACTGGCTGCCGTTCGAGACCACGGACGGGCACGTGACGCTGCGCCAGTTCCGCCGTAAGTACGCCAGCGTGCTGTACACCCCGGACGTGGACGAGTTCCGTCAGCTCGCGCCGGTCGCACAGGCCCAAGGCCTCGGCCTGCTGAACGCCGGATACGCCTACGACGCCGAACTGATGAAGCGCCTGACCGAGGTCGACGGCGCCGCCGCGGCCCGGCGCGTGGTGCCCGGCGAACTGCTGGCGACCATGGACAACGCCGATCCGGTGATCGAAGCGGACCTGAAGGCAAGCCTCAAACTCGCTGGCGCGGTCCTCGACCGGCACGACTGCGAGGCCGTCCCGCGCGAGTTCGACCCGGTCTCCCTGCCCGCGTTGCTGATCACCGACGCCGACCGCGAACGCGTCCGCGACACCGAGCAGATCAGTGAACAGAGCGACCCGTTGTGGGCACAGCTGCTGGGCCAGCTGTCCGGGCCGGCGTCCACCGCGAGCCAGCAGTTGGTGCTCAACACCCGCAACCCGCTTGTGCGGCGGCTTTCCGAGCTGACCGACCCGGCGTTGGCCGAGCTGACCGTGGAGTCCCTTTACGTGCACGCACTGCTGCAGTCCAGGCGCCCGATGCGGCCCAAGGACACCGCTGCGCTCAACCGGTCGTTCCTCGACCTGCTGGACCGGGCGGTGCGGCGATGACCGAGCCTTCGGACAAGGTTCAGCGCGCCTTTCAGCTGTTCTCCGAAGCCGCCGACATGCCGACCGGAATGGCCAAGCACGAAGCCCTGGAGCGGGCCGCACGCGCCGCGGACGCCTCGGGTGACAGGCATCTGCCGGCGATCTGCCGGCTGGCGTTGATCGAGTCGTGCTACTACCTCAACCGCTACGACCTGATCCTGGCCCCGATCGCCTGGTGCCGGACAGCCGAGCAGCGTGACCCGTCGGTGTTCAGCAAAGGCAACATGCGCAGTCTGAACTGGGCGCACAAGTGGGTGCCGGTCGGGCTGCGCCGGGATCCGCGATTCACCCTCGCCCAGATCGAATCCGTGCTCGACGAGCTGGAGGCGCGATACAAGCGGCTAGGTTTCTCGCTGCAACCGGTGTGGGGCCAGCGCGCGCTGACAGCGACGCACATCGGCGATTTCGCTTTGGCGGACGAGCATTTCGCGCGATTCATCGCCACCGAGCGGGACGACATGAGCGACTGCGCGGGCTGCGTGGTCGAGGAGCAGGTCGAGCATCTCGTGCTGCGTGGGCGTTACGAGGAAGCGTTGCGGCACGCCGAACCGGCGTTGGCAGGCAAGTTCACGTGCAGCACTCAGCCGCAGGGCGTACTGACCGCCTTGTTGCCTGCGCTGACGGCGTTGGGCGAGGTCGAACGGGCCAAGAACGCGCATCTGACCGCGTACCGGCGATCCCGTGAACAGGCAAGCCAGGGGTATGTCGGGCTGCATCTGGAGTTCTGCGCGGTCACCGGGAACATCCCGCGCGGCATGGAACTGCTGCGGCGGCATCTGGACCAGGTGCATCACGCGACCAGCCCGATCGGCACCATGAACTTCGCCGCGAGCGCGGCCCTGCTGCTCAGCCGGTTGGACGCGGGCAACACAGAACTGGTCGTGCCGCTGCCCAATGGCGGCGCGGAAACCGTGACCGCTGAACGGCTTCGCGAGCGTCTGGAGTCCACGGCACTGACATGGGCCGAGAAGTTCGACGCACGTAACGGCACCAGCCGCCAGACCGAACGCATCCAGTCTATTTTGGACGCACCGGACACTGTACGGGTACCGCTGGCGGTGCCGAATCCCGTCGCGAGCGTCCCGGCCGAGCCGGTCACCGCCGACCCGGTCGAGCTGGCGTACCAGGCGCACCTTGCCTACGAAGAGAACGATTTCCTGACCGGGTACCGGCTGCTCAAATCGCTGCCCGCGGATCTGGATCCGTTGCTGCCCGCGAAACTGGCCGCACGACTGGCGGCCCGGCGAGTCGTGGTGTTCAACCCGCCCAACGTACTCGACGAGCTGGCGCTGGCAGTCCAACGCCTGGTCGAGGTCGGTGACCTGGACCAGGCGGCGCGGTTCCATGCCCGCCTGGGCATGTTGCGAACGGAGGCAGGCGACCTCGAAGCCGGGATCCGGACTGTCGAACAGGCCTTGGTGTCAGCCGAGGCGCACTCGTCCTCGTCCGGCCGGATCCTGGTCCGGCTGATCCTCTGTGAGCTGCTCGACCATCGCCACGAGCACGACCGAGGCAGCCGGCTGCTGGCCGAATCGCTGCGCCTGGCCGAGGAGACCGATTCCGACCGCGTGCCGTCAGTCCTGTTGGAGTCGGCCGATCATGAGGCACGGCAAGGAAATCTGGACACGGCCGATCGTCTGATGGCCGAAGTCCTGGCCATACCCGGTCTCCGGCCCGGCGACAAGTTCCACGGCCTGCGAGCCAGGGCCGCGATCGCCGAGGTCCGCGGCGACGTCGAACTGTCCTTGGCCGCGTCGGCCGAACTCGTCGAGTTCGTCCGGAAATACCCGGGCCCATGGCTGCCGGACGTGTTGCTGCACCGGGCGTCCCTCCTGGAGAACATCGACCGCACCGGCGACCATCTACGCGAACTCGTGGACACCGTGGCGGTCTGCCGAACCGAGGGCACGCCGGCGGAAACGGCGCACGCCTGCTACGTGCTTTCCTCCGGCTACCTCGCGCACGGCCGTCTGGTCGAAGCCGCTGAGGCCCTTGAGGAAGCGCTCCGGCTGTTGCCCGACGGCGACGACGAGGCCACGCTGCGCACCAGATTCCGCCTCGGTTCGGTGTGTGCGGAACTAGGCGAGCACACCGAAGCCCGAAGACACTTCCAAGCAATGGCCGACCTGGTGTCCGAGGCCCCCTCAGTGTCACAGGCAATGGTCTGGGCAGGTCTGGGCGCGACCAGCCACCAGCTCAACGAACCCCTCGAGGCCGAACGCTGCCACCGGCGTTCGGCCGAACTCTGGCAAGAGGCGGACCTGCCCGTCGAAGCCTGCCGTGCCTGGATAAAAACGGCGGCCGTGATAGCCGATCACAACCCGTCGACAGCCATGGAAGCGCTCACCCGGGCCACAGCCCAGATCCCCGACAGCGACCTGGCCGACCAGCTCACCGCCGAAGTCCTGGAACTACGCGGCTACACGCTCGCCCGCCAGCAACGCTACGAGGAAGCCCTCGCCGACAACATCCGGGCCGCGAAAATAGTCGAAACCCTCGGCGAGCCGGACTGGCAGGTATTCCTGATGGTCCGGGCCGCCCGCGTCCACATAGCCATGCAGGCTCCCGCCACAGCGGAACAATTGGCCCGCGACGCGGTCCCCCTGCTCAGCGACGACACCCCAGCCAGCATCACCGCCCGCGTCCTGGACGTGCTGAGCCGCGCCCTGCAAGCCCAGTCCAAACCGGTCTCCCAGGACCAGACCGCCCGTGCCCTGACCGCCCGTCTGCGCGCCTGATCCGGCCAAAGGCCGCCGCCAACCGGTACTTCACGCCGACCACCCAGGCCAGCCGACCGCGGCGAAGAGCAGGAACCCGCCCCACACAGCCAGCATGACCGCGAGAATGTAAGCGACGACCTTCACCAACGGCACCACTACTTTGCGTGCGCGACGGTTCACAACAACCACCGGCCGTCCCGCGTTCGTCCACATCGGACGGCTGTGGAAATCCCGGTCCCCAGCGATGAAACCGCCGCGTCCTTGAAGCCTTGGAACTTGCCCGCCAGTGGACATGTCTGTATCAACATCCCCCTCCTTGCCCCCGGACTACAGTCGTTACTGACGCCTGTTGACTCGGAAAGGTTGTCAACGTGTGCGAATTGGTCCGCAACCGGTCATCAGCAGCGTCGGGGTCTACGCGTTGCATACCCCTTCTTGGTCGCAGGGGTGTGCAGCGTTGCAGGGCTGCTATCAGCGAAGACGGTTCGCGTACAAACAGACCGCGGCGGCGGTCGCGAGGTTGAGGCTCTCGGCCTTGCCGTAGATCGGCACTTTGACGACCTCGTCCACAGCGGCCAGGAACTCCGGGGCCAGACCGTGGGCCTCGCTGCCGAAGACCCAGGCCGTCGGGCGGCTCAGATCAGCTGTGGTCAGGTCCGTTTCGGCGTGCCCGTCCGCGGCGACCAGCCGGAGGCCGGCCGCACGGCAGGCGTCGAACACCGCCATGGTGTCGCGGGAACGAGCCAACGGCAGGTGAAAGACACTGCCGGTGGAAGCGCGCACACACTTGCCGTTGTGCGGATCGACCGTGTCACCGGCGAAAATCACGGCAGAGGCCCCCGCGGAATCGGCAACGCGGGTCACGGTACCGGCGTTACCGGGATCGGACACGCCCACAAGCACAGCAACAAGCCGCGGTTGCTTCAGCGCATCTTCCAACGCTACATCGAGCTGCTCACAGACAGCGACAATCCCTTGCGGCGTCACGGTTTCCGAGAGCCCGTCGGCGGCTCGATCGGTCACGGTGGACACAGGGATGTCCCGCTGGGTCGCTTCGGCGACGATTTCAGCGTTACGAGCGGCCGCGGTGGCCGTCACGAAAACCTCATGCACCTGTCCGTAGCGCAAAGCCTCACGGACAGCTTGGGCACCTTCGGCGAGAAACCGGCCGGAGCGTTCACGGCCCACTCGCTTCGTCAGATGCCGGGCAGCAACAACCCGGGGCGTCCGCTCGGTGAAGAGCTGGTCCGCCCCGGGCTGCCGGGTGTGCTCGCTCAGGCCTTCTCCTGCGCCGGCACGTTCGCACGGGAGACCTCGACCAGCGCGGTGAACGCGGCCGGGTCGCTCACCGCGAGCTCGGCGAGGATCTTGCGGTCAACCTCGACACCCGCGACCTTCAGGCCCTGGATGAAGCGGTTGTAGGTCATGCCGTTCTGACGCGCCGCGGCGTTGATGCGCGTGATCCACAGCTGCCGGAAGTCACCCTTGCGGGCGCGGCGGTCGCGGTAGGCGTAGTTCAGCGAGTGGAGCACCTGCTCCTTGGCCTTGCGGTACAGCCGCGAGCGCTGGCCGCGGTAGCCGCTGGCCAGCTCAAGGGTCGTGCGGCGCTTCTTTTGGGCGTTGACCGCCCGCTTGACGCGTGCCACGGGTCCATCCTGTCAATCTCGAAGGGCGCTAGGCGCCGGTGGGCAAGGGGCTCAGATGCCGAGAAGGCGCTTGACGCGCTTGGCGTCGTTGGCGGCGACGTCCTCCGTGCCTTCAAGGCGACGGGTCAGCTTGCTGGACTTCTTCTCCAGAATGTGACGGCGGCCAGCTTGCTCGCGCTTCAACTTGCCACTGCCGGTCACGCGGAAGCGCTTGGCAGTGCCCTTGTGCGTCTTGTTCTTAGGCATGGTCGTCCTCATCTCGTGCCACCGCCCGCGTTTCGCGCGGGCGGCAGCAGCTCTTCTTTCGGGTGACCCCGGTCGCTTACTCAGCGGGGTCGGGCGCCGGCGTCGTCGCCTTCACCTTCGGCTTGGCGTTCTTGTGCGGCGCCAAGACCATGATCATGTTTCGGCCGTCCTGCTTCGGCGAGGACTCGATGACCCCCAACTCGGCCACGTCGTCGGCCAACCGCTGCAACAACCGGTATCCGAGTTCCGGGCGGGACTGCTCACGGCCGCGGAACATGATGGTGACCTTGACCTTGTTCCCCTGCTCGAGGAAGCGCACGACAGCCCGCTTCTTGGTCTCGTAGTCGTGGGGGTCGATCTTCGGGCGGAGCTTCTGCTCCTTGATCACCGTCAGGACCTGGTTGCGCCGGGACTCGCGGGCCTTCTGCGCGCTCTCGTACTTGTACTTGCCGTAGTCCATGAGCTTGCAGACAGGCGGGCGAGCCGTCGGGGCGACCTCGACGAGGTCGAGTTCCGCCTCCTGGGCGAGGCGGAGCGCGTCCTCGATACGGACAATCCCCACCTGCTCGCCGTTAGGACCGACGAGTCGGACCTCCGGCACCCGGATGCGGTCGTTGATACGTGACTCGGAGCTGATGGTGCCTCCTTTTTCCGAGTACTAGGTCTTCTCTTGCACGTCTTGGGCGACGCGGCGGCCTGCGGTGTGTGTCGTCCCCAGTAAACGCGTCAGGCCCCGGCCGTCACATGGACGTACGGGGCCCGCTGCCTACACCGATCCAACGACATGCACGCATGCCGTGCCGCCGCAGCCTGCGCTGCAACGATAAGACCGGACCCGGACACCTCTGGCGGTGACGCGGGTGGGAGCGGGGCTCCACTTGCCGCCCCCGTGGGTACAGGGGCTGGTCGCACGTGGAAGGGTACCAGACCGTGAACGACCCCGTTGCAGACCCTGCCAGTGACAACGTCCGCGACCTGGCCGCCATTCCCAGCGTCGAGGTGATCAGCCGGGCGGCCGTGATGCTGATGTCCGCCGCCGCCGAACGCCTGGGCCTGGCCGACCCGGACCCGGACGAAAGCCCCAACCGCGACCTGGACGAAGCCCGTCGCCTCATCACCGCACTGGCCGGCCTGGTAACCGCCTCCGTGGAATACCTGGGCCCGCACGCCGGCCCCATCCGAGAGGGCCTGCAGTCCCTGCAACGCGCGTTCCGTGAGGGGTCCGCCGTCCCGGACGCCCCAGGCGAAGGCCCCGGCGAGAAGTACACCGGTCCCGTCTACTGACCCCGAACCAAGGGTGTTGCTGTCACGGACAAAAGAACGCGACCCCGTGAGCCAGGAGGCTCGCGGGGTCGCGTTCTCTGTGTTGGGGGTTGGACCCAACTGTGACCCGGCGCCGGTGAGGCGCAGGAGGGGAGGCCAGCGCCGGATCACATGACCTGTGGGCGGTTACTTCTTGTTCGCGTTGGCCTTCTTGCCGTCGGGGGCGGCCACGAACCAGGTTCCGCCGACGCCCTCGCCGTTGGCCTGGCAGGGGGCGGTGTCCTTGATGTAGTTGTAGACGAGCCAGCCGCCGACGGTGAGCTGCTTGGTGCCGTCCTCGCGGGTGACCGAGCCGATCAGGGACTTGTCGATGCCCTGAGCCACGATGTTGTCCTCGGCCTTGACCGGGGGCCACGTCTTGGCGCACTCGCCGTTGCAGGCGGAGGTCTTCGGGTTGACGCCGTCCTTTTCGAAGCGGTACAGGGTGAAGCCCTTGGAGTCGGCCAGGACCTTGCCGAACGGCTTGACGTCCATTGCCTTCACGACTGTGGTGCCGGGGGCCGCGGCCTTGCCGATGTCCTTGGCGCGGGCGCCGTTGGGGGCCGATGCCCACCAGGTTCCGCCGACTGCCTCACCGGTGATGTCGCCGGCCTTGGCGTCCTTGGCGTATTCGTACTGCGGCCAGCCGCCGATGGTCAGCTGCTTGATGCCGTCCGGCCGGTCGATCGTGCCGATCAGGGCCTTGTCGACGCCTTCGAAGGTCGCCGCGTCGGAAATCGTTGCAGGCGGCCAGGTTTGGGCGCAAGCGTCCTTGCAGTTGGACACTGGGGGTTTGGGGGTGTCCTTGTCGAAGCGGTACAACGTCTTACCCGCTCCGTTGACCACGACCGAACCCAGAGCGCCCGCTTCGACGGTCTTCAGTGCCGAGGCTTTGTCGCCGTCACCCTCGCCGGCAGCGGCGGCGGGCGCGTCGTCAACGGCAACCGTCCCGGTCGGAGCCGCGACGGCGGGCGGCTGCTGCTGCAGCTGCCTCTGGTTGGCCGCCGGCGTCGCAGTGGGGCTCGCCCCGCATGCAGCGGTCGCCAGCACGGCGCCGACTGCGGCCGCGGTGGCCAGAATGTGCCTCACCCGAGCTGATGCCATGACTACGCTTCCTTTCTCCCGCTTGATGCCCCGGTGCATCTCTGCGGGGCCGGTAGTTGCTCACCCACAACACGAGCGTTGCCCAGGGGCGGTTCAGCGGGATCCGGAGAATTTTTCAATCTGGCCTCAGGCCTGCGAAAACGATGCCGAGAGTGCGCCTGCGCAGGTCCGCGTCCCAGCCCGCGTGGCACGTGGCGGTCAGCAGAGCCATGATCTCGTCGAGTCTCACTCCCGCCCGGACGGCACCGGCTTCCTGCGCGCCTATAAGAAGCGCGCCGACCGCGTCGCGCAGGCCTTGTAGCTGACGATCCACCTGGATGTCCACGCCGAGCAGTTCGACCACGGTCTTCTCGACGGCTGCGCGTTCCACCAGGCTCTCGAAGAACGTAAACAGCGCGGTTGCCGAATCTCCTTGGGCGGCAAGGGTTTCCAGTTCGGCCACGATGTGCGCGATCAGGTCCTTCATCATCGCTGCGAGCAGGTCGTTCTTGGTCGGGAAGTGCCGGAACACGGTTCCTATCGCGACACCCGCGCGACGCGCGACCTCCTCTGTGGACGCGCCGGCACCGTGTTCGGTGAAGACGTCCTCGGCCGCGGCCAGGATCTTGGCACGGTTGCGCTGGGCGTCGGCCCGCATCGGCCCTCCTCGTCGACAACATGAGTCGCGACTCATTATCGTCGGTCACGCGGTGCCCGCCTCATTTGGAGCAGTCACGACAAAAGGTCCAGACCACGTGTCATGCTTCACACTGTGTCCAGTCAGCCCAGTTCGCGTAACCAGTCGTCGTCCCTGCGACGCGCGCTTTCGGTACTTCAGTACGTGTCCGACCGGGCCAACGAAACCCGCGGTGTCCCGCTGTCGCGGATCGCCGAGGACCTGCAGATCAGCAAGAGCAGCGTGCTGCGCCTGACGACTCCCCTGCTCGACACCGATCTGCTCATCCGGGACCGGCGGACCGGCTGGTTCCGGCTCGGCCACGGCGCGTTACGGCTCGGCCAGGCCTATCTCGCCTCGCTGGATCTGCGGACCGTTGCCGCGCAACCGTTGCGGCGTATGCAACGCACACTCGGCGAGACCTGCCACCTGGTGGTCTACGAGGCACCCGACGTGGTCTACATCGACAAGGTCGAGGACACCCACCAGGTCCGGATGGCGTCCCGGATCGGCAACCGGGTGCCCGCATACCGGACAGCGGTGGGGAAAGCGATCCTCGCGTGGCTGCCTGCCGAAGCCGTCCAGGCGGCCATCGACCGTGGCCTGGAGGCCGTGACCGACCGAACGCTGACTGATCCCGAGGCGCTGCGGGCGGACCTCGCGCGGGTTCGCAGGCGCGGCTACGCGATCGACGACCGGGAGAACGAGGAGGAGGTCCGCTGTGTCGCGGCCCCGATCTTCGACCACACCGAGGAGGTCATCGGCGCGCTGTCGGTGTCCTCGCTGGCATCCCGGATGAAGCCCGCCAGGGTGCGAGAAGTCGGGCCGATCGTGATGCGCTACGGCATCGAGATATCTCGCGTGTTCGGTTCGGCGAGAGTGCCTGCTGAGATCCAGCGCGAATAGCTCACGTCAAGACCGTGATGACAATGGCCAGAAGTGGCGGCGTTGCCTGTGAGACGGCGCCGCCCAGTCCCGATCCTTTGGGCCGCCCGAGAGCCAGCCGGTCGGAGATCCCGAGCACGACGCCGGCCAGCGCCATGAACCCGCACGTGTACAGCACGAGCGCGCGACCGGCATCCACATTGCCGCTGTTGACCATGACCAGCCCGATGATCGTGCCGGAGCCCAGGAACAGGTTGTAGAAGCCGACGTTGAACGCCCACAGCATGACCGGCGGCACATGTTCGGTGGCGACGCTGAAGATGCCGTTGTGAATGCGTGGGCTGCGGAACAGGAAGCTCTCCCAGACCCAGACGACGACGTGGATGAGAGCCGCGATACCGGCGAAGATCTGCGCGATGACGTTCATGCCACTGTGATCCCGTGTTGTGCGGCGACTTTCTCGGGCGCCGTGCTGCCATTGATATCGCGAAAGAACTTGCCCATCGCGTCGGTGAGACTGACGGCTAGAAATTTCACTGAAGGCGTGTGCACAGTGAACGTGTGCATGGCGTTGGGCGGGATCGTGATCGACGACCCTGGTCCCATGTCGAACATCTCGCCGTCGACCAGCACACCCATCCGGCCGTGCAGCACGTAGTACGACTTGGCCCACGGCGTGCCGTGCTGAGGCATGGTGGGACCACGCGGAGCGTCGACTTCGAACAGTTCGTAAGCGCCGCCGGTGTGTTCGGCATCGATCTTCACGGTGATCTTGGCGTCCGGTGAATCCAGTTCCTGACCTTCACCCAGAGTGCTGAAATGCGTCATGGACTGACAGTAGGAATAGTGCACAGACATCTCCATCCCCTGAATCTGGGATGTCGGCCGCTGGTTTCCAGGCGCATACTTCGGCCATGTGGGAGGGTCGTGCGCTCAGCGCGCGGCGGGAGATCGCCGCGCTCGCGACGGCGGGCCTTGAGGTCGCCGAGCTGCATTCGGCTGCGATCACCGTCGTGGAGAAGGTCGTGCCGGCCGACCTGACCTGCTGGGCGTCGATGGACCCGGACACCGCGATGATCAGTTCGATGACCAGCGGCACGAACCGGATCCCGCAGCAATATGAGCCTTTGCTCGCAAATTACGAGTACTCCGGCACCGAACCGCACACCTTCGCCACGCTCGCCCGGCGCGCGACGGCCACGGCCCGCCTGTCCGACCTCCCCCGTGCCGAAATCGCAGGCAGCGGCCGTCTCAACGAGGTGTGGCGGCCACTCGGGTTGAGCCACGAACTTCGCGTGATATTCCAGGCCGATGAGGTGTGCTGGGGCGCGGCCGGTCTGGTGCGCCGCGGCGAGTTCAGCGACCGCGAGGTCGAGTTCATGGATTCCGTGGCGTCCGCCCTGGCCGCCGCGACCCGCGTCGCCGCCCGGTGCAGCGACAGCCAAGGTGCCGGCGAACCCGCGATTGTCGTCGTCGACTCCGAAGGCTCGATCCGAGCCGGCACCGCGGCGGTCGAGTCTTGGCGCGACCAGTTCGACCGGATCGCTCCCGGGCGCTTCGCCGTCATCGTGCGCGCAGTCGTCGCCAGCGCACGTGCTTCAGGCACGTTCCAAGCCCGCGTCCGGGGCGCGAACGGCAGCTGGATCCTCATACAGGCAAGCAGATTGATCTCAGACGGCGACCAGGACGAAACCGTGGTGACGATCAAGCGGCCCGCCGGCGGCGAACTGCTGGGCGTGCTGTTCGCGGCTTACGGTCTGACCGCCCGCGAACGCGATGTATGCCACGAGGTGATCGCCGGACGCTCCACTTCGGACATCGCTGCCCGCCTCGACATCTCCGCGCACACCGTCCAGGACCACCTCAAGTCGGTGTTCGGCAAAGTCGGCGTGAGCAGCCGCGGCGAACTCGTCGCGAAGATCCACCCTTGACCTCGTTTCGGACACCTCCGGCCAACCCAGAAAGCCGGCACGACAAGCAAAGCGTGGTGAGCGGCGAAGGCTCGCTTCGCCGCTCACCACGCCCGTGCGCCTCAGTCCACGACGGCCAGAGCGTCGATCTCCACCAGCAGACCGGGCGGAAGGCCGACGTACACCGTTGTGCGGGCTGGGAAGTCGGTGCCCAGGTAGGCGGAGTAGGCCTCGTTGAGCTCGCCGAAGTGGGCGACGTCGGTCAGGTAGACGCGGTACATCACCACGTCGCCCAGGGTGGCGCCGCCTGCTTCGAGGACGGCTTTGACGTTGTCCAAGACCTGGCGGGTCTGTTCGGCCACGGTGGTGCCGACGACCTCACCGGCCGAGTTGAACGCGACCTGGCCGGCAACCTGGAGGATGTTGCCCTTGCGCACGCCGTGCGCCAGCGGCACCGCCGGTTTCGCGTGGCCCTCCGGCTGGATGAAGGTCCTGGCCATCTTGTTCCTTCCTATCGGTGGTAACCGCACTCGGCGGATGCTTTTTCCGCCGCGCGCAACAGGTCCGGCACGAGGGCGAGCAGTCCGTCAAGATCCAACAGTACCTTCGGGACCGACAGCGACATCGCGGCGAGGACTTCGCCGCGGGGGCCGCGGATCGGGGCTGCCACGCAGTGGATGAAGTCCTCGTGCTCGGAGTTGTCGATGGCGTAACCGCGAGCGGCGACGGTCGCCAGCTCGGTCAGATACGCCTCGGGGGTCAGGATCGTGTTCTCGGTTTTCTTGACGTAGTCGATGGAGGCCGCGATCTCACGGCGCCGCGCGTCCGGGAAGGACGAGACGAGAACCTTGGCGACGGCCGTACAGTGCAAGGCTGCGCGTTTGCCGATCCGGGAGTACATCCGTACCTGGTGACGGCTCTCGAACTTGTCGATGTACACGACTTCGCCGTCCTCGAACGAAGCCAGGTGCACGGTGTGCCCGGTCTGGGCGTTGAGTTCGCGTAGCGCGGGCTCAACGCTACGGCGGACGTCACGGTCCTCAAGGGACCGATGCGCCAAGTCGAACAGCGCTGTCCCTAGCCGGTAGTACCGCACGCCTTCGCGCTGTACGAAACGATGTGTTTCCAGCGTGCGGAGCAGCCGAAGGACTGTCGACTTGTGCACGCTGATGGTCTCGGCGAGCTGGTCGAGCGTTTTCGGGCCTTCAGCCAGGGCGTCCAGCAAGGTCAAAGCCCTGTCCAAACTTTGGCTCATGAGACTCCCTGTCCGGTCAGGTGGGCCGCTGCCCACGCACCTTCGTCCGCGCCGAGCAGCGTGTTCACCAGCTCAGGCGGCAACGGCGTGCCGACATCATCATGCGTCCGCAATGCCACGGCAGCCTGCAGATGGCCTGATCGCAGCCGTCTGACCGGAGTCTGCCCGGCCAGTGTCGCGGCCAGGAACCCGGCTGCGAAGGCGTCACCGGCACCGACCGGCTCGACGACGTCGACACGTAAGGCGGGCTGGAAAACCTGCTCACCGTTTTCCAGCAATGTCGCACCACGGGCCCCGTGTTTGATGACCAGGCTCGACGGTCCCGGCAGAATCCGGCGAATCTCCGCGGGATCACTGGTGCCCCAGACTTCCTGCGTTTCGTCGTCACCGGCCAGGACAATGTCGGCCGCATTGGCCAGTTCCCGGAGCACGGCAGGGTCGCGGGACGCCCACAACTTGGGGCGCCAGTTGAGGTCGAACGACAGCTTGTGGGTCGGCCTGGGCACCGCGAACAGCGCCCGCGTCAAGTCAAGACACGAATCGGAAAGCGCGGCGGTAATGCCGGTCAAATGCAGGACGCGGACATTCAGGTCGAGCTTGTCCAGCAATTCCGGGCCCATTCCGGACGCCGCGGAACCCTGCCGGTAATACCGGACCGGGCTGCCGCCCGCGTTGCTTTCCTTGATGTAGAGCCCAGTCGGCCGGGCCGGGTCCACGACCACCCCGGACACGTCCACCCCCGCCGATCCGACCGCGGCGAGCAGGGCTTTGCCGAAGGCGTCCTGCCCCACCGCGCTCACCCAGCCGGCCCGCAGCCCCAGCATGGCCAGGTTGCAGGCCACATTGGACTCGGCGCCGCCGAAGGTCCGGATCCACGTGCGGACCTGGTCCACCGGTCCCGGCTCACCCGGCACGAACAGCGCCATGGTCTCGCCGAGGCACAGCACATCGGTCTCCACTGGCGTATCTCCATCCTTCCCGGGCAGCGACGTTGACCTGACGGCGATGGGGATGCTACACACCACCGCATCACATCGCGCAATAGGCGTTGCAACATACGCAATGAAGGGTGGCGAGATGGTCGAACCGGCGAGCATCGATCAGGTCGCGGTCGCACGCCTGGCCGAGGAGGTGATCGACTGGCGTTTCAAGGGCCTGCCGGACGCGCTGTTCGGCAAAACCGTGGCCGAAGCGCTGCTCAGCGGCCCGAAGCTGTTCACCGACGGCTTTGTCGGCCCGCTGGTCGTGCTCGACAACGATGCCATCGATCACAACCTCGCGACCATGCGCCGTTGGTGCGAATCCCAAGGTGTCGCTCTGTCACCACACGGCAAGACGACGATGGCGCCGCAGCTGTTCCAGCGCCAGCTCGAAGCCGGTTGCTGGGCGATCACCACGGCGAACGCGAGCCAGCTACGGGTCTACCGCGCGTTCGGCGTCAGCCGGATCATGCTGGCCAACCAGCTCGTCGACCCGAACGCGCTGCGCTGGCTGGCTGGTGAACTGGCCAGGGACCCCGGGTTCGAGTTCTTCTGCTGGGCCGATTCCGTCAAGGCCGTCGAGCTGATGACCGAGGCCCTCCAGGGCACAGAACACCAGGTCAACGTACTCGTGGAGATCGGTGCACCCGGCGCACGGACAGGCGCTCGCACACCGGAAACGGCCATCGCTGTCGCCGACGCGATCGTCGCGAGCCCTGTACTGAAGCTGGTCGGCACGTCCGGATGGGAAGGCTCGCTGGCTCATGACGCCTCCCCGGACGCCCTGGCCACGATCGACGCGTTCCTGGCGAGCATCCGCGAGGTGACAGCCGCGCTCGCGGACAAGTTCGAAGACCCCGATCGGGTGATCGTCACTGTCGGCGGCAGCGCCTACTTCGACCACGTCGCCGACGCCCTGACCCAGCCATGGCCCGACGGGCTGAACGTCTTCCCGGTGCTGCGCAGCGGCGCCTATGTGACCCATGACGACGGCTTTTACCGGGAGAATTCCCCGCTCGGCGCGAACTCCCGGATCGAAGGCACACCGAGTTTCCGAAGCGCCCTGCGGGCTTGGGCACAGGTCACGTCGAAACCCGAGAACAACCTGGCGTTGCTGACGATCGGCAAGCGCGACGCGTCCTTCGACGAGGGACTGCCTGAGCCACAGCTGATCCGCCGCGACGGCGTGACCAAACCGTTGGCCGGGGCCGAGATCACCTCGCTGAACGACCAGCACGCGTTCCTCAGCCCGAACGGCGCTGACGTCCAGGTCGGCGACTGGATCGGCCTGGGCCTGTCGCATCCGTGCACGGTGTTCGACAAGTGGCAGCTGCTGCCCGCGGTCGGCGCGGACGGCGAGACCGTGGTCGACTTCATCCGGACCTATTTCTGAGGAGTCCGATATGGACATCGTAGTCCGCGGGGCAACGGTCGTGGATGGCACCGGAGCGCCGCGTTACCAAGCCGACGTGGGTGTTCAGGCGGGCCGGATCGCGGAGATCTCGACCGGACGCAGGCTGGACGGCACACGGGTGATCGACGCACGCGGCCTGGTGCTGTCACCCGGGTTCATCGACATGCATTCCCATTCCGACCTGCAGGTCCTGGCCAAGCCGGATCATCTGGCCAAGGTCTCGCAGGGCGTCACGAGCGAGGTCTACGGCCAGGACGGCCTGTCGTACGCGCCGGTCAACGACGAGACACTGGCCGGTCTGCGGTCCCAGCTGGCAGGGTGGAACGACGATCCCGCGGGCTTCGACTGGAACTGGCGCAGTGTCGGGGAATATCTCGATCGGCTCGACCAGGGCATCGCGGTCAACGCCGCATATCTGTTGCCACAGGGCACAATCCGGATGATGGTGGTCGGCTGGGAAGCGCGGCCGCCGACCGAGTCCGAAATGGACCGGATGCGCCAGATCGTCGCGACCGGCCTGGCCGAAGGTGCGATGGGCCTGTCCTCCGGGCTGACCTACACCCCCGGGATGTACGCGGACACCGAGGAACTCGTGGCACTGTGCGAGGTCACGGGCAAAGGCGGCGGCTACTACAGCCCGCACCACCGCAGCTATGGCGCAGGCGCGCTAGAGGCGTACACCGAAATGGTGGACGTCTCCCGGCGATCGGGCTGCCCGCTGCATCTGGCGCACGCCACCATGAACTTTCCCGTGAACAAAGGGCGCGGCGTCGAGCTACTCGCCTTGCTGGACGAAGCGATAGCCGACGGCTGCGACATCACGCTGGACACCTATCCATATTTGCCGGGAGCAACCTACCTATCCGCCTTGCTGCCAAGTTGGTCCACGGAAGGCGGCCCGGACGTCACACTAGGGCGGCTGACCGATCCGGACACACGCGAACGCATTCGTGTGGACCTCGAGGAGAACGGCTCGGACGGCTGTCACGGCGTCCCGGTCGACTGGGATTCCATCGAGATCAACGGTGTCCGCAAGGACGAGAACTCGCAGCTGGTCGGGCACAGCATCGCCGAGTCGGCACGCCGGACCGGCCAAGCACCGTCGGACTTGTACTTCGACGTGTTGGTCGCCGAGCGGATGGGTACCTCGTGCCTGATGCACGTGGGACACGAGGACAACGTCCAGGCGATCATGAAGCACCCGGCGCACACGGGCGGCAGCGACGGGCTGCTCGTCGGTGAACGCCCGCACCCCCGCGCCTGGGGCACATTCCCCCGCTACCTGGCGAAATACGTCCGCGAGCTCGGCGTTCTCGAATTGGAGGAGTGCGTCGCACACCTGACCGGGCGCGCCGCCAATCGTTTGCGTCTCAGCGATCGCGGCCTGATCCGTGAGGGTTACGCCGCCGACCTCGTGCTGTTCGACCCGGACACAGTCGCCGACACCGCGACGTTCGACCAGCCGCGGCAGGTCGCGACCGGCATCCCGTATGTGCTGGTCAACGGCGTTCCTGTGATCGACGACGGAACACACACCGGTGCTCTGGCCGGCCACTCACTGCGCAACCCAGGAGCCTGAAGATGGACCTGATCGCCGAACTGCACGCGTGGCGCTCGCTGTGCATCATCCGCGCACCGCACATCGCCGATCCCGTGGGATTGGGCCAGACCCTGGTCGAAGCCGGGCTGCCGATCGTGGAGTTCGCTCTCACCACACCGGACGCGCCGCGGCTGATGGAGCAGGCGGCCAAAGTGGACGGTCTGATCCTGGGCGCGGGCACCGTGATGACCGAACAGGACGCCCGCGACGCGATCAACGCGGGCGCGAGGTTCCTGCTGACGCCTGGTCTGCGGCCGAAAGCCGCGGCCGAGGCCGTGCGGCAGGGCGTGCCGATCGTCCTCGGGGCGATGACCCCGACGGAGGTGGCCGACGCTGTGGACATGGGCGCCACAGCGGTCAAGGTGTTCCCGGCAGCCAGGCTGGGTCCGGCCTATTTCAAGGACCTGCACGGCCCCTACCCGGGCACACACCTGGTGGCGACCGGCGGCCTGCACGCCGGCAACGCCGCGGAGTTCCTGGAAGCCGGGGCGCTCGCGGTCACCGCGGGCAGTGGCGTGGTCTCCCCTGCCCTGGCCGCCGAGTCGCGGCTGGACGAGATCCGCCTGCGGGCCGCCGAGTTCGTGGACGCGGTCGCAGCCGCGCGCGTCACTGGATAATTGAGGAGCCGTCCATGGTGGACTGGTTGCAACGCTCGACGGGCGGGCTGCTGTTGCTCGCCGCGGTCGGGATCGCACTGCTGTTGATGATGATCATCTGGTGGAAGGTCGAGCCTTTCATCGCACTGCTGATCATCGGTGTGCTGACGGCTCTCGCCGCGGGAATCCCGGTGGAGACACTGGTCGGCTCGATCCAGTCGTCGAACTCCGGATCGCTGATCGAAACCGGGTTCGGCAACATCCTCGGCCATATCGCGGTGATCATCGGGATGGGCACGTTCCTGGGCGCCATCCTGGAGTCGTCCGGCGGCGCGCACGTGCTCACCCGCAAGCTGCTGCAGGCGTTCGGGGAGAAGCGGGCGCCGCTGGCGATGGGCCTGGCCGGGCTGATCTTCGGGATCCCGGTGTTCTTCGACATCGGCATCTTCGTGCTGGCACCGCTGGTCTACGTGGTGGCCAAGCAGTCGGGCCGCTCGATCCTGCTGTTCTGCCTGCCGCTGCTGGCCGGTCTGTCGGTGACGCACGCGTTCCTGCCGCCGCACCCCGGTCCGGTCGCCGCCGCCGGACTGCTCGGCGTCGGGCTCGGCTGGGTGATCCTGTTCGGCGCGATCTGCGCGATCCCGGCGTGGGCCGTGGGCCTGGTGTTCGCCAACTGGATCGGCAAGCGCATCCACATCGAGGTCCCCGAGGAGATGCTGGAGGCGGCCAAGGTCACCAAGGAGGGACCGGGTACCGCCACCGCGCCGGAGAAGGCCGAGCCGAAGCTGAGCACGGTCGCGTGGATCATCGTGACACCGTTGATCCTGATCCTGCTGGGCACGTTCGGCAGCATCATCCTGCCGAAGAAGTCGTTCATCGCCGGGGTCGCGACGTTCTTCGGCACGCCGGCGATCGCGTTGACCATCTCGGTGCTGCTGGCGTTCTGGCTGCTGGGCTACCGGCGCGGCATGTCGCGTGGCGAGGTCTCCCGGATCGCCAACGCGTCGCTGAAGCCGGTCGCCATGATCCTGCTCGTCGTCGGTGCCGGTGCGTTCTACGGCCGTGTGCTGACTGTCAGCGGGATCGGCAAGGCGGTCCAGACCTCGCTCGCCGACGTCGGACTGCCTGTTCTGGTCGCCGCGTACCTGATCTCGTGTGGTCTGCGGATCGCGCAGGGCTCGGCCACCGCGGCCATCGCCGCCTCGGCGGCCATCATCGGCCCGACAGTCGCGAACGCGGGCTACTCACAGCCTCAACTGGCGCTCATCGTCGCCGCCATCTGCGCCGGTTCGATCATCGCCTCGCACGTCAACGACGGCGGGTTCTGGATCGTGTCGAGGTACTTCGGCATCTCGGTGAAGGACACGCTGAAGACCTGGACAGTGCTGGAAACCATCTTGTCCGTCGGCGGTTTCGTCGTCGCCGCGGTCTTGATGATCTTCGTCTA
This sequence comes from Kibdelosporangium banguiense, assembly GCF_017876405.1. Taxonomy (GTDB): domain Bacteria; phylum Actinomycetota; class Actinomycetes; order Mycobacteriales; family Pseudonocardiaceae; genus Kibdelosporangium; species Kibdelosporangium banguiense. Next base: position 5,244,864 of record NZ_JAGINW010000001.1, on the reverse strand, counting down.
GCGTCCCTGCGTAGAGAGGATCTCCTAGAGGTGGCAAAGCAATTGAATCGGCGCTCCTTCCTGGGCGCCGCAGGGGTTGGCGGTTTGGTAATGGCGACCGGCCTACCGGCATCGGCCCACGGGAGAGCTGTGTCCACTGTGTACATCGGCAGCTTCACCAGCTGGGGCCCGCCGGTCGGGCCGGGATTCCAGGCCGGCACCGTCGACTCGGCGTCCGGCAAGCTGACGATCACCGGCGGTGTGCCGGGGATCGTGGACCCGTCGTGGTTCACGTACTCGCGGGACGGCCGGATCCTGTACTCGACCATCGAGTCGGATCCGGGCAAGGTGACAGCGTTCAACGTCACCGACCCGCAGAAGCCGCGCGTGCTCAACTCAGCGCCGGTGAAGGGCGCCGCGCCCACGCATATCAGCCTGCATGGGCGGTATTTGCTGGCGGCCAACTACAGCAGCGGCAGCGTTTCGGTGCTGTCGCTGCAGGGTGATGGCCGCGTAGGTCCGGTTGTCGACGTGGCTCAGCATGTCGGGAACGGCCGCGACCCGCACGCTCACCAGGTCGTGACCGACCCGAGCGGCAAGTGGATCGTCGCGGTGGACCTTGGCGCCGACTCGGTCTACGTGTACTCGCTGGACTCCGGGAAACTCAAACAGAACCAGCAGCTCAAGCTGCCGGACGGGCTGGGACCGCGGCACTTGGCGTTCCATCCGAACGGTAGGTACGCCTACATCCTGGGTGAGTTGCGGTCGGAAGTGACCGTGGCAGCTTGGGACCCGGCAGCCGGACGGTTCACTGCCGGTCAGGTCATCAGCACATTGGGCGATGCCAATCCGCCGGAGAACTTTCCCGCCGAGATCCAGATATCGCCGGACGGGCGGTTCGTGTACGCCTCCAACCGTGGTCACGAGAGCATCGCGACCTTTGCGGTCGGTGAGCAGGGCAAGCGCCTGTCTTTCATGAGCACCACACCTTCGGGTGGTTCTTGGCCCCGGCATTTCACGCTCGGCCCGACCGGCCGCTGGGTCTACGTGTCCAACCAGCGTGCGGGCACGATCAACTGGCTGCCGCGTGACCCCGCCACCGGCAAGCTCGGCACCTCAGCGGGTTCCGTCGCCGTGAACAACGTCGGCATCGTTTCCTTCAAGTAAGCACTCTGTTTTGTGCCCCCAATGCCACATTGGGGACGTTGGGTGCCCCCAATGTGGCATTGGGGGCACCCTCGCTCGCCTCGCGCGGGGATTGGTTTAGACCCTTGTGCCGGTGAATGACCCGGCTTAGCATCTCCGATATTGCCGCATGCGAAACGCGCGTTGCATCAGACGCAACCGGAGGAACGATGAAGATCAAAGGCGTGCTGGCTGCATTCGCTGTAGGAACGCTCGTCGTCGCGTGCGGTCCCCCACAAGCAGCCAACAACCAGCCACAGCAGACCGGAAACGCGGGCCAGCCGGTCGGCGAGATGACCGGCGAGCTCAAGGTCTGGCTGTTCCAGGAGGCCGCCAACGGCCCCAAGGAAACCGTGGTCAACGAGGCCAAAGCCGAGTTCGAAGCCGCGCACCAGGGCGTGAAGGTCACCGTGGAGTACCTGCCGGTCGACGGCCGAGCGACCCGCTTCAACGGTGCCTTCAACGACAAGAACTCCTCGCCGGACGTGGCCGAGTTCGGCAACACCGACCTCGCAGGCTACACCGCGTCCAACGGTTTCGCCGACCTGTCCGCGGAGCTGAACGCCTGGCCGGACAGCAAGGACCTGATACCGTCCGTTGTGGACACCGCCAAGGTGAAGGGCAAGACGTACGGAATCCCGTGGTACACCGGCACTCGTGCGCTCTACTACCGCACCGACGTGTTCACCGAGCTCGGCCTGCAGCCGCCGAAGACGCTCGCCGAGCTGACCGAGACCGCACGCAAGATCCGCGCCGCCAAGCCAGACCTCTACGGCATCGCCGTCGGTGGCAAGTACATCTACGCCGCCTTCCCGTACATCTGGGCCAACGGTGGTGATCTGGCCAAACAGGACGGCGACAAGTGGTCCTCGACGATCAACAGCCAGCAGTCGCGTGATGGCCTGCGCCAGTTCGCCGAGCTGATCAAGGACGACATCTGCCCGCCGTCGCAGTGCGCCCAGTTCACCGGCACCCAGTCGGTGGCCGCGTTCGCGGGTGGCAAGGCAGGTATGACGGTCGGCGGTGACTTCAACCGCAAGGCCGTGGAGGCCGGCGCGGTAAAGGGCAAGTACGCCGTGGTTCCGTTGCCCGGCAAGGAATCCGGCAAGATCGCCCCGGCCTTCGCGGGCGGCAACCTGCTCGGCGTGTTCGGCGCTTCGAAGAAGCACACCTTGGCGCTGGAGTTCGTGAAACTGCTGGGCGGCAAGAAGTACCAGCAGAAGATGTACACCGCCATGGGCAACCTGCCGACCTTCAAGGACACCCAGGAGCAGGTCGCCTCGGCCGACAAGTTCCTGGAGCCGTTCGTGCGGACCGCGCAGTCCGGCACCAAGTTCGTGCCCACCACACCGGCCTGGACGAAGATCGACGCCCAGTCCCTGATCCCGACCGCGATCCAGCAGATCGCCACCGGCGGCCAGACCGTGGAAGCCGCGACCGATGCCGCGGCCACCGAGATGAACAAAGCATTCGGATGACGACTCAAATAGCTCCTGCCGTGCCGGAGATCCCGGTGCAGCAGGGGCCAGTCCGCAGAAAACGCGACGGCCGGGCAGCAACGATGTACCTGGCACCGGCCGGCGTGCTGTTGATCGGCCTGATGGCATACCCGCTGTTCCAGCTCGTGCAAATCTCGTTGTACGACTACGGCCAGCCGCAGGCCAGCGGCGCCGAACCGTTGGTATTCATCGGTGCCGACAACTACGTCGAGCTGTTCAGCGACTCCCAGTTCTGGTCGGTACTGCTGGCGACAATCCTGTTCGCCGCGGTGTGCGTACTCGGAAGCCTGCTCGTCGGGACCGGTCTCGCGGTGCTGGCTTCGCGGGTCCGCGCGGTACCGCGGATGTTGCTTTTCCTTGCGGCACTGGGAGCCTGGGCAACTCCGGCGATGGCCGGGTCATACGTGTGGCTGTTCCTGTTCGACCAGGACTTCGGCGTGGTGAACAAGGTCCTGGGGATGCAGGGGCACTCCTGGACCTTCGACCGGATCTCGGCTTTCGGGCTGGTCGCGGGCGAGGTCATCTGGTGCTCGTTCCCGTTCGTGATGGTCACGATGTACGCGGGCATCAAGGCGATCTCAGCGGAAGTCATCGAGGCCGCGCAGCTGGACGGAGCCTCCTGGATGCGCACAGCCACCCAGGTGATCCTCCCGATCCTCAAGCCGCTGATCGTGATCGCCACCATCCAGTCGATCATCTGGGACTTCAAGATCTTCACCCAGATCTACGTGATGACCAACGGCGGCGGCATAGCCGGCCAGAACCTGGTACTCAACGTGTACACATACCAAAAGGCCTTCGCAGGCGAGGAATACGGCCTGGGATCGGCAATCGGCGTGGTGATGACAGTGCTGCTGATGCTGATCACCGTGCTCTACCTCAGGACCCAGCGGAGGTCCGGATGGCGACCCTGACAGTTCGTAAGCCGCGCAAGCCTGGCAGGTTGATCGCGGAGATCATCTGTTGTGTGGTGGCGGCCTTGGTGGCTGTGCCGCTTTACTGGATGGTGTTGTCGGCTTTCAAGCCTGCAGGGCAGATTCAGTCGGCTGTGCCGTGGACTTTCGCGCCTAGTTTGGACAGTTTTGAGCGGGTGCTGGGGTCGCAGGGGTTCGGCCGCTACTTCCTCAACAGTACGATTGTGGCTCTGTGTGTTGTCGCGTTGTCGATGGTTCTGTCGTTTCTTTCGGCGGTGGCGTTGACGCGATTCCGGTTCAAGGGGCGGACTGTTCTTCTCGTCATGTTGCTTGTGGCGCAGATGGTTCCGGTTGAGGCGTTGACCATCCCGCTGTTCTTCATGGTTCAGCAGGTTGGGTCTTCGATACCGGCGTTTGGGCTCAATCAGCTTGCGCCGCTTGTGCTTGTGAACCTAGCGTTCAGTCTGCCGTTCGCGATCTGGATGTTGCGGGGGTTCGTCGCGGCGGTGCCGGCCGAGCTGGAGGAGGCCGCGTCGCTGGATGGGGCGAGCCGGTTCCGGTTCACCTGGCAGGTGCTTTTTCCGTTGGTCGCGCCCGGCTTGGTGGCGACGAGTGTGCTGGCGTTCATCCACGCGTGGAACGACTTCCTGTTCGCGCAGACGCTGATCTTCTCCGACGTGGACAACCGCACGCTGCCACAGGCGATGCGCGTGTTCTACAAACCGGAGGAACTCGACTGGGGCGGGATCATGGCGGGTGCCACGCTGATGACCATCCCCGTGCTGATCTTCTTCATCTTCGTGCAACGACACCTGGCGTCCGGACTCTCAGGAGCGGTCAAAGGATGATACTTCCCAAACCTGTGACAGTAAGTCTTACAGAGTCGAGCTTGGTCAGCGACAAACCCGTCGAGCCCACCATCTCCTACACGGAAGATCTACCGGCCGAAGGTTACCGGGTAAATATTACCGAACAAGGTGTGTGGGTTGAAGCCGCCGACCCGGCCGGAGCCTTCTACGCCACCCAGACCCTCCGTCAGCTTTACGGACCAGACCGCTTCCGAGCCGCGTCGATCCACAGTGGACCATGGACACTCCCCTGTGGAGTGATCGAGGATCACCCAAGGTTCGCGTGGCGCGGCGTGATGCTGGACGTGGCCCGCCACTTCATGCCGAAGTACGAGGTGTTCCGGTTCATCGACCAGATGGCCGCACACAAACTGAATACATTGCACCTGCATTTGACCGACGACCAAGGCTGGCGCATCGAAGTACCCGCCTACCCGAAACTGACCGAGACAGGCTCCTGGCGCACGGGCTCCTGGGTCGGCCGCCCACCGGACGGCACGACAGAAACCGACGGCCGCCCGCACGGCGGTTTCTACACAACCGCCGACATGCACGAAATCGTGGCGTACGCCAAGGAAAGGCACATCACGGTTGTGCCCGAAGTGGACGTTCCCGGCCACAGCCAGGCGGCCATCGCGGCCTACCCCGAACTGGGCAACACCGGCGCCCAGCTCCCGGTCCTGCGCAACTGGGGAATCAACGAGAACATCCTCACGGTCTCGGACTTCGTGCTGGATTTCTACCGCACAGTGCTCGACCACGTCGCCTCCATCTTCGACGCACCCGTGATCTGCCTGGGCGGCGACGAAGTCCCAACGGTGCAATGGCAGAACAATCCCGTTGCGGCAGAACGAATGGCGCAACTCGGCTTCACGTCGGAACGCCAGCTGCACGGCTGGTTCGTCGGCCGGCTCGCCGCGCATCTGTCCGAACTGGGCCGCCGAGCCCTGGGCTGGGACGAAATCCTGGAAGCAGGCGACCTGGCACCGGACACGATCATCGCCTCGTGGCGCGGTGAAGAGGCCGGCATCGTCGCCGCGTCATCCGGGCGCGACGTGGTGATGTGCCCGGAGCAGCACGTCTACCTCGACCACCGCCAGTCCGATCACGCGGACGAGCCGATCCCCGTCGGCTACCTGCACACTCTCGAGGACATCTACGCCTACGAGCCGATCCCGAAAGATCTCGCCCCCGAATTCCACTCCCGCGTTCTGGGCGCGCAAGCCCCGATCTGGACCGAGCACCTGGACAACGCCCGGCGCGTGGACTACGCGACCTACCCACGCCTGGCAGCGTTCGCCGAGGTCGTCTGGAGCCGGCCGGACAGGTCCTACGCGGAGTTCGAGCAACGCCTGGTCAAGCATCATCTGCCCAGGCTGGACGCCATGGGCGTGGAATACCGGCCGTTGGAAGGCCCGCACCCGTGGCAGACCCGTCCAGGTGTGCCGAGCCGGATCCGCACCCTGCCCTGACGCCACGGCCGGTCAAACGGATGAGTCCATCCATTCGTGTTCGGCCATATCAGAGCCATATCCGATTCGTAGCCGCCGCGATGTTCGCCGCCACTGATGTCGTAATGGTGTCAGCACTCCGAGCGAAGGAAGGCGAGCCGGTCGGCAAAGAAACGTACATGATGTAAGCGGCCTTCCCCTCGGCGAAATCGACACCATTGGCACCTGCTCGTAAGATGCTTCCCTTATCCAGCAGGCAGTCGATGTCAAGGGGGAACAAATGAGACAGCGGCGGCAACCGGCCGCGCATCGAATAATCCTCGTTGTGGATGTGACGGGATTCGGCACCCTGCATCGCACCAACAAAGACCAAGTCGCCGTGCGGGACGGTCTCTATCGGGCACTGGAACAGGCATTCGATCGAGCGGGCATCCCGTGGGCGGAGTGTATAGCCGAAGACCGGGGTGACGGTGTCTTCATCACCGCTCCGGGACATCTGCCGAAAGCGCCATTCGTCGACGCGCTCCCCGCGGCATTGACACAGGCTCTCTACACGCACAATGCCACTCACCCGTTCGCCGAACAGATGCGCTTGCGGATGGCGCTGAACGCGGGTGAGGTCGAATTCGACGACCACGGCGCGACCTCGGCGTCGGTGAACCTGACCTTCAGGCTGCTGGAGGCGCCTCCCCTGAGGAAAGCGCTTGCGGAGTCGCGCGACGTCCTCGCGCTGATCGTCTCGCCGTGGTTCTTCGACGATGTCGTCCGGCACAGCGCCGAAACCGATGCGGCGACCTTCCGGCCGGCCCACTTCTCGGTGAAGGAAACCACCACGACCGGGTGGATCAGTTTGCCCGGCCACCCGTATCCACCCGATCCGAAGGTTTTGACACCCGAGCCGGTCCACCGCTGGACAGCACCTCGTCTTGGCATCGCCCTGTTCATTGCGGCCGCACTCTTCGTGGCCGGTGGTGCGGGATTGCCCGCGTTGATGAACAACGAACTTCCCAGCCCGGCCATCCCGAATGTTTTCTGCCTCGCCGACGGCGAAACCGCGGCATGGCAGAACCATCATTCGAAGCTTCGCCTGGCGGCATCGGTGAATCGGCTTGACGAGAATGTGTTCGTCGCCGATCTCCCGCAGTCGTCGCCGTCGGTCACATTCACCGCCCGTCTCGGGACCGGCTCCCGGCCGGATGACTGCGCCCTGCAACTGACCACGCAAAACGCACTCTGCCTGACCGTGCCCACTGACACCGACAGCGACGTGATCCAGGCCGAATGCACCGGCTCCGCGGCCCAGCAATGGCTGATCGAAAATCATTGGCACCACGAAGGAGTGATGTGGGAACGGCTGCGCCCGGCCCGGAATCCGGACCTGTGCCTGGCCATCGCCGGCAAGAACGCCGTGGTCCACGAGTGCAGCACCGAATGGAACCAACAGTGGCAACGGTCGTGACGCCACAAGCGGCGGACCCGGCCCGGTGAGCCGGATCCGCCACCTCCACCAGGTCGTGTTCCAGATGTCCGATCGCGACAGCAGGGCCGGATCGCACCCCTGGCGCCACGGAAGTCCGACTCCTGCCTCCGGGCCGGGGCAGACTCTCTTCGACCGGGACATCTGAACACGACTCAGTCCTTCACGGCGGCCGAGCGCATCTCCCGCAGCGCCTCGTTCCCGGCGGTCAGCAGCCGGTCGAGACCGCGCTCGGTCGCCAGGATGTCGAACCCGTTCATCCGGCCGCCGAACGAGAACTCGACCTCGTCACCGGTCACGCGGTACTCGATCTCGCACTCCCCTTCGATCTTCACCCAGGCACCGACCTGAATCCCATTGCTGGACATGCGCTGACTCCCTCCAAGAACCTCTGCTACGCTCATCATAAGCGCTCACAAGCGCCAACATCGTAAAGTGCGATTACGCAATGCGGTCGTACCCGAAGGAGTGAATGTCGGATGTCAGGTCAGCTGCGGACCGCGGAACGTATCCAGGTCGGCGCGACGCTCAAGCGGATGCGGACCGAGGTTGGCCTGGGCAGAGAAGCCGCTGCGGAGAGACTCGGCTACACGATCACGACCATCAGCAACATGGAGCAGGGCCGGACCCGGGTCCGGCACGCCGACCTGGCCGCACTGCTCGATCTGTACCACGCGCCTGATGACCAGGCCGACGATCTGAAGGAAGTCAACCGGGAGGCACACAGATCAGCGGGGCGAGTGCCTGGCGGCGGAGGTATCCAGGCGCACCAACGGCGTGCCGCCGACTTGATCAAAGCTGCGCGCACCATCCGCTACTACAGCCCCGAGATGTTCCCTGGGGTCCTGCAGACAAGGGACTACGCGCGCGCAATCCTGGCCCCGACCGGCCACCTCGCGGAAAAGCTGGAAATCTATCTGAACTTCCGGCTGACCCTGGGCGCAGTCCTGACTCGCCCGCAGCAACCCCTTGGCCTCTGGGTGGTCGTCAGCGAAGCCGCTCTGCACAAGAACATCGGCGGCCGGAAGGTGATGTCAAGTCAGCTCCAGCATGTCGCCCAACTCTGCCGGGCGCAGCAGAACGTCACGGTTCAGATCCTGCCGCTGGACACCCGCGAGCACTACTCACTTGGTGCCACGGTCACGATCTACAAGTTCGACCACAAGATCTCCGAGATCGCCAGTGCGGACACGACCATGGGCGAACTGTTCTTCGATCGCGACCCACTCGTCGTCGAGGCGATTCGCAACTTCGAGGATGTCAAGCTCAAGGCTTTCGACCCGTTGACTAGCGTCGATATGATTGAGGACTTCAGCAATCGTCGGCGAATCGGGTGATCTGATGGCCCTGCAGCCAAACGTATGGACCAAGTTCTCGTCGAACGGAAACAACTGCGTGGAGGTCATGCTGACCGACACCGAAGTCCTGGTACGCAACTCGAACCGGCCCGGCGCGGGCACGCTTTCCTTCACCCACGCCGAATGGGACTCGCACACCAAGGGCCAGAAGCTGGGCGTGTTCGATCTGCCTAGTTAGCGGCGAGTTTGTAGAACAGCTCCGGCCGGCCCACCTGGCCGTACTGCGGCCTTCGGACCGCCGTTCCCGTGTCGGCAAGGTGCTCCAGATAGCGCCTTGCCGTCACGCGGGAAATGCCCACAGCCGATGCCGCGCCGACCGCCGACAATCCGTCCGGTGTCTCCCGCAATGCCGCGATCACCGAGTCGAGCGTGTCCGCGCTCATGCCCTTCGGCAGGCCGATGCCGTCGGTACCGCGCAATGTCGCCAGCGCGCGATCGACTTCTTCCTGACCCGCCGCTTCCCCGGTGACTGTGTCGCGGAAGAGAGCGTAACGCTCAAGTTTGTCCCTGAGTGTCGCGAAGGTGAATGGCTTCAGCAGGTACTGGACCACTCCTGCCGAGACCGCGGCCTTCACCATCTGCAGATCGCGCGCCGAGGTGACTGCGATGACGTCGATCGAGTGATTCGCCGCTCGCAGAGCGCGGCAGATCTGCAGGCCGTGCGCGTCGGGCAAATACAGGTCCAGCAGCAGGAGATCGATCGGGTGCTGCTCGACGAAACGCATCGCCTCAGCACCCGTATGGGCGACTCCGGACACCTCGAAGCCCGCGACGCGCTGCACGTACAGCTTGTGCGCGTCAGCCGCGACGGGGTCGTCCTCGACCACCAGAACCCTGATCATCTCGACAGCCTCACAGTGGGGCCCGCGCCCACCGCTGCACAGTCTCTCCCACCGGTGCCGCACACCAGAACTGGGGCGCCCCAGTAATACGAAACGAAATCGAACCGACACGCGCCGCGACATTCTGCACCCGATGATCGGGTCATCACCCTGCGCCCTGCTCCACGGGCATCTCGACCGGTATCCGGACCGTGAAAACGGCCCCGACGTCCTGACTGAGCTCAATGGATCCGCCGTAACGCCGGACGGTCTGCCCCACCAAGGCCAGCCCGAGTCCGCGATTGTCGTCCTTGGTGGACCAGCCACGGGAAAACGCTGCCCTGGAAGCCTCTTCGTCCAGTCCCCGGCCGGTGTCCGCGACCCGCATGAGCAACTCCGCCGACGATTTCTGCACGGTGACAAAGACTTTCGGCGCTCCCTCGCCGTCGACCGCGGCATCCATCGCGTTGTCGATCAGATTGCCCAGGATCGTCACCAAATCCCTGCCCGGCAACATACTCTCGTCGATCTGGGTATCGGGCGTGATCACCAGTTCCACACCGCGCTCGCTGGCCTCAGCCGTCTTTCCCAGCAATAGTGCCGCAAGGACGGGCTCATTGACCGCGTCGACCACTCGATCGGTCAGTCGCTGGGCTATCTCCAATTCGTCGGTGACGAACCGCACCGCTTCGTCGGTCCGTTCCAATTCGATCAATGAAACCACGGTGTGGAGCCGATTCGCGGCCTCATGCGCCTGAGAGCGAAGCGACTCGGCGAATCCCTTCACTGAGTCGAGTTCACCGGTGAGCGCCTGCAGATCAGTGTGGTCCCGCAACGTGACCACCGCACCGTGCGCCCGGATCTCGGACTTGTTCACCACGAGCACGCGCCGGTCGGTCACGTGGATCTCGTCGCGCACCGGGCCGTCGGACAACAGACCGTCCACAAGGGACGAAGGCAGTCCGAGATCGTCCAGTTTGCGGCCTTCCACGTCCTCCGGGACACCCAGCAGGTCGCGCGCGGCGTCGTTGCACAAGGTCACTGTTCCGGTCTTGTCGAGCAGCAGCAGGCCTTCGTGCACCGCGTGCAGGATCGACTCGTGGTAGTCGATCATCCGGCTCAGCCGCTGCGGACCCATCCCCCGCGTCTGCCGACGCAACCGGGCGCTGACCAGATACGTGCCGACCGTGCCGACGGCCAGCGCCGCCGCGGCGACGACGATCAGACCGAAAAGCCGGGCTTGGAGGTCTTCGGCGATCGCCTGGACCGTGATGCCGACCGCGACCATGGCCACCACACGATCGGATGACAAAACCGGCACCACTGCCCGGACCGACGGGCCGAGTGTGCCCGCGAACGTCTCCGTGAGCACCTTCCCGGCCAGCGCGTCCGAGGTGTTGCCCAGGAAATGCCCGCCGATCTGCGACGGGTTCGGGTGGGTGAACCGGATGCCGTTCGGGTCCATGATCGTGATGAAGTCGACGCCGGTGTCGAGGCGGACCCGTTCGGCGAACGGCTGCAGAACCTCCGTCGGCCTGGGCGTGGACAGGGCGCTGAGCAGCGTCGGAGCGTCCGCGACCGACTTGGCGACCGCGATGACCTCTCGCTCGGCGGTGTCCTTCGTGCTGCTGGCCGCGTCCAGATAGGCCAGGATCGACCCACCAGCGACGATCACGGCGACGATCACCGCCTGCAGCACCAGCAGCTGGCGGGCCAGGCTCCACTCACGCATGCCCGTTACCTCTCCGCAGCACGACCGAAATGAACACAACCGTGACCAGCGTCATATCGACACTCATAGTCTGCACAACCAACTGCCGTGCCCTGCCTTCCCAGGAGGCCCGTTTTGTCCACTGTTGAGGGGCGTACCCGCCGGGATCGCACCCATTACCTCTACATCGCGGTCGTGATAGCCGTCATCCTCGGCATCATCGTCGGCATCGCCTTCCCCAAGACCGGCGTCGCACTCAAACCGATCGGTGACGGTTTCGTCAACCTCATCAAGATGATGATCAGCCCGATCATCTTCTGCACGCTGGTCCTCGGTGTCGGCTCGATCAGGCAGGCCGCGCGGGTGGGCAAGGTCGGCGGCCTGGCGATCGGCTACTTCATCGCCATGTCCTTCGTCGCGCTGACCATCGGCCTGATCGTCGGCAACATCCTGCACCCGGGTGACGGGCTGAACCTCCAGCCGGGGCACGTGCAGGTCAAGGCCCAGGAGAACACCACCCAGTTCATCCTCGGCATCATCCCGACCTCCCTGTTCTCCGGCCTGACCAGCGGCGAAGTGCTGGAGACACTGCTGGTGTCCCTGCTGGTCGGCTTCGCGCTGCAGGCACTGGGCGAGAAGGGCAAGCCGGTGCTGCGCGGCATCGGGCACCTGCAGCGGCTGGTCTTCAAGATCCTGTCGATGATCATGTGGCTGGCCCCGGTCGGCGCGTTCGGCGCGATAGCGGCGGTGGTCGGGGCAACCGGCTGGACGGCGTTGACCAGCCTCCTGGTGATCATGCTGGGCTTCTACATCACCTGTGTCCTGTTCATCGCGGTCGTTCTGTCCGGCTTGCTGTGGACCGTCTCGCGGATCAACCTGTTCTCGCTCATGCGCTACCTGGCGCGCGAGTACCTGTTGATCTTCTCGACGTCGTCCTCGGAGAGCGCGCTGCCGCGGTTGATCGCGAAGATGGAGCACGTGGGCGTAAGCCGTCCGGTCGTCGGCATCACGGTGCCGACCGGCTACTCGTTCAACCTCGACGGCACGATGATCTACCTGACCATGGCGTCGCTGTTCATCGCCGATGCCATGAACGCACCGCTGAGCTTCGGCGAACAGATCACATTGCTGCTGTTCATGATGATCGCGTCGAAGGGCGCGGCCGGTGTGTCCGGCGCGGGCCTGGCGACGCTCCAAGGTGGTCTGGCGTCGCATCGCCCGGAACTGGTCGACGGCACCAGCATCATCGTCGGTATCGACCGGTTCATGTCGGAGGCCCGTGCGCTGACCAACTTCACGGGCAACGCGGTCGCCACGGTCCTGCTAGGAACGTGGACCAAGGAGTTCGACCGCGAGAAGGCACAGCGCGTGCTGTCCGGTGAGGACCCGTTCGACGAGTCCACATTGGTCGACGAACACGAGGTCCGCGAGGACGGCGAGGATCAGCCGGCCAAGACGCCGGAGCCGGTCAAGAGCTGAGGAATCGGCGCAGTCCGCGCTGGCCACGCCACATCATCGCGGCGTGGTTGGCGCGGAACACCGGTCTCGCGACCGGTGCCAGCCGTCGTAGCAAGCGTTTGTTCACAACGACGTCCTGGGTGATCTCCAAGGTCACCGAGGCAGCTCGTTGCACCACAATGGACCGGCAGAAACCCTCGAGGTCACCGGTCATCCCGACCAGCAGCCGGCCTGCGCGCTGGTCCTGTTCGGCCCGATGCAGGCGGAACACCAAGGCATACGGCAGAACCGACTTGCACACCACTTCGGCCGTGTCGTCGTCGATCCGGCCGACACCATGGATGTCAGGCCACCACAAGGGATAGCTCCCCGGATCGGTGACCACCTGGAAAACGTCGTCAACCGGTACCGAAAGCCGCCACAAGCTGCGGAATCGGTACCGGTTGGCAGACATCGGCTACAGGTTGACGGGCACCGACGCGAGCTTGCGGCCGTCGAAGGTGATCACGTCGACCGACTTGACGTCCTTCGGCGCGACCAGGGCCGGACCGTCCAGAGTGGTCCCTTCGCCCTCGCCCTTCTCGGTCACCAGCCAGCTGCCCGCGCTTTTCTGCGAGTTGTCCTTGGCGGTGACGATCAGCTGGCACTGCTCGCCCTGCTTGATGCCGGACACCTTGGCGTGCACCTTCACCCAGCCGGCCAGCGGCTCGACCTTGATGTCCATCACGGCGCCCGAGCCCGGATCCGTCGTCTGCGGGAACGCGATGCCCGGCGGCCCCGCCGGCTCGTTGCCCTGACCGATGAAGATGCCGCCGGTGAGGGCGCCACCGGCGATCACGAGAGCCGCGGCCACCGAGGCGAGCCTGCGCCCTATCGGCGGCTTGGCCGCGATCGGCGCCAGCCCTTCGGAGGCACGCACCTGACGGAGCGTCCGCTGCAGGAGCAGGTCGCCACCGGGCGGTGGGCCGTCGATGAACGCCTCCGGCGGCACCGTGTCGAGCGCACGCCGTAGCCCGACGAGATCAGCAACCTCGCGACGACCGTCCGGACAGGACCGCAGATGGGCCTCGACCTCGGTCGCTTCACGCGGTGTCAATACGCCGAGGGCATACGCCCCAAGCGAGGAGTGGTCATGTGGGTTGCTCACCGGGGCACCTCCGTCCCAGTCTTGCCGCTGGACATCACGGCCCGTAGGGCACGCAATGCATAGTACGAACGCGATTTCACGGTACCCGCAGCGATCCCCAGAGCCTGGGCGGCTTCAGTGACCGTGCGGCCTTTGTAATAAATCTCCACGAGCACCTCGCGGTGCTCAGGAGACAGGCTGTCGAGCGCCCCGAGCATGGCCATCGAGTCCACCACCTGATCGGCGTGGTCCCGTTCGACCGAAGGCGACTCCGTCACCTCGGCCACCTCTGGCGGCCGGACCGCGCGTGCCCTCGCACGGTCGGTGACTATGTTGCGGGCCACCGTGAGCAACCACCCACGGACTGAGCCCTTCTCTGCCGTCAGTGCGTCAGAGTGCTTCCACGCGCGAAGCAGGGTCTCTTGCACGATGTCCTCGGCCGCGGCCCGGTCGTTGGTCAATCGAGTCGCGTACGCGAGCAAACTCGCGCCGTGCTCGTTGTACAACGACCGAACAAGGTCCTCGCCACGAACGCGCCGCGATCGCCGCGGCCACCAGCCTGGGGTCGTCACCAGGTTCCTCTCCGCTGGGGATCGAGTCGTTGCGGAGATTACTGGATTTGGACGGACCAACGGTGATCGCGGGCCTCTATCGCTTACGAGTGAGGCACTCACGCCGTGCTTCCCCTCCGCTCGCGCATGCTTGTCAGTAACCGGAATCGGAGTTGCCGCCAGAGCCGGCGGGCGGCTGTTCAGCCGGTTGCTGAGCGGGTTTTTGCTGCTGTGGCACGGCATTCGGGGTCCCATCGGTGATCAGCCCCTGGGCCTTCTTGCCCTCCGGCGTGATCGCGTACCAGGTGCCGCCCATGCCCTGGCCGGTGGCGTCGCCCGGGTTGGAATCCCTGGTGAACGTATACACCGGCCACTTATTTATGGTGACCTGCTTGCCGCCGTCCTTGCGCGTGACCGTTCCGATCATGTTCTGATCGATACCGGTGAACGTGAGTTCCTTGCCCTCCACCAGCAACGGCGGCCACTGCTTGGCGCAGGCGTCGTTGCAGTTGGAGGCGGGCGGCTGGGCGGTGTCCTTGTCGAACCGGTACAGGGTCATGCCGTCCTTGGTGGTCACGACCTTCGAGTTCAACGCCAGATTGTCCGCCGCGATCAGGTTCGGCTGGGGGCCGACCGGCAGCTCCTGTTGCTGCTGGCGCGGTGGTAACTGCACCCCCGTTGTGGGAGTGTTGCCACTGCAGGCGGCCAGGCTCAGCAGCCCAAGACCGGCGATGGCAGTCAGCACGCCGACACGAGCGCCCTTCATGACACAACCTCCTGGTGGTGGCCCTCCGCCCGTCGCGGCGGCCCTTCTCACCCACCAACACGAGGAGATGTCAGGGACGGTTCAGCCCAATTCGAAACAGGTCAGGACCCGGATTGGTCCGATTTTTCAACAAGTGTTCCCCTCCGGCATCGGGGCGTTCGGGTCGAACATCCGCTCCCGGACGGACTCCCCCTGACCAGGCAGTCCCAGCCGGCGTTCGCTGTAGGCCGGCGCGAGCAGACCTTCCTTCAGCGGAGTGCAGGCCATCGAGTAGGTGGTGGTATGGCCACCGTTCAGCCAGAGGCCCTGGCTGGAGCGCGCGAACGTGGCTCCCTCACGGAACACGTACTTATGGTCGGATCGCACGACGGCCACGATGTCCATCACGTCCCTGATCTCATTGGGATTGTCGATGTGGAACGCATAGGCGACCGCGTAGTTGGCGCGGATGACCAACTCCCCCTTGTCGCCTGGTTCCACCGACATCTGGCCGTTGACCTTCATCGGCACGGGGAGCAGCTTGAACCCGGGCGCGATCCGGGTCCGGTAATCCGGGCTGGTCCGGACCTGGTCGCTCATGTCCGGTGCGAACAACCCGGCGAGCAACTCGACGTCGCCGTCCTGGATCACTTTGAGATCAAGTTTCGAGGCGATGAATGCATCGCGTGCCTTCTTCAGCGCCTCGCCCACCTTCATGGCGGTGAATCCGTTCACAGCGGAGGCAGGCGGCACGACAACGCCCGCCGCGCCGTCGCTCCAACCCGCCGCGGGCGTGCCGACGAACGGCTGCGCCAAGTCCACTTTGACGCCTGCCTGCATCGTGGTCGGCGTGGTCGTGGTCGGCAGCCCGGTCGTCGTCGCCGCCGACGGCGGCTCCGGTGGCTTGAAGCCGACCTGATCCGCGTCACGGGCAAGGCCGTACAGCGCCAAAGCGGGCAGGGCGGCCACGAACCCCAGCGTGATCGCCACTCGCCACCGGTTACGACGCCAAAAGGCCCGCCGCGTCTCCCTCTTGAGCTTGCGGTCCCAGGAGGGATCACGTAAATCCGGATGATCGAAAATATCGGACATGGTTCCCCCCACGTCGACGACAGCGACGGGAAGAGTAATCCCCAGACCCGGTACCCGGCCCGTTCGCCCGTTCGGCCTAGGCCATGTATCGAAGCCGCCTCTCAACTTCGCCGGGTGAACCCGTGCGAACGGTCCATTCGCACGGGTTCACCCCGCTTGGGCGGAACTGTTGCCGGGGTCGCGATCGTTCCGTAGTTGAAGTCGTGCACGGGGAGGAGCCAGAGGCCCAGACAAGCCCTAGACCTCCAGGACGTGCTTGAGGAACTGGCCCGTGTAGCTCTCCTCTATCTCCGCCAGGTCCTCGGGCGTGCCCTCGGCCACGACCGTGCCGCCGCCCGAACCGCCTTCCGGTCCCATGTCCACGATCCAGTCCGAGCTCTTGATCACGTCCAGGTTGTGCTCGATCACGATCACCGTGTTGCCCTTGTCCACCAAGCCGTTGATCACGCCGAGCAGCTTGCGGATGTCCTCGAAGTGCAGACCGGTGGTCGGCTCGTCGAGGATGTAGACCGTCTTGCCGGTCGAACGCTTCTGCAGCTCGCTGGCCAGCTTCACACGCTGCGCCTCACCGCCGGACAGCGTCGGCGCGGACTGCCCCAGCCGGACGTATCCGAGGCCGACGTCCACCAGCGTCTTGAGGTGCCGGTGGATGGAGGTGATCGGCTGGAAGAACTCGGCCGCCTCCTCGATCGGCATGTCCAGGATCTCCGCGATGGTCTTGCCCTTGTAGTGCACCTCAAGGGTTTCCCGGTTGTAGCGGGCGCCCTTGCAGACCTCGCACGGGACGTAGACGTCCGGCAGGAAGTTCATCTCGATCTTGATCGTGCCGTCGCCCGCGCACGCCTCGCAGCGGCCGCCCTTGACGTTGAACGAGAACCGGCCCGGCTGGTAGCCGCGGACCTTGGCCTCGGTCGTCTGCGCGAACAGCTTGCGGATGTTGTCGAACACACCGGTGTAGGTGGCCGGGTTGGACCGCGGGGTGCGGCCGATCGGCGACTGGTCCACCCGCACCAGCTTGTCGAGGTGGTCCAGGCCCTTGACCCGGGTGTGCCGGCCCGGCACCTGGCGGGCGCCGTTCAGCTTGTTCGCCAGCACCTGCGCCAGGATGTCGTTGACCAAAGTGGACTTTCCGGACCCGGACACACCGGTCACCGAAACCAGACAGCCCAACGGGAACGACACGTCCAGACCACGCAGGTTGTGCTCACGTGCGCCGACCACGGCCAGCTGGCGCTTGCGGTCGATCGGCCGGCGGATCTCGGGCACCGGGATCTGCTTGCGACCGGACAGGTACGCCCCGGTCATGGATTCCTTGTTCTTCAACAACTTCGCGACCGGCCCGGAGTGCACGACGTTGCCGCCGTGCTCACCCGCACCCGGGCCGATGTCGACCACCCAGTCGGACGTACGGATCGTGTCCTCGTCGTGCTCCACCACGATGAGCGTGTTGCCCAGGTCGCGCAGCCGGGTCAGCGTCTCGATCAGGCGGTGGTTGTCACGCTGGTGCAGACCGATCGACGGCTCGTCGAGCACGTACAGCACGCCGACCAGGCCCGAGCCGATCTGCGTGGCGAGCCGGATGCGCTGTGCCTCACCACCCGAAAGTGTGGCGGAGCCGCGATCCAGTGACAGATAGTCCAGGCCGACGTCCAGCAGGAACCGCAGCCGGGCCTGGATCTCCTTGAGCACCGCGCCGGCGATCATCTTCTCGCGCCGGCCGAGCACCAGGCCCTCAAGGAATTCCGCACAGTCGGCGACGCTCATCGCACAGACGTCGGCGATCGACTGGTCGCCCTGCTCCTTGTGCTCCAGCGTGACCGCGAGGATCTCGGGCTTGAGACGCGTGCCCTGACAGGACGGGCACGGAACCTCGCGCATGTAGCCCTCGTAGCGCTCACGCATCGCCTCGGACTCGGTCTGCTCCTGGCGGCGCTCCAGGAACGGAATCACGCCCTCGTAGCTCGCGTAGTACGAACGCTCACGGCCATAACGGTTCTTGTAGCGCACGTGCACCTGGTCGGCCGTGCCGTGCAGCACCGCCTTCTGCGCCTTGGCAGGCAGCCGCTTCCACGGCGTGTCCATCCGGAAACCCACGGCCTCGGCCAGCGAGGTCAGCAACCGCGTGAAGTACTCCGCGGTCTGGCCGCCCGCCCACGGCGCGATCGCGCCCTCGCCCAGGGACAACTCGTCGTCCGGGACGACCAGCTCGGGGTCGACCTCCATCCGGACACCGAGACCGGAACACGACGTGCAGGCACCGAACGGCGAGTTGAACGAGAAGGCCCTGGGCTCCAGGTCCTCGATCGCCAGCGCGTGGCCGTTCGGGCAGGCCAGGTTCTCCGAGAAGCCGCGGTCGCGGTGCGGGTCGTTCTCTTCGAGGTCGACGAATTCCAGCACGACCAGGCCGTCGGCCAGGCGCAGCGCGGTCTCGACCGAGTCGGTCAGCCGCTGCTTGGCGCTCTTCTTGACCGTCAGGCGGTCGATGACCACCGCGATGTCGTGCTTCTCCTGCTTCTTCAGCTTCGGCACGTCGGCCAGCGGGTACACCACGCCGTCGACGCGGGCGCGCGAGTAACCCTGCGACTGAAGCGTCTGGAACAGGTCGATGTACTCGCCCTTGCGACTGCGGATGACCGGCGCGAGCACCTGGAAGCGCGTGCCCTCCTCCAGCGCCAGCACCTGGTCGACGATCTGCTGCGGGGTCTGCTTGCTGATCAGCTCGCCACAGGTGGGGCAATGCGCCTTGCCTGCACGCGCGTACAGCAGACGGAGATAGTCGTAGACCTCGGTGACCGTGCCGACGGTCGACCGCGGGTTGCGACTGGTCGACTTCTGGTCGATGGAGACCGCGGGCGACAGGCCCTCGATGAAGTCGACGTCCGGCTTGTCCATCTGCCCGAGGAACTGCCGGGCATAGGCCGACAACGACTCGACGTAGCGCCGCTGGCCTTCGGCGAAGATCGTGTCGAACGCCAGGCTGGACTTGCCCGACCCGGACAGGCCGGTGAACACGATCAGGCTGTCGCGCGGCAGGTCCAGATCGACGCCGCGGAGGTTGTGCTCGCGGGCGCCGCGAACCACGAGACGGTCGGCCACTAGGGGTCCCTTCGGTGCTTCTTCAGCGGTGATCTTCAGCAAGTCCACTCGAATATGCGTTCGATCCGAGGCTGCCGGGACCATGTTAGGACGGGGCACCGACAAAACCGATTTCGAGTCTCTCCCACAGGCGGTGATCTACCCGTACCCTGGTCGCTATCAGCTCATCGTGAGCGCCATGTCGCTCAACGAAGTCAGGGTTGCCACATATGACTGGACCACGCGTATCGCAACACACCGCCACACCGCACGATTCCCTGCCCGAGCCGCGAAGCGATCTGTCGGCCCGTGAGTACGCGGAGCTAGGCATATTCGCAGCTCAGCAGGTGACCATGCGGCTGACGGAACTCGTCGAGGGGTTCGACGACATCGCGATGAAGCGGCCTAGCCTGTTGCCCGGCTGGAGCCGGGGGCACGTCGTGACACACCTGGCGCGCAACGCGGACGCGCTGGTGAACCTGCTCACGTGGGCGCGTACAGGCGTCGAGCACCCGATGTACACCAGCAGGGCCGACCGCGACGCGGACATCGAAGAAGGCTCGTACCGGATGGCGTCGCTGCTGCGTGAGGGCCTGGACGCGGCGGTCTCCAGGTTCTTCGAAGCCGTCACCCACATGGATGACATTGCGTGGGCGAAGCAGGTCATGCTCGCCAACGGACGTCAGATAGACGCGTGCGTCGTGCCGTGGATGCGCTGGCAGGAAACGGCCGTGCACATGATCGATCTGGACGCCGGTGTCGGCTTCGTGAACCTGCCCGACGGGCACGTCGAACTGCTGCTGGACATGGTGGTCCGCGAGTTCTCCAAGCGCCCGGACGTGCCGCCCGTGCGCCTGCGGGTCGACCTGCCCGACGGGCGTCAGCGGGACTGGGAGCTGGCTGGGAACTTGCTCGGGAAGGACTCCACCGGGGTGGGCGGACCAGCGCCGGCCGTGCTGGCCTGGCTGATCGGCAGAGGCGACGGCTCGGGCCTGGCCGGGGAACTGCCGAGTTTGCCGGCCTGGCTCTGAGGTCGCTGCGTCAGCAACCGGTGGGCAGGGCGTTCGACGAACTTGGTGATCAGCCAGCCGAGCAGGACAGCGGTGGCGAACGACGCGGCGAACCGTTCCCACGACGTCGCGCCCATGTCGAGCAGCGTGCGCGCGACGATGAAGCCCAACTGCTGGTGGATGAGGTAGACGCCGTACGTGATGCCGGCCAGCCACGTGATGAGCGGTGAAAGCCTGCGCACGATCGGGATGTCCCAGTCCGGGCCACCCGCGGCGGCGCAGACCAGAAGCAGGACGATGCCGAACGCGATCGTGGACGGCGTATCGGTCCAGTAGGCGTGCGCGTCCTGCGCGATCAACGCGGCGACCAGGTAGATCGAAAGGTGCCAGCCCTTCATCCGGCCCCTGGACCACAACCAGATGGCGATGCCGACACCGAACAGGTGAACGCGGTGCAGAGCCAGCCCATCGAAGATCGACTTGATCCACTGCGCGGAGTCGTCGGTGCGCAGCGTGTACCGGATGACGACCGGGACAATGACCAGAGACCACAGGAAAGCAGGGGTGTTCCTGGCGTTGAGCAGGCGCCGGCCGAACAGGAAAGCGGCGACCGCGAACGCGATGATCTGGATGGGAAGCGTCCAGTAGGAAGCGTCGATCCAGTGGAACTCCGGAGCCCAGGCCTGGATCATGGCGAGGTTGGCGAGAAGATCGGTGCCGGTGGGCAGGTACCAGGGGAAAGCAGTGTGCACCCCGGACGTGGGCACGCCGAACAGCCAACTACCGTCCGCATATACGTAGCCATTGAAAATAGTTATCGCGATACGCGAGACGACATACGTGGCCACGACCGCGACCAGGTACGCGGGCAGCAGCCGGGCGATGCGGTTCCACAGCCATCGGCCAGGTCTGCCCTTGCCGATCGTGACGCACACGAAGAACGCGGAGATCACCAGCATGGTGCTGGCCCCGAACTGCAGCGGTAACGTGAAGGCGTAACCGGCCAGCTCAGGATGGTTGATCTGGGATTGGTGGGTGATGTGTTCGACCACGACGGCGAACACCGCGAACACCCGCAGGATGTCCCAGCTGATCTTGCGCGCGGACCGGCGAGGAGACGCGGTGGCCTCCGGCTCGGTCGCAGTAAGTGTGGTAGTCACGAGCTCGCAGTAATCGGCGGACAAGGACGACTTCGTGATCGGAGCGTAATTCGCCAACCTGTGAGGACACTGAGCAGGGCCTGAAGGACTACTGTCGGCAACCGTGGACGTTGTCGAGAACTACACAGGTCACGTGGAGCCAGGCGGCGCGGCCGCCCGCCGGACACTCCCCGAGCTGACCATCAACAAGCTGTCCGTCGGCCCGATGGACAACAACGCGTACCTGCTCGTCTGCAACGCGACCCGCGACGCGCTGCTGATCGACGCCGCAAACGACCCAGAACGCATCGAAGACCTGATCGGCCACGACCGAAACCGCCCACGGCTAAGAACAATCGTGACCACCCACCAACACCCCGACCACTGGCAAGCCCTCGGTGCCGTCGCCGGCGCCAACGGCGCGAACACAATCGCCCACGCCGACGACGCCGCCCCCCTCCCAGTACCCCCCGACACATTCGCCAAACACGGCGACACAATCCCCGTCGGCAACTGCACCCTCGAAGTCATCCACCTCCGCGGCCACACTCCAGGCTCAATCGCCCTGCTCTACCGCGACCCCACCGGCCACCCCCACCTCTTCACCGGCGACTCCCTCTTTCCGGGCGGCGTAGGAAAAACGACCTCTCCCGAGAACTTCACTTCTTTGATCAACGACGTTTCTTCACGGTTGTTCGACGTCCTGCCTGACGAAACCTGGTTCTACCCAGGCCACGGCGACGACTCGACACTGGGCGAACAGAAGCCGCACATCGACGAATGGCGCGAACGCGGCTGGTGAGCCCTGCTAGTTGAACTGCACAGTCCTCACCGAGATCGCTCTAGTTCATTACGCTGGCGAGGACTGTGCACCAGCTCACGCTCGACGACGCGTCAACAGTGGTGACACGAGCACCAAGGCAACATCAGGCGCCACCGCTTCCGCACTATCCGACATCAACTTGCGATTTTTTCGATTTGGGGCGATCATAGGTGTTGCCAGATGCAACGCCGACCAATGGGGCAGCCAGCCATGACCGCTACCGTCGACCGGCCAGTCCTCCCTCCCAGCGACCCGGCCGAGAGGCTTGAACTGGACGAACTTGCGGCTCTGCTATCCCGTGCTCCGGCAAACGCCGCGCTGGTAACTCCAGATGGAACCCTGGTGCACCTGCCCGCCGCGGTGTACGAGGTGCTGTCACAAGTGATCACTGCGATGCGCGCGGGACGTGCGATCACCGTGGCGCCACTGGCACAGCGCCTGACCACGCAGGAGGCCGCCGACCTGCTCGGCGTCAGCCGGCCCACTCTGATCAAGCTGCTGGAGGACGGCAAGATACCCTTCGAGAAGCCCGGCCGGCACCGCCGCATCCGTCTCGACGATCTCCTCACATACCGCGACCAACGGCGGCAAGAACGGCGCGAAGCACTCGACGAATTGGTCCGCCAGACCGAAGAGCTCGGACTTTACGACGACGAGGCCACAGAGATCAGGTAACGACAACCGTGTACTCGGTCGTGCTGGACGCGTGCGTCCTGTTCCCCAATATTCTTCGAGACACCGTGCTCACGCTCGCCGAAGCAGAGCTCTTCCGTCCACTGTGGTCAGAAGCGATCCTGGACGAGGTCCGCAGAAACGTCATCGCCAAGCGGAAAGTCGATCCGGCACTGTTCGATCGAACCTTGGCGCTGATGAACGCATCGTTCGACGGCGCGATGGTTGATGACTGGCAAGGCATTGTCGTCGGGCTGGACCTTCCAGATCCAGATGACCGGCATGTGCTCGCTGCGGCTATCGCCGGCGGCGCACAGGCCGTCGTGACGTTCAACTTGGCCGACTTCCCCGCGAAGCAACTCGAACCTCACCACGTGGATGCAGTTCACCCCGACACATTCCTGCTCGATCAACTAGACCTCGCACCAGCCAGGGTGCTTGACGCGCTTGTTAGACAGGCTCAGCGATTCCGCAAACCAGCGATGGATCTCAGCGGGCTCCTCGCCCGACTCGAACGCTGTGATGTACCCGAGTTCGCGGAAGAAGTCCGGCGCATCGCGCTATGACCGCAGCTTCCCTTGAGGCACACGCAGAAACCCCACATCGACGAATGGCGCGAACGCGGCTGGTAGGCCGTTCGAGCTGGAGTGCTTCGGCGAGAAGGCTCGCCGAAGCACTCAGAGGGCGACTACGGTCAACATGTCCTGCAGGCCTTTGAAGTCATCAGCGTTGCGCGTGTAGAGCGGCAAGCCGTGAGCCGATGCGATCGCAGCGATCATGAGGTCCATCCGACGCGGTTTGGGATCGCGGTTCGCGGCCAAAGTGAGTCCGACCAACGTGCCGTACCGGGTGGCCGCGTCGCCATCGAAAGGCATCGGGTCGAAATCGATGATCGCAGCACCAAGCTTCTCTGTCCGCGCCGCCCTGACCGCAGGATCCCTGGCCATTGCCACACCTTGATGCAATTCCGCCATCGTGATCGCAGTTATCTCCGGAATCGCGGGCAAATGCGCCGGATCAAGCAAGTCGAGATCGATGTACGCGCAGGTGTCGAGGACACCCGACTCAGGACGCTCAGCCACGACGACGTTCCCAAGGATCGTCGTCGCCGATGCGATCTTCTGCGCCGAAGAACTCGTCGGCTTCCTGTTGCATCAACTTGTGCTCGACCCGCGGCATCCGTCGATGGCGCTCCACGAGCTCCTCAGCCGTCAACCGCCGCCTGCGAGAAAGCGGACGCAACTCGGCGATCTCGACCCCGTTACGCGTGACGTGGTAGGTCTCCCCTGCCTCCACCGCGTCCATGACGGCGGCAGAGTTATTGCGAAACTCTCGCTGACTGATCACACGCATGCCGCCAGTGTAGCCCCGTGTAGCCCAACGTGCTACACGGAAGCGTGGCCCGCTGATGCCGGCCGTCCAGATGACCATTGATCTTGCTCAAGATGTCAGTGGATCATGCTGTCAAATGTCGGTCCAACTCATCGTGGAATGTCGGTCCACCCTACTGTGAGATGTACATCCTCGATTCACCGAGCCGACGGACCACCGAGGTGTCATGCCTGAGTCAGACCTGCCGCGTGCATGCTGCGACCTGGTCGCGGAGTATCTCTCCACGTTCCGTGTCGTGATACTCAACGGGCCTCGTCAGGCAGGGAAGACGACTCTGCTCGGGGCACGTGCAGGCCAGGTATGGCGGTACGCAGAATAGGCGATCACGTGGAGTCCTCTGGGACGATGGATCTTGTGGTGAGAACTCATCTACCGGGGACTCCACGCCACATCCAGCACCGTCCTATATAGGCGAAATACCCGTGTCGCCGTATCGCCTTCCTGATCTTGGTGAGATCACCTCAGTTACCAGCAGATCCGGCTCTTGACCGTGTTGTTACTCGGCTGACGCCTGCGAACGAAGCGTCCAGACGGCCACCAGGCGCACGACCAGATGACCACGTACTTAGCGACCAGATGACCACTACACTACCGACCAGGTGACCACTGATCTTGCTCGTGCGGCACACTGGCACCATGTCCGAGCCGCCCCGCCTGATCCCCCGTCGCGCCGAATCGCTGGTTCACGAGGCACTGGAGGACACACGTGTCGTCCTCGTCAATGGCGCTCGACAGGTCGGGAAAAGCACACTGACCAGGCTTGCCACCGATCGCCAGCCCACAGTGCTGCGTCTTCTCGACGACCCGGCGACGCTACGAGCCGCCAAGGACGACCCTTCCGGGTTCGTCGAGCACGACAGCCTCATGGTCATCGACGAGATCCAACTAGTCCCGGAGCTTCTTCAGCCGATCAAGGTGTCGGTGGATCTGGACCCCACCCCAGGCCGCTACCTCCTGACAGGCTCATCACGGATATTGGCCATGCGAACTCTCCCGGACGCGCTGCCCGGTCGCATGGAAGTGATCGAACTCTGGCCGTTCTCCCAGGGAGAGATGCATGGGACTCCGGACCGATTCATCGACGCGGCGTTCAGACATGGTCCCGAAATCAACCACTCGTCAGAGCTGCGCCGCCGCGACTACCTGGAGCGTCTCGTTGTCGGCGGCTTCCCCGAAGCCACACGTCGCACCCCACGCCGCCGCACAGCCTTCTTCGACTCGTACTTGTCCACCTTGATCGAGCGTGACGTCCTGGAACTGGCGAGCATCGAACGTCGGGGCGACTTGCTCAAACTGATCGCTCTGCTGGCCGGGCGCGCCGGTGGGCTACTGGAACCGACGGTCCTCGCGACCCAGTCCGGCATCTCGCGAACCACCCTGATGCGCTACCTGGCACTGTTGACGTCGGTGTTTCTCATCAAGAGCATCCCTGCTTGGTCATCCGGGCAGACGCGTCGCGCCGTAGGCACACCCAAACTTGCGTTCGTAGACACCGGCATCGCGTGTCACCTCATTGGCCAGGATCCCGTACGACTGGCCGAACCGAGCGGTGCCGCAGGGTCGATGATGGAGAACTTCGTCGTCATGGAACTCGCCCGCCAGCTCACGTGGTCCGAGGAACGCGGACGGCTGTATCACTACCGCACCAAGGAAAAGCAAGAAGTCGACGCTGTCATTGAGACACCCGACGGCAGAGTGATCGGAGTAGAGGTCAAGGCAGGCACGACAGTGCGCATCGAGGACCTTAGTGGCTTGCGTAATCTGGCCAACCACCTAGGAGATCGGTTCGTGGCCGGCTATGTGCTGTACACCGGCCAACAGACTTTGCCGTTCGGCGAAAAGATCAGAGCCCTGCCGCTCGATGCGCTCTGGCACCTCGCCCCCTAGGTCACGTGTCGTGACAACAGTGTTCACCGCTGACGCGATACGCCGTTTCCAGGTGGGGTTGGTCGCACGACCTCGCCTGCGGATTTCGAATCGTTGATCGATGACGTGTCGTCGCGGATCTTCGACTATCTGCCGGACGACACTCCCGCGGCTCACGATGACGGGCCGGGGTGAACAATGGCGAGCTGGGCTGCGTTCACTGGCGATAGCGGCGGTTTCCCAGTCAGCACCCGCGCCACCTCGCGGGCGGCGAAGTCGCGGACCGTGCGGATCGCCTCGTCGGAGTAGTAGGCCGCATGCGGCGTGATGATCACATTGTCCAGGCTGAACAGCGGGTTCACCGGTTCCCAGTCCCGCTGCTTGGCGGGTTCCTCCTCGATGTCATCCAGGCCGGCGCCGGCGATCCAGCCTTCCCACAGCGCCGCGTACAGGGCGTTGTCATCGACGATGGGCCCGCGAGCCGTGTTGATGAGGATCGACGTCGGCTTCATGCGGCGGAGTTCCGGCTCGCCGATGAGATGGCGTGTCTCCTTGGTGAGCGGCGCCTGGATCACCAGGTAGTCCGCGTGCTCGATCAGCTCGCCGAACGAGGTCGGCTGAGCGCCGTGAGCCGCCACGTCCTCCGGTTGCATGTACGGATCATGGGCGATGACGAGCATGCCGAACGCGTGTGCCCGGGCTGCGATGGCCTGCGCGATCGCGCCGAACGCCAGCAGACCGAGGGTGCGTCCCTGCAGCCGGTGGATCGGCTCGCCGGACTGCCATCGCCAGGTCCCGGCGCGGGTCGCACGGTCGTAGCCGCAGATCTTCCTGGCGGCGGCGAGAAGCAGGGCCATGGCGTGGTCGGCGACCTCGTTCTGGCACCAGTCGTTGGGGACGTTGGTCACCAGGATGCCGCGTCGTGTGGCCGCGTCCACGTCGACAATGTCGACGCCGGTGCCGTACCGCGCGATGACCTTGCACCGGATAAAGGCGTTGATGGCCCTCGCCCCGACGGTGGCGTACTGGGTGATGATCGCGTCCGCGTCCATCGCGGCTTCGATGACATCGTCCTCGGTCTTGCAGTCGGCGGCGACCAGCCGGAGGCCGGCGTCTTCGATGATCGCCCACTCGATGTCCACGTCACCGTAGTCATAGTCGGTGATGACGACGGTCTGCTGTGCCTGCTTCGTCATTTCTTGCCGCCTTCACGAAGAGAACGGACCATTCTTTCCTAGGTAATAGCGGCTCCTTCAGAAGTGCCGCGGGCGACACGTGAGTACAAGGAGAGAATCCCACTGCCGTGGCGTGGCCGCGGCGCCTTCCAGATACCGCGTCGCTCCGCGAGTATCGTCTCGATCTCATCTGCCGGGCGATGCTCGCCTTTGATTCCGACGATCGCAAGGCGCCGTGCAGGCGCGTTTATCTCGATGAGGTCATTGTCCTCGATGAGCGCGATGGGGCCGCCATCCAGTGCTTCGGGCGCGACATGCCCGATACAGGGTCCTCGCATGGCGCCCGAGTAGCGGCCGTCGGTGACAATCGCGGTGGTGGTGTTCAAGACGCGGTCAGCGGAGAGGATCGCGGCCGCGTAGTACATCTCGGGCATACCGTTCGCGCGTGGTCCCTCGTAGCGGATGACAAGGACGTCCCCGGGTGATATCCGGCGCCTGACCAGCGCGTGGATCGCCTCCTCCTCGAAATCGAAGACCCGCGCGGGCCCGGTGTGGACGTGCATCTCCTCGGGCACCGAGAAGGTCTTGATCATCGCGCCGTCCGGCGCGAGATTGCCGTACAGCACGGCCACCCCGCCATCGGCACTGAACGGGTCGGACCGCGGGCGGATGATTTCGTCCCTGTCGATTTTGACGTTGTTCAGATAGCCGCGCCGTTCGGCGAAGAAGAATGGGCTGTGCTCGATTTCCGCCAGGTTCTCTCCCAGCGTCCTGCCGGTCACGGTGAGGCAGTCGAGGTGCAGCATTTCCCGAAGCTCGAGCATGACAGCGGGAACGCCGCCCGCGTACCAGAAGTACTCGACCGGGTACCGGCCTGTGGTCTTGACGTTGGCCAGTACCGGGACCCGCCGGTGGATGCGGTCGAAGTCGTCGATGGTGATCTCGACGCCTGCCTCCCGTGCGATTGGTGGGATGTGCAGGAGCGCGTTGGTCGACCCGCCGACGGCGGCGTGCAGGATGATGGCGTTCTCGAATGCGTCACGGGTCAGGATGCGCCGTGACGTGAGGTTCTGATGGATCATCGTGACGAGCTGTTTGCCTGTCGCACGGGCATAGCGCAGCAGTTTGGTCAGCGGTGCCGGAACGAGCGCGGATCCGGGCAGGGCGAGCCCGAGTGCCTCGGCCAGCACCTGACCGGTGCTGGCGCTGCCCATGAACTGGCATGCCCCGCACGTCGGGCAGGCGCCGCGCTGCGCTCGCTCGAGGTCCTGCCGGGGAAGCTCGCCTCGTTCGACGGCGGCGCCCATTTCCCACATCTTGTTGGAGGTGACGTAGTCCGGCGCGTTCAACTGCGTGCCTCCGGGCAGGTGGATGGCCGGGAGATCGCACCGTGCGATCGCGAGCAGGTGGGCGGGCACCGATTTGTCGTTGCCGGAGATCAGGACCATGCCGTCGTGGGGATGACCCAGTGCGTGGATCTCGACCATCGCAGCCATGATGTCGCGGGAAACGAGCGAGTAGCTCATGCCGTCGGTGGCCTGGACGACGCCGTCGCAGATGTCGCTCACGGTGAAGACACCTGGTTTCCCGCCGGCCTCGTAGACGCCGTTGCTGACTTCCTCGATCAGTCCCCGGAAGTGGAACGTGCCCGGGTGGCCCATGCCGTAGGCACTGTCCACCAGGACCTGTGGCTTGCCGAGATCCTCCTCGGTCCAGTTCATCCCGAGGCGGAGCGCGTCTCCCTGGTGGTTGACCATGCGCAGTCGCTGACTCCGCAGCCGCGGTCCAGTTTGGACCATCACTCTTTCCCTCCGTCCCGCTGCCTGGGTTGCGGCCCGTCCGAGCCGGCGGGGTATTCCTCGATCGGGACGAGGTCCTTGGACCAGGCCGACAGCACGGGGATAAGGACGCGCCATGCCTCTTCGGCTTCGTCACCGCGGATGGACAGGGCTGCGTTCCCGTCCAGCACGTCCAGCAGCAGCCGGCCGTAGGCGGGCAGCTCGGGCGGATCGATCTGGGCGGTCAGCCTCAGCGGGACGAGGGTGTGGGCGTGGACCCCGATACCGGTCAGGTCCAGCGCCAGGTTTTCCGGATCGAGCCCGAACCGCAGCACGTTGGGCAGCGCTTCCCCGCTGTGACCGAGGGGCAGGTGCGGCACGTGCCGGAAGCGCACGGCCACCTCCTTGCGGTCCCGCCGGAGCGCTTTCCCGGTGCGGAGCCGGAAAATCGTCCCCGGCCAGCGCCAGTTGTCCAGCTCGAGTTCCACCTCGGCGAAGGTCTCGGTGTGCCGGGCGGGGTCCACCCCCTCCTCGGCGGTGTAGGCCGGCACGTCGCGGTCACCTACGCGCCCGGCTGTATAGCGGGCGCGGCGCGTGCGGCGGACGATGTCGGCCTCGGTGAGCGGCCGCACTGAGCGCAGGACGTCGAGCTTCCGGTCGCGCAGGTCACGTTCGCTCAGGCTGATGGGTGGTTCCATGGCGACGAGGCAGAGCAGTTGCAGCAGGTGGTTCTGCAGCATGTCCTTGAGCGCCCCGGCTCCGTCGTAGTAGCCCGCCCGGCCCTCCAGCGCCAGCGATTCGTCCCAGACGATGTCCACCTCGGCGATGTGCGCGGCGTTCCAGACGGGCTCGAGCATGCGGTTGGCCAGCCGGGTGCCGAGCACGTTCTGGACCGTGGTCATGGCCAGGAAATGGTCGACGCGGAACACCGCTTGCTCGGGCACGAGGTCGGCGAGCAGGCGGTTGAGCGTCATCGCGCTGGCCAAGTCCTCGCCGAACGGCTTCTCCAGGACGATCCTGCTGCCGGACGGCAGGCCCGCCTCGTGCAGCGCGGAGACCGCCGCGGGGAAAACCTTCGGAGGCAACGCCAGGTACGCGGCGACCGGCCCGTCACCGGCAACGACAGCCGCGACGCCGGCGGGGTCGCTGACATCCACCTGACGGTAGCCCGATGATGACACAACGGCCTTTCTGGCGGAGGCCGGAAGCCCTGCGGCGTGCCGGCCAAGCTGGGCGGTTGCCCATCGCCGGAACTCGTCGCTGTCCCAGTCCTCCCGGCTGGCGCCGGTCAGCTGGAAGCCATCGCGGAGATGGCCGGCGGCCCGCAGCGCGGCAAGCCCGGGCAGCAGGTAGCGCCCGGTGAGGTCACCGGTCGCCCCGAAGATCACCAGTCGCTCGATCATCTCGACGCACCTGCCCCGGCCCGGACGAGCGTGACGCCGCTGGCGATCACGCCGATATGGCTGAACGCCTGCGGGAAGTTCCCGATGAACTCACCCGTCGACGGGTCGATCTGCTCCGGCAGCAGGCCAAGCGGGCTGGCCCGGTCGCACAGCGAGGCATACAGTTCCTGCGCCTCATCGAGCCGGCCCTGCATGGCCAGGTTGTCGACCAGCCAGAAGCTGCACAGCAGAAAGGCGCCCTCATCACCGGCGATGCCGTCGGGTGAGTCATGGTGCGAGTAGCGGTAGAGCAGGCCGCCGCCCGCCGACAGGCGCTCGGCCACGGCCGCGGCGGTAGCCACCATGCGCGGGTGACTCGCGGGGAGGACCCGCCGCAGCGGAAGGGCCAGCAGGCTGGCGTCCAGGCTGCCACCGCCGTCAAGATGCTCGCTCAGCGTCCGGGTTTCCTCGTTCCAGGACTCGTCCAGGATGATCTGGCGCAGCTTGCCCGCAGCCGCCCGCCAGACCGGGACCGGCCCGCACAGGCCCAGCCGCTCGCCGATGGCCGCGGCCCGGTCCAGCGCCACCTGGCACATCGCCGCCGAGTAGGTGAAGACCCGGCCCTCGCCGCGTACCTCCCAGATGCCCTGGTCAGGCTGGCGCCAGGCTTCCCCGGCGGCCTCGGCCAGGCTGACCAGCGCCGCCCACAGCGGCTGATCGAGGTGGCCACCGGCGCGGACCCACTGGTCGGCACAGTCCAAGACCTCGCCGTAGACGTCATGCTGGCGCTGGTCCGCCGCGCCATTGCCCCACCGCACCGGAGCGGAGCGCCGGTAACCTTCGAGCCCGGCGTCCTCCCATTCCGCGGGGACCGGCCCGCCGTCGAGGTCATACATGATCCGCGGCTGCCGGCTCTGCTCGAAGGCGTCCAGGACCCAGCCCAGGAACGCGTCAGCCTCATCCGCGAACCCGATCCGGCGCATGGCGAACACGGTGAAGGCCGCGTCCCGGATCCAGGTGTAGCGGTAGTCCCAGTTCCGCACTCCACCGACCGGCGCCGGCAACGATGACGTCGGCGCGGCGACGAGTGACCCGTTGACCCAGTGGTCGCACAGCTTCAAGGTGATCGCGGCCCGCCGGACCAGCGGCTCGGCCGGGCCGTCGTAGCTGAAGCGCGTCATCCACCGGCGCCATGCCCCTGTCGTGGCCCGCAGCATCGCGTCCGCGTCGAACCGGTGGTGGCGATGAGTGCGGCCCCACGACAGCACCAGGTCCAACGAGTCGCCTTGCTCCAGGTCATAGCTGCCGTGCAGGCCGCTCAGCGGGCGGCTGGACCGCAGATGCAGCCGCAGGTCCGGCCGTCGCGCAGGCATGACCGCCAGGCCGCCGGCAGCGACCCGCGCCTGGGCGCCGCCCCGGGGTTCCAGGTCCACCCGCAGCCGGACGCTCCCGTGCAGGACCACCACCGACCGGACCAGCTCGCCCCGGCCCGCAGGAACGTCATCGGTGAGGTCGGCGCCCGGGCGCAGCGCCAGCGCATCGGTGACGCGGACCGTGCCGGTAGCGCTGCGCATCTCGGTGACCAGCACCCCGGTATCGGGCTCATAGCGCTGCCGCGCCTCGGTCAGGCCATCTGGGGTGATGCTGAAATGACCGCCGCGATCCCGATCCAGCAAGCCGCACAACAGCGGCTCGGAATCAAAGCACGGAAGGCACAGCCAGCAGATCCTGCCGTCCAGGCCGGCCAGCGCCACGGTCGCCCCGTCGCCGATCAGCCCGAGATCCTCAAGTGGCGGGTAACCGTCCCGGGCTCGGACCGGCCGGAAGGAAGGTTCAGGCTCAAGCATTCTCTGTGCCTAACAGCGGCATCGCAGTGCCACATCACCCGTAGCGGGTTACGCAGGGAAGCGGCCCGGGGGTTGGCGAATATCACCAAGACCGTCGCGCGGAGCCACAAAGCAGTGTCACCCGCACAAGGTGAGGCACATCCACGCAGGTTCCGATGAACTCAGGGCCGCGATTTACGAGAGGTGAGAGAGGTACGATGAAGGCATTTGTGATGAAGGAAATCGGCCGTGTCGGCTTCATGGACAAGCCGGTACCACGACCGGGGCCGAACGATGCCGTAGTCCGGACGACCAGGGCTCTCATCTGTACATCGGACTCGCACACTGTCGCCGGCGGTATCGGGCCACGTGAGAACCTGACGCTCGGTCATGAGGCGGTAGGCGTCGTGCACGATGTGGGGAGCGAGGTGAAGATCTTTGAGCCCGGTGATCGTGTTCTGGTCGGCGCTATCACACCTGACTGGGGACACCCCGCATCGCAGGCCGGGCACTCGTCACAGTCCGGTGCGCCGCTGGGTGGCTGGAAGTTCTCGAACTCCAAGGACGGGGTATTCGCCGAGTACTTCCATGTGAACGAAGCCGACGCCAACATGGCCAAGATACCCGAGAATGTCCCCGACGACATGGCGGTGTACTGCGCCGACATGCTCTCCACCGGGTTCATGGGGGCAGAGAATGGGAACATCCCTGTCGGCGGGACTGTCGCGGTACTCGCCCAAGGGCCCGTAGGGCTGATGGCGACCGCAGGAGCCAAGCTTCGCGGAGCAGGCCTCATCATCGGAGTCGAGTCGGTCCCGAACCGGCAGGTGCTTGCCCGAACCTACGGCGTGGACGCGATCGTGGACTTCACGAAAGAGGATGTCGTGGATCGGATCCTCGACCTGACGCGAGGTGAGGGAGTGGACACCGCGATTGAAGCCCTTGGCGCGGACATCACATTCCAGACTGCCGTCAAGATAACGAAACCCGGCGGCACGGTGTCCAACACCGGCTACTTCGGAGACGGGGAATTCGTCCACATTCCGCGCCTCGATTGGGGCGTCGGAATGGCCGACAAGACGATCGCGACAGGACTCTGCCCCGGAGGCAGGCTGCGCATGGAACGGCTGCTGCGTGTACTGGAGACCAAGCGCGTCGATCCAACGCTCATGACGACCCACACGTTCCGCTTCGACGCCGTGGAACAAGCCTTCGAGGTCTACGACAAGAAACTTGACGACGTCATAAAGCCGCTTATCGTATTCTGACGCTGTCCCGATACTGTTTCAGTATCCAGGGTTGCGGGCCGCAGAGGCGCTCGCATTGGTCCGCCACAGGCCACGGTCGCGGCCCGCCAGCCGGTACGATGCTACGTCGTCCGCAGAGGTCAAGGTGCGGCGCAAGCAGTGTGCTCGCGGTCTCATCCTGGTTCTTCAGCGAACAACTCGCGCAGCCGGTTTTCCTCTGCGACAGAGAGGTTCGTGTACATCAACTCGGGCTTGTCGTGCTCGAAAGAGTTGCGGATCCGGTCAAGAACCGCGTCGGAGCTGAGGATGAACAATGCGGATGTGCCTGGGACGACCTTTTGGCGAACCCGTCGGATCAGGTCGTCACTGATGCCCACGTCGGTCATCACCCCGGTCAGTACGCCGAGGCCGGCGCCGACCGCCGCGCCGAGCAGTGGCACGAAAAAAATCAGGCCGATGAGCATGCCCCAGAACGCTCCGCTGAGAGCGCTCGCCCCGGTGATGTGATGAAGCTGGCGTGTACTGGGCCTTTTGCTGCCTTCAGGCCAGGAAACCATTGCCGCGTCATGCACTGCGATCAGTTTGTCCCCGGCCAGCTTCGCCAGGATCTGTGCCGCACGATCGGCTCCGTCCGGTCTGCTGAATCGCCAAACTGTCAACGTGGCCACGGGCGGGTCCTCTCGCTGGGCAGTGGAGACAAAAGCCATTCCACCGTGGCAGACATGGAGTGCGCCTCATCCGGTTGGGGTGATCATCGACGTTCACCGCAGCGCTTCCGTTCATCGGCTGCACAGTCCTGATCGCGGCGTTACCGTTGCTCTGCTACATCCTCTTCCGCGACCGTGCCGAGGTGCTCATGCCGAAGGTCCGCGACTGGATG
Source organism: Kibdelosporangium banguiense (assembly GCF_017876405.1). GTDB lineage: Bacteria > Actinomycetota > Actinomycetes > Mycobacteriales > Pseudonocardiaceae > Kibdelosporangium > Kibdelosporangium banguiense. Next base: position 5,210,384 of record NZ_JAGINW010000001.1, on the reverse strand, counting down.
AACGAGCGAAGCTGGCTGGTCAATATCGTCGTGTGTCTTTTCTTCGCGCTGCTCATCTTGTTGTGACGAGTGAGCGCGGCGGCCCAGTTGGCACCCGGGTCGATGTCCACAAGCACCGCCATGACGAGCAGCGTCGCCGGAATGGCCAGCAGCGTTCCCAATGGTCCGAGTACCCACGCCCAGAACACCAGCGCCACGAAGGTCATGACCGGCGACAGTCCAATACTGTCGCCGACATATATGGGCTGGATCAGGGACTGTACAACGAAGTTGACCGCACAGTAGATCAGGATGACGATCAGCATGAGCTGCCAACCGCCACTGAGCAGGGCAAGCGCCGCAGGCGGAACCAGGCCCATCAGGAATCCGATGTTGGGGATGTAGTTGGTCACGAACGACAGTAGTCCCCAGAGGACGGCCAGCGGGATGTTCAACAACGCCAACGCGATGGTGTCCAGGACGGCGATGATGAGGCCGAAGATCGTGGTCACGACCAGGTAGCGGCGGGTTCGACCGGCGAAGCTGCGTAGTGCCGAAGCTGCTTGTGGACTGCCTGTGGTGATCGCGGCCAGCCGGACCTCGACACCGGTTGCCTCAATACTCAGAAACAGCAGCAACGCGAGCAAGAACACCAGGCTGGTGCTCAGGCCTGTCAGGTCTCGGATGATCGAACCGAGATACGGCGCGATTTTTCCGAAATCCAGTGACGCCAGCGCGTCGCGCACCTGGGCGGGTGCGACGCCGAGCCGGTCCAACACGGCGGCTACATCCGCAATGATGCCGTTGAAGCGGTCGGCATACGCCGGCAACGTCGCGGTCAGCTGGGCCAGCGACACGAACGCGACCACGACGAACGTGATGAGCGTGCTGTAGACAAGCAGCACAAGCACCAAGGTCGCTGCCCAAGCGGGAAACCCCGCGCGTCTCAGCCGCCGGTGTACCGGGCTCACCGCGATCACGATGACGAGCGCCAGCAAGATCGGCGTCACCAGCCACGCGGTCGTCCGGACTCCGGCGACCGTGACGACGGCCGCCGCGGTGCCAAGAAGAATGACCAAAGCGCGCGGTATACCAGCCGTCCGCTCAGGAACTGTCACGGCAGATCGCTCGGGGCATCCTTGCCGTGCACGACGACTGCCCAGATCACCAGCACGCACAAGGCAATGACGATTGTGGACCAGAGGGGGTACGTGGGGATGAATGTCAGCTGGGCGATCGCGTTGACCGAGGCGACCGCGACGGTGACAACCCGGGCCCAGGTGGCCCCGGACAGCAGCGCGATTCCGGCGAGCCCCATCAGGACGCCGAGGAGCAGGTGCGTCCAGCCCCACCCGGTCAGGCTGAACAACAGCAGGTGCTCGCCGTTCGTGACATAGAACGCACGCTTCAACAGGGCCACCACGCCCTCAACGGCGTTGAACACGCCGGTGATGATCATGACGATGGCGGCGAACCAGATCCAGCCTGACCACATGGTGATCCGGCTGCTGTGGCGTGGTGCCGACCCGATGTCACGGTGCTGGATGTGTTCGGTCATCATGCCTCCTGCCGGTAGTTCCTGGAGCGATGTACGGCAGAATTGCCGGTGCGGGATGTGCGTTCTTCGCCTATCGCGGGTGATGACGATCCGCTGTGCGCCGGTTGTGGCAGGTCCTGAGCACGAGGTGCACGTCAAGGCCCGACAGTGGAATCATGTGACTGCCCAGCAGGTGTTCGACCGGAAAACGCTGGAACCAGCCGACCGCGCGGGCGAAAGGCGTGCTGCGGGCCCGCTGGAAGCGGGGACCCATGCCGTGTGACCACATCGCCGGCTCGTCGGCGATCACCGCCACTCGATGTCTCGGCAGATAGAGGTTCGTACCGCCGATCATGCCCGCGCTGATCGGCAGCATGCGCACAGTGACCCCGGAAAGGTCGAGGATGCACTCGCGGTCGATGAGAAGATTGGGTGCCACTCCAGGGTGGTAACAGCTGTCACGACGCCCTGCCGCGACGATCACGACATTGCCGCACCTGGCGTTGTCCTGATCGGTGATGGCGGTTGTGCCCTGGCAACTGGTGGTGGGGTGGTGTGGATAGATGATGGTGGTGACCGGCTCGCTGGTCAGGCTTGCAATCTGCTTGCTGATGGCCGTGCCGTGCCGGTGGCTTGTTCCGGTATTGATGAGCATCAGTCCGTCCGGCCCGGCGATCAGAACGCTGTTGAGCGGTCGTCCAGTCGTCGTGCGCAGAATCCAGATGGGCAGGTCCGCGAGTTGCCCCACGGACAGGCGTGGCTCGCCGCGCCGGTAAGGGCGTGCGGCAGCCCCCGAACCTCGGGGAATAGACATGCGACTCTCGCTTGTGTGAACGGGCTCAGGTTATGGCGGTCACGGTCGCTTCATGCGCCTGCGATCGCCTCACCCCTAGCAGGCGATCTGGGTGTGGGGAGAGATCAATTGCCGGTCGACGCGTGAACGCGCTTGAGCGCGGACCACAATTCCCCGGCGGCCTGGCTGGGCACCGAGTCGCCCACCCGGTCCATTTCGGAGTAGACCTGTCTGGTGAGCTCGGCGGCCAACGTCCGCACGTTGGTGTTCGACCGCCGGCAGGCGTCCTGCAGCAGCATCCAGGCCATTGTCTGGTCGATCCCGCAGGTGGCCATGACGACCCCCTTGGCCTGTTCGACCACATCTCTTCGTTGCAGCGCCGCAAGAACCCGGTTGGTGCGCTGGTCCGGGCCTGAGAATGCCGACAGTGCGGCGACATCGGCGGTGACGAGCCGTTCGTATCGAGTCATGACGTCCAACGCGCCATCGGTGGATGCCTCGGCGAGGTAGACGGTGATGACGATGAGCCCGCTGTCGTCCTGAAGCCCGGGTAGCGCGGCGGTGCCGCACACTTTCCGCAATACGCGAGCATGCTGAGGATGCTCGGTACATGCCTGTGCCAGGTTGAGCCTGGGCCATCGCCTGTCGTTCCACAGGTTGTCGCTCGTGACCGGCCCGTCTGTGATCGCCGCCTCCCGGGTCGGTCCGGTTTGGCACAGCACCTGAACATCCTGCAGGGCCGACCCGGCGCCGCAAGTGGCGAACACGATCGGACGGTCATCCCGGTACGCGGTGATGTCCGCGCCGAGCAGCCATGGCATGTCCTGCGCCATTCCAGCCAGTACGTTCGACATGAGGTCATCGACCCGTAGGTGGTTCACTTGCATTGTTCCTCCCTCGCATCACAGTTGGTGACAAGACGGACTGTGGCCGGGCCGGGAAGCTTCCGCGTCCCCCGTACCGGATGAGTGTCGCCCGTAGTGATGAGCACTGTCAGAGCAAGCCACGCTGACGCGCTACTGCGACGGCGTCTCGCCTGTGGTTCACGCCGAGCTTGCGGTAGATCCCGCGCAGATGGCTCTTGACCGTGTTGACCGAGACGAACAGTGCGCCGGCGATCTCTTCGGCGGTCTGCAACGAAGGAAGTTCGACCAGCAACTCTTGCTCGCGGTTGGTGAGCTGGTCTACCGGTACAGCAGATGAGGGGGGCAGTTTCGCCAGCATGGTGGTCACGAAACGGTCGAGCTTGCCGAACCGTCCCGCACCTTTGACGAGCAGGTCACGCACTGGCGGGCCGCCGTCACGAAACGGCCGAAGCGCGGATATCGGCACAGCTAGGATCAAAGCCTTGGTCATCGCGCTGTGTGCGCGATGCCAGTCGTCCGCGGCGGCCAGCAGGCTTGCCTCCAGCAGCCAGGCGTCGATCGCTGTGGTGACCACTACCGCTTGGGCGTCTCCGATGAGGGCCGGTACCAGGAGCCTGCGAGCTTGACCGGGTTTGGCTCGGTGAGCCTGCAGCGCTGCTTGAACGAGGGCTTGCTCGGCAGTGCACGCCAATGTCGCCTCAACGTGCTCCATCACATCTGTCGCCCAGTGCTGTTGCCCAGCGCGTAGGGCGATCCGTTGCATAGTCGGTGCGGTATAGGCGATCAGTTGAGGGGCGATTTGAGCGCTGCTGAGACATCGCCAGCGGTCATGGACTTGCTCAGCGGCGGTGGTCGAAAGCTCGGTGCCTTCGAGCGTGAGAACCGCGTCGAGAACGAGGGTGGCCAGGGCCGCTGGTGGCTCGGTGTGTGCAGGCACGAGTTGCTTTGCCAATGCGGAGAACTGCCTTGCTCGCTCAGAATCGAGCTGGAGATACGCCTTGGCACCTCTCATGGTGTACGCCGCGGCGCAGTCCATTGTCCTCGCCCAGCCCCGTGCAGTGGCGTATTCGACCGCGTGGGCAGCCTGTTTGTCCATCCGCGCCAGGTCACCGCGTGCACCGGAGACGGCCGCCAGCTGAATGAGGCTTTGCAGCACGGCATGCTCCAGCCGTCCATGAGTCGCAAGCTCCAGCGCACGTTGCAGGATCTGCTCCGCTTGAGCATGCTCGCCGTGGCTCAGCATGGCGATACCCCGGTTGATCATGCCCAGTGTGTCCAGGTTCAGATCGCCGGTGCGGTCTTTCGCGGTAGCGGCGAGGACCTCCGGTGATTCGGTGACCTGGCCGTCGAACCGGGCGCGCTGCAGCTTGACAGTGGAATGCAAGGCACGTAGACGACCGGAGGGCAACGGCCGGCCGAGTTTGTCTATTGCAGACAGACGATCGTCGGCCACGGGCAACTCACACACGTCGAGTGCGGCCGCTGCGGCAATGAGTACGGTGAACGGCCTGGCACGCATGGCCGTGGGCAGACCGCTCAGCAGGCGATGCAGCACACCGGCGTGACCTTTCAGGATTTCCTGCAGCCCATACGCTTCGACCAATTCATTGACGAGCTGGTCGTGTCCGGCCGCGATGGCGTGCTCCAGGGCAGTCAGAGGTTGGCTGGAGTCGCGAAACCATTCGGCCGCCGTCTGGTGCAGCCCGCGCCTGACGAACGGCTGCAGGCGATCCAGTTCGGCTAGCAGAACGCTGCGGAGGACCGGGTGGTAGCGATACCAGCCGCCAGGGCGGCTGGTTCTGTCCACAAGCGAGTTGGCGCGGTCCAGTCTGTCCAGGATCTCGCCGGAATTGTCCTGCCCCGCCAGCGCGGTGGCCAGATCGGCCGAGATGACATCGCAAATGCTCGTCGCCCGCAGGAACTGGTGAACCCGGTACGGGTGCGAACCGAGTACCTCCTCGGCCAGATAGTGCGTCACCGCGTGGTCATTACCAGGGAAAGCCGCGAGTTTCGCCGTACGCGTGGATTCGTCGCCGAGCGACATCGCAGCCAGCCGCAGGCCTGCCGGCCATCCCTCTGTCCGGTGCATCAGCAGGTCGAGTTCGGCCGGGGTGAGCCGCACCCGGTGACTGCTGAAAAGCGCCTCGGCCTCCGGCCTGGTGAACGCTAGTTCCGGCATGCCGATCTCCAACAGCCGGCCCTCCAGCCTCAGCCGGGAAAGATGCAGCCGCGGCAGGGTTCTCGCCGCCAGCACCAGCCGGAGGTTGTCCGGAGTCTGCCGGACGAGCGTTTCCAGGCTGCACAACGCTTTCTTGTCGCGCAGGCGGTCGGTTTCGTCGAGGAACAGCCACACTGGCACGCCCGCTGTATCGATCACGTTCATGACGCCGGCCGTGTCCTGTGGTGGCGGCCGGCTGGTCAGCGTACTCGTGGTGTCATGGATCCCGCTGAGCGACAGCGCTTCCGCGATGGCCGCCCACAGCCGGGTCGGGGCGTTGTCTCGCGCGTCGAGCGTGACCCACGCGACTCGGTACCCCTCACCCACGGCGAGGGAGCGCTGGGCGAGTTTGCGGGCCCAGGTCGCCAGTAATGTCGTCTTGCCAGACCCTGCCGGGCCGGATACCGCGGTAACAGGTCTTGGCCCTGAAGGGCCACGGTCGTCCAAGATAGCCAGCAACCGTCCGCGACAAATCGGTGCGATCGCGGTGTGGGGGATACGTAACTTGAGCGGTATCGACGGAGCGGGCTGCTTTGCGGATTGCCCGGCGTCCGCCTGTTCTCCCGGCTCCGTGGGAACATCCTGTGCCAGCATGGTCGCTCCCGGATCATCAAGCGGATGAATGGCCCAATTGCTCGAAGGGGCCGGGAGACTCGCCTGGCCGGCGGGTCAGCAGGACGTAGCGCGCGAGCGGACCGAGAATCCGCAACAAGTCGATCGGAATGCAGGTAAGCGTGCTCAACAAGGTGTTGTTCGTCTCGCAGGCGGGCCCCTCACGCGATTTCGCGGTCATCGGCATGAGTACCAGAAGAAGCCCGACGAGAACGAGTCTTCGTCCTCGATGTCTGCCGGACCCGTGTGACATGTTGACGCCTCCTCGATTGTCTCACGTCATGATCACCAACTCGAGGAGAGACTTCCTCGTCCGGTTCGGGTGAGTTTCTCATCCAAGTTCATCCGAACGGGGCGATCTGGATTCCAGATGTGACCCAGTAGCGTCGACGGCCAGCCATTGGGAGATCAGATGGGAACGCATCGAATTATCCGGAGCGGGGGATGACAGTGCGCGGTGCGGCATTCCTTGACGTGGGCTCCACGGTCGACACCAGAATCCTCGCATTGCTCGGTGAAGCCGGCACTGTTGCCAGTTCCGCTGTCTTGCGGCCGTTCCTCATCGCGGGCGTGGCGGCCTACCACAGGGATAAGCCGGGGCAAAGCTGGGCGCGATACCCGTCCAGCCAGGATAGCCACATTACCGCCTAAGGAGGCTGCGCACCCACGGCGGCCGGAGAGGTGCGGTCATCCGCGTTGGATGACGACCGGAATCCCGTCACCCCGCCAAGGTTTCGGTCGAGTCACCGGACCTCGAGGAGTTTCAGTGGATGAGTACCCATTGATCGCCGACCACGGCCTGATCGGGGATCTGCAAACGACCGCGCTGGTGAGCACCGAAGGCACCGTCGATTGGTTCTGCTGCCCGAGATTCGATTCACCGAGCGTTTTCGCGGCGCTGCTGGACCATCGCCACGGAGGCCACTGCCGAGTCAGGCCGGCGCGAGGGCGCTATCTGGTAAGACAGTTTTACCTTCCCGAGACGGCCGTCAAGCTGACACTCAAGCTCCTGACATACGTACCAACCGGCGCCATATGGTGGCGGCGCCCACCGCCGGGCTGCCCGAACAGATCGGCGGCGTGCGGAACTGGGACTATCGCTACACCTGGATCAGGGATGCGTCGTTTGCGGTGTACTCGTTGCTCAATCTGGGCTTCACCGAGGAAGCCGCCGATTTCGCTCGCTGGCTGGCCGACCGGTATCAGCAGGGAAGCGGCGGCGCGTGCGGGCCGATGAACTCACCTCGGCTTGTACGCCGGGGAAATCGATCCCGTGGGTGAACATCTCGGCAACTTCCCGCAGGCGTTCACCCATCTCGCCCTCATTGACGCCGCGATCACGCTCGATCACGCGTTGGACCAGCCAGTCGCGACATCGGCGCCGTAGTCACCGACGCCGTAGTCCCCATGAGTGCGCCGGCGGTGCTGGACCGGTCTGGGCGGCACGCAATCCGTCGCCATCGGCCACGGCCCCGAGCTTCACGCCGCCACGCCCAGGTGTGATCCGGTCCGGTCCAGCACCTGAGTATGACTATGCGAAGCCTGTTTCAGGCAGTCAGCACCCGCAGAGGATGATCACGCGCGCTACTCCGGGTATGCCCAGTCGGTTCCATTGCCGATCTTTTGGCGTCGGCCCGATAGGTCACCCGTTGCGGATGAGGGCTGCTCACTGGAATATCCGGTTGCGTCACCTGCCGTCGACGCGGGTCGTAGTCGCGGATTCCAGGCGGCCGAAGCCGGGACCAGGGCAGATCCTTCCGAAGCCGGGACCCGGGCAGATCCTTGAAGATCAGATGAACAGGCTCTGCGGATCCTCGGCACTACGCCTGCGCGTGTGCCCTGCCGCCCATCGGTCGTTCTCGTCGCGTCAGCCCGCTGACCAGGATCCCACCTGTTCGGAGTGAGGTAGTCGCGGGCCGAGGGACACAGGCTGGGTCGTGTCTTCCGCCGAGATCCCGCCTCGGGAGGTCGCCTGTGTATGTCGTGCCAGTGGTGCTTGTAGTGCTGATGATCGGCCCGTTGTTGCTCGAACGGTTGGAGCGGCGAGTGCCCGCGCTGCCGCGAAAGTCCACAGTGGAAAGAAGGCTTTCGTGAGCACCGATCTCCCTTCGTCTGCCGGCGGGCTGGACCCTGGACGGCTATGGGCGGGCGGATTGGCGACCGCGGTGGTGGCCGGCCTGATCGCCGTGGCCGGAATTCTGGTCGCCCGCGGTTTGTTCGATGTCGCGGTGCTTGCCCCCAAAGGCGAAGGGCTGTGGGGCAACGCGAACACGGCGACATACGCCCTGTCCGCAGGCGCCTGCGCACTCGCGGCCACCGCACTGCTGCAGTTGCTGGCCGCGAGCACGCCTGGCTTCGGCCGGTTCTTCACCTGGATCATGTTGCTGCTCACCGTTGTGGCGACAGCACTTCCGCTGAGTCTCGACGTCGAGCAGTCCAGCATGATCGCGACAGCGGTCATCAACTACGTGATCGGTATCGCCATCCTGACCATTCTGAACGGAGTCGCCCGCAGCGCCGGGCACGTCACACGCGGACAGTCCCGTTGAGACAATGCGATCAGAACCTTGCGCTGGCGCAGCCGACTGGGGTTCCAACCCGGACACCCAGGTTGCGTGGCCCGTCGTTCACGTCGAGTGCAAACCATCCGGTTCGGATGACCCTCGGTGTCCGCGTCGGCGGATCAGTTGCGCCCGTCCCGGCAGGAAGTAAAGGGAACATTTGCTCTCCGGCGTAGTGTCGATGCGTCATGTCGTCTACCGGTGCCGGGGTAGGGAATCTTCCTGCGGAGCAGACGAGCTTCGTGGGCCGTCGACCTGAAATGGCCGAGGTCAAACGGTTGCTGTCGCAGTCTCGTCTGGTGACGTTGACCGGGGTGGGAGGTGTGGGCAAGACCCGGCTGGGGGTGCGGGTGGCGGCCACGAGGCAGCGGGCGTTCGCCGATGGGGCGTGGCTGGTGGAGTTGGGCCAGGTGCACCAGCCGGCGTTGGTGAGCCACACCGTCATGGTGGCGTTGGGGTTGCGGGATCAGTCGTTGGGGCGTACGCCGGTGGAGCTGCTGGCTGACTATCTGGTGCCGCGGCAGGTGTTGTTGGTGTTGGACAGCTGTGAGCAGGTGGTGGATGCGGTGGCGAAGATGGTGCACGTGCTGCTGCGGTTCTGTCCCCACGTGCGGGTGTTGGCCACCAGCCGGGAGTCGTTGGGCATCGATGGGGAGACCGTGTTGCCGGTGCAGCCGCTGCCAGTGCCCGACCCCGAGCGACCCATTGCGCCGCGCCGGAAACAGTCTCTGGTGGCGGCTATGGCCCTCTTTGCTGACCGGGCTGCGGCGGTGGTGCCGGAGTTCGTCGTCACCCAGGACAACTGGGGGACGGTGGCCCAGATCTGTCAGCGGTTGGAGGGTGTGCCGTTGGCGATCGAGTTGGCCGCAACGCAACTGCGGGCGCTTTCGGCGGACGAGATTCTGCGGCGATTGGATGACCGCTACCGGTTGCTGACCGGTGGTGCCAGTGGGGTGCCGGAGCGGCAGCGGACGTTGCGGGCATGTATGGAGTGGAGTTATGGGCTGTGTGCGCCGTTGGAGCGGTTGTTGTGGGCGCGGGTGTCGGTGTTCGCCGGCAGCTTCGAGATGGACGCGGCCGAGGACATCTGCACCGATCAGGAGCTCCCCGAGGAGGACGTGCTGGACCTGGTACACGCTCTCATCGACAAGTCGATCCTGACCAGGGAGGAGCACGAGGGTCCGGCGCGGTACCGGCTGTTGGACGCCATTCGGGATTTCGGCCGGGAGAAGCTGGGCGAGACCGGTGAGGATCTGGTGTTGCGGCGGCACCGGGACTGGTACCAGCAGTTGATCCAGCGGGCCGACGCTGACGTGATCAGTGCTCGGCAGGTGGAGTGGCAGGCCCGGCTGGATCGGGAGTTGTCCAACGTCCGGGCCGCCCTGGAGTTCAGCCTGACCGAGCCGGGTGAGGCCGACGTGGGTCTACGGATGGCGGTGGCGCTGGGCTGGTACTGGTTCCGGGGCTTGTTGGGCGAGGGGCGGCAGTGGCTGGACCAAGCCCTGGCGCGACAGAGCGGCCCGCCGACCATCACCCGGCTTGAGGCGGTGTACCTCGGTGCGTTCTTTGCCGGGTTCCAGGGAGATGTGGAGGCGGCCCCAGCTCTGGCGACGCAGGCGCAAACGCTGGCTGAGCAGGTGAACACCCCCCTGGCGCGGGCACTCGCCACGCATCTGCGCGGGCACCTCGCTGCCTTCAGCAGGGATCTCGGCCAGGCGGCCGCATGTTATGAAGAGGTCATCGACGCGTATCGGGCCGAGGGGAACCTCCCCCGCCTGTGCGAAGCCCTCATGCCGCTGATCTTGGCTGCCGGGCTGCCAGGGGATGTCGAACGCGCGACCGCCTCCTACGAGGAGTTGTTGGCGATCACGCAACCGCAGGGGGAAGCCCTGTACCGGTCGTTTGCCCTGCATCACCTGGGAGTGGTGCTGCTTTGTCAGGGTGAGTGCCAGCGGCCGGCCGGGCTGGTGGAGGAGGGCCTGCGCCTGGCCCGCCTGGTGGGTGCCCCGCTCAACATCGCGTTCTGCATGGCATCCGCGGCATGGGTCGCCCTCCGCGAGCGGCATGCCCGTCGGGCCGCCACCCTGCTGGGAGCCGTCCAGAAGCTCTACCGCACTCTGGGCACACCCCCGGGCATCTGGCCTGACCTGGTGGCCCACCATGAGGAGTGTGAGCGCAAGACCCGTCGTGCGCTCGGTGCGCGGGAGTACCAGGTGGCCTTCCAGCACGGCACCGGCCTGAGCGTTGCCGAGACGATCGCTTACGCGCTGCGCGAGACACCCGAGCAGGAGCCGGCTCCGACCGAGGCTGAGGCGGTTCTCACCCGGCGCGAGCAGCAGGTTGTCGAGTTGATCACCCAGGGGTTGAGCAACAAGGAGATCGCCGCTCGTCTGCTGATCGCGCAGCGGACCGCGGAGGGGCATGTGGAGCACGTTCTTGCCAAGCTCGGCCTGAGCTCCCGAACTCAGATCGCCGCCTGGGCCGCCAGGCAGCAGAAGCCATCGTGATCATGGTCTGATCGATGCGGGCTGGTCTGGTCAGGCGTCAATTGCCATTTGGTTCGGCTCTCTCGCTGCTTGCGGTGCGCCACGAGTTCGTCGCCATGTCCCGCACGCTGCGCACATTGACATCGACGCCTTCCGAGCCGATGAAGAAGCCGTCCTCCCATGAACCACCTGGAGAGTCCCGCCAGGGCGCCCGGTCGGTGACGAGTAGTCCGGTCGGTGGCATGACGGCGCTATTGGCCTGTTCCAGGGCGCTCAGGGGCGCACGCGAATGACGGTCTTGCCCTTGCGCCGCTCGGTCGGGTTGAGCGCAGGGATGGCGTTGTCGAGGGTCGCGACGGTTCCGATGTGCGTGCGAAGGCGCCCGTCCCGCACCCAGTCGACGATCTCCACCAGCTGACTCGGAACGGACTCGACGACGAAGTCGATCGCGAGGCCGTCGACAGGGCGAGCTTGCGCAGGCCCGACCACCGACACCAGCGTCCCGCCAGGCCGGATAATGCTCGCCGAGCGCCTTTGGATGTCACCGCCGATGACATCGAAGACCAGGTCGACCCCGCCGATGTCGTCGAGATCCTCGTGGTCGAGGTCGAGGAACTCGTTCGCGCCGAAGTCGAGCGCCGCCTGGCGGTCCGCCACCCGCCCGGTACCGATGACGTAGGCGCCGAACTCCCGGGCGAGCTGCGTCACCACGGACCCGACCGCGCCGGCGGCACCGTGTGCGAGGACGCTCTGCCCCGCTTGAAGACGACCGTGCTGCAACAGGCCCTGCCACGCGGTCAGGCCGGAGATCGGCAGGCTCGCACCCACCGTGAAGTCGACGTTCCCCGGCAGCGGCGCAAGGTTGCGTGCCTCCACGGCCGCGTACTCGGCCAGGGTTCCATCGCGGTGCCAGTCCGTGATCCCGAACACCCGCTGTCCCAGCGAGAGTCCCGTCGTGCCGTAGCCGAGGGAGGAGACCACTCCGGCGAACTCGTGGCCGATGATCGCCTGGGCTCGATCGTGACCGGAGCGATCGACCCATGTCGAGGGCCACTCCCACTCTGCAGGGACGAAGCCCGACGCATGGACTTCAACGACGACGTCGTTGATCGCCGGCGTCGGCTCAGGCCGCTCCGCGAGTGTGATCCCGGCTGCTTCCGCGGCCTGGTCCGTCGCGAGGATTGCTTTCATTGGTGCCTCCGTATATCTCGTGCTCGCCGGCTCTGTGCGCCGGCCTGTGACGGTGTGTGGTCCTCGTCGAGCTCCTGCAACGTCGCACCGGCCGAAGTCGCCATGGTCGAGGAAGGCCGGTCTGTGCCCCGCGGACCCAGGGGCGGTCATCGTTCGCGAACACGAGCGTCCCAGCCGAGCGGGGTACGGTCGGTTCCCACAAAGAAACGCGGTCGAAACTCGCGGACAGAACCATACGCCGAAACGACGAGCAAGATGCCTATGACGAGCACGTAGAACGCGCCCGCCGGCTCGACGTAATGCAGCGCGCCGAAAACGAGTTCGATCCAGTCCCCTTCGACGCCGAAGCAGCCAGAATCTACGGACGAGTATCCGCAGCGGTGATCACCAGCGGACGCAAACCACGACGCAGGATGATCGCCCTCATGATCGCCGCCACCGCGATCGCCGAAGACCTCCCGCTGTTCACCACCAACCCAGGGATTTCAAGGGCCTTCACGACCTGCTGACGGTCGTGCCGGTCACCCGCCCGCAAGTGCCTCACGAGTCGCCATGACTCGTATCGAGCCATCTGTTCACCGCTGATGCGATATTCTGTTTCCGGGAGGCGTAGGAAAAACGGGCTCTCCGGAAAACTTCACGTCGTTGATCAACGACGTTTCCTCGCGCCTGTCCGACGTCTTGCCCGACGACACGTGGTTCTACCCAGGCCACAGAGATGACTCGACGTTGGGCGAGCAGAAGCCGCGCATCGACGAATGGCGCGAACGCGGCTGGTGAATTGAGACGTTCCTGAACGAGGTCGTCTGACAACCAGGCGGCCGTCTGTCGCCAGTGGCCACTCGAAGGTCTGCCGCGACCGGGAGTCGAGAAACGTCCGGAACGTGTCACAGAGTCCACACCCGCATCCGGTCCATTCGATCGACCAGTTGTCTTTGTCGCGCGGTGGCCGGGCGACGATCGCGCTGAGCCGCTGCGCGCAGTCCCGTGCGATCGTGGCGGGGCCCGCCGTCCGCAGTGTGTCCGCCAGACGCAGCGCCGGCATCAAGCACTCCAGTACGTTGTCCCTGTACTCCCGCAGCGTGCGCGTGATCCCTTCGCACAGTGTGTCGTCGGTTGCTTCCATATCCGCACCAGGGGCGAGCTGAGCATCTCCAACTGCGGCTGCCGGACCTCGCTTCGTGAAACCCCACTCGCAGGTCGCGGCGGACGAGATCGGACCCGACTACCTCGCTCGTGTCACCGAATAGAGCTTTCGTGACCTGGCGTTACGTAGAAGTCTCGGATGCAGGGGGTCGGACGGTACAGTCGACACCGTCCGGCCGGTGCGTCACGCGAGAGGAGCGCTGCTCATGAGTGTCGCAGCAGTGGCGCATTTCACGCTGCCAGATTCGCCTTACGCCATGTGGGTGCGTGACGAGTTGGCTGGTTACTTGCACCTGCCGAAGGACGGCACGCGTGTCGAGGTCGTCGGAGGAGAGATCGTCGTGTCGCCTGGCCCTTCCGTCGATCACAACGGCATGGTCAGGGATATCGAGCGTGGACTGTTCGCTGCGGAGTTGACCGATCCCGACTTCGTTTGGCGTTCGGTACAGACGACCGATCTCAACATGTTCGAGATAGGTGACGGCTACATCCCGGACTTGATCGTCATGGATGCTGAGGTCTTGGCGGAGGCGCGCGAGACAAAAGCCAAGCATTTGCTGCCATATCAAGTCGAACTCGTCGTCGAAGTCACTTCGCGGTCGAACGCTGCCAGTGACCGGCAACCGGACCGAAAGCGCAAGGTCGGAACCAAATGGAGCGGATACGCGCACGCGGGTATTCCTTACTACCTGCTTGTCGACCGTGATCCGAAGGCGTGCGTCACCGCGTTGTATGGGAATCCGGACACGCGAGCCGGGACTTACGTCGAGCTTCGGACCTGGGACTTTGGTGAGTCGATCAGCCTGCCGCAACCGTTCGGCTTCGAGATTTCAACCGAACACTGGGACCATTGGGACGACTAAGTCAATGACCGCTGTGGTGAGCACGACGCCGTGAGGACGCCGCCACATACATACCCATATCGACTCGGCAGGGCTACTGGTTCACCAATGTTCGGTCATGCGTGGCCCAACGCGATTGGGAACGACTCCGCCGAATGGTCACCCGCCGGGCGGGACATACATGCGAGATATGTGGACGGACAGAAGATCGTGACGAGCGGCGATGGATCGAGGTCCACGAACGCTGGGCCTACGACCCTGCCCGGCGCGTACAGACTCTTCGCCGACTGATCTGCCTGTGCACTGACTGCCATCGCGTCACGCATTTCGGTCTCGCGAACATCAAAGGGCTCGCCGAAGTCGCATTCGCCCACCTAAAGGCAGTGACAGGGTGGTCCACTCAGCAAGCGCGCGAGCACGTGGACGCCGCATTCGCAGAATGGCAACAAAGATCACGAACGATGTGGGCACTGAACCTCGACATCCTCACCGGCGTCGGTATAACGGTCACACGACCACCAGACGCTCACGCTCGACGCCAAGTGGCCGAAGACGAACTTCGAGGTCGATAGCGACAGTGAGGTCGAGCAACGGGAGGGTCAATCTACACCCGGGTGTAGCACTCTATAGCACAGCGTGCCACACTGGGCTAGAATCGTTGCCATGACGGCACAGCCGGAGATCACACAGCGAGACCTTCGAAACAGATCCAAGGAGATCATGGACGCTGTCGAGAGTGGACGGTCGTTCACTGTTACCCGCGACGGCCACGAGATCGGCGAACTGATCCCACTGCGGCGACGCCGACGCTTCGTCTCACGAGCCGAGTTCGCTGCGATGTCCCGCAATGCCGCACACGTCGACATCGACGCCTTCCGTGCCGACCAGGAAGCCGCACTGGACCAGGAGCCCCGAGACCCCTATGAGCGGTAGCTCGCACGAGCAGGGCCTGCTCGACACCAACATCTTGATCCTGCGCCGCTGGATCGACCCCGCAGAACTTCCGGACGAGATGGCCATCAGCGCGATCACGCTTGCCGAACTCTCGGCAGGACCACACGAAGTACGCCGGAACGACGAGCAAGACACCTACGGCGAGCACGTAGAACGCGCCCGCCGGCTCGACGTACTACAGCGCGCCGAAAGCGAGTTCGACCCGGTCCCCTTCGACGCTGAAGCGGCCAGGATCTACGGACGAGTGTCCGCAGCAGTGATCGCCAGTGGACGCAAACCGCGACGCAGGATGGTCGACCTCATGATCGCCGCGACCGCGATCGCTGAAGATCTCCCGCTGTTCACCACCAATCCAGAAGACTTCAAGGGACTTCACGACCTGCTGACAGTCGTGCCGGTCAGCCGCCCACGAGTGCCTCGCGAATCGTCATGACCCACACCGTCTTCATCGCTGAGGAGATACTCTCCTCCCCGGCGGCGTCGGCTGCACGACCTCGCCTTCGGATTTCGAGTCGTTGATCAACGACGTGTCTTCGCGGATCTTCGACTGCCTGCCCGACGACACCTGGTTCCATCCAGGCCACGCGAAGGCGCGCTCTCGGCAGGCTTCATCCCGTGTTCCTGATCCGGTGGCATCACGGCGGCGGGAATTCGGCTGCGACTTCGACCAATCCATCGAGGAACTCCGGCTGAGGATTTCCGCGAAGTGGCTCGGTTTCGGCGATCACCGCCGGATCGTCGTGAGTGCCGACGGACCTCAACTGAGTTCGCGCGCCTGGTGAGCTGCCCAATCGACGCTCCACGCCTTGACCGCGTCCAGCACCGGCCCCAGTCGCGTACCGATGCCGGTGAGTGTGTAACGAACCTCGACAGGCCGGGCTACCGTCACCACCCGCTCCACGACTCCGGCCTGCTCAAGCTCCTTGAGCCGCTGGGAAAGCATCGCGTCGGTGATGCGAGGGATGCGTTCACGCAACTCGTTGAACCGCAACGCGCCTGAGAACAGCTGCTCCAGATCACGCCGGTCCACCGTCGGCCGATCAGCTCGATGGCCGTGTGGTGAAGGCCAGGGCGGGCAGCCTGGTCAGCGCCTGGGTGGTCGTGCTGCCGGACACAGCCAGGTTGGTCAGGCGGACTTCCTTGTGGCGCAAGGACAACGCGTGTCGCAGGATCTCGAACCAGGACAGGCGGTCGGCTGTCGTGCTCTCCCCGACGACGGCCACGTGCGGGCCCAGGTCGAACTTCACGTCGGCGAATGGCGTTCCTGCCGCTGGTAGAACCCGCGATTGCCTGCCGAGGTCGTAGCTACCGCAGGCCTAGTGCGTTGCGCAGACGATCTGGGTTCATGACGCCTGGGTTGCCGGGGTCGGCGGGGAATGAGTTGAGGAGGCGGATCAGATCGCCGCGGCGGGTCGGATCTGCGGCAGCTTGACGAGGGGTGTGGCCTGCCAGGGCTGGGATCGGCTCGTCGAGCCATTTTTGTTCGTAGGCGCGGATGTACTGGTTGAGCGTGGCCGCGACCTCAGGAGTGACAGGAGCAGGTACGGACCGCTCCCGAGCGGCGAATTCCAGAGCGGATTGGCGGGTCTCGTTCACGACGGTGAGTGTTGGGTCGAGTGCGCGGACAGTGTCCAGCACGCGGTCGGCACGGGCCTCGCTGTTGGTTTGAACAGTCAGTTCGTGCTCGTCCAGACGGAGCGTGGCCCGGATGGGTTCGAGGTCGTCGGCGCCGGTGACCTCAAGCCACTCTGGGTTGTCGCCGTCGCGTTTGTAGGTTCTGTCGAGTTCGGCTGTCAGCGCGGCTGGGTCGTCGGTTCGGAGGATGATCTCGCACAGCATCAGTGGCTCGCCCTCGGTGTTGTGCAGGGCGGGTGGGGCGAAGCGCCGGCTGAGGAAGGAGACCAGGTCGACCGGGTCGGGTTTGGCGTCCAGCAACGCCATGAGCTCGTCACGCTCCTGCAACTCGACGGGTTCGATGCCACCGAAGATCTGCATTGTCGTGCCGGCTGGCACCACGCGGGCGCAGATCAATGCTCCCGCCTTCAGCTGTCGGCTGCCTGACCGTTCCTGCACTACGTGGACGTCGCCGGTGCGCAAGTCACGGACCGTGCAGCCCTCACCGCTACGGACCTGCTCAACCTCGTACACGGACCGTTCGATCAGCTGCCACTGACCTGCAAGGAGCCGCTCGTCATCGGGTAGCAACGCGCCTCGTGTCTGCACGAACTCGGCGAACACTCCGCCTTCGAACAGGATTGCGTCGGTGACCAACGGGTCGCGTTCCATCGCGTTGATCAGGGCGAGCCGGTCGTCGGAGTGCTGTGACCGCACGCTTGCCACGGTGAACACCTCGGTACCGAACGGTCCCTGGGCCATGAATATGGCTGCCTTCTGGTACAGCCAGGCCGCGCGTTCTTCCAGCGGGAGTTCTTCGCGGTGCAGGTGGCACTTCTTGTACTTACGGCCGGATCCGCACCAGCATGGATCGTTACGACCGATGTCGTGCCTGGGCTCGACCTGGAACCGCTCGAGCAGACCAGCCAGGAAGTCGTCCAGCGGGACGTCAGCGCGACGCAGCAGCGCGAGCCCACGCGCCGCGTCACCGCGATCGCTGGCGTAGCGGGCAAGATCGACCAACGCCAATGGCCAGTCCGGGTCGAGCGATTCCGCTGCCTGGTAGTCGGCCTCGGCCTGCGTCACGTCAGCCAGCCGCTCATGTGCCTTGCCACGCAACCACTTCAGCGCCGGCTGGGCACCGCGCGGGGCGAACGACTCCAGCGACTCGGCGAACAACCCCAGTGCCGCAGCGCCGTCGCTGCCGGCAGCGATTGTCTCGGCAAGGACAGCTTCGGCGATGACAGGCTCGGCCAGCGCCGGGAGGGCAGCTTCGACCGCGGTCCTGCTGTCGGGGGCAGTGATGAACTCGGCCAGCGCCGCGGCCCCCTGCAGTTCGGCGACCTTTTCATACAGCATGACGACCGCCAGGACAGCGAAAGCTTCGTCGTCATCGAGGTCGTTGCGTCGGGCGATCTCCGCGCGCCGTCCGTTCGTACGCCAGCGCTGGAGGTCGAATCCACGGGGAATCAGCAACTCGTCTTCGTACGCCAGCCCTGAGGTGTCCAGTACCTCGCCCAGCGGCGGCAGTGGCTCGGCGAACAGCTCGGGATCGTCCGCGCACGCGGTCCAGACCACCGTGTCCAGCGAAACAGGTTCGCCGTCTCCGAAGTCCAGCGCCGTGCTCAGCTGGTCTCCCACAGTGTTCGCCCGCTGCAGCATCGCCGCCTCGTCCGCGACGGCCTCCAGCACCAACCCGTCGTCCGCGATTCGCAGCGCGATGACATCGCCCTCGGCCAATCCCTTTGCACCGAGGTAGCCGGGCGCAAGGAGCAAGGCTCCGTTGTCACCGACCACATCGAGCGGGATACCGCGCTCGGCCAGCAGACCTGAATCGAAGGGAAGAAGCACCTCGACCACGGGCGAACCTTCGGGCACCAGTCGCTGATACCTCTCATGCCCGATCAGCGCGTTGAGCGCGTCCAGATCGGGCCCGGCGTCGAGGAAGTCGTGCTCGACCTCCGGACCTGTCAATCGATGCGTGAACATCCGGCCGGTCAGCATAGCCGGCAACGACGCCCAGCGTTCGTCGGCGAGCACGGTCACCAGGTCGTCCTCGTCGTCCAGTACCTCGGTCAGCAAGTCCTCGACGTCATCATCCCCAAGAACCACACCACGCTCCGCCAGCACGGAAACGAGCTTCTCCTCCGTCATCGGGCCCAGTTCAGCCAGCACACCGGCGACCACATCGACGAGATCAGAAGTCACAGCGAGGGTGGAGTCAGTCACGGCCGAGCACGGTACCGCCTCTGTTGCGGCCGCGCATCGCGGCCATCGCAGCCAAACCTCCGACAGCAGCCACGACACCGATGCCGAACGCCACCCACAGCAGGGTTGTGAGGTTGCTGGTGAATGCGTCGTAGAACGCGCCTGCCAGCTCAGGTGACTGGCTGCGAGCAGTGAGCTGACCGCGGCTGATTGACTGGTACAGCACGACAAGCAGCATCGAAACGACCAGCCCGAGGCCTGTGACGATCAAGGTCTGGCGACGTCGGGCGGAGATGGCCAGGCTGAGGACAAGCAATGCCACGACGATGATCGGCAGGATGACACTCAGGTCTTGTAAGAGGGCGAACGCCGGGATCGCCTGACGGATCGCCGGCCGCGAGAAGAGGCGGACTGACGCGTCGACATCGGGAAGTTGCCGTGCGAACGGCACGTCTTCGTCGATTAGCCGGGATTTGATCCGGTCGGCGACCACGCCCAGGTCGAGCAGTACGGTGTCGTCGACGATGCGCAGACTGCTCGGTTCGTCTCGCAGCATCTTGATGACTTCAGGCTGCGCGGTCCTGTTCGCCGCCGCCCAGCCGGTACGGAAACTGTCGCTTTCCACGAACTTTGTCACCGCTGAGTGCAGCAGGCGCCGGGCGCTCTCGGGCAGCTGCAGGTCGCCTGGTGTCAGCTTCGCCGCGGCTGTCTCGCTGATCCGATCGGCCAGTTCCTGACGGACCGCTGGATTGCCTGCTATCGGCGTGACCGCCTGTACGTACCTGTCCTGGTCGGCCAACTGGTGGTCCAGCGAGTAGGCCGCGATCGCGGGCCCTGCAAGCAGACATCCCAGCAGCGCGAGAACTGTGGCGGCCCCCGTGCGTGACACATCGTCAAGCCTAAACGACAGTGCCGAGGTCGCGAACCACTTTGGCGAGTGCCCGGATGGGATCGGTTTCGGCCTCGCTGCGCCAGACCAGGCCCCACCGCAGGCCCGGCCAGTCGCGAATCGGCAGATAGACGATGTCGGGCCGGGCGTGGTAGCGGGTGACGTGCAGGCCCAGGGCATGCAGGCCCTCACCGGACGCCACATGGGTGAAGATGTCGTCCAGGCTCGCGATGTGCGGGGCGTGGCGCTCGATCGGGCGGCCGCTGGGCGTATGGAAGGGCATGAACGCGTCTGCCCAGTAGTCAGGCCCGGCCGGGCCCTGCAGGATGCCGGCGTCGCCGAGGATCTCCAGGGAGACCTCTTTGTCCCTGGCCAGTTTGTGGTCGGCATCCAGCAGGACCACCGAGGGTTCCTGGTACACGACCGGGCCGACGGTCAAGTCGGGTTCCTCGACGGGCAACCAGGCGACCAAGACGTCGATGTCCCCGTTACGCAGCAGGCCGAAAGCGTCGACGAAGGGATTGTGCCGAATCCGCAAACCCCATTGCGGATGGCGGGCGCGGAAGGTCTCCCAATAAGGGCGCAGATCGTGGGCGTTGCTGGGCAACATGCCCACACGCAACACGTGAGTCTTGCCCTGGGCAGCCATTCTGGCCCGCTCCAGGCTGTCCTTCAGCCCGCGGTAGACCGGCACCAGCTCCGCGCGTAACTGCTCACCGACCAGGGTCAGGCGTACGTTGCGGCTGTTGCGTTCGAACAACTCCCCACCGACGCCGCGTTCCTGTTTCTTGATGGCCTGGCTCACTCGCGCCTGGGACACGTGCAGCCGTTCGGCGGTCCTGCCGAAGTGGAGTTCTTCCGCCAGCGTCAGGAAGATCTCGATGTCCCTCAGCTCCACCGCGCTCCCCCAGCCATAACCGCGCTGTTATCGGACCCTTGCGGGATCTGCCGTTGTTCCTGCCCTGGCCAGGCGAAAAGCTTGATCATGTCGCTGGCGACAGCTAATCACAGCCATGGGCCGGCTCAACGGATGAGCCACGCCCGCCTGCTGGTGACACATACCTGATCAGGCGAAGGAGAGAGACCATGTCACAGGCCGTGAGCTGGGATGACAAGGGCAACTGGACGATGACCGACCCCGCGGGCCGGGGCCTGTCGGCAAAAGGGCTGCGCCGGATGCATGACGTCCTGGCCAGACACGTGGAGTCGGGTATCGCACCCGGACTGGTGGCCTTGGTCAGCCGAGGTGATGAGACGCATGTCGAAGCGATGGGGACGCTGCACGCCGGCGGCAGTACGCCGATGCGCCGGGACACGATCTTCCGGATGGCGTCGCTGACCAAGCCGGTCACGGCCGCGGCGGCGATGATCCTGGTCGAGGAATGCCGGCTGCGGCTGGACGACCCCGTCGAGACATGGCTGCCGGAGCTCGCCGACCGCCAGGTGCTGACCCGGATCGACGCCTCCTTACAGGACACGGTGCCGGCTCGGCGGTCGATCACCGTGCGGGACCTGCTCACCCTGACCTTCGGGTTCGGACTGGTCCTGGCGCCGCCGGACACCTATCCGATCCAGGTGGCCATCCGCGAACTGGGGATCGTCGGCGACGGCACCTCGGGGTGGCCGACGACCGGGCCCGACGAGTGGATCAAGCAGTTGGGCACACTTCCGCTGATGTACCAGCCAGGCGAGCGGTGGCAGTACCACGTCGGCTCCGACGTGCTCGGTGTCCTGGTCGCGAGGGTGGCGGAGCAGTCGTTCGGCTCGTTTCTGGCCGAGCGCTTGTTCGGCCCGCTGGGGATGGCCGACACCGGCTTCCACGTCCCCGCCGACAAGATCCACCGGCTGCCCACCAGCTACGCCCACGACCCGATGACCGGCGAACTGTCGGTATGGGACTCCGCCGACGGCGGGAAATACAGCCGGCCGCCGGTGTTCGAGGCCGGCGGCGACGGACTGGTGTCCACTGTCGACGATTACCACGCGTTCTATCGGATGCTGCTGAACAACGGGACTCACGGCGGCGAGCGCGTGCTGTCCCGGGCCTCGGTCGAGCTGATGACGATGGACCACCTGACGGCCGGCCAGAAGGTCGAGAAGGACCAGTTCGGCGACCACTTCGGGCGGCACGGCGGCTTCGGTTTCGGGATGGCGGTACGTACTCACCGTCGTGATCTCGCGTCGGTCGGACAGTTCGGCTGGGACGGTGGCCTGGGCACGACGGCGTATGCCGACCCGGCCAGGCAGTTCGCCGGGATCCTGCTGACCCAGACGGCCATGGACTCAATGGACACACCCCGCCTGCACCGGGATTTCTGGACCACCGCCTACCAGACGATCGGCTGACCTGGACATCCACGGTGGACGCTGCCGTGATAGACTGGCCGTGGTCGTAGGTTTTGTGTGTTCGTTTTGGTACGCGCTCGCGAAACGTTGTTGCGGGTATGCGTATTTCCTCCTGGCAGAGCCGGAGGATCTCCCGTCACTGACAGGCCCGGTCCGCCGCACCTGCGGCGTGCCGAATCCGCCAACCTGTCGAGGAGACAAACATGGCACAGGGCACCGTGAAGTGGTTCAACGCCGAGAAGGGCTTCGGCTTCATCGCCCCCGAGGACGGTAGCGCCGACGTTTTCGTGCACTACTCGGAGATCCAGGGCGGCGGCTTCAAGTCGCTCGAGGAGAACCAGCGGGTGCAGTTCGAGGTCGGCCAGGGCCAGAAGGGCCCGCAGGCCACCGGCGTCACCGTGATCTGACTCTCAGTCAGGCAAAGGGGCCCCCTTCCGCGGAAGGGGGCCCCTTTGCCTATGGCCTTACGGCTTCTCGAAGTGCTGGTAGTCGATCGGGGTCTCCCAGTATCCGCCCCACTGCCAGCCGCGGCTCTCGAAGGCGCGCACCGTCGAGTCGTCGGCGTGGATCAGGCCCTGGTCGGTCCTGGTCCGGTCGACGTACGGCGCTCCGTTGGGCGGGTACACCGCGCCGCTACGCGAGATGTACGGGTTCTGCACCGGGTTGATGTCGATCGCCCGGCCGTACGAGTGGTTCGACCAGGCCGTGCCGCCGGTGATCGGGCGGCAGTTGAAGGCCGAGGTGTTGTTGGCCTCCATGGATTTGTCGTCGTCGGCGTCGTACTTCTCGACTGTCTCCATTCGCTCGATCGGGTAGCGGTTGAAGTACAGATCACCGAACGTGCGGGCGACCTCGGTGGCGACCGCCTTGTCCACAACGAGTTCGCCGCGGTACACCTTGCCGTCGAAACCGAGCACGCTGAGGTTGATCAGCCGCAGCTGGTCGGGCCCGAGCGGGCAGCCCTCGCGCCAGCTCTTGCCCAGGCGCTCGGTCGTGACCGGCGTGATGACCGCGACGTACGGCGGCAAACCGCTCGCCGCCGGCCCGGTCACGCGAATTTCCTGTTCAGCCGCACCGGCCGTGAACCCAGACCCCAGCCCCACAGCCGCTGTGATGATCACTGTCGATGTCAGTCTTGTGATGATCCCCATGCCTCCCAGACTCCCACAACACCCCGGAGGTTGATCAAGTTCTACATTTTGCTGCAAACTTCCAGAAAAAATCGGCACGCAGCGCGACAAGGTGGTCACGTTCGGTATAGTGACGGAGTGGACTTCGACGACCAAGTCGTGGAGATCTACACAGATGGAGCGTGCTCAGGCAATCCTGGGCCAGGTGGTTGGGGCGTGCTGCTGCGGTACGGGCGGCGCGAGATAGAGCTCTTCGGGGGCGAAAAAGGGATTACGACCAACAACCGGATGGAACTGACGGCGCCTATCCGGGCGCTGGAAAGCCTGCCACGACCATCGGTTGTACGAATCTTCACAGACAGCACCTACGTGCAGACGGGCATCACCGCCTGGCTGCCCAGATGGAAGAGGAACGGCTGGTTGACCGCTGCCAAGCAGCCGGTCAAGAACACCGACTTGTGGCTCCGGCTCGAACAGGCCGCGGCCCGGCACAAAGTGCAGTGGCTCTGGATCAAGGGCCATGCCGGACATCCAGGAAACGAGCGGGCGGACCGGCTCGCGACCAGAGGCTTGGCAGAAGTCGCTGGCGTGCAACCGATCCGGCTACCAAGACCGCGTGCCGCGCCCGAGCGGCGGCGCGGCGTCAATCACCTTGCCGATCACCGCGGCAGGCAGAACGCACATCCGAGACTGTTCTGAACTCGTTGGGGGAAAACATGTTTTCGAGGCGACCTACGATCAATGCCGTCGGCACCGCCAGGATTGCCGTGAACGCAAGGGCTCCGCAGGCGCAACGCAGCAATATTCTTGCGGTAGCAGGGAAAGGTAACCGGCTCGTCTATGGACAGGTCACGCGTTCGTTCCCCACGTTACGGCCGCCGGACGCGTCGGTGCTGGTGCCCAGGTCGTAGCGAACGCCGACCAGATGACCGGCGAGTACTCGGGATCGCCGGTCTCCTCCCATCGGGTCGCCTGGAGGCGTTGCCATTCGGCCAAAGCGGCGATCGGGTCCGGCGCCGCCTGGGCCGCGTCGACGGCGAGTACGGCATGGCTGAGAACCGAAGTGTCAGCGGGGAACCCGGGAACGAGGTGAGTGAGGCCGGCATCGGTCGGCAGGGTCCACCTGGTTGACACGACGTGTTCGGCTCCGCCGTGGATCATGGCGGCCACCAGGCCGGACGGCTCTGCGAAGCGAGTGTCGCCGCCGCTTTCGCAGGCGACAAGGGCAACGCGATTGGGGATGCGCCAGGGCTGGGGTGCGTCAGGGCGATGGCCGAGTGCGATGTCGGCGGCGGTGAGCGGCCGGTGAGCGCCCAGCAGGGCAGCGCGGCCGGTTGTGGAGGCATTGCAGGACAGGTGCATTCGGGCGTCGAGAGCGTGACCGCCGGTGGTGACGTGCCCGACGTACAGAAACCGGGAGGCTTCCGACAGGGCGCCTTCCAGAAAGTCACGGTCCACGTCGGCGCGGCCGATGCCGTGGGCTTCGGCGAGCCTGGCCAGTTCCGGCCCAGGCGAGCCGAGAACTGCGCCAAGCGCGGGCACAAGCGAGTCCAGCACACCGACCACAGGACCATCGGGATCGAAGGGAGAAACCTTACGTTCCAACGAATTCCGCACGGTAGCGGGCGGGAGAACCGAGACATCCGCGTTGTGGATAGTTCGTTCGCCCTCGTCGACACGCAGTGATTCCCACGGCACCAACGCGGTCGACGGTGACGGCTGGATTCGCAGATGCGGGCGGATTCCCTGTGTTATCAACGAGTTGAGCTCAACGGCGAGCTGATAGGGCAGCAATGCCCGGGAAAGCTCCCCTGCCAGGGCGATCTCGCGGGACCGATCCACCAGCGGCCCGTGGGTGAGCGACCGGACCAAGGCAGCATGGGCGCTTTCGCCAGGCAGTGGTGACGGCACGGCCTGCGCGAGAGCGTCGAGAGCGCCCTGAACGAGGGTGCGTGGCAGTACCAGGACCCGGGCCTGGTCTGGCGCGTGCTCCCATCGCCAGGACACATAAAGCTGGCCGGCGTCAACGAACTTCACCTGCACAGCTACCACGACGCCACCGCCTGCGCGGACCGGACCGGGAATCCGTAGCGCTGCTCCGCGACATCGATCCAGCGGTCCAGGGCGGAAACAACAGCCGGATCAACTCTGACTCGAGGAGGAAGCGAGAAGCCACACGACGGGAACGCGGGATCCATGCCTGTGGTGACGCAGAACGAAGCCGCATAGGGCAGTTCCGTCCGCATGTCAGGTAGCGGCGGCGTGGGGAACGACAGCAGTTCGTCACGAACGAGAGGAGGTCCGGCTTGCAGAGACACTGTCCCGGAGACGTGGTCGATGTATTCGGCAGCCAGCTGAACGTCTTCAACGGCGGCTATCGCCTCGAACGCGGAGCGAGTCGCGGGCGCGGTTGCGAGAGCGACCCAGCGCTCTCGCAATGGGCCGTGCGCAAAGCGTTGCCGCACAGCCTCTGCGGCCAGCGCTGCGGGCAATGCCAGATCCAGGGCACGACGGCTTAGCTCCTGGCGTTGCTCACCGGACACAGTGGATGCCCAGCGCACGAGGGCGTCCGCGCGCCACCAGGCGATGCCAATGGCCACATGCCACAGGCCGGCCTGTTCGCTGGCGGCCATGGCCGCCTCGTAACGCTCGTCTGCTTGGGCGTACTCCCCCAGGCTTTCCAGGGCTCCGCCTTGTACCTGGAAGACCGCAACGCGTTCGGTCGGAGTCTTGTCCAGCACACCGACGACTTGATCGAGCAGGTCCAGTGCCACGCGCGGCTGGCCTCGGCTGATCTTGACGGCGGCGTGGCCATGCGCGCAAACGGCAAGCCCACGGTCGTTCCCGGTCGCCCGGAACAATTGCTCGGCTTCGTCGTAGAGCGTGTCGGCGCGGTCGTTGTCCGAGGCGAGGTAGGCCAGGCGTGCCAGGCTCAGCACTGCTGCGGCCTCGTTGGCCTCGTCACCGGTTGCGGCGCACAGCTCGCGGGCCAACGAGTGATGTTCGGCGCTGCCGGCGAGGTCCCCGGTCGAGCCAGCGATCTCCGCAAGGAGCATGTGGACGGACGCAGCCAGGTACGGCGCGTCCTGGTACGCGAGGTCGAGAGCGGTCCGCGCCGCAACGGCGGCCTCGCCGAACTGCCCGGTCGACACCAGCACGGAGGCCCATGAAGCATGCATACCGGCGTTCACAGAGCGCAGGAACTCCTCCTCGTGCGCAGCCGCGCACGCGAGGCCGTCCTCGACGTCCTGCCAGGCCTCGTCCCAACGTCCAAGCCGCATAAGAATATCGGCCCGGGTCCCGAGCACGATGCCACGAACCGACTCGGTCAGGCCCAACGCCTCGGTGAGCAAATCGATCGCGCGTTCGTGGTCCCCGCCGATGTCGACTGCAGCAGAAAGGTTGACCAACGTAGATGCCCGGTCATCGTCCGTGGGCGCTTCCAGGCAGGCTGCTTCGAAAGCAGCCTGGGCGCCCGCGATATCCCCGCCCTGGAGCAGCTCCGCTCCCCCGTTGTGCAACTCCTGCCACCGGGTCACTGGCCCGCCAGCCGTTCAGTCAACGTCGCAGTCGGCATGGCGGAGCGAGACCGCGCGTAGGCGATGATCGCTTGCCGGCGCGCGGAATTCCCCTCCTCAGCGGGACCAGGTTGCGCGAAATCCGGCGCGTAGACCGTGAGCACCCGTTGAGCCGGTGGCAGCAGAAGCACAGTCGGGGGCACAGAAGCCCGGCCGGTCAGCCGGCCGAAGCCGTCGGCCTGGTCAAGCTGCACGTCGAACTGTCCAAAACGCGCGGCCAGGGTGGGGCGCGCACGGGCGACCAGCGATACAGCAACCTCCAAATAGGTCGCGCCCTGGTTGCGGACAACGGCCCACTCCGCGTCAGCCGCCGCGTCGACCACACCAGACGGTACCAACGCCCAATCGACGGGGTCAGTTCCACTCAGGACAGTCACACCCTCTGCGCGTTCGCCGCCGGCGGCCAGGGCGTAGTCAACCTGGCTCGGGGCAACGACTTCACGCAGGACAACGCCGTAGTCGTCGGCCAGCGCAGCAAGCCTCGTCGCGAAAGCGTCGACCATCGGGGCGACGGACAGCGCACGCGCGGTGGCGTCCTCGTCGTCGAGCAGGTGCTCGACTTCGCTGGTGGTGACTGCGCGTTCGGCTCGCAACAGGTCCAGGCTGATCGTCGGGACGCCTGCGGTATCCGACGCGGGCCACCAGGCCTCGACCCAGGCCAACTGGGCGAGAACCCGGCATGTGCCCCGGACCCGCCAGTCACCGTCGGCCGGTACAGTCACGTCGTCCGCGCCGCCCAAGATCTCGGCAGCCGCAGTTCCGTAGATCTCCCAAAGCCACTCAGCTGCTTGTGCCTCGTCGTGCACGCGGGCTGCGGGCACGGCGCCCTCAGCCAAGACATCCCATGCCAACAAGGCACCCCGGGCCTCCAGCAGCGCCGTCTGCTCCGGGTGCGATGGCCAGTCACCGACGAGGATCTCGGTGCCATTCCGTTCGATTCTCATCGCGACTGCCGCTCCAGGACCGACCGCAGCCGATCACGCTGGTCCAGGATCACCGAACGGAGCACGCCGTCCAGCATGTCCCACAACTCGTCCGCGACGATCTCGTCGCGCCGCAATTCCCTGCCGTGCACACGGACCCAGAGCCGCCGGAGATACGCCTCCCGCACGCCTTGCACGTCCGCCCGAACGCTCTCTGGTACCGCAGAAGGCATTCGCTGCACGCGATGGACGTATGCCTCACGTTCCCAGCGCAATCTGAGACGCGCGGCAGCTCCTTCGGCCGGCCCGCCCATCAATGGCGCGGACGCCTCACGGCCAAGGATCATGACGACCCGGCCCGGTTCCTCCGCCAGCTGCCACGGCATCACTGATCGGGTGATCTCGTTGCTGACCAATGTCGGGATGTCCGCCAGCAACGATCGGGAGGCCGCATTGGTCACCGGGCCGAACAGACGCTCCAAAATGGATCGGTCGAACGGCCTGGGCAGGGCGTTCTTCGACGCCGTCGCCCCGAGCGCCGGCTGAGCCGGCCGGACGCGGACCGTCAGGCCGTATCCGGCGGCGACTCCCGGATGGGACAGTTCCGCGGCACCATGAGTGCCGGTCTGCTCCTTGAGCAGGGCTTTGAACAAGGCGCGATCGGGAGCAGTCGCGCAGGTCGCGAGGAACGCCGTTGTCCGCGCGGACTCGACGGGGCGGGACGTGGTGGGCCTGTCTGCCCACTCCCTGTCGAGCCGCCGAGCCAACATGTCGGCGTTCGCGGCCAGGAAATCGCGCAGCTGCGCCATTGTCGGCCCGTCCTGGCCATGTACCTCCGCCAGGACAGCAGCCACGCGCCGGGCCGCGTCCGGTTGTGGGTGGCCATGTTCGGTCGCCAGTTCGTAGCAGCGCTGGAAATACAGGTCCTGTGGATTTCCGTCGGTAATGCCTGCGCGGCGCCTTTCCTTCTTCATCACCAGAAACCAGGCCGCGGTCGCCGCCAGCACCGGGCCGGCCTGCACGATCCGGTCCCGCAACGCGTCGACATGCTCGATGCCGATCGCACCGGCCGCGAACGCCGGATTGAGCACCGGCCGCAGCACCAGCGGGTCGAGGATGAGTTTGACTGTCCGCGCCAACGGTCGGCCACTCGCGTTGCTCAACGGCGCCACGGCGTCGCCCAGCGTCGACCACGCCTGCGCGATCAGCAGCCCTCTCGGCAGAGCTGCCTGGACGTGGACCGTACTCACCAGCCGAGCCTAACCATTTCTGTGATCGGTAGGGCAGGGCACGGCCGCACTCTGCTCCCATGAACTACACGCTCCCGGTGGCGCCCTACGAGTCGCCACGCCCCCGGCGCCGTCGCTTCCCGGTGCTGTTCTTCGTCCCGTTCCTGATTGTCGGCTTCATGCTGTTCGGGGTCTCCTACTTGGCCTTCCCCGAGCCGGATGTCGAGGTCCAGCCCGGTGTCGGGGTGACCAAGGCCGGTGGACGCGAGATCGTCCTGGTGCCGTACGCGCGACACGGTGTCCGCGGCATGTTCCAGTTGATCTTCCGTGACATGTTCCAGGTGCGCCTGGCCGCTGCCGACGCCGGTACCGGCGAGGTTCTCTGGGACACACAACTGTCGGACGAACTGATCTGGGAAGCGTCCGTGCTGGCCGCGGGCGAACGGTACGTCTACCTCGCCACCGACTCCGGCCTGACCGTGCTCGACGTGCGTGACGGGTCGCTTGTCGACGGATTGCCCAGCCCACTGGTCGCGGCGCGGTCGGCGTACGGATATGACGCCCAGAACCGTCAGATCATGGCGCTGAACACCCAGGGCGCCGTCCTCGCCATCCGTCTGGATGCCCTGAGCGCGGCACCCGCAGAGCCCCAGGCCGCCGCAGCGTGGGCGCAGACCCTCTCAGCCGAGCGTCACATCGCCAGCCCACCAAGCGCGATAGCAGCCGAGGCCACCCTCGCCGCAGGAGAACGACTCAAGCTGCACCAACTCGCTCTGGGCAGCGTGCTCGTCCGCGTCGCGGCCGACGGCAAGGAGACGCCGGTCAACGGCACCGTCTTCCACCGTGCGGCCATCGTCGTCGACGGCCCCGCAGCGGCCGGCGGCCAGTACGCCCTGATCAAGCACAGCGCCAGCGTGAACGACACAAGCACCGTGCTCACCGCCGTATCACTCGAAACCGGCACCGTCACCGGCTCGCTGACCATCGGTGCCCCAGAACGCGCCGTCGCTCTCCCCAACGGCATGACGGCCGTCGTCACCGACAGCGGCTTCGCCACGGTCGGCACAGACGGCCGCGTCACCGCCCTGCCCATCGGGGCCACCGACTTCTTCGGCAACTAGACAGCAACTAGGCAAAGGAAACATCGCCATGAAGGCACTCGCGTGGATCGCCCTGGCCGTCAGCCTCGTCTGCACCGGCCTGTACGTCACTGACAGCACCTGGGAGAACGGCTGGATGTTCGGCCCAATCCTGCTCGTGTCGGTCGTCCCAATCCTGTTCTCCATCGCCAACAAGCTCGACGGTGGACTCGCCGCCCTACGCGGCACCGTGCCCCGCGCCTTCCGCGACGCACCGATCGGCATCGGCACCGTCGTCTCCGTGTCCCGCACCGGGCTTACCGTCAACGACCAGCCCCAACTCGAGATCGAACTGAACGTCGACACCCCCAACGGCCTCACGTTCCGCGCCACCACCAGGCAGATCGTCGATCTCATGGAGCTCGGCGCGGTACACCCCGGCGCCGTCCTGCCCGTCCGCTACCTGCCCGACGGCCAGGTCACCCTCGCCATCGACGCCTCCCGCGACGAACTCCAAACCGCCTTCGACCGCGTCCAACTATCCAAGGGCCTCATCACCCCCAAGCAGCTGCACATCACCGAACACGGCGTCGACGCCCAGGCCGTCATCCTCGCCATGGCCCCCACCGGCGAAATCCGCGGCGACCGCGCCGTGGTCAACCTGACGCTCCGCATCACCCGCCCCAACCACACCATGTTCGACCTGATCCAGCAAAAGGCCCTACCACCCAGCGCCATCGCCCAGACCCAGCCCGGCTCTGCCGTCCGCGTGCGCTACCTCCCCCAGGACGAATCCGAGGTCACCATCCTCACCGCGCTCACGCCGAGCTGACTCGCAAGCCGTCCAGGACCATTACAGCAATGCCAATGCCGCAACTGAGTTCTGGTCTGAATAGGACAGCTGTTGGTTACCGCCCATTCCATGGAGAACACACCGGCGATGATCGGCTCAAGTCCACTCTCATAACTCGATAGGGTGCTGTGTGACCGGCGTGACTATTGCGATTTGCGGGAGCCAATAGATCTTCCGGCCGGTCACATTGTCCGGTATCGGTCTGTCCGGGTATTCGGCCGGTCTGGTGTTTTTCTGGCTGGACCAGGGCGGGTTCGTCTCGTGGCCGGCGACCGGACGGCTATTTGGACGACGGGCGGGCGACGATAGCCCGGTGAACCTCCCGCCAAGCGCACCCGTTACTTGTACTGGGTGGTCGCGAACGAGGCCATGAGGGACGTAGGTGCGGAGGGATCGGCATGACAACGGACGGGCGCTTTCTGAGCGACGCCCCCGGTGAGCCGCGAGCGTGGCGACGGGTCGCGGCATCGGTGACGACGGCTCTGGCCGGTCTGCTCCTGCTGTTCGCCTTGGTCGCGCCGAACCAGCTCAATGACCTCTCAGTATGGGCTTTTGTCCGGATTCCGATCGAGGGCCTGCTCGGTGTGGCCATTGTGCTCATGTTGCCGCCGCGGCCCCGGCAGATCGCCGTGATGCTGGCCGGCACTGTTCTGGGTGTGCTGACCGTGTTGAAGATCATCGACATGGGATTCTTCTCCACCCTCAACCGGCCGTTCGACCCGGTGTTCGACTGGAGCTTCTTCGGGCCCGCCATCGACTTCCTGTCCAACTCGATCGGCCGGACCGGTGCGGTCGCGGCCGGGATCGGCGCCGCGATCCTGGCCCTCGGCCTGATCATGCTCGTTCCGCTGTCCGCGATGCGGTTGACCAAACTCGTGGTCGCCCACCGGATGGCAGCGACCCGCACCATCACGGTGCTGACGGTCATCTGGGTCATCTCCGCGGCGTTCAGCCTGCCGATCGCGTCGAAGAGCGCGGCCTCGCTCGCCTACGCGCACGCAGTTCAGGCGAACGCGTCACTGAAGGACAGCGACGCGTTCGCCAAGGAAACGGCCGTTGACCAATTCCGCGACACGCCCCCTGACCAGCTGCTGACCGCGTTGCGCGGCAAGGATGTGGTGATCTCGTTCGTCGAGAGCTACGGCCGGGTCGCAGTCGAGGACCCGGTCATCTCCCCGCCGATCGACGCCCTGCTCGACGCCGGGACAAGCAAACTGCAGGCGGCCGGATTCGGTGCGAAGAGCGCATTCCTGACCTCGTCGACTTCCGGTGGCGGCAGCTGGCTGGCGCACGCCACGCTGCAATCCGGTCTTTACGTCAACAACCAGAAGCGCTACAACACGTTCACCAGCGGCGACCGGCTGACCCTCAGCAGCGCGTTCCGCAGTGCCGGCTGGCGGACCGTCGGCATCGTGCCGCAGAACGACCAGCCCTGGCCAGAAGGCGACATCTACAACTACAGCAAGTACTACGAGAAGCACAACGTCGGCTACAAGGGCAAGAACTTCTTCTACGCCGCCATGCCCGACCAGTACACGCTGTCGGCCTTCCAGCGCAACGAACGCTCGGCACCTGACCGTCAGCCGGTGATGGCCGAGATCGACCTCGTCTCCAGCCACACCCCGTTCGTGCCGCTGCCCCAGCTCATCGACTGGAACGCGGTCGGCGACGGTTCGGTTTTCGGCCCGATGGCCGACAAGGGCCAGAAACCCGAAGAGGTCTGGAACGACGCGGGCAAGACCCGCACCGCCTACGGCGAGTCGATCCAGTACTCGCTCAGCACGCTCATCTCGTACGTGCAGACCTACGGCGACGACAATCTCGTCCTTGTCGTCCTGGGCGACCACCAGCCCGCGCCCGTGGTGACCGGTGATGGCGCCGGCCGCGACGTCCCCATCACCATCATCGCCAAGGACCCCACCGTCCTCGACAAAATCTCCGGCTGGCGCTGGCACGACGGCCTCAACCCCGGCCCGCAGGCCCCGGTCTGGCCGATGAACTCGTTCCGCGACCAGTTCATGACCGCCTTCGGCTCTCAGCCTGCCCACCCGCACCGTTAGGGTGCACGCCGTGGGTGAGCAGGTTGTGGAGATTTACACCGATGGCGCGTGCAGCGGGAACCCTGGGCCAGGCGGCTGGGGCGCTGTGCTGCGGTACGGCAAGCACGAGAAGGAGCTCTACGGCGGCGAATCCACCGCCACGACCAACAACCGGATGGAGCTGATGGCGCCGATCCGGGCGTTGGAGAGCCTGAAGCGACCGTCCGTCGTGCACATGTACACCGACAGCACGTACGTCCGTAACGGCATCACGCAGTGGATGGCCAACTGGAAACGCAACGGCTGGCAGACCACAGCGAAGCAACCCGTGAAGAACGCCGACCTGTGGCGACGCCTTGACGAGGCCACCAAGCCGCACGAAGTCGAATGGCACTGGGTCAAAGGGCACGCGGGCCACCCGGACAACGAGCGAGCCGACCAGCTCGCTGTCCGGGGAGTGCAGGAGTCGAAGGGCTAGTTGTGGTGCACCGGCTCGAGCGGACCGAGCAACAGTCCGCCGTTCACCTCAAGCACTTGCCCCGTGACCCAACGGGCGTCGTCTGAGGCGAAGAACGCGACCGCGTCGCCGATGTCCGTCGGCTCGCCGACGCGACCGAGTGCGGTGATGCCCACGGTTCCGTCCGCTGCACCAGGATTCTCGTCGAGCCACGCGTTCATGTCGGTCCGCGTGATTCCCGGTGAAACGGTGTTCACCGTGATTCCCTTTTCTCCCAGTGTATTCGCCAGCGATCGGCCGAGGACATTCAGCGCACCCTTGGTCATCGCGTAGATGACCTCCGGGACAGCGAACCAGGTCACGCCGGAGGATATGTTGATGATCCGGCCGCCGTCGGGCATCAACGGCAACGCACGCTGGATGATGAAGAGCGGCGCCTTCACGTTGACCGCGAAGGTCCGGTCGAACTCTTCGGGCGTGGCGGTCAGTACCGTGCTGCCCTCGAACATGGCCGCGTTGTTGACCACAATGTCCAGCGGCCGGTCGGCGATGGCGTCGAAGAGCCGATCGACGCCATCCGGTGCTTGCAGGTCGGCCTGCACAGCGAAGGCCTTGCCACCCGCCAGTTCTATCGCCGCGACAGTCTCCTCAGCCTTCGCCGCGTTGCTGCCGTAGTGCACGATCACCTGCGCGCCGTCAGCCGCCAATCGTTCCGCGATCGCTCGGCCAAGCCCTCTTGACGCACCCGTCACAAGTGCTGTCTTCGTCATCTTCTCTCCCCTGACCCCTTGTTAGGGAACGTTCCCTAACAAAGCGGTAAGCTAGCGTGCCTACGGACACTTACGCAAGGGGGGACGATGCGCCGGACAGCGGCTGAGACTCGTGAGCACGTGCTCGCCGTCGCCCACGACCTCTTCTACTGGCACGGCATCCGGGCCGTCGGCATCGACCGGCTCGCCGCCGAGGCGGGCGCAGCACCCACCACGCTGTATCGGATCTTCACCGACAAGGACGACCTCGTCGCCGCCTACATCGAACGAGCGCACGCCCTCTCCGAAGCCTGGTTCAGCACCGCGGTCAAGAACGCGGGCCCCGACCCCCTCGCCCAGATCGACGCGGCATTCGTCGCCCTGGCCGACCAGTTGGACCCTGCGAAATTCCGCGGCTGCGCCTGCATGATGGCTCTCGCCGAGTTCCCCGACCCGAACCTGCCGGCTCACAAACTCGCGATCGCCTCAAAACGCTGGATCCACACCCAATTCACCGAGATGACCAGCCGAATCGAGGACATCGACGCCTCAGTCCTCGCCGACCAGCTCACCCTGATCTGGGAAGGTGCCAACACCTCCGCCGCGGCCCTCGGCACCGACGGCCCCGCCCGCCAGGCCCGCACCCTCGCCGCCACAGCCCTCACCGCGGCCACCACCACCCCAAAAAGACACACAATCGGGTGAGATTCTCCAAAATCTGTCCGGATTTGGGGGTCTCGGCCCTCCCGGTAGGGAACCGTGCGCCGGCCGGCCAGGGGAAGAGGGACCGACCCGCGCCCCACACAACCGCCGACTCCGTCCGTGTGGCGGTGGCCGGCGTAGGCCCGAGGAGGGGCCCGGAGCGGGTGAATCTCACCCGTGGGCCAGACGATTTGGATTGCGGCCATGAAGTGACCGCAATGGGCCATAGTGTTCCGACCATAGCCAGCGGACAACCGAAGGAATGGTCATGGACTTCAAGCTCGAGCTCATCGCGGTGCCGGTGTCGGATGTCGACCGGGCGAAGGCGTTCTACGTGCAGGTCGGGTTCAACGCTGATCACGACCATGTCGTGAGCGACGAGATTCGGTTTGTGCAGCTCACGCCGCCTGGGTCGGCGTGCTCGATCGCGATCGGCAAGGGAGTGAGCGACGCGGCGCCGGGCTCGGTCAAGGGGTTGCAGGTGGTCGTGACCGACATCGAGGCCGCGCACAAGGAACTGACCGCCCGGGGCATCGAGGTCAGCGAAATCCAGGACATGCCCTGGGGATCGTTCGTGTTCTTCAGCGACCCGGACGGCAACGGCTGGGCCGTTCAGCAGATTGTGCCGCGTAACGCCTAGTTCGAGATCGAGGCGGGGAGCCAGGCAGCCGAGGTACCGAGGCCGTGGGGGAGCAGCGTCGCCGCCGGATAGGCGTTGCGGCGCAGCTCCGCCTCGGTGTAGCGGGCGCATTTCCGGTGCCACTCAAGGATTCCGGACATCCAGTCCTTGAGGCCCTCGGCGTGGCGAAGCAGCAGCTGCTGTGCGTCGTCGTCGAGTTCGTACTCGTCGAACAGCACTGGCAGGTCGTCGGCGCCGATGTGCTCGAACTGCTGCATCCGGGCGGTCATCAGGTTGCTGGCGATGTCGCGTGCCTGCCAGCGGTTGACGCCGAGGTACTTCTCGATCACCAGGACGAGATTGTGTGACTCGCCCTCGAACTCGATCTCTTTCTGGTACGAGAACACATCGTTGGCGAAACACGCGTAATCCATGGCCGCGGTCTCCAGCTCCCGGATCACGCTCGTCTGATAGATCTCGTCCGGAATCAGCTCGCCGTACGGGAGCCGGGCCAGACTTATGGTCAGTTCCGCGCCGAACGTCCGGCGCCGCATCTCCACGTAGTCGATCGGGTCCGGGATCCTGTTCTCCGCCTGGTTGAACAACTCCCACAGCCAGCTGTCGAGCATCCGCACCAGTCCCTTACGGAACTGCTGCCGCGCGGGCACGGACATCGGCGCCACTGTGCGCGGCCACAGGTCGGCCAGGCCGCGTTCGACCGGGTCCTGTGGCTCGGGAACAGGACCGAGATCCATTGGCATGAACGACTTCAGCCGATCGGTCGCCAGCTTGGCCGCGGTGAGGTTCCGGTTCGGGCCGTACACCATCGGGTAGTAATCGTCGGCATACGTCTTCCAGCAGAGCCAGCCTGACGAGATCTTCAGCTGTTCGAGATCCGCGTCGGCGTGGATCATCGCGGCACAGTGCGCGAGATCCACGATACGCAGCCTCTGTTCGTCCCACACCACGTCGTGGAAACCCATGTCACGGCCCCAGCGCACGAGATACTCCCGCGCCTGCTCAAGGTGCTGGTTCACGCGGAAGTCGTACGGCATATAGAAAGCCGGCAGCGGCAAGTGCCCGACCTGCGGGAAGGACCGATACGAATGCTGCCGCACACGGGTCTTGAGACCGATTCTCCCAGGCGTGAGCGCGGCCATGCCCAACCCGCTGGGACTGCCGAGTACGGCTCCTTCGTTCATGTATCGGCTGGAACGCGCGTGCCACTCGTGCCCGCCGGACTGCCAGTCCTGCAAACCCTTGATGTACAGGGCAATGCGCTGCTGTTCGTCCGGAAGCACCTGCTCGGCGGCGAAAACGACAGGCAACTCGGCCAATGCCGTGTTCTCGAACTGCTGGACGCGAGACGTCAGCAGGTCGTTGAC
Organism: Kibdelosporangium banguiense; assembly: GCF_017876405.1. Lineage (GTDB taxonomy): Bacteria > Actinomycetota > Actinomycetes > Mycobacteriales > Pseudonocardiaceae > Kibdelosporangium > Kibdelosporangium banguiense. The sequence goes on along the minus strand of NZ_JAGINW010000001.1, from coordinate 5,173,399 downwards.
CATTTCGGCGGCGTCCTGCGTGCGGCAGCCGAAGAACTTCTCGAACACCAGGACCGCGTTGGAGTTCTCCCCTTCCTCCTGCACTTCCCGTTGATAGGAGAACAAGTCGTTACGCAGGTGCACCGCGTCGGAGAACGTGTCGGCCAAGACCTCCATCTGCCGCGTACGCGCCAGCCGGTCGGGTATCTCGGCGCCGCAGGCGTATTCGACCAGGTTGGCCGACCAGGGCGCGCCCCCGACCCGGCGCCGCATCTGGATGTACTCGATCGGGTTGGCGATCCGGCCGATGTGGATGTTCTTGAGCTCCCACATCGACTCCACCATCAGGTTGTGGGTGCTGACGATGAACCGCTCCCGCCAGTCCGGCGACATCGCGGGAACGGTCCGCGCCCACAGGTCCATCAGGCCCCGCTCGGACGGGTTCGCCGGCTCGGGCGGCGTTTCCCCCTGCCTGGTCATGAACTCCTCGAGCCGGTCCAGGTACTTGCGAGCTCCCTTGAAGTCGCGGGTGTACTTGAACTGCGCGAGAAAGTCGTCGTCGAAGAAGAACACCCAGACGTACCAGTCGGTGATGAGATCGAGTGTCGACCCGTCACAGTCCGGATGGGTGTAGGCACACATCAGCGCGTAGTCCATCTTGGCCAGCGCCTGTTCTGTCCAGACCACACCGCCGTCAGGGCTGGGCGCGTCAAGCATGCCCATCTGCTCGGCCCACGCCATGCTGTGCGTCCGGGTCCCTTCCAGATTCGGGTTCAGCCTGGCCGGATACGGCATGTAAAAGTCGGGCAGTGTGAATGCCTGCATGAACGCGCCCACTCCGTTCTCGAGCCGAGTAGCACCATCGACGACCCTGGCACCCCGGCCCGGCACGGGGATACGGCCAGCCGGGCGGATGTCACCCCCTAATGGCTGAATTCCAGCGGGGCCCATTCGCGTAACGCGATCACCCGAACGCCGGGCCGCGGGTCAGGGCGACCCGAAGATCACGCTGCCCGGCGCGCAGCAAGGGCTGGCCGAGAGCATCGGAATGACCCGGGTGTCGGTCAACCGAGCACTACGGACTTTGGCCGGTGAAGGACTCGTCCGAGTCGAACCGGGTGCCGTCAATATCCTTGCGCCTGAGCTGCTTGTCCTGCGCGCCAACGGCAAGCTCCGCTAGCGCGAAATCCCGAGCGTGCTCTGAGACGGCAGCAGTCCCGACTGGACGATTGCCATCGTCACCGGGATCACGAGCTGCGCGAACCGGCCAGGATCGACGCCTTGCCAAGGCGCTGCGGCAAGCTCGTCGGTCATACGCTCAACGGATTCGCGTCCTTCCTTTCCTTCGACAGTCGCGTTTCCGTCAGCGTCGACCCAGCCGCGCGCGACGAGCCGGTCCTGCGCCGCCGCCCATTGCGACGACGTCCACTGCCTGCTGGCGAAGACCTCGACAGGAGCCGCGCCTACCGCGGCGAACGACACCAAAGCCTCACACGGGTCGAGCCCCGCGGTCAGCAGAGCAGCGATGTGCCCGTCCCCACGGTGTTCCCGGATGATCGTGGCCGCGTGCCACAGCACCAGATGCGGCTCCTCAGGCCACGGCAAAGCCGCATTCGCCGCAGCCAACGGCCGGCCGGCGGTGTTGACAGCCTTCGCGACCTGCCGAGCAGCCTCCGCGACCTCAGGGCTGACCACGTCGATCAGCCGACGAAGCGCCCGGTCGATACCACGGGTCCGTGCGGCAAGGACCTGTTCAGGCGAAGCCACCTGCCACGCCGCCGGAACGTGAGCCGCGACCATGTCCGGGTTGAAGCTGTAGAACGTGGCCGCGACCAGCTCCGCACTCGCCGCACCCAACGGCGCGGCACGTAAGGCGAAGTAGCTGGGCCAGCGGGTATCCACTTCGTATCCGAGTTCCGCGAACTCCTCGAACACCTCGGGCGCGTAGTAGACGAGCGCGTGCACCGGCTCCAGCAGCTGCCACATCTGACGCATCAGAACCTCCCCAATCTTGTCAACGCCAAGATTAGAAGGGCACATCAATCTTGTCAACGACAAGATTGGGAGTATGGTCCTGATATGCCCTACCACCACGGCGACCTGCGCCGAGCCGTCCTGGACGCGGCACTCGAAGTGATCGCGGCGGACGGCCCGAGCGCGATCAGCCTGCGTGACCTCGCCCGCCGGGCGGGCGTCTCGCACGCCGCCCCCGCCCACCACTTCAAGGACAAGGCCGGGCTGCTGACGGCGATAGCGTTGGAGGGTAACGAGATCCTCGCGGATTCGCTAGCCGAGGCGATCGCCGAGGACCGCACCGAACTGATCGACCTCGGCGTGCGATACGTCCGGTTCGCGCTGGAGCACCCCGCGCACTTCGAGGTGATGTACCGGCCTGACCTGTACCACCGCAAGGACCCCGACCTGGTCGCGGCGCGTGAACGCACCGGCAAGATGCTGCGCGGCAGGGTCGAAGCGATGACAGAAAAACGCCAGCTTCCCGACGCGCGCCTGGCGCAACTGGCTGCCTGGTCGGTCGCACACGGCTTCGCCAACCTCGTCCGCGGCGGCAACCTGGACCGCACCATCGGCGACGAGGATCCGGCCGAGGTGTTCCGCTCACTGGCAAGCACGATGTTCGGCGGGCATGACACGGTGGCGCAATGACCGATTTCGAGCAGTTTCGGGTCGGGCTGACCGGCTACTGCTACCGGATGCTCGGTGCGACGCTCGAAGCCGAGGACGCCGTGCAGGAGACGTTCCTGCGTGGCTGGCGGAATCTCGACCGGCAGCACGGCAACCTCAAGAGCTGGCTGTACGCGATCGCCACGAATGTGTGTTTCGACATGCTGCGCAGCGCCCAGCGACGCGCGGTCGTCATGGACATCTCCGAACCGTCGGCCCCCGGCACACCTTTGGGCGTACCCCTGCCCGAAACCGTTTGGGTGCAGCCGATTCCGGACAACCGCGTGCTCGATCCGGCAGAGCTGGTGACCAAAAGGGAATCGATCCGGCTCGCCTTCGTCGCGGCCCTGCAGTACCTGCCGCCCAAACAGCGTGCCGTGCTCATCCTGCGGGAAGTCCTGGCATGGAAGGCCGACGAGGTCGCAACACTGCTGGAAACCAGCGTCGCTTCCGTCAACAGCGCGCTGCAACGCGCACGCACGACACTCGCAACACGACCGACGGCAACGCCGATCGACCGTGAAGACGAGGAACTACTCGCCCGGTACATGAAGGCGTTCACGAGCTACGACCTCGACACGCTGGTGACGTTGCTGCACCAAGACGCCACCATGACCATGCCGCCGTTCACCTGGTGGATGCGGGGCCGCGACAACCTGATGGGAGCGTTGCGCGGCGCAGGTACGGAAAGCACGTGCCAGATCTCCACGTTCGTCCCGGCACTGAGGGCCAACGGACTGCCTGCCTACGGCCAGTACCTCGACGGTGAGCCGTTCGCCCTGCAGGTGTTCGAGATCTCGGCTGGCCTGATCGTCGGATCCACGACGTATCTGCAGGCCAAGGAGCTTTTCCCGATTTTCGGGCTGAGCGAGCGATGAGTTCCGGCCGGCCATTTCGTCCTAGGTGAGGAAGGCTGTTTTCCGACCGAAAGGACTCTTGTGGCCGGCTATGTGACAGTGAACGGCGTCCGCTCCTGGTACGACGTGCACGGCGAAGGAGATCCGCTGGTGTTGCTGCACGGCGGTTTCTCCGACTCGCGTGACTTCGAGATCAGCCTCCAGACCCTGGCGGGCCGGTTCCAGGTGTTCCTGCTGGACCGGCGCGCACACGGCCGTACGCCGGATGTCGAAGGCCCCGTGACTCTCGACATGCTGGCCGATGACGTGAGCGCGTTCATCGAGTCGGTTGTCGGAGGCCCAGCGCATGTGGCCGGCTACAGCTCGGGCGGTGTCGTCGCGCTCGCCCTGGCTTTGCGGCGCCCGGATCTGGTGCGGCGGCTCGTGTTGATGAACACCGGGTACAGCAAGGACGGCTGGATGTTCCTGCCCGAACCGGACGGCGAGTTCCCCGATGTGGTCGTCGACGCCTACGCCGAGGTCTCCCCCGACGGCCGCGACCACTTCCCTGTGATGGTCCGGAAGTTCGCCACCATGGACATGGACCTTGCCTTGGATCCGTCCGCGATCACCAGTCCCACACTGGTTCTCGGCGCGGACGACGACATCGTGCACCTGTCGCACACAATCGGGATGTACCAGGCCATTGCGAACGCCCAGCTGGCGATTCTGCCGGGCACGTCCCATCTTCTGCTCTTCGAGAAGCCCGAGCAGGCCACTGCCGTGGTCGAGGAGTTCCTGAGCAAGGATCCCGTGCGGCTCATGCCGATCCGGCATGCCGCACAGTCTGCTCCGCAACCCTCGTAGCCACCCGGACGAAAGCCGCGACGGCCCGGGAGCGCGAGCGCTCGGGCCACGCGATCAGTACTGTCGTGATCGGACCGTCGAGGACAGGCACAGCCACCAGATCCCGGCGCAGATGCTGCCAGGCTGAGGACGGCAGCACGGCGACAGCCTGGCCGACCGCGATGAGCTGCATGAGCTGCCCGCTGTCCTCGACTTCCGGCCCGGTTCCCGGCTTTCCGGGCCAGCGCGGCAGTGTCTCGCCTTCGAGATCGGCCATGCACAGGCTTGTCCGACCGGCCAGCCTGTGCCAAGCCGGCAGCACCGCGACGGCACCCTCGACCAGCAGTTCCTCGGTGTCGAAACCGGAGATGTCGTCCCAGGGCAGGTGCAGCAGGGCAACGTCGGCCCGGCCGTCCCGCAGGACGGCGGCCTGCCCGCCGACCCCGCACACCCGCAGCTGCACGGGGATGCTGTCCGGCTCGGCGGCGTAGGTGTCCAAAATGTCCTGCAGGATCCCGCCATCGCTGGCGGCCTTCATCACGAGCACCAGCCGCGGCTGCTCATGTCCCGCCCGCTGCGTTCGCCTGGCAGCGGCCGCCACGGCCTCAAGCGCCTTTCTCGCCTCGTGCAGCAGGACTTCACCGGCCGGGGTCAGCGTGTTGTGACGGCTGGTGCGCTCGATCAACATCACGCCCAGACGCTGCTCCAGCTGCTTGATCGCGCGGGACAGCGGCGGCTGCGCGATGCCGAGCCGCTCGGCCGCTCGGCCGAAATGCAGCTCCTCGGCGATCGCGACGAAGTACTTCAGCTCCCGCGTCTCCAGCCCGTCCATACCCTCACGGTATCGGGCCGGACCGGATCGGTCTTGGCGCCGCACGAAAACCGGTGCTGAGCTGGTGACATGAGTGAGAACAAGATCGCCCTGATCACCGGGGCGAACAAAGGCATCGGTTACGAGACCGCGGCGCAGCTGGCCGCGCTCGGCATGACCGTCGTGATCGGCGCCCGGGACACGCAGCGCCGTGAGGAGGCCGCGAAGGCGCTGCGGGTCCAATCCGTCGCACTCGACGTCACCGACCCGGCGTCCGCGCAGAGCGCCGCCGAACAGGTCGAAGAGCGGTTCGGACGGCTGGACGTGCTGGTCAACAACGCCGGAATCACCGGCGGCTCGTACGACCCGCCCAGCAAGATCGACCTGGACATCGTCCGGCAGGTGTTCGAGACCAACTACTTCGGCGTGATCGCGGTGACCAATGCCATGCTGCCGCTGCTTTTGCGGTCGCCGGCACCCCGGATTGTCAACATGTCCAGCACTGTCGGGTCGTTGGCCTCGATGACCGACGCGGAAAGCCCGCTCGCCGCGATGCCCGCGTCGGCAACGTATCCGGTGTCGAAGACCGCGCTGAACGCACTGACAGTCCAGTACGCCAAGGAGTTCGCCAAGGACGGCATCCTGATCAACGCCGCCTGCCCCGGCTACTGCGACACAGATCTGACCAACCACGCCGGTTTCCGTACCGCCGCGCAGGGCGCTGCGATCGCCGTCAAGCTGGCGACGCTCGGCGCGGACGGCCCCACCGGCGAGTTCTTCGACGACAACGGCCGGGTGGCCTGGTAGGACTCGCGCTAAGTCACGCCGCCGCCAGCAGGGCTTGTCCAGACGGCGTCAGGCGCGCTCGTTCTGGCTCAGGCCCCGCGGCGGCGATCAGACCGGCCTGCGCCAGCCGCATGGCGGCGAACTGGTCGCAGCAGCCGACGCCGTCGATGCTCAGGCAGACTCCGGCGATCTCACACCGGCCTGCGGCGACGGCTCGCAGAACGGCCCGGTCCCTGTGGCTGATCATGGTGGTCATCTCGGCTCCCCTTTTCCCTCTGTCAGTGCTTCGGTGTGCGGCCCCTTGCGGACTGCTCTCACCTACACGTCGATCCGACCCCCACCGGATCGACACGTGACTTCCCTCTGACGTAAAAGAGGCCGAAAAGTATCCCTCGAATACACGATTCACATACTGTTGCCAAAAAACTACCCTCGGTGCGTGACAGTCCGGGCGGCCAGCTTCAGATCCGTGCTCGCCGTCGGCGAGTTCCGGGCCATCTGGCTGGCCGAACTGCTGTCGCAGGCCGGTGACCAGCTCGCCCGGGTCGCCCTGTCGGTGCTGGTCTACCAGCAGACGAACTCGGCCGCGCTGACCGGGCTGACCTTCGCGCTGACGTATCTGCCGACCATGCTCGGCGGGTTGTTGTTGTCGGGTCTCGGCGACCGGTTCCCGCGCCGCGCGGTGATGATCGTCGCGGACGTGCTGCGAGCCGTGCTCGTGGCCGGGATGGCGATTCCCGGTGTTCCGTTCTGGTTGCTCTGTCTGCTGCTGACGGCCGTGGTGATGGCCAACGGGCCGTTCAAGGCAGCCCAATTGGCTCTGCTGCCCGATGTGCTCTCCGACGACCGCTATGTCGTCGGGCTTGCCGTGCGCAACGTGACCGTGCAGTCCGCACAGGTCGCCGGGTTCGCCGGTGGCGGCTTTCTGGTGAGCCTGCTCAACCCGTACCTCGCGTTGGGGCTGGACGCGTTGACGTTCGCGGTGTCGGCCGTTGTCATCGCGTTCGGCGTGCGCCGCAGGCCGGCTTCCCGGACCGCCGGGAACAAGGCATCCGGTGGTTCCTTCAGTGCGATCTGGCGGGATCCAAGGCTGCGGTTGATAGCGCTGATCTCGTGGCTGTCGCTGTTCTACATCGCACCGGAAAGCCTTGCGGCACCGTACGCGGCGGAGCTGGGCCTCGGCGCGTTCGCGGTCGGCTTGATCATGGCGAGCCATCCGGTCGGTAGCATCATCGGCGCGTATGTGTTCACCCGGTTCGTCGGCGAGCAGGATCGGCTCAGAGTGCTTGGCCTGCTTGGCATCCTGGCCGGGGTCCCGTTGGTGTTCTGCCTGCTGCGGCCGGATCTGGCCGTGTCGATGGTGTTGTTCGCGTTGACGGGCGCGTTCAGCACCGCATACACACTGCAATGCGCCGCGACTGCGATGCGCTTGCTACCCGACAGCGGGCGGGCACAAGGGATCGGCTTGCTGGCAACCGCAGCGCTTACCGCACAAGGCATCGGCGCGTTGCTGGCCGGCGCGCTCGCCGATCTGGCAGGCGCTTCACTCGCCGTGGCGATCGCGGGCAGCGCCGGGGTTGTCGTCGCGATCCCCCTGGCCCGGGCATGGTCTCAGTCCACCCGGCCGCTGACGTGATCGGCCATCCACGCCTCGGCCTCCGGATAGACGCCCGAGCATGCCCAGGGCTGCCCGTGGACGTCCAGAACGAGCAATTGATCACCAGGATCCAGTTGCGAGGCCAGGATGTCACGGACCTCGTCCAAGTGATAACCGGTAGCCACCAACCACACGTTCTCGGCTGGATGCCACCAGCGTCCTAACGAAGTGATCATTCGGGCCAGGCCCGCACCGGGAGTATTCACCCCCACGCGAGACACCGAATAGCAGATCAGCAGGGCGCGCACTGAATCCATGATTCCGTACCGGTACCCCTTCCGTCGCCACCCACATGGAGCACTTGCCGCGGTTGAACTCCGGCCACGGGGGGTATTCCGATGCACAAACCAAGGTTGGAGGCAGCATGTTAGCCGTCATCGGTGCGGTTCTGTTCGCGCTCGCCCTGATCCTCGATCTGGCCGACGCGACTCTCGGCGAGACGGTCACCGCGGGAACCATCGTGACCGCCGGACTCCTGTGCGTCGCCTTGCATCTGGCCGGTATCGGCTCGCGGGTGGGCAGCAGTGGTGGTGGCTGGCGGCTGCGCAGCCGTCGTTAAGTGTGGTTAACCTTCTCTCGTGCGTGAGTCGGCCACGCACGAGAGAAGCACAATAGTTACTGACTGGATATCACAGAGCGCTGTGACAGACTTTCATCGATCGTGCACGTCTTGCGAGTGCGCAACTCCCGGGCCGCGAGCAGCACGGCGATCATGATGATGAGCACGGCCACGCCTATCGCGACGGCCATACCCACCTGATACCGCCCACCGGCCACATTGGTGCCGATGTGGAACGCGGCCACGAGCAACGCGGCGCCGATCGCGGTCCCGATCCGTTGCCCGGTCTGCATCGCGCCCCCGGCCGCACCGGCCATCCGGACCGGCACGTTCTCCAGTGTCAGTGTCACGTTCGGCGCGATCACCGCGCCGCCACCGATACCGGCCAGCAGCAACGGAATCGACATCCACAAGCCGGCCCCGTCGGCCGGGACGAGCAACGCCACCACACCGGCCGCCGCCATTCCCAGCGCGACGACGCTCAACGCCGTAACAGTGATTCTGCGTCCCCACCGGGCGACGAGTTGCCCGGCAACCGCTGCCGACACCGCGGAACCGAGCGCGAACGACGTCACCGCCAACCCGGATTCCAAAGCGGTGTAGTGCAACCCGCTCTGGAAGAACATCGCCAGCACCACGAAGATCCCGGCGAAGCCACAGAAGTAGACCGCGCCGATCGCCGCGCCCGAGGCGAATCCCGCGGTATTGGTGAACAGCCGCATGTCCAACAGGGGCTCGCGGCCCTCGCGCACAGTCCGGTGTTCCCAACGGACAAACAGGAATCCGAGCACGACCGCGACCGGGAACAGCACCAGCAACCACCACTGGGTCGCGCCGCCGCCTTCCAGCTGAACCACAGGGAACAGCACGCAGACGACCGCGAGGCCGAGCAGGAACGCACCCAGGAAGTCGATCTCCTTGCGCACATCGATCCGACGGCGTTCCTCTTTCGGCAGCAACCGCGCGGCGAAGATCAGGGCCACGACGCCGATCGGCACGTTGACGTAGAACACCCAGCGCCAACCGGACTCCGCGCCGAACGCGGCGATGATCAGCCCGCCGAGAATCGGCCCGACCGCCGTGGAGATCCCGATCGTCGCGCCCAGCAGTCCGAACGCCTTGCCGCGTTCCGCGCCGCTGAACATGCTCTGGATCAGCCCGGAGCTTTGTGGCGTCAGCAATCCGGCCGACGCACCCTGCACCAGCCGGGCCAGGATCAGCAACTCGATCGACGGCGCCGCACCGGCCAGCGCGCTGGTGAGCACGAACCCGGCCAGCGCGACGATGAAGATCGCCCGGCGGCCGAACGCGTCACCAAGCCGGCCGCCGGCGACCAGCGTGAGCCCGAACGCCAACGCGTACCCCGACACCACCCACTGCACGTCGCCCGCGGACGCGTTCAGCCCGATCTGCATCGAGGGCAGGGCAACGTTCACGATGCTCACGTCGAGCAGGCTCATGAAACCCACACCGAGGGTCACCGAGAGCGCTCGCCACCGCCGGGGATCCGGCTGTTCGCTGGTCACCCTCCCATCCTCATACCTGGCGGCGGGTCGTGCACCAGTGGTCGCCCATCAGGTCAGCGGTTTGCCGTTCACGGTCACGGAGCTGTACGCGGGCTTGGCGGCGTTCTTGATCTTCGGGGTGGCCGTGCCGATCTTGGTGAAGGTGCTGTTGGAGATCGACACACCGGTGATCTTCGAGTCGCTGAGACCGTCCAGGCTCAGCGCGTAGCTGGCCCCCTCCACGGTCATGCCGTCCACAGTGATGTTGCGGACCGCCGGATTCACGATCGGCCCGAAACCCGGCCCGGTCAGGCTGTAGTTCAGCGTCACGTTGATCGCCTCACGCTGCACGCCGGTCGCGCGGATCCGTCGCGCGTGCACACCGTCGACCGTGCCACCGCGGCGCTTGTTCGTCTTGATGTAGAGCACGTGGAAAGCGCTGTACGACGAGCCTTTCTTGATGGTGCAGTCCTCGAAGAACACGTTGCGCACGCCACCGGACATCTCGCTGCCGACGGTCAGCGCGCCCCAGCGACCGAGGTGCGTGCAGTTCTGGATGACGATGTTCTCGCTGGGCACACCGATCCGGCGGCCGTCGGTGTCCCGGCCGGACTTGATCGCCACACCGTCGTCGCCGGTGTCGAACTGGCAGCCGGTGATGTGCACGTCGGAGCTGGCTTCCGGGTCGCAGCCGTCCACCATGCCGCCACGGCTGTAGACCTTCACGTTGCGAACTGTCACGTTCTTCGCGAGTACGGGGTGGATTGTCCACATTGCCGGATTGCGCAGCGACACATCGGAGACCAGGACGTTCCGGCACTCGTAGAGCTGGATCATGTTCGGCTTGAGATAGTGCCCGGATCCGAAGTTCCGGCTGGTCACGGGCACATTGTCGACCGCCATCTGCTGTAGGCGGTCCCAGTCCGGGCCGCGTTTGTCGTCGTAGTCGAACCAGGGGCCGGACGGGCCCTGGCCGTCGATCGTGCCGGGCCCGGTGATCGCGACGTTCTGCTGGCCGCGGGCGTAGATGAACGGCGAGAAGTTCATGCACTCGATCCCCTGCCAGCGGGTGAAGATCCGCGGGTAGTCCTTCGGGTCGGTGCTGAACTTCAGCGTGGCGCCGTTCGAGACGACCAGGTTCACGTTGGACAGCAGCGTCACCGCGCCGGTCAGGAAGCTGCCTGACGGTACGACCACCCGGCCGCCGCCTGCCTTGTTGCACGCCTCGATGGCCTTGCGGAAGGCTTCGGTGTTCTTGGTCTTGCCGTCGCCTTTCGCGCCGTACGCGGTCACATCGAAGGCCACGTCCGGGAAGCTCGGCGGGACGATCCGGCCGAGGATGACCGGCACCTCGTCCCAGGGGGACGCCGGCGCCGCGTACGCCGTCCCCGGCAGCAGCGCCCCGGCCGCCACCAGGCCGGATGCTTTCAGGAAGTCGCGACGGGAACGATCATTCGCCATGCTCACGCGGTCCCTTCGGATCAGGCGGCGGCGTATGAAAACGTTTACATTCCTAGGTGTACTCCCGCACTGGCGCTGACGTCAAGATGCGGCACGGCGTACCCCCAGACCGCCGTACCGCGCTCTGAGTACACCTCGTCACTCGCTGTACGTCCAGCGCGGACGCCTAGGACGATTGGAGGGCTTGTCCGACCGGCGCGCCGATTTGCTGCTTGGCCAGGTAAAACGTCGCCTCATGCGGCTTGGCGCCATTGTCGACTGTGTACGCGCTCTCCAGGACGCCGTCGGCTCCCGGGAACAACGCTGTGAGGTTGGGGCGCGCGGCGACCAGGTCGTCCTGGTCGGCGATGTTGACCCAGCGCTGAACCTTCGGCGGCACGCCCGGTGGCTGTGGCCGTAGCCGGTCGTAGACGATCGTCTGCAGGCCCAACGGCGAACCGAGGGTCAACAACAGTGGCAGCGGGCGTTCAAGCTGGTGAGCGGCCTCGTAGGCGACCACCGAGCCCAACGAGTGACCGATGATGACCTTGGTGTCCTCGCCGATCAAGGCGCCGACCCGCTGCTGCACCGCGACGCGGATCTCCTCCTCGGTCAGATAGCGCGTGACCTGGCGCAACGCCTTCACGACGACGCGTTCCGCGAGCGCGACGCCGAACTTCGCGAACGGCCTCAATCTGGTCAAACTGTTGATCAACGGCCGCAACGCCGCCCGCGCGCCCTGCGTTTCCCCGATCTGACCTTGTAGTTCTCGCTCGGCCACGACCCGGTCGGACTCGCGGCTCGAATCCTCAGCGGCTCGTTGCAGCCATTCGGCGGCGAGCTGCTCGGCGAATTCCCACTCCGCGCCGGTCAGTTCGTCGGACGCGCCCTGCTGGTCCTTGGACAGGAAGAGATCGCCGTAGAAGGCCATCCGGATGTCGATCTGCCTGGTCCGCCACAACCGGTCGGCCAGCTCGGGGTGGCCTGCCACCCGGACGCCACCGGCCAGGCTGGGCAGCCATTCGGCTTCGAGGCCGTCCGCCGACTTCTGTTCCTGCGCGATCCCGTGGACGAGTACGACCTCCGCCATGCGGTGAGGCTATCGTGATTCGCGTGGGAGAACGTCGAGCGCTGGTGATCGCATCCCAGTGTGAGGGTTTGAACCTGCTGTCGTTCCTGCCGGACGCTGCCAGCGACGTCGCCACCGCGTTGCTGGATCCCGCCGTGGGCGGGTGCGTGCCCGCGTTGCCGGAGCGTCCGATGCTCGTCGACCCGACCGTCGGCGAACTCGACGACGCGATCACCGAGGCATTCGCCCGGGCTTCCGAAGACGAGGCCACGCTGTTCATCGCGCTGGTCGGGCACGGCGAATACACCGACGACGACTTCTACTTCCTGACCAAGGACACCAAGCTGCCGCCGTCCAGCCGGACCGCTTTCATGCTGGCGCAGCGGGTCAAGGAACTGCTCGCCGAGCACTCCATGCTGGACGGCCTGGTCCTGCTGCTCGACACGTGCCACGCCGGAATCGCCGCCCAGCAGGCCGCCGGCCGCTGGATCAAGATCGTCGGCCAGGCGGGGCGGCGCTTCGAAGTCCTCACCGCGTCCGACGAACGCACTGCCGCGAACGGCTGCTTCAGCCGGCAACTGGTGCAAGTGCTGCGATCCGGGCATCCCAAACTCGGCGAACGCCTGCGCTGCCCGGACATGAAGACCGTGCTGGCATCTCTCTGTCCTATGCAGACCGCTGTGCACCTGGCGTTCGACGGCCGTCGCGAGATCGAGACCGGCGACGAGGGACTGTGGCTGGCGATGAACTCGTCCGAGGCGTGGCGCGGCTCGCCCGCCGCCGACAACCCGGCATCCACTGAGATCGACCGATTGACCCGGGACTACACCCCTCCGCACGCCCTCGCGTCGCTGGTCAGCATTATCTTGAGCGGCACGACTTTTGTGGCCGTCAACGGCCCGGCGGGTTCGGGCAAATCCAGCATGATCGCCGCACTGGCGCGACCTTCGGTCGCTGAGCGATTCGTCCCGCCGAAGCTGATGGACGCCGTGCTTTTCTTGTCCGCCACGGATACCGCCGAGCGGATCGCGGCCGAGCTGGCCCGTCAGCTCAGCCGTTCAGTTCCCGGGTTCGCTGACGCGGTTGCCGCGTACCGGGATTCCGCCGATTCCGCCGCCTGGCAGGCCGCGGATTCGTTTCAACGAGCCGTCCTCGGCCCGCTCGCCGGGATCAACGAGAAAATCCGGGTCGCGGTCGACGGTATCGACAATCTGCCGGAGACCCTCCGCAGTCGATTCCGCCGTGCGCTGGATCCTCGTGCTCTCAATGGGAAGCTGCAACTCGTACTGGCATCCCGGGAAGAACTGCCGGCCCAGCGGACCGTGCGGCTGGGCACGGTCGTTGTCCTCAACGAGATCCTGGAATCCGGCTCGGCGCGCAGTATCCAGGGCCATGTCATCGACAGGCCGATCTCATTTCCCGGCAAGGTCGCTGTGCCGCCGGACAACGATCCTGTTCTCGACGTGCTCAACGCCGCCGGGAAAGCCCAGCTTCCGACCACTTTGCTGGTTGCCGCAAGTGGCTGTCCGGTCAGTGCGGTCCGTGACTTCATCGTCCACGAAGCCGCCATGGTCAGCCGCAGAAACGCCGGCACACCTGCGGAAACTGTCACCCGTTTCACCGATGGCCCACCCGGATCAGCCTCAGCACACAATGCTCTCGTCAGCGCGCTGGCCTCTCTGGCACCAATCTCAGACCGCGCATCCGGTTCACCCGAACAGGTTTACGCCGACGCGGCCGAAGCCGAACACTGCTGGCAGGCAGGCCTGAAAGAGGAGGCACTCCAGAGCCTGACAAACCGTGCCCCGGCCGTTCCCGCCGAAAACCGCGATCTCTGGGACTTCTGGCGGCAGCGAATCATCGCCGCCGAAGGCTCCCGCTCGCGCCTGGCCATTGTCGCCCAGGCCCGATACCTCACCGCCGTCGGCAAAACAGGCGACCGCGCCGCGGCCCTCACCGGCTTCCAGAATCTGCTCCCCATTGCCACCGAGGTCCTCGACCGCGCCGATCCCGAGATCTTCAGTATCCGCAACAACATCGGTTACCTGCTGTTCGAGCTCGCATCCTTCGAGGAGTCACGTGAACAGCTGCGATCACTGGTCGACGACACGACCGCAATCCTCGGCGCCGAGAACGAAGAGACCTTGCACGCACGTCACCTGCACGCCGTGGTCATTGGAAAACTCGGCGATGGTACGGAGTCCGCGCGGCTTTCTCTCGAACTGATCGCCGATGCCGAGGCCGAACTCGGGCCGCACCACGATGTGACCGTGAACGCCCGGCTGAACTATTACTTCTATACCCTCGAAAACGAGCAACCCCCCCTGTTTTGGAGAACCGCCGGCGGCTCGCCCGAATCGTGGCGGAGCTAGCGGATGACGATCCACGCGCACTCGAGATCGGCGTCATCATCCACTGGGACAACGTTTCCCTGCTCAAGCCGTTATGGGACAGGTCGGTCCGGCTGCACAAACGACTCGACCATCCGGAAACACTCAAGATCTCCGCGAGGGTTCGAGAACTCGGCGGCTGAGCCGTGAGCCTCCGGGTCGCGCTGCTGTCCTATCGCGGCAAGGAGCATTGCGGCGGCCAAGGCGTGTACATCCGGCATCTGAGCCGGGAACTGGCCGCGCTGGGGCACTATGTCGAAGTGATCGCCGGGCCGCCATATCCAGTTGTCGATCCCGGTGTCCGGCTCACCAAGCTGCCTGGGCTCGACCTCTATGCCGAACCGAACCCGTTCCGCACACCTCGGCTGTCGGAACTGCGCCGAATCCCGGACTGGGTGGAGTTCGCCGGCATGCGGCTCGGCCGTTTCTCCGAGCCGTTGGCATTCTCGTTGCGCGTCAGGCGACACTTGGCAGCAAGACGTGGTGAATTCGATGTGGTGCACGACAACCAAAGCCTGGGGTACGGCCTGCTTGGCATTCGTGGCGTTCCTGTCATGGCGACAATCCATCACCCGGTGAGCATCGACAGCGAGATGACATCCGGTTCTCAACGGTGGTACCGGTTCACCCGGATGCAGCGCCGAGTGGCTCAGCGCCTGCCTTTGGTCCTCACGGTTTCGTCGGCTTCCCGGGCAGAGATCATCTCGCGGATGGACGTGCGGCCGGCCCGTATCCGGGTGACGCCGCTCAGTGCCGATCGGATCTTCCGTCCCGGGAAACCCGTGCCCGGCAGGATCGTCTGCGTCGCAAGCGCGGACGAACCCCTGAAAGGACTCGACTATCTGCTGGCCGCGTTCGCCGAGGCCCGGCGTCAACGGGACTGCGAACTCTTGGTGATCGGGCGTCCCAAACCGGCCCGGCAGAGTGACGCCACATTTGTGGCAAACCTTCCGGCCGCCGAGTACGCGGAACTGATCGCGAGTGCCGAGATCGTGTGCGTTCCATCCCTGTTCGAAGGGTTCTCCTTACCCGCGGTGGAAGCAATGGCGTGCGGGGTCCCGGTCGTCGCGACCACTGGCGGGGCCTTGCCGGAAGTGGTCGGCAACGGCGGAATGCTGGTCCCGCCCGGCGATTCGGCCGCGCTCGCCCGCGCTCTGACCGATTTGCTGGCCGATTCCGCGGCGAGAGCACGTGCCGGACAGGCAGGTATCGCTCGTGCCAGTCAGTTGAGCTGGCGCCGGACCGCCGAGGAGACCGTTGCCTGTTACCACGAACTGCTCGGGAGCGTGCGTCCTTGCTGACCGTCCATTTCGGCCGTTTCAGAGTCGGGCCAGGCGACCGTGTCCTTGATCTCGGATGCGGCGGCGGCCGGCACGCTTTCGAAGCAGGCAAACGTGGCGCGAATGTCGTGGCGCTCGATGTCAACAGCGCTGACTTGAAAGACGTCCGCGATATGTTCCAGGCTCTGGCCGACGCCGGGGACACCGCCGGTGCGACGCTCGCACTACGTGCCAGTGGACTCGCGCTGCCCTTTCCCGACGGCAGCTTCGATCGGGTGATCGCGGCCGAGATCCTCGAACACGTCCCCGGTGATCAGGCAATGATCACCGAAGCCGCGCGGGTGCTGAAACCCGGCGGCATGATCGCGGTGACCGTGCCGCGCTGGTGGCCGGAACGAATCTGCTGGGCGCTTTCCGATTCATATCACCAGGTCGAGGGCGGCCATGTCCGGATCTATCGCCGGAATGGGCTGATCAGGCAATTGCGGGCCGCCGGTCTGGAGCCGGTCCGGACGCACCACGCGCACGCCCTGCATTCTCCTTACTGGTGGCTCAAATGCGCCGCCGGGCCGGAGAACGACACAGCCGTCGTCCGTCTCTATCACCAGTTCCTGTGCTGGGACATCATGCGTGGACCCAAACTCGTCCGCCTGCTCGAACGGATGCTGAACCCCTTCCTCGGCAAGAGTCTTGTCATCTATGCCAGGAAGCCCGGTTCATGACGGCGGCATGGATCGCTTCGGTTCAGCAGGATTCCGGCGCGATTCCGTGGTATCCCGGTGGTCCGGCGGATGCGTGGAATCACATCGAGGCGGCCATGGGACTCGACATCGGTGGCTATCCCGAGGAAGCGGCCGCCGCCTATCGATGGCTCGCCAGAACCCAGAATGCCGATGGCTCCTGGTATGCGGAGTATCAGGACGGGACCGTCACGAATCCGGCGAAGGACGCCAACTTCACCGCCTATGTCGCGGTCGGCGTCCTACATCACTCATTGCTCCGCGGCACTTCATTTCTGGTGGAGTTGTGGCCGACCGTGCGGGCTGCCATGGATTTTGTCCTCCAGATGCAGTCTCCTGAAGGCCCGATCCGGTGGCGGGACACGTCCGAAGAGTTCCTGCTGGCCGGATGCGCCAGTATCCACCAGTCGCTGCTTTGCGCTTCCATCATCGCCGCCCGCGTCGGTCAGCCGCGGCCGGACTGGATCGCGGCTGCCGCCAATGTCGCCACTGCGATCCGCAACCGGCCGGAACTGTTCGCCGCCAAGCCACACTCGATGGACTGGTACTACCCGGTACTCTGCTCGATCTTCACTGGATCCGCTGCCGCAGAACGGCTTTCCCGCGACTGGGATCGGTTCGTCGAGCCCGGCTTGGGCGTCAGGTGCGTGCGGGACCAGCCGTGGGTCACCGGTGGCGAGACTGCCGAGCTCGCGTTGACCCTGGCTCTGCGTGGTGACGGGCGCGTTCAGGACCTGTTGGCAGACATCGAGTTGCTCCGCCACGAAGACGGTTCTTATTGGACGGGCTACCAGTTCGCCAACGAGGTGATCTGGCCGGCCGAACGCACGACCTGGACCGCCGGCGCGATCTTGCTGGCCCGGGCCGCCGTCACCGGCGACCCGGCCATCCATACGGTCTTCAAACCCTTGTCCGCCAAGGAAATCAGCACGCTACCCGATCGAGTGATGCCGATCGAACATCCGTTCGACTAACGTGGAGGCATGCGCCACTCACCGCAACGCGATCCAAGCCCGCTGTCCCAGCCCGTCCAGTCCACTGACCATCAGCCCGGCGTCCGACAGGGTCCACAACTCGTCGCCGATCACCAGCGACCGCCTGATCATGCCGTTGGTGTGCGAGATCCGGCCGGCCTCGGTGAGCCTGCCCTGGTCGATCCTGAGCACCAGGGCGTAGTTGGCCTGCTGGTAGTCGCCGTTCAACGAGCGCGCGATCTTCGTGTCCATCACCGGGACCACCACGAGGTTGCGCTCCGGCCAGTACAGGAAGGCGTGCGCGTCGTACTCCACCTCGGACGATCCGCCCTCAATCTGGTACTGGGCAAGACGGTTCGGCGCCGCCGGGTTGGCGACATCGAACAACGAGACCTGGGAGCCCAGGCGCCTGCCCTGGTCGGTGGCCTCCTGGCCCACGCCGAGAATCTTGCCTTCGCCCACCGGGTGCAGGTAGGCCGAGTACCCGGTGATCTTCAGCTCGCCGACCACGCGCGGTTTGGCGGGCTGCGACAAGTCCAGGGTGTACAACGGATCCACCTGCCGGAACGTGACCACGTACCCGACCGGTCCGAAGAATCTGACCGCGTAGATCCGCTCGCCCTTGCCCAGCCCGTCCACGCGGCCGACCTCGGTCAGCGAGTTCGGGCCACGCGCGAGGACAGTCACCATGCTGTGCGACTGCTGCGGAGCGTTCGGACCACCCGGCTGGCCCACAGTCGTGGCGACCCGGAGATGTCCATTGTGCTCAGACAGCGAGAACTGGTTGAGCAGGGTGCCTTCGACCTCGCCCGAGCCGGCGTATTTCGGCGGGCCGGAGCCGGCGATGTCGAACCGGTGGATCTGGGTCCTGTCCGGCAGCCGCGGGATTCCGGGCGTGGTCGTCCGGTCGAATGTCATCGGGACCATGCGGCTTTGATGATCATCGGCGATGTAGAGGCTCGAGCCGGACCCGTAGACCGTATCGCCGTCCGCGGCAACGGAAACGGGGTCACCGGTACCCAGATCCCGCGTCAGGTCAAGCGTGAGCACGGTAAGCATGCCCGTACCCGTGTAGTACGCGGGGTGGCTGATCCGGTTGCAGTCGACCAGGCGGCCTTCGGATTTCGCGCCCTCGCGTTCGAGCTGATAGCGGGGCAGCCAGTCGTCGATCGGCGCACTCGACACGATTTCGCGGTTCTCACTCAGCAAGGAGGCGGGTGTCCGTGTCCCGTCGGGATAGGCGAACTTCAGCTTCGGCTGACTGCGCACGACAACCCGGGCCACACTACCGATCTGGCGTGCGTCCACGTATCCGCCGTCAACCGCCAGGCTACCCAGGATCCGAGGCGTACCAACGAGATCGACGAGCAGCAGTTTCGACCCCATACCGAGCGGCATGCCCGGCATGGGCTTGCCACGGCCAGGCGGCATCGGCATGTCGTAGACGATGGCATTGCTCTGGTTGGTCACAAGCAGGGCGCGGTCGCCGGAGATGAGCATGTTCGACACATACACATCGGGCACGTCGAGGGTGCCTGTCACCTTGCGGGAGGCCACATCGACGACTTTGAGCCGTCCGTCGGCGATCGACACCAGCCTTCTGCCATCGGTCTTCACGATGTCCGGCTCGTCCACACCGGCCTCATGAGTGTTGGTGGTGGAATGGCCGGGTGTCTGGCGAGTGCCCTGGCCGGCCGCGCTTTCGCTTTGCCCGGCGGCGGCCTTCCCGCTCTGTTGCTGAGGCGCTCCGGCAGCCATCGGCGCGGCAGGCACGGCGTCCAGTGCGATGCCACCGCTGCGGGAGTCCGTTGCCATGTAGGACGGGCCACTGAACCCATACAGTCCGACGTACGGCATCGCGGCCCGCCTGAAACCGTTCAGAGCGGTCTCGCAGGAGTTGAACGACACAAGCGAGATCGCACCGGACGGTGTGTCAATAACCACATCCACTGGTTGCATGGTCAGACTTGCCGGCGCCGCGGCGGCCGCCGCACCAATGGCGATCGCAATCGCCCCACCAGCAACGATCCTGCGCGTATCAACTCTCGGTAGTCCCGCTCTGCCTGCCATACACACAAGACGGTGACAGCGCCGGAATGCGTTGCCGCTGACATCGATAACGGTTAGATTTCGGCCCGTGATCGTCAGCGGCGACAGACCCGGTACCTGGCAGCCATCCGATCATCTTCTGGCTCCCAGTCCACCGCCGCCACCGGACGAACCGGTGGACCCTGGCCAAGCCGAGGAGTTCGTCAGGCTGTTCCACGCGGAGCACCCGGACGCCGGTGACGTCGACCGGCGTGTGGCCTGGGTGCACGCGGAGATCGACCTGACCGGCACCTACCAGCACACCACTGCCGAGCTGACTTTCGGCGCCCAGGTGGCGTGGCGCAACAGCGCACGCTGCATCGGTCGCCTGTACTGGCGGAGCCTGCGTGTCCGCGACCTGCGGGCCGTGCGCACCGCTGATGACGTGGCCGAACAGTGCGTACAGCACCTTCGGCAGGCGTGGAACGGCGGCAAGATCCGGCCCCTGATGTCGGTCTTCGCCCCGGAGGGCCCCGGCAGGCCTGCTCCGCGCATCTGGAACGAGCAACTGATTCGCTATGCGGCGTACCCACAAGAAGACGGGAGTGTGATCGGCGATCCCCGATACCTGGGCTTCACCGACTCGGTAACGAAACTCGGCTGGCGCCCGGCCGAGCCGCACGGCGCCTTCGATGTCCTGCCCGTGGTCATCGAGACCGCCGAGTCAGGTCCCCGGCTGTACGAGTTGCCTTCCGACGCGGTGCAGGAAGTCCCCATCACGCATCCTGATCTGCCTTGGCTGGCCGAACTCGGCCTGCGCTGGCACGCCGTGCCCGCCATCAGCAACATGCGCATGGTCATCGGCGGCGTCTCCTACCCCGCCGCCCCGTTCAACGGCTGGTACATGGGCACCGAGATCGGCGCCCGCAACCTCGCCGACACCGAACGCTACGACCTGCTGCCCGAGATAGCCCGCCGCCTCGACCTCGACACAAGCAACGCCACCACCCTCTGGCGCGACCGCGCCCTCGTCGAACTCAATCGTGCCGTCCTGCACTCCTACGCGGCAGCCGGCGTCACCATCACCGACCACCACACCGAATCCGACCGCTTCATCAAACACCTGGAAAAGGAACAACGCGCCGGCCGCACCTGCCCCGCCGACTGGAGCTGGATCGTCCCGCCCATGTCGCCCTCCCAGACCCCCGTCTTCCACCGCTACTACGACACCGACCACTTACGCCCCGAATTCCTCCTCGACGACTCTTCCGCCCACCGCGCCACCCATGGCGCCCCACCCCAAACCGCCCGCACCCAAACCGAATCCCCCACCCTCACCCAGACCGCCTGCCCCTGGACATACCTCCGCTGACAACCATCCACCAACAAAGCAAGCCAACCTGCGGGTCCATGGCGGCCGCCTCCCGTGGCGCGATGCCGAAGAAGTCGCCGTCGAACTCGGCGGCGTCTGCACTGAACTGACAGCATCTGGCCCGCATCGAACCCACAGCTACGGAAGGACGACCAATATCAGAACCACGACCATCACGAACAAGGTCGACCACAGCGCCGCCCATTTCTTGCCTGCCCGCCAGTTCACCAGATTCTCGGCCAGCAGCAGCACCGCGGCCACTATCCCAGCCAGGCGGAGCCCAGTTTTCCCGGGACGTCCACGAGCATCGGCTGCTCGCGCGACCGGTCGACAGCCGCGGGCTGATCAAACGACTACTGGCTCGCAGACGGCCACAGTCCAGGTAGCAGCTTTCATTTCGTGCAGACGTCGTTGGTTTCCGAGGGAGTTGCTGCTGGAGTCCGGTCACCCGGGACGATCCGGGTCCAGAGTCCGGCTTGGCTGTGACTGAGCGTCAGACGTGTGATGGTCCCCTCTGGCATTCGGGTCAAGGCTCGGGGTTCGCTTGCCTGCGAAGCAGGGCAGCGTAAGCAGGCCTTTGCTGCCGGTCGGCACGGGTTTGGCGGCCGATAGCCAGAACGCGAACGAACCCCCTGGAACAGCATCCGGCTCCCGTCGGTGACCGCGCCGGAGGTCGCTATCCCGGCGGCCAGTGAGTAAAAGTCTGGCTGCACGCCATGAGTGGTTCACGGCGACGGGCGTGAGTTCAGCCTGGGCCGGCAGCGCAGTCCTCGGTGGCGCGAGTGTCCACTCCACACAGGATCGAATTGCCCGAGGCATCTGGAGGCAAGCTACGACCGTCCCTTGCAGACTTCGCCAGGACACCTTCCTGATGTCCTTACCAACAAGCGCGTCAGGCCCGCGTGAACTCGTCGAGAGTGACGCCCAGCAGGGAGCAGGCTGTGCGCACAGTCGCACGGTGATCACCAGGTATGGCGTGGATGTGGTTGGCACCGAACCTGGACAGGAACATCTCGGCCGGTGCGTCAAGCCTGGCGAAGGCGTGCGGCCATTCAAAAGTCGACTGTTTCATCAGGGCCTGATTGGTGTCCTCGTCGTATGACTCGAACGAGCCCAGCATCAGTTGCATCCTGTATGCGCCGTCTTTACGGGTCAGGCGGCCCAGGGTCATCTCGCCCGGCGCTGCCAGGTGGTGCACGGACGCGCCTCCCGCTGGGAAGAAGAACACCTCTGGATATAGGTGTACCCGCGCGAGGTTCTCGGCTGGGTCGTCGCTGCGGGCGGCGAACCAGGTTGCGTGCTGCCCGGAGTTGCACAGGTCCCAGATGTCCCGGTCGCTGTGGTAGTGCCGGACGTCCGCGAACAGTACCGGCGTATGGGCAATCTGCTTGAATAGTTGCATCGTCAACGCTCCGTCCATGTCCGCCTCGGTCGCGCAGACATGAGACTCTTTCGGACCGTTCCAGTCGTACGGATCGTTCAGCAACGCCTCTGCTATGTCCATCGTGGCGAAGTACTGCGTCAGCTCCGGCTGCCCCTTGATCCCGGTGAAGTCCAGGTTCCACTCGTCGATCAGCTCGCGCATCGCCATGTAGGAGCCGATCTGCCGTTCGAGCAACGCGGGCGTGAGCTTCTCGCCGTCGTAGTGAACGTTTGCATGCTGCTCCAACCACTCCCGCGCCTTGACTTTCTCCCCGGCGTCGGCGAGTTCGGCACGCCGGACGATCTCCCACTGGTCGATCTCCTCGACGTCGATACCGAACTGCCGTTGCCACTGATCCGTGTTGGCCACCGCGGTGTTCATCCCCATCGGCCGGCCTCCGATCCGACCGAAGGTGGCGCCGCGCAGGCTCGCGACCGCGGCGGCGGCCTTGGCGTGCACGCCGATCTGGATGATCAGCTCAGCCGAGTCCGGGTCACCCCACAGGCGGATGTGCTCGCGTCCAATCTGGTCCAGAGCGCCACCGGCGGCGAGCATGCCCACCATGCCGGGCTGGACCGGATCAACGTTGGACAGCAGCAACAACGGGCCGGGCAGCGACCCAGCGGCCAGCATCGTGAAATGCGGGAAGGCCCAGACGGCATAGTGCAGCACAGTCAGATCCACGCCCACCGCCGCGACTTCCCGTGCGACGGAGGTGGCCAGCGTGTTGGTACTGACCGGGGCGCTGCCGCGGATCACCGTGTGCCCGGCCGCGCCGAGCCGGTCGGCGAGTTTGTCCTCAGCGGTACGGATGAAACCGGCGATCCCGCCGTGTACGTAGTCTCGGCCGTCGGAAATGCTGATCACACCGATCCGGGCCACGAATCCTCCAACACGTTCGGGCGACACTGCCCTAGAGTCGAGTAATCGATTACTCATGACGCTATTCTCCAGCCGGAGTAGTGTCAACATGGTGCGGCTCGGGGGATGCCGTCATGACGTGCCGCAGTGGGTATTCTGGTTCCAACTCGAGTGAGGCCGGTGGGTTGTGGCGACCATCAATGACGTGGCGACCAAGGCAGGAGTCTCCACGGCGACCGCGTCCCGGGCCCTGAACGGCAAGTCCACAGTAGACCCGATACTGGCCGCGCGGGTGCTGTCGGCAGCCGCTGAGCTGGGCTATCAGCCCAACGGCCCGGCCCGCAACCTGCGCCGCCAGGAGACCGCGGTACTGGCCTTGATCATCTCCGACGTGGAGAACCCGTTCTTCACATCGATTGCGCGCGGTGTCGAGGATGTCGCACAAGCAGTGGGGTATTCCGTGGTGCTGTGCAACGCCGACGAGAATCCGGACAAGGAGCGGCGTTACATCGACGTGGCGATCCAGGAGCGGGTGGCGGGCGTCGTGCTCTCCCCAACAGGGACAGCGACCAATGTAGACGCGCTGACCACACGCGGGACCCCGCTGGTCGCGGTGGACCGCCACCTGCCGGACGCGTCGGCCGACATGGTACTGGTGGATACCAAGCAAGCAGCCAAAGAAGCGACCGCCCATCTGATCTCGCAAGGCTATGACCAGGTCGGCTGCATCACCGGCCCGATCGGTATACCCACGGCCGACGATCGTCTCGCCGGCTACAAGGACGCCACGCGGGCGGCAAAACGGCGCTATTCAGCCAAGTTTGTCCGCCGCACCGCGTACCGTGCCGACGGCGCCCGTGACGCCACCATCGACCTGCTGACCCAAGACGAACGTCCGGACGCTTTGCTCGTGGCCAACAGCACGATGGCCATCGGGGTGCTGGAGGCACTGTCCGAACTAGACCTCAGGCTCGGCGAGGACGTCGGCGTGGTCGCGTTCGACGACGCCCCGTGGGCACCGCTGGTCAACCCTCCTCTCTCGGTCGTGTCGCAACCT
Source organism: Kibdelosporangium banguiense (assembly GCF_017876405.1). Classification (GTDB taxonomy): domain Bacteria; phylum Actinomycetota; class Actinomycetes; order Mycobacteriales; family Pseudonocardiaceae; genus Kibdelosporangium; species Kibdelosporangium banguiense. Next base: position 5,149,104 of record NZ_JAGINW010000001.1, on the reverse strand, counting down.
GCCTATGACATCGGCAAAGTCGCGGCCGAACTGCTCATGGCACGCATCGCGGACAGCACACGCACCTTCACCACGACTACCCTCCGCGCCAACTTGATCACTCGGGGCAGTTCGACCCGCAAGCGGTGAAGGCCACCAGGCAGGTGACCTTCACCGCGGCTGTCACACGGTCTTGGTCAGCATCCGGTACCGGGCAGCCGTCCAAGCCGGCGGACCAGCCGGCACAATCTGGATACTCACCGAAGTCTTGCCTGCCACCATGCTCTCCGGCAGCTCGAACGAATCCTCCAGCCAGCGTGACGACGTGTTGCCCAGTGGCTGCAGCCAATTACCGATCAGAACACTGTCGACGAAAACGCTTGCCTGCTGGTAGCTCTCGTTCTGATCGCCCATCCGCAGCAGCCGCGCGCCGGTACTGCCCGGGCCCAGCCTGGCGTTGAACGTGATCGCTCCCGTGGTGACGGCGACACCGTCCGTGACAACGACTCGATCGTCCTTGCCTTCGAAAGTCGACTGCAGCGTCCGTCGCGTCTCGCCTGTCGCCTGGTAGCTGTGTGCCGCGCGGCTGGCGTCGTCGGTCACGTCAAGAACGTCTGTCTCCGATATGGCCGGCTGCGCCTGGCTGTACCAGTAGGACGTCGAACTGTAGTTGGCCGGCGCGTCGTTGACAGGTCCATGCTGAATGTCGAACCGCAGGCTGGAAGAGAACGACACGGCCTCACCGACCATCAGCCGGTATGCCCCGGTGCAGTCATGCGCGCACCCGTCGGCGTTCAACTCCCACGCCGGGTTTCCGGCGAGCGGCATGGAGTACGTGATGCCGTCGCGGAAGTACCAGCCGGACTCGTAGAAGTCCTCGGTCCCGGTGCCGTAGATCGTCGGCGTGGCCGCGCCGTCGACGTAGACCCGTTCATCTCCTTCCAGGTAGAGCCGCATGTTGCCGTTGGGGATGTCGCCGCGCATGGAGTGGGTGACGCCGTAGTAGACGCCGCGCCCGCTGGTCTCCAGGAAGGTGAAATCCCGGCCGGGCACGGTGTTCCCGGCCTGCTTGGTGGCCCGGAAGTAGCCGAGCCGGCCTGCCTGCAGCGCCGGGGCGACCGCGGGATCGTCGATGTGTTCGGTTTCCACGGTCACATCGCCGAGCGCGATGCCGCTCTCGTTCACCAGCACCACGGTCGCATTACGGCTGTACGGCATCGGCCACCAGGACGTGTACCAGCCGTCAGGTGCGGTGTCGATGGACGACATCAGAGAACGCGTGTCGTACTCGCCGAGTCCCGAACCGAAGAACTCACCGAGCGGTGCGTCCACCCCTGTCTTGCCGTCAAACGAGATCACCACCCGGACGCCGGCCAGCAGAGCGTCGGACCGGGTCACGTCGGCGGTCGCGACCGGGTACCGGAACACCCGAAAGCCCTGCCAGTTCAGGCCGCGGATGGTGTACCCGTGTGCCTGCTCGTCGCCGGGATGATTCGGGCCGACGTCCATCACGTCGGTCCGGCGCCAGTCCCCGCCGACATCGCTGTGGATGTCGTACCGGAACTCGTTGACGTCCAAATCAGACGAAAGGTACTCGTTCAGCACGGTCAGCGACGCGCGGCCCGCGGTCAGCGCGGGCGGCACCATGATCGTCTGGTCGCGCCACTGACCAGTCGAAATCCGGGCACCGCTCTCCCAGAACCCGACTTGGGTGCCGTCGACGGACAAGCGCGCCCGCTGGTTGCCCACCTGCGGGTCATAGCGCCGAGTGATCCGCACGCCCTGGTTGGCCGGATCGATCGCCACCTTGAACGTGGACGACCCGCCGATCGCGAACGCCCGGCCGTCGTCGCCGACCCGGGGACTGCTGAGGATCTGCGGCACCTTGACCCGCAGCTGGCTGATCCACCCCGAACCCGCCATCGTGGCCACGTTCTTCGAAGCACCAGTGGCGATCGAACCCGTGGCTACCGGCAACTGCTGGGCAGCAACGCCCTTGGGGTCGCGAATGCCGTGCGCCCGAAGTTTGGCGATCACGTCGAGCGCCTGGTCGGCGGGGTTGAAGGTCTGCACGCCGTCGGCGTCCGCGAAGTCGCGGAAGCTCACGTGGTAGAAACGCGGATTCGCTTGCAGCGTCACGCGCATCGACTCGCGGTACGGCATGGGCACCTTGATCACCGCGCCGCCGGACGTATCCTCACCGTTGCCGACAAGCGGCCAAAGGTAAGGCGCACCGGCCTTTCCGTCGACAACCTCCTGCAGCAGCCGGTCCAGGACAACAGCGCCGTCCAGCTCGACCTTGATCCGGCCGTTGGCCGCCATCGAGCCGAAGTCCCGGGTGAACCACATCGAGTCGATCTGCCCGGGCCCAGCCCGTTCGGCCAGCACGCACCCCGTCGCCGTGGTGCGCAGACACGAATAGGTGCCTTCGAACCCGTCGTCATTGCCGCCGGTCCGGTCGAAACTGGAGAACTGGCGCGACACAGCACCTGGTCTCAACCTGGCGAGCTGGCTGACATCGCGATAGACCTGCCAGCCGATAGGGCCCTTGTCGAGCGCACTGACCGCCCGCGGCGCGGCCTCGGCCGCACCCGGCGCCAGAGTCAGGACAAGAGCGGAGATAAGTGTCGATGCGAGCAGGGACCCGAAGCGCATCCCGCCTCCTCATTATGGTGTTGTCCGGTCAGACACCCTCCGCACATCGATCAGAGCCGCCACCCTGGTGAGAAACCCAGCGATATCCCGCCGGCCATCACAGCGACATCCCGCGACATCACAGCGCCCATTTCAGCGCCCACCGCGGGCATCCCGACGCCAACCACAGAGACATCCCCAAGACATCACGGCGACATCCTCGGGCGACCATCGCAATGGCATCCTGGCAACGATCCCGGTAGTCATCGAAGTGGTCATCGGAGCACCCGTTCACGGCGCCCGATTTCAGCACTCGTTTACAGCGCCCGTTTCGGCGCCCGTTTCAGCGCCTGTTTTACGGCGCCCATTGCCGGGTCCTGCACAGCACCCATTGCAGTGGCATTTCGGCCAGGGGACCCCTGATCTTCACATTACCGAAGGGGTCTGACAGTTTTAAGTTTTCGCAGGTCAGCCGCCATTTGCTCGGGCATACACCTCCGTTGCGTTCGCCTTGGTGATCAATTGGGTTTGCAGTGTCTGGGTTTTGGGGATCTGCTGGCAGTCCACCAGGATCTTCTTGGCCGACTCGACGGCTTCCCTGCCCGCGGTGGGGTAGATGAGGGTTGCCGAGAGTCGGCCTGCCTCAACGGCTTTCAGGCCACCTGATGGGATCGGCAGGCCGTCTATCCCGATGAACTTCAGGGTGTCCTGCTTGCCCGCGGCTCGTGCAGCCAGGTAGGCGCCTTCGGCCATCGGGTCGTTGTGCGCGTAGATCACTGAGATGTCCGGATTGGACTTCAGGATGGCGTCCGCCTTCTCCTGGCCTTTCTCCCTCAGCCAGTCGCCGTCCTGGCTGACCACGATTTCGATGTTGCGGCCGCGGATGGACTCGCGGAAGCCGTCGCCGCGTTCCTTGGCCGGAGTTGAGCCTGCGAGGCCGCGGATCTCGGCGATCTTCCCGCCATTGGGCAGCAGTTGTTCCGCGACATACTTGCCTGCCTGACGGCCGATTTCCACGTTGTCCGCGCCGATCCAGCCGGTGTAGGCGTCGCCTTCGACCTTGCGGTCCAGCACGAGGACCGGAATTGCCTTGTCGTAGGCCTTCTTCACGACCGCGGTGAGCGGTTTGGCCTCGTTCGGGCTGATGATCAGCAGGTCGATCTGCTGGGTCATGAAATTGTCCACATCGGATACCTGGCGGGCGTTGTCCTGTTGTGCGTCGGCGAACCGGACCTCGAACTGTGGCACGCCGCGGGCCGCTGCCCGGATGTCGTCGTCCATTCGCTGCCGGTAGGGCTCGGCCACGTTCGCCTGGCTCATGCCGATGACATACTTTCCGGCCGGGCCTTTGCAGTTTGCCGGCGCGCCCTGTTGCTGTGTGCCGCCGCCTCTGTTCTCGCTCGTGGTCCCGCAGCCCGCAAGGACCACCAGGGCCACACCGGCGATGGCGCCGCCGCGGAGTAAGGACATGTTTCTCCTCCTTGCCGAGGGTCAGGCAGCCGGCCGGAGCTGTTGCAGCCCGGCCACGACCACGATCACGAATCCCTTGATGAGCAGCTGGATGTCGTTGTTCACACCGTTGAGCGACAGAATGTTGTTCAGTACGCCCAGAAGCAGCGCACCGGCGACCGTGCCCAGCACGGAACCCCGGCCGCCGGCCAGGCTGGTCCCGCCGATCACCACGGCCGCGATGGCGTCGAGTTCGTAGCCGATGCCGTCGTTGGGGCTGCCCTGGTTGAGCTGGCCCGCGTGGATGATCCCGGCCAATGCGGTGAGCAGCCCGCAGATTCCGAACACGATGATCTTCACTCGGGTGACCGGGACACCGGACAGCCGGGCAGCCTTCTCGTTGCCGCCGATGGCATAGACGTGCCGAGAGAACGCCGTGCCCCGCAGGAAAAGGATTGCCGCGACCGCGATCACGATGAAGATCAGCGCCGGAATCGGTACCAGCCCGTTGAATGTCCGTTCACCGAGCAACGAGAACGTCATCGGCGCCTCACCGGGACCGTCGCCGTACGCGATCGCGACGCCTTGACCGCCCGACCAGATCCGCGCCAGCCCACGCGCGATCTGCAGTCCGGCAAGCGTGACGATGAACGCCTGGATCTTGAACACCGCCGACGCCACGCCCTGCAGCAACCCGAAGACCAGACCGACCAGCAGTACGATCGACACCGCCGGGACCAGGCCGAAGTCGTTCTCCACCAACAGAACCGCGGATCCGACGGCGGCCAGGCCGAGCAGCGCGCCGACCGACAGGTCGATCCCGCCGATCAGGATCACGAACGTCATCCCGACCGCGATGATCCCGATCTCGGACACCGCGCGCACCACGTTGAACAGGTTCCCGCTGGACAGGAACACCAGGTCGCCGTTGCGGCTGGGCGAGAACACGATCGCCGCGACGAACACGGCGACCAGCCCGAACAGGCTCTGGAACTGGAACACCATCGACAGGACACTCGGCCGCCTGACTGCTACGAAGTCCGTGGTCTCCTGCATCTGTTTTGTCACAGCGGCACGACCTCCCCCATCGAAGCGGCGAGCAGGTCGGCCTCACCGGCATGTGCCGTCGTCAGTTCGGCGACAGTGCGCCCGCCGCGCAGGACGATCACCCGGTCGCAGACCCCCACGAGCTCCGCCAGCTCGGAAGACGCGAGCAGCACACCGATGCCGCGTTGCGCGGCTTTGCCCAGCAACTGGTAGATCTCGGCTTTCGCACCCACGTCGACACCGCGGGTCGGCTCGTCGAGCAGCAGCAGATCCGGCTCGGTGAGCAGCATCCGGCCGAAGACGACCTTCTGCTGGTTGCCGCCGGACAGGGTGGCCACTGCCGAGTACACGGTCGCCAGCTTCACCCCGAGCTCCCGGACGATCTTGCGGGTCTGACCGACCTCGGAGCGGCGCGGCACCACGCCGAGCCGGGCAATTCTGTCCACAATGGATAACACAGTGTTCGCGAGGACCGAATGATCCAGGCAGAGCCCGGAGATCCGGCGGTCCTCGGGGACGTAGACCAGTCCCAGCCGGATCGCGTGCCGGGGGTTTCGCGGCCGGACAGGGCGGCCGTTGACGAACATCTGGCCGGTCCAGCGCCTGCCCGCGCCGAACAGCGTCTCCAGCAGCTCTGTCCGGCCGGACCCCAGCAGTCCGGCCAGGCCGACGATCTCGCCGCGCCGGACCGTGAGGCTGATCCCGGCCGGATCGCGGCGGCCGGGCCGCGACCGGGGCACGACAAGGTCGTTGACCTCAAGCAGTTTCTCGCCGGCCTCGTCGGTGTGGTGCGCGGTGAACATCGTCCGCACCGGACGTCCGATCATCGCCTCAGCGGCCTGGTCCGCGGTCATGTCCCTGGCGTCGAACTGCGCCACCACCGAGCCGTTGCGCAGGACCGTTGCCCGGTCGGCGATCCGGCCGATCTCGTCCATCCGATGGGAGATGTAGACGATTGCGGTGCCACCCCGGCGCAGCTCGGCAATGGCGGTGAACATCCGGTCGACCTCAGCGGAAGACAGCGCGGACGTCGGCTCGTCCATGATCAGGACCTTGGCGTCGAGCGACAACGCCTTGGCGATACTGACAAGTTGTTGCTCGCCGGTCCGTAGCTCACCGACCATCCGTCGCGGGTCGAGGTCGATTCCGGTGCGGCGTAACAGATCGCGGGTCTCACGGGTCATCGCGCGACGGTCCAGCGTGCGTAACCGGGTGCGGGGTTCACGCCCCAGGAAGATGTTCTCCGCGACCGAGAGCCCCGGCACGAGGTCGAGTTCCTGGTGGATCATGGCGATCCCGGCTTTCTGCGCGTCAGCCGGACTGTGGAAACGCACGGCGTGACCGGCCACAGTGATCTCACCGCTGTGGTCGGTCACATCGCCGCAGAGCACGCGCATCAGCGTCGACTTGCCCGCGCCGTTCTCACCAAGCAGGGCATGCACTTCGCCGGAGTGCACAGTGAAATCCACGTCGTGGCAAGCCCTCACCCCGCCGTAGGACTTGCCGATCCGGACCAGTTCAACCAGTGGCACGACGCCGTTGTCCATCCACAACCCTCGCCAGGAGGCCGAGAAAACGATTACTCGCGACGCTAGGGAGGACCCCGCGACGTGTCAAGAGCAGACAGATCGATTACAGGTTGGTTGTTATCCGACAACCGCCCGGCCACGGGCCGAGAGCCGGTAGCCGACTTCGAGGCTCTCGGTGAGGCCCAGGTCCTTGAGCTTGCGGACGTCCGCTTTGAACGGCCGCGTCTCCAGGCCCAGCCGCGCGGCGAGAGCGGGCGCGCGCACACCCGGGTTCTCGGCGATCAGCCTGAGCACAGTGAGGGTCCACGGTCCACGCCTGCTTCGCTCGTCCATCCGGCGCAACCGGTCCCGGATCTCGCCGAACTCCGCCACGTCCGGCACAGACTCCCGCAGCGACACCCGCGGGTCCTCGCCGACGAACCGCAACTCGACCCGATAGACGTCACCTTCCCGGCCTGCCAGGAACGCGGTCAACTCCGAGAGGGTCCGATAGCCCGCTTGACGGGCGTCCTTGGCCGTGATCCGCCGCAACGCGACCGGCTCGACGCTCACGACAGCCAGTACGCCGACCGCGGTCCGTAGCATTCCGCCCGCCTTGACAGTCGGTCTGCGCCAGCGACGAAACGCCAGTGTGACGTCGCCGCTGCGGATCGCCTCCAGGACGTTCAGCCTGATCAGCATCGCCGCACCTCTCGACAGAGCACCCTCCGCCCGGCATAGTGGGAAGAGTTGCACACACCGTGTTGAACTATGTGCGATCTGTATTCATCTTCGTGAAATTCTTCACAAACCCGCACGAACCCGCACATCCGCGCTAGTCTATGCGCATGAGCATCGCGCTGGAGACGGTTTTGGCCAAAGCGGGGCTACGCGTCACCCCCGGTGAGTTCCTGGGCCTGGTCGAGGACGCGGCACGGCGGCTTTCGCCACCCAACCCGAACCCGGCCGAGTACTTCTCGGCCGACCAGCGGGAGACACTCACCGAAGTGGGCCTCGACCTGCACCCCCGCCGCCCGGACGAAGTCGATTCCCGGGCCAGGACGGTGGCCGCGCAGGCCGTTCTGCGGGACTCGGCGCTGACTGTGTCCGACGCGGCGGCCACGGTCGGTGTGGACACCAGCCGCATCCGGCACAGGCTCGCAGCCGGGCGGCTCGTCGGCTGGAAGGACCGTGGCGGGTGGCGACTTCCTGCCTGGCAGTTCACCGGCTCAGGCGTGCTGCCGGGCCTGGAGACCGTGCTGGCGGCACTGCCGATCGACCAGCCCCCGCTCGTGGTCGCGGCATTCATGACCACCCCGCAGGAAGACCTCGTGCTCGGCGGCGAACCGGGTACACCCCGGCAGTGGCTGCTGGCCGGCGGTGATCCCGATAGGGTTGCGGCGCTAGCCGCCGTCCTCGGAACCCCGGCGTGACGGCAGGACGACTGACAGGCTGACGACAGAAACGTATGGCTCGGCTCCCCCAGCCACCAACTCCGGCTGCGCTCAGATCACTGCTGCGGGTCGACGAGGACGTGGTCGCTGTACACAGCGGCACGCGCCTGGTCCGGATCTTCGCGGCGGGCGGCGCACACCGGCAGCGGTGGAACTCCTTCCGGTACACCGGCCCGTTGCCGCACGGCCGGTTCGACCCGCACCCGCTCGGCCCGGAGGGCCGCCCGGCCGACAGCCCCGGCAACGGCGTGCTGTACTTCGGCCTCTCGGTGCGCACGAGCCTCGCCGAGGTCTTCCAGTCGACATCCATCGTGGACAGGTCGACCAGACGGCCGCACCTGGTGGTCTTCCGGCCCCAGCGCACGTTACGCCTGCTGGACCTGTCCGGGCTCTGGCCGACCCGCGCCGGTGCCTCCCAGGAGATCAGCAGCGGCTCGAAAACCGTGACGCAGACGTGGGCACGCGCCATCCGCACGGCACATCCCGAGCTGGACGGCGTCTGGTACCGCTCCTCGATGGACATGGGCGAACCGGCGATCTGCCTGTTCGACCCGCCCGCGGGCACCGCCATCCCGCCCGCGCCGGACATGCTGCTGCCGCTGGACCACCCCGGCCTTGACCTGCCGTTGGGCCGGATCTGCGAAGAGCTGAACTACACGCTGCTCGGCTAGCCGAGGTGGCGGGACCACCATTCGAGCACGGCCTCGAACCGCTCGGCCCTGTGCCTGGGCTGGCCGGAACGGGTCAGCTCATGGCCTTCGCCGGGGAACAGCAGGAATTCGACGGGCGTGCCCTGCCGGTGCAGCGCCACGAACATGCGCTGGCCCTGTTCGACCGGGCAGCGCCAGTCGTGTTCGGAGTGCACGACCGCGAACGGGATCCTGATCTGGCCCGCGTGCGTCAACGGGCTCGTCTTGAGCTGGGTCTCCAGGTCGGTGCCGACGTAGCTCTCGGTGAACCCCCAGCCGATGTCCGAGCTGCCCGAGAACGAATCCCAGGCGTTGACGGCACGTTCGCTCCAGGCGGCACGGAAACGCTGCCCATGGTGGGCGGCGAGCCAGCTGGTCATGAAACCGCCGTAGGAACCGCCCATCACGCCCACTCGGGACGAATCCAGCTCCGGCAGCTCCAAAGCCTTGTCCAGAACCGACAAAACGTCGTCGACATCGACCGTGCCGAAGGCGTGCACGATCGCTCGGCCGTGTGCCTCGCCGTAACTCGCCGAACCGCGGGGATTCGGCAGGACGACGGCATATCCGGCGGACGCGTACACCTGGGCCTCGTCGAAGAAACCCCATCCGTGAAACGCGTAAGGCCCGCCGTGCACGGCCAGCAGCACCGGGTGCGGGCCTGGGCCCTCAGGGAGCACGACCCAGCCATGCGAGGGGTAGCCGTCCGGCGATTCGCCGTCGATCTCCCGGATCTCGCATAAACCACTGGCCCGCAACGGCTCGGAGAAATCCGCCAGAACCGTGCCCGCGAACTCGACCCGGCCGGTGCTGTCCGGAGTGGACACAATGGTGACCACACGGGAGCCGTCCACCGCGAAATCCTTGAGCTTGCCGCGCGCGCCCGCGAGCAATTCGGTGTCCGCCAACGTGACCGATTCCCCGGACAACGCGACCGACCGGAGTTCCACCGCACCGCGGTTGCTGACACCGAAAAGCACAGCGGAATCCGTCAGCTGCGGGGTTATGTCCTCGCAGTCCACGCTTTCCACATCGGTCAGCCGCCGGGCGGTGGCCGGTTTGTCCACTGTGAACGGCGCGGTCCACAGGCCGGTGTTCGCCACAGCCGTGAAATCCCCGTCGAACGAACGCCCGGTGAACACCAGGAACCCGTCACCTGCGGTGATCTGGAATGCGTCGCCTTCGGTCCGGACGACTGGATTCGGGGAACCGCCGGATGCCGGGATGGCGAACACGTCTCGCCGCTGCGTCTGCGGGCTGTCCGCCCAGTCCGGCGGCGCGGCCACGACCAGATACGCACCATCGGGTGTCCACGCGGGCCGGCCGATATCGGCAGCACCCCCAGCGAGTTCGGTCACCTCACCGGCCAGATCGGTGACGAACAATCGTGGCAGCCGGTCGAGAATGAATCCGACGTCATCCCATCGGTAATCCAGCCGCGTGATCCGGCGGAACGACTCGGACTGCGCAGGCACCGAAGACGAATAGCGGCCCTGTTGGGGAATCCGGGCCAGGAACGCGATCCGGCCGGAATCCGGCGACCACACCGGGGCCTGGACGCCCAGCGGTAGATCATCCGCTTTTGTCAGGGCACGTGCGTCGCCGCCGTCGGTGGGCTGCACGTAGAGCTGCGGCCGGTCCTCAGTCGAGGTCCGGCGGAGGAACGCGACCCACTTGCCGTCCGGTGAGATCTCCGGCGCCGCGTCGCTGTAGCCGTACGTCCAGGGCCTGGTGCCGGAACCGTCGAGGGCGACCCGATGCAGGCCACCGAGATAGGTGTTGTCCGCCAGTACGGGGCGAGTCGCCGCCACCAGCAGCAACTCACCCCGCAGGCTGACCGAGTCGGGAACCGTCAGCAGCTCGATGTCACCAGGACGCACGCAGCCGACGCTACCCGATCATTAGCCAAGCTCACGACCCGTCTTTCGGCCGTTCAGCTGGAAGTCGTAACCTCCGCAGGCTCCTTCTTGCCGGCATTGTCCCGCCTGGTCTTGAGCAGGCTGGCGATCGTGGTGATGGCCAGCACACCCACGATCACGCTGAGCGACACCGTGATGTTCGGCACCCAGACGTTGACGTGCTCACCGCCGTTGATGAACGGCAGCTCGTTGGAGTGCAGCGCCTCGAGCACCAGCTTCACACCGATGAAGGCCAGGATCGCGGCCAGCCCGATCTGCAGGTACACCAGCTTGTTGAGCAGACCGCCCAGCAGGAAGTACAGCTGGCGCAGGCCCATCAGGGCGAACGCGTTGGCCGAGAAGACCAGGAACGGTTCCTTGGTCAGGCCGAAGATCGCCGGGATGGAGTCGACCGCGAACAGCAGGTCCGCGGTACCGATCGCCACCATCACGATGAACATCGGCGTGACCATGCGCTTGCCGGCGACCCGCACGAACGACTTCGCACCGTGGTAGTCGTCGGTGACCGGCAGGAACTTGCGCGCCAGCTTCGTGGCGCCGTTCTCCTTGTACTCCTCTTCCTCCTCAGCGTGGTTCTGCTTGAGGAACGTGTACGCGGTGTAGATCAGGAAGGCACCGAACAGGAAGAAGACCCAGCTGAACTCGGCGATCACGGCCGCGCCCAGGAAGATGAAGATGCTGCGCATCGCCAGGGCCAGCAGGATGCCGATCAGCAGGACCTTGTGCTGGTGGATCGCGGGCACCTTGAACGCACCCATGATCACCAGGAAGACGAAGAGGTTGTCCACCGACAGCGAGTACTCGGTGATGTACCCGGCGAAGAACTCACCGGCGGGCTGGCCTCCGGCGAAGTACCAGAGCCCCAGGCCGAACACCACGGCACACGCGACGTAGAAGGTCACCCAGCGGGCGGCCTCACCGATAGTCACCTCATGTGGCTTTCGATCCACGATGACCAGATCGATGGCGAGCAGGATCAGAAGTCCTGCGATCGTCGCGATCCACAACCACACGGGCACACTCATTGATCACCTCCGGATAGGCGGGCACAGCCGACCAACCGGAGGTCTCTCCCGCCGGTGCTCACATGCACACCGACCGACGGCGCCGGGCTCATTACCACTGGTCCAGCGGTCGAGATCCGTGTTGACGACACCGCCGCGAAGGAATACTCCCCTCCACTGCAGCCCTCATTGTCCCCATCGGCCCGCTCCAGCGCCAGACGGAGTCGCCCATCCGGTTGTTGTTCTTGGTCACACCGCCCGTTCGGCGGTATTTGGCCGCACACTTGGTCACCCACAGCAAGTTCTCAGCAACGCTCCAATACGGTTCGCAGGTGCCCCGAATGTCCAAAAACCAACTCCGATGGCTGGCGTCCGCGCTGGTCGCCGTGATAGTCGCGGCCGGAGCCCTGATCTGGGTGAACAGCGGCAGCGACGGCCCGGTGATCAAGACCGAGGACCGGATGGTCCCGGCAGGCGAGTCCCAGGGCAGGCCAGTCCAGCTGGACACCACGCTCTATCTACCGGAACAGACCCCTGCGCCCGCTGTGCTTGTGGCGCATGGGTTCGGCGGGAGCAAAGAGAGCGTCGACGGTGACGCCCGTGAACTCGCCGCGCGGGGCTTTGTCGTGCTGACGTGGTCGGCGCGCGGTTTCGGCCGCAGCACCGGCCAGATCGCGCTGAACGCACCGGACGCCGAAGTCGCTGACACCAGCCTGCTGGTGACCGAACTCGCCAAGCGCCCCGAGGTGCAAAAGGACGGTGACAACGACCCGAGGGTCGGTATCACCGGCGGTTCCTACGGTGGCGCCATTTCTCTGCTGGCAGCCGGTTACGACAAGCGCATCGACGCGTTGGCTCCTGTCATCACGTACAACGACCTGTCCCAGGCGTTGATTCCCAACTCGGCGACCGCCGCCCAGGTGCCCAACACCCCGTCGGCCAACGCGTTCGCCGACCAGGGCGTGTTCAAACGGTCCTGGGCCGGCGTCTTCTTCGCCGCGGGCATGGGCGGGGCGGGCTTCGCCAACCCGAACGCCGAAGCCGCCGAACCCGGCACGGACAACGACGAGCAGCTCGACGCGCAGAACCCCGCGGCCGCGGCGGCCGCCGGTTCGGACCCGCAAGGTGGCGGAATGCCTGGCAGGCGCGGCGCCCCAACCGGGGAAACGGGCCCGTGCGGCCGGTTCACCGCACAGATCTGCGCGGCCTACACGGAACTGGCCACCACCGGGCGTGCCAGCCAGCAGACCATCGACCTGCTCAAGTCGGTGTCGCCGTCGTCGGTCACCAGCCGGATCACCCAGCCGGCCATGATCGTGCAGGGCGAGCAGGACACGCTGTTCGGCCTGGACCAGTCCGATGCCACCGCGCGGCAGATCGCGCAGGCGGGCGGCAAGGTCAAGGTGGTCTGGTACGCCGGCGGCCACGACGGCGGCCGGCCGGGCTCGAGCCTGCGCTCAGAGATCGCCGACTGGTTCGACTTCCACCTGCGCGGCAAGGGAAGCGACCCGGGCACCAGCTTCGAGTACGCGGTACAGGGCGCGCTGCGTGCCCAGGGGACACCGAACGTCCGCACCATCACCGCGCCGACGTACCCAGGCCTGACCGGTGGGTCGCAGACCGAACGGCGACCGGTCACTTTGAACGGTCCACAACAGATGGTCGTCAACCCGCCGGGCGGCAACCCGGGGTCGATCACCAGCATGCCGGGCCTCGGTTCGGTGGTGGCGGGATCGTCCCGGCTGGCCAGCCAGCTCGCGATCGACCTGCCCGGCCAGGTGGCCCGGTTCTCCAGCGAGCCGTTGACCAGCCAGCTGCTGATCAGTGGCGCGTCCACTGTGCGGCTTCGAGTCGAGGGCGTGCCAGGGCAGCCGTTGCCGGCCGACGGCGTCGTGCTGTTCGCGAAGCTCTTCGACGTCGGTCCGACCGGAACGCGCACGCTGCCTGCTTCGGCAGTGTCGCCGCTGCGGATCACGCAGCTGCCGGCGGACGTCACGGTCACGCTGCCGGGCATCGTCCGGCCGATCGAGGCGGAGCACCGCATCGAGGTCGCGGTCACCACGACCGACCAGGCCTACGCCGTGCCCTCCCAACCGGCCGCGTTCACGGTCTCGTTGGCGGACAACGCCTTGCAGGTCCCGATCGTGCCGGGCACCAGGTCGACCCAGACCCCGCCGATGTTCGCGCTGATCGGGATCGGCGTCGTGATCGGGCTCGCGGTCATCGTGGCGATCATCGCCGCGATCCGGCGTCGCCGGGCCGATGACGTCGACCCTTCGCTGACCGATGTCCCGTTGGTGATCGAAGGGCTGGCCAAGTCGTACCCCGGCGGTCTGCGCGCGGTGGACAACCTGTCGTTCCGGGTGGAGAAAGGCCAGGTCCTCGGCCTGCTCGGGCCCAACGGCGCGGGCAAGACGACGTCGTTGCGGATGCTGATGGGCCTGATCCAGCCGACCGAGGGCAGTATCCGGGTCTTCGGCCACAAGGTCTACTCGGGCGCGCCGGTGCTCTCGCGCATCGGGTCGTTCGTGGAAGGTTCGGGCTTCCTGCCGCACCTGTCGGGCGAGATGAACCTGAAGCTCTACTGGGCGGCCACCGGCCGGCCGGACGAGCAGGCCCACTTCGACGAGGCGATCGAGATCGCCGGCCTGGGCCACGCGGTCCGCCGCAAGGTCCGGACCTACAGCCAGGGCATGCGCCAGCGGCTGGCGATCGCGCAGGCCATGCTCGGCCTGCCCGACATGCTCGTGCTCGACGAACCGACCAACGGGCTCGACCCGCCCCAGATCCACCAGATGCGCGAGGTCCTCAAGCGCTACGCGGCCACCGGCCGGACAGTCCTGGTCTCCAGCCACCTGCTCGCCGAGGTGGAACAGGCCTGCACGCACGTGGTCGTGATGCACCGCGGCAAACTCGTCGCAGCCGGCGAGGTCGCGGACATCGCGGCAGTCGGCGGCGAAGCCACCTTCCGCGTCGACCAGCCGGACGAGGCCGCTTCGGTGCTGCGTGCGTTGTCCGGCGTGACAGACGTGGTGGTGGAGGGCCGTCAGGTGCACGCCAACCTGGACGGGACTCCGCGCTCCGACGCACTCGGCGCCCTGGTCAAGGCCGGTGTCGCAGTGGAGCAGGCCGGTCCGCGCCGTCGCCTCGAGGACGCGTTCCTCGAGCTGGTCGGGGAGAACAAAGCATGAGTATTTCTGCCATATCCCCTATAGGTATGCCCCCACCCATCCCAGGGGGGCGACCCCTGGCCATTCTATCGCTGGTAGGGGCTTGGGTGAGGGTTGTGCGGGTGCGAGACGGTGCGAATGGGCCGTTCGCACTGGGATCACTGGGATGGCTTAACGAGCCCAGCTTGTGTGGAGAGGGCGCATGAGTCAGAACAACGTCCATACTGATCCGTCCGCCATCGGTGCGATGGAGGAAGCGGCGTCGCACGAGCATCTCAAGGTGGCGCCGGACGGCTCGGTCGTCGGATACAAGGCGAGCCGGACTCTGCGGCTGCGCGTCGAACTGATGCGGCAGTTGCGCAGGCGGCGGACTCAGCTGATGCTGGGCCTGCTGGTGCTGTTGCCGATCGTGCTGGTGATCTCGTTCGAGATCGGGCAGAGCAACCCCAACCGCAGGCAGGGCGGGTTCGTCGATCTGGCCACGGCCAGCGCGCCGAACTTCGTGGTATTCGCGCTGTTCGTGTCGGGCACGTTCCTGCTGCCGATGATCGTGGCGATCTTCTTCGGCGACACGATCGCCAGTGAGGCGTCCTGGTCGAGCCTGAAGTACCTGCTGGCGATGCCGATTCCCCGCAACCGGCTGATCCGGCAGAAGGCGATCGCGTCCGGGATCCTGTCGATGTTCGCGCTGCTGTTGCTGCCGACGGTGTCGCTGCTCATCGGGATCATCTGGTACGGCGCGGGAGAAGCGGTCAGCCCGACCGGTGACGCGGTGTCGTTCTCCGACGGCGTGATGGCGATCTACGCCGCGACGATCTACATCGCGATCAACCTGCTGTGGGTCGCCGCGCTCGCGCTGTTCCTGTCGGTGTCCACGGACGCGCCGCTCGGCGCGGTCGGTGGCACGGTCCTGGTGGCGATCATCTCGCAGATCCTCGACCAGATCACCGCGCTGGAGGACCTGCGCAACTACCTGCCGACGCACTACGCGTTCGCCTGGTCGGACCTGATCTCCACCGATATCGACTGGTCGGAGATGACCAGGGGCGCGTTCTCGGCGGTGTGTTTCGCCGCGTTCTTCGCGTTCCTGGCTGTCCGCCGCTTCACGCGCAAGGACGTCACCAGCTGACAACGTCGCGGGGGTGGCCGTCCCGCCACCCCCGCTTCGCCTCAGGCTCGCGCGTCAGAGCACACCTCCAGAGCGCTCTGCGAACGCAAGCCTGACGGCCGTAGTCACGAGCGCGAGTATGCCCAAACCGAACAGCCGTTATGCGACAAAAAGGCGCAGTGACAGCAAGTTGCAGGCGCGTGTTGCAGCAAACTGCCAGGCCGGCTAGCAGGCCAGGTGGGCGTTCACCCAGTCGGCATGATCGAAGTTCTTGCCATCTCCGCCGTCGGACACGTGCAACGACAGGACCTGAACGCTGGCGAGATCCACAGCGATCGGCGCCGCGGGAGTCCCGGTCCGCATCACGCCTGTTTCGCCGAGCACCCGGCCGTCCCCGACAACTTGGAACGCCACCGACCCCGGCGAGGTCGTCTCGTCGTCAAGCCCGACCGACGCGGTGAACGTCCGGCAGGTACCGCCCAACGAGATCACGACGTCGGACACCGCGTGTACACCGAGGCCTTTGGCGTACGTGGTTCCAGCGACAGTCAGCGTCCGGCCGTCACCACCGCCCGTCTCGCCGTTGGACATGTCCCGCTCGACTGGGCCCCAGCCGTTGGTCGCACTGTCGAAGGGCAAGTCACTCACATAGGCGCTGCCGGTGAGCGGCACGAGACCCCGCACAGTCCTGGCCACGTGAACTCGCGGGAAGTCCGGCACCTGATACTCGGCGGCAATGGGAACCTCGAAGCCGCCGGAGCTCACGTTCGCCGGTACCGTGATAGTCCATCGTGCATTGAGGACAGCATTCGGCCGGAGAACCGTCGCGGTGACGGGAGCGCCCGTGACAGTCCAGCCAGCCGGCACGCTTGGTTTGAGTTCGACGTCCGTCAACGGGCGCATCGAACTGTTCGTGAACGAACCTGTCACCTCGAAACTCGATCCGGGCGTGACAGTGACCGAGCCGGCCGGAGTGACCGTTAACGAAGTGTCCGGGACCTGGGCAATCGGCTGGTAGCAACTCGTCCGCCCAGGCGTCACCGGACAGATGACCGCCGCGAACCCACCGTTTTCCGGCACCGGCACAGACAGCGTGTCCGCGGACGAATGCACAGAAGTCGTACGCACGACGTCACTTCGCCCACTGCCATCCTTGATCGTCTCCACGAGCCAGGAGCCTGATCCGAGGAAACTCAGCGGCACCGTCATCGTCCTGGCCCCACCCAAGGCGATCCCGCCGACGAACCATCGATCACCGTTGCGCCGCGCGAACACCGCGGACTCGCCTGGGAAGCCGTTGACCAGTTCGGTCTGATGCCACACAGTCGGCACCTGGTTCAGGAAGCGCAACGCCTCCGGGAACCGGCCGTATGCCTCAGGTTTGTCGGCGAAATGCGTCCAGCCGGACTCGAACACCACCGGCAGGGCGATCTCGTGTGCGATCGACGCGACCCTCGGACCGACTTCCAGCGACACCGGCGTGAAGTCCATGGACCCAACGACATTGCGCGTGAACGGCTGAATGGGATTGCCATTCGGCTGCGGCAACTGCTCGGCGCCGTGAACAGCCTCCATGGTCAGCAGATGCGGCCATGCCCTGGCCAGACCGTGCGGAATCGTCGACCCATGGAAGTTGATCATCAGATGGCGTTGCGCGGTCTCGGCGAGGATGGCGTCGTAGAACTGATACCGGGACTGGCTGTCGGACTCCATGAAGTCGACCTTGACGCCCTTGACACCCCACGCCTGCAGCAAGTCGAATTCCCGCTTGCGCTCATCCGCGGTGTCCACACTGTTCCAGTGATACCAGAGCAGAATGTCGACGCCCTTGGCCCGTGCGTACCTCGTCAGCTCAGGCACCCACTGGCTGCTCCAGCCCTCGTCGACAAGCGCGTACGGCCAGCCATTGCGCGCGGCAAAGTCCACATAGACCCTTTGCCGCTCGAAGTCACTGGGACTGCTGTGTTCCGACAACCACGACCACGCGACCTTCCCCGGCCGGATCCAGCTCGTGTCGGAGATCCTGGACGGATCAGCCAGGTCGTCGACCAGTGTCGACTCGGTGACCGTGGCCAGATCCCCCACGATCATGGTGCGCCACGGCCCGATCCGCGCACCCAGCACCCGTTGGTCCTTCAGCTGAACCTGATATCTGCCACCGCCGGTGTGCACAAGCGAGCTGCCCGCATACCGTCCATCCACATTGGATTCAGTCAGCAGAACGAAATCCTGGCCGATCTGGAACAGGGAGGGATTGCCGTACTCCCGCAGCGCGGCCCCGCCCGCTGTGGTCCGGAACCGCTGGTTCTCATGCTGCGGGCTGTAGTCCATCAACCAAGCGCTTGCGTTGCCTGGTATGGCGAACGCTGACGCCTCACTCAGGACGTCGGTCGCCGCCTGCAGCTCGTACCGATAGGCCACTCCGTCCGGGGCAACCCTCAGGACCAGGTCGAACCGTGCATTTCCCGTGTCGGCAAGGGAAATCCTGGTCTCGGTGTGCTGGACAGCCCGGTCCAGGCGTTTGCCCGTGGTCATCCGGTAGGTCTCGTTCACAACCCTGGTACTTCTGGCCGTTTCCCGCAGCCCGGTCGTGAGGTCCGCGGTCGCGGTGCGAATCCCCAGTGGACTCGCGGGCAGCACCACACGGCCTGCCTTCTGGACAGTCAGTTCGAAGATCCCGGTAGCCGGATTTCGCGAGATGTCGGCGGTGACGTCGCCCGCCGCCGCAGGAGCGGCGATCACAGGCGGACCACTTACGGCTGCGAGAGCCAGAACTCCGGCCAGGACAAGTGTTCCCCGCATGGCAGCAACTCCGTTGTCGATCCGTGGGCGGACGGCAATCGAACAGCATTCATCACAACCACACCCAAGCCAACAGCACCCGCCCATGAGAGCGCAACCACAGACCCGGTGACAAAGCGGACAGAATTCCTGGTATTAGGCCGGAAAATGAACAAAGTCGGCTCGTTCAGCCCGCATCATGACTGCGGCGCAAGGGCCGATCGCAGGTCGGTGTGACCGAAGTCGTCACCAACGAAAAGCAGTGGTTCGCGCGCCACATACGCGGTCGCGTATGTGAAGCAATCACCCATGTTCAGTTTCGCGACATGCCTGCCCTTGCCGAATCGGTAGTAGGCGTCCTGGGCTACTTCGGCATGCTGTGGAGTGAAGGGCACAGTCTCCACAGCGAACCTCTGAACAAACCGAGCGAGATGGCCGCGCCCCTGCACACCACGGCGCGCAAGAAGCACCACGCCTGTCTCCGCCAGAGTCGGAGCCCCGATCCGGACGACATCAGCCCTCACCAGGCTACGCAGCAGATCTTCATGGCCTGGCTCGCCCTGCATGATGGCGATGATCGCCGACGTGTCGACGATCACACACCATCAGGGCCGTAGCCCAGGATCTCCTCACGCTCGGCTTTGGTGATCGGCTTGCCCAACTCGTCGGCGGGAATCTGAGACCAGATCTCGTCCTGGAGAAACTGCCGGGCCTCAGCCATACGCCGGTCGTAGTCACGCTGAGCGGACAGTCGATCCCGTCGCTCACGCAGAGATGTACGAACCGCAGCCGTCTTGCTCTCGCCTGTCAGCTCCGCGACTTCGCTGGCCAGCCGCTCTGTCTCGGCGTCCTTGATGTTCATGGCCATGGTGTAAATGTAACTTACATGGTGTAAAGGTGCACCTTGAGCTACTTGATTCCTGCTGCGTCCATGCCGCGGAGTTCTTTCTTCAGGTCGTGGATTTCGTC
Organism: Kibdelosporangium banguiense; assembly: GCF_017876405.1. Taxonomy (GTDB): domain Bacteria; phylum Actinomycetota; class Actinomycetes; order Mycobacteriales; family Pseudonocardiaceae; genus Kibdelosporangium; species Kibdelosporangium banguiense. The sequence continues at coordinate 5,129,393 of NZ_JAGINW010000001.1, read as the reverse complement.
GCGGAGGCGGGCGGCCAGTTCGAACTGCAGGTCGCGGGCGGCGTTCATCATCTGGTCGGTGAGTTGCTGGACCAGGTCGGCGAGTTCGGCGCGGGGCATCTTGGTGATGTCGCGGTCGGCCAGGACGCCGGAGCTGCGGCCGCCGGTGCCGGACTTGTTCTTCTCGCCGGTCGGTTTCTTGCCGCGGGAGACGTTGCGGCCGGAGCCGCCGACGGGGACCTCGTCGTCGTCCGCCTCCTGGTAGACGCGGTCGAGGATGTCGGCGATCTTCTTGCGCAGCGGCTGGGGGTCCAGGCCGCGTTCTTCGTTGTACGCAATCTGCTTGGCGCGGCGGCGGTTTGTCTCGTCGATGGCGTGCTGCATCGCGGCGGTGACCTTGTCGGCGTACATGTGGACCTGGCCGGAGACGTTACGGGCGGCACGGCCGATGGTCTGGATCAGGCTTGTGCCTGAGCGCAGGAAGCCTTCCTTGTCCGCGTCGAGGATCGCGACCAGGGAGACCTCGGGCAGGTCCAGGCCTTCACGCAGCAGGTTGATGCCGACCAGCACGTCGTACTCGCCGGTCCGCAGCTGGCGCAGCAGCTCCACGCGCCGCAGCGTATCGACCTCGGAGTGCAGGTACCGGACCCGGATACCGAGCTCCAGCAGGTAGTCCGTCAGGTCCTCGGCCATCTTCTTGGTCAGCGTGGTGACCAGGACGCGCTCGTCCTTCTCCGCGCGCTCCCTGATCTCGCCGACCAGGTCGTCGATCTGGCCCTTGGTCGGTTTGATGATCACCTCGGGGTCGATCAGGCCGGTCGGCCGGATCACCTGCTCGACGAATTCACCACCCGTTTGGCCCATCTCGTACGGGCCGGGGGTTGCCGATAGATAGACGGTCTGACCGATCCGGTCCTGGAATTCCTCCCATGTCAACGGCCTGTTGTCGAGCGCGCTCGGCAGCCGGAAGCCGTGTTCGACCAGGTTGCGCTTACGCGAGGCGTCGCCCTCGTACATGCCGCCGACCTGGGGCACGGTCCCATGCGACTCGTCGATGACCATCAGGAAGTCTTCGGGGAAGTAGTCGATCAGCGTCGCCGGCGCGGACCCCGCCTCCCGGCCGTCGATGTGCCGGGAGTAGTTCTCGATGCCGGAGCAGAAGCCGACCTGCCGCATCATCTCGATGTCGTACGTCGTGCGCATCCGCAGGCGCTGCGCCTCCAGCAGCTTGCCCTGCCGCTCGAACTCCGCCAGCCGCTCCTCGAGCTCCTTCTCGATCGCGACGATCGCCCGCTCCATCCGCTCCGGCCCCGCGACATAGTGCGTGGCCGGGAAGATCCGCAGCGTGTCGACCTCGCGGACGATGTCGCCGGTCAGCGGGTGCAGGTAGTACAGCTTGTCGACCTCGTCGCCGAACAGCTCGATCCGGACCGCGAGCTCCTCGTACGCCGGGATGATCTCGATGGTGTCGCCGCGCACCCGGAAGGTGCCACGCGCGAACGCCAGGTCGTTGCGCGTGTACTGAACATCGACCAGCGCGCGCAGCAGCACCTCGCGCTCGATCTCCGCGCCGACCGTGACCTCGATCGACCGGTCGAGATACGACTGCGGAGTACCGAGGCCGTAAATGCACGACACCGAGGCGACGACGATGACATCCCGCCGCGAGAGCAGGTTCGACGTCGCCGAGTGCCGCAGCCGCTCGACGTCGTCGTTGATCGAGGAGTCCTTCTCGATGTACGTATCCGTCTGCGGGATGTACGCCTCAGGCTGGTAGTAGTCGTAGTAGCTGACGAAGTACTCGACCGCGTTGTGCGGGAAGAACTCGCGCAGCTCGTTGGCCAGCTGGGCGGCCAGCGTCTTGTTCGGCGCGAGCACCAGCGTCGGGCGCTGGATCTTCTCGATCAGCCAGGCCGTGGTGGCCGACTTGCCCGTACCCGTGGCGCCCAGCAGCACGACGTCCTTCTCACCCGCGCCGATCCGGCGATCGAGCTCGGCGATGGCCGCCGGCTGGTCACCGGCAGGCTTGTAGTCACTGACCACCTGGAAGCGGCCGGACGTGCGGGGGATCTCGCTCACCGGCCGGAATTCGGAGTGGGCGAGCACTGGGTACTCAGTCGCGAAAGCCACGACAAAGACTCTATGCCCAGGGTCCGACAGTTTTCGATTTGCCCAGGTCAGCAGTCACAACCGCACCCATCGCAGCAGCAGCCGTCACAGTCACAGCAACTGCAGTCACAGCAGTCGCAGTCGCAGCGGTGGCACCAGCCTGGCTTGGGCTCGCCGGTCCACGGGTCGTGGTACGGATCCGCACAGCAGTACTGGCACGTGCAGAACATGAACATGGCGACGCCGCACGCAGCACCCCAGCTACGCGGCAGTTTGCGCTCCGAGTACCGCTTGTCCCGCCGCTCTTCCTTCTCCGTCTTTTCCGAGGTGGGGTGGCCGTGCACGTCGCCGAACGCACGCTGAATCGCATGGTCGAGCTCGTGCGCCAACAAAGCGTGGATGAGCTTGTCGTCGACGAACTCCGCCTCACGCAACGCCAGCCGTACGCCGAGCACGGCGTCGTCGCACAACCGACGGGTCTCCTCCAGCGAGGTACCGGTCGCCAGCAATGGGTTCCAGGCACCGGACGCGCGGTCGTCCTCAAGATCCTCTACCGCGTCGACCAGGTGCGCGATCCGGCCGAACAGCCTGCCGGCCTCCGACAGCGCGGGCACGTTCTGCGGGCGCCCGCTCAACACAGCCGTATGCGCGAAGGCAGCCGCGGTGGCGGTCTCGGTCGGCTCGGTCGCGGTGAGCAACGAACCGCCGAGTCCCAGTGAGGCCTCCACGGCGGGCTGGGCGGCGACGGCGTCCAGCAGTACGGCCGTGTCGAAGTCGATCGACGAGCCGGTCAGCGCACCCTGCTTCGCCCACCGCCCGGCGACTCGTTGCGCCACACCGGAAACGCCGCGCCTGCCGAAAACACCGTCCCGGTCCGCGACGTGATCGTTGATCTTGGCGGAGGCGAGTACCAAGGACACCGCGGCGGCCAATCGGGCACCGGAACCCTGCACGATCGGGCTGGTACGCATGCCCCGAAGGGGGCACGGACCGGCCTTGCGCATCGTGGTCGTCTCGGACTGGGCTTGCACGAGCGCCGAGACCACCAGGCCGTCGTAGTTCGTCACGGCCCGCGCCAGTTGGCCGTGATCGTCGCGCAATGCCAGGCAGAGACCGCAAAGGTGACTCAGCCACGAAGTCGAAAGCTGTGGTGAAAGCCGGTGACGACAGGGTCTGATGATCCCGAACATGAGCGCCCACCCCTCTGTATGCCGGCGGGCATACTAGCCCGTAGTCACCCATTCGGACGCACAATCCCCCCTTCGCGGAGGGTGCCCCGGAGCCGTCCCCCTAGGCACCATGACCTTGTGAGCTCCGACTACATCGCCCCCGTGACCCGCCCCCGCGTGAGCCCCGACGATGTGGCGCACATCCACCCGCCCAAGGTCGAGTTCTTCGACGTCGCGGCGATGTCCAACACCGACCCCAAGGGATTCCGCCGGGTCGTGGACGACTACCGGCTCGAGGACTTCGGGCTGTACATGGCACGCGCGGTCGACCGTCATCCCGAACTGACGTACGTCGAATCGTGGCTGCTGCCGGAACTGGGCCTGCGTGTCTCCCGCTGGCAGCGCCGGCCGGGCACGCCGCCGCGTGAGGACATCTACATCGACCTGGTCGACATCGATCCTGGCTACGGCGAGCGAAGCGGCGCGGCCGGGCCTGTCTGGCGCGTGGTCGACATCTATCTGGACATCCATGTCTGGACCGGCAGCCGGGTCGAGGTGGTCGACTCCGACGAGTTGCTCGCCGCGCTCGCCGAGCGCCTCATCGACGCCGAGACCGCCCAGCGCGCGCTCGAAAGGACCTACCGGACGGTCGAGGGCATCACGCGCTACGGCTACGACACGGGGGCCTGGCTGAAGGAGCACGGCGTCCAGCTCGAGTGGATCGAGCGGGACTGAGCTGCGAGAACAGCGTTTCAACCAGTGTAGCGGAATCACTACACACCGTCATTTGATCTTGTCAACCGCCATTGGAGGGACGGCCCTGCCGTTCACAGATCGATACTCGCCCGAACACAAGCCGTGATGTAACGAAACAAGCCCGGGTGATCACGCAACGCACCGTGCCGACTACCCTCAGGCCGCGTGGGAACGGCTATCACCCCGCAGCTGGTCGACATCGTCGACACAGTCTCAGCGGTTCGCAGGTACTCGTCCGGTACGTCCCGGCGCCTCCGGACATGCCAGGAGGAACGCTGGGGGCTACGGCTGGAATGCCCCACTCCGGAGGACCCGTTCCACGACTCCGAGGTGACGTGGCTACTGCCGGAGATGAACCTCCGGCTGACGCACCAGCGCCCGCGTTCACGCCACGCCCGCAGCGGCCCGAGCGTGCTCACGGCCGCTCGTGTGCAGCGCGAGGGAACGTCATGGCGCACCACCGATCTCCTGCTCGGCCTGTCCTCGGCGCAGGGCGCCGCCGCCAGGATCGTGCGGACCGAGGAGTTCGCGGCCGCGGTCGCGGGCCGCGTCCTGCGCACCGGAGATGCTGATCTTGCACTGCGGACCGTGCACCGGACGCTGGACGACCTGAGCTACTACCGGCACGACCTGAGCGCCTGGCTTACCGGGCAACACGTCTTCGAGGTCTGGCCGCCCTACTAAACCCACGCCAAAGATCCACCTCAACCCCTCGCATCTGGGTGCTCATTTGCGAGGGGTTTGCCGCGTTCTGGGCCGATTACGCACCGGAACCGGCTTGATGACCCACAGCTTCGTGCTCTTTTACAACGTCTTGGCAACCGGCTTGACAGTTGATGTGGTCCGGACCACGCTGCTCTGCATTGGTCTACACCATTTGCGCGCCCGGGGTGGCCGGGCTCGAAAGGACGGCACGAGTGAAGCGCTGGATGAAGCTGGCGACAGGAATTGCCGCCATCTCCCTCGCGACTGCGGGCTGCGCCGGCTCAGGTGGGTCGGGCGAAGCCCCAGCAAGCAATGCGCCGCAGCAGATCAGCGGCGACCTGACGGTCTGGCTGATGACGGGCTCCGCGCCGGATACCCTTACCAGCGCACTGCACAAGGAATTCCAGGACGCCAACCCAGGCGTGAAGATCAAGTACGAAATCCAGCAGTGGAACGGCATCCAGCAGAAGCTGACCACCGCGCTGGCCTCACAGACTCCGCCGGACGTGATCGAGCTCGGCAACACCCAGACCCCGGCGTTCGCCTCCGAGAGCGTGCTGGCCGACGTCACGGACTCGGTGAACGACTTCAACGGCGCGCAGTGGCTCAAGGGGCTCAAGGACTCCGCCACGTTCGACGGCAAGCAGTACGGTGTCCCGTTCTACGCCGCCAACCGGGAAGTGCTCTACCGCAAGGACATGTTCGAGCAGGCCGGCATCACCACGCCGCCGGCGTCCAACGACGAGTGGCTGGCCGCGATCGACAAGCTCAAGACCAAGTTCGGCAGCGACCCGGAGTTCCAGCCGCTGTACCTGCCGGGCCAGTACTGGTACGCGTACCTGTCCTTCCTCTGGGACCAGGGCGGTGACATCGCCAAGGCCGACGGCAAGAAATTCAAGTCGACCCTGAACACCCCTGAAGCCAAGGCAGCACTGGAGTTCTACAAGAAGCTGGTCGACGCCTCGGGCACCAAGGCGCCCAAGGACAACGACGAGGCCAACCCGCAGCAGTCGGGCATCTACGGCGGCGGCAAGGTCGCGATGTTCATCGGCACCCCGGGCGAGGTGGCCACGGCCGCCAAGACCGACCCGACGATCAAGGACAAGACCGGCGCCTTCGCCGTTCCCGGCAAGAGCGCGGGCAAGAGCGCTCCGGTGTTCCTGGGCGGCTCGAACCTGGCCATCCCGCTCAACAGCAAGAACCAGGCCGCTGCCAAGGCCTACATCAAGCTGCTCTCGTCGCAGAAGTACCAGACCGAGATCGCCAAGGGCGGCTTCGTGCCCGGCACGTCGACCGACATCAGCGCGCTGAGCTCCGACCCGTACGCCAGTGTGATGGCCAAGGCCGCGCAGAACGGCCGTGCGGTCCCGTCCAGCCCGAACTGGGGCAACGTGGAGTCCGGCCAGAACCCGCTCAAGGACATGCTGACCGCGTACCTGACCGGTGCGAAGTCCGCTGACCAGGCCACAGGCGACGCCAACAGCGCGTTGGACAAGCTGCTCGCGGGTTCATGACCTCGACGAAGGACGTGGCGGCGATGCCGGCGGGTACCACCCCGCCGGCATCGCCGCGTGTCCCTGCCCCGCGACAACGGCGCCGCCGCAAGGGTCTGGGCGAATCCGTTGTGCCGTACCTGCTTCTGGCGCCGGGCGTGATCGCGATCGCCGCCCTGCTGCTGTGGCCGACCTTCCAGCTGGTGCTGATCAGCTTCCGCAAGCTCGACCTGCGCGAGCTGGTGACCGGGCAGCTGGTGTGGGTCGGGTTCGACAACTTCGCGAGCGTGCTGGCGGATCCGCAGTTCTGGGAGATCACCCTGCGGACGCTGGTGTTCACCGCGTCCGTGGTCGCCGGGACGCTGGTGATCGGGATGCTGGTCGCCCTGCTGATGAAGCACATCAACCCGGTCATCCGGGTGATCCTGCAGGTGACGCTGGTGCTCGCGTGGGCCGTGCCGGTGATCGCGGCGACCACGATCTTCCAGTGGATCTTCGACCAGCAGTACGGGATCCTCAACAAGACGCTGGACAGACTCGGCTTCGACGGGTTCATCGGCTATTCCTGGTTCTCCAGCGGGACAAGCACGATGACCGTGATCGGGATCCTTATCGTCTGGCAGGCCGTGCCGTTCGTCGCGTTCAGCCTTTACGCCGGGCTGATCGGTGTGCCGCGCGAGCAGTACGAGGCGGCCGGGATCGACGGCGCCAGCGGGCCGCAGACCTTCCGCGCGGTCACCTGGCCCGCGCTCAAGCCGATCCTGACGATCGTGACATTCCTGTCGGTGATCTGGGACTTCCAGGTCTTCGCCCAGGTATGGGCGGTCAAACAGGGCGGGCCGGACGGCCAGAGCACGACGTTGCCGATCCTCATGTACCTCAAGGGCATCGCGAGCAGCAAGTTCGGCCCGGCCGCGGCCGTGTCCATGCTGATGCTGGTGATCCTGATCGCGCTGACCGCCCGCTACATCCAGATCCTGGTGCGGTCCAAGGAGGTGGAGTTGAAGTGAGGAAGTCTCTGCCGCAACGGATCGCGCTCAGCGCAGCCGGTCTCATCACGGCGTTGCTGTTCGGGTTCCCGACCTACTGGCTGATCACGACGTCGTTCAAGACGCCGGGCGAGGTGCTCTCCCCCGCCTACGACCTGATCCCGTTGTCGACCACGTTCGAGAACTTCGCCTCGGCGCTGACCAAGCCGGGATTCGGCACGTTCCTGACCAACAGCCTGATCGTCACGCTCGGCGCCGTGGCCACCGCGCTGATCGCCGGCCTGCTCGCGGCCGTCCCGCTGGCCCGGATGAAGTTCCGCGGCCGCAAGGGATTCCTGATGCTGGTGCTGATCGCCCAGCTGGCCCCGACCCAGGCGCTGCTGATCCCGCTGTACCTGCTGATGCGGGACGCGGGCCTGCTCAACCAGCTGCCGTCGCTGCTGCTGGTGTACATGACGCTGACGCTGCCGTTCACCGCGTGGATGCTCTACGGCTTCGTCAACGGCATCCCGATCGAGCTGGAAGAGGCCGCGATGATCGACGGCTGCGGCCGGTGGGCGGCCTTCCGCCGGGTCACGCTGCCACTGCTCGGGCCCGGCCTGGTGGCCACGTCGGTGTTCAGCTTCATCACCGCGTGGAACGAGTACCTGTTCGCGCTGGTGCTGATGCGCGATCAGGACATGCAGACACTGCCGGTGTGGCTGTCGACGTTCCGTACCGCGTTCTCCGTGGACTGGGGCGGGATCATGGCGGCGTCGGTGATCTACGCACTGCCCGCGCTGATCTTCTTCCTGATCGTGCAACGCAAACTGGTGTCCGGCCTGACCTCGGGTGCGGTGAAGGGATAACTGTGTCAGCACTGGAGAAGCTCGCTGAATCCGTTCTGCTGCCCGGCTTCGGCGGGACGACCGCGCCGGACTGGTTGCGCCGCAGGATCGGTGAGGGTCTCGGTGGTGTGGTGTTGTTCGGCCGCAACGTGGTCGACGACGAGCAGGTGGCCGCTCTGACCGCGGGCCTGCGCTCAGAGCGGGAAGACGTGATCATCGGGATCGACGAGGAAGGTGGTGACGTCACCCGGCTGGACGTCGCCACCGGGTCGTTCGTCCCCGGCCCGCTCGCCCTCGGCTCGGCCGGAGATCCGGCGCTCACCACAGAAGTAGCGGCCGCTTTGGGCGAACGGCTGGCCGCGTGCGGAGTGACGGTCAATCTCGCGCCCTGCGCGGACCTGACGTTGACGCCCGAGGACCCGATCATCGGCGTGCGCGCGTTCGGCTCGTCGCCTGCGATCGCCGCGGAACATGTCGCCGCGTACATCTCCGGGCTTCAGCAGTACGGTGTCGCGGCCTGTGCCAAGCACTTCCCGGGCCATGGAGCGGCCACAGAGGACTCTCACCTGAGTCTGCCGACATTGCCGCGGACAGAGCAAGAGCTGCGAGCCGTCGAGCTGGTTCCGTTCACCGCGGCGATCAAGGCCGGGACACGCGCGATCATGTGCGGGCACCTTGTCGTGCCGCCGTGGGGCACGGCTCCGGCGACGTTGAACCCCAAGGCGCTCACCGATGTGCTGCGCGGCGAGCTGGGCTTCACCGGCGCGGTCATCACGGACGCGTTGGACATGGGCGCGGTGGCCGGGGCATTCGGTAACAATGCCGGGATTCCGGGTGCGGCCGTCGGCGCACTGATCGCTGGGGCTGACGCACTGTGCATTGGCGGACAAGCCTTTGACGCTTCAGTATTGGACGAGATCACCGCCGCGATCGTGGCGGCCGTGCAGGATGGTTCGTTGTCTGAGGAGCGTTTGACCGAGGCCTCGCAACGGGCTTTCCAGCTGCGCACTCCGCCTGTGACCACTGCGATCAAGCCGGTCGACCTGGAACTGGGGCTGCGCGCGGCTCGTCAGGCGCTACGGATTCACGGCAGGCCCAGGCCGGGCGGTCCGACTCTGGTGGTCGACGTGGAGTCCACGCCGAGCATCGCCGCCGGCCCCATGCCCTGGGGCCTCGGCCGGCACCTCACGTGGTTCGAGCCCGGAAGTCAGGCGCTGCGCAATCCTGAACGCGACGAGATTCTCAAGGCGGCCAAGGAGTTCGACACGGTCGTCATCGTGACCCGGGAGGCGCATCGGCACCCGCACGTGCGCTCGCTGCTGGAGTCGTTGGGCGACTTGGACTTCATCCACGTCGAGACCGGCACCCCCGGCGCCGACCTCGGTTCACCGCCCCGGATCGACACTTTCAGCGGTTCCCGCGTCAGCATGATCGCCGCCGCCGAATGGCTCGCCAGTCACGGGTGATGTTTTGCCCCCAATGCCACATTGGGGACGTGTGATGCCCCCAATGTGGCATTGGGGGCACATGCTAGGGCTGCCAGCCGGTTGCGGTGGCCCATTTCTCGGCGCGCGGCAGGGCTTCGTCGAACCAGGAGTCCTTGGCGGGGGCGGCTTCAGCGAGGTTGTCGGCTGAGGCGAACCGTTTGGCGATGTCCTGCTTGAGGTCCAGGTAGCTTGCGCGCTCGGCCTCCTCGGCGCGCAGCCAGTCGCGGAACATCAAGGCGTGCCGCCAGTCGCGGGTGCCTTCCACACGCAGGTGGATGTTGGCGGGCCGGCCTGGGTCGGCGGAGTGGTGGAAGGTCTTGGTCTCCTCTTCGCCCCGGTCGCCGCGGTTTCCCGCGCTGACAGGGAAGCCGGCCTCGGACAGGGGTTCGGCGAAGGAGTCGGCCTGTTGCATCGAAGACACCGTGATCTGCAGGTCGATGATGTCCTTGGCGGGCAGGCCAGGCACGGACGTCGACCCGATGTGGTCGATGCGCACGCCGCCGGTGAGCATTTGCAGCCGGGCGATCAGCCGGGCCGCCTGCGCGGGCCATTCCGGGTTGTAGTCGTACAGCCTGGGGTTGCCGTAGCGGGCGAAACGCCGGAGCCGGACGTTGGCCTCGAACGGCACAAGCCGGTCGGCCCACAGTGCGTCCGCCATGGCCAGGACCTGGTCGGGCGTGCCGGAGTTGTCCAGCCACACGTCAGCGACCGCCCGGCGCTGCTCTTCGGTGGCCTGGGCGGCGATTCGGGCGCGGGCGTCGGCTTCCGACATGCCGCGCGTCTCGGTCAGACGGCGGACGCGCTCCTCGACGTCCGCGTGCACGACGACAACGAGGTTGTACATGGGTGCGTAGCCCTTCTCCACGAGCAACGGCACGTCGTGCACCACGACCGCGTCTTCCGCCGCGTCAGCGAGCATCTCCGCGGATCGTTGGCCGACCAGGGGATGCACGATCCCGTTCAGCCGCTCGCGCTGCTCATCGGAGTTGAACACCACGGCCGCGAGTTTGGGGCGGTTCAACGAACCGTCTTCAGCCAGGATCTCCTGCCCGAACGCCGCCGTGATCGCGGCCAGCCCAGGCGTACCCGGCTCGACGACCTCACGAGCGAGCTTGTCGCCGTCGATCAGCACCGCGCCATGCTCGGCCAGCCGACCCGCGACGGTCGACTTGCCCGACCCGATCCCACCTGTAAGCCCGACACGCAGCATGCCTTGATCGTAGGTAGACCTAGCCCTACCTGTGTCATGGGCCTGCGAGCAATGCCAACTGTTCACTCTGGAAGGCAGACTTGGGCCGTGATCCGGGACGCCGCCAACGCGACATTACGGGGCCTGGTGCTGGCCGGGCTGTCGGTGGTGGGTCTCGTCGCGCTGCTGGCGCACGCGATTGTGCTGGTCCTGAGCGTCTCGGTCGGCTTGATCGTGCTGATCCCGTGGGCAGTCGAGTTCGGCCGGTGGGTGGCCGACCAGCGCAGGCGGTTCGCGGCCAAGTGGGACGGCGTGCTCATCGTGCAGCCGTACCAGCCCGCGCCGCCTCCGCCGCAGCCGGACGACGAAGGCATGTACGTCTCCGACAACACGCTCTACAAGACCCCGCGCATGCCCGCGCTGGCCAACCAGATCGACTGGGTGGTCGACGACCGCTCGACCTGGCGGGATCTATGGTGGCTGCTGGTCAACGCGACTCTCGGCAACATCTTCGCGCTGACGCCCGCGTTCTTGGTCGTCTATGGCGCGTTGAATCTGCCCTGGGGCGGGTTGCTGGCGATCTGGGGTTTGCTGTCCGCGCCGATTCTGATGCGCGTGCACACCAATCTGACCGTGCGCTTGCTCGGGCCGTCCAAGCGGCGCACTTCTGCGCAGCTCAGCAGGCGGCTGACCTCGTGGACACGCAGCATGGGGTTGTTCGGGATGGGCATGCTGAGCCTGGTGCTGCTCGTGGAGCACCTGCTCGCGCTCGTCACAGTGGTGCTGTTTCCCATCGCCGCGGAGAAAGGCCGCGAAGCCACGAACCTGCGCAGGGACTTGTCGGGCAAGTGGTCCGGGACGCCGATCGCACGGCCGTATTTGCCTCGGCCACAGGGAATCCCCCGGTGGAAGTGGGTGATCCACGACCGGGCGACGTGGCGGGATCTGCTGTTTCTGGCCGTGGATCCGATCGTCACGCTCGGGCTGACCGTGTTGCCGTCGATGCTGGTGATCTACGCCGGCTGGGGACTGCTGGTGCCCCAGTCGTGGCGCTGGTTTCTCAGCGACAAGGACCAGGAGTGGGGCGGTGGCTTCTACGGCCAGTTCGCCGGTTCCGACCTGCTCGCCGTGCCGATGGCCGCCGTGATCACCGCGCTGGCGGTGTGGATGGCGCCATATTCGATCAAGCTGACCGGGCGGTGGACCCAGATCCTGCTCGCGCCCACCGAACAGGCGCAGCTCGCGCTGCGGGTTCAGGAGCTGACCCAGACCCGGGCCGAGACCACCGACGCGCAGGCCGCCGAGCTGCGCCGGATCGAGCGCGACCTGCACGACGGCGCCCAGGCCCGGCTGGTGGCGATGGGGCTCGGGCTGGGCGCGTTGGAACGGCTCATCGACCAGGATCCTGCCGCGGCGAAAACACTGCTGGCCAAAGTCCGTGACAACTCCGCCAAGGCATTGGTCGAACTCCGTGGCCTGGTGCGTGGCATCCACCCGCCGGTGCTCGCCGACCGCGGGCTCGGCGACGCGGTGCGGGCGCTGGCGTTGGACACGCCGATGCCTGTGCAGGTGTGCGTGAACTTGCCGCGTCGGCTGGATCCGCCGGTGGAGTCGGCCGCCTATTTCGCTATCAGTGAGGCGCTGACCAACGTCACCAAGCATGCGCGGGCAAACACTGTGACAGTCGATGTGGTTCTCGACGGCGTAGTGCTCAGGCTGACCGTGCGGGACGACGGATGCGGTGGCGCTGACGTGTCACGTGGCACGGGTCTGCTTGGCATCCAGCGACGGTTGAGCGCTTTCGACGGCTCAATGACTGTGCACAGTCCTGTTGGCGGACCGACAACAGTGACGATGACCTTGCGCGTCAGCGGGGACTGAGGGCGCGGTTCGCGATCTTGCCGAGCATCGACGGCGCCTGGTTGGCCGGGACGAGGCTCAGCTGCGCGATGACGACCACCGTCGTCGCCTGATAGGTGGCGACCAGCGTCACGGTCTTCTTACCGACCAGCAAAGTCCCCTTGTCCGGGCCGACCTGGACCTGGCTCGCCTTCGCGCCCGCCCCACGCTCCTCGTCGACGGTCTTCTCGACACGAGTCGTCGCGGCCTTGGCGTCGGCGTAGCTGGCGAGGCCCACCCGGATCGGCGCGTCCTGCAGCTCCTGGCCGTCGGTCAGGCCGTAGTAGCAGTCGATCCTGGCCGTGCGGCCGATTGACTGGTCAGCGGTTCCCGCGACCGGCCGGGCCGTGCCCGCCATCGCCTGGCCGACCGCGTCGGAGACCTCCTCAGCCGTGGCGATCGCACCACACCCGGTCGGCAGGGCACCGACGATCCGCGCGGGCGCTGACGACGCACCCGTTGACGAAAACGGGGTGAACTCCGGCACCGGAACTACCAAGGGTGTGCGCTCCTTACTCGCACAACCCACCAATCCGGCGATCACGATCGCGACCGACGCAGTGCGTGTCCACGCCTTAGCACTCACAAGCTGAAGACCGTAGTCCCCTCGTCGAGTGACGAGTGCGGCAATCCCCCAAAAATCATAGTTACTCAGGGTGTTCGGTTGGTACGTTTTCCCAGGCAGCGTACTGATCAGCGGTTTCTTCGATCATGGTTGACGGTGCAAATATGTTGACTGTGCCGGGGTCTGCTGGGGACCTTCGGCCTTGTGTTTTGCTCGTGTCCGGGGTTGGGGCGGCTCGATATGCCCCCAAAGTGGCGTTCGGAGCATCCAGCGCTCCCAAAGTGGCGTTCGGGGCATCACATGGGTGTCCGGCTTGGGATGGCACGAGGCCCCCGGACCGTTGCCGGTCCGGGGGCCTCGTGGTCAGTCAGCAGGCGTCAGGCTGCTCTGGCGGGAGTGATCAGACTCCGCCGGAGAGCTTCTCGCGAAGCGCTGCGAGCTGCTCGTCGCTGGCGAGGGTGCCACCGCTCTTGGCGGGGGTCTCGGCGCCGGCCGAGGAGTAGCTCTGGTCGCCGCCGGCTGCTGCGGCGCCTTCGCTCTCGGCTTCCGCGTCGGCCTCGGCGGCCTTGCGGATCTGCGACATGTGCTGCTCGTAGCGGGCGTGCGCCTCGGCGTACTGGCGCTCCCACTCCTCGCGCTGCTTGTCGAAGCCTTCCTGCCACTCCTCGGTGGTGGGGTCGAAGCCTTCGGGGTAGATGTAGTTGCCCTCGGAGTCGTACTCCGCGGCCATGCCGTACTGGGTCGGGTCGAACTCGGAGTCCGGGGTGAAGCCCTCATTGGCCTGCTTGAGGCTCAGCGAGATCCGGCGACGCTCGAGGTCGATGTCGATGACCTTGACCATGACGTCGTTGCCGACCTGGACGACCTGCTCGGGGATCTCCACGTGGCGCTCGGCCAGCTCGGAGATGTGGACCAGGCCCTCGATGCCCTCGTCCACGCGGACGAACGCACCGAACGGAACCAGCTTGGTGACCTTGCCCGGCACGATCTGGCCGATCGCGTGGGTGCGGGCGAACTGGCGCCACGGGTCTTCCTGGGTCGCCTTGAGCGACAGGGAGACGCGCTCGCGGTCCATGTCGACGTCGAGGACCTCGACGGTGACCTCCTGGCCGACCTCGACGACCTCGGACGGGTGGTCGATGTGCTTCCAGGACAGCTCCGAGACGTGCACCAGACCGTCGACGCCGCCGAGGTCCACGAACGCACCGAAGTTGACGATCGAGGAGACGACACCCTTGCGGACCTGGGACTTCTGCAGCTGGTTGAGGAACTCGCTGCGGACCTCGGACTGCGTCTGCTCCAGCCACGCGCGCCGCGACAGGACCACGTTGTTGCGGTTCTTGTCCAGCTCGATGATCTTGGCCTCGAGCTCGCGGCCGACGTACGGCTGCAGGTCGCGGACCCGGCGCATCTCGACCAAGGACGCCGGCAGGAAGCCCCGCAGGCCGATGTCCAGGATCAGACCACCCTTGACCACCTCGATGACGGTGCCCTTGACGGGCTCGTCGGCCTCCTTGAGACCCTCGATCGTGCCCCACGCCCGCTCGTACTGCGCGCGCTTCTTGGACAGGATCAGGCGGCCTTCCTTGTCCTCCTTCTGAAGGACAAGCGCCTCGACCTCATCGCCGACCTTGACGACCTCGTTGGGGTCGACGTCGTGCTTGATCGAGAGCTCACGCGAGGGGATGACACCCTCGGTCTTGTAGCCGATGTCGAGAAGAACCTCGTCACGATCGACCTTGACGATGACGCCTTCGACGATATCGCCGTCGTTGAAGTACTTGATCGTCGCGTCGATAGCGGCGAGGAAGTCCTCCGCCGTCCCGACGTCGTTGATAGCGACCTGCTGCCTTGGCGCGCTGGAAGCCGGGACAATGGTGGTGTCGGTGGACATTAGGTGGGTTGCTCCGGTACGGATTGGGGTCGTTGGGTGTGCAGTTTGTGCGCGCGGCTGGACGGCCTGCGCCCTGTGTGTGTCGTTAAGCATGCACAGGGTTCAACACCGAGACGCGCAACCCGATTCCCAGATTCCCTGACCTGAACAGCAGGCAGCGCGAAATTCACCGCGCGGGCGGTATCGTACGCGCCCGCGCGAACATGGGGCAAACCGGATGCCCAGAAGGAGCAGGCGTGGACAGCGAGAACGACCGGTACGCCGGGACCCAAGCTACTCTCGGCACAGTCGGTCCCGCCCGGCGAAGTGTTGACGCGCGGGAGTCGGTGGCCGCCAACATCGCGTGGTGGGACGCTGACGCCGGCGACTACCTGGCTGAGCACGGCGCTTTCCTCGGCGACGCGGATTTCCTCTGGTGCCCCGAGGGCCTGCGGGAACGTGATCTGGGACTGCTCGGCGACGTGGCAGGCAAGGACATCGTGGAGGTCGGCTGTGGCTCCGCGCCGTGCGCCCGTTGGCTGGTCACGCAGGGTGCACGGGTCGCCGCGTTCGACCTTTCGGGCGGGATGCTCAAGCACGCCGCGCATGCCAACGATGTGACGGGTATCACTCCTTTGTTGGTGCGGGCGAACGCCGAACGGCTGCCGTTCGGCACCGAACGCTTCGACATCGCGTGCTCGGCGTTCGGTGCGGTGCCGTTCGTGGCGGATGTTCGCCCGGTTTTCCGGGAGGTCGCCCGGGTGCTGCGGCCGGGCGGGCGCTGGGTCTTCGCCGTGACTCACCCGATCAGGTGGATATTCCCGGACGATCCGGGGCCGGACGGGCTGCGGGTGATCACTTCCTACTTCGATCGCACCCCGTACGTGGAAGTCGACGCCGAGGGCCGGCCCACCTACGTCGAGCACCACCGCACGCTCGGGGACTACGTGCGTGCGCTGACCGGATCTGGTTTCGTACTGGAAGACATGATCGAGCCGGAATGGCCGGAAGAGCACACGCGCGAGTGGGGCCAGTGGAGCCCGTTGCGCGGAGAGCTGTTCCCCGGGACGGCGATCTTCTGCTGCCGGAAGAAGGCCTAGGGCGGATGAAGTTCACGGACGGGCTGGTGGACACGCAGAGCGCGTGGTTCGCCCGGCTCGACCCGATGCTGCCCGCGGCGGTGCGGCCGCCGGACGGCGACGTGATCACAGCGGCGCTGCCGGACGGTTCACGCGCGGCGGGCGTGGTGGTGGCGAGCCGGCTGGCGCCGGACGCGATGCCGACGCTGTGGTCCGCGCTGGAGGTCTGGGAGCTGCACCCGATGCTCGGCGAGCACGGCATGGCCGAGCTGATGGCCCAGTGGCAGGTGATGATGGACCGCCGCGCCCCCGGCCCGGACTCGTCCTGCCTGGTCACGTGGCCGAGCCGGGACGTGCGGGCGGCCCGGGTGCTGCTCGACCACGGCCTGGTCCCACTGTCCACTTTGGCCATCCGGACCGGTGGCCGCACCACCCCGTCGCCCGGGCGCCTGACCATCCGCCGGGCCCGGCTGCGCGATCTGGACGTGGTGTTCCCGCTGGCCATGGCCGAGCTGGAGTACTCGGCGATGGTCGGCGGGACGGTCTTACGCCCGGGCGCGCTGAAGGTCAAACGGGAGGCGCTGGCCCGGCATCTGGACCAGAACGACCCGGTGTGGCTGGCCGAGAGCGACGGGATCGCGGTCGCGCTGGCCGAATGCTGGTTCAGCGACTCGGAGGCCGGGTCCTGGAGCGAGACCCGGGTCCGGCACGGGCTCTGGGGTTACATCAACAGTTTCTCGGTCGCACCGCCGTTACGCGGCACGGGCATCGGCCGGGAGCTGATCGCGCACGTGCACCGGGAACTCGGCGCGGCCGGGACGGTCGGCACGTTCCTCTACTTCAACCCGCCGAACCCGTTGTCGACGGTGTTCTGGGCCAGGCAGGGTTACCGTCCACTCTGGACGATCTGGGAGGTCCGGCCGGCCTCGGCGCTGAGGTAGGCGACCCCTGACGAAAGTAGGGGTGCGGGCCTGGCGTAAGTCCGATGTGCGGCTGGACCTGCGCGAACAACACTGATCCCATGAGGATCTTGGTAATCGTCGCCGCCCTGCTGGCGGCGCTCGCGGCACCGGCGGCGGCCGCCACGAAGACCGCCCTGATCGAGCCCGGCGGGCCCTATCCGATCGGGCTGCGGACGCTGCATCTGACCGACCAGTCCCGCGCTGAGCAGTGGGAGCCCGACCGGCGCCGTGAACTGATGGTTTCGTTGTGGTACCCAGCGTTCCCGGTGGGCAGGCCTGGTGCCTACATGACCGCGGCCGAGTCCGCGGCCACTGTCAAAGGCCTGAAGCTGGATCTCCCTGAGGACGCGCTGAGCAAGATCAAGGTGCACTCCTATGCCGATGCCCCGGCACTGCCGTCCCGCTGGCCCCTCGTGGTGCTGTCGCCCGGCGCGGGCAACAGCAGGACGACGTTGACCACACTCGCCGAGCAGTTGGCGTCGAAGGGGTTCGTGGTCGCGGCGATAGACCATGCCTATGAGGCGTACAACGTCGAGTTCCCAGGCGGCCGGATGCTGCAGTGCCTGGTTTGCCAGACACCGGGCCAGCCGTGGCCGGCGGTGCTGGAGAACCGGGCAACCGACGTCTCCTTTGTGTTGGACACGTTGCTCAAGCGCGGATCACCACGGATCGACGCGGCCCGGATCGGGATGGCCGGGCATTCCGCGGGCGGGGTGGCAACCGCGGAGACGATGGCCGTGGACCGGCGAGTCAAGGCCGGTGTGAGCCTCGACGGACCGTTGTACCGGCCGCTGGTGATCGACAGGCCGTTCGCGCTGCTCACCAGCCCGGTCGGCGAGCAGGAATTCGGCGCGGGCTGGGACGCGGCCTGGCCGTCGGTGACCGGTTGGAAAGAACGACGGCACTTGCCTGAGACCGGGCACTCGTCGTCGACCGACAACGGCTATCTGACGGTTGCGCTGGGTCAGAAGGACAAGATGCCGCCCGCGACATGGACCCGGCTCTACGGCACGCAGGACCCGGTCCAGTCGATGCACTTCTTCCGTGACTATCTCACCGGGTTGTTTCAGGCCAGGCTCTCGACGAGGCCGGCTTCGTAGGCGACGATCGCGGCCTGGACGCGGTTTTTCACGCCGAGACGGCTGAGGATCGTGCTCACGTGCGCCTTGACGGTTCCCTCGACGATGAAAAGCCGGGCCGCGATGTCCGCATTGGACATTCCAGAACCCAGCAGTGCCAGCACTTCTGTCTCCTTGGGTGTCAGCAGCTTGACCTGTTCGCGGGACGTCGCCCGGCCGGTCAGCTGCTCGATCACCCGCTTGGCGATCTTCGGGGACAGGAACGCGGCGCCGTCCGCGACCGCCCGTACCCCGGCCAGCAGCTCGAACGGGTCGCCTGACTTGAGCAGGAAACCGCTGGCGCCTAAAGCAAGCGCTTGTTCGACGTAGGTTTCCTCGTTGAACGTGGTCAGCATGACCACGCTGGTCTCGGGACGCAGCCGCCTGATCTCCCTGGCCGCTGCGAGGCCGTCGAGCTCAGGCATCTGAATGTCGAGCAGCACGACATCAGGCCTGGTGCGCAGTACTTCGTCCACGGCTTCGCGGCCGTCCACGGCTTGCGCGACGACTTCGATCCGGTCGTCGCTGCCAAGGATGGCCGCGATGCCCGCGCGGATCATCGCCTCGTCGTCGGCGAGCACGACCCGGATCACGTTGTCTCCCTGAATGTTGCTGTCACGGCGAACCCGCCGTCCCGTGGCCCTGCCTGAAAATACCCGCCTGCCAGCTTCACCCGGTCCCGCAGTCCGCTGAGTCCGTGCCCGCCGGAGGCCAAACCTGGTGACGGCGCCGCAGGTGGCTCGTTGATCACCGAGACACCGGTCCGGGTGACCTCGACGACGACCGTGGCTCCCGGCGCGTGCTTGGCCGCATTGGTAAGCGCCTCCTGCACAACGCGGTACGCGACCGGCTCGACTTCCGGCGAGACGTCTTCTACTTTCGCCTTGATGACCATCCCTGACGCTTCGCTGCGCGCGATCAATCCAGCGATCGTCTCGGGAGGACCGCGTAACACACCGATGATCTCGCGCAGCCGTTCAGTCGCGGCGGCAGCACTTTCCCGTAGCTCCCCCACAGCTTTGCGTTGCTGTTCATCAAGACCACTCGACACCTGCAACACGCTCGCGCGCACAGCAATAAGCGTCAGCTCATGCCCCAGAGAATCATGCATGTCCGCGGCAATCCGTGCCCGCTCACGCAGTCGTCCTCGCGTCTCGGTCTGCCGAGTGCGATGCCGGAAATACACGCAGTAGGCCACGGACGCCATCAGCAGCATCGGCCACACAGGCACGCGGCCGCCGTAGTCGAACACCAGCGCCACACCCGACGACATCGCCAGAGCAAGCGAAATCACCGGGAAACGCCGGATGGCCGCCACCGCCAGGGTGACGACCACCAGTCCGCCGACGAGCTCCCAGGGCACGGGATTGCGCCGGCTGTCGATCAAGAGCAGGCCCGTCACAACAAGCCAGATGAGCCCTTCCGTCACCCCCGAACGCATGCCCCCACGCTACAAGCAGGCTTTTGGGGTGTGCCCCCAATGTGGCATTGGTGGCATCGCATGCCACCAATGCCACATTGGGGGCAAAACTCAGAGTTTGAGGCCGCGGCGGAGGTCCTCCAGTGCGTCGGCCTTCATCCGCTTGGTCACGGCGGCCTCGGTGATCATGCCGGAGCCGTGGAATGTCCCGGCGTAGTGCCGCAGCTCGACGGGGATGCCTGCCTGCATGAGGCGCTGCGCGTAAGTGATGTCCTCGTCGCGCAGCGGGTCGAACTGGCACGCGGTCACCACGGTCGGCGGCAGTCCTGAAAGGTCGGTCGCACGGGCAGGCGCTGCGTAGATGGGGACATCGGGGCTGCCGGGCTCGATGTCGCCGAGGTACGAGGTCCAGCTGAAGATCGCCTTGGGGCGGTTCCACACCGGGGTGTCCACGTACTCGCGCATGGACGGCGTGTCGAGCCGGTCGTCGATCTCGGGCACGCCGAGGTACTGGAAGACCAGCTCCGGGCCACCACGATCCCGCGCGAGCAACGTGACGCCCGCGGCGAGCCCACCGCCCGCGCTTTCGCCCGCGACGCCGATTCGGGACGGATCGATGCCCAGCTCACTGGCCTTGTTCGCCATCCAGGTCAGTGCCGCGAAGCAGTCCTCGACCGGCGCCGGGTACGGGTGCTCGGGCGCCAGCCGATAGTCCACGGAGACCACGACGATGCCGAGCTCGTCGGCGTACGACTTGGTGGCCGAGTCGGATATGTCGACGTCACCGACCACGAAACCGCCGCCATGGATGTAGAGCAGGCCAGGGCGGGCGCCGTCGCGCTCGGCCGGCGCGTAGATCCGGACTTTGACGTCGGGCGCGCCTTGCGGGCCGGGCACGGACTCGTCCCGGATGTCCAGCGGGCGCCCTGGTTCGTAGGCGGGCATCATGGACACGACCTCGCGCATCCGGGCGCGCGACACGTCCAGGGTCGACTGGTCGCTCAGTTCGGTGGCGGGCAGCATGTCCAGCCAGGGCAGAAGTTCGGCGTCGATGGCGTAACTCATGTCTCCAGGCTGATCCACGGGGCCATGGTGGCTCAACAGCCACGTGTCGGCCAATTCTCGCAGTGCAACCGCCAGCTGGCGGGCGGTAGTGTCAGCGGGATGGAGGGCCTGCTGCTGCGGCTGTCGGGATTGGACGCCGACGCGGAGAACGCGGTCCGGGTGATCGGGTTCTTCGATCGCCTGGTGGCCGGCCGGGCGAGCCTGGACATGCTCGTCCACCGAGCCGGTGAGCTGGCCGAATGCCCAGTGGGCGTGCAGTCGCCCGCGCGTGGGCTCCTGGTCGGCGGTCCTGTGCCCGCCTCAGCGGCCCGGCGCACACTGGAAGACGGAACCGTGGTCTGGCTTGCGCGACAGGGAAAACCGTTGCCGCTGGACGAGATGGTGCTGGAACGGTTCTCCATCGCGGTCGCCCTGCTGCTGGACCACAACCGGTTGCCGTTGCCCGCGTTGGGCGATCCGGCCTTGGTGGAATTGGTCTTGTCGGACAGCGCGGGTGAAGCCGAACGGTCCCGCGCGCTGCATCTGCTTGGTCTCAGGCCGGACACCCTGCTGCGCGTGCTCGCCGTCAAGGGCACGCCGAACGGTATGTCGGCCGCGCTGGGATCGCTGCACGCCGTGCTCGTACAGACGGAGAAAATCCCACCGCAGGAAGGGAAAGTAGGCGTCAGCCCGTTGCTCCCCGCGATCGAGGCGCCCGCCGCGTGGCGTGCCGCGCGAACCGCGGTGCGTTTCGCGGAGTCCTCGATGGTGTGGGCTGAACGGCTTGGTAGCGAGATGGCGCTTGCGTCACTGCCGGCCGACGAGATCGCCAAGCTCCCCGACGTGCTCGCGCTCGACAAGCTCGCGCCCGAGCCCGAGATGCTGACGTTGCTGGAAGCGTTGTGCCACACCGGTTCAGCCCGTCAGGCCGCGGCCGTGATCCACCGGCATCACAGCACGATCCAGGCACGCCTGGAGCATGCCCGCGCCACGCTCGGTTTCCCGATCGACACGCCAGAAGGCCGTTTCCGGCTCTACCTGACGCTGGTTCTCCGGCGCCTACGCGACAACGGGTAGGTCTTTGGCGAGCCAGTAGGCGACGTAGTCGTCGTCGTTGAACGGCTCGACTTCGACGTACCCGAATTTGGCGTAAAGGCCTCTGGCTTCGACCAGATCCTCCCGCACGTCCAGGCGCATCGTCACGGCGTCGTGGTCGCGCGCCACCTTCTCGGCTTCGGCGAGCAGCGCCTGCCCGATGCCACGTCCACGCGCTTGCGGCACGACATATACACGCTTGACCTCGGCGAACGGCGGGATCGACAGCCTCAGGCCGACACAGCCGAGCGGCTTGCCGTCCTCGCTCGCGACCAGCATGAGCAGATCGTCGCTGGGCTCGTCGAGCAGAACCTGGTCGATCTGTTCGTCGGTGGCGGGCCTGCCCCAGTACCGGCCGACGATGTCGAAGTAGTACTCACGCAGGAGCGGCCGGGCGTCGGCAACCGGGGTGACGGCGATCTTCACACTCCGATCCTCACGACCAGGTCAACCGGTTTCGCGCTCAGACGATCAGCAGGATCTGCAGCAGGCAGAAGCCCAGAACCGCACCGCCGACCAGCCTGGCCACCATGCGGGCGGCGTCGGCCTCGGCGGGATCGCCGGCCAGCGAGAGACCGGCCAGAGTCCGGGCACCGGGGTCGTCAAGGACCCCTGCGGCGAGCACGATTCCCGCAGCGCCGCCGATGAGGTCGACGAACAGCGTCACGCCGCCCACCGCGATCAGCGCGTAGTCCAGATTCGTCCCGCCGCGGACAGAGCGGACAGATGCGTAGACCATTCCGCCCACCACGCCGAGAGTGCAGATCACCGCAAGGCTCAGCAGAAGCCATAACAAGACCGTCATCCTCACAGCGTCGCCCTGCCCGGACACTATATCAAGACAGACTGTCCGGACATGATGTCCAGACAGTTGGAGCACTAGGCTCGCGGCATGCCCTCAGTGACTCGTTCGGATCGGTCCAGCAGGCGTGACCGCCGGGAGGCGATGGAACGCCGTGTCCTGGCGGCGACCGAGCAGCTGATCCAGGAGGGCGCCGGCTTCACCGAGCTGAGCGTGGAGAAACTGGCCGCTGTCGCGGGCATATCGCGTTCGACCTTCTACGTGCACTTCGAGGACAAGAGCGACCTGGCCCGCCGCATGACGAAGACCGTGCTCGCCGAGCTGGAGACCGTGTCACGGGAGTGGTGGTCGACGGCAGACAGCGCCGACCGGGAGCACCTGCAGACAGCACTGACCTCGATCATCGATGTCTACCGGCGCCGCGGGGCCGCGTTCACCATGGTCGTGGAGGCCGCCGCGTACGACGCCTCGGTCGCCGAGGAAGTCCGCAGCCAGATGCAGAGCATCATCGAGGCCACACGCAAGGCCATCGAGCTCGGCCAGGCCGCGGGCGTGATGCGTGCAGTCGAGCCTGCGGAGACCGCCGCTGTACTGACGTGGATGGTCGAGCGCGCGGGTTACCAGCTTGTCCGGATGTCCGATCCGGACGGCGACGCGAAGATCGTCTCGGTGCTGACCGACGTCATCTTCTCGACCCTCTACCGGCTCGATTCGGACTGAACGCACAAAAAGCACGTCTTCCCATGTAAGAGCGTCGAGCATCACAGCGCTCCGGCTTGCGGGACGATCTTCTACGGCGCAGTATTTGAACTGACCGGTCAGTTCAAAGAGAGGTCCGATCGTGGAGATCCGAGCCGAGCGAGTCGGCGTGAACGGCCCCCATGGCCCGTTGCTGCAGCCGACCTCGCTGCGCGTCCGAGGTGGCGAGATCGCCCTGGTCACGGGCGAACCTGGCCCAGGGCACACCACACTCGCACTGACGCTCGCCGGACGGCTCCGCCCGTCATCCGGCTCGGTGACGCTGAACGGTCGCACCGACGCTGCCGTGTTGCGCAAGCACGTGGCCCTGGTCGACGCGCCGGACGTCAACGAACCCGAGGATGGGCTGAAGCTCAGCAACGCGATCGCCGAAGAGCTCCTGCACGCCGGCCTGCCGTCGAACCGTAACGCCGTCCGTAAATGGCTGCAAACGCAAGGCGCCGACATCTACGCAGGTGAGCGAGTCGAGCACGTGCCAGCCGCGGTCCGCACCCGGCTGCTGGTCGAACTGGCCGCGTCCCGGCCCGGCGTCCAGGCACTGATGATCGACACGCCGGACCGGCACACCAGTGATCCCGGCACCTGGTGGCCGCACGCGCTGCGGCAGGCCGAACAAGGCCTGGCCGTCGTCGTGTTCTGCTCGCCCGCGTCGGCGAGCGCCCTTCCCCTTCCCGCCGCCCGGCTCGGCCACGACGACCAGCCGGACCCCATGCCTGTCCTGTCTGGAGAACCCCAGTGAGTGCCTTCCGCCTGGCGAGCAACGAGATCCGCCGGATCACCGCGGGCCGGCTGCCCAAGCTCGCAGTGCTCGCCCTCGTGCTCGTCCCGCTGCTCTACGGCTCGCTTTACCTGTTCGCCAACCACGATCCGTACGGCCGCCTGGACAACATCCCGGCCGCGCTCGTGATGCAGGACGCCGGTGCGCCGGACACCGAGAACGCCGGTGACAAGGTCGCCCGCAAACTCCAGGATTCCGGTGCGTTCCAATGGAACCGGGTCAGCGCCGAGGAAGCCGACGCCGGTGTGCGTGACGGCCGCTACTCGTTCTCGATGACCATCCCGAGCGACTTCACCGCCGCGCTGACCTCCAGCGGTGACTTCAAGCCCCGGCAGGGCCTGATCACGGTCACCACCAACGACGCCAACAACTATCTCGTCGGCACGATCGCCGACAAGGTCGCGGGCACCCTCCGCCAGTCGATCACCTCCGAGGTCGGCCAGAGGGCCGCGGACAAGTTCCTGGTCGGCTTCGGCACGATCTTCAGCAAGACCCAGGAAGCCGCCAACGGCGCCACCCAGCTCGCCGACGCCACAGCGCAGGCGCGGGACGGGTCGGCGAAACTCAGCGAGGGCCAGCACAAGCTCGCCGACGGCGCGGCTCAGGTCGCGGCCGGCACCAAGGAGCTCAACAGCGGCCTGAACACGTTGCGGGACAAGACAAAGGACCTTCCAGCCGCGTCCGCCAAACTGGCTGACGGCGCCGCGCAGGTCGCGGCGGGCAACGCACAGGTTGCCGCACAAGGACAGCACATCGCCGACGTGGCGAACCAGTTCGTGGGCGGACTGGACAAGGTCAACGGCGACATCGCGGCGAAGCTGCGCCAAGCAGGTTTCACCGAGGAGCAGGTCCAGCAGGTGATGGCCACGCTCGGCCAGGCCCGTCAGCCCATCGACGACGCGAACAGCAAAGTCCAAGGCGCAGCGGCACAGTTGAACAAGCTCGCGGCCGGTGCCAAGCAGGTCTCCGACGGCGCGGCCCAGCTCGCTGCCCAGTCCCCCGCCTTGACCGACGGCATCAGCAAGGCCGCCGCCGGGATCGGCAAGATCAACGATGGCGCGGCGGCGGTGGCCGGCGGCGAGCAGACAGCTGTCGGCGCCACCGACAAACTGGCCGACGGCACCCGGCAGATCGCCGACGGCACCGCCAAACTGCGGGACGGGCTCGACCAGGGACTCGGCCAGATCCCGCACCCGGACGACCCGACCCGGGACGCCACCGCCAGGACCATCGGCAACCCGGTCTCGATCAACACCGTCGGCGACGTCCGCGCGGGCAGCTACGGCGCCGGGCTGGCCCCCTTCTTTCTCAGCCTGGCCACGTGGATCGGCGCGTTCGTGTTGTTCCTGCTGGTGAAGCCGCTCTCCAGCCGGGCCGTCGCGGCCGGGCAACCGGCCTGGCGGATCGCGATCGGCGGCTGGCTGCCCGCGGCCGGTCTTGGCCTGGCACAGGTGGTCCTGCTGTTCGGCGTGGTCACGACCGTGGTCGGGATCGACGCGCACCGGCCGGTCGCCGCGCTCGGACTGCTGGCCCTGGCGTCACTGTCGTTCACCGCGATCCTGCACGCGCTCAACGCGTTCTTCGGTTCGGTCGGCAAGTTCCTCGGGCTGGTGCTGCTGATCCTGCAGCTGATCAGCTCCGGCGGCACGTTCCCGTGGCAGACCCTGCCGGACGTGCTGTACCCGTTGCATTCGGTGCTGCCCATGGGGTACGTGGTCGACGGCATGCGCCACCTGCTCTACGGTGGTTCGTTGTCGAATGTCGGTACGGATGTCCTCGTGCTGGCCGCGTATCTGGTGGGAGGGTTGGCTGTGTCGACGTTGGCCGCGCACAGGCAGCGGATGTGGACACCGTCGCGGCTGCGTCCGGAGCTGGTCTTGTGAGCCCGCGAACCCAGGCAACCAAACAGAAGTTGTTCGACGCGACGCTGCGGCTGGCCGGCAGCAAGGGAATGGTCGGGCTGACCGTCGACGAGATCGCAGCCGAAGCGGGCGTCGCCAAAGGCACGGTGTACTACAACTTCGGCAGCAAAGACGGGCTCATCGACGCGTTGCTGCGCTACGGCGTCGATCTGCTGGCCGACCGGCTGCGCAGGGCCGACGAGGTCGAGGAACTCGTGGGCGCGGCGCTGTCGTACTTCGGCGACTACCCCGCGTTCGCCCAGTTGCTGGTCAGCGAGCTGTGGCGGACACCAGGCCAGTGGCACGAAACGCTGACGCTGCTGCGTGACGACATCATTTCGATCATCAAGGAACACATGCAGCGGCTGACCGACGAAGGGCGGATGCCGGACGGCGTCCTGGCGGGAACGGCGTCGGCCGCCCTGTTCGGCACCCTGCTCGTGGTCGCCTTGGACTGGCAGGTCTTCCAGCCGCAGCGCACCCATGAAGAAGTCCGCGACTCGGTGATGTTGCTGGTGCGGGGCCTGGGCAAGAAAAGTTAGGCACCCCGGGAACCTGGCGGGCCGCCCGCGTCTCGTGACAGGTGGTTGCGATCGGAAGCCCGCTGGGGCCAGATGTCCGGGCCTCCGGTCGCAACCACCACCACCGCCGGGAAGGGGGGCGAGAGGTGTCCGACCAGTGGTTCGCCGAGCTGTATGAGACCTCGTACCGGCGCATCGTGGTGGCGACGTACAGCTTGGTGGGCGACCTCGGGGACGCGGAGGAGCTGGCGCAGGAGGCCTTCGCGATCGCCTACAGCCGGCGCCGCCGGGTGATCGCGACCGACAACCCGGAAGCGTGGTTGTACACGGTGGCGATCAACCTCGCGCGGCGGCGTTGGCGTCGCAGGCGTGCACTGGACCGGTTGCTGCGCCGGGAGATCCCGGTTCAGCCGGTGCCACCGCCCGACGTCACCGGCGAGCACGCGGA
Organism: Kibdelosporangium banguiense; assembly: GCF_017876405.1. Classification (GTDB taxonomy): domain Bacteria; phylum Actinomycetota; class Actinomycetes; order Mycobacteriales; family Pseudonocardiaceae; genus Kibdelosporangium; species Kibdelosporangium banguiense. The sequence continues at coordinate 5,102,426 of NZ_JAGINW010000001.1, read as the reverse complement.
CCTGCACGCGGCGATCAAAGGCCTGACCTACGATCACCGTGCTGTTGTCGTCCTGCACTATCTGGCCGACATGCCGGTCGACGAAGTCGCGCTGGCCCTGTCGATTCCTGTGGGAACTGTGAAATCCCGGCTGTCCCGGGCGCGTGCGGCGCTCGCCGTCACGCTCGGTGTGGACCGGGAGGTGGAGAATGCGTGATCTCGACTCAGAACTGACCGGCCTGCGCCGGCAGCTGCACGACTCGGTCCGGCAGCCCGCCACCAAGGACATGATCAAGCGTGGCCGCCGCCGGACGCGACGCCAGCAGGCCCAGGTGACCGCGGTGATCGCCGTGATCGTCGCGCTGGGCATGTGGCCGTTCCTGCAGGCACCGGAATCGGCGGCACCGGCCGTACCCAACCGCAGTCACATGCTGTCGTATGACTACTTCGAAATCGGCAGCGGTTTCGCGCTCGGCCGGGTGTGCGTGCCGAGTGAGCAACAATGCGACCCGTGGTTCATGTCGACCTCGGACGGCCAGAACTGGGTGAAGCGCACCGTGCCGCCGGTCGAGGTCGCCGACAACGGCAACTTCGACCGAGTGATCGCATTGGGCAACAGCAGCGTGGTGATCGAGGACTACCGGGTCAGCTCGGCCGACCGCTATTTCAGCAAGGACAGCGGCCGCACCTGGGTGCCCGTCCAGGTCCGCCCGGACACCACCATCCAGCAGATCCCGCCGGACGCCGTACTGGAGACAATGGCCATACCGCCCAACCTCGGCCAATGCCGCGACGGCGCCGTGATCGCGATGCTCGGCGAGTCCGGGCAGAGCGCGAAACTGGCCAACCAGCCACCGATCGAGCTGACCTGGTGCCAGCCCTATCCGGACGCCAACGGCGCTCGCTGGGTCGCCGGCAGCGATCCACGCACCCGTCAGCCCGTCGTCGCCTCGACCCGGGATCGGGGGCTTACCTGGCAGGTCACGCCGTTGCCCCCGTTCACCCCGCCACCGGCGAGCAAGATCACGTCCTACTACCCGAAGGTCACCGTGGTGTCCACGTCCACCGCGAGCTACGCGACGGTGACCAATCCGGAGAAGTCCGAGCTCGTCGCGATCTTCCGCAGCACTGATCACGGCGTCTCCTGGACCCGGACCTGGGAGGCGTCCGAGGGCAAACAGCCCGCCCGCGTACTGGGCACGCCGGTCGCCGGGGCCGACGGGAGTCTCTGGATCACCCAGCCAGGCGAGGTCTGGGTCAGTACCGACGGCGCGAAAAGCTTCACCTTGCAGACACCTCGCACCACCCCGCCGAACGGGACAATTGACTGGACGCGCGCCGGATATCTGTCGACATCCGCGGATTCAGGGACGACCGGGCAGTTCTTCCTGTCCTCTGACGGCATCACCTGGCATCCGGTACGTATTCCGGTACCCGAATAGTCGTTTGTACGGCTTATATATGTCGCCCCGGAACACTCCGGCGGATGAGACCTACCCCGAAGCGGCTCGGCGCTGTGCTCATAGCGGTGGTCGGGCTGATCCTGGCCGGGGCGGCCCCGGCGTTCGCGGCCACCGGCACCATTTCCACCGCCGGCGACCCCGTCAACGTGCGCCGGGCACCGACCACCAGCTCGACCATCGTGGGCAGCGCGGCCAACGGCCGGGCAGTGACCATCGACTGCCAGACCACCGGCATCTCCGTGACCGGCCACCTGGGCACGACCTCGCGCTGGGACTACATCCCCGCGCTCGGCGGTTACGTGTCCCACGCCTACGTGCAAGGGCAGGCCGCGCCCGAGTGTGGAGTCGGCACCGGCAGCGCGGAATGCTCCACCGGAATCTGCGCGGGGGAAGGGCAATTCAAGTCCAGCAACGGGCATTTCCTGGTGTACGACCGTGATGCCGACGGGAAATCCGCGGTGGTGGCGTACTGGCTCAAGGGCGGCGTCGGCCCGCTTTACGCGTGGAATTCCAACGGCAACGGAACCAGTACGGATCGCGCCACGAATGTCCCATCGGGCGACTGGGTCTATTACAAGGTCTGTATCGCCGACTATTCCACGACTCCCACGCTGGAAGCATGCAGCAACGGCATCACCGACTACGTCGCCTGATCTGGAGGAAAACCTGTTATGGCTCAACTGAATCGGCGACTGGTACTGCTTGGCGGAGTCGCGGCGGCGAGCACCGCCGCGCTTCCGGCGTGGGCGAACGCGCGCACGACCGCGGCCGCTCCGGCGATCCGGGATCCGTTCCAGCTCGGCGTCGGCTCCGGCGATCCGTTGCCCGACAGCGTGGTGCTGTGGACGAGACTGGCTCCGGCGCCGCTGAACCCGGACGGTTTCGGCGGGATGCCGGACGCGACCTACGACGTGGAGTGGGAACTGGCCGACGACGCCGGTTTCACCTCGATCGCGCAGCGCGGAACCGTGGCCACGACCCGGGCCATCGGGCACAGCGTGCACGTCGAACCGGCCGGGCTTGAGCCGGCGCGGCAGTACTTCTACCGGTTCAAGGCGGGCGGCCACATCTCCCCGGTCGGCCGGACCAGGACCGCGCCCGCGCTCGGCGCCGCGGTCAACCAGCTGAAGTTCGGCTTTTTGTCCTGCCAGCACTGGGAAGAAGGCTGGTACCACGCGCATCGTGGCGTGGCCGCGGACAACCCGGACCTGATCCTGTTCCTGGGCGACTACATCTACGAGAAGCCGTCCGGACGGGCTGCCGCCGAGAAGGTACGTGGCCTCGCGGTGCCCGCCGAGACCACCACTCTGGCGATCTACCGGGCCAGGCACGCCCAGCACAAGACCGATGCCGATCTTCAGGCCGCGCACGCGGCGGCGCCGTGGATGATCGTGTTCGACGACCACGAGGTGGTCAACAACTGGAACGCCGGCACGTCCCCGGCGACTGCCGCACGCAAAGCGTTGGCGTTCCAGGCTTTCTACGAGAACACGCCGATCAGGTCGACCGCCAAGCCGGTCGGTTCGACGATCAAGCTGTACCGGCAGTTCCTGTGGGGCAACCTCGCACGCTTCCACATGATGGACACGCGGCAGTACCGCAGCACGCAGGCCGGCGCCACGGACTGCACCGCCATGCGGAACACGTCCCGCACGCTCACCGGTAGCGCACAGGAACAATGGCTGCTGAACGCGTTCGAAACGCATCCCGCGACCTGGGATTTCCTTGGCCAGCAAGTGTTCTTCGCATCCCGCGACGGCGACGGCGACCGCGCCACCTGCGAGTCGCCGGACTCGTGGAACGGCTACGAGGCCTCCCGCGACCGGATCACCAAGGGCTGGGTCGACCGCGGTGTGCCCAACCCGATCGTGCTCACCGGGGACGTGCACCGGCACTGGGCCGCCGACCTGCGGCAGGACTACTTCGACCACAGCGACCCGATCGTCGGCTCGGAACTCGTCACCACCTCGGTGACCAGCAACCCGGGTACCGGCGGCCCGCCCGACGCGACCTGGTTCTCCCGCAACCCGCACGTCAAGTACAACAAGAATCAGCGCGGGTATGTGCGCGTGACCGCGACTCCGCAGCAGACCAGGGCGGACTTCATGGTCGTGTCGAACGCCCTGGAGCGTGACCCGGCCAAGGTCACGATCAAGGCCGACGCCAGCTACGCCATCCAGGCGGGCACTCGCGGTCTGCAGAAGCTCTAATGCAAAGCCGTCCACGGACGGAACTCGCCGACCTGGTGGACGGCGTGCTGACGGCCTTCCAGCGCTCGGCGCACCGCCGACAGCACGCCGGCTGACGTCTCCCGGTGCGTCAGCCACCGCGTGCGGCCGGCGTTACGCAGGAAGCCGAGGACGACCTGCTGCGTGGGATGCCCGGACAGAACCGGTTCCGGGCATCCCTGCACAGGATTGGCCGACGCACTGCCGTGCACTTCGACCACCGGGCAGTCCTCGGTGAGCAGCGGGCTGACCGATCGCAGGACCGGCACCCGGAAACTGCCGTGCACCCAGGCGACAAGCAGGTCCGCGAGGCCACCGAGGGCGATGTGCGCGCGCTCGGCCAACTCGTCGGGCTGCGACCAGTCGGCCTGGACCCAGATGGCGCCGTGCGTGTCCGGCGGGCGCCGCCGGCTGGGCGACACCACCTGCCAGCCCTCTTCGGTCAGCGTTTGCACGCACCCGGCAAGCATTCCGGTACCACCAAGGACTAGCGCGCGGCGTTGCGGCATCGCTTCAGGCTACCCAGGCAGCCTGATTCCGCAAGATTGACCGAATCTCTCGTCGTGCAGAACGTCCGACAGAGGAAGGCGTTTACGCCATCCGTGTCGTTCCAGGTCGGGTGTGCTGTGCGTCTGCGAGACAGGTCCCACGCACAGCCAGGCCACCGGCCGGATCGGTGCCGGAATCCCCAGCAGGCCGGACAGGAATTCCTCGCGATAGAAACTGACCCAGCCGACACCCAGGCCCTCGGCGGTGGCCGCGAGCCAGAGATTCTGGATCGCCAGGCACACCGAGTACAGCCCGGCGTCCGCGATCGCGTGCCTGCCCAGGACCGCGGGTGAACCGCGCTGCGGGTCGTAGGTAACGACGATCGATAACGTCGACTCCAGGATGCCCTCGATCTTGATCCGACCGAACGTCTCGGCCTGCTGTCGGCTCAACCCGGCCGCGAACACGTCCCGCTCCCCCGCGACATGCTCCTGAAAAGCCTTACGGGTAGCCGGATCGCGAACCAGCACGAAATCCCACGGCTGGCTCAGCCCGACGCTCGGGGCGGCGTGCGCCGCGGCCAGCACCCGGTGGAGGACCTCGTCGTCCACCGGGTGTCCCGTGAACTCGGCCCGGACATCACGCCGCCTGCCTATCACCTGATAAAGATCCACGCCTGGACGTTAGCGGCCCAGCTTGCGGTAGCGCCGGACCGACAGCGGCAGGAAGATCGCGATCAGCGCGACCGGCCACAGAATCGCCAGCAACACGGGGTTCTGCGAAGCCCAAGTGACCCCGCCCATACCCGGATTCCCGAACAGCTCACGAGCCGCGCCCACAGTCGCGGACAACGGATTCCACTCGGCGATGACCCCCAGCCAGCTCGGCATCATCTGCGGCGCCACAAACGTGTTGGCAATCATCGACAACGGGAACAGCAACCCCCACGCGGCCGCACCGCTCTCCGCGTTGGGCAGCAGCAACCCGACATAGATCCCGATCCAGATGAACGCGAACCGCAGCAACAGCAGCAAGCCAAGTGCGGCCAGCATCGCGCCGAACCCGCCGTGCCACGTCCACCCGACAATCAGTCCGCAGAGGACAAGCACCACAAGATCGAGCACAGAGTTGAGCATGTCGGCCAGACTGCGGCCGACCACAACACCGGACCGCGCCATCGGCATCGACCGAAACCGATTGGTGATGCCCAGAACCTTGTCGGTCACCACAGCGGTCATCGTCGTGCCGATGCCGAACATCATCGCCTGCCCGAACATCCCGGGCATCAGAAACTCGCGATAGTTCCCCCCACCCGGCACATTCATCGCACTACCGAAGACATACCCGAACAACAGCACCGAAACGATCGGAAACATCAACCCGGCGATGATCTGCGTAGGCTGCCGCACCCAATGCGTCAGATCGCGCCGGGTCACCACCCACGCGTCGATCACGCCCCATTTCGCACGTTCCCACGGAGTTCTGGGAATAACCGGATTCAGAATCATGCCGCCACCTTCTGTCCGGTCAGGCGGAGGAATACTTCGTCGAGTGTCGGTTTGCGCAGTCCGATGTCCTCGGCCTGGATACTTGCGTCCTCCAGTGCCCGGGCAACGCTGCTCAGCGCGGCGACGCGGTTGGTGACCGGTGCGGAGATCCGCCGGTTGTCCTCGTCGGTCTCGGCTGTGCTGCCCGCGATCGCTTCGATGATCGAGGTCGTTTTGGGCATGTCGGCGATGTCGTGCAGGACAACGTCGATCTGGTCGCCGCCGATCTGGGACTTCAGCTGGGCGGGTGTCCCCTCGGCGATGACCTTGCCGGTGTCGATCACGACGATCTGGTTGGCGAGCTGATCCGCCTCTTCCAGGTACTGCGTGGTCAGCAGCACGGTGGTGCCGCCGGTCACCAGTGCGCGCAACGCCTCCCAGACTTCGTTGCGGTTACGCGGATCCAGCCCGGTGGTGGGCTCGTCGAGGAAGATCACCGGCGGTGCCATGATCAGGCTCGCGGCCAGGTCCAGCCGCCTGCGCATGCCGCCGGAGTACTGCCTGGGCGACTTGTGCGCCGCGTCGGTGAGGTTGAACTGTTCGAGCAGCTCGTCCGCGCGACGCCTGGCCACCTTGGCGCTCAGGTGGTACAGCCTGCCGAACATCACCAGGTTGTCGCGTGCGGTGATGATCTCGTCGATCGCGGTTTCCTGGCTGCCCAGGCCGATCCGGTATCGGACCTCGGACGCCTGGCGCACCACGTCGAACCCGGCCACCTCGGCGTGGCCTTCGTCGAAGTCGAGCAGTGTGGACAGAATCCGCACCGCGGTGGTCTTGCCCGCCCCGTTCGGCCCGAGCAGTCCGCAGACGGTTGCCTGCGAAACCTTCAGGTCAAAGCCGTCCAGCGCTTTGGTGTCCCGATATCTCTTGTGTAGTCCTTCCGCGAGGACCGCAGGACTCACCCTTGCCCTCCAAACTGAGTACACCGTACTCGCTATTTAGTACACCGTACCCAGTTTTATGATGGGCGGCAAATGAGTACCGAATACGGCGGTAGCGGCGACCTGTCCATCAGCTTGAAGTTGCTCTGGCGAAGGCAGGAGCGGCCGAGCAGAGGCCCCAAACCGAGCCTGACGGTCGACCGGATCGCCCAGGCGGGTATCGAGCTGGCCGACGCCGAAGGGCTGACCGCCCTCTCGATGCGGCGCGTGGCCAAGCATCTCGGCGTCGGCACGATGTCGCTCTACCGCTATGTCCCCAGCAAGGCCGAGCTCGTCGAAGTCATGCTCGACCTGGTCTACGCCGACGAAGCCAGCTGGGTGGACGTCGGCGAAGGCACCTGGCGGGAGAACCTGGAGAAGCTCGCCCGCGGCACCCGGGAACTGCACCTGAAACACAAGTGGTTGCTGCAGATCTCACAGGCCCGGCCGATGCTCGGCCCGAACGTGCTGGCCAGCTTCGAGCGGTCGTTGGAGGTGCTCACCGGCACTGGCCTGACCGGCGCCGAGATGCTCAACGTCATCGGCCTGGTCGACGGCTATGTCATCGGCGCGACCCGCAACGAGATCGACGCAGGCCAAGCCGCCGAACGCACCGGCGTGACTGACGAACAGTTCTGGGCCGCGCACGAACCGTTCCTGGTCGAGATGTTGAGCACGGGGAACTACCCGCTGATGGCCGGCCTGACTGAGGACGTCTTCCAGGAGATGGCGGCCACATCCTTCGATTTCGGCCTGCAACGAGTCCTCGACGGCATCGAAACCCTGATCAACGTCAGGCAAAAGGCTTCTCGGGGTCCCACCCCCGGCGTTCAGTGAGGCTGAACCAGTTGCCTGAGTCGTCGCGGAAGACGGCTTCGACGCCGTACGGGCGTTCGGCGGGTTCCTGGGTGAAGACGACACCGGCCGCGGAAAGCTGCTCGTAGGTCTTGCGGCAGTCGTCGGTGTCGAAAACGCCGCCGCCGAGCGCGCCCTTGGCGATCAGGGACCGGATCTGCGCCTCGGTCTCCGGGTCGTGTGCCGGGCTGCCCGGCTCCATCAGCACAAGCCGGATGTCGGCCTGGTCAGGCGGGCTGACGGTGAGCCAGCTGAAGAAGTCGGTGGTCACCTCGTCGCGGACCACGAAGCCCAGGGTCTTGGTGTAGAACTCCTTGGCCGCGGCCTGGTCGAGAACCCAGATGGTGCTGTGGCTGAATCGTGTGATCATGGCCGGAACGCTAGTCCGGCCCGGCCGGGCTCGCCTTCTCCAAAATTGCGGGCCGTGTCCACGTCATCAGGAAACACCCGGGGATGGGCGCGGCCGCGGGATGAGCGGCCCGGTATTGCGACGGCGGCATCCCGACGACCGCGGTGAACCGGCTCGAGAACGAGCCCAAACTGGAAAACCCGACCAGCATGCAGATCTCGGTGACAGTCAGGTTCGCCGACCGCAGCAGGTCCTTTGCCCGCTCGATCCGCCGCATGGTCAGATACCGCCCCGGCGTTTCCCCGTACGCGGCCCGGAACGACCGCACGAAGTGATACCGCGAGCACCCGGCCGACCGCGCCAGGTCGTCGATGCCCAACGCGGACGCGTACTCCCGGTCCATCAAGTCCTTTGCCCGCCGCAAATGCACCACAGCAGGCACTTTGACGACCGCACCAGGCTTTCCCGCCGCGGATCGACCGCGGCGGGCGGACTGGGCGGCTGACTGCGTCAATGTGCCGCGTCGTTCCAGGAACGGCCGAATCCGACAGAGACATCGAGGGGGACATCAAGCTGGTAGGCGCTGCCCATGCCGTCGCGGACGAGCTGCTCGACGGTGTCGCGTTCGGACGCGGTGACCTCGAGGACGAGTTCGTCGTGCACCTGCAGGAGCATCCGGGACTTCAAGCCGGCTTGCGTGAGTTTGTGCTGCACGTTGAGCATCGCGACTTTGATGATGTCGGCGGCGCTGCCCTGGATCGGGGCGTTGAGGGCCATCCGCTCGGCCATCTCGCGGCGCTGCCGGTTGTCGGAGTTCAGATCCGGCAGGTAACGGCGGCGGCCGAAGATGGTCTCGGTGTAGCCCTCGCGGCGTGCTTTGTCCACAACGGACGTGAGATAGTCGCGGACACCGCCGAACCGCTCGAAGTACTCCTCCATCAGCCCGCGGGCCTCTTCGGTGGAGATCCGGAGCTGCTGCGACAGGCCATAAGCCGACAGACCGTAAGCCAGGCCGTAGTTCATCGCCTTGACCTTGGCCCGCTGCGCGCCGGAGACCTCGGTCGGCTCGACGGTGAAGACGTGCGCGGCGGTGGCGGCGTGGAAGTCGAAACCCGAGTTGAACGCCTCGACCAGGCCCTCGTCACCCGAAAGGTGGGCCATGATCCGCATTTCGATCTGCGAGTAGTCGGCCGTCATCAGATCGTCGTACCCGGCGCCGACCACGAAGGCGTCGCGGATGCGGCGGCCCTCGTCCGTCCTGATCGGAATGTTCTGCAGGTTCGGCGCCTCCGACGACAGCCGGCCGGTGGCCGCGATCGTCTGGTTGTAAGTCGTGTGGATGCGGCCGTCGTCGGCCACCGACTTGATCAGGCCGTCCACAGTGGTCTTGAGCTTGCTGGCGTCCCGGTGCTCCAGCAGGTGCTGCAGGAACGGATGCGCGGTGGTCTCGAACAGCGTGGTCAGCGCGTCCGCGTCGGTGGTGTAGCCGGTCTTGGTCTTCTTGGTCTTGGGCATCTGCAGCTCGTCGAACAGCACGACCTGAAGCTGCTTGGGCGAGCCGAGGTTGATCTCCTTGCCGATCACGCCGTACGCGTCCTGCGCCGCCTGCTTCACGCGCGCGGCGAAGTGCGCCTCCAGCGAGGCGAGGTGCTCCATGTCGATGCAGATACCGATGCCCTCCAGCTCGGCGAGCACCTGCTGCAGCGGCAGTTCCATCTCGGCGAGCAGCTTCTCGCCGCCGGTCGCCTCGACCTCGCCGGCCAGCACCTCGGCCAGCTCGGCCACGGCCCGCGCGCGGACGAGCTCGGCAGCGGCGAGCTTCTCGCTCTCGTCGGCCTCGTCGAACATGGACAGCTGCTTCTCGCCCTCGACCTCCTCCACGCGCAGCTCACGCTTCAAGTGCCGCATCACAAGGTCGTCGAGGGAGAAGGACCGCTGACCGGGGCGCACCAGATAGGCGGCCAGCTCGGTGTCCATCACGAGACCGGCCAGCTTCCACCCGCGCTGAGTGAGCCCGTGCAGCGCCAGCTTCACGGCGTGCCCGACCTTCGGCACCGCGGGATCGGCCAGCCAAGCGGTCAGCGCGCGCTCGTCTCCTTCGCTCAACGTCGTGACATCGACGAAGGTTCCGTCCCCGTCGATTCCGGCCACGGCTATTGACAAAAGGTCCACCGCTCCGGGCAGGCCCGTGTGACGGAACGACATGCCGGTCCGACGGCCTGGACCAGCGTGTTCGGCCAGCCACGCGCCGAGGCCGCCCTCGGCCACCGTCGCCGGCGTGATCTCGAAACCGGCTTCGGCCTCGGGTTCCGGAGTGGACAGCGAGTCGAACAGCCGGTCCCGCAGCACACGGAACTCCAGCTCGTCGAACAACCGGTGCACGGCCTCCCGGTCCCACGCCTGAGCCGCGAGGTCGACCGGTTTGGCGGGCAGATCGAGATCCCGCACCAGCTGGGTGAGCTCCCGGTTCATCATCACCGAGGACAGGTTCGCCCGAAGGTTGTCACCCACCTTGCCGCGCACCTCGTCGACCCGGTCGACCAGGCCGGCCAGCGAGCCGTACTCCTGGATCCACTTGGTGATCGTCTTCTCCCCCACACCGGGGACCTTCGGCAGGTTGTCCGAGGGGTCGCCCCGCAGCGCGGCGAAGTCGGGGTACTGGGCCGGCGTCAGGCCGTACTTCGCCTCGACCGCCTCCGGGGTGAACCGGGTCATCTCCGAGACGCCACGCGACGGGTACAGCACCGTCGTGTGCGGGGTGACCAGCTGCAACGCGTCCCGGTCGCCGGTACAGATGAGCACGTCGAAGCCGCCCTCGGCCTCCGCCTGGGTGGCCAGCGTGGCGATGATGTCGTCGGCCTCGTAGTTCTCCTTGGTCAGCATCTGGATCTTCAACGCGCCCAGCACGTCCTCGATGAGACTGACCTGGCCTTTGAACTCGTCCGGCGTGGCGCTCCGGTTGGCCTTGTACTCGGTGTACCGCTCACTGCGGAAGGTCTTGCGGGAGAGGTCGAACGCCACCGCGATGTGCGTCGGCTTCTCGTCGCGCATGAGGTTGATCAGCATCGAGGTGAACCCGAAAACGGCATTGGTGTGCTGCCCTGTGCCGGTCTGGAAGTTCTCCTTCGGCAGGGCGTAGAACGCTCGGTAGGCCATCGAGTGGCCATCTATCAGGAGAAGTCGCTGCTGGTCTGCCACGCGGACTACTCTAGGCCGACCCACCGACAGTTCTGTGCCCGCCTTGCTTAGGCTGGCAAGTGGTTGCGTGCTGAAACTTTCGAAAGGCGTGGCGTTGGCAGAGGACTACAGCGAGGCCGCTGGTCAGCTGGTCGAGCAGCTCAACGACAAGATGGGCATCGAGATCGTCGACTGGAACCCCGACCGGGTCGTGGCGACAATGCCCGTCAAGGGCAATCGCCAGCCGTACGGCCTGATGCACGGCGGGGCGAACGCGGTGCTGGCCGAGGCCGCCGGGTCGACGTGCGCGGCGCTGAAGTCAGGCGGCCGTCCCACGGTCGGCCTGGAACTGTCGTGCACCCACCACCGCGGCGTGAAGGAAGGCCTGGTCACAGCGGTCGCCACGCCTCTGCACATCGGCCGCAGCACGGCCACGGTCGAGATCGTGATCAGCGACGAGGAGGGCAGGCGGACCTGCACGGCGCGGCTGACCTGCATGGTGCTCGACAAGCTGCCGGGCAAGTGAGTGGATCTCGACCTGGCCCAGGTCAGGGCGTTCGTGGTGACCGCCGACCAGCGGCACTTCAGCCGGGCCGCGCAGGCCCTGTTCGTCACCCAGCAGGCGCTGTCCAAACGGATCAGGCGGCTGGAGGAGGTGCTGGCCACACAGCTGTTCGTCCGGTCCAACCGGTCGGTCGAGCTGACCGAGGACGGCCGGAAGTTCCTGCCGCACGCCCGTGAGCTGATCCGGGTCGCCGACGCGGCGGTCGCCGCTCTCGGTGACCAGCCGCTCCGGCTCGACCTGCTGGACTACCGGCTCGCCCCGATGTCCATCCTGCGCAAGCTCGCCGAGCAGGACCCGGAGCTCCGCGTCGACCGCAGCGCCCTGGGCGGCCTGGACAAGGCGATCGGCCCGTTGCTGAAGGGCGAACTGGACGTCGCCTTCGGCTGGGTGCACGGCATCGGCGGGCCTGTCCCCGACGAACTCGACCACCGCGTGATCCGGCTGGAACCCTTGCTGGCCCTGCTGCCGCCGGAGCACGTCCTCGCCGGTCAGGACGCGATCCACATCGACGATCTGAAGGACGAAGGGCTGTGGCTGCCAGGCCGGGAAAGCCCGACCGAGTGGCACCGGTTCACCAGACTGATGGGTGAACGGCTCGGGCTGCGGATGGATCACAGCGGCATCAGCTACGACCTGCGGCACACCCTGGAACAGGCCCGGTACGGCAAGCCTCGTGTGACGCTGGTCGGCGCGGACATGGAACTGCCACGGGATTTGAATCTGCGCGTGCTGCCGTTCGCGCCGTTGCCGCTGTTCCCGTGGTCGATCGTGTGGCGCAAGGGCAAGCTGCGCACAGCCCTCCGCCAGCTGCTTGCCTCGGCAGACAGGACAAGCAGGGCAGAGGGCTGGTGCGACCGCGATCCGGTCACGTCCTGGGTGCCCTAAGGCAACGGCACCACACGGGTGTTCTGGAAGGACTCCTGCAACCACTTTCCGTTTCGTTTGACCAGGACATTCGTGTTGCGGGACAACGAATCCGGGCGGCACTCGGTGCTCGGCGGGACAAGCTGGCAGCTGGTCCGCACGATCACGGCCATGTTCGGGCCGGCGAACCGGATGTGCTGGTCGACGTCCTTGAGCTGGGTGTGGTCGATGTACTTGTCGAAGTAGTACTGCATGCCCTTGGCAATGCCCTCACGGGTGGTCAGGTGGTCACCGTTGAAGGTCACCAGATCCGCGTCCTTGGTGAACGTGGCCGCGAACTTGGCGCCGTCCTCCTCGTACCAGGCATCGTGCTGCTGCTGGAGAATCCGGTCGAACGCGGCGAGATCCCCCTTGCTGTCAACGGTTTGAGCCTGGGGCGAAGCTGCTGATGCCACTACTGTCAGGATGGCCGCCCCCACGGCGGCCGCGATTCGAGTGCGCATGAAATCAAGCTAGGAGCGCGGTCACGCCCGCATCGTCACCCCAGAGTTGTAACCGCGCGTCAACTTCAGAGGTACTTCGTCAGCTTCTCGGCTCTGAAGGGCCGAGCTTGCGGCTCGGGCACCACTGGCTGTGGTGTGGCCGGCCGCGTCCAACAACCGGCTAGGCGGCTGTAGGGGCGGATGACTGCCGCCCCGCGTTCCACGCGGTCTCGGCCTTACGGCCGATGTTGCGGGAAGCGTTGTGGTCGGCGTTCGCGGTGTAGCGGCAGGCTTGGCAGGCGAATACAGCCTGACTGGGCCGGTTGCGCTTGTCGACATGGCCGCACTCGGAGCAGGTGCGGGAGGTCTCGCGCGGGTCCACCAGGGCCAGGGGTACTCCGGCGCGCTGGGCCTTGTAGGCGATGAAGGCCCACGGTGAGACCGACCATGTCCACCTGCTGGTGCACTACCCGCCCCAGGTTGCCCTGTCGCGTCTGGTCAACAGTCTCAAGGGCGTGTCCTCACACCGTCTACGCCGCGAGTTCCCCACCCACGTCCGCCAATACCTATTGGGCGGACCTTCTGGTCCCCGTCCTACTTCGCCGCCTCCTGCGGCGGAGCACCCTTGTCGATCATCAAGGAGTACATCGACCAACAACAACGCACCGACTAGCGGGCGATGCTCCACACCACCATGAGCAAAGAGCACATCTTCCCGGCCCCGAACAACTGGAATCAAGCGACTAGTTTCTTGAACCATCGCGTGAACTCGGCGTCCACACGCTGTGCGTCCGCGTTCTGCGGCGCGGCTTCGACGCCGGGTCCGTCAGCGAGCGCGTGCCCCATGCCCGGAATCATCACGAGTTCGGACTGTGCGATGCCATTGTGCGCCAGCTCAGCGGGTTCACGGACGGCGATGTCGTCCTCCGCGCCTGCCACGATGAGCAACGGCACGTTGATCTCGTCGGCCCGGCGCACGAAGTCGTAGTGCTCCGCGATGGCACGCGACTCGTCGGTCCAGGTGTAGGTGATGTCGAAATGCCTGGCGTTGGCCGCGATCACCGGCGCGAGCTGCGACACCGGGCTGACCACTGCGCCTGCCGCGATCGGCACGTCGGCCCTGGCGATCACCTCGTAGGCGACCATCGATCCCGCCGAGCCGCCCGCGACCCCGATCGGCGCGTCCGAAATAGACAGTTGCCTGCGCAGATCCGCCACCGCGGCCGGGAACTCGGCCACAGCCTGATCGGTCATCGGCCCGAACACATTGAGCACGGCGTCCTGCGCGGCGAGCCCGAAGAACTCCTCGTCGCCGCCGGGCAGAGCGCGGCGGCCGGACATCGGAAGTCCGAAGTAGACACGCCAGGCCGGCACGCCGTTCATGGGCAGCGCTGCGGCCATCGCGACCTCGCTGCGTGGCGGGTCCATCAGGTGCCAGGTGACCACCAGTGGCGCGGGCCCGTCAACACCCGACGGCGGCAGCGCCACGAACGGAACTCCAGTTGCGATACCCGTGACCGTCATGTCCAACTCCTTGCTGTTCGGCTGATATGTACAGCAAACAGCCTGGTAAAGCGTTACGTCCAACAGCCTTGCAGGCCTTGGTGACAACCACCGGTTGTACTTGCTTACCAGCGGTAGATTGTTCCCATGCGTCCCGCCTTAATTGTCGCGGCCATTCTGATGCTGGCCGGTTGCTCGCCCAGCGACCCCGCACCGACGCCCACGACCACGTCCAGCCGGCCGACCTACGAGCTGAGCCCGCGCACGGCCCGGCCGGACGAGACGCCGCTGAAACTTCCCGCCAAGCAGGACGGCGAAACAGAGTTCGTCCTTGTCGGCATCACCCCCAAGCTGCCCAGCCTGACCGGCAGCCACATCGACTTCGACGCCAAAGGCGTCTTCTACCGGATCAGGGTCGCCGCCACGAACACCGGCCGCACCAACGTCGACTTCGACACGCGCAAACAGTTGCTCGTCACGCAGGACGGCGCCACCCACGTCCCCGACGACCCGGCCATGACGGTGAAACGGCAGCCCGACCAGTTCGTGCTCGGTGCCAACGTCCGGCTCGAGTTCGACCTGTACTACGACATCCCGAAAGACGCGCAACCCAAGGCGCTCAAGGTGTTCGGCGGCAAGACGCTGACCGACCAGGACGACGCCACCGGCACCGACATCCCCCTGACGTAGAACGGCAGAACGACAACAGCCCGCCCGGCGTGGCCGGGCGGGCTGTGTGCCGGTACCTGTCAGTGCAGGCCGAGGTCACCGCCGAGGTAGGCGGCCCGGACAGCCGGGTCGTGCAGCAGTTCCTGAGCCGGGGCCGACTTCACGACCATGCCGGTCTCCAGGACGTACGCGCGGTGCGCGATGCTCAGCGCCTGCTGGGCGTTCTGCTCGACCAGCAGCACGGTGGTGCCGCGAGCGTTGATCGTCTGGATGATCTCGAAGATCTGCTGGATCAGCAGCGGGGCCAGGCCCATCGACGGCTCGTCGAGCAGCAGCACGCTCGGGTTGGTCATCAGCGCGCGCCCGATCGTGAGCATCTGCTGCTCACCGCCGGACATCGTGCCGCCGAACTGCGACTTGCGCTCGGCCAGCCGCGGGAACAGCTCGAAGACCTCTTCCAGCTGCTTGGACACGTCGTCCTTGCGGGCGTACGCACCCATCATCAGGTTCTCCAGCACCGTCATGCCGGGAAAGATGCCCCGGCCTTCCGGTGACTGCCCGATGCCCAGGATGACCCGTTTGTGGCCGGGCACCTTGGAGATGTCCTGGCCCTTGAAGCGGATCGCGCCGCTGGTCAACGGCCGCAGCCCGGAGATGGTCTTGAGCGTGGTCGTCTTGCCCGCGCCGTTGGCGCCGATCAGCGTGACGATCTCGCCCTCGTCCACCTCGAGCGAAACACCCTTGAGCGCCGCGATCTTTCCATAGTGGACATTGATGCCCTGCACCTCAAGAAGCATCGGCGCCAGCTCCCAGGTATGCCTCGATGACCTTCGGGTTCTGCTGCACCTCGTGCGGCAGGCCCTCGGCGATGAGCTGGCCGAAGTCCAGCACCGCGATCCGGTCGCTGATGTCCATCACCAGTCCCATGTCGTGCTCGATGAGCAGCACGGTCCGGCCCGAGTCCCTGATCTTGCGGATCAGGTCCTGCAGCGCCTTCTTCTCCGCCGGGTTCATGCCCGCGGCGGGCTCGTCGAGCAGGATCAGCTTGGGATCGGTGGCCAGTGCCCGGGCGATCTCCAGCCTGCGCTGGTCACCGTAGGGCAGGTTCTTGGCCGCCTCGTGCATCCGCTTGGGGATGCCGACGAAGTCCAGCAGCTCCTTGGCCAGTTCCTGGCCCTGCTTGCGCTCCTTGTAGTGCCAAGGCATCCCGAAGATGGCACCGAACGCGCCGGTGCGGTGGTGCGCGTCCGCACCGACCATCACGTTCTCCAGCGCCGACATGTTGTGAAACAGCCGGATGTTCTGGAACGTGCGGGCGATGCCCAGCTTGGTGATCTTGTAGCGCTTGTTGCCGTCGATGCGGGCGCCGGCGAACCGGATCTGTCCCTCGGTCGGCTTGTAGACACCGGTGACCACGTTGAAGACCGTGGTCTTGCCCGCGCCGTTGGGGCCGATCAGGGCGAAGATCTCACCCTTGTTGATGGTCAGGTTCGCCTCTTTGAGGGCGACCACACCACCGAACCGCATGACGACCTTGTCGATCTCGAGCAACGGCTGGCCGTTGAGCACGTCGGTCACTTGGTCACCTCCTCGGAGGCCTGGGAGTCCGGTCCGGAGACTTCCGCGCCGAGTGCGCCCATGCCACCTGTTCCCTCATGCAGTTCAGCACGTCTCTGCCGGGACGGCCACAGGCCTTCCGGCCGGAACGCCATGATGACGACGAGCACGGCACCGAACACGAGCACGCGGTATTCCTTGACCTCACGTGAGATCTCCGGCAGCCACGCGATCACGAACGCGCCGAGCATGACACCGGGCAGGTTGCCGGCGCCACCGAGCACCACCGCGGCGAGGATCGTCGCGGAGAGGATGAACGGGAAGTTCGTCGGTGCGATGAAGATGACCTTGCCGGCCCAGACCGTGCCGGCCACACCACCGATCATCGCGCCCATCGCGAAGGCCAGCAGCTTGAACTTGAACGTCGGCACGCCCATCAGCTCGGCCGCGTCCTCGTCCTCGCGGATCGCCGTCCACGCCCGGCCCACGCGGCTCTTCTCCAGCCGCTTGGACACCACGATCATCAGCACGATCGCGCCGACGATCAGGTAGTAGTACGGCGCCGGGTCCAGGGCGAACTCGGTGCCGAACATCGGCGGCGGGTGCGGGATGCCGAAGATGCCGTTGGCGGCGCCGATCTCCTTGGTGTTGTTGGCCGTGATCCGGACGATCTCACCGAAGCCGAGCGTCACGATCGCGAGGTAGTCACCGCGCAGGCGCAGCGTCGGCGCACCGAGGACGACGCCGGAGACGGCCGTGATCAGCACGCCGACCACCAGCGTGTACCAGAAGTCCCAGCCGTACTTGGTGCCGAAGTAGGCCAGCGAGTAACCGCCGATGGCGAAGAAGGCGACGTACCCGAGGTCCAGCAGGCCGGCCATGCCGACCACGATGTTCAGTCCGACGGCCATCAGGATGTACGTGCCGATCGGGTCGATCAGCACCGTCACCCAGTCCGCACCGGGCGACATGAACGCGCCGATCGCAGGGGCGGGCAGGATCAGCGCGCCGACGATCAGTGCGATGTAGACGATCCAGCGCTGCCAGTGCGGCGCGTCGGCCCACCAGTCCCTGAGTTTGTCGATCTGGTGACCGATGACCTTGAAGGGGTTCGAACTCTGTGTCACTTCTCGCCCCTCACGCTCGTGCCCGTTGCAGGGATTCACCGAGAATGCCTGTCGGCCGGAACATCAGCACCAGGACCAGCACCGCGAACGCGATGACGTCCTTCCACTCCGAACCGAGGAAGATCGCGCCCCAGTTCTCGATGAGACCGAGCGCGATCCCGCCGAGCAGGGCACCGCGCAGGTTGCCGATACCGCCGAGCACAGCTGCGGTGAAGGCCTTGATACCCAGCACAAAACCGATGTTGTACTTGATGATCTCGAATTCCAGCACGTACAGCGCGCCGGCGATACCCGCCATCGCGCCGCCGAGCAGGAACGTGACTCGCACGATGGTGTCGATGTTGACACCCATCAGAGTCGCGGCCTCGGGATCCTGGGCGGTGGCCCGGATACCGCGGCCGATGCGGGTGCGGTTCACCAGCTGGTCCAGCACGATCATCATCGCCACCGCGGCGATGATGACGATCAGGTGGTCGGTGCGGACCTCGGCGTTGCCGATGGTGAACACGACGTCCCGGTCGACCAGGCGTGGCGTGGGCACCTCGTTGGTGCCGGGGATGCCGGTCATCGGCTTGATGACGACCAGCTTGAAGAACTCCTGCAGGAACAGCGACGCGCCGATCGCGGAGATCAGGGCCGCGAGGCGGGTGCCACCTCTTTTGCGCAGCGGCCGGTAGGCCACCTGTTCGAGCAGAACGGCGGAGCCGCCGGATACGGCGGCCGAGAACGCCATCATCAGCAGGAGCACGCCGATCGCGGCCAGGCCGGACAGCGGCGCGGACAGGCCGAGGATGTTGCTCAGCACGAACATCGAGGCGAACGTACCGATCATGAAGATCTCGGAGTGCGCGAAGTTGATCAGTCGCAACACGCCGTAGACCATCGTGTAGCCGAGCGCCACCAACGCGTAGATGGCGCCGACTCGCAGTCCGTCCACGGTATTCGGGCCGAACTGATGGATGAACTCATTCATGGTGTCTCGTGGCCTTATTGGACTAAATCGGGAAGAAGTGGAGACATAAGGCGGGAGCGGGAGTCCACTCGGGACTCCCGCTCCCCAGCGATGAGTGTCGTCCTGGCTTCCGCCGGACTCAGCCCTCGAGCTTGGCCTCGGCCGACGGGCCGAGCAGCTTGATCTTGCCGCCGACCACCTGGTAGACGAAGATCGAGTTGGCCTCGGGCTCGCCGTTGGCCTTGAACTTGATCGGCTTGGAGATGCCCTCGAAGCTGACCGTCTTCAGGAACTCGTTGATCTTCTCACCGGTGGTGTTGCCGGCCTGGACTGCCTTGATGATGGCGGTCGCGGCGTCGTAGCCCTCGGTCGCGTAGATCGCGGGGTCGGCACCGGCGGCGGCCTTGTACTTGGTCGCCCAGTCCTTCAGCGCGCCGGTGGCGGTGTCGAACGGGATCTTGCACGGGCAGCCGATGACGGCGCCTTCGGCCTGGGCGGCACCCGCACCGGTCACCAGCTGGATGTCCAGCGAGCCGTCGCCGGTGGCGAAGGTCGCCTTCACGCCGCCGTCACGCAGCTGCTTGATCAGCCGGGCGCCCTGGGCGTAGTAGCCACCGAAGACGACGACGTCAGGGTTGGCGGCGCGGACCTTGTTGACCGTGGACGAGTAGTCCGAGGCGTCCTTGGCGAACTTGTCCCGGTCGACCGGGATGCTCTTGTCCTTGAAGGTCTTCTCGAACGCGTCCGCGATGCCGACCGAGTACTCCTGGTCGTCGCTCAGGACGTAGGCCTTCTTCGGGCTCTTGGCCGAGATCAGGAAGTTGACGATGCCGGGGCCCTGGTCGTCGTCGTTGGCCACGACGCGGTGCCAGAAGGTCCAGTTGTTCTTGGCCAGGCCCGGGTTGGTCGCCGACGGCGAGACGCTCGGGATCTTGCCCTGCTCGAGGATCGCGCCGACGGCCTTGGACTCACCGGAGAAGGCCGGGCCGATCAGGGCCGAGATCTTGTCCTGGGTCAGGGCCTTCTGGGTCAGCGCGGTGGCCTGCTCGGTCTTGGCCTGGCTGTCGTACTCGACCAGTTCGATCTTGGTCTTGGGGTTCGACTTGTTGTACTCGTCGATCGCCATCTTCGCGCCGTTGCGCGGCGGGATCACGATGGCCGAGTTCTCGCCAGTCAGGTCGCCCATGAACCCGACCTTGATCGAGGCGGGCGCGTCGCCACCGCTGCCACCCGTGGTGCCGCCCGGCGAGTTGCTGCTACCGGCGCAGGCGCTCAGCGTGAGGGAGGCGGTGGCCACCAACGCCAAGGCTCCTACGAGTCGTGTTCTTGACACTACGTTCCTCCAAAGACCAACCGGGTGCCTGAAACAGGCGTAAGCCCCACCTGGGACTTGGCTGGGGAGCAAAGTAGCCGCCGTACCATCTGATGGACAGATGCACCCCTGCTCTGTATCCACATCGTGACGGTAGTCGCCATCACGCGATGACATTTGGCCTAGACAACTACGGATTGACCGCCCAAGCGAACACGGACGGTAACCAGCATCCCATGATGGGACGAATTCACGACAGCGAGTCCACCACGGCCTCAGCGACAGCCTTCATGGTGGTTCGCCGATCCATGGCGGTCCGCTGGATCCACCGGAAAGCCTCCGGCTCGGTCAGGCTCTGCTTGCTCATGAGCAGGCCCTTGGCGCGCTCGACAACCTTGCGCGTCTCAAGCCGGTCGGTAAGCCCCGCCACCTCGTTCTCCAAGGCCTGCATCTCCGAGAACCGGCTGACAGCAAGCTCGATAGCGGGCACAAGGTCATGCTTGGCAAACGGCTTGACCAAGTAGGCCATGGCGCCGGCATCCCGCGCCCGCTCGACAAGCTCCCGCTGCGAGAAGGCGGTCAGGATGACCACCGGAGCAACCCGATCCCCCACGATGGAGGAAGCGGCCTCAATGCCGTCCATCTTCGGCATCTTCACGTCAAGAATGACAAGGTCAGGCTTGAGTTCGGTGGCCAGGCGCACGGCCTCCTCACCGTCCGCGGCCTGCCCCGCGACCTCATACCCTTCCTCGTTGAGCATCTCGACCAGGTCAAGCCGGATGAGCGCCTCATCCTCAGCGACAAGCACTCGCCGCTGCACACGGGCCTCGGTAGCCACCTCGGTCACCGGGGTCCTCCTGTCGCCGTAGTTAGGGACATCAAAAGCCGGAAACAGCAGCGTACCGGCACAACACACCCCCACGCCCCCGCAGCGGAGTTATCCGACACACACCCCCACCCACCTCCAGCCCCACCCAACCCGATCCCGTAGAGTCCCCTCCCACGCCCCCGTAGCCCAATCGGCAGAGGCAGCGGACTCAAAATCCGTCCAGTGTGCGTTCGAGTCGCACCGGGGGCACGTACAGGATGCACACAGGCTTTGACCTGCCGTTTTGCTGCATCCCATTGGGCTTTTCTCCTCCAATTCGCTGGCTGTTTCGGCGACTTCCGGAATGTGGTCCTGTGGCAGCGTCACGGTGAGTGTCGCTTCGCCGGTCTTGTAGTGGACCTGGATGGTCAACTGTGTGAGATCGAACAACCTGTTCAGCTGCTCCTGTGGCGCTCGATGCAGGTTCACTGCGAGCTGCGGCAACGCTTCCAAGAGGTCTACGGCGTCCAGGCTCGGGCGGTCTGGCTGCTGAGCCTCCTGCGAGTCGAGCTCGGCGATGGCTGATAGAGCTGCCTGTCGTTCGGCTTCGAGCTCGTTGTAGCGATTGCGCAAACCCTGTGCGAACGGGTCGCTGGGATCGGCGTTCTCGGCCTGCCGAAGCACGTTGTCCTGTTTCCTCGTCGCGTCTGCGACCTTGCGCTGGAGACGCTCGCGCTGCTCGTCACGTTGGCGACGATCGTCGTCGCCTGCTTGATCCAGCCCGGCGACGAACATCTCGCGCCGGGCATTGCCAAAGACACGATGCGCAAAGAACTCATTCACTGCATCAACAACGAGGTCCTCTCGCATGTAGATGGTGGCCGGATGACCCTCGTACTTGTCCGGCCGTCCACGGTTGTTGTTTTCCGGGTGGCATCGGTAGTAGGTCCGGCCATGCCGCGGGTTACCGATCATCCGACGGCCGCAATCACACAGCACCCGGCGCCGGAACAGGTAGGTGCGTTTCGCACGAGGATCTTTCTTGATGCTTGCGCCATCGCGAGAGCCTTGGCGTTCGCTGCTCTGCGCGTTGATCTCATCGAACATCCACTTGGGAATCAGCGGCTCGTGCGCCGGCTCCGGCGACCACACCCACATCTCCGGCGGGTTGGGCTTGTTGCGTCCGCCTCGACTCCGCCGTGCTCGGCGGTTGTAGACCTGGTAACCGGTGTACTTCGGGTTCTTCAGGATCTCGGCCACACTGGACTTGGACCACGCGCCCCGGGTCCGCAGGCCACCCGGCGGTTCCGGAGGCGGATGCTTCTCCAGATTGAGATTCAGCCGCTCTGCGATCGTGTCGGCGCCGAGCCTCTCGTAGTAGCGCCACTTCGCCATCAGAGTGACCGTTTCACCCTTCAGCCCGTCTGGTTCCAGGCGGGACTTGGTCAGCCCTTTCTCGGCTTTGACCGGGTTCGGGTGCCGGAACTTCTTGGCCTTGTAGCCGTGCGGCGGTTTGCCGATGTTGTAGCCCTCGCGGACGTGGGTGCAGGTGCCGCCCCACGACTGCTCCAGCATGTTGAGGACTTCGTACTCGGCCACCGACTGGTTGATCCGCCGCTGGAGGATCTGCTGGGCGCGGCCTCCGGTGAGCAGGATCGGCTCGTTGGAGGCGAACACGGGGATCTCAGCGCGTTCGAGTTCCCGCTCCGCTGAAAGGGTTTCGAACATCTTGCGGGCCAGACGCGACATCGACTCGCAGATGACCACATCGAACCGGCGGTCCGGCCGCTTGGCCTCCTGCAGTAGATCAGCGATGTCGCCATCGCGCGCGATCGGGATGTCGAAGCGTTCGTAGTTCGCCCCTCGGCCACGCTTGTCGAGTTCCATGCGACCGGACTCGACGTCGTAGAAGTGGCAGACGACCACCCAGGACTCGGGCAAGGCGGACTTGGATCGCCCCAACTGACGCAGGAGCGATTGACGGGGATCCTGATGTTCCTCGGTGGAGGTCCTACCAACCCACGCCACGCGAACTTCCTTGGCATGCAACGCCAGCGGCAAGCCAAACGGCGACACCGCCAGATCGCTCAACCCAGCCCGACCCACGTGAGATTCGGCTGCAGGCATCGGTGGATCCGGCTTACGAATAGTCATGCAGCTCGCTCCTCATGATCGTCCGAGAGCTCGGAACCGGACAGGTCCTCGCGGGCCCACAAGAGAAGCTCCCGAACAACGGCAGAGAGTTCGCGACGCAGCCACTCCCCTCGGCTCCGCCGACCCCGCGGACTTCGACGGCGAGCTTCCACCTCTCGGTCCGGTAATCATTTGGGTTCCGAGCGGCCAGAGGGAACGGAATCACCGTCCCCCTGGTCGAGTCCGTGTCGTCCACCGAAGGCTGGCATGACTTGTTGGGGTGCTCAGCAGTCATGGGGCGACCCCGTCGTAAAAGGCTCGTCGAGCGGAAGTCTCCGCAGGGGTTTGCGCCGCCTGGGACAAACCCCTGCGGAGCAGATTTCAGCCCAGGTCAAGAGTGGCTGCAACGGTCAAGATTCCGCGAAGTGTTACTGAACTATCGGTCGGTTTCCGTAGGTCGGCACGTTCACGTAGCCGCGGTTTCGAGGTGCCGGGCCGACTGTGAACTGATGGATGATCTTCAAGCGGGACAACGATTCCGGCCAGCAGGTCGCTGAGCGCGTTGATCGTCTCGGGATGCAGTGTGACCTGGTAGCGAGCCTGGTGTGTCCGCTTGTCGAAGTGGATCTCCAAGCGGCTCAACTCGAAGACTTGCCGCAAAACTGTTCGCCGCCACCCTCACCGCCCTGCTGGTACCGCTGACCGAAGGACAGTCACTAGGATGGCCGTGGTGGACATGGCTGCTGCTCGCACTCGCGGTGGTCCTCGGCGTCGCCACCGTCGTGGTGGAGAAGCGAGCCGAGCAGCGCGGGGAGATCCCGCTGCTGCCACCGTCGCTGCTGCGGTTGCCATCGATGTCCCGCGGACTGGCAATGGTGTTCGCGTTCAGCATCGGCTTCGGCGCCTTCATGTTCGTCTTCGCCCTCACCGTCCAAAACGGACTGCACGAGGACGCCCTGCACGGCGGCCTGGCCATCCTGCCGATGGCCTTGCTGTTCTTCGCCGGTTCCCTGGCCGCCCCAGGGCTGATCAGCCGATTCGGACGGGCCGCACTGACCGCCGGCGCAGTCGTCCAACTCCTAGGACTCACATCGCCGGTGATCGTGCTCGTCACGGCATGGCCGCACGTCAGCCTCTGGACCACTACTGTGCCGCTCGCGGTGGTAGGTGCCGGACAGTCGATCCTGTTCACCGGACTGTTCCACAGCGTGCTGGCCGACGTCCCCGCCCACCTGGGCGGCGTCGGCAGTGGAGTACTGATCACCTTGCAGCAGAGCGGCCTCGCGCTCGGCGTGGCCACCCTCGGCATCCTCTACCTCACGCTGGAACCACGCGACATCCCGCACGCGTTCGCCAACGTCGAATACGTCCAGATGGGCATCGTCGCACTCCTCGCCATCGGCGCAGCCACGCTCGCTGGTCCGCTGAGGCCTCAGCATGAGAACGTCAGGTGACTTCGGCGTCCTATGGCTTCACCTTGACGGTCATGGTCGCGTTGCTGACCATGACCGGGTCGTCCGCGTCCGCGGCCTGATGCCGATAACCGACGCTGATGTCGGGTAGGGTCGGATTGGTCGATCGGGGAGGTGTGATGGCAGAGGTGGCCCGGCCGGTGCGTTCACGTCTGCGTGGTCCCGCACGGCGCGCGAAGATTGTCCAGGCCGGGCTGGAGGTGCTCGCTGCCACCGGCTATCACGCGACGGCGATGAGCGCGATCGCCTCGGCCGCCGGGGTCACCAGATCCGTTCTGTACGACCATTTCCCGAACAAGCGGGTGCTGTTGCTGGCGGTGTTGCAGGAGCAGAATGCCGCGCTGATCGAGCACGTCGGCGCCCGTATCACCGGTACCGGCACGCCTGAAGAACGCATGCGCGCCACGATTGACGCCTACTTCAGCTTCGCCGAAAGCCAGCCCGCGGCCCGCAAGTTGCTGTTCGACCGGACCGACGAGGATGACGCGGAGATCCAAGCGGTCCGGTGGGGCATCAGGGAATCACGAACCCGTGCGGTGACCGCGTTGCTGGCGCGGGATCTACGACGCGTCAGCCTCGATCCCGAGTCGCCCGCGGCGGTGGCCATGGTCGAACTGCTCATCACTGGCCTCGACGGGATGGCCCAATGGTGGGCGCGGCACCGCGACGTGCCCAGAGAAGAGCTCGTCAACGCGGCCATGCGGCTGTTGTGGGACGGGCTCGGCCCGCGTTCCTGACCACCCCTTTCGATTCCGCCGCCCGGCCGGAGGCTTGACTCCGGCCGGGCGGACGCATCATGCTGCTCGCACACCATAACCGACAGCAGTGTCGGTTAGTGTCCCTGTCGAGGAGTCTCCAATGGCGGATGACGTCCACTCGTCGAACACGTCCGAACAACCAGGCATCGACCGCAGGCGGTTCTTGGGTACCTTGGCGGCCGGGGCGGCAGTCGCGGGCGCGGCAGGCTTCGGCATCACCCCAGCGGCTCAAGCCGTTCCCGGCGCCCGATCCGCCGGTCGCCGGGTCGCGGTCTTCGGCGGCGGAATGGGCGGGCTGACCGTCGCGCACGAACTGGCCGAGCGCGGGTACCAAGTGACCGTCTACGAACGCAAGGCCTGGGGCGGCAAGTGTCGTAGCATGCCGTCGCCCGGTACCGGAACCGGAGGCAGGCTGGATCTGCCGGGTGAGCACGGGTTCCGGTTCTTTCCCGGCTTCTACCAGAACCTTCCGGACTCGATGAGCCGGATCCCGTTGCCCGGCGGCGGCACCGCACGCGACAACCTCGTGTCCGGCAGGGAGGAGGTCGCGTTCTACAAGGGCATCACGTTGAAGCTCCCGGCGGAGGGCAGCATCGGAGGCACGCTCAGCCCACAGTCACTGCTGGCCTTCCTGCAGACCGCGCTCCAACTCGGTGCCTTGGTCCCGGCCCACGAAGTCGCGTACTTCCTGCAAAAGATCATCGTCTTCGTCACCAGCGGCCCCAAACGCAGGCTCGGGCAGTGGGAGAAGATGAGCTTCGCGGACTTCGTGCGCTCGTCGCGGATGTCCCAGACCTACCGGGACGTGCTGGTGGACATGTTCACCAGCACGCTGGTCGCGGCCAAACCGGACAAGGCCAACACGCGGACCATGGGCCTGATGGCCGAAGCGTGGGCGTACAGCACGCTCGGCCTCGGCGGATACAGCCCGCCCGACCGGTTGCTCAACGCGCCGACCAACGAGGCGCTGATCGACCCATGGCTTGAGCATCTGCGCAGCCTCGGCGTCACCTTCCACCTCGGCGCCACCCTCACCGATCTGCAGGTCAGCAACCGCGCGATCAGCGGTGCGCGCGTCACCACCGCCACTGGGACGTCCACGGTAGACGCCGATCACTACGTGCTCGCCGTCCCGGTCGAGCGTGCAGTTCCCCTGCTCAACGCCGACATCCTCGCCGCCGACCCCAGTCTGGCCAGCCTCCGGAAACTCACCACGGACTGGATGAACGGCGTCATGCTGTACCTCAAACGGCCGCTCAACCTCAGCGACGGTCACGTCACTTATCCGGGTCAGCCCTGGGCGCTCACCTCGATCAGCCAAGGGCAGTTCTGGCGCAAGAAGTTCGCCGACACCTACGGCGACGGCACCGTCCAGGACTGCCTCTCGCTGGACCTGTCCGCCTGGGACAAACCCGGAGTCCTGTACGGCAAGCCGGCCAAACAGTGCACGCCCGCCGAGATCATCGACGAGATCAAGGAACAACTGCGCCGGTCCATCCCGTTCGGCCCCGCGGTACTGCCCGACTCGCTCATCCACTCCCACTTCATCGACCCGGCGATCACCGGCACCGGCACACCGGGCGCCGCCAACGACGAACCCCTGCTGATCAACACCCCCGGTTCCTGGAACTACCGGCCCGAGGCCAGGACCGCCATTCCCAACCTGTACCTGGCCTCCGACTACGTGCGCGCCGACATCAACCTGGCCACGATGGAGGCCGCGAACGAAGCCGGCCGCAAGGCGGCCAACGCCATCATCGACAACTCCGGCGGATCCGAACCCCACGCGAAACTGTTCACCCTCTACCAGCCACGCGAGTTCGCGCTCATCCACGCCGACGACGACCTGCGTTACTCCCTGCGCCTGCCCAACGCCTACGACATCATCGACCCCTTCTGGCCCTGAGGTCCACACCAAGGAGACAGCGTGCGCATTGCCATCGTGGGCAGTGGTTTCAGCGGCATCGGCCTGGCGATCCGGTTGAAGCAAGCCGGTTTCACCGACCTGACGGTCTTCGAGAAGGCCAGTGACCTCGGTGGCGTGTGGCGGGACAACACCTATCCCGGAGCGGCCTGCGACGCCCCGTCACACCTGTACTCGTACTCGTTCGAACCCAATCCCGGCTGGTCGCGCCGGTTCGCCGAACAGCCGGAAATCCTCGCCTACCTTCGGCATTGCGCTGCGAAGTACGACATTTCCGGCCATATCCGGTTCGGCGTCGAAATCACCCGCGCGGTGTTCGACGCCGGCCGGTGGATCCTGCACACCAAGGACGGCGCTGTCCACACTGCCGATGTGCTGGTGGCCGCGTGCGGGCAGCTCAGCCGGCCCGCGCGACCGGATGTCCCAGGGCTGGACGATGTGTTCGCGGGCACGGTTTTTCACTCCGCGGACTGGGACCATGGCCACGATCTGCGCGAGCGGGATGTGGCGGTGATCGGCAACGGCGCCAGCGCCATCCAGTTCATTCCGCACGTCGCCGCCCAGGCTCGGCGATTGACCGTGTTTCAACGTCAACCCCACTGGATCAGTCCCAAACCCGACCGCCGCTACCCCGCCTTGCGCAAGGCCCTCAACCGATGGCTGCCGTGGGCGCAGAAAGTGCCGCGGCTGGGGATTTTCTTGTGGTTCGAGCTCGTCCTCAACCCGATGCTCATCTCACCGCGAGGACGGCGGGTGCTGGCCTGGCCGATCCGGGCGTTGTGCCGGTTGAACCTCCGCCGGATCCACGACAAACGCCTGCGGGCCGCTCTCGTTCCCCAGTACGAGGTCGGCTGTAAACGCATCCTCACCTCCAACGACTACTACCAAGCGCTCAACCGGCCCAACACCAACCTGATCACCAGTCCCATCAACGAGATCAGCGCCGATGCAGTGGTCACTGTGGACGGACGCAGGCACCCGGCCGACACCATCATCCTGGCCACCGGATTCCGCTCGCACGACTTCGTCGCACCCATGCGAGTCACCGGTCTGAACGGGCAGGACCTCACCACCGTGTGGCAGCACCGCCCCAGCGCCTACCTCGGCATGACCGTGCCCGGATTCCCCAACTTCTTCCTCATGTACGGCCCCAACACCAACGTCGGCTCCGGCTCCATCGTCCACATGCTCGAAAGC
This sequence comes from Kibdelosporangium banguiense, assembly GCF_017876405.1. Taxonomy (GTDB): domain Bacteria; phylum Actinomycetota; class Actinomycetes; order Mycobacteriales; family Pseudonocardiaceae; genus Kibdelosporangium; species Kibdelosporangium banguiense. Next base: position 5,074,096 of record NZ_JAGINW010000001.1, on the reverse strand, counting down.
CAGATGACCTACATCGTCGCCGCGGCAACGCTCCTCGCTCGCGGCGGACACTTGAACCCACGCACCGACGTCCTCCAGGACTTCGACACCGCCACCCAGCACCGTCTGGCCACCACGGTCTGGAACGCCGGCGGCTGCGACAGCTGGTATCTGACAAGCGATCTGGTCAACACCAACAACTGGCCCGGCTCGATGACCGGCTACCGGCGCCGGACCCGCCGAGTCGATCCCACCGACTACCACCTCGTCACACCGGTGCCCGCTGATCTTCGGACGGAAGCCCTCGATGCGTGAAACACCCCCGCTGCGGTTCCGCCAGACCGAACCACTCAACCGCCTGCTGGGCAGGCCATTGCGGCTGTTGACCCGGCAGGACACCCCGGACGCCGCACTGCTGGACACGATCGGCCGGCAACTGATGGCACGGGACGAAACCGGAGCGGCACTGGCCCGCGCGATGCGCACCGCTTCCCCAGGTCATCCGGACAGGGTGACGATGAAACAGTTCAGCCGGGCGATCGCTGGCGGAATCGACCGGGTACCCGACGCACCACAGCCGCTACGCGACTTCTTCACGGTCGTCGACACCGTTCCGGACTGGGTGGATTTCGACCTGGTCAACGAAGGCGGCCAGGCGTTCCGGCGGTTCGGCCGCAACGCCGCCGACGTCCTGCTCCAACTGGCACTGATCGGCTCCTACCGTTTCGGCGGCGCGCCTGATCTGCTGGTGGAAACCGGTGGTTTGACCGGTGCCGCAGCCCAGCGCAGGCTCGCCGAAACCCAGCATTGGGCCGTGGCCATCGCCGGCCCGGACGCGATGCGGCGCCACGGCGTGGGATTCAAGCTCACCGTGCACGTCCGCCTCATGCACGCGCTGATCAACCACCGGTTCGAAACCAGTGGGCGATGGAACATCGACCAGTGGGGACTACCGATCAACCAGGCCGACCAAGCCGCGACGCTCGGCCTGTTCAACGCCGTCTCCCTGCTGGGCGTCCGGCTGCTCGGCGTCCGCGTGACACCGGCCGAGTCGCGCGCGGTGATGCACCTCTGGCGTTACGTCGGCTGGCTCATGGGCGTGGACGAGGACTGGCTCTGTGACAGCGAACGCCGCCAGCACCGGCTCAACTACCACCTGCTGCTCACCCAAAGCTACGGTACCCCCGCCGGACCGCCACTGGCCAAAGCGATCGTCGACGCCCAGCGCACCCTCCACTTCGGACGACTCGCTGGTCTACGCGGAGAGTACGCCCGGGCGCGCTTGCTCAGCATGCTCAGCTTCTTCCTGGGCCGCAAAGGCATGCGTGACCTACACCTGCCGTTCACCCTCCCCTGGGCCATACCGCCCCTCTTCGCGGTCAACATCTTGCGATACCACATCCTCGGCCGGACCACCGCAGGCCGCCACTACCTCCAACGCCACGGCGACCGATCCATCCGCAAACTCCTGCACCAGTACTTCGGCGAAGACGTACCCGACATCGGCGACCTGCGTGTGTGATCACCAAGGGGACAATCATGCGGTCGTGGAGCCCTCGATCGTGATCTCCCACAGGCGCGCGGCATTGCCGGGATCCAGTGCGTAGTCGGCGACTCCCCCGTGTGGGTTGTCCGGGCTGAGAGGTCCGGCTTCTTGGCAGTCTTCGAAGTAGCGGCCGCTGACTCCCACGAGTAGTGGGGAGGCGGCGACGAGGACGGAGGTGGCAGCGCCTTGTTCCACCGTCTTCCATGGCAGCTTGTCCAGTAGACCGCTGGCCTGCGCGCGAGCCATGTCGTCGGGGTTGGCGTGGCGCATCAGGTTGGTGCGGATGATGCCGGGCATGACGGCGTTGACGGTGATGCCGTCACCGGACCAGCGTTTGGCGGCCTCGACCGCGAACAACGCGTTGGCTGTTTTGGACTGTCCATACGCGACGTTCGGGTCATACGGGCGATGCTCGAAGTTGATGTCCTCGAACACCACCGGGGAGAGCCGGTGCTGGGATGAGCTGACCGAGACCACCCGGGCGTCGCCGGCTGCGGCGAGCGCGCGATGCAGGCCGGTGGCGAGTGCGAAGTGGCCCATGTGGTTGGTGGCGAAATGCAGCTCCCAGCCGTCCGGGGTACGGGTCAGCGGAGGGCCCATCACGCCGGCGTTGTTGACCAGGATGTGCAGCGGGCCCGCCCAGCCGGCGACGAACCCCGCGATCGAGGCTCGGTCGGCGAGGTCCAACTGTGCGACGTGGACCTGCTCGTTGCCCGTGCTGGCGGTGATGTCGCGGGCGGTGCGCTGTCCGGCGGCCTGGTCACGGACCGCGATGGTGACCGCGGCCCCGGCACCGGCCAGTGCGCGGGCGGTCTCGACGCCGATGCCGGACGCACCACCGGTGACGACGGCCCGGCGGCCGGTCAGGTCGACGCCGGCCGTCACGTCGGCTGCGGTGGACTCGGCCGTGAATGGCGTGGTGATGCGGGTGGTCATGGTCATAGTCCCTTCAGGCGGCAACAAGGTGTTCGGGCCGGTCGCGGCGGGTGTGGAGATCCCAGTAGATCTGGGCGATGTCGTCCGGGTCGGCGTGCGGGACACCTTCGGGGGCAGTGGCGCTGGGCAGGAGGTTGATGGCCACGACCGCGGCGTGGATGCCTTTGTCGGCAAGGGTCTTGTGGAGGTTGTGCACCCAGTTGCGCAGGCCGGCCTGCGCTGTGTTCACGGTGGCGAGCATCGGGTACGGGTCGATGGCGCCGCCACCCATGGTGTACAGCAGCGTCCCGGCGCCGGCCGTCAGCATGGCGGGCAGCACGGCCTGGGTGGCGGTGACCGCGCCATAGAGGAGGTGCTGGATCGCGGGCTGGAGGTTGTCCACGGTCACCTCCGGCGGGTTGACCATGGTCAGACCGCTGTGCGGGGAGTACTCCAGGACATCAATGGCGCCGAAGCGTTCGGTGGCCTGTGCCAGTGCAGCGGTCAGCGCTGAAAGATCAGCGACGTCGGCCGGGAAACCTTCCGCGGTGATGCCGGATTCGGCCAGTTGCGCTACGAGGGCGTCGAGGTTGTCCTTGCCGCGGGAGATCAGTGCGACATCGAAGCCATGGCCACCGAAGACCTTGGCGATCGACAGACCCATGCCGGGTCCGGCTCCGACGATGGCGATTGTGGGCATGCGTCAGCTCCTTGCTGTGGTACGAAAATCACCCGAAGGTGCGATGTGGTGCGGTGTCCGCTACTCGCCGTTGAGCGGTGGCGCGGCTTTCGGGAAGCAGTCCTCGATACTGGGTGTGTCAGGATCGATGGCGTGGAGGATGCGCTGGGCGATCCGGCCCACCTGTTGTTGCTGCGCTTTGGTGAGTGGGTCGAGCACGAGGCGGCGGATCTCGTCGACGTGTGCGGGCGCGGCGGCGGTGACCGTGGCCCAACCCTCGTCGGTGAGGGTGGCGAGGGTGTAGCGGCCGTCGGTCGGGTCCGGGGCGCGACGCACCCAGCCCCGCTTCTCCAGCCTTATGACCACATTGGACAGACGGGACAGCGTGCTCGCGGTGTACACGGCCAGCTCACTCATCCGCTGGGTGCGGTCGGGCATCATCGACAGCCCGGACAGCACGAGGTACTCGAAGTGGCTGATGCCCGCGTCACGCTGCATCTGCGCGTCCAGCGCGGCCGGTAGCCGGATCAGCGCATAGGCCAGCGCATACCAGTTCCGCTGCTCCTCGACATCCAGCCAGCGCGGCTCCCTCGAGTCCTCCATGACCACCACTGTACTACAAGCTTGGAGCAACCGCAGTGTTCCATCACTCCATGCTTGGAATGAAGCCGTGCTACATTTGCTCCAAGCTTGGACTGACGAGGCGAAGGACTGAACGGCGATGAATGTGGTTCTGTGGGTCATCGCGAGCTTGCTCGCCGCGGTCTTCCTGGTCGCGGGCGGCATGAAACTCGTCCAGCCGAGGGAGAAACTGGCCTCGAATGGTCTCGAGTGGACCGAGGACTTCAGCGCAGGCCTGGTCAGGTTCATCGGCACGGCCGAGGTCCTCGCCGCCGTCGGGTTGATCCTGCCCGCGCTGCTGGGGATCGCGGAGGTGCTGGTGCCGCTCGCCGCCGTGGGCGTGGTGCTGCTGATGATCGGTGCCGCGATCACCCACGGCCGCCGCAAGGAAGCACAGCTGATCCCAGCCAACCTTGTCCTGCTGGTCCTGGCGGCCGTGGTCGCCTGGGGCCGGTTCGGCCCCTACTCGTTCACCTCCTGACCGCACTTTCCGAAAGGGAAACCACATGAGCAAGCCCGAGACCAGGCTCCAGGTCGTGTTCGGCGACCTCCGCCGGGCCATTGACGACGTCATCCTCAAACACCAGGTCACCATCGAGGAACTGTTCGCGGCGACAGGGTGGATCCAGCGGCTCGTCGAAGCCGGTGAGCTGCAGCCGGCGGGCATCCTGTTCTTCAAGACGGTGCTGAAAGCCACCGAGGGCGCCCCCTATGCTCACCCAGAGAAGGACGGCGCGAGCCACTGGGAGATGGAGGGACCCGCCTACATCCCCGGCGCCCCGCTGCTGGAAAGCCCCGCCGTGCTACCGATGCGTCCGGACGAGCCCGGCGAGCCGCTGATCGTGTCGGGTACGGTGCGGTCCACATCGGGTGATCCGCTGCCGGGCGCGATCCTCGACATCTGGCAGATCGACGCGAACTGCGTCTACTCCGGAATGACGAGCGACGACTTCCCGCTGCTCGACATCCCCAACGACTCCACGGGCATCCCGAAGTACAACCTCCGGGCGAAGATCGTCACCGACAGCCAGGGACGCTACGAGTTCCGCACCGTCATGCCCGGCACTGAGACACTCGGCTTCAAACAGGACAGTCCACTCACTGACCTGACCAAAGCATTGGAACTGCCGGGCATGCGACCCCTGCACATTCACTCCATCGTCTCGGCAGACGGTTGCATCCCGCTGACCACCCAGATCTACTTCGACGGCGACCCGCTCGTCAGCGGCACCATCGAAGGCCCGATTCCCCGATCCGCCGTCAAGACCACCCAACTGCACGACGACCTGGCTGACTACCAGGCCCGTGGCCTGAGCGTGCCGTATCGCACTCTCACCTACGACTACGTCCTGCGCCCGGTACCGGCACACGCGGCGGTGTGAGGCCATGAAGTCCATTCTGGTCAGTGGCGGCAACAGCGGTATCGGCCTGCAAGCCGCACGGGAGTTCGTGGCCCAGGGCCACCGCGTCGCCATCCTCGGGCGCGATCGCCACAAAGGTGAACAGGCGGTCAGACCTCTCGGTGGGCGAGCCACGTTCCACTCCGTCGACCTGTCCACTCATGACGGGGTTCGGGATGCGGCCAAACGCGTTCTCGACGAACACGAGCACCTCGACGCGGTCCTGCACACGACCGGGGTGATGACGTTCGAGGACGTGCGTACCGCGGATGGGCTCAATCTCTTCTTCGCGGTCAACTACCTCAGCCGCTACCACCTCACGCAACTGTTGCTGCCCGCACTGCGCCGCGCCGAACGTGCACGCGTCGTCATGATGACAGCGCACGTCTCCCTCGCCACGACGATCGATCTGCAGGTGTTTCCCGGGTTCGAGTCGTTCCACTTCGGACGGATGCGGGAACAGGTACAGATCGGCAACCACCACTATGCCGCCTACCTGGCACGCACCGAACCGGGCCTTCTCGCGGGGGTGGTGAACGCGGGCGGGGCGAAGACGGACATCTTCCGGATGCAGCCGTGGTACTTCCGTCTGCTCGCTACGGCCGTCATCCCGGCGTTCTACGGTTCTGTCACGAAAGCAGCGCACAACGCCGTCCACGCCTCGGTACGCGACGACTGGCCTGCCGCTACGTATTGGGAGAAGCCCGGAAACTTCGACCGGCGAACGTCAATCGCCCTCGACGAATCGACCACCCACCACGTCATGGACGTCTCCCGGAAACTCACCGGCGCATGAGCGAAGAAAGCAAGCCGATCCGTCCGCGTTGGAGCCGACGCCGCTTCCTGTCCACGGCGACGGCAACCGCCGCAGCAGGTGCGACATCCGTCATCGGAGGCGCCTCCGCAGCCGCGGACAATGGGCATAGACCAGGACCGCTCGTGGTGGCCGAGCAGGGCAGCTATGCCGCCGGAGGCACCATCGAGACAACACCCGGCACGTTCGATCCCGTCGCGTTGATCAGCACGCAAGGCAACACGAATCACGGCGACCATGCCTATGTGCGTTACCAGACCCCGGTGCGTGCCCGCCGCCTTCCACTGGTGTTGTGGCATGGCGGCGGACAGTTCAGCCGCACGTGGGAGACCACGCCCGACGGCCGGGAGGGTTACCAGTCGATCATGCTGCGGCGGGGCTGGTCGGTACACCTCGTCGACCAACCTCGCAGAGCGGGAGCCGGCCAGTCCACGGCCGATGCGCCGGGCCAACTGGCAGGGCCTGTCGATCGGTCGCTGTGGCAGTTGTTCCGGCTCGGCGTGTACCCGGACTTCTTCCCCGGCAGCCAATTTCCTCAACGCCGTGAAGCAGTCGAGCAGTACTGGCGCCAACGCGTGCAGGACACCGGGCCTGAGGAGCAAGAGGTCGTCGTGGCAGGCGTCTCGGCAGTCTTCGACCGAGTCGGGCCCAGCGTGCTGATCACCCACTCCAACAGCGGCAAGTACGGATACCTCACTGCGGCGCGGCAGCCCCATGTGCGGGCGATCGTCTCCTACGAGCCGGGCCAGATCGTGGTGCCTGACGACTACAACCCCAGGCCCGTATCCACCACCGACCCGACCATCCGAGCCCTGACCGCCCCCGTGGTGATCCCGGCGACCGCGTTCCGGCGGCTCACCAGGCTTCCCATCCACGTGGTCTTCGGCGACAACATCCCCACCACGCCGAGCCCATACGCTGCCCTCGACTTCTGGCGCATCGTCATGGCGCGAACCCTGGAGATGCGAGACCTGGTCAACGCTCGTGGCGGGGACATGACCGTCCAGTCGTTGCCCGAGATCGGCATCACGGGCAACACACACTTCCCCTTCTCGGACCTCAACAACCTCGAGGTCGCCGACGAGCTGTCGCACTGGCTGCGCAGCAGGGATCTCGACCGTCGCTGACGATCAACATCGACCACGATCGGCCGGCCTGCGGAACTGGCCCCATCCTCAACGACATCAAGGAGTTGTCGCAAACCATGAGCATCGTCGTCACCGGCGCCACCGGAATGCTCGGCCGTCTCGTCATCGACGGGCTGCTGGCGAAGATCCCGGCCGACCGCGTCACCGCATCCGTCCGCAACGAAGGCAAGGCCGCCGACCTCGGGCCCCGTGGGGTACGGATCGCGGTGGCCGACTACAACTACCTGAGGAGTACACCCGGATCATGACGGTCCCGGCCGAGTTCATCGCCCGCGGTGAGCTGGATGCCACCACTGGTGAGCTGTCCAGGCTGATCGGCCGCCCGACCACGCCGATCGCTACAGGGCTGAAGGCGCTCGAACATGAGTGACCTCGGTTTCATGCTCGTGCACGGGGGCGGGCAGAGCGCGGGTGACCGCATCTCGACTTCGTCGATTCGGCGGTCGCCGATCTCGACCGCCCTGCACGGCTCTGACCAACGCCACATACTGGAGTCATGTCCACAGAAAGGTGCTGGACGCGATCGCCGATGCCCTGGGGCTGGGCAAAACCGCCCGCATGCACCTGCACGACCTGGCGCACACCGGTCAGCGCCGCCGAGACGGCAGGCGTCAGCAGATGCGTCTCGGCCGAGCTGCGCCTGCTCGACACGCTGGAGCCCGGACAGCGCGACACCCGAACCTGACACCACGACCCAGGAGACCCATTGACCCCAGCAGCCAACAGTGCCCACCGACCGCTCGCGCTGGTCACCGGCGCCTCCGGCGGCATCGGGCTGGAGATCGCCCGGGAACTCGCTCGCCGCGGACACGACCTGGTCGTCACCGGCCGTAGCGACCGCACCGACAGCGCCGCCGAGGAGCTGCGCAGGCTTGGCGTCGAAGCCCACGCCGTCCGGGCTGACCTCGCCCACTACGACGATGTCGAACAGTTGTGGCAGCAGACCACCGTGCTCGGCCGTCCACTCGAGATTGCGGTCCTCAACGCTGGCGTCGGTGTCGGCGGTGCGTTCGCCGACATCGACCTCGCCGAGGACCTCAAGCTCATCGATCTGAACGTTAAATCCGTTGTGCACCTGGCGAAGCGGGTCGTGGTTGACATGATTCCGCGTCGCCGTGGCCGCATTCTGATGACCTCGTCGGTCTCCGCCACTCTGCCCACTCCGTACGAGACCACCTACGGTCCCTCACGCGCGTTCGTCTACATGTTCGCCGAAGCGCTCCGCGCCGAAGTACTCGAACACGGCATCACCGTCACCGCATTGCTCCCGGGCGCCACCGACAGCGACTTCCACGCCAACGCCGGTATGGGCAACACCCGTTTTGGTGACAACAGTTGGAAGAACGACAAACGGCTCGTCGCCCGGCAAGGCGTCGACGCACTCCTCGCCGGTAAGGACGCCGTCGTCGGAGGCGACCGGGCCACCAAGTTCGCCGTGCTCCGCAACCGTTTCCTGCCCGAACGGCTCAAGGCAGCGAAACACGCCCGGATGGCCCGTCCCAGCTGAATCTGCCCGTTTCTGCCCGTTTCGACGTTTACGGTGCCCGTTACCGCGGAAATGTTGCCGCTGGGCATTCCGCGATGTAGAAATCCTGAAACAGCCGGACTTGTTCGGGCAGATTCAGGCCAATACGGGCAGGTGAACGTGTACGCAGTGGAGCGTCAGTCGTGGCTCGTCGAGCACGCTCGTGCCGAGGGCCGTATCGATGTCAATGACGTGGCTCAGTTGCTCGATGTCGCGCCGGAGACTGTTCGCCGGGACCTGAACACGTTGGAGCGGCACGGGTTGGTGCGCCGAGTCCACGGTGGAGCGGTGCCGGTCGAGCGGCTGGGCTTCGAGGGCGCATTGGTCACACGCGCCACGACACGGACGGAAGAGAAAAGTCAGATCGCCCGTGCCGCACTCGCTCACCTCGACAATGTCGAGTCGATTTTCCTCGACGAGGGGACGACAGCGGCCGCTGTGGCCGAGTTGCTCGAGCCGCAGCGGCCGCTGACCGTGGTGACCAGCGCGCTTCCGATCGCCTGCCGGCTCGCCGAGCAGCCGAATCTCACCGTGATGATCCTGGGTGGACGCGTACGCGGCCACACGCTCGGCGCGGTGGACCAGTGGGCGACCCGCATGCTGGAGGACCTTGTCATCGACCTCGCTCTGGTCGGCACCAATGGCATCACCGTCGCGCACGGCCTGACTTGTCCGGACTCGGCTGTCGCCGCGGTCAAGCGGCGCGCCATCGCGTCGTCACGGCGCGCCATCCTGCTCGCGGATCATTCGAAGTTCGGAGCCGACTCGTCAGTGCGCTTCGCGGACGTCCGTGACATCGAAATGGTCGTCACGGACCGGGGCACACCGGAGAGCGAACTACGTTCGTTGCGGCGCTTGGGGATCGAGGTGGTACAGGCATGATCCTCACTGTCACGCCCAATCCCAGCCTCGACCGCACTTACACCACCGGCTCGGTGGTGGCGGACGGCGTCAACCGTGCACTGACCGACACCGTGGAGGCGAGCGGCAAGGGGGTCAACGTCTCCCGGGCGCTACACGCCGCCGGGATCGCCACGATGGCGGTACTCACCGCCGGCGGCAACGAAGGCGAGCAGCTCCGCGCCCTGCTGGAGGAGGAGGCGTTACCACACATTCTGGTTCCCACTCAGGTGTCGACCCGGACCAACGTCACCGTCGTGGAGCCGGGCCGTACCACCAAAATCAACTCACCCGGGCAACCGCTCACGCAGCAGGACTACGACGCGCTCGTGGCGGTGGTCTCGACCCGGGCGCGCGAGGCACGCCACGTGGTCATCAGCGGGTCGATGCCACCCGGCGCCAGCGAAGACTTGGTGCCTCGGCTGGTGGCGACGGCGCGACAGGCAGGTGCACGCACCACAGTGGACGCCTCCGGCGCAGCGTTGCGCGCCGCCGCCAAGGCCGAACCGGACCTGCTCGCGCCCAACGCGGATGAGCTCGCGGAACTGACAGGCCGGACGCTCTCCGGTAACGGCAGGGGCTTGGTGTACGCCGCGCTTGGCGCTGCGGTCGCCGTGTCGCGCAGCACGGGCAGCGCGCTGCTGGTCAGCCTCGGCGCCGATGGAGCGCTGTGGGTGGAGCGTGGCGGCAAGCGAGCGGTGCACGCGGCTGCGCCACCGCTGACCCCGGTGAACACCGCGGGCGCCGGAGACGCACTGTTGGCCGGCTGGCTGGCCGGTGACGAGGACATCGCGAGCGAACGCCTCGCGCGTGCGGTGGCCTGGGGCACGGCAGCTTGCCTGCTGCCAGGCACGTCCGGGGACGTCCCGGGCGGGGCCGACGTCGCAACGGTCACGGTCACGGATCTGACCACGGCCGCGGGATCCACCATCAGGGAAGACCAAGACCGCTTACACACGTGACTCCGTGTTGAGCTCCGGCCGGGTCAAACCGGCGTAACCCCACCATTTTCACTCCTTCCCATGGAGGTTTGCCATGCGTGCAACGAGGCATGTGGCACTGATATCAGCTGTTGTGACCGTCGCGAGCCTCGGGCTTGCCGGATGCAGCGGAGCAGGCGGAGGCAGCGACAGCGGCAGCGGTCAGTCGATCAACGTGTTGATGGTCGCCAACCCGCAGATGACCGACATCCAGAAGCTGACAGCGGACACTTTCACCAAACAGACCGGCATCACGGTCAACTACACAGTGCTGCCCGAGAACGAGCTGCGCGACAAGGTCACCCAGGATGTCGCCACCCGGGCCGGTCAGTACGACGTCGCCACCGTGGGGATGTACGAGGTACCCATCTGGGCCAAGAACGACTGGCTGCACGAGCTGGGTACCTACGCCAAGGGCGATCCGGGCTTCGGCTACGACGATCTGCTCAAACCGATGGTCACCGGTCTGTCCGGTGAGGACGGAAAGCTCTACGGCGTCCCGTTCTACGGCGAGTCGTCCTTCCTGATGTACCGCAAGGACATCGTCGCGGCCAAGGGCCTCACGATGCCCGAGCGGCCGACCTGGCAGCAGGTCGCCGACCTGGCCGCCAAGCTCGACGGCGCGGAGCCGGGGATGAAGGGCATCTGCCTGCGCGGCCTGCCCGGCTGGGGAGAGCTCTTCGCCCCACTGACCACTGTGGTCAACACCTTCGGCGGCACGTGGTTCACCAAGGACTGGCAGGCGCAGGTGAACTCGCCCGAGTTCACCCAGGCGGTCAAGTTCTATGTGGACCTCATTCGGGCGCACGGCGAACCCGGCGCGGCGCAGGCCGGGTTCACCGAGTGCCTGAACGCGATGAGCCAGGGCAAGGTCGCCATGTGGTACGACGCCACGTCCGGCGCCGGCTCGCTGGAGGACTCGAACGTCAGCAAGGTCGCGGGCAAGGTCGGGTACGTCCACGCGCCGGTGGTGAAGACCAAGTCCGCCGGCTGGCTGTGGGCCTGGGCGTGGGTGATGCCGAAGACGACCAAGAAGGCCGACGCGGCGGCGAAGTTCGCCCTGTGGGCGTCCAGCAAGGACTACGAGAAGCTCGTCGGTGAGAAACTCGGCTGGTCACGCGTGCCGTCCGGCAAGCGGGCCTCGACCTATGAGATCCCGGAGTACCGGCAGGCCGCGGCCGGCTTCGGCGACATCACGCTCAAGGCGATCCAGGAGGTCGACCCGGTCAACCCGGGCCTGCAGCCCCGCCCGACCATCGGCATCCAGTTCGTCGACATTCCGGAGTTCGCCGACCTGGGCACGAAGGTCTCCCAGGAGATCAGCTCCGCGATCGCGGGCGGGACCACGGTCGACAAGGCGCTCGCCAACGGCCAGGCCATGGCCGAGCAGGTCGCCAAGAAGTACGCCAAGTAGCCGGCGACCACGGTCCGCCGGGCGCTCGCCCGGCGGACCACCTCAGGGAGTACCGATGACTACTACTGTCACCACGGAGCGGCCCGCCCCGCCTGTGCGGTCCTTGGACACCCGCGCGCGGTGGCTGCGCCGTGCGCCGCTGCTGCCCGCGCTCGCCTTCACCGTCGTCGTCACCCAGATTCCGTTCCTCGCGACGCTTGTCATCTCCTCGTTGAACTGGAACATCCTGACCCCGGGCGACCGCAGCTTCGCCTGGTTGTCCAACTACCAGTTCGTGTTCACCGACGACCGGCTGCGCGCCGCGGTGATCAACACGGTCGTGCTCACCGCATCCGTGGTGCTGGTCAGCATGTTGCTGGGACTCGGGCTCGCCGTGCTGCTGGACCGCCGGTTTCCCGGCCGGGGCGTTGCCCGGACGTTGCTGATCGCGCCGTTCCTGATCATGCCGGTCGCGTCGGCGCTGCTGTGGAAGCACGCCCTCTACAACCCCGCCTACGGGCTGCTCGACGGCGTGCTGAACGCCCTGTGGCAGGCCTTTGGCGCGTCACACGGCCCAACCATCGACTGGATCTCGGCCAGCCCGATGGTTTCGGTCGTCGCATCCCTGGTCTGGCAGTGGACCCCGTTCATGATGCTGATCCTGCTCGCCGGGCTGTCGGCCCAGCCGGCCGACGTGCTGGAAGCGGCGAGAATCGACGGCGCCGGCGGCTTGCAGACCTTCCGCTACGTCACGCTGCCACACCTGCGCCGCTACCTGGAGCTGTCGGTGCTGCTGGGCTCCATCTACGTGCTGCAGACCTTCGACGCGGTGTTCACGATCACCCAGGGCGGTCCGGGAACGGCGACCACGAACCTGCCGTACGAGATCTACCTGACCATGTTCCGCAAGTACGAGTACGGCCAAGCCGCAGCCGCAGGCGTCGTCGTCGTGGCCGGCACCATGATCGTGGCCACGTTCGCGCTGCGTGTCATGTCGTCGCTGTTCCGCGCGGAGGTGCACCGATGACCGCGAAAACCAGACGCCATGACACCACTCTTGGACAGCGCGGAGGTCCGATGTGGACGTTCGTCGCGTGGAGCCTGACGCTGCTGTTCTTCGCCCCGGTCGGCTGGATGGTGCTGACCTCGTTCCACCGCGAAGCCGACGCCGCCACCAATCCACCGTCGCCGTTCGCACCACTGACCACAATGAACTACGGCGAACTGTTCGATCGGGGCATCGCGCCGTACCTGATCAACTCGGCGACGGCGAGCATCTTCTCCACCGCACTCGTGCTGGCCCTCGCGCTGCCGGCGGCGTATGCGCTGGCGATCAAGCCGGTGGAAAAGTGGACCAACGTCCTGTTCTTCTTCCTCTCCACCAAGTTCCTGCCCGCGATCGCCGCCCTGCTGCCGATCTACCTGATCGTCAAGCAGGGCGGCATGCTCGACAACGTCTGGACGCTCGTCGTGCTCTACACGGCGATGAACCTGCCGCTGGCGGTGTGGATGATGCGTTCGTTCCTCGCCGAGGTCCCCCGCGAGATCCTCGAAGCCGCCCAGGTCGACGGCGCCGGACTGCTGCTGACCATCCGCAAGGTCATCGCCCCCGTCATCATGCCCGGGATCGCCGCCACCAGCCTGATCTGCGTCATCTTCAGCTGGAACGAGTTCCTGTTCGCGGTCAACCTCACCGCCGTGCGCGCGGGCACTGCCCCGGTCTTCCTCGTCGGCTTCATCACCAGTGAAGGCCTGTTCCTCGGCAAGCTCTGCGCGGCCGCGACGGTGGTGTCCCTGCCCGTGCTCATCGCCGGTTTCGCCGCGCAGGACAAGCTCGTGCGCGGTCTGTCGCTAGGAGCCGTCAAATGAAAGCCATTCTCCTGTGAGGTTCGTCGACGTGCACACACCGATAGACACACTCGTCGTAGGCGACGAGTTCATCCCCGCGGACAGCTACGTCGACGCGTTCTCCGACGCCACCAACCTGGTACGCGTCCGCACCGTGCGATGGGGCGGCACCAAAGCGCGCCAACACGAGCAACAGCAGACGATGGAGCACTCCGGCGCCAACGCGATCCCGGCGCCGACAGAACTGCTCGACGCCGTACCGGGCGCCCAGGCACTGTGCCTCCACTTCGCACCCGTCGGAGAGCAACTGCTGGCAGCGGCGACCGATCTGAAACTCGTCGCGGTGGCGCGTGCGGGCCTGGAGAACATCGATGTCGCTGCCGCCACCAGACGTGGAATCGGTGTCGTGCCGGCGTACGGCCGCAACGCCGGAGCGGTCGCCGAACTGCAGCTCGCACTGATGCTCGCCGAGGCACGCAACGTCGCCCGAGCTGACGCGAGCGTCAAGTCCGGCGGCTGGCGCAAGGAGTTTCCCGGCGCCCGCATCGAGGTCGCGGGCCGCACTGTCGGGATGGTCGGTTTCGGTCATGTCGGCCGGGTGTTCACCCGGCGGCTTTCCGGCTTCGGATGCCGGATGGTCGCCTACGATCCCTATGTGGCCGATGAAGTACTGGCCGAGCACGGCGTCGAGCGGGCTGACACAGTGGACCAGGTCCTCGCCGAGGGAGACTTCGTGCTCGTCCAGGCCCGGCACAGCACAGAAACCGAACGGATGATCGGTGCCAGGCAGTTGCGGCTGATGCGCCCGACCGCGTACTTCATCAATGTCTCCCGCAGCCGTCTCGTTGACGAAGCGGCGTTGCTGGATGTCCTGCGCGAAGGCGCGATCGCAGGCGCCGGCCTCGACGTCTACGACGCCGAACCCCTCCCGGCCGACAGCCCGTGGCGCACGCTCGACAACACCACACTCACCACCCACTTCGGCGGCGACACCGAAGACACCAACCGCACGTCCGCCACTCTGGTGGCGCAGGCCGTGCTGGAACTGACCCGTACCGGCAAAGTGGCCCACGCGGTCAACGCCGCCGAACTCGGCTGGACGTCATGACTGAGTATCTACTTGGGATCGACGCGGGCCTCACAGTCACCAAGGCCGCTCTCTTCGACGTACACGGGCACGAGATATCGGTCGCGTCCGCCGAGACTCGCACGACGTCGCCCGCGCCGCGCTGGCAGGAGCGCGACATGGACGAAGTCTGGACACAGACCGCGTCGGCCATCCGCCGATGCCTGGCCGACGCGGGCGTCGCCTCCACCGCGGTGCGCGGGGTCGGCATCTGCGCACACAGCGACGGTCTGTACCTCGTCGACGCCGACCTACGGCCGGTACGCCCCGCGATCCTCGCTACCGACTCGCGAGCGCACGCCTACGCCGAGACCTATCGACGCTCCGACACTGCACTGCACCTGACCGGCCAGGCACAGTCTCCCTACAACCCGGCATCCATCCTGGCCTGGCTACGCGACCACGAACCCCAGACGCTGAAGCATACCCGATGGATACTGTCCTGTAAGGACTGGATACGACTGCAGCTCACGGGCGAAGTCGCGACGGACCCCACCGACGCGAGCTCATTCTGCACCGACGTACACACCCAAACCTGGTCGAAGGACGCATTGGCGACGTTCGGACTATCCGATTTAGACGGTCTACTGCCGACTATCGCCCCCAGCGCCGCACAGGCCGGCACGATCACGAACGCCGCAGCCGAGCAAACCGGGCTCACCGCCGGCACACCAGTCGTCGCCGGAGCGCACGACGTCGATGCCGCCGCACTCGGCATCGGCGCCAGCGGCGTAGGCGCCCTCAGCATGATCATGGGCACCTTCAGCATCAACCAAATCGTCGCCGACACACCGGTCACCGACCCACGCTGGCAGGCACGCACGTTCCTGCGCCCCGGCCAATGGCTGCACATGTCCACCTCACCGAGCAGCGCGTCCAACCTGGAATGGGTACTGCGTCTCTGCGGGCCGTGGTCCCCGGACGGTATCCCTGCCCACGACACGGCGATCGCCGAAGCCGCCGCCGCCCGGCAGAGTCCTGTCTACCTGCCATTCCTTTACGGCGCACCATATGGGGTCGACATCGGCGGTGCGTTCGTCGGATTGCGTGGCTGGCACACCCGCGGTGACCTGCTACGCGGAGTCCTCGAAGGCGTGGTCTTCAACCACCGCTGGCACGTCGATGCGCTTGCCGACAGCTTCGACGTCCGCGCCCGCCCTGCCCGCCTGTGTGGCGGCGGTGCCCGCAGCGCCGCCTGGACTCAGATGCTCGCCGACGCCCTCGCTACGACCATCGAGGTCACCGACGCGGCCGAAGCGGGAGCTCGCGGCGCAGCCATGCTCGCTGGCGTCGGCGCCGGTGTGTACCACGATCTCGACGAGGCGGTTGCCACCTGCGTGCGCGTCCTTCGCAGCCACTCCCCTGACCCGGACCAGGCCGCGCGGCTCGACACCGGATACGCGCGCTACCGCCGCGCCATCGACGCGCTCGCCGACATCGACATCTGAAGGGGGACACATGAGTCTGGCCGACCCCGTGACACTGCTGACCGAAGCCGCCGACGCACGACGTGGCATCGGGGCCTTCAACGTGATCCAACTCGAGCATGCCGAGTCCTGCATCGCGGCCGCGGAGTCGCTCGGCGTGCCGGTGATACTGCAGATCAGCCAGAACGCCGTCACCTACCACGGCGCTCTGCGTCCACTCGCGAGCGCGGCGCTCGCCATGGCCAGTGCCGCGTCGGTACTCACCGTGGTCCACCTCGACCACGCCGAACGTCCGGAACTGGTCAGGGAAGCAGTCGCCCTGGGCATCGGCTCCGTCATGTTCGACGCCTCCAAACTGTCCTATGAGGACAACGTCGCTGCCACCGCGGACATCGTGGCCCACTGCCACGCTGCCGGTGTAGCCGTCGAGGCGGAACTCGGTGAAGTGGGAGGCAAAGACGGCGCCCACGCCCCAGGTGCCCGTACCGATCCCCGGCAAGCGGCCGCGTTCGTCAAGGAAACCGGCGTGGACAGCCTCGCCGTCGCGGTCGGCACCTCCCATGCCATGACGTCCCACGACGCCGTCGTCGACCTGGACCTGGTCGCGGCGTTACGCGCGGCAGTGCCCGTACCGCTTGTGCTGCACGGCTCTTCCGGACTGGACGACGCAGGGCTCACCGCGGCGGTTCGCGCAGGAATGACGAAAATCAACGTCGGCACACGCCTCAATGTCGCCATGACGCACGCCGTGCGCCGCGTCCTGGACACAGACCACGCTGTGGTCGACCCACGCAGATACCTGTCCGCCGCACGCACAGCCATGACCGACGAAGCAACACTGGTGCTACGCCGGTTGCACATCACTTCACACCACGAGTGATCGATCGCCTTGAATCTCTCCAAGCTTGGAGATATGTTGGCTTCATGGAGGACAGTAGGGAGACGCGCTGGCTCGACGCCGAGGAACAGCAGAACTGGTACGCGTTCGCCTATGCGCTGATCCGCCTGCCGGGCACGCTGGACGCGCAGACGCAGCGTGACGCGGGCATGAGTCACTTCGAGTTTCTCGTGCTGTCCGGACTGTCCATGATGCCCGGCCGCACCCAGCGGATGAGCGATCTGGCCCGGCACAGCGCCAGCACGATATCGCGGCTGTCCAACGTCATCATCAGACTGGAGAACCGTGGCTGGGTCCGCCGGACACCGGACCCCGCCGACGGCCGTTACACCCTCGCCACCCTGACTGACGACGGCAGGGCCAAAGTCATGGCCAGCACACCCGCGCACGTCGCCGAACTTCGCCGTCTCGTGTTCGACCCGCTCACCAAGGCGCAGCAACGGCAGCTGGGCCAGATCGCGCAGCGCATCCTGAGCGCCATCGACCCGGACGTCCCGCACCTGCAGGACGCCATTCCCACCCCTACCCCGCTCGGAGGTTTTCCCCTCGACGAGGAGTGAAACCTCGAGCGCGGCCGGGTCCTCAACGACCCTTCGTCGACACCGGCGTCGCTGAAGTGGCCACCACCACCCAGGCTGGACGCTGCGCTTGTGCGCGGCGTGCCAACGCCTGCCCACGCCGAGGAGAAGCACATGACTGTCACTGACACGGCCGGTTTGCCGGCCTTTCCCGGAACGCGTTCCCAGCGCTGTCCTTTCGACCCACCCACCCAGTACACGCAATGGCGTGAGGCAGGAGGTCTGCAGCGAGTCCGGTTGTGGAACGGCCACACCGCATGGGCGGTGAGCCGCTCCGAAGACGTCAAACAGGTTCTGACCGATCCGCGGATCAGCGCGGACATTCGCCGCGACGAACACCTGGCGCCACAGATGCAGAACCAGCCTCCGACGTTCCCGCGGATGGACGATCCCGAGCACGCCCGGCTGCGTCGCATGCTCACCGGAGACTTCACGGTCAAACGGATGCAGGCACTGCGCCCGCAGATCGAGAACGTGGTCAACGACTGCCTCGACGCCATGATCGCGAAGGGCCAGCCGGCGGATCTCGTCCAGGAATACGCCCTGCCCGTCCCATCCCTGGTGATCTCCCTGCTGCTCGGCGTGCCCTACGCCGACCATGAATTCTTCCAGCAACGCAGCGCGGTCATGAACTACGCGCACGCGACGCCCCAAGAGAAAGCGACGGCGAACAAGGAACTGTTCGGCTACCTCATGGGCCTGGTCGAACAGAAAGAGCGGGAGCCCGGCGAGGATCTGCTCAGCCGCCTGCTGGCCGAACGGGTCGCCACTGGTGAACTCGACCGCGCCGGCGCCGCGATGAACGGCCTGATCCTGCTGTTCGCCGGGCATGAGACCACAGCCAACATGATCGGCCTGAGCACGGTGACCTTGCTGCGCAATCCCGAGCAGGCCGCCCGCATCCGGGACACCGACGATCCCACCGTGGTCGCCAACGCCGTCGAGGAACTGCTGCGCTACCTCTCGATCGCCCAGGACATGATCTTCCGGGTGGCCACAGAGGACATTGTCATCGGCGGCCAGCTCGTCCGCGCCGGAGACGCACTGACGGTCAGTCTGCCCGCCGCCAACCGGGACACCGCGTTGTTCGACGACCCCGACACCCTCGACTTCGACCGCAAAACCCTGGGACACCTGGCCTTCGGCCACGGCGTCCACCAATGTCTCGGCCAGAACCTGGCCAGGGCGGAACTCCAGATCGCCCTGCCCGCGCTGTTCCGGCGGCTGCCAGAGCTGCGTCTGGCGATCCCTTTCGAGGAAGTGAAGTTCCGCCACGACATGTCCGCCTACGGCGTCCACGAACTCACGATCGCCTGGTAACCCTCACCGCCGCCACAAACAGTCCATCATGGATGGTTACGGAAAACGCCGCGCCGAGAACAGGAGCAACCGTGCAACCTGCACCGCGCCAGGACACCGACCAGGAGGGCGAAACCGCTGAGATCACCGGTCCGGACATGCGGGAGAGGGTCCGCGGCGCGATGCTCGAAATCGCGCCGATCTTCTGCTTCACCGCCAGTTTCGCGATCACGCACGAGATCGCGGTGGCCTTGCCGCTCGCCCTCACGGCCGGCATCGCCGTGTCCGTTTACCGCCTGGTTCGGCGGGAACCCGTGTGGCGTGCGCTGGCCGCGCTCGGTGTGGTCGGCATCGGCAGCCTTCTTGCGCTGAGCAGCGGGGAAGCCACGGAGTTCTTCGTGCCGAACCTGATCACACACGGCGTTGTCGCCGTGGTGAGCCTGGTACTGCTGATCGCCGGCTGGCCACCGATGGGTCTGCTCATGGGTCTGGTCACCGGCGACGGCACCAATTGGCGACGCTGTCCGGTCCGCCGCCGCGCCTTCAGCAAAGCCAGCCTGGCCCTGCTCGCCTCGCCAGTGCTGATGTCCTCAGTAGAAATTCCCTTGTACCTGGCCGATCAAGCGATCGCGCTCGGCGTGGTAGACACCTTCGGGCCGCTCGTGTTCGTGCTCGCCGTGATGCTGGGCTGGCGAATCTACCGCAGTGCCGCGGCCACGCATCGCTGCCAAGGCGACCCCTGTACCGTCACGTCTCATCAGTGAGGACGAGCACGCCACCACAGATTCGCCGACCATCTTCGGCAACCGTATTCCCACCAGAGAGGCAGACGGTGGTCGGTTTACCACGGAAGGTGGGGTGGTAGGTCGGTGCTGATCCGGCCGGGAAAGCTGGGGTTTCGTCGTTGGAGGAACGACGTCACGCCTTCGATGGCGTCGGGCGTGGTGAGGATGTCGGCGATGAGCTTCGACTGGAGGCGTTCGGTGGGCACCGGGGATTCGTGTGCGCTCATGCGGTAAAGCATCTGTCTGGTGATCGCGACTGACACCGGGGCGACGGTGGTGGCGAGTTGTCGGGCGAGTTCGTGTGCCCGTTCGAGGAGACGTTCGCGTGGGTGTGTCTCGGACACCAGTCCCGCGGCGAGCGCTTCTTGGGCACCGAACACGCGTCCGCTGATCATCCAGTCGAGTGCGGTGGCCATGCCCACCAGCCGGGGCAGGAACCAGGTCGACGCGCCTTCCGGGACGATTCCCCGTCGGGTGAAGACGAATCCGAACCGTGCGTCGTCGGCGGCGAGGCGGTAGTCGGCGGGCAGCACGATGGTCGCGCCCGCACCGACCGCGGCGCCGTGGATCGTGGCGATGACGGGTTTGTTCATCGCGAAGATCCGCATCGAGCATCGGCTGGCTGGCTGGCTCCACGAACGATTCGTCGGGGGTGTTGTCTCCGTCGCGGCGTTCGAAGCCTCCGTCTGACAGGTCGGCGCCTACGCAGAAGTCGTTGCCTGCTGCGGCCAGCACCACGACACGGACAGAGTCGTCGGCGTCCGCGGCGGTGAACGCTGCGGCGAGTTCGTTGGCCATCGTGATGGTGTAGCCGTTGCGGGCGTCGGGGCGGTTGAGCGTCACGGACGCGACCGCGTCGTGGATCGTGTAGGTGATCCGGTACTGCACTGCGACCTGCCTGGTGTCGTGATGAAACGGGCTATTTCCATGAGTGCGGCGTGGGATTCGGGCAGCATGCGGAGCAGGGGGAAGGCGTGTACCTGTCCTGGCCACACCTACAACTCGCACGGCACGTCGGCGCCGCGCAGCCGACGTGCCATGGTTCGAGCTTGCAGGCGTCCGGTGCCTGCGACCGTGCGGTCGATCACGCGTCGTGCCCAGCGCAGTGTCCGAGGGGTGAGCGGAGCGTGGGCTGCCAGTGGCCGCACCGTTGTGGCAAAGACGTTGGCGAGCAGGCGTGACTGCCATGAGGTCATGGTCATACCCGGGCAGGGGCGGCCGACTCGTGCACGTGTTCGGCGGGCGGCTCGGCGTAGAGTTCGTCGATTTCCTGGGCGTACTTGGTGTTGACGGGTTTGCGGCGCAGTTTCATGGTCAGCGTCAGCTCGTCGGAGCCGGGTTCCCAGAAGACCGGCAGAATCCGGAACCGTTTGATCTGCTCCACGCGGGACAGCCCTGCGTTGGCGGTGTCGATCGCGGCGGCGACGCGAAACACGACGGCCTCGTTGTGGGGCAGGTCGGTGGCCGGGCCGGTGAACCCTTCTGCCAGCAGGGCTTCTGGGTCGAGCACGACCAGCGCGGTGTTGTAGGGCCGGGCATCGCCGATGGTGACGGCGCTCGCGACGAGTGAGGACGCGGCCTTGACGGCGTTCTCGATGTTGGCCGGGGACATGTTCTTCCCTGACGAGTTGATGATCAACTCTTTCTTGCGGTCCACAATAGACAGATAGCCGTCGGCGTCGACGGTGACGATTGGGCCGGCAGTCGGGCAGCGCCGCCGCGATCTCCGCGGGCGAGGCGACGACGGTGATCTGGGTGCCGAACACCAGCTGGAAGTACAGGGCTGTCATGCGGTCGGCGATGTGTGCCGACGGCAGGAACGAGGTGATCCGGTCGCCGAACTCGATAGGCAGCACACTGTTGACCGCACGCGCCTCGGCCAGCAGAGCGGCGTGGGTGGATTCGACACCTTTCGGGTCTCCCGTGGTGCCGGAGGTGTAGATGAGGGTGGCGACGTCGTCGGGCGCCACTGCCTGCCAGGCCGCGTCGAAATCGAAACCCGGTGTGGCCAGCGAGGTCAGCTCGGCCAGCGGCACGGTGCCCGCTGGTGCCGGGGAGTCGATGACGACAATGTGCTCGAGCGGCGCGCCGGAGGAACGGACGCGCTCGACGTACTGGGCCTCGCAGACCACCACCTTCGCGCGGGCGTTGCCGAGGACGAACCGGATCCCGTCTGGGGACAGCGTGTTGTAGATCGAGAACGAGGTCGCGCCGAGGTGCAGGGCGCCGACGTCGACGGGGTAGAACTCGACGCGGTTGCCCATCATCAGCGCGACCGTGTCGCCCCCGCGGACGCCGAGCGCGGCGAGTCCGGTGGCAACAGCACGCACCTGGGCCGCGTACTCCTGCCAGGTGAGGGTCTGTGTGTCGCCGGGGGTTCGGATCGCGACCGCGTCCGGGTCGATCGCGGCGGTCGCCTGGAACGCGGCACAGAGGGTGGTGGTCATCTGGAGCCTCCTGTGTACCGGGTCTCGAGGTCGTGGATGAGGCGGTGGAGGTTGCGGTCGTCGGCGAGGTAAGCATCCGCGGCCACGTTGACCAGCCCGCGCAGCAGCGCCCACGGTTGCCACACGGCCGGGGCGAGGGTGCGCCCGGCGCGGCGGGCGATGGCGTCGGCGAGCACGGTGGCTGCCTGGTTGGCGGTGATGCGGCGGCGCAGGGGCGGTGGGAGACGGCGCTCCAGCTCGCGACCGAGGAGATCGTCGTCCAGCGTTGTCCTGGCCAGCTGGGTGTCGACGACGCCGAAGTAGGCGACCCCGACGGAGACGCCGTGCGCAGCGAGCTCAAGGCGCAGCGCCCGGCCCAGCTGCTCGACGGCTGCCTTGCTGATCATGTAGGCGGCGCCACCCGGTCCTGGCACGAACGCCGCGACCGAGGAGACCACGACGACGTGCCCGCGTCGGGTGACCAGGGCGTCCACGGCGGGGCGAACGGTGTTGAACGCGCCCGTGAGGTTGATCGCCATCACCCGGTCGAACTCGGCCGGGTCGACCTGCCGCAGCGTCGCGGGTGACGGGGTCACCCCCGCGTTGGCAACGACGACGTCCAGCCCGCCCGCGCGCTCGGCCGACTCCCCCACCGCGTCGGCGATACCGGTTCGGTCACGTACATCGGCGACCACGGTGAACACCCGCTCGTCACCCAGTTCCTTCGCAGTCTCCGCGAGCGCGGCCTCGTCGCGGTCGACGAGCGCGACGATCGCCCCGCGCTGGTGGAGGGCATGCGCGAGCGCGCGACCGATCCCGGCGCCACCGCCGGTGATCAGTACTGTCCTGCCAGCCACGCGGTAGGTCTGGCCGCCGGGCAGTGGGAGCCCGAGGTCACGCAGCGTCGAGGTGATCCTGGTTGCCATGCCAGTCATGCGTGCGCTCCTTCGTCGGTCCGGGCTACGCGGTCCGCCACACCGGCCGTCCAAGCCGCGGTGACGCGACGCAATACGGGGCGCGCCAGTTCGAGCAGCGGCACGAGCCAGGGCCGCGCGTCGAACGCGAAGATCCAGTACAACCGGGTCCCGGGCGGCTCGCGAGTCAGGACGAGGTCCTCGGCGAAGCGGTGGAACCCGGGGCGGCTGGCCGCGGTGGCCGTGAACGTCATCCGGTGGCTGGGTTCCCAGCGATAGAAGTACTCCCGCAGTGCCGCGGCGCCGTGGCCGACCGTCACGGTCCGCGTGGTGCCGGCACCGAACGGTCTCGGTGACGTCCACTGTGCACCGGTGATCCCTCGTGCCCACGACACGAGCGCGTCGTCAGCGGTCAGTACCTGCCACACACGTTCGGCGGGCGCGGGGATCACGACCTCGTGGTCGAACCGGAACCTCGCGGTGCGGAAGAACTCGTCGTCGCTCCTCGTGAGCGGATACCAGCGCGTCATCGGGCGGCGTCCCTTTCGTTGCTGTTGCTAGAGGTCCAGGACCAACGGACCGGCGGCCGCGCGGGAAACGCACACGAGCATCGAGTCGCGGCGCTGCGTATCGGTGAGCAGGCGGTCGCGGTGCTCGACCTCCCCATCGAGGACACGGACCCGGCAGGTGCCGCAGAACCCCTGCCGGCACGAGTAGGTCACGTCGGGCAGCGCGCGACGGATCGCGGCGAGTGCGCTCTCGGCGGCGCCCACCTCGACGGTGATGTCGCTGCGTCGCAGGTGGATCGCGAACGGCTGCCCTCCTGCCACAGTTGGCGGGCTGAACCGTTCCGCGTGCAGTGATCCGGATGGGTTGACCGAGCGCATGATCCGCTGTGCCGGCGCCATCAACGGCGGCGGACCGCACAGGCAGACCGCCGCTCCCCGTGGGGCGTGCGAGAGGATCGCGGCGAGGTCGGGCGGCCCGTACTCGTCGTCAGGACGGATGTCGACGGCACCGTCGTGGCGCTCGAGTTCGGCCAGGAACGGCATGCTTGTCCTGGACCGTCCCAAGTAGACCAGCCGCCACGGCGCGCCCCGTTCGTGGCACGCGCGCACCATCGGCAGGATCGGCGTAATGCCGATGCCGCCCGCGACAAACAGGTACGCGTCGGCGGTGCCCACGAGAGAGAAGGCGTTACGCGGACCACGCACCCGCAGTAAGTCCCCTTCGGACAGTCCATCGTGGATCTCGCGCGAGCCTCCATCGCCGTCGGCCATCCGCCGCACGGCGATCCGGTAGACCGACCGGTCGTTGGGGTTGCCGCACAACGAGTACTGGCGCTGCCGGCCGGATGGCAGGAACACGTCGAGGTGTGCACCGGGCAGCCATGCCGGCAGCGGGTAACCGTCTGTCGGCGCGAGCGTGAGGCTGACGACGTCCTCGGCTTCGTGGGCGATCCGCCGGACCACCACGTCGAGGTCATACCCCGTGCGGTGCACTGGGTTCGGGCGGGACAGTAGCGGGGCGAGGCGGCTCGCGGCGAACACCCGCCGGTACGCCTGACTGGCGACGGCAGCCAGCCGCATGGCACGGCTCGGTGTGGCGGTCCTCATGCTGCCCCGTTCGCGGCCGGCGACCGGGCCAGGTACCGCACAGCCCTGTCCATGCTGCCCAGCTGTGACGGGTGGAAGCTCGGCCGCAGGTACTTCGGGATCTCGGTGAGGAAGATCGTGGCCTTCGGAATCACCCCGCGCCGCGTCGCACCGACCAACTCCCGTAGCCAGTGCCCACCCTTGCCCGGTGTGGGATCCGCCCGGTACAGGTACCGGGCCGTGCTCACGAACAGCACTGCGAGCGTGAAGCTGGCGACGAGCGCCGTGCGCACCCGACGGAAGTAGCTACCGTCGACGTGCATGAAGGCGTCGAAGGCGACGTTGCGGTGCTCGACCTCCTCCGCGCCGTGCCACCGGACGAGATCCAGCATCACCGGGTGCATCCCGCCGCGCTCCAAGTGGTCGGCGCCGAGTAGCCACTCCCCGACGACTGCGGTGTAGTGCTCCATCGCCGCGAACAGGCCAAGACGTTCGCACAGCCACGCATGCCGCGCCTTCCCGGTCAGGCCGTGGTCGCCGAGCACCTTGTCCACCAGCCAGTCCATCTTGCGTGCCACCGGCTCGACCGGCAGTCCAAGCGCGGCCAGATGCTCGCGGGCACCCTTGTGCGACGACGCGTGGACAGCCTCCTGCCCGACGAAGCCGATGACCTCTTCCCGCAACCTGGGATCGCTGATCAACGGCAGAGCCTCGCCGAGCGCCGTGGACATGGCACGCTCGCCCTCCGGGAGCACCAGGTGCATCACATTGATGATGTGCGTGGCCATCGGTTCGCCGGGGATGTAGTGCAGCGGCACCCCGTCCCACGAGAAGTGCACGTCCCGCGCGGCGATCGCGTGCGCCTGCTCGGTGTACCGCCGCGCACCGCGTGGGTCGACGACGGGTTTCCTGCCGATCCGGAACATCAGGCGGTCCTCACCTTCTCGTCGTGCACCCGGCTCACGCGGTAGTCGGTCAGGTCGACCTGCCGGGTCCTGGCGCGGAAGCGGCGGTTGAAGCCGGGGTAGAACACGAAGTTGCGCCCGGAGGAGTCCAAGTAGTAGCTACGGCAGCCACCGGTGTTCCAGACCGAGCGGCGCAACCCATGGTCGACCTGCCGCACGAACTCCCGCTGCACCTCCTCCAGAACCTCTATTGTGGACAGTCCGGCTCGCTCCATCCCGTTCAGGCAGCTGAGGATGTAGGCGACCTGCGCCTCGATGGTCACGACCTGCGAGGTGTAGACCACCGAGTTCGGTCCCAGCAAAAGGAAGAAGTTGGGGAACCCGGCAACGGTGGTGCCGAGATGGGCACGCGGGCCGCCGTCCCACACCTCGGCGAGGCTGCGGCCGTCCCGGCCGTGCAGGCGTGCGAAGCCGGGGTGGTCGGTCGTCCGGAACCCCGTGCCGAACACGATGGTGTCGACCTGATGCTCGGCACCGTCGCCGGTCACGATGCCGGCAGGCCTGACCTCGCTGATCGGCTCGGTCACCACGTCGACGTTCCGCTGGGACAGTGCCGGGTAGTAGGCGTTGGAGAAGGTGGGCCGCTTGCACCCGAAGGCGTAGGTCGGCGTGAGCTTGGCCCGCAACTGCGAGTCCCGCACCTGACGGCGCAGATGCGCCCGAGCGACAGCGGTCACCCCTCTGAGTAGCCACGGCCGGTACACCAGGCCCGGTACCAGCGCTTCTTGCACCAAGTCCAGCCCAGTACGAGCGGCCCGCAGCGCGCCGGGGACCCGGTCGAGGACCCGGCGCGGCCAGCCGTTCACCGGCCGGTCGAGGTGCGGCATGATCCAGGTCGGCGTGCGCTGAAAGACAGTGAGCCGCTCCACCATCGGCTGCAGCCGCGGAATGATCTGCACCGCCGAGGCGCCCGTTCCGATCACCGCCACCCGACGTCCGGCCAGGTCGTGCTCGTGGTTCCACCCCGAGGAGTGGAACGTGACACCGTCGAAACGCGACAGTCCCGACAGGTCGGGCGTCGCGGGCTCGCTGAACGGGCCGATGGCGCCGACGAGCACCTGGGCCGTCCAGTCGCCACGGTCGGTGCGGATCCGCCAGACCTCCGTGGCGTCGTCCCAGCGCGCATCGAGCACCTCATGGCGTAGACGCAGGTGCGGCACGATCCCGAAGTCCTCCGCGCACCGGCGCAGATAGTCGCGGATCTCCGGCTGATACGGGTAGAGCCGGCTCCATCGCGGGTTCGGCGCGAACGAGAACGAGTACAAAATGGACGGAATGTCGCACCGGCGTGAGAACACCTGTCCGGAGTATCCAAACCAGATCCGCAGGCGCCTTACTCCTCCACCGACGCCCGTACTGCAACTGCATGGCCACGACCGCCCGACGAAGCTGCATCTCCATATCCAATGCCGCCAAGTAACTCGTGACCTGCCACAACACCATCCGCCGCCACAACAACCAGGTGACGTCTGCGGAGTTCTGGGTCAGTTCGCAGCCGAGATCGGAGACACTCCCGAACAGGATGGGGACGAGACACCCTCGGAGCAACGCTGACGCCCCGAAGACAGCGGATACTGCTTTTCGGTGAATTGCCGCAGTGTTCGATGCCGTGACCTGAGCTGTCCGGGAACATGTCCCACGACATGACGCAATACCAGGGGGGACGATGGGAGTACACGGGGCGGATCTCGGAGCTGATCTTTACAAGCTCCTGGTAGTGGCAAAGGACAATCTGCCGTCAGTGGCAGCCGAATATCACGAGGCTGCGAACAAGCTGAACGCGGTGCTGTCCAACCTTGACGGCGTCATGCACAGGCCCGACCGGTTCGGGGATGCCCTCGGGCCTGTGCACAGCGCTTGGGTCGCGCTGCACGGCGATCTGGCCGAATTTCTGGCTGAGACCGATACCAACCTCACCGACACGGCCGAGGCACTGAACCAAGCGGTAGAGCAATACGCGGCCACAGACCGTGGCGCCAAGGCGGAGCTCGACCGCCTACGCCACACGGTGGGTGAACCGAAGCCGGACCAGGGGTGAGACGGATGAGCTTCGACGAACTCATGACTCACGCAGCGGCCATTCAGCAGAAAGCGGTCAAGCGTGCCGTCACCAACAACGAAACAGACCCTGAGTATGCCAGGGGCGGCGTTGAGGGCTACTACCGTGACATCCCCGAGCTTTTCCGGCCGTTCGCCGACATGCCCAAACCAGCCGCCTACCAGCCTCTGATCGACGATCTGAAGATCGTTCTGCGAAAACTGTCCAGCGGCGAGAACAAGGACCCCGTCACCAACGACGTCTACCTCGCCAATGTCGTCCTGGCGAACATGACCACCGCGAGTGACTATCTGGAGGACTGGACCGGCAAAGCCGCGATGGCCTTCAAACAGAACTTCCTGGACACGTTTCCGCCGGTCGCCCGCAACCAGTTCATCCTGGCCAGCATTCTGAAAGCGTCCCTGGAGGCGCACCAGTCCATGTGGGCGAAGGCCCGCGAGGACGTGGACAAGATCGCGCACACGACCATGGACGCGCTGGACAACGCCACATGTTGCGACAAGAACGCTTGGACCATCGGCTTCACCGTCGTCGCCTCAGTGGCGGCGGTCGGCGCGTCATTGCTCACAGCCGGCACTGCCGCTCCGGTCGCGATCACCGCTGTAGGCGCCGCGGCTCAGGTAGTCGCGGCTGCGCCACCCTCGAATACGGAGAAGCAATACGCTGGCGAAACTGCCATCCAAATCACCAATGCGATGAAACAAGCTCTCAACGCGTTGGCAGACCTCATCCATGACGTGGAGAACAAAGGGAACGAACGTACTCCAGGAATCGCTCCGGCGCTGAATGCGGTAGGCGACCTGGTCGGTGCGAACCGCACGCTCCTGGTCGCCAATCGGCCCGCCCTGGCGGATGGCCG
This sequence comes from Kibdelosporangium banguiense, assembly GCF_017876405.1. Taxonomy (GTDB): domain Bacteria; phylum Actinomycetota; class Actinomycetes; order Mycobacteriales; family Pseudonocardiaceae; genus Kibdelosporangium; species Kibdelosporangium banguiense. The sequence goes on along the minus strand of NZ_JAGINW010000001.1, from coordinate 5,045,417 downwards.
AGGACGCAACATGACCGGGGCCGACCAGATGGGCGAGGCGAGCTGAGATGGAGTCACTCGCCGACCGACTGGACAGCATCCGCCTTAGGGTCCAGGCACCCGGCTCGGAAATCTACGCCGACCTGCGAAACCGCAAGAACGTCTCGATCTCGTTCGGCGAGAGCGTCTATGGGTGGATGAAGGAGAGCACCCTGGAACGACTCCTGGCGAGTACCGGCCGTCTGCTCTACGTGGAGTGGGTCCGCAGGTACCGCGCTGAACTCGACGAATCATTCCTCAACGCGGCAGGAGCTGAGACCCAGAACGACCGGGACTTCATCGCGGCCCGTGCTGCCATGGAGTCAAGTGGGCGCTCGCGGGACGGGCGGGTGACATTCTCCGTGGTGGGAATGCAGAATCTGGAGGTTCACATCGTCTGGGGAACGATCCGTGAACTGGACGAGAACGAGTTCTCCGCCCGGGTCCAGGAGGCTGTCCAGGACCTGGCTGACAACTACCAGGCGAATATTCGTGATCTCAAACTCAGGTACTTCGCGTGACACGACGTCATCGGTGGATCGCGATCGTGATTGTAGCCATCCTGGGAACGGCCACGGCCATCTTGCTCGGTGGCCATAGGTGGTTCGGGAGCTCATGCGACATCCTTGAGACGGTCCCGCCGAACGAGGCGTCGGCTGATGTACCGCAAGGCGGTTTGCGCGTGGCCGAGCAAGGGTTCACACAACCGGTGGACGAATTCGACTCCGTAAGTCTTGGTGCAATGCTGGAGAACCCTCACGACCGGATCGCGTATCACACGCAGGTCACCCTGCGGCTCCTCGACGCGCAAGGCGCGGAGATCACTGGTTTCGAGAGCGCCACGGATGAGATCCCCATCGTCATGCCAGGTCAGCGGATCGGTGTCGGGATGACGGTCAGCCCGACAAGGGTCGGCGACCTGCGAGTGGCCAAGTTCGAGGTCGAAACGCGGACATCCCAGTGGCTTGCCGCCGACGCATTGGGAGATGACTTCGGTCAGGTGACCGCCGAGTACCGGCAGACTGTTCGCAAAGATCCGAAGGTTCCGAACAGCACGCAGATCCGGTTTGTACCGCAGTCGACGGCCTGTCGTCCGTTGTGGGGTGCGAATCCGGCAGCGGTTTTCCGTGATACCAACGGAACTCTCATCGGCGGCACCCGGCAGTACACCGTGGTCACCGGGGCCTGCTCGAACTTCGGCCGGGAGACGTGGGTCATCCCCCGCAAAGCCATCCCGCCCGCTGACGACAACCGCACCCAGCTTTACCCCTATTGCGACATCCGCTGACTGCCTGGTCCGCTCAACTGCGGCCAGCCGAGGTGGCCGCTCTTGACCGCGCTGAGGAACCAGCGCTGGCGTGATGCCGCAACGCCATGGACGTTCAGTCCTTCACAATGCTTTGTGGACCTCTGAGCGCAGGACGGGGAGTACCTCTGCCTCGAACCAGGGGTTTTTGGATTGCCAGCGGAAGTTGAGGGGTGAGGGGTGGACGAGAGGGAACATTTCGGGGAGGTACGTCTGGTAGGAGCGGACGGTTTCGGTCAGGGAGGTTTTGGGGTTCAGATAGCGCTTTTGGGCGTAGCTGCCTATTAGGAGGGTCAGTTGGATTTTGGGCATTTCGTGAAGGATCTGGGGGTGCCATTTGGGGGCGAAGTCTGGTCTGGGTGGGAGGTCTCCGTGGGCGGCTTTGCCTGGGTAGTAGAAGTCCATGGGGAGGATGGCGAAGAGGTTGGGGTTGTAGAACTGTTCGTCGGTGACGGCGAGCCATGCCCGGAGTCTGACGCCGCTGGGGTCGTTGAAGGGGATACCTGTCTCCTGGGCGCGCTTGCCTGGGGCTTGGCCGATTACGGCGATTCGGGCGTCGGGGGCCGCCGTGTAGACGGGCTGGTAGCCGAGTTCGGTTGCCCAGGCGTTGGCTGGGTCCGCCATCAGGGCTTTGCGGATTCGGCCGAGCTTGGTCATTCGTTGACCGTAGCGAGGTTGTCACGAGAAGACCGGATGGGGTTGCCTGCGAGTGACAGTACTGTGTCTGCATGGATCTTGACGGTTCGGTTGTGCTTGTTACCGGGGCGAGTGGGCTGATTGGGCGGGGAATCGCGCGGCAGTTCGCTGGGGCGGGTGCGCGAGTTGTTGCGCACTATCACCGGGGCGAGGTTGAAGAGCTGGCTGATTCTGTTGCGGTGCGGGCTGATCTCAGTGATGAGGCAGCTTGTCATCGGCTTGTGCGTGAGGCTTTTGGGTGGTTGGGGCGGTTGGATGCGGTCGTCAACAATGCCGGGGTCCAGCCTGTGCAGGATCTGGCGGGGATGACTGCCGCGGATTGGCGCGCTGTGGTGGATACCAATGTTTTGAGCGCGTTCGCTTGTACGCAGGCTGCCGCAGAGGTTATGCGGGACAGTGGGGGTTCGGTCACGCATATTGCCTCGATTGAGGGGACGCAGCCTGCGTGGGGGCATGCTCATTACAATGCGTCGAAGGCTGCGTTGATCATGCATGCGAGGTCGGCGGCGTTGGAGTATGGGCGGTTCGGAATTCGGGTGAACACGGTCTCGCCCGGGTTGATCGACCGTCCTGGATTGGGTGATGCGTGGCCTGAGGGTGTGCGGCGCTGGGAAGCGTCCGCGCCTCTCAAAAGGCTTGGCACGGCTGAGGATGTCGGCAATGCCTGCGTTTTCCTGGCTTCGCCGCTGGCCACGTGGATCACCGGGCATGACCTCGTCGTGGATGGTGGTGTGAGCGTTCACCCGACTTGGTGATTCGACTGCCGACCAGCATGAGCCGGAGCACTCGCTCGGCAGCGTCCGACAGCCCACCGTTCGAGGGCGTCGGACAGGACCGAGACCTGTTCTGGCGTGGCTCCTTTCTGTGGCCCGAACACGCGAGCGACTCCGTTGGGACCACAAAGGACATTGTGTGGGTTGACCGCGAGCAGGACTTCGGCCTCCGCCAGTCCCTGATGCATTCCCGCAATGTCAATGGATTTCACCGGTGCCAGGCCCGCACCGCCCGGGTTCACCGGGTCGCCGCTCTCACCCAGGATCACCGCTCCAACGAGAGTCCGGTGAGTCCCCGATGAAGCTCTCTTCATGAAGGGACCCCTCGTTGAGCTGCGCATTTCAGTACTCCGAAAAGACAACGCGGCAACCTGCGTAACGGCGATGACGCATCCGCGATTGGGAGGTGAGAACTGTACATTGAATTGTGCTTCCGGGAGGTTCTTTTGAACTCGGCGACCGACGGCGTGCGTGAACTGCTGGTCGAGCGATTGACCAGCACTGCGGATCCGGCGGTACACACTTTGGTGCTCGCCGCGTTCGACGGCAGAGACGATCCCGGCGACAGTTCCGGCCGTCCGCTGGAAGAACAGCCGGACAGTCCGCGGCAGGTATTTCTCAACGCGATCCATGTCGAGGGGTTCCGGGGAATCGGGCCGAGAAAGACATTGCAGGTCACGCCCGGTCCGGGCCTGACCCTGGTCACCGGCCGCAACGGCTCGGGCAAGTCGAGCTTCGCCGAGGCCGCCGAGGTGGCGATGACCGGCGACAACGAAAGGTGGAGCGCACGAACCTCGGTCTGGCGCGAGGGCTGGCGCAACCTGCACCACGACGGGCCCGCGACGGTCGCCGTCGACCTGGTGTCGGCGCACCGGGACAGCAAAATCCGGATCAGCCGGAGCTGGCAGAACGACAAGATCGACGATGCCGGCTGGTGGATTCGCACCGGTCAGGATTCTGTTGCCTACAATGGCGACAGATGGCGTTCGGAGCTGGTCACCTACCGGCCGTTCCTGTCTTACAGTGAGCTGGGCAAACTCATCAACAGCAAACCCAGTGAACTCTATGACTCGGTCTTCCGGCTGCTGGGCCTCGAGTCGCTTTCCGACACTCGCAAACGCCTGCAGGAGTCCTTCAAGCAGCTCAACGACGCGGCGAAAATCGTCACCAGCGACCGGAAAGCCCTGCTCACGGAATGCACCGAGATCGACGATCCACGGGCGGCGGAATGCGCCCGCATGCTCCAGCCGGCCCAGCCTGATCTCGCACGGCTCGCCGGGCTTGTCGCGCCTGGCGACGCGAACACAACCGCTGGGACGGCACTTCGGCGGCTCGCGGAGTTGCCATTGCCTGGCGACGATCTGGTCAAGGCCGCAGTGGAGCGTCTGAGCACAGCGCTCGGCGTGCTCAATCACCGCAGAACCGCCGACGTCAGCTCGGCGCGCGACACCGCGGATCTGCTTCGCCGCGCGCTGCTGCTCCACGAGTCGACAGGCGACGGACCATGTCCGGTCTGCGCCGCGGGCCACCTTGATCAGGACTGGCGTGTTCGGGCCACGACTGCGGTAACCACTCATGAATCCGTTGCCGCGCAACTACGGGCGGCGGAGCTCGAAGTCGGTCATGCACAGGACGACGTGCGTGAACTCATCGCTCCGATCCCTGCCGAGCTGGCCGAGGGGCATCCAGGTGTCGACACGACGGAAGCACTTGCAGCGTGGCGAGAATGGCGCGCGCTCGCCACGCTCCAGTCGCCCGAGGACGTTGCTTCCCAGTTGTGGGAACGTCATCACGTCCTCTCACGAAAGGTACGTGACCTGCGGGCGGCATCCGAGCAGGAGCTGACTCGCCGCAACGAGGTCTGGCAGCCGTTTGCCGGCAAACTGCTGGCTTGGCTGGAGCAGGCACGCCAGGTCGCGGCGAACGCCGAACGCCGCAAGCAACTCCATGCCGCCCAGGAATGGATCAAGAAGGCCTGGGACGACCTGCGTGACCAGCGTGTGCTGCCGTACGCGGAGGCCGCGCAACGGATCTGGCATTCACTGCGCCAGCAGAGCAATGTCGACCTGGGCAAGTTCAAGCTGGCCGGCGGCCTGGTCCAGCGCAAGGTCGATCTTGAGGTCCAGGTCGACGGGTCACGGAGCGCCGCGCTCGGTGTGATGAGTCAAGGAGAGCTCCACGCACTGGCTCTGTCACTGTTCCTTCCGCGCGCGACAGTCGAGCAGAGTCCGTTCCGGTTCGTCATGATCGACGACCCCGTCCAGGCGATGGATCCCGCCAAAGTGGACGGTCTTGCTCGCGTACTCTCGGATCTCGCCGAGGATCGGCAGGTCATTGTCTTCACGCACGACGACCGCCTCGCCGAAGCCGTCCGCCGGCAGAAGCTGCCCGCGACGATCTGGGAAGTCGTTCGCGGTGAACAGTCCAGAGTGGAGCTTCGGGCGGCCGGGAATCCGGTGAAACGCTACCTGGCCGACGCACGCGCGGTGGCCAGGACGACTCAGATGCCAGCCGCCTTCCGTTGCGAGATCGTCGTCAGCATGTGCCGGTCGGCCCTGGACGCGGTCAGCCATCAGGTGATCCGGTCGCGGCGGCTCAGCCGTGGCGAGAGGTACCACGACGTTGACGACCTGATCGAGACGACCCGCACCACCCACGAGAAACTCACCTTGGCGGTGTTCGACGATCCGACCCGCAACGCCGACCTCTACAGCCGGATAAAGATCTCGGGTCCACGGGCAGTCGAGACGGTGCAGGCCTGCAAGCAAGGCGCCCATCGTGGCTACGAAGGCGATCTCGGCCAGCTGATCAAGGACACTGAGGCACTCGCGTCATGGGTGGAGAGGCAGTGAACGAACGACTGGACTACGTCAGGCAGCTGCTGGGCACGCCGGGCGAACTCATCGGAGTCTGGCCGCAGTGCTGTGTCTGGCTGCTTCGGCTCGCCGTCGAGAACGAGATCACCGCACTGTGGGAGTCGCGGCGGCCCGAAATGAACTCGTGCAGCATGCGTGCCCAGTTCATCGCGCTGAGGCAGATCGTCGACACGGACACGGCCCATGAAGCAGCAGCTCTCTGGTCAACGTTGAGCCGGGCGTCCCACCATCACGACTACGAGCTCGCGCCGACAGTCCATGAGCTGTATTCGTTGCACGCCACTGCGAGCCGGATCTGCGCGGCGCTGCGGCAAGGCACATCAGTGATCTGAAGACGCTACTTCTCCAGGTCGTTGAGCCAGAGGCGCAGGGCTGTGCCGGATTCGCGCAGGGTTCGGGCTGGTTCGCCGAGGCCTGAGTGGGTGTGGCCGTGGCGTTGGGCCTTGGGGCTCCAGAAGTGGGAGAAGGCGAGTTTGAGGCAGCCTTCGACTGTGGTGGCGTGGTACATCAGGAGTTCGGCGACACGGTTCTGCAGCGAGCCTGGGCCGGCGGCGTGGTCGGTGGCCTCGCGGTGGAGCCTGGCGTATTCGCTGACTATGCGCCCGCCGCGGCGGGCCACGTCGTTGGGGATCTCGCCGGCGCGGCAGCACTCGGCGATGGTTTCCTCGGCGTTGGGTTGCTCGCGGACGCCTTGGTCGACTAAGTCGATCAGGGCGGCGAGGCTTCGGGCCAGGTCGGCCCGGGCTCGGGCGGCCGCTCGCGGCCTGCGCCACATTCTCATCGGCTCCTCCACCACCGACGCTGGTGCATGGATGTGACTCACCCTAGAACTTTTTTGTGACGAATGGGCCCCAGGTCACGTTCGGGTTTTGCCGAATGCGAGCCGCCGGGCGGCGCGGGGGTGGCCAGTCGTCCACTGTGGAAAAGCACAGTGGACGAAAGCCGCGGCAGGCGGGCGGCGAAGACACCCAACGTGACTTGTACAACGTACAAGAGTGATCTGTACACCGTACAATCGCGGACGCATTTGACGTCTGGCGGTGGGAGTGTCCTGATGGGCCGTAGGTCGTTGTCGCGTCCGGAGATCGTGACCGCCGCCCTGCGTTACGTGGACCAACACGGCCTGGAGGCGCTGTCCATGCGCGCCCTGGCCAAAGAGATCGGGGTCTATCCGACGGCCCTGTACTGGCATATCGGCACGAAGGCCCAGCTGGTGGGGGCCGTCACGGCGACTGTTCTCGACGACATCGTGCTGCCCGCCGACCACGAGCTGAGGTGGGACGAATGGCTGGTCGAGGTCGCCCGGCTGTGCCGGCAGGCGATGCACCGCCACCCCAACCTGTCCCCTGTCATCGGGTCTCAGCTGGTGGTGACCACGGCGGCGTTGCCACTGGTCGAGCGCGTGCTCAACGTTCTGGAGCGGGCCGGGTTCACCGGCCGCGACCTGGTGGACGTCTACAACGCGGTGGCCGGGTTCATCCTCGGCTGGGTCAGCCTGGAGCTGGCCAGCGGCCCGCTGGACGTCGAGGACGACTGGCAGGAGGAATACGCCGGCCAGCTCCGGTCGGTCAACCCGAACGCGTACCCGGCCATGACCCGCAACATGGACCTGCTGGCCGGCAACGCCTTCATGACGCGCTGGGAATCCGGCCGGGTCCGGCCGATGGACCGCAGTTTCGAGGCCTCGCTGGAGCTGCTGATCCTGGGCCTGCGTGTGAAACAGGAGCGGGTATGAACGACGAGCGTGAACGATTCCTGATCCGCTACGCCGGCGACTTCGCGCCGTTCGTGGTCGAGAAGGCCGAGGGCTCCTGGGTGCTGACCACCGACGGACGGCGCATCCTGGATTTCACGTCCGGGCAGATCAGCTCGACGCTGGGGCACAACCACCCCCGGATCGCCGAGGCGGTCGAACGCTCGTTACGCGAGGTCATCCACCTCAACTCCTGGATGATCAACGAGGATGTCCTGGAGCTGGCAAGGCGGTTGGCCGAGCTGCTGCCGGACCCGCTCGAGCAGTCGATCCTGCTCAACACCGGGTCGGAGACCAACGAGGTCGCGTTCAAGCTGGCGAAGGCGTTCACCGGCAAGTTCGAGGTCGTCGGGCTGACCCGCAGTTTCCACGGTCTGCTCGCGGGCACCAACTCCGTGACGTTCTCCATGGGTCACAAGGGTTTCGGCCCCAACATGCCAGGCAGCTTCGCGATCCCCGCACCGTATGAGTACCGCTGCCCGGTCCGGCATTGCGTGCGGTCGTGCGACATGACCTGCCTGGACGTCGGATTCGACCTGGTCGATCAGGCTTCGGTCGGCTCGCTGGCGGCGATGGTCGTCGAGCCTGTGCTGTCCGCAGGTGGGGTGATCCCGTTGCCGGACGGCTATTTGCGGGCCGCCAGGCAGAAGTGCGACGAGCGCGGCATGCTGCTGATCGCCGACGAGGCCCAGACCGGATTCGGCCGCACAGGTGCGATGTTCGCGTTCGAGCACGACGACGTGGTTCCCGACATCCTCACGGTGTCCAAGACCCTGGGCGGCGGTATCCCGCTCGGCGCGACGATCACCAGCGCCGAGATCGCGGAAAAGGCTGTGCAGAACGGCTTCCTGCACATCACCACGCACGTTTCCGACCCGATGCCCGCCGCGGCCGGGCTCGCTGTGCTGGACGTGATCGCCGACGAGGACCTCGTACAGCGGACGCAGAAGATGGGCGCGTACCTGATGGAACAGTTGCGCGCGCTGCAAACGGAGTTCCCGCAGATCGGGGATGTCCGCGGCCGGGGCCTGCTGGTCGGGCTGGAACTGGTCGAGGACCGCGAGACCAAGCAGCCCGCCAACGATCTCGGTGGCGCGGTGACCGAGGAATGCCTGCGGCTCGGGCTGTCGATGAACATCGTCAAAGGCGATGGGTCACAACGCAACTGCCTGCGTCTGGCACCGCCCTTGACGACCACCGCCGAAGAGGTCGACATCGCGGTCGGAATTCTGCGGACAGCGTTACGGACTTGTCTATAAAGTTGTGAGACACACAAAACCTGGGGGATCTGGATGACTGTGCGTATCGATCCTTCCAATGCGGACCAGCTGACCGCGTGGGACGGCCCCAACGGCGAGTTCTGGACCGCCCGCGCCGACCGGTTCGATCAGGGTGTCGCCCGCTACCAGCCGAAACTCCTCGCCGCAGCCGCGGTCGATCCTGCTGACAACGTTCTCGACATCGGATGCGGCAGCGGGACCACGACACGCGACCTCGCCCGTGCGGCCAGCTGCGGCACGGCACTTGGCGTGGATCTGTCATCACAGATGCTGCGGCTCGCGCGAGAACGAGCCGCGGCCGAGCAACTCACGAACGTGACCTTCGAGCAGCGCGACGCCCAGATCCACCCGTTCCCCGAAGGTCACTTCGATGTCGTGGTCAGCCGGAACGGTGCGATGTTCTTCGGCGATCCAGCTGCCGCGTTCAAGAACATCGCGCGTGCCATCCGGTCTGGTGGCCGGCTTGTTCTGCTGACATGGCAGGCTCTGGCCGACAACGAGTGGCTCAGCACCTTCCGGGCCGTTCTGGCCGCGGGCCGCGATCTGCCGATGCCGCCGCCCACCGCGCCCAGCCCGTTCTCGCTCAGCGACCCGGACCGCGTGCGGTCGCTGCTGGCGCCGGCCGGGTTCGAGAACATCCAGTTGCAGGCGCTCCGCGAACCGATGTACTTCGGTAAGGACACCGAGGACGCGTACGACTACGTGCACGACCACTTCTGCGGTCTGGTCAAGGACCTCGAGGCCGAGGTCAGGGAGTCCGCGCTCGAGCAACTGCGGGCAAACCTGGCCGAACACCAGACCGCGGAAGGTGTCGTGTACGACTCGGCAGCGTGGTTGATCGAGGCGCGCCTCGCAGGCTGAGCCCGCGAGGCGCCATTGCCTAGTCCAGGGGATCGATCGTCATGTACGCCTGCAATGGATTTCCATCGTGCACAAGCGACTCGTGCGCCCCGACATCGTCGAAGGCGAAGCCGTAAGCCTTGCCGTCGGCCATTTGTGCGTGGATCAACCGGGAGAAGTGGTTGGTCACCGGGTCACGGTAGAAGTTCGTGTTGTCCGGGTCCGGCTGGTTGGCGTTGACCAGCAACGTCGACCGGTTGAACCCGGCGCACAGGGTGCGCGAGATAGGGCCCCGGACCAGGTCGTTCGGCGCGTCCAGCCGCTTGTGACAGCCGAAGACGCTGTCGGAGTCCGGTTTCTCGAACTGGGTGGCGAATCCGCCTGACGCGTTGGTGAAAACCATGAAATTGCCTTGTACCCGGCCGAAGTACTTCGTATTCGGCTGGTTGGCGAACGGTGTCACGGTCAGGGTCTGCGACGCGTATCGCGTCCAGACCCGGTCGATGTAGTCGTTCATCACCGACGCAGGCAGGGCACCGGCTTCAATTCCGTGCCCGGGGGCCAGAGCACGCAAGTTGTTGCCACGGATCAGCCCGCCCCAGCCCTGAGCCCGCAGACCGTTGAAAACAGCCGCATAACCGCCTGGCTTCAACCTTCCGGCATTCCGTATCGCGCCGCTGGACGGCTGAACGCCGACCGAATAAGGCGCCGAGAACATGTCGACCTGGGTGCTGTTGATCCAGATACCCGAGTCGTTGAGCGTGTACTCCGACCAGTTGAACAGGATGTTCACGTTCGGGTCGGCCGGGTTCTGCACCGCGGGCTGGACCAGGCCACCGGTGGTGAGTTTGAAGACGAGCTTCTGGCCGTAGGAGAAATAGATCCGGCCGGAGAACTTCGGAATCCGGATGGTCTTGGTCTGGCCGTTCGCCGGGCCCGCGATGGACGCGTCCGGCGCCGGTGTCGGTGGATTGCCACCCGCCGGCCAGGGATGGAACGTCCCGTTGGCGTCCGCCCAGCCTTGCTGGCCGGTCGACAGCAACGTCCCCAGGTTGTAGATGTACACCGGATCGCTGCGTCCTGAACTGTTCTTGAACTCCAGCGGGATGGTCGCGGGCACGGCTTGCGCCGTGAGCGCGGTGAAAGCCATCAGGCCGGCAGCGGCCAATGCCGCAATCTTCCATTTGACACGCACCTGTTTTCCTCCTCTGGGGCTGTTCCCGGTTGGAGCGGTGAGAGCGCTCTCATAGCGTCGCCCGGCAAAGCGTGTGTGTCAATGTTCACGTCGCCCGAAAGGCGTTCTTTGGCTCTTTATGGACAAAACAGCAGCGTTGACGGCCTCCTGATAGCGTTCGGGGCCATGGAGAGTGTGACTTCGAAGGACGGCACGACGCTCGTCTACGACCGCAGCGGCAACGGCCCGGCTGTGATCCTGGTTGGCGGAGCGACAGTCACGCGCCACGACAGCGCACCGCTCGCTGCCGAGCTGGCCGAACACTTCACTGTGTACAACTACGACCGGCGCGGCCGCGGCGAAAGCGACGACACGCTGCCGTACACCGTCGACCGTGAATTCGAGGACATCGCGGCGCTCATCGCCGCTGCTGGTGGAACCGCGCACCTGTATGGCATCTCGTCAGGTGGCGCGCTTGTTCTTGAGGCCGCCGCAGCTGGTGTCCAGGCAAACAAACTCGCGGTTTACGAAGTGCCTTACGACCTGTTGCCTGGCGGCGACGAAAGGAACCGGGAGTACAACGAGACCCTGAACGCCTTGCTCGCTGAAGGCCGTCGGGGTGACGCGTTCGCGCTCTTCATGCGCTTCGCAGGCGCGCCGGAGGAAAACGTCGAAAGCGCCCGCAACTCGCCGGTGTGGGCCGGGCTGGAAGCCCTCGCTCCCACGCTCGCCTACGACGCCGCCTGCATGGGCAACGGCCGGCCATCCGCCGAGCGGCTCGCCAAGATCACCCAGCCCACCCTGGTCGCGATCGGTGGCGCCAGCGCGGAGTCGTTCGTCGGCGGTGGCGGCGACTTCTTCGCGCTCGCCGCCGAGGCCATCGCGGCGGGCATTCCGCACGCACAACGGGAAACCATCGAGGGCCAGACGCACATGGTCGACCCCAAGGTGCTCGCGCCGGTGCTGACGAGGTTCTTCAAGGACTGAAACCCGGCGATGGCAGGTGCGTGTCCAGCGGGAACACGCCGATTTGATCCGCCCGCCGCGGGCTGTGTCAGAATCACAAGAGGTTGGTTCACCGCTTGGGGGGCATGGCTAGGTGCGCATTCTGGTCCTTGGGCCGGTCGATCTGACCACCTCAGACGGTACGGGTGTGCCGCTGGGTGGCCTGGAGCAGAAGGCTCTGCTGGTGGCGCTGCTGCAGCAGGCCCGTCGGCCGGTCCCGGCGGATCGCGCCACCGAGCTCGTCCGGAGCGGCTCCCCTCCGGCATCAGCGACAATCCAGACATACGTGTCCACGCTGCGCCGCGCGATCGCCGCGGCGGGCGGGGGCGATGCGCTGACCGCCGACGAGTCCGGTTTCCGGCTCGATGTCCCTGACGCATGCACTGACCTGGGCGTTTTTGCCGAACGGCTGGGGCAGGCGAAGCAGGCCGAACAGGACAACGATCTCCAACGGGCCGCCGAGCTGTACGACTCGGCGCTCGCGCTGTGGCGCGGTCCGGCACTGGCGGATGTGGACGCCGCGTTCGCCCGGAGCTGGGCCGAGTCCCTCGAGCATGACCGTGCGGAAGCGCAAGCCGGACGTGCTCGTGTCCAGGCCGCGATGCACTCCGAGATCATGGCGCACGCCCAGGTGACGGTCGGTGCGCCGGCCACCCGGCCACGCAATCTCCCACCGGACGTCGCCGACTTCACTGGCCGTGAGCAGGACCTCAAGACGATCCTGCGGCTCGGCGAGACGGCCGGGCAACGCACTGTGGTCGTCTCCGGGTTCGGTGGTGTGGGCAAGTCCGCGCTGGCCGTGCACGCCGCGTACCTGCTGAGCAGCCAGTTCCCGGACGGCCAGCTGTTTGTCGACCTGCGTGGCGCCGACCAGGCGCACGAGGTGCTCGGCCGATTGCTGCAGACCATAGGCATGCCCGCGGGCGCCGTGCCGGCCAGCACAGAGGAGCGAATCGAGCAGTACCGCTCCCGGATCGCCAGTCGCCGGTTTGTCATCGTGCTCGACAACGCCCGCAACGAACAGCAGGTCCGGCCGCTGTTGCCGGGAGAACCGGGCTGCCTGCTCGTGATCACCAGCCGGTCCCGGCTGGCCGGGCTGGGCGCCGAGGCGGTCGAGCTGAACTTCCTCACACTGGACGACGGCGTGCACCTGCTCAGCAACATCCTCGGCGACGAGCGCGTCGCCAGCCAGGGTGCCGACGCCGGACGGATCGTCGAACTGTGCGGCGGCCTGCCGCTCGCCATCCGGGCGGCCGGGGCGAAGCTGCTCGCACAGCCGGACTGGCCGCTCAACGCGCTGATCGTCCGGCTGGCCGACGAACGCCGCAGGCTGGACGAGCTGACCGTGGGCGACCTGGCGATCCGGTCCAGCCTCGGGCTGAACTACGCGGAGCTCGACGAGCGGCAGCGGCGGGCGTTCCACCTGCTGTGCCTGCTTGACCTGCCGGATTTCGGCTGGTGGCCAGTGGTGGCGCTGCTGGGTGTGTCGCCCCGGGACGCCGAGGACATGGTCGAGCACCTGGTCGACTTGCGGCTCGTGGACGTCGCCGGGGTGGACGCGATCGGCCGGGTCCGCTACCGGCTGCATGACCTGGTCCAGCTGTTCGGTGCCGAACAGCACGAGTCGGGCGTAGGCGTCGCCGCGGCGGTGTCCCGTGCGGTGGCGACGTGGACTGTGCTCGTTGAGGAATGCGCGCGTGACCTGCCACAGGTGACAGTGCCGCTGCTGCCCCCGCAGACGCCGGACATCGTCGTCGACCCGCTGTTGACCGACGACGCCGTGCACGACCCAGGCGAGTGGCTCAAGTCCGAGACCGCCGCGGTCACGCGGATGATCGAACGGGCTCACGAGCTGGGTGTGGATCATGGTGCCATCGTCGCCCTGGCCGCGCGCCTGGCCGCGCCTTTCGCCGCACGCAACGAATTCGGGGAGTGGAAACGGGTTCTGCAAGCGGGTCTCGCGGCCGCGCGAATCATCGGTGACGCTGCGGCTGAAGCCGTGATGCTCACCGGGCTCGGGCAGGCGCACGCCGAACTGGACGCGTTCACCGAAGCGCTCGCCTACTTCCAGCAAGCGTCCACAATGGCCGGTGACGAGCAGACCCGGGCTATCGCCCTGGTCGGCATGGGCAGCGTTCACCGCGAGCTCGCTTCGTACACCACCGCTGTCGCCGACCTGACGGCCGCCGCCGATTCGGGCTACCCGGCTGTTGTCGCCGCCGCGAACTACGGCCTGGGCGCGATCAGCCGCGACCACGGCGACATTCCCGGTGCGACAGCGCATTTCCAGAATTGCGCCGACACCTACCGGCAGATCGGTGATCTTCGCGGCGCGGCGTTGGCATTGCGCGGCTTGAGCCTTTGCCACCGTGCCGTCGACGAGTACGCCGTCGCCGCGGAACTCGCCGGGCAGTCCGCGGCACTTCTCAACGAGATCGGCGACGAACTCGGCACAGCCTATGCGCGGCAATCCTGGGCCAAGGCCTCGATGCGCCTCGGCGAATACTCCGAGGCGATCAGGGTTCTGGGCTCGTGCCTGTACACATGCACACGCCGGCACGACCGGTTCGGCGTCGCCCTGATGACCCGGACCCTCGGTGAAGTCCATCTCGCCGCGGGGGATCTCGTCGCCGCCCAGGAGACTTTGGGCGCCGCCCTGGACTTGTGGACCGAGCTCGATCTGCCGTTGTGGCAGGCAAGAACTTTACGGGACCTCGCCGCAGCGACTGCGCCAGACGATCCGGCCACTGCGGATGCGTACTGGGCGCGTGCCCGGGGGCTGAGCGAGGCCAGTCAGGGCCGGGAAAGCAGCGAGCTCGCCGCCCTGTCCCCCGCCGCCTGGCTCGCCAAGGTCCGCGCCTGACGGCTCGACTGTTGCCGGTATCGCAGCCCCGGCAGGCCCGTTGCCGGTTACTCTCCGACCAACGACAACATCAAGTGCGGTGAAGGTTTTTCCAGGTCAAGGACTAGTTGGGGGAAGATGTCCGACCTTAGGTACGGCTTGCTGGGCCCGCTTGAGGTGATCCGCGACGGCGACCGGGTCGCGATCAACGGGCCCAAGCTGCGCGTTCTGCTGGCCACGCTGCTGTTGCGGGCGAATTCGACGGTGTCGGTGGACCAGCTGGGCGAGCGGATGTGGGGCGAGAATCCCCCCAGTACCGCCCGCAAGAGCGTTCAGCTGTACGTCATGCGGCTACGTCGTATCTTAGGGGATGATGGGTTGATTGAGACCCGTCCGGACGGATATTTGATGAAAGTTCCGTCCAGCCAGGTCGATCTGCTGCGGTTCCGGCAGCTCACCCAGGAAGCTCGCGAGGCGGATGAACTCGTCGACGAGCTGCACGCCCTCACCGAGGCGGTGGCCTGCTGGCGTGGACCGGCGCTGAGCGACGTCCCCTCTGAGTCGCTGCAGCGCGAAACCGTGGCCGAGCTGGCCGAAGATCGTCTGCGCACGGTCGAGCGACGCATCCAGGTGCTGCTGGACCTAGGCCGGCACCGCGAGGTGATCAGCGACCTCGTCCAGCACACCAAGGACCACCCGTGGCACGAGCAGTTCTGGATCCAGCTGATCCAGGCGTTGCACCGGTCCGACCGGCTGGCCGATGCACTGGACACATACCGGACAGTGCACCGGAAGTTCCGTGAGGAGCTGGGCATCGACCCCGGCCCGCAGCTGCGACAGCTGCAGCGCACGATCTTCGCCGAACCCGCTTCGGCCGAGCCGGACACACCGGCGGCGCCGATCGGCCAGCTGCCTGCGGACATCCACAGTTTTGTCGGCCGGGCGGAGCTGATCCCGAAGCTGACCGGCGCGCGTGGCCGGGTGACCGTGATCTCCGGGCCGCCCGGCTTCGGCAAGACATCGCTCGCCCTGCACGTGGCCCATCTGCTCAAACCCGAATTCCCTGATGGCCAGTTGTATGTGGACTTGCAGGGATACGCGGCCGATCCGCCGTTGTCCCCGGCGGCTGTGCTGACGCGGTTCCTCAAAGCGCTTGGTGTGCCGCGGGACCGTGTTCCGAGCGAACTGGAGAGCCAGGCGGCGTTGTACCGCAGTCTGCTCGGCGGACGCCGGATGTTGCTGCTGCTGGACAATGCCGTGAACGCCGACCAGGTGCGGCCGTTGCTGCCCGGCGATCCCGGCTGCCATGTGCTGATCACCAGCCGGGGCGACCTGCGTGGCCTGGCGGTCAATCCCGGGGCCGACCAGCTGCCGCTGGGCGAGCTCTCAGAAGAGGAGTCGATCGCCATTCTGGCCGGGCTGATCGGTGCCGAGCGTGCTTCGGCCGAGCCGGAGTCCTTGGTGGAACTGGTTTGGGCGTGTGGCCGTCTGCCGCTCGCCCTGCGGATCGCGGGTGCCAACCTCGCCGCGAATCCACATCGGACTCTTGCGGACTACCTCACCGAAATGCGCCAGTTCGGACGTCTCACCGAACTGGCGATCGACGGGGACAAGCCGTCCGCCGTCCGGGTCGCGTTCGATCACTCCTATCTGCGGTTGGGTGACCGCGACCGCGAACTGTTCCAGTTGCTCGGCCTGGCTCCCGGTCCGGACATCGGCGTTTCCGCCGCGGCGGCGCTGGCCGATCTGACGCCGTCCGAAGCCAACCGAGCGCTTGACCGGCTTACCGCGGCAGCTTTGTTGCAGCGCGACACGCGTGGCCGGTATCGGTTCCACGACCTCATCCGGGAGTACGCGGCTTCGCAGGCCAATGCCGCGCAAGCCGCAGCCGCGATGACGCGTCTGGCTGACTACTATCTGCACACCGCGCATGCGGCGGCCATGCTGTTGTACCCCGGAACGCCACGGCTGCCGTTGCCAACGCCTTGCGGGCACGCGGTTTCGCTGACCACGTCCACGGCATCGCATTGGCTGGACAACGAATGCTACAACCTTGTCGCCGTCGTGACCTGGGCCGCGGCTCATCCCGTGCTGCATCACTACGCCTGGCGGCTTGTCGACGTTCTGCGTGGATACCTGCAGGCGCGTGGGCACGCTCCCGAAGCGATCGCGGCATTCGAAGCCGCGCTCTACGCGGCCGAGGACGCCGGCGAACGCGCCGCGCAGATCTCGATGCTCGACGTTCTGGGCGTGGTTTCGTACAACCTCAGCGACTACAAGCGGGCCATCGACTATCACCGGCGGGCTCAGGACGTAGCCAACGACATCGGCGACACGGATGCCGCGGGCCAGGCACTGCACCACCTCGGCCGGATCCACATGCAGATGGGGCAGCCACGGCTGGCCGAGCGCTACCACCGCCAAGCGCTTGCCGCGGCCCGGAAAACCGGCAATGTGGAAACAGAGATCCTGGCCCTGAACTACATCGGCGTGGCTCTGACCTCGTTGGGCATGCCCGGCACGGCGATCGGCTGGCACGAGCGCTCGCTCGCGTTGAGCGAGTCGACCGGCAATCGCACGGCGGCTTTCCGGGCGCTCAACGCACTGGGCATCGCCACATGGCGCCTTGGCCGGCTCGACGAAGCGATTTCTTTGCTCGAGGGGGTGATCGCCTATTGCCAGGAGATCGGTGAACGGTTCGGCGAACTGATCACACTGGTCTGCACAGCCGAGATCAACTGCGACGCGGGCCGGCTCGATCTCGCGCTGACCCAGG
This sequence comes from Kibdelosporangium banguiense, assembly GCF_017876405.1. GTDB lineage: Bacteria > Actinomycetota > Actinomycetes > Mycobacteriales > Pseudonocardiaceae > Kibdelosporangium > Kibdelosporangium banguiense. The sequence continues at coordinate 5,028,078 of NZ_JAGINW010000001.1, read as the reverse complement.
CGAACCAGGCCATGGTCGTAAGCGCACAGCTTGGCGAACGCCGCAGTGAGGCCGGCGCCCGTGAGGTGATCGCGACCGTCCACAACCGACAGGGCAGGCACATCGAGGCAATCGCGGGCTACACCGAAGCGCTGCATGTGGCCAGGGAGATCGGATTCGGGTACGGCGAGACGTCCATCCTGATCGGACTCGCCAGCGCACACCGGAACGCCGGTGAGCCCGCCGTGGCCCTGGCACACGCCGAGCAGGTGTTGATCCGGCTGCGCGGCGACGGCCAGTTGCAGCTTGAGGCCTCCGCCTTGATCGAGGTCGCCCATGCCTACCTGGACCTGGGCAACGTCAGCAAAGCGAGCCATTTCATCGGCCAGGCCGTTCAGCGTACGCGTAAACGCGGTGAGACCCTGACCGAGAAGAGGGCACTGGATGTACAGGCCCTTATCGAGTCGCACAAAGACCAATGACCACAATCACGGTGTTGTTGCGCCTGTCTCCCAGACATATCGGGCTGAGGCGTGTTCGGCAACAGAACCCCCGCTATGGCAACAAGTGCGACCACGCCTGGCCACACACGAGGCCTGAACCGCTTGGCCTGCAACGCGGCAATCCGCCGCCTTCCCTCAATCGCTCCCCGCCAACCAGGATCCAGCGAAAGCGCAGTCGCCCAACAAGAGTCGGCGTCCGCGAACTCGCCCCGCTGCGCATGCACCCTCGCCAACAGGTCCAATACCCGCGGATCATCACTCTCCCGCCCACCCATTCCTTCCAGCGCCGCCACGGCCTCTTCATAGCGCCCCGCCCTCGCCGCCTCAACCGTCCTTTCGAGCACAGCACTCATCGACGGGATCGCACGGTTGACGGGGCTGAGTCGTCGGGGACGGGACGGTCCGGCGGGACCAATCTGCCGAGTTCGTTGGCGATCATGGTCAGGCGATTGTTGTCGCCTTGCACAAGGGCTTTGTCGCCGTCGGCGATCAGTGCCTGGATGCGTGGATCGCGGCTGCCGGAGAAGTGTTGTTTGAGAGCGTTGAATCGGATCGCCGGGAGTTCGCCGGTTGATTCGAGAACGTCGACACCTATCTTGCGCAGTACCTCGATCTGGTGAGTCACCACTGTGATGTCGCCCGCTGTGGCCGCCTCATCGAGTTTCCGCTGGGCTTCGACGGCTTCCTGTTTGGAGCGTTGGTCTCCGGCCTCGGCGTTCAGATCCGCCACCCATTGTCGCATCTGGCTGGCTTCGGCGAGTAGCTGTGGCAGTTCGGCGGCTTCCTCAGCCTTGTCCAAAAGGGATTCCGCGGTACGGATCAGCGCCTGTGCCGCGGCCGGCGCGTCCGGGTTGTGTTCGGCCGAGTCCAAGGTGTGCCTGATCTTGACCAGCAGATCCTGGACCTCCTGCAGGAATGGGTTGGCCCCGGCCGCGTGGAGCTTGTCGTGCTGCGTTTCCAGGGCACGGCACTGCCTGCGGAGCTCCTTGACTCCGGGAGCCCCGGTCCGGCCGAGCTCGACCTCGATGTCGAATTCCTCGTCCAGGATCGGCACGAACGCGTCCACGTGCGGCGTGAAACTCCGGTCGATCGTGATCGACACCTCGATCTCGCTGCCGGCCGGGACATCCCGGGTGATCTGGTCCGGCCGGATGTCCAGCTGGCCGATCACCGTGTTGCGATCGGCACGCGGCCGCTCCCCCTCGACGATCGGCACGCGGATCAGCCCGGCTGCCGCGCCTCGGCGTACATCCACTGTGGACTCAAGAACGATCCGCTTGACGGCAGGCAGTTCCGCGCCTTTGCGCAGAATCCACTTGACCTCGTTGCCCTCAAGCCATACCCCCACTGAATGGCTGAGAGTCGAGTCACCGCCCTCCATGTTCATCCGCTGATAAGAAGTGCTCGCGGGCTCAGTCGGCACGAGTGTCCCGGCCGGGGTGCGGAACTCGATGTCGAACTTGTTCGACTGCGCCGCGGCCAGCAATCTCGTGGTGAACGTCCCCGCTTTGGTCAGCGGCACCTGGCCGCTGCGCCATATCGGCTGATGGGTGTTGTTCACGAACTCGATCGTGTGACCGGTCCAGTCATCGCGGACCGGCTCGACCGCCTTGCCGCCGACCAGCGGATCACTGCCGCGGCCAGTCGGCTGGTTCTGGAAATCAAGCCGGACATGCCCCGAAACGACCGCCCGTCTGGTCAGGTCCCGGGGAATTCGCTGCGTCCGGGCGAAAATCGCGGCACCCCGGGCGACCACCGTGACCGGATCCAGGCTGTGGTCCAACGGAATGCCAAGCCCATCAACCGGATCGGCCAGCAACGCCCGCAGCGCGGGCGCCATGGTCGCGCCACCGACGAGAATCACCCGTTCGATATCCGCGGCTTTGAGTCCTCTCTCCGACAGCGCCCGGCGGCACAACTCCACGGAACGGCGATACAGCGGCAGCGACAGCCGCTCGACGTCCGCCCGGGTCATCTCGTAGGTGAACGAGAACCGCCGGTCGTCCTCGTCTGCGATCTCCACCGCGATCTCGGCGAAATCACTGTGCGACAGCTCGATCTTCGCGTTCTCCGCGGCGACTTTGAGCTTGGCGACATTGCTGCGCCACCGCGGATGCGAGCGGTCGAACGCGGGCAGCGAACCGTCCGCGGCGACCGCGGGCACGAGCAGTTCGTCCACAATGGTCCAGTCGATCAGCTTGCCGCCGAGGAAATTGTCTCCGGCGTGGTTGACCACGGTGAACTCGCCGTCCTGGACCTGCACGACAGCCGCGTCGAACGTCCCGCCGCCGAAGTCGTAGACGAGCCAGAAACACTTCGAAGGCACATTCGAGGCCTGCGCGCTGTACGCCCACGCGGCCGCGGTCGGTTCCTGGACAAGCGGCGCGAAATCCAGGCCTGCCAACGTTGCCGCCCGGCGAGTCGCATCACACTGGTCCAGCTCGAAGGCCGCCGGAACGGTGATCACAGCGGCGGTGATCGCCTCCCCGAGCTTCTTCTGCACGTCCGCACGCAGCGATTTCAGGACTTCGGCAGACAGTTGCTCGGGCGCGAGCGCCCGGCCGGAATCGGCGAACATCCTTGGCTTGTCCCGCATTCCCATCTGGAGCTTGAATTCTGAGTGCGCGTTCAGAGGGTCGGCTTCGACTCGGTCACGGGCGGACTTGCCGACATAGACGTTGCCGGATTTGCTTATATAGACTGCGGACGGGGTGTACTCCATCTCAAGGTTGTTGCGCACCACGGTCCCGTCGGAGCCCGCCGACACCGCGATGGCACTGTTGGTGGTACCAAGGTCGATACCGAAGTCGACGGTTTCACGCGTCATGCTGCTGAACTCCTTCGGGTTGAGCGACAATGACCTGACCGGTCTGGATACAGCGACCAGCCCGGTAGATCGAGGGGCGCACGGTTTCCACGACCGTCTCGCTCGCCGTTCCCGGGCGCGCTTCATAGGCGATCACGTCCAGGGAAAGGCCTGGGTGAAAGGGGGTCCCGTCGTGGTCCTGAATTTGGATACCGGCCTCGGCAAGGCTTTCCTGCGCCGCCTGGGCATGTCGCGAGGCCATCCGGCGACCGCGTGCGGCATCGCCGTTCTGCTCACCGGTGAGTTTCTTGGTGACTCGCCACAAGTTCGTCGCCAGATCTGCCATCACCACATCAGCAGGTTCGGTATCTTCCTGTGGCGCCGGCGGAATCTCCGGATAGCTGTCCGGAATCCTGAACTCGGGCGGGAACCGCCACTGCCGCAGCCTGCCGAGGATCACCGGCCCACCTTCCTCAAAGCCCACATCCGCAGCCGCAACCACCGGACTCCGACAACGAGCAGCGACACACCGTAAACCGTGAGCAGCACATCCATATTGCTGATCAGCGACCCGAAGACAGCCGAGACGACCAAGCCGAGCAGGAAGTTGAGGACGGCGAACCGCCACCAACGGGCCCACCGGCCCAACGGAATCCTGGCCCGCAACTGAAAAATCGTGGCGAAGTACGCCGACACCGGGATCAGCGGAACGAACAGGATGCTCACCATGAGCAGCGCGGTGTAATGATAGGGGTCGTCACCGCGCGTAAGAGCAACAAACCTCTTGCCGCAACCGAACAGGCTGAAAGTTCCCGGTACTCGAGGGACGTCCGCGCCGACCCGGTTGTCATCCGGCGGAATCGACTGCAAGGCCTGTTTGAGCTCCCCGTCCGGCAGCACACTGAGCAACGCTCGCCGCCGCCGATCGGCTTTGTCCACCTTGTCCCGTTCGCAGAGCTCCCGCATTTCCGTCGTCAGGTCGTTCAAGCTGACTACTGCGATGTTGTCGTCGACAAGCCGGGTCGTGGTGCGCAGGCGCGCGAACGACTTTGCCGATGCCAGCAACCGCAAAGCTATGTCCGGCCGGTGCCCCGTCAGGTTATGGGCAACGGCGCAGTTGTTGACCACGAGCGCGACCTCGTCGCTGAGCACCACAGTGATGTCATCCCCTGTCCCCCGCAGTGCTTCGACTACCAGCAACGGGCTGCCGACCTTGCCCAACAGGTCCTCTGCGATATCCTCGGCCCGGCTTTGGTTTGCCTGCAAAGCATCCCGTGCCCCACTGCAGGCGGAAACGATCGATTGTTCGGCTGGGCGGACCGCGTCACGCAGCGTGTCGCGCACCAGTTCGCTCGGGAAAGGCGAATTCACCAGAAGTTTCACCAAGCGGCCCGAATCTCCGCAGCGCGCGGCGCGGACAGCGAGATCGGCTGTCACCGAGACGATGTGCTGCGGCAATCGGTCTCGCAGCCGCCGGACGGTCCCCGTGGTGAGCCGAGGGTCATCGATCTGTTTGACCCGTTCTTTGGCGTGTGCCCAGAATTCCGGCGCCTCCAGTCGCAACGCCCACGCTGTGAGGCTGTTGACCCACAGCTTGTCCAGCCGTTTCGCCTCGCCGCTGGTAGCCGGGAACGGGCCCTGGTATTCGGTTTCCACGGCTTCGCGATGCTGTTGCGGTGCCGGGAACCACAGAAGCTCGTGAATGAGCCGGGCAACCGGGTCGCGCATCGTTTCGAACGCGCTGCGGATTGCGTCAGCGTCGAGATCCGGGTTCAGCCTGCTCTGCAGAACGGCCTCTTCACGCATCCGCCGGATCTGCCCGGCGGACGCACCGGCCGGCACGCCGGTGATGTTGAAGATGTTGGCGCGGTACAGGTCCGGCCCGGAAATCGCACTCAGGACCTGGTCGAGATCGGTCGCGGTCTGCATCACAGCCCGGCTCCCCAATCCGCCAGCTGCCCGGCCAGTACGGTGGCATTCGGTGTGCGGCCAACAGGATTCGGGTCCAGCGCGGCCAGCACGATGTCGTCCAGCCGCGTGTCGGCGTCAGAATTGAGCGCGCTTGGCGCGACCGGTCGTGTGCGCCGCGAGGCTCCTTCGGGATACGGATGTCGGTCGGTCAGCAAGAGGTAGGCGATGGCGCCCAATGACCAGACGTCCATCGCACACGATTCCGCGACCGCACCCAGCATCGATTCCGGCGCGGCAAAGGCCAGGGTCACCTGTCCCCGGGCTTTTCCGGGCAGTGGCCGGGCCACTTTCGCCAGACCGAAATCACCCAGCCGGGCACGCCCGTCCGGCCCGATCAGGATGTTGTGCGGGGTGATGTCGAGATGGATGATCGGCGGCCGTTCAGCGTGCGCCGCCGCCAAACCCCTGGACACCTGGTGGATGATCCGCACGGTTTCGGCCACCGCGATCGGCCGGTTGCGGGGCGTCGCCCACAACCGGTACAAAGTGCCGCCCGCGACGTATTCCATCGTGAAGAACCCGCGTTCACCAAAGGCGGTCGCGACCGTTCCCGCGTCGAACACCCGCACGATGTTCGGATGCGCGATCCTGGTCAGCAGCACCGCTTCGGTCATCAGCGCTCCGCTACCGGCCTGCTTGAACACCTTCATCGCCTGCCGGCCCATGAATCGGTGCCGGACCCGGTACACCTCGGCGAACGCGCCTTCGCCGAGCAGGCGTTCCACCACATAGCCCGGTTCTATGCGCTGCCCCTCAACCAGGAAACACATGCCGGCACGCTAACCCCGGCCGGCTGGGACCCCTCCCGGCCGAATTCCCGGACAATCACTGCCGCTGCTCGGTCAATTCGGGCAACAACGAGTGCCTGTCGCACCCTGTTGGCAGGCGGCCGCCCCGGGCAGGATTCAACTGGCCGGTGGCCGCGGCAAGACTTCATTAAGACCGCCCACTCAGACTGCTCGCATGCAACAGGTGCGCGTGACCGTCCAGACATCGGATCCGATGTCTCACGTGGGGCTGACCAGCTATCTTGAAACAAAACGCGAGTTCGCCGTGGTCGACGGCGTTGGAGAGCGACCCGACGTGGTCCTGTTCTCGACCGAACGGCTGAGCACTGACGCGATGGCACGACTCAGACAGACGGCGACCGACTTCGCGCGGCCGACCGTGCTGATGACCGGCGACCTCAGCGACGCCCCGCTGCTGACCGTGGTCGAATGCCGCGTGGTGGCCATCCTCCCGAAGAAGACGGTCACCAGCACCCAGCTCGTCGACAGCATCCTCGCGGCGGCCGACGGCAACGGCGTCATGCCACGCGACATCCTCGGCAAACTCCTCCGGCGCGTCGAAGTCCTGCAACGCGAAGTCCTCGCCCCCAACGGCCTCAACGCCTCCGGCCTGCAACCCCGCGAGGTCGACGTCCTCCGCCTGATCGCCGACGGCTTGGCCACCGAGGAAATAGCCCAGGCACTCCGCTATTCAGAACGAACAGTGAAGAACGTCATCTACAACCTGACCGCCAGACTGCATTTACGCAACCGCGCCCACGCCGTCGCATACGCCCTGCGCGCAGGCGTCATCTGAAACCCATGCATCTATTCCACGCGGGCAATCCGGCAATTCCCGAGGGAGGGGGCGCCTCCGGCCCCCGGAATCCAGCCTGGATTCCGGGGGCCGGAGGCCATTTTCTCAGGAAGCGCGGTTGATCTGGGAGCGGGAGGCCACGCCTAGTTTGTTCATGATCTGGACGACATGGGCCTGGACTATTCGGCGGGGCAGGGACATGCGGGTGGCTATGTCGGGGTTGGAGAGGCCGTTGGCGACCATGTCCGCTATTCGCTGCTCCGCTTCCGACAGGGTTCCCCAGCTGCTGGTCCGGCCGCCGGGGATGGCGTGGAGGGGCTCGCCGATGCCGGATTGGGCGAGGCGGACCTTGGCGCGAGCCCTGTCCCAGCGGGCGCCGAGGGCGACGAAGGTCTGGACGGCTTCGGCGTAGGCGGCGATGGCTTGGTCACGCTGGTTGTCGGCGGCCAGCAGGACTGCGGCGTCTTCGAGGGCGTGCGCCAGTTCGACTGGTCGGCCGACGAGCCTGTAGTGCTCGACGGCGGTCAGTGCGGAGTCGAGGTCGCCCTTGGCCAGAGCGCGGCATCGATGCAGGGCGGCGTACGCGCGAGCGGGCACCAGTTCGCGAGCGGCTTCCATTTCGGCTACGGCCAGCGCCTCCTCGACGCGGGCGAAGTCGGCGATGTCCAATGCCAGCCGCACGACATCGGGCAACCACTGGTGCCGCAACATCATTTCCGCGTAGGCTGGGTCGAGCACAGGCGCGAACTCCACCAGCGCACCGGCCACGTCTCCGCGCTGCACTGCCGCGAATGCCCTTGCTGCCAACAGGAAATCGCAGCTTTCCCGTTCGGAGTCGGTGATCACCAGGTAGCGCTCGGCCGCTGCCAGGTTCTCGGCCAAGGCTGCACGGTCGTCACGCCGAGCCGCGATCAACGCGGACACGCCGTGCAGCAGCAAACCGGCGGGCCCGGCATCCATCAGGCCGGCGTACGTGATGGCCGGGCCGTCCTCGGTGATGGCGTCCAGCTCGAACAGGGCTTCGTCCCATCTGCCTGTCCAATAGTGGTGCACGGCAGCGGAAACCTGCGGGCCGACCGGCAGACGGTGTTCGAGCACCAGCTCGGTGGCCGCTCGCAGGGTCGCGTCCGCGTCCTGCATCCGGTCCAGGTTCTGCAGGGTGAACAGCTTGTTGTCCAGCAGGTTGAACTGCATTCCGGCAAATTCCGCTCTGCCGCGGACCTTGTCGATGGCGTCGTCGATCCGCTGCAGCGCGGTCTCGTGATCCCGGCGGACGGTGTCGACGATCCAGCGGGTCTGCAGGGCGTGCGCGACCAGACCGGCCTCGCCGTTGGCGACCGCCTCGGTGTACGCCGAGATCGCCTGGACCTCGGCGGCATCCACATCGGTGACGTCACGGACCAGGTGCGCCAGCAGGAACTTCCGCCGCTGCACCCACTCCTGCGGCACCGCGGGGTCCACTTCGGATCCGGTCAGCGTCCTGATCGAGTCGGCACGCCTGCCGTTGCGATAGATGATCGCGGCGAGCAGCTGCCGCATCTCCTCGGTACGAACAGGATCCGTGGAAGCCGCAAGCGCTTGTTTGGCCCGCGCTTCCGAGTCACGGGTCAGTCTGAAAAGGACACGAACAAGTGCGGCGAGCAACACCTCGCGCGACGGATCGCGGCCACTCATCGTCCCGAGCACGGCTTCCAGGAGATCCGCGGCGATCAGCGGAGCGTGGTTGGCGACCTCCGTGACATGCGTAACCAGCCAGTCCGCGACCCATGGCTCCAATCTCGACAGTGCGGCCACAAACTGTTCAGCAACACGGATCGGCGGCGCGTCTCCCGCCGCGAGCACCCTCGCCGCTTCCCGATGCAGCACTCCGCGCACCGGCAGAGGCATGTTCCCGAGAATCGCCTCCCGCATCAACGGATGCCGGAACACCAGCCGTGGCCCTTCATCAAAAACCACGTTCGCGTCCACAGCCTCGGCCAACGCGGAACGCAGCGAGTCGGCCGCCTGGCCAGTCAATGCGACGACATTCGCGAGCGTTGCCTCCGGCCCAAGCACAGCCGTCCAGCGCAAGACCTCATGCGTGCGTTGCGGCAACGCACCACAAGTCCGTTCCACGGCTGCGGCGAGCGAGCGCGGCGCGGTCTCAACCTGGGCCTGATCGATGTGCGCGACCCCGTCGATCAGGTCAACGGCATCGTCACGCACCAACCCACGAACCATTTCCCGCAGGTAGAGCGGGTTTCCACCGGCTCTGTCGGCCACCCGGCGCAGGAGTCTGCCCGGACGGCCGCCGGCCAGGCTCCCGGTCAGCGACTCGACATCGTTGGGCGGCAACGGTTCCAGCACGACCAGTGTCGCCCTGGCCCGGAGCTGGTCGAGCTCCGCCCGGCCATGACCGGTACGGGCGCACGTGACCAGCAGCAACGGCAATTGACGTGTCGCGGCCGCCAACCGGCGCCACACATGCACCGAAGCTTCGTCGGCCCACTGCAGATCGTCGATCACGAGCACGACGGGGCCGTGCGCGCACATCCGGTCCACCAGTGCCAACATCCTGTCCACGGCGGCGGAGACCGGGTCACTGTCGTCGGTTCTGCGGTCGGTCCGCAGCTGGCGCGCGAGCTCGGCCCGGTCGGTGTCCGGCGACTTCACCGAGATGCCCAGGCATTCCAAGATCAGCCGGAGCGGGAACCGCACGTCCGGCTCGTCAGCGATGGCCCAGCCGAGTTGGCAGCCGCGCGCCTGCACGTCTCCCAGTGCCTCGATCAGCAGCTCGGACTTGCCGATCCCGGGGTCACCCTCGATCCACGCCATCCCGCCGCGGCCGGCGAGCACGTCTGCGACCCGAGCACGCACCTTCGCGACCTCGTCCGTACGCCCGACGAACAGCCGCGACGTGCTCTGCGCGATCGCCGCGACGTGCGGGGGCATCACTGAGAGCGGCGCTTCGTTACGTGCGCTGATCGCTTCGTCACCAGCGAGAATTCTTGCGTGCAAGGTACGCAACGCCACGCCTGGCTCAGTGCCGAGCTCACGCCGGAGCGTCTCGCGCGTCTCCTGGAAGACGTCCAGGGCTTCGGCGTGCCGCCCACTGCGGGAGAGCGCGATCATCAGCAACTCCCGGAGCGGCTCACGCAATGGATGATCTTGTACCAGGGTGCCGAGTTCCGCGGCCAGCTCGACGTGCGCGCCCAATTCCAGCCGGGCCGCGGCCAATGCCTCCACCGCGCGCATCCGGGACTCCGCCAGCCGGATGCGTTCCTGGTCGGCGAATGGCCCAGGAATACCGGCGAACGCCTCTCCGCGCCATAAAGCCAGCGCTTCCCGCAATGTGCGCACAGCATCCCGGTAATGCCTGGCCGACGCCGATACCGCAGCCTGCGAGCACAAATAGTCGAAAACAGCGATATCGACGTCGTCAGCCGAAAGGTGCAGGGTGTATCCACCGTCCGAAGAGGAAAGAAGATCCCGGTTCCCGCCGAGAGTCCTGCGCAGAGTGGAAATGTAGAGATACACCGCACTCGCCGCGCTGGCCGGCGGTTTCCGGCCCCAGACAGCCTCTATCAGGCCGGTCCGGGAGACCACCTGACCTGCACGAAGTGCCAGTACAGCCAGCACGGCCCGTTGCCGGGGCGGCCCGAGTTCCACCTCGGTATCCCCCACGAGCGCGCACACCGGGCCCAGCAACCGGACGCGTAGCTGCGACACCGGCCCAGGTTACCCGGTGTGAGAGATCAAAATACTCAGTGCGTCGTCTTCTGGAAGATCCCGCTCTCATCGGGTTGCGTCGGCGCTGTCAGCTGGGCGCCGGTGGCGTCGAAATGCGGTGGCGTCATCGGCGCCATCAGAATCGCGACCTCTTCACGTGCTCGCGCCTGCGCCTTTCGTAAAGTCTGTATAAGCGCGCTCGCCAGATCAGCGGGCGGCAACGTCCGGTAGGCACCCGACGGGAACTGAACATCAATGACCTGACCGTACTGACCGACCGTAATGGTGACGATCTGCCGTGGCGCGGTCGCGGAAACCGCCATCTCGGCCAGTCTGCGGTCGATTTCCTGACCTGAAGAGGAAGTGGGCACAGGGAGCTCCCTCACTGTCACGTGAACAGGATCTTCCGAGTAGTAAACGAGCGGTCCGGCCGCCGCAAGCAAGCTGCCCGCAACGCTCACGCCCTGCTGCCCTTTTGACTCTTGCCGTGCCCTGGCCGTTGTTGATCGCGCAGGTCAGAAGTCGGCGGTCAGGCAGGCGAGGCGAGCGCCCGCGGCACCGGCCTGGCCTGGAACCGTGTGGGTGTGGGTGGCGTGGATGACTATTGAGGACGCGTCGCGGTTGTTGAAGCCCCAGGGGACGGTGGCCATGGCGGCTCCGGCGCCTTGGCGGTCGGTGGTGAAGTCGAGCCAGATTTCGTTGCGGGGGTTGGCATAGGCGGGGTTCACCGAGGGCTGGATCGGGTCCTTCTTGTTCTGGAAGTGCGGGCCCGCGTCGGTGGGGGCCTGGCCGCAGGGGCTGACGTGCACGTGGGCGCCGTATTCGCGTTTGGGCAGGAGGCCCCGGGTGTTGAGCACAACCGTGGTGCTCCGGGAGCTGGAGAAGGCGAAGACCGAGAGCTGGGCGCCTGCCGGGGCCAGCTTCTGGTCGTAGGTGACGCCGGTCGCGCCTGGTTTGTAGGACTGGATCCTGGAGGAGGCGGTGGTCAGCCGCAGCGTGGGGGTGTCGGCCGACGCGGCCTCACCGTGCAGGACTCCGGCCAGGGCGAGCGCGGCCAGGCTCAGGTAACGCATGTTTCTCCTCCACTTTGGACTCCGTCTTGGATTCCACTGTGGATAGTGCCACGAAACGGCCACGCGGTCAGACTGGGGCCACGCCGATCAGGCCGTTGCGGGTGACCAGCGAGGCTAGTTGCTTTTCGCCGAGGCCGTCGGAGCCCGGCGGGCGGAGTGGGAGCACGAGGTAGCGGGTTTCCGCGTTGGCGTCCCAGACTTTGATCTCGACGGACGGGTCCAGGTGCAAGCCGAATTCCGCCAGCACCGCGTGCGGTGTGCGGACGACCCGTGAGCGATAACTCTCGCTCTTGTACCAGGTCGGCGAGGGCCCGAGCAGAGCGATCGGGTAGCAGGAACAGAGCGTGCACACGACCACGTTGTGTGAGGTCCGAGTGTTGGCCACGACCTGCAGGCGTTGAGGTTGCAGGCCGCCGCTCATCGACAGGCCCAGCTCGGTGAGGGCTTCGCCGGCGTCGGCCAGCAGCCGGGCTCGGAATTCGGGGTCCAGCCAGGCTCGCGCGACGATCCGCGCGCCGTTGGCGGGTGAGGCCCGGGACAGGAAGGCCGCCAGCGCCTCGTCGAGCGCGCCCGGGTCGATCAGGCCACGCTGTTCCAGCAGGCTTTCGACGTGCCTGACCCGGGCCGCGATGCCCAGATCCGAGTGATCACCGCTCACAACGGCTCCAGATAGTCCTGCCACAGGCTCAACGTCACCGTGTGGTCGCCCGCCCCGAACAGGTCCCGCGCGGCGAACCGCACCGTGTACACCGGCTGCGGCTGGGCGGGAAGGCCGCGCGACCGGTCATCGGGAAGTGGCCATGAGCCCTGGAGCTCCACGACTGTCCCCACGTGACCACGTGCGTACAAGGGAACCCGCGTATGGTGCGGCGGGTCGGCGCGGCTCGTCCGAACCTGATCACCCTTCGTGAACTTCACCGGAGATCTCCTCCGCGGTGGCCACGCCTTTGCGCACCAGCAGGGCCGAAATCGCCATGAACCACCGCTCGTAATACGAGGCCGCCAGAAACTCGCCGGGCGGGATGCTTTCTACCGCATCGCGGAATTCGTCCAGGTTGTAGATCCCCTGGCGGATCAGGGCGCTGTTGAGGGCGAAGACATGCGCCTCCCAGTCGGAGTGAAAGGGCGGTTCGTCCGGTTCGACGAAGATCGGCGGGAAACCTTCCATCCCGCCGACGTCGTTGATTCGGCTCATGGTGACACCGTATTTCATTCTGGGAAGATGTGAGTGCTTTCGGCGGGCATTCATGGGGTAGCCTGAGCGAATGCCGGTCAGGTCTCGGGTCCGTGAAGCGTTGACACTCTCCGCGGTGCTCGCGTTCATCTTCACCACCGCGATCTTCTTCACGGTGGTCAGCAGCAAGCTCGACTACGTGTACGCGTGGATCACCGGACCGTCGGCGATGGTCATCGGGCTTGGCCTGATTGTGAGGTGCCGGCCCCGCCGGTAGTGCGAAGATGGCCGCGTGGAAGAACCGAGACTGTCCACGTGGGAGCGACGCACCGAGTGGCCGATGGCCGCCCTGGCGGTCGCGTTCCTGATCGCCTACGCCTGGCAGGTGCTGCACGTCAGCCGGCCGCAGTGGCTGCACCTGGGTCTGGAGATCGTGCTGTGGGTCATCTGGGTCGTGTTCGCGGGTGAATATCTGATCCGGCTCGCCCTGGCCGAACGCAAGATTCGCTTCATTTGGCGCCATCTGTTCGATCTGCTGGCCGTGGCTTTGCCGATGGTCCGCCAGCTGCGGGTATTGCGTCTGGTCACGGTGTTACGTGTCCTTAATCGACAGGCATCGGCGGCATTTCGTGGGCGAGTGGCCATTTACGTCGCCATCGTCACCGTGCTGGTGAGTTTCTGCGCGGCACTGGCCGTGCTGGACGCGGAACGCAGCAATCCCGACGCGGGGATCGATTCCTTCCCGAAGGCGCTGTGGTGGACGCTGACCACCATCTCCACCGTCGGCTACGGCGACGTCTACCCCACGACCTGGGAGGGCCGCCTGGTCGCGGCCAGCCTGATGATCGGCGGGATCGCCCTGCTCGGTGTGATCACCGGCATGATCGCGTCCTGGCTGCTGGAACGCATCCGGGCCGCGGACGAGAACCTCGAGGGCGCCATCCAGCAGGAGTCGGACGATCTGCGGGCCGAGCTGCGCACCCTGCAGGCCGAGATCCGCGAGCTGCGCAGGCAGCTGTCGGATCAGGAGCCCAGCCCGCCACGGCCGGTCAGCTGATGATCCCCTCCGCACGCAGGTCGCGAATGTCCTGCGCGCTGTAGCCGAGCGCGGTGAGAATCAGCTCGGTGTGCTCACCGGCAGCAGGCACGGGATCCATCCGGGCGGTGACTCCGGCGAGGTTCACCGGCGGCAGCATCGCCTGTACCTGCGAACCGGGAATGCCGATGTCCTGCCAACGGCCACGCTCAGTGAGCACCGGGTGCTCCAGGAACTCCTGGACCGAGTTGACTCCCGCGTTGGCGATCCCCGCACTGTCCAACAAGGACATCACCTCGTCGCTGCCGATCTCGCTGAACCGCCGGGCGACAATGGCATTGACCTCGTCACGGTGCGCGACACGGGCTGAGCCGGTGGCGTAACGCGGGTCGTCGATCAGCTCCGGCCGGCCCAGGAACTGCCGGCAAAGCGAGATCCACTCGCGTTCGTTCTGAATCGAGAAGAGCACGTCCTTGCCGTCGGCGGCCGTATAGGCACCGTAAGGCGAGATTGTGGCGTGCTGGGTGCCGACACGCGGAGGTTGAGTTCCACCGTAACGGGTGTAATACGCGGGCTGCCCCATCCACTCGGCCAGGGCATCGAACAGCGACACGTCAACCGAACGGGCGATTCCCGTTGTCGCACGGGTGAACAGCGCGGTGAGAATTCCCGAGTAGGCGTACATCCCGGCCGCGATGTCGGCCACGGAGATGCCCACCCGAGCCGCGCCCTCAGGCGTGCCGGTCAACGACACCAGCCCGGTCTGGCACTGAACCAGCAGGTCATAGGCCTTCCGATCGGCCCACAGCCCCTCGCCGTAGCCGGAGACCGTGCATGTGATGAGCTGCGGGTACTTGGCCGCGAGGGTCGCCGGGTCAAAACCGAGCCTGCTCGCCGCGCCGGGCGCGAGGTTCTGCACGAACACATCGGCACCGGCCACCAGCTGATCGAGGATCTCACGCCCGCGCGGTGACTTCAGGTCGAGGGTCAGCGACTGTTTCGACCGGTTGAGCCAGACGAAATAGCTGGACTGACCGTCCACAGTGGTGTCGTAACGGCGGGCGAAATCGCCGCCGTCCGGGCGTTCCACCTTGATCACCCGGGCCCCGAGATCAGCCAGTTGCCTGGTCGCGAACGGCGCCGCCACCGCCTGTTCGACGCTGACCACGGTGATTCCGGTAAGCGGAAGATCAGCCACCCTGCCTCCTGATTCCGTCGACAACCAACCGCAGCAGCCGATCGGCCTGGCCATGAAGGTGTTCCGCGGCCAGCGAGACGGCATTGACCAGGGTCAGCAGCTCGACAATGTCGATATCCGGCTGCACGGTGCCGTCCTGCCGAGCTCTTGCGAGCAGCTTCTCCCCTGCGGCAACGATTTTCGTGTGCGCCGAGGCGCCTTTGATCAAGAACGGCGCGAGCCCTCGATTCGCCGAGGCGTGCGCCACGACCGCGTGCAGCCACGTCACGAGCGCTTCCCCGGGCGATGGATCATCAAGCAGGTCCGCCGCCTTCGCGCAGAGCGCGTCTACCCGATCCTGGAACACCGCGTCGAGCAGGGCATACCTGCCCGGGAAGTGCCGATGCAGCGTCGCGGAGCCCACGCCGGCGCGGCGTGCGATCTCCTCAAGCGACGCCTCGGCGCCCTGCTCAGCGACAACAGCGCTGGCCACGGCCACGAGCCGGTCGTAGTTCCGGCGGGCGTCCGCACGCATCGATTCCTCCGACCTTGCTAACCGGGGTGGCCCTCCGTATCGTAGTCGACATAACTGGGGTGCCACCCCACTTAATCTTCCGGAGTACTCATGAAGATCGGTTTGTTCGTCGGTGACGTGCGTGGACCTGCGACTCTGGCCGAGATGACCGCCCAGGCCCAGGCCGGGTTCAGCAGTGTGTGGTCCGGGCAGGCCCTCGGCTGGGACGCGCTCGTCACCCTCACCGCGCTCGGCCACGTCCCCGGAATCAGCCTCGGTACCGCCGTGATCCCGGCCCCGCAACGACATCCCTTGGTGCTGGCGAGCCAGGCGTTGAGCGTGCAGGCTGCCACCGGTAACCGGCTGACGCTGGGCATCGGGGCAGGCATCGGCGCCATGGTCGAAACCATGTTCGGGCTGCCCGCCGACCGGCCCGCACGGCGAATGCGGGAGTACCTCGAGGTCCTGAATCCGTTGCTACGCGGCGAAAGCGTCTCTCATCAGGGCGAGACTCTCACTGCGGCCGGCACAGTGCAGGTGCCTGGCGCGCAGCCGCCGCCAGTACTGCTCGCCGCGATGGGCCCGGCGATGCTCCGGCTCGCCGGTGAACTCACCGACGGAACTGTCACGTGGATGACCGGGGCGAGGACGCTCGCCGGGCACATCGTGCCCACGATCAGCAAGGTCGCTCGGTCGCCGCGCGTTGTCGCCGGCCTGCTGGCCTGCGTCACCCATGAGGAAGCCGTTGTCCGGGACAGGATCGGGGCCGAGTTCGCGATGGCCGGTCAGGTTCCCGAGTATCGCGCGGTGTTCGAGCGTGAAGGCGTTGCGGGACCTCAGGATGTGGTGATCGTTGGCGATGAGGACAGCGTCGGGCGGCAGGTGGACCGGCTGCGCGACGCAGGCGTCACGGAGTTCGTCGCGGCGCCCTATGGAACCGCCGAGGAACAGGACCGCACCATGAAGGTGTTCAGCGCCCTCGCGTCGCGGGCAATGCCAGGGACACGTGCATGAACGGCATCGAAACGATGCACAGCATTCATGGGGTGATCGTTCTGGTCACATAACCCGCGATGTGGCTGCGTTTCCTGCTGTCCGACTCGCCGGTGGAGTCCTGGGACACCTCGGCGTCGAACCTGAGGAGCAGGTCGGCTTTCTCCGGCGTGAAGGCCACACGAGGGTCGGTGGCCGGATCCGGTCCGGATAACTCGTCGAGGCCGGTCGCGAGTTCCCCTGCCAGCGCGGCCAGGCGGAAGCCCGGGTGGGTCGCGGCCCGGGCGGCCACGACGGCCAGCGCCAGCGGAAGCCTGGCGCACAACCGGATGATCTCGGCGACCGCCTCCGGCTCCGCCGCGACCCGTTGCGCGCCAATACGACTGGCCAGCAGGACACGCGCCTCAGTCTCGTCGAACAGGTCCAATATCAACGGGTGCACGCCTTCTGCGACAAGACCGGTCAGCAGGTCGCGGCTGGTGACCAGGACCAGGCATCGCGGCGCCCCAGGAAGCAGCGACCGGACCTGCTCGGCGTCACGTGCGTTGTCCAGCACCACCAGCACCCGCCGGTCTGCCCGCAGGTTGAGGTACAGCTGGCCGTCGGGGAACTGTGCGCGAACACGGTGCGCCCAGTGCACCACAAGCGAAGTCTTGCCGACTCCGGCCGTCCCGGACACCACCACGATCCTCGCCCCGGACAGCCCGCTGAGACTGCGCATGTGCTCATCACGCCCAGCAAAACCGTAGACATCCGGCGGCAGCTGCGCGGGCTTGTACGACTGCTCAGCCGGGAGCTCGCCCCGCAGGATCGCGCAGTGCAGCGCGCGCAGCTCAGGCCCCGGATCGGCGCCGAGCTCGTCCGCCAGACGCTGCCGGATCGCGGCGAACCGGTCGAGCGCTTCCGCGTCCCGGCCGGCGTCGTGCAACGCCCGCATCAGGACGACTTCGAGCTGCTCGGCCAACGGATACTCGGCCACCAGGTCAGGCAAGAGATCGATCACGCGGCCGGGCGGCCCAGCCGCAACTGGACCTCCCCCCAGCGGACCAGCGCGTCCAGCCGTCGCCGGAGCCAGCGATCCCGCACCTGCTCGACCCACTCGCCTGGGACCCCGGCCAACGGCGTGCCTCGCCACAGGCTCAACGCGGCCGTCAACGCCGTTGACTTTTCCTCATCGTCGCCGCTCTGCTCGACCAGTCGCCAGAACCGGTGCATGTCCACTGAGTCCGGTTCCACGTCCAGCACGTACCCGGCCTGGCGACGGTCCAGTGTGGCCGTGTCCCCGGCCCGCTTGAGCAGTTGCCGGATCCGGCTGAGATGGGAGTACAGGACGTTACGGGCCTCGACTGGCGGGGCTTCGTCCCAGACCCGGCCGATCAGGGTCTCGATGGCCACCGGGCGGCCCGCGTCGATGACAAGTGCGGCCAGCACGGCCTGCTGCCGTGGGGTGCCCGGATCGAGCAGCTTCCCCGCAGCCTGTAGCTGTACCTCCCCGAACAGCCGGAACTCCATACAGGCCCCTCTGCGGTCTCAGAGCTTGATGCTGACCTGCGCCGCAAGGTCCACGGGCAGGGCGTGGCGAAATCGTGAACCCGTTGAGAGCACCAGGCCTTCAGGGGAGGCGGCCATGCACGTACAGGCTCTTGTGGACAGTGCTTCGCGAGGCGACGAAGGAGCGTGGAACGCGCTCGTACGCCGATACCGGTCCTTGGTCTTCGCGGTATGCCGGGGACTCGGCGTGACCGGAGCCGACGCCCAGGACATCGAAGGCGACGTCTGGCCCCGGCTGGTGGCCAACCTGCACTCGCTGCGGAACCCGGAGGCCCTGCCCGGCTGGATCGCCACCACCACCCGCCGTGGATGCCTGCAGCTGTTACGCGACCGCAACCGCCAGATCCCGGACACAACCGAGATCGAATGCCCGGATCCCGGGCCGGACGCCGACCTACTGGTCGACGAACGCCGCACCGCGCTGCGCGAGGCCCTCAGCCAGCTGTCCGACCGCGACCAGCTACTGCTGGCGCTGCTGTTCTGCGACCCACCGGTGCCGTACACCGTGATCAGCACTCGCCTCGGCATGCCCATCGGCGCGATCGGCCCGACCAGGCAACGCTGCCTGGCCAGAGTCCGCCGCACCCCCGTCATCGCAGCCTTACTCGCCTAGACGGGTTCAGTGAACTTGGCTCGCCAGGCTGGGGGCTCCTCCGAGCCTGGGCTGGTCCAGTACTCGCGGCCTTCGACGATCTTGCCGTCGCGCACCTTCCAGAAGGAGGCCGCCCGGAATTCGCCCAGGTCGCGGTGGGGCACGTCCATCTCGGAGACGACGTCCTCACCCGAGCCGAAGATCCGGATCGGGCGGATGGACCAGCCTTCCGGGTACTCGGCCTGGATACTGATGAAGTTGTCGCGGCCGGCGATCCGCTCCGCCGTGACCGGCCACTCCACCACCACGTCCGCCGCCAGCAACTGCCCCGCCGCGGGCCAGTCCCGAGCTTCGATCCGGTCCAACAACTCTCGTACTACCTCGACTGGTTCCATGGCCGGGATACTGACAGGGCCCTCCGACATTTTCGGCTTACGCCCTGGCGGCGGGGACCGGTCCCGGGCGGTGACGCGCATACTCGGCTGCAGGTGATGGAGGGGAGCGGGAAGTGACTGTCAGGGATTTCGTACCGCAGGTCCTGCCTGCTTCGATGCGTAGTCTCGCTGGCGGGGTGCCGGTCGCGCCGCCTGGCACGATCTTTGTGCTGGCCGCGGACGGCGGTTATGCCGTGCCGCCGCGGAAGTTCACGTTGCTGTTCGGGCGTGGCAAGGATGACGTGCATGTGCCGATCGGGGCCGACGACCCGTATGTCAGCCGGTTGCACGGGGTGATCGTCTGCGACGGCCGGGAGTGGTGGATGCGCAACGAAGGCAGGCTGCCGATCCAGCTGCCTGGCGAGTCGTTGCTGTTGTCCGGCCACGAGTTGCAGATGCAGGAGGGCTACACCCCGCTGTTCATCGGGGAATCCCGCCGCCGGTCGCACCTGCTCGAGGTGCATGTGGTCGGCGCCAACCGGTCGGGGGACAACGGCGAGCCGCGCGGCATCACCAAGGCTCCGTCCACGTACGACCTGAGCGACACCGAACGGCTGGTGTTGACGGCGTTGGCGCAGCGATACCTCCGCCAGGAACGCCACCCGCAGCCGGTGTCGTGGAAACAGGTCGCCGACGACCTCAACCGGTTGCCCGGCAGCCGGGAGTGGAACGCCAAGACGACCGCGAACGTCGTGGCGAGCGTCCGGGAGCGGCTGTCGAAGGCGAGCAAACCGATCGCCGGGATCATCCGGGAGGACGGCGTCGGCGAACCCGTCGGCAACGCCCTGAACCACAATCTCATCCAGGCTCTGCTGGAGAACACCACGCTGATGCCCGAGGACCTGCTCCTGCTCGGCGAGTCCCCAGCGTCCTAAATGGACATCACCTCGCCGCCTTTTCGAGCACCGCCTCGCTCAGCACCGGCTCCACGGCGGACTGCCTGGTGTTGAGGAACAACAGGACCAGCGAGATCGCGGCCACGGCCGCGGCGATCGGTGGCAGGGCGAGCAGTCCGGCGGAGCTGATCACCACACCGCCGAACACGCCGGACAATCCGACACCCAGGTAGATGGCGGACGCGTTGAGCGACAGCACCAGCCCGCTGTTGGCCGGGGCTAGCTCGATCAGCCAGTTCTGGATCGGCGGGTTCACCGACCACGTGAACATGCCCCACACGAACAACACCACACCCGCGCTCACCGCGGAGACCGCGGTCAGCGGCAAAGTCGCCAGAACCGCAATGAAAACAGTGAAGATGACCAGCAAGGGACGGCCGCTGCCGTACCGATCGGTCATACGGCCGCCGAGCGAGTTGCCGATCGCGCCACCGACGCCGTAGACGAACAGCAGCAAGCTGATGGTCGTGCCGTGCACACCAGCGGTTTCGGTGAGCAACGGCGCGATGTACGTGAACACGCTGAACGCCGCGAGGCAGGCGAGCACGGTCATCGCCAGCATCATCAGTACGCGGCTGTCACGCGCTGCGGCGAGACGGTCCCGCAGTCCGACCGCAGGCGGCGCCGCGATGACGGGGATACCTACCTGCACGGCCACGGCACCCAGCAGCGACACAAGCGCGACCAACGCGAAGACGCCCTGGTAGCCGATGCTGCCACCGACCAAGTTGCCAGCTGGCACCCCCAGGATCAGCGCGAACGTCAGCCCACCGAACACCATGGCGACCGCGCGGCCACGACGCTCCGGAGGGTTGAGAATCGTCGCGACGGCCGTGGCCGCGGGCGTGAACACGGCCGCACCCAACGCGCTCACGACGCGAGACACGAGCAAGAGCTCGTAAGTCGGTGCAAGTGCCGCCATCACGTTGCCCGCCGCGCTGACCAGCAGCGCGACAACGAGCAGCCGCCGCCTCTCCCACCGGCCAGTGGCGGCGGCGAGCAGCGGAGAGGCGATCGCGTACGCGATGGCGAACGCGGTCACCAGCTGTCCGGCCGTGGCCGCCGAGACGTTCAGATCATGACTTACCGCAGGTAGAACACCAGAAACGATGTACCCGCTCGTCCCGACGGCGAACGCGCCGGCGGCCAGCAGGTAGGTCCGAGGCGACATGTCACTCCCCAGTAGAGGTTTCGTTCAACCAAAACCGTACTACGACTTTTATCGAACTACGATAGATCTCGTACTATGGACGTCATGGCCGACCCCCTGCCCCACCCGGAGCGCGACGAGATCCGTATCGACGCGGTGCTGCACGCGCTTGCCGACCCGGTGCGGCTGCAGATCGTGCGTGCACTGGCCGAGCTGGGCACCGGGGTCGCGTGCGGGGCGATCGAACTGCCGGTCACCAAGTCCACCCGCACACATCACCTGCGGACCCTGCGTGAAGCCGGTGTGATCCGGGTCCGTCCGGAAGGGACGACCCGGATCACCACGCTGCGGCGTGCCGACATGGACGCGCTCTACCCCGGTCTGCTCGACGGGATCCTTGCCGCGCCGCGCTAATTTACGTGCGTGCCCGACATTGAGCGTGTCTTCACCGAGGAGTACGGGCGCGCGGTCGCTGTGCTGGTCCGGATCTTCGGCGACATCGACATCGCCGAGGAGGCGGTCCAGGACGCGTTCGCCGAGGCGGTCCGGCGCTGGCCGGAGACCGGCGTGCCACCGAGCCCGGCCGGATGGATCATCACGACCGCCCGCAACCGCGCCATCGACCGGCTGCGCAGGGAGTCGTCCAGGGCCGACCGACACGCCCAGGCGGCCTTGCTGCAAGCCCAGGGCGAGCCGGTGGACGAAGGCGCCGTCAGCGACGACCGGCTGCGGCTGATCTTCACGTGCTGCCACCCGTCGCTGGCCGTGCCCGCGCAGGTCGCGTTGACGCTCAGATTGCTGGGCGGGTTGACGACCGCCGAGATCGCGCACGCTTTCCTCGTCCCCGAGCCGACCATGGCCCAACGCCTGGTCAGGGCAAAGGGCAAGATCCGTGACGCCGGGATTCCGTACCGCGTGCCCGCCGAGGCTGATCTGCCGATGCGGCTGAGATCCGTGCTCGCGGTGGTCTACCTGATCTTCAACGAGGGCTACACGGCCAGTTCCGGCGACCGGCTCGTCCGCGAGGACCTGTGCGCCGAGGCGATCCGGCTCGGCCGGGTGCTGGCCGGCCTGCTGCCCGAAGAGCCTGAAGTGCGAGGACTACTCGGGTTGATGCTGCTGATCGAGGCCCGCCGTGCGGCCCGCACCGGGCCGGACGGCGGCATCGTGCTGCTGGCCGACCAGGATCGCTCGCAATGGGACGACGACCTGCTCGCCGAGGGCATGGCGATCGTGCGGGACTGTGTGCGGCGCAATCAGCCTGGGCCGTACCAGATCCAGGCCGCGATCAACGCCGTGCACAGCGAGCCGCCGACCGACTGGACGCAGATTCTTCAGCTGTACGACCAGCTTTACGCCCTGACGCCGACTCCGGTGGTCGCGCTCAACCGGGCCGTCGCGGTCGCCGAGGTCGACGGTCCGGCCGCCGCGCTCGTCCTGGTGGACGAGCTCAGGATGGACAAGTTCCATCTGTTCCACGCGATCCGCGCGGACCTGTTGCGGCGGCTGGACCGCATCGAGGAAGCCTTGCAGGCCTACGACTCCGCGATCGACCGCGCGTCGAACTCGTCCGAACGCGAACATCTGCGCCGCAAGCGCGAGAACTTGATGACAGAACAGGACAGCTGACAGGCGTCACACAGCCTGATGGGAGATCCTGTACGGCGTGACAGGACGCGAGGGCCGGTTAGGCGGAGTCGACCTGGCCAGAGGACTGGCTGTGTTCGGCATGTTCGCCGCGCACGTCGGGCCGGACCCGAACGACGGCGGCCTGATCGCCCCGCTGATGCAACTCACCCATGGCCGCTCGTCGGTTCTGTTCGCGACTCTCGCCGGCCTGTCACTGGCATTGATCACCGGCCGCCAGCAGCCGGACGCGACCTGGCGGCACGGGGTCAGGATCACGATCCGGGCGATCGTACTGATCGCGCTCGGCACATTCCTCACCCTGATGAAAACACCGGTCGCGGTCATTCTCGCCTACTACGGAGTTTATTTCCTGCTCGCACTGCCGTTTCTGCGTCTGCGCGCACCGGCGTTGTTCTCGGTGGCCGCTGTGATCGGGTTGATCGGGCCGGTGTTCTCGATGCTGGCCCGGGGCACTTGGTGGACCTGGGGCGACCCGCTGGAGGACTTCAGTGGCGAAGGAGCCCTGCAGTTCCTGCTGACCGGCTACTACCCGGCTGCGGCGTGGATGGCGTATGTGCTGACAGGCATGGGGTTGGGCCGGCTCGATCTGAACGCGGCGCGAACACGGCTCCGGCTCGCGATCGTCGGACCGGTCATGATCGTGCTGGGGTACGGCGGCGGCTCGGTCGCCAGAGCCGTGGCCGGGGAGTCCGGCCGGCCCAGGCGTGACCAGACGTCCTGGCTGCTGCAGTCCTCGCCGCACAGCGACACGTCGTTTGAAATCGTTGGGGCGCTTGGTGTCGCCATTACCGTGCTGGCCTGTGCCCTGCCCCTCGCGCGACGGCTGCCCCGGCTGACCCGGCCGATCACCTCGGTGGGAGCGATGCCACTGTCTATCTACACCGGGCACCTGCTGGTGATCGCCTTGATCATGGAGCTCGACATCGACATCCCGCCCGGCTGGGAACTCGTTTCGCACATCGTCGGCGCGATGGTGTTCGCCTCGGTGTGGATGACGTTCTTCCGTCGCGGGCCGCTCGAATACGGGCTCGCGGGCCTGACGAAGTGGATTGCACTGCGCCCTTCCCAGCGACCGGTCACCCGCGGTTTCCAGCCGGAATAGCCGCTGGTAAATACCGTGCGGCGGTC
Organism: Kibdelosporangium banguiense; assembly: GCF_017876405.1. Lineage (GTDB taxonomy): Bacteria > Actinomycetota > Actinomycetes > Mycobacteriales > Pseudonocardiaceae > Kibdelosporangium > Kibdelosporangium banguiense. The sequence goes on along the minus strand of NZ_JAGINW010000001.1, from coordinate 5,004,159 downwards.
GGTGGCGTTGTGCTGGGATGCCTGGATGGAACCGTCAATCCTCCTGGCGTTCGCGGTGGCCTGTGCCGTGATCAGCCTCGCTCCCGGGCCGGACATGATGTTCATCATCGCCAACGGCATCACCCGGGGCAGGCGGGCCGGTGTCATCGCCGCGCTGGGCATGTCCACCGGCCTCGCCGTGCACACGGTCGCCGCTGCCGCAGGCCTGGGCGCGTTGCTGGCCGCCGCACCGGCCGTGCTGGACACGTTGCGCATCCTTGGCGCGATTTTCCTGGTCTACCTGGCCATCACCACGTGGCGAGCCTCGCGCAAGGCCGTCACCGCACCTGAAGTGCCGGTGCAGACTCGATCCCTGCGCAAGATGTACGTGATGGCCGTGCTGACGAACCTGGCCAACCCCAAGGTGATCCTGTTCTACCTCGCGTTCTTCCCGCAGTTCATCACGCCCGGCGGCTGGGCCGCGTGGATCCAGTTCCTGGTGCTGGGCGCGGTGTTGATCGTCGTGGGGCTGAGTGTCGACGGCACAGTCGGTTTCGTCGCCGGTGCGCTGTCGGAGCTGCTGATGCGGCGGCCGGCCATCCGGCGCCGGCTGGACCGGGTGTCAGCCGCGATCTTCGGGGCGCTTGCTGTCCGCCTGGTCGCCGACTCCCAGTAGATCGGCGGTGCGGTCCCAAAGCAGACGGGTGAATTCGGGATCCTTCGCCTGGGCATTGCGGGGCCTGCTCCGGCGCATCTTGTCGAAGTAGGCGCCGTTGACGGACTGGGCGTCGGGCACGGTTGCCAAGTGCAGCAACGGGTCGGCGCCCTTGTCCGGCGTCACGAGGGCGAGCTTGCCGATCGGTGAACCGACGAGCGCCCGGAGAACCCGGTTGTTCCGGAAGAAGTCGCTGGCCACCGGACCGGGATGGAACGAGCTCGCCGTGACGCTGGTCGCCTTGGCACGACTGGCAAGTTCCTGCGTGAAAAGGATGTTCGCCAGCTTCCACGTGCCGTAGACGCGCATCGCGCTGTAACGTTCGGGCGCCTGCGTCAGCCGGTCGAGATCGATGCGGCCGTACATGTGCGCGGCGCTGGCGGTGGAGACGACCCGTGCGTCCGCCGAGGCTTCCAACCGGTCGCGCAGTAAGGCCGTGAGCAGGAACGGCGCCAAGTAGTTGACCTGGAACGTCAGCTCGTAGCCGTCCTTGCTGAGCGTCAGGGTCTTGGCGATCAGCCCGGCGTTGTGCGCCAGCACGTCGACCACCGGATACTCGGCGTGCAGTTCGTCGCCGAGCCTGCGGATGTCGTCAAGGCTGCTGAAGTCCACAATGTACGGCTTGGCGCCGGTCTCGCTCGCCACGGCCTCGGTTTTCTGCCTGGACCGGCCGATCACGGCCAGGTTCACGTCCAGCTTCGCGAACTTGCGCGCGGCGGCCGCACCGATACCGGCACTCGCACCAGTGATGATCACGGTCTTGGTCACAGGGCTTCCTTCCGGATGACGTGCCCGGAAGGCTACCAGAAAACGGATGACCTATCCGCTCTGCCGGAGACCCTGAATGAGCACGTCGAGGTAGCGCGCAGAGCGGTTCTGGTCGCCGTCGGGCCACGTCCGGACGGCGTGCTCCACTCCGCACACGAGGTTGCGGACGTCCGCCGCGGTGAGGTCCCGGCGCACGACCCCGGCCTCGTGGGCCCTTCGCAGCAGCTCAGCGGTAAGAACGCCCAGCTCGTCCTTGGCGCGCGTGGTGCCACAGTCCGCGTCCTCGATCGCCAGCATCACGACGGACAGGCCACCGTCTGTGCACAGCAACATATCGAACGTGCTGCGCAGCATGAACGTGAACGCCGCCTGGATGTCGGCCATCGCCAGTGCCTGCCGGGCGATCTCGACCAGTTGGTTGAGCTGCTCACCGACCAGTGCCTCGAGCAGCGCCTGCGGCGTCGGGAAATGCCGGTACACCGTGCCCACCCCGACACCGGCCTTGCGCGCGATATCGTTGAGCTGCAGGGCCACGTTCCCGCCCGCCAGTTCCTGGCGCGCGACATCGAGCAACCGTTCCCGGTTACGCAAGGCATCGGCACGCAACGTCACACACCCAGGTTAACGGCAACCTGGCCGATCCCGATTCCGGCAGACGGAAACCGCGGAGGTGTGTTGCATGACTCGTTGCCGGCTCGTGAACTCTTTTCGCACGTCTGACGGATAGCAGGTGAGCGTCCGCACCCGCGAAAGGTGGTTCATTGATTCCGACAGATGACCGGGATGACGCGGCGATAGTCCAGGCTTCGCTGCGGGATCCCGACCAGTTCGCCGTGATCTTCGACCGGCACGCGCCCTATGTGCACCGGTATCTGGCGCGGCGGCTGGGCCTGCAAGCAGCTGACGACCTTGTCGCGGAGACGTTCCTTGTCGCGTTCGGCAAACGGAAACGCTATGACCACAACCGGACCGACGCCCGGCCGTGGCTTTACGGCATCGCGACGAACCTGGTCGGCCAGCATCGCCGGGACGAGGCCAAACAGCTGCGGTTACGCAACGCGATCAGCCCCGAACCCGATGTGGCCTCGCATGCCGAGCGAGTGGTCGCGCAGGTCGCGGCCCAGGCGATGGGCCAGTTGCTCGGTACCGCGCTGGCCGAGTTGTCCACTGGGGACCGAGATGTGCTGTTGCTGGTCGCCTGGGAAGGGCTGACCTACGACCAGGTCGCCATGGCGCTGGACATTCCGGTCGGGACAGTCCGGTCACGACTCAACCGGGCCCGCAAGCAGGTCCGTGAAGTACTCGAAGTGCCGCAGCGCAAGCAGAAGGAGATCAGGACCCATGGATGAGATGCAGTTGCTCCGGGAGCTGGGTGACCGCACTCCCCTGGCCACACGCAACGACCTCGCGCCCGCCCGCGCGGCCTTGCTCGCCAAGACCAAGCCCAAGGCCCGCAAGCGGTTCGCCATCTACGGCGCGGCTGTCGCCGCAATGGCAGCGGCGATCTTCGCGGTCTTCGCCCTGATCCCGCCGAGCCACAGCGGCACCGAAAACGTCAGCGGTCCAGCCCGAAACACCGGCGAGAACACCGGCGGGGTCACTGGGGCCAGGAACGACGACCCGGTGCAGGTGTTGCGCCTGGCCGCGACGAGCGCCCTGCAGACCAAGGACATCACGCCCCGCTCGGACCAGTTCGTCTACATCAAGACACAGTTCGAGAACGGGTCGGTTCGCGAGGACTGGTTCTCCGTCGACGGCACCCATGACGGCCTGTTCAAGATGCAGACCGGCGAGGACATGCCGGTGCCCGGCTGCCGCAACGGCAAGATGGCTGTCTACAAAGGCCCTGACCTGCTGCCTGGCAAGACCGACGACTGTGAACCGAATCCCGCCTACCGGCCGGATCTGCCCACCGACGCGGCCGGGATGATCAAGTATCTGCGGAAGGGCAACGCCAGCCTGAACTCCACGGCCAAGGACATCAGTTTCCTGTTGAGCAGCATCTACATGCGGCCGCAGTCGCGCGCGGCGCTGTTCGAGGCGGCGACCAAGATCGAAGGCCTCACCGCGACACCTGGCGTGACGGACGCGGCCGGCCGCCAGGGCATCCAGATCGGCTGGAACAAGGACGGCTACTCCGGCGACTTCATCGTGGACGCCAAGACCTACGCCTACCTCGGCTACCGCAAGAACGAGGCGCAGATGGCCATGGCCATTGTGGACAAGGTCGGCCAGCGCCCCTGACTGGCGACTCGTGAGTGGCCCGTCCGGCCACTCACGAGTCGAGCAGGCGACGAGTCACGGCCAGGCGGGAGTCGACGCCGAGTTTGCGCAGTATCCGGGAGATGTGCAGCTGAACTGTGCTGCGGGACAACGAAAGCTGGACGGCGATGTCGGCGTTCGGCCAGCCCGCGGCGACCAGGGCGGCCACCCTGGACTCCGTTTTGGACAGAGGGCCTTGTGGCACCACCACAGGCTGCAGCGCGAACGGTGCCATCCTGGATTCCGCCCGGCGGGCGTCCCAGGCCGCGCCGAGCTCGTTGTAGACGATCATCGCTTCGTGCAGGGCTTTACGCGCTTCGTCCATCCGCCGGTCCGCGGCCAGCAAGACCGCCGCGTCCTCCGAGGCCATGCCGTACTCGATCTTCCGGCCTGTCACGGAGTAGTGCTTGGCGACAGTCAGCAGTTCACCCGGATCCGACTCGATCAGCCCACGGCACCATTGCACGGCGGCCGACGCACGCGCCGGCTGAAGCTCCATTTCGGCCTCGGCCACGCAGACGTCCAAAGCGGACAGAGCCAGCTCTCGGTCACCCTGGTCCAGTGCGAGCCGGACGACCTTCGGCAACCACTGGTGGCGCAACATCATCCGCGAGTAACCCGGGTCCAGCACGGGTCTCAGCAGCTTGAGCGCCTCGTCGGGCCGGCCCCGCTGCTCGGCGGCCAGCGCCTCGGCCATCAGCAGGAAGTCGCTGCTCTCCTTGGCTTCCGGCGTGGGTTTCGACTGGCCGGCACCCATCTTGAGGTGTCGTTCCAACCTCACCGAGTCGTCGCGGTGCGCGGCGATCAACGCGGCCGTCCCGTACAGCAACCGGATCACGCCGTGCTGACGCAGTCCGTAGAACGTGATCTCCGGCCCGTCCTGCATCACCGAGTCGAGTTCGGCCTGTGCCTCGTCCCACCGGCCGAGCCAGTAGTAGTGCACGGCCGCGGCGATGTGCGGGCCGGTGGGCAGGTTCAGCCGGGTGACCAGGTGGCGGGCGGCGTCCAGGCTCTGGTCGGCGTCGTCGAGCCGGTCGAGGTTCTGCAGGGTGAACATCTTGTTGTCGAGCATGCTCAGCAGCAGGTCGCCCAGTTCCGGGCGGCCGGAGATCGCCGAGATCGCGGCGTTGATGTAGTCCAGCGCCGCGGCGTGCTTGCGCAGCATCGACGAGATCTGCCAGAGGAACTGCGACCACTGGGCGATGGCGAACCCGTCCTTGGCCCGTAGCGCGTTCGCCAGTTCCTCCTGCGCGGCCGGCTCGGCGGCCGCCGGGTCGTCCAGGCCGCTGCGTTCGACCATCGCGCGCATCGCCTGGTGACGGGCCCGCCAGTGCTCAGGCACGTCCGGGTCGCCGATCACCTGGTCGAGCGCCTCGATCGCGCGGGCGTTGTCGTGCCCGAGGTAGTCCAGATACGCGAGTACCAGTCGCATTTCAGCGGCGCGTTCGGGATCGCCTGTCATCGCCAGCACGGACCGCGCCTCGGTCTGTGGCCTGCGGCCGAGCCAGAACTGCACCCGGGCAAGCCGCGCGGTGAGCGTCTCGCGGGCCTCATCACGCAGGCCAGGGCTGGTGACCGCGTGCGACAACAGGTCTGCCGCGATGGTCGGCGACCGCCGGGCGACCGCGTTGGTGTTGGCCACAAGCCATTTGGTGACCCACGCGTCCACCGGCACGCCCGCACCCTGCAACTGGGCGGCCACCAGCGACACCTGCGCACCGGCCTCGTCCAAGGTCTCGGCGGCCTGCCTGTGCAGGGCGATCCGGACGGCCTCCGGCATCGCCTCGTACAACGCACGGCGTACCAGCGGATGCCGGAACGCGAACCGCTGCCCGGCCTCCCGCAGCACCCCGGCGGCCGAGGCCTCCTCGACCGCTCTGATCAGCTCGGATGCCGGCCGGATCATCACTGTGGCCAGGTCGCCCAGGTCGAACTCGACGCCCAGCAAAGCCGCCCACCGCAACGCGTCCTTGGTGAGGTTGGCAAGGTGACCGGTCCGCCGTGTGACCACGGAGGCCAACGCGGGCTGAGCCTCGGTCAGCCCTTCACAGTCCATGTCGCCGACGTCGGCGATCCCGTTGGCGATCGTGATCGCCTTGTCCCGGACCAACGCCTGCACGATCTCCCGGATGAACGACGGGTTGCCGGCCGCGGAGTCGGTCAGGCCGAGCAGGGTCCCACCCGGCTCCGCACCGAGCAGACGGCCCGCCAGCTCAGCCGTGCCCGCCTCGTCCAACGGCTCCAGGGAGATCAGCTCCCCGGCCCAGACCGACACCACCGACCGGATCTGGTCCAGCTCGGCCCGCCGGGGCGCCGGCCGGCACGAGCCGACGAGCAGCAACGGCAACTGCCGGGTCATCCGGGCAAGCCGGTGCCAGACAAGCAGGCTGGCGTCATCGGCCCACTGCAAGTCGTCGAGCACCAGGACGACCGGGCCGTCCCCGCACAGCTGCTCGACCAGGTCCACCAGCTGTTCCACGGCGGCCAGCAGCGGATCCTCCGGCTGCCAGCTCGGCTGCTGGCCTGACTCCCCCGCCCGCAGGGATTCGGCGACCTCGGCCCGCCGGGGGTCGGCCGACCGCGAGTCCACACCGAGGCAGGACAGGATGAGCCCCAACGGAAATCGGCGGCCGACCTCGTCGCCTGCGGCCCACAGCAACTGGCCGCCGCGGTCGGCGGCGTCGCCCAAGGCCGCCGCGAGCAGCGCGGACTTGCCGATCCCCGACTCGCCCTCGACCCAGACGGCCGAGCCCGCGCCGTGCAGCACGTCGGCAAGCCGTCCACGCAAGGCGGAGAGTTCGTTCGACCGGTTGACGAATACGTCCGGACGAGCCAGCTTGGCGAGCGACGGCGTCCGCGGCGGGGGTGCGGCCGGTGCTGGCCTGGCCACGATCTCGCCGTACACCCGGCGCAGGTTCGCGCCCGGCTCGATGCCCAGCTGCTCGATCAGGATCTGTTTGGTCTCTTCGTAGACCTCAAGCGCTTCCGCGTCCCGGCCACCGCGATGCAGGGCCGTCATCAGCAAGCCGCGTAACGACTCTCGCAACGGATGTGCGCCGGCCAGGCGGTAGAGCTCGGTCACGGCACCGGTGATGTCACCGGCGGCCAGCATGATCTCGGCACGCCGTTCGAGCGCGGCCAGTCGCAGCTCGCCGAGTCGTTTGCGGTGCAATGCGGCGAACGGGCCCTGGATCCCGGCGAGTGCTTCGCCGTGCCACAGCTTCAGTGCCGCGTCCATGGCGGCACGGGCCGACGTGAGGTCCCGGCGGTTCCACAGTTCGTTGGCAGATTCCCTGAGCCGGTCGAACTCAACAACGTCAAGGTGATCAGCATCAAGCTGTAGTGAGTACCCCGAGCCTTCGGAGACCAGCGTCTGACCACCGGACCACCGCGACCGATCGGGCTCGAGAACGCGCCGCAGCCGCGAGACGTACGTATAAAGACTGCCGCTGGCACCGCTGGGCGGATTCTCGCCCCACACCGAGGAAACAAGCTCCTCGCGGGACACGACCCGGTTGGCTCGCATGGCCAGAGCTGCGAAGACAGCCCGCTGACGGCCCGACCCCAGATCGAGTGGCTGCTCTCCACGCCAGGCGGTCACCGGTCCGAGCACCTGCACACGCAAGGACTCGACTAGCTCCGCCGCCATACCCACACCCCCGGATCGAGACAAGAGGATACCGCCGGGTCAAGCCTTTCCGGAACGGCCGAAAGTCGGGATTCCATATGCGAAAGGTTTTATGAATTTCGCCGAGAAATTCCCGGCTGTGACGCCTTTCACATGGGTTTATGACCGACGGTGCCGGGCCGGCATCCGTGGCCGCCACTGACCAACAGGGCAGCGCTGGCTGACCGAAAGACCCCGAACAGGTGAAACACCTTCTGCTCTGGCGGTGCATGGGCTTCAATACTCCAGCCGGGCCCGGAGCCGAATCGGATCTTTCGGGCGCTTGTTGCGGCCGCGTGACCGTCGTCACCGTCGCCGTCAAGGTTACTCGCGGGTTCGTTCAAATCGCGGCAAGTCTTTGTGAAGATCAATGGCTGAGACTCATTCCCATTCCACAGGCGAGATGTCGGGGAAGGCGCGATGGAACGGGTAAAGATCGTCATACAAGCAGGCGATCCGATCACCTACGTGGGACTGTCCAGTTATCTGCAGTCCAGACCGGAGGTGGCCGTGGTGGAACAGCGCGACCAAGCGGACGTGCAGGTCCTGTCCACCGAGCGGGTCGGCCCGGACGCACTGGCCAAGCTGCGCGCATCGGCGGCCGACGGGGGTCGGCCGACCGTGCTGATGACCGGTGAACTGGGCGAGGCGCCCCTGCTCACGCTGGTCGAGTGCAACGTGGTCGCGATCCTGCCGAAGAACTCGGTCACCGGCGACCAGCTCGTGGACTGCATCGTCGCCGCGGCGGCCGGCAACGGCGTGATGCCACGGGATGTCCTGGGCACACTGCTGCGCCGGATCAAGGTGCTGCAGCGCGATGTGCTGGCACCACACGGGTTGAGCGCGTCCGGCCTGGAGCCGCGCGAGGTCGACGTGCTGCGGCTGATCGCCGAGGGCTGGGGCACCGAGGAGATCGCCAAGGAACTGGCGTACTCCGAGCGCACGGTCAAGAACGTGATCTTCAACCTGACCAGCCGGCTGCACCTGCGCAACCGGGCCCACGCGGTGGCCTACGCGTTGCGCGCGGGCGTTATCTAGGCACCCCCAACGCGTTGAGCTTCGCGGTCGTGAAGCCAAGGTCCCACTTCGCGCCGACGCCGGTGAAGATCTCGGCGGCCTCGGTGAAGGCGGCGCGGGCATCGGCCACGAGCCCGCGCTCGGCGAACAACTCGGCCACGTCCCCCAGCGCGGACGCCAGTTCCATCGGCCGCCCGGCCCGCCGGTAGTGCTCGGTCGCCACCAGCCCGGGCTCGGGATCACGCAGGATCAACGCCTGACAGCGCAACAGCGCGCAGAACGCCCGTGCCTGCACCGGTTCACGGGCCGCCTCGAACTCCGCGACCTCCAAGGCCTGCTCGGCTTTGGCCTGATCACCCAGCTCGACCGCGACGCGCACCAGCGCGGGCAACCACTGGTGGCGCAACATCATTCCGGCGAACGCGGGCTGAAGGACCGGCGCCAGTTCGGCGAACGCCCGGCCCATGTCGCCGAGCTGGGTCGCCACCAGCGCCCGTGCGGCGAGCAGGAAGTCGAAACTCTCCCGTTCCGCGTTCGTGGTGACCAGCCAGTGTTCCGCGGCCTCCAGATGAGCCGAGGCACCGATGTGGTTGCCACGCCGGGCCGCGATCAGCGCGGAGAGGCCGTACTGCAGCAATCGTGCCGGGCCCGCGTCCAGCAGGCCGGCGTAGGTGATCGACGGCCCGTCTCCGGTCACCGCGTCGAGCGCTTGCAGTGCCTCGTCCCACCGGCCTTTCCAGTAGTGGTGCACTGCCGTGGTGACGTGCAGGCCGATTGGCAGGCCCTGTTCGGCTGCCAGCTCGTTGGCCACGCCGAGCGCGGCGTCGGCCTCGTCGAGCAGGTCCAGGTTCTGCAGCGTGTAGATCCTGTTGTCCAGCAGGTCGAACTGCATCCCGATCAGCCGCGGATCGTCTTCTACCACAGCGATCGCCTCTTCGACGTGCCGCAACGCCGCGACATGGTCCCGGCGCACCGAGTCCACGAGCCAACGGGTCTGCAGCGCGTGCGCGGCAAGGAAACCGTCACCTTGGTCGACGGCTTGTTCGTACGCGGCCTTCGCCGCGACCTCGGCCGTGCCGACGTCGCTGATGTCGCGGCGCAGGTAGGCCAGCAAAGCCTTGTGCCGCAACCGCCACGCGTCGGGCAGGTCGTCCTCGAGCGGAACCTCGGTCAGGATGGCGATCGCCTCCTCCCGGCGGCCCTGCCGGTACACGATCGCCGCGAGCAACTGGCGCATCTCGGCCGAGCGCACCGGATCCGTGGACATCGCCAGGGCGTGCCGGGCTTTGGCCTCGGGATCACGCGACAGCTGGAACAACACACGGACCTGGGCCGCGAGCAGGATCTCCCGCCGCGGATCGCCGACGTCGAGGTGGTCGATCACCTGGTCCAGCAGCTCGGCGGCGATCAGCGGGGCACGTGCCGCGAGGGCCGGCCCGTGGTCGACGAGCCAGCCGGCCACCCAGGGTTCGACCACTCCGCCGGCCGCGACCAGCTGCTCGGACACACGATGCGGCGGCGCTCCCGCGTCGGCAAGCACCTTGGCGGCCTGACGATGCAGCACTGCCCTGGTCGGGGCCGCGACAGCGCCGTAGACCGTGTCGCGGATAAGCTGATGCCGGAAACCCAGCCGTGGGCCGTCTTCAGCGATGACGTTCGCGGCGACCGCATCGGCCACTGCCCGCACCAGATACCACACGGGCCGCTCGGACACTGTCGCGATGTTGCCGACTGTCGCCTCAGGACCGAGCACGGCGACCCAGAGCAGCATCTCCTTTGTGCTCTCCGACAAGGCTTTCGAGGAGCGCTCCACCGCCGCGATGAGCGAGCGCGGCGCGTCCTCGGCTTTGCAGTCGTCCACATGAGCCACGCCGTCGACGATCTCGATCGCGTCTTCGATCAGCAGCGCGCCAACGACTTCACGCAGGTACAACGGGTTTCCGTCGGCCCGGGAGGCGATCCGGCGCAGCATCCGGCCCGGCCTGGCCCCGACCAGCAGGCTCAGCAGGGACTCGCTGTCGGCGAACGACAGCGGCCCGACCACGATCGTCCGGCCGTTCTCGTCGCTTTCCATCTGACGGCGCAGGTCGAGCAGGTCCGTGCGGCCGTGCCCGGTGTTGGCGCAGCATACAAGCAGCAGGGGCAGATGACTCGCGGCTTCACACAATCTCCGCCAGGTCTGCACACTCGCCTCGTCGGCCCACTGGATGTCGTCGATGACCAGGACAAGCGGGGCCGTGGCGCAGATGCGTTCGACGATCGCCGGAATCGGCTCGCGGGCCGGGGATTTCCGGTCCATGCCGAGGCATTCCAGCACGATCTGCAGCGGGAACCGGCCGGCCAGCTCGTCGGCCACGGCCCAGCCGATCTGCGTGCCGAGGCTCTCCACCCCGGACAGCTCGCTGAGAAGAAGCTCAGACTTGCCAATACCCGGCTCACCTTCGATCCACACCGCGCCACCGCGACCGGCCTGCAGCTGCGCGATTCGTTCGCGCAACAGCTGCGTTTCCGCCTGCCTGCCGACGAACAGCCGTTCGGCCGGCTCGTCGGCCAGGCCGCACGGCTTGACCGAAAGCCTCGCGACCACCGGCTGGGCCTGGAAAGCGTTGCCCGCCAGGACTTGGGAGTGCACCTGGCGCAACGCCGGGCCGGGCTCGGTGCCCAGCTCGCACAACAAGGTCGCGCGTGTGTCGGCGAAGACCTCCAGCGCCTCGGCGTGCCTGCCGCTGCGCGACAGCGCCACCATCAGCAGCTCTCGCAACGATTCCCGCAACGGATGCTCGCGGATCAACGTCTCCAGCTCGGCGGCCACTTCGACGTGTGCGCCCAGTTCGAGGCGGGCGGCCGCGAACGTCTCCACCGCACGCAACCAGGCCTGCTCCAGCCGTGTCCGCTCCTGCTCGGCGAATGGCCCTGGCACACCTGCGAAAGCCTCACCACGCCAGAGCATGAGCGCTTCACCCAGCGCCGTGGCCACACCACGGTGGTCGGCTTTCGCGGCCATCACATTCGCCTGGTCACACAGCTCCTCGAACTGCCTGGTGTCGACCTGGCGCGGGTGCACACGCAACGAGTAACCGCTTCCGGCGGACGCGATCAGATCGCGGCCGAGCGCGCGCCGCAGGCCGGAGACATAGGTGTAGACGCTGCCGTCCGCACTCGCCGGCGCCGAGCGGCCCCACACCGCTTCGACCAGCTCCGCCCGCGACACCGCCTGTCCCGCCCGCATCGCCAGTACAGCGAAAACGGCTCGTTGCCTGCCGGGCCCGAGCCCGATTTCGTCGCCGGCGTACATCACCCTGACCGGACCCAGAAGCTCGACCCGGAGCACGGCCTGCCGACCCTGATCCCCCAGTGCACTCACCTGAATACCGAGAGGCACGTGATCCACCCTACCCGAACCGGGCGGCCCGCATTCCCCTCCCGCGCCACCGCCTCATCCAATGGCTCAACTGAAGCACCTTTGAACCGTTCTGCCGCAACAAGATCATCATTGTGAACCTGCGAGAGTTTGTCCACAATAGACACTGTCGGCGTTTCGCGCACCGCTCCGGGGACTTTCGGGCAAGAACTGTCCGCATGGCGGCCGAGTTGGGTAATCCTGGGCAAGCGTGACCGACATCGTCAAGGAGCCTCCCGTGACATCGACCCTCAGCCGCGGCACCCGGCAAGCCCCGGCGCTCGGCCTCTTCTCCACCGCCGACCGCGGCCGGACGCTCGTACTGCACCTGCCGCACAGGCAGAACGACCGGATCGCGGAAGTCTCGGTCACCGAAAGCCCGCGGTCAGTGCTGATCGACATCGGGCCCGTCGAGATTCCCGGCCCCGACCAGCGGCCACGGCTTGTCAGATCGACGCACAGCGTCGCGCTGGCGGCCCCGCTGGGCAACCGGCGCCTGGCACTGACCTGGGCAGGTTCCCGGATCCCGCTGCTCCAGGCGGTTCCTGCCGGCGCCGCGGACACCGCACAGTCCGCCACCGAGCGGGCCAAGAAGGAACTCGCCGCACTCATCGACACGCTTGAACCAGGCTCGGCGTTGCCCTCCGAACGGGTACTGTCGGAGCGGCTGGAGATCGCCCGGATGACGCTGCGGCACGCGGTGGACGAGCTGACACTGGCCGGAAAGGTCTCCCGGCGCAGGGGAAGCGGCACCTATGTGGCCGAGTCCAAGCTGCTGTGCCGGATCGACGCGGACGGCCTGGACGTGGATTTGACGGCACCCGGCCCTGGATTCGGGCACGTACATGTGGTACGGGACTGCGTCCAGGCGGACGAGGAGGTCGCCGGCGAGCTGGGCATCGACCGGGGCGACCTGGTACTGCACATTGGACGGTTACTGCTGGTCGACCACAGGCCATTTGGCCTGGTTTCCCGGCACATCCCGATCGCCAGGCTGGCCGAGACCCCGGGCGCGTCCGGCACACTGCGCTGGTTCACCGAGCGAACCTCCAGGGTGGACACTCGGATCCAACTGTCGACGGCCACTCTCGCCGAAGCCCGCCTGCTCGACCTCAGCCAGGTGCAGCCGATGCTGGCGTGGCACCGGGTCGCGTTGGACGACAACGACGTCCCGCTCGAACGAACCCGGGTCCTGGCCAGAGGCGACCGGATCGTGCTCGACATGTCAGGTCACTGAGGACAGTCGGGTATTTTGCGTTTCATGGTCATCCAACTTGCGCGACGGGATTGCGATCTTGCGCCGAAAATGAGTGGTGATCACTCGTAGAGTGGACACCATGGACACGCTCGCGCACATCCACGACGTCCCCGTGCTCGTCGGCGACCCGGCAGGGCCAGTGGCCCGCACCGAGGCGGACGCACTCGATCTCGTGGTCGCGGCGGGGCACTACGGCGCGAACGCCGACTGGCTGCTGCTCCCGGAATGCCGGCTGTCGGACGACTTCTTCAACCTGAGCACGGGCTTCGCCGGGACCGTGGCCCAGAAGTTCGTGACCTACGGCATCGGCCTGGCGATCCTCGGCGACATCTCGGCACGGGCCGTGGGCCCGGTGGCCGACTGGGCGCGGGAGAGCAACAAAGGCCGGCACCTCTGGTTCGTCGCAGACCAGGCCGAGTTCACCGCACTGCTGGCCAAACGCGCGAAGTGACGCGGTAGGCGTCCAGACCCGGATACCTGTCGGTCATCTGGGCGGCGAGCAGCACGGCAGGCACATCGTGGAAGCTGCCGCGGTAACGGACATACCGGAACAACTCCCGCCCTTTGCTGTCGTACGGCTGAAGCAGCGCGTCGGATGACCCGTCGAATTCGACCGGCGGGACATCCATCCGCAGGCACAACTCCCGATCGATCATCGGCGTGACACGGATCCACCGGCCGTGCCGCCAGATCTCGCTGTACCCATGCCAGGCGAAGAGATCGGTGCCCATCGCGTGCCGCAACCGCCAGCCGGTGCGATGCCGGTTCAGCACATCCGCGAACGCGACCCGAGCCGGAATGCCGGCCGCCCTGCACAGAGCGGTGAACAGCGTCGCCTTGCTTACACAGTAACCATAACCGGCCTGCAGAACACTGCTTGCCCGATACGTCTCAAGAGTACCGAGATAGTCCGCCATCGAGCCGCCAGGTGCACACGTCTGGTAAGCGACGCAGTCACGGACCACATAATACAGTTCCCGGGCATCGGACAGGCCCGCCGCCAGCGAACGGATCGCCGGATGGTCACTGTCGACGTACCGCCCGGGTGCCAGGAAGTTCGCCATAGCCGACTAAAGCCCTCCCCCGGCAACAGCCGCGCAACAGCTTGCGCCGCTGTTGCGCCGGGCGAGCCATCATAAGCTCGTCCATCGTTCAGGAGGACCAGTCATGTCCCGTTCGCTCGACATCGGCCTTGACGTTGACGGAGTTCTCTATCCCTTCGTCCAGGTCATCGCCGGTTACGCGTCCAAAGTGCTCGGACGGCCGTGTACCGAGAAGGCCGATACATGGGACTGGTACCAGCGGCAGTGGGGCCTCAACCACGACGAGTTCTTCGCCCTCTGTAGCCGCGGTGTACGAGACGGGGTCCTCTTCACCGAGGGCGCTCCGCTGCCCGGTGCGATGCGAGCCGCCAAACGGCTCGCACGTGCCGGCCACCGGCTGCACTACATAACAGCCAGAGCCTTCGCCGGCATACCCGCCCCCGTCGCCTGGCACAGAACAGCGGAATGGCTCCAGAAATGGACCTTCCCAGTCCACTCGCTGACAGTCTCCGGCGACAAGAACTGCCGCCCAACCGACGTCTTCCTCGACGACTCACCGCACACCTGCGACGCCCTGCTCGCCTCCGGGCACCCAAAACCAGTGCTGTGGTCCCACTCCTCCACACAGACCCACACAGCAGCCACAGTGTCCACCTGGGACCAGTTCTTCCAGATCATCGAGGCGGAATCCGGTCCCCTGCCCACCCTGGAAGTCGGCTACGCCGTGTACTAGGACCTGCCTTTGGTTCCTGCCGGGACTTCCTTGTGGTGCATGACGACTGGTCGACGTCGTGATTGTTCCAAAGACAATGCCCTTGCCGGGCAAGCCCAAACAGCCCCCACCCTCACCGGGGGGCGTCCCTGGTCCAGTCTACAGGGAGAAGGCCCTGAGCAGGGGGTTTCAAGGGTGAACCCGGTACGAATGGGCCGTTCACACTGGGTTCGCTCGAACGGCGGAGTGCGGCTGGACGGGGCGCTGCACTCGAACATCTCATCCGTAGGCTGGGGAAACACGACTGCGTGCTTGAGTCTCCCCTGAGGGGAGGTGCGAGGGTGAGGGCATGAGCTACACGATCGGGGAACTGGCGCGGCGGACTGGGCTGACGGTCAAGGCGATCCGGTTCTACTCCGACCGTGGGCTTGTTCCCCCGACCGACCGTAGCCCGGCCGGTTATCGCCTGTATGGGCCGGACGCGGTGGCGCGGCTGGAGCTGGTGCGGACTCTGCGGGAGCTGGGGCTGGATCTCAAGACGATCCGGCGCGTGCTGGAGGCGGAGGCCGATCTGCCTGGTGTGGCCGCCGCGCATGCGGAGGCGTTGCATGTGCAGATCCGTGTTCTGCAGTTGCGGCGTGCGGTCCTGTTGGCGGTGGCCAGGCGCGGGATTCAAGAAACGGACATTCTGATGACCACGCTTTCGGCGCAGGAACGCGATCGGCTTATCGCCGAGTTTCTCGACTCCGTGTTCGACGGGCAGTTCGCCGGGATCAGGCAGTCGATGACCCCGGTTTTGCCGCAACAGCCTGAGCCTGAACAGGTCGAAGCCTGGATGGAGCTGGCGGAACTGGCCAAGGATCCGGACTTCCGGGAGAGTTTGCGCACCATGCTGCGGCAGCGCGACTTCTCGACGCTGACCCTGTACGACGTTCTGCACATTGATCCGGCTTCGCCGGCCGCGGACCCGATTGTCCAAGCGGCCACGAAGGATTGCGAAGTGGACGAACTGTTGGCCTGGCTGCGGGCGGCGAACGACCCGCGCAGAGACATCTACATGGAACGGCTCGCGGTCATCAACGGCTGGGCGGCGCCGGAAAGTCCGGCGCCGCTTTTCGACTGGTTCATCGAGGCGCTTTCAGTCCGGGCGCTCGATTGACGGGTTGTACATGTCCGCCCAGTGGTACAGGTCCAGGATCCGGTCGATGCCGCGCCGCACGTTGCTGGGGATCGTGGCCGGGTCCAGCTGTACGACTTCGGTGAGCCAGTCCCAGTCGATCAGCGACATCACCAGATGGTCCCGATCAGCCAGGACTTCCTTGGCCTGCTGCTGAAGTTCGGCGTTGTAACCGGGATCCTGAGTGGACGGATACGAGGCCTTGAGCCGCTGCTGCACCGACGGTGGCACGACATGTGAAGTGGCGTGCCGGAGCAGGCTTTTCTCGCGGCCGTCGAACGCCTTCATCGACCACGGCGCGTTGTAGACGTACTCGACAAGTCTGTGGTCGCAGAACGGCACCCGGACTTCCAGGCCCACCGCCATCGAGACCCGGTCCTTGCGGTCGAGCATCATCCGGACGAACCGAGTCAGATGCAGGTAGGAGATCGTACGCATGCGACGCTCGAACTCGCTGTCGTCAGGAAGGTGATCGACCGAGGCCACCGCAGCCGAATACTGGTCCGCCATGTATGTCGGGATGTCGAGCTGGTCACGCAGGTGCGGGCACATCAGTGCGGCCCGGTCGCCACTCATCGCGCTTTGGTAGACCAGCCAAGGAAAGTTGTCCGTCCTGACGACCTCAGGATCGTGGAACCAGCGGTACCCGCCGAACACCTCGTCGGCCGACTCGCCGGACAGGGCCACAGTGGACTCGGCTCGGATCGCCTCGAACAGCAGGTAGAGCGAAGTGTCCATCTCGCCGAAACCGATGGGCATATCCCGGGCGGCGATGACCTTGCGGCGCAACGAGGGATCGGTCAGCGCCTTCGACGACAGTGTGACGAACTTGTGCTGGGGATTGACCATGTCCACGACATCCCGGATGAACGGCGTGTCCGGGGTGTCGCGGGCCTCGTCGGCCTTGAAGGACTCCTCGCGGCCGACGAAGTCCACCGAGAAGGTCCGCAACTGCTCACCTTGCACGGCCAGATGCCCAGCGGCAAGTCCGGTGACCGCGCTGGAGTCGAGGCCACCGGAAAGCAGAACACAACGCGGAACGTCCGCGACCAACTGGCGATGCACGATGTCGGTCATCAGTTCGCGAACCGTGTCTATTGTGGTCTCAAGCGAGTCTTTGTGCGGCTTGGGTTCCAGCCGCCAGTACGTCCGCTCCTGAATACCGGCACGGGAAACCGTCAGAACCTTGCCGGGTTCGACTTCGTACATGCCTTTCCACAACGCCCAGCGCGGCGTCTGCGCGAATGCCACCAGCTCACGCAGGCCATCCATGTCGACCACCCGCGGCACGGCGGGATTGGCCAGAATTGCCTTGGGCTCTGATCCGAAAAGGACCCCATCGGGTGTCGGGTAGTAATAGAACGGCTTGATACCCAACCGATCCCGAACCATCACCAGCTTCGAGTCGCGACCGTCCCAGACAGCGAACGCGTACATCCCGTTGAGCCGCTCAGCAAGACCGGCTCCCCACTCAAGGTATGCGTGCAGAACGACTTCGGTGTCGCTGTCGGTCAGGAACTTGTGCCCCTTGCCGGTCAGCTCGTCACGCAGTTCGACGTAGTTGTACGTCTCTCCACTGTAGACCAGCGAAACCTCGCCATGCGGAGTGCTGAACACCATCGGCTGGCGGCCACCCGGCAGGTCGATGATCGCCAGCCGTCGGTGGCCCAGCGCGACATGCGTGCGGATCCAGGTCCCCGAGTCGTCAGGGCCCCGGCACGCCATCGTCGCCGTCATCTCCGAAGCGATGTCCTGCCGGGTGGTCAGATCGCTGTCATAGGCGACCCAGCCCGCGATCCCACACATTCGAGATATCCCCAATCAAGGCGCGGCGATGATGGCTGTTGTCTCCACTGGCAGGTCAGCGATCCGCTCGACTCGCAGGCCGGCCCGGTTCAGCAGGGTCGTGAACTTGCCGACCGTGCGGTGCCGTCCGCCGTTGGTCATCAGCAGGTGCAGGTCCCACAACGCCGGCAGCATCGTGGAATCCTCGTCCACCACCACCCGTTCCAGGATGATCAGCCGGCCGGAGGAGTCCTTCATGGCCTTGCGGCAGTTCTCGAACACGCCGACGATCGCGTCGTCACTCCACCCGGCCAGTACCCGGCACAGGAAGTAGATGTCGCCGCCTTCGGGCACGGACTCGAACATATCGCCGGGATACAGCTCGACCCGGTCCAGCCCGACCGAGGCGGACAGGTTCTCGCGTGCCACAGGAATCACGTGCTCACGGTCCATCAACTTGGCCCGCGCGTCCGGCACTGCACCGAGAATGGCCGCAGTGAGCTGACCGGGGCCGCCACCGACGTCCACAAAGGTCTTCCCGGCCAGGTCGACGACCTCCGGAACGTAGTCGAAGAACAGGTTTCCGGCCTTCATCGCCAGCTGGAAGCGTTCTGTCGCGTCCTCGTCGTGGCTCAGATATGTGTAAAGCGGTTCACCGTAGGCGATTTCGAAGCCGGCCGTCAGCGTGGTGATGGACTCCCGTGCGTGCCCCCAGGCGGTGTAGAACTCCTCGCCGTACAGCAAACACATGTCCCGCAACGAATCCGGCGTGTTGAGCAGGACCGTGCTCACCGGTGTGTTGCGGTAGCCGTCCGTGCCGTTGCCCTCGAAGACACCGACCGCCGTGAGCAGACGCATCAGCCGGTGTATGCCCTCCTCCTTCGAACCGGTAGCCGCCGCCAGCTGACTGTTGGTGGTCTGACCTGCTTGAATGAGGTCCGGGATGCCCAGTTTCACCGCCGTGTACAGGCATTGCGCCCGCCAGCCGCCGGTGATCAGCTCGACGGCCTCGGTGGCCGCCGTCAAGTCGACCTTCACTCCAGGACCCTCCTCAGGTCGGGATTCCGCCCCGGTTGATGACCGGGATCTCGATGCCCAGCGCCCGGAGCTGGTTGTACGGGTTCATGAACTCCCGCTGGGTGACGATCTTGCCGTCGCGCAGCTCGAACGAGTGGATGAAATGGTTGCGGTAATGGCCGGGCGGGTAGGACGGGTACAGGATCTTGCCCTCGCCGTCGCATTCGACCCAGAACCGGTTGGCGTCCTGGGTTTCGAAGATCTCGATGTTGAACCACACCCAGTCCGGGAACATCCGCAGCGACCATTCGCCGTGCGCCTTGAGCTTCTCGTGCCCCTTGGACACGATCGGCTCAGGTGTGTCCCCTGTGTACAGTCCCGCGCTGCCGTCCTCGGTGAAGAGCAGGTATCGGGTCAGCCGGTTCTCGCCCCGCCGGCTCATGTAGTCCTCGACGACCGCGCGGTGAATCCGGCGCAGTTCGGTGGTGTCCATTACTCCGGTCATTTCCGATCAGACCTCGCAGACGTTTCCCGTCTCGTTTCTAGTGGCAACGGCGAATAATTGTCAACCGGCGTCCAACCGGAGAACTCGACATCCCCGGACGGCTGACGGTAGCGTGCACGAATGCATGACTACGTTGTCGCGGACGTGTTCACCGATACCGCACTCGAAGGTAACCCGGTCGCCGTCTTTCTGAAAGCCGACGACATTCCCGCCGAGCGGATGCAGCGGATCGCCCGCGAGATGAACCTGTCCGAGACGGTGTTCGTACTGGCCCCGGAGAACGACGGCGACGTGCGGGTACGGATCTTCACACCGGTCAACGAGCTGCCGTTCGCCGGGCATCCGACCATGGGCACCGCATTCGTGCTCGGCGAGCTCATCGCAGGCGACAGGATCGGAATGGAAACCCGGATGGGGACAATTCCGTTCGAATTCGACCGGATCGACGGAAAAGTCCACTGGGCCCGGATGCGCCAGCCCGTCCCGGAATGGCAGCCCTATCCACAGACTGATCATTTACTGGAAGCACTCGGCCTGAAAACATCCACCCTGCCGGTCGAGGTCTATCGGAACGGGCCGAGGCATGTGTTCATCGGACTGCCCGATATCCCGGCGCTGTCGGCGCTCCGGCCGGATCTGCTGATGCTCGCCGAGCACTTGGACATGGCGGCCAACTGTTTTGCCGGCAGCGGCGTCGAGTGGCGGACGCGAATGTTCTCGCCGGCGTACGGCGTGGCGGAGGACGCGGCGACCGGCTCAGCCGCCGGGCCGCTCGCGATCCACCTCGGGCGGCACGGCCTGGTGCCGTTCGGGACGCGGATCGAGATCCGGCAAGGTGTCGAGATGGGCCGGACATCGAAGATGTACGCGCAGGTGACCGGCACGCCCGAGCAGATCGGCGTGGTCGAGGTGTCCGGCCAGGCCGTCGTGATCGCCCGCGGGACCCTGCAGATCTAGTCCTCACGGCTGTAGCCGGCAGCTCGTCCAGCCGTCGTCCGTACGGTCATAACGCAGCCGCCGGTACAGCCGGTCCGGGTCATCTCCATGCCAGAACTCCACAGTGGACGGCAAGAGCTCGTACGCCACCCACCGCTCTGGCCGAACAAGTGTTTGGCCAGCGAGCCGTTGCGCCTCAGCACGCAGGACTTCCTCGTCCTCCAGCACCTCGCTTTGCCATGCCGCGACGGACATGGGGAGTGTGCGTGGATTGCGCGCGTCCCAGATCCCGTCGGCTTCCTCACCGGACAATTGCCGTACCGGACCGGCGAAGATCAGTTGCCGGTAGAGCTCACGCCAGTAGAAGACACCGGAAGCCCGGCCGGTGGCCGCGATGTCCCGGCCCTTCTGGCTGTTGGTGTGACTGGCGAACACCCAACCCTGATCGGTGATCCGGATGGTCTGGCACATCCGGCTGGAGACGCCGCCGTGCGCGTCCACTGTGGCCAGTGCGACGACACCCGGCTCCGAGGCCCCTTCCGCCTTGGCCGTCTCGAACCATGCTTTGAACAGGCCCATCGGCTCAGCCGGCGGCTGGTAGTACTCGGGCATGGCGATGTGCAGCGCGGTCACGGCGCCTCCAGCGCGAGGCCGATCCCGGACAGGCCCGGCTCGGTGAAGACGCCCTCGATAGTGGCCTCCACGTCGAACCGGATCCGCTCGGTGGGCGGATAGCCGATCAGCTTCGCGGCCTTGTTCGGCGGCATCTCCCAGGGATCGGGCACGGTTTCCCACAACATGATCGCACCCCAGCGGTTGCCGGCCGGATCGGCGATCCAGACCTTCAGCCGCAGCCCCACGACATCGGCCCACGGCTTGACGCCGTCCTCGCGCAGGTGCTCCCGCAGTGTGTCGATGGTCTGCTTGGAGTGGGTCAGATCCCACCAGGCGATCATGGCCTTCAAAGCTGAAGCACCTCCTTGATCCGGGTGGCCAGAATGCGCGGGCCGTCCAGGGTGAGCACCGACTCGGCGTGGAATTGCATCGAGGAGAAATGCGGTCCGCGCAATGCATTGACCTCGCCTGTACCGGGCTCACGACTGACCTCGACCAGGCCGGTACCCGGGCAGTCGATCTTGTCGTCGTGATTGTGCGCGGCGAAGGCGTTGTAGAAGCCGACGGTCTCGCGGTCGCCGAACAGGTCGATCTCGCGTTGCGTCCCTTGATTGGATACCTTGCAGCGCTTGACTTCGAGCCCCAGGGACCGGCTCAGAACCTGGTGGCTCAGACAGACCGCGACGAACCTCCGGCGTTCGGCCAGCAGTGCGGCGATCGCCGAATGCAGGTGTGCGATCCGTGGGTGTTCCACGTCGTTCGGGTCGCCCGGCCCAGGGCCCATCACCACCAGGTCGACATCGTCCCATGTGTACTGTTCGTCAAACCGTTTGACGCGTACGACCAGCCCCAGCGAACGAAGCTGGTGCGCGATCATCGCGGTGAACGTGTCCTCGGCGTCCACAACCAGAACCTCCAGCCCATGCAGGCTTGGGTCAGGCAGTGCCGTGGAGGTGCCTGCCAGCCAGAAGTCCGCCAGGCCGACGGTCCGACGGCCGAGCGCGGCCTTGACATCCGGGTCGTCACTGAACTGGTTGCGCTTGCCCACATCGAATGCTGCCAGCAGGCCTGCCGCCTTGGCGCGAGTTTCATCCACTTCGGACACCGGGTTGGAATGCCGGACCAAGGTCGCGCCGACGCTGATCTTGACGCGGCCGGTGTCCTCGATGTCCGCGGTCCGGATCATGATCGCCGAGTCCATTGCCCGGGAACCACCGGGATTGCGGCCGATCAACGCCATCACACCGCTGTAGTAGCCGCGGCCGTTCGGCTCGTACTTCGCGATCACGCGGCACGCGCTCTCCAGCGGGCTCCCGGTTACGGTCGGCGCGAACATGGTCTCCCACAGGATCTGCCGTGGGTCGCGTGTGGACCGTCCCTCGATGAAGTACTCGGTGTGCGCGAGCCGCGCCATCTCCTTGAGATACGGGCCCACCACGCGACCGCCCTCGTCGCAGATCCGGGCCATCATCTTGAGCTCCTCGTCGACGACCATGTGCAGCTCGTCGTTCTCCTTGCCGTCGCCAAGGAATTCCATCAGGCCGGCCAGGGTCGGCCCGGTCGACGGATAGCGGTACGTCCCACTGATCGGGTTCATCACCGCGATGCCGTCATGCAGGCTGACATGCCTTTCCGGCGTGGCACCGATGAAAGTGTGCGTTCCGGTGTGGACGATGAAAGTCCAGTAAGCCCCCGATTCACGCTCACACAGCCTGCGGAAGAACGTCAACGCACTGGCCGCGCGGTAACTGGTGATATCGGCCAGATACGTCCGTTTGATCACGAAGTTCGCGCCCGCACCCGTGCCGATCTCGTCGGTGATGATCTTCTGCACGGTGCCGGCGTACGTGTCGTCGTCGACGTCGAAATGCCCGCCGGTCAGCTTGATCGGCACAACCGGAATCCGGGCGAGGACTTCATGGACCGGCAGCACGGCCTGTTCGGTCACGCGCATGGCGATCAGCGGCGAGCCGTCCTGCACACAGCCGAACCCCCGTTCGGCGAGCTGCCGGTACGGCACGATCACCAGGACTTCCTGCCCTGGCTCGGATTGCTCGGCCAGCGGGATCTCCGCCAGCGTGTCCGGTGTGGACACCTCGCCGACCAGGACGTCCAACCGGTCGTGACCGATCGTGGTCGGCCGGTGCAGCAAGGCGAACGGCGGCGGCTCAGCGGCCAGCACGCGGTCTAGGAGGTCCACAGGAGCTCCTTGGTCGTCACCACGACCGCGCACCGCTCGGCGGCATACTGCACGGCAAGCCGGTGGTAGTCCGCGGTGAAGTCGGCAACCGCGTCAGCGACCACAAAAGGCTGAATATCGTTGGTGAACGCGTCCACCGCGGTCATCAGAATCCCGACATGCGCGTAGACACCGCAGATGATCAGCTGGTCACGTTGCCGCTCGCGCATCCTGGCGAGCAGATCGGAACGGTGGAAGGCGCTGTAGCGCCACTTGGTGAAAATCCAGTCCGCCGGATGCGGCGTGAGCGGGTCGACCACTTCGCGGTCGGCGGGGTCGACCCGCATTCCTGGTCCCCAGAAGTCCTTGAGCAGACCACGTTCCTGCTCGGTCATCCCGCCCGGCTGGGCGGTGTAGGCCACCGGGACGTCCAGTGACCGGCACTGGTCCAGCAGCTGAGCGATGTTCGCGACCAGTTCACCGGCGATGCTGTGCGGGAACGGCCGGACGAAATAGCGTTGCATGTCGTGGATCAGCAGAACCGCGCGATCGGGGTCGGCGACCCAGTTCGCCACGTTGCCCGGCAGGTCGGCCAGGGCCGGCAGCGGGTACGGCGCGATCGCGGGAATACCCACCATTGTCAGCATCTCCTACTCAGTGCGCGCCGTAACTGTTTCGTTCCAGTTGTTCCGCGACTGTGCGCCAGACCCGCGCACATTCCAGGGCCGCTTGGGCGATCGTCTCCCGGGCATGGGGCGGCACATTGCGCACCATCGTCGCCCACCGGTCGTTGCTCATCGAGTGCACGTCCAGCAGCCGCAGCAGTGTGCGCCCGGTCTCGGAGAAGCGAAGCGTCGGATCGGTTCGCAGATACCGCATCACAGTGATCCGGTCGGGCATGGGCAACGGCGGTGGCGTCCGCACTTGTTGCTGCTGCCGCTTATCCTCGACTTTCCTTGACCCAACGCGCTTTCGCACAGTCGGGTCCTCACCGCGCTGTAACCGTGCACGAACCGCCCGCGCGGTCTCCGGTGAGATCCCAGCCGCCTTGGCGACCTGCCGCAACGACAGGTTCGGGTCCTCCCGCATCAACGTACTGGCGAGCCTGCGCTTCTCCAGACTGTTGATCGGCCGCACCCGGCCGTCCTGACCGACGCGGCTTTCCGGCTGTGGCACCTTGTTGTTGCGCCGGACCTCGCCGATGGTCTTGGCCGACAGCCCCGTCACCGACGCGATCAGCCGGTCCGACCAGTGCGGATGCGTGGTGACAATGCTGTTCGCGGCCGCTTTGCGCTCGGCCAGGGACAGCGGCAGGCCGTGCGACACGTTCGTCCGCACCGCGAGCACGAACGCGTCCGCCTCGTCGCCGTCGAAGAACCGGACAGCGATGTCATGCTGATTACGGAGTTTGGCCGCTCGCAATCGGTGCACGCCGTCGATGACCCGCATCGTGTCGCGGTGCACAATGATCGGCGGCAGTTCGTCCGGGGTGTCGGCCAATGCCCGGACATGCTCCAAGTTCTCACCCGCGATCCGGGGCGATCCCGCGACGCGCAATGCCCTGACCGCGACCCTGACCACTGGTCCCGCGCTCGTGTTCGCGTCGAGACACTCGAAATCTTCCCGCGGGAGGCTGACAGCGAAGTTGGTCACCTCTACGACCTCCAGTCGTCACAGCGTGCCTGGTGACCCGCACACGACAACCAGATTCGCAGTCCGGGGCGGCCCACACCAGTGAGCCGCCCACGCGCAGGAAATGAGGTGGTGTGGCCTGATTTGTGAAGACCTCACCCCCTGTTTCCCCGGACCGTCAGGAATCCTGCGGAGATTTACCCTTGCTCATTCGCATACCAGCGAAAACTCCCGCACCCACAACGATTATCGCACCGACGATCCATACCCACGCCGGAATTCCGCCGCTGTCCCCGGTCTGCTGGGCAGTAGGGGTTGTCTGCTGGGTCGTCGCAGGTGGCGGCGCGGTGACCGTAGTGGTCGGTGGGGTTGTCGTCGTGGTTGTCACGGCGGTGGGTGACGATGTCGTGGAGGTGGCGACAGGAACTGCGGCAGTGAGCGCGAACGGAACAGTTCCACGGACCGGATCGCCGTCTTCGGAAATGACGCGATAATTGATGGTGTATTGACCGGCGGGTCCCGCAGGCGTCGCAGGGGCCGTGACAACGGCACCGGCGACGGACGCCGGACCCACGGTCCACTGGACTCCGCCGGGTCCAGTGACCGTGATCGCACCCGCTTCGACCTGCACCGGCTCGCTGAATGTCAGCACGATCTCCGGCGGTGCGGAGGCGATCGAAGAGCCTTTGGCGGGGGTGCTGCTCTTGAGCGCAGTGTGCGCGAGCGCAGGCACCCCGCCCGCGAGCAGGACCGTCCCGGCGATCAACAGAGCGGCGGACATACGCCTGACGAACATGAGGGTGGCCCTTCGTGTCCCGATACCGATGGTCGGTCAACTGGTCGTTCAGACCCCGACCTTAGTTCCCGGGCTTTTCCAGTCACGCAGGGTGACTAGGCCACGGTGATGACGACCTTCGCCCGGGCATGGTCCTCCTCGAGATACCGGAGGGCCTCGGCGGTCTCGGCCAGCTGGTAGGTCCGGTCGACGACGGGCTTGACCTTCCCCAATTCGAGGAGCTCTCGCAGCGCTGTCCGGTTCTCCGTACTCGCCTCGGCCATGACCAGACGCAACCGGTGCCGGACAAAGGGTGATACAAACCGGGCTTTGATGACGAGGCGCATCGGCCCGAACAGGCTACCGCCCTCGTATATGCCTCCGCCGCACAGCAAGAGCGTGCCTTTGGGCGTCAGTACGCTTCGCAGGTCAGTCAGCGAGCGATTGCCCACCAGGTCGAACACAATGTCGTAGCAATCCTCGGTGCGAGCAAAGTCCTCCTGCGTGTAATCGACCACGCGGTCCGCACCGAGTGAACTGACCAGGTCGGCGTTCCTCTTGCTGCACACCGCGGTCACATGTGCACCGAACGCCTTCGCGATTTGCACCGCGAATGTTCCGACACCGCCTGACGCACCGTTGATCAGAACGCGTTCTCCCACGTTCACATCGCGCAGTCCTGTCAAGGCGGTGATCGCGGCAAGCGGCACTGCGGCCGCCTGTTCGAAGGTCAGGTTGGCGGGCTTCAGGTCCACGCTGTCGGCTGGGACGCACACATACTCGGCGAACGCTCCGTTGGCGTCACCGAGGTCGCCGTACACCTCGTCGCCAGGGCGCAACGAGGTCACCGCGCTGCCAACAGCTTCGACCTGACCAGCGAAGTCCCTGCCCCTGATTTTCCTTTTGGGGCCGCCTAAGCCGAATACCAAGCGCGCCATGTACGGGTCGCCTCGCATGGCGTGCCAGTCGTACGCGTTGAGTGCGGCTGCATGCACTCTCACGAGCACCTCATTGCTCCGAGGCGTCGGACTGTCGACTTCGCTGAACTTGAGAGTGCTGGTTGAGCCGTAGCGGTCTTGAACGATTGCCTTCATCGGATCTCCTTGGAACGAATGGCCCGTTCGGCCACGAGAAGGTTGATCACCCAGCCGGACCCGATCAGGAGTTCACTGGTCAAGCCGGTCGGTGTGCCGAAGAACGGGATCCACAGCACATGGAGCAGCGCCTGCGTGCCCGCTGCGATGCCGATGGCGTACCCGCGGATCATCCAGGCGCGATGCCGCAGGATGTCCCGCTGCCGGATCGCGGTGAAGCCCAGCACGAGCGACAGCACCATGGCTGTGCCGAACACAAGCCGGAAGCCGGCGAGTACAACCCCGTCCGGGCTCTCGTAGAACAGGGTCATCCACAGCCCGCTCAGCGCCAGAGTCAGTCCACAAGGGACTACGACTCGCCCGGCGTTACGGTGCCACGTCCGCCGGAGCGGAGCGAACTGCAGTGCTCCCAGGACGCAGTACACACTGGCAGAGAAGATGTGCAGCACCACTGGCACGGGCGCTTCGAAGAACCTCGCGTTGTCCGCCGTGACCGGCCCGCCGCCACCGAGATCGGCCAGCCGCATTGCACCGCCGATCATCGGCACGACACTGAGCAGGATCAACGCGGCGGGCACGCGCCATCTCGGTCTGGCCCGGGCGATTGCCTTTGTCATAGGCAGATCGTGCCGCCGCAAGCCCGGCGTCTCATCGGAAGTTGGGCCTGAGCCGAACCACCCGATAGTCCGGCGGCGAGGTCGTACTTTCGGCTACCTGTGCCGGAATGCGTTCCGCACGCGATTGGTCTCGTACGCCCACATGGCGATCTCGACGCGATTGCGTGCGCCCAGTTTGGTCATCAGGCTGGCAATGTGAGTCTTGACGGTGCTGAGCGTGATGTGGAACTCGTCACTGATCTCGGCATTGGTCCGACCGCCTGCCACCGCGACGAGGATCTGTTCCTCCCGATCGGTGAGCACATCGATGGGTTGCACCGGCGGTGATGCGGGCCCTGTCGTGGCAAATGCTCCGAGCAACCGCGCAGTAATACTCGGTGCAATAAGTGCATCGCCCTTCGCCGCGGCATGGACCGCCTCGACGAGCATTGCGCGGCCGGAGTCCTTGAGCAGGAACCCGCGCGCGCCTGCACGTAGCGCTGCGTAGACGTAGTCATCAAGGTCGAAGGTGGTGATCACGACGACGGCGAGCGGATCGGCGACGGCCGGTCCGGCCAGCGTGCGAGTGGCTTCGATGCCGTCGACCCCGGGCATCCGGATGTCGAACAGGCACACGTCCGGGCGCAGGCGTTGCGCGAGTGCTATCGCCTGCCGACCGTCCGCGGCCTCACCGACGACCTCGATGTCCGGTTGCGCGTTGAGGATCATCGTCAACCCGGTCCGGGCAATCTCCTGGTCGTCGGCGACGACCACCCGGATCGTCATCTCGCGGCTCCCGATCGGGGCAATACGGCCGTCACAGTCCAGCCGCGGTCGGCATTCGGCCCGGCTTCACACGTACCGCCAAGCAGATCGGCGCGTTCCATCATGCCGACGAGCCCGTGACCAGGCGATGTGGCTGGGCTGGCGTCGCCGTCGTCGGTGACCCGCAATTGCACCGATGTTTCGTCGGCTTTGACACGGACTTCGATCCGAGTCGCGCGGTGCGCATGTCTCCTCGCGTTGGTGACCGACTCCTGGGCGAGGCGGTAGATCGCTGTCGCGACCGATGGCGGGAGGTCGTCGATGGGGCCGGTGATCTCGACGTCGACCTTCGGCCCAGGCCCCGATCGCACCAGATCCTCGAGGTCACCGATACGCGGACTGGGCGCGAGCTCCGCCGGCTCGTTCTGGCGCAGAACACGGACCATCGTGCGCATCTCGGTCAGGGCCAGCGACGCTTCGGACTCGATCACGGAGAGTGCCTCGGTCGCCGCGTCCGGACTCGTCTCCGCGGCCGCGAGACCCGCCCCGGCCCGGATCGCCATCGCCGAGACGTGATGCGCGACCGTGTCGTGCAGGTCGCGCGCGAGCCGCTCCCGTTCGAGCAGTTTGACCTGGTCAAGCTCACGCATCCGGGCTTTGGCGCGGAACCGCAACGCCGCCCCCACCGCACTGACCGAGAACAGGATGACGAATCCGCCACCGAGCTCGACCAGGCTCATATGGCCGGTGGCCGTCGAGATTCCCAGTTTGGCCACGATGATCCCGGCGCCGATCGTGGTGTCGCGCCCGGACCCCCACCGGAACAACGAGTACACCAGCAGCAACAGGAACACCATCGTGTTCAGGTCCGACTCGGCACCCAGCACCAGCGGCACCACCATGCAGACCCCGAACGCGATCCCGACCATCAACAACGGCCTGGTCCGGCGCCACAACACCGTGGGCGCCAGCCCCACAGCCACGATCACGGACACAACCGGCGACGGAATGCCGGCTCGCAGCGTGCCCTCAAGCACCGCGGCGGCCATGATCAGCCCAGCCAGCACCCAGTCCCACCACATCCGGGGGCGCGGCTTGTCATGAACGGGGTCGTACACCAACTCATGGTACGAGAGCATGTGGCACTTCAGATCAGCCAGAAGTACGAGCGGCAGGCACTGATCAGTCGGCGGGGCCACGCAGCGTCAAGACCACGCGCATCACGTGCTCCACAGCAGAGGGAAAGACCGCGCCACGCAACTCCCCGCGGGTGGCGAGGTTGTCGGAGGCGAACTCGAGCATGCGGTCCGGGCCCATCCGGCGGACCACGAGTGCGGCGGCCTCTTCCAGGTCCAGCTCTGGATAATCCAGGCGGACCAGGGCGAACTCCACGATCAGCTCACCATCCGTCACCCTGATGAGCCTAGTCCAGCAGGTCGATCAGGCCCAGATAGCGGCTGAGGTGCACCGCCGAGTCGAGCATGGCCAGGCCCTGCGTGGTCAGCTTCCGCCGCCAGTCATCAAGAGCCCTGGACAGGGTTTCCGTGCCGCCGGCTGTCCGAATCTGTTGAACCACGGTGGATATGCGGTCCAATGGATAGCCCCCGCGCCTGAGGAGATGGGCGAGCTCGGCATCGCGGATGTCGCTCGCTTGGAAGACGCGATATCCGGTGACCGGGTCCCGCACTGGGACGAGAATGCCGACATCCTCCCAGGAACGCAGGGTCGCCGGGGTGACCCGGAGCTGACGTGCGAGTTCACCGACACTCCGGGCAATCGGCCGATCTGGAGCCACAGTGGACTCCATTGCCAGGTGATTGACCGCCGTGCGCACCGCATCGAGAGTGTCCTGATCTCGGAGCAATTGGTTGTGCCCAAAAGCAATGCTCCGAAGTGCATCCTCGAGTGCGCCCCGGTGGATCGCAGTCATGATCTGCCCGCCGATTGAGTGCCCATATGCCGCAATGAGCGCCAGATAGGCGCGGAGCGCTGCCGCGTGCACCTCGGTGTAAATCCGGTAACCGCTCTGAGTGCGCTCCGCGGGCGGGATGAACCCGTCCCGCTCGTAGTTACGGACCGCCTGGGTCGAGAGGCCGTGCTCACGCGCGAGGTCAGCCGGCCGCAGGGTGATCATCGGTTTGAGACTTTACAGCACTGCCGAGAGGCCAGCGCCACAAAAGTATCAACCGAGCTTTCAACGATACGATTCATACACATGACTCAGGACATTCGAGACTTCGTCACCCCGTCATGCGAACTGCTTGCACTCGGCGAACCGGCCCACAAGGAGCCGGCCTTCGCCTGGGTCCGCAACGAGCTGTTCAGTCAACTGGCGGGCCTCGGCTTCAGGTCGATCGCCCTGGAGGTCGACCGAGCAGCGGCACTCATCGTGAACGACTTCGTCCAAGACGGAGTGGGAACCCTCGACACAGTGATGAGCGAAGGCTTCTCAACCGGCTTCGGAGCCGTGGACGCCAACAGGCACCTGGTCACCTGGATGCGCCACCACAACGAGAACCGTCCGCCGGAAGAGCAGTTGACCTTCCACGGCTTCGACGCCGAGATGGAGAACACCAGCGCACCCAGCCCGCGGATCTATCTCGAATACGCCCGCGACTACCTGAACCTCGACCAGGACCTCAGCCTCGTCGGCGACGACGAACAGTGGAACCGCACCGAGGCAATCCTGGACCCAACCAAGTCAATCGGCGCCACACCCCAAGCCGAAGCACTGCGGGCAATCGCCGACGACATGCTCACCTCGCTCTACGCACGCGCCCCGGAACTGATCGCAGCAACATCACGCGCCCACTGGTTCAGGGCCAAAACCCACCTCACCACAGCCCTCGGCCTACTGCGGTACCACAAACAATCAGCCCAGCGCATCGACGACGAGACCGCCCGCATCTCAAGCCTGCTCGCCACCCGAGACGCACTCATGGCCCAGAACCTCCTGGACATCCGAACCATTGAGGCCAGGCGCGGGCCGACCCTGGTCTTCGCCCACAACGTCCACCTCCAACGAAGCAGGAGCGCCATGCCCATGGCAGGCATGACCCTCACCTGGTTCTCCGCCGGGGCCATCCTGGCCTCGCTGCTCGACGACCGGTACACATTCATCGCCAGCACCCTGGGCCGCAGCGAAACCCTCAACCTCCAAGCCCCCGAACCGGACACCTACGAAGGCTTCCAGCAAAGCCGCACCCCCATCTGGGCCCTCACCCCAGCAACCGCAATCCCTCCCGCCAACACCCGCACCGACACAACCCCACAACAGGGCTACTTCCCCCTCAACCAAGAAACCCTCGACAAAACCGACGCAATCCTGCACATCAGCGACCCCACCCCCACAATCACCCAATCCCAGAGCAGGCTACGACCAACCAGAGTCCCTAATGGACAGAGCGCCAGCCATTAGGACAAGGCACTGACGTCCACGGAAGCGCCCACAAGACCGGTTGACGCGGTAAAGATCCGGCGGGCCTGGTTCGGTCCCGAGCAGTTGAAGACCAGCGCGTTGCCGGGCGGGGACTTGCCCTCACCGACAAGGCTGGATCAACAGGTGGGGCAAGAACCAGGCCTAGGCAAACAGCATTGACTCCGGCAGGCAAGCGACAGTCGCAAGGATCTCGGTGAAGTCACGCATGAGTCGGCGACAGAGCGGGCAGGCCGCGAATACTCAGCACCAACCTGGCCGAGATTCTAATCAGGACGTTTATGTCCATACTGGTCAGCTTGAATTCTGGAGTGTGTGGGACAGCAAGAGGTCAGCAGTGCGCTGGGGTTGTTCCCACCAGAAGAGGTGTCCGACGCCGGGGAGGAGTTCGAGGCGGGAGCCTGGGATCAAGGAAGCGATGTGTTCGCCGTTGCGGTGAGGCATACAGGCGTCGGCTGTGCCGTGAATTACCAGGGTTGGGGCAGAAATGTTGGCGAGCCGGGCGTAGGCCGAGTGATTCTGTGCGGCGTCCCATTGCATGAGGACGACTGGGACGGGGACGCGCTGGGACAAGGAAAGCTTGGCGTAGCGGGAAAAGTTGGTGGGGTCGGCGGCGAAGCGTGGAGATAGGTTGGCTTCGTAGCCGGTCTTCAGGGCATGTTCGACGTCGCGGGTGGCCATTGCGTCGACCATGCGGCGCGCGGTCTCCGCCAGGGCGACTGACGGGCCGCCTGCCCAGCTGCAACCGATGGTCAGGGTTTGCACCGAGTCCGCGTGGCGGAGCGCCAGCTCCTGGGCGACCATTCCGCCGAGGGAAATTCCGAGGATGTGGGCGCGTTGCCAGCCCGATGCGGTGATGATGCCGGCCGCGTCGTCGGCGAGGTCCGCGATTGTGAAGGGGGCGTCGGCCCGGGAGCTGGTCGAGATGCCTCGATGCGAATATGCGACCACGTCGAAGTGGGGTTCGAGCAGCTCGAGGAACCAGTCGCCCCACATGTCGTGGTGGCCGCTCATCCCCTGGATCAACAGTAACGGCTCGCCCTGCCCGCGCCTGATGTACGCGAACTGGTGCCCGTTGGCCTCGACGTTCATACGGTCACTATGAAAATCGCCGCTTACAGATCACTTGCACGACCACCTCTGATTGACGTCCATGCTGCTCACAGCCAGTCTGTGTCGCTACGCTGTCATCACCAGGTCGACCATGTCGGCCCACGTCAGTTGCAGGCCCTCGGCCTCGGCGACCGCGCGCTCGGCGGGTTCCAGCACGTCCGCGAGTGCCTCATCGACCCAGTCGATTTCATGCACAAGCAACGTGGGTGGTCGGGCAACGAAGCGGTTCGCGTGTTCGTGCACCGCGGTGAGCAGGCGTACTGCGTCGAAGGGACGACCTGTACGTGCGAAGGCCACGGCGGCGAAGTAGAAGGCTCCGATTGCGTTCGGAATGTCCTGTTCACGATTGAATACTCCGAGGGCGTGCCTCACAGCATTCAGTGCCTCTGCCGCGTCGCCTGCCAGTGCATTGGCCTCGGCGAACACCAGGCTTGACCAGCCCGCAGTGAAGCCACGGCCGAGCCGTCGGGCTACGCGGGCTGCGTCGAGCATGGCGGGGACGTCACCTTCAACGTGGGCTTGCACGACGTATGCGGCTGCACGCACGGTTTCTGCTGCGCGTGCGATCGAGGGAATGCCTATCCGGATTGCACGTTCTGTCGCGAGCAATGTGTTCGGTACGTCGGCGATCTCGACCGAGCAAAACGCCAAATGGTAGTAGAGCTCACTGACGTCGAGCGGGTCTTCGTCGTCGCCAATGTCCTTCGCCACCTCGAATGCGTCTGCCAGCAACCGCCCAGCCGCAGCGCGATCACCCCCGATTGCGGTGAGCGCGAGCAAGACCACCATGCCTCGCGCCCGCTGGAACGCCGGCGCGTCCGAAGCCGCGGCCAGCACGTCACGTGCCAGCGTCGCAGCCTCGATTTTGTGCACAGTCCGCGTGAACAGCAGCCCGAGCCTGACCAACGTCTGAAGCGCCTCGCCGGGCGCGTGCTCAAGGTCGTGCTTGAGGCCGGCGCGGATATTCGGCAGCTCACGGCTCAGCACCCGCAGATACCAGTCAGCGCGTTTGCCACGCATTGCAACGAGGCAACGCCGGCCAAGCTCGTGCACCCACTCGGCGTGCGCCGCGCGCGTCCGCGCCGGATCCGGATCGATCGACTCGCAGTACGCGCGCACGCTCTCCAACAGCAGGTACCTGGTCGGCATCACGGTCGTGTCCGCGACCACCACCGATCGTGTGACCAATGAGGACAGTGACTCGAGCGCTTGGCCACCGTTCTGGTGTTCGGCCGCTTCCAGTGAGAACCCGCCTTCGAACGGCCACAGTCTGAGCAGCAGCGCTCTGTCCTCTTCGGACAGCAGGTCCACGCTCCAGCCGATCGCCGCCTCCAGGGTGGCGTGCACCGCCAGCGATCCACGCGGCACTTGCCCAAGCAGGGCAAACCGGTCGTCCAGGCGTTCGGCGATCTCACTGAGCCCGAACATCCGGGCACGCGCGGCAGCAAGCTCGATGGCCAGTGGCAGTCCGTCCAACGCGGCACTGATCCGGCGAGCGTCGGCGAGTTCTTCCGGCGACGGATGCCATCCCGGCCTGATCGCCTGCACCCGGTCGACCAGCAACGCGTCCGCGCTCGCCGGCGGCAGGGGGTCGATGACGACCGTGACCTCGCCGTCCACGCCCAACGGCTCACGACTCGTCGCCAGGATCTTCAGCTGCGGACAACCTGCGATCAATGTCATCGCCAATTCAGCCGCCGCGGCCACGACATGCTCGCAATTGTCCAGCACCAACAAGCCGGACCTCGCAGCAATCGTGCGGATTGTCGCAGTGATCGGGTCATCTTGCACCGCGATCAGACCGACCGCATCAGCCACAACGCTCGGCAGCTCCCCCGACTGCCGCACGTCCGCCAGCCGTGCGAACCATGCTTTGCCCACGTACTCCACCGCAAGCCTGGTCTTGCCGACCCCAGCAGGCCCGATCAGGCTCACCAGCCGCTGCGTGGCCAATTGCTCCGCGATTGTGCTCAGTTCCGCTTCACGCCCGAGGAACGAGGTCAGCGGTCGTCCGCCCGGCTGCGACCGCGTTGGCTCCGGCACGGTCAGGCGCGGGTCGTGCGCGAGTACCTGGCGTTCCAGATCCTGCAGCTCATCGCCTGGATCCACGCCCAACTCGTCGGCCAGGACCTGCCGCGCCCGGCGAACCGTCGCCAACGCGTCACCCTGCCGCCCGCCGCGGTACAAAGCCAGGATCAGCAGCGCCCACCGTCGCTCACGCAGCGGCGCCGCCCTGACCAGCTCCTCCAGGTCAGGCACCGCGCCCGCCGCGTCGCCGCTGGCCACACGTGCCGCAGCACGCTCCTCGAGCGCGACTTCCCTCAGCTCTTTCAGCCTCGTACGCGCCGCATCGACGTCGTCGAGATCCGCATACGGCTCACCCCGCCAGAGATCCAGGGCCTCGGTAAGCCCACGCATGATCTCAACAGGGTCGTTCAGCTTCCGGTACTCGTCGACTGCGTTGGTGAACACAGCCGCGTCCAGCTCCGCGCGGAGGCGATAGCCAATGCCGTCGCGCTCCACGACGTCCCGGCCGTCCGGTCCAAGCGCCTTACGCAGCCTGGACACGTACACCTGGAGCGCAGCGCTCACCTTTGCCGGCTGCTGCCGGCCCCAGACCAGCTCCGCGAGCCGGTCATCCGGCACTACCTGCCCATCGGCAACGGCCAAGGCCGTCAGCAGCCGCCTCGGCAACGTCCCACCGAGGTCGACGCGCGTCCCTTCGACCGTCACTTCCACGGGCCCGAGCACCCGCACGACGAGCACACATCGAGCCTACAATGCCCAGCTCAGGCGTCCAGCCGGACTAATCCACAATGAACGGTCATTCGAAGCGGGAGACGTCTCCCGCGCCCGCACGAACGATCTCGGGCTCACCCTGGGAGAAGTCGATCACGGTCGTCGGGACCGTGCCGCATTCGCCGGAGTCGATCACGGCGTCGATGACGTTGTCGAGGCGTTCCTTGATCTCCCAGCCCTGGGTCATCGGTTCCTCCTGGTCGGGCAGCAGCAGCGTGCTGGACAGCAGGGGTTCACCGAGTTCGGCGAGCAGGGCCTGGACCACAGAATGGTCGGGAATGCGCACACCGACGGTCTTCTTCTTCGGGTGTAGCAGGCGGCGCGGGACTTCCTTGGTCGCGGGCAGGATGAAGGTGTAGCTGCCCGGAGTGACCGCCTTGATCGCGCGGAAGACGTCGTTGTCCACGTAGACGAACTGCCCGAGCTGCGCGAAGTCCTGGCACACCAGAGTGAAGTGGTGCCGGTCGTCCAGGTGCCGGATCTGGCGGATCCGGTCGATGCCGTCGCGATTTCCCAGCTGACAGCCCAGGGCGAAACACGAGTCGGTCGGGTAGGCGATCAGTCCGTCGTTGCGCAGCATGTCGACGACCTGCAGGATCGAGCGCCGCTGTGGATTGTCCGGGTGCACGTCGAAATACCTCGCCATGCACCCGAGACTAGTCCATGGTGGACCCTGTCACGCGACGATCCTCATCTGCGCCATCATGGCGACCGACGAGTGATCGACGAAGTGGCAGTGGAACGGGAAAACACCTGTGTAGGGGGCATCGAACCTGATCAGCAGGCGTACCGTCTCGCCTGCCGGGATCGACACCGTGTCCTTCGGGTAGGCCTCCCACGGTTCAACTGCTTTGCCATTGCGGTCCAATACCCGGAATTGCACCACGTGCACATGCAGCGAATGCGGGATCGGGTCCGGGTCGGCGTTGGTGACCTCCCAGATCTCGGTACTGCCCCGTTTGACCGTGTAGTCGATCCGGTGCGGGTCATATGGTTTGCCGTTGATCAGGAAGACCATGTTCTTGGCGTCGAAGCTGAGCACGACTTTCCTGGTCATCATCACCGGCGCGCCGATCGCGGGCAGCACGCTGAGCTTCGGCGGCACTTCGCTGTCGTCGTTGTCCGGGGCGTCCCGGCGAATGCCGTCGATGACCTCGAACTGCATGATCTGCGACGTACTCGCCACGTCACCGCCGTTGGCGTTGGTGAGCATGATCTTCGTGCCGCCGCGCTGCTTGCTGAAGTCGACGACGACCTCGACGCGTTCGGCCGGCCACAGCGAGATCTCGGTGCGGCGCACAGGCCGCGCCATCAGGCCACCGTCCGTGGCGACCTGCACGAACTCGCCGCCGTTGCTGAGCCGGAAGGAGAACATGCGCTCGTTCGACGTGTTCACCAGGCGCAGCCGGTACTTGCGCCGGCGCACTTTCAGCACCGGCTGCGGCACTCCGTTGACCAGAACTGTATTGCGCCGTTGGCCGTCGAAGATCGCCCACAGCAATTGGCCCTTGTCGTCCAGTGCAATGTCCCGGAACATCAGCGGGATGTCGAACTGGCCCTTGGGCAGGCTCGGTGCGTCCTTGCGATCCTCGATCAGATACAGCCCGCACAGTCCTTTGTAGATCTGCTCGGCTTCGAGGTGGTGCGCGTGGTCGTGGTACCACAGCGTGGCCGCGCGCTGGTCGTTCGGGTAGTGGTAGACCCGGTGCTTACCGGGCTGGATGACGTCGAGCGGGTGGCCGTCGCTGTCCTGCGGCACAATCCCGCCGTGCAGGTGCACGGCCGAAGGTGTCTGCAAGCGGTTGGTGACGGCCACTTTGACCGCCCGGCCGCGCCTGGCTTTGATCGTCGGTCCCGGGAAGCTGCCGTTGTACGTGATCACATTGGTCTGGACGCCTGGCAGGATCTCGGCAACGCCTGGCCGCACCGAGAGTTCGTAGTAATCCGTGGAGCGATCGGAGTACACAGGGGACAGCACGGGCGGGATCGGCAACGGCACCGAGAACGGTTGCGCCGTGGGCGCGTTGCCGAGGGCCGCCGACACCAGACGCTCCGCCGGCAGGGCCAGCGCCACGCCTCCGGCGGCGCCGAGTTTGAGTGTGCCTCTACGGTTGAGCATCGGTTGACCTCATTTCTTCACTACGGAACGCCGAACAGCGCAGTCCCGACGAGCACGAGCACGAATGTGTACTGCAGCACCGTCATCGCGGCCGCCAGCGTGCCGGTGAACAGGATCGCGTTCCCCAGCGAAATCGCGGCGACCGGGATCGTGACCAACGCGGCAGCCAGCGAACCCAGTGCGGCAAAGGAAAGTCGCGCGGGCACACTGTGAACGTTCCGATCTGGCCGGCGGAAGTACCGCCGGACGCACCACGCGGCGAGCACAATGCCGAGCGCCGTCAGGTGCACCGCCAGCATGGCCAGCCCCGGATAATTCACCACGGGATCGCCAGTGACGGGAGCAGGAGGAACAAAAGCATCTTCCCCGGCATGATGACTCGTCGCCCCGAACGCGTGCCGCGGAACAAAACCAGTGGGCAGGAACCTCGCATTGGCCCTGAGCGCCCAAGCGATCACCGCCGCCGCGACAGCCGCGAACAGCACCACCGGCAGAATCCGCACAGAATGCTCTTCGCGGCCCCCACCCTCCTCCGGGGGGACGGCCCTTGCCCAGTCTATCGGGGGTGGGGGGTGGGCAATAGGTTTGGCGGGGGTTGTGGACAAAAGGACTTGTGAGTGGGCCGTTCGCACGGCGGAGGACTCGCTCATCGGGACCACCCGGCCTGGTCTGAGGTGGCTGGGTTTGTTGGTAGTAAACGGTGTTCGTCCTGGTCGGCGTGGGCTATCAGTACTGCGGTCACGTCGCCGAAGAGGACTACCGGCAGGACGCGGACTGAGGCTGCGATTGTTGGGAGTGTGGTCATCGGGACCATCCCTCCGCGTCTATCACCGCTGCCGGGAGCAGGTTTGTCGACAGGGTGCGGATGTCTACGTCGAATGCCGAGAGAGCCGCCAGGGTGATCAGGATCAGCAGCAGGCGGGTGATCATTTCGACCACCTGCCCGCCGCGTGGAGGTCGTCGAGCACTGAGTCGCGTTTGGGGGTTTCGCGAGGCTTGAGACGGAGATCTTCCATGGACTGCCGCCTGGACCGGACGACCCAGGCGACGCTTGCCGCGGCCGTGGCTCCGGCGGACAACACGACTGGCAGGATCCCTTGCGGCATGGTCATGGCAGATCACCCTTTCGCTGTGGCCAGGTCCTCAGACGGGCTGGAGACGCGCTTCACGAGCTGGTCGCGGATCCGGGTGGGGATGTCCGGGGCGAAGCGCTGCAGGTAGCTCTCGGCGTGTGTGTCCGTGTCGATCACGAAGGGCAGGTCGAAGACCACCAGTTTGCGTACGGCCAGCAGGGGTACTGGGGCGCGCAGGGCTTTGAACTGGGCGTTCCAGAGGCCAGGTTCGTCGCACACCGGGTGGAACTGGCCGATCATCAGGCCGTCGGCGACGAAGTGGTCCTTTGCTTCGCGTTGCAGGTTGTCCAGCTCGGTGGAATCGGTGTAGTCGAGGTGGGGCAATGCGAGCAATATTGTGAGGAGCTCTTGGTCGTCCTCGGACAATGTTGCCGTGAGGCGGCCGTGCCATGAGCGCAATCCTTCGATCGCCGCGGGCACGTCCGGGGTCTGGACGGCCGCCAGGTAGAAGAGTCCCTTGCGCAATGATGGCTGGGTGTAAGGGCAAACCGGGCCGCTCCGGCCGAGTTGCTCGTGGGAGGAGACCAGATAGTCCCGGGACCATTCCAGGATCTCGCGGACGTACGGCAGGTGCTCGGCGGGCACCTGGCCGCCGTCCACCTCGGCCGTTGTCCAGATGAGGACCTGGTCGCCGGCGGTCATCGCGGTTCCCGCCACATCGGCCGCAGGGTTGGGCCGTCCGGGATCTCGATCTTGTGGCCGATCTCGACGAAGCCTGCCCTGCGCGCGGCGAATGTGCCGCCGGCCGAGCTGGCTTCGGTGTAACAGGCGAAGCCTTCGGCGTCGGCGCGGTCGATCAGGGCCTGCAGGAGGGTCGACATGGCGCCGCGGCGCTGGTTGTTCGGGTCGACTCCGGCGAAGGACACGTAATAGTGCAGCCGGCCGGTCGGGTGGTGCACTGCCTGCAGGCCCGAGATCGTGGCCATCGCCTCGACGTCGTCGCCGAGGATCTCGGCGAACCGTTGGGACAGCTCGACTCCGCGCTTCTCGGTCTCCTCCCAGCCCCCAGGCGGCAGGAACAGCAACGCGGCGTCCTTGCTGGCGTTGGTGTAGACGGCGTCGTAACGCAGGGAGATCTCCAGGAACACCCTGAAGAAGTCGGGCAGCTGGTTGCGCCTGCGATTTTCGTCAGGCGTGATCCACCTGGTCAGGGCGTCGTTGTGGAACGCTTCGGCCAGCATGCCGGCCAGGATTTCGGTGTCGGCTCTCGTCGCCAGGATGGCCTCGTCGGCGTCCTGGCGGTCGGCTGCTTCGATCGGGGACAACGGACTTTCCCTTCGCAGGAGTTACCACCAGATGCCGGTGTGCCCGTAGGGCCCGGCTGCGGCGGCGGCGAGTTCTTCCACGCGGGTGTGCAACTTCTCCAGATACCCTTCGGACTCCGGCTTGATCAGGACACTGCGCATCACACGGGCCGAGCCCGCGTCCCGCGCGGTATGCGGGTGCCGGCGCAGGAACGCGTCGGCCTCGGTACGCAGAACACTGAGGTAGACCGGATTGCGCTGCGCGGTCATGCTGTCGCGCAACAACCTGTCGGACGCGGCGTCCACAGCGGACAAACTGGGCTCCGGTACGGCAGGGAAATACGTCACGATGTCGAGCTCGGGCCGCTGGTAAAGGCGAACCTTTGTGGACTGTTCGATCAGTGCCGACCACCGCAGCGCCGCACGCCGGTTGGCGGCCAGGATCCGGCCGAACCCGTCCGGGGTGAGCGGCAACAGCTGCAGGGTCAGCCAGAGCGCCGCGGCGGCCGCACCGGCCCGGGAGCATTCCAGGCTGATCTCACCGAGATGCCCCTCGGAGTCCGTAAAGTAGGTGTACGGCGAATCGTGCGACAAATGCCGGCCGACCCTCGGATCAGCGAAGAGAATCGCACCGCACCCATACGGCTGAAGCCCGTGCTTGTGCGGATCGACCACCATGGAGTCACAGTCCGCGATGGCCAGCCACGGCCGGGGATCCAGCCCTTCAGTTTCCTGAGCGCGCGCAAGGACGCTGTAGAACCCGCCATAGGCCGCGTCGACGTGCACCCGGGCGCCGTACTTCCGTGCCAGCGGAACGACTTCGTGCACCTGGTCGACGGCGCCGAGGCCTGTCGTGCCGGTCGTGACGACAACAGTCCCGACCTGGCCGCTGCGCAGTGCGTGCTCCACGGCGTTCAGGTCGACGCGTCCAAGTGCGTCCACCGGCAACCGGTGCCCCTGCATGCCCAGGACGTGGCACATGCGCTCGTGCGTGTAGTGGCACTCGGCGCTGTAGGCGATTCCTTTGCCCGGATGCAATTGCCTGGCCACGTACAGCGCTTCGAGATTCGCCATCGTGCCGCTTGTGGTCAGATGACCGATGTGCTCGCGCAGCCCGAACATGTCCGCGAGGGCCGACACACACTCGCGTTCCATTTCGGTGGTGGCGGGTCCGCCTTCTTCGGCGTGATTGTTCGGGTTGAACTGCATGGCTGTCAGATAACCGACGATCGCGGCCGGGTGCGGTGGTTTCACCATCTGCCCGGCATACCGCGGGTGGAAGAACGGGTAGTTGTTCTCCAGCCGCTTGCCGAACTGCTCGAACACGGCGGCGAAATCGTCGTCACGCACCTGGTGGGACGCATGGGGCTGAAATGGGCCGAACTGTTCACCCCAGCGTTCGGCCACGTCCACGGCGCGTGGCAGCCAGTGCCTGAGATCCATGGTCAACCCTTCCCAACCGGTGCCGGGTAGTTCCCATGAATCTTTTTACGCCGTCCCCCGCAAGATGCCCGCAATACGCGACGAGGCCCTCGTGAATAACTTTCCGTCGAGTCGACGGAAAGTTATTCACGAGGGCCTGGAAAAGACCGTCGCTCAGGTGTTGACGTAGGCGATGAGTGCCCAGACCATGGCGCCGAAGCCGAGCGTGGAACCCCAGGCCCGGACGTGGTTGAGCCTGGTCCAGGCCCCTTCGAACTCCCTCCGGACGGCAGCGACGTCACCGATGCGTTCCGGCGGGCCCATGCGGTCGAGCCGGACGTTCATCGGGACGTTGCCCCGCACAGTGACCACGAAGCACATCAGGAAATTGAACGCGAGACTCACGATCACCGGCAGCAGCACCGCGGCCGGCTGACTGAGGAACATGAACAACGCGATGATCCCGAACAGCACTCCGCCGAGGAAAGCCAGAAAGAAAACCGGATTCTGGACATCCCTGTTGATTTTCTGCATGACGTTGACGAAGGCCCGATCGTCAACCCCACGCAGCGCGCGCATGACCGAGTTGCTGTAGGCGAAGAAATACCCGGCGGTCAATCCGATCAAAATCGTGGAGACCACCAGGACACCGCCTCGGACCAGTTCCATCGTCCCTTTTCCTCCCTGCCGATCGGGCCACTCCGAGTCACGTGAACGATATCAGGTCAAACGCCCGTTTTGGGAGTTATTTTCCCG
The DNA here is from genome assembly GCF_017876405.1 of Kibdelosporangium banguiense. Classification (GTDB taxonomy): domain Bacteria; phylum Actinomycetota; class Actinomycetes; order Mycobacteriales; family Pseudonocardiaceae; genus Kibdelosporangium; species Kibdelosporangium banguiense. The sequence continues at coordinate 4,962,240 of NZ_JAGINW010000001.1, read as the reverse complement.
CGTCCCGCGAGCGCGATCGCCGGCACGAGCGCTAGCAGCGACAACATGCACGCAATCGTTCGCGCGGCGTTGAGCGCGTTCCACGTGCCCTCGTTGAAGGCGGTCCGCACCGCGGTGAAATCGGCGATGGCAGCCGGGTCGCCCGCGGCGGCGAGGTTGTTGTTCAGGGGGATGTTGCCTCCGAAGGTGATCGCGAGCGCGACGATGTACAGCAGCAGCGCGGCGAGGATCCAGCGTGCGGCGTTGCGGGCACCCATCCGGTGGTGCACGATCGCGGCCGCGCCGGTGAACACGAACGCGCCGAGGAAGGCGAACTGGAACGCACCCGAGTTCACGCCGTCGTTGATCTTCTGCATGGCGACCACGAACGAGCGGTCGTCGATCTTGGCGAACGACGGCATGACCAGCGCCGCGAACGCGAAGAAGAAACCGGCCATCAGCCCGATCGTGAGAGTGGACAGGTAGAGCAGCGGTGCGGCGGCTTTGCTGCGCGGTCGCGCAACCCGGCCTGCGCCTTGGTCAGCAAGCATGTTCAGGCTCTCCTTCTGGTGTGGACTCTTTGTCTAGCAGCGAACGGGCGCCGGGTCACCGGACCGTCCCCGATCGGACGGACGGTTCACCTCAATGCCCTACTACCGTCTTCCCAGGTTCACCACAGGTGTGATCATCCGGTCGTACCGCCAGGTCAGTACCGTGCTGCCGACCAATCGGACCGGCGCCGGGATGGCGATGGCCGCGGCCGTCCTGGACGCCGTACGCCGGTCGATGCCGTCGAACAGCCATGGGAACAGGAAAGCACGCATCCCCGGTCCGGCGCTGCGTAACACCTGGTCCTCCAGGCCTCGGTACTGCCGCGGCGTCAACTCGCCGACGAACACCGGGAAGACAATCGGCTCCTCGACTTTGAGGTGCTCCAGCAGGACGTTCTCCATCCTCTGCGCCGCCTCGGGCAACGCGGCCAGGTCACCGCGCAGTGAACGCGCGACGTCGGCCATCGCCCGGTCGAGCTCGTGGTGGTCGTGCGCGAGCTCCTGCTCTTCCTTGGCGGCGAATCCCGGCACGCGGCGGCGCAGTTCCGGGAACAACACGTCATCCTCGGTGCGGTGGTGCCAGTCGATCACGTTGAGCACCTGGTCGAACCAGGTGGCCACCGCACCGGCATCGGCCCGCGTGATGTTCGGTGCCGCCTTGGCGATCCGCCGTGCGTCCCGCCGCATCGCCACGTGCATCAACGCGAACCCGTGGATGTGCTCCGGCAGGCCGGCCACCCCGTTCTCGGTCGACAGGTGCTGACTACTGGTCATCGTGTCCAAACCCCCGAATCCGCTGTCTTCTTGGCATACTCACTGAAATCCCTCGGCTCGCGGCCGAGCGCCTGCTGGACGCCGTCACTCACATGCGAGTTCCGTCCATCCAGGACTGTGCGGAACATCTCGACATACGCACGTGGCAGTCCATGTTCCCGCAACATCCGCCCATATTCGACGAATGTGGCCGAAACGTACCGAACCTCCTTGCCTGCCGCCTGGCCGATCTCCGCGGCCGCGTCGCCGAAGGTCAGCAGCCGCGGCCCGCAAAGCTCATAGGACTTGCCGATGTGGTCGTCCGTGGTCAAAGCGGCGACTGCGACATCGGCGATGTCCTCGGCATCGACGAACGGTTCGGCCACGTCACCGGCCGGCAGCGTGATCAGGCCGTGCAGAACCGGTTCGTACATGAAGCTTTCGCTGAAGTTCTGGCTGAACCACGCGGACCGCAGAATGGTCCACTCGGCTCCGCTCTCCCGGATGGCGAGCTCACTGGCATTGGCGTGCACATCGTCGCCGCGCCCGGACAGCAACACCATCCGCCGCACACCCGCGGCCACGGCAGCCGTGGCGAACTCGCCGATCGTCTCTGCGGCGCCGGGAAATCCGATCTCGGGCGAGTAGAGGACGTAAACCTTGCCGACCCCGTCGAGCACAGGACCCCACGTCTCCCGCTTGTCCCAGTCGAACGGCGGCTGGGCCGCGGTACGGGAACCGACACGCACCGCAACACCCGACGCCTCGAGCCGGGCCACCACACGGCGCCCGGTCTTGCCCGTTCCGCCGAGCACCAGTGTCGTCTTGTCGCTCATGAGGCTCCTTTGGACATGGCTGTGGCCCGGGCGGCGCAGCCGTCCGGGCCGAGTTCCTTCATCCACACGAGGTTCACGGCACGTTTACGTTCCGTAGTTTGTCGAGTGAGTCCAACCAATCCACGAGACTGGTCGTGCGAAGCAGACCTGTCCCGATCAGCAAACCCTTGTATCCAGCGGCAAGCAGCCGGGCCGCGTCCTGGGGCTCGGTGATACCGCTCGCGCTCACCGGGCACACCGTCCCGCTGCCGGCGAGCGCGGGCAGCAGCCGAATGCTGCGATCCAGGTCGCCCGGGTCACGTTCCTTATTCTTGATGTCCTTGTTGTTGACGGCAACGACGCACTGGTCCGCACTTGGCAGGGCGTCGATCTCGGCCTCGCTGGTGACTTCCACGAACGGAGTAAGCCCGAGCTCGAGGCTCGCACCGACCAGGGTCGGCATGCTGGATCTCGGCAGCAGGCCGGCGGTCAGCAGCACCGCCGAGGCGCCCAGGTCCTTGGCCTTCAGCAGTTGGTCACGCCGGGTGATGAAGTCCTTCTGCAACACCGGGCGGTCGGTGAGCGACGCGACCTCACGAAGCATCGAGTCGGCCCCGCCGAACCACCGCCCGGTGACCACAGAGATGCACGGCGCGCCCGCGGCCTCGTACTCGGCGACGATCTCCCGGATCGACCTCTCGCCGAACAGGTCACCGCCATGCGGGTCCCGCCGTTTCAACTCCATGATCACCGGGCGGTCCGCGGCGAGCAGGGCGTCCACGAATCTCACGCGACCTCCACATAACGTGCCGTGCGCCAGCCACGGCTGATGTCGGTGATGTTCTTGCGCTCGAACCGGCCGAAGTGGTTGCGAGCGCCGGTGTCCACGTCGATGCCGCGGAACTGCGGGTGCCCGGCGACCGTCGCGTAGTCCGCGCTGTTGTGCGCCGAGATCCCGCCTGCCAGCAGGAACGGCCGGTTGAAACTCGGCACCAGGTCGGCCACGTCGTCGGCCTGCAGCCGTTGGCCGGTGCTGCCGATCTGGCCGTCCGCGGTCACGACGTCGAGCAGGAACACGTCGACGCCGGCGTTCTCGTACGCCTTGATCAACGGCCGTTCCAGGCACTTGCCGTTCTTCAGGTGCAGCACCTTCACGATGGTCAGCTCATGGGACACCGCTTGCCGCAGCGCCCGGATCATCGCAGGCATCTGGTAGGCGTGCAGCTGGATCCATTGGATGCCAGTCCGTTCGACGATCTGCCGGAGCACCTCGACGTCGGACAGGAACGTCACCAGTGTCGGCTCCAGGCGGCCGGTCGCCCTGGCCGCCTCGGCTAACGTCGTGACTTGCTCGACTGACACTTCAGAGGGCCCGTCGGCGACACCGTGCCACAGTCCGACCAGGTCCGCGCCCGAGGACGCCAGCAGTTCGACGTCCGCTTTCGTGGTGGCCCCGCACACCTTGAGCAGCTTGCGGTCGGCCTTCGAGGAGAATCCAGTCTTCATTACAGCCCCAGCATGGATGCGATGCGGTTGTACTGAATCTCGTTGGTGCCCGAGTAGATCGTGCCCGCGACCGCGTTGCGCACGTCCTTCTCCAGCCCGTACTCGGCCATGTAGCCGTTGCCACCGAAGATCTGCACCGCCGCCAGGCTCGAGGCAAGGTTGCTCTCACTGGTCAGCAGCTTCGCGATGGCCATGTCAACGGTCACGTTCTCGCCCCGCACCAGACGCTCCGCCGTGTCGTACAACCACTTGCGCGAAGTCTCGAGGCGGATCTTCATGTCCACGATCTTGTTGGCGATCGCCTGGTAGGTGCCGATCGGCTTGCCGAACTGGGTGCGCTTGGTGGCGTAGTCGACGCAACGCTCAAGCCGGTTCTGCATCTCGCCGACATTGGTGATGAACGAGTACAGGATCTCGCGCTTCATCACGTAGTCCAGCACCAGGAATCCGCCGCCGATCCGGCCGCAGACCTGGGACGCGGGCACGCGGCACTCGTCGAAGAACAGCTCCGAGAGCGGCGAGGTGCGCAGGCCCATCTTCTTGATCGGGTTGCCGATCTCGAAGCCCGGTGTGTCCCGCTCGATCAGAAACGCCGTGACACCAAGGGGCCCGCCGTCCGGGTGAGTCTTGGCGTAGACCATGAACAGATCCGCGATCGGGCCGTTGCTCACAAAGGTCTTGCTGCCGTTGAGGATGAAGTGATCACCGTCGCGTTCGGCCTTGGTCCGCATCTTCAGCGCGTCCGAACCGCCGGCCGGTTCACTGATGGCGTGCGCGCCGATCGCGTCCCCCGAGATGATCCTCGGCAGGTACTTCTCCTTCAGGGCGGCGGAACCGAAGCGTTCGAGTGGAACACCGACGCTGCAGATCGTCGTGGTGACCGAGAAGTTCAGCCCGCCGTCGCGGCAGCCCTCACCAAGCCCCTCCAGGACGTACATCGTGGTCAGCAGATCCTGGCCGAGGCCGCCCCAGCGCTCGTCGAACGGCAGGCTGAGGATGCCGGACTCGCGCACCAGCTTCCACTTCTCCCACGAGAACGTGCTTTCCTCGTCATTCTCGACGTGATCGGCGGAGAAGGCCTCATGCCACGCGGACAAGCCCTCTCGCAACGCGATCTGGTCCTCATTCCAATCGATCATGGTGTGCCGCCTTGAGGCTGGGCCCCGCGCGGGTCGCCCCGCGCGGGGATTTCGGCTCAGTACTCCGAGAATTCGTCCGTGTCGAGGTTGTGGGCCTCGTCGCCCCGCAGCGCCGGGGTGAACATGCACACCAGACGCAGGTCCTCGTGCGGGCTCGCGACCAGCCAGTGCGGGTCGTGCTTGTCCAGCGCGTACATCACGCCCGGGGTGATCGGGAAGGAGTTGCCCTCGGTGTCGATCACCTCGCCGGAACCCTCGATGCAGTAGCAGGCCTCGAGGTGGTTGCGGTACTCCAGGTGCGACTTGGTGCCGGCGCGGACCAGGGTGTCGGTGAGCGAGTAGCCCATACCGTCGGCCTCGAGCAGGAACCGGCGCGACAGGCCGTTGCCCCACTCAACGGTCTTCACTTCGTCGATGTGGCGAATGATCATGGTCAGCTCCTTGTTGCTAGGCGAGTGTGTGGGCGGGGTGGACCGACCGGACGAAGTCGGCGAACTCGGTGACCACGTCGCGGTTGTACGCGAGGGCTTCTTCGACCCGCGCCACTCCTGCGGAGCCGACGATCACCGCATCCGCCCCGAGGGCGTGGACCGTGGTGACGTCTGCTCTTGTCTTGACTCCGAACCCGACGGCGATGGGCACCGCAGTGTCCACACGCAACTTCGCGATGGTGCCGGCGAGATCGGCGTACCCGTCGGCCGGCGCGGTGCCGCTCCGGCCGTACTGGGCGACCAGGTACAGGTAGGCCGAAGCGTTCGCTGCTGCCTCGGCCATGACCTGTTCCGTGGAGACCTTGTGATAGCAAGTGGTGACGATCGGCAGGCCCGCGTCGCTGGTGGCCTGGTAGAACGCCGGCCGCACCCGGGGTGGCAGGGCGTGCAGCAGCAAGCCGTCCGCACCTGCCTCGGCGATGTCGCCGACCGCCCCGGCCAACGGCCTGCTCTTGATCGAGTAGCTCCAGTCGGCCAGCAGCGCGATCCGCAGCCGGCGCAGCCTGGGCCGCACGTCGGCGATGAAGGTGAGCACTTCGTCCAGGCCGACGCCGAGCGCCAGTGCCCGGTCGTGCGAGCGCCGGATGACCGGGCCGTCGGTGACCGAGCCCGGGAAGGGCACGGCCAGTTCCAGACAGTCCACACCGGCCTCGTCGAGCATGAGGACGAGGTCCGCCAGCACGTCGAGCGGTGGGTCGCCGGCGTTGAGGAACAACGCCAGGCCCGGCTCGCCGTCGGCTTTCTGGTCGAAGAACTCAGCCATTGGATACCGCCTTGCGTACGAGAGTGAGCTTGCGCTCCCGCGGCGATCGCATGCGGTCGACCAGAGCGCGGGCTGCACCGTCACGGACTGCCTGCTGCGCGGCGTCAACCGCGTCCGACCAGTCCTCGATATGGCCGGTGGCAACGGCGAGCGCCGCCGCGTTGAGGCTGATCGTCTCGGTGGCGACGGCTCCGGCCTCGCCGGAGATCACCGCCAGGAAGTGGCCGGCCACGTCGTCGAGGTCCCTGGCCGGGGCCAGATCCTCGAACGTGCCCGAGTCGGAGGTGAACCGGCCGGCCCACAACCGGATCATGTTCGTCTCGTCATTGGTGTAGACGACGTTGTCGGCGAAGCCGAGCAGTTCGTCGGCACCGGAGTCGTTCATGCAGAGCCAGATCTTGCGGTCCCGGATGCCCGCGGCCAGCCTGCGCAGCTCGGGCTGCGGGGCGTGCACGGACACACCGGTGACCTGCGCGGTCACTGGCAGTGCGGCCAGGAACGGGCCGAGCGCGTTGACGAACCGGCCGAAGGGCTTGAGGCTCATCGGCATGATGGAACGTGCCAGGCGCAGCAGTTCGGTCGGGTAGACGAACGGCCCCGCGAACGCGATGCCGTATTTGTCCAAAGTGTCCTCGGTGTGCTTGTAGGACCTGGTCAGTCCGACACCGAGACGCTCGAGCAGGTCGATCGAGCCGACACTGCTGGTGTACGCCCGCGACCCGGTCTTGACCACCCGGACCCCCAACGCGGCGGCCACGAACGCCGACGCCGTGGAGATGTTGAAAGTCCTTGGCCCACCGCCGGTTCCGACGATGTTGACCGAGCCGGGCCAGTCGCCGGTGACCGGCTCACGCCGTTCGTTGAGCGACGCCAGCAGGTTGCGCAGCGAGTCATGGTCGGGCAGCCGGGTGGCCAGTGAGGCCAGCAGGGCTACGGACTCGCCTCGTTCGAGGTCGCCCGCGCCCAGCTGGTCCCACAGTGACCGCCAGGTCTCCCGCTCGATGCCCGAGCGGTGATCCAGGAGGGAAACGATCGCGGTGTGCACGGCTTCAGCTCCCTGCCACCTTCTGGCTGCTGGACTCCTCGATGAACTTGTCGATCGCGGCCACGCTGCGGAAGTTGTTCGGGTCGAGGTCCGTGTCGTGCACCGCCAACTGGAAGTGGTCCTCCACCCAGGCGATCAGCTTGAGCAGGCCCAGGCTGTCGATCACGCCGTCGGCCAGCAGGTCGTAGTCGGCATCGAGGTCCGCCGCGGACACGTCGGGCAGGAACTCGTCGATGACGAACTTCTTGATGGTGTCTGTGTTGCTCATGACGTCCTTCCTTGGTGCTCACTTGGGCTCAGCCGGCTTGGCGAAGGCGTTGCGGTCGACCTTGCCGGTCGAGGTCTTCGGCAGTGGCGTGTCGAGGATCTGCATCGTCGACGGGATTGCCGCCTGGGGAAGACGTCGTGCGCAGTGCTGGCGCAGCGTCAGGCTGTTCAGCTTGCTGTCGGCGGCCCGCTGCACCGCCGACACCAGCCGCCGGCCCGCGATCGGGTCAGGCACGGCGACGACCGCCGCCTCCAGCACTGCCGGGTGTTCCAGCAGTACGTGCTCGACCTCGGCGGTGTTGATCGCGACGCCACGCACCTTGACCTGGAAGTCGCTGCGCCCGATCAGGAAGACCCGTCCGTCGGCCTCGCGCCGGACCAGGTCGCCGGACCGGAACCAGGGCCGGTCGTCGGCGCCGGTCGGGTGTGGCACGAACTTGTCCGCATGCCTTGTGCGGTCTAGGTATCCGGCTGCCTGAAACGGCGTGGAGACGTACAGTTCGCCGGTTCGGACGGTTCCTTCACCGGTCAGGACCAGGGTGTGCACACCCGGGAGCGGTTTGCCGATCGAGACCGGCGGTGTGGCGGCTGTGTCACCGCTGCCGAGGTGGTGGATGAAGCTGTCGTTGGTCTCAGTACAGCCGTAGATGTTGTGCAGCGTCGCGGCCGGGAAGAGTTTGGGCAGCTCGGCCAGGGTCCGGTCCGGGATCGCGTCGCCGGTGAACATCACGCGGTCGACCAGTCCGAGGCGGTCGACCGCGGGCTGTACGACGTCCAACAGCAGGCCGAAGAACATCGGCACGGCCTGGATGACGTTGACCTCGTGGCGCACCAGCAGGTCCAGCAGATGCCGGCCGTTGGCCGCGTAGTCCGGGTCGACCAGCACGACCTGGCCGCCGTGCGCCAGCGTGGTCCAGACGTCCAGCAGGCACAGGTCGAAGTTCAGCGGCGCGTAGTTCAGCACAGTTCAGCGGCGCGTAGTTCAGCACTGTCCTACCCGGACGGATGTCGAACTCGGCCGCGGCCCATGCGACGAACCGGTCGATCGCACCCTGTGGCAGCGGCACGATCTTGGGCAGTCCGGTCGAGCCGGACGTGGTCAGCATGAACTGCACGTCGTCGACATCGTGCGCCGCAACTGCTTCTGTTGTGGCGTCAGGGTCCGGCCGGAACTCCGGTTCGCCTTCCGGGGCCACGACGTGCTTGCAGCCGGCCTGGGCGAACAGGCTCGTCAGCGCCGAGTTGGCCAGCGCGGGCGACGGCAACAGGAAACGTCGTCCGCTCAGGACAGTTCCGAGCACCATCGCGACCGCGGCCGGGGACTTCTTGGCCAGCAGGCCAACGGGCTCGCCCGGCTCGAGGTTCAGCCACTCGAGCCGGGCGCGTGCCTTGTCAGCCAGCTCGTAGAGCTCGCCGTAGGTCGTCACGTTGCCGTGCCAGACCAGCGCGGGTGCGCCAGGGCGGCGGCTCACTTGGGAGAGGAAGGCCTCTCGGAACGTCCGGGTCATCGCAACTCGACCCAACCGCTCTTCAGCGCCGGCCCGGTCGGGGTCTTGCAGGAGAAGCGGACGAAGTTCTCGTCCTCCTGCAACACGATCTCCAGCGGCGTGTCGGGCGTGACAGCTGCGGAGAACCGTGCGCCAACGCTCTTGACGCGGTCGGCGTCACCACCGGCGAACCGGTCGATGACTTCCTCAGTCACCACAGCCAAAACGCTCATGCCGTGGGCGATCACACCGTTGGCGAAGCCCGCTTCAATGGCGGCCTCGTCCTGCAGGTGGATCGGGTTGAGGTCGCCGGAGGCGTGCGCGTACCTCGTGACCGTCGCGCGTGCGATCGACTGCGCCACAACGGTTGCCTCGGCCGTGCTGCCCTTGCCGGGATGCGGCGGCAGCTGACCGAAGGTGTCCGGGGTGACCGCGCCGACGAGCATCGCACCGGTGACCAGCTCGCCGAACTGCTCGCCATCCTCACCCAGCAGTGCGACCTTCATCGCGACCTGGACACCCTTGCCGCTCTTGCGCGTACCCACGACGTCCAGCGCGACCGTGACCGGCTCGTCGGCGCGGATCGCGCGCTGGACGTGGATCTCCTGCGACAGGTGCACACGACCGAGCGGCGAGCCGTCCGCCGTGGCCGCGCCGATCAGACCGACCGACTCGTCGATCACCGGCGAGGCGAGCACGAACGCGTGCAGCGGCGAGGCCTTGCCATCGCCTGGCGCGAGCCCGCTGCGGACAACCTCACGGTAGGCAGCGATCTCTTCCGCGCTCACCTTGCGGACGACCTTCGTGGACAGAGTCATACCGGCGTCACCACCAGACAGGCGTTGTGGCCCCCGAAGCCGAACGAGTTCGACAACGCCGCTCCGGACGCCACCTTGCGGGGCGCGCCGTGCACGACGTCGATCTGCAGACCCGGCTCCAGTTGCTCATGGTTTGCGGTTGGGGGCACCACGGACTCGCGCATCGCCATCACCGTGGCGACCAGCTCGACCGAGCCCGCGGCTCCGATCAGGTGGCCGATGACACCCTTCGTGGACGTCACCGGAGGGCCGTCCGGCCCGAAAACCTTGTGCAGCGCGACCGCTTCGGCGCGGTCGTTGTGCGGCGTGGACGTTCCGTGCGCGTTGACGTGCACTATGTCGGCTGCGCTGAGGCCGGCGCTCGCGATCGCGTTCGTCATGGCCGCGACCGCGCCCGCGCCATCCTCAGCAGGCATGGAGAGATGGAAGGCGTCACTGGTGGAGGCGTATCCGGCGACCTGGGCGTACTGCCGGCCGCCGCGTGCTCTCGCGTCGTCGGCGCGCTCCAGCACGACGAAGCCGGCGCCCTCCCCCATCACAAAGCCGTCCCGGTCCTTGTCGAAGGGCCGGCTGGCGATCTTCGGGGTGTCGTTACGGCTGGTCGTGACGGCGTTGAGGTTGCCGAACGCGGCCAGCGTCACCTCAGTCATGATCGACTCACACCCACCGGCGAGCACGACATCGACCTGGCCCGACTGCAGCAGCATCCGGGCATATCCGATCGAGTCGGCCCCGCTCGCGCACGTGGACGCGATCGTCAACGCCGGCCCCTGCCAGCCCAGCTTCATGGAGAGGGCGGCCGCGGCGGCGTTCGGCATGTTGATCAGCGGCATCAACGGGTTGACCTTGCTCGGGCCACCCTCGTAGTAGTTGCGCGTCTCGTCGTCGCTGGTCCTGCGCCCACCAACCGCGTTGCCGATCACGATCGCCGCGCGGCTCCTGTCGGGCTTCGGCTCCCCCGCGTCCTTGTACGCTGCGAGCGCGGCCGTCACGCCGTACCTCGCGAACGGGTCCAGCCTGCGCGCCTCTTTCGCTCCGAGCAGTCCTACCTCGTCGAAGCCCGCGACCCGGCAGCCGATACGCACCTTGTGCCGGTCAAGGTCCAGCCCGGTCAGCTCGGCCGCGGTCGAGCGACCCGCCCGCAGCACCGACCAGAACTCGTCAAGCCGGCACCCCGCAGGAGTCACCACGCCCATTCCGGTGATCACCACGGGTGCCCCTGCGCTGGAATTCATCTGGAGCTCCCTCGAACTGACCGACTTCCACGGAGCAAGTTCTACGGGGTCTCCCGCAAGCCAGGCGCAACATGCGAGGACAGGAATCCGCACCGGAAATCGCGGTACCGCCGAGGGCGAACCGCGGGTCCGAGACGAGCCGTCTCGCTAGCCAGGCGCGAGAACTGGGGATGGGCACCATCCACGCCACCGAGCCCGCGCGGTCACTGTCCAAGAGCTTGCTCGGATGTTCCCGCCGGCCTGACCCGTGGAAACGTTGTCAGGGATTACCGCTGGTCACAGCGGTGGCCCGAAGTGGTTACAGCGCGTAGAACACACCGAACTGTTCAACCCCGCAACTAGACAAGCGTCCTAATCGGCGTACTATTTATACAAACGTCCGATTGGGCTGAGAGTCCGGGACGGCGGAGCGGGAAACGGCTGTCATGAGGGGTTGACTGATATGGCGCCACACCAGCGTCATCACGATCGGCCGGGGTGGTCTGGATGCTGATCCGGCTTACTGGGCTCGTCACCATCGAGCGTGACGAGACTGCGCCCCGGCATTTGTCGAGTGCGCAGGCTCAGGTGGCGTTTGCCCGCCTGGCGTTGGAGCGGGCGGGCGGCACGAGCCGCGATCAGCTCGCCGACACTGTCTGGCCTGAGGGGCTGCCGGATACCTGGGCGTCCGCGCTGCGTAGCGTCGTCAGCCGGGTTCGCGGGTTTGTCGTCGGCAGTGACATCGAGGCCAGTCCTCCCATTGTGGCGCAGGGCGGCCGCTATCTGCTGCGGCTCCCGGTCGGTGCCGTCGTCGATGTCGAGCAGGCTGAAGCCGAGGCGGCGCAGGCTACGGAGGCGTTCGCGAACAACGACTTCGCCGACGCCGAGCGTCTCGCCGCGTCCGCTGTCGCTTGTCTTGAGCGGCCGTTTCTGCCTGATCATGAGGGCGAGTGGGTCAACAGTATGCGCGAACAGCTCGGTGAGCTGCTGGTTTCCGCGTTGGAGACCGCGAGCCTGGCTGCGTCCGCGCTCAATGACGAGCGCAACTCCCTGCGATTTGCCGACGAGGCTGTCCGGCGAGCTCCCTTGCGAGAAAGTGCGCATCGCTGCCGGATGACGGCTCACGTCGCGGCGGGCAACCGGGCTGAGGCGTTGCGGTCGTACCACGAGCTTCGCCGGATGCTCGCTGAGGAACTGGGCATCGATCCGGCTCCGGAAACCCAGGCCGCGTATGCGGATCTGCTGGGCAGTCCTATCGTCACGCCGAGCCGGCCGCGGGTCACCCGGGCGCGCTCCGCAGGCGGGTCGGCTGCGCCTTTTGTCGGTAGAAGGCAGGAACTGGCGAGGCTGACCGCTACCTGGGGGCAGGTCGAGGACGGCGCGTGCCACATGATGCTGGTGACCGGGGAGCCGGGGATCGGCAAGACGCGCCTGGTCGCCGAAGTCGCTCGCCGGATCAGCGTCGCCGGCGGCGTGGTCATGTACGGCCGCAGCGACAGTGGGTCCACTGTGCCCTGTCAGCCATTTGTCGAGGCACTGAGCGGATACGTCGCCGCGACGCCCAACGACTCGATGCCTGAACTGAGCCAGGCCACCCAGCGCACGCTCGACGCCCTGCTGGCCGAGCCGAAGTTCCAGCTGTCGGAGCTCGGTTCGTCCAAACGGGCCGAACTGCTGCTGGCGCTGACCGACCTGCTGGTCAAAGTCGCCAAGGACCAACCGGTTTTCGTGGTCCTGGACGACCTCGACCTGGCCGACGACGACACCCTTGTCATGCTGCGCCAGATCTACCGGCGCCGGTACGGCACTTCCTTGCTGGTCGCGGCGACCGCGGGAGCACCTGGACGACGTCCAGATGCTCCCGACCATTTCGCCGCCGCGATCCATGACGTGGACCGCGAGGGCTGGCTTCGCCGGATCTCCTTGCCCGGCATGGACGAGAACGACGTCCGCGCGCTGGTCCGCCGGGTCATGCCGGAGACGTCGATCGGCGACGCCCCGCCACCCCACCGGCTTATCGCGGACACCAACGGCAACACCTTCCTCCTTCTGGAACTGCTGCGCTGGCACAGCGATCCCGACACCGCCCGGCCGGCCATGCCGTCGGGCATCCTGGAATACGTCAATGCCAGGCTTTCGGCGTTGGACGACGCGTCCCGCCAGCTGCTGCGCACCGCGACCGCGGCAGGCCCGACTTTCGAGCTGGATCTGACTGCCGAGGCCGCTGAACTGAGCACCAGCGAGGCGATGGAAGCGCTGGACACAGTCGTCAGCGACGGTCTGGTCGCTGAAATCCCCACCTCCCACGAGTATCGGTTCGTGCACGACGTTGTACGCCGAGCCATCTACGAACAGGCCAGCGCCGCCCGACGGCGTTGGTTGCACACCCGAATCGCCGACGCCATCGAGCTGCGACGCGCTGGTGAATTGGGCCGGTACAGCCGGACGATGGCACATCATCGTGCCGCCGGCGCGGTCCCCCACGGCGACCAGCGTGCCGTGAGATGGGGCTGGCGCGCGGCAGCGCGCGCCAGCCAGGACGGTGCGCCGAACGAGGCCGTTCACCTGCACCGCCAGGCTTTGCAACATGTTCCGTCCGCGGATCACGAGCTACGAGCCGAAGCCCTGACCAATCTTGGGCTCGCTCAACTCGCGGCCGGTCACGACGAGTGCGAGCAGACCCTGCTCGACGGCGCGATCCAGTCGCTGCACAACGGACGGCTCAACATGGCCGCGCAAGCCGCTCTAGGCCTGGCCGATGTCGTGGAGACCCGGCCGAGGCTGCGCAGCGAGGCCGCGGCGTTGACGGAAATGCTCGTCGGGGCAACACCTCCTGTCCGTGGTGTGAGCGCCATCGACGACGTCACAATCGGTCGTTTGCTTGCCCGGCAGGCCCGGCTGGGCCGTCCGGTGGTCTCCTCGGCCACAGTCACGGCGGCGTTGACGGCCATGTCCCGCGAGCTGCAACTGCTCGAAGGACCGGCATACGTCAAACGCCGGCTCAGCCTTGCCGGGGAGATGCTTGTGGTGGCCTCGGCGATCGAGGACACGTATTCGGTTGTCGTTGCCGCGCACCACCGCGCGATGGCCGCCGAGATGTCCGGCGACTACGCCGCGAGTGCAGCGGCCATGGCCGAACTGACAGCCGCGGTACAGCAGACCGCGGGCACCCAGTTCGGGCACGCCCTGATGATCGATCACAGTGTCGCGATCGCCGTGACACAAGGCCAGTTCGCCGACGCGACCGCGACAACCCAGCGTGTGCACCGGGTTCCCGACGACACCGACCACCGGATCAGTCCGGTGCCGGGAAGCCTGGCAGCACGCCAGATGCTCATCGCCGGCTGGCTGCGCCGCAGTTCCTGGCCTACCAGGGACAACACGTTCTCCAGCACGTACGAGGCCGCGGAACGTTCCCTGATCGCCCTTGTGAACGGGGAACGCGGCCTGCCACACTTGACAGTCCGCGCGCTCGCCACAGGTGTCGAGCCGCTTCCGTCGGGTGACGAGTGGCCGCACATCGTTGGGCTGCTTGCGCTTGGCGGTGTCGAACTGGGTGATCCCACCACAGCGGAAGCACTGAGAAAACTGCTCGAACCATATGCGGAACTCAACTGCGGAGTGGGTTACCGTACTTTCGTAGGTCCCGCGTCATTCCATCTTGGCCGGTTGGCGGTTATCGTTGGAGACTGGGACGACGCGGAGCGCCACCTGACCGCGGCGCTCACCGGGCTGGCCAACCGTCAGGCCCGGCCATGGATGGCACTGGCTCAACTGGCGCTGGCACAGGCACTGGAGGCAAGAGGACACGCAGGCAACCGAAGGCGAGCGGAAACCCTGCGTGCGGAGGCGAACTGGACCCTCGCCAGCCTCGACCTCCAGCCTCAGTCAGCGTAACCGATAGCCCCCTTGTGAGTACTTCGGCCACAACGCAGTACTCACAAGGGGGCTGTTTCTCTTCCTCAGGCAGCCCGGGTGGACCGCAACTGGGTCCAGGCACCGGGCGGGCGGTAGGCCGGCCTGCCGGGGCCTGAGGCCCACAGCCCGCCCGCGGGACCGCTGTCCTTGGCAGCGGCCGCCGCCTTCGCGTTGAGCGCGGTAATCACCGCGACCAACGCAGCAAGTTCCTCGTCGTCCGGCTGACCCTTCAGCACGATCACGTCGGCGGGGGTCATACCGGCGGGTTCCCGTGCTTGGCGTAGCTGAACGAGCCGCGCTTGGTGCGCAGCATCGCCAACGCGTTGATCAGGATCTCGCGGGTGTCCGCGGGGTCGATCACGTCGTCGACCAAGCCGTTCTCCGCAGCGTAGTACGGGTGCATCAGCTTGTCCTTGTACTCGTTCATCTTCTGCAACCGGGTGGCGTCCGGGTCGTCGGACGCCGCGATGTCCCGGCGGAAGATCACGTTCGCCGCGCCGTCGGCACCCATCACCGCGATCTCGTTGGTGGGCCACGCGAACGACAGGTCCGAACCGATCGACCGGGAGTCCATCACGATGTACGCGCCGCCGTAGGCCTTGCGCAGGATCATCTGGATCCTTGGCACAGTGGCGTTGCAGTACGCGTACAGCAGTTTGGCGCCGTGCCGGATGATCCCGTTGTGCTCCTGGTCGGTGCCGGGCAGGAAGCCTGGGACGTCCACCAGGGTCACGATCGGGATGTTGAAGGCATCGCAGGTCTGCACGAACCGCGCGGCCTTCTCCGACGATTTGATGTCCAGCACGCCGGCGAAGTACCGCGGCTGGTTGGCCACGATGCCGACGGTCGTGCCGTGCAGGCGCGCCAGCGCGGTGATCACGTTCGGCGCCCAGTGGTCGTGCAGCTCAAGGAGCTCGCCGTCGTCGACGATCTCCTCGATCACGTCGTGCATGTCGTAGGACTGACCGGGCTCGGCCGGGACCACGTCGAGCAGAGACTCGTTGCGCCGGTCAGCGGGGTCGTTGGACGGCAGCGTGGGCGGCTGCTCCTGGTTGTTCGACGGCAACATCGAAACCAGGTAACGGACGTCGTGCAGGCAGGTCGCCTCGTCGTCGTACACAAAGGACGCGACGCCGTTGCCGGCGTGCACGTCCGCGCCGCCGAGCTGGTCGTGGGTGACTTGTTCGGCGGTTACCGCCTGAACAACGTCCGGTCCCGTGATGAACATCTGCGAGACGTCACGGACCATGAACACGAAGTCGGTGAGAGCCGGAGAATAGGCCGCACCACCCGCACACGGGCCGAGCATGACACTGATCTGGGGGATGACACCCGAAGCTCGTACATTTCGCCGGAAAATCCCTCCGTAGCCGGCGAGCGCCGTGACACCTTCCTGGATCCGTGCGCCCGCGCCGTCATTGAGACTGATCAAGGGCGCACCGGTGGACTCGGCCATGTCCATGATCTTGTGGATCTTCTGGGCGTGCGCCTCGCCGAGCGAGCCGCCGAAGATCCGGAAGTCGTGGGCGTAGACGAACACCGTCCGCCCTTCGACTGTGCCCCACCCGGTGACCACGCCGTCGCCGGGCGGCTTGCGCCGCTCCATCCCGAAGCCGCTGGCCCGGTGCCGCCGAAGTCCTTCAACCTCCACAAAGGACCCTTTGTCCAGCAGCAACTCCAGCCGCTCGTACACGGTGAGCTTGCGCCGTGAGCGCTGTGCCTCGGTAGCCTTCGGATCCCCGGCGCGAGTCTCCTCCCGCAACTGCTGAAGGTCCTTGACGCGCGTGTGCATATCAGCCGTGGTCACGCCTTCACACTCCCTTTTCCGCGAATGGCCCGGGAACATGTCCCGGGCCGCCCGCGAACTCACTCAGGTGATCGAGACACCGCCGTCGACGCTGATGACCTGTCCCGTGGTGAAGTCGCATTCCAGGAACAGGGCCATGCTGCGGGCGACCTCCTCGGGGGTGCCGAACCTCGGGATCGGCGACTTGTCCCGGATGGAGTCCATCACGTTGTCCGACAGGTCCTTGGTCATCGTGGTGACCATGAAACCCGGGGACAGCGCGTTCACCGTGACACCGCGGCGGCCGCACTCGGCGGCCAGGGTGCGGGTGAACCCGATGATGCCCGCCTTGGAGGCGGAGTACGCCGTCTGGCCCGCCGAGGCGATCAGGCCGGACGGCGAGACCACGTTGACGATCCGGCCCCACCGCTTGCGCAGCATGTGCCCGACCGCGACGCGCGAGGTGTGGAACGTACCGATCAGGTTGGTCTCGATGACCTGGCGCCAGTCGTCCGGCGACTGCATCGCCATCAGCGAGTCCTTGCGGATGCCGCCGTTGTTGACCAGGATGTCGATCGGCCCCAGTGCCTCGGAGACCTCCTTGTACATCTGGTTGACCTCCTCCCACGAGGCGACGTTGCCCGTCACCACGCAGGAGTCGTTCTCCAGCTTGTCCGCGACGGCCTGGGCACGATCACGCGACGAGTTGTAGTGCACGGCGACCCGGCACCCCAACGCGTCGAGTTCGATCGCCAGCGCCTGTCCCAGCCCGCCTGACGCGCCGGTCACCAAGGCGACCGGCGAGTCCGGGCGGGCGACATCCACGAATGCTTTCCGGCTGCTCATGCCGAAACACCGCCCCACTTCAGAAGTGCCGATCCCCATGTCATGCCCGCGCCGAAGCCGGCCAGCAGAACCAGGTCACCGTCGCGGAAGCGGCCTTCCTCCAGTGCGTCGAACATCGCGATGGGCATCGACGCGGAGGCGGTGTTACCGTACTTCCACAGGTTGGTGACCAGCTTCTCCGGTTTGAGCCCGGTGTGGTCGAGGATCGAGTTGATGATCCTGATGTTCGCCTGGTGGGGAACGAAGTGATCGACATCGTCGACCGTCAGACCGGCCTGCTCGAGCGTGGCACGCACCGAGCGGACAGTGAAGCGGACCGCGTTGAGGTAGATCTCGTTTCCCTTGATCTCCGAGAAGTGCAGACCCTCCGCGAAACTGGTCGCGGTGGTCGGCATCCGGCTGCCGCCGGCCTGGACCCGCAAGCTGTCCTGGCGGGAGCCGTCGGCACCGAGGTTCCACGCCAGCACCCAGTCGACCGGCGACGGCTTGAGCACGATCGCCCCGGCGCCGTCGCCGACCAAAATGGACAGATCACGGTCCTTGGGGTTGATCTGCGTGGAGTGGGTGTCCGAGCCGATCAGCAGGATCGGCCGCGGATCCACCTTCATCAGGGCCGCGCCGGTGACGAGGCCGTAGATGAAACCGGAGCACTCCGCGTTCACGTCATGCGCGCTCCCGGCGATGCCGAGACCGTGGTGCACGAACGCGGAAGTGGCCGGGGAGAGCTGTTCCGGCGTCGCACTCGCCACGATGAGGTGGGCGATGTCCTTGCCGGTCAGCCCTGCCCGTTCAAGCGCCTGCCGGCCCGCGTCGATCGCCAGTGAGGCAGTCGACTGACCCGGGTCGATCGCCCGGCGCTCGTGGATCCCGCAACGGCTGATGATCCAGTCCTCATCAATCTCGAAGCGGGCCGCGAGTTCCGTTGTGGTGACGCGGCGCTCGGGTACGGCCATGCCCCACCCGGCGATTTCGAAGCCGTCCACGATGGCTTACGCTTCGGACGGCTGGGCGACCAGCGCGACGAGCCGGGCGTGCACATCACGCATCGTCGTCGTGTCGTCGATGTCGCTGAACAACGACTCGTCGGCAGGGATGTGCGGGTACTTGTTCTGGAAGCCGTAAAGCCATTCCATCAGGTCCAGCGAGTCGATGTCGGAGTTACGCTGGATGGCCTCGTCTGCGTCGAGCTCGGCAGCTCCCGAGACTGCTGCAAGCTGGGCGGCCAGCTCTTCCACGGTGGGCAGTTCCATTTGCCTGGCTCCTCTCGATTGCCCTGCCGGCCGGCTTGTGTGTAGGTTCCGGCCCCAGGGCTGCCGTTCTGGGAAGCAGTGAAGCTTGCGCGGCGCAACGAACGCGCAACCCTGGTCGTCCAAGGGCATATTGCGCATGTCTTGCGATGCACAGGTTTCCTCAGTGGCAAACATCCGCTCGAACACATACGAACTTCCGCGTTGTTCTCGCGCGGAACGCCTGAGGAGGCAAGCCGTGACGAGCACCGTCAACAACGAGACCAACCAGAGCGTCCGGACCGGTACAGGCGGGCGGCCCACGCCACACGTGAAGGTCGCCATTGTCGGCACCGGGTTCTCGGGCCTGGGCGTGGCGATCCGCTTGCTGGAGAACAAGATCAACGACTTCGTGCTGCTCGAGCGGGCGGACGAGGTCGGCGGCACCTGGCGTGACAACACCTACCCGGGCTGTGCCTGCGACGTGGCTTCCTTGTTGTACTCCTACTCGTTCGCGCAGAAGTCCGACTGGAACAGCACTTACGCCACGCGCCAGGAGATCTTCGACTACCTGCGCGACATCGCCGACCGCTACGGGATCCGGCCGTACGTCCGGTTCGGCCACGAGGTCCTCGACGCGCGCTGGGACGAGCACACCCGCCGCTGGCACATCAAGACCAGCCAGGGCGACCTCACCGCGCAGGTCCTGGTGGCCGGCTCCGGCTACCTGTCCGACCCGGTGATCCCCGACATCCCTGGTATCGGCGACTTCCAGGGCAAGATCATGCACTCGTCGCAGTGGGACCACGACTACGAGCTCGACGGCCGCAACGTCGCGGTGGTCGGCACCGGCGCCTCGGCGATCCAGTTCGTGCCCGCGATCCAGCCCAAGGTCGGCCACCTGGACCTCTACCAGCGCAGCGCGCCGTGGATCGGCCCGAAGCCCGACAAGCCCATCAAGGGCCTGCACGCGTGGGCGTTGAAGAACCTTCCCGGCTACCGCGCGTTCCGCCGTGGTTTCAACCGCAACGGCCGTGAGATCCTGATGTTCCTGTACAAGCGGCCCGCGCTGGCCGAGAAGACCATTCAGGCGAACGCCTTCGGTAAGCACTTGGCCAAGAGCGTGCCGGACCCCGAGCTGCGCGCGCGGCTGACCCCCAACTTCGCGGTCGCCTGCAAGCGGCTGCTGTTCTCCAACAAGTGGTACCCGGCCATCCAGCAGGAGAACGTCGAGATCATCGACGGTGAGATCGGCAAGGTGACCGCGAACGGGATCATCGGCTCCGATGGCAAAGAGCGTGCCGTCGACGCCATCATCCTCGGTACGGGCTTCCTGGCCACCAAGCGTCCAATCGCCGAGAAGCTCACCGGCCGCGGCGGCGTTAAGCTTGCCGACGCCTGGGAAGCAGGTGGAATGAAGGCATACCGGGGGACCACAGTGGCCGGTTTCCCGAACCTGTTCTTGATGCTCGGCCCCAACACCACACTTGGTCACTCCTCGCAGACCCTGATGATCGAAGGACAGATCGCCTACGTCGTCGACGCGGTCAAGCAGATGAACAAGCGCGGGCTGTCGAGCGTCGAGGTCAACGAGGAAGTGCAGGAGACCTACAACAAGGAGATCGAGTCCTGGCTGGAGGGTTCGGTCTTCGACGCCAGTACCTGCACGAGCTGGTACACCGACTCGACCGGCCGCAACCCGTCCATCTGGGCGAACTCGACCCGCAAGTTCATCAAGAGCACCAAGAAGTTCGACCTGCAGGCATACCAGGTCGCCACACTGGCTGGCGCCGAAACGCATGCCGACGTGAAGGCATAGCGAGAATCCCAACTGGAGGGGATCGATGAGCAGCAGCGCACACTCCCGGCGGAACGTCCTGAGAGGGATCGGCGCCGGTGCTGTTGTGGTCGGCTGGAGCGCAGTCTCAAGTTCGTGGGTCACCGCCGAGGCCGGCTCCGCGCAGGCCTCGACGGTGGCTCCCGTACCACCGCTGGACGGCACGCTGGTGACCTCACCGCAGGTGCTGGGCGAGTTCGCCAAGGACTGGGGCGGTTTTGTCACCGGAGCACCGAAAGCGGTGTTACGTGCCGGTTCGGTGCAGGACGTCGTCAAGATCGTCAACTACGCCCGGGCGAACCGGCTCAAGGTCGCCGTGAACGCGCAGAGCAGCTCCGCCGACGCGCCGGAGTCGCACTCGTTCTGGGGCAACGCCCTGGCACCCGGTGGTATCGCGATCGACGGCAAGTCCTTCAACAAGATCCACAGCATCACCTCGACCCACGCGGTGGTGGGCTCGGGCGTTTCCCTCCACGACCTCGCCGCGGCCACTTTGGACCGTGGGCTGATCGTCCCGTCGCAGACCGACTATCTGCGGCTGTCGGTCGGCGGTGTGGCATCCGTCGGCGGATTCGGCGGCACGGTGCCGAAGTACAGCGTTTTCTCACAGATGATCGAGGAGATCGAGGTCGTCACCGGCGATGGCCGCGTGCTGACCGCGTCGCCCACTGTGTGCCCGGACCTGTTCAACGCCGTCATCAACGGTGGCGGTCAGGTGGCCATCATCACCAAGGCCAAGATCCGGCTGATGAAGGCGCCCCAGCGGATCCGGATGTTCACCCTGTCCTACACCGACCTGGCCAAGTGGCAGCGCGACCAGGAGTTCCTGATGCGCGACGGCCGGTTCACCCAGCAGGGTGGCTACTTCTCCCGCAAGCCGGACGACTCCGGCTGGTGGTACCAGCTCGAAGGCGGGTTCTACTACTCGTCGCCGACCGTGCCCGACGACGCGAAGCTGCTGGCCGGGCTGAACGACGAGCGGGCCGCGCTGCAGGTCAACGACCACGACTTCCGCGACTGGACCTACCGGGTGGACCCGGGAGAGCAGGCGTGGAAGGACGGCGGCTTCTGGGACGGGCCACACCCGTGGCTCAGCATGATCGTGCCGGCGTCCAAGATCCAGACGTTCATCCCGTTCGTGTTGTCCGAACTGACTGCCGACCAGCTCGGTGCGGGCTTCTCGATCCTTTCGCCGTTGCAGACCGCGCAGGTCACGCGGCCGCTGTTCGCCAAGCCGAACGAGCCGGTGGCGTACCTCTGTGACCTGCTGCGGATGCCGCCGCCCGGCGACCCCAACATCCAGGCCTACCTGGCGCAGAACCGCAGGTTCTACGACAAGCTGGTGTCCTTGGGCGGCAAGCGTTATCTCATCGGTGCGATCCCCGGAATGAATCCGGCTCAGTGGAAACGGCACTTCGGGTCCAACTGGGACTTCCTGGTCAGCTCGAAGCGGCGCTATGACCCGGATTCCATCCTCGCGCCCGGTCAGGGCTTCTTCGCCTGACCTGTCTGGTCCTACTCGCCGTGGGACAAAGGGCGAGGGCAGGGGCCGGCAGCGCCCCTGTCCTCGTTCCAGCCAAC
Source organism: Kibdelosporangium banguiense (assembly GCF_017876405.1). Classification (GTDB taxonomy): domain Bacteria; phylum Actinomycetota; class Actinomycetes; order Mycobacteriales; family Pseudonocardiaceae; genus Kibdelosporangium; species Kibdelosporangium banguiense. The sequence continues at coordinate 4,940,218 of NZ_JAGINW010000001.1, read as the reverse complement.
CGTGAATTCCTGGAGGCATTACCGTGAGCGGCTACGACATCATCGATGAGGCCTTCATCGACACTTCGCCCGACCTGGTCTGGCAGGCACTGGTCGCTGAACTGAGCGGTGCCGCCGGTTTCTGGGTTCCCTTCAACACCTTCTCCGCCTCGGGGCCGCCCGACCAGGTCGGTACCGAGGTCAAGTGGACCGTGCACGCCAAGGGCGTGGACAAGGGCGGTCCGAAACTGCGGTTCACCTCGCGGACGACCGCGGTCGACCCCGGCCGCAGGCTGGACGCCGAGTACTTCGAAGGCGTGTTCCGCGGCCACGTGACGTTCACGCTGGAGCCGGTCAACGGCGGCCTGAGCACCCGCGTGTCGATCCACTTCAAGGCGCAGCCGCAGGGTTTCGTCAAGATCCTGGCCAAGGTCGCCGACGTGGGACTCAAGCACTCGCAGGCCGCGCAACTGGCCTTCTCTAACCTCAACAGCCGCCTGGGTGGCCGGCACACAGCGAACGGAGTAGCCCGGTGAGCGCGCCGACGGTGTCGGACGTCATCCGCACTGACGACGGTGCCAAGCTCGCAGTTTCCGTGACGGGCCAGGTCGGCGGGCCTACAGTCGTGCTCTCGCACGGCTGGGCAGCCGGTCGGGGTATCTGGAACTACGTCGTTGCTTTGCTGGTCGCCGAAGGCCTTTCGGTCGTGACATACGACCAGCGCGGCAACGGCGAGTCCACTTTGGGCGTTTCCCCGATCGGGATCGCCCGCCTCGCGCTGGACCTCGAGGCCGTTCTGGCCAGTGTGGACGCTCAGGACGCCGTGGTGGCAGGCCATTCAGGCGGCGGGTTCGCGGCCATGTCGCACGCCATCACCAACTCGTCCCGGCTGCGCGGCCTGGTTCTGCTGGGCACCGCGGCCCACGACCGCAACGTGCCCAAGAGCGAGGTCAAGCAGATGGGCAACCCGCTCGTGGCCCTTCTGCTCAAGATCCCCCCGCTCGGCCGCAAGCTGATCGGCAGCACCGTGGGCCCAGGGATCTCCGCCGAGGCCCTGGAGGCGCACCGCGCCCTGTTCGCCGGCACCGCCCGTCAGGTCCGGTCCGCCTACTTCGGCTGCTCGCAGGGAATGGATCTGCGGTCCGGGCTCGCCGAGGTCAAGGTGCCCGCCACCGTCCTGCACGGCGACGCCGACCATGTCATCAAGCCGGAGCTCGGCCGGACCGTGGCCGAGACGCTGCCCAATGCCCGTTTCGAAGAGGTTCAAGGTGCCGGTCACATGCTTCCGTTGGAGGCGCCGGATCGCGTGGCCCGCGCGATCGTCGAGCTGACCGGCCAGTGAACCCCGGCTGGACCCCTTGTGAGTGCGACCCCCGACACTCACAAGGGGTTCGCTGCTGCAAAAAGCGAAACCCCTCGTGAAGTTCACGAGGGGTTTTGCTTGCCCTTGCGGATACTGGGTCGCGGCTTGTTTAGACCCGCACCCGCAAGGGGGTCTCAGTACCGGTAGTGATCCGGTTTGTACGGGCCTTCCACGTCGACCCCGATGTACTCCGCCTGCTCCTTGGTGAGCTTGGTCAGCTTCACACCGAGCGCATCCAGGTGCAGACGCGCGACCTTCTCGTCCAAGTGCTTCGGCAGGGTGTAGACCTCACGCTGGTATTCACCCGGTTTGGTGAAGAGCTCGATCTGCGCGATGGTCTGGTTGGTGAAGGAGTTCGACATCACGAACGACGGATGCCCGGTGGCGTTGCCCAGGTTGAGCAGCCTGCCCTCGGACAGCACGATGATCGAGTGCCCGTCGGCGAACTTCCACTCGTGCACCTGCGGCTTGATCTCGATCCGCTGAATGCCCGGCGTCTTGGTCAGGCCGAGGATGTCGATCTCGTTGTCGAAGTGGCCGACGTTGCCCACGATCGCGTTGTGCTTCATCTTCGCCATCTGCGCGGCGGAGATGATGCCGAAGTTGCCGGTCGTGGTGATGAAGAGATCGCCCTTGTGCACCACGTCGTCCAGCTCGACGACCTCAAGGCCGTCCATGGCCGCCTGCAGCGCGCAGATGGGGTCGATCTCGGTCACGACAACGCGGGCGCCCTGGCCACGCAACGACTCCGCGGCACCCTTGCCGACATCGCCGTAGCCGCAGATGACGGCGAGTTTGCCGCCGAGCATGACGTCGGTGGCGCGGTTGATGCCGTCGGCCAGCGAGTGCCGGATTCCGTACTTGTTGTCGAACTTGGACTTCGTGACCGAGTCGTTGACGTTGATCGCCGGGAACAGCAGTTCGCCGTCCTTGGCCAGCTTGTAGAGACGCTTGACGCCGTTGGTCGTTTCCTCGGTGACACCACGGACTTCCGCCGCGATCCGGGTGAACCGGCCCGGGTCACGTGCGAGACTGCCGGTCAGTGTCTTGAGGATGAGCTGGTACTCCTCGACGTCGTCGTCGGCAGGCTGCGGCACGGCGCCGGCCTTCTCGAACTCGACACCCTTGTGCACCAGCAAAGTCGCGTCGCCGCCGTCGTCGACGATCATGTTGGGCGCGAGCCCGCCCGGGAACTCGAACAGCTGGTCGGTGCACCACCAGTACTCGGCGAGAGTCTCGCCCTTCCAGGCGAAAACCGACGTTCCGGCAGGCTTCTCGGCAGTGCCCTCGGGGCCCACCACCACTGCCGCGGCCGCGTGGTCCTGCGTGGAGAAGATGTTGCACGACACCCAGCGCACCTCGGCACCCAGCGCCACCAGCGTCTCGATCAGCACGGCGGTCTGGATGGTCATGTGCAGCGAGCCCGCGATGCGCGCGCCCTTCAACGGCTGCGCCTCGGCGTACTCCCGCCTGATGGACATCAGGCCAGGCATTTCGTGCTCTGCGAGCTCGATCTCCTTACGGCCGAACGCGGCAAGCGACAGGTCCGCCACGGCGAACTGCAGGCCGTTGACTTCTTGCAACAAAAAAGAGCACCTCCTGGTCACAGGAGGCGCCCTTGCAGTCAGTGGTGCGAGCCGAGCGTGGCCGACAGATGTCGGTTGCAGCGCCTCTCGGCTCTCTTCCAGAGTTCCAGAAGCCTGGACCCGCTGTCAACTGATGTCGAAATTCGCCATCATCGCCATGTCCTCGTGCTCCAGGTTGTGGCAATGCATCATATACCGGCCGCGGTAGCCTTCGAACCGCGCAAGCACCTCGACCACCTCGTACGGGCGAACGTCCACTGTGTCCTTCCAGCCCGCGTCCCGTTCCTCCGGCGCGCGGCCGTTACGCGCCAGCACCTGGAAATGCGCAAGATGCAGATGCACCGGATGGTGGAAGTCGCTGGACAACCGCCACCGTTCGACAGTACCCAATCGTGGACTTGCCAACGAGGTGTCCGGATTGAAAGGCTCGCCATTGATCGTCCACATGCGCATGCCGTGGTGCGGTGTGGCCCGGAAATCGAATGTCCGGGTTTCCACCGCGCTCTCCGGCATGAGTTTTTCCCAAGATGCCAGCCGTTCCGGTAAAGGATCACTCGACGGCCCGCGCCGGACCACCCGGAATCGCATGACCGGTCCGTCCAGCCTGTTGGTCAACGTGATCTCGCTGCCGACCGGGTACTGCGAGAAGTCGACGACCACGTCGAATCGCTCGCCGGGAGTGATGATCAGACTCTCGTGCGTGCGCGGACGGTCCAGCAGTCCCACGTCACTCCCGATTTGCGTCAACTGCCCGCCAGGTTCCAGGGCCAGCTCGTACCGGCGGGCGTTGGAACCGTTGACAAGCCGCAACCGGTAGCGGGTCGCGTCCACATCCATCACAGGCCAGGGCGCGCCGTTGACAAGAATGACATCGCCCAGCACACCGTTGTCGTACCCCGGCTGCACGCCTGGCCCTGACTCCAGGCTTGGGTACAAAAAGGACCCATCCTCGTCGAAGGCACGGTCGCACAACAGCAATGGCACGTCGTACTGCTCCTTGGGCAACGGCAGGTTCTCCTCCTCGGCGTCGCTGACCAGACACATTCCAGCCAGCCCGCGCCACACCTGCGGTGCCGTGTAATCCATCCGGTGGTCGTGATACCAGAGAGTCGCAGCTCGCTGCCGCATCGGATACGTGTACTGCTTTGCCCCCGAGGGCTTCACAAGATCCGTGGGGTAACCGTCCGAGTCAGGCGGCATCACTCCACCGTGCAAATGCATCGAGGTCGGTACCGGCAAGGAATTGCGGACTTCGACAACGGCCCGGCGTCCTTGTCGCAAGTGGAATGTCGGGCCGGGAAAGCTCCCGTCATACCCCCAGACCTGTGTCCGGACGCCGGGCAGGATCTCCACATCGGCGACTCGTTGAGTCAATGCGTAGAAATCGGTGTCGCCTTCCACCCGAACCGGCCGGGCGGCAGCCGGAATGGGCAGCGGCACAGTGAAAGGCTCAGGCAGCGGCCGGGCACTGCGTAGCAAGCCGTCGGCAGAGGGCCGGTTGACCACGACGAACCCAGTCGTGCCCAGCACAGCCGCACCCGCCACCAGTCCGAGAAAACGGCGCCGGGAGGTCATTTCCGCTCCCCCTTGTAGGAGAAGGCCAGCTGCGCCAGCCGGATCCCGAGCGCGAACATCGCCACACCCAACGGGATGTGCAGCGGAATGATGCGCGAATACCCCACAGCGATCTGCGCCACAGTCATCAAGGACGCGACAAGACCAACGTGAACGATCCGGCGTGGCGCACGCATGATGAGCGACGCCACAAAACACGCGGCCGCGGCGAACGCGATCACGCCGGCATTGAGGGAATGCATGTCCAGAAAACCCACATCGCCGGTGACGAACAGGCCGGCGAACAGCGCCTGAGCCAGCACAGCCACCACGAACAGCACGCTCGCCACCCGCAACACCCATAAACCCACTGGCACAACAGTTCTCGTTGTCACAACACCAGATCCTGCCGAGCGGAAACGCCGCAGGCATCGGGCCGCGGAAGACAAACCGCACTACTGCACCGGGAGTACGCGGCAGGCCGGCTACATCCGCCGGCGTACAGCCAAGCAAACCGCCTGCCAGCTAGTCTGCGCAGGTGAACAGACGGATCGCCGACATCGGGCACGCGGTCGCGGTCACCGCGCTACTGGTCGCCGCGATCGAGGCCGGGGCGCCCGTGGTCAGCACCGCCGGATACGTACTGATAATCATCAGCTCGGTGTCGCTGGTGCTGCGCCGGCTGTTCCCAGCGGCCGTCCTGATCCTCTCGACCGCGTGCACGCTGGCGGTCTACATCATGGATCGGCCCGACATCTTCATCGAGCTTCCCGTACTCGTCGCGCTGTATTCGGCGCTGCGGTCCGGGCACCGGCTGGTCGGGATCAGCACCGGCCTGACATACCTGGCCAGTCTCGTGGTCATGAACGTCATGATCCTGCCCGGACACCCGGCACGGGAGCAGATCCAGGACAGGGTCATGCTGCTGGGCTGGTTCATAGCGGCCATCATGCTGGGCGAGGCGGCCTGGCTCCGCGAGAAACGCGCCGCCGACCAGGCCAGGAGCAACCAGGAGACCGCACTGCGGCTGGCCGGTGAGGAACGCCTGCGGATCGCCCGCGAACTGCACGACTCGTTGACGCACAGTATCTCGGTGATCAAGGTGCAGGCCGGAGTCGCCGTGCACCTGGCTCGCAAGCGCAACGAGGACGTGCCGGAGGCTCTGCTGGCGATCCAGGAGGCGAGCGGAGACGCCGTCCGGGAACTGCGGGAGACCCTGGCCGCGCTGCGCGGTGAGCCGGAGACCAGCGGCCTGGACCGGCTGGACGACCTGGTCGAACGCACCAAATCGGCTGGTCTGCCGGTGGAGTTGACGATCACCGGAAGCCGGCGGGCGCTCCCGGAGGAGATCGACAGGGCGGCGTACCGGATCGTGCAGGAGGCGTTGACCAACGTCGCCCGGCACGCGGGCGAGGCACGCGCGAAGGTCCATATCGGCTACAGCATGCGAGAACTGACCGTGCAGATCGACGACGACGGCCAAACGGCCCCGGACACAAATCCGGTTCCAGGACTGGGACTGATCGGGATGCGCGAACGCGTCACCGGACTCGGCGGCGTGCTGTCCGCGACGGCCAGACCCGACGGTGGCTTTCGAGTGCGAGCGGAGTTGCCCGTCTGATGATCCGTGTCCTGATCGTCGACGACCAAGCGCTCATTCGGGCCGGATTCCGTGCCCTGCTGGCAGCCGAGGACGACATAGAAGTGATCGCCGACGCGTCCGACGGCCTGCAAGGCGTCGAGCTGGCATTGACCCACCGGCCGGATGTCGTCCTGCTGGACGTGCAGATGCCTGTCCTGGACGGAATCGAGGCGACCCGCCGGATCGCCTCGGATCCGCGCCTGGCAGACGTGCACGTCGTGATCCTGACCAACTACGGATTCGACGAATACGTCTTCAACGCATTACGCGCAGGAGCCAGCGGATTCCTCGTCAAGGACACCGAACCCGCGGATCTGCTGGCAGCCGTCAGGGTCGCGGCCCGCGGCGACGCCCTGCTGTCACCGGCCATCACCAGAAAACTCATCAGCGAATTCGTCGCCAGAACCCCGCATCAGGGACCGGTCATCGGCCTGGACGAGCTGACCAAACGAGAACGAGAAGTAATGGCCTTGGTCGGCAAAGGGCTCACCAACGACGAAATAGCCACCCGGATGGTGATCAGCCCCACCACCGCGAAAACCCACGTCAGCCGTGCCATGACAAAACTCCAAGCTCGAGATCGCGCCCAACTGGTCGTCTTCGCCTACGAATCCGGCCTGGTCCAGCCGAACACCCCGTCATGAGTGGCGATCCGTCCGGGGCGGCCACTCACGACAGGGAATCAGGCTGGAGTCACCACCAGGCAGGCGTTGTGGCCGCCGAAGCCGAATGAGTTCGACAGGGCTGGGCCGGGGGTGATCGGGCGCGGTGCGCCGTGGACCACGTCGATCTCCATGCCTGGTTCGAGTTCCTGGTGGTTGGCGGTTGGCGGGACGAGTGCGTTCTGCAGGGTCAGGGTGGTCGCGATGGCTTCGACGGCGCCTGCTGCGCCGATCAGGTGGCCGATGACGCCTTTGATCGATGTGACCGGTGGGCCGCCTGGGCCGAACACCTTCTGCAGGGCGGTGGCCTCGGCGCGGTCGTTCAGCGGGGTCGAGGTGCCGTGTGCGTTGACGTGCACTATGTCCGAGGCTTGCAGGCCTGCGTCCTGGATGGCCTGGGTCATGGCGGCGATGGCCGAAGATCCGTCGGGCAAAGGCATCGACATGTGGTACGCGTCGGATGTGCAGCCGTAGCCCGCGACGATGCCGTAGACCTTGGCGCCCCGCGCCTTGGCGTCTTCAAGCCGTTCCAGCACGACGAAACCTGCGCCCTCGCCCATGACGAAGCCGTCCCGGTCTTTGTCGAACGGGCGGCTGGCCTTGTCCGGTGCGTCGCTGCGGCTCGACATCGCGCTCAGTTTGCTGAACGCCGCGAGGGTCAACGCGCTGACCGTGGATTCGGCGCCACCGGCCAGCACCACGTCGGCGCGGTTGGCCCGCAGTGTCAGCACGGCCTGGCCGATCGCGTCCACGCCGGCGGCACACGTCGTCGCGATGGTCATCGCCGGACCGTGCCAGCCCAGCTTCATCGCCAGCGTCGCGGCGGCCACGTTGGGCATGCTGACCAGGGGCAGCAACGGACTGACCTGCTGTGGCCCGTGCAGGTAGTAGTTACGCGAGTCCTTGTCGGTGGTCCGGCGGCCACCGACCGCGTTGCCCACGAGGATCGCGGTCCGGCCCGGGTCGGGTTGCGGTGATCCCGCGTCGGCGAAGGCCGTCAGGCCGGCGGACACGCCGTACCAGGCGAACGGGTCCATCCGCCTGGCCTCCTTGGGGGTGACCAGGTTCAGGTCCTCGATGCCCCGGACCGCACAGCCGAAGCGCGGCACGTCGTTGTCGGCCGTGTCCGCGACGTCCAGCACGCCGGCCACGGACTTGCCGGCCACCAGTCCGGCCCAGAACGTGTCCAGTGTGGAGCCGGCAGGGCTGACCACACCCATCCCGGTGATCGCGATCATCGACATGACCTCAGCCCTCCAGCACCTTCGTCTGACGCGCCGCGGTGATGAACGAGTCGATCGCGTAGTCGATGTCCGCCCGGCTGTGCGCGGCGGTGATGGCGATACGCAGCCGCGCCATGTGGGGCTGGACGGCCGGGCTGATCACCGGCAGGCCGACCACGCCGCCCTTCTGCAGTGCGGAGGCGAAGTCCCAGGCCTTGTCGTTCGAGCCGACGATCAGCGGCACGACCGCAGTCTCGGTGTCGCCGGTGTTGAACCCGGCCTGCTGGACGAGGTCACGGAAGCGCGCCGCCTCACGTTGCGTGTACGAGACGCGCTCCGGCTCACGGTCCAGGATCCGCAACGACTCCAGCGCGGCACCGACCTGGGCGGGGGCCAACGCGGCGGAGAACAGGAACGGCCGGGCGAACCGCTTGACGTAGTCCATGAGGATCTTCTCGCCGACGATCCAGCCGCCGTTGGCCGGGATCGCCTTGGACAGCGTGCCCACCTTGATGTCGGCCTTGACCTCGTAGTTGAAGTGCTCCTCAATGCCCCGGCCGGTCGCACCGATGACACCGAGCGCGTGCGCCTCGTCGACCATCAGCAGCGCGTTGTGCTTGTCGCAGACCTCGCGAAGCGCGGGCAACGGCGCGATGTCACCGTCCATTGAGTACACACTGTCCACGATCACCAGACGGGTTCCACCCGGCGCCGTGGCCTCGAGCCGCCGGTCGAGGTGGCCGGGGTCGTTGTGCCGGAAGCGGGTGAGCGTGGCACCGGTCAGCTGCGCACCATCCACAATAGACGCATGGTCCAGCTTGTCGAGGAAGATCGTGTCACCGGCACCGACCAGGGCGCCGATGACGCCGACGTTGCCGGCGTATCCGGAGCTGAACACGAGCGCGCTCTCACGGCCGAGGAACTTGGCGACCTCGCGTTCGAGTTCCTCGTGCAGCGGAATCGTTCCGGCCAGCGCTCGCACGCCGGGGGTACCGGTGCCGTACTCGTCGACCGCGGCCTTCGCTGCCGCCACGACGCGCGGGTCACCGTTGAGTCCGATGTAGCCATAGCCGGACATCATGAGGAGACGCTGACCCTCGACGAACACATAGGCGGTGTTGCCGTCGGCCTTGTAGGGGACGAAGTTGTTGCGCCTGCTGGGCTCCCATTCGAGCTCGAAGATGCGTTCCTGGATGTTCGCGATCTTCGGCTCTAGGTACTTCCAGGCTTCAGATGTGCTCACGTGCGTCTCCTCACCCACGTACTGCCGCGTTTCACGGATTTCGCTGACATCATTTCTACGCAGTAGCCGCAATTCGGGCGCAACAGCTACAAAAAAGCCCTCAGTTCAGGCACTTCCGCCACCGCGGCCCGTACCCGCTGTTCGTGCGTGGGCCGATGGACCTGCCGCAGAATCCCGGTCGGGCGGATCTTCGGGCCGGCCGGCCGGATCTGGATCAGACCGGAACCGCGATGGTGCGCGGCGGCGGCAAGAACCTCGGTCAGGCCGTCTTTGTCATTGTCGGCCACCCGTCCGAGAAACGACATGTCACACGTCAGTGACAACGGGTCAGGCTTGTTGTCGTACAACAGGACCTTGATATTCACATTGGTGTGCAACGAGTTGATCAGGTGATTGCCGCCTGCCGCCATGGTGTGGCCGTCCTGGATGATCACCCAGACCGACAGGTCCGGGCGGCCCATCGCCACACCGGTGGCGATCGCCGGGGCCCGGCCGTGCACCGAGTGCACGCCGTCGATGTCGCGGTAGTGCGGAGCGGCGTGGCAGCCGATTCCCGAGAACAGCACGATCTTCTCGCGTGCGAGCCCCAGTGACGGCAGGTACGCCTGTACAGTGTCCAGAACGGCGTAGTCGCCGCAGCCGGAGCACCAGTGGATTTCCTCTTGCCGTACCGGTGAACCCGCGAGCCCCCGCAGGCCGATGTCAAGAGCTGTCACGTGTACCTCCCTTGATGGCAGAACTTTCACCGTAAGCAAGGCCCGCAAGACGCCCGCAACACCGCGGGCGGCTAGGATCGCCGGGTGGCTTCGCTCGAGACCGCGAGCCCGGCGCTGGATACCCTGCGCCGGGTCTTCGGGTACGACTCCTTCCGCGGCGAGCAGGAAGCGATCATCGATCACGTCGCGGGTGGCGGTGACGCGCTCGTCCTGATGCCGACCGGTGGCGGAAAGTCGCTCTGCTACCAGATTCCGGCGCTGGTCCGGCCCGGCGTGGGCATCGTGGTCTCGCCGCTGATCGCGTTGATGCAGGACCAAGTGGACGCGTTGAACACCCTCGGGGTGCGCGCCGGTTTCCTCAACTCCACCCAGGACTTCGAGGAACGCCGGCTGACCGAGGCGATGTTCCAGGCAGGCGAGCTGGACCTGCTCTACCTCGCGCCCGAACGGCTGCGGGTGCCCGCGACGCTGGAGCTGCTCGACCGCGGCCGCATCTCGCTGTTCGCGATCGACGAGGCGCACTGTGTCGCCCAGTGGGGCCACGACTTCCGGCCGGACTACCTCGGCCTGTCGCAGCTGCACGAGCGCTGGCCGGACGTGCCGCGGATCGCGCTGACCGCCACAGCCACCGAGGCCACCCACGCCGAGATCGCCAACCGGCTCAACCTGGGCGAGGCCCGGCACTTCGTGGCCAGTTTCGACCGGCCCAACATCCAGTACCGGATCGTGTCGAAGGCCGACCCGAAGCGTCAGCTGCTGGACCTGCTGCGTAACGAGCACACCGGTGACGCGGGCATCGTGTACTGCCTGTCCAGGGCGTCGGTGGAGAAGACAGCCGAGTTCCTGGTGGCCAACGGGATTCCGGCGGTGCCGTACCACGCCGGGCTGGACGCCCGGACCCGTGCGGAGAACCAGTCGCGGTTCCTGCGGGAGGACGGCCTGATCGTGGTCGCGACGATCGCGTTCGGGATGGGCATCGACAAGCCGGACGTACGCTTCGTCGCCCACCTTGACCTGCCGAAATCCGTCGAGGGCTACTACCAGGAGACCGGTCGCGCGGGCCGGGACGGGCTGCCGTCGACCGCATGGCTGGCGTATGGCCTGCAGGACGTCGTGCAGCAGCGCAAGATGATCGAGACATCCGAGGGTGACGACGCGCATCGCCGCAGGCAGAGCACGCATCTGGACGCGATGCTGGCATTGTGCGAGACCGTCACGTGCCGTCGTGTGCAGCTGCTGAACTACTTCGGCCAACGCGGTGAGCCGTGCGGCAACTGCGACACGTGCCTGACGCCGCCCGAGTCGTGGGACGGCACCGTGGCCGCACAGAAGCTGCTGTCCACGATCTTCCGCCTGCAGAAGGAGCGCCGGCAGAAGTTCGGCGCCGGCCAGGTGATCGACATCCTGCTGGGCCGCAAGACCGCCAAGGTCATCCAGCACGACCACGACACGCTGACGGTCTTCGGCATCGGCGAGGAGCTGAGCGAGGCCGGGTGGCGTGGCGTGGTCCGGCAGCTGCTGGCCCAGGGCCTGCTCGCGGTCGAAGGCGACTACGGCACGCTTGTGCTCACCGATGCCAGCGCCAGTGTGCTGCGCAAAGAGCGGACCGTTCTCATGCGGCGTGAGCAGGAGAAAGCCGCGACATCGAAGGCGGCGAAGCCCAAGAAGGCCGCCGTGGACCTGCCTGCCGAGGCCGTGCCGGTCTTCGAGAAGCTGCGGGCCTGGCGCGGCGCGGCCGCCAAGGAACAGGGCGTCCCGGCATATGTGATCTTCCACGACGCGACACTGCGCGAGATCGCGACGGCCTTGCCGAAGACCCTCGCCGACCTGGGCAGGATCAACGGCGTCGGGGAGAACAAGCTCGCCAAGTACGGCCAGCAGGTCCTGGACGCACTTGAGGGATAGATCAGCAGGTGACGGGGTACCCGGGCGCTATCGTCGACGCCTGGAGCCCCTGGATGTTTACTCCGTACGAACGCAGACAACTCCGTCTGATCGAAGAATGGTTCGAGAAGGACGACCCGCAGCTGGCCAGGATCCTGCGCTCGGGCCCGGTCAGAAAACCGTCGAGCGTTCCCCGGTTGATCGCCTTCTCAGTGGCCGGCGCACTCGGTGTGCTCGGTGTGCTGACCGGTGTGTTCATGTTGCTCTTCGGCTCGATGATCGCCGGCGTGGTGGCCTTCGGCATGATCGCCAGCCGGCACCGGAAACGGTCCTGACAAGGCCGGTCAGCGCTTGGTGCGGTAGCCGTCAGCGCCCGGCCGCACCGTTGTCCCCATGAACATCCTGATCTCAGGCGCCGGCGTCGCCGGACCGGCAGCGGCTTTCTGGCTCCAGCGGTACGGCTTCATGACCACCGTGGTGGAACGAGCCCCAGCGCTACGCTCCGACGGTTTCGCCGTTGATTTCCGCGGTTCCGCGCACATCGGCGTGCTCACCCGAATGGGAATCCTCGACGATGTCCGCGCGATCCAGACCAACATGGGCACGCAGAACGTCATCTCCGCGACCGGAAAGACCCTCGCATCCCTGCCGTCCGAATTCATGAGCGGCGAGGTGGAGGTGTTGCGCGGCGAATTGAGCCACCTGCTGTACGAGCGGACGAAGGACAACACGGAATATGTCTTCGGCGATCACATCACCGGTCTGAGCGAGACTCCCGGTGGCGTCGACGTGACGTTCGCCCATGCCGCACCGCGGACGTTCGACCTGGTCATCGGGGCTGACGGGCTGCATTCCGGGGTGCGTTCGGTGGCGTTCGGCGAGGAGTCCCGCTTCAGCCGGTTCCACGACTACTACCTGGCCGGGTTCGCCACCCCGAACTACCTCGGCCTTGAGAACCGCGGCGTGATGTACAACGAACCGGGCAAAGGCGTCATGTTCTCCGCGGGCAAGCGATCCACCGGCGCGTTGCTCGTCTTCGCCTCTTCGGAGCGTGGTTTCGACCGGCTTCCGGCTGATGAGCAGAAACAGCTCGTCGCGGAGACCTTTGCCGAGGTCGGCTGGGAGACGGCCCGCTTTGTCGAGGCGATGTGGCAGGCGCCGGACTTCTATTTCGACTCGATCAGCACCATTCACATGCCCGGCTACACATCCGGCCGCATCACCCTGCTGGGTGACGCCGGTTATGGCGCGACTTGCGGCGGCATGGGCACCGGCGCGGCCATTGTCTGCGCGTACGTCCTCGCCGGTGAACTCGCCCGAGCCGATTACCGGACCGCTTTCGGCCGATACGAATCACTCGTGCGTGACTACGTGACCAACTGCCAGAAAAGCGCCGAACGCGCGGGATCATTCCTCGCTCCACGCACCCGGCGCGCGATCTGGACCCGTAACAAGATGTACCGATTGCTCGGCATGCCCGCCATGACGAACATGTTCAACAAGATGACCACAAAGGCGGCGAGCAATATCGCCCTGCCCAGCTATGATGAGGTATGCCCGGCGCGGCCGGCTTCCCAGTCCTGAACATGCTGCTGTACCTGGTGATCGTGATAAGTCCGGTGGCAGCGTGCTGGATGGTCATGCGCCTGCCCCGGCTCATCCGCCGTCTGCGTCGCCGCCCGCAGGTGGTGTCCACGCATCCGCCCATCGAAAAGGTCGCCGCCGACCTGCGCCGTCTGCACAACCTGCTTGCCCAGTTCGGGCCAGGCACCCCGATAGTCCGGCGCCGGGGAACCCTGCAGGCGTACGACTGCCTGCTGATGCAGGCCTGTACCGCGGTCGAAGTCGACCACCGGCTCGACCGCCTGCCACCTGGCACGTCACTGGAGCTGGAGCGAATCCGCGTCGAGGAATCCCTCCGCGCGGCCGGCCTTGTGATCAGGTGACCTGTGAGACGATGGCCGGGTGTGGTTCGGGGTCCTGGGCCCGGTGGCAGCCCGGCATGCCGACGGCAGTGAAGTCGCGCTCGGCGGGCCGAAGGTCCGTACCCTGCTTGCGCTGTTGCTCGCCGATGCCGGGCACGTGATCTCCACGGATCGGCTGATCGACGGGCTGTACGGCGACGAGCCGCCGGAGAGCGCTGCGAACGCGCTGCAGTCACAGGTCTCCCGGTTGCGACGGAGTCTGGGCGGGCTGATCGAGCTGCATCCCACGGGTTACCGGCTCGCCATCGATCCGTCCGATGTGGACGCTTTCCGGTTCGAGGAGCTTGCCCGCGACGGCAGGCAGGCGCTCGACGCGGGCAATGCGAGCCGCGCGGAGAAGCTGCTCGGTGCGGCGCTCGAGCTGTGGCGAGGCCCGGCCGAGGTGGACAGCGCCCGGCTGGACGAGTTGCGGATGGCCGCGGTCGAGGACCACATCGAGGCACAACTGGCGTTGAACGGCCCTGATCTGGGCAAGCTGCAGGAGCTGGTGGCGGCGTATCCGTTGCGGGAACGCCTGCGAGGCCAGCTGATGCGGGCGTTGGCGGCCAGTGGACGGCAGGCCGAGGCGTTGACGGCATTCGAGGATGCCCGGCGCACGCTGGCCGACGAACTGGGCGCGGACCCGTCTGCCGAGCTGGCCGAGACACATCTGGCGATCCTCAAAGGACAGACCATCGCTGTCAATCCCGTTCCCGCCCAGCTGACCAGCTTCGTCGGCCGGGAGCCGGAGCTGGCTCGTGTGCGCGCATTGCTCGAAGCCAACCGGCTCGTCACACTGACCGGCCCTGGCGGCACGGGCAAGACCAGGCTTGCCGTGGAGGCAGCCGGCCGGCTGAGCGATGTCTGTTTTGTCGAATTGTCCGGCGTTGTGGACGAACTGTCACAGGTTGTCCTGGCCGCACTGGGCTTGCGGGAGCCCGCCAGATCGCGCCGTCAGGTGGCGCCACCGATCGACAGGCTGGTCGCGGCGCTCACGGATCGCCCGATGGTGCTCGTGTTCGACAACTGCGAGCACGTGATCGAAGCGGCCGCGCAGTTGACCGGACGCTTGCTCGCCGCGCACGCCGGCCTGCGAATCCTGGCTACCAGCCGTGAACCCCTTGGCATCACTGGGGAAACGCTCTTCGCAGTACCGCAGCTCACCATCGAACCGGCGATCCGATTGTTCACCGACCGCGCCAAGGCTGTGCGCGCGGACTTCGAGGCGGACGAGGGGGACATAGCGCACATCTGTCAGGCACTCGACGGGCTGCCGCTGGCGATCGAACTGGCCGCAGCGCGTGTCCGATCGTTGCCGGTCGCACAGGTCGCAGCCCGGCTGGAGGACCGGTTCGCCTTGTTGTCCAAAGGCAGCCGCGCGGCTGAGGCCCGGCACCGGACGTTGCGGGCCGTGGTCGAGTGGAGCTGGGACCTGCTCGACGACGACGAACGCGCCGTGGCCAGCCGCTTGACGGTTTTCGCCGGCGGAGCCAGGCTGGCCGACGCGGAAAGCGTTTGCGGCCTGCCGGACACGATGGACCTGTTGGCGAGCCTGGCGGACAAGTCGTTGCTGGAAGTGTCCGGCGACCGCTATCGCATGCTGGAGACCATTCAGGCGTTCTGCGCTGAACACCTTGGCGTTCAAACGTCACAGACGCGCCGGGCGCACGCACAGCACTTTCTCGGCTTCGCGCGTGAATCGAACAAACACTTGCTAGGCGCCGAACAGCTTTCCTGGCTGGCGGCGATCGACGCCGAACACGACAACCTGCAAGCCGCCCTGCGTTGGGCCGTCGAAGCGGATGTCGACCTGGCGTTGCAGCTGGTCGGCGCCTTGTCGACGTACTGGTGGATGCGCGGGCGACGGTCCGACGGCGCCCAGCTGTGTTTCGATCTCGCAGTCAAGATCGGACCGGACGACCTCACCGAAGACCGCGTGCTGTGCGTGCTGAACGCGTTGGCCGCCAACTCGCTGCCGGACCATCTGCAGAGCGTGAAAACCTGGGCCGCCAACCGGACCGGGCCACCGATGTACCCGTTCACCACAGTGCTTCTGGCTCCGGTCGTCGGACCGCCCGCGCCGCGGGTCGCGGAAGTGCTGATCGGCGACGACCCGTGGAGCCAGGCTCTCGCCCCGCTCGGCCGGGGCTACCAGCAGCTCTTCGACGGTGACATCGCCATCGCCGAGCGGACCTGGACCACCGCGCTGGCCGAGTTCCGGGCGATCGGTGAGCGGTGGGGCATCATGCAGGTGCTCAGCGAACTCGGCACGATCACCAGTTGGCGCGGGGACCACGCACGGGCGATCGCGATGCTGGACGAGGCCATCTCCCTGGTCGGCGCGCTCGGCGCGACCGAGGATCTCTGCGACATGCTCAGCAGGCGAGCCGACTGCCGCCTCAACGCGGGCGACCTCGCAGGCGCCGGCGCAGATCACCACCAGGTGCTCACTCTGGCCAACCGGCACGCCACCCCCCTCTTCCAGTCCGCAGCGCACAGCGGCATGGCCAATGCCGCACGGCTTCGCGGCGACCTGCGTGCGGCTCGCGAGCTGGCCGAACTGGCATTGGCCGAGTGCGGCACCGGATGGTTCGGCCCGGATTGGGCGCGATCACAGATCCTGGTCGGACTCGGGTGGATCGCGTGCGCCGAAGGCAACTCGGCCGAAGCGGTATCCCGGCTGGCCGAGGCGATGAAAGACGCGATCGGCTGGGGCAACGTGCCCCTGGCCGGAGCAGTGACCGAAGCGTTGAGCGGCGTCGCCCTGCTCAACGGCGAACCCGAACAGGCCGCTCGACTGCTCGGCGCGGGCGCAGCGTTACGCGGCATAGCCGTGGTCTGCGCCGACGGCGTCACCCGGGTGACCGAAGCCGCGACCGCAATGATCGGAGCCGACGCGTTCGCCAGCGCGTACGCCGAAGGCCAGGCAATGAGCCGCCCCGAGGCGCTCAGGCTCGCCTCGGCATCGCTCTGATCGACGCCGGCCGGAAACTTCATGCCCCGCCAGCCGGGACAGCCATTGACAGGCCACGATCCGCCATGCCTGAATTCAGACCTTAAACAAAGTCGTAAGCGCCCCCTGCACAGGAGGCCTCCGTGACACCTCACCTGTTGTGTCGTGCGGTAACTCCGCGCGTCACAGGTACGCTGTCGAGCGCGCCTGTGTCCATTATGGACGAAAACCTGCCTTCAGCGCCGGCGAACCCGCGACCGACAGGCACCCCATACCGCTTCAAGGTCCGCAGCCTCACCACAATCAACGACCACGTCTTCGTCGCCGCAACAGTCGGCCAACGCATCTACCACCCCAGCAGCAATCTGGTCGACCAGTCCCAAGGCACATACAACCGCCTGCGCACAGTAGAAGCAGTCAACCAAGGCGATATCTGGCCGACCACCACAACAGGAAACGACCGAATCCCGCACATCGACATCGTCTACTCCAGCAGCTGATCCCACCCAGACCGCTCGGATGGCCGGGACAACTGGCGGCGCTCCGGCCATCCGAGCACCCACATCATGAGGGGGAAGGTCTTGCCGAAACCTCAGGCCGCAATTCATCAGCTTTCAGGCCAAGGCAGGACTGTCAGTTCGGGCCATTGTTGGAGCCAGCGCTGGGTTTTGGTCTCGTAGACGCTGCGGGGTGCGAGCACTGGATTGGGCCGGACGACGAGGTTGAACACGTCGGCGAGGCCGTGCGGAGCGTAAACGCGCCACCTGTCGTTCTCGACAAGGCGGATGCCGACGCAACAAGTTGTTGCCGCGAATGAGTCGATGGCTGCTTCGCTGGACGGGTAAGGCGGGCACGGTACTCCGAAGCGGTCTGAGTACCAAAGGTGTACTCGTGCCTCGTTGCGGATCTCCACGTCCACGGGCAGATCCCCAAAGACGGCTGCGCCCGCCTGGATGACCTCGTCCTCGGCTTCCCAGCTCAGGTCGGTTGCGTCGAAGTAGAACAGGTCGTAGTCCCTGATGCCCGCGGCCGGCGGACGGCCGGTGACTACGTTCCACACGGTTTGGACCAGGCAGCCGGAAGTCAGGTACCACCCTGGCAAATCCAGTTTCTCGGCCCGTGCCAGGACTTCCATCAGTTGCGAGTTGCGGGTGAGGGTTGCCCGTAGCGCGTCGAGTTGTTCGTCCAGCGGGAGTCGGCCGATCATCATGGTGTATGTCTAGCGGAAACCCGTGGGGCCCGACGGGATCGGGCCCCACCAGCGCCGTCAGGCGATCTTCACGACCCAGGCGTGCTGGCCGGCGTTCTTGGCCGCCTCCGGGATGTCGATCACGAGTTTGCCGTTCTGCTGCGCCCATTTCAGGGCTGGGCCGTTGTAGCCCAGCATCGTGACGCGGTCGCCTGGCCGGATCGGGACAGGTGCGTCCACCACGAGTTGGTTGCCCGGACGTTCGAGCGAGGTGATGTAGAAGGCCTCGTTCTGCTTGACGGAGAAGCGCAACTGGCCCTGTGCCGCCATTCGTGACCAGTACGTGGTGCCGTAGATCGACTCGCCGTTGGTCTTGAGCCAGGCGCCGGTCTCACGCAGGCGGGTCTCCATGATCTGTGGGATCGAGCCGTCCGCGCGCGGGCCGATGTCCAGCAGGAAGTTGCCGTTCTTGCTGTTGGTGTCCGCCAGCGTGTCCACGACTTCGTTCGCGGTCATGTACATGCTGTCGGGCGTTGCCTTGTTGTAGCCGTACGAACGCGGGTCCAGGCCGCGGCTGGCTTCCCACTTCTTGACCACGGTGTCCGGGTAGGTCGCGTATTCCGGGGTGGTGAAGTCGTGTGTGGGGATCCCGCAGCGGTCGTCGACTGTCACGTCCTTGGGCTGCTGACGGTTCTTCGCGCGGTTGAAGTAGTCGGCGAGCACTGTGCGGCTGTCGTTCACCCCGCCGATGTCGCACCAGATCACGTCGGGGTCGTACTGGTGCACGATCTCGCGCATCTGCGGCGCCTGGTAGTCCCGCACGTAGTCGCGTCCGGCCTGGTAGCCGGTGTACGGCTCGTCAGCGCCGGTGTAGGGATTGCGTGGGCCGTGGCCTGTCCACGGATTGTCCGGGTTGTACCACTCGGGCATCGAGAAGTAGAGGCCGTTACGCATCTCGGGTGTGTACTTGCGGGACGCGTCGAACAATTCCTTGACCAGGTCCCGTTTCGGGCCCAGGTCGACCGAGTCACGACCGGACACTTTGGAGTCGTACAGCGCGAAACCCTCGTGGTGCTTGGACGTCAGTACGTAGTACTTCGCGCCCGCTGCCTGGAACAGCTGGGCCCACGCTTTCGGGTCGTACTTCGCCGCGGTGAACTGCGGGATGAAATCGTCGTACTTGAAGTCCTTGCCGTACGTCTGCTCGTGGTAGCCGTAGACCGCGTTGTTCTTGTCCTCCATCCAGCGCCAGTACCATTCCGCGTACTGCTCGCCCGGCGGCGACCAGGCCGGAACGGAATAAACACCCCAATGGATGAAAATGCCGAATTTGGCGTCGTCGAACCAGTACGGCGACTCGTGGGTGCCCAGCGACGCGTCGGTCGCCTCGTAGTCGGTGACGCCGAGGGTGAACCGGACCGGCTGCTCGACGCGCAGGCGGTTACCCTGCGCGACAACCTTCCCGTTCACGATCGTGTCCACAGGAGCACCCGTCCGGACGACGCCGATCCGGACGCGTGCGTTCTCACCAGGAGCAAGCCGCTTCACGAAGGCCGGTTGCACGGTTGTCGCGCCAAAGACGTCGACTCGCACATTCAGCGCGTCTCGCTCGGTGATCCACTCATCGCCGAGATTGGTCACGGTCGCTTCGACGGCCTGCACGTTGCCCTTGCCGGGCATGAGTTTCGTCGTGGACCTGGAGCCTCGCAGCGCCAGCGCCTTGCCTGCGGCCGCCGGTTGGGCGGTCATGGCGAACACGTGCAGGCTGGTCTGGTTGGGCTGCGGCGGTTTGGTGGTCGGCAGCGTCACGGCGACGGCTTCACGGCTTGCGTCGGCCCAGACTTGAGCTGCGGAAATGGACACTTGATGCTGGTCGGTGCCGGTCGGCGAGTACCGGAACGGCGCCGCGATCGGCCCTGACGAGCTGTACCAGTCAGGGCCGCCGAGGGACGCCGTGGTCGTGCCACCGTCGGCGTAGTGCACGGTCGCCGTGCCGGATGCCATGCCGTAGCTGCCCGCGACGAGGAAGTGCGCGGCGTGGTACTTGCCTTTGGGGATCTCGATCCGCTGTCCCAGCGCGATGACGTTGTTTTTGACTCCTGGCCCGGCGCTTGGGAAGGCGTACGGCACGCCGTCCACCACAACTCTGCCGCTGGGCAGGCCTTCCGCTGGATACGTGTAGCCGGAACCGTCGAAGTTGCCGTCACGCGCGGCGGCCGTGTCGATGCCGTCGTTGTCGAAGTAGCGATCAAGCGGCACGGTCACCGGATCTGGAATGGCCGCCTGGACCAGCGGCTCGTCGGCCGCCGCGGGCACGCCGACGGCGAGCAGGGCGGTCATGGTCAGCAGGGTGATCGTCTGTCTGGGTCGCGTTCGCATACACACTCCAGCGGGTGCAGGGAACCGGCCGCAACATCCGATGTTTCCGGGCACGACGAACCCAGGAGACCCGCGTTGCGGCAGATCACGCGTTAGTCATCCGATGACTGTGATGCTGCTCGGCTGATCGTCACACGTCAAGACCCGAAGGTTCGTCAGATCGATGAACAAAACACCGATGACTCACGTCCACATGCGACAAGCCTGTGGTGGCGTGTGATCAGCTGACCGAGCCGAGGAAACCCGGTGCGGTCATGCCCATCTTCTCGCAGAAGTCGGCGTGCAGGCCGAGCAGCTCGGACAGGGGGACGGCAGACCTCGTGGTGGCGTCGAGGTCCACGTGGGCCTCCTCCGACCACAGGAACGGGTATACCGCGATGCCCTGCGTGGGCTGGAGAGCCAGGGCCTCGGCTTTCCAGTTCCGCCACCGCAGCCCTTCGTAGAACTCGTCCAGGGCACCGGACAGCAGCCACTGCAGCCAGGCGCCGTAGCCGCCGATCTCCATCGGCTCCCACTCGAGGGTGTCCGGCGCGAAGTAGATCATCTGCCCCTGCACGCCTGGGCGGCCGATCGAGGCCGGGTCGTAGCCGTTGAGCGCGAACACGCCTCCGACCGCGTCATGGGCGACGATCAGCCCGCGAGGGGGCTGCCAGGTCGGGTCGACCTCGTCGGGGAAGCCGTTGACCTTGGCGAGGTTGGAACCGCCGTAGACCCGCAGCCAGCCGCCGTCCAGGATCAGCCCTTCGGTGTGCAGGATCATCGCACCGAGCGGCGAACGCACGCTGACCTGCAACTGCAGCAAGCAGGAACGGCCCGCGGGTGACGCGGGCAACACTCGCAGGAGAGTCGCACTGTTGGCGAAATCCTGCTGGAGCAAGGGCCATACGGGCTCATCGACCTCGACGAGCTCCCCCAGGTCACGCATCTAAGAAATCACCGATCCGATATCGAGCAGGTCTTCGACATACCGGCGCAGCAGATCCGGGTCGTCCAGCCTGACAGTACCGGGAGTCGTGATGAGCGAAAGAGTGAGGCGGCAACACCACTCGACGACGACACGAGGCTCCACGTCAGGGAAGTCGCCGTCGGCGATCGCCTGCTTGATGTGCGGGCCGACGAAGGCGATGCCCATCTCGATGATCGGCCCGGCGTTGACGGTGAACCAGGGCAGGATCGCGGCCGGGTTCTCCCGCAAGCCCTTCTGCAACAGGGCATGCGAACGTGCGTAGCCGACCACGAAGACGATCGTCTCCACGAAGCGTTCACGCAGCGAGCCGCGGCGGGTCAGGACGTGCTCGGCGGCCTCGTGCATCCGGTTGATGTCGCGGTGCAGGATCGCGGCGACGATGGCTTCCTGGTCGCCGACGTACTTGTAGACCGTCGGCCGGGAAACGCCCGCCCGTTCGGCCACCGCTGCGTGGATCCGGGCGCCGGGCTCGCTTTCCAGCAGGCACTGTTCGGCGGCGTCGAGGATTCTGGCCTTGATCTCCTTCTCGCCCGCCATGTCAGGAGTTTACCGTTGACCTGCACGGACCCGGGGTTTACGTTTTAGGTCAAGACGTAAAGGGGTGTGCGATGGACCAGGAAGAATCGGCCCAGCCACCGCGGTCCTGCTGTCCTCACCGCCGACGGCACGGACATCGACGTGGAAGTCCACCTGATGGGCCATCTCCAGCCCATCGACGGCAGCTATCGCTGGTACGACCGCATCACCGCACACCCAGCCGTCGCCGAACTACACAAATCCGGCCACAAGGACATATCCATCCGCCTGCCCGGCGGTGAAGGCACCCAAGCCCGGCTCGCCGAACTCGATTCCTGGGGCAACGTCCGAGTCACCGGCTCGGGCCGTCCGCCGTTCCCTTACCCCTGAAGCAGCCAAGCGTCGATACGGTCCACGGTCTCCTGTTTGAGGTCAGCCGGCGCGCGGGATGCCTCGATCGAGTTTCGTGCGATGGCGGCGAGCTCACTGTCTGTGAGGCCGAGGACGGAACGCGCGATCGCGTACTGGGCGGTCACGTCCGCACCGAACAGGAGCGGATCGTCCGAGCCCAGCGCGATGGGAACGCCGGCCTCCAGCAGAGACCGCAGTGGCAAAGACTCCAATGTGGCCACTCCAAGCGGTGGATAGGACGTCGGGCAGACCTCCAGGGCGACGCCGCGCTCAGCCAGGTACGCGACTGCCGAAGGATCACGCATCGCGGTGAGCCCGTGGCCTATCCGGTGTGCACCGAGGTCGTCGATGCAAGCCCGGACATGCCAGGAGTCCTCGTAGAAACCACCGTGCGGGACCAAAATCAGGCCGGCTTCAGAAGCGGCTTCGAACGCGGGCACGAAGTCCGAAATGGACCCGCGTCGCTCGTCATTGGACAGTCCGAAGCCGGCCACACCGGGATACCGCGCGGCCAGTTCGGCCAGTGAAAGCGCATGCGCACCGGACCGGGCCCAGCTGGAAGCGATGATCAATCCGCCAGGCTGCCCGGCCATCGCGTCGAGCGCGGCTTCGACGACAGCCTCGAAACCACCCAGCAAAGGCGCGTAGGAAGTCGGATCAAGCTGGATCTCCAGCCACGCGCACCCGTCCGCCTGACTGTCGGCGATCGCCTCACGGATGACCCGTTGCAGGTCGTCGACAGTTCGGATGCATGCCCGTGCAGCGTCGTACCGAGTCTGGAACGCCTCCCAGGGATGAGCTTGGGCCATCGGCAACGGCGGTGGCACGGTCAAGCCGTACACAGCGGCCAGCTCGACCAACGTCGCCGGCCGCATCGAGCCTGTGAGGTGCAGGTGCAGGTTGGCCTTCGGCAACACCCGTAGATCGTCCACGAGCCGGAAGCCTAGGACGTGCGGGAACGGAATCGAAAACCGCCGGTGTTCTCCTGTCCGGCGCGCAGGCACACACTGTGCGACACTTCTCAAGCCAGCAAACAATTCCATCTGTGCACACTGCCGAGGTGTCTGCCTTGCCCAGAGCTGACCCAGGCCGTCCGCACGCACGCACTTGTGCCGTTGTCGGTTCGCTGATGGCCGAGCCATGGCGGCATTCCCACGAGTTGCGGCTGCTCAACCGCGCGGGCGGCGGGCTGGAGATTCGCGCCGACCTGATCGGCGACATCGATCCGGCGGTGTTGCGTGACCATGTTTCCGGTGAACTGATCTACAGCCTGCGCAGCATGGCCGCGGGCGGGTTGTTCGCCGGTACCGCCGACCAGCGCCGACGCAGACTGCTCGGCACGGGCAAGCGCTTCGACCTCGTCGAACTGGAGATCGGCCGGGACACCACGCCGGAGATCCTCGCCGCGATCCCCCCGCACCACAGGCTGATCGCGTGGCACGGTCAGAGCGCCGCGGCCGGTGGTCTGGACCTCGCAGCGCTGATGCGCCACTTCGGTGCCATGGCGACGATCCCGGCCAGGCACTACCTGATGATCACCAGAGCCACCGCCGCCGAGCACGCCTTGGCGCCCTTACGGCTACTGAGTTCGCTCAACCGCACAAACGTAACAGCGTTCAGCATCGGCGAAACAGGCGCATGTGGACGGTTGCTCGCGCCATGGCTCGGCGCTCCGATGGTATACGGGCAGATCGGCGGCCGCGGGCCCGAAGTGCCGTCGGTCGGCCGCCTGTTGCAGGACTATCCCCTGCCGAATCTGCCGCCGGTCCACCACCTGTTCGGCGTTGTCGGCCAGTCGGTGCACGGGTCGGTGTCGCCCCGCATCCACAACGCCGCCTACCAGGCGCTCGGCTACCCCGGGCTGTACTTGCCCATTCCCACAACGGATTTCCTGGGCAGCTGGCGAACGGTCACAGCCGGGCTGGACAGCCTTGGGTGCACAGTCGGCGGCGCGACCATCGTGGCCCCGTACAAGGAGGCAGCCCTTCGGCTCGCCGAAATGACAAGCGGCGCGGCGTCCCGGGCCGGCGCCGCCAACGTCCTCGTGCGGACCGGGACCGGATGGCGGGCCCACACAACCGATCCAATTGGCGTGGTCGGCGCACTCAGCCGGGCCGAAGTCCGCCTGAGCGGCCGGAAGGCGGCGGTGGTCGGTTGCGGCGGCGCGGGACGTGGTGCGGCCGCCGGATTGCTGCGCTACGGCGTCACACCGACACTCGTCAACCGCGGACCGGACCGTGGCATCCGGGCGGCGCGGTTACTCGGTCTGGATTACGTTCCCCTGCAACGGTTCACGCCCGCCGACTACTCGCTGATCGTGCACGCCACCCCGGTCGCCGAAGAACTGCTGTTCCCGCTGGGGCAACTCGCCCGCGACACCACCCTGGTCGATCTCACCTGCAGCCGGCGGCCGACGGCTCTGGTCACCGCGGCGCGGCGGCGGCGCCTGCAGGTGATCGACGGCTGGGAAGTGCTACGGATCGAGGTGGCCCGGCAGTTCCGGCTGATGACCGGCCGCTGGATGCCGGACCCGCGACACTAGGGCTTGCCCGCCACTCACTCGTCCAGCAATCCGAGTTCATGGGCGACGACCAGCGCAGCGGCCTTGCGGTGCACTCGCAGTTTCCGGAAAAGATTGCCCTGCAGGTTCTCCACCGTCCGCACCGAGATACCCAGCAGCCGGGCGGTTTGTTTGGTCGTGTGCCCCTGTGCGATCGCCGAGAGAATCTCCTGTTCCCGTGGGGTCAACGCCAGTTGCCAGCGCCGCCACTCGCCACCGGGCGAGCCGAGCACCGACCGGGAGTAAGCCGAACTGATCAACACGTAACCGGCGTTGGCGGCCTCGACCGCGGGCGCCAGCAAATCGTCCACATGGGACGCGGGAAGAATGGTGACGCCGCTGACCACGGCCTGCGCCAGCAGATGCTGTCTCGGCTCCTCACTGACGAGCACCACGACGCCCCGGCCGGGCTGCGGGCGCCATTCCGAGGGCGGTAAACCGATCAATACCGGAATCGGCGTCCCCATATCGGATTCGCCGGTCTCTGCCGCGGGATGATCGCCGTTGCCGGTCTGTTGACGGGACACATTTTCGCGGTCGAGAACAATGATCTGGTGACGCTCCAGCACTTGTGCTGCCCGCTGCGCCAGTGGCCCTTCCGATTTCGCCATGGCCACTCGCAGGCCGGGTCTTTGTTCCGGTATCCCGCTGTCGGGCCGAGGTGGTGCCTGCGCCAGCAATCCCAGCCGGACCGCGCTGGCGGCCGCGTGCGCCTGATTGTGCACGCCGAGCTTGGTGAAGATCCGCTGCTTGTGATTCTCCACGGTATGCGGGCTGATCCCCAGCTCAAGCCCGATCTGGCGAGGCGG
Source organism: Kibdelosporangium banguiense (assembly GCF_017876405.1). GTDB lineage: Bacteria > Actinomycetota > Actinomycetes > Mycobacteriales > Pseudonocardiaceae > Kibdelosporangium > Kibdelosporangium banguiense. Next base: position 4,914,618 of record NZ_JAGINW010000001.1, on the reverse strand, counting down.
GTAGCCCGCACAGACCAGGTAAAGGACTTCCAGTTCGCGCTGAGTGAGCGCGTCCCCGCCGCCTCGCTTCGCCCGGGCGGTCTCGATTGCCGACGACGGCGCACGGATCGCGGCAAGCAGTGGTTCAAGGCCACCGGCGTACGGCACCAAAGAACTGACCCCGGCCTCATACGCCCGAATCACATGAGCTGTGGTCAAAGACTGATGCAGGCCGATCATTCGCAGCAGCCGGCCCGGCGGCAAGAGCAGCGATACCAGCCTTTCGTTGCTCCATCTGGGCGCGTCCGCCTCGAACACCGCGACCGTGGGCCTGCGCAAGTCACAGAGCTGAATGAGTTCCGGCCCGGAGGCCGCCATCCCGAGCAGCGTGATATCCGGTTCACGGGTCAGATGAGCGGCCAGAATCTCGCGGAACAGCCGGTTGTGGTGCTGCAGGACAACGCTGAGAACGGTTTCGACCATGGCCCGACCCCCGGTCCGTTCCCCCCCGAAAGCATGATGTCACACCGGACACCTTGCCGACAGGCCGCGACGACCGGAGGCCGTCCCGATGCGGGGCGGCCTCCGGTGTGCGTTCAGTGCCCGCGCACTCGCTTGATCATGTCGCGGTACCAGAGGGCACTTTGTTTCGGTGTCCGCTCCTGGGTGTCGTAGTCCACCCGGACGATGCCGAATCGCTTTTCGTAGCCGTAGGACCATTCGAAGTTGTCCATCAACGACCATGCGAAGTACCCGCGCACGTCGGCCCCCGCCTGACGTGCACGCGCGACCGCGCCGATGTGGTCGTTGAAGTACCCGACCCGGTCGAAGTCCTGGACGAACCCGGCCGCGTCCGGCTCGTCCTCGAAGGCCGCGCCGTTCTCGGTGATCACCATCGGCAGGCCCGGGTAGTCCTGCGAGAGGCGGACCAGCAGCCGGGTGAACGCGTCCGGAACGATCTCCCAGCCCATCGCGGTGACGGGATTGCCTTGGGGGATCACGCGTTCCACCGGGTTGCCGTCGTCGTCGCGGTCCCGGCCGTTCTCGTCGAGGCCGCTGAAGACGTGTCCACTGTAGAAGTTGACGCCCAGCACGTCGATCGGTGCCGAGATCACGCCGAGGTCGCCCGGCCGGACCGGGATGCGGATACCGCGGGCCGCGAGATCCTCCACCACGTCCGCCGGATAACGGCCGTGCACCAACGGATCCAGGTAGATCCGGGTGCCGAGGCCGTCGGCACGGCGAGCCGCCGCGATGTCCGCCTCCGAATCCGTCGAAGGATCCGATGTTCCCATGTTGAGCGTGATGCCGAGCTCGATCGGCTTGGCCGCCGCGGCCCGCATCCGTTGCGTGGCAAGGCCATGCCCCAGCAGCAGGTGGTGCACGGCCGAGATTGCCGCCGGCAGGTCCTGCCGCCCGGGTGCCTGCAGGCCGTAGGCGTAGCCGAGCATGGCCGAACACCAGGGCTCGTTCAGCGTGGTCCACGTCTGCACGCGGTCGGAGAGCTGATCGAACACCAGCATCGCGTAGTCGGCGAACCGGTACGCGGTGTCCCGCACCGGCCAGCCGCCTTCGTCCTCCAGCTCCTGTGGCAGATCCCAGTGGTACAGGGTGACCCACGGATCGATCCCCTTGCCCAGCAGCTGGTCCACCAGCCGGTCGTAGAACGCCAAACCCGTGTGGTTGACCGGCCCGCGGCCACCTGGCTGAACCCGCGGCCAGGCCACCGAGAACCGATACGTGTCGACGCCGAGCGAACGGATCATTTCGACGTCCTCGGGCATCCGGTGATAGTGGTCGCAGGCCACATCTCCGTTCTCGCCCTCGTGCACCATGCCCGGTGTCCGGCAGTAGGTGTCCCAGATCGATGGTGTTCGCCCGTCCTCGTCGTACGCGCCTTCGATCTGGTAGGCCGAAGTCGCCACACCCCACCGGAATGAGGACGGCAGCGTGTCGATCGGATCAGCCCGTTCGGCCGCCCCGGAATGGGTTCCGACGGCTGGCACAGTTGTCTCCATAAGTCTCCTAGTCAGAACCGTTTCAGTGGATCGGATGCAGCCAGCAGGCCACCGTGCGTTGCTGACCAGCGGTGTGGCTCTCGGGAACGCCGAGCACCGGCAGATCGGCCGCGCAGGGGTCGAAGGCCTTCGGGCAGCGTGGATGGAACGCGCAGCCGGTCGGCATGGCACGTAGATCCGGCGGGGAGCCGGGGATACCGGTCAGTTCGCGACGCGGCCCGCGTAGTGCCGGAAACGAGTGCAGCAGGCCATCGCTGTAAGGGTGCAGCGAGTCGCGATAGATGTCCGCGGCCGGCGCCTCCTCCACGATCCGGCCGCCGTACATGATGGCGATCCGGTCGGAGAACTCGACCAGCAACGACAGGTCGTGCGTGATGAACAGCACCGAGAAACCCAGCCGCTCGCGCAGGTCGATCAGCTGGCCGAGGATCTGGCGCTGGATGACCACGTCCAGTGCGGTGGTCGGCTCGTCCATGATCACGATCCGGGGGTCCAGCGCGAGCGCCATGCCGATCATCACGCGCTGGCGCATCCCGCCGGAAAGCTGGTGCGGGTAGCTGTCGAGCCGATCGGCGGAGATCCCTACCAGCGACAGCATTTCCCTGGCCCTGCCCAGGCGGGATCTCGGGGTGCTGGCCGGGTCGTGCGCCTTGATCACGTCGGTCAGCTGCGTGGAGATCTTGTGCACCGGGTTGAGCGAGTTCATCGCGCCCTGGAACACGATCGCGGTCTGCGCCCAGCGGAACCGGCGCAGCTCGGCGTCGGTCATTCGCATGATGTCGGCGGTGTCACCGTTGTCCTGGTGGTAGATCACCTCGCCGCCGGCGATCACACCGGGCGGCGGCAGCAGTCTCGTCAGTCCATATGCGAGGGTCGACTTGCCGCTGCCGGACTCCCCTGCCAGGCCTAGGACCTCACCGCGGTGCAGCGTCAGGTTCACGTCCTGGACGGCGTGGACCGCGTCGGCGCCAAGACCGTAGTCCACGTCCAGGCTTTTGATCTCCAGAACGGCGTCACTCATGGCTCGTCCTTCCGCCCAAAACCGAGCACCGGGGTGAATCCGACACGCATCCGCACGGTGTCGCCGTCGACTGTCTTGACCTTCGACTTGCCATTGCCGCGCAGCCGCGGGCTGACGAACTCGTCGATACCGAAGTTCAGCAACGCCAGCGCCGTGCCCAGCAAGGCGATGGCCAGACCGGCGGGCACGAACCACCACCACGCGCCTTGGGCGAGCGCTTGCTGGCTTTGCGCCCAGAACAGGATCGTGCCCCAGTTCCAGTTGTCACCGCTGGTGTTCACACCGATGAACGCGAGCGTGATCTCGGAGGTGACCGCGAAGATGACCGTGCCGATGAAGTTCGACGCGATCACCGCGGTCAGGTTGGGCATGATCTCGAAGATGATGATCCGCCAGGTGGACTCGCCTGTGGCTCGCGCCGCCTCGACGTAGTCCCGGCGCCGCAACGAAAGCGTCTGAGCTCTGAGCACTCGTGCACCCCATGCCCAGGAAGTCAGGCCGATCACCAGGGCGATGGTGACGTCGGTCGTCTTCGGCAGGATCGACGTGATGATAATGATCAACGGCAGTGCCGGGATCACCAGGAACACATTGGACAGTGCCGACAGGCCCTCGGCCGCGGTGCCGGACAGATAGCCCGACGTGACGCCGATCAGCAGCGATAGAATTGTCGCGATCACACCGGCGAGCAGTCCGACCAGAATCACGCTGCGAGTACCCGACAACAGCTGGCTGAAGATGTCCTGGCCCAGGTGGGTCGTGCCCAGCCAGTGCTCTGCGGAGGGTCCTTCGACGAGCGCGTTGGAGCGCGCGGACGGATCATACGGCGAGATCCACGGCCCGATGATCGCCAGCAGGATGAAGATCCCCATCATCGTCAGCCCGACCGCCGCCTTCGGGTTGGCGACGAACCGCAGCCGTTGCCGCTTGACCTTCACCGCCGCGGCCGGCGTCGCGTCCACAATGGTGGGTGTGGCCATCGGTCAGCCCTCCCTTCGGGTACGCGGGTCGAGCAGCATGTAGGCCAGATCCGCGACGAAGTTGGCCAGCAGCACGGACAACGTGATGATCAGGAAGATGCCCTGCAGCAACGGGTAGTCCTTCGAGCCGACCCCCTGGTACAGCAGGAAGCCGAGGCCCGGGTAGGAGAACACGATCTCCACGAGCAGCGTGCCGCCGACGATGAAGCCAAGCGACAGCGCGAACCCGGAGACATTGGGCAGCAACGCGTTACGAGCGGCGTAACCGACCATGACCCGCCGCTCAGGCAGGCCTTTGGCGTGTGCGACCGTGACGTAGTCCTCGGCCGCGACCGTGACCATCATGTTGCGCATACTCAGGATCCAGCCGGCCATCGACGAGATCAGGATGGTGATCGCCGGCAGCAGGCCGTGCTGGACCGCACTGCCGATGAACTCCCAGTCCCAGTTCGGCACCAGGCCCGTGTCGTAACCGTTGCCCGCTGGGAAGAAGCTGTCCGGGCCGGTCAGCAGCGCGATCGCGATCAGGCCGAGCCAGAAGTACGGGATGGACGACAGGAATGTCGTCACCGGGATCAGGGCATCGATCCACGAGCCACGCCGCCACCCGGCCAGCGTGCCCAGCGCGGTACCGATCACGAAGCCGATCACGGTGGTGATGCCGACCAACGCGAGCGTCCACGGCAGCGCCTGGCCGATCACCTCGCTGACCTGGCTGGGGAAGAACGTGAACGACAGCCCGAGGTCGCCGCGCAACAGCTGACCCCAGTACTTGAAGTACTGCGAGAACACGCTTTCCTTGGGATCCAGCCCGAACAACACGTACAGCGAGGCGATCGCATCCGAGGTCATCTGGCCACGCGCCTTGGTGATCAGCGACTGGACCGGGTCACCCGGGATCATCCTGGGAATGAAAAAATTCAGCGTGATCGCGGCCCACGCCGTGAAGACGTAGAACGCGACGCGCCTAAGGAGATAGCTCATGCCTTCTCCTTGTCGTACAACCAGCAAGCCGCGAAGTGGCCATCGCTGATGTCGAACCGTGGCGGCAGGTCCGTCTTGCAACGCTCCATCACATGTGGACAGCGTGGGTGGAACCGGCAACCCGACGGCGGGTTGATCAGGCTTGGCGGTTCACCGGAACCGCGATCTTTCTCGCTGGTCCTGTACCCGGCGATCTGGTCTGGATCAGGAGCCGAATCGATCAGCAGCTGGGTGTACGGGTGCGCCGGCTGTTGGGTGACGGTCTCGCTGTCGCCGCCTTCGACCACTCGCCCGGCGTACATCACCATCGTCTCGTCGGCGAAGTACCGCGCCGAGGCGATGTCGTGTGTGATGTACAGGATCGCCAGGTGCAGGCGTTCCTTCAGATCGCGCAGGAGGTTCAGCACGCCGAGCCGGATCGAGACGTCCAACATGGACACCGGCTCGTCGGCCAGCAGCACTTCCGGGTCGGCGCCGAGCGCCCGCGCGATCGCGACCCGTTGACGCTGGCCGCCGGACAACTCGTGCGGGAACTTGTCGATATAGCGCTCGGGCGGCGTGAGCTGGACCCGCGCCAGCAGGCCGGTCAGCGCGTTCTCCAGATCCTCTTTGGACGCTCCGGCCCGGTTGTGGATCTTGAGTGCCCTGGTCAGGTGGTAGCGCACGGTGTGCACCGGGTTCAGCGAGGCGAACGGGTCCTGGAAGATCATCTGGACCTGGCGGCTGTACGCCCGGAACCGCTTGCCGGAGGTCGCTGTCACCGGCTTGCCGTGCAGCTTGACCTCGCCGGCCGTGCGCGGATACAGCTGCGCCAGCAATCTGGCCACTGTGGACTTGCCGGACCCGGACTCGCCGACCAGCGCGGTCACCCGGCCCCGGCGCAACGTCAGACTGACATCGTCGACCGCCTGGACCATCCGCGTCACGCGGGAAAGCACTTCCCGGCCGCGCTTGCGGACCGGGAAGTGCTTGGTCAGGCCATCGGCCTCCAGGACCACTTCGGTGGTCGCGGAGGCCGACGACTTCATACTGCTCGCGGTCATGAGGCCGGCTTGAGCCGCATGACGATGTCCAGCGCGTTCTCCAGCGTCGGCTGCGCGGGAGCATACTGGTTCTGTCCGTCCGGCCAGCCAGTCCAGTTCTTCGTGCTGTACTCGCCGCCCGCGTTGGCCGCCGAGGTGATCACCGCGGGCATGTCCTCCACGAAGATCTTCTGGAGCTCGTTCATGGCCTTGGTGCGCGCGGCGTCGTCCGGGGCGTTGGCGTACTCGCTCAGCGCCGCCGTGGCTGCCGGGTTCTCGTACCGGCCGAAGTTGCCGTTGATACCGCCTGTACCGACCGGCTTGAACAACGCGCCGTCCATGATGGACTGATAGATGTCGTACGGGGTGTTGCCGTTGTTCGTCCAGTGCAGCGCGCCCTGGAAGTCACCGGTGTCCAGCGCCTTCGCCCAGGCGTCCTGGTTGGCCTTGTCCACAGTGGCCTCGATACCGATGTCCTTGAGGTTGTCCTTGATGATCTCAAGGTCGGTGACGTAGTCCGACCAGCCGGACGGCACCGTGAGGGTGATCTTGACAGGCTTGCCCGTCGGGTCGTTGAGCACGTTCCCGGCGTAGGTGAAGCCGTTGCCGGTCAGCAGCTGCTTGGCCCCAGCCACATCCATTGTGGCCTTCTTGTCCTTGTACTCCGGCGCGATGAACGGCTCGCCTGCCGGGGTCGGGATACCGGTGATGTTGTCCACCTTGGGGTAGAAGTACCCCGCCTCGCCCTGCAGGAAGATGTCGTCCCGGTTGACCACCATGTTCACCGCGCGGCGCAGGAACTTGTTGTCCCACGGCGCGACCTTGGTGTTGAACCACAGGCCGTGGATGCCCAGTACCGGCGGGAACCAAAGCTTGTAGTGCTGCGGGTCCTTGCTGGTGTAGACCGCCTGGTAGTTCGGGATGAACACGAAACTCCACTCGGCCGCGCCGGTGGCCAGAGCCGTGGTCTGCGCCTGGTTGTCGGTGTAGGAGGTGTAGCGCATCTCCTTGATCGCGGGAGCGTCCTGCCAGTAACCTTCGCGCGCGGTCAGGGTCACGGTCTGCGGCGTGAACGTCTTCAACGTGAACGGGCCGCTGCCGATCGGGTTCTTCACCGTCTCGGTGGTCGGTGCGCTGAAAGTCGACCACTGATGCTTGGGCACGACGAACTGCTCGAGGATCTTCTTCTGGTTGACGAACTGCGAGGCCTCGAAGCCCAGCGTCACTTGGTTGCCGGACGCGGCGATGTCCTTGTACTTCACACTGTCGGTGTTCAGGCCCGGGTTGTCACGCAGCAGCTGGAACGTGTACGCGACGTCGTCAGCGGTCAACGCCTTGCCGTCGGACCACTTGACGTTGTCCCGGATGGTGAACACGATCTTGCGGTAGTTGTCCGACCACTCCCACTTGGCGGCCAGCCATGGCGCGGTGTTGTCGCCGGCCTTGACCTCGTTGTACATCACAAGGGGCTCGTAGATCACGCGGGCATATCCCAGTGAACGAGACGCCGAGGTGTTCAGGAACGGGTTGTTGTTCTCCGTCTGCGGGCCGTTGGGCATGCCGACGTTCAGCACTCCGTTGGACGCGCTCTTGGTGTTGGCGGCCCCGGGGTTGCTGCTACTGCAGGCGACGAGGCTGGCCATCGACAGGATGCCAGCGAGAGCTAAGGCAGCGGTGCGCTTGGCTCGCATGGATCCTCCTTCACGGTCTGGTGCGGTCGTGGGATTCTGAGGCAGGACAGACTGACGCGAGCACCGAGCGGGACCCGGCGCTCACTGGCGCCGGGAACACCTGCGTGGCCTCCATGGACACGCTCTCACGGGGGCCGGTCGCGATCCGGCCAATGGGCCGAGTCAACCTCGTGCCCGAGGTCACGTCAATAACGAACAGGTCACGAAATTCCCCTAAATTTAAGACGTAAAGTAACACCTGTCCAGCCAAGCCGGTGACCAGGTCGGTTCCCCCGCGCCGCCGCGCCGAAGCCACCGGACCCGGCGCCACAACTGCCCAGGCCGACGTACGTGATCAGGCGAAACTCCGTCATACGGCCGATACCGGAACAACCGTGGCAACAACACGCCAACGAAGTCGCCCGGCAAGGCCCACTGTGGACAGACCGCTCAGGCCGATGGCGCCGAACTGGTCCCGTCCTATGACTTCGACGTGTCCACCCCTACCAAGATCACCAGCCCACCCGAAAACCGGCCTCCGGCCCGATCAGGCCGGGCGGGCGCCGGTGGCGAGCAGTTGCAGGACGGGCAATGTCGCGGCGCCGAGGGCTACTTCGGCGTTGCCGAGCTGGCCTAGTTCGATCCCGGTTTCGGCGAAGAGGTAGGGCAGGGTGTGGCGTTTCACCGCGTCGCGGACGGCGGGCAGGATCGCTGGGCCGAGCACCGCGCTGACCCAGCCGGACAACACGACTCGATCCGGGTTGAGCATGTTGACCAGGTTGGCGATGCCGATTCCGAGGTATTCGACGGTTTCCGCGATCGCGTCGCGGGCCGCCTGGTCGGTGGCAGCTACCAGTTCGGCCATTTTGGACTCGGTATCGGTTGCGGTGAAAGGCTTTCCGTAGCGCTTCAGGATGGACTCGGCGCCGATGTAGGCCTCAAGGCAGCCATGAGATCCGCAGCGGCAGGGCGCGCCGCCAACCTGGATCACGGTGTGGCCCCACTCGCAGGTGGTGCTTGTGGCGCTGCGATATGAATCCGAACCGGTGGCCACGGCTGCTCCAACGCCGACTCCCAGGAGGGCTACAACCGCGCGACCGGCGTTCCGGCCCGCACCACGCCACATTTCGGCTTGGCCGAGGGTGCGGGCGCAGTTGTCGACGTACAGCGGCACATCGACCGACGAGGTAAGCATCGACGCGAGCGGGACACCGGACCATTGCAAGGTCGGCGCGTGTACCAATCCGTCCGACAACACCGCCCCCGGTACGCCGACGCCCACACCGAGCAGGCTCTCCGGGTCGATGTCCACTGTGACAGCCGTTATCCCTTTGATCACCAGCTGGGCGATCCGGCCGGGATCCAGTTTGGTGTCGGCAATCGGATATGTCGCCGTGCCAACGGTGTTCAGCGTGCAGTCGAAGAGGCCGACTTCGACGTGCGTCTCGCCGATGTCCACACCGACCACATACCCGTAGTCCGAACGGACCTGTAGCAGCGTCCGCGGCCGTCCGCCGTCGGAGTCGACCGATCCGGCCTCGGTGACCATTCCGTCGTTGATCAGGTCCGAGATGACGTTGCTCACCGTGGCCGAGCTGAGCCCGGAGGCCCGCACGAGCTCCAGCCGGCTGCCCGGTCCGTCGAGGTAGAGCCGCGAGAGCAGCGCGGACCTGTTGTGTCGGCGCAGGTCACGGGTTGTCTGCTGGATGGACCGGAGCACGTGGTGGATTGTGCCACGCCGAGCCGGTGGCGTTATTTGAAAAATTAATTTATGGCCGGTGTTTAGCCTGGTGAGGCATGCTGTGGGGGTACAGCCGAGAAAGGGTAGCCATGGCTCCGAAGCGCACCACGGTCCGGGACCTGCGCCGCCACAACCGCTCGACACTGCTGTCGAAGTTGTTCTTCGACGGCCCGCTCAGCCGCCACGAGCTCAGCCAGCTGACTGGTCTGAGCGCGGCCACGGTCAGCAATGTCACCGGCGAGCTGGTCGAGGAACGGCTGATCATCGAGGCCGGCCTGGTCGAGTCGGACGGCGGCCGCCCGCGGGTGCTGCTGCGCGTCGATCCGGCGTACGGCCACGTGATCGGTATCGACTTCGGCGAAACCGGGGTCAAGGTCGAGCTGTTCGACCTGGCGATGAACCGGCTCGCCGCGACCGAACACCCGATGACGTCCACCCGGCCCGATCCGGCCGAGGTCGTCAAGCAGATCGTGGCCGGCGTGACCGAGGTGATCGACAACTCGGGCATCGACGAGCGGTCATTGCTCGGCATCGGTGTAGGCGTGCCGGGCACGGTCGAGCAGAACAAACCGGTGGTGGTGCACGCGCAGACGATCGGCTGGGAAGGCGTGGCGCTGGAGCAACTGTTGCGCGCCAGCGGGATCACGCTGCCGTTGTTCTTCGACAACGGCGCGAAGACCCAGGGCCAGGCCGAGATGTGGTTCGGCGCGGGCCGGGGCGCCAAGCACGCGGTGATCGCACTGATCGGCTCAGGGGTCGGTGCCGCGGTGATCACCGATGGCACGACCTATCGCGGATCGACCAGCAGCGCGGGCGAATGGGGCCACACCACGATCGTCTACGACGGCCGCGAATGCAGGTGCGGTTCCCGCGGCTGCCTTGAAGCGTACGTCGGCGCCGAGGGAATCCTCGACCGGTACCGGAAAGCTCGTGGCGGCCGGGAGATTTCAGGTACAGACGAACAGTCCCAATTGGACGCACTTGTGGCCGCCGCGGTCCGGTCCAAGACCGCCGCACGCGTGCTTGAGGAGACCGCGGGCTACCTCGGTGCGGGGATCGCGAACCTGATCAACCTGTTCAATCCGGAACGGATCGTGCTCGGCGGCTGGGCCGGGCTGTCGATCGGCGGACGCCTGCTGCCGCGGGTTCGTCAAGTCGCACAGGCACATGCGCTCCGCCACCCGTATGCCGTGGCGTCGATCGAGCTGTGCCAGCTGGGCCCGGACGCGGTCGCAGTCGGTGCCGCCACCCTGCCAGTCGCGGCACTGCTCGATGAGGGCGCGGATCCCCGGGAGAACACGGCCGCCGCGTAACAGGCACGCCCCATACACGGTCACCCGGGGTCGACCGGGTGTTGCCGCCCTGGTCTAGACCATGCATACTGCAGACGTTCCCACCTTCCCACTTAGTTAATCTACTGAAAAAACAAACACACCAACGGTGAGAACGCTCTCGCAACCCCTGCACGAGAGGTGACAACGATGTCCTTCCGTCCAGCGTTACGGCGGACTCGAGCCGCAGCCGTGGCCGTCGTGCTCGGTTCGGCTCTGACCACCGCCGCGTTGAACACGCAAGCGACCGCCGCCCCTGACGTCAGTATCGCCGCGACCACCTTCGCCGACGAGTTCAACGGCCCGGCAGGCAGTCCCGTCGACAGCAGCAAGTGGACCCTGGAACAGGGCGACAACGTCAACAATCACGAACGGCAGTACTACACGAACCGCACCAGCAATGCCGCCATGGACGGTCAGGGCAACCTGGTCATCACCGCCCGCCGGGAGAACCCGGGCAACTACAACTGCTGGTACGGCCGGTGCGAGTACACCTCCGCCCGGATGAACACCGCCGGCAAGTTCAGCCAGACCTACGGCCGGTTCGAGACCCGGCTGAAGATGTCGCACGGCCAGGGCATGTGGCCGGCCTTCTGGATGATGGGCACGACCGGCGGCGGCTGGCCCAACAACGGCGAGATCGACGTGATGGAGAACGTCGGCTTCGAACCGAACACCGTGCACGGCACCATCCACGGCCCTGGCTACTCGGGCTCGGGCGGCATCGGCGCGGCGTACAACGGGCCACGGTTCGCCGACGGCTTCCACACGTTCACTTTGGACTGGTCGCCGGACTCCCTGGTGTGGTCGGTCGACGGAAACGTGTACCAGCGCCGTACCCCGGCTGATCTGGGCGGCCGCCAGTGGGTGTTCAACAACCGGCCGTTCTACCTGATCCTGAACCTGGCAGTCGGCGGCTACTGGCCAGGCGACCCGGACAGCAGCACACCGATGCCGAACACCCTTGTCGTCGACTACGTCCGCGTGAGCAACACATCAGGTGGCGGCGCGATCACCGGCCTGGCCGGAAAGTGCGTCGACGTCGCCGGAGCCAACCCCGCCAACGGAACCGCAGTCCAACTCTACGACTGCAACGGAACCGGCGCCCAGCAATGGTCCCGGTCAGGCAACGCCTTACAGGCCTTGGGCAAGTGCCTCGACGCGGCCGGCGGCGGAACAGCCAACGGAACCGTCGTACAACTCTATGACTGCAACGGAACAGGCGCGCAGCAATGGGCTATAAGTAGCGCGAACGACATCGTGAACATCCAAGCCAACAAGTGCCTGGACGTCACCGGGAACAATCCAGCGAACGGCACAAGACTGCAGATCTGGGACTGCACCGGAGCGGCAAATCAGAAGTGGACAGTGTCGGCAGCCTGATTCCTTACCCTGCAAAGGAACCGGAGAAACAATGTACAGACGAAGAGTCGCCCTGTTCGCGAGCGCGGCAGCAGCCCTGGCCATGATCACCCTGCCGTCGGCACCGGCATCAGCAGACGTCGGCCAGATCAGCGGCCTGGCCGGCAAATGCGTCGACGTCGCCGGAGCCAACCCCGCCAACGGAACCGCAGTCCAACTCTACGACTGCAACGGAACAGGCGCGCAGAGCTGGACCAACACCGGCTCCCAGCTCCAAGCCCTAGGAAAATGCCTCGACGTAGCCAACGGCGGAACAGCCAACGGAACCGTCGTACAACTCTATGACTGCAACGGAACCGGCGCCCAGAACTGGATCGTCACCGCAGCCCGCGACATCGTGAACCCCCAGGCGAACAAGTGCCTTGACGTAACAGGAAACAATTCGGCCAACGGCACCCGCCTGCAAATCTGGGAATGCACCGGAGCAGCGAACCAAAAGTGGACCGCCCCAGCCGGAGGCGGCGGAGGCGGTGGCTTCGTCGTCACCGAATCCCAGTTCAACCAAATGTTCCCCGGCCGCAACAGCTTCTACACATACAGCGGCCTCGTCGAGGCGACGAGCGCGTACCCCGCCTTCGCCAAAACCGGCAGCGACACAGTCCGAAAGCAAGAAGCCGCAGCGTTCCTCGCAAACGTCCACCACGAAACCGGCGGCCTGGTACACATCGTCGAACAGAACCAGGCCAACTACCCCCACTACTGCGACTGGAGCCAGCCCTACGGTTGCCCAGCAGGCCAAGCCGCCTACTACGGCCGCGGCCCGATCCAGCTGAGCTGGAACTTCAACTACAACGCGGCAGGCAACGCCCTCGGCCTCCCCCTGCTCACCAACCCGTGGCTCGTCCAGCAGGACGCGGCCGTCGCCTGGAAAACCGGCCTCTGGTACTGGAACACCCAAAACGGCCCCGGCACAATGACGCCCCACAACGCCATGGTCAACGGAGCCGGCTTCGGCCAGACAATCAGAAGCATCAACGGCTCCCTCGAATGCGACGGCCGCAACCCAGCCCAAGTCCAAAACCGCGTCAACAACTACAACAGATTCGTCGCAATCCTAGGCGTCCCCGCAGGCCCAAACCTCTACTGCTGAAGCAAAACCGGAAGCGGCACTCATCCGGCGCGAACGAGTGCCGCTCCCCCAAACCCCCGGTTACCACCAGAAGGCCTGAGCACGACCAGCAGAGTGCGCATGTCCGCCCTCGATCCCTCGTTGCCAGGTGAGGCCAATATTAGGGCAGATTTGAACTACAGCACGCAAAATCTTGACCACACTAAGCTGTGGGCATGATCTCGGATCGCCATCTGGTTTGGGAAGGCTGCTGGAACGCGCGGGACCTTGGGGGCCTGCGCCTGTGCAACGGTGGCCGAACACGTTGGGGCACAACCGTCCGAATGGACTCGCCGCAACGGCTGACCGGCCAGGCGTGGCAGGAGATCTGGGACTACGGCATCCGGACCGTGATCGATCTGCGCAACGCCGAGGAGATCCGGCCCGATGGCCGCCCAGCCGGGATGACCACCGTTCAGGTCCCGCTCGACCAGGAGAAGGACCCGGATTTCGTCCTCGAACGCGGCCTGGACTGCACCCCGCTGTACTACCCGCCCTTCCTCGAGCGGTATCCCAACCGGGTCGCCGACGTCTTCCGGGCGATCGCCGCCGCCGGGGAGGGCGGGCTGGTCTACCACTGTGCCGCCGGCCGGGACAGGACCGGCGTCGTGACCCTGGTGCTGCTGGCGCTCGCCGGGGTCGAACCGGCCGACATCGCGGCCGACAACACGCTCAGTGGCCCCTGCCTCAGGCCCGCGTGGGCCGAACTGGGCTTCGGCGACCAGACCGGGGCCATCGACGACCTGCTGGCCAAGCACGGAACGACCGTCGAACAGGCCGCATTGGACGCTCTGACCTCGTTCGATGCCGAGAAATACCTTGTGAAAGCCGGGCTTACCGCTGGGGAAATCGCCGTTATCAGAGCGCGTCTGGTCTGAAATTCACTGGTTGATTATTTGCCCGATTACTCCTTTCGTATGAGCAGGCGACCAGCCCAGCGGAGTCTGGGTAACGGCCATATGGCCATCCCTTATCTACTGATGGCGTGGGCGCGAGTCACGACGCGCCCAAGAGGGAGGGATGATGCCGGCAGGGCCGCAACTCAGCCCGGAGACTTACGGACCCCCGGGCAAAGAGCCGACTGGGATCCGCGTGTTACTCGTCGTGGACATGGATCTGTTACGCGACGCACTCGTAACACTGTTGTCCGACCAGCACGACATGGAGGTGGTCGCCGACCTGAAATGTGATGACAACGTGGTGCCGATCGCGTGCCGGGTACGACCGGATGTCGCGGTGATCGACGTCGACCAGCCGTGCGCACGAGGCCTGACGATGATCCCGGAACTACGTGCCCGGCTGCCCGAGACCCAGGTCGTGGCCCTGGCCAATGCCAAGCCGCCCGGCCTTGTCCAGCGGGCGCTGACCGCCGAGGTGCTCGGCCTGGTCGACAAGAACACGTCGGCCGAACGTCTGATGAGCGCGATCCGTGGTGCCGCACGCGGTTCCCAGGTGGTCGACGTCAACCTGGCGGTCGCCGCCCTGTCCGCCGGGCCGAATCCTTTCACCCCAAGGGAACTGCAGGTGCTGCGGTTAGCCGCCGACGGCGCCTCCGGGCCGGAGATCGCCTCCCGGCTCTCGCTGTCCAAGGGGACCGTGCGCAACTACCTGTCCAAAGTGATGAACAAGACCTGTGCCCGCACCAGGATCGACGCCATCCGGATCGTCCGGGAGGCGGGCTGGTTGTGAACAGTCCCAGTGTCCCCAGAGGTCTCGATACAACGGCGACCGCTTCAGCAGCGAGTCGTGCCCCCCGATCGCCGCACTGACCCCGTCGAGGACCAGGATCCGCTCGGCTCGCCGCGCCGAGCTGATCCGATGGGCCACCACGATGAGCGTTCCGCCCCGCCGCGCGAACGCCTCTTCGGCGCGGCGTTCGGCCACCGGGTCCAGATGACAGGTGGCCTCGTCGAGCACCACGACCTTCGCCGGGCTCAAGTACGCACGCACCAAGGCGATCAGCTGCCGTTCGCCGGCCGAAAGCCCGGCCGGGTCGAGGTTCTCACCGATCCGGCCGACCAGGTCCCCCGCACCCACTGCGGCCACGGCCGCCTGGATCTCGTCGTCGGTCGCGGCGGGCCTCAGGTACGTCAGGTTCTCCCGGAGCGTGCCGGTGAAGACGTATGCCTGCTGCGGAATCAGTACTCTGGCCTCGGGGCTGAGTTCGGCCGCGGGAACGCCGCCCAGCCGGATCGTCCCGGAGCCCGGCGTACGCAGCCCGCAGACCAGACTGGCCAATGTGGACTTCCCGATCCCGCTCGGCCCCACCACAGCCAGGTGTTCGCCGTCAAGGACAGTCAGGTCAAGATCGCGCAGTACCGGTTCGGCATGCGGGCCGTAGGCGAACGTGACGTCCCGCAGGATCAGGTCGTTGTTCTCGGGCTCGTCGTGCTGCGGCACGACTCCCGGCTGCACCGCGGTCTCGTCGAGGATTCGACCGAGAGTGACCACGAACCGCAGGCCGCTCCCGCCCACTCCGGCGATCACCGCCTGGAGGGCCGGTTGCAGTCCGGAAAGGACATATGTCAGCCCGCCCATGATCAGGCCCGCGGTGAGCCCCTGCCCGGCCAGCCACGGCCCAGCGGCCAGGAGGACGATCAACGGCAGCCACCCGCCGACTGCGAAACAAGCGGTCCGCAACGCGGCGACTCTGGCCAGCGCACGTTCGGCGTCGGCCTGGTCTTCGATCGGGCCCGCGACCATCGCGGCGGCGTGTTCCTCGGCTCCTGACGCGACGATGTCCCGTGTGCCGGCAAGCACTGTTCCCGCTGCCGCGGCAAGTTTTTCATCGGCCATGATGGACGCTCGCTGTCTGGCCGCCGCGAAGCCCAGTGTCGCCAGGAATGCGATGAAACCGATCAGAAACGGTGGCAGGATCAGCAGCATGATCGTGGGTTGCAGCGACAGCAGGCCGATCACCACACCGACGACTGTGATCAGGAAGCTGCGGATCACCACGATCAGGCCGGCGAACGTATCCCGGACGATCTCCACCTGCCGGGTCAGCCGGGCCAGCGCGCCTTCGTCCGGGCGGCCGGACACGCTCTTGTACAAGGCACTGCCCACGACCCGCCGGACAAGGTCGTCCCGGAATGGTTCGACCAGCTCCCCCAGGCGCTGAAACACCTTCCGTGACCCGGCCGCGCCGATCACCGACGCCAGCATCAACCCTGCCAGCCACGCGAAACCTGTCACCGGACGGCCGGCTAGAAATCCCTCGTCAACGGCATTGGCCACAGCCAGGCCGGACACCGCGGCCGGCAAAGCCTCCGGAATGGACCAAGTGAGCAATCCGAACGCGGGCCTGCCAAGCAACGCAGCGGCGCCGAACCGGACCTCGCGCTTCACGCCGATGCTCCGAACAAGGCCTGGTATGCCGGGTCCTCCCAGAGCACCGCATGCGGCCCGACCGCCCGGACCTTGCCGGAATCCATCCACACCACCAGATCCGCGCGTGCGGCCGTCGCAACCCGATGGGTGATGATCAACCGGGTGCGGCGGCCGTGATCAGTGGTCAGGGTCTGGCCGATCTGCATCTCGGTCACCATGTCGAGGCTCGATGTCGCGTCGTCCAGCACAAGCAAACGCTTGGCATGCCAGGCCCTCGCAAGTCCGAGGCGTTGCGCCTCACCGCCGGACATCGGCGCGTCGGCAAGCGGAGTGTTGTAACCGCGCGGCAACCGGCTCACGAACTCGTGAGCGTGGGTCGCCTGTGCGGCGGAACGAACAGTGTCGAGGTCGTGGCCCATCCCGACCGCGTCGGCTATCGTGCCGCCGACCAAAGTAGGACGTTCGAACGCGCAGCCGACAGCGTTACGCACTGACGCATGGCCGAGCTCGGCCAACGACACACCGTCGAGCAGAATCTCCCCGGCCGACGGGTCTTCCAGCCGGGCCGCGACCGCCGCCAGAACCGACTTTCCAGCACCGGAACCGCCGACCACGGCCACAGCGGCACCACCGGGCAGAGTCAGGCTGACGTCGCGCAAGGGCGTTGACTCTCCCTTATGGACAGTCACGTGCCGGAACTCGATCCGCCCTGGGCCGTCCGGCAATGCGCGACGTCCGTACGACATCGGCTTGGTGTCAAAGATCTCAGCGGCCCGGTTCGCACCGGCCCGTGCCCGGGCGAGTCTACTGAAGACACTTGTCATGCCGCCGAGCCCTGCACCAAGAATGGCGTATTGCAACGCGGCGAACAGATCACCGGGCGTGATCCGGCCGTTCAGCAAAGCGACTCCACCGGCACCAAGCACAGCGACTGTCACCAGTGGACCGACGATGCCGGCCTGGGCGACCGACCTGGCCAGGACCTGCCAGCTGCGTATGCCCTGATCGTGCAATGTGGGCAGTTCACGCAGCACGCGGCGTTTCTCGTCATGCAACGTGCCCGCGGCCGCGATCGTCCGGGCACCGGCCAGAGACTCCTCAAGACGGGCCGCGATCCGGCCCTGTACCTGCTGGTAGGACGTGATCACCTGAGCGGTCCGGCGCGTGAACACCCACAGCACCAGGGCAACGAGCGTCAGCCCCGCGACGAAGGCGACCGCCAGCCAGAAGTCGATCACTGTGAGGAGGACCAGACTGCCGGCAGGTGGCAGCACGGCCATCCACACAGTGACCAAGGCCGGGCCCGCCTGCGCCGCGTCCACGGCGTTACCGGATACCCGGGTGACCAGATCCCCAGTGTCGAAACGACGCCCCGGACCGGCCGCGAGCAGATGGCGGATCAGGCGGTTGCGCAGCCATGCTGTCGTGCTCGCGACACAGGCCACACCGGCGAAGGCGTCTACCAGGTCGACGAGTACGCCGACCGCGATGAGCGACGCCGACAGCACAAGCCACGTGCCACCGGCGCCGCCCATAACGATTGCGTCTACGGCTTTGCCGAGAACAATCGGAAGCGCGAGCGTGCTCAACGTGCCAGCCAGCGCGGATACGCCGATCACTGGAAGCCAGCGGCCGCCGTGCCGGGCGATCGCGCTGAACGTCGTCACGCAAGGCTCCTATCATGGTCAACGCGACCCCGGGGCGAGCGACAGTCGTCCCGGAGTCGCGCCGAATTTTTCCAAGAGCGTGCAGGCCGGTCCTACCGGCCCTGGCTCAGTGGCAGATCAGAACGGAGAGGCCGCTGGTGCCGCCGCACAGGGTGACGCTCAGGTTGCTGGGGCAGCTGTGGCCGCTGCCGGAGCTGCCGCCACCGTGCCCGCCGGTCTGCGGTGCGGCTTCCATGCCCTGGAGGTCCAGAACAGACATGTGTCTACTCCTTGTCGGGGGTTTTACTGACCCACGCCGGTCGGCGCGGGGGTCTGTGGAGCCGTGCGACGCACAGGCGCCAGCAACGGCAGGTGAACTGGCCCGTCATGCAAGGCCACGCCCACTGCGAGCAGCACACCGGAGGTACCGGTGGCGAGGTCCATCGACAGCCGCATGAGAGCCGTCCCCGGGAACGCGAGCCCGCCGCCGTAAGGCAACGCGTGCCATGCGAGGTTGCGGATTTGATTTTCCACCAACGGGTCTGCTGCGGGCAGCCGCCCAGCCAAGTAAGCCAGAATACCCGCTCGGCCGGTGAACAAGCCGGGCAGAATGTACATTGTAGACTTGGCGGCCTGCTCTATGCCACGGTTCGACTCAGCGAACTGGTCATCGTGCCTACGCGCCAGGTACTCGTCGAGAACCATACCCAGACCGACACTGCCACCGTCAAGGTACGGCATGGTGCGCCAGCCCTCATTGATCTCGAGCACACCGTTTTCCCGCAGATAACAGCGCTTCAGGTCCTGCCGCAAAGCATTGGCAGCACAGTCAAGGAAGTTGGTGTCTCCCGTGTCATCGTACGCGCGCATCAACAGCAGCGCCTGCCCAGCGCGACCACGGAACAACCCGGCGTGCGGATGGATGCCGCCACTGATGCCGGAATCGCCTTCGTCATCGGGTCGTTCGGCGATCAGTTCCGCGGCCCGGTGCGCGGCCTTGCGCAACGCGGGTTCGCCTGTGCGATCGGCGAAATGCAGCAGGTTGAGCCCGATGCCGGCGATCCCGCCGAACAGGTCCGGCCCGAGCGCCTCCCACTTCTCCCGCAGGCATATGTCCAATGTGTCCAACGCCTGCTGCTGGTAGCCGAGGTGATCCATCGCGAACGCGGCGCCGTGCAGGCCGTCGTAGAGTCCGATCCGCGAACCGGACTTCGGGTTCGTGGCGCGGCTCACCAGCCAGGCGTCGAACTGTTCGGATCGATGGCCGCCGGTGACCGACAGGGCATAGAGGACACCGGCGGCACCGTAGGCGATTCCCAGTCCGCCGACGCCAAACTGCCTGGGATCACCGGGAAAGAGCCGGTCGTCGCGGTGTGGGGTGGCACTGGCGAGAATCGCACGGACCAGGTCGTCACGGGTCGTGTCCCAGTCGGCGGGGTCCGCCGAGATTCGCGGACTCGGTGTCGGCGGAGTGTCCGGTGGGACGATCACGTCGACACCCTTGGCCAGAAACTCACTGGAGACCGGGAAATGCTCAGCGATGATCTCGGCGAAGTGCCTGGCCTTGACCCGGTGCAGGCCGATCACGTTGGTCATCGGCAGGAACATCGCCAGCCGCAGGCACGCCAGAGCGTAGTTGTCGATACCGAAGCCGGTGACCGAGCGCGGGGCGGTGAACCCGGGGTTACCCAGACCAGGCCTGGTGGCCTCCTCGACCGGCGCGGCGACCTCGTAGTCGAGCAACGCGATCGTGTCGTCCGGCCGGACCATGATGTTGAACAGATGCAGGTCGCCGTAGACGATCCCCCGCTCGTGCACGGCCGCCATGGTGGCTTCGACCTGGCGATGGATGTTCAGCGCCCGGTCGGTGAAGGCGGCATAGTCGGCGGCGGTCGCGGACGGGTCGATCAACGGGTATTTCATGGTGATGGCCTTCGACAGCACATCCCCCTCGATGTACTCCATCGCCATGAACCGGTGCTCACCGACCCAGAACAGGTCGTAGACCTCAGGAATGCCAGGGATTCCGGCCAGCCGGCGCAAAGTGTTGTGCTCACGTTCAAGCCGCCGCACGGCGTCGTGGCCCTGCGCGTCGAGCCCAGCGTGCGGACGCGCTTCCTTGAGCACAATCTGTTTGCCGATCCGGGTATCCGTGCCGACGTAGATTCCGCCACCGTTGGAGAAGTGCACAACACTGTCGAAGGTGTACGGAAGACCTTGAACCGTAACGGAGTTACGCGCTTCGAGATGCGGTTTGAGGAAGTCCGGCAGTGTCACCCACGGCGGCGTGTAGAAGACAGGACCACGGCGATCGGCGACCAAAGTGCCGTCCGGCTCGGCGATCGCGTCGACCACCGTCCCAGTTTCATCCACTGTGTACCGATTGGCGAACGCTCCATAGCGGACATAGAGCGGGCCGTTGCCCCAGCGCAGATCACTGAGGATGTACGGGCTTTCCTCGCCGTCCAAAAGCTGTCCGAGCTCGGTCAGGATCCGCTCGCAATGGGTGTCGTCCATCGGGTAGATCGTGACGAGCTTGCCGCTGAAGCCGCGTGGCGCGTACTTCGAGACACGCGACAGCAGCGCGATCTCCGAGCGCAGGAACTTGAACTGGATACCGCGCGGTATGCAGTAGTCCCAGATCTTGTCGATCACGCGGCCGGCGTTGGACTGCGTCGCGGAAGCGTGGATCTTCCAGCCCTGCAGGGGCGTACCGTCGATCTGCGGGTTGAGTACGAACCAGTCGTCCTGCTCATACCGGAGCCACCCGTCGGGCAGCGTGCGGCTGGCAGCGGCGAACGATTCTCCAGCGGTCTGCTCGGAGTGCATCGCGTCGTAAAACGAAGGATCTGCCATGACGTAGGCCTCGTACTCTTCGTTCATGGCTGCAATCGTTCGTCAGCGGCTACCGGACTCGAAAGTGTGTTCCGTCATGAGCTCACGACGCGCATGTCACCAGCTATCGGTGCGTTTTTCACAACGGTCGATTCCGGGGCGTAACACCCCGATCATCCTGCGCGATGCCCTCTGTGACGAACGGGCTGGTCATCAAAGCCCCCCGTGGTGGCCATCCCGTTGTCACACGACACGAGCCTTCGGCGCGCGAAGCGTCTGTGGGTGAAAGTCTCGCGGCACGCGCGGCCGGGTACATCATCCCGGCCAGCGTGCCGGCGACCATGCCACCGGCCGTCGGCGCAATTCACGCGACATCACGACGGCGGCCTGACACCATCCGCTGATGCCTCGCCTTCGCGACATCGTCGTCGACTGCCGCCATCCCGCATCGCTGGCCCGGTTCTGGGCCGCCACGCTGGAGGACTACGAAATCGCGCCGTACGACGACGCCGAACTGGCCGAGCTGCGCGAGCAGGGAATCGACTCGCCGGACGACGATCCCCTGGTGCTGTTGATCCCGCTCGGCCACGGCCCGCGCATCTTCTTCCAGCTCGTGCCCGAGCCCAAGGTCGTCAAGAACCGCGTGCATCTCGACCTGGCCGGCGATTACACCGACCTGCTCCCGCTGGGCGCGACTCTCGTGGCCACACACCCGGATCATCGGGTGCTCGCCGATCCGGAGGGCAACGAATTCTGCGTTCTCCCTTAGCATGCGAGTATGGCGAGACGCTGGGCGGTCGCGGCAGGCCTGACGATCTTGTTGTCCGGCTGCGCAGGCACTGCCGAACCTGTCCGTCAACTGTCGGCCGCGTGCCCGTTTCTCGCCTCGCCAGAGGTGAATCTGTACCTCGACCCGGATCTGATCATGCTCGAGCAGCAGTCCGCGGACGACACCCTTTTCGGGTGCGATTTCAAGCGGGGCAACGATACCGTCGTCGCGTTCACCGTCGGCGAGATCGCGGCCAGGGGCCAGACGCCGACGGCGTTGATCAACTCCATCAGCCGGCGCGCCCGGGCACGGACGACAACGGCGATGCAGGGCCTTGGCGACGCCGCCGTGTACTACGAGCTTCAGCGGCGCCGGTTCGCGGTGCTGACTGTCGCCAAACAGGCGGGCTCCAACATCCGGGTGATCTCGGTGACCGCCCAGATGCCGTTCTCCCAGACCCGGCTCGCCGCCCTCGCGTCCATCGCGCTGGCGCGTCTGTAGCCGTCCCCGCCTTCCGGCTCGAAGCCCCCTCGACAGATACCTTGCACACGATGTAATCGCACGCTACGGTTCTCGGTATGACCTCACCGGATGCCAGTCACCTTCTCCTGGAGGAGCAGGCCTGTTTCGCGTTGTACGCGGCGTCCAGGGCGGTCACGGACGTGTACCGGCCGTTGCTGACCGAGCTGGACCTCACGTATCCGCAGTACCTCGTACTCCTGGTGCTGTGGGAGCGGGACGCCCGGCCGGTCAAGGAGATCGGTGCCGCGCTGCAACTCGACTACGGCACCGTGTCCCCGCTGCTCAAACGGCTGGAGACGCGTGGATTGGTGACGCGCCGGCGCCAGGCGGACGACGAGCGAAGCGTCGTGGTGAGCCTGACGCCCGAGGGGACCGCGCTGCGGGAACGTGCCGCCGCGATCCCGCCGGTGATCGGCTGCGCGCTCGGGCTCGACGACGAGGCCCGGCGCGGCCTGATCGAAGTGCTGCGTACGGTCACCCAGTCCGCCAGACGAACCTCGACTGAAGGAGAAACCCATGCCTAGCCGCGACGCGACCACCCACTGGGAAGGCGGACTGCAGAAGGGCGGCGGCACCGTCACCCTCGACTCGTCCAACGCCGGCCAGTTCCCGGTGTCCTTCCCGACCCGCGCCGGCAACCCGGAGGGCCAGACCAGCCCGGAGGAGCTGATCGCCGCCGCGCACTCGTCCTGCCTGGCGATGAACCTGTCCGGCACGCTTGAGGCGGCCGGCTACACGGCGAACTCCCTGGACGTCAGCGCCGAGGTCACCCTCGGCCCGGACCCCGCGGGCGGCTTCCAGATCAGCGGCATCGCGATCACGCTGACCGCCGAAGTGGACGGTCTGGACGCGGAGAAGTTCGCCGAGCTGGCGGCCACCGCCGAGCGCACCTGCCCGGTGACCAAGGCGTTGTCCGGCACGACCATCACTCTGGACGCCTCGCTCGCTGAGTGAACAGGCGCGTATGTCTGAGCCTGGTTAACGTCGAGCCATGACGTTGAGCCGTCGTGGTTTCTTGCAGGGTCTGGCAGTGGCGGGCGTCGGCGACCTGACGGCGGCGCCGGACTGGGAGAAGCTGCGCAAGCGGCTCACCGGGCCGTTGTACCTGCCACAGGACCAGGGATATCCCGAGGCGAAGCAAGGATTCTCCAAGCTCTACGACACACAGCGCCCGGCCGCGGTCGTGCGCTGTGCGCGTGTGGAGGACGTTCAGGCGTGCGTCGAGGTCGCGGCCACTTCGCGCACGCCGATCTCCGCCCGCAGCGGCGGCCACAGTTATGCCGGGTATTCGACCAGGGACAAGAGCCTTGTCGTGGACCTCGGCCGGATGGACACCATTGAGGTGAAGGCGGACGGCACCGCGGTCGTCGGCGCCGGTGCCCAGCTGATCGACATCTACGAAACCCTGGCACGCTCAGGTCGGATGCTGCCAGGCGGAACGTGCCCGTCCGTGGGCATCGGCAGACTGACCCTAGGCGGCGGAACTGGGATCACGGCCCGCAAACACGGGCTGACATGCGACCGGCTCTTGTCCGCTCGCGTGGTCACTTCCGATGGCCGTCTGCACACCGTCTCGGCTGCCGCGGAACCCGACCTGTTCTGGGCATTGCGTGGTGGCGGTGGCGGCAACTTCGGCATCGTCACCTCGTTTACGTTTCGCACCGCACCGGCAACCGACCTCACGCTCTTCGAAGTCGAATTCCCCGCTGCGGCCCTGGCCGGCCTGCTCGCCGGCTGGCAGGACTGGCACGCACAGGGCCCCGACGAGGCCTGGTCCGCGATCGGTGTGCCAGGCGACAAGCAAGCGACCGTTTGGGTCACGGGTTGCTACGCCGGCGTCGAGCAGGCCCTGCGGCCACTGCTCGACGATTTCGTCCGCCGGGTCGGCACCGCACCGTTGACGCGCCAGAGCAGGCAGTTCGGCCACATCGAAATGATGCGCTACTTCGCCGGCTGTTCGGACCTGACATCCCAGGAGTGCCGCCCGAACTGGAACGGCGACAACGGACAGCTGGACCGAGGGTCCTATGTGGCCACTTCCCGGATGATCACGAAACCGATGGTGAACCCGCAAGCCGTAGCGGATGTGTTGCGCAGTTCCCCAGGCCTCTACACCCTGATCGACAGCTTCGGCGGCGCCATCTCGCGCGTCCCCGTCGACGGCACGGCCTTCCCGCACCGCACAAGCCTGGCCGGGATGCAGATCATCCACCAGGTCGATGGCAACGAAACCGCTGCGCGCCAAGCCATCGGCCAAGTCCGCGACCAGATCGGCCGTGAGTTCGGCGAACACGGATACGTCAACTACATCGACCCGCAGATGCCCAACTGGGCCCAGGCCTACTACGGCCCCAACCTCCCGCGGCTGCGCCATCGCCAAACGCTACGACCCGAACCGGGTTTTCGCCTTCCCCCAAGGACTTTAGAGGCGGGACATGACGATCGCGCCCAGCGCGGCCAGTCTGTCACCGGAAAACGGTTTCACAGCGTCGAAGGAGATAAGCCGGAGATTGTTGGGACCGGATCGTTTGGCGGCGACGAGCACAGCGATGCCGGCTGTCTTCTCGTCGTACTGGATGGCCGCGTCACCGACACCGGCTATCGAGGTCGTCGGAACGCGGCTGCGGCGACCGATGGAGCCGACCAGACTCGCCGGGTCGACGCCGCGGGAGGGAAACTCACGCACGACGAAGTCGACCACGATCCTCTTGTTCCGGGTGTAGGAGCACGAGTACAGGGTCTCGTTGATCCCGCCGAAATTGTGCTCGACCGGAATCAGATCCGGGTCAAGATAGAACCCGGTCTGCAGAGACGTGAGCAGCCGGCATGCCCCCGTGATCCGCTCGACAGGCCCTCGCGGCGGCCCCGCACAGGCCGCCAGCAGCACAAGCCCAGCCGCCAGCACACCGGCCCACATCCGAGACATGCCCAGAGACTAGTGGTGCGAGAACGTCCCGGTTCACGCTGGACACGGCCGCCGGCCCCGAGATCCAGCCTACCGATGACCACCGACATCCAACCGGCGACGACACCCCCGCTGTGGACAACCGACCCCGAGCCTCCCACAGCCTATGTAGCCGGTACGGCGGAGCTGGTGCTTGCGCAGGAATCCCATACATACGAAGCCAGGCCTATGGCGGCCTCCGGCCCCCGGAATCCACGCTACCCGAAGGCATCGACAGTTTCGGCGGCTTGTGATCGTGGGGCTGCCTGGGCTGTGGACAGCCTGCGGGGTGTGGACAACTCCTGCAGTGAAGCCTGCTGACAACGCTGGATGTCAGACCTCACCGGTAGGCTGGAAATCGGGGGGCCGAGGGCCGTGATCGGCCGTCTGGAGCACGGCTCTAGACGTCGAAGAAGATTGTTTCGTCGGCTCCCTGCAGGCGGATGTCGAAGGTGTAGCCGTCTTCGGCCGGGGTTGCGATCAGGGTGTGCCGGCGTTCTGGGTCCACACTGGACAGGACTGGGTCGCTTGGGTCGTCGGTGAAGTAGATTCGGGTGACGACTCGGTGCAACAGGCCGCGAGCGAACACTGACACGTTGATGTGGGGCGCCTGGCCTGCAAGCGCGCCCGGCAGCAGGGTGAGAATCCAGTATGAACCGTCCGCCTCGGTCGGGCAGCGGCCGAAGGCGCGGAACTGTTTGCCGGGCGGGCCGTTCGGGTCGTCGGGGTGGTCGAAACGTCCGTCCGGATCTGCCTGCCAGGTCTCGATCAGGGCGTCCGGCACGGGTGCGCCCGCGCCGTCGTAGACCTTGCCGCTGATGCGGATCGCGCCGGGTGTGCCCTCCGGAACGACTGTCGGACCGTCTGGCCAGGGCAGTCCGATGGACAGGAATGGGCCGACGGTCTGGGACGGTGTGCTCATTCGTCATCCACCTCCGCTTCGAACGGGGTCGCCTCCTGGCCGCGCAGCACTATGTCGAACGAGTAGGCCAGAGCCCAGTTCGGCACGGTCCGCGACAGGTCGAATGACGAGATCATCCGGGCCCTGGCGACCGGGTCGGGTACCGAGTTGAAGATCGGGTCCTGGGCGAACAACGGGTCGTCCGGGAAGTACATCTGGGTGACCAGCCGTTGGGTGAACGATCGGCCGAACACCGAGAAGTGGATGTGCGCCGGCCGCCAGGCGTTGTCGTGGTTCTGCCATGGGTATGCGCCCGGCTTGATCGTCGTGAATGTGTATCGGCCTTCGGCGTCGGTCAGTGTGCGGCCGACGCCGTCGAAGTTCGGGTCGATCGGGCTGGGCCAACGGTCGCGCACATGGTTGTAGCGTCCGCCCGCGTTGGCCTGCCAGAGTTCGATGAGCGAGTTCGGCACCGGCCGGCCGTCGCCGTCGAGCAGGCGGCCGTGCACGATGATCCGTTGCCCCTGGGGTTCGCCCGCGTGCTGCACGGTCAGGTCGTTGTCGTTCGCCCCGAGCCTGCCTTCGCCGAGCAGCGGACCGGTGATCTCGGTCAGTTTCTGTGGCAGCAGAACCGGGCGTTGTAACGGATGCCGCAACGCAGTCGACTTGTAGCCCGGGCTGTCGAGTGGCGGGTGGGTCTCAGGCGGGTCGCTCAGATAACGGGGCAACTTGGATCCTCCTACGAGAACGGAAGGCCGACGTAGTTCTCAGCAAGGCTTGTCGCGGCGGCGACACTGGTCGCGGTGTAACGCAGTTGAGACAGCTGCAGCCTGTGCTGGAACGGATCAGCGCTGTAGTCGCGGTGCAGCATGGTGGTCATGAAGTACGAGAAGTGCTCGGCCCGCCACACCCGGCGCAGGCACGTGTCCGAATAGGACTCGACAGGATCGGTCCGCCCGTCGGTCAGCAAAGCCTTGAGGGCACGGGAAAGCGCCAGAACGTCCGCGACGGCGAGGTTCATCCCCTTGGCGCCGGTCGGTGGGACGATGTGCGCGGAGTCGCCCGCGAGGAACAACCGGCCGTGACGCATCGGCTCGACCACGAAACTGCGCATCGGTGAGAGCAGCCGTTCCACGATCGGGCCCTCGTGCAACTCGAAGTCGCCGTTGACGGCCAGGCGCGCGTGCAGTTCGTCCCAGATCCGCGCGTCAGACCAGTCGGCCAGCACGTCATTCGGGTCGACCTGCAGGTACAGCCGGGTCAGCTCCGGCGTGCGCATGCTGTGCAGCGCGAAGCCGCGCTCATGGTTGGTGTAGATCAGTTCCTCGTGCGACGGCGGCGCCTTGACCAAGACGCCGAGCCAGGCGAACGGGTACACGTGGTCGTACGTCCGCAGTATTCCGTCCGGAATGGACGGTCTGCTGACGCCGTGGAAACCGTCGCAACCCGCGATCACGTCCGCACGGAGTTCCTGCGTCGCGCCGGTCGAGTCCTTGAACGTGACACGCGGGCTGTCGCCGGTGACGTCGTGCAGTTCGACGTCGGAGACCTCGAAGTGAATCTCCGCTCCGGCCGCCAGTCTGGCCGCGATCAGGTCTTTTACGATCTCTTGCTGACCGTAAACGACGATTTCCCGGCCGGTCAGGTCGGTCAGCGCGATCCGGTGGTCCTCGCCGTCGAAGCGGAGGTTGATGCCGTGATGCGGCAGGCCCTCCTCCTCAAGCCGACCGGCCAGCCCGACCTCGCGGAGCAGTTCCACTGTCGGGTGCTCGCACACCCCGGCTCGCACGCGGCGCTCGACGTAGTCCCGGCTCCTGGTCTCCAGGACAACCGAATCGATCCCGTCCAGCCAGAGCAAATGGGACAGCAACAGGCCGGCCGGGCCGGCCCCCACAATGGCCACCTGAGTGCGCATGCCTCCAGGGTTACGGATAATCGCCACGTCAGCGACTCTGGTTTCCACTGGACGGAAGGCACACTTGGCACATGACAGCGCAATCGTCAGAGTCGGTGGCCAGCCGGGTCTTCCGGGTACTGGATGCCTTCAGCGAGACCAGGCCGGCGCTCAGCCTGTCCGAACTCAGCGCGACGACTGGGCTGCCCCTGAGCACGACCCATCGCCTGGTCGCCGAACTGACCGCGTGGGGCGGGCTCACCCGCGGCTCCGACGGCCGCTACCGGATCGGCCTGCGCCTGCTGGAGATCGGCTCGCTGTCGCCGGGCACCCTCAGCCTGCGGGAACGCGCCATGCCGTTCCTGGAGGACCTGTACTCGGCGACCCGCCAGAACGTGCAGCTGGCGGTCCGCGACGAGCTCGAAGCCGTCTACGTCGAACGCATCTCCGCACGTGGCGCGGTCAACGTGGTGACCAGGGTCGGCAGCCGGATGCCGCTGCACGCCACCGGCGTCGGCCTGATCCTGCTGGCCCACGCCGATGACGGCGTCCGCGACCGGATCTTCGGCGCGCCGCTGGAACGATTCACCGAGATGACGATCTCCGGCACGACCAGGCTGCGCGAGGTCCTCGCGGCCGCCCGCCGGGACGGCTACGTCATCAGCGACCGGCAGATCGAGATGATCACCCAGTCCATCGCGGCTCCCATCCGCGACGCGACCGATACCGTCATTGCCGCGCTGTCCATCGTGGTCCCCGTCGAGACGAACGCGCACACACTCGTCCCCGCGGTGAGAGCGGCAGGGCACGGCATCTCCCGGGCCATGGGCTGGCGCCCGCCGGCCCGGAAGTGATCAAGAAGCGACCAGGGCGTCCACGCACACGCATCCACCGGTGAGCTGGACGCACTCCAGCACCAGTTCATGCATGTCGACGTGCAGGTCTTCGCAGGTGATGTCGGTGCATTCGGCGGTGCCGTCACTGTGCACGACAAGGCTGCCGTGGCAGTGCTCGATCCCCCGGCTGCACAGAAGGCAATCGGTGACCATTCGGCCTTGCTACTACATCAGGGCAGCCGCCACCCACACGACACGCCGTTGCCGACGGTTCTCAGCGGCCGGATTCACCCTCGTCGTGGCCGATGAGCTCGTCGATGTCCCAATCGCCGAGCGCCTCACGGAGCTCGTCGAAGATCGGTGTCTCCCCTACCGTGACATTCATTGTCATGGTCCCCTCTCCCTTCACACAGCGTGCGCACGCGTTCCCCCACGAGACGCACACCTCTCACCCGTATGACGTAAAGCGGACGCGTTTCATTCCGGCCTTCTCCAGTGATCTACGTCGCATTTGCTGGTTTCGGTTCATCCTGCGAGGATGTTCGTAGTGCGAATTCTTGTTCGCATCCCGAACACGACTGGGATGGAGGCTCGATGGCCAGGATCGCAACGCTGGCCGAGGCGGTCGGAGAGCTGGTGCACGACGGCGACGTGGTCGCGCTCGAGGGCTTCACGCACCTGATCCCCTTCGCCGCCGGGCAGGAGATCATCCGGCAGGGCCGCCGCGACCTGACGCTGGTACGGATGACCCCCGATGTCATCTACGACCAGCTGATCGGCGCGGGCTGTGCGCGCAAGCTGATCTTCTCCTGGGGCGGCAACCCCGGCGTCGGCTCGCTGCACCGGTTCCGGGACGCCGTCCAGCACGCGTGGCCGGTGCCGCTGGAGATCGAGGAACACAGCCACGCCGGCATGGCCAACAGGTACGTCGCGGGCGCGTCCGGCCTGCCGTTCGCGGTTCTGCGCGGGTACACCGGCACTGACCTGCCGAAACACACCGACACCATCAAACCGATCACGTGCCCGTTCACCGGCGAGACGCTCACCGCGGTGCCCGCCTTGAACCCGGATGTCACTGTGATCCACGCGCAGCGCGCGGACCGTAAAGGCAACGTCCAACTCTGGGGCATCACCGGCGTACAGAAGGAGGCCGTGCTCGCGGCGAAGCGATCTCTCGTAACCGTCGAGGAGATCGTCGACACGCTTGAGCCGAGGCCGAACGCCGTGACACTGCCCGGCTGGGTGGTCACGATGGTCGCCGAGGTGCCGAAGGGCGCGCACCCCTCTTACGCACACGACTATTACGTAAGAGACAACGAGTACTACAAAGCCTGGGACGCCATCAGCCGGGACCGGGAAGAGTTCCAGCGCTGGCTCGGGGAGGTCGCCCGATGAGCTACACCACCGACGAGATGATGACCGTCGCCGCAGCTCGTGTGCTGCGTGATGGCGCGTCCTGCTTCGTGGGCATCGGGCTGCCGAGCACGGCGGCCAACCTCGCCCGTGCGACTCATGCGCCAGACCTGGTGCTCATTTACGAATCCGGCTGTATCGGTGCCAAGCCGACGTCGTTGCCACTGTCCATTGGCGACGGAATCCTGGCCGAGACGGCCGACTCGCTGGTGAGTGTGCCGGAGATCTTCAACTACTGGCTGCAGCCCGGCCGGATCGACGTCGGTTTCCTGGGCGCGGCCCAGCTCGACCGGTACGGCAACATCAACACCACCGTGATCGGGGACTACGCCGATCCGAAGGTCCGGCTGCCCGGCGCGGGCGGCGCACCGGAGATCGCGGCCTCCTGCAAACAAGTCGTGATCATCGTCCGGCAGAGCAGGCGCACGTTCTTCGACCGGCTGGACTTCGTCACGTCGGTCGGCCAGGGCGACCGGTCCACCTTCTCCGGCGCAGGCCCGCAGACGATCATCACCGACCTCGGCATCCTGCGCCCGGTCGACGGCGAGTTCACGCTGACCCAGGTCCACCCGGGCATCGAGGCCGCGCAAGCGGTCGAGGCGACCGGCTGGCCGTTGCAGGTCTCGCCCGATCTGACCGTGACACCGGCGCCCACCGACGAGGAGCTCGCAGCACTGCGGAAGCTGGCAGGATAGGCGCCGTGTTCGAAGGACTGTTCGGCGAACGGGTCAGTGACCGGGCCTGGCTCGCGGCGCTGCTCGCCGCCGAGCAGGCCTTGGCCATCGCGCTGAGCAAGGCCTGGGTGATCCCGCGGGAGGCGGCCGCGGAGATCGCCCGGCACTGCTCCGCCGACGGTTTCGACCCAGCCGAGATCGGGCGTCTTGCGGTGAAGTCCGGCAATCCGGTGGTTGCTTTGGTCCGGCAGCTCACCGCGAAGGTGCCTGACGAGTCGGCCCAATATGTCCACTTTGGAGCAACCAGCCAGGACATCATGGACACTGCGGCCGCTCTCATCGCCAAGGATGCGGTCTCGTCGATCCTTTCCGATGTGACGGCCGCGGCTGGTCATTGCGCCCGGCTCGCCGACGAACACCGCGACACCGTGATGATCGGCCGGACGCTGATGCAGCATGCCGTGCCGACGAGCTTCGGGCTCAAGTGCGCTGGATGGCTCGTCGCGCTGGACGAGGCCACGGCGAACCTTCGGCAGGTCAAGCTGGAGGCGCAGCTGGGTGGCGCGGTGGGAACGTTGGCTTTCGTCGACATTCCTCAGGTCGTGACCTTCTACGCCGGGGAACTCGGTCTCGCTGAACCGAAGATCCCTTGGCACACCAACCGGACCAGGTTCGCCGAGCTGGCCTGCGCGCTCGGCGTGCTGGCCGGGGTGTTCGGCAAGATCGCGCAGGACGTGACACTGCTCGCGCAGACCGAGGTCGGCGAGGTCGCCGAGTCTTCGGGTGGCGGGTCCTCGACCATGCCGCACAAGCAGAATCCGGTGCGGTCCGTGCTGATCACCGCTGCTGTCAAACAGATCCCAGGTCTGGTCTCGACCATGCTCGCCGCGATGCCCCAGGAACACGAGCGCGCGGCCGGCAGCTGGCATGCCGAATGGGAAACACTGAATTCACTGTTCAGTCTGACCCGCGGTGCGGCGGCACGACTGGCGGATCTGCTCGGCGGGCTGCGTGTGGACAAGGATCGCATGCGCGCCAACGTCGACATGACCGACGGCCTCGTGATGGCCGAGGCCGTGGTCAGCGCGCTCGCCAAGGAAATCGGCCGAGCCAAGGCCGGCGACCTGATCTGCGAGCTCACCAAGTCGGGAAAACCGTTCCGGCAGGCACTGATCGACGCTCCCGGGATCAACTGGTCCGAAGAGGACGTCGACCGAGCGCTGGATCCGGCTAAATACCTGGGTTGTTCGGCGGACTTCATCGACAGGGCGCTGGGGCGATGAGCGACTTCGTCCAGTCACTGGAACGCGGACTCGCCGTGATCCGCGCGTTCGACGCGGAGAACCCCGAACTCACCCTCAGCGACGTCGCCAGGATCGCCGGCCTGACCCGTGCGGCCGCGCGCCGATTCCTGATCACACTCGTCGAACTCGGCTATGTGCGCACCGACGGCAAGCTGTTCGCGCTCCGCCCCAAGGTCCTCGAACTGGGCTTCTCCTACCTGTCCAGCCTCGGCCTGCCCGACGTCGCCGGTCCGCACCTGGAAAAACTGGCCGCCGAGGTCCACGAGTCATGCTCGGTGTCCGTCCTGGACGGCACGGAGATCGTCTACGTCGCCCGCGTCCCCACCAAACGGATCATGAAAGTCATGATCGAGATCGGGACCCGGTTCCCGGCCCACGCCGCCTCGATGGGCCGCGTCATGCTCGCCGCCCACTCCGACGCCTGGCTGGACGACTACCTCCGCAGGACTCCCCTGACAGCCATGACCGACCGCACGATCACCGACCCGGCCGAGTTCAAGGCCGAACTCATCCGGATCCGCACCCAGGGCTGGGCCATGGTCGACGAGGAACTGGAGAAAGGCCTTCGCTCGATCGCGGTCCCCATCAAGGGCAAAATCCTCGCTGCGGTCAACATCTCGACCCACGTCAGCCGCAGCCTCGAGAGCACGCACACCGAACTGCTCCCGGCCCTGCTGAACACCGCCGCCGCGATCGCCGCCGACCTGCCTTCATAGAAACCGGATGTCCGCGATCTTCCACGCGCTGCCGGACTTCACCGCGGTCACCAGGAGCTGGGCGGCACCGGATTCGTGTTTGTCGCCCTGGATGATCTGCCGGTCGACGAACACCAGCAGTCGCGCCGAATCTCCGCGTAGTTCGACCACGCCGATTGACCGGACCGCGGTCGTCAGCACCTGTTTGGTCTCGGCGGCGTGTTTCCTGGCGGCTTCGAACTGGGTGTTGTACTGCTCGATGGCCGCGCCGGTCAGAACGTCCTGAGCCGCAACGGATGTCTGGTCGATACGGGCCGGGTCGTAGGAGAACACTGTTCGAAGCGCGCGGCCGACCTGGTCGGTCACCGCGTTGGTGCCCGGGACATCGACCAAGGCCGTGTTCTCCGGGCCGGGTGACCGGGTGACTGAGAACCACACGGCGAGGCAGACAAAGAGGACGATCACCCCGGCGAGCACGCCTGACGTGGTGGGCTTCATGTGCCGACCACCTCCAGCGCACTCACTTTCCAGCCAGCGTCGGTTCTGGCGAGGTCGACGTCCATCCGGCTGACCTTGGGCGGTTGCTGTGTGCCGTTCTGGCTCACCGTGATCTCCACTGCGGTGATCACATTGGCGGTCCCGTTGTACGTGTTCAGGTTCGTCACCGCGGCGGTGACAACACGAGCCTTCGCAACGGTCTTGGCGGCCAGTGTGGTCTGACGGTCGCTCTCCCGGTTGCGTAGCAGACGTTCGAGCAGCGGTCCGGTCGCGGCCTCGCGCCAACGGTCGAAGTCGGCGTCGAGGGTCTGAAAGTCCACAGTGTTCAACTCGACGACCTGACGTTCCCCGACCGCAAGCACATTGTCACGCTGGGAGGCCAAATCAGCCGCACCAGAATCGGACGAACTCCACCAGCGCCAGCCCGTGAAGCCCGCGGCGGCCACAGCCAGCACAGCGAGAACAACCAGCACTCGGACAATCATCCCGGCAAACCTAGCAATTGGCCGATGCTGTGCAAACCAGCACCGCCGTTGCTCAGGCCCAACACGCCTGGCATCTGTGTGGCAGGAGGAGTCGCGTTCCCGCCAGGCGGGACCTGCTTGGGCACGCCGGCGAACGGTGCGTTCTGCGAGCCTCGCACGCCGATCGGGCTGTTCGGCGGCTCAGCGCAGTAGGCGTTGCGGTTCACCGGGGCCGGATCGGTCTGGCTGGCGTTGCGCTGCTTTGTGCCCTCGTAGCCCCTGGTGCATGGCGGCGGATCGAAGAAGTTCAGCATGATCCCGAGGTGGCCGGTGCCGTCCGGCGCGGTGCTCGGGGTGAACGCGGTGATCACCGGGTAGGCGACCAGGAACTGCTCGATCGCGGCGGTCCTGCTGGTGGTGATCGTGGTTGTGGTCAGCAGGTTCGCGAACACCACGCCGAGGTCCGGCCCCGAGGTGCGCAGGATGTCCACCACCTGGTCGGCGACACCGGGCGTGACCTCGATCAGCTTGCGCAGGTCCGGGTCGGACGTCTTGAGCTGCTCGGACAGCTTGCGCAGCCCGCTGGAGAACGTGATCAACTGCTTGGCGTCCGCCTGCTGACGCTCCAGGACCGTGCGGCCCGTGCTCAGCAACCCGGTCGTCTGCGGCAGATACCGCGTCGCGGTCGACGTGAACTGGCCCGCCGAGTCCAGCAGCAACTGCAGATCCTGACCGGTCCCGGCAAATGCCGCATTCAACTCGTCCACCACGGTACGCAACGAATCCGCCGGCACGCTGCGAACGAAACCATCCAAGTTGGACAGAACAGTCTCGGCGGCAGGCGGAATACTCGTCCGTTCGCGGGGAATCACCGACCCAGCAGCGAGGTACGGGCCACGATCGCTGCTCGGCTGCAGATCGACGTACTGCTCGCCGATAGCCGACCGGTTGGCCACCACCGCCTTGGCATCAGCCGGAATCTGCTGCGAAGTCTCCATGACCAGCTCGACATCGACGCCGTCCGAGGCCAGGTTCAACTCACCCACCCGGCCGACGGTCACGCCCCGGTACGTCACCTCGGCGTTGGTGAAGATCCCGCCCGAGTCGGCCAGCCGAACCGTGACCGTGTAACCA
Source organism: Kibdelosporangium banguiense (assembly GCF_017876405.1). Classification (GTDB taxonomy): domain Bacteria; phylum Actinomycetota; class Actinomycetes; order Mycobacteriales; family Pseudonocardiaceae; genus Kibdelosporangium; species Kibdelosporangium banguiense. The sequence continues at coordinate 4,879,483 of NZ_JAGINW010000001.1, read as the reverse complement.
CTCGCACCGAAGAACCGGTCCAGACCAGCGTACCGAGCGCCCGCATAGGTGACCGCGACGACCGCGATCAGCACGAACACGGCGACACGGAGTTTGATCCCACGGGTCAGCATCAGCCGCCTCCCAGCAACGTCCCGAGCAACCCGCCCAGCGGCGACTGGCCAGGTGCGGGAGTGGCGTTCTTCGGGAGCAGGTCAGGCAGGATCGGGACGGGGATCGGCAGCGGAATCGGGCCGGTGTTGTTGCCGTACGGCTGTCCCGGCGGCGCCAGTATCGTCTGGCCGGAGTTGCTCAGATTATTGATCATCTCGCTGAAGTCCAGGCTCAGCTTGGCGTCCACGTTGAAGTAGTCACCACGGACCGCGTTGAGCGCGTAGGACGGATACGGATACGTGACCAGGTATTCCAGCGCCGCCGGCAAGCTGTCACCGGTCTCGACCAGCTTGCGCAGAGTCGGCTCGAGCAGCTTCAGGTCCGCGACCAGATCGGCCTTGCTCTTGTTGATCGTGTCCACGGCGACTCCGGACAACGAGTCCAAAGCACGCAACATGGCCACGAGCTGACCACGTTGCTCTTCCAGAACCTTCAATCCGGGGGCCAAGTTGTCGAGTGCGTTGGTCAGGTTCCCAGTCTGGCTGACCAGCGTGCCGGAAAGCCGGTTCAACCCGTCGATCGCCCGTACGATCGCATCCCGCTGACCATCCAGAGTCGACACAACGGTGCTGACATTGGACAGCAGCTCGCGGATCTGTGTCTCGTTGCCGGACAACGCGTTGTTCAGCTCGCCGACGATGTTGTGCAACTGGCCGACACCGCCGCCGTTGAGCAACATCGAGAGCGCGCCCAGCACCTCCTCGACTTCCGGGTTCCGGTTCGTCCGGCTCAACGGCACGACCGCCCCGTCACCCAGCCGCCCCTGCGGCTGTTCACCGGCCGGCTGCCGGAGCTGAACGTACTTCTCCCCCAGCAGGCTCGACTGGCGCAGATCCGCGCCCGCGTTGGCGGGCAACGCGACCGCGCCGTTGACGATCAGTGTCACCAGCGCCATCTTGTTGTCCGGCGTGAGTTCGATCTTCGACACCCGGCCGACCGAGACGTCGTTGACCTTGACGCTGGCCTGCGGCACCAGATCCAGCACGTCCCCGAACTGAGCGGTGACCTGGTACGGACGCTCGCCGACATCCGCACCGCCGGGCAGCGGCGTGTTGTAGAGCCCGCCGAACCCGCCCACGCTGCATCCGGAGAGCAGCAGGAGCAAGACGAGTGCGGCGCGTTTCATTTGCGCATCACCTCGAGCAGCGGCACCGGCAACGGCGGCAATGTGCCTTGCTGCAAGGATTGCAGCGTCTCGGCGACGGTCGGCAGCTTCAGCGTCCCGTCCAGCACAGGAGCGAGCTTCTTGCAGATGTCGGTCAGGGTCTGCGGTACGGCCTTGGGCGTGCCCTGCTCGATCAGCCGGCAGACCATCAGGATCGGCGGGTGCGTGAACTCGTTCAGGTCCGCACGAACCCCGATCGTTCCTGACGCGGCGTCATACGAGTTGATCAGGTTCGTGGCACCGACCGGTGCGACATCCAGGATCTCCGCGATCGCCGCGCGCTGGTCGACCAGAGCCTTGGTGACTCCGGTCAGCTTCTGCACGTTCGACGCCAGCAGGTCCTTGTTCTCACCGACGAACGACTTCACGTCACCCAAGGCGACTGCCAGTGAGCTCAGCGCGTCGGCGACTTCCTGCCGGTCGTCGGCCAGGAACGTGCTGACATCGGCCAGCCGCCCATAGAAGTCGTGTACCGCACTGTCGCTTTTGGCCAGTGCGTCGGTGAACTTGCCCAGGCTGTCCACTGTGGCGAAGAGGTCGTCCTTCGAGTTCGACAACGTGTCAGCGGCGGCGGCCAACTGCTTGACCGTGTCGTTGAGGTCCTGCCCGTTGCCTTTCAGTGTCCCGCTCAGTGAGTCGAGCAGATCGGACACAGCGCCGTCGGCGTTGGCGCCGTTCGGTCCGAGTCCAGTGGTCAGCTTGTTCAAGCTCGCGTACAAGTCGTCCAGCTCAACGGGCGACGCGGTCTGCTCGCGCGAAATCACCGCGCCAGAAGCCATCACCGGACCGCTGGTGTACGCCGGAGCAAGCTGGATATACCGATCGCTGACCAGAGAAGGCGCGACGATCACCGCACGCGCCGCAGCCGGGATCTGCACGCCGTTGTCCAGGAGCATGTCGACCTTGACGAGTTCGCCCTGCGGCTGCACGTCGGTGATCGTGCCGACCGGCACGCCCAGAACACGTACGGCTGATCCAGAGTAGACACCGACGGTCTTGTCGAAGTACGCCGCCACCCGCAAACCACTCGGCGTCCGCAGCACCCACCACAGTCCGCCCGCGAGCAGAAGCCCCAGCACGCAAGCGATTGCGACCCGGCGGGCGATATCGAGCCGGCCCTGTGTCCGGATGGTCATCGGCCACCTCCCGAGATCGGCGGCAGGCAGCCGTCCGGATTGATCGTCAGACCGTTGGTCTTGCCTGGCCCAAGATTGATGTACGGCGGCAACAGCCCGCACAGATAGCCCTCGAACCAGCGGCCGTTGCCCGTGGTGTTGGTCGAGATCCGCACGAACGGCGCCAACGCGGCCAGCCCGCGGCTCAAGTTGTCCTGGTTTCGTTGCAGCAGCGACGTCACCTTGTCCAATTGCTGCAACGCGGGCTGCAACTGTGCCTTGTTGTCCGCGACCAGGCCACGCAGTTCGGCGGCGAGATCCTTGGTTCCCTTCAGCAGCTGGTTGATCGCGTCCTTGCGGCGCTGGATCTCGGCCAGCAGCAGGTTTCCGTCCGCGATCAGCTTGGTGATCTGGTCGTTTCGGCTTGCCAGGGTCTTGGAGACCTGGCTGGTGTTGCTGAGCAGCGACGCCAGCGCCTGATCACGAGTGGAGATCGTCTTGGAGAGTGCCGAAAGCCCTTCCAGGGCGCCTTTCATGTGCTGGGGTGTGTCCTTGAACGTGTCCGCCACGACCTGGAAGCTCTCGGCGAGCTTGCCGGTGTCGATCCCGTCGACGGTCGTGCTCAGCTCGCCCAGTGCCGCGTTGACGTCGAACGGTGTTGTCGTTCTGGCGCGTGGAATCGGCGAACCTGGATCCTGCGCGCCGCCACCGGACGGCTCCAGTGCGAGGAACTTCTCGCCCAGCAGGGTCTTGATGCCGATCGCGGCCTTGGTCTGATCGCCCAGCCGGACGTCCTGGACCTTGAACCTCACCCGGACCTGGTCGCCGGCCAGTGCCACAGTGGACACCTCGCCGACCTTCACGCCCGCGATCTGCACCTCGTTGCCGTCGGCCAGCCCACTCGCGTCGCTGAAGTACGCCGAGTACGTCGTTCCCGTTCCGATGATCGGTAGATCGTCGGAGAAGAACACCGCCAGAGTGGAGAGCACCAGAATCGCTAGAGTGGCAGCGCCGACGGTAGCTTGGTTGCGTTCCTTGAGAGGTTTCATGGTCCACACCTCTCCGGCATCTGGGTCGACGGCACCGGAAGCAGGCTGAGCTGCAGGTTCAACGCCGATACCCCTACGGTTCCGGACATCCGGCAGAGGTAGAAGTTGAGCCAGCTGCCATAGCTGACCGTACGGGTGAACGTATCCGCCCGGTTCTCCAGGCCCTTGAGCATCCCGTCGAGCAGCGGCTCCTGCTTGTTCAACGTCTCGGCCAACGGCCCGAGCAACGCGATATCCTGTTTCAGCGACGGCCTCGCCTGTTCCAGCAGGCCGGCAGTGGTACTGGTCAGATCGCCCAGCGCGGAGACCGCCTCACCGATCGGCTCCCGGTCGCTCGCCAGGCCGGAGACCAGCTGCTGCAGGCTGAGAATCAGGTCGGACACCTCGTTGCCCCGCCCGTTCACGGTGCCGAGCACGGTGTTGAGGTTGTTGATCAGATCACCGATCACCTTGTCACGGCCGGCGATAGTGGACGTCAGCGTCGCGGTGTGCTGCAGGATGCTGTCCACCGTGCCGCCTTCGCCTTGCAACACCTGGACTATCTCGAACGCGAGCTTGTTCACGTCTTCCGGCTTGAGCGCCTGGAACAGCGGTTTGAAGCCGTTGAACAGGACTGTCAGGTTCAATGCGGGCCTGGTGCGCTCGACCGGGATGGTGTCGCCGGGTTTCAGCAGGTCCGCGCTTCCGATACCGGTCCCGAGTGCGAGATAACGCTGGCCGACGAGGTTGCGGTACTTGACCGTGGCCGTCGCTGAGGCGGGCAGTCTGCGGCCCGCGTCCATGTCGAACCTGACCTCGGCGAACCGGTCCTCAACCACGGCCAGTGAATCGACCGTGCCGACCTTCACGCCGAGAATCCGGACGTCGTCGCCGACCTTGAGCCCGGACGCGTCGGCAAATCGGGCTCGATAAGCCGAGGTCCCGCCGAAGTTGCTGTTGGCGATGGTCGCGCCGAGCAACGCGGTCAGCGTGACGGTGATGATCGCGAAGATCGCCATCTTGATGATCGGTCCGGTGACGCTCCTCATTCGACGGTCACCTCCGCTCCCCGGTAGACCGGCGCGAGCAGGAAGCTTGTCCATGCCGGCACCTCGTCCGGCGATACGCCAAGCCTGGGCGCGACCAGTACGGATACCAGCTCCAGCTCTGACATCGAGTTCTCGATGCCGGCCGACTGCGGTGAGGTCGACCCGGGGATGATCTGTGTGCCGCTGGTCTGCTTGGGCGGCGGCGGTTTGACCGAGCCGTCCTTGATCGCGCCACCCGGCGGGTACTGCGGGAAGATCGGAACCTGTTCGTAGCAACGCGGTCCGCGTTTGTCGTCGAACCGGGGAGTGTCCACTCCGGGCAGATACTTGCCGCGATTTCCGGTGAACTCCAGGGTCACCCGCATCATGTTCGGGTGCGCTTGTCCTTTGCCGAAGGCCGCTTCAGCCGCGGGAACGCGTTCGGCGATCTGCTTGAGCATGCACGGGTACTCCGGCGCGTACTTGGCCAGTACGTCAAGCGTCGGGCGGGACGTGACCACCAGGTTGATCAGGTTGTTCTTGTTGACCTGGAAGAAGTTCCCCAAGTCGACGGACGCGTTGGTCAACGAGCCGAAGAGAGTCGAAAGGTTGGTGCGTTCGTCCACTACGGTCCTGGTCGTGGTGGTCAGGTCGGACAACGCCTGCAGGATGTCCGGCGCGGCCTGGTTGAACGTGTCCGACACCGAGCCGAGCGCCTTGATGTCGGCGGTGAGGTCCGGCAGGAACGGGTTGATCTGCTTGAGGTAGCCGTTGAGCTGGACCAGGGTCTCGCCGAGCTGCTTGCCCCGGCCGTCGAGCGCGGTGGACAACGAGTTCAACGTCATCGCCAGCTTCTCCGGCTGCACGGCCTGCAGCACGGGCATCACGTCGTTGAGCACCCGTTCCAGCTCGATGGCCACCGAGCTGCGGTCCTGTGGGATCACAGAACCTTCAACGAGCCGGCGCGTCTCAGGCTGCGGTGGTAGCTGCAAAGCGACATAACGCTCGCCGAACAAGGTCTTGGGCAGCAGTCGTGCGGAGACGTTGGCCGGGATGACATCGACCTTGTCCGGCTGCAGCGCAAGATCGAGTACCGCGTGGTCACCCGTGGCCCGGATGGCCCGGACCTCGCCGACGATCATGCCGCGAACCTTGACGTCGGCGCCTTCCCGCATCTGGTTGCCGACATGATCGGTCTCCAGGCTGACCATCACCACCGGCGTGAACGCCTTGCGATACCCGGCGATCGTCAATACCAGAAACAGCGCGATCACCACCAGGAACACCAGGCCGAACAGATGGTATTTGATGCGTGTCAACACTTTTGGCAAGATCATCCGGATATCCGAACGGTGGTGGTCGATCCCCAGATCGCCAGGCTGAGGAAGAAGTCCAAGATGGACAGCATCACGATCGCCGCGCGCACGGCCCGGCCGACGGCCACGCCGACGCCTGCAGGCCCGCCGGACGCGGTGTAGCCGTAGTAGCAATGGGTCAGGATCACCACGACGCTGAACACGACCACTTTGAGGAACGACCAGAGCACGTCCTCAGGCGGCAGGAACAGATGGAAGTAGTGATCGTACGTGCCGGCGGATTGGCCGTAGAAGTAGACAGTGACCGCGCGAGAGGCCAGATAGGACGACAGGAGGCCGACTGCGTACAGTGGAATCACCGCTGCGATTCCGGCCAGGACACGGGTTGTGACGAGGTACGGCATGCTCGGCACGGCCATGGTCTCCAGCGCGTCGATCTCCTCGGAAATCCGCATCGCACCGAGCTGAGCGGTGAATCCGCATCCGACAGTCGCCGACAACGCCAGCCCAGCCGATAGCGGCGCCACCTCACGGGTGTTGAAGTACGCCGACAGGAAGCCGGTCAGCGCGCCGGTCCCGAGCTGGTTGAGCGAGGAATATCCTTGCAGGCCAACGATTGTGCCGGTGAAGAACGTCATCCCGACCATCACGCCGAGGGTGCCGCCGATCACCGCGAGCGCCCCGGTACCGAAGCTGACCTCGGTCAGCAGCCGGAGCACCTCCTTGGCGTAACGCCGGATCGTGCGAGGCGCCCACAGCAAGGCCCTGACATAGAAGGACAGCTGCCTGCCGAGCCGCTCCAGCCCGTTGAACGGCCGTGCGGCGAGATCCACGATCGCCGCGCGGGGCTCCTGGTCTCGTGGTTTCAGCGCCGTCATCACAGGCCCTTCGAGGGCACGATCTGCAGATAGATCCCGGTCAGCACGACGTTGATCAAGAACAGCAGCAGGAACGTGATCACCACGGCCTGGTTGACCGCGTCGCCGACGCCCTTCGGCCCGGCCGCGGGATTGAGCCCCCGGTAGGCGGCCACGACCCCGGCGACAAAACCGTACAGCAGCGCCTTGATCTCGCTGATCCAGAGGTCCGGCAGCTGCGCGAGGGCGTTGAAACTGGCCAGGTAGGCGCCTGGCGTACCGCCTTGCATGATCACGTTGAAGAAGTAGCCGCCCATCGTGCCGACCACGCTGACCAGGCCGTTGAGCAGAACGGCGACAACCATCGCGGCCAGTACACGCGGCACGATCAGCCGTTGTACCGGCGAGACTCCTAGCACTTCCATGGCGTCGATCTCTTCGCGGATCTTGCGGGCGCCGATGTCCGCGCACACCGCCGATCCACCCGCTCCGGCCACCAGAAGTGCTGTGATCAGCGGACTTGCCTGCTGCACGATGGCCAGCGCACTGGCCGCGCCGGTGAACGACTGGGCACCGATTTGTTGCGTCAACGAACCCAGCTGCAACGCGATCACCGCACCGAACGGGATCGCGACCAGTGCCGTCGGCAGAATCGTGACGCTGGCGAAGAACCAGCACTGCTGGATGAACTCGCGGAACTGGAAGGGCCGTCGGGGAATGGCCCTGAGTACCTCCCAGGCGAGCGTCGAGATCCGCCCCACCTGGCGCAGCGCGGCCACGCCAGGCGTCTTGGACCTCTTTGTGGTGGGGCTCATAAGCGTGTCAAAGTAGAGAATGTGTGGCGGTAGCGCCACCGTCGGCGACGAATTCGGCCCCGGTCGAGTACGAACTCTCGTCGCTGGCCAGGAAAACCTGCAGGTTGGCGATTTCCTCCGGCTGACCGCACCGGCGCAGTGCGACCCGTTTGCCGACCCGGGTCATGTCCACTTCGGCGCCACCCGCGGCGTCCCGGACCATCTGCGTGTCGATCACGCCCGGGTGAATGGAGTTCACCCGGATATTGAGGTGACCGAGTTCCATCGCGGCCGCCTTGGTCATTCCGCGAACGGCGAACTTGCTGGCCGTGTATGAGGTCAGGAACGCCATCCCGCCAAGGCCCTCGACCGAGGAGACGTTGATGATCGACCCGCCCCTGGCATCGGTCAGCGCCGGGATCGCCGCGCGCATGCCGAGGAACGTGCCGACCTGGTTGACCTTGATCACCCGTTCGTACTCCGCCAGACTCGTGTCGACAATGGACTTGACGTGCACGATACCGGCGTTGTTCACGAGCACGTTCAGCTGCCCGAAACTCGCGAGCGTCTCGGCGACAGCGGCCGCCCAGTCCTCTTCGGACGTCACGTCGAGCCGTTGGTAGATGGCGGCTTCACCGAGTTCGGCGGCCAGCTCCTTGCCCTGCTCGTCCAGGATGTCCGCGATCGTGACCCGCGCACCCTCCTCGACGAACCGCCGGGCCGCCGCCGCGCCCTGTCCTCGCGCCGCTCCGGTGATCAGCGCGACCTTCCCACTGAGGCGGCCCATCACATCATCGCCTCGGACAGCGGCATCATCACGGTCTTCAGCTCGGTGTACGCCTCGTACGCCGACCGGCCGCCCTCACGGCCTAGGCCGGACTGCTGGAAGCCACCGAACGGCAGGTGCGGCTCGACTTGGAAGCCGTTGATCCCGATCGTGCCGGCGCGCAGTCTCTTGGCGACCCGGAACGCCTGCTTGGCGTCCTTGGTGAACACACCCGCACCCAGCCCGTACTCGGTGTCGTTGGCCAGCCGGATCGCCTCGTCCTCATCGGAGAACGGCACGACCGCCAGCACCGGGCCGAAGATCTCCTCCTGGGCGATGGTCATCGAGTTCTCGACGTCGGCGAACAACGCCGGCGCCACGAAGTTGCCGTTGCTGTACTCGCCTTGCATCCGGGTCCCGCCCATCACCAAGCGGGCGCCTTCCTCCTGGCCCTTCTGGATGTAGCCCAGCACGCGGTCGAGCTGCTTCTCGTTGATCAGCGGGCTGGCCAGCACGGCCGGGTCGAACGGGTCGCCGTAGGTCATGTAGCCCGCCACACCCTGTGCCACGGCAAGGAATTCGTCGTAGCAGTCGCGGTGAACAAGCGCTCGGGTCTGTGCGATGCACGCCTGGCCCGACAAGCCCATCGTCACTGTGCCCATCGCGGTCGCCGCAGCCAGCGCCACTTCCGCGCCCGGGAAGACCAGGGCCGGGCTTTTGCCGCCCAGTTCCATGGAAACGCGCTTCAAAGTGCCGGCCGAGGCCTCGACGATCCGCTTGCCGACCGCGCGGCTGCCAGTGAAGCTGATCTTGTCCACGAGCGGGTGCGTGATCAGTGCTTCACCGGTCGGGTTGCCCGGCCCGGTCACGACATTGACCACGCCCTCGGGCAGACCGGCTTCGCTGAGCAGTTCGACCATCCGCAGCGCGGCGAAAGTGGCGAACTCGGAGGGTTTCAGGACCACCGTGCAGCCCGCTGCCAGCGCGGGACCGAGTTTCTGGGCGAACAACAGGAACGGCGCGTTCCACGGCAGGATCGCCGCGACCACGCCGATCGGCTCGCGGAAGGTCATCGCGAGCTTGTCGCCGCCCTGGTAGCCGGGGAAGGTCTCGCCGCCCGCCTTGTCGATCCAGCCCGCGTGGTGGTCGAACACATCCGCGGCCACAGTGACGCTCGCCGCGTAGATGTTGCCGAAGCTGATCGGCACGCCGTTGTCCAGCGCCAGCAGTTTCGTCAGTTCCGTGCTGTGCTCACGGAGCAGGCCGCTGAACTTGTGCAGGACCCGGACACGTTCGCTGACCGTCGCACGCGGCCAGGTTCCCTCGTCGAACGCCTTGCGCGCGGCTTTCACGGCGGCGTCGACGTCTTCGACGCCGGCGACAGCGAAGCTGCCGATCTCCTCATGGGTGGCGGGGTGACGGTGTGTCCACGTGGCACCGTCGCTGCTCGCCCGCCACTGTCCGCCGACGAGCAGCAGCCCGTCCTTGAGCCCCACGTCATCGCGGTGCGCGAGCATGCTGAGCGTCATGACACTCCTTCTACGACAGCGACATGGTTTCCATACAAGCAAAAGTCTTTGCGGGGTCACGGCTTTCGAACGCCGCTGTGACGTCGTCGAGGCTGGTGAACGTCTGCTCGACCGACGGCGCGGCCATCAGCGCGATCGTTCTGCCGTGCACCACGAACACCTGGCCGTTGACCTTCTCGGCGGCCGGTGCCGCGAGGTGGGCGACGAACTGCGCGACATGGTCAGGCGACAGTGGATCTTCGCCGTCGGGTGCCTCGCCGAACACGCCAGCAGTCATCGAGGTCCGGGCACGCGGGCAGATCGCGTTGGCCCGGACCCCGTACTTGGCCAGTGAACGCGCACTGGTCAAGGTCAACGCGGTGATACCTGCCTTGGCGGCGGCGTAGTTGGGCTGGCCTTCGGAGCCGAACAGGAACGCCTCCGAAGAGGTGTTGACGATCCGGCCGTACACCGGGCTCCCGGCCTGTTTGGACTCGTTGCGCCAGTACGCGGCCGCGTTGCGCGACAGCAGGAAGTGCCCGCGCAGGTGTACTTTGACGACCAGGTCCCATTCCTCGTCGGACATGCTGAACAGCATCCGGTCACGCAGCACACCCGCGTTGTTCACCAGGATGTGCAGGCCGCCGAACCGTTCGATCGCGGTTTTCGTCAACGCGTCCGCAGTGTCCCGTTCGGACACGTCACCGCGGACGAAAACCGCTTTGCCGCCGCGCTCCTCGATCTCAGCCACGACGTCGGATTCAGCGACGTCGCCGAGCACGACGTCCGCGCCCGCCTCGGCGAGCGCGATCGCCTCCGCCCGGCCAAGGCCGGCGGCGGCTCCGGTGACCACCGCGACCTTGCCTGCCAGCTGCCTAGCCAAATGTCACAACCTGCCTGATCATGTTTCCGCCGCCGCGCATCGCCTGCAGGCCGTCGTTGATCTCGGCCAGCTTGATCCGGCGGCTGATCATGCCTTCGATGTCGAGCCGGCCGGCCTTCCAGAGCGAGAGCAGCCGGGGGTAGTCGCGGCGGACGTTGGCCGAGCCGTAGAACGACCCCAGAATCCGCTTCTCGTGCAGGAAAAGCTCCTGCGCGCTGAACTGGACCATCGCGTCGCCACGGCCGGCGCCGACGACGACGACCGTGCCGCCCCGGCGCGCGATGTCGTACGCGGACCGGATGGTCGCCGGGATGCCGACCACGTCGAACGCGTAGTCGAAGCCCTCGCTGCCCGTCAGCTGCGCGTTGAGTTCCTGCAGGCCTTCCGGCGTGGTCGCGTGCGTGGCACCGAAACGCTTTGCCACATCGTGCTTTTCGGCGATCGGGTCGACCGCGACGATCGTCGACGCACCCGCGAGGCGCGCGCCCTGGATCGTGGCGATGCCGACGCCACCGCATCCGATCACGACGACAGTCGCGCCCGGCTCCACCTTGGCCGTATTGATCACCGCACCGACACCGGTCAGCACGCCACAGGCGACCAGCGCGCCGACCTCGAACGGCACGTCGTTGTCGATCTTGATCGCGCCCACGCTCGGCACCACGAGTTCCTCGGCGAACGTGCCGAGCCCGGCGAACCCGAACAGCGGCTGGTCACCCGCCTTGAACCGGGGCTCCATGAACGCCTTGATCGGGTGCACGCCGCACAGATGCGGCTGGCCACGCAGGCACGCGTTGCAGTTGCCGCACGGCGGGACGAACGTGACGACCACATGATCACCTGGCGCGAGGTCGGTGACCGCGGAACCCACTTCGACGATCTCGCCCGCGCCTTCGTGGCCGACGATCCCCGGGGCGAGCGCCGGCAGCGTTCCGTCCATCGCCGACAGGTCGCTGTGGCAGATTCCCGTTGCCCTGACTCGGATCCGAACCTGGTCGGGCCCCGGATCGATGGTGGTGACGTCATCACGCAGTTCGAGCTTGTCGTCCCCGACCGCGTTCAGCACGGCTGCCTTCACGGCTCACTCCTCGTCGAGCGGGTGCATTGCAGGTCACACTAGAATAGGTTCTCGCGAGTGACAAGGCTCTCAACCAGGCGAATCGTCCAGCGTTTGATAACAGGTTCTAAGTGGATCCGCGTGGCCGTGTTCACAGGGTCAACGAATCGGCCCGTGCCGAGGTGACGGCCATCCGGCGGATAGATCTTGTTCCAGCGCCACCGCCGCGGGCAGCTGGTGTGCCCACGATGGCCAGGCTATCGTGAACTAGAACGTGTTTCACTCACGGGAGGCCGGATGCGGATCACCTATACGCCGGAGCAGGAAGATCTGCGCCGTGAGCTGCGCGCCTACTTCGAGGCGCTGATGACGCCCGAGCGTCGCCAGGCGCTGGCCTCCGACGGTGGCGAATACGGCGACGGCGAGGCGTACAAGCAGGTCGTCCAGCAGATGGGCAGCGACGGCTGGCTCGCCCTGGGGTGGCCCGAGCAGTACGGCGGGCAGAACCGTTCGGCGATGGAGCAACTCATCTTCAACGACGAGGCGGCCATCGCCGGGGCTCCGGTCCCGTTCCTGACGATCAACACCGTCGGGCCGACGATCATGCGATTCGGCACGCCGGAGCAAAGGGCGACCTATCTGCCCGGGATATCCGGCGGCCGGACCCACTTCGCGATCGGTTACTCCGAGCCGGAGGCCGGGACCGACCTCGCGTCGCTGCGCACCCGTGCGGTGCAGGACGGCGACGACTACGTGATCAACGGCCAGAAGATGTGGACGAGCCTGATCCAGTACGCCGACTACGTGTGGCTGGCGTGCCGGACCGATCCGGACGCGGCCAAGCACAAGGGCCTCTCGATGATCATCGTGCCGACGTCGTCGCCCGGGTTCTCGTGGACGCCTGTGCACACCGTTTCCGGCGTGATGACCAGCGCGACCTATTACCAGGACGTGCGCGTCCCGGTGAGCAACCGGGTCGGCAGCGAGAACCAGGGCTGGCCGCTGATCACCAACCAGCTCAACCATGAGCGCGTCGCGCTGACCTCGTCCGCACCGGTCCGCAACGCGCTGCGGGACGTGATCGAGTGGGCGCAGAACACCAAACTCGCCGACGGCAGGCGGGTGATCGACCAGGAATGGGTGCAGCTGCACCTGGCCCGGGTGCATGCCAAGGCCGAGTTCCTCAAGCTGATGAACTGGCGGATCGCCTGGGGTGTGGAGCATTCGCCCAAGCCCGCGGACGCGTCGGCGACCAAGATCTTCGGCACCGAGTTCGCCACCGAGGCGTACCGGCTGTTGATGGAAGTGCTCGGAAGCAATGCCTACGTACGCACCGGATCGCGCGGCGAATTGCTCGGTGGGCGCGTCGAGCGATTGCACCGATCCGCGTTGATCCTGACCTTCGGCGGCGGCACCAACGAGGTGCAACGCGACATCATCGCCGGTGTCGGCCTGAAACTGCCGCTGGCCAAGCGCTGAAAGGGGTGCGCGATGGACTTCTCGTTCTCCGAGGCGCAGGGGGAACTGGCCGGGCTGACCCGGTCGATCACGGCCGATCTGACCGACGAACGGCTGCGGGCCGCCGAGTCCGGCGACGACCGCTTCGACCAACGGCTCTGGCAGTCACTGGTGCAATCCGGCGTGCAATCAGTGACAGACTTCGGATTGCTCGAGCATTGCAGTGTCCTGATTGAGCTCGGCCGCGCGGTCGCACCCGTGCCGTATCTGCCGTCGATCGTGGCCGCGTCAGCGCTCGCCCAGTTCGGGTCGCTCGACTCGCCCGATCTTGTGTACACGGCCGCTCTGTCGGATGACGAGGTGCTCGCCGAGCCGTCGGGGTCCGGCTGGCGGCTGACCGGCACCAAGTCCTGTGTCCCCGCCGGCGCGCTGGCGTCCCTGATCCTGGTCCCGGCCAGCACTCCCGACGGCGTCAAGGTCTTCATGGTCAAGCCCGCCGAGGTGGCGCTGACGCGGCAGCGAATCGTCGACAACGACACCGAGGCCTGGCTCGATTTCGCTGACGTGACCCTGGATTCCGACCGCGTCCTCGGCGGCCCGGAGGTCGCCGACTGGCTCCTGACGCGATACACAGTCGGGTTGTGCGCATTGCAACTGGGCGTCACCGAACGTGCCCTTGAATTGACCGCGGAACACGCCCGCAACCGAGTGCAATTCGACCGCCCAATCGGATCATTCCAAGCCGTGGCACAGCGACTGGCCGACGCCTATGTGGACGTCGAAGCAATCAGACTGACGTTGTGGCAAGCCGCCTGGCGAGTCAGCGAAGGCCTGCCCGCCGACATCGAAGTGGCGTCGGCGAAATTCTGGGCCGCCGACGCGGGCCACCGCATCGCCCACACAACCGTCCACGTCCACGGCGGCATGGGCATCGACACGGACCACCCGGCCCACCGCTACTTCGTCGCCGCCAAACGCAACGAGTTCGCCCTCGGCGGCGCCACCGCCCAGCTACGCAAAATCGGCGCAGCCCTCGCCTCGACCCCCGTCTAGTTGCCCGCATACGAGCAATGGCCGTGCCACCGGGTGGCACGGCCATTGCTGTCAGTACTGGTTGCTACCGCTGAGCCGCCTTGGCCTGCAGGTAGCTGGTGGTGCTGGAGCCGAGTGCCAGGATCAGGCCGATCAACGGCATCACCGCGAACACGATCGGGACCACCGTGGCAGCCGCCTTCAGGTTCCCCAACGCCGACGAGAACGCGGCATTGCCCGTGTCCGTGTCCGAGATCGCGATGTTGATCAGGTAGTAGGCGCAGATCACCAGCTCGAGAATGGCACCGATCACATACAGCATCCGGTTGGTGCCCGACATCAGCTGCACGGCGCCGAAGATCAGCAGGATCAGGCCCGCGAGCTGGGCCAGCGCGACAGCCCAGCCGATGGCGATACCTGGGCCACCACCGGCCGCGAACAGGCCTGCGAACAGCAGGCCGGTGGTGATCAGGGTGATGCCGGCCTGGATGAAGCCCAGCACCGCCGCACCGGTGACGCCACCTGGCTTCTCCACCGGCGCGGGCCCGTACCCGCCGCCGTAGCCGCCCTGGCCCTGTGGATAGGGCTGGCCGGCGTAGACGGGCTGGCCACCGGGTGGGGTGCCCGGGTATCCAGGCTGGCCCTGCGGATAGCCCTGCTGGGGGTAGCCCGAGCCGGCCGGTGCACCATAGCCGGGGATCGGCGGTTGATGGCCCGGATAGGGCTGTTGGCCGTACTCGTTGGACATCCGTACTCCTTGGGGCGCCTGTGGTTACCTGAGATTTACCTGAGACGCGCTGAGTATGTCCCCGGTTTCACCAAATTCGCGACCCCGCGCCCCGAATTGACACAATCCAGTCCGGTCGGACCGCACAACCTTCCCGAAAGGGCAGCTCAACGGCCCCGGCGAGCGGCCACGTACTGGCCCGCGCCGCCGGTCGCGGCCATGATCAGCCCGATCACCGGCAAGGTCGCGAAGCTGACGCCGAACGCGATGATCCCCGACTGGACGCTCTGCAGCAACGCGATGCCGCCGGTGGCGAACGACGCGAACCGGACGATCCAGTACAGCGAGATGACGACCTGCAGGACCGCCGCGACCAGGAACGTCGTCCGCGACGATCCCTTGATCAGCTGAACCCCGCCGACGACCAGCAGCGCCACGCCGACATACTGCGCGATGTCCACGACCCACATCTCGTACAGGGGCTCGAGCCCCGCCGAGGCCAGATCGATCAGGAACCACGAGATGTACGCGGACGCGATGAGCGTGAACCCGGCCTGGATGAACCCCAGCACCGCGGACGCGGTGGCCGTCCCAGGCCGCTTGAGCGGCACGGCCTGAGGCGGCGCGGTCTGTGGATAACCTGGGTGGTGCTGCTGTTGACCATAGGACTGAGTCATGTGGATTCCTCAAGGCGCTGGTTTCGCGAGAATTCGCAGAACGGCGCCGAGTATCCAGACCCCGGACCCGGATTGCGGTCTTTGGACCACTAGATCGGCGATGACTGCCCGTCAGGCCGCGGCAGCCCGCATCAGGCCGCAAAAAAGACCGGGCAGGCCGTGGCCTGCCCGGTCTGGTCGTCGGTCGCTACAGATCCCGCAGTCTGGCCATGGTCTGCTCGGTCTCCCGCAGCAGTGCCGACATGACGTCGTGCACCGAGCGGATCTCCGACATCCGGCCGACGATCTGGCCGACCGGCATGGACACCACAGCCGGGTCGTTGGCCCGGCTGATCCGGTCGTGGGCCTCGGCGACCAGGAGGTTCTGCAACGGCATGGGCAGTGGCTGGGGTGCGCCGTCGGCCGCCCACGCCTCCGTCCATTTGGTCTTCAGCAGGCGGGCCGGCTTGCCGGTGTAGATCCGGGTTCGCACCGTATCGCTCGAGGTTGCACCGAGGAGCGCTTCCTGCATTGCCGACTCACCCAATGACTCGGTGTACTCGGCTGTGGTGAGCCAGTACGAACCCATCCACACCCCCTCCGCACCGAGTGCGAGCGCGGCAGCGACCTGCCTGCCCGTGCCGATGCCACCCGCCGCGAGGACAGGCACATCGACGGCGTCGACCACCTCCGGGACAAGCACCATGGTCGCGATCTCGCCGGTGTGACCGCCCGCTTCGTACCCTTGCGCCACAACAATGTCCACGCCATTGGCGACATGACTGCGAGCATGTTCGGCCTTGCCCGCGAGCGCTGCGACGAGCACACCGTGTTCATGCGCCTTGTCGATGACATCAATCGGGGGCGAACCGAGGGCATTCGCGATCAGTTTGACCGGATGCTCCAGTGCTACGTCCACATGGGACCTCGCGACCGAGTGCAACCAGCCGAGCACTCCCGCCCGGCCCTCGCCCGCCAGCGGTGGCACACCGAGCTTCTGCAACGTCCGCTCGACGAAGTCCTTGTGCCCCGGCGGGATCAGCTTGTCCAGGTCGATCGCCGCGCCCTCGGTGGGGATCTTCGCCGGCATCACGACGTCCACACCGTACGGCTTGCCGTCGGTGTTCTCGTCCATCCAGTCGAGGACCTTGGCCAGGTCGGCCGCGTCATTGAATCGGACACACCCCAGCACACCCAGGCCGCCTGCCCGGCTGATGGCCGCGGCGACGTGTTCCGACGGCGTGAAACCGACGATGGGGTGTTCGATTCCCAGCTTGTCACACAAGGACGTTCGCACTACTTCACCACTGTCTGTGCGGTCGACTGCTCGGTTGGTTCGTTCTCGTTGGCGTGTGCCAGCGCCCAGCGATAGTCCGGCTTTCCGCTGGGCGAGCGCTTCACTTCGTCAACAATCCACAGGCTTCTCGGTACTTTGTAGCCCGCGATCTCGGTGCGCACGTGCGCGTCCAGTTCGGGCAATGTCGGGGTGCGGTCCGGCCTGGGCTGCACGACGGCCGCGACGCGTTGCCCGAACCGCTCGTCGGGCACGCCGATCACCAGGGCGTCGAAGACATCCGGATGGGACTTCAGCGCGCCCTCGACCTCCTCGGGGTAGATCTTCTCCCCGCCCGAGTTCACGCACATGTTGCCGCGGCCGAGCAGCGTGACACTGCCGTCTTCCTCGACTCGCGCGAAGTCACCGGGCACGACGTACCGTTTTCCGTTGACCTCGGTGAACAACGCCTTGGTCTTGGCCTCGTCGTTGTAGTACCCCAACGGGATGTGGCCGCCGCGGGCCAGCCTGCCGACCATGCCGGGCCCGACCGGCTGGTTGTTCTCGTCGATCACCGTGTTGTTCGCGTCGATCTTGACGCGCGGGCCGCCGCGGTGCTCGATTCCCTTTTGGACGATGCTGAGGCCGGAGAACCCGGTCTCCGACGAGCCGATCGAGTCGGTGATCACCACGTTCGGCAGCGCGGCCAGATACTGCTCCTTGACCGAAGGCGAGAACAACGCCGCGGTACTGGCGATCGCGACGACCGACGAAGTGTCGTAGTCGCCCTCCTGCAACGCCTCGATCATCGGCCTGGCCATCGCGTCACCGGTGATCAGGATGATCTGGGCCTTCTGTTGCTGGATGGTCCGCCAGACCTCGTGCGCGTCGAACTGCGGGACGAACACGACCGTGCTGCCTGAGAACAGGCTCTGGAACGTCGCCCACTGCGTGGCGCCGTGGATCAGCGGCGGGATCGGGAAACGCACCAGGCTGTACTGCAGCCCGGTGTTGGCCTGCTGCCACTCGTCCTCGATCCGGGCGCCGCTCATGAAGTCGATGCCGCCGCCGAGTACCCGCCACACGTCCTCGTGCCGCCACAGCACACCTTTGGGATTGCCCGTGGTGCCGCCGGTGTAGAGGATGTATTCGTCGTCCGGGCTACGCGGCTCGAAGTCCCGCTCGGGTGCCCCCTGGCTGAGGGCTTCCTCGTACTCACAGCCCTCGTAGTCCATACCGGAATCGTCGTCAACAACGATAACGTGTTCCAGTTTGCTGGTTCTCGCCTGGGCGACCTTGTCGGCGTAGCACCGCTCGTGCACCAGGGCGACGAGGTCGGCGTCCTCGAAGATGTACCTCAGTTCGTTGGCGACGTACCGATAGTTGACATTGACCGCGACCGCCCGGATCTTGTAGGCGGCCAGCATTGTTTCGACCGCTTGGATCGAGTTGCGCGTGTACACCCCCACATGCGCACCCTTGCCGACGCCGCGCGCGGCGAGGTAGTGCGCAAGCCGATTGGCGCGCTCCTCCAACTGCTTGTAGCTGACCCGGCGATCGCCGCAGATCGCGGCGATCCGCTCGGGCACGACATCGACGGCGTGCTCGACGAGATCGGCGATATTGAAGGTCACCGCCCCAAAGTAGAACATGTTATTGTTTCCGACAATCCCCCGTGTGGCAGGAGGAACTCGATGGACTGCCTGGTCTCCCGCGAAGGCCACGTACTCGTTGTGACGATGAACCGGCCGGAGGCCCGCAACGCGCTGTCCGCGGAGATGATGGCGATCATGCGCGAGGCCTGGGACGAGGTGGACTCCGATCCGGACATCCGTGCCTGCGTCCTGACCGGCGCGGGCGGCTCCTTTTGTGCGGGCGCCGACCTGAAGGCGATGACGGCCAAGCACCCCGGCGACACCGCGTCGGACTGGGACCTCTCTGTGATCGAGGCCCTGCTCAAAGGCCGCAGGCTGAAAAAACCGTTGATCGCGGCCGTGGAAGGCCCGGCGATCGCCGGCGGTACGGAGATCCTGCAGGCGACGGACATCCGTGTTGCCGGAGCAAGCGCTCGCTTCGGTGTCTCCGAACCCCGGTGGGGCCTCTTCCCGCTGGGTGGTTCCGCCGTGCGGCTGCCCCGCCAGATCCCGTACACCGTCGCCTGCGACCTGCTGCTGACCGGCCGCCACATCACCGCGGCCGAGGCCCTGCAGTTCGGCTTGATCGGTCACGTCGTCCCGGACGGCGAGGCCCTCACCAAGGCCCTGGAACTGGCCGAGTTGATCGCGGCCAACGGCCCGCTGGCCGTGCAGGCCATCCTGCGGACCATCCGCGAAACCGAGGGCATGCCCGAGAACGACGCCTTCAAGATCGACGCCAGGCTCGGCATGGAGGTCTTCCGCAGCGAGGATGCCAAGGAGGGCCCTCGCGCCTTCAGCGAGAAACGCAAGCCCGCCTTCCGCGGCCGTTGACCCTGCCCGTCCGAAAGACTGGATTCGAATGTGACCTCGCTCAGCGCGCCGCTCAACGTCGAGTTCGACTACACCCGGTCACTCGGGCCGATTCTCGGGCGCTTCATGACCGGCTTACGGGATCGCCGGATCGAAGGGATCCGTGGCGACGACGGCCGCGTGCATGTGCCGCCGGTCGAGTACGACCCGATCACCGCACGGCAACTCAGCGATTGGGTCGAGGTCGCACCGACGGGCACTGTCGAGACCTGGGCCTGGGTGCCTGAGCCGGATGATGGCCAACCGCTCCGAGAGCCGTTCGCATGGGCTCTGATCAAGCTCGATGGCGCTGACACCGCAATGCTGCATGCAATCGATGTCAAGAGTCCGGAGCAAATGAGCACCGGGATGCGCGTCCGGGTGCGATGGGCCGCGGAGCGCTGCGGCAGCATCCACGACATCGCCTGCTTTGAACCCGGGGAAGCCGAGACAAAGCCGGCCGAGAGCACCGAGGGTGATCCGGTCACGATGGCGATCATGCCGGTCCGGTTGCGGTACACGCACTCGGCATCGCCGGAGGAGACCCGGTATCTGCGCGGGCTCGCCGAGGGCCGGCTTCTCGGCCAGCGCTGTCCCGCGTGCCAGAAGGTCTACATCCCGCCGAGAGGCTCCTGCCCGACCGACGGCGTTCCCACCGTGGATGAGGTGGAGCTGCGCGACCACGGCACGGTCACCACGTTCTGCATCGTGAACGTCCCGTTCCTCGGCCAGAGCATCAAACCGCCGTACGTCGCCGCCTACATCCTGTTGGACGGCGCGGACATCGCGTTCCAGCACCTCGTTCTGGGGTGCGACGCGTCCGAGGTACGGATGGGCATGCGCGTCAAAGCGGCTTGGCGCCCGCGCGAGCAATGGCAGACCTCGCTGGCCAACATCGCGCACTTCGAACCGTCGGGCGAGCCGGACGCGCCGTTCGAGACCTACTCCCAGCACCTGTGAGGCACCGGTGAGAGATGTCGCCGTAGTGGGATTCGCCCAGGCACCGGCCGTGCGGCGGACACATGGCACGACCAACGGCGTCGAGATGCTCGTCCCCGTCTTCCGTGAGGTACTCCAGAGCACCGGACTGTCCAAAGGGGACATCGACTTCTGGTGTTCGGGCTCCTCGGACTACATCGCCGGACGGGCGTTCTCGTTCATCGCCGCGGTCGACGCGATCGGGGCGTTCCCGCCGATCAACGAGTCGCACGTGGAGGCCGACGCGGCCTGGGCCCTGTACGAGGCCTGGGTGAAGATCCAGACCGGTGAGGTGGACACCGCGCTGGTGTACGGCTTCGGCAAGTCGTCGGCGGGCAGCCTGCGCCGCGTGATGACCATGCAGCTCGACCCGTACACCGTCGCTCCACTGTGGCCTGATTCGGTCGCCGTGGCCGGCTTGCAGGCCCGGGCCGGGCTGGATCAGGGCCGCTGGAGCCAACGGGACATGGCCGAGGTCGCCGCCCGCAGCCGTGCCGACGGCAAGGCCAATCCGAACGCGCAGCTGACCGGTGACTTCGACCCGGACGAACTGCTCAACGAGTCCTATCTGGCCGAACCGTTGCGCAAGCACGACTGCGCACCGATCACCGACGGCGCGGCCGCGATCATCCTCGCTGCGGAGGACCGCGCAAGGGAGATCACCGAGCGCCCCGCGTGGATCACCGGCATAGCGCACCGGGTCGACTCGGCGAACCTGGGCGGGCGCGACCTGACCAAGTCGCCGTCCACGGTGGCGGCCGCGCGGGACGCCGGATTCGACAAGGTCGATGTCGCCGAGCTGCACGCGCCGTTCACCCACCAGGAGATCCTGCTGCGCCAGGAACTCGGCCTGAACGGCACCAAGATCAACCCGTCCGGTGGCGTGCTGTGCGGCAATCCGATGTTCGCCGCCGGGCTGATCAGGATCGGCGAGGCGGCCCGGCAGGTGAGCACCGGCCAGGCCGATCGGGCGCTGGCCCACGCGACGAGCGGGCCGGCACTGCAACAGAACCTGGTGTGTGTGATGGAGGGACGAGGCTGATGGCCGGACAACTGGCCGCGGTGATCGGCACCGGGCAGACGAACCACACCGCGAAGCGGCTGGACGTCTCGATGGCCGGGCTTTGCCGGGAGGCAATCGACCGTGCGCTCGCGGACGCGAACGTGGATTGGCCGGACATCGACGCCGTGGTGCTCGGCAAAGCACCGGACATGTTCGAGGGCGTGATGATGCCCGAGCTGTTCCTTGCCGACGCACTCGGTGCAAACGGCAAGCCATTGCTCCGAGTGCACACCGCTGGTTCCGTCGGCGGCTCCACGGCCAATGTCGCGGCAACCCTGGTGCAAAGCGGGGTGCATCGCCGAGTGCTCGCCGTGGCATTCGAGAAGCAATCCGAGTCCAATGCCATGTGGGCGCTCTCCATCCCCACCCCGTTCACCATGCCGGTGCACGCCGGTGCGGGTGGCTACTTCGCTCCCCATGTGCGCTCCTACATCCGCCGGGCGGGCGCACCGGAGCACATCGGTGCCATGGTCGCAGCAAAGGATCGGCGCAATGGCGCTTTGAACCCCTATGCGCACCTGAAGCAACCCGACATCACAGTCGAGTCGGTCCGGGCATCGAAGATGCTGTGGGACCCGATCCGGTACGACGAGACCTGTCCGTCCTCGGACGGTGCCTGTGCCGTGGTGATCGCCGACGAGAAGTCCGCCGGCTCGAACGCGGCCTGGATCACCGCGACCGCACTGCGCACCGAGCCCACCACGTTCGCCGGCCGTGACCAGGTCAACCCCCAGGCAGGACGGGACGCGGCGGCCGCGCTGTGGCGGCAGGCGGGCATCACCGACCCGCTCGGCCAGGTCGACGTCGCCGAGATCTACGTGCCGTTCTCCTGGTTCGAGCCGATGTGGCTGGAGAACCTCGGGTTCGCGGCCGCCGGCCAGGGCTGGAAGCTCACCGAGGCCGGCGAGACCGAGATCGGCGGGCTGCTGCCGGTCAACCCGTCGGGCGGAGTGCTGTGCTCCAACCCGATCGGGGCGTCCGGAATGCTGCGGTTCGCCGAGGCCGCCATGCAGGTATTGGGAAGAGCAGGGGCCCACCAAGTGGGTGATGCAAGGGTGGCTCTGGGTCACGCTTACGGCGGAGGTTCGCAATACTTCGCCATGTGGATAGTGAGCGCGAACAAGCCGAGCTGACCCGCACGGTCATCGTCACCGGCGGCACCGGCGGTCTTGGCACCGCGGTGACGGCCCGGTTCCTGCACAGCGGGTGGCGCGTCGTGGTGCCGTGGATCGCACCGGGCGAGCTGCCGAGGCTGCCCCGGCACAGCATGCTCGAGCTGACCGAGACAGACCTGTTCGACGACCAGGCGGTCGCCGACTGCGTCAAGCTCGCCACCAGCCGGGAGGACGCACCACTCGCGGCGGTGGTCAACCTCGTCGGCGGCTTCCACAAGGCGGGCCGGGTGCACGAGACGTCGGTGGACGAGTTCACCAGCCAGCTGCGCCTGAACCTGCGCCCCACCTATCTGGCGTGCCACCACACGTTGCCGCACATGCTCAAGACAGGCGGCTCAATCGTGTGCGTATCCAGCCGGGCCGCGCTGCGGCCGTTCTCCGGCGCGGCCGGCTACATCACGGCGAAGGCGGGTGTGCTCGCCCTGGTGGACACCCTGGCCGTGGAGTACAAATCCGAAGGGGTGCGAGTCAATGCCGTGCTGCCAAGCACCATTGACACGCCCGTCAACCGGGCGAGCATGCCGGACGCGGACTTCAGCCGATGGGTCAAACCCGAGAAGATCGCCGACGTGATCCACTTCCTGTGCGGTGACGACGCCAGCGCCATCACCGGTACCCACCTCGACGTCCCCGGCCGCGTCTAGCCCAAGTCCCAGTACCCCGATGTCCCGTTGGTTGCGTGCGAAGCAACCAACGGGACATTGGGGACCCTCTGCTCGGTCAGGAGTAGGTGACTGGGAATTCCTTGATGCCGTTGATCCAGCCGGAGCGCAACCGCTTGGGGCCGGCGGCCTTGGCGATGTTGGGCATGTGGTCGGCGATCGCGTTGAACATCAGGTCGATCTCCATCCGCGCCAGGTTCGCACCGATGCAGTAGTGCGGGCCGGTGCCGCCGAACCCCAGGTGTGGGTTGGGATCGCGGCCGATGTCGAACTGGTGGGGATTGTCGAAGACCTCGGGGTCGTAGTTGGCCGAGCTGTAGTAAAGCCCGACGCGGTCGCCCGCCTTGATGTGCGCCCCGCCCAACTCGGTGTCCACTTTGGCCGTCCGCTGGAAGACGATGATCGGGGTGGCCCACCGGACGATCTCGTCGGCTGTGGTCGCCGGGCGCTCGTCCTTGAACCGCTCCCACTGTTCCGGGTTCTCCAGCATGGCGACCATGCCGTGGGTGATCGCGTTGCGCGTGGTCTCGTTGCCCGCGACCGCGAGCATCAGCACGAAGTACCCGAACTCCTCGGAGGTCAGGCCGGCTCCGTCGATGTCGGCATGCACGAGCGTGGTCGCGATGTCGTGTGCCGGGCACTTCTTGCGGTCCTCGGCCATCTGCCAGGCGTAGCCGAGCATTTCGACCGACGCCAGTTCCGGCTGGGCCGCTTCGGGATCGTCGTAGGAGATCATCCGGTTCGACCAGTCGAAGAGCTTGTGCCGGTCATCCTGGGGCACGCCGATCAGCTCGGCGATGGCCTGCAGGGGAAGTTCACAGGCGACGTCCAGTACGAAGTCGCCGGTGCCTTCCGTGGCCGCGGTCTTCACGATCCGCTCGGCGCGATCGGCCAGCGCGTCCTTGAGGCTGTTGATCGCACGCGGTGTGAAGCCGCGCTGCACGATCGCCCGGGTCTTGGTGTGGTGCGGCGGGTCCATGTTCAGCATGATCACCCGTTGGGCGTCGAGCTTCTCACGGGTCATGTCCGGGCCGAACCGGACGATCGCGGTGTTCTCACTGCTGGAATAGACGTCCGGGGTGCGGGACACCAGTTTGACGTCCTCGTGCCTGGTGACCACCCAGTAGCCGTCGTCGTCGAAGCCGCAGTCCCGTTTGGGTGTCGCGTTCCACCAGACCGGGGCGGACCGGCGCAGTTCGGCGAATTCCTCGTGCGGTAGCCGGGTGGCGTAAACGTCCGGATCGGAGAAGTCGATGCCTTCAGGGATCCTGGGTTCGGCCACGGTTGCCTCCTCGCTCGTCCCCCACCACCATGTGGAACACGTTCTACGACGGATTTAAGCATACAGTGTTAACTGAGCGAAAGACCTGCTTCGTCATCAGTCTTGCTGATGACGGGAACGTGTTCTATTTTTCGATCACCGACAGCAGCGGGAGGAGCCCGGCGTGGGCAATGCGGTGATCGTCGAAGCGGTACGGACCCCGATCGGCAAACGTGGCGGCTGGCTTGCCGGTCTACATGCGGCGGAGCTGCTCGGCGCGGCCCAGCGGGCGGTGGTCGAACGGGCCGGGATAGACCCGGTTCTGGTCGAACAGGTCGCCGGCGGCAACGTCACCCAAGCGGGTGAGCAGTCGAACAACATCACCCGCACGGGATGGCTGCATGCGGGCCTGCCGCACACCACCGGGTGTATGACAATCGACTGCCAGTGTGGGTCGGCGCAGCAGTCGATTCACCTGATCGCGGGCTTGATCAGCGCGGGCGCGATCGAGACCGGCATCGGGTGCGGCGTGGAGGCGATGAGCCGCGTGCCGCTGGGCTCCAACCGCGGCACGGACGTCGGCTCGCCGCGACCGGACTCGTGGGACATCGACATGCCCAACCAGTACCTCGCCGCGGAACGGATCGCCGCCCGGCGCGGTTTCAGCCGCTCAGAGGTGGACCAGTTCGGCGTGTGGTCGCAGGTCAAGGCCCGCAACGCCTGGGATTCCGGGCATTTCGCCAGCCAGGTGGTACCGGTCAACGGCGTCGAGAGAGACCAGGGCCTGCGCGACACCACGATCGAGGGGCTCGCGGGGCTGAAACCTGTTCTCGAAGACGGCCTGCACACAGCCGGTACGTCATCCCAGATCTCGGACGGCGCGGCGGCCGTGCTGCTGATGGACGCCGACCGCGCCCGCGCGCTCGGTCTGCGTGCACGCGCCCGGATTGTCGCGCAATGTCTGGTCGGCGCTGAGCCGTACTACCACCTCGACGGGCCCGTGCAGGCCACCTCGCGTGTGCTCGAACGTAGCGGCATGAAGATCGGCGACTTGGACCTGTTCGAGGTGAACGAGGCGTTCGCGTCCGTCGTCATGTCGTGGACAGCTGTGCATAAGCCCGACCAAGACCGCGTGAACGTCAACGGCGGCGCCATCGCCCTCGGACACCCAGTCGGCAGCACGGGCGCACGCCTCATCACCACTGCCCTGCACGAGCTCGAACGCCGCGACCAGTCGTGCGCGTTGATCACCATGTGCGCCGGCGGTGCCCTCGCCACCGCCACCATCATCGAACGGATCTAAGCGCCGTAGACAGGCACCGGGGACGGGGCCTCGGCCAGCAAGTCCTTGATCACAGGAGTCAGCTCGCTGGGCGACCAGCGGGCTGACTTCGTCATGGTGGGGCCTGGGCGCCAGCCGTCGGCCACACAGATCCGGCCACCGTCCACTTCGAACATCCGGCCGGTGACGTCACGGGATTCCGCGCTGCCGAGCCAAACGACGAGCGGCGACACGTTCTCGGGTGCCATCGCGTCGAAACCCTCGGCCGGAGCCGCCATCGTGGTGGCGAAGGTCTGTTCGGTCATGCGAGTGCGAGCAGCCGGGGCGATCGCGTTGACGGTGACGCCGTAGCGGGCAAGTTCGGCGGCGGCGACCAAGGTCAAACCGGCGATTCCAGCCTTGGCGGCGGTGTAGTTGCTTTGCCCCACGCTGCCTTGCAGACCCGCGCCGGAGCTCGTGTTGATCACACGCGCGTCCGGGAGCGTGCCGGACTTGGCAACCGAACGCCAATGCGCGGACGCGTGCCGCAGAGGCGCGAAGTGCCCCTTGAGGTGTACGCGAATCACCGCGTCCCACTCGTCCTCACCGAGATTGACGAGCATTCGGTCGCGAAGGAACCCGGCATTGTTGACGAGCACGTCCAAGCGTCCGAACGTCTCGACCGCGGTGGCGACCAGCCGTTCGGCGCCATCCCACGAAGCGACGTCATCGAAGTTGGCGACAGCCGTACCACCGAGCGCCTCGATCTCGGCCACGACATCCGAAGCAGGGCCACTGGACGAACCGGTGCCGTCCGCGCTCACGCCGTAGTCGTTGACGACAACGTGCGCACCCTCCTGAGCGAACGCCAAAGCGTGGGCGCGGCCGATCCCCCGCGCGGCCCCGGTGACGATGACAACGCGGCCAGAACAGAGCTTGCTCAAGGTTTCTCCCGACTGAAGTACACGGGCACCTCACCACCACCGTGCACGAGCAATGTCGCGCCTGTGACATAGGAAGCCAGCGGAGAGGCGAGAAACACCGCACAGGCACCGACTTCTTCCGGCTCCGCCAACCGTCCTAACGGGACGGCGGTGCCGGCCTCGGCCGGATCGATCACGCCGGCGAAGGCCTGTTCGACCGCCTCCGTGCGGACCATGCCGACGCCCAGCGAATTCACCCGCACCTTGGGCGCCCATTCTGCAGCAAGGCTCGCGGCCAAGTTGTTCACGCCTGCTTTTGCCGCTCCGTAGGCCACAGTCATCGGCGACGGGCGGGAACCGTTGATGCTGCTGATCATCACGATCGATCCGCCGGTCCCCTGCTGCTGCATCACGGCGTTCGCGCGTTGGGAGACCAGCAGCGGCGCCAGCAGGTTGAGCCGGACCACCGCCTCGTGGAAACGTGGTGAGGCCGTCGCCGTCTCAGCCGGCGGTGCGCCGCCCGCATTGTTGACCAGAACGTCCAAGCGGCCGTACTTCTCCACGATTGCTGTGATCAACGCGTCGACCTGATCGGCATCGCGGATGTCACAGGCGATGAAGTCGGCACCCACTGAGACTTCCGTGCGGCCGCAGATGACCACGGTCGCACCGGCGGACTGGAACGCCCGCGTGACGCCGAGGCCGACCCCGCGCCCACCACCGGTCACCAGGACCACCGAGCCGCCGAGCGCCAGTTCCACCGTCACTCCTTCTCATGTGTACCGCGCCCTGATAAGTTACCAAGCAATCGCTAGGTTAGGAAGAAGGGTCCATGGGGATCACCAGCGGCCGGGCGGGCCCCGGCGTCACTCAGGTCACCATCGACTTCCCGCCGGTGAACGCGCCGCCGGTGCAGGGCTGGTTCGACCTCGCCGCGGCAATCCTTGCCGCGGGCGACGATCCAGCGACCCACGTCGTGATCCTTCGCGCTGAGGGCAAAGGCTTCTGCGCGGGCGTGGACATCAAGGAAATGCAACGCACCACGGGCCACGAAGCACTCATCGGCGCCAATCGCGGCTGCGCGGCGGCCTTCTCGGCCGTGTACGACTGCGCCGTGCCGGTGATCGCCGCGGTGCAAGGCTTCTGCCTTGGCGGTGGCGTCGGCCTCGTCGGCAACAGCGACATCGTCGTTGCTACCGACGATGCCTACTTTGGACTACCTGAAGTGGACAGAGGCGCGCTGGGTGCCGCGACTCACCTGGCGCGCCTCGTCCCGCAGCATCTGATGCGAACCCTTTACTACACAGCGAGAAACGTCACCGCCGAGCAGTTGCACCACCACGGTTCGGTCTACGAGGTGGTCTCCCGCGAAGATCTGGACGAGACCGCGCTCAAGCTGGCCAACGAGATCGCGGCCAAGGACACCCGGGTGATCCGGCGCGCCAAGGAAGCGATCAACGGCATCGACCCGCAGCCGGTGCACCGCAGTTACCGCTACGAGCAGGGTTTCACGTTCGAGCTCAACCTCACCGGCGCCTCGGACGAGGCACGCGACGCCTTCATCAACGGGACCAAGCATGCGTGACAAGACGATGACGCCCGCCGATGTCGTGGCGGAACTGTCCGACGGGATGACGATCGGGATCGGCGGCTGGGGCTCTCGGCGCAAACCGATGGCATTGGTCCGTGCGATCCTCGACTCGCCGCTGAAAGATCTGACCATCGTCTCCTACGGCGGCCCGGATGTCGGCCTGCTGGCCGCCGCGGGCAAGATCCGCAAGCTCGTGTTCGGGTTCGTGTCGCTGGACACCGTCGCCTACGACCCGTACTTCCAGAGGATCAGGCAGGCGGGCAGCTTGGAGATCACCGAGCTCGACGAGGGCATGTTCCAATGTGGACTGCTCGCCGCCGGGCACCGGCTGCCGTTCATGCCGATCCGGGCCGGGCTCGGATCGGACGTGATGCGGCTGAACCCGCAGCTGCGCACGGTCCGCTCCCCCTATGACGACGAAGAGCTCGTAGCAATGCCGGCATTGCACCTCGATGCAGCCTTGGTGCACATGAATCGCGCCGACCGGCACGGCAACGCGCAGTATCTGGGGCCGGATCCGTACTTCGACGATCTGTTCTGTCTCGCGGCGAAGCGCCGGTACGTCTCCTGCGAGCGGATCGTGGAGACGACCGAATTCGAAGGCCCGGTACAAGCCTTGCTGCTCAACAGGATGATGGTCGACGGCGTCGTGCAGACGCCGAACGGCGCGCATTTCACCAGCTGCGTCCCGGACTACCCGCGCGACGAGAAGTTCCAGCGACTCTACGCCGAAGCCGACTGGGAGTCCTTTGCGGACAGATTCCTGACCGGCGGCGAGCGTGGCTACCAGGAGGCGGTGGCGGCATGGCGGTGACCCGAGCCGAGGTCTGTGTCGCGGCCTGCGCGGATCTTTTCGCCGGTGACGGCGAGATCCTGGCCAGTCCCATGGGCTTGGTGCCCAGCCTCGGCGCACGGCTGGCCAGACTGACCAGCGAGCCGGACCTGTTGTTGTCCGACGGTGAGGCGTACCTGCTGACACCGGACGGCGTCACCGAGGGCTGGATGCCCTACCGGAAGGTCTTCGACGTGGTCGCCGCCGGTCGCCGGCACGTGATCATGGGCGCGAACCAGATCGACAAGTACGGCAACCAGAACATCTCCGCGATCGGCGACCACCAGCAGCCGACCAGGCAACTGCTGGGTTTCCGGGGCGCGCCGGGCAACACGATCAACCACACCACCAGCTACTGGGTTCCCCGGCACAGCAAACGAGTCCTGGTCGAGGCGGTGGACGTGGTGTCCGGCGTCGGCTACGACAAGGCCACCGGCCCGTACCACGAGATCCGCCGGGTGGTCACGAACCTCGCGGTGTTCGATTTCGCCACACCGGACCGAAGCATGCGCCTGGTCTCGATCCATCCCGGTGTGGATCGGGAGGAAGTCCACGATCAGACCGGGTTCGCCTTGCCGGACAACGAGGTCACGATCACCCGCGAACCGACCGGCACCGAGCTGGAGCTCATCAGAACCGTCCTGGACCCGGACAGCAAACGCGATCGGGAGGTACGCGTGTGAAAACCGCCCTCACGCAACTCGTCGGTGTCGAGCATCCGGTGGTTCAGACCGGCATGGGCTGGGTCGCCGGGCCCCGGCTGGTGGCGGCGAGTGCGCAGGCGGGCGGGCTGGGCATCCTGGCCGCGGCCACGATGTCGTTCGGCGAACTGGAACAGGCGATCGCGGAGACCAAGAGCCGTACTGACAAGCCGTTCGGCGTCAACCTGAGGTCCGACGCGGTCGACGCGCAACAGCGGATCGATCTGCTCATCCGCGAGAAGATCCGGGTCGCGTCCTTCGCCCTGGCACCCAAACCGGATCTGATCAAGAAGCTCAAGGACGCCGGAACCCTGGTGATTCCCTCGGTCGGCGCGGTCCGGCACGCCGAGAAGGTCGCGTCCTGGGGCGCCGACGCGGTGATCGCCCAGGGCGGCGAGGCCGGTGGGCACACCGGATCGGTCCCGACCACGCTGCTCATCCCGTCGATCGTCGACGCGATCGACATCCCGGTGATCGCGGCCGGCGGTTTCTTCGACGGCCGCGGGCTGGCGGCAGCGCTGTCCTACGGCGCCGCGGGGATCGCGATGGGAACAAGATTCCTGCTCACCAAGGAAAGTACAGTTCCCGAGACCGTCAAACAGTTCTATCTCAACCATGGTCTCGACGGCACGGTCGTGACCAGGCGCGTCGACGGCGTGCCGCACCGGGTCCTGCGGACTGAACTCGTGAACAAACTGGAGAAGTCCGGCCGGTTGCGAAGTGTCCTGTACGCGATCGCCAACGCGTCGAAGTTCAAGAAGCTCAGCGGGTTGTCCTGGACCGCGATGGCGCGTGAAGGCTGGTCGATGCGCCGCGAGCGGACCCTGTCCCAGGTGATCATGGCTGCGAACACGCCCATGCTGCTGCGCGCAGGCCTGGTCGAAGGCCGCACGGACGCCGGTGTGCTCGCGGCCGGCCAGGTCGTCGGGATGCTCGACGACCTGCCGACCTGCCATGACGTGATCACGGGCGCGGTCGCCGAGGCCAGCGAGATCCTACGGAAGCTCGGGCAGGCGAGCCTGGTGCAGCCACGCGGCGAATAGGTCGTCCAACGGCCGTGACGAGTGCTGCTGGGCGAGGGTTTTGAAGTCGTCCGTGGTCACGGTGCCGTACTTGTTCTTGGACGTCCATTCCCGCAACAGCGTGAAGAACTCCGCGTCACCGAGCCGCAAACGCAAGGCGTGCATGGCAAGCGCGCCGCGCTGATAGACGCGGTCGTCGAATATGCGCTGCACCCCGGGGTCGGCCAGGACCAGATCCTGCGGCAGCTTGGCCAGCTTCAGCCGGGCGGTGCGGGCCAGCTCGTCGGCCGATCTGCCCCCGGAGGCCTGCGACCACAACCATTCCGCGTACGTGGCGAGGCCTTCGTTCAGCCAGATGTGCCGCCAGCCTGCGATGGTCACGCTGTTGCCGAACCACTGATGGGCCAGCTCGTGCGCCACGAGATGCTCGGCGCCCCGGCGGCCGTCCACGTGGTTGGCGCCGAAGATCGACAAACCTTGGGCCTCAACGGGAATGTCCAGATCGTCGTCGGTCACGACGACGGTGTACGCGCTGAACGGATACGGCCCGAACATCCGCTCGAACGCGATCATCATGTCGGTCTGACGGCCGAAGTCGTGCGCGTAGCCCTCGGTCAGCCGCGCCGGCAGGGCTGCCCGCAGCGGGACGTTGTCGTCAGCCCGTTCAAGGAACTCATACCGTCCGATCTGGACAGTCGCCAGATAGCTCGCCATGGGTTCCAGCTGCAGGTAGACCCAGGTGGTCGTGCTCGCCGACACCCGGCCGTCGACCAGGTCACCGTTGGCGACCACCTGGTAGGGCGAGGCCGTGGTCACCGAGATCCGGTACGTCGCCTTGTCGCGAGGGTGGTCGTTGCACGGGAACCAGGACGGCGCCCCGACGGGCTGGCTGGCCACGAGCACGCCGTCCTCGAGGTGGTCCCAGCCGAGCTCGCCCCAGTGCCTGGTGCGGATCGGCTCGGGATTTCCGACATACCGGACCTCCACAGTGAACTGCCGGCCCGCGGGGATCCTGGCCTGCACGATCAGCTTGTGCGCCCGGTGGGTGAACCGCGCCGGCTTGCCGTTGACCAGCACCCGGCTGACCTTGAACACGCCGAGATCCAGCGTGAACCTGGTCAGTGCGGTATTCGCCACCGCGGTGATCTTCGCCCGGCCGGAGAGTCTGCCCGCGACGACCCGGTAGTCCAGCTCGAGGTCGTAATGCTCGACGTGGTAGCTCGGGTCGCCGTGCTCAGGCAGGTACGGGTCGATCACTACTTGACAGTAAGCCAAACCGAGATGGGATTGCCAAGCCACCTGGTATCAGCTGGGACACCTTCGCCGCGCATCACCAGGGAAGCGGGTCCGATCGTGGCGCGGGCACCGACCTTCGCGCCCGGCAGGATGATGCCGTGCGGGCCGAGGGTCGAGCCGTCGTCCATGTAGACCTCGGACATGCTCATGATCCGGTCGTGGAACAGGTGCGTCTGCAGTACGCAGCCGCGGTTCACGCTCACGCCGTCGCCCAGCGACACCAGGT
The DNA here is from genome assembly GCF_017876405.1 of Kibdelosporangium banguiense. Classification (GTDB taxonomy): domain Bacteria; phylum Actinomycetota; class Actinomycetes; order Mycobacteriales; family Pseudonocardiaceae; genus Kibdelosporangium; species Kibdelosporangium banguiense. The sequence continues at coordinate 4,847,190 of NZ_JAGINW010000001.1, read as the reverse complement.
CGGCCTCAGGCAGCCAGTAGGTGTCCAGGTAGACGCCGCGTCCGATCCGCGCACCCATCGTGCGCAGCCAGCCGTTGAGCAGGGGCGTCCCGACAGCCGAGCTGACCAGCCACGGCCCGGCGAGCACCTCGACGAACGTGTCCGCGAGCTCGTTGCGCCACACGAAAGAGCTCCACAAAGGATGTTCAACGGCCTTGAAGCGCCCGACCAGCAACCACTTCGCCGCAGTCGTGACAGCGCACGCGACCAGCCCGGCGCCGAGCAGGACCCCGCCGGACAGCAACGCCGCGACACCCCAGCCGAACCGGCCGACGAGCCCTTCGAACGCGGCCAGGACGAGCACAGCCAGCGCGACTCCGGCCATCACCGGGATGACCCGGCACAGCTCCACCAGCGCACGGGCCAGCACCAGTCGTTTCGGCGGTTCGAACGTCCGGCTGGTGTCGCTTTCGGTGGCCGTCCGCCGGAGTTTCATCGGCGGCATGCCAAGCCAGGACGATCCGGCCTTCGCGCGCTTGGGCGTCGCGGACAGCACGCCGACGAGACCGCCGTTCGGAACCGCCCGGCCTGGCGCGGTCATTCCGGAGTTGCCGAGGAAGGCACGCTTACCCACCCGGGCCTCGCCGATACGCACCCAGCCACCGGCGAGCTCGTACGTGGCGACCATCGTGTCGTCGGCCAGGAACGCGCCGTCGCGGATCGTGGTCATCTTCGGGATCGCCAGAACCGTGGACGCCTCGACGCGCCGGCCGACCTTGGCACCCAGCATCCGCAGCCACACCGGCGTGAACAGGCTGGCGTACATCGGGAACAGCAGGATCCGGGACAGGTCCATCAGCCGCTCGGTGGCCCACGCCTGCCAGCCGATCCGGCTGTGCACCGGGTGGTGCCCGGCGCGCAGCCCGATTCCGAGCAGTCGCACGGACACCAGGACTAGCGCGGCGAAGCTCGCCATCGCGGTCACGGTCGCCAGCGGGACTGCCAGCAGTGCACCGGTCAGGCCGCCGTCGAGGAACTCCGAGATCACCAGAAGGCCAGGCACCGCACCGAGAATCGGGAACATACCCATCAGCAGCGACGTGATCCCGTACGCGATCACCCAGCGCAGCTTGCGTGGAGCACGCGCCGACGGCCACGACCTGTTGGCCTTGCCCGAGCGCACCGCGGGAGCTCCGGCCCACCGCTGGCCGGGACGAACCGCGCCTTCCACGGCCGATCCAGGCGCGATCTCCGCGCGCTTGCCGATCCGCGCGCCCGGGAACAGCGTGCTGCGCGCACCGACTGTGGCGCCCGCGCCGATCCGGATCTTGCCGATGTGCAGGCGGTCGCCGTCCATCCAGTAGCCGCTGAGGTCGACCTCGGGCTCGACCGCGCTGCCCTTGCCGAGCTTGAGCATGCCCGTGACCGGAGGCAACGAGTGCAGATCCGCGCCCCGGCCGATCTTCGCGCCGAGTGCGCGGGCGTAGTACGTGATCCAGGGGGCGCCGGACAGGTTCGCGACACCGGACATGGCGGCGATCCGCTCGGCTGCCCACAGTCTGAGGTGGACCCCACTGCCACGCTTGTACGTCCCGGGTTTCAAACCACGCAGCAGCAAGCGGGCTGACCCCGCGGCGATGCCGAGGCGGCCGACCGGGCTGGCGAACACGAGCCAGCCGAGCGCCACCCACAGCCAGGAAACCGTTGGCGCCCAAGTGAATGTACCGAGCAGAGCGAGGACGTTGTTGATCGCGGCGAGCGCGACGATCCAGCGCGCACCGACAAGCGTGAGCAGCGGGACCATCAACGCGACCTGTGCGACGGCAGCCCCACGAGGCATCGGTTCGACAGTGCGGCTCGTGACCTGCGCGACGCCCAGCTCGTCCAGCAGCCGGGCCATCTGCCCCAGCTTGGAGTTCTGGTAGACGTCACTGACCGATAGCCCCGGATACTGGCGCCGGACAAGCGAAACCAGCTGCGCGGCACCGAGGCTGCTGCCGCCACGGGCGAAGAAGTCCTCGTTCTCGTTGTCCACGCCGATGCCGAGGACCTCGGTCCACTGCTCGGCGAGCCAGCCCGCCGTGCCGGAAAGCCCTGTGCCACCAGTCTTCAACGGCCAGGGCAGAGCGTTGCGGTCGACCTTGCCGGAGGTCCGGGTCGGCAGCGTGTCGACGACCGCGAGCAACGGCACCAAAGCCGCGGGCAATGCGGTCCGGAGCCGCTGCAGGGCGTCGGCCTCGACGAACTGCTCGGCTACCACGTAACCGACAAGCACCTGGTTGCCGGCCTTGGTCTTACGCACGGCCGCAGCAGCACCGGCCACGCCGGGAAGCGCCTGCAGCGCGGCGTCGACCTCGCCCAGTTCGATCCGGCGGCCGCCCAGTTTGACCTGCTCATCGGCCCGGCCGACGAACAACAGGCCCTCGGGTTCGGCTTTCACCAGGTCACCGCTGCGGTACGCGCGGTCCCAGCCGAGCGACTCCAGCGGCGCGAACTTCTCGGCGTCCTTGGCGTGGTCCAGGTAGCGGGCCAGGCCGACGCCACCGATCACGAGCTCGCCGATCTCGCCCATCTCCACCGGCTGGCCCTGCTGGTCGACCACGGCAAGGTCCCAGCCGTCGAGCGGCAGGCCGATCCGGACCGCGCCTTCGCCCGTCAGCTGGGCGGCGCACGCGACGACGGTCGCCTCGGTCGGGCCGTAGGTGTTCCACACCTCACGGCCTTCGACGGCGAGCCGTTCGGCCAGCTCAGGCGGGCACGCTTCGCCACCGAAAATCAGCAGCCGGACCTCGTCCAGCGCCTCGACCGGCCAGAGCGCGGCCAGCGTCGGCACGGTCGAGACCACGGTGATCTCACGCTCGAGCAGCCACGGGCCCAGGTCCATGCCGGTACGCACGAGCGCGCGAGGCGCCGGGACCAGGCAGGCGCCGTAGCGCCAGGCGAGCCACATCTCCTCGCAGGAGGCATCGAACGCGACAGACAGACCGGCAAGGACACGGTCACCTGGGGCGATCGGCTCTTCCTGGAGGAACAGTCGGGCTTCGGCGTCGACGAACGCGGCGGCGCTGCGATGGCTCACCGCGACACCCTTGGGCGTGCCGGTCGAGCCGGACGTGAAGATGATCCATGCGTCGTCATCGGGGCCTGGACCGGTGCCGCATCGCATGGGAGGACCGACGGGACGCAACTCTCCCTGGGAACCGATGACCGCGCACACCTTGGCTTCGGCCCACACCAGTTCAGCGCGCTCGTCGGGGTCGTCGGCGTCGACGGGAACGTAGGCGGCACCGACCGCGAGCACGGCCAGAATCGCCAGGTAGAGCTCGGCCGTGCCGGACTCGACGCGGATGCCCACGCGGTCGCCGATGCCGATGCCTTCGGCCGCGAGGATGTCCCTGCGCGCCTCTACTTCGGACATGAGCTGGCGGTACGTCAGCACGCTCGTGCCGTCGTCGAGGGCAGCGGCGTTGGGGTGCTGACGCGCGGTTGCCGCCAGGATGTCCACAAGAGTGCGCTCAGGCGTCGTGGCTCCGCCCGAGAAGAAGGTTGAGAGAGTCCCAACCGGCCCAGAGCCGAGCAGTAGCTGACTTTCGTCCAGGACGGTCATTCATCTCCCATGTTCAACGGCCAGGCCAGCCGAGAATCATAACGAGTAGGTGAACGCGGGACCAACAGATGTGGCCACTCTCTCCAGGCGTGTCGCCATACATCCGATGTCGCAAAGTCCGGCTTGACCGTTGCCCTGCTGTAATCGATTACATTATGGTGTTCTCTGCTGACTTTTGTTCGAAGATGTTGGACATTCAACGGTGAGGTCCGATGTTTACTCGCGCACGAAGAGTCACCGCCGGGCTGCTACTCGCAGCCGGCGTGATGGCTGTCCCAGCTCAGACCACCTATGCCGCTGTCACTCCAGGTGACGGCCTGGCACTGACCCCGCCCATGGGCTTCAACAACTGGAACTCCACCCACTGCCGGGCCGACTTCAACGAGGCGATGGTCAAGGGCATCGCCGACATCTTCGTCGACCGGGGCCTGAAGGACGCCGGCTACCAGTACGTCAACCTCGACGACTGCTGGGCGCTGCCCCAGCGCAACACCGCCGGGGACCTGGTCGCAGACCCCGTCCGCTTCCCCAACGGGATCAAGGCGGTCGCCGACTACGTGCACGCCAAAGGCCTGAAGTTCGGGATCTACACGAGCGCGGGCACCAAGACGTGCAACACCGCGGGCTTCCCCGGCGGCCTGGGCTTCGAGCAGCAGGACGCCAACCTGTTCGCGTCCTTCGGCGTCGACTACCTGAAATACGACAACTGCAACAACCAGGGCGTGGACGCCAAACTGCGCTACACGACCATGCGTGACGCGCTGCGCCGAACCGGTCGCCCGATCGTGTTCTCACTGTGCGAATGGGGCCAGAACCGGCCCTGGGAATGGGCCGCCGACGTGGGGCACCTGTGGCGCACGACCGGCGACATCAGCGACAGCTACACCAGCATGCTCAGCATCGCGAAGACCAACTGGGCGCTCGCGGACCACGCCGGGCCAGGCCACTGGAACGACCCGGACATGCTGGAAGTCGGCAACGGCGGGATGACCGACACCGAGTACCGCTCCCACTTCGGCCTCTGGTCGATCATGGCGGCCCCGCTGCTGATCGGCGCCGACCTGCGCAAAGTCAGCCCGGCGACATTCGACATCCTGGGCAACCGCGAGATCATCGCGGTCGACCAGGACCCGTTGGGCGTGCAGGGCCGCGTGATCCGGTCAGTCGGCGGAGTACACGTGCTGGTCAAACCGCTGCAGAACGGCGACCGAGCGGTGCTGCTGTTCAACGAAGGCGAAACCACCGGTCAGATCTCGACCTCGGCAGCGGAGATCGGGCTGCAGCGTGCGCCCGCGTACCGCCTGCGTGACCTGTGGACACACACGGATCGGCACACCGCAGGCTCGATCTCGGCGACACTCCCACCCCACGGCAGCGCGATGTTCCGCGTGAGCATGGATCGCAACTGGGCGCAGTACCCGCCGGCGGTCAGCGCGGGAGCCTCCATCGAAACCGTCTACCCAGGGGCCTTGCCGATCGTGAAGCCCGGCCGTACGGCCACGGTGACCACCAGCATCACCAACACCGGACGTGCTCCGGCGTTGTTCGCCTCCTCAGCACTGACCGCCCCCGCAGGCTGGACCGTGCAAGCGGACTCACCGACATCCGCGGAGGTACTCCGGACAGATCAATCTCTGAGTACAAAGTGGACAGTCGGCGTGCCGGCCACACTCGGGCCAGGCAAGTACGTCTTGAGCGGCCAGGCAACGTACCGCCCGGACGTGACCCTGCCGTACAGCCTGGAAGTCGTGATCCCAGGTGCGCCACCTTCGGGCAGCGGCTTTGTCAGTGACATCAACTGGTTGCGGGTCACGAACGGCTACGGGCCAGTCGAGAAGGACCGCAGCAACGGTGAGTCCCGGGCCGGCGACGGCCGGGTGATCACCATCAACGGCGTCACCTACGCCAAAGGCCTGGGCACACACGCACCCGGAGTCGTGGAGTACTACGTCGCCGGCCAGTGCACCTCGGTGACCGCCGACGTCGGCCTCGACGACGAGAAAGGCAACAACGGCACGGCAACCTTCGAGGTCTGGGCCGACGGCCGCAAGGTCGCCGACAGCGGCGTGCTGACGAACCTCATGCCCGCCAAGCCTTTGCGGGCCGACATCACCGGTGCCACGCTGGTCCGCCTGATCAGCACGGACGCCGGAGACGGCAACAACAGCGACCACACCGACTGGGCCGACGCCCGGATCACTTGCAGCTAGGGCTTGTATCGAGATCCGCCTGAGCCTCTGCCTCCCGCCCCGTGCACGACTTCAACTACGGAACGATCGCGACCCCGACAACAGTTCCACCCAGGCAAGGTGAACTCGTGCGAACGGACCGTTCGCACGGGTTCACCCCGCCGACTTCGATACACAGCCTAATGGCGAAGGCCGCCACCTCGACGCGAGGTGGCGGCCTTCGGTTTGTTCATCAGCGGCGGCGTTGCTTGTTGGCACGCGCCGAGTTGGTGCAGACCTCGCCCACATCCACGGTCTGGCCGCGGTCGGCGTAGACGTCGGCGATGCCGACGAGCCGGCCGATGCGGTCGGTGCAGGTGAGGGTGTAGGCCTCCTTGGGGCCGTACGTCGGCGGGATCGGCGAGGAGAACTCGACCTTGCCGTTCGCCCAGTCGTCCGGGTTGGCCGGGTCAACCTGGTCGTAGTTCACCATGATCGCGGCGTACTCACCGGCGGGCGGGTCCAGCAGCGTCGCCCGCTCGGAGTTCGTGCCACCGGATGCCGACTGGGTGACGACCTCACCGGCCGAGTTGACGATGTACAGGTCCCAGTCGGTGTTGGGGGAAGTCCACTGCACCGACACGTCGAACCGGCCGTTGTCCACCTCGGGCAGTCCCTTGACGGTGAACGGAATCCGCTCCGACACGGGGTTGCCCGGGAAGTTGGTGTTCTCCGCGGGCACTCCAGGCGGGTTGGCGAGCGTCTGCGTCGCCTGCGGCGGCCCCTGCGGCTCACGGCCGTAGCGACCGGCGACGTACGGACGCGTCGACGGGTTGATCGACCACGCGAACCGGCCACCGGTCGACGAGTACGTCGAGTCGAGCTTGTCGGTGACGTAGATCGGCGGCTTGGTCGTGCCGTCCGGCTGCACCACCGGCGAGGTCGGCGTCTGGAACGTCTTGTGCAGCTTGAGCTGGTATCCACGCGGCGCCGAACCGATCAGCGTCGAGTGCGCGGCCGGGTCGGCCGCGTTGCTCAGCATGTCCAGGAACGCCGCCCGGTTACCGCCCTTGCCGGCACCCGCGGCCGGGGCGACACCGGTGTACTCGGCCACCACCGCGTTCTCGTACGCCGGGTGGAAGCCGGCGGTGTTGATCTCGAACGTGAAGCCGAAACCGCCGGTCGCCCAGTACGACCAGTCCTCGGTGGTGCCAGTGGTGTCGTACAGACCCCACGACGGGATGCTGTCGTAGCCGTTGCGCGACGCCATCTTGTCACCCAGCGCCTTGACCACCGGCTCTTCCAGCGGGGCACGCACGTCGGCGACGCCCGGCGGGCGGAGAACCAGGTTGCCGTAGGTGTGCAAGGTGATCAGGTTGGTGACCTGACGCTTGGACACGATCTCGCGGATGTTGCGGGTCTCCGGCTCGGAGAACGGCGCCGAACCGCGGAAGGTCTCACTGCTCCAGGTCACACCGGCACCGGCGCCACCCCAGAAACCGGCGTAGTTCCGGTTGGGGTCGGTACCGCGGTCACGGCCACCCGGGTTGGCCTTGCAGACACCGCTGCGCAGGTTCGGCGGCGAGTCGTCGGCACGACAGTTCTTGCGCTTCATCTCGTAGTCGAAGCGCGAGAAGTCACCCTTGGGCTCGGCCTCACGCGAGATGGAGAAACCGTCCGCGTTGACGATCGGCACGACGATGTTGCGGGTCCTGCCGACCAGCGACTTGATCGCCGGGTCCTTCTGGTAGCCGTTGACCAGCTCGTACGCCCATTCGATGGCGTGCTCACTGGCCGGCCACTCGCGGGCGTGGTGCACACCCATGGTGACGTTGACCGGCTTGCCGTCGGCGATGTTGTCGACGTCGGTCGCGATCTCCACGCCGACCACGTCCCGGCCCTCGACGGTCGGGTTGCTCAGCGTGAAAGCCTTGACCAGCTTGGAATTACGGCGCGCCAGCTCTTTGAGCTCGTACTCGTACTCATACAGGTGGCGGTAGCTCGTCCGGCCGGACGGCAGGGCGGACGCCTGGACCTTGGCGGCGTACACCCGGTCCTTGGCAGCGTCCTCCCGGGCCGTCCTGGAGAGGTCCGGGTTGACGGTGCTGAACTGGAAACCGCTGTCCCGCAACGTCTTACGATCGGCGTCGTCGGCCAGGACGACCTCGACACCGGTCGCGTCACCCTTCTCGGTGACGTCCAGACCGAGGCCGAGCAGCCGGTTCTTGTCCTTGCGTTCCGGCGTCTGCACGCGCACGACCTCCGCGCGCTGCACCGGGGTGCCTGTTGTCGTCGGAGTGCCCTGCGGCGTCAACGCGAGGAAGTCGACTCCCAGGGTGACTGTGCGAGCCGGACCGGCGTACCGGCAGGCCTGCACCACCAGTTGCTGCCCCTTCTTGACGAAGCTCTCGGCCAGCTCACGGCTGCGCAACGCGGACGACGCCGCGACGATCTTGCCCGTCGCCTTGTCGAACACCGCGACATCCCAGTCGCCCTCGGCCCCGTCGCGGGGCGCGAGCCGCGCCTGGATCAAACCGTCCACCGTGGAGGTGAGCTCCCGCTGGTCGGCTCCGCTCGCCCGGCGCGACAGCACCGAGGCGTGGCATGCCCGGGCCACTGCCTGGTCTGCTCGCAGCACGTTGTCGGCAGCCGTCGCCGACGGCACGGTGATCCCGAAGATCGCCAGCCCGGCTGCCCCCACAGCGATTGCTGATCGCACTATCAAGGCGGATCTGTGCCTTGACCCCATACTTAGCACCTCATCTCGCTCCACCCAGCCCAACCGGCTGACCCTATGGCACAACCGGAGGCATCGGCGGCGGCCAAAAGTAGGTACTACCGAGGGTGGCCAGTTTGCCGCCCCCAGGGGTCGGCCCAGTTGGATCGGCCCTGTGATCAGCCGAGACGCTCGAGGATCGTGACGTTCGCCTGGCCACCGCCCTCACACATGGTCTGCAGGCCGAACCGGCCGCCGGTGCGTTCCAGCTCGTGCAACAGTGTTGTCATCAAACGGGTTCCGGTCGCTCCGATGGGATGTCCGAGCGCGATGGCGCCGCCGTTGACGTTCACCCGATCGAGGTCGACCTTGAGTTCCTTGGCCCAGGCCAGGACCACGCTCGCGAACGCCTCGTTGGCCTCGAACAGGTCGATGTCGGAGACGCTCATGCCGGTGCGTTCCAACGCATGCCGCGTCGCGCGGATCGGCGCCGTCAGCATGTACACAGGGTCCGACCCGCGTGCGGACAGGTGGTGCACGCGCGCACGAGGCATGAGCTTGTGCCGCGTCACCATCCGTTCCGACGCGACAAGCACGGCGCTCGCACCGTCAGAAATCTGACTCGACAACGCGGCTGTCACCAGACCGTCCGGTCGTAACGGAGCAAGCTTGGCCATCTTCGCCAGGTCGGTGTCCCGGCGCGGGCCTTCGTCGTGCTGCACCTCACCGAGCGGCACGATCTCCCGGCTGAACCGGCCCGAATCCTGGGCCGCCGCCGCCTTCTGGTGACTGGCGAGGGCGAACTCTTCCATCTCCACGCGGGACAGCTCCCACCGCGCGGCGATCATGTCGGCCGACCGGAACTGCGAGATCTCCTCGGAGCCGTAACGGTGGTCCCAGCCGACCGACCCATGCATCGGCGTGGGGAATCCGAACTGCTGGCCGACGACCATCGCCGACGAGATCGGGATCTGGCTCATGTTCTGCACACCGCCCGCGACCACCAGATCCGCCGTGCCGCTCATGACCGCCTGCGCGGCGAAGTGCACGGCCTGCTGGCTGGAACCACACTGCCGGTCGACGGTCACGCCCGGCACGTCCTCCGGGAATCCCGCTGCCAGCCAGGCGGTTCGCGCGATGTCACCGGCCTGCGGCCCGATCGTGTCCACACACCCGAAGATGACGTCGTCCACCTCGCCCGGGTCCACGCCGGTATCGGTGAACAGCGCTTTGATCACGTGCGCCCCCAGGTCAGCGGGGTGCACGCCGGACAACGCGCCGCCGCGCCTGCCGACCGGAGTGCGTACGGCCTGGATGATGTACGCCTCGGACACTGTTGTTTCTCCCTTCAGGGCCGGCGCACCGGCCGGCGGCGGGTGGAGATGCCGTCCAGCAGGATGCCGAGGTACTGCTCCGCCACGTCCTGCGCGGACAGCGCGCCGCCCGGCCGGTACCAGTGCACCGCCACCCAGACGGTGTCCCGGATGAACCGGTAGACCAGCTCGACGTCCAGGTCCGGCCGGAACGCACCGGCTCGCACGCCCTCGTCGAGCACGCCGACCCAGATCTTGCGGAACTCCACGCCCCGCTCGGCGATGTAACCGAACCGCTCGAACGTCGCGAGGTACTTGGCATCGTTCTGATAGATGGCCACTTCGGCGTGGTGGGCGTCGATGCTCTCCAGCGACGCGGTCACGATCGCCTCAAGCGTGGCCTTCGGCGGCATACCGGACTCGACGATCTGCCGGTACCGGCCGAACAGCTCGTCGAGGAAGCCGGTCAGGATCTCGTCCACCATGGACTCCTTGGAGTCGAAATGGTGGTAGAGGCTGCCGGACAGGATCCCGGCCGCGTCCGCGATGTCGCGCACGGTGGTCGCGCGGAACCCGCGCTCGGCGAACATCTCCGCGGCCATCCGCAGCAACTCGGCCCTGCGCTCGGACGCGCCTGACTCCCTCTTCAAGGCAGACTCCTCTTCACGGGTGCTGACTGCTCACCGACACCACCTCGCCAGTCATGTACGAGGCATAGTCGCTGGCTAGGAACACCATCACATTCGCCACCTCCCACGGCTGCGCGGCACGCCCGAAAGCCTCCTGGGCGGCCAGCTCGGTCAGCAGCTCCTCGCTGGTGACCTTGGCCAGGAACGGGTGCGCAGCCAGGCTCGGGGCGACGGCGTTCACACGGATACCGTGCTCTGCCACGTCCATGGCAGCACATCTGGTGAACGCCATGACGCCTGCCTTGGCAGCCGCGTAGTGCGCCTGGCCGCGTTGCGCGCGCCAGCCGACGACCGAGGCGTTGTTGACGACCACGCCTCCGCCGCCTTGGGCCACCATGCGCTTCAACGCCGCGCGGGTGCAGCGGAATGTGCCGTTGAGGGTCACGTCGAGAACTCTCGACCACTCGTCGTCGGTCATGTCCACGACCGATCTCGTACCGCCCAGGCCAGCGTTGTTGATCATCACGTCGATCCGGCCGAACGCCTCCGCCGCGCTCGCCAGCAAAGCCTGGACCTGGTCTTCGTTCGTGACATCGCAGGGCACGGCGGCCACCTGGCCGTCATGGTCGGCTTTCAGGGCCTCGAGCGTCTCCGCCAGACGACGCTCGTGGTGATCGCTGATCACGACACGCGCGCCTTCCTCAAGGCAGCGGCGGGCGGTGGCTGAACCGATCCCGGTGCCTGCCGCCGCCGTGACCACGACGACCTTGCCGTCCAGAAGGTCATGCCCGGCAGTGCTGTGTCCGGTCACGGGCGCGGCTCCTTCGGCAGGCCGAGCACGCGCTCGGCGATGATGGTGCGCTGGATCTCGTCCGAGCCGCCGTAGATGGTGTCCGCGCGGCTGAAGAGGAACAGCCGTTGCCACTCGTCCAGTTCGCCGTCGGCCGCGATCATCGACTCGGCACCGCACACCTCCATTGCCAGCTCGCCGAGTTCACGGTGCCACCGCGCCCAGACGAGCTTGGACACCGATGCCTCGTAGCCGGGATCCTTGCGGGACAACGTCCGTACCGCGTGTGCCCGCATGACTTCCAAACCGATCCAGGACCGGGTCAGCCGCTCCTTGATGACCGGGTCGTCGATCGAGCCGTTCTGTCTCGCCTTGTCGATCAACGCGTCCAGCTCACGCCGGAAACCGACCTGTTGTCCCAGCGTCGCCACGCCGCGCTCGAACGCCAGCGTGCCCATGGCGACGCGCCAGCCGTCGCCGACCTCGCCGACGACCAGGTCCCGGGACGTCCTCGCCCGGTCGAAGAAGACCTCGTTGAACTCGGACGTGCCGGTGAGCTGGCGGATCGGGCGCACCTCGATGCCCGGCTGGTCCATCGGGACCAGCAGATAGGAAAGGCCTTGTTGTCTTCGCGAGCCGGGCCCGGTACGGGCGAGCACGAAGCACCAGTCGGCCTCGTGCGCCAGCGACGTCCACACCTTCTGTCCGGTGATCACCCACTCGTCACCGTCCATTGTGGCTGTGGTGGCCACCGAGGCCAGGTCCGACCCGGCACCCGGCTCGGAGTAGCCCTGGCACCAGAGCTCTTCGACAGCAAGGATCTTCGGCAGGAACCGGGCCTGCTGCTCCGGCGTGCCGAACGCGATCAGCGTCGGGCCGAGCAGCTCCTCGCCGATGTGGTTGACACGGAAAGGCGCGTTCGCGGCGGCGTACTCCTCGTGGAGCGCGACTTGCTCCGCCATGCTCGCCCCACGGCCGCCGTGCTCGACCGGCCAGCCGAGGCAGGTCCAACCGGCTTCGGCGAGCTTGCGGTCCCATTGGCGGCGCAGCTCGTACTGCTCGTGCTCGCGGCCTGGACCGCCGACGCCGCGCAGATTCGCGAACTCGCCCTGGAGGTTCTGCTCGAGCCAGGCGCGCAGCTGTTGACGGAGATCGCCGTTCACGTACGCTAGCCTACCAAGCACTTGCTTGAGGAGGTGAGTGTGCGCCGAGAAACCATCCCCGCCGCGCTCCTCGAAGCGGCCGAACGCTTCGGTGACGCCGAAGCAGTGGTCGACGGCCAGGTCCGGCTGACATTCCGCGAGTTGCACGAGCGAGCCATGGCAGTCGCCTATGGCTTGCACACGAGCGGGATCACGCGCGGTGACCGGGTCGCGATCTTCGCACCGAACACGCATTACTGGGTCACCTCCGCGCTCGGAGTGCTGTACGCGGGCGCGGCTCTGGTGCCGATCAACACACGGTTCACCGTCGCCGAGACGCTTGACGTGATCAACCGGAGCGGGGCGCGAGGACTGTTCATCGAAGGCGACTTCCTGGGGATCGACCGGGAGGCCGAGCTACTCGAGGCCGACGTGACGCTGGCCTCCCGGGTACGGATGTTCCGGATGCCGCTCGACTGGCCGGAGGCCGAGTTCTCCTCGCCCGCCGAGCCTGACGACGTCGCCGACATCCTTTACACGTCTGGGACCACGGGTCGCAGTAAGGGCGCTATGAGCGCGCACCGGCAGTCGTTGGCTGTCGCACGCGCCTGGGTATCGAGGACTTCACTGGGATCTGCTGACCGCTATCTCGTGGTGAACCCATTCTTCCACAGCTTCGGCTACAAGGCCGGGATTTTGGCCGGCCTCGTCAGCGGCGCGGCGCTCGTCCCCCAGGCCGTCTTCAACGCCGCGGAGACAATCCGCTTGGTACAGCAGGAAAAAATCACTGTCCTGCCCGGCGCGCCGACCATCTACCAATCCATCATGGATCACGCTGCCAGCGTGTCGGACTTGCCACGGCTCCGGCTCGCGGTGACAGGTGCCGCCGTTGTGCCCGTCGCGTTAGTCGAGCGTATGCAGCAACAGCTTTGCGACACAGTGCTTACGGGTTACGGCTTGACGGAATGCCCTGTCGTGACGCTTTGTTCTCCGTCTGACAGCGCTACGACCGTGGCCAACACTTCGGGGCACGCGGCTGCGGGCTGTGAGGTCCAGATCGCACCTTCGGGTGAAATCCTTGTACGCGGCCCGAATGTGATGATCGGTTACCTGGACGACCCGGCTGCCACGCAGGCCGCCATCGACTCCGGAGGCTGGCTGCACACCGGGGATATCGGCAACCTGGACGAAGACGGCAACCTGACGATCACGGATCGCTTGAAGGACATGTACATCTCCGGCGGGTTCAGTGTGTACCCGGCAGAAGTGGAGCAGGCGCTCGCCCGGCTGCCGGGCGTGGCCGACTCGGCGGTCGTGGGCGTCCCGGACACCCGGCTCGGCGAGGTCGGAAAAGCCTACATAGTCCGGCAAAGTGGCGCTGAGCTGTCCGAACAGGACGTCATCGGTTTTTGTCGGACCCGCGTGGCAAACTTCAAAGTGCCCAGGTTCGTGGAGTTCCTCCCGGAGCTTCCGCGCAACCCGTCAGGCAAGGTCCTGAAGCGAGTCCTGAGAGGAGAGTCGTGAGCGTCGTCCGCTACGAACGCCAAGGCCCGGTCGCGATCGTCACCATGAACCGGCCGGAGTACCGCAACGCGCAGAACTCCGCGATGACCTACGCCCTGGACGCGGCCTTCACCGCAGCCGTCGACGACGCCGAAGTCAAAGTGATCGTCCTTGCCGGAGAAGGAAAGCACTTCTCCGCCGGGCACGACATAGGTACGCCCGAGCGCGATGTCGACGTGTCGTTCGAACGCAAGGCCGTGATGTGGTGGGACCATGTCGGCAGGCCGGGCGGCGACCAGCGCTACGCCCGGGAAATGGAGGTATATCTGGGAATGTGCCGCCGCTGGCGGGAGATTCCCAAGCCCACCATCGCGATGGTGCAGGGTGCGTGCATCGCCGGCGGGCTGATGCTGGCCTGGGTGTGCGATCTGATCGTCGCGTCCGAAGACGCATTCTTCTCCGATCCCGTTGTCCGGATGGGAATCCCTGGCGTGGAGTACTTCGCGCACCCCTGGGTGCTCGGCCCACGCGCGGCCAAGGAGGTGCTCTTCACCGGCGACCGGTTCAGCGCGGCACAAGCCCACGATTGGGGGATGGTCAACAGGGTGGTCCCCCGGGAATCATTGACCGCGGAGACCCTGAAGCTCGCCGAGCGCATCGCCGAGATGCCCCAGTTCGGTCTCGCACTCACCAAACGGGCCGTCAACCAAGCTGAGGACCTGATGGGAATGCGAGCGGGCATGGACTCGGTGTTCGGGTTACACCACTTCGCCCACGCCCACAACGCAGAGGTCTCCACCGACTCCCTCGCGGGCCTGAATGCCCGCTCCATGAAAGAAAAACAATGAACCTCGACCTCGATCCACCCACTCTCGCCTTCCAGGCGGAAGTCCGTTCCTGGCTTGCCGGCAACGTGCCTGCGGCATTGCCCTCAATGGACACCGACGAAGGCTTCGAAGCCCACCGCGCCTGGGAGAAGAAGCTTTTCGACGCCCAGCTGTCGGTTGTGTCGTGGCCTGCGGAGTTCGGCGGCAGAGACGCCTCGTTACTGCAGTGGGTGATCTTCGAGGAGGAGTACTACGCGGCGGGCGCGCCTGCCCGCGTGAGCCAGAACGGGATCTTCTTACTGGCGCCGACTTTGTTCACGCACGGCACGCGGGAGCAGTGTGCGCGTCTGCTGCCGGCCATGGCCAGCGCTTCGGAGATCTGGGCGCAGGCATGGTCCGAGCCCGAGGCCGGCAGCGACCTCGCCGCGATCCGGGCTTCGGCTGTGCGCACCGAAGGTGGATGGTTGCTGCGCGGGCAGAAGACGTGGAGTTCCCGGGCGACGTTCGCCGACCGCGGGTTCGGGCTGTTCCGGACCTCCGGCGAACGGCACCGAGGCTTGACGTACTTCATGTTCCCGTTACGAGCCGAGGGCGTGACCGTCCGGCCGATCAACCAGCTCGACGGCGAACCCGGCTTCGCGGAGATCTTCCTCGACGACGTGTTCGTCCCCGACGAGGACGTGATCGGCGAAGTCGACAACGGCTGGAAAGTCGCGATGAGCACAGCCAGCAACGAACGCGGCCTGTCGTTACGCAGCCCAGGCCGGTTCGTCGCCACCGCTGAGCGCCTGCTCTCGCTCTGGCGTGCCCTTCCCGACCCAGCGTTACGCGACCGCGTCGCCGACGCCTGGATCGGCGCCCAGGCCTACCGCCTCTACACCTTCGGCACCGTCACCCGCCTCGCCTCCGGCGGCTCTCTCGGCACCGAATCCAGTGTGAACAAGCTCTTCTGGTCCGAACTCGACATAGCCACCCACGAAACCGCCCTCACTCTCCTCGGCGCCCAGGCCGAGGCGACCGGCCCCTGGATGGACGGCTACCTCTTCTCCCTCGCCGGCCCGATCTACGCCGGTACCAACGAAATCCAGCGCAACGTCATCGCCGAACGCATCCTGGGCCTGCCCAAATAGCACCCCTTCCCTGACACAGCCCACGCCGAAGGTCGAAACCACGTAGGACAACGAGAGCCCACACTGGCCAGTCACCACCTGACCGGCCGTACACGGCCTGATCCACCCGAGATCGGACCGGCCCACCCATCCACCCCACAGCTGCCAGAACCTGTACCGCGCGGTCGCTCCTGAGCAAGTCCGCCGAACAGCCATCCGCACGCGTCTCCACCGGACCATGAGGTCATCACCATGCAGTTCGCGCTTTCATCGGAACAGATCCAGTTCGCCGAAACTCTGGACTCGTTACTGGCCAAGTCCGATGTCGCCCGGGCTTGGGCGGCGGGTGACCACGCGCCGGGGCTGGCTGTCTGGCGGAAGCTGGCCGAACTGGGTGTGATGACGCTTGGCGTGGATGCCGAGCCGATCGATGTGGTCGTGGCCATGGAGGCGATCGGGTACCACGCCTTACCAGGACCTGCCATCGAAACCATCGCCGTGCTGCCTGAGTTGCTTGACGGCGCGCTGCTCGGCACGGCCGCCATTCCGCCGCATGTGCCCTATGCGGTGGATGCCGATGTAGCTGACCGGGTGTTCGTGGTGCGGGACGAGGTCGTCTTCGCTGCGGAGACTGCCACCACTGTCGGCTCCGTTGATCCGTGCCGGAGGCTGTTCGAGGTGACTGCTGTCCAGGAGATCGGGCCGCTCCAGGGCGGATTCGAACGAGGTGCGCTGGCGTGTGCGGCACAACTTCTTGGGGCTGGGCGGGCGTTGCTGACCCGGTCTGTCGAGTACGTCAAACAGCGCACTCAGTTCGGGCGTCCGATCGGCTCCTATCAGGCCGTGAAGCATCAGCTCGCCGATGTTCATGTCGGGCTGGAGCTTGCGCGTCCCCTTATCTACGGGGCTGCGTTAGGCGAGGTGGACGTGTCGGCGGCCAAGGTCGCGGCGGGCGATGCCGCGTACCGGGCTGCCCGCGCCGCGCTGCAGGTTCATGGCGCGATCGGGTACACCGTCGAGAATGACCTCAGTCTGTGGCTGACCAAGGTTCGTGCACTGCATTCGGCGTGGGGCAACGGATCAGTACACCGCGCCAGAGTCATGACGGCTTTAGGCGCGTAGCAGCCGGAGGGCCGAGCACGGCATCCATCAGCGCCGGAACTTCCGAAGGATCGACGGGGTCACCCGTCATCAGGCGGCGGTAGAACACCACGCCGGACAACGCGAGCGAGGCGATTTCGGGGTCCACTGTGGCCGGAAACTCCCCTGCCTGCACACCCGAAGCGATCACGCGAACCAAAGCCTGACGGCGTCGAGCGCTGTACTCATGGTGGAAAGAACGCACCATGGCGTCCTGCTCGGCGGCGTGGACAAGCGCGGGAACACAACGTGAGAACGGGGAACTGACAAGTACCTCAGCAAGGTGACGCAGCAAGATCTCGACGCGTTCCCGCGCGGTCCCACCGATGTCCTGCACGCCCGGCTGCTCATTGAGCGTCTCGAGTGCGTCGGCGATCAACGGCAGCTTGCCGTTCCAGTGGCGGTACACGGTGCTGCGGCCCACACCAGCTCTGGCAGCGACCGAGTCCAGGGCGAAGCCGCCGTACCCGGCCTCGGCCAGTTCGGCCAAGGCGGCACGGCGGATGGCCCGCCGGGAGTTCTCCGCTCGCGGATCCATCGTTGCCTCCCGGCGAATTTGTGGGACACTAGTGTTTCACAACTTCTTCTACCAGCGGAAATGAAGGTGATGAAGGTGACTGAAGTCAGCGTCCGCTACATCGTCGACGACGTTGACGAAGCAGTGGACTTCTACACGACACACCTGGCGTTCGAGACTCAGGCAAGGCCAGGACCAGGCTTCGCGATGCTCCGGCGCGAAGGATTGCGGCTGCTGCTGAACTCGCCGGAGGGTGGTGGTGGCGCCGGGCAGGTGCTGGCTGACGGGTCGCGTCCCGAGCCGGGCGGCTGGAATCGGTTCCAGCTCGAGGTCGCCGACCTCGATGCGACCGTGGCCGGTCTTCGCGCGGCGGGTGCGGTCTTCCGTGGTGACGTCATCACTGGTCGGGGCGGCAAGCAGGCCCTGCTGCGGGACCCCGCGGGCAACCTGATCGAGCTTTTCCAGCCGAAGTCCGCGTAACGGCACTCTCGCGACGCGGCAACTGGTTACCGTGAGCGAGATTATGGCCAGACAAGACCAGCCTCCGGATGTGAGTGTTCCGGCGACAGGGCTGGCAGCGGAGTTCGAGCAGATCTACCGCGCCCACGTTCAGCAGGTCACGGCATATTTCGCGCGCCGGACCGCGGATCCGCAGACCGTCGCGGATCTGACCGCTGACACGTTCGTCCAGGCGATCACGTCCTTCGCCACGTTCGACCCGGCTCGTGGCAGCCCTCGGGGGTGGCTGTTCGCGATAGCGCGGCGGGTGTTCGCGCAGTACTGCGAGCGCACAAGCCGGGGAAGAAACGTTGTCGAGCGGCTGGCAGGCCGCCGTGAACTCGACATGGACGAAGCCGCCGAACTGGTGGTCCGGATAGACGCGGAACGGGCCGGCCGGGCCTTGTTCGACGGCATGGCGGCGCTCGCGCAGAGCGACCGTGAGGTCATCGAACTGGTCGACATCGCCGGGCTGGACCGCAAAGAGGCGGCAGCCGCTCTGGGGATCTCATTGGGGGCGTTACGGATCAGGCTGTTCCGGGCGCGTGGAAAGTTGCGGAAGGTCGTAGGTGAGGACAATGGGTAAATTCGAGGATCAGCTGCTGAGCGACCTCATGCAGAACCATGGGCCGGCGCTGGCAACAGCGGAGCGTCCGAGAACGCGGAACACGAGGCCGCTCTGGATAGCGGCAGGCGCGGTGGCATTGGCAGGCGCGGTGACAGTCGGTCTGACGTTCGTCGACGGTGGCACGCCCGCGGCCTTCGCGGTCAGTCAGAACGCCGACGGCTCCATCACCGTCTCCATCAAGGACATCGCCGCGATCGATCCCGCGAACAAGGAACTCGAACGGCTCGGAGTACCGATCAGAGCGGTTCCTGCACGGCCCGATTGCCCGACCCCTGGGGCCGACAGCGGCGGCGCAGCCGGCGGCAGTGGTGGCGGTGCCGGTGGCGGCGGAGGTAATGGCGGCGGTGCTGGTGGCGGTGGCGGATCGGCCGGTGGCAGTGGATCGGCCGGTGGCGGTGCGGTAGGTGATAGTCCGCCTGCTGCCGGAGCGTCCGATGTGCCCCGGCCGTCGGACAAATACGAACCGAAGCCTGAGATCCAGGTCAGCATGCAGCCCGGTGGCGGGGTCACGATCGCACGGTCGGCCCTCACGCCAGGCTCGAGCATCGCCCTCGCTGTCTTCACGAGCCAGGATGGCACTGTGAGTTCCATGTCGTTCGCGAAGATCGAGAGCGGCCCCATGCCGACATGTCTGCCGTCCGGTCCGCCGTCTGGCATGCAGCCTGAGCCAACGCCGTCGAACTGACGAACAGCCGAACTAACGAACAGCGGCCATGAGCATCGGCAAGGATCGATGCAGGGCTCGTTCCCAGTACGGCCACGCGTGCCTGCCTGGGCCGTAGAAGTCCGCGACGACCTTCACGTGCTTGGCACGCCACTGATCCGCCAGGGCCACCGACTGCTCACCGAGCAGTTGCTCCAAGCCGTCCGGCTGGGGCCCTGGCGGATCAAGCGGTCCAGGCCGGCCGTTGCCTGTCGACAAATAGACCGGGATCCCGCGCAGCCGGGCGGCCAGGTCGTACGGGTTGTGGGCGGCCCACGTCGCGGCCATTGGCCGGCACCGTGTTTCCAAACTGGCGCGAATCAGGTGAACAGTCAACCGGCCGATGGGGTTGTCGGCCAGGACAAAGATTCGATGATGACGATGTCGCACAGTCACTGGTCTATCGCGGTGCCGGGAGGCACAATCACCGGAATGTCCGGTTCAGGGAGTGTCCAGTGACTTCGTCTTCCGTTGTGACCACGGTGTTCCTGCCGATCGCGCTCGGCGTGATCATGCTCGGCCTCGGCATGTCGCTGACCGTGCAGGATTTCAAACGAGTCGCCACGGTGCCGAAAGCGACGCTGGTCGCCCTGGTGTGCCAGGTCCTGCTGCTGCCCGTGATCTGCCTCGGCCTGATCCTGCTGTTCGACCTCGCCCCCGCCCTCGCGGTCGGCATGATGCTGCTCGCGGCGTCACCTGGCGGGACGACGGCGAACCTGTTCAGTCACCTGGCCGGCGGCGACGTCGCCCTGAACATCTCCCTGACGGCGATCAACGCGATCCTCGCCGTGGTCACCATGCCGATCGTGGTCAACCTCGCGCTGTCGGGCTTCATGGAGGGCGGCGAGGAGCTCGGCCTGCAGTTCGGCAAGATGCTGCAGGTCTTCGCCATCGTGCTGGTCCCGGTGGCGATCGGCATGCTCGTCAGGCGCCGGTTCACCGCGTTCGCCGACCGCACGCTCAAACCCCTCAAGCTCGCCGCCATCATCTTCATGGTCGCCACCATCGCGGTCGCGGTGTTCCAGGAGCGCGAGAACATCGGCGGCTACCTCCAGGACATCGGCGTGCTCGCCCTGCTGTTCTGCGTCATCAGCCTGTCGGTCGGTTACGCCATCCCCCGCCTGGTCCGCATCGAACGCCGCCAGTCCATCGCGATCTCGCTGGAGATCGGCATCCACAACAGCACCCTCGCGATCGCCATCGCCCTGAGCCCTTCCCTGCTCAACAACACCCAGATGGCTGTGCCCGCCGCGGTGTACGGCGTGCTCATGTTCATCCCCGCCGGGGTCTTCAGCTACTGGGTCAGCCGCAAGAAGACCCCAGCCCAGGCCCCCGCCACCCCCTGAACTCCTTCGCGACAAAACCCGCCATTCGCAGCTCCCCTTGCAAGCCAAAGTAGCGGTGGGGTCTGACAGTTTTGATAGTTCGGGATTGGTCGGGTGGGTGCTTGCTGGAGGGCTATGTCGCTTCGGTGACGCAGGATGCGATGAGCTCGACGGGGTGCAGGGCTGTTCGGGAGGTGCCGTGTTTGATCTGCTGGCGGCAGGAGACGCCGGTCGCGGCGACTACTGCTGAGTCGGCGGCACGGATCGCGGGGAAGAGTCTGTCCTCTCCTACTTGGATGGATATGTCGTAGTGCTCTGCTTCGAAGCCGAATGAACCGGCCATTCCGCAGCAGCCCGCGTCGAGTTCGGTGACTTTCGCGCCTGGGATGCGGCGCAGCAGCTCCAGGGTCGCGGCTGTGCCGACTTCGGCTTTCTGGTGGCAGTGGCCGTGCAGCAGGATTTCCTTGCCGTTCAACCACGAGTCCTGGGCCAGGACGAGTTTGCCGGAGTCGATCGCCTCGGTGAGCAGTTCCTCGACCTGGCGGACCCGGGACGCGACCTCCCCGACCGTGGAATCTCCTGGCAGGAGGGACAAATACTCGTCCTGCAGGGTGTACAGGCACGAGGGCTCGCAGCCGACGATGGGACCGGAGCCGGTTGCCAGCCGCGAGGTCAGCACCGATGCCTTGCGTTTCGCGTCGTCCAGCAGGCCTTTGGAGATTCCGGCGCGGCCGCAGCAGGCGGACGACTCCAGCCGGACCTGCCAGCCTGCTTTTTCCAGCAGGGAGATCGCTGCCTTGCCCACTCCGGGTTCGGTGAATGTGGTGAAGGAGTCCGCCAGGAAGGTCACCGCCGAGCCCGACTGGGCCGCTGGGCGCTTGCTGAACCAGCGGATCAGGTTCTGGCGGTTGAACCGCGGCAGCGGCCTGGCCGGTGCGAGGCCGAGCAGTTTGCGGAAGAAGCGCGAACGCCCTGGCAGGTTGGACACCGGAGCCGTGGCGGAGCCGAGCCGGTTCAAGGTCCGGATCGCACCGAAGAACCGGGAACGCATCGGCACGCCCGTCTGTGCGTGTTTCTGGGCCAGGGTTTCACTCTTCAGTGCGGCCATGTCCACCCCGAGGGGGCACTCGCTCTTGCATGCCTTGCACATCAGGCAGAGGTCCAGGACCTCATGCAGGCGGGAATCGCCGAGCGCAGCGGCGGGATCCGGCGACGAAAGCGCCTTCACCAAGGCGTTGGCCCGTCCACGGGTGGAATCCTCCTCGTTGCGAGTGGCCATATAGGACGGGCACATCACGCCAGTCTCGCTTTTCCGGCAGAGACCGATGTTCATGCACCGATCCGCGGCGCTGCGCATGTCGCCGAGGAAAGTCAGATGCGTCTGCAAGGGTTTGGCCGGCGGCAGTGCCGGATCGCGCAGATTCGACGTCATCGATGGCGAGTCCACGATCTTGCCGGGATTCATCACGCCGTCCGGGTCGAAGATCCGTTTCACCTGACGCATGGCCTCATACAGTGCATCGCCGAACAGTGTGCGGTTGAATTCGCTGCGCGCCAAGCCGTCGCCGTGCTCGCTGGAGTTCGCGCCGCCGAATTCGACGACCAGGTCCCGGACTTCCTCGGCGACCGCACGCATCGCGGCCACCTCGTCGGGATTCGTCAGGTCCACGAATGGACGGACGTGCAAGCAGCCGACCGAGGCGTGTCCGTAGAAACCGGCTTTCATCCCATGCCGGGTGAGAATCTCCTTGAACCTTGTGCTGTATTCGATCAGTCGCGCGGGGTCGACCGCGGTGTCCTCCACAAATGCCTGCGGCCGCCGCGAGCCCTCACTGGAGGCCATCAGCAATCCGAGACCGGCCTTGCGGACCTTCAACAAAGCGCCTTGCTGCGCCGGGGTTTCCGCCCGCAATGTGTGGTAACCGTGCGAGTGCTTGGACCACAACGCATTCAGTTTGTCCATCAGGGCAACGGCTTCTGCCTGAGTATCGCCGGTGAAGGTGACGAACAGCAGCGCTTCGGGATCGCCCTCCAGGAAACTGGCCAGCCGCCGGTATTCCAGCTTCTGCCGGGACAGGTCCAGAATCGTCCGGTCGATCAGTTCGACGGCCGACGGCGAACAGGCCAAGGCGTCGTCGGTCGCCGCGATGGCCGCTTCGATCGACGCGAAATGACCGACCGCGATCACCGTGTGCTTGGGTTTTCCCACCAGGCCGACCACCGCCGATGTGGCCACGACCAGCGTGCCCTCGGACCCGACCACGAACTTGGCCAGGTCGAAAGGCCCATCTGCCAGGCGATCCAGCCGGTATCCGCCGGCTCGCCGCCAGAATTTGGGGAAGCCGCCGGCGATCGCGGACTGGTTGGCGGCCACCAACGCCGACAGTTCCTCGTCGAACTTCGAGGCAATGCCAGGCCCGAAGCTGGCCGTGCTGGCGTCGGACAACACCACGTCCAGCGAGCGCACATGATCAATGGTCATGCCATAGCGGACAGATCCACTGCCGGCCGAGTTGTTGCCGATCATTCCACCGATCGTGGCGCGATTGCTCGTCGAAGTGTCCGGCCCGAACATCAATCCATGCGGCAACGCGGCACGGTTCAGATCGTCCTGCACAACACCCGGCTGCACATGAGCCGTGCCGGCTTCGGCGTCGATCGACAGAATGCGATTCATGTGCCGGGAAAAGTCCAGCACTACGCCAGGACCGACCGTCTGGCCAGCCAAACTCGTGCCGCCGCCACGCGCGAGAACAGGCACCTCATGTTCCCGGGCAACAGTGACCGTGGCGACGACATCATCGGCATGCCGCGGAAAGACAACTCCGGCAGGCATGATCGAGTACATACTCGCGTCGCGCGAGAACAGGTGCCGCGTATAGGAATCGAACGCGACCTCGCCGTCGAGCGACCGCCGGAGGGCTTCGGCCAGCTCGTTCATGCGGCCGCCAGGTGATCGAGCGCGGCCGTGACCCCGGCGGGATCAATCGGAACACCTGCCAGTCGAAGGCCCATCTGCACGCCGGAGAGTGTGCCCGCCAGGCTGAGGTCGTTGAAATGCCCCAGGTGCCCGATCCGGAACACTTTGCCCGCCACTTTGCCGAGGCCCGCGCCCAGCGACATGTCGAAACGATCCAGGATCAACGCGCGCAGTTTGTCCGCGTCATGGCCGTCCGGCATCAGTACCGCCGTCAAAGTGTTGGAGTACAACCGGGAATCGGCGCACAGCAACTCCAGTCCCCAGCCCTGAACCGCGACTCGCGTCGCAGCCGCATGGCGCGCGTGCCGGGCGTAGACATTCGGCAGGCCTTCCGATTCCAGCATACGCAAGGCCTCACGCAGCCCGTAGAACAAGTTTGTCGGTGGAGTGTAAGGAAAACCGCCACGCTTGTTCGCCTCGAGGATCGGCTGCCAGCTCCAGTACGACTTCGGGAAACCGGAAACCGACGCCAACGCCTTCTCCGAGACCGCGGTCAGGCCGAGACCCGGTGGCAGCATGAGTCCTTTCTGCGAACAGGAGACCGTGACGTCCACGCCCCATTCGTCATGCCGGTAGTCAACGGACCCGAGTGACGACACGGTGTCCACCAACAGCAGCGCCGGATGGTCGCCCATCGCCTGCCGGACGGCCGCGATGTCGCTGGTCACCCCAGTCGAAGTCTCGTTGTGCACCACCAGAACCGCTTTGGTGTCCGGAGTCAGCCGGGCCGAGACCTCGGCCGGGTCCACGCCGTGCCGCCAGTCGCCGGGCACGAAGTCGACCTCCAGCCCGAGATCACGCGCCATCGCCTGCCACAGCGTGGCGAAGTGCCCGGTTTCGAAGCAGAGCACCCGATCACCCGGGCTCAAAGTGTTGACCAGCGCGGCTTCCCACGCACCAGTCCCGGAAGACGGATACAGGATCACCGGCCCGCTCGTGCCGAACACCGGCTTGACCGCTTCCAGCAGCTCCAGCGTGAATTGCGCGAACCGCGGCCCACGGTGGTCGATGACCGGCGCCGACATGGCGCGCAGCACCTGGTCCGGAACGTTGGTCGGGCCGGGGATCTGCAGGAAGTGGCGTCCTCCGGTGAAACTCATGCCCCTGTTTCCCTCTCATGCGGTCAGACCTTGACGTGATCCAGACCATACGTCTAATTTCTAAGTACGAACAACCTATTCCGTAATGCGAAACAGGTCTGGTCAGACAACGGAGATTCGCATGTCGGTGGAAATCATCTCGATCCTCGTGCTCATCGCGGTGTTCATCCTGGGCACCACGTTATCGATCAACATGGGTGTGCTGGCGTTCGTCGCCGCGTTCGCCGTCGGCACCATCGTGGTGGACAAGTCGACCGATGACATCGTCGGCGGTTTCCCCAGCAATCTCTTCGTCATCCTGGTCGGCGTCACGTACCTGTTCGCCATCGCCAAGAGCAACGGCACGGTGGACTGGCTTGTGCGGGCCGCCATCCGGGTGGTCGGTGGCCGGGTCGTGGCCATTCCATGGGTGATGTTCCTGACCACGGCCGTGCTCACGGCGCTCGGCGCGGTCGTCCCGGCCGCGGTCGCGATCATCGCGCCCATCGCCATGGGCTTCGCGACCCGCTACAAGATCAACCCGGTGCTGATGGGCCTGCTGGTGATCAACGGCGCCAGCGCGGGCGGGTTCTCGCCGATCAGCATCTTCGGCAGCATCACCAACGGCGTGGTCGAACGCAGCAACCTGCCGGGCAGCCCGATGACCCTGTTCATCGGCTCGTTCGTGTTCAACCTGCTGCTCAGCATCGTCGTGTTCGTCATGTTCGGTGGACGCCAGTTGCTGTATGCCCGAGCCGAGCAGCTCGACGTCGAGCAGAAGTCCGGTCCGGGCACGGTCCAGGCTCCGGTTTCGTTGGACCACAACAAGATTCTCACCCTGATCGGCATCGTCGGGCTCGCGGTCGGCGCACTGTTCTTCGACCTCGACGTGGGCCTGCTGTCGTTGACCGTGGTCGTGGTGCTGACGCTCGTATCGCCGTCGACCACGCGTGACGCCGTCGACAAGGTCGCGTGGAGCACAGTCCTGCTGATCTGTGGCATCGTCACGTACGTCAGCCTGCTCGAGGACATCGGCACGGTGGACTACCTCGGGCACGGTGTCGCGAGCATTGGAGTGCCACTGCTCGGTGCATTGCTGATCTGCTTCATCGGCGGTGCGGTGTCGGCGTTCGCGTCGACAACCGGCATTCTCGGCGCACTCATCCCGCTCGCCGTACCGTTCCTACAGACCGGGCAGGTCGGTGCGATCGGGCTGATCACCGCGCTGGCGTTGTCGTCGTCGGTCGTGGACGCGAGCCCGTTCTCCACGAGCGGCGCCCTGACCGTGGCCAGTTCGCCGCCGGAGTACCGGGAGCTGGTCTTCAAACGGCTGATGGCGTGGGGGTTCAGCATGATCCTGGTCGCGCCGATCGTCACATGGCTGGTTCTCGTGGTTCCGGGTTGGCTGTAGGGCATGCCCCTATCCGGAATCACGGTGCTGGAGGTCGGCGTCTTCATGGCGGGCCCGTACGCCACCATGCAGCTCGCCGACCTCGGCGCGGACGTCATCAAGATCGAGAACCCGGACGGCGGCGACCCGGTGCGTTCGGCCGGGCCGTTCGTCGACGGCGTCAGCTCGCCCTTCGCCCGGCTGAACCGCAACAAACGATCCGTCGCGTTGGATCTGAAGTCCCCGGAGGGCCGGGCAGCGTTCCTCCGGCTGGCGTCGCGGGCCGACGTCCTGGTGGAGAACCTCAGGCCAGGCGCGCTGCGGGCACTCCAGCTCGACTACGAGACTCTGCGCGCGGCCAACCCGGGCCTGATCTACGCCTCGGCGTCCGGCTGGGGCCAGGACGGTCCACTTTCGACACTGCCTGGCCTCGACATCATGGCTCAGGCCCGTAGCGGCCTGATGAGCATCACCGGAGCGCCAGGCGGTGACCCGGCCAAAGTCGGCGTGCCGGTCTGCGACCTGGTGTGCGGCTTGTACGTCGCCCTCGCGGTGACGGCGGCGCTCAGGGAACGCGAGCGCAGCGGCGAAGGCCAGTACATCGACGTCAGTCTGCTCGAATCAGGCGTGTCGCTGGCGGTCTGGGAAGCCGGGAAGTACTTCGCGACCGGCGAGGCCGGCGGCCCGCTCGGCTCAGCGCACCAGAGTCAGGCCCCCTACCAGGCAATACGCTGTGCAGACGGCTGGCTCACGGTTGGCGCGATCACCCCGAAGGCATGGCGTGGGCTGTGCGAAGTCCTTGGCCTGCAACGATTGCTCGACGACTCGCGGTATCGCGACGCGTACCGCCGCAAGGAACACGTCGACGACCTGATCCCGGAGATCGAGCAGGTCACAGCCACCCGCAAGGTGGCCGACCTGGTCACCGCGCTGGACCAGGCGTCCGTCCCGTGCGCGCCGATCTCCTCCTACGACGAGGTCTTCCACGCTCCGCAACTCACATCCCGCGACTTCTTCTGGGACGCGCCCGGCGGCATGCGACAACTTGGCTCACCGATGCGGTTCTCTCGGACACCTACGCGACGCTCACACGCCGGCCCCGCGCTGGGCGAGCACACCGACGAGGAGCTGACATGAGCCTTGTGGTCGAACAAGACGGTGCTGTTCTCACGGTCACCTTCAACCGTCCGGACAAGCACAACGCGATGACGTTCGACATGTACGCAGGCCTGGCGGAGGCGTGCGAACGCGCCGACAGCGACGACGGCATCCGCGCGATGATGTTGCGTGGCGCGGGCAGGCAGGCGTTCGTCGCCGGTACGGACATCACGCAGTTCGAGGAGTTCGAGACCGGCGAGGACGGCCTCGCCTACGAGCGGCGTATCGGTGAGGCGCTCATGCGCCTTGAGGACGTGACCGTCCCGACCGTCGCCGTCATCCACGGCTATTGCGTTGGCGCCGGGCTGGCTATCGCGGCCGTATGTGACCTGCGGGTCGCTGCTACGTCCGCGCGCTTCGGCGTGCCGATCGCCAAAACCCTCGGCAACTGCCTCTCGATGAACAACTACTCGCTGCTCGTGCACCATCTGGGCCCGTCGCGGACCCTCGACGTGCTGCTCCGCGCCAAAATGCTCACCGGTGGCGACGCCAAGGCAGCCGGTTTCGTCCACGAACTCTGCGGTGACGACGACCTCGACCGCACCGCGAACGCCGTCGTCGGCACGGTCCTGCGCCACTCACCCCTCAGCATGTGGGCGGCCAAACAAGCCGTCGCCCGCCTCCGCCGCGCCGCCCTCCCCGACGGCGACGACATCGTCGCCAAAGTCTTCGCCAGCGAGGACTTCCACACCGCCGTCAGCATGTTCGGCACAAAACGCCAGGTGAAGTGGACCGGCCGTTAGACCTTGCCGGCCACACCGCACCAGCCGAGGTGGTAGGACTCGGGATTCTGGTCAACCGGGTTGTCCTGGCGCCAGTCCTGAGGCGAGACGATGCCGGGGGCCTCGATCTGCCAGCCGTCGAAGAGCCTTGTCATCTCGGCGTGGGTGCGGGTGTAGAGGTGAGCCGTGGTGTTCTTGTAGGCATCGACGAACGCCGCGATCTGGGCCTGCTGTTCCGGGGGCGCGTTGTCACAGGTGATGTGGGAGAGCACCAGTTTGCTGCCGGGAGCCAGGCGGTCGCGGTAGTACGCGAGCAGCTCGCCGGGATTGTCGTCGTCGCTGATGAAGTGCAGCAGAGCCACCATCATCAGGCAGATGGGCCGGTCGAAGTCCAGCAGCGCCCGAGTGTCGGGGTGGTCCAGGATGCCGTCCGGGTTACGCATGTCCTCCTGGATGACCGTCACCCGATCGGTGACGCCTTGCTCTTCCAGCTTGAGGCGGGACGTCTGGACGGCGATCGTGTTCGAGTCGACGTAGACGACATGCACGTCCGGGTTGGCGCGTAGCGCGATCTCGTGAACATTGCCGACAGTCGGCGCACCCGAGCCGATGTCCAGGAACTGGGTGATCCCCGCCGCCACGGCCTCCTTCACCGCGCGGCGCAGAAAAGACCTGTTGTTGCGGGCCAGGGGCTTGATGGCGGGCAGGATGAGCTCGGCCTTCTCGACGAACGCACGGTCCACCGCAGTGTTGTGCGAACCGCCCAGGTACGCGTCGTACACACGATCCGGTGACGGTAACGAGGTGTCGATCCCGGCGGTCTCCAGCCACGAAAGGACCGCGTTGTCTCGAGAAGAGACCATGTAGCCGGGCTTGTCACGACCGGTTGTCATCGAGTCCCCCTGTCACTCAAGACGCCACCATCTGAATACAGGCAACCACGACGCATCACAAGGGGTAACGCCGGGGTAGAGATGTCCGCAGTGGACAACCTTGCCTGACCTACCAACGACATCCCAGGTCCGGTCCATGAAAAGCAAGGCGGGCGTATCAAACCGCAGCCGCGTGACATGTAGCACCTGCCAGAGCCAAGAAATCCATGACTACTGAGGGTTGCCAGCACTCTACCTGCTCTGGTAAACCTGAAGAGCCTTGAAAATCTGGACAGAACCGGGCCCTTAATTCGGCCGATCCGTTCGACGGCAACCAGTTCATCGTCACACACCACGTCAAATGCCGACCGCACATACAGGACGCCAAAGGTGTTCGCAGGTATCTTTTACTGACGACGTGACAATGATGATCAAATACCATATCCAGCAGGGGAGCCATGAGACTGAAGTCTGCACTATTGACGGCGTGCACCCTCCTGACGCTAACACCTACTGTAGCGCAGGCTGCGCCAGCACAAGCAGCCGCAGAGCTCTGCCAGGCAGGAAATATATGCACGTACTACTACCTCTTCCAAGAGGGAAAGAACTTCTCTCGTAGCAACAGTTCCATCTCGGGCTGCGTCGATATCCCAGAAAGCCAGTCATACCACAATGCTGGCGTACCGTCTCTCAAGCTGTGGAAGTACAGCAATTGCACCGGCGACTGGGTGTGGGCAACCGCCGGGACGGTAGGAGGCGCGTCGTTTTTTAGCTTTGACGCAGTAAGTCGTTAACTACCACTATTTTCACACACACTCGAAGTCTATTCTATCATCGACCAGAGGCATCGCGCGTCAAGCGATATATGCCTCTGCCAAATAGTCGCCAGCCGCCCTCGGTCGAATAAGCGAGATCGACCGAGGGCTCGGATTACCTGCCGTCCGAGGCAATCTTGAGCTGACCACCAGTCTTGATCACTCGAATCTCTTTGTGTGTCGAATTGCCTGATGCATAAGTGACGTCCACAGGCACAGTCACCGATCCGTCACCGTTCTCCCGGACGCCATTGGCGTTCCTTGAGCTGACCTGCGGATACTGTGCCCAGAACTGCTGGAACGCGCCGATCGAGCCGAAGGTCTGCTGCATCTCGGCGGACAGCATGCCCCACCGGGCCTCCGGTGCCGCCGAGCCGTAGTAGTTGATCACGAGCCGACCAGCCGAGCTCCAGTCGATTCCACCTTCGGAGGCACCCTGTGGTGTCGGCGGGGTGGTGCTCGTCTGAGGAGGTGGCTGGTTCGCCGTCGACACGATGGTCACGGTGCTGGGCGGCAACACGCCTGGCGTCTGCCGGTTGGCGTTGTCGTCCGGCGAGCCCGAACTCATCACCGAGGCGATGACACCGCCGAGCACGGCGGCTGCGACAACCGCGCCGATGACGGCGAGACCACGTTTGCTCTTGCCGGGCCGCCCGGGCTGTTTCGCCGGGGGTACGGGCCTGACCGGCGGGGGTGGGGTCGGCGGCGGTGGCTGCCTGGGCGGGGCCTGTTGTTGCTGGGCGACCACAGGTTTCGGGGCCACGAGCGTGGGCTGCACGGCCGCGGCCACCGGCTTCGGCGGAGTGGGCACGTGGACCACGACGGTTTCGTGGCCGGCGAGCTCGGAGAGGGTCGTGACGACCTCGGGCATCGTGGGCCGGTCGGCGGCGTCCGCGCTGAGCAGGGTCATCAGCGTCTTGGTCAGCGGGCCGGCGTGCTTGGGCTCGGGCACGTTGCCCATGGCCACGGCGTAGAGCTGGGCGAGCGGGTTGTCCTTGAAGCCGTACGGCGGCTGGCCCTCGAGTGCGTGGTACAGCGTCGCACCCAGGGAGAACACGTCCGAGGCCCTGGTCGGGTCCTGGCCGCGGGCCACCTCGGGGGCCAGGTAGGCGGGCGTGCCGGCGAGCATGCCGACCGAGGACTGGGTCATCGTGCCGTCGTCGGTCGACCGGGAGATGCCGAAGTCGGTGATCTTCACCTGGCCGGTGTCGTCGATCAGGATGTTGCCCGGCTTGACGTCCCGGTGCACGATCCCGGCGGCGTGCGCGGCGGTCAGCGCGGTGGCGACCTGCTCACCGATCTGGGCGGCCTCCTGCGGCGACAGCGTGCCGCGGTCGGCCAGCAGGCCGGAGAGGCTGCGCGACGGCAGGTACTCCATGATCAGGCACGGGTCACCGTCGTGTTCCGCCACGTCGAAGAGCGCGATGGCGTTGCGGTGCTGCAAGCGCGCGGCGATACGGCCTTCGCGCATCGCGCGGCGGCGCGCATCCTCTGTCTGGCTGTCGGACAGCCCAGCGCGCATCAGCAGTTGCTTGATCGCAACCGTTCGATCAAGACGCTCGTCGCGCGCCTGCCAGACGATGCCCATCGCGCCACTGCCGATGGTGTCCAGCAGCCGGTAGCGACCGGCGACCAGCTGCCCCTTTTCGATGACGGACTCTATTCCTCGCGTGCGTGTACCGGACGGTGCCAACCTTATCGAACGGCACCCGCCCACGAGTGACTCGGCACGACTGAACTTCATGGCAAACCAAGCGATTGTTTGGTTTGATGGACCCATGCTGACGGCCGAACAAGAAGATT
Source organism: Kibdelosporangium banguiense (assembly GCF_017876405.1). Taxonomy (GTDB): domain Bacteria; phylum Actinomycetota; class Actinomycetes; order Mycobacteriales; family Pseudonocardiaceae; genus Kibdelosporangium; species Kibdelosporangium banguiense. The sequence continues at coordinate 4,815,777 of NZ_JAGINW010000001.1, read as the reverse complement.
TACGAGACGCCGTGCGGCAGATGCACGACCGCGGCGACGCCTCGTGGCAGGAGCTGTGCAAGATCGGCGTGGCCGGTCTGGGCGTGCCCGAGGAGTACGGCGGCGCGGGCGGCCTGATCGAGGCACACGTTGTCCTGGAAGAACTTGGGCGTGAGCTCGCACCTGTGCCGATGCTGTCGACCGCGCTCGCGGCGCAGGCTCTTCTACTGAGCGGTAACCAATCAGAATGCGCCCGGTTGCTACCCGGAATCGCCGACGGGACGACCGCCGCGACCGTCATGTGGGCGCCGTCGGTTCCGAGCGTCGTACCGTACGTGCTCGACGGTGACACCGCAGATGTGTTGATCGTCTCCACGCCGGATGGACTGTTCCTGGGCGAGGCGACGCATCGCGTACATACCCCCACGATGGATGAGACCCGTCGGCTCGCCACCGTGCACCTGTCCAACGGCCGTCAGATAGGCCCTCCTGCGCCGCGGTTACGCGACCTCGCGTGCGTCGCACTGAGCGCCGAACAAGTCGGCGCGGCGCAACAATGTCTGGACATGACCGTGGCGTACACCAAGACACGCGTGCAATTCGGCCGTCCAATCGGCAGTTTCCAGGCGTTGAAGCACCGTATGGCCGATATGTACGTCCTTGTCGAGACTGCGCGTTCGATTTCGTATGCCGCAGTCGAGTCCCCCGGCCTCGCGGCCGTCGCCGCGGTGCGATGCACCGAGGCTCTGTCCACTGTGGCCGGTGAGATGATCCAGATGCACGGCGGGATCGCCATCACCTGGGAACACGACGCGCACCGGTACTTCAAACGCGCGCACAGCAGTGCGCAGCTGTTCGGCCGGCCGCACGAGCACGTGGCCCGGCTGTCGCAGACGATCTAGATCCAGTCGTCGTGCCGGCCCCAGGTGAAGAGGTGGTCCAGCATGGCGTTCGGCCGGCGTTCGGCTTTCCTGTCCGTCGCGGAGTAGCGGCCGCGGTAGAACAGCAGCGGCTGGGCATCCCGGCAGGGACCCAGCCGCTGAACCCGGCCGACGACAACATGGTGGTCGCCGCCGTCACGGACTTCCTCGACGCTGCAGTCGATCCATGTGAGAACGCCGTCAAGGACCGGCGCGCCGCTGGGCGCCGGGCTCCACGCCGTGCCGAGGAACTTGTCCGCACCCGGCCGGCCGAACTTGGCCGACAGGTCCTGCTGGTCCTCGGCCAGCACGTTCACACAGAAGTGGCCGCGCTCGGAAATCGCCTGCCAGGTCCCGGAAGCGCGGCCAGGGCAGAACAGCACCAGGGGCGGATCCAGCGATAGCGCGGCGAAGGCCTGGCAGGCGAACCCGACGGGGCCTTCACCGGTGATCACCGTGACACCCGTGCAGAAGTGCCCGAGTGCCTTGCGGAACTCGGTGGCGACCGGGACCGTGGACGTCACTGTTTCGCGCCGACGCTGAAGTCGTGGCCCCACAGGCTGACCGCGGTGCTCTCCCGGGCGATCCACGACTCGTCGTCGACCTGCCTTCCCTCACAACCGAACTCGACGTCGAAGCCGCCGGGCGTCTTCATATAGAAGGACAGCATCAGGTCGTTGACGTGCCGGCCGAGCGTGGCCGAGAGCGGCACCTTGCGGCGCAACGCACGGTCCAGCGTCAGGCCGACATCGTCGCTGTTCTCCACCTCGACCATCAGGTGCACGATCCCGCTGGGCGTCGGCATCGGCAGGAACGCCAGGCTGTGGTGGCGCGGGTTGCAACCGAAGAAGCGCAGCCACGCCGGCGCGCCGTCGGCTGGGCGCCCGACCAGTTGCGGTGGCAGGCGCATGGAGTCGCGGAGCTTGAACCCCAGGACATCACGGTAGAACCGCAGCGCAGCTTCATCGTCGTGTGTGGACAGCACGACATGCCCGAGACCTTGTTCGGCGGTCACGAACTTGTGGCCGTACGGGCTGACGACACGACGGTGTTCCAGAGCGGCACCGTGGAAGACCTCGAGGGTGTTGCCGGACGGGTCGTCGAAGCTGATCAGCTCGTCCACCCGGCGGTCGGCCAGTTCGGCCTGCGTACCTTCCTTGTACGGCACGCCCGCGGCTTCCAGGTTGCGCCGGACCTCGTCGAGTTCCGCGGCGTTCGCGGTCTCCCAGCCGGACTGGGCCAGCCGGTCGGCCTCGCCCGGAAAGATCACCAGACGGGCCGGGAAGTCGTCCATCCGCAGGTACAGCGCGTTCTCGTCGCGGCCCTTGCCCTCCACCATGCCGAGCACCTTCAGGCCGTACTCACGCCACTTGGCCATGTCGGTGGCCTCGATGCGCAGGTAGCCCAGTTGGCGGATACCCATCACGCACTCCTCAGGAAGTCCAGGGTGAGCTGGTTGAACTCGGCGAATTTCTCCAACTGCGCCCAGTGCCCGCAACGGCCGAACACATGCAACTGCGCACGCGGGATCATCTTCAACGCCAGCAGCGCGCCGTCCAGCGGGTTGACCCGGTCCTCACGGCCCCAGACCAGCAGGACACGCTGCCGGAGCTGGTAGGCCTCACGCCAGAGCATGCCCTCCTCGAAGCTCTCCGCACTGGTGAACGACTTGCCCATGGAAGCCATGGCGCGCAACGACTCCGGGTCGGCCGCGACACGGTAGCGCTCGTCGATCAGCTCATCTGTGACCAGGGACTGGTCGAACACAAGCGTACGCAAGAACTTCGCCAGCTTCTCCTTCGACGGCCCAGGCGGCGCGGCGAACGAGTACAGGGCCTTGATGCCTTCGGTCGGATCGGGCGAGAACACATTGACGCCCAGACCTCCCGGCGCCATCAGCACAAGCCGCCCGGCGCGATCCGGATGCCTCAGTGCAAACCGCACGGCCGTCCCGCCACCCAGCGAATTGCCGACGAGATGCACTCGCTCGATGCCGAGCGTGTCGAGCAGACCGAGCAGCGCGTCCGCGCTGAACGTGAAGAACTGGCTGGTGATCTCGGGTTTGCCGGAGTGCCCGAACCCCGGCTGGTCCACCAGGAGGGTGCGGTATTGCTCGGCGAACACCGGCAGATTGCGCCCGAAATTGCTCCACGCCGAGGCACCGGGCCCGCCGCCGTGCAGCATCACGACCGGCTCGCCCTCGCCAGCTTCGTGGTAATGCAGCTTGAGGTCCGGTCCGGCTTGCCCAAACCGCGAAGTCGATTCGAAAGTAGTCACAGCCACGCGTCCTGCACCTTGAGACCCAGCTGCGTCTTGCCGTACATGGCAAGCGCGCGCTCGGGGTCGTTGATGGCGTGCACTCGCCCGGCGTGCGCGTCGCGCCAGAAGCGTTGGATCGGCGTGCCGGCGTTCAAGGCCTTGCCGCCGGAGTTCTCGAACAGCCTGTCCACCGCACCGATCGCGCGGCCCGTCGCTTTGACCTGGTCACGCCGGATGCGCATCCGCAGCTGGAACGGGACTTTCTCGCCCGCGAGAACGTGTTTGTAGGCCGTGCCGATGTTGTACTCCAGCTGCAGCCAGGCGGCGTCGATCTCGCTGGCCGCTTCGGCGACACGGACCTGGGAGTACGGGTCCTCAGCGGCTTTGGTGCCGTAGGAAGCCCGGACGCGCTCCTGCATGTAGGCGGTATGCGTTTCGTACGCACCTGTCGCCATACCGATGACGGGCGTGGCGATGGAGTAGGAGAACACCGACGCGAACGGCAGCTTGTACAGCGGGCTGGTGTTGACCTCGTGGCCCGGGCACTCACACTTGCCCGTGTCCATGAAACTCAGAGTTCTGTATTCAGGAACAAAAACGTCGTCGACCAGGATGTCGTTGCTCCCGGTGCCCCGCAACCCGACGGTGTCCCACACGTCTTCGATCTTGTAGTCGGAGATCGGCAGCAGGAACGTCCGGAAGTCCACCGGCGCGCCGTCGTCACCCAGGACGAGGCCGCCGAGAAAGACCCATGAGGCATGGTCGCAACCGGAGGAGAAGCTCCACCGCCCGGTGAACCGGAAACCGCCGTCCACCGGCGTCGCCCGGCCCATCGGCGCGTACGAGGAGGAGATCCGCGTGTCCTCGTCCTCGCCCCAGACGTCAGCCTGCGCCTGCGCCGCGAAAAGCCCCAGCTGCCACGGGTGACAGCCCAGCACCGACGCGACCCAGCCGGTCGAGCCGCACGCGCTCGCGATCAGCCGGACACTGGTATAGAAGTCGAGCGGATCGGCTTCGGCCCCACCGTGCCTGGCCGGCTGCAGGAGCTTGAAGAACCCTGTCTGCCGCAGCGCCTCGATCGATTCGGCCGGAACCTTGCGCAGGTCCTCGGTCTGCTGTGCCCGCTCCCGCAACACCGGCAGGAGTTCCCGGACGGCCGCGACGACCTCGCTCATGAGCAGCTCCCGAACTGGAACGTGTTCTCTTTACCCGACCAGACTAGAACACGTTCCAGTTCCTGTCACGGAGGAACCCCGTGCTGATCCCCCTGCCCATCCGCCTCAGACGCCAGGTCGAGGTGGCCTATTACTTCGACCCCAAGGGTGACCTGCAGATCTACACCAGCGTCGACAACCGCAACCACATCCACACCTTCGTCACCTTCCACGGCGTGACCGAGATGCGGCTCGCCAAGTGCATGCACGACATCGAGATCGACATGATCGAACAAGGACCCGACCGGTTCCGGTTCTCCGTCGAAGCCGACGACTACATCGGCGGATATGTGCTCGCCACCGGAATGACGCTCCGCAAACACGGCAGATCATTGGAACAGGTGGTGGAACCATGGACCTATCCGTGACAGAGCCACCGTGGACACTTGAATTCGATCGCCCGTTCCACTTCTGGTTCTTCTACGTGTCGCATGCACAACTGGTCCTGCGTAGCCCTAGAAGGGGCCACGAGCCCCGGATCGACGTGATCTTCACGTTCACCGGCGAGTTCAACCTGCCGAGAACACTCGACGACCTGCGCATCGACGCTCTAGCCCCGCACGACCCACGCCACAAGGAACTGGGCGTCCAGCGGCTGGACTTCATAGGAGTGGAACGAACGGCCTACGCCATCACCGCCAGCAACTTCCAGAACGGCCTCGTCACCGCGCACCGCGTGGAGATCCAGGAGACCGACCGGGAATACGACGACATCCACCCGTTCGAAGGCGACCTGCCTTACATGTCATTCGAAGAGCCTTACCCCGCCTACGACGAAGGACCATTGCGGTCCCGATTCGCCGATCCGGTCATCTAGCCCCGAACCCCCGCCGCACTGGCCACGCCTGAGCGAACGGGTTAAGACCACTCCCCCGAACGGGTGCTACCGGCTGGTAAAGAATCATGAGTACGCTCCCTGGAGAAGTGGCGCCGGTCACAGGGAGGCTCACGGATGCGGCATGTCTTGGCAAGGTGCCTCGCGTGCGGCTCCCGGTGTGCGTACTGCGATCTTCCGGTCCTGCTCGCGAGCGACTGCGGGCATCCCGGTTATGGCGTCGTGGAGCAGGTCGGCGATCTGGGCGGACTGCCCGGGCTCGGCCTGCTGCATCTGTTCTGCCGGGACTCCGCACGCTCAAGGAGCGCGGCCCGGCGCGGGCTTGTGGTGAGAAGGGCGTATCTCGGACGCGCCACCGAGCGTTATGAAGCGCGTCTGCCAGTGCGGCCTTACGATCGCCTCGGGGTTTGTCCGGGTGACGGGCAGCGGTGGCGGATTGCGAAGATGCGGTACGCGTGCAAGGCGTGCCGTTACTACACAAGCTCACATTGACGAGGTTGGGTCTACGTGGTCGTTCGTCTCGTTCTGGGTCTGTTGATGACCGTCGTTGGGCTCGGCTTCGCCGCCCAGCGAATCATGTGGCTGAACCGGCTGATCAAGTCCGGCCAGCCCGACCATGACCGCGCCGACCGGCTGGGCGCGCGCGTGGCGGCCCACCTGGCCGAGGTGTTCGGCCAGCGCAAGCTGCTGAAGTGGTCGGTGCCCGGCATGGCGCACCTGTTCACGTTCTGGGGCTTCGTGATCCTCGCGTCGGTGTACCTGGAGGCGTACGGCGCGCTGTTCGACGAGGACTTCCACATCCCGTTGATCGGCCAGTGGTCCGTGCTCGGCTTCGTGCAGGACTTCATCGCGGTGATGGTGTTCGTCTCGCTGGTGGCCTTCGCGGTGATCCGGATCAGGCAGTCACCCGAGCGCAAGCAGCGGGGATCGCGGTTCTACGGCTCGCACACCGGTGGCGCGTGGCTGATCCTGTTCATGATCTTCAACGTCGTGTGGACGATGTTCCTGTTCCGTGGGTCGTCCGCGGCGGTCGGCAACTTCCCGTACGACAGCGGCGCGTTCGTCTCGCTGGGGGTGGGCGACCTGCTGGAGCCGCTGGGCCACAGCGCGAACGAGGTCATCGAGACCGTCGGGCTGCTGCTGCACATCGGCGTGATGCTGAGCTTCCTGATCATCGTGCTGCACTCCAAGCACCTGCACATCTTCCTGGCGCCGGTCAACGTCACGGCCAAGCGCCTGCCCGACGGCCTCGGCCCGCTGCTGCCGATGCAGTCGCACGGCAAGCCGATCGACTTCGAGGACCCGGGCGAGGACGACGTGTTCGGCCGGGGCAAGATCGAGGACTTCACCTGGAAGGGCATGCTCGACTTCGCCACCTGCACGGAGTGCGGCCGGTGCCAGTCGCAGTGCCCGGCGTGGAACACCGGCAAGCCGTTGTCGCCCAAGCTGCTGATCATGGACCTGCGGGACCACATGTTCGGCAAGGCGCCGTACCTGATCGGCGGCAAGGAGGCAGCCGACGACGCGACTCCGGAGATCGCCGAGCACAGGCACGGCGTGCCGGAGTCCGGATTCGAGCGTGTGCCCGGTGACCAGGCCGGCCGGCCGCTGGTGGGGACCGCCGAGCAGGGTGGCGTGATCGACCCGGACGTGTTGTGGTCATGTACCTCCTGCGGCGCGTGCGTCGAACAGTGCCCGGTGGACATCGAGCACGTGGACCACATCGTCGACATGCGCCGCTACCAGGTGATGATCGAGTCGGAGTTCCCGAGCGAGCTCGGCACCCTGTTCCGCAACCTGGAGACCAAGGGCAACCCGTGGGGCCAGAACAACAACGAGCGGATGGACTGGGCCAAGGGCCTGGACTTCGAGGTGCCGGTCTTCGACGGTGAGCTGGCGTCCGATGTGGAGTACGTGTACTGGATCGGCTGCGCGGGGTCGTTCGACGACAACGCCCGCAAGACCGTCCGGGCGACCGCGGAGCTGCTGCACCTGGCCGGCGTGAAGTACGTCGTGCTGGGCAAGGAGGAGAGCTGCACGGGCGACCCGGCGCGCCGGTCGGGCAACGAGTTCCTGTTCCAGATGATGGCGCAGCAGACCGTCGAAATGCTGAATTCAGTATTCGAAGGACGGGAGCCGCTCCAGCGCAAGATCGTCACCACGTGCCCGCACTGCATGAACACGCTCGGCCGCGAGTACCCGCAGCTGGACGGGCACTACGAGGTCGTGCACCACACACAGTTGCTCAATCGCCTGGTGCAGGCCAAGAAGCTCACCCCGGTGGCGCCGGCCGACCCTGCCGGGCCTGGCGTGACGTACCACGACCCGTGCTACCTGGGCCGGCACAACAAGGTCTACACGCCGCCGCGCGAGCTGATCGGCGCTGCCGGTGCGTCGCTCACCGAGATGCCGCGGCACGCCGACCGTGCGATGTGCTGCGGTGCCGGTGGTGCCCGCATGTGGATGGAAGAGCGGATCGGCAAGCGCGTCAACGAAGAGCGGGTCGACGAGGCGATCGGCACCGGTGCGGACACTGTCGTCACCGGCTGCCCGTTCTGCCGCGTGATGGTCAACGACGGTCTCACCGCGCGGCAGAGTGAGGGCAAGGGCGAGGGCGTCGCGGTCAAGGACGTCTCGCAGCTCCTGCTGGAATCGGTGAAGCGCGGCGGAAACGTCCCCGCCGCGGACTGAGCCTCACCCGCGTCTGGTGTCGGCGAGGACGTGGGCGGTCAGCTGATCGTCCGCGCCCTCGCTGGTCAGGCCACGCACGAAGATCCCGAGCATGCGCTCAAGCGCGTCGTTGAGCATGTCCGGCGGCCAGTCGTGCATCGGGCCGTCGATCACGAGCATCGCGAAGCCGTGCGCCGCCGACCAGGCCGTGATCTCGGCCAGCGGCCGGTGCTCGGCTGACAGGTGGCCGACCTCCACCAGCTTGTCCAGGCCCTGCACCAGCATCTGGAACCCACTGTCCACTTTGGCCAGCGTGGTTCCCTCCAGGATGGTGCCGCCCTGCTCGAACGCGGTCCGGAACAGCCCGGCCTCGGTCATCGCGAAGTACACATACCCCCGCGCGATGGCGCCCAGCGTGCTCATCGCGAGCCTGACCGGGTCGTCGATCGGCGGCATCGCGTCGATGAACTCCTGCATCGTGCTCGCCAGACCGTCCATCGCGCACTCTTTGGCCGCGGTCAGCAGCTGCTCTTGGTTCTCGAAGTGACGGTAGGCAGCAGTCGGAGTGACGCCTGCGGCGCGCGCGGCGGCGCGCACAGTCACCGCCTGCGGACCGCCTTCCTCCGCCAGCTGTGCGGCGGCCTCGACCAGCGCGTTGCGCAGATCGCCGTGGTGGTAGCCACGTTTCGCCGGACCTGAGGGTTGCATGAGGGCGATGTTGACACCCGTGCACATCCGTGGCAAGTTAACGCCTGCCAAGTTTACGGCTGTACACATTTCGAGGGGTGCTCATGTTCGGACGCATCGGCCGGTTCGCGGCCCGCCATGCCAAGGCGATCCTGATCGTCATCACGCTTGTCCTGGCCGGTGCGGGTGCTTTCGGCTTCACCGCCTTCGGCAAGCTCAAGAGCCAGGGCTTCAACGACCCCGCAGCCGAGTCCTCGCAAGCTGCCGAGCTGGTCAGGTCGCATTTCGACGGCGGCGCCAGCCTGGTGTTCCTGATCAAGGGGCCAGTCGACGACCCAGCGGTCGAACAGGCCGGGACAACGCTGACACAGCAGTTGTCAGGCGACCCCGAGTTACGGGACATCGCCTCCTACTTCAGCACGGGCGCTCCCCCGATGCGGTCGAACGACGGCGCGTACGCGATCGCGGTCGCCAAGCTCAATGACAACGCAGATGTCGATGAGTTGCGTGCGCGCTACGACGGCGTGCGCGGACCCATCGACGTCACGCTTGGCGGTGGGGCGACCGTCGGTACCGACATCGGGGCGCAGGTCGGGCAGGACCTGCTCGTCGCCGAGGCGATCGCCGTGCCGTTGATCCTGATCCTGCTGGTGATCGCGTTCGGCAGCGTGGTGGCCGCGCTGATTCCGCTGGCCGTCGGCGGGATCGCGATCCTGGGGACGTTCGCCGAGCTCGCGGTGCTGGGGTCGGTCACCGACGTGTCGATCTTCGCGATCAACCTGACCACCGCGTTGGGCCTGGGCCTGGCGATCGACTACGCGTTGCTGATGGTCAGCCGCTTCCGCGAAGAGCTCGCACGGGGTTCTGACACCACGGCGGCTGTGGTTCGCACGGTCGAGACGGCCGGGCGCACGATCTTCTTCAGCGGGCTTGCTGTTACTGCCGCTTTGGCCGTGCTGTTGGTGTTCCCCATGTATTTCCTGCGTTCGTTCGCGTACGCGGGGGTTGGGGTTGTCGTCATTGCCATGAGCGCCGCACTGATTGTTCTGCCTGCATTGCTGGCTGTGCTTGGGCCGCGTATCAACGCTGGCAAGCTGTCGCGTCGCACGCCGTCGACAGCTTCCCCGTTCTGGGCACGGTTCGCCGGCAGCACAATGCGTCGCCCGGCACGTGCGGCTGTTCCTGTGGTCATTGCCCTTGCGATTGCGGCAATTCCTTTGCTGCACGTGCAGTTCGGAACTCCGGATGACCGGGTGCTGCCGCAGTCTTCCGACACGCGCATTGTCGGGGATGCTCTGCGGGACCACTTCCCCGACGACAACTCCAGCGCGGTGCAGGCCATCGCCACAACTCCGATCAATGTCGCGGATTACACCGAGAGGTTGTCGGCATTGCCCGGAGCCGGTCGGGTCACCGCGGCTCGGAGCAATGGCGCTGTGCTGTTCTCGATCGTCCCGCAGGACGGCCCCCGGTCCGCGCAGGCGGAGACCCTGGTCGGAGCAATCCGGTCGAGCGGAATGGACCTGAAGGTCGGCGGGGACACCGCGCAATTGATGGACACCAAGCAGGCCATTGGCAGCCGATTGCCCCTCGCCGCATCGCTGATCGCACTGACCACGTTCGTCTTGTTGTTCCTGTTCACTGGGAGTGTCCTGCAGCCATTGCGCGCTTTGCTCTTCAATGTGCTCGGTCTGTCGGCCACTCTCGGCCTGATGGTTCTGGTGTTCCAGGACGGCTGGCTGTCCGGCTTCCTCGGGTTCACCCCGTTGCCGTTGGACACCAGCATGCTGGTTCTGTTGTTCTGCATCACTTTCGGGCTGTCGATGGACTACGAGGTGTTCGTGCTCAGCCGGATCAAGGAGATGCACGACCAGGGCACCGGTCTGCACGACGCCGTCGTCCAGGGCCTGTCCCGCACCGGCCGCCTGGTGTCCACAGCAGCCGTGCTGCTCGCAGTCAGCCTGCTGGCCTTCGCAACCAGCGGTGTCAGCTTCATCCAGCTGTTCGGAATCGGCAGCGGGCTGGCGATTCTGATCGACGCCACGCTGATCCGTGGCGTCCTCGTCCCGGCCGGCATGCGTTTGCTCGGCAGAACAGCCTGGTGGTCGCCGAAACCACTGCGACGCCTGCACAACCGGGTCGGCATTCAGGAATCAGTACCTGAGCGCGAACCCGCGTCCGTATAACCCTCGATGGTGTGCCCCCAATGCCACATTGGGGGCATCACATGTCCCCAATGTGGCATTGGGGGCACAAGTCGCGGCATCAGATGGGATAGGACGACTGGAAAGCCAGCCGTTCGTCGGCGCCCGCGGCGATCCGGGTGAGTTCGTCATCGAGGGCCATGAACACTTCCCACGGCTCCTGGTCGGTCGCGAGCCGGTCGACCACCAACTGCTCCAGGTCCTGGACCCGCTTGGCCTTCCAGATCTTGTCGGCCAGACTGACCAGCAGGTCGTTGATGCCGATATCGGCCTCGTTCCAGGACGCGTGCGTCCTGGCGAACCTGGCCAGCGACTCTTGCACTCCGTGCGCCAGCAACAGCTCGTACCCGGCTTGTTCGTGCAGTGAGCCAGGTCCTGACAGTTCCTCCAGATGCTTGGTCTTGCCGATGTCATGTATGGCCGCACCGAACAGAACCGCCTCGCGGTCAACGGGAAGCGCTGGATAATGCTGCCGCACCCAGTCCACCAACTGGCACGCCACGTCATGGACAGCTCGCAGATGCGCGGCCAGCCTTGGCGGCGCGTGCAATTCCACCAGCAAGGCCGTGGCCCGGTCAGGCAACGGCCTCAGCGCCGAGTCGGTCATCGCACCGAGCAGAAGAGCAGACACGCTCCCACCTTATTCGGCTCGATCTGGTCAAGTAGCCGTTACTTGCCAGGGGCAAGGACTCCGGCGAAGAACAGGACGCCGATCAGTGTGATCACGAGCAATACGGCCAGTGCGTAGTGCCGCAGGCGTGATTTGCCTGGCATCCAACGCAATCCGACCGTGCTGACGACCAGGACAGTGACTCCGATGGGGAGCAGCGCCCGCCACGCGTGGTCGAACGAGTCCAGCGGCAGGAACGAATCCGCGCCGTACAGCGAGATGATCAGGGCGGGCACGCCCAGACCTGCCGCGGCCACAGCGGCCAGGAGGTTGAACCGCTCCTGCGCCTCGGAGTCCGCGGCGACGGCGAATGCGGAGATACCTGTGAGCAATGAGTGCAGGCGGGACACTTCTTCGGCCAATTGCTCGTCCATGGCTGTGCAATGCCGAAGCGCGTTGCGGTACGTGCGCACCCAGGTCGGCTCGCCCAGCTCTGACGTTGTCTCGTTGCGGACATGGTGGTAGGTCTCGTCATCCCACAGCCAGATCCACAGGCCGTCTCGGCCCGCCTTCTGAGCCTGGTCACGGCCACGCCCCAGGGCCGTCGACAGCTCGATGATGTCGGCGAGCACAGGCCTGAGCGAACCCCTGCGACGCCTGGCGAGCAGCTCGGCGATCATGCGTTCCAGCTCATACCGCAGGCCACGCAACCGAAGCACTTCATTGCGGGAGGACTCGGCGATCGCTTTGGCCAGCGTCACCGCCTGTGACACGGCGTCGCCTTCCGCCGGATACGCCGAGGGCAACGGCAACCCGGAGATTCGCTCCAGGCCGGTCACCGCAGGGCTGGTCGTATCCTCCGACCAGCCGGCTTCCTCGCTGCGCACGGTTTGCCGCACGAGGGTGAGTTCGACCCCGCCATCCGGTTTGGCGATCACACGTCCTTGCCCGACGACAAGCTGCCGTTTGCCAGGCTCACCTGATAATCGCAGGAACGGGACAGCGAGGAACGCCTTCGCCTCCGACTCCTCGAACGCCAGCCGCTCCGAGTCGTCGTATCCCCCGTCCCCGGTGTCGTCGACGACCTTTGCCAACACCGCATGCGAATCCATCGCGCAAGCATACGGCGGATCACCAGGGCCGTTGCCCGATCAGGCAACGGCCCTGGCTTTCACTTGGCCGCGGCGAGATTGATGGCGATGTCGGCGAGTTGGTCCTCCTGGCCGCCGACGAGTTTGCGTTTGCCGGCCTGGACGAGGATTTCGGCGCCGGAAACGCCATAACGTTCGGCTTGGCGGTAGGCGTGCTTCAAAAAGCTCGAGTAGACGCCCGCATAGCCCATCAGCAATGCCATCCGATCGAGTTTGCACTCGTCGGGCATGGTGGGCAGGACCACGTCCTCGGCCGCGTCGACGATCTTGAAGAAGTCGATGCCGGTTTCGATGCCCAGTTTGTCGCAGACTCCGACAAAGGCCTCGGTCGGCGTGTTTCCCGCTCCCGCACCGAACCTGCGGGCGCTGCCGTCGATCTGCCGGGCGCCCGCGCGGTACGCGGCCACAGAGTTCGCGACCGCGAGACCGAGATTCTCGTGGCCGTGGAAACCGACCTGCACCTCGTCGCCCAGTTCGGCGATCAGGGCAGAGACTCGGTCACTGACCTGTTCAAGGACAAGAGCCCCCGCGGAGTCCACGACGTACACACACTGGCAGCCGGCGTCGGCCATGATCCGGCCTTGCTTCGCGATCACCTCGGGCGGCTGGGAATGGGCCATCATCAGGAACCCGACAGTCTCCAGGCCGCGTTCACGGGCCAGGCCGAAGTGCTGGACCGCGATATCCGCCTCGGTGCAATGCGTGGCAATACGGCAGATTGAGGCGCCATTGTCCTGAGCAATGCGGATGTCGTCCTTCACACCGACACCGGGCAGCATCAGGAAGGCGATCTTGGCGCGCTTCGCGGTCTGCACCGCGACCGAGATCAGCTCTTGTTCGGGAGTTTTGCTGAAACCGTAGGTGAAGGACGAGCCGCCAAGGCCGTCGCCGTGCGTCACCTCGATGACGGGCACTCCCGCGTCGTCGAGTGCCGTGACGATCGACCGGACTTCCTCGGCGGTGAACTGGTGGCGCTTATGGTGCGAGCCGTCCCGCAGAGACGTGTCCGTGATCCTCAGCATCGATCATCCTTTCACCGGCTCGCACGGCTGCGGCCGTCATGATGTCCAGGTTCCCGGCGTACGCCGGGAGGAAGTCGCCCGCACCCTCGACCTCGATGAAAACCGTCACGCGGGCGGGTGCCCCACCCTCGGCTGGGTCGAACTGCGGCTCATTGAGCAGCCGGTAGCCGGGCACGTACGACGAGACCTCGGCGACCATCTCGGTGACCGAGGCCGCGATCGCGTCGTGCGAGGCATCGTCCGGGATCGCGCAGATGATGGTGTCGCGCATGATCATGGGCGGATCCGCGGGGTTCAGCACGATGATCGCCTTGCCGCGCTTGGCGCCGCCCATCACCTCGATCCCCCGCGAAGTGGTCCGGGTGAACTCGTCGATGTTCGCGCGTGTGCCGGGCCCGGCCGACACCGAGGCGACCGACGCGACGATCTCCGCGTAGTCCACCGGCACGACGCGGGAAACCGCGTGCACGATCGGAATCGTGGCCTGTCCGCCGCAGGTGATCAGGTTGACGTTCTGGGCGTCGAGGTGTTCACCCAGATTCACCGGCGGCACGACATAAGGGCCGATCGCCGCCGGGGTCAGGTCGATTGCACGGATGCCTGCCTCGGCGTAGCGCGGTGCATTGGCTCGGTGCACGTAGGCGGATGTCGCCTCGAACACCAGCTGGGGTGGATTCGGGCTGGCCAGCAGCTTGTCCACACCGTCGGCCGTGGTCTGCAGGCCCATGTCCGCGGCCCGTTTCAGCCCCTCGCTGGCCGGGTCGATGCCGACCATCCAGACGGGTTCGAGCACCTGGCTGCGGGCGAGCTTGTACAGCAGGTCCGTCCCGATGTTGCCGGAGCCGACGATCGCCGCCGGGATACGCATCAAGCACCTCCGAACGTCAGAGAAACCTTGCCGAGCCCGGAGAACTCGGCCACGAAACAGTCCCCGGGGCGGGCATCGATGGCCCGTGTGCACGATCCGGGCAGCACGATGTGCCCGGCCTTCAGCCGGACGCCGAAACCGGCGACCTTGTTGGCCAGCCACGAAACCGCGGTCACCGGATTGCCGAGCACCGCGTCGGAGCGACCGGCGGCCACTTCCGCCGAATTGCGCCACAATGTCGCGTCGATTGCCTTGACGTCCACATCGGACGGCTTGACCCGGGCCGCGCCCAGCACGAAACCGGCCGACGAGGCGTTGTCCGCGATGGTGTCCGGGAGGCTGATCTTCCAGTCGGCGATCCGGCTGTCGATCAGCTCGATCGCGGGCGCGAACGCCTCGGTCGCGTCGAGCACATCCTGCTCGGTGCATCCCTCGCCGGGCAGATCGGCACCCAGGATGAACCCGACCTCGACCTCCACACGCGGATAACAGAACCGTGCCGCGTCGGCAAGGGTGTCCTCGTGCAGTGCCATATCGTCGAGCAGGTGGCCGTAATCGGGTTCGTTCACGCCCATCATCTGCTGCATCGCCTTGGACGACAGGCCGACCTTGTGCCCCACCACCGGCCGGGCGCGCCGCCGGATGTTGTGCAGCTGGATCTCGTACGAGTCGACCGCGTCTATCTCGGGGTAGTCCAGGATCAGCGGCGGGATCGGCGACCGGTCACGCTCGGCCGCGTACAACCGGTCGGCCGCGTCGATGCGTTGCTCAGCCGTGAGCACTTGTCCTCCTCATACTCGCGTTGATGCCCGCTCTGCGCCCGGAGAACACGCAGTCGGCCAGCGAAAGCCCACTGACATAGGAGTTCGAGCAGATTCCCACGGCCGTACGACCGGCCGCGTACAGACCTTCGACCACCGACCCGTCGTCCCGCTGGACCGCGCCGCTCTCCTCGTCCACGACAAGCCCGCCGAGCGTGAGCATCGGACACGGATACCCGAGACTCGGCTTGATCGAGATGTCCAGCAGCGAGTATGGCGGTGAGTCCAGGACCCGTACGAACTCCGCGGGTTTGCCTGCGGGGTCGGGGTTTCCGTCCCGGGCGGCCGAGTTGTGAGCCTCGATTGTGGCCTGCAGCCCGGCCGGGTCGACCTTGGCCCTCGCAGCGACTTCTTCCACAGTGGAGCCGCTGACTCGTTCCCGGCCGAGCAGATACCGCGTCTGCAGCCGGTGGAACCACACGCCTTGTGTCCGCGACTGTTTGCGGATTTCGGCCACCAGGGCACTGTCGACGAACAACCAGCCGCGAGAGCCGTGTTTCGTGACCATGTCATGGCCCAGCGCCGCGCCATACCGGG